>CAWBGZ010000008.1:0-631850 GCA_963788515.1 uncultured Acidobacteriaceae bacterium
CATAGCCGGATTGGCGACACGCGTC
Source organism: uncultured Acidobacteriaceae bacterium (assembly GCA_963788515.1). Taxonomy (GTDB): domain Bacteria; phylum Acidobacteriota; class Terriglobia; order Terriglobales; family Acidobacteriaceae; genus PALSA-350. Next base: position 26 of record CAWBGZ010000008.1, read on the forward strand.
CCCTGGAACGCATCATCGACGGGATGGAGCGCCGTCAGATCGTAAAGGCTGGTTCCACAGGCAACCGTGACCTGATCCGGCTTGGGATTGATTTCGGCTAGTTTATGGCGCGAGTCGTAGCTCTGGAACTTAGCTTCTTCTCCGGGTTCGGGGGCAAAAGAAATCGATCCGCCGAGCTGCAGGATCATCTTCGGCACGGCATTGCGCAGACGCCCGATCTGATCGTTGTACTCGTTGAAATTTTTCGAGATGTGGCGGGTTTTGGATCGCGCACATGGATGTGCGGCAACGTTGCCCCGGCATTGAAACAATCGACCGCCGCCTGGACCTGTTCATCCCAGGTGACGGGGAGCTTTTGTTCAGGTGTGCAGTCCCCTGGCAACCAGATCGGCCCATAGGGCGCGGCGGTAATCATCAGAGGGGCTTGATTCTCGGGTAGTAGTGAGTCGTCGGTGAAATACATGTAGTTCCTCCGTCTGAACTTTTCGGAACGAGTCGAAGCGTCCAGTGAGAAAACCGCGTTCAAGACGTCACTGCCACTTGGCGATCGACGTAGTCCCAGGGCCGAATAACTGTCATCCGACAGCATAGTCGTGGCGGCGTCCGTGCGCCCACTGTCAGTTGCGATAGGTCCGCCTATCATTCGATAAGAATGATTAGGGTGGTGAACTGTGAGGAAAGACTCGACTGACGATGGAATACGAGGTTGCTCACCGCTGTGACAGCGAAGAGCCCATCATCAAGTATTCAGCGGTCACCCAACGGCCTTGTCTTCGATGTATCGCCATGCTGTGATCCGCGATTCGGGAAGCATCGCGGCGCAGAACTTCGTGACCACCTCCATCTGCCAGGGGCTTCATCAGCGAATCTCACCTGAACGGGCGAATCCACTTTCGGGTAGGTGCCCCGATCTTTAGGGTCGAAATCGTGCCAGGCGCTCAGGTGCTCCACGGCGCGAGTTTACGCGTGTTCTCGCCCGCCGCGACTGGTAGTTTTGCCAGTCGCTTGAAGTAATTTCCAAAAATCGGACTTTGCAAGCAGGTCGGTTGTTAAGTATTCGCTCCAGCTTTAGTGCAGGCTTCACTCAGTTCGAGCAGCTGATTGTGGGCAAGGATAAACGTTGAGCAACCACACTCGAAGCACACCCAAGTCCTCGGGAATGTGAAAAGAGGCGGTACGTTCCCGATTTCGCTACCACTATGAATCATCAGCTCGGTGCGGAATTCTCTGCGGTTGCTCGATTGGCATTGTGGACAAAGCATCGGTCTCTCCTCCCCGGAGAACTCTACGGGCTCTGCGTTGTACTAATGGGGCAAACTAGACTTAGCGACCGGTCTCGCAGACAGTCCACGGAAGTCACCCCGCGTACAAATGAGCAACGTTGCCGAGCTGGAGGGGTTGCACGCTCCTCTGGGGCAGTTCATTAATGTTCCACGCTACCCGCCTGCAGAGTTTCGTGCGGTATCGGCCCCGAATGCGGACACTCTTTATTCGCTCGCCTGGGTGGACCTTTCGCAGCCCCAGGTATTCAGTCATCCTGACATGGGCAAGCGGTTTTATCTCTTCGAGATGACTGATCTTTGGATGATTGATTTCGATACGCCCGGAACACGCACTGTGGGTGGCGAGGCAGCAACATACCTCCTCACTGGTCCCGGCTGGTCGGGGACTGTGCCGGCTGGTATGAAACAAATCAAGGTTGCGACGCAGTATATGGTCATCTTGGGCCGCACCTACGCTGACGGCTCACCTGCCGACTACGAAGCGGTCAACGCGCTGCAGGCACAGTACAAGATTACCCCGCTCTCCTCCTGGGGCAAGCCCTTCACCTATCAAGCGCCGCCAGTCGATCCGAATCCGGGCTTTAGCATGACAGACAAACCACAAGAGGTCATCAACGCGATGGACACCTCGACCTACTTCAACATGATGGCAAAGCTGATGGGCAAAGTTGCGCCACCTGCCAAAGACGGTCCCATCCTAGCGAAGATGGCCACGATTGGTATCGAACCTGGTAAGCCATCAACATCACAAAGCTGGATACAGCGACGCAGGCTGCTCTGAAGGACATGGGCAAAATAGGTATGCAGCGCATCGAAGGCAACCGGGGAAACATGGGCAGGAAAGAGAACGGCTGGAGCGTCACCGTCGGCCTTGGGGTTTACGGCACCGACTATTTAAAGAGGGCTACGGTAGCTGCTTTCGGCTGGCCAGCGAACCTGCAGGAAGATGCGGTTTATCCATACACCTTCGTAGACAGCACAGGTACAAAACTTACCGGCGCGAACAAGTACACAATAACCTTTGCCAAGGGGCAAATCCCCCCAGTCAATGGTTTCTGGTCAATCACCATGTACATGGTAGATGGTGGCTGGTGGTTTGTGCCCAACCCGCTGAACAAGTTCACCGTCAGCCTACGCGACCGCCCGACGTACAACGCGGATGGGTCTCTCACGCTTTACTTCCAGGCCGATTCCCCAGGCAAGGACAAAGAAGCGAATTGGCTGCCGGCGCCGAAGGGCGAATTCATCCCCATGTTGCGGATGTACTGGCCTAAGGATTCTGCGCCATCTATTTTGGACGGATCCTGGAAACTTCCGTCCGTCATAAAGGCAAACTAGCCACGCTCTGAGCTAGGCTCACCCTCATCGGTGGGCCATGCCTTCCCTTTTGCACCGCGTTCGAGCGCATAATGTGGGCGATGCCCAGCAAGAGCTACCTCGTGCGGATGAAAGCCCCGAGCGGTGCGCTCCAACATGTGACCGCGTCGACCGTAGAAATTCACGATGAACATCTGATCTTCTGCGACTCGGAAGGTAAGCTGGCGGCTCTGTTTTTTGACGAAAATTGTTGAAAGTTGGAATGTGATTAACGACGGGGAAACGGCATGAATTTACCGGGCGCTGGTCGCTTGACGGTCCCGAATCGCTCCAAAACTTTGAGCAGTCCAGGGCTAACCAATTCTTCTGATCTTCCGTCATTTGATCCACGTTAGGAGTTATAGGATAGGTCGTTTAGACGGCCGTCTCGGACAGTCGTGAGCCTTTTTCCGCTCCTGAAGTTCAGCTTTGCTGCCGGCAGTTGCAGCGGTCAGGTAACAGGTGAGACAGATGGCGTCGATCGTGCCGTCAGCGCTTCGGCGATAGGCGAAGGAAGCCTGGCAGTCCACGGCCTTCATGCTGCCTCCAAGGGCGTGTAGTGTTCCAAGCTCGGGAGCTTCGGAGTATATCCAAGCGAATAGCGAGCAATCTAGTGTCATTGCCGCCAACATCCGAGCATCAGACGCATAATTTGGGGCATGAGTGAAGACAAGAATATTCCGTCCGAAGTGCAAAGATGACGATGAAGCCTGCCGAAGGGACTCCTCTAACCGAAAGAAGAGTTTAACTGGCTGGAGCTAGGCCCGTTCGTTTTTGAAGGCAGAGTGACGCCCGTTTGGAAGGTCGCGTGGATCGAATTGGTGCCGAATCGCCATTTTCATAGCTACGCATGAACGCTAAGGATTGCGAACTCAGAGCATCTTCGCCATTTATTCTCCCATACTGCCTCCGGGCGGCAAAATCTGCACAATGAACGGGTGAGACGATGATCGTGTCATACCTGTTAGACGCTATTGGAGTGACAGCATTGCCATCCGGACCCGACAATCCATTGGCCGATCCGCCAAATAAGGACGGCGAATCATTCATCGACACCCATTTGCACTTTGCCGCTCTGATAAACTCCTCCCACGACCCCATCATCAGCAAAGATCTGACAGGGAGAATCCTCAGCTGGAACCGTGCTGCGGTCCGAGTATTCGGCTATGAGGAAGAGGAGATTCTCGGCCAAACGATCTTGCGGCTGGTTCCCCCGGATTTGCATCATGAAGAGAACGAGCTCCAACGAAGGCTGAGAGCCGACGAACCAATCGATCGGTACGAAACCACTTGGGTTCGGAAGGATGGCGGAAACGTACCAGTCTCTGTAATCGTCTACCCTGTCAGGAACGAAACTGGAGATGTGATCGGCGCCTCGAAGATCGTCCGCGATCTTTCGGAGCGGGAGCGAAGTGACGAGAGCCGATTCAGGCTGGCTGCCATTGTCGACTCGGCTGATGACGCGATCATTAGCAAAGATTTGAACGGTATTGTCACCAGCTGGAATCGGGGGGCGCAACGAATGTTCGGCTTCACCGCGGAGGAGATGGTGGGCCAATCCATTCTGCGTCTCATCCCGGACGAATTGCAGTATGAAGAGGATGAGATTCTGAGAAAGCTTAGGGCCGGTGACCGCATCGACCATTATGAGACGACTCGCAGAAAAAAGAATGGCGAAAGGATCGATGTTTCGGTGACTATTTCGCCGATCCGTGATGGAGCTGGCCGTGTGACGGGCGCCTCGAAGATCGCCCGCGATATCTCAGACCGCAAAAAGTTAGAGCGGCTGTTGATTCAGTCGGAGAAGCTGGCAGCCACAGGCCGTATGGCCGCCACGATCGCGCACGAGATCAACAATCCTCTGGAGTCGGTAATAAATCTCATCTTTCTGGCACGCCAACACAGCGCCGGGTCAGGAAAAGCTCACCAATATCTCCTGACCGCTGAAGAAGAGCTGGAACGCGTCTCTCACGCACATCGCTCGCCAGACACTAGGGTATTACAAAGATACCGGCTCGCCCACCGAGAGCTTCCTCCACAAACTCATCGAAAACGTGTTGGCGGTATTAACTCCAAGCTGACCGCCCAAGGTATCTCGGTAGATCTCAGGTTCAACGACCTGCAGAGAATTCTTGTCAGTAAGGGGGAATGCTTCGAGGTCTTGTCGAACGTCATCGCGAATGCCGTCGACGCAATGCGGCGTGGGGGGGTATTGACGATTTCTACACGATCATGGGGCCTACGGAAGACGGAATCCAAACCGTGATCCGAGACAATGGAACGGGTATCCAGCAGGAACATCTGGACAAGATATTCGAGCCATTTTTCACCAGCAAAGGGGGGAACTCGGAACGGGCATAGGGCTCTGGGTTGCCGGCAACTTATTGAAAGACGTGGGGGCCAAATCTCTGTCGCAAGTACCGCCGAACCGGGAAAAAGCGGCACCACAATCACCATCTTCATCCCTTTTGCCACCCCTGCTTCCCACCTTCTCGCCGGCCGGCAATGAGATGACGAAGTGCAGAGTCCAATATGTTCGGAACGCTGCCAGGTAGCATTTTTCTAATAGATAAGTTTCCCCCGGTCCGAAGGCATGCTTCCTTCGGACGAGGCGGAGTCTAAACAGCCGCAGCGTAGTCTGCCAAAAATCCTTGTTGTCGACGATGAAAGACGCATCGCAGACACACTAGCTGAGATTCTAGAGATGTCAGGGTTTCACGTAGCCGTCGCCTATGACGGCTGGGAAGCTTTGGAGGCGGCTGCGGGTTCCACCCCGACTACCTGCTCTCCGATGTGCTCATGCCGCGAATGAATGGGGTTGGTCTTGCCATTGCAATGCGGAAGATATATCCGGACGCCAGAATCTTGCTCTTTTCGGGACAGGCGGGAATTACGGAGATATTGCTGGAGGGTCTTAGGCAAGGCTTCGAGTTTGAACTGATCGCGAAACCAATCCATCCCCTTAAATTGATCGAGCGACTGAAGGCGCATTAATTTCGCGAGCCCGCTAGAGCCTCCTGTCACGGGGGGTTCCGGTCGCGCATTCCAGCCACGAGAGTCGGAAATTGTTTCTGGTTCGGCTGCTGGCGTGTTCGCCGCAACGCTGGACGCGATATTCGAGTGTTTCCGTGTTGTACTCTCTGACGGTGCAGAGTGTGTCCGCCCCAATGAATCGGACGGTGTCGCCGCTACGGGCATGAAGCGATCCTCCTGCCACTGATATGCCATCAGAAAGGTGAAACTGCGGGTCGCGCATGCCAGTCCTCCGGTCCGCTCCTGGGTTCATCTGCCGACACAAACAAGGGAGATCTGGGAGTTCCCGCGGTGGAACTAGTCGACCAGCGCTTTAATTTCGTAAGCATCAAGGAGGAAGGCGTCCGTCCCCAGCCTCTCCCTAATGATTGTGTCTACGTCGCTCTTCAGCGCGCCAAGCGGGAGCGGGGATGTGATGGCGAATTGTGCCGGCTGCACATTGGCCGGCGTCTGCGGAGTAAAGCCGAAAAACCTGGTCATCATCCCGCGCAAAGCGTCGGAGTACTTGGCATGATTGTCGCCGAAATCGACGGTCATAACGTAGCGCGGCATAGGTCAGGTTCAGCAGCCTCCACGCGGAGGCCACCACAGTAGCAAAGTATAGCGAAGCCGGCTCGTTCGGGCTGATAAGGTCTTAGCAGCTACTGTGTAGCTACAGAACCCACCCTCGCAAGCACAGGGCGCTGCAGTGGCTCAGGTTCATAGCCCTGCGGACGATGCCCTCTTGGACAAAGCTCGATAAAGGTGGTATGTACGTGGCCATGTGCTTCAATCTGACCAGTAGCCTCGTTATAGTCGACCGCGTCAGCGTGTAGAGAGCATCGGACTTGTAACACACGCGTGACCTTGACGCGGGCAAGTGGTCATCCTTACTTCAACGTTCCCTGTTAGTTGAAGGACTGAGCTCGATAGAACGCGCTGCGCACTCGTTGCGGTCAGATCGAAAAGAACTTTGTGGCCTTGGGGAAAAGAGAACGCGAAGTGAAGTCTCTCTGGCTGTGATCTGCCCTCTTGGCATACTGCTGTAGAAGCTAATGGCGAAAGCTGGCAGGCGACCGCAACACTCAGTATCAGGAGTTTCATGAAATAGCGCCTCCTCGCGAAACCATACTGCTAGGACTCAAACCGGGTCTACATCCGCTCTCTCGGTGCCCTAGAAGCACTTTGTGTGTTCTTTTGACTCTCCCCTAACCCGCCAGCGTCAACGCCTCAGCTTCCTGTATTGCTCAGGTGTCAACCGCAAGTCGCACCCGCCCCGCCCGTTCTCTATCGCATGTTCCAACATTTGCGGGCTCTCCGAGTCGCCCCTGGCTTCCGCGCGTCTGGCTAGCTCCCTGATCTTTTCTGGGTCTTTGAAGGTGAACTGCCGTGCCAGCGGCGTATTGAGATCGGCCTCCACGAATTGAACCTGCCAACCCTTGCGATAGGACGATTTTCGGGGGACGATTTTTCGGGGGGGGACGATTTTCGGGGACGGATAGCTCAACCCCCATCGGAAATCCGTTGCAGTGGAGGGGATGGTGCCATGTTACCGGGACCTGTGGAATTGGCGACCAGGCGGGGACTGGCACTTTAGGCATGTGCGAGGTAAGGGGAAGCCGTCCTCAGGCGAAGGGGTCAGTTTCCGTCTGGTCACCAATCTCGGTCCGGGATGGACTCGTACTTCTTGCCATACACTTTGGCGTCCGCGCTCACGGTGGTGTGAGCCGCCGTCACCGGCAGAGCAGTCGAGGCTGCCCTAAGCCTCAAGACGCGGGCACTCGATGGAATACAAGCTTTTGTTTATTCACTTTGCCATTAAGCACCGTGGGGACAGACCACGCCCATCTCTCCGAGTTCCATCCCTGCTTTTCCACATCTTTTTCTGCTTTCTGCCATGGACCCCAAAGCTGCGCCGTAATACCGTCGTAGCTAGTAGTCCTCCATCGATCCTGACCGTCTTCACCCGCTTACCCATGGAAGAACACAGGCACTCAAAGAAAGTAATCACTGCAAACGCCCAGCCACCCATTAGTCTCCTAGAGCATCTAGGGGGGCGGGAAAAAATATAATTTGAGCCCCTTCGTCAAACAAAGGACTTAGCCGCCGCATCACCGGCCCAAAACATGACCTTGGCAAAGGTACAGAAGAAGAGTCACAGGCAACGGTAATGAAAAATAGGCCGCTTCCCTGGTTACTAGAGAAACCCTCTAACCCTCTCGACGCGGCCCAGGAACCGTAGGAGTGTGGAAGTAAGCATTCATAAGTCGGTGCCGTCTGGAAACGACGGCCCTGCCCGGCTTTGCACCGAACCGCACTTCCCGTGCATCCGCCACCAGTCCCGGAAATTATCCTCGCTTACGAGCATGATTTCCCGGCGATCGCAAACAGTTACGTGACTCCAAAATCGACGGATTGCGCTTTTTCCGTGGGATTCCTTCGCTCCGCGAGGGCGCCTGTGGAGAGCGGAAATCGTTGCGTAAGCAGGGTGCGCTCAGTGCGCGCTCTTGATGGAGCAGTTTTGACAATTCGCGTAACACCACACCACCGGATATCGCTCCGCACATGGTCGGAGACTCTCCCTGGAACGGCTGGGCGCCATCGGTAAAGCACGCCCGCCGGGGGCCGCAGCAATCGTCGCGGCCTCTGCCGGCTCGTCGGCGACCGAAGAGGACGTTCCCGAAGAAAATGAGGAATCGGGAGCGGGAGGGCGAACCGGTAGAAGGTCAGTAGGGACTTATAGCGCTGTTAGCGCATCTCTCTTGGGCGATACGATACCTGCGAGTAAATCGACACCCGTGCGTATGTCTCCAAATGGAACTTCGCCCGGCACCCATCCCGGGCGGGTCGCGGGTTCGAGCCCCGTCGTCCCCGCCATACATTCAAAAGACATGGGCTAGGGCAGAATCACCAACTCGGGCTTGCTGCCTCCACTCATACCGAAAACAGCTCCAGAGTAAAATGCTCCTGCGTCATACTTGTAGCAACCGGGGTTCTGTGCCTTCACGGTGATCGGCTTGCTTCCGCCGCCGATAATGGGGTCATCTGGAGTGAACGGCGAATCCGTCCCGAAGGAAATCGAGAACCCGGTGTTCTTATTAGAGGTCATCCAGACGACCGTGGTGCCGGCTCTTACGCAGAAAAACTGATTGCCCTTCGCGTCCGGAATCCCCGGCTTGACGCTTGCTCCGGCCCCGGATTTCTGGATGTTGATCGTGCACGCCGCGGATGAGGATCCGCAAGTGTTGCCGGTGTTGCACATGTCCGCCGGTTTCGGTTCGTCGCAGATATACTTGCTCTTCGCATTGGCGAATGTGCTGCCCAATATCAGGACAGCCGTCACCAGCGCCGCACTGCACAAGCGCAGTTGCATACTCATGGTCAATACCTCACAGGAATTGTGAACCGGCCCTTTTCAATGGAACCCGTCAGGCTGGATAGAGCTATTTCTCCTTATCTCCGCCCGGCCAAACGATAATGTTGTTGAGCTTTCGGGGGTTCATGCTCAGACCCCTGCGGCTCACCCGCCTTGTTCTGGCGCGCGAAGTTAGATCACCTGGACAAACACGGTCTACTCCTTGGAACCAGCACCGTTCCAATCGATGATGTTGGTCAGCTTCCATGGGTTTTTACGGAGCTCGAATTGAAGCTGGCCCTGTTTGTTGATGATCAGCTGGGCGGCGGGATAAAGAACGCCGGAGCTCTTGCTCTTGTCGGAATCATTTAAGTCGAATTCGCCGGCAGTCAAATTGTAGGCCATGCTTGGGCCGGCGTTATAGGCTTCCCCAAATCGGATCTGGCGGTTGGCGGCGAAGCGAATTTTGCGGCCGGTTGGGGAGGGGATCAGGGCAATATAACTCAGGTCGTAGCCAAGGGTGCCGGTGATGGCGATGCGGCCCACAGCCTTCATCTTACTCAGCGCATCGGTCAACCCCTTACTCTGGCCCTGCTTAAAGGCATCGACGAGGACTTGCCTGTCTTGCGGCGAAGAGTACTGGTAAATGGTCACCTTCACGCTGACAGTCTGACCCAGTTGCGTGCTGGTACCCCTCGCGGTGGCGTCAATTGTCTCTGTTTTCTTGTCATCGGCAGAAATGGCCGGCATAGCCCCTGCCAGGAGGAGTGCGACTAGAAGACCGCTGTAACCGGCCTTCCGGGCGGTAGAGCGTAGGATCTTGCCGTCTGTCATGTTCTTGTCCCTTTCGAAAACAATTTACATCGGGGCTACGAGGCGCCTCGTGCGTGCCATGTTACTTCTCGAACGGTCATGAGAGGCCGCCCTGAATAAGCGCTGTGACAAGTATTATGCAATCCCTACGCTTGGCTGGACACTAGCAAAAATACGAGCGGCGAAATAGGAAGGCTAACGTCATCAGCCCCCTAAGCACGTCATTTATTGCCGAAGGTCCAACTGGGGTTTCGTGGACGGGGGGGCGTGGACAGTTCGGACGGAGCTGGCACTTTAATCGTCGCTGGAACGCAAAAGTGCCAGCTCCGCCACGAAACCCTGGATCGCGGTAGGTCGTAGGAACGTCCGGAGGACAACGCAGGTTACGTCAATCGTTCGTTATGTTGCCGCCAATTAGACGACAAGTCCTCTTCAATTTCTTTCGGTGTCCCGCCTCTGAATGTGTTGTACCTTTGATTCGGAGATTGCCTATGATCAACGTGTGGGCTTATCGAAAACAAAACCTTGGGGCAATTTTCAGGCCGAGCGGGGAATGGGATCGAGTGATGGACTTCGACACTCTCCCGGAACTTCTAGAGAAGTTCAGGAAGGCTAACTTCCCCCAAGGGCAAATTCGCAAGTTGGGCATCGTCGCGCATGGCGATGAACCCGGAAAGGTGCAAATACCTCCGGACCGGCCGGAACCTGGAGGGAAGCAGGTTGATCTGACCGTGTCAACAGTGGACCAGTTCGCTAAGGATCTCGCCGCCCTTGCCGATTACATGTGGGTAAATGCGCGAATCATCTTCTATTCCTGCATAGCCGGGCAGGGGCCCGATGGTAGCAAACTGCTGAACAAATTGTCCGGCGTATACTTCCGCGACCGCCATGTGATTGGTTTCGAACAGTATGGCGTTGCGAACGACGGCGAGCAACCGGCTGGCGAATTACGGTGCTCGCAGGCTTCTGTGATGGGCACAGTAAACCCCAAGTTTTACTGTAATCCAACGGCTACGATGAAAACCGTAACGGATGTCAGGAGGCAGGCGGAACAATTTCTAAGCGAGTACGCGATCTACGCCAAATGGTCCTACCACGGAAGGATCATCAAAATACCCTATAGCGAAATCAGGCGGGAAATGTATTCAACACCCGAGGTCATCTGCGGTCCAGATGCCGTTAAGCGGGCACTGAAATCGATGTCAGACAAAATCGAATACATCTTCATCAATACGAAGAGCCCTTCAAACAAACTCATAAACCTCTTTGTGGAGGTGCAGGAGGCCGGGTTTCGCTCTATGTCCACTATGCCCAAAGTGCCGAGAACGCTGCGCGAGTTTTCGGAGATAGAAAAGGAACTGACCCAGGAGCAGAAGCGGCAACTGCGGAAACATGAGGAAGTCGTCGCCGTCACAAGGAAAACACTGACCAGTACAAAATTCAAATGCGCCTGGGTTTCCTGTGCGAGCCACGCGAACGTCGAGGATTACTGCCCGCAAGGATTGGAGCATATCCCCAACAACCCACTTGAGTGATTGCTTGCCAATAGGAGGATCAATGAAAGAGGAGATGTACTTCGAAGACTTCTATCCCGGCCAGAAGTTCGATTCCTTACGCAATTACCGCGTAACAGCAAGGGAGATCATAAGTTTTGGCAAGAGCTATGATCCGCAGCCGTTCCACATCGATGAGGGCGCGGGCGAGAACTCTTTCTTTAGCGGTCTTTGCGCTTCTGGATGGCTGACGGCCGCGATTGTCATGCGCCTTCGAGTGGAATCGATCAATGTGAAGGGTGGCATGATCGGCGCAGGCGTCGACGAAATCCGCTGGACTCATCCCGTACGTCCTGAGGATAAACTCCGCACCGAGTCGGAGGTGCTGGAAGTACGCCGCTCGGTGAACCGCCCGGGATACGGTATCGTTCGTTCCCGTACGACCGTGTTCAATCAGCGTAACGTGATGGTCATGAAGTCAATCGTGAATTGGTTAGCTCCTCTCAAGAACGCCTGACTTCTCTCCTTCACGAAACAGTACGGCTGGCTTCACTGGGACGAGACACAGCATCGCAGCTCCAGTCGGATCCTCTCGAGAACTCGATCGCTGCGGCAACCATTCCCTCGGGATAAGTTGAGTGAGCACATGGCAGATGTAGAAGACAGAAACATCGATCTGGTCCGAACGTATCTCAATGCCCTTCAAAGCGGCGAGGCAGGAGACGCTCTTCGTAGATTCTTTACGCACGATGTCCAACAGGTTGAGATGCCCAATCTGATCGTGGATCCAGAGTCTTGTTCGATCGCGCGGCTCTGTTACTCAGAACTATAGATCGCGATGCGGTCCATCGCGGGCTTCAGTAACGCCGCCGTAAATCCAAGCGCAACTCCCAGGGCCGTAAGCAACAAGGCCAAAAAAGTGTGGGACTCGGCCACGAACGCCGCCATAAGAAGGGCCATCAGCCCGTTCGCCAGCCCGAGCGCGCGGAGCCACGGCGCGAGCTTCTGCACATGGGTACGTAGATTTGGCCGGTCCGCCGCGCCCGCATACAAAAGCACGGCCGAGAGCAGGCCTTGAATAATGCAACACACTACCGCTGAAAAGAACAGAACCAGGCTCCACAACCCGTGCATGTCGGTTTTGAACCTCCAGGCCAAAAGCACGAACAACGCGCACCGGATACACGCCTTTAGGTGCAGGATTTCCCAGAGCCGGTACGGTCTTGCGCCTGCTGAGCCGAGAAACGTCCGCATCAGACTCTGCGGCTCTTTACGGGCTGGATCGGCCGGCGCTGGATCGGCGCGGAAGTTCCCGCGGAAGTTCCTTAGATCGGCGAACAGTTCCCTTGCGAATTGGTACCGCTCCACGGGAGTCTTCCGCAGGCACTTTTGGATGATCCGATCAATCTCCGCTGGTGCGCCTGGATCGTATTGCATGATCGACGGCGCCGTCTGCGTCAGAATATTCGCGACAGTCGAGCGCACGTCCTTGCCACGGAAAGGATGGCAGCCCGTAGCCAGCTCATACAGAATCACGCCGAGAGAATAGATATCGCTGCGCGCATCGGCGTGGCCGGCTTGCAGCTGTTCGGGCGCCATGTATGCGGTCGTTCCTACGGCAAATCCTGGACCGGTGAGGTCTGTAATCGTGGTAGCTGCACTTGCGCATCGATCCTCAAGCGGAGGCTGCTCGAGGCGCCTGGCCAGGCCGAAGTCGAGAATTTTCATTCGCCCGCGGCAATCGCCGCCAGGCACCACCATGATGTTTTCGGGCTTCAGATCGCGATGCACGATACCTTGCTGGTGCGCCGCGGAAAGTGCATCAGCGAGTTGGAGGCCGGCGTCGACGAGCTCTTCCATGTTGAAGCGCCGTGCGGCCAACTCGCTTCGGAGTGTCCGTCCCACCACCAACTCATAAACTATGAACCTTGCGTCCGGAGTTTCGACGAAATCAAATACAATCGCAATCCCTGGATGATTGAGGCCCGATGCCGTTCGCGCTTCAGATGCCAGCCGGCGCTGCAGACTGATATCGTCTGTCGCTTCCGGCAACAGCATCTTCAGCGCAACCCATCGGTTGAGCTGCATGTCGAGAGCACGAAACACGACGCCCATGCCGCCGCGCCCGATCTCTTCCCGGGCAGCGTACCGGCCGGCAATGAGTTCGCCTTCCATTGATCGGCCGTGGTTAGACTGCTGCACAATAACTTACGATTCTACCTCGCCATGAGTGCAAAATAGGAGGATGAACGCCACAGTCGACACCTTATGCGCATAGTAGCGACCATGATCCTCTGTCACGCTGGCAAATGCTTCGGTGAATAAAGCTGGTTGCAGGCGAGCGGATTGAGAGCATGGTTCGTCTGAGACGTTAGCCATCTTTGCAACGAATGCGAGCTAAGAAGAAGACGGAGGCCCGGATGGGGACGCTAGGCAAGGGAATAGCGGCGCGAGGGGCCAGGAGCCGATGGCTGCTGGGGGTTTTCTTCGCGGGGGTTTTTGGCCTGGGGCCTTTCACGTTATTGGGACAGAATAATGCGGTGCCGGTACTCGGTCCGCTTCCTCTGGAACAGGCGGAGGGGCAGGCAGGGAAGTTTGAGTTTGAAGTGGCTTCGGTGAGGCTGAATGAGAAGTGGAAGTTCGCCGACCCCGGCTACTCGCTCGATTCGGACGATAACTATGTGCCAGGACAAGGTCTGTTCGTCGCGGACGCACCTCTGCCGACCTTCATCGCGTTTGCTTACAAGCTGGATCAGCTGCACTCAATGATTGGGAACCTGCCGAAGTGGGCTAATGAGCAATCCTACGAGATCCGGGCGCGCGTTCCAGGAACGCCGAGCAAAGACCAGGTGCGATGGATGATGAGAGCGCTGTTGGTTGAGCGGTTCCAACTATCGTTGCATTTTGAGAAAGAAGAGAGGTCAGCGTTGGCCCTGACGTTGATCAAGCCGGGGAAACTGGGCCCGGGGCTGCATCGGCATGATGAGGGAGCGGGGTGCAAAGTGAGTGGAACCCCGCCGAAACCGGAGGGACCGATCACGGGGCTCGACTGGCTTCCATGCAATACGTACCTTGCGCTCGACCGTCCGGATGGGGCGATCTTTGCCGGGGCACGCAATACGACGATGCGGCAATTGTGCGCGTTTCTTTCGAATGTGGGCGGGTATGGACGGACCGTCGTGGACCAGAGCGGGATCGCTGGAGCAATCGATTTCGGGATAGAGTGCATGAAACCCAAACCAGATGCGGAGGTTGAACACGCGGGGTCGCCGGTGGAGACCTTTGAGGAGGCCCTCAGGGACCAGCTCGGAGTGAAACTGACGCGGGTGAAGGCGTTATTGGATATCCCGATAGTGGACCAGGTGAGTGCACCCAGGGAGAACTAGGGGAAGGTTGATCAGAAGCGGCAAACGAAAAAGCTGGTGACAAAAGGCTAGGGCTAGCCCAGTGATCTCACCTCGCCCTCGATCGCGGTACTATCCTTCAGTGTGTCGGAGAAATGATTTTTTTGGTGCGTGAACCGCAATATGCAGCCCAAGATCCATCGTTCGGCTACAACATATAGTGTGCAAAATTCTATCTCCGACACACTGCCTTGCTGTACCGGGACATGTCACTCTCTCCGGTGCGGAAGGCTCAAGGTGAGGTAGACCGCAATGAGCAGTGATGCTGAACTGAATGAGATCGGAGTTCTGAAGCGGCGTGAGATCGAAGCTCGTCTTTTAGCGCCTATTGTAGATGCGCTTGGCGACAGGTTTGGAAGGCAGGAAGTTCTCGAGGTTATCCGGAATGTTGTTACCGGCATTGCGCGCCGGCAGGGCAGGGAACTCGCGACAAGCCTGGGTAGAAACGATCTGCAGGCCTATGGAAGGGCCGTCGAGCCTTGGAGCAGAAACGACGCGCTACAACTACGTATTCTCGATCAGAACGAAAGCGTTCTGAATTTCGACGTGACAAAATGCAGGTATGCAGAACTCTACCGCAGCCTGGGCATCGAAGAGCTTGGCAGCATACTCTCCTGCGGTCGCGACGCAACTTTCATTGAAGGCTTCAACGGAGAGATCTCGCTCGAACGCAAACACACGATCCTTGAGGGATCCTCGGCTTGCGATTTCCGCTTTAGCAAGCGGCCGGCTGCTCAATCGCCAAACGAGAAGCAAGATAGCAACCAGGCGTGATCGTTGAAAAGGTGCGCAAGTTCTCCCTTGTGTTCGTGCAGAGGGAAGTGATGGCCTGGTCTCAGTACTCGAAAATGTGAAACTCACTGCTCACTAAGATCGAGCATGATCCATGTTGGCGCATGGTCGCTGGCGTTTGCCTGTCCACGCGCCCATCGGTCTACGCCACCGTCTACCAGCCGGTCCGCCACCTTCGGCGAGAGCAGAAAGTGATCGAGTCGCATGCCTTTGTCCTTCGGCCACCGTTCAAATTTGTAATCCCAGAATGTCCAGAGCGGCCCATCCGGATGTAGCCGACGCATCGCGTCGGTCCAGCCTTGAGCCAGCAAACGCGCAAAGGCTTGCCTGCTTTCGGGTTGGATCAATGCGTTGTTATCCAACGATCGCGTCGGATAGATGTCCTGCGGTGTCGGCACGACGTTGTAGTCACCGGCCAACACTACCGGGACATCGTTCTCCATGAGCTCGGCGGCGTGGGCGATGAGCCGCTCAAACCAGGCCAACTTGTAGTCGAATTTAGGCCCAGGCCACGGATTCCCATTGGGGAGGTAGATGGAAGTGATCAGAACTCCCTGAACTGCCGCTTCGATGTAGCGCGCTTGGTGATCTTCGGGATTTCCCGGCAGGCTTACCCGGGTCAACACAGGAGCGTGGTTTCGCGCAAGAATGGCTACGCCGTTCCAGGACCGCTCCCCATGCCAGACCGCTTCGTACCCGGCAGTGCGAAGGGCATTCGCGGGAAACTCTCCCTGCTCCGCCTTGAGCTCTTGGAGACTAACCACGTCCGGCTCAGCTTTGGCTAACCAGGCCAGCAGGTTATCAAGCCGTTTATTGATGTTGTTAATGTTGAACGTCGCGACTCTCACAGGGTTTCTTTCTGAGCAACCAAGTTTGTTGGCTCCGGCAGGCATTATTTTAAACGGTGGAAAGAAATGAAAAACCCAGAAGGCAAATGCACAGCAGGTTCTGGGGTCGCTGGTGTACTAGCTGATCGGTGCGGCCCTACCGATTCGACTGGGGATTCGGAGCGGGTCGTCGGCAATCCGGAGATAATCTATAGGAACGACAAGTCGATATCTCGTACAAGGACCGCGAGCGATACTAATCACATGATGATGCGCAGGTCTGCAATATTCGATCTCGACGGCACGCTCACTGACTCGAAACCAGGCATTCTCGGGTGCCTTATTAATGCCCTCGAGGCCCATGGCATCGCGTGGACCGGCCCTCTTGACTGGTTCATTGGCCCTCCCGCCGGCCAGTCCCTGCGCCGCCTCATGCCCGATGCCGACGAGCCTCGCCGCGCTGCTCTCCTGCACGACTACCGCTTGTGTTACGACGCCACCGGCTGGGCGGAGAACTCCGTCTATCCCGGCGTCCATGCGGTCTTGCAGAGCCTCCAGGCCTCGGGCTGGCAACTCTTCGTCTGCACCTCCAAGCGCGAAGATTTTGCCGCGCGGATCCTCGAAAAATTCGACCTTAGCCGCTACTTTCTTGCCCTGTACGCGGACACGGCCGGTTCGCTCCATCACACCAAGACGGCCCTGCTCCGTCGTCTGCTCGAAGAGCGGTCCCTCGATCCCGCCACCACGTTCATGGTGGGTGACCGCAACTTCGACATCGAAGCCGCCCGCGCGAACGGCGTCACTTCGATCGCTGTCGCCTATGGCTACGGCACCTCCGAGGAACTAGAATCGGCTCGCCCCGACCACACCTGCAATGCAATCGAAGATCTCCTCCCGATCTTCTCTGCCCTCGCTCCACAGCCATTCCAAACACACCCAGGCCTTCGATAATCCGAGAAGAGCCGTCGCTGCCTGTGTCCGAGAACGCCCGCGACTAGGCAGCTCATTTGGGATCAAGAACCACAAAATGATCGGTGCCGCTGATGAAGACGCGCTGGAAAAGCACGGTCGGCAACAAACCCTCTTCATGCTGCCTTGGCAGGTTCTTCGCAACGAGCACCGGGGTCACGAATGAGATATGGCTAAGAATACGGTTGCCGATCTGTATGTTCTGCAGCGGCACGACGGCAAAAGCTCGTTGCGCCCTGCTTGCGTTGCCTCCCTGCAGAACAGCGGCGTGGACCAGTGCCTGGACTTCTGGCTTGTCGCTGCCCGGGTAAAGGATAGGACCGTCGCTGCCGGAATCAAGTTGCAGCAGAATTGGCCGAGATCCGTTGCCGGAGAGATGAACGGAAATAACCAGACGATCCATGAAGGGCAATTCGTCCTCAGGATGTTGCGGGCGGACAAAGGGAATACGCTCGCCGCGCACGCTATCACGCATCGCACTGCTCTCGTCGAGGCAGAGTAATTTGTGTCCATAGTCGATAAGCAGGTCGAAGTGAGCGAGAAAACTCTCGCCGAGAACCCCTCGAATACGAGGGTCGGCGGCTTGAATCTGTCGAAGGTCCTGGACGATGGCGGGTGATTTGTCGACCACCTTGGAGCCGGCCTCCAACGTATCCAGGGTGGTTCCGGACGCCTGCGCAAAGCTGGCGGCGGAAACAAGGCCGACCCTTGCTTGAGCTTTGAGGTCGAGTTGTGACGCCAGCGATGGATCGATAACCGTAACCTGACTGCCGGTATCCACCATGAAATCAAACGGGCCTGCTTGGTTGATTCTCACGGGAATAACAATCAGTGCGTGCTGACAAACCGCGGGGTTACACTGGCGACATTTCCTGGGCAGCGCGGCTCTGCTTCGATTGCGGGAAGGATGACCAGCGCCAGACTGACTGCGGCTAACAACTGAATGTGGCCAGTGGAGACTAGGTGTTTCATGTCGACCTCCGCCTCGCGGGTTGCGAGGTGAAGGCGACATTGGCGTCTGGGAGAGACTACCTCAATCGACAGAGGGTAAAATGCTGGTCAATGAAGTGTCGAAAGAATCTCCATCGCCTAACTGATTGCTGCTCAGCGGATTACACGCTCTCCGTAGTCCGGGAATGTGATCGGTATCGCTACAGATCGCAAGGACATCATTGATGGCAGACGTAGAGCGCCAGCTTCGACTCCTGCGATTCGGGGATTTCGAGGCTGATCTGCGCTCTGGCGAGCTGCGCAAGGCGGGGGTGAAGCTGAAGTTCGGGGGGCAGCCGTTTCAGGTCTTGAGCATTCTGCTGGAGCAGCCCGGCGAGGTGGTGACGCGGGAGGAACTGCAGAAGAGGCTGTGGCCGGACACTTTTGTCGACGTCGATCACAATCTGAACACTGCCATTAACAAGATTCGCGAAGTGCTGGGTGACTCAGCGGAGCGGCCGCGCTATGTCGAGACGCTACCCCGGAGGGGGTATCGGTTCATCGGTGAATTGGAGCCACCGGTACAGCCCGCAGTTCCCGTAGTTTCAGCTGAACCAGATCGCGGCCTCCTCTCCCGGAACTGGTTAAAGATCGCCGCAGGTGTTCTCGCCCTCGCGGTCGTAGCCCTCGCCGCTGTAGTTGTCTATCGTTGGTTCAGGCCGCAGCGTCCGCAGGAGCAGGCGGCCATGACTGCCGTTCCGTTTACGGCTCTGCCCGGGTGGGCAACTTTCCCTGCATTCTCTCCCGATGGCTCCCGAATCGCTTTTGCCTGGAACGGGGGTCCAATGGGCAGGACGAAGGGGTTCGACCTCTATGTGAAAGCCATCGGGAGCGAAACTCTTCTCCGCCTTACGCAGCATCCCTCGGACGCGATGAGTCCGGCATGGTCCCCCGATGGCACGCAGATCGCCTTCCACCGCATGGCCGGCGCAGACACTGGCATCTACGTTATCCCCTCCCTCGGCGGCCCTGAAAGAAAACTACGTTCCACCCGAATGCCTTGGAGGGGGTTCTCCAAAATCAGTTGGTCGCCGGACGGCAAGTGGATCGCCTTTGCAGAGGAATTGCCTGTACAAGAGACAGTCGTAGGGATGTATCTCCTCTCCACGGAAACATTGGAGGCCAGGCAGATTCCAATCAGTCCAAAGTGCGAAAGTGAAGGCATGCCGGCCTTCTCCCACAACGGCGAGTATCTCGCATACTGGTGTTTTCAAAGCGGGAGCGAAGCCGTCCTGTATTCCTTACGCATTCCGGGCGGTCAGCCGAAGATGATTTCATCTTTTCGGGCTTTTCCAAATGGATTAACCTGGTCGGCTGACGACAAGAGACTCATTTATGTTCTTTCGTATGGGAGCTCGGACGAACTCGATCAACTCACCGTCGCGAATGGTTCGACGAAACAGCTTGCCTTCGCAGGAAACGCGAGGATGCCCACAGTTTCCCACAGAGGAGACAAACTTGCCTATAGTTCTTCATCCGATAGCTCAAGCATCTGGCGAAGAGACCTGCTGCACCCCGAATCTCCGGCGGTAGAACTCATCCCTTCCTCGCGGTCAGAGTACGACGCTCAATACTCTCCGGACGGAAAGCGCATCGCCTTTGCCTCGGAACGCTCTGGCGTGCAGGGCGTCTGGATCGCCAATGAAGATGGCAGCAACCTGGTACAAATCTCAAACTCCGCTCACGTGAGTGGCAGTCCGCAATGGTCGCCGGACGGAAACAAGATAGCCTTTGACTCGCGGCCCCGCGACAGTTGGGAAATATATGTGGCCGACCTGGTCGAAGGGATCCCTCAAAAGCTGGTCACAAATGTTTCCGATATATACCGCCCGCACTGGTCCCGCAACGGGAAATGGATTTACTTTTCATCCTTCGAAGTCGGCAAAACGGGAGTCTATCGTTGTCCGGCCTCGGGCGGAGACGCCACTGTAATTTCCAAAGCTATCGAGGGGATCAACCCGCAGGAGTCTTTCGATGGCGGGACTGTTTACTACTTTGAACGCGGCCTGAAGAAGGTGCCTCTGGTAATGGGACAGCCGGGCACGGAGTCAGAGGTGGATGGAATACCCCGATTTGAACTCTCCGAGTCCTGGGCCCTCTCTCGATCGGGTATCTATTTCGTTCCCGCCGAGGCGCCCAGATCCGTCCGCTACTTCGATTTCTCTACCCGGCAGGTACGCCCGATTTTTGAGGTGGACGAGGTACTCGGTAGCGGCATGTCGGTCTCGCCTGACGGCCGCTGGATCCTCTATTCACAAGCAGGCGATGTAAACAGCGACATCATGCTCGTCGATCACTTTCACTAGCACTCCTCCATTCACCGTGAGGAACCTGGATTCTTCTGCGTAAGGCCATCGCGCACCGCCAGCCGCAACTCCGCTTCACCGGCTGAGGCCATGATCAGCACGACCAGGCTTTCGGCATAACCAAAAACAGCAAACGGCAAATGCGAGCTTCTAAAACTGTCTCAACCTAGGGGGTCACCCCAGGATACTTTTAGCGCTTATAGCGCTTTTGGCGCTCATTTCTGCGCGGGCTTCCATTTCCTCTTCTGGCCTCTCTTCGGCGCCATAAACCACCCTGGGCTCGCGCAATGCACGAGCTTCCATGTGATAGAGGCAAAAGAGTATAGTGCGGAACGTACCTCCATCGGGTGTGATCAACGACTTGGGGGAAAAGGCTCGATGATTCCCCTCGATTTCCCGGCCGGGAGAGATTCCTATGTTTCGACTGGATGCTGACAAGCCAGCGCATTTCTGTGACGGTGTCAGCCGGCGGGATTTTCTGCATGCGGGATCGCTCGGCTTCCTGGGCCTGACCATGCCCCACTTCTTCCGCCTTAAGGCGATGGGTGCGGTGCAGGCCGCCAAGGACGTGAACTGTATCCATTTGATGTTGGTGGGGGGGCCCAGCCAGTTGGATACCTGGGATATGAAGCCGGACGCGCCGGCTTCCATCCGCGGGCCGTTTAAGCCAATCAAAACCAACGTTTCCGGAATTGAGATTTCCGAGATCTTCCCCCGTATGGCGACCCATGCGGATAAGTTCGCCCTGCTGCGTTCCGCCTACCATACGGCGGCTGCAGTGCACGATACCGGTTGCCAGATGATGCAGACGGGAAGACTGTTCCAGGGCGGACTGGAGTCACCCAACTACGGCTCGGTGCTCAGGTTTGAAAAGGGCGCTAAGGGAGACATGCCTCCCAATGTCTTGCTCCCCTACACCATCGGCCAGCTCGGCGGAAACCTGCCTCATGGGGATACCGCCGGTTTCCTGGGCAAGGCCTACGACCCTTTCGTCTTAAATGCCGACCCGGCCGACCCCAACTTCAAGGTGCCCGATCTGCTGCCACCCGATTACATCTCCGCCGTGCGCGTGGATCGCCGGCGAAGCTGGCGCCAAATGATTGATCAGTCCGTTACCTACTTCGAGGAGAGTAACCAGGACTCCAAGTTGATGGATGCAACCTTCAATCAGGCCTATACCTTGATGACCTCCACCAAGGCGCGCGAGGCCTTCGATCTGACCCAGGAGCCTGACGACGTCCGCAAGCGCTATGGTCTGAACCGGTTTGGCCAGGGATGCCTGCTGGCCCGGCGGCTGGTGGAGAGGGGCGTGCGCTTTGTCACCCTCAACATGTTCGAGACCGTTTTCAACGAAATTACCTGGGACATTCACGGCTCCGCTCCCTTTAGCCCCATTAGCTGTTACAGCGACCTGGTCGGCCCGATGTTTGACAACGGTTACAGCTCCCTGCTCGAAGACTTGAGCAAGACCGGCTTGCTTGACACCACGATGGTGCTGGCCACCGGTGAATTCGGCCGCACGCCGCGCATCAATCCCGCCGGCGGACGCGATCACTGGCCGCAGTGCTGGACCGTCGTGATGGCGGGAGGTGGAATCAAAGGTGGACAGGTGGTCGGCTCTTCGGACGCAATCGGGGCAGCGCCCAAGGATCAACCGGTGATGCCCGCCAACATCGCGGCCACCATTTATAAGTGCCTGGGTGTTCCCATCGACACCATATTAAAAACACCGCAGGGCCGCGAAGTGCGGGTGGTGGATCACGGTTTTGAACCGATCAATGACTTGCTGATATGACGACACGCGACGCGCTTCTGGTGACCGCTCTGGTGGGTGCCTTTGCTCTCCTCGGCGGCGGTATGTTTTTAGCTGAGACGCCCTCTCAAGTCTCCGCGCAGAGCCAGGCGGTGCCCGCAAGCGGCGCTGCCCATCCTCAAAGGGTGGCCGACAAGGCCTCCATTGCTGCGGCAACCCACCCCAGGCCATCGACGGCCGGGCTCACCAAAATTGAGATTCTTCCTTCCTCGATCTCAGTCATGGGGCCGCGCTACAGCCAGCGGCTGCTGGTCGAAGGAACCTTTGCCGACGGACATCAGGAGGAGCTCACTTCACAGGCCACCTTAGCCATATCGAATCCTAAGGTCGCGATCGTCGACAAAGAAAATTTCACCCTTCCCCAGGGTGACGGGCAAGCCACGATCACTGCTACGCTCCAGGGCCATCGAGCCATGGCAACGGTAATCGTTAAAGACTTCGAGACCGCTACCGCTTGGAGTTTTCGCAACGATGTGCTGCCGGTCATGACCAAGATGGGTTGTAACTCCGGTCCCTGTCATGGCGCAGCGGCGGGAAAGAACGGCTTCAAGCTCACCCTGCGCGGCTACGACCCCGAGGTGGATTACTACACCCTCACCCATCAGGCTCTGGCGCGGCGCACCGAAATGATGGAGCCGTCTCGCAGCTTGATTCTGCTGAAGCCCACCCTCACCATCCCGCACGGCGGCGGAAGACGATTTCCTGTGGACTCGCCGGAGTTCAAAGTGCTTGCCGGGTGGCTTGCCCAGGCGATGCCGGCGCCCAGGGACTCCGACGCGCGAGTTACCAGGATCGAAGTGTTGCCTGGGGAGGCTTCTCTACGTCCTGGCGCCGCAACAACAACTGCTGGTGACGGCATACTTCTCCGACGGCCACACCGCGGATGTCACCCGCTGGGCCAAATTTGACAGCGGCGACGAGGGCGTGGCCACCGTCGACAATAACGGTCGCGTCACCATGCACAGCAACGGCGAAGCTCCGGTTACGGTCTGGTACCAAAGCCACGTCACCTTCGCCCGGCTGCGCATCCCTTTTCCCTGGAAGCTCGACGACGCGGTCTTCCAGAAGGCGCCCCGCCACAACTATATCGATGATGCAATTCTCAAGCACCTGCAAGTGCTGCACATTCCGCCCTCGCCCCCAGCGGACGACGCTGAATTCATGCGCCGGGCCTATCTGGATGCTGCGGGCATCCTGCCCCGTCCCGCGGAGGTCGAGCGATTCCTCAAGGATCCGTCTCCGGAGAAACGAAACCGGCTGATCGATGACCTGATGAAGCGGCCCGAATTCGTCGATTATTGGGCGTATAAGTGGTCTGACTTGTTGCTGGTTTCGAGCAACCACCTTTCCAACGAGGAGATGTGGAGCTACTACAACTGGATTCGTAACAGTGTCGCCAGCGATAAGCCGTGGAACCAGTTCGCCACCGAGATCGTGACCGCCACCGGCAACACGATGGAGAACGGCGCGGCTAACTATTGGTTGATCCATCGCGATCCGCTGGATATTTCGGAGAACATGGCTCAGGCCTTCCTGGGCATCAACATCACCTGCGCCCATTGCCACAATCATCCTCTGGCGAAGTGGACGCAGAAGGACTACTACGGCATGGCCAATCTGTTCGCGCGGGTGCGGCTGAAGACTTACGCGCCCAGCGGCGCTCGTCCCGGCGGTAGGCCCCCTCTTCAACAACGTCACCGTCTATTCCGCGCCGACCGGCGAGTTCAGCGATGATCGCTTCATGATGGTGCTGCCTCCCAAGCCGCTTGATGCCAGGCAGCTTGCCGACCGAAGCGCCGGGCGACACACGCCTCTATTTCTCCACCTGGCTTACCTCGCCCGAAAACCCATTCTTTGCCCGCAACATCGTCAACCGGATATGGCGGAACTTCATGGGACGGGGCCTGGTTGAGCCGGTAGACGACATGCGTGACACCAACCCGGCCACCAACGACGCATTACTCAATGCGCTGGTCAAGGACTTTGTCGCCCACAACTACGATGTGAATTACCTGATCCGCACCATCATGCAATCGGCGACCTATCAGGCTTCTTCCACGCCTCTCAAAGAGAACGCCGACGATGACAAGTATGGATCGCACTACGTCATCAAGCGTCTGCCGGCTGAGGTGATGCTGGATGCTTACTCCGAAGTGACCCAGGTCCCGGAGAAATTCGACGGATATGCCGCCGGGATGCGGGCGCTGCAGTTGCCGGATACCGCGGTTACGTCTTACTTCCTGACTGCCTTTGGCCGGCCTCTGCGGCAGCAAACCAGGGAGAGCGAACGCACCTCGGTGCCCACCATCACCCAGGCGCTCCATATCATTAATGGAGACACATTGAACAACAAGCTGCGCGATCCGGACAACTCCGTCGACATGATGATCCGCCTCGGGTTCTCCGATGAACAGATTCTCAACTACCTTTATCTGGCTTCCCTGAGCCGCTATCCGAAGGAATCGGAGCGGTCGGCCTTGACCGGAGCGCTGGCATCGGCCGAGCAACAGAAGATTCCCGGGGTGGATGATCCGCGTCGAGCAGCGCTACGCGACATGACATGGGCATTGCTGACCAGTCAGGAATTCATGTTTAACCACTAATATGCAAAATGCCCCGCGGAATTGCCGGCCCCTGATGAACATTGTCCGCCTCTTGGTCGTTTTCGCAATCGCATTCGGCATGTTGTCAGGCGCGATGGCCGCGGAGACCCCAGGCTTCGATGCGCAGATCGCTCCTATCCTGCAGAAGAATTGCCTGGCCTGCCACTCCAGCAGTGGGCGGATGGGCGGCCTGGTTATGGAGAGCTATGACACCCTGATCAAGGGCGGGGCGCATGGACCGCCAATCGTTCCCGGCAATGCAGACGGAAGCCGCATCATCCAGATGCTGGAAGGGAAGATTGCGCCGCGGATGCCCTTCGGCGCCGACCCGCTTCCCCCTGGTGACATCGCGGCTCTCAAGGCATGGATCAATGCCGGGGCCGCGGGCCCGGCAGCAGGCGCCGCCAGCAAGACTCTTGCGCCCGCGGCGCTCCCGGATATCCCCCCCGTGGTTCCGGTGGTTTCCCCCGTGGCTTCGCTGAAGTTTTCTCCCGATGGAAAACTGCTTGCCGTCGGCGGCTATCGCGAGGTGCGCCTCATCGATCCCTCGACCGGCAAAGAGGTCGCCACGCTTTCGGGTCACGCCGACTACGTCCGTTCCATTGCTTTCAGTCCTGACGGGAAGATGCTCGCGGCGGGCGGTGGCCCTCCGCAGCGCTCGGGCGAGATCAAGATATGGGATCTCCAATCGCATCAGCTCCTTCAGACCATGCAGGGCCACAAGGACTGCATCTACTCCGTTGCCTGGAGCCCGGACGGGAAGATCATTGCCTCAGGCAGCTACGACAAGATGGTGAAACTGTGGGATGTTGGGTCGGGCAAGGAGCTCAAAAATCTTCAGGACCATATTGACGCCGTCTTCGCTGTGGCCTTCAGTCCCGATGGCAAGCACCTGGCCTCAGCATCACAGGATCGAACCGTGAAGATATGGGACGTGGCTAGCGGCAATCGTTTGTACACACTGGGCGACGCGCTGGACGGTCTCACTGGCATTGCCTATTCTCCTTCCGGCGATCAGGTCTCAGCCGCCGGTTACGACAAGACCATTTACATCTGGACGGTTGGGCAGACGGAGGGAACTCTTAAGCAGTCGTTGATAGGAGACGAGGAGAGCATCCTGGCTTTGGTCTGGTCGCCCGACGGCCAAACCATTATTACCGCTTCGTCTGATGGTTCCATACGATTTCGCGACGCCAGGACGCTCGACCCGCTAAGGGTCATCGATCATCAGCCTGAGTGGGTGCAGGCGCTCGCCATCAGCCCCGATGGCAGATGGTTGGCAGCGGGCCGTTTTAACGGCACGCTGAGTCTGTACGACGTGAAGAATGACAAAGCGCCGGCAGGGCAATGGACGGTCTTTACGCCTCGCCAGCCCGCTGCGGGAGAGGAAAAAGAGCAGGTTGCGAGTCAATAAAGAACACCCTGCGCGAGGTGCCAAGTGAAAACGAAGATCCTGCTTTGCGTCTCATGTTTCACCTTGACCATATCGCCTGTTTTGCCGCTGCGCGCTGAGGAGCCAATCATCCCCCCGAGCCTTTCGAAGATATGGCCAGTTGGCATGGAGCGGGGAAGCACAGCCACCTTTACCCTAGACGGCCGCAATCTTTCCGGCGCCAAGGCGGTGATCTTCGATGCACCCGGCATCACCGCGAAGATCTCCGAGATCACTGATCTTCCCGAGGAGGCGGCCACTGGAAAGTTTTCCACTGCAGCCGCAGTGCCGCTCGCCAAAAAACAGTCGGCCGTGCTGGAAATCACGGTAGCCAAAGACGTTCCGCCGGATGTGTATCGTTTCCGCGTGCAGACGCCCCTGGGCACAACCAACATGGTTCCCCTAGCCATTGGATCGCTTCCCGAAGTGAAGAAAAGCGAAAAGTCAGGAAACGCTGCGCTGTCACAACCGGTGGCGTTGCCCTCGACCATGGTGGGCACAATTACAGCGCCAGGAGACAGGGATCGTTACGAATTCGACGGCAAAGCTGGTGAGGATGTGGTATTTGACGTCGTCGCCTCGAAGCTTGGGTCCAGGCTTGAGTCGCTGCTCGCCCTCAGCGACAGCTCGGGCCGGGTTCTGGCTGAAGCAGGAAGGCATGACAACAACCCTGACGCCGCGCTGAGCTACCGCCTGCCCCAGGACGGGAAGTACACCCTCACCATCTCAGACCGCGAAGGCAGTGGAGGAAAGGACGATTACTATCGCGTGGACGCTGGCGCGTTGCCCTATATTACGAGATATTTTCCCCTTGGCGTGCGCGCGGGCGAAACAACCTCGGTGGCCGTAGAGGGCGTCAATCTGGGGGGAACCCATGAAATCAAGATCGAAGCGCCGAAGCGGGCAGGGGACTGGAAGACCATTCCCATCACGCTCAAGGAGAATGCAGCGCTCCCGCTAAACAGGGTCAAGCTCGTGGTCGGCGACTTGCCCGAAATTGTGGAGCAGGAACCGAACAACTCGCTCGCTCAAGCAGAAGCCGTATCTTTCCCGGTCACGATCAACGGGCATATTGATAGCGGCGCCAAGCCGGGGGAAGCCAGCGATGAAGATTATTTCCGTTTCCACGCCGCCAAGGGGCAGCAGCTGACGATGGATGTGGAGGCCGCCAGAGTCGGCTCTCCGCTGGATTCGGTCATCGAGATTCTGGATGCACAAGGAAACGCGATTCCGCGCGCTACTATTCGCTGTTTGAACCAGACCACAACCACGCTGAGCGACCGGGATTCGCGCACCACCGGTGTCCGCCTGACCTCCACCACCGGACTTCACGTGAACGATTACCTGATGATCGGCGATGAGCTCAATCAGCTGGACTACATCTCTGATCAGCCCGATGCCGACGTTGACTTGAAGGGAATCAATGGTCTGCGGCTGGCCTTTCTGGGCACCTCCCCGGTTGTGCATGCCGTGAACACGCCGGTCTATCGCGCGCAGATCCTGCCTCCCGACGCCGAATTTCCGCCCAACGGCCTGCCCGTCTTCCATCTGACCTGGCGGAACGATGACGGCGGCCCTGGGTACGCCGCAGATTCGCGCATCGACTTCGTGGCGCCCTCCGACGGGCAATATATCCTCCACCTCAAGGACGTTCGCGGTATGGGTGGACCAGACTTTGCCTATCGCCTTTCCATTCGCGAGACCGTTCCCGATTATCAGCTCACGGCCACTCCCCAGAATCCCAATATTCCCAAGGGCGGAAGGATGCCCTTGACGGTTTCGGTCGATCGGCTACAAGGCTATGAAGGCCCCGTCGAGATCGAAGTGAAAGGTCTGCCTGCGGGTGTTACCGCCGGTCCCGCGAAGATTTCTGCGGGAGAGGATTCGACGGTGGTGGTGCTCTCGGCCTCCGCGGATGCTTCCGTGGACGCACCGCCGGCCGTGATGGAAATTATGGGCCACGCGACCATCAATGGCCATGACGTTGCGCGGTCGGCGAACTTGAATGCCATGCTTGCGGAGCAGTCCCTGCAACTCGCCACCATTATTCCGCCGCCGGATGTGGTGGTCACCACAGATACCCGGCAGCTCTCTCTTGAACCGGGGCAGCAGGTGACCGTGACCCTGCACATCGAGCGTCAAAATGGGTACAAGGGCCGCGTGCCCTGCTATGTCAAGAATCTTCCCCGCGGAGTCCAGGTGGTCAATATCGGATTGAACGGCGTGCTGGTGACGGAAACTCAAACCAGCCGCACTTTCACTTTGCGGGCGGAGGATTGGGCCAAGCCGATCGAGCAGCCAATCTATGTCGTAGCCGAAGTCGAGTCAGATTCATCGACCAACCACGCCTCGCCTCCGCTGGTGCTGAAGGTTACGGAGCACAAGCAGGCAGCAACCGCCGGCGGTTCTCACGCTGCAAGCGTAAACTAAGCCCGTTCTCACACACCCTCTAAAGCACCTGAGGTATTGCTTTCCTGTCCGGCGCAAAGTTTTTTCCCACCCTTCTAGGATCCTCCTCTCCTGAGGGAGGGACAATCAGATTTGGGAGCTCTCAAAATATGATGGCGGAGATTCAAATTCCAGCGTTGATGAAAATTGGGGCGGGGGCCTTTTCCGAGGTGGCACTCATTCTTACCCGCCTGAAATGCAGCCGCCCATTGATTGTGACGGATGCTTTTCTCGTCAGTTGCGGCCTTGCAGAAAAGTTGCGGGATCAAATTCTCCAAGCCGGTATCCCGTGCGAAGTTTTCTCCGGCACTGTCCCTGATCCAACTACGGATGCGGTCGATCAGGGACTGACTGCTTTTCTTAAAGGTAGTCACGATAGCCTGGTGAGTCTTGGTGGCGGCAGCCCGATAGATACGGCCAAGGCAATTGGCCTGCTTGCAGCCAATGGAGGCCGCCCCAGGGACTACAAAGTTCCGAACCCAATTCCCAAGGCGGGACCTCAGCACATTGCCATTCCCACCACCGCAGGAACAGGTTCAGAGGTAACACGCTTTGCGGTCATCTCCGATTCGATAAGCCAGGAAAAGATGTTGATCGCGGGCGGCTCGCTGATGCCCTCAGCTGCAGTTGTCGACTACGAACTAACCATGTCCATGCCGCGGCGCCTGACCGCAGATACGGGGACGGACTCCCTCACGCATGCGATTGAGGCCTATGTGAGCCGCAAAGCCAATCGCTTTACCGATACCCTTGCGCTCTCGGCGATGAAAACCATCTGGGCGGAACTGCCGACCGCATTTCACCGGCCTGAGGATCGCGCTGCTCGTGAGGGCATGATGCTGGCGGCCACTCTTGCAGGAATTGCCTTTTCCAATGCGAGCGTGGGCCTGGTTCACGGCATGAGCCGGCCCATTGGACTCTTCTTCCATGTCCCCCATGGCCTCTCCAATGCGATGCTGTTGCCTGCAGTGACGCGGTTCTCGGCTGGCTCCGCGCCTGAGCGTTATGCGGATTGCGCTCGCACCATGGGGATTGCCGCCCAGGATGACTCCGACTCTGGCGCGGTGAACAAACTGGTCGAAGGCTTGTTTCGCCGGAATGAGGAGCTGGAGGTTCCCTCGCCCAGAAGCTTTGGAATTCCCGAGGGACGATACATGGAGGTCATCCCGACCATGACCACACAGGCTCTGGCTTCCGGCTCACCGCAAAACAATCCGCGGATTCCATCGCCTGCTGAAATTGAGCAGCTCTATCGCGAAATTTGGAAGTAACATTCGCAAGACATCGTCGCCGTCACATTTGGGCATCTGGATGGAATGGGCAAGGGGAGCGAGCCGTGTTCTGGATTACTTTGAGACAGACAAGTCGGGCGATCCCAAGAAGGTTGGCCGAACTGGCCCACTTTCCTGACATTTGCCGGCGGTATTTGCGATAGCTGGAGGAAAACATGTTTCAGCGGAAGATTGCAGGCTTAATCGCCCTATCTGCACTGATGGCAGCTGTGTCGGACGCGAAGCCAACGCCGGCCCTGAGCGCCAAAGATCTCAGGATCATAGCTGTGGATGTGGAGGGCGGCGCCGCGGTGCTGTTCGTGACGCCGGAGGGCAAGTCGCTGCTGATTGACACCGGATGGCCGCCCGGCATCGGTGGGCCGCGTCCCACTCCCGGCGCGCCGCCACCCCCGCCCATGCCTTCGAGCGCGGATCGCATTGCCGCTGCAGCAGCATCGCTCGGCATCACTAAAATCGACTACCTCGTCATGACCCATTACCACGTGGATCATTTGGGAGGCCTTCAGTCGCTGCTGGCAAAGCTGCCGGTCGTCACCTTTATCGATCACGGTCCCAACCGGGAAGAGCCTCCGCCCGGTGCTTCGCCAATCCGGCTCTCGTTTGCCCCGGCAACGCTTTATCCCCACTGGACGGCGGCGTATCAGGGGCATGAGCACATCACGGCGCAGGTTGGACAGAAGCTGGACATCGGCTCGATGCACCTCCAGTTCGTCACCAGCGATGGACATGTGCCGGATGCTCCGCTGCCGGGCGCGGGCCAGCCAAATCCGCTCTGCACCGGTGTGCAACCGATGGACCGTAATGGCGGCGAGGAGAATGTCCGCTCTGTCGGCACGCTCATCACCTTTGGCAAAACGCGCATCCTCGATCTGGGAGATCTCAACTGGAACAAGGAGATGGAATTGCTTTGTCCGGCCAACAAGATCGGCAAGGTCGATGTCTACTTTGTCACCGGTCATGGGATGGACCTTTCGAGCAGCCCACCCACCGGCGCGCTCGATCCGCTGGTGGCGGTGATGCAGAACGGCCCGACCAAGGGCGGCGACGAAGCTGTGATCAAGACGGTGGATGGCTACCCCGGCCTCAAGGGATTTTGGCGTCTCCATTATTCGGTGCGTTATCCGAGCTTGAACGGGGATCCCGACTACATTGCCAATCTCGACGGGTTACCCGATAAAGGCTATGCGATCGATCTGGACATCGCTCGCGATGGTGATATCACTGTGATCAATGGCCGCAACGATTTCAGCAAAAAGTACAAAGCGCGCGCAACGCATTAGAGGTCTACACCATGAGCGAAACTGCTGTAGTCATTTGTTCAGACTATAGGCGTAGAGGCCGTCGCCGGCTCCGAAGAGGATCCACTGTTTGCCGTCGAGCATGTAGGTGATCAGTCCATTGGACTGGTTCGCAGCTACTTCCTGGTGCCAAAGGACCTGGCCCTTGTCGGCACTGAAGATGATCAGGTTCTTCTGATCGTCCCCCGTGATGAGCAGGTTGCCCGCGGTGGTCAGCATGCTTGGAGCTACTGTCGTGGGCGCAGTGTTCAGGTTGGGATATTCATGGGACCAGACAGGCTTTCCGGTGAGCGGATCGATCGCCTTGAGCACGCGCGCGGGCACACCGAGATAGGTCGCCGTTCCACCGTAGCCGGAGGGATGGGCGCTATCATCCGTCAGATAGTAAATTGCTTTTCCTTCGACCGAGCTCACATAGAACAACGCGGCGCGCGGATTATATGCAGGCGCCTCCCAATTGGTGGCGTTCACGATGTTGATTGAGCCGCCGAGGGTAGGATCCTTATCGGGTAGCGGAATGGGTTCGCCCTGGGGCGATAGGCCCGAGTAGTCATCGAGCGGGACAAAGGGCTTAACCACAAGATATTTGCCATTGAGCCGGTCGAGAGTCACAAAGAAGCCGTTACGCGCCGCTTGCGAGAGCAATTTGCGCGGCTTCCCGTTCACTACTTTGTCGAACAGAATGGGCGTGGTGGTGTTGTCGAAGTCGTGTGTGTCGTGGGGCGAAACCTGGAAATACCATTTCAGCTTGCCCGAGTCGGCATCGAGGGCGACGATCGATTCCGTCCATAGGTTGGCTCCGGGGCGCCCCTGCCCTGCGAACACAGGATTGGTGTTCCCGGTCGGCCAAAACAATAGATTGAGCTCCGGATCATAAGTGCCCGGCATCCATGTCATGCCGCCGCCATGCTCGGAAGCGGCTTCGTTGGGCCACGTCTTGAGTGCCGGGTCACCTTTGCGCGGCGTAGACCACCAGGTCCATTGCAGGTCGCCGGTTGCCGGATCGAAGGAGTCAAGAAAGCCCGGCATGTCCATGGCGTCTCCGCCCACCCCGACAATGACATGGTTCCGGACGACCAGCGGCGCCGAGGTGGAGAAATACTGTTTCCGGGCGTCGGCGAAATTCTTCCGCCACAGTTCCTTGCCGGTGTTCGCGTCGAGGGCAATGAGCCAATTGTCGGGGGTCTCAAAATAGATAGTGGACTTCCATATGCCTACGCCGCGCTGGCCGATCAGATGGCCGCCGTGATCGACCCAATCGTAATGCCATAACTCATTGCCGGCGCGCGCATCGAGCGCCCAGACATGGTCGGGAATGGTGATGTATAGAACCCCATCCACCAGCAGCGGAGTACATTTGATCACCGGCAGCGGGCTGCCGCGTTGGGCGGTGACGCCGGTAATCTTGTACACCCACTGTTCGGCTATCTGATTCACATTGGCAGGCGTGATCTGGGACAGCGTGCTGTAGCGTTGGCCGCTGTAGTCGCCGTTGAACGTGGTCCAATTGTCGATGGGCGGTTTTCCGATTTCCTGGGGATCGATTGAAACGTTGGTGGCCGCGAGCGCCGGAGCCACGAGAGCGGCGGCTGCGGCGCACACACAAAGCACGGTGCCCAGTCTCATTTGAGCGAATCCAAATAGGAAGTGACGTTGTGCATGTCGCTATTCTTGAGAGTGCTGATCATCGCCTCGTGGGGCGCGAGCGGATCCTTCATCTGGACATCCACTCCGGGAGCTCTGTCAATCACGTGGGTCTGGCCGTCGCGGTCCACCAGGGTAATGCGAAAATCGCTGACCTGGGTCACGCGGCCGGAGAGGGTTGCGCCATCCGGTGTATTCACCGTCGCGGTCGTGGCGAGCGAATTATCCGCAGGCCGCGCCGGCCATATCCAGGCGCGTTGGAGTTGGTCAGGGGAATGGAACTTGCTTCCGATGTGATCGAAGGTATTGCCGGTATGGCACGACATGCAGTTGGCCGCGACATAAGTTTTTCCCAGGGCGGGATCGCCGACCAGAACATTCAGCACATGATAGGTGCCGCGGTTGGCGACGTCCTCCACTTGCTGATGGAGGAATTCGGCGACGTCCTTGAGCTGGCCGTCCGACATGCTGGCGAAAGAGGGCATGCCTTTTTCCGGGCGCCCCTGCTTCAAGAATGGCACCAGGTGCTCACCATGATCGTCGCCCAGAACAACGTCGGAAGTGATGAGGTTCGGGCCCTCCGCGCCACGTGCCTGAGGTCCGTGGCAGAAGCCGCAGTTTTGTTGGAACAGCGGCGCGCCGCGTGCCGCTGCGGCTTTGTCCGGCTCCGGACCAAGACCGAGAAAGCTTCGGGTTGCAGCAGCCCGTTGTTCCGGGGTTCCGTTGAAACGAGCGTTGCCCCCTGCCGCTGGCGCATTCGCGTGGGACTCCTTGGGAGGCGGGGTGGTCTCCTGAGTTTCCTGACTCATTGTAATGGTGGCCAGAAGCGCTAAGGCCCCAGCGAAAATTGCATTGTGGAGGCGATAGCACATCCAAAGATCCCCTCCGGCATGATAATCACGTTTGGTGCAAAAACAAAAGCGGCCAGGCTGACGAGCGTAGCGCTAGACCTCGATTGGGCGACGGAAATCGCGTACACAGCAGGGGAGAGAGTGAAGTCAGAAGGGGATTCAACCTTCTGTTACCGACAAGCCCGTTCGCACAAAGCTATGCGTTGGCGGGAAAGCAATTTGTCGCGATCTCTGCCGGAGGTGCGGTTCTATAGCTTTGCCCTTCCTGACTAGAATGCAATGGGGTCCACGACACGGGTAGGCTCCAGAGGTGCGTTTGGGCTCCTTCAGCTCATTCGTGGAGGCCCACACCTCTATCCCCTTGAGATAATCCAGGGTTTTAGCCGCATCTCCTCCAGAGACACGCCTTTGGTCTCCGGATAGATGAAAAATACAACAAAGAACTGTGTCACCATCATTGCTGCAAAGAATACGAAAGGATAGGAACTTGAACGAGCCGCGAGAATGGGAAAGGCGGCCGCGATGATCGCATTCATCACCCAGGTCGTCATGCTTCCCAACGTCTGCCCTTTCGCCCGTACCCCGTTTGAGAAGACCTCGCTGGTATACACCCAAACCACCGCGCCCGAAGAGAAAGAGAACGACGCACAGAAACCGATCAATAGCCAGACGAGTAAATCCCGATGCATCTGGGTATAGAAAATAACTGCAATGCCCACGAGCGTACTGGCCATCCCTACAGAACCGATAAGCAGCAAAATCCTGCGGCCCACCTTGTCGATGATGAGCATTGCGAGCATGGTGAAGGCCAGGTTGGTTGCCCCGACGGCGACCGTTTGCAGGCCGCCGGAGACAGCACTCGAACCAGCCGCAGAGAATATGTCATTGAGGTAATACAGGACGGCGTTGATGCCAGAAAGTTGGGAAAATGCGGCAACGGTCACGGCAAGAAAGATGGGAAGCCGGTTGCTCCGGGAGAGCAGCTTCTCTCCAGACAGTCTGCCCTCCAGCTCCACCGATTCCACCATTCGGGCAAGCTCCGCCTCGGGATCGGTTTCCCCGATTCTAGCCAGCACATCCGTCGCCTCCCCGTATCGTTTT
This sequence comes from uncultured Acidobacteriaceae bacterium, assembly GCA_963788515.1. GTDB lineage: Bacteria > Acidobacteriota > Terriglobia > Terriglobales > Acidobacteriaceae > PALSA-350. Next base: position 35,108 of record CAWBGZ010000008.1, read on the forward strand.
TTCTTTGCGAGCCAACGCGGGCTGCGTGGAATGGCAAACAGCAGGAGCAAAAAAACCGCGGACGGGAGAGCAGGTACCGCAAGCTGCCAACGCCATTCAGTGGCACCGAGATGCCGCAGCGAGACGAGGTAATTCGAGAGATAAGCCAGCAGAATGCCTACAACGACATTCAGTTGGAAGAATCCCACCATTCTGCCCCGCAGCCGAGCCGGAGAAATCTCGGCAATGTAAATAGGGCCGAGGACGGAGGAGCCACCGATTCCCAGGCCGCCAATGATCCGGGCAGCGAGCAGGAAGTACCAGTTCCAAGCCAGTGCGCACCCAATCGCCGAAGACAGATAGAGCACAGCCATCATGCGGAGACTGTCGCGGCGGCCAAAACGCTCCCCGGCGTAACCGCCGAGCAATGCGCCCGCGATAGTGCCCCAAAGGGCGCTGGACACGGTGATGCCCAAAGTTGCGGCGTTTAGCGAGAAAACTCGGGTAAGGGAATGCGTGGTGCCTGCGATGACCGCAGTGTCAAATCCGAATAGTAGACCACCAAGCGCGGCCACCAGTGCACTTAAGATCAGTATTGCGGTCGTCTGTAGCGGTACGGTTGGCGGCGAGGGTCTGGGCTCGACCGGACCGGGCACATCTATTTGCATGAGACGTTCGCACCTTTAATGACTTTTACCGCGCGATGCAAACCGCGCGAAATGAAAATCGGGGGCCCTATCCAAGGGTGGATATGGGGCCCCTCGACGTCGAGTTATGCCGCGATCATGCCGTGGGGATCGAGCACGAACTTCTTCGCCGCCCCTTTATCGAAGTCCTTGTAGCCCTGGACAGCTTGGTCCAAAGTCACAACAGTGACGTTGACAGCCTTGGCGATTTTGATCTTGTCATGCAGGATCGCCATCATCAGTTGCCGGTTGTACTTCATTACCGGACACTGACCCGTGGTGAAGACGTGGGATTTCGCCCACCCCAAGCCGATGCGGATGCTGAGGTTTCCCGTCTGGGCGCTCTTATCGGACGCGCCAGGATCCTCGGTGACGTACAGTCCGGGGATGCCGAGGGCTCCGCCGGCGCGGCAAATTTGCATAAGCGAATTCAACACAGTCGCAGGGATTTCCGTCTTGGCGTCGTGACCGTGACCACGGGCCTCGAAGCCTACGCAATCTACCGCACAGTCCACTTCTGGAACCTTGAGGATCCCGGCAATCTGGTCGCCGACAGAGGCGTCCTTGGAGACGTCCACAATTTCGCAGCCGAAACTTTTGGCTTGCGCAAGCCGCTCCGGAACCAGGTCGCCTACAATCACGACGGCGGCGCCCAGTAGTTGACAGGCGGCTGCGCATGCGAGACCGACGGGTCCCGCGCCGGCAACATAAACCGTGGCCCCTGGGCCAACGCCCGCGCTGACCGCGCCATGATAGCCAGTCGGAAGAATGTCAGATAAGCAAGTCAGGTCGCGGATCTTTGTCATCGCCTGTGCTTTGTCGGGAAATTTTAGCAAGTTGAAGTCAGCGTAAGGAACCATGACATAGTCAGCCTGCCCTCCCACCCAGCCGCCCATATCTACATAGCCGTAGGCCGCACCTGGCCGCGCTGGATTCACATTCAAGCAAATGCCGGTGGCGCGTTCCTTGCAGTTTCTGCAGCGGCCGCAGGCGATGTTGAACGGTACAGAGACCAGGTCTCCGACTTTGATGAACTCGACATCCCGCCCGGCTTCGATGACTTCGCCGGTGATCTCGTGTCCCAGGATGAGGCCCTTCGGTGCGGTTGTGCGCCCCCTGACCATGTGCTGGTCGCTGCCGCAAATGTTGGTGGAGACAATCTTGAGAATGACGCCGTGTTCACATTTGCGGTTCCCGAGCGCCAATTTTGGGAAGTCAATGCTGTGAATCTCTACGATCCCGGGGCCCATATAGGCCACTCCGCGGTTGCTTGCCATGTGTGTAATCTCCTTGGATTTCTCGCCTGCGTTTACGTGGCGAGAGGTTTGGTCTCCGTCCGGGACGCGCAATCGCTTCTTGATGCTCGTTGCGTGGCGCCGGCCGGTCTGAGGACGTCGACAGGAATTGTGTGTTCCCACTGCGGCTGCGAATATACGCGGACTGCCCGGCAAGTTCAAGTGATCCGGTTATGCAGCCCTGTTGTAACGAACGTCTGCGCGGCCGCCGTTCACACTGTATCAATTGGGTATCGTGCTCGGTATTCTGGCGACGGTATTCGGCGAAATGCAAATCCAACGCATGAGGCATAGCCTCAGGCAAAACAGATGTAGGCAACCAAAGAGGAGCTGGATAGATTATGAAAATCGGCTTAGGTCTCTATCGCCACATGCTATCGCGTGACAACTACGATTTCGCACGACAGGCTGGATGTAGTCATATTGTGATCCATCTGGTGGACTACTTCCGCCAAGGCTCGACTAATCCTCGCGACAATCAGCCGACGGGGGGGAAATTTGGGGCGTGGGGTTTGGCGGGGGATCCTAATAGGTTGTGGACCGCGGGCGAGCTGGTCAAGATTCGTCGAGAAATCGAAGATGCCGGGCTGGTTCTGGCTGCGATCGAGAATCTTGATCCAGCTTTTTGGTACGATATTCTGCTCGATGGCCCCAATCGCCCTGAACATATCGAAAATGTCAAAACCATCGTTCGTCGCATGGGAGAAGCAGGCATACCGATCCTTGGCTATAACTTCAGTATCGCAGGGGTCTGCGGCCGTGTTTCCGGGCCATTTGGACGCGGAGGCTCCGTCACCGTCGGAATGGATGGCCCTGCTGACGATGTGCCCATTCCGAATGGGATGGTTTGGAACATGATTTATGACCAACATGCTGCTTCCGGGGCGCTGCCACCCGTCACCCCTGAAGAACTGTGGCGCAGACTGGAAGCCTTTCTGGAGGAACTGATCCCGGTGGCCGAGCAAGCAGGAGTGCGGCTCGCTGCACATCCGGATGATCCCCCTATGCCCACGATGCGGCAGCAGCCGCGACTCGTCTACCAGCCCGGCATGTATCAAAGGTTGCTGGATGCCGTGCCCAGCAAATCGAATCAACTGGAACTCTGCGTGGGTACGCTGGCTGAGATGACGGAAGGTGATGTCTATGATGCAGTAGACCGATACAGCAGGCAGGGAAAGATTGCGTACATTCATCTCCGAAATGTAGCCGGTAAGGTTCCGTATTATCGCGAAACCTTCATCGATGAGGGAGACGTCGACATGATCGGCATTTTGTCGATCCTGCAGCACAACCACTTCGATGGTGTGATTCTTCCTGATCACACGCCACAGATGACATGTGCCGCTCCCTGGCACGCTGGCATGGCGCACACCATCGGTTTCGTAGAGGCCGCCCTGGCGATGCTTGGCAAGCAAACCCTCACAGCAGCCGGCGATCGGGCGTGACGTTGTCGGCTTGTCGGTAGGACACGTGAATCGTGGAAGGGCTATATTTCGTGCGTCTGCCTGCTTCTACAGCGCCCTCTATCCGGCCAGCGGTGCGCCATTAAAAAAACGAGCCGTAAAGCCGTTCCCCCCTACGGGTTGGTTGACGCGTGGATCGTCTGGTAGTTATGTGCCACTACATACGCGGTGCTGCCTATATTGGCGAATTGAGCAATGCGGGCGATGCGCCCGTGATGGTGCTTGGTTAGCACGTATTGCAAATAGACCTCCAGCCCTGCCGTAGTTGCCTCATACGCTGCCAGGCCCACCTTGCTCTCAGCGAGGCCCGTAGGCAAGAGCCCCTCATGGCATCGACCGACAAAGCCCGCCTGCTCCTGTTCCCGGCTGGTACGCAGGCATTGCTGGGTGGTCGCCCAATCTGCAGCATGTGTAGCAAACACAGCGATGTACAGCGAATAGTCAAACCAGGAGATTCGCTTTTGAGGTAGCGGATGGTTTCGAGCAGTCGTTTCTACCGATGGCTGCACCAGTCCCATTGGCGGCGATTCTGGGAGTCCATCGGCGAACCCTGTTGAAGCCGAGAGAAGCAAGGCGAGTACTGCAAGTACAACAAGAGATCTCTTCATCCATTCCATTCTTCCAACTGGAATATTGTGGGCAAAGCTCTTTCAGCAAAGAGCCCGACCCCGAAGGGGAGAATTTAGGCATTTTGGTAACCACCTGGTGCTAAAAGCATAATCACCGAGGTCGATTTGTCGGGCGGCCGTTCCTTCAAAGCGCCGTTTGCAAATCCTTGTTTTCCGATGGGGGGACTCTGTCCCTTCGACGCTTCTGGCCACTGCGGTGCGAGCGGTCGGGAGGAGTCCTGCGGAGCGGTCTCGCCCTAGCGAGGGGTTTCAGCTGACCCAGGAAGAACTTTCCTGATTTGTTCTTGAAACAAAAGGAGATATCTGGTAGGAGGCTGGCCGGTTCCTTTCCCGGATAGGGGCGAAGGGGGCCGGGTCGAGGTTTTGTTCGATGCGTACACCAAGGCTTTCAACAGAGAGACTGCACCAGTGGTGACCAGTTTGTGTCATTGAGAGCCCCCTATTCATGGAGTAACAATCTTTGGTGTGAGTAACTTTGGTACTTGAGAAGCCGGTCGTCGTGTTCCGAGCGAAAACTGTAGCATCATTGCAGCCGGATATCTCCGAATCGAGAGAGCTGTTGTTCCGACGTTTCACAAGTAGCACTGGCCACAATTCTTGTTGGGGTCTCTTCGGGGAGCGCTCATTTACACGGGTGACACTGTTGCTCAATTCATATTGTGTCCGCAGGCGTGGTTCGATCCGCAGACTTGACGGTCTGTCTAGAGAACTGTTTGCGGTATTGGCATGTCTCCTCGTCGTTCTCCCCCAATTAGGTTGCGGTACGACAGTGAACAGCTCGGCTGCCACAGACACGACTGGTCAAGCAGCACTAAGTGGGCTCACCTGTAGCAGCGCTTCGATGGCGGGATCGGGTAGCGATCATTGCACGGTGACGCTGACCGCGGCTGTCGGAAGCGGCGGCCTCAATGTGAGCCTGACGAGCAGCAGTGCGGCGGTTACCGTGCCGGCCACGTTGTTGGTTCCGGCCAATGCGATGAGCGCAGGGTTCAATGCGAGTGTATCGTCCGTCCCGTCCGCGCAAACGGTGACACTGACAGCGAGTGCGGGCAGCGTGTCTAAGACCTTTGCCCTGCAGCTAAGTGCAGCTTCAGCAAGTTCAAGTTCGCAGCTCACGATCAGCACAGCCAGTCTGGCGTTTGGCAATGTCACGGTGAATACGTCATCGACCCTGCCTGTGACCCTGACCTCCTCGGGGACGTCGCCGGTGACCATCAACTCGGGAACACTTACCGGTCCTGGCTACACGATGTCGGGAGCAACGTTCCCGGTCACATTGAATCAGGGTCTGGCGGTAACGCTGGAGGTGGTGTTTGATCCGACGGCGGTGGGCGCGGCAGTGGGGCAACTGACGATCCAAAGCAACTCATCGACCAATGCTACGGCTGTGATAAGCCTGAGCGGCACGGGGGAGAGCGCATCCACCACCGGACATGAGGTCGACCTCAGCTGGGATGCGCCCAGCAGCTCCGCTGACCCGGTCGTGGGCTATAACGTCTACCGTTCAACAGGTGCCGGCAGCTCTGCGTTCCAAGTGATAAATTCGTCGGCCGACACGCAGACGACCTACGTGGATAACACAGTGCAGAGTGGTTCTACCTATGAATACATGGTAGAAAGTGTCGATGCCTCCGGGGTTGAAAGCGTTCCATCCAACCAGATCTCCGCGACCATTCCCTAGGTGCTCGAGTAATGGGTGACGGCAGGCGCAAGGTGCTTTTTCCAAAGTTATCGCGGGGTATCTGGTGCAGGGTGCCAACCTTCTGCAAAGACTGAACCCAAGCGAGCGGGCTACTCGAAGTAAGTAGAGAGGGCACGTACATCGATGTACGTCACCTGCTGCAATCAGCTTCCGCGAGTATAAATCAGTTACTCAAGCAACGTCATCTATGAGCGCCTTCCGCGAGCGACCGTAAAATGTCACTATCTGTGAAAGCTGTCAAATAGATATTTACTGTTGTCGCGGTGATGAGCGATCTAAGCGGAAATCAAAGGGCGGCTTCACAGCTCAGTTGAACAGACCACCCAGCGCGGCTATCCTTCCACGCAGAATTGAAAGTATGCAGCAAAATCTAATGGCGCACTCATCACAGGCGACGCACTTAACATGCTGGGCCATCTGCGTGAGGTTTGAGGTCATAAGGGATGGCTCCCAAGATAGCTGACTAAAGTAAAATGGCGCTTACTATGGTTATCTTGCGCTTCACCGCATCTGCATAGCCCAGAAAATACTCCGGTGGAGCACTGTGGCGATTACTGGCCCCCCGATCAATAGATACCAGTCAATCAATGACTAATTTGTGTCATTGAGGGCCCCGGAGGAGAAAGTGACAATCCTCATATGCAGAATGAGTCGCCATCTGATTGATGGGGACTGCATTGCGCCGTTGAGCTATCCAGCAACTTCGATCCTGGATTTGTGAGGGTTCTAAAACATCTTACGAAGTTGGCTTCCAAGTGAAACCTATTACGTACACTGCAGCCGGATGACTCCATAAATCGACAGCGCTGCAGAGCTTAATTCCACGAACTAGCAATACTTATAATTCTTCATTTTATCTGCCTCTGAAACTTGCAGTATTACAGAGGTGACGTTGGTGTTCAGCTTATCTAGCGCCTGCTGGCGCAGTCCAATCCGCGGACTTAGCGGTTCGTGTGCAAAGCTATTCGCGAGTTTAGTATGTTGTCTGGTCGTCGCCGCGCTCTCAGGTTGCGGATACGTAGTGAACGGATCAGCAACGGGTCCCTTCGCTCTCTCACCCGCCGCAGTAACATTTGGCGCTGTGCCTATCGGGCAAGTAGCAACCAGCACGGTCTCTCTCCTCAATCAGAGCTCCGCGCCAGTTGATATCTTTCAAGTGAATGTCGCCGGGCAGAACTTTTCTGCGAACAGTGCGGGCAGTCTTCCCGTTACTGTCAGCGTTGGTGCGACTTATAACTTCGTCATCAGCTTCAAGCCGGAAAAAGAATCCGACTACTCTGGCCAATTCACTGTAATGAGTGCGGCAGGCAAGGCGATTGCTCAAGGCGCAATTACCGGGTCGGGAGTGAGCGGTAGCGGCAGCAGTTCCACACCTGGACTAACAGTCAGCGCGACCAGTCTTTCGTTCGGCGATGTGACGTTAAATACGGCATCGACGCAGACTGTCACGCTTACCTCTACCGGGACGGCTCCGGTGACCATCAACTCCGCATCGCCAAGTGGGCCTGGATTTACGGTGTCGGGGGCCACATTCCCGGTGAGCTTGAACTCTGCGCAAGCGTTGACGCTGAAAGTGCAGTTTGATCCGACGACTGCAGGAGCGGCAACCGGTCAGTTGACTATCCAGAGCAACTCGTCGACCAACGGCACAGCGATTGTCCATCTGAGCGGCACGGGTACGACCGTGTCGAGTCCGCAGCCGGCCACACCGCAGTTGACGGTCAGCCCGACTAGCCTGGCGTTTGGCAACGTGACGGTGAACACCTCCTCGACGCTGCCTGTGACGTTGACCTCCACGGGGACGGCACCGCTAACCATTAACTCGGCAGCATTGACGGGGGCCGGATTTACAGTGTCGGGAGCGACATTGCCGACGACGTTGAACCCGAACCAGTCGATGACCCTGAAGGTGCAGTTCAATCCCACGGCGACGGGAGCGGTCACGGGCCAGCTGACCATTCAGAGTGACTCGTCGACCAACGGCACAGAGGTTGTTGCCGTGACCGGCACGGGTACGCCTGTGTCGAGTCCACAGCCGCCCGGTCCGCAGCCAGCAAGTCCACAGCTGACGATCAGCGCGACCAGTCTGACGTTTGGTGATGTGACGGTGAACACGGCATCGACGCAGCCGGTGACGTTGACTTCCACCGGTACGGCGCCGGTGACCATTAATTCGGCAGCACTGACGGGGGCCGGATTTACGGTGTCGGGTGCTACGTTGCCAGTCACCCTGAATCCCAATCAGTCGGTGACTCTGAATGTACAGTTCGATCCCACCGCTGCAGGGCCGGCGACGGGGCAGCTGACGATCCAGAGCAACTCGGCGACGAACGGCACCGCGGTCGTAAATTTGAGCGGGACGGGCACGGCGACGTTGAGTCCGCAGTTGACGGTCAGCGTGGCCAGCCTGACGTTCGGCGATGTGACGGTGAACACGGCATCGACGCAGCCGGTGACGTTGACTTCCACCGGTACGGCGCCGGTGACCATCAACTCGGCAACAGTGAGTGGGGCCGGGTTCACGGTGTCGGGATCGACCTTCCCGGTGACCTTGAATCCGAAGCAGTCGGTAACATTGAATGTGCAGTTCGATCCCACCGCTGCAGGGCCGGCGACGGGGCAGCTGACTATCCAGAGCGATTCTTCGACCAACAGCACGGCTGTGGTTAATCTGAGCGGAACGGGCACGGCGGTATCGAGTCCGCAGTTGACGATCAGCGCAGCTACTCTGACGTTTGGTGATGTGACGGTGAACACGGCATCGACACAGCCCGTGACGCTGACCTCCACCGGAACGGCGCCGGTGACTATCAACTCGGCAACAGTAAGTGGGGCCGGATTTACGGTGTCGGGATCTACGTTCCCGGTTAGCTTGAGTCCAGGTCAGTCGGTGACTCTGAATGTACAGTTCGATCCGACCACCGCGGGAGCGGCAGCGGGTCAGTTGACTATCCAGAGCGACTCGTCGACCAACAGCACGGCGGTGGTTAATCTGAGCGGGAACGGCGCGGCAGTGTTGAGCCCGCAGTTGACGATCAGCGCGGCCAGTCTGACGTTCGGTGATGTGACGGTGAGTACGGCATCGACACAGCCCGTGACGCTGACCTCGACCGGTACGGCGCCGGTGACCATCAATTCAGCAGCACTGACTGGGACCGGTTTCACGATGTCGGGAGCGACCTTCCCGGTGACCTTGAATCCAGGTCAGTCAGTGACTCTGAATGTGCAGTTCGAGCCGGTCGCGGTGGGAGCCGCGACGGGTCAGGTGACGATCCAAAGCGACTCGTCGACCAACAGCACAGCGGTGGTTCATCTCAGCGGGACGGGCACGGCAGTGCCGAGCCCGCAATTGACGATCAGCGCGGCCAGCCTGACGTTTGGCGATGTGACTGTGAACACGGCATCGACGCTGCCTGTGACGCTGACTTCGACCGGTACGGCGCCGGTGACGATCAGCTCGGCCACCCTGAGTGGGGCGGGATTTACGATGTCGGGAGCGACCTTCCCGGTGACCTTGAATCCAGCTCAGTCAGTGACTCTGAATGTGCAGTTCGATCCGACCAGTGCGGGAGCGGCAGCGGGTCAGCTGACTATCCAGAGCGACTCGTCGACCAACAGCACGGCGGTGATTAATCTGAGCGGGACTGGTACGGCCGCGTCAAGTCCACAGTTGGTGATCGGCTCAGCTACTCTGGCGTTTGGCAACGTGACGGTGAATACGGCCTCGACGTTGCCGGTGACGCTGACCTCGACCGGTACGGCGCCGGTGACCATTAATTCGGCAGCACTGACTGGGACCGGCTTCTCGATGTCGGGAGCGACCTTCCCGGTGACTTTGAATCCAACGCAGTCGGTCACATTGAATGTGCAGTTCGATCCTGCCACGGCGGGAGCGGCGACGGGTCAGGTAACGATTCAGAGTAACTCGTCGACCAACGGGACGGCGGTAATCAGCTTGACGGGGACGGGCACGACGGCGCCGGCGGCGTTGAGTGCGCTTTCCTGCAGTAGCGCGTCCATGACTGGATCGGGAAGCGATAGCTGCACGGTGACCCTGACCGCGGCAGCCGGGAGTGGCGGCCTGAGCGTGGGCCTGACGAGTAGCAATGCTGCGGTTACGGTGCCGGCCACGGTAGTGGTTCCGGCCAACGCGAGCAGTGTAGGATTCACCGCGACTGTGGCATCGGTCACGACCGCGCAAGCGGTGACCCTGACGGCGAGTGCGGGCGGCGTTTCCAAGACCTTTGCTCTACAGCTGAATGCAGCGGTGCCAACGTTGACGGTCGGCCTGACTAGTTTGGCGTTTGGCAACGTGACGGTGAACACGGCATCGACGTTGCCGGTGACGCTGACCTCGACCGGGACGGGGCCGGTGACCATCAATTCGGCAGCACTGACCGGGACCGGCTTCACGATGTCAGGAGCCACCTTCCCGGTGACTTTGAATCCAACGCAGTCGGTCACGCTGCATGTGCAATTCGATCCGGCCACGGCGGGAGCGGCGACGGGTCAGGTAACGATCCAGAGTAACTCGTCGACCAATGGGACGGCGATAATCAGCTTGACGGGGACGGGCACGACGGCACCGGCGGCGTTGAGTGCGCTTTCTTGCAGCAGCGCGTCGATGACTGGATCGGGAAGCGATAGTTGCACAGTGACCCTGACCGCGGCAGCCGGGAGTGGTGGCCTGAGTGTGGGCCTGACGAGCAGCAGTGCTGCGGTTACAGTGCCGGCTACGGTAGTGGTTCCGGCCAACGCGAGCAGTGTAGGATTCACCGCGACTGTGGCATCGGTCACGACTGCGCAAGCGGTGACCCTGACGGCGAGTGCGGGCGGCGTTTCCAAGACCTTTGCTCTACAACTGAATGCAGCGGTGCCAACCTTGACGGTCAGCCCGACCAGCCTGGCGTTTGGCAACGTGACGGTGAACACGGCATCGACGTTGCCGGTGACGTTAACCTCCACCGGGACGGGGCCGGTGACCATCAACTCGGGAACACTGACTGGGACCGGCTTCACGATGTCAGGGGCGACCTTCCCAGTGACCTTGAATCCGACGCAGTCGGTCACACTGAATGTGCGGTTTGATCCGGCCACGGCGGGAGCAGCGACGGGTCAGGTAACAATCCAGAGTAACTCGTCGACCAATGGCACGGCGGTGATCGGTCTGACGGGCACAGGCACAGCGGTATCAGGAGCGTTGAGTGCGCTTTCTTGCAGTAGCGCGTCCATGACTGGATCGGGAAGCGATAGTTGCACAGTGACCCTGACCGCGGCAGCCGGGAGTGGCGGCCTGAGTGTGGGCCTGACGAGCAGCAGTGCCGCGGTTACAGTGCCGGCTACGGTAGTGGTTCCTGCCAACGCGAGCAGCGCCGGCTTCACGGCGACTGTGGCATCGGTGACGACCGCGCAAGCGGTGACCCTGACGGCGAGCGCAGGCGGCATTTCCAAGACCTTTGCTCTACAACTGAACGCAGGGGTGCCAACCTTGACGGTCAGCCCGACCAGCCTGGCGTTTGGCAACGTGACGGTGAACACGCCGTCGACGCTGCCGGTGACGTTAACCTCCACCGGGACGGGGCCGGTGACCATCAACTCGGGAACACTGACTGGGACCGGCTTCACGATGTCAGGAGCCACATTCCCTGTGACTTTGAATCCCACCTTGGCGATCACTCTGGATGTGCAGTTCGACCCAACCACCACAGGGGTGGCGACGGGTCAGGTGATGCTCCAGAGCAACTCGTCGACCAACGGTACGGTGGTCGTCAGTCTGAGCGGCACCGGGACACAACACCAGGTCGACCTAAGTTGGCAGGCACCCAGTAGCTCTCCTGATCCGGTTGCAGGCTACAACGTTTATCGATCGACCGGCAGCAGCTCTACGTATCAACTGCTAAACTCGGCGGTTGTCACTGGGACGACCTATGTGGATAGTACCGTCCAAAGTGGCGCAACATATGACTACATTGTAAAAAGTGTTGACTCCTCCGGGGTGGAAAGTACGCCGTCCAACGACGCAAACGCTACCATTCCCTAACGCCGGAAGGAAAGGTGCTCGTGGGTCATTCCACCCAACGCTTGCGGCAGGTACGCACGGTAGTCTCGAGATTCTGAGCCTCTACCTGCCGATCCGTCGAATCATAGAGGCACCAGAAAAGCCGGGTTCAGGTTGCATGCCTCTCCGTTTTGACGTGGGCACCATTTGATCTCTAATGGAAGCCGGCAGAAGCTTGTCCGCTTTCTTAAGCCACTCGGCAGCCAACTCCTCCGCTTCAAGTCTTTGCTCAAGCGTCATCGCGCTTCCAACGGTCTTGCTGGTTCGCGAGATTTGTTGACCGGCGATCAAATACCACTTGTAGGCTTGTGTGAGGTCATTGTAATCAGCTTTTCTGGCCCAATGAAATCGGGCTAAATCGAGCTGTGCGATGGGAAGGCCCTGTTCTGCAGCTCGCCGGCACCCAACCAGAGTCGAATCGTTCAGCAACTCGTAATCCGTGTAGTTCTTCTCGGGGCTATTTGAAGATGACGGCGATTGATCATTCCGATTCATGGCCATCGACAGAAGCTCAACCCGGCTCGAAACCCCAAGTTTCTCAAAGACTTTAAAAAGGTAATTCTTGACGGTGTGTTGGCTTAGCCCTAAGCGCTCCGCGATCTTCCGATTGGACAAGCCCTCGGCAACGCTGTTCACGATCTCCATCTCTCGCTTGGATAGCTGCTCCATGCCCCGAGGGTTTACTGCAGGAACGCTGCGCAAAGAAATCAGGGCTTGGATCAGCAGCCCCATTTGTTCGCTGTTAGCCCAGATCTGCCCCCCATGCACACTTCTCACGCACTTGCTCAAGGTCTCGACTGATTCGTGCCTGCTTAGCACGCCTCGGGCCCCAGCTCGAAACGCTTCTAAGACCGATTCATGTTTTGAGGAGTCCAGAAGCACGACCGCGCTGACGTTTGGGTGCCGCATACGCACTTCGCGCAAGACCTCAAACCCGCGGCCAGGCTTCTCATCCAGTTCAGAACTAAGAAGAAGGACATCGATGTTGTGCAGTTGAGCTCGCGCAACCAATTCCTCAGAGTCCGAACCAATTACCTCGAACGCACCGTCCCGTCTCAGTGCGTCTGCCAGCAAAGTGGTGTGGAGCCGAGTATCGTCGGCCACCAGCACGCGGATGGCTGACTCCAGAATTCCATTGAGCATTCCCCTACTCCGTCACAGCTTTTCCTATTGCCTTGTGGAGGGAGAGCAGGCGATGACAAGCCCCTGCTCGTTCCCTCGTTCGAGTACGCCTAAAAGATGCTCCAGGGCGCGTGGCTCTCGGCAGTCTTTCTTATTGCAAAGACGAGATACTGCTGATATGGCCTATGGTCGTAACCGTGGAGAATCCACGGGGGGGATGGCACCAATGTACATGTTGCGAACAGCTAACAAAGCATTTTAGAGCATTCCGTGGGATATCCGGATGAAGACTTGTTTACCGAGTGCTTCAGAGAGGAAGAAAGCGTTGTCTGCAGCACGTCAGTCTCCACCCCCCGCACGCCGAGTGCAACGACAAAGCGGAGCGAGCAACTGCCGCAAGCCTAAATGAAGTCACCCAATATTGCTTTGGAAAGTACTAAGACCGCAGAAACGTTTGTTTGCTCTCGTTTTAACTATACCCTGTGTCAGCCAAATAATAGGGCGGGCGGCTGACGAAAACGGTAGAGATATTATTCTCCGATGTCAATGGGATATTTAGTAACCGGACAACCGCTTACCTTTGTCCTCTGGTAACCCTCATTGTCCACGTTCAGACTCGCTTTACAAATGCCGCATCCAGTTGACCCCAACAGCCTTCCGTCCACAAAGAACGCAGTCAATCGCGGCTGGTGACTGGGAGAGATTCTTGCACCTGTCTGCACGCCTGTCTGCATTGGATGTTTCTTCGGAGCGTTACTGAATGAGAATATCTCCTCGGAGTGGATGGCCCCTGACGATAAAGCGCCGGAGGAGAAGTGTGTCGCAGAGATGGTGTACCTCTTGCAGCAACTTGCATTGGGCTGTACGCTGATTTCGGTTTACGTACCGAGTTGGCCGAAGTTCCCCCACCGAGCCATTCTGCGTATCGATCGCCCAGGCTGAAGCCGTACGCCTCTGGGTTGATCTATGAGTACCGCCAAACGAGCTGCGCGGTGTTTAAGACAGCAACGATGAAAGTAACTGCAATGGCCTAATAAATCCGATCCAGGCAAGAACGCCGTATTGTGTACGTTAGATTTAATAGCCATCACACGTAGTCCAAGCAACCCAGCGCTAGGCCTCGGGCGGACTGTCGTGTGGTCGTAAGATGACGGCTTTTTCTGCTTTGTGGGTTGAATTTCTTGGCTATGTTCAATTTCGAAGGGTCACTACGAAATGTGACTCATAGGGCGAAGCTAGGTATACACAACAGGAATCGTAGAATTCTGCGTCGAGCTTAGTGAACGAGCCCACGGAAACAGAACAACAACAACCATCCCATATTTGTCTACGGGATCCCCCAGATTTCCAGACCGGAAACCTTCCCCAGATACCATTCGGAGCGAATACGAGCAACCCGGAAGGGTGCAGAGGGGCGAAGCTTTGGAAACCGACAATCAGGCATGGAAGTCTTCAGGCCCACCAGTCATGGCCGGGGAAAATGGTGAGAACTGGTACGCGGTGCATACCCGGGCGCGGCACGAGAGAGCCGTGGCTCACCGCCTCTGGGAGAGGGGTGTGACAACCTTCTTGCCGACGTTCACTGAGGTGCATCGGTGGAACGACCGCAAGAAATCCATAGAATTGCCGTTGTTCAGCTGTTATTTGTTCGTCAAGCTGATGCCTCGCAACGAGGAGCGGCAGCGGGTGCTTCGGACTGACAGTGTGCTGGGCCTGGTCGGAACCCAGGGTGTAGGAACTCCTATTCCCAATGAGCAAATCGACGCCGTGCGAATGCTAGTCAACGAACGGCTTCCTTGTTGCGCTCACCCGTTTCTCAAGACTGGACAACGCGTGCGGATCCGCGGGGGCGCCCTGGAAGGTTTAGAGGGAATTTTCTTATCCCGGCACGGGGAGCGGAGGCTGATCATATCCGTCGATGCCATGCAGAGATCTTTGGCGATTCAGGTGGAAGGGTACGAAGTGGAGCCAATTTAGCCAGGATTCTTGCCATCTGGACGTGGGGAATACGTGTGCGCCACTAAGCCAGAGCGGTTCCGTTAATTCCTACGTCGCCAAGTTTCAGGAACCAACCCGCCAAACAATCGGTGCGCCAAGTCCGCATTTCATGGTGTGGCTGGGCTAGGACTATCACCGTATTCACCACTCTCTTGCGCTGAGAATCGCGGCTAGAACCCCCGCCACTTCTAATCCCACATGAATCAACCCCCGGTAGGAAAAGTGATCGATACAGCGCGACTGCTATTCGTCAGCCGAGACTCCGCTTTTGTTCGCACGCTCTGGTCGATGGGGGAATCGAGCTCCTGGCAGCTTGAAATTGTCGGGAACGTGTGGGAGGCGATGGAACGGGTCCAATCCGGGGTGACGCCGGATTTGCTTTTGCTGGATCTGCCTCAAGGCGATGCCGATGGGTTGCACATCTTACGCTGGCTGCGTCGCCTGCGGCCCGCGTTGCCGATTATCTTGATTGGCCACCCCGGCGATGTTCGCAAGAGGCAAGAAGTAATTCGCCTGGGCGCGCGGGACTACCTCGTACGGCCCCTCGACAACCGTCAACTGACGACGGTCATCCAGAGCCACCTTTCCAGTGTTTGTGAAGCGGTCGATGTGGATATCACGAGCGAAGATGTTGAGCTGATCGGTGATGACATCTTCTTCGTCGGGATCAGCCCGATCATGCGCAAGCTCCGCGCGCAGGCGGCCTCGCTGGCGGAGGCCAATGTACCCGTATTGATTCTTGGCGAGGGGGGGAGTGGTAAAGAGACCACCGCCCGCCTGATCCATAAGTTGTCGCTCCGTTCAGGGTTCGAGTTCACAAAGGTCAATTGCGCAGCGCTGCCCGGTGATCTGCTGGAGAGAGAGTTATTTGGTTACGAGTGGGATGGCACAACGGCACCGTTGCAAATCAGGACGGGAAAATTGGAACTCGGTGCAAAAGGTACGATCCTCCTGGATGAAATCACCGAGATGCCGATGGGCTTGCAGGCCAATCTGATGCGCGCGTTGCAATACAAGCGCTTTATGAGACCAGGAACATCGGCCGCCGTCGAGGTCGACATTCGCGTTTTGGCCTCAAGTACCAGCAATATGGAACACGCTGTTGCTGAAAGGCGATTTCGCGAAGATCTCTACTGTTTGCTAAGCACCTATACCATTCATGTGCCTCCCCTGCGGGAGCGCCGGGAAGAAATACGGCTCCTGTCGCTCCATTTCATGCACCGCCTCGCCAAGCAATACGGTCTGTCTCCACGCGACTTTTCGCCGGCAATGATCGAGGCGTGCCAGGCGTATTCCTGGCCAGGCAACCTGCGCGAACTGGAAATCTTCGTGAAACGCTACCTCATGACCGGCGACAATCCACAAGTGTTTGGAAAAAGTCGACCAGGCCCAGATGAGATGGCGAGGAATGGTGTCTTAACTTCGCCGCGGACCTTGAACCGCCTGCAACCCTCAGTAGGTGGGTCTCGTGTCGCCGCAACCGGTGCTGACTCGCTTAAATCCTTGGTTCAGAGTGTCAAGTCTGAGACCGAAAAGAAGGCTATCGCGGGTGCGCTGGAGAAGACTGGCGGGAATCGCAAGGCCGCCGCGTCCCTACTTAAGGTGAGTTATCGAACATTGCTCTACAAGATCGAGCAGTATCAGCTGAGATCAATCAATACCGCAGTGCTTCCAGAAGGCAGTCGCCTCAACGGCAGCGGCCGGGCAGAGTGAAATCGGGAAACGGGCTCGGTAGTTATCTACAGGAGAGTTGTGATGAGAAACAGAACCGATCGTCAAATAGGCTTAGGATTCGTCCTAATTGTCCTTTCCGGTTCTTTGTGGGCACAAGTGGCTGATCCTTCGAGTCCCGCCATGACGTCGCTCGCACAATCAGTCAAGAAGCCCCACGATGCCAGCTTTGTTATTGGGAACGACGACGTGCTGTCGATCAATGTTTGGAAGGAACCGGACATCTCTCGTTCCATTCCGGTGCGCTCCGATGGGCGAATTTCGCTGCCCCTGGTAGGAGAATTACAGGCTACGGGACGAACCCCGTTGCAGCTCGAGGACGACATCGCCGGCAAACTGCGCAATTACATAGCGGATCCGGAAGTCACGGTCATGGTTCAGGAGATTCGCAGCCAGAAGTTCAACATCCTGGGACAGGTCGCGAAGCCGGGATCGTATTCGCTCGAACTCGCGACCACCGTTCTTGACGCAATTGCGGCTGCCGGTGGATTCAGGGACTTTGCCAACCAGAAAGGCATTTACATCCTTCGCCAGAATCCTGGTGGTGGCGAGTCTCGCATTCCCTTCAACTACAAGAACGTTATCAAGGGCAAGAGTCCCCAGCAGAATATCAAGCTTGAGCCACGCGACACCATCGTTGTGCCTTGAGGGCAATTGTATGTTGACCCGAGTTTGCCTGAGCTTAGTCCTAGTACTACTCGTAGTCACGCCAGCGCGTTGTCAGGTGCCAAGCCCGGCAGGAGGCATCGATCAAATGCGTGTACCGCCCCCGGTGAGCGGTGAAGCTTATTCGACCGAGATCGGTTCCACGGCCCGGTCGAATTACCTGCGCAGCGGATTTACTTTTACCGGCGGTTACGGCAACGATCTGGTCGGAGTCGTGGGCGTCAATTCGGGCAGCGACTTTAGCTACTCGTTTTTCCCCACGATCGACATCGACAGGCTCGGCCCGCGAATGCATGTGGTGACGACCTACAGCCCCAGCCTAATTATTTATCAGGGTGAAAATCACCTGAATCAGAATCTGCTTTTCAATTTCCAGTATCGAGTGAGCCCGCATGTAACCCTCAGCCTACGGGACTCGCTGCAAAAGACTGAGTACGCGTTCAATCAACTTGACCAGTTCACTCAGCCTACGGGAGGAGTGACAACATCAAACAGCTCTGTCGATGCGTTGGCGGATCAGCTTAGCAACCAGGCGAGCGTGGACCTGACGTATCAGTACAGCAGGAATAGCATGGTCGGCGCCGAGGGGATATTTACGAAGCTGGATTACCTTAATCAACCCGAAACAGATAATGGTCTCTACAATTCAACTACTGCCGGAGGCTCGATGTTTTATAGCCGCCGTCTGTCCAGAAACCATTACACGGGCGCAACTTATCAGTACACAAAAACCCTGTCTTACCCCCCGGGTTCGACGAGTCAACTTTTGACGCAAAGCATCCTCTATTTTTACACCGTTTATCTGAAGCGAACCTTCTCGCTGTCCGCCTCGGTCGGTCCGCAACACTATGAGATCTCTGAGTCCTCTTTGCCGGCATACGCGTCTTGGTCCCCCAGCGTGACTGTGAGCGGGGGGTGGCAAAGAAATCAAACGAATCTCGCGGTCAGCTACTCGCGAGCCATCACCGGCGGCGGCGGCTTAGTAGGGGTCTTTCAGTCGAGTACGATAAGTGGGTCTGCACTGTGGAGGCTGGGACGAAAGTGGACAGCAGGAGCAGCGGCAAATTACCTCACTAACGACGACGTGACCCCCGCGGTCTACCTATCAACTCAGGGAGGACACAGGGTTGTCGGGACGGCCTCGCTCCAGCGCCAACTGAATCAAAGTTTCAGTATCGAATTCAGATACAGTGATGTACACCAAAAATATGTTGGGATCCCAGTGGTCAACAACGCTCCCGATGCTAGTCTCGAATCTGTCTCCATCTCTTATAACTTCTCAAAGGCGCTGGGAGGAAGATAACTATGCCGGATGTTCTCGACGACCAGAAATCTGAAACGCTCGACATGCAGCGTTACCTGGACGTGGCGCGGCGCCGCTACCCCTATTTCCTGGTATCGTTTTTCGTCGGGTGGTTGATTGTCTGGGCAGTCAGCTGGATGGTACCAGTGATCTACAAGTCGGGGACGACGATCCTGGTGGAACAACCCACGATGCCGAAGGACTACGTTGTATCGAATATCAATGAAGATGTGCAGGCTCAGATGCAGAATATCACCCAGCAAATTCTTAGCCGCACGCACCTGCTCCGCATCATTGACCAGCTCAATCTCTATGGCCCTGGCGCCAGCAGCCTGACGCCAGATGAGAAGGTCGCACTGATGCGCAAGAGTATTGGTATCGACCTCGTGCGTGACCCTACCAGCATGCAGATTAGCGCCTTCAAGGTTGAGTACTCGGCGCCCAATCCCCACATCGCGCAGCGTGTCACAAGAGAGCTGACGAACCTATTCATCAGCGAGAATCTGGAGGTGCGCCAGCAAGAGTCTGAAGACACCACTAAGTTTCTCGAGACTCAACTGGAAGTTGCGCGTCAGAGCCTTGCCGACCAGGACGCAAAGATTCGGGTGTTCAAAGGGCAGCACGTCGGCGACTTGCCTACCCAGCAGGCGAGTAACCTGCAGATCCTCAGTGGCATTCAGGCTCAATTGCAAAACGAGCAGGATGCGCTTAACACAGCGCGACAACAGCAAATCTACTTGCAGACCCTGATCAGCCAATATCGAACCCTCCAAGGGACACCAAAAACAGCCGATGGAGTCCCTACGGGCCTGGCGGAGGTTGACAAGGACCTCGAGAGGCTGAAGGGGCAATTGACAGAGCTTAGCGCCAAGTACACCGACAACTATCCGGATGTTCAGAAGGTGAAGAGCCAGATAGCCAAAACCGAGAAGATCAAAGAAGAGCTCATTGCCAACATGAAGGATCAAGCGAGTGGTGGTGGCGCTGCTGATCGCCATGCCAGCGCACACGACGCGGCGGAAGCTGTACATGATCCCGCGGTAGTGCAGCTTCAAAGCCAGCTCCAGGCGAACAAGGCTGAAATTACGAATAGAGAACAAGCCATTACGGGCTTAGAGAGCAAAGTCAGCGAGTATCAGGCGCGCTTGAATGACGAACCGATACGCGAGCAGCAGCTGGCAGACCTGACCCGTGGCTATGATCAATCCAAGGCCAATTACGATGAGCTGTTGAGAAAGAAAAACGAATCGAAGATGGCCACAAGCATGGAACAGATGCAGAAAGGTCAACGATTCCGCACTCTGGATCCCCCAAGTTTACCGCTGAAACCAGATTCTCCTAACCGGCTAAAGTTTTGTGGAATGGGTGTGGCATTCGGCCTGGGGCTGGGCCTCATGGTGGTGGCAGTATTAGAGTTCCTGGATGACCGTCTGCATAGTGAAAAGGGAATAAAGGCACTGTTGCCGATGAAGGTGATCGTTGAGATCCCTGAGGTGACGGGTCTGTTCGATCAACGAATGAGAGTGAAGAAGATGTGGCTGGGATGGGCGATGACGGCACTGGTATTTGCCGCCATCCTGGCCGGCACTGCGCTTAGCTACCGCCACGGTTAAGGTGTTATTCCCCATGTACAAAGCTTTTTTCAAACTTACGCGTAATCCCTTCGAGCTTACACCCGATCCCTCTTTTCTCTTCTCGACCAGGCGGCACAACGAGGCGCTGGCGGCGCTATATTACGGTATCCGCCGGCACAAGGGATTTGTTGTGGTGACGGGTGAGGTGGGCACGGGGAAGACCCTGCTGCTTCGATGCTTGCTGCAACTGTTGCAGCAGAGCAAGGACGTCGCCTACGCATATCTCTTCAACAGCCGGCTTTCTCCTGCGGAATTCCTGCAGTACATTGTTTCCGACTTCGGGCTCTCCGCCTCGGGCAAGAACAAAGGGGAGCTCTTGCTTGACCTGGGCCATTTTCTGGTCACACGGGGATTGAGAAAGCAAACTACCGTACTTATCCTTGACGAAGCTCATCATTTGTCTGCGGACATCCTCGAGGAGGTCCGGCTGCTGACAAATTTGGAGACAGCCGACGACAAGTTGCTTCAAATCGTATTGGTTGGTCAGCCGGAACTTGACGAGAAACTCGATTCCGTGGAGCTCAGGCAGCTCAAGCAAAGGATTGCTCTTCGCGCCCGGTTGGACGCGCTGGATTGGGATGAGACCAAGGGATACATCGTGCGGCGACTGCAGATTGCGGGTACAAGCGCCCAGGCAGAAGCCTTGTTCTCTGAGCAGACGATGATGGCTGTGTATCGTCATTCGCGCGGCTTCCCACGCCTGATCAACACAATTTGTGAGAACGCGCTTATTACCGCATATGCGAGGCAGATAGATACGGTTACCCCGGATATTATCGACGACGTGGCCAGGGAGTTTCGCCTGAACGTTAGTCACACGCTAGAGATGAAGAGCGCGGGCACCCATAGCGGGTTGGATGTGCAGCGCGCTACACATACCGCACCAGATCTCTATTCCGTTCTGCGAACCACGGTCGCAACGGAAGCAAACGGATCCGTGGCCGTTCAAGTGAGCAAACATGAGCCTTATATTTGACGCGTTACAAAGATCAGAAGCCGACCGTGCGGGGGTTGATGTGTCGGATCTGCCGGCCGCGACTGAGTTACTGCAGCGCGCAGAGCGTCACGTGGTTTCACAACAGAAGGCCGCGTCGCAGCGCGAGCAGGCGGTTGGGGTGCAGAATGGAGATCGCGACGTGTCACTCCCGGTACAAGGAGTGTCGCGGGATCTTTGGGACCGCGACTTTCCTGTGCCGCCCGCGATGGTGACGGTCACCCGGGGCGAGAAGAGGGTCGATGCCGTCGCACAGACCGCGATTGGAACGGAGGTCCACGCGGCCGAGCCGCCATTGAGCGACGAGGGTGGGGACGTTTTCGAGCGCTTCCAATCTCTACAGGTTGCGGTTCCTCCTCAGGGTCGCCTGGTATGCATTACTGACAACGAGAGTCTGGCAGCGGAGAAATTCCGCTTTTTGGGTGTCAGCTTGCAACATCTTAGGCGCGACCGACCGCTCAAAAAAGTGCTGATCACCAGCTCAATTCCCCAGGAAGGTAAGTCTATGGTTTCCGCCAACCTGGCCTGCACCCTCGCTCAGAGAACACAGCAGAAGACCTTACTTATAGAAGGGGATGTTCGGCGTCCATCTTTGTTGCCGATGTTTGGGTTGGAAGGGATTCCGGGCATTTGCGAATGCCTGCAAGGCGAACGCGATTTGATGAGCAGCATCTATCATCTCGAAGGTCCAGGTCTGTGGATGTTGCCGGCGGGCAGCGCTCCGAAGAATCCTCTAGAATTCCTGCAATCAGGAAGACTGTCCACCGTCATGGACCAGCTGAGTTCTTGGTTTGACTGGATTGTCATCGATTCGCCTCCCGTGATGCCTCTGGCTGACGCGAGCGTTTGGACGCGCCTGTCGGATGGGATCCTTTTGGTCGTTCGTCAAGGCATTACCGAGAAGCGGCAATTAGAGAGAGGACTCGAAGCTCTCGAGCCTAAAAAGGTGATTGGTGCTGTGCTGAATGGTTCCAGGAGACGGACCGGTAGCGACTATTATTATACGAGAACCGCGTCCATGCCTTCACAGCCGAATAACAGGACCACAGAATAATCCAGCCTATAGGCAAGTGTCTCTGTCAGGCCATGTTCGAGAAGTTATCGTGCAGTACCTCATCGAACTGACAACTTAAAAGCGGTTGAAAGCTCCTGCCCTACATAGGGTGCGGGACAAGGGGAGGAAGTTGTGACTCCACGCAGCTCAGGTAATAGTCTAGGAACTCCTCGGTCCGGGTCGGTATCGGCTGTGGAACGGGAGGTTGTCAACGAAGACGCCTTTCAGCGGATGCTCGCGGTTGAGCGCAAAAGAACAGAACGTTCCAGGAAGCCCTTCCTGCTCATGCTGCTGGATGCTGGTAATCATGGTTCAGAGAAGAATGGAAAGGCACTGAACAACATCGTATCTGCCCTGCTGTCGTCGACCAGGGAGACCGACGTGATCGGCTGGTACAAGGGGCGGACTACAGTCGGCGTGATTTTTACCGAGCTGCAGATCGATGACAAGACATCGATTTTGAGCACGATCCTGACCCGGGTGAGCACCACGTTACGAGATAACTTGACTTTGGAGCAATTCAATCAAGTCAGCATCTCGTTCCACCTCTTTCCCGACGATTGGGATCACGACGTTTCTGGGCGTCCAAGCAATCCGGCACTATACCCCGATCTGTTGAGCCGCGATAACGGAAGGCGGGCCCTCCTGGGCATAAAGCGGCTGATGGACATCCTGGGCAGCGGGGTGGCACTGATCATGTGCGCACCTTTGTTCCTAATACTTGGCCTCGCGATCAAAGTTTCATCCAAAGGCCCCATATTGTTTAAGCAGAAACGGGTTGGACAGTACGGCCGGCGCTTTACATTTCTGAAATTTCGGTCGATGCACGTCAACAACGATTCCAGCGTTCACCAGGAATATGTAACCAAGCTGATCGCCGGTCAGGCGGAGCGTATTGCGTCGAGCGGTAATGCTGAAGGTGTCTACAAACTCAGAAACGACCGCAGGGTCACCAGAGTGGGAAACTTCATGCGCAGAACCAGCTTGGATGAGCTGCCACAGTTCCTGAACGTTCTCGCAGGGGACATGTCGCTGGTAGGCCCTCGCCCTGCAATTCCCTATGAGGTGGCCGCTTATGAGACATGGCACCGTCGCCGTGTATTGGAAGTCAAACCTGGGATCACCGGCTCGTGGCAGGTGACCGGCCGAAGCCGCATCAAATTCGATGAAATGGTCCGGTTGGACCTGCAATACGCCAAGTCCTGGTCTCCCTGGATGGACATAAATATTCTCATGCGAACACCTCGTGCGGTGATTCGGGGCGACGGCGCATGTTGAGTGTGGCGTCTGGGCCTTTCTTTCAATTTTGATCAACACTGCAATCTGTTCTTCTCAGGTGCCGGACTCACTCCCCCAAGTCAACGCATAGACGCATTCTTCAGCAGTGTTAGAGGGCGGTGAGACATCGTAAATTTTGGTGTAATTGGTTACGGGTATTGGGGGCCAAACGTCGTGAGGAACCTCGCGAGTCTGGAGAATTCCCAAGTGCTCGCCATCGCGGAGACAAGTCCGGCGGCGCGGAAGCGTGCCCAAAGAGCTTATCCTTCGATCCAAGTGACTTCCGACGTCTCGGACGTAATTTCCTCGCCTCAAATTGACGCGGTCGCCGTCGTCACCCCGGTCTGGACGCACTACGCGCTGACCAAGGCCGCGCTGGAGAACGGCAAGCATGTATTCGTTGAGAAGCCTTTCACCAGCAATGCGGCGCAGGGGGAGGAACTGATCAACCTCGCGCGGCGAAAGAACCTCAAGATTATGGTGGATCACACCTTCCTCTTCACCGGCGCCGTGAAGAAAATCAGCCAGCTGCTCGATGAAGGGAGCCTGGGCAAGCTGTACTACTACGATTCCACCCGAGTCAACCTCGGCCTCTTCCAGCACGATATCAACGTTCTTTGGGACCTTGCGGTGCACGATCTCGCCATCATGGATCACCTTATCAAAGCAAGCCCTGAGGCCATCGTCGCGACCGGCCAAACCCATCTGAACGGCTATGAAGACGTGGCCTTCATGACGCTCTATTTCCCTGAAAAAGTCATAGCTCATATCAACGTCAACTGGCTCTCCCCGGTAAAGGTCAGGACCACGCTGATTGGCGGCGAGAAACGAATGCTGGTCTGGAACGATCTTGAAGCCGACGAAAAGGTGAAGGTCTACGACAAGGGAGTGAATATCACCAACCGTGAAGGTCTCTATGAACTGCTGGTGAATTATCGTTCCGGAGATATGTGGGCCCCTCAACTGGAGCAGGTGGAAGCTTTGCGAAAAGAGCTTTCCTACTTCGTCGACTGCGTAACAGGCGACCAGGAGCCTTTCAACGACGGCTGCGCCGGGCTGCGAGTAGTCAAAATGCTTGAAGCGGCGAGCGAATCGTTGAGGGAAAGAGGAGCACTCGTCTATCTATGAATTCCTACAACTGCATTGCCGACGACGTCAAACTTGGGACCGACGTCCGGCTTTCGAAGTTCATAAATCTCTACGGGTGCGTGATCGGGGATGAGACAAAGATCGGCGCGTTCGTAGAAATCCAGAAAAATGTCACGGTGGGCAAACGCTGCAAGATCTCCAGTCACAGTTTTATCTGTGAAGGGGTCGTCATCGAAGACAACGTGTTCATCGGGCACGGAGTCACCTTTATCAACGACAGCTATCCCCGAGCCACAACTCTCGACGGGAAGTTGCAAAGTGAAGTGGACTGGAAAGTCGAACCGACGGTCATCCGGAAGGGCGCATCCATCGGCTCCGGGTCCACGATCCTGGCCAACACCAACATAGGCGAGAACGTAATCGTGGGAGCCGGCAGCGTTGTCACTAAGGATGTTCCACCCAACTCTATCGTGGCCGGAAACCCAGCCAGGATCCTCCGCTACATCAGCGAGACAGTACAAGGTAAAAATGAGCCTTTCTAAGAGAAATTCTGATCACATTCCTTTTCTAGACCTGGTTTCTCCGCATCTGGAACTCGAGCAAGAACTCACTGGGGTATTTCGCCGCGCTCTCATGACAGCCGGCTTCATTGGCGGCCCCGTGGTGGAGGAGTTTGAGACAGCATTTGCATCTTTCTGTACAGCCAGTCACTGTATTGCCATTAGTAGTGGTACGGACGCGTTACGTTTCGCGATCATGGCTTGTGGAGTGAAACCAGGTGACGTCGTACTGACCGTGCCGCATACATTTATTGCCACGACGGAGGCGATCTCCCAAGCCGGCGCCGTGCCGGAGTTTGTCGACATTCAAGACGACACGTACAACATGTCGGTTGAGATGCTGCAGCACTTCCTCGAGGAGCAGTGCACGCGCGACAAATCGGGGAAACTCATCAGCCGGCGGAGCGGACGACCGGTAACCGCGGTTGTGCCGGTCCATCTCTACGGCCAAATGGCCGACATGGACCCGATTCTTTTACTGGCCGAACAGTACGGTCTTACGGTGATCGAAGATGCGTGTCAGGCACACGGTTCGGAATACTTTTCCAGGAAACACAATCGCTGGCTGAAAGCCGGCTCGATGGGACGGGCGGCTGCGTTCAGTTTCTATCCTGGAAAAAACCTGGGCGCTTGTGGCGAGGCCGGGGCAGTGATCACGAACGACGCCGATATCGCGAACAAGATCAAGATGCTACGCGATCACGGCCAGAGCAAAAAGTACTACCACGACGTGGAAGGTTACAATGGACGGTTAGACGCTATACAGGCCGGTCTTTTGCATACGAAGCTGGCGCATCTAGCGAATTGGAATATGCAGCGTCGCGAGCGCGCAGCCGAATACAACCGTCTTCTGGGGAGGAACGAGGCGCTGATTCTTCCTTATGAACCCTCCTGGTCTCGCGCGGTGTACCACCTGTACGTGGTACGCACAAGCGATCGCGAGGGCTTGATGAACCACCTGAAAAACGCGGCCATCGGCACAGGAGTTCATTACCCGGTTCCCCTTCACTTGCAGAAAGCATATGCCTCGCTGAACTACACTCCCGAAGACTTTCCTGCCGCCCGACGAATTGCGGGGGAAATCGTCTCCCTGCCGATGTTTCCACAGCTCACCGCAGACCAGCAAGCCAGGGTGGCTGGCGAGATCCTTGCATTTACTTCCAAAGCTCCCGTTAAGCGCGCGGAAGGCGAAGCAAACCTGCTCGTAACTGCGGAGCAAACCGCATAGACGTGCTGCTCCGCGGATAGAAGACGCAATTCTGGTCCTCACGTGGCTAGTCTGTCCAAACTGAACGTCCAGGGCCATGGCAGCGAACCCAAACTACGTGATTATCACACCGGCGCGGAATGAGGCTCAATTCATCGAATTGACGCTGCAATCCGTGGTTGCGCAGACGGTTCGTCCTCTCAGGTGGGTGATCGTCAGCGACGGCTCGACCGACGGCACAGACGAGATCGTAAGCAGGTATGTGGCCGCGAATGCCTGGATTGAGCTCCTGCAAATGCCAGAGCGACCGGATCGGCATTTCGCAGGAAAGGCATACGCGGTCAATGCGGGCCGCGCGCAGTTGGGCATGCTAGCGTACGACGTGATCGGTAATTTGGATGCAGATGTATCGTTCGAACCGGATTATTTTGAGTTCCTATTGGCCCGGTTTGCCGAAAACCCGAGGCTAGGTTGCGCGGGTACGGCTTTCCGCGAGCCAGGAATAAGTTACAACTACGAGTTTGTTGGCACCGAACATGTTTCCGGCATGTGTCAAATGTTCCGCCGCGAGTGTTTCGAGGAAATCAAGGGATACGCCGCCATAAAGTCGGGCGGCATCGATCTGATTGCGGTTCTCAGCGCGCGGGCCAAGGGATGGGAGACTCGGACGTTTCTCGAGAAATCGTTTGAACATCACCGGCACCAGGGGAGTGCGCTTCACGCCGGCCTCAGAGAGAGGGTCCATGCGGGAAGAAAAGACTACCTTTTAGGGAACCATCCCCTTTGGGAGCTTTCTAGAAGTGTTTATCAAATGCGGCGTAAGCCGTATATCGTTGGCGGCTTGCTCGTCTTGGGGTCGTACGTGTGGAACTGGATCCGAGGGATTAAGAGAACGATACCCAAAGAACTGATGCTCCTCCGCCGTAGCGACCAGATGAGGCGATTCAAACTGATCTGTCAACGTCGGTTTCCTGTGTGGCTGGACCCGTCCAGGCAGTCAACCTCGCACCGCTAATCGCTGAGGCCAATTCCATGCACAGATCTGAAACCGCAGTTCCAGGCGATCACTCCGCGTTGGTTACAGAGCCGCGAATCGGCGCCTTTGTGGAAAGCGACTTTATCATCCACAAGAATGATCCCGTGCTGGTAACGGGAGCGGCCGGATTTATTGGTGTTCGAGTGGTTGAGGGCTTATTGGAGCGTGGATTCCAGCAGGTGC
This sequence comes from uncultured Acidobacteriaceae bacterium, assembly GCA_963788515.1. Taxonomy (GTDB): domain Bacteria; phylum Acidobacteriota; class Terriglobia; order Terriglobales; family Acidobacteriaceae; genus PALSA-350. The sequence goes on from CAWBGZ010000008.1 coordinate 62,775, forward strand.
TTTGCTTTGCGAGATCATTGAAAGGCAGGACCCGGTTAGAAGCACTCGCCAAAGTCGACGGGAACGCTTCGAGGATGGAGGTCGTAACCGGGAATCTCCTATCGCCGCAGGACTGTGCGAGCGCGGCAAAGGATGCAAAGGTTATCTTCCACCTTGCGGCTGGCCGAGGCGAAAAGTCCTTTCCCGATGCGTTCATGAATTCTGTGGTTACAACCAGGAATTTGCTGGACGCGGCGGCGGCCCATGGCTGTGTGAAGCGCTTCGTCAACATCAGTTCGTTTTCCGTTTACTCCAACCGGCGGAAAAGCCACGGCATCGTGCTTGATGAGTCGTGCCCGGTAGAAACATCACCGGCGCTGCGAGGAGAAGCTTATTGCTTCGCCAAGGTCGAGCAGGACCAGATTGTGATCGAGTACGGCAAAACACATGATATTCCGTATGCAATTGTCAGGCCTGGCCAGGTATACGGACCGGGGAATGAGGGAATTACGGGCCGGGTTGGAATCGGGACGTTCGGGATATTTTTGCATTTGGGCGGTTCAAACACGTTGCCGCTGACGTACGTCGATAACTGTGCCGATGCCATCATTCTCATTGGGCTCAAGCCGGGGGCTGACAACCAGATATTTAATGTTGTCGACGATGACCTTCCAACCAGCCGCGGGTTCTTGAGACTATACAAAAAGAATGTCGGCACTTTCCCTTCTCTCTATGTTTCACACGCGGTCAGCTACGCACTCTGCTACTTGTGGGAGAAATATTCAGCGTGGTCGCAGGAACAGTTGCCGCCGACATTTAATCGCAGAAGATGGCACTCGTATTGGAAGAGCACAAGCTATAGCAACGAGAAACTAAAGAAGCAGCTCGGTTGGAATCCCCGGGTTCGCACTGAGGATGGATTGAGGGTATTTTTCGAAAGCTGCCGAGCCAGGAAAGCCAGTGCTTAGGGTCGCTATTATCGGCTGCGGGAAGATCGCAGACTCGCACGCCTCTCAGATCGGCAGGATCAAGGGATGCGAAATCGTTGGTGTGTGCGATCGTGAACCCCTGATGGCCCAGCAATTAGCCAAAAGGTTTCCTGTCAGGCAAGCGTTCGGCAGTCTAACCGAACTTCTCGACCAAGCCGAACCGGACGTTGTACACATTACGACGCCCCCGCAGGGTCACTTCGATTTGGCGAAGGCCTGCCTGGATCGAGGATGCCACGTCTACATCGAAAAGCCATTCACGGTATGGGCGGGTGAAGCTCACAAACTGATTGCACTCGCCAATGAGAAGCGGTTGAAGTTGACTGCAGGGCACGATGATCAGTTCAGCAACGTGTCGCGAAGAATGCGTTCGCTTGTAAAAAGTGGGTATCTTGGTGGAAGCCCCATTCATATGGAGAGCTACTACTGCTACGAGATTGGAAAGACCAGCTACGCAGGAGCGCTCCTGGGGGATAAGCAGCACTGGGTAAGAAAACTGCCCGGCAAACTTCTGCAAAATATCATTAGTCATGGTATCGCCCGGATTGCGGAGTTCCTGGTGGGTGATTCACCGGAAGTGGTCGCCTATGGCTTTACCAGCCCGCTTCTCAGGGGGCTTGGAGAGACTGAAATCATCGATGAGCTGCGGGTGATCGTCCGCGATGCGGACGAAGCCACCGCGTACTTCACGTTTTCTTCTCAGATGCGTCCGGGGCTCCATGGCTTTCGGATATACGGCCCGAAGAACGGTCTCATCCTCGATCAGGATCAAGAGACACTTATCAAGCTGCGTGGCACACGGTACAAGAGCTACGCGGAAAAGTTCGTACCACCGGTTGCGCTCGCGGGACAGTACCTGCAGAACGTGGCGACGAATGTGCAAAGCTTTCTCGGTAACGACTTCCACATGAAGTCGGGAATGAAGTTCCTGATCGAGTCCTTTTATCGTTCCATCCTTGATGGAACGCCCGAACCGATTCCATATCGAGAAATTCTTTTGACGTCGAAGATCATGGAAGCCATTTTCAGCCGGCTCGAGACGCAACGCTTTGATTGCCCGGACGAGTCCAGATTGGCCGCTCATCTGGGGTCCAGTAAATAGCAGTGCACATTGCACCACGGAGACAGTTCATGGAAGTCTGCGGTAAGGATGTTCGAATACGAGGGAAGTTTCTTCGTATCGGATATATAGATGGCGATAAATATAATTTCCCGGAAGACCCCGAAGCCTTCGTTGGCGCTCTACGGAAATGCGGCAAGCGAATCGATCTTTTTACTTTCATGCAAAGGCTGCCCGATACCTCGCCGAAGTATTCCTATCCGATGGAGTGGGATAATCTCGCCTTGTTGCGGGTCAGCACGTTCGATCATTGGTGGAACCATCAGATTCGATCGTATCCACGGAATCGGGCCAGGCAAGCGGAGAAAAAGGGGGTCGTGCTGCGCGAAATTCCCTGCGACGATGCACTGTTCGCAGGCATCTGCGGGATCTATAACGAGTCGCCGGTTCGACAAGGAAAAGCTTTCCCCCACTATGGAATGACGATCGAAGAGGCCCGCGAGTATGCCTCGACGTTCCCCGACCGCAGTATCTATGTCGGAGCCTTCGTCGGCGACACAATGATCGGCTTCATCAAGCTGGTGATGGACGAGTCGCGAAATCTCGCGTGCCTGGTCCACATTCTTTCGATGTTGCAGCACAAGGACAAAGCTCCGACGAATGCATTGATCGCTCAGGCGGTGCGGGTGTGTGCAGAACGGGGAATCGGATGTTTGGTATACGAGAAATTCGCGTACGGGAAGAAGGGCGTCGACAGCCTGAGTCATTTCAAGGAAGTTAACGGTTTCGAGCGGGTGGATTTGCCGCGATACTACATTCCGCTGACTCCTCTAGGACGGGTTGCATTTCGGCTTGGACTCCACCAGAAGCTTGTCGAGCACATGCCGGATGTGGTGGCCGCGAAACTTCGGGAACTGCGGCGCATGTGGCACGGCCATAAAGTTCAGCAGCCGTCAGAGGCGTAGCGAGATGCCGGGAATTGTGGGTCTGATATCAAAAATGCCTCGTGAGCGCGCAGTCGCGCAGCTCGCTCGGATGGTGAATGCCTTGCAGCAGGAGCCGTTTTACGAAACAGGCACCTGGAGCGACGAGTCGCTCGGAGTCTATGTGGGATGGGCAATTCGAAAGGGGTCTTTCTGCGACGGAGTCCCGATCACCAACGAGACGCAAAATGTGACACTGTTTCTTTCGGGGAGTGTTTACACGGAACCGCAGACGGTTCCTTCCCTGAGGGAGAGGGGCCATTCGATCGATGGTCGCGCGGCATCCTACCTGGTGCATTCGTACGAAGAAGATGCGAAGTTCTTTGCCGGCCTGAACGGGCTTTTTCACGGTGTTGTGGTCGATAGAATTCGCGAGACCGCTACATTATTCAATGATCGTTATGGCATGCACCGCCTGTGCTATCACCAATCGGACGACGCCTTCTATTTTGGCGCTGAGGCCAAGGCAATCCTGGTGGTGCTCCCCGAATTGCGTCGCCCGGACGACAAAAGCATAGGCGAATTTGTGGCTTGCAGTTGTGTCCTGGAAAACCGCACGATTTTCAAGGACATATTTACCCTGCCGGGCGCATCGGCGTGGACTTTTCGGAACGCGGTTCTCGACAAGAAGTCTACTTACTTCCACCCCAAAGAGTGGGAGGAACAGGCACCGCTGGACCCGGAAGACTACTATCGCGAGCTGCGAGGAGTCTTCGCCAGGAATCTCCCGCTCTATTTCGCGGGGAACGAGCGGGTTGGCATGACGCTGACCGGTGGGCTGGATACGCGAATGATTATGGCTTGGCAGAAAGCCGAGCCAGGCTCCTTGCCCTGCTACACATTTGGCGGAATTATGCGTGATTGCAAAGACGTGCGGATCGCGCGCCGCATAGCATGCATGTATGGGCAGCCGTATGAAGTCATCCCAATAGCTGAGGAATTTCTCTCGAGGTTTCCGCACTACGCTGAACGAAGCGTCTACATGACGGAAGGAGGCGTAGATGTCTACAGAGCTTCCGACCTGTACGTCAGCGAGAAAGCCCGCGACATTGCGCCGGCGAAGGTCGTGGGCACCTACGGGAGTGAAATCATTCGCCACGCGGTCATGTTCAAGGCGACGTCTCCACCCGACGGACTGTTTCGCTCAGAATTCACGAGAAATATTAATCAGGCGGCAGTAACGTATAACGCGCTGCGGACCCAGCATCCAGTGAGCTTTGCGGTGTTTGTCCAGTCTCCGTGGTATCACCAGGGTATTCTCGCGCTGGAAAGCAGCCAGCTGACTGTACGGTCACCTTATCTGGATAGCGACTTTGTCCGGACTGTCTTTCGTGGTCCGAAGTCGAACGGGCTAAGCCCGGACGTTCGCTTGCGACTCATAGAGGATGGGAATCCGGCGCTGGCAAGGTTTCCCTCGGATCGGGGGGTCGGCGGCAGTTCCGGGCGATCCTTCCCAATCTCCCGCGGAGTGCAGGAATTCACATTCAAGGCCGAGTATGCCTACGACTACGGCATGCCGCAATGGGCATCTCGAATCGATTCCTGGCTTGCCCCCTTTCATGCCGAGCGCCTTTTTTTGGGGAGGCATAAGGTTTCTCACTTTCGGGTGTGGTATCGAGATGGTCTCTCTGAATACGTGCGGGAGATATTGCTCGATCGGCGAACTCTGTCTCGCCCGTACTTTGAACGGAATGCAGTAGAAGCGATCGTGGATGGTCACACGAGACGAGGACGGAACCACACAAGCACGATCCACAAGCTTCTTACGCTGGAGCTAATGCACCGCCTATTCTTTGATGCACGTTGATGCTACAGCCATCGTGATTGTCCATAGATATCTAGAATGAATCCATCCATTGCGAGCCTGATCTATGAGCTAGGAGTTGTTGCGCTCTTTATTCTTAATCGCGACAAATCCACTCCGACCTCCAGGGCACTGTGGCTACCGGTTCTTTACCTTTGGATTCTCGGATCAAGGCCAGTGTCATTTTGGCTGGGTATGGGGTCCACTGCCCCGGGCGACCCCGGGCTTGATGGCAGCCCCGTTGACGAAGCTTTCTTCGCGATATTGTTGCTCGTATCCGTATGCGTTCTCGCTCAGCGGGGGCGCCGGGTAGTCAGCCTTCTCAGCTCAAACGGTCCAATTCTGGTTTATTTCCTCTTTTGCCTCTTCAGCGTTCTTTGGTCAGATTTCCCTGTCGTCGCGTGCAAGCGATGGATTAAGGCGGTGGGGGACCTGGTGATGGTCCTGATCGTTTTAACGGATAAGCGGCCGGTCGCTGCACTCAGTCGTTTATTCTCTCGCACCGCTTTCATCCTGGTGCCCATCTCTCTGATGCTTATCAAATATTTTCCAGCTATTGGCCGGGCATATGATCCATACACAGGCCGCCAGCTGTTTAATGGTTTGGCGAGTGACAAGAATATGCTTGGAGTCATCACGTCCGTTCTTCTGCTTGGGGCGGTGTGGCGTGTTCTTGGGCTCCTTAAGCGTGATGAGATTCCGGGGTCCTACCGCGGCCGGAAACTGCTAGCGCAAGGGACGCTGCTCGCCCTTGGAGTGTATTTACTGTTTACCGCAGATTCAGTTACTTCTAGCGTGTCGTTTGCCCTGGGAACGTTGCTGATGCTGGCGACGAGCACTCGGTTCCTGAGGCGCAACACCGCTGCAGTACATGCACTCGTTCTATTTGTATTGGTGTTTTGCTCGATTATGTTTTTGGGTGGTGGAGCGAGCATATCTCGGGCGTTGGGCCGGAACCCGACCATGAGCGGGCGTACGGACATTTGGGCAGCTCTTATCCCGATGGCGTCCAACCCGTTGGTTGGAGCTGGGTTCGAGAGTTTCTGGCTCAACCAAAGTGTGCGCCAGAGAATATACGATGCAACCGGTGGTCAGGAAATCAACGAGGCTCATGACGGATACTTAGAGGTTTACCTTGAGCTCGGTTGGGTGGGGGTGAGCTTAATGGGATTCCTGTTGATCGACGGTTATCTTCGATCCGTCGCGGCTTTTCGCCGCGACCCCGCCTGGGGCGGCCTACTCATCGCTTGTATCGTGTCTACCATGGTCTATAACCTGACGGAAGCGGGCTTCCGAATGATGGATCCGATTTGGATATTCTTAATCTTGGCGATCGTTGCCTCGAGGAGTATCGTATCCGGCGTCGTTTCCGAATCGCCAAAGTCCCGAGATGTGACTGTCAAGCGGGTCCGTGGACGACGCATCAATGAGTGGCTACCTGAGAAGGCTCAAAGCGCATTCGAAACCCTTTAACTGCAAAGGTCGATGACGCTACGGTGGGCTTCTTTCGGAATTGCTTTAACCCGCGATGGTTAAGGAATGCTGAGTGAGCCGTCTACATGGGCTGGAACAAAAGTCTTTCACGAGGGGATCAGACGTGAGTCGATTGCGGATCATGGTGTTGGCGCCCGATGCTAACCCGGAGTCAATCAGCGTTAGTTTGGTGTGCTATCGCCACGCTGAAGCCCTGGCCGGGCTGCACGCGGTGACCCTGGTGGGTCGCACGGAGCACGGCGGTGCCCTGCGTCGCGCGCAGGCGGCTTTCCACTCCATCGAGACGATCACCATCCCGTTGGTCGACCGCATCTTTGCGTGGAGCTTACGTTGGATTTTCAAATATAACTTCCACAATCGCGCCATGACCGTCTTCTTCTATCCTCTTACGATTGGCTTTGAATGGTGTGCCTGGCGGAGGATGCGGGCTCGAATTGCGGCCGCGGAGTTCGACATCGTGCTGCGCCTGTCGCCGGTGAACTCGGTCATACCCAGTGCCTTTCCGTTTTTTCTACGGAACTATGCGGTACCTTTCATGATTGGGCCGATCAACGGTGGCTTGCCGTGGCCCCGTGGTTTCAGTCAGGCTGATAACCAAAGGGCATGGTTCGACAGCCTGAGAAAGCTCTACCGATTTCTTCCTTTTGCCAGATCTACCTATCGTAGAGCGGTTGCGATCATAGCTGGCTCATCCCAGACCTACGCGGAATTTGCGGGTTATCGCGAGAAACTCTTCTTTGTTCCAGAGAACGGAGTTAGCCGTTCTCTGTGTGCGGATACCGTGCGCGGTTCTCAGAGGGACGGCAAAGTTGAACTGATTTTCGTTGGGGGGCTCGTCCCCTATAAGGCTTGTGACCTTGCGCTGCGCGCCGCGGCTCCGTTTTTGCGAAGCGGCCTGGCGCACTTTTCAGTCGCCGGTGATGGCCCGGAAAGGGAGCGTCTTGAGCAACTCACCGAGTCCCTGGGAATCAAGAAAGCTGTCTTATTCTGTGGAATGCTCAGTCACAGCGACACCATGCAGCGGTTGAGTTCGGCGGACGTGATGGTCTTTCCATCGGTTCGCGAGTTTGGTGGAGGCGTCGTATTTGAGGCTCTGGCGGTCGGCGCGGTACCGCTGGTCGCTGACTTTGGCGGCCCCGGCGACATTGTTCATCGGGAGGTTGGTTGCAAAGTCTCTCTTACCAACGAAAGCGATGTGGTGTCGCAGATGGAAAGGCTGTTGGGTGAACTGGTACATGACAGGGACTTGCTTGAACAGTTACGAAAACGGGGCATGTCCTACGCCAGCGAATGCCTGACCTGGGAGGCGAAGGCACAAAGCGTTACACAAATCATGAATTGGGCGGTGGGGCGAGGTCCGAAGCCAGCTCTCCCGCCTCCAAAGGCGTTAGCCGCCGGCATCTCGGTCCCCCCGATAGAGAGCCGCGCTGATATTGGGAGTACCGTGTCCTTGTAGGCCCGTCTTAATGGTGCGAGCCGTAGATGGATCCGAAAGGATCACAGACCATACTTAGTCACTGTACCGTCCCCTTCAAGTTCGTTGGCGGACTAGGAGCACCGGTTCCGGAAGTGCTACCGGTAATGAGGGGATGGGGATAGGTATACGGCTGATACAGCATCGTCCAGGTATTTGCACTCGAGCAGACAAATAACTGGCCCTGGCCGAAGCCGTTTCCGCTGGTGTTCCAGCTCCCTTGATCGGTGGCGAAATAACCGACATGGGGAGTGCAGGTCGTAGGCCGATTAGCCAACGTTCCGAAACCCACGCCGCTGCTGCCGCTAAAAGGCGAGGTTGGTGAGGTTTGAGCTTGTGGACTTCCATTCGAGCCGTCTGTATACCAATCGCGGTTGGCGATCGTTCGGCCGGTATCGGTGCCCATATTTCCATGATTCAGGTTGTTGGCCGTATCATCCCATTCATAGATAGGGTCGAGCGCCTGCGACAAGGCTGAAGCAGGGGAAGGCGTTGAACCCGAAACATAGTTGCCGGCGCCGCGTCCGCCCTGATCCGCACAGACTGTGGCGCGAAGAATCTTGTAGCTATCTCCATTGTTGAAGGTGTTGTTCTGTTCGGGAGTGCTCGCCTGTATTGTCAAAGAGTTGGCAGTGTTACTTGCGATCTCTGCCCACCATCCCTGCGTGGTGTCATAGACCGAATAGGGCGCCCCGTTGGGTACAAGTTGGTTTGTTGTCCAGTTTTTCGTGCTATCAGTAAGAGTTCCACCATTGGCGCCTGTGGCCGTACCCGAATAATAAGTCGTTCCGTCGTTGGTATCCCATGCGGACGAACCTCCACACGCTCCCCAGGTCGAAGCGTTTAGGACTGTCCGGTAAACAGTGATACCGGCGATATTGTTGTAGAAGCCGCCGCTCGAAGCGTAATCAGCAAAAAGCGTGTTCCCAAAAACGTACCCCGTACCGCTGCGAAAGGCTGCGGCCCCTCCTGCGCAGCCACCGTTGATAAGACAGTTGATCGTGTTTCCGTAAGCTTCGATTTGCCTGCCCCCTTGAGGTCGTCCGTCCGTGTCCAGTCCGTGGACCATGAAGGCGACGAAGAACCCGTTCTCTGGGTACACCTTGTTGAACCTTCCCGCCACTCGACATCCGCCTACGGCGCCACCCGCCGGCGCGGTGTCGCAGTCGTTGACAGATTGGTTGGTGTAGACAAGGTTGTTTTCCATGTACAAGACATTTTGCCCGCCGAAGGAGTCCGGCTGTGCCCATGAGTTATCGCCATTGCCGCCCACTCCGAGATACGCGGAAAGGTTGGCATTCAAAAGTTCTACCTGGCTTCCATTGGGCAGCGTACAGTGGTCGATCACTCCGACGACATTATCGGTACGAATCATCCAGTCGGCAGAAGAGCCGTTTCCGCCCTCATTCCATTGCGTCGTAAGGCCGAACACGACATTATTGACGCGAACATTGGGGCACCCGTTCGACGTGCAGGTTCCGGAAAGGCTGATCGGAGACCAGAGTGCAGTACCACCCGAGTTTGGCTCGATGTCGAGCAACGAGAGAGCGGCGGTTTGTCCGTAGCTGATGTTGCTCACCTGGATCAGCGGCGCGTTGCTCCCGGCATTGTCCACGATAACTGTAGTTGGCGTTCCAGCTCCGGTCGTCGACGCGCCCGTGTTTGGCGTGCCACTTCCTGTGACCGTAATGCCAGCGCCAATACTTAAACTGTTAGTCCAAGTACAGGTGCCTGCCGGGATCTTAATCACATCGCCATTTACCGCGGAGTGGGTCGGCCCGTTGATGACGGCATTGACGTCCGAGTAGTTGCAGGACGCAGCGGTGTAGGTGCCAGCATGGGCCAGCGTCGCCAGAGCCGGCGAAAACAGCAAGAGTAAGAGTGAAAGTGAGCGGGGGGATTTCGACAAGCGGATAACTCCTTTACAATCAGGCAAATCCTTCGCTGATGCCACTAAGAGAGACGGTCGAAATCCCTCATAGGACAGTGGAATCAAAAGTGCCCGATACACCCTTTTAAATCTATTACTTAAAAAACAAAAGAACAACACGGGCGAGGCAGCGAATAGGTTACTAAAGTCGCATCATGAAATGACGGGTTAGGACGCTCGCAAACGGTTGCCAGTCTGCCGAGTTGGGCGACCACTCGATCCAGTGCGACGTCTGGCAGAACCTTTTAACCGTTGGGCACGTGCTTGAGGGAAGGACTCCATGGAGACCACAAAATGTATATAGTGCAACGCTCGTTAACCTTTGCGCGCGGGTTTCTCTTGAGCTACGGCCCAATGAAGGTGAAAAGGGTCGTATGGAACAAGGAATTCTCTGGCGACAAATGGAACTTCATCGATGACACAGCTACGGACTGTGTCTACCCGCACCTTGAAAAACATGCTCGAGGCGGAGACATCCTAGATCTTGGATGTGGGCCCGGCAACACGGCTAACGAAGTGGCGGAAGATGCATACAGAACTTACATTGGAGTCGATATATCCGAGTCAGCCTTAGCTAAGGGAGTGAAGCGGACAAACAAGAGCGGCCGAGCGGGAAAGAATAGCTTTGTCTGTTCAGACTTCTTGAGCTATATGCCCTCGCGCAAGTTTGACGTGATCCTTTTCAGAGAGTCCATGTACCACGTTCCGTACGGCCAGGTTCTAGGTTTGTTGAACAAATACTCAAAGCATCTCAAGAACGACGGCGCCTTTATCGTGAGACTTTATCTTGGGGATTATCGGACTGGAAAGATCAAGTTTCGCGTGAAGAGGAAGATAGATTTAATCAAGCGTGAATTTGACGTCGTGGAAGAGTGCCAATATGACAAGCCCGGAATCCCGACAGTGCTGGTTTTTCGTCCTGTAGCCGCAACGTTGACCGACCACAAGGCCAGCATTTCCAAGAATAAGTGACCCCGTCGCGACAAAGCCCTCCTGGCGTGTGTTTGTAAGAATCAAGCCATCGCCGCCATAGAGACTTGGAATCGGCGTCGGTGCTCATTTATTCTTCGCGATCACAATCCCGGACCTATTCCCAGCGCTTGCGCGGCGGCTGGTCCCTTTGAGTTTGTCCGCGTAACGAGGCGGAGGAGTGAGAATGGCGAGTACGACGACGTTTGCCGGTAACAAGATAGACGGCAAAGACAAGATCGCGATTTCAAAGGGCCAACTTTACGAATCCATCGGCCGCTTGTCCGACTGGCTCGAGAGAAACGATTACCGCGGCTATGACACATTTGACGGTCTGAACGCAAGGTGGATACGCCCACTCACCTTCGAGAGCGCCTTTCTTCGTACTGTATTGCAGCAGGGAGTACGTCGCTTCCCCCTCAATCTCCGCCCTCTCTTGGGAATCCCAAAGAGCCATTCGAGCAAAGGCGAGGCTTTCTTTGCCCGCGGATTCATGCGCCTTCACACTTGCACCGGTGACCGAATCTGGCGGGATAAGGCCGAACTAGCCCTAAGGTGGCTCATCGAAAACCAGTCCGAAGGATATAGCGGATCGTGCTGGGGGAACCATTTCGATTATCAATCTAGGACCTTTTTTCTGCCGAAAGGTACGCCTACCGTGGTATGGACCTCGCTGATCGGTCATGCATTTCTTGACGGATATGACCATTTGAAAAACGAAACATACTTGCAGATTGCTGTCAGCGCCTGCGAGCATATCCTGCGCGATCTGAGTGTGTGTCCTGACGGCGAAGGCGCTTGTATCAGCTATATCCCAACCTTGAATAGCCAGGTACATAATGCAAATACGCTGGGTGGCAGTTTGCTCGCGCGGACGTATTCCTACACACGCAACGAAGAATACCGGGCGCTGGCGCAAAAGGCGATGCAATACACGGCTCAGTATCAGCGGCCGGACGGTTCCTGGTGGTACGGAGAGAAACAGAATCTACACTGGGTCGACAACTTCCATACTGCATATGTCCTGGACTGCTTCAAGCATTACGTTGAAAGCACCGGCGACAACCGCTTCGATCAGAATATGATGCGTGGGTACGAGTATTGGAAGAACACTTTCTTCCTGTCGGATGGAACTCCTAAGTACTACAACCATAAAACCCTCCCTCTCGATATCCAGTGTTGTTCACAAGCCGTTGATACGCTTGTGTTCTTCTCCGATCGTGACCTGGAAAGCCTGTCCCTGGCCGTGAAGGTGGCGCAGTGGACAATCGAGAATATGCAAGACCGTAGCGGTTACTTCTACTATCGCCGCTATTCTCCCTGGCTGGTTAACACCACACCTACGCTGCACTGGGGACAAGCGACCATGCTTTGCGCGCTCAGCGGACTCTACAAGCAGCTCTCTCAGGACGGGAGGTTGGTATGAAAAAGAAGGTTCTTATCGTCGTTGAAAATCTACCCGTCCCGTTTGACACGCGGGTGTGGAAGGAGGCGATTTCCCTGCATAGGGCAGACTACGATGTGACGGTATTGTGCCCAAAGGGCAAAGGGTTACACGAAAGGCTATGAATTACTTGAGGGAATCCATGTCTACCGGCATCCGATGCCCAAAGAAGGCAACACCCCAATGGGATACATTTGGGAATATGGGTGCGCCCTATTCTGGGAGTTTGTGTACTCCTGGTGGATTTACCTGCGCCGGGGATTTGATGTCATTCAGGGTTGTAATCCGCCCGATGACATAGTTCTTTGTGGCTTTGCCGTTCAAGCTCTTCGGGGTTAAATACGTCTTCGACCATCACGATGTGAACCCGGAGTTGTACTTCTCAAAGTATGAAAGGGAAGACATCTTTTATAAAGCTCAGATTTGGTTGGAGAGACTAACCTTTCGCTTTAGCGATGTGGTGATGTCAACCAACACCAGTTACAAAAACATCGCCGTGACCCGTGGGGGCCTGGCTCCTGAAGATGTATTTGTGGTTCGGAATGGTCCAGATCTGAAGACATTCAAACCTGTTCCCCCAAACCCTGCTCTAAAGTACGGCGCGCGGTACCTCGTTGGATACGTCGGCACCATGAGCGCTCAAGAGGGCTTGGACATCCTCCTGGATGTGGCGGAACACGTTAAGAAATTAGGACGGCAGGATGTTCATTTCACCTGTGTCGGCGGAGGGCCAGGACTGGCGGAACTTAAGCGCCTGACCCGGGACAAACAGCTCGAAGAGATGGTCAACTTTACGGGACGGGTCCCGGATGCGGAGTTGCTCGAGGTTCTCTCCACTGCAGATGTCTGCGTGAACCCGGACAAGCCCTGCCAGATGAATGATATTTCGACCATGATCAAGATCATGGAATACATGGCATTGGGGAAACCAATCGTCCAGTTCGATCTGAAAGAAGGTAAGTTCAGCGCCCAGGATGCATCGCTGTACAGCAACAATGAAAACCGCGTGGCCGATTTTGCTGACAAAATCCTCTGGTTGCTCGATCGTCCCGAGGAAAGACAGAGGATGGGCGAGTTCGGCCGCAGGCGGGTGCAACGGGAGCTTGCATGGGAGTACTCCGTCGGAAACCTACTTGCCGCCTACGAAAAAGCCCTCAGCAAAGTACGTGGCAAACGCGCACTACAGACTGATATTGCTAAGGCCTAAAGATAAAGCCGCGGGTTTCAACCGGGAGCTTCGCGGATCGGCATGCGTTGGCCCGCTAAGCGAGGCGGCCCCAAGGTTATTGCAAGAGGGTTAGGAAGCAGGTATTGTGAAACCCCTGGTATCAATTCTCATTCCGGCATATAACGCACAGGAGTGGATCGAGGACACGATAAAGTCTGCGATTGCGCAAACCTGGCAACACAAGCAGATCGTTGTGGTGGACGACGGGTCGAGGGATCGTACCGCCGAGGTAGCGCGTCGATTTTCCCCGAAAATCACGGTCGTAACCGTAGAGAACCGAGGCGCCGCTGCGGCCCGCAATCATGCGTTCGGCCTCAGCCAGGGAGATTACATCCAGTGGCTGGATGCGGATGACCTTCTTGCGCCGGACAAGATCGAGCGGCAACTCGCGGGGCTGCGCGACTCCGGCAATCGACGAATCCTTCTTTCCTCGTCGTGGGCCTTCTTCAACTATCGTGTTAACCGTGCTCGTTTCGTCCCGACGGCGCTGTGGCAAGACCTCTCGCCGGTGGAGTGGCTCCTGACGAAATTGGGCAACAACCTACACATGCAAACCGCGACCTGGTTGACGAGCCGGGAACTGGCAGAAGCAGCGGGACCATGGGATACGCGTCTACTGAGTGATGACGACGGTGAATATTTCTGCCGTGTGCTCTTGGCCTCTGAACGCACCTGTTTCGAGCCGGACGCGAAGGTTTTCTATAGAATCACCCCCTCGGGCCGGTTAAGCCGGATTGGTGGTTCGGACAGAAAGAAAGACGCGCTGCTGATTTCGATGAAACTGCATGTCCAATACATTCGTTCGCTTGAAGACAGTGAACGTGTCCGAAGGGCTTGCCTGACCTACCTGCAGAATTGGTACCACTATTTCTATCCGGAACGGCCGGACCTTGTTGCGGAGTTACAGAGCCTGGCAGCGGAGCTTCAAGGAGATTTGGAGGAGCCCCGCCTGCGCTGGAAATATGCCTGGTTGAGGCCGGTGTTCGGATGGAAGGCTGCAAAATGGGCTCAGCACGCGCTTCCACAGCTCAAGTCTTCATGCATCAGGCATTGCGACGAGGCAATGTACAGGCTAAAGGTGGGGACAAGCTCTGCCAGATGAATCACATTGCAATCAACCCATCGTTCAATTTCGATCGAACAGAAGACACGAATTCTTACAAACAGGTTTCCTCACATATCTTGGACGAAGAAAGTAAATCAACTTAGAAATGGCAACTAGAAGAACTGCATTGGTGACAGGAGCAGAAGGCTTTATTGGATCACATTTAGTGAAGTTCCTTCACAGCGAAGGCTGGAACGTGATTGGAGGTTACCGTGTGTACGGATCCAATTCGTTTCCCAAGCTGGCGAAGGTCAGTTTTGAGCATTGTGATTTGCGTAATGGGCAACGGGTCGAACAGATCTTCCGGGACCACAGGCCAACGCATGTCTTCCATTTGGGTGCGCAAAGCCTGCCGACGGTTTCGTGGGGAGACCCTGTGGGCACCTTCGAATCGAACATCATGGGATCGCTGAACTTGTTCGAGGCAATACGTCATCAGAAGCGTCCCCCGGTCGTGGTTTCGGCATGTTCCAGCGCTGAGTACGGAAACGTGCCCGTGAGCGCAATTCCCGTCAAGGAGGAGCAACCGCTTCTTCCGCTGCATCCATACGGCATCAGCAAAGTATGTCTGGACTTGCTGGCGCGGGAATATCACCTGGATTACGAGGTGCCGGCAGTCAATATCAGACTGTTCAATACGACAGGGCCGGGTAAAACAAACGACGCGCCGTCGGATTTTGTGCGCCAGCTCGTGCGTATTAAGAAAGGTCTGCAGAAGCCCGTGATCGAAGTGGGAAACTTGAAACCGCTCCGTGCATTTCTGGATGTGAATGATGCCGTCCGCGGATTCTACCTGACAGCAATGAAGGGAAGACGTGGTGAGGCCTACAACCTGTGCGCGACCAGGACGCATGAGGTTGGAGAAATGCTAAGGACCGCGATGCGCTTGTCTGGCGTGAGGGCCGAGGTCAAGGAGGCGAGCCGGTTGATGCGGCCTTCCGACGAAAAGATCATCTTTGGGAGCACGGAAAAGATCCATCGGGACACTGGTTGGCAACCCCTGCGGAGTCTCGAAGACACATTGACCTCGATGTTGGAACATTGGGAAAGGGCGATGTAGGGATGGCATGAGCCTTTGACGGTCTTCGTTCGTGATCATCGGCGCAGGTCACTCTATCGGTGCAAACAGTGAAAGCTATTCTGTTGGTTGGGGGCCTCGGCACACGGTTGCGTTCAGCGGTGCCGTCGTTGCCGAAGCCCATGGCATCGGTGGGGGGGAAGCCTTTTCTGGAACTGCTGGTGCGGCAGCTAGCCGGACAAGGAATCCGCCAGCTAGTGATGTGCACAGGATATCTGGCCGAGCGCATCGAACACGTATTCCGTGAGGGCAATGACTTTGGAGTAACCATCGAATATTCCAAAGAGGCCGTTCCTCTGGGTACGGCAGGTGCGTTAAAGCTGGCGCAACATCATGTGCAGCACGAGTCCGAGTTTCTTGTACTCAATGGCGACTCCTTTGCGGAAGTTGATTTTAATGGGTTGATTGATGTTCATCGGAGGCACGGCGGCGTGGGAACGATCGCCGTGGTGCCGGTCCAGAATGCTAGCCGTTATGGAACTGTGCAGGTGGGAGCTGACAAGCGGGTGCACGGGTTTGCTGAAAAGACGGGCGAAGACGTTCCTGGAGTCATCAACGCAGGCGTGTATGTTTTTAGCAGTTCAGTCTGGACGCAGATCCCAGAAGGCCCAGCGAGTTTGGAGCGCGATGTTTTTCCCCTGATCATGGAACAGGGAGTCTATGCAGTCCAACAGCAAGGACTGTTCATTGACATCGGGACTCCTCAAGACTACGCGCGAGCAAGCGAGATGTGCGACCGGCTGGCCGACGCCGCCCTTTCTAGGAACTGAAGTGTGTCCCAGGTACCGACTCGCCTCTCGTTCACGGCATGGAAGGCAGGCCGGATCCAGGGAAACTTCAGCCGCACCCGTAGCAAACATGTGCAGCATAGCCGGGAGAAGACGTGAAGCAATCGAATGATTTTGAGGTGCGCGTCTGCGGGTTGATTGAGGCCTCGATCGCGGTAAAGCGGAAGCTTTTGCAGGATGCCGCGCTTGTTGCAACCGTGGCCGAGGCCAGCAGAGTGATTGTCGACGCGCTGGAGCGCGGAGGCAAGATACTCGCTTTCGGTAACGGCGGTAGCGCGGCCGATGCCCAGCACATCGCCGCCGAATTTGTTGGAAGGTTCGCCTTCGACCGCCCGGCGTTGCCGGCACTCGCTTTGTCCGTCAACACATCCTGTGTGACCGCGATAGGGAATGACTACGGCTTCGACCTCGTGTTCTCGCGGCAAGTTGAAGCAATAGGCAAGAGGGGAGACGTCGCTATCGGCATCTCGACAAGCGGCAATTCGCCCAATGTGATCCACGGAATGCTGACGTCGAGGAACTTAGGTCTACACACAATTGCGTTGACAGGATGTACCGGGGGAAAACTCAAGGACACAGTAGAACATTGCCTCTGTGCACCGTCGAACGAAACCCCGCGTATTCAGGAATGCCACATCATGATGGGTCACATCATCTGCGAGCTAGTGGAGCAGGCGATATTTCACCAACTGAGTGCCAGGTCTTGACCGCGATGGAGTCATTGGCCGCGGAAACGGTATTGCCGAGTCAATCGGCCGACACGAAACAAGGGGATATGGGAGCCGCGACGTCTGAAATCGAAGTCGCATTGCTGACTGGAGGCATAGATAGGCCGTACGCATTCGGACTGAGTATGGCGCTGGCATCCAAGGGCGTATCACTGGATGTGATTGGCAGCAGGGAACTCGATAGTCCTGAGATGCATGCGATCTCGAAGCTGAAGTTTCTCAGAATGCATGCAGACGAGCGACAGACGGTTGGAATCGGGACAAAAGTCCTACGGCTCCTGGTGTTCTACTGGCGGCTCATTCGCTACGCGGCTACAGCAAGGCCAAGAGTTTTCCATATCCTTTGGAATTATAAGTTTCAACTATTTGATCGAACTCTCCTCATGCTGTACTACAAGGGCCTGGGTAAGAGGATCGTGTTTACCGCTCATAATGTGAATGCCGCAGACAGAGACGGCAACGAGTCGGTACTTAATAGACTGTCGCTGAAAGCTCAATATCGCCTCGTCGACCACATTTTTGTGCATACCGAAAAAATGAAACATGAAGTGCTTCGTGGGTTCGGTGTTAGCGAAGGGGCCGTCAGTGTCATTCCTTTCGGTATCAACAACTCCGTACCGGACACGGAACTCACTCCCGCGCAGGCCAAACGAACGGTAGGGGTTAGCGATTCAGAAAAGACGGTTCTCTTTTTTGGTAACATCCGCCCTTACAAGGGCCTTGGCTACCTGGTAGCAGCATTCAAACAGATCGCGCTCCGCGATCGGGGTTATAGGCTGATCATCGCCGGCGAGCCGAAACAACAGTCGATGCAATACTGGCGAGAGATTCAACAGACGATCGAGGGATCGGGTGTTGGCGAACGGGTCATTCAACAAATAAAGTACATTGCGGACGAAGAGACCGAAATATATTTCAAGGCCGCCGACGTCGTAGTGTTGCCGTATACGGAAGTGTCACAGAGCGGTGTTCTGTTCTTGGCCTATAGTTTTGGCCTGCCTGTAATCGCAACGGAAGTTGGGTCTCTCCGTGACGACATCATCGAAGGCGAGACAGGCTACACCTGCCGCACATGCGATGCAACCGACCTGGCCAGAGCACTAGAGATATATTTTGAGAGCGAGCTGTTTAAGAGCCTTGATCACCGGCGGGCCCAGATCAGGGCCTTCGCACGCACCCGCAATTCCTGGGATGCAGTGAGTGATAAGACGTGTCATGTGTACGCTCAACTGCTGGCGCGGGGCGACCGATCGAAGTCCCCTTCAAAAAAGTAGCAATTCTCCAATAGAGTCTTTCCTTTCCCAAGAGTTCTTGACTTTCAATCAGAGGCAGGGTCACGCATATGGTAATAACCAGCACGCCGCTTCGCGTTTCATTCTTCGGAGGCGGTACTGATTATCCTGTTTGGTACCGGACGTACGGTGGCTCCGTACTCGCGACCACCATCAACAAGTGCTGCTATATCACTTGTCGGCGGCTGCCACCCTTCTTCGAGTACCACAGCCGTATCTCCTATTCAACAGTCGAGAACGTTAGCAGGAACGACGTCATTCAACACCCATCCGTGCGTGCGTGTCTGCAATTCCTCGGAATCGAGGAGGGAGTTGAGATTCACCACGTGGCGGATTTGCCTGCTCGTACCGGCCTAGGCACCAGTTCCGCGTTTACGGTGGGGCTCCTCCTCGCGCTCTACGCGCTTAAGAATCAGATGCGGGATAAACGCGCGCTTGCCTCGGAGGCCATATACGTGGAGCAGGAATTGCTCCGAGAAGCAGTCGGCGCGCAAGACCAAGTGAGTGCCGCGTACGGAGGCTTCAACCGTATTAATTTCTGCACAGATGGCTCTATCGACGTAAAGCGGATTCTAGCTTCACAAAATAGGTTGGCAGAATTGGAGCAACACCTGGCCCTTTACTTCACCGGATTTTCTCGGATCGCCTCGGAGATTGCCCAGGAGCAACTGAAGATGACGCCGCACAGGAAGAACGAACTGGACACGATGCTTCAGTTAGTCGATGAGGCAGAGGATATTGTTGTAAACCCCAATCGGCCGATCCACGAATTTGGCCGCTTGCTTCACGAAAACTGGCTGATCAAGAAGACACTCACGCAGAAAATATCAAACGCCAATATCGACGAAATCTATGAAGCAGGGCTCAGTGCCGGCGCTCTTGGGGGAAAGCTACTGGGCGCCGGGAGCGGCGGTTTTATGCTGTTCTTCGTGCCGCCGGAACGTCGCGAAGCGTTGCGCATGCGTTTGAAGAAGCTATTGTGCGTTCCCTTCAACTTTTCAAATAAGGGCAGCGACGTGGTCGTCTACGAACCGGAGGAGCGGTATGACCAGTCGCTGGCGGCGGAACGGGACTCCATCTACGCCCTGAGTGGACCCGGAGAAAATGGCTACCATTAATAGCTCGTTGGGTGTCCACTCCACCGGTCGCGATCTTTGGCCGGGTGCGATGCCGCACTGCGTGGTGACTTCGGCACGTGGTTGGAGATCGGTTTGCTTCCGAACATGGGGCCGCAATGGATCAAGAGCATCGTTCAGCCTATAAGAGATTGATAGGAGGGGTTTGCCTCTGTGTGCTGGGAATTACATTGACGGCCGGGTTGTGGCCGTTCCATGTTTCCCCCAACCAGGTGAGGTGGCTCGAGAGTGGGGACGGCCTAGAGTTTCGGCGTCACGGCGGTGCGATCACTTCCGGCACTATCAAAGGGAGCGGCGGCACCAACGCTTCAGGCACGATCGAAATCTGGTTGGCGCCCGACCGCAGTGAAGGCAGCGGCACAATTCTTTCCTTCGATGGATCCGCTCATCCGGGAGAGCCGTTCTCGTTGCATCAAAGGGGAGATGCTCTCGCCATCCGCCAGAATAACGTGGACCCGCAGGGTGTTTCCCGGACGGATCTCTTCTACGTTGAGCGCGTGTTCCAGCAGAACAAGCCGGTGGTGGTGGCAGTCACCTTGGATGAGGGAAAAACGGCCATTTATATAAATGGAGCCCTGGCCGAGGCGTTTCACATCCGGGGAGTGTGGAACGACCTAACCGGGCGGGTCGTGCTTGGCAACTCCACGGTAATCAATGATAGCTGGACAGGTAAGATCCTGGGTCTGGCAATTTATCAACACGAACGAACGGCCTCGCAAATTGCCGCAGATTACCCAGGTTGGCTAGCAAAGCGGGGACCCATACCCGAAGCGAAAAGGGATGCATCTGCGCTGTATCTGTTTGATGAACATCGCGGGAGCGTGGCGCACAATAGGCTAGACTCCGCAACTGACCTTACCATTCCAAAGCACTATTTCATCCTGCACCCACGGTTTTTGCTCGCGCCATGGAAGGCATATCACCCGACCTGGGGCTATTGGCAGGATGTCGGGGTGAATATTGCAGGGTTCATTCCTTTTGGCGTTTGTGTCTTTGCTTACCTTTCGTTGACGCCAGCGATCGAGCACCCAGGAATGACAACGGTCATTGTTGGGTTCTTCACGAGTCTTGCTATTGAACTGCTGCAAGTATTTCTCCCGACGCGCAGTTCTGACCTAACGGATCTAATCACAAACACCCTGGGGTGCCTATTAGGGGTGATTATTTGCCGCAGTTCCTTCGGACAGAGATGGTTGGCAAAGGCTGAGGCGACTCTTGCCAGGGGGAGCCGTTATGAGACAGGAGTGCGGCAGGCCTGATTGTTGTTTGGTAGTGAGTGACGTCAACCTGAACTTAACAACGGCAGTGTACTAATACTTAGTCGGGAGTTATAGGTGATCTATGATACTTCAGGAAACAAAGCTCAGCGGCGCTTTCGAGATTCACATCGAGCCCAGAGCGGACGAACGCGGTTTTTTTGCCCGCTCCTGGTGCCAACAGGAATTCGTGCAGCGAGGACTAAATCCTAACTTGGTGCAATGCAACATTTCTTTCAACCCAAGAAAAGGTACGATGCGGGGAATGCATTATCAGGTGAGTCCTTACGCGGAGGCAAAGGTAGTGCGCTGCACTAAAGGCGCAATTTACGATGTCGTAATCGATCTGCGCGAAGAGTCGCCAACATTTAAGGAGTGGGTCGGGGTGACCTTGACGGCCGCAAACCACGACATGATCTATGTCCCGGAAGGGTACGCACACGGTTTTCTGACGCTCGAAGACGACACCGAGGTGTTCTACCAGATGTCGGAGTTTTACCACGCCGGTTCGGCTCGTGGGGTGCGCTGGAATGATCCCGCTTTCCAGATTGCCTGGCCGGCGCAACCAGTAATAATTTCCGAACGCGACTCCACCTATCCGGATTTCGAATGCCAGCTAGTGTATTAAAAGAGTTTGAAGCAGAAGGTCAGGTGCGACTCGGTCAGCAGTTGTATGGTTTCGCCACTGAGTTGTACCCGATTTGCCGGAGCATTACCGGTAACGGGATTCGGCAAACGCTTGACCTGATTAAGCGGCACATTCCGATCCAGACCTTCGAAGTCCCCAGCGGGACCTCCGTTTTCGACTGGGCGGTTCCAAGGGAATGGAATATTCGGGACGCTTATATAAGAGTCCCCGGTGGGCCGCGCGTGGTAGATTTTCAGCGCAATAATCTGCACGTAATGAACTACAGTGTGCCAGTTCATTGCACTATGCCACTGAGCGAACTGAGATCGCATCTGTTCTCTCTGCCAAGTCATCCGGACTGGATCCCCTACCGGACGTCCTACTATCAGGATAACTGGGGGTTCTGCCTGCCCCATAAACAACTCCAGACACTGGAAGACCGTGACTACGAGGTCTGTATCGACACGTCGCTCGAAGATGGCTCCTTAACCTATGGTGAGTACTACCTGCCGGGGAAATCGAGTGAAGAGATATTGATCTCGTCCCACGCGTGCCATCCCTCGCTGGCCAACGACAATCTTTCGGGGCTGGTCGTTGCCACCTTCCTCGCGGACCTGCTATCCAGGCAGGCGCGTCACTACTCCTTCCGATTTGTGTTTATTCCCGGGACGATCGGCGCCATCACCTGGCTCGCACGAAACCAGGAGAAGGTTGACCGCATCCGCCACGGGTTGGTTCTAACGGGAATTGGGGACAAGGGTGGTTTCCACTATAAGAAGAGCCGTCGCGGAGATACTGAGGTGGACCGCGCTGCGGCTCACGTCCTCAGGCACTGTGGCGAAGGGTCAGAGATTGTGGATTTCTCGCCTTACGGTTATGATGAGCGGCAATATTGCTCACCCGGTTTCAACCTTGCTGTTGGTTGTCTCATGCGAAGCGTATGGGGAACGTTTCCTGAGTACCACACCTCGGCAGACAATCTCGATTTTATACATCCGGCTCAGTTGGCAAGGTCGCTTCGAGTCTGCGCCGCTATTGCGGATGTATTGGAGAACAACCGGCTTTATCGTAATTTGAGCCCATATTGCGAGCCTCAATTAGGAAAGCGAAACCTTTATCGATCCACTGGCGGTGAGTCGATCGGAACAGAGATCAACGCACGGCTGTGGGTCCTGAATTTCTCGGATGGAGACAATACACTGCTGGATATTGCAGAACGGTCCGGTTTGCCATTCGAAACGATCAATAACGCGGCTGAACTGTTGCGCGATGGTGGACTGCTGTCTGCAGTGTCATAGAGCGAGAGCAAGACTGTCCCTTTCATCTCGAGGCCTCGGCGAGTCAAGGATCACTAACACCGCGGCAGTCAGATTCGTCGGATTTGGCCGTGGGTAACGGGTCGCAGGTTACTCGCCAGTGACTGACGGACGTCTTGCGAGTATGCAGCATCTGTGTGAGTATGGATTTCCGATTTCGCGGTTTGTTCTTCACTCATTCGTACACTCTCTACCTATTTCTCGTACCTGGGCAGCTCGCAGGGCCACTACCTCGGTGAAGAGATGCATCGTTTGCCTTGAACAGAGCACCTTCGCGTACACAACTACCAAGCTTTCGACAGGAGCCATATGAAAGTTCTGCTGACTGGCCACAACGGTTATATCGGCGCCGTGGCGGGTCCAATCTTACGTGCGGCAGGCCACGAAGTGAGCGGCCTCGATACCGATCTCTTTGCCGGCTGCGACTTCGGCGAAGCCCCCTCGGCAATTCCCGAGTTGCGCAAAGACCTCCGTGATCTCACCCGGGAAGACCTGGAAGGCTTCGACGCGGTCGTGCATCTGGCTGCACTCTCGAATGATCCATTGGGAAACCTCGACTCACAACTCACCTATGACATTAACCACATCGCATCAGTGGCGCTGGCCAGACTTGCGAAAGAAGCCGGTGTGACGCGCTTCGTATTCTCCTCCTCATGCAGCACTTACGGTGCGGCGGGTGACGACTTCCTGGATGAAGGCGCATCGCTCAACCCGGTCACTCCGTATGGGCACTCGAAAGTTCTTGTCGAGCGCGACATCAGACTCCTGGCAGATGAGAGCTTCAGCCCCACTTACATGAGAAACGCGACCGCTTACGGAGCATCTCCCCGGCTGCGCCTTGACATCGTTCTGAACGACCTGGTGGCGTCAGCCTACACAACCGGTAGCATTCTTATCAAAAGCGACGGCACACCTTGGCGTCCGATCACACATATTCGCGACATCATCGCTGGGGTTGTGGCGGTGCTCGAAGCGCCGCGCGATCAGATTCACAACGAAACTTTCAATGTTGGCCGCACTGAGGAAAACTATCGGATCCGCGAACTGGCAGAGATTGTCTCTGAAATCGTGCCAGGATGCCGGGTGGAGTATGCTGCAGGCGGCGGCCCCGACAAGCGCTGTTATCGCGTGACCTGCGAAAAGATTATGCGCGTGCTGCCCAACTTCCGTCCCCAGTGGACAGCCCGGCAAGGGGCTCAGGAACTCTACGACGCGTATCGGGCCGTGAGGCTCACGGCCCAAGACCTGGAACGTGGCCGCTACGTGCGGCTTAGCCAAATACAGCGCCTACAGAACGGTAGGCAACTCGACAGCTCCCTGCGGTGGTGCCACCAGCACATTGAGACCCCTTTGCTTGCTGACCTGATCTCATCCTGAAAGAGACCCATGACGACGACAATGCCTTATTTCGAAACTCAGCAGATGGCGGCAGCGAAGGCTTGCCGCTTTTGCGGAAGTACTCTGCGGAGGACTTTCATCGACCTGGGAATGTCACCACTGTGCGAGACCTACCCTGCGGCCACTGACCTCAATCGCGGGGAAAGCTACTATCCGCTCCATGTATTCGTTTGCGAACAGTGCTGGCTGGTGCAGCTGGAGGAATTTGAAACTCCGGAGGAAATATTTAGCGATTATCCCTACTTTTCCTCGTTTTCCGATTCCTGGCTCAAACATTGCGATAAGTACTGTGAAGCTATGAAAACTCGGTTCGGCTTGGACCGCGATAGCTTTGTGGTAGAGGTGGCCAGCAACGATGGCTATCTGCTGCAGTATTTCGTCAAGCGTGATGTGCCGGTGCTAGGGATCGAGCCGGCGGCGAACGTCGCCAAGGTTGCGGTCGAAAAGAGTGTTCCTACCCTGGTGCGCTTCTTCGGAAGGAAGCTGGCTGACGAACTTGTGGCCGAAGGTAGGAGTGCTGACCTGGTGCTTGGCAACAACGTATTGGCACAGGTTCCGGATTTGAACGACTTTATCGAGGGGCTTGAAGTGCTACTGAAGCCCGAAGGGGTACTGACGCTTGAATTTCCCCACCTGCTGCAACTGATCCAGCTGCACGAATTCGATACGATCTACCACGAGCACTTTTCCTACTTCTCGTTGCTCAGCACCATCAAGATCATGGAGGCGCACGGGCTGAGAGTATTCGACGTAGAAGAATTGAAATCACACGGTGGATCGCTCCGGGTCTTTGCATGCAGAGCTGCGAGCGAGACACATCCGAACGAGCCGAATGTGCGCAAGGTGCTCGCGGACGAAGCTCGAGCCGGCCTCGATCAGGTGGAAGGTTACTCTCACTTCGCACAACAAGTGAAGGAAACAAAGTTCGCACTTCTGGAGTTCCTACTCTCTGCAGCCATGCAAGGCAAGAAAGTAGCCGGCTATGGCGCGCCGGGCAAGAGCGCGACGCTTTTGCATTACTGCGGTATCGGTAAGGATCTCATCGAATACACGGTGGATCGCAGCCCGTACAAGCAAGGGCGATTCCTGCCCGGCAGCCGAATTCCGATCTATCATCCGGACAAAATACGCGAGACCAAGCCGGATTTTGTCGTGATTATGCCCTGGAATCTAAAAGACGAAATTATGCAGCAGTTGCAGTTCATCCGGGACTGGGGCGGCAGGTTTGTTGTTCCAATTCCACAAGTCATGGTCTATTGAGCGGAGGATTGCGATGAAAGTGGTTCTGTTTTGTGGAGGGACCGGAATGAGGCTCAGAGGCTACGCCGATGATGTCCCCAAACCGATGGTGCAAATTGGGACGCGACCAATTTTGTGGCATCTCATGAAGTACTACGCCCATTTCGGTCACAAGGACTTCATATTGTGTCTCGGATACAAGGGGAACTGCATCAAGGATTACTTCCTTCACTATGATGAGGCTATCTCCAACAATTTTGTCTGGTCGCAGGGCGGGAAGAACGTCCAGTTTCTGAACCGCGACATCGATGACTGGACCATCACCTTCGTAGAGACGGGCGCAAATGCCAACATCGGCCAACGGTTCAAGGCCATAGAACCGTATGTGCAGGGCGAAGAAATGTTCCTAGCGAACTATGGAGACGGACTGAGCGACGTCCCTCTTACCGCAATGGTCGAGGTATTCCAGCGGAGCAAGGCCATTGCGTCATTACTACTGGTCCAGCCGACCGGAAGTTTTGACATTGTCCACACAGGATCCGGGGGAATGGTTAAGGAGATTTGCCCGCTGACCCGCACTGACATGTGGATCAACGGTGGCTTCTTCGTCATGCGCAACGAGATTTTTCGTTATATGCAGCCCGGTGAGGAACTGGTGCGTGAACCCTTTCAACGGCTGATCGACAAGCAGGCGTTGTTGGCGTACAAGTACGACGGTTTCTGGCAGTGCATGGACACTTTCAAAGACAAACAGCGGCTGGAAGAGTTGAATCAGGACGTGGCTCCATGGAAGGTCTGGACCCGTGCCGACGTGGTTTCGAATCGCCTGGAAGTGGTGTCGGCCGCCGTATGATGCATCTGAGCCTGGATTCCGCGAAGAGGGAGGCGCTGCAAGTTCTTTGTCTGGGCTGTCATTCGGATGACATCGAGATTGGTTGTGGTGGCACCATTCTCCGGTTGGCCGAGCAATGCGCGGGTTGCAACTTTCACTGGGTAGTGTTCAGCGCACTGGGTGTTCGAGAGGCCGAGGCGAAACGCGCCGCCGAATTGTTCGTTTCTCCCGCGCAGCTGAAGGGCCCCTTTCTGAAGAGCTTTCCGGATGGTTTCATGCCATTTGTAGGAGCAGACGTGAAGGCGACGTTCGAAGAGTTGAAGCAGAAAGTATCCCCGGACCTCATTTTTACGCACAACCGAAAGGATGCTCATCAAGATCACCGTCTCATCGCGGAATTGACCTGGAATACTTTTCGGGACCATTTGATCCTGGAGTATGAGATTCCCAAATATGACGGTGACATGGGACAACCCAGCGTATTTGTACCGCTTGATATGGAGGTGTGCCAGAAGAAAGTCGCGTATATCGTCGAAGCCTTTCAGTCGCAGCGCTCCAAACGGTGGTTTCAGCCGGAGACATTTCTTTCTCTCATGCGGCTACGGGGGATGGAGTGCAACGCCCCCAGCGGCTATGCCGAAGCTTTCTATTGCCGCAAGCTAGTAATGTGAACTGAAATACGCGAGTGTACAGACGGTGGCAATCCGGGTGCACCGTAAAGGCTCAATGAAGAATCTGAAAGAGAAAACGATCCGGGGCGGTGTGGCAAGGCTTGGCGCCCAAGGCGTGAACTTTGTACTTCGTCTCGGTTCTCTCATGGTCCTGGCACGGCTTTTGACGCCGAAGGATTTTGGATTAGTGGGCATGGTCACGGCTTTCACAGGTGTGCTGACGCTCTTTCGAGACTTCGGACTTTCGTCTGCCGCGATTCAGCGGACGAACGTCACGGAGGAACAAAGTTCGACCTTGTTCTGGATCAACCTGCTGGTAGGCACAATCCTCGCAGTTCTTGTCGTTGCTCTGGCTCCGTTCATTGCGGCCTTCTATCACGAACGCAGACTGTTAGGAATCACGGCCGTCCTGGCGCTTGGCTTTATTTTCAATGCTGCCGGAGTGCAACACTCCGCGCTTCTGCAGCGGGAAATGCGTTTTACCGCGATGGCCGTTATAAACACGGTCGCCTTGATTATCGGCACCGTGATTTCGATCGGTGGAGCGCGCGCTGGTTACGGCTATTGGGCTCTTGTAGCGATGACGGTTACTGTCCCACTGGTTAGCACCGCAGGCTTCTGGCTGACCACGTCCTGGGTACCACGGGGTCCGCATAGAAACACAGGAATTCGCTCTATGATGCGTTTCGGGGGTACGATCACGCTAAATAGCCTGATCTCGTACATATCCTCCAACTCTGAAAAAGTCTTGTTAGGCCGGTTCTGGGGTGTCGATGCGCTGGGTATCTACGGAAGGGCTTACCAGCTCATCAATATTCCGACAGATAATCTCAACTCTGCGGCGGGTGAGGTGGCGTTCTCGGCTCTGTCTCGATTGCAGAATGAACCGATGCGCCTTAAAAGCTATTTTCTCAAGGGGTATTCCGTTTTACTGGGGCTCACTTTACCTATCACAGTCGGCTGTGCTCTCTTCGCGAACGAGTTGATCCCCGTCTTACTCGGACCTAAGTGGGTCGCGGCAGCGCCAATTTTCCGCCTCTTGGCCCCGACGATGTTGGTCTTTGCGCTTATCAACCCTCTATTCTGGTTGATGTGTTCGCTGGGGCTGGTTGGAAGAAGCTTGAAGATGGCGATGGTCATGGCGCCCACCATGATTGCCAGTTATTTTCTGGGATTGCCTCACGGGCCCCGCGGCGTGGCGTTCGCATACTCGGCGGTGATGACGCTTTGGGTGGTTCCAATCATTGCCTGGTCTGTACGTGGCACCGTGATCTCTATCCGCGATATTTTCCTGACGGTGGGGCGGCCGGTCGCCTCCAGTATCGTGGCCGGAGGGGTAGCCTACGGAGTTCAAGTGTTATACAGCCGGTCTTTGGCCCCTTTGCCCGGGCTTCTGTTAGAAACAACCGTTCTTCTGGTCACATTTATCGGGATGCTTTTGTTTGTGACTGGTCAGAAAGCGCTTTACCTGGACCTCTTCCGCGGGTTAAGAGGCCCTTCCACTGTCAAGGAGGAGTTAGCTTAGAAGTAAGGATCCCCGCCAGAATTGCCAATAAGCCCCTGAGCTCACTTGCGTTCCCTCGTGCAAGAATGCTTTGAACAGAAGCGGATCGTGAATTTCCAAGCGAAGGTAACTATGCGAGACTTCGATCTCACCGAGGGTGGTACAAGATGAAGATCGGCCTTCTTGGCCATATGGGCTACGGCAACTTAGGCGACGCCGCCACTCAGGATGCTCTGATGGCCAACATCAAGAGGCGTCTCCCAGAAGTCGAGTTCGTGGGCTTTTCGCTGAATCCCAATGACACTCGGACGCGGCACAATATTGAATGCTACTCAATCACGCACTGGCACCCTGGTCTCGACAGAGCCGAAGAGGCAACGTTGGACGGCAGCAATCCTGTGCCTCGGCTCAAGTTGTTGTTAAAGAAGATTCCCATCGTTTCTCCGGTCGCTCTGTGGACCCGCAATCTGGTGCGGGAATCGATACACCTCGGGAGGTCGTTTAAAGCCATCAGATCTCTCGACAGCCTGATCATCGCTGGTGGAGGCCAGCTAAGCGAGCTGTGGCAGGGGCCCTGGTCGCATCCTTACAACGTGTTTAAGTTTGCGCTTCTTACGAAGCTTGCGAACAGACGGCTATTATTCCTCAACGTCGGTGCTGGTCCCCTAGACAGCAGATTAGGGAAGGCATTCGTTAAACTCTCAGTGGATCTTGCGGACTACGTTTCTCTCCGGGACGTCGAGTCACAGGCTCTCGTTCAGCAGCTTGGCGTCAGAACCAAAACCAAGGTCTTTCCAGACTCGGTTTACGCTCTTGAGTTTGCAAGTTGCAGAACCATTCGCCGTTCCACATCCGAAGTTGTGGTGGGAATTAACCCGATCGGCTATTGTGATCCTCGAATCTGGCCCAGACAAGATGTATCTGCCTATTCGCGTTATCTCGACAACTTGACCGAATTTAGCTCCTGGCTCTTGCGACGCAACGTCAAACTTAAGTTTTTCTCCGGCGAAGCAAGCGTCGACGTGTATGCGTTGGAAGATCTGAAGGAACGGCTGGAAGCCAGGCTTTCTCGGGACCTCAGCGAAATGTTTGTGGTGCCGAGCGAGACGGTAAGGGACCTGCTCGCCGAGATGTCCGGAGTAGATTTCGTGATTACCTCGAAGTTTCACGGGGTGATCTTCTCTCATCTACTAAGAAAGCCTGTGATCGCCCTTAGCTACGGGCGCAAGATCGACAATCTCATGCGTAGGGCCGGCCATGGTCAGTATTGTCTGCCTATCGAAAGCTTCGACGTCGAGGTTCTCAAGAATGCATTCGACACGCTTACGAAGAATGTTCAGGCCGTGAAGTCAGGATTTCAGGAGATTCACGTTTCATACTCCAAGGCATTGAAGGCACAATTCGATGACGTCTTCGTTTCGAAAAACGTGCGTCTGTACGCCGTCAATCAAGGCGGAGGTACTGAACGGGGCCATACGCGCAAGTCTGGTCTGGCAAACGTTGGTCCAAGCTCTGCAGAGTAACGCATGAATACTGTTACGCAACCTTTAGTTAGCGTCGTGACTCCCGTATACAATGAGGCAGGTTATCTCGCAGAGTGCATAGAGAGCATACTCCGCCAGACCTATCAAAACTGGGAGTACACTGTCGTCGATAACTGCAGCACGGATGGCTCACTCGAGGTCGCCCTTCGATATGCAGCAAAAGATCATCGAGTTCGAGTTCATCGAAACGACGAGCGTCTGGAGGCCATCGCGAATCATAATTTCGCATTGCGCCAGATTTCTCCCTCGAGCAAATATTGCAAAGTCGTTTTTGGGGATGACTGGATCTTTCCAAATTGTCTGGAAGAGATGGTTGCTGTCGCCGAGCGATACCCCTCGATTGGAATCGTGGGGGCTTATGCTCTAGCGGGTGAACAAGTCGCGTGGACCGGTCTACCCTATCCGAGCACTTTTGTTCCGGGTCGAGAGATTTGCCGCCGCCACCTTCTCGATGGGCTGTATGTGTTCGGATCTGCAAATGCCGTCCTATATCGTGCCGATCTGGTGAGGAGCCGTGATCCTTTCTATAACGAGGCGAATATTCATGCCGATACGGAGGTTTGTTTTGCCCTTCTGAACACTGCTGATTTTGGCTTTGTTCAGCAGGTTCTTACCTTTACCAGGGTCCGCCCGCTTTCGTTGAGCACCGCTTCCGAAGATCTGGGGACCAACTTCGCTGGTATGCTGCAAGTTCTGGCCAGGCACGCATCGGACTATTTAAACCCCGTAGAGTGTCAGAACCGTCTGAACAGGCATTTATCGGAATACTACGCATTTTTAGGCGAGAACATATTCCTGGGCCGCGAGAGGGCCTTTTGGAACTACCATCGGAGAGAGTTAACTCAGGCGGGTGTAGGGTTCAGCAGGTGTGGCTTGGCAATCGGGATATTGGCAACCTTATGCAGAGTCGCACTGAGGCCGAGGGCGGCTTTGGCGAGGCTGAGGCGAGACAGAGAACATCGTGGAGGGACAATGCGTAACGGGAATCTCAAAGAGAAGTCCAGTATTGTGCAGTAAAGAAGTGATAAGGCATCGTGAAACGATGCCCCCTCATGGGAGTCTGGTCGAATCTGAGGCATTCGAAGCCGAGGCTGGCCGGCAACTCCTTCTTGAAATCCAGGCCTAAATAGGAAGCTACCCGCAGATATGAGTTGTCCTGAGGCTGAGTGCGGTTTGCACCCTCGCGGCAAATGATTGTTTTCTTTTACGTGTGTACCTAATATGCGACGGGTGGCCTTTGGCCAGAACGTTCATGGAGATCAAGAGGATGTCTTACAAGTATTCGCTGCCAACGTCCGTTTCATTTACGGGCAAAGGGCTGTTAGGTTACACATTCGGACCTTTGAATCAGAAGGACCTCGAGGTTTATTACATCGAAGTGGAGAAAGGCCATGATTTCTTCATGATCAGCAAGAAGATCACACGGACCTATTACGTGCTGGCCGGAAGCGGTCATTTCACCATAAACGGTCTTGGGGTAGACGTCAGCGCGGGGAACCTGGTCGAGGTTCCGCCCAAGGTGGAATATTGCTACTCGGGGAAGATGACGCTGCTGGGATTTTCGAAGCCTCGCTGGTTCCGCGGCAATGATACAGCTACGAAATGGAACCCAGACGTAGTTGGTCATGATTCCAAGTACGAAGTGGATGGCAGCTCCCGGATGAGTCGATTGGCCCGCCTGAGAATCGGTGGAAAATCGCCGGTCAGCGCTTACCTGAGACAGAACCAAAAAGTGTGGAATATTCTTCCTGCATCTTTCAGAGCCTTCGGGCCAATCCGCTTATATGGCGAGTGCTTGCACAAGCTGGCGTGCATCCACGCGGATAGGGAACAAGCGTTTAGCACGTGCTTTCTTCGAAATCGGCCCGAATTGGAACTAATTCGACGCCTCGTGGATCGGATAGACAAGGGCAATCCATTGAACGTGGCGGTGATGGGATGCAGTACCGGCGCGGAAGCCTATTCGGTGGCCTGGAGAATACGGTCTGCGCGCCCTGATCTTAAGCTCACACTGAATGCGATGGATATTTCCAGGCAGGCGGTGGAATTCGCGCGAGCCGGAGTCTACTCGCTCACAGAGTCCCAACTAGCGGGCACGCAGATTTTTGAGGGGATGACCCCAGCTGAGATGGAGGAGTTGTTTCAAAGAAACGACAACACAGTCGAAGTCAGACCCTGGATCAAAGAGGTGATTCACTGGCACGTTGGAGACGCTGGGGATCCGGACCTTCTTGACATGGTGGGATCGCAGGACATAGTCGTAGCGAACAACTTTATTTGCCACATGGTGCCGTCGGAGGCGGAGAAATGCTTGCGCAACATCGCTCGCGTAGTGAGGCCGGGTGGATACCTATTCGTATCGGGGATCGATTTAGATGTTCGAACCCAGGTCGCTTGCGACCTGGGTTGGGAGCCGCTACAAGAATTGCTTGAGGAAGTACACGAAGGCGATCCTTATTTGAAAGGATATTGGCCCTGTCTGTACGCAGGCTTGGAGCCTTTGAACAAAGGAAGGCGAGATTGGAGAACCCGCTACGCGAGCGGCTTCCGGGTATCATCTCCGGCGACCTTGCCGCCCTTGGCCGAGGACAATAGACGTCAGGACCAAGGAGGCCGGCCCGAACGGGTTCCGGCGCTTTCCGCAAACGTCATCGCTCGCGCAGAGTAGGGACTAGGTCTAGCGAGGACTGAACGTACAAAGGGCACTGCGAAGCGCGTCGAGCGGTTGCCGGTCCATACTCAAACCCAGCTCGCTTGGCTTGTTTGCGCACGAACTCCGGCGAAACCCGATTCTGAGTGTCCACCCGCTGGCCTGGGATCAGCGGTTCAGCACCTTTTGTGTGACCCGACCCTATTTTGGTGAAAGTAATGGACCTGGCAGATGGAATCGCGGGCACTTCGGTCCTGGTGACGGGGGCCACTGGCTTCATTGGCAGGCATCTCTGTCAACGGCTATTGAGTTGTCGGGCTCACGTACATGCCGTTTCTCGTCAGGCTTATGCCTCGCACAGCGACCATCTTCATTGGTGGCAGGCCGATCTGCGAGACACTTCTGCGGTGCACCGATTGGTTAGTGATGTGCAGCCTCAGATCGTGTTTCATCTCGCCAGCCATGTGACCGGCGCTCGGGAATTGCAGGTAGTCCTACCAACCTTCTACGACAATCTTGCCAGCACAGTTCACCTTTTGACAGCGGTGACCGAGGCGGGATGTCAACGCATTGTTTTGGCGGGCTCCTCGGAGGAGCCACAGAGCTCTGACGGCAACACGTTTCCGTGCTCTCCTTATACAGCAGCCAAGTGGGCCAGCAGCATCTACGGTCGCATGTTCCACCAGCTGTTTCAGGCGCCCGTTGTCATGCCTCGCATCTTTATGACCTATGGTCCTGCGCAGAGGGATGTGCACAAGTTGGTTCCGTTTGTGATTCGTCGACTGCTTCGCGGGGAGGCTCCGAAACTCAGTAGCGGTCGACGGCTAGCGGACTGGATCTATATTGACGATGTCGTCGAGGGTTTGTTGAGAGCGGCGGTCATCGCTGGGATAGAGGGTTGCGCATTCGATGTTGGATCGGGTTCCCTCGTGTCTGTTCGCGGGATCGTAGATCAGATTTCGGAGATCATGGGGGGCGGCATCATGCCCGCATATGGCGCGCTTCCAGATCGTCCCTTTGAGCAGGAACGTACAGCTAACACAACGTTCTTGTCGGATCGGCTGGGATACCAGCCAAAAACCGCCCTGCGAGAGGGTCTTGAGGCGACAGTAACGTGGTA
Organism: uncultured Acidobacteriaceae bacterium; assembly: GCA_963788515.1. Lineage (GTDB taxonomy): Bacteria > Acidobacteriota > Terriglobia > Terriglobales > Acidobacteriaceae > PALSA-350. Next base: position 96,414 of record CAWBGZ010000008.1, read on the forward strand.
CCGCCGGGAGCTAGGCGCAAGCATGCATAGTCCTGGAGAAGATGTCTATAACCCGACTGCGGGCGTGAGCGCATGATTTAGAAGCATCCGGCCGGATTCTGTTAAGGCCGCGTGGATCAGAGTCTCAGCACCGCTGTGAATATCGCTAAACAAAATAGACTCGCTTAACGTTAGTGGACCTGTCGAACCCTCCCTCAGCTCGTCCAAGAGCCTCTCAAGGTCCGGAGCCTCCTTTTTAGACGCACATCGCTGAAGCCGCACTCCACCGCGGCTCTTCATCTGCCTGAACCCAGGTTCGCTCAATCGATTTCAAGGTATCGGAGCTGTGACCTGGAAGAAAAGAAGCTCAAAATCAAGACACCCCGACTCAATCCCCCCGGCCCTGTGGTAATCGCAAAGTCGAACAAACGAACACAAGGGATTGTTTGCGAGAGCAAGAAAGCTCCGCCCTGGAAAGAAGAAAGATGAGACGCGAGATGATGCGAACGATCAAGCTAGGCCTGCTAGTCGTGACCTTTTTCTACCAGATCCTCGCGGTCGGGCAGGTGTCAGTTCTCACCCAGCACAATGACAATGCGCGCACCGGGCAGAATATCAACGAGACTGTTCTGAACACTTCGAACGTAAACAAAAACAGTTTCGGCAAGTTATTTTCTCGCACCGTCGACGGTTTTATCTTTGCCCAGCCATTGTATGTTCCGGGACTTACCGTTCAGGGAGCAACCCACAATGTGGTGTATGTTGCCACTCAGCACAACAGCGTATACGCGTTCGATGCCGACAACGTGAATACGCCGGCTCCACTGTGGCAGGTGAATTTGGGTACAAGTGTTCCGATGCAGGATATCTGCATCATCACCCAGGATACCAATCCCGGTGATTGTCCTTATTACGATATAAGTCCGGAGATTGGTATCACCGCGACGCCGGTGATAGATTCTGGCGCGGGGATCATTTACGTTGTCGCGAGAACGAAGAATACCAGCAATAGCACTTACCATTACTTTCTCCACGCATTGAGTCTCACCACTGGAGCAGAACAACTTGGAGGTCCAACGGAGATCACTGGGCAGGTCAACGGGACAGGCGCGGCCAGCCAGGGTGGGGTCATCGTTTTCGATCCAACCTATCTCAATCAGCGCGTCTCCCTGCTTCTTGTAAATGGAACGCTCTATATCGCTTTTGGTTCGGTTGGGGACATTGGTGTCTGGCATGGGTGGGTTATGAGCTACAACGCCAGCACCTTACAGCAGGAAACAATATTCAACGTCACACCAAATGGAACTGGTGGTGGTATTTGGTCCTCCGGCCAGGGGCTGGTTGCGGACTCGTCCGGGAACGTCTATACCATGACCGGAAACGGTGACTTCACGGCGAACGTCTCAGGCGTGGATTATGGTGACGCGTTCTTGAGATTTAGTGGGCCGAACCTCAGTGTGGCGGATTATTTCTCTCCCTCCAATCAGGCGACTCTGGACACAAATAATTCTGATATAGGAACTGGCGGTCCGATGCTGATGCCGGGCACGTCGCTCCTGGTAGGGCAAGGCAAGGACTCGGTTCTTCGAGTAGTGAACTCCACCAATATGGGCCACTACAGTTCAAGTACCGACAACGACGTGCAGGAGTTTACGGCGACCACAGGTCCATTTTTCAGTTCGCCAGTCTATTGGAATAGTCCAAATTATGGTTCCGTAATCTATCTTTGGGGACCGAACGATTATCTGAAAGCGTTTCAGTTCACGGGATCGCAATTCAACACCACTCCCGTTTCCGTGGGCACGATACTGAACGCCAATCATTTCTCTAACGCAGCTGCTATTTCTGTCTCGTCAGACGGAAACCTGACTGGCTCAGGGATTGTGTGGACGTCGAACGCGATTTCTGGAAAGGCAACCGGAGTTCCGGTTCCCGGCGTGCTGCGTGCGTTCGACGCTACCGATCTTACAACGGAGCTATGGGACAGTACACAGAACCTGACACGTGACGACGTAGGTAATTATGCGAAGTTTAATCCGCCTACCATCGCAAATGGGAAAGTATATATGGGTTCGTTTTCAGGGCAACTGCAAGTCTATGGCCTGAATCCACCCGCTTTCCAGGGCGTTCAATTCGTTCAGGTAGCGTCAGCCACGCCGCAATCAAATCTGGCATCGGTTCCAGTGCCGTATTCGTCAGCGCAAACGGCGGGCGATCTTAACGTTGTGATTGTGGGTTGGAATGATACCAATGCCACGGTACAGTCCGTTACGGATTCCGCAGGAAACACCTACGCGCTGGCGAGCGGTCCGAACACCGGAACAGGCTTGAGTGAATCTATCTACTACGCAAATAATATTGTGGGCAGCAGCTCCAATACCGTAACCGTCACTTTTAATGGGACAGCAACCAAGCCGGATGTGCGTGTTCTTGAGTACAGTGGCGTGTCCACATCGAATCCCCTGGATGTCTCTACTGGCGCCAGCGGCAACAGCAACATCGCCGACAGCGGCTTCGTTACGACTAATGCCTCGAATGAACTGATTGTCGGGGCAGATATGGTGGCCAGCAACACGACCATCATGGCGGGTGCGCCCTTCACCATAAGAACGATCACCTCCCCGAATTCAGACCTTGCGGCGGATCGCCTGGTCAACGTGCCTGGTAGCTATCACTCCTGGGCGCCCCTGAATGCATCCGGGGCATGGGTTATGCAGGTGGTCACGTTCCGTGCGGCGGCGGCGGGTTCCGTGCCTTTTGTAAGCAGTGTGAGTCCGAGCAGCGGACCAGTGGCCGGCGGGACGGCGGTGACGATTACGGGGACGAACTTCGCCACGGGAGCGACGGTGAAGTTTGGCAGCACGGCGGCGACTAATGTTGTGGTGGTGAACAGCACGACGATTACGGCGACTACGCCTGCCGGCAGTGCCGGTGCAGTGACGGTGACGGTGACCAGCTCGGGCGGACAGAGTGGGAGCCTGAGCAACGGGTTCACCTATATAGCGCCGCCGACAGTGAGCAGCGTGAGTCCGAACAGCGGTTCCACCACGGGTGGGACGGCGGTGACGATCACCGGGACGAACTTCGCCACGGGAGCGACGGTGACGTTTGGCAGTACAGCTGCGACCAGCGTAGTGGTGGTGAACAGCACGACGATCACGGCGACTACACCAGCCGGGAGTGCCGGTGCGGTGACGGTGACGGTGACCAACGTAGGCTCGCAGAGTGGCAGCCTGGCCAGCGGGTTTACCTACACGGTGACCCCGACAGTAAGCAGTGTGAGTCCGAACAGCGGTCTGGTGGCCGGCGGGACGGCGGTGACGATTACGGGGACGAACTTCGCCACGGGAGCGACGGTGAAGTTTGGCAGCACGGCGGCGACTAATGTGGTGGTGGTGAGCGGCACGACGATCACGGCGACCACACCAGCCGGCACGGCGGGTGCGGTGACGGTGACGGTGACCAGCTCAGGCGGACAGAGTGGGAGCCTGGCCAACGGGTTCACCTATATCGGTCAGCCGACGGTGAGCAGCCTGAGCCCGAACAACGGACCAACCACGGGCGGGACGGCGGTGACGATCACGGGGACGAACTTCGCCACGGGGGCGACGGTGACGTTTGGCGGTACAGCTGCGACCAGCGTAGTGGTGGTGAACAGCACGACGATCACGGCGACTACACCAGCCGGGAGTGCTGGTGCGGTGACGGTGACGGTGACCAACGTAGGCTCGCAGAGCGGGAGCCTGGCCAGCGGGTTTACCTATACGACGTCGGTGGCGATTAGCTATGCGCAGGTGGCTTCCGCGACGCCGCAGAGCTCGACGGCGACGGTAAGCGTGACCTACCCGGCGGCGCAGACGTTAGGGAACCTGAACGTAGTGGTGGTGGGCTGGAATGACCTTGCATCGACGATTCAGTCGGTAAAGGACAGTGCGGGGAACACCTATCATCTGGCGATTGGTCCGACGACGGGGACAGGTTTGGAGCAATCGATTTATTATGCGCCGAACATAGCAGGCGGCAGCAATACGGTGACGGTGACGTTCAGCCAGGCGGCGTCTTTTCCGGATGTGCGGATTCTGGAGTATCGGGGTGTAACGGGTGTGGATGTGACGGCGGGAGCGACGGGGAGCAGCACCAGCGCGAGCAGTGGAGCAGCGACGACGACCAGTGCCAATGACCTGATCTTCGGTGCGGACATGGTGTCGACGACGACGTTGTCCGCGGGGAGTGGATTCACGTCGCGGATCATCACCACGCCGGATGGGGATATTGCGGAGGACAAGATTGTGACGGTGGCTGGGAGCAACACGGCCACGGCGACATTAAACGGTTCCGGTCCATGGGTGATGCAAATGGTGGCGTTCTCCAATGCCACTGGTCCTGCGCCGACGGTAAGCAGTGTGAGTCCGAGCAGTGGATCGACCACGGGCGGGACGGCGGTGACGATTACGGGGACGAACTTTGCCGCGGGAGCGACGGTGACGTTCGGCAGTGCGGCGGCGACGAACGTGGTGGTGGTGAACAGCACGACGATTACGGCGACCACGCCATCGGGGAGTGCGGGTGGGGCGACGGTAACGGTGACGGTGAATGGACAGAGTGGCAGTCTGGCCACCGGTTTCACCTACACGGTTGGTCCGACGATAAGCAGTGTGAGTCCGAGCAGCGGGCCGTTAGCAGGCGGGACGGCGGTGACGATTACGGGTGCGAACTTCGCCGCGGGAGCGACGGTAACGTTTGGCGGCGTGGCGGCGACCAACGTGGTGGTGGTGAACGGCACGACGATCACGGCGACCACGCCTGCGGGGAGTGCGGGTGCGGTGACGGTAACGGTGACCAGCTCGGGCGGACAGAGTGGGAGCCTGAGCAATGGGTTTACCTATGCTGGCCTCCCGACGGTGAGCAGTGTGAGTCCGAACAGCGGATCGACCACGGGCGGGACAGCGGTGACGATCACGGGGACGAACTTTGCCACGGGAGCGACGGTGACGTTTGGCAGCACAGCGGCGACCAGCGTGGTGGTGGTGAACAGCACGACGATCACGGCGACCACGCCTGCGGGGAGTGCGGGTGCGGTGACGGTGACGGTGACCAACGTGGGCTCGCAGAGTGGGAGCTTGGCCAGCGGGTTTACCTACACGACGACTCCGACGGTAAGCAGTGTGAGTCCGAGCAGCGGACCAGTGGCCGGCGGGACGGCGGTGACGATTACGGGAACGAACTTCGCCACGGGAGCGACGGTGAAGTTCGGTAGCACGGCGGCGACCAACGTGGTGGTGGTGAGCGGCACGACGATCACGGCCACCACGCCTGCCGGCACGGCGGGTGTGGTGACGGTGACGGTGACCAGCTCGGGCGGACAGAGCGGGAGCCTGAGCAACGGGTTCACCTATGTTGGCCTCCCGACGGTGAGTAGTGTGAGTCCGAATAGCGGGCCAACCACGGGCGGGACGGCGGTGACGATTACCGGGACGAACTTCGCCACGGGAGCGACGGTGACGTTTGGCAGTACAGCTGCGACCAGCGTAGTGGTGGTGAACAGCACGACGATCACGGCGACTACACCAGCCGGGAGTGCCGGTGCGGTGACGGTGACGGTGACCAACGTAGGCTCGCAGAGTGGCAGCCTGGCCAGCGGGTTTACCTACACGGTGACCCCGACAGTAAGCAGTGTGAGTCCGAACAGCGGTCTGGTGGCCGGCGGGACGGCGGTGACGATTACGGGGACGAACTTCGCCACGGGAGCGACGGTGAAGTTTGGCAGCACGGCGGCGACTAATGTGGTGGTGGTGAGCGGTACGACGATCACGGCGACCACACCAGCCGGCACGGCGGGTGCGGTGACGGTGACGGTGACCAGCTCAGGCGGACAGAGTGGGAGCCTGGCCAACGGGTTCACCTATATCGGTCAGCCGACGGTGAGCAGCCTGAGCCCGAACAACGGACCAACCACGGGCGGGACGGCGGTGACGATCACGGGGACGAACTTCGCCACGGGGGCGACGGTGACGTTTGGCGGTACAGCTGCGACCAGCGTAGTGGTGGTGAACAGCACGACGATCACGGCGACTACACCAGCCGGGAGTGCTGGTGCGGTGACGGTGACGGTGACCAACGTAGGCTCGCAGAGCGGGAGCCTGGCCAGCGGGTTTACCTATACGACGTCGGTGGCGATTAGCTATGCGCAGGTGGCTTCCGCGACGCCGCAGAGCTCGACGGCGACGGTAAGCGTGACCTACCCGGCGGCGCAGACGTTAGGGAACCTGAACGTAGTGGTGGTGGGCTGGAATGACCTTGCATCGACGATTCAGTCGGTAAAGGACAGTGCGGGGAACACCTATCATCTGGCGATTGGTCCGACGACGGGGACAGGTTTGGAGCAATCGATTTATTATGCGCCGAACATAGCAGGCGGCAGCAATACGGTGACGGTGACGTTCAGCCAGGCGGCGTCTTTTCCGGATGTGCGGATTCTGGAGTATCGGGGTGTAACGGGTGTGGATGTGACGGCGGGAGCGACGGGGAGCAGCACCAGCGCGAGCAGTGGAGCAGCGACGACGACCAGTGCCAATGACCTGATCTTCGGTGCGGACATGGTGTCGACGACGACGTTGTCCGCGGGGAGTGGATTCACGTCGCGGATCATCACCACGCCGGATGGGGATATTGCGGAGGACAAGATTGTGACGGTGGCTGGGAGCAACACGGCCACGGCGACATTAAACGGTTCCGGTCCATGGGTGATGCAAATGGTGGCGTTCTCCAATGCCACTGGTCCTGCGCCGACGGTAAGCAGTGTGAGTCCGAGCAGTGGATCGACCACGGGCGGGACGGCGGTGACGATTACGGGGACGAACTTTGCCGCGGGAGCGACGGTGACGTTCGGCAGTGCGGCGGCGACGAACGTGGTGGTGGTGAACAGCACGACGATTACGGCGACCACGCCATCGGGGAGTGCGGGTGGGGCGACGGTAACGGTGACGGTGAATGGACAGAGTGGCAGTCTGGCCACCGGTTTCACCTACACGGTTGGTCCGACGATAAGCAGTGTGAGTCCGAGCAGCGGGCCGTTAGCAGGCGGGACGGCGGTGACGATTACGGGTGCGAACTTCGCCGCGGGAGCGACGGTAACGTTTGGCGGCGTGGCGGCGACCAACGTGGTGGTGGTGAACGGCACGACGATCACGGCGACCACGCCTGCGGGGAGTGCGGGTGCGGTGACGGTAACGGTGACCAGCTCGGGCGGACAGAGTGGGAGCCTGAGCAATGGGTTTACCTATGCTGGCCTCCCGACGGTGAGCAGTGTGAGTCCGAACAGCGGATCGACCACGGGCGGGACAGCGGTGACGATCACGGGGACGAACTTTGCCACGGGAGCGACGGTGACGTTTGGCAGCACAGCGGCGACCAGCGTGGTGGTGGTGAACAGCACGACGATCACGGCGACCACGCCTGCGGGGAGTGCGGGTGCGGTGACGGTGACGGTGACCAACGTGGGCTCGCAGAGTGGGAGCTTGGCCAGCGGGTTTACCTACACGACGACTCCGACGGTAAGCAGTGTGAGTCCGAGCAGCGGACCAGTGGCCGGCGGGACGGCGGTGACGATTACGGGAACGAACTTCGCCACGGGAGCGACGGTGAAGTTCGGTAGCACGGCGGCGACCAACGTGGTGGTGGTGAGCGGCACGACGATCACGGCCACCACGCCTGCCGGCACGGCGGGTGTGGTGACGGTGACGGTGACCAGCTCGGGCGGACAGAGCGGGAGCCTGAGCAACGGGTTCACCTATGTTGGCCTCCCGACGGTGAGTAGTGTGAGTCCGAATAGCGGGCCAACCACGGGCGGGACGGCGGTGACGATTACCGGGACGAACTTCGCCACGGGAGCGACGGTGACGTTTGGCAGTACAGCTGCGACCAGCGTAGTGGTGGTGAACAGCACGACGATCACGGCGACTACACCAGCCGGGAGTGCCGGTGCGGTGACGGTGACGGTGACCAACGTAGGCTCGCAGAGTGGCAGCCTGGCCAGCGGGTTTACCTACACGGTGACCCCGACAGTAAGCAGTGTGAGTCCGAACAGCGGTCTGGTGGCCGGCGGGACGGCGGTGACGATTACGGGGACGAACTTCGCCACGGGAGCGACGGTGAAGTTTGGCAGCACGGCGGCGACTAATGTGGTGGTGGTGAGCGGTACGACGATCACGGCGACCACACCAGCCGGCACGGCGGGTGCGGTGACGGTGACGGTGACCAGCTCAGGCGGACAGAGTGGGAGCCTGGCCAACGGGTTCACCTATATCGGTCAGCCGACGGTGAGCAGCCTGAGCCCGAACAACGGACCAACCACGGGCGGGACGGCGGTGACGATCACGGGGACGAACTTCGCCACGGGGGCGACGGTGACGTTTGGCGGTACAGCTGCGACCAGCGTAGTGGTGGTGAACAGCACGACGATCACGGCGACTACACCAGCCGGGAGTGCTGGTGCGGTGACGGTGACGGTGACCAACGTAGGCTCGCAGAGCGGGAGCCTGGCCAGCGGGTTTACCTATACGACGTCGGTGGCGATTAGCTATGCGCAGGTGGCTTCCGCGACGCCGCAGAGCTCGACGGCGACGGTAAGCGTGACCTACCCGGCGGCGCAGACGTTAGGGAACCTGAACGTAGTGGTGGTGGGCTGGAATGACCTTGCATCGACGATTCAGTCGGTAAAGGACAGTGCGGGGAACACCTATCATCTGGCGATTGGTCCGACGACGGGGACAGGTTTGGAGCAATCGATTTATTATGCGCCGAACATAGCAGGCGGCAGCAATACGGTGACGGTGACGTTCAGCCAGGCGGCGTCTTTTCCGGATGTGCGGATTCTGGAGTATCGGGGTGTAACGGGTGTGGATGTGACGGCGGGAGCGACGGGGAGCAGCACCAGCGCGAGCAGTGGAGCAGCGACGACGACCAGTGCCAATGACCTGATCTTCGGTGCGGACATGGTGTCGACGACGACGTTGTCCGCGGGGAGTGGATTCACGTCGCGGATCATCACCACGCCGGATGGGGATATTGCGGAGGACAAGATTGTGACGGTGGCTGGGAGCAACACGGCCACGGCGACATTAAACGGTTCCGGTCCATGGGTGATGCAAATGGTGGCGTTCTCCAATGCCACTGGTCCTGCGCCGACGGTAAGCAGTGTGAGTCCGAGCAGTGGATCGACCACGGGCGGGACGGCGGTGACGATTACGGGGACGAACTTTGCCGCGGGAGCGACGGTGACGTTCGGCAGTGCGGCGGCGACGAACGTGGTGGTGGTGAACAGCACGACGATTACGGCGACCACGCCATCGGGGAGTGCGGGTGGGGCGACGGTAACGGTGACGGTGAATGGACAGAGTGGCAGTCTGGCCACCGGTTTCACCTACACGGTTGGTCCGACGATAAGCAGTGTGAGTCCGAGCAGCGGGCCGTTAGCAGGCGGGACGGCGGTGACGATTACGGGTGCGAACTTCGCCGCGGGAGCGACGGTAACGTTTGGCGGCGTGGCGGCGACCAACGTGGTGGTGGTGAACGGCACGACGATCACGGCGACCACGCCTGCGGGGAGTGCGGGTGCGGTGACGGTAACGGTGACCAGCTCGGGCGGACAGAGTGGGAGCCTGAGCAATGGGTTTACCTATGCTGGCCTCCCGACGGTGAGCAGTGTGAGTCCGAACAGCGGATCGACCACGGGCGGGACAGCGGTGACGATCACGGGGACGAACTTTGCCACGGGAGCGACGGTGACGTTTGGCAGCACAGCGGCGACCAGCGTGGTGGTGGTGAACAGCACGACGATCACGGCGACCACGCCTGCGGGGAGTGCGGGTGCGGTGACGGTGACGGTGACCAACGTGGGCTCGCAGAGTGGGAGCTTGGCCAGCGGGTTTACCTACACGACGACTCCGACGGTAAGCAGTGTGAGTCCGAGCAGCGGACCAGTGGCCGGCGGGACGGCGGTGACGATTACGGGAACGAACTTTGCCACGGGAGCGACGGTGAAGTTCGGTAGCACGGCGGCGACCAACGTGGTGGTGGTGAGCGGCACGACGATCACGGCCACCACGCCTGCCGGCACGGCGGGTGTGGTGACGGTGACGGTGACCAGCTCGGGCGGACAGAGCGGGAGCCTGAGCAACGGGTTCACCTATGTTGGCCTCCCGACGGTGAGTAGTGTGAGTCCGAATAGCGGGCCAACCACGGGCGGGACGGCGGTGACGATTACCGGGACGAACTTCATCACAGGAGCGACGGTGACGTTTGGCAGTACAGCTGCGACCAGCGTAGTGGTGGTGAACAGCACGACGATCACGGCGACCACACCTGCCGGGAGTGCCGGTGCGGTGACGGTGACGGTGACCAACGTAGGTTCGCAGAGCGGCAGCCTGGCCAGCGGGTTTACCTATACGGTGGGAACCACGGTGACGCCGCCAGGCAACTTTGCGGCTGCTCTGATGGGAAGCGCCGCTCCAACCTATATCGCTGGACAGCAATACTACAACGCAACTGCGGGTACCACATTTACAAGTTCCGCTTTCAACAGCACCGGAGCGGACCTTCTTATCATGTTCCTTGGGTGCCATAACAGCACAGTTTTCACCGTTACAGACAGCTATGGCAACACGTGGTTACCTTTGGCCGGCCCCGCTTACAAGTCTGGAACATCGTACTACCCAATGGAAGGCGAATATTTCTACGCTCCGAATGCAACCACGGGATCGAGCCATACCGTAACGGTCAAGCTGAGTCAGACCGAGCCCCTGGTGATGTCCATTGCCGCATTCTCCGGCGATAACATCTACTCTCCGATCGACTCTTACAGCTCGATTGCAGGTGACAACGGGTTGATCTCTCAAAATATCACCAGCGGCCCCCTCACCACCTCCCAACCAAACGACCTGCTATTTGGAATTGTTAAGGGATTTGGCGCGAATACCTATACGGCAGGAGCGGGATATACAAAGCTGTCAGCGTCTACCGGCACGAACTTCAGCGCCGAAACGGGGCCGGCTTCAAGCGCTGGCAGCTATGCCTCCAATTTCTCGGCCTCCGTCGGCGATTTTTGGCAAACGGTTATAGCGGCAATCGCACCCAAGCCTAACCAATCTGTCCTGTCGTGGACGGCCTCCACGGGCGGTTCCATCGCGAACTACAACGTAGAAAGGTGTGCGGGTCTAGGCTGCTCCAGTTTCAGCCAGATCGTCAGCCTACCAGCCACAACCTTGACATATACAGACACTTCGATCTCATCGGGCACCGTCTACAACTACCGAGTGCGGGCTGAAAACACAGGGGGCGTGTTCAGTAATTACTCCAGCGTGCAGACACTCAGCCCCATCATACCACGTGTGGTATCCAGTTTTGCCGCTACACCCATAAGAGTACTGTCGTGGAATGCCTCCGCGGAAAGTGGAGGGTCAATCAGCCAGTATTCTATTGAGCGGTGCACAGGACCTGGATGCTCGAACTTCTCTCAGATTGCAACCCCCGCAGGCACATCTTATACCGATACCTCCGCTGCGGCAGGAACGACCTATAGTTACCGCGTAAGGGCACAAGACAGTAACGGTTTCTATGGTCCGTATTCGGCTGTTGTGCCAGCCAGCATTCCAGCTTACTTCGATAATGCAGCGGACGGTGGAAACAACAACGGCAGCACAGCGTCGCTTACATACGCGTACACTGTCGGATCCAATTCCAATCGGCTGCTGCTGGTCAATGTTGTGGGCGACCCGTCGGTAGACAATATCTCCTCTGTGAAATACGCTGGAACGTCCTTGAGCCTTCTTGCAAAGGTCCAGACGCCGAGCGATGGATGGCACTACCTGTATTATTTGCTGGCTCCGGCCACTGGAACAAACAATGTCGTGATAACAGCCGGCAGCAGCCACTTTCTCATTTCGGAAGCATCATCCTGGTATAACGTAGCCCAATCTGGTCAGCCTGGAACGTACAAAACCAACACCGAGCTGGCAACCTCGGGAGTCAGCATCACGACCTCGTTGCCGGCAACTTCCAACGGTGCGATCGTAGTTGAAAGCCTATGGGCGCCCCAGGGGATTTTTCCTGGAAGTGGCTCGTCCGAGCTGCTCGAGGATTCTGCCTTACAAAGCCTAGCAATGTTCTCAAGCGTCCCCTCGCCGGTCACCCAGGCCTATCCGACGTCTATGACGAATTCCTGGGGCGGCCAGGACAACGCCTCCACCATCATGGCGTCGTTTTCTCTCGCCTCCAATGGAACTGCCGGCATAACCTATGACAACTCGGCCGACGGGGGAAATAACAACGGCACAACAGCGTCGTTGACCTATTCCTATACCGTTGGAACCGGAGCCAACCGGCTACTCCTTGTCAACCTGGTGGGCGACACTTCAGCAGATAACATATCATCGGTAACTTATGCCGGCGCTCCGATGACCCTCCTAGGCAAAGTTCAATCGCCTTCTAATAATTGGCAATATCTCTACTACCGCCTCAATCCGGCCAGCGGGTCCAACAATGTTGTCATTACAGCCGGCAGCTCACATTACCTCATCTCGCAAGCGGCGTCGTGGTATAACGTCAAGCAATCGGCCCAGCCGGATGCGTTGACAACGAATACGGCAGCCGCCACCAAAACGTCGATCACCACCTCTCTGACAACAGTCGCTACCGGATCCTTGGTTGTGCAGGGACTCTGGTCGTATGGCCACCTGACCGCTGGACCCGGCGCAGCTCTGATAGTTACCGATAAAGCACTCGGTGGAGCGGGAATCTTCGCAAGCGGCTTATCTCCGGTGTCTCCGCCTGGAAACGTAAGCATGGCGACTCTCTCCGACGGAACGACGAGCAGTGGCGTCATCATGGCTTCGTTCGCTCCTGCACCGTGAGCAGAATGAAATATGGAGGTGATAGATATATGGAGTTAACTCAAATGAAGCGATGCGGATTGGTCTTTCTGTTACTCGGGCCACTCTCCTGGGGGCAAGCGACAAATTCAAAATCAGCGATGACAGGAACTGAGCAACCGCCCACTCCGGCCCCTGTCGTCTCGGGAGCCACGGGTCAAGAGTCGATACACGAAGCAGCAGGCTCAAACGTCACGGCGGACAAACCGGTAATCACGATCGCCGGTATTTGTGACCGCCCGGCGGCCGGTACAGGCGTGGATTCAGACTGTAGAACGGTGATCTCTCGGTCCCAATTCCAGCAGGTGATTGACGCGGTCCAGCCAGGCATGCCGCCACGTGCCCGCCGCGAGTTTGCCCTGCGCTATGCCGAAGCGCTCGCCATGACCAACAAGGCGGAACAGATGGGCCTGGATAAGGGGGCAATCTATGAAGAGCAGATGAAAATTGCGCGTATCCAGGTCTTGTCTCAGGCAATGAAGAAGGTGATTCAGGAACGGGCTTCACAGATCTCTGATCAGGAGATAAACGACTACTACGCGAACAATGCGACGAGATTCGAGAAGGCGGAAATGGATCGAATCTACGTTCCCAGAAGTCGGCAGTTGCTGTCGGTTTCTGAAAATCACCTGCGCGACGACAGGCAAGCAGGTCCACAGGAGCCGGGGCAAGCAATGAAAAAGGAGGCGGAAAACCTACGTGCACGCGCCGTTGCCGGAGAAGACTTTGCGAAACTGCAGGCGGATGCATATCAAGTTGCTGGAATCAGGAGTATGCCCCCAAACACCACCATGGAGGTCAGGCGCACATCGTTGCCGCCGAACCATGCTTTTGTTATGGACCTGAAGCCGGGGGAGATTTCCGCGGTCCTCGCAGATCCTAACGGGTATTTTATCTATCGGCTCAAGGCCAGGGAGGTGCTTCCCCCGGGCCAGGTTCGGGAAGAGATCAAAGCGACTTTACGCTCTCAACGAATGCAGACCGAAATGCGCGCCATCCAAGACTCCGCCGTTCCTGCGCTGGACGAGAGCTATTTTGGGCGATGAACGGCGGCTATACAACCAATCTGGCCGTAGGAGCAACCGAAGTTAGAAGGAATGCAAGGATGGCACTATTTCTTATCAAAATGGAAGGAGCAACGGGCCTGACACTTCGGTAACCTTGGGTAATCCAGTAGCGCTGGTAGACTGGTCCTGCAGCAGATCATCTGCGGTGCCGTGCGCAAATGCCGGCCCGCGCGATTTGCACCAAGGGGATGTTTTCCGTCGACGCTGATCAGCGTGACCCGACTCCTATGAGACGTTTTCTTTTCTTAATCTCGGTCGTTTTCTGTTGCTTGCACGGCTGGTCGCAAACACCGACGCTTGTGCAGAGCGTTTGGGGACCTAATTCACAAGAAACGAACGGCGTGAACTGGACGGGAAACCCGCCTTACTATTACGCTATCGAGTTACCGGAGCCGTCGCAACCAGGGAATCTGCTGGTCTGCTCCGCTTTCGGCGGAGTCAGTGGCGGCAGTACATACTCGATCGGCGACGACAAGGGAGAGACGTGGAGTTCGGCAGGGTCAAATTTCCCATTCACAAGTGCTTCCGCGAATGCCTATAACGTTTGGTATGTGGCCAACAATTCCGGCGGGGTTCGGCAAATTAAGGTAAAAGCCAACAATAACTACGGCGCATTCAACGCAGTGAGTTGTTCGGAGTTCTACAATGTTGCCACGTCTAATCCCATCGATGGCACGGCGGGTTGCCATACGAGCAGCTCAGGCACGGCGCTCACGGGAACGGCTACCGGCACGTTGACCAGCGGCGATCTCATCTATTTCGCCTCGTTCAACGACAACGCCACAGCTACGAGTTCTTTCACCGCTGGGTCGGGGTCGAGTGTCACCTGGAATCTCGATGCCGTTGATCTACTGGATGGTTACGCTGTCCAGCATGGAGTGTATTCAAGCACGGCTTCGTTCACTCCCCAGATGACGACCGGAACCTCGAACGTGTACACCTCTTGCCAGGCGATGTTCAAGGCGGCCAGCGCTGGCACGGCCCCGACCCAAGCCATGCGGATCGTACACTTGGGACACTTTGCCATGCCCGCCAGCGGAGCCACGCAGACGGTTGGTATGCCATCCTCAGGTAATTTACTGGTCGCGTCTTTTACCGGAGGCGGTGATTCGATCTCGGGCATAACGAGCGCGCCCGGCAACACATGGTCATCAACTGGCGCCGTCGCTGGCGGGCCGTCCTATACCGCTTCATCTCAAATTTATTACGCACCAAGCGCGGCCACGTCCACAAACTCGACCGTAGCCATCACCAGGACCGGAAATCTGACGCAAGATTCGGTTCTTATTTACGACATCACGGGTGCAAATACATCTCCCTTTGACAAGGACAGCGGGGGGCAGGATGGTAATGAATCCTCCATCGTCTCATCTTTTACCACATGTACTAGCTGTCTGACACCGTCTTCTGCAAACGAGCTTGTGATCTTTAACGCGAATCAGAATTGGTGCACGGGCACAGCCCAAACGTCTCCCGCCGGCGCGCTCTTCGATTCAGCTTTCACCACTTTGAACTCCCTGAACGGGCCGCAGAACGTTGATCAGAATGGCGAGTGGGCCCATCTCTATAACACGACCACATCCCCGATATCTGCGACCTGGACGATGAGTTGCGACACCTCGGACGCAGAAGGTACCTGGGCTGGAAGAGTAGCCGCCTTCAAGGCCGGTCAGGCCGCTGCCCAACCGGCGCCGCCGACTGGGTTGAAAGTCACGGTTGAGTAAGAAAAGCGATAGATCTGGATCTTGTAAACGGCGGCGCGTGTGCAGCGAAAATAGAGTCTCCGATCTAATGGGTGGGTCACCGCAACACTCAGGGCTTCCGTCGACGCAGAAGCAAATATCAAGTTAAAATGTAGATCAGCCAGCTGCTCTATCTTGCAGAGCGATTCGCCTGGTATATCGATGTTTACCCAACGAACCTTTCTTACTGCTTGTTTTTGGCATTTGTGTTCGCATTTCTGCCGTATCTAGTTTTTCTCCAATCGACTGAGTCACCTGAAGTGTCATTTGGCTCAGGTCCCGCCTTGCTCGCTGAAGCATCACGGCGTAATTCTTGATTTCTCTGATGAATCACTCACAGCGTGCTTTGGCGCTATGGCTTCGTTTATCGCGAATCCCTCACCGCTAGGCGCCAAATCCGAAAGTTGGGCAGCCCGCTGGGCGGCCTGTTGCCGGTAATCGTAATCCCTACTGTTCGAGGACTTAGAACACGACGGCACCGGGCAGCGCAAGCATCCGATTAGGTGCTGCTTGGCCAACAGCGCAGATCAACTTTGGTAGTTACGAATCGGACCCGGACCAAGTCCGCCTTCTGTGGTTGGGCGTCGAGCCCAATTCTTCCACAGCCCGCGCAATCCAGCCGTTGCGCACTGAGCGTGACGGTGTTAGCCTGATCGCGGTATCTGTGGCACGTTGAGAGATGGATAGCCGGCCGGTGGCGGATCTTCCGGTCTACGTATTTGAACTTGGCCTGGGATGCTGTGTTGAACCCGGTTCCATTTTTCTTCCTCCCCCCCAGAGACAACCGATAAATGGCAGAAGTTTCATCCAATTTAACGGTATTCGAACCAAAAGAGTTGCTCGTCACCCTCCCGAGTCGGGAGGAAAAGCGAGTATTTCGTTTCTCCCTGGAGCAGCAGCGCTCGTGGTTCCATGCATGCCATGACTGAGCTGCGCTGCATCATGGGTGATGGCGTTTCGTTGCCAAGGCCAACTTATATTGTTGCAATTGTCAGACCAAAACTTTGAACCGGGAGAGCCCGTGTACCCCAGAACCAGCATAGAGCCGCGACAGCCGGCAGACAGCTTTGCAAGCCAAAATGCGGAACTCCTTGATCAGGAGAGTGCCTTGGAAGAACCCACCCTTGCGCGGGGACCAATGGTGCCTCTGCCTGAACGCAAGCACCCACTTTTTGGCTCAGGCGTTGTGACGACCCGCGCTGTGGCCGTGATCCGCCCTCCATCCTTTTCCCTAAACACGATTACCTCCGGGATTAAAACCCTGATGGACTATCGAGGGCTGCTGTATACGCTCACGCTCTTTAGGCTTGCGGTTCGTTACAAGCAGTCGGCATTGGGTTGGGTCTGGGCCGCGTTGCAGCCACTGGGCATGATGTTGGTCTACACACTCGTTTTTTCTCGAGTAGCGAGGGTCGGAAGCGAGGGAGTGCCCTATCCGTTGTTTGTGTGTTCCGCATTACTGCCGTGGAATTTCTTTTCCGGTGCAGTCAGCAACGCTGTCAACGGCTTGGCCAGCCACTCAGTTCTGCTAACAAAATTGCATTTTCCGAGGGAGATCATTCCGCTTTCTTACGTGTTTGCGGCACTTGTGGATTTTGCGATTGCCTGGTCCATTCTGAGCGTGCTGATGGTGTACTACCGCGTTTCGGTGAGTTGGAAGACTCTTTATGCGATACCTGTTTTCGTGATACTCCTCGCCTTTACCTCGGCCACCTCCTTAGTACTATCCTGCGTTCAGGTTCGTTTCCGTGACGCCGGAGCTGCGTTGCCGGTACTCTTGCAGATAGGCATGTTTGCTACACCTGTAGTCTATTCGGTCGATTCGATACCGGCTCGATTCCGGCACTTGTACCTGCTAAATCCTGTCGCAAGCCTTATCGAAAACTTTCGTCGAGTGGTACTGCGCGGGTCTGCGCCGGATATCCCCATGCTCATCTCCTCCGCCACAATCACGCTGTGCTTCCTGGCTATCGCCTACGGATATTTCAAGGCTACGGACGCAACCATGTCCGACATAATTTGAGGGCGAGTTCGCTGCCATGTTTGATATCAGACTAGACAATGTTTCGAAGCGTTATTTCATCCAGACCGCCAGCCGTACCCGAGGGCTGGGTTGGCCAGATATCTCGTTTCCGGGTAGGAAACCTAAGGAAGTGTGGGCCTTGCGTGATATTAGCTTCGAGGTGGCAGAAGGGGAATCTCTTGGCATCGTCGGAAACAACGGGGCGGGCAAAAGTACCCTCTTGAAGCTCTTGTCCAGAATCACCGCTCCTACGAAGGGCAAAATCACGATTAGGGGCCGCCTTTCGGCCCTGGTCGAGCTAGGCTCCGGGTTCCATCCGGAACTGACCGGACGCGAGAATATCTTTATGAACGGATCGATGCTCGGAATGAGCCGTTCGGAGATTAGTCGCAAAGTGGAGAGCATTGTCGAGTTTGCCGGCGTAGCAGCATACATCGATGTTCCCGTAAAGCGTTACTCGTCGGGTATGTATGTGAGGCTCGGTTTTTCCATAGCTGCGCACCTCGATCCTGACATTTTGCTTTTGGATGAGGTCCTGGCAGTTGGGGACATCGTTTTTCAGGCGAAGTGCATGGATCTTATCCGCCAACTGAGAGAGAGCGGACGGACGATCGTGCTGATCTCTCACGACCTGGGTGCAATTCAAGCTATCTGCAACCGCGCCATCTTGTTACATCAAGGCCGGGTAGTCATGACTGGTAACCCTACGGAAGTGGTTGACCACTACCAACAGATGGCGATGGATAGAAAGGAAATCTATCATCTGAACGATGAGGGCAAGGAACAGTCGGCGATTTGTTCGCACATTGTGTTCGCGTCTCCTGAACCTGGCGAGCCTCCACGCACTGGATATCCGATGTTCGCTCGTTTGGGCTTTCAAGCACAAGTCCCCTTGAAGAATGTGGTCTTTAATATCTCGATTTATTGGTCCACGGGTTACCTTTGCACCCAGCTCACTACAGCCACCTCGAACCCTCGGCTGCAAGTCGCAGCGGGTTCTGGTGAAGTGGAGTTCTACTGTCCCGTGCTTGAGCTTCAACCCGGCTGGTATCGGGTGGACATCTCCATTGAGTCAAACGGCCACTTTATCGACCGGCAACAACGCTGTGCGGTTTTGCGCGTGCACCCCGGTAAGGTGGTCTTCGGCGATTTCTTCATGGACACTGTGTGGGAGATGCATGCGTGATCCCCGGGGATCTCGCTCATGAGCTCTGCGCTTGGTCGTGTTAGATGTTGACGTAGTTGTAACGCGGAACGATCTCAGGAGCAACTAAAGGGTCAAACGTTTGGCCTTGCCAAAAGATTCCTCCAACCATCAGTAGCATCGTTCCTCGCACCGGCCCCGAGCCCGGATGCAGATCCGTAGTTCGTGAAAGACGGCCCACCGGACAGCATTTTGACCGAGACAATAAAGAGTCGGTTCGTCCTTCTGCCGCACTGAGAATCAACGCCATACTGGCCAACACATTCTTAATGAATGAAAAGGGGGTGTCCACACCGCGAAAAGATTCCTCGAGGCAACGGCAAACCGGAAAAGAGTCCGATCAAGACCAAAGGACATCTTTGATCAGCAACCCTGCATCAAAGTTGTCGTGCGCTACTTTTGTCGTGCTGCGACGAATGGTGGTGGAGATCGCGTTCTGGATTCTGCGGTTCACCGGAACTGATGCCCGGAGAAGGCGTCGCCGTAGTTGGTTGAAACTAAGGTTGCGCTCGTACTATTTTTCCTTATCTGCCTCTGGAACAAGACACGTTTACAGAGGTGAAGCTGTTGTTCAGTTCAAATGATTTCAGTGGGTGCAAGCAGCTCCGAACGATCGGTCATCTGTGCACACGGTCGTTAGCCGTTCTGGCATGTTGTCTGGGTGTGGCGCTTTCAGAAGGCCAGGTCGCCAACGGGCTGGCTACAGGTCCGTTTAACATCGTGCCTGTTGGGCAAGCCGCTGGCAGCAAAGTTCCCAGCGACGATTTCGCGGCGATCAATCCCAGTGTTACTTACAACTCCAACAACGTTGACAGCTACTCTGGTCAATTCACTGCACCCGATCGCGCAGATGGACAGATCGCGCAATCCCGTCGCGGACATGGCCCTTCCTTAAGCGGGCTCTCCTGCAGCAGCGCCTCCGTGACAGGAGCGGGGAGCGATACTTGCACTGTGACGCTAAGCTCGGCTGCTGGAAGCAGCGGTCTTAGCGTGAGTTTGGCGAGTAACAGTGGGGCGGCTACCGTACCGGCGGTGGCGCAGATCCGTCCATTTGCGATAAGCGCAGGATTCACCGTGAGTGTATTGGCAGTCACAATCGCCCAAAAGGTGACACTCACGGCGAGCGCAGGCGGCGTTTCCAAAAGCTTTGCGCTGCAACTGAATCCAGTGGCCACAACCGTGCCAACGCTATCGATCAACCCGACCAATCTGGTCTTCGGCAATGTGACGATTAACACGGCAACGGCGCAGCCTGTGACCCTGACCTCTACGGGTACGGGGCCGGTTACCATTAGCTCGGCAACGCTGAGTGGCGCAGGCTTCACGGTCTCGGGAGTGACATTCCCGGTCACCCTGAACCCGAACCTGGCTTTGACTCTGGAGGTGCAGTTTGATCCAAGCACTGCAGGAGCGTCCACGGGGCAGCTAACCATCACGAGCAACTCGTCGACTAATGGTACGGCGGCGATCAGCCTAAGCGGCATCGGAGAGGTAGCACAACATCAGGCCAACGTGAGCTGGAACGCTCCTGCTGGTTCTGCCGACCCCATAACGGGCTATCACATCTATCGATCAGCCGGTGGCAGCAATACGTATCAACTGTTGAATTCTTCGGTTGACACCCAGACGACGTATGTGGATAGCACTGTGCAGTCTGGTTCGACATATAACTACATCGTAAAAAGTGTCGATTCCGCTGGCATAGAGAGTGTTCCATCCAGCCAGGTCAGCGCGGCCGTCCCCTAGCCTTGCGATCTGATCCAGCTGTGCCGATACTAGAAAAAGTCTAGAGCCGCCGCCAGGCGCCCAAATCCTCTGTGAAGGCCTTCGGGACGCTTCCCCGTGCGTCCGGCCGGTGCTGAGCAGATTCCTTCCGCTCCTTCCTTTCTCCTTGTCAAGCCCCTCCTCGCTTCCTCCTATCTCTACCGATTGCCCAGTGAACTTACTCCCTCTGCCCTTGGCAGTCAAGGGTGGGCTACGCCCGCGTGAAGATCTCTCAACATTCTCTTTTACTCTTTTACCGCAAACGGGGAATCACTCATTGCCGCATGTCCAAGGCCAATGAGTGGTTACCTTAGATAGCGCGATGCCCATAATTGAGCATTGTTTTCAGCGGCCGCGAGAGAAAATGGCTCTAGGCGTTATCAGTAGAAGCGTGGCTGGATAACGAAAAGGCTTTGTCAACTGCGCGAGACACCGCAGCAGGCGAATCGTGTAGAGGTTGATTCGGACGGGGTTCGGCACGCCTTCCAAAGGGCCCTCTTCGATTAAAGAAGTTCCGAAATTCGTCGATATCATAACAAGTTGCACGACTTGCAATTTGTCCTTTTCCTGCCTCTGGAACAACCAACGTTTGCAGAGGTGAAGCTGGTGTTTAGTCTACATTTCGCCTGCGCGCGCAGGAAGAGCCGTACCCTTGGCAATTCGCGCGCATGGTCGATCTCCGTCCTGGCCTATTGTCTAGGTGTCGTCGCGCTCTTTGGTGGCTACACCGCCCACGCATCAACTGCTGATCCGCTCTCCATTTCTTCCAGCATAACCACGTGTGGAGTTGCGCCAGTAGCACAAACCGCTGCGAGCAGATCCAATCTTCGCATGGAGAATTGCGAGACCATGGATGTTCCTCAGCCGGACTCTTTCTGGCAGAAGCCCATCGTGGACAGCGTGAACCGCGCGGTACGTATCCGTGCAAGTGGCGAGTCCCCATCCGGCATTGGTGTACGTAAGGATCCTGTGGCCAGCTACTCGAGCGAATTGATCGCAGCAAATCGCACAGAGGAGCTGATCCCGCAGTTTGTCCATGGACGCGGTATTGTGATGAGTGCATTCTCTTGCAGCAGCGCGTCCGTCACTGGCGCTGGAAGCGACAATTGCACGGTGACACTCAGCGCGCCGGCATGGAGTAGTATGGCCGCCAAGCTGGCAAGCAACAATGCGGCCGTTAGTGTGCCGGCTACGCTGGTGATTCCGGCGAAGGCGACGAGCGTGGCGTTCACCGCGCATGTGCAGTCTGTTACCTCTGCGCAAACGGTGACGCTCCAAGCGAGCCTCAACGGCACTTCCAGAAGCTTTGTTCTAGGTCTGAATGCAGCAGCAGCGACGGTACCGACCTTATCGGTCAGCCCGAGCAGTGTGGTGTTCGGCAATGTGGCATTGAACACGGCAACGACACAACCCGTGACGTTAAGCTCCACGGGGACGGGTCCGGTCACCATCAACTCGGCCAAATTGAGTGGCACCGGCTTCGCGATATCCGGAGTAGCATTCCCCGTTACCTTGAACCCGAGCTTGGCCGTGACCGTGGAGGTTCAGTTTGACCCAACCACTGCAGGGGCGGCGGTGGGGCAACTGACTATACAGAGCAATTCGTCGACGAATAGTACAGTGGCTGTCAGCCTAACCGGTACCGGGGAGGCCGCGCAACATCATGTCAATCTGAGCTGGAGCGCGCCTGCTAGTTCGCCTGTTCCGATAGCGGGCTATTACATATATCGATCAACAGGCGGTAGCACCTCGTATCAATTGCTCAACTCAACAGCTGATACACAGACTACCTACGTCGATAGCACAGTGCTGGCTGGCTCGACATATGACTATATCGTAGAGAGTGTCGGTTCCTCGGGGACGGAAAGTGTTCCGTCGAACGAGGTTGGGGCGTCGGTTCCGTAGGCGCACCGGTAGTCGGTTCGCGGACATTGTGAGGATGTTACCAGCAACGGTAGGCATTGAGCAGATCAAAAGCTTAGGCCGGAGTCGATGCCGTTGAAAGGAGGCTCGTCATTGGCGATTAGCCTCCCGCCGCGGGATGCAGACTCTCCATGTTCAAAGATCGAGTCGTCGTTGTTCAATCGCGTTCAGAAATCCTCCTTACGGACCGCAATACAGGTCCGGTGCCGGGATATTCGTCAGCCAGTTCCATCGAAATGGAAAATCTCCGGAAGGTCGGTCCAACGTTGTCCGGGTATTTCGGGTGGTAACTTCTCGAGCATAGGAAACATAAGCGCCCACCAACGCTGCGTCTCCGGGCATGCCGCCAGTCTCGCCATGTCCGCAGCGTAGTCGGTTCCGTGGTACTCGTAATAGGCGAATAGCAACTCCCCGTGTTCAAAGATCGAGTAGTTGCCAATATTGCATTCGGCGATCGTTGTTAAGACGCCGGGCCAAACGGCCTCATGGTGCTTAACATATTCGTCTCTGCTCTCTGGCTTCAGCCGGACAACTTGACCGTAACGCTTCATATCAGCAAATCTCTTCGTCGCACGATGCGATGGGAATACCCTTTTCGCGTCATCGGGGTGCTTGGTGGCGCCTGTGGCTAGCATAATAACAAATCCTGGTGGACGCCTGCGCCGATCAAACTGGGCGGAGAGAGCGCGATAGAGCGGTGTAGATCTGCTTAGCCGCTGGCATGGACATAGGTTCCCTGGCCAAGACCTGCTTTGCGGCGTCGCTGGTTAGGGAACCAGCGGATGTGGCCTGCACCATGCTGTCCCCAACACGAAAGTCAACAAGAGTGGAAGCTTCCTCGCGGTCTGTCTCCCTTCCTTCAATACTTCCTGACAAGATCGGAATCAACGGCTCTTGCCCAGATCCATCAATCCGTAATTGTCTTCTGATCGACCTTTTCCAGGTGAATATCCTTGACGCTCCGGGACAGGGCCACGCTAAAGCCTTGTACGTTTCTAAGCTCGAATACCGTGGTGTTAGCCGCCTTTGGTGTCTTGATCCGGAAGAAGTCGGCGCCGTTCACGTTGTCCAGGTAGAAGACTGGGCGGACATCGGGTTGGCTCGAGGAAAGTTCAACGTTCGTAAACTCGATATTGTTTACGTTGCGGATAAAGAATCCGCTTGCGGGAATGTCACCGAACCTATACGGTTCAGGATATCCCTGCTCCATTTGCGGGACCACTCGTGCTGCCATCTCGCGTGTTCCACCTCCGCGATGTTCCATATACAGATCGTTGATCTTAATGTCTTCGATCGGCTTGGATGGAATGCCCATAATGAGTCCCGCACCGCTGAACTGCGATGCGGAATTGTAGCTGACGACGTCGCTGATAATGATCCGTTTCAGCGTGCCGACAGGAACTCCCGCTGGGCCGCGCATCCGGCTTCCCAGGCGCAGGAACAATGGGGTATTGGTGCAGTCACGTATGGTAACGCCGCTAAAGGTAATATCCTCCAGCAAGGCGCCATCGACGCTTTCGAGCGCGAAGCCCCGGCAACCGTCAAAGACACAGTTCGAAATCGTAATGTTCTTAAACCCCCCGTTCGACTCCGTACCGCACTTAATGCGGCCAGTGGGAGCTACCTTGAAATCAGCAGGCCAGCGCTTATACGTGCCGTCCAGCATGGTCCCCAGCACGTAGGCGCCGGTGACATAGCAGTTTGTAATGGTCAGATTCTCGGTGGAACGCGCATACCCAAGTGCAAATGAGCTCTTGGGGCAAATGCCGTCATCCCACGGTGAATTGACGCTGCAATTCGAGACACGAACATTATGGCAGCAGTCGATATCCATTCCGTCCCGGTCGGTATCGATCTTTAGATTGTCAATGGTCAGGTTGTCGACCCCGGTCGCCAGAATACCGAAGTGGCCACCCTTTAATATGGAGAAATCGCGCAGCAGGACGTTGTGGCAGTTCTTGAGGGCGATCGCCTTATTCCCCATCCCGGGAGATTCGGCCCGCGGCTCCTCCGAGCCGCCGCGGCTTAAGCCTTTGCCCCAAATCAATCCCGGCCCAAGTATGGCAACGTCGTGGATGCCTTCGCCCCAAATGAGGCTATTGTGCCAATGATTGTGGCCGTAATCCTGATAGTCTTCCCAGGGTGTATTCGGCTCGGCGGGATCGTAAGATGCCCCGCTGGTGCTGCCACCCGGAGCGACGCTTGCCGCCAGAATCGTCGCTCCCATATCCAGGTAGAGCACCACATTGCTCTTGAGATGAATCGAGTAGGAAGCATACGCGCCAGAGGGAAAGCGCACGGTTCCGCCTCCCTGGGAGCTGGCTGCTTCTATGGCTTTGTTGATCGCTGGGGTATCGATCGAGGCGCCGTCGCCTCGCGCGCCATAGGTTTTCACGTCGAATACGGCATCTGTGCCCGGCCCATGCATGATTGCAGTTGGCGCTTGGGCGCCGAGTGAAGTACCCGGCATAGCGGCCGCTCCGGCCAGACCGGTACCCGCCAGTCTTAAGAAGTCTCTTCGAAAAACGGTCATTTGTATTCCTTCCTGGTCCTAAATTACTCCTTACCCCGTGGTACGTGGTGCGGCCCATTCGATTTCGGCATTGGCGTTCATGCCGGTTCTGGCGGATTCCCGCCTGGTCGACCGCGGAAGGAGCAAAGTGGAGGTCGGCCTCTCAACGTGAAGCCCCACTTGGCGGCGCAAGTTCTATGGAGTGACTGCGATAGCCATCCTCATCGAGGCTCGCTTTTGACTTCGCGGGACTCGGATGCAGTGACGATGCTGTTGCCATTACAAAACTATGACGAATGGAAACGGTGCGAACAATCATAAGATCAGGATAGTGATTAAAGTCTCATCCATTATTCCGACGCAAAATGAGAGTGCCCTCACCGGGGATAACCTGCTGTCTAACGGTCAAAACCATCCCATCGCTACAGCGCCTGGGAAGCCGAAACCGGCGATGCTCGCGCTCTCCCGCGATGCACAAACGTTGTCGCTGAATTGGCTGATACTGGGCTTTATGGTTCTCTTCCACGTTGGAGCCGTCGCAGCTCTCTTCTTCTTTAGTTGGCCGGCACTCATCATCGCCGTCGCGCTTCACGTAATTGCGATCAATGTCGGAATCGGCATGGGTTACCATCGCCTGCTTACCCACCGAGGCTACCAGGTGCCGAGGTGGTTGGAGCATCTGCTAGCGGTATGCGCCACGCTGAGTCTGGAAGGTGGGCCACTGGTGTGGGTTGCCACGCATCGCGTACATCATCAGCACACTGACCGGCCGGGAGATCCTCATTCTCCGCACGAAGGTGGGTGGTGGTCCCACGCAGGCTGGGTCATTCACGGTTCGGGCGCAAACGCTGAACCCGCGCTGCTTGCTAAGTATGCTCCGGATCTGATGAAGGACGATTTCTATCTTTGGCTAAATCGCTATCACTGGGTTCCACTCACGCTGCTCGGCTTTCTCCTGCTTGCGGTTGGGGGGTGGCCGTTGGTCCTTTGGGGCATCTTCCTACGAGTCACGCTAGGTCTTCACGCTACCTGGTTTGTCAACTCGGCAACCCACATGTGGGGATCCAGACGCTTCGACACGCGCGATGACTCACGAAACAATTGGTGGGTAGCCCTCATTACTGGGGGTGAAGGTTGGCACAACAATCACCACGCACACCCCGTTTCGGCACGCCATGGCCTGGCCTGGTATGAGTTCGATCTAAATTACTACGGTATCTGGATCATGGGCCAGTTTGGTCTGGCCAAGAAAATCAATGCGCCAACCATCGCACAGACAACGAGCGGCTCCCCGAGCCTTCTTTGGGCGAATACGTTGCGGGAAGAAATCGATGAAGGGCAATGGGGCACATGCGAGCGAGCCGTGCGTAAGGCCGCGGGTAATATTGGTGCGCTTCTCAAGTGATGCCTGAGTGAGTGATCTTCGAAACCGTGGGATACCTTCAGGAACGGGTAACGGCCGCCCCTGTTCACTTCCAGCCAAGGCCCACTTGCCGGTATCCTGGCTGACCGACTTCCCAGCCTCGTAGCGATTCCTCCAACTTGTTTGACGTGAGGCGTCCCACGTGACAGGATAAGCTCGATCGCCCAGGATTTCGAGGATCGTATCCAGCCGGGCAGGATTCCAACGCTCACTCTCCCATCGTGCTCGTTCTCCAGCATCTGGTGGTATTGGGATGACCAGGCGATCGTAAAGCATGACCTCAGCGACGAATGCACTCGGATCGCAGTGATCTTTCACTGAAAACGTTCCCCAAACTTGCTTTCCCATGTAACCTCCCGATTTCTTTTGCTCCGGTGCTCTGCTCAAGGTCTGTTTTCCAACTTCACGTCGTAACCCAACACTTCCCTGGTTTCGTCGACCGTCAGGCGCAGTCTCGTCGCATCAGGACTCTTCACGGTATGGTGCACCCGGCATGCGTTCTGTTTCAGAACCCAGCGCGTCTACATTACCGTTGCATGGCTCTCAGATCGGTCTCGAATGGCCCGGGCACTCACTTCTGACTGGCAGCCGGTTCTCATCGCTCTCCTTATTGGTGGGATGGCGGCTGCTATGGCGCAAAGGTGGTACATCGGCAATCGGAAAACAGCCGATGTATCAGTTGACGGCAACTCCAGGCAGAGTTGAAGGCATGACAGGCGAGAATGTTCACGGATAGCGCAGAGTTAGGAGCATTTCGACATGCAAAGGATTGACCAGTATGAAGCAGAGTTGCACCCGGGAGTCCAAGAACGCTTTGGCCTGAGGGATGATTTGAGCGGCGAGAAGGCTTCGAACGTTGTGACTTTCCCTCACGTAGCCAATGTTCGTTCTGTTGATCCGGAGTTGCTTCACAACGAAAACAAGTTAGGATGCGCGCGCGGCGTGATTTGGGCCTTCATCTTCGAGGCGGCGCTGATCATCGCTATTGCAGTTTTCTGGAAGCTCCGCTTCTTCCTTCGCTAGCGTGCTGGAACGTTGGCGCGAGATATGGTTGCAAGCCGGTGTTGGAATCTCGGAAGGACTCAATGAGTCGACAAATCCTAAATGGCTGGAAAGAGATCTCCAGCTACACGAAGCGAAGTGTCCGCACCGTCCAGCGTTGGGAAGCGCGGCTGGGTTTGCCGGTCTATCGCCCGGCATTGAAGGATAGAAGCGCAGTGGTGGCATTCTCCGATGAACTCGACCTTTGGATCTCCCGCGCTTCACCAGAGGTGGGCGACGAGGATGCGGTGTTGACTGGCAATAACGAAAGCGATGCCGGCCTCTTGCAGGTCCTGGACAACATAAGCACGATGGCCTGGAGCACCGCGGAACTCTCCTCCCAGGTCCGGCTCTTGCAGGAGCAGCTCCGTCAGTCGCTTAAGATTTACCGCCACAGAATTGCCTCGAGAGCGCTTGCGTCCACAGCTTCTGTACAGAGCCAAGGCACGCATTCTGTGCTTACTTTTCGCTCCCCTCATGTTAAGCACACGGCATTCGGCGCGGATGTTCCAGACATAGCCGATCCATACATGCCTGACCCATACATGCCCGACCCATATATGCCCGACCCATACATGCCCGATCCGGTTGATGGAGCTCCTGGCCGCTCACTGTTCGAGAAGGTCAGGTAGAAAGGATGACTGAAATCATCACCCTTGTTCGCGAGTTGTATCTGGCCACGGCACGGCGGCTGCATACCCGATGAAGACGAGCCTCACGATGGCTTATGCTCTGCAGAAGGTGAAGTTAGTCGACCCTGTAATCGAACGCCCCGCAGATACCCCGGCAACTTCCATCGAGCGGAGATCGGCAGCCCGGCAGGGATCTCGGGGCGATAAACACAGGATGTCCCCAGCGGTCATCGTCCGCGTTGTACAGGCGTCCGACTTGCTGTTGTTGCTGTTCAGTGGCTTGCTGGCCAAAAGCACGTTGACGCCGCTGCACTGGCTGCGCTCCGATGGCGCACTGTTTCTGGCAACTTTCGTAGGCAGTGTGGTGGCGAGTGTCTTCCTCTCTCGTGCCGGCGCTTACCAGTTGCGTTCCCTCTGTCCGCTTAGCAAATCGCTCCAGATTCTGCCCTTGCCGCTGCTGGTTGGTGGAGGCAGCATGATTGTCTGCCTATTCCTGATGCGGGATGGCAGCGCGGCTTTTCGGGAATGGCCTTTTGTCTGGTTATTCTCGAGCGCGGTCCTGCTTACCGCGTCGCGCGGTTATCTGTCCCGGTTGTTGCGCAGGTGGACAGAGTCGGGCAAACTGGCCCGCAGGGTTGCGGTGATTGGCGCGGGTGAGTTTAGCCGCGAGTTTATTGAACGCCTGCGCGCCGAGCCGCACGCCTACACCGTGGTAGGCCTTTATGATGACCGGCGTTCACGGATTCCGGGAGTACAGGAAGGGGTCAGAGTGCGCGGCACTGTGCGTGATCTACTGGAGCGCAGCCGCGAAGAGCAGATCGATTTGATTGTCATCGCACTCCCCCTGCGAGCCGTGGCTCGCATAGCGAGCATCCTTGAGCAAATTGGGAGCGCGGTTGCCGACATCTGCCTGACTACGGATTTTGCGGGCTTCCGTTATAAGAGCAGCCAGATTTCTTCCGTCGGCTCCAATCCCGTGGTGTTGATCGACGAACGGCCGCTCAAGGACTGGCGGGCAGGAAAGAAGTTTGTGTTCGATATCGTCATCGGCTCCGCGCTGCTTGTCGTTCTCTCCCCTTTCCTCGGTCTCATTGCTTTGGCGATCCGCTTCGATAGCCCGGGGCCAGTATTGTTCCGGCAGCCGCGCCTCGGCTTTAACAATCGGTTATTTATCTGTTACAAATTCCGCACGATGCACCATGGAATGACCGATCTCTTGGGGGATCGGCAGGTAACGCGGGGCGACCCGCGAGTGACCCGGCTTGGTAAATGGTTACGCGCCCTAAGCCTCGACGAGTTGCCGCAAATATTCAATGTCATGAAAGGCAATATGTCCCTCGTCGGGCCACGTCCTCATCCGCCGAACACCAAGGCGGCGGACAAGCTGTTCATCGACGTGGTCGCCAACTATGCGTTCCGTCACCGGGTCAAGCCAGGGATCACAGGATGGGCTCAGGTAAACGGCTGGCGTGGCGAAACCAAGACCGTGGATCAGATAGAAAACCGGGTCGCTTGTGACCTGGCGTACATTGAGAACTGGTCGGTCTGGTTTGACCTGCGAATCATGATGCTGACCGTCACCCGCGAAATCCTGAGCCGCCACGCGTTCTAGATCTATGTCCACAACGGAACTCAACGTTCTTTGGTCAGATGGTTCAGCGATGGCGTGGCCAAGAGCAGCGCGATCATGGAAGCGATCGCAATGGCGACAAAGATCGCGTAGAAATGCCCAGCCTGGATTACATCGGAATAAGCAGCCAGCGATCCGGCAAGTTTATTCCCCACTCCTTCGGCCACAAACCAGGCGGCCATAAGGCGAGAACCATAGCGCACCGGCGCAACCTTGGCTACATAGGAGAGCCCCACCGGGGAAAGCAGCAGTTCTCCCCACGAGCGAAAAAGATCTGTCGCCACAAACCACAAAGGATTGACCAACAAACGGGTTTCGCTGCGGAAACCGGCCCACGCAGCAAACGTGAACCCTACAGCCATGAACAGATAAGCAGCGGTCATTTTGGGCGCAGCCCCGGGCTCTCGACCGATCCTTTGCAAGTGCTCCCACAGCCATGCCAACAGCGGGGCAAAGAGAAGAATGACGATGGGGTTGATCGACTGAAACCAACTGGCGGGGATGATAAAGTTACCCAGCGTCCGTGCGATGTGGTGGTCGGCAAAGAGGCTGAGTGAACTGCCCACCTGCTCGTAGCAAACCCAGAAGGGAATCGTGAGCAGGACGATGGATAGGACGGCGCAGATTCTTCTGCGATCACTCGGAGTGAGCGGAACGGGTTTTGCGTCTTCGCCGGTCATCCTGTGCGACGGATATCCGATGCCGCGCAGATATCGTTTGCGGCTGAAAAGGAAAAGAAGAAGTCCGCATACCATGCCGATGCCGGCGGTAGCAAAGCCATAGCTCCAACCCACGCGCTGCGCCAGGTAGCCGCAGGCAAGCGGAGCGAGAAAAGCGCCTACGCTGATTCCCATGAAGAAGATGGTGTATCCCGTATCGCGCCGTTGATCCTCGGCGGGATAGAGTTGGCCAACCATGGTCGAAATGTTTGGCTTGAACAGCCCGGTACCGGTAATGACCAGGCCGAGACCAAGGTAGAAGGTGAGAATGCCTGGAAGAGCCAGGGTGAAATGACCAACGGCAATGATCACGCCGCCCCAGACGACGGACTGCCTGGCCCCAAGAAACCGGTCAGCTACATATCCGCCCAGCATCGGCGCAATGTAGGCCAGCGCCGTGTAATTTCCGTACAACGTGGCGGCGCGGTTAACGGACCAGTTCTGCGCGTCGACCAGGTATAGAATCAGGAGCGCCTTCATACCATAGAAAGAGAAGCGCTCCCACATCTCCACAAAGAACAGGATCATCAGCCCACGCGGCTGGCCGAAGAAGCTGGCATCACCCGGCGATCGCTCGTTCGGCAGATCGATCCTGTAGTCGTTCATGGGGCCGTCCCGTTCGCATGCAGATGATCTAACCGTAAAGCAGCAAATTAGCGACGATGAAGCCGCTATTTAATAGAAGCTACGGGGTCGCCCAGTACCTCAAAAATCGGTTCGATTCCAAGCCCCGGCATATGGGAGGCGGCCAGGCGCCCATCCTTCCGCTGGGGAGCGCCTTTAGCAGTGCTGACGGTAACGTAACTATTGAAATCGGTCGAAGAGAAAAGATATTCGGGCGGCGTGCTGTGTGCCAGATGAGAAATGGCCGCAGTGGCGATGTCACCTCCCCACGAGTCTTCTATGGTCAGCGCGATGCCGAGGGAGACGCACAAATCTCGAATTTGGCGTGCCTTTGTGAGGCCGCCAACTTTGGAAATTTTCAAATTGAGCACGTCCATCGCCTGATCGTTCACACCCTCGACGACCTTGGCCACACTGTCCATCACTTCGTCCAGAATAAACGGGCGATGAGTATTGCGTCTTACGACCAGACATTCCCGATAGCTAGAGCACGGCTGCTCGAGATAGACGTCGATATCGCGGACGGCGTCGGCGACCCGGAGCGCCTGATGCTGACTCCAGCCGGCATTTGCGTCCGCGATCAGGGCATTCCCGGTTTGTAGGACCGCGGCGGCGTCGCGGATGCGTTCAATATCCGTATCGGGAAGGCCTCCTACTTTGAGCTGAAATTTGGTGTAGCCTTCGGCGCGATACCGCACGATTTTCCGAGCCATTTCACAGGGCTGCTCCTGGGAGATAGCGCGGTACAGCGGAAATGTTTCACCGTAGCGTCCGCCGAGCAAATGAACGATGGGCTGTTGGCTGATCTTGCCCAGAATGTCCCAGCACGCGATGTCAATCGGGGACTTGACGTATGGATGGCCGCTTAGACTTCGGTCCATGCAATCGTTGACAAGTGACAGCGCTGTTGGATCGAGACCGATAAGGTCAGGAGCAATTTCCGCAATCCCGGTGCGCGCACCCTTGGCGTAAGCGGGGAGATACGCCGGTCCCAGCGGGCAGACCTCACCATATCCGGTAACGCCGGCATCGGTGTGGATTGCGACCACGGTCGAGTCAAAAACCTCAATACTTTTTCCGCCGGACCAGCGATAGCTGCCTTCCTTCAAGGGCAGATCCACCTGGTGAATTTCAATCTTCGTAATCTTGAGCGCCATTGCTAGCTGTTCTCCGCCGTGCCACCGACAGGCCGTTGCACTTTGGGCATCCGGAGCAAACCTTCGCCCGCAGTCAGGATGTGCTCCCTGAGCATGACCGTCGCTTGCGGCATGCTTTGAGCAGAGCACGATGCTCACGCGCGGCGCGCTGCTCCCATTTGGTCGGCGCTATCTGAACCCGCGCATATCGCTGATTGAGGCGGTGAAGGCTTTCCAGTATTCCCATGGTGACGGGACAGTCGCTGGGAGCGTACAGGGTCGAATGGAAGCGCCAATTAATTTCCCCCCAGGTCGCAACCACTCCTTCTTCTAAGGCCGAGGTAAACGGCGTGGAAGGTTTCATCTTGGTGATCTGTATACACGGTTTTTACGGCAAAATCCAATGTTGATCTAGCGATCGTGCCATCGTGTATACACATCTCCACCGCGCACCTTCCCCGTCACCTTCGTGGGGCAGACGATTGTGACTACGCTCGCTCCCACGGAGAAGTTTGCCGAATTCACCGAATCGCTGCCGGAAGGTCCGATGGGACTCCGGCCCACATTCTATGACGCAGACTTGAATGCACGTGGGGCCTATAGATATACGTGGAGCGCTTTTAGAGCGCGAACGGACAGCTTCCGGGCATATCGACTAATCGGGTCTGACTCTTCAGCTGAGACGCGGTCCGGCGCTACTCCCGCTTTGTTGTTTGGGTAGGGAACGCGATTCGACGACCGTCCGCTAAAGTGCGATGCTACGTCCACAAGGTTGCCGTGAACCTTGCATGATGGATTTGCTAGTGGAATGACATGCGATGCAGCAGGGAATTCAAGGCTTATCATGAGGGATGGTTCGAAAGATCCTCCATGTCGACATGGATGCGTTCTACGCCTCGGTCGAGCAGCGCGACGACCCGCAATTGCGGGGTAGACCGGTCGTAGTAGCTTGGCGGGGCAATCGTTCCGTCGTCTGTGCGGCCTCTTACGAGGCGAGGCGCTTCGGAGTTCGTTCTGCGATGCCGGCGCTCCGCGCGGAACGTTTATGTCCCGAAGCGATCTTCGTCCCCCCCGATTTTGTGCGCTACCGGGCCGTCTCACGTGGGGTGTGCGAGATCTTTCATCGCTACACGGATCTGATCGAACCGCTCTCTCTCGACGAAGCGTACCTGGATGTAACGGAAAACAAGATGGGATTACCCACTGCGACTCGGGTCGCGAAAGCGATTCGCCAACAGATTCGAGACGAACTTCATTTGACTGCCTCCGCGGGCGTGGCGCCGAATAAATTTCTGGCTAAGATTGCGTCAGACTGGCGGAAGCCCGATGGTCTATTTGTCATTCAGCCCGACGATGTACCCGTATTCCTTCCGCCCCTGCCGGTAGGACGCATTCCCGGTGTTGGTAAGGTCACCGAAGAAAGACTTAGGCAGATAGGTGTTCAGACTGTAGGCGACCTACAAGCGCTAGGCGCCGCGGTGCTCGAAGTGCGGTTTGGAAAGTATGGACATAGACTGTACGAGCT
Organism: uncultured Acidobacteriaceae bacterium; assembly: GCA_963788515.1. Lineage (GTDB taxonomy): Bacteria > Acidobacteriota > Terriglobia > Terriglobales > Acidobacteriaceae > PALSA-350. The sequence continues at coordinate 130,284 of CAWBGZ010000008.1, forward strand.
TGCGCGAGGAATCGATCATAACCTGGTGGTTCCGGACAGACCAACCAAGTCGATCTCCGCCGAAGATACCTTCGAGCGGGATATTACGCTTACCGAGACCGGGGAGTTGATCCAGCGTCTGGCGCAGAAAGTGTGGTCTGCTTCGCGCCAGGAAACGAGGGTAGCGCGGACCGTTGTTCTAAAACTCAAGACCAGTGAATTTAGCATCCTCACGCGCAGCCACACGCCTACGATCCCTCCGGCATCGTGCGAAGAATTGACGGCCATCGCTCTGTCCCTGCGGGAACGTATCTCTCTTGGATCGGGTCAACGTTTTCGCTTGGTGGGTGTTGGTCTAAGCAATTTTCGCGAGCTGGAAGGCCTGCAGTCTCCGCTATTTCAAGACGAATAAAGTCCGGAGGGCGCGGAGAGCTTTGCCCAACAGCGAGTTTCCTCCGCATCCCGAGGCCCCGCGCCGCTATCAGCTCTCTGCCTCCAGCGGGAGAAACAAGACAAAAACGGTTCCGCACCCGGGACGCCGCTGCCTGCTGCGAACCCGCAGTTGGCCATGATGCCGGTCGACTATATCCTTGCTGATCCAAAGCCCCAAGCCGGTTCCACTCATGTCCTTGGTGGTGAAGAACGCGTCGAAAATGTGCTGCATCGTCTGCCGGTCCATGCCGCTGCCCGTGTCTGCAATGGTAAAAGCAACCCCGCGCCGGCCCGTCTTCCAATAGATCGCTTCCCGGCAGCGGACGAGCAAACGTCCGCCGTGTGGTTGCATGGCATCAATGGCATTGGCTACCAGGTTGGAAAGTACCTGCCGTATTTCTCCCTCGAAGCACTGAACAGATTCTGACGCCCGGTTGCGGCTCTCCACTCTTATGTTTGCGTTGAGAAAGCGACCCTGGAAGATGGAGAGAACGCTTACCATCAGTTCATGACAACTAACAGACTGGGGACGTGTTGACTGGCGATGGAATCGCAACGTCTGGTTTACGATCGCAGAGACGCGGCGAAGCTCCAGTTCGGCGCATTCCAGATATCCCCGTGCCTCGGGAGCCTGGGCCTTCTGGCGTGCCAGGTAGATCAGGTTAGTGACTGCCTCCAGAGGGTTGTTGATCTCATGCGCGATCGAACTTGCCAGGCGGCCTACGGCGGCCAATTTCTCGCTCTGCATAAGGGCCTGTTCTGCCCGCTTACGCTCCTCTATATCTTCCGTGGTGCCATACCACTTCACGATGGCTCCTGCCTTGTCGTGACGTGGTAAGGCACTTGAACGCATCCACCGATATTGTCCCGAGGCCGTCCTGATCCGGTGCTCGATGTCGTATGGCTCCCCGGTCCGCAACGCTTGTTGCCATGCCTGTGCCATGCGTGGCGTGTCATCCGGGTGAGGCGCTTGCATCCAACCGTGGCCCAGAGCTTGTTCCCGGGTAAGGCCCGTCAGTTCGAGCCAGCTGTCGCTAAAGTCGAGTATCCGGCCCTCAGCATTGGCGGTCCAGGGAATCTGCGGGCTCAATTCGATCGTCCAGCGAAGTTCCTCCTCTGTCGCCTGCAAGGCTTCAGCTGCTGCCTGAAGCGCATTGGCCGCGAGTTTCTCCTCGGTTACATCACGGAAGAAGATGACAATGCCGTCACGTGAGGGGCGTACTTTCACTTGAATCCATATGTTCAGTGGATCCGTGTAATGGGCTTCAAACTGTCCTGCGACTCCCTCATACATTGCGCGATTGTAGTGCTCGACGTAAGGCGATCCTTCATACACCGCAGCGGGAAAACTCTCCCACAGACCTCTTCCGGAAAGAATGTCGATCGGCGCGACGATCGACCTGGCAGGCGCATTGGTATAGGTAATTCGCCAGTTCCGGTCAACGCTGATGATCGCGTCGGTTGTAGACTCCAACACCTGGTCCAATTGTTCCGTGACCCGGTCGCGCTCGTGTTCTGCCACGCGACGTTCGTTAATATCGCGGAAGACCAGCACGATGCCTGTCAGTTGTCCTTCATCGTTGCGAATCGGAGCCCCGCTATCGTCGATGTGTATCTCCCTGCCATCTCGGGCCTTGAGAATCGTGTGATTAGCCAGCCCGACAATGTTACCCAGGCGCTTAACTTGTTCAACCGGGCTTTCGACCGCCTGCCGGGTGTCTTCTCTGACGATGCGGAATACATCCGTCAACGGGCAGCCTAGGGCTTCGGCAACCGTCCATCCCGTCAGAGCCTCTGCGATCGGGTTCATGCGCGTGATGCAGCCATCGTCATCTGTGACAATGACGGCGTCACCGATGCTTTGCAGAATGCGCGTGGCGCGCGCTTCGCTCTCCTTGAGCTTTCGGATCGCGATCACCTCTCCGGTTACGTCCTGCAGCGGGCCAAAAAGGCCGGCGATCCTGTTCCCCTCATAGATCGGATTAAAGGAGTAATTCAGGTAGACATTCCGTATTCCATTTTCAGTCGGAAGGGGGACCAGCAGCTTTTCGTAAAAGAATGTTTCACCGGTGGCAAAGGCTTTTTCGAGCAGAGGGCCAACCACGTGCCAGGATTCTCCATAGACATCTCTCGCCGACCTCCCCAGGGCTGCTGGATGACGCGGTCCTGGAATGGGCCGATAGGCATCGTTGTAGATCAGAATGAAATCGGGGCCCCACATGGTTCGCGCCGGAGATGGAGAACACAGTGTCAGGTTTACGATGGTTAGCAGTTCCTTCGACCAGGTATCGATGGCGCCAAGTGGAGTGGAGGCCCAGTCGTGCGCGCGCACCAGGTCCGCCATCTCCCCTGTACCGATGATCCGGCTGGGTGGGGCGGGCGAGCCGTTTTCTAATTGAGTAATTCTGGACTGGTTCCCACTCATGCCCTAAAGAATCCCCCCTACGCCATGGCTTTGGCAACATTCGAAGGTGCTGAACACCGCCGATTGACTCTAACGAGGACCCGGATAGGCAAGCTTCTTGCGCGAAATGGCGCAGCCCGTCCTCAAGAAAGACTGCGTTGCATGAAGACCGTATCGAGCCAGCGCCCGAACTTGAAGCCGACCTCTTTCAGCAGCCCCGCATCCTGAAAGCCGAAGCGCCGGTGCAACTGAATCGAGGCCTGGTTGCCGCTGTCGCCGATAACCGCAATCATCTGACGCATGCCGCATAACTGGGTCGCGGTGATGAGAGCGGGCATTAGAGATTTGCCCAGGCCGGTGCCCAGACGGTCGGCTCGGACATAAATGGAATCTTCCACGGTATGCCGGTACGCCAGACGAGGACGATACCATGTGGCATAGGCATACCCAACCACTTCACCGCCATCGTCAGCAACCAACCACGGCAGGCCTTTGGCGGTTACCTCGGACCAGCGCCGGCCGATCTCGCTGCTATCGGGCGGTTCGGTTTCAAAGGTCGCGGTGCCGTGGTTTACATGATGCGCATAAATATCTGCGATTGCATCCATGTCGGATGCAGCGGCGGCTCGAATGATGGCAGACATGAACTGGCCTGCTCCCCTGGCGTAGAGCCCATCTAGTGGACGTGAGGGTAATCCCCCGGAACCTTCAGGGTAATGCGGTAGATACTCGAGCTTGCGGCGACATACAGCGTCTTGTGATCAGCTCCTCCCCAGGCAACGTTGCCGACTCGTTCCGGAATGTCGAGTGTCCCGAGATGCTTGCCTTCAGGGGAGAAGATCCAAACCCCGCCTGGGCCCGCGCTATATAGATTTCCTTGCTGATCTACTTTCTGACCGTCGGGTGCGCCTGCCCGAGTATCGGAGGTCGCATCAAAGAAAACCTTCCCGTCCGTCAGTGTTCCATCGACCTTCAGGGTGTAGCGCATCCACAACTTCTTCGGCTCAGAGTTGTTGACGTACAGATATTTCTCGTCCGGAGAGAAGCATATTCCGTTGGGACGAGGCAGATCTTTCACCAGCAGTTGTAACTGCGTCCGATCGGGAGCGGCGCCGGGCTTCTGAGCAACCGCGCCGGGGATGCGGTAGACGCCGTTGATCTGCAGTTGCTTGGTTGGGTCCTTGTCCAGGGTGGGGAGCCCGTAGGGCGGATCGGTAAAGTAGAGGTCTCCGTTGGATTTGTAAGCGAGATCATTCGGACTGTTCAGCCGCTTGCCCTGGTAACTATCGGCGAGAATCGTAACCTGCGCCTTGGGGTCCATCTGCTCCAATCTCCACACGTCCCGCTGCGCGTGGCCGGAAACTGTGAGCCGCCCGCGGCTATCGAGCGTCATGCCATTCGAGCCCGGCTCGGGGCCGGTAAAGGGAGCGGAACCTTCGTAGCCGCTAGGCTGCATAAAGACGCTCACCCCAACGCCCGGGGTCCATTTACGAATGCTGTTGCTGGGGATCTCAGCAAATAGCAGATAGCCGGCCGGTATCCAGACCGGCCCTTCGGTCCATTTGAACCCCGGTCCGGTGGCGACCTTCTCCAGAACAGGCTTGGCAGGCACGATCGAGTTCAAGGCCGGGTCCAGGCGTTCTACATTCATAGCGACCGGGCTGGGGCTCATAGCGTCTCCGAGTAGCCCATAGTGGACCGGTGAAGAAGCCACCAGCAACGAGCCGCTGGTGATCGCAAACGCGCTCAGAATCAATAGCCGGGAAATGTTTCCTTGTATCACTGAAGTCTTCTCCGTTTTTCCCGGGACATGCTGAGGCCGCACCGGAAACAGACGGGATCATAACACTCAGTGGATAGAACTGACCTCAAGAATTTCGACGGATTGAGACCCGGAAAACGTGACCGGAACTCCGCGGGCCCAATCGTCTTTCGTGAAGGTACCCAGGTCTTTGTTTGTGACCACGGAGTGCACCTTGAAACTGCCCGCAGGCATGAGGGGCAGTTGAACGTTAGCCGCAGATACATTCGATTGGTTACGAAAGACAGCGATCACGCCAGCGCCGGTGCGCGACAGACGGGCGAACCCATCCCACTCCGCCGCGGAAGGCTGACGCCAGTTGCCCAACGGGAAGAAGCTCTCGTTGATATGGGTGCTTCGCCTGAGCTGCTTGAACCATCGAATGTGGTCCTGGTACCACTGCTGATCTGCTGGACTCAACTTACGCAAATCGCCCAGCAGGAGAGGGGCGGAACCGATGGCGGTGGCAAATACTTCCTGGGCGCTCGGTATCTCCGCGTGCAGATTTCCGATAAGCATGGCGTCGACCGGCATCGAAGCCGCCCGATGATACAGCAGCGTCCGCGCTTGCACGGTCCCAGCGGCATCAGGCTGAGCATCTTTGACATTGCTCATCCAATCGAGATCGCCGGCAGCCAACAGGCCGGCATCGATCACGTGCTTTTGACCCCAGAGCTCAAAAGTCAAGTCGAGAAGAACGTCCGGGTGCTTTTCATAAACCTTGCTAGTGACGTGGCTGATGCCTTCATAGATCATGTTCAGCGACTCGGCCCAATCGCCGTGATAATGGCCCTTGGCCCAGCAACCAGGGGCTTCGCCATAGGCGTTGAAAATCGTCGTCAGGTCGAGCTTCACATAGGCGAGATGAAAGCGTTCTATAGCATCGTTCACCCGGTCCGCCGCTGCGTCCTGAAAGGGGCTGGCTAAACACATCACCACCTTGGAACCGCCCATGGTGGACGTAAGCTTCGGTTTCCCGGATTGATCAAGCGCCGCCCAGTCCGGATGGTTGATGTAATCTGCTGTCTTCTGTCCAATGGCGGCCAGAGGAATCCATAATCCCAGACGCATGCCTTTCGCTTCGACTGCTTTTTGTATAGCGTCAAGGCCTCCCGGAAAGGCGGTAGGATCGACCGTGTTCTCGCCATACTCCTGCTGCCAGCCGTCATCGATGGTAAAAATATCCATCCCCATTCTTCCGGCTACGTCGATCAACTCGAGCGTAGTCGCGCGGTTGATGCTTCTCTCGAAGGGTTCCCAGGTGTTGTAGATCCAGGGCGCGCCCCGGGCATCGAGCTTTCGCTCAAGAACGGCCGCGGTGTAGGAAGGCAGTACCCAATGCGGATCGGTAAAACCATCACGGTTGCGAAAGGTCAGCAGAGAGACGGCGGCGGTCTTGAACTCGGCTCCAGGGGTCAGCGAACGTTCAAACGGCATCAGGTCGGTGTCGTACATAACCGCAACCCGCCCGGGATTGGACCAGGCATTTATCTCGGTCCGCTTCATATAGCCGGGAACTTCACTCAGAATCGCAAAGCCATCGCCGCTGCGCGCATTGGCCACCAGGAGGCCCGCATCCTCTGACCGGCCGGTATAGAACGTCTCTCTTGGAATGGTGCCGTACTGCGTGTTCAACACGGTCTCATTGGAAGGGCCCACCGACGGCGCGATGGCTTCGATGTTCATGTGAGACAGATGCAGGGTGGCGGAACCAGTATCTTTCAGCACCAGCCATTTCCGTATCGCCGGGTGCCCGTCATAAACCCGGTACACGACGGAGACTTCGAGAGGAAATGCTTTGCTCCGGAGGTGGATGGTCAACACCTTTCCATCTGCCAGCTTGCTCTCGTCAGCTCGCAACAATTGAAAGGCAGAGCTCGCGCCGGTCAAAGTTTCTCCGTTGCAGGTAAACGAAAATTCCGCGGCCGTCCGCTTTTCAGTGGCGATAAAGTCGTAGTGGGTCGAGAGATCGGCGAGCCGTGCGGTAAACAGCCCGGATGCGGGATCGAACGTGATCCTTCTCTCAATCTGAGCATTGCCGATGGTCCAGCTTTGTCCAAGAGCACTCGAAGCGAAAAGCCACAACCCAGCCATTACCAAAGACTTGAAGCTCATGAGAGGATGCTCCGCTTTAAAGAATCGTGTGCCCAGGCAAAGATGAGGTTTAGCAAAACAGGCCCCCAAGGGTGCCTGCCGCCAGGGAAAGGACCGCTCGATTCGCGGATGCTCACTTCGGCGTCGATCACATACCCAGGTGTGGTATCGGTTTGCAAACGTTTCCAACACAGTAGCGAGCGCGCCTGCGTTTGTAAAAGAAGATTTTGAGAATCACGCTTGTGCCTTGGGGTGGCGAACCATGCATCTCCATCCGCAACTGTTGGAATTCCATGCACATTGTTTATCCCCGCTCGCATCCTTGAAGCGTGACCGAGCGAATCGTGACCGGACGCGTGGCAGCCGTTCCTAAGTCGCACGTCGTCCCGCCATGTGCTCATGCTGGCATCAGCGCTGCCGCGGCGCCCTGCGCTTCTTCTGACCGCAAATGGCTTTTGATTGCCATCATCCTCGGTTCGTCGCTGGCGTTCATGGATGGCTCCGTGGTCAACGTCGCCCTGCCCACGATGCAATCAGCTTTCCACGCCACCTCGGCTGCCCTTCAGTGGGTCGTCCAGGGCTATGCCTTATTTGCGGCTGCGTTGCTATTGCTCGGGGGCGCCATTGGAGATCGTTACGGCCGGCGGCGCACGTTTCTATCGGGAGTAGCGCTCTTTGCCCTGGCTTCGGCGGCCTGTGCCGCCTCTTTTTCCTTGGGCCAGTTGATCGCTGCCCGCGCCATTCAGGGTGTGGGCGCCGCCTTATTGGTTCCCCAGGGCCTCTCTATTCTGTCGGCGTCCTTCCCTGAGGAGGAACGGGGCCGCGCCATCGGAACCTGGTCCGGCTGGACCACTGTTTTTGCGGCGATCGGGCCGGTTGTCGGGGGTTGGCTCATCCAGGTCTACTCCTGGCGATTGATTTTCCTGCTCAATCTTCCGGCCATTCTGGTGATTGTTCTTCTCGCGCCGCGCATTCCGGAGAGCCGCGCCGCGGGCAATGGCGTTCCGGCACAGCCGTTGGATCGGCTCGGCGCCGCACTGGCCACGCTTAGCTTCGCTGCCATCGTCTACGCCTTGTCTTTCGCGCCCCAACTCGGCTGGAAAAACCGGCTGGTGGTTTGGCCGTTGCTTGGCGGGATCGTCCTGTTCGTGTGGTTCCTGCACTCGCAGTCAAGCCGGCCCAACGCCATGATGCCCCTGTCGCTCTTCCGTATAACCCGATTCCTGGCGGCGAACGTGCTTACGTTTCTGTTGTACGGGGCATTGTACGGCTCGCTGTATGTGATTCCTTTTTATCTGATCCAGGTACGGCATTACCCTCCGCCGGCAGCAGGAGGTGTCTTTTTACCTCTGATTGCGCTCATGTTCTTGTTTTCCGCGCGTGTGGGCCAGCTCGTCCCCAGGGTTGGCGAGCGGTTCCTGCTTTGCCTTGGGGCGGCGCTGGCCGGCGTTGGATTTGCCGCCTTCGTCTGGCTTGACAACCTGCACGGGTACTTCTTGTCGGTGTTGCCCCCGGTCCTGATTCTGGGCTGCGGAATGACGCTTTGCGTGGCGCCTCTGACCAACGCCGTCATGTCTTCGGTCGCAGAGAGTCAGACTGGCATAGCCTCCGCGGTAAACAACGCACTTTCCCGCCTCGCCGGGCTGGTGTCTGTCTCTCTGCTCGCCCTGGTGCTGGCTTACGGATTTGTAACCAGTCTTACCGCCCAGCTGGCCCATTCTGGCCTGCCGGTTGAGGTGCGGTCTCAATTCCTGAGCGACAAGGCTCGGCTGCACGATATACCCATCCCGGCCGGGCTTCCTCCGGGGCAGCGAGTCGAGGCGGCTGCTCTGCTCGATCGCGCGTTTCTGGCCGGCTTTCGCCTGGTGATGCTGGCTTGCGCCATCAGCTCCTGGAGTGGCGGGCTGGCTGTCCTGCTGCTGTTGCCGAAGTCCAGCCCCGCTGCACGGCAGCGGTAAACCGAGAGGCAGTAGCTTCCGTCTATTGGGGCGAGAAGGTTCAAGACCAGGGGCCTTGCCGGCTGCCCTGGCTCCAGCCGTCTCCAACCGTCGAGGAGGAAGTATGAAGTTGTCGCTTGCGCTTTTAGCAGTCCTGGGGCTTTTACCGATGGCCCAGGCGCAGACTACCCCGCACACCCCGCCGTCCCCTGCAGTCATGGCCCAGCACCAGGTCCAGCGCTACACTACACTGCTCACCCTAAACGGTGCCCAAGTGGAGCAGGCCACCACTATCTTCACCACTGAAGCCACTACCCAGATGAATTCGCGAGCCAGCGAGCGCGCTGCCCACCAGGCCATGGAGGCAGCCATCAAGGCGAACGACACGGCCACCATTCAGTCGACAGCAGCCACATTGGGTCAGATGAGTGGCGAGATGATAGCCGCCCACGCCCTTGCCCGGGCTCAATTTTATGCACTGCTCACCGCCGACCAGAAGACCAAATTTTCTCAGCTCGAAGAAGAGCACATGATGGGCGGTCCAGGGCACGGGCCATTCATGCGATGAACGGCTGTTGTTGGCAAACCGGGCTGGCCCTTGACGGTGCCCAAACAGGTCTTTCGGCGTAAACTGCTGCCCAGGAAGGCGCGTCTATGGAAGCAGTGGAGCAGCTTATTTACGCTGGAGAGCTTTCACCCGTGCGAGACCGGATGATTGCAGAGCTTGCAGATGTAAACACGCTCTGCGCCACCTACCGGTCTCGCATATATCGGTACGCCTTGCTATCGCTGAGGGATCCCGACCTGGCGGAGACTGTGACCCAGGATTGCTTCCTGAGGGCGCACAAGGCACGGGAAGAGTTTCGCGGAGATTGCAGCGTCGCCACGTGGCTCACGCGGATCGCCACCAACCTCATTCGTGATTCCACGCGTTCCCGGAAGTTTCAGTTCTGGAAAACGGCGAGTTCTACCGCGGTTGAGGTCGGCGCCATGGTCGACCGTCTGCGCTCACCGGGGCTCTCCCCCGAGACCTTCTTGATGATCAGGGAAGAGCTGCGGGAGGTCTGGGATGCCGTGGCAAATCTTCCCGGCAAACAACGCAGCGTCTTTCTTCTGCGGTTTGTGGAAGAGATGGAACTGCCCGAGATCGCAACCGCCATGGGGCTGCATGTTGGGACGGTGAAGAGCCACTTGCACCGCGCGCTCGCTGCGGTGCGCAAGGCGATGGAGAGAACGAGATGAACACGAACCATCTGTCACCCTGGGAGCAGGAGGAGTACGTTTTAGGTCAGCGCGCTCCGGAGAACCTTCGCCATTTATCGGAATGCGCCGGATGCCGGGCCGCAGTGGCTCGGCTGGAGCATGGCGTGGCTATTTTCCGCGGCGCTGCCGTGGAGTGGAGCTCAGAGTGTCTGGCAGCCCGGCCGCAGCGGCTTATTTCTGTCGGGAGAGGGCTTCCTGCACTCGCCCTGCGATGGGCCTTTGCTGCCGTGCTCCCTGTGGTGCTGCTGCTGATCGCTCTGGTTTCGTTTCACCCCTCGAGCCCACCCCACCCTGCCTCGCAAATCAGCGATGACGCGTTGTTGGAACAGGTAGATGAGCAGGTCTCGGTTGAGGTTCCATCCTCCATGGAGTCGCTGACCCACTTGGTTTCGACGGAGAGCAACTCAGGGGCCCCTACCTCCGACCCAGGGAGCAAACCCATTGTTCAAACCAATTAAGATCCCGGGCGGCGTTACGGCGCGGTCTCTTTCAGTCCTGCTGGGGATTGCTCTGGGATCGGGTGCGGCTTTCTGCCAGGAGAACGGGCCGCCGCCGTCAAACGGGTCCGGCGACAACATGGGACCGCCGCCCATGGAAGGCCGCCGTCCCCCCATGGAGCGGGCGTTTCACCTGGGCCCTCACGGCCGTTGGTGGAACAATCCGGAGTTAGCGCAGAAGCTGGGGCTTACTCCGGACCAGCAAAAGAAGATGGAAGCTGTATTTGAGCAAAGCCGCCCCAGCCTGATGGATCTTAGCGCCAGCGTGCGAAAAGAGGAGGTGGCGATGGAGCCCCTGCTTGCCGCAGATCAGCCGGACGAGGGCAAAATCCTGGCTCAAATCGATCGTGTGGCGCAGGCTCGAGCAGAACTGGAAAAAGCCAACGCACGCATGCTCCTCGGTCTACGCAGAGTGCTCACTCCGGAACAATGGAAGACGTTGCAGGCAGATGAGCCTCGCGGGCATTATCCCCACTTCGGGCCGGGGCCACGGCCTGGGGGCGACTCCGGACCCAATCGCTAGAGCGTCAGGTCTTTGCCGAAGGGCTGCTGTGGGCTACTTTTAGACGGGGGCTTACCAGAGACATAGGAAAATGCGGCATCCCTGACCAGGAAGGGAAGATCCCCGCTGCTCGAGTCTGGTCGAGACGCATCTCCCACCTGCCGCGTCAATTGAGCATCTCCATTGCGCCGTCCAAGCCCATACCTGGCGCACACCGCTTTGACCAGCGCTTCCATCCGCTTCCGATAAGCCGTCGAGACAAAGGCTTCGCTGTCAAAGCGCTGCCGGTACATGGGTTCGAGCGCGGGAAAATGCTCGCGGATAAACCCAAGGTAAATCTCCTTCGAGCAGGGCTTGAGAAAGAGCGGCTGGGCGCTGAAAAAGCTGGCGTCCGCTGCCTTTGCCCTTTTCGCCATCGCATCCAGCGCCTTGCCGGTATCTGTGATGCCCGGCAACAGCGGCGAGCACAATATGCCCGCCCTCAGGCCAGCCTGGCGCAGCCGGGCAACGGTCCTCAGCCGCAGGTCGGGCCTGGGCGCCCGTGGTTCCAGCAGCCGCGCCAGGGCGGCGTTTGGGGTAGTAATCGTCAGGTGCAGCACCAGAGTATTTCTCTCCGCGACTCTCTGCAGCAAAGGAATGTCGCGTTCGATCAGCGTCGATTTCGTGACCACCCCAATGCGCAGGCCCTGCTGCCTGGCCAGCACTTCCAGCAGCGACTGTGTGATCTTGGCCCGTCGTTCGATCGGCTGGTAAGGGTCGGTAGCCGTGCCCAGCGCGATTTCCTCCCCGGCGCGGACTTGCCTTAATTCCTGCTCCAGCAGCCAGGCCGCGTTCTGTTTGATAAAGATCCGCCGTTCGAAGTCTTCCGGCGGCAGCTCCATGAACTCGTGGGTATACCGGGCATAGCAGTAACGGCAGGCGAACTCGCATCCGCGGTACGGATTGATACTCCAGGTAAAGCTCAGCCGTCGCCGGGAAACACTGCGATTGAGGATCGACCGAACCTGGAGCGACCGGATCTCCAGCCCGCGTCCCTCACCGGCGGGGGAGGAAGCCGCCGCCAGCCGGGCGATGCCGGTGAAAGGGGCCTGGGTGAAAGGAGATTCGCCGCCAACGGCAGGGAAGCTCTGCAGTATGGGAAACAGTTCCAGATTGGGGTTCACTGCGTGCGCGATATTCGCCATTTGTTCGCCTCAAGAGCCAGCGTACTCCTCGTGGAAGGCGGGGTCAAATGTCTATGCCGGACGGCAATCCACGCACAAGTGGACAGCGTTTTTTGGGCTTATCTCATACGGCGTCTTGCTCAGCGTCTCCCAGCTGTCGCGTCAACAACGCACCCTTGTACCGTTCGGGCGGGTACTTGCCCGCAGACCATCGTCATAAATCACTCACTCATCCATTCGAATGGTTTGAACGGGTGTAATCCCCCATAAGTGGGATTCGATTGACCCATTCGGGGTATCCGACCGACCATGAAGTTGTAGCCAGCCAGCAAGCTCCCAAACGGAGGATCTTGCGGCCTGTTCCCCCTAGGCAGCTGTTTTGCCAATCGCTTCTGTCTTGGGGGATGCATGAAGAAACCTTGTACGACTTGCGTCATTTCCTGCCTTTTGGGTGTGCTTTCGATTCCGATGATGGGTTGCGCTGGTGGGTCAATGGCGGCGAGTACAGCTCCCGTGGCTGCGGCCAAAGTTCCAGTGACGGGCACTCCTTCGATCACCTGGAATCCTCCGGCGACGATCCAGTATGGCGCCGCACTGAGCGATGTTGAATTAGGCGCCACGGCAAGCGTCCCAGGTACCTTTGTCTACTCACCTGCCGCCGGAACGGTGCTCCAGGCTGGACCTCAGAAGCTGACAGCAACCTTCACGCCCTCCGACACAGTAACTTACAGCACAGTTACTTCTAATGTGCAGATTATGGTTACCCAGGCCACTCCGGTCATCACCTGGGCTGCCTTGTCCCCGATGCAGCAAGGCGCCGCCCTGAGCGCAGCCCAGTTGAATGCAACAGCGAATGTGCCAGGTACCTTCTCCTACAGTCCAGCGCTGGGCACCTTTCTGCCGGCGGGCACACACCAGCTGACCGCTACGTTTACACCGTCCGACCCGACCGACTACCAGCCGGTAACAGCACACGACTCGCTCACCATTACCGCGGCGGCTCCGACCGCTCCTACCATCACGTGGAATGCGCCGGCGCCGATCGAATACGGCACCGCTTTGAGCAACGTCCAATTGGACGCTACAGCGAGCGTCCCGGGCAACTTTATCTACTCGCCTGCCGCCGGGGCTGTCCTCCAGGCAGGGGCCCAGAAGCTGACAGCTATCTTCACGCCTGCTGACACAACCAACTATTCCGCAGTTACTTCGACCGTGCAGGTCACGGTTTCCCAGGCCACTCCTGTAATCACGTGGTCCCCCTTGTCCGCCATTAAGCAAGGCACCCCCCTCGGCGCAGCACAGTTGAATGCGACGGCGAATGTGCCCGGTACCTTCTTTTACAGTCCGGCGGCGGGCACTGTTCTACCGGCGGGCGCACAACAACTGAAAGTTACGTTCACACCGTCCAATGCGACCGACTATACGTCAGCAACGGCGCTCAATTCGTTCACGGTCAATGCCGGGAGTACCGCCGAGCCGACACCCGTGAACGGTGCATGCGGGCCGGCGAATGGCACCAATTCGAGCGTCGCGCCCAGCGCGGGTCTTTGCAGCGCAGGCACAGCCACGGCAGTCACGGGCAACGGGCCGTGGACTTGGCAATGCACAGGCAGCAACAGTGGAACCACTTCCATGTGTTCGGTTTTGCCTCCGGCTCCGGAGGCAGCTTCCGCCTTTGTACAAAATCTCGGGATCAATACTCACCTCGGTTATCCCCGTACGGCCTATTACGGCCAGTCGCAGAACGTAATCTCGGCTCTCCAATATCTAGGCATCAACACCATCCGCGATAATCCGCCTGGTTACAACCACGATCCGACAACAACAGCTGCGAGTAACGCCGTAGCCGCTGCCGGCGTGCAGCTCGACGCTGTCCTGGTTGGAAATGGTCCTGTCGATATCACGGACTCGATTGCGGAGACGGCTGCCCTCGAGCAGACTTACCCCGGTTCGATTGCGGCGATCGAGGGACCAAACGAAATCAATGCGTGGCCCATTACTTATGACGGCATCACCGACAACTATGCCGCGGGAGTACAAGTCACCCAGGATTTATGGACGGCGGTCCACAATAACCCGTCGCTCGAAGCGGTTCCTGTCTATGCGCTGACGTTATCTTACGGAATCACGGGTGTTGCCGCCGGCGAGGAGCAGCTTGGCGACCTTGCTCCCTACGTTACCTATGGCAACGCTCATATTTATGACGGCGGCAACGTGTGGCAGGGGAACATGCCCCATTGGCTCCCGATACTGAAGCAAGATACCCCGGGCATGCCGACGGTTATTACCGAAACCGGATATACGACGACTCCCAGCCATGTGGATGAGCTCGCCGCGGCTAAGTACAACCTGAACACGTTTTTTGAAAATGCACTGAACGGGATCGCGAAAACCTATCTTTATGAATTGGTCGATGAGAACTCATCCGCGACGGATACGAATGTCGAAGGATACTTTGGAGAGTTTCATAATGACTGGACACCAAAGACCGGCGCCACGGCGATCCACAATCTAACCACCGTTCTGAAAAGCGCTGGAAGCGGAACTGCCTCTACCACGTTGAACTACAGCGTCAGCGGATTGCCCGCGACGGGGCACACCTTTCTGCTCGGCAGCAGTACAGCATTCGATCTCGCAGTTTGGATTGATGCCACGGTCTACGACCCGACGAATGCCATCGATATCGCCGCCCCCGCTTATCCCGTGACTGTTAATCTCGGTGCGACCTTTGCCAACGTTGCGGTCTACGATCCAATGATCGGCACCACGCCGATTGCGACCTACAGCAATGTAAGCACGCTGAGCATCAGCGTTATCGATCATCCGCTGATCGTGCAGGTCAACTAGTGTAGTGCGTCATGCAGATGGATTTTTTCGGTCCAGAGAAGGAAGCTTAAGCGGATGGTCGAACGCGGCGGGTAGAGCGAACGAGACCTGCGTCGTTTCCGACACTTCCCTAGTGTTTTGCGCCCTTCTGTTGCATGCCCGGATACCAGGAACGCACGGCGAGAATCCGTGATTTTACGTTGGGCGCACTGTAGTAGCCGACGGTGCAGTTGAGGCGGAAGAAATACGCATCTCCGGCTTTGGCAGGATGTCTGCCCTCGATTCCATCCGTGCCGCCGCCTGCCGCCATGTCTCCGCGACCACTCAAAACCAGGTAGATCTCCTCTTCGCGCTCGTGATGGTGGGGAAAGTTGGTGCCGCCAGGCGCAATCTCCATGAGAAAGAGACTGGTCAGGACATGGCCCGCTGCCAAGCGGTCACGCTTGCTCTCAACATCGCCCATCAGCAGCCGGTAGAGTGTCGAAGACGGATGGCCACTGACGAGACCCGTGGGCACGTCTTCAATGTTGGCTTTTAATGGATGCGGCGGTGGTTCTGTTTTTTCAAATCCGCGCGTGTGAAAACCCATGACCACCACAGTCAGCGGCGAGCTGGAGCTGTTACTTAGCGTATGCGGAACCGTCGACGGCAGATAGAGATAGTCCTCCTCGTTCAGAGATACGATTTCATTTCCGTATTTGACGGCTGCCTTTCCGTCGAGGACAACGTACACCTGATCTTCGTCTGGATATTGAATCGGCGCGCAGGCGCCGTTGGGGTCGACCACCGCTTCGCCATAACGGGCGATGCCGACAACTACGGAGGTATCCGCGTCTCCTTGACCGAACAGAGGTTTGTAGCGGCAGGTGGCGGTTGTGAGATCGGATGTTTTCGCTTTGACCGCGGAGGTATCGCGATAGAGAAAGGTAGGGTCGATCTTGCGCTCGTCGGCATGGAGCAGAGGCGCAGCGAGGCCAACTGCCAGCAGCGCGATGGTTAGCGCGGCGCGCCGCTTACCGGGATTCATGCGGTTTTGCTTTCTTTGCGCGCGGCGGCAAGAATCTGGCGCAAGCGGTTGCCCACGGTAAGATCTTCGCCAGCGCGCAGCGTCATCGAAACAATTTGCAACTGATTGGGGCGTGCTTCCTGTTTCTTTTTTGGATCATCGCCTTCGCGGACCACAGGAACCAGGCTGGGATTGGTATCGGTGAGCACTTCAATGCGGGGCTCACCTGCCCGCAGATGTTGGTCACATTGAGCTACGGTCAAGCCGAAGCGCGCTTCGTCCCACGTCACGGTCAAGGTCGGATAGCTATTCCCTTCTTCAGGGATGGTGATGTTTGTCGTTACACCCGGTACCGTTTCCACTAACTTCGCGATGCGTTCGACGCGGCTTCTCCACTCCTTGTTCAGCGCGTCAAGATCGGCGTGCGACCAATACTCAACCGCCGCAAGCATGCCGATAATCTCTTCCTTGCCTACCTTCATGGCCCGGCATACAGAGCCTTCCCACGGATTGTTGTTGGCCAGCGCAGCATCGATCAGATGCTTTCGGCCCAGCAGGATGCCGGCACACTGCGGCCCGCGCAGACCTTTGCCGCCGCTGAAGCAATAGAGATCGACGCCGAGCTTGGCGTAGCGGCTGAGGTTCTCAAAGGGAGGAATTCCGGCTGCATCGTCCAACAGCAAGGGAACGCCTGCGCTGCGTGTGATGTCCAACGCATGCGAAAGGCGGTCGTCGCGCCAGGTAGTGTAGACCATCGCTGTTTGCGAAGTAATCGCCGAATGCAGATGGTCCACGCCGTGGGCGAGCACCAATTTGCCGCCCGCCAGGCGGATCGCGCTGTCGAAAGCGCTGCGGCCTCCCAGCATAACGACTTCACTTTTCAGGCCCGTGGTGTCTGGCAATTGCCATACGTTTTTTGCATCGGAGCCGGCGATGCAGGCCGCGGTCGCTACCGCCATTGCGCCCGCCGAACCAGACGTCACCATTCCCGATTCGGCTCCGGAAAGCTCCGCAAGGCGTTTACCCGCTCCGCGCTGCAGTTCAAACATATCCACAAAATGTTGCGATGCATCCTCGACTGCTCGCTGCACCTCCGGGAGTTCCAGCGAACCACTCAGATACGTCCACGTCCCGCGCGCATTAATGAAGGGGCGAATCCCCAGGCGGGTATACACATCGGCGGAAGACGATTTTCCTGCGGCGGCGGCCACGGTATTGGCAAGACTGCGGGAGCCAATGGTGGCAAAAAGAGGAGATGCTGCCAGCAATTTAAGGAAAGACCGGCGATTGTTATTTTGAGGTCCAGGTTCAGTCAACAGAGCGCTCCTTCTCGAATGCAGCTAGAAAACCAAAGATCTGGCCATCGCTACTTGGAACTGGCGGTGGTGATGGGATTAGAGACGGCGCTCAGTGGAATCTCCAGCGTTCCTGCAAGGTTGGCGTTGAAGTCGTAGACACCCCCACGCAAGGAGACGCCATCGCTCGGGGAATCAATCTCCAGATAAAGGTTGACCCCGGTGGTCTGCGCGTCCACGTAATGCTCGGCATCCGGATTGAGGTCGATCTGCCTGAGCATCCAATTGACCCCAATGCCCGCGCGGTTAAAGACTACCAGCCCGGCTTCGAGGCTGACATGGTGGCGGCCGTTGGGAGCCGGTTCCCAACGCAGGCCGCTCCCAGGGATCATCAAGTCCACCTTATAACGAGTGAGCGCGCCTTTCAGCCTGGGATTGTCTCCGCCCTGGCCTGGACTCGGGGGCGCTTGATTGCGCGTGGCCAGGGCGGGGCCGGCGGCGTGCCGGGTACTTCCACGCACCACCCGCAGGGTGAGAGGAATCTGGGTCGAGGCGGGCATGCCGGAGCCCAGAAATGCGGATAGAGGCTCAGCAGGCTTCACAGACTGCGTGCTCTTTGCGTCGTCTGCATAGTAGCCGCGGCGGTAGGCGAGTTGGTAGCCGGGCGCGTTGGCCAAGTCCACCTGAATTTTCCTGAATTGACCGTCAGCGGCCGGGTTCGTAGAGGTGTACGTGAGGGTGTAGAAATTCGATCCATGGCCGGCGACGCGGTCCAGTGCATCGGTCAAACTATTGGTGTTGTAGAAGGCCATGCCACCTGTGTCTTTGGCGATTTCATCCATGGCTGCATGGTTGGCGTGGCCCTCCTGGATATCATCCTGCTGGCCTCTCGACAATTGTGTTCGTGTCGTCAGGCGGGGGTCTGTGCTGGGACTGTATTGCGAACCCGTGGCCACCCCCTCGGCAGCGACCGGATAGATGGCCACCTGAGCCGAGGCGAGCAGCGCATCCGTCTTGCGGAGTTCGTCCCGATCGTCTCGTTGCGCGCCAAAGGCATCGGACAAGCCGGGATTAGGGAAAATCACGACCGGAAACGCGCCGGAGAACCAAACAACGTTCTTACGGCCGGGATATCCGGCCAGGTAGCGGGCCAGTTCCTGCAACGCAGTGAGCGTCAGCCTTAGGCGCGCTCCGCTGCGATTCGAGCTTTGGTCAGCCATAAACTGCTGCATTGCTCTGGACGCGTCGATGGCGTGTACCTCCGCCAGGGCGCCGACTAGCTCCTGGTCTACGCCCTTTTCTGTACTCGATTGCAGCAGCGGCGAGCTCTGCGTCCTTGCTCCATTTTTTTTGTTGTTGATGGCCGCCGCCAGAAGGGCTGGATCGTCGGTAAAGCCCTGTACAAAACGCAGCTGCGTTCCCAGGGTAAAGATCGCGATTCTGTTTCCCGGTTGAAGCTTCTTGAGGTACCTGAGCACTTGCACATGGAGCGTGGCCTGGTCGTCCGCCGGGGTATTCAGGGTGTCGAGCACGAGAACGGTTACCGCGTCACTCGGTTTAACGCGGGGGGCGTTGGTGAAGACGTTGGGCGGGAGGTCAGGCTGGCTGGTCTGCTCGGCCTGCAACGGCTGCGCGCCGGTGTGTTCCTCAAAGTAGGTGATGGTCTGCGGATGCCCATCTTCCGAGAGCACGAAGTCCTGCTTGTGCAGGCCAGTGAGTGGACGGCGGTTTTTACCGGTCACCACCACGTCGAGAACAACAATGCGGGCATTCGCCTGGAAGACCTGGCGTCCGTTGTTGTCCGGCGGCGCGGCTTGACTCGCAGTTTGGCCTTGCAACGGGGCGGAAATGAGGCTGGCCAACCCGCTTAGGAGGAGAGCCAACCGTAAGGCCGCGCGGAAGCGGTGAAACACTGGGATCTCCCTTAAATCTCGAACCTCTGAAGGCTACAGAACTCATTGTGAGCCTGACAAGTCCGGGAGGGGGTACGGGTTCCCGGAGCTGAATTTGCTGGCAGCCTAGGCAATTCTGTATAGTCCGAAGTCGAGAGAACGTTTACACAAAATCGCAGCGCAGGGGCCCGTGACCCTTTGGCTATCAAGTCAATGGGAACCCTTGGCAGTCGATCTGTGGGCTTGTCCTGGGAGTCGCCATGAAGTCTGGCGTTGTTCGCCTCACCCTTTGCCTGTCTCTTCTGCTGCTGGCTTCGAACGAGCCAGTCAAGGCGGTCTCGGAAGATGTTCATTTGTCCATCGACGCAACCAGGGCCGGAGCGAAGATAGATCGCAACCTCTTCGGCCAGTTCGCGGAGAACCTCGGACACGGCCTATACGAGGGCATCTGGGTTGGGCCGGATTCTCCTATCCCGAATACACGCGGGGTGCGCAACGACGTGGTCACTGCGTTGCAGGCGATAAAAGTGCCCAACGTTCGCTGGCCAGGCGGCTGCTTTGGCGACGAATACCATTGGCGCAAGGGCATCGGTCCTGCGGCGCAACGGCCGGCAACACTCAATCCCGCGTGGGGCGACGTGGTCGACACCAACGCCTTCGGCACCAACGAATTCATGGACTTCATCCAACAGATCGGCAGTCAGGCCTACGTCTCGGTCAACGTTGGATCCGGAACTCCGCAGGAAGCATCCGAATGGCTGGAGTACATGACCGCCGCTCAACCCACCGCGCTTGCCAAGGAGCGGGCGGCCAACGGACATCCCGATCCCTACCAGGTCGGTTTCCTGGGCATTGGAAACGAAAGCTGGGGCTGCGGCGGCAGCATGACGGCGGACTACTATCTGAGCCAACTCAAGATCTACAGCCACTTCGCCAGAAACTTTAATCCTGCCCAGCGAGCCGCCAACCAGATGCTCAAAATCGCTGTCGGTCCGGGAGTGCCGGAGACCAGTTGGACCGAGACCATCATGAAGGCCTGGCAGCATCATGGCGGCGACTGGAATATCGACGGGCTTTCGTTGCACTGGTATACGGTCCCCAACGGCTGGCCGCCCTCTACGCCGTCTACCGGCTTCGGCGTAGAGGACTACAGCAAGACCCTGAAGTCGACCTTATTCATGGAGGAGTTCCTGCGCAAACAGGAAACGGTCATGGATACATATGACCCGAAAAAGAAGGTTGCGCTGGTAGTCGACGAATGGGGCGCGTGGCATGCTGCGCTGCCGGGCACAAATCCGCACTTCCTGGTGCAGCAGAATAGCCTCCGTGACGCCATACTGGCAGCGCTGAACCTGAACATTTTCGCCCGCCACGCCGACCGCGTGCGCATGGCAAATATCGCCCAGATGATCAACGTGCTGCAGTCGATGATCCTCACCGACAAGGAGAAAATGGTTCTTACTCCTACTTACTACGTATACAAGATGTATGTTCCGTTCCAGGACGCGACGTTCATTCCGGTGGCCTTTGACGCCGGCACCTACACCCAGGGCAGCATCAGCCTGCCGCGGGTGGATGCTCTCGCTGCCAAAGACGCGTCGGGCAAGCTTTGGCTGGAAATCACCAATCTTGATCCCGAGAAGCCAGTTGCAATCGATGCGCAGATTAACGGTATGACGGTCAAGTCGGCAAAGGGGGAGACGCTGACTGCTGCCGCCGTCGACAGCGTGAACACGTTTGCGGCGCCCAACACGGTTGTGCCCAAGCCTGTCTCCGCAAATGTAAAAGGCGGCCGGCTGGCCATGACGGTTGAGCCAAAGTCGGTGACGGTCCTCTCTCTGGAGCCGTAAGGGGAGTGCACATCCGCAATGGATAAGGCCGGCTAGCTGTGTGTTTTGAGAGGACACCGATGAGGAAAAAGAAACTGCAACTGATGTACGGAATGACACTGTTACTGGCCGTGGCCATGTACCCTGCGCTTATGGCTCAAGTAGCAACCAACATTCCGCAGATAGTTCCGGGAGCAAAGCCAGTTACGGTCGATCACATCAAGATTCATGGTACGGCTCTGGAGGGCAACCTGGAGGGGGATGCGGTCGACCGCGACGTTTTCGTCTTCCTGCCGCCGAGCTATCAGAAAGAGAAACACCGCCGGTATCCGGTTGTGTACGCGCTGCACGGTTACTCCATTGGCGCCGAGCAGTGGACCCACGAAATCCACGTGCCGCAGACGATCGAAGGCGCCTTTGCCCAGGGCGCAAAAGAGATGATTGTCGTCCTGCCGGATTCAAAGACAGTGCACAACGGTTCGATGTATTCGAGTTCCGTGACCACCGGCGATTTCGAGAAGTTCATCGCGCACGACGTGGTCACGTATATCGATGCGCATTACCGCACCATCGCGAATCGCGAAAGCCGGGGATTGGTGGGCCACTCCATGGGTGGATACGGGGCGACGCGGATCGGCATGAAACATGCCGACGTGTTCGGCAGCCTGTACATCATGAGCCCGTGCTGCCTGTCCGCGCGCACCGCCGGCCCCAACGCAGAGATGGCCAAGAGCCTGGAAGCGGTGAAGACTCCCGAGGACTCGGCCAAGCTGCCGTTCTTCGCCCGCGCCCAACTTGCCAGTGCGGCAGCGTGGTCGCCGGACCCCAAGAATCCGCCGCTGTATCTTGATTTGCCGACCAAGGATGGAGTGCCGCAACCAGATGTGCTGGCGAAATGGACGGCCAATGCGCCCCTGGTCTTCATCGATCAGTACATCGACAATCTGCGCCAATATCGTGCCATTTCCATCGACGTAGGGGATCAGGATGGTCTGCGCACCGATACGGCGAAGTTGCATGACGTCCTCGACAAATACGGGATCGCGAACAGCTTCGAGATCTATCCGGGCACGCACACCAGCGCGGTGGCTGATCGTTTCCAGAATCACGTGATGCCGTTCTTCAGCAAAAATCTCTGTTACCAGGCAAGTTGTCAGTAGGTAGTTCAGGCAGGAGTATCGTATGGTGGACCGCTCGCGTCGCAGCTTCCTCAAGACATCGGCCGGTGCCGCCGGCCTCTGCCTGATCGGTTCCCCGGCAATTGTCCAGGCGCTGTCCGCCAATGAGTCTGAGGGTTCTTCCGCCAGCCTGGTGGCTTTCCCGCTCGCCTCGGTCCGTCTTGCGCCGGGTATTTTTGAGGAGCAGGCGGAGATCAACGCGCGCTATCTCGACTCGCTCACGGTCGATCGGCTGCTGCATTCCTTCCGTGTGACAGCGGGCATTCCCTCCGCCGCCACACCCTATCAAGGTTGGGAAAATCCCACCTGTGAGTTACGCGGTCATTTCGCCGGCGGCCACGTACTCTCTGCCCTTGCGTTGTCGTCGGCCTGTTCGGGGAACACCGTTTTCAAGAGCCGCGGAGATGAGCTTGTCGCCGGTCTTGACGCCTGCCAGAAAAAAATGGGAACGAGCTACCTAAGCGCGTTTCCCCCCGACCTCTTCGAACGCCTGGCACAGGGCAAGCCAGTCTGGGCGCCCTTCTACACCTATCACAAGATCATGGCCGGCCTGGTTGACATGTACCTCCACACCGGCAATGCGGACGCACTGCAGATTGCCGAAGGCATGGGCCAATGGGCACAGGAGTTCATGCGGGGCTTCAGCAACGACCAGCGCCAACGCATGCTGCGCACCGAGTATGGCGGCATGAACGAAGTCCTCGTCAATCTGGCCGCGGCGACTAAAAAGGAGCGCTATCTGGACGGGGCGCACCTTTTCGAGCAGCCCAGCTTCCTTGATCCGCTTGCCGAGCGCCGCGACGAGTTGCAGGGCCTGCATGCAAACACGAACGTCCCCAAAATCATCGGGGCGGCGCGCATGTATGAAGTCACGGGCGATCGCCGCTACCGTGATATCGCGGAGTACTTCCTGGCCGAGGTTCTCGCCGCGCGCAACTACGTGATCGGCAATACCAGTCTCGATGAGCACTGGACCACGCCTCCGGATCAACTCAAAGGGACATTGGCCTGGACGAACGCCGAGTGCTGTGTGGCCTACAACCTGATGAAGCTCCAGCGCCACGTCTTCAGCTGGACCGCGGACGCGCGCTGGATGGATGCATACGAGCGCGCTCTATTCAACTGCAGGCTGGGCACGCAGAACGCGCAGGGTCTCAAGCAGTATTTCTTCCCGCTCGCCGCCGGCTATTGGCGTGCGTACAACTCGCCCGAGGAATCGTTCTGGTGCTGCACCGGCACCGGCGCCGAGGAATTCGCCAAGTTTAGCGACACAATTTATTTCCGTCGTGGCGGCGACATTTATGTCAACCAGTTCATTGCATCCACGCTCGATTGGAAGGACGAAGGCTTTGTGCTCGAGCAGGTCACGCAATTCCCCCGGGAGCAGGGCACGACGCTCAAAATCAAGTCCTCACGGCCGGCTCCGCGGACC
The DNA here is from genome assembly GCA_963788515.1 of uncultured Acidobacteriaceae bacterium. Taxonomy (GTDB): domain Bacteria; phylum Acidobacteriota; class Terriglobia; order Terriglobales; family Acidobacteriaceae; genus PALSA-350. The sequence continues at coordinate 153,814 of CAWBGZ010000008.1, forward strand.
ATCCACGTTCGTATTCCGGGCTGGACGACCGAAGACGCGCAGGTCAAGATCAACGGCCGGCTGATCGAAGTGATGGCCGATCCGGGATCCTATCTTGCCATGCGAAGAATCTGGCAGGGCGGCGACACCATCAACGTCAGCCTGCCTATGGAACTGCGGCAGGAGCCGCTCGCCGGCGACGACTCTGTCACGGCCACGCTGTACGGCCCACTCGTCCTTGCTGCAGATCTTGGTGCTGGCCCACCCGCGGGCCCCATGAGGGTGATCCACGGTCGACCTACGGAGCCTGGGGATCTTCCGGCACCCGCTCCGTTACCGGGGGTTGCAGCGAAACCGGATGCAAACACGAAGCAATGGATTCAGGTCGAATCCCCATCAGCGCTGCGTTTCACGGCAGCCGGCGAAGGAGCGAAATACCAGCTGATGCCGATGTATCAGATCGGCGACGAGAGGTATTCGGTCTACTGGCGGCTGCAAAGCTCCAGGAAGTCTGGCGCACGGTCCAGTCCAGATCGCGTGCTCCAGGAAGGGTGGAAGTCGGCGATGGTTTAAAAATAGATCTTCGCGCCGAGTTGGAAGACACGCGGATCAGCGATTGCGTTTATTTGTCCGGCAGTGGAGTTGTATGGGTTGGACGAGTTGCCGGTGAGGACACTGTTGTTCACCCCGGTGAATTGCGTATGGTTCCAGGTGTTGAAGGTCTCCGCCCGGAACTGGAACCCAAGACTTTCTTTGATCTTGAAGTCTTTGTACAAAGCCAGGTTCCAGTTGTCGCGGCCAGGGCCTTTCACGATGTTCTTGGGCGAATTGCCCCAGGTGAGGGGAGCCGGCTGGGCGAACGCGTTTGGACTGAACCATTGCTTAAAAGTATGCGGATAAGCGATCGTCCCCACCAGGTCCGAATGGTTAGTGGTGTCGCCGCCGAAACCGAGATTGTCGTTGGCGGCATTGACGCTCAGTGGATTTCCGGACTGCATCACCGCCACACCGGAGACTGCCCATCCTCCCGCCACGGCCTTGGTAAGCCCGTGCGAATTCTGGAAGACCGGCAGTTTGTATTCGAAGTTGACGACCGCCATATTCCGGCGGTCGAAGCCGGATGTTCCGTACTGGTAACCCGCGTTCATTGGATCGTCGAGATTGTTAAAGAGCTGGGCATCGATCACATCCCAGGCGTGCGAGAAGGTATACGCAGCGCCCATGGTGAGGTTATGCCACGCAGTGGCCCGGAAAGTGGCCTGCAGTCCATCGTAGTGGGCGTTGCCTTGGTTCAGGACCAGGTTGACGCCCGCAAAGCCCAGATACGGCCGATCGTAGTTGGCATTGTAGCCGCCGGGGGCGCCGCAATTGCCGCCGCAAATGTTAATGCGGTTCGGATCGTCCGCCGGCACGGTGTTGATGTCGGCTGTTTGCGACAAGTGGAAAGAAGTGTTGCCCACATAACCAATGCTGAACATCATATTGTTGCGCAGCTGTTGCTGCATTCCCAAGCTGAACTGATACACCGTCGTAAGCGGGTACCTCTGTTGTACGCCTGTGATGCCTTGCGGCGTAGTGGGTGACTGCCCAGCGCTCGTCCCGGTGGTCCATGACGTCGTCGCGGTATCCAGGTAGGGGTAGATGGTGGCGCCACTGTTGCTGAATGGCACGTTGGGGCCCATGTTGTACTCTTCGTTGCCGCCGTTGCGTTCGTAGTAAATCCCGAATCCGCTGCGCAGAATGGTCTTCCCGTCTCCAAACGTGTCGTAGGCGAATCCGAGCCGCGGAGCGAAGGTAAGATAGTGATTCTGCACCAGACCCTTCGGGATTCCGTTCCGTCCAGCGAGGCCAACTCCATTCATGTAGAACAGGACGTTCGAGAGTGCAACCCCGGACACTGTGGTGAATCCCGGGCCGCTGGTGTTCAAAGCGCCGCTGGTCAGGGAGGTGAACTCCGCCGCATCCGCCGGGTTATAGAGGTTGGGATAGAAATTCGATGCGCGGTCGTTGGTGTCATAGGCGTGGGGCAGCCCTTCCCAACGGAGGCCCAGATTGAGCGTCAGCCGTTTGTTGACACGCCAATTGTCCAGACCATAGACATCGATTGTATTGAAGGCGATGGAAACGAAATCCTGCAACTCCCCCTGGCTGAAATTGCTGGAATCGCCGAGCAGGAAGTCGGCAAGCCCGACGCCGGGGGTGCCTTGACCGCCGGTGCTGGCAGCGGTAGCTGTTCCATCGAATTTGTACGTTCCGGCGGTGTCTTCGAAGATCTTCTGGTTCTTATGCCCGTGCAACCATGCAAAGCCAAACTTAAAGTTATGCGCGCCATGGGTCCAGGAGAGATCGTCCTTGCCCTGGTAGCTGCGCCATGTATTCGTCCACGGCCAGTTTCCGTTGTCCATGGTTACGTTGTACGGGCTACTGACTTCGATTCCTGGGATCTTATCGATCGTGTTGGCGTTAGGGAAGATCGGCGTCGTAACAAAGTCACTCGGTGTCTTCCAAAGGCCGGTGTTCGCAATGGTAATGTTGTTGCCGTTCGTGTTGAACGCAGCTTCGTTCAGCAGATTGGGGCGGAGGTTCATTGTGAAATGGACGACACCCGCCCAGGAAGGAACGCTTTCGAGCGATCCGACGGTGGGGAAAGTGTTTCCGGTCCAGGCCACGATCGGGGCCTGCTGACTGAGCGAATCATAGATCAAGCTGCTGAATAGGGTGTACTTCTCGTTGAACTGCTGGTCGACTCGGGCAACTTCCTCGTGGTAGTAGGTGTCGGTGTTGGCCGAGGAAAAGTAGTGAACCCCATCCGAAGCGTTGGGCGGCAGGAAATAACCGGCCTTGATATAGTTGGCAGCATTCGCGTTGATCAGGTCCGCCGGAATCGTGTTGTTGGGAAAGGCCTGGCCCGGCGTCAACCCGTCGGCGGCGAACTTTGCGATCGCCACCGGGTCGGTCGTATTAGGCACATAGATGGTGCCAAGCCCGGTCATGTTGCCGCCTAATTGTGTCGCGGTCGGCACCTGGTTGAAAATACTGCCGCCGTTGATCTCTCTCCGCCATTCCTGGTTATAGAAGAAGAAGGTCCTCGGATTGCTGGACTTGAATTCCACCGGGCCGCCCAGGTTGAAGCCGAACGCGTTGTAGCGGAGTTCCGGTTTGGTTGGGTCTGCCACCTGTTTCGACAAGTAGGAGTAAGCGTCGAGTGCATCGTTGCGGACATACTCCCAGGCGCCTCCGTGGAACCTTCGGGTGCCGCTCTTGACCGACATGCTAACCATGCCGCCGGATGAGTTGCCGAGGTCAGCGGCGTAGTTGCTGGTGGCGATGGTCATTTCCTGAAGCGCATCCTGGGACGGAGACACCAGCAGAATGCCGCCGCCGCCACGATCGTAGGCCTCGCCGCCATCGATGAGCCAGTTGTTGGCGTCCTGCCGCATGCCGTTAAAATAAATGTTCCGGTTCTGGAACTGCGCCCCAGGGGAATCGAAATCCGGCATGTTGGAGGACGCGCCGGGCACCAGGGTCGTGAGCTGGAGCACGTTGCGTCCGTTGGTGGCGAGATTCTCGATCTGGTTGCTGGTGATCGTCTGGCTTATTTCACTGGTGTCCGCCTGCACCTGGATCGCGTTGGCCTCAACGGTGACGCTTTGTCCCACGGTACCGACTTCGAGATCGGCATTTACCCGGACTGTGACCCCCACATCCAGGATGATGTCCTTCTGCTCCAATGTTTTGAAGCCCTGGGCCTCGACCCTCACCTGGTAGCGTCCGGGGGGAAGTTCGGGGGCGCTGTAGTTGCCCGTGGTGTTGGACGTGTTGGAACGAACGAATCCATTGCCCTGATCCGTGATCGTGATCTTGGCACCAGGGACAACGGCACCAGTTGGATCCGTAACCGTGCCTACGATGGTGGCACTTCCCTGTCCGTATGCCACCGTACCCATCAAAACCACCCCAAGAACCAAAAACACGGGTACTCGCAGCATGAAATAGATACATTTTTTAACACCGGCTGATTTCACTGTGTCCTCCCACAGAAACGCTCTTTCCTTTAAGCTTTGAGACAACGGACCTAAGCACGACCGCTCTGCGACCGGAAAACGGACTTGTTTCGGTGCTGTCTAACTTTGTTTTCATTGACCGCGAGGATCTAACCAGCCGCGGAAACGCCTTGTGAAGGGGGGTCACGGTGTAACGAAGGAAACATGTACCGTGAGTCACGCGAATATTAGGCGAATCACCTTGCGGTCAAAGCGCCCTTCTAAACAGCGAAGCATCTCTCCCGGATTTCATATGCCGTCCGTTCGTAGGTAAGCTACAGCCGGCGGCACGTCAGGAGTTGGGTGGGTTTAAGTGACCGAGAATTGAGGCATGGGGGCTGGGAGCACCCACCGCTCTGCATGAAACCGGGCTGCAGAGGGCCGGAAACAAAGGTGAATGCCCGGCGTGGACTTTCCCGGCTAACACGGATCATCGGGACATCCGGCATCCATGAAAGATGCCTTAGCTTATTTCGCTTCGTCGATGACTTCTATGGCCCTGACTTCGGCGTAATTTACCTTCGGCGAGAAAGAAAGCAGTAGCTTTCCCTGTCCATTGGGATGCAGCCCGTGAAATTCGCGAACCACCGGCTGGAACGCCCCCGGGGCGGCTCGGATGATATCGAAATCCTCAAGTAGCATCACGCCATTGCAGCTGACATCGAAGACTCTGCAGCCCACACCGTGGCAGGTTGCGGCCGGTATCAACGGAGTGAAGAAGGCTTCGAGGAAGTGGAGCCTTACGGTATAGCTACCCGGCGCCACCGGGATCGCGTAGCTGAAATTACCATGCCGCTCACCGGTGTAAAGTTCCGGGATCCTGGGGCCCCTCTCGGGATTTGAATACGTGTAGGTGCGCCCATCGATGAAGTACTTGTCCCCGCTCCAGCGCGTGCCATCGCCATCTACAAAACTGGATTGATGAGCGCGAATCCGGATCGGCTCTAATTTTCCCGGCGTGCCCGGCGTCAGTTCCAGCGCACTTACGAAGGCTCGTCCCCAATCCGACCGAAAATCAAGGTGAACCCTGCCGTCCGGCGCGGGCCGCACATCCTTGAATACACGGACGTCAACCGCTGCTGAACCGCCGTCCGTAACTGGATCGAAGTCTACCAGCAACGGACGGCCATTCAGGTCTACTTGAAAGTGGCGTTTATTTTGCGCGTCTTCCTTCTGGTCCAAATCCGGTTGCCGGAGAGGGTCGGCGAAATAGAGCCTCAGTTCGTATACTCCAGGGGCGAGGGGGATGTTGTAACGGAAGCCCCGCTGCGATTGCGGCACCATTTTGTCATCGGAAACTGCCTCGCGGATGGAGCCGTATATGGTCTCATCGGTTACCGGGGGAAAGAAACGTAGCGGGCCGGGTTTGGAAACCCCTCCCTCGTAGTAATGATCCGATTCCCAGCGGCCCCCCTGCAGGTCCACATAGCTGCTCCCCCTGGAACCGGCAGCGATACGCATCCCGCCGGTGTCGAAGGCCACCACCACCCGCTGGTTCCTTTTCTGCGGCTCCACCTTTTTCTCCGTGGGCACGCTAACTGAGGTCGTAAGGACCACGGATGATGGCTTGGTGGCGCGTTTCGACGCGAACCAGAGGGAATAAAACCATACAACTGCAAGTCCGAACAGTAGAGCCCCTGCGGCCAGAACCTGCCTCAAGCGGCGAGGCTTTCTTTCCACAGCTACAAGTATCCTCGGTTGAGCCTGGGGAGGTTGTGGCTGCAGTTCCTTCGAACGAGTCTCAAAGGTAGGCAGGTATTGGCCCTTGGGGATGGTTATGGTGACAGGCTCGTCCTTGCCTTCGTTGGCGAAATGGTGCTCCAGCTTCATCCGCAGAATGCGGGCCTGCGAGCGAACAATGTTGTCGTCGTTTGGGTTGTAGCCGGGCTGCCGACCATAGACGTAAATCGCGATTTGCGGTTCCGTGGCCTCCTCCGACTTGTTCTCGCGCGCACATCGGCACACGTGAAGGAAGAATGCTCGGAGCCGCGGGGATTTTTCAAATGTGACACTGGAGGCTACGCGGCGCACTAATTCTTCTCGCTGCCTTGCAGCGTCGGCCGGGGCTTTCTCGGAGTGCATTAAAGTTACAACTTCTAAACTCATCGAAGAAGCTCCGGCGCTTTCAGTTACCCGCGATTCGCCCGCTGAGCGATTCGTAAGCGAAAACGGGTCGCAGCTATGAAGGATGTTGGGACCCGAAGTTGGTTGTCAAGGGAAAACGATTACTGAACGTTCCTTTCTGAGAACAAGGGGGTTATGCGATTGAAATTCGGCTATGCGGCCGAAGCTGCCGGCGGTCAACAGATCGCAGATCACCTGGTTTCGGTACCGATGTTCTGCCCAGCCGGCTTGGCTTCGACCTGGCGCATCTGTTCTCGAAGTGATTGTTCCTTCGCCTGTTGCATGTTCCGCGTTTTATCAAATTCGGCCTTCGCTTCCGCTTTTTGACCTATGGATTCGTAATACCTTCCCAGGCGCCAATGAATCGACGAGTCGTCGGGGCTAAGCCTCTCCGCTGTCTTAAGTTCCCGGACAGCGTCATCCTTGCGTCCCTGGCCTTCATAGAGAATGCCCAGGTCGAGATGGGCGATGGCAACGGACGGCTGGATCCGAATAGCGTGCTCGAGGTGTGGCACTGCCTGGTCGGAATGATGGAGGCGTATCTCGGTATCCCCGAGATATGCTAATGCCAGAGCATGTTCCGGGTTGTTTACGAGTTCAGACTGGAAGGCTTTTTCCGCTTCGCTGAATTTCAATACTCTCCATAGCAAGTAGCCATATCCGAAATGCACATCCGGCGCTGTGGGATCAGCCTTCACCGCAGCCTGAAACTCCGCAATGGCTCCGGCATCGTTCTTCAACTCGTCGTATGCTTCGCCCGCGAGCATATCCGCTTCGGCCGACTCGGCATTTAGAGTGAGAATCTCGCGATAAACGTCGAGAACACACTGGTACTGTCTGGACCGTAGACAGCTTTGGGCAAGCGTCATCCGGAATGGAAGGTTCCCGGCATCGGCGGCCGTAGCCTGCTTCAGGTACGGAACCGCAGCTTCGTATTCACCCATTCCGTAATGTGCCAGCCCAATCAGGGTCACCAGTTGGAGCGTTCTCGGGGAGGTTGGGGGCTCGCTTTTGAGCAAAGGTTGAAAGGTCTGAATTGCGGCCGGGAGATCCCCGGCCTTGAAGTATGAAAGACCCAAGTTGAAGGATAAGTTCGGCATCATTGGATTGAGAATCAGGGCTTTGTGGTAGAGGACGATCGCCTCTTTGTAATGCTCCTGGCGCGCCTCCAGCAGACCAAGATGCGCATAAGCTTCAGCGTCATTCGGTTGGCTGCTCAGAAGCGACCTCCACCCGGCTTCGGCTTCGCCGACGTTGCCCTCCTGTTCAGACGCGAGTGCCGACCGCCTCTGGCTTTCGCGAGGAGGTAGCTCCTGGCCGAGGCAAAGGACCATACACATCGTCGTCAGCCATAACACGCCGGTTAACGATAGAAACTTAGCCCACTTCACTTTCTTCTCCGTCCAGATTCTCGCGCTGCACGGAACCATAGTGCAACATTCCTCAAGCCTTCATGTCTCAGTCCGAGGCCTCGTCTGACCCGCCAAGACTCATCATTGGAAGAGCCTCGGTGCGAACTCCTTCAGGTCCCGGCGCCAGGTCTGCCACTCATGCGAGGTGCCGGGCGATTCGTAAAAGACATGCTTGATCTTTGCTTCCTCCAGGGATGTGTGCAGCCCTTCGATACCTGTTTTCATCCTGGGTGGCTCGTCGGTCCCGACGCCAAGCCACAGTAGATGTACGCGCTGGGCAAAGACGGATGGATCAGCGAGCGCACCGCCGAAGGATGTCTTCGGGTCGAGCTTCTCGTTGCCAAGCACCATGGGGCCAGCCGCGCCACTGAATCCGCCTATGTAGGAGAACAGCTCGAGGTGATCGAATGTGACCTGGAAGGTCTGCATGCCTCCCATGGAAAGGCCGGCCATCGCCCGATGATCGCGATCGGACAGCGTCCGGAAATGTGAATCGACGAATGGAATCAGCACCTGTGTCAGATCGTCTTCAAAGGTCGAGGACATTTCCTGCATCGCCTTCATCATCTCGGGGGAACCGAAGGGTTTCCCGGTCAGGTCTGGATCGGGATGGCCGGCGCGCTTTGCATAGCCGTAGGCCATCACGATAATCATCGGCTTCGCGGTCCCGCTTGCGATCAGGTTGTCGAGGATAAAGTTGGCGCGGCCCTGCCGGATCCAACCGGTCTCATCCTCGCCGCCGCCGTGCTGCAGATAGAGCACGGGATACCGTACCTTGGTTTGTGTGTCGTAAGCCGGCGGCAGATAAACGAGGGCGTGCCGCCAGCTACCGGTAACCTTCGACAAATACCAAATCTCACGGACGGCGCCGTGGGGAACATCCTGCGGCAGATAGTACGTTGAGCCGTGTTCAGGGATTTCGATTCCGCTCGCATCTTTGCCGCCGCCGAAGAACGTATGGCTTGCCGGATCACTGAATTCGGCGCCGTCGATCACCACGGTGTAGTAATGGAAGCCCGGTACCAGCGGCGCAGAGGTCGTGGTCCAGAATCCATCGGGCTGCTTCACCATGTCCAGTTTGGCCGCTCCCCAGAAGTTGATCTGGACCTTGCCGGCGTTAGGGGCCTTCACGCGGAACTCAGCCCTGCCGCTGGGGTCGACGCGGGGATACATAGCTCCCCACACATTGGTGGAGGCGGGCTCGAATCCATCCGGGTTCTGTGCATAGCAGAAGCTCGATAGCAAAAGTATTGCGATTCCAATTCTCCTCATCAAGTCCTTTCCATCAGAAATCCGTCCGCGCATCGCCCCGTAGGGAGGCTATATGCGGCTCCAATTGGGCACGAAATTGACCCTTGGGAAATGGTTTTCCGGCTGCGCCCAATTTATCCAGCGGGATCGATTTCTCGAGCAGCGCCCATCGTACTTGACCGAGATTCTCGAAGAATAGTCGCATTTCTACACCAGATACATCTATTTATTCGATGTATTATCGAGGCCATGGACACGAGCCTCGATGCCTGGGAGATCCTTCAGACCGTGGTTCAGTTGGGGGGATTTGCGCCCGCGGCCGAAAAGCTGAACCGGTCTCAATCCACCATCAGCTATGCCATCGGGCGCCTGCAGGATCAGTTGGGTGTCCGGTTGTTTGAGATCCATGGCAGGAAAGCGCAACTGACCGCGGTAGGGAGGGTGCTGCTAGCCGACGCGGAACCTCATTTGGCCGGCTTTCATCAACTGGAGCAGCGCGCCCGCTTGATGGCATCGGGCGGCGCGTCGGAGGTAATCCTCTCCGTGGACAGTATTTTTCCCGACGACCGCCTGTTTGTTGCCCTGGCGAGTTTCGCGCGCAGTTTTCCGCATGTCGGGGTGAAACTGTGGCAGGGCACGTTTCTCTCGGCTGACGCGGAGTTCTCGCTGCGCAATGCTCAGCTCTGTGTGACCGGCTTGATGTCGCGAGAGCTGTTCGTCAAGCCCATTCTCGTGATAAGAATCGTTGCGGTCGTGCGGTGCGATCATCCTCTCCTGTCAATCCGGCGTCGGCTCTCGCGCTCCGACCTGATGCAACACATGCTGGTAACCATCGAAAGCATGGCATCCGGGAGCCAGAAGCACCAGCCGCGGCTCCCCGCTCAGCGCTTGCTTCCCGTGGGCACGATTGAATCGGCGGTCGCGGCAGTTCGGAGCGGGCTTTGTTTTGGCTGGCTCCCCAGGTACCGCATTCAGGGCGAGCTCGACCGGGGCGATTTCGTAGAACTCCCACTACCTGCAGGCCAGACCCGGGAGGTCCGGTTGAATCTGGTGTGCAGAGATTTGAGCGCCAGCAACTCCGAGGCCAATGCCCTTGCGGAATTGCTGGGTAGGAACCGCGAACCGGAAGTGATTTGAGCGGGCATGTTTCGGGGCGTCGGTTCCAAAGTGATTCGGCGTCGGCGCAAATCCATCGATAAACTCGATTAACACCGACGCATTTATTTGATTTTTGTTCCCGGCCTGAGGGGTGTCTAGATAGTTCGGACTCAGAGAACGTTTTCATGGATTGAATTCGATCCTCGAATATTTGCTGCCAGCGGCTCAGGGGATCCTTGATGCGGTGAAGACGTTGGGCGAAAGATCAGGCTGGCTTGCCGGGACGGCCTGCAACGGCTGCGCCCTGGTGTGTTCCTCAAAGTAGGTGATGGTCTGCGGATGCCCATCTTCCGACAGTACGAAGTCCTGCTTGTGCAGACTGTTGAGTGGACGGCGGTTCTTACCGGTTGCTACCACGTCGAGAACAACCATGCGGGCATTTGCCTGGAAGACGACGGCGTCCATAGTTGTCTGGAGGGGAATAGGATGCTTTTCCCCATGATTCTCTTGTTGACTCTGACGTTACGTCAGGGTAGACGATGGTCTGGCGGTGATGAGCACCCTCTATAAAGCGCGAGAATTTGCAACTTCATGCGCAAGTACTACACGGATGAGGCGTGGATAAAAAGAAGCCAGGCAGCAAAGGAGATTCCTTCTGAAACACGAGAAGGCTACCGAGAGGCTCGGCGACAACTCTTCCTGAGGGTGGAGTCCGCTCTCGACCTCGATCCGGCAGGTGAGACGGCTCAACTGCTTGCCAAGGAATGGGTTCTCCAGTCAGAGGTGGCTACCGGGGGCGATTCCGGAGTGAAGGCGGCCGCTATTAAGGCATGGAAAGATCACCAGAACTGGCCTCTCGAGGTGCAGGATGCGCTCCTTGTCCGTTACGGTCTCGCTGCCGGCAGCGATCGAGAAGCGTCCATGCGACGGATGGAAAAAGTTGCCAAATTTATCGGCCAGGCAATAGGCAGAAAATACTATAGGGCACTTGAAGAGGCCCACCTTGCTCCGATTGATAAACTCTCTGCTGACCGCTCCTCGGAACGATGGGTGAAGCTTTTTCGGGATGTGGAGGCCTCACAGGGAGAAGATCCCGCTGGTGCGAGAGGTCAGGCGTTGGCAGGGAGGTGGACTGAACTGAAGCGGGATACGGAGTTGGAAGCTCGTAGGATCGTGCCACGGGTGGATGATTTTCGAGAGGTCCTGCGGCAGAAGTGGCCATCCGATGTTTCTGTCGCCGTGGTCAATCAGGTGGCACCGCTATATCGCATCGAGCAGGTATCGAATTTTCTGACGCAGGCGGTAGCGTGCGGTGGGGACACGCGAAATTCTGCCTAGCAGGCTGGAGAGAGGGTCGGACGAGGGACGAAAATGTGTCGCTCAGCGGCTGCGCCTACTTAGATTACTTACTTACGGGCTGAAGAGTCTGCGTGATAATTCCCCCTTACGAACTCAGGGCAGGCTCTTCGGGACTCGATTGTGAACCGGCCTTCTCACGCAGATACTAAAGCCCCTACGCTTCAAGAATTGGAGTTTTTTGCAGCCTGCTAGGTAAATTTAGGATGAGCGAAGCTCGGTGTTCTTTCTAAGTAGTCGTGGAATAGCAGCCGGTGCAGTAGTTACTACCATTGGCGAGTTGTTAAGTTGGCAGAACGGTAGGGCTTTACAAGCGACTCGTTGGGCCAGGTATTCGCTCAACTTCGACGTGAGCAGATTTGACCAGAAACATGCCCTGGTAAAGAAGATACTAAGTTGATATACGCTGCGGTGTTTGCGATCACCAAAGTTACTCGAAGCGCCACTGTGAATCTTCCCGCCTGATAGCGCTTTTGCGATTCACGAAAAAGGTACTCGAAAGAGGACATATGTGTCTTCCGACCAAGGTCCACGCGTTTTTGTCGTCGACGACGAGCATGTCGTCGCATCCACTCTCGCCGCCATATTGCAGATGCATGGGTTCTCCGCGAGGTTCTTCACTTGCCCGTTAGAAGCCCTTACGGCCGCCCGGTCAAAGGCTCCTGATCTGCTCGTGTCGGATGTTGAAATGCCGGGCATTTCCGGGATTGACCTTGCAATCCAGATGAAAGCGCAATACCCCACTTGCAAGATCCTGCTTCTGTCAGGACAGGCAGCCACGTTGGATTTGTTACAACAAGCTCGCGCCCAGGGTCACCACTTCGACTTGCTCTTGAAGCCGATTCCGCCGACCGAATTTCTCCTGGAGATCGGGAAAAAGGTCAATGGCACCGGCGCGATTCATGTCGCTTAGCGTCACTCCCGATCACCACGCGACTATGGCTTTGAGCCCAGCGGTGCCCACCGCTTAGGATCCCGTTCGAGCACGGAGACGTCTTCGACTTTACCGCCACAGCGCTCGAGCGCTAGGGAAAAGTCGATGAAGTCGCTGCTCTGGTGGCGTTCGTGCTGGTCGATGCCTATGAACTTGATCCCGTGGCTGGGCTATAGCTGGTAAAGCCTGCAAGGGCCATGCCGCGCTGTGCCTCGGGGTTTTTCATAAAGGTTTCCCACACAAAAGCAGTGCGGGTATTTTCCGCCATCAGCATGGTGATGCCGGTGTCGATGCCGATAACGTCGTGGTCATACCAGTTCTTCAAGGGGTTGAAGGCATCGACGAAGCCGTAGCGGCTCCAGGCCTGCTGGTAACGAGTTCTGATGTTCCTGAGCACGCGCATGCAGGTCTCGGGGAGAAACGGCAGGGAGCCTCCGGAGGCTGCGGGGACCACCGTGCCATCGATCGGTCCCATGGCCGGCGGGCCACCCCAGATCACGTAGCCTTTGTCTGAGTCGGAGGCAGTGATACCCCAAAGGTCGTCACTGTAATCGGGGAAGCTCTTGCTCAACTCAATGCAGAAGCGGCGGTGCACGTCGGTGGCGATGGCGGAGTTGTGAAAGTAATCTGCGTATTTGTCGCGCTTTTGCCGGAAATCAAACCAGGCCTGGGAGTACTGGTGCACAAAGAGGGGCGCAAAGGAGCCGATGTAGCGCAGGCCGTCATACTCGAAGGTAGTCCGCTTCCAAGCCGACCACGCATCCGGACGCAGCGGGTGAGTGGAAGAACCCATCCCCAGCAGATAAATCATCATCAACTCGCTGTAGTAGTCCCACTTGTAGGGCAGGAAGCCGTACTCAGGGGTCCACCCCTGGGTCAGCAGCGCGGTGTCTTCCGAGAGCCAGGTCCAGTCTACGCGGTCGAAAATCGCGTGGGCCAGTTGGCTAATGTCGCGATCGTCGAAGTGCTGGCGGCAGGTAAGGATGCCGCACAGCAAGATGGCCGTGTCGACGGAAGAGACCTCAGAGTCCCACAGTCGTTCGCCGGTATCGATGTTGGCAAAGTGATAGAAGAATCCGCGATGGGTAGGCAGCGTTCGCCAAAGAAAGGTGAGGGTGGCCAACACACGCACGCGGGCGTCCTGACGGGAGACGAAGCCGCGCTTCTCTGCGATGCAGATGGCGGTCAGGCCAAAACCAGTGGAGGCAATGCTGCCCACCACGCCGGTGTCGTTGGTGCGTGCGTTGCAGCGGTCCTTGATCAAGCCGGTCTGTGGATTGGCTTGCTCCCAGAAGTAGAGAAAACTGCTGTGCTCCAACTCGTCGAGGAATCGCTCATCCTCTGGTCCAAAGGTGGCGGGTGGAGGCAGTGGGGCCGGCCCCTTATGCCGCTTGTCCGCCGCCCGTGCCAGCAGCGTCCTCCACGGCGCGAGCGGCAGCCCGAGTGAGACGCCGGCCATCTGGCGCAGCAGTCGGCGCCGGGAACTGAGCTGCGCGCGCGGGTCGCTGCTGCCTTTGTCTGCAAGTTCGTCCACACTCATTCAGCCCATCTTACCCTCACAGGCCAGATCCTCTGTCATCCGTAGCTCTTTCGGACGGGCTAAGGGTGTCTGACTGAGAACCTCCCACAGACACGGAAACTGCCCTTTTCCGCAACCGCTCAACCCCCTCCCCCTTCCACCTTCGTATCGAATAATTCAATAATGGATGCAATGACGGGAAAGAAGATTGCCTGGGCGACCATCGCAGTGTCAGCAGGCGTGGTTATTCTCGTGTTGCTGCTGATACGCGCCAACCGCTTGCGGTCGATCACCGAGGCGCAAGCGATACCGATTGAAGGCGCCGTGATCCGGCGCGATGCGGATACTAAAAAGGAGTTGCCGATCGCCGATGTGGCGATCACGGCGACGGATGGCATAAGGAGCGCCACAACGCAGTCGGATGCTGCCGGATATTTCAAGCTGGTGCTGCAAAAGGGAGTGTTGTCGGATCGGCCGGTCACGGTGACCTTCCGGCATCCGGATTACCAACCGCTTGACCTGACTGTGCAAACGGGACGATTAGCGATTCCCAAACAGCTCTATGTTGCAGCCATGGTTCCTATCCCTGCCCCGAGCGTCGCTTCCTCCAGCCGGCCGTCCATCGTGGTCTCGAATATCCGGGTGAGATATACCATCAACACCCGGACGGAGACGAATGTGGGGAGCGCGGTCAAGACCTTCCAGGTGGTCAATACGGGAAACGTTCCCTGCAATCACCAGGCTCCGTGTTCGCCGGATGGAAAGTGGAAGGCAGCTTCTGCATCTGTATCGCTCGATGCCGGAACCGATAATGCGTTCGGCAATATCCGGGCATCCTGCATTGCAGGGCCTTGCCCGTTTACGCGGATTAACTCCAATGGATTCATTCATGGCGGGCGCTTCATCAAGGTTTCGGCCCTGAACTGGTCGGATACGGCCACATTTCTGCTGGAAGCAGAGGTCTTTCACACCGCCATCAGTTCCGAGGTGCGCGAATTGTACCCGGTGATCTTTGGCCAGACGCTCAACTTTACTGTGCCCCCAAGCCAGGAAGGGGTAAGCCTCGAGGCCGACCTGGGCGGCTCTCCCATGGTGTTTCCTCTGGGCCCGGACCCCGAGCTGAGCTGGGCCACCTGCAATGTCCGGACCGGTACCGAAGAAGAGAAGACCACGGTCTACCGCTGTGAGCTCAGGCAGGGATACCGGTTCTGATCTGCGAGCGGGCTGAGCGACCACAGCCAAACGGGGAGCCAGTTTAAGGGGGATGCCCATGCGTAATCCGTATACAGGTCGCGTGATTGGGCGAACGAGCGGGCGCCGGCCAAGGTACTGGTGGCGGATTTTCGGGGTGATGCTGCTGGCCCTGGCATTGATCTTCGCCACGCAAGCGCTGTTCAATCCGTGGATTTACTTTACCGGCGGGCACTGGCACGCGCTTCCGGAATGGCACGGGTGGGGCCGATTTACAGCGGACGGCGGGGAGTACGCGCTCTATATACGGATGATGCCGCGACCGACGGGAGCACCCTACTTATCGAAGTCCCTGGGCGGGAATGCCCTCCTCTGCACACCCGGGGGAGAGCACTTAACCCTGGGGGTGTACGCAAGCATGGCAAAGCATCTGCCGCTCGACGTGCGCGGCCAGCCGGTGTACCTGGGCATATCGCGACGGTCGGTGTGGGCGCCGTGGAGCGAGGCGAGTTATCACGCGGCGAGGAGTCCGGGCCTACAGCTGACGGGGATTTGGGGAAATGGTGCCATCGATGCGACCGGTTTCCTGCGTCTCGCCCAGAGCACTGCGCAGGGTGTGGCGGACCGGGAGAAAATCCCCGTGACGGTGAGGTTTGAGGAGTCGAGCCACTGGGAGCTGTGGCCGGAGTGCCCGGGTCCTGCGCCTGCTGCCGGCGCTCCTTAGTGCTGGGGCCGCGCACGGAATTGATAACAAACCCGCAGGCTATAATCTCGCTGACCCCATGAGCATTTCCGCCGGAACCCAGTTTGGACCTTACGAAATCGTGTCCCTCATCGGCGCTGGGGGTATGGGCGAGGTGTATAAAGCACGCGACCAGCGCCTGGGCCGTGATGTCGCTGTCAAGGTGATGCCCGCCTCCTTTGCGGCCGACCCCGAACGGTTGCGGCGCTTCGAGCAGGAGGCGCGCGCGGTCGCCTCGCTCAGTCATCCCAACATCCTGGCGGTTCACGATATGGGGCAGCATCAGAGCCGGCCCTTCATGGTTTCGGAGCTGCTGGAGGGGGAGAGCCTGCGCGACTTGCTTGCTCGCGGAGCTCTTCCGCAGCGTAAGGCAATTGACTATGCCGTCCAGATCGCTCACGGCCTGGCGGCAGCGCATGGCAAAGACATCGCGCATCGCGACCTGAAACCCGACAACATCTTTATTACCCGCGAGGGCCGGGTCAAGATATTGGACTTTGGTCTGGCCAAGACAGTGCAAAAGGTCGCCGCGTTGCGGGTGGATGATGGGCAGACGGCCATGACCGGACTGGGCCCTGCTACGGATGTTGGCGCGGTGATGGGGACGGTGGGATACATGTCGCCGGAGCAAGTGCGCGGCGGTGCGGTCGATTGCCGAAGCGACATCTTTAGTTTTGGCGCCGTGCTCTACGAGATGCTCACCGGGGTGCGCGCCTTCAAACGGGATACGGCCGCGGAAACCATGACCGCGATCCTGAATGAAGATCCACCGGAGTTGTCGCTGGTGGGCTCGGCCATTGCTCCCGCCCTGGAACGGATCGTGCGCCACTGCCTGGAGAAAGCGCCAGAACAGCGCTTTCAATCCGCCCGCGATCTGGCCTTCGATCTGGAGTCGTTTTCCACGCTGACGCCGGCCGGCGGCGTGAGCGCGGCGAAGCCCAGAACATCCCGCCGCTGGTGGTTTGCGGTGGCTGCTGCCGGCTTGTTGGCCCTGGGTGGATTCGCATCCTGGAGAGCGATGGTCGGCATGCGGGCGTCGACCGGTTCCCAGTTTCGCCAGGTGACTTTTCGGCGCGGCCAGTTAGACAGTGCGCGGTACACCCAAGATGGGCAGAGCATCCTGTACACCGCCGCATTGGAAGGCGCCGAACCCGAAATCTACACGGTTGCAGCGAAAGCTATCGGAGGACACTCCCTGGGGATTAAGAACGCTCGTCTGTTGGCGGTCTCTACGCGGGGAGAGTTGGCAGTAGCACTAGCACCGCGGAGGATCACACCGCTGCTCGCGACGGGTAACCTGGCGCGGACCTTTGGAGATAATGGTGCTCCAAAGCCAGAGATCGAAAACGTGGGAGACGCGGATTTTTCTCCCCAGGGGGCTGGGCTGGCGATCGTCCGCTTGCTGCCGGGTGAAAAAGTGTGCCAGGTGGAGTATCCCATTGGCAAGGTTCTTTACCGGCGAAATGCAATCAATGACGTTCGTTTTTCGCATAGCGGGAAGTATCTTGCCTTTATCGCGCATGAGAGTGCCTACGATGACCGAGGCACCATCGTTGTTTTGCGCAGCACGGGAGAGAAGGTCATCGAAAGCGAGATCTTTGAAAGCGCGCAGGGTCTGGCGTGGAGCCCTTCTGACGACGAGGTATGGTTTACCTCTCCCTTAGAGTCGGGAGAAATTCATGCCTTCAGCTTGTCAGGGAAGATTCGGGTTCCTTTGGCCGTCCCTGGCCGTCTGCAACTGCAGGATATTGCGGCCAACGGCGAGCTGCTCGTGGCCCAGGGAATCGACCGCCGGGGCATGATCGTGTCCACCGAGAATGGCAAAGCGGAGCACGATCTTTCCTGGCTCGACTTCAGCTATGGCCGGGATATCAGCGCCGACGGAAAGATGATTCTTTTTGAGGAAGAGGGCGACGAGTCGCAAGGCTACACCATCTTCGTCCGCAACGTTGATGGCTCGCCGGCGGTCGCTATCGGCAAAGGTTATAGCATGGCGCTCTCGCCCGACAAGAACTGGGCGCTGGGTCAGAAAATGACCGAGCCGACACAAGAAGTATGGCTGCTGCCGGTGGGCCCGGGCGAAGCTCGGCGCATCAGCCCGCCAAATTTGTCACCGCAGGTCAGAGCGAGCTTTTTATCCGACGGTAAACGGATTGTTTATGAGGCCCAGGACGGCAGTCGTCCGCTCCGAACATGGTTGCAGGATATAAACGGAGGCAGTCCGCACCCCATTACCGAGGAAGGCACGTCCGGCTCGCAGGTTTCTCCGGACGACCAGTGGCTCCTTGCCGGATTGGGTAGTGGATACCCTACGGTGATCGATCCAGTGCTGGTCCCGATCGCCGGCGGGAGTCCGGCAAAAATCAACGGCCTGCAGGCCAACGATAGTGTTCTCGGTTGGAGCAGTGATGGCCAGCTCTACGTCCAGACAGATTCTGATGAGAGGCGCAACAACCTTCCGGTGCAGAAACTGAATCCGCACACCGGCGCCCGAACGGCATGGCGAGAGCTGGGCAAGCCTACGGTTGGAGGTGTTTACCCGCAGCGGCCCATCATTACGCCTGACGGCGCAAGCTATCTTTATGGCTACGTTTTGCGGCTCTATGATCTCTATACCGTAAGTGGAGTCCGCTAAAACCGATAAGCCCGCAGAGGGTTCCGCAAGTCGGCCGACGCTGCTTGACGTGGAAGAACAGGTACATTACAAAGGGACGCCGCCTTATGGGATGACCGGCTGAGCCTGGTTCTGGAATCCATTGAGGCGGAAGGAGCCCTATGCCGGCGCGAGCACGTCATCGCTGTAAAGCCGCTGCTTTCTTCACTCTCCTGTTTTTGGCAACCGGCGCACTTTGCCAACAAATAACACCGGCACAGAGCGGATTGACCGCTGTAGCGGACGGGGTCACTTTGCAGGTGAATGCGTTGCGCGATGACATCCTGCGCGTACGCATGTGGAAGGGCGATGCGGTGCCGGAGGACGCATCCTGGGCGGTGCTCGCGCATTCCCGCACCAGCAGTGTCCCGGTGACCGCAGAGGCGCACGGCTTCACGACCAGGGCGCTGCGGGTGAGCGTGGATGATCATCTACTGCTCACCGTGACTGACCTTCAGGGCAACGTTTTGCAAAAGGACGCGACGCCCGTGCTGTGGGATGGAACACGCTTCGAGGTCAGCAAGCAGCGCAGCTTCAGCGATCACTTTTTTGGGCTGGGCGATAAGCCGGGACCACTGGATCGCGCTGGCCAGGCATTCACCATGTGGAACACCGACGCCTTCGGATGGCAGGAGTCCACGGATCCGATCTACAAGAGCGTCCCATTTTTTCTGAACATCAAGCAGGGGCGCACGCTGGGGGTCTTCCTGGACAATACGTGGCGGACCAACTTCGATTTTGGCCGCGCGGATGAGACTCGCTATACCTTCGGATCGCTCAACGGGCCCATCGACTATTACCTGCTGTACGGTCCGGACCCCAAGCAGGTGGTGACAGGCTGGGCGTGGTTGACGGGGCCGACACCCTTGCCGCCGCTTTGGGCGTTGGGCTTCCAGCAATCGCGTTACTCGTATTTTCCAGAAACGCAGCTGCGCGAGATAGCCACGCGGCTGCGCAAAGACCGCATCCCCTCGGATGTGGTTTGGCTGGACATCGATTTCCAACATGATAACTGGCCTTTCACCGTGAACCAGAAAGCCTTCCCCAACTTCAAAGGCATGGTGAAGTATCTGGCCGACGAGCATTTCAAGCTGGTGGTAATCACAGACCTGCATGTGGCCAGGCAGCCAAATGTGGGCTACGCGCCGTATGACTCGGGGATTGCGGGGGACCACTTCGTGAAGAACCCGGACGGCTCCATTTACGTGGGCAAGGTTTGGCCAGGGCCCGCGGTTTTTCCTGACTTTACCCAGGCGCAAACGCGGCAGTGGTGGGGAGGACTCTTCGAGGATTTCGTCAAGGATGGGGTTGCCGGCTTCTGGAACGATATGAACGAGCCGGCGGTCTTTGATGGCCCGGGCAAGACAATGCCTGATGACATACAGCATCGGATCGACGAGCCTGGATTCCGCAAGCGCACCGCGACCCACCTGGAGATCCACGACATCTTCGGCATGCAGAACTCTCGCGCCACCGAGGAGGGAGAGCTTGCGCTGCGGCCGAACGAACGGCCGTTTGTGATGACGCGTGCCAGCTACGCTGGAGGGCAGCGCTACGCCGTCACCTGGACCGGCGATAACAGCTCCACCTGGAATCACCTGCGCATGACGATTCCCCAGTTGGTGAACCTGGGGCTGAGCGGCTTTTCGCTGGCCGGCGCGGACGTAGGTGGTTTTGCCGGTTCTCCCCCGCCGGATCTGCTGACCAAGTGGATCGAGCTCTCGGCGTTCCAGCCCATCGACCGGGACCACTCGGCAAAGGGAACCCGCATGCACGAGGTGTGGGTGGATGGGCCGCAGCAGGAGAACATCCGGCGGCGCTATATCGAGGAGCGATACCGGTTAATGCCGTATCTGTATACGGTTGCCGAAGAGACCTCACACGATGGTTTACCTATCAACAGGCCCCTCTTTCTGGAGTTTCCGCATGCCACCGACGATGGCAGCCCGTATGACCTGACCACGGGCGGAAGCGAGTTTCTTTTTGGCAGCCGCATCCTGGTCGCGCCCAATCCTTCCCCGGAGGAGATCGCCCCTTATGCCGTGCACCTCCCGCCGGGAACCTGGTACGACTACTGGACTGGCGTGCAGCTTACGCGGGGCACGATTGCCGGGAACCTTGACCTGGAACAGCGCGATAAGGTGATTGCGCAGAAGCCGCTGATGGTGACGCCCACACTCGACCAGTTACCGGTCTATGTGCGCGGAGGCAGCATCCTGCCCATCGCACCGCTGACCCAGAGCACCAGCGAAGTGCCCAATGGCCCGTTAACGCTGCGTGTCTTTCCTCCGGCCGCCGGGGAGGTCTGTGCAGGCGAGGTCTACACGGATGACGGCCATAGTTTTGATTTCCGCAACGGCGCGTTCGCGCGGATTCACTTTACCTGTTCGGTTGCAGCGGATGGATCACTCCAGGTGGAGATCGCGAACCAGGAAGGGAATTGGCGGCCATGGTGGCACGACTATCGTGTCGAAGTGGTGAGTTGGAAGCCGAAGGCGGCGCGTGCTTCTGTCAACGGAAAGAACGCTGCAATCACGCAGATAGGTGGACGCTGGGGAGCCACCGTTCCGGCAAGCGCTGAGGGCGTGCAAATCACGCTTAAGTAGTAACCCGTGAATCGTAACCATGGTGGCGCGCAATGGCAGCGTTGCGAGTACCCGCGCTCAGACCAGCCGCTCGATGCGATCGGCGGCCATCTGGGCTCCGCCAAGTTGCCGCATGGAATGGGCGATGCTGCGCGCGGATCTTCGATAAGCGGGCTCGTTCAGTACGCGGTGCACCTTGGCGCAGAATTCGGCTAGGTCGATGTGTTTTTCACCGTCCGCGGCGTCGACCGGCATCACAATCTCGCCCGCGCCTAAGGCCGCAAGACGACGAGCGTTGCTCTCTCGCTCAGTGATGGTGGGGATGATGACCGCAGGCGTGCCCGCTGACAGCCCGGTCATGATCGAGCTATGACCGCCATGATGCACCATCAGGTCGCAGCGCTGAGCCATGGCAAGCCCGGGAAGATAGGCGGCATGATGGAAGTTCGCTGGCAAAGCGCCAACTTCCTCCGGCAACTCCTGGTAGCCCGTGGTGAGCACCACGTGCACGGGAGCTTCACCCAGGGCCGCGATGGCTGCGCGTATCACCACGATCGAGTCGATAGGCGTGGGCACGCCGGCGTACCGCGGATTGCCGGAATAGACCCACACTATCGGCTTGTCGGGACTGAGCGCGCCGACCCATTCGGGCAGGGAGGCATCGCCGCGCTGCCAGAGGATAGGACCGATGTGAGTGACATTTGCGGTGGAAGAGACCGGGTCTGTTTCCGCTGTTCCGACAATCAAGGAGAGGTCGCCCGGAAGCAGATCGACGCAGCGCTCTACGGGCGCGACGCCATATTCCGTAGCCACTTTGTTAAAGGCGGGGGCCGCACTCGGCAAGTTACGGGGACGCTCACCGGCCCACCAGAGAAATCCTGCACTCTGGGGATGAAAATTGCCCTGAAGCACGCTGGCCAGTGGGACGTGGAGAATGCGCGCCGCCAGGCAACCGAATGGCCCAAAGGAATCGACGACCGCATCGGGGTTGTACTCGCGTATCAGGTCGACATGGATGGCTGTCTGGGCCCGCACATATGCCTCATCCGAAAATATGCAGGCAAAGAAATGCTCAACGTCGCAGGCAAGGCTTAGTTGCACAAAGTCTCCCGTCATTGGCGGCGAGTCGCGGACTGGCATGGGGAGGTTTTTCAACCCCGTCTCCTCGATGAGTTTCGCGGGCGCCGGGGAGGGATTGTAGACAGCGACTTCGTGGCCGCGATCGGCCAGCAAGCGCGCAATCGGGAGCAGACGGGTGGGCAAGCCGAGATCGTTCGCCGGCAGCATGGTGAACAAAAATCTAGCCATCAACATGCTCCGGAGGAATTCGGGTCTTCAGACCCCGGCTATTGATTGCGCAGCGTAATCATTGGATCAGCCTGCGCCGCGCGGTAGGCCGGCGCAAGACTCGCCGCCAACGCCACCAGCAACAACAATAGCGACACCGCGGTAAATGTCAATGGGTCGACCGGCTGCACACCGTACAGTAACGTTGCCATGAACCGTGAAAGGCCAGCCGCGATGCCTAGTCCCACCATCACTCCAATGGCTGCCAGGGCCATTCCACGTTTCAGAACCAGCCCCAGCACCTCACCGCGTTGTGCGCCTACGGCCAACCGCAATGCGATCTCCATGCTCCGTTGTTGCACGATATAAGACAACAGACCGTAGAGACCGATGGCTGCGAGCAGCAGCGCCATCGCGGCGAAGCTGGTCACCAATAGAGTTTGGAACCGCGGCTGTGCCGAAGACTGCGAAATATAGAAGTCCAGATCGTGAACCTGGTACACGGGGACGGCCGGGTCCATTCGTGCAATGGTCGTAATGACTGCTGCCTGCAGATTTTCCGGATTGCCGGACGTACGGATGCACAAAAAGGGAGTGGTGATGACTGCCTGGCTCCATGGCAGGTAGTACTCAGGATCTGACTCGGCCGTTATCCCCTGCCGCTTTATGTTGCCGACCACACCGACAATCTCTCGCACCGGAGAGTTCAGCGCGCCGTCTCCCAGGTCTGCTGTCATGTGCTTGCCCACGGGGTTCACGCCGGCAAAATACTTCTTGGCGAATGCCTGGTTGACGATGGCTACTGGCGGACCCTTGGGCCCATCTTGCGCAGCAAAGGTACGGCCCGCGATCAACGGAATGCGCATCGTCTCGAAATATCCCGGAAGGGCCAGACCGATCGCCTCGCTGGGGTGATCTGCCTTCGCCACTGGGTGGCCTTCGACGGTGAAGCTGATGGAAGCGCTATTGCCAGACATCGGCATCGGCCATCCCGCAGAAGCTGACTTCACCCCGGGGAGCGAGGCCAGCCGCGGAATCAACTGATCCATGAATTGGATTTTTTGATCGTGGTGGTATCCATTCTCGGGCAAAGTGATGCGAGCCGTAAACACTCCGTGCGGATCGAAACCTGGATCCACGTGGAGCACACCCACGAAGCTGCGAATCAGCAATCCTGCGCCTACGAGCAGTACTAAGCTGAGCGCCGTCTCGCCGACCACCATCCACGTCTGCAGCCGATGTTGCACACGGCCGGCGGTAACCGTTCTGGTCCCTTCCCGCAGGCCCACCGCCGGATCCAGGCGCGAAATCCGCACCGCCGGCAAGACACCAAACAACAGTCCCGTGAGCACGGAGAGACCCACAGCAAATGCAAGCACAGGGCCGTTCAATGAAACTTCGTTCAGCCGTGGCAGTGTCTGGGGCAGGAGGCGAATGGTTCCCTGCAAAATTGCCGTAGCGAGCGAAATCCCCGCCAGGCCGCCAAGCAGAGAGAGCGTGAGCGATTCCACCAGCATTTGGCGAACGATCTCCATCCTGCTGGCGCCGAGTACTCCGCGCAGCGCTATCTCCGCGCTGCGTTGCGCGCTCCGCGCCAGTAGCAATCCGGCCACGTTCACACACGCGATCAGTAGCACCAGCACCACGGCTCCAAACAGCAGTTGCAGCCCCGGCCTTGTGTCGCCCACCACGTGTTCGAATTCCGGCTCAACAATTGCCGTCGTGTACCACTTGTTGGTGTCGGGATACTGCTTCGCCAAGTTGCGTGCAATTACGTTGAACTCCGCTCTGGCCTGCTCCAGTGTGACGGACGGCTTCAGGCGGCCAATCACCTCCAGCGTGTCGGCGCCGCGTTGCTCAGTCATCGGAGATGCGCCCTCTGCAGCAGCCGCCAACGAGGCCCACAAATCGACGGAAGGCTGCTGAAGGGGAAAGTTGAAGTCTCTCGGCATGACGCCTACGACGGTGTACTGCAGGCGATTCAACATTACCGGCTGGCCCACAACCTGGCGGCTTGCCCCAAACCTCGACTCCCATAACGCATAACTGAGCATCACCCTGCGATGCCCCGCTTTCTCCTCTTCCCACAGAAAGTCCCGGCCCAGCATCGGCGCCGCACCCAACACCTGGAAGAAATTCGAAGAGACGGTCTGCGCGTTCAGGTGCTGCGCATTCCCCATGCCAGTCAGCGCAAGGTTCGCGCCGGTAAACGAAGCGATCCCGGTCAACGTCCGATTCTGCGCGCGCCAATCGAAGTAATCCGGATAGCTCAGTGACTCAGGTATTGCAGCTCCGGACGAATGATCTTCCTTGGTGAGCCACAGCAACCGGTCTGACTGAGGAAAGGGCAGCGGTTTCAGCATCACCGCATAGACCAGGCTGAAGATGGCTGTCGTGGCTCCGATGCCCAAGGCCAGCGTGAGAATGGTCGTCAAGGCAAACGTTGGATTCTTGCGTAGCTGGCGTACGCCAAACCTTCCATACTGAAACAACCGGTTCATGAGCCCCCCCGCGATCCAAGGCGAAATCTATGAACAGAGCAAAGCACGTTTGCTACCGTTAGTAGCAGCAGATCGAGGGCTTTAAAGTCAGGGAATTGCGCTCATGCGTGAGCTATGCGGTTTGCCGGGATGTCCGAATATAACCTGGTGCGTCCGCAACTGGACACCAGGAACGCGTCAGCTACTTGCTCTCTTTCTTGGCCTGGATCTTCTCGAGCGCCAGCTTCTGTGCCGTTTCCAGAGCATCGGCTGCCGGCACCTTCACATCCGGCACTACACCGGTTCCTTCCCAATTCGTCTTGGTCGCCGGATCGAGTGACTTGGCGAAGGGCACACCTACGGTGAAGTAATCGGCCACCGTGTGCGGGGCAACGGGATGCGCTCCGCCACCGGTGGTCTCGCCGACGATGGTGGCGCGCTTCTGATTCTTCAAATCAAAGGCGAACTCCTCGGCGCCGGAGAAGGTCCGCTCCGAGGTCAGGACAAAGACGGGTTGTTTCGTGAGCCGCGGTCCCGGCAAGTACGAAAGGGTCCAGTTCTGCTGGGTCGAGTCCTCTTTTCGGTTGTATATGTCGATCAAGTGTGTCGGCTCATCAAACAGGTAGCTGGCAATCAACGTCACCATGGCCGGTTGACCACCGCCATTCTGCCGCAGATCGAAAATGAGGGCATCGGTATGAGCCACAAAGCCCATGGCCGCTGTCACCGTTGGCCCGCAGAACGAGGCATCCATGAAGCCATCGAACTTGATGTAGCCGATGTTATTGGGCAGGATTTCGACTTTGCGAAAGGCGCAGTTGTCGTGTTCCATCTGTTGATGGAAACGGGCCTCGTCCTCCGGGGTAGGCTTGTCCCGCGGCGGCGTCTTAAAGGGGTTGAAGCCCACCCCGGAGATGTTTGTCGTGGCTCACTGCCTGCAAATCGGTGGTCAGCCGCTCAGCGAAGACATCGCCATCGGTGATGTTGTTGTAGGCGCCGGCCTTCTCATGCGCCTGCAGGGCGTCCTTCATCTGCGCGGCGAGCGGCGCATCGATGTAGAACTCCGTGAGGTCGGCGCCTATGCCATCGATGACCTGCTTGCGCAGTGCAGCATCGAGGGTCACATTAGCCAGCGCGACTCCCGGAGGTAAGGCGCGCAAGGCGAAGGTTGCCACTGTGGGTGGCTGACCAGCCTTCACCAGAAGGTTCCCCAGCGCAGTCGTGGGGCCGCCTTTCTCTTTCACCCGAAAACGAAGATGCAGCGGCTCACTGCTTTCGATGGACAACAGCTCGAATCCGCCGGTCTGGCCGTGGAATGCGAGCATGCCATCGACCGACTCGGAGTGGTCCACAGTCTTGACATACGTTTCGATTTTCGCGCGATCTCCGCTATTGAAGGCATCCAGCCATGCCTGGAGCGTATGCCCTGCAGGAGTATCGGGAACCGCCGTCTGGGCCCATCCACAGCCAACACCCAGGAGCAGTAGCGCCAACGATCTAAAAAGCACTGTGCGGATCATGGTCGGAAGTCCTCAAGCAATTGACGCCCAAATAAAGATACCGCTTGGCGTGAGCGATCCTCTTAGGCTTATTTTTTGGGCAGCGGAACCGCGTACAACTTGAACGGGTCAGGGTTCTTATCCTTGAGCTTCGGATCGTCCTGATAATTCAGTTTGCCCTCGGCGATCCAGGCCATACCACGAGTCGCGGTCACTGCTGGAGTGGATTCCAGACCTGATTTGATGACCTTGATGTCTGCGGTCTGGAAGTTCAGACCAGTGAAAGTGACGATGTCCATGTTGCCGGAGTTCTCCGCCATCAGCAGCCGATTCTTGCCAATGGTGCGCATGCCGTCGGGAGCAGTGAGCGGTTGGGAAAGCTTAAGATCGATGATGTCCTTCGATTTTCCGTCCGGTCCCAGATCCACGCGGATCAGCTTATTCTCCGTTACGCTGTTGACATACAGCACTGTCTTTTCGCCAAAGGCTAAGCCATCCGCGCCTTTTAGCAAAGGGTCTTTGGCAGCGACCTCAAGCTCTTTGGCGCCGGGTTTGAGCATTACCAGACTGCCTTGTTCCGTGTCGCTAATGTAGGCTGTCCCATTGTCAGCGACGGCAATGTCGTTACAGAAGGTGGGGGTCCCGGGAAGGGTATAGCTGCCTTTCGCCGCACCCGTGGTGAGGTCGAAGGTCTTCACCGCCGGCGGGTCGCCCTTTCCATCACTCCAATGGTCGGAACATACCCATAGGGTCTTGTGCTTTTCATCGGCATAGATACCGTAGACAGCATTCAAACCGTTGCTGCCCGGCTTGATAAACTCCGTGACCGTCGTGGATTCATAGGGGATGCGGACTACATGACCCTTGCCGACACTGCCTGCATATAAAGTTCCGTCTTTAGTGGAGGTAATGCTCTCCGTGAATAGGCGCGAACCGGGGAGAGTGATCTCCGTGATCGGCTGGGCAGCATTGACGCTTGCCACCGAGACCAATGAAAGAGCGAAAGGCAGTCCACACTTCTTGAGTAATTGAGTCATGGTCTCTCCAATATGCGCCTGGCGGGTCCGGCCTTAACCGTAGGTAGCGTTCAGAAACTGCAATGATTGCGCCGTGACCAAGCTTACGGGCATCTTATCGGCTGAGGCAAGCGTCGGCGCTGCGCGATAGACGATGTGCTTCGCTGTACACGCTGGCCCATTTACGGGAGCGAGGTGAAGTGCGTGATCTGGTCCCCCTGGTGGTTCGCCCTTTTCATTTTTATATCGTCGCTTTCAGGTTTTGGGCAGCAAGGTCCCGCCTCGCCGTCAAACAATGATCTGACGCTCGATGTGGTTGTGACCAACAAGGCCGGTACGCCGGTTGCCGGTCTGCAGCAGCAGGACTTTACTCTCCTCAACAATAAACAACCGCAAGAGCTGACTTCTTTCCGGGCAGTGGATGTGGCAGCCGGCACACCGGCGCCTTACATTGAGATCGTTCTGGTCATCGATGCTATCAACGCCGATCCGCTGAAGGCGGAGCTGGAGCGGGAAGGAATCAAGAAGTTTCTCCAGATGAACGGGGGCAAGCTGTCACAGCCGGTATCAGTGGTCCTGGTTTCGGACGACCCAACCCAGATGCGGAGCAAAGCCTCGACCGATGGCAACGCCCAGGCGGCTCTGGTCGATCAATATACGAGTGGTCCGCGAATCATAAATCGATCCCAGGGGATCTATGGGGTTGCAGAGCGTTTCGAAATGTCGATGAAGGCGCTCGACTCACTTGCCGGGTACGAAGCCGGCAAGCCGGGACGGAAGCTTATGTTTTGGATCAGTCCGGGTTGGCCATTGCTCTCCTTCGTCGCCAGTGACGTAACCTCCCAGGACCAACAGCAAATCTTTCACTCAATCGTTGCATTGTCGACACAGTTAAGACAGGACCACATAACGCTGTACAACGTTGAGACTCGCGGCGTGGCCGGAACCAGCCCCTCTCAGCTCTACGACTATAAGCAGTTCCTCAAGGGGATAAAGTCGTCCAGCCAGGCTTACCCCGCGACGCTTTCCCTGCAGGTGCTCTCGGTTCAGACCGGTGGGCGTGTCTTCAATCGAAGTAATGATCTGCCCGGCGCGATAGCAACTGAAATTGCAGAGGGCGCCGCGGATGCGGGTGTGTTCTATGTCCTGTCATTCCAGCCTGGCCGGGCAGACAAGGCGAATGAGTATCACTCTCTGGAAGTCAAGATGGCCAAGCCGGGGCTTACAGCACGGACACGCACTGGCTACTACGCGCAACCCTAGAGGACCGCGGAAAAACGTCAGACGAGAGAATTCCATATGCCCCGCATAGCTAGTTGCCGAGCACAATTTTGAAGCCATCCGGCGGATAGAAGAGCTTTTCATCGGGTTCTCCGCGACGGATCTGGGTGAGTCGAAAATCCGGGAGAGGGCCCTCACCCGGCTGGGTTTCAGGCTCCAGAGTCTGGCGTAACTCCAGCAGCTCTTGCAATTCCGGCGCATACCAAATCTCAGTGGTGAGCACGACGGTGGTACCACCTGGAGCCGTCGCGCTGGTTCTAGTGCGCCGCAAACCCCGGGCATCGAAACCCTCGATACGACGCGTCCCCAGCGGCTCGGATTGCGCGACGGACAGCGCGGCGCGGCATGCGGTAGAAAGCTGTGGGCGTGCTGGTCGCGACCCAGGGTTCTATCCATCGGAAGCTACAGTGGGACACGGGATCGTTCACCGACACCTCGTGGGCAGGGATAACTCCGCCGTGACCATCCGGCTGGGGTGTCTCCTCCCGCTTTCGGCCAGCTCCATCCCGTGCCTGGAAGCCGGTTTGGCTGATGGTGGTAGTCATTCCGTCAGACCCACGGAGCTGCCAGGTAGTCACCAGGGTCGCTGAATAGGGCGCGCCGCGCGGCGCCGCTGAGGTGTAGGTTACGTTGTCATCCGCGGGGTACCAGTCGGCGGGGAAGCGCTTCGATGGCTCCGGCGCAACATCCGTCAGTACCGGCGGCTTGACCTGGGCACCGCTAGACGCGGCGGCCAGGCAAAAGAGAAGAAGCCAGGATTTGGACATGGACGATTAACCCTGCAAGAATTCTTTCCTGTTCGGGGTCCTGAAATCGTCATTTGATTGTCACTTTCTGTTCACTTGTGGCAGAACTTTGGCTGGTCTGGCTGACTCCAAAGGTGAGAGATGGAGAAGTCGATGAAGATATTGGGCAAACTGATCGTTGCGGGCGTGGTTATCTTCGCGCTGTTACAAGTGGTGCGGCCGGGCATTCCCACAAAGCCCGCGACCGCGGAGTTGCAGGCGCGGGCTGAAGTGAAGCAGGTAATCGAAAAGGACTGCTATAGCTGCCACTCGGATCAACGGCGGCTATTGTGGTTCGATGAGATTGTGCCCGGATACTGGCTGGTGCGCCACGACATTCTGACCGCTCGGGAGCATCTGAATTTCTCCACCCTGGGCGCCAAGCCGGCTGCCGCACAGAAGGGGACTCTCTATGAGGCGGTGAACATGATCCAGCTGGGCGCGATGCCGCTGCCCCAGTTCCTTAGGCTGCATCCGGAGGCGAGGGTCACACAGGATGAGATGGCAACGTTGAAGGCGTATCTGGCGCCTTGGACGCCCGCACTCCAACCCGTTGCCAACCCCCAGCCGGCAGCGATTTCCGCGCCCGTCAACCTGGCGACGGTACCGCCGGAGTTGAACGGACTCCCATTCGACCCTGGCTTCGAAGGCTGGAAGCCGCTCAGCACCACCGATCGTGGCGACAACCGTTCCTTTCGCTTCATCCTGGGAAATAGCATGGCCGTGAAGGCGGCGCAAACGGGAAACATCTCGCCCTGGCCGGACGGCGCGCGCTTCGCCAAGATTGCCTGGCAGCAGGAGATGGGTCCTGACGGACTGGTGCACCCGGGCCAGTTCATTCAGGTGGAACTGATGGTGAAAAATGCAGGCGACTACAAAGACACGGAAGGGTGGGGCTGGGGCCGCTGGCGCGGGCTTGACCTTAAGCCATACGGTAACGACGCGCACTTCGTGAACGAGTGCACGGGCTGTCATCGGCCGTTGCGCGGCAACGACTATGTCTACACTATGCCCGTCTCCGCGGCGAAGGTCAGCGGCGATGAGGTCGTGAATAGCGCCGCTGCTGCGCTGCCGGCAAGCCTGCCCTACCAGCCGCTGGGGTGGGGCGCCATCACTATGTACGTCGACCCTGAGAAGCACACGATGGCGACGCTCTATGGCAACAATGCGGCGATGCAAGCGTTGCAGGCGCGCCGGGCCGCACCAGAGTACCCGGCCGGCGCCGTGCTGGCGCTGGTCACCTGGGTGCAGCGCGAGGATCCGCATTGGTTCGGCGCACGCATTCCTGATCGGCCGAAGTCGGTGGAGTTTGTGCAGGTGGCTGCGCAGCCTGTGTATCAGCGTTTCGCGGGCGCGGGGCTCACCGCGGATAAGGGGGCGGCTGACGCAGCGGCGGAGCGGACTGGCTTCATCCTTGGTCTTGCACCGGCACAGCTGCCGTAGGCTGAGGGAATCGACAGCCCCGGACCTTGGTCCCGGGGGGGCGGGTTTCAAACCCGCGAGAACTCCCCTAACGACGTCAGTAAACGAAAGACACTCGTCCTATTGCTTTGCAGTTCTGTGGCCACAGACCTGGCTTCCTCAGTTGCAGCGAAGGGCGACGATGGGATCGATGCGGGAGGCGCGCCGGGCGGGGAGATATCCAGCGATCAACGCCACGGTGACCAACAACAGAATCATGCCCGCGAAGGTTATCGGATCGGTGGGATCGGTGCCGAAGAGGAGCGACGCAATCAGAGCAGAGATGGAGAACGATGCCACGATTCCCACAGCCATGCCAACGAGCGCGAGTTTCAGGGTGCGTGCGATTACGCCGCGTTGGACTCGCGCCTGGGTGGCGCCAAGAGCCATACGGATGCCGATTTCCTGTGTTTGCTGGGTTACCGAATACGAGATGACGCCATAGATGCCGAGCGAGGCCAGCAACAGCCCCAGTCCGGCGAAGATGCCCTACCAGTAATACGAAGAAGCGGCGCGGCGAGACGGCGTGATCGACTAGTTGCTGGATAGGACGGAATTCCACTGCGGGCTGACCCGGAATTCATGGATCGCAGAGTGCTCATCACGCTGCCGGCCAGTGGGCCGGTCGGAAGC
This sequence comes from uncultured Acidobacteriaceae bacterium, assembly GCA_963788515.1. Lineage (GTDB taxonomy): Bacteria > Acidobacteriota > Terriglobia > Terriglobales > Acidobacteriaceae > PALSA-350. Next base: position 185,143 of record CAWBGZ010000008.1, read on the forward strand.
TTCGAGCGCACGACGAGCTCCGCACCTTCCGGGCCGCCCTGGCGTGATGGGTACAAAGACTTCAGGGTTGGCTGCCTCTTCCACACTGCTCTCATGCACGTCTGCGACCACGCCGACGACACGTGTTACACCATTGCCAATTCCCTCAGGCTTCGCGACCGATGGGGTCCTGACCTGGCCACTCACGGCGGGCAGCCGCCTCATTGATAAGGATGACCGGTGGGCTGGTAGACGTGTCGCTCCAGTGGATGTCGCGGCCCTCGCGCAAATGCATGCCGATGGCGTCGAGATACCTGGGCGTCACGATGTAGACAAAGGCGTCGTAATTTGCGGTCTTGGAGTACTGCTTTCCCTTCGCCATCAGATCCCAGCTTCGATTGCGGTCCAGAGGAAGCATGTCGGATATACCTGCGGCTTCGATGCCGGGAAGCGCGCGGATGCGGCGCAGCATTTCTTCCAGGATGGCGCCGCGCCGGGCTGCTTTGCCGCCATCGTCGAAGTCAACTTTCATCGCGTAGGCATGGCTGGGCTCGAATCCCAGATCGACGTCGAGCACGCGCAGGAAACTGCGCAGCAGCAGACCGGCGCCGACCAACAGTACGCAGGCCAGGGCGACCTCAGAGACCACCAGGGCCGCGCGCATTCGATCATGCTTTCTGCCGGAACTGCTGCCGTGGCCGCCGTCTTTCAGAGATTCCTGCAGGTTGACGCCGGACATCCTGAGAGTGGGAACCACACCGAAGAAGACGGTGGCGGCGCAGGCGATGAGGAGCGTCCAGACGAGCGCAAGGGCGTCGATGCGCGCGCTGCTCAGCAAGGGAAGCGCAATGGATCCCTGGTGGGAAAGATAAAGGATGATGGCATAGGCAATCGCCAGGCCGAGGGCCGCTCCCATGGAAGCGAGCACCAGGCTCTCGGTGAGCAACTGACGGATCAGCCGGGAGCGCCCCGCACCCAGAGCACTACGCATGGCGAACTCCTTGCTGCGCGCGGCGGCGCGAGCCAGCAACAGATTGGAGAGATTGGCGCAGGCGATGAGCAGAATGAGACCCACGGCACACCAGAGCACGACCAGGGAGCGGCGCAGCTGACCGCTAACGTGCTCCTTGAGGCCTGACATCTTTATGGTAAGGTCGGTCATCCACTCGGGATGCGCGGCCCTGATTTGTGGGTACACGACGTTGGCTTCGGCCTGCGCCTGCGCGACGGTCACGCCGGGCTTTAGCTGACCAATGATCGACAGCATGTGTCCCCAGGTGCGAATGTCATCCATGATGACCGGGGTAACGATGTCAGCCTTGACTCCGGGATGAAAGACACTGCCGAAGTCGAAGCTGGCGGGCAGCACGCCGACCACGGTTACGGCGTGATGGTTGAGCGTAATCGCGTGCCCGACAATCGCTGGGTCGCCGGCGAACTGCCGTTGCCAGAAGGGGTAGCTCAAGAGGACCGCAGGGCGGCCGCCTTTGACGGTTTCCTCGGGAGTGAAGAGCCGCCCTAGCTGAGGCTGAATGCCGAGCATGGGAAAGAAATTGCTGGCGACCCAGACGCCGGCCAGCACGCGCGGCTCGCCACTGCCCGTCATTTTGGCGTCCGACGAGGCGAAGAACGGTACGTAGGCCGTCATGTCCTGGAGGGACTGGTTGTGCCGTTGAATCTCTTCGTAGGCATCTACGCGGAAGGTGGTATCGGAGAGAGCGCCGATTCCGTTGTTGCCGGCAATCCAGACCAGGCGCCGCGCATCGTGGAAGGGCAGGGGGCGCAGCAGTATCGTATCGACTACGCTGAAGACTGCAATGTTGGCCCCGATGCCCAGCGCGAGGATCAGGACCGCGACGATGGTGAAGGCGCGGTCGCGGCGCAAGGTGCGCAGGGTAAAGCGGAGGTCCTGAACGACGGAGGTGACCCACAGGGTGCCGCGGCTTTCGCGGCAATCTTCTTTGACCTGGTTCAGGCCGCCGAAGGCGAGGCGGGTGGCCCGGCGGGCCTGCTCTTCCGTCATGCCGGTGCGTATATTTGCGGCAACTTGTTGCTCAAAGTGAAAGCGCAGTTCTTTGTCCAGTTCCTGCTCCAACCGCTGGCTGTTGAAAAGCCGCTGCCACCAGTTCATGACAATTCTCCTTGCCGATCTTCGAGGAATAGGGCGACCACGTCTGTGAGGCGGCCCCAGCTCTCGGTTTCGTTCTTCAGTTGCGTCCGGCCGCGTGCAGTAAGCTCGTAGAACTTCGCATCGCGCCCGGTCTCTGACTCCGCCCACTTGGCGGTGAGGAGCTTTTTGTATTGCAGGCGATGCAACGCGGGGTAGAGCGACCCCTGCTGCACCTGCAGGGCATTGCGCGAGATCTGCTGGATGCGCTGCGCGATGGCATATCCGTGAATGGGTCCCAGCGCGACCACTCTCAGGATCAGGAGGTCGAGGGTTCCCTGGGGAAGATCGAACTTAGGTGAGGTATTCATGCCTATAGCTTCTACATATACACGCGGATGTGTAGAAGCGCAAGGTGTTGTGTGGGGTGAGAGAATTCGATATTCCGCAAAACAGGAGAACGAAGCAATGAAGAGTGAGTATTTGGCGATGGCGAAGCGCGGCCTGGTATTGGCCGGGATGATGGTTGTCTTTACCGCGAGCAGCGCGTTTGCTCAAAACCAGGCGATCGGCTTTAAGCAGGGCATGCCGTTCAGTAACGGCTATGTCGCGGGCAATACGCTCTACGTCGCGGGGCAGCAGGGACCGGATGCAAATGGCAAAGTTACGGGCACAGATATTGCGCTGCAAACGACCAACACGATCGCCGCAGTGAAGAAGGTTGTGGAAGAGGCTGGCTTCAAGATGACGGACATTGTCTCGGTGACGCTCTATATCACCAATCTGGATGATGTACCCAAGATGAATGAGGTCTACAAAGCCCTGATGCCGGATCCTAAACCGGCGCGAGCCACGGTTCAGGTGGCCGGTCTGATCGGCGGTGCCAAAATTGAGATGTCGGCCATTGCAGTAAAACACTAGGACTCAACACTTTCCCAGCCAATTATCGGACGCGTCCGCTCACTCGCCCGTGGGCACGCGTCCGCGACCCCAGGTATTACTAAAGTGGGACACCCGTACAGGCAACCAATATAGAGCGAACCCCGACTGACCGCAGGGCGAAATGTTTCTATAATAAGAAGATGCGAGTGAGTTGGTTACGTTGGTGCTTCCTGCTTTTCTTCACGGTGCAACTAGCCCACGCAGATGGGGGCCCGGCGTTCGATCTTGATGGGCCCCGTATCCAGGCCAAGGTTACCCGTAATGGCAAGACCCTACCCATCGGAGCAGTTGCATCGCTGGCTGCGGGCGACCGCGTGTGGGTGCATCCCGACTTTCCCGAAAAGGAAGGCGCACGTTATGTGCTGGTAGTGGCATTCCTGCGCGGTTCGGTGAACCCACCTCCGGAGAATTGGTTCATCAAGGCGGAGACCTGGAATAAGAAGATCCGCGAAGAGGGAATTTATGTAACCGTGCCTGAGGGTGCGCAGCAGGTTCTGCTGTTTCTTGCTCCGGAGACCGGCGGAGACTTCAGCACCGTGCGCAACGCGGTGCGCGGCCGGCCGGGAGCGTTCGTACGCGCTGCGCAGGACCTGCACCAGGCGAGCCTCGATCGGGCGCGGCTCGATACTTACCTGGCCGCCGTCAAATCCCAGGATACGAGCGATCCGAAAGCTTCGGAGGAACAGGCGAAGCTTCTAGCGCGCAGCCTCAACATCAAGGTCGATCAACAGTGTTTCGACAAGCCTACCGAACAGCAGGCTCCCTGCCTGGTGCAGAACCCGGACAGCCTGGTACTGGACAATGGGCGCAGCGCGAGTATCGTGCAGGCGGCCACCTCGGGCGCGGCCGGGGACATGCTGTCGCAAATGTCCTACACCCAGCAGGCAGGGGGCGGCTATTACAGCGTCTACGTCGGCACGGTGATGGATATGGCGAAGATCCTGGACAGCTTTCATACCGCGGAGTATCAGTACCTGCCTGCGCTCGCTATGCCCAAGGGCGACACCCTGGTGCTCAAGCTGAATAATCCGCCATCGTTTCATAAGCCGCAGTCGGTGCTGGTGGTTGGGCTGCCCATGGTGCAGACTGCCGAGGCGTCCCCTGAGCTGCCGATCATGCGTGCCGTCGATCCCAAGAATGTTCTCTGCGCGCAAAAGAAGCCCCTGGTGCTGCAGATGGTAGGAGCGCCCTACGTCTTTGCTACCAGCTACGCGCACGACTTTGTGCTGCGGGTGCAGAACAAGTCAGGACAAATCGTCGACATCCCCGTCACCCCGGATCCGATGCAGGGTGGATTTGTGGTCACTGAAAAAGCGTTGGCGGGACAAAACCTGGCAGGCACGGCGACGGGAACGCTGCACGGCTTTTGGGGTTTTGAGCCGGTGGAAGGGCCGAAGTATCAACTGGTGAGCGCACACCCTCAGCAATGGACTTTGGCTTCCACCGATCAGCATGCGCTGATCGTTGGCCGCAAGGACACAGTGCACCTGGACGCGCCGGAGGTGGCGTGTGTGGAGGGCGTGACGGTCAAGGATGCCGGCGGCAAGACGCTCGACGCAACCTGGAAGGCGGTGAAGCCGAACCAGATCCAGATCGATCTGCCGCTGGATAGCGAGCAGGCAGGCGCGCTCAGTCTACAGGTAAAGCAAGTGGGATTGGAAAAACCGGATCAGGTTCCGCTGCACACTTATTCAGAGGCAGGGCGGTTGGACAGCTTCAAACTCTATGCCGGCGATCACCAGGGCGTGTTGAAGGGCACACGGCTGGATGAGGTCGCAACCATGACGGTGAACAACGTGGTCTTCTCACCAGCGACAGCGCTTACGCACACCGGCAGTGAAGATTCGCTGGTCCTGGCGGCTCCGGATTCCGCGGCCGCGAGCTTTCACGCGAACGACAAGGTGGTGGCTAAAGTGACGCTGAAAGATGGCCGCGCGCTGGATTTGGAATCGACTGTTCAATCCCCACGGCCCAGCGTGAAATTGATGAACAAGAGTGTCCATGCCGAGGGGCCGGCTTCGGTAGTGCAATTGGGCAGCGAGGATGAACTTCCTGAGCACGCGAAGCTGACGTTCTTTGTGCAGGCAGTGACGCCGGCGTCCTTTCCTCGCGACCAGCGAATCGAGGTGGCGAGTAATGACAGTTCCTTCTCCACGGTGCTGCGCGTGGGAGAAAGCGGCATCGTGCTGCAGGATAGCAAGACCGCCCTGGTGACGCTCGATCCCGCGAAAGCCTTCGGCGGGTCAGCTTTTGGCCCTTTGCGTTTTCGTCCCGTCAGCGGGGATGGAGTCCAAGGAGACTGGCAGCCTCTGGCGACGTTGGTGCGCGTGCCGCAACTGAAAGAGTTGAAGTGTGCAGAGGGAGCCCCCTTGTGCACGCTGGTGGGAACGGATCTATTCCTGTTGGACCAGGTGGGCATCGATGCCCAGTTGGCCAATGCGGTCAAGGTGCCGGAGGGCTTTGGGGAGTCGACACTGAGCGTGCCGCGCCCGAATGGAACCTTGTATCTGAAACTCCGTGATGACCCTGCGGTAGTGAATACGGCGGTCTTGCCGGTGACTGCGGAGCCATCGCAATCCGCGGCGGTGGCGCCCTTAGCGGTTCCTGCGGCGCCGGCAATGGCGCCTCAGGCCGAACAGAAACCGGCCCAGGAAGCCGCGCCCGCTCAGACGGCGCCTCCGGCCGCCGCCCCACCTAACTAATTTTCGCCCGTCAGTTGTTGGAAGGCGCTAAAGAGCCCTCGTGAGAGTTGGAAGAGAAACCGCAGGTCCCTCCACTGCGCTTCGCTCCGGTCGGGATGATAATTCTATTGTAGGGAAATGGCCTCGACAGCGGTTAGACGAATGGCTGTCAATGGTCCACTTGTCATCCCGAGGAGCGGACTTGCCTGTGGCAAGTCAAGGGACTAATTACAACGGCAACGAAAGTATTGGGTGGCCCATTCAAGCCGTACTTTGGCTTGAGTGGGCGACGAGCCCAACCGGAAGTTTTTTAAAACTCCCACAAGACCGTCATCCTGCCTGCCCCGGCCTGCCGTGGGAGCGAAGCGCCTCGCAGATCTATCGCTTAACAAAGGGTTCTTGGCGCGCAGTCGAAGAGCCTGTCCCGAGCATAGCCGAGGGAACCCCCAGGGTGCTTGTTAGCCGACGCTCTTCAGAGCTTTCCGGCCACCAAAACCTGAAAGAAATCAAAAAGTCACAACCTCCGACCGGAGCGAAGCGCAGTGGAGGGGCCTGCGGTTTCTTTTCCTATTCTCACGAAGACTCTTGGCGACGTACTTATACCTGGGCGAAGCCTCCGTCGACACATAGCTCAATGCCGGTTACGAAACTGCTGTCGTCGGAGGCGAGAAAGACCGTAGCAGGGCTGCTGCCAGGCGCTACTCAGAAACATCTGCGTAGAGCAATCGAGATTCGCCCATCCAGAAGCGATTGCTTTTCCGCGTGAGCGCGCCAGGAGTGCGACCCCGCAGCCGGGCCTCCGCTTCATGAAAGGGGCCGACAAAACGCAGGCATTCGGGAAGCTTCGGATAGAGTCGCGGCAGCCAGCGGGCAGCCCGGTCCACGGCTTGTTGCTCTCGTGTGCTGAACGGCAGTGCAAAGCCGGCGCGAAGCCGCGGCGGCATCCAGAATGCCGTGACAGCGAGATACCAGTGTGGAGGATGAAGCCACGTACCGGCCCCAGACAAGACACTGCGTCCAAGCGCCAGGGCGTTGGCATCGACGCCGAGCTGCGGCGAATCGAACATTTCCGCGGTGTAGCGCGTAAAGGCGGCCCAATCCTGAGGGAGATCCTCCACCCGGATGCCGAACAGCGCCGCCATGTGTTTGCTCTCCAGGTAGTACAGTTCCCGTTCCCCCGGTGAGAGCGGCGGCAATACAAAGTCGTAGGCTAAGATCGCGCTTTCCACCAGCGTGGCATATACCCAGAGCAGAGCGGCGACCTCGTTGGCCTCATAGTGCTCGCCCTGCACATGGCTTCCCATCGCGTGGGGCAGTTCGCCGCGGATACTGGTATGCCGTTGATAGAGTCGCTTCGATGCCTCGATCGCCTGAGCCCGAGTACCGAACAGCATGGTGTAGATGACGCGAAAGGTGGAATGAAAACGGCCGACCGCATTGTGCAGGAGGTTCGAGTGATGGGCCAGCGCGACCGCGACCCACGGATGAGCCAATTGCAACAATGCCGCGCGTCCCGCGCCGAGAAAGACCGCGGACTCCCGATTCACTTGCCAGGTTATCGACCCGGGCCCAAAGAAACCAATGCGTGCCTCGCCGGGCAGACGTTCCAGCGAATCAAGCAGCCCTTGGCTATCTTCCCGTGAGACATACCGCTGCGATTCAGATTTCGTCATTTTTGGGCACACGAAACGGCTTAATCCTACCTTTTCAGTTTAGATGTACAGTCATTGGTGGCATGGATGAACAAGGAGGAATGAACAATGAAGTATTTTCTGGTATTGGCCGGCTTGCTGGTGGCGCTGGGTTCCGCCTCGGCGCAAACGAGCCCTCCGGAAACCGCGACCGGCAAAATCGGCAACGCAATGCTGACGATCAAGTATTGCGCTCCGTCGGTGCGAGGACGGCAAATCTTTGGCGTGGGTGGACGGGTGATGCAGGATCCAACCGCTCCGATCTGGCGCGCCGGGGCAAATGACGCTACGGCTTTCCACACCAGTGCGGATTTGATGATCGGCGCCCTGGCGGTGCCGAAGGGCGACTACACGCTTTATGTCAATGTCAAGGATCCGGATGCGTGGGAACTGGTCATCAACAAGCAGACAGGGCAGTGGGGCACGTCCTACGATGCTTCGCAGGACCTGGGCCGGGTGAAGATGCAGATGAGCACGCCTCCAGCTCCTATTGAGGTGCTGAAGTATACGATCAGCAGCAGTGGAGGCAACAAGGGCACGATCCAACTAGCGTGGGAGAAGCACATCGCAGCGGTGGCCGTTACGGCCAAGTAGTTTGGTGGCATGTGCAGCATCATCTTTTATCGCCAGGGTGAGCTGCCATCAACGCAGGCAAAATGATCTTCGCCATGATGGTGTTGGGAGGAGTGGACTCAGCGTTGTAGCCGCCGGCGGTAAAGACGGCAACCAGATCGTACTGAGGCACAAGATAGATTTTCTGCCCACCGTTGCCCTGGGCTGCGACTACATCCACGTGTTGCGAGCCGCCGGCAGTTTCTACATTCAACCAGGGACGCCACCAGAAATAGCCGTAGCTAACATTGTCCACGTGGCTTTGTTCCGCCAGCGACGCGCGTACCCACGGGGCGGAAACTACTTGACGGCCGTGCCATTGGCCGCCATTGGCCATCAGAATTCCGAGCTTAAGCATATCGCGGGGGCGAAGGTGGATCTGCGAGTACTCCTTGTCGGCATTGGTCAGGTCGTAGTTCCACCGCCACTGCGCGCGCGAAATTCCCAACGGGGCGAACAGGTTCGCCTGGGCGAATTCCGGCAGGCGCATGTGGACCTCATTCTCAATCAGACGGCCCACCACGGCTACCCCGCCTGAGCAGTAGTAGCCCGTGGCGCCGGGGTCGTTGATCATGGGCAGATCGAGTGTCGCCTTCACCCAGTCCGGTGTCTCATCAATCACCATTTCACGCCCCGGGGAATCCGAGCTATGGTCATTGCAGTCCAGGCCCGAACTCATGGAGAGGAAGTTGCCCAGCGTGATGGTTGCCTTGCGTGGGTCGGGATGGGCATAGCTGGTGTAGCCCATATGCGGCAGCACAACCTCATCCGACCCAGTGAGCGCGCCGCGGTCGATAGCGATCCCAGCAAGTGTGGCCACGACGGACTTGGTTGCTGAGCGGAGCTGGTGCGGACGCTCGACGCTGTAGCCGTAGAAGTACTCCTCCATGACCAGCCTTCCATGCTGGTACAGCAGAACGCCGTGCACATCTTTGTACGTGCCGTCCAGGATGCCGCGGACGATCGCATCTGCTGTGGCTGCTCCGAGGTCGGAACGCGCTATGTCTCCCACGGCAATGCCGTCATGTAGATCCGCGGGCGGGTGGTAGCGATACTCCTTACCCTGCGCTTGGGGGCGCGGGTAGGCCAGCGCGGCGGCCTCGGGCGTGACGGTGGAGGAGATGCGGAGATGCAACTTGCCATCCTGTTGGTATCCCGTGACCTTACCGTTTGCGTCGCGCAGGAAAGGAATCGTTTGACCAGTGATGGTGGTGAACTGATCGGCCGCGGTGGCGTGGAGCGGATACTTGGCTTCATCCAGCACGGCAAAAAGGCCGTCGCCGGCTACGATTTCGAGTGTATGGCCGGGGGCATCGCTGTACGTGCCAACGTAGTCCGACAGGTGGAGAGCGGACGATGCTTGCGCGCTTGCGCTACCCCGCACCGCAAAAAAAATCAGCAGAAAACACAAAGGGCGCATGCCCCTGTAAGTGTAGAGCATGATGGCCCTATGGATCGTGCTATTCAGTCCGAAACTTCAAGTATCGCTTGAAGGATCGCCCGTGGGGAGGATGCCCTTGTTCTCAAACATGAGCATCACGGTACGACGCGGCGCGCGCGTGCGATGTACCACTCGCCTGGGAACGACGAAGCCCTGTCCAGGATCAAGCTGGACGGTACGATCTTCGAGATCGATGAGCAGTTGGCCGTCGACAACATAGAAGAACTCGTCATCTTCGTCGTGCTTGTGCCAGTGGTACTCACCCTCGACGACGCCCAGGCGCACAACGGATTCGTTTACCTGACAGAGTGTCTGGTTATACCACTTGAAGTTGCAGGCGTCCGCGAGCGCCCGGGCGTCGACGATCTCCAGCGGTTTATACAAGACATTCAAGCGAGTCTCGTAGGAATACTTCGTAGCATCGCTCATGAGAAACCCCTCAGGCCATGTTCATTACTGTCGTTACCGCCGGTCCAATCTCCCCCGCTGTCATTTGCCGGCGCCAGATGCAGGCAGCAGGCCATAAACGTCTACCTCCTGCTTTGCGCCCACATACACATGCCCGTTCACCACCGTCGGGATGTTGAAGCGGAGGGCCGCGCCCGCGCGGTCACGGGCGGCATTTTGATTGCTGTCGTAGAGTTCGTGAGAGACGTCGTTGGCGTCGTAGGCATAGAGGACCGCGGACCTGTCGGGCGAGTTCCAGTCTTTCGACTTGAGCACCCAGACCACGCCATCCCTGGCTCCATTGGCAGAGACGATGGGGGTCGCAGAAACGCCATCAAAGGTATTCGGGCTTTTTGCCTTCGGGGAGAGCCTTCCGTCCTTCACTTCGAATTCCCTGAGCGCATCGCTATCGCTCAGCACGTAGAGATAGTGGTTCCAATACGTCATGGCGCCGAAGACGCCATTGGGGAGCGGCATGGTTTGCACCGCGTGGCTGTCGTTGGCCGCCTGCCAATGGCCCATGTGGTCGCGGTCTACCAGGTAGAGCACGCCCGCTTTGCCCTCCACGGTCGCCAGGTGCGGGTGTGCTCCCGGTTGATCCGGCAGGAGCGTGGGGCCGCCCGAGCCCAGATCGCTGTCGCTCGCGTCCAACGCATCCACGTTGAAGGGCGCGAAATAATCGTTCACCTTCAGGGTCTGCCCATCGAGCTTGAGCAGTGTGTCGCCATAGTCGCGGCCGCCTTTGTTCACATCGAAACGGCCGTTGCCGGTGGAGACAAAAATGTTCCCACTGCTGTCTGCCGCAGGCCCCGTGTCACCACCCCAGACGCCGCTGTCATCGCCGTCGGGTGAGGCATTGAAGACCGCTTTCTGTTTAAGGCTGTGGGCGTCATAAGCCATCACCCAGCCATGGTACGGGCCAACATCGCAGGACGAGGCCCAGGTGAGATAAACCAAGCCGTTGTTCAACAGCATGGCTGCCCGAGGGTTGTCGCGCAGCGGATTGAAGACCAGCTTGCCGTTGCTGCTGCCTCGGCCACTGCCGCTCATGCTGGCTTGAATCTCCACCGGGCCGGCGAATTTCTCCGCGCCTGTGGTGACGGCGAGCGCATGCAGCCGTTGGTAATACGTATTCGCGAGCAGGATGCGCGCCCCCCTGGTGCGGGCCAGCACATAGAGGGTGCCGCTGTCTGGGTCGATGACTGGGGTCGAGGTGATGCCTACGTCGGGCGCGATGAAGGGGCATTGCACATCATCCGCTGGAACCGCGGTCTCACCGTTTTTTATAAAGCTCACCTGCCACAGGGGAGGGCCGTCAGAGTAGGCATCGAAGGCATAGACGCTGTCGTGCTCGGTGACGACGAACAGCACATCATGCCGGCCCTTGCCTGGAATCTCGACTCCGCTGAGGAACAGGGGTTCTGCATAGACCTCTCCATCGACGTGTAAGGTGAACAGCTTGCCCAGCTGCTGAGCATTCACATTGCGCGGCGTTAAGCGGGTCTCGTGGAGGTACGCTCCGGTGCGCGCGTTGTCGTATTGCGACGTGATGACTCTCTGCGCCTCTGCCCGCATGCCGAATGCAAGGGTGAAGATCAGGATCGCGCTGAGGGGTGCTTTGCTTCGTGCAAGCTTTCTCTCATGATTCAGCATGGCCGAAATCATACTATTCCCTCGCCGCCGGTGGATGCGCCAGCGAGTTTACGGCGGCGTTGCACAAAATAGGCGGACCGAAATATCAGAACTGCTGATCGCGTTTCAAAAAGTAAGCGTGGCGAGAACCACCAACAAGGCCACCGTGGCCGAATGCAGGATAACGTGCAGCGTGTTGGGCAGAATGCCATGGCGGGCCGGCAGAAAATTGTGCGTACCGCCAAACATGGCTTGGTAGCGCGATGCGCGCTCGGGCTTCGAACCAAAGAAATAGGGAATCCACCACGCTTCCAATTCGCCCACAAAAAGAAAAATGTAGCTAACCCACAGATACATATTCAGCCAGTGCGGAAATCCTTTACCGGCATAGAAAAAGCTGGCAGCCAGTCCAAAAGTAAAGGGAGTGGTGCTAATGAGTGTGCCGCCAAGAAGTTTTCCGGCGGGATTGGCTGCCCGCACTGCTTTCACATCATTCAGATTTCCCAGCGGCACCCAGTCGTGTAAAGCCAGGAAGAGAACATGGCAGATCTGCAGGATCAGCAGCGTGTTGAGCATGCCCGCAGAATACCTTTCTCGAAGTTCTTCTGTGAAGGAAAGGGTGCCGTTCGTCGCTCCCTAGCGGACTGCAGAAAAAATCCGCTGTGGTGTAAGGTCCGGGCTTTACAGGCCGAGGAAAGAGACTCACTGCACGTACGGCACGGCTTTAGCCGTGCCGTACTGAGCCGCGGCTATGGGGGCTTTAGAGTCTGTGTGAGAACTCGCAGGTTCAGAATCGGATCCAACGGGCGATAACCCACCATCTTCCCACACCGGCAACAAATGCCGGGTGGCCCATTCAAGCCTTCCTTTGGCTTGAGTGGGATAATGGCTCTCGATGTGCCCCTCTCCGATTGCCACGGCCGCCCAACGGAAATAATAAAATTCCGCAGCGTTCTCTGACCCGTGCCGCGACTGGGTTCGTAAGTCGAGTTCTCACGCAGCCACTTTGGCCCCTGAGGTACGCCTTTTGGGTCATGAAGGACGAAATCGCGCATCTTTCGCACCCTGTGAAGTCGCTGAGGTACCGGTCGCAAAGAGGTTCGCCGTGAATCATTGGAAAGCCGTGCCTCAGGGGCTGAAGCCCTCTCCGATCGCATGCCAGGCTGCACGACTAAAGCCGTGCCCTTCGTGCAGTGACTCTTTCCCTGCTAGTCTCCGGCCTTTAAGTTGGAATGGATTTCCAAGGCCGCGACATGCTGATCACGAGTCTGCGGAACCTGCACAGCCTGTGGCTGCAGATTCAAGAGGACCAGCCCGCCAATGGTGATGGCGACGCCGAGGCAGGCGAGCACGCCGATGGACTCGCGTGCGAATAGGCCCCAGAAGAGGCCCCAGATCGGCAGCACATACGTAACTGCTGCGACGTGGGTGGCTGAGACCTGGGAGAGCAGGCGGTAGTAGAGCAGATAAGCGAAGCCGCTGCCGGCAAAGCCGAGGACGGCGATGGCGAACACCGGAGCCACCCGCAGCGCCGAGGGATGCGCTCCGGCAAGAGCGATGGGCAGGATCATGAGCCCGGCGAGGCTAAGCTGGGTGGTCGCAAGCCCGATGGGGTCGAGCCCCTGCAATTTGGCCTTCGCCAGGACGGTGGCGATGGCATAGCCGAGGGCGGCCAACGCAATCACGATCGTACCGCGCAGAAGGCCGCCGCTGGCGTGGTCGACGGCCGGGTCGCTGGCATGGCTGATCACCACGACCAGAACGCCGCCGAAGCCGAGAAGAACACCGCCGATGGTGAGCAGCGCGGCTCGCGTGCGATGAATCGCCATGGAGAGGAGCAGCGTCCAGATAGGCGTGGTGGCGTTGATCACGGCGGCGATGTTGCTGGGCACGGTGCGCTCGCCCCACGCAAAGAATGTGAAGGGGATGGCGTTATTAAGCAGGGCGACAGCCAATAGCCAGGGCAGCAGGCGGCGCGGCGGCAGCTGATTGCCGCCCAGGCTAAGAACGGTCCAGAGCAGGGCCGCTCCCAACGAACAGCGCAGGAGCGCAACCCAGAGCGGCGGAAAGGTCTCGCCGGCGATGCGGATCATGAGGAACGAGACCCCCCATACCGCCGAAAGCAGAAGTATCTGAAGTACGGATTTCGTCTTCATAGCTTAACCATGACAGCAGGCAGGGATCGCGTCCAATGAATGGATGGGATACGATCCATCGAAATTCCAGATGCATCTGCTATATTTTCGCCGAGCTCTCTCATTCAAGCACAACGAAGGAACGACGATGGAAAAATTGCCGGGCAAAACTTGGATCCTCCAAGGCGTAACTTATCTTGGCTTCTCTTGCGTTTTCTTGATTCTTGGGTGCAACGCCAAGCCGCCGGCATCCTCATCCGCTGCGGATGCGGCGGCAGTTCGACAGGCCGATGAAAACTGGGAAAAGGCCGCACAATCAAAAAAAGTGGACGACTGGGTTGCGTTTTATGCCGACGATGCGGTGATTCTACCGCCCAACGAGAAGAAAGCTGATAGCAAGGAGGGCATTCGTAAATCGATTGGGCAGATGTTAGCGCTGCCTGGTCTTGCTATCCATTGGGCGCCGACGAAAGTGGAAGTGGCGCAATCAGGGGATCTTGGCTATACCCAGGGCAGCTACACGCTTACCACCACCGATGCCCAAGGAAAGCCCACCACGGACCAGGGGAAGACGGTTGAGATATGGAAGAAGCAAGCGGACGGCAGTTGGAAATGCGTCGTCGATATGTGGAGTTCAGATCTTCCGCCTACGGTTTAAGACCCTCGCCGGTGGACTTATCCAGGATGTAGGGCCGCGCATCCGGATGGGCAAAGTCAAACATGGCGTTGATGGTGCCGGCGATGGCGTCGAAGGATCCGCCGCCTACGCGCTCTCCGTTGAGCCAATTGTCCTCGATGAAGCGCAGGACGGAAGTCTGATCCGTCAAACCGTGGTCCACGTAATTGCGACGGGCAAAGGGAGAGATCACCAGCAGCGGCAGACGAGGACCATATCCGCAGCGGCCCTGCGCGTGGTCGACAGCGGGGCCGGGAAGTCCAGTGGCTCCATCGCCGCATTGGCCTGGTCCGGTTAAGCCATCCGCCTTGCTCGTAGATTGGTTCGCGATCGGCCCCATCTGGTGGTCGTACCAGCCATCCGAGTCGTCGTAGGTCACAATCACTGCGGTGTTCTTCCACTCCGGCTGGCGCTCGAGGAAGTTAATCACCGTGACCACCCAAGTCTGCTCATCGAGCGGATCGGAATAGCCGGCATGTGCATCCTGATAGGCCGGAGCCTTGACGAAACTAACCGCGGGGAAGTTGCCCGCGCGTACTGCGGCGAAGAAATCGTCGGTGTCGTACTGATGATTTGCGCCATCGCCTTCTTTGCCGATCCTCTGCACCGAAGAGGGCCGGGTATGCAGCAGATTAGCCGTCGTGGTGTAGTACTGAAAGGGCTCGTGATGCGGAATGTAATCTGAGGTTAACACCTGCGTGACTTTCGACAGCGTGCTGCGAGTGCAGCCGGTGCTTCCGTTAGGATTTGTTTTCGTTAAATCGAACCCGGCTTCGAACCAGCCCCAGGTTACGTGCCGCTTGCTGAGCATCACGCCGATGTTATTTCCCGTGTAGCGTAGTTGACCCCATGTAGTGCTGGAGCACTTATCCCCGATGGGATCCCCATCATCCACCTCGGTATAAGTGCCGTTACCACCGTCAACCAAAAAGCTTGCCGCGTTGATCTGGTCGGTCACGCCGTTGGTTTGACCGGAGATCAACTCAATGGCTCCCTGGGTCGATTGGCCGAAAGTGGACGCATAGGAGTTGTCGTTCATGGCATAGCGTTGGGCGTAGTTCCATAGCGCGGTTACTGTATTCCCGTCGAAGTAGCCCATCACCAATCCCTTGGTCTGGTGGACGTATTCCGCGGGCGCCCCCACCAGGCTTTCCGGGTGCAGTTTCTGGTTCGCTAGGGCGGGAAGGCCGGTGAATTGCGGGAACGAATCCATCAGGCCGTTGTGGAAAGCAAGTTGCTCCTCGGTGTATCCGTGATTCTGGTCAGCGGTTGCGGCCTGTGCAGGGCCCAGGCGAAAAGGATTGACGGCGTAGCTCTGATTTACTTTCACGTTCAGGAAATTTGGGTTGCGATCCAGCAGGTATGCGGTCAAGCCATTCACCCGGGGCGTTCCCGCGAGCGCCTTGAAGGGGGGTTCGTGAGGCGGGTTGAGAGCATTGGGATAGGTTGCGAAGTAGTGATCGAAGGAAACATTCTCGTCAAAGATCACCACCAGATGCTTGACTGGGGTCGCGGTGGGGCTGCTCACATTGCCGGCACTTTTCTCCTGCGCCAGGCCCGGCGGCAATCCAGCAATCAACGTCGCAGCCACGCAGGCTGCGGTAGACCTGCGCATCCGCATTCCTGGTATGAGCCGTACCCGGCCCGCCGCACTCAAGCGGCAAGCCCCTTCTTGGTCGTGGCAAGCGCTTCGGCTACAGTCGCAATACGAGCGAAACGGTCATCCAGAACCAGCTCGGTTCTCGCCTTGATCTCCTCCGGGCTCCAGGTTCGCCCGTTGCGGTCGGTCATGGCAAACGTCAGCGTAGCCTCGGATACATAATCGACCTGATACCCGTTATCAGAAGCGTGGCGCGCCGTTGTTTCACAACACTGTTCGGTGCGAATTCCGGAGATGATCAGCCGGCGGATGCCGTGCTCCACCAGCCAGATACCAAGTCCGCTGCCGACCAACGCACTGTGCCTGTTTTTATGAAAGATCACATCCGGCGCAATGGAAATTTCTTCCAGGGTTTTCACATGTCCTGAGGGGAGCGAGAAGATTCCGTCTCCCTCCACATGAAATATCTGCACGATGGGAATGCCATTCTTCTTAGCCCCGTCGATCAAGATCTGGAGCCGGTCAAAAAACGGCGCTGCGACGGAGTCCGCCCAGTCCGGGCACTCCCGAAATGATTCTTGTACATCGATGACAACCAGTGCTGTGTCGGAAACAGCCATCAGAAGACGTCCTCCAGAGGGTGGTCACGTAAAAGGAGATGCCGCTTTAGATTATCAACCAGGGATTTCAATGCACCTTGCCGGCGGAGTTTCCCAGAACGACGTTGGAGTGCACCGCCGTATGAAAGTAAGGAAAGTGCGCTAAAAGCGCTGTAAGCGCTATGAGGGAACTACCGATCTTGTGCCGGTTGCTCGTCCTCGGCTGCCCATCAGGGGGATTCTGCTGGGATTGGTTTGGTTTTTGCCGCTGCGCTGATGGAGTCGGAGACGACCCAACTGGCGCCGGCCAAAGCGATGCCGATCGCGTTACCCGCCCAATTAAAGTGATTCCTTGGCCCGGCGGTGAGATTCGGAATCCAGACCAGCAACTCGAAGATCACGATCTCTGCAGTGAGGAGGCGCGCGGCAAGCGGCGCCATGATGCCAGTAAGGATGGCGACTGCGGCCGCGAAAAAGCCCATGGTGGTGGCGTAGGCCCAGAACATCTTGGCCGGCGGCAGCCAACCGGGAATCCAGCCCAACAGGCCGGGCATGTCAATGATGTGGACGATGCCAAAGGAAATGGGGCAAATACCGAAGAGGAGCACGAAGAAGGGTCGGCGGCGGGCAATGGATGAATCGGCAGGCGAGAAGATTGCGCAGAGGACCAGGCCGGCGGCGACCAGGGAGAACTCCTCAAAGACATTGCCGATGGGGTCGTAATTGCCGAGGTTCCCAAATGCCTTGGGCACCCAGATGAGCGTGAAAACAGAGTAGACAATCGTCAGGGTCAGAGCCGCGGCACGCGCCGTGCGCGGCAGGAAGAGCGCGATCCCCGCGGCGAGCTCAACGACCGCAGTGAGATAGGCAAGCGGTACGCGCAGAGGGACGTGGGGACCGACGTTCTGCCATGTGGTAGCGAAGTCGCCGGAGGCCACGCCCAGAAGGCCGAGAAAGATGGCGGCCCCGCCGTAGACATAAAGCCCGAGATTGGATGTTATGCTGCGTCGTTTTGCCATCGAGCGCCGGAGGACTTCAGTATCCCTCTGCGAGGTGCGCTGGGCAATATCCACTTTGCACGATTTGAGCAGTGGTCAAGCCTGCCTCCTTTTGACCGTGCAGAGCCGCTGGGTGATCCAACCCCTCGGCTATAAACGACATCCAAATTCAGTGCTGATTAAGCGGCAACTGGGATACAAGTTACTTCACTTACTGACATTAACAACTGGAGAATGTAATGAAATCGTCCGCCCCGTTCCTTCGAAATGTTGTCATTGCTTTGGCGATATCGTGCGTTGCGCTGGGCGCCTATGGCAAAAAAATCGAGCTAAAGGCCACATTGCTATCCTCGACCGAAGTACCGCCCAACGATAGCAAGGGTCATGGAAGCCTGAAGGCCACACTGAACACTACAACCGATGAGCTTACTTATCACATAACGTTTGAAGATCTGACGGGTCCGGCCGCCGCAGCCCACTTTCACGGTCCCGCAATGCCAGGCGAGAATGCCGGCGTGCAGATTCCGATCAAGGAGACTCCCATCGTGAGTCCGATCAAAGGCACGGCGACTCTCAATGCAGATCAGGTAAAGGATCTGCTGGCCGGCAAATGGTATTTCAACGTACATACCAAGGAGCACCCAGGGGGTGAGATTCGCGGTCAAATAGAGAAGTAAAAACCCCCCTGACAAAAGTCCCGACTGGTCCGTGTGTATACGTGTGTCGAAGTACTGTCTGGTGTACTCGCTGGTTGGCTATCAGCAAGACGGTTCCCCTTGGAATGGCCTGGGATGGCGGATCACGGTATGGAGAACTCAAAATGGCGAATCTCGCTGAAATGGGCCGACCGGTAGCTGTCGTGCTTTACGCGGTGGCGATGGCAGCCGTCATAGTCGGTGTCGATCTCGTGTTCTTCAGAAATCTAGTCTGGGGACGGCTGATAGTGAATATTGGCATTGTCTTGGTGTTCGCCGCTTTCTATTTGAGATTCCTCAGGCGTCCATGAACAGAGCCGGATAGTTCGTCGTTCGCTGCGCAGGACGGCCATGGGCTTTGTGGAGGCGGCGGGGTGGGCGGGCAGGTAGCAGCCCAGCAAGGCTGTCGGCTGGTCTTTGCTGGAGATGTTGAAGTCGCCCCCGGCGGCGGCTTTCAGGTCCTTAAAGGTTGTGTTGTGAAAGGTTGTTTTGTGCGGGCTCCAGTCGAGGTAATCGCTCGCCGAAACGCTATTGTGTTGGCCATTCACCCTGGACCAGTGGCTTTCATTGTTTTTCTAACTAGTGGACCTTCCCCGCAGAGTTTTCAAGAACGACATTGGAGAGCACTGCCGTATCGGACTCATCCGGCAGGTGCGAGCAGAAGCCGATGCCGGCGTAGAAGGGCCCGTCGATATGCAAGCGGATGGGCGGACCGAACGGGTGCATGGGTTCGCCTTCCAGGCTGACGAAGAGGGCGAAGGAGTCGCCCTGCTTCTCAATGCCGATGCGCTGGGCAAAGACAGGGACGAGGCTATCAGGGCTGCCTTTGTACTTCGCCACCGCCGGATAAGGGCAAAGGGGCCGGGTCATCTGCACCTTGTTCTCCGGTGTGTATTTGGTTGCGATCACATCCTCCGCGGGAACACCTTTCTCCACCCAGTCGACCAGGGCGCGGGAGCAAGTAGACGCATGCATTCGTGTGGCTGAATTTCTCATGTGGAAGGATTAATGAGACTTGATTGGCGTAGCCGTTAGATCGAGACGCGAGGGCCCTTGGGGACGGCCTTGTCCACGCAAACTCCATCCGATCCTGAGCGCGAAACGATGGGGTTAGTTCGTCCCGAAAACTCCCGTCGATCGTCCCCGTCGATCCCGAACTAGACTCTGGTGCCGAAGAGCGCACCGACCCCTGCGGTAACGGCCATCGCTAATGCACCCCAGAACATGACGCGAAAGGCTCCCCTGAGGATTGGGGCACCGCCAACCTGAGCGGCTATGCCCCCGAGGATAGCAAGGCAGATCAAGGAAATCCCCGCGACCAGAAGGATCATCGCGTTCTGAGAGGACAGAGCGGACACCGCGAGCGGCACGATTGCTCCGACAGCAAAGCTGGCTGCTGAAGTGAGCGCCGCTTGAATCGGTCGTGCGCTGAGAGCATCGGTAACGCCGAGCTCGTCACGGGCATGCGCTTCAAGGGCGTTGTGTGCCATGAGTTGTAGCGCCACCCGTTTTGCAAGAGCTTCATCGAGGCCACGGCCCACATAGATTTTAGCCAACTCCTGGTGTTCGCCGACAGGATCCGTCCCGAGCTCGGTCCGCTCTCTGTCCAAATCCGCTGATTCGGTGTCCGCCTGGGAGTGAACCGATACATATTCGCCGGCAGCCATCGACATCGATCCGGCAACGAGCCCCGCGGTCCCAGCCACCAGAATGCTGGCATGTGTACCATGTGCCGCTGCCACGCCGAGCACCAGGCTTGCCGTCGATAGCAGCCCATCATTGGCGCCCAAGACGGCGGCCCGGAGCCATCCAACTCGATTTGTCCGGTGGCGTTCCACTTGAACGATCGGCATTGTTAACACTCCTCGATGATCCGCAAATGGTGCCACGCCGGCAAGTACTTGTGCTGTGCAATTTGAGACATGACTACGGCATGAGGGCGACACGGCGGGTGAGCGAAAAATGGGAGCGCTCAGAGGTCTGCATGGAGCGGGCCCGTTGCTTGATGTAAATTCGTCGATCTGATACCTATTGCAGCAGTTCGAGCCGCCCGTTTGACGTTCCAAGTTTTTTCGGAAAGAAAATGTTGGGTGTACGTCCCGTCCACCGGTCCGCAACGGTCCACCGTCCATTGGCCGGCCGAAACGCCGTTGGGGTGGCCATTCACTTTTGACCAAACCACGACCAGCTGGTCCGGGATTGGGAAAAGGGGTATCTGCGATCAGTGACGCATGGTCTATGGTGAAAATCGCCGTGGTGGCGCCTATGCGCAGCGCCAACGTCAGCACTCTATCTTCGTGGACGGAGCACACTGCATCTGCCTGTATAGAACAGCACAGCGGCAACGATTCCCTGAGCGTAGAGTGGTCACCTATGGAAGTTCTCTCCTTCGGGGCTATCCGGACGAGGCGAAAGCGCTGCTGAACCGGATTGCATCTCATCAAGACGAACCCGCCTTCTGACTTCCCCAAACCCGTGTTCTTACCTCCCGGAGAAGGATATTATCGTGCTCGACATCAAAGACGACAAAACCAACACCCAAGCCTATGAGATGACCGGAAAGTGTCCGTTTGGCGGAGACCGCATCGGCGGCTCTTTGGGCACGCCCCCAGTGCTGTCGGACTGGTATCCTGATCGTCTGAAGGTTGAACTTCTCCACCGAAACGGACCTCAGGCTGATCCGCTAGGCGACGACTTCGATTATGCCGAAGCCTTCAACACGATCGACTTCGCGGCGCTCAAGCAAGATATCAAGGCATTTCTGACCTCTTCGGTTGCGTGGTGGCCTTCCGACTACGGCAATTACGGCCCCCAGATGATCCGCATGGCGTGGCACGCGGCCGGTACCTATCGTATCGCCGATGGTCGGGGCGGCGCCGGCGAGGCACTGCAACGCTTCGCGCCGATCAGCAGCTGGTGGGACAACGGCAATACCGACAAGTCACGCCGCCTGATCTGGCCGCTCAAGCAAAAATACGGGAGTGCGCTTTCCTGGGGAGATCTGATGGTCCTGACCGGCAATTGCGCGCTCGAGATCATGGGGTTTCCGACTTATGGCTTCGGCGGCGGTCGACGCGACGCGTGGGAGGCCGACACCAGCACCTATTGGGGGCCAGAGGTGTGGGACCCGAAGCATGTCTCCTCCTCCGACAGCATGGTGACACGCGACAAGCGCTGGCGCGGCCGGAACGGCGACGCGGACTATGACCTTGAGAATCCGCTGGCTGCGACCCATCAAGCCCTGATCTACGTTAACCCGGAGGGTCCATACGCAAACGGCGACCCGATGGGATCAGCGCGCGACATCCGCATCGCCTTCACCCGAATGGCCATGAACGACGAGGAAACGGTTGCGCTGATCGCCGGCGGTCACGCCTTCGGCAAGAGCCATGGCATGGTCTCCGCCGGCGAAGTTGGCCCCCCGCCCGAGATCGCGCCGATCGAGGCGATGGGTCTTGGCTGGCAAAACCCGGAAGGCACCGGCTTTGCTGAATATGCGATGACCAACGGCATCGAAGGCAGCTGGACTCCCAATCCAACGCAGTGGGACAACAGCTATCTGGAAAACCTGTTCAAGTTCGAGTGGGAGCAGGCGAAAAGTCCGGCCGGCGCGCTGCAGTGGATCCCTACCGACCCGAGTGCGCCCAAGACCCCTGACGCACATATCCCGGGCAAAATGAACCCGCTGATGATGATGACCAGCGACCTCGCACTGAAGACAGACCCTGCCTATCGCAAGGTCTGCGAGAAATTCCTTGAAGATTTCGACGCGTTCACGCAGGCCTTTTCCAAGGCATGGTACAAGCTGACCCATCGTGACATGGGCCCGCGAGAACGCTATCTCGGGCCAGAAAAGAGGCTTGAGAATGATCTTCTGTGGCAGGATCCCATCCCACTTCGCGATCATGACACGGTCAGCGAGGCGGATGTCGCAGCGCTCAAGCAGTCGATCCTAGCGACGGGCCTATCGGCGTCCGACCTGGTCTTCACCGCGTTTTCCGCGGCTGCCACGTACCGTAACAGTGACAAACGGGGCGGCGCGAACGGGGGCCGCCTTGCGCTTGCGCCGCAGAAGAATTGGACAGTCAACCGGCGAACCGTACCCGTAATCGCGGCTCTTTGGGGCGTACGAGAAGAGTTCAACGGCAAGCAGGCCGCCAACAAAAAAGTTTCGCTCGCCGACCTGATCGTGCTCGGCGGGTGCGCGGCGGTCGAGAAGGCAGCGTCCGATGCCGGTGTGCAGGTTTCGGTTCCCTTCACACCGGGTCGCCGAGATACTACGCAGGAGCTGACCGACATTGAGATGTTCGATTGGCTGAAGCCAGTGGTCGACGGTTTCCGCAATTACGTCGACGATCAGTTTGCGGGAATTGCCCAGGGTGTCTCGCCCGAGGAGATGTTCCTCGACAAGGCGCAACTGCTCGCACTCACCGCGCCCGAATGGGTCGCGCTGGTTGGGGGCCTGAGGGCCATGGGCGCGAACTACGACGGGTCGGCCCATGGCATTTTCACCGATCGGGTTGGCGTGCTTACCAACGACTTCTTCACCGTTCTGACCAGTATGGATTATGAATGGAAGAAGGAGGACGAAACGAACATGATCTTTTCGCTCGACGACCGCGCGACGGGTGAAACGCGCTTCAAGGCGACGCGAAGCGATCTCATCTTTGGCTCCAACAGCCAACTTCGTGCCGTCGCCGAGGTGTACGCGAGCAGCGACGGACACGCCCGGTTCGTGAAAGACTTCGTGCGGGTCTGGGACAAGGTCATGATGCTTGATCGGTTCGACGTTCGGATCTGAGACGCATCCGCGCAGGTGGAGGCGACGAGGCGCGGGGCGCTCGCCACGTTCAGCGACACTTGGCTCGGCGCGCTCACCCGATTGCCCCGCTCGATACGGAGCGCGCGCTGATTGCGACGCGCAACGGTCTCGCGGCATTCGACATACAGACGACGTCAAGCAAACTACCAAGCTGTTTATCGTGATCGAGAGAATTTAATAAAATCTACTGAATGCCTAGTCAGATCATGCCTCGGTCTCTTTGGAGACTTATCAGGAGCCATCCCAATCCTATTGCTGCATCCGTTCAAGAAAGGTCTTCGATTGTGGTGGCGCGGAAAACCTCGCGCTGGGTGGTATGCCGTCACCGGCTTCTACTTGTGTATTTATTTGGTGATCGGTTCAACGTGAGAAGGCATAAGAGAGCTGCAAGCCGTTGCCGTTGGCTGTCCGAAGTGCCTGCACGGAGAAGTGATTCCAGGCGCTTTGGGAGGAGCGGCGCTCAATCACATACCCGCCGATAACGTAACCGAGCGCTGCCCCGACGAAGACGTCTGAAGGAAAATGTTCGCGGGCCATCACTCTCGAAGCAGAGACGGTGGTGGCCAGGGAGTAGACGATCAGTTTGGTGACAATGCCGCTGTATTGCGATGCGACGACGTGGGCAAAGGACCATACCAGGATGGAGTGATCGGAGGGCATCGACTGCCCATCCGGCCACGTCTTGGTGCCGTGCGGCCAAAAATCACCCTTGCCGTTGCCCTGCATGGGTGTCTGCCGGTCGATGGCGTAGCCCAAGCCGGTGTTGAGAATGATGGAGTCGGCCATGGCTTCTCCGGCAAGCACGGAGGTTTCCTGCAGATGGCCGTTGTGGGTAACGCTACCGGCGATATATCCGACGGCAACGAACGCTGAGGGGCCGTAAAGGCCGCCGTAGTCGGAGATCCGGCGAAACTCATTCTGGCGGGACGTATTGAATCCCACCGCTTGCATGGCTTCATTGTCCGTGTCGAGGGCGATGCCGGTGGCCGCTCCAAAGGGGAGAAGCCAGTAGTAGCTCGGCGCGGAGAGATGAAAGGGCGCGGTGATGATGCCTACCTCGTCCTGCGCAACATGCAGCACGCATACCTGGAGCGACTTCACACCGCACTCCTGCACTGGGACCTTCACCTGGGCGCGCGTAACATTTGTCGAAAACAACAACAGAAGGATGACGAACAAGCGTGAGGGCATGCCGGAATATTCTACATTCTCGCTTGCGAGGGAAACCGCAATGGACATGGATCGCAGGGCTCGCCGCTCTGCCGAAATCTCTGCAGCCACGTCGCCGGCGCATTTTTGCTGGGCCGGTGAAAATCCGGTGGGGGCGCCACCTGCACATGGTTTGCGGAACCAGGCTGCGCCCATGGGGGTGGCGCGGGCGCCTGCGCGCGGAGCAGATGGGGCACGACGCACAGCGTAATCACCAGCAGCGGTTCGAGACGCCTCATTCGCCATCCTTACTGCAGGCAAAGTTGGCGGCATCGTTTGTATCACCGCTGCCTTTGTACTTCGCCACCGCCGGATAAGGGCACAGGGGCCGGGTCATCTGCACCTTGTTCTCCGGCGTGTATTTGGTTGCGATCACATCCTCCGCGGGAACACCTTTCTCCACCCAGTCGACCAGGGCATCAAACACTCCATACTTCGGGCCCTTGCCGGTTGGGATCCCGAGCTGGCCAAACGAGGCGGGGCCCGGGCCACCAGCGCAATGCTCCATGCCGGGCGCCATATAGAGGCGCATGAACGACGCTGTCTTCTCCGGGGTCATCGTCTTCTGCACGCTTTGGTAGTAGGCGATGCTGCCCCAGGGTGAGATCGCGGGATCATTCCAGCCGTGATACATGATCAATTTGCCGCCACGCGCTGAAAACGGACGCAGATCCGGGTTGGTTGAGTTCAGAGCAGTGGCCGTTTCTTTGCCTGCTGCCGCCAGCGATGCATCCACATCGGCCGTCAGTATGTTCCATTTTGTGTTGCCAGTCACCATGTAACGGAAATAGTTCTGCACATACTGGACTCCGGAACCCGCCCCCGGACCCGGCCCCAGGACCCAATCGCGCCAGGCGCCTGACTCATCCCCCATCGCATATCCCGGGAAGATGGATTTTCCCTGCCGATCCACTCCGCCCGCATAGAACTTCTTTAGCGAATTCACTTGCGGCTGGGTGAGGCAATCGAGCGAGTCCTCTGCTTTGCATAACAGCATCGCTGGATCAAAGTGGCATTGTGCCGGATTGTTGATGATGCCGTCTTTCACTCCGTCCAATGCGTCGCATGCGGCGAGAGCAGCACGCTCGATCGCGGGCAACTTCATGCTCGAAATGTAGGCCCGCGGGTCACCCATCGTTCCCTGGGCAACATCTACCCCTGAAGACAATAAGTGGGTCCAGTCATTGGCCGGCGCGCCGGCCAGGATTCCGTCATAGTCCTCCGGGAAACGCTCCGCTTCCATCAGCGCCTCGCGGCCCCCATCCGAACAGGAATCGAGATAGGCCTTGGTTGCGGTCTTGCCGTAGTACGCCTTGACCACATCCTTCGCTCGCTCTGCCGTCAGATGGACGGCGCGCCATCCAAAGTCTGCGATCTTTTCCGGATGACCGAAGGCCCAGCTCGCATCCTCGCCTTCCGCCTTGTGGCCGGCATCGGAGCCCGCGGTGGCGAAGCCGCGGCGCAGGTTGCCGGCGAGCTCTCGATATCCAATGGAGCCGGCGAACCCGCCGTTGCCCACGCCGAGAAAGCGACTATTCCAATCCTTTTCCGGCAGCCAGACTTCGAAGTGAATTTCTGAATCGGCTGTGGGTCGAAGCACTCCGGCGACGCGGCAGAATGGCGGCAGCTCGTGGAACGGCTTATCGATACCGGGCGCGTCCAGATCGCCCGAAGTGACTCGTTCTGCCATGGTGAAGGTTGTATCCGGAAGCTTCAGATCCTTGATTGCACTGCAGCTGTCTGCGTGGAGCGCCGGGGCCGAAGAGGCAAATGCCAGAAGAAGGGCAACAACGATTCGGGTTGATGTCATTCGAGTGAATCCAATGCTCTCCATACGGATGAGTACTGCAGAGCATTGTAGCCGGACCGTGTACTCGCGTTTCGCCGTGCCGCTTTAGCCTTTAAGGAGCGTTGTCACATAGGCTGGGGTCAGGGGGATTCTGCGCGCGTGCACTCCGGTGGCATCGAAGAAGGCAGCGGCGACGGCCGGCGTACAGATGGCATTGGCGGCTTCTGAGCCGCCGCCGAATCCTTTGTCATCGCGCGTAATCTGCACCACCTTGATCTCGGGCATCTCCGCCATGGTCAGGATCTTGTAGCGGCTCCAGCTGGTGCTGGTGATTTTTCCCTTGTCGAAGGTGACCTCTTCTTTGAGCGCTTCGCTGACACCCATAACAACACCGCTCTTCATGCACCGTTCCAGTTGCCGAGGGTTGATGATTTTTCCGCAGTCCACGCCGATGGTGAACTTCGTCACCTGGACCGCCCCCGTATCCGGAATCACTGCCACCTCGGCGATTCCCACCCAGTACGAGTTCTGGCGGACCATGATGTCGACTCCGCGGCCGGTGAAGGGTTCGCTACCGGTACGGCGCGCGCCCGGATGTGGCGAAGGGCGTGGCTCCCATGCGGCTGCTTTGGCCGTGGCGTGGATGATGTCGATGAGCCGCGGGTCGGTGGTGTGCAGAAGCCGGAACTCAATGGGATCGATGCCTGCGCACGAGGCTGCCTCATTCATCAACGATTCGAGCGCGAAGTTCTGCTGCCGCTGTCCCGGGGTGCGCATGATGAGCCCGCGCAATCCGGCTGAGTGCGGATCCGCTCCCAGGTTCGGCATCCCATACACTTCTTCGCGCCGGTTTTGAATCTTGTCGTATGGCCACTCCGTGGCGATCCAATAGCCTGGCCTGGTCTGACTGCAAGGCATGCCGGCGAGAAGAGCGCCGACAATCCGCGCGTCCGTCGATTGCGCAGAGTAGAAAGCGCTACGCAGGGCGGTCACGCAGCCATGGTCGTCGAGGCTGCAGGTGATATCTTCCACCCAACCGGGCGAGGAGGCCGACCATGCCAGGTCCTCCTGCAAGCTCCACTGCACCCGCACAGGTTTTCCGCTCAACTGCGAGAGGATAACGGCATCGCCCTCAGCGCCGTCGCCTCCGAAGGTTGTGCGTCCAAACTGGCCGGCATGGTCTAGCCAGCGGACGACTACTTTTTCGATCGGGGTGCTCAAAGTATTTGCAATCTGCGCCCGCAAGCCTTGCGAGTTCGCAGAATGGGTCCACGCAGTAACGCTGCCATCACTGCGCACGTCGGCCACGGCGACAAAGGGACCAATGGGAGCATGTTTGATGTAAGGCTGTTCATAGGTGGCCGAGATGGTTTTGGCTCCCTGCGCCAGGGCCGTATGGACGCCGGCTGCATCCCCTTTGCTTTCCGAGGGCGCTCCCCACTTGTAGTCGCGCAGCGCCCGAGTGAGATTCTCGCTGCCCGGCAGACCAGACCACTCGCTCCACTTGGTACCGTTGGCGACCGCTCGAGCAGCGCCCACGGCCTCCCATTCGTTGGGAGAGAGCACGGCCACCAGGTTCTGTTTGGTGATCACCTGTGCATTCGGGAAGCGCGTCTTGTCCAGCGCACCCACGGTGATCAACGTCGAGCCCAGTGTTGCGGGGCGCACCATGCGAGCGTGAAGCATCCCGGGCAAGGTGACATCGCAACTCCATTGCGTCTTACCCGTGACTTTGCCGGGAATGCCGGGCATGGGGAAAGACTTGCCGACCACTTTGTACTGGTTCACTGGCTTCGTCGGCGGATCTCCCAACACCGTCAGACCATCCAATCCTGCAATGCCAATCCCGTTCGTGGGGTCAACCTTTGGGGGCGCCCCAGAGACTGGAATCTTCAGATCCAGCTGCTGGTCTTGCACGAGTTCTCCGTAGCGGATGCTCTTTCCTCCGCCAGAGACGATGCCGTCCGTGACGGTGAGCGAGGAGACGGGAACACGAAGTTTGTCTGCAGCCAGCCCTAGCAACGCCTGGTATGTATAGGCGCCGACTTTGCGCAGGTTCGCTGCTCCGCTCAGGAAGCCGGCGGAGTAGCCACCGTCCGGCGTTTTATCGGTGTCGCCCATAAGGAGCGTGATCGATTCTGGTTGGACGCTCAATTCTTCGGCGATGACTTGCGCATAATAAGCGCTCATGCCGGTGCCGATCTCGGTACGGCCGGTGCGCACAAGAATAGTATGGTCGTGCCTGATCTCAAGCCACGACGCCAGGTGGCTGGTTTCGGGCTGTACTTCCGCGCCGATGGCAGAGAGCCCGGGAAACGTGAACGACACCATGAGAGCGCCGCCCATCTTGAAGAAGCCGCGCCGGGTGAGCGTCGGTGTAACGCGGTCGCTTAACGGAGGGGTGTTCGTCGGCATGGTGCTCACTCTCCAGGACGCTGGGAAAGGACCGGCGGCCCACCCAAGGAAATTACACCGGCAACAAAAGCTTTGGGTGCCCCATTCAAGCCGTACTTTGGCTTGAGTGGGCTACGAAGCCGAGGGACCTGCAGTTCTCTTTCTCCACTCGCGATCCCTTCGGGGAGTGGCTTTTTTCCCGGTCCTCACACCTTCTTGGGTCCTGACCGCTGTTAGGCGCTCATGGTTTTAGCAGCCATTTGCACGGCTTCGATAATGGCTGCATACGTACCGCAGCGGCAAAGATGAGGGGAAGGGGGCTTATTGGTAAAGGCGTCTTTGATCTGCACCACGGTAGGATGAGGATTCTTATCCAGAAGCTCCACGGCGGCGATGATCATTCCGCTCTGGCAGTAGCCGCACTGCGGTACTTGCTCGTCAATCCATGCCTGTTGCACCGGATGTAAACCTGCGTCGCTTTCGCTCAGGCCCTTCTTCCTGGCCCACACCTGGGCCAGCCCCTCGATCGTCGTTACCTGCTTACCAACGGCGGAGGAAAGCGGTGCGATACAAGAGCGCACTTCCTGTCCATCCACCAGCACGGCGCACGCGCCACACTGAGCCATTCCGCAGCCCAGGCGCGGACCGGACAATTTCAGTTCATTGCGCAATACGTAGAGCAAGGGGGTGTCTGGGGAAGCGGAGACGGAATGCTGAGCTCCGTTCACGGAGAGGGCTAGTTCGTTCGCCATTTCCCCCCCTCCTTCCTGGCCTCGCTCCTCCATGCCATCGCCACTAGGTACCACGCCGGCCAACTCAAAGCCCAATTGGGAATCCATGAGCCGCTGCTACCCCAGGTGGGAATCGTGAGCAGGGTGATAACGGCCGCCAGGATAAGCGCCGATCTCATTTTGATCCGGGCAATTTGCAGGCCGCGGCAAACCCCCCAGATCGCAGGGAGCAAAAAGAGAAGCAGGCAAAACCGCGACAGCGACTCCACGCGGAACCTTGCCAGGCAAAACACGCAGGGCAGAAAAGATATGAGGGCGCTCACCCGCACGGTTCGCCGCGAGATCGATCCCATGACAAATCCACCGGTCCAGGACCAGGCGATCAAGAGAAAGACATTGCACAAGAACAACGTAAAACCTGCGCCCACCGTCAACCCGGTCGCCTTGTAGATGGTTGGGTGGATGAGCCGTTGATAGGTCTGGCTGACAGAAAGGGAGAATCCCATCAACAGCAGGCTACCCGGCAATGCCATACCGAACGACGCCAGCCACGGCCGCCAGTCCTTCCAAAGCGCCAGCTGCCGCCGGACCGCCAGACCAAATACATCCAGCACCCCCTGCAGGCCGCTCTCGCCGGCTTCCAGCAAATCACCCAGTACAGCCTCGCGTTCGCCACGCTCCAGCAGCCGGGCAGCAGTCTCCACGAAGGACCAGCCGATAGCGGTCATAAGGCACTTCCTGTCCGGTTCGCAACCCATGACGCGCCGCGGCTTACGCGAATCACTACTTCGTAAAAGTCCTTCGCCGCCTTCACGCCTTTAGGGGTTACGCGCACCATGCGCTTGGCGCGGCCGCCTCGTTCCGCCGTCGCCTCGCCCATCCAGGTGGTGAGCAGACCTTTTTGTTCCAGCCGCTCAATCGTCGTATAGAGCGCACCGATGGAGCATTTGCGCCCGGTCGTATGCTCGATCTCTTCCCGAATGGCAGCTCCATAGGCCTTGTCTCCAAGTCCGGCCGCGGCGGTGATCATCAGGTACTCGAATTCGCCAAGCATGATTAGAATTACATTGTGGTGCTAATGGGGGATCCTGTCAAGTTTTCGCCCTGGGCCCTGGAGCTATTCGGTTGAAACTCGACGTTATCTAACGAAGGACGGGTGGCCCATATCTCGCTCGTTTTTCGCGAGATATGGGATTCCACCGATGTTGACCGCAAAGTGCATCGGGTGAATCGAGACTCAGGGGAAAGAGCAGTGGTATCCCACATCTCGCTCGCGCAGATTTGTACTCACTCGCTGCGAAGAGCCTGTAGGGGTTCCAGGCGTGCCGCGCGGGAAGCAGGTAGCCAGACAGCGAGCAGAGCGACTGCGCTTAAGGTAACCGGGACGGTTACGAATACCAAGGGGTCCCAGGATTTGACGCCGTACAGAAAGCCGGCGAGGAAGCGCGTGAGCCCAAACCCCGCGCCGATGCCGACGGCGATGCCCACCAAAGCCAAACGCATGCCGTGCCAAACCACCAGGTTCCGGATTCGGGCGCGATCGGCTCCGAGGGCCATGCGAATGCCCATTTCCTGCGTGCGCTGCTGCACCGAATAGGCCATCAGGCCGTAGATGCCAATCGCGGCGAGGAGCATCGCCGACGCCCCGAAGATGGTGAGCAGCAGCATGTTGAAGTCCTCACGCGCAGTAGACTGCACCATCACTTGCTCCATGGGGCGGATTCGGCCGACGGGGAATCCACCGCTCGCCTGGCGCAGTTGTTCCCTGATGGCAGCGATGTACTCATGTGGATCCCCCTGGGTGCGGACCATCCACGCCATGGGACCGATGCCGGCGAAGAGGGTGGTCATGCCGTCGGTGACCTGGGCCATGGGGACGATCATGAGCGGGTTCGGGTCAATGTTTAGCTCGTTGACGCGCATGTCGCCCACAATGCCGATGATCTGGCGCGCAGGTTCATCAAACTGTGGGCCGTGGCCTTTACTAATCTCAATCAGCTGGCCGATAGGATCCTGGTTAGGCCAGTATTTTCTGGCCATGGCCTGGTTGATGATGATCACGCCGGGCGCGCCTGTGCTGTCGCGGTCAGCAAAGTCGCGGCCCCGGATGATAGGAATTTTGAACACGCCAAAGTAGCCGGGCGAAGCGCTGATCCAGCCCGCGCCTCCGGTGAACTCATTTTTGCCCAGTGGACGTCCGACGATGTTGAAGGGCAACCTGTAGCCGGCTTCGAGCGGCAGGCTGCAGGCGAAGGCCGAGCCCTCTACTCCGGGAATGGCGTTGAGGCGTTCGCGGCCATCGCGAGAGAACTGGGCGACTCCCGCGGTCTTTTGGTAGCGGTTGCCGATAAGTGACATCTCGAGCGTGAGCACGTTGTGACCGTTGAAGCCGGGATGGACGTGGCGCAGAGCAATGAACGTGCGGATAAGCAGCGCAGCGCCAATGAGCAGTACGAGCGCAAGCGAAACTTCGCTGATGACCAGCAGCGAACGTGCCTTGCTTTGACGGAAGCCGGTGCCGGACCGGTTGCTGCTCTCCTTCAGAGTTGAGTTGAGGTCGGGACGCGAGGCGCCGATGGCAGGGAAGAGCCCAAAGAGAATTCCGGTCAGCAGAGAAATGCCGAGGCTGAAGGTGAGGACGCGCCAGTCAATGCCGACCGCGGCTCCGTGTTCGCCGATGCGGGGGATATCCCCGGGGCTGAACGCCAGCAACGCCCGCACGCCGGCGAATCCGAGGATAAGGCCGAGAACGCCGCCGATCATGGAGAGGACCATGCTCTCGGTGAGCAACTGGCGGAGGATGCGGGCACGGCCCGCGCCCATGGCGGCGCGGATAGCGAATTCGCGTTTACGGCCGGTAGCCCGGACGAGCAGGAGATTGGCAACATTGGCGCAGGCAATCAGCAGGACCAGCCCGACCGCTCCGAGCAGGACGAGCAGGGAAGAACGTGCGCCGGCGACCACATGGTCGCGCAGAAGCTGAACGCCGAACGTCCCTCTGGTGTCCATGGCGGCCACCGCGTCCGGATAGCGGCGACGAAACTGAGCCGCGGCAATCTTGAGCTGAGCATTTGCCTGAGCTAGTGTGACACCTGGCTTGAGGCGCCCCGCAACCAGAAAGTAGTGACCCTGGTTGGTGGTGTTGGGATCGAATTGGAAGGGAAGCCAGAGGTCAGCTTGGGGATCGGTCACGAAGGATTTTCCGGTCACGCCGAGGATGGTATAGGACTCATCGCCCAGCGAGATCGAGCTGCCGGCGATGTTGGGACTGCCGCCGACTTTTCGTTTCCACAGGCCGTAGCTGATAACCACGACCTTGCCTCCATGGGGGCTGTCTTCCTGCTGGTTGAAAGTGCGGCCGAGCATCACCGGCGCGCCGAAGAGCGCGAAGTAGTTTCTGGAAACGTGGATACCATGAACCAGTTCGGGCACAGTGCCGGTGAGGTTGAAGCCGGGGCCTGCATCGTCATAGGCTGCGACGTCCTGGAAGACGCTGGTCTGATCCTTCCAGTTGAGAAAATTTGTGGGCGAAGCAAAGTGACTGGACCCATCAGGGTCGATGTTCAGGAACTGCACCAGCCGGTCGGGCTCGGGATAGTCGAGGGGCTTGAGCAGGACCGTGTTGACGACGGTAAAGATGGCAGTGTTTGCTCCGATGCCCAGCGCCAGGGCCGCAATAGCGGTCATGGTGAACGCGGGGTTGGCGATCAACATGCGAAGGGCATATTTAAGGTCGTCGTAAAAATCACCCATAATTTTGCCATCTTACAGCGGAGTACTTTATACCGACGGTGCCGTGGGCTCATGTAAGCCGATAGGTCGGGCAATGACTCGCGCTTTACTGTAGGCGGGCGTACTCGCGTTTCGCTTGCAGAAGGATGGGGATGCCGGGATCGGCGTCCTTCCAGAGAGTGAGGAAATCCTCGTAGGCAGACTTCGCCCGGCTCTTATCTCCCGACAGAGCGAAGGCCCTGCCTAGTTGCAAGCGGGCCAGGGCGCCGACGGGATCACTCACGACGATCCCGCGGTGATCGAGGATTTTCTGGAATTCCGCGGCGGCTTGTGGCCCCTGGTGAGCCGCCAACAAAGCCTCGCCGCGAAAGTAGACAGGATAGAGTGGGCCGAAAATTCCGTGATAGCTGCTGCGCGGCGCTCCCAGATCATAGGGCGCCGCGACCTGCAGTAGTTCGATAGCCCGGGAAGGATTGCCGCTGTGCAATGCCAGAAGGGCACGCAGTGTTGGCAGATAACTGAATTTGACCGAGGTATCCTCGGCGAAGCGCCTCTGCAGATCATTCGCGAGTGTTTGCGCCTGGGTGGTATCGCCCGTCATGGCGAAGGCAAGGGCTGCGCCGTACTCCACCTCACGATCCGTGGAAAGCGCCAGCGCTGCTTTCGCTCGCTTCCTGGCAGCAGAAGGATCGGCGAAGAACGCGTCCAGCAAGGCTGCTCCGGTTCCCCAAAGGGCAGCTCTTTCCGGTTGATCGGCCTGTTGCGCCATATCCGTTGCACGCGTGGACATCATCCTTGCCTGTTGCAAGTGACCGGAATACGCCCTCGCGAACGCCTGGTAATACCAGCTCTGCGCTTCGGATTCGGATTTCGCCTGCTCCTGCGCTGCTTCCCGTTCCATTGCTGCCTGATCGCCTTTCAAAAAGGCGATGTCATAGGGCAGCACCAGGGCGTCGCTGGCTTCCAGTTTGCGTGCCGAAGCCAGTTGAAGGCTTTTCTCCGCCTGCCCCAGGCGATCGAGGAAGACGTTATTGAACGCCAGATCGCTGTATCCAATGGCAAAGTCCGGATCAAGCTCCACCGCTTTGCTTGCTGCTTCGACCGCCCTTTCGTATTTGCCGAAGGCAGGGTAAACGACGCCTCCGAGAATTCCAACGGGCATATTGTCGCGTGGATAAGCCTGTGCCCATGCGAGGCAGGTCTGCTCCGCCTTCTCCAGGTTTCCCGTTACCCGGAAATCGTAGGACGCGGTGATAAAGAACTTCTCCCGGTCACTGGCGCGATCCTGCAATTGGTAGGCCTTGCTCATGCTGTCGGCGGAGAGATCAGACTCTCCAATTTCGCCGTAAGCGTGCCCTTGAACCGCATAGGCCATGGCGAACTTTGGATCGAGGGAAATGGCATGTTTGAACAAGGGAAGGGCGGCAGCCGAACCTTTTTGAGAGTGAATGTTCAATGCCGCGCTGTAGGCCTTTAATGCTTCGAGTGACGAGGTCGTGGCTTCGGCGAGGGGAGTGTCGTACTTTTCGACCGTAGTCAGCGATTCGCCGACCCGGGCTCTAAACCTGCTGGCAATGCGATCCAGTGCATTGAGCACTTCTTCTTTTCTATCTGCCTGCACCTGCTCTTCCGCGAGAACCTTCCCTGTGCGGCAATCCTGTGCCCGCAAACCCAACACATACTTGCTGCCCAGACTTGCGATCGAGCCATACAAGACAGCGGCGCTGCTGGTTCGCTGGCAAACTTCGCGGCCGATCTGCGGGTCGATCCGCGCATCGGCCGGTTGCCCCATCAAGTTCAACACCTGTTGTATGCGTTCGTCGGAGATCAGGCTCAGAAAAGGCGACTGCTCGAGTTGCACCGCCAAGCCCTGGCGGAGCGTCCCGTCAAATACCGGATCGCCCGTGGAGTTGGCGAAGTCGCCGAGCACCACGGTGTCTTTTTCGGTGAAGACTTTTCGCTTGTGGGCTAAGGACAGAAATGCGCCAGTGCCCGAAGTGATAAGGATAAGCAGGAGGAGGGCCGCGACCCAATGCCATCTCTCGGGACGCTCGGACTCAGCGGGTGCTTCGGTCGCGGCGACTGTAGCCTCGACGCGCTGCAGGGATCCTACGGACGAAGGGGCGGGAGCGAGAAAGCGGTATCCCCGCTTGGGCACGGTCTCAATGTATCGAGGATTCTCCGCATCATCTCCGAGCGCCTCCCGTAGCTTGCGCACCGCGACGCGAAGGCTCGCGTCAAAGTCTACAAATGTGTTTTCTTCCCAGATGCGGCTCTGGATCTGCTCCCGGGTAACCACCTGCCCTGCGTTCTCCAGAAGAATCACCAGCAGACGGAAGGGTTGGTCCTGCAGCTTGACCCGGCGCCCTTGCTTAAGGAGTTCGCCGGTTCCTGGGTGCACTTCGAAGGGACCGAATGCATAAGTAGTGCCAACCGGAGCTTCCACGGGTCTTCCTCGATCACCGGCTCCCATATCCGCACCAGTTTACGCCACCTTCTTATTGCTCTTGTTCTCAACAAGTTGCCAGTTAACAAAGAACTCACGCTTAGTTTCTTTGACGTTCGCGCCGGGGCCGGTTCTTCTGCGTGTCGAGCCTGCCGGTTACAAAACTGCAGGTTCGGGAGTGAGGCGACTATGAAATCAAAAAACACGATCTTGGGTGTTGCAGTGACGTCTTTTTTCACGCTGTTAACGCCTGCCTGGGTGGCAGCCCAGCCACAGAAGCTACCGCCAGTTCACTATCACATCACCGACCTGGGCACGCTCGGCGGCCCGTTCAGTGAGGCAACATCGGTGGCTAGCGATGGCTTGATTAGCGGCGCAGCAACCCTTGTCAACGGCACACAGCACGCGACCCTTTGGTTCAAGGGATTGAAACTCGACCTGGGCACGCCCGGTTTCGATGCAAAGAATAGTGCGAAGTTGAACAGCACCGGGTTCACCACCAATGACTTTGCCCAGGTTGTGGGTGTAGCCGAAGTGTCCCCTCAGCAAAAAGACGGCGAAAATTTTTGCGGGTTCGGCACCGGCCTCAAGTGCGTGCCTTTCCTTTGGGAGGATGGAGCGATGACAGCTCTGCCGCTACTCGGAGGCAAGAATGGCCAGGCCATTTCCATCAATGACCGGGGCCAGGCAGTGGGGGTTGCGGAAGAGGGTGCGATGGACACCCACTGCGTAGCTCCGCAGACGAATGATTTTGAAGCCGCGATATGGGGGCCAGGACGCGGTGAAGTCCAAAAGCTGCGCCCACTCCCGGGCGACTCGGTGGGTATTGGCCTCTGGGTGAATGACAAGGGCCAGGTGGTCGGGCAGTCGGGTTCATGCGGGAACACCCTTCTTCCTCCTCTCGCTGTTGGTCCGCACGCTGTGCTTTGGGAAAATGGAACGGTCACCGACCTCGGCGACCTTGGCGGGAAGTGCCTCGTCCCCTGTAAGAACGCCGCGCTGGGCCCGCTCGGCAACACCGCCCTGTTCATCAACAACCAGGGCCACGTAGTCGGTACCTCAGTGCTGGCGGGCGAACAAACACAGCACGCCTTCTTATGGACCAGGGAAACGGGTATGAAGGACCTGGGCACCGTAAAGGGTGACTATGCGAGCGTTGCGCTGGGTGCAAATGAGCGAGGCGAGGTGGTGGGTTTGTCGATTGATAAAACCGGCGTCCCACGAGCATTTCTCCGCCGGAACGGCGTGATGGTCGACCTCAACACGCTGCTGCAGGCGAACGCACCCATCCACGCGCTGGTTGCGGAGATCATCAACGCGAGAGACGAGATTGTCGGGTTCGGGGTGACCAGCAGCGGAGAAACGCACGCCTTCCTGGCAACGCCATGTCCTTAGGTGCGCTTTGCGGGATGGGACAGTGAGGCAATATGAGGTGGCCCAGAGAGCAGGAATTGTCCTGCTCTCCGGGCAAGCTCGCCTCAGTGCCACCGGGCATACTCCCACCATTCGTCGCATCCCACGAAGAGGCTGTTCAGGGTGGTGGTTGCTTCGTATGTCCCTTCTAGGCTGTGCAGAAATGTGCGACACCAAGCGAACTAAATCCCCGCGACGCGCTGGAGTCTCCAGGCGGGAGTGCGGAAAAACTCTGCAGCGGCCAGGAAAGCAACACTGCAGGGGCTAAAGTCACGAAGTACCAGTCCCGTCCGACCAAAAATCTTTTCCGCAAACCAGTCCCGGAAGGGACGGAAGAATCCAGAGCCCGGCACGGGAGTGCCGGGAAAGGAAAGCAACGGAAACCAAGTTCCCTTTAGGGGACGGCACAACCAACTTGCTGGTTCGCGTCAATTCCAATCTCAAATCCACGCTTTTTCGCTAACCGCTCCAACTTTTATCTCCAGACGCGCCCTGACACAATGGTGGTTGTTCCGGTCAGTCCCGGTTTCATCGGGCAGGGATCCAAGATGGTCGAAGTCCATAATACTAAGATGGATGTGGCCGCGAGGCGCCGTATAGACGCGAATCTTTCCATCGGGACAGTTACCCAGAGCATAAACGTTCAAGCTACGCCTCCGGTTTTAAATACTGAAAATGCAAGCACGGGCCAAGCCGGGCGGACATTTGCAAATCCGCGAAACTGCACAGCAAGCGAAGTCGCCGGCGATGTCGGCTAGCGTATGGTAGGGGGTCGGCGGAAAGCGTGAAACGTCTAGCGTTCGGTGTTATTGTCCTGATCGGCGCGTTGGTAGGCGCATATCCGACCTTTTCGTGGATTACAGCGACAAAAGGAGCCAGCGTCGCTGCCGGCGTCAATTGGCCTGTTACTGGAGGAACACCGGGGAACTCCCATTACTCCGATCTGGTGCAGATCAATCGGTCGAACGTGACCCGCCTCCGAGAGACGTGGCGCTTCGACACCCAGGAAGGGGGCGGTAAAGCAGGCGGTCTGGAGACGACGCCGATTGTTGTGGACGGAGTGCTCTATGCCTACACGCCGGCTCAGAAGGTAATTGCGCTCGATGCCGCCACCGGCAAGCTCTTGTGGAAATTCGATTCGGGGATCACGGCAACCCAGCCGAATCGTGGCCTCACATTCTGGCGAGATGGCCGGGAAGAGCGGTTACTAGCCGCCGTGATGAACTTCATCTATGCGCTCGACCCGAGGACAGGCAAGGTCATCTCCAGCTTCGGAGAGAACGGCCGCATCGATCTGCGCAAGGACCTCGGCCGCGATCCGGCCCTCCAATCGATTGCGCTAAACAGCCCCGGTGTGCTCTATCACGATCTGCTCATTGTGGGCGGAATGGAGCCCGAGACACTGCCCGCGCCTCCCGGCGATATTCGCGCTTACAGCGTGCGCACGGGAGCGCTTCGCTGGTCCTTTCATACCATTCCACATCCGGGTGAACTGGGCTATAACACCTGGCCTAAGGATGCATGGAAATTCAGCGGCGCGGCGAATAACTGGGGCGGCATGGCAGTGGATACGAATCGCGGTATTGTCTACGCGCCTACAGGTTCCGCGGCGCCTGACTTCTACGGAGCCAGCCGCATCGGCGACGACCTGTTCGCCAACTGCCTGCTCGCGCTGGATGCCAACACCGGCAAGCTGCTGTGGTATTTTCAGGGCGTTCATCACGATATATGGGACCGGGATTTCCCTGCGCCGCCGATGCTGGTGACGATTCGAAGGGGTGCGCAAAACATCCCCGCGATCGCTCAGACGACCAAGCAGGGATATCTGTATTTGTTCAATCGCGTCACCGGAAAGCCTCTCTATCCCATTGAGGAGCGACCCTATCCGCCCAGCACCGTACCTGGGGAAGTTGCTTCGTCTCATCAGCCATTTCCTACGGCGCCCGAGCCTTTCGCGCGCCAACAAGTCACCGAGGATACGCTGACCACACGCACACCTGAGGCCCACGCCTGGGCCCTCAAACGGCTTCATGAGCTCCGCAGCGAGGGAGAATTCGTTCCTTTAAGTATCGGCAAAGACACCATCCTGCCCCCGAGCTTTGAGGGCGGAGGAGAATGGGGAGGTCCGGCCGAGGATCCGGAATCGGATGTGCTCTATGTGAACGCCAACAACTACGCATCTATGGGGGCGCTTGCCGAAGTCTCATCAGGTCCAGCGGGCCGCACGCTTTATCTCAGCCAATGCGCTATTTGTCACGGCGCGCATCGTACCGGTCAGGCTTCCGAATTCCCCTCGCTGCTCAAGATCACCGATAGGCTCACTGACGCTCAGATTGTGGAGAGGATCCACGACGGAAAGGGCCGAATGCCGCCCTTTCCCAATATTCAGGATGAGGACCTGACCGCTTTACTGAAGTATCTTGCCACCTCCTCCGATTCCACTCCATCCGAATCTAAACAGACCGAGCAGCCGGGAGGAATGGATTCCAGCCTGCAACGGGCCACAGCCTACTACATGACCGGCTATCGCCGCTTCCTCGATCCGGAGGGATACCCTGCGGTTGCGATGCCCTGGGGAACTCTGAATGCGCTGGATCTGAAAACGGGAAAGTATCTGTGGCAGATTCCTCTGGGAGAGTATCCTGAGCTCGTTGCGCAGGGCCTGAAGAACACTGGATCGGAGAACTATGGTGGCCCGATCGTGACTGCGGGCGGATTGCTCTTCATCGCCGCAACGGTTTTCGATAAGGAATTTCGGGCGTTCGACAAAACCACGGGTGCGCTGCTTT
Organism: uncultured Acidobacteriaceae bacterium; assembly: GCA_963788515.1. Classification (GTDB taxonomy): domain Bacteria; phylum Acidobacteriota; class Terriglobia; order Terriglobales; family Acidobacteriaceae; genus PALSA-350. The sequence continues at coordinate 224,703 of CAWBGZ010000008.1, forward strand.
GGAAGGCCATACTGCCTTATCCGGGGAATGCGACACCGATTACCTATGAAGTGAAGGGAAGGCAATATGTCGTCATCGCCTCAGGCGGAAGTTACCTGAATCTGCGCGGCGCCCGCGGGGGCGTTTACGTCGCTTATGCTTTGCCATAGCGTCGTTCCATTCGACAGTAAAGGAAATCCTGCATGCTTCCGGTTGGTGTTTGATGCTAGACAAAACCTGGTGACATCCGTGCAGAAGCGCATAGCTGCGGTGGCGATGAGCGGCCACGTGGGCGAAGCATTAACGTCTGCGCTCGGATGGTAAACGCTAGCCTAAAAGCTGCGGACGAGATCAATATCGTCTTTCTCGCCCAAATATTCCCAACGTTGCAGAGCGACCGGCACATTCCCGTTCTGCCACAGAAAATCGTGAAACGCCTGCAGATCGAATGAGGCTCCTTGTTGTCGTCTGGCGTCTGACAGAAATCGCAAAATCTCCGTCTTGCCGGTTTGGTAGCCGACCACCACGCCGGGCCATGACGCAAACATCGTAGCGCCCCCCAACCCCATCTTTATGCCAAGCCCGACTTCTTTGTCCAGGAATGCCGCGGCCTGCTCAATCGTGAATTCACCCAAGGCCATCTTGATATCCAGTTCGATGCCAATAGCCCGCAGCAACATAAACTTGTAAATGATTTCGCGCGTTCGCGGACTGTCGTCAAACAGTCCCGCTTGCAACATCATTTCCTCGGCATAGAACCCCAATCCCTCATTCACCGTTGAATCATAGTAATAACGACGGATCGCGTCGGAATTCGCCCATGACATGACCAGCTGGAGGTAGTGACCTGGAAAACCTTCATGGATGAGTATCGGCCGCGGATCGCGCGCTGTGGACTCCCAGAACAGGTCCAGATCGCCTGAGGGGGATTCAATATATCTAGTCCCGTTTTCCTTCAGCCGCGAAGCAGAGGTGAAATCGTCAGCTTCGCCGAAACCACTCAGATCTTTCACATAGGCGGGCATCGCCTGAAACCGATAGTGCCCCACCCAATCCGGCACCGTGAGGATTTTTTTTTGCGTCAGGAATGTTCGAATAGCCGCTTCGTCCTGTACCTCCTTCTTCGCCCACGCTTCAGTGCTCGGTAAGAGAGGAATGACGTCCAGGGCTGCATTCCGGCGCGTTTCATATTCCAAAAAAGCGCGCGCACGCGCTGCTTCCTGCCGCCCGATCAGCAGTAATTCCTCCGGCGAATAGGGCACCAATGCGACCTTGTGCAGGTAGAAGACATAAGCTTCGCGGCCAATCGCGAAGCTTTGCGGACATCGAGGCAGAAGCTCTACCAGCCACGTTCGGAACCCTGTCAGAGAATCCGCGGCTGCGATCACGGCGCTTGTCAATTCCGAGTTGCTAAGGGTAGTTACGGACTGCAGATCCGCAGCCATCGAGCGCAACTGCGACCGAACATCCGCAAGCGATTCAATGGCCGCTTTCACAAACGGTGCAGGGGGGGCGGAGAGATTCCCCTTGGCGGCATCGACAATCGCTGGAATGTTTCTGATTCGTTCAAGGATTTCGCTGCTGCGTGATTCGTCATACGGCCCCGGAACAGCAAGCGCTTCTAAGACCGGAGTGAGCGTTTGTTCAATGTAAAAAGTGGGATCGCGTTTCCACCTGGGATTGATGTCCAACTCCCATCGCACTCGCGCCAAAGCGGATTTGAGCAGTTCGTAATCCACCTGCTCGTGGACCGGCCAGCCTTCCGGATGAAGCCCTTTCAACCGACCCTCAAACTTGCTGAGTTCCGTCCGTCTTCTGGCGACCGAAGCTGCTGACCAATCTCGGAGCCCACGAGGATGTACGAGCCGAGGAACGTCATCTCCAATGAACGGCGCCTCTCCGACCCGCCAGCTCCAAAAGTCTGCCCCAACCCTTTCCAGCGAGTCGTTGTCCGCTGGTTGGGCGTGAGCGACAACCGGAATTAGGACACGGAACGCGAGGATCAGGGCAACCAGTGCAGAGACGCACGTGGAACTCGCTGCCGACAGCCGTTTCGGCTTCATAACGCCTCCACCCATCAAACAAGCAGAGGCATTCTATACCAACGTGCCGGAACCTTTTCGGGGACCCGTCCCTGAAACGCCCCATCGTGTACGACTCTCTGGAATTGGCATGTCCACCTTCTTTGCCAATTCCGTTTCGGAGTTTCTAAGAACTCATTTGCTGGAACCGGCGTTTTGAGCCAAATGCTCTTCGCTTGGAGCAAGAGCCGAAAACTGGTCTATCTTCACGATGCCTTCTGGAAAGATCGCTCGTATTTCCAACTCACCGCCCATCGCCTGAACGAATGAGCGAAGCGTACTGACATACATATCGGTCCGCTTTTCCATCTTGGAGACCGACGCCTGAGTGATCTGCAGAAGCGACGCCAGATGCGTTTGCGTGATATTTCGTGCCGACCTCAACTCCTCCAACGGCATTTCTGCCATCATCTGTTGCGCTGCTGCCCGATTCGCATCCCTGCGTTCAGGCGACATCCCTGCACGTAGGGTCTCCCATTTCTTGGCCATAATCCCTCTGCCTAGGTGCGGCTCCGAAGAGCCGCTATTTACCGATCTTCGTCGGCTAGTTCTCGCAGATGTTGCTCATAGAGCGCATCCGCGTGCGAGTTTTAGCTATCATCGGGGCATATCTTTCGATAAGACAAGAACTATCTCTTGACACCCACTTACGGTCGACGCAGAATTGCCTCGCTTCATGTTTGGACTACACAGTTGTTTCCACGTCAACCATGTCTTATGCGGATCCATGGTGACTTTACACTCTAGGCCACTAATACATTGGGCCATTGGAAAATCGAACCATGGCGCATCGGGTCCAGAACAAGCGTTACTGACGACCCGTTGCATGTGTGGCTTGTCTGAGCGGTCTCAGTATTCCTCATGCGGCAGAGAGACTCCCGACGTTTCACCCGACCCGGGTCTCTCTCCTTAAGTTACTTTCGTCTGGACTCCACCCCTTAGCTGAGACAGGCTGAGCGCCATTAGTTGGCGCAACCTTGATCCCCTGCTCCTCATGGTTCCGAACTCAGGACGTGAGGCTTGGTAACACACAACTAACTTTCCGGAAGTACTGCAGCTGGTTACCGGGCTTAATGTGGGGCTGATTGAAAACCAATACCCGGCTTATAACTCTACAGACAAAGGCCCGGTCTTCGTGTTACATTTCCGTCGCCCGTCGCCACGCTTTAGGAGGCGGCGTGAGCAGGAAAGGACTACAACCGTGAACTTTACAATTGTTCGGAAGACTGTCGTGCCATGCATGCTTGGCCTGTCGTTTTGCGCTGCCTCGGTCTCTGCCCAGGATAGTCGGGCCTTCTATATCTCCTTCAAGGTGGAGGGGAGCCTGCAAACCTCTCCCATAGCCATCAATAATCTTTCCACTGTTACCGGAACCTATAAGGACGCCAAGGGGGTCCACGGGTTCGTACGTGAGGCGTTCGGCAACATAACCTCCTTCGATGTTCCCGGGAGCGCTGCTACGAATCCCACCGCGATCAACGACGACGGGATGATCGTGGGAACCTACACAGACTCGAGCCAAGTGATCCATGGCTTTTTGCGTCATCCGAGGGGAAACATCACTCGCATCGACGTGACCGGGAGCACCGGTACCGAGCTCAGCGGCATCAACGCATTTGGCGTGATCGCGGGAACTGCCTTTACCTCCGACGGGTCAGAATGCTTTGTGCGTTCTCCGCAAGGAACCATCACCGTCTTCGGGCCGTCCCATTGCGTGACGGCAGGTATCAACCTGTTTGGAACGATCACTGGAATCGCGGGACCCTCGTATACGGGAGGCCCCCCTCCAACCTTCCTGGTCGAGGGCTTTGTGCGTTCTCCCAAGGGAGTGTTCACCTTGTTTGTGGCCCCGGGGACCTCGCAAAACGGCACATATTCTGAATACATCGACGCGTTCGGCGGTCTCGCGGGCTCCTTCCAGAACTATCGGGATGTGGCACAGAATTTCCTTGAGCCTACGCCGGGCAACTTCATCACGATTACTCCTCCGGGAGCCTATGACACATATATAACTGGCCTTAGCGAGCTGGGCGCCGCTACTGGATACTACAATTTGTCGAATGGAGGGCCGGCACACGGTTTCGTCCGCGACGTGCGGGGTACGCTCACTACGTTTGATTTTCCGGGCGGTTCTACTTATCCCACCGGGATTAATATTTTCGGGGTCATTACCGGATCGAATGGCACGTCTGGCGTCCTGCGGGTCCCCTGCTGAAGTTTCCAGATATCACGACTTGGAAACCAAGGGGACGGGAAACCTGGGGCCGGACGGGAGATATACGTGATAATTACAGTTACTGAAGTCGGGTTGAACGTGCCTCCGCCGTCCCCAGGGGATGCGTGACAGGTGATGCGTGACGAAATAACCCCAATAGCTCGCGGAATTACTTCGTCTGTCCTGCAACTGCGCCCGTTACCAGACACTCGAAGACCAAGGTTCCCGTAAAATCAACCGGCCCCGGCTCTGCCATGACTACCCGGCGCAGCTGTTTCTCTCATTCCTTCGATCTCGCATCATTCAATTGCAATGCTGGATCCAATCTTTCACACCTCCCGTGATACCTGTTGCAGCAATTTCAGCTGTACGCCGTCACTCACTTGGTTGTCGTCCCTTCCATGCCAGGTGGTAACCGGCACAGTGTAGACTGGCGAGCGCAGGCTGAGGAACAATTTTCTATGAACTGGAAGACGGTGAATAGGATTGGCGCTGCTCTGTTGACCGCAATGCTGGCGATGAGTGCGGCCCCACTACGGGCGGCGGATGCGAACCTTCAAGTAAAGACGAAACAGGGCAAGGTCGAAGGGCGGATGGATGGGGACGTGAAGGCGTTCCTGGGGATTCCGTTTGCCGCGCCGCCGGTGGGGCCGCTGCGCTGGAAGCCGCCTATGCCGGCGGAGAAGTGGAGAGGGGTGCGGTCGGCGACCGGGTTCGGGTATCGCTGCATGCAGCCGTCGATCTATCACGACATGAGGTTTCGCGATGCGGGTATGAGCGAGGACTGCCTGACGCTGAACGTGTGGACGCCGGCGAAGAATGATCATGCGAAGCTGCCGGTGATGGTGTGGATCTACGGCGGCGGGTATACGGCGGGAAGCACGTCGGAGCGGCGGCAGGATGGAGCGGCGCTGACGAAGAACGGCGTGATCGTGGTGACGATGAACTATCGGCTGGGGATCTTCGGGTTCTTTGCGAATGATGACCTGGCGAAGGAGTCGGGCAGAAATGCGGCGGGCAACTATGGTTTGCTGGACCAGACGGCCGCGCTCGAGTGGGTGAAAGACAACATCGCAGCGTTCGGCGGCGATGCGGAGAATGTAACGGTGTTCGGAGAGAGCGCGGGATCATTTTCGGTGTGCGCGCAGATGGCGTCGCCTCTCGCCAAGGGACTGTTCAAACAGGTGATCGGGGAGAGCGGCGGGGCGCTGTATGGAAGCAGGGGGGTCTCGTTCAAGCCGTTGGCGGAGACGGCGGAAAAGGACGATGCGTTTGCCAGGACGGCGCTCTCGGCAACGACGCTCGAACAGCTTCGAGCGATCCCGGCGTCGGAGTTGCTCGAAGACATGATGAAGAAGAACGAGGCGGGCGAGACTACACGGTTCAGTCCGGTGGTGGATGGTTATTTTCTGCCGGAGAGCCCGGCGGCGATCTTTGCGGCGGGCAAGCAGAACGACGTGCCCATGCTGGCGGGGTGGAACCGCGATGAAGGCGGCTATGATCCGAAGGTGACGGTGGAGAGCTTCAAGGCCGCGGTGGAGAAGCAGTTTCCTGAGCAGGCGTCGGAGGTGTTGGCTCTGAACCCGGTGACGGATGACACGAGCGCGATACGGGCGAGCGCGGACCTGGCGGCTGACCGCTTTATCGCCTACTCCACGTGGAAGTGGATCGAAGCGCAGACGAAGACGGGTAAGAAGCCGGTGTATCGGTTCTACTTCGAACAGGTAGCGCCTCCGGACCCGGACCATCCGGTGGGTCTGGCGGCGTATCACTCGTCTGAGATCATGTATGTCTTCGGGGACCTGGACCTGGTGAGCAGCATCGGCTTTCATTTCCGGCCAGAGGACCATCAGACCAGCACGGCGATGCAGAAGTACTGGACCAACTTTGCGAAGACAGGCGACCCGAACGGCGAGGGGCTGCCGAAGTGGCCGGTGTATGCGGCGGATACGCAGTGGCAGGTGATGCACCTGGGGCCGGAGCCGATGGCGGCGCCGGATAGGCACCGGGCGCAGGATCTGCTGCTGGATAGTATCTGGGGAAAATAGCGGTTGGGGGAAACCGAAGAGACGGGCCGGCTAATCACCTGGAACGGCTGACGCGATCGCTTTTAAGGCCTCTTCAAAGTGCTTGAGCGAGGCTAGATCGTTCTGAAGTTCACGGATGGAGTAATTGAGATAGACGTTGTGGGCCTTGAGGAAGGTGTGAACCTGCATCCTGGTTCTGAAACCCAACATACGGCGAACCTGCCCTTCCGACAAACGCTCGCTGCGATATCCCTCCAGCGCTAAGGCTTCTAGAGCGGCACGAGAGAGGTCTGGCTGCTGGTTTTGGATCACGCGTGCGACATCGTCCGGGATTTGAAGTTGCACGTCCATGCTGCACAATTATCTCATTGTCCGCGGCCGGGGGAATTTGGGGACGACAGGAAGTGTAACTGATGTTCCGGGAATAGGAGGAATAAAACACTAGATCGTTTGCCAGACGTTCAGCGTCTAGGAAACGTCCCGTCCCGTCACCGAGCTCTCCCTGGATCGTCACATAGAACTTCTAGTGGTGTATGATTACTTCCAATAGAAGTTCGAGGGGAGAGCATCTCTGCGCAAAGAGACCCACCCGGAGAACGAGATGCTCAGGGGCACTTTGGAGATGATGATCCTGCGGACACTTATCGGCGGAGACGCGCATGGGCACACCATCGCGAAAGTCATTGAGCGCACCTCCGAAGATGTTCTCGTAGTTGAACAGGGATCGCTCTACCCGGCGCTTCACCGGCTTGAAGATCGCAAATGGGTTTCTTCCTACTGGGGTGCTAGCGAAAACAGTCGCAAGGCAAGGTTCTATCGGCTGACGGCAGAAGGCCGTAAACAGCTGTTGCGCGAGACCAGCCGCTGGCGCCAAATGACACGGGCCATCAGCCTTGTGCTAGGCGAAGAGGGAGGCGCGTAATGAGTTTGTTCAGGTTTCTTCACCGCCAGCGCTCTGACGCCGAGTTGCAGAACGAGATCGAGGCCTTTCTTAGCGAAGAAACCGCTGATAACGTAGCGCGGGGAATGTCACCCGGCGAGGCCCGGCGGCAGGCGCGGGTGAAGTTGGGCAACCCGCAGAGGGTGCGCGAATCGTTATGGACGCAGAACTCCCCACTACTGTGGCCCCGTGTCGAGCACGACTTGAAATATGCTTTCCGTACGTTGTGCCGTACGCCCGGATTCTCGACCATCGCGATTGCGGTGATGGCTTTGTGCATTGGCGCGGCCACCTCCCTTTTCACCGTTATGCGTTCGGCGCTGCTGCGGCCGCTGCCATTTCGCGACCCCGTTCGGCTGGTGATGGTGTACGAACACTTCCGAGGAGGGGAATTAAGCTACCACCCGGTTGCGCCAGCGGACTTCTACGACTGGCGCTCGAAGACCCACGGCTTTGAAGACATGGCAATCATGCGTCCTGCCGGGTACAACCTCACCGGTGTGGGCAACGAATTGCCGGAGTCGGTCGACGCAGAGGCAGGTTCCTCGAACCTGTTTTCACTGCTGGGAGTGCAGCCGGCACTGGGCCGGGACTTTACGGAGGCGGACGATCAGCGCGGCAGCGCCGTTGTGATGTTGACTTGGAGCCTGTTCGAGAGGCGGTTTGCGGGCGACGCGAAGATTGTGGGCAGCCAGATTCACCTTGACGGCAAACCCTACACGGTGGCCGGCGTGCTGCCCTGGTGGTTCACGTATCCCAATGCCAAAATTCGGCTGTGGGTTCCCTATAAGGCCGATGCCAGTGCTGAGATGCTTCAGCATCACGACTGGCATGGGAGCCAGGTGGTGGCAAGGCTCCGCCCTGACGTAAGCCAGGCCAGCGCAATCGCGCAGGTGGGCGCCATACAGTACCAGAATCATTTGCAGTACGCGCACGATCCGGTGGCTGAAGATGTTGTTTCGCGCTCGCTGAACGAGGATCTCGCCGGAGATGTGAAGAAGCCGCTGACGTTGATGCTTTGCGCAGTTGGCTGCATGCTGCTTATCGGCTGCCTCAATGTCGCCAACCTGCTGGTGGCGCGGGGCGCGGCACGGCAGAAGGAGGTGGCGATACGAAGCGCCCTGGGCGCTCAGCGGGCCACCCTGATTCGCGAGCAGATGGCCGAGAGTGTTCTGATTTGCGCAGCCGGCGGTGTGGGGGGGATTCTGCTGTCATTGGGCGCCACTGAGTGGCTGGCAAAAACGTGGAAGGACCTGCCCACCGCACAGAGCATTCACATGGATGGCGCGGTGATTGCGTTTGCCTGCGCGCTCATGTTCGCCGCGGCGCTGATTGCAGGCTTGCTGCCCGCGCTTTCCACCACAGGCAAGTCGATGCTGAAGGCGCTGCAAACCTCGGTCCGGACCGGCTCGAGCAGCGTTTCGCGCACCGCGCTCAGAAAGTCGCTGCTCACGGCGGAGATTGGAATCACCGTGGTGCTGCTGGTGGCCGCCGGGCTGCTGCTCAAAAGTTTTATGCAATTGCGCGCAGCCAATGTCGGGTGCTTAGTAGACAACACGCTCACTTTGCAATACAACCTGCCGGGCAAGAGGTACGACACGCCGGAGAAGCAAAACGCATTCAACGAAGCGCTGCTGGCGCGAGTGAGAGCTATGCCCGGGGTTCGCGGGGCTGCATTGGGAACCACCGTTCCGGGAACAGGGTATTGGGGTACCGACGAATTCACGGTGAAGGAGCATCCTCCGCTCAAGACGGGCGAACACTTGCCCGACGCGCTGACGCGCTGGGCCGATCCAGGCTATTTCAGCGCGCTCGGAATTCCGCTTGTGAGCGGACGGTTCTTTACCAGCGACGAACGTGTTGAACGCTCGTACAAGGTGATTGTGAGCCGTCAGCTCGTTCAGCAATATTTCGCAGGCGAAGATCCTATCGGCAAGCATTTGCACTTTCCAGCGCGCGCCCACGATGGAGCGCCTAACCTGATGGATTGGGAGATTGTGGGCGTCGTCGGCGACATCCTGTACCAAGTCGGCAAAGAGCCGAAAGCAACGGCGTATTTCCCGATCCTTGAGGGGCAGAGCAATGCGACGCTCGCGGTTCACACGGCAACAGATCCATTGCAATTTTCGGTGCCGCTGCAAAAACAGATTGCGTCGCTCGATCCTGAACTTCCGGTCTCAGATGTGCTCACCATGAACCAGATCATTGGCGCGTCCCTGGTGAATGCGAGCCTGAGCGCAAACCTGGTGCTGGCTTTTGCTATTTTGTCGCTGATTCTTGCTTCGGTGGGATTGTACGGCGTGCTATCGTACCTTGCCACTCAGCGGACCTCGGAACTGGGAATCCGCATGGCGCTCGGCGCGCAACGAGATCAGCTCTTGCAGTTGATGCTGATGGATGGCCTGCGGCCAGCGCTGTTCGGGCTGGGGCTGGGCTTGGTGATGAGCGCAGCGGCGACACGCATCTTCCGGTCGATGCTTTTCGGAACCAAGGCTCTCGATCCTGTGGTTCTGTCCGGCGTGGTTGCGACGCTGCTGGCGGTTGCGGTTCTGGCCTGCCTGGCTCCCGCCTGGCGCGCTTCCCGGTTAGATCCAATGAAAGCACTCCGAACCGAGTAGCACCGGAAAATACGGTGATTGACGCGTAATCACGAATTCGCTCATAGGGGAGATTAGTAACGGGAAGGGGAGTTGAAGGGACAGCATACCAGTGTGTCGGAGATAGATTTGACTCAATCTACAATCAACGACTTATAAGCCATCGCCGACTAAGATCCGCCTGTAAGTTATTGACTATACGTAGAAGAATATTTCTCTCCGACACACTGATACCTATTGCCGCAAATTCTGCAGGATAGGTCCATGCTGTCCCCTTATCTCCGTCCTGAATAGAGTCTTAAGATGAAAGTCAGAAACGCAGTCTCACTGGCTTGGGGTATGGCGATTGGATGCCTAACCTTCGCAGCTGGACCAATCGGCTGGGCGTTGGCAAACCCAATCGTTGCTGGCCTTCAATGGGCCTTGTTGATTCTCATAATGCCGGGGATCATCGGCGGCGGTGCTGTCGGGGAAGAAACCTGGGGACGTTCACCACCTTTACAGAGTGTGGATCTCGACAACGCTGGTGGTGCATGGCGTCGCTTTGATCGTATAGGAGTCGCAAACTATCCGGGCCTAGGCTGGTAGTTACGACGGATCGAGAACGACTGCTTGCTCCAGCAACTCGCGTTGACGAGCAGTCCAGGTAGGATTGTCGCTATTTTAATCCCGGCGCGTTTATACCGGGTCCAGGGATTCTCGTATGTCCCCGCCTCCCGGTCGTGCTCTTCCTCAAGTACTACACAGGCAAGGCAGTGGGTTTCGAACACCTGGCTGATTCTTTCCGAGAGTGGGTTCGATTTTGCAAAGTTGTAACTTAAGATCCTTGATCGGGTACACATGCTCGTGAGTCAATCGGTCGGACTTCTCACGAGTTCTCAGACGCAGTGTTGCTTCGAGAGCCTTCGCAGTCTTTAGACCGATTGGCCAATCCGCTTTCTGATCAAAGAGTGCCTTCGCCCTTACGCTCCAAAACTGACAGCCGGTGTATTTTCCGGTGGCCTCCGTCGCTTTCCAGATCAGCTCCTGTGCAAGATCTCTCTTCTTAGGAAGATTGAACGTCCCAAAATGGAGGAGCGGATCGAACTTCTCCTTAAGTCGCCCAAATTCCCCAGTACCAAGCTGGTTGGCCCTAATGTTGCCAAATGCCAAATGGGATCGACGAAAGCGGTAAACCTCTTCCACTATAGCGAGGCGCAGCGCATCCACCGTAGCGGGATTCGCTGTATGGTCGAACACGCTGTGCAAAGGACGCTCAACGCCTTTCACCTGCCTCCGCCTCGCCCCATGAGTCTACGCATCAAGCCTTTCCTCCACGATAAACTGCATCCGCCTATCGGTTCTGCGGACCGCACACCTGGCTAACCTGGCCAGAGGCTGCTTCGAACCCATTCTCGCCAATGGTAAAGGGTGAACGCGCCGTCAGCTAAGCTCTTGTACTTAATACCATACCGGATGCTGGTATAAACTATGGTGTGGGAGAGTTCAGGATGGAAACGACGAGAAAAATCACGGTTGAGGTACGGGCGGACCTTCTCCGAAAGGCACAGGAGGCCAGCGGATCCGGAATCACAGAGACCGTCCGCGCCGGTCTTGAACTTATGGCTGCTTCCCGCGCCTATGCGCATTTGCTGCGGCTCAAGGGAAAGGTTCACTTTTCACGTTCGCTGGCGGATCTCAAGGCCGATAGATGATCGCATCCGACACCAGCACATGGATCGCGTTCCTTGAAGGGAACAGCGGTGATGATGTCGAGATGCTCACCAAGGCACTCGGGGACCGCCAGGTCGTGATGGCACCTGCAGTCCTGACCGAATTGCTCAGTGACCCGGAACTCCCCTCGTCTGCCGCGCATACTCTGTCGGACTTGCCGCTGATTGACATCAGCCCGGGCTATTGGCAGCGCGCGGGCGCCCTGAGAGCTCAAGTGCTGGCAAAGAAGCGGAAGGCACGTCTTGGTGACGCGCTCATCGCCCAGAGCTGTATCGACGGCGGAGTACCGCTTATCACCAGAGACCGTGATTTCCAGGCCTTCGCTAAGACCGCTGGGCTTAACCTGATCCTCGAATGAGCGGACGTTTCGAAAATCGCAGGTTTATGCGTCTGGAAGCTGTGAAGAAATTTTATTTTGAACCGAATCGTGTGCAACGTGGTTGAGGTTTGCGATGCTGCGATTGGAATAAGACTCGCGAAGCCCTGTAGTGGCGTAACACGGGGCTGGAGCGATTAGTGCGCGTGTGGATAGCGCGAGAGACGAGGTGATAGTTTCACGCCCAAGCAGCCACTTGAGCTTTAAAGTTGCGGCGTATGCTGAACCAGCGATTAAGATTGTAGCTAAGGCATGCCCAAGTCGCTTCTATCGAGGTCTGGGAAACCAAGGGACGTTCACCACGTTTACCTAGACCTACAATGTTGAGGAATGGATTTAGGTAAACGTGGTGACACGTCCCCTGGTTTCCCGTGCCTGGTCTCCATCGCGTCCGTCGGCTCTCCGAGCCGCCCCAGGCTTCCCCGCGGCGTGCCGTTGTGAAGCGGGATTCGCTACCGCTTTCGTGTCATAATCAGCCCCTCTTTTTTGACCTCAAACTGAGGAGTGGAAGGGAGTCAATCAATGGCAAAATTTGGATTGAAAGAGGGAGGTAGCATCATAGAGGTTTTCGAAGCTGACATCGTGGTTGTCCGACCACCTCACACAACTGCGATCTTCCACTCGGGATGGGATGACTGGCGGGAGACAGCAAGGATCGGTCTGAAACCCGGTCAAACTATCGAAACAGATCCATTGAGATTACCTAGGTGATCCCTTTAAGTGCTGTAGAATGTACCCGATAGTATCCGCGTGTATCTTGCGGTATCCCACGGTATCCGAAACCCCGTGTATACTCGACGAAGGTGAAGACCATGCCAGCCACGGTGACTAAAAAGCCCGAGCAGAAAGTGGTTCCATCTCAGCAAACTGTGCGACCTGAGGTGATGGACGCTTTTGAGCAGTCGGTTGCTCGCAACAGTGAGCTATTGCGGCTTCTCGCCAAATAGATGGCGGACTACCTCACGGTAGCAGAAGTCTACCGGATACGGAAATACTAATCGAGCGATATGGCGGTCTTCCTGGTATCCGTGACGCGGGTGCTATCGAGGCCGCCATTTTCCGGCCGCAAAATGGCTACTACAACTCCCTCGAAGAAGAAGCGGCAGCTCTGATGGAGTCGCTAGGCAACAATCACGGGTTCCTCGACGGTAACAAGCGTATAGCTTTCACGGCCACTGACGTTTTCCTCCGGCGCAACGGTCTTTATATCGACGTCGCAGCCCTGGATGGAAACGCGTTCATCTACGGGTCAATGGACCGGAAAGAGCTCCGCTTTCCTCAAATCCTCGATTGGCTTCGCCAACACATCAAGCCCCTTCAAAGCGCGCCGATTGAGGTGGCCCACGTTTCGGTGTCGGATGCGCGTAGAAAAAGCTCACCATAAATAGGGCGTCGCTATAACTGCGATGGACCTAGCGGAATAACAACCGCGTTCATTCTGATGGCTTCCACGCCCTCAGATTCTTGTGGTCGCCTTGGTAATCAACGTCGACGTTCAGATAGGCCGGCTGAGCATTATCCGAGACTGCAACAAGGTGGAAGCGATAGGTGCCTCGGTAGCTCCTTAAAGCGTTGTCTTCCTCCGTCGGTCTTTCGAAGGTGAATTTCCACCCAAGCGGGGGTACCTTACTGATGCGAACGAAATCAACGTGAAACGTTACCTCCCGAGGAACCGCCCGAGCATCAAAATTCCAACCTACCCAGCAGACTTGTCGCGAGTCTTTGAATCCAGTTTGGGTGGTGCCTGACCTTTGAATTTCGGTCAGGTTAGTCAAAAACACGCGGCAATTAAGAGCCGAGGTAACACCTTCATTGCGAAGACTGGCCCTAAAAATGGTGCCGTTGAATGGCCAGTCGCCTTCCCATGCAGCCTCTATCCTGTCAGCCTTGGCATCAAAGCCGAGCTTCAACTGGGGCCTGTCTCGTCGGTCTCGTCGATCCTGATACCAACCAGCAAGCAGGCCACCTCCGATTCCTCCTACAAGGGTGGTCAAACCGCCAACAACTATTTCTGCTACTCCCATTCGTCACCTCAGACATGCTTCAGCAGCTACGTCAGATTCTTCAGGTCGTCGGGAGTCAGGAACTCCGTGTATCCCAGCTGGAATGCCTGATTCCACCACGGGTGATATGTGTAGGCCACTTGCCTGCGGCTGCATACACCACAGAGGATAAGTCGAAGTCGCAGGACTTTTAGGTACGTCTTCCTTCCGGGTAACCGTAGGACTCCCGCTCCGATCACAGGGATTGCGATTGCTGAGACGGCAGCAGACACGACAGTTTCGCCCCAGGCTCTCTGACTGGAGAGTTTCTTGCCCAGCCCGAAATCCCAACCGTATAGACCGTCTGTCCTTCCACATGCGTGGCATTCGTGTGGCCTTTGGTCTAACGGGAGGAGGGCCGCTCTGGAAAGCGGGGAGCCGCAGCTTTGACAGTAGTTTGCTCTGTCCGAATTTCCAGCTCCGCAATTGCTGCAAAACATGACGTCGGAGTATACACCGGAGCGGCGGGGTAGATAAGCGGACAGCATACCTAACCCCCGAACGCATTTGACGGACCTCGGTTGGCCCAGGCACTCTCTGGAAGCCAGACAATTCTGGATTGGCACAGATGCTCTTTCTTGAGTGCCAACTCCGTCTATCCTGCTTCTTTTCGCGGACAAGACTGGCTTACGATAACCGTGTAATACCGGGGAAGGAATCGAACCCTGAATCAAAGCTTAGAATTCGTTCGATGCCGTGCCTTTCCATGATCGAAAGATGGATTGCATCGCGAGCAGACAGGCGTCGATACTCCAGAACAATCTGTTTTGCACGCTCGACTGCTTTGTTATCTACTGCCAGAACCTCATCGACTACGCCCAGCAGCGCATCGAAGGCCGGTTGGATTGCATCCCGGCGATCGATCGCGACGTAGCGGTGAAGTATTTCCTGCAGCACTTCCGCATCCGTCGTCAATCTTTGGCGATCTCTGATGAGTTTTTCCAGCATTCGCTGGGCCTCGATTTTATGCGGATGAGATGCGCCGACAAGGTACATTGGGATGTTAGAGTCAACGAAAATCACGAGCGCGTGCCCGCTCCATAGCCTGCTTCGATTTCAGCAAGCATGTCTTCAACGTCTCCGGCAGGATATTCCTGCTGCACCGCGATCCGAATTGAGTCAAGCTTCTTGCCTGCACTGCCCACCGGCTCCTGCCGGCGCGCGGACTCCAGCGCTTGACGAACCCACTCCGCCAAAGACATGTGCCGTGATCGCGCAACTCGCTGTATTTCCCTGTATTCGGCATCCTGGAGGATGACTTGTAGGCGTTTAGCCATAGGATGAGTGTATTTGACTCATAGATATGAGTCAATCCTACTTTAACTTCGAGATTTTGAGAGGACAGACCGGGGGTTACCTTTAGTTAACTACCCCGCCATCCACATCTATTTTCGTCGAGGGCCCTTGCACGACAAAACTAGCCGTGGGATCGTATGCGTTAGCAGGTGAACCCTTGGGGAAAATCATGCGGCTGCTTCTCGTCAGAACCATGCGTAGGCGTCATCCACGACGACGTCCAAATCCACGACCGACGTTGCGCAACCAACACAGCAGTACAAACAAGCACCGCTGACAATTCTCAGGATTCCTCAAGCATGGCGCAAGCAATGCTTAAACGATGCTTAATGGATTCCTGAGTCCTGACTGTCAGGGGTCTAAAACCCTGCGCGCCGCCTGTGGTGAATGGCGCTGGCAGGCTGCGGAAAACTCATGCTTTGTGTCAGGGCACGACTTTAGTCGTGCCGTAAATTGAGAATAGGTCGGGCTTTAGCCCCTGGGGTGTTGCTTCCCGCCCGGCATAGAGTTTTTCCGCAGCCCCCTGGCGGCATCGCAAGATAAGTGACTTATTCATCTTTCTTCGCTGATCGCGCACCAACTATTTGGCTGAGGAAAAGTGCATAGCATAACTGTTCTTGAAGCAAATCACGTAATCGTAGGAGTGTCCAATTATGTTAAGAAACACAGTCAACCACCTGGCGCCCTCCGTCCCTCTCACGCTCGCAAACGTGCGGCAACGCGCCGTCGAACTGCTCGAAATCCAACGCCAGCTGCAGGCCCAGGCGCCTGGGCCCGCTGTAGATCCGCCATCCAGGTCAGATCAGGCGCCGCAAGCATCGCTCGCATCGCCCCAACGATCCACAAATCCTGCCTGTCCCGGCCTGCCGTATAGCGAGCCGCGGGCGCTGGGCGAAGCCGCCCTCTATGGACTGGCAGGACTTGCCGTCCGTACCATCGCTCCCCACACCGAAGCCCATCCCGCCGCTATCCTTCTCCAGTTGCTGGCCGTCTTTGGCAACCTCGTCGGCCCCGGACCCCACTGCATGGTCGATGCTACCCGCCATGGGCTCAATCTCTTCGTGGTGTTGGTAGGTGATTCCAGCAAGGCCCGCAAGGGCACCAGTTGGGGCCAGGTCGCCCGCCTCGTCGCGGAAGTGGATCGCCCTTGGCTCTCCACCCGCGTCACCAGCGGCTGCCTCACAGCCGGCGGACTGGTCTACGCTCTGCGTGATCAGCAGCCGCCCACCGACCGTCGTCTCCTCGCACTCTCTGAGGAGTTCGCTTCCATCCTCTATGCCCTGAAACGTGGCAAGGCACAACTCTCGCCCCTGCTCCGCAGCGCCTGGGATAGCGGCAATCTCCCCACCCTCAATATGCAGCAGCATCTGCAAGCCACCGGAACGCATATCAGCCTCATCGCCCACATCACCCAGCGTGAGCTGGCCCACAGCCTCCGTCCCACCGAAGCCCACAACGGCTTTGCCAACCGCTGCCTCTGGACCTCGGTGCAGCGCAACAGCTGCCTTCCCGAGGGAGGAGATCTCAGCGACGGCGCCTTATCCGCCGTCGCCCGCGAACTGCGCCGCGCTCTCGACTGGGCCGCCGCCACACCCGATATCCTCTTCCGCCGCGATGATGCGGCCCGCAAGCTTTGGCAGGATTGCTATCCCGCCTTAAGCCAGCTCCGGCCCGGCCTGCGCGGTGCCGCCACCAGCCGCGCCGAAGCCCAGGTCCTGCGCCTCAGCGCCATTTATGCCGCTCTTGACACCAGCTCCGTCGTCGGCCTGCCCCATCTCCAGGCTGCCCTTGCCGTGTGGGACTACTGTTCCGCCAGCGCCTGCGATCTCTTCGGAGAGTCCACCGGGGACGCCATCGCCGATCGTATCCTCGAGGCCCTCGTGGAATCACCCCATGGATTATCGAAGCATCAAATCCGTCGCCTCTTCCACGGTCACGTCAGCTGCCACCGCATCGACGCTGCCCTCGAACAACTCATGGCGCTCGAAGCAGCCATTTCCCACAGCAAGCCAACCCGAGGCCGCTCCTCCACCCTCTGGTCGGCCAACGCGGAGCAAGAGCCCGATGAACACCAGGGACACTTGGCCGTTTTAGAAGAGTTCGTGGCCCAGGGCTTATAGCGCTTATGGCGCTTTTAGCGCTCATTTTTTGGAAAAGTGCCCTGGGGCTGATAAAAGAACAGGAAAGGCTTTGAGGGTTACCCCATGCAAACGAATCTTCAGGACCTTCGTTATTGCGTGCGGCAGTTCCTGCGTAGCCCGGGATTTACCGCCATTGCCATCATTACGCTCGCGCTCGGCGTCGGTGCCACTGCGGCGATTTTCAGTTTTGTGAATGCCGTACTACTCAAGCCTCTCCCCTATCCACATCCCGAGCGAATCGTCAGCGTGCGGGAAAAGCTTCCGAGCGGAGGCAGCAACTTCATCTCCACGCTGAACTTCCTCGATTGGGAGCGGCAGAATCGCTGTTTTCAATTTCTCTCAGCCATCGCCTGGGACACGGTGACGTTGACCGATTCGGGCGGCCCCGAGGAGCTTAATGTTCACCGAGTCTCGGCATCGTATTTCAAGGTGCTTGGTGTGGGCGCGACCCTGGGACGCACCTTTGCCGCCAGCGAAAACGAGGTTGGCAACGATCGGGAAGTAGTGCTCTCAAATCGCATTTGGCGGAGCCGGTTTGGCGGCGACCCGAAAGTGATCGGCCGCAAGATCACGTTGGATGCCAAAAACTACACCATCATCGGCGTGCTTCCGGCGAACAGTACGTTTGACCGCACCTGGGCCGTAATGTGGCTGCCTCTCGCTTTCACACCCGCGAACATGACCCGCAACTATCACTGGCTTTCTGCCATTGGCCGCCTTGAGCCCGGCGTCACTCTGAAGCAGGCCCGCGACCAAATGGACACGATTGGAGCGCGCATGGCTGCCCTGTACCCGGATTCGAATAAGGGTTGGGGCGTAAAGGTCGATCCTTATATAGATGAGGTAGTTCAGCCGGAGCTCCGCCGCTCGCTTTGGGTGCTGCTCGCAGCGGTGGGAGCCGTGCTGCTGATCGCGTGCGCCAATGTCGCCAATCTGACCCTGGCGCGGGGTATGGAACGCGAACACGAGATCGCGATTCGTTCAGCATTGGGCGCGGGTCGTCTCCGCCTGATCCGGCAGTTGCTTACGGAAAGCATCTTTCTCGGAATCCTCGGTGGCGTCGCGGGCCTCGCGCTGGGCAATGCTTTCATGCACGGAATGAAACTATGGTTGCCGCCGGACATGCTGCCACCGCAAGCAAACGTCCGCATGGACTACGGCGTATTGCTTTTCACGATGGCTATCGCCATCCTCACGGGAATCCTTTTCGGCCTGGCGCCGGCGCTCAGCGGCACGCGGCCCGATCTTGCCGGATCCCTGAAGGAAGGTGGACGAACGACTGCCGGGCTCACGCGGCATCGGATGAGGACAGTCCTGGTGGTTGCCGAAGTGGCGCTGTCCTTTGTATTGCTCGCGGGCGCCAGCCTGCTGATCCGAAGTTTCAACAGGCTTGCAAGCCTCAACCCGGGCGTGGATACAACCAATGTTCTTGCCATGGATCTTCCCATGCCGCTGACAGAATTCACCAACGGCGCGACCCTGACGAACTATCTTAGGGAACTGACCCAGGAGGTCAGAAGCGTGCCCGGAGTGCGGGACGTCGCCATCACTGATAAACCGCCGATGGAAGGCTTTACGAACGGCGCGCCCTTCCTCATCGAAGGGCGGGAGCATCTTCCTTACTCCCAACGCCCTGTCTCGGGGTTCAAGGTGGTAGGGCCGTCGTATTTTGATACGGCTGGCATGAGATTGTTGAAGGGGCGCAGCCTTGACGAGAGCGATGTTGCCGGCGCCGTGCCTGTTACGGTGATCAATGAAACTATGGCGAAGACTTACTTCAAAGGCGAAGATCCCATCGCTAAGCGCATCTTGATTCGGCAGCTCGTGTTCGGAAAGTCTGCTCGCGGCCCGGAAATCGCTTGGCAGGTCGTGGGAGTGGTAAAGGACGAGAAAGTCGGCGGGAAAGTCTTTTCGCTCGACGAGGACATTCCGGTCGTCTACGTCACTTTCTATCAAAGTCCCGGCACTCACAATAGCCTGATCGTTCGTGCCGCCATGAATCCGTCGGCCTTAATAGGATCGATCGAACAAGCAATCTGGAAAGTGAACAATCATCAGGCGGTGGCGAACATTGAGACCTTGGGAGAAATAAAGTCACAATCGGTAGCGCCCGCCCGGCTCCGCACGGCGCTGTTGGCCATCTTCGCCGGCATCGCGCTTTTGCTGGCTGCCGTCGGGATCTACGGCGTTGTCTCCTATTCCGTGGCGCAAAGAGTGCGTGAAATGGCTATTCGCGTGGCCCTTGGTGCATCCCCGGGCGATCTGCTGAAGCTTGTGATCGGGAAAATGATGCTCCTCGTCCTGGTTGGACTCGCTCTCGGTGGGGGCGCGGCCCTCGCGCTTACGCGCGTATTAGCGAGCTTGCTCTACGATACCAGTCCGACGGATCCGGTCACGTGGGGCGTCGCTGGGGCGCTACTCGCGGCGGTGGCGCTCTTGGCCTGCTATTTTCCAGCCCGGCGCGCGACGAAGGTGGACCCCCTGACTATTTTGCACTTTGAGTAAATGATGGCCCCTTCCGGGATTCACAGCCAACGATGAAAAGAATGTGCTGCGGCACGGATCACTGGTTAAGAAAACGGTTTGGTCTAATTAAGCGCTTGACGGCATCATGGGTGTTCGATACACTCCTCCCGCGCTTCCCCCTCGCGTATCGGACGGATCGACCCGCCGGTTGGAAAGAGGTTTTGCGTTAAACGTAGGTTTGCTTCACTTTGTTTTTTGCCGGTTCTCAACTGTACCTGCATCCTCCTGTTGACCACGTCCGCGAGCCGTGCTTTTCTCCTCAAGCCGATTTGCCCCCAGGAACATGGCTCCACTCCCCGGGCGCAATTGCCAAATGCTCGAAGAACGATGGAAAGGTCCTAGCCGTGAAACAGCCAAGCTCCACCGTTGTGCGCAGATGTATGCTGCTGCTGGCTTTGTTGCCCAGCGCGACCGCCCTTGCCCAAACCGCCTCGCATTATGAACCCCCGAGGCATAACGAAGCCGTTCCGTTCATCGATATCATTTCCCCGACCGCCGCCAGGGTCCATGGCTCGGGCTTCATCCTTATCCTGGATGGCGCCGGGTTTGGTCCGGATGCAGAGATCGACTTCCAGGTAGGAAAGACTACCCATCCCCTGCGGACACTGGTGGTGAACGAGGGTGAAATAGCTGCCTATGTTCCTGCCGGGTTACTGCACGAAGCGGCGATTGCTTCCGTCACAGTAACCAATCATTGCGGGCATGGTGAAAGCGTGGCCTCGAACCCGATGCTGCTGTCGATTACCAAACCAACCGCCAGTGTAGCGTTCGACGAGACAGATATGGACCTGGGAGAAAATCCGGGGCAGCCCGGCGCGATGGCCACCGCGGACTTCAATGGAGACGGCCAACCCGACCTGGCGATCTCGGAGCCCTGTGAAGCGTTGCCCGAGTGCACCACCCAAAGCACCGGCAACGTCAAAATCCTGCTTGGGCGGCCCAACGGTACTTTCTTTGTGGCTTCCACAGTCGCGGTGAGCAATTTGCCGACAGCGCTGGCGACTGGAGATTTTAATGGAGACGGGAAGATCGATATCGCGGTCGCGAATAACGGCGCAGAGACGGTGACGATCCTGTTGAACGATGGGCACGGTAAATTTACGCCGGTTCCCTCGACGATCCCGGTGGACCGTACGCCCACCTCCATCGCTGTGGGAGACTTTAATCGGGACGGCAAGCTGGATCTTGCCATCGCTAATGCCGTGGCCTACTGCACGCCGGCGCCCGTAGGATGCACAACCAACGCAGTGTCCATCCGCTTGGGCCGCGGAGATGGGACCTTCGTGGCGGCGCCTTCCATCACGGGCATAGGGGCCACCAACGACAGGGTCACGACCGCAGATCTGAACCGGGACGGAATCCTGGATTTGGTGCTGGACGTCGAGGCTACTCCTTCTGTCCAGGTTTACATTGGCAAGGGGGACGGTACGTTTTCCGCGATCGCCTCACCCCCTACCGTCGCATATGAAGAGCCCGGGGCTTTCGGCGATGTCAATCGCGATGGGAAACTTGACCTGGTCAGCGCGGTAGGAATTTACCCCGACTTCAATCAGAGCATCCTCGCCACCACCTTGGGGAACGGGAATGGCCTGTTTCACGCCGGCCCCCAATCGCCGGTGGCGGAGGACTTAACTGGAGGGGGACTGCTCGCGGACTTCAACGGAGACGGAAAGCTGGACTTTGCCGAGCCTGGTTATCCGGACGATCACTTTGACTTTTTCCTGGGAAATGGTCATGGCGCTTTCAGCCTGACGGGTTCGGCGATTGTCGGTCACCTCCCTGCGGGAGGAGCAGCAGTCGTCGGTGATTTTAATGGAGATGGGAAGTTGGATCTGGCTACTGTTACCGGGGTTTACCCTGGAGGGACACTTTCCATATTGCTGCAGAAATAGCGGCAGGATCTCCCCCAGCTAAGCCGTAGGCGCTTGCTGCCCGCTTGAAAATGTAGAGATTCAAGAGAGCAGGAAACACGCCTGCTCTCAGGTGCTCGTGCTTCAGTGCAGCCGGGCGTACTCGCGTTTCGCTTCGACGAAGATCGGGATGTCAGGGTCAGCATCTTTCCATAGGGTGAGGAAATCCTGGTAGGCGGCCTCGGCCTTTATCTTGTCGCCCGACAAGGTATACGCTCTGCCCAGCTGCAAGTGTGCGAGTGCGCCGATAGGATCGCTGCCCACGACTCCGCGGTGGTTAAGGATTTTCTGGAACTCGATGGCCGCTTCCGTACCCTGGTTCAGTGCCAGATGGGCCTCGCCGCGCAGATAGATGGGGTAGAGCGGCCCGAGGTCCACGCGGGCGCCCAGTTCATAAGGAACGGCAACCTGTAGCAGGTCGATCGCTTTCGCAGCGTCGCCCCGGTTCAGAGCGACGCGTGCTCTCAGCACTGGCAGGTAACTGAAGCGCACGACCGTATCCTCAGGGAAACGCCTTTCTAGATCATCGGCGAGCTGTTGCGCGCGGCCGGCATCTCCCGAGAGGAGCGACGCCAACGCCACGCCAAACTCTACCTCACGGTTGTTGGATTGATTGAGTGCTGCGCCCGCACTCTGCCTGGCTTGCAGCGCGTTTCCAAAAAAGGCCTCGCGTAAGGATGCGCCGGCTTCCCATAGGCCCGCCCTCTCCGGCTGGGCCTCCTGCATCGCCTGGTCTACCGCGCGCTGAGACAGGGACCTCGCCTTTTTCAGTTGACCCGCATAAGAGAAAGCATAGGCCTCTTTGTTGGAGATCCAGGTATCTCCTCCCGACCGTTCGCGGGCCCGGGCGACGGCCCGTTCCATGGCGGCGCGGTCGGCCTTCAGGAAGGCGATGTCATGCTCCAGCATGATGATCTCGTCGATCTCGAGGCCTCGTCCCGTGGCGCGCCGTATGACGTTCTCAGCCTCCTCCACGCGATCGAGATAGACGTTATTGACACCGAGATTGTAATAAGCGATGGCAAAATCCGGGTCGAGCTCCGTTGACTTGCGGGCTTCGACGATCGCCAGTTCGTAACGGGCCGCCGCCTTATTGGGATAGCCCGCCAACATAGAGTGAGGCACCGGATCACGAGGATAGGCTTGCGCCCATGCCTCATCGTTCTGCCGCGCCTTTTCAAGATTTCCTGTTGCCAGCCCTTCGTAGATGGCCGTGATGTAGAACTTCTCCCGGTCGCTGGCGTGAGCCCGCGACTGCCAGGCCCGGGTGGCGCTCGCAGCGGACAGATCGGACTCATCCAGATCAGCGTATTCACGCCCCAAGGTTGCTTGCGCCAAAGCAAAGTTGGGATCGATCTCCACCGCGCGCTTTAAGAGCGGCAGAGCAGCCATGGCCCCGCTTGTGGTGTGGAGCTTCCAGCCCGCGCTGTACGCTTCGAGCGCTTCAAGGTAAGGGGTCGTGGCCTCGGCCAGGGGAGTATTGTGCTCCTGGATCGTGGTCAGCGATTCGCCCACTCGATTTCTAAAGCGACTGGCGATCTGGCCCAGGGCGCTCAGTACTTCTTCCTTTTTTGCTGCCTGCACCTGTTCCTGATCGAGAATCTCGCCGGTGCGGCAGCTTCTGGCCTGCAGCGTGACTACGTATTGGCTTCCGAGGGGTGCGATCGAGCCCTCCAGGATGGCGGCGCTTCCGGTGCGTTCGCAGACTCCCCGAGCGATTTCTGGAGTGAGCCGCGCGTCCGCACGTTGGCCCATTAAGTGGAGCGTGTGGGAAATGCGCTGATCGGAGATAAGGCTGAGGTAAGGGGACTGCCGGAGCTGAATTGCCAGCCCTTGACGCATGGTCTCGTCGAACATGGCGTCGCCGGTAGAGTTTGCGAAATCCGCAAGCACCACCGTGTCTTTTGCGCTGAGAACTGCCCGGCGATGCGAGAGCACGCGCCATAAGCCTGCACCCAAAGCGAGAACGATCACGGCCGCCAGGGCGATCCACTTCCACGGCCGGGTCTCTTTGACATCGATCTGCACCCTGGAGTGGGTGGCGGCGGCGATGGCGAACTCCTGGCCCGGGAGCAGGTGCACATTCTCGGCGAGCCGGTATCCGCGCCCGGGCACGGTCACGATGTAGCGATGGTCCTGCGCGGTCTCGCCAAGCGCCTTGCGCAGCATAAAGATGTTGCGGCTGAGATTCGCCTCCTCCACGAAGGTGTCCGGCCAGACGGTCTTCATCAGGTCGTCTTTGGTGACTATCTCTTTGCCGTGGCGGACTAGAACCAGAAGGATCTGAAACGTCTTCGGCGTGAGCGGCACGGCAACGCCCGCCTTGAGTAGTGTCTCCCTCGCGGGATCAACCCGAAAAGGGCCGAATTCGTAGAGCTCATCGGTCCTCTGATTCTCGCTCATGGTCACTTGAGCCCGAATTCTAGCACGCGCTGCTGCGCATGCCGAGTTGTGGCTCGTTCAAGGGGAGGACAACAAGTCTTCACTTTTCCATCACTTGCATGATTGCGAGAAATTATCAGAAGTTTTCAGGCGGATGGGAAGGACTTTTCAAGCGACTCAGCAGCAATCTGCTCTCGTTCCGACATTCGGTCCAGCCGGCAGAGGAGGTTTTATGGCAAAGCAAACCAGGATCACCTTCGAAACCGATTCGTTGTTGATCCTGCGGGGCCGGAGTTCCCGGCGCGCATGGTGTTCGCGCTGCGCGGCGGAGGTGGAAATGATCGCGCTCGAAGACACGGGTGTGATCTCGAACCTGGAACAGCCTGAATTAGAGGAATGGCTCAATTCGGGGGAGCTGCATCGGTTGCAGGCAGCCGATGGCTCAGCGCTTACGTGCCTGAATTCACTGCTCGCTCGCGTGCAGAAGACGACCACTACTCAGCCCCGGGATTCCGCGGCTACGAAACCGACAAAGGAGACGTTATGAACAACACATGGAAATTGAGCTCTCTATCCCTGGGCCTGGCAGCTTCCCTGGCAACGGTGGCGGCGCCCGCCGCGCAGGCGCCGGGATGCGCGCTGCCCCAATATTCCGTCAGAGATCTCGGCGTGTTGGGGAAAGGCACGAATGCTTCATCTTTTGACATGAACCAGACGGGTTGGGTGGCCGGATCTTCGAACCTGGTTCCCAACGGCCCGCAGCACTCCTTCCTTTGGTATGGCGCTGGACCCCTGGTCGACCTCGGCACGCTCGGCGGACCGAACAGCGGTGCGGATGGACCTAACCTCTATGGCGAGGCCGCGGTCGGTTCTGAGACTTCCAAGAAAGATCCGGACAATGAAGATTTTTGTGCCTACGGTACCCACCTGCAATGTTTGGGAGCGATCTGGCGTTATGGCAAATTAACGGCGCTTCGTACCTTGCCCGGCGGCCGGAATGCCAACGCTTTTGGGATAAACAACCTGGGCCAGGTCGTAGGGTGGTCAGAGAATGGCGTCCGCGATGCCACCTGCGTGAAGGCAACGCCTTTCCAGGTCTTTCGTTTCGAAGCAGTCCTGTGGGAGCCGAACGGTACGATTCACGAGCTCCCTCCACTCAAGGGAGACACGGTGGCGTTCAGCATGGGCGTCAACGACCTGGGCCAGGCCGTCGGCTCTTCGGGTACGTGCACGACCCAGGGCCTGCCGCCGGCGAACGTGACCGGACTGCACGCCGTGCTGTGGGAGAAGGACGGCACGCCGCGGTATCTGGGGACACTCGGGGATGCGAAGAATACAACGTCTAATAATGCTTCCAGCATCAACGACCTGGGTCAGGTTGTCGGGACGTCGCAATTTACCGATGGCACCGTTCATTCCTTCTTTTGGACCAGGGCGACCGGCATGCACGACATTGGCACACTTCCAGGAGCCTTCGCGACCATAGCCGGCTGCTGCAGAACCGTCAACGATCGAGGCGAGGTGGTGGGCTTCTCGATCGATGCCAACGGGATGACCCCTTTCCTGTGGAAGGACGGGAAGATTCACGATCTCAACACTCTCATCCCGGCAAACTCAAAACTGCATCTCCTGGGCGCTTATTCGATCAACGACGCCGGGGAGATCGCGGGCCAGGGCTGCGTGATGCCGGCATGCACTGAGCTACATGCCTTCCGGGCCACTCCGAAACAGTAGTCCAGGCTGCGGGATAAAACCTTTTTTGTAGCAGGGCCCGACGCGTTAGAGTCCGTTGGAAAACGTCGGGCCTTAGAGGCTCAACCACGAGTGATTGGCTACCCAATGATCCGGCTTTGGGTCCGGGGAGAAACTCGAAGGTCCTCATGGTTAATGCATAGCGACGCGACGGCTTACTTCTTTCTCAATCCCGGCTAAATCCTGGTGCAGGATAAGACCGTGGTCGACCTTGAGGTCGCCTCCCACGTAGACCCGGTCAATATCGCGTTCCCCAGTGACCAGAACAAGATTTGCGTAGGGATCTTCCAGCACGGCGCCCAGGCGCATGGGATCGATCATGACAAAGTCGGCGAACTTGCCTGTTTCCAGGCTGCCCAACGTGCCTTTTACGCCGAGTACGTCCGCGCTTCCCATGGTGTGCAGCCACAGCACCTGGTAGGGACTGAGAACGGTGGCGTCTCCATATTTGTCACGCACTGCGTAGAGCCCCGCGCGCATATTCTCAAACGGGTCGGCGAGATCGCCGCTGGCCTCTCCATCGATTCCCATGCCGACGCGGATGCCCAGCTTGAGATAGGTGGGGATGTCGGCAACTCCAGAGGCCATGCGGCCGTTGGACAGCGGGTTCCACGTCACCGCCACCCCGGCCTTGGCGGTCTGCTGCAGGATCGTCTCGTCGGGGTGGATAAAATGGCCAAAGATGAGTTGGTTGGAAAGCAAACCGCTGTCGACAAACCAGGAAAATTTGGCCCGCTCTTCGGCCTGTGTTTTTGCCTCTGGGGGCTCCAGGTAGTGGCTCTGGTTGAGCAGGTGAAACTCATCCATGAGCGCCTTCTCCATCACTGCTTGCTGGTAAGTGTTGTTGAAGGCGGTGTCGCCATTGATCATCACGCTCAGAAAGGCAGAGGACTGCGGCTGCGCCTTGGTCCACTCGAGGAACCGCTTGAGCCGGTCGCGCTCCTGGCTGATGGTGACCCCGGACGCCATCCAACCAGGCTCATAGCCGTGGACAAATCGGATGCCCGACTTGAACTCGGCGCGAAATTGCGCTTCATCAAAAGGGCTGCCCGGCTGGTTCGTTCGGCTGTAGTTGAAGTCATAGGCCGCGGTAATTCCGCGCTGCAGATGGTCAAGCGACCCCAGGAGGCAGAACCAGTAGAAGTCTTCCGGCGGAGATTTCTGCGCTCTCCGGTTGTAAATATCGTTGATCCAGGCAAGGAGCGTTTGGTCCGCTGCGAGGCCACGATAGGCGGCCTGCCAAAGATGGCTGTGGGCGGAAATAAACCCTGGAATGATCCAATCTCCATGCGCGTCGAGAACTTTGACCGCCTTCAGGTTTGTGGGCGGATCGCCTTTGGCTACTGTAAGGATGGTTCCATTCTCGGCAACGGTCAGATAACCGGTGAATGGATCGCGCTGCTGCGGCGCCATGGTGAACAGGCGTGCGTTCTTAACCAGCAGTTTGACCGGTGCGGCAAAAAGATTAGCCGAAGAGAAGACGGTGATGATCCACAGCAGAGCAAGACGTGACTGCATTCGGGTTTTGTTGACCAGTATAGCCGGGTGATGGAGGACAGGCCCCTGGGAATTCTTTGCAGGTTTGTCCGCTCAGTGAGTCCATCCGGCTTCCATCGCCGGTTAAGCTTGTCCATAGACTTTTCGAGGACGCAGAGTGAGCATGTTGAACCGACGAACGTTCGTGCAGCTTTCCACCGGCGCTGTGCTTGCCAGAGCGGCAAAGAGCTTGCCAGGCGCCGTTGCCGCCGCGGCGATTTCGCGTGTCGAAGGATTTATACGCGTCAAAGGCGAGAACTATTCCTGGGAGTATGGAGAGGCTGACGATACATTTCGTCTGTGGGATTCCGACCATCGTCTGATCGTGAGTGGAAACCTTCAGCCCGCCGTAGTGGTAGCCCCTGCCGGGGATCCTTCGCGTCGGCAGTGTAAAGCAGGCAAGGCTGGCAAGCCTCGTATCGAGCCCGGCCGAGTGACCTTTACTTACGATGGGGTGAATGGCGGGGCGCAACTGACTACCTCCTGGCGTTTTGACACGCTTCACATCTGGACCGATAAGGTGATTTACCAAACCTCGTCGGAGGAGGACGTCGTCAGCCTGCACTACTTCACCAGCGTCACGGGAACAGACAGTAGGCCGTCGCTCCATGCCTCCTACCTCGTGGTGCCAGGCATCAGTGAAGGGCCGGGGGTCAGTCCGATTCTTCGAGATGAGACCCATTTGAATGAGAGTGTCTGGCTGGGGCGCGGGAGCTTTATTCCAGGCCTGACCCAACAGTGGGGGCTGCCGGTTCACTATTTCTGCGGATTTAGCGTGGATGGATCGAGCGGAGCACGCAATCTATACACCACGCATCGATCGGAAACGTTCGCTTGCGGCTTGGCCGATCTGCCAGCCGGAGACCTTTTTTTGCAAATACTTCAGGACAGTTGCAGTCCCTGGATCGATTACCGCAGTGATCTGTGGAAGCATATGCGCGGGCCCGGCAGCCTGCAACTCGGCGCGACTCTACTATGGTCGGTGGCTCCCGATGATCGCCAGGCGATCGCTGCCTACTATCAAGGCCTGGTTGAATCTGGAATGATCCACAGGCGGCAGAACTCGGCGCGCAAGACAGCCGTGGCGCTCACCCCTCAGTTTTGTACCTGGGGGTCACAAGTGGACCGCAATCGAGCGGGTGACCATTTGGACGAGGCTTTCCTTACAGAAATTTATCGCGAGCTCAAAGCCTCCGGGATGCAAGCTGGTTTGTTTTCCATCGACGACAAATGGGAAGAAGCCTACGGCACTCTGGTTCACTCTCAGAGCAGGCTTCCGCACTTTGAGCAATTCCTCGATCAGCTGCGAGCCGATGGCTACCGGATTGGCATATGGGCTGCGCTGATGCGCTGCGAACGGCCGTCGGATATTGGTTTAACCCTGGATAATGTGCTGAAGCAGCCAGACGGAAAGCCCTACCTGGCGGGCAATTTTGGCGGCGCGCATTATTATCTCCTCGATTTCACCCAGCCGGATGTGGAGCGGGTTCTCACCGGCCTGGTTCGTCAATTCATGCGCCGGTACAAACCAGACCTGTTCAAGTTCGACTTTGGCTATGAGCTGCCGGCAGTTGGGATTGCCGCGCCGCAAGACAGAAACTGGACCGGGGAACGATTGATGTGGAAGGGCCTCTCGGTCGTCATCAAGGCAATGCGGGAAGAAAATCCAGACCTGGTGGTGATGTACTACCAGCTCTCGCCACTGTTCCTCGATTATTTCGACTTGCACAGTACCGACGATCTCTTTCTGGCTGCCGGGGAATACGATCTGGAAGCGAACCGCCGCCTCTATTTCAGCAGTTTGCTGGGACCGTTGGGAATTCCCACCTATGGCTCTTCCGGCTACGACTGGGCCAGCGCGCCCAATATCTGGTTCGATTCGACCGCCATGGGGACGATCGGCTCGCTGAACGATTTCCAGGCCGACGAACAAGGAGAGGGGAGCACGCCCGAACTGGTGGCAAAGTACAACGGGCTGGCCAAAGTGTTGCG
This sequence comes from uncultured Acidobacteriaceae bacterium, assembly GCA_963788515.1. Classification (GTDB taxonomy): domain Bacteria; phylum Acidobacteriota; class Terriglobia; order Terriglobales; family Acidobacteriaceae; genus PALSA-350. Next base: position 254,208 of record CAWBGZ010000008.1, read on the forward strand.
GCCCACGAATACCTTCGAAGTATTGCCGTTCGGCTCTGTCTCCGAAGCGCCGACGCGCGGTGCGCACGCCCGCTCATGGGCGAGGATCGAGCAAGGGAATTTGGTGCTGCTGGCGTTTCGACCTCCTGTCCGCAGGGGAGGAAAATCCGCTTGCGTCCCAGCCCACCGACCCTCGTATTCAAGATGTGGTTCGCGCTCCTGTGCCGGTCGTAGTTGCTTCCCAGGACAGCGAAGATATAACGCGCAGCGGCAAGCTGGCGATTGTGTCGTATGGCGCTGGGGAGATTTCCATCCGCCGCCGGCAAGGAAAGCAAGCCGACATCGTTAGCCACTATCTTGGAACCAGTGCAGTGCCAGGCAAAGCTTCGGTGGAAGATGGATTTCTGAGGGTCATCGCTAGCGAGCGGGATTCGGCAGGGAAGCCGTTGGAGTGGATCGAGGTTCGCATCTCCTAAAGCAGCAGATAATTGGTCGCAGCCGAGAGCGGTTGGGTTCTCGTCACAAATTGCTTGGTATACCAGCGGTATTTTGATAGCGTAATTACGGGCCATCCATCGAGACATTCCAGGAAAGAGAAACCAGGCAAGCCCCGTAAGTTGGGTCGCAAGAAAACAGCTTTTCCATGAAGTGATTGCGGTTCTACCGAGGAGGCGTACATGAAAGTAATCAGGCTATCCCATATCCTGGCCCTGATCGTCTGCAGTTTGCTGCCAGCAGTATCCCTCTCTTACCTCTCGGCCCAGGTGGCCACGGGGCGCGTCACTGGTCGCGTGACAGACGCCACCGGCGCAGTGATTACGGGTGCTTCCGTGACTATCACCAACGACTCCACCGGAGTACCGCAGACGGTGCGCTCCGGTGCGACGGGCGATTACATTTTCGAAGCGGTAAATCCCGGTTCCTACACCTTGACCGCGGAGGCTCCCGGATTCAAGCAGTTCATCAGTAAGGACATTCAGGCCCACATCCAGGACAACTTGACTATCGATGTCAAGCTTGCCGTGGGCGCGGTCGGTCAACAGGTGACCGTCAGCGAGGGGGCGCCCCTGCTGCAGACGGCCGATGCATCGGTCGGCCAGACGGTGACCGAGGAGCAGGTCAACAACCTTCCGCTACAAAGCAGGGACTGGACCACGCTGGGATTGCTGGCGGCCGGTACGAGCACGACCGGAAGCGCGAGTAACGCCGAGTTCAATGTTTCCGGAGTCGATTGGACGCAGAACGATTTTCGTCTCAACGGCATTGACGACAACGTCGAGATTTACGGCGGCGGTAGCATCTTGGGAGCGAGCGGGAACAACGGCTATACGGCGATCGTGCCACCGCCGGATGCCATTCAGGAATTCAAATTACAGTCAGGCAACTTCAGCGCAGAATTCGGCCATTCCACGGGCGGGATCGTGAATGCTGCGATCAAGTCGGGCAGCAATTCCTTGCATGGAGACCTTTGGGAGTACGTTCGCAATACGGTGTTCAATGCCAACGATTACTTCGCGAACCAATCCGGCACGCCACGTCCCGCCTATCATCAGAACCAATTCGGCGGCACGGTGGGCGGTCCTGTCTACATACCGAAGCTCTATAACGGCAAGAACAAGACGTTTTTCTTTTTCGATTATCAAGGCACGCGGATCGATACGCCTTCGGCCAGCACGTCCAGCGTTCCCACGGCCGCTATGCATAGCAGCAACTTCACCAATTTTCAGGATTTCTTCGGCCTGGTGGGAGGCACCAAAACCGACGCGCTTGGGCGGCAATTCCCGCTGGCGACATTCCTCGATCCCGCAACCACCCGCATGGTAGCCGCCGGCGCAGTCGATCCCATTACCGGTTTGGCCAACAACTCAGCCAGCTCCGTCTATGTGCGTGATCCGTTCTACACCGGTGGCAGCCTCGCCGGAGTAACAAACTTTACCGGACAGACGCAATATCTCAATGTGCTGCCCCAGGCACGACTCGATCCCAACGCGGTCAAGCTGCTTTCCTTGTATCCCAACCCTACTGCGGGCAAGACGAGCTTCCCCAACTATTTCCAGTTTGCCGCCGGGACCAACAACATCAATCAGTACGACGTGCGCATAGACGAGAACATCAGCAGCAAGGACATCCTCTTCGGGGTCTATAACTACAGCAACGAAACCATCTTTGTTCCGCCCTATCTGCCTGGTATTGCCGAGGGGCAGCTCTATGGGGACGGTCCGGAACAGGGTCCACGGTACGCGATTGTTCTCGGGTACACGCACGTGTTTACGCCCAGCCTGACGAACGAATTCCACGCTGGATACCTGCACACGGTGGAACGGCTTGCCGGAGCCTACGGCAATACCACTGGCATTCCGGCGCAATTTGGCATTGGCGGCGTGCCGCAGATTCCCGGAAATGGCGGCCTGCCGCCCATATCCGTCGGATCATTTTCCGGCCTGGGAGCTTCCGGCTACATGCCCACTCTGAATACCGTACGCACGGTGGAGATCATGGACAATGTGACCAAGATCTACCGCGCACACGCTTTCAAAACGGGCTTCCAGATAGATAATTTCTATTCACCGATTGTGCAGGCGCCGTACGGCAGGGGAACCTTCTCTTTCAGCGGCCAATACTCTGATATCCCAAATCAGAGTACCGGTTATGCCGGGGTCGCCGATCTATTGCTGGTGCCCAGCACTTCGACAGTCCCCGGCGGGATCGATAATCTAGGCGGCTTATCGAGTTATGGATTCTCCAATACCACACAAGTCAGCGACCAGCGCTACTACATGGGAGCCTATTTCCAGGACGATTGGAAGGCATCTTCCCGGCTTACCCTGAACCTCGGTTTGCGCTGGGATCACTACACGCCTTATCAGGAAGTTCATGGCAGGCAGGCTAACTTCATTGAGACCGGCGGGGGCGCGGGAGATTCGGGAACCTACTACATTCCTAACCGGACTTGTTCCACTCCAAGGTCGGCCACCTTCGATGCCCTGTTCGCTTCTTACAATATTGCCATCGTCTGCACCCCGAACAATGCCACCGGCAACGCCCAGAATTACAACTTCGCTCCGCGGCTGGGTTTCGCCTACCGTGTTACGAACCAGGTTGTGGTTCGAGGGGGTTACGGAATCACTTATGGGGCATTAGACAATACCGGCTTCGGCTATAACATCGGCAACAACTATCCGTTCACTTATACGCTGAATTACTTCGCGGCAAATTCGCAAACTCCGCTGGAGGCGGCACCCGGACAAACAGCCACGCTGGAAAATGCCCTGACAGCGCAGAATCTTGAAAATCCAGCGTTGGTCAACGGCGCGGGTCTCTACCTATACGGGCGGCAATATAACTTCAATACTCCCTATCAACAAACATTCAACCTGACGTTTCAGGACCAGTTCACTTCGCATGACGTGTTTTCATTAGGCTATCTGGGTACCCTGGGAAGGCACCTGGACACCCAGAGCAGCCAGAATTCGCCTTCCGCGATCATACCTCCAGGGGAAAGCATCTATGACCCCACCGTCCCCGGCCACGTCCCGTTTCCAAGCCTCGGGGTGGAACCGCAATATCTAAGCCCGACCAGCTCCAGCAACTACAATTCTTTCCGGGCCGTTTATGAACACCAACTCAGCATCGGCCTAACCCTGCTGGCCAACTACACATTCTCCAAGTGCCTGAGCGATGCGCGCTCAGTCGAAGGCGCGAATTCGGCCGCCTACGGCGGCCCATTCTATAATTTTACCTTTACCCCCTACCGGGCGGAGTGGCTCCCTGGTTTTGGTAAGCAAGGGGACTACGGGCTGTGCGCCGCGGACACAGCGCAGGTCGTCCATGCTTCGGGAACGTATTATCTTCCGTTTGGCAGATCGAAAGCTTACCTGAACCAGGTCAATGGGGTCACGGACGCCTTCATCGGCGGGTGGGTGACAAACTTCATCTTCTCCCACCAGACGGGGCAGCCATTCACCATTCTCTGTCCAGTTGCCACCACCGCTGGGTTCGACTGCTATGCCGACATTGTGCCCGGGGCCAATGTCTACGGGGGCAAACACGACGTGACGCAGTGGCTCAACCCGGCGGCATTCGCCAATCCGCCGGTGGCTACCCAGGCCGGTCAAGCCGATTATTCGCCGCTTGGCGGTGGTACAAATCCGGTGCGGGGTCCAGGCTTCCAAAACCTCGACATGTCGCTCTTCAAGCAGTTTCCCATCCACGAAGCCATCAAACTGGAATTTCGTGCTGAGGCCTTCAATCTTCCTAACTGGCATTCGTTCGCGAATCCGAGCGCGAATCTCAACTTCCTCAACTCGCAGGGCTTCAGCGCCATCACTTCCTCGCGCAGCAATCCCCGCATACTGCAGCTCGCTCTTAAGCTGTACTACTGAAGAGTTCCGGCGTTCCCCCCGGGCCGATCCACTGCAAGCCTTCGGCCCGGGTACTCACTCGATGGGCGTTGGCGAAGGTTGCCTGAACCTGGCGCGGTCCGCGCAGGTTCAGGTGAACGCGGCTGACGATCTCCTCCGCTGGTTGAATGTCGATCACGCCGGCGCGGTCTCGCGTGGCGGTGCAATTCCATACCACCAGCTCGCCATTGGCCCGCTCTAAGACATAGGCGGAGGTCAGGGCTACCTCAGACAGCGAAGTAAAAACTTCATGCACGTCGTTACAGCAGCACCAGCCGGAATTCCATCCGTTGCCGAAGACCGGCTCGTGCTCCGGATAATGAAAAGAAGCAATCATGGGCACATACTGCTCCCCGATAATCGCGTCCACACGCTTTCCTCTTCCCGGGCGGTTGGCATCGGGCACCAGCATGCTGACCTCGCGGTAAGGATCGGGGACGAAGCCCCAACGCAACTGGCCGGTTCGGCTATCGATCAACTGGGCACAGCTCCCCAGGGCGTTCATGGCCCTTTGCAGCCATTCCTCTTGCCCCGTCAGCAGGTACTGGTACCAGAGGCCGGGGATCAACCAGGCGCTCCAGCCGTGGGGCGAGTTCATCATGTTCAGGGAGCCGCCCATCAACACATCGTATTGAGCCTCCCAGAAACGCAGCGTCGCTCCGTTCATCCGGGAGTCAGGGATCAGTAATTGTTCCAGGCAACGATGGGCTAGCATCATGTTCCGCGCCGCTTCGGCGTATCGACGACGCTGTTCGGGGTCGGTCTGCAATAGGGCGAATAATCCAAGCTGCATGCCGGCGCAACTGATCATGCCATCCTCAAAGGTGTTCTGTCCTTCGGTGGTGAGATTGTCTTTTGCGCGGACGAGAAAATCCATGGCCTTGCGGGCTGAATCGTAATGGCGGTTGTAGGCCGCGGTCCAGCGCGGATCTTTTGCAGACACAGCCTTTTCCACCGCCATCACCGTCATCACCGACTTCACCGGGTACGCCACTGTAGTGTAATTGTGATAGTTTCCATCCGGGTCCTGCCTGGAGACGACATAGTCGGCGAAGCCACTGGCCAGCTCAAGCCAATACAGATCCTGATCCGACAGGTATCGGTAGGCGACGACCCCGCCCATCTGGGCGGTGTTTATAAGAAACCGAATTTCAGGCATGTTTGTCGGCCGTTTGGTGTTGAGATCCCATTGCAGGGCAAGAATCTCCTTTAGCCGCTGATCGGTTTGCGTATCCAGCGACGGATCCGGCAGATACCGCCGGGCCAGAACGGCGGTTTCCAAACCAAGCCATTGTTCCAGATGGCTGGATGCATATTGCTTATCGACCAGGGTCGCCTCGCGTGCCCGGCGCAGATACCATGACCAGGACTGGCGAACAGAGATGCATGCTTCGCTCACGCGGCCGTCGGATTGAGCTACCGTGAGCTTGTAGAGCCCGGGGCCGCCCTGAGGTGCAAACGTGGCCGTCCATTTGTGATTCGCCGCCGAACGCATTACCAACTGAGTGCTGCTGCCATCTTCAGCGGCGACCGTTACCGTCACTGGCCGCTTTGCCCAGACGGTGACATGGCTGCTCTCACCGGCGGCCAGGGTATAGCGATCGGCGTCTATCATCGGAGCCGAAAGAGAGGCTGCCAAAGAGGGCTTGATCTGCTCCAGTGATTGCAGCGGCTGTATATAGATCGTCCAGGTCCGCTGCTCCCCTGCTTTCAGTGAAACCAGGTGCTGTGGATGGCGGGGGGGCAAGGGTAGGGCGTGCATCAGGTCGAGACTGCAGGTGTTGATCAGGTGGCCGCCGTCGCCCCAACTCGATTTCTCATATTGCATGGTATAGGACGCAACCGGGTCCGGTGATCCTATGGTTAGGATGCGGCCGCGGGGAGTCATGAAATATCCCCAGAAATGGGTTTTTTCGCAGCGCAGGAGGGTAGGGAAGTAGCGTTCGTTCCAGGTTGGATAGGACAGCATTTCGCAGTTGATCCCCAGCACTAGCCGGGCCGCCTTTGGTGTGTAGGGGGAATCGCGTTCGTTCTTCAAGCCGGCCACGATTGCCAACTGGCCACCCTCCAGCTTGTAGTGCAGCGAATAGCGTATGCCATCGGCCGTGGCTGCGAACGTCGTCTGGGAGCCGGAGACGCTTTGGAGCTTAGCATCGGCCCATGCGGGCCCGGCGAATGGCTCGCGGCAAAAATCGACTTGTTCCCATGTGCCTGTGCTGTTCACCTCGATAGAGCGAATGGTTCCATCGGGAGTAAGGCTGGCTCGAATCGTGTCAGAGGTGAGAAGCCATTTGGCGTCATGGTTCGCCGGAGCAACTGCGAGCAGCGTATGACCCCTTTGAGAGCCCACGACCGCCGCGCCAAAGGCTTTGGAGACGAAATCACGTCGATTCATTCTCTTAATTGTACGTTTGACAAAGCAGCAGCGTTACTACCTGAGCAGCCATAAAGTCAGGTTTGCATCGCGCAGATGCCCAGCCCCAGGCTAAGCGCAGATTGAATCGCAACCCTTACCCTACTTCCTTCGCGACGCGTTTCGGCAACCAGCTGGGTGTAGATGGATGGCGTTTGCCTTTAGTCGTAAGATAAGCTTTCATGATGCTCAAGCGAGTCTTCGGTGCGACCGTCCTGGCGATCGCGATGCAGGCGGCGGCCATCGCACAAGAGGCGCCGATGACGGCGCTCCGCCCCGACCAGGTTACCTTCCTCGCGCTTTACAAAGAACTGGTGGAGACCAACACTACGGTTTCAGCGGGCAGCTGTACATTGGCGGCGGAGCGGATTGCGGTGCATCTGAAGGCGGCGGGTTATGCCGATGAAGAGATAACGTTGTTTTCTGTGCCCGACCATCCCAAGGAGGGCGGGCTAGTCGCCATCCTGCAGGGAACCTCGAAGACTGCGAAGCCTATGTTGCTGCTTGGCCACCTCGACGTGGTCGAGGCCAAGCGAGACGATTGGACCCGCGATCCGTTCACGTTCATCGAGGAAAACGGTTATTTCTATGGTCGCGGAACCAGTGACATGAAGGCGATGGACGCGGCCTGGGTGGATGTATTGATGCGTTTCAAGGAAAGCGGCTACCGGCCCAAGCGCACGATCAAGTTGGCGCTGACCTGCGGCGAGGAGACCAGTTACGCCTTCAACGGCGCGGAGTGGCTGGCGAAGAATCGGCCTGAATTGATTTCTGCGGCTTTCGCGTTGAATGAGGGTGGCGGTGGGCGTACCGACGGCCACGGCAAGCTGGTGGTGCAGTCGATCCAGGTCGGCGAGAAGGCAGTGCAGAATTACAGACTGGAGACCGTCAACGCAGGCGGCCACAGTTCGATCCCAATTCGCGACAACGCGATCTATGAGCTCAGTGACGCGCTCTTGAAAGTGCGCGATCACGAATTTTCGGTGAAGTTCTCCGAAACGACAAGGGTCTTTTTTGCCAAGGCGGGCGCGGCACGCGGGGACGAGTTGGGTCATGCGATGGTAGCCCTATCGCTGAACCCTAACGACGTGGCCGCAGAGGCGACCGTCTCGAAGGACCGCAGCTATCACAGCATGCTCCGCACCACTTGTGTCGCGACTCTCCTGGAAGGGGGCCACGCGAATAATGCGTTGCCCCAGCGCGCTGCAGCCAATGTGAATTGCCGTATCTTCCCCGGGGAAACTGTGGAGGGGACACAGGCTGCTCTGGTGGCGGCGATCGGCGATCCCGCGGTCAAGGTCACTTCAGTTCCGCCAGTCCGTCCTGTTGCCGTGCCGCCACCACTCGATCCGAAAATAATCGGTCCGGCCGAAGAGTTAGTCGCGAAATATTACCCTGGCGTGCCGTTGGTTCCTTCGATGTCGACCGGAGCCACCGACGGGATTTTTCTGGAGGCGATCGGCATTCCTGTCTATGGCGTACCCGGCGGTTGGATTGATCCTGATGGCAATGGAGTGCACGGGCTCAACGAACGTCGAAGCGTGCGCTCCGTATTTGTCGGCCGGGATTTCCTGACAGATCTGGTGAAGCTGTATGCGGATTCAGACTAGCAGCGGCATCGTTCAGCTAGTTTTCCGTTCCATCGCGCCCATAGACCAGAAGACGGTTTGTGCACAGCTTGCTGTTTGGCGTTACCCCTGTTCGAGTAGATGCCCGTAGAGCGAATGAACCGCGTCATGGGATGGGAATATATTGGTCATGGTTTGATCACTGCGGGTTCAGACGAGGACGCCATGAAATCACTTTCCAAACTAACGACGCTAGTCGTGCTACTCACCGCCAATGGATGGGCGCAGATGAGCCAGCCGATGGTCGGCGAAGACGCGACCAAGATTTCCGACCACGTGTGGGCGATCATGGGTTTCCCAAACATCGCCATCATCGTTGGTAGCCGCTCCACCTTAGTGGTGGATACGGGTCTGGGCCCGAAGAATGGGGCCACCGCCGCGCGTGTGGCGGCGAAACTTGCGCCCAACAACGCCAAGCTCTTCCTTACCACCACGCACTTTCACCCCGAGCACGCGGCGGGGGAGCCCGGTTTTCCTGCCGGGACCATCCTCATCCGCGACGCAGTGCAGCAACAGGAGATGCAGAAGCATGGGCAGGAGATGATCGACATGTTCAGCAGCCGGTCGGCGCAGAATAAGGAGTTGCTCTCGGGGGTAGTGTTGCGCCCGCCCGATGTGACGTTCGGCCAGGAAGCGACCGTCGACCTGGGCGGCGGTGTCACGGTGCGGCTGCTGTGGTTCGGCGGAGCCCACACCAAGGGCGACGAGCTGATCTTTGTCGACCCGGACCGCACCCTGGTTTCAGGCGACGTGGTGCAGAACAAGACCATGCCCAATATCTTTGGCGACGGCGGGACGCCCGCGACCTGGCTGGCGGTGCTGGACAAGGTAGAGGCCCTGAACGCCGCGCATGTGCTGCCCGATCACAGTGCTCCCGGCGATGGCACGCTGGTAGCGGCGGAGCGCAGTCTTATCTCGGAAATTCGTACCCGTACGCTGGCGCTTAAGGGTCAGGGTCTTTCCGCCGAGGACGCCGGGAAGCAGATCACCGCCGAGCTCAAGGCGCAACATCCCGACTGGCCGAATACCAACGCTGCCGGCTTTGTTAAAAGCGTTTACGCCGAGCCTCAGTGATCTGCGATGACTCACTCTGTCCGCAGGGCCCGCATCGGATCTACCTTAGCGGCCCTTCGGGCCGGGAAGTAGGCGGCTGCCAGCCCGCTACACAAGAGCAGCAGGGTGACCGTCCCCATTGTCCATGGGTCGTGAGGCCTGACTCCGTAGAGGAATGTGCGCAGCACCAGGGTTGACAGATAAGCCAGCATCAAGCCGGCGCCGCCGCCAATGAGCAGCATCCACACCGCCTGCCGCATGACCAACCAGATCACCTGGCTGCGCTGCGCCCCCAGGGCAATCCGCACGCCCATCTCACGGGTTCGCTGGGTCACCAGGTACGCCAGCAATCCATAGATGCCGGAGACACACAGCAGCAAGGCCGCTCCACCAAAAATCTCCAACAGCCGCGCGGCCAGCTGCTGGCTGCCATAGGAGTCTTCGACCACCTGGTCCATAGTGGAAAAGCTGCTGTTCATCAGCTCGGGGCTTGCTGCACGCATGATGGCGCGCAGTTCGGGCACAATCGAAGCGGGATCGCGCTCTGTGCGCACCGCGAGATCCATCGCCATATTTTCCGCGCCCTTGTAGAACATGCTATCCGGATCCGGCGTGATCTGCGGCAGGCAGACCTCGATCTCCGGCTGCGACTGCTCAGCCACGGATACCTGACGCTCATCGTCAAGCACACCAATCACCGCAGCCCGTCGATTCTTGTCATAGCTCAGCAAGATCTGGCCCAACATCTTCGCCGGATCCGCGTCCTCGCCTTCATACTCCTTGGCAAAAGCCCGATTCACCACCACTACTGCTTGCGTGGTCGCCGTATCACCCTGGTTGAAAAATCTTCCTTTCAACATCCGGAAGCCGAAGACCTTTTGCATATCCGGGCTCACCGCTCGAAATTGGGAACGCATATCGCGCCGGCGCACGTCAGCCGCGCTCTTACCATCGAGACCGAAGGTAAAGATCATATTGAAGGTTTTACCCAGCGGCACCTCGGTCATCAGCGCCGCACTCTGCACACCCGGCAGATGCTGCACCCGCTCCAGTAGCGGTTGGTAGAGAGCTCGCTGAATATCTACCCCCGCGTACTTGTAGGCTGGGATGCTCATGTTGGCCACCATCACGTGGTCGGTACGGAATCCTAAGGGAACATGGCGCAAAGCGTAGATGGTGCGCAGCAGCAGACCGCAGCCAACCAGTAGAGTCAGCGACATCGCGATTTGAAGCACCACGAGCAGGGAGCGCGTTCGGTACTGACCTTGAGCCCCGCCACTCTGCGCGCCGCCCTGGCGCAATGCCGGTTCGATGGCGGCATGTGCAGCCACAACCGCAGGCCACAGGCAAGAGATCCATGCGCTGGCGGCGGTTAAGCCGAGGAGCGCGCTGATCACCAGCAGGCTCGGTGTCATCCTGGTGTACAGATGAAACTGGGTTTTCAATGCGTACTCAAAGCCCTTCAGCGTGAGCATGGCCAAGCCGATGCCTAACAGCGAGGCGCACCCGCTGAGCACCAACCCCTCCATCAACATCTGCTGCACGATGCGCCACCGGCGTGCTCCCAATGCGCCCCGCACCGCGATCTCACGCCGCCGCGCGCCGGCCCGCGCGAGCATCAAGCTAGTGACATTCACGCAGGAGATCAGCCACAGCACGCCCGATGCACCGAACAGAGCCAACAGCGACTTGCGCAAATCAGCATCCACTAGCGAGTCGCCATACCTCTGCACCTGGATGGACTTTACCTGGTCACGGTCATAGGGATCGGTGTAGGCCTTGTCCACGTCTGCCTGGATGACTTTCAGTTCAGCCTCTGCCATCTTCGGGCTGACCCCGGCTCGCAATCTACCCAGGGCCTCGTAATTTGGATTCCCGCGCCTGGTCCGAACTTTGTCCGTGTCTCCCAGGACCACCGGCCGCCACACTAGTGGATGACCGACACTGAAGGGGAATGAAAACCCGCGCGGCATCACACCAATCACGGTGTACGGTTGTCCGCTGAGCCTCACTACATTGCCCAGGATGGCGGGGTCCGCGCCATAGACGTCGCGCCAGATGGAATCGCTCAAGAGGACGGTGTGCTCATCTTCTGCGCGCACCGCTCCGCTTTTGGGAGCCTCGCTGAAGCCCCGGCCGAGTGCAGGATGCACGCCGAGCATCGGCATCAGGTTGCCGCTGATATGCGGAGCACTCACTTGTGTCGCGCCGTTGTTGCCCTCCAGAAACTCAAGATGGCCCAGGCCGTTCGCAAGCTCGTAGTACGCTATTTCTCGCAGGTTGTGGTTCCGCTGCTGCCATTGCTCGATATCGAGAAACGGCGCTCCCCAATCCACAACGCCTTTGTTGCCGGCCTCTTTGATTTCCACCAGCTCTTGCGCACGCTGGTAGGGCAGTGGGCGCAGCAAGACGCGATCGACGACGGTGAACATGGCAATGGTTGCACCCAGGCCGAGGGCCAGCGTCCCGATGGCTGTAATCGCGTAACCCGGCGCCTTCCGTAATTGCCGCAGTGCGTACTGCAAATCCGGCGCCAGTCGCTCCAGCCATAGCCAGCCCCACGTCTCGCGTGTCACATCACTTACCAACGCGAGATTTCCCAGCTCCCGCAGGGCTCCGCTGCGAGCATCCTCGGCGGATTCTCCGCGATCCCTTCGGTCTGCGATGGCCATCTGCAGATGAGCCCGGAGTTCCTCCTCAAGCTCGTTCTTGCGCCGATCGAAGGGATTCCAGAGGCGCTTCATGCGTCGCTTCTTTCCGGCTCACCATGCATGATTGCGGCCACGGCCGCCACCATTTGTTCCCAGCGTGTCCGGTCGGTGGTCAGTTGCTTTTTTCCAGCCGCGGTGATGCGGTAATACTTTGCGCGCTGATTGCTCTCCGTCTGTTTCCACTCCGCACGCACCCAACCCTGCCGTTCCAACCGATGCAGCGCGGGGTAGAGGGAGCCGGTCTCTACCTGTAGCACTTCCCCTGAGTTCACCCGGAGTGCCTGCACAATGCCATAGCCATGCTGCGGCCCCCACTGCAACGTGCGCAATATGAGCATGTCCAGCGTTCCCTGGAGCAGCTCCACTCTGTTTTTGTAGCGGTTCCGACCGATCATAATAGATGTAGGCACTCTACTCCCAAAGCGCGTAGAGTGTCTACCAGCGTGGTGAGGCGTTCGGTCGCTGCGGTAGATCTCCGCATTGGATCTGCTGCAAATAAGCAAACAGCAGGTCTCTCCACTCCGCTACGCTACGGTCGAGATGACAAATTTGTGGAACGAACTAACACTCACCACACTAGCCGGCTTGGCTACCAATAGAGGGAACTCTCTGATGATTTTGAGATATAACGGAATCTCGGCCGCTCTTATTCCGTTATTGCTGTTGTGTTTGTCTGGCTGCCTCCATCGAAAACCCTCGGGGCACGGCAACTACACCGTCGAAGACAACGCGGGCTATCCCCTGCTGGTGCCCGCTTTGGCTTCCACTCGTGTGGACGGCGACTTCCAGACTGCGAACGTCATTCTTCCGAGCGCCAGGCAGGAAAAGCAACCCGAGCTTGGTCCGGGCTGTGTGATCGAGGGCAGCGTCTTCTCCCTGCGTCCTGGCGATCCGGCCGATTCGAATCACTGGACGATCAAGAGCTTGAGTGTGCAGGGATGGAACCTTCGCGGTGGCAAGGTCGACACGGATGAGCAATGGAAACTGTTCCTGGAGGGGTTGGCACGCATGCAGCAACATGGTTGTTTCCCGCCAGGGATGACCGTCTTTTCGCTTCAACGAGCATTCGCTGCGGCGATTCCTCTCCCTGCGAGCGAAGTCCAGTCCTTTTTTTTCTCTGCCACCGCCGAGGGCTTCGTGGATCTTGCACCGGGCATGGAAATCAAGATCGAGGAGATGCTTGCATCCCCCGAGGCAGTCGCACAGAGCGCGACACGGGGGCGGCAATTCTTGTATGCCTTCTATCAGGTGGTTTCCGTCGCCGAGCGGGGCGTGGCTCTACGCCGGTCTGCTTCGGGCCACCGGGAACAAAACGAATTAGCGGGTAGGGAAAGCAATCTTTATCCCCGTCTCCCGGAGAGTTTTGTCGCGGCGCCACTTATCAGGCTTTTCTTCGAAAGCATCCCCGCAGGGGGTTCGAAGCGAAATGCGATGCTCTTGGGAGCGGCGCATTTGGATGATCTGGAAGCCGCAACCAGGCTCATGGAAGCACAAGGCAATCAGGCGTGTGCCGGGCATGGAGACAACTTCGTCTGTGTCACATTCAAGGATGATTCGGTAAGCCTCTTATCGCCCATCCGAATCAATGGACATTTGCTCTTCTACCCTTTTGGCACACAATTAGCGATCATTCTGCAGGAGCTTCCGCGAGATAGGCAGACGCAAGCGTTGGCGACGGTTCGGGTGACGCGCCGGCAGGCTCGCGGCGACTATGCTGAAGTGCTCTTTCCCAGGACGATGGAAAGCGCAAGGCAGGTCGTGCTTCTGCCGGAAGACGAGGTCAGTTGGAGCAAGTGATGGGCAACCGTTTCGACGCATTCGAGCCGGTTACGAAACTCGATCATGCTGGACCGAATGGGTGGCGAGAACCCGGCTACCGATCGATCGCGAGTGAGCTATTCCGTTCGCGCATTGTGTCATTCTGCTCGGAACATGATCTTCGGATCGATGCGCGAGGCACGCACTATGACCGGCAACGCAGACAGCAGAGCTATTGCCGACAAGACGAGTGCTGGACCAGTAAGCATCACTGGGTCACTCGCTTTCACGCCATACAGCAGCGTCTCAACATAGCGCACCGAGGCAATCCCCAGTGCTGCGCCGATCACGGCTCCCGTCATCACCATCAGGAAGATCCGCGACGTAGCCTGCCAGGCGATGTCGGCGATTTGGGCACCGACTGCGATACGAATCCCAAATTCGCGCTCCCGCTGCTGCAACGAATAACCAAGCACTCCGTATAGACCAATCGCCGCCAGCAAGAGCGCCACGAAGGAGAAGAATGCTGCCAGCATGGCGAGGAGGCGTTCGCGGATGGTTTGTGCTCGGACGAGTTCGTCCTGGGTGCGGAGATTGCTGACGCGGAAGCCGGCACGTGCTTGCGGAATTGCCTTGCGCAGAACAGAAGCGAGCGCGAGTGGATGGGAGCCAGAAGTGCGGACGAGAAACGTCTCCTGAGTTTCCGGCTGCGCCACGCCTTGAGCATTCACTTCATGAAAAGGAATGTAGGCTACCGGCACAATGCCATCTCTAAGATTGCCGTAGGGCGCATTTGCAACCAGTCCCACAACCTGGTAATGATTTTCTCTCTCTTGAAATGTCCTTCCGATCGGATTCTTTCCGTCAAAAAAGGTTTTGACGAAAGACTGGTTGACGATCGCCTGGCCGGGAGTGGTGTCGCCAGGACGAAAATCCCTTCCGTCGAGCAAGGGTATTTTCATGGTCTCTGACCACCCCGGCGATATGGCAAGTAAGTAGGTGACAATCGGACTCGCCGTTCCTCCTCCTACCGAAACGAAGTTATTCCATGCGACGCCTGACAATAGCGGCCAGCCCGCAATCGCGACGCTTTGTACGCCGGGGACGATCCGTAGGTTGTCAGCGATTTGATCCCACACCACAGGGGGTTGCCCTTGTTGTGTAACCACGTCCAGCAACAGGAGATTTTCAGCCAAAAAGCCCAAGGGTTTATTGGACAAGCTCTCGAAGGTCCTTACGAAAAGGCCTGACATGAATATCACAAGAAAACAAAACGCAACTTGGGCCGCAATCATGCCGTGCATCAGGCGGCGCCGGGAATGAGGATCGTCGTCGCCGCCCTTGAGCGCGCTGACCGGCTTGATCCCAGAGGTGCGAAGCGCGGGAAGTACTCCAAAGAGCAGCAAGACGCAGAAGAGCAAGCCGACACCAAAACCGAGAACCCTCCAGTCCGTGTCGAGAACCAATCGCACCGGGGTATCGGAGGATTGGATCATGCTTACGACCAGCGGAGCGGATCGCCACGCGAACAGCGCTCCAAGTCCGGCAGCAAGCAGGGCCAGCATCGCGTTCTCTACGAGGAGCATCTGCACCAGGCGGCTGCGTCCGGCGCCGATGGCGACGCGCAACGCCATTTCGCGAGACCGCGTCGCCGACTGCGCCATCCTCAGGTTGGCGACGTTGGCGCAGGCAATCAGCAGAACCAGTGTGACAAGCAGACCGAGAATGCTGAGGGCTTTGCGATATTCATCCTGAAGATCCGAAATTCCGGCGCCCGCAGGTTCCATCAGCAGTGTCGCGTCGATGATCTTCTGAAAAAATACCCTGTCCGCGCCAGTGAACTCCTTGGCCCGTTCCTGTTCGAAAACGCGGCTGATCGCGCTCAATTTCTGGCGCAGCGGGTCAAGCGTGGTTTCCGGCTTCACCAATGCGAGCGTCCGAGTCCAGGAAACGTCGGAGCGGGTGGCCGAAGGATGCATCATGGCCGGAAGAAAGATGTCTGTTATCGTGCCGGGTTCAGTACCAGTAAATGGCCCGTCGACAATGCCTGTGATTTCATAGAGCTCTTTGCCGATTCGCAGCGTTCGACCAATAATCTGCGGATCTTTCCCGAAGCGTTGCGTCCAGTAGTCGTAGGAGAGAACTGCATAGGGTTCAGTACCCGGGGTTCGGTCATCGTTTTCCGACAGCAATCGGCCCAGAGCCGGCTGCAGTCCGAATGCTGAGAACATCGAGTCCGAGACGTACTGCACATTCGCCTTCTCCATATCGAAGTCAGACCCGTACGTGAGATCCGTTCGACCGGCACGGGAGACTGCGATCAATTGGGCCTGGTCCTTTACGGCATCACGCATGAGGCAGAATGAAGGATAAGCCCATCCGCCATCCCGAATGGGCTTGCCCTGAAGGTCGACCTCACGCGAGAGAGCATAGAGGCGTTCCGCATGGGCCACCGGCAGAGGACGCCACAACAGCGCATCCATGAGACGAAATGCTCCGACGCATGCGCCCATTGCGAGAGCAAGCGAAAGGATCGCGACGATTGAGGTCACCTTGTTTCGTTTGAGCTGCCTCCAGCCGAAAATGATGTCGGCTCGCAGCAACTCAAGCCATCTCGCCGTCCGAATTTCATAGCTGGTCTCTCTCTGCTGACGCTGCTGGTAGGTGTGCCCAAGGGCGCGCCGCGCTTCGTCCGGATCGCTCCCTTGCTCGACCGCTTCGGCAATGTGAGACTCCATCTCTTCCGCAATCTCACGGCTCAGTTGCTCACCGCGAACCGCATTTGAGACACGCGACCATAGCGACATATCACACCGTCCTGAGAACCTGATTGATGGCAGCGGAAGCCGACTGCCAACGAGATTCTTCGATCCCCAACTGCTTCTTTCCGGCCACCGTTAGCTCATACACGCGCGCCCGCCGTCCGGTGTCCTTCTTGATCCATTCGGCGCGAATCCAGCCGGCTTCTTCCATGCGATAGAGAGCTGGATACAAGGAACCTTCCTCAACACGCAGCAGATCATCGGAACGGTCCTTGACTGCGGCCATGATCCCGTATCCATGCGTTCGCGGCCGGCGCGAAAGAATTTTCAACACCAGCAGATCAAGGGTTCCTTGGAGAGAATCAGGTTTTCTCATGCTAAGATGACTATATATAGATGGCTATACATAATGTCAAGGTCCGATGTTGCGGGAGTTTGAAAGAGCGAACCGGGTGCCGACGGAACGATGCTCAAAAAAGCTTCCGAGCTAAGGTAATGAGACGATCTCATTACAAGGCGAGGGTGTCATCTTATAGGATGCATCGAGGTCAAGGACCTCTGTGCCCGTAACCAATGAAGGGTGCCCCATATCTGCCCGGTTTTGGCAGATGTGGGATTCCGCCGCGCTCGACCGGCCGCTTTCTGTACTGCAACTGATCCCGAGATCCATGATCGTCTACACCCTGCACAGTCAGCGATCGAGGTCCGCGGAATCCCACATCTGCCAAAACCGGGCAGATATGGGGCACCCTTCACTTGTTACAGGTAAAATCTGTGAGAAATGCAGGCTAGCCGAGTCTCCATAGGGAGTGGTTACTCCGTGCGCAGAGCGGTTAAAGGATCGACATTGGCCGCGCGGGCGGCGGGCACCGCGCTTGCCGCCAAGGCAACTACGGCCACACCGGCCACTGCCAGCAGATAGCTCACCGCGTCCAATGGCTTTACGCCGTATAAGGAGGACGTCAGCGCGCGGCCCACAAGCATCGCCAGCGGAATACCCATCACCATTCCGACAGCCGTCAGCACGAGACTGTCCTTGAGAATCATCCAAACCACCTGCTCCCGCCGGGCGCCTACGGCCATGCGCACGCCAATCTCCGCCGTGCGCATGTTCACGCGATAGGCCAGCGTTCCATACAATCCCGTGGCCACCAGCACAATCGCCAGCAGCCCAAAGAACTCGCCCAGCCGGGCAAACATCAGCTGCTGCGAGATGGTCCGCTCAAACTGCTTGCGCTGCAACATGGGCAGAATCAGCGGCACCTCCGGGTCCATCTGGGCGACCACCTTGCGTACCTCGGGGAGAATCGCCAGCGCATCGCCGCGCACTCGCATCTCCACATTCATCTGGCCCTCCTGTGGCGCTTGCGCGTAGTTCCACCACGCCATCGGGATTGGTTCCTCGTCCATGCTGCGATACTTGTGGTTCTTTACGACGCCCACAATCACCTTGTCGTTGATGCGATGTCCCAATGGATTCTGGTTGGGTAGAAACCGTTGTGCAAGCAGTTCGTTTACCACGGCAACCTTAGGGGACGTCGCGTTATCCGCATCGGTAAACTCACGCCCCAGCGCGACCGGTACGCCTAGGGTATGAAAAAAGTCGGGCCCGATATCGTTGTTCCGCACCAGCGTTGAGCTCCCCTGGTCCACATTTGGGACCTTGCCGTCCACCATCACATTGGTGTTATTCGACCACCACGAGCCAAGCCTATCCTGCATCACCGCCACTGACTCCACACCGGGCAGAACACGCAGCCGGCGTTGCAGTTCCTGGTAAAAGGAGATCAGGGCGGTTTCTGAGTGGAGGCTCTGGGGATTCAGGCCGAAGACCACCAGCCCGTCCGTTTGCATCCCGAGAGGGATATTCTCCAGGTTACGCAGGGTGCGAATCAGTAAGCCGCCGCCCACCAGCAGCACCAGGCAGAGCGCCATCTGCAGCGCGACGATGAGCTTTCCGGTCTGCGTCTTGCCGGCGTCTGCGCTCGAGGTGGCGGCAGAGGTCTTTAGCGCCAACTCGGCGCCCCCGGCAATGGCCACGCGAAAGGGAGCCAGGCCGAATAGCATCGCCGCGAACGCCAGCACGCCCAGCGTGAACAGCAGCACCGTTTTGTCTGGAGCAAGGCTCGATTCAATGAGAGCCCACCGCCCCAGCATCCGTGTCGCCAGTTGCGCGAAACCCCACGCCAGCACCCCCCCCGCCATCACCAACAGCAGGCTCTCGGTGAGCAGTTGGCGCAGCAACTCGCCGCGCCGAGCGCCCAACGCCAGCCGCAGTGAAAACTCCCTCTGCCGGGTAGCATTGCGCGCCATGAGCAGCATCACCACATTGGTGAGGGCAATCAGCAGCACAAGGCCAACCATGGCCATCAACATGCGCAGTGGCTTGCCATACATTCCGTCATACCCGGGAAAATTTTTGGCATCTGCGAAGCTCAGCGTTGGCAGTTTCTCCCCTGCCATCGGCGAACCCAACCCAACGTAGGCCGCTGTCCGAAATACATTCTGCAAGCGCAAAATTGCCTGCTCGCGGTTTACTCCCGGAGCGAGCCGCCCCATGAGCCGCAGGCACCACCAGGTCTGGTCCTGCTGATAGAGCTTGCCGTCCTCTGGGGGATTGCCCAGCACGTTGAACTCGACCCGATTCTGCAGCGGAATCCAGAAGTCCATGGATTGGCCCGCGTCTGTTCCTTCAAAACCCTCTGCGGTCACGCCCACAACCGTGAAGGGGACGCCCTTCAGATACAAGGTCTTGCCCAGCACGTTGGGATCGCGAGAGAAGCGGCGGGTCCAGTAGCCGTAGCTGATCACCACGGTCTGCGCGTGGTCTGTCTCCTCCTGGGTGGTGAATCCGCGTCCGCGCGCCAGCTTCACTCCCAGCGCGCTGAAGAAATTACCACTCACCATGTCGGCTTCCGCCGTCTCTGGCTGTGCGCCGATGCGCACATTCACCTTGTCCGCCGACAGCGACCCGATAGCAAACACATCGCTCAGAGCAGCGCTCTGGCGGCGCAGCGCGTCATACACCGGATAGGAGAAGGTGTCCTGAGTCTCGATGGTGCCCGTTCCCCGCGGCGGGTTGGAGGTATGCAGATACACCACTTGCTGCGGGTTGGCGATGGGCAGCGACCGCAACAGCACTGCGTTCATCACACTGAATACAGCCGTGTTCGCGCCCACTCCCAGGGCCAGGGTCAGGATCGCCGTCACTGCAAACCCCGGGCTCTGGCGCAAGGAGCGCGACCCAAAGCGAAGATCGCGCAACAGCTTGTCCCACCACGCCCACCGGTCTTTCACGTAGAAGCGTTCCTGCGCAGCAGTGATATTGCCGAAGGCACGCCGTGCCTTCCAACGCGCCTCGTCGTCGCTCAAGCCTTCCTCCTTCAGGTCGTCGGCTTCGAGGGCAAGATGCGCTTTAATTTCTTCGGCGAAATCTTCTGTGCTCCGCTTGCGCCAGAACATGGTTATGCTTCCTCTCCTTGAGGTCCTTTGCTTGATTCCAGGATCAAATCCATGGCGCGTGTCAGCCGCCGCCACTCGCCGGTCTTCTCCACCAGCTGCTCGCGGCCCTTGGGGGTCAAGGAATAGAAGCGTGCCTTGCGGTTGTTGTCGCTCACGCCCCATTTCGCGCGAATCCACTTTTTGTCTTCCAGCCGCTGCAGCGCCAGGTAAAGCGAACCGTGGTCGACGAAAAATACTTCTTCCGACTGGCGTTGAATCAATCGCGCCACGCCCTGCCCGTGGCAGGGTCCCAGCACCAGAGTTTTCAGGATGAGCAGGTCCAGCGTTCCCTGCAATAAGGCGATACGATCTTCGTTGTTCTCTTGGGTAGCCATTCGACCCAAGTATCCGCCTGTTCGGGTCGGATGTCAACCCAAACAGGCGGGAGCCTGACGGGCGGCAGTAGCTTACCCTCTAAAAGGTCCACGCCACGCACCGGTCAGGATGACGCGTCTCCTTTGATTAAAAGGATTTTATGTTGGTTTTGAAATGGGAATGGAAGGATAGATTACTTGCCAGGCTGTGCATTTTTCGAGGCGGATATTGGATTAAACTGCAGGAACTATGTTGAGATCTTCCAGGGTTTTGCTCTTGCATATTCCGTTGGCCTGCGCGATGGTGTGGCCGTCTTTGCTGGGCGCGCACGCTGACAATACGAATGCCCATTCGCGGTTTGCGGGCGTCTATCTATCCCACAACGCGGGCCCGTCCATGAACCTGAGCCTGGGTAAGGATGGTACAGCGACGGTTACAGAAGATCCGGGGAATGGAGCCACGACCTTGTTTGGCCATTGGGTGGATTCCGGCAGCCAGGTTACGGTCACCTTCGATGCCGTGGAGGGTAAGCCGGCCGAGCCTCCCATGGTTTTCCAACCCGCCCACGACGGGTTGCAGGCGGTTACCTGGAACCATGCCTCATGGGGCAAGGTGGATCCGCCACCGATGAAAAAGGGATTCAAGGTGAAACAACTGTATTGGCTGACCACTGGGCCGTAGATTTCCTGAGGTTGGGGGATACCCCGGGTAGACCGCCGATCATCGACCTACGTGCATTCTCGAGAGCGGACCGAACAGACCGAACAGGTTGGCCAGCCAGACGACGACGATGATGACCACCACCCCGTTCAAGATGGATTTGATGCTCGATTGCATCGGTATGAAGCGATTCACGAGCCACAACATAACTCCTACGGCGACGAGTGTAAGGACGAGCTGCATGAGCGGCATGGGATATTCCTCTTTCGGCTTCGGAAGCGGTTCTCTAGGCCTATGCTGTAGTGTTTCAGGACAGCCGGAGAAGGTCTGAGCTAAATAGCTCAGTTTGGTTCACTTATTGCCAACGCTTGAGCTGCGGCCAGATGGTGCGCAGATTCCACTTGAACCCGCGGCAGTGATAGATGGGGAGCCATTCGTCTCGCCGGGACAGCGGGTCTTTGGCGTTGCCGACGATGGAGTAGCTGGCGCACTTCGTCTGCATGTTGTGCTCGTCTCGTTCCCCTAAGACGATGAGGCTCTCGCCCGTGTAATCGCGCGGCCCCCAGATCCAGTAATTCTGGTGGCCCCCGATGGCCTTGGGAAGGCCGTACTTAGGCCCGAAGAAGTCGATAGCGCCCCCCTCTCCATAGTTATTGGCAAAGATGGCGGTCTTGCGCTGCTCCTCCGGAGAAAGCGTGTGATAGTACGCCGCCACCCGCTGGGCCATCTCCTCCCAGCCGAACATGTCGGCATAGAGCTGCGGAAGGACTCCCAGCTGTATGTGCTCGAATTTCTGCTGCTCGATGCCGAGCGCATGTTCATAGGCAAGGAAGTGGGGGACACTGAGTATCGGCAGAATGGTTGGAGCATAGATGCCCGAGACGGCAACGATGGCTAGGGCAAGCGCAGGCTTGGCCCAGATCCACTGCTTTCGCTGAGTCGCGCTTTCCATCCAAACGGCGCCGGCAGCGAAGAGCATCGGGTAGACAGGGGCCAGGTAATACATTTTGCCGCGCAGCGCCATCATCTCTGCCAGAAAGATGAGATAAGCCCATCCGAGGGCGCGGTAGGGCCGTCCCGATTTGGAGAAGAAGAACAGCAGGGCAAAGAGCACAAGCACGGCGGCGACAAAGCCCAGCATCTGGGCCTGGGCCTGAAGATAGGGCAGTGGAGGAAGCGAAATATCGCGGCCGCTCTGGCGGACGTTGTGCATCAGCTCGAGGAAAGGGAAGTGGTGCCGCCATTGCCAGAGGAAATTAGGCAACGCGATGATCATAGTCAGGGCGCAGCCCACCCAGAACCAGCGATGGCGCAGGCTGGAACGAAGCGGCGTCAGGCATAGGCCAATCACGACTCCGGCGAGCCAGAAGATAACGGCATATTTGTTCAGAATTGTGATCCCGGCAAGTACGCCAACAGCCATCCAAAGACGTTGGCTGCTGCCCCTGGCAATGCGCACGATGAGATAGGCGATACTCGTCCAAAGCAGCGGGTCGAACGCGTTCATGGTGAACAGGTGCGACATGGCAAGCAGTACGGGCGCCATGAGCGAGGCCAGCGAGGCAAGAAACATGGCCCAACGCCCGGGGTCCCCGGCAAGCTTGCTTGATGGGGTGGAGCGGCGGCCTCCGAACTCGCGTGCCAGCAAGCCCGCGAGAACGACGGTCGAAGCGCCGGCAAGGGAAGGGAGCAGCCGCAGTGCCCAGAGCGAGGTACCGATCGTGTGCCGCAACGACCATGCGATCCACGCGATTAGCG
This sequence comes from uncultured Acidobacteriaceae bacterium, assembly GCA_963788515.1. GTDB lineage: Bacteria > Acidobacteriota > Terriglobia > Terriglobales > Acidobacteriaceae > PALSA-350. The sequence goes on from CAWBGZ010000008.1 coordinate 277,146, forward strand.
GTGGCTGATCCACATAGCCCCAGGCAGGATGTTCTCCGCACGCCAGGTAGTAAAGCTCATCGCGAAAGTATCCGTAGTGGGGCGCGGCAAAGAAGTAGAGAACGATGCGCACCAGGGCGACGTACACCACGATGGCTGTCCCCGATGCGAAGGGGGAGGGCCTCCGGTGTTCACTGACGGCGCTGGCTGCGGGACTGCTTACGCTCATCCTGATACATACGGATGATCGAGCGAAAGGTTCCCGGTTGATACCTCGCTCGCTGGACCCGGCCTTCTGAATCAGCAACGAAAGCTGGGTGCCCCATTCAAGCCCTGTTTTTGGGCTTGAGTGGGATAACAGCCATCAACGCCCGGTGTCATCCCTCGGGTTCGCTCTAATGACAAAAGGGTCGGGGAGGCATCGTAGCCCACTCAAGCCAAAGTACGGCTTGACCCCGATTTCCTGCCACGCTGTGCCAGAGAGGTCCGCGTGTGCGCCTTTCATTAAGGAAGGCGCATGGAGTGTATCAACGCCACAAGCCTCCGCAGGAAATCGGGGCAAATGGGGCACCCAAAGCTTTTATTGCCGGTGTGCTCACCTCAGCAGCCGTTACCGAGGGATGGACGGAGCGGCCGCAGGTTTATCCGCGATTAACGTTGCCAAAGGATCTGATTGGCTTCGAGGGGCACAGAAGCCCTTGGATGATACGGCACGATGCGTGGGGTGTAGTCGCTAGCCGCGCGGCTTGCCGCGACTTGGGCCGAGTAGCTTACGACTCCCTTTGCAGCGGCGCCCCGATCGGTAACAGTCATGGCCTGGACAGCGGGTTCGCCTTCTCGCAGGGGGTCGGCATAGAGCTCTACCCTCAAGTCACCAAGAGGAAGATCACCCGGTAAGACCTGTACCCGGAAGTGGTGCAGGTTGTCATGGGTTTCGACGCTCACGGTGGCGAAGCGCACGGTGTTCCATTGTCGAGCAATGGTGTGCTGCCACGCGAGCAACTCAGCGCCCAGTGTATTTTCCTTCGCGGCGCGTTCGGCATAACCAGAGGCCGCGGGCAGGTAGTGATGTTTGGTGTAGTCGCGAAGCGTACGTCCAACAGAAAACTCCGGCGTGAGCTGACACATACTCTCGCGGATACGGCTCAGCCATTTGGACGGCATGCCATGTTCGTCCCGCTGATAGAAATCTGGGACCACCTCCCGCTCCAGCAAGGTGTACATCGCGTCGGCTTCCAGGGCGTCCCGTGCGGGATCTTCCCCATGTTCCTGGCCGTCGCCAATGGCCCATCCCACGATGGGAGAGTAAGCCTCCGCCCACCAGCCGTCCAGTTCAGAAAAGTTCAAGCCGCCGTTGACCAGGACTTTCATCCCACTCGTCCCGCACGCTTCCCAGGGACGCCGCGGCGTGTTGATCCAAAGATCGATCCCCTGCACTAATTCCTGCGCCATCTGCATGTCATAGTCGCTCAGAAAGACAATATGACCTCTCACTTCAGGTCGCTTGATGAAGTCATTCCACATTTTGACCTGCGCTTGTCCAGGGCGGTCCTGCGGATGTGCTTTGCCGGCGAGAATCAACTGAAGCGGTCGCTGAGGATCGCGAAGCAATCGAATCAGCCGCTCAGGATCATGCAGCAAAAGGGTCGGTCGCTTATAGGTGGCGAAGCGGCGCGCGAATCCCACGGTGAGCACGTGTTCATCCAGGACGTTGTCAGGATCTTGTGAGGGTAAGTATTCCGATGCGAGTTGATGCACGTAGCGCCGGCGCACCCAGCCGACCAGGCGCTTGCGTTGTAGGGTGCGCATTTCCCAAAACTGCTCGTCGGGTATGCTTTGGATGTCCTCTTTTCGAGGACCATCTCCGCGCCAGCGCTGCTTGCCGCAAGCATGGGTCCAGAGTGCGTCCGCTTCCACTGAATCCCAGGTTGGCACGTGAATGCCATTGGTCACAGAGCCTATGGGGACCTCATGCTCAGGCCATCTGGGGAAGAGCGGCTGGAAGATGTGGCGGCTCACCTGGCCATGCAGTTTGCTCACACCGTTGATCTGGCCACTGCCACGTACAGCAAGATAAGCCATATTAAAGGGTTCCAGAGGATCGACGGCATTCTGCCTGCCCAAGGCGAGCAAACCATCCATGGGAATGCCGAGTTCCTCCTCCGCGTAATGGCGCAGATATTTACGCATGAGTTCGGGATCGAAACGGTCAAAGCCCGCGGCAACTGCGGTATGGGTAGTAAACAAGTTGCCGGATCGGGTGACGGTCAGAGCCAGGTCAAAAGATATCTTATGATCCGCCATGTAGCTGCGCGCGCGCTCGAGCACGGCAAACGCGGCATGACCCTCATTCAGGTGGCAAACCTCTGGCTGCAGGCCCAGGGCACGCAGCAAGCGCCAGCCGCCGATGCCCAGGACAATCTCCTGTTTCAACCGCATCTCTGCATCGCCGCCATAGAGCTCGCTGCTGATGCCGCGATGAGCGGCGGAGTTAGCGAAGTCGTTGGTGTCCAGAAGGTAGAGCTTGTTCCTTCCAATAGACACCACCCAGCAGCGCAGCCAGATCTTCGAGTCCGGTAGCTGAATCTGTAACCTCAGCCATTCTCCATTGGCTTCGCGGAGTGGGCGAATGGGCAGTTGGCCGGGATCGTTGACCGGGTAAAGTGTCTGCTGGTTGCCGTCCAGATCAAATGCCTGGCGGAAATATCCCTGCCCGTAGAGCAAGCCGATTCCTACCACAGGTACACCTAAGTCGCTGGCCGCCTTCATCTGGTCGCCGGCAACGTTGCCGAGGCCACCCGAATAAATAGGCAACGCCTCGCTCAACATGAATTCCATGCTGAAGTAGGCGACTGAGGAGAGTGCGGCGCCCGGGTGTTTTCGCTGGAACCAGGTGTCCTCGGACTCATGGTTCTGGCGCAGTAAGTCCTGGACGCGCTGACGAAACTCCGGTGAAGCCAGCAGAGAGCGGATCTTCTCTTTAGAAACAGTGCGTAGAATGAGCCAGGGATTTTGCGTTTTCTCCCAGAGTTCGGAGTCGAGGCTCTGCCAAATCTCGTCAGATGCGTGGTTCCACGACCAGCGAAGGTTGAGCGCAAGCTCTGCGAGTGCGTCCATCCCTTCCAGGTTGGGCCAGGTAGTAACTGCGTTTGCATCGCTCATTGTGTCTCCCTAAAATTCAGTTGAACGCACCGCGAAAAGACGGGCGCCCCCTCCTTTGCCTTCTTTACAAGGGGTGGGAAAACGAGAACCAACCCTCTGGGCCTCGACGATCAAGCGAAGCTGAGTTAGCACTGAGAGCACAACGGTAAATGCTACAGCAACGTATCCCACCCTTCGCCTAAAGCACGCGAAGGATGGGGCACCCACCGTTGGCTGCTAAATTAGCATTCCTCGGTTAGCCGTTTGTGAACGGTGGAAAAGTCGATCAGTTCTTCTTTAGCTGCTTGCCGATCGCCTGCAATTCACGGCGTCGCTTCGCGGTGGTTTTGGGATAGGCCATCTTGAGACTCTCCAGCGTATCCAGGACGATGCGGGCGATAATCAGGCGGGCGTTCTCCTTATCGTCAGCGGGAACGGCATACCAGGGCGCCTGATGGGTGCTGGTGGCGTTCAGACACTCCTCATACGCCTCCATGTATTTCTTCCAATATTTCCGCTCGTGAATGTCTGCCAGACTGAACTTCCAGTTCTTTTCCGGCTCGTCGATGCGCGCGAGGAATCGTTTTTTCTGCTCACCCTTTGAAATGTTGAGAAAGAATTTTACCGTCCGGGTTGCATTTCGATAGAGGTGGCTCTCCAGTTCGACGATGGATCGATATCGCTCCTCCCAGATGTTCTTCTCGTCGATCAGTTCTTCCGGAAGTCCTTGTTTGTGGAGAATCTCGGGGTGCACCCGGACCACCAGCACTTCTTCATAGTAGGAACGATTGAAGATGCCAATTCGCCCCCGTTCGGGAAGGCGGCAGGTTGTGCGCCAGAGAAAGTCATGCTCCAGCTCCTGCACACTCGGCTGTTTGAAGCTGTAAACCTCGCATCCTGCCGGATCGACCCCGGACATGACGTGGCGAATGGCGCCGTCTTTCCCGGCGGAGTCCATTCCCTGAAAAATCAGCAGGAGCGCATAGCGATTGGAGGCGTGGTGCAGCTGTTGCAGTGAACTCAAGTCCGCCACGTGCTCTTTCAGGATCGCCTGATAGTGTTTTTTCGATTGATAGAAAGGTTTGACAATTGTCGGCCGGTCAGCGAGTTTGAACTCCTTTCCGGGAGGCACACGAAATTCTTCAGAGTTGATCTTCATCCTGCTCCGTTAGCCCGACGAACATCAGGCTCACGAGGATACTAGAGCATTTCACTTATACTCTGTAGGGTCGGGTCAACCGAAGTGCAGCTTTTCCTGGAAGGACGCCCGGCTTACTCTGCACCCTTGCCAAGGGCAGCTATAGCGGCCGGGCGGCGCTTTTCTCGTCTGGATTTTTCGCTCGGTGCGTCTGTGAGTACGGGGCCGCTCGCGTTGTGCAGCGAGAGATGGTCATGCAGGATTACGTTGAGCAGTGACTTATGCACTTTGATACGGCCGTTGTATTCGATGAAGCCGAGTTTGCGAAAGCGATTCATGAAGAAGCTGACGCGGGACCGGGTGGTCCCGATCATCTCTGCCAGGGTCTCCTGTGTGATCTTGGGTATAACGCTTTCCGGTTCGCCGGGCATGCCAAACTCCGCCATCAGGAGAAGAATTCTGGCCAGACGCTTTTCGCTCGAGTTGAAAAGCTGATCGACCAGGTCGGCCTGCGTGCGCATACTCCGGGCAAGGAGAAACTTGAGGAACAGGTCGGAGAAAGCATGTTCTTCGTGCATCACACGGATCATCTCTGCCCGCTCGATTTTGAGAGCAGTACAGGCGTTGATCGCCGTGGCTGTCGCCAACCTGCGGCCCATGGCGCCCGCAATCGACTCTTCACCCACAAAGTCGCCGACGGTGAGTAGGGTGATGGTAGCTTCTTTGCCCGCTGCGGAAACGACGGTCAGCTTGGCTCGGCCCTTGAGAAGATAAAAAATGGAGTCAGCTTCGCTGCCCTGGGAAAAGAAGGCGTCGCGGGCTTTCAATTGGACAATTCTTCGCCCCAGGCCGGCACTGGTAAGAAAGGCCTCCGGATCGAAAGCTGGTTTGGTCAGATCAGTCACGATCGTGGCCTCGTCTGGATAGCGTTCGCTCAGGGAGTTATCCGTAATAATACGCCTCTATACACCAGCCGACTGCTTCAGCATCGCATGAAGCAAAAGGGAGAATCTGTTCTCTTTTGCTCACTTTACGGGGCAAGTGCAGAGAGTTCCTCAAGGGATCGCAGGCTCTTAAGTACCTCCGGGGGCACGCCGTTGCGTAAAAAGCCTCGCACCACGGCTATACCGTAGCGGGTGCAGAGCAGGGCAGCCATCCGTGCGGCTACCTGGTGTGCGTGCCGCGAGGCGGTGGCATCGGAGGGGTGGGCCAGCGCAGCATCCAATTCCTCCGCCGATACAACGACCCTGAATTCCGAGTCGTCCCTATCCGGGTTCGCCAACGTCTCAACCAGGCCTTCCCGTAGCCACAGCGGAGCGTGCTCCCCCGCTTGCTGTTCCACCAGCACATGGAGAAATTCGTGTAACAGCAGCGCTTCACTCCTTCCGTTGTTGCGCCGCACCGTGGCCGGCTGCAGGAAGACGTTGCTGCCCCGGGTCGAGGCCAGCATCCATCCCGGCTCTCCCGTGGTTTGGCGGAAGAGCTCGGTGCTGGGCAACTCCTGTACTGTCGGTGCGGCGGAAGGAGAGGGGAACAACGACTGCGCCCTGGCCCAGGCAGCATTTCCTTCGGTCACAAGACCCGTGCCGGGGCCGGTGGTCAGCAGCGTCCATCCCGCACCCCGGACGCTCCGCCATCCATCGCCCGCCGGCGTGATGCCGGCAACGGTGCCAGGGAAGTAGAAACTGAGGATCTCATTTTCGCTGTGGCCTTCTGTCGCCATCTCATAGGCGCCTAGCTGGCACAGGCCTACGCCGTGCCCATAGCCTCTCCCTTTTATTTCCAGGGCGGAGCCCGCAACGCTGACGGTATACCAGTCGCTGCGCATCTGGTTCCAGCCCAGCGCCCGGTCCACAGCGAAGCGAAAGCTGCTGGCCGAGAGCTCAGCGGGCGCGCCAAGGCCGGTCACTTCAAGCAGCGCGGCGCGGCCGCCTGGCACTCCGCCTGGTCACGCGGAGGTCGCTGATTGGTGAGGGTGTCCGCCAACCCTGGGCCCGAAAAATCCGGCTGAGTTGGGGGAACTCGATGCGCGCGTGCCACGCGGCCGGAGACCGGCGCAGGCAGTATGGATCGGCACGATTGCCCGCGAGGTAGCTGGCCTGCTCCGCGGGCCAAACGTCGCTCGCTGCTTCACTCATCCCGCCGCAGTGCTGGGTGTAATAGACGTGCGCCCGCTGGCCGTCGAACCATAGCGTTTCGCCGGCTGTCTCGCGCACGGCGCGCTCTACCTCCGGGCGCGCTTTGTCCAGGCGTAGCGACTGACAATGCGTGCTGTCGCAAAGTCCGAAACCCTCCGTACTGTGACGGTTCGCGTTCACCAGGGCAAAGGTGCGTATGCTGATGGCCATCGCCTTGAGCGACGCCATCGGCTCATCGGGGGCGGCTTCGCCGTTGAGCGCCGCGGTGACGTAGTTTTCGCTGGGCAGCGTCAGCAGCACACGCAGGCCATCGCGCTGCCAGGCGATAGTCCACCTTCCCGCGGCTGATATCTCTTGCGGATCCCTTGCGCCGGCTCGCATGTGAAAACTGCCACTCAACGAAAGTTGCTTCACCGTCGTTCCCGAAGAGAGCCGGAGGCCATCCGGTGTCCAGTCCACTTGGGTTGGCATGGGCTTTCCCGGCGACGCTGCCGTGAGGGCCTTCACGGTTCGCGTAGAGAAGAGTTCGATGGTCAGTGAGCGGGCGCTCTCGGGAGCAGGCGCTTTTGTGGCAAGAAAGAAATGCTGCGCCAACCGGGCCGCATCGGCTCCGTTGCCGGTGGGCAGGTAGATCACGATCACCACTTCCTGGTGGCCCAGGTAGCCGGCGCCGGCAAACCATCCATGGCTCCGGCCCTGGGGCCCGTCGCCCGCCGTCCCGGTCTTGCCTGCGATCTCCATACCCGGCACGTCGGCATTGTGTGCCATGCCGTAGGCCACGGAATCCCTTAACCCGTCGCGCACTGCTGGAGCTATGCCATCGTCGAGTTCCAACGCCAGCTTGCGATAGGCGACTGCCATCTGCGCCGAGGAGACGGTGATTCCCGCCACGCCCAACACCAGCAGCTCTTTCTGCTCCCGGCTCTGCGGCAGGGAGGCTTGCGTCAGGCCGTAGTGTTCGAGGATGGCCTCGGACTGCGCCGGCGGGATGCGGTCGGCAAGCTGGGCGAAGTAGCGGTTGCAGGAGTAGGCGAGCGCCTCTTTGGCAGCGAAGGCGACGTCATTCTGGGGATGGGTGCAGGCCAGGCTCCACTGCCGGGTTCCGTCGCTGATGTGCAGGTTGCGCCGGCAAAAGACGGTGGTCTCGGGTTGCACCTCGTGCTGCTGGAGAGCGGCAGCCAGAAACAGGGGCTTGAGGATGGACCCTGGTGCGTGCCGCTCGTCGGTCGCCTTCACTGCCGCCAACCGCCGCCCGCTCTTTACATCCACCACCACCCCAACCGCGGGAGTGCCCTGCAACGCGGACGTGAGAGCCGCCTGCGCCGTCGTCTGTGCTGCCAGTGTTAGGTGAGACCAAAGAAGCAGGGCGGAAAGCGGCAAGCTCCCAAGACAGGTCCGGAGACGAGGATGGTTGCTCCGTCGCAACGGAAGCTGTGAAGGAACCAACGTTGTTGCACAACTCTGCCTTAACCGCTGATTGACGGGTGCCCCATATCTCGCTCGTTTTTCGCGAGATGTGGGATTCCACTGCCCTGTCCTTGCCACTCTTGGGCCCTCGCTAATGCCCTAAGTCCCGATTCGTCCTGGAGACAACCGGTTAAAATTCGCGGTATCCCACATCTCGCGAAAAACGAGCGAGATGCCCGGATTTCCTGTACGCTGCACCATTCACGACCGCGTGTGCGGCTCTTCACGGAAAGCCGCATGAAGTTCGGTGGGTTCCACTCAGCCCCACAGGAAATCCGGGGGTGTGGGGCACCCGTCGTCTATTTGCTCGATTAGACCCCAGGGCTGCAGCTCCATTGCTAGAACTTCAGCTCCCGCCGGCCCTCCAGGGCGCGGGTCATGGTGACCTCGTCGGCATACTCGATGTCACTCCCGGCCGGCACACCGGTGGCGATCCTGGTCACGCGCACTGCCGCCGAGCGCAAAAGGTCCGCGAGATAGACCGCTGTGGCTTCGCCTTCCACAGTTGGATTGGTCGCCAGGATCACTTCTTCCACTTCGCCTTGGGCTACCCGGGCCAACAGGCTGTCGGTCCGCAGGTGCTCCGGGCCAACCCCGTGCAGGGGCGACAAGGTACCGTGCAATACGTGATAGACGCCGTTGTAGCTGCGCGTCTTTTCGATCACCGCGATGTTGCCCGGCTCCTCCACCACACACACCACCCGCTGGCTGCGCGTCGGGCTGGCGCAGTAAGTACATGGGTCCACGTCGGTGATGTTGTTACAGGTCGAGCACAATAGCAGCTTGGCCTTCAATTCCCGCACCGCGTCGGCCAGCGCTCCCGCATCTTCGGTGCTGGCGCGCAGGATGTGGAAGGCAAGCCGCTGCGCGCTCTTGGCTCCGATTCCGGGCAATTTGCGCAGCTCTTCAATCAGCCGCGCCATCGGTTCTGCAAATTGAGACAAGGCTACAGAAGCCCCGGAGGCAGGTTCAAACCGCCCAGCATGCCGGTGAGATTGGACTTCATCGCTTCATCGGCGCGGCGCCCCGCTTCGTTGAACGCCGCCGTCACCAGGTCCTCGAGCATTTCGACGTCGGCCGGGCTGGAACTCAAGCTCATCACTGCCGCAGCGTCGATCTTCAGCTGCAATACCTGCTTTTGCCCGTTCATCTTCACCGTAACGGCGCCTCCGCCCGAGGATGCTTCCACTACCGTTTGGTTCAGCTTCTCCTGCATCTGGTCCTGCATGTGGCGCGCCTGTTCCAGCATTTCCTGCATCTTCAAAGGATTCACAGCCATCCACCTTCCAATATCAACCTTTGCTTCGGGAATCGTTGCCCTGGTTTTCCCTTAGATCGAGCACGCTGCGCACTTCGGCATGAAAAAGCTCCTGCGCCTGGCGCACCAGTGGATTGCCCAGGGCCACTGCCTCAATGCTATCGCGCGACCACACGCGCTGAGTGGCGCTCGCGGACTCCGTCGTTTCGCCGCCCGGCACCACGGTCATCTTCTGGGTTGCGCCGGCCCCGCGCAACGCCTCGCGCACAATCTTCCACGCCTCGCCATTCATGGTCAGGCCCAGCATGGTTTTCTTAACCCCTACCTCCACCTGAATTGCGCCATCCTCGTCCACTCGCCAGCGCCCGGCGCCGAGCAGCGAGGCCGCGGTGTTGTGGCCCTGCTCGTTGAGCGCGGCGGTGACCACGTCGCGCAAGCTGTCCAGGTCGCCCGGCGCGCCCTGGGTTAGCGATGGCTCGGGTTCAACCTTCCCTTCGGGTTCGACCTTCACCTGGGGCTCGACCTTCACTTCGGGAACAGCATGTACCTCGGGAGCGGCCACGGGTGAAGCAGCCGGCGTCCGCACCATCTCCTCCGCTTCGCTGCTGCTCAGCTTGCGCTGGCGATCAAGCTCGAACGGAGAAGGCGCCGCAGGTTTTGCCGGCTCGGCCGGAAGCGGCCTCGGTGCCTGTACCGGCGCCGCAGGCGCGGTAGATGCCGGTCTCTGACCAACGCTGCTTTTTCCCGCGCCAAGTGTAGCCGGGGGACGTCCGGCGCCCGGTAAGCCGCTCAGGATCTGCTCCAGCGGGATCAGGCGCTGCAGGTGAACCAGTTTCATCAGTCCCAGCTCCAGATGCAAGCGCGGCTCCTGGCGGTAATTCAGCTCATCGAAGGTGCGCAGCATGACTTGCAGGAAGCGGGTGAGATCCTCTTCGCCGAAGAGTGTAGCGGTACGCACTGCGCGGGCGCGCTCATCGCCCGAGATCTGCAGCAGCTGCGTCTTTTCTCCGCCCAGTTTCGCCATCAGGCAGTTGCGCAGATAGCGCACCAGCTGTCGCGCCATCTGCGACGGACTATTGCCCGCATTGAGCAGCCGGTTGAGCTCCTCCATCACGGCCGCGCTTTGACCTTCGCCGATGGCTTCGAGAATGCGTTCGAAGACGGCATCGGGCACCGTCCCCATCAACTCCCGGATCTCGTCGCCGTCGAGCTTGGCCTGTCCGTCCACCATAGGTGCACTGGCGATGGCCTGGTCCATGATGGAAAGCGCATCGCGCATCGAGCCGTCGCCTGCTTCAGCCAGGAGGGCGATCGCCTGTGGATCGGCGAGAATGCCTTCCTGGGCGGCGATTTGCGTCAGTTGGGTGACGATGTCATCGAACGTGACTGCGTGGAAGCTGAAGTGCTGGCAGCGCGATCGTATGGTCTGCGGAATATCCTCCGGCTGCGTGGTCGCCATCATAAAGACGACGTGCTCCGGCGGTTCTTCCAGGGTTTTCAGCAGCGCGTTGAAAGCTGCATCGGTGATTTGGTGGGCTTCGTCGAGGAGGTAGATCTTGTAGCGATCGCGGGCCGGGGCGTAGCGTGCTGCCTCGCGCAGCTCGCGAATCTCGTCGATTCCGCGGTTGGTGGCGGCATCGATCTCGACCACGTCGAGCGAGTTGCCCGCGCGAATCTCCTTGCAGGAATCGCAAACCCCGCACGGTTCGGGGGTGGGCCGCAGCTCGCTGCCAATCTTGTTGCGACAATTAAGAGCCATGGCCAGGATTCTGGCGATGGTCGTCTTGCCGATGCCGCGATGCCCACTGAAGATGTAGCCGTGGGCCACTCGCTCTTGTTCCAGAGCGTGGCTCAGGGTACGGGTCACGTGCTCCTGGCCGGCGACGTCGGAGAAGCGTTGGGGACGATACTTGCGGGCTAGAACCTGGTAAGCCATAGGGAGGAATTTGGACTGCGGACGGCTCAGGCCGGCCAACCGCCTGCACCTTTGATTGTAGCCCGAGTTCCGATCGCAGCAAGAATCGCAAACTCCCATCAACACCCGACAATCGGAGTAGGAAAGTGTTTGCTAAAGTACAGTTATTCTGGGCTCCGAGCGAGAGACTGGAGAAAGCCGATGTCCACTTTTGAGGTTGCGTGCGCGATCTTTGCCATTGGTATGCTGTCAGGCCTCCGGGCACTGTCACCGATTGCCGTGGTTTGCTGGTTGGCGTTGCTGCATCGTTTGCCGCTCACCGGCTGGGCGTCTTTCGTGGGGAGTAAGGCCGCGGTCGTCCTGTTCTCGCTCGGCGCCGTGGGCGAATTGATCTCAGACAAATTACCCAAGACGCCAAGCCGGCTGAAGCAGCCGGGCTTTACGGTGAGGATCGTGTTGGGCGGCCTGTGCGGCCTGGTGTTGGCCAGCGCGGGGTCGTTCTCTTTAATTGGCGGGGCGGTGCTGGGCGCGATCGGTGCGGTCGCTGGTTCTTATCTGGGTTATTTTGCGCGCAGCCGGATTACAGGAAACTTTGGCTTGCCCGACCTCCCGGTGGCCCTGGTGGAGGACCTCATCTGCATTGCCGGGTCGTTCTTTGTGGTGTCGCTATTTTCTCCGCGCTAGCGAACCACCGCCGCTCGTCTTTCGGCTTTTTTTGGCTGCCTTTTTAGCCTGCTTCCGGGTGGCCGCTTTACGGCTTCTGGCCTCTGCGGCCCGGAGGGCTTTCCGACGGGCCACTTTCTTCCGCCGCGCAATTTCTTCCGGCGAATACATCGTCTTGCGGCAGTTGCCGGCCCCGCAGTGGCAGCGCGCATCGTCCTCGTCGCCGTCGTACAGGTTGTAATCGTAGGTCAGCTCTTCACCCGGCGCGATGGGGCGCAGGGACATGATCCACACCCGCCCATCCACCTCTTCCGTTTCGCAATTGGGGTCGCAGGAGTGGTTGATATACATGGCCACGCCCATGCCGTTGATCACGATCGAACCATCGCCGAGGCCGAATAGGTAGGTGATCTTCGAGTCCTCAAAGCGCGCGTCGGCCTCTTTTTTGCTGATCCGTGGTCCGGTGTATTCCACCACCTGGACTCCCTTGGCGATGGGAGAAGTGGTGTAGCAGCCGGCGGCATGTATGGAGGAGGAGCGAATCATCAAACCCATGATGAGATTTTTAACATGGGACAGAAGAGAGGACCTTATTCGAGAAAGGGCCGGGCGCTGGAAAGGTCGAAGCCGAAGGTCTAGACTTGAGGTAGCAACGATGCGTAGCAGCCCTTTATTCGTCGCCGCCATTGCCGCCCTGCTAACGTTTGCAGCCAGCGCCCCAGCGCAAGCGCGGGGGTCCGCTCCGAAAGATAGCGGGCAGTCGATTCCCGATGCACCCGCGCCCCAGCCGCCAAAAAAGCCCGCCCCTAAGCCGCAGCCGTCTCCCGATGCTCCCTCCCAACCCGCACAGTCTGCGGATGAACCAGCTCCCAAGCAGCCCGCGGCGAAAGATGAGAATGCCTTCCCCGAGGCTGTTTCCCGCGATGCTGCCAAGGCGGCTTCCGACGCTGCGGGGAGCAGCAAGCCTTCTACAGCAAACGAGAACCCCTTCCCCGAGGCTGTTTCCCGCGACGCTGCCAAAGCGGCTTCCGATGCAACGGGCAGCACCAAGCCTTCCCCGGCAAACGACAATCCCTTCCCGGAGGCGGTTTCTCGCGAAGCTGCCAAGACGGCCGGAAATGATCTGGATGCGCCGGCCAGCCCAAAGAACGATCTGCCGTCCGGCGTCAGCTCCAGCCAGTCCGGAGGTGCTTTGGGCGGTACGGACAACGCACCAGGTGCGCCGCCCCAGCCTGATCCGCCTCGCGCCAAGAAGGATACCGAGGTGGGAGAGTTTTACCTCAAAAAGGGGGACTATCCGGGGGCGTTGATGCGTTACCAGGACGCAACGGCTGCCGACCCCACCAATGTCGATGCCATTTTTGGTTTGGCCGAAGCCCAGCAAATGCTTAAGAAGAATGCAGATGCAGCGCGGAATTACCAGCTTTATCTCGATATTGTGCCTAACGGCCCCAAGGCTAAACAGGCAATGAAGGCGCTCAGAACGCTTCAGGCCGAGAAATAGGTCCGCCCGCGGCTCCTCTTGGCGTGTCCGAACCAAAGTTGTAGTTCCTCGGAAGATTCCGCTCGTATTTTGGGTTTTCTCCCCTAACTCCAGTGTTCTACACTTCCGCAGACTGGCGAGGTTTGCCAGCGGCCTCCCCCTATGCACGCGGTCCTGGAACGGGTTGTAAGCCAAATCAGCAGCGAACTGCGCGGCCTGAACGCGGAGACGACCCAACTCCACCCCAACAATCTGGCTTATAAGTGGAACGCGCAGCAGGTGGTAGAGCACCTGGTGCTGGGCTATCGGCTGACCTCGAGTGCTCTGGAAACCCGGCTGAACAAAGGGCGGCTTTCCCGCAACCGAAAGCGCACCTATCTGCAATGGTCGCTGCAATTGATGATTCTCAGCTTTGGGAAACTTCCCCGGGGGGTGCCGGCACTGGATGAGACGGTGCCCGTTGCGGGCGGTTTTGCCGCTATGGACGGGCGGCAGTTGGGCGAGCTGATACGCCAGGAAATCGAAATCATGGACAGCCTGTTCGATGCCTGCCGGCGTAAGTTTGGCATGGAGCGGGTGGCGGTTCATCCCTTTCTAGGACCGCTGCGCGTGGACCAGTGGCGCCGCTTCACCGTGGTGCACGGATTGCACCACCTGACCCAATTGCGGTCGGTCATCGAGCAGGTGGCGCCGATGCCGGTTCCCGTCAGGTTAGCCGGCCCCACACTAGTGGAAAAACTGCAAGTACCAGCCCAGCGTCCACTCGCCTAGAAAAATGCTATACAGTCCGGCCAGGCTCAGCATGGTCCCGAAGGGAACCGGCAACTGACCCGGCGAGGTATCGCCCCTGCGATGCAACAGGATTGTTACCAGCCCATAGAGCGCTCCCGCCACCACCGCAAGAAACACCACCAGGCCTGTTTGCCGCGGACCGAGCCACGCCGCCAGCATGGCCAGCAACTTCACGTCCCCTAGCCCCATCCCCATCCGCCGCCGCACCAGCCAGTAAACCCCCGCAATCAGCAGCAGCCCCGCCGCCGCCACAGCTGCTGCCAGGAGGGACCACCCCGCCGCCCGCATGGCAGGACCCCAAGCCCAGCCTGCGCCCTCCAGTCCAGGACGAAGAGCGGCGAACACCACCCCCGCCAACAGCCCCGGCAGGGTGAACAGGTCAGGCAGGAGAAGGGTCTCGGCATCCATCACCGCCAGGCCGAGCAGTAGGAAGCAGAGCAGCGCCCAACTTCCCGCCAGCCAGCTGGGGGAAAACTGCAGGCAGCACATGACAAAGAGAATGCAAGTAGCCAATTCAATGACTGGATAGCGCCAGGCGATGCGGTTTCCGCAGGCCCGGCATGCGGCTCCCAACATCAGGTAGCTCAGAACAGGAATGTTGTCCCGGTTGGCGATCGGCTGGTTGCACTGGCGGCAGTGCGACCGAGGCCACACCACCGATTCGCCGGCGGGCAGCCGGAGGATGCAGACATTCAGGAAACTGCCCAGCAGCAAGCCGCACAATCCGAAAAAGATACAAGGAATCATTTGCTAGTTTTTGGGGAAGCATGTGTCCAGCCAGACCACAGTAACAGGAGCAACGCAATCCTCAAGCGCATCGTTTACATTGTTGGAATGAGCCCTGAGCGCGACCCGGCCGCCGATTCGGCTGCACTTTTCGCCGAAGCCGTGAGCATCATGGCCCGCCTCCGCGGTCCCGACGGCTGCCCCTGGGATCGCGAGCAGAGCTTCGACACCATCCGCAAATATACCCTTGAGGAAAGCTACGAAGTCTTCGATGCCATTGAACGCCGGCATTGGAGCGATCTGTGCGAGGAGCTGGGGGACCTTTTGCTCCAGGTGCTCTTTTATGCCCAGATGGCGAGCGAGCCCGGCTACTTTACCATCGCGGATGTGATTGCCGGCCTCAACCGCAAGCTGATCCGCCGTCACCCGCACGTGTTTGGAGATGAGGCCTCGGTGGCCGCCGGCAACGCGGTCGAGTCCGCGCTGGAGACCACGGGAATCGACGCCCCCCAGGTGCTTCGCAATTGGGAAGCCATTAAGCGGGCAGAGAAGACGGAGCCGCGGCCGCAGTCGTCCGCATTGGATGGCATTCCCCGCTCTCTCCCCTCGCTGCTGGAAGCCGCCAAGCTGGGCAGCCGGGCGCACAAGAGCGGTTTCGACTGGCCGGATATCGAAGGCATCTTCAGCAAGCTGGAGGAAGAGACGGAGGAGTTGCGCCAGGCTATCAAGCATCCGTCCGCGCCGTCTCCGGGCGCTCAGGACGCCGTTGTTTCCGAAGTGGGCGACATGCTTTTTACCATGGTCAACCTGGCCCGGCGGCTCAACGTGGAACCGGAGTTTGCCCTGCGCCACACCAACGCAAAATTTCGCCGTCGCTTTGCGGCGATGGAGGCCGCCTCTCCGCAGCCCCTGGAAGCATTGTCTGCCGCCGAGCTGGAGTCGCTCTGGAGCCAGGCCAAACTTGAAGAAAGCCCAGCAGCCTCGCCTTCCCGATGAATCTGCCCCCCAGCCCCATCTTGATCCGGCCGTGCCATGGATTTGAGGAGCTGGCCGCCTGTGTGCAGTTACAGGTCGAGGTATGGGGCTATGGAGACCGGGATGTGGTTCCGCGCCGCGTCTTCATTGTTGGGCAAAAGATCGGCGGGCAGGTAATCGGCGCCTTCGATACTGGGCTGCCCGGTACCAGCCCGCAGGGCGATGCCGACAGCCTGGTAGGCTTTGCCATGGCTTTGCCTGGCATCTCCAGGGGCCGTCCTTATCTGCATTCCCACATGCTGGCCGTCAACTCCGATTACCGCAACCAGGGCATCGGGCGGCGGCTTAAGCTTTTCCAGCGGGAGGAAGCTTTGAGTCGCGGGATCGGTCGCATGGAATGGACCTTCGACCCACTGGAAATCAAGAACAGCTTTCTCAATATTGCCAAGCTGCGGGCGGTGGTTCGTCGCTACGCTCCCAATTTTTATGGTGTATCCTCTTCTCGACTGCACGGCCAGGTTCCTACCGATCGACTCTACGCGGAATGGTGGTTGGAAAGTGATTGGGTTTCTGCCGCCCTGGGCGGTGAACCGGTCGCCTTTCCCGCGATAGAGCAAGAGATTTCAGTACCGCATCAGGTCGCTCATTGGAGGCACTCGCCGTTGGATCAGGAGCGTGTTCTTGACATCCAGAGCAGGAATCGCGAGCATCTTGAACAGGCCTTCGCGCGCCACCTAACGGTGATTGGTTTTAAGATGGATACAGAGGGCAACGGAATCTTCCAACTCGGGCGTTGGCAGGAACCGTGATTTCCTCTTGTGCAGCTCTTGACAAACCCACGTGTGCGGTTCCGCTGCGCCAGCTTGCCACGGGGCCAGGGGACCGCATGGAGTTCGACAGTGCAACCGGGCCTCGACAGGAAATACGTAACCGTGAAGGTTCCTCACATTCACTCCAACCGGTATCGGACGGGTTTTCATGAAGATTGAATCGATTGTCCTGCGTGAACTCAGCATGACCCTAGTTCACCCGTTCGCCACCAGCTTTGGCGAAACCAGAGAGCGCCGCGTGCTGCTTGCGGAAGTCCGTGCAGATGGACTCTCCGGCTGGGGGGAATGTACTACCGGGGAGCATCCCTACTTCAGCGAAGAGTCTACGGATACAGCCTGGGTTACGATTCTGCAGGAGCTTGGGCCGCTGCTTGCGGCGGCCGAAGACCAGAGCGGTGGCAAATGTCCTGAGATCTTTCGCCGGGTTCGAGGCCACCGCATGGCCAAGGCTGCGCTGGAAAATGCGCTATGGGACCTGGAAGCCCAGATGCGCCGCATTCCCTTGCACGAGCTTCTGGGCGGCACCCGGGAGACCATTGCCTGCGGAGTCTCTATCGGTATTCAGCCGTCGCTCGAGAAGCTGATGGACAAGGTGGGCACGGCCCTCTCCCAGGGTTATCAACGAATTAAATTGAAGTGCAAGCCAGGTTGGGATGTGGAGATGTTCGAAGCCGTGCGCAAGCGCTGGCCGGAGATTCTTTTGAGCTGCGATGCCAACTCCGCTTACCGGCTGCGGGATGCCGATCACCTGGTCAGCTTTGATCAATTCAATCTGCTCATGATCGAGCAGCCATTGTGGGCCGACGACTTCTATTTCCATGCCATGTTGCAGCAGCGTCTGGACACCGCCATCTGCCTGGATGAATCCATCCGCAATCGCCGCGATGCGCTGGCCGCGATCGAGATGGAGTCCTGCCGCATCATTAATATAAAACTGGGACGGGTGGGAGGCTTCAGCGAGGCGATCGCCATCCATAATGCCACCCTGGAACGCGGGATACCTGTCTGGTGTGGCGGCATGCTGGAAAGTGGGGTGGGCCGCTCCCACAACATTGCCGTGTCAACGCTCGAGAACTATTCGCTGCCCGGAGATGTCTCTGCCTCCAGCCGCTACTGGACCGAAGACATCATCGAACCAGAAGTCACGGTCTCTCCTGCCGGCGAGATTCGCGTGCCCAACACTGCGGGGCGCGGCTTTGAGATACGCACCGATCTGGTCGAACGGTTGACCGTCCGCAAAGAAGAGATCAAAGCCCTGGCGCTGGTTTCCTAACCCGCCGCGGCGCGCATCGGCATCGAACGGAATGAGCATTGGAGACGAGATGACTCCCCAGGAAGAAGCGATGTTGAACGACCTCATTGGTCGTGTCGAGCAAACCCAACTGACAGAAAAGGATCCTGAGGCGGAGCAGCTGCTGTTGCAGCGGCTTGGCCGTAATCCCAACTCCCTCTACATTTTGGCGCAGACGGTCTTGGTGCAGAAGTATGCCCTGGAACAGGCCACGGCGCAGATCAACCAGATGCGGCAACAGTCGCAGGCGCTGCAGCAGCCCGCCCACGCCACCAGCTTTCTGGGCAGCCTGCTGGGGCACCGGGATCCGGCTCCGCCCCCGCCCCCGCCCCTGGCTCCGCCGCCCCCGCCGGGTTACGGCGCACCTCCTGGGCAGCCCTATGCCCAGCAGTGGTCGCCGGTGCCTACTTATGGGACGCCTGCGCCGCCTCCTCCTGGAGGGGGCTCGAGCTTCCTGCGTACGGCCGCTACGACTGCCGCCGGCGTAGCGGCGGGAGCCCTGGCCTTTCAGGGGGTGGAGTCGCTCTTGCACGGCTTTGGGCATCCCGCCGGATTCGGCGGTGGCGGATACCTTGGCGGAGGTGCGCCCGAGGAGATCATTACCAACAATTACTATGATGACCCCGGGCGAGGATTGGGCGAAGGGCGCAGCGAGCACGTCGACAACAGCGGCTTCGGGGATAGCAGCAGCGACGCCGCCAACCTGCAGCAGGCAAGCGACGACCTGAGGGATGACGGGGACGACCAGGATGATTCAAGCCTGGATGACACGTCCTACGACGACTCGTCCTACGACGACGATTCATCCAGCAGCGACGACTTGGCTTAGAGGCCCTGCCAATGCTTGTATCAGGGCACGGCTAGACAGGCTGCGGAAAAACTCACTGCCGGGTAGGTCCGGGCTTTAGCCCGGACAGTCACGCTCAAAAGCCATTGGCCTTCAGGCCCTGAGGTAAGTTTTTCACGCCGGGCATCCGCAGAGATTCATGAAATTCCATGCCCTCAGGGGCTAAAGCCCAAAGAATTTGCGCGGTGGATGTCCGGGCTAAAGCCCGGACCTACCCAACAGCGACCCTTTCCGCGACGCTGAACCGTCGGTCCCCCCTGCTGAAGCAGGGGGCTGCCACCAAGGAAAACCAGGGCTACGTTCCACCTCTCGCCGCTCGGCTCATCTGGTGGACGACTGATACAGAACTGAGTTTTCGCAGGCTGTAAAGTCACGCCCTGAAGAGGATCCGTGCCAGCCCCGGACTTTCAGTCCGGGGAAGCGGGTTTTCAAACCCGCGAGAACGCTTTATCTCGCAATGAACGGGCTTTACAGGCTGCGGAAAAACTCATGCTTTGTATCAGGGCACGACTTTAGTCGTGCCGTAAATGGTTGAGAATATGTCGGGCTTTAGCCCCTGCGGTGTTGCTTTCCCGCCCGCTAGGAGTTTTTTCCGCAGCCTCTTTAGCCCTGGTGAGAGCGCTTACAGGGTGCTTGCGGATTGCCCTATTTAGCCGCTACCTCGGATGTGCTAGCACTCTTCTGTAGCAGGCGGATCGCTTCCTGGTAGCCGAGCTCCTGCGGCTGCACCTTGAAATCGCTGAAATCTTCCGTGGTCGAGTAGTCCACACTCTTCATCATCAGCAGCTTGCCCTGTAGCCGCAGCTTCATGTGGGTGGTCTCCCAGTGATTCAAGCCGACATCGGCATTTTGCACCAGGATGCTGCCGCCCTTGTACAGCCTGCCCAGCACGCCCCAGCCGAAGTTCACATCGGAGATAAGGTGGGCATCGATCTTGGCCAGCCGGAGTTGCGCCTGATCCACCCATAGCTCGCCTACCATGCCGTGGTAGACCTCCCCTTCCCGGTCCGGCGGCACAAAGGCGGGGTTCGGCCGGAATTTTAGCCGATAACAGGGTCCATTCGGCCCCTCCACCATGCCGTCAGCCGTGAAGAGAAAGGCGTCCGGCAGCATACGCACCATCTCGTCGCCCCGGGCGCTGTCTTCCTGCTCCTTTTTATGGCGGTGTTCCTGCACCTCGGGGTGTTCCAGCAGGTGGTTCAAGCGGTCGGCCTCAGCCTGCTCCTCTTCGGGAGGCAACGGCTTGCCGTCCCTTTCCAGCAGGCGGGCAACGTCCCCGTCTTTGGTCTCGAAGATCTCCTTTACCGTGCTGCCCTTGGGGTCCACCTTGTGCTGCAGGTAGCTGAAGGAACGGCCGGGACTCTTGGCATGGAGTTCGTTCCAGCTGGCGTCCCGGACGATTTTTTGCGGGTCGATCGCCGGATTCCCACTTTGGGAAGCACCCTGGCCAGACGCGGTCCCCGCAGCCAGCAGCATGGCTGCGCCCACCGTCCAGGTCCCGACGGGACGGGCAAATGACTGGCAGTGAAGCCGAAATCGCGTAGTCCTCATATTCAACTCCCCACGGGCAGCCGATGTTACCTTAGTGAGATGCAAGGCAATATCTTCCAGTTTACATCTGTGGGCCTTGCTCCCGTTCTAACCCGTTTTGCCGGTTGCGGTTGCCTTTGCTCCTTGCGTATAGTTCGGGCAGAGAAGCTTCTGCAACCGCAGGGAGGCACCAGATGAATGCAGGAGATAGTGCCGTCGCCATTATTGGCAAGTCCGTCCAGATCCGCGGTGAGGTAAATGGAAGCGAAGACCTGGTAGTGGATGGCCATGTGGAGGGCACCATAACCCTGGTCGAAAGTCGCCTCACGATTGGCCCCAATGCGCATGTGGCGGCGAACGTATCGGCGAAGGATGTGATCCTGCTGGGCCAGCTGAGCGGCAATGTTACAGCGACCGGCAAGGTGGAATTACGTGATGGCTGCGATTTAGTCGGGGACATCTCCGCCGCACGCCTATCGATTGAGGAGAGCGCTGTTTTTCGCGGCAAGGTGGAACCAACGCAGGGCGAAAAGACAGCGGGTGTTGCCCCGGCGAAGGGCGCCGAAATTCCGGTGGCAACCTCTCCAGCCAAATACTAACGAACGCTGGAGGGCTCCGCTATGATGAATATATTTCCCGCAGGCAACACGGGTCTGCGTTCAAAAACTGACGATGTGATGCGCAACATATTTGGCAGGCCACAGCAAGATTCCCAGGCGTCTCCGAGTCCCACGGTCCTTACCGGTCCGAGGGTGCCGAGACACTCCAGCGCCTGGAAGGATTTGCTCAAGTTTCTGAAGTCTGAGCAGGGATTGCGCATTTTGGATATCGGGCCCACCTCTCCCACCAACATCAATTTCCTCACCACCCTGGGCCATGGGGTCTACATGGCGGATGTGGTGAACGAGTCGTTGCACGGCAATTGGATGGGTGCTCCGGATGAGAACGGTGTAACCCATTTCGACGTGGAAGGCTTCCTCGACAACAACCTCGATTTCGCGGGCAGGGAATTCGACGTCGTTCTGCTCTGGACCACGCTGGACTACGTGCCCCAGGACCTGGTGGGCCCCATGATCAAGCGCCTTCGCTCCTGCTTGCGTCCCGGTGGCCGCGTGCTCACCTTCTTCCACACCAAGAACACTGGACCCGATACCAGCTTCTGCCGTTATCACGTGACCGATACCGACAGCATTGAGGCTCAGGAAACTACCGGCTACGCGGTGCAGCGGGTCTATACCAATCGGACCATCGAAAAACTCTTCGAGACCTACGCCAACACCAAATTTTTCCTGGCCAAAGACAACCTCTACGAAGTGATCATCACTCGCTAGAGCGTTTCGCGAAGATGCTTTAGTGCTCCATTTTCCAAAGCAATTGACGTAAGACGCCGGTCCATCTCCGGGCATCGGACTGATTCAGATTCATCCGCCGTACCATGCGCCGCACTTCGGTCAGCTCCGCACTGGCTGGCCGGCGCTTCGCGTATCCGATCGACGCCAACACTTCTGCCAGCAGCTCAGTTACGCGTTCCAGATCCTCCGCGGTCGCCGTAGGCTGCGCTTCGTTCGGAGGCGGCCCGTTTGCCTGCCGTATCAGCTCGTAGAGGCAGACGGCGGCCGCCTGCCCCAGGTTCATCGACGCATGCCGTATCCCTGGACTTTGGTGCATGGGGATGGTCATGAGCCAATGGCAATGGCTCAGGGCGTCGTTGTTCAGGCCGGTCTTTTCCGATCCGAAGAGTAAGGCCACCCGCGCCGACGCCAATGCAGAGTGCACCAGGCCGCTGCCCTCCGCCAGCGAGTACAGCGGATGCTCAAGTTTGCGTTCGCCGACCGCGGTCGTGCCCACCACCAGGCTGCAATCCGCCACGGCCTCTGCGACCCCGGCGAACTGCTTTGCGTCGGCGAGGATCTCGGACGCATCTACAGCCGACCGCGCCGTTTCCAGGCCCACCGAGTAGTCGTTCACCAGCCGCAAATCGCTGAAGCCGAAGCCATGCATGGCGCGCGCCACGGCGCCGATATTGTTGGGGTTGCGCGCCCGCACCAGCACCACGCACACCCGCGCGCGATCCTCTTCGCTCAGCATCTATTTATCTTAGGGGGTTGAGGAATGTTACCTGCCGCCACGGTTCTGCTCTGAACTCTTTCCCCTCCGTGGAGGGGATAAATCCCATGACCGCGAACCTCGGCCGGTGGCAGGCAAGGAGATCGGTGTCACAGAGGCAATCCTCCGTCGTGCGCGGAAAAATCACGGCCGCTTCGCTCCGGACCAAATCCGAAGATAAGTAACAGAGCAACGATCACACACAACTCAAAGGTGGTAAGGGCCCATCGGTATCCGAGGTGCCTGCGCAGGGTAAATTCGATGACCACCGCCGGCGCCCCGCAGAGGACACCAAGCTGGTAGACCACTCCGGGAAACAAACTGCGCACACTGCTGGGAGAAAGCTCGTTTAAATGCGCAGGAATCACGCCAAAAGCGCCCTGCACCCCGAATTGCATCATGCAAGACCCAAAGGCGAGCAAGACAATCGTCGAGCCGAAGGCCCATAGCGGGATGGAGAGCGCAGAGATAGTCAAAGCGATCATGACCGAGTAGCGCCTCCCCAGCCGGTCGGAGTAATGGCCGATCACCAGCGCACCGGCGATGGCGCTGATGTTGTATAGGATCGCCAGGTTGGAGACGATGGCATTGGAAAAGCCATGAACTGTCTTTAGAAAATCGGGATATAGGTCCTGCGTGCCATGAGAGAGGCAGGTGATGGCGGTCATCATCATCACCAGGTAGACAAAGTCCTTTTTGTGGTGCCACAGGATACGGGCTAGCTCGCCGAAATTGGCTAGGCGATTCTTATGCCACGACGAGGACTCGGGAGAAAGCAGGGTAAGTATGGCGATGAGCGCCGCGAGCACCAGGCCACAAAGAAACATCCACCTCCACCCGAAGCGTGGCTCAATGGTGCGCAGAGCCACGGCGGCTAGCAAGTATCCCAGGGAATAACCAGCCTGCATGATCCCGGAGAAGAGTCCGCGCCATCGCCTGGGAGAGCTCTCCATGACCAGAGAGGCGCCGATGCCCCAATATCCGCCCATGCCAATCCCATAGAGAGCACGCAACACGACAAATATCGCGTAGCTCGGTGCGAAGGGAGTCAGCGCGGTGATGATGGAGAAGTAGAGGACGCACGCAACCAGCGGGCGGCGGCGGCCATACCGGTCGGCCAGGGAACCCAGCACCACCGCCCCGACCGGCCGCATCGCCAGGGTGATGGTGATGGTCCAGACAATGTCGCCTTTAGGTACGTGAAAGTTGTTGGCAAGAACATCCACCAGGAAGACGAGCACGAAGAAGTCGAACGCGTCGAGGATCCAACCGAGAATTCCGGAAGAGACGGCAAAACCCCATCTTGGCGAGACGACTTCTGCGGTGGGGCTGGGCGCGTCCGCCAGGGACCGGGACTGCTTCATCCATTTCATCTGTAGTGTTTGCTCCTCAGAGTCTCGGCAGGGTAAGACCGCCATCCAGGACCAGAACCGCACCCGTGGCGTAGGGAAGTTCTCCGCGCGCCAGCATACTGACGGCTATCCCGATGTCTTTAGGGGTTCCCCATCGCTTTTGGAGAAGAATACCGCCTTCGATCAGGGCGTCGTACTTGCCCTTGACCCCCTCCGTCATATCGGTTTCGATAATGCCCGGACGTACTTCGTAGACTCCGATGCCGTACTCTGCCAGCCGCACGGCCCACAGCCTGGTAGCCATGGCGATGCCTGCCTTGGAGATGCAATAGTCACCCCGGTTCACGCTGGCAACCGTGGCGGACACAGAACCGATATTGATGATCGAACGCTGCGCCGAGGGATCGTTGCCACGTTGCCGGATCATCCAGGCGGCTGCGCTCTGGGTGAGAAAATAAGGCCCGCGCAGATTGGTCGAGATCAGCTCGTCGAAACTCTCCTCACCGGCATCGAGCAGATCGGCCCGAATACGGGGTGCGATGCCCGCATTGTTAACCAGCACATCCAGCCTGCCAAGCTGGGTCTCCACGGTCTCCAAAAGATGCCGCCGGTCCGGAGCGGACGCCACATCCGCCGGGATGTAGATGGATCGTTTGCTCTGTTTCCGAATTTCGTCCAGCACTGGTTGCACTTGTTCGGGGGTGCGCCTGCCGGAGATGGCCAGGGTGAAGCCGGCTTCCGCCAACTGGAGCGCTATGCCCAGACCTATGCCTCGGGTCCCGCCAGTCACCAGCGCTACTTTTTCTTGCTGCTGCATCCATCCGCTCCGAAAAAGGTGTAATAACGGGAATTCGCAATTCTCGTGATCAGCAGGCAAAGCTCCAGCAGATGGTAGTCACCCCACATGCTGGATTCGCCGCAGGGGACCTTCGCTCCGGGAGGGATATAGTCCCAGCCGTTGGGATGGTGGTAGATGCTTTGTAACAGCAGGCCTTCGTGGTCTGCCTGGGTCGAGAGATAGGGTTCCTGCAGCAATCGCGCAGCGACGGTGAGTCCGGCCTGGGTGTAGATTTCGTTGCCCAGCAAGTGCCCCAGGCGAAGCAATCCCTGCGCGGCGATGGCGCTGGCCGAGGCGTCGACTGGCTCGTAGTCGTTAAAAGGATCGGCCGCTTTGGCCTGCCAATCGCCCAGCCGGTACAGTTGCGGCGCTCCGGTATCCCAGTAGCAGATCCCGTCGAGCGCCGTCGCCTGCTGCATATAGAAGTCGCATCCAGCGCGCGCTGCTCGCTCCATCCAGCTCAAGGTCTCCTGCTTGGCGGGAAGCTCGGCATCGGGGACGAACTGGATAAACTCCATCAGCTCGGCAAAACCGAGCATGCCCCAGGCAAGACCCCGGGTCCAGGTGGTGAACGCCGAATAGCCCTGCTGCGTCGAGGGGCAGCGGAAGACGCCGCTTGCCGGATTGAAGACAGCCTCATGTACCGTTCGGCCACGCAGCTCCGGCCGATCGTACTGATCGCGTCCTTCGCCGTAGTAGACGTTGAAGCGGGCCGAGGTTTTTGCGTGGGTCAAGGCCCGGTCGAGCAGGTTGATGCGGATGTCCTGTTCCCCTTGCAGCGAGTGCCCCAGCATGTGCGCGACGCAACAGATACGCAGGGTGCGAATAGTATCGATAAAGAGGGAATGGCTGCCATTAAAGGAGTAGATGTAGCCCAGGCCGTCCTTGAGGCTGGTCCAGCGCGCAGCCTGCACGGCCCCACTCACCTTCAACGCCAGCTCATAAAAGTTGAGCTCCCATTCGTCGGTAGGAATGCTGCCCTCGAGCATCAGACGGCGCAGGTTGCCATAGGTAGAGATATTGTTGAAGCCGTGATCGTGTACCCCGACATGCATCAGGTGTTCCGCCATGTCAGCGACGACGTGCCGCCGCGCCATGGTGAGCTGATCCTCATCGCCGGTCATGTCGAAGCAGAGCAGGGCATTGCCGTATTGAAATCCCTGCGTCCACTGGGTCCAGCTGCGAGCGGTATAGCGGCCGGCTACGGTGATGACCGGAGCGCCATCGCTGGCTTTCCAGCGCCGGTCCAGGCGCAGTGTCTTCTCTGTCGCAAGTTCCAGTGCCCGTTCGACAGCCGGCACCATATCCCTTGCGCTCAAGGTTTGATTGGATTCCACTCGATCTCCTTCGGGTTGGGTGTCAGTTCTGGACTCGTATGCTGGACTCCTACTTCAATCCTTCCACCAGGTAGAGATCGGAAAGCGTTCTGTGGTAGCCGTAGATATACGAGGTGCCGTCGGGGGTCATCACGATGGGGCCAATCTGGCTGACTCCGGCGGGGTCGGCCGGCGCCAGGCTGCGCCACAGGGTGCGCTTGCCGGTAGCCAGATCGAGGGCGGAAACCTTGGCGGGGAACTCGCCTGGCCGATACACGAACAGCGACTTACCATCTGCGGACCACTCGATCGGCTGCTCGCTGGGCAGAAAGCCCGGAACGGTTCTCGCTGGGCCTCCGGTGAGGGAGTAGAGATATGCCTTGCCGTCGGGTCCAACACCGGCGACCTGGCTTCCGTCGGGAGCGAGGGCGATCACCAAAGGATCTATACCTTCCGGAGAAACAGGCGTCGCGGGGCCGGTGATCGATTTTTGGACGTAGATGCGAGCTCCGTGACCCTCCTGCTTGGCGGTAAAGACGATACCCTGGCTGTCCGGCAGCCAGCGCGCCCAGCTATGGTAAAGAGTGTCGTGGGTGATCTGCTGGGCGTCGCCTGCGCCGCTGGGCAACAGGATGAGCTGTGCCGGCGAGGACATGGTGAGGGCAAGCACCCATCGGCCGTCCGGGGATAAAGTGACTGATTCGCCGTCGCCCAGTCTCACGGCAGAATCTTCGGCTGTCTTGCGCAGGTAGACGGAGTAGCTCACGCCTCCGCCTACCCCTTCTTCGTCGAAGAGGAGCCGCTTGCCGTCGGCCGACAACTCGGCCGGAAATGAATAGTCGAGCCAGGAGAAATCCTGCTCTTTCGCGGCGCCCGCAATCATTCCGCTTAACTCCCGCCGCCAACTCTGTCGGGAAAGAAGTACCTTGCCATCCTGCCAGATGTCTTCGAGTTGGAGCGTGGCCGGGACGCGGGCGACAATGCGCTTGCTTCCTCCAAAGGTGACGGCGTTGAGCGATCGGCCGTTGCCCTCATTGACGGCTCCCGTAAACCAAACCTCCTTGCCTCCCGGCGCCCAGGCCAGTCCCCATGCGCTGAGATAGCCATCGGCAAGGACCTTGTCGTTGCCTTGCCGGTCAACCACGTGAACTCCGCCGGAGTCGTCACCTACCTGTGGATGCTCGAGGAAAGCGACGCGCTCTCCGTCCGGGGAAACGCGGGGATGGCTGATCCAGCCGGGGGTTTCGTGGATCACCTTGCCGATAGGGAACTCCAGGCGGTTCTTACCGCCCAGGTCGCGGACGATGGTTAGCTGCTTGCCGTCAGGAGACCAATCCGCCCACTGTACGCCGTCGAGAATGTCACGAGGGTCGCCGCCGTTAATGGGCATGCGGGCCAGTGTTCCCGTTTGGGTGTATGTCCCGGTGACATTCACGTTGGTTAGCAGGGCGATATCACCGGTCGAGGAGATACTCATCAGTTCTTCCCCGTGCCGCTCAAGGGAGCGAGACTGCGGGCTTTCAGGGCTGGTGATAAATAGCTCTGTCGGCTTGCCTTCCCAAGCGGCGCCGTAGACCACCGACTGTCCGTTGGGAGTAAAGCGCGCGGAGCGGACAGTGCCCCTGCGGAAAGTTAATTGATGATAGATAGCCGGTTCCGTCCGGCTGTGCGCAGCGTGCAGAAACCACCCGATTGCTAATCCGGCAAGCAGCGCTGACCCGGCGGCCACGATAGCAAACGGACGAAGGCCTCTGCCCGCTGGAGCTTTAGCGGAGCTGGGCGGAATTGCCGGCGGAGCGGCAACCGAGGTTCCGCGGCTGGAAACTGGCGCAGCGTGCGCGGCCGCGGTGCGCTGCGAATCCAGCGTGCGCTTGAGGATCTTCATCTCGGCGCGCATCTCGGCGGCCGATTGATACCGCAGATCGCGGTCCTTCTCCAGCGAGCGATCCAGGATGCGCTCGAACTGCGGCGGCAGGTCTGGATTCAGCTGATTTGCCGGCGGCGGGTTGCGATTGAGAATGCTTTCGAAGATCACGGCCGAAGTATTCCCGTCGAATGCCTGCTTGCCGGTTGTCGTCTCGTAGAGCGTTGCGCCCAGCGAAAACAAGTCGGTGCGCCCGTCGAGTTCTTCTCCCCGAGCCTGCTCGGGCGACATATAGGCGACCGTCCCCAGGGCGCTTCCGGGACTGGTCAGGTCTTTCAATGTTTCTTCCGCGGCGGTGGCGTTCAGGTCACGCCGGGGGTCGATCTTGGCCAGACCGAAATCGAGCAGCTTTACCTGGCGTGTCTTCGTGATGAAGATGTTGGCCGGCTTGATATCCCGGTGCACGATGCCTTTGCCGTGGGCGGCGTCAAGCGCGTCGGCGATCTGGATCCCGAGGTCGAGCACGAAGTCGATGGGTAGGGGCTTGCCGTCGATGCGATGTTTGAGTGTCTGGCCTTCGAGGTATTCCATCGCCAGGAAGGCTCGGCCGTCTTCTTCGCCGACATCGTAGATAGTGCAAATGTTGGGATGGTTCAGCGCCGAGGCGGCACGGGCTTCGCGGCGAAAGCGGTCAAGGACGGGAAGCTGGCGGCCGACCTCATCGGGGAGAAATTTGAGCGCAACGAAACGGCCCAGGCGAATGTCCTCCGCCTTGTAGACCACGCCCATTCCCCCGCCGCCAAGTTTTTCGATGACTCGATAATGGGATATGGTTTCGCCGATCATGATCCAGCGTTAGCCTAGGGTAGGCTGCAAGGCAAGTCAACGAAATGCTTGGTGGTGGGCCAATTTCTCAAAGTGGCCCACTACCAAATGCTTTCAAATTGTTCCGCTGGGGAGTGCCGAGAGCTGCAGGTGCACTCGGCGATCGCTGGCTCTTCGTGCCAGCCCCGGACTTTCAGTCCGGGGGAGCGGGTTTAAACCCGCGAGAACGCTCACGTACATAGACTCAGGGCTTTAGCCCTGGTGGCGGGGCGTCCAATTCCATCCCTAAGGAAGCCGATGACCAGGCAAACAGCTCCGGTCTCTCACTCAAGCCCGCCCTGACGGGATTCTCCCAAATTTAAGTGCGGTGGTGTTTGTAATCCTCTGCGTCGCGAATGCGGTGATTCACGAAACTAGCTTGCCATATTTCAAAAGCAAAATGAATCTCCCGTTTCGCCCTATAGGAGAAACCGCCCTTGATGAATTGGAGTGCTTTTTCCAGCGGGATTTCCACCGCAGGTGTGAGCAGCAGATGGAAGTGATTAGGCATAATCACAAATTCATGCAGCAGAAACCGCCTCTTGCGACGATTCTCCGCAAGAACATCCAGCAGAAGCTGAGCCATGCGATCGGATTGGAGCAGCGCGCGGCGCCCGGCCGTCGTCGAGCTCACGAAAAACGTACGGGTTGATTGGGGAGCTAGGGCCATTATCACCAGGGCTAAAGCCCGTCATGGCACGATAAAGCGTTCCCGCGGGTTTGAAAAACCCGCTCCCCCGGACTTGAAGTCCGGGGCTGGCACGGAACGGTGCGGGTCAGGCTGTAGCCTGCTGCAAGTTATGCCGACCTGGCTCTGAAAATGTTCCAGAGTCCGGGCTAACGCTCGCTGTGGCGAGGGAGTCCGGACCTACCCAACCGTTCATTGCAATTGGGCTTACACCGGCCACTTCCACTCGCGGATCTCTTTCTGGTCGATCCCGTTTTCATGCGCGTAGTTGACTGCCTGAATAATCTGCCCCCTCAGCCAATCCACGGTATGGGCTCCCTTTTCTGCCAGCTTGGGCACGCGCTCAATCACATCGATCGCCAGGTTGAAGCGATCCACCTGGTTTAATATCGCCAGTTCCAGCGGGGTGTTGATATTGCCCTTCTCCTTATACCCACGCACATGGAAGTTCGCGTGATTGGTCCGCCGATAGGTCAGTTTATGGATCAGCGACGCGTACGCGTGGAAGTTGAAGATCACCGGCTTGCTCTTGGTAAACAGCCCGTCGAACTCGCGATCGGTCATACCATGGGGATGCTCGCGGTCAGGCATCAGGCGGAAGAGATCCACCACGTTGATGAAGCGGACCTTCAAGCCGGTGCAGTGCTCGCGCAGGATGGCTACCGCCGCCAGGGCCTCGGACGTCGGTATGTCCCCCGCACAGGCAATGACCGCATCCGGCTCTTCGCCGGCGTCGGTGCTTGCCCAATCCCAGATGCCGATCCCTTTGGTGCAGTGCTCCACCGCATCCTTCATGTTCAGATATTGCAGATGCGGCGCCTTATCGGCGACGATCACGTTGACGTAGTTGACGCTGCGCAGGCAATGGTCGGCCACGCTGAGCAGGCAATTGGCATCCGGCGGAAGATAAATCCGCGTCACCTCCGGGCTCTTGTTGGTCACCACATCCAGAAACCCCGGATCCTGATGGGTGAAGCCGTTGTGATCCTGCCGCCAAACCAGCGATGTGATCAGCAGATTGATCGAAGAGATGGGAGCCCGCCACCGAGTTTCCAGCTTGCTCTTCTCCAGCCACTTGGAGTGCTGGTTGAACATGGAATCGATGATGTGCACGAAGGCCTCATAGCTGGAAAAGAAGCCGTGCCGCCCGGTGAGCACGTAGCCCTCAAACCAGCCTTCGAGGGTGTGCTCGCTTAGCATCTCCATGACCCGGCCGTCATTGGCCAGAAAGCCGCCATCTTTATCCTCGGGCAGCATCTCTTCCATCCACGTCTTGCCGCTGGCTTCGTAGATGGCCTGCAACTTGTTGGAGGCGGTTTCGTCCGGCCCAAAGACGCGGAAGCTGGTCATGTTCCGCCGCATCACATCGCGCAAGAAGTGCGCCATGACATCGGTCGGAGAGACTTCGATCTGTCCCGGTTTGTCCACTTTGACCGCGTAGTCGCGAAAGTCAGGCATTTCCAGCGGCCGGCGCAGTAAGCCCCCGTTGGCATGCGGGTTGGCGGTGATGCGCCGTGTCCCCACGGGCGCCATCTCCCGCAGTTCCTCAATCAACCGTCCCGACTCGTCAAACAGCTCCTCCGGCCGATAGCTGCGTAACCAGGCTTCCACTAGCGCCAGGCTCTTGGGGTTGGTCTGCGGATCGAGGATAGGAATCTGGTGCGCTCGCCAAAAGCCTTCGACCTTATGCCCATCCACTTCTTTGGGCCCCGTCCAGCCCTTGGGGGTGCGCAGAATGATCATCGGCCACTTCGGCCGCTCGACCGTCTGTCCGGCTGGCGCCGAGCGCGCCTTTTGCTGAATCGCGCGGATGTCGAGCACGCAGCCTTCCAATACCTCCGCCATCCTGGCGTGCATCTTTTCCGGGTCATCGCCCTCCACCACATGGGGTGTCCACCCCATGCCCTTGATGAGCATATCCAGCTCCTCGGGCGGTATACGCGCGAGAATGGTCGGGTTCGCAATCTTGTACCCGTTCAAATGGAGGATGGGCAGCACGGCTCCATCGCGCACCGGATCGAGAAATTTGTTGGAGTGCCAGCTCGTAGCCAGCGGCCCGGTCTCGGATTCCCCATCGCCCACGGCCACGGTCACGATCAGGTCCGGATTGTCGAACGCCGCCCCGAACCCGTGGGAGATGCTGTATCCCAGTTCGCCGCCCTCGTGAATCGAGCCTGGAGTTTCCGGGGTGCAATGGCTGCCGATCCCTCCGGGAAAGGAGAATTGTTTGAGAAATTTCTGCAGGCCCACCACGTCCTGGCTCTTGTCCGGGTAGACCTCCGAGTACACCCCTTCGAGGTAACAGTTGGAAAGGGTGGCCGGCGCTCCGTGCCCAGGACCAGAAACGTAGATCACGTCCAGATCGTATTTCTTGATCAGACGGTTCAAATGCACCCAGATGAAGCTCTGGCCCGGGTCCGATCCCCAATGGCCCAGTAGCCGGTTCTTGATGTGTTCGGGCTTCAGCGGCTCGCGCAAGAGGGGGTTGTGGCATAGATACAGCATGCCGGCGGAGAGATAGTTGCAGGCGCGCCAGTAGGCATTCATTTTCCTGATCTCATCGGCGGTCAGCGGCTCGAAACGGGCTGCTGCGGAAAGGGTCTCGACGTTGCTCATGATTTCTCCTGTAATTCCATCTGGCCCACGTGCACTGCGATCATGCGATCTTCCTGGGCGGTAACTACCCAGACCACGACTTGAGAATCCGCGCTGCTCACCCGCCGTAGCTCCTCGCCGCCGGCCTCATTGACCGCTCGATCGAGCACTACCCCGCAGGTTTCGAGCCCACTCAAAATCTCCGCCCGGGATTTCACATCGTGCTCCCCGATGCCTCCGGTAAAGACCACGGCATCCAGGCCGCCCAGGAGCCACGCGAAGGCGCCGATCGCTTTACGCACACTGCGGGTAAAAACCTGGAGCGCCAGGCCGGCCTCCGTACTCCCGGCCTCTGCTGCCTTGCGTGTTGCGCGCATATCGTTGGGCTGGCCGGAGAGCGCCACCATCCCCGCCTCGTGATTGAGGATCGTCTCCACCGTGCTCAGCGCCGTCTTACGGTCGCCTTCCGCTTGGCGCAACAGATATAGGACCAGTCCGGGATCGAGATCTCCTGGCCGGGTGCCCATCACCACCCCGCCGGTCGGCGTCAGTCCCATGGTGGTATCGACCGATTGCCCATCGACCAAGGCCGTCACGCTGCAGCCGCTGCCCAGGTGCGCGATCACCATGCGCCGGGGAAAACGGGCTTGTGTTCTGTCTGATGCAGAACGCAGGTCGTCTACGACTCCCTCGCAAGAAAGCCCATGGAAACCATATCGGCGCACTCCCTGCTCGCGATACTTCACGGGTATGGCGTAGGTGGAAGCCTGCGCCGGCATGGTCTGGTGAAACACCGTGTCGAAGCAGGCGTAGTGCCTTGCCCGGGGAAATCGCTTCATCATGTCGCGGATCAGGGTGATCGCCTGGGGATCGTGCAAGGGGGCAAAGACCACCGCCTGCTCGAGGTCCTGGAGCACCTTGTCCGTGATCCTCTGGTGCCGGTTGAGGCGTGCTCCGGGATGCACCACGCGGTAGCCCACCGCGTCGATTGCCGGCATCCCAGACCCGCAGACCGCGTTTTCCAACAGGCTCACTGGATCTCTGTCGGATGCATCGCTTGCCTGCGGAGCAGCCTGGTTCAACTTGCGCCCCTCGGCATCGCGAAAGGTAAACCCAAGCTTGGCTGCCCCGATTCCGCTAATCTCGCCCGCAAACAGTTCGCGCGGGTAGGAGAACTTCGTGTCTGACCCTTCGCCAGCGTCGAAAATAGAGAACTTGATCGACGAGGACCCGCTGTTGATAACCAGTATGTACATCTTACCTACCATTTCCACGTTACACCGGTGATGTAGGACTCAGATTAATTCCCCCGTGTAATGGATAGAGTCGCCCGTTGGGGGGAAAGTGCCGTCCTCTGAGCTGGTTTTTCAGGCCATCGGGTCAATAGGACGGGAAACTGACACCTGGTTATCTATTTTTTGCATGAGTCCCAAACAAACTATTGACGGTCGTTTTTTCAGCGTGATAGGTTGGCCGCCGTATATGAAACTAGCGTTGCACAATGCGAAGCGGAGGGGATGGCGGACTGCTGTCTAGGCCAGTTCGCCACGTCCAACAAAGCGAAGTTAAAAGTTCAAACGGTGGCGAACGAACGACATTTTTGGAGGCGACACCAGATGTTCAAGCAGATTGGGATATTCCTGGGTTTTTCCTTGCTGGCAACTTCCGCGCTGCTGGCGCAGACCAGCGGCACCATCGTAGGACATGTCAGCGACCCGACCGGGGCGGTGATTCCCGATGTCACCATCACTCTGACCAACACGGGCACGAACACCACCCGCACCACCGTTTCGACCAGCAACGGCGACTATACGTTCCCGGACGTTCCGCCAGGAGTCTATGACGTTCAAGCCACCCATGCGGGCTTCAAGGTCGCAGCCGCTCGGAACGTGCAACTGCAGGTGCAGCAATCGTTGACCCAGAATTTCACGCTCGAGGTCGGTGCGGTGACGCAAACGGTATCCGTTTCGGCGGCAGCCGCCCTTCTCCAGTCGCAGAACTCCTCCCTTGGCACCGTGGTTCCTACCGAGACCATGGCCCAGATGCCGGTGAACAATAGAAACTACCTGAACGTGACGGCGGTCTCGGCGAACGCGAACGTCGTTTCAGCGACCCAAGGCCAGGCGGGCTCGCGGGAGGGCGGCGCCCGCTCCAGCCAGTCCATCTCGGTGGGTGGCTCGCGCATCATGTTCAACCACTACACGCTCGATGGCGTCAACAATTCCGACCCGGACTTCAACAGCTATGTGGTGCAGCCCTCCATCGACGCCATCCAGGAAATGAAGCTGCAGATCGGCGTCTATCCCGCCCAATACGGTTACAACGCGACCCAGGTCAACGTGGTCACCAAGAGCGGCACCAACAATTATCACGGCGCCGGGTTCTACTTCCTTCGCAACAACTACGCGGATGCACTCGGGTATAACTACTTCTATCCCACTCCTCAACCCGCCGCGCTCCCCTATAAATATAACGACTACGGATTCGTACTTACCGGACCGATCTGGATTCCCCACGTCTTCAACGGCAAGAACCGGTTCTTCTTCATGGTCAACGACGAATGGTATTCCCGAATCAGTTTCTCGAATACCGCGTTAACCCTGCCGCAGCAGGCCACCCTGGGCGGCGATTTCAGCAATTACACCGCAACCGCAACCGGATCCGTCGTTCCCATCTATGATCCCGCCACCGGAAACGCCGACGGCACGGGCAGGACACAGTTTCCGGGCAATGTCATTCCGGCGAGCCGCATCGATCCTACGTCACTGAAGTTCATCCAGTTGTTCTACGCCGCGGCTCAGAACACCCAATTCCAAAACAATTACACATTCCTCACCTCCTCAAGGGACAATCACGACGGTTTTAACGTGCGCGGCGATTACTACATGTCACCGAGGTCGCAGTTCGGCTTCCGCTTCAGCAATGGCCTGGAAACGAACCCCACTGCGGGATTCAAGACGGCGGGCGGGACAGTCGGCAGCAATATCATCACCAGCTACTACCAGTACATGGGCTCCCACACCTGGACCATCTCTCCCACGGTCGTCAACGTGGCCACGTTTGGCTGGACCAATTTCTACAATTCTCTCGGCCTGTACTCGCAGGGCGTCAATAACGCCGTGGGCCAGCTGGGGATTCCCGGCCTTCAACCCGGAATTCCTGCAACGTGGGGCATTCCCGCCGTAGGCTTTACGGGCGATATCTTCAGCGGGCTTGGCGATAGCTCCGACGGTCCGTATGTGACCAAAGACCCCAATATCTCGATCAACGACAACATCAGCTGGACGCATGGCAGGCATTCCTTCTCTTTCGGCTTCTCGTACGAGCGGCAGACCTTTAATGAGCTGGGCAATCAGTTCTCCCGGGGCTCATTCACCACCCAGGCCAACGCCACCGCTGAGGCCAGCGCCCCTGGGAAGCTGGTTAAGGGAACCGGGTCCGCGTTCGCCGACTTCCTGCTCGGCCAGCTTTACACATCGGCGTATGCGGTGCAGATCGCGCAGGCCGATTACAAGCGAAACGTCGAGGCCTTCTACTTCGACGATAGCTATAAGTTCACGCCCAAGCTCACCGTGTCGGCCGGCCTCCGCTATGAGCTGACTCCTCCCTGGTTCAACACCCTGGGCCAGGAGTTCATCGTGGATCTGCAAACCAACAACTCGCCCATAAGTCCCTTCGTTTCCGGGCCGGAGCCTCAGAGCCAGTGGCCCCTCTATAGACGCCAAGGCAACTGCAGTGACGCCTACCAGGGGGTTAACGTCCGCTGGGTCACCTCCAAGGGCGCCCCTGTCGATCCGGCGCCGGAGTGCGCCAACGGCCATTTCCCCAATTCGCTCATGCAGACCCAATACGACAACTGGGCGCCTCGCCTGGGCTTTGCCTACACGCCGACTAGTACCTGGGTCATCCGC
The DNA here is from genome assembly GCA_963788515.1 of uncultured Acidobacteriaceae bacterium. Classification (GTDB taxonomy): domain Bacteria; phylum Acidobacteriota; class Terriglobia; order Terriglobales; family Acidobacteriaceae; genus PALSA-350. Next base: position 312,853 of record CAWBGZ010000008.1, read on the forward strand.
ACGGGTTTCGGCTTGTATTACGACCATGACACCGCCAACGCCCGCTTCGATGTGGCCCGTAACCTGGCCGGGCGTGTCACGACAACTTCGGGGGGTGGGACTGCCGGCGAGGCCACCATCAACTGGGACAACGCGGTGGCCAGCGGCTCCGTGGCCAAGATCCCGCCGCCCTACTCCTTCTCCAATGCGTACAGGCACAAAACTACGTACAGCGAGGTCTGGCTGCTCGATGTTCAGAAGCAGCTCGGCCAGAATTGGCAGCTCGAGGCCGGATACCTGGGCTCGAAAACCGATCACCTGTATGGCTTTCGCAATGCCAATTATTCGGTTCCGTACGGATTACTCGGCGCCGCTGGGTACAATGCGGATGGTTCGCCTAAGAGCATCACACAGCGTACGCCCTACCCGAACTATGGCGTGATTCAGTGGGTGCACGACCAGGGCGGTGCGAATTACAACGCCTTCACCTTCCAGGTGAACAGGCGTTTCAGCAACGGCTTCAACCTCATCAGCTCCTACACCTATGCGAAATCGCTGGACGACACCAGCGGAATCCGCACCCAGTCGTCACAGCTCTTCCCGCAGAACGACCTCTGCATCAGCTGCGAATACGGGCCTTCGGACTTCGATGTAAAGCATCGTGTGGTTGCCGGGCTCATTTACTCCCTGCCCATCGGCCCAGGCCTGCTGTACGCGCCTTCGTCGAAGATCGTGAATGCGGTGATCGGCGGCTGGCAAATCAACGTCCTCGCCACCTTCCAGACCGGCCTACCCTTTAACATGGGGTACAACGACAACAATGCCAGTACCAATACCATTTCCGGCGGCACACCGGCGACCCGGCCGAATTACGTCCCCGGAGCCAGCTATTTCCAGTCCAAAAAAACGGCCGGAAGCCACGGCCAATGGGTGAATCTCGCGGCTTTCCCGGAGCCGGCCCCCGGTTTCCTCGGAAGCACGAGTCGCAACATGTTATACGGCCCGGGCTACCGGCAGTTCGATACGTCCCTCGCCAAGAGTTTCAACATGCCCTACAACGAACACCACCAGTTACAATTCCGGTTTGACGCGTTTAACGCCCTCAACCACACCAACTTCGGCAACCCGACTAAATATGTGAATGGGTCCAACGCGGGCAAAATTACGGGTTCAAATGCACTTACGGGAAGTGCAAATGGAGGTGGGCGGGAACTGGAGCTGGGCGCCAGGTACTCGTTCTAACGTCGTATCCAGGGAGTTCGCTCAACAATTGCGCTGTGATCCTGAGCTTTGTTCGGCCTGTCTTTTGGGCCAAACGATAGCTCAGGATCCGCAAGCGCATCAGCATATTTCTGAGTTTTTCGTTGCTGGCAGCTTCCGCGCTGTTGGCGCAGGGCAGCAGCCATCCTGGGCAACGGGCAAGACTCCGCCGGAGCTGAAATCGGCGGCGCCACTACCACGATCACTCATGCCATCGCTCGACGAGAGGGACATTCCATGAATCTGTTCACACGAAGATCAATGTTGAAGGGCGCGGCTGCGGCCTTGCCTACCGCCGGTATCTTCGCGCTTCCATCTCTGGCGCGGGCCATTGAAGATAACAGCACGCCGCAGCAGAGACCCAAGGTCAAGATTACCGATATCCGCACCGCCCAGGTGCTGGTGCACGGGCCGCAAACCCACGTGCGCGTTTATACCGATTCGGGTCTCTATGGCCAGGGTGAATCCACCGATGCGGCGGTGGGAACAGCCTCCCTGGTGCATGGCTTTCGCCGCATGCTCATCGGCCAGGACCCGCTCAACGTAGACGCCCTCTGGGAAAAGATGCGCGTCTCCGGTATCTTTGCCGGCGCCCAGGGCGGTCAATACGTGACTGCGATGACCGGGGTCGAGATCGCGCTGTGGGATCTCGCGGGAAAGATTCTTGGACTCCCCGTCTATCAGTTATTAGGGGGAAAATTCCGCGACAAAGTGCGCATGTACTGTGACTCCGATATGGACAATCCGATTGGCGCGGAATCGGACCGCAAGCTTCCCTGGATCAAGGAGCAGGGTTTCACGGCGATGAAGATCGACCTCGACGACGCTGCGGATCCTGCCCGCTTCGACAAGGTGAATTGGACCGCGAGCAACGGCGAAATTGACCGCATGGTCAGTTGGGTAAAGCATGTGCGGGAATCGATACCCAAGGAGATGGACCTGGCCTGCGACATGCATGGCCGCTATGACGCAACCACGGGCAAACGGGTGGCCGTGGCGCTGGAACCTTACCGGCTGCTTTGGCTGGAAGAACCGGTGCCCCCGGAAGACATCGACGCCATGGCCGATATTCGGCACTCAACCACTACACCGATATGCTGCGGTGAAAACCTGTATATGCGTTGGGGCTACACCGAACTGCTGCAGAAGCGCGCGGCAGACATCATCATGCCCGACATTCAGAAGGTAGGCGGACTCTCGGAGGCACGCAAGATCGCCAACATGGCCCAAGCCTACTACGTTCCGTTTGCTCCCCACTGTGTGGTCTCTCCCATCGGCACCATGGCCTCAGCCCATGTGTGTGCGACGATTCCCAATTACCTGGTCTGCGAGTGGCACTGGATCAATCATCTGAAAGTCTGGCAGACCTTTATCAAGGAAGGCGAAATCATCATCAACGGGTATGTCACGCCTCCCGATAAGCCCGGCCTGGGTGTGGAGATGAACGAGGAAGTAGCCAGGACCGTGCAGATCCCAGGAACTACCTGGTTCGAGCCAAATAAATAGAGGACAGGGACCGTGGAGCAAATAGACGCATTCGTTCGGCAGCTCAGGCGTGCGGTGGTGGGGGTGGTTTGTTCATCGATGATGTTGGGTGCGTCTCTCAGTGCCCGCGCGCAGCAGGGATTTTTCACCCGCGAAGATGTGATCAAGTACACTGCCGACTGGACGGGAGAGAGGTTCCCTGACGGACGTCCTAAGGTGCCGGACTCCATCCTCGATCGGATGAAGAACGTCACCCTCGAGGAAGCGTGGGCGACGCTGCGCACGCACAACTTCAATCACGAGTACGAAGATGGATGGCTGTCGATTCATGGGGATAAGGTCCTCGTGGGCAGGGCATTGACGGCCACCTGGGTGCCGGGGCGGCCCGATATCCAGAAAGTGATCGAGGCCCAGGGCGCGCAGGATCACCGGCAGGGTGCGATGAACGCTTGGCCCGTGGACATGCTGCAGCCGCGCGACGTCTATGTGGCCGACCACTTTGGCCTTAAAACGGATGGCCCCTCGATTGGCGACAACGTAGGCAACGCCATCTACGCTCGCTCCGGGAACGGGATCGTGTATGACGGCGCGGTCCGTGACATCAACGGCCTGGAGGAACTGCCCAACTTTGTTTCCTTTGTCCGCTACTACGATCCCTCTCATCACTTTGGGTCGCTGGCCAGCGGACCGCGTCTCAACTCCACGATGGTGAGCATCAACGGTCCCACGCGCATCGGGCATGCCACCGTGATGCCGGGTGATGTGGTGCTGGGCAGAAACGGTGGGGTGCTCTTCATCCCGGCGCAACTGGCCGAAGAAGTGGTGAAAAACTCTGAATCCACCCACCTGCGGGATACCTTTGGCCACCAGCGGCTAGAGGAGAAAAAGTACACCGCCGGACAGATCGATGCTCGTTGGACTCCTGCCATTGAAGACGACTACCGTGCGTGGCTGAAGCAGAACGAAGATCACCTCTCTGTCCCCAAGGAACGGGTGGAGGAAATACTGAAAGACCACGAATAGGGACGGAAAAGTCGGTCGAGGGACCTGCAGTCCTCCGTCTTTTCCGCAAACCAGTCCCGGAAGGGACGGAAGAATCCAGAGCCCGGCACGGGAGTGCCGGGAAAGGAAAGCAACGGAAACCAAGTCCCCTTTAGGGGACGGCACAACCAACTTGCTGGTTTGCGTCAATTCCAATCTCAAATCCGTGCTTTTTCGCTAACAACTCGAACTCTTTCGCGAAATCCATTCTGCGGTGATGGTCTTTTTGATTCACAACATATTGCCGGATCGTGGCCACCTGCGATCTGCTGACGCTACAGGCAAAATATCCCTTTTGCCATTCGAAACGCGCGCTACCGTGTTCCTTCATCCATCGGGATGAGTTAGCTTTCAGCACCTGGACTGCTTTTGCGATCCCGAGGATAGCCCCCAGGTCGATCAGTGCGTGAGCGTGATCGGCGAAGCCCCCGATGGCTACCGCGTGGATGCCGTGGCCCTTTGCAATGCCTGCCATATACGCACATAACTTCGGTTGAATCTCCTCCCGAATGAAATGCACGCGGTCTCTCGTTCCAAACACGATATGAACGTAATGACTCACATACGAGCAGGCCACTATGGCGTACCTTCACACTATGCTGGCTTATCCGTCTAAGCTGAGGCTGAAAGGGGCGTTAAAGAGAATTTATGGCGACCGGCTGATCGTGGGCACCGTCATGGCGGGGCAAGTGGTCATGTTAGACGTTCGCGACCGCTTCAATCCGGAGCAGCTATCCGTTGTCAGCTTTGGCGCAAACGCCGGGCCGCATAACATTGTGTTGAACGGCGACGATAGTCGCCTGGTGGTGACCGACTATTTTCTCAATGAAGATGCTGCGGGCATCATTCACCTGGAAGGCGACCATAAAGTCCACGTCCTCAAAGTCACGCACGATACCCTCATCGAGGAGAACGCTTCAATCTGGACTTCAACACAGCCTTCAAAACCGGCCCAGCTCGTCCCCACGGAATTGCCATGAAATAGCTCCTGGCGTGCTATGGGTTTTGGATCGCCTGGGGAGGCGCAGAGGTCAGTGAGCTGTACGGTTGTGGAAAATCATGGTGCAACGTCCAGACTTGAGTGGGAGATGCGAACGCGACAAAGCCTCATTTAAGCGAAGAAGTGTCATCGCAAGAGCAGCCGTGAGGAGAGTACTGCGAACAGTCGAGGTCATGAGAGCTGGAACCTTTGTTTGAGTTTTGTAGGCGATTGCGGGTGAGACGCACGTGCAGCTTGGCTCGGGGCGCCGAGCGATGCAGCGGCCGCACAGGTGGCGACGGAAAGCGTGATCTTCTTAAAAGACATATGCACTTCTAAGCCAGGAGGGAAGCGCTGAAGACGGTCTTACGGTTTCCGGAAGGCCCACCTGACTGGTTACACCGCCAACGGGATTGACTTAGACGCGGGTAGGGATTGGCGTCCGTTCCGCGTCGAAGGCGAGATAGATAGAGTTCCTATGCAACCTGGTTAGTTGTCGATAATTGGGCGCACTAAGTCTTCCGACCAGCCCTGCTCCGGGAACGGGTCAGAAGCCAGCTAGGGATAGAAAGCTCAGCGTGCGATGGGTCGACAGTTCGGTAGTTCAGTGAACGCTGTACTCTACAACACCTTTTTATGTTCATCATCGGGGTCCCATACTCGAGTAGGAGGTACGGCCGAGGAAAAAGGATACAAAGTTTTTGCTTTTGCGATGGATTTTTTTCGGGTGCGACGGGTCGGGCGGCTGGCCTGCAGGGTTGTAGGCTGCACAGGATGGGGCAAGAGCGGGTAGGACCACTGCCCCCAAAAAATCGCCAAGGTTGAGGGATGCTCAGGTTTCCCGGAACAGCGGTCTCGGCTTATCTGATTAAAATCGCACTTATAACTGTTTTGTTGTAACTAATCGAGAGCTGGTCATTCTCACAGTTACACAACAAGGTGTAGAGATACACTCTCAGCGCTTCGTTTGTGCAGTCCCTTTACAGGAGTCCGACAATGTTTTTTGCTCTTCGTGGATCCTCCCCTTCCGGAAAAGACCTGTATGTGACCGCGGTGCGGTCACGCATCTTCTCCTCGACCAAACTATTCGTCATGGCGAGTGCAACCGTGATGAGTAGTCTCGTGTCCTCAGCAGCCTTCGGGCAAGCCGCCGTGGCGGCTAGGCCACCCGTATCCCCGGAGGCGATGGCCGTGCACCTTCGCGCAAAGCGTTCTGTTGCAAAGTCGGCGCCGCCGGCAGACGTAGCTGAGAGTTCGTCCGGGGTCAACTCGGCACAAGGGCCCGGGGCCGGACCGCGCGATCTCGGAGAACCCGGCTGCGACTTGTTCCCTGCCCCGGCCAGTACCGGCACGAATGTACCCCTTTCATACTTCGGGCCCTCGCCTTCCACCGTTAACCAGAGCTTGGTCGGACCTGTGCAATTGCTCAATACCGGTCAAGTCGACGCCACTGCCGGCACAATTACCATCCCTCTGTACAAGGGATCGGTCAAGAACACCGGCAAGACGGCCTGGTACATCCTGACCGACGTTTCCGATCAGGGGGTCGCCCAGGAACTCGGCTTGAATTTCTCCGCAAAGCTCAATTTCGTCAACACCGCGGCAAGAACTGGCAACCTGGACGCGAATGGAAACATCGTGTTCGATAAAGGCACTGTCAACTTCGCGGCGGTTCGCAACCTCGTAGCCGGACCAGAGGGAGCGGAATTTCCTCCCACGTCCTACACTCCGGGCGAAGTCGGCGACAGTAACTATAGCCCCTTCGTCAGCATTACGAACGCTCAGGGCGTTATCTATAACGCTCCAATGATCGCGTACGGCGTTGATGCCAGCCAGATCAACTTTCCCGATGGCAACGTCGACTATAGCAAGGTTCACGATCAAGTGGTGGCCATCGATCCCATCAACATGACCGTCACCTTGAACCTGATCAACGGCTTCAGCTTCGGCCGCCCCGTTTGGTACTTATCCATGGATGCCAGCAACACCCTGGCCGCGACAATCGAGCACAACACCTACGCGCCGCTGATGGATAAACTTCTCCTTGGGGATGACGACAGCTTCGGCAGCCCGATCGAGCGCATATTTATCGCGACCAATGGTACGGAAGGGTGCGACAATCCTCAGCGTCAAGGGCTGTCAGCTGACCTGGCGGATGGCCACAGGCCGAACAATACTCTAGGCGGGATTCCCACCCTCGCTCTCGACTATAGTCCCGCATGGAACGCACAGTTGTTTACCTGGACCGACGAGGCTATTTCTAAGGGCTACCGCCAGCAACTTCGCGAGGAGTTCCAGATTCTCACCTACGCACAAGACGGTTTAATCACCGGATTTCCTGCTGGAACAGCATTCGGCAGCTCTGGTTTCTCAATCAACTGCCCGATTGTCCAAAGATTAGATTAAAAAAACACTTCTTGTGGGATTGTTCAAACCTCGACAGTCGGGTTTGAGCAATCCCTCATTTCTTTTGACAGCGTCTGGCCAGAGACCTTTTCCTGAACACGAAGGACACACTCGATGTATAACATGTCGAATCTGACAAAGCTGAAGCTATCAGACGAGAACAGTCCGGAAGCAATGAAGGCCTTCTGGGCTTTTGATAAGCCGCATTTGCTCCTGGAGCCATCGACACTTTGAATAAACAGCTCATGGCGGTTGCGGTTGCTCTTACGACACAATGCCCATATTGCATTCAACTGCATGTCAGGGCCGCCCGTTCTGCAGGCGCTACAGATGAAATGCTTGCAGAGACGGCAACGATTGCTGCGGCGATGCGCGCGGGAGGGGCAATCACACACGCGAGTCACCTGTTCAAGGACTAACGGGCCTGAGATGGTTGGTGCCCCTAAGAGGCGAGGGATCTGCGATGCGCCCCTCGGTGCTCCCGAATGCTAAGTTAACCCTAAGCACCCAAGCAGAATTATCATCCCGAGCGGAGGTCGAAGCCGCAAGAATGCCTTGCGGCGGGCCTCATCAAGTTCCCGCTTCAGATGGTTCCAGAGTGCGGGGCACCCGCTCACGACCTCGGGTGCCGATAACTATTGCTGCCTGATCTCCGCATGGGAGAAGCGGAATTGGTCTACTTAAGTGGTTTCAGAAAAAGAGCTGTGCCTAAAGTCTCCTGGCGCAGCCTTGTAAGTTACTCGTGCGCTGGAAGGTTGTTTAGGGCGTCGTCCGCGGATAGGCGATCGCCGTGGCTGTGACTGATCTTCTCAAAGACAATTATGCCCTTCTTGTCGAGAACGAACGCGGACGGATATGCGGTTTCGTGAGGCGCATCCCAACGCAGGCCATACAGATTGGTCACCGTATAATCCGGATCCGTCACGAGAACGATGTTGGCGGGCAATCCAGCCTGCTTCTCCAGGAAATCCTTGGCGTGCTGATCCAGATCGGCGGGAGGTCCCGGATACACGAGGAGAACCCGTGTCTTTTTTGCGGCAAAGTCTGAGGCATGGTCGATGAAGTCATGAACCTGCTTCACACAGTAGGGGCACTGATAGCCGGGGAATCCCCGCAACACGACAAGGACGAGGTCATTTCCTCGCTGCTCGGTCGACATCCGCACCGTTTTCCCTGTCGGAGTCAAAAGGGTAAAGTCAGGCGCTTTAGCCCCCACTGCCGGAGTCTCCGCGAATCCGGGCAACCCGATTAGGAAGGTACAGGCGAAGGCAAGGGCCACGCGTATCGGCCGGTTGAACCGGCCTGTGGCAAACCAATCGGATCTGTGGGAGCTGCAGTCAAAAACGCGCATGGGAAGGCACTCCTGGTCGAGGATGTAAGTCTGACAACCAAGACCTGAGAAAAGTTACAGAGTTTTGCATCGTCCGATTAAATATATGGTCAAAGCTACCCAAGCGCGTTCAATTGCCTCGAGGATCGGCAGCAATCGCTTAGTGGGTCCACGGTTTCCGCGCGCGAAGGGGGCTCATCCTTACCGAGCCTGGGAAAACGGTCTTCGAGCAGCGCCAGAACCATTTCGACGAAGCTTTGGGGTTGGGTTTCGTTGTTGCCCATCAAGGCTCCCGCGTGCAAGCGAGCATGCACCCGAGTTGCGTCCTTTTTCCAGAACTCGACTCGTCGGGCATCCCGTCCTCCTCCCTGTGGACTACATGACAAGAGTCGATGGATTCTCTGTATTTTCAAGCCTCGGGCATAACCAGCTCAACTCCGAAGCGTGAGCAAAGCTCTCGCGGAGTAGTTCAGCCTGCCCTCCGGCTGTTAGCGTGGTTTTTTTAAAGGCTTGCGTCACTGCTTCTGCCACAGGGGAGCCAGCACGCAACGCCCTCAACAGCAGGAACGTTTCTCGTGCGATCCGGCGATAGTACACCGAATCCTCGAAGCGATGAACGGCAAGGTAAACGCGCTGCCGCTTCATTGCTGGGAGTTTCATCCGAGTACACATTCCACGCTGAGTCGCCGCACTGCTTACAATGTCGGTCTCAGGCGTTCCCTTTTTTACCGCCAGCACGAGAGTGTCCACCGGATAGCTCAGTTCAAGCAGCTGAAGATGGGGTTGCAGCAGAAGCCTTGAGTCTGGCCCGACCGAGCCGGCATATTCAGTTGTAACTGGGTCCAAATGTTTCCCATCAAAGGCTTCGACGTACGCCCACTCAAGCCTCGCAACATCGACAGCGAGACGGTGACGCCTTCCGGTGAACTCGGGATGCGCATCAAGGTATGCCGGGAGCGTCGAACCGAGATCCCGCAGGGTCCAGGACATGGAAGGGTTCTCAGCGAGGTAGGCCAGGATCAACGCGTCGAACCGCTTCGGTCCCAGTAAAGCATTGAGGGTTAGGAAATCCTCGGAAACCGCACTGATGAGGCGGAACCAGTACTGACGGTTGTAGATCTCCAGGCGCTCGAAGGAGGAGAGGTGCGGGTTCGGTGCAATGTAGCTCGTCGCGATCTCCTCTGTCGATCCACCATTCTCGGTGGTCTTCTGCATCTCGTAATCCGAAGTCAATGGCCTACGGACATCTTCGGCCATACGCCGCTGCAATTCGAGCAGGGTCATAGGTACACCTCCTTGGCCAGCGGGAATTCCTGCGGAATAGGGGATTCTCCCGCGAGAAGAAAGCGGTTGGCCTTGAGCGCCTCGGCATGCACCTCTTCAAAAGAGGGGATATTATCGTCCCACTCAAGCAGTGTGCCGGTTGGACCGCAACGCTCAATGGCGCGCTCGTAGAGCTTCCAGACGGGATCGAGGACCGGGTGATCGTGCGTATCGAGGATGTACTTCTCGAACTTCGAGTGGCCTGCGATATGGATCTGTGCTACACGTTCCGCAGGGATGCTGTTAACGTACACCATTGGGTCGAAATCGTGATTCTGAGAAGAGACATAGATATTGTTGACGTCAAGAAGAATCCCGCAATCGGCCGCATGAACGACCTCACTCAGGAACTCCCACTCGGTCATCTCCGAGTCGTGGTACTCGGCATAGCTGCTGACGTTCTCCACGGCTACAGGAATCTCAAGGTAATCCTGAACCATGCACACGCGTTCAGCAGTAGTACGGATGGCTTCGAACGTGTAAGGAAGAGGAAGGAGATCATGCGTGTAGCGTCCGTCCACGCTCCCCCAGCAAAGATGGTCGGACAGCCAAGGGGTCTTGGTCCGCTTCGTCAGTTCCTTGATCCGCCTCAGATGGTCACGGTTCAACGGCTGCGCACTGCCAAAGTACATGGACACGCCATGTTGAACGACTCGATATTGATCGAGAGTCTGGTCAAGAATTCTCAGTGGACGCCCACCATCGACCATGTAGTTCTCCGAGATAATCTCGAACCAATCGACTATCGGTTTCTTTGAGAAGATGTGGTCATAATGCGGCACTCTCAGACCGATGCCGACGCCATAGTCGGTATATCCATTGAAACGATTGGCTGGCATGTATGCTCCGCGGACGATGATCAAGAAGAAGTGTAGGAGGTCTGTGAGGAGCCAGACCTCCTACGCGAGGTTGAGGTTAGCTCTTGGGGGGCGTGGAGCCGTCTGTCGCGCAAGCGCCTTGCCCCTTGCAGGAATTCTTCCCCCGATGCGCCTTGTCGCCGCCGCCCTGGCCTTTGCAATCGTTTTGTCCCTTGCAGGAGTGCTTGGGAAGCTCCTTCTCCGAGGCAACCATCACACCGGCGACTGCCGAGGAGCCTGCGGTTGCTTGCGATTGGCCGGAAATGGGTTGGGCGTTGAGGCGCGCGGTCGTGCCGCCGAGGAGGCCGGCGAAAGCGGCGGCCAGAGCGAGGTTGCTTACAGTAGTGGTTTTCATGAAGAGTTCCTTTTTTTCGGTTGGTCCAGGCGGTGTGCCCGGAAGTTGAGTTTGACCCGCTATAGCTGGCCGGAAACTGGTGTCGAGGTTCTCTTTCCCTGCCGCATGTTTGAGGCTTGAACCAACGGTTGGTTACAGACCGCCCTGTAAATTCAGAGAGGCATCGTGGCGGCGCCAACGATTGCTCCCTGCAGCGGCTCCTGCGCAAACAGGATGAGGTGATGCCCTGATTCACCACCAGGTTGAAAGCCATCAGGCAGGGGAACATGAATGGACTCTTCTGCGTCGTCCTTAACTTTGCCACGCGCGTCAGCGAACGAGCGACAGACACATGCTGAAGGAGCCTGCCGTTATTTTCTCCGCGTAGAACATTCGATCGGTCGGTGTCATGTGAAGAGCTCCACGACCGCTACGGAAGCGGGCCTTTCTGGGCCTGCCCGCCAGGCGCAGCGAAACACGTAACCGCGCTGACCCCGAGGAGCATAAAGGAAAGAGCAAGTAAGGAACGAAGCTGCATGGATCTGCCTCCAACTGAACGCTTCTTATCCGACACAGCGACTCTCAAACGATTACAGAGGTGATTTTCGAAGATGAGACTGTAACCGAACTGAGCCGTAGGTCTCTAACGATGAGAAAAGAGGTTCTCGCGCTGAGGAGCGAGGCGCCCTACCAAGGAAGAAATCATGAGTCAGCTTCTACATGCCTATCGCCGAATCATTTCAGTATTCTCCTCACTGCAGTCTGCCATGCTGCTGGCCGTCAGGCTCTATTGGGGATTTCAGTTTGCCCAGACAGGCTGGGGCAAGCTTCACAACCTACCCCGGATCACGGCATTTTTCGTCAGCCTCAACATTCCATTCCCAGGCTTCAACGCTCCTTTCATCGCTATGCTGGAGTTCACGGGCGGCATCCTCCTTATGCTCGGATTGTTCTCGCGTCCGATCGCATTTCTTCTCGCCTGCAATATGTTCGCGGCCTACTGGACAGCCGATCACGAGGCACTCGTCTCGATCTTTTCCGATCCAGGTAAGTTCTACGTTGCCGACCCGTACACGTTCCTCTTTGCCTCGCTCATGGTTCTGATCCTTGGTGCCGGTCTATATTCGGTTGATACTCTCGTCGCCAGGTATCTAAGGCGTCGAAGTAACGCGTGCCTGGGGGGCTGCGTGCCCCAGACCGACAAAAGGGTAGCTGCCGAGTTCCTGGCTCGATGAGCGAGTCAGTTTTCATCATTTCCGAACTTCCAAAGCGGAAGCGAAGGAGTACTTTCTGTCAGCCATTCCTCGCAAGGAGTTCGGACGCTCGGAGGAAATCGCAACGACGGCTCTGTTTCTCGCTTCCGACGACTCCAGCTTCGTGAACGGCAGCGAGATCTGTGTCGATGGCGGATTAGCGCAGATCTGATTATCGAAAAAACGACAAACAGGTATAACTGAAACGCCACGTTCTGATTGCCTATGGCGAACGAATGATCGGGTTGGGATTTGTAGTTGGCGTTCTGACCTGTACAGCGAGCGGGTTCGGCATCACGGTGATGGCGCTCCTGCTGGCGCTAGCCGGTTACTCTGGGCCGCATGTCGCCCTATGGCGGTTTTTGCGCGCCTCGCGCCAGTGGTTCGTTCTTATCACGTGTTTCGCTGCATTCATCATCGGCGAACCCGAACCGCGGTGGTCGCTCATGTCGCGCCTGCGCCGTTGGTTGCAACAATGCCTTGGGGGGACATTGGTGTAACCAAATTCACTTCCGGTTCTCTAACGATTCGAGGCGGCAGTGCCGTTCCCGGCTCAGCCTTCTACCAAAGAGACACTCATATCTCGAGGAAGGTGAGTACAGCCCGGTAACCATGGAACGGCACTCCTCAACTCGAACCGAAGCCGAAATGATTGCCGCCATTTTGGCTGGGGATACGCAGCTTTACCACGAATTGATCCATCCCCACGAGCGCTGCGTGTATTTAATGGCCTTGTCTCTTATGAAGAACGAGGCGGATGCGGAGGATATCGCACAGGAGGCTTTCCTGAAGGCCTTTCATAACCTATCCACATTTAGGGCGGAATCCAGGTTCGGCACCTGGCTCATCAGCATTACACTCAATGAGGCGAGAAGCCGGCTTCGGCGACAGACGATCGTTCGCATGGAATCGCTTGACGATCCTCCCGGTGGCGGAGGAGTTGTGTCTCCGGCTTTGCTCCGGGACTGGCGCGAAATTCCTTCGGAAGTTGTGGAGCGGCAGGAGATTCGTCAGATGCTTCAGGAAGCAGTTATCAGCCTCCCCACAATTTATCGCCAGGTCTTCCAACTCCGCGATGTCGAGGACCTCAACGTCAAGGAAACCGCAGAAGCGCTCGGCATCAGTGTACCGTCTGTTAAAGTGCGACTTCATCGCGCACGCATGATGTTGCAGAAGCAACTCAGTCCACTCTTGAAGAGTGTCAGCCAAAGTGCAAAGAGGAGGTGGCTCCCATGGTTATAGAATGCAAACACGTTTGGGGTTACATCTCCGGCTATCTGGATGCTGCATTGCCTGAGGACATTCGACTGGATGTTCAAAAACATCTCGAGCACTGCGAGATCTGCTCTGCCATTCTGGACTCTACTCGCAACATCATCATCCTCACCGCGGATGAACGCGTGTTTAAGCTCCCGGTTGGCTTCAGCGAACGCCTGCATGCGCGCATCGACCTGGAATTGCAAGGAACCCGACGCGGCTAGAGTGCTACAAAAATGAGCCGATCACGATACGGTGCCCGAGAATCTCAGCTACAACCAGCAGGAGAGTCAGAATAGAGAGCACGATTTGAATCGTCTCCGACCGGCGTTGTTTGGCAGTGACTGGCTGCACTCTCCATTGCGACGCGGGTCGTGCTCGCAGGGATCGTATTCTCCACACGACATAAAGATTCAGAACGGACCCAAAAACCGCGATAACCATCATCGGAATGCGGATTTTGTCAGTATGAATGGAAAATATAAATCCGGGAATGAAAGCGGCAGCGGCCAATGAACCTAATCCAATCAGCAAGCGAAGGCCGCTGACAGCCACCACCGCAGTACAAGCACTCTGCAACAAAATAAAAAGTAAACTCGTCAGACTGATGAGCCAGGAACCCTGCCTCGGTGTTTTTAGTGCAGGTACGCGCGTGTGCTCTGTCACGATACTCGTATCCTCTCCTGAGAGTTTATCTGCCCCTTCGCTAGACGCGCCAAGATGGAGCGAGGTTACAACCAAAGATCACCAGATCGGCGATGAGATCGCCCGGACTTTGCCTACATATTCGTGCCAGTTGTAACCTTTTCTCTTCCCCTCAATCATATGAGGACTTTCGCTCAATCAAGCCGATGCTCTGAAGATTGAGACTGGGGCCAGCGATGGACCAGAGAAAGTATCTCTGGTCCACACCACATGAATGGGAGTGCCGTCTTTGGGAGAGGCAACCATCGGCGATCCGTCCGAACTGGTTCCTAAGATGAAAGTTGTTGTTGTTGGAGCACATCCCGACGACCCGGAGTCTGGTTGCGGCGGTACCATTGCACGCTATTCAGACTTGGGCCATGAAGTGGTGATTGTCTATCTGACTGCGGGAGAAGCCGGCATTGATGGGAAATTGGCGAGTGAGGCTGCTGCAATTCGCACGGCTGAGTCTCGAAACTCTTGTCGACGAAACTTCCGTCAAAGTGCCAGCTCCGTCCACGAAACTCCAACGAAACTCCTGCCTCCGCTACGGCGCCACCACTTCATACGCGATGATCTTCCACTCCTGGTTCTCTTTTCCCCACAGCAACGTCAGCGCCGCCGGATGATCCCCCGGCGCGCGCAACGTAAACAGAGTCGCATAGTAATTTCCATATACCTTCTGCTGGGCCGGCCCGTCAGCCGGTGCATAAGGGTTCTTCGACGACCTCTTGTCGCACAGAAACGAACCCACCAGGTAGTCGGGCACCGCCACCAGCGTGTAAGCGTGTTCTCCCGCGTGCTCCACGACCTGCAGATCCTCGTGCTCCGGGCGCACCGGCTCCAGCGCGTCATGCAAGTGCGGCACCTTGCCCAGATCCTTGTTTACGGTACTCAGCGCCTTGCGAATGTAGGCCGAGTACTCCTCCGTCGTCGCCGGCGGCTTCTCCCCCTCCGCCAGATAAATATTTACGCATTCATGGCAACGTGGTGAAAGATACGTGGCCGCGCGATCAAAGTTGTCGTCCACCAGCCACGTGTGCAGAAAGTCATGCGACGCCTCCACCACCGCGGGATCGGCCGTGACGCGCGTTTTCGCCGGCGCCGCCGCCGCCAACCGTTTGCGTCGCCGGGTATCAGGAATCACACCCGGCTTGGCCTCCTCCGCCTCCATCTCCCATGCCACCACTTTCCAGTACTTGCCTTCCTTCGTCCACAGCAGGGTGATCGCGTCGCTCTTGCCGCTGGGCACTTTGAGCCGGAAAACAGCTGCGAAGTAGCGTCCATACTTCGCAGCTGTCCCCGCCACCCGCGAGGAGTCGAAATCGTCAAAAGCCTTCGCCGGATCGCACTCAAAGTCGGCAGCCACTCCGTTGGGCACCTGGTATAGCGAAAACATCGCCTGAAAGGGCTGCTTCATGGGCTTGATGTCTCGTTCATCCAGGCTCGCAGGCTGCACGGCAGCCTGCAAACTTGTGACCGTGCCCACCGCCCGGCTGGTGGCAGCCAGGCCGCGCGCGGCTACATAGGGAGCCACCCCCGCGTTGATCTCGTTGCCCGCCTGCGAACCGTATTCTTCCAGACAGGCGAACGACCGCACCGAAAGATAGGACGCCGAAAACTCCGGCTTCCGTTCCACTAGCCACGACTGCAGAAAATCCTGCACCGCATCTTCGAGCTTTCCCTCGGCCTTCCGCGGTATAGGCGGGACATCGCCGGGCAGCAAATCGGCATTCGGGTCGTCCACAACACCCGGCAGTCCGAACAAACTTCGCCACCAGTCCGGCAACCCCTGCCAGCGTTGCAAGTGGATCTGCGTGTTGTTTCCTGCCCGTACATCCGAATTCGCCGATGTCAGATGACCGTTGAACAGCCCCGAAGGGAAGCCAGATGAGCGGTAGTCGACGTCGATGTCGGCGTGCCTGCCGTCTTTTGCCATCGAGACTTGTATCGAAGGCGTGCCATCCTGCCGGTAGTTCAGCGGAAAGCCATGATGATAGATCGTATTGTCGCGGTCGCGGAAGAACTCGCTCGAGTCCTTCAGCTTCTGCAGGGCGTCCGGCTTCAGAAGCACGTACATGCGAAACTGCTGATCGCCGCGCGCGCGTGGCACCTTGCCGTTGATCGCTTCGATGGCCTGTACCAAATCCAGCGCTGTTCCCGCCGGCTTCCCTGACTTGTCCGTCAGATGCGTGGTCATCAGCGCGTGCGTCACCGCCTCGTACGTGGTGCGCGTCGAAAGCGAGAACTGGTTGTACTCGGTAGGCTCCGAATGGTCATTGGTCATGCGGTTATATTCCGCATACCACTCGTCGATAAGCTGCTTTTGCGCCGGTCTCAGCTCTTCATACTTCCCGTGGAACTCCGGCTGCGTGCCGGCGGCCTGCTCTTGCCCGGGGAGCACCCCCACCGTCAGAAAAAGCAGCACCAGCATGCCAATGTAACCGCCCACCTTCGTTCCTCCCGAGCGCACGATTCACTATAGCCCCGAGATTCCGAGATTTGTGGTCAGAGATTTGTGGTCGAGACTGGAACCTTGCTCAAAGTGGTGAACCGGCCACCACTTTCAGAGGTTTTAGCGCTCGCACGTAGCAAATGAGACGCTGCGTACGCCGTCAGGTCCGCGTCAGCGAAGGGTTTGTCATTTGGGGGCACCCAACCACCCCATCCATCAAAGTAGTTCCCCTACCCTTTATCCTCATCTTTTTTTCTAACGGCTCTGGACGCCCAAACGGATCCGTAATACCGTCCCAAGTAAGAGCCTCCAACTTGCCCGAGCCTCTCCTTCCCCCAACGGAACCCAATGACCCGCAAGATGCGGAGGGGACAAGTGCGCTCAAGAATGAAAAAGCACCCATTTATCGAGCCGGCACACCGCTCCATCGCAGACGGACCCTATCCACTAATGGAGGCCCTGGATGACCATCTTTAGACCGCGCATCGGCAATTCGACCTTCCGGCCCCCTTCAACCCACATACCGCGATTCCGCCCGAGCCCGCTGCCGTGCAGCCTCAAATCCGCCTGGTTTTGGGCCTTTGCCGGGAAACGGCTCAGCTACGGACGCATTGGTTCCCTAAGTAGCTTATGGGGGCGGAAAAAAATAAATTTGAACCCCTTCGTCAAACAAAGGACTTAGCCGCTGCCCACCACTGAAACAATGACTGAAACCACAACGGAAACATAGCATTCCTGAAATGCAACTCAACCCAGGGCCGCACCTCCCTGGCACGCCCCAAGGGGCGGACAGACAGATCTTTCTCATCCCATTGCACTACTCCACTCCTCGTGCGCCGGGGCTTGGTAAAGGGGGATGCATCTCATCCCCCAACCGGCATGGCCTCAATCGCGCACGCTACTCGAGAGCGTGAGCACTCTACCCGGTCGGCACAGGACCGGCCGCCGCGTCCCCCCGTGGAGGGCCGTCAACCCCCTTGGCTCGCGATCGAACACACCAGCGGTTCCTGATCGGGTGCTTGTAGCGCTTTGAGCGCACTTTTATTTGGCGCCCCCCGCTCTTTACGATCCTACCGGTCTCACACTGGGACTTAGTGCGCTCATAACCGAACCCTATACGAAGCCCTCGTTCCCACGCCAAGGACGGGTGTCCGTCCTTGGCGTGGGAATGAGAAGCACGGCGAAGGCGTGAACTTCGAGTAGAGATTCTTGCTTATTCGCTCTTCGAAGTCAGTCCCCGCTCCTTAAGCATCGGCTTGACGCTCGGGTCGCTCCCCAGCCAGGCCTTATACATTGCTGCCAGGTCTTCTGTATTGCCGCGCGAAAGCACCATGCGGCGAAGGCGGTCTCCGTTTGCTCGCGTCAATCCGCCGTGATCGAGAAACCATTGGTAGGCATCGTCATCGAGCATCTCGCTCCACAGATATGCGTAGTATCCGGCGGCGTAGCCGGTGGACCAGATATGGGAGAAGTAGCTGGAACGATAGCGCGGTGGCACATAGCTGATCGCAAGATGCGTCTTGTTGAGCGCTTCTCTTTCAAACGCATCCGTGCTTTCAATCTGCGTGCCGGGGGTTATCGTGTGCCACTGCATATCGAGCTCCGCGGCGGCGAGGATCTCGGTGAGCGCGTAGCCCTGGTTGAAGGTCTTAGCTTTTTTGAGCTTAGCCGCCAACTCAGGCGGCATCGGCGCGCCCGTCTCGTAATGCCTGGCGTAGTGATCGAAGACCGCTGGATACGTCGCCCAGTGCTCGTTAAACTGGGAAGGGAACTCGACGAAGTCTCGCGCTACGGAGGTGCCGGAGAGGCTCGGATACTCTGAGTCAGCAAACATGCTGTGCAGCGCGTGACCAAACTCGTGAAACATCGTGGTCGCATCGGTAAAGCTGATGAGCGCCGGCTTACCCTCCGCCGGTTTGCTGAAATTGGCTACGTTGTAGACCACGGGAAGCGTACTGAGCAGCTTTGACTGCTCAACCAGGTTGCTCATCCAGGCCCCGCCGTTCTTGTTGTCCCGCTTAAAATAATCGCAGTAGAACAACGCCAATGGCTTGCCATCCCCGTCCCTCACCTCGAAGACGCGCACGTCGGGGTGATAGACGGGTATGTCTTTGCGCTCACTAAACGTAAGCCCATAGAGTTGGTTCGCGGCGTAGAACACGCCCTTCTCCAGTACTTGGTTGAGCTCGAAATATGGCCTCACCTGGGCATCGTCAATGTCGTACTTCGCCTTGCGCACCTGCCCGGAGTAATAGTCCCAATCCCACGGCTGCAACTCGCCCCCCTTGTCGCTGTCCATGAGGTGTTGGATGTCGCTGGCTTCGGCCGCTGCATTTGCCGTGGCCGGTGGGACCAGGGCATCCATGAAGCGCAACGCAGTCTCGGGCGTCTTGGCCATCTGGTCTTCGAGCTTCCACGCGGCAAAGTTAGGAAAACCGAGCAGCTTTGCCTTATCGGCACGAAGCTGGGCCAAGCGGAGGATGGTTGCGCGGGTGTCATCCGGTCCGCCTCGCTCGGCGCGGTTCCAGGAGTCCTCAAACAGCGCTTGACGCGTCCCACGGTCGCTCAGGTTCGCCAGGTAGGGCTGCTGGGTCGTGTTTTGCAGGGTCAGCACCCAGCCTTCCTGCTTTCGCTGCCCGGCAGCGCCGGCTGCCGCGGATAACTGTGCCTCGCTCAATCCCGCCAGCTTGCTTTTATCCGTAGTTGCATAAGCAGCCTCCCGGGTCGCGGCCAGCAGCTTGGTCCGAAAAGTGTTCTCCAGGGTCGATATCTCTTCATTCATCTTCTTCAGTTCGGTCTTGTCCGGTTCGGAGAGGTTGGCCCCGGCGTGCACGAACTCCCGGTGATAGTACTCGACCAGGCGCAGGGACTCGGGGTCCAGCTTGAGCGCCGCGCGCTGCTGATAGATCGCTTCCACCCGGCGATAGAGCTGGCTATCCAGGTAAATGGCGTCCTCGTGCGCAGCGAGCTTGGGCGCTTCGATCGCCTGCACCTTTTGCAGAACGGGGTTGGTATTGGCCCCAGTCACCGCGTCAAAGACAGCCATCACGCGGTCCAGCAGGCGGCCGCTCTTTTCCATCGCGACCAGGGTGTTGTCAAACGTCGGGGTATCCGGGCTATGGGCAATTGCCCGTATCTCTTCCATCTGTTGCGCCATACCGGCTTCGATCGCCGGCTGGTAATCGCTGTCGTGAATCTTGTCGAAAGGGGGCGCTTGAAACGGCAAAGTGCTGGGTGCAAAAAACGGGTTGCTGGAATCGAAGCTGGCCGCAATGGCGGGGGTAGCGGTGGCGCTGAGCGCGATGGCTCCGGCAGCGGCGGTGATGGCGTAGTGAATTCCTGACCTCATGTTCTCCCTGTTCAGGGCAGTCACCTCTTTCTCGATGACCCCTGCCCTGATGCCTTGATTGTAGAGGACACCCGCCGCCCCTTAGTGCCATCAACAATTCGGCGCTTGGTGGAAGCACCGGCACCGGTTCGCAAATATTCGTTACCGGAAGCCATCCAGTTGGATCCAGGGTGCGTAACCTCAGTACCGATGGTGCAGCTCGATCCTAAGCTTCCCCACCCGATAGACCGGGTCTTGCCCCACCGGCAACAGAGCTAATTAAGGGAGACACGCATGCCAAGACGCCAGTCCTTCGTCGGACTTGCGATGAGCTTGCTGCTGATTACCCCACCCGGAGTATTCGCATCAAGTCACCGCGAAGCACCCATCACAGCTTTAGATCATGCAGCAGACATTGCAGACTTTTATGCGTTTGTCAGCTACGACCATCCCGATCGAGTCACGTTCATTATGAATGTCGACCCCTTCCTCGAACCCAGTAACGGCCCCAACTACTTTCCCTTCGATCCCAACGTTCTTTACCAGATCAAGATCGATAACAACCACGATGCCCTCGCCCACCTGACCTTCAACATTCAATTCCAGACACAGATTCGGGCCCCGCAGCTGTTTACCGGCTTTGCCGGCGCCGGCGCAGGCATCAACGCTCCCAAGAACTCACCTGCGCCCGTGGCTCCCGGCACGCCGATTGTTCCCCCAGCGATTACCTCGCTCGACGGACCAGGGGCAGCCGGGTTGAGCCTGCGGCAGACCTACACGGTGACCATGTATCGGGGTTCGCAGAGGGTTCCGCTGACTCCGGTGAGCGGCTCCACTCTGTTTGCGGTGCCCACCAACGTTGGCCCGCGGACCATGCCCGACTACGAAGCACTGGCCAAGCAGGGAATCTATACCGTGCAGGGAGATCGCGGGGATATCCGCGTTTTCGCTGGTACGGTGGCCGATCCTTTCTTTATCGACCTGGGGGCAGCGTTTGATACCTTCAATTTCCGCGCCGGTGCGGGCGGGGGAGTATTGACTGCAGCGCAGGATAAGGACAACTACCTGAACCTTGCGCCCAACGCCGTCTCGGGCTTTAACGTGAACACCATCGCCATCGAGGTGCCCATCAACTATCTGACCATCGATGGAAACCAGCACCCGGCTTCTGACCCAAGGGCGACGATCGGGGCCTGGGCCACCACCTCGCGGGCGCAATTCACCATTCGGCGCTCGCCCACTCCACCGGAGAACTTCGGCAACTTCTCCCAGATCCAGCGGGTCGGCAATCCGCTGATCAACGAACTGATCATCGGCACCGGCTACAAAGACACCTGGAGCATGTCGCAACCGGTGGGCGATGCGCAATTCGCCAGCTTCGATCTGGATCCGACGCTCGCACGGGTGCTCAACGCGGCTTACGGAATCAATATTCCGCCTCCGCCGAGGACCGATTTGCTTCCGCTGGTAACCTACGCCCCGCCGATTGCCGCTCCCGGCACGCCGGCAGGCCCGGTGGCTGACCTGTTGCGGCTCAACACCGGGGTTAAGCCTACGCCGGAGGCTAACCGCAGCCGGTTGGGGCTGCTGGCCGGCGACGGCGCAGGCTTCCCCAATGGGCGGCGGCTCACCGACGACGTGGTTGACATTGCAGCGCGCGCAGTTGCGGGCGTGCTCAATCCCAAATTCAACGTCGCCCCCAATAACCTGATCGGCGATGGTGTCGCTGCTCCCGATGTGCCCACACAGGAGACCTTTCCGTATGTGCACTTCGCTTACAGCGGCCGCGATAGCCGGCACATCGACCCCAGTGAGACGGGTTGCGGTGATCAGCCGACGCTTGAAAGCAGTAACCAGGCGGACGCTCCACCGGCAAACCAGGGCGGCAGCACTACCTGCCCTGTCATGTAGCTCCATAAACCTGCCGAAGATTTCCGGGCAGCCCAAGGGTGCCCGGAGATCTTCGCACTTCAGTAAAGGCACGTGATGAAGCTTACTTCCGCAATTTTTCTTATCGCCGCCTCAATCTTCCTGTCCCAAGCGCAAGCCCAGCAGGTGACTCCCGCTGAGCAACGAATCGCAGCGGCCAGGCAGCAGATCGCCTCCGACCCCAAGAAGCCCGAAGCCTACAACAATCTTGCGTTGGCCTTTCTCAGCCGGGCGCACGAGACCGAGTCACCGGACTACGATCGCCAGGCGGCGGAAGCCATCGCTACCGGCCTCAGTCTCGCCCCGCAGGATTTTCAGTTGCGAAAAGCACATGTGGCTCTCCTGCTCGATCAGCAGGAATTTACTCGAGCCAGGGATGAGGCCAGAGACCTGAACCTCCACAACCCGGACGATGCCACGGTCCACGGCTACCTGGCGCGTGCCTTTATGGGTCTCGGCAACTACCAGGATGCCGAGGCCTCGGCGCAATGGATGCTGAACCTGCAGCCCTTTAACGTTCCTGGTTTGCTGATTGCTGCCGACCTGCGCCAGCACTACGGCGACCCGGAAGGCGCGTTGGAGGTGCTCGATCGCGCCTACGCGGAAACTTCACCCGGTGAGACCGCGGAACTGGCTTCGATTGCGAACCGCATCGCAGGGATCGAGATCCAAATGGGCAAGTTGGATTCTGCTGGCCAGATGCTGCAACGTGCCGACGAGCTTTTCCCCGGCTATCCGGAGACGCTCAAGAACCGGGCGCGGGTTGGTGTTGTGCCCACAGAATTGTCATCCCGACCGGAGCGTAGCGCAGTGGAGGGACCTGCGGTTTCTCTTTCCGGTTCCCACGACCGCCCGGAACCGGCGACCTCCTCTGCAACCATCTCGCCGGTGGTGTTCTCTCCGGTGCCGGCCGCGTTGCTTATTCCTCACGCTACCGGCACAGAGCGCGCTATTCAAACCATGCAGAGCCGGGTCCAGGGGAACCCAAAAGATCCGGCTGCCTATACCGCTCTGGGTGCGGCATTTTTCCAGCGTGCGCGAGAGACGGGCGACGTGGAAGACTTTCAACTCGCGGAGCAGGCGCTGAACAAATCGCTCGACCTGAACAACGCGGATTTCTCCGCTGATGCGGCTTACTCCGCCATGGCGGAGGTGTGCATGGGCGAGCATCGCTTCAGCGATGCCATCACTTATGCCCAGAGGGCGCTTGCCCTGGGCTCCGGCGATCTCTCCTCGTTCGCCATTGTGGGCGACGCCAATGCGGATATGGGCGAATACGAACGAGCCGCCATCGCGTATTCACGGCTCGACATCTCCGGCGAGTCCGCTTCGCAGCCGCGCAGCGTCTATGTGCGCGACAGCCGCACATCGTATCTTAAATTCGTCTCCGGCGATACCGCGGGGGCGATCGGCTTGATGCAAAGCGCAGTAGCAGCCGGGACGGAAGCTCGCTTGCCGGCGGAGAATCTAGCCTGGCTTTATTACGAACTGGGTGAATACGAGTTTCAGGCAGGGGATGTAGGCGCGGCCAACCATGCCTACCTGACCGCGCTCAACATTCATCCTGGCGATTACCGCGCTCTGGCCGGGCTGGGAAAGCTCCGGGGCAATCAAGGCCGCTACGCTGAAGCCATCAAGCTGTATCAGAGCGCCATTGCCGTTGTGCCCATGCCCATGTACGTGGCGGAACTGGGAGATCTGTATACCAAGGCGGGCAACCCGGCCGAAGCCAAAAAGCAGTACCAGCTGGTGCAATATATCGGGTTGCTCGGCCACATCAACCAGGTGTTACACAATCGCGATCTGGCGATCTTCTACGCCGACCACGATATAAAGCTGGACGAGTCTCTGGCTCTGGCTCACAAGGAGTTCGAAGTGCGCCACGACATCTACACCTGGGATGCACTCGCCTGGGCCTTATACAAGAATGGCAAGTACCAGGAGGCGAGCGATGCCATTGAAAATGCGCTGCGCCCCGGTGTACGGGATGCTCTCTTGTTCTTTCACGCCGGCATGATTGCCGGCCGCCTGGGGCAAAACGCATTAGCCAAAGACAGGTTGCAAGAGGCGCTTAGCATCAATCCACGGTTTCACGTGATCTACGCCGGCGTCGCCACCCAGCAACTCAAGTTGTTACAAGAGCAACCGGGACTGACCGCGAGCCGAGGACGAAATTAATGCTCCCTAAGCGACTTTACTGTTTCCTCTCGATCGCCCTTTGCCTGTGGCTTGCGCCCAGAGGCTTTGCCCATCCCATGGGCAACTTCAGCGTCAATCACTATGCGAAAATTTCCCTTGAGCGCGACGGCGTCAAGATCACCTATATCATCGATTTGGCCGAGATTCCCACCTACCAGGAATTGCAGCAGGCTAACGTCACCGCCGATGTGGCAGACCCTGCGGTGACCCGATTTGTCGCTTTGCGCGGCGCGGAATTTGGCCGTGGCCTCAGCCTGATGGTGGACGGTAAGCGATTGCCTCTGCGTCTGCTCTCCAGCCAGGTGATCTTTCCTCCCGGCGCGGGCGGACTTCCGACGATGAAGATGGGGTTCGTCTACCAGGCGGCCTATCCGCCGAATCACTCTACCGGTGGCCTCGAGTACGCTGACAATAACTACCCCGGCCATGCCGGATGGAAAGAGATTGTCGTGGTTGGGCCAGCGGCCAATCTGCTCACCAGCTCAGTGCCCCAGACGGACCGCAGCGCCGAGCTGAGCAACTACCCGACCGACCTCCTCAACAGCCCGCCGCAGGATCTATCCGCAGCCATCCAATTCCGCTATCCGGTGAGCGTGAGTAAAGACACCGCAGGTCCTTCCACTCCGCTTCCGCGGCACGCCCCGCGGCAAGCCGGGGCAGGCGGGACAGGTCGCTCCGGTCCCACGGCCGCGCCATTCAACGGGGAGAACCAAAAGATGCTGGGTGCCCCATTCAAGCCTTCTGTTGGCTTGAGTGGGCAACGCAGCTGTCCAGGTACGTGTTTTCCGACCGAACGACCTGTCCCGGCGCGCCGTGGAAGCGCTGTGGAGGGACCTCCGCTTCGTACGCCGAGTGTCAAACCACCCGGCCCGGCCACGCTTGTTCCAGTATCTGAGCCCTTACATCTCCAGGCCAACCAGCAAGCAACCCCACGCAGCGCGTTCACCGAGCTGATCACCAACCGGAGCATGAGTCTCTGGTTTCTCATCACGGCTGCCTTCATCGCACTGGGGCTGGGTGCTTTGCACGCGCTTGAACCTGGCCATGGCAAGACGATCGTAGCCGCCTACCTGGTGGGCTCGCGGGGCACGGCGCGCCATGCTCTCCTGCTGGGTCTCATCGTCACCGCTTCGCATACGGCAGGCGTCTTCGCTCTTGGCGCTATCACCCTCTATGCCTCGCGCTACATTGTGCCCGAGCAACTGTATCCGTGGCTGGGCGTATTCTCTGGGTTGACCATCGCCGGGCTGGGCGGATACATGTTCCTGCGCCGCTGGAGCGGTCTCAATCTCGATCACTCTCATAACGCTGGTCAGCTTCATAGTCACTGGTTTTCGACCAACAAGACTGAGGCCGCCGCGCCCGTCCCTGCTCACAACGGCAAGTCCGTGTCGCTCTACCAACTCTTCGCCCTGGGGGTTACCGGCGGCATCATTCCATGCCCGGCGGCGCTGGTGGTGTTGCTCAGCGCATTCGCCCTGCACCGTATCGGCCTGGGCTTTTTTCTGATAATTGCGTTCAGTCTCGGCCTGGCCGCTGTGCTGATTAGCTTCGGCATGCTCATGGTCTACGGGCGCCGCTTCATGGCACGTCTGCAAGTCGATGGTCCGCTCACCACGCGCTGGCTGCCGGTAGCGTCCGCGGCATTCATGACTGTTCTGGGCGCTGCCATCGCGGTTCGCGCCTTCGTTAACACCGGCGTCGGCCTGCACAACCTGAGCAAGGAAAAACTCGGTCCCTTCCTCTTCATCGGAGGTCTAGGGCTGTTGCTGGGGATGCGCCACTCCACCGATCCCGACCACGTAGTCGCGGTTTCGACCATCGTGAGCAAGCAGAGGAGCATCCGGCAGGCAGGCTTGATCGGCACTATCTGGGGGCTCGGTCACACGCTCACCATCTTCGCTGTGGGCAGTATGATCATTCTCTTCGGTGTGGTCATTCCGCCCCGTCTCGGTCTCTCCATGGAGTTCAGTGTTGCCCTGATGCTCATTCTCTTGGGCGTGCTCAACCTCACCGGCGTGATGCAGCGCGTAACTTCTTATGTCACTCGAAAACCCTTGGCAATCCCAACCATTAGCAGAGCGGAGACGCTGCTCGACCGCTCCGTCGGCCGCTTCGGCGTGTATCAATGTGTGCGCCCACTGGTGATTGGCATTGTGCACGGCCTGGCTGGATCGGCGGCGGTCGCCTTGCTGGTGCTATCGACAATCCATAGTCCCCTGTGGGCAACCGTGTACTTGTTGATCTTTGGTGCAGGCACCATGGTGGGCATGATGTGTATGACCGCGGCGATGGCGGTGCCGTTGGCTCTTGCGGGCAACCGCTTCACCAGCCTCAGCCGCGGCTTCAGCGTCGCCTCGGGAGTGGTGAGCGTTTGCTTCGGATTCTTTCTCGTTTACCAGCTTGGTTTCTTGGGCGGGCTCTTCACCAGCCATCCACAATGGACGCCGCGTTAAGGTGGGGGCGTGAGTGCCTGCGTGAGAACTGCCGGTTAAGAATTGAGTTCCCCAGGGACGGGCCCTTAGCCCCTGCTATTTCTCTCCCCCGCATCGTAGCTAACCTCTCGGCCTTTTAGAAGACAAGCCTAAGGGAGATTTGTGCCGAACGTGGGCCGCCTTGCTGGTAGAGAGAACCGGTGGAACCAAAGCTCTGGTTCAACAGCTTCGTCGGCTGTCCAAAGAGCAAATCGGAAAGGTAAGGATCGATGTATCCAAAATTCGGATGGTTCAGGACGTTGAACATCTCCATGCCGGCTTGCAGGTTGAATGCCTCGTGGAGATGAAAGGTTCGCCGCACAGCGACATTCTCCTGGGAGGCGCTGAAGCCGCGCATGAGATTGCGTGCGGCATTTCCCTGGTCTGTGCCCTGGGGAAGACTAAAAGCTGGTTGGAACGCGTATGCGCCACCGTTGAAGATGCGGCCGCCAGGATATTCGCCGGGGTATCCGCCGGAGCGTATGTACAACGGGCGGCCAGGAATACGATCCACCCCGCTGTAATAGGTTTCTCCTGTGATCTGGTCAAGAAAGAAGTTTCCCGAAAGATCGACGGGAAAGGACGTCCTCGTCAGGACACGTCCGTCGATCCTCCACCCACTGAACAAGTTTCTAATGAGGTAGTTTCCTGCGGGTCCGGGCAAATCCCAGGAGATTGCCGCCTCCAGGTTCTGACGCACGTCAAGATCGGAATTCGCTCGCATCAGGGGAAAAGCGGGATCGGTCGAGCCATAATCGATCGCGTGCGCCCAGGTATAAGACACCAGCGTCTGCACCCCCTTCATCAGGGATCGCTGGAATTTAGCTTGCATTGCCTGGTAGTTGGATGTAAGACCGCCAGGAAAGAATGTTATGTCTCCGAAACTTGGGTTTGCCTGGCTCACATTGCTGCGCTGTTCTTCAAGCAGGCGGCGGCCATTGGAACCCACGTAGGAGATGGTCAAGGTCTGACTCCTGCCCAGGGCTTTCTCGAGCGCGATATTCCATTGCCAGTTGTAGGGAAGCTGCAGATGCGAGGGAAAGGCGAAAGCGTTGGTGCCGGTGTATGGGAGAGCGCCCGGTGCAGAGATGTCGAGCTCCGACGGAGCCACCGGCAAGGGCACGTTCGCGAAATGTGCGGAGTTGGCAAACCCAAGTCCACTAAAGGCTCGAAGTCCCGGCCGATCGCCCGTATCGAAGAAAATTCCGGCGCCTGCGCGCAAGATCAGCTCCTTGCCAGGATCACGATGAATAGCCCACGCAACCCCGGCACGGGGTGCGACGTTGTACCAGCCGGTACGCCAAAGCGGAGTGCCTCGGGGCGCCAGGTGTAAGCTCTCCGGAGTATGGATGTCGCCCTGCACCGTGTAGGCGTCGAGGCCATGCTCTCCCTTCGCCGCCGGATCCACTTCCCACCGCGCGCCCAGTGAAAGACTCAGAGCTTTGGAAATCTTCCATTCGTCCTGGGCGAATAAGGAGAACTGGTTGAGAATTGGGCTCGCCGGATTCGTCTTCGTGACCACAAGAGCCGACACCGAGTTGTTTGACATCGAGTCCTTATCGAAGAAGTCGGCCTGTACTGACAGCTCCGGCGGATGGATGTTGGAGACAATCCGCCGCTCATCGATACCGAATTTAAAAAGATGCTTGCCGGCGTCCAAATGAAAGGTATCTCGGAGATTCCACTGGTCGAGAGAACCTGAGGCTGCGTTGGTATAACTCTCGCTATCACCGACCCCGAGGATGTGGATGTAAGCCTCTCCGTTGACCGACCCATACGACGCCGGAATGCCAAGAGCAGAATTCAGGTCGGGAAATTGATTGGAGTAGAACTCTCTGGTGCTGGTCTTTACGCTGGAGCTGTTGCTTGCGAATCCGAGCCTGAATTCATTATTGATATTCGTGGATAGCTGACCGTTGGCGCCGAGCGAAAATGTTTGCGCTCCAAGCTGATTCGCTGTCACTGAATAGAGCTGCCTGGTTTGACTGTAGCTGGGCGCGTCTCCGTAGCGGAAGAACATAGCAAGTCTTGGGGAGAAAGTGTGGTCCAGACGGATGCTGGTGGAGTTCAAGTTGGCGGGAAGCGCGAAGGGCGCTACCGTGACATTGCCCAATCCACTGGGATTGCCGGAAGCGTCAAAAATCTCCGGAGATGCGGGAGGGAAGCATTCCAGAACCGGCAGCAGCGCGCTTGGAGCGTTGTAGTAGTTGAACGTTGGCCCGTACTGATACGTTTGTGGCGTCGGCTGAGGCACGTAGAGACCCTCATACGACAGAAAGAAAAAGGTCTTGTCGCGGCCGTTATAGGCGCCCGGCAAAATAACTGGGGCTGCGAACGTACCTCCAAAATCGTTTTGACTAAATCTCGTCCCGGAACCTGCGATCTCGTCGCCGGCAGTGTGCTCCGCAAACCAATCGATGGCGTCGACGGTATTGCTGCGAAAATAATAAAAGAGGCTTCCGTGCGCGGTGTTGGTTCCGGAGCGTGTCAAAAAAGTGAATTGGCCACCGGGAGTGCGCCCATATTCAGCGGAATAAGTGGAGCTCAAGACGCGAAACTCTTGCAGAGCCTCGATAGAAACCAGGCTCTGTGTCGTTCCCAGCGCCGTTGCCCCTGCGGCCGATCCGGTGTTCACCGTGCGCGAATTGCCGGATATCACTCCCGCATTTGCATCCGCGGAAATTCCGTCCACAAAGAATGAATTGGCTTCCGGCGGCTGTCCATTCACACTGAACTCCCCCTGCGTGTTCGATCGCTGGCCTGCCGCCTGGGGGCTTTGCGTAACGATGCCAGGCGTCATGGAAATCAGGTCCTGGAAGCTTCTTCCATTCAATGGAACTCCTTCAGCAAGCTTCCGGTTAACCACCATGCTGACGGATCCATCGGTACTGTTGAGCGTTAGGCCGCTGGCGTCGACCGTGACTGATTCCGCGACCGGGCCGACCTTCATGCGTATGAGCAAGTCCTTGGTATCGCCGATGTTCAGGATGAGTCCACGGAGCTGGGTGGTAGCAAAGCCCTGGCGCTCGATCTGCAAAGTGTAATCGCCAGGGATGACGCCGGGCAGAACAAAGCCGCCTTCATGGCTCGTCGTGGTATCGTTTTCGGCGCCCGTTTGAGTGTTGATGAGTTTGACGCTCGCCCCAGGGATGCTGGCCTTGGATGAGTCCTGCACAACGCCGGCCACCGTAGCGGTGCTTACCTGGGCGGAGGCACGTATTCCGGAACAGGAAGCCAGGAAGAAAATCAGGGCACGGATGAACCTGAACTTGTCCACTATCGTGGTGGCGCGCGTCATCGTGATCCGTCGGGTTTTTTCTGCTGCATGGCCGAAGGCGTTGCCGAAGCCCGCAACTCCATGGCGAAAGACCGTATCTCCCCGGCTTGTTGCAGGGGTATGGCCTTCATGATGCCGGCTACGAAATCGTCCTGATTGGCTTGACCCTCGCCCGATGTACCGGAAGCGAAGGTGTTGCTGACACGGCGGTTTAATTCCTGGACCAGTTGCAAGAGCTGGCTGGCGGCCTGGCTGAACTGTAGTGGGCTCTCGATCTCGACGGAACCGCTCGACGCGTCTGGCAACACTGTCGATGCCGAGAGCTGGCCCAATTGAACGCGCATGGCCAGCAGTTGTTCTTCCAGGCCCGACGCGTGCTGATGCAGCATCTCTGTCCATTGCTGTTGTGAAGAGAGGCTGACCGATCTTAGTTCCGTAGCAGAGAGCGCCCGGCCCAGTCGATCCAGGGCGTAGGCGTGTTGCAGAGCGCGTTGGGCGTGCTCCAGCGCATTATGAGAGAACGTAACTACAGCAGATTCCAGCTGCTCGCCGGAAAGACCTTTGGCCTGAAAGTATGTGCGCAGCGTTGCGTCCGCGGCCGATTTCGCCTGGTTGATTTCGTAGACCCTGGTCGCGCCGGCAAGGGTCTGAGTCGCGCGTGAGGCGCGCATCCGCAGCTCACGGGGAGAAAACAGCTTAAGCTCGAGCAGCTGATGGTTGGGCAGAGCCCGCAGCTGAGAGGCAATCTTCTGTTTCAGCGCATCGTCGGCAATGGCGCCTGAAACCTGAATGCGTCCGTCGTCGGTTCGTTTGACTTCGATCGGCTCACCCGTGTCAGCACCCAGGCGATTCAGCTGATAGAGAACGGCGATTTGCAGTTCCGCGAGCAGAGGAGCGCTCTCCCCCGCGACCGGTAGAGGGGATGGCTGAATGGCCGGCGAATGCGGATCGCGTACCCCCGAATAAGAGGCAGGATCGAAGATCGTATCCGGAACCGATGCGCGCGGCCTGCGTTCATAGCTTGCCTGTACAAAGCGAAGCTCATGAACATTGCTTCCGGCGCGGACATGCAGGGTCGCCCGCAGGGGTTGAAAACGGCGATTGAGCACCAGGGCCGCCGATACCAGCTGAGGATGACCCTCGATTGGACCGTCCATCGTTAACTCGTAGCCATCCTTGACCGCATGCATGCGCAGAGCCTGTCCGGCCAGAGTGCTGAAGGCCTGCGCCGAAAGATCCTGGTCCCAGAACTCAGTCATCACCAGCGGATGGTTCCCGCCAGGGCTGCTCTTAGCGGCCGGGTTCCGCCGCGAGCTGTGTTCACCGCTCTTGTTTCGCCACTCTGCCGCCAGCATCCGGTGCTGCGAATCATAAAGGCGCCGCAGGTATCTGTCGCCGTTTCCGTCCTTCCACAGGTCGACCGTCCCTTGCTCGAGCACCTTCCCGTTCGCCGAGACCTCTTCAACGCGCAGCACCTGGTGCTCCGTCTGACCCTGAAGCGCCGCGGTCTCCGTCTTGACCGATTTATCCAGGATCTTCACCGCATCGGTGGGCTGGGTTCTGTGCCGGTAGGTCAAGTAGCTTGCTGTGCCGATCACGAACGTAAGGATCAGCATCCAGGCAAAGGCAGACGACGGCGCCATCGCCGCCAACATGCGATGGAAAAGAGCGTAGAGTGCTCTGAGCCTCAGCCGGCGGGGCGCGGTCTGGACATCGAACTCCGGCGCCGGAGACTCCTCCAGGCCTTCTTCGATGGCCGCGCTCGCCAAAGCCGGATCGAAATAAGCAACCTGTCCATTCAGGCCCAGGCCATCGAAGGTAAGGCTCAGCTCGAGCCAGCGATCATCGCTAAGCTCGACCCGCTGGGTGCGTACGGGCGAGCCTCCTGGCGGAAGCTCTCCAATGGAGAGCAGGGCAAAGCGGACGTCCTGCTCGCTGAAAACTTCGACGAATTTTGCATTCTCCGGCCGCTCGATCCGGGCTGAGAGTTTGCTGTGTTCCGCCCGCACATCGTGGAAGGCCACGATGTGTCCGTTTACTGCAATCGACAATGTCCTTGGACGATGCTCGTGAACTTTGCCCCAGCGTTTGCGAACTGTTTGCATTGCTTTTTGCGCGTCCTGGTTTGCGACGCTTGGCCCGTCTGCACTGCTGTTGCTTCCGTCTGAAGATGCGCCGAAGCAGTCCAGCGGTTCGCGATCCTGGAGCGTAGGGCGGCGGAAATGGCGATCCACGATGGAAAGACACCGCTCGCAGCTCACGATATGCGCCAGCAGGGGACAGGAGACAGGCTTGGGTCGAGCGGCGCGATAGTGCGCCAGCAGTTGCTCCTCGTCAAGGCAGTCGGAAAGACGCGCCTGCAAGATGGTCTTCCGCAGTTCGTTGAAAAGCTCCGGAGCCGGCAACAGGCTCCATGACAGCGCGGGTTGCGGCGGAAGATCGCGGTTCACAACGCGCAGCTTGCCCGGCGCTCCCAGGTACAACATCACCTCTGAGCGGGCGATCTTGAGCTTGTTGTAGATAGCAGAGATCGGCAGGCAGGCCAGCTCCGCGATCTCCCGCCGCCCGTAGCCGTGGAAGAAATGCAGGATGAAGTAGCTGGCGCTCTTGGAGAATTCCTTTCGCCAGACCGCATAGCCGCAGATGCGGCGCAGATCGTTCTGCTTCTGCAGCGGATCGCCAGCAGGGTTGCCGGCGAGCGCGGAGTCAAAGGAATCGAACTCCGCGACGCTGACGAAGTGGAGTGCCTCTCGCGAAGAACGTGCCAGGCCCGACAGATAAATGTGGCGCAGCGAAGTGTACAGGTAGCCATCCAGGTTGGCGACACTGCTCAGGTCCGGCTGCGTAAGAGTGAAGTAGAGACAGAGCTCCTGGACGATTTCTTCCGTTTTGCCCGCGTCCCCGCGGGTTAGGACCGCTCCCCATTGCAACAGCTGGCTGTAGCGGCTGGCCAGAAGCTGGTCAACCGGGGTGGGAACTGCGGATGCCTCACGCCACTTTAATTTGCGCTGCTCCATTCACCCTTAAAGAGTGGGCTTAAGGCGAAATCTACCCTGGCTCGATTTAAATTTTTCGCGCATCTGCTGGGAAATAATTATCTCGGCCTCCAGGGTAAGTACGGCAATCGCACGGCTCTTCAAAAATAGCCATCTCTTTTTTGGGAGCGTCGCGTTGACATCATCGTTGTTGGGTTCCCGATCTTTGTCCGGTTCTTCTTCTCTCGGTCTATATTCGCACGATCGTCCCAGTCCGAAAAACCAGCATAGCTCGTACGGGTGGCTATGCTGGGCCGTCCTTACGGGGTGGTCTGTGCGCCTGATTGTTGTAGCGTTAGTGTACAGAGGATTCCTGGATCCTGGACGCGATCACTGGGAATTTGGTTATGAGATGGGACGGGTGGCGCGTTCCATTGCCATGGGATGGGGGTTTTCGAATCCTTACTGGGCTAACACCGGGCCAACCGCTCTGCTCACGCCGGTGTATCCATATCTCCTGGCAAGCGTCTTCGCCGTCTTCGGCATTTATACCAAGGCATCGGCGCTCGTATTCCTGGCGGTCAATACCTTTTTCTCCGCCGTTACCTCGGTGCCCGTCTTTCTTATCGCACGCAAGAACTTCGATCTCCGGACGGCGAACTTTGCGGCGTGGGTATGGGCGTTCTTTCCTTACGCCATCGATCTCTCTGCCACGACGATGTGGTACCACTCCTTCGTGGCGTTGCTGCTTGCCGTGCTTTTTCTGCTGGTTCTCTCGCTTGCGTCCTCAGACCGCCTGACGGCATGGGCAGGTTTCGGGGTTCTTCTTGGTTTTGCTGCCTTAACCAACCCCGTGATCGTGGGGATCACGCCATTCCTCTTCGGCTGGCTTTGGGTTCGCCTGACCCGAAAGCGCAAGCGCGCTTTGGCCGCGACTAGTGCGGGGTTGATAGCAATGGTGGTGACGATTCTGCCGTGGCCGGTACGCAATGAGCTGGTGCTTCACGAGCCCGTTGTTTTCAAAGATGGCTTCTGGCTGGAAGTCTGCGTGGGCAATGTGAACAACAGCCTGCACTGGTGGGACAAGGACCAGCATCCCTCAGGCAGTGCGCTGGAGAGGGCGCAGTACGAGCGCCTGGGCGAGTTACGCTATATGGCCGAAAAGCGCCGTCAAGGCCTGGATTCCATCGAAAGGCATCCCGCGGCCTACGCCCTGCGGACGCTGCGCCACGTTGTTTTCATGTGGACCGGGTTCTGGAGCTTTAACCCAGAGTATTTGCGGCAAGAGCCGTTTGATCCTGAGAACATCTGTTTTCTCACTTTGCTCTCGTTGCTTTCGATCGCCGGTCTGTATTGCATGTTTAGCGAGGGTCGAGGCACGACGGCAATGCTCTATTGCCTGGTGCTGCTGTCATTCCCCGTCCCCTATTATCTGAGCCATCTCGATCCCGGATTCCGCCATCCTGTCGATCCTCTTCTGGCGATTCTGGCCAGCTTTGCGGTCACGCGATTCCGGATCCAAATCCGCGTGCTGCGTCATACAACCGAAGAGATTGCAGAACTCGCATTGCCCTAGTGACGCTAAGAAGCCCCCCTGGACACGAGAGGATACAAGAGTCATGAAGGTTGCTAAGCCGTCTCGCCTACTTTTGTCGCGAACCCATGCCATTCTGTCGATCGTTACGTTTGTTCTTATTTCAACAGCTTCCGGCCAGACCGTGACGAAAGTCATCGAGACTGAACGAAAATCCAGCTCGGTGGCAGGAGTGGTCACGGATCAGAGAGGGGATCCGGTTCCAGCAGCGACCGTCTCATTGATCGAACCCGCAGGAGAGAACCCAAAATCAGTGCTGACTGACGAGAACGGGTCCTTTGTCATTCCGGCGGATACGGCTATCTTCGACCTCCAGGTCAGCGCGCCCGAGTTTGCCACCAAGACCGTTCATGGGGAACTTAGCGGCAACCAACAGCTCGATCTAGGCAAACTTGCCCTGGCCATTGAAAGTGCAACCGTGGAAGTACGGGTGAGTCTGACAAAGGAGGAATTAGCGGAAGAGCAAATGAAGGCGGAAGAGAAACAGCGGATTTTGGGAGTGATTCCAAACTTCTTCGTCACCTACGATCACGACCCCCTTCCTTTGAATGCCAGGCAAAAGTACGAACTTGCTTTCAAAACAATCATCGACCCTGAGACGATCAGTATGGATGTGGTGTCGTCTGGGGTCCAGCAG
This sequence comes from uncultured Acidobacteriaceae bacterium, assembly GCA_963788515.1. Classification (GTDB taxonomy): domain Bacteria; phylum Acidobacteriota; class Terriglobia; order Terriglobales; family Acidobacteriaceae; genus PALSA-350. Next base: position 347,909 of record CAWBGZ010000008.1, read on the forward strand.
GGGACAGGCGGCATGAAAGGGTATGGCGCCGGTTCGCAGGGATACGCGAAACGCTTTGCCGCTTCCTATGGAACGGGTTCCATCGACACCATGCTCGGAAGCGCCGTGCTGCCATCACTCTTTAAACAGGACCCCCGATATTTCTATAAAGGGAGCGGCACGATAAAGCAGCGAGCGTTGTATGCCATCAGTATGTCAGTCATTTGCAAAGGTGATAACGGACACTGGCAGTACAACTATTCGGGTCTTCTCGGTGGCTTGGCTGCAGGCGGCATCTCGAACCTCTACTATCCCTCGCCTAACAGAAGCACTATCGGAGTAACCTTTGAGAATACTGCAATCGGGATCGGCTCTTCGGCCGTATCAAATCTGCTTCAGGAGTTTCTCATTCGCAGATTTACTCGTAGCGCAAAAAAGTAATTTTTGACCAGCCGTCCCCTTCGACAAGCTCCCACGGCACGCCGGGACAGGCAGGCAGGCTCTGCGGACTCAGCTGGGAAATTCTGGTTCTTACACACGCTCTTTACGCCGCTAGTTCGGTTTTCTACCGCCGGTCGCCCAATAGCTGGGGTGCACGCTGCCCGGAAACAACGGCGCCGGCGGGTCATTGCCGAATTGGATGATGAACGCGAACATCAGGCTGATGAGATCGCTGTTCTCTGTGCTGAAGTCGAAGCAAAGAACGCGGCGGGTGGGGTCTGCGGGGTCAGACTTCTTATGCCGCCGGCCCGGAACACTACCCAGAGCACAGGCCTTGGCCGCGTAAATCGTTTGGGCGCCGTGATGTTCGTTAGGAGCGCGGGAAACAGAGGCCAAGGTGATGGCGGCGGAGCGCCCATCGATCGTGTAGCGAGTTGGCTCGCGGCTGATGGTCGGGTCGCCATATTGCTTGAGCTGGCGCAGGAGCTGCATGCGCGTGAACGGGCCAAGGGAGGTCGCCTCGCGCAGCGCATCGGGGCACGTGTTATCGATCATGGTAAGGACAAAGGAAGAGGGACCTGCAGGGATGGCCGATTTGGCAGTCAGAGTCGTCTGCACACAGTTCTCCGCGACGGCGTTCGCTTCCTTGTCCTGACGATCTGTTACTGGTGCGAAGTGATTGGGGTAGAAATAGGTGATGTTCAGCGCGTCGTCATGGAAGCTTTTTGGCAGGTTGGCGCGCTCCTGGTCGGAAATCTGATCGGTCATTTGCGCTGGACTAGTGGCACAGATCAACAACAGTAGAGCTACTGACGTCGCATGGAGCAAGGTGACATTCCCCGGATTGGATTTCACTGTTAAAGAGGAGTGTGCCGGCTCAATCTACCCTCAGATTCGGGGAAATATCGTGAGAGAGGTGCCCAGGTCGAAGCGACCCGTTATCCTATAAAACTGAGTAACCCTGGAACCGCAGGTATCCGATGACACAGAAAATCTGCAAGTTCGGTCTAGCGGCCGCTCTCTTGCTGTCTTTCCTTCCTTCGAGAGGTATTGCGCAAAACGGTGTCCAACAATTCGCCGAACTTGGGCAGTGCAAGCTCGAAAGCGGCAAAGTGATCGAACACTGCCGCGTTGGATACCGCACCTTCGGCTCATTGAGCGCCGCGCGCGATAATGCAGTCGTCATGCCGACATGGCTGTACGGGGTGTCGGGCGACCTGGCCCAGTTCTTCGGCACGCAGCCATCGAACCAGCGTCTGGTCGACACCTCCAAATTCTTCGGTGTGGCGATGGACACGTTTGGCAACGGGGTGTCTTCTTCCCCATCAAACAGCCAAGCGCAGTCCGGTGCGGATTTTCCCCAGTTCACCACCGGCGATATGGTCCAGGCGCAGTATCGCGTGGTGACCGAAGTGCTTCACCTTAAGCACCTGCACGCTGTCGTGGGATTGTCGATGGGTGGGGAGCAGACCTACATGTGGGCTTCACTCCATCCGGAATTCTTCGATCTCGCCGTACCAATCATCGCCACGCCTCGGCTCACCACCTACGACCTGCTTACCAAGCAGGTCATGCTGGAGAGCATTGTGCGCGATCCCGCGTATAAGAGCGGAAGATACACGGTCGAGCCGGAGCTGAAGCTGGCCAATCTTTTAGGGGACTTGGTTGTGACCAGTCCGGCATATCGCAACCAGGAAACGCCGCGCGCGGACTTCGAATCGTTTGTCAAGAAGTCGGAATCACCCATCGCGCTGGACGCGAACGATCGCGTATGGCAGATGCGCGCCGTGATGGCCCACGACATCATCGGTAACCGGCCACTCGAACAAGTGGCCAAGGAGTCCCCGCAACACTACCTGATCATCGTCAGCGCGCTCGATCGCATGGTCAATCCTCAACCGAGTCTTGCCTGGGCTGCCGCCAAAGGTGCGCCAACGTATATCTCGCAAGGCGCCTGCGCACACATCATCATGAGCTGTGACGCACTCGCTGTTTCTACTCGGGTGCAGGCGTTTCTCATGAACGGAAAGCTGCCGTGAGGGTCTCATCCAGATCCAATGCCGTATTTTTCGGCCAAAAATGTTCTTACTGTTTGCGGCATGGCCGACGCCAGTTCCTGCCACGTGACCACGCTCATGCGGCATCTGAGTTCCGCGCTCACCACCGCCGACATAACCTCGAAGCAGTCCTCGATCAGATCCTGACGGCGCTGGTCGCAGAAGACAGCAAAGGACGCATTATGCGCGTGCGCTGCCAGACCGCCGCGAATCAGCTGGCAGGAACGAAACCGTTCTTTGCTCCTGGGCAATCGCGCTGCATCGAAGACTGACTCGAGATCGCGATAACGATGCACCAGGTCTTGCCGCGCGATTTGAAAATCTCCTTCTGTCAATTTCGCCTCGATGAACAACTCTCCCAGCTTGAGGTCCAGTTCACTTCGATCGTCTGCGCCATTCTTCAAGGGGATACCCGGTCTGAAGCCGAATGTTGGATGAAGCCCCGGCTCGATCCCCAGCAGGGAACAGACAGCCGCGCGGCACAGCATGCGCGGATAACAAAAGATGTTCATGAGCAGTGCGTCCGAGCTGTTCGCACACTCCAGCTCGCGCCGTGTGCGATCGGCCTTTCTGGGGAGGAATCGCGAGCCGGTATAGACCTTGGCGAGACGCGCTTTCCATCCCGCTTGCTGCAGAATTCGTTTGTATGAGGCAGGCAGAAAATTGCCGTGTTCCCCAGCTTCGTTCTCGCTGTAGACGATGCTTGGCACTGGGCCGTAGCTCATCTCCGCTGCACAAACGGTGGCTCTCGCCGCGTTGCGCTGGCTGAGTTCCCAGCGCAGGCCGGTTGGGCTGACAGTCTTAACAGGGCGTGTCACAGCCCTCAGGATAGGCGAAACATAAGCGAAAGTCATCCCGGGCTTATTCCTCATCACTATTTCTGTTTGGACGCCGGCTGCTGGAGCGCCGAAAGTGGTTTCCAGGAGCTACGCAGGCGATGCAACCCCGCAGGACAGTCTTCTTCATCGGTCTTCTTCTTGCAGCCAGTGGCGTGGTCTCGCCGGCCATTGCGCTCGTGGGTGGAATCGCATTCGGCTTCAGCGTCGAGCATCCCTTCCGCGCCGAGAGCAGTTCGCTGGCTAAGTTCTTGCTGCAGGCCTCGGTCGTGGCCCTGGGATTTGGCATGAATTTGAAGCAAGTGGTGCACGCCGGCCGCTCCGGCTTTTTTTACACTGCCATGAGCATCAGCTGCGCCATGCTGCTTGGCCTGCTCTTGGGCAGTCTGCTTAAAGTTGCGGGAAAGGCGTCTTTCCTGATCACGGCGGGCACTGCCATCTGTGGCGGAAGTGCGATCGCCGCCATCGCCCCCATCACCGGTGCGGACGAAGAAGAGATCAGTGTCTCCATGGGCACAGTCTTCCTGCTCAACTCTGTCGCTTTGCTTATCTTCCCCGCGATTGGCCACGTCCTGCACCTGAGCCAGAATCAATTTGGCCTTTGGTCCGCACTCGCTATCCACGACACCAGCTCCGTCGTTGGCGCAACCGCCAGGTACGGCAACCAGGCACTCGCTGTTGGCACCACGGTGAAGCTGGCACGCGCGCTGTGGATCGTTCCCGTCTCGCTGCTTGCGGCCGCCTATATGGCCAATGGAGTCGGGCGCTCTTACAGGCAGGCCAGGATCAAGGTTCCCTGGTTCATCTTCCTCTTTTGTCTTGCGGCCGCGACCAGCACCTATCTGCCGCGCTTTGCCGCTCAGTATGGCGTGCTGAATCATCTCGGCAAGGCCGGCCTCACAGCAACACTGTTTCTCATCGGGACCAGTCTTTCCAGGAGTACGCTGCGGCAGGTTGGTGTCCGGCCCTTCATCCAGGGGGTTACCCTCTGGATCATCGTCGCCGGCGCCTCGCTGGCCGCGATCTACTGCCACTGCCTATCCATCTAACGTTCGCGAGAGCCGCAGGCTGCGGGAAAAACCTGCTGTTGGGTAGGTCCGGGCTTCAGCCCGGACATCAACCGGGCAAGTTTTATGGCCTTCAGGCACTGAGGTACGGATTTCCTTGAATCTCTGGCGATGCATGACGAGAAAAGCATGCCTCAGGGCTTGAAGGCCAAGGGCTTTTGAGGATGGGTGTCCGGGCTGAAGCCCGGACCTACCCAACAGCAGGTTTTTCCGACGGTCTACTTGCCATCTGGGGTAAGCTTCTAGCGACCCAAATGCGAGGTGCGCCATCAGTACCTACGCCATCACCACTGTGACGTTTCAAAGGAGAGCGCTCTTTCTCCGCACCGCGAACGCGGAACTCCTGGTGGCTACAATATTCAGATACAGAGACCGAGGACGATTCTTATTGCACGCCTTTGCTGTTATGCCAGAACATCTGCATGTTTTGTTGACGCCGGGAAAGGGGCAAACGGTGGAGCGCTGCTTGCAATGTATTAAGGGCGGGTTCTCTTTCTCCGTCCGGAAGCAATTCGCGGGAGAAGTATGGCAAGCGGGCTTCCACGAGCATCGCATCCGCGATGCAGAGGATTTTCGAAATCAAATAGAATACGTGGCTGGAAACCCGGCCCGGCGAAGGCTGATTGATTATCAGTTTGTCCACACAAACTATATGGATCGGTTAGATGGGATGCCTGATGCCATAGCAGACGTATGTGGTGGGATGGACTGAGATGAGACCTACCCAACAACGGCTTTTCCGCAGCCCCTAAAGCCTCGCCAATCGTCGGTTGCTGTCAGGGTTAAAACCCAACCTCTAGGTTTGTATCAGACCCAAGATCATGATTGACGTTCAGGCGAACCACGACCTATCAGCTTCTTCCGGCCCGTCGCGCGGGGAGCCAGTTCCTCCGCGCGCTGCAACACAAAACGTTGGAAGGTGCGCGCTATCCCGGCAACCTTCGGGCCGGTAACCGTGGCCAGCGAGAACATCCGCGCCAGGTTCAGCCCTCGGATCCTCGCCACCTTCAGCGTTCCCAACGCAAGCTGGTTGCGTACTGCCCATCGCGAGACGAACGCAATGCCCAACCCTGCTTCCACTGCGCTGAGAAGACCCTCGGTTGAATCAAAAGTCATCGCCAGCCGCAGCTTCTTCACTTCCAGCCCGGCCTGCTCGAAAGCCTGTTCAACAATCCTGCGTGAGCCTGAACCGAGCTCCCGGGACACCAGCGTCGCCTGCTGCAACTCCTTCACGTCGACTTCCTCGTCTGCCCATTCATGGCCTGCAGGGACGACGCACACCATGTGATCCTCCATGAACGGTTCCACGCGTACGTCTTTACGCATCGCCGGCCCTTCGATCAGGCAGAGTTGCACACGATGATCGACTAGGGCCTCGAGGATGGTCTGCGTGTTGCCGCCCACGATGCTGATCTGGACCCGGGGATTCTCCTGCAGAAAGCCGGCGATCAGTTTGGGGAGCAGATACTGGCCAATTGTTTGTGAGGCGCCAAGCGCCAGCCGTCCGGCGTGGGCGCCGGTAGTCGCTGCCACGGCCTCGCGAGCTTCTTCCGCCAGCGCCGCCAGCCGGGCCGCAAACGGCAGCAAGGCAGCACCGGCCGGCGTAAGCGAAACTCGGCCCCCGGCCCGATCGAACAACGGAACATCCAATTCCGACTCCAGAGCCTTGATCTGTTGCGTCACTGCGGACTGCGTCAACAGCAGCTCCTCGGCCGCAATACGGAAGTTGAGATGCCGTGCCACGGCACGAAAGACCCGCAGGCGAAAGTTCTCCATGGCGTAAGAGTATCCCCTGGGCTTTTGGCCGTACACTGGCCAGAGCAGAATCAAAGGAGCAAGCGATGGCGGTTCTTCTACTTGTTGGCGCAACCGGGTTGGTCGGCCAGTCGGTCTTGCAGCAGGCACTCGCCGACAGCAGGGTCAGCAAAGTGGTCGCCATCACCCGCAAGCCGTTGCCGCCGCAGACTGGGCTGGAAAATCCCTTGGTCGACTTCGACGCATTGCCCCTCGACGCGCCCTGGTGGAACGTGGATGGAGGTATCTGCACTCTGGGCACCACCATGCGCCAGGCGGGCTCCCACCAGGCCTTCCGCAAAGTGGATGTCGACTATCCGCTAGCCGTGGCGCAACTCCTGCACCAGCATGGCGCAAAGAGTTTTGCGTTTAACTCCTCGATCGGCGCCAATCCAAAGGCCAGAGCGTTTTATATGCGGGTCAAAGGTGAGGTGGAACAAAGGCTGATCGCCGGCGGCTTCCCCTCGCTCACGTTGGTGCGACCTTCCGGCATCCTGGGCCCACGCAAACCGCATCGTGCCTGGGAGGCGCGCACCATTAGGGTCTTTCACTCCCTGCGGCCAATACTGCCGCGGCATTACCGGGTAGTGCCTGCGGACAAGATAGCCAAGGCTCTGCTGGAGGCTGCGATCACCGCCCCTCCAGGTGTCCACATCATCGAATCTGAGCGGCTGTGACTAGACCTCGGAGAGGAACGGCAGGCGCGGTGCCAGGGCAAAGTTGAGCTGGACCAGCACAATGAAAATAATGCTGACATAGGTGTTGATCAGGCAGAGGCAGGCTCCGAAAGCATAGAGCCCCTGGGCTACGACGATTCTGCGTTCCATCGCGCATTGCTTCTCCCGGGTAACATTCTCCCGCAATAGGCCCGCGTGTTCCGCATATCGCCAGCTGATGTAAAGCACCACGCCGAGCAACAGGATATTGACCCAGTAGGCGATGAGAACGCTGCGATAGGCGATAAATCCTGCCAGCAGCCGGGTAGAAAAAGGCATGATCGATACCGCGAAAAGAAAAGCAATATGGATCCACGAAAGATGACGATCGCTGTGCGTAAATGAGTTGAGCTGTGCCTGCTGCCCGTTCCAGAAGATGCCCAGGGTCATGAAGCTCAACAGGTAGCTGATCAGCTGCGGCGCGGCCTCGGCGAGTGTGTGCCAGAGTTCTCCCTGGCTGTGGATGGCTGCGCTGGCCGGCACGTGGAGATCGAGCACCAGCAGTGTCATGGCTACCGCGAAGATGCCGTCGCTGAGGGCGGCAAGCCGCTCAAGACTTTGACCGGTAATCTGGTTGTAAGACGTGGGCATGGCGGGGTCGGTGATAGTGTATCTGTTGCGCAACGTCTATGCAGCAGGAACCCAGGAGGAGTGAGCATTTCGGATGAGTAAAAAACTATGGACCGCGGTTGACCAGTACACCACAGACCTGCTCCTGCCTGCGGACCCAGCGCTCGACGCGGCGTTGGCCTCCAGTAAAGCAGCCGGGCTGCCCTCGATCAGCGTCAGCCCAAGCCAGGGCAAGCTGCTCATGCTGCTGGCTCAGCTGGCCGGCGCCAGGCAAATTTTAGAGATCGGCACGCTCGGCGGCTACAGCAGCATCTGGCTGGCACGGGCGCTTGCTCCCGGAGGCCGATTGATCACACTTGAAGCCAACCCCAAGCACGCCGAGGTAGCCCGCGGCAATATCGCTCGCGCCGGGTTAGCCGAAGTAGTGGAAGTGCGTTTGGGCGATGCACGCGCGGGCGTACAGCAACTTGCGGCAGAGGGCCATGCTGCCTTCGACCTGATCTTCATCGATGCCGACAAGCAAAGTATTCCGCACTACCTCGAGTGGTCACTTAAGCTGTCGCACCGAGGCAGCTTGATTATCGTAGACAACGTCATTCGCGACGGAGCTCTGATTGATCCCAAGAGCGATGATCCGAATGTACTAGGAGCGCGGCGCATGCATGAAATGCTGGCCGCTGAACCGCGCGTGACCGCGACCACTATCCAGACCGTGGGCAGCAAGGGGTACGATGGCTTCACCGTGGCACTGGTGATTGCGGGTTAAAGCGGCTTCGCAATGACTGTGGTCTCATAGAAGGTCGCGAGGAGTGGTTTTCCTTGGGAGAAAACCACGTAAGGCGACGTGGCTTCGGTCTACACCAATTGCGAAGCCGCTATAGCGGCCTTTATCGGAGGAAGTAATGGAGAGACGAGACTTTGTCACATCGGCGATTGCCATGGCGGGGGCCGCATTGAGCGGCGGAGAGGGACGGGCGATGGCGCAACCTGCGCGAGAGTATTACCAGTTGCGAAAGTACACGCTACAAACGGGAACACAATTAGCGTTGACCCAAAGCTATTTTGAGCATGCTCTGATTCCCGCGCTCAACCGGATGGCGATCACCCCGGTCGGCGCCTTCAAACTGGATGTGGGCCCGGAGACGCCCACCTACTACCTGCTCATCCCGGCGACGTCGGTGGAAGCGCTGGTGACGCTGGATATGCGCCTGGCCGAAGATGCGGAGTTCCTCAAAGCGTCCAAGTCGTTCTGGGCAGCGCCGGCCTCTGCGCCCGCGTTCGCGCGCGTAGAGACCTCGCTCCTGTCAGCCTTTGCGGGTTGGCCGAAACTGGTTGCGCCGAAGGCGGAAAAAAGAATCTTTCAGTTACGCACCTACGAGAGCGCAGGCTATGCGGCACATGTGCGCAAGGTACAGATGTTCAACGAAGCCGAGATCGGAATCTTCACTCGCACAGGATTGGCTCCCGTCTTCTTCGGAGACACATTGATTGGGCACCGGATGCCCAGCCTGACCTACATGCTGACGTTTGCGGATGTGGCGGACCTGAATGCCAAGTGGGCGGTCTTCGGATCGGATCCAGCCTGGAAGGAACTCTCGCACCGCCCGGAGAATGCGGATGCTGAGATTGTAAGCAATATCTCCAATCTGTATCTGAGCCCGTTGAGCTGTTCACAAATTTGAAAGAACCGCAGATCTCCCCACTACGGCGCAGGATTCTCTGTCAAAGTTCAAGTTGCGTCGTTGAACTTCATGACCGGTTCTCAAGGGCCACGTGACAGTCGATCCAGGGAGTGCAGCGTAGTGGAGAGATCTGCGGTTCCGCCCCACCCTTGAACCCAACAACAGGGGTTCAAGGGTAGGCATTCGCCAGTCCAGTAGTTACTCGCCGTTAGATCCAGACGTTGCTTGCGGATGGACGACGCGGTAGCTGCTGCCACCGTTCGACCATACCAGGAGCAGCACGTCCTTATTTGCCGGCGCCTGCTTGACATCGTTCCGGAATTGATCTGCTGATGTTACCGGCTTGCGATCAATCTGTTGGATGACATCGCCACTCGTCAACCCTGCATCTTCCGCAGGGCTCCCGGGCTGTACCTGTGCAACCGCGACCCCCTGTACTTGGGCAGGCAGGTTCAACTGTTGGCGCACATCCGGAGAAAGGTCGGAGATCGCAATGCCTAGCCTGGCGTGACCAGACTCACTGCTGGCAGCGGTCGCGACTTCCTGGTTCTTGTGGTATTCACCAACCGTCAGGTCTACCGTCTCCGGGTGGCCGTTCCGCATCACGTCCAGCTGGATCTTCGAGCCGGGCGCATCTTCGCTGACGATCACCTGCAGATCACTGCCTGTTTCCACCGGCTGGCCGTTTACACCCGTAACCACATCGCCTTGCTTTAAGCCGGCGCGGCTTGCGGGAGAGTCGGGGGTTACGGAAGCAATCAGCGCTCCGGTGTTGCCCGTGAGGTTGAAGAACTTCGCGTTGTCAGGAGTGACATCGTTCAGGCCAACTCCCAGGTATCCATGATGGACCACGCCATTCTTGATCAGGGCGTCGACCACCGGGTGCACCGTTTGGGTCGGGATAGCAAAGCCCGCGCCAGAGAAAGATCCGGTGTTGGAGATAAGGAAGGTGTTGATGCCGATCAACTGACCATGTGCATTCACCAGCGGGCCACCGGAGTTGCCGGGGTTGATGGCGGCGTCAGTCTGGATAAAGTCTCCAGGCTTGCGAGGATCGTCCGAATACGGGTTCGGCCGGTCAACCGCGCTCACAATGCCGCGGGTGACGGAGAAGCGGAAATAGCCAAAGGGGTTGCCGATTGCTAACACCGATTGTCCGGGCACCAGTTTGGTTGAGTCGCCCCAGCCGATCGTGGGCAGATCCTTGGCGTCGATCTTCACCACAGCCAGATCTGTAAGCTTGTCGGTTCCAATTACCTTGGCCGGAAAGCTGCGCCGATCATGCAGTGTTACCCGCACTTCCATCGCGCCATCGACCACGTGATTGTTGGTGACGATGTACCCGTCGGGGGAGATGATCACACCGCTGCCAATGCCGTGCTCAATCTGGCGTTGGCCCTGTCCCTGGCCTGGCATTCCGTGGCCGAACTGCTGACCGAATCCGGGGCCGAAGAACTGGGCGAAAGGATTATCGCTCTGCCCCTGATCGTCACCTTGAGCTTCAGCCGGCTGCTCCGGCGCGTGGGAGGTGACAGCAATGTTGACCACCGCCGGCGTAACCCGGGAAGCCACAGCTTCGGTGGCCTGATCGAGCGCCAGGAGAGGATCGATACTCGCGTTGTTGATGGGCGTAATGGTGTTATCAGGAGCGGTCGCAGCATCGACGTGCCTGTGGCCGACGATCAGTGCTCCCGTGGAGAGGACGAGGGCAAAAGCCAACAGCGGTGCAGCGTAGGCCTTGGCCTTTGCTCTTAATAAATTAGTTTCTTCGGTCATACGTTTTCCTCTTTCAGGGTGAAGTTTTTTAAATCTGGAAAGCTATCCAGTGATCGGGTGAAGGTAGGTTTGTGGGGGGCTCGCCGTGAGAGGCCTTCGAACTTTGCGGGACTTCCACGGTAAAGAGAACCAAGGTGATGCCTCCGCCGTCCTGGTCCTCTGTAACTTGGACGAACTGGAGACGCCGGGAAGTCTTAACCGGCCGTGGTGAATGCGGCTTGGGCAGAACACTTGCGCGCTCCGCCGGCCGGCTCATATCGGGATGGAAGACGGCTTCCTGGTACCGGGCCTGATGTTGCTCGGAACGGTGTTGTTCCGTATAGGCCGGTTCCATCGTAGGACCTGCCGTAGCAACCGAGTCATTGCCGGCAAAGGTAATGATGCCCGGGCACTGCTGAAGCATGAGTACACCGGAGAGAGAAGCCACCAGCCCAGCCGCAACCAACCCACGAGAAAGCATGGGGCCCAGGTTGCGCCGGCGATGGAGGATGTTCTCCACTCTGCCTGCCAGTTCTGAATGCCGCTTCCAAAAGCCCGGGGCCAGCAACGCTGCCCGCTTAACCAGCCTGGTCTCGGCCAATTTTGTCAGGCAAGTGGCGTAAGCGCGGGCATTGCCGGCAGCGTCCAGCACAGCATCGTCACAGGCCTGTTCGCGTTCCAGGCAAAGATGGCGCTCGGCCCAAACCAGCGCTGGATTCAACGGGCTAAAGGCTCGTAACAGTTTCTGCAGCAAATTGGTCCAATCATCGCCACGATCCAGATGAGCCATTTCGTGCAGGAGGATCTGCTTCAGGTCGCTCGGCGCCAACTCGCTCCAAAGCGAACGAGGGATGATCACGGCAGGGCGAAAGAAGCCGAGAACACTGGGCGCGTCGATGGCATCGGATAGCCGCACTTCGACTGGACGCGAGCCGTCGCGAACCACGATCGCTTGCATCTCCGCATCCAGGTCATGAAAGGGAACTGGCACGGAACTCCGCCAGAGTGTTCTCATCTGTCGTCCGCTGGCGCAGAGACGGACCAGGGAAAACAGGGTAGCGAGCAGCCAAAGACCCTCGATCCCAAAAGCCCACCCGCTGTTCAAGTGCAGAGAGAAACTTGCCTCGGGCATGGCGGATGCAGCGAAAGGTTGAGAGCCGAACAGCGCGCGGCCAAGCGCAAAGCACGGCAACAGAGCCACCAGTGTGAAGACAATCAACCACAGGGTAAAGCGGGTAGAAGCACGCAACCCGGGCGCGAGCTTGAGCGCCGTCCAAGCCAAAGCGGTCAGCAGCAGGCCCTGCCAGATGCTGGCAATCAGCAATTCTGCCGGACTTGTCGAAATGAACTGCCGCAATAGATTCGCTTCCATTGGGTTATTCCGTTACTCGCTTTTCAGGTCATCCGCCTGCTGAATCGCATCCCTTAGACGTTGCAACTCTTCCGCTGTTATCTCGCTGTCACCCAGTAGAGATAGCATCAGCTTCTCCCGGGAATCACCGAAGAAACGGCGTAGTACCAGCCGCACCTCGGAGAAGCCGGCTTCTTCCTCCGCCATCAGGGGCACATAAAAAAAAGCCCGCCCCTCTTTACGATGCTGCACGTAACCCTTTTGCTCCAGGATTCTTATGGTCGTGAGCACAGAGTTATAAGCCAGCGCATTCTTTTTGGGCAGGGCGGCCGCGATGTCATTAACGGTCGACTCCCCGCGGGCCCAGAGAATCTTCATCAACCGCAATTCCGCTTCGGTGAGCGTAAGCGACTTTTTAGGTGGCATACAGTACGTCCCGTGTGGCCCTTATCGACCGCATCATCCTGAAAAAAGCATATCTCTCCCCTTCCAGGATGTCAACTAATTTATTAATACTTGGGCTGGGCGGGTATCCTCTTGATGGGCAAGAACTATCAACGGAGGCCACGTGCCATTGCCGACCGACCAGCAATCGAGTCCAAGGCCACCGATCGATGTAATCACCAGCCCGTTTACCCGCTTCGCCAGGATGGAAGCAGCGGGCGGAATTCTGCTGCTGGTAGCCACCGCAGCGGCGTTGCTTTGGGCCAACTCCAGTTGGGAACACAGCTACTACGAGATCTGGCACACAGATGTGACAGTCAGCCTGGGGCATCTCGCGGTTTCCGAGAGCCGCCACGAGTGGGTCAATGACGGCCTGATGTCGATCTTTTTCTTCCTGGTCGGCCTGGAAATCAAGCGCGAGCTCTTGATCGGCGAGCTCTCGAGCTTCAGGCAGGCGGCCTTTCCTTTCATGGCGGCCCTGGGTGGATCGATTTTTCCGGCTCTTATTTACGTGGCCGTGAATAAGGGCGGTGTCGGCGCCAACGGCTGGGGTATTCCGATGGCGACGGATATCGCTTTTGCGCTCGGCGTGCTGGCGCTGCTGGGCAGGAGGGTTCCAGTGGCGCTGAAAATCTTTGTCGCCGCTCTGGCCATTGTCGATGACATCTTTGGCGTGCTGGTGATCGCGTTGTTTTACACTCAGCACATTTCGCTGCTGGCGTTGGGCCTGGGTTTTGCAGGTGTCGCCACATCCTTCGCTGCCAATCGGATGGGCATCCGCAGTCCCGCGGTCTATGCGGTGATTGGCGTATGCGTGTGGTTTGCGGTGCTCAACTCCGGCGTCCATGCGACCATCGCCGGGATTCTCCTGGCCTTCACCATCCCTGCCCGCAACTCAGTCGACAAAACGGAATTTCTGCGTAAGAGCCGTTGGCTGCTCGATCAATTCGAGACCCATGACTTGAACTCTTTGCAGGCCCACCACGCCATTCATTCGCTGGAGCAGCAATGCGAGATGATCGAGTCTCCGTTGCACCGCATCGAGCACTGGCTGCAACCGTGGGTCAGCTTTCTCATCATGCCCATCTTTGCTTTCGCCAACGCGGGCGTTCACATCGTGGGCAAGCTGGGTGCGGCCGTTGCCCATCCCATTACTCTGGGTGTGCTGCTCGGGTTGCTGTTGGGTAAGCCCCTGGGCATCACGCTATTTGCGTGGATCGCATCCCTCACGGGCTTGGCGTCGCGGCCCGCGTCCGTATCCTGGGGCCAGATCTTTGGCGCCAGTTGGCTCTGCGGTATCGGCTTCACCATGTCGCTGTTTATTGCCTCGCTCGCGCTGGGCGATGGCGATTTGCTGGACATGTCCAAGATAGGAACCCTGGCCGCGTCAATCGCCGCAGGATGCATTGGCAGCGTGTTGCTGCGCTCGCGGAAGCTGCAACCTGCCAACCCATAATCAACACTTACGCTGATGTTCGATTCCGTCCCCCGCCGGTAACAGCGAAAAAGCACCATGGTAATGAATGGCCGGCGATGCTCGGTGTCGACTGGGCGCTGCGTCGTCTACCCTAAGCTTCGGGAGGATGAGTGTCGCTCGAAACCTGTCCCCCCGCCACGCGTCAGGTTTATAGTTCATGGGTCAGACTGCATGAGCGCACACAATCGGGTTCCGCTGTTCATCAATCGGTTTTCGCTTTCGCCCCGTACGGCGATTGGTGTGCAAACCCTTCGCCTGATTGGTCCCCACCAGGACTGGCTGCACTTTCATTGGTGGAGTACTAGCCTCAAGCAGCCGGATCCGCGCTCGGTTCTTTTTGAGAACACGGTTCTCAGCCGGTACTCCTTCCTTCATAACCCCAAACTTGTGCGGTTCTGTGAACAGCTGGGCATCAGTTCATGGAGCGGCAGCGACCTGCGTCCCTCGCTCGCTAAACGTCTCACCGCCCGCTACCGCGAACGGGTCTCCAGCGTTTACGTGGCTCCGCTTAGCGAAGGTGATGCAACCCGATGCCTTGAACTGACCAACCTGGTGGGCGCTCCGTTCGTGCTTCATCTCTGGGACGTACTGGAGGGCGACGTCGCCGGCGGAGCGTTGCGGGAATTGGTGGATCGGGCAGAGCGTGTCTTTTGCGTGAGCGAGCCGTTGCTCGACGATGTGTCCCGCATTCGGTGTGATGCCGAGTTGTTGTCTTTTTCGCGAGATGCTTCGCTGGCCAAGGCCACGCCGCGTGAGCAAGGTCCGATCAAGGTGGTGATGCACGGCAATATCAGCTCCTATGCGGAGGGCCTCGACGATCTGGATTGGGCCATTGCCCTGCTCGAGAAAAGAGGGGTGAAGGTCGAGGTCTCCTTTCTGGGCTCTCCCAAAATCCTGCGCCAGGCCAACACCACGCTCAAGAAGCGCGTCAACGTACGCGGGTTTTTGCCCACGCAGCGCGAGCTGGATCACGAACTCAGCCGTGCTCATGTCGGCTTCCTGCCCGGCCCCAAGCTGGATCCAGGATGTGATCTGCGGAGCCGCTATTCTATCCCTTCGCGCATTCTCGACTACATGGCCGTAGAGCTTCCCATTGTCGGTACCGTGCACGAGGCCTCCGCAACCGGCGGCTTTGTGCGCAAGTTGGGCCTGCATCCTGCGGCGACCTGCTCCGGACCGGAAGAGGTGGCCGAATGGCTACTGCGGCTTGCTCGTCCAGACATATGGGCGGAGCAAAGCGCCCGGTCTCGCGAGGCCTTTGACCTGTTACAGCGTCAGGAATCTCCCGCGCAAAAGCTCAAACGCACCCTGGACAAGATAGCTTAACGGTCCTACACGCAATGAGACGGTCCTGCCCAGCGCAGCAGCCCGGCCGGCTTTTCTCCCCGCCCTGTGCAGAAGACCGGCTCACAGGCGAGAATGAATGCTGTGACCATTCTTCACGACGACCGTCTCTTTCCTTCTGAGCCCACAATTCGGGCGATTGCCCGCAGGCTTTATGGGACCGTCCGCGATCTACCCATCGTCAGTCCGCACGGGCACACCGAAGCGCGCTGGTTCGCAGAGAACGAGGCCTTTCCTAATCCCACCAGCCTCTTCATCGTTCCCGATCACTATGTCTTCCGCATGCTTTATAGCCAGGGCATCGCCATGGAAGACCTGGGTATTGGGCAGAAGAAGATGGAGAATGATGAGGCGCGCCGGATATGGATGCGCTTCGCCGAATCCTATTACCTTTTCCGCGGCACGCCCACGCGCATGTGGCTCGACTTTGCTTTCCAGGAGCTGTTTGGTCTGAAAGAGCGCCTTTGCGCTGCGAATGCAGAGGAATACTACGACACCATCAGCGCCCGGCTCGCTTCTCCAGCCTTCCGGCCCAGGGCGCTCTATGATCAATTCAATATCGAAGTGCTGGCCACGACCAATTCTCCGCTTGACCCGTTGACCTACCATCAGGCGATCCGCAACTCATCGTGGAAAGCGCGAATCCTGCCCACATTTCGTCCCGATTCCGTCGTCGATCCCGAATTCGATGGATTCCGCCAGAATGTTGAACGGTTGGGCGAAATGCACGGTGAGAATTGCTCGCGCTGGCCGGGATATCTGCTCGCTCTGCGCCACGCCCGGGAGCGCTTTCAGAAGCTGGGTTGCACCGCAACTGATCACGGGCATCCCACGGCCCGGACCGCTGACCTGGACCAGGGAGGAGCTGCGGCGCTCTTCGATCGCGTCAT
The DNA here is from genome assembly GCA_963788515.1 of uncultured Acidobacteriaceae bacterium. Classification (GTDB taxonomy): domain Bacteria; phylum Acidobacteriota; class Terriglobia; order Terriglobales; family Acidobacteriaceae; genus PALSA-350. Next base: position 364,312 of record CAWBGZ010000008.1, read on the forward strand.
CGCGGGCAAGGGCGACGCGACCGAACACGAGCTCTTCCGCGCTCAGATGCTGACCGAGATGGCGCGGATGAGCGTGGAGGACGGGCTGGTGATGCAAATTCATCCCGGCAGCTACCGCAACCACAATCGCCAGGTCTTTACCCGCTTCGGCCGTGACGTCGGGGCCGACATTCCCACGCCCACTGACTATGTGCACGCGCTGCAACCGCTACTGGACCTCTTGGGCAACGACCGCTCGCTGACCATCATTCTCTTCACTCTCGACGAATCCGCCTACGGCCGCGAGTTGGCGCCCCTGGCGGGGCATTACCCGTGCCTTCGCCTGGGCCCGCCGTGGTGGTTTTACGATAGCCCCGAAGGCATGATGCGCTTTCGCCAGCTCACCACCGAGACCGCTGGTTTTTACAACACCGTGGGCTTCAACGACGATACGCGCGCCTTCCTCTCCATCCCGGCGCGGCATGATGTGGCTCGCCGCGTGGATTGCGCTTACCTGGCGAGACTGATGGCGGAGCATCAGCTGGATGAGGACGAGGCTGTTGAGGTGGCTCATGAGCTGGCGTACGACTTGGTCCGCAAGGCGTACCGGCTGTAAGACAGGGTGCGGAAGAAAGCCGTTGTTGGGTAGGTCCGGGCTTTAGCCCGGACATCAACTGGGCAAGTTCTTTGGCCTTTAGGCCATGAGGTAGGGATTTCCTTGAATTACCGCAGATCCATGGAGAGAAAGCGTACCTCAGGGCCTGAAGGCCGAGGGGTTTTGAGGAATGGGTGTCCGGGCTAAAAGCCCGGACCTACCCAACACCGACTTTTCCCCGCAACCCGTGTAAGACAAGAAGGAAGCAACGATGAGTCTCTATTGCCAGCAGGGTGGCCCGGATGCCGAGCTCTCGCCGGAATGTTTACGCCAATCGCTCTACCAGACGCTGGACCGGCTAGGAAACCGGCATCGCGTTCTGGCGGTGCCTCCTGACTTCAGTCGCTTCCACTCCCAGGCTGGTCCACTGACCCAATACGCTTACGCGTATTACGGCGACCGGTTGGGCTGCGTTCTGCCCGCCCTGGGAACGCATAGCGCGATGCCGCCCGCCACGCTCACGCGCATGTTCGGCGATGTACCGCCGTCGCTGTTTGCGGTGCACAACTGGCGCACCGACGTGGTCACCCTGGGGGAACTGCCGGCGAGCTTCATCCAGGAGCAGTCGGGCGGCCTGCTCGACTACACCTGGCCAGCCCAGGTGAACCGCATGATCCCGGAAGGGAATTTCGACCTCATCCTTTCCATCGGACAGGTCGTGCCCCACGAGGTGATCGGCCTGGCCAATTACAACAAGAACATCCTGGTCGGTACCGCCGGCCCGCTCAGCATTCATCGCAGCCATTACCTGGGCGCCGTGGTGGGCATGGAGCGCATCATGGGACGCATGGATAATCCCGTCCGGCGGGTCCTGAATCGGGCCTCAGATGAGTTTCTCCGCAATATCCCCATCGTCTATGTGTTGACCGTGATAGGCACCAAACCCACCGGCGAGTTGGTGGTGCGCGGCCTCTTCGTGGGCGATGATCTGGAATGTTTCCGCCTGGCCTCCGAGCTGAGCGTCCAGGTCAACATCCAACTGCTGGATCGGCCCATACATAAGGCCGTGGTTTACCTTGATCCGGAGGAGTTCCACAGCACCTGGCTGGGGAATAAGGCAATTTACCGCACCCGTATGGCGCTGGCCGATGGCGCGGAGCTGATCGTGCTCGCTCCCGGGGTGAAGGAATTTGGCGAAGATCCCACCATTGACCGCATGATCCGCAAATACGGCTACCATGGCACTCCGGCTACGCTCGAGAATGTGAAGCAAAACCCCGATCTGGCGGCCGAGCTCAGCACTGCTGCCCATCTGATCCACAGTTCCTCAGAAGGTCGCTTCCACATCACTTATTGCCCGGGTGGCCTCACCCGGGAGGAGATAGAAGGCGTAGGATTCGGCTATGCCGATCTGGCCAGCACCATCGCCCGCTACAACCCGGAAACCATGCACGATGGCTACAACACCGTCGATGGTGAAGAAGTCTTCTTCATTTCCCATCCCGCTCTGGGCTTATGGGCATATAAGGATCGGTTTGCCCCGGTTTAGACACGTTGCCCCGCTTAAGGTGGTTGCCGCTGCCAAATTCCGCATCGAACAAAGAGTCTGGCTAAAAAGCAATTTTGGGGAAGGCTAATTATGGAATTCCATGTCTCACGAGAAGCACGCGACCGTTATGAATTCAGCCAGAAGCTCTTTTCTTTCAGTGGCAACGTAGTTTTTGCCAATCTCAGTGCCAGCAGGGAATTCGCCTTCCGGATGAACGAGCGCCGCGGAGCCGAAAAAGACCCCACGCAGACCATCCAGCCTGGCGCGCTCTACGCCATGGGCCTCATCGATGAGATGAGCCATGCCCTGGTCGAGTATTACCGCATGCGCCTGGATCCCAAGGTCATGTCCGGCGCGCTGGAGTGGTTCGATGGCCGCCTCGGCAAAGCCGAACTGGATAAGACCATCCTGGCTTTCGTCGAACAGTTTCCCACCATTGATGTCTACCGCAAGGAAATGAGCCCCGCGGAGTGGCTGGCAGGCGCGACGGAGGGCATACCGCATAGAGCCGTGGCGTTTGAAGAGATGATGCTGTTGTGGCTGGCGAACGCAAACCCCGCCTTCAAACCATTCTCCGAACTCTTCACCGATCAGTCGCTCGCCGCGATCACGCGCTATCAACAGATCACCACCGGGCTGCGGGAATTCTTTGGTACCCGGCCGCCGCTGGGGCCCAAGAAGCAAAACCTGATTGACATGCTGCGCGCCCCGGCGCTGGCATCCCCAGACTCGCTGAGCGGCCAGATCGCCTACATCGTCGAACACTGGGCAGATTTGATCGGCGCTTCGCTTTCCCGGCTTCTGTTGGCCATCGATGTGCTCAAGGAAGAAGACATCGCCATCTGGATGCGCTTCAATCCTTCTGCTGCTCAAGCCGGCCGCAGGGGCAACTTTCCCTGGAATATTGACAAGAAGGGAGAAGTGCCTTCGTACGTGGAATCGGCCCAGGAAACCGAGCGTTTCAGCCCCGACCAGGAGTGGATGCCCACCACCGTGCTGATTGCCAAGAGCACCTACGTCTGGCTCGAGCAGCTCTCCCGCTACTATGGCCGGCACATCTATCGCCTGGACCAGATTCCCGATGAAGAGCTGCGCCGCCTGGCGTCCCACGGAGTCAACTCACTGTGGCTCATTGGCGTGTGGGAGAGAAGCTCGGCGTCGCAGACCATCAAGCAACTCTGCGGCAACCACGATGCGGTTGCGTCCGCCTATTCCCTTTATGGTTATGACATTGCCCAGGATCTGGGCGGGGAGGTGGCTTATCGCAATCTGCGCGACCGTGCCTTTGCCCACGGCGTCAGGCTGGCCAGCGACATGGTTCCCAACCACATGGGCATCGATTCCAGCTGGGTCATTGAGCACCCGGAGTGGTTCATGTCCCGCCCCGACAGCCCTTATCCCGCGTACCGCTTCGAAGGACCCGATCTCTCCCGTGATGGCCGGGTGGAGATCAAGATTGAAGATCATTACTATGAGCAGTCCGATGCGGCGGTAGTCTTTCGCCGCCGCGACAAATGGACAGGCGAAACTCGCTACGTCTATCACGGCAACGACGGCACCAGCTTTCCCTGGAACGACACCGCCCAGCTCGACTACCTGAACCCGGCGACAAGGGAGCAGGTGATTCAAACCATTCTGCACGTCGCTCGCCTCTTTCCCATCATCCGTTTTGACGCCGCAATGACCCTGGCTAAGCGCCACTTTCAGCGCTTGTGGTTTCCCATCCCCGGAACCGGCGGAGCCATTCCTTCCCGTGCCGAATACAGCATGAGCAAGGCCGACTTCGATAAGGCCATGCCGGAGGAGTTCTGGCGCGAGGTGGTGGATCGAGTGGCCCGGGAGGTCCCCGGCACGCTGCTGCTGGCCGAGGCCTTCTGGCTCATGGAGGGCTATTTCGTGCGCACCCTGGGCATGCACCGGGTGTACAACAGCGCCTTCATGAACATGATGCGCGACGAGGAGAACGCCAAGTATCGCTCGGTGATCAAGAACACCATCGAATTCGACCCCGATATCCTCAAGCGCTACGTGAACTTTATGAGCAATCCGGATGAGCGCACAGCGATTGACCAGTTTGGCAATGGCGACAAGTGCTTCGGGGTGGCGACCATGATGTCCACGCTTCCCGGATTGCCTATGTTCGGCCACGGGCAGATCGAGGGCTTCACAGAAAAATACGGCATGGAGTTTCGCCGCGCCCGCTACCAGGAGGATCCGGATCGAGGACTGGTGGAGCGCCACGATCGCGAGATTGCGCCTCTGCTGCACCGGCGTTGGCTGTTCGCTGAGAGCGAGAATTTTCTGCTGTACGACTTTTACCGGCCAGACGGGTCGGTGGATGAGAATGTCTTCGCTTATTCCAACCGGCGCGGCGAGCACCGGGCCTTAATCATCTACCACAATCGCTTCGCCACCACCTACGGCACGGTCAATCACTCTGCCGCCTATGCTGACAAGGCGGCGGGCCATCTGCGCCAGCAGTCACTGGGGGGAGCATTCGCGCTGCCCAACGACGGCAACCTCATCCTGGCTTTCCGCGATGTGACCACCGGGCTCGAGCATCTGGAGCGCGCGTCAAAGATCGTCACCGGCGGCTACTCCCTGGAGTTGCAAGCCTATAAGTGCCACGTCTTCCTCGACTGGCGAGAGCTAAGGCCAGACGGGAATTACCGCTGGGACCTGCTCTGCGACTCCTTGAACGGTCGTGGAGTACCTAACCTGGACGAGGCGTTGCTGGCGCTTGAATTGGCTCCCTTGCACCAGGCGCTGGTGTCACTGCTCGCAGACGATGTGGTGGAGAGCTTTACGCTTGTAGCTACCAGCGGGGAGGCTCTACCCGCCTGTGGGGAAGTGGCAGAGACATCCACACCGGCTGCGCAGCTATTCCAGCGGCTGGAGGGGTTGAGCCTGCGCTTCGCCGGCGAAGGCCTGGCCATCTACGCGAGGAAAACCGGCCAGCCGCATGTCGATGCCAAGGATGCATGGCAGGCGATTTGCACGCAACTGCATGCAGCCGCCGCACTGCCCGGGATCGAGGCCGAATTCTCCGAGCCCTGGTCAACGGAAGCGAAGGCCGTATTGCCGAGCAGCAGCCCGGAGCTCCACCCGAAGGCGATCTGGGGCCCGGTGCTGGCGTTCTGTGTGATCGAAGGCATGGCACGAAGCATCGGTGGCAAGGACACGGCTGCCACTGCGCTGGCGCTCTTCGATCGGCTACGGCTGCGTGAGCCGCTCGCCCGGGCGTTTTCGATGGCCCCGGAGATCGTTGAGGACGGCTGGCGAGCAGCCGCCCGCGTCCGCCTCGCTTTCCTGGGAGTCACACTGACCCCCGTCAAACCCGTAAAGGCAGCCACCGACGATGCATTTGCAGGTTTTCCACGCGGCTACTGGGACGATGGCGACGCCCGCTGGCTGCTCAGGGCGAATGAGGCAGGTGGAGAGTGGTACTTCAACAAAGAGCTGCATGAGCAGATGCTGTGGTGGGCGCAGTTGCCCGACCTTCTCGAGCTCGTCGCCCCAATCAAGGTGTACGCGCCCGCTAAGGGCGGAAAATCCGCCCCCAAATCCAGCCTGAAATCGATCGCGTCGATCGAGCAAAGGGTTGAGGAGGGGTCTGAGCAGGCAGAAGAAGCCGGTTACCGCATAGGGAAGAAAAAAGAGGCAGCGGCCAAACCGGCGAAACGTGAAAAAGGAGCGCTGGCAAAATGAGCCGGCGCGGTTAATAGGCTTTGCAAGAAACTCGCCGTTGGGTGGGTCCGGACTTCACAAGCTGCGTGAAAACCTGCCGTTAGGCAGATCCGGGCTTTACAGGCAGCGGAAAAACTCGCTGTCGTGCCAGCCCCGGACTTTACAGGCTGCGGAAAAACTCGCTGTTGGGTAGGTCCGGGCTTCAGCCCGGACACCCATTCCTCAAAGCACATCGGCCTTTAGGCCCTGAGGTACGCTTTTCCCTCAATGCCTCTGCGGAAATTCAAGGAAAATGAATACCTCAGGGCCTAAAGGCCGAAGAGTTTGGCCGGTCGATGTCCGGGCTAAAGCCCGGACCTACCCAACAGCGAGTTTTTCTGCAGCCTGTTTAGTCCGGGGAGGCTGGTTTTCAAACCCGCGAAAACGCTTCGGTAGACAACTGAGGGCTTTGGCCTAGGTGGCGGGGATGCCGAATTCCCCGGGGCATTGCAACAAGAGAAGAGCGTTATGGAATGCTGACCTTGGGTTTTTGTATCAGGGCACGACTTTAGAGCTTGCGGAAGAACTCCGGTTTTTGAAGGGTACGAGCTTCAGCTCGCACGTAAGTGGTTGCAAACAGGTCCGGCTTTAGCCACTGAGGGATGACTTTTTCTAGGTTCAGCGACTTTTTCCGCAACCTCTTTAGTCGTGCCGTACCCAGCGCCACTGATGAGGGCTTTAGCCCCTGAGGCCTTGCTCTCCTGCCCGAAACAGCATTTCTCCCAGCCTGTTAAGCAGGGCGGTACCTGATCCATCCTCGCCATTCAGCAAACAGCCGCTGGCGGCTAAAATGACAATGGTTTGGGCTCCGGGGGTCTATGGCACGAGCGGCTTCGAAAGTAGTTCTGCGTCGCACAGGCGATGCAGTAGCTCCGATCACTCTGGCTATTGATATTGGCGGCAGCGGCCTGAAAATGCAGGCGCTGAGCCCGGAGGGCCGGCCGATCAGCGATCGGCTGCGCGTGCCTACTCCGAACCCGGCCACCACCACCGAGATTCTGAGCGCCCTTGACGAACTGAAGGTAAGCGTTCCTCTGTTTGATCGGGTTTCCGTCGGGTTTCCTGGAGTAATCAAACAAGGAAAGACGCTCACGGCAGCAAACCTTGATCCGGGATGGATCGGTTTTCCCCTGCAGAAAACGCTGGAAAAGCGATGGGGCAAGCCGGTGCGAATGGCCAATGATTCCGCAGTGGGCGGTTATGCGGTGATCCAGGGCCACGGGGTTGAACTGGTCATTACCCTGGGCACCGGCATGGGCTCAGCGCTGTTCACCGAAGGTGTCCTCTGTCCCGGCCTCGAATTAGGGCATCATCCGTGGCGCAAAAAAACCTATGAGGAATATCTGGGCAAGCGAGGGCTGCAGAAGTACGGCGTGAAACGCTGGAACAGATTGCTCAAACGTGCCATCGAGCAGACCGCCGCGACTTTCAACTGGGACACGCTCTATATTGGGGGCGGCAACGCCAAGAAGGTCAAGCTCAAGCACCATAACGACATCAAGATCATCTCCAACGAAGAGGGTTTGCTCGGAGCCATGGCTCTGTGGCGAGATAGGCAATAACCAGGTTGCGGCGTCTTCAACTGTTTGAAGTCCTCGACCAGGCGTGGTGTCCGCAAGCGGTGCGGCATGGAGCCACGGACTATCTGGAAGCGATTACCAGCCGAGGAGATATCTATCGTCCCATTCAGGCGGAGTTCTTTCGCGCGATCGAAGATTGCGGCGCCGAGCGTGTGGTCGATCTCTGTTCCGGCGGCGGAGGCCCCTGGCTAAGCACCTCATGGCGTTCTGCGCTGGCCGAACACGCGCCACTCACCGTTGTTCTCACCGATAAGTTTCCCAGCAGCGCTTTGCCTGATCGATTAGGGGCGGGCGTGAGTTGCGTGAATTTTTCAGTCGATGCTGCTCATGTCCCTGCGGCGTTGACGGGCTTCCGCACTATTTTTTCTTCCTTCCACCATTTTCCCGACACAGTTGCGCGCGATGTCCTGGGCGACGCGGTGCGGCGTGGGGAAGGTTTCGCAATGGCCGAAGTAACATCGCGCACCCTGCGAGCCTTGGCGACCATCCTGCTGATGCCGGTCTTCGTTTGGATCCTGACCCCGCGGATGCGGCCCTTCCGTTGGTCGAGGTGGTTGCTGACTTACCTGGTGCCGCTGATCCCGCTGGTGGTTTTGTGGGATGGCGTCGTCTCTTGCTTTCGCACCCGAACCCCAGAGGAACTGTTAGTACTGACTCGCAACTTCTCTCAGTACGATTGGCAAGCGGGCTACGCTCGCGCGCACGGGACCTGGCTGGCTCCTGTCTATTTGATCGGACGCCCAAAGAAGTAAAGGCTTCTTCGTCAGTAATCGCCAACTGACGGGAAGCGCACTTCGAAACTCCCTTGCGGAGACGGGTGCTAGACTCGGCCGATGAGAATTTCCCTTGTTCTGATGGCACTGCTGATCACATCGCCGATTGTGCCTCTCGCTGCCCAGCAGAGTAATCCTCACGTCGTCGTACACACGCAACGCGGTGATATTGAGATCGAGCTCGACGCCGTTCACGCACCGATCAGCACAGAGAATTTTCTCCGTTATGTAAACGCCGGCTTTTATCAGGGCGGCACTTTTCACCGCACGGTCACCCTGCAGAACCAGCCCGAGAATCAGATCAAGATAGAGGTTATTCAAGGGGGCATCAATCTCCGGTACGAGAAAGACGCCTTTCCTTCGATTGCGCTCGAGGCAACCAACAAGACTGGCCTGCATCATTTGGACGGTACGGTCTCCATGGCACGCAACCGTCCGGACTCGGCGACATCGGAGTTTTTTATATGTATTGGGAATCAGCCTGAACTCGACTTCGGTGGCAAACGCAACCCCGACGGCCAGGGCTTTTCCGCATTCGGGCGCGTCGTAAGAGGCATGAACGTAGTCCGAAATATTCAGGCGTCTCCAGCGCAGGGGCAAACCCTGACGCCGCCGGTAAAGATTCTCAGCATATCGTTAACGAGCCCATGACTCACCACAACTGCGACACGAGGAGCAATGATAGGGAGAACAGAGCCGTTTGTGTGGTGTGCCATCGAAGCATGCAGGCGGCTGCGGTGGACTTTTTGGTACTGCAATCTTAGCGTAAGAATCGATCGCCGCCCTAGGTTGAGCGGAGCTGTTCGCGTTGACTGTGAGAAGCAGCACCAGAGGAACGGACGCCTTGACCAGAATTCTCATATAAGCCTCTGAGGCGGAGCCGGAGTCAGCCCGTGGCGGTGCATGATCTCCACCATCTTCGCGTGGTCTGGCGGACCGCCGGCCGCCGCGCTGACTACCTTCGCCGCTTCGCGGAAATACTGTGGGCCGATTGCAGCGGGTGTCACCACGCACAGCCCCTTCGCATCTTCGCTACTGTTGTTGTCGAACCGGTGAACGGCGCCCCGCGGAATGCACAGCACCTGCCCCGGCCCCACGTCGATCAGCTTGCCGTCCACTGTCCACGTCAACACGCCGTCGATGCCGTAGACTGTCTCCTCGTAGCGGTCGTGGCTGTGCGCCGGCGCCATGAGGCGCTGAGCGGCGGGGACAACGACCTCAAAGGCCGCGATCGTGCCGGACGAGTTCTCTCCGGTGACGAGGAAGCGCACTACGAGCGGCCCTAAGCGGATCGTTTCGTCGGCAGGATTGACACATAGATCGGTGGATTCTAGTGACATTAGAGACCTCCTTTCCCATCTATTGGATCGTTGCGCGGGTTCGGATGGAACCGGTTATGCCGGGGGAAGAAGCTCCAGTCCGTACCTGGAGGCAGCCGCGAGCGCCCTGCCGATCAACTCGTTGCTGGCAGGCGGCGGCGCCAGGGAACGATCGGCGGCAGGCTCGAACACCTCCGAAAAAAAGCCCTCAAGGCCCGCCGGAGTGGTTAACACCAGCACCTTCGCATAGCCGTCGCTGGTGTTCTCAAACGAATGAGCGATTCCACGAGGTAGAAAAGCAAAATCTCCAGCCGATGCGTTGATTGTATTCCCGCCCACTTGAATCGTCAGCGTGCCTTCGAGCAGGTGGAACGATTCGTCGTCGCGGTGGTGGATGTGCGGCGGTGTACCTCCGCCCGGCGCGACACAAATCTCCGCCATAAAGAACGCGCCGCCTGTCTCCTCGCCGGTGATGAGAAACGTCATCAACTCGCCGGGACCCCAGTAGGCTGCACCGGCTCCTGCGGGCACGTGCTTCACCTGGTTTTGCTGCGGCAGGGTCGCGGTTTGTTGTGAACCTTCCGATACGGTCTCGTAAGAGGAAGTAACGGGCCGGTCAATCATCTGAGGTGTCATTTGCTTCTCCTTCGCGGTAAACTATGTTTACCAGTCGAGAAGTATGGTAAACATAGTTTACGGAAAGCGTCAATGACTTTTTTGCAGGAAAATCCGCCGGTCAAAACCAGAGATATGCTCATCGGCGCGCTGTTGCGCGTTCCCGCCGAAGCGATTCACCGCCGCATCATTAAGGAACTGAATGCGGCGGGCTTTACGGAGCTCAGCCTGCCCCACATGGCGCTATTCCGATTTCCGGGCCCCGACGGGGTTCGCCCCGGCGTTCTCGCCGAGCGTGCAGGGATGAGCAAGCAGGCCATGAATCGCCTGCTCGGGAGTCTCGAAGATCTCGGATATTTGCTCCGGTCCGACGCGCCGGATGAGGGCCGCGCGCGAATTGTCCGCTTTACGAAGCGCGGACACGCCGCATATGCAAAGGCTCTGGAGGTGCTGCGCGATGTCGAGCGCGAATGGCGCGCCGAGCTTGGCCCGAAGGACTTTGCTCAACTCAAGGAGTTGCTTTTTCGCGTTTGGGAGAGTCCGCTGGTCCGTTAGCCATCCACCTTCGCAGCCAAACAAACGGCATACTTCGCCTCGGGATTCATGACCGAATACCTCACGCCACGCCAGATCTTTCTCATGGTTCTCGTTCTCACCACAACGCTCAGCGTCTTTGGCTTCTGGAGGCCGCGCTCGGTATTCAGCCACACTTATGACAACCCGCATGCCAAAGGCGCCGACTTTCCTGCAGACCTGAAGCGACTGCTGAAGCATCGCGCCATTTACCCGGTGGTGCTGATCAACCTACTGTGGAACTTCACCCCGGCTCTTACACGCCCATGCAGTTCTTTCTCACCAATCAGCTGCACGCGTCGGATGCGATCTATGCCGATTTTGCGGGTCTGTATAACCTTTTCTTTCTTCTGCCAGTTTTACTTTATGGATTTCTGTGCACCAAGGTTCCGCCTCGCAAGCTGCTGTGGTGGTCTGTGATTGTGGGGGTGCCGCAGTTTATTCCCTGGCTTTCGTTCACTCGGGACGTCAGGCACTCCTGACGGCGGTGCTGATTGGATTGCTGGGCGGTCTGGCCAATGCGGCCTGCATCTACATCGCCATACGCGCCTGCCCTCCGGGGCTGCAGGGGACGCTGATGATGATGATTGCGGCCTGCTTCGCGCTTTCCTCCCGCGGCGGCGACGTGCTGGGGTCGTGGATCTACGGCTTGAACTCGGAGTACGGCTTCAGGTACTGCGTGATTGCGATTACCGTGACCTACGCTCTCATCCTGGCGGTGATTCCGTTTGTCCCAAAAACAATACCGCGACGGCCGATGGGGAACCGAACCCCGGAGGAAAAGACTTTGTTATCGGGAAGTTGAGCGGACAGGCGAACTAACTACTCTCCGCATATCGGTAACGAGCCCATAACTCACCACAACTGCGACGCGAAGAGCAATGGTAGGGAGAACAGAGCGGGGGTGATCCACGCACAACGCAAAGCCGAGTAGGACGATTGGTTATGTTTTCCAACCCGGAAAAAATGCTATACTTCGCCTTCCCATTGGAGGTCCTGATGGCGCGGCGGTCATTTCTTCGGCAGTTAGTTGCGTTGCCGCTGGTTGGAGTGGCGACTTCTTTGGGTCAAGCAACATCTCATAAATCCCTGAATATCATGATGAAGAGTGCCTGGGGATCGGATGATCCCACCAAGGCAGCGTTTCCTTTTCTTCACGGCCTAGCGCTTTCTGAAGCGGGACATTCGGTGCAGATTTTCTTGCTTGGCGAAGCAGTTTCGCTTATGCGCAAATCAGTTGCCGCCGCAGTCGTGCCGGTTGGCTGGCCACCGTTAGAGCAGACCCTCACGAAAGTGGTTGAAAGACATATTCAGATTTATGCCTGCGGTGCCTGTAGCCGTGCACGGGCGGTTCTGCAAACAGACCTGGACCAGTGGGGAGCGAAGTTCGGCAACCCGACAATCTTCGTTTCGCTCGTGGAATGGGCCAATCATGTAATCACGGAGTAACTCGGCAGTTCACCTGACATGAGTGGCAACGACCGGCGTGGACGCACGTGAATCGCGCATTCTAGAGTCTCAGGCAGATGGTCGGCCACACTCCCCTATGGCGGATCTGCGCCTCGATCTCGTGTTGGCAGCACGGTGCAGCGGCTCACCTTAGCTCGCCAGGCAATGGACAACGCGCTAGCAGGATACCTGCCCGCATGACACCGCCAGTGACTACGTGGCGCCCAGTTGGAAGTGGATGTGGTTTTGATGCCCTTCGCGTTTGGGGTCGGGATGATCAGGGTGCATGATGTACGACCGTTGACCGATGGTCGTTGGCATCCCACCCATGTCGCGGCACTGCTCCTGTGCGAACTTATAAATCGCTTCGAAAAACTCCGTGGCCGCGTCGTTTGCGGGAGGCCCTGACAAATGCCGCAGACGATAATAAAACGTGTTGCCGGTATACCCTAGCCATGTCCTGCGTACCAGTTTATCCGGGCGTATGAAGTAACGCATGCCCCAGTCGTTGTACACACGAAAGTTGCCGCGGTTGGTATCGGCGCCGAAGAAATCAACGCAACGGCCCTGGTTGTGACAATCAGCGGGAGTTGCATCTTGGCCGATACCGATCCCACCGGTGTAGATGGTCGTAACGCCCCAGTCCTTCTTCAGCATCGTGGCCATGCGCCACAAAACCACCGCAAACGGAAGACTAATCGGCTTGAGTCCGTAATCCTTTCCATTATCCAGGCGAAACGGAATTCCCGCGATGATGTTGGGGTCGATGGTAACCCGCGTGGCATCCGCCGCCTTGGGAGTTACTAACTTAAAGTCGTCGGAGATCTTCAGTTCCTTGATGGTGAATTCCGACTGTACGGCCAAAGCCACGACGACATCGCGCGCCTGGTCAGCGGTCATGTCTCGAGCGGGCACGGCTTCGATACCCGAGGGCATCGCGCCAAACTCAAACTTGATTCTCTGGTCGTGAGGGAGATATTGTGGCGGCACTGTTGCCATGTTCGCGAGCACCTCGCAATTGGCGGTTAAATGCAGAATCTGAAACTTGCAGAAGTCTATCCGATCAGTCAGTCTATCCTAAGTCGTGTGGGACATGGGCTTATCACGCAAACTTCTCCGCGTATCGAGGGAACTATTATCCGCCCTTCTGGTCGCGGTCATCCCTGGCCCGTACCATCCTGAGAGTGATAAAACGATCCGTCGGTATCCAGATCGAGCTTGGAATCGGAAAATAACTGCCCACTGGGAAACTTACACATAAACTTATTGCCGATAAGCTGGTCCCGGATAACCTTGGTTTGCGGATTATGAAATAGCTTCGGGATGTCATCCAGAGTGAGCACTGCCAAACCTTCTGGCTTGTGGGTTATGGGCATAATGCTCCTTAACTAACCGGATAGTGACTTTAGCATTTCGATCGTTTCAGAGATCGCGCTTGAGCTTCACCCTGAATCTTTTCGGGGACGGGGTCGGCCGGCCGATTGCCCGCCGGCCAGGGCGGAAGGCCGCAGCAAACCCGCAGGGCGAGAAGCTGAATTTGCTCCGTTAGGTAAGCTATCACCGTAGTAGGCTTTCCGCGAGGTGAAAGGGAGGACGACATGACGACGACGGCGATCGAGGGTGGCTGGGTGATCACGGGGGATCCGGACGAGCCCTGGATCGAGGGCGGTCACGTCACGGTAGTCGATGGGCTGATCGAGTCCGTCGGCCGCGGGAGCGCACCCGGTGGGGCCGACCGGACCATCGACGCCGGCGGGATGCTGGTCTCGCCGGGGTTCGTCAACGGCCACACCCACCTGTGCATGTCGCTGGGTCGTTCGCTGGGCACGGACGCCTCGTTGCTGGAATGGCTATCGGGCGCGCAACTGCCGCTGATGGCAAAGTTCGAGCCGGAGGACTACGAGCTGGCCGTCATGCTGGGCGCGCTTGAGAACCTCAAGGCCGGCAACACAACTGTCTGCGAGGTGTTCTTCTCCAACCGGCTGGGCGACGGCGCGGATGCCCTCGCGGCGGCCGCCATGGACCGGATGGGTCTGCGCAGCGTGCTGTTCCGATGCTCCAACGACCTCCCGTTCGCACCCGGCTTCGTCGAGGGCCTCGACGACATCGATCGGAGGTCGCGTGCGCTCCTGAACAGCTGGGCGGGGAGCGCCCGCACCGGAATCGGCGTTGGCCCGCTCGTCCCGTGGTCGGCGACCCGCGACTACTGGGACCACACCAGGCAGCTCATCGCCGGCGGCGTCCGCGCCCACCTGCACACGGCCGAAACGCCGGAGTACAACGACCTGGTTCGCCAGCAGACCGGGCTGTCGAATGTCGGGCTGCTCGCCCAGGTCGGCGTGCTCGGTCCGTCGACGATGCTCAACCACTGCATCCACCTGAGCGACGCCGACATCGCACTGATCGCCGAGCACGGTTCACCCGTCGTGCACGACCCTACCTCGAATATGATCCTCGCCTCAGGGATCGCGCCCGTGCTGGCGTTGCGCGCGGCCGGCGTCACCGTCGGCCTGGCCTGCGACGGACCGGCCTGCAACAACACCCAGGACATGTTCGAGGTCATGAAGGACGCTGCGCTGCTGCAGAAGGTCCACACCCGCGACCCACGGGCGCTCACCGCGCTCGACGTGTTCACGATGGCCACGAGGGGCGGCGCGTCCGCGGCTGGCCTCGGCACGACGACGGGCCGGCTCGCGCCCGGCTACGCGGCGGACATCATCCTCGTCGACACAGCCGCCGCGCATCTGCGCCCCCTGCACGACCCGCTGGCCGCGCTCGTCTACTCGGCGCGTGCGGCGGACGTGCACACCGTCCTCGTCGGCGGCAACGTCGTGCTCGATGGTCGAATGGTCCCGGGCTTCGACGAGGCGGCCTTCCTCGCTCGCGTGCAGGAGCGGAGTCTAGAGCTGCGCTCCGCAGCCGGCATCTAACCACGGCCGTCGGAGAACTGTCCTTGTTCAGCCTTATCGCGTATCCGGCAAACTTTTTATATCGATCACCAGATACCTGCAGCATGCTTCTACGGCCATTCCATCTCGAGGGCATAGATTTCCTGGGTGCTGATGTCGCGGGTGACCAGTGGAGAGTCGTCGGGAGCAAGTCCAAACCAGCTGTCGAACCCGCCGGCGGTCATCCGCCCAACTCTTCTTGTATCCGCGATGGTTTCGATCCTTCGATCCCTCAGCCGAAAACGAAGGATCCGAAAAAACGTGTCCGGGGCAGTGACGCCCTGAAAGTAGAGATACTTTCCATCGTGCGACCAGGTTTCGTAGCCCATTTCAGATCCGAACACGTCGGCCCACGTCCGGGAAGCGAAATCAAAAAGCACCAGGGTTTGGGTGTCGGTTTTTATGGCCGCTATGTACCTTCCATCGGGCGACCAATGGGGGGAAAACCGCCCACTCGAGTCAGGCAACGTGGAAACGCGCATGGTTTTGAGATCGAGGATGGAAATCGGTGCATGCGGGACCCCATCGGAGGCGAAAATCAGCGAGCTTCCGTCCGGCGACCAGTTCGCGTCCATCTGACTTTGGTCGCTCGGAAGGACCCGCTGCGCGGTACCACCCTCGCTCGAGACAAGATAGATGTTGTAGGCTGAGTCGGGCCGCTTGGCACTAAAGACGATTTGTTTAGCATCATGGGACCAGCGCGGCAATTCCGCTTGCATGGGAGGAAAGGTGAGCTGAAGGCGCTCGCTGCCGTCCACTCTGCTGCGCCATAGCGTGCCTTCAGGGTAGGAAGTGTAGGCGACCCATTGCCCATCTGGGGAGAATGCCAGACCCTCGGCCGAAATTCCGGATAAATAAGGTAGGAATTCGCCGCTATGCGCATCGTAGCGGACTACTTCACCCCGCAGCGAGGTTGCTATAGCGAAGATATCCTTGCCATCCTTGCTTGGCAGAGGATACTTGAAGTCCAAAGGGCCCGCGGTCAACTGCGTTGGTTTCTCATCTCGACTCCGCTGCCAGGGGCCCTTCTTTTCCAGCAAAGCCCAGAGATTGGACTTGACATTGAGCTTGTCCTGAAAGACGAAAAACCGGCCGTCCACGGTCCATTCGCCGCAACATCCACCAAACATCTTGTGAAATCTCGTTCCGTCCACCGCAGCCTCCATAATGGTCGAGGTATCCGCTTCAGGGTCGTACTGGGAAAAACGAAAAACCCTTGCGTCGGGCGAAAATCGGAAGGCAAAAGGACCGCTTAAGGAACTGCTTTCTGTCGTAAGGACCTTATGCGGCGATGAACCGTCCAGGGCCACCGAATAAACATCCTGTCGTTCACCATAGAGGATGCTCGCTCCGTCCACTCCGAAGGCCGCGCTCGGTCCGAACCCCGTGCTCCCTGCGAGGACCGTCCCAACACGCCGCGGCGAACCTCCCGCGACCGGCTGCAACCATAATGAATCGGCTTGGTAGTGGGCTTCGTTTACCTCATCGTTCGCCAGCAGGAGATCGGCTCCATCTCGCGATAAATCGAGCACCCCGGGCTGCTTGAGCGGAACCGTCAGGGGCCCGGTATCTCCGCCCTTCACAGAAACCTGAACGAGAATATTGCGCGAACCGGGCAACACTTCGGTGAAATAGATTCGCGAACCATCGGTGACCATCGGGCCGAGCTTGGGTTGACCGTCATCGGTCAGCTTGACGAAACTCACGACTCTCGGCGCGCGCTGGGGGCGTAAGAGGGTCTTCCAGAGGGCCAGGACGCCAATTGTTAGCAGGACCACGCCGAGAAGCGCGGTGTAATACAGAGTTCTTCGGCTGGTCTTTGGCGGGGCGGGCGGGGGCTTTCCGGCGAGCCGTCCGGAGGAAGTGACGCCGCCCTCGCCTGGAGCGGGCGAGCGCAGCGAGCGATGGCCGCGCCGCAGGTCCACAACCATCTCCCGCATGGACTGGTATCTCTCCGCCGGACTCTTCTCCAGGGCCTTCTCCACGACGTTTCGGTAGGCCTCGGGGACCTCTTCGCTCAACGGCGGCAGTTCGCCGTGGATGATCGTTTTCAGGACCTCCAGGTCCGTCCGGCCGCCAAAGGGCCGCTTGCCCGAGAGCATCTCGTAGAGCACGACGCCGAAGGAAAAGATATCGCTGCGCGCATCGAGCGGCTGGCCCGAAGCCTGCTCTGGAGACATATAAGCGATGGTGCCGAGGATCAGTCCCGGTCGCGTCGGCCCTTCCGGCAGGTTTGCCGCGAGATCGATCGTGCCGTTTTCGGCAAGCTTCGCCAGGCCGAAATCGGCCAGCTTGGCGTAGCCATTTCTGGCCACCAGAATGTTCATGGGCTTGATGTCCCGGTGCAGGATGCCCGCTTGATGCGCTGCAGCCAAGCCGTCGGCGACACCGGTCAACAACTCTGCGACTTCCTTCGGAGTCCTACGCTTGTCCTTCACCCAGTCTTTTAGCGTCCCGCCGTCGACATACTCCGTGACCAGGTACTGCCGCCCCTCGAATTCGCCGATATCATGCACGCTAACGATGTGCGGATGATTCAGCGAAGAGGCCATCTGTGCCTCCCGCTGAAAGCGGCGGCGGGCCTCGGCATCGGCGAGATCGTCGGAGAGAAACTTGATTGCGACCCTGCGGCTGAGCCTGTTATCGAGGGCGAGCCAGACAGTGCTCGTGCCGCCCTCGCCGAGCTTGGACTCGATGCGGTATTGCCCTATCTCCAGTCCCGCGGGAAATCGTTCAGCTGCCGTCATCGCGGCGTCCGGCGGAGGATTTTCGTCCGCGATCACGGCAACGGGTTGCTGCAGGAATCCGCCCATGCGCTCTTCCCAGGAGAGGGCGTCCGCTACTTCACGGCGCAGGTCTTCGTCGCCTGCGCAGACGAACCGCAGGTAGGCTTCGCGTTCCGTCGCCGGCTTCCGGAGAGCGGCCTGCAATATCTCCATGACCCGTTCGTCTTCTTCGCGGCTGCTTGTCATTGTCTCCGTGTCTGGTCACCCTTATCAGGCTTCCCAGTCAGTCGTTCAAAGAGCCAGCGGCGAGCCCGGTACCACTCCCGCTGCATGGTGTGCAAGGTGATATCCAAGGCATCAGCAGTTTCCTCATCGGTTGACCCGAGGAAGAATTTGAGTTCCACCAGGGCCCGCCTCAAGGGCGATTCCCGCTCCAGGCCGTCGAGCAGCTCGTCAACTTCAATCACCAGTTCCGACGGGGTGCGGGTACCGAAGAAGCGCTCCGGAAGTCCTTCCATGGGCAGAAACAGAATGTCGGGGCGGGTCCGCGCGTGGTCGATCAGGTAACGGCGCATCACCCTGGCCGATATCGCGAGGAAATGACCTCGATCCTGCCAATCCACTTCTCTTGACTTCGCCAGGCGAAGGAAGGCCTCGTTCACCAGCGCGGTGGGCTGCAGGGAGTTGCCGGGCCGCTCGCGGCGGAAACAGCGTACGGCAATCTGATGCATCTCCGGCATCAGCAGGTCGAACAACCTGTCCTCCACTTGCCGGTCGCCGGTTCGCCATTGCTGCAGCAACTGCGTGATTTCGCCCGGATCAGGTTCCATATCGCGCCCACTTTCAGCGCAATTATAGGCACAAGTCCCATCAAGTTGCGGGCCGAGCGGCAGTTCGCCCGCCCGCCTGGAAATATTTTTTTGGAAAATGTGGCGGGGAGCCGGCGGTTTCTGCGCTTTCGATAGTGAGACCAAGTTCGCAAGGGCTCGGCCATCACAAGAAAAGGAGACCTACCGTGAAAAGGAACCTGTTGTCACTCGCGATGTCCCTGGCGCTGCTGATGAGCGCAGCCGCCCAAGCGCAAACCACTCACATGAAGGTGACGGTGCCTTTCGAATTCACCGCCGGGAATGTCCAGCTTCCGGCCGGCGACTATCAAGTCGAAGCCACGGGACCCTGGGGGGGGCCGACTCTTTCAGTCCACAATGTGAATTCGAAAGCAGGATCAGTCGTTCTTTCGAATGCATGCAGATCGCAGAAGCCCATGGCCAATGCCAAGTTGGTTTTCTATCGCTACGGTCACGAGTATTTCCTTGCCGAAGTGTGGAACCGCAATAGCTTTGTAGGCAGCCAGATAAAGATCAACCCGCGGCAAACGGAGTTGGCAAAGAACCAATCGAAAGACCAAGTCGTGCTGATCGCTTCGGAGAAGTAAATGCTTGCTCACAATTCCAATTCAAGCCCAAAGGCTCTCCTCGAGACCCTTTGGGCTTTGTTTGCCCTCTATTCGAATAGCAATAGATGACTGCGTTCCGTTAGTGCTTAGCGTGGACAACATGCACGCCGGCGTGTCCGGGCGCGAGTCCTTGAACAGCGTGGCCGAACCGGGACGCGATCTCCTGAAAATTGATGTCTTCGATGGTACAAAATCCGTGTGCGCGAAGAATCGCTGCCATGCCAGCCGGCTCGAAACGGCTGGCCCAACGTTCCCCGATTTTCTCAAGCTGTTCGGTCCGCTTCGTTACTAATTCCCTCATCTCTTCGGAGAATGCCTCGGGAGGTTCCGTGTAGTCGAACACCACTTCCGAGTTCTGGATGGACGACATATAGTCCAGAGTGCGGCCGATGGCGTCCTGTGTCAGATAGGGCACAACCCCGAGCCAAGTGAAAAACGCGGGCGAGTTCTGCTGCAAGCCTGCGGCGACGAGCTTCTCTCCCACATCGTCCCGCTCGAAATCGACTGGCACGAGAATAAGCCATGGCGGAAGGGCGATTTGAGCTTCAGCCAAGCGCTGGCGTTTCCATGCCTGCGTCGCGGGGTGGTCCACCTCATAGATAAGGATCTGTCGTGCGCCATGGGGATTCCGCAGAGCGAACGTGTCGAGTCCGGCGCCAAGGATGACGATCTGCCGAACCCCTCTTTCGACCGCTCTTGACAAAGCATCTTCCGCAATCCGGCTTCGCGCGGTGGTGATGAGACGTCCGATGCTGGCCAGGGGGTGTTTGTTGGCAAATTGAAGCACGTCCTTTTCGTCCTCGCGCAGAAGCTTCATGGCAAATGGATCAGCGAGGATTGAGCCATGATCGAGCACCTGATGAGCAGCTCGTTGCCGGGCGATCATCAGGGCTGTGCGGCTGGGTTCATTAGGCTTCATGTTCCAGGTCTCCGTTCTCATCCATAGCTGATCACACGAGTTGTCGTAAGGCATTTCGTGGACGGACCTGGCATTTTGAGAAGGATAAAACCGCTAGTTTCTAGAATGGATTTTCAAAGAGTCAGGTGCGCGCACGGCGAGAGTCAGGACAGCAATCACAGTCGTTACCAATCCTGGGATACAGCAAAAGAATCGCCCATCCGATGACGATGCGGTGGGTCCTCACTCACTCTCATTGGGCGTCGACACAAATTGGAACTTGTCCGGTGTGACGACCATATCCCGAACTTGACCATGTGCGCCCAGTGGGCCGAGCGGTGTGCCATTCAAGCGCACTTCCAGGCCGGCTGCGTTGCCAACCCGTAACTCGGCGGATTCTTTGCCTTCGATGGTCTTTGTCTGATTGGCCTCGAGAAGGCCTGAGAAGACTGGCGTACCATCCGAAGAAATCGAAAGCCAGGTGTCTTCCGTAGCACTCAAAGCAAGCTCGACTCTGGAACCAGCCGGAACCGCAGCCTCGTTCTGCTTCGCCGCAGCAGCAACCGGCGCAGCCGCGGCCGGCCCGGCTGCAACTGGGGAAGCGGAAGCGAGTGAAGCGCGCTCGGTGGCGGGTCCTGGCGATTGAAGCCGCGGGGTGTTTTCCGCCACCGGAGGGTTGCTCCCGATTCTCTCCGTGGCCACCGCGCGGCTGTCGTGCCACCAACCATCGATTCCATAGCAAGCCACCAGTATGAGGAGCAAAGCGGCATAGAAAACATACTTCGCTGCTCCCCGGGACCCAGACGACAGCTTCACCGCTCTTTGCGTGGGTGCCGCCGTCAATGGCGGACGAGCATCCGCGCTCAACACGCGATCGATCTCCGCGTCGATCGCTCTCGTGTCCACCCCTAGGAATGTCGCGTACTGATGAACGAAACTCTTGTAAAAGAACTCGCCCGGCAGACTCTTGGGATCGCCGGCCTCGATGGCCTGCAGGTAATTTGCTTTGATTTTTGTGCGTGCAGCGATGGTAGCTAAATCGATCCCCTGATCGAGTCGCGCGCGTCGTAACACTTCACTCACGGCAAACATAGCAAGTCCATTCGTCTGAGACTGTTTCTTATCTGACCTTTGGCCCGCTGGGGAGAAAACCTTCGACCTATCCTGCGCTCTTGCGTTCGCAGGTTGCAAACGTTTGAGCCAGTTTACTGTTTAGACTCGCTTTCAGCCATCCTGGGCGCATTTTTGTTGCAGGTGTCATTGGCAGGGGCTTCGGGACCAGCGGAAAATACTGATCAGATGAAAAGGATCCTGAATGAAACGTCAAACAGACGCTTTCCCCGGAACCCCGTCAGATCAGCCGATTATGGCGCGGCTGAAGCCGTACCCTTCCTGCAGAGAGTGCTTCAGCAGCCTGATCAGTCATTTGTAAAACTCGATATTTTGGGGTCCTTTTTGAGATTAACAGCGGACAAAGGGGTTAAAGGGTGCTTTCTTACGGAAAAGGAACTCCCAGGTCTGGAACAGAGGTGAACAGGGGGACCTCAGGTGTGGGGGCTTTCGGGGGGTAAAGCGGTTGGCGAAGGTGGAGTGGCTGGGGAAGTTCGTCTGTCCCGGCCCCCCCAGGCGCGACACCTGATCTGCACGTCGGTCGCGACCGCGCCCAGAATAAACGCAAGGCCTCGGTGACAGGACTGGACCCCTATCGTTTCGCGATCATGATCGCAAGTTAAAGGTACAGACGAACTAACCACCATTCGCCGCGCCACGCTGGAGGCCGTTTAGGTGTTGGTTACTTCGTCCGGCCCTTCAATTCCTGTCTCTTCAATTCTCTTCAATTCTCGCCCACCCTGATGAGGCAATCACAAGCTCAGCAATCTCTGAAAACAACTCCAGTCTAGGGATATCCGCTATGCTTGCGTGGTAGAGACAAAATTGGGAACCGAGGTTTAGCCTCTAAGGCTGAAAGGAAGTGGATATGCTTCGTCTGCTACTGCACTGGGTTTTGAATGCTGTGGCTCTGCTGATTGTGTCGCATTTCGTGGTCGGATTCCAGATCGGCAGCGTCGTTTCCGCCTTGATTGCTGTAATCGTAATCGGACTCTTCAATGCAACACTCGGGCTTCTGCTCAAGATCATCACGTTGCCGCTCGGCATCCTTACATTCGGAGCCTTTTTCCTGGTTATCAACGCAGTCATTCTCTGGTTCTCAAGCCGCTTTGTGCCAGGTTTCGCCGTTACGAGCTTCAAAGCGGCCTTTCTTGGAGCATTGGCACTTGCTGTACTTCACTTGCTGTTCGGCTTTCTTGGTCGCTCCACCAAAACTCGCAAGTAGCGTATCGATACACCACGATTAAACCAGGGCTAATTGTTGAACGGTATATGGCGGGAAACCCGCACGCTAGCGTCCGCATCAGCATCTGCTGCAATCGGGTTTCTCAGATAAAGCAGGACAGTAACGGTTTTTTCCCATCAAGAACAGCTCGCTACGAGCCCTTCGCTTGTGGGCGCTTCAGATACAGCACTAAGACTTGTCAGGATTGACCATGGAACCTAAATTAGCATGGTTGGGAAGATCGCCACGCGGCTACTGCAGCTTCGCGTACTCCGCTTTGGCTTCTTTCAGAATTGGAATGCCGGGGTCGGCGTCTTTCCAGAGGGTAAGGAATTCTTTGTAGGCGGCGAGCGCCCGGACGCGGGCGGCGTCGGCATCCGCTCCCTGCGCGTTCTTCATCTGCAGGGCATTCGCACGAGCCACACCCAGATGTGCCAATGCTCCTGTCCAGCAGTTCCAGACGATGCCGCTGTGATCGAGGATCTTCTGGAACTCGGTCGCTGCCGCACCGCCTTGTCCGGCTGCAAGGTATGCCTGCCCGTGTACATAGGTCGGATAAAGGCAGGAAATATTGGCGACAAAAGCAATCTGGCCATACTCCATGGGCGGCAAGGCGGGTTGCAGGAGGTTGATCGCGCTGGTTGCATCCTTGCGGTTGAGCGCCAGTTGCGCCTGAATCGCGGGCAGCCAAAGGGACTGCATCTGTGTGTCCAGCGGGAAACGCTTGTTCAGGTCTTGCGCCAAAGATTCGGCTCGTGCGGTATCACCGGCTAGGGCGAACGCCAAGGCGGCTTCGGCCTCGACGCCCTGACTCGTGAGAGCCAGCTTCAAAGCCTCGGCTGCTGACTGCCGGGATTCTGTGGGATTACCGTAAGCCGCTTGTTGCACCCCGGCATTCGTTTTCCATATCGCGGCAGTTTCCTTGCTGTCAGCCCGTATGGCGGAGTCCACGGCCCGCTTGGTCAGTGGGCTAGCCTTGGCCACATGACCGCCATAGGCCTCAGTGTCGGATGCCAGCGCCAGTCCAATGTTCTCTTCGGGCTTGCCGGCAAACCACTGTTGCTGTTCCCCCATCGCAGTGGAGTCCGACCCAAGAAAGGCAAGAGCGTAGAGAACAGCGTGGATCAAGATTTGATCTAGCTTTCGAGCTTGCGCCTCGTGAATGACCTGCCGCGCCTCTTCCAACCGCTGCAAGGCAAGGGTGTAGTTGGCGAGATTCCCGTAAGAGGCTAACCGATTCGGCGCAAGGCGCAAGGCTTGCCTCGTGACCTCCACGGCTTTCTCATATTGCCCCTGTGCGGAGAACACGACGCCCAAATTGCCGTACGCTGGAGCGTCCCGTGGGTAGCTCTCAATCGCCTCCTGAAACGTCTGGGCCGCCTTATCCAATTCTCCGGTGCCAGAAAAATAGTACCGGGCGGAGATCGCCAACTTTTCCCGTTCGCTGGCATGTTCCCGCAACTGAAATGCTTTGGTGAGGTACTCGCCGGCCCTCTCTGGCTCGGCGAGATCGGAGTAGTCGGTGCCCACTACGGCGTAGCCCATGGCAAAATTCTGATCAAGCTCGATGGCGCGCTGCTCGTAAGGCAGGCCTGCGACGGCGCCTTTCTCGTAACTGGCCTTTCGTCCAAGGCTGTAGGCCTTCAGCGCTTCCAGCGAAGACGTGGTGGCCTCGGAAAGGGGAACATCGAACTTCTGCACCGTAGCCAGCGATTCGCCCAACTCACCGCGCAGCTTCGAAGCCGCTTCGCCCAGCGCGTCCAGCACCTTCTCCTTGGACGCCGCCGTCACCTGCTCCTCGGCCAGCGGGTCTCCGCTCTGACAGTTCACCGCCTTCAGTCCCAGCACGTATTGGCTGCCCGGACTGGCAATCGATCCGGTAAGGTAAGCCTTGCCGCCCGCCCGCTGACCTCGGGTGTGAGCCTGGTATCGCCAGGGCGCGTCATCAGTTTCAACGTTGCCGCCACCTTGTTATCGGAAAGCACATTCAGAAACGGCGACTGGTTGAGGCAAACGCTGAGGGGTTTCGCTTCCATGCTGGATGGCCGCGCAGTCGTTGCATTCAGAACACGTATGTGAGGAACGTGAGCTCTCCCGCTGCTGGAAGCTATGTTAGTTACAATGGCGGGACCGGCGGAACAACCGCCCGGCCGACTGCCGCTCAAGCCGCCGCGCTTCAAGAGCGTCACAGTCCGGCGACAGCAGAACAAATAGGACATCGGCGCGCGGCAAGCACGAACCGCGGATTACTGGCCTCGGTGAATCATGGTAGGCCGCCGGTCGCCGCAACCTCCAGACCGGGAGAGTTTACCGGCAAGAATGTAGTGCCAGCCCGTGGTGCGGCCACGGAGAATCGTGCAGCTCAAACGAGAGCGGTGCCGGCTCACCCAGGTGAGAGCAAGGCAGCGGCCGAGAAAGCGGCTGCAACCCGCGCAAATGAAAGCACAGTGACGGAAAAACGCGCTCCTGCGACTCGTTCGA
Organism: uncultured Acidobacteriaceae bacterium; assembly: GCA_963788515.1. Classification (GTDB taxonomy): domain Bacteria; phylum Acidobacteriota; class Terriglobia; order Terriglobales; family Acidobacteriaceae; genus PALSA-350. Next base: position 389,314 of record CAWBGZ010000008.1, read on the forward strand.
GTGAGAGTAAGGCCACGACGGAAAGGGCCGCTGCACCTCACCCGAGCGAGAACAAAGAGACTGAGAAGCGCGCCGCCGTGGCTCATTCGAGTGAGAGTAAGGCCACGACCGAAAGGGCCGCTGCACCCCACGCAAATGCGGATAGAGCAACCACGGAAAAGCCGGCAGCTACTAGCTCAAATGAGGATAAAACGACTCAGTCTCATTCGCAGTAGCCGGTAACGACTCGTCAACATGAAGCACCTGCCACTCAGGCTCGCACGGAGAGTGCCCCTCACCAGAAAACAAGAGGAGACGAAGCGCTGCCACGTTAGTAGCGAATCGGCCACGCTGCATCGCGTCAGCAAGGTTTAGGTAGAACTCATCGAAGGCCCCGGAGCGAACGCCCGCAGGCACTCGCTCCGGAGCCTTTTTAGCTGCACTTCACAAGCAAGTGATGCCGGGCGATCCTTTCTTGAGGACTGTCCACTTGAATGTCCAGTAGAGGCAGGAATTCAATTCAACTTCTGCAGGGCGCCTGGACCTGATCGTGCTGCGCACACTTGCCAATATGGGGCCTCAGCATGCATATCAGATTGCTACCCGGCTACAACAAATCTCCGATCGTCTCCTCAACCTCAACCAGGGCACGCTCTATCCAGCCCTCAATCCCATCCGATGCTGAGCGCGCAACGGATGGGGGTTAGTTCGTCAGTCGTTCCAATGCTCCCCAGACGCAGGGTGTGGCGTCGATCAGTCCGCCGTCCTCGTGCGGTGAAGGTGGTAGCTGAGACCGACGGTGTACATCATGTCGTCGATGCCGGGGTTGCTGGGCACCTGGCGGGCATTCGAAAAGTGGAAGTCGCCGGCGCCGAGACGAATCTCCCAGGCGTGCGTGAGAGGAAGCTCTATGCCCACGGTCGTCTGAAGCGTGAAATTCAGGTAGGCTCCATCGCGCGAGAGGGCCTTCTGCGTGAATCCGACAGCGCCGCCCTTGGCAGTGAAATAGGGCTTAAACACCTTGCCGTTGCGCCAGAGCATGCGGAGGCCGATCGGCGTGACCGCGAGACCGGGTACCGTGTTGTAGTCGTGGCTCAAGGGATCGCCGTATTCGTCCTCAACGGCAGGCTGACGCAGGAGGGTAAGTGGCAGAATCTCGGCAACGTAATCCATGCGAGCACCGAGGAATTTGCCCCAGGTGTGCCGGTCGTACTCGATGCCGGCGACATGGATGTAGCTCCACCAACTGCCTGCCTGGATGTCCCAGTGGCCGAAAGACGATGCCTCTTCGAAGGCGATTTCAGATTCCGGCGGCGCCGTTGGTGCGGTCGATCCCTGTGTGAGCGCGCTCGCGGGCGGAGCCAGACGGGGAGACCACACAATGCCCGTGGAGAAACGCGCGAAGTTGCTGGGGAGACCGGGAATCCTGTAGTAGGGGAATAAGGACGTGCTGTTGAGTTTGAGAGCGAAATTGGTGTGCTGCACACCGCCCTCGACGCGCAGGCTGAAGTGCTTGCTCAGAGGGGTGTCGATTCCGCCACCGGCGTAGACGGCGAAAGACGCAAGCGTCCCGGGGGCTCCGTTTGCGTCCCAATTCTTGTTCAGCCAGCCTTCGCCGAAGAGCATCTTGCCGAAGATGCTCTCGCGGCCAATGCGGTGGCTATATTGGGCGCCAGCGGTGGGGAAGTGGGCGTGCTGGGGCGATCCCAGGTTTGTGCCCTGATAGTTGGCGTAATCGAGGACGAAGCGGAGATTATGCCATGGGGGGAAGGCGGCATTGACGTTCCAGCCGAGCAGAGGCTGCCGCGAGCCAGGAACTCCGTTGAAGGAGTTCGACAGCGCGCTGAAGTTGCCGGAAAGCTGATAGGGCGCGGTTGCTGTTTGGGCCTCTCCGACCCACAGCGGCAGACACAGGATGAGCATAACCAGTGGTGTTCGCATGCTGCTGTGGCCGGGGTCAGCTAAGAGCGAGCAGAAAGGCCACGCTTCAGACAGTAGCTTCGGCAGACCTCTGCGAACTGGGGGACGAGGAGTTTCGGCGGTTTCGTGGAGTTTCGGGACAGGGAGTTTCGGGACAGAGTTTCGAGAGTTTCGCGAAATAACCCCCAAGTTTATGTGACGGTCCAGCCGAATCCAGGTTATAGCCACTTAACAATTCCCCGAGCAAAAAATTCACCCATCCAATCTGATGATCGATTTGTGGCGTTTACTGTACGGGAGTGGGACGGCTGAAGAGGGGCCTGCAGACCCTACGCCTGCTCGCCGAGGAGTGCAGGTGGATCAGGTGGATGAATGGTTCGATTCGCTCGTGTTGTTGCTCCGGTGCTCCCCATCACATAACGCCGCGCGGCAATGCGCGGCGCTTCATCCTCGAAGGCGATACTGAGCGGAGCGTCTATCTCGATTTGCTGCGGCAAGGCGTCCGACGCCACGGGTTAGAACTGATCGGCTATTGCCTGGCGTGGGACACCTGTGGGAGGCTTTGCGCTATGCCGAACTCAAACCGGTTCGTGCCTCCATGGTGACACGGGCCCCCTGTTGACCGTGGGTCTTCCTGCGGCTGTCCGCTGCGGTGCCGCGCCGGTAGCCCCTTGGCTGGATATGGACTCTTGGGGGCGTAGATGGTCTACCGATGAGTGGCGCGCTTACCTGCAGGCCACTCAAGATGAATCCAGCCTACTGGCTATTTGCGATAGCACTTACAGCGCGGGTCGTTAGCCGGTTTGGGGGCCGGCTCGGGATTCAGGCCGACGGCTTCCGCGGCGCGGCGGTCCGTCATGGTTCCTGAGAGGACCAGGTGCGCAAAGGCTGTTTCCTGATCGGTGACGGGGTCGGTGACCGCGGCACGCAGGGGCAGGCAGTATTTTTGGGCACGGGTAGTCTCGTTCCTTGGTTGGCGGAGGTTGGTTGAGGTTGCCAGGGTTGGGTTTGCGTCCTGTTGCTCTCCTGGCGGCACAAACGGGGGGCGAGAGCCGCGGTCGGCCCGTCATTGGATCGTCTTGGGCTGGTGGTGTTGTTTGGACAGGGATCGAGCGAAGTACCGGACAGGGGTGAAGCTATCCTTGGCTCACGCGTGAGGCCGATGCTGCTGGCGACTGCCGGTTAGGGGGCGGCTGCGTGAGGAGCCGTCGCCTGCCGATATCTTCTACTCTAAGAGGTAGAGCATTTCCAGGTTAGATGTAAGTGGCTAGATACTTTTTTTCGGCACTGGAGTACCTGCTCAAAGGTAACTCGCGTTTGGTGTGCGGGTTGGCTGAGGGATGGAACGGGTGGCAAAGGGTGCGGAATTTGTGGCCATGATAGGGTCCTACGGCTGGCGTGCTGAGACGGGGAGATGTCCCTCTTTTTCGCTGTCTCAACCGAGGGGTCCACAGCACTCAACGCAGGAGGTCCACACCACTTTTCGGAAATAGGGAGGCTGTTCCTCATCCGTCCTCCTCAGGCTGTCCCCCCTTCGGAAAACTGTCATTCAATCACGGGAACGGACCTGTATGATACGCTTGCGGTCAGTTGATACTGTTGACTTGAATGACTTTATTTTGGGGTAGTGTCCCTGCCTGTGTTGGAAGCCTTCGACATCGAGCGCCAAAAGCTTTCGCTACTGAACCGCATACTGGTCAGCTCGCAATTTCTTCAAGCTGCGTCCTTGCAACGCATTCTGCGGTTTCTATTTGAACATGCGAGGCAAGAGGGTGCCGCCTCGGTCAAAGAGTACGAGATTGCGGTCGCCGCCATCAACCGTCCGCCATTGTTCGACCCCAAGGTGGACTCCATCGTCCGCGTCAGTATCGCCAGCATTCGGCAACGATTGCAAGCGTACTTCGAGAAGGAAGGGCGGAACGAGCGGTGGTCTCTGGAGATACCCAAGGGGGAATACCGTCTGCGGTTCGTTGAGACGCGCAGCAGCGACGAGAATAGCGAGCCCTTAGCAGACGGCGCGGCGCTCCGCCGTTTTTGGGATCCCTACTTAACCAACTCTCACACTAACCTCTTGCTCTTTACCGAGCTGCTGTGCTTCCGTGACCCGGAGGGTAATTTTTTCAGGAATCTCCACGTTAACGATCCCTCGGAAGCCAAACGAGAGATGGGGCGAAGGCTCCCCGATTCGCTCAAGGACGCTGTTCCTACCTTCCACTTCGTCTCTGGAGGCGAGGTGCAAGCCGTTGTATTGCTGACCCAGGGGTTCCACGAGATGCAAGCCTCTCTGCAGGTGAAAAACTCCCGATCCGCATCGTGGGCGGACATTCAAAATAGCAATTTGGTAGTGGTGGGCTGCTCTAGAGCCAACAGCTTTGTGCGCAACCTGCAAAGCGGGGAAAAACTCCTGGTTCGAGATCATTACATAGAAGATTGTGAAGCCACAGACGGGGTCGCTTCTCGCTACGAATGCAGCCGCTTCCTATGTGGTTCGTTCGAGCGGGTATCCGACTATGCATTGGTAACCCGGCGCCCTGGCCCGGCAGAGGGGACATGCGTCACGCTGATCGGGGCTAATCATGGCCGGGCATTTCAAGGGGCAGCGGAGTTTCTACTTCGCGATGACAAGGTGCGCGAGCTTCTCGAAACGCTCGCTCCCGGAGGACAGTCGCCTGTGCCCGAACATTTTCAGGTCCTGCTCCGGGTTGAGATGGTCGATTTCAACGAAGAAGTCGTCGACGTTCAGTATGTCACCCACAAGATTTAATGTTTACCCGGAACCTCTTCCATCCTGGCCTACTGGTTAGCCTACTTGCCGGTCGATTTTAGCCTCACGGTTAATCACCCCGTTGCACTCCTCCTTACCTTTCAGGTCGCTCCCCCCCGGCCCACAGCTCTGTGCGCGGACGAATGCTCAGGAACTAACGGCGGTTAACGTTAATTCCTTCTCCATCTGCTTTGTTATTTGGGCCGACCGTGTGGAGCGGAAGCAATTGCCGGACAAGACCTTTGGTTGCTGTGATCGCTGACGACGCATGAGGGTTGAGTTAGCGATTCGTTAACATTTTAATTTACAGCAAGTAACTTTACGACCCGCCAAAAGAAAACTATTGTCCCCTTGAGGGTGAGCGTTCAAGCACCCGAGCATCCGACTCTTATCGCCGAATCCGTAACAACGAACACTCGGCAACAGGCCAATAGCAGTATCTGGGAACAGCTGAGGCGACTGTGCCGCGTCACGGGGGTGCCCTCGCTGCGGCTGAGAAAGTGAGGATGAGCCAAGAGTGAGATGACGATCGCGCAAGGGGGCTTTCATTGAACGGAAGGATCACGCAACTAGATGGTCTACGGGCAATAGCGATCATCGCCGTGTTTTCCCATCATGCCTTTGAAACCAAGCTGGCCTGGATGGGTGTAGATTTGTTCTTTATTCTATCCGGATTTCTCATCACCGATATTTTGATCCGAAGCCGCAATCGCAGCATCCTAGCCTATCTTGGTTCGTTTTATGCCCGGCGCATTCGCCGTATCCTGCCGCCGTATCTTCTTCTGCTCGCCATTACCTGTGTACTCTTTGGAGTCTGGTGGCTTAGGTCTTGGTATTACTATCTTGGTTTTATGAATTTACTGCTCATAACCCACGTTAAGTTCCCGGACTCTCTGGCAATCTTGTGGTCTCTCGCGGTCGAAGAGCAGTTCTACGTTGTGTGGCCTTTTGTTATTTTCTTCTTTAGCGAACGCTGGATCGCGGGGTTGGCGATTTTTATCGTGATTCTAGCACCATTGCTTCGCTGGTTTTGTACGCCCTTGTTTCCTGACTACGTTCCGATCTATGCGGAAACACCATTCCGTATGGACCTACTCGCCATTGGCGCTCTGGTATCGATCGTGTGGCGTAAGCGAAGAACGCTGATCAAGACTTATGGGAAGTATGGAATATTTCTATCTGCCAGTGGGCTGTCTGGGACAGTTCTCTTCGGCCACTTTGCTCATGTCAAGAGGACCGCCCATACCCCGGTGAGTAACTTTCTAGCCTATGAGTTTTCCCTGGTTATCTGTCTAGGACTTTTCGTTTGGGCCCTGAGCGGATGGCAGGTTCGAGTCTTGCAGTTTAAGCCTCTTCAGTATATAGGGCGAATTAGCTACTCATTCTATCTAATTCATCTGACCGCGCTGATGGTTTGCTGGAGATACTTTGGCAACGACAGCTATACCTCGGCTGCGGTTGCATCTCTGATTGCGTGCGCGTACGCAGCGCTCTCGTGGAAATACTTTGAACAGCCCATCATTACCTCAGGACATCGGGCCCGGCTTATTCTGGTGCCCACTGTTTCGCCCTCGTCTTCGGCTTCTACGATGAGGGCAAGGTTGTAGCTTGAGTCGATCTATGAACTTCTGCCTACTTGACGGTAGGTGGTGGTATGAGTTCACGGCCGGCGGTAAGCGCACGCGGCCCGCGCAGTGCCTATGATGCGAATCCCCGAATATTGGAGGTGTTCGGCGGGCGCGACCCCGTTTCAAAGAGCGGTCCGTGTGTTGAGGACAGAGTTTCGGAACATCCGATATAACCCCCAAATGTATGTGACGGTCCAGCCGCATCCAGCTTATAGCCACTTAACAATTCCCCGAGCACAAAATTCATCAATCCATCCGACGATCGATTTGTGGCGTTACTGTACAGGGAATGGCGGTTGCAGGGAAAGTGATTCAGGTAATACTTGGATCTGCCCGTCTGTTCCCAGACACCGAGGCAGAAGTTCCCATCCTGCGGTGGCCGCAGGGAATTCATGATTTCCGTTTTGTCGGCATGCCAAACTGCCAGGGCATTGTCGATGACTGTGTCGGGAATATCTTTCCCGTTGCTGGTTTGGGCGGTGAACGTTCTTCTTCATCGCCGGCCATCGCGGTTCGCGTAACGTGCGCTCCACCCATTTGTGGATCCCACGCCGCCGGTTTCGCATGTTTCGTCGGCATTCCGCACTGCGCCAGGGCGCTCGGAATAATAGCCCACGCAAATACCAGCGCGCCTAGAGCCGGTGCCCATCTCCGAATACTTGTTCTCATGTTCTGTCCTCCTTTGGCCGGAATCGCCGGCTGACCACGAAACTGAACCGCGATTTGCCCCTAGGCAATGAATAGCGGGTAAAGCCGGAGGTGAAGTTTGGGTGAACCGCCAAATCCTTTTAAATCTGGCCTTTTCCTGCGACACTGGGTCATACTCCCCCGCGCAGGAGGGGCGCCCCTGAGCGGCCTTGTCTATCGTTTCGGTGACTTTTGGCTTGACTGCGGAGCGTTCCAACTCCTCCGTGACGGCCAGTCCCTGCGCGTCGAGCGTAAGCCCATGAACTGCTCATCCTCCTCGCCTCGCGGGAAGGCCAGCTCGTCACTCGCAGCTCAGCTTGGCGATAAAGAGCGGACGCTCGCTCTGCTCGAGGAGGGCTACCAACAACATTCCACAGACACTCTTTGGATCCAGGGGGATCCCGCCTACGACTTTCTCCACTCCGATCGCCGCTTTCGCTCGATCGTTCAGAGGACAGGGGTAGCGCCGGCCTATTAGGGTCAGCCCCTTCTGTCCGGACCACCTGGATCTCCTGTTTATTCAGGTAATCCGATCTTCCGCAGCATCGCGGAGAATCGCGGATCACCGCGCAGATTCTTGTAGACAGGGTCGAACTTCAACAAAGTCAGGACCTGCCCTTCACGTGCCTCGTAACCCTTCTCCAGCAATTCAAACGCCTTATCCGTTTGCCCGGCCATAGCGTAAGCACCGGCCAGGTAACTCGGCGATGCGTACTGCCCGGGTTGTTTGCTGAACTCCAGCTCACGCTCCAGGTGCTTCTGCCAAAATCCCTTTTCTCCTCCGTTTTTGTATGCACTCTCCATGACCATCGCCTCAGCCGCCGCCTCCTCGGGACTTGAGCCGGTAAGCACCTCGCTCTTTTCCTGCTCCTTGATCGCCTCCTCATATCTTCCCGTCGTTGTCAGGAACCCGGAAAAATATTCGTGCGCGAGTGCAAAGCTGGGATCCAGGGCGATCGTGTGCTGGAATTGCCGGTACGCGCTTGTTTCGTCGCCCGCCAGCATGTACGTCATGCCCATGAAGTTGTTGATAGGTAGCGAAAGGGGATCGATTGCCATCGCCCTCTGGTTTTCAGCAATGGCTTGCGCCTTTCGGCCCATGGGCATGAGGAAGCAGTTGGAATAAAAAAAATGGGCATTGGGTGAGTTCAGGTTGAGGTCGATGGCCTTGAGAAATTCTCTTTCTGCTCCCGGAAAGTCAAATTCGTAATGCGATTTCTCCATACCCAGGGCAGCGTGCGCTTCGGCAAGCGAGGGATCCAACAGGATTGCCCTCATCGCTGCAGCCTTTGCCTGCGGAAAACTATCCTTCGCTGAGACCGGCCCGATGATATTGCTGATGTTGTAGGCGTCGGCCAGGCCGGCATAGGCCAGGGCGAAGTTGCCGTCCTTGGCGGTAGCTTGCTGAAAATACCCAATGCTTTCCTTAATGGAGTCGGGGGTTCTTTGGTTCCAATAAAACCGGCCTTTCAAATACAAGTCGTAGGCCTCGGGGTTCACGATGTGCTTCCTGGCCAACTCGATCTGCCGCTGTGGCGTGAGATTAGCCCTGACCTGCTCCGCGATCGCCCTTCCAAGCTCGTTTTGCAGGTCAAGCAAGTCCTGCAGATCACGATCGTAATTCTGTGCCCAAAGGTGAGTCTGGTCGCTTACCCGAATCAACTGGACGCTAACGCGGGCTTTGCCCCCCTCCCGCCGAACGCTTCCCTCCAGGACGTAGTCGACGTGCAGCTCACGGCCAATCTGGCTGATGGTCTTACCCGTGTGCTTGTAGGCCATGGCCGAAGTGCGGGCGATCACTCCGAGATTTTCCGGACTGAGCTGGCCGAGGTCGGTAATCGTCTCCTCGGTTAGCCCATCGCTGAAGTACTCCTGCTCTGGGTCATTACTCAGATTTTGAAACGGTAATACCGCAAGCATCGCCCGTTTAGCGGGAGCATAGCCCGGCGAAGAACGCCTGTGCATGAAGTATGCAACGGTGAGAAGCAAAACCAGGAAAGCGGTGACGAAAACAACTCGCTTTGCTCGCGGTCTGCGATTCGCAGCAGTTGGCGGCCGCTCAACCTGCTGCGGACTGCCCGAGGCGTCGACCGCAGCGGGGCCTTCAATCTGTGTCCCATCCCCTCGCACTTCCGAGCTCGAGCGAAAACCATCCGCCGGCATGGTTTCGGTGACCGGAGCGATGAACCGATACCCCCGCCGGGGCAAGGTTTCGATGAATCTTGGATTGCCGGCTGAGTCGCCGAAGGCCGTTCGCAGCTTGCGGATGGCGGTATTGAGGCCCTCGTCGAATCCGACATAGGTATCGGCTGGCCAGAGCCTCTCCCGCAACTCCTGGCGGGTGACCACATCTCCCGGGTGCTCCAGCAGCGTGGCCAAAACGCGAAAGGGTTGTTCCTGAAGCGGTAATCTCCGCCCGTTCTTGTGCAATTGGCCCGCGGCCAGGTCAATCTCGAAAAGGCCGGCCCGCAATCTGCGGCCAGAACTAGGTGGCGAATTCATAGGGTCACCGTGACCCGCTGCCATGTTATCTCAGTTACCCAGTTCAGGAAATCACACAAATCCATTGCCAACAGCTTCTTAGCAAGTCAGGAGCGGGTTAGGTGCAGTCGATTGACTGGGTCGTCGGAGGCCGCTTAGAAGAAGCATCACAGCTAACTGCGACGGAGGAACTATGAACAGCAAGATTTTCACAAACGGAGTAGCATTCGTGCTGCTCACACTCGGTGCTGCCGGATCAGGATATGCGCTAAGTGATACCGAGGGATGCAACGCCAAACTTCTTTCCGGTCATTACGGATTTACGCTTCAAGGCACCAAATTAGCCGTCTCCGGCGTCACCGGCCCAACGGGTCTGCAGGTAGGCGTCGCCATGGCCGACTTCGATGGCGAGGGGACCTTTGAACAGATCGACACGGTCACCATCGCCGGTACAGCCGTATCCGACTTCACGCACACACCGGCCCACGGTACGTATACAGTCAACCCGGATTGCACCGGAACTTTTACCATCGACTTCACCGATGGCCGGCCGCCTGTGGTCACAAACTTTGTAGTCGTGGAGGACGGCTCCGAAATTGACACAGTGGTCACTAGCGTCGCCGGCAAGGAAGGCATCCTCTCGCTAGGGAGTATTGGAAAGAAAGTCCGCGCTTGGCGGTCTTTTTGACCACGAAACAGGGTGCCCAGGTCTCGAGTTTTGCGACCTGGAATCCTCTACTTTTTCGAAAGATGGGGGGCTCAACGATGACGAGGTCATTTTCGACATCATGCAACGTGAGAAGCATATTGTTCCTGATTTTTCTCTCTGGCGCTCCCTATACTTTGCTGGCTCAAGCCAACCAGGCATCCTGGTCGAATCTAAGTGTCCTGCGGCCGGGACAGAGGATTCAAGTCGTCGGGATGACCTCGAAGAAACATTCCGGAAACTTCGTGAGCATCTCCGATACAGCGATCTCATACCGGGAGACGAATGGCGAGCAGAGTATTCCGAAGCAAGACGTTCTCAGCGTGAAACTCATGGAACACAAACACCGGTTGCGCAACACCCTCATCGTGGCGGGAGTGGGGGCTGGTGTCGGAGCCGGAATCGGCGCAGCGCTCAACAAACCGTGCTCCTCGCAAAGCTTCTGTTTGGATGCTGGCGGAGCCGCCCTGCTGGCAGGAGTTGGCGCGGTGCTCGGTGGCGTGGGAGGCGCCGTCGTTGGGATTCTTTTGCCCTCTCACAGCACGATTTACCAAGTTACCAGGTGAACGTAACTGAGATTATTTTTAGTCCCGGGAGGGACGACTAAGTTTCTGCCGTCACATGTTTGCCGAAGATCGGCACACACGCCAGAAGTGCTGGCAGAAGCCAGAAAGCGTTATGCAAGCCGACTTCCTTTGACAAGAAGCCAATGGCGGCTGGTCCAGTCAGCATGCCCGCGTAACCGGCCGTAGTGAGGGCGGCAACGGCCAATCCCTTTGGCATCCTGTGTTGCGTACCCGCGAGTCTGAACAATATAGGCACGATATTTGCGGCTCCAAGGCCCACAAAGACAAAACTGACAAGTCCGATCCATGCAACCGGAGCGAGAATGAGGCAGCACAGACCTAGAAGCGCTATCGCCCCACCAACTGTCAGCACGATGCGGTTCCCGAATCGCGCTACGATGCCATCGCCGACGAAACGGCTGAACGTCATCGCGATGGAGAAGAACATGTATCCCAGCCCTCCGTGCGCAGCAGCGACGAGGTGTTCGCCGACAAGCAGAAGCGCACTCCAGTCGAGCAGAGCCCCCTCAACCAGGAATGAGATTGCCGCGAAGATAGCGATGACGAGCACGACACCTCTCGGAACGGCAAAGAGCGGTTGCTTAGCTCTCTCTCGATTCGAGAGCATGCGCGGAAGGGCCACAACAATGAGCGAAACAAGAATAATGGAACAGAGAATCGTGCTTGAGCCAGGTGCGATGCCTCGAGAGAGAAGAGCTGTCACGATTCCTGACCCGAGAAATCCACCAACACTGAAGAGTGCGTGAAATCCAGACATCAACGGCTTCTCAGAAGCGTGTTCAACATCTACAGCGTGTAAGTTCATCGCGACATCGAGCGATCCCAACGACGCCCCGAAGCCGAACAGCGCTACTCCCAGTGCGATCGGCGAGGAGACGATGCTCAAAAGAGGCAGAATAACCGCCATGCCTAATCCACTGGAAAGTACGACCGGCTTACTACTGAAACGTGCGCTGAGATTTGCCGCAAGCGGCATTGCAACGATGGAACCTGCGCCCAAGAGGAGCAGAACCAGTCCCATGGTGTCATCGCCAAGATGGCAGCGAGTCTTTGCGAAAGGTACTAAGGGAGCCCAGCAAGCTACGCCGAACCCTGCCGCAACGAACGCCAGCCTGGTCGATAGCTTCGCGCGCGATAGAGACAAATCCTCTGATGAGAATTCCCGCTCTCGGTTGTGACGAATGAGACGCAATCTACGCTTGCCCGAGGATGACTTTGGGGCCGGCATTGGAAAACTTCGACACAATCTCCTCCGATGTGCCAGCTTCAAGAACGACATGGTCAAGGACTGCGAGTGCCGCCACCTGAAACGGTGCGCGAGTCTCCACTTTGTCCATAGTGACAAGCGCTGCGGTGCGACCGCTTCTCGCAATGAGTGTGCGTTTGAATTCGGCATCCGCCATCTGGAACGCGCCAATGCCAAGAGACACTGAGAGGGCGCAAGCTCCGAGGAAACACAGATCAAAGTTCAAGCGTTCCGCTTCGCGGAACGCAGATAGCCCGATGGCCGCGCCGGTTTCACGTTCGATCTCTCCTCCCAGAACAATAACTTTGAAATTCTTTCGCTCGAGTAGGGCGCTTGCGATGGAGATCGAATTTGTGGCGATTGTCAGAGAGCGATCGGGTGGCATCTCTCTGGCCAAGGCCAAGTTGGTACTGCCGCTGTCGAGGAAGACCGTCGATGCTTCAGACACCAGGCACAGGGCGGCCAAGGCGAGAGCGCGCTTCTCTTTGGAGTCGTTCAAGAGTCTGTGCTCAAGCGGACCTCCATCCGGCGATATGGGAAGCCCGCCACCGTACACCCGTTTGCACTTGCCCTCAGCAGCCAACGCCCTCAGATCGCGCCGGATGGCGTCCTCAGACACCAGGAACTCCTTTGCGAGCGCGGTGGCATTGACAGGTAGACCGCGCTGTAGTCGACTTTCAATCTCGCTTTTTCTTACTGCACCCGATAAAACGTGCATGAACAAGAATATAACATGCACAGCGTTCTTACGGAGCCATCTATCTTCCCGCAGCATTCATTCGATTCGACCGGCATATTTGAGAGGCTGCGTGAGAACCGGCACGAAATTGATTCCGCAGAGCCTGCCCTGAGCTTGTCGAACGGGGACGGCTGAAGTTAGCCAGACTCAGTCCTGGGTTGGCATGCACCCTTGAAAAGTCCCGTAGGGACGACTGAAAAACCTATCGGAGCGGCCTATTTCAGGCCAGACCTGTCCAAATTGGATTTGAAAAGCGCCTCCGGCAACCACTCTTTCCTTGCATTAACCCTCCCCTTTTTGTCATCCCCAGCAGCCGACTTGCCTGTGGCAAGTCGAGGGAGAAATGACACTGCGAGATCGCTGTAGATGCAAGGCCCGGAGGGCCGACCGCCAAACGTCAGCGCAGCCCGGAAGGGCTGGGAAATCTGTTTGGCAGGCGGTCGAGCGCCGGAGGTGCGGCACCACACTCTTTGTTTGTTCATTAGGAGCGCACCCGGAGTTCCTACTTCACCGCTCTCACCGGTGCCCCTTATGTGGTTCTCCTTAGAAGAGAACCACATGCAGTCGACCGAAGCCGCAACTCTTGACAGAAGATTTGTGGTCGGACCGGGACTGGAACTTTGCTCGAAGCAGTGAACCGGCCACCACTTTCTGAAGTTTTAGCGCTACGCGCCCCCTTATCTCGCCCGTCCCACGCCACTCGGTTTGAGCCAACGCTGATAATGTTGGCGGGGCAACCTCGAAGGCTCAAAGGTGCTTAGAAAGGTTCGATGATTGATCGATGGAATCGCCTGAAGCCGTCTACCGTCGTCTGCTGCTGGAGAACCAAGCTCGATTGGCTCTCCAGCAAAAACTGGACACCGGGCTTGCCTACGCCACGATGGTCGTGTTCCTCGCAGGAGCCATCGCAGCAATCCCGCTGCTGCACTCTCCAGGTCTCCGGAGTCTGCTCCTAATCCCCGTTGTGATTTTCGTGCCGCTGGCAGTGGGGCATGATCGTGTACTGCGCGCCATCCGTGAGAGAAAGCGAGTAATTGAATTTTACAAGCGTGGAATCGCGCGCCTGCAAGACAGGTGGGCGGGAACCGGAGATACCGGAGATCGCTTTCTGGATCTCGCCCATCCGTATGCGCGGGATCTCGACATTTTCGGCAAGGGGTCGCTATTCGAGTTTCTCTGCACTGTCAGAACTCGGGCTGGTGAACAGACGCTCGCTCGGTGGCTCCTCCATGCGGCTTTCCCAGAGGAGGTACGCTCCCGGCAGGCGACAGTCACGGAGATGAAGGACAGGCTCCGCTTTCGCGAGCGCCTGTTTGTGGCGGGAGAGGGTGTGCGCCTGGGAGTTCGGCCTGACGCGCTGGCATCATGGTCAGAACGCGAGCGGATGTTCCCGCGATGGCTTGCGCCGGCATTGGCGCCTCTCGCTATGCTGTGGGTAGGCGCCGCAGCATATGCGTGGTTTTGTCTACTGCAGTGGCTGATTGCTGGAGGCACTATCCCGGCGGACTCGTTGCGCCCCGCGTTGCTGATGTCGATCGTGAACCTCGCAGTCAGCCTCGCCCTGCGGCGGCGTGTCTCAGAATCTGCCCAGGCAGTAGAGGAGGCTGCCGAGGACCTCAGCCTGCTGGCAGAAGTTCTGCAGGTGTTGGAACAAGAGACATTTGCCTCCGCTCGACTGCGGAGCCTGCGAGCCTCGCTCGATTCCGGAGACATAGCCCCCTCTGCCGCGGTGAAGAGGTTGAAGTGGATCGTCTATTGGTTGGAGGGACGCCGAAATCTGCTGGTTCAGATGTTTTCCCCATTCATCTTCTACAGCGCAGAATTGACCATGGCGGCGGAACGTTGGCAGCAGAGGTTCGGCTCCGCGATTCGTGGCTGGCTCTCTACCGTGGGCGAGTTCGAAGCACTCTCTGCGCTCGCCTGTTATGCATGGGAGCATCCCGCAGACGTGCTGCCGGAGTTTGTCGAGCAGCGTGCTTGCTTTGAGGCAACGGGGCTGGCGCATCCGCTCTTGCCCGCCGGCACGGCAGTGGGCAATGACCTGACGTTAGGCAGCAAAATGCAGTTGATCGTGGTCAGCGGTCCGAACATGGCGGGTAAGAGCACGTTTCTACGGGGCGTGGGAATCAATGCGGTTTTAGCACAGTGCGGCGCGCCGGTGCGAGCCACGCGGCTGCGCCTTTCGCCGCTTGCCGTGGGAGCCTCCATCTGCGTGCTGGATTCACTGCAAGGGGGCGTCTCGCGTTTTTACGCGGAAATCAAACGCCTGAAGCTTCTAGCAGATTTGGCAGAAGAGCCGGTTGCGCTTCTATTCCTGCTGGATGAGCTACTTTCGGGAACCAACTCGCGAGACCGGTTCGACGGAACGCGGTTCGTGGTTCGTGCGTTGGTGCGCCGGGGAGCCATCGGCATGGTGACTACGCACGATTTGGCCCTCACTGAAATCCCGCGGACGATAGGCGAATTGGCACAGAACTGCCATTTCGAGGACAGCATCGAAGACGGAAGGCTGAAGTTCGATTTCCGCCTGCGGCCGGGAGTTGTACGCACTAGCAACGCGCTCACACTGATGCAGGCGGTAGGCCTGAAGTTGGAGGAATAGGTCACCGCATATGGGCTTGCGGCGGAGGCATTACTGCGCGAAGGGCGGATTGTGAGATGCTCTACACCGAAGATCTGCAGAACGGTCAAGTCATCGGTCCGCTAACCATTCGCAATCCATTTCTGATCACTTGAATATTCCGACGGAAGGCACCCTTGGTGTGCGGCCATTTCGTTGACCCCCTCCTCAATACAACAGTCCACACGAACGCTTGTTGTCTCCTGGAGCATGACAGGGGACAGGCTTGAGGGGGACGAAAAGTACCCCTGTCAGGACCGGCTCCTCTGCAGTGTCGTGTGCTTCACCTCATGGATGTCTCCGGCCGTCATGCACATCTACCGAAGGTTCGATGGCGGCTCAACTTCACGCCGGACGTGAGTAAATCGGGCCCCAGGAACAATCCAAAAGGATAAAGGCGATTGACCGTTTCAGTGAACTGAAGGTGGCTGGATGAGCCCGGACCAGGAGATACTGTTGAACGAGCACAAAGGAGCTTGTTCACACGAGCACTCCAGGACACAGAGGGTTGTTGGATTTCGCAAGCGCCTTGTGGCGTGCAATTCAGCACGACCACGTACTCGACGGTGCGGCCGTTCTTGCGTTCTTCTTTTTGCTCGCGGCATTCCCGGCGGCGATCTTTGTGCTTTCCCTGCTTCCTTCTCTATCGATCCCCCACCTGCAGGAGGCAATGGTGGACCTTCTCCACCAGATCCTGCCCGAGCAGTCCGCAAACCTTTTCGACGGAACCGTACGTTATGTCGCAGCGGGAGGTAGCAAAGGACTGTTGACATTCGGATTGATCTTTGCTCTCTGGTCGGGCTCCGCCGGCGTCTACGCGATCATGGAGCAACTAAACGTGATCTGCGATGTCACGGAACGCAGACCTTTCTGGAAAGCGCGGGGCATCGCAATTCTTCTGATGGTGTTCTTTGCTGTGCTGGCGATCGTATCTCTCTCGCTTGTGATTCTCGGAGGAGTGGCTCAGTCGTGGCTGGCATCGCTCATCGGCTGGAACTGGCCGTTGCTGTTCTTCTTCGCGTCGCTCCGCTGGGTCATCATCGGCGCGGCGGCATTGTTGGCCCTAGCCGCGGCCTACCGCATCGGGCCCGATGTAAACGTGAGGTTCCGGTTCATTTCACCGGGCAATGTGGTTGCCGCCATTCTGATCGCGCTCGCCTCGATCGGATTTCGATTCTATGTCTCCGAATTTGGCAATTACAACGCCACCTACGGCAGCCTCGCCGCCATCATCGTCTTGATGCTGTGGATGTATCTGGCTGGAATCGCCCTTCTGGTCGGTTGCGAAGTCAACACCATTCTGGACCGATCTAAGCCTGAGCAATCCTGATTCAAGAGCGGCAGCAGCCAACGTGCCAGCGTGAGGCGGATCGCCGCCGGCGATCGCGTTTGCGGCCCCGCGCCCCTGGCTTTGCCTTGACACTAGGGTGCGACCTCTTGTACAAGTGTGCCTTCCTTAAAGGAGGAAAACCGTATGCGTATGTTGCTAAGGGCATCGATCCCCGTGGAAGCTGGCAATGCCGCCGTTAAGGCTGGGACCCTGGGTTCGACGATTGAGAGAATCCTGGCGGATCTTAAACCGGAAGCAGCTTATTTCATTGCAGACGACAACGGCCAACGATCGGCCAGTATCGTTTTCGATTTGCAGGACACGTCGCAGATTCCGGCAGTCGCTGAGCCTTGGTTTCTGGCCTTCCAGGCGCATGTTTCTATCCGGCCCGTCATGAACGCTCAAGATTTAGCCAAGGCCGGTCCTTCGTTTCCCAAAATGGTTCAGCAGTACGGGGGTAGTTAGTCTCTATCCCGAGGACCCAGACGTCGCTGCACGGCGTGACGATGACTCCTTGCGTCAGATCTTTAAAGCCTTTTCGCTTGGGGGCGGCCCTGCTCAGATGACCCAAAGCAGCAAGTTGCAAAGTAAGCGATTGTGTTTAGAACAACCGTAGCATCCATGGCGCCGCCCGGCCTGAAGCCTTGCGCGTACGCGTGGCTTGAGTTCGCGATGATCAAATAGACCAGGAATGTTTTTTCAAATGCACTGTAGATGAGAATCGGGTTTCGCCATTCCACCCTAAAGGCTGCGACAACCATGAATATACCCATCAGTCCGACCATGATGCCCCAGTGCTGAACAAGGATTGTGTAGTCCTGGACAAACTGGATTTTCTGGACCGTTTCCACTGTCCATCGAGGCCAAAACGCATCGAGACTAGCTAAGGCTGTCCCGATCCCCGTGAGAATAAAGAACGGTCGGAAGGTAAGTTCGAAGAAGCGTTTCATGTGAGGACTCCATCACTCAGGAAGTGGCTGAAGCCTTCGATCACAGTGACAAGTATGGCTTGTTTCGTATCTAGGTCAAGCGTGGCTTGTCATATTCTGCAACCGGAAGATGAAAGGAGCGGGCCGGGAACCGGGGGACGGACCGGAAATTTATCCGATGCTTTGGCGGTCGGCGGAATCAGAAGGCACGAACTGAACCTGAAACTACTTCATACAACATTTTCTGCTAGTGTCCTGTCCCTGAAGTTCCTGGAACAATTCGAGGAATCGAAAATGTTCCAGAAACTGCGCTCAGGGGCTGAAGCCCATTTGGTTTTGCAGTGTTTGCGGCACGACTGAAGTCGTGCCCTGATACAAAGCCGAAGAGGAGTTCTTTGACGAACTTTAGGGACGGGACACTAGAGTTCAGAATTTGATCGTCAGACGAGGCTGGTGCTCTTGGAAAACCCCTTGCTGAAAGGACAGTCCCGTGTGACGAGTAAATTTCGTGATGAGCTACGGAGGAGGCGATCCAATGGTTGATGCGCTTGTCGGCATAGCGGCCACGATTTACATCTTCAAATTCGCAATAGGTCTCTTCAGGCCGAATCCGGCAGTTTGGCGCTGCTCACAAGTCGACGGTGGCTGTGGCTTCGGGCCAGAGCAGGCTTGCGAGTGCAGCGATGAGGCCAAAGAGTTGTGGATCAGGCAGGGCTGCAAGGAGTTTCACCTGAAAACATCTGGTTGACGTACTTGATTGCTTA
This sequence comes from uncultured Acidobacteriaceae bacterium, assembly GCA_963788515.1. Taxonomy (GTDB): domain Bacteria; phylum Acidobacteriota; class Terriglobia; order Terriglobales; family Acidobacteriaceae; genus PALSA-350. The sequence continues at coordinate 407,694 of CAWBGZ010000008.1, forward strand.
CGAGGACCGGGGAGGATGCCAATCCGCCTCAGGCGCGGTGCTACGTGCAACAGATCCGGAGTAGCACGTCCCCGAGTTTCCGGCAAAATTTCGCAGAGAAGCCAACCGAATAAACACCTGCTGGCGGTGATCTTGGCTCAGCAATCCTGGACGAAATGGGTATATTGATCTGATATTCGAAGTAAGAGACAGGAAGGGAACTGAAGATTCAGAATCATATGAAGCGCAACCGGCTAGTGTCTCTTCTATCCACACCGCTAATGACCGTGATCCCTCTGTGTGGGATGTTGACCTATGGCGTCGGGCCTTCCTTTGCGAAGGCGAGACGGGCGAATGTCGATTGGCCGGTCTACCTGGGGCAGGCGGAGGGTCAGCACTATTCACCCCTGACCCAGATCAACCGCCACAATGTGACGCAACTCAAGGTGCAGTGGACCTACGACACCGGGGAAGAAGGCATACTCGAGACAAACCCACTGGTCGTTGGGCGAGTTCTCTACGCCTATACACCCTCAGAAAAGGTGATCGCTCTCGATGCCGCTACGGGAAAGTTGCTTTGGAAGTTTGATAGCGGGGTCAAGGCACAACACTGGGCACGAGGAGTCAGTTACTGGACGGACGGAAAAGAAAACCGGATCTTCGCCGGCGTCATGAATTATCTCTACGCGCTCGACCCTAAGACGGGAACGCCCATTTCGTCTTTCGGTGAGAACGGCAGGGTCGACCTGAGAAAAGGCCTTCGCGGCGACTACACAGCCCACTACATTTCCATGGACTCGCCGGGACTCATTTACAAAGACCTGATTATCGTGGGCGGAGAAATGCCCGAGACCCTGCCTGCGGCGCCGGGAGATATACGCGCCTACGATGTGCGCACGGGAGAGCTTCGATGGAGCTTCCACACCATTCCGCATCCGGGAGAATTCGGCTATAACACCTGGCCGCCCGACGCGTGGAAGACCTCTGGCGCTGCGAACAACTGGGCCGGCATGTCACTCGATGCGGCACGCGGGATCGTGTACGCTCCGACCGGCTCGGCGGCCTTCGATTTCTATGGAGCCAACAGGGTCGGCGACGACCTTTTCGCTGACACGCTCTTGGCGCTGGACGCAAATACGGGCAAGCGGATCTGGCATTTTCAGGGCGTACACCACGATATTTGGGATCGAGACTTTCCTTCCCCTCCTGTGCTGTTGACAGTGAAGCACGATGGAAAGCGGATCGACGCAGTCGCTCAGACGACCAAGACCGGCTATGTCTATCTGTTTGATCGCGTGACGGGAAAGCCACTGTTCCCGATTGAGGAGAAAAGCTACCCGCCAAGCACAGTTCCGGGCGAAGTAGCCTCCCCCACCCAGCCGAGACCTCTCAAACCTGATCCCTATGCACGGCAGCTGCTTACCGAAGACATGCTGACGAACCGGACCCCCGAAGCGCACGCATGGGCGGTAGAGAAGTTCCAGACCTTTCGCAGCGAAGGGATCTTCATTCCCTTCGCGCTGAACAAGCAAACCGTCAACTTCCCAGGATTTGATGGCGGAGCCGAATGGGGCGGTCCGGCAGTCAATCCGAAAACCGGAGTCATCTATATCAATGCGAACGAAATGGCCTGGACAGGCGGTCTCACAGAGAATAAGGCGACGGATTCCCCGGGGGAAGCTACCTACCGCAGCCAATGCAGCGTCTGTCATGGCGCGGATCGCAGTGGATCGCCACCAGCCTTTCCTTCCCTGATCGAAATCAACAAACGACTCCCCGATGAGCAGATCCTCGCGACCATCCGTCAAGGGAAGGGCCGGATGCCGGGCTTTCCGAGTCTCTCCGATACTCAGCTGGACACTCTTCTGCATTTCCTGAAGGGGGAAAGCGGCACGCCACAACAAACCAGTGATAAGCAGGCGATGACCTCGGCTCCGGATGCTGCGCACGGGGCAACTCCTCAGCCGCCGCAATACAGCTTTACCGGGTACCAGATGTTTGTGGATCCCGATCACTACCCGGCCATCGCTCCGCCTTGGGGAACGCTGAGCGCGATTGATCTCAACACAGGGAAGTATCTGTGGAAGATACCTTTTGGTGAATATCCAGAACTGGCAGCGCATGGGATGAAGAACACAGGCTCTCAAAACTACGGTGGGCCGATTGTGACTGCCAGTGGACTCCTTTTCATCGGAGCCACCCTCTACGACCACAAATTCCACGCCTTCGATAGCCGAAGCGGAGAACTGTTGTGGGAAGGCCAATTGCCCTACCCGGGGCGAGCCACTCCTGCAACTTATATGGTGGACGGAAAGCAATATATCGTCGTGGCCACCGGAGCGGTACGGTTTAACCCCACTCCCGCAAAGGGAGTGTATGTCGCATTCTCGTTACCCTGATTGCCACGTTCGCGACAGTCAAGGCATTGCGGATGCGGTGACTGGGGATCAGGAAGGTGCAGGACAGACGAAGTAATTCCGCGAGCAATTTGGAGGTAATTTCGTCTGTCAGGCACCTGTAGCACACATGCTGTCCCGGCATCTCTTCCGCAGAAGGCAACCTGCTACGGAATTGGAACTCCAACCGAAGCCGAGCTGACTTTCGTCAACAACCACTTCCCGTTGATCTTTTTCGCTGTACCGTCAAGATCTACGTGGCTCTTCGCCGTCCAATTGGGGAGGCCGGTGGCCGAATTCAAGGACACATCGAAGTAGTGGCACTCAAAATACACTGATGATTTCCACTGCCCGTCTTCATACACAGGGACAAACTTCGTTTTATATTCAGGGGAAAGCGAAACAAACTTGTTCGGCTGCTGTAACCCTCCGGCGACATACTTAAAGAATGTGCACAGCGTGCCCTGTTTCCCGCCGGCAGAAGTATTGCCCGTGGGTACTGGGCACGTTGCGGGATCGTCCGGATCACCGTTTCCGACATAGTTCCCCTGCGTAGCCGTGGTGTTCACTACCGTGAGCATCCCATCTTCCGCCCAGACTGAAAGTGCGTCTTTAATTCGCTGTGTGATCACGGCCGCCGAATCGCCATTGACAGGATCGTGCACGCTGACGGCCGCGTGAAAGGTTGCGTGGAGATTATGCAGCTCGGCCATTTGGGCCAGTTGTTCCTGATCGTGCTGCCAACCGCCTGCATAGCCGGTTCCCATACAGGCGGCGGCCACTGCAGTGAGCAATGCCGCGAAGCGGGTGTAAGTCGAAAGAGTCGTGTTACGCATGAGTATCCTCCTAGGTCGCAGTGAAATGATGGCCTGAAGATCGGGCTTTACTTAGGAACGCGACCTCTGCGGGAAAAAGGGATCACTCAGAAGCGAGAAAGTGCAAAGATTGTGCGTTGCAGGTAGAATCCTGACCATTAAGGATTGCAATAACTGCTGCTTTTTGAACCGGATACGCTCGGAGGGTGGCGACTTGGTCCCGGAACCAGACGTGACGGCCCTGCTGGTCGAAATAGCGAATGGGAACCAAGCCGCCCAGGAAAAGCTTGTTCCTTTGGTCTATGACCAGCTCAAAAGGCTGGCCCGCCGGTATATGCGGCGCGAGCGGGCGGGCCATACCCTTCAGACCACTGCCCTGGTTCATGAGGCTTATCTCAAGCTGGTTGGCCAGCATTCTCCCCATTGGCAGGGCCGCGATCAGTTCTATGGGATTGCTGCCCAACTGATGAGGCGCATTCTGATCGACCATGCCCGCCGCCACCTACGGGAGAAACGTGGCGGAACACAGGTGATCGTGCCCTTGGAAGAAGGATTGGCTTTTACCCCGGAACACTCTGAAGATCTGTTGAGATTGGACGAAGCTCTCGACCGTCTATCGAAGCTCGATCCGCGCCAAAGCCGCATCGTCGAATTGCGCTTCTTTGGAGGCCTGAGCGTGGAGGAAACCTCCCGGTTTCTGAACGTCTCCCCGATCACGGTCAAGCGGGATTGGGCGGTGGCGAAAGTCTGGCTGTACGGCGAATTGAGGCCCGACCATGGAGATGACGGCAAAACAGTGGGAACTCGTTAAAGAGCTGTACCAGAGCGCGCTGGAATGCAGCCCGGCACAGCGAGCCTCTTTTCTGGAACAAAACGAGCGTGACGAAACGGTCCGGGCCGAAGTGCACCGGCTGCTTGGCGTGCAGAATCGTTTGGGCAGTTTTCTATCCAGCCCGCCATTTGTTGACCCGCGGTGGACCGGCGCAACTCCCCGAGAACGACTGACCCCCGGTGAGGTGTTAGCAGGACGGTTCCGCATCGTCGATTTTGTCGCGGCCGGAGGTATGGGTGAGGTCTATAAAGCCGAAGATTTGCTGCTCGACCGAACGGTTGCGCTGAAACTCCTGCCAAAGGAACTAGGTGAAGATAGGGAATCGCTGGAGCGATTTCTGCGCGAAGCGAAAACCGCTTCAGCTTTAAACCATGCAAGCATCTGCAGGGTGTATGACTTTGGAGAAGATGCCTCGAGAGCCTTCATCGCCATGGAGTACCTGGAGGGCGAGACACTTTCTGCGCGCATCCAGAGGGGCCGGCTCTCGACGGTCGAGGCTCTGAAGATCGCGATCGCGGTTGCGGATGCACTGGCCACGGCACACCGTAAAGGCATCGTTCATCGCGACCTCAAACCAGGCAACATCATGCTCACCGAAAGCGGGGCAATGCTGCTCGATTTTGGGCTGGCAAAGTACGAACGACCTGTCGTGTCTGCGGAACAGACCCTAACTGGCCTTGCTGGTGACGTCCAGGTAGTCGGCACGCTGCCGTACATGTCTCCTGAGCAGTTGCATGGTCAAGGGGTTGACGCCCGTAGCGATATATTTTCGTTTGGCGCGGTTCTCTACGAGATGTTCACGGGGGAGAAAGCATTTGAGCGCCAGTCCACGAGTGAAACATTGATAGCAGTCGAGCGGGAGGAGCCCATCCCGCTGGATCAATTCATCGAGGATTTCCCGAATGGATTGGACCGAATCATTCGTCGCTGTTTACGCAAGCGCCCCGAGGAACGCTATGCAAGCATGATAGAGGTTGAGCAGGAGCTCAAGGATTGCTCCGAACTGATTTCGGAACCTGCCAGTGGTGTTAACCCGAGAGTGCTGTTGCGGCAAAGCAAGCAGCCCCGTGTCGCAGTCCCCGCTGTGATTATCCTGTTAGCCCTAATGAGCTTGATTGGCTGGGGGATTCACCACAGTTCCAAAGTCAGATGGGCCAGGGAGCAGGCGTTACCGCAGATCGGCAAGCTCATCGAACGGGGCGAAACTGGCGAAGCCTTTGCACTTGCTGTTCAGGCCGAGCGATACATTCCGGCTGACCCAACCCTGGCCAGATTCTGGCCCGATATTTCCTGGTCCGATTCCATCATCACCAGCCCTCCGGGGGCGTCGGTCTACCGCAGGAACTACAACTCTCCGAACGCCCCATGGGAATTTGCCGGACGGTCGCCCATCCTGAAAAGGCGGTTTCCCGCGGTGGATTCGAGTTGGAAATTCGAATTGCAAGGATATACGACGCTCGAACGAGCTACCTTCCCGTCCGGCCCGATCATGGTAGCACTGCACAAAGACGGGCAGGCTCCCAGCGGAATGGTTCCCGTTGAGTTCGACCAGGGATATGTCGAGGGCGACCCTTTCACTCTATGGGGGATTGCAGGCATTGCAGGCTTTCAGACCTTGCCTGCAGTCCGGCTTGGGAAATACTGGATCGATAAGTTCGAGGTCACCAATCGCGAGTTCAAACGCTTTGTGGACCAGGGCGGTTACAAGAAACAGGAGTATTGGAAACACGAATTCCGAAAGGATGGACGCGTGCTTCCGTGGGCCGACACGATGAAACTCTTTGTCGATAAAACGAACAGGCCAGGACCTTCCACCTGGATACAAGGTGAATATCCGCAGGGTGAGGGCGAATATCCTGTCACCGGTGTGAGCTGGTTCGAGGCTGAAGCTTATGCAGCCTTTGTAGGCAAGTCGCTTCCGACCATTTATCACTGGGCGGCTGCTGCATCCCCGACGGACAGCTCCAGCCTGATACCCGCCAGCAACTTCAGTGGTAAGGGACCTTCGCCGGTCGGGGCTTACCACGGTATGAGCTGGAGTGGCGCTTACGATATGGCGGGCAACGTGAAGGAATGGTGCGCGAACCAAGCGGCCTCCGGCAAGCGCTATAGCATGGGCGGCGCATGGGACGAAGCGACATATATGTTCAACATTCCCGACGCTCGTTCCCCCTTCGAGCGGTCCCCTGAGTCTTGGTTTTCGTTGCGCTGAATATGTGTCGGCCGGTAAGGAAGCCGAAGCAGCAGGCGCTCCGGTTACGGTTCAATTGCGCAATTACAGCTCCGAAAAACCCGTCTCCGATCAACTTTTCCGGGCATACAAGAACCAATACTCTTATGACAAGACGCCGTTGCATGCGAAGGTGGAATCGGTCGAACAGACCGAGGATTGGAGGCAAGAAAAGGTCTCCTTCGACGCGGCTTACGGCGGCGAGCGAGTCACCGCGTATTTGTTCCTGCCCAAAGCAGCGTCGTCGCCGCCTTTTCAAGCCGTCGTGTACTTTCCCGGCGCTGGCGCCGCTCAGTGCGATCGAGCGCAAAAGCGCTTCCGTGGTATCTTCCAGAATTCGATTTCATTATAAAAAGTGGACGAGCGGTCTTATTCCCTATCTACAAGGGAACTTTTGAACGTGGCGGCGGACCGAACCCGATCTACTGGCCAAACACCAGCAGTACTTATCGAGACAATGTCATCTTTTGGTCTAAGGACCTCAGCCGGTCGATCGACTACCTTGAGACACGCCAGGATATCAATCCCAACGCGTTGGCCTACGAGGGTGATAGTTGGGGGGCAGCGATGGGGGCACTTCTCCCGGCTGTTGAAACTCGCTTCAGGGCATTAATTCTCTTATCACCAGGATTCTTTTTACAAGAGCGATTGCCGGAGGTGGATCAACTCAACTTCGCTCCACATGTGAAGGCTCCTGTTTTGATGCTCAATGGCCGTTACGATTTCCTTTGGCCGCCAAGGATCTCCCAAGAGCCTATGTTCCGTCTGCTGGGAACGCCCCCAGAGCAAAAGCGCCGCGTGGTTTACGACACGGGACACGACGTGCCCCGAACGGAGATGATCAAGGAATCGCTCAACTGGCTCGACAAATATCTGGGATCCGTGAGATAGGACAAAAGGCTGCCGGATGTGGGGATCCTGCTGGTAACGAGAGGGTGGACCGAGAGGAAATGCGGTGAGCTGTCACCGTATTAAGGCCTCGTCGCCGCGGTGTGTCTAGTCCCTTCCATCCTCTACAACTTTGGTGCCCATTCCGTAACGACTCATTATAAGTAGACTTCGTTTGAGGCTCAAGTCAAGCTATGAGGCTTCGTGCGCCCGGCTCGTCTTCCTGGTTGAAAATTCCGCTGTTGTTCGCCATGCTGCTTGCGTGCAACGCGTGTAGCAACTCCGGCAGCAATAGCGGCAATACCGGTGACGGAAACAGCGTTTCTGCTGCCCCCACCAACCTCACCGCTACAGCTGGTAACCAGCAGGCTAGCCTTACCTGGACGGCGAGCAGTGGAGCGACCAGCTATTACGTAAAACGGGGAACGGTAAGCGGCGGCCCGTACACCACAGTGGGTACGCCTGCAGGAACAACCTACGCCGACACGAAGCTGACCAACGGAACCGCATACTACTATGTCGTGACGGCTGTGGGTGCGTCGGGGGAAAGCAGCAATTCCAACCAGGCGAGCGCGACACCGACTGCTGCGCCCAGCGCCCCGGTCCCTCCTCTTAACCTCACGGCCACGGGAGGCAACCAACAAGTCTCGCTTGCGTGGACGGCCAGCGCGGGCGCAACCAGCTACAACGTCAAACGGGCAGCCACCAACGGCGGACCCTACACAACCGTGGCGTCGCCTGCGGGCACAAGTTATACCGACACGGCCGTAACCAACGGAACCCCATACTACTATGTCGTGACGGCTGTGAATGCGGCGGGACAAAGCGGCAATTCCAACCAGGCGACCGCGACACCGATGGCTGCGCCCACCGCGCCGGTTCCTCCCCTGAACCTCACGGCCACGGGAGGCAACCAACAAGTCTCGCTTGCGTGGACGGCCAGCGCCGGCGCAACCAGCTACAACGTCAAAAGGGCAGCCACCAACGGCGGACCCTACACAACCGTGGCGTCGCCTGCGGGCACAAGTTATACCGACACGACCGTAACCAACGGAACCACCTATTACTACGTGGTCACGGCACGTCAGCGCCAGTGGAGAAAGCGCAAATTCCAACCAAGCGTCGGCGACGCCCAGCAACTCCCGGAACCTCTTCGTGTACTTTGCCCGTCAGCGCCGTAAAGACAGCAGGCAACACCAATGTCGTGGGTGATGGAACACCGGCGAGCTGTACGGAGAGCGCATTCGCAGAGGCCATTGCTGCCGGCGGGGTAGTCACCTTTAATTGCGGCTCGGCGCCCTATCGGCTGGTCCTGAGTTCTACCAAGTCAATCACCCAGGACACCGTGATCGACGGAGGAAATCTGGTGACCCTGGATGGCGGCGGCCAGGTCAGACAACTGCTCCTGAACAACGGCAACTTCGATGCGACTACTCCAACTCTGACGCTTCAGAATGTTACGTTCGCCAACGGTCATGGGACCGATAATGCAGGCACAGGCGCGCCGACCGGAGGCGGAGCGATCTATCGCTATGGAGGAACGCTCAATGTCATCAACAGTCAGTTCATCAACAACGTAGGCCCGGCAACCGGGCAAGATTCCGCGGGCGGAGCCATTTACTCAGTCGGAGTCGGCACAACGACGATTGTGGGAAGCACCTTCAACGGTAATCAGTCGAGCGATGGCGGAGCGCTCGGGAATCTAGGAGCCTCCATTGATCTGGTGAACGACACGATTACAGGAAACCAGGCCACCGGGAGTGGTGGCAATCCAGGCAATGGAGGAAACGGAGGCGGCGTCTACATGGACGGAGCAAACATCACTATCAAAATGTGTGGAACGCACGTGGACACCAACAAAGGCAACGCTTACGGAGGAGGTTTCTTCTTCGTCGATGACGCGACTGCGGGAACAGCCGCCATCGATCAATCCTCTTTTGATGGGAATTCAGCCGCCTTTGCCGGCGGACTGTATCTCCAAGGGGCAACTGGCACCTTGACCAACTCGAGCGTTATCAACAATCAAGTGGAAGCGATCGATGGCGTCGGTCCCTATGCTACGAACGCATTCTTCGATGCTGATTCACTGGGGAGCTTAAGCAGTGACAATATAGGTCCGTGATACGCTGTGCGCCGTCAAGAGAGGGCCTGTGGACGGTCACGAATAATCCATCTTTGCCACACTACAGTCCGCCAGAGCATTGCTTCCTTCGCATGCGGTGATCGTTGTGTCCGTCACCACGATTAAGGGGGAGAAGTAAAGCCTGGAGTTCGGTCTTCAGAGGCAGCCGCCCCGCGAAGCTTTCCGAAAAAAGAATGCACTTTGTGAGAGAAAAGAGGGATAAGCCCCCCGGCCGGCGCTTTCCTTTGGGAAAAAGATTGAGCGATAAGCGAGAAAAGACCTGCTCTTCGGGTTATTCGCTTTCCGTAGGTGTGTCTGCGGTTTCAGTGTTGGGCGGCCAGCCAGAGGGTAGAACTTCGAAGATGAGGTGACAGGATGAGGTCCCGTCGCTTTATGAGATGAGAAAGATCGATGGATCCGCCCCTCGGGGCGTGCCCGGGCGAGGGCCCTGGTTGCGGTATGGTTTCAGGAATGGGGTGTGTTCCCGTCCTGGTTTCCCTCGAGGTGCCGGCTAAGTCCTTTGTTTAACGAAGGTGCTCAAATTTTATTTTTCCCGCCCCCATAGTTGTCTAGGTATTCGCCGGCTAGAGCCGAGACTTTCGGCTAAAGCCATGCCCCGACACAAAGGGGGCCGGGCACGGCCTCAAGGCGCTGGCCGGTGGTACTTTCCAAGTTGTCAAGACTGCTCAATCAAGAGGACGCACTGAGCGCACCCTACTTATACGAACGCTGATGTTTTGCGAGTGGGCGGCGGATGCACGGGTGAAGAAAGCCGGTGCAAGGCCAAGCAGGGCTGCCGTGGTAAGACAGCGCTGGTGTGGATTCTTGATCACACATTAGTACGGTTTTTGGACCTTGTCCAGGGCTGGGACTGAGGGGGAAAGGAATTCTTTGGTAACCATGGCGGTGCTGTTACTTTCTTATCGCGCAGGGATGTATGGCGCAGAGAGGGCAAATTTGCCGAGGCCGAAACCATGACCCGAGAGACCCTGGCGATTGAACGAGTTTCCCCGTGCGGGCGATGCGGAGCGCTAAAACTTCGACGTGGACCGAGGGGGGACAGATGAAAACTTCACCGCAAACAGATCTTCTTTCACCCATAAGGTTACTTTTCGCCCTTCCCCGAAACCTACACCTGCAATGTTAAGGAATGAATTTAGGTAAAGGTGGTGAACGTCCCCTGGTTTCCCTGGTTTCCCGCACATCTTCCTGTCCACGAAACTCTGGTATGGACGTTTCTGATACGCAACAACGTAAGATGGCTGCTCGCCGTCAAACAGCGCTTCGTTTACGCTTGTGCCGCCTGTCCCCCGGGTTTCTCTTGGAAACGCTGTAATGTTCCCGACGGTCGAGTCACTAAGCAGGGATTCGATCCCGAATAGTCGGACCCGCTGACGAAGGAGGCCGAGATGAACGAGGCGTCCGTGGAACTATTTACCTATAAGAAACCACCCATATTATTCACGCAGCGGCGTCTTGGAAGATCGCCGGCACGGCTTCTGGCAAAGTGCCTGCTTGTCTTCGCTCCAGTCCTCCTAATGGCTACGCCGCGGGCAAGCGCGACAGACCCGCTGGGCGCGACTCTGCACCTTGATGGAACTACCACATTTCGCGTTTGGGCTCCGTTCGTTGATAATGTCGGCGTCAAAATCGATGGACGCACGGTGCCGCTGGCCCAGGAGCCAGGTCACACTGATCCAGCGGATACGACTTGGGTAGGCACAGTGCCCGGAACCAAGGCGGGGGATCTGTATCGGTATGTCATTGGGGTGGGTGGGACCGTCGGCGAATACAACGACCCGCGGGCGCAACAACTAACGGGATTTGATCTGCCCAACGGCTTCGGCTTGCCGGGTAAAGACAATAATCTGCCGCAATCCGTCCTCATCGACCCTAACTTCACTATGCCCGCCTTTACCGAGCCAACCTTCAATGCCATGGTAATTTACGAGTTGCATATAGGCACGTTTAACAACACCTTCAACGGCGCCGTGCAAAAGCTGGACTACCTGAAGAATCTTCGCATCAATGCGGTGGAAGTGCTCCCAATCACTCAGAACCCGCTGTTCGCCGATCACACTCCGGCCGACCACGATTGGGGTTATGATCCCGTGCAGTTCTTCGCCATAGAGTCCAAATACGGCACGCCGCAAGAGTTCAAGGAATTCGTCAAGCAATGCCATCAGCGGCAGATCGCAGTGATCGTGGACGTGGTCTACAACCATCTAGTCGACAACAATCTGCTTGCGAAGTTCGGCGGCTTTACCACTTCGGAGATTCCCGGCGGAATCTTCCTATATGGGGGTGATCGTGCCAACACCGGCTTCGGTCCGCGGCCGGATTACGGCCGCCCCCAGGTTCGGCAATACATCAACGATGACGCACTGTTGCTGTTCCGCGACTATGGCGTCGATGGACTGCGGTTCGATGACACAATCGACATTCGGGCCTTTGGGCAGGCACGAACGCCAAACAATGAAGGAGCAGAACTCCTGCAGCAGATTAACTCCTCATACCGCAACACCGACCCTAAGCAACCGGGCAAGATTACCATCGCCGAAGATTTGCAAAGCTCAGGAGATGTCACGCTGCAATCGGGCCCGATCGGTCTGGAATTCAACAGCCAATGGGACGACAAGATGGTGAATGTCCTGCGGGACGTGGTAACTAAGGTCAATGATTCGGATCGCGATATCGGCGCCGTAGAGGGCGTGCTCGAAAGGAAGATGGGCTCCGACGTCTTTACTCGAGTTGTTTACACGGAAAACCACGACCAAGTAGGTCATCCGCCCGGCCAGAACCGCCTGCCGACGATGATTGATACCAACAACAACCAGAGCATTTTCGCCAAGAAGCGTTCCACGCTGGCGGCGGCTCTCATGCTGACCTCACCCGGGATTCCGATGATTTTTCAGGGTCAGGAGATGCTGGAGACGCGCGCCTTCGGGTTCAACACGGCGACCAACATGAATTTCAGCCGGGCGGACGATCCGAGTGTCAAGGGGATCGTTCAGATGTATCGCGACTTGATTGCTTTGCGGCGCAATTTGAAGGGAACAACTGCCGGCCTGACGGGACAGAATTTGAACGTCTTCCACGTGGACAACGGCAATAAGACGCTGGCTTACCACCGTTGGGAAAACGGGGGCGCCCGTGACGATGTGGTGGTGGTGGCGAATTTTTCGAACTCGCCCCAGGGGAATTTAAACATTGGCTTCCCACGGGGTGGGCAGTGGCATGTGGTGTTCAATAGCGGTGCGGCCGTCTACGATCCGGGGTTCACTAATGGCGATAGCTTTGACACGACGGCCAATCCTGGTGCAAGGGACGGGCTCAACTTCAACGCCAACGTGGGTGTCGGACCTTATAGCGTCGTGATTTTCTCACAATAGACATTGGCTGGGGCGAGCAGTTGAATTTGCTGCAATAGGTAAAGCTGTCACCGTATTAGACCCATTCGGGACAGGACGTGAGCCAATCACCGCCAAGCGGAAGTTACCCCAAAACGGGAGGAATGTCCGGGTTGGCGACAATTCGACCGGAACCAGGCAGACCCTATCCGGGGAGCAACTACCGAGTTTGGCCTATCCGCGGACTGCACGAGAGAATCCAGTAGACGGAGTTGTGGTCCTATCACCGCTGGTCCGGACGTGACCCGCGCATTCCTCCTCGGAGGGATACACCGTTTACTTCGCCGAAATCCTATCGTCGATCCTGAACAGATTGGCCGAAAGGATGTTTCTCAGTTTGTCGTAGTGTTCAAATGTCGTTCCCATTTCCATGTCGGGGTGAATCTTACGCCACCGATTCACGAACTCCGGATCGATCATCGATTTGATCACTGCATCCCAGCTCGGATAAACGTCCACAGTGACGCCGTTGATCCTGTTTTCGCTTCCCCGCGGCGGCATCACCAGCAGGTTGACAGACCATCCTCGGGTGAGCCCTTCCTTACCCAGCTGTTCGGCGATCGGCTGCCATACCTTCTTTTCATAGGCGGCCCATTCGTCCACGTCCGCCGCCTTCGCTTCGTTCACTACGATGTAGTCCCCTTTCTGCATCGACCCCACCGTCGTATAGTTCTGCCATAGGCCAGTCGTGACCAACGTGCTCATCGAATCGCGGCGGGCAACCCACTCTTCCGCCGTCATGCTCAGTCCAGCCTTTTTCAGAACCGGTCCGAGATCCGCCATACCGAGCGGCTCCGGGGGCAATCCCGGAAAAAAGACAACCACCAAGTAATCGCAGGTACTCGCGCTCCCCGCAGGCGTCACCGCGCGGACCAGAGTCCACGAGCTTAGCCGGCCTGAATCGACAAGCCCCTGGGCGTATTTGTGAAGGTCGCCTTCAGTCCACTTGCGAAATTCCACGCCCTTGTCGGGCTTTGTCTTGATGCACTGCACCTGGTGGTAGCCGGTTGTTGGTGGGGCTTGTTGTGCTAGCAGTGGGAACGAAAGTGCAATCAACACGACCGCGCTCGAAAGCGTGCATAGACCTTTCATTGGATCCTCCAGGAAAGATGGATCTCTCGGCCGTTCCGAACAGACGACCAGCAATGTTCAGTCGTGAGGTCGCGCACAACCTTACAGCAGGGTTGCCGAGAAGGCTACAAAAAAGATCTTCCCCGCCGCAAACACGAAAGCGCATCCAGCCCAGGCGGGATGCGCTTTCGGAATACACCTTGGCCGGAACCTCCTTTTTCGGGTCCGAATCCTGCTGAAGCACGCTTCAGAGGTTCCGGTTGCATTATCGCCCACCCGGAAGTTACCGCAAAACGGGTGTGACGTCCGGGTGGCCGACCATCCAACCGGAACTCGGTAGAACTCTCTACTTCACGGCTCAATGAGCGCTTTGCCTTGTTGGCAACAAGTGAAGCCGGCTTTCGGATTGCCCGTCACCTGTCCGAGCCTTGATCGCACTCATGGCTATGGGAGGTTACTTTCACCGAATTCGTTTCCATGTGAGGTGCGCGTGCCAAGCAGCCGTATCAACGTCAAGCGATAAGCTGTCCCCAGAAAGCTGGAACGCACGCGTCTGGTTCTGACCTACCAAGTTGGTCAACCAAGCGCCCTCGATGTGATGCGTGATGGTGCCCGCTCTCGCATCGATCGTGTATGTGCCCCAATACCCGATGTAGTTCCTCCAGGCCAAAGCAGCTTCCTCCTCGGTCGCGCGTAGCGGGTTATCGCTCGCGAAGGCCGTCGTCTCGGGACGCATCAGTTGGGCCGACATTTGGCCGTTCGCCTCATAGAGGATTCGACCGACAGGGTGTGGTCCAAACGGTGTCGTAATCGTTCCTGAAGGCTTAAGGCGAAGTTCGTACGAGCTTAAGCTCCAGGCTCCGACGATGAGATTGCGATCCTGCGTGGTCTGAGTCTGCCTGACCTGTCCAAATGCAAGCAGCGCGAGCGCGAGCCAGGCGAGTGGCGATTTCATGGCGCGATCCTATCATGCAGTTTGCCGATTAGGACAATGCCCCCAGTTGGCTATGATTCGTCGGTTATCCGGAAGTTAGGCCTGCGCCGATTCTCGATGAGTGCGAAACCGATTCACTCATTGGCCTGTTCCGGCCGGTTGCGCGCCGACCCGCCAGGCGTTGCTCACCGGTCGTAACAATCACTCAGTCGGGATGGGTGTCATCACCGAGGGTGCGTCGTCCGCGCCGGTAAATGGGAACAAGCAGATTCCGCCGGGCGAGCACCAGGTGCGGATGGAGTTCGCGTACGACGGAGGCGGCATGGGCAAGGGCGGCACTGTCTCCCTTTACCTAGATGGAGAAAAGACCGGCGAAGGGGCGCGTGGATCGAAGTACGCCGATGCTCTTCTCGCTGGACGACAAGACGGATGTCGGTGCCGACCGCGGGACGCCGGTCAGCGAGGACTACACGTCCGCTGGCTCGGAGTTCAACGGCAAAATCAAGTGGGTCCAGATCAACCTGGAGATGCGCGACAGACGAACAGTGTGTCGGAGAAATGATTTTTTTGGTGCGTGAACCGCAATATGCAGCCCAGATCATCGTTCGGCTACAACATATAGTGTGCAAAATCTATCTCCGACACACTGCGGAAAGTACCCCCAGGCAAGTGCGCGTATCGTGAAGCTCTCTTACGACCTTGAGCGGTTGAGAAGGGCTGCAGCACAGCGGCTTTGAGTCTTGGGCGTGCGAACGTGAAGTGCCTTTAATACGGCGCAAAGAAAAAGCTTATTCAATGTGCTGCATGATGGATGTGGTCCTGGCAACTGCTTGTAGCCTCGCAGATCAGCTTAGCTCGGTTCTTTGCTCGTTCGGCACTATCGCCGAAAGTCACTCCAGCCATTGAGGTACGATGCATGGCGCGTCTGGCCCGGGTGGTCGCAGTCGGAGTACCCCATCACGTTACCCAGCGCGGAAATGCACGCCAGTTTATCCTTGCCTGCGACGCCGATCGCAACGTCTATCTGGATTTGTTGCGGCAGAGCATTGCCTTGCACGGGGTAGAAGTGATCGGCTACTGCCTGATGTCCAACCATGTACACCTGGTCGTGGTGCCCCACGAGGCCGGTGGTCTGGGGCTAGCGGTGAAGAACACTCACGGACGGTATGCCGCCTATTGGAACGCTAGCCATCATTCAACTGGCCATGTTTGGCAGGGGAGATACTATTCGTGCCCTCTGGACGAGCCGCACCTGTGGGAAGCGCTGCGGTATACGGAGCTGAACCCAGTGCGTGCCGGTATGGTGGAGACTGCTGAGCGCTGGGCGTGGTCCAGTGCTACTGCCCACTGCTCCGGACCCTCCCAGGATGGATGGTTGGCTGGGGAGATGTGGCGTCGCAGATGGACCGACGCTACCTGGCGTGAGTACCTGAAAGCCGGCGAAAGCGAATCGAAACTGGTCGCGATTCGTCGGTATACTCACACTGGTCGCCCCCTGGGAAGCGTGGAGTTCGTCCGCGCTCTGGAAAAGGAAACCAAACGCCTGCTAGCTTTGCAAAAGCGTGGTCCCAAAAAGAACGCGCATCGGGAAGAACGCCAAGACACCTTTTCCTTCGGCTAACGATAACTACTTAAGACTCTCACCTGCGGCCGATTTCGTTGGGGGTACTTCCGCCTGTCACCTCATCTTCGCCTGTCACCTCATCTTTTACCTCATCTCCACCTCATCTTAAGAGTATGCCGTGTTTACCCATCGGGATCATCTCTCGGTCGCAATCACGCGCCCGCGTCCATCTCACTACCTCATTTCGGTGTTGCGCAGTTGGTTGGGATGGAGGTGTCGCCGTGCCAGAGCCTGGTGCCGTCGGCTTGTAAGAAGGTTCCCACTTTCTCGATCGGATCACCGCCCAGGAAAGAGAGGACGGCGTTGACGGCATCGGTCAACCAGCCCGGCAGAGAATAGCCGATGCCCGGATAAAGCCAGGCTTGCACGGTGCCGGCGCGACACGGAAAGCCAATGTCTGGAGATTTAAGGATAGTGCCGGTGAAATAAAGGTCCGCATAAACCCCGGTCGCGAAGCCGCCGGCTCCCAGGCCCGCAGTTGTGCGCAGGCCCGCCGACAAAACCAGGTCATTGATGCCGACCGAAACGCCCTGCGCAGATTTGGCGATGTCTGTTTTTGCCACGATGCCGGTTGGGATCTCGACACGGAAACCCTGGCCGCCGTAGTAGCCCGCCTTGATGCCTCCGGTAAAGGTATAAATGCCCTCGGCAAAAAGAACGGCATTCTTGGCGCTCATGCCGATTTTGAAGAGCATGTCCTGGTCGAAATTCACGGCCAGCGGAACATTTCCGCTCAACGGGATGCTGAGCGTCGCCGGCATCCAGTACCTCTTGGTGTTTTGACCGGTGAGAGTGTACTCCTCGGTGGTGTGCGCTTTGAGCTGGAGATGAACGCTGATGGAAGCGGATATGTCGATGCCGCACTCAATGGGCGGCCTGCCGGCCTTACCGATCTGCAGAAAGAAAGCAGCATTGGCGCCGTCGAATTGCACGATGCCCGCCATTGATAAGCCGACACCTTTTCGCGCATACGACCACTTCACGCCAATGGAATTCCAGGTGCCCACGGCGGTCGCCCTCATGGTGGTGCTCAAGTTGATGGAGGGAATGTTGGGGAGATTTGGGATGTCGACGTCCGGCATGTAAGGAACCGTAGGCACGCTCAGGCCCGTGCCGGGCAGAACCTGGTAGGCGGCGCGCCTCAGCTGGGGCCTTGCGCCTGGCCGGTGACTGTGATTGCGGAAGGTGATGTCCCGGGCACGCAGCCTCGATGGCAGTTGCCAATGCTGTGCCGACGGGGCAGCGAAATCCAGGGTCGGCATCTGGGGCAGCCGGTTCCATCGCCGGCCCACCTTCTCGTAAACGCTGCGGCGCCCATCCGGAGAGATCTTCGCCATGGAGACTGGAGTCCATTTGCCGGAAGGGGAGATGCGTGAAAACACGATCGTCTGGCTGCTGTGAGCGTCAGGCGCCTCCATGCCGGCCACTTCGTTTTCATCGCCGTTGGCTTTCGTCTGCGGAAACTCCGGCATGACGAAAGGAAGCGTCTTAGACAGATCGAGCGGCGCGTTCATGGCAAATTCGCCCTTGCGGATTACGTCTGTGATCTGGATCGGCCCGAGTACGACCGTGACTGTTTTGCCCTGCCGTTTGAGATACAGGATTTTGCCCACAGCGCGACTGGTAGCAAAGACGATTTTGCCTTTCTCGAACTCGTTCACATGGGGTGCATCGGCGTCGAAGTTCCAGAGCAAGCCGTTTGGGCTGATGCTTTGAATAGCCCGGTCGCCTTGCTCCATGAGGATGATGCCGGGCTGGTATTCCACCTTGGGATCGGGATGAGGAGATCGGCCATATTTCTGTTCGCTTTCGCTCAAGGACGCGGGGTCGAGGGGCTTGACGACGATGGCGTCGGGATGCGCTCTCAGGTCAAAAATGTCCAGGCCTTCCGCCGTCTGAAAGTCCTTGGGGTCCTGCGATCCACGGGTGGATACCTTGCCCGGAGTTTTCGTAAAGTCGCTGGGGTTGGCTGCGGCGCTAGTCGCCCCGGCCGGCGTGGGTTGGCCTGTCTGAGCCGGCGGCGCCTCCTTCCTGGCAGTGGATCGGCAGCCGCAGAAGAAGGTGAAACCGAGAACGATGGCCCAAAGCAAGGCCCCGGACCGGAGGGGAAACAGTGCCTCCTGGCCAAGACCAAGGCTGTGGACGAACATCGAGCGCAACCGCGATGTGGACCGCGCGCCTCGCTTGGGCATTTGGCTCCTCCCTACGGATGACGCGACTGTGAGGTCTGGCCACGCAAACGTCAAATTAATTAAGCGAAATAGCGCATTAACGGCTAACCTACGCTGTCCTCGTCACTTGCAGGCCAACATTAATCGCGCTTCCGGAGAAAGCCGAAAAAATGAGAGCAAGGGATCGGGATGCCGAACTACGGCAGATCGCGACAGCCCCGAAAAGGCCGCCCCCGAAAAGGGCCCCGCCCGCGGGATCGCGGGAAAAGGACATCCCGCAGTTGGCGAGGAACCATGGATTTGAGATTGGACTTGAGGCGAACCATCAAGTTGGTTGTGCCGTCCCCTAAAGGGGACTTGGTTTCCGTTGCTTTCCTTTCCCGGCACTTCCGTGCCGGGCTCTGGATTCTTCCGTCCCTCCCGGGACTGGTTTGCGGAAATGATTTGTGGCCGGGGAGATGTGAAAAAATTGATTTGCTGGAGTGTTCGCGATTTTATTTTCGATCCCAAACGCTTGCCGATACCCCAGCGATCGCTTATAGGGCATCCTAGAGCGATCTTTTAAACGCCGAGTTCGCTGCAAATTTTAAAATCGATTTTTTCACATCTTCCAGACGGAACTGATACTTTTGCGATCCCGCTGCAATACGCCGTGACGACGGAAGGTGGATTCATCGAAAGCAGAATAAACATATTGCCAGTATCAAGTGTCTTTCGAAGTCATCACCAAGTTCTACCCCGTACAGATGGCTCAACGCTTCAAGCTGCTGGTATCGGTTCGCCGATGAGGGACAAGATCATCCCAAACTCCCCTCCCGAAGACATCGAGCCGATAGTGCACTTGGAGTGTCCAAAATGTCACCACGCTGAGGGCCGACATTTGAAGGCAGGAGAGACCGTCTGGCTGCCGGCGCGATCGCGATCACGTGCTTGGCGTATGCTGTCACACCTCCGCCAGATATTCGCCATCGCCTAAGCATGGCAGCTGCCTATGCCGGTCTTATCTTTCTTGCTGCATCGCTATGGCTCAATCCTTGCAATGTTCTGCGACAGCGGCCCAATCCTGTCAGCTTGACCTGCGCCGGGACATAGGCGTCTGGACCGGAGGCAATGGGGGACAGCCTCAGGCTGTCGTTTTTTTAATGCAAATCCAGTGGTCTCTTAGAGTGGAGAAACTGCTCGATCAGGCGTTTGTTCCTCCATCCACTGTGAGATTTGCACCGGTGATGTATGCCGCCTCGGGACTGGCGACAAACGCGACCAGGGCAGCGACCTCGTCCACGCGGCCATAACGATTAAGCGCTGT
Organism: uncultured Acidobacteriaceae bacterium; assembly: GCA_963788515.1. GTDB lineage: Bacteria > Acidobacteriota > Terriglobia > Terriglobales > Acidobacteriaceae > PALSA-350. The sequence goes on from CAWBGZ010000008.1 coordinate 427,472, forward strand.
CACTGCCTTTTGAGGTGTTGCCCAATCGCCTGCGGCAGGATTGAGGTCGGTATCGATCGGACCCGGCTGCACATTATTCACCGTGATGCCTCGGGCTCCAACCTCTCTGGACAAACTCTGGGCAAACATCTTCACGGCACCCTTGGTCGCCGCGTAGGCCGCCAGGCCCGGAGTCAGGTTGCGCTCGCCAACACACGAACCGATCATAATGATACGGCCGTTATCATTCATGTGCTTCAAGGCAGCCTGCGTCGTGACAAACACGCCACGCACGTTCAGGTTGATTAGGTGGTCCATCTCTTCCAGCGTCGTTTCTTCGAAGGGCTTTGGAATGGCTGTGCCGGCGTTGTTCACAAGCACATCCAGTTTGCCAAGTGCGGCGACGGCCTTCTCAACCGCAGCTTTCACCGCGTCGACGTCGAGAGCGTCAGCCTGAATGGCAAGAGCTTTTCCGCCTGCATCTTCAATCGCCTTGACCACTGTAGCCGCTGAGCTTGCATCCTTCGCATAGGTGATGGCTACGCTGGCTCCCTCCGCGCCTAGACGTTTTGAGATTGCGGCACCGATCCCCCGCGATCCCCCCGTTACCAGCGCTACTTTTCTTTCCAATGAGTGAGGCATGTGTATCTCCATTTTTCTGTTGAGCGCCCCGATTCGAGCAAAGAGAGGAAGGCGAAAGCAGTGACGCTGCTGTTTTTCCCCCGGCGATGCTTCGCTCTGCGATGAGCGGTTTCCCTGACCATAAGGCCAAAACCCCATGAAGAGAATTGCTTTCTAGGCTGATGGGCTATGCTTTTTAGGCAGAGGTGGCATTTGGAACTCAGGCATCTTCGATATTTTGTGGCGGTGGCCGAAGCTCGTAGCCTGAAGCTTGCGGCCGAAGAGAAGCTGCATACGACTCAACCGTCCTTGAGCCGGCAGATCCGCGACCTCGAGGATGAAGTGGGCACACCGCTGCTCGTTAGAGGAGCAAAGGGGGTTGAACTGACGCCGGCCGGCCGCGTCTTTCTAGACCACGCACGAGTGATGCTTTCTCAGGCGGAGACAGCAGTGCAATCGGCTCGGCAGATCGCCTACCCGGCAAAACCATCTTTCGCCTTGGGCTTCATGATCGGCCACGACAGGACATGGCTTCCCGAAGCCCTAAAACTTCTTCGTGACGAATTGCCCAACATCCATGTGGTGATCTCGACACAAAACTCTCCCCAGCTGGCGACCGCCCTGTTACATGGCGGAATTGACCTGGCTTTTCTTCGCAAGGAAGACGGAGGCAACGAACTCGAATTCAGGACTATTGTCGAAGAATCGTTCGAGGTATTTTTGCCTTCCAATCATCCGCTCGCGGCGCAGGACGCAATCGATGTCAAGGACATTCCCGGCGAAACATTCATCAGCGTTTCCGGGACGGCTCTGAGCATCTCAGGAAAACAGCCAGCACTGCGACGAGCCATCGACAAATATCTGAAAGACTGTGGCATCGAAATCAGACCGAGTCATGAAGTAGATAATCTCGGCGGCGTGATGTCTCTCATTCCTTCCACTGGGGGGATTGCGCTCCTGCCTCCTTATGCCAAGACCTTTCTTCCCGACTCTGTTACTACTCGCCCATTGCAAGGTCTTGGGCCAAAGATCGATCTGTCGGTCGGTTATCGCAAGGCTAATCCCTCTCCCATCCTGAAGTTGTTTCTTGCAAAAATCGATGAACTTGCCATTTGAGCCTAAGGATAATGACGCGGTATCGCGTCAGCGGAACGAGTGCCTCGTCTAGGGTGCTCCCACGGCACGACGGGGCATTGTGCCCGCGACCCCTGTCCTGCTCCTGCTGACCTCTGCCCTCAAAGTGAACACCCAGGTAATTCGTGGGCCTTCAGGCTAAATGTCCCGGAGATACGCTTCCAAAATGCTTTGCACCCCCTTGTAGGGATCGCTGCCATTGACTTCAGGTACGGCTTCGATCGAAAACAGCCCTGTATATCCGGCCTCCTTCGAAATTCGAATCACCTTGGCCTCGTCCCACCGTTTCGGGTTGTACTGTAAGTGGCTGCTGCCAGATGACAACGGATACAGAGCGCGCAATCCCGCCGGCCGGGCCTCGTCATCGGGGAATCCACCGGGGTCGGGATTGGCCCAAATCCCGGCGGCCTTGATCACTTCATACTCGTCATGCCAATCCGCCGGCGCTGCACCTGCAGCCGCACGACCTCCTTCCCCGGGGGGATCGTCGCGGTTTTCAATGGTTACCCAGACCTTCTTGGATTTGCCGTAGTCGTTCATCTTCTTTAAGGCGTCGATCGCGGTCTGACGAACTTCGGGCGCAAGCTTGCCCTGGTTCACCATCACTCGCGGACAACCGAGGGTCACCGCGTGGTCGATCCAGCGTTTCGTCAGGTCAATCGTCTCCACCCGTAGCACCGGATCCGGAGACGAAACGTTCAATGGGCCGAGCTCCAGAACGAGTTGCGTTATCTCCGACTGCGCTTTTTTCAGCCGATTTTGAAACTCCTGCAGGTAGTCGGGCTCGGTCGAACGAAAGTGAGCCTGCTGGATTTCTACATGATGCACACCGTAGCGTTCGGCGATCATCGCGGGAAAATCCAGGATGTCGATGGTACGGTCTGGATTGTCTGCCTGCGCGCCAAACTTGATGACAGAATCAAAGCTGTAACTCATCACCGCGATGCGATTTAATTTAGACCGATCGGTCGGCTGCCCCCACACAGTCAACCCACTGACTCCCGCAGCCGCTGAACCGATAAGAAACTCGCGACGATTAAACATTTCGTGCCTCCTCTGTTGCGCCCACAATATTCCGGCTGCCCATGCTTTCTCCCCAATGTTTGGGAGTTTGCTTCCGTCTACCACTGGGTTACTTTTCGTCCCCCGTCGTCCCGAGCAAGCTACCGAGATCTCGACCTTTCGAGCAAAGCTGAGGATCAGCTTCTGGATTGCCTGTGGTTCTCCCATCACTGACAGTTCTACCAGTATGCCAAAACACATTTGCTCCGTAGACTGCAATAGAGGACTTCGTGAAGCCAGTTCCTCTTCTGGAGAAATCATGCACAAGGAACAAACTGCATCTATACCCGCGCCCGAGGCGAACTCCGTGCCTGGCCCAATGCCCGGCACTCGCCTGACCTAGGCTTATGTTCGCAGTGTGGGAGCCACAGCCTACCTTTGGGGCTGGCCGCTAGCGAACATGCATAATCGCAAGCTCATTCTGTCCAAGCTTCCCGAACCCGGGTTGATGGGCGGGATTGTGCCGGTGGCTCCGGTGAACCAGCTCTCCATGGTGCACGACTACATTGATCCGGGGGAACGCCTGGTAGCTTGCCCCAATCAGGATGTCGTTTATGGTTTCGGTCTATTCTCGCTTGACCAACCCCGGCGCTGTTATCCCTCGCGTGTTCATGGACGATACGGCCGCGGACCGCCAAGCGATCCGACCACTCTTGACAGGGATTTTGATGTATCCGCTCAGCAGGTTTACTGGACGGCAGGAGACCAAGGACTGGACGAAGGTTCCGAGTTTTCCAAACACCTCCACTGGCGACGAGGAAACCAAATGGGTGCAACCTGAAAGGTTCTTCGACGAACTCGGAGCGATCCTTAAAGAGGTGCCACCGTTGCCCGGGGAGGAAGCTCTCTATGCCAACCTGCAAAGTATCCTCGATGCGGCCTCGCGGGACCCGAAGCTCCATGGAGCTCTAGTCGCATCGGCGGTCGATGCCGACAAGAACCTCGTTACGCCACTGTTTCAGTTTCACAACAGCGGACTTTCGCTGCCCTACCACTGGACCACGATCAACAACGGCGCAGCGTTCGGCACCGATTATTACAGCCGAACTGCCGTAGCCAAATCGAACATCTTCGTAAACTCAGTCCGCGAGACCAAGTATTTTTACCAGGACGCCGACGGCACCGGCGAGCAGTTAAATGGGAGTCATGAGTACAGCGTGACCTTTGCCAGCGGACAACTTTCACCCGTCAAGGGATTCTGGTCGCTTACTCTCTACAACCAACATCATTTCTTCTCCCCCAACGAGATTAAGCGCTATTCTGTCGGCACCAAGAACAAGACCCTCATCACCGCACCAGACGGCTCGCTCACAATCTACGTCCAAACAACTCCACCCCAATCCGACAAGCGTGCTAACTGGCTTCCCGCGCCTAAAGAGAACTTCGTTCTTTACATCCGAGCCTATTGGCCCGAGGAGAGCGCACTGAATGGAACCTGGACCCCACCGGTCGTCACCAAAATAAAGTGACTCTATCAACGCACGAGGCAGTAGGCATCTGGTATGAAGTTCATGCCTTACTTCGTCGCAGGCCAGTTAGTGTATATGAATCAGCCGGTTCACGGGGGAAACACGGACGCTAAGGCTTCTGTTGGCGCGAACGAATCAGGGCGAGTCACGCATTGAGGTTGACTAGATAGCCTTGGGGCGTTTCGGGTGGACGGCTACCCGGAAGTTAATTGCAGAGCAGGGGTTTGCTCTCTGGATGTGAAGCTCCCGTGAAACGTTATAGGTAAGTTCATCGGGGAGCCCGTTCCGGCGCGCCCAGAAACCCTGAAAGCGGCTCCGAAACGCACCGGGCGCACCGGTTCGACGAAGCCGACTTGCCACAGTATGTGCCGAAAGCATTTGTTTAACGGACAAAATGGAACGACAGCTGGCGGACAATCATGAATAAACGCTTGCTGTTACTCACCGACCCCGACTACGCCCGCCATCCCGCTCTGCGCGTAGTTGGGGATCTGTGTGTCTTCGAATCGTAAGCAAGGCCGTCCGGAAACTTCCACCGAAACTGTGTCACGTTTCTCCCGCACAACCAGCAGCGATGATCGCGGCAGATAGAATGCTAGGGAATAATAGCTTTGCCTGTTGTGGCTTTTACCGCCTGGCTCAGCTGGGCAAAGGAGTAGGTCCCCCAAGGACCCACGGGGTAATACTTCTTCAAATACGCCTGAGCGTTCGTACGGTTTTTTCGGTTGGGATTAAAGCCGCCGTTCTTCAACCAGCGCAAGTAGCCAATACTGCGGATCTGAGTATTAAGGCAGTTGTTCCAGTCCTGGTCGTCGTTGATCCTATAAGGAGTCTCGGAGAAGGCGTGATCTTTCATGGTCTGGCAAACCTTGCCGGCAGTTGATTTAAGCGGCTTATTGCTCCATACGTAGTCCTTGGCAATGAAATCATAGTCATACTTATTTGTTGTGTTCTCAAGCGCGTTCTGACTTGAGGTCGGAAGGGCGGAAGACCGGAGTGCGGCGCCCTGTGTTTGACCAGTCGCAGATAGCGCACAGAGCAAGAAGAGCCCTGTGATCATGCCCGGACGAAGTGTTGTTTTCAATAGTTTGTCCTCCCTTTACTTTGAAATTGAATCGAGCGCCGGAGATGCCCTATCTTTTGCCAATCCGCCCGCCATTGATCAGTTGTCGCTGGGTGAAGTCCTCGGGCGGGTTTGGTCTTCCTCACCAGGAAGGGGCCTGCCTCTCCCACTCTCTGTTCACAGAAAATGAACAGGAACAAGGTCTTTTTCAGGGATCATAGTGCATCTTTCGTGTCAGGGAACCAAAAACGGTGCACATCTGAGGAGCTAGAGCTCGCGGGAGTTGACTGCGGGAGACCGCGCAAAACTCCCAGCGCGTGCGGCAAGTTGTTTGCATTCAAGCACTTCTGCTATTTTCGATGTTTCCAATCGGGTGCTGCCATTGCTTGACTAGGTTCCTGCGTAGTACACACCTCCTGCGACAGGGCGAGCCGTCGATGTACCACTGTCGAGGCGAGATCGTGTCTGCAGATTGAGGGAGCCGAAACCGCGAAGATTACAAATAAAAGGGGGACAGCCACTGCGTCTTTTGGTGCGTGGTGGGGACCGACCTCCTCCTCTAGGATCAAAGGGCGGTCATGAGCATTCTGTCCCGGGAGCCACTGTGAGAGTGATTGCTTTGCTGTTTGCGGTTCTGACGGTTGGCGCCGCGTCTGGCCAAGCGAAGGTTGCCTGTAAATTACCGATGTACATTCAAGCGCCGCACGCCGCGGGTGATGCCACTACGGATACAGTGAACTTGTTTCTTTACGGCCTCAAATCAGCGGTGACGCAACATCAGGGATGCATCGTTGACAAGATGACCGATGCCCATCTGGGCCTCTACGTCACAACCGTAAATCTCGTCAATGCTGAGGGACACAGCGAAGCTTCCGTGATCGCGGTGGCGCTGGCTGTTCCGCTGAATGGGGTCCCAGTCTATATGGATCACTACGTGCTCATTCTCCGGGAAACGGAAGCCGTCGATGGGCCAGTGAACGCGTTGCTCGAAAGTATCGGTGAGACCCTGGACAGGCATACCTCACCCGGTCAATGATCGGGGCTTGATCCGCACTCAGTCACCGTGCGAAGATGCTCTCGGTCTGGTTGTATGGCACGTCGGTCCATCATTTTGTAGCCGTCGCTATTGCTTTAGCGTACGTTCTGTCCGTGGCTCCGAGTCGCCTGTCCCTCCGAGGTCCCCTTGTTCTGGCGAGTACGATAGCCATTCGCAAGAGCAAGACCCAGGCCGGACCAAGGATGATTCCCCTCAACGACGACGCGTTTGGCGCCTAACCGATCACTTCCGAGAAGCCGATTCCGGTACTAATCTGCCGTCGATTCGATACCGCATCGGCGATCTCGCACCAACTGACCCGCCTGCCTGATGAACGTACCTATTGGGCCAGCCGCACCAACTCTCCTTATTGTGCGACCACGATACCTGGAGGATTCCAGGTGCCCGCACCGGGCGGCAGGATGGACGGCGGCGTTTCCTTCGGCCAATACAGCCGCAGTAGCATGTAAAAAGGAGCATCAGGAGCCGGGAGCCAATTGGATTCGTTGACCTTTCCCGGCGTCTTGTTCTGGATGTAGATCGGCAGGGAACCATCGGGATTCTTTTTCATCTGCGGCAACATCGGTGAGTTGATCAGGTAGCGATTGATCGGATTTTCGATCAGCAACTGCGTCTTACTGTCGTACATCGTTACCGACCAGAAAGCATTGATCGGAGGAAGCTGTCCTTTGGGGAAGGTGAGAATGTAGTTGTGCTTGCTGGCATCGAGGGGCTGTCCAGTGCCGTCCTTAGCAGCCATGGGATACATCGCTTCAGCGGGGTCGTTGGCGTAGATGCCAGCCTTCGCAGTTGCAGCGCGTCTCAGCCAATTGCCGTTGAAGTACGCGCGGTCGCCCCCAGCGAGCCCACCGACCTGCCAGCCGTTTATGTCCTTACCCATGCCGGCGATGGCGGCAGCTATTTTGTCTTCGCCGTCTTTCATACCCAATAGCACTTCAGCCTTGTGTTCGGCATCGAGGTCTTTGAAGTTGAAGGTCTTGCCGGGGCCGACGCCGATGCGAGCGAGCTTGGCGCGAACGTCCTTCTCATCCGGGGTGGTGGGCGCGAATTGGAGGGCAAAGTCGAGATAGTCGAAGAAACCGGTCTTGACCATATCCTTATCGATCTTCGGAAAATCGATGGCCGGCGCTGCGAGCGGTGCAGGCTTGTGGAGGAACGCGGAAAGGGGCTGCACCTTGTAACCAGCTTGAATCTTGACCACGTTCGGCATATCAGCCGCGTTAAAGAGCTGTGTACGGTAAGCCGCCGCCGAGAACTGCGTTCCTGACTTATATACCTTCTTGATGCCCGGCGGGGTTTCACCGTTCCAGTCAGGCCCTACCACCATGTAATTGCCAGCTTCGCTGCCGGTGGCACGACTCCCGATATAACCGTAGTTATAGGTGTTTCCGTCGCAGAGCATCACGGAGTAGTAACGGTTCTTGGGCACGGCCGGGACGGATAGCACAATGGGCTCAGCCCGAAGATCGAGCCAAGCCATTGAGTAAGGCGTGTCGCTGTTGGGCGAGATGATGGCCGTGTCTTTATAGGTAAAGACGCGCGCTTCGTTGAGTATCTGGTTGAAGGGCGCTTTGAACTGGCCGGAATTGTGGTCAACGGCGTACGCATACATGACCGCATAGTTCATCACGATCGGCAGACCGTAAATGAATCCCTCCTCCGCGATGGCTTTGGTTTCCGCAATGCTGGGGCGGTCTTTATCCGTTTTCTCGGCCTGGGAGATGGTGTCGTTCTTGTTGGAGCAGCCGGTTAGAAATGCGCTGCTGAAGGCACATGCTGATAGTCCAATGAGTAAGGTCTTTTTCATGTTCTTGTTCTCCCGTCTGATCTCGACGGTCTTAAACTGACTCACTTCACAAGCTCGATTTCGCTCGGCCGCCACGCTTCTGAATAGCCTATCGCGGTTTCAAGGAAGAACATCGTGAACGCCATCCCAGTGTCTCTACACTTTTGCAACGGAGAACGTATCGTTACGCGGCCACGGGGAAGTTACCGATAGAAAATCCGACTTTCTGAGCATTCCTAAGGGAAGCTGGTTTTCCGTCAACCTGGCGCCATCTGAAACGCCTCGATGAGCGCATTGGCCTGTTATCGCCGCCAGAGGTGAGCATAGACAAACCAAGTTTTGGCCGTCCGTTACGGTGCTGACTTCTTGTTGGATGCCTCGGGTTTGAGTTCGATGGTGACCTTGTCGATCTTGCCGGTGAAGACAAACGGCATCTCGTAGGTGAAGTCGATTGGGGAGCCTATATCGCAGCCTATGTCCAGACCTTCGCCGAGAGAGAACTGGATGGGGATGGTTTTTTCGAGGCGGCCTTCGGCGATCTTTTTGCCATTGGCTGACATGGTGATCTTGCCTCCCTTGCCCATGCCGCCGCCGTCGTAGACGAAGTCGACTACGAGTTTTGTTTTGACCTTTGGTAAAGGATCCGTCGCGTTGAATGTGGAGCGGTCGATGGAGAGGAAGTTATAGACGAAGGTCGGCTTGTTGTCGCGGAGGTAGAGGCCATAGCCGCCTTCGAGCCCACCGTGCGTGACTACCATGCCGCTGGTCTTGTCGTCGGTGAGTTCGATGTCGGCAGTAATGGTCCAGGACTTGTTGGTCATCGGAGGAGAGGCGGCGTCGGGAAGGCCAATGGTGCCGGGATAGTACGTCATCGTAGTGCGCCCGGCGGTGAGGCTGGGACGACCCATGAGTTCTGAGTTCATGCGGATGACGCCGCGCCAGTCGATCGGGAGGACGTTGTATTTTGCCGCTTCGACCCACCAGAGGTCCTGCAGCTCTCTGAGTTTCGCGGGGTTCTTTTCGGCGAGGTCGTTTGCCTGCGAGAAGTCCTCGTCGACTTTGTAGAGCTCCCATGGGGCCTTATCGGGATCCCAGTCGCCGCGATTTGGGTTCCAGGGGACAAAGGAGGGTGATGAGGCCATCCATCCTTCGTGATAGAGGCCGCGGTTGCAGCCGAGTTCGAAGTATTGCGTCTTGCGATGGCTGGGCGCTTGGGCGTCGTCAAAGGTGAAGGCGAAGCTGGTACCTTCAATCGGCTTCTGCTGCACTCCGTTTAGTTCGCGGGGCGCGGTGATGCCGCAAAGTTCGTAGAGGGTAGGGACGATGTCGATGATGTGGAGGAACTGCGAGCGCAGACCTCCTTTGTCCTTGATGCGCGCGGGCCAGGAGACAATCATGGGGTTGCGGGTGCCGCCGAAGTGGCTGGCGACCTGCTTAGTCCACTGGAAGGGCGCGTTCATGGCATGCGCCCAGGAGGCTGGGAAGTGGTTGAAGTGCTTGGGGCCGCCGAGTTCATCGATGGCTTTGATGTTGTCCTGCCATTTTTCCGAGATGCCGTTGAAGAAGAGGTTTTCGCAAAGGGAGCCTTCGAGGCCGCCTTCGGCGCTGGCTCCGTTATCCCCGGCGATGTAGACGATGATGGTGTTGTCGCTGCCAGGGAGTTGCTTGACGGCATCGACAACGCGACCGAGTTCGTAGTCGCACTGGGCGCCGTAGCCGGCGAAGACCTCCATCATGCGCGCATAGAGGCGCTTCTGGTCAGCGTTGAGTGAGTCCCATGCAGGCAGGCCCTTGGAACGAACCGTGAGTTGTGTGTCCTGGGGAATGACGCCGAGTTTCTTCTGCCGCTCGAGGGTTTGCTCGCGATAAACGTCCCAGCCTTCATCAAACTTGCCTTTGAACTTATCGACCCATTCTTTTGGGGTGTGGTGTGGGGCGTGGGTGGCTCCGGGAGCGACATAGAGGAAGAAGGGACGGTTGGGTGAGATGCTACTGGCCTGTCGCACCCATGCGATGGATTTGTCGGCGATATCGGTGGTGAGGTGGTAGTTGGGATCCTTGGAGCGCGGGACGAGATTTCGGTTCTCATAGAGGATGGGGTCCCAGTGGTTCATGTCCCCGGCGTTGAAGCCATAGAAGTAGTCGAAGCCGAGTCCGTTGGCCCAGTGGTCGAAAGGCCCGGCGGCGCTCGTCTCCCATGTCGGAGTGTTGTGGTTCTTGCCGATCCAGGCGGTCATGTATCCGTTCTGGCGGAGGACTTCACCGACGGTGCCGCAGCTTTTCGGCAGAATGCACGTGTAACCGTCGTAGCCGGTAGCAATCTCGGTGATGCCGGCGAATGCGGCGGAGTGATGATTGCGTCCGGTAATGAGTGCGGCCCGCGTGGGGCTGCAGAGGGAGGTGGTGTGGAAGCAGTTGTAGCGAAGGCCTTCGGCGGCGAGGCGGTCCATAGTGGGTGACGGGATGCCTCCGCCGAAGGTGCCGAACTCGCCAAAACCGCAGTCGTCGATGAGGACGAGAAGGATGTTTGGCGCGCCTTCGGGCGCCTGCACAGGCTTTGGGAATTGGGCGGGGTCGGAGTCGAGATAGGTCCGGCCGATTTCGCCGGGAAAATGAAAATCGGGCCGGGGCAACACATTTGGTGTTCCGCCTTTGTTGTCCGGGTTTGCCATGGTGCTCTCCTGTGTCTCTTTATCGCTGTGCCCCTCGTGGGCAGCGCACGGGCCCGCGAATGCCGTGTGCATCGCGTTGAGCGGCGGACTGACTTTACTCTCGGCCCTGAGGGTCCTTACTGGGGCGCGTTCGCAGGCTAGGGACTCCGCGTTCGCGATGGCAACTGGCACAAGTGACAGGTCCGGGCTTGTATCATCGCGAAGACCTGCGGCAATGCCTCAGCGTGGACAGGTAGTTGCGAGCGGTCTTGTCCGGAGGGTAGATCAACCGACGCGCCCGGACGGGGTTTTGAGTAACTTCATCTGTTTACCAGGCGATCATCATGCAACTTATCGATGATCCCGACTTTGCAGGCGGTTGGCAATTGTGATCTCTGCCGAGGGAGAACACGGGATTTTCGTCTCCCGAGGAACCGCGCGCCCTATTTAGCCATCTTCCGTCGCAACTCGGCAATCTCACGCTCGCTGGGGGAGCAGCGCACTCTTAGACGCTCTGGTATCAAGTCGCCTTGTCTCTCGAAGTTTGGTCGACCAATGTCGCTTGTAGGCACACGTTCACGCCAGCGCTCTGGTGGACGCCGGTCATTCGTCCGGTTTGAAACCGGGCAACATGCGAGACTCCGCCCGGAACACATGGTAGTTCGAAAAACGCATGTCATTCATCTTCGTGGAATAGGGGCCGTAGCTCAGAAAGCTTTGATCCCACTCTTTCAGGGAGATGATCGACCGTCCTCTCGCGAGCGACACACTTCTTGCGGGGCAGAAATACGTCTTCCCGCCGATTTTGACCGGACCGTAGTCGATCAGGACCTCGTCTTGGTCCACAGGCACATATTCCTGCATATCGAACTGCTGTTGCAATCGAAAGATTGTGCCGTCCTCGGGGTTGATCGCAATCTCTCCACGATATCCGGCTTGGATTCGAAACGAATTCTCTCCGTCCGCATCGGGAAGACAACAGCCGCCTTCGAAATACGCAGACTCCGCTGCCGAAACCTCGAACTCAAAGACCCCGCGCCTCCCCTCCGGACCACTGTCCCAGCGCACCCACTTCATGCGACCCGGGGCTTCCACGGCGCGCCGCACGTCGGCCAGGATGGGACCGAACGTGCCGTGGGTTGTCAGGCGTCCGTCGCTCGAAACGTTGCGCTCAGAGCCCTGCGATTCCACAACTTCGTCTCCGTCGCGGTAAAGGACTCTCGCTTTCGACAGTTCCACAACCCGCATGGGGTGGCTCCCGGCGCTGCTCTTGCCATTGTCGAGCCCCGGCATCTCTTCATAGCGAACCGTCGTCCTCGTCGCATAGAAGTCCGGCAACTTCGAAATCGTCCTTTCGAGATAGTCTTTCACCTGAACCAGCATGTGTTGCTTTGCAGCTGCGTCCGGGGGGGCCTGGTTCGGGATTTCAGCCGGCGGCGGCCCGAGAAACGCTGACAAATCCGCCACGGCAACCAGGGCTTGTTGCAAATTCCTGTTTCGGAAATCCGCAGTCAAAGCGGAGAGATCGGCAAGACTGAGGCGCTCGGTCAATTCGAGCTTGGAAAGCCTTTCTGCGCGTCCGTCTATTTCGCGGCTGTTTGTTTCGCTCAGGAGCTGATCCAACTGTTCCACCGTCACGCGTTGAACAGCGGGATTCGGCTGGTCAGAGTAGAAGGGCTCGTCGTAGTAGCCGGTGTTCGTGTGCGCGACCAACCCCGGCTTGTCTACGCGCACTTGCAGACTGTGGTACTCGTGACGTTGAACAGCGACGGGAGGGTCGAAAGAAAGGGTATAGAAATTCAGAGCTCCACTCAGGCAACGATTCATCTCCGCTACAAGGTAGCTGGTGTCATTCGCGACGCTCCCGCCGCTTTGAATCGCAAGAACCTTCTTGTACAGAAACCGGTCGTTTGCATCGTGTACCGTTCGTGGCAGGTTCAAGTAGAGCTGATAACCGGGCGCGCAAGGGACCCCTTGATCAACCGCGAGCTCATCAATTGACATCCGAGCCTCGCGGAACAGTGTGGTGAACCAGTAAATCGGATCGAATGTTCTCTGTCCTTCATTGCGATCCGCCGGAAATATGCCGGTTCCCTTGCCGCAAACCGGGCCTATCCAAAGCATCACCTTACGGCCGCGTTTTCGCCTCTGTGCAGTCGCAATGAAGGCGAGCGCGCGCAGTGCGTCAGGTCGGCGATTCAAGACGATCCTCTTGCTGGAAGACAGATCCGAGGCAAGCGAATTTCCGTCCGTCGAATCGTGATGGGGTACGGTCCACAAACCATCGTCTGATATTCCGAAAATGGAAACCGGCTGATGTAGGTGGCCGTTATCCTGTCCCACGAATGCCTCAATTCCAGCTTGCGCACGCAACGCATCCGCTTTCGACATGCAGTACGGGTAGACCCTGCATAGCGTGTCAAGGAACAAGATGACCTGCACCGGCGGCTCGGGCCCGGCGGAGTGTCCACTGAACGCGTGAAACGAAAGAATCTTTTGGGGGAGACCTTCATCCAGCAACTCAAAATCCTCGCGACTCAAACCGGATACCGGCTCTCCATCTGCTTTCGTCACGGAGACATCGAGGTGAATGAGCCCCTTTCCTTCATCGAGCATAGGAATGGTTGGCTGCGCGGTCTCCTGAACCTGAGGGGAAGATGCCGGGGGCGAGCGTTTGGACCCCCCACCGCTGTTTTGCGTATACAAGACTGCGCACAGGAGTAAACCGATTTCCAGATACGGCCGGTGCGAAATATGCATCGCCCTACCCGATCTTGCTTTATTGGGTGGTCGATCTCCAAGGTTTGCAGGTTTCATTTTGGCCGCCGCCTGCCAGCACGCAAACGATTATATTTCCACTGGGAAAGTTGTCTTTTTGCAATAGCATGAGCCGGGATTTAAAGGAGTTCCCGGTAAATGCTCAAGTTCCCGTGAAAAAGGGGTTTGAAGACCGGGTTCAACACCAGGTCGGAGACAACGTCGAGCGCCGTGGGGACATGCTGATCGAGAACCTTGAGGTTGAAGCAGATAGTCTCTTTGCCCGTGATTGCGTCCAGTTGCCGCCGATGGCATCTCGACCTCACGCGCAATCAGCTTGGCCGAGCGCGAGTGCGTTCCTTTGAAGACCATGTGTTCGACGAAATGAGGGATGCCGTTCACTTCAGGCAATTCGTGACGGGAGCCGCCTGAGTGGCCCGGATGGCCCTCGGCGATCCAGCCAGGCACATATTCTGATGTTCCGGTCGAGTTGTGCACATCGGTCCCGTGATCTAGTTCGAAGCCTGTGACAGAACTTAGGTGAAGGGAACCTGTGAAAGGTTGTGTCCCCGAGAAGGGTTCGTCCGTCCCCGAGAAGGGTTCCGGCGTGTCTCAGCTTAGGGGTGCAGTCCAACCCGTCCCCGAAAAAACCGACCTCCCCGCATCTTTTGGGACTAGTTTTCGGAAAAAGTTGTGGTCGGGTTGGTTGTGGCGTCCCCTGACGGGGACTCGGCTTCTGTTGGTTTCCTTTCCCGGCACTTCCGTGCCGGGCTCTGGGTTCTTCCGTCCCTTCGGGACTGGTTTGCGGAAACGATTTGTGGTTGGGTTGGTTGTGGCGTCCCCTGATCGAATGGATGAACGCTATTCATTGGGAAATGTTAAGGAAAGCTCAGGAATGCTTGGCTCTGACGGGTTGACGCGGATTTGTGGGGTTATTTCGTCCCGCATCTCCACCGCATCTCCCCGCATCTCTCACCCTGCGCAGATTCCTCCCGGGTTAGGGAAACGTCTTTACTCCTCATGAGACGAACCGAGAGGGCGCGCGAATCGCTGCAAACAGCCTTCCCGGATGGCAGAAGGCGGACCCGCGCGGGCTCTGGTGTTCTGCTGAAAAATGATTCGGAACCCAATCCCGTATAACCCTCGCGAGCTCACCGAATGGCCCGCAGAACGCAGATCTGCGTTCGAGTCAGGTCAGGGCGCGATCGAGGTGGACATAGCCACCGTCGACGATCAGGTGCTGTCCGGTGGTGTGTGCGGACTGGGTGGGCGAAAGCAGGAAGACAGTAGCCGCGGCGATTTCCGACGACAACGTCATGCGATGGCCAAGGGGAATCTTGTCCGTGATGCGCTTCAATTCGGCGTCGGGATCCCCGAGGGTATCGAGCCAGCGTCGGTAGAGGGGCGTCATGACTTCAGCCGGAAGCACGGCGTTGACGCGGATTTTGTAGGAGAGCAACTCCGCGGCCCACTCGCGGGTCAGCGCGAGCTGCGCACCTTTGCTGGCGGCATAGCCGGAGGTGTTGCCCTGGCCGGTGAGCGCAACCTTGGAGCTGATGTTCACGATGGAGCCTTGAGTGCGCTTGAGCGAAGGCAGCGCGAAATGGGCGAGCGCGTAGCAGTGGATAAGGTTCTTGTTCAGGCTCTCGACGAATCGCGCGACGCTGCCATTCTCCAGGCCGGCGCCGTCGTTGACGCCGGCATTGTTGACCAGGCCGTAGATGTCGCCGTGTTGCTCCTGGATTTCGGCGATGGCGGATTGGCAGCGGGCGGTGTCTTCGAGGTGTGCCTCGATGAGAGTGCAATTCAGGGCGGCGGATTCCATTTCGGCCATAAAAATTTGCACGTTCGGTGAGCGGCGGCCGAGCACCACGACGCGCGCGCCCTCGTCGAGGCAGGCACGGGTGATGCCGGCGCCGATGCCGGCACCGCCGCCGGTGACGACGATGAGTTTGTCTTTGAGTCCGAGATCCATCCGAAACCCCTCATTCGTGCTTTTCCAGGTCTCAAGACCGAGATCTGGGGCACCCCAATTTCGGTGCAAGACTAGCTTATGCCGTCCATCAGCTTTATCACCGGCTTTGTCACTTTCCTGATCGTTAAATCTGGGCTCCCACACTTGCCCAGTTTGAGGGCGACCCTATCAATACCGGCCCAAACCACTCGTTAGCTTTTATTCAGGACACCGAGACGGGAGCCCAACGCTACCCGTCCCCGATACTCCCCGTCCGGGACAGACGAACGGTACCCCATGAGTGAAGAACCCGACACTGGAGAGGAGCCGGTCTTGACGGGGGTACGTTTCGTCTGTCCCTCATCGTCCTCATCGGTAACACAATTCCTCGAAACTCTTGAATTTGGTGTTTTGGTAGCTCTTCAACCGAGACCAGTCGAGCATGGAAGTCGAGTTCCCCGAGAAAAAGCGTAGATTAGAAATTCTCAGGTTCAAGAGTACTCTAGGGAGCCATCCGGTGACAGCGCACCCATTCACCGGAGCTCGTGGTATTTTGCCTGCATGAGTCGGCTGGCCCGAATGGTCGTCCCTGGGAAAAGCGGGACGGACGGACAGTGTGTCGGAGAAATGATTTTTTTGGTGCGTGAACCGCAATATGCAGCCCAAGATCCATCGTTCGGCTACAACATATAGTGTGCAAAATTCTATCTCCGACACACTGCGGAGTAACCCCTAATTTATGCTACGGGAGTTACTCCGGTCTGTCCCGCATATCGTCCCGCATATCCACAAAGAAATATTTCCCGGCAGGAGGACGCACCGTTACTCGGTCCGCAACTCGATGGAACTTGTGCCTATAATGGCGCATCTGGAAGTGGGCACGACATGGCACCCGATCCGGGCGAAATCACGCAGTTGCTGCAGCAATGGCGAACCGGCGACCTGCACGTGGAAGGCAGGTTGTTCGAGCTCCTGACGCCGGAGATGCACCAGATTGCCGAACGCTGTTTCCGCCGCGAGCGTCGCGGCAATTCCCTCCAGCCAACTGTGCTGGTGAACGAGGCATTCCTTCGCCTGGCAAAGTCAAAGGACCTGGATTGGCAGGATCGAGGTCATTTCCTCGCGATATCGGCCAGGGTGATGCGCCGTTATCTGATTGACCACGCGCGGACCCGGCCCGACATTCTGTTTCTACCCATGGAAGGACTTCCGGAGCGCTTCTTCGGTACTCACACCCCGTCGCAGCTGGTGATTGAGGTTGACGAGCTGCTTAACGATCTGGAGCGGGAATCGCCCTCGAGACGGGCCCTGGTGGAACTCAAGTTCTTCCTCGGGTCAACCGATCAGGAGACCGCCGATGCCTTGGGTATTACGTTGCATACGATGCAGCGGGAGTGGTACCGGGCCCGCCGCTGGCTCTTCGAACGGCTGACTGGGAAGCCCTGACAAGAAATTGATGACGAGCAGCAGCCACGAAGAAGACGAAAGGGTCATGGAGATACTGGCGACCGCTCGCCGAATGCCGGCGGCGGAACGCGAAGCCTACCTACACTCCGCCTGCGCCGGGGATGAGGACTTGCGCCGCGAAGTGGCGGATGCGCTCTCCTGGGAAGAGCGCATGGGCGGATTCCTGCAGCAACCGGTGGCCGTAATCGCGGACAGCAATCCTCCGCCGGACGCTGCGGTCACTGCGGCGGTCCAGTTCCCCGCAGGGCTGGAGATAGGGCAATACCGCATCGAGTCGAAGCTGGGGGAGGGCGGCATGAGCACTGTTTGGCTCGCACTCGATACCAAACTCGGCCGCCACGTCGCGATCAAGTTCCTCTCCGACAATCTCGCCGACGCCAAGGCCCGCCGCCGTTTTCAGCGGGAGGCGCAGATGGCCTCTTCTCTCAATCATCCGCACATCGTTAGCGTGCATGACATCGGTGAATTCGAAGGCCGGCAGTACCTGGTCACGGAATATGTCGACGGCGGGACGCTGAAGGACTGGGTCAAGGACAAGCGGAGGACGCCGAAGGAGGTCGCCGAGTTGTTGACCGGCGTAGCCGACGGCCTGGCCGCCGCGCATCAGGCGGGTATCCTGCACCGCGACATCAAGCCCATGAATATTCTGGTCGCCAGAAACGGCTACGCCAAGCTGGCCGACTTCGGCGTGGCCAAGCTTGCCGAGAACGGCGCCATCGATCTCGCGGCAAACTCGCCGGATGGCCCAACGCGCCCAGGGTTGATCCTCGGCACGATCGCCTATATGTCGCCGGAGCAGGCCTCAGGCCAGCCGCTCGATTCGCGCAGCGACATCTTTTCGTTTGCTGTCGTGCTCTACGAGATGCTGTCAGGCAAGCGCCCATTTGGCGGCCGGACGGACCTCGAGGTCCTGAAAACGATCATCCACGGCGAACTGCCGCCGTTGAGCGAAGAAGTCCCCGAGGCCTACAGAAACGTCGTCGAAAAGGCCTTGGAGAAAAGTCCGGCGGAGCGATACCAGTCCATGCGGGAGATGGTTGTGGACCTGCGGAGAAGTCAGCGTCCGCCCGCTCACCAGCCGTTAACTCCACGATCCGGGGATGCGGTTGCCGGTGTGGAAGAAGCGATTGCGTCAATCGAGCCTAAGCGCGCGCCAACCTCTCCTAAACTCTTGAAGATCGGGCTGGGAATATTCGCCATTGCGGCCATCGCCATTGGTGCGGTCGGTATCTATCGATGGCTTCGCCCCCACCACTCGCAGGAGCAGGCAAACCTAACTGCCATCCCTTTCACGGCTCTGCCTGGACAGGCGACTTCTCCGGCTTTCTCTCCCGATGGCTCCAGAATCGCTTTCGCATGGAACGGCGATCCAAAGGGCGGGGCGAAGGGCTTTGACTTATACGTGAAGGCCTTTGGGAGCGAAACTCTTCTACGTTTGACCCAGCATCCTTCGGAGTGGGTTAGTCCAACCTGGTCCCCTGACGGCGTGCAGATCGCCTTTTTCCGCATGGCCGGCGCCGACACCGGAATTTATGTTGTCCCCGCGCTTGGCGGCCCGGAAAGGAAATTGCGCTCCACCCGAATACCTTCGACTAACTACGCTTTCATAGGCGGCGCGAACGTCGCTCTTATCAACTGGTCGCCGGACGGCAAGTGGATCGCCTTCGCCGATGTGCCGCCAAGAGAGGAACATTCAAGGGTCTATCTCCTCTCAACGGAAACACTGGAGACCACGCAGATTCCATTGAGTCCAATGTGCGTTGATGAAGGTTTGCCGGCATTCTCACACAACGGCGAGTATCTCGCATACTGGTGTTTTCGAGGTGGGGCCGACGGATCCGTTCTGTATTCCTTACTGATTCGGGGTGGCCAGCCGAAGGAGATCTCACCATTTCGGGATTTTTATCCAAGCGGGTTAACGTGGTCGGCTGACGACCAGAAACTCATCTATTCCTCGTATACATCCGAGCTCGGCGAAATTGCTCTCGCCAATGGATCGACGAAACAACTCACCTTCGCAGGAGGCAACGCGCTGCAGCCCACCGTTTCCCCGAGGAGCGACAAACTTGCCTACGCCTCGCTTTTCATTAACTTAAACATCCGGCGTCGAGATCTTCTTCACCCGGATTCTTCGGCCGTGGACCCTCTTCCTTCCTCCCAGACGCAGTGGGACGCTCAATACTCTCCAGACGAGAAGCGCATCGTTTTTGCGTCTTTTCGTTCGGGCATGCCGGGTGTTTGGATGAGCAACGAGGATGGCAGCAACCTGGTGCAAATCTCGGGTCCCCATGCTGAGAGTGGTAGCCCCCAATGGTCGCCGGACGGGGGCAGGATAGTGTTTGACTCGCTTCCCCGGGATCACTGGGAAATATATGTGGCCGACGTAGCCGAAAGGAAGCCTAGAAAGCTGGCCACAAATATCTCCGACCTGATTCGACCTTCCTGGTCTCGCGATGGAAAGTGGATCTATTTCAGGTCGGAAGAACCTGGCAAGGAGGGAGTCTATCGCTGTCCCGCCTCGGGTGGAGATGCCGTCCTGCTCTCCAAAGATATCGACGGATACAATCCGCAGGAGTCGTTCGATGGGAAGACGGTATATTTTGCAAGTCGACAGGACAAATCGATTCTGAAGAGAGCCCCTCTGCCGGGGCAGCCCGGTGCGGAGTCGGAGGTGGTTGGGTTGCCTCGCCTGAACAACTGCGGCCTCTGGGGCCTTTCCCCCGGCGGCGTCTATTTTGTTCCTGCCGAGGCGCCCAGATCTCTCCGGTATTTTGATTTCGCCACCAAGCAGATACGGACAATCTTTGAAGTCGACACGGACTTCGGCACCGGGCTGTCGGTCTCTCCCGACGGTCGCTGGATACTCTATTCACAAGCTGGCGATGCAACCGGCGACATCATGCTCGTCGATCAGTTTCAGTAGCATCGCGAGAACATCAACGAGGGCAGTATCCGAGTTCCAGGTCGGCCATTGCGCTTCTGAAATTTCAAGGTTGACCTCCGCGCGGAGAGTAAGCTCACCGCACCCGACCTGCTGGCCATTCTTGATGAGCCAGGTGGCCGAGAAACCGGCTATTGTCCGATTTGCCGGCCGTTGGACCAAGTGACGTGGAGCGCGTCAGTGGAAGATGCGGGCTCTAATCTGGCGGGATGGGAAGAATGGGAGCAATTTCTCCCATGGGTCGTTCGTACAAAACCTTGCGCGAGTGTTTCGGGTCATTGGTCCCGCGAAAGTTGCTAACGCTGGACTCCCAATGTCGAAGTTCCCGGTTGTATCAAATGTGGATAGTCACCACACTAGGTTGATTGCGGGAGAAAACCCAAAACCAATAGACGTTGTCCTTCGCGGGGTCCGGGGAAACGAGCGGTCCCAGTGGTTTGGCGTATGTATTAGAGACCGTGCCGATGGAGAGGGAATTGCGTACTATTCCCTTCTTGCAGGCCTCTAAGGGGTCGCCTTCCTGCCAATCGACGTTGACATCCCAGAGCGGATATTTGCCCGCGCTTTTGACAGTGAACCCGATCTCTCCGGGCGGGGGTTTGTTCACCCAAAAGGGCCAAGTGAAATCGACCTCTAAATAAGAATCTCCACCCGTCAGAGCGCGAACACTTTCGTTCGCATAGTTGGCGGCTTTCTGGGTTGTCTTTAAGGTTTGGTTCACTTGTGCGATGGTGGTTTGGTATTGCGTTGCGCTTGTGGCGAGTTGGGTTTGGCTAGCGGCGAGTTGTTCTTTCAGTTCGTCGATGATGGTCTGAAACTGTAAGTTTTGTGCGTTCTTAGTGGCAGTGTTTTCTGCATCGTTTGCGTTGATTGCCGGGAACTCCAGCTTGAGAAATGCTGCTAAAACGAAAATCCACGCGAGCTTTTCCCACATGGAGGACTGCATCCGGTAACTGGCAATAAAAGCTATTAGGCCGAACGCGCCGATCGACCATCCGGGAGAATGGGGATGGAGGGCAAGCCACAAGGCGAACCCCATGACGGCGATGATAAGCGCGATTCCGAGGGCTTCCCCCTGCTTCCACATGCCCACACAGGGTAGCAGGGGCGGTTATTAAAGCCCTTGCGAAACCCCGCTGATGATATCAAGGCCGGATGAATCAGAACAATTTGCGTCACTGGATGGAGAAGGCACGCAAAACCCTGTCGCAGAAGAGCGATCGTTCCGTCTAGAGCCGACTGCCGTGAAGACTTTGGCGAGAAGAAACCTGGGAGATGCGTGCCAGATGAAATAATCCCCAATCTTCAGCGTGAGATAGGAAGTTGTTTCGTCTGACCCCCATCTCCTGACCCCCATCTCCGGTCGGTGCAACACTGGCCTGCAGTTCACAGGTTGTGTTCCGTGACCAGTTCAGGCACTTCTCTCCCCTTGCACTTCGACATGAAGTCATGTATTGTTCCCTGTAGAAGCATAAGGGGAACAAAAAAAACTATGCTCCCAAACCGCATTGAGCTTCCACAAGGGACTCTCGACCTCCTTATTCTCAGGACCTTAGCTCTGGGGCCGCAGCATGGATGGGCGATTTCCGAACGGGTGCAGCAGCTTTCAAGCGATGTGCTGCATATACAACAGGGTTCGTTATATCCGGCACTCCATCGGTTGGAGCGGCGCGGGTGGATCAAGCCCAAATGGGGTACATCAGAAAACAATCGCCGGGCAAAATACTATGACCTGACCCGTAGTGGTCAAAAACAGCTCGAAGTTGAAACGGAAAGCTGGCAAAAGCTGGCGATTGCCGTTGCCCAAGTTCTCGAGAGTGTGTGAGGCACTGCTATGCTCAACGATCTTCGATATCGCCTACGTGCCCTGTTTCGCCGCGACACCATGAATGCAGAGTTAGACGAGGAACTTCGCTTTCATTTCGATCACGAGGTCGAAAAATACATCGCGGCGGGCATGACCCACAAAGAAGCGTGTCGACGCGCCCGCCTCCATTTTGGAGGTCAAGAACAGATCAAGGAAGATTGCCGTGAAGAACGCGGAATACATTTTCTGGAAACATTCGTTCAGGATGTTGGTTTTGCCTTGCGGCGACTTCGCAAGAATCCGGCATACACGGTCGCGGCTACGGTGATGTTGGCAGTGGCCATTTGCGCCAACGGCACGGTGTTCAGTTGGATTGACGGGACGATGCTGCACCCGATACCGGGAGCGCGAGATACGAGCTCGCTGGTAAGCGTGATGCGCGGGCAGTGGAATAGCTCGCCGACTCCGCCATTCTCATATCTCGATTACCGCGATCTGCGGGACCAGAATCACAGCTTCGAGGGAATCATCGGGTATCACCACGATTGGCTTGCGTTGACCGGCGGAGCCAAGCCGGAACGGATCTATGTTGCCAACGTGACTGCGAATTACTTCGATGTGCTCGGCGTGAAGCCCCTCTACGGGCGTTTTTTCCGTCCGGAAGAAGAGGCTGCAGGGCGAAGCATTCCGTACGTCATTCTCAGCTACTCGCTCTGGAAGACGCATTTTGCGGGTGACCCCGGGATTGTGGGTAAGCCGCTGGAGATTGCTCACCACCCGGTGACGGTGATCGGCGTCGCGCCGAAGGGTTTCGTCGGTGCGGCGCCGGGACTGCGGCACGATATGTGGATCACGCTCGATCCGCTCGGAACGGGCGGTTGGCGGACGACCGAGCGCAGCGGGAATTGGCTGAACGTGCTGGGAAGGCTGCGGCCGGGCGTGAGCCGCGAGCAGGCAAACCAGGATCTTGAGACCATCATGCGGCGGATTGTGGCGGCGTATCCTAACGATCACCTGGGCACGAACACGATCACGCTGGATCCGATGTGGCGGTCGCCGTTCGGCGCGAACGGATATATGGCGAGTACGCTCCCCATCCTGCTGGCCATTGCGGCGATGGTGCTGCTGCTGACATGCGCCAATGTGGCCACGCTGACACTGGTGCGGTTTGTGTCGCGGCGGCGCGAAATCGCAATCCGGCAGTCGCTGGGTGCAGGTCGCGTGCGCGTTGTCCGGCAGATGATGCTCGAAGGCGTGATTCTTGCCCTCTGCGCGGGAGCGGCGGCGTTGTTCTTGACTCTGTGGACGGCGAAGACACTCGCACTGTTCCTTCCGGCGAACGCGATCCCAATCGCGATAAACGGCATGGTCGATCCCGGCGTTGTGATCGCAATGGTGGCACTGGCAGTTCTGGCCAGCCTGCTGTGCGGGGCATTTCCGGCCTGGCGGTCGTCGCAGGTGCCGGCGGCGGAGGTGCTCAAGGAGGAATCGGCAAGCGTATCGGGCAGCAAGCACAATCGGCGGCTGCTTAGCGGCCTGGTGGCGGCCCAGGTGGCGCTCTCGCTCGCTCTGCTGGTTAGCTCCGGACTGTTTTTGCGCACGCTCAGGAACATTGCCCATGCAGATCCGGGATTTGAGCAAGATCATGTTTTGACCGCGTCCGTGGGATTGAACATCTCCGGCTATCCGAATGACCAAAGGCGGTTGATCCGCGACAAAATTCTCCAGCGCGTGGAGGCGTTGCCCGGCGTGACCGTGGCCTCGCTTACCGACTGGGTACCGCTGGCGCTGACGCGAAAGACGGAGGACGCGTATCCGGAAGGATATGCGCCACGGCCGCATGAATCGCTCGAAGTAGGGAGAGCGGATGTATCGCCGCGGTACTTCGAGACCATGGGGATACCCATTCTGGAAGGGCGCGACTTTACGCAGAACGACAATGAGAAAGCGCCGCGCGTGCTGATCGTGGACCAGACAGCGGCGAACCGGTACTGGCCGGGGCAGGATCCGATAGGGAAAAATCTGAGCATATTGAGCAACCTGTTCACGGTGGTTGGCGTGGTGAAGAACTCGAAGCACCTGATGATGAGTGAGCGGTCCGGGCCCATGATCTATATAAGCTATTATCAGCAACCGGGCCCGGAACTCATCGTGCAAATGAAGACCATGGGCAATCCGGCGGATCTGCTGCAGGCGGCCGAGCGCGCGATCCAGGAGGTTGACAGCCGGCTCCCGGTTTATGACGTGCGCACGATGAGGGAGACCACCGCGATCGCGAGTACCTTTGTCGTCATGCAGAGTACGTTCGCGGGGATATTCGCGGTCATCGCGCTGGTTCTGGCGGCCACGGGCATTTATGGCGTGATGGCATACCGCACCGAGCTCAGGACGCACGAGATCGGCATCCGCGTAGCTTTGGGGGCTTCGCGAGCGGATTTGATGAGGCTGGTGCTGCTACAGGGAATGCGGCTGACGGCAATTGGGCTGGCGCTGGGACTGGCTCTTTCGTTCGGGCTGACCCGCGTCATCGCCGGTCTGCTGTACGGCATCGGCGCCAATGACCCAGTGACGATCTTTGCCGTGCTGATTCTGCTCACGGGGATGTCTTTGCTGGCGTGCTATCTTCCGGCACAGCGAGCGACGCGGGTGGATCCGGTGACGGCGATCCGCGAGCTCTAGGCAATGCAATCCGGGCGCCTCATCTACCTTCAGCGAGAGAAGCCCAGGGCGTGAATGGCACAAGACCTTCAGTCCCGGCCAGGCACGATTTCAGGATCTCTGCCGGCAAGCGCCATAGGCTCCGGGCGCACTTCTGGAATGACGCCAATACACGCATCGACAACCGATCACAATAAGCGTTTTCGTGGCGGGTGCGGCGCATTCAATTAAGTGGCGTAGCGGCTTATCCAGCATTGCCGAGCGAAAAGCAGGCCATGGAAATGACAGAGTATGGAAAGCATGGAAAGCCATGATGCCGGCTTCCCACCCTTCCCACACTCTTGTCCTGGTTTCCTTTTCTGTTGAACGAGAAATCTGTGTGCGTACGAACGCACAGGATGAGTTCAAACGCGACGCATAACGCCCTGGATTCGCGGGCGAAGAGCTGGGTATCGCTCAGTAGTAATGGCGCTCGTCGGCCCAGTTGAGGGGCGCGGAGGGGCGTCTGCCGCGAAGCAGGTAGATGTTGCCGTGCTCGAAAGGCATGGCGTAGGGCGTGTCGCGCACGCCGACGATAGTGACGGCCTCGTATTTTTTCGAGACATCGTCCGGAGAGTCATCGATGACAGCGATCACAAGGTTGGGATCGCAGCCATGCATGCCCCAGAGCCAGTAGTTGTTGTGTGCGCTGAGGGCAGGTGGAAGGTGGAGCTGATCGCGGCGGTTGAAGAAGTCGATGGCGCCGGCCTCGCCGTAGTTGCCGGCGAAGATGCAGACGCGGCGCTGGTCTGCAGGGGAAAGGGAGTTAAAGGCGCGAGCGACGATTGCCACCTGTTGCTGCCATCCGAAGCGGTCGGCGTAGAACTGCGGGAGCTCACCGCTGGCGGCGGTTTCGGTCTTGCTGCTCTTCAGGTGCAGCGCCGTGGTGTAACGGACCCAGGCGGCGGGGCGAAGTATGGGAGAGGACATCGGCAGGACGAGAAGGCCGGTGAGGATGAGCGCGCATTCCAAGATGGGGAAGGCGAAGACGCGGTTTGCGGCGACGCGGGGCTTTACAGGGACGCGGCGCTCCCAGGCGATGGCCCCGGCGGCGAAGAGCACTGGATAGATGGGGGCGAGATAGTAGTCCTTGGCGTGCAGGACGAACATGAGCATGTAGAAGATGAGGAAGGTCAAGCCGATCCAGCGGCCGTGGGGGATAGAGCGTGCGCGTAGAAGAGAGATGACGCCGGTGATCCAGAGCAGGGCGTTGGTGGGGTGCATCTGCAAGAGTTGAGCGAGGAAGAAGCCCATAGGGCCGAGGATGACGTTCTTGTTTCCGACCTTGCCGTTGTGGAAGAACTCGAGAGTGGGCCAGTGGTTGTGAATCTGCCAGAAACCGTAGGGCAGGGTGATGACGATGATTAATACGATTCCGACTGCGGCCCAGCGAGTGAAGAGGATGCGGCGTTGCTGCGTTAGGAGCAGGCCGATGCCGGCGGCGATGAGAAAGAAGAGGATCGAGGGTTTGTTGAGCAGGCCGATGCCGGCGGAGAGGCCGAAGATGGTCCACCAGAATGGCTGCGAAGCGCCGTCGATGAGACGAATGAGCGCGAGCGCGCAGAGCATCCAGAAGACGGGCTCGAAGGAGTTCATGGAGAGAAAGCCGTCAAGGGCGATGTAGACAGGAACAATGAGGACGCCGAGCATCGCTAGCGCCTGTGCAGGGCGGAGGCCGCCGAGGGCCCAGGCGAGCAGGCCGGTGAGGAAAACGGTGGCGGCTCCGGCGAGTGCGGAGAGAATGCGGATGGCGAATAGAGAGTCGCCGAAGAGGAGCTCGCCGAGGCGTGCTTGCAGGGCGACGATGGGGCCGTGATCGACGAAGCCCCATGCGAGATGACGGCCGCAGGCGATGTAGTAGAACTCGTCGCGGAAGTAACTGTAGCCGATGTGTTGGGTCCAGAGTGTCAGGGTGAACTGCAGGAGGAGCTTGATGGCGGCGAAGAGGAGGGCGAGCCGAAGAGCCGCACGCAGGGAAGGGTAAGATCGGCGGACGACGGTTGAGCTCATAAGGGTCAAAGAAAATGTACCAGACCTAACATGGCGGTTACCGCGCAAGGCCTTTTCCCCGATGATAGTGCGTGGAAGCTCAGAACCGCATATTCGAAACGCGCTTGCGTTGAGTTGTCCGGTCGGTCGGCCACACTTCCGCTACTACTCAGTAATGTCAGGATAGCCGGTCATACGCCCGGAACTCCGAAAGTCGCTTGTAGTGCTCGATGAGTGCATGGCGATTAATCGCTCTTCGAGAAATGAAAGGGTGTTCCGCTCGGTATCGCCGAGAGAAGGCCGTTAAGGCATACGGACCTTTTTCGGGGACGGACGGAGTTTCCCCTAATGAGCGTCGCGTGCACACTAGCGCTGACCCGAAACAGAGCGTCTGATCCCTGGACGCTTAGCAAACACCTCCAACGAAGGTCAGTACGGCCTCGCTGGCATTAGGAAAAACTCCGTCCGTCCCTGAAAAGGGCCCGTCCCTGAAAAGGGCCCGACGTAGCTTGGCCAGCGGCCCACTCAAGCCAAAGGAGGGCGTGAATGGGCCACCCGACGCTTACTGCTCGCCCTAATCGTCGTGCCGATCTTCGTCATTACGGATGGCTTCGCGAAGCCAAGGGGCAAAACTGATATCGGATCCGCTGACCGTGGTGCACCCTGCAGCGCCCGGGCCATCCTTGCAGCCCCAATAGTTCAGGGTTGCATTGATGCTGCCCGTACATACAGTGGCCTTGTCGAAGGCGCACACATCGGCGACACCAATCTTGTCCCCACCCAGGTCATTGAGATGGATGTCCACTTCGGCAGGAGTGTTTACCGCAATGTCCACGTCCTCATCGCGGATCACGTTGTAGGCGATGACGGTGCCGCGCACGGGAGTGCCGCCATCGCCGCTATTGATGTTAATTCCCACGTTGCCCGGGGTGGCGGTGTCCGCCTGGTCGGCGAGGTTTTTCGCAATATAGTTGCCGATAATCACGTTGCCATAAAAGTTATCCAGGGGCAGCTTGAAAGCCGGACCCACGTGGGTGTGTAGCGCAACACCTCCAAGACCATTTCCGATCAGTGTGTTGCGAACAATCAAATTGCCAGCCACCGTCCCAGCGCCATTGCCATCCGAAAACAGCCCTACACCCGAACCTCCAATCTTCACCCCGTTGTCTGAGGAGAGGTTCTCGGCCACGGTATTGTTGTTAACGCCGAAGTGAGGAGCAAAAGGGGCAGAAGCATGTCCGTTGGGCGGATGAGAGGCAAGAACGATGCCGCACTCTAACGGATTATCCTTAATCGTGTTGTGAATGAGCAGGTTGTCGTGGCTTTCTGCAGTTTCGTCGCTGATCAGGACGCCATCCGCATTGCCCGTCATCAAATTGTCAGACACGATGGAATGGCTCGTTCCTACAAGGTGAAGAGCGCCGCCGCAGTCACCCGTTTCATCGTTTTCGTATGTGCCGGAGCCGGGTTGATCCGGGCACCCCGTGGTTGCGGCGGTGAAAATCAGGCCCGGACTCGTGTCATTGTCGTTGATCTCATTTTTGCGAATCGTCACATGCGAAGTACTCACTACCAGGATTCCCTCGAAGAGGGCATTCTCGACGGTGAAGCCGGCGATGTTCACCCAGGCGAGGCCGGGATGAGCAAATCCGTCCACGAAGAAGCCATGCGGCAGGTTAGCGGCGTTCACGATCGTTGATTCGGCGCCGGCACCGAAGATTGAAACGGGAATGCCAATGGTCACGTACTCCTTATAGGTACCAGCGGCAACTTGAATAACGTCATAGGCGGAGGCATGATCGACAGCCGCCTGGATGGTCGGCCAACAGCCGGACTTATGAGGATTAACGCAAAGAGTAGCAGCCGCGAGGGTTTGGGCGAGGGATAGGTACAGAACAACGCAACAGGGGATCGTCAACAGACGCAAGCGATTGACAAGCATAGAAAGTTCCTCCTTGTGAAGATCGAAACGCCGGGGAGAGAGTCAGTACCGATGGACTCTGCAAAGTCCCGTTCTCTGGAGGGGGACAATGTAGGGCCGTGTTGCTTCGAGGGGCCCAACTTGCCGGTCGTGCCTGACAAGGACCGACAGCGCCGAATCATACTCCCTCTGGTTCCTTCTTCACAATGAAACTTCCATAAAGCGTTTGCAGGGTTTCGCGGACGAAGTAACCACCATCGGAAATGCCAGCTCGAGACATGCCAAATGCGGATCGCGGTAGGGACGCATATTACTATGCGCCCCCCGCACAGAGCCGGTACGTATGGCTTGTTTCGCGTGCGGAGGAATGGTCGTGGTCGAGCGTACGGGCGCACCTTGCCGGCGAGGACGACAGCCTGGTGTCCGTACGTCCTGTGCTTGACCGCTGGCCGAATTTTAGAGAATTGCTGCTCCAGGATTATGATGATGCGCTTACCTCGTTGAGGAAGGCGGAGGGTATCGGACCTTTTTCGGGGACGGACGGAGTTTCCCCCAACGCCAGCGAGGCCGTCTTCCCCTTCGCTGGAAGGGGGTTCGCTTAGCATCTATGAGATCGCTCTCTTTTGGGTCACCGCCAGGGTGCACGCGTCGCTCATTAGGGGAAAGTCCGTCCCCGAAAAGGATCCTCGCATGCGGTGATCGTTCTGTCTGTCACCATGATTGTCTATAAGGGTCAAAGAAAATGTACCAGACCTAACATGGCGGTTACCGCGCAAGGCCTTTTCCCCTTATCTCTCCCCGGGTCGTCGTTCGGGTGGCAACCACAGCGTTTCCCCTTTCAGTTTCCTTGTCCGCCCCGGCCACAGCGTGTGGTGAACCTCAATAAAAAAGACTCGGCTGCAGATGGAGCTTAAACCGGGCTCCGGAGATGAAGTCACCGGGGTGGAGTGAACCCCTGAGCTGATACACGGCGAAGGCGCTAAATCTGGGTTACGGCGCCAGGGAGATGAAATGCGCGTGGTAGTCTGCCGGGTATGTCACAGAAGCGTTGGGAGGGTCACGGCATGGGGCACGGAAAGCACGAACCGCAGAGGCACGGTGAGGCGCTCGATCGTAAGCAGCGTGGGCATGGCGAAGCAGACCATCATGCTAAGCCTGGCTTGCGTGGGTTCGATCTGGCACAAGCGGCCTTAGAGGAGCTGCGCGAGGCCGGGTTCGATCCGGGATTTGGCCAGGACGTGCAGGAGCAGGTGTCAGAAATCGAGCGAGGCGTCGCGCATTGGCGTGATGCTAAGGGCGCCGCCGATCTGCGTGGGCTGGCTTGGTCGTCGATTGACAACGACACGTCGAAGGATCTCGATCAGATTGAAGTGGCGGAGCGTGTGCCGGCGGGGATTCGCGTGCTCGTAGCGGTTGGTGACGTCGCCGCAGCGGTCGAGAAGGGGTCGCCGATCGACGAGCATGCGCAGAAGCAGACGCAGACGATCTATACGGCGGTGAAGAACTTTCCGATGCTGCCCTTTGAGCTTTCGGCGGGCTTGACATCCTTGAATGAGAACGAGGATCGCCTGGCGATCATGATGAGCTTTACTGTAGCCTCGAATGGCGAACTGCTGGATGAAGGGGTTTCGCGGTCGTGGGTGAGGAATCGCGCGCAATTGGCGTACTCTCGCGTGGGACCGTGGCTTGACGCGGGCGGCAACGACACGAAGAGCGTCGTAACTTTACGCTCCGACAGCGCGCGCGAGCATGACGGGGATGAAGCTGCGTTGACCAGGATGGATGGCGATGGCAGGCTGCCTGCAGATTGGCTAGCGGAGCAGCTTAAGTTGCAGGATGAAGCCACCGAGGCACTGCATCGCGCGAGGATCGCTGCAGGAGCCCTGGACTTCCACAAGGCGGAAGCCGAGCCGGTGTTGATGGATGGTCACATTGCGAGCGTGCACGAAGTGACGCAGAATCGCGCCATGCACCTGATCGAAGATCTGATGGTAGCGGCCAATGGCGTGATGGCCCGTGCTCTGCGCAAGGGCGGACGCAGTGGATTACAGCGTGTGGTGAAGACGCCGGAGCGTTGGAATCGCATCGTCGCGCTGGCGCAGCGCACGGGGGGGACACTGCCGGAGCAGCCGGATTCCGTGGAGTTGAATAAGTTCCTGCAGGCGCAGCGGGAGAGTGATCCGGATCATTATCCGGACCTGGCCGTGGCGGTGATCAAGCTGATGGGGCCGGGCGAGTACATGCTGATGCGCGCCGAGGATGATCCGACGGGACACTTTGGTTTGGCAGCGCGCGACTACACTCACTCGACAGCGCCGAACCGCAGGTTCCCGGACCTGGTAACTCAGCGTGTCCTGCATGCGATGATGGACGATGCGTCCCCGCCCTATACGGATGGGGAGTTAGCGGCGATCGCGCAGCACTGCAACGAGGCAGATGGAGCATTGCGGAAGATTGAGCGCAGAATGCAGAAGCGCATAGCTGCGGTGGCGATGAGCGGCCACGTCGGCGAAGAGTTCAAGGCCGTGGTTACGGGGTCGAGCGATAAGGGCGTTTACGCGCGAGTGATCGAGCCTCCGTTCGAAGGGCGCGTGGTCGAGGGAGAGGATGGGCTCGATGTGGGCGACGTGGTGCGCGTGAAGCTGATCCACACAGACCCGGCGCGAGCGTTTATTGATCTCGCCCGAGTATGACCCTTTACGGGGACGGACGGAGTTTCCCCCAACGCCAGCGAGGCCGTCTTCCCCTTCGCTGGAAGGGGGTTCGCTTAGCATCTGTGAGATCGCTCTCTTTTGGGTCACCGCTAGGGTGCACGCGATGCTCATTAGGGGAAATTCCGTCCGTCCGCGAAAAGGATCGGAAAAGGATCAAAAGGATCCCCCGAAAAGGATCACAACTGGCTCGACAAATATCTGGGACCCGTGAGATAGGGCAGGGGAGCGGCCGGTGCGGCGATCATCCAGCTTGCGCGAAAAAACTCGGGAACGAACGGTCCCCTTATCTTCCCCCATGTCTCCTTATTCATTTCGCGGATTCCCAATTCTGCATCTTAGTTTTTCATGGCAAGTCTCCGATCGACGGCAGTGGGTTCGGTCCTGTGCCTCCTGCTCCTGATCTTCCCCGCACCTTCTGCTGCCTACTCGCTTCTTACCCACGAGCAGCTCATTGACCTGACGTGGGACGACTCCATCGTCCCGCTGCTGCTCAGCCGTTATCCGAATCTCACGCCACAACAGCTTGAGGAAGCGCGCGCCTACGCGTACGGCGGCTGCGTTATCCAGGACCTTGGCTACTATCCATTCGGCCAGAGGTCGTTCTCAAACCTTACGCACTATATCCGCACCGGCGATTTTGTGGTGAACCTCTTTCGTGACGCCCGCAATGCCGATGAAGTTGCCTTCGCGGTTGGCGCACTTTCGCATTACATCGGCGACACATACGGGCATTCCCTGGCAGTAAATCTCGCGGTTCCCGTGGAATACCATCGCCTTCGCCGCCAGTATGGCCGCGTGGTGACCTTCGACGAGGACGAGCACCGGTATGTGGCGACCGAATTCTCGTTCGACATCGACGAGGTGGCGCATCATCGCATGGCGCCTCTGCACTATCTGCGGCACATCGGATTACGCGTTTCCATGCAGCAGCTTTCGCTGGCGTTTTACCAGACCTACGGGCTCTCGGAGCAATTCGAAGGAACACGCCGCGAGCGCGTGAACGAGGGGGGCTACCGCTTTGCGGTGCGCGCTTTCATTCCGCGCATCGCATACGCGGTCACGCTGCTGCATCGCCATCACGAACCCCCGGATGTCACCACGCCGGAAGCCATCGAACTCCATCGCGAGATCTCCGAGATGGCGGCAATCGACGACTGGGATGCGTATCGCCACCATGCGGGGATCGGCACTTGGTCGCTGGCAGTCTTCCTGTTCATCGTGCCCAAGGTGGGGCCGCTGCGGGAGGTCGCCGTCAGGGGGCCGACGGAAAAAACCGAAGGCGAATATGTGCACAGCCTCGCGGTCTCAGTCTATGAACTGCGCCAGGTGTTGCGGAGATTTACGCCTCCGGCGGCGCGCAGGAGGACTATGTTGAAAGGGCGCGCGTATCCCGATGTGCCGGTCGATCGACGCGATCCCAACCACCCGTTGATGAATCGCGATCTGGATACGGGATACGTGGTGCAGCCGGGCGGCTATCGGCTCACAGACGAGACCTACGCCAACCTGCTGCACGCTCTGGCCAGCCAGCCCGAGGTGCCCATTCCTCTGGGGATCAAGGAAGACATCGAGAAGTTCTATTCCGATCCCGAAGCCCCCATCTTCACGAAACGGGATCCACAGAAATGGGCGCAGGTGCAGAAGGACCTGGCGACCCTTACGAACATGCCCACCAGTCGTACGCCACAGCCGTTCCCCACTTACGATGAAGAGGCGGCGCAGAGGATTGGTGGCAGACGTAAAGAATTAGTGACCGAGGTAAGGAATTAGCGGCCAGACCCAGGTTGTCCCCTCATCTCCACTCGCATGTCGCCTCAACCTACGAGAAGCTAACCCAAAGGTCGTATCAGAAGGTTGACCAGAGCCGCACACAGGCATCGGTCCGAGTACCGATTGGCAAAGACACGCTCACCGAATAGGATCGCCGTGCAGCAAAGCAGACGGTCTGGCATCGTTCATGATTTAGGGAGCGCTCCCGTTGCGCTCAATTGGACGAGACGTTTGTGAACTCGGGCGCAGCCAATAAAGACGTGCGGGTCTGCCGGCAAAGATTTCCAGTGCAAGGAGTAGCCATGAAAAGGAATTGGGTGTTTCTCGTTGTTCTGTCATTCGCTCTCGCGCCCTCAATGATCGCCCAGACTGAATTCGGACAATCCGTTAGCCCTTCTGAGGCTTGATGGGGAGCGATTCGTCCCTCCGCGTCTCGAACATCTTCTTTGACATCCTATGAGTGGTCGTCACGGGCTTGCGGATAAGGCGACTGGTCACCCAGATTGTCTGAATAGGAATTCAGATCGCTTTCAGACCTATGTAAGTTCAGCTGCGTGCAACGCCTTTTATCCAGACACCTCGAATGACACAGAGTGGTTCGAAGACTCAGATATGGGGGCACGATGACAGAAACCGCGATTGCAAGTCCGTTCTAAGCTTCGGGATGCGTGTAAGGCGCTCGATATTTCTGGCGCAACAGTGCGTTTGCCTCGGAATCTCCGACCACGAGCTGCTTCTCTGGATCCCACGCCAGGCTTCGGCCCAGCTTCATCGAGTTGTTCGCCAAAATGCACGACGCGGTTGAAATGTAGCCCTGCTCGATGTCGGAGACCGGATGGCTACGCGTGTCGACCGAGGCAAGAAAGTTCTGCATATGATGCCGGATGGCGGGCGCGACGTGTTTCTCGAGTTCCTGTTCAGTCTGGTCCTCGGGGTATTGTTCCAACTCGTAGGTAACGTCTTTATGAACAGGCTGTCCGCCGCCGAGGGGAATAAAGTCATATCCCATCACGCTCGCCTTGAGCGTTCCTTTGTCGCCGTAGAATGTCGCGCCCCATGGGTACTTAGGATCTGCGGCCTCGCCCCAACTGCGGTGCTGCCACACGACGCGAAGATCCGGGAAATCGAAGGTGGCTGTCTGGGTATCGGAAATGTTGGCCTTGCTCTTCTTATCGACAAAGATTCCACCGGTGGAATCAATCTTCGTCGGCCAGCCCAATCCGAGCATCCACCGTGTCATATCAAGCATGTGGACGCACATGTCACCCACAATACCGTTCCCATACTCCATAAATGCGCGCCAGCCGCGAGGGTGAACCAGGCTGTTATAAGGCCGCATGGGAGCAGGACCAGTCCAGGCATCGTAATCCAGATTCGGCGGCGGCGTGGTATCAGGGGGATTTTCCGTCGCGCGCATGTGGTAGTAGCAGTAGATCTCGACAAGCGCGATCTTCCCGAGCTTACCCTGGTCAATGAAGCGCTCTTTTGCCTCGACCAGGTGAGGCGTGCTACGGCGTTGCAGACCAACCTGGACAACGCGCTTGTTGTTGCGGGCAGCGGCCAGCATGGCCTTGCCTTCCAGAACGTCGTGGCTAATCGGTTTCTGAACGTAGATGTCCACGCCAGAGTTTGCGGCTTCAATCATGATCAGGGCATGCCAGTGGTCGGGCGGTGCAATCAGCACCAGGTCCAGATCTTTCTCGGCAAGCATCTTTCGATAGTCCGAGTAGGTGCGAGGCCTCTTTTTGGAACGCTGCCGGGCGGCGGACATGTCGGCGGCGTTCGAGAGCATCTGCGAATCGACGTCGCATAAAGAGACGATCTCGACCGGCGATACCTGCACCAACCGGAACAGATCCGATTTTCCATACCATCCACAACCGATTAAACCGACTCGCCGGCGTTTGTCGTGATCGTACTCTTGCGCGGGCGCTACGGCGGCCGCAGCCAACCCGAGGGCAGTGGTGTATAGGAATTCACGTCGATTCATAGGAATACACTATAACCCTCCATAGGGAGCGTGAGATGGATCGACGGCGATTTCTGGCAGGCGCTGCTTCTCTGGGAATCATTGGCGTGTGGGCGACGCGGTCGGGTGCGTCGTCGCGGGTCGTATGGCGAGAGGACCGTGCGTCTTTTCCCCAGGGCGTCGCATCTGGCGATCCGGACGATCACAGCGTGGTCTTATGGACCCGACGGCCATTCGACCAGGGCGAGCGGCGGGCACTGACGGTGGAAGTGGCGCGAGATGCGGATTTCCGCAGCGTCGTTGCCCGGGCACGCGCGCCGGTCCTGGCGGCGGCCGACTGGACCTGCCGCGCGCTGGTGGGCGGCCTCTTGCCGGCGACGACCTATTGGTACCGCTTCACCGATGACAGCGGCGCCGGCAGCCGGGTCGGGCGCACGATCACCGCCCCGCGCGCGGGCGACCCGCGCCCCGTCCGCTTCGCCTTCGTGTCGTGCAACAGCGTCAACGAGGGCGCCCAGAACGCCTTTCGCCGGATGATCTGGGAGGACGAGCGCGCGCCCGCCGACCGCAAGCTGGGCTTTGTCCTTCATCTTGGCGACTTCATCTACGAAGTTGTCGAATATCCCGACGAGGTGCCGCACCGGTATGCACGCACGGTCTACGATCTTGGCCGCATTCCCGACAGCCGCAAAGTAGACAATTTCCACGTGCCGACCAACCTCGCCGGCTATCGCCATGTTTATCGCG
Source organism: uncultured Acidobacteriaceae bacterium (assembly GCA_963788515.1). GTDB lineage: Bacteria > Acidobacteriota > Terriglobia > Terriglobales > Acidobacteriaceae > PALSA-350. The sequence goes on from CAWBGZ010000008.1 coordinate 463,027, forward strand.
CGCATATCGACGATCCCGACATCCAGGACGCCCGCGCCTGGTTCCCGTTCGTCTGCATCGGCGACAACCATGAATTCTCCTGGCAGGGCTGGCAGAGCTTCATCCAATACGACAGCAAGATCGAGCCCGCGCAGCCGCTGCGCGTCGCCGCCAATCAGGCGTGGTGGGAATATGTACCGTCGCGCGTCCGCAAGGCCTCGGGCCCCGCTCTCGATCAGTTCGGCCCGCCGGCGGTGACGCGCGCGCCGATCGACACCTACGACGATCATGGGTTCGGCACCGAGGCCAACAACCGCGCCGCTGTGGGCAGCATGACCGCTTATCGCGCGCTGCGCTACGGCAAGCATGTTGATCTGATCCTCACCGACTTCCACAGCTACGCGATGCAGAATCCCGGGGAGCGGCCCGAAACGGACGTGTTCGACTTCCAGTTTCCTGTGGTTCCGCAGGAATTGATGGAGATTATCGATGCGGGCAAGGACTATGCTGGGGGCAATCCCCCCGCGACCATCACCATCGGCGACAAAAGCGCTCCCAATTTCCGCAAGGACGAGCCCGCCTATACCATGCTCGGCCGCGAGCAGAAAGCGTGGCTCAAGGAGCAGCTGACGCGGTCGACCGCGACCTGGAAGATCTGGGGCGCGACCAACGGGACGCTCGACATGCGGACCGATCCGCAGAACCTGCCCGCCGGGCTGGCGAAGGACAAATGGCCGGGCAAGGATTTCGGCACCTTCGGCGGCGGCGATTTCAGCGGGGCGTTCAGCGAGCGTGCCGAAATCTATGACACGGTCCGCGACCACAAACTGTCGGGTTTCGTCACCATCTCGGGGGACCGCCACAGCTTCTGGGCCGGCTATGCCGCTCCCAGATTGCCGCCGGCCGGGTTCGACCCGGTCGGGCTGAGCTTCATCACCGGTTCGATCTCCGCTCCCGGTCTCGCCGAAGCCGCCGAATACTGGAAGGATTTCCCGCTGCTTCCGCTGTTCGTGCGCAAGGCGCCGGGCGCCGCGCCCGAAGCGACGATCAACCTGACGCTCAAGCACGGCGTGCGCGCGGCTCTTGAATATACGGCGAGCGGCGACATCGCGAAGGCGCGGGCGGCGACCAATCCCGACGTCGCGCCGCATCTGGAATTCGTCGACATGGCCGGACACGGCTATGCGGTGGTAAGTGCCGGCCCGGATGCGATCGATACCGAATTCATCTGCATCGTCCGCCCGATCGCGCGGGCGTCGACCCCCGACGGCGGTCCGCTGCGTTACCGTGTATCGCATCGGGCGAAACTGTGGCGGCCCGGCACGCCGCCGAAGCTGGAGCGGCGGGTGCTTGAAGGAGATGCAAAGCTGTCAGTCTGATGACTTGTCATCGCATAGGCAGCAAAACGCCCCACTCTCGACGGTGTGTTGCCGACTGGGAGATCAGGGACGCGAAGCAATTGCCTGATAGTCGTTTGAGTGTGAGCGACTTGCTTTCGGGGTTATTCTCTGTCCCCGCCAGCCCCTATGGGGTCAACATCGTCGACGGCATCTCGTTCGTCGGCGTCTCGTTCTTGTTTCTCGCTATCGCCTTGTTCGCGACTTACCTGCCATCCCGGCGTGCCATGAGGGTTGATCCGATCGTCGCGCTCCGATACGAATAGCCCTTCCACACCCTTCGATGTCAAGGCATTCGGGTGTTGAACTACATCGAACCGATTCAATTGATGGAACTAATCCACCTCCTCTTAGGGTGAAACTCATAGTCTGATCACGTTCGCAAATAATCTCTTGCCAGGTCAGCCCGATTGAGCTATATCTACGTCATGCGTAGTACGCGCCGCGTAGCTAAGTCCCAGCCAGACTTGGAAGCGGGACAATATTCTGATCCGCCGCTGCTCGTGCTTGCCAGCCTGGCAAGTGGACCTAAGCATGGACACCTGATGATCGAGGATATACAAGGCCTCTGTGGTACCCGCCTAGGCCCGGGAACGCTGTACGGCGCGATTGCCCGCCTTGAACAGCAAGGTTGGATTGAGCCACTCCCGGCAGAAGAGCGCCGCCAGCCCTATCGCATTACCCCGCAAGGCCTTAAGGTCCTCCGCGCGAGACTAACGACATTAGAACATTTCGCGAGAGCTGGATTGCGGAGATTGGAAGCCATATGAATCCGACACTTGCTCGCTTTCTAACGCGATTGTACCCACCAGCTTGGAGAAAGCGATATGGTGCAGAGTTCAGAGCACTTCTCGAAACGGAACGCCTCGGCTTCGGCACGCCGTTCGAGGTAGCGTGGTCTGCACTCGCGGAGCGTATTGACCCAACGAAAAAAGTCGCGAAGAAACCGTGCCTCGTCGCGTACCTATCTCGTCCATGGTGGGGGCAAGCGCAGTCGGCAGTGTTTTGCCTCGCGCCAGTGCCGATGCTTGCTTGTGCTTACACGATTGCGTGTTTCATTCTATGGGCGGGCTGGAGAATGTTTTTACCTGGGTTGAATTCGCCCTTTGGTGCGAGAACCCATGGATTTGCAAACCTCTATTTCCAAGCCGGCAAGTATTACTACTTCGCTGCCCCCGTCCTTGTCGGTTGGTGGCTCGAAGTCATCGCGATACGTTTGCGAGTGAAAGCCTTCTGGCTAACCATCGGCTTATTGTTGGTCGCTTGGATGGGCAGCGTAGCTCGAATCGATGCCAACCGCGGGATAGCCCACAGGGGCTTTGGACACATCTGGATGTCCTTCGACTTCTTCTCATTGATCCCAGACGCGCATCAGGGCATTCTTCACGCCGCCACGATTCTGTTGCTTGCAGGGTTTCCTTATCTTCTTTGGAGACTTCACAGAAGCGGAACCATCAGCTGACCGCCGATTCAAATACACAGGAACGCCCCGTCGGTGCTAAAACACACTCTCATACGCGCTGTTAAGGCCGTCGCTGTTCTGGTTCTATCCGCGCTGATCGGTACGACCGGTTTGCTTGTCTGGCTTTTTCTGGACCATAGTCGAGAGACAATGCTCCCGGCGCCAACCGGGACCTACAAGGTAGGCCGGGTCATCTACGATTGGACAGACGCTGCACGATTCAATCGTTATGCGCCTGTCGCAGGTACCAAACAGGAACTCGCAGTCTGGCTTTGGTATCCCGCAGCAGTAACGCCGTCCAGCCAGCCTGCAGAGTATCTTCCGAAGTATTGGAGAAGCGCACTAGAACATCATCAGGGTTTTGTGCTGAGTCGACTGCTCAGCAGGGATCTCAGCCGAGTCAGATCCCACAGTTGGAGCGACACTGCTATTTCGCCGCAGAAGCCTCCGTATCCCGTAATTATCCTGCGCGCAGGCGGAGGAGCGTTAAGTTCGGATTACACATCGATTGCCGAGGACCTTGCCAGTCACGGCTATGTCGTGGTGAGCTTCGATGCTCCCTACCGGACAGTCGTTACTGCCTTTCCTGATGGTCGCGTGGCAATCAGAAACAGCCAAAGCGATTTTGACAGGATGCCCTACACGATAGCGGAGAAAGCCGCGACTCAGGCGATGGGAGTCTGGATTGAGGATCTCAGGTTCGTCCTTTGGCGGTTGCGGGAGTTGAACGCGAATGACCCCACCGGGCGATTCGAGGGCAAGCTCGACTTGCAGAAGATTGGTATCGTGGGACACTCGCTTGGAGGCGCGACAGCCGCGCAGTTCTGCCACGACGACGCACAATGTACAGCTGGAATCGACATCGATGGAATACCGTTTGGCAGCGTCGTCCAGGATAGCCTGCATCAGCCCTTCTTTTTTATTCTCAGCGATCACCGAAAGGAGTCCGGGCCGGAAGCCCGTCTAGTAAAGGACAAGATAGAATCGATTTATAACAAGCTTCCGGCAGAAACGCGCTGGCAAGTGATGATTGATGGTGCCAATCACTTCTCGTTCAGCGATCAGATGTTCACCAAAAGTCCGGTCATGATCAAGGCGTTGCAAACCGTCGATGTGATCGGGCCGCTGGACAAGCGTCGTGGCATCGAGATCGCTGATGCATGCGTGCAAACCTTCTTCGACGTGCATCTTAGAGACGCTCCCGCGAGCGATCTAATCTCACTCCTGTCACGCTATCGAGAAGTACACCCGGATTTCACAAGGGCATTCCCAAAGATGGGATTGGCGCCGTGAACGCGCTGAATGCGGAAGTAGGGGGACGGGAAGTAGGGGGGACGGACGGACAGGGTGTCGGAGAGAAACTGCTTCATTGCTGGGTCAGGAGGCGGCAACGCAGCAACGGCTATCTCAAAGCGAGATTTTCTGGACCTCTAGCAACATCTGATGGGAGGGTGTGAGCTGTTGAAGTGATGTGTGTGCGGGATAGTTTCGTTCAGGGCGCTGGGCGTGAGCCAGAGCCGTTCGATGGCGAAACAGTTTGAGAAGATTGTGAGTGGCGCAGATAAGTTTCCACTCTGATGTGACGCTCGACAGGCCTCGTAAACGGAACCTGCGAATACCACGTGTTTCTTTAATCTGGGATCTTTTTCGGGGACGGAATTTCCCCTAATGATTTCTTGCAGAGGATGTCGGTAATTCCGCGAGCTATTCGGGGTTATTTCGTCCGTCACGCATCGCCCGTCACGCATCGCCCAGCAGTACGGGGGTAGTTAACCCTCAGATCGGGAAGAATGGGGGACGGCCTGATCTGCGCGATTTCTTGTCTCAACACAAGCAAGTCGCGCAGGTCAGGCTGGACTGCTTTCTGGTCGTAGTGTTCGTTGAAATTAGGCTATACAAGAAGGGATTTGAGCCGAGTCATGGCCCAGGCGACCGCGTCCCAATCTTCTGTGATTGCGCTTTCGCTTACTTGTCGAAGACCAACGTGAAGTTGATAACAGAGCAGACGGTTTTGAGCATCCTCGTCAAAGGAAAGCTGTTCTTCGAAGAACCTGGCTTGACATTCCATACAGGTAAGCCACGTGCGCCAGAAGAAGACGTTTGCAACGTCATAAAGTGGATCCCCGATCATCGCCTCAGACCAATCGATCACTGCAGTGATGGATTGGCCATCCGTCAGTACATTGTTCGAACCAAAATCACCGTGGACCAAGCATCGAAAATCCCCTGCGTTTTCTGACAAGCTTAGAAGTTTGCCAATAATGGAACGGAGCGGGCTGGTATCGAGCAGGTGAGGGACATTTGGCCATTGTTGATTGTCCAGCGATTGGAGAAAACTCGACCAGCTCGGATGGGAGCCAGTGCCATTTTGATCGAGGAGACCAAAGCCAGAGGTCGCAGAAATATCGGTCTTGCGGATGGATTGCAGCATGTCTGCCACGGGTTGTAACAACGGTTCTATCTGATCCGCAGAAAGATCTTGCAATGTTGTTCCAGAGGCGTAGCTCGTTATGCAGAAGGAATTTATTCCATCGAGGTCCCCGATCTCAAGAACGACAGGGATGGGTAGCGAGCTGGAATGGAAATGGCGATAGGCGAATGCATCCTTGTCAAAGCCAAAACGGGATCGACTCACCCTCAGGATCCGTTTAGATCCAGCTCCAGTGAGCAGGTAAACCCTCGATTCGTCTCCACCCTGGAGTTCTGTCAGCTCGATGGTGGCGCCATAGCGTCGTCCAAGGATAACTTCGACGTTCTCTCGTATCAGATTTGGGATGGACATAATCGACTTAACTACTGAGCTGATTATCACAGTTTGAACGCAGAACAAGCGGCGTCATGAGACGCGTCAATTCGCGTGCCGTTCTCGTTGCGCAAACCAACGTTTGGGGGGGCGAGAGAGATGACGGCACGGCAATTGTTCCTCAGAGGGGCAGCTGATCAACGTCCGAGGCATTGAACAAGCAGAGATGCGCGACAGACAAAATAATCCCTAAATGAATTTGTACAGCGCCGCGAACCATTCTTGGCCTTCATGCGGCGATCGAGAGGAAATCGGGCCCCCTGATCCGCGAGATTCCGCTCCACTTCCAGCGTCAACAAGGCAATTCCGTCCTTCAGTCCGCAGCAATTTCTGTCGGTTGTGGTGTGGGCTAACGGTTTGCCCCACCGCCACCGCGAGAGCAGGTAGCCGACGGGCCCGCCGGCAGCGACAAGCAATCCGAACAGCAACGCCGGCATATGCGCTACCTGTTCGGACCGGGATGCATACGCGGCGTACACGAGCAGCGCCACCGGACAGACGCTGACCACCCACACGGCGACCATGCCGCCGGGAATACGAAAGGGCCGCACCATCTCCGGTTGCCTGATGCGCAGCGCGATGAGCGCTGCAAACTCGAGCACCAGGCTGGCGCCATACAAGATCAGATCGATGGAGATGAGCCGCTCGTAGGTGAATCCGAGCGCCAGCGCCCAGCCGAGGCCGCACAGCAGAATGGCTACCCAGGGGCTGCGCCGGCGGTTGCGCCGCGCCAGCGCGGAAGGCATCATGCGGTCCTCCGCCATCACTACCGGCAGCTGGGTATAGGAGAGGGTGAGCGCATTGAACATGCCCACGCCGTTGATGATGCCGCCGATGACGATCGCGACCGCCAGCCATGGTCCGGCAAGCAGGCGCGCCGCATCGGTCCACGAGCCTGTGGTGAACTGATCTACGGGGATACCGGCTGCAGCGATTGCACTGAGCGGAAGAATGTAGGACAGCGCGACGATTGCGCAAGTCGCCAGCATCGCCAGCGGATAATTGCGTCGCGGATTCTCCACCTCCTGCGCGACGGTCGAGGCGTTGTCCCAGCCCATGTAGTTCCACATCGCGACCAGCAGGGCGGTGGTGAGCGTGCCGTGCGGCGCGGCCGACTGCGGATACCCAACATGCTGAAGCAGGTGATGCCATCCAGCCCAGTAGCCGCAGCCCACCAGCACGACGAAAGGAGCGAGCAGGGCAACGAACAGTACGATCGCGCCCCGGCCGACGGTGCGTGCTCCCAACAGGTTCCACACGCAGCACAGGATGACAAAGGTCACCGCCCACAGAGTTGCGCGGCTGCCGGCGGTCCATGTAGGAAACAGCCGCCCGAGATAGAGGACGGACAGCGTGGGATAGATGGCCATGTCGAAGATGCTGGCAGCCAGCGAGAGCCACGCCTCCTGGTAACCCCAGAAGGGGCCGAAGGCTCGCCGCACCCAGACATAGAAGCCGCCCTCGGCGGGGATGGCGCTGGCCAGCTCGCCGATCATGAGGGTCGTGGGCAGACTCCACACGAAGGGAACGATGGCGAGGATCAGCAGCGCGCCGAGGTACCCCGCGCCGCCGAGCGTGTCCTCGATGCCATAGGGGCCACCGGAGACCATAAAGAAGGTCGCGGCAATCAGAGGGAAAAGGCGCAGCCGTCCGCCCTTGTGCAGCGGGTCCGGTGGATTTAAGTCGGCCATTTCAGCAATATACTGGAGAAGTTGAAATCCTGTGCATGACGTCTGGAGTGCCGGGGAAGGCTCGCTTTGGCTAGGGAAACCCCGTTTCTCGCGGAAACTTGCCCGTCGCCCTTAGATTCGGCCGGGGCTCTCTTTTTCCCTCTGCTTTAGCTACTTTGAAGACATTTTTTTGATCTGAGGGAAACACTTGGAATCGAACATTAAAAAGCGGCATCTATGACTGTATGGCTTGCTTGGAATACTTCAGACTTCACCAACATTATGTAGTAGCCGTGCGACGTTGCGAACAGGCCGAGTTGTCTTCCCGCCGGAGTGGTTTGCTGGACGCAGCGGCTCGCCTGACCGCGGAAATTAAGCAGAAGGCCCGAAACGAGAAAACCGCCGCCCAGGAGCGGATGGTTCTTCATGCGCAGGATTGCCCGGTCTGCAAATCAGGCCAGAAATTCGCCAAAGTCAGCTAGCAATTGCTGCATAGGGTTGCGTGAGACGGAACTGGCACTTTGAGCCCCTTCGACGAGCTCAGGGCAGGCTCAGCGGGACTCACTTCAAGAGAATAGTCTTCAGGGAGATGCGGAGCATCTTCTCGACGCAGGCGCGCTGATACCTTTATTGTCAGTTCAGTCGCAAATCTGCGCCGGGAGTGATCGCCCCTTGAACATCCGCAATCTCCGAATCAGCTTTGCCGCAAGCTTGCTGGTGATTTGCGCCCCCTACGGAATGAGTATCCAGGGCCAACAAACCGCCGCCAGCCCCCCGGCTCAAACCGACGCCACCATTCCAGCACAGGCCATGCTGCAGCCGGCAGAACTGGTGCAACTGCTGAATACTTCGGCAAAGCCATTGGTGCTGCAGACCGGCTCGCACGTTCTCTACGCGGAAGCACATATACCTGGAGCAGAGTACGCTGGGCCCACAGGCACGAGCGCGGGGATCGAAGCACTGCGCACGCGTGTCGCCGGCCTTAGCAAAGACACCCTTATCGTTCTCTATTGCGGGTGCTGTCCCTGGATTCGTTGCCCGAATATTAAACCCGCTTACCAGCAGTTGCAGTCGCTCGGGTTCACCAACGTAAAGGCTCTTTACCTTGCTGATAATTTCGGGACGAACTGGGTCGATAAGGGTTATCCGGTTGTCAAAGGCAGATAGAGAAGCTATGGAACGGGCGGCTCGATCGAGGGCGGTGGGGTCACTCCGTTTTCTGTCACTCCTGCTGTTGCTCTTACCGGCGTCGATCACACACCTGCCGCTTGTGGCGCAAACAGCAACGCACGGCGTGCGTGTCGGCCACTTAGCGCCGAATTTTTCGCGGGAGGACCTGACCCATCGGAAGATTGTACTCAGGTCATACCGTGGCAAAATCGTGCTCCTCAATTTTTGGGCGACGTGGTGCGAACCATGTCTCACGGAGATGCCCAAGTTCGAGGAATGGCAGAAGCAGTATGGCTCCCAGAGTTTCCAGGTGATCGGGATTTCGATGGACGACGCGTTGCCGGAGGTAATCGCAACGGTATCCAGGCTGAAACTTAACTACCCGGTGCTGATGGGAGACGAGTATCTTGGGGCGGACTACGGCGGCGTCCTGGGGTTACCGGTGACTTTCCTCATCGACCGCGATGGGAAGATCCAAGCCCGCTACCAGGGCACGCCCCTGACCCGCATCCACAGCGATCTTCAAAACCTTCTGCAATCCCATTAAGAAGAACCGATAAACCATTCCTCCCGGATTTCTGACGCGTTCTGTAGTATTGTGGGCGCCTGCAGTTCCCAGGGAAAGGAAATACCGGTGAGCAAGAAAGATGAACGGGCCCGAGCGCCTGAGAAGCAATCGTGTCCCGTGGTATGCAAAGATTCGGCTCTCCCTTTCTCGACTGGAAGACGCACTCTGCTGGCTGCTGTAGCAGCGTCGTGTGCGGGAGTCGCGGCTTCGGCTCTCGCACCGAAGAACCTTCTAGAGGCAAGCGGTGCACCGTCCCATCCGCAACCGGCCACGGCCGCTTGCGGAGGCAGCAACGTGGTTGCTTCCGACGAGGCTACGGTGGTGGAGACAAGCGCAGGAAAGATTCGTGGGTTCAGGCGCAACGGCATCTACACGTTCAAAGGCGTGCCGTACGGCGCGTCGACCTCTGGGGCACGGCGCTTTATGCCGCCTGCTAAACCGGAACCCTGGAGCGGAATTCGCAACGCGCTGGCCTATGGCCGCGTCTGTCCACAGGAGTCCAGCGCGCAGCTCAATACCGACGGGCATAACCTGGCGAACCACGACGAAGACATCTTCCTGCTCCATCGCGGCTCAGCCGTCTCTGTGCCTGGCGAAGACTGCTTGCGCGTCAACGTCTGGACGCCGGAGATTCACGGCTCCCGCAAGCGGCCGGTGATGGTCTACATGCATGGAGGCGGGTTCACCGGTGGCAGCGACCACGATCTTCTCTCTTACGAGGGCGAGAGTCTCGCGCGTAACCACGACGTTGTGGTCGTGACGCACAATCATCGCTTGAACGTGTACGGCTATCTCAATCTTGCTGCCATTGGCGGAGAAGAGTTTGCCATGTCCGCGAATGCCGGGATGCTCGACATCGTAGCCGTCCTCGAGTGGGTTCGGGAGAATATCGTCGCCTTTGGTGGCGATCCTGCCTGCGTGACCATCTTCGGCCAGTCGGGAGGCGGGGGAAAAGTAACGGCGCTGATGGCTATGCCTGCGGCCAAAGGCTTATTTCATCGTGCCATCATACAAAGCGCGCCCTTCCTGAAGGCACTCTCTCCTGATTACTCGCAGCGCGTAGCCGAGTTGCTGTTCGATGAGCTTGGGCTGTCCAGATCGCAGGTGAGGGAACTGCAAACGATACCCGTGGCTCGTCTCTCGGGAGCAGCCGTGGAAGCGATGAAGAAAATGCCTGGACCTAAACCTTCGCTTCGCGGAACGTTTGGAGAGAACAATTGGGGGCCCACGGTCGACGGCCGGGTTCTTCCGTCTCACCCATTCGATCCGGGAGCGCCTGCCATTTCAGCAGATGTTCCACTCATCACGGGAACGAATCTAAACGAGGCTGTGAGTGGGGTCGACCGTCCCGATGCAAACGCGATGACCGTGGACGAACTAAATCGACTGGTTAGTGAGGCGTTTGGCAGCGGCAGCGAGGCGATCATCGCCGCTTACCGGCGGGATTATCCCAAAGCGACTCCATTTGGGCTCTATGCCACCATCGCCGCCTCTCAATTTCGCATTCCCGCATTCGCCCAGGCAAGCAGGAAAGCTGCCCTGGGCGCGGCGCCGGCATACGCTTACGTTTATGCATGGCGTACCCCGGTGCTGGATAACCGCCCGGGCACCTTTCACGCGGCGGAAATCTCGTTTGCCTTCGACAATGCCGAGCTTTGCGACCACTACAGCGCCGGCGATGCGGGCGCTTTTGTTCTGTCGAAGCAGATAAGCACGGCCTGGGTGAGTTTCGCGCGCACCGGAAATCCCAATCACAGCGGCATGCCGCATTGGCCCGCATACACTGCCGGCACTCGCGCAACGATGTACTTCGATACGCCCATCGCAGTGCGTAACGATCCGGAAGGAAATGGACTGAGCCTCATCCAGCAGTCTTATAAGAAATGAAGAAGAGTGAAATGAGGAAAAGCATCGTTATTGCCGCTCTGGCGATCGGTGTGCCCAGACGCAGGCGGGTCGCGTTAGCCAGAGGCAATACTGGTTGACTGTCCGCCTACTTTAAGATGGCGAGGCGTCGAAGGTCAGGTAACCGAAAGGCCGGCGTATAGGAGTCACACCTTGAATTTCTGGAGATACTCGGGCCGCAACTCACTTCCCATTCCCGGTCTTTCGGGTGCGAGAACGGCGCTGTCGACCATGCGGAGCCGTTCTAATGTTGATCCTGCTCCCTTGAAGCTGCCGGACTCCATGTAGATTGCATTCGGCATACACAACAGCATTTGCAGATCCACTGGACCGCCACCGTGGCTTGCCACTGGAAGCTTTGCAGTATCCGCGAGGGCTGCAATTTCCATCCACTCGGAGACTCCACCGGCTCGCCGGGCATCGGGCTGCACCACATCTACGCAGCGGCGTTGAATCAGGTCAGCGAAGGCGTATTTGGTGTATTCATTTTCACCGCCTGCAATCCTGATCTCCAGTTCTTCCGCGACTTGCGCGTAGCCGGCATGGTCATAAGGAACGAGCGGCTCCTCATACCAGTAAACCCCCATCTCCTGGTAGACCTTTCCTCGTTGAATCGCTTCCGGCACGAGAAACTTCTGGTTCGCGTCCACCATGATCCTGCGGTTCGGGCCTGCGATCTCCATAGCCAGCTTGATGCGCTTTTCGTCATCCTGCAGCGACGAGCGGCCAACCTTGATTTTTGCCCCGCTGAAGCCTTCCTCGAAGGCGTTCTCTATTTCCTTCTTGTACTGTGACAGATCGTCATCGTTGGGGTAGTACCAGCCGCACATCGAGTAGACGGGGCAGGTATCCTGATAAGCGCCCAGGACCTTGTATGCCGGCACGCCGAAAGCTTTTGCCACGATATCCCAGATCGCAATTTCGACCGTGGAGATGGCAAATGTATTTATACCCTGCACGCCGGCGTACTCAAGCGCCTTCCACATATCGGACCGCAGCCGCCTTGGGAACGCAGGATCCTGCCCTATGAGGATCGGTTGGAGCTCTTTCTGCAGGATTGTCTGCAAGACCTCGGGTGCGCCGGTCATGGTGCCGAATGTGCATTCCGCCCAACCGATAACGCCTGCATCGGTCTGCAAGCGTAATACCACGGCCCCACCCTCCGCTCCGAATTCGTGAATTGCGTCGTAATAGATCTTGCCTGGAGGAAAACGCAGCACATCCGTTTCCATGCCGGTGATCTTCATCGTTTTCTTAGCCTCACTTGCAAGAGCAAGAGGCTGTGCAACGGCTGTGGCTCCGGCGAGTCCCAGGAACGTACGTCGATCCATGCGCTTCTCCAGTATTTCTCTGTTTCAGTCAGTTCTTACCCGAGTGGTTCGATTGCAGCAAAGAAGGACGTCCTCAACATACCGCTCTATCCTTGCGTTCGTCCGTCTGTCACGGAAAAGGCCTGATCCGGAAAGGGCCGCGTTACTCGCTGCGCAGGACGGACATGGGCTCTGTGGAGGCGGCGCGGTGAGCGGGCAGGTAGCAGGCCAGCAAGGCTGTCGCCAACAGGATCAAGCCCACCGCCGCAAAGGCGGAGAGATCAAACCTGCCAATGCCGAAGAGCATGCCTCGCATGGTGCGCTCCACGAAGTATGCGCCGGCCAGGCCCAGAGCTAAGCCGGCGCAAGCCAGGATCGCGGCTTCTTTGATAACCAGGCCGATCACTCGCCCGCGCGTCGCCCCCAACGCCATACGCAAGGCAATCTCATGAGCGCGCTGAGTGACAGAAAAGCTCATCACGCCATAAATGCCCACAGCCGCCAGCAACAAGGCGACTCCAGCGAACGCGGCAAAAAGAACCATGCTGAAGCGATCACCGGCTAATCCCTGGTCCCTTACCTCTTCCATGGTTTTCGTATCGGAGAGCGCAATCTGCGGATCTGCGGAGTGCACGGCGGCGGCGATACTCTTCGTCATCGAAGCAGGATTCTCCGCAGTGCGCACGCCTATACCCGCATTTGGCCAGGGTATCTGCCAGAACGGAATCATCATCTCGGGAAAATCCTGACGCAATCCAGCATCGCGCACGTTGTGAAACACGCCGACAATCTGCCATTCCACTGGAGGGCCCAGTTTGGTAACGCCGGGAATTAACTGCTCCACCAGCAGCCTTTGCTTTAGAGGATCGGTTCCCCCCAGATACTTGCGCGCTAACTCTTCGTTGATGACCGCTACCTTTACGCTCGAGGCCGTGTCCTGGTCATTCAAAAACCGTCCCTTGTCCAGGCGAATGCCGTAGGTCTCAAAATAGTCCGGCGTAACCATGCCGAACTGGGTGAGAGGCCGCTGGGATGGGTCAACGACACCGGATTTGCCGGCAATGATGAAGGGCATGCCGAAGCCACTACCCTGGAGCGGCCTGCCGGTTGCCACCGCGACATGCGAGACTCCCGGCAGAGCCTGAATGGCCGCCATCAAGCGGCGGTAGTAGGAGATGATTTGGTCGGGCTCTTTGGAGCGGGAGTCAGGAACCTGAAGATAGAAGGTGAGAATGTGGTCGGTGCGAACGCCCAGATCCACATCCAGCAAATTGCGAAAGCTGTGAATGGCTAATCCCGCCCCGGCGAGCAAGGTAAGCGCCAAGGCAAACTCGCTCACCACAAGCGCCTTACGCAGACGGTGGCGTCCAGTCCCTGTGCCGGAGCGGCCACCCTCCTTGAGGGGCTCGGCAGGATCGATCTGCGAGGCATACCAGGCCGGGACGCAGCCGAAAAGAAGACCGGTGAGCGTGGTAACGCCGATGGCGAAGCCGAGGATAGGCAGGTTTATGCGCAAATCTGCTTCAGTGGGGAGAGTACCGGGCGGCATCAACGCGAGCACGCATTGCAACAAAGCATAGCCGAGGGCGATGCCAAGGGCCCCGCCGAAAAAGGCCAGCAGGAGATTTTCGGTGAGAAGCTGCTCGAAGATCATGGCCGGAGTCGCGCCCAGGGAACTGCGGATGGCCATTTCCTTCTGCCGGCTCATGCTTCTGCCCAGCAATAGGTTGGCCACGTTGGCGCAAGCGATCAAGAGAACAAAGCCCACCGCACCGAGCAGCAGCCACAAGATGAGCTGTGTCTCTTTCGGCATCCATTCCAGTTTTTCCGGGTCCACCTGGGCGCCCCAGCCGTGATTGCTCTTGGGATAAGCCTGCGCGATATGCGCGGTGACGTTATCCATATCGGCTTGCGCCTGCTTGATCGTGACTCCCGGTTTTAACCGTCCCATCACCAGCAGCCAATGAAAGTCGTGGTTGGTCTGCTCCGGCTTGAAGACCAGCGGAACACACACCTGGGCCGGAGCGCGATCGGCCTGCCCCGGCGCCGTTACGCCGATCACGGTGTGTGGGGAGCCATCGATACTCATCGTCTTACCAATAATGTGGGGATCGGCGCCCAACCTCTGCCAAAGCTTGTGAGTCAGGATGGCGACTTGATCCTTGCCTGGCTGCCCTTCTTCCGGCAGGAAATCCCGCCCCATGGCGAACGGGTTGCCTAACATGGTGTAGTAGCCGGGTGTATAGCGGGCGCCCTCCACGCTGATGGGTTGGTCTTTACTGGAAATGTTGAATTGGCCCTCGGCGACGGCTTTCAGGTCCTTAAAGGTTGTGTTCTGCCGGCTCCAGTCGAGGTAATCGCCGGCCGAAACGCCGTTGGAGTGGCCATTCACCTTTGACCAAACCACGACCAGCTGGTCCGGATGGGGAAAAGGAGTATCTGCGATGAGCGAAGCATAGTCTATGGTGAAGATCGCCGTGGTGGCGCCTATGCCCAGCGCCAACGTCAGCAATACGGTGAGCGTGAGGCCAGGGTTCCTGAGCAACCCGCGCATGCCGAAGTGGAGATTCCGCAGAAGGTTCCGCATAGAAATGGGTTTGGACACCACTTTACGCTCATTAGTTGAGGTTTGAAGTGTCCCGGCTGATCGACAGGGAACTCGAGCGAAAATTTCCAGCATCACGGTCCAGTTGAGGAGATAACGGGACAGCGTTGGACAGCATACCGATCCCCCGAAATGCCGCGCCCCGAGTTTCCCTGGATCGGGACGCGAGGGCTTTTGGGCCGGACTTGTCCACGCAAATTCCATCCGATCCTGAGCAATGGTATGATGTAGCCATCATGATGTCACGAACCCAGATCACACTCGAAAACGAAGTGCAGCGGCGTGCGCGCCAGCGAGCAAACGAACTCGGTGTATCTCTAGCGGAATACGTCCGGCGCCTTGTGGCACGTGATCTGGCTCGTCCTGAAACCGCCATTGCGGTTGATCGCATTTTCGATCTCGGCAGTTCCGGCGGGGCGTATGTCGCAAGGGACAAGGACTCCATGATCGCCGAGGCCTTTCAAGCGAAACGCAGAAAGGCGCAGCGACGGTAATTTCCTCTTCCCCTGCTCAATCCATGACCCTGTTCGTTGACACATCGATCTGGTATGCTGCGGCAGATTCGTCGGATCGCAGCAATGCTCGCGCCAAGGCTATCCTCAAGTCTGGGGGGCGATTGGTCACTTCGGATCACATTCTGGTAGAGACCTGGACCCTGCTGCATCACAAAGTTCAACGAAACGCTGCGGAGCGATTTTGGGATGGCCTGAGAAGTGGGGTGGCGATCATTGAGGCTGTCGGTTTGGCAGACCTTGAAGTTGCCTGGGAAATCGGAAACGCCTGGCGTGACCAGGATTTCTCCATCGTTGATCGCACCAGCTTCGCTGTGATGCGCCGGCTCGGCATTGACGATGTCGGATCACTCGACGAACACTTCTCCGTGTTTCGCTTCGGTCCCAGACGCCGCCAATCTTTCAACGTAATTCGATAGAACGTTCTCCTCCGACTCGTTGCGCATGTTTCATGGCGGTGATGACTTCCTATGCGATATTCAATGCGACGGTCGAACGTTCCGGCTGACGCACGGTGTCTGAAGCAAACTCACACCTTCACGCAAACATCATCTCCTTCGACGCTTACAGAGTAAACTGCAACTCATGCTTGAGACTCGGAAGTAGATCCGGTGGCCGGATCCCAGGCCCAGATGTGTCAGGCAAACCATCTTTCCCAGCTTCACGGCCCATAAATACGGCCACCATGCGGCGAAAACGGTATCTGCAGGTATCCTGTTGCCCGGGAGAAAAAAAATATTTTGATCCGCGACCTTTGCTGTTGCGTTTGCGCGATCTTCTTCGTGCTGGGTCTGCCGGCTGCCGATGCGCAGGGCACCGCGCCCACGTTCAGCTACACCGTCGGCCAACAAGCTTACACGCTTCTGGGCCACGATCCTGCGCAGGCGGTTTCGACCACGATTCCCACGGTGCTGGTTCCCATCGAGCTTTCCTTTGCGGCGAAGGCGAAGGACGGCAAGCCCTTCGTCATGGCGGCGGCGCCAGATGTACGCCGCATTCTCAGCTCACCCATCTTCTCCAGGTTCGCATTCTCCCGGGGCAACCACACCCAATATGGCGACGCCCTGCTGCGGACCACGTTCCCCGGCGAACATGGCTGGCATACGCTGTTGGGCAAGCCGGAAGTGAAGCCCCTCAAGATTGACGTGCCGCTGGGCTACGGCTATATCCTCACCTCGAAGAAGGAGGGAACCGCCTTCGCCGTCGTCGACGTGGAATTTCTGCAGCAGGCAATCTTCAAGCAGCTGCCTCGGCAGGAGGGCAAACTCATCCTGGCGGTCACCCATAACACGACCTACTACAGTGACGGCGACGCGACGGAATGCTGTTCCTGGGGAGCGCACGGCGTCGACACCGCCACTGGAAATTCTTTCGTGCTCAGCTCCTATCTGCGTGCCGCTCCAGCAGTGGTGCGCGATCGCGACGTGCAGCCGATCACTCAGCAGCTCGGCGAGTTCATCAACGATCCCCTGCACGATTCTCTTTTCCATGGCGGCCAAGCCACGCCCCCGCCAGGCAACAGCGTTCCCCGCTGGACGAGACTCCCGCGCGTGCCGGCAGGCGATCAGGGCCGCTGTGGCGGCAGCGGCATTGCCTCCATGTATTTTTTGCTTGAACCCACCGACACCAATGCCAAAAACGAGATCCCCGCATCCCCAGGCTTCGCCGCGCAAACCGGCGCCGAGACCTATCATTTGCAGAACGTGGCTTTGCTGCCCTGGTATACGGGCTCTGCCGCCAGTCTCGGCAGCACTTACAGTTTTCCTGACGCAAACGTGCTCAGCGGCGCCGCAGAGCCATGCCCGCCACGCCAGGACCTTTGGGACGGACACGCAATTGCCCCCCCTCTGCCCCAGGTCGCCGCGATCCCCAATGCCGGCCCGGGCAACGGTCACAAGTTGATCGGTTACTGGGAAGGCTATGGCAGAGCCAATGCCATTTTCCCGCTGCGCGAGGTCTCGCCCCAGTGGGACGTGATCATCGTCGCCTTCGCCACGCCTGCGAAAAACGCGCCCGAAGGCACCATGGAGTTCCATACGCCCGCAGGCCTCGACCCCGCGCAGTTCAAGGCCGACATTGCTTACCTGAAGAGCCAGGGGAAGAAGGTCATGATTTCCCTGGGCGGCGGTGGCCAGCATTTCACCCTGGCTGACCCGGCGCGCGTGCCTCTGTATGTCTCGACGGTCACACAGATTGTCAGCGAATACGGCTTCGACGGCATCGACATCGACTTTGAGAGCCCTTCGCTCTCGATTGACCCAGGGGACACGGACTTCAAGCATCCCACCACGCCTTCGATCGTGAACCTGATCTCAGCCCTGCAGCAGTTGCACGATCACTTCGGCCCCCAGTTCATGATCAGCCTGGTGCCTGAGGGCACGCAGATCCCCGCCGGCTACCCAAGCTACGGCGGCCAATTCGGTTCGTACCTGGCGATTACCTACGCTATCCGCGACATACTGTCCTTCGTCGACGTGCAGGACTACAACACGCCGCCGCTCCAGGGTCTCGATGGCGAAATCTACCAGCCGGGCAGCGTGGACTACCACGCAGCCATGACGGAACTCCTGCTGCACGGCTTCAACGTAGGCGGCGACCCGAAGCACTTCTTCCCGCCGATGCCTCCTGAGAAGGTTGCGGTCGGCTTCCTTACGCCGGATACCACGCCTGACATCGTCATGCAGGCGATGAAGTACATCATCACCGGGACCGCGCCCGCAGGCACCAGATACAAGCTGCGCAACCCGGCCGGTTACCCGGGCATGATCGGAGCGATGTTCTGGACCATTAATGACGACCGCCGTCAAAATTACAACTACGCCAACACCGTCGGTCCGCAACTGCACAGCTTTCCAAGAGCGAAATAGGGTTGTTCCCGCATCCCGTCAAGCCCAGCTAAACCCACTCCGCGCCAACGGCAGCGTGCGAATCCTCTTACCCGTAGCCGCAAAAATAGCATTTCCCACCGCCGGCAAAATCGGCGGGAGAGTCGGCTCACCCAGTCCTGTCGGCGAGAAATCCGTCTTGCGCCAATAGACCTCGATCGGCGGCTCCTGCTTCATGCGCATCAGCGGATTCTGGTGGAAATTCGTCTGCTGCACCTTGCCATCCACCAGTGTGATCTCCTGCTGCACGTTATCCTGGCTATCGGCTAGAAAGAGCAGCGATGTGTCAAGGAGATAGGGGGACATGATGGACTTCAAAGGGCCCGTTCCGGAAAGGGCCAGTGTCAGTAAAGGGCTGGGTTCGTAGCCGGGCTTCGAAAGTTCAAGCGCGAAAATCTAGCTTCGATAACTCACGAAGCCCGAGCTTTAAGGATGGCAGGCATGACGCTGGAACTAATGCATTTGGCCGAGTCCAAGCGTAAAGAGTAACGACGCTGCTCCGAATCAGTACGGTCCAATCGTTGAGTGTTCTTTTGTAGTCCGTTGTTTCATCGACTGGGCTGTCGTTCAGGCAGAGTATCCATGTCTCGACATTGCGCTTTGGAATAAGGCGCGCAATCTGTTCTGTATTAGTATTGATCGGCGTTACGCCCGCCTCATATAACGTCTGATCGAATTGCGTCAGCCTCTGCTGGACGCTGAGGGTATCGGCATCAACCATGACGATTAGCTTCGTTTCGGCGTGAGTTTGCCGGCTGCGGTAGGCATCCACCTCAGCCGCAAATCGCTCACGAACCCATTGCTCGGCGCTCCCTCGACCGGAGGGCGACTGGATAAAACGCATTGCGTGGACCTCCAGGCCTGCTGTCCGGAGGTACTTGCCGACAAGTTGTTGGTTACGATTGTCCTCCACAAGAACGATGACCCTGGAGGGTTTTGCCATCTACTCCCATCCTCGGGCGACCAGCTCGGATGGCTGCAGTTTTCCTTCCTGGTCGAACTGAAATTTCTCAGTTCGGACATGGCCGTTCTCCTCGCGAAAGAACCGCAAACCATATTCCTTTGCCCATTGATTCAGAGTCTCAGGATGATGCGAAATGAGTATCAATTGCCCATTGTGGTCTTCGACGGTCTCCAAGGCAGCCAAGAGCCAAGGCTGGATTTCACGAAGAGCAACGAAATTGTCCGGCTCATCGACAAACACTGTGTCCCCTCGCGTGAGGAGAAAGTGAAGAATCATATAAAGTGCGATTAGATACCTTTGGCCCTCGGAAAGCTCGGATATCGAATAGCTGACTCTCTTCTTGGTTGGGCCGAGGAACTCGGCGCGAAGTTTCCTTACCCCGTCTTCTTCCGAGGAGAACCTTAGCGCCTGAAAACCATCCATGCATTCCCTCAAAGAGGAGAGGAACCGCACGTTCTCGTCGGGATACGTCTGTATCAAATAGCGATACCAAGCTGCTAGATTATCGAGCTCGAAGTCCGGTTGTTGCTCTTCATTATCCGCGACCTCGTCCATTGTCCCGGGGTAGGCGTCGATATCGAAACAATGCACATGGTCTAGCCATTCCACAAACCGCCTCACATCAGAGTTGCTCAACACCGACAGCTGAAGAGAGGACCGATTCGTCCGCAGAGGAACCGCCACGGAGCCACTTTGGTTGGGGAAGAAATGTATTTTCCCGTCTGCGAGCTCGAACACGGGTATTCCCGAGACCTTCAGACGTTCAAGATGAACCGTTTGTTCATTGGTGACGGCGGCAAATGCAATTTCGACGCGATATTCAAACATTTTCCCGTCAAGCTCTGCCTCAAACTCGATCAGCTGGAGCGGGCGGTCTTGCCATCTCGTCCGGGTCGATTGCGTAAAGCGATTAGAATCACCCTTCACAAAGCCCTTTAGATAGCGAATTACGTCGAGAAGCGACGACTCGCCACTGCCGTTCGCACCCAGCAGCAATTGCTTCGCTTCCGGCCGGTATTCGAAGTTCACGAAGCTTCGGAAGTTATCAATGTATATCCGAGTGAGCATGGTTACGATTATACGGAGCGTTGCATATTTATTAGGGAATCGGGGGGACGAATCCGCGAAAGCACGGGACACTCTCGGACTGCGGGCCTCTGTGTTGAGACAGGGTTGATACGCGCTCCTTTTTTCCCTTCCGTCCACCAGTTCAAGCAAGCCGTCGAGACGTTTGCCACTGATTCCAAGATCTGACGCTATGTCTTCCAGGGAACGGATTGGAGTCTTGATCCCTACGGAAGCGCTTATTTGCACTCCATTCTAGGACGTAACACCGCTTGAAAGTTACTGGTTTCCTTTGGTTTAGCTCGTCGGCGCGGCAACTGCCCGCCGTTCAAGCCGAACTCCGCTGTAAAGTAAGCGTACGAATCCTCTTCCCCGTAGCCGCAAAAATAGCATTCCTCACCGCCGGCAAAATCGTCGGGAGAGTCGGCTCACCCAGTCCTGTCGGCGAGAAATCCGTCTTGCGCCAATACACCTCAATCGGCGGCACCTGCTTCATCCGCATCAGCGGATTCTGGTGGAAATTCGTCCAAAGCGCCTCCACCCACGCGGGGTGAGGTGCAGGGTGATGTCCTTCCCGGGACTGCCCAGCTCCCTGGCACAACGGCCAAGCCGCCGCCCGGCTGGCGACCCACATCTCCAGCTTGCCGTCTTGAACACGGCCGTGGTCCCCATGGGTTCCAGCGTTGGTTGGGCCAGGAGGGGAAGGGCGTAAGTCGCTTCCACGACTTTGGCCGAACCCTTAAGCGCAATTTATGATTGCAGGCCTAACGTCAGCGGTACCTACGCGCCATGGAATCGAACCCGCGCATTCATCGTCATTCGTCTCCGGAAGACAAGATCACGCTGTTCCGATCGCTTTTCCGCGGTCGTGAGGATGTTTATCCACGCCGCTTCGAGAGCCGCAAGACGGGGAAGTCCGGCTACGCTCCTGCTTGCTCAAATGAATGGGTCAAGGGCGTATGCGAAAAGCCGAAAATCAAATGCGCGGAGTGTCCGCATCGCCGCTTTCTGCCAGTTACGGATGAGGTCGTTCGCTGTCATCTCTCCGGACAGGACGGCAACGGCTGGGATTTCACCATAGGCGTCTACCCGATGCTACTGGACGAGACCTGTTTCTTCGTTGTTGCGGACTTCGACAAATCAACATGGCGGGAGGATGCAACGGCATATATCGAAACCTGTCATGCAATGAATCTCCCCGTTGCCTTGGAGAGGTCTCGCTCCGGGAATGGCGGCCATGTCTGGCTGTTCTTTAGCGAAGCCATTCCAGCTGCGCTTGCTCGAAAGCTCGCTACGTCTGTTTTGACGGAGACGATGGAGCGCCGCCCAGATGTCGGTTTGGATTCGTATGACAGGTTTTTCCCTAATCAAGACACTCTTCCGCAAGGCGGCTTTGGCAGCCTGATCGCACTGCCGCTGCAAAGGAAGCCAAGGCAGCTGGCCAACAGCGTATTTCTCGACGACAACTTTTCTCCGTATGACGATCAATGGGCCTTTCTGTCAGAGGTTCGCAGAATCGCCCGCAGCGAAGTCGAAGAGCTGGTCAGCAAGGCGGAAGCTAAAGGGCGCGTGATCGGAGTGCGTCTGCACCTGAGCGAGGAGGAAGAGGATGTCCCTCCTTGGGTCGCTATGGAATCGCGCCGTAGGGAAAGACCGATAGCCGGTCCCTTGCCGAAAGAATTGGAGTTGGTTTTAGGCAGCGAAATCTTCATTGATAAACATCTTTTGCCTCCCGCGCTTCGTAACCGTCTCATCAGGCTGGCAGCGTTTCAAAATCCGGAATTCTACCGTGCGCAGGCGATGCGTCTACCTACATACGAGACTTCCCGGATCGTTGGCTGTGCGCGGGATTACCCGCATCATCTCGGATTGCCTCGTGGTTGCCTGGAGGATCTCCGGCAGCTGCTCTCTGACTTGAAGATCGCGTGTGTCCTGCGAGACGAGCGTTTCTCGGGCAAAGCGCTGAACGTTTCTTTCCAGGGTGAACTACGCCCAGAGCAGAGAGTCGCAGCGGAAACCATGCTTGCCCACGAGACAGGCGTGCTCGCCGCGACCACCGCTTTCGGCAAGACCGTGATTGGCGCGTGGCTCATTGCAAAACGCGCCGTCAATACGCTGGTCTTAGTGCATCGACGGCAATTGCAAGAACAATGGATTGAGCGACTGTCGATGTTTCTGGGGTTGCCGCGAGAGGCTATCGGCCGGGTTGGAGGTGGGCGCAAAGTGCCGACCGGGATCCTCGACGTTGCCACCATCCAAAGCCTTATCCACAAAGGAGTAGTGGACGAAATCATTGGGGATTATGGGCACGTGATTGTTGACGAGTGCCATCACCTTTCCGCCTACAGTTTCGAACAAGTTGCGCGGCAGGCCAAGGCAAGATTCATGACCGGTCTGTCTGCAACCGTGACGCGTAAGGACGGGCATCATCCGATTATTTTCATGCAGTGCGGGCCACTCCGTCATCGGGTCAATGCCAGGGAGCAGGCGGCCTCCCGTCCATTCGAACACGCCGTACTGGTCCGGCCTACCGGGTTTCGAGCATTGCGTGCGCCTAATCCTGACCTGCGCGCGCAGTTTCGCGAACTTACCGATGAGCTTGTCTCCGACGAAAGCCGAACGCGCATGATATGCGGGGATATTATGCAAGCTGTTCGAGATAAGCGTTCCCCGTTAGTGCTCACGGAGCGGAACGATCATCTCCATAAGCTCATAAGCCAGTTGGCGCCGGAAGTAAGACATGTTGTTGTACTCCGCGGCGGTATGAGCAGGAAGGAGATTGAGAAGACCCGCGCGCAGCTAGCTGTCATTCCCGACGACGAAGAGCGTCTCCTGCTGGCGACAGGACGCTACGCCGGCGAGGGGTTCGATGACGCTCGGCTGGACACCTTGTTCCTTGCGTTACCCATTTCCTGGCGGGGCACGATTGCGCAGTATGTGGGCCGCCTAAACCGATCACACGACGGCAAGCGGGAGGTCCGGGTATACGACTACGCCGATTTCGACGTGCCGATGTTGTCGCGGATGTTTGATCGTCGCTGTAAGGGGTACGAGGCGGTAGGCTATACAATCCAACTGCCCGCAAGTGCCATACCTGGCTGGCCGCCGAGCGTATCGCTTCCGGTCGATTCCCAATGGAAGAGCCAATACTCGTCCACAGTACGGCGATTGGCCCTCGACGGTGTCGAACCTCCACTAGCGAACCTCTTTGTGCAGATGGCCGGTATTCCCTCGTCGAGCCCTGATCGCGCCAGGAGCGCAAGTGAACTCTTTCTGTTCCGCCGGCTTGAAACTCTGCCCGAAACGGCCGGCCGGTTCCGATTGAATGTTGAATTGCCTATTCCGTTTGATGGTTTGGGTCGGATGGAAGTGGACTTGCTATGTACTGATGCGCGTATTGCTGTTGAGTTGGATGGGGAACAGCATTTCGCGGGTGCCGAAGCGTACCGGCGCGACCGGCGCAAGGATTCTTTGTTGCAGGAGAATGGCTACCTCGTGCTTCGATTTCTCGCGGAAGATGTGGGGAAACGCCTCGACGAAGTCTTGAACGGGATTGTCCGCGCCTTGTCTTTTCGTTGCCGGCGGCCGCCGGCAACGGTGGTCCCGTACCTTTTCAAGATCCTCTGAATTCGAACCGGCGGCTTGCTTAGGAAAAACCGAAAATCGGCAGATCGGAGTGCTATATAACGACCCCGCGCCTACCGTTGCACCCGATTTCTTCGTATCGCAGCAGCAAGCACCGATAGATCCTCGAATACCCTGGCCTCAAACACAGAACTCGTACCGGCACGTCTCAAGACCTCAGGAATCAGGCGGTGCAATTCCCGGTAGTTTGAGACCATTTCCGGCACACTGGGGCGCTGATTGGCCCGCACAAACGCGTTGCATAACTCTCACATAACGCCCTCTATAGTGCCGTCATGGATATTAAAGTCCGTTCCGTTAAAATCGCTAATGGACTTCTGTGCGCGGCGGTTTTTCGACTCGAAGACAAACCAGGTGTGCTTCCGTGGATGGCGCTTCGCCCAGCTTACAGCCAGTCCTAGTTCGAACGGCATGTTGAATCGCGGCGTTGCTGGCGGGTTTCGGTCCAGCTGTACCCGCGACAGATCGTGGACCGAATAAGAGCAAGACTGGACGAGATCGATGATGCGGTCCAAGCGCGCCTTGCCCCCAGGAATAGCGAGCGTTGCCCGCGGCTTGAGGCCAAGCTCGATGACGCCGACTATGTAAGCTAAGTAGAGACGCTCAAACTTCGCGTCGTAGGGAATGTTAAGGAAAACGCGTTCTGGTTTAAGGTGCTGAGCGGCCATGTTTGCCACGCGCCCGCTTGGCGGACGCTTTCTTTGCCGCTTTCTTCATCCGGGACGGATGCACGGGCACAGAGCCATTTTGGCCGCTGCTTTTTTCCCTTCCACCCACCAATTCAAGCAGGCTATCGAGACGCTTTCCAGTGATTCCAAGATCTGCCGCTATCTCTTCCGGGGAAGGGATCGGAGTCTTGACCTTTACGGAGTGGCTCATTTGCATTTCATTCTAGTGTCCTGTCCCTGAAGTTCCTGGAACAATTCGAGGAATCGAAAATGTTCCAGAAACTGCGCTCAGGGGCTGAAGCCCATTTGGTTTTGCGGTGTTTGCGGCACGACTGAAGTCGTGCCCTGATACAAAGCCGAAGAGGAGTTCTTTAACGAACTTTAGGGACGGGACACTAGAACTAGCAACCCTTGAAACCGATTGACCTTAGTTTAGCTCAGCGGCCGGGACTCTCCGCCCTCCTCAAGCCCAGCTAAACCCACTCCGCTGCAGCGGCAGCGTGCGAATCCGCTTACCCGTAGCCGCAAAAATGGCATTTCCCACCGCCGGCAAAATCGGCGGGAGGGTCGGCTCACCCAGTCCTGTCGGCGAGAAATCCGTCTTGCGCCAATAGACCTCGATCGGCGGCACCTGCTTCATCCGCATCAGCGGATTCTGATGGAAATTCGTCTGCTGCACCTTGCCATCCACCAGCGTGATCTCCTGCTGCATGTGGCTCATGCCCTCGACCACTCCACCAAAGCCCATGCTCTCCGCCGCCTGCGGGTTGATGATCTGGCTGCCTACATCGCCGGCCGCCCACACATGGTTCACCTTCACCTTGTTGTCTTTGTCCACGGTGACATCCGCCACTTCGGCGAAATAGCCCAGGTGGCAGAAGTAGCCGGCGATTCCCATGCCGCGTCCCGGCTCGCGCTTGCGGTTGGCCCAGTTGGATTTCTCCGCCACCAACCGCAGCACGCCCTTCATCCGCTCCGGATTCAAGTCCCGCGGTCCCTTCGGCTTATGCTCTTCCCCCGGAACCGGTACCTGGGTTGCACTCAGGATCTCCAGCTGAAACTCCAGCGGGTCGCGACCGGCCGCCACTGCCAGCTCATCCAGGAAGGACTGCCCCACAAACGCATACGCGTTGTTGCCCGGCGCACGCAGGTAGCCGGTGCGCAACATCAGCGGCATGCCCGAGGTGTAGAGCGCATAGTGCGGCGCAAAGCCGGAAGGGAACTCGTCGGCGTTAATGTTGGCCCCCGGCGCCAGCTGCTTGCCATCGCCATAAGTGACTAAGTGGTGGCGCCAGGCGACCAGCTTGCCCTGCGCATCCAGCCCGGCCTTCAAACCCACGGAGCCCCCGGCGCGGTAGGCGTCGTGGGTGGTGTCGTCTTCGCGCGACCAGAGCAGCTTGACCGGTGCATCCACATGCTGGGCCAGCCACGCCGCCTCCACCATGTAGTCGTTCATGAGACGGCGGCCAAAGCCTCCACCCACGCGGGTGAGGTGCACGGTAATGTCCTTCTCCTGGATGCCCAGCGACTTGGCCACCAAGGCGCTGCCCGAACCTGGGTTCTGGCTGGGAACCCACATCTCCAATTTGCCGTTTTTCCAGTGGGCTGTCGTGTTCATGGGCTCCAACGTGGCATGGGCCAGGAAGGGGAAGGTGTAAGTCGCCTCCAGCAGTTTGGCGGAGCTTTTTAAAGCGCCGTCCACGTCGCCATAAGTGCGGACGGTGTTCACCGGCGGGGCCTGCAGCAGAGCCTCAGCCTGCTTCTGGAATTTGTCGCTGCTTTGCGTTTCAGCTGGCCCGTTGTCCCACTCAACCTTTAAAGCCTTGCGCGCCTTCTGCGCGTGCCACCAGGAGTCGGCCACAATGGCAACGCCGGGCTCCATGCCAGGCTCGGGCGGCGTGTAGGCCGCAAGCTTGATCGTGCCGTCGATCACCAGCACCTGGCGCACGCCCGGCATTTGCTTTACCTGGTCGAGGTTGGCGGTTTTGACTTTGCCGCCAAAGACAGCGCACTTCTCAATCGAGGCGTAGAGCATGCCCGGCAGCGAGACATCGATGCCGAAGAGCGGCTTGCCGCTGATGATGGAGTGGGTGTCGACGCCGGTCTGCGACTTGCCGATGATGGTGTAGTCTTTCGGGTCTTTGAGCGTTACCTCGTCGAGCACGGGGCAGGGAAGCGCGGCGGCTTTGCTGGAAAGCTCTCCGTAGGTAAGCGATTTGCCGGTAGCCTTGTGCAGCACGCAGCCGGATTGGGTACTGCACTCGGAAAGCGGAACGGCCCAAATTGTCGCAGCTGCGGTTACGAGCATCTGGCGGCCGGCCGCGCCTACGCGGCGCAGCGGATCCCAGGACTTGGGCGTGGAAGTGCTGCCGCCGGCGGATTGGCTGCCGTACATGGCTTCGTCGAGGTCAGCCTGCTCCACACGGACGTGCTTCCAGTCGACATCGAGCTCTTCGGCGATGAGCATAGGCAGTTCTGTCTTGATGCCCTGGCCCATTTCGGGTCCGCGGGCTTTGATGGTGACGGTGCCGTCGGGGGCGATTTTGATAAACGCGGTCGGCTTCAGGTCCGATTTTTTGGGGGCTTGGGCGCGGGCGGAAGGGATGTAGAGACTGAGGGTAAGGCCTCCGCTGGCCAGGGCGCTGATTTTCAGAAACGATCGGCGGTTCATGGACGTCTCCCTTAGCTGGTGACCGTGGATGCCGCAGCCTGACGGACGGCCTGGCGAATGCGTGGGTAGGTTCCGCAACGGCAGAGATTGCCGCTCATCGCAGCATCGATCTCCTGATCGGTCGGGTGCGGCGTATGGGCTAACAAGGCGGAAGCGGTCATGATCTGGCCGGCCTGGCAGTAGCCGCACTGGGGCACGTCGATGGCTTCCCAGGCCACCTGCACGGGGTGAGAGCAATCCGGGGAGAGTCCTTCGATGGTGGTGATGGTCTTGCCGGCGACCGAGGAGACCTGGGTCAGGCAAGAGCGGGTGGCCTGGCCGTTGACGTGGACTGTGCAGGCTCCGCACAAACCCATGCCGCAGCCGTACTTGGTTCCGTGCAGGTCAAGGGTGTCGCGCAGGACCCAGAGGAGCGGCGTGTCCGGTTCCACGTCGACCGTTTTGACCACGTTGTTGATTTTCAATTCAATGGGCATAAGGCGGGCTCCCGAGGCAATAGGCTTTTGCTGAAATTCTACGCCCCGGTGTTGGAGTTTGGATGGATGTCATTGTGTCATGGACGCAATGAGTACTACGCGATTGCAGAGGGCTTTCGAGGGTGCGTGAGAGACGGAGATTCCTTCAGGAGAAGACCAATACGGTTTCATATCGATCATTGCGAAGAATCAAGGCGAATTTAGCTGCTTTCGCGAATAGTGGGAGCCCCCGGCTTCAGCAGGGGGGAGCGACGCGTCAGCGTCGCGGAAAGCATCGTCACTTCATCCAATACGGTCTCGTATTGATAATTGCGAAGAATCAAGGCGGAATTAGCTGCCCGTCCAGAGTGGGGAAAAAAAGATGTGGAAGAAGGGTAGGGGAACTACGGAAAGGCCTTGCAAGGAACCGACAGGAAGTCCCGCGGGTGAACCACACAGTCTTTGTGGCGTATGTTTTCCCGGAGCACCGTGCCCCATCCATGTGCGTTTACGATTTGAAATCGCCCGAGCGATCGCCTTCTTATCGAGCCGCGGGTTTGGGATTCTGAACCGGGGCTAAAGCGCGATGGATGAAGTGAGGATGCTTTCCGCGACGCTGACGCGTCGTTCCCCCTGCTGAAGCAGGGGCTCCCACCAGTTGCAGGACTCCGATAATTTGAGATTCTGCTCATCGAATGAGCCGAGGCACATTGTGCTTTGTGTCGCGGCACGCCTTTAGCCGAAAGCCTCGTCGGAGGCCGGCAATACCAGTCCCCTAAACAGCTCATGGGGGCCGGAAAAATAAAAATTTGAGCATCTTTCGTTAAACAAAGGACTTAGCCGGATCCAGTCTGTCTTCTCGCGACTCTTACCACTTCCACCTCTGGAACACCTTCTGCATCCTGGGGGCGGTAAAGAGCTCCAGGCACTGTTCGCGCTCGACCGGACCGTTGACCATGCAAACCATGTCGGATCGCCGGACGACCTCGGCTGCGGGAATCATGATTTGGTGGCCGTACTTCGCGGCATCGGCGATGGTGGCTCCAAAGACCACGCGATCCACCCTAGCCCACAGGCAGCACGCCATGCACATGGGGCAGGGTTCACACGTCGTGTAGAGGGTGTACCCCACGAGTGAGGCCCGTTGCAGTTTCCTCGTCGCCAACCGGATCGCGGTCACCTCGGAGTGCGCACTGGGGTCGTGCTCCGGCCCCACGGCATTCAGCGCCCGAATCATCGATACGCCGGTTTTGGTGTCGAAGATCTCCGAGGCATACGGTACCGGGTTGGGGCCATCGAGCGCGAGCGCCGTCCACGCCGCAAGCGCGCGCATCCGCTCCCGATCCACAGGAGTCACCTCACTGTCGTTCGTGGATATTGCGCTCTCTGCACCATGGAACGCGAGAGCCGGGAGCAGCAGAGAAACAAGCTGCAGCAATTTGCGCCGAGACGCAGGCGCTTGATATGAGGACATGAGCATCTCCCTGGTTCGCCCGTTGATCGGGCATGCTGGTCGAAAGCCTACCATGCGGTGCCCGCGTAGGTTTGCTTTCCGCTAACACGGACGCACTCAGGTGATGAGGTCTGGAGGGGCGGATCGGTGGTGCCCTGTCCAAAGGGACGTGGTACTGTGGAAGCCACCATTCGGGCCCTTCGAGGACCGCGGGACATGCTTGATGAAGATGCCGGACGAAGTGACACAGCGGCTTTTTGGACAGGCTCTCGATTTGCCTCGCGAAGAGCGAAGCAGATTTTTGGATGAAGCGTGCCGGGGAGCGCCGGCGATGAGACGGGTCCTGGAAGACCTGCTGGCGCAGAACGATCGGCTGAGCGGATTTCTTTCGAATTCTCCTTACGCAAAACTCGATACAGGAACCGCAGCGGGAACAACCGCATCGGGCGCTCTGCATTTCTTGGGGCAGGGCATGCGGTTAGGACGCTATTCCATTGTCGAGCCCCTCGGCGCGGGCGGCATGGGCGTGGTGTATCGGGCGCGTGACGAGAAACTCGAACGCACAGTCGCCATCAAGATGCTGGCCCCGGGAGTGCTGACTGGCGAGGACGCGAGGCGGCATTTTCGGCGGGAAGCTCTGGCGCTGGCGAAGCTGAATCATCCGCGCATTGCCGCGGTGTACGACGTCGGGGAGCAGGACGGCGCGGATTTCATCGTGATGGAGCTGGTGGCCGGGGAGTCGCTGGCGGCGAGGCTGCGGGCGGGGGCGCTCCCGGTGAAAGAAGCAACCGCGATTGCACTGCAGGTGGCGGAGGCCCTGGAGGAAGCACACGAGCAGGGAGTGATCCATCGCGACCTGAAGCCGGCGAACGTGATGATTACGTCGAAGGGGAACGCGAAGGTTCTGGACTTCGGGCTGGCGAAGATGCTGGCGGTGGGCTCAGACCCCACGCTGTCGCTGACAGAGAGGGGTGGGTTGCTGGGGACTCCTTTATATATGTCGCCGGAGCAGGCGCAGGGGATGACCCTGGATGCGCGCACGGATCTGTGGAGTTTGGGGGTGACGTACTACGAGTTGCTCGCCGGGGCTGCGCCGTTTCAGGCAGGGAGCAGCCTGGCCATCCTGCGGGCGATTACGGAAGAGACGTTTCCGCCGCTGCGCGGAGTGCGCGAGGACGCCCCCCTGCTGGCGGAGCAGATCGTGGAGCGGGCGCTCGAGAAGGATCCGGAACTGCGGTACCAGAGTGCGCGGGATTTCGCTACCGATCTGCGGCGAGTGATGCGGGATCTGGAGCCGGAGCGGACGACGGTGGGCGCAGGTCGCGCCACCTCCGGAGCGCGGCGCGGCGCCGGGCTGAAGAAGACGGCGGCGCTGGGTCGGCGGTTTTAGTGGGCGCGGCGGCACTTGTGTACTGGCTGCGGCCGGTGATTCCAACACCGCACGCGACCCGGGTGGTGCAGTTGACCCACGATGAAACGATGAAGGCTTACTTTAGCAGCGCTGGCACCGTCTCCTCTGGGCAAAGGCTGCTGACGGATGGACCGCGGCTGTATTACGAAATCCCGGGTCCGGGCGATCCGAAGCTGATGCAGGTATCGACAGCCGGCGGGGCGTCGGAGGAAGTGCGGATTCCGCTTAAGGAACATGCCGCGGTGGATTTGCGGCCGGCTACTTCGGAGTTGCTGACCCTGGGCGATCCGCTCAACGAGAGGAAGGACGAGGGCGCGGTTTGGCACATGACGCTGCCGGCAGGGGAGCTGCAACGGATCGGGAGCTTTCAGGCAGGCGATGCCGGCTGGTCGCCGGATGGGGCGTCGATTGATTGGGCGGCAGGGCAGCAGATTTTCAAGACACAGGTGGACGGCGGCGATACCAAGAGGATTCTGACGGTGCAAGGGACGTCGCCGGGAAACACTTCGATTACCGACTTTCGTGTTTCGCCGGACCGCACCCGGATCCGTCTCACGGTAGTTGAGCCTGATTCGTACAGGGGTGCTATCTGGGAAGCGCGTTCGGATGGCGCGGATTTGCGACCGATGTTCTCCGCGCGAGACGGCATGGGAAGCACGTGCTGTGGCGCCTGGACACCGGACGGGAAGTATTACGTTTTCCAGTCCTATCGAGGAGGGAACTGGAATGTGTGGGCGATAAGGGAAAAGCAGCACTGGTGGGAGAAGACGGACGGCAAGCCGGTGCAGCTGATGCCGGGGCCGATGAGCTCCCAGCTTCCGATGCCCAGCGTGGACGGGAAGAGAGTCTTTTTTGTAGGCACAGCGCATCGTGGCGAGTTGGTGCGGTACGACGTGCAGAAGCAGGACCTGGCTTCGATCCTGCCGGGAATTTCGGCCGATGCCGCGGTGTTCAACCAGGACCAGTCGCGGGTGGCGTACGTGACTGTGCCCGACGGGACATTGTGGCAAAGCAAAGCCGATGGCGGCGATCGTCACCAGCTGACGTTCGAGCCGATGGAAGCAGCGTTGCCGCGCTGGTCGCCGGATGGAAAGCGCATCGCGTTTATGGGACGGGAGCCCGGCAAGCCGTGGAAAATTTATCTCATGCCGGTGGGGGGCGACTATCCGTCGCAGGGGACGGAGGGCGAGGTGGAGGGCTCAGATCCAACGTGGTCCCCGGACGGGAACTCGATCGCATTCGGAGGGTATCCCGGCTCCGGCGGCACGATCAACCAGCCAATCAGCATTTTGAACCTCGGCACGCGACAGATCACGCCTCTGCCGGGATCCGCGGGAATGCGGGGGCCGCGCTGGTCTCCGGACGGCAAGTTCCTCGTGGCCACCAGCAACGCGACGGGAAGCGCGCCCTTGATGCTTTATACATTTGCGACCGGCGCATGGACGGTCCTGGTGGATGGCGTGAAGGCATCGTATCCCTCGTGGTCGCACGACGCAAAGTACGTGTATTACTTCGATGAGGGTTTATCGGTGTGGCGCGTGTCTGTGCCGGATCGCAAAGTGCAACTGGTGGGAAAGCTGGGAGGGAACGGCAAGCTGTTTTTCAACCCGGGTTTCGGATATTCATTCAGCCTTGCGCCGGACGATTCGATCCTGGTGACGCGGGATCTGGGGCGGATCAGATTTATGCGCTGGACGTGGAGTTGCCGTGAGGGCCCACGCCTGCCCGGGGTAATTTCGTCTGTTTTCTCGAGGAGAACCCTTCTTCATTTCCCACCCCCCCGCTATACATTCAACAGACGAGACGCCCCGAGATGCTCGCAAATCGTTGACTTGGTTTGGACCCCACCCTAAGATTGCGTCAACATGCCGGACGGCGATGCGTTGATTGGTAAGACGATCTCCCACTACCGCATCCTGCGCAAGGTGGGCGGCGGTGGTATGGGAGTGGTCTACCAGGCGGAAGACACGCTGCTCTCCCGCTCGGTCGCTCTCAAATTTCTTCCCGACGATCTGGCCCATGATCCGCAGGCGCTCTCCCGCTTCCAACGCGAAGCGCGCACTGCGTCCGCCCTGAATCATCCAAATATCTGCACGATTTACGAGATTGGAGAGGACGACGGGCAGAGCTTTCTGGCCATGGAGTTTCTCGAAGGGACCACCCTGAAGCATAGGATCGAGCGGGCTACTCTCAACGAGGAACAGGTGCTCGACCTGGCGATTGAATTGGCCGACGGCCTGGATGCCGCACATGCCAAAGGCATCATCCATCGCGACATCAAGCCGGCAAATATTTTTGTGACCGATCGCGGTCATTTAAAAATTCTCGATTTTGGCCTGGCCAAGATCAGTGTCGCTCAGAACAAGTCACCTTCCAGTGACAGCGACGCCACGGTGGTGGACCGTGATGAGCTCCTCACCAGTCCAGGCTCAGCCGTCGGAACCGTCGCCTATATGTCACCAGAGCAAGTGCGCGGAGAACTGGTCGATGCGCGTACGGATCTGTTCTCCTTTGGTGTTGTTCTGTACGAGATGACGACCGGACAGCGTCCCTTCCGCGGAGATACCTCTGGCCTGGTCTTCGATGCCATTCTGAACCGTGCTCCGGCGCCGACGGCGGCCCTCAAAGCGGACATGCCGCCTGAGTTGCAGCGGATCATCGAGAAAGCACTCGAAAAGGATCGCGACATTCGCTGCCAAACCGCGGCCGAGTTGCGCGCGGACCTCAAGCGTTTCAAGCGCTCCAGCCAAAGCGGCCATTCCGCAGTCACGCCGCAGGCTTTGCCGAGTGGCAAAGCAAAACGATCGCCGGCGTGGGTCTATCTGACCCTGACGTCGCTGCTGGTGATCGCGCTCGGCGTTGCCTTCTTTTGGCGGCGCCCCAAGGAGCCGGCACCGCGCGGACCCTTGAAAGAAGTACAACTCACGCGCAATGGACCCGAAAACCTGATCGTGTCGAGCGAGATCTCGCCTGATGGAAAACTGGTGGCCTACTTTGACCAGAAAGGATTGATCCTCGCCCGCACCGATTCGGGCGAGACGCATCAGGTTCCTCTTCCCCCGGAGATACAAGCATCGCTGAATGCAGTCTCCTGGTTCCCAGATGGACAACAATTGATGATTCAGACCAGGACGGAAGAGGAAGATTTCTCCCTTTGGATCACTTCAATCTTTGGTGGCAAACCTCAGAAGTTCCGGGATCATAGCGACAGCTCTGCCGTCTCTGCGAAAGGCGATCAGATAGCCTTCCTTACGGCGAAGAATCGTGAGCTTTGGGTCAGCGGCCCTCATGGGGAAGATGCCAGAAAGATCCTGTCTCTCGATCGGGCTCGTTTTTGCCGCGTTGGCTGGTCTCCTGACGGCACCCATCTTGCCTACGCCTCCCGCCCGGAAGGAGTGAGCATTTCGGGCAGCATTTCTACGGTATCTTTGCAGAGCGCCTTACCCAGCCTTGTATATTCCTCCCCACGTCTTCGCTGCTATCCCCCTGGCTCCGTGCTCTGGCTGCCGCAGAACCGCTTGGTTTTTTCCGAAGACGGCCTAGTTACCACTAACAGCGTAAACCTGATGTCGGTTTCGGTAGACGCGGCCACCGGAAAAGCCACGGGCAAGCCCCAGGCGCTAACCAACTGGTACGGAATTGTTCCCTGGTACGCAAGTGTCACCAGCGATGGCAGCCGCATTGCCTTAACCAAGGCCACCGATTGGATAGATATCTATGTCGCCGACATTCATGACGGAAGCAAATTCCTCGGTAACCCCAAACTATTCACCTTATCCAAGTCTGGCAATTATGCGGATTCCTGGGCGAACGATAGCAAGAGTCTCTACTTCGAGTCCGATCTCAACCGGACTCATCGGATCTTTCGCCAGTCCCTCGATCAGGAGGATGCCGTGGTCTTCCAGGCAGGCTCGAAGTATGTTGGCGCTGCAGTCGTAGCTCCAGAAGGAAAGGGGGTTCTTTACTGGTCGTTAGATCCTGATGCTGGAGATAACTCTCCTGCAAACCTGTTCCGCGTCCCCGTGTCTGGCGGCGCCGCAGAGCAGGTGCTTTCGGTTGCTTCCTATGCTGCCATCGGATTGGATTGCCCGACCCGATCTGCCTCTTCCTGCGTGCTCAGTTCATTGGACCACGGACAATTGCTGTTCCGTGCTCTTGACCCCGAGCACGGTCCCGGTAAAGAGCTTTATCGCACTGCGATGAACACTCCCGAATTTATAAGCTGGAAACTTTCGCCGGATGGCTCCACGATTGCTGTGGTCAGCTCGGACCAGCTGCGGGGCCAACTCAAGATGATTGACTTAACAAAGAATCAGGAACATACCCTGCAGCTCGCAAACGACAGCGTAGTCAGCGATCTTGCCTGGACCGCGGACGGCAAGGCGCTGTTCGGGATGGTGACTCAAGCTCATAGATCCACCATTGCCCGGATCGATCTCGATGGAAAGATACACATGCTTCTTGATCGCGGGATCCATGAATTGACAAACCCCACTTCTTCGCCCGACGGACGCCATCTCGCTTTCAGCCAACGCACGCTCGAAAATAACGTGTGGCTGCTGGATAATTTCTAGTTAGTCGCCCAAGCGGAACGTTTTCGGAGGAGCTGCCTCTACAACACACTGCGAAAAAGACGGTTCCAGAAAGGAAGCCTTTCCCTCAAGGCCTCATGAGTTAGTATGCGACTAGGTACGGGCTGAAGCCGTACCTACCAGTCCGTACGCGGTCAAGGCCGTGCCCACTAAGCCCAGCTAAACCCACTCCGTTGCAAAGGCAGCGTTCTTACCCTTTTGCCCGTCGCCGCAAAGATGGCATTTCCCACTGCAGGCAGAATAGGCGGCAGAGTCGGCTCGCCGAGCCCGGTTGGTGCGTAGTCGGTCTTGCGCCAGTACACTTCGATCTTTGGTACTTGCCTCATGCGCATAAGTGGAAAGTTATGAAAGTTTGACTGTTGTATCTTGCCATCCTTGAGCGTGATTTCCTGGGCCAGGTGGCCCATGCCTTCCATGATTCCGCCTTGCGCCATGCTTTCGGCCGCGTTGGGATTGATGATCTGGCTGCCCACATCTCCAGCGGCCCACACCTGATGCACCGTGACCCGGTTGTGGTCATCCACGCTCACATCGGCCACTTCGGCGAAGTAGCCCAGGTGGCAAAACCAGGCGGCGATACCCATTCCGCGTCCAGGCACTTTCGGCCGATTCGCCCAGCCAGACTTTTCTGCGACTAACTGCAACACGCCTTTGTATCGCTCCGGGATAAGAACAGACTGTCCCGTCGGTTCGTCATTGCCTACGGCATCGTGTTCCCCGGAAGACCAGGGCATTTGCTTGTTACTAAGCAGTTCGAGCTGGAATTCCAGTGGATCGCGTCCTGCAGCACAAGCCAACTCGTCGAGGAAGGACTGGGCCACCCAGCAATAGGCATTGTCGCCGGGCGCGCGCAATGCTCCCGTACGCAGCATGAGGGGCTGCATGGAAGTGTAAAGCGCATAGGCCGGCGGGAAGCCGGCTGGATACGCGTCTTGTCCGATTTCCCCGCCCGAGGCTGCGTGCTTGCCGTCTCCAAAGGTGACGAAATGTTGCCGCCAGGCAGTCATCTTTCCTCGCGCGTCCAGGCCCGCTTTCAGGCCAAAAGTCCCCCCGGGGCGAAAGGGGTCATGGGCGATGTCATCTTCGCGCGACCAGAGCAGCTTCACGGGCGCGTCCACGCGCTTCGCGATCCACGCGGCCTCGACCAGGTAGTCGTTCTGCAGCCGCCGGCCAAAGCTGCCGCCTGAGCGCACCATGTGCGTGGTGATGTCGCTTTCCTGGATCCCAAGTGTCTTGGCCACCAGTGCGAGGCCATCCGCCGGCAGCGTGCTGGGCGACCACATCTCAAGCTTGCCATCTTTCCAGTGCGCGGTGGCGCCCTGGGGCTCCATCGTGACATGGGCAATGAAGGGGAATTCGTAAGTCGCCTCGACCACCTTCGCCGATGACTTGAGCGCCGCGTCCGTATCTCCGTACCGGCGCACAGTCGTCTCCGGCTGCGCCTTCAGCAACTCAGCCGCTTTGGTCGCGAATCCTTGACTGCTCTGTGCAGCCGCGGGACCGAGGTCCCAGTCGACCTTGAGTTTCTTGCGCGCCTGCTGTGCTTGCCACCAGGTGCCGGCAACGATGGCGATGCCTGGTTCCATCCCCGGCTCCCATGGCGTGAAAGCCGCAGGGGTGATGCCGCCATCGATCACCAGGACATGGCGTACGCCGGGCAGCGCTTTGATCTCATCGAGATTTGCGCTCTTCACCTTGCCGGCAAATACAGGGGCTTTTTCAATGCTGGCGTACAACATCCCAGGCAATTGGACATCGATGCCGAAGAGCGGCTTGCCGCTCACAATCTTGGGAGTATCCACGCCCTGCTGGGAGTGGCCGATGATGCGATAGTCCTTGGGATCTTTGAGCTTCACGCTCGCCAGGTCGGGCGCGGGCAATGCGGCAGCCTTGGCGGCAAACTCGCCATAGCTCGCGGAGCGGCCCGAAGCGGCGTGCATCACGCGGCCGGATTGCGTCGAGCATTCAGCCGCGGGCACGGCCCAGGTTTGCGCAGCGGCCGTAACCAGCAACTGGCGTCCGGCTGCGCCCACGCGTCGCATTGGGTCCCACCCCACCGGGGTGTTCTCGGAGCCTCCGGAAAACTGCTGCCCGTATATCTTCTCGTTCAACTCGGCCTGCTGGACTCGGACGTCCTTCCAGTCAACATCGAGTTCCTCGGCAATCAGCATGGGCAGCATGTTCCGCATGCCCTGGCCTGACTCCGAGGCGCGCGCCATGATGGTGACCGCTCCATCCGGGGCGATGTGGATGAAGGCCTGCGGCGTCAGTGCGGGCGGCTTCTCCGGACCCTGGGCCACAGCCAGCGGGGAGCGATAAAGACCCAGGGCAAGGCCGCCGCCCGCGAGGGCCGTCAACTGCAGAAATGATCTCCGGTGCATGCGCATAACTATGCCCGTCCTTTACTGTTTGCTGGCGCCACGCCCGCTTGTGCTGCTTGATGAATCGCCTGGCGAATACGGGTATACGTTCCGCAACGGCAGAGATTGCCGCTCATGGCGTCGTCGATCTCCTGATCGGTGGGGTGCGGAGTACGGGCTAACAATGCGGATGCAGTCATGATCTGACCGGCC
The DNA here is from genome assembly GCA_963788515.1 of uncultured Acidobacteriaceae bacterium. Taxonomy (GTDB): domain Bacteria; phylum Acidobacteriota; class Terriglobia; order Terriglobales; family Acidobacteriaceae; genus PALSA-350. Next base: position 500,790 of record CAWBGZ010000008.1, read on the forward strand.
TGGCAGTAGCCGCACTGGGGCACGTCGATGGCTTCCCAGGCCAGCTGCACGGGGTGAGAGCAGTCCGGGGAAAGGCCTTCAATGGTTGTGATTGTCTTGCCCGCGACTGCGGAAACCTGGGTCAGGCAGGAGCGGGTAGCCTGGCCGTTGACGTGGACGGTGCAGGCTCCGCACATACCCACGCCGCAGCCATACTTGGTTCCGTGCAGGTCGAGCGTGTCGCATAACACCCACAGAAGGGGCGTGTCCGGATCCACGTCCACCGTTTTGACCACATTATTGATTTTCAATTCAAGGGGCATAGGTTGGCTCCCAGTCGCACGGGGATTTGCCGCTATTGTACCGCTGGGTGAGCGGCCTTTGTAAGGGACGTTCCCCGAAGGCCCCAGGTCTCAGAAGCGGGGACTGGGGGGCGACTCGAGGCTGCGGAAAAAGTCGGTGTTGGTAGATCCGGGCTTTAGCCGGACATCCACCGGGGAAATTCTTTGGGCCTTTAGCCGCTGAGGTACGCTTTTCCAGTCATGAAAAGAGCGGGCGGTTCAACGAAATCCTTGCCTTATTCCTCATCCAGCTCGGCGAAGAGCGTGACCAGGTTGACCCAGATCTTTGTCTCAGGCACCGCCAGCGTGTCGGCAGCTATCCACGCGTCTCCAATGCACTGCCGGCCCGTCCTGGACGTCGGATCAATGATCCAAACGCACGGAACGCCCATTTGCAAGTAGTCCGCCGAGCGCGACTGGGTCTCAGTATAAGTGTCATCCGGCGAAAGGATTTCTACGATGAGCACCGGCGGGTCGACGACTACCTCCGGGTGGGGACCTCGCGACACGAGCATGACGTCTGGAATGCGGACACGGGTGGGAGAAACCTGAACTCTCTGCTCCGTGGCGACCTTGACCGACCAGCTTTTTTCCTGAGATCCAAACCAGATTGCCAAGAGAGCCTGAAGTCGCGCATGCTCCCACTTTCCCACGTTCCGCTCCCGCAACTCGCCGTCAACATACTCCCGGTCGGGCCTGTAGCTCGTCTTCATGTACTCCGACAGCGAGAGCCGCGTTGAGGTTGCCATCTATTGATTCCGTTGAAACCAGTTTAAATCGAAGCGCACTTGAAGGTATCAGTAATACTTACCCAGCAGGGTCGTAGTTCAGGTTCGGTCCTAGCCAGCGCTCCACTTCAGCCACGCTCATGCCCTTGCGCTCGGCGTATTCGGCCACTTGATCGCGGTCGATCTTGCCCAGGCTGAAATAGCGCGATTCCGGGTGAGCGAAGTAGAGCCCGCTTACGCTCGAGCCAGGCCACATCGCGAACGACTCCGTAATCAGCATGCCGGTGTTTTTCTGCACATCGAGCAAATGCCACAGCGGGCCCTTCTCGGTGTGATCAGGACACGCCGGATAGCCCGCGGCCGGCCGGATGCCGCGATACTTCTCCTCGATGAGCTCCGCGTTGCTCAGGCCTTCTTTGCAGCCGTAGCCCCACTCCTCGCGGACGCGCTTGTGCAGGCATTCCGCAAAGGCTTCCGCCAGGCGATCGGCGATGGCCTCGGCCATGATCGCGTTGTAGTCGTCATTCCTGGCGCGGAAGCTATCGCACAGCTCCTTGAGGCAGATGCCGCTGGTGACCGCGAAGGCTCCGATGTGGTCAGGCAGTCCGGTTTCTTTGGGCGCGATAAAGTCGGCGAGCGAGCGGCAGGGCTCGCTGCCTTCCCGATTGGCTTGCTGACGGAGAAAGTGGAAGCGTTGCTGCACCTTGGTCCGCGTGTTGTCGGTGTAGAGCTCGACGTCGTCACCCACCGCGTTGGCAGGGAAAAATCCATAGACGCCGCGCGCGGTGATCAGCTTCTCCGCAATGATCTTGTCCAGCAAGGCATTGCCTTCGGTGTAGATCTGGCGCGCCTGCGCTCCGTACTCCGGATGCTCGAAGATGCGGGGATAAATGCCTTTGAGTCCCCAGGTGTGGAAGAAGGGCGACCAGTCAATGAAGTCGCGCAGGGTGGCCAGGGGAAAGTTATCTAATGCTCGGACGCCAATGAATTGTGGTGTGGGTATGTCTTGCGCTCGCCACTCAATCGGCGTCCTGCGTTTGCGCGCGGTGTCGATGCCGACGACCTTCTGCTTGGGCTGGGCATGCGACTTGCGCAGCCGCTCGTAGTCTTCGCGATGCGCGATGACGAAGGCTTCTTTGCCATCTTCACTCAAGAGGGAAGTCGTTACCGGCACGGCGCGGCTGGCATCGAGCACATGGACCACCGGCTCGCTGTAGTTAGGGGCGATCTTGATGGCCGTGTGGGCGCGGCTGGTAGTGGCTCCGCCAATGAGCAGCGGCAGCTTGAAACCCTGGCGCTCCATTTCGCGGGCCACATGCACCATCTCGTCGAGCGAGGGTGTGATGAGGCCGCTCAGGCCGATCAGGTCTGCCTTCTCCGCCTTGGCGCGTTCCAGGATCTTTTCGGAGGAGACCATCACGCCGAGGTCAATGACCTCGTAGTTGTTGCAGGCCAGCACCACGCCGACAATGTTCTTGCCAATGTCGTGCACGTCGCCCTTGACCGTGGCGAGCACAATTTTTCCCTGCGCCCTGACTTCCTGGCCGGCGGCGGCCATCGCGACCTTCTCTGCTTCCATGAACGGGGTCAGATGGGCCACGGCCTTCTTCATCACCCGGGCCGACTTGACCACCTGGGGCAGGAACATCTTGCCCGCTCCGAAGAGATCACCCACGACGCCCATGCCGTCCATCAGCGGGCCTTCGATCACCAGCAGCGGGCGGCCCAGCTTGACCCGCGCTTCTTCGGTGTCGATCTCGATGTAGGCGTCGATGCCCTTGACCAGGGCGTGCGAAAGGCGCTCCTCGACGGTGCCGTTGCGCCATTCTTCGGCCTTCTTCTCGCTGACCGCGGCGCCCACGTGCTTCAGCGACTCGCCAAAGTCCACCAGGCGCTCGGTCGCGTCCGGCCGGCGGTTGAGCAGTACGTCTTCAACCAATACTTTAAGTTTCGGATCGATCTCCTCGTACACTTCGAGCATGCCCGCGTTGACGATGCCCATGTCCAGGCCCGCGGCGATGGCGTGATAGAGGAAGGCGGAGTGCATGGCCTCGCGCACCTTGTTGTTGCCGCGAAAGCTGAAGGAGATGTTGGAGACGCCACCGCTTACTTTGGCGTGGGGCAGCTTGGCTTTGATCCAGCGGGTGGCGTTGATGAAGTCGACCGCGTAGTTGTTGTGCTCCTCCATGCCGGTGGCCACGGTGAGGATGTTGGGGTCGAAGATGATGTCCTCGGGCGGGAAGCCGACTTCATCCACGAGCATCCGGTAGGCGCGCTCGCAGATGCGGATCTTCTCTTCGTAGGTGGCGGCTTGGCCTTTTTCATCGAAGGCCATCACCACGACCGCCGCGCCATACTTGAGCACGGTCGCGGCGTTTTGGCGGAACTTGGCTTCGCCTTCCTTCAGCGAGATGGAGTTAACGATGCCTTTGCCCTGCAGGCACTTGAGCCCGGCTTCGATGACCTCCCACTTGGAGGAGTCCACCATGAAAGGGACCTTGGCGACCTCGGGCTCGCTGGCCAGCAACTGCAGATAGCGAGTCATGGCGGCGACGCCGTCGATCATGCCCTCGTCCATGCAGATGTCGAGGACGTTGGCTCCGTTCTCTACCTGCTGCCGGGCGACGCTGACTGCTTCTTCAAACTTGCCTTCCTTCACCAGCTTGGCGAAGCGGGGCGAACCGGCGACGTTGGTCCGCTCACCAATCATGATGAAGACGTTTTGCTGCTGGGTGAAGGGTTGTGATCCGGAGAGACGGAGCGGCTTGGTCTCCTCGATTACGCTCATGCCGGTATCTCGATCGGGTGCGTGTGTGCTCCCACAGGACGAGGAGGCAGGCCTTCGAGGGCTTTGGCGATGGCCGCGATGTGTTCCGGCGTATTGCCGCAGCAACCGCCGGCAATGTTGATCAGCCCTCCGCGGGCGAAGTCTCCGAGGTAGCGGGCCATGTCCGGTGGCCCCAGATCGAAGCCAGTCTCGGAGAGGGGATTGGGCAGCCCGGCATTCGGATAGCAGGAGATGGCCACGTCCGCCTTCTCTGAGAGCTCCTCGAGGAACGGGTACATGAGATCAGGACCGAGGGAGCAGTTGAGCCCCACGGACAGTGGCTTTACATGCTGCACCGCGTTCCAGAACGCCTCAGTGGTTTGCGCGGAGATCAGCGTCTCGCCGCCACGCCCCACGGCCGCCGAGATCATCACCGGGAGCTCGACTCCATCCTGATCGAAGACCTCACGGATGGCGACCAGCGCGGCTTTGGCATTGAGCGAGTCGAAGATGGTCTCTACCAGCAGAAGGTCTACGCCGCCGGCGATGAGGGCGCGCGCCTCCTGTGCGTAGGCGGTCTTTACTTGATCAAAGGTGACCACGCGGAAGCCGGCATCGTCGGGATCGGGCGAGTTGGAGAGCGAAACGGTCAGCGGCCCGATAGCTCCAGCGACGAACCGTGGCCGTGACGTTTCATGGGCGACGCGATCGGCCCATTCGCGGCACTGGCGCGCGGAGGTCTCATTGATCTCCCAGGCGAGGTTGTTGAGGAAGGGATCTTCAATGACCTTCTGGTAGAAGGCGGGATCTTTGCGGCCGCCATGTTCCCGCGGATCCTCCACGAAAAACTCGCTTTGGGTGATGCTGGTGGCGCCGAATGTGTTGGTCTCAATGATGTCCGCGCCGGCCTCGAGAAAGCGGCGATGGATGTCGCCGATCATCCTGGGCTGGGTCAGGGAGAAGAGGTCCCCGTTGTTCAGCAGGTCCTTCCTGGAGTCCGCAAAGCGCGAACCGCGGATATCCGCCTCCTTCATGCCGTAAGTGCGGATAGTGGTGCCCATCGCTCCATCGATAATGGCGATGCGCTTCTCGAGGATCTTCTGCAGCGGATGTTGGTGGGCTTTCGTCATTTATCCCTGGCGGCCTTGTGTGGCTGCTCTGCCACACGCGGTACGGAACCTTATTATATCGATACAAGAGATGCATTCGGGGGTGGGAAGGGTTCCGGCAGCTTGAACTTGCTATAGAGGTATTTTCTCTATATGGCTGATGTTAGGGAAGTTGGCACGCTGGCCGTCGCTCTTGTGGTTCACCCCCTAACCATCTTGCAGAATGGGCTTCCATGCAGGCGTAGCACAGAAGGTTTCGTAGGCAGCGGAGGCGGGGACCGTCAGTTGCGCCAGGGTCCGGCCCCGACTTCGCTCCAGAAGTCCAAATTGAGTGCCCATGCCCGGGAGCGCGGGCTGTGGAAGGATCGGAGGGTTTATGCAAGCAAAACACATTGCTTATTGGGCCACTACAGTGCTGGTGGCCTTTTCCATGGGCAGTGGTGGTGTGGCGTATCTGGCGCATCCGCCGGCGGTGGTGGAAGGCATGGTGCATGTACTTGGTTACCCGGCGTACTTCCTCGTTATCCTGGGGATTTGGAAGGTGCTGGGAACCGTCGCTATCCTCGTGCCGCGCTTTCCCCGGCTCAAAGAGTGGGCTTATGCCGGTATCATCTTTGACTTGACTGGCGCGGCTGCGTCCCACGCGGGGGCGGGCGACTATGGGCCATACGGATTTCACATTCTGGTTACGCTTGCCATGGCTGTCCTAGCGCTGGCATCGTGGGCCCTTCGGCCGCCAAGCCGGATCCTGGGAGGGCTTTTTCTCAGGAGGATGGCAGGCTCGTGAAGTGACCTTCGGATCTGCTACCGCCATTCTCGTATGGGGAGGGTCTAGTAAACTCCGAAGATCGCTATGCGACGAACCGTAGTTGACTGGCTGCGAAAGCACCGCTCGGTGTTGCTGATGTGCGCCTTTGTAGCGCAGATACTGGCATCGCCGGTGGCCGACAACGATCCCCATATTGGAGCCTTGCTGGCATTGGTCCTGCTGGCCACGCTACTGTTCGGCGCAAGTTACCTGGCGAACCGAAGGATCGTCCGCCTGCTGGCAATTCCTGTCGGCGCAATTTGGGTGGTTGCACGAGCACTGGAGGCGTTCGGGGACCATCGCCATATCTACACCCAGCTGGCCCCGGTCGCGGGCCTGGCGTTGTCCTGTGCGGTCCTCTGGGCCATTCTTAACCGCTTCTACTCGATTCCGCTGGTCAACAGCAGCGTGTTGTCCGAAGCCTTTATCTGTTACCTGATCATCGCAATCGCATTCTCGCAGCTGTATGCCGTGCTTAGCCGCATCGTTCCGCACGCCTTCAATGTATTCATTCCCTACGCGCAGAGCAGCACATTTCTATACTTCAGCATGGACACGCTGAGCGGCGTGGGTACCGGGTACATTGCCCCGGTCGATCCCTATATCCGCCTGATCACAGGATTGGAAAATATGATCGGCATCTTCTATTTGGCGGTGGTGGTTTCGCGCCTCGTGTCTTCCTATCGTCCAGGAAGCCGCCGCCTTGCCGATGCCTCCTCTCGATCGCAGACCGAGTGAATCAAAAAATTACGACCGCGTTGGTAATTTCTTGTCAAGGTAAGGGCCGACGCACAAACGGTTTGAAGCAGAATCCAGCGCGGGACGTGGACGCAAAATTCCTCGTACTCCTTGCAGAACTTTCGGCAGAGCGTGGGCTCTTCATACAGAACAACAAAGGCAAAAAAACCAGCCAATGCCAAGTTCCGGGATAGCCCGTGATCCAGGCGCAGTTCCGAGAAGTCGCCCGGCGCATTCCCGCTCATGCTGCTGCTACCGAACCTCTTTGGGGTGGTCAGCGCAAACATGTGACGTAAACTCTTGGTCGCGCTGCAACTCGAAGTTGCGCGCCATTTCGTCCAACGATTTGTGGGTGGGCACGTTAGAGGAATTGAACCGCCAGCCGCATTCGGAGCAACCAAAACCCCCAAAATTAGGCCGCTCAATCCATATCAGCTTCCGGCTCATGGGCGCCTCTGTCGCCGCGCCCTGCCAGGGGACAAAGCGTGCGGGTTGGCCATTTAGCGGCTCCTTTCGCAGCGGCGTACTTCCTGATTGCGGCAAAAGACCGTCCATCCATCTCTGCGTAGCGGATGATTCATAAGAGGACGGACTAACGTTACATGTTGCCAATCTGCATGGTCTGTCGGGCATCCTACATACAGGGAGAGGTTTTGACCTATACTCTTCCGAGTACCGCGAATGAGCAGAGTTCTGCTTCGCACCGCACGATGAGTGCGTCATCCCCGCGTCCGGAAGGGTTTCTGGTTTGTGGCACGCAAAGACCTCAAAAACGCGAAGTCCGGCGAGCGCAGGAGTGTCGCCGGGAGGCCCGTCAGGAACGTTATACTTCTAACGACTTCCGACAGCGACTACAGCGCACTTAGTCCTCATCTCGAATACATCAAGCTGCCAAGCCATCGAATCCTTCACGAGGCGGGAAAACTGAAATTTGTATATTTCCCCAACCGGGGTTTGATCTCTCTTGTAGTCGTAATGAAAGATGGAAAAACCGCCGAAGCTGGAATACTTGGCAATGAGGGCTTTACAGGAATACCGGCGGCTGTTGGTCTGACCATGAGTACGCTTCAGGCGGTAGTGCAAATCACGGGGGACGGGTTTCGGGTAAAATTTGGGGCTTTACAAAACACTCTGGAATTCGCTCCACACCTTCGGTTGATGTTGAACCGCTATGCAGTGGTCCAGAGTATGCAGGTTGCACAAACAGCCGCGTGTAATCGGCTGCACAATGTTGGGGGCCGCCTTGCGAGGTGGCTGCTAATGACTCAAGATAGAGTGGATTCAGGGGCGCTCCCAATCACTCATGATTTTCTCGCAACGATGCTAGGGACAGATAGACCTTCCGTGAGCTCTGCAGCTGGTGTTTTGCAGAGGAAGGGGATTATCGCGTACACCCGTGGTGCAGTGAAGATCGTGAACCGCAAGAAACTGGAAGACTCTGCCTGCGAGTGCTACGGGGTTATCCAACAGTATGAAAGGGAGCTTGGCCTGAAGTTAGATCGGAAATGAGAGCTCGCCTCCCTGTGCTTAATGCGACTCGAAGACCTGTTGTCCATACGTCTCTAGTGAAATCCTCAATACACCAACCACGTTCAAGTAGCCAAGAAGAGACCTCGTTGCCGGGATTTTGGCGGTGGGAGCAATGCTCGCTGCGCCAAGAGGAGATGCCATGCAAGGACTGGAAAAAATGAGGATTCTTTTCATCGCGGGTTTTGGGCCAATCGTCCGCGACGTGGATGACAGCCGGAAACTTTACGCGAAGGCTCTCGGCATTTCTTTTAAAGAGGAGAGCGGCGGCTATCTCCATACGGATGCCCTTCAAGGGGCAAAGACGTTCGCTCTTTGGCCCCTTTCCCAAGCCGCAGAGTCTTGTTTTGGTACCGGCATCTGGCCGGATAGTTTGCCGGAGCCACACGCGTGGCTTGAGTTTGATGTGGATAGTGTCGAAAGAGCCACAGCAGAACTTGAGTCGATGGGGTATCGGATGCTTATTAAGAACAAGAAGGAACCGTGGGGACAGTCTGTGAGCCGGTTTCTCGATGCCGATGGAATACTGGTCGGGCTTACCTTTACGCCGTGGATGCGAGAAAAGAAGTAATGTGGTCGAGCCGGCACGGAGCAAATCAAGAGGCTTGCTACTTTTCGTTTTCAGGTCAGGAGGCTGTGTGATCCGGAGTACCAGACTAAAGCCCCAGGGTTGGTTGTAACAACCGGTGTAGGCGCGCGCCGTCAGACCAGGCTTCAGGCGCGGAAAGAGATGACTTCGCCTTAAAGGTATCGAAAGCACATACCATCGAAAGCCGTCAAACACGCAGGCATTTTGCGTTCCCTACTCTGCAAACCGGCACTCCCGGCTCTTTTCAAATGCGGACAGTAAGCTTCGGAAACTCCCGGAACAAGGTAACCTCGCAATCCCGGGAACATCTTTCCTCGATTCCCCGTATTGACCGCCAGAGGCCGTTATGCAAACTCTGCGCCAGGACATTGCTTACGCTTTGCGACAAATGCGGTTGTCTCCTGTATTCACCCTGACGGCCATGCTCACACTAGCCCTGGGCATTGGCGCGACCACGGCCATCTTTTCGCTGATCCACTCGGTCATGCTCAAGTCGCTGCCGGTGGTTGATCCGTCGAGCCTCTACCGGGTGGGGGATGGCAACGATTGCTGTGTAGAAGGTGGCCCGCAGACGAACTGGGGCATGTATTCCTACCAGCTCTACCAGCGTTTTCAACAGGCCGCGCCGGAATTTGAGCAAATGGCTGCGTTTCAAGCGGGCGGATCGCAATTCAGCGTGCGGCGGAGCGAAACTGACCGTCAAACCAAGCCGCTGCGGGGGGAGTTTGTCACCGGAAACTACTTTGCCACGTTCGGCGTTCAGGCTTTCGCCGGTAGAACGCTGGCGCCTGCCGATGACCAGCCCGCGGCATCGCCTGCGGCCATGCTGAGCTATCGCGCATGGCAGCAGGAATACGGCGCCGATCCTAACGTGGTCGGCGCTAACTTTGTTCTGGATAGTCATCCCTTCACCATCGTTGGCATTGCGCCACCGGGCTTTTATGGGGAAACCCTACGCAGCGATCCGCCGGAGATATGGATTCCAATACAGCAGGAGCCGCTGCTTGCGGGAACGAACTCGCTGCTGAAGCAGACCAATGCGTGGCTGCGCGTGATCGGGCGCCTTCGCCCCGGAGCTACCACAGATGGGCTCGACGGACGCTTTACGGCCATCATGCGGCAATGGCTGGTAACGGATTTTGTGGGTGACATGTTGAAGGAATATCTACCCCAAATAAGGGCCATGGCACCCAAGCAAACTATCAAGGTCGTGCCGGCAGGCGCTGGCGTGGGAGCCATGAAAGAGGATTACAAAGACAGTCTGCGCATCCTGCTTATCGTCTGCTGCCTGGTTCTGCTGATTGCCTGCGCGAATATCGCCAACCTGCTTATGGCTCGCGGGACCGCTCGCCGCGCACAAACGTCAGTGCGCTTGGCCCTTGGAGCCTCGAGAAAACGCCTGATTCGCCAGTCGCTCACGGAGAGCATTGTCCTTTCCTGCCTGGGAGGATTGGCAGGCATGGCCATCGCTTATCTCGGCGTCAAAGTGATTGTCATGCTGGCCTTCCACAGCGCGCGCTTTGTTCCCATCGATGCCAAGCCTTCGCTGCCCATTCTTGCTTTCGCTTTTGGCCTGTCGCTTTTCACTGGAGCACTTTTCGGCACCGCGCCGGCATGGCTTACTTCGCATGCGGACCCGGCGGAAGCTCTGCGCGGAGCCAATCGCAGTACGCGCGACAGTTCATCGCTGCCACAGAAAGCCCTGGTCGTTCTGCAGGCTACGCTCTCGATCATTCTGCTGGCCGGCGCCGGGCTGCTCATCCGCAGCCTGCAGAAGATGGAGCATCAGGACTTCGGTTTTGAGACGGATCATCGCATCAATATCAGCGTGAATGCGCCCTTTTCCGGCTACTCCCCGGAGAAGCTGGATGCTATCTACCACGAGCTGCAGGCCCGCTTGGCCGCCATCCCTGGAGTGCAGCAGGCTGCTCTCGCCCTCTATTCCCCTTTCACTGATAACTGGGGCGAGATGGTCATTCGCGAAGGCCACGGCATCCCCAATGTGAACGAAGATCAGGGCTCCTCCTGGGACCACGTCAGCGCCGGCTATCTTGAGCTTATGGGCCAACACATCGTCCGCGGCCGGAGCATCACAGACCAGGACACAGCCGCAACGCGGAATGTCGCAGTGGTGGATGAATTATTCGTGAGGAAGTTCTTCAAGAAGGGTGAGGAGCCGATCGGCACACATTTCGGCTTGAACAAAGCAGATTACAGCGGCACGTTTGAGATTGTCGGAGTGGTTCACGAGGCGAACTACACGGACCCCAGCGGTCACTGGAGACGGCCATTGTTCTTCGTACCGTTGTCGCAGCACGTGCACTATCCAATACCGATGCTACAGATGATCGATGACCGCACACATCTGATCGAGAGCGTTGTGCTACAACTGCGCGGCAGCATGGAGGGCATAGAGCCGCAGATCCGCCGCGTCTTTACGGAAGTCGATCCGAACCTGACGATCCTGGGTATCCAGACGATGGAGCAACAGGTTGCGAACCGGCTCGATCAACAGCGCACGGTGGCGCAGATGACCGGGCTCTTTGGCATCCTCGCACTCATACTGGCCGCGGTAGGATTGTATGGAGTCACGGCGTATACCGTCGCGCGCCGCACCAGCGAAATTGGCGTGCGGATGGCCCTGGGTGCGGATCGCGGCAACGTGATTCGACTGGTTCTGCGGGGAGCATTCCTGCAAGTCCTCATAGGATTGCTCATCGGCATTCCAGCTTCGATCGGATGCTCCCTGCTGATCGCCGCTCAGCTTTATCAGGTGCGGGGCTGGGATCCGTTGGTCCTTGGGGGTTCCGTTATCGCACTTGGAGTCTGCGCCTTGTTCGCCAGCATTATCCCAGCGCAGAGAGCTGCGTCCATCGATCCAGTGAAGGCCCTGCGCGCGGAATAGATAGGCGGCACCCGAATAGGTGGTGGGACAGCCGAGAACCTGAATGCTCGTTTCCTACAGAATGTATGCTTTCAGCATTTCTCCGACGTCCTCATGCCTTCTCCGATAAGCGCGGCCTGGCCAAGCGCGGTAGAGCCAGCCTTATCGAGCGACTCCATATTGGCACCGAGGTCCAGGAGTGTGAGCATGGATTGCGGCTGCTTCTTGATGACGTCCAGTTGCAAAGGCCTGCGGCGACGGTTGGCCATATCTCACAGCTTCTTTGCGGATCTTGCTTACCGTCCAATCCACAGGAACCTTGTACGCATGGCGAACGACATACTCGAAGACATCGAGGATGGTGACCTTGGCCCCAAGGGCTTGTGCGAGTCTAGTTGCAAGATGGAGAGCAGCGATGGAAGAGGGCGAGAAATCGGTAGCCACTACTATTTCGTTCGGCAATTCGCTCGACTGTATCTCTCTTGGCATAGCGTAAACACTACCAATCAGCAACGATGGGGCATGTGACACCCATCACCCTCCCCCGAGGCGTCAATAAGAGTCCAGGGGCGTCGTTGGCAGAAGAAGGTCCTCAAGTGGGCAATCTTGGAGGAGAAGGCAATCTGTCATTGGGCAAGAGCACTTGAAATGTACCAATTGCTACGGCAGTCAAGGGCGCGGCGAGTGCCAGGCCAAGAGGGCCAGCAACAACGACTAGTAAGAGTTGAGCTGTCATAGTGAGTGCCGGTGGCAAACGAACAATTTGACGTTCGAGCAGAGGTGTGATGATGTTCCCTTCGAGGAAATGGACCAGAAGGAATAAGACTATAACCAAGAAGCCTTTGATCGGACTGATCACCACTGCAAGCAGGACCGCGGGCACAACCGAGAGAATCGGCCCCACATTTGGAATGAAGGTTAGCAATGCAGCAATGATCCCGAGCGTTCCAGCCAGTGGCACCCCAAGAGCCCATAATCCGACTGTAACGATCACTCCTACAGCAATCATCGAGAACATTTTCGATATCAGCCACCAGCGGAGAACTCTAGCGGCACTACTTGCGCACGCATCGAAGATTGCACGATCGCTTTTCGGGATAAACCGACGAATTCCAGAGAGATACACCTGGGGCTCGGCAGCCAAATAGAGTCCTAGAAGAAGAACCAGCCCGAGGCCGCCGATCAGGCTTGCGGTGGAGAGAACAAAACCTCCGATTCGACTCAGCGCGGAGTTTATATTTGTGGATTTCTGGGTGTAGTCAGACCACTGAGCGAGTATCCAGCGCCCCCATTGATAACCGTTCAGGCGTTCCAAAAGCTTATGGGCCGCCTGAGGAAGATCGGTCTGCAGATCGGCAAATTGTTCGATGATGCTTGGACCTCTGATCCAAAGCGTAAGAAACAGGATGCTGAAACCTACGCCCAGCAACAGGGCAAACGTCACACCTCGGCGGATCTTCAATTTCGCTGCCACCCAGTCCACGACCGCAGACAGAAGAGCGGCCAAGACCGCAGCCGCAAAAAGCAGCATCACGATGACACGACCGACCCAGGCAACTAACAGCAATACGATGATGCCAACTGTCAGCAAGACGACGCGAACCGCCGGCCGGGCGGCTATACCGTTCGTCGAGGAGGGTTCGGTCTGGTCCATGGACTTGAGGATACTCTTTATCCCTTTTGCCCAACGTGACGGGAAGCACAGCTCAAAAAGGACTAGACTTTTACTCTGTTAGCAGGAGTGCCATCTGATACAGATCAACTCAGCAACAAAATGGCTGGGCACGCCCGTTGCGCATATCACGACGGCAAGCTTCATCGCGTCAGGGATGCTCGGGGCACTCGTCATAAAGCTGCTCTTGCACAATCAGCAGATGGTTAGCACTGTCCTTGGCGTGGCAATTGCCGGTGCAAGCATTCCGCTTCTGATTTCGCTCGCCCAACAAGTCCTAAAAGGAAACTTCAGCGTCGATATACTTGCCCTGCTGTCGATTGTGACTTCCATTATCCTCGGTCAGTACTGGGTCGCCGCAATTGTCGTGCTCATGTTGTCGGGCGGTCAAGCGCTCGAAGCTTATGCAACAGGGCGGGCCTCGTCGGTTCTGAGTGCGCTGGCGAAGAGGATGCCTCAGACCGCCCGCCGGGCTGGGGAACTGGATTCAAATGTCCCGATCGATGAGATCGCCATCGACGATCAGCTCCTAATCTATCCCCATGAAATTTGTCCCGTTGACGGCTTGGTTGTAGCCGGTCAAGGGAGCATGGACGAGTCCTACCTCACAGGGGAACCGTTTCTAATAGCAAAAGCTCCTGGCGCGACTGTCTTGTCGGGATCGATTAATGGCAATGCCGCGTTGACGATTCGAGCCACAAAGAAGGCAAGCGACTCGCGCTACGCGAAGATTGTCGAGGTGCTTCACGCCTCGGAGGAGAATCGTCCACAGATTCAAAGGCTGGGAGACCGGCTTGGATCGTGGTACACACCCGCCGCTGTTTCGATCGCGCTGGCGAGTTGGTTTTTCAGTGGTGAATCGGAACGTTTCCTGGCGGTGCTGGTGATCGCAACTCCTTGCCCGCTACTGATTTCGATTCCAGTTGCGATCATTGGCGCCATTTCCGTGGGCGCACGGTTCGGGATCATTATCAAAGATCCATCCATCCTGGAAAAGATGGAGACCTGTCATGTGTTGATCGTCGACAAAACGGGAACCCTGACTTACGGGAAGCCGAGTCTCACGAAGGTCGACCGTTTAGGAATTATTAGCCGAGAATTATCACTTCAATATGTCGCAAGCCTGGAACGCTACTCCAAGCACCCGTTAGCCAGCGCTGTCCTCGCCGCAGCCGACGCAGAGGGGTTGTCTCTTCTGGAGGTCGAAGATGTCTCTGAGGCACCTGGGGCAGGTTTGAGGGGACATATCCAAGGCCACCTGGTCGCCGTCACAGGGCGCGGGAAATTGCCGAAGGAACTCGCGCCCTTGATGCCGCCGGCGGCGCCGGGACTCGAGTGTGTGCTGCTTGTGGACGGCGAGCTCACGGGAGTCTTTCATTTTCAGGATGAACCACGGAGAGAGAGCAAATCGTTCCTGAGGCATCTGGGGGCGAAACATTCGATTAAAGAGGTCATCCTGCTTTCTGGCGATCGCCCCGCGGAGGTAGCGCTATTCGCGGCGGGTATGGGCATCACGGAAGCATACGGCGGCAAAAGCCCCGAGGAGAAGGTGGCATTTGTCCAGGAGAAGACTCTGAAGTCGCGGACTTTATATCTGGGAGACGGGATCAATGATGCGCCCGCAATGATGGCCGCGACCGCCGGCATTGCACTTGGCGTGAATAGCGATATTACTTCGGAAGCGGCGGGAGCGGTCATCTTGCAATCATCATTGACAAGCGTCGATGAATTGATGCACATAGGGAGAAGAATGAGAGGTATTGCGCTCACAAGTGCCGTCGGGGGCATGGGACTGAGCCTGATCGGAATGGCCGCTGCAGCTCTCGGTCTTATCAGCCCTATTCAAGGAGCAATCGCACAAGAGCTGATCGATCTCCTATCCATCCTCAATTCGCTTCGGATGATCGTGCCTACCGGCTCGCTGAGCGATTTTCAAATCCCAGCAGCACTGCAGTACGCGCGAATACAGACGCCCGTTCCGGCTGAGACGCAAGGACATACGTGATGTCCGTTACTCGATCGCGACGGCTGTCGCGCGCTAGGATCTTCATGAAAATGCACGAGGTGTGAAATGCGCTATGAGCTCCGGCTACACCGTCTCCTGTTATCCATGATGGTCACATTGCTGCTTCTGTTTGTCATAGGACTGGTCTATCTGAACGCTCGGCCGGGCGAGGAGCATTTCGAGGCGATAGTTTCGCTCATGGTTGTGATCATAGTTGCAGCGATTTTCGCCTACATGGGAACAGCAGAAGGGATCATCGCCTTTTACTTCGGCATCAAACATCGCCGAGAGTTCATCGCGTACCTTTTACTTGGGCTATTGTCGGTCGCCTCTGGCCTGTACCTGGCGATGTCCCGGACTGAATCCTTGCAAACAGTATCCCTGATCGCCTCTCCCCATGCGTTTCTTTTCGGGCTGGCCGAACTTCGAATAGCCCGACACATGGAACGCCATCCGAGGGAGAGGCGCGCGTTGATTGTGTGTGGATTATGTGAACTGGGGTTAGGTGTCGCGCTGATCTGGGGTTCAATGTTGCCAAGCAATCGTGTCGCCGAGTTACTCGGTGGAGTTGCGGTTCTGACGATACTGCAACTTATACCCCTCCTCTTCTATCGCGAGATCCCGAAGAGAGCGGATCTGGAAGCGAACTGAACGGCATTTTTTTTTAGAATCGGTCCGAGGCATCACGACGGCTCAGGCAAATCACGATCGAACGGGATCGAACCTCAACGTTCAGCGAACAACGCAGGAGTGATTTCTCAGCTTCAACGCCCTCACTTATCGACAGAAAGCCAGGTCTCCGCTCGCGGCTTCATTCGGCAAAAGTCGCGAGGCTACGCTCTTGGCCTCCGCATCGCGATCGAGTGTGTTCTCCACCGGTCCATCGGTGTTGTAAAGAGGGGCGAGATAGATTCCGTGGCGTGCGGCGATGCTCTCAATCTTCTCCACCCGCTTCGGAGTGATGAACCCTCTTCCCTGAGAAAAGGGTTCGAAGCGGCCCTCCAGTGCTAACGCCATGCCTTCCAGGAGGCATCCATGCACCACGTCGGGGAAAGGATGCCGATTCAAAACTCCATGGAAATCGGGCGTAAACCTCATGCCACCGGTGACCTGTCCCAGGCCTCCGAAGAAGATCCTGGCGCCCGGCATCTGCGCGTTCGGAGAGAGGTTCTTCGGGTAACCCGCGTCGCACACGATTGCGTCGGGCGCGATGCGGCCCAACAGAAGGGAAGGAGAGGCCAGGCTCGCTGCGCAGATCACGAGGTCGGCCTCGACGGAGAATTGCTGTCGAGCGGTCGCGATCTCCACTTGAACACCATCGGCTTCGAACTCGGCGGCGAGCTTGCGTAGCCGCTCCAGGTTGCGCGCGCTGAGTAGCACACGCTTTACGAAGGGCGCCAGGCAGCGGGCGCAACCGGAACCCACATCTCCAGTTGCGCCCACAATGAGCAGCGTTGATCGGCGGAGGCTCCGGCCTTCGAGCGCGCACATCTTCCGGAGGCCCTGAACGATGAAGCCCACAGTCAATGTATTGCCTGTGGTGAAGACAGTATCGTGTTTCTCAGGAAGCTGATCGAAGTTACCCTCGATCAGAATGGAACTGAACCCGCCCAGACTCACGATCTTCGCTCCCGCCTGGATGGCGTAGGCTGCGGCCCCGCGAACTCGGGCGATGTTGTCGTGCATGAAGGCGGCTTCCAGACGATCGGGAGGAATGAAGGAGTCGATGTACAGGCCGTGCGCCTTCGCGCCGGCAATGGATCCCAGTTCGACATGGCAGACTGCCCGGGGCGGGATCCAGGGAAGGATGTCCTTGATCTCGTCGTCCGGCAGAGGCGTATGCTCCGGCCCACGCAGGACCGCAAGGACGTCCGCGGCCGACCGCCAACTCTCCTGATGCCCGATGAGGGCGAAATCGACCTCCGTCGTTCGTCCTCGCCTGACTACACCGGCAATTGACTCACCCATGTTAGTGTCACCTCTCCAGGTAGCCCCAGCTCGTCGAGCGTCTTTAGATACTGTTGCAGTGACACTCCGCGAAGCTCGGCTGCAGACAGCATCACCTCGGGTAGTGATGGCTTCACACAGCTGCCGTGGCACACCTCGCAATGGCCATTCCTGCACTCCCTGGTAAGCATCTCCGCCAGGGTGGTCATTACGTCCAGATGCAGCCGGTAGACCTTGTCGTCAAAGCGCTGCGTGTCCAGGGCTCGCTCCGCTTTGAGAATGGACATGGCGTGATCGACGTGCCCTTCTTCCTCGGCGGCAATGGAGGCAAAGGTCTTGCCCAGACTCCCCGGGCCTACCTTGCCGACCCGTGCATAGCTGGCCACGGCGAAGGATTCGAGCATGATTTCCTGAACGATCAGGCAGGCAATGAAGTCACGGTCTGCAATGCAGCGCAGGAATGCTTCGCGGAGCCGCTTCCAATGCTTACCGTTGACGTTATTGGGGACGACCAATCCCATCTTGCGGCCCTCGGCAGCAAAGGCGGCAGCATGCCACCGTTCCCCGTCCGCGTGCTCCAATGCGTCGGCGACTTCCTCGGGATCGTCGCATATCTCCGCAAGGGAGGTGTAGTTCATCGCGGCAATGAGTTCGCCGGTCATTGCCTGTGCCAGCACGTCCTGCCAGATCGCAGCGCCAGGTGAGAGGGAAGTACATGCAGTCGCTGAGTTGAGAGCAATCATGATACATCCTCCTGAACGTCGAATGAATCCCTACTCAAAAAAAATCAGATGGGTTCCCGATATCGGCGCAGCCGGACCGCAGCGGCGAGGAATGCGGCCGCGAAGACCAGCCCGAGCCACAGACCCGGGCTGCCCAGAAATCGGCCGGGCGTGATTTGGGTTAGGGGAATAAAATGCGGATCGATCAAGCCGCCATCGGGCGTCCTGAAGGCGAAGGCGCGGGGCGCGAATCCAAAGAAACGCTGCCGCAGCAAGGAGCCGAAATAGGATGTGTGGAAAGTGATCCACTCGACCAGGGCGATGGCCAGCGGCGGTAAGACGGCCCATAGAAAGGTGGTACGCCGCGCCCAGGCTGAGACCAACAGCAGCCAGGCGTAGAAGGGCGCGTACCAAAGCGAAATCACGGTCAGGCTGTAGAGCAGCACGAACTCCAATTGGAAGAACGGCAACTGGCTCCAGAACGTGGCCACACTATCACCCCGGGTCAGAAGCGCCGCGGTGCTCAGCAGCAGCATGGTCCACTGCATGGCGACAACGATCACAAAGACGAGCAGCGGCAGAACCAGGAGGGGAATGCTGGCCTTCGCGAGTACGATCGTAAGGTCAGAAACCGGCAACGACTTCCAGAACAAGATACTGCGATCGCGCCGTTCGCCGTACAGGGCGTCGAGAGAGTAGAAGATCGCGACGATGAAGGCGGTCAGCATGAGCAGCATCGCAGCATGGCTGTAGGGCATGGCGAGCCCGATGGGCCGGAACGATGGATCGATGGGCGCCAGTCCTTTGTCCCTGGGCTGATGTATGAGGCTGAGCAGGAAGCCGAATAGAGCCAAGGCCGCGACAGCCAAGGGTGCGATATAGATAGAACGGTTCTCCCACAATTCGCGTTGCATCGACCAGTACAAAGGCCGGGTGGCTGGCACGGCGACAATCCCCTGCGAGTCGGGGGAAGATTGAGTATTCATAGGGCGGCTCCCTTGTGCGCGACGGTGCTTGCCTCGCTTGTCTTGTCTCCCATCAAGGCTACGAACAAGTCGGCAATGCTGGGTGTCCGCACTTCGCCCAGCGCGGCGAGCTGCTGACGATCGGCCCCATCGAATAGCAGCACGCTGCGGCCGAAGACCTGGCGTTCGTGCAGGGCTTTGAGTGCGCGCGCTGCGGCGACCTGCTCGGGATGTACCATCACTTCCTGATAGCGCGCCTCAAACGCCTCCATGCTGCAATTGAGGACGATGCGACCACGGTGGATGAACATGAGGTCGGTGAGGACGTGCTCCACCTCTTCCACCTGATGGGTGGTGACCACGATGGTGCGGGCGCCATCGAAGTATTCGTTCAGCAAGGAATCGTAAAACTGCTTGCGATACAGAAGGTCGAGGCCCAGCGTGGGCTCATCGAGCACGAGCAATTTCGCATCAATGGCCATGACCAGGGCCAGGTGCAGTTGGGTCACCATGCCCTTGGACAATTCTCTGACCTTGCTGGATCGCTTGATGGAGGTCTTGGCAAGAAAGCCTTCTGCCTTGGCGCGATTGAATCGTGGATGCACGCCGGCGACATAGTCGATAGCCTGCGAAACCCGCAGCCAGCGGGGAAGTACCGCGACATCGGCAATGAAGCAGACATCGCACATGAGCTGATCGCGCTCGCTCCAGGGATCGCGTCCGAGCACTTTCAGTTCCCCGTCATATGGGGTGAGGCCGAGGATGGCGTGCAACGCGGTGCTCTTGCCTGCGCCGTTGGGACCGATGAGCCCGAGGATGCGACCCTCTTCGATGCGCAGATCAACGCCGTCGAGCGCGATGGTCTTGCCGAAGGATTTGCGCAGGCCGCGTGCTTCGATGACGTTCATGGCTTCGGTTTCTCCTTTGCCACAGCCAGCAGTTCTCTCGCGTTCAAACCGAGCCGCTGAATGGTGGCGTAGACTCGCGGCCACTCCTCGTCAAGAAACTTCTGCCGTTCGCCCTGCAGCAGCATTTGGCGCGCACCCTCGTTGATGAACATGCCACGGCCTCGCTTGGTCTCGACCAGTTGCTCGTCGACCAGTTGTTGATAGCCCTTCAGGACGGTAATAGGATTGACCCGAAATTCAACCGCGACATTGCGCACGGAGGGCAGGGGATCGCCCTCTTTGAGCACGCCGTCGAGGATCATGGCAGCGACGCGGTCCCGCAACTGGCGGTAAATCGGCTGACTGTCGTTCCACTCACGATCCATCCTGTTTTTCCCAGATAGCGCTTAGAGAGGGTTTGCTCTCTGGTGATGTAGTTAACTACATCACCAGATCAGATGCAAGCTTTTTTTTGGATTTATTTCCGAGAAACCCTAAGCTCGCCGCTATTTGCTCAGTAACACGGGCTTTGCAGCGGCGACTCTTTGTTTCCTTTGGGTCGGCTTGACGAGACGGGAATTGCACATGGGGTGCTGTTATCCCACTCAAGCCAAAAGAAGGCTTGAATGGGCCACCCAGCATTTGTTGGCTTAGAAGTTGAACGACACCTGGAGATCGATGCTGCGATTGGAGGAGGGCGACGAAAAGAATCCGCCTGCCAGGGCGTTAGACGTGCCAAAGAGTGGTGACTGGAGGACGCCCACCGGTGGCGCAAGGTTCACGTTGTTAAAGACGTTTCTGCCCATCGCGGTAAAGTTCAGCGAGTAACGCCGCGGTGCCTGCTGATCAAGCATAGGCGGCCTTCCACCGGAGCTGCTGAGGCCTCCTGGACCGAGTCCGCCTCCTGGAGGGCCACCGCCTCCGGGTCCGCCACGGCCGCCACCGCCGGGAGGAGGGCCATTGAAGCCCCCGCTCGCAGCTCGCTCAGAACGCGGTCCGATACCGATCGACTTACTGACACGCAGATTAAGGCTGAACTGCCCGGGGCCGTTCACGTAGTTGTAGGGGATGCGCGCCGCGTCGCCTGAGGGATTCAGGTCGAAACTGCCGTATTTCGTGTTCATCACATCGGTGCTGGAAGAGGTGGCGAATGCGGGGCGATCGTTGAACTGGTTGTCGCCGTTCAGGTCCTGCCCGACGGTAATATTGAAGGGCGTCGCCGAATTCGTCACCAGGAAGGGGCTGATGGAAACGCCGAACGGCGCCAGGTAGTTGCCGCCCAACAGAAAGCGATTGTGGACGTCGAAGGACGATCTGCCATAGTCTGCACGGGGGTCAAATTGATTGGAAGGGAAGTACGTCACTCCCGAAGTATCGGCCTTGGCAAAGTTCACCATGTAGAAACCGAAAAGCGTGATCTTGCGTTCGCGGATGCTGAAGTTGGTGATCAATTGATTCTGGTTGTAGATGCCTTCGGACTGATATTGATACGTATTCTCATTGATGCCGTTGGGCCGCACACCGGTTCCCGTTGCGCTGTCATAGGTCCCGGGCAGAAAGGCGTTGATATTGTCAGTAAACAGTTGGTGCTGGCCTCTCGAGTTGATATAGGTGCTGGCGACGGTGATCTTTTGCCCAAATCGATGTTCGATCCCGATCGCCGCCTGCATGTTCACAGGAGCCCGTAGACTCGGGGCTATGGAATAGGTCGTCGGCGCTGCCTCGCTGGCTTCCTGAGCTGCTGTCGCCGCTGTAATGCCAGGAGGGGGATTCTTCACCACGAACTGCTGTTGATTGATGCCGTTCTGACGAATGGCCTGTAAGACATTGGTGAATTGGAAGCGGTCAAAGAACCAGCCGTAGCCACCGCGGATCACCGTCTTTGCCGGTTTGCTTCCGCCCCCGACCCCCCAGGCAAAAGCCAGGCGCGGTCCGAAGTCAGCATGATCGTTGATCCGGTTTTGTCCTTCATAGCGGATGCCGTAGCTCAGGGTAAGGTTCGGACGCAGCCGCCAATCGTCCTGGTAGAAAACTCCGGCGTCAAACATCGTGACACGAGCGGCAGGGGTACCCACGGTCACCTCGTATTGCGATGGCTGCCCGGCGGAATAGCTGTCGAGAGATTGATAAATGTAGCTTCCGTTGAAGCCCGCGGTGGAGACATTGGAATCCCGTACCGTTCTCAACCTGGCGCCAAAGCGGAGGGTATGTGTTCCGAGCGCGGCGGTGGTGTAATTCTGTAGCTCATAGTGGTCCTGAGCGTCGTTGACCGTCCCCAGGTTGCTGCCGCCGCCGGTAAAGGCGCCTTGCACCGTGACGGTCGGGGTGCTGTAAAGCGGAGTTTGATTGTTGCGATCGCGAATATATTGAAAGCGGGTTTCATTGATGACCTTATCGCTAAGGACCTGCGTGTCGCTCAACTGCAAGGTATTCTCCTGGTCAAGAGTGT
Organism: uncultured Acidobacteriaceae bacterium; assembly: GCA_963788515.1. GTDB lineage: Bacteria > Acidobacteriota > Terriglobia > Terriglobales > Acidobacteriaceae > PALSA-350. The sequence continues at coordinate 522,907 of CAWBGZ010000008.1, forward strand.
TGTAGCCCTGCGTCTGCAGGGCAAACTGCGAGACGCCGTCGTTGGTGCTCTTTTGCCGGTCATACATATAGCGGACGGTGAGCGTATTACTCGGCGTAAGCTGGAAGTCTATGCGCGGGCTCAGGTCCAGGCGCGATTGTGGATTCGGTACCGCCGCCGAATAGTTGTAACTTCCGCCCGTAGGGTCAAGCAGTTGGGCATTGATGATCGAGTTAGCATTGTTGTCACGCCGGAATCCGCTTAGAAACCAGGAAGACCGGCTGTTGATGGAACCGCTGACGTTGCCCAGGAAAAACGTGGAATAGTACGCCGGTTCGCTGGTGACAAATGTGTTCAGCGAGTTGAATGCCGACGAGTTGCCGTTAGCCATTACGGAGCCGTGGAGTTTGTCGGTGCCTGGCTTGGTTAAGATCTCGATGCGTCCATAACCAAGCTTGTCGTATTCCGCGGAAAAGGGATTCTGGTTGATTCTTATTTCACGGATGGACGATTTGGGAGGAAGCTGCCCTCCAGAGAAACCGTCGATGTAGATCTCGCCCCCGTTGGGTCCGGCCGCGGGTCCGGCAAGAGCATTCAGCTCATCCTGCAGCTGATCGGGATCGTCGGACAGCGCATCCAGATCCTTGCCTTTGATTACGATGGCGTTGGCATTGTTGTCGGGGCTGGTATCGAGTCCAGCACCTTGTTCGGTGACGGTGACTTGCTGCTGCTCTACGGCAATGCTGAGCGCGAGATTCTGAAGCGTGGCATGTCCTGGTGTAACCGTCACCGCCTGAGGCTGCGCGAGTTCAAGCCCCTGGGCCGTGACCGTAATGGTGTAGGTACCGGGAGCCAGCTGAGGAAATACATATGAGCCATCGGCACCGGTCTGAGCGGTCGATGCGGTTCCATCCGCTGCCTGTGCGGTGACCGTGGCCTTGACCACGCGTGCTCCGGAGGGGTCTGTTACCGCCCCGTGCAGCGATCCGCTGGCCTGAAAGGCGAGCAAATGCATGACGGAAAAGAGACTCAGGCAGAGGAGTATCACGGCCATTCTTAAAGTTGCAGCGGAAGTACGCATGGAATCGCTCCTGAAGTCTTGCCGGCTTTGCAGCATAGATCGCTGGTGCTTTGTCACCACCTTCAGAAGACACGGATACGCCGGCCATTGCGGTCACAATGAGTAATTCTTGGTAACAGACTGTCACCGGTCTGTGACAATTTGTTACATTTTGGGCGTTTTCTGGATGCCCGATCGGCGTAGTCTCGGAAAGGATTGAAAGACAAAGGCATGGAGCCCATTCTTCTGATCGACGACGATGTGGAGCTTTGCTCTATGCTGACCGACTACCTCGGCCGCCATGGTTACCAGGTGACTGCGGTGCATCGCGGCAATACAGGCCTGGAGAAGGCACTGGGTGGCAGCTACTCTATGTTGCTGCTCGACGTGATGCTGCCTGGCCTGGATGGCTTTGAGGTGCTGCGCCGATTGCGCGCCGCGGGTTCGCCGATGAATGTTCTGCTACTCACGGCCCGCGGTGAGGATGTGGACCGCATTGTCGGTTTGGAAATCGGAGCCGACGACTACCTGCCAAAGCCATTCAATCCCCGCGAGCTGCTGGCCAGGATCCGCGCCATTCTGCGCCGGAGCGGCAGCGTAGAGGCGCCGGCTGCAGCAGGAAACTTGCTCGTCGTAACCGGCCTGGAGCTGGATACCGCGGCCCGAGTTGCGCGGTGCAACGGCACATTGCTCGATCTGACAGATATAGAGTTCGGGCTGCTGCAAACGTTGATGCGCTCCGCCGGCGAAGTGGTGGCCCGGGAGCAGCTTGCTGAGGCCGTGCTGGGGCGCAAGTTTCACCCTTTTGATCGCAGCCTCGATATGCATGTGAGCAGGTTGCGCCATAAGTTGGACCTGGCGGACAATTTCGGAGACCGTGTCAAAACCATCCGCGGCGTTGGATATCAACTCGCAGTGCCGGCACAGCGCAGACTTACGGGAGAACGATAGCGATGCGAGGGCTATTCACCAAGATCTTTCTCGGCTTTTGGATTGCGCAAAGCCTGACGTTCGCCATCTCTACCCTGTTGATCATGCAGCGCAGCTTCGTCCGGCCCAACGAGATCATGGATGTTCTTAAGACCGCTCTTCCCAGTGAGGGGGCGGCGGTTGTGAATATATACGAGACCGCCGGGTGCTCCGGCCTGCGAGACTATGCCGCATCGCGTCATCTGACTATTTATCTGGCCGACACGCCGAATCACCTTGTTTGCGAACCTGCCGGTTCCCCGGTCCCTGCGGTTGCATTAGCCGCCGCAGAGAGACAACCTGGTGCGCTCTCCACGCCGGCGGGCGACTATTATCTGTGGAGCACGACGATCCATTCTGCTTCCGGGCTCAGTTACGTTTTCATGCTGAGCCGGCCGCGAATCGGAAACAAACACCGGCTGCGCGATCTTCTACATTTCGCATTTCCTCAGCTACCTGTAGCGATTGTGGTTTGTGGGGCAGTCACGTTCGTTCTCGTTCTGCTGCTTATCCGTCCGATCGGCAAACTGCGGGTCGCCGCCCGGAGCCTGGCCAACGGCGAACTGGCCACGCGGGTTCCTGAGCCCGACCGGGAAGAGCGCTTATTCGGAGGGGACGAGATCCAGGGATTGGTGCAGGATTTCAACTTTATGGCGGAGCGGCTCGAGCGGCTGGTCGGGGCGCAGAAGATGCTATTGCGTGATGTCAGCCACGAGTTGCGATCGCCACTGGCTCGTTTGAGTGTTGCCCTCGAACTGGCGCACGAGGAGTCTCCTCCAGCCATGATGGGGCACCTCAAGCGCATAGAGCGCGAAGCGGGGCGATTGAACCAATTGATCGGGCAACTCCTCCGCCTTTCCTCTATGGAGTCTACGGACGCTCACAATTTTGTGGAAAGCTTCCATTTGAATGCTTTGCTCGAAAAGATGCTGCCGGATGTGGAATTTGAGGCAGAACAACGGCTTTGCCAGGTGCGCTTATTGAACCATTGTGACTGCGTGGTTCAGGGAAGCCCGGAGCTGATCTACCGCGCCATCGAGAATATCGTTCGCAACGCCGTTCGTTACACTCGGGAGCAATCGGTAGTGGAGCTTAAGCTCAGTTGCGAAAAGCAGGTTGGTGTACCCATGGTCATCCTTGATGTCAGTGACTGCGGGCCGGGTCTTCCAGAGAATGAACTGGAGAATATTTTCCGCCCCTTCTACCGAGCGGACGATGCGAGACAGCGCGACACGGGCGGATTCGGTGTGGGATTGGCAATTGCGAACCGTGCGATACGGTTGCATCACGGAGAGGTCTGGGCGCGGAACCGCCCCGAAGGCGGCCTGGTCGTCAGCCTCAAGCTACCATGCAAAGGAGAGGGATCCGCAAGCTCGCAGGCCAGCACAAAACGATGAGAACTCGCGGAGGAGGGAAAGGGTGCTCTCATTCCGCGCGCAAAGCTTCGGTTGGATTCACACGTGAGGCTCTCCAGGCGGGGATGGCACCGGCACACAGAGCTACCACCCATAGCAGAGTGGCTGCTGTGACGAACGTTGCCGGATCTTGCGCTGTCAAACCGAACAGCAGGCTCTTTGCGACGCGGGCCACGGCCAACGAAAGTATGACACCGGCAACAATACCTACAGCGATGACAGCAACACTTTCTTTTAGGATGAGCCACTGGACACCGGATTGCGTGGAGCCAAGAGCCAACCGTACGCCAATCTCTCCTGTTCTGCGGGCCACGTCATAGGCCATGATTCCGTAGAGCCCGAGAGATGCAAGCGACAATGCTAGAAAACCGAACAACGTGGTGAGCCGGGTGACTGCCCGCTGCTGAGCCAGGTTTTGTTCGATTTGATCCTGCAAGGTGAGAACCTGTTGCGGTGGGATGTTAAGGCGTGTCAGAACGGCTCTTACCTGCGCTTCGAGCGAGTGTGGATTCCCGGTTGCGCGCACATCCAAGCTAACGAGTCCCTGGTGGTATTGATACATAGAAAAATACATGAGCGGAGGAGCACTTTCGCGCACATCGTTGACTCGGGCGTCGCCAACGATTCCCACAATCTCAGCACTGTGTGCGCCGCCCGTATCGTTAAAATCGGTAACGCGTGCACCGATGGCAACGTTCGATTTGACGAAGCGCCGCGCAAAGGTCTGGTTTACAACTGCTACTCCTGGGGTGTCTTCTTTGTCCGCGGCGGTAAAGATTCGGCCCTGTAGAAGCGGAATACCAACCGTGCTGAAATAGTTTGGCGTAACAGTGTTTACTTGCGCGTATATATGGTCCCGGACCGATCCTCGGGGCTGTTTCAGCCAAACATCACTCGAGTCAAGGCATCCAGCGGAAAGACCACAAGAGGCCACACTGGCAGATTGAACGCCTGGAATGGCTTCGATCGCATCGGGAATTTTCGAGTACAGCAACTTGACCTGCTCCGGGGTAAAACCAGCGACGTGTGAGTCTAAGGAAGCAGTCAAAGTGTGTACTCGATCGAAGCCGGTATCGAGCCGGCTGTAGTTCCGAAGGGTTCGCAAAAACAGCCCTGCAGCGACCAGGAGCGTGAGAGAAAGGGCAACCTGTGCCGACACCAGCAGCTTGCCGGTACTCCATACATGCTTCGTCCTGCCATTGGCTCCCTGCAGCCCGCGCGCACTGGCCTTGAGCACAGAAGAAAGCTCAACCCGCGTGCTCTCGAAGGCAGGCGCCAGGCCAAAGAGGATGCCGGTGAGCAGAGAAAGGCCGATGCTGAAGCCCAGGACGCGGGCATCTGGCGTAAGGCTCAACGGAATGGGGGACGGCCCATCAGAAGCCCATCGCGGGAGCATACGCGCACACCACCACGCAATGAGAATGCCTAACGCTCCTCCAGCAAATGAGAGCACAAGGGCCTCGGTAAGCAACTGCCGGATGACGCGACTTCGCCGCGCCCCAATCGACAGCCGGACTGCAATCTCGCGCTGGCGCGCTGCGGCTCGAGCCAGCAGCAGATTTGCGATATTGGCGCAGGCGATCAGCAGCAGCGTCACGGCCATCCCCATCAACAGCAACAAAGGCTGCGAGAATTGCTTTTGCAGCCGTTCAAATCCCTTGTTTCCCGGCACTAACTCGATTTGCTTCCGGGAGACGGATTGTTCGCGTTCGGCTTCTGGTTCATCCTTGGCTTCAAGCTGAACCTCATCGCGAAAGATGGTATTGAGCTGAGCCGTGATTTGGGGAAGGTCATTGGTCCTGGTGACTCTGAGGACAGCCTGCAGCCAGCGGATGCCCGGCTGCGGAGCCCAAGGCTGGGCCGGACTCGCATGCTGGACGCTAAAGTGTTGGTCGTAACGCACCAAGGGCTGCATGTGCAGCGGCAACCAGAAAGCGGGAGCGACGCCGACCCGCACCCCGAAGAAGCCGGGAGCAGCAACACCTACAACGGTGACGGGAATGTCGTTGACCAGAATCTTCTGGTGGAGGATCGAGGCGCTCCGGCCAAGCTTACTCCAGTAGTCGTAGCTCAGGACGGCAACGGAGGCACTGTTCGGATGGTCGTCCTCTGGAGTGAAAAGACAGCCAAGCGTCGGAGAGGTCGCAAGGGTCGAGAAGAAGTCGCCCGAGACGAGCTGGCCGGTCAGCTGCTCGGCTTCGGCATCGCCAGGTTTGACATTGAACCCGGATGGCCAGCTCATCATGGAAAGGGAAGCAGTAGCGGGGAGAGTAGCGCGCATGCGATCCAGGATGGAGTAGGAAAACCGCGAATGCTCAGCCTCATTGTCGCTTATCTTGAGCAGACGCAGTTGCTCCGGCTGGTTGACCGGCAACGACTTCAAAAGGACGGCGTTGAGCACCGTGTAGATGCCTGCATTGGCTCCAATGCCTAACGCCAAGGTAACGACAGCGACCGCACTGAAGGCTGCGTTTTTGCGCAAGCCGCGGAGGGCATACATTACATCGCCCCAAACGCTTTGAACGTCGAGTGCCGTGTCTATGCCTGCAACCTGCTCGCGAGTCGCGGTCACATTGCCAAAGCGGATGCGAGCATTCCGCGCAGCGGTTTCTGCATCCATGCCGGCAGCCAGATTGTCCGCAATGCGCATTTCCAGGTGCGCGTGCAGTTCTTCCTCAATCTCGCGGTCTGTCCTGGACCTCTTGCTGAGAGCGAACAGTCGACGTATCCAGGAGTGATTGTGAAGACGCATCGTTCACCTCAGGCAAATCGAAGAACTGCCTGCACACCCTTGACCACTTGTGTCCAACTTCTCTCTGCCGCCAGCAGGTGCTTCTTTCCGGCCGGGGTCAACACATAAAATTTCGCCCGGCGGTTCGTCTCAGAGAGCGCCCACTCGGAACGGATAAAGCCGGCCTGCTCCATGCGGTGTAGCGCCGGATACAAGGATCCCTCCTCCACGCGCAACAGGTCCTCAGATACCCGCTGGATGTGGACGGTAATGCCGTAGCCGTGTACTGACCCTAACTGGGCAAGGGTCTTGAGAATGAGCAGGTCCAGGGCGCCTTGAAGATCATTTCTAGCCATAGTAATCGTAGATGTCCTGGTCTCACACTAAGATATCTATGCCTAGATGTCAATGGCCAGGGGGAGAGATCGCCACGTGCTACCGAAATAACTTGCCAGCCTTGTTCTCCAGGCCCAGCAAACGAGCCTTCACCTCGAGGCCGCCTGCGAAGCCGGTAAGTTTCCCGGACGATCCGATCACTCGATGGCAAGGTACGATGATTGATACCGGGTTTCTTCCGTTGGCTGCGCCGACAGCTCGTGTTGCCCTGGGATTTCCTAGTTGCTTCGCAAGCTGTCCATAGCTTCTCGTCTCTCCAAACGGTATGGCAAGCAAGGCTTCCCAAACGTCCTTTTGAAAGCGAGTGCCTTTCATATCGAGAGCGATGGAAAACGCTTTTCGTTTCCCGGCGAAGTATTCGTTCAGTTGCCGTTCCGTCTGAACGAGAACAGGATGCCGTTCATTCGCAGCCAGGTCGCCCAGGGGCACACGATGGGGACGATCGTTCTCCCACAGAACGGCCACCAGGCCTGCATCGCTTGCCACTAGCTTGAGTTTTCCGATAGGAGATTCCATCACCTTGTAGGCGAGACTCATCGCCTTATCCTTTCTGACTTGAAAATCGGTGGAGCTATCGGTTGGAGAAGGCCACGAGGCTGTTTAGCCGGCAGCCCAAAGATGCTGTGCCGCATAGGCGCGCCAAGGTCGCCAGGATTCGGCGCGACTCAGGAGATTTGTGGATGTTGTTTTCGCTCGATCCATGGAGGCGACGCTGCGGAGCAGGCCAATGTCCGTCGCGGGAAATGCGTCCATCTCGCGGATAGCGCGGAGGGCGATGTACTGTGCGCTCCATTCGCCGATGCCACGAATCGTTCGCAAACGTGCAATGGTCTCCTCGATGCTGCCGAACGGACGGAACAGGTTGGGGTCAGCCAGCGCCGCTTCGGCTACTGCTTTCAATGAAGTCAAACGTGCGGCAGGCATGGCGAGTCCGATTGAGGCAGCTGATGCGAGCCGCTTCGCTGTGGGAAAGACATGGGACAACCCCGGATGGACCAGGAAGGACCTCGGTACTGCGTGGCCGTGGAGAGCGACCAGCTGACCAGCCAATCGACGTGCAGCGGCCACACTAATTTGCTGGCCCAAGACAGCCCGTACCGCTATCTCGAAACCGTCCCATCCGCCGGGAGCCCGTAGCCCTGGACGCTGTGCCACCAAGGGAGCGAGCACCGGATCGGCGGACAGATGGTCGTCGATGGTCTCGATGTCCGCTCCCAGATCGAACAGGCGCCGCACTCGGGCAACGATGGCCGGTAACAGACGGACATCGGGAAAGCGGATGTTGACACCAATGCTTTGTCGACCGGGCAGGTGAGTTACCTCGATGCTTCCCATTGCCCCATGCACCTCAACGGTGCGCAGATAGCGTTCGCCTTCGATTATTTCGACGCCGGGAATCGCCCGTGCTCGCAGGAAGCTGAGCATGGAGTCCCAATCATAGGGCGGCCGGAAACGAAGACGAAGGGCGACGCCTGTCTCATCGTGCGGTGGAGAGTTCTTTCTGCGCAAAGCGCTGGGAGGACGATGGAATAGTTGGAGAAACGTTTCGTTGAATCGCCTTAGGCTGCTGAATCCAGCCGCCATGGCCACTTCAGTCATCGGCATCCGGGTTTCATGGATGAGCTGCTTCGCGAATAGCACGCGCCGCGTTTGTGCGACGGAAATAGGCGATGCTCCGAGGTGCTGAAGGAATAGGCGGCGCAATTGACGCTCACCCAGGCCGAGGCGTTCAGCCAGCTTTTCGACGTTGTTCCCCTGGCCGTCGAGGGCGCCTTCCGCGATGAGAGCCAAGGCGCGAGAGACTGTATTGGAAGTCCCACGCCATGAAGCGAGGTCAGGGGCTGTCTCCGGGCGGCAACGAAGGCAGGGACGGAAACCGGCATCCTGTGCGGCTGCGGCTGAGCCGTAGAATTTGGAATTCTCAAATTTGGGTGTACGCGCTGGACATATGGGACGACAGTAAATGCCAGTCGAAGTAACGCCGACGAACATCAGGCCATCAAAGCGGGCGTCCCTGCTCTGCAGAGCGCGATAGCAAACATCACGGCCGGGCAGTTCCATGAGTCGATTGTCGCACTCGCGAAAGCGATAAACTAGCGGTTTTCGGACATGGTCATTTCAGGCTTGTACAGACAGGGGTTCTTATATTTCTTTGCGACGACTGACGCTGCCAGGTACGGGACGCCGCTCTAGCAGGCTGCGGAAAAGGTTGGAAGAGGGATGAAGATGTGTCCCTCAGTGGCTAAAGCCGGACCTGTCTACAACCATTTACGTACGGGCTGAAGCCCGTACCCTTCAAGAGCCAGAGTTTTTTCGCAGTCTGCTAGGGGCAACTGCGAGGCGCGGGAAGGAACAGCGAGGCGCGCTCAGACTGATTCCGATCCTGCACAACTAGACGTCCTTGATGCGAAGGCGGGGGTATTCTAGGTGGTTGGCTGCTTGGGGCCATGCCCAGGGAGGTGAATCTTTTGCGAACGGGGAAAGCTATTTTGCGGGGTTTTCTCCTTTGCTTTGTAACTCTTTTCGGTGTCCACCGCGCTGAGAGTCAGATCGAACCCTCGCAACCTCCTGTGCAAGCCGTTGTGTCGTCTGAGCCATCCATTATGCGAGCCGGCAAGCCGCCGGAGGGCCTTATCCATCTCGATGTTGCCGCAACAGACAGCGAAGGGAAGTCTTTTTCGGGGCTTGCGGCAAAGGATTTCACGCTCTTGGACAACGGCGTGCCGCAGAAGATCGTCTCCTTCGCGGCATCGAACAATGCCGCCAATGAGGATGAGCGACTTGTTGAGGTGGTGCTGGTTCTCGATGAAGTCGACCCTTCGCCCGTGGAGTTGGAGCTGGTGAGGAGCGAATCGATAAAGCTTCTGCGCCAGAATGGCGGACATCTCCCTCAACCCGCATCTGTCTACTGGTTCACACCTTCGGGACTGTACGCATCGGCAACGCCCACGACCGACGGCAACGCCTTAGCTGAGGATATTGCTCACCACCGCTCACCCCGCACGATCTGGGCCGTTCCGCGAAATCAGAAATCATTGTCGATAGGACAATCGGAGAGGTACGCACGCTGGGACCGAGCCCGAAAAGCGGTTTACTCCATCGCCCTAGAGCGCAGAGGCAACCCTGGACGAAAGCTTTTGGTGTGGATGGGCTTCGGGTGGCCCGGCGCCGGCGGGCTAAAGGAAGAAAAGGCCACTTCATTTTCCTCGCTGGTGGAACTTTCCACCCGCATACGTGAGGCGCGGATGGTCATCTCCCAGGTCACAGCCCGGACGGAACCGCAGTCTTTCGACTACCGCGACACATACAAGGATTATCTGGCGGGGGTCCGCACGCCGTCGGAGCTGGACCAGCCGGACGTGGATCCGTACGGGCACTTTGAGCTTCCGGTATTGGCCATTCAGAGCGGTGGCCTTGTCCTGGACCCACCGTCAGACATCGCGCGCGCTATCGAAGATTGCGTAGAAGACGCGCGCGCGTTTTACACGGTGTCCTTTGATCCGCCGCATGCAGCTAAACCGGACGAGTACCACGATCTGACAATGCAGATCGAAACGCCTGGTTTATCGGCACGCACGAACACCGGCTATTACAATCAGCCGGTCTTTTACGACCAGCCCCGCGTTCCTACGAAGCGCGTCACCGTTCAGGAACTGGAGCAGCTGCTGGGAGCAGCCACTGAGAAGCACGATGGCGCGTTGGCAGAGGAACTGGCGGGGCTCGAGCTAACCGAACGGCTAAGCAGCAAGCGGCTTTCACTGTGGCAGGATCGTCTGCGCGGCAAGAAGTCGAAGGCGGCATTGACAGCTCTAGCCGACAACTCTGCCTTTCTAGACCCTCCGCAGGCGGAGATTCCACGCGACCCCGCGCCCGATCTTGACGCGCAAAACCAGATGCTGATGCGAACAGAGAAGTATCTGGACGAGGCGATTCCCAGGCTGCCGGATTTTTTCGCAACGCGCACAACGACCCAGTATGAGCAACCGTCGCCCAAAGAGGGAGATACCTGGAAGACCGCCCTTGCCGATCAGTCGTTACACGAGGCGGTGAACGAGAAAGCAACTCTCCGTTATCGGAACGGCCATGAGGAACAGGATGTAGAGAAGAAGACGGGCAGCCGGAGCGCGCAGAAAAGAGACCTCAATTTCATTGGTGTTTTCGGTCCGATTCTTAACTCCGTGCTGGTAGATGCCGGAGTCGGCGACAGTAAACTGGTTTGGGGACATTGGGCAGACGGCGAACAAGGAAGGGAAGCCGTCTTTCGCTACGTCGTGCGCGGCGACAACCCTCATTACAACCTCGTGCATTGCTGCCTTGTCGATGGGGAGTTCTTTCGAATATCGACAAAATATCTCGGAGAACTGGCGATTGATACGAAAACGGGAGCGATTCTTCGACTGACGATGGAGTCGGAACCGGGATGGATTCGTGAGCCAAACTTGCAGCCCGTACTGCCGGTGAAAGGTGCGAGCATGATGGTTGAATATGGGCCCGTCGAGATCGGCGGAAGAAGGTATGTCTGCCCGCGCCGCAGCATCGTCGTTATACGCGCCCGAAGTACAAGAACACTGACCGTTTGGGGTCAGACCTTTAATATCTATGCGCCCTACGAGACGCTCTTGAACGACATCGTGTACACGGATTATCACAAGTTCGGGTCGGAGTCTCGTATGCTTCCTGGGTTTGACGTCGTACCAGACGCAACAGGTTCTCCTGCGGTCAACGGTCAGGCTCCAACGACGCCGCCGAACCGCTGAACTGCGACCAGACAAAAATTGCGCCAACGGTTCCGTTAGCTCTTTCCGCGGCTGAATCTGCCCACGACGAGAAGGTTGAAGCGATCTTCGGCCAGACGCGCTTGCAACTCGCGGATGCGACGTTGGCGTTCGGTTTCTTCGTTGGGGATCAATGCCGAGGTTGTTCGAAGCACCCCCGCAAGCTCAAATTTTCGATCTTCATATGCAGTTAGATCCATGGGTTTGATCCTTGCATCATCCGCTGGCCTAACGGCGCCCCATCCGGTAATCGAGATAAAGAACGTGAAACTTGATTTGATCGTCGACACGATACTGGGCGCGGCTGGCCATCTGCAGCATTCCCAGGATGCTGCCTGGATTCCCGCCGCTTAGCTGCACCATGGATTGCAGTGCTGCGTCCAGGTTGCTGGCCCAAAGGTCGAAACGCTCTGCGTTGCGGCGGGCAAATTCAAGCGCCACGTCCGATGGCCAGTTCATCATCTCCAGCCGTTCTTTGTTGTCGTAGCAGAGGGCTTGCAAAGCCCCTATATCTTCCATGTGGTGCGAGCGCGCGGCGAGGAAGATCGGGGTGCGGCCGTAATATCCGAGATCCTTCAGGATCCTCGCCACCACACGAGAAGGCCCTTGCAAGTGATCGACGAGGAGCAGGAAGGGCTCCGCATTCAAAGCCCTGTCGACGGTTGCCTTCAACCCGGAGGGACTCATGGTAGAGGTGCGCGAGGGAAGGCCGTGGACGCCTAATTTCGTGCGTAGGCTTTCGACCAGCGAGAGCAGGAGATCCTGGGGCGACTTCGATTGCGGCACGTAGAGCGCGAGAGGCTGAATGCGGGCGAATTCTTGTAGGAGACGCGTCTTTCCTACTCCTTCGGGTCCGAAAACCAACAGGTGTTTTCTTTCGTTGGCCCGGGAGATCAGGCGCGCAAGCTCGGCCGTACGCTCGACCGTCTTCACGTACGCTTCGTTGACCGGTTCGCGCATAGTGGCAGCTGACTTTGACTTACTCCAATATTTGCGAGCACCCTTTCAACACAATCGAGAACATCAAGAGCTGCAGTTCCTGGTTGCGTGTTGTCCCGTGGCGTGCGAAGAGCGGACCGCAGACTCTCTGTCAGCATGGTGACGCCGGCGCTGAGGTCTTTCTCAAATTGAGTCATGCTCGACTGAAGCCGTTCGATATAGTCGTAGCGGATGCGGCCTGCATTCAGATCCAGGAATTGCCAGGTTCGCTGCTGCATTTTGCCGGCAACAATCGGGCGCGAGAGGAAGCGAGGCAGAACCAGAAAAAACGAATCGAGCGAATGAAAGACGCGCTCGATCCTGTAATGGAGATGGCTTTCCATGCGGAGCGGACAGTGAACCATCACCTGCTCTACCGGTATATCAAAAAGGATTCCGGCAGCTTGTTGAAGACGGTCCAGAATAGCGTTCGCCCGAGTCACGAAACGAGCCGCGAGGATGTCAAGTAGTGACTGAACTACTTCATCCTCCCGGATTCGCCAGCTGCGGAAGACAGTATCTATTTCCTGCATGAGAAAGCTTTCGAGAAGGACACCAAAGGCGCGGCCGGTTTCCTTGGGATGCTGAGATGGAAACAGCTTTAGATGTTGCCGCACGACGGGAACAGAATCTTGCACGTGCGCGGTGAGATCACGCTCAACGCGGGCAATGATGTCGGCAGAATGCTGGCGCAGCAACACTTGCAGCTCGCGCATTTCGGATTCCGTCTGCTCCAACAACTGGTCGATCGCGCGCCCTTTGAGATGCAACTCGTCAAGGCCCGTGGATTGCGCGCGAACGCCAATCGTTGCGGCAAACTTGAGAGTGCGAGCGACATGCAGAGCGTCATAGGCAATGGAGCGGACGAGGACCCGGTCCTTCTCCTCCAGTAAAAACGTTCTTAAGCGTTGTTCAAAGATCTCTATTCCGCTCGATGCAGCTATGGCGGGAAGCTTGCCCCAGTCCTCCATAGCTCGACGGGCTGAGAGGCAGAAGATCTCCGGAGACTCAATCTGAAGGCGGCTCAGCTCTTCCTCGAGAAAACGCGAGATGTGCGCCACCTCGTCCGCAGAGGCAGTGTCCACCTTGTTCAGGATGAAGAAGAGCTTGGGAATCTCTTCTTTGACGTTGCGAATGAAGTGGGACTCAACTTCAGTAATCGGGGGATCTACAGAGAGCACTACAATCCCGGCATCTACTTGTTCGAGATAGCTTTCGGTCGTGCGAGTGTTGTGGGCATGCGTCGATCCGATGCCTGGGGTATCGATAAGGATGATTCCACTTTCAAGGAAGGACGAAGGGTAGGCAAGCTCGACAGACGCGACCTGCTTCCTGTTTCTTGGATTGCCGGATTCGGTAACGTAGTCGGCCAAGGTTCCGAGATCAACCTGCTCCCGCGCCCCGGTGGAGTAAAGGATAATGGCCTCCGGAGCCAGACCATATTTGATTTCCGTGATGACGGCGGTCACCGGGAGAACCCCGGTCGGCAAAATTTCGGCTCCCATCAGAGCATTGATAAAGGAACTTTTCCCGCGCTTCATTTGACCCAGCACGGCAAGATGAAGTTGATTGGAAGCAAGCTTTCGTTCCAGGGAGAGGAGCTTCTCGTGCAGGCTATCGTTTCTTGCTGCGGCGTTTGAGATTGCTAGCAGGTTCCGCAACACCCCGGCGATCGAGTCGCGCTGTCCGGCGGAATGTGGCATGTTTTGCTCAATGGCGGTCATACGGTGTCGCTTCGGTCTACACCCATTGCGAAACGCCCTTAGCCGGCCGTTGGGGAATCGCTCGTTGATCGTGAATAGCGAATCACTTCAACAGTCGAGCTGGCGATCAGACCTCCCGCAATCATTCGGTCGAGGTGCGGAATCAATTTCAGGATTTGTTCCTCCCTGTCAATCACCGTTACGATGATGGGAGCATTTTTCGAGATGGCGAGGCTCCGAGCATGGTAGATGCGGGCGCTCGCTCCAAAACCTTCAAGGCCACGGTAGACGGTTGCGCCCGAGATTCCCAGATCCATGCACTTGGCCACGATTGCCTTGTAGAGCGCCTCGCCCTCCCACTTGTCAGCCTCGGTAAAGTGGATGCGCAACATTCTGGCTTGAAATCGCTCTTTCATGCCTCACCCCTGGTCTTCCTTCAGCTCGACGGCACGATGGGCATATTTCACGATGTCTACATCGGAGAGAACTACAAGCCCCTCGGATACCATCTGATCGACGATGGGTAAGAAGCTTTGCAGCTTTTCCTCGGTATCGACGACAGAAAGCATCAACGAGCTGTCATGCGAGAGATGAAGCGGTTTGTCTTTGTGAACCCTGCGGTGGGCCCCATAACCGAGAATGCCCCGATACACGGTAACGCCCGCCAGATCATGGCTCCGCATAGCGCGGACCAGGCCCTCGTAGAGCGGTTTGTCTTTCCACTGGTCGCTCTCACCTATGTAGATCCGCATCATCTTCGCTTTACCCTCAATCCTGACATGCGCCGGCGGTGCAGCTTTCTTCGGTTTTGAGATCTGGGCCGGCTTGGCAATCGTTGTCTCCTGCACCTCAATCATTCCCGAGCCTGCCATTTCTTCCAGCTTTCCAAGCAGCTCGTCGACCTTTTCCCGGGTCTCGATGAACTCAATTTTCAGTGGGAGATGGTCCGAGATGTCGACCAGAGAAGAAGTATGAAGGTGATGGTCGGCTCCGAATCCGGCGATCCCCTTCAACACCGTAGCCCCGGAGACGCCGCGAAAGAACAGAAAGTCGAGGATGCTTAGGTATCTCGACATGCCGTGGTACGTCGAGCCCTCGCTTAGGTAGATGGAGACCTTGACAGCCTTTCCAGCGTTTAACATGTGTTTTCCTTTAAGTGTGAAGACCACGCTGCGATACGAGCTTATGGTTCAGGCAACTGACAAACTCCCGAATGCGAAGATCTTCTTCCTTCCAGGGCAACCAGCAGATATCGCAGGGAAGTTTTGGGGCGGCTCGCGGGTCTTCCTCGGGGAGAGTCAGGAAGAGTTCCGCTGCAAAGGGAGCGCGCTGCATAGCCGCCAGCCCCCAGGTATGAAAGTTACAGAGAGGATGGATCTCCGTCTTCCCCGCCGCCTGAAGCGCGGCAGGCTGAAAGTCTTTCAGGAACCGACAAAATGGACATCCGGGTTCCCCCAATACCTGGAGAATCGATGTGTAATTCATGATCTTATTTGCTCTCATGGCATAATTCCCGCCATCAAAACACCGCACCAGACAGCTACAAGACCCAGAACAACACTTAAAATGACGTACAGCCCGGCGACCGAAAGGCTGCCTGTCTGCAAGCTCGAGAAAGTCTCCCACTCAAAGGTGGAGAAGGTGCTATATGCGCCCACAAAACCCACGGGAATCAGGAACCTCCACGCCGGATTCAGCCCTGTGCGCCGTCCTAGAAAAGCCAGGGAAAAGCCGATGATCACACAGGCCGTTATGTTGATCACGAATGTGCCGTACGGGAATTTCGTTCCCATACGGCCTGCAATCGATGAACCAACCCAATATCTAGCCAGGGACCCAAGTGAACCCCCGATGGCAATCCACAAATATTTCTGCAAACCCTATCTCTCCTTTCTTATGCGTGAGTATCCGTAAGAGTGGCGTTGTTCGCCGAACGCCAGTTCCGCAAGAGCTCCAAATCGGTCTGGAGCTGGCCTGGCTTCACTGTCGAATCTGACGTTCCACGGAAGCGATGGATTTGCATTCGATAGGCGTCGGCGTATGAATTTATCAGAAGTTCCAGCCTCCGCACAATCTGGTCGCTCCAGTGGGACAATGTCATGCCGTAGAGGTGCAGATCTTCTCTGAGAGGCGAACCAATACTTTGCCGCAAACCGGCTTTGATCCGGGAACGCAGGATTTTGGGGCCCCATAATCTCCAGGGTCCACGATCAAAAGGCGCCGGCAGGGTCGCCATTTCAAAGCGCGGCATTTCCCGAAGAATCGCTTCAAAGTCATTCTGCGACGGAGCATCACTGCGTCCCAGCTCCTTTGCAATTTGTTGTAGCCGGTCAACGGCGCCCTTACCTACGTTGCGCAAGGTCTCCATCGCCGATCGAATGGAATCGTTAATAGCCTCATGAATCCATTCGGAAAACTGCAAAGGCGACACCTGATGTTGTGAGCTACTGCGTATAAACGATGTGGCTTTATCCGTAACTGTTTCCATGACAGCGTCTGGTGTCTCGCCGAGGGTACGGAATGCATGGTCAAGAGCCGTATGTTGTTCTCCAACTTCCCCGGTCACCACACGCAGGACCGATTCGACGTTTGAAGCAATCGCTGGGACCGGTGACGCAGCCCTCTTTTCGCGGTGCAGATTGCTATCAAGAGCGGCGATGATGGCGTCTCGCATCGCGCCTATCTTTCTGGTTATGGAAGCCTCCCTGAGGAATCGGGCCTTCTCGAAGCGAGGGAGCAACTCCCGTTCAAAGAATTGATCCAGCAAGACCTGGTATTTGCTCAATGCGCTCACTGCGTGCACTGTGGCGGCGATGCCAAGCTCATGCTTGAGTTGTGCTTCAATATAGGAAATCGTGCGGTGGAGATCACCATTGGCCAGCAAGTCCGATTTGCTCAATAGGACCAAGGCGGGAATTCCGGCCTCGTATAGAAGCCGTAAGGTGCCGATATCTTCTTCGTTGAGTGTGGCGCCGGCATCGATCAACAGGAGAGCAAGGTCGCAGGAGGGAAGGTATGCCAGCGTTTCTGCCGCACCGCGCTTCGCGAGGGAACCAAGTCCAGGCGTGTCGACGAGCAGGATGCCATCTTTCAATCGCGGAGAGGGAACCTCCATGACGGCACGCACGATGTTTTTAAGATTTCCCGGGTTTCCCTGCTCGGTGACAAGTCGACCCAATTCTTCGACCGAGACTTGTGCAGAGCGGCCGTCTCCATAGGCAACTGCGGCTTTAAGGGCCTTGCCGTAGCGCAATTTCGTCGGCACAGCGGTAATCGGATTCACTCCAACGGGTAAGATGTCGGTCCCTAGAAGGGCGTTGAGGAGCGAGGATTTACCCGAACTCACGCGGCCAAAGAGAGCCACCTCAAAGGTATCTTCTTCCAGACGGGAGGCAAGAGCATCGATGCGCAGGCGAAATTCGACGAGCCCATTTCGCGTCGCGACCTGTTCCAGAAGGCGGAGTAATACTACATCAAACCCGGTCCGCTCCAGTTGCCGCAGCCGCTTATCCAGATCTCGATCCAACTCCTGCTTGAGATACCGCTCCATGCCGGTGACCAGCGACCGAAGCTCATGGACGACTCCATTCAGCTCCAGGACGGCGTCGTCAGGGACAGGGCCGAAACCACGCATGTGATGCGGTTTGAGTTCCTCGATGGCGATATCTACAAAGGTGAGATTAGTGAGGACCGCTCGGGTGGCAGGAATCTCCGGCGGTGAAGGTTTCATGTGTTGCCACTTGAGGGAGTCGATCAACTGCGACCGCAGTCGCCGGATGTGGTCTTCGATGAGCCGGATTTGCGCAGGATTAAGATCCACTATGTAGCGTGGAAATGGCGAGGATGAACTTGCGGCGTGGAGAATATCCTCCATATCACTGAGCAGCTTGTCGATATATTGACAGGTAACTCTCAGCCTGGATTGTTGGTGCTCGTTGATCTGTCCTGGATGCCGCTCCATCGTAATCTCTGAGTTTCGTTCCGACATAACTCCTCCAAGTGGTGAACAACTTTGAGGAGTCATCTGCTCGTTTTGAGCGATTCCGGTGAACTCCAACACCGTAACGCCTTGGTTTATACCTTCGCCTCTGCTTGCCCTTTTTCCAATCTGGAAGCGTTCGCCCCGCGAGACCTTCCCCAACGCTCATAAACAGTGTCTCTTGCATAGAGTGCTTTGTTTCCGAGCTCACGTTCGATGGCCAGCAGGCGGTTGTATTTGGCAACCCTCTCCCCCTGCTCGCTGACCCGGTCTTGATCTGCCCGACGCCCGTGGCAACTGCAAGATCCGCGATGGTGGTGTCGCCGCAGCGCATGCGACGGACAAGGACACACCAGGAATTGCGTTGGCGCCCAGGCGTGCCTTGTTCGGCGTTCCATCCAGATGGCAAAGCTTTCCGTCCAGCTCGCCTGATTTACGACGTTCATTCCAATTACTTCCTTCTGAATCTCCCCCTCGACATATCCGCAGGCTTTGAGGACTCCCTTTCCCTGGTAGCGGCTCTTGTCGCCATCCCGCAATTCGATTACTTCGCGGGTACCGGTGGAGGCACCGGAGGGAATCTTGGCGGTCGCGCTGACTCCGCTCGATAGAGTTGCCGTCACCGCCAGAGTCGGGTTACCACGAGAATCAAAGATTTCCATTGCTTCGAGCTTTTGAATTTCCGACATTTCTTATGCTCTCCCGACCATGAGGGCCGCCTGTGACACCATGCGGGATCCATTGCTGTTGAGCCGAGTGTGAGACACACTAGCGAACGCAAACATACATTCCATGCGCGCGGCACTTTCAATTCTGTTTGGGAATCTTGGCGTGGACATGACTCCGCGACAGGATTCCCTGTCAGGAGTCATCATCCGCCCATCCGGGTGCGATTTATTCGGCTGGGCGGCGGTTAAGGGCGAACTCCTTCACCGCAACACACTCTTTGTATGATGCGAGATCCAGCTTTGTCAACTGCCGATAGGTCCCATCGGTCCTATTCGCAGTCTATCCAGGGTAGGAAAAGGTAGGAGGAAACGGGCGGCAGGGGAGGGATTCTATCAGGGCGCTCCCGGGAAACGAAAGGAACTGGAAGCGCCTGTGGGCCTTAACAAGTCAATGGTTCCGGCTTCAACTTCGAGTTCCAATCTGATGGGAGTCATCTTCCCCTGGTGAAAGGGGCGGTTAAGAGTGGACTCCAACACCCGCTCTCACTCAGTATCTTTGGAGCGGAGACCGCCTGTCAATGAAGGTTCTCGAACGATGCGCTCCAGGTACGACGACACTGCTTGCCAGTCGCCGCTCTTGGTTGCCACCGCGGTATAGCCGTCAGGCCGTACAAGCCACAAGCCGCCGGGCTGATAGGGCTCTCGAAGGGTCGGTTCCAGAAGCCCTGCGTAACGTTCCAGCAGATTCAAGGGCAGGCCTTCGGCATCTGCGAAAAGTACAAAACGCGGAATATCCCCAGCGCCCACCGGTGGTTCATTAGTACGGATGGGAGCGCGTTTGCCGGGCGCCGGATCTCGATGCCCGGCCGGGCCGTTGAGCGGACTCTCGGCATAGCCGACCGAGATCTCCGAAGTAATATCAGCCGCAAACCTCTTTACCGGCATGAGTCCGAGCACCAGGGCCGCTGTGTGATTGCGCAGAGTCTGCACTACCTTGCCACTCGTGGCTGCGATCGCCGTGATGCGGCCGGTCACCTTAAGCACTTCCGCCGCGATGGGGCTGCGTTCGGGGCTGTAGCTGTCCAATAGGATCTCCGACCCGATTCCGCGAACGACCAGAGCGAGTTTCCAAGCCAGGTTGCAGGCATCCTGTATCCCGGTATTCATCCCTTGCGCGCCTGCAGGGCTGTGGACGTGGGCTGCGTCTCCGGCAAGAAAGACACGCCCAGCGCGGTAGTTTTTTACTTTTCGTTCGTTGATACGGAACCCGGACAGCCAGACGGGGTCGGTGGCGCCCACGCCCCCGGGAAAACGCTGGTCAAGAATCGCCTGTATGTCCGCCAGGGTTGGGTCTGGCGGAGGGGCGGTGTTTTCGCGGGCGATTCCGACATCCGCGATGATGCGATAGCGATTGTCGGATATGGGGAACGTCGCCAGCACGCCGTCGGAGTGCCAAACGATGTTGATCTCCGGTGTGCGCGACACGCCTTCAAGATGGATATCGGCCAGCACCCAATCGATGAGCGAGGTTTCGCCATGAAATTCCATGCCGAGTTGATGGCGCACTGTACTGTGCGCGCCGTCGCAACCGATCAGCCAGGAGGTTTCGACGGTTTCCTCGCTGCCATCGGCGTGCCGCAGGACTGAGACGATCTTATCTCCGGAATCGGTAAAGCGGATCAATTCCACCTGGCGCTCCACCTTGACTCCGAACCTGTTTAGAAACTCATCGAGCACCCGTTCCGTCTCGCTCTGCGGGATCATCAGGCCGTAGGGGTAGGCGCTCTGGATGCCCGCAAGACTGAGGTGCGCGATGGATCGCTTGTCCGCCGATATATTGACGGAATTGACTTTGTATCCCGCATCGACGAGAGCCACGCTGCAGCCCGACCGTTCCAGTAATTCAAGGGAGCGGCTCCATATGACGAGCGCTTTGGACTTATCGGTACGCTGTTCTGCCTTGTCAATGATGCGCACGGCAACTCCATATCGCGCCAGTTCAATCGCCATGGCTAGTCCTACGGGGCCCGCTCCTACGATCAGCGTATCGGTCTTCATCGGCTTCTCTCCGGCTGTAAAACGATGCTTCTTCTTTATAATAAGACCCCTCGGTATTCGTGCATGCCATCACTTCTGCCATGGCGACGTGCAGTCTGCGTTGCTGGGGCACCTCGATCCAAAGACCATCACGCGCGGCATGAAAGGGTTTCTTGCGGGAACGGGGCAGGGAACTAGGTGATTTGACTTATCTCTGACCGACGGGCCTAATCCTCCTTTGACCGTCACATCTTGACAATCATAATGAACGAATGCTAAGGTGCTTCCCATGAACGATTCGAATACCGATGTCATCCAGGGAACGCTCGACATGCTTATCCTGAAGACGCTGAGCCTCGAACCCATGCATGGCTTTGGGATCGCCCGTCGTGTTGAACAAATCTCGCGTGGCGTATTCAAGGTAAACCCGGGCTCGCTGCTCACCGCCCTGCAGCGTTTGGAGCGCGCCGGATGGCTGGACGCCGAGTGGCGGCAAACCGAAAACTCACGGCGTGCGAAATTCTATGCGCTGACGCGTGCGGGAAAGAAACAGCTTGAGCTCGAAACCGCCGACTGGACGCGGAGAGCCTCGGCAATCGCCCGGCTCCTCAAGGCGGAGAGCTAGTCGCATGTCTCTCTGGCGCCAGCTTACACGTGGCTTACACAGCCTGATCCACCGAACGTCAGCTAACCAGGATGTCGCCGACGAGGTTCAGCAATACCTCGAAGACGCTACCGCGGCCTGGATGGCACGCGGACTCTCCGCTGAGGATGCGAAGCGGGCCGTGCAGCTGGAAATGGGGAGCACGACTGTTGTTCAGGAGCAAGTGCGTTCGTATGGATGGGAGAACGCGGTCAGAACGATGGCCTCTGATCTTCGCTACGCGGTGCGGCAACTACGCAGCAACATGGGGTTCGCCGTCGTCAGCGTGTGCACGCTGGCGCTCGGCATCGGCGCCAGCACGGCGATTTTCAGTGCTTTAAACCCGATTCTGTTCGAGCCCCTGCCTTACCCCCATGCCGGCCGCATTCTGATGATCTGGAATACCTTCCAGGGGACCAGATCTGAAATAGCATTCGGCACCTATCGCGAGCTTGCGGAGCGGAACCGCTCGTTGGACGCGCTGGCTATTTTCGAGCCCTGGCAACCGGCCATGACTGGAGGGACGCAGCCCGAGCGGATCGAGGGACAGAGCGTGAGTGCGAGCTTCTTTCGCGTCCTTGGGGTGGCTCCGAGCCTGGGCCGGGATTTTCATACCGGCGAAGATGTACGGAACGGACCCAGGGTCGTTATTCTGAGCGACGCGCTGTGGCGCCGGCACTTTCAAGGGGACCGAGCGGCGATCGGGCGCCAGATCAAGCTCGACGACGACAACTACACCGTGATTGGCGTAATGCCGCCAAGGTTTGAAAACGTTCTCTCCCCTGGGGCCGCGATATGGACTCCGGTGCAATATGACACGGGGCAGTTGGCCACACAGTTTGATACCTGGGCGTGGGGAAATCATCTCCACATGGCCGGCCGTCTCAAAGCAGGCATCCGCAAAGACCAGGCCGTAGGCGAACTCGCTCAGATTGCAAGTACCCCATGGGCGGAGTTTCCCCGGCCGCGTTGGGCTTCCCTGCAGCATGGTCTGATTGTCGATTCGCTTCAGGATGATATTACGCACGGCGTCAAGCCCGCGCTGCTTGCGGTCCTCGGTGCAGTCATCCTGGTTCTGCTGATCGCGTGCGTCAACGTAGTGAATCTGCTGCTGGCGCGCAATGCGCAACGACAGGGAGAATTCGCTGTCCGCGCCGCGCTTGGTGCGTCGCAATTGCGGATCGTTCGGCAACTCATCACGGAAAGCATGCTGCTGGCTTTACTCGGTGGCACTTTGGGCCTGGGCGTAGCCTTCGCAGGGGTACGGGCACTCATAGCGCTCAGCCCGCCAGGACTGCCGCGAGTGGACGCCATTACCGTCAATACCGTGGCGTTCGCCTTCGCCCTGGGCGTCACAACCCTGATCGGTTTGGTGACCGGTCTGGTTCCGGCGCTGCATCTCTGGCGCGAGAAGGTGCGGCCAGGGCTCCAGCAAAATTCGCGGCGTACGGCGAGTGGGCATTCATGGACGCGGAGCGCGCTGGTGGTCACAGAGGTGGCCCTTGCACTCATCTTGCTGGTGGGCGCGGGACTGCTTTTGCGCAGCATGCAACGCGTGCTGGGGGTCGATCCCGGGTTCAATCCCGTTCGACTGCTCACTCTGCAGGTGCAGACCTCCGGCCACCAGTTTGACAATCTTCCTTCAGCCCCTGGCGTCGGAGACAGCGTGAGACGCCGTTTCTTCGAGCAGGCGCTCCGAGCCGTCCGGAGGGTTCCGGGCGTGAAGCAAGCCGCATTCACGAGCCTGCTGCCGCTCAGCGACGATCCACCAGTGGTCGGCCTTTATGGGGCGCAGTTCGAGGATGAAGATTCCCAAACCGGCCACAATGTATTTCGTTACGCGATCAGCCCGGACTATTGCCAGACCATGGGCATTCGCCTGCTCGGTGGCCGTTATCTTGATGAACGCGACTCGGCTTCGGCGCCGCAGGCCGCGTTGATCAGTGAATCGCTGGCCAAAAGCCATTTCCCGGGCCAGAACGCTATCGGCAAGCGTCTCCACGTCGGCCCCAGAAACAAGCCCTGGTATACCATCGTGGGCGTTGTCGGGGACGTGAAGCAAACTTCGCTTGCCATCGACCAGCCGGATGCGGTTTATCTTACGACCGGGCAGACGTGGTTCGCCGATGACACGCTATCGTTCGTCGTCCGCACAGAGGGCGATCCAGCAACGCTTGCGTCTGCCGTCACAAACGCAATCTGGTCGGTCGACAGGAATCAGCCCATTGTGCGCGTGGTCGCCATGGAGAGCTTGGTCGCGGTCACGGAGGCTGAGCGGCATTTTGTATTAACACTCTTCGAAGTATTCGGCGCGGTGGCTCTGGTGCTGGCCGCTGTCGGCATTTTTGGCATACTTTCCGGCAGTGTCACCGAGCGGACCCGCGAGATCGGGTTGCGGGCGGCCCTGGGTGCGTCTCGTGGAGATATCCTGGCACTGGTGCTTGGCCAGGGAATGCGGCTCACCGGGTTGGGAGTCGTGATCGGATTCTGCGCAGCCCTGGCCGCCAGCCAGGCGCTCACTACGCTGCTCTTCGGCATATCGCGGCTTGATCCGATTGCTTACCTTGGCGTGATCACGCTGCTGGCCGTGGTGGCGGCCATTGCCTGCTGGACACCGGCTTGGCGGGCGGCGCGAGTCGATCCGGCTATTACCTTGCGTTCTGAGTAAGCTCCTAAAGTTCAGTGAATCCTGACCAGCACGGCACCGTGCTGCGGTACGTCCGCGGAAAAGCTGCTGTGAAAGGTTCCCAGGTCTTTGTGCTGCCACAGGTCGCGGACGGTTGCGTCCTCGGCGAGCCCGAGGTCGGAGAATTTTACCGACACCTTGATCGTTCCCTGTTCGCGGTTGAAGAGACCTACAGCGTGGCTGCCATCGGCAAGCGGTTTTTCGATCACGGCTACGGGTCCTTCCTCATAGATCGTCCGTCCCTGGGTTCCCAGCGCGTCCTGATCGACCGCGATCGCCTCGGCGTTGGTCAGGATGGAGAGGGTTTCCGGGGTCATCGCCGTAAGGTCGTTGCCGGCGATCAGCGGGGCGGCAAGCAGGCACCACAGGCTCATGTGCATGCGGTACTCATTGTCTTTCATGCCGCCGTTGCCAACCTCCATCATGTCGGGATCATTCCAGTGTCCGGGCCCTGCGTAGCGCTCCAGGCCTCTCTGCGCGAAGCCGATGGCGATCATGCGGTTGTAGTCGTCGTGAATATCGCCGGTGGTGCGCCAGAGTTGTGCCCCGGCCGCGGCGGAGTATGTCCATACCGCTCCTCGACCATGGATGCTGTAGACCATTGGCCGGCCGGTCTTGGCAATCGCCCTGGCCATCTTCTCGAGCGCAAGCGGATACTGGTCTGCGGAGTAGACGGTTCCCGCGGTGCACCAGTCGTACTTTACGTAGTCAATGTTCCAGGAGGCGAAGAGCCTGGCGTCCTGTTCCTCGTGACCGTAGCTGCCCTCCGAGCCGCCGCAGGCCTTCGGTCCTGGCGAGGTATAGATCCCCAGCTTCAAGCCCTTGCTATGCACATAGGCCGCGAGGGCCTTCATATCGGGGAAGCCCTGGTTGGGTGAGAGATTGCCTTGCGCGTCCCGCGTGCCCTCCCAGCCTTCGTCAATATTGACGTACTCGTAGCCGGCAGCCTTCATCCCGCTGGATACCATCGCGTCGGCCTGGGCGCGCACGGTCGCATCATCGATCTTCATTTGGAACTTGTTCCAGCTGTTCCAACCCATCGGTGGGGTCGCCGCCGAAGTCTTCTGCGCACCTGCTTGACTCCAGGCGAGGGCCGGTATCGCAAGCACGACCAGGCATACAGCGGAGCGGACGCTCTTCATCTCAGCACCCTCGGGAACAGGCGGTAGTATACCCAATGCGCGGTACCTAACCACCGTGCTCCGCACCAGGCCTGCGGCTTGCAATGGGGGACATCTGCTTTAGGGGTTAGTCCTTCGGTCGCGAAGATCTTCCCACGAAAATTGTCTGGTTTGCCGTGTTATTGTTCCGCAAAACAGCGCAGGGCTGTACAATTCGGCCAAACGGCTCCCAGGAAAAAAACTCCGCAAAGAGAGAGAATTGACTCGGGTCTTAGTCGAGCGAGGCTGTTAATCGGCCCGGTAAGTGTAGAACAACTGCCCCTACAGGCACCCCAAAGGGACCTTTCAGCTTCCTAATCACGCAGGAGGGTTTATGACAGCCTATTGTGTCGTTTGTCGTGGGCCCGCGGCGGACCTCATGCAGAAGCGCCGCACGATCCGTTTCTATCTAAGCGCAGCCTCGGCCGATAAGGCACTCGTTGCTGCCTTGAAAGAATACCCCGAATTCCGCGTTCTCGGCATCGAGCCTCGCGACCACAACGCCACTGCTGCTTGAGTAGCGTATTACCCCGGATCAGCCGCCGCACTCGCCCACATACGGCGTGGGTAGGCAGATAGACCGTGTTCTGCGCCCGAGAGCTTGGTATGTTTCAGGCTGGAAGCAAGTGGAAGCTGATCGCGCGGTGGAACTCTCCCATAGTCATCTCGACAGAAGTCTGCTGATCGCCTTCCAATAAATTATCCAGATGCAAATCACTCCCGATCTCGGGGCTACCCGAGGTGCCTGATTTTTAGTTTGAGCAGCGTGTCAACAGTTGGCGTGTGCGAATATTGGGAGTCTGTCTGAGGACCGCCCAGTGAGCCGTTATGAACCCGCGCCTCTCTCATTCTTCACCCGTCGATCCTGGTATCCGTGGCTCGTGGTGGGTGTCACCTGCATCGGCGGATTCATGGGGCAGCTGGACGCCAGCATAGTTCAGCTGGCGTTGCCAACCCTTGAAAAGCAATTTGACGCGAACCTGGACGTAGTGAGCTGGGTGGCCATCGCTTATTTGCTGGCCTACGCGGCCATGCTTCCAGCCTTCGCTCGTTTGTCAGAAACCAAGGGCCGCAAGCTCCTTTATATCGCCGGCTATGCCTTGTTCACTCTGGCTTCCGCCGTGTGCGGTATAGTATCCGATCTGCGGTGGCTCATCGTGTTCCGAGTCGTCCAGGGTATCGGTGGCGCGCTGTTGGGAGCAAACAGTATCACCATCCTGGTCAAGGCCGCGGGTCCCGTCAGACGTGGGCGCGCTATGGGACTGTTCGCGGCGGCACAGGCAGTCGGCATCAGCGCCGGCCCCGTAATCGGCGGTCTCGTCCTGCAAACATTCGGCTGGCGATGGATATTCCTGGTCTCGGTTCCTTGCGGACTGGCAGCCGCCGTTTTCGGATGGTTGGCATTGCCGCAAACGCCCGCGCCGGCTTCAAGCAAGCGTTTCGATTGGCAGGGTGCGCTTTTGGTGACCCCCGCGCTAACCTCTGTCGTTCTAATGCTGAATGAAGTGCAGGCCTGGGGGCTGAAGTCGATGGCAATGCTTTGCGCGATGCTGCTGGCCGCGATCTTACTCCCTCTCTTTTTATGGCGAGAGTGGCAGCAGCGTGACCCCTTGATCGATCTTCATCTCTTTCGCTCTTCCGCGTTCTCGGGCGGCCTGGCGGCCGTCAGCCTGTCCTATGCGCTCCTGTATTCGATGTTCTTTCTCATGTCGTTCCTGTTCATCCATGGCTTGCAGGAATCACCGATTTCGGCAGGGTTGCGTCTTGCCCTAATCCCGGTCGCTCTTGGTTTGGTAGCGCCCATCAGCGGAAGTGTCTACGCGCGCGTGGGGGCCAGGACGATGACTACGTCCGCCATGCTCCTTTGCGTTGGCGCATTGGTGCTATTATCGCGAAGTCTGGCGGGTCAGACGGCGAATTATCTCGGAGTGATGGCCGCGCTCGCGCTGTTCGGGGTGGGACTGGGCATGTTCATCGCGCCCAACAACAGCGCTACGATCGCTGCTGCTCCTGAGGATCGAACCGGCGAAGCAGGTGGCTTGCTGAATCTAATGCGAGCCCTGGGGTGCACGCTTGGCATCGCGGCCGCTTCGGCGACCTTTTCCTGGCGTCTGTACGTGTATACGGGAAATGGCCACCGGAGCACAAACGTGCCGACACAGATTTTGCTAGGAGCGACCGTCGACGTGCTATGGGTCCTCGGCGGTTTTGCGGTCGCGGCGGGTAGTTGCGCTCTGTTGCGAGACGCAGTCACGCAGAGCGTTCCAGTGAAGTGAGCGAAAATCCGGACGAGAATGATCCAAGCGAGAAAAGCGGAGGACCTCCCCTTTCTATGCGTGGTGACTGATGGAAAGAACGTTCCCATCGGGATCCTTGAACCATGCCACCTGATCACCGGAAGGTGCGGTCCATATCCCCAACTCCTGATCCGCGACGAATGGATACTTCTCGGTCACCACGCCGCGACTGCTGAGCCACAGCACAACGGCTCGGACGTCGTCCACTTCCCACCCTAGAACTGTGCCTTGGGCCGGCTTGAAGGTTTCCACCTTGGTGATGCGGATCATGTTCTTGCCGGCACGCATCGCTAGTGCAAACTGATCGAGACTGACAAACTCGAAGCCGAGCTTGCCCTCGTAGAAGGCGCGAGCCTTCTCATAGTCTGTTGTGGTAAGGAATCCGACGAGTTTGCCATTCGTCAGCATGCCGCCTCCAGGATTGGTTATCTAGAAATAGCAGTTGTTCTGCGAGCGGATTCCACTGCCTCACTCTTCCCGCATGAGCTTTGATGGATCAACGGCAAGCGCACGCCGGGCTGGAATAGCGGATGCGACGACACCCAGCAGGGCCATGGTCAATACCGCGCCGCCCAGCACCACGGGATCCCGCGGATTCGCCTGATACACGATCCGCCCCAACAACCGGTTGGCGAGGACGCCCGCGAACAGTCCGACCGCCGACCCCAACCCCAGCAGCAAAATGGGCCGCCCTACAGCCGCGCTCATCACCTGCATTTTGCGCGCGCCCAAGGCCACGCGGATGCCTAGCTCCTTCGTTCGCCGGCTCACGCTGTAGGCCGCCATCCCGAATATGCCCGTCACCGCCAGCATCGCCGCAAGCAGGCCCATGACGCCCAGCGCCACAGCAGCCGCCTTTGCCGGGAACAGCTCGCCTGCTAACTGGTCGGACCAGCTATGCACTGTGATGGGCACATTCGGCTCGATACCGCTGAGTGTGCGTTCGAGCGCCGCCGCCATCTCGCTCGGCGTCCGCAGAGACCGCACCACGAAAACACGTTCCCCTGTTTCACTCTGCGAAAACGGCAGATACGCAACAGGCTGTGGCGACTCTTGCAGGTCGTGGTACTTACCGTCTTCCGCCACCCCCACCACTTCTGTCAGGTGCCCCCACACGATAAAGCGCTGTCCCATCGCCGGCGTTTCGCCCCACAACTTGCGCGCGAAGGTTTGGTTCACGATCGCCACATACGGTGTCTTCGGCGTGTCCTGCCAGGAGAAATCCCGCCCGCTCAGCAGCGGGGTGCGGGCAGCGTCGAGGTATCCCGGCGACATCGGAAACACGTACGGCGCCAGCACAGAATGGTTCAGCGTGAACTCGGTTGTGCCCGGCGGGAAAATCGGCACCCCATGCAGGCCGCCTGTCATGGGCGTACGGCTTACCGCACCTACCGCCGTTACGCCGGGGATGCTCCGCGCCGCCTCAAGGATCGCTTTCTCTTTCTCGAACGTCACGTCGCCTCCCTGTTCCACCTGGCTCAGGTCCAAATCGACCAGCATCGCGCCCTGCGGCTGGATGCCAAGCGGAACATGCAACGTGCGCACCAGGCCACGCACCGCCACCAGCGTGGCCGTTACCAGCAGCATGCAGATGGCAATTTGTGCGCCTAACAGCAGGTCACGCAGGGCTAACCGGCCCAGATGCATCGCATCCGCCGGTCCGCTCTGCAAGCTCTGCAACGGATGGCTCTGACAAGCCTGCCAAGCCGGGACCGTGCCAAACAACAGCGCGCTTCCCAGAGTCAATGCCAGGCCCGCCAGGTACACACGCATATCCACACTGACCGCCACATGGCCATAGGAATTCCACCGGTTCAACGCACCCAGCAGCAGGTACGCGCCCACCAGCCCCGCAGCTCCGCCCACCAGAGACACCATCAAAGCCTCTGTCAGCAATTGCCTCACCAACCGCCGGCGGCTCGATCCAAGGGCCACACGGAGCGCCAGTTCCCGGCCACGATCGGCCGCGCGCGCCGCAAACAGAGTTGCCAGGTTGGCGCAGGCCGCCGCCAGCACCAGCAGCGCCAGCACGGTTACGCTCCAAAGAAATCCGCGAATCACGTCTCCTTCGTCCCCCAGGAGCCCCGGATGAATCAGCCGCAGTGACTGTCCGTCGTCGGTCTCCGGGTATTCCTTCGCCAGCTCGGCTGCAATCGCATTGAGATCTTCCGTCGCCTGCTGCGGCGTCACGCCGGGCTTGAGCCGGGCAATCACTGTGACCGTTATGGCTGTTCGGCCATGCAGGTAGTCCCACCCCTCCACCTGTTCCTCATTTGCCATGGGCACCCAGTAATCCGGCCACCCAAACCTCTCCGTGCCGTGGAACTGTGCCGGCGCCACACCCACCACCGTAAACGGATGCTTGTCGAGCTCCACGGTCGCGCCGACTACGGATCGATCGGCATGAAATGTACTTCGCCACAAAGCATCGCTCAACACCACATACGGCGCAGAGCCCGGACCATGCTCGTCTGCTTCGTGGAAGAAGCCTCCTGCCTCCGGTTGCACGCTCAGCAGATCGAAATAATTGCCCGTGACCTCATCGCCGGAAATACTCGTCACCGCGTTATGCCAGCGCAGCCCCGCATGAGAATATCCATAAATCCCGGCCATCCCGCTGAAGGTGGTGTTGCGTCGCCGAAAATCTTCAAACGCCGGATACGACGTAGTCAGTAGTCTTCCGCTCATCCACGGCTTGTGGCGTACCTGATACAGGTTCTGTGGGTCGCCCACCGCCAGAGGTTGCAGCACGACCGCATTCAGCACGCCGAAGACGGCGACGTTGGCGCCAATCCCCAGCATCAGCGTGATTATGGCGACGACCGTGAACGTGGGAGACTTGCGGAGCACGCGCAGCGCATAGCGAACATCCAGCAGCAGGCTTTCCAGAAATGGCAAACCCGTTTCGGCGTGGTAGTCTTCGCGAACCGCCTCCACCGCCCCAAATTTCAGACGGGCTTGCCGGCGAGCTTCTTCGCCCGTCACACCGGCGCGGAGGTTCTCCTCCGTCTGCAACGCCAGATGCTCCCGCATCTCTTCGCCCAGTCGCGCATCGCCTCGGCGCTTGGACGCGAAGTTGCTCAGGCGCGTGCATAGCCGATGCAGAGCTCTCATGGCAGATCCTCCGCTTTCACTGCAAAGAAGCGCGCGATGATCGCTGCGGTCTGCTCCCAATCGCGTTTTTCCGCTCCCAGTAATTTGTGTCCCGCGCGCGTGAGACGATAAAAGCGCGCTCGGCGGTTGTTTTCCGAGGCGCCCCACTCCGATGCGATGGCGCCCTCCTGCTCCAACCTCAGCATGACGGGATAAAGCGTGCCCTGATTGACCGCAAGCAGGTCGCCGCTGATCTGCTCGATGCGCCGCGCTATGCCATACCCGTGCAGCGGTCCCAGCACATCGAGGGTCTTCAGGACCATCAAGGCCAGCGTACCTTGCAGAACATCCTTTTTCTGTTTCATGCGCCATCGTCCCGTAGGCCGGTCATTTGGCTTACCAACAGGAGGATGTCACAGCTCTACTGGGAAAGCAACAGGTAATCCCCAGGGATCATGATTCTAACCAACACGCTGGCAATCAGTTGGTTCGACGCGTCTCCCCACCTTGTCAAACCCAAAGTTGTCAGACCAACCAGAGTTCGGTAGCCTTCGGAGGGTGGAATCTAAGGGGGAATCCTGTGTTTCTGCGGTCCCGCGCGGCCTTATGGCTTGTGGTTTTAGTGGGCGGGTTGGCCGGCCCTCTTTCCGCGCCTCTGCAAGGCCAAACTGGGAGCCCTGAAGCCAACGGAAGCCGCGTCTTCCAGGCGAATGCGCGGATCGTGGTTCTCGATGTGGTGGTAACGGGTAAGAATCGCCGGCCGCTCACGGGTTTGCACAAGCAAGACTTCGCGCTGTCGGAAGACGGGCATAGGCAAACGGTCGCCTCCTTTGAGGAGCACACCCCAGCACAGCCGTTGCTTGCAAGCCAGGTAAACCTGCCTGATCTCCCGCCCAACGTCTTCACCAACATCTCCCGCGTCAAGCCCAGTGACGCGCTGACGGTGCTCGTGCTCGACTCGCTCAACACCCCGCTTGACGACCAGCGGTTTGTGCGCGCGCAAATGCTGAGGTACCTCAAAAAGCTTGAGCCTGGCCGCAGAATGGCTATCTTTATCCTGGGAACGCAGCTGCGCTTGTTACAAAACTTTACCGACGATCCGGCCTTTTTGGCGGCAGCCATCAACCAACGGAAGAATGGAGTGGGAGCGCAGATCTCGCCCCTGCTGCAAACGAATGCGGAAACGGCCGCCACCCAGGAGACGATCGACGCTCTGATGGAATATGCCCCTGACGCAGCCGCGGACATGCAACAATTTGCAGCCGAAGAGGGTGCTACCCGGAGCGATGTGCGCATAAAGCTGACGCTCGAAGCCCCCGCTCTCCATCAGAAGATCGGCGATCTCGTTTCGCATGCGTACCGCGCTGCTGTACCACCGTATTACGATACGGCGGCGAACGTTGTAGATCGTGCAACTGTTGCGCTAGCACATAGCAGGTGGATAATCGCTCGTAACTCATGATGTCGGTCTGCCGTAGCGAGCGGAGTTATTGAAAAAGGGTTTTCAGTAAGTTTGCTGCGTTTTCCGCGCTCCCCATGCTCCAGTAGACATGTGGTCTCCGTCGCTCATCTCCGAACGCACCCATTAACTCGATCCTCAGAGGAGACGGATCGGCTTTGAGCTGATCGCCCTCTCGCTTTCCAGCCTAAAACGACCTATTTCATGGTAAAATCAGGCTCCCCCCTGACATGGAGGTCTGACTGGAAACGACCTATCAGCGATCTGCGGCATCTGTCGCGGCAGTGTCGGTATTCGGCATCGTGCTCGCCATGGTTGTTGGTTTTGCCCTCGATAACCTGGAGGTGCGGTATTCCCTGGCGCTGATCGCGGCTACCATCCTGCTCTCTCTGGGGCTGGTTCTGGCGCAGCGACTGGACAGTGTTGCTCTCTACCTATTGGCTTTCAACCTGCCCTTTACCTCGATTGAGAAAAGCTTCTTTCTCACTTCCGAAAGTACGTATGTTACTTCGGGGATTGCTGTCGGGTTGTTTGAGCTCTTGCTCGTATTTCTCTATCTGACGTGGTTTTTCCGGGTGGCGGTAAAGCGTAGCGAGATGCTTCCGAAGCTAACGCCCATCGACTGGTGGGTGCTTGCATTTGTAGGTGTTCATGTACTGTCTCTCTATAATTCGACCAGCCGCACGTTGACAGTCCTGGAGATACTTCGCCTGACGAAGTACGCGGCGGCGTTCTTTTATATAGAGCATAACCTGAAGCGGCGGCAGATCAAGATGATGGTAGCGGCGGTTCTGGCCGCCATTGTGATTCAAGGCGCCATCGGGCTTGTCCAGGTTCGAACAGGAGATCTGCTGGGGATCGGCCGCACTAAGGGCGCCACGGCCTCAGAATACGAGCAGTATTCCGTGAAGAACTTTGAATCGTACTACAGGGCTGAGGGAACGACCTTTGATTCGCACGCCTATGGACTCTTTCTCGCGATGTCTCTTCCGCTGGGGCTCACCGCCCTCTTGTCTCTAAAGCTACGGCCTACTTACAGGTTTGGTCTATTGCTGGTGTCGGGCATTGGACTGGTCGGGCTAATCATCAGTTTTGCCCGCGGGAGCTGGGTTGCCTTTGGCGCCGCGGCGATAGTCATTGTCGTCTGCCAACTGAAATGGAAACGCTGGCGCGTGGTTGGGACGTCAGCAGTCGTTATGTCGATGCTGGCCCTGGCGGCGATTGTCCCGTTTGCTGCCGCGGTACGGCAACGAATCTTCGAGGCTCCGCCCGAACTGATGACGGGACGGCTGGAAACGCTCCAGATAGCCCTAAGATTGTGGAGAGACAGTATGTGGGTCGGCAGCGGCGCCAATACCTACATGCGGCTGTTAGAGATTAAATATAGCGCATTCGCTGGAGATCCCTACTTCATTCCGCCGCACAACTTACTGGTCCTGGTCCTTACGGAGCTGGGAATCATCGGGGTGGTGTGTTTTCTAGGATTTAGTTTTGCCGTCTGGAAGATGACCTGGCAAGTTATATCTGTGCGGACCGACCTGGTTGGGGTGACGGCAGTAGCGGTATTCGCTGCCTTCACGGCCCTGGAGGCGCAGGGGCTGTTCGATCCAATTTATGTTACCAATGTCACTTATTTCCTACTGTGGTTCTTGTTGGGATTAGGCGCGGCGATGTGGCGAATTACCTTTCGTGATGAAGCCGTGATCGCTCCGGAGCGAAACAGCGGGTATGTCAGGATCTCTAGTCGGTCTGGCCCAGAGCCCTTCCTGAGCTGATTGCACTTGGAGTACTTCGACCTGCCGTTGCGGCCGCCGCCGCACAACCCTTTATGAAGTGATAAGACACCACGCCTCGATAGAGATACGAGTTTAGTATTTTCGAGAGCCAGCTCCGGCTCTCTGCAGCGCGTAAGAGAGCAAGCCAACCGGGGATCGTTATCCGGTTGAAGACACACCATCTGATCAGCTGCCGAAAGAACAGCCAAAACGGATTTCTGTCTGCGGATGGCAGTGAGCTCTTTGAAAGGTTGCGAAAGACGGCAACGTGCTGGCGGATGGTTCTTAGATTCAGAACGTGATACTTCACCACGATCTGCGGATCTGCCACGTTATCCGTCAGCACGTGAAAGTTGAGTCCGCGTTCATACGCGCGTCTTACGGCCGCATCGAGCGTTTCCACGTGGTAATGGTGAGCCAGGGCGAAGGGCCAGTACAAAATCTTCAATCCAGCCGCACAGAGTCGATACCCCAGTTCAACATCTTCGTGCGCCGCACCTTTCAACTGTCGAAAAAGCCCATGTTGTAAGAGAAAAGAGCGTTTCACAGAAATGTTGCAGGCCCAGAACTTCCAATAGGGCAGTTCGGTCATGCCGTCCAGTTCGAAGTATCGAAAGGGATCCCAATGGTTTTGAAACGCCGACTTCGGTAGGTCGGGCGATTGGAGGACACGTCCCAGGGCAGCGAACTGTGGTTCCGGGTTTTGATGATGGAATGTGGCATAGGACTGCAGCATGTCGGGTGCGGGAAGGATGTCGTCGGCCATGAGGACGATGCATTCTCCTTCTGCCTCCAGGATGCCCCGATTTTGAGTTGCCCCTGGACCGCAGTTCTGATGCACCAGATACTTCAGACGGTAAGGGACATTTGCGATCCTGGCCCGCACCACTTCGCCGGTATCGTCGGGCGAACCATCGTCGATGACAATTACCTCGAACTGGGCGGCGGGATATGTCTGGTTAGCCAGGTGATCGAGTGTCCTGCCAATGATGTCGCGGCGGTTATAAGTGGCGATCACAACGGTGAAGAGTGGTTTCACGCAATAACCTCCGAAACCTCTCCAAAAGAGCGGGTAGACCAGGCAACAGAACCGTAGGCCAGGAGAGCTCCGATGATGGAGGTGTACATGGTGAAGGTACGTGTCCATGAGAGGACGAGGGCGGCGGCGACGCCGCCGAGAAGGGACGGGGTCAGCCTGGCAAGATGTATTTTCAGCTGGGTTTGGACGCGGAGCATGCCTAGCGTGAGCGCTGCTGCCAGGAAGGTGCCGATCACGCGGGCTAACGCCGCCGCTGAGGCGCCCCAGCCGGGAATCATAAGGAAACAGATGGCGAGGAACGTGACTACACACACTAACTGTATCCATATAAAGTGGCGCTGCAGGCTACTCGCAACGGTTGCGACAGCGAGCGCATGGGAGGTCCACATGAAGCCGACTGAAAGCATGATCCAGGGAAAGTAGATCGACGCGGCGGCAAATTTGTTGCCAAATAGGAGGGTCACAAGGTCTCGCGCGCGAAAGAAGGAAATTAAGACGGTGGGCACCGACACAAGGATGATTCCCTGGGTCAACTTGTCAAAAAGCCGCTCATATTCGCGGAACCGGCCCTCCTTAAAGGCCCTGGAGAGCACTGGGAGTAGCGGCGTGGTGACGATGACGGGTACATAAAGGAGATACTCTGGCAGTTGTGCGACGACGCCGTAGAGTCCCCCGGCCTGCGCACCAGAGATCGCGGAAACGAGGAGAAGGTCTAACTTCAATTGCAAAGCGACGAACGTCCCGCTGATCGCCATTGGGATACATTCGATCACCAGCGCGCGTACGTCTGTCCAATGAAGCTGCGGGTAAACGCGAAACACGCGCAGGCAAACCGTCCATGTCGATACGGCGAGGAACGCACGCGAGAGAACCATCGCTGCGATCAAGGCGAGCAGGCCGGAGTGGGCGGCGATGAAGGCCAAAATGATCAGAAGATTCGTGAGCCTGGTAAGGGCGAGAAGGATAAACTCGTACTCCATGCGTAGCTCGGCGCGAAAGAGTGCAAGAGGCATGCGCAGGGATCCGATGGGCAACGCCAGGGCGCCAAGCAGGGCCGCCTGTCGAATTTCGGGATGCGTCGCGGGGGGTCCGAGGAGGGCATAGCAGAGAAAGGCGACCGTACCTGCACAGCCGAGTGCCAAACGAAGGAAGGAGGAGGCGCCCAACCACGCACCTGCGCGTTCCAGTTGATTCGCCGTCTCACGAACCGCGACATCGAATACGCTCAGATCGGATGCGACATCGATGAGCGTGATAGCGGCCACTACGGATAGGTAGAAGCCATAGTGTGACGGGCCAAGATATCGTGCGACGAGCAAATAACTTAGGCCATCGAGCCCAATGGCAGACCCTCTGGCAAGCGCCACATAGAGGATGTTTCTGGGAAGAGACCTCGCGTCTCCGGGGCGCCTGCCTTGTTGCTGGAAGGTCGTTCTCACTGCTACACTCTCCAGTTCCCGGAACCACGGAGCACTCGCAGCAGGGCAGCTTCTCCCTCGGGAAGTATGGGTAGTGTGCAAAAGACGGGGGCATGGATGGCCTTTTGAAACTGATATACGTCATTGATCGCCGGTGTGAGGAAGTCGTAAACGTAAGCTCCTCCGATCGCGAGAAAAATGCTAAGTAAGAACGTGACACCGACATGCACGATCTTCAGGGGCAGGACTGGAGCCTGTGGAGGAGAGGCGGGGCCGAGCATAATGACGGCGCTGGTAGACTTAACTTCGGCAAGGCGGGCTTCTTCGTACGCCTCGCTGACGAGGGCATAGTTTTTTTCTGCCGCATCGAGTTGCATGAGCAATTGACCCTGCTCCGATTCGCGGCTGGTCAGCGCGTGCGCTCGCGAAATGTCGTTTTGCAGCGTGCGTTTCACGGCTTCACGCTGCGCTCTCAGGTAGGTTATTTGGCTGTCGGTCTCCAACTGCTCCGAGAGCAGTTTCTGCCGGACTTCATTCACTCCGCTGGACTCGGCACTTATTTGCTTGGGCTGTTCACGGTTTAGTTCAGCGGTCGCATCAGATATCTGCGCATCGAGGATCTTCAGCTGGGGATGCTGCGGTGTCATCTTTTGGGCGAGGCCGGCTCGCTCGACCTCCAGGTCGGCGATCTTTCGCCGGAGTTGGTCGGTCACAGGATTCTGCGTGGTGGTAGTTGTGTACTGAATACTGACAGGCTGCCCGGCAATGAGCGACAGTAGTTCCTTTTCCCGGTCTGTGGACGACAAAAGGTTGTGTTCGACGGAGGCCAGTTCGTCTTGAGAGGCGCTGATACTTTTCAGCCGCAAGGAGAGCTCTTCGCCGAGCGAGGAAATGTTCTCGTCTTGCTTAAATCGAGTGAGCCGGTCGCCCAGATCTACAACTTCTTTCCGGCTGGCATCCAGCTGCGGCGCAAGTCGCTCTGCGGAGATGCGCGCACTGTCGGCATCCGCCCTGGCCATAAGGTCAGCCAGTATGCGCCCGGCAGTATTCACGGTTGCGGCTGCACGCTGGGGGTTGGTATCGGTCACCTGCAACTCGAACGTGTAGGCCTTGGTAGATGGCTTGACTTTCAGATTGTCTTTGAGGCCCGCCACCGCGTCCGCGAATGGATCCCTGGGCAGGACGCGCCCATACTTGAGGATCTGCATGGCGTCCCCGCGGAGCTCTTTGATCGCGTCTTTTGTTTGGTGGATGAACCGCCCAAGAATGCCGCCGGTGTAGGGCGGCTTTCGATCGAGATGGAGTTCGGTCACGGTCTGGCTTAAGAGAGTTTCAGTGTGCGCGAATTCATCGATGGTGTTGCCGATGGATTCAAGCGGAACGAGCGGCATGGGGAAACCGAGTGCTTCGAGCGTCTTTGGCCGGAACGAGACGGTCTCGTTGGGGTGATAGAGCACGGTTGCCGTAGCGCGATAACGCTCGGAGACCATGTAAGTAAAGGCAAGCGAGCTGACAGTCGCAACGAAAACAAAGGTGGCCAGCAGGAACCGGTGGCGGACAAGGGGAGCAAGATACTGCTTGAGATCGAAACCTTGTTCGTCGCTCGTCATTTGCCCTTCTCTGCAAAACGCAAGGTCGTGTGGTGGCTGACCGATTCAATGGTTGGGTTTGTGGGTGGTGGCAGGAACCGGTCGATGGCTATGAGAAGCCCGGCTCGGATGGAGAGCAGTACCGCCGCAGCAACCGCGCGGGGATCGAGAAAGCCGAACGTAAAGTGCTTGCGATAAAAAATATATGCGCCCCGGTGGAATGCACGAATGCGCGACGATCCTTTTCTTACACCTCTACGGTTTTGTTCATAGTGGGTTGCAGAGGCCTGGGGGCAGCAATAGATGAGGCCGATTGTCCGCGCTCGTTTACACCAATCGGCATCCACCCAATAGCCGGCGAACTCTTCATCCCAGGCGCCGATTTGCTGAACCAGGTGCCTGGGGAACATCATGCAGGCCGAGGAGACGAATTCAACCGCAAAAGGGCCGTCGCCCGGAGAGATGGTCTCTTCGCCAAGGTATCGGCGCGAGATAGGATTTCCCGGGAACCAGCGGGTTAGCAGAGATTGCCTTCCGAACAGCCCGTTCAGCGGCCGGGGGAAATTGCGTGCCGTTCTCTGAAGTGTTCCGTCACCGTTGAGCACCATGGGTGCCACCACTGCCACGTCAGAGCGTTGCTGGAGAAAAGAAAGCAGCTGCTCCAGGACATCGCTTTGGATGATCGTATCTGCATCCAGAACCATGACATAGTGACGTTTCGCAAGCGCCAGCCCCTGGTTCACGGCAACGCAGTGGCCAAGATTGGAGTCGTTTGCGACCAGATGGACATCCGGGAATTTGTCACGAAGGTACTTTCTGGTTCCGTCAGAGGAGGCGTTATCGATGACCACGATCTCGGGAGCCAACTCGCCGTTGCCGATGATGGAGTCCAGGCAGCGTCCGATAAAGTGGAGGCTGTTGTGAGTCGGGATGATAATGGAGAGATTCATAGCGGACGTTCCATGGCCAACCCTAATAGCCGATCTTATTAAGCAGATAGGTCACGGCCGCAGCGACCCACACCGCAAGAGTCATGGAGAGCGCCCACCTCCATCGAGTCATCTGGATTCGACCACCTTTGCGCTAAAGTGACCGAACAACGCAGGCTCCGCGACAGGTTCACTGGGATAGAGAGGGTATGAGTCAGCGTCATCGATCAGTGCCTTATTCAGGATTCCGCCGATGATCGGGGTAGAGACGGATTGAAATCGACGGCGTGCCTCTGCCGCCTCTGTCTGCATTAGGTGGCCAGCGCCGGCTACCAGGATCACGCCCGCACTTAAGGGACCGACCAGGAGTGCATCGGCACAGGCGAGGACTGGAGGGCTGTCGATGAGAATGAGTTCGTAGTATTTTCCCAGGCTTTCCAGGGCGGAACGAAAGTTCTGCGAGGCGAGCGCTCTTTGCGGGTCAGCAGTCACCGTGCCTGCGGGGATTACTGCCAGACCTTCCACCTCCTGGATCGTGAGCGCGGGGGTCATGCCGTTGGCAATGTCGCTTACTCCATCACCGGGGTGCGCACCCAACAGGGCGGCGACTCTCGGCCTCCGTAGGTCGGCTTCCACGACGAGAACACGTCGGAGCGTAGACATGGAATTCGCCAGAAGCGCGGTAACAGTCGATTTGCCTTCCTGCGGTCGCGCGCTGCCGACAACAAACACACGGCGGCCCTGTTCCATATGCACCAAGAGATGAGTGCGCAGCGTGTAGACGGCCTCACGAAGAACTCGTAATGCGGGGCTCTCGGCCTCCTGCAGGCTGAGTGACAACGGTCCGGATACGGTTGTGCGGCTGAAGAAATCAGGCGACACTTGTCTCCTTTCGAGCAGCAGCGCTCCGGATAGATTCAGCGACGAAGGTGGCAAAGCCGAATTTATCTCCTCTTTCGTGCTTTCGTAGGCTCATCCTCACTCGCATATCTCCAGCAAAACCCCTTGGGAAAACTCAATCAGGCAGAAATCGCACGTTGTTGCACCGGAATCCAACTATCCAGGTATTCATGAAGAGCGTCTTTCCAGATGCGCATCGGGCGTATTCCGAGCTCATCCAAATTCTGGCTCAGGACCGCTTCTGAAGCAGGCCGCGAAGCGGACAGCTGAAAGTCCGCAGAGGATGCGGGAACAATTTCTGTGCCCGTGCCGAGGTAGGAAGCAATCTCCACCGCGACGTCATAGCGACTACAGCAGCCCTGGTTAACACCATGAAACAAACCGTACATGCGGCGCTCAGTAAGTTGCCTCACCATGCGGAGAAGGTCTTTGGCATAAGTAGGGCTGCCGAACTTATCGGTAACGCAGCGGAGGGAGGGCGCGCCGGCGGCGCACTGGCTGGCTACCTTGCCGACGAACTTCTTGTCTTTGAAGCCGCCCCCAAACATCCATCCAGCGCGCACGATATACCAGTTCTTACATATTTCGCGGACGAGGGTTTCTCCGGCTAATTTAGCCTTGCCGTATTCAGTAACCGGGGCGGGCTCGTCGAATTCGGTGTAGGGAGTCAGCTTTGCTCCGTCGAAGACGCCGCAGGTGCTGATGTAGATCATTTCCGCATGGTGCTTGGCACAGGCTTCGGCAACGTAGCCTGTCGCTGTTGCGTTGCTGAGAAAGGCATGCGCTGGATCACGTTCGCAACGATCGACGTCTGTCTCTGCCGCCAAATGCAGTACGTGATCGGGCTTGATCAATCCAACCAGGCGAGCAACTTCCGCTGCGTCACGAACATCAAGACTGGCCATGCCGTGGCTGGGATTAATATCTGTCAGGTACAGTTCGTCAGGCGGAAAGATGTCGCTTACGTAGCTACCTACCATTCCTGCCGCACCGGTTACTAAAATCATCGACGCCCCCTATTACTTGCGATTACAGGATTGCCAACTGTGTTCTCGGGACACCGCCAGTCCCGGCCGATACAGGGAGTGAGACATCCGGAACCTCCGGCTTGGAGACCCGCATACCGATCTTGTAATTTACGAATGCGCTCCTGTTTACGGTAAGCCATGCCAGCTGGCGCATCTGTTCCAGGGTGTCGGGGGACACCGCCAACCCCTTGAGAATCGACTTAGTCCATTTCATTGTGTCGGTATCGAAGTCCGGATCCAGCTGGCCGGTGCGCACGCATAGGTCATAGATCAAAGAACCGGGGAATGGGACCACCGCGAAAAGAGCAGCGTGGTTCATGCCCTCTTCGATATGTTGCTTGGCAAAGAGAATCGTGTTGTGAATCTCTTCCAGAGTCTCGTCCGGGTAACCAATCATATAGTTACCGGCAGTTTGGATGCCGGCATCGTCGCAAGCACGCAAGAGGTCCTTGGTGTTGAGCGTGTGAATGCGCCACTTGGAAGAGCAGTATTTGTCGAGGATTCTCTGGTTCGCGGACTCGAAGGGGAGATGGAGAAAGTCGAAGCCGGCTGCCGAAAGAATTTCCAGGAATTCAGAGTCAATACCCAGTTTGCCGTCGTAGTTCTTTTGCAGGTGACAGAGGTTCACGCCGTTGACATCGGCGAGATGCAAGCCCATCTCGCGCACCAGCTTGAACAGCGTATAGGCTCGGGTTTTTTTGGCAAAGAGGCTGTCATCCTCAAAGTACACGTACTCCACGCCCATGTCTTTGAGCGTTTGCAGTTCGTGTAGCACGCGATCGATGGACTTGACGCGGTACCCCTTGAGGTTGCCCGAGGGATCGCTCTCGGTTTCCTTGGAGATATGACAGTAGAGACACTGGAACGGACATCCGCGAGACGTCTGTAGTGAGGCGTACTTGATCCTCATGCCTTCCGGGAAGTGTCCGCCATGCGGCCGCGAAATATCCCAATATTTGTTCAGCGGGAGAAGGTCCCACGCGGGCATTGGGAGCTCATCCAGATCTTGGGTGACAGCAGCTTTTGGGGTGACACGCTCGTTGCCCAACTCGTCCTGGTAAGCGATGCCAGGCACTTCGGTGAGTGTGCGCTTTCCGCGCAGGGCCTCCGCGATCTCGACGATGATTCGTTCTGCTTCAGACAAGACAATGACGTCAGCCCCCGCGTCAAAAAAGCGCTGCCGGAGGTTGCGGGAGTTCACGCCTCCAGCGATGACAAGCTTCTCCGGATACGCCGTCTTCACCAGCCGGATCGTTTCCAGCACCATGCTCGTCTGCGTAGTAAAAATCGACGAGATACCGACCACATCGTACTTGGATACTTCCTGCAGAATGCGCTTGTGAGACATGCCAATACGGAGAAGACCACTTATCGGCAAGCGAGTCGCCTGGAAGAATGTGTCCGCCAGTTTGTCTTCTTGGTTGCCGACCGAGATATCAAGAATGTTGACGCCATACCCGGCGCGGCGCAGAGCTCCTGCCACATAAGACAAACTTAGGGAACCATCCGGCTTGGCCATTTCTTCGGGGCCAAACTGAAGAGGCGAGTACAGCAGGAGAAAGGATGGATCCTTGATGTAAATAGTCGAGAGCATTTTCGACATGACACGACTCCTCATAGTCGCAAGCTGGCTGCGCCATCGATGTACGTACGATGAGTCAGGGGGGATAAGGGCCCAATTCTTACAGTGCCGCTGTACCTTACAAGGAATGGGACAATCAAATACTGCAATTCCCGTATTGTCAAACAAAATATTCCGACTATAATCGGGCGACGAAGTCCTCCCCTTCAGATATACAGCAACAGATCTGGGCCCCTCTGTGCGTCAAGATAGATCATCAGAAGGAGGTCTCATGGGGTCAAGCCAGGCATCGGTGGTCTCCACCCAGCTTGCATCTGGCGGAAGATCGAGGGCGTCGCATTCGCAGATAGTAGCTCGGATAGGTCGAGTTACCGCAGATCGCGATCGCTTGTATCCTCGGAATCTCCTCGGATGGATTGTTACCAGAGTTACAGAAGTCACAGTTGGCGTGTGCACACTGGTGGTTACCAGCCCGGTCATGCTGATGGTGGCGATCATGATCCGACTCGACTCGCCCGGGCCCGTGTTATTTCGGCAGACGCGTGTAAGCAAGGGCGGGCAGCCATTTCATTTTTACAAGTTTCGGACGCTTTATGCGGATGCCAGAGAGCGCTGGCCTGAGATGTATTCCTACGAATTTACGCGTGAAGATATCGAGAAGTACCACGTTAAACGAGAGACTGACCCCAGGGTAACTCGAGTAGGCCGCTGGCTGCGTAAAACAACTCTGGATGAGTTACCAAACTTCTGGAACCTGGTGCTAGGCGAGGTTACTTTTGTGGGTCCCCGCCCGGAAATTCCAGAGATGCTCCCGTATTACAGCGATGAGCAGCTGATCAAATTTGCCGTCAGACCGGGCATAACCGGACTGGCACAGACGAATGGACGTGGCAACCTATCGTTCCTGGCGACAAATGATTGGGACGTACGTTATGTGCAAACGCAATCTTTCTGGGTGGATATCAAGATCCTGGCGCGAACCTTGTGGCTGCTAACGGACGGCGCGTTTTGATAGCTGTCGATCGAAGGCCGAGCCAGCGGCGAGGAATGACTGAATGAGAAAGAGCCTTTTACTCCGTGGTGGTTTGCTTCTCCTGAGCTCCTCTCTGGCGTGTGCCGGTTTCGGCCAGGAGACCACATCCGTCAGCAGACATTCCCCTTACCTTTTACAGATCGGTGACGAGGTGTCGATTCGGGTATTCAATAACCCCGAACTCGACCAGGTCGTGCGTATCCGGCCGGACGGAAACATCAGCGCGCAACTGGTCAACGACGTTCCGGCCGAGGGTATCACGCCCACGGCGCTCGCGGAACTATTGGCTCGCAAGTATGCGGAGTTTTACCAGTCGCCAAAGGTATCGGCGATCGTCATGTCGTTTGCCAATCAGAAGGTGTTTGTTGGAGGCGAAGTGTTACAACCCGGCGCGATTCCACTGATTGGGCGGATGACGGCACTCTCCGCAATCATTCAAGCCGGCGGATTCCGGCCGTCTGCACGCAGCGATCAGTTGATCCTGATTCGGAACGACGGTCAGGGTAACCGGACGGTGCATACAATCGATCTTAAACATATCAAGGAAAACGCATCCGGAGACTTTCCACTGCAAGCATTTGACATGCTGTATGTTCCGCAGTCAAAGATCAGCAAAGCGGATCAGTTCGTCGACCGCTATATTCGTCAGTTGCTGCCTGGCACGTTGACCGGGGGGTTTACTTATCTGGCCGGGCACAGCGTAGCGGTCGTGCAGTGATGACCTCCGAGAAGGCTTGTACGGCTTATGAGTAATTTGGTTGTAAAGGACGAGGTCGTCATTCTCGGCGGTGGAGTCACCGCACTGGCCGCTTCCTACTACACCGGAGCCCCCGTGTATGAAGCGTCCGATGCTCCCGGCGGTGCCGCGGGTTCCGATTCCACCGCCGGTTTCACCTT
This sequence comes from uncultured Acidobacteriaceae bacterium, assembly GCA_963788515.1. Taxonomy (GTDB): domain Bacteria; phylum Acidobacteriota; class Terriglobia; order Terriglobales; family Acidobacteriaceae; genus PALSA-350. Next base: position 567,125 of record CAWBGZ010000008.1, read on the forward strand.
CGACCGCGGGATCCACATACTGCAGACCCGGAACGAAATTGTGTTGCAGCTCCTACGGGAATGCGGCGTGCCCATGCGGGAGTTTACGCGTAATGCCTTCATTTACGCACAGGGCAAATACACGCCGTACCCGTTTCAGGTGAACACGGCCGGTTTACCCATTACCACCCGGCTGAAATGCGTTTGGAGTTTTTTGCAACGAAAGCGCTATCCGGAACCCAATAATTACGAGCAATGGATTTATCGCTCGGTAGGAAAGGAGTTCGCTGAGCGCTTTCTTGTTCCTTATAGTGAGAAATTCTGGACGGTTCACCCTTCGACGATGACATGCGAGTGGACAGGGTCGCGGGTCCCACAACCGACGTTAGCGCAGGTTATCCGCGGCGCACTGTGGTCGCGCCAAACCCGCATCGGGACCAATTCGGATTTCCGATACCCGCGTGGTGCGGTCGGATATGGGGCGGTCGCTTCGGCACTTGCACAACGTTGTGGTCCTGTACGCGTGCAACATCGCGCGGTGTCGGTCGACATCAAGGATCGGCGCGTGACGTTTGAGAACGGGAAATCGGTTTCCTATGAGATTCTGATCAGCACGATCCCGCTGCCATCCCTGATAGGGATCTGCAGCGAGGTTCCGGCGGCGGTGCGCCGCGCCGCTTCACAGCTCTGGACGAATAGTATCTTCGTCGTGAATCTCGGCATCGACCGGGCAAATATCTCAGACCGGCATTGGGTTCACTTTCCCGAACGGGATGTACCGTTCTTCCGAATCAGTTATCCGCATACATTTGGCGAAAGCGTCGCCCCGCCTGGAAAGTCCTCCGTTTCTGCTGAAATCGCCTATTCTGCCCGGCGACCGGTGGACAAGGCGAACGCCGTGGACAACACAATCGAGGCGTTGCGGCGTGTGGGTGCTATCGGGAAGAAGGACAGAATCGTGATGACGGCAACCCACGATATCCCCTTTGCGTACTGCGTTTATGACCATGCGCGCAAAGCGTCTCTTCAGGTCGTCCGGGATTGGCTGCGATCCGTCGGAATTGAGACGGCTGGGAGGTATGGCCAGTGGACCTACTTCTGGAGCGATGAGGCCATTCTGAGCGGCAAGAAGGCCGCAGAACGAGTACTAAAGCAGAATGACAAGTTGATGCGGGCTTAATGACCCGGTACGCCGGGTGCAGGACATCCTGGGAGAAGTCAATCTCGCGGATGCAGGCGAAGGCCGGAAAAGCGGTTAGATATGCCTTTCTCATTTGAAGCGCAGGCAATACCTGGGGTGTTATTAATCACGCCCCAGCTCTTCGGCGATCAACGCGGCTTCTTCATGGAGACGTTCAGGGCCTCAGACTGGGAGCAGGCCGGTCTCATGCCGAAGTTCGCGCAAGAGAATCATTCGCGATCTCGCAAGGACACTGTGCGCGGCCTGCACTACCAGGTACCGCCCTACGGGCAGGCGAAGCTGGTGCGCGCGATTGCCGGCGCGATCCTGGATGTTGCTATTGACATGCGCCTCGACTCAGCTACGTTTGGCCGATCCGTGCAGGTTTTATTGACGGAAGAGAATCGGGCAATGCTCTACATTCCGGGATGGTGCGCGCACGGATTCGCTGTCATCAGCGACTCTGCCGATGTGGTTTACAAGACGTCGCAGGAATATGCTCCAGAGCACGAGGGCGGCGTCCGATGGAATGATCCGGAGCTTGGGATTGAGTGGCCGATCGTGGGGCCGCCAACGATCTCAGATCGCGATAAGGTATGGCCTTCGCTCAAGCAGGCCGCCGCGGAATTTTACAGACATTCCAACGCGCTCGAGCAGGTAAACGCATGAGCGTTCCTCAGCTCAGCCTGGAAAAGCTATGGGCTGTCTTGGTGGCGGCAGCAGTCACTCTTCTGCCCGCCGTGGGAGAGTCGCCGCCGCCAAGCAATTACCAGGGCCCGGATCCGGGAGGACATGGGTCGATCAGCGCAACTGGTGTCGCGCTTACCCCACCTCATTTCCCTCACCAAACCGACGCGGACATTCGGCAGATGTTTACCATGGGCAAGCAGGTTGGTACCTATGCAATCTTCATCTATCAATGGAGCCAACCAGACTTCAAAACCGTTGCGGAGAAGGTGACCGCAGCAAGCAACGCGACAGGGCTCATTCCGGTTCTCGCGCTCAGCCCTACTCAGCTTGGAGGGGCGCGTGGCGAATTAGACCTTCCCGCAAACCTAAATAAAGTCAAGCATCACTCGTTCTCTGAGAAGCCTATCTATGAAAGCTTTCTACGCGATGCTGTCGATCTGGCGAAGTCCAAGCCTCCGTACCTTTGTCTCGGTACAGAAATCAATATGCTCGCCTTCAAAGACATTCACGAGTACATCTATTTCGCGCATATTTACAAGACCGCGTACACGTTGGTGAAGAAGGAGTCGCCAAACACCAAAGTGTTTGTTTCATTCCAATGGGACTTCTTCTTTCAGATGTATCAGAAGGATCCCAAAAAGGTTGATGAGCAAAAGAAACTGATTGATATTTTTCGCCCGGAACTTGACCTCTTGGCCTTCACGTCGTATCCGGCGGATCGGTTTCGGTCGCCCAGTGAAATTCCCGCAGACTATTACTCCACTCTCTCCAAATACTCTCAACCGGGCGACCCGGTAATGTTTATGGAGATTGGTTGGCCGAGTTCTGGAAAGGGAAGTCTGGCGAGTCAGCAAGAGTTCGTGGCCCGTTTACCGGAACTGCTTGGTCCTGTGCACCCCATGCTCGTGGCTTGGTCTCTTCTTTACGATGTGGGAAGCGGTTTACCGGGTGGAGACTTGGGCAGCACCGGGTTGCTGACCTCTGATGGAGGCGCGAAGCCTGCTTTAGCGGAATTCGAGAAGCTGAAAAAGTTTTGACACCCCCGCAGCAAGAGAGAAAGAGGTAGCGGAGCATGAAGGGAATTATTCTCGCGGGTGGCAGAGGAACGCGCCTTTACCCACTCACACTTGGCGTAAGTAAGCAGTTGATGCCGGTGTACGACAAGCCCATGATTTACTACCCGCTCACCACGCTGATGCTCGCCGGCATACGCGACATCCTGGTGATCACGACTCCCGAAGACCGCAGGAGTTTCCAAAGACTCCTGGGTGACGGGCGACGGTTTGGCTTGAAAATTCAACACGCAGAGCAGCCAAACCCGGAAGGACTTGCACAAGCATTCCTGATTGGAGAGAGATTCATCGCGGGCGACCGGTGTGCGCTGGCCCTTGGCGACAACATTTTTTACGGCCACGGGCTACAGGACTATGTGTCGACGGCGGCGGGCATACGCGAGGGCGCCACGGTATTCGCTTACCGTGTGAGCGATCCGGAAGCATACGGTGTGGTCGAATTCGACGGTTCCGGTCTTGCCGTGTCGCTGGAAGAGAAGCCGTCCGCTCCGCGTTCCAACTATGCGGTGACCGGGTTGTACTTCTATGACGACGAGGTCGTCGAGTACGCAAAGATGCTCAAGCCTTCGGCGCGAGGCGAACTTGAGATTACCGATTTAAATCGAATGTATTTAGAACAAGGCAGGCTGCGCGTGCAAATTCTGGGCCGCGGCATGGCATGGCTGGATACCGGCAACCATGATTCGCTGCTACAGGCTTCCATGTTTGTGCAAACGATCGAAGAACGCCAGGGACTCAAGATCGCTTGTCCCGAGGAAGTCGCGTATCGCATGGGCTACATTTCCCGATTAGAGCTTTGCAGGATGGCGGATTCCGTGAAGCAAACCCAATACGGCAGATATCTCCGCAGCATCCTCGACGAGGAATGGGAATCGAAAGGGCTGTCTCTTGTAGCCAAATAAGATGCCGCACCCTCGGAAGCGGTGAAAGAGGCGATCGTAGTGGGTGAATTGTGAGATCTAGTAATTGGTTTCGAGGCCCGGAGATTTACCTGGCGGCGCTACTGCTATTTGCCGCTGGGTTCGTTGCGCGCGCGAGTGGTCAGGTGAAGTCCGGTACTCCTCTGGGCTTTCTCTTTAGTCCTGCTCACCTCCCAAACCCGACGAATCAGGACGTGGTACAGGCGGTGCTGGAAATAGGCGCCGTCGGTGGGCATGGCTCCTTCATGTTCGAGTGGCAGACCGGGAGCGTGGGCCTGACGCAGACCCAGCAACTGGTTCCCTTGTTTCGCCAATTCGGCCTTCAGGTTTTCTTGCAATTTAGTCCGACCGGAATCGGCGCGCCTACTCCGCCGGATGGACTGCCGGCGAGTTTTGCAGACCCGGCGGTACGGAGCAGGTTTCTGCAGGATGTCGAAAGCCTCGCGGCGTTGAAGCCCGATTACCTTAATCTTGGAGCGGAGATCAACCTTCTTTACTACTTAAACAAGACCGAATTTGCAAGTTATCAGAGCCTTTATCAGCAGGCATACACGGCGGTAAAGACAATCTCACCCAGTACGCAAGTCGGTGTCTCTTATCATATGGATCTTTTCTTCGGCGATCAGGAGTTCAATCTGCCAACGGACTTAGGACCTCAGGACTTTATTGGTTTTACGACGTATCCAGCGTGGACTGTCTACAAGGGGTTCTATCCGGCGCCAGACCAGCTTGCGGCTGCCTACTATGATCGGATTCGGCTTGTTGTCCCAACCGCTCCTGTGTTCTTCACTGAAGTTGGCTGGCCGTCCGGTGGGCTCGGCAGTATGGATGATCAGAATAAGTACATCAGCTCGTTGCCAAAATATTTCGCCAAAACCAATCCGGCGCTGATCACGTTTGCGACGCAGCATGATTCGAATTATTTTCAAGTTGATTTGCTGGATCAGGCACAGATTCTTACGCTGCAGGGATTTCAGGTGGACCCTACGGAGTTGTTCAATGAGCTGAATACCATGGGCCTCCTATCATGGGATGGACCGCCGAAACCGTCGTATCTCTCCGCTCAGTCGCTCGTTTTCAGTAACGTCACCAACTAGAGGCGCGCCGTCACTCGTGCTGCTCCAATGCCACCAAAGCCTTTCGGGCGCAGAGATCAGGGGGCGGGCCGCTCCTCAATTCGATCGTTGCCCCTGGAACGATCCTGTGCCGCCGCGGTCGTGGAAAGTGCCATTGTAGGTATTGCCCTGAACTACGCCCTCAACCCGGGGTCCATCGACCCTGCCTCGAAACGTCAGCACATCCCGGGTCTTGGTTCGAACCACCAGGTGTTGTTCATTGATCGTTCCTTCCACCCCACCCGATTGATTCGGTCCTTTGAAGTGTCCCGAAATGACAGACCCCTTCTGCTGCAGATCTAGATATTTCGCGGAGGTAGATCCATTGGGATCCTTGCAGTACAAAGTCCATTTGCCGGCGACGCTCGCGGGCCGCTGCTGTGGAGGCGGTTGCTGCGCTAACGTTGTATTGCCCATCGAGAGCATCAGGCCAAAGCAAATCAAGAAAAGCCCATAGCAACACCTCTTCACATCAACCTCCTATGCACACACGTCATTTCAGAAATCTACAGCAATCTTCCAACTCTTTCATCTCGTCGCGGCCGGATAGACTTTACAATCTCTAGGGCAAACTTCCCGCAACGTCACAAAGGAAACACCCCACGCCTATGCCAAACCGCTCGTTCACTCGCCGCGCCCTGCTTCAAAAGCTTCTCACGTCTGCCGCTGTGGGCTCCATCCCGGCACCCATCCTCGAAGCCCTGGCGCAAGGCCAATACGGCGGTTCCACCGGCCAGCAGCGTGGCGAGATGGGCCGCATTGCCGCAGCTTTCCGTCAACAATTCTCCGTCCCCGCGAGTTCCATCGCCATTTCTCGCAACGGCCAATTCGTCTACGACCAGGCAGCCGGTATGGGCGACCGCCAGCATCTCATGCAGGTGCAGCAATCCAGCCTCTTCCGCATCGCCTCGGTCACCAAGCCCATCACCTCCGTCACCATCTTCTCGCTCGTCGAACAAGGCAAGCTAAACCTCACAGACAAAGTCTTCGGTCCCTCCGCCATCCTGGGAATCAAGTATGGCAAGCCGCCCTATCAGCAGTACGTTGCTGACATCACTGTCGACGATCTCCTCACCCACACCGCCGGCGGCTGGCCCAACGACTCCACCGACCCCATGATGCACAACCTCTCGTGGGATCACACCAAACTCATCACCGAGACCATCGCCCATATGCCCCTCACCAATCCACCCGGCACCCACTGGGCCTACTCCAACTTCGGCTACTGCGTGCTCGGCCGCGTTATCGAGCAGGTTACGGGGCAGCCCTATGCCTCGTACGTGCAGGCCAATATCCTCGCGCCTTGTGGCATCTACACCATGCAGATTGCTGCTAACAAAGAAAGCCAGCGCGCCCCGAACGAGGTGGTTTACTACGGCCAGTACAGCGAAGATCCTTACAAGATCAACATCACCCGCATGGATTCGCACGGGGGATGGATTGCGTCCTCCACCCAACTGGTCCAGTTCCTCAACCACGTCGCCGGCGCGCCCGGCATCCCCGCCCTGCTCAAGCCAGCAACCATCCAGACCATGACCGCGCCCGCGCCGGCTTATCCGCAGGGTCCGGCGCGGTACGCCCGCGGCTGGATGGTTCGCGACAACGGGGCCGGAAACTGGTGGCACAACGGCAGCCTCCCCGGAACCACCACCATCATGGTTCGCACATCAACGGGCATGTGTTGGGCCGCCCTCACCAACACCCGCACTGAACCCTCCAACGAAATCGACACCGCCCTCGATCAGATGATGTGGAACATGGTTCGCACCGTCCCCGCCTGGGGCGCCTGAACCGTGTATGGATTTTTTCCAACCCTTGTTCTCTTTAAACAACAGAGCCCGGCCACGCCTCAGAGACTCTTGCGATACACAAGAAACCCGGATTTCTCCGCAACCTTGTCATATAACTTCATCGCGGTTGCGTTTGTCTCATGGGTGTGCCAATACACCCTGCTGCAGCCTGCACTTTTCGCGTATCGATACACCTCTTCTATCAGCGCGCGACCCACTCCCTGGCCGCGAGCGGCTTCGCTGGTAAATAGGTCTTGCAGGTAGCAGATGGACTCGACCGAAATCGTAGTGCGATGAAAGAGGAAGTGAACCAGGCCAATGAGTTGTCCCGAGCGCTCCGCGACCACAGCGTGCATCGGCTCGTAACCATCGACGAAGCGCGACCACGTTATGTTGACGATGGTGTCCGGCAGCGCGGTCGGTCCCTTGCGGCCGTAAAATGCGTTGTAGCCGTCCCACAGCAATTTCCATTGCGCAAAATCTTTTTTATCGGCCGCTCGTATCAGGAGATCGTCGCTCAATTCTGGCCTCGTGTAAGAAAAGAATCCTGCGAAATTCTACAGGGTGATAATGAAGCAGCGGAGCAACTTATGCGATATCGATTCACACACCTATTTCTTGCCGGTGCGGTTCTAGCTCTCGGCATTAGTCCGGCTACGCAGGTCATGGCCCAAGCCACTCCCAAGCAATCGTTGCTGGTGCTCTCCAAACACGATCATGCATTGGCCATTGTTGACCCGGCCACGCTGAAGGTGGTTGCTCGTGCGCCCGTGGGACCAGATCCTCACGAAGTGATCGCCTCCTCTGATGGCAGCACGGCTTATGTCTCCATCTATGGCGGGGGCGCTTACCACGTGCTTTCGGTAATCGATTTGGTTGCCCAGAAGGCGCTGCCGGATATCGATCTTGGCGCGTTGAATGGTCCCCACGGACTCACGTTTGTGGGCGGCAAGCTTTGGTTTACGGCGGAGGGAGCCAAAGCGGTCGGCCGCTACGACCCGGCCTCGCGCAAGATTGACTGGATCATGGGCACAGGCCAGAACCGAACCCACATGATCTACGTCACTGCCGATCAGAAGCAGGTCTACACGACGAATGTAAGCTCGGCGACGGTCAGCCTTCTGGAGAAGATCGCGCTACCACCCATGGGACCGCCGCCGGGAATGCGGGGCGGCCCAAATCGTCCGCCGCCGGGCGGACCTCCTCCAGGAAATCAAAGGGGCCCTCGCATGGACTGGAATCAAACCGTTATTCCTGTTGGCCGGGGGGACGAGGGGTTCGATGTATCTCCCGATGGCCGTGAATTGTGGACCGCGAACGCGCAGGACGGCACGGTCTCAGTCGTCGATATTGCCGCCAAGAAGGTGGTGGCGACCATTGCGGCCAACGTCTTTAGCGCCAATCGACTCAAATTTACCCGCGATGGCAAACTGGTCCTGATCTCCAGCCTCGACGGCCCGGACCTGGTGGTGCTGAATGCGGCAACGCGCACCGAGTTTAAACATATCAAGATCGGCCATGGCGCTGCGGGGATCCTGGTCCAGCCGGATGGCTCCCGCGCGTTCATCGCTTGCACCCGGATAACTACGTCGCAGTCCTGGACCTGAAGACGCTGGAAATCACCGGCCACATCGATGCCGGCGGGGAGCCGGACGGCCTGGCCTGGGCCGTCCAGCAATGAGAGCAGTCACTTGATTCCTACAACCATGGAGTCGGGACCCACGAGGTGTTCTACCCGGGTTTCGCGGAAACCTGCTTCTTTCATCCATTGCATGCAGTCGCTCCCCGTGTAGTCGAAGCCGCCGGAGGTCTCGATCAGCATGTTCAGGCTCATGAGCAAGCCAAAGGCGTTGCTGGAGCGGTCATCGTCGATGATGCATTCGTAGACGATGAAGGCGCCGCCTGGCGGCAATGCGGCAAAGGCTTTGGCTATGAGCATGCGCTTTGTTTCCAGGTCCCAATCGTGCAGGATGTGGCCCATCATCACCACGTCGGCTTTGGGCAGGGGTTCCTCGAAGAAGCTGCCGGGGGCAAACTGCACCCGGCCGGAGAGCCCGTTGGCCTCGACATACTCTTCGAAGATAGGGCCAACCGCCGGGAGATCGAATCCGGTCCCATTGACCTGCGGATTGGCCAGAGCCACTTGGGTGATCAAGTCACCCTGGGCGGTTCCCACATCCACAGCAGTTCGGTATTGCTTCCATGGGAACTGGCGCGCGATGGCCATGTTGCCCCCATGGCTTATGCCGGTCATGGCCCCGAGGAATTGCTTCAACCGCGCCGGGTCGGCATAGAGAGCCACGAACGGATCGGCGCCATCCCTGGTTTCGTTTTGTGGAGTGCCCGTGCGCAGCGCGGTGGTGAGATGACCCCAGAAGGGATAGAGCCGGTGGTTGGCCATCTCCATAATGCCGCCGATGTAGGAGGGTTTCCGCTTGTCGAGGAAGAACGCGGTCGACGGGGTGTTGCTGTACTTGCCGTCGCGGCGCTCGAGAAATTTCAACGCCACCAGCCCGTCAAGAAAATCGCGGGCCGCGCGGGGATGCAACCCGAGCCGCCCTTGCAGCATTTCCAACGGCTCGGAGCGATCGGCCAGTTCGGTGAATAGTTCCATTTCAATGGCACTCAACAGCGTCTTTGAGGCCATAAAACCCATTCCCACCTGCAGAATGTGATCGGGTTGTGGTTCGTTCATGGGTGGTGTTCTCCTCATCCGGCCGCCAAGTGAGCAGCGCAGCATTTTGAAATGATTTGTTTGCGAGTAAAGGTTACATGCACTCAGGGAACTTTGCTTGCGGACGGATTCGCGGCCGCGGCGCGAGACAAAATATAGGCCTCGATCGCCCGCACTTCACCAGGCTTGAGCGCATCTTGGAACGTCGGCATGCCACCTTGCTGGAGAGCGCCTCCCAGCACGATGGACTCAAATTGATGATGGGTTGCGGCGGTGGCATAGCGCAGATCCGGAACACCCGACCCGGAGATTGCACCCACTCCGTGGCAGTAGAAGCAGTGACGCGAGTATAGGATTTCGCCTTCACGCAGAGTCGCCGGCGTGGCGTTCAGGTGGATCGCAGGGGAGGGCGGTCCCTGATGTCCGAAGGGTGGAATGTCGAGTTTTGCCCTGCCGTCGAGCGAGAACGTAAGGACGCGGCCATAACCGGGTTTGACCGGCCCACTGCCCGGGAGATTGTTGATTCCGGCAGAGCCACCCCAGCCAACCATGAGCGTAATGTATTGCACTCCATCGAGCAGGTAGGTGACCGGCGGAGCCATGATGCCTGTGCCCGCGTAGAACTCCCAAAGTTTCTTGCCGTCGGTAGCACGATAAGCACAGAGCATTCCGTCGGAGCGGCCCTGGAAGACCAGGTTGCCCGCGGTAGCCAGCACGCCGCCGCTTTCGATCAGGGGTAAAGAGACGTTCCACACCTCACGCTGCTCAACCGGATTCCAGGCGATCAGGTGCCCGGTCATTTGCGGGTAAGACCGGTACTTGGCCAGGAGCGGCCCGTTGTATGCCGCATCCTGCCCAAGATTCCAGTTGGTGGTATTTGAGGTCCAATGCTTGTCCGGTGCGTGCAGCGCAGGGGAGCCCTGTCGTGCCGGCACATATACCAAGCCCGTGGTGGGATCAAACGCCATCGGATACCAGTTATGAGCACCACCCGGCGCGGGCGAAACAAGCACCGCCTGCAGGCCGTTATATGCCGTTGGCGATTCGATCGGCCGTCCGGTCTTGGGATCGACTCCACTGGCCCAGGTAACGCCGTTGACAAACTGTTTCGCTGAAAGGAACTGGCCTGTCTGGCGATCGAGCACGTAGAAAAACCCGTTCTTCGACGCCTGCATGATGACCTTGCGCATGGTGCCGCCGATCTTCAGATCCGCGAGCATCAATGGCTGCGTGGCGTCGTAGTCCCAGTTGTCCCCCGGGGTTACCTGGTAGTACCAGACCAACTCCCCATTGCTGGGGCGCAGCGCCAATATGGAGGCGATATACAGATTGTCGCCTCCGCCCGGACTGCGCAGATCGCGGTACCACACGATACCGTTGCCCGTGCCGGCGTAGATCAGGTCGAGACCAGGGTCATAGACAATCGAGTCCCACGGTGTGCCTCCGCCGCCCGCAACCCACCATTTTCCGTGCCAGGTTTTCGCAGCATTCTCCAGCGCCTTGGACTCGAACCCTAACGACGGGTCCCCGGGCACGGTGTAAGTGCGCCAGACCAGCTTTCCGCTTTCCGCATCGTAGGCCGAGAGATAACCGCGCACGCCGAACTCCCCGCCGGCGTTTCCGATCAGAACCATTCCCTTGGCGATGCGCGGTGCTCCGGTAATTGCGTAGGGAGTGGGCTGATTTGCGGTGAGCACCTCCCAAACAGGATGTCCCGACTTAGCGTCGAGTGCGATAAGGCGGCCATCGAGCGTGCCCAGGTACACCTTGCCGTGGTAGAGGGCGACTCCCCGATTGACCACGTCGCAGCAGATGGTACGGGCGTGGCCACGATTTACCTTGGGATCATAGGTCCAGAGAATTGCGCCGCTTCTGGCATCCAGCGCCAAAGCGACGCTCCACTCCACCGTGGTGTAGATCACCCCGTTGGAGACGATTGGAGTCGCTTCGAGGCCCCGGGTGGTGCCCAGTTCTTTACTCCAGGCTAAACCGAGCCGGCCAATGTTCTGCTCGTTGATCTGGCTTAAGGGGCTGAACCGCTGCTCGTCCGTGGTCCTTCCATACATGGGCCAATCTGCCCCATCGCCGGCAGCAGTTGTGGGAGCGGACCTCCTACAGGCCACGATGGAGATGAGCAGGGAGCCAGCCAATAGAAGCGAGATGCTGAGGCGCATAGTTTCAGATGAAAAGGGACGAGCGCGATTAAATGCCGATATGAGTTGAGTGTCAAGGATCTGTCATCCATGGATTGGGCGCATCTGAGAACATAGTCCTGAGTGCCGGAGAAAATTGCCTATGGCCATGAGCCTGGAAGACGCTCTTGTTGCCGTGTGGCGGCAGGTATTGGCTGAGAACGCCAAAGCGGTGACTCTCGACGATGAGAATTACCCCGTCCGGCGGACCACGCGATCCAAATTGCGGGAAGTGGATTTTAAATTCGAGGGGGTAGCTCTGCGCGGAGTAGAACAAAACGCGAGTACCAACTCACGCTGGGCGAAACTCGCGCGAGAAGGTAAGAAGGTCATGCAATTTCTCGCGGATGGCCGCTATGTCGCCAACGTGGTCGATGGAAAGGTTATGGTGTACCAGGCCCTGCGCGAGCGCAAAGAGTAGCTAGCGGTGAGAAAGGTCCCGAATCCAGATATCTTTGAATTCCATGTTGCCCTGACCGCCGGCATGCAATTGCAAAGCGATCTTGCCATCGAATGAAGTTGGCTTGGGATCGGTAAAGTCCACCATGGGCACTCCATTCAGGCGAGAGCGGTAGCGGTTGCCATCCACCTCCACGAGATAGTCGTTCCACTCACCCATCCGCACCACGCCCTCGTTTTCCGGCGCCGGCCAGACTACCCACCCGCGGCCGTCCTCGGCATATACGCCGGCCGTGTGATGCATCATTTTGCAGTCGATCTCAAACTGCATTCCTTGGGTTACATCCGCGGTCCCTGGTTTGAACGCACTATGGAAGAAGACGCCGCTGTTGCCATCCCCCACGCATTTGAAACGCAGGGAAAGCTGAAAATCCTTGTAGTCTTTGGCGGTCTGCAAATATCCGTAGTCCTGGGTCAGGCCCTTTCCGTGGATCAGCCCATCTTCTACCGTCCAGCTCTCCTTGCCGATCCTGGTCCAGCCGGTAAGATCGTTCCCGTTGAATAGCCGTATCCAGTCTTCCCCCGGCTGCTTAGCCTTTTCCTGGGCTCTCACCACACCGGAGGCGCCGCCCATCGTAGCCAGCACCAGGGTGACTACAAGCAGCCGATAGGGAAGAGAATTGGGCGCGCTCCGTTGCTCCGTAGCTATTGCGGAGTGGATCACGCGCGAACTGTGATGATCACGGAGAGGCATGGCTTGGCGAGCATTCTATCAGTCTTGTCCGGCGTGGAGACCGGCCCACATGCGGTGTCGCCACCAGAGGGTCTCCCGACTGCGCCGGAGTATGCCGCCACCTGTCACAAATGACAGTGTTAAGGGAGTCTGGCTCGTAGTGGTATGTGGTCGGAGCCTCTTCAATGATGGGCCACGCAGGCTGTACTGGGATGCCGGCTTCCACTCCAGCTGCAAGGGCCTCCAAACTCGTACGATTAGGAGAATGACCATGAAGAAGACCGCTGTCCTGTTTGCCTCTTTAGGCATGACGATGCTGATGGGCGGCTTGCCCTCATTTGCCCAGACTGCTTATACCTTCAAAATGGCGTCGAGCTTCTATGCAGGAAATGCGAAGATGCCGGCGGGAACTTACACCCTGAGACAAAGCTCGGATGATACCAGCGCTTATGTTCTGCAGAATAGCACTGGCTCACACTCCGTCTTTCTCGAGGGGCGGTCGTCTTCCAAGGCGTCGAAGGGAAAGCCGGAAGTTCTCTTCAATAAGTATGGAACGACAGACTATCTGGAGGGTGTCGAGACCTCCACGGGCAATTCGATCGACATAGAAACTGGTGTTGCAGAGAAGATTGCTGCCAAGAAGGGTAAGCCGCAACCGCATACCGTTCCGACTGCTTGATGGTGATCCCGATTGAGCTGCGCCGCCGTTGCTTGAGCAGAGGTGTGTTCATCGGCATAACTCGGGCTACCATGATTGTCGAATAGGACCGCAGTCCAGAAGGATTGCGGTCCTACTCGACATCGGTGTCCCCACGATGCGCGTGGCCGGGGCCGGGATACCCCTAGAGTCTCGACCAGTCTTTTCCGTGGAGCAGGTCATCTTCCGCAGGCGGCTCTTGTCGTCGACCCAGGTCTATTCCGTAAGATCAGCCCTTTAGGCACGAAGACCTACACAAGCTATCATCCGGTGATAATATAGAAGACGATGGACAGAGACCCTGGTCTCGACACCCTACTCTTGCTCGACGGTGAGAGTTTTGTGGTCGAGAGCGGTTGTTGGGTCAAATTCGACGTGAAACAGGTCCCGGCCTCGACGGAGAAGCCGCATGGCCTGGAGTATTCGTTGACGCTTCACGATAGTGAAAATGAGCGACTGCTGGGGTTTGACAATGCTCACCCTGTTCGGCAGGGCTCTGGCCCCGGAGCCCGGACGCGTATCGAATACGACCACAAACACATGGGTGCGCGCGTTCGCTTCTATAACTATCAGGATGCCGTCACATTGTTGACGGACTTCTGGGCAGAAGTCGATCGGATCCTAAAGGAAAGGAGTACTTCGTTGTGAAACCGCTGAGAGTTGGAATCATCTCGAGAGAAGGATACAAACGGAGGACGCTGGCAATAGCGAGGGGCGAGTACGTCCCCTCCAAAGACGAACCGAAGGTTTGGTTTGAGTCCTTGAATTCGATGTCTCAAGTTCTGTCGGACCAAAATAGAGCTTTGCTCAAGCTCATTATTGAAACGCATCCCCAATCGCTCGTCGAACTAGCGGAAAAGTCTGGAAGAGCCACATCAAACCTTTCGAGAACGCTCAAGAACATGGAGCGATACGGTCTTGTGCATTTCGAGCCTGGGCCTAACCGGCAACTTGCACCTAGAGTCAACTATTCGGGTGTTGAGTTGGAAATGTCGTTTCAGCACTGACGTAGTAAAGGGCGTCTGAAGAATCCCTAGCGCATGGATTCCGCGCCAACCGTTACCCACGCTTGCAGCCTTGCACTGTTCCTGGGTTATACTCGCTAGCAATGCTAAGTTGCCGTCTCAATCAGAGAGCACGTCATTCGCTCTGGGTGGCCCTTGGCTTCCTGTGCTGTGCACTCATTACTTGCGCCGCGATCGTGCAGGTCGGGCATACGCATCCTGACGGTCGAGCAATTCAGTCCGACTGTGCACTTTGCCATACTGCCCACGTAGTCGTTCAACCCTCCATTCCGCACTCTCTGCCGCCCGCCATCCTGACCGTAGCGGCGATGTTGACGGCCCTGCATCCGATTTCTCCTAAGCGCTTCTCTATCGTTTCTCTCTTCACCCGGCCTCCACCTGTGGACATTGCTTTCGCATAAAGCAACGTCGAACGCAAGAACACAGGATCTATGGAGGCCCCTATGCCAAGGCGCAGCCGTAATCTAAGAACACGTCACCTGCTGTGGGTGGTGCTCGGCTTCTTTTGCTGCGCACTCATTACTCTCGGCGGGATTGTGCAAGCCGGGCACACGCACACGGACAATCAAGCGATCCAGTCCGACTGCGCGCTTTGCCACGTCGCCCACCTGGTCGTTCAGCCATCTGTTCCGCAGCCTCTGCCGCGCACCGTTCTGGTCGTAGCCAGGATGTCGACTGCTCTGCAGCCGATTCGTACGCAATTCTTCTTTGTATTCTCCCTCTTCACTCGTCCTCCGCCTGTACAGACTGCCAACTCTTAAGCAGCTCTGTCTCAAAAATCAGGAATCTCAGGAGGCTTCTCATGCGCATGCCTACGCGCAGCATTCTCTCGTTTGCATTGGTGTTTGTATTTTCGGCGATCCTCTGGACGGCCCAGGCGCAATCCAACTCTGGCTCAATAAGCGGCACGGTTACGGATCCGTCGGGCGCAGTCGTCCCAGGAGCAACTATCACGGTGGAAAACCCCGTCAGCGGCTATCTTCGCACGGCCAAGTCGGATAGCGCCGGACGGTTTCAGTTCGGCAATCTACCCTTCAACCCCTACCACCTCACGGCCCAGGCCAACGGCTTCGGCGGCGTAGCTCAAGACGTCGATGTGCGCTCCGCGGTACCCGTGATTGTGGGGATTACCTTGAAAGTGGCGGGCGCCTCCACCACCGTGACTGTCGAAGGGGGAGAAGATCTGCTGGAGAACGATCCCACCTTTCACACCGACATAGATCGGGATCTCTTCCAGAGATTGCCCCTCGAAAGCCAGTCCTCCTCTCTAAGTTCCCTGGTAACGCTATCGTCGCCCGGTGTCGCCGCCGACTCTAACGGCCTTTTTCATGGTCTCGGTGACCACGCATCCAATTCGTTTTCCGTCGACGGTCAGCCGATTACCGATCAGCAAAGCAAGGTGTTCTCCAACCAGCTTCCGTCCAACTCGATTCAGTCTATCGAGGTGATATCGGGCGCGCCTCCGGCGGAATTCGGCGGCAAGACCAGCCTGGTGATCGTAGCGACCACGAGATCGGGTCAAGGGTTGACCAAGCCAACCGGTGACTTCGCGGCTTCCTACGGAGCGTTTGGCTCAGCGACAGGCAGTTTTGACCTTGGCTACGGCGGCAAGAACTGGGGAAACTTCGTCGAATTCGATGGACTGAATACCGGGCGATTCCTGGATCCGCCCGAGTTCGTCGTCTTCCATGACAAAGGGAACGAGGAGAATGCCTTTGACCGCGTGGACTATCAATTTACCCAGGTGGATTCTGTTCACTTGAACCTGAACTACAGCCGCTCGTGGTTCCAGACTCCGAACGCCTACGATAACCTGAACGTATCGAATGTGGTCAGCGGCGGCGCTGGGCCCGACCCCATCTTTGCAGACGTGGGGAACGCCGACCAAAAGTCCAAGATCGAAACCTTCGATATCGCGCCCACCTATACTCGCATCTTCGGAACCAATGCGATCCTCAACTTTGGCGGCTACGTTCGCCGCGATGCATACAACTACTATCCCAGCGGCAATCCCTTGGCCGATCTCGGTCCCCCAAACCTGCAAACCTCGTCCATCGCACAGTACCGGACGCTGACCAACGCCGGACTGCGCACGGATTTCTCCTACCAAAAAGGAATAAACAACATCAAGGTGGGCGCGGTCTACCAGCAGACCTTCCTGCGTGAGCATGACAGCCTTGGCGTTGTCGATCCCACCTACAATTCCCCATGCGTCGATGTCAACGGCGTTCCACAGCCGGGATTTTCCGATCCCACGCAATGCGCTGCGGCTGGCCTGGTATCGAATGACCCGGCCGTTAACCCTGCCGGCACCTGGGATTCTGTCCTGACACCCTACGACCTGACGCGTGCCGGCAGCCTTTACAGCTATTTCGGTCACACCGACGTAAAGGAACTGGCATTGTACGCGGAGGATCAGATCAAAGCCGGAAACTGGCTCTTCAACGTCGGTATCCGCGGCGACTTGTACAACGGTCTCACGGTAGCCCGCCAGGCGGAGCCGCGTGTGGGCATCGCTTACAGCCTCAAGCGGACCAACACGGTACTACGCGTATCCTACGCACGCACGTTGGAGACGCCATTCAACGAAAACCTGGTCTTATCTAGCTCAGGATGCACAAATGAGGTCTTGGCTCCACTCCTGGCCTGCACACCTGGAGTATCGGGCACGCTGCAACCTGGCTACCGCAACGAGTTCCACGCCGGCTTCCAACAGGCAGCTGGCAAGAACTTTGTCTTCAGCGGAGACTACATTTGGAAGTACACCCACAACGCTTTCGACTTTAGCGTACTGGGCAATACACCGATCACCTTTCCCATTGACTGGCACAACTCCAAGATCCCTGGCTTCGCCTTACGCGCGGATGTTCCTGACTTTCACAACCTCAGTGGGTTCGTTGTGATGTCCTCGGTGGCGGCTCGTTTCTTCCCCCCGCAGTCGGCCGGCGCCGGGGCAACGGTGGGGCAAGGAGGGTACCCCTTCCGCATTGATCATGATGAACGGTTCAACGAAACGACGCACATTCAATATCAGCTACCGGGAGGCAGGTTCTTCAAGCCCTGGATAGGCTTCAATTGGCGCTATGACAGTGGCTTGGTTGCCGGCTCGGTCCCTTGCTATAACGTCACCGACCCGAACAGTCTATGCAATCCCATCAACGGCGGTCCCTCGGTGACTCTGCCTAACGGCCAGCCTGGGATTGACTTAAGCAGTCTCACCGCAGACCAGGAATTTGAGGCTGGCCTGACGTGTGGCGGCATCAAAGCAACCCCGACGACACCATTGCCTAGTCCGTGCCCGGCTGGGGAGCTCACGTCGAACCTGGTCAAAGTTCCCGCGCCGGGGACGGAGAACGATGACAAGAATCCGCCCCGCATCCAACCGAGGAATCTATTCGACGTTGCCATTGGGGAAGACAACATCTTCAACGGTGACCGGTACCGATGGAGTTTGCGCCTGTCGGGTGTGAACCTGGGAAACAAGTATGCGCTTTACAACTTTCTGTCGACGTTCAGCGGAACTCACTACGTGAGTCCGCGAGCTCTGTCGGCAGAGATTGGTTTCCACTTCTAGCCACACTCCACTCGTCTTTCCGAAGCTTAGGGACGGCATGCATTTTGCCGTCCCCTCAAGCAGCTTTTTGAAGGGAGGCGGTCGTGGCAGGATCGATTAACCTCGGTAAGGGCAGCAAGCGGAAGGTCCGGCTGGTCCGCTGGAGGCTCTCTGAGAAGCTAAGCGTGGTTCTGCTGTTTCTGGTGGTGGTGATCGAAACCATCTGGATCGCATGGTGGCTTATGGGGCACTCTTTTGATTAGGACAAGCGTAGGAGTGCCCAAACCATGAGCGTAATCAGGTTTCGAGACCCCAATGCAAGCGGGGTAACGGTACGTCGGCATGCGAGCCGCATCGCACCTTGCCCGGCTCCTTAGGCGCTGGCCACGGCTGGTTCCGCGCCGGCAGCCTTTGTCTTCTCACGAGCAGGAAGCAGGCGTGTCGAGTTGAGGATGAAGGTAAGTTCCGAGGCGACGTGAATGAATGTCGCAAGCAGCGGGTTGAGAAAGCCGGCGGCGGCCAAACCAATGCCGATGGTATCTACGATCAATGTGCCGTAGAAATTTTGCAGGATGATCCGCCGACAGCATCGCGCGATGCGGACCGTCTCCACGAACTTCGCCAGATCATTGCCGATCAACACGACATCCGCACTTTCACGGGCAACGTCCGTACCGGCTCCCATGGCGACGCCGACGGTCGCCTCGCTGAGTGCGGGCGCGTCATTGATGCCGTCGCCCAACATGGCCACGGTTCGTCCCTTCTTCACCTGCTCCGCGATGAAGGCCGTCTTTTGTTCCGGGAGA
Source organism: uncultured Acidobacteriaceae bacterium (assembly GCA_963788515.1). Taxonomy (GTDB): domain Bacteria; phylum Acidobacteriota; class Terriglobia; order Terriglobales; family Acidobacteriaceae; genus PALSA-350. Next base: position 585,951 of record CAWBGZ010000008.1, read on the forward strand.
AGGTCGGCATAGATCTCAGTGATGCCCAGTTGGCTGGCTACGGCTTCCGCGGCTCCCTTTGCATCTCCGGTGAGTAAAACGACTTTGATTTTCATGTCACCAAGAGCCCTTAGCGCGGGCGCCGCACTGGGGCGCAATTGGTCGGTGACCACGATAGAACCGCAGAACCGGCCTCCTCGCGCAACCAGTACCTCAGTTCCTGCCTCTTTGCCATCGATCTCCTTCTCCGGATGAGCGATTCCCAGTTCTTCAAAGAGCGCTCGATTCCCAACCACAATGGCTGTCCCCCGCAGGGAGGCAAGAACTCCTCGGCCAACACGGTATTGAAAGAATTCGGGATCTGTGCCCTGTATGCCTTGTTGCTGGGCAAAGCGGACGATGGCACGGCCCAGGGGATGCTCTGAGCTTCGTTCCGCGCTGGCAGCGGCTTCTATGAGTGCGCGCTCCGAAATACCCGGCGCGGTGCGGACTGTCGAGACCACAGGAAACCCGTAGGTCAGTGTTCCAGTCTTGTCGAGAAAGACGATCTGCAACTGTCCCAGTGCTTCAAGGTAGATTCCACCCTTGATCACTGCGCCCTTGCGAGCCGCGCGTCCAATCGCGCCCAGGATCGCCAGCGGCGTGCCCGCCGCAATTCCGCACGCCCCGGCCACGATGATGACTGAGATCGTAGAGCGCAGGTTGTGTGTGATCAGGAAGGTAAGCAGCGCCGCGCCCAGAGCGAAGTAGACCAGGTAGCCGGCTAGCCGGTCGGCCGTTTTCTGTATCGGTGCGCGGGAGCGCTCGGCATTTTCGACGGCCTCGATGATCTTGCCAAAGGTCGTCTCTTTCCCCAGACGCTCCGCGCGAACCTGCAGTGTGCCCGCCTGGTTGATCGTTCCCGCGTAGACATCGCTTCCCGCTGTCTTTTCACTAGGCATCGGTTCGCCGGTGATCGCAGCCTGCTCCACAAACGAATGACCACTCAGAACCCGGCCGTCCACGGGGATCCTGCCGCCGGGCCGTATGACAACCAACTCTCCCGGGCGGATGGTCTTTGTCTCCACTTCGACGATCCGATCCTCACGAAGCACGCTCGCGGTCTGAGGTAGAAAATTCAGCATATCCTGAATGGCCCGGCGGCCCCGTCCAACCGTGAGGCCTTCGAGGATCTCGGCGGCCAGGACGAAGGCTGTAATCACAAGCGCGGTGAAGAATTCGCCGATCGCCAGCGCGGACACAAGGGCAATCGTCATGGAGAGTTCCATCGTCATGCGGCGCGCGAGAATGTTCTCCAACGCCTCTTTGAAAATGGGGTAGCCCCCGACGAACGTGGCTAGCAGGCCGATCACGCTTACCCGCTGGAAAGGCTCCCAGAGATGGAACCAGACGGCGGCAGCGGCGAGGGCGACAAAGACGACGCGAAGCACCTCGACAAGTTCAAAACCGTGATCATGGTCGTGATCTTGTTCCTGCGATCCTTTGGAGAGAGCATCCGTAGGCTGGGGAAGGTGAATGCCGGCTTCGGCTACTTCGCCGAGTTCAGCGTTTGCCTGGTTCTGGTTGACAACGGCCATACCTGCCTCCGCATTTCTACTTAAAATATCTCTTCACCACAGAAATCAGTTCGTCCGCTGCCTCAAGTTGAGAGGGAAGCGACTTTTGGGCGGGGGAAAGAACGTGAAACCGGACGTGCCCCTCGATCAGCTCCGCCATGAGGCCATTGAGAGCACCGCGGCAGGACGCCACCAGCTGCAATATGTCTTCGCATTCGGCATCTCCTTCAAGAGCGCGTTCCACCGCTTCGACTTGACCCTTGATACGACGCGTGCGCGACAACAGTTTTTTCTTATCCTTGGTCGTGTGCGCCAAGATCGCCTCCTGAAATTACCATAATATAGACCCCTATACTATATTGATTTGAGGAAGAGAGGGAAGATGCTCGATACCAAGCGCCGGGTCATCGGACAGATGATCGTTTGTCAGGGATGCTGCTGTGGGGCGACGCACAAGGCTCGTCCGGAGGTTCCGGTCGCCTGGCTAAAGGACGAGTGGCGCAGGCGCGGCTTACTGAAGCGGGTTCAACTCTCGGTGAGCGGCTGTGTAGGTCCCTGCGATCTCCCTAATGTAGTCGTGGTGAACTCTGACTCGGGCTCTCAATGGCTGGGCAACATAACCGAGCTAAGTCAATACAGATCACTGGTCGATTGGGCTACTCGCTCGATGGAAGCCGGTCACCTTCTGGAGCTGCCCCACGAATTCAAGGCCCACGTCCTGCAACCATGGCGCTGAGAGGATTTCCGGGCGGAATACTTAAGGGCAGCCGGAATAAAGTACTCCTTCGACCCGAAAGGTTTTTCCATCCAAGGGTTTCGCCGGTCCGTTTGGGGCCGCGCCATCCATCGCCTCGACAACGTTCGGGTTGACAATCGCTGAGCACGACACCTCTTGAGCTGTTGTCCAGGTCTAAGCGCGACGGCGGTTCCAAGTGTCTAAAGTCGAAAAAGAACGCTCCCTTTAAACATTTGCGGGCAAAGGGGTTCCCGCGCTGTTGCTCGCGTCCCGTATAGTGGATCTGTGATGAGCCGAAGACGACAACACCAGGCGTGGAAGATAATCACCGCCTCGGCTGTCTTGTTTGCTCTACTGCTGCTCGCTCTCCTTCCCCACTCCCAGCACCTTGCGGCCGCGGCGGCCTGCCCGGTGCTCGTCATCGTCTTTCTCTTCGGGGCAGTTCACGTTCCGTGTTCTCTGTGGCTACTGTCACAGGTGAACGAAGCTCATCCTCCCCAATCGCCTGACCTGCCATCTCGATTCCAGCGCCCGCCTCCCGTCACTCTTTAAATAAGTCAGCAATGCGCGCGCCGTTCCAGGTCCATATAGGCGGGCGTGCGCCCGACCTTTCTCTGCTCATGCAGCGTGTCGAGGGTGAGGGGCTCCCATGAATTTTGCTCTGGGTTTCTTGCGTGGACTTTATGTGTTCGTGTTTTGCTGTTGCGTCGTATTTTGCCTAAGACGGTTTCTCTGGAGGCGGAGAAAACGGCTGGGAAAGCGTAACCTCGGTTTTTGCCCGACGTATACCTCTGCCGGCAATGCGCTCCAAGCGCTGCAAGTCATGGCGCAGCCGAGAGCCGAGTACGTGCTTGCGGAAAAGCTCGACGACGAAGCGGATGACGACGATGAGGGAGAGCCGCCCAATCCAGAAAAACATCTGCATCGCCAACTCAAGCGAATCAGACGGGGAGAGAAGCTCGAAAGACTGACCGTGTTACGGCGATAGTCAGGATCAAACTGTGCGGCTGCAGGTGTTGCTGAAATGCTGCCCGCCGGAGCGAGAGCACAGCAACCGCCGGACCTGCCCTCAACTGAATCCACCCACCTGAGATTTGGCTCGGTTGCGCCGGTCTGACAGAACAAACAATAGCCCCCGCTTGACACACCTAAGCGTCTATGGGTAGTCTCATCGGTGCTAAGTTGTCTAGGGGAATATGAAGATGGCAAAGAACGACCTGCAGGGAACCCTGGATCTACTGGTTCTTAAAACACTCTCACAGATGGGCTCGCTGCACGGTTATGGAATTGTCCTCCACATCCAGAGGGCGTCCGATTCGTTGCTGAGTGTAGAGGAAGGGTCTCTGTACCCGGCCTTGCACCGCATGGAACAGAACCGATGGATCGGTTCTGAGTGGGCACTGACTGAGACCAACAGGAAGGCAAAGTATTACAAGTTGACGGCAGCAGGACGAAAGCAGCTGCAGGAAGCAGAAAAGAACTTTGAACACCTGGTGAAGGGTGTCCGGGCCATATTGCGCTACGCGTGAGGGGATGCTTATGTCGCTCGTTCGCCGTATCTCCAATCTCTTCGCTCGCTCCAGGGTCGGGCAGGAGATCGATGCTGAACTGGAATCGCACATCGCCATGCGTATCGAAGACAACATTGCGTCCGGCATGCCGCCGGAAGAAGCTGAGAGAGATGCCCGTGTTCGGTTCGGGAACCCAACGGTGGTGAAAGAAGGCGTGACTGCCGCGGATGCTGCCCTGGCTCTTGATAGCGTTCGACAGGACGTCCAATATGGATTCCACGGACTACTCAAATCTCCGGGCTTCACCATCACTGCGATCCTGACGCTGGCGCTCGGGATCGGAATCAACTCCAGCCTCAACAGTCTCGCCAGCGGGATCCTGCGCCAGCTCCCGATACGAGAGGTCGATCGCGTTGGCGCGATTGTCGGCACCAACGCGTCGTTCGATGAAGATCGTGGCCCTTTCAGCGTCCCCGAGTTCTTGTTTCTTCATGAACAGGCGCAGAGTTTCAGCGAAATGGCGGCTGGCGATTCATCCCGGAGTTTCAACCTGGCCGAGAGCGGGGAACCGGAGCGTTTGAGGGCATTTCAGGTTTCCCCAAGTTATTTCCAATTAGTGGGCGCCACTACTCAGCTGGGACGAACTCTCATCCCCGGCGACGACCGGCCGGAGCATAAGCACGTTGTGATCCTCAGCCAAAGCCTGTGGCAGCGCCGGTTCGGACTTGACCCTGGCGTCATTGGCAGTGCCATTCGTCTCGACGGCGAGAAATACACGGTCATCGGCGTCATGCCAGGTTATTTCAAACAGGCATATTATCCGGTTGATCTATGGACCCCCCTCACTTTTGGGGCCGAGCAGAGGGTTCCACGAGCGGATGCACCACGCGACCTGGTGGTCTTCACGCGATTGAAACCAGGCTTGACGTTTGCGCAGGCCAGGGCAGAAGTGCAATCGCTCGACAAGCGTTACGCAGCGACTTTACTCAGAGCCAACACAGGTTGGGGCGCTTCGGTCATATCCGTCGAAGATTATTTTGTCCCACAGACAATGCGGAATACGCTTGCCTTACTCATGGGCGTGGCCGGCTTTGTCCTGCTCATCGTTTGCGGCAACATCAGCGGCCTCTTGATAGCGCGCGGTGCCTCTCGAGAAAAGGAGTTCGCAATCCGTAGGGCTCTGGGCGCCGGGAGCTGGCGTCTAGCGCGGCAGCTCATGGTCGAAAATCTGCTGCTCTCGCTGATTGGCGGCGGTTTTGCTCTTCTGGTGGCTTTTGCTGGAGTACGCTTACTGCGCGCCCGCCTGGATTTTAATTCCTACGGCACGTTCATCGCCGACAAAATCACGATGAATGGCGGCGTGCTGGCATTTACTTTGGCCATTTCGGTTTGCGCGGCTCTGGTGTTCGGGCTGTTGCCTGCGTTTAAAACTTCGCACACGCATCCAGGTTCATCGCTGCAAGAAATTGACCGAACCGGGTCGTCCGGCAGGAGGCCGAGCCGGTTGCGCAACGTTCTTGTGGTCGGGCAAATTTCGCTGGCGCTGATGCTGCTCACCTGCTGCGCAGTGGTGATCAAGGGCTTGTACGACCTGGATCAGTTGAACGCCGGTTTTGACCCCGAGCAGGTGATTACCGCCGGGCTCCAGCTCTCCCGGGGGACGTATGATAACGCCGAAAAACAGCGGGCATTTGTCGCGGCCAGCGTAGAGCGCATCGCGAGCCTCCCGGGTGTTCACCTCGCGGCAGTCACTACGAGTCTACCGATAAGCCTTGCGCGCATGGTCCCGTTCACCATAGAAGGGCAGCCAATCGCGAAGCCCGAGGAGCGCCCTTGGGCACGGTACTACGCGATCAGCCCGGATTATCTCCACGTGATGAACATTACGCTCTTGCGGGGCAGGGGATTTGTGTACTCAGACAACGCAAGCAATCCGCCGGTAGCGCTCGTCAACCAGGCCTTCGTTAAGCAGTTCTTCGCCAAGGGTGAGGTCCTCGGGAAGCATGTGAACGTGGCCCTAACCCTTTCATCCAATCAGGCAGTAGCAGAGATCGTAGGCATCGTAGACAATGTTGCTGACTATCAAGGCCAATCATCCTTTCAGCCGCAGATCTATCTTCCCTATGCGCAATACCCGGATGCGAATCTAACACTTGTGGCCCGCACCAGTTTGATTCCCAAAGCGCTGATTCCTGCGCTGCGCCAAGCCATTTGGTCCGTCGACAAGGATCAGCCGATTGATAATCCCCGAACCATGACGCAAGTGGTTACGACCACCAATGGTGGTAACCGCCTTATTGTTCTTTTGCTCGAGATCTTTGCCATTTTGGCGCTCCTGCTGGTCGCGATCGGCATTTACGGTGTGATTGCCTTTACGGTGAGCCAGAGGACGCGAGAGATTGGGATCCGCCTGGCATTCGGTGCGCGTCGCGAAGCGATCCTAAGGATGGTATGGAAGAACGGCGTGAAGCTGGCGGCTATGGGACTACTCGTGGGCCTGCCTCTCTCTGCGGCCGTACCTCATCTGCTACAAAAAATGTTTCAAGGCCAAATCGCTGTACACACAGTGGCTGTGCTTGTCGGCGTTCCTGCCCTCATCACGCTGATCGCCCTTGCGTCGACTTATCTCCCGGCGCTTCGGGCTTCTCGGGTAGACCCCATGCATGCGTTGCGCTATGAGTAGCATTGAATATCAAGACGGCGGCGCCTTTGAGCGCACCCTTGTACTGCTAAGCAAGATTCCGCGCGCGATCCTCGCGGTGTTAGTGGCGTTCGCCCTTGGCATTGGGGTGAACACAGCCATCTTCACCTTAGGCTACCTGGAACGCCCAGGTCTCTATCCGCATTCAGACGAGCTCGTGGTGCTGCGACCGCCGATGCAGGATCAGGACGATGGGGTCTCCACCGGAGACTTCCTCCGCTGGAAACAGGAAACCAGGGTCTTCCAGGATCTGAACGCGTCCACTGAAGGCGCATTTAAAATCACTACCCACGATGGACCTGAGAACGTTCCTGCGAGCCTGGTCACCGCCGGCTTTTATCGTATGATGGGAGATCGCTTTTCCCTTGGATACGGCTTCATTCCTGAGGATGAGGTGCCCGGCCGGAACCGGGTCGTGATCCTTGCCCATGCTATGTGGAAGCGACTCGGCGCCGACCCAGGCATGATTGGATCCACCATACTTATGGATGGAGAACCGTACACAGTGGTGGGAGTGCTTGCTCCGGGTCTGCGAGATCGAGGCGCGCCGGTGTCCGTGCCGCTTGTCTTCACGCCCGAGCGATTCAATCAGCATGACCGGCAGTTGAACCTGATAGGGCGTCTCAAACCCGGCATCAGTATTCAGCAGGCGCAAGCGAATATCGATGCGGTGGCAGCTCGTATTACGCCCAGCCTACCCAACGGCAGCAAGGATTGGAGGGTTTCCGTGGAGCCGCTGCAAGCCGCTTCGCTCCCCAATGATCGCAAATTCGTGCTCTGGCTCATGCTGGGTGTGGTTGGCTTCGTCCTGCTGATGGAATGCGTGAGCGTAGCCAGCCTTTTTCGATTGCGGGCGGATGCGGGCTATCAACTCCACCTCTCCCCTGGTTTTCGCTTTCCCCCAGATTGAAACGGCGCGGTGCGTCTGCTAGTGTAGTGCGTCATATAGAGTGTGGGGCCCTCCACCAATAACCAAGGCAGTGGGTGCCCCTCAAGCCTTCGGTTGGCTTGAGTGGGCTGCCATGCCTCCCCCACTCGTTTGTCATTAGAACCGAAGCGACCTATCCCGCCTTTCCCGGCCGGCCGTGGATCGTGCCGTGGAAGCGCAGTGGAGGAATCTGCTGTTTCTCTCTCGGTTCTCGCGCACTGTCTAAAAGCCCGTTCATCCCGATCGAACCAGTTACACGACTTTATGAGTGACGCACCAGCTAGCGAACTAGTTCTGAAACAACCTCAATCTCCTGGTGCCGCGTACTGCCGGGAACATCCAATGATCCAAGTACCAGCGGTTTGCCCTGGACCAGTGTCGAGGTTCCTTCATACGTAATCTGCCGGATGACAGGGGCCTGCGGGCCTACGGCGGATTTGTCTTCTGCGATGCCGGATTGCACGACCTTGGTGCGCAATCGCACTCCATCGAGATAACCGTCTAGAGAAGCGTCAACCTCCTGCCCAATATCCAAGTATGTAATCTCAGTGTTCCCGCTCCCGGAAGACAAGTTCGCAGTGACTACCGGAACCCTGCTGCCTTGCTTGAAGTCCGTTCTGCTGCCCGAGGCTATAATGAAGGAAAAATGTTGGATACCCATGGTCTTCCCGCCATCTTTTTCCGTCATGGTGTAAGTGAGGCGATAAATCTTCTTGGTCTTGTCAAGGTCGGAAAGGATCTTCTGTGCAAGTGCAATGTCCTCCGCGGAGCCACGGATAGACATTGCGCTCTGAGACGGCACGTAATACAGCTTTGACTTTGGCAACATATTTCGCAGGTCGGTCAGAAGCTCGGTAGCGTCGTTTTGCTGCGTGAGGTTGGTGAGGTAGAGGGTCTGATAGACTTCCGGGCCCGTCTTCGTGTCGGCAGCTTGCTCCTGTGCAACCGCCGTCATCCCGCAATAGGCCATTGCCAGGGTGATGGCCACCATCAGTGGTTTCCTCATCCGATTGGCTGTCTTTTGTTTATTCACTTTGGCTCCTCATCTCTGTAGCATCGATCGAAAAAAACTGCTGAAACTGTTCTGTGGCCCTGGCAGTCAACGCCGCCCGCACGTCGGAATTGAGTATGGCCATATTGTCCGCATCGCCGCGATGCGCAAGACGTAGCAGCAGCCTCTCCTGCTCAGTCAAAGGCAAGGGCGGTGCTGGGAAGCTGGCAGCCTGGGTATCCGCCAGTTCGGGCACGTCATGCGGACGCTTTGCCCGGACCCGTGAAGTCGTATTCCGACGCGCGACGGGCGCCTTCTGTACGACCGCCTTCGGCCTTGTCTCCTGCTGCACATTGACGTTGATCGCATGGTCTCTGAAATCTGGCAAAGTATGACGGTGCCGGTAAATGGCGACAGCGACCAGCAGGGCTACTGCAGACACCAACGCCATTGCCGGGCGCAAAAGCCAGGGCGATATCGGTTGGCGCCAGAGCGAACGGTAGCGAGTCGCCTGGCCAGCCGCCACCTCGTCGAGCGCCTCAAGAATGCGCCGCTGCATGCCTGCGGAAGGCTCGGCTTCGCGCAGGCCAGCCAGCAACCTTTCGATTGTTCCGTCAGCATCTCTCATTGCGGCTCCTTCTCTCCTTCAAGCCGCAGCCGCAGCCGCGCCCTCGCTCGTGACAGCAGTGCTCGCACTGCCGACTCGCTTCGACCCAGCACCGCAGCAATCTCTGCCGTGCCTAACTCGTCGATGGCCGAGAGCAGCAACACGTGCCGCTCCGCCTTCGGCAACTTCTCGATCTCGCGCAGAACCGAATGGAAGCGCTGTGCCTCCTCCATCACCGCATCCGCTGGCAAGGTTGCGCTGGCCAGCGATTTGGCGAATGTCTCATCCAATTGCTCTGGCCGTTTCCGCCTCTTTCGGTCCAGGGCGAGGTTCCATGCAATACGAATCAGCCAAACCCGCATATCGCGCACGGTCGAAAGCGAAAGACGGTGCTCCAGCACGCGAAGAAAAACATCCTGCACCACGTCTTCGGCTTCCGTCCTGCTTCTCAGTACCGAGTTGGCGATGCGGAACAGCAGCGTCGAGTAGGCGTCGACGATGGCGGAAAGATCCACCGCCGGCCGAGCATCCTCCATAAACGACAACGCCAAGCTGCAGCCCTCGGTGGACGCCATGTTCCCCTTCTATGGAGACAGACGCCCAACTTCCGTTTTCGCCCGGAGAATTCCAAATAAATGTCGTGCTGGAGCGGCTGAGTGCACATTGGGCAATCTAAACAGCCCCGCATGATCGGATTGAGGTTTGCAGTTCATCGGGGGTAACCGTGCGATGAGGTGCAGGATATACAGCCGCATTTTTGGCGGGGTCAACGTGTGTGCTCGTGGCTTCAATTTATTTGCGCTTGAGCAGGAACTTTGAGGATATTGACATGTACCTCAAAGGAAGATCCCTGAGGCTGTCTATGCACAAATTATCCTGTTCTCTGGCAATCTTTGTTTTGCTTCTTTTGTCCGCATGTGAAACCTCTCTCGCCCAAACGGAACCGGCTCCCGCCTCCGCGGTGCTGTTTCAAAATGTACGTATCTTCGATGGCACGCACCCCACGCTTTCCACTCCCTCTTACGTACTTGTACGTGGCAACAGGATTGAACGCATCTCCACTTCGCCGATCCCGGTAGAGGGCAATTCCAACATCAAAATCATTGCGGGCAACGGTCGCACACTCATGCCGGGACTGATAGACGCGCACTGGCACGCCACGATGGTGGCCGCTCCCGCGACCGTGCTGATGACCGCGGACTACGGTTACGTTTATCTGCTCGCCGGGCAGGAGGCGGGCAATACGCTGATGCGGGGTTTCACCAGCGTCCGCGACATGGCGGGCCCTGCCTTTGGTCTCAAACGCGCCATCGACAGTGGCCTGATCAAGGGTCCACGCATCTGGCCATCGGGCGCGATGATCTCTCAGACCAGCGGACACGGCGACTTCCGTCTACCGTACGAAATACCCAGAGCTCCCGATGCTCCGCTCAGTCATGGCGAAGTCCTTGGCGTGGGAATCATCGCAGATGGACGGGACCAGGTACTGGCGCGGGTGCGCGAACAATTGATGCTGGGCGCGAGCCAGATCAAGTTAGCCGCGGGCGGGGGCGTCGCGTCAAGCTACGACCCACTCGATGTCACCCAATATACGGAGGAAGAAATACACGCTGCCGTACAAGCAGCCGCAGACTGGGGTACCTATGTGACCGTCCACGCCTATACCGCAGACGCGATCCAAAACTCCATTCGTGGTGGAGTGAAGTGTATTGAGCATGGTCAGTTGATGGACGAACCCACGGCCAGGATGATGGCCGAAAAAGGAATCTGGCTCAGCACCCAACCCTTCATCGATGATCAAGACGCAAATTTCTACCCCGAGGGATCGCCGAACCGTGCCAAGCAACAGGAGATGTTTCAAGGAACAGAGAACGCCTTCGCCTTGGCTAAGAAGTACAAACTCAAAACCGCCTGGGGTACCGACATCCTCAATGATCCCAAGAGCGCGGCGCGGCAGGGAGCGAGACTCGCCAAGATGGTCAAGTGGTATACGCCTGGGGAAGTCCTCATCATGGCGACCAGCACCAATGCCGAACTGCTCGCCCTGTCTGGGCGGCGAAACCCTTATCCGGGAAAGCTTGGCGTAGTTCAGGAAGGCGCGCTGGCCGACCTCCTGCTGGTCGAGGGTGACCCGATCGCCAACATTAAGCTGGTGGAAGATCCGGCCACCAGCTTCGTGGTCATCATGAAGGACGGAAAAATCTACAAAAATACGGTTTCGCCGTAACCATCACGGATGTACTTCCACTGGATTTCTCTACGTTCGGGCGTGAGAGAATGGCGTCTCCTGCATATTTTCCTTATGAAGGGGAGTGTTATGGTCTGACGATTAGCATTGGCCGCACTGGCTATTTCCGCTTCCGGAATGTTGGCGCAGTCCCCGGCCCCGCGCCCAAAGTTCGACGCCTTTGAAGTGGCGACCGTCAAGCCGGTAGATTCCGGTCCCAAGAGCGGCCGGTTCATTGTCATGCAGGGAACGAATCGGTTTGTCGAAAAGGACTACACGCTGAAGTTGCTGATCGCGGCCGCTTACGATCTGAACCCGCGAACGATCTTCGGCCGCCCGGCATGGATTGGTACCGACCACTACGACATTCTTGCCGTGACGCCGGGCGAGATCAGGCCGACCCATGATGAGCAGATGTCGATGCTGCGAAACCTGCTTGCCGACAGGTTCAAGCTGACCTTTCATCGCGAACCAAAGGTCTTCTCGATCTACGTGTTGGAGGTTGCAAAGAACGGCCTCAAGCTCAAAGAAAGCGCCGCGGGCTCCGATGAGCCTGCGGTTGTGGGTCCGGGTGTGGTCTATCCACAGCGCGTTGTCCTGCCGGGCCGCAACGCGACCATGGGGAACTTTGTCTCCTTGCTACAGCGGGCTATCCTCGATCGCCCGGTGGTAGACAAGACCGGCCTTTCCGGCAGGTATGACTTCGATCTGGAGTGGGCGCCGGACGAGACTCAGTTCGGCGGCGACCTCCCGCCGGCCTCTGCGGCCGCTACGAATCCACCGCTCTTTGAGGCTATCCAGCAAGAGATGGGCCTGCGATTGGAGGCGACTAAGGGACCGGTGGATGCCCTGGTAGTCGATACGGCGGAACGGCCTGCGGCGAACTGAAGAGACGGAATGCGCTTGACAGCAGCTCCGCTCTTACGGCAATGTCGATCCCACTCAGTGATCCCACCTTCCGCCGGAGAGCCTGTGAACCTGTCGTTCCATCACCTGCACCACATGAATCCCTGGGCTCTGCTTGTATCCGCCTTGATCCTGTGGCTGCTCGGCGCTGCCTGGTACTCTCCCGCGCTCTTTGCCAAGCCCTGGATGGCTGCGCTCGGCATCGTTCCCGGCGGCCCCATGAAAGGTCTTGCGGCCGGCATGATCTCCTCGTTCATTGGAGACCTGTTGGTCGCGTTCGTCCTGCTCCACTTCATCCTCTGGTCCGGAGCCGACAGCTATCTCTCAGGCGCTTTCGTCGGTTTTATCTGCTGGCTTGGCTTCTTCGCGGCAACCCAGTTCCCGCAAGGCATCTACGAGAAACGTCCCTTCAAACTTTTTGCCATCAATGCCGGCTACTGGTGGGCAGGCTTGCTGCTCATCGGCGGCCTATTGGCCATCTGGAGATGAGGGGGCCTTACTCAGCTGACCTCAGGGCTTAACTGCAGGCACGGTCTGCCGATAGCGCGGCCAATGCTGCGCCAGCTCGCGTACCACGGGGCTACCAACCCGATAGGCGTTCTCGATGGCTTCGGCATTGCCCGCGTAGTTGCCCGTTGCCTCGCTCTTGAGAAAATCAGCGGCCGACACGCCCTTGGGCGGCACCGTAAAGTCGCTGCCTGTTCTGAGATCGAGCGCGCGCGACAGATCGACTCGGCCCGCATGAGCAAGGAAAGTGAGCGCCTGCAGATACGCGGCGTCTTCCTCGGCCGAAGTAACGAAGCGGCCTACGCCCTTGGTCCAGTAAGGAACCCATTGCTCCGCCCACTCGTTCATCCTGGCGCCGATCCAGAACCTGTCCGCGGTCAATGTATCGCCCTTCATCACGAAAGGCGGCCGCTGCGCGTTGGGGAAATCAGGATAGCCGGCGCGCGCCGCCTTGAGCTTGTCATCGTCGGCAAGGACGACGCCGAGTGTCAGGTCACGGGCCCAGGTTACAAGCCCATCGTTCAGTTCATGGGCCATATTGCCGTTCACGGAAACAGCCGGCGGCGCGGGTTGCTCGAGCGGCATCGCGCGGTCGTAGGGCACAATGCCGCTCGACCAGCCGGCCGGAATCTCTCTTGCGTCGATCTCATAGGCCAGATCGCCGTCGACGACAGAGCTGGCCCAGGCCGCCGAGCCGACCGAGGCCCGGTTCGGGTCGATGCCGCCAATGCCGGCCAGGATCCAGTAGGCCTTAGTGAGATCGAAGCGCGGGTCGAGGCCGAGGGCCATGATCGACGACGCTGCCTGGGACTTGCCGACGCCGGTCACGATACCCAGTACGTGATCGTTGGCGTTGTAGCGTAGCGGGTGGTAGCCCTGCGGAAATGGCAGGACATCCGTCAACGGGTAACGTTCGACCCAGTTCTGCAACTCGCCCGCCTCATCCCCGGTGTCGTTGCCGACCTCGAAGGTAGTCACCACCACGACCCGGATCTCGAGCGGCGCGGGCGCAGCGTTCGCTCCGCCGGGCGAGGCCAGCCCCATCAAGATCGCCGCCACCGCCGCGGACCGCCCCCAGCTCCGATGCAAAGGTCGTCTCCTCCTGGCTTTCGATGGGCCAGCTACCAAACTTATTTGCGTAAGTATATTCAGATGGCCCATCGATCGGTCTAATGTCCCGCAAAAGAGATAATCATCTGGTCAAGCGGCATCGCCTTTTTGATTGTCTGCGGTGGCGAAAACGGAGTAATTGGAAGCGGAGTTCCATTGGATTCTGCCTGGTCAAAAGCTTCGGTGCCGGGGGATTTACCAGTCAGCTCAAAATCGCTGATCTCGTAGGGAAGTCCGTTGGAGGCTAGGGAGGACGGTCCGTCGGTCACCTGGAAGTGCAAGTGAGGCACGATGGAGTTGCCGCTATCGCCCACCAGCCCGAGCACCTGACCGAGATGAACCTTTTCGCCGCGGTGAACCTTGATGCTTCCCGGCTGAAGGTGGGCATAGAGCGCATAGCGCTTCTCCCCAAGATCAAGGATGATCGAGTTTCCATCCGCCGCATCGAGCGCTATGTTGGTGGGATAACTGCCCGGCGTCTGTTCGGGCTGGCCGTCGATGACGGAAACAACAAGAGCGTTAGCCACCGCGAGCGCGGGCTGGCCAAAGATAGCATAGCTCTCGAGCTTCTCGCGCGGGCCGGTATAGATATGGCCGCTTGCGTCCATCTGCTCCCAGTCCACCGCGTAGCGTTGCGCCACCCACACGCGCCCGTTGACCGGCAGAGCGGCTCGCGTATGGCGGGTGGCGTCGCAGCAGGAATCCGCGGCGATGTAACGCTCTCCGTGCAGCGGAGGGCCTATCAACGCAACCGATCGTTTGTCGACGGTGGTGGTGCCGCCGCTTTCGCTCAGCTCCTGGTGCCCCGCCGGCGCAGCGCTCACCCGCAAGCTGACGCGGTGCGATAACTCAGCGGGAACCTTGCTTCCCGGAGCCAGCGCGAGATCGAGAAAGAGCAGACCGTGTGCGCTCTTGGCGAGTGCCCCCGCGGACGCGCGCGAGCCGGCGGGCTGAAGACGTCCGGCAACGGCGGTGGTGTCGAGCGTTTGCAAGACAGAACCGTCACCCACTACCTCGACCTTCTCTACCGCGATCTCCGCACTGGAAAAGTTGGTCATTCCCAACTCATAAACCAGGTGTATCTGCCCGTCCGATCCCATAAAGGGTATCGGCGCGTCCTGGACTGAAAGCAAAAGAGGCGTCATATTCTCTGACACCTGGGCGCGCCCAGCCGCAAAGGAAGCCACGAGGGTCAGAAACACAAATAGGACCGGCGCGGCGAAGAGAGATCGAGCAATCTTCATATGGATGCCTGGATTGTATAGAGCGCGACAGCTGTCTCAGGGTAGCGAAATTCGATACAGATTCCGGTGCGATGTGGTATTCACGTAGGCAAAATGAGAGAGGTCGTCGCCGGGCACCAGCTGGGCGCGGTTTACCGATTGGGAGCCCGGCATGACATCCGGTGATGCGCCAGGCTCGATTCCTCCCGGGGGAAACGCGGGCAGGCTTTCTCCAGGACCCACTGGAATCGCCAGGCTTCGCCCCGTAGCTGTCTCGGTCGGCGCTTCCACTGGAATGAAAAGAAACTTCCCGGTCGACGACCATGTCGGTGGGCAGTAATTCGGGCATAAGCGCCGCGGAGGTCCACCGTCGAGCGGAATCGCCACATCCATGGGCACCATGCTCTTGCCGTCTGGATAAGCAGCGATGGCCATCAGCCATTTTCGGCCGGGCGAAATCCCTTGAAGATCGATGATCGGGTATGGAAGGACTTTGGACCGCCCTGATCCGTCTTGATTCATCTGCTCCACATAGTTGAAGTTTCCCTCTGCGAGTTGAAACAGTATCGTTCCCCCGGGGCCGAAGTGCGGCGCAGTTTCACCGGAATGACCGATCTGTTTGGGGGGCGAGCTTCTGTCGATAGGCGCCAGCCACAACTGCGACTTTCCCTCGCGCGCCGCAGTGGCATAAACGACTTGTTTGCCATCTGGCGACAGATCGTAGGCAAACATGGAAATGCCGGGAAACACCGCTTCGCTCTTGCCGGAATCCACCGTCATGCGCCACAGTTCCGGGCCTGAACTCGCTGATCGATGGCGCAGAAGATAGTAGAGGGTCTTAGCGTCCGCCGCGAAAGAAGGCGGGGAAAGTTCCGCGACGATCTCTCCCTCGGAAGACAAGGAGCGTTCCCCCTCGGCATCGTGGATCCAAATGGCACTTTCCCGCACTCCAATCGAGGTGATGACCGAACGGCCATCCGGTTCCACAGCCAGGCCTTCCTCTTCCGTAGGGCCAAAAGTGATTTGTTCCGGCTGCCCGTTGGGAAAGCGCTGACGCCACAGGTGACTCTGGTCTTCCACCTTGGCGATGAAATACATCCAGGAACCATCGGGGGACCAACCCGCAGAGGTACATGCACCCCTCGGCCCGATCGGACGAGGTTGTGAGCGGCCATCGAGAGAAATCAGATGGCAGAGCGTCCAGTCTCCATGTCCATCCATCTCCACTGCCAAAGCCGACCTGCGGTCAGGGGAAGCGTACGAGTAATGCGCCATGCCCCGCTCGTGGGTAGGGAAATACAGCTCGCGAAAATTGTCGCCGGTTACTGACTGGGTCACGACTCCCAGATGCAAACCCGAGCGAGTGCGGGAGAAGAGAAAGTGGTTCGGGTCGAGCCAGCTAAGTCCCGCTGCATTCGTCAGGAGAAGATGTGAGTCGCCTCCCAACACCGAGACGGCGTAGGTGTTGAAAGTCGGACTTTCCAGAACGGTATAGGCGATCTGGGAGCCGTCTGGCGAGAACGCCAGATTGTATTTCAGTCGTGGATCATCGGTCAGCCGTCTGGCTTCGCCGTCGGGGAGCATCTTGACGTAGATCTGGTCGGCCGACATAAAGCTGCTACTCCCGCGGATGAAGGCGAGGATATGGCCGTCTGGCGATAAG
Organism: uncultured Acidobacteriaceae bacterium; assembly: GCA_963788515.1. Taxonomy (GTDB): domain Bacteria; phylum Acidobacteriota; class Terriglobia; order Terriglobales; family Acidobacteriaceae; genus PALSA-350. The sequence continues at coordinate 602,596 of CAWBGZ010000008.1, forward strand.
GCGGGGGTTGACGCGGAGTCAGTGAAGTCGGTGAGCTGCGTGTACTTGATGACTACCGGATGCGGACGGACTGAGAGATACACCGCGATGCCGATGATTGCTACTACCAGGCAAACAGCTGCGAAGAGTACCCACCATCGCGCCCTGCGGTTCGCTGCTACTGCCGGAACTACTGGCAGAGGGGAAGGGCGCTCAATCTTCGCGGCAACGTCGGGCTCCAACGACCGGGTTCCGTTGCGCACTGGAGCGATGAAGCGGTAGCCGACGCGGGGGATGGTTTCAATATAGCGAGGAGAGGTCGCTGAGTCACCCAGCGCGTCGCGTAGTTTCTGGATGGATTTGTTGAGTCCGTGGTCAAAGTCGACAAAGACGTCTGAGGACCAAAGACGTTGCCGGAGTTCATCGCGGGTGAGTATCTCGCCCGGGCGTTCAAGGAGCACAGCCAGCAGTTGCAGCGGCTGCTGGGGTAAACGGAGTTTGGTCCCATTCCTGGTCAGCTGGCCGGCTTTGAGATTTAGCTCAAAGAGGCCAAAGCGAATCACGTCCTCGGCAGGCGAAACTGCCACTCCGCAACCTCCAGCTCCAGCGAGAGCTGAGTTTAACATTTGCCGCGAAGGTCTGTCGCCTTTCGCGCGTCCTGCCAGAGCCGGGGATAAGTTTGCCCAAGCTATTGCTGTTTAGAGAGTTATCCGGGGATAAATAAGTTACCTTGCTGGGCATTGCTCCCAAGGTATGAGTGCCCCACACTCGGGCCCACATCGCTCGCTCGGACGAGTAGCGAAAGGAGCATCATGAATCGGATTACGAAGAAGACGAGGACGGGACTTTCACGGCGGGCAGCGTTTTGGAGGCGGCTGTCGCGTGGGGCTTTGACAACGATTGCGGTCGCAAGCCTGGTCTTTGCTGCCACGAGTGCGAGAGCTGCCTGCGGAAATCTATCCGGAATGAGATCGGGAAGTCCGCTTACGCTACCGATGCTGGGGCAGGCTGGTGGCGAGGAGGAAAGCAACGCGAACGTTTCCTATTGGTCCATCGTGGGGCTGTGGCACGTGGTCTACACGTCAGGCGGCTCGGTGTTTAACGAGACCCTCGACCAATGGCATATCGATGGGACCGAGTTTGAAAATGCCTACTTGCCGGTAGCCCAGGGGAATATCTGCTTTGGGGTGTGGAAGCCAATCGGCACGCGCACCGTGCGCCTGCACCACATTGGCTGGACGTACGACTCTACCAAGGTGGCAACGGCAAACGGAACCTTCACGCTGGACGAAACGAATACCGTGTCTAAAGGCGGTAATAGCTATACCGGAACGTTTACCTTCAAGGTCTTCGACCTGAAGGGGGAGCAGCAGGGTGAGGCCATAACCGGCACGATTGCGGCCACGCGCATTACGGTCAGCTGAGGGGCTTAAAAGCGGGGCGCTCGCCGGGAAGGATTTCCGGCTAGCGCCTCAGCTTTATTTGTCTTTCATCAGGGGCAAGATAAGTGCTGATGGATGCCGCTTATCTGAAAAGACGGTGACCGTGGCCTTCTGGTAGTCGTCCGGATGGGCAGTCATGATATTGGGAACGAATGTCTGCGGGTTGCGGTCGTAGAGCGGAAACCACGTGCTCTGCACCTCGACCACGATGGTGTGCCCCTTCTTGAAGACGTGGTCGACGGCGTGCAGGCTGTATCTAAATTCACGCGGCTTGTTGGCCGGGAGTGCCGCGGGTCTGTCAAAGGCTTTCAGGTAGCGCCCGCGAAAGATCTCCTCGTTGGTCATCAGCTGGTAGCCGCGCATGGACGGATCGCTATCATCGTCGGGGTACTGGTCAATGAGCTTGACTACGAGGTCGAGATCGCTACCCGTGGTCGAGGCAAATATGTCCGCAACCACGTCACCGGTAACGGTGAGGTCGTGGTCGAGCTTGCCCATGGTCCAGGTTGCCACGTCTTTGCGCCCGGTGACAAAGCGCTGGTCCTCGGTCAGCCAGTTGCGCCAGTGCGAGTCTGCGGCATACGTCGGCTGAATGGGACGATGACGATAAGGCACCGGGTCCGCAGGATCGGAGAGATAGCTGACCCTCAGTTTCTCTTTGCTCATCTGCCAGCTCAGCTGCTTGTCTGCCGCCAGGTAGAGCTTTGCCGGTGAGGCCTGGGCCGGGGGGAAATGCGGGTAGCGCTTCCAAATGTTCGTGCCGGTCTGGAAGCTGACCGTGTCCTCAAGATCGAAGCCGGGATCATCCTTCAGATACTTTGCGAAAAACGGCGCCTCAATCTGCTTGCGGTATTCGGTGCCTATCGGCTGGCCATACTTGAGGACGCCGAGACTGCGCGTCGACGAAGACCAGGAGCCATGACGCCAGGGCCCGAGCACGAGAAAGTTCTCGTGCCGGGCGTCGCGTGGCTCGAGGGTCGCGTAGACTTCCTGCGGCCCCCACATGTCTTCCTGGTCATAGTAGCCGCCGACTTCAAGGGTAGGCACCGTCACACCCGTCATGTGGTGCTGCACGGCGCGGACATACCAGAGGTTGTCATACGCAGGATGCTGCAGGAAGATCTGCCACGACGGCAGCACTTTGCCCTCAAGCGTTTTGGCGTCGGAGCGGCGAACATCTTCAGCAAACGAGCCCCGCTGCAGGAAGTAATCGAAGCCATCCACATCCTTGCCGTAGCTCACTTCCGAGCTTCTCCTTGTTTTGCTCCAGGCCCATGGCGTAGTCATACCCATAGGTTTGGCGAAAGGCGCCGTTGTGGAAGAAGTCGTCGCCCATCCAGGTATCGATCATGGGCGCCTGGGGAGAGATGGCTTTGACGGCGGGGTGAGGGTCGATGCCCGCTGCCATGGTCAGCGCTCCGTCATAGCTGGTGCCGATGACCCCGACGCGGCCATTGTTCCCGGGAATATTTTTGATCAGCCATGCCACGGTGTCATAGGCATCGGTGCTCTCATCGGTGACCTTCGGATCCGTGTGGTCGACGACCATGCGGCTCAGTTCAAATGTGCCTTCTGATTTGAATCGGCCGCGAATGTCTTCTCCGACGTAGATGTATTGTGCTCGGGCCAGCTCAGGCCGCCGGGTATAGAAGCTCGCCATGGTCAAGCCGTCCACGCCATAAGGAGTCCGGTCCATGAGAATAGGAAACGGCCCAGGTGCGTCGGACGGTTTGAGGATGACGGCATGGAGTTTGATCCCGTCGCGCATGGGGATGCTCGCTTCCTGCCGCTCGTAGCGAGGGAACGGATGGTGCACGGCTTCGCCGGTGCGTGCCATAACGTACGTCACAGGATCGCCTTTATAAACGACGGTGACCGTGGAAGCGCGGCCGGAAGCATCCAGTGAGAAGCGATAGCTGCCGTCCGTGTCGGAAAATTCAGTCGCAGATACCGCCGTCACCGCGCCAGGGAAGTGACGCTCCGACTCAGTGAATAGCTGCCCATCCTGGAGATAGAAACTAAGTGGCAGATCGGGCTCTTCGGCGGAGGTATACTCGCCACTAAGCGCCTGAAGCTGCGCCGTCGTGAGGTGGATGGCATTCGTGGTTTGCTGACCAGACGCCCACACTGGCAACAGGAAGACGAGCAACAGCCAGACGGATAGCGCCCTCGAGGTCATGAAATCCACACCCTTTCAAAGCAGCCAGACTAGCATAGCGGGAGGGGAATTCAGAACGAATAGGGCGGCCGCCGGCCTGGACACTCTAAGCCCCTTTGCGGGCATCCAAACAGGAGAGAGGGTTGACCCACATGTGGACTCACAAACTGAAAAGAATGGGACTGGAGCGTTGCAACCTGGTTGCAGCCTTGTTTTTGAAAGCTGTATCAGCACGGGATGCGATCGCCGACCTTAAAATAGCCGGGTTTCACGGGACTGACATCGGCGTCGCTTTATCGAAGGAAGGCGAACGCGAACTGCAGCGAAGTCCGGAAGCAATACGGACGCCTGCCGATTTAGAGGGGAAGCACAGCATACCCTGGAAGGTGCGGCATAGCCTGCACCGTGATGCCCACATCCACGGGGGAGGTCTATCGAGCCGGGAGGATGCTGCGGCCGCCAACGAGGAGAAGCCCGCTTTCCTGGAAATCGATCTGACGGATACGCTGCGGGGCCTGGGGGTCGCGGAAGATACCATCAAGCTGCTGGACCAGGAGTTAGGAAGGGACGGGTTGTTTGTCCTGGTAAACGCCGGAGATCGCGGCGCGGAAGCGGAGTCCATTCTGGATCGGAACCGTGGATTCGTGCGCACAGTCATGGTTACGGAACGGACGCGCGCTGCCGGCTGATTGCAGGGGTTTGTGCGTTGCTGTCGCAGGCACAAGCGGGTCCCTGCTGCCCTATTTCCCGTCTGTCCGAGGTAGACTAGGAGTATGAGCCCAGAAGTTTCCGATCTTTTAAGACGAGCGCTCGCTCTCCCGGTCGACGAGCGCGCCGCTTTGGCGAATACTCTGCTCGATAGTCTTGAGACAGCGGATCAGTCTGTTCAAGAGGCATGGGACGATGAAGTAGCTCGGCGAATGGAAGACTTGAAGGCCGGGAAATCTGTGACGGTTCCATGGGAGCAGCTCCATCGCGAGCTCGTGGCTATGGTGAATGAGCCGTAACCAGCTCGAGTATCACCAGGATGCGATCGCAGACGCCAAGAATGCGATCGCTTGGTACAAGAAACGCAGCCCCAAGGCTGCCTCGGACTTTGTCGAAGAATTACGTCAAGCCGCTGAAACGATCCTTGCCATGCCAGATCGCTGGCCTTCAGGCAAGAACAACACCAGACGATTTCTGCTTTGGCGATTTCCATTTTCCGTGATCTATTCTCGGCAGGAATCGGTGGTTACTATCTGGGCTGTGGCGCATGGAAGCAGGCGGCCGGATTATTGGCAGGGCCGGTTGTAGTTGGGCTTTCACGGGTGGTTGCTCTAAGTACATGCCGAAGACTGTACCCTTTTCAGCAGCAGAAAGCCTTCAGCGCTGATAGATGACCTGACCGGCTAAGATCTGGTCGCCGTAGCCGGCGCTGAGTGTCTCGGCAAGGCCGAGGCCTTTCCGCGGCAGCTTGATGCTCTTGATCTCTCCCCGCGGAAAGGTCAGGACCGGCGAGCCGATCGCCTCGGAGCGAGCGCAGGTAAGCTCCTGCTCTTCTACGGAATGTACGTAGCAAAGAGCGTTCTCTTTATCGGTCTTGATGTAGACCCGGGTGTGGGGACCCAGGCCCTGCACCTGCCGCCAGCCGTTCGACGTCGAGTCCTGCGCCGCGCCACCAAGGGCCACCAGGACGAAGGTCATGAACGCAAGCAGGAAGCAGTTCCGCATCTACTTAGGGTAAGACAACCAATCGGGTGAGCGACATGGCTATTTTGTGGAGGCGGGCATCCCCTTCTAATGACAAACGAGTGAGGGAGGGAGGCATCGCAGCCCACTCAAGCCAAAGTACGGCTTGAATGGGGCACCCAAAGCTTTTACTGCGGTTGTAATTTCTCCCTTAATTTGCCACAGGCAAGGCCGCGCCTTGGGATGACCCTGGTAATGGATCACGGTCTGCGCACGGGATCCGCCACCAGCACCCGGCGCAGCACCTCGCTCATCTCTTTCACCGTCCAGGGTTTCACGATCACGGCATCGAAGCCGTACTCGGCAAAATGGGACATGACCGGAGCATCGGAATAACCGCTGGAGACAATCAGCTTCAAGGACGGGTCCAATTCCTTCAACTTGGTTGCGGCTTCTACTCCACCCATTCCGCCGGTGACCGTCAAGTCCAATAGGACAGCGTCAAAACCCCTGCCTGCAGCGCTGGCTGTTTCGTAAAGGGCGACGGCCTCGGCTCCGTCGGCAGCCGTCTGCACATCGTAACCGAGACTGCCAAGAACGGCTTTGGACAGCAGGCGGAGAGCTTCGTCATCGTCCATCACCAGGAGCCGTTCGGTGCCCGTCTGCAGCGGGGCGGCGATGGGAGGTTGGGCGAGAGGAGCCTCGAGCGAGGCGGGCAGATTGATGGTGAACAATGTGCCGACGCCGGGCGTCGACTCCACGGAAATGTGGCCGCCGTGCTTGGCGACGATGGCATACGCGGTCGCCAAGCCCAGGCCGGAGCCGCCCGGCTTGGTGGTGAAGTAGGGATCGAAGATCTGCTGGAGCATCTCTGGGGGAATGCCCTGGCCGTAGTCCCGGATGGAGATTCTGACTCGAGGATCGGAGCCGTTGGAGTGATTGTTTTCAGCATGCACCTCGATGACGCCGCCACCGGGCATCGCCTCGCGCGCATTGATAAGGATATTGTGGAGCACCTGGCCGATCTGGCCCGGGTCGACCTGGGCGCACCAGAGGCCTTCGGCGATGTTGGCCTCAATGCGAATGGGGGAGCCGGTGCGGGCAAGATGAACAGCGTCGGTGACGAGTTGGGCGATGGAAACCACGCGCCGGACCGGCGTCCCTCCTTTAGCAAAGGTGAGCAGCTGCGAGGACAGGAATTTTGCGCGCAGGCAGGCGCTGGCGGCTTCATCGAGGAATTCCTGAGCGGCCTGGGCAGGCGGCAGCTGGGTTTTGGCTACTTCAATATTTCCCTGAACTACGGTCAGGAAGTTATTGAAGTCATGGGCGATGCCGCCGGCCAGGACGCCGAGCGATTCCAGCTTGCGGGCGCGCAACAGTTCTTCTTCGGTCTGTTCGCGCTGGGCAATCTCAGCCCGCAGCTGCTGGGTGGATTTGTGCAGTTCGGCGGTGCGATCGTGGACGCGGAGTTCGAGCGCGCGGTTGAGGGCGGTCGTCTCCTGGTTTGCGGCGCGCAGCTCCTGCACCAGGTCACGGTTTTCAAACTGCAGCCGGAGCGATGACTCCACCATGCGGTAGAGGCGCCTGGTGGTAATTAAAGTGGCAAGGGTGAAGACGGCGGCCAGGAAACCCATGGCAAGATGCGTCTCATCACCCTCGAGAAAGAGCCGGACCGCCGGGAGGAAACCCGCCGGAATCAAGAAGGCGAGGTACGCCTCGGGCCGGGGAGCCAGCACGGAGGAGGCACCCAGCATCATGCCCCCGAGGACGAAGACCAGAATTACCTGGTTGGCGAGGTGACCGGCAGGGTAGAGAAGAATGCCGGCCGCGCCCCAGCCGGCGCCGGTCAAAGCTACGCCTACGGTGAACGCGTTGCGCCACTTGCGAATGCCGGTGGGGTCTGAAGAAGCCTGCCAATAGCGGCGGGCGAACGCGTACCGGGCGAGCGATACGACGGCAATGTAGAGCCACCAACCGATGACTACCGGGCGGGGAACGATGCCCCATTGCAGGCTACCTAAGATGGTAGCGGCCAGGATGTTGACGACGACTCCCAGGTTGGCGTTGGCGTACAGAAGCCTAAGCTGCGCCGAAAGGAGTTGCTCACTGCTGGAATCCCGATTGACCCGTGCTACGGAAGCAGTGGGGGGCATGGCGGACAATCCGATACTCGGGGTTGGCGTGCTGGGCCTAGTATAAATCCGGCGGGCCCGGAGGCTGAGGCGCAGGGAATAGGTATCTGTCGCCGTATTGTTTCCTCCGCGCGGAAGGCTGTATCCTTGCCCGGACAAGACTGCCCCATTCTCGGGGCTCCCCGAGGTCGCATGGCTGCTGGCCGAGATACCGAGTTTTCCAGAATCGGACCCTTGCTGGCGCTCGCGGCCACGGTCCTCATTCTGTATTTCGCGCGCGATCTTCTTGTCCTGTTCGCGTTTGCCTTGATGCTGGCGTTTTCGCTGGCGCCGGTGGTGATCCGCCTCGAAGCCAGGCACACCCCGCGCGTGGTTGCGGTAACGGTCACCGGCCTGCTTGCCTTCACCCTCATCTGTGGAGTCGGATACGTGGTCGCCGTGCAACTGCTGAATGTCGCCCGCGATTTGCCGGCGTACCGGCTCAGCATCCAAAAGAAAATGTCCTCAGTCCACTCGCCCGCGGAGCAGTCGCTGGCCAAGGCTTTCGCCGCGGTGGAGGAGATTGGCGGAGACCTGGCGAGCAGCGCCGGCAACAACCTCCCTGGCTTGCAGCGACCGGCAACGCAAGTGCAGCCGGTGCGCATCGTGGACTCCAATCGCACCCAACTGCAGTCTGCCGCCGAATTGCTGTTGCGCTTTGTGCGACCGATCGGGAGGCTGGGAGTGGTGATCGTCTTTACCATTTATCTCCTGATGGAGCGCGAGGATCTTCGCCGGCGCATTCTGCTGTTGGCCGGGATGAGCCGCATCCGGCTGATGAACCAGGCCCTGGAGGATGCCGCAACCCGCATCAGCCAGTACATCTTTTTTCAAGTAGCCGTCAACGCCGGGTACGGAACGTTCTTCGGGATTGGCCTGTACTTCATTGGCGTACCGAATGCGACCTTTTGGGGGGCGCTGGCGGGGATTCTTCGGATTGTGCCGTACGTGGGCACGACCACCGGCCTGGTGCTGCCGCTGGTGGTGTGCCTCGCCACTTCCTCCACATGGAGAGATCCCCTTCTGCTGGTTGCGCTTTTTGTCACCCTGGAGCTCACCACCACCAACGTGGTGGAACCGTGGGTCTTCCGTTCGCGCACCGGCATTTCGTCGCTTGCGCTGCTTACCATGGCCATCTTCTGGACGCTGCTTTGGGGATGGCCGGGGCTCATCCTATCCACTCCGCTCACGGTGTGCATTGTGGTGCTGGGCCGCTATGTGCCGCAGATGTCGTTTCTGCACGCCTTGCTGGGCGCGGACGCGGAGCTTTCTGCCGAGGCCGCGTTTTACGAACGCCTGCTGGCGATGGATCAGCGGGAGGCGCGGGCGGTGGCCAATCGCTTCCTCGAAGAAAGGCCGCTGGTGGAGCTTTACGATTCCGTCGTTATCCCCGCGCTGGCGCTGGTCGAACAGGACCGCCACCAGGGGACCCTGGAGGAGGGGCGCTGCAATTTCTTCTTCCTTAGTATTGGCGAACTGGTGGCGGAGCTGACCGACTTCGAGCAGAGAGGCAATGCGGACCCCGCCGCCCTGGCCCAGGACCTTGGCATGCAGCAGGACTTTGCCGTGGTGTGCATTTCCGCCAGCGATCAAGCGGACGAGCTGACGACCCACATGCTGGTCCAGTTGATGGAAGGGGCCTCGCACCAGTCGCTCTTTTTGCCGTCGCCGGTTTCGGACGAGATACTCGACTCGCTGGCCCACGAACCGAATACGGTGATTTTTATTTCTGCGCTGCCACCCTTTGCGTTTTCGCAAGCGCGCGGGATCTGCCAGCGGGTGCGCACGCACCTGCCCCAGAACCGCATCGTGATTGGCCTTTGGAGCCATGTGGAAGAGCCCGACTGGACACAGGAGCTGACCGCGGAGCGCTTCGGCGCCGGCCGGCCCACGGCGGTGGTGAACACGCTGGCGCAGGCCGTCCGGCTGGTGAGCCAGTGGCACGAAGAGGCGGCCCGGGCCTCGAGCTTCTCCCATAGTTCTTACGAGAACTAGGGCAGGGTGGTGGGGCAAGATGATCAAGGTGCTCACGGGGTGGCTGGTAAGTCCTTTGTTTCGTCAAGATGCTCAAGATGCTCAAATTAATTAATTTGAGCATCTTGGCTGATCCGGCGTTAAAAGCCCTCCTTCGGTTAGCAGAATGGGCCCAGCGTAGCCGGGCACGGAAACAGAGCCGAGTTCATGACACTTCTTCGATGCGGATTGAGTGAGGTTTGTGCCACTCCAGGTGAAATAAAAGTGGGGCGGTGCGCAGGGGAGAGGTTGCGGAAAAGGAAGGTGTGTGAGTACCAGCGAAAAAGAAACAGCAGGTCTCTCCACTACGCTCCCCCGGATTTCCTGTTGAGATTGGTGGCGTTGGCGAACTTCATGCGGTCCCGGCTGGCCGGGACCGCACACGTGGCCGTTGACGAGTGCCGCGAAGCAGGAAATCTGGGTACGCTCCGGTCGGAGGTTGTGACTTTTTTGATTTCTTTCAGGTTTTGGTGGCCGGAAAGCTCTGAAGAGCGTCGGCCAACAAATATCCTCGGGGTCCTTCGACTGCGCGCCCAAAAACCTTTGTTAAGCGATAGATCTGCGAGGCGCTTCGCTCAGGATGACGGCTTTGTGGGAGTTTTGGAAACCCTTCCGGTTGGGTGTGCCAAAAACTCAAAAATCAAAAAAGTCACAACCTCTCGGGATGACAATTCTATTGCAGGTTCAAGTATTTCTCGGTGATTGTGAGGGGACCAAGCGTTGAAAGGTGGTCGAAGATGCCTTTCGGAGCGGAGTTGTTCGAGGATCGGCGCGATGCGGGCCGGAGATTGGGAGCCGCAATTCGAGGATCGGACATAGGGCACGATTGGGGGGAGGGAATTGTGCTCGGGTTGCCGCGCGGCGGAGTGCCTGTTGCTTACGAGGTCGCTCGGTTGCTGGATCTTCCGCTGGATATCCTGGTGGTTCGGAAGCTGGGCGTGCCGGGCATGGAAGAGCTGGCTATGGGAGCAGTGGCGAGCGATGGAACGGTCGCCATCAATGCAGCGGTTCTCAATGAATTTGGTATTTCGCTGGAAACGGTGGACGCGGCGGCCGAACGGGAGAAGGGCGAAATGGAGCGGCGCGAGCTTGTGTATCGCAACGGCCGCTTACCGGCGCAGCTCGAGGGACGTTTGGTGATCCTGGTGGACGATGGGCTGGCGACCGGGGCAAGCATGCTGGCTGCGGTGCGGAGCGTGCGGCCACGCGCACGGGAGGTGATGGTTGCGGTGCCCGTGGCGGCGGAGAATACTTATAACGAACTCCGCAGAGAGGTGGACCAGATGGTTTGCGCGCGGATCGTGACGCACTTCCACTCGGTGGGCAGCTTCTATCGAAACTTTGCGCAGACGACGGAGGAAGAGGTTTGTACTTTGCTGGCACAGGCACGCAATGGCCAGAAGGGATGGCCGGCTGCCTAGGCTGCGATTCCTACTAAGGCGAGACCAGGGTGGCGACGCAGGAGGCGCTTTTGGTTGGGTCGGCCTGGGAGACCGCGGCTACGGTGACGGTGTGGCCGGTGATGGGGAAGACGGTGGGGGCGGTGTACAGGCCGGCGGTGGTAATGACGCCGGTTGCGGGTGTGCCTCCGGCGACTCCGTTCACTTGCCAGGTGAGCGCGTTGTTGATGGAGCCGACAGCGTAGGCGGTGAACTGCTGCGTGCTCCCGAGGTTGACGGAGGCGGTTGCCGGGGAGAGACCGACGGTGATAGATGGCGCGGTGATGACGAAGGACTGGGTGGCGGAGACGGTGGTCAAGACGTTGGTTTGGCTGCTGTGTATGAAGGCAATGACGGTGACCGAACCCTGCACGGCCCCATTGGCTATTTCGGCTGCGGTGTAGATGGGTGGAGTGGCGGGCGCCGTGTAGGTCATGGTGGGGGCATCGGTGGTCGCGGTGGCGATGGTTCCCGCATCGGGTGTACCGCCGTCGACATTGTTGAGGAACCAGTCGGGCAGGTTTGGGGCGTTGGTGGTGGTTGCGGTAAAGGTCTGGGTGCTGTTGACCTTTACGGATTGGACCGCGGGGGATAGGGTGACGGAGACGTCCTGATAGCTGTATTGGCTGCTACCACCGCAGCCGCTGCAACCGATGAGGGTAAGGGTGGCGACGACGGCAAGGTAATTCGCCATGAGGGTGGTTTGTATAGGGAGCCTCTGCTTTGCTGTGGATATTACTCCCAGCAAGGGGATTTAGCGGAGTTACCGACGAGCTTCCGTGCGAGTTAGCCGCTATCTTCCGGTCGCTGTTTTTCCTTTCGCGGACTTTCTCTGGCTCTTTTGGGAACCGACGGGTTGTGGCTTGCGTATCAGGTGGGTAGTGGCTTCCCGGGAGGTATCGATGCGCAGATGTGCGGCCTTACTCCTTTTGCCTTTGTTGTGTGCGGGCCGCCTGCCCGCGCAGTCCTTTACGACCACCTCGTGCGGTGAGAACGAAGGGAACACCCACAACAACTCCTGGTCCTTTGGCCACCAGGATCGGTTTTGCGAGCTGCGGCGCGCAACGATTCCGTGTCGATGGGCAGGTGGGTGTGTCGGGCAAGAACGGCGGGATTGAAGTGATTGGCGAGGAGCGCCAGGATATTGCCCTGGAGGCGCGGGTGATCACGCAGGATACAAGCCGCGAGGAGGCGCAAGCGCTGGCCCGCGAGGTAAAGATCGTCACCACGGGGACCATCCATGCGGAAGGGCCACAGATGTGGGGCCTTTCTCACCGCAGCTGGTCAGTCAACTGGAGTTTGCGCGTGCCGCGCCATGTTGCCGCCGAGCTGCACACGGTGAACGGCGGCATCAAGGTGACGAATGTGGTGGGCGTGATCCATGTGGATACGACGAACGGCGGTCTGATCCTCGATGACCTTGGCGGTGATGTGCATGCCACCACCGTGAATGGCGGCCTGGACGTGAAGCTGGACGGAAACGAGTGGCACGGAGCCGGCCTGGTGGCGAAGTCGACCAATGGCGGCGTGACGTGTGAAGGCTCCCGATCAGTATTCCGCACACCTGGTGGCGGAGACGGTCAACGGCGGAATTTCGGTGGGCTTCCCGATTACTGTGCAGGGGAAGATCCGTCATCAAATCGACACCAACATCGGGCAGGGCGGCGCGACACTGCATTTCCAGACGGTGAATGGCGGGGTGTCGATCCATCCTGCGCATCCGATTTAGCTTGTCCCCCGTTCGGCTACGCTCGGTCGAAAAACATTTCCCTCAGCGGTTGTTGGTTCGGGCTTAGGCTTGTGAGAACGTACGGGCTGAGGTGGTTGCGTGAGAACTCCGCGGTTGGGTAGGTCCGGGCTTCAGCCCGGACATCCATCGGGGAGACCCATCGGCCTTCAGGCCCTGAGGTAAGCTTTTCTTTGCATCCCATCATGAATTCAAAGAGATCTGTACCTCAGGGCCTAAAGGCCAAGGAACTTGCCCGGTGGATGTCCGGGCTGAAGCCCGGACCTACCCAAAAGCGGAGTTCACACGCGGACCTACTCAACCGCGGGGTTCTCACGCGAACCTACCCAACCGCGGAATTCTCACGCAGACTCTGAAGCCCGTACCCTTCTCGCCCGATTTCATCACCTTGGTTTGCCGAAGGCCCCATGACCCCTCCGGTCCCACGGCAGGCAGGGCAGTCCCTCAGTTAATCTATAACTCCGCGGGCTTGCATCTGAAGTGCGCACCGGCAGGGCTTGGTTGACGATCCTCTTTCTGAATCAAAGCAGCTATTGGATGCGGCGCATCCGGCGGCATCTGGCCCTGGCGGCATTCGCGGCTGCCATCATTTGGATCGTCTATCTGGCTACGCCTCCGCCGGATTTTCGCCATCGTCTCAGCATGGGTACGGCCTACGCGGGTTTAGGTTTTCTCGTCGTGTGCCTCTGGCTGGGGCCGTGGAAGGTCCTACGGCAGCGGCCAAATCCGATCAGCTTCGATCTGCGCAGGGATGTCGGCATCTGGGCGGGTGTCCTCGCGCTGCTGCATACGGCGGTGGGGCTGACCGTCCACCTTCGCGGCCGCATGTGGATGTACTTTTTCAGCCGGCTCCATCCGCCGGCGCTGCAAAAAACTGAATTTGGATTTGCAAATTTTTCCGGACTCGGTGCGGCAGCCCTCTTCCTGATGCTGCTGGCAATTTCAAACAACCTTGCGCTTCGTGCTTTGGGACTTGAACGCTGGAAATCTCTGCAGAGATGGACCTATGCGGCGTTTGGATTGACCATTGCGCACGGAATCGCATACCAATTGGTCGAGAAGCGTCACCTTCCCTGGGTGGTCGGCTTCGCAGTGCTCACCGGGGATCGCCCTAACGGGCCAGGTTTTAGCGTTTGTCCAGGTTCGCAGACGATCTTCGCATCATCCGATGGATCCGATTTAGCTTGTTCCCTACAGGATGGAAAAGCCGCCGAGCAGCCCGTAGAGTACGGAGACGAGCCCCAGGGCGATGCTGGCGATCATGAACAGCGGCAGTTCGACGACCACGGAGATGGAAGCCAGGACGATGGCAATCTGCAGGCCGCCGCTGGCGATTTCCAATTCGTGGGTGCGATGCATGGCATGGTCGCGCAGATGTTCCTGCTCCTGCGCCTTTTCGGCGAGCTGCTCCATGCCGTCGGCGCCTGGCTCAGAACGCATGCGGCCGGCGTTGGCCTGGGCATCGGCGATGCGCTTCTGGACCTGCGGATCGTTGGCCGCGGGCAGGCTTTGCAGGAGCTCGGCTTCAGACACCAATACGGTTCGGCGGACGGCCTTCGCCTGATATTGGGCCCAGGTATCGGTGGCTGCAATATGGTTGGTGAGGTAGTTGGTCTGTGCGTCCTTGGCGGCAAATTCTGTCAGGGCCAAGGCCGCGGCCATGATGGCGATGACGATGGCCGGGCGGGTGTGGCTCTTGCCGCTGTGGCCGTGGGCCGCGTGCTCGAGGTGTTCCTGGGCTTGTTCGAATTCTTCGCTCATGGGATCGTGTCGCATCCAGATTAACCCGGAGGCCTGGTCTCCATGGCGTTCGTCTGGGCTACTTTCATCCAGACTTGTCCAAATTAGTGGTGGGAGCCCCCGCATTTATGCGGGGGAAGGAGCGCTTTAGCGCTCTGTGAAGGAGTCTCGACTCTGATCACGCGCTTTAGCGCTGGCAATGCCAAAGCCTCATGAGTCCCTGCGTGAGAACTCCACTTACGAACTCATTCCCGAAGGGGTCTGCCCCTCGTTCCGTGACGAAGGACGGGTGCCCCAGGTTCGCCAAAGCGTACCTGGGCCGAAAACGATATTTTTCGATTGCTTTTCCTTAGCCCAGCCCCGAATTTGCTGGTCGAGGGTGAAAGCTGTGGTGGGCTTCCCCAGATTCCCTGTTGAATTTGGTGGCGTTGGCAAGCTTAATGCGGTCCCGCCTGCCCCGGCGAGCCGTGGGGCTGGCCGGGACGTACACGTGGATTGGTGAGTGCCATGTAGCGGGAAATCCGGGTCGCTAAAGACGCTGCATCCGATTTCGCTTGTGGGGAGTTATGAGGGAAAAGACAGGAGACGCTTGACGAGATCGGAGAGCCTGGCGAGATCTCCCATCGCCTGTTGGGCGTAGACACTCGTTTCCGCTCCACCTCGTGTGAGAAGAAAGACAGTCTGCATCAGCCCTTGCAGGGGATTGTTGATCTGATGCGCGAGGTTATTCGCCATGGCCGCCGCGGACGCATTCCTTGCCTGATCCATGAGCAACTTCTGTTGCCGCTGCAGTCGCACACCGGTGGCGGCGAAGTTGGCCAGCACCTGCATCATCTTGCAGTCTGCTCGATCGAAGGCTTCGGTTCTGCCGTGGGCCATAATCCAAATGGTTCCGCGCGTCTCCTCGACCTGCCAGGGAAGCAGAATGCCGTCGGTCACCACGGGCGCCTGGACACCCATCCGATCGAAGAACTGCTGGGTCACGCGAAAAATCTGTGGACGCCCCCGCTCCAGGGTCAAGCCACACGCGCTGGGGTGACGCGGGAGTTTTGCATCCTTAAAGCCGGAGTATTGACCCGCGGTGGCGACCCAATGCCAAAAGTTGCCGTCGGTACTTTCCTTTTGCTCGAGGCTGATCCCGGCGCTGTCGGCTCCGCAGAGCTCGACCGCGGCGGTTGCCAGCTCCTGCAGGATGGTGGCGGGCGTTTCGGCAAAGGCGCGGGCCAGGCGGTTCATGCCTTCGACGTGCGCGGCGACATCGCGCAGATGGAGTTGCCTGCGCGCAAAGGCAGGGTCACTCAGCAGGTCGACCACCTCAAGACCGGTGTTCGCCAATTGCGAAGCTTCGCCTGCGATCCAGGGTTCCTGGGTTTCCAGCGGATTCGCCGGCGAGGCGGCCACCTCGGATTGCGTCCTTCCATGGAAGAAGGCCACCTCGAGCATGATCCGCCGGTCCATGGGCAGTTCGTCGACGGCCTTGCGTGCATGCTCGCGGGTCGTGTTCTGTTGCTGGAGGTTCGCGACGCTCTCCGCGAGAGCCGACGGCGGTTTGTGGAGCAGGAGCTCGACTGCGCGGTTGCGGGCGATGATGGCCATCGAGGGGGAAAGGCTACCCGTGATTTCCATAAAGCGCTTTGGGGTGCGCCAGATTTCGGTGAAGAGGTCGGAAAGCACCTGCTCCGCAAGGCCGGGATCGCGCAAGACGCGGAGGGCTATGGAATAGACAAGGCCGGCATACCGGTCATACAGCAGGGCGATGGCCTGATCGTCGCCGCGATGGACCCTCTCCAGTAGTTGACGATCTTCCTCACTCAGCGGGGTGTTCACCACAGGATAACCTTCACGTTGCTAAGAGGATGGTGCCAGTTGTTTGGCTTTGCCTAGACTGAGCAATTTTGCTCAGTTTTGGGATTTAACCGGTTGCCCTCAGCGGGTTGCGCGGCGCGCGGCGCATGGGCGATTGCTAGACTCACCGCGATGGGCCAGCCTCGCACGTTGCCGCTTTTTGATCGCCATGCGAGACCGCAGAGCTGGAATGAGCGCATGGCGCCGGGGGAGTACGCGACGCTTTACTCCAGCCTTCTCGTGGGAGCCGACCCAAATCGTCCTCTGGAGGACGGTCCTTTCTGTACCGTGTTCAGCTGGGCAAAGAACTAGTGATTGTGATCGAGGTGAGACGCAAGAAACGTCGTGTTGAGTCTGAGGAGTGGGTTCGGTCGCGGATATAGGCGGGCGCGTTTGCATACCCGCTCTATCGTTCGATATCCGCGACTATCTTTTGATAACCCGGCCCCGCACCCAGAGCGATTCCTTTAGCAGAGCGGGCTCTTCACTTATCTACGTTTACAACTTGCGAATAGCTCACGAACCAATAAGCCGGTACGGTGTGCTACTCAACACTTTCCCGCCCCCGTTTATTCACTCACCGTTGCGTATCCGAAACACGTACGACCAATGGCAGGAAACCCCGGTGCCCGTCGTAATCTACCGGATTAAAAGAAACATGATCTTCTTGAAGGGTTCGCTGTTACGTATAAGCAACCGGATTTTTGGGCGAGTTTCGGGGTGTACGCATTGGGATTAATTTCTTCGAAAGGGGGTCCGCGATGACTCGTAGATCCTTAGCACTATTGACTGTTGCTTTCGGGGCCTGCACTCTTTGCACAGCGCAGACAAGGAAGACGGTAACAAGCGCCGCTTGCCAAGCACCACAACCCATCACGTCTCCCGGGCCTGGATACAAACAAAGCGATATCGAGAAACAACCGAACCAGACGGCAGATCTCCCTTCCGTCATTCAGACGGTCGAACATGCCTTGGAGTGTTACCAGGCCCTGTCGGGTGCGAAGGACCCTATGCAGCCGGACGGACTACCGCGTTTAAGTAGCGCTGTGATGGACTTCAAGACGACTTCTGGGGAGACGGTGGGTTTTACTTTCTCCGTATTCGTCTTCAAAATTGGCGCCAGCCGCGAAAAGGATGTCACGGACGACCTGAGCTTTACCTATAGCGTACCCAAGCCTCCAGCACTCGCTCCTCACTTCGGGGTTTCGAAGCCAAGCCCCGCACCGCTGTACGCAGAACTGGTGAAAGAGGTGCAGGCTGCCGCACGCGCGGCCAAGGCGCAAAGCACGGCGTTGGGCATGCCGTTGAGCAAGGTTGGCATCACAGTTTCATACGGGATCAAGTTCGACGGGAATTTATCGTTAAATGTACCTGTGGAACTTGTGACCATAGGGGGCAATGGCGATTACAACAAGAACAATACTCAAACTGTTACTTTAACCTTCGGACAATAGGGCCGACGGGTCCTGACAGATGGTCGCTCCCTCGCAGGCTGTCCTTTTTAGCAGGCGGACCCCAGTCACCCCCTCGGGAGTTAGCCTGTGCGGTCCTGCAACCGGTAATATCTCTTCCACTGACAACACTTTCTAGGCGCCATCCGGGCGATTTCCCGATCCCAATCAGGCTATACTCGCGTCTATGTTTTGGGGGCTGGGCTCATGGCAATCTCAGGACCCGAGCCACACAAGTCTGAAGTTTCAGTTGACGCTGCGCGCGCCAAACCCGGTGAGGGCGAGCTGGAGGCGGGTGCGCCATGAACCGCGAACTCTGGCAGCGTCTTAAGCCGCTCTTCCACGAGGCAATGGAGAGGGACCCGGAAGATCGCTCCAGCTTCGTCACAGAAGTGTGCGGCCCGGATACAGAACTGAAGAGAAACCTTCTGTCACTCATTCGGGCTGAACAAGAAGGCCCTGAATCGTTCCCTCAGCCCGTCGCCTACATCGGCGCTCTGCTCGGCTTTGAGGCCAGTCGCTTTCACACTGGCGAGATCGTCCTAGGAAGATTTCGCATCACGCGCTTACTCGGAAAAGGAGGTATGGGTGAGGTTTTCGAGGCGGAAGACCTCCAATTGGGACGGATCGCTTTGAAAACCATTCGACCAGAAATCGCCGCCTCCTCTCAAACGTTCGCGCGCTTCAAACGAGAAGTGCAGCTAGCCAGGAAAGTCAGCTGTTTGAATGTGTGTCGCATCCATGAGCTGTTTTTGCTTCCTGCCGTGGACCGCCATCCGGCAACTGCATTTCTGACCATGGAGTATCTCGACGGGGTCACGCTCGCCCATAGGATCGAACATGCACGGACCCATACCGTGGAAGGAGGCATTACGAATCGCGCTTGAGGTCTGCGAGGGTCTGCGGTTGATTCATCAGCAAGGTATCATCCACCGCGATTTGAAGAGCGCAAACATTATGCTGTGTGAGCGTGGCGGGACGGTGCTCGCCGTTCTCATGGACTTTGGGCTGGCGCTGGATGCTAGCTTGAAGATCTCTGCCCCGGAAGGTACGACAGAAACGGAGATGCCTGCAGGCACCCTGCCCGGAACAATCGCTGGTACCCCCGCCTATATGGCGCCTGAGCAATTTGAGGGCGAGCCTGTATCTCCGGCGACCGACATTTACGCCCTGGGCGTTGTCCTCTACGAGATCGTAACCGGACTTCGACCCTATGCCGCTTCCACGCCTGTGGGAGCGGCCATTCGTCGCGCAAAGCGCCCAGCCCCTGTTTCTTCGATCCAGCAGAAGGTTCCGCGCCAGTGGGATCGCGTCATCGAGCATTGTCTGCAATACGAGCCGACGCAGCGCTTCCAGTCCGCGGACCAGGTGGCCACAGCGCTGAGGGCAAGCCCCGCCAACCTGGACAATCTAAGAAGAGATCGTCCGTGGATTATTTGGCTGACCGGTGCCGCAATCTTGGCGGCCATCACCTGGGCCATGTTTGTCTGGCTGCAGTCGCGGCAATATTACCGCCCCAACGACGAGGCGCGCCACTGGTATGACGCTGGGGTCACCGCTTTGCGGGAAGGGAGCTATCTCCGGGCGACGCATGCCTTTGGCAAAGCAACGCAACAAGATAGCCAATTCCTCATGGCGCATGCGCGGCTGGCCGAGGCCTGGTCTAACTTGGACTTTGACGGCACGGCACAGCGAGAAATGTTAATTGCAACCGCGGGAGAACGCCATATTCCGCCACTGGATCGCATGTATCTCGATGCCATTCGGGCGACGTTAACCCATAATTTCGGTCGCGCACTCGACCTCTATAAGCAAATTCTTGGCGACCTGCCGAACTCCGAGAAATCAGCGGGAAACCTCGATGTGGGAATGGCACATGAGCGATTGGGCGAGATGCAAAGTGCCCTGCAGAGCTATGCACTCGCTGCCACGCTCGATCGCGACAATCCGGGGTCTGTCATGCACACGGCGATCCTGAATACCCGGCTTCACAATATTCCCGAAGCTGAGCGCGCCTTCGCGCAGGCGGAAGCCCTGTTCAGGACAGAAGTTAACCCCGAAGGGTTAGCAGAGCTGGACTATCAACGGGGGTATCTGGCCAACGAACAAGAAGCGACTGACGAAGCGAATGCCTACCTCAAACGTGCGCTGGCCGAGGCACAGCAGCTACCGAACCTACAGCTTCAGATCCGCGCGCTCACACAGCTCAGCAGCGTTGCCTACAATTCCGACCACGATGGCGAAGCAGTCGATCTGGCAGAGCAAGCGATCCGCCTGGCACGTGACAATCAATTGAACACCTGGGCTGCCGATGGGTTAACCCGCTTGGCAAGTGCCCAACTGGATCAAGGCCACTACCCGCAAGCTGACGATGCTTTGGGGGAAGCCTTTCAGATTCTGAATGAAGGTGAGCAAAGCCGGGTAGACGCATTTGCAAATGTCACCCTGGCAAGTCTGCGAAACCAACAGCACCGCGTTGACGAGGTTCTAAAACCCGCGCAATTGGCACTGAATTACTACAAAGCCAACGGCTACTATGAAGAAGCCGCAACCGCTTCCTTGCTCATCACGAGAACACAAAGAAATAAGGGACAACTGAAAGAAGCGCTTCAGTCAGGAACCGACCTGTTGGCGCTGGCGGCCCGGTCTGGAAAACAGCGAAGGCTTATGCAGGCCGAAGAGCTGGAAGGAACCATCTTCCTGGCTATGGAGAGCTATCCCGACGCCTTAGTCCACTTTCGCAATGCATCCTCACTTGCCCCAGCCGGTAACTTGAAGTCTTATCAGGCCTTGCACTGTGCGGATGTTCTCTGGCGAATCGGAAGATACACCGAATCCGATAAGGAGCTGGAATCGGTCCCGTCCTCGAATACCTTCGCCGCGGAAATTCGCGCGGCGGCGTTATTAAGCCAGCAGCGTTATGCGCAGGCACAAACCGTGGCGGAAAAGATGATCGCCCAAGCTCCGGATATGGCTGCCGACAGGAAACAGGAGTTGGAGCGAGACCTCGCCGTCTCGAATGCCTATCGTGGCAAAACGAAACTGGCCCTCGCTCATCTGGAGAGTATGCTCGCGGCGCGTGGTTCTGGTGACCCAGCCGAAGACGCGGAACTCGAACTTGTCGCAGCGAAAGTTTATCTTGCCGCCGGTGACGCGCAAGAGGCGCGCGATGCAGCCATGAAAGCAGAATCCTATTTCGCCTCTCAAGATCTGCTGGATTCGGCCTTCCGTAGCGCGTTGCTGGGCGCAACAGCGTCTAAAGCTCTCGGCGATGCATTGGGTTATCGAACATTTTCAAACAAGGCCATTGACAACTTTTCAAATCTACAACAGACTTGGGACGCTCGGATAATTGAAACCTATATCTCCAGGCCTGATATCCAGCCGATGGTTCGGGAACTCAATCACCCGTCGAAATAGGGGGGCGACTTATGAGGCGTTCTCACCTTGTAGTCGGGATTCTTTGCTTGCTGCTTGGGGCGGTGACTGCCTTCCTGTATTCCTCCGGGAAGGGCGGCAAGAATCTTGTCACCGCAAACGATTCGCCAGTGACGGTTCGCGGGGGATCCGTTCTAGTTCGAAGCGGGAGCTGGACAAAAGTCTCCAATACGGTTTTTCAGGCGGCCACCGACACAAGTAGCGTGTTAACCGATACCAGTAGTGTGTCGCTAGATGGCGTCATCCAAAGTGGAGGCACTGCGCCGTCAGACTATACGCAATCAAGCCTCACAAACAATTGGCAACTTACGCTGAATTTCCGGCTGCATGACGGCAAGAGAGATGATGCCGACGGTAATCTAACCAAACTGTTCCTATGCAGCAAGCTCAACAACGCCAAGACCGCCTGTGATCCTACGGGTCCGTTGAGTCGCGGTAATTTGTTCTTGGTAACCGAGAGCCAGGCAGGAGGCACATTTAATGATGATTTACAGCTCGACGGTTACTATCGCGAACGTTACGATGTGCAGGTATGCGACAACAATACAGAAAGCAACAATGCGCGCGATTCGAAGTGCAATCACATCTTCGATATTAAGGTGGACGGCATACCGGCTTGGGCGGGCGACAGTCCTTTTCAATGTTTAGCCGGTGCCTGTGACATCGGTGTTGGGCCGCCAGGAACAGCGATTACGGGACGCTGACGGCCACGACGTACATGACGTTCCCACCGAACGCAGAACTGCTAATAAAGGTGCGGGCCACTGC
Organism: uncultured Acidobacteriaceae bacterium; assembly: GCA_963788515.1. Taxonomy (GTDB): domain Bacteria; phylum Acidobacteriota; class Terriglobia; order Terriglobales; family Acidobacteriaceae; genus PALSA-350. The sequence goes on from CAWBGZ010000008.1 coordinate 624,458, forward strand.
GCGAGCCGCCCAGGCGCAGAGTGCGGCACCGGGCACGCCTTTGAGCAAAGTTGGGAGATTCGGGGCGAAGTGACCCCCTGAAACTCCAGCCGCTCCTTTTTGACGATGCGGGGTAATTTCGTCCTGGATCTCCCTGTCCTGGATCTCCCGAGCCGCTCGGCGGGGACGGAGCTGATCGCTTTAAGTTGCTGCAATAGGAATCAGTGTGTCGGAGATAGAATTAAAATTGCACCAAAACCTGTGCACGGGGAAGACGATTCTCGTAGGATGGGATGGTGAACAAGCGCTTTCGAGTTTGTAGCTACGACCAGCCTTTTGTACTTCCTCCCTCACTCCAGGACTGGCTGCCTGAGAATCACTTGGCACGATTCATAGCTGAAGTAATGAACGAGTTAGACCTGTCTTCCATTTATGCCAGCTATGAGCGGAATGATGGGCGAGGTTTGGCCGCGTACCATCCGACGCTGATGGCGCGGTTGTTGCTCTACGGTTACTGCATTGGGATTACGAGCTCCCGCAAGATCGAGCAGGCGACCTACGACAACGTGGCCTTTCGCTATTTGTCTGCCGATCAGCATCCTGACCACGATACCCTGGCGGCCTTTCGTCAGCGACATCATCAAGCCCTGGCAGACTTATTCGTGCAAGCCCTGCGGCTATGTCAAAAGGCGGGCTTAGTGAAGTTGGGCAACGTGTCCATCGATGGCACCAAGATCAAGGCCAATGCCAACGCATGGCGTTCGATGAATTATGAAAAGCTCAGCGAACGAGAGCAACACTGGCGTGCGGAAGTTGCGCGGTTGCTGAGCCAGGCACAGCAAATGGACCGTGAAGAAGATCAACGCCTGGGCTCAGCTCAATCGGGCGACCGATTGCCTGATGAATTAGCCGATGCCCAAAAGCGGCTCGAGCGGCTGCAACAAGCCAAGGCAGAGCTAGAACGGGAAGCGCAGGCCCAGTTGCAGGAGATCTCAACCAATCTCCCCCCATGCAAACCCGGCCCTCCCAAAAAAGGGGAGCAGACCAGCCAACCATCAGACAGCCGCAAACAGCGGGAGACGAACAAGAAGCGCCGTCTGCGAGCGAGAAAAAACGCCACTGCACCTAGCCGTCGCTATAACTTCGTCGACCCAGACTCGCGACTGATGAAAGGTAGTGGTCAAGCAGGCCTGACGCAGGCCTACAACGCGCAGATCGCAGTCGACTCGCACGCTCAAATCATCGTGGCCGCAGAGCTGACACAGCAGGCATTTGATTGCCAGCAACTGTTACCCATGGTAAAGAGCCTATGCAGCACGGTCCAAGGGGTACCGACCACGATCACTGCAGATGCAGGTTATTGGGACACACAGAGCTTACTGGATCCGTCCTTGGGCGGCATTGAAATGCTGGTACCTCCCGACTCCAAGCCGCAACTTCCCGGCGGCGCGCTGTCGCCCACCGCGCCTCGCCACGAAGTGGCCTTTCGCATGAGGCAGGTTCTGGCCACCGAAGAGGGGAAAGCTCGCTATGCACTTCGACAATCCACCGTCGAACCCGTATTCGGCCAGATCAAAGAAGCGCGCGGCATTCGCAGATTCCGCTTACGAGGCTTGCTGAAAACGACCTCGGAGTGGAAGCTGATATGCGCCACGCATAATCTTCTGAAGCTATTTCGGCATCGCACAACTCTGGTATTACGCTTAACGCATTTAGCAGGGTCGATTCCGTCGGCGCTACGATTAGTGCGCTCGCTTCCCAACCGCTTTTTCGCTCAACCCAACCGTCCAGCTCAGACCCAACGGTCTGCCGCGATGATAAGGCAGTTTCTCTCCGACACACTGGAATGCTGTCACCGGATTAAGTCCATCCTACTCCTGCGGAAGAGCGGGGGGTTGACTTTACCGTCCGCGCTTCCGGCTCACTTCGCCTCCAGATCCTTTCTCACCTCTTCGGCCGCCAGGTTGTCCAAGGATGATTCAAGGTGCGCATCTGGTGCAGGCGGCGCTGATGTGGGTGGATAAAGTGTAGGGCGGCGGCATGGTGGGGGTAAAAGTCAAACACTCGATACCGACCACTTTTTGATCTTTTCTGTGAACGCCTTTCGGGTAGCGACTTCAGCTCGCAGGTTGGTGAAGATGTAGTCAAACACCTCTGCTGTCTGATCGGCGGCCTCAATACATTGCGCTTCATCAAGTCCATGGATACCGCCGCTGACAAGCCCGTATAGGGTCTTGAGAGGATTGATGTCGCCGACTTTGAGGCTATCCGGGGACACAGTGGCCGCAATCTTCAGCTTTTCTTCATACGGGGTGTAGTCCACTGAATTTGCGGCGTCCCGAATCTTCGCCACGATCGCCGTAGCTTCTCCATAGGATTCTGCCAGCTTAGCCGCCACTTCAATCAGCTCGTTCGTCTTGTCTTCGACGACTCGGCGAATATAGCTGACTGCAGCGAGACCGTAACCGTTGTTGCGGCATTGAAGACCCTTTCGATACAACGCCGCCGCATCCGGTCCGAGGTTCTTTGCCAGCGCCGGAGGCAAGGCCACCGAGGGCGCCGGGTACTGGCCAATCTTCATGACGCCCACTACCACCTGGAATTTCGAGAGAGGAGGCAAAACGCTATTGCTAAGCCCCGTCGCCGGCGGTCGCGCCATTGCGCGCTCTTCGTACTGCATTTCCTTGTAGATCACAGTGAAGAAGTTCGCCGCGCAAAGGAAACACCTATAGGACACCCACTTGATCGAGGAATCCGAGGGGTATGCGGGGTTCGACATTTCATGAGCCGTTCTCCCCCAAGTTGTCTCCTTTTTGCACTCATCACATGCGAAACTGACTTTGTCAGGTGAGGCGAAGCCGTCCACGCTTTCGACAACGTAGAGGGGGGAGTTCGTGATGAACTCTTCGGGGGCTTTCGTTCCGACCTGATGAACCTTGGATTTCGCCATGGCTCTTGACCACCTCAGAGAAATCTTAGCAGGGCGATCCAGCTATTTCAGAAAGTTCTCGGTGGTGAATTGGTGTCCCTGTCGCCGTATTTTTGCCCGTTCCGATGAGTCTTCAACCGGCTATTCCTTCATAAGTTGCTCTCCAGCAGAGCTCATGTCCGCTTCGCCGGTTCTGCAAAGCTTCTCGCTTAACCTTGCTGCTGTAAAGCCCGCAGCAGCCAACCACAACTGTCCCTCTTTCTCGGTGTCTCACTTTTGGGGTGCACTACAGTGCAGTCCAGTCCGTCCCCCGGTTTCGTCCCCCGGTTTCTTCCGTATTTAATTTTCTGCACACAAACGAAGACCCGAGGGACCCGCCTAAGACGAACTGGGACTTATCGCGTGGACAGGACGGCCCCCGAACTTCCGGTCATGGTCCTGCAAACTGCAACGTGCGGGTTACGAAGCTGGCGAGTTCCGCATCGTTGATAATTTCGGTCTCCCACACTTGATTCGTGTCGTGATGATATCGATTTGCAAACTCTTTGATGTCTAGCAATTCGTCGGTCTGCTGCCGGCTAAGGATCTCATTGGGCCGCCCGCACCATGCTTCGCACAGGCCGTGGAAGGGGCCAAGGACGGTACCAGGTGGGAAATGTTCCGGACAGGAGACGCGGAGATAAGCTTCCATGTGCGGGCGCAGGGAACGCGCGACTTCGAGTTGATTGTCTCTAGGCCCGTTCTGGAGATAACTGCTCAACAAGGTATGTCGCCGGTCATGTTCCGTGATGCTGTCCGCTTCAACGGACCAGAGTGCTATCGTTGAGCCGCTAACGTCCCGTTCGAGTTTAAGGGTCGTCCTCATCTGGCGGTCCATCGCGTCCCAGATACGGCACAGGAATGGCTTGCTATGAGAAAGAATCACGAGCTGCTCAGCACGCTGCCCTAGGCGCCTCAGTTCCTGTGTGGTTGCAAGAGTCCGATGGTCGTCCAGACTGGAAACCGGGTCGTCAACAACAACGACGGTTTGCGCCAAGTTCGGATTTTGGTCAAGTGAGGCGAAGAAGAAGGCTAACGCAAGCGTGTTACGATCGCCGGCGCTCAGGGTGGTTCGGAAAGATGGCTCATGGTTCTCAGTCGCACTGCTTACCACAGGCACATACGTGTTGTTGATGACGAGGCTATAGTTGCCAAGTCGGGCCACCACGCGCTGTCAGTAGAAACGACGCGGTCGACATGAAAGCCCGCGTTTAAACGTCCGAGGTAGAGGTTGATTGCTGTTTGATAGCCGGGGAACACGGTGTTGCGGTATTGATCCAGAGCAGCTCTTGCGGCATCTCTTCGGTTCTCTGCTGGTACTTTGGCAGCCTTCGCAGCAAGATACTCGGCGCAGAGGCCGGCGTATTAGCAACCCGTCGATTTCGTGTTGCGCGCAACCGTGCAAGGTTGGCCTCGATGGCGCGTGGATTTGTGGTTCCTACTCGTTCTCGAACCAGCGCGATCTGTGTATTGGCTTCGGATATGCTTAGATTCCCTAGAGTCTGCAAATTGGCCGCGTGATCGCCGACGCGGGATATTGCCTCATCGGACAGAGCTGATGCTTCCGAGCGGATCGCGTTGCTTCTGCTCAACCAACCTCCTGAGGGCCTCGTAAGCGCGTCTCCAAGTGTCAGTGATTGCAGCGTTATCAAGGAAAGGTTGGGAGTTGTAATGAACTCGCGCCAAAATTGCTTTCGTTCCTGCGCAACACGTACGCTTCGCTCGAAAGAGGCTCGCGCGTCGCCCCCATTTTGCCGTTCTAAGAACGACGAGCATTTCGGCGATCTCCCTTTTTAGTCTCGCGTATCCTTCACTGAAGTATCCGCGATAAGACTGGATCAAGGTAGAGCTTTCCAAAGGTTGAGCACAGAACGGGCAATCCTCTCGCACTGTCTCCGAAATGAATTCCATGCCACTTGCAACCCAGTGCTCACCCCGCGGACCGAGCGTGGCGATGTGCCCTTGAACTTGCGCGATTGTTCTAGCTTCTAGTGCCGGCAAATCCCGTTCCAGGATAGCTTCGACTCGCCCAATATCGATTTCCGGGAGCCTGAAGGCCTCAAACATCGGCGTTGTGCGAATGGATTCACTCTGGAGGGTAGCAGCGAGTAGACGTTCCTCCGTATTGATCGCCTCCGCTATGTCGGGATGTTCCGGAAGGTTGCAAAAATCCTCCATCTGAAAGCCCTTCTCGTTCCCCGCTCGGGATCGCGTTAGCAGCATTCCTGATTCTCGCGTTTATGTTTTCAATCTCTTGAACTACGGCGGTTAGTGTAACGTTTAGCGTGACGCCTTGGGCTCCGGGAATCAGTTCGTGTAGGTTCTGGCGGTGTCCGGCGGCAACCTCCAGTCCGGAACATACGTTATCGTCTACGAACCGGTCATCAAAGATTTCCATTTGTGGGTAGGTTCGGTTCCAGGCACCGTTTTGGAAGACCGCCGTCTGGGGGTTGCCCGCGCATTCAATCACGACGTGGGGAGCATTTGCTGCAGAAAGCCTTCGACGTTCAAGGACTGGTACAGGGTCCCCACTGCGCAACGGCGAAGAATGGCAGTAAGAGTTGTCTTGCCACGACCGTTCTCGGCATAGACCAAGACATTCCGGAGAAGAGACCATCGTCCCCCGGCTTGGACGGAATCGAACTGTCCTACGTTGCGCAAAAGCTGGAGCCTGTGAAGCACGTCAAACCTCGGGGGAAACAAAACAATTCGGTGATAGAGGACTTTGGATTCTAGGCTGTCAGACGACAAGCCGGCCTTCTTCACAGATCAGATTCGTCAGTGACATGGGACCCGGGAGTTGCTGTGACCGCGATAATATCACTCCACGGACCCCCTCAACCTCAAGCTCAGCTAAACTCGCTCCTCTGCAGTGGTACCGTGTGGGGGGAAAGCCCGGGGACGTCGACGATATTCCCCATGGACTTAACGGATAACGGGGAACATTCCGCCGTCCACCCTTCCGCAGGACCAATGATTGTGGTTGAAGGAGAATTCGTGACCGGAAATTCGTGACCAAGAAATTCGTGACCAGACTGGACTGCCCCTATCCTGGTCAGGCTACCGGCGCTATCGTCTTGACTGAGGGATGCGGCCCAGCCGCACATCGTGGCGCATCAGCAGATCGCACGCATGGAGCGACTCCTTCTCAAAATCAGGACTGTCACTGGTCAGCAAATTCGTCGACATGATACCTATTGCAACAATTTTAGTTGTTCGCCGACAACGTTCGCTCCCGGCCTGCACCCAGGAGCGCGGCGCGCAAACGGCCTGCCGAGTAAACGCTCAAGACCAATGACAATGACTATCAGCCTGTATCGAAAAAAGGCAATTCGGAGTGGAAATCTAGAGGTAGTAAAACTCACAGCCACCGTTCGGCGGGAAAAAGGTGAGGCCACAGAGTTTCGTTCCTCGGTCAATGGCCGCGCGCCGAGATCGATTCACGGCCGCCCCACCAGGATTGAACCTGGAACCAACGGATTATGACTTCCCTAGATTCTCGTCCACATGCGTCCACCGCGTTCTATCTTGTTGATTTGTATCGGGAGGCTGTCCATAAAGTACTAGACTGTCCGCCGCGATACATCCGTGTTCCCACCAAATTTCCCACCCACTGGCGACCCAGACATGAAACTTGTTACACTTCGATGCTTTCCAGGACACCACGAAGAGTGGCTGAACTCCCTGCAAGCACCTTATCCATTGCCAGGTGCGTGTCGTGACATCTCTCCAGAACCGGCCGCGGTTGCATCGAAGGCATGCACGCGATCCGGCGCCCTCGCACTACTGCTCTGTGTCGCCCTCTGCTTGATCATCCCCTCTACGCCCGGGACCACGAAGAGATGCTCGTTGCCGCTCAGTACGTCAGTGCAAGATTGGCGTTGACGGAGGATGTCGAGACGCTCGCTGATGATCCAATCTGGCGAAGATATCAAGAGTCTCATCCAGGTTCGGAATTGATTTCCCTTTCCTCTCTTCTAAAGGTCTGTGTGTCCGCCAGTTCAGGGCCTGATGTCCCACCCGGTGGTTCGGGGCCCAAACTCCCGTTCAAACCACCGACTCCGAATGTCCCCGCCCCGCCTATCGGGCTCACCGCTTGCTTTACCCCTCCGCCCGAAGTAGGCGAAATAACGGAACTACTCGAGAATCTTAATGATTCTCGGACGCTGACGTTGACCCGAATGTCTTCGAATTTCTTTAGCTACTCGGTATCGCGTTGGATAAATAAACGGAATGGCCTTCTCTACGCGAACGCCGTACAAAACCGATGTGGTACACCAGCCCCATGGGAGAAACCTTACCAGGGGGAGAAATCGGCCTTTTTCATTCCTGCGTTCGAAGATCGGGTCCTCCTGGAATGTCTCACATTACGAGACGTCCAGGTTTTGCGGCGCAGGGCTGGCCGGCGGCGAAGGTGGTGCGGATGGGCCCGCGGCGATACCTGCG
>CAWBGZ010000009.1:0-167118 GCA_963788515.1 uncultured Acidobacteriaceae bacterium
GAAAGAATCACCGGAATCGCGATCGCCAGGACTGCCGCGAGCACCAATCCCACCTTCTTTGGCAGACTCAGGTTGCGCATAGGCCGGTTTGCCATGATCGCCTCGATTCTTTTCTTGAGGCTCGCCCCGGTCACGCCCGCTACGCATTTGAGCGGCGATTGCAAGTACAGCTCGCAAATCTTGAGGATTCCCTCCGCGTAGGCTTCCGCTTCACTCCCCATCCGCAGCACCTCTTCGTCGCAGGCCCGCTCGCGCTCGTCCATCAAGCGGGCCCCCAGCCACCAGACCAACGGATGAAACCAAAAGACAGCCTCGACAACCATGTGCATCAACGTCGCCAGATTGTCGCGGCGGCGAACGTGACACAACTCGTGAGCGAGAATTGCCTGAAGTTCCGCGGGCGCGAGGCGATCCCAAATCCCGTCAGGCAATAGCAACACCGGACGGAAAACGCCAAATACTCCAGGCTCAAGAATCGATGCCGAAGACAGGGTAGGAATTCCAATCCCCAAAGGCACCGGCGACGCCGCGTGGAGGGCAACCTGCATTCGGCGCCATCGCATCCAACACGAGAACACCAAAGCGCCGCAGCCAATCGCCCACAAGGCAACCAGCATCGGAACAAGACGAGTCTCCGATTTCGACGCGTGCGGCATCGCGGCCGCTCCTGACGGAACCTCGGCCACAAAAGGCTCATTCACCAGCTCGGCGAGAACTGGTACACGCGTCGGCGCAGGCAGGACCGGCGAATGCCGTCCAACCACCCCACCCACAAGCATCAGTAACGAAAAAGGGACCAGGAACTTCGCCGAAGCCGCCAGCCACAGACAATACCTTGCATGCGCGCGGTTCTTTCTCAAGAGCAGAGTCAGGAGACCTGCGGTTCCGGCAAACAGCGTGGATTGCCACAAGTGGTTTGCGATGGGTAGGATGCTGTTCGGGATCATTCCGGCTTCTCCCGTTTCGTCGCCTTTCGCAGCGCGGCGCGGGCCTCGCGCAGTTCCTCCGGAGTTAGTTTCCCCGATTCGATCAGGTGCGTAACGATCGGCAATCGCCTGCCGCCGAACAGCGCGACCAGATCGTCAATCATTCGATGCTGCGCGGAATCCCGTGAAACGACCGCCTCAAAGACATGCGCGTTGCCGAACTTGCTCGTGCGCCGGATTGCCCTTTTTGCTTCGAGCCTGTAGACCACCGTCTGAACGGTTGTGTAGGCCAGCCGTTCGTCCTTGGGGAATGCTTCCAGCAACTCGCGAATGGAGCAGGGCCCCTTGCTCCAGAATGTCTCCATGATTTGGAGCTCTAACTTGGTCAGATTCGGCATGGGCATGGCAGGATTAATCTACTACAAGATGCGGTAGACTGTAAGCCTTTTCCCTATGACTTTTCGCAATGCCACCAGGTCCTGGCGTAGAATGAGGCTTCAGTTTTGTCAAAAACATCGGGGGCTCGCTGCGATGAAATCATCATGGCAAACGGACACAGGAAATCTCTCATGTCGGTGGTCTGAAGTGGGGCAGCGCGTGCAGTACGATTCAGCTTGGATTCAAGAGATGTCAATCGTTCAGAGCGGTTATTTTCCGCCTGTCCCGGACTTTGCTAGCCACAGTCCACTCGGTTCAGGAGAATGGTTTGTACCTTGGCGTCTGCGATGGAATGTACCTGATGGTAGATCGCTCGTCTGATGTGGCCTTCGGTAGTATCCGACAGCGATCAGGGAAAGGGTGACTAGGGATAGGGTGACTAGGGATAGGGTGACAGACAGGACGAATCCCAGCCGTGCGCGTATGGGGTACGTCCTGTCTGGAAGGTGTGAAGAAATAAGCAATAGCTTAGGGCTGTTGCGGTTTTGGTAACGCCGATAAACTACAAGCGTGACCTGGAACAATTCGAGGAATCGAAAATGTTCCAGAAACTGCGCTCAGGGGCTGAAGCCCATTTGGTTTTGCAGTGTTTGCGGCACGACTGAAGTCGTGCCCTGATACAAAGCCGAAGAGGAGTTCTTTAACGAACTTTAGGGACGGGACACTAGCGGGCGGCAACTTTACCGTTGAGGGAAAGCAAACTATGGATATTTCTGAGGGTTTTCAAATAGAGCAACCCAACGTCTTTATCCCTTGGAGCACTTCTCGTCTCGAAGCCTACCGAAGGGCGGCGCGGAACATCGCCTGACAGTTTATCCCAGAATTGAGCCGTCTGGGGAGTCCCGAGGACATGGAAGTCCAGCCTAATATGTACTCTCAAGTGCCTCTCGGCATTGATGCTAGCCGGTTTACCCAGTCCTTCCCGAAAAGGGGATTTTGAGTAAGTTCAGTCCAAGATTTGATCCGAGCCGGGGAAGTTACCGAGAACCAGACTTCACGGGGACGGTAGGCCGCTGTGTAAATCCAGGCAGCAAGGGTGAAATCGGAGCCACCCGCGAATCTCTGGTTAGTTAAAGGATCAGTGCCTTGATGGTAGCCGGCAGCGACCCTTTACCTGGGATGGTTTGGAGTAATACCCTTGTTCCAGAGGTGGTCCATGCCGTCTCTTCGGGGCCTATTTTGGGCGGTGATGTTGGTTGTATTTCCTACCTCACAATGCATGCCCCAAGGCCAGTCGAAGAGCCAATCAGAACCTTTCAGCGTCCCGACCATTCAAGTGACATCGCGCTTGGTTTTTCTCGATGTGACGGTTCTGGACAAAGAGGGCAACCCGGTTGTGAAGGGGCTTAGCAAAGACGACTTCACCATCACCGAAAACAAGAAGCTGCAGCGCATCTTCTCCTTCGAGGCGCCACAGGTGCACACCATGGGGGCGGCTGCCGAAGACGATAACCCGGATGGCGAGGCGCCGGTGACCATCTTCGTGCTGGATCTGTTGAACTCGCAATTTGAAGACTTCGCGTTCATCCGTTATTCGGTGCGGAAGTATCTTGAAGCGCAGCCGCCGGAGTTAAGTTCTCCGGCGGAGATGATGGTGATTGGCAATGACTCTCTGGAGGTGGTACAGGGCTACACGCGCAACAAAGAAGACTTGCTGTTCGCCCTGGACCATATCCCGGCCACGCTGCCCTACAAGATGATGAACGGTTCTCTCAACATTGACTTCCTTTTGGAGCGCTTTAACCAATCGATCGACGCCCTGCAGCAGATCGCGCTCCAAAGCCAGGGGGTGCCGGGAAGAAAGAATGTTCTATGGGTAGGACGGGGTGCACCCAACTTGCCCCCAGGCAACGAACCGCTGGCAGTGTTCCTGACTCCTGAAGGCCTCGAGCGAGTACGCCGGTACGTGCATGAGACGACCAACATGCTGGTCGATGCGCGCGCCAGCCTCTTTGTGTTTTACCCGGGGATAAAAGTTTTTTCAAGCGGGATTTCAAGAAGCCAGAGATATGCGAACGTCGACTTCGGTAATGGCGATCCATTTGCGGATGACGTAAACTTCGGCGTGTTCGTGAATGAAACCGGAGGCAAGCTGTTCTTCAACAACGACGTTGACGCGGAAATCAGAAGGTCGCAGCTATTAGGCTCAGAGTACTACACGCTGACTTACCAGCCGCACGATGGCGATGCGGACGGGAAGTTCCGGCCGGTTCGCGTGATTCTGCGCGATCGCAAATTAAAGGTCATCACCAAAACTGGATATTTTGCGCCTGCCAAGGGCGAACAGGTTGATCCACGACATCAGATGATGGTCGATTTGTCGCACGCCGCCCGGTCGGATGTCCCGTTCACCGCATTGGATGTGAAAATAGCCGCCGTGGTGCGGCACCCGGATTCCCGCACAGCCGAGCTGACAGTGGTCCTGAACGGCAGGAACCTCGACTGGCAGGCTGCCGACGACGGAAAGAGCACGACAAAACTAACTCTGGCGGCAGCGAGTCTCACGCGGTTCAAAGACACGCTGTCTTCCCGGGTTGAAAGCGTGACCTTGTCGAGGGTCACAGAGGATCGAACGCCACCAGAACAGCAGATCGCTCGTTTGACGGTCACGATTCCAGTTCCACGCAAGACGCGAAGCGTGCGCGTGGTTGTAGGAACCGAAAAGGGCGGTAGGATTGGCGCGGCCGATCTGGATCGCAAAACCATCGATGCGGCTCCTGAAGCGCCCACACCGAACGCCCAATTGCTCCATAGGCAGCAGAACGAAACGCCCTCAACCCCAGCAAAGCCTTAGAGAATGGACCTCGAACAACGATGTGCCTGGAAAACAGGGGTTTCCGGTAACTTGACATGTTTACCAGACGGTCACAGCCAATTTACCGAGAACGAGGCTTTGCAGTATCGCATATGGGTTAGGCGTTGGCGACGTTACGCAAAATGCGCTTGCCGCGCTAAACTGGCGGAAATGCTCGATCGCTCAGACCCCTGGAGACGGTTCCGTGTCCTGAAGCGCGTTGGTAGCGTCTCAATCATTTTTTTTCTTTCTCACAATCGCGTTCGTAGTAGCTGGCCAGATCAATCTTCGTTCACATGTCTTCCACCTATTCATTTTGGGGTGGATTTGGTTCGGGTTGGTTATGGTGGCCCTCACCTACAACGTCAGGTGTCCTCGATGCAGTCAGCGGTTTTACGCCGACGGCGCGGACTTTTCGCAAGTCACTACGCGATGCCTCCACTGCGGGCAAGAAAAGTATGCCGACCTTGGCACGAGGTCACGGTCTGATCGTGCAGAGATCGAATCCTAGCGCGGTTTCCGGTAACTTGCTTCTGCCTGGCCCCTCCGGCTGGGAAACTTACCGAAAATCAGCCTCGCAGGCATTCGGGTCACGGTTCGCTGGCGAGGAGTCCCGACCCTGGGTCTATCACCGATGTTGCAGCGTCTAGCGAGCATGTGGCGGGAGATCAGCCATGAAACAGTTGATGCCGTTCGTCGTTGCGCTCCTCAGTCTAACGGGAGCAGCGTTGCGCGCTCAGAATATTTCGGCGAGCACGCAGCTGCCGCCCCCCGCGGGTCGGCGCGTATTGGCATTGGCTGGCCGGGAGATCAGCGGAGAGCAGTTGGAGCAGATGCTAGCTGGGAGTCATCGTGAGCCGGATGTAAAGGTAGCTAAGCAACTATCTGACTTGGAATTAAGTGAACGGTTGAGCGCCGCCAGGCTCGCGCGCTGCGAAGCGAATTTACGTGGACCCGATGCGAGGCGAGCGCTGATTGCGTTAGCCGATAGGTCGTCGTTCCTCGATCCTCCAATATCAAAATTCCTACCATCGCGGAGCCCAATCCGCAGGCCCAGCGCAAGATGATTGCGCTCAGTGAGGATTATGTTAAAAAGACCATCCACCAGCTCCCAAATCTTTACGCGACGAGAGTTACTAACAGTTTTCAGCACAATAAGAAGCCGCTACATTGGGTGAGCACAGAGAGCGCTATCGTACGTTACCGCGATGGCCAGGAGGAAAGACCGCGGGTCGGGACGGTGCGAGTAGGGGATGGGAGTGGAGCTGGGGGGATGACGACCGCAGGGGAGTTTGGACCCATCCTGTATGTGGCGCTGGTGGATTCAGCTCAGGGTGATCTGACCTGGAGTCACTGGGAGCAAGGCGCGGCTCCAGAGGCTGTGTATCGCTATGCGGTGATCGCTGGAAAGTCGCATTACCATGTCAATGGTCAATTGCGTGGTTACCACGGAGAGATCACGGTCGACCCGTCGAATGGAACAATTCGTCGGCTGGTTCTGAGAGCAGATCCTGAGCCGCACCTTCCGCTGCTTAAAGCCGACATTGTGGTGGAATACGGTCCGGTTGAGCTTGGGGGCAAAACTTACATCTGCCCACTAAAGGGTGTTGCGCTTTCTGCGACATGGAATCGATGGTGGTTAAATGACGTCGCCTTCGAGCAATATCACTTGTATCAAGCGAACGCGCAGCTCCTACCAGGGTTCGCCAAAATTCCTTGAACGGGGTTTTGATTAATTTCATCTGTTTACCAGGGCCTCATCGTGGCAAGTCACCGAAAATGAGACTTTGCGGGCACTCCAATCCGATAGGCGAGCCGCGATCCAGGGCAAAGCTCATGCCCGAATCTATTCGGGGTGTCATCTTGTGAACGAGTCCCTTGCACAACAACCTCTCCCTCAGGTTGCCAGTGGCTCGGTCAACTAGAATCAGGCCAACATGGAAGATTCGCGGAAGCCCATAACCGCACATCCGGTCCCAGCCCCAGAATCTCTGTGGAGACGTGCCGCTGGGTTGTTGCGGCCCCGACATCGGCATTCTGTCTTCTCGGCGACCGTTCTACTGATGGCCTCGACTTTCCTCTCCGGCGTTATGGGGTTAGTACGCTCCAAGTACATTGCCTATCTGTTCGGCGCCACCGTTGCGACGGATGCTTACAACGCCGCTTTTCAGTTGCCAGATATGATCGCTTATTTTCTAGTCGGCGGCACGGCGTCTATTACATTTATCGCAATCCTCAGCCGATATCGTGAAAGCGGCGATGAAGCCGAGGGTGAGCGCGCCCTGTCCGTCATCTTGACGGTGATGGTTTGCATCCTCTTTGCGGCGGCTGTGCTTGGGGCCATATTCGCGCCGGTCTACGTGCGGATCTTCATGCCCAGGTTCACGCCAGAGGAGGCTGAGCTCTGCACGCGAATGACGCGTATTATGCTTCCGCAGCCGATATTCTTCTTCGTCGGAGGCGTCTTCGGCTCGTTTCTCCTGGTTCGCAGGGTATTTACCTTCCAGGCGGTTTCCCCCCTCGTCTACAACGTAGCGATCATTCTCGGTGGAGTCTTGCTGGCCAGGTCGATGGGCGTTTCTTCCCTGGCGGTGGGTGTGGTAGTAGGAGCCTTTCTGGGATACCTGATGCTGAACCTTTGGGGAGCTTATCGCATCGGAGTGCGTTTTCGCCTGAGTTTCGACTTGGCCCACCCAGGACTCCGGGAGTGGATTCGGCTGTCCCTTCCTCTCATGCTGGGCGTCACCGTGGTCACGGCCGACAGATGGATCCTCAACTACTTCGCGTCCGGCATCCACGGGCAGATATCGCGTTTGACCTATGCTAAAAGTCTTTTCACTGCGCCGATGGCGGTTCTCGGACAAGCGGCTGGTGCTGCATCGCTTCCCTTCTTCGCCTCCCTCTTCAACCAAGGTCGCCTGGCCGACTTTGCTTCGGCAGTCAATAGCTCGGTTTCGCGTGTTCTGATCTTTTCTTTCCTTCTCTCCGCCTGGATGATCGGTTTAGCCTACCCTGCGGTAGATTTCATCTTCCGTGGCGGATCTTTCCATAGCGGCGATGCGGTTGAGACCGCCCACTATTTCGCCATCTTTGCCGTGTCGCTTTTTCTTTGGACCGGACAGGCCATCTACGCGCGAGCCTTTTACGCCGCCGGAGATACGCTCACGCCGATGGCGGCGGGAGTAATCGTCACATTAGTCTCGCTGCCTGTCTATTGGCTGCTCTACCACGCTGCCGGAACCGTGGGTCTCTCCTTAGCCTCCGATATCGCAATCCTCCTCCAAACTGCGGCGCTCGCGCTCCTGCTCAACAGGCGCAGGATAGTTCGCCTCTCCGGACTAGAACGTGCAGAACTCGGCCGTGCATTGCTCGCCATGGTCACAAGTTTGGTGGCTCTCTACGGTCTGCGCTCTCTGCTGCCGTCCAACGGCCGCATCGCCGATGTCGTCGTTCTCGCCGCAGGAACTGCAGTTTGGCTGACCGTGGCTGGAGGGTCCCTCTACCTCACAGGCTCTACTTTTCCTCGTCAGTTAAGAACCCGACTACAGAGCAGATGAACCTCCGCAGAAAAGACTTTCAGGCACAGGGTTGAGCGAGAGGCCGTTTGGCGGTAACGCGGTAACCGATCAGGTCGGGTCATCATCGACTGACGTTGGTCTGGCTACGACATCTGACCTGGAGCATGGAGCGCACCCTTCATTCCGTTGGTTTCGCTCCAGGCAGGATGCGGGTGGTTGCGTGGAACAGGTGGTAGCTGGTGAATACCACGTTGTTCACCCACTGTTGCCTCAAACCCTGCGATAGTGCCACGCCCCTTCTCGGGCAGATGTAGGTTTTGTCCCCAAGTACCTCAGGGCCGTACTCAATCATGACGTCCGCCATCAGAAACGGATTTGCCGGTTCCATATCTGCTTTCAGGGCCAGGCGAACAATCGATCCATCCGCTGGATCCATGGTGATCTCTCCCACGTAGGCGGAAAGCCTGTTCTCTACCTCGTAATGGGAGTGGCCAGCTTCAGCCCGGTACCGGAACACCGCCAGCGGGCCCTTTTCACCATTCTCCCAGCGACTCCAGGCGAAGTTGTCCTTAGTCATATCAAGCATCACGGTGCTCAAGATCGGACCAAATTCACCTCGCGTCGACAAGCCGGGATCGCTCTCGAATTCGCTGGAGCGCTGTGTTTCCTGCCCATCGCGATAGAACACAAGAGCGTGGGAAAGCCCCACCGCGTGCCATAGCTCTTTGTGGAGCAAGTCCCGTTGGTAGGTGGAGGTGGTTCGCGTCGCTGTGAAATTGGGCAAGCGAGGAATCGTCCGGGCGACGAAGTCCTTCGCGAGCGCGAGCATCTTGTTCTGGGTGGCGCTGTCCGGATTCTCCATGGAGGGAACCTCGTCGTCGGGTGGATCGAGGAACGCAGAGCTATCTGCCAAGGCGATCAATGCCTGTCGTGCCTCAGGCCTGGGGATGTTTGCCTCGAGGCGGGTTAGGCGGGTGGTACTGAGCCGTTCGGTCAGCCGCGTACCATGGATTTGGGCGGCCACCTGCGCATCAGACTTCCCTGCCACTGCAAGGAGCATTCGCTCGAGGCCGTGAATCGTTACGGGGTGGGCGTCGATGCTGCGGCGAAAGTCGAGTGCGTGTGACTGGTTTTCCACGGTGCAAGAACCTGTGAGCGTGTCGCCATCTGCGCTGACCGTGCCTGTGTATGAAAGGTGAAGGGCTTCAACGGAGAATATGAAAGTCGAGCCCTGGAGGAGGGCCGATGTCACCAGCGCTGGTTGTGGATTGTCGTAGGCCGCGTAGAGCACCGCCTTCGGCGGACCGGCCATCTGCATGGTTATCCAAAGGTGGGTTTTGGCGAGGAAATGGTTCCCTCCGCTTACTTCCCATGCTCCAGAGATGTCGGGCGTGCATTGAGCTGCGCAGCGCGGGTGAAGAGCGGCGACGGTAATCACCAACAAAATGGCCTTCGCACAAAACACAGCCGCGGGCCGCCGGGCAAGGGACATGATCGAATCGCCGGGTCGTTCTTCGAGCTATCTTACGCCCACAGAAGGGGGTCAGCAGGATTCTGAAACAGTAAAAGCGCCTGAGGCGGATACAAGCTGAGCATCGATCCGGTACGCCGAGCTCGAGCAATTTACCGATAACGACTTTTCGGTCACCGCGCGTGATTCAACTCCGCGTGGCCGGTCACCGCGACTTCGGTGCCTCCCGAATCCTTGCGTTGAACCCGATCCTGGTCTCTGGATCCTGGTCTCTTGCAGTCCTGATCGGAGCAGCCATGAACTTTTTCCGATTTATGGGAAAATTGGAAGCGTTGGGCCGTCTAAAACGTCGGTGTGACAGATCTTGAGCTTGGAGGTGGAAGGTGTGAACGCGCCCTGCCGCCTTTGTTGTTTTCTACTTTGCTGTCTACCCTACTTTCTCCGTGCAATGACTGCGGACCCCTCTGATGCCGAACAGGTAGAGAAGACAACATCCCCAAAAACTGCGACGCAAGGCTCCAGCAGCGGATCACCGTCGTGGAATCCGGCTGAGGGTTTTCTCAAGCTCGACGTTGTTGTAACCGACCGTTCGGGCGAACCGATAGGTGGTCTCGCACTCCAGGACTTCAAGCTCCGGGAGGACGGCGTACCGAATAAGGTTCTTTCCGTGCAGGAGTATGGCGGGTTTTCGGACAAGGACGAATCGCCTTCCCAGCTTGTTCTGTTTGTCGACGCCAGTGGACCGCAGTTCGCACGTGCGGAAATCGTGAAAGAGAGCGTGAAGAAGTTTCTGCGGCAAAGAGGTGCTCGAAGAGATGCTCGACTGGCGGAGACTGTATCGCTTTTCTGGTTGACATCGGACGGGTTGTGGACAGCCCGGAAGGGTCAAGCGACCAACGACGGTGAGGCTCTGGTTTCCGATCTAGGTCATATAGACCGTCAGCATGTGATTTGGCGAACTACTGACCGTAGAGATCCATTGAATCGCTGGCGGGCGTTGGCTCTGATCTCCGCGATGAAAAAACTTGAATCCGGCAGGAAATTGCTGGTTTTGATTGATGCCGGGGAACAAGGCCCCGAAGTGCATCCACGGCCCTCGAATTCCTTCGACCTGGTAGTTTGGTTCTCAACGCTCCTGCGTGAGTCACATACTGCGCTCTACTGTATTTACTTGCCTTCAAACGAAACCCCAAGGACCTTTGGTCTGGACGATCTGCAACCCATCAGATCGTCGCAGCAGGCACAACTCTTCGGCCTCGACGAACGTACGGTTGCACTTCAAAGCGGCGGTCGCGTCCTGGAACCAAGCAACGATTTGGCAGAACAGATTAGCGCGGTGGCCAACGACGCGAAAGCCTACTATACGTTGTCGTTTGATCCGCAGGCTACGGACCAGCCAGACGAATATCACGATCTAAAAGTCGCAATTGAAAAGACCGGGCTGACCGCACGTACGAATACTGGTTACTACGATCAACCGTACTACCGTGATCATCCGCAAGTGGCAAAGAAAGGGGTAAGCGTCAAGGAGTTGGATCAGATTGTGCAAACAGCGTGGGAAACCCCGGATGCGGAAGCGGCGCGGCTCTTCAACGGGCTGGTGCTTGAACAACGTCTGGATGACCAGTCGTTCGCAACGCTGAGAAGCGAAGCCCCCGGAGAAAGAAGCCGGGAGGCATTGTTAGTGCTTGCAAGCACATCTACGTTTCGCGACCTGCCTGCTGCGCAAATTCCGGTCTTGGCGCCGCCTGATCGCGCCACGCAGCAGTTGATGATCACACGCACCATCAACTTCCTGAACGAGACAATTCCTGAATTGCCGAATTTCTTTGCGAACCGGACAACTGTGCACTACGAGGAAACCCCACCAAGGTATGAGCAAGCTGGTGAGCCAGGAATCGGCTACGAACCACTTCATGTCAAATCCAAATCTGTAGACACGGTTCTTTATCGAGACGGCCATGAGGTCGCCACCGGAAGAAGAACAGGAGATCAGAAGGCGGAGGAGTCTCATGAGCTGACTGTAGGAGGGATTTTCGGCCCGATCCTCAGCACGGTTGTTGCCGATGCAAACGCCGTTGGCTTTGCGTGGACCCATTGGGAACAAAATGGCAACGATCGACACGCGGTTTTTCGGTATTTCGTACCCGCCGACAAATCGCACTACGAAGTATCGGATTGCTGCCTTCCAGAAGGATACGGGTCTCGTCCTTATCGGATGGTGGTTGGCTATCAAGGGGAGATGACCATCGATCCGGCGACCGGAGAGTTGTTCCAAATCAAAGTGCAGGCAGACCTGAAACCAACTTTGCCGGTTGTTCGAGCCGACATCGCGGTTGAGTATTCCCAGGTGATGATTGGGGGTAAGAAATATTTATGTCCCGTGAGGGCGGTGTCTATTTCCAGAGCACGGACTTTGAGGGTGATGCAGCAATGGCAAGCGAGCTTCACCACCTCAGGCCCGTTTGTCACCAAGTTGAACGTCGTTTCCTTCGGGCAATACCAGATGTTTCGTGCTGGTTCGCAGCTGCTCCCCGGTTTTACCCCCGTCCCCCGCGATTCGCCGCTGGAACCCGGTTCTCGGCAGGCACCAGCCACAGCCCCGCCGATGCCACAGTAAGTAGGCGGATACTGGATTTTGTGAGCTCGAGCTGGTCTTTCCTGTAAGCTGCCTCGGCCGCCTGCTCGGTCCTTACTCGCTCTTTTTCAGCAAGACGCGCCTCCTCCTCTTCAGTGGGAGGGCCGTGCAGAATGTGAACTTCTTCATTGTTCGTGGATCTTAAAAAGTCGCGTCTTCCCGAAAGCCCGGAACGAGAAATGAGTATATCCTGTGCACGCGATGGCGATTCGCAATGATCTACCCAAGTGAATCCGCAACCAGGTGGCTGTTCGGCATTGACGCCGTAGTTCCCGAAACACGGGTTAAGGGTAAGTTGTTCCTGCCTGGCCCTCCAGCTGGGGACTTTACCGAAAAATGAGACTTTGCGGCACGCCTCTTACAATTGTGACCACAGAGGGGAAAGTCATTTCTCTTGAAGGAGCGTGACCCGTGTTTGAACGCTTTTCAACCGCTAGTAGACGAGCGGTTTTCTGCGCCCGTTGGGAAGCCGGTTTCGTGGGCTCTGAGATTATCGACTCGGAGCATCTTCTCTTAGGTCTCCTGCGTGTGGATCCGACGACCTTGCCGTTCATTGCCCAGCCAGTCACCTTAATTTCGGTCAGAGAAACCGCGGTCCGTTGGCACGTACCCGGGGAAAAGCTGCCGACTTCTGCGGACCTTCCAATCGGTGAAGACGTTAAGCTGGCTTTCGAGAACGCCGGGGCTTTTGCGGATGTCCACAGATCTTCTTTTGTGAGGACCGAGCATCTTCTGCTTGCCCTCATGACCCTGACTACCTCGCATGCCGCGTTTATCTTGAGAGAAGCTGACGCCTCTCTTCCCCGTCTCGAACAGCTCGTGTCCGGCGTAAAAGATAATAGGGATCAAGAGGGTGCTCAATTTTCCAGCAAAGATCTCGAGTTCCTGATGGGCCCTTAGAGAGTGCGTGAGAACCGAGAGAGAGTAACAGCAGGTCCCCGTTCGACTTCGCTCAGGGCAGGCTCTCCGCTGCGCCACGGCGGGCCGGGAGAGTTCGGGGCAGGTCGCTTCAGTCCAATGAAAAACCAGTGAGGGAGGCATGGTAGCCCACTCAAGCCAAAGTACGGCTTGAATGGGGCACCCAAAGCTTTTGTCGCTCGTGTAATTTCGGAGCATTCACAGCCATTTGTCCGCGGGATTTTGATGCCATTGCCATGCGGAGCACAAAGCAATTCTATTGATCGAGGGCTGCCACTGAAACCGGCTGGACGTCTGCAATGCACGGGTCGCCGCAAAATTGTGGAAAGCTGTTCTGGCAATCGCAGCGGGCGGTCTCATCGCCGGGATGCTCCTCTCGGCGGCGGCCACTTATTTCGCAGCAAGTCGCAAATTGCCATTCTTAACCGAATACCCCCTAGTCTGCGGCCTGTTCTTCGGCGCAGCGGTAGAACTAGTGATGCGCCTGATTGTTCTCCCGCTTTCTGCCCTTCACGCAAGTGGGCCCTACCAGTATCGTGACTTAGTTCAAGGGCTGGTCGTGCATATGCTCGTGGTTGGGCTTCCAATATCGTTCAGCGTTCGGCAGTTCGCGAAGGAAGCTGGGCCATTTCGGTGACCCCTAAGGGCAGAGGCGACCTTGCCTGCAGGAGACGAGGCCATTACGAAACGCGATTGAAGTTTGGGCTTATAGGCAGCTACCATTTAAGGCCCGGAAACCCAAGGTCGATTCGTAAAGGTTGGAATCACGATGCAGCAAGGGATCTTACACTTCATTTCAGGACGGCTTGCTGCAGGCAAGACGACCCTCGCCCGCGAACTTGCTGCCGAGTATCACGCGGTCCTGATCTCGGAGGATGTGTGGCTCTTGAAGCTATCTGATGGGATCTCATCCTTTGATGATTATCTGAAGTGGTCCCGGCGGTGCCGGTCCGTTATGGGTCCTCTCATCATGGACATGCTGAGAGCTGGAGTCAGCGTTGTCCTTGATTTCGCAGGGAACAGGGTGGATGAACGTACATGGGCTCGTAATTTGTCCGATGGAGCCGGGAGGCCTCATATTCTCCACTTCCTGGACGTTGACGAAGAGGAGTGTCTGCGTCGTCTCCTGGTCCGCAACGACCGGAAACCGGAAGGTCTCTATTTCGCCAGTACAACAGAAACGGAGTTCAGGACCATTTGTAAATACTTCCAGGTTCCGTCCCCCGAAGAAGGACTGAATATCAGAATCCATAGCGATCACAGCTCTTCCGACGCCGAATTGGCAATTTCGTTAGCGCGGCTGTGGCCTAACAGAGAGCATGAAGCGAGCGCTGTAGCCGGCCTCCTTTGCCGTGCAGGTGTTCATTACTGGCGACGGCTGGATCTAACCGACCTCGCGCCAAATAGAAACGTTCGCTTCTGTTTTTGGTGCTCGAAGGTCGAGATTGATGGAGTGATCTACACGCCCTAATGTGCTGGGGGAAAACTCTGTAGCGGGCGGGACAGCAACACCGCAGGGGTTAAAGAGTCTGCGTGAGAGATCAGGGTCCCATCCGGATCAATGCGTCGCGAAGCGGTAAAGAGGAAATTCTCATTAGTCCGCCAAATGGCGTATACATTTCCATGATGAGGAAGACGGCAGCAGCAACCGCGCTGGCGCAGGAGGCTAGTGTCACGATCACCGTGTGATTGAGCGGAGCGTAAAGACCGAAACTGATGAAGATGCAGGCCAGCCACGCAACCACCACCACCAGCAGAGGAGTTGAGAGAGCGCTTTGCTCGGACCCGAGGAACATCAACCAATAAGTGTGTCGTATACCAAGAGCCGCGGAAATAGCCGCCGCCTTGACCGAAGCTTGCGTGTCGTTCCTGGGCGTTAGCATCTGCAATCGCTCATAGAATAACTGGCTGTCGTCCCTGGGCCTCAGCTGCGATTTTCGGGATGCCTGGCTCGGCCAGATGCGTTCGAGACCATTCGCCGCCAGCCTCCGCAGTTCTTCACGTTCTGCCCGCGCCTCCGGCCCGTAGTTTCCCAACAGGCGATCGACAACGACAAACTGTGACGCCATTTCCGTAAGCTGGTTCTCTCGAGCCTGGTAGGAAGAGTTCGCGGTAGACACGAGAATCCCAAGGACCAGGGCCGTCATGGTCACCAGGAGGCCAGTGGCCAGTCTAATGATCTCCTTTGCCTCAGGTCGTAACTGATTCTCGGGCAGAACGCGCCGAAGACCCATGCCGGCGAACGCTCCACCGAAGAGCACGACGAAGATTGAAATACTTACCAGAATCGAATTCATGACCTTTTGGGCTGCAAGTATCTGCGATATTTTTGGTTGCGATGCGGAGTCCTGGCGACGGGTCTTCCGCTGAATGGCAGCCCAGTTCGCCCTAAACACAATCTCAACTCTTAGGAATGAACTCGCCTTACGGACTGGGAGCGTCTCACCATGAAAATCGTTTGCAATAGCACCTGCCACGAATGTAGAGGACGCCAGGCAAATCTGGGAACTGGCAAAAGTCGTAGGTTCTCCATTGGAAGCGCCAGAAAGGCGCGCTCCCTCAGCATCCTGCCCCGAGGCATTTTCGATCAAGGCTAACGACTTGTCAGGCACTTCAAAATTGCTCTTGCTTAGGACCCCCAACGGGTAGCTCCAGTCCTCGTAGTTTTGCTAGTATTCCGGCGGCTGGGGACCGGGTAGCCTGATCCCGCTACAAAGGCCACACAACCTCTATCGCGGGTGCATTTACATGGCAGGCAGTGATCCACTTCCCTGCTGGAACGATGGTTCCACGAAGCAAAGCATCCTCGATTTTGTCCGCGGCGTGACGACGGCCGGCGACCCTCGCTTCGTCAAACCCGAAGATCGGATCGCGGTCTTCGATAACGACGGAACCCTGTGGAGCGAGCAGCCGTTGTATTTCCAGGCTGCATTCGCGCTGGATCGCATGAAGGCGATGGCGCCGCAACTTGCCCGCCCTGGTCTCTCCGTCTCTCCGGCTGGGGAATTTACCGGCACGACTTTGCAGGCACTTATCACCCCTGACCAGCCGCATAGATTAGATTTGAGCTTCCGGAGGACGACGCTTATGTTCAACTATCCAATTCCCTTTTTCCTGCTCTCCATACTCGTGCTGTGGCTCTCGGCGCGTATTGGGGCGTTCGTGCGCCGCCTGCACCCCTTGCATGACGACGACCGCGAAGATTTTGGCTTTGTGCAGGCCGCCACCCTGACTCTGCTTGGCCTGATCATTGGGTTCAGCTTCTCAATGGCGATCGGCCGCTATGATCTGCGCAGGAATTATGAAGAAGCAGAGGCTAATGCAATTGGAACCGAATTTGTCCGTGCAGGATTGTTGCCTCCGTCCGATGCTGTTCGCGTGCGTGGGCTGCTGACAAAATATCTCGATCTACGCATTTCGTTCTTCCAAATCACTGACCGATCTGCACGTCACCAGATCGATGACGACACCGATAAGCTACAGGCGGATATGTGGACGGCGGTTCAGACGCCGGCCCTGGCCCAACCAACGCCCGTCAGCGCTCTTGCCGTTGCGGGCATGAACGACGTGTTGAATTCGCAGGGGTACACCCAAGCCGCATTGTGGAACCGCATCCCAACCGCCGCGTGGGGTTTAATGATTGCAATAGCCATCTGCAGCAACATGTTAGTGGGATACGGTGGGCGCAGCAATCGTGTAAAAAGCAGCATTCTCTTCGTTCTGCCCCTTTTTGTATCCATCACGTTTCTTCTCATCTCTGATATCGACAGCCCACGTCGCGGTCTGATACACGTACCACCGCAAAACCTTTTAAGCCTCTCCCGGTCATTACCCCGGCAATAGAAGTAAGTGGGCCGCTGGTATAGCAGTACGCGTAGGCGAAAAATGCAACCGCGCCCAATATCATCGAGCGACATTCCAGAGCGGCATAAACCTTTCCGTCCTGGACATGTCCGGGCTAATGCTCGCTGCGGCGAGGTAGCCCGGACCCTTCAAAAACCAGAGTTTTCCGCAGCCTGCCAGGTCTGCCTTAGTGGATCTGCGCTTCAAGCGTCTTCCAGGGTTTGTCCATCTTGGCAGCCATCTGCTCGGCGGTATCAGCCGCACTGATGGCATAGAGGTCCACGGTACCGTCAGGCTGTCTGAGTCCGACTACGGAGACGTTCGCATAGAAACAAAGGATCTTGGTCTTTGTCGTTCCAGTACCGAAGTCTTGCAGTATTCCAGTCTTCCCAGCGAGCTTTACGGCCTGCGTCAGGGTCTGTTCGATGATCGTGCTCATTGGTTGGTCTCCATTGGGGTAGCGGCTACGGCATTGATAGAAATCGCACGATTTCCTGCATGACTCGAGAATTCTGGTCTGTTTGGAACAAAAACTGAGCATGGGCAGAACCATCCAGAACGATTAGTTCCTTCGGTTGAGGAGCCTTTTCGTATTGCGCACGGATGCCAGGTAGCCTTGGGCCACTGCCACTGGTGTCCTCGCGCGCGACAATGAACAAGGTCCTTGACTTCAACTTTTCCGCGGGCAGGTTGGGCGCCGCGCCGAGAAATACGATTCCGTCAATTTCACCTGGCGCCGACTCAATCGAAGCATCGCCGGCTGCCGATCCGCCAAAGCTCCCCCCAACCACGGAGACCGTTTTGGCGCCATTCGCTTTCATGTAGCGAACCGCGGCAAGCACGTCGTTTGCAAAGGGAGCATGATCAAAGTCCGACTGTCCAGGACCGGTCGAACAGCCGAACCCGCGAAAATCGATAGCCAGGATTCGAAATCCCTTCGATGACAGGTCCTCAGCCTGCTCCCTCCAACTCTCCTTGTTGAATCTGCCGCCGTGAGCGAGTACGACCGCGCGGGTCCCTTGTCCATAGAGATCAGCGCAGACTCGTCCGCCGTCTCCGGTCGGAAACGAGAGGGTTTGCTGCGCGACCGCCAGTGTAGTGAAGAAGAGGGCGATGGGCACGAGGCGAAGGGCTGACATGCGGGAATTATATGATTGGGCGGTTGACCTCGGTCAGCCGGGCGCCATAAGCGCGACAGAAAAAGAGCCACGGGCTGCTAATCTGGAGCGTGTCTCCAAAGCTACTGGTTTGGCAGGAATCATCGATTCGTAATGGGTTCTGCGTTGAAGGTCAAAGAGAGGAGATTTGACTATGCCCAATCTACGTGCGCGACGGCTTGCCGCCTGCGTCGCCTTATTGACGGGCCTTGTACAGGCTGCGTCTGCCGCTGAAATTCTCATCGTTGACGACAAATCCCAGCCAGAGAGCTTGACTGTCGCCCCGGGTGGAATACTGATCGTCGGCAGCGCGAGCACCCCGTTCATCTACAAGGTGCGCCCGGGCTCGACCACGGTTGAGAAGTTCGTCGACGCCAGCGCTGAAGGCGCCGGCACCTTCTTCTTCGGCATGCTTGCCGATGCGCCTACCAACACGTTGTGGGCGTGTCAGCTAACCCCAGTGCCAGGCACAACGCCGGCAAAGCGGCATACGGCCCTAAGGGGCTTTGATCTCTCCACCGGCGCCGAAAAGCTCCGTTGGAACCTGCCCGGGGACAATAGTGTCTGCAACGATTTCTCGATTGGACCGGACAAGGCGCTCTACATCAGCGACACCATTAACAGCAAAATCTACAGGCTGCCGGCCGGCGCCACCACTGCCGACCTCTTCCTGGAAGATCACGCGCTCTACGGCATTGACGGGATCACCTTTCTGAACGGCACGCTGTATGTCAACAATGTGTTCTCGAACAATCTTTACCGTGTCCCGGTGGACGCTGCCGGTAAGGCCGGACAACCGGTCGATCTCTGGATGGATCAGCCTGTGAAAGGGCCGGATGGCATGCGCGCCTCCAATGGCAAGCTGCTCCTTGCTGAGAATGGCAACGGTAAGATTGCCGTGATTACTGTGAATGGCGATAAGGCCAGCGTCAGGGTCATCAAGGAAGGACTCAAGACACCTACCGCAGTCGAGCCCGCGGGAGACACGATCTGGATCGCCGAACGCGGCGCTGGTAAGGCGGTGTCGATTCCGATGCCGAAATGATAGAGAGAATTTGTCCTGATTCGAAGACCGCATCCGCGATAGACTCATTCGGGCGGATTTTATGAGACAAACCGGAATCATCGGAACGACATGTATTTGGGCCGGCTCTGCTGTCCTGATCGCGACTGGCATCGCGAGCTTACAGGCGCAGGGACCGGAGGGTGGGCGGAATGCCCAGGCGCTATTTAATGCTCTGGATCCCGACAACGATGGGACACTGACACGGGCCGAGCTGGAATCCGGCTTCAACTCCTGGTTTAGCGCATGGGACACCACTCATAGCGGGACCCTGACAGAGGCTCAGATTTTGGCGGGAATCAGCAAAGTGCTGCCTGCGCCGCCCGCGGTCAAGCCCGGGCAATCCGGCACTTTCAACCCGGTGGGCAATTCGACGCCGTTCCCCGCACCGCAGGCTGCGGTGGACGCGATGATGGCCGCGTTACCCACGACCCCCGGGGTGAAGCCGATGCACCCGCGCAAGGTACTGGTGATGGCGCATACGGGCGCGGGCGGGTTCGTGCATGCCTCCATCCCGCTGGCTGCGAAGGCGGTGGAAGAGCTAGGAAACCAGGGCGGTTTATGGACCACGACGGTCAGTTACGACGCGGCGGATATCAACACCGAGAACCTCAAGAAATACGACGCTATTTTTCTGGACAGCACGACTGCGTGTTTCCTTGACGATCCGGATCCCGCAGTGACGGCCGCGCGGCGCGCGGCGTTCCTGAGTTTTGTGAGAGGCGGCAAAGGCATCGCCGGTATCCACGCGGCGTCAGACTCCTATCACACCGATTGCCTGGCGAGTGAGGCCGCCGTGAAGAGCGGCAGCCCAGGAGTGAGCAGAGCGGCGGTGGTTTTAGCTGACCGGTTCTATACGGGAGCGAACAAGGATAGTGACGATACCGTCAGCCGGCAGGAGTGGTCCGCCCTCGCCGGCGATTGGTTCCAAAAGTTGGATACAGGCAATACGGGAAAGGTCACCCGCGCCGATTTTGTGGCGCACTTCAATTCTTTGTTGCCGCCGCCGGACATGCACCGTCTAAGCGAGGAATCGAAACCGGTGCAGCAATGGCCGGAGTTCAACAAGCTGATTGGCGGTTACTTCAAATTTCACTGGCCCGATCCGCAACTGATTTATGTCAAGATCGATGATCCGAATAGTCCCTTGACGGCTATGTTCCATGGCAAGGAGTTCGAGATCCACGACGAGACCTATACATTCGTGCAGGAATCGTTTTCGCGCCGGAACGTGCATGTGTTGACGAGCATCGACTACGACAAGATGAGTGCACAGGATAAGGCGAAGGAAGCCAATCCGCGCACCGATGGCGATTATGCCTTGAGCTATATTCGCCGCGAGGGCAAGGGGCGAGTGTTCTACGAGGGGCACGGCCACAGTGATCGCGTATATGCCATGACGCCAATGCTGGAACACCTTCGAGCTGGGATTCAATACGTGTTGGGCGATCTAAAAGCGGATGACAGCCCCTCAGTGAAATAAGCTGCCTGATGGGGAAAGGGGGCCAGAAGGGTCCCCGACACTCCCCTGTCCCTGACACTACCTAGCAGCATGACTACTTGTCATGACGCGGAAGCTTTGGTCTACACCGTGAAAGCCGGGGAAACAGTCTACACGCTGATACCTTACGGGACGTGGCCTCATCACGAATCTCTCTGGAAGCAACCGGCAGGCGCCACGGTGGCGGTCTGGAACGATGGGAAGCATGTGCATGTCCGGACGGGCGCGAAAGAGTCCCAGTACGACGTCATTGGGGAGAGCGCTCAGGACGCGACCAGATGATTGACAGCCCAAGGGCTAACTAGGACGGTTGTTTGCCCACTCAAGCCACAGTACGGCTTGAATGGGCCACCCAACACTCAAGCCCCACAGCGCCATCGATACCCCGAGCCCTGCCGGGCTGAGCTGAGGTTTGACCCCGGACTCCGGGGCCCAGGGAGCAGATGGGCTCTCTTCTGCGGTTCTCTCACGCAGGGACTCATGAGGCTTTGGCATTGCCAGCGCTAAGGCGCGCGGTCCGAGTCGAGACTCTTTCACGGAGCGCTCAAGCGCTCCTACCCCCGCATAAATGCGGGGGCTCCCACCACCAATTTGGACAAGATTGACTTTCAGGCGTCCCTTCGGGACTTATCTTCCGGAGCTAGGCGGTTCGGAACTCGCGGTTCTCACGCGGACACTAAAGCCCGACCTATTCTCAATCATGAGGCCACGACTAAACAGGGTGCGGAAAAAGTCAGAAAGGGATGGAAATGTTTCCCTCAGCGGCTAAAGCCAGTCCTGCTTTTCAAGCATTTATGTACGGTCTGAAGACCGTACCCTTCAAAAACCAGAGTTTTTCCGCAGCCTGTAAAGTCGTGCCGTGATACAAAACATGAGTTTTTCCGCAACCTGCCAGGGCGCGTTTCACTTGTCTCCGCGCTTTCAGCCAGGGAAGATACAGAAGTAATGAGTCAAAAGTGCTAGAGCCCGGTTCGTCTCCGGCCATGTAGAAGTGGCAGGAGGTTTCCACGTGAAAACTCTCTTAGTCACGCTCGTCCTCTGCTGCGCAGCGTCGGCCAAAGACAGGTCCGACTCGAGATATCAGGACGCCATTTTTCAGGAAACTCACGCGGAATCTGTCCGCATGAACTGCAATGGGATTGGGTACGGTAGCAGCATGACCACCTGTCATGACGCGGAAGCTTTGGTCTACACCGTGAAAGCCGGGGAAACAGTCTACACGCTGATACCTTACGGGACATGGCCTCATCACGAATCTCTCTGGAAACAACCGGCAGGCGCCACGGTGGCGGTCTGGAACGATGGGAAGCATGTGCATGTCCGGACGGGCGCGAAAGAGTCCCAGTACGACGTCATTGGGGAGAGCGCCCAGGACGCGACCAGATGATTGAGAACCCAAGGGCTAACTAGTTCGGACAGTTGTTTACCCACTCAAGCCACAGTACGGCCTGAATGGGCCACCCGCTCGCTAGTTGTGGGTGATGGCTCCTTACCACTCAAGCCCCACGGCACGCTCCACGGGAGGCCGGACAGGCGGGGAAGGCGCCGTACGGCTTGAATGGGCCACCCACCGAGATTGGTTGGGGGGATGGAATGGCCGGTAGACACCGCGGTATCCCACATCTGCCAAAACCGGGCAGATATGGGGCACCCGGGGGTTCCGTTACGCGTAGGAAGCTTCGACCGAAAGCTCGTGGTGAGAATGCGGCGCCTAGCCCGCTGATTACCGGCGACGCTTTCGAGTACCAATTTCCAGGAAACCCGGCTTACTCTGCCAATTTGAAGATGCGAATCTGCACCAGCTTGCTGATGGTCAGGTTGGTGAGTCCCCTGGTCTGCATACGATGGATGAAGTCCGGCGTGACCTGGAGAATGCGCATCTGGATCAGCTCGTCCAGTGTGGGCTGATAGCCCATGGCCCGAATCTGTTTCACTTCTTCCGGGTCGACCCGGTGCACACGCAGCGCAATCAGCTTGCTCGCATCCGGAGTGGGGTAACCAAGGGCATTGAGGCTATGGATATAGTCGCTATCTGCCTGGAAAATACGCAGCGCAATGAGATTTCCCGAATCAAGACCGCTTACTCCCGCGGACTGCAGCGAACGAACCCAGGCGATCCCAATACGAAACAGGGTGTAGGCCTGGAGCTTTTCCGCATCAAGATCGCGATATCCCATCTCCGTCATGCGGTCAACAAATGCCGCGTCGGGAACGAATCGGAAGGCGCCGCTCAACCTGCCGTCGTGTACGGCGCCCGAACAGGTAATCGTGCCCGGCTCGGCGCGAAGTACGGCGTCCACATGCGCACCCTCGCGCTGCAGATCGGCCAGGGCGAAGCCGAGGAACGCGCTGACCGGCTCATGAGTCTGCGTAGAACCACAGTTTCCATTGCCTCCGCACTCTTCCCTCTCCAGGCGAAGATCCACCTCAGCCGAATTCGCCGTAGCAGAGACGCTGCACGATCCGGTAAGCGTTCGAAGGTGCTCCTCCGCCTGCAGAAACAAGCAAGTGAAGACAGTCGCGAGAGCGATAAGAAGAACGCCGCCGGTCCTTGTCATTTTGCCCCCGTGTCATCATCGGCCAGCACGCCGGAGATACGCAGTTGCACGAGTTTTTCGATCGAAAGCGAATTAAAGCCATGGCGTTTGGCGGCAGCGATAAACGCATCGTCGATATGGAAGATGCGAAGCTGAATCAACTCATCGATGGTGGCGTTCGGATACTGCTGCTGCACCGTCCTGGCGTATTCCGCGGTCACCCCCTGTACACGCAGTGCAATCAGCTTTCCGGGGGGAATTGCGTCGAAGCCGGCAGCTTTCATACCCGCGATAAACTGCGGCGTAACCTGGAAAATGCGATAAGAAATCAGCTCACCGATGTTGCTGGGTTGTACGCCCGCGGCGTGCAGCTCAGACACGTACTCAGGCGTAATGCCCTGGACCTTCATGGCAATGAGTTCATCCGCGGAAGGTTTGCCGAAACCAGCCTTTGCCATCTCCTGCGCGTATTCGGGGGTGATGCCCTGCACCTTCATGGCGACATACTTATCTGTATCTAAGTCATAGCCGGCGGTGCGCATCCTATCGATGTAGTCCGTCTTGTGCGCGGATGCATCGGGCGTCGCGGGTTGTTGCTCGCCTTCTGAACCAACTGCCACGGCGACATACTCCGCGCTTTTTCCGGCACCCTCCCTTGCGACAGCCACAAGCGACGCCTTCGGAGCAACTGGCGTGTTCCGCGACGTAGGCAGACTCTGGGACGCGGCGTGCGATGCAGCAGGGGCAGGAAGACTTATCGTCGCCGGGGCTATCGTAGATGCTACCGGCAAAGAAACCGCAGGCGCCTGCATGGTCTTCCGCATTCCTGCGAAGATTTGGGGTGCAGGCAAGGGTATAAGCAAGAACACGGCGCAGGTTGCAGCCAGCGGTATGGGAACAAGGTCGCGTGGGCGCTGCTCGCCGGCAGTCTCACCGAGGATGCGCGCGATCCGTTCGCGAAGACCAGACCATGGCCCGTGTCCATCCAGCGCCATGGCCAGTTTTAGCCGCTGCCTGCGACGCTCTTCCAGGCGCAACAGTGCGGTCGCGTATAGCAAAGGGTCGGCGCACGATTCGACGGCCACATCGTCGCAGCAAAGCTCGCGTTGCTGACGTAACCTGCGGCCCAGCCACCACACCGCGGGATGGAAGAAGAATAGGGTTTCGACCATGGTCTGAACCAGGTTCCAGAAATAATCGGCACGGCGCACGTGAGCCAGCTCGTGCGCCAACACCGCCTCCAACTGTTCCGGGCTCAGAGCCATAAGCGCAGACGCAGGCAGTATTACCAACGAGCGCACAATTCCCATCGCCAGCGGCCCTTGCAGGTGCGCGGAAATACGAAGACCGACCGGCCGCTTTATCCCCAGCCGTTTGCATAGCCGGGCAAAGCTCGCGTGGACGTCTTCAGGAGCGTCCGCCAGCGCGCTACGGCGCAACCGCTGAATAAGGCGCCATCCGCCGATGGTTCGTGTCGAAAGACCTGCCACACCCAGCAGCCACACCATGTCCAGCCAAGGCAGCAGTTGAGACACGCGCAACCACGCCGGCTGGGTTGCACCACCGGCTGTACTCAGTGCCGGCCATGGTGAGAGATCGATGGAGATGCTTGATCCGAGCGTCACCGCCGCGGGGTGCGAAAGGGCGCCGGGCAAAGACAGCTCGCCGTGGCTGCGCGTCTCCTGATAGGCGAGCGTTGCCAGCGCGCTCGAAAGCATCAGGAGCAAGGCCGCGAGCGCCAGTACATAGCGGGTTTGGCTGCGCGCCTTCGAAAGCAAAGTGTCGGCAAGCCAATAGACGAGCGCGATCCCTGCCGCTTGCCAGGAAAAATTCACCAGGGTCCAGCCCAGAGATTCCAAGTGATGATTCATTGTTTCTCCTGCTTCCGGTCAATTAGCTTCCGAATCTCTTTCAACTCATCGCTGGTAGCGGGCTCCATTGTCAGTGCGTGCATGGCAAGCTGCGTGGCAGAGCCTGAGAACAATCGCTCGCTCAAATCTTTTAGCAGCTGGCTCTGTGTATCTTCCTGACTTGCCGTAGCACGGTACACATGCGCTCTACCGACCTCCGTGCGCAGTACGAGCCCCTTCTCCGTCATGATCTGCAGTAACTTCAACACCGTCGTGTACCCCAGCGGCCGTTCCCGGCTGACCGCGTCATGCAGCTCTCGGACCGTGGCTTCACCCTTGACCCATAACACGCGAAGCAGCTCCAGTTCCCCCTCAGTCGGCTTGGGCAAATTAACTTTGCGAATCTTCATGAACGAACCATATACGAAGTACTTCGTAGTTGTCAACGAAGAGCCTCGTAGATAAATTTCCGGGGCCGGCCCGGGGCTCCAACGTTGGCCGAACGATAACCGTAAGACCTAAAGATAGCCACTCGAAACCTATCATTGTGCGCCTTCTGTGCAACCATTGACGCGCCTTTCCGTCTGTCTCGATGGGGAGGTGTGGACGACACCTTCGTCATAGACCCTTTTAACGCAGAGGCCGGGTTCTGCGGCATTCGTCTGTTTCGTGGCGACAGTGGAGAACATGGGACCTTTTGCTTTTCGTTTGGTGGGCATCCGTGCGTTCAATGGTCTGGTCGCGCCCGTGGCCGAACTCTGGGGAATTGTGAGAACCGCCTACCTTAGTCCTTCCTTCCCATTCCTCCTTTGCTTCGAATTGTGGCAGTATCTCCGGCAGCAACAGCCAAAGGGCGATCATCGCGGTCCGGGAAGACAAAGCCGTCGACCACGCAGGAAGGAAACCTCAAGTAGTGCAGGATTTCCATCGACCCTGCGTCTGCTTCGAGGAGCCGCTTTCGCGGCAACATTGATGGCGCCGGCCGAAGGATGGGCACAAGTTCGAGGGGCGCCGGGAGCTCCCCCTTTGCCTGCTGCTCCCGTTCCCCAACAGGAAGGAACCTCGAAGGGCAACGGCCCGCTCTTTCCCCGAACGACAGCCAAGACAGGTGTGACTTCAGAGGATGTGTTGAAGCAAGAAGAGCACCAGCGCATTCTAGGGGTGGTGCCAAACTTCAACACGGTCGAGAGCTCTGCCGGTGTGCCGAGTCTTTCTCCACGACAGAAGTTCCACCTTATGTATAAGAGCTCTGTCGATCCATTCGTTTTCGTCGCAGACGGGTTTGTCGCCGGTCTCAGTCAGGCGCGGAATACCAATCCTGGATTCGGGCAAGGCGCCGAGGGCTATTTCAAACGCTTTGGTGCGTCTTATCTCGACACCGCGGACGGCAATCTCTGGGGCAATGCTATCCTTCCCATCGTCTTCAAGGAAGATCCGCGTTACTTTCGTCTTGGCTCTGGCACCTTCACGCATCGCTTTCTCTACTCCGCAGCCACCACCGTTTGGTGTAGACGCGACAATGGTTCATGGGGACCAAACTACGCCAATGTGTTGGGCAACTTCATCTCCGGGGGCATTTCTAATGCTTATTATCCTGCTGCGGATCGGGGCGTTGAGCAGACAGCAGACGGGGCGCTCACGGTTACCGCAGAAGGCGTTATCGGCGCGGAGTTCGTCGAATTCTGGCCTGACATCTCCAGACATCTCTTTAAGAAGCACCACGCGGCACAGTAAGGTCCAAACCTGCCAGCGAATATGGTCCATTGCTGCCACGCGTTACACTCCAGACTGCGAAGAGTCCGCGCTAGAAGCATTATGGTTGCACGATAAGATCCCGATGCGACAAATCGTGTGCTGCCGAGTTCCCTCTCCCTGGTGTGCGGTTTACTCGTCCAAGCCATAGGATGGGAACAAACGGGGGGTCAGAAGCGTTTCAGGTATAGCGCGTCCTGAAATTGTTATTCCCAGAATCGAGGTGGGGAAAAATGAGACGAGACCTGCGATTTGCGATTCGGATGTTTTTGAAACAACCCGGCTTTAGCCTGATCGCGATCCTCACCCTGGCGCTGGGGATCGGGGTGACTTCCGCGGTGTTCAGTTTGATTCAGGGCGTGCTGTTGACGCCGCCACCCTACAAGAAGCCGCAGCAGCTGGTGCTGGTGCAGCGGGCACGCGCGGACGGGCAAAAAGAGGAAAACCCGCGCGGCTGGCCCTCTGAACAATGGATGGAATGGCAAAAGCAAGCGACGTCATTTGCGGGCATTGCCGGGTATTTTTGGCAGTTCAATTTCCTGATCCGCAATGACGGCAGTCAATCGATCCAGGGCATGGCGGTGACCAGGGATTATCTGCCTATCATGGGATTGCGTCCCGTGGTTGGGCGCGGTTTTGCTGAGCAGGACTTCGGTCAGGGACCCGTAAAGGTGATTCTTCTGGGGTACGAATTCTGGCAGCGGACGTTCAACGGCGATCCGCACATCCTAGGCAAAACGGTTCGTATCAGCCGGTGGGATGTGCCGCCCACGATCATCGGCGTGATGCCGCCGGGCGTTCGGTTCCTGCCTTCGCCGGGGGCGGCAAAGGAGCCGAATTACAACGTGAACGCGCTGGTGGATTTCTGGAGTCCTGCCGACCCCAACCCGAAATACATGAAAGATCCGGATTGGAATGTGGTGGCGCGACTGAAGGATGGCGTGACGCCTCAGCAAGGGCAAGGCGAGCTGGCGGTGCTGACGGCGCGGGAGGCACAAGCAGAGAAACAATTTGAGGGTTTCCGGCCGGAAGTGCAAACCCTGACTAACGAAATGAATCAAGACGGCCGAAACATTTTGTTCCCGCTGCTGGGTGCGGCCGCGCTGGTGCTGCTGATTGGTTGCGGCAACGCTGCTGCTCTGCTTTTGGTGCGCGGGCTACAACGTCAGCAGGAGTATGCGGTGCGCAGCGCGATGGGTATGGGACGCATCGCGCTTTTGCGCCAGGTTTCAGTTGAAAGCATGTTGCTGGCGCTTCTGGGTGGGGTCTTCGGTGTGGGACTCGCGGTTGGCATCGTGAAGGTGTTCAAGCTGATTGCGGGACATGCAATTCCGCGCCTGGATAATGTGACATCCGGATGGGCGGTGCTGGCATGGGGTTTGGGTGCGGCGGTGCTGGCATCGATATTGGCGGCTGTTTTTCCGGCGGTGCGGGCGTTTCGGCTGGATCCGATGGAGGTGCTGAAGGATGCCGGCCCGAAAGGTACAGCGGGACTCGGGGAGCGTCGGCTTCTGCGCGGGGTCACCATCGCCCAAACAGCGCTCACTCTAGCGCTGCTGGTCGGGGCCGGCTTGCTGATTCGCACGATGATCAATATTGCAAGAGTCCCCTCGGGTTACAACACAAGCCACATCTTAACCATGAGTGTTACAGAGGTTCGGAGTTTTGCCGAGTGGACCAATTTTCACAAGCAGGCCTTGCAACGGGTCCAGGCCATTCCCGGGGTGCAATACGCGGCCTTCGCGTGGGGAGTGCCGCTGACGGGAAACAATTGGCCGGCGACGATGGAAATTGAAGGGCAGCCTCCGGCGGTGAAGGAGAGCGACAAGACCGCGCTGCCCTTGCGCGCTGTGACCGAGGACTACTTCAAGCTGATGGGATTGCCTATGCTCGGCGGACGGGCGTTTCGTTCGAACGATGATGGTAAGGCAGCAAATGTGGCGATCGTCAACCAGGCTTTTGCGGATCGGTACTTTCCTCATGGCAATGCAATTGGGCGGAAGATTTGGCCGAACGGCCGGGACAAGCCGGCTACGGAAATTGTGGGCGTGGTCTCTAATGGACGAACCGATGATTTGACGCAAGCGGCGTCCCCGGAAATTTATTTGTCGTTGTGGCAGGCGACTGCGTTTTCGAAGCACCTGGTGATTCGCACAGCGGCGGACCCACGGACGGTTATGGTTGCAGTGGAACGTGAACTGCGCGCAGTGGATCCTACGGCCGCCATCGAACACCCGAAGACCCTGGCACAGATTCGCGACGATTCTCTGGCATCGCGAACGTTCGCGATGCAGTTGCTGGTCGGCTTTGCGGTGGTGGGGAGCATGCTGACGCTGGTGGGCATCTACGGAGTGCTTGCGCTGTCGGTCGCCTCGAGACGCCGTGAGCTGGGGATTCGCGTAGCGGTTGGTGCGCAACAAAAGGACATTCGGAACCTCATCTTCGGCGAAGGATTTCGTTTGATCGTCAGCGGAATATTCGCGGGTATGGTGCTGGCGATTGTCTTGTCCAGAGTACTGAGGACTTTTCTGTTTGAGGTGCAGCCTAACGACCCGATGACGCTGATCGTCGTGGGTGCATTCTTCGCGGGAGTAGCGCTGCTCGCATGCTGGGTGCCCGTGCGACGAGCTACCAAGGTCGACCCGCTCGAGGCATTACGCTACGAATGAGTTTCATAGCGGTGGAAGCCCCTCGCGCAAGCGGAGCGTGATGTTTACCTGGGGCCAGCCTCGGCCGGATATTGGCGGGCACCCATCATCCCTCAGGCCAACAGAAGGGTCGAATGGATACCCTTAGAAGTTCGTGAACGCGCTCGAAGCTGAGAAGACGGCTTTCGGCGTTAGAGCGTAGTGGGATTACTGCATCCTAAGCAGTTCCTGATATGATCCCGCCGTCGCGGTTTCACGTCGCCTGTGCGTTGTCCACCACCTTAACCCACCTCGGGTCGGGCGGCGCGGCGGCGTATTCGTCGTGCCAGTTCCACCACTTGTACGGCGGGGTTTTGGGATAGCCCTGCGGCGAATCCTCCCACTCCTCCTGGCGCCCGAACGGAGTGACGTCGAGATAGCTCCAGGTGCTCCCCATCGCCTCGTCCCCGCGGTTGTTGATGAAGTAAGTGCGAAAGACGCTCTCGCCGTCGCGGAAGAACACGTTGTGGCCATGCCACTCGTGCACTCCGAAGTCAGCATCGAAGCTGTCGGTGATGGTGTACCACGGCATCTTCCAACCCATACGCCCTTTCAGGCGCTCGATGTCGGTCTGCGGCGCGCGTGAGACGAACGCGAGGGTGGTGTCGCGGGCGTTGAGATGGGCGAGATGGGCGACTTGGTCGGCACACAGGGAGCAACCGCGGCAGGCATGCTCGGGCCAACCGAAGACACCGGGCTCGAAGAAAGCGCGGTAGACGATGAGCTGCCGGCGCCCGTCGAACAAGTCAAGCAGGCTCGCTTTGCCCTTAGGCCCGTCGAAGGCATACTGCTTCTCGACGGCCAGCCACGGCATGCGCCGACGCTGGGCCGCCAGCGCGTCACGAGCGCGAGTCAGTTCCTTCTCCTTCACCAGCAGTTGCCGGCGCGCAGCCTCCCACTCCTCGGGCGACACAATCGGTGGCGTGCTCATGTTCGTTTGGGTGTGCTTGTTGCTGTCCATTCCTCTCTCCTGGTTAGTGGTTCTTGTGGTTCGTTCATGGTTCGTGGTTGTTACGTGGAACCCGCGCAGGTCCAGCGCGGAGATGCCGCCGGTCGAAGTGGCGCCCCCGACCGTCTTACAGAGGGGACACATGGCTACCCGCCGACCGGCTTGTTCTGTTTCGCCGCCAGCACACACATTACTTGCGCCGTTGGAGCCCGTGATCGCGTGGAAGCTATCAGTCTTGTTCGCGCTCTCGCCGTTCATTTATATTCCCATATTGGCATATCTTGTGCAATAGGCGAGACTTCGCTATGGTGCGGTCCTAATGAACAAACTTCGCGGCTTGTCCGGCCTCGTTCAGGAATGTCTGGGGAGCGCAGCCGAGGAAGATGCGAGACAGGAGATCAGAGATAAAGAGAAACCATACCTATCGCCAAAAAGGGCCGAAGCGAAAGCTAGTCGGATCCTTTCAGCAGATCGACAGGTTTTCCGTGCGGTGTGTGTCGATAGGCGTCGGCCCAGGCTTGTTTGCGAGCCAGCATCTCGTTTGGATTGGAGAGTCCTTTCGCAGTCACGAGACGTTCGAGCGCAGCCAGCCAGTGTTCGTAGTAGGCGGAGCCGTCGTCCGGGTGGCCACGATCCGCCGCGGACTTGAGTTCATCGGCCAGCACGGCCGCCCACTCTTTCCAGGTGAAGTAGCCTTGAGCGGAAAGCCGCACGGCCAGCGCAAAGGCCTGGGCTTGCCAGGGCTCAGCAAAGACGGGACCGCCTTGGTCGCGAGGAAGCGAGGGCAAAGCGGCGAGCTGGCCGGGGTCGGATGGCAATTCAGGCATGATCGAGGTAACTATCCCACAAATCGATGTAAACAGAATCGCGCGGCGAGGCGTCCTCTCCCCACAACTCCCGCGCCGCAAAACGAACCGAATACAAGTGCTGCGGTTGCTCGCCCAGAAAATGCGCGTTTGTATCCGGGAATACGAAGATGCCGTGGCAGCGGACGACATCGCCCTTTTTGCCTCTCGCGTATCGGGGTAAGCGAGTGTGGCCCACCGGATTCATATTTCGGGCGCGGACCTGCTGTCCCACTTCGAAGCGAGCCTTGGCCTCCGCTTCCGGTCGCATAAAATTGCCGCGGAGCCCGGCCACGGCGGATGCGGCCGCGGCGGTAAGAGGCGGAGTCGCCTTCTGCGATCCCGGCGCGGGCTTGCCGGTTTCCATCTCCTCCCGCGTCACCAAGCCAGAATTCACCAGCAACTCCAGGTTGCGGGTTAGCCATTTCTCGTAATAGCTCATCCGCAGATAATCAGCCGGGGGAAGAAGCTCGATACCGTAGCGGCCTGCGTCGATATTCCACTTGCGCCACGCACCTATCGCGCGGTTCATGGCAAACACACGGCCTTCCCAAGGCTGGTGAAATACGGGTTCGTTCTCTTCGCGCTGGATCGGACCCATATCCTGCATGCCGCCCATGTCGTGGATTCCGTTCATGCCTCGCCTCCTGGCGGCGGTGCGACCTTGGCGACCCCGATCATGGCATCCCGTGTGACCAAAGCAGCAAGTTCCTCTTCAGTCATCTTTTCCGTGCCCGCGGGCCTTTCCGGCAAGACGAGGTAGCGGACCTCCGCCGTACTGTCGGAGACCCGAACCTCCACGTCCTGGGGTAGCTCCAGGCCAAATTCGCGCAAAACACCGCGTGGATCGATCACAGAGCGCGATCGATAGGGCGCAGATTTGTACCAGACGGGCGGCAAACCGAGGATCGGCCAGGGATAACAGGAGCAGAGCGTGCACACCACCAGGTTATGCACGCTCGAGCTATTCTCGAGCACGACCATGTGTTCGCCTTGTGCCCCTCCATAGCCTAGTTCGGCGATGGCCGCTGAGGCATTGTCGAGCAGCCGTTCCTTATATGCCGGATCCACCCAGGCGCGCGCCACCACGCGAGCACCGTTGCGCGGTCCAATCTTGTTTTCGTAAGCGTCTACCAGCGTATCCAAGGCGGCCCGATCAACCAGGCCTTTTTCTACCAGCAACGATTCCAGTGCCTTGGTTCTCAGCGCCGGATCGGAGGGAACGACCTGGTGGTCGTGATGATGGTCATGATCATGCGCGGGCATAAGTTCGTAACAGCCACGACAGCTTTCGGTCTTAACCGGGTTTCTGCTTTGGCATCCTCGTTGGCGAACATCTTAACACCCAGCCAGCTTCGTTTTGTAATCAGCGCTCAAAACTCCTTCACCGTGTTTTTCCAGCGGGAATTGATCGTCAGGCTGCGATTCTCGATCAAGCCAAGGAGCGGCGCCGCTGACGGACCAGGTGAGATCAGGCATATGCGGTCATCCAGCTCCGGTTATGATTCTGACAAGTGACTGGAAAGCCTCAAACACACCCCTGGACTCCTCTTCGGAAGGACTTCCTGCAATCGTTTGTTCGATGGCTTGTCATCAGTGTGGCGCTTCTATGGTTGCTCGCCGCGCTGCTGCTGCTGGCTGCCCGGTGGGTCGATCCACCGACCACTGCAGTACACATCCAGCGTCGCTTGCAGGCCTGGGTTCACGACGAGCCGTATCGCAAACGCTACAAATTTATTCCTCTCGCTCAAATCTCGCCCAATC
Source organism: uncultured Acidobacteriaceae bacterium (assembly GCA_963788515.1). Taxonomy (GTDB): domain Bacteria; phylum Acidobacteriota; class Terriglobia; order Terriglobales; family Acidobacteriaceae; genus PALSA-350. The sequence goes on from CAWBGZ010000009.1 coordinate 32,652, forward strand.
TTCAGCACGCGGTCATTGCCGCGGAAGACGCCCGCTTCTACCAGCACCATGGCTTCGATTGGCACGAGATTCAAATCGCCGCCGCCGAAGATTGGGAAGGCGGTCGCAGCCGCGGAGCCTCTACCATCACACAGCAGCTGGTAAAAAACCTCTTCTTCGGAACCGGCCGCTCGATCCTCCGCAAAGGCGTGGAGGCCACACTCGTGCCGGTGGCCGAACTTTTTCTTGGCAAACAACGCATTCTGGAGATCTACCTCAATGTGGTCGAATGGGGACCCGGGATTTATGGTGCGGACGCGGCTTGTCATGCGTACGACGGAACCGCGGCCCGGAATGCTGACCGGCAACAGGCGGCACGACTCGCCGCGATTCTGCCGGCTCCCCTGAAGCGGCGGCCCGCGCGCATGAACTATTACAGCTCGCTCATCCTGGAGCGAATGCGACAAATGGGCTGGTGATGGTCAGCGGTTTTTCGAGAGCGCGTCTCACCAACCGGCTTCACTTACTAAGAACCGCAAAATGATTGCCACCGGCTCACTTCGCTAGAGGTGAAGAGGGACGCGATATCTATCCCCCAGAATTGCTGCAATAGGTATGCTCTGCCTTTATCTCTTTCCATCAGCCTCAGCGCCGAGCCTGCTCGTCGGAAGGCGCCATGGTCGCGAACCGTCCACCGTGAATGCACTCCAGAATCGTCCGCTACTGCCGGCTCTGTTCGTTGCCGGGCCGGCGTTGGATGAACTGAAAGGACTTTCCCAGGGCTTTCGTTGTTTGGACCAAGCGAGTAGCATTGGCGCACGCGAGCGGGCCAAGTGTGACGAATCGCGGCCGCAGGATGGTTATTGCAGCAAGTCCTGGGCTGCTTGCGGGTCGCCCGCCCGCATGGCTTTGAGCAGTTGGGTCACTTGCCCGCCATCGGCTTCCCTGAATACCCCCTGATATAGTTCACGCATACGCCTAATACCCTATTGGATCGAGATTATGACCGACCCAGGGCAATCTGCCGAGGAATTGTTTGGGGAAGCGCTGGAATTGCCCCCGGAGAGCAGGCCTGCTTTCCTCGACCAGGCGTGCGGCCATGATCCGGAACTTCGCCGCCTGATCGAACAGCTTCTCCTCATGGATGCGCGCGCCGGTAGCTTTCTTGCGCATCCCGCCTTTACCCCCGATGGCACGGGAACACTGTCTGCGGTGGGCCCTTCCACCGCTCCTGGCCGCTTCCGAAGCGGGCAGCTCGTCGCCGGCCGCTTTGCGATTGTTCGTTTCATTGCTCGTGGTGGGATGGGCGAGGTCTACGAGGCGAAGGATCAGTTTCTTCAGGACGCCGGAGTCGCTCTGAAAATAATCCGGCCCGAGATCGCCTCCGATGCAACCACCTCGGCCCGCTTCGAGCAGGAGGTGCTTCTTGCGCGTAAGGTGGTTCACAGCAATCTCTGCCCCATCTATGAGATTTTTCGCTGCGACCAGCCCGCGCCTCCTTTTCTGTTTCTCACCATGAGGTTGTTGCAGGGAGAAACTCTCTATTCCCGCTTCGAGCAATCCAAAAAGTTGGAAACCGGCGAGGCAGCGGACATCTGTAAACAGCTGATGGCCGGCGTAGCCGCTCTGCACGCCGGAGGCGTGATTCATCGCGACCTCAAGCCGAATAATGTCATGTTGGAAACTGGCGGATCCGGGTTGCATGTCAGCATCATGGATTTCGGCCTTGCCCGTCCGCACGAGGCGGCAAACACCTTGTTCGGATCCGGCGTCATCGCCGGAACACCTGGTTACATGGCGCCCGAACTATTGCGTGGCGCGCGGCCGACAAAGGCCACCGACCTCTTCGCTTTGGGCGTTTTGCTGCACCAGGTACTGACGGGTGAGCGCCCGCTTGCATCGGAAGGGGGACTCTTCCTTGCTCCGTCGCCGTCTTTACGGTCCAATCGCGCCCCGGCAGAGTTGGTACAGGCGGTTGAGGGCTTTCTTTCGCCCGACCCCGAAAGCAGAAACCGAGCCTTCGAGCGGGTGTGGCCGGCGCAGAATGGTGACGCAAACCTCGCGCGATCCTCCTTATGGAAGCAAAGGGGTGTTTGGTACGCCGCCGTCGCCATCGCCCTATTGCTTGCGATTGCACTCGTGGCCCTCAAGACCCCGATCCCGGTTGCAGGCCCACTCGAGTCAACCCAGATCACGTCCTCGGCGGAGCCCAAAGAGGGGCCGCTGTTTACCGACGGGTCGCGGCTTTATTTTGATAGCCGGGGAACCCCCTCTGAAATGGCGGTGGACGGCGGGCCAATTGTGCCTATGCGCATCCTCGAACGCGGCATGTTGTTGCTCGATATCTCGGCCGACGCTTCCAAGGCACTCGGGTTAAAACCCTACGGGGAGGATACGATGGGTCGCGGCACGCTGTGGACAACAGCGATGTTGGGCGGAACTCCGCGAAAACTGAGTGATCATCTGGTGAACTTCGCGCGGTGGTCTCCTGATGGAAGCTCTGTCGTGTTTTCGGACCAGCGGACGCTCTTCAGAATCGGTGCCGACGGCGAGAACCTAACCAAGATTTGGGAGGCGCCGACCGACGTGAACGATCTCGCCTTCTCGCCCGATGGACGGCAATTGAGCGTGACCGTAGGTAGTTATCCCGAAACTCTGCGGCTGTGGCGTGTGAGCGCCGACGGGCAGAACGCACAGCCCTTGCGGTTCGATTGGCCAGCCAATTTCGATCAGTATGCGGGCCAGTGGACACCCGATGGGCGCCGCTTTCTGTTTTCGTCCACGCGCGAAGGACGCGAAAATGCATATGAGCTGGTTGCGCCACGTTGGTTTGAATTCTGGAAGAAGCCGGCCCCGGTAAGACTAACGGGCAACCAGATCCCCATCCTGGCCTCAACCCCGAGCCGAGATAGCCGCGGCCTGTTTGTGCTGAGCCGGATGGACGAAGGGGCCATGCGAGCCTATGACCCACGGATGAAGAAGCTCGCGCCTTTTCTGGATGATCTGTCGATGCTGGGATTCGTGATCTCACCTGACCGCCAGTGGATGGCATACACAGAGTACCCAAGCAGATATCTATGGAAGAGCAAGCCGGACGGCAGCGAGAAGCTGCAGCTCACCCATTCGTACGCCGTGATGCAACAGTGGTCGCCCGATGGCAAATGGCTGGTCTACTCCGATTGGAAGCATCTGTTTCTGGTCTCGTCCGACGGCGGTGCTCCCGAAAAATTAACCCCGGACGGCAACACGCCAATAGCGCCAACCTGGTCCGCTGACGGAAAGACGATTGCGTTTAGCTATTTTCCAGTTCCGGATAAGGTGCCCTGGATTGAGGTGATCGACCTGGCCACCCGGCAGATTTCCGCAATGCCCATGGGCGAGGGATACTACTATCCTTCCTGGTCGCCCAATGGAAAATACCTGGTCGCTATGGCGGAAAATCCTTCACGCATGGGTTTGTACTCCACGGCGACGAAGACGTGGAAAGATTTGCGTGGGTTCCCGGAACAATGGGGCTTCTGGAGTTGGGCAACCGATAGCAAATCCTTGTATATGGCTTTGTTTCCGGGGAAAGCCAGCGACGGCGTTTACCGCGTGACCATTCCCCAAGGTGGATGGGAGAAGTTGACGGACGTGGAAGGCATCAGGCCCGGCAACCCTACCGAACAGTTTGTGAGCCTTACGGCCGAAGGTCAACCAGCGGTCATGAGCCTGACCGGACCCGCCCAGGTTTACTTACTGCATTGGCCCCAATGAGATCGACTCGCCTTCCCATTAAGCTCGGCATCGCTACTGCTCATCGCGGGAACAGTAGCGATGCATTGTCCGTGACATGGCGTTAGCGTCCTAGCTTCAGCAGAGCCACTTCTACTGCTGTGCTCGCTTTTCCAGCTGCAATCTGCGACTGCCGTTCGGCCTCAGATCTGCCACAGTTAAGGTGACTTGTCTCACCGGCCACCCAAACAGCGCAGAAAATACTGGCCACCGTAATGGGTGAACGCGGCTTTACCCTGGGTGGCCGGCAGTCCGTCGCTTGCCGGCTGGGTCAGGACCAATCCTGAGCTGATGTTGCTCCGGATCATCATGGACAGTTCGTCGTTCACGCTGATGGTGTGGACTCCCGGGGCGAAATGCTGCCCGGAGGCAGTTTGGAAAGCAAAGGGCACGTTCATTTTGGCTGCGAACCCCGAACCCTGTGCCTGGCGGCCGGCGCCGCAGAGGCGACAGCGAGAACAGCGGCGATCAAGCCTGCGTGAACCTTCCATATCATTGAGCTACGCATGGTAGTCCTCCTTTTGGAAGGCGTTTCACCAACCGCCTTCACTTACCAAGGCGCAACCCGGGGGAAAATAGTGAAATGAACCCCAAATGATTCCCGAGCTGCCTGCGCAGCGCCAAGCCGGCTCCATCAATGCCTCCTGATATAGTTCACGCGTACGGCTCACGATACTTATTGGATCGAAATGATGACCGACTCGGGCCAATCTGCGGAGGAAGTGTTTGGGGAAGCGCTGGAACTGCCTCTGGAGCGCCGGGCTGCCTTCCTCGACCAAGCCTGCCGGGACGCTCCAGAACTGCGGCGGCGGGTCGAGCAGCTACTGGAGCAGGATCAGCAGGCCGGTAGTTTTCTAGCGAATCCCGCATTTATTCCGGATGGCAACACGACTCTGACTGCCGCGAGCACTGCGGTCAGCCCTGGTCGTTTCCAGGCCGGGCAGCTCATCGCGGATCGTTTTGCCATCGTTCGTTTTATTGCTCGTGGGGGGATGGGCGAGGTTTACGAAGCAAAGGATCAGTTTCTTCAGGACGTCACTGTTGCCTTGAAGATTATCCGGCCGGAAATCGCGGCCGATGCCACAACCTCCGCACGCTTTCAGCAGGAGGTCGTTCTCGCCCGCAAAGTGGTTCATTCCAACCTTTGTCCTATTTACGAGATTTTTCGCTGCGACCAGCCCGCCCCTCCTTTCCTGTTTTTGAGCATGCGATTGCTGCAGGGCCAGACGCTGTATGCACGCCTGCAGGAATCGGCAAAGCTCGAACCCGGCGAGGCTGTGAACATATGTCACCAGTTGCTGGAGGGCGTGGCGGCTCTGCATACGGGCGGCGTTATTCACCGCGATCTGAAGCCAAACAATGTGATGTTGGAAACAGACAGTTCCGGACCACACGTCAGCATTATGGACTTTGGACTTGCGCGTCCTCAAGGGGCGGAGAACACCTTGTTCGGATCCGGCGTGATCGCCGGAACACCGGGGTACATGGCTCCGGAAATGCTTCGTGGGGAGCGGCCGACGAAAGCTACCGATCTGTTCGCGCTGGGAATTGTGTTGCACCAGGTGCTGACCGGCGAACGTCCGGTTGCGTCAGGAGGACTGGCGGTTGCTCCATCGCCCGCGTTGCGTTCTGCACGTGCTCCCGCGGAACTGCTCCAGGCCGTGGAGAGCTTCCTCTCGCCAGACCCCGACACCAGAATCCGTGCTTTCCAGCGCGTTGCCGGGACAACGCAGGTGCCGTGGTTCTCTCGACTGCCGCTACAAAAGAAGAGCATGCTTGGGTACGTCGCAGCCGCAGTCGCGGCGGTGATGTTACTGGTGTTTGCAGTCAAGGCCACAAGATCCCCGAGCCTTGCTCAGCTTGAGTCAACCCAGCTGACCTTTTCCGCGGAGCCCAAAGAAGGGCCCCTCTTTACCGATGGAGCGAGGATTTATCTGAACAGCCGCGGAGTTCCTGCGGAGATGGCTGCCAGCGGCGGTCCGGTTGCTCCTCTGCACATCCTGGGTCCTGGTATCTTCCTTTTGGATATTCTGCCCGACGGTTCGCAAGCATTGGGCTGGAAGCCAAAGCTAGGCGACGAAATTGGCGGGGGTACGTTATGGACAGCATCGATGCTGGGAGGTGAACCGCGTAAATTGACCGATCACCTGGCTCAGCACGCGCTCTGGACACCTGACGGGCGTGCAGTCTTATTTTCCGATCAGAGCGCCCTGTACAAAATCGATGTAGATGGGCAAAATTTGCGCAAGATCTGGGACGCGCCCGGTGAACTCAAGGCGTTGAGCTTTTCACCGGATGGCCGCCAACTCAGCGTGACCGTAGGAGTCGCGAGCATAAGATCAGGCACCGACGGCACCCGGCTCTGGAGTGTGAATGTCGACGGCCAGAATGCTCATCCGTTGCGGCTCGACTGGCCAGCAAATGCGAATCAGTATTCCGGCCAGTGGACACCCAACGGGCAGCATTTCGTGTTTTCGTCCGACCGGGAAGAGAGGCCCAACTTATATGAACTGGCAACGCCACCCTGGTTTGCATTCTGGAGGAAACCGACCGCCGCACGCGTTACCGGCAACCAGTTGCCTATCCTTTCGGCGGTTCCTATGCGCGACAGCCAGGGGCTATTTGTCCTGGGCAAAACGGATGAGGGCGCTATGCGAGCCTATGATCCTCGCAGTAAAAAGCTGCTGCCGTATCTCGATGACCTGTCCATGATCGAGTTCGTGATTTCGCCGGATCGCCAGTGGATGGCCTACTCGGAATATCCCAGCCGGCATTTGTGGAAGAGCCGGCTCGATGGAAGCGAGAGAGTCCAGTTAACTAGTTCACCCGCAGTGATGCAGCAATGGTCGCCGGACGGGAAGTGGCTGGCGTATATGGATTTTAACAACGTATTCCTGGTTTCCGCGGCGGGCGGCGCGCCACAAAAACTGACTCCGGATGGCGCTGACGGCGTGGCGCCGAGTTGGTTTCCCGACGGAAGATCAATTGCGTTCAATAATTTTCCCTATCCGAATAAGCCGTTCAGGATCCATGTGATTGATCTGGCGACGCGTCGGATATCGGATATGCCCGGGGCTGATACATTCTATGTACCATCCTGGTCTCCTGACGGGAAATACATGGTCGCGATGGCGCCGGACCCGTCGCGCATGGTGTTGTACTCAGCACAGACGAAAACGTGGAAGGACCTACGCACTTTCGATGTGCCCGCGGGGTATTGGACCTGGGCGAGTGATAGCAAGTCGATCTACATGGTATTGGTTTTAGGGAAAAACGGAATCTACCAGCTCACGGTACCCCAGGGTGAATGGAAGCGCCTGTGCGGATTGGAGGGCGTGAACGATCCGCAAGGGGCTGACTCCTTCTTGAGCCTGACTCCGGACGGCCAGCCAGCCATCATGAGCCGGACTGGTGTCGGCCAGATCTATTCGCTCCGCTGGCCGCGCTAAGGGGATGCACCGGTTCAGCGGTTTGCGTATTTGAGGTGACCTTCGCGCCAGGGGACGGCGCTGCGCGCGTTGAGATCGAAGACGATGTGGCCCGCGCGGATGGTCATTTCAGCGGAAATGCGTTCCGTGCCATCGACCTTGCCACCGACAAGATCGGCGTAGCCAAAGTTGCCGTGCTCCACGCGGAGAACAGCAATGTCGGCGACCGAGCCAACAGCGATCTGCCCCAACTCGGGGTGGCCGATCTCGGTGGCTGGGTTAGTGGTGGATTCCCGAATGACCTCGGAAAAGGGAATGCCCAGCGCGAGCATCTTGCTCATGACGTTCGGCAGGTTGAGCATGACGCCGGTGGCGGAGCCGACGTGGAGGTCAGTTGAGATGGAATCGGGAAAGAAACCGCCCTTTACCATCGGCTCGGCAAGCGCGAAGGTGAAGGAACCACCACCGTGGCCAACGTCAAACTTGATTCCGCGCTTGCGGGCCTCAAGCATGAAAGGGGCAGGTTTGCCTTCCGTAGTCAGCAGCGGCGCGGGCATGCGGAAGACATGAGTGCTGATATCTCCTGGGCGCAGGATGCTGGAGATCATCTGTTCGTAGGATTTGTTGTCGAACCAACCGAAATCGACCATCACGGGCAGATGGTTGCGCTTCCCTGCCTCGACGGCTCTCTGCACGGAGATGAAGTTGGGCTGTTGCCAGTGTGCAGTCTTGATGCCGACGATGATGTCGCGGTTCTGCTCGATTGTCTTTGATAACGCATCGAGGTCCATGTCGTGGTCGTTCTGCTCCGCGGCGTCGTCGTTGTTGGCCATACCGGCTCCGACAATGTTGAGGAAGGCGAAGACACGGGTAGTGGAATAGTCAATGATGCGGCGGCGGAACTCGGCAAAGTCACGCCAGCCAGAGGAGCCGGCGTCGGCGACGGTGGTCACGCCGTTGGGTATGGCCATGACGTCGGCGGGGACTGAGAGGTCGCCGTTGCCCCAGGCGTTGTGGCGAAGTCCGGTGAAGACGTGCACGTGGATGTCGACGAGCCCGGGCGTGAGATAGAGACCGGTGATGTCTACGGATAGTTCGGCCGCGCTCGAGGGAATCGTCGGTTCGATGGCGGCGATCTTGCCGTCGCGAACGGCTACGTCCCGTTTCGCGTCAACGTTGTTTTTCGGATCGAGGACCTGGCCGTTGCGAAGAACGAGATCGTACTGCTGAGCGTGCGCAGAGAGAGCACAGGTGAGGAGAGTGGCGGCGAGGATTCGAAGCATTGGTTGGGAGTATACCCGAGCATTGCGGTGGTTTCTTGGGATTGAACACGCAGGAGGATTCGCCGCATCTCACAAGAGGCTATTCATGGGTCATTGGCAATCCGGCAGCAATCCAAATGGACAGCGAGTAGAGAGCTAGAGAATACGGCGGGTCGCATTCGTCATTGCCAAATCACTTTCAGTCCCTTGTACTTCTTGAACTGGCGATCCGATCCGATGAGTGGAATATCCTCGGCCAGCGCAGTCGCGATCAGCATTCGATCGAAGGGATCCCGGTGATGGGGTGGCAAACCATACAGGTGCAAGGCATGATCCGGGTCAAAGGGGATCACCTGCAAACGAAGATCACGAATCGCCTGCTTCGTTTCCGCCGCCCCCATCTTCAGCCTGCCCGCGTCGTGTTTCATGGCAATTTCCATAATGGAGATCGCGCTGATGAGCGGCAGAGTCTCGGGGCTGGAGAGGAGCGCGTACACCTTGCGCGACAGTGGAACATCGCCGATGTAGGCGTGGACCATAACCTGGGTGTCCAAAAGAACGCGCACGCCTCAATAGCGCCCCTGGAGGAAGGCCTCTACCTCGTCATCCGTCATTGGATCCAGCGCCCGCGGATCGATGAGCATGGCTTTGCCCTTGCCGGTACCGAACTTGCGCTGGACCTTTTCCGCTTTCGCGGGCACCAGTTCAGCCATCGGAGTGTTATAGCGCGAAATAACGATTCGCTCTCCTCGCGCCACGCGGGCAAGCAGTTCCGCGAGGTGGGCTTTGGCGTAAGCAATCTTAACGTTTGCCATAATAAGTAGTATAACAAATATAGGTCATCATTAGGAATGGCCCTCGATGTGGGTTACCCGCTCACTACATCCTTTGGTTCCCCCAACGCTGCCTGTAGCACAAAGAGAAGAAACCACAGCCGGGGTTGACGGATGGCTTGCACCTGAACAGTCAGCACGAGCAAAAGCCTCGCAAGCAGTAGAATCGGAAGATTGCGGTTTACAGACTTGTAGTTTTGCAACGGGGTATTCCATCGCAAGGAGAAGGCATGCGCGTTTCTAATTGGTTGGTGATGGGCTTGCTCGCCATTGCTGTAGCGAGCGGATCCGCACAGGTGAGAGATTACAAAGATACCTACAGCGCTTCGGAGACGGGCAAGCCCATGGCGCCGGGCAAGGCGCTGGATGTCATGCTGAGCCAATTCGAGACCGAAGTGCTGGGCGTGGCGGAAGCGATGCCGGCGGAAAAGTACGGCTTTGCGCCCACGGCGGAAACGTTTGCTGCTGGCACGGCGGCCAAGTATGGCAACGTTCGTACGTTTGCCGGGCAGTTGACGCATATTGCCGGCGCGAATTACCACTTCTACAGCCTAGTGAGCGGAGCAACACCGCCAGCAGCAGCAAAGCTGGTGCGCGATCTAAAAACAAAAGATGAAATTCTGACAGCTCTCAAGCAAAGCTTTGCCTATGGTCACGCCCAGATTATGACGATCACCCCGGAGAATGCTTTTATCGGCATTGAGGGAATGGACGGATTCCACACACGAGCCACGGTAGCTGCGTTTGCCGTCGCACACGGCTACGACCACTACGGGCAACTGGTGGAGTATCTACGAATGAACGGTGTGGTCCCACCGGGCAGTAATTAGACAAGTAGCCAAGCGGTAACTACGCCGGTTGTTGAGATTCCGTGAATGATCAAGATCTCGGGCATACGGGACGGTAGTTCCAGATGAAACTATACGCCAGTGTTGGGGGGTGGCTCCGAGTCGCAGGGTTGTTGGGCGTTGTTCGGAGTTGGTTACTTGGGGAGAGACGAAGCGTTGGGAAAGGGCCGTGGCATGCCTGGCTTCCAGTTGGGTATGGCGTATCCGTCTCGATTCGGCATTTTCACTTGCGGCAGCGTCGTTTGGGCGAGAACTTCCTCTTCCTGAATCACACCGTTCTTGTAGAGCAGGAAGGCGGTGAGCGAGTACACCTCATGGCGCCGGCGCACAGCCACGACCGCTACGAGGAGACGGTCTACGGCATCGACGGCGTGTTGACGTGGACTGTGGACGGCAAGCTGATCGACGTGGGGCCGGGGCAGGCGCTCTGCATTCCGCGGGGCGCCGTTCCCCGGTTCGACTTTCAAACACTCTCTAACTACGCTTAAGTCTGTAGACAAGCTCGAGGGTGATCTTGTCGTCAACGCTCATTAGACGAGCTATGGTGGGTTTGTTGAGGCCGAAGGTAGCGAAGTTGAATGTAGTTTTAGCGCGGCCAGCGATTGTGCCATTGCGGTTGAAGGTGGCGATGCCCTGGAAGGTGACTTCCTTGGTCACGCCATGTACGGTGAGATTGCCGGTAATCTGTATGCCGGCCTGACCAGTGAAGGGGATCATTTTGGGCAGGCCCTCAATTTTCGTCGGAACAAACTCAGCGGTTGGGAACTTGTCCGTCTCAAGCACATTCTTGCGGATGTAGCCGTCACGCTGATCCTGGTCGCTCTTCAGGTTGCGCAGGTCGGCGGTGAGATTGGAGGAGCCGGCAGGAATGCTGCCATCCGGCGCGATGACGAGTTTGCCGGAGACGGTAGGGGTAGTGCCCTCGGCGTCATTGGGGAAGTTAATGCCGACCAGCTGCTCTGTGACGATGTAAGTTGCCGAAGACCCGTCGGAGTCAAGGGTAGCGTTGATGCCCGCAGTTGGCGGCGGTGGTGGCGGTTGGTTGCCGGGAGGCGGGCCCTGCGCGAGGAGTTGGGTTGCAACGGCGAGTACCTCCGCTAAGAGCAGGAAGTGCCAGATCCGGGCGGTCAAGCCTCGATTCGATGCATGCAGTGTCATGTGACCTTCTCCATGGTGCAAAGCGATGATAGATGTGGGCTTGCCCTGTTGGACGGGACAAGGCGTCCAAAGGGTGCAGATTCAGGCTCACTCCGACATTTTCGAGTGATTAAGGGGGCAGGGCAACCTCTAACCCCAGATATGGTGGCTACTCCGTCTGGCCGTTAACTGCCCCCTTAACAACCTGCCCCCTCACCCGCCTGACGGCTCTCAATTGGCATGCTAGGCTGGAGCCCGCAACCGGATTTAGCTAGTGCTGCGATCGCATGGCGGCTCCAGGGGGATAAGAGCAATGGGAATGGAAATGACCAGAAGACAGGCCGCGCTGCTATTGGCCGAAGCTATCGCAGGCGCACCAATGGTGGCAGCAGGCGTCCGTGCTTCAGGTACAGAAATTGCGTTGCCGGCAGGCGATAAGCCAGCTGTACCCGGCGCCCAACCGGCCGCGCCCGTCTATATCGTGCTTTGGTTTGATACTGAGGATTACATACTGCCTGAAAGCGATGACGCCGCATTGCGCATCGCAGACTTTCTTACCCGGCAAGGAGTTCGCGCCACATTCAAGGTGGTTGGTGAGAAGGCGCGGGTGCTCGAACGGCGTCAGCGTACAGACGTGATTGCAGCGCTCGCCCGTCATGAAATCGGCTACCACTCGAACACCCATAGCCAGCAGCCGACACCGGCTGTGTACGAGTCAGTGCTTGATTGGGAATCTGGCCAGGCGGAGTTCAATCGCCGCGAGAGGCCCGGTTTTGACGACCTCACTCGCATTTTCGGCAGGCCGCCCAGCTGTTATGGCCAGCCCGGGGTTAGTTGGGCGCCGCAAGCTTATCCGGCATTGAAGAAATGGGGTGTCAACGTATACCTCGATGACGGCGAGCAAGTACAACTCGATGGCAAGCCATTTTGGTATGGTGGCCTGCTGAATATTTTTCATATCGATGCGGGGCGGCAACTTGAGCAGAATAACGATTGGTCGAACCTGGAGTCGGCCAAAGCAAGTTTCAAAACTTTATATACCCAGATGAGCACCGAGCCACCCGGCGGTATTGTGAGCTTCATGTTCCACCCCACGCAGCTGATATCCGAAGTCTTCTGGGATGCGGTGAACTTTGCCCACGGAGCAAACCCAGCTCCTTCGGAATGGAAGATGCAGCCGGAGTGCAGCCCGGCGCAACGCGAACGTGCCTTCCAATATTTTGAAGGCCTGGTTAGTTACGCAAAATCGTTCCCGGGCGTCCGCTTCGTCACGGCGTCGGAGGCTTACCTAATCTGTCGGGATAAGGCCCAAGGCCGAGCGTTTAGCGCCGAGGAACTTGCCCGGGTGGCTAGCCAGTTAAAGCCGGGTATCACGTTCCAGGTTTCCCAAGACTATTCTCTTTCCGCCAGCGATACATTTTACTTACTCAATAACCTTGTATCTCGATATGTAAACAATGGCGCTATGGGAGAGGTGACGCTTGCAGACACTCCCTATGGCCCTGCCTCACGGGCATACGGTCTCACGATGCCGGCGGGTGCAACAAAGATAGGATGGAGTCAGTTCTCACGAACTTCCATCGATGTGAGCGAATTTCTTACCAGGCGCCGATCTATCCCAAATGCTGTTTGGTTCGGTGGCACAGCAGTGACGCCTGAGGCCTATTTGTTGGCGCTGGCAAGTGTCACTCAGGACCTTGTTTCCGGGGCCCGGCCACCCGATTCGGTGACGGTTTTGCCCGCGGAGTTGTCAGCTGCGCAATGGGTTGCAAAAGATTCTCCTTCGATTTGGGAATGGCCCATATTTCCGCCGGGATTCCACTCGAACCACCTGATGGAACTCGCGCGGCTGCAAGCTTGGACCATCAAACCGGCTATTCTCGAGGGCCCGCGTCCAGATGCGGTGCAGAAGTCTGGCTGAGGCCCCACCACCCCCTGGAGCCCGCGCGCAACCGGAAAGCACAGTCTAGTGCCCGTTGGGAAAGGGCCGTGGCATGCCTGGCTTCCAGTTGGGTATGGCGAATCCGTCTCGATTCGGCATTTTCACTTGCGGCAGCGTCGTTTGGGCGAGAACTTCCTCTTCCTGAATCACACCGTTCTTGTAGAGCAGGAAGGCGGTGAGCGAGTACACCTCGTCCGGCTTGAGCGAGCCTTCCTGCTTGAAGGGCATGCCGCGATTGATGTAGTCCCAGATGACCGTCGCGTACGGCGCATGCAACGCCATGACACTTCCCGGTCCAATGCATGGCTCAAGGCATGGCGTTGAGCTCTTCACCGGTGTTTCGGGCTTGATCAACATGGGAGCAAGGCCGCCCGAACCGTTCGCTCCGTGGCACATTGCGCATTTCTGGGCGAAAATCGCCGCGCCCTCTTTCGCCGTTCCCTTCCCCGGTGGAAGATTCTTCCCGTCCGGGCTGATGGTGATATCCTCGGCGCGCATCTCCTCGGCGGTCGGCGTCTTTCCGACGCCATAGGTCGGCGATTGGGCCCAGGTAGCGCCGCACGCGCACAAAATCAGCGCCGGAAGCAGAAGGTTAAATCGCATTGTGCACGCTCCCATCGCCCGCTACCCGCCACGGCTGAATCGTGTTGTCAGAGCCCTGGACGCCATGCGTCTTGTAGTGGTCCGGCGGCACCTTGAAAAACGCGGCCAATTGGGCGCGCGAAGGTTGCACCTGCCCAAGTTCATCGGTACAGCGCGACTGCAGCACGCATTCTCCCCCGCTCCACTTCCAGTCCATGCCGAAGCGGGTATGCGCTTTAGGATGAACCGGCCCGCGGATCTCCGCGTCTTTCCACGTGTGCCCGCCGTCGGTGGAAACTTCTACGCGCCGCACCGCGCCTCCGCCCGACCACGCCAACCCGGTCAATTGGTAGATTCCAGGGCCGGGGAGCTTCTGCCCTCCTGAGGGAAACGTGATCACCGATTTCGGCCCCCACTGGAAGGTCAACGCGGCCACTTCTTCACTCTTCGAAATATGTCCATAATCGTTGTACGTCATGTAGTAGCGGTCCACGACCTTGATCCGCCGCAGCCATTTGGTGTTGTAAATCCCTTCGAATCCGGGAGCCACCAGGCGCAACGGAAAACCTTGCTGGGGGCGTATCGGCTCGCCGTTTTGCCCATAGGCGACAATGCAATCGTCCATCGCTTTGGCCAGCCGGATGCTTCCGGCGCCCTTTACCTCTTCCGCGCCTTCCGACACTACCCACGAGGCGTTCTTCTGTACGCCGCACTCTTTGAGCAAAACCGAAAGCAGCACGCCTGTCCATTCGCTGCTGCTAGTCAGCCCGTGAGTCTCCTGCACCGTGTTGTCTTCCGGCTTGGAATGGTTGCCCAGGCACTCTATGAAATGAACGCGCGATACTGAGGGAAAGCGCTTCAGATCATCCATGCTGAACTCCAGCGGCCGGTCGACGAGGCCGTGAATCATTAGCCGATGCTGCTGGGGATCGATGTCCGGCACGATCGCCCCGCGATGCGTCCCGATGAAGTGAAGCGATGATGGCGTGATCGTGCCTACGAAATCCTGCAGCGGCGCCAACACGTGAAACGTCATCCCAAACTCGTCCGGCGAAGGTCTGCCGTCTACCGCCACGCGCAGCGAGGTCACGTAGGGCGACCGATCGCCATACGCGACCTGGTCCTTCAGCGACCTTGTTTCGGCAGGCGGTGTTTGGCCGGCTGCGGTGCGCACGGCGCCCAACGCGGCTGCCGCGGCGCCGGTGGTTAAAAATCTTCTGCGGCTAGCCTTGGTCAAGTCGGCCGGTTTTTTCGATGCCGGGTTTCTTTTCGAATCCATGGGTCCTCTCCTTCTTAGAGCGGTTTTCACACCCCGCGGCTAAAGCCGGAGGGGAATAGTCCTACGCGAGCCGCTCGGCTTGAAAGCCGAGCTCCCTCGCATGAATGCGGGGGCCCCCACCCCGGAAATCAACGGGGCAAATTACTATGGCCCCGCGCGGAGCGAAGGTTTCGAGGGAACTTCGTTCTCGCGTTTTCGCTTGTGGCAAAATGTACGCCTGCTGGGCGGATCAGATCAAGGTGGATGAACCTGGGGACGGGAAGCTGTGAAAATTTTGATATGGAACTGGGGGTGAGAAGGCTCGTTCCGCACCTTAAGGGGGAACGGTTAATACGACTTTCCCCTGGGCATGTCCTTCCGCCAGATAACGGAGAGCTTCCGCTGCGTCGCTCAAGCGATAGCGTCGGTCGATGACTGGCACAATCTTGCCGGCCTGCAGAAGACTTTTCAAGAAAACCAAATCTCCCTGATTCATTTTCGCGATAAAGAAAGTCATCTTTTTGCGCCCAAGCGCTGAAAGGAATCGCCCCAGCAGCAGCGCTTGAAGAATCGGAACCAGACCCCCGATTGCCACATAGATCCCGTTCTGACTGAGCATACGCCTGTACTGAAAAATCGAATGATGGCCATTCACGGCCAATATCAGATCGTATCGCTGCCTAAGCCGCGCGAAATCTACATTGGTGTAATCGATGACATGGTCCGCGCCTATCGATTTCGCTATATCCACGTTCCTGGTACTGCATACGGCAGTGACTTCAGCCCCAAGCGCTTTGGCAATCTGCACCGCAAATGTGCCGACGCCACCAGACGCGCCCTCAATGAGAACTTTGTGGCCCGGCTGAATCCGCCCCCTGTCGCGAAGACCCTGTAGCACCGTAATTGCCGCGATGGGTACCGCAGCTGCGTCCTCAAAGGACAGGTTGGCTGGCTTCGGCGTCAATTTCTCTTCAGATACACATACGTACTCGGCAAATCCTTTCCCTCGAATCCCGTTATCCCGAAGACCTCGTCGCCTGCCTGAACCTGCTTTACGTTCCTGCCAACTGCCTCCACTCGGCCGGCGATATCGCAACCGATGATCGTGTTTTTGGGCTTGGCGCGCAGTCCCGGGATGCGGTTCCACGGCGCGCCTTGCAGCACGAACAGGTCCAGGGGATTTACCGATGCCGCGCAAAGCTTGAGCCGGATTGTATCTCCAGTGCTAACGCTCTTGGGATCCTCGGCTTTAGACCATTGGTTCGCGACTTCGAATTCATGACAATGTCTCTCGGAGTGAACGCCGCAATTCACCAGATGAATGGCACCAGACGGTGCCTCACCGCATTTTGATACTCTGAATAGCCCGGTAGGTTCTTCACCAAGAACCTCTCCTCATTCAGCAATCTCCATATGAGCGCAGGCATCATCAGCGCAATCGCGAACAATCCGCACAACGAGCCGAGCGAGAGTGGTATGCCTACTAACAGGAAGAAAGCTCCCAGATACATCGGGTGGCGTACCAGTTTGTAGGGTCCCGTCGATATAACTTTTTGTTCGGGAGCAAGCTCGATCGTTGCCGAGGCGAAGGTATTTTCCTTATACACAAGGAATACGATGAGGAACCCGAAAGCAACCAGAGCGTCCCCTGCCAGGGCAACATAGGGCGGTAGTGGGGTCCATGAAAACCGATGATCAAGCGCCGAAACAACCAGTAGCCCGGCAAACGATATGGACGTGATGGTCTGTATTATCTTTTGGCTCGTCTCCTTTTCGGCCATTGGCCCCGCATTCACCCGCCGCTCCAGGAGCTTCGGGTCTCTTTTCGTCAGGTACACCGTGATCGCAACCGCCGACACTCCGAACACTGTCAGGAAGGCCCATGCTTGCCAGTAACTAAGCGTCCACGCCGGAAGAAATAGTAGTGCTGCCATGATCAGGAGCAAGAACAAGAGGCCGCCAGATGCTTTTTTATTCAAATCCTTCCGCGGCCCACTTTTCGCACTGGAGCTGCTGGAGTTGCCTGGATTTGTCGCCTGTTTTTTGTCCTCAATCATTCGGTGGGAGCCTCTTTAAAGTTTTCTGTGCTCTAACCCTGATGCTAGCCTACGATTCATTTTCTGAGCAGTTCGCTATTCGTTGCATGCCATTCATAACACCGCGGCGAACCATGTCGGCCAAAGGGCTTTTGGGGAGGCAGCCAATTCGATCGGCGGCCAAGGCATAGAATCTTCTCGCATCTTTCCAATTGCCTAGATCCTCATGAGACTTTCCCATATTCAAATAAAGTGAAGGATAGAATTCCCGGACGCGGTCGTCCCCGACTGCGTCAGCATTTATCAGCGATTCCTGATTCCAATGAAGTGCTCTTTCAGGCGTGGTCTGATGCCTCGCGACATAGTGAGCCGCAATCGTTCTCTCAAATGCATCCTTACTGTGATTCCATGCAAGCATGAAGAGCCGCAATGCCTCCTCGTGCCGGCCCTCCTGCTCTCTCTCCATGCCCTCGACACAATACCGGACGACTCTATTCTGTGGATCGATATTAGCCAAGATCCCTCCCGTTATGGCTTGCTGAAGATCTAGCCCAGGCTCAGGGATATCCAGTCGTACGCAAGCCACTCGGCTTGAAAGCCGAGTTCCCCCGCATGAATGCGGGAGCTCCCACCCCGGAAATCAAGAGGGCAAATCACTATGGCCTCGCGCGGAGCGAAGGTTTCGAGGGAACTTCGTTCTCGCGTTTTCGCTTGTCGCAAAATGTACGCCCGCCCTGAATGTGCTGGTTTATTCCGGCGCTCTCTGTCCCTTCAACTCGTCACTTCAACTCCAAAAAGTCTAGTTTTCTTCGGTAAGGTGACCAGCCGGAGGCGTCAGGTAGGAGCACGTTACCAGAAATCCCCTTTTCACCGGAGTTCGCTCTCGATGCACGCGAGCAGGCGTCTGCACCCACAGATGCGCGCGTAACTTCCGTGTTTACATGCGCCGTCGGGCGAGTAGAATGCTTTTATTCTTCCCGACAAGAATCAAGAGTGTACAGCGCCACGAGAGGACCACAGTGAACAGCCAAGAAGGGTCGAACATCTCACGGCGGCAGTTTCTTGCTGCTACAGGTCGCGCGGTCGCCGTGGCTTCTCTTGTTCCAAGAGGGCTGTTCGCCCAGACGGACGGCCTGGTTGGGTCTGCGTTCAAGGAAGCCGCCACAGCGAAAGTCACGGTTCAAAGCCTCCGCCGCAATATCAGCGTTCTTTTGGGTGCGGGTGGAAATATTGCCGTTCTTACCGGCCCTGACGGAAAGCTGCTCATCGACGCGGAAATCATCACCGCGCGTCCGAACGTTTCCAAAGCCCTCGCAAGCATCAATGAGGACCCCGTCAAACAATTGATAAACACCCACTGGCACTTCGACCACACCGGTGGCAACGAGTGGCTGCACGAAGCCGGAGCCAGCATCCTGGCGCAAGAGAATACACGCAAACATCTTTCGGAAGCGACGCTCGTCGGAGGCAACTGGCAGCACACTTTCCCACCTGCGCCGGCGGGTGCGATTCCCTCAACCGTCTTCAAGGACGACCACACGCTACACGTCAATCGAACCACGCTCAAGCTTAAGCACTACTCGCCTGCTCACACCGACTCCGATATCTCAGTGCATTTTACAGAGGCCGACATTCTTCATACGGGAGACACGTTTTGGAACCGTGACTACCCCTTCATCGACTATGCGACGGGGGGCAGCATCGACGGCCAGATACGGGCGGCAGAAGCAAACATTGCAAAGGTAGCTGATACGACGATCGTCATTCCTGGGCACGGGGCCGTCGGCGCCAAAGCCGACCTGATTCTATTCCGAGACGTGTTGGTTGAGATCCGCGACAAAGTTGCGGCCCTCAAAAAACAGGGTAAGCCCTTAGCCGAAGTTATCGCAGCTAAGCCGAGCGCACGTTATGACGCGGAATGGGGCCAATTGTTCCAGCCGCCGAGCGCATTTATTGCGCTTGTATACCAGGGCGTCTAGAGTTTGGTCGCGAAGTTGGTCTACCTGACTGATGATTTTTACGTCTCTCCGTCGGTTTACTCTCCTCGAACGTATCCATAAAGAATAAAGAACGACTGAAGATCACCACACCATTGGCCGGGATGAAAACACTAGCCGAGTAGGAGAGGCCGTGCATAGGAGGGACGTCGGCAAAGATTTGGCCGCCGTTGCCGGCTACCTGTGGGTTGACCCAATGCGTCCCCAGAAGAGTCCACCAAGATGCGCCTGGAATTCTTCGTGATATCGCTCGACGCGGGCATGCCTCTCAGCGTATACCTTCCTCACCACGAGGCCCGCACAACTCGGACCCGGATGAAAGAGAAAGAGGAGGTTAAGGAATGCAATACATGATCACGTGGAACGAACGTCAACAGGGCTCGCCCATCGAGTACGAAAATGCACAGAAGCGAATCCTGCAGGTCTTTGGCCCGTGGAAGGCGCCGGCCAATTTCAAGATCCATTCGTTTGTCATCCGCGTTGGTGATTGGGGCGGGTATATGTTGATGGAATGTGATGATCCGCTCGAAGTACATAAGTTCTGTTCGATGTTGCCCGCCTTCACATTCGAGGCTCGACCCGTCGTCCCCGTCGCCGATGCCATTCGCGTGGAACTCGAAGCGATGGCCTATCGCGATGGACTGGATGGCAAGTGAGCCGGCTCAGGCGCTAACGCTGACAGTCGTCCGAACGTGCTGGCTGGGCGCCGTTTCGCCGGCCGCTCTTCTGAGAAACCAACCGCCGTTCTATCAGCTCTCTCTTTGTAGAAGAATGGCCCAATCGTTGGCGTCGGGTGGGGCCGGCGAGTTCCAAACAGGACCGTCGACGGCTGGAAGGTCGATCTGTTCCCCGGTCGTTGCGCTGAACCAGAATGCGCGGTAGCGGCCGGGCTCGAGTTGCACGGTGACCTGCCCCCCCTTCGGCAGATAGATTGCGTAGGTCTTGCCAGGATCGGCGAGGCAGTAGTTGCCGTTGTTCACCAACTCGTCGTGCGGATTGGTCTTCCACCATGCGAAGCCGGTGAAGAAATCGACCATGTGACCGTAGCCGAGGAACATGGTCATGGTGTCGTCGCCGCGGCCGTTGAACCAGCCCCCGCCCATGTCGGCGCCGACATTGACGCCGCGGCGAACGGTCTCCCCAGCTGTCTGGTAAGCGCCGGCCATGACGATATCCCAGGCGGTCCGGCGAAGCACATCCGCAGAGTCGGATCCAGGTAGGGCCCAGTGGGGGTAGTGGTCCTCGTAGCCGTACTCCTCATTGGTTTGCGGAATGATGCGGCCGGTTTTCTCCTGCAGTTTGCGCGACGCGAGCATCAGGTTGTGCTGATCACGCGACCAGTCCTGGTAAGAAGTGAAGCCAAACCACGAAGAAGCGCGGTCCTGGTGCTCGTTGCTCTTTGCCGGATGGCTGGTCTCGAGATGCTTCCAGGGATCGCGCTCCTGAATATACATGCCCGTGTCGTGCGTCCATTTCTCGTCGCGGTAGACGTCGAGGTCGTCGCCGAGATCCCAGGTAATGTTGGAGAATGCGCCGAAGCGGTCGATCGCGTAGCGGATGAAGCGACGCTCGTCTTCGCCTCCCGCTTCGGGATGGACCCTGCTGTCGCCCATGTCAAGGACGAGGGAAATGACCATGTCCCGCTCGCGGGCGAACTTGAGCATGCGATCAAACTTTTGCCAATAGGCAAGGTTGTACCGTGTGTAGTCGAAGCCCGGGTGGAGTGGATCTTCTGCGTTCTGCGCGATCCACGCGGCGGTTAAGACGGTGAAGTTGGGCCCGGTCATGACGGGCTCGCCGAAGAACGTCGAGGCTTCGCGTCCGGCAATGGTTACGCGGAGGCGGTTCACCTTGAGGCGATGCAGGCGGTCGATGCTGAATTGAATGACGTGTTCATCGCGCCAGTTGACGAGCCAGTAGGCGGTGGTGCCATTGAAGAAGTAGTGTTCGCCGGTTCCCTGCCAGATAAAATGCCACGGATATTGCGGATCGCCGGCGAGGATACCACGGCGATGCGCTTCGACGGCCTGGAATTGGCCGGTGGTGGATTGGGTGAAGCGACCCTGCTTGTAGGTGACCGAGTACTTGTAGCTGCCGGCGGCGGGCGGCATGAATCGGATGCGGAAAACGCTGCCATCCGCGGCATCGCAAAAGCCTTCGACGCTCCAATGGTGGGCGCCATCGGTCGTTTCGAGTGTGCCGGTGAGCGAGGCGTCAGTAAAGCAGTTGCCGACCGCGGGCGAGTGGACGTTCGCGGCGACCTCGACGAAGTCGTAACGATCGATCTGGGCGGCGGGCTGGGTAAAAGTGACACCGGCCGGGTCTGCCCAGAGCGATGTGGTCGCGAAAGAGGCAAGCATCATCAGGACGGTGCGTAAGGCTCGTGGCATGGTAGTTCCCTCTTTGAAGTCTTTTTGAGGACGGCGGTCAGGCCGTATTCTAGGATTCGGTTTGCACCGAGTCTCTGAGAATCGAACAGATTTTTGTTGCAGACCCATGGTGGGCGACGTGGATCAGACTGTGACCGGTATTTGTGAAGAATTTGGGCACGTGCCAACGCGCGAAGTGAGTTGTGTACGTCGACTCACGAATCCGTCCAAGGATTGAATAAGGTCACACCGGTTGCAGCGACATCCCTGGTATTGCGGGTTACCAGGGTGAGATTATGTTGAATCGCGGTCGCGGCCAACAATCCATCGATCACAGGCATGTTGACGCCCCTGGCGCTTGCCAAACCGGAAATCTGTCCCCAACGATGGGCAACCCCCTGGTCGATGCTTAATATACGGTCAGAAAAACGTAGCGGCAGATCTTTACTGAGCCACGCTTCCAGACTGGTACGGCGAGCACTGCGGGGGAGCAGCACGACGCCTTTACGGATCTCTCCCAAAGTGAGGACACTCAAGAACAACAGCTCCTCATCGGTTGCATCGACCCACGTGGTGACCTTTGGCTCCGACCTCGGTTTGATGAGTTCGGAAATAACATTAGTATCCAGCAGGAATGCGCTCACAGTTCTACCGCTCGGCCATAATCGGGCTTTCGTTCGAGATCGATGGGCACCTTCGCCAAAGGGGACTCGGCAAAGAATCTGGATAGGCTCTTCGGTTGACGGGCTCGCCTGGTTAAGCGCTCGAACTCTTCCATCGCGAGGATGACGACAGCTTCCTTGCCTTGTTTCGTTACCACCTGGGGAGCGCGCTCGCGGGCCCTTCGGAATACCTCACTGAATTGCGCCTTAGCCGCCTGCAACTGCCAAGGCTGTGAAGATAGCTCTTGCTTGTAGGGTTGGCGCCTCTTAGAGGTCCTGGATGCCATCGCATACTCCTGACTAGTCAGACTAGATTGATTATAGTCGCGGTGTTTCCGCGACGTCAATCGCCGTCCAATCAGGAATACGCCCTGCCGTTCCGCGAAAAGCATATGCGGAAACGCGGCGGTTCATGAATGACCATGGACGGGAAGGCGTGGCTGCGAAGCGCTTCGCAGCTGCTACCTCAAACGAGAGTCACTGAGCGTGGCGTCCTTTACGGTTAGGTTGCGAGCCAAAACAGCCGCTTCACCTTGTATCCCTTTTTCATCGGAGGTGGATCCACTTTGCCCCATACGGCATGATTCCAGGTGACCGCCTGCAATCCATCGTGGGCTGGCTGGAAGACCATGGGCAGTTCCGCCGGCTTACCCTGCTCTGCATCAAACGTGACCGCGACCTGGCCGCCAGAATCGACCCAACGGCCAAACAGGGTTACTTCACCATTGCCTGTATCTTCTGTAACCGTCGCGCTGCCATCCTCCCCCAGACTTAAATCCATCGATGGACCCGCGTTCTGGGAACGATAGATTCCAGTAAATTTTGAATGGCCGACGGTACTGTCTGCGAGAGCAGACGGCATGGATTGCCAAGACATTGCACAAAATAGGACAAGTTGCAGGCGAACAATGTTGCGATGTTTCATGACGCCTACCTTAATCCAGGAGCCTCGACTTTTCTGCTACTCGAATAGGCTAATACGCCCCCTGAAGGTGTGATCCGGCGAGGAAGATAGGGGGACAGCCAACCGGGCCCTTTTTCGGGGAACGCATTTAACCACGGAGCTTTAGCGTCTGATCCAGCCAATTGAAGACCCGAAGGTCACGTATACCAGTACCCTTCGGCTCGCAGTGAAGATCGGCCCCATCAGCCTCGGTGAATTCCACCAGCTTCTTCGGGCCGTTCACCATCGCATACAGTTGCCCCGACTGTCCGGGCCAGTAGGCTTCGTTGACAGGCGAGGTAATCAGCAGCGGGCACTGAATCTTCTGCGCCACATCCTGAAGGTTGTACTCCATGACCGCTTTGTAGGTGTCAAAGTATGAGGCAAAGCCAAAAGGACGCATGCGGAAATTCAATGTCGCCCGGTTCGCAGGCGATAGCCCTTTCTCCAGGAACGAATCGAATTCCGTCTTGCGGCCCGCCTTCAACAGTCCCAGCAGAGGTTTTGGCAGCGTCCCGATCCACGAGGTGGACACATCGACCACGCCAGGATCGGCGATGGCCGCAGCAATCCTCTTCTCAAAGGCAACCGCGCGGGGAACCCAGTATCCGCCCTGGCTAATGCCCTGAATCGCAATGCGTTTCGGATCAACGTCATGATGGGACAGGGCAAAGTCGACTACAGGAGTAATGACCTTCTCCCAGTCCGGGCGGAAATATAGCTTCTGCTTCCACAGTGCATAACCCTGTCCTGGCCCATCAAAGGTGAGGCAATCATAGCCCCGGGCGGCGGCTCCGGCGCCGCCCCACAACCACATATCCAGCAAAGATCCGTCGCTTCCATTGACGAGGATCAGCAACGGACGCCGCCGTGCCTTGCTTCTGCCCCGGATGTAGAAGCCGTGCAGTGTGGTTCCCTCATAAGGAATGCTTACCGCCTCGATCGGCGGATCGAACAAGGGCAGAGACTTCAACCAACAGTCGTATAACGCCTGCCATGTGGGAAGAAAACGCGACGGATCGGCGGATCCATCTACAAAGTAGGTTGCGCTATCGTAAAAATTCTGTGCCCACAGGTACGCCTGCCTCGCGCTCTCGCGATGCCCTCCAGCCAATGACTCCTCGGCCTGCGCGCGAGCCTCATCGCCAGCCTGCCTGAATGCAGCAAATGCGCTCTCGAAATCGCCGTCTTTTACCTGCCGCGTAAGGTAGAGCACCTTCCCCGGGTTTGCTCCCGAGTGATATGCGCGGCCGAGACTGGTAAGAAAAATGATCTCGAAGGTCGGGTCCTCAAAGAGATAATGAGAATGGCCCGTCTGTTCTTCAGCCGCTGCTGGTGTTTCAGCGCGTGCCGAAAGCGGTGATCGTACGCCATTGAGGGCAACTGCGCCCAGAAAGAGGTGGAAATTCCTTCGCGAGATATGCATGCTATTGGCTCGACGCCACGGTCCCATAATCCGAACCGGGAGACACATAGGGAAACCCCATGCCGTAGGTACTGTATCAGACTGGCGAAAAGAAGCTTAACGCAAGTCATAGTATTTCCCGGGTGGCGAAGCTGGATTGAATAGGAGGAAGACGGAACTGAGCTCGCACAAACGTGATTCGTTCGCGCTTCTGGCTGTCCTGGTTTTGCTTGCCGGGACGGCACGATCGCTGCCCCACCTGCCCAAGCCTCGTCCTTCCAGACCTCATCCAACCAGCCAGCAATTGTTGATCGCCTCGGACCTCCACTTTAACCCCTTTGCCGACCCCACTCTGGCCGCCGACCTGGCGAAGGCGCCGGTCCATAAATGGGAGAGGATTCTTAGCCGGTCTTCCTCCACTGCCTACAGTCCTTACGGACAGGACACCAACTGGCCGCTGCTGCAGTCCGCTCTGGATGCCATGGGCAAGAATGAGCCCGATCCCACCCTGGTGGTGATCACGGGCGACTTGCTGGCCCATGGATTTCCTCAGAAGTACGCGCAAGCCATCCCCGACACCAACCGCGATCACTACCGTGCTTTTGTAGCGAAGACGGTGTCTTTTATCGCCCTGGAGCTGCGCAAACGCTACAGCAAGTCGCAAGTCCTCGTCACCCCGGGCAACAACGACGATGACTGTGGCGACTACAACATTGAGGCCGGAGGACCCTTCCTGAGCGATACCGCCCGGACGATTCGAGGACTTGCCCGGACAAGCGGCCAATTCACGGAGGATTGGAAGTCACTTGGCAGTTATACCCTCCAGCCGCGGGGTATCCGCGGGCTGCGTATCGTCTCGGTGAACTCTGTTTTTTTCTCCAACAAATATCAGTCAGTCAATTTTGCCGATGGCTGCACAGCCGTCCATTCAGATGGTCCGGCACGCACCTTCAGCTGGCTCGAGTCCACGTTGAGCCGCGCCGCGCAGAATCACGAACAAGTCTGGATCATGACGCACATCCCTCCAGGAATCGACGGCTACTCCACCATGGTCAGCTATCGGTCCTTGTCCCAGGCCGCGTCCTCCGCTCCGGGGGATCTGTGTAGCCAGGCAATCGTTCCCATGTGGAAGCCGTTCTGGACAGATCTCTTTGATCGCCTGATCGCCCAATACCCAACGACGATCACCGCCATCTTCGCCGGTCATGACCACACTGACGATTTCCGCGTCATCCATGCTGGCCAGGCCGGCGAGCAATTTGTCCTGATTGATCCGCCGGTTTCCCCCATCTACGGGCAAAACCCTGCGTTTCGGGTCGTCACATTCGCCGCCGGCGGCGCTCTGACCGATCAAACCACCTGGTACCTGACCAACCTGGAGGCAGCCCGGACCACGGTTCCTGGAACCTGGATGCCGGAGTATACCCTCACCGGCGAATGGCATAGCCCGCGTCTGGACGCAGCCGGTCTCAACTCGATCTACGAACAGATCCGCAGCAGCCCTGACGCCGGCCAACGATGGCTGACGCTCTTGAATGTCTCCAGTACGTACCAGCCCGTACCCGCCAACGGAGTGCATACCCTGGAGTGCGCGATCGCCGCCCTGGACCCCGCAACCTACAAGGCTTGCTACTGTCCTGCTCCCTGAGTTTGTCTTGTCTTCTGGGTTTTCGGCAACGGGGCGGATCATCCCGGTCGACTGATTACCTCTGGCGGGCACGGCGGCCGAACATGGTTACAGGCGTACCGCCCTGGCCAATGCCCAAACATTGACCCGGTTCTTCAGGCCATGCTAGCGTCAAACCATGGCATCTCTCCTGCTCCGTTGTTGTCGCCGCGACCAACCTCTCGTTGGGTGAGCCGCGACATTCTCAGATTTTCCTGAAGTGCCTTCTCCAAAGCTCATCCGAAATGCTCCATCGTTTGCCCGGTAGTGTCCGTCGATAAGCCGGCATGCGTGCCGGGGCTTGTTTGCGACGGTTCAGCTGTGGAGAGATTCTGTGCAATTCGCTGCTTTCACTCAGTGCAACTTCTTGACCGTCGCGTTTCCGGGAGTTCTTTCCCTCCCCATCGCCGGCCCGACTAGCCGTTCGACCGCTGCGCTATCTGCAAAGCCAGAGACGGTGGAGCGGGTTTACGGAATGCGGTATGCGACGGGGCCGCAAATGCCGCCCAACCAGGAGATATGCCATGGCAACAAATGAACAACTTGCACGCGAGGCCAGCACCACAGCGATAGCAGCGAAGGACCTA
Source organism: uncultured Acidobacteriaceae bacterium (assembly GCA_963788515.1). Taxonomy (GTDB): domain Bacteria; phylum Acidobacteriota; class Terriglobia; order Terriglobales; family Acidobacteriaceae; genus PALSA-350. Next base: position 59,360 of record CAWBGZ010000009.1, read on the forward strand.
TCCGGCGCAGTCTCGAGAACGCCTGGGGAGCTCGCCAACATCGTCTCGCTGTTCGCGTCGTCTGAGGGATGGATCGAAAAAGTGCGGCTGCGCTCCGAAGGACGTTGGTATGAGCGGCAGTATCACGGTCCGGACTATGACATATGGGTGATCAGCTGGCTGCCAGGGCAATCCACCGGCTTCCACGACCACGGTGCGTCCTCGGGAGCCTTCGTCGTAGCGACCGGGATTCTTGAGGAGCATCGTCCTGGTGTGCGGACCCGCGTGATACATCCGGGCAAGCCGCGCGCATTCGGTCCGGATTATGCGCATGACGTCCGAAACGCTTCCCTCGCGCCGGCCATCAGCATTCACGCATATTCTCCTCCGCTTAGCGAGATGAACGAGTACGAGCTGGATGGGAGTCAACTGGTTCCGCGCGAACGCGCGTCTGGGGAGACTGAGACGCTCAATCAGGAGTCGAGCGTACAGAGGCGGAAACCCGTAAACCGGACCCTTGCCTTGAGCATTGAGCAGGTGCTTTCAAGGGCACGTGCCAGACTGCGACGGCTATCTCCGGATGAGGCCTTTGAGGCGGCGCAAAAAACAGAAGCGATACTCGTCGATATTCGTCCCGAGAGCCAGCGCGCGATCGAGGGCAGTATTGCGGGCGCGTTGGTTGTCGAACGCAACGTGCTCGAGTGGCGGTTCGACCCGGCCTCCACCACGCGGCTGCCAGTCGCGACCGATCATGGTCTCCAGGTGATCGTGTTCTGTTCCGAAGGCTATACCTCAAGCCTCGCGGCCGCAGCTCTCAAGGATCTTGGACTCTACCGCGCGACGGATATGGTTGGTGGATTTCATGCATGGCGCGCAGCGGGTCTGCCGATTGCGCCGCCAAGCAAGGCTTCCTAAGACCGGTCCTGCTGATGGGCGATCCGGAGGGCCGCTGAGCGGGGCTGGTGCAGCGACGGTCGGACTCTCCATGCTTCAATCCAATACTGCCGCGGGTGAGGTGACCGCCGGGATCGCGATCGTCCTTACCCGCGGACAGTCCATTAGCCCAATCTCTTGTTGCACCGCTCACCAGCCTGGCCGCCGCCGCACCGAGTGAAGTGATTGCAATTAGGAACATACGACCCATAGCGTTTATTCCTATTGCACTTCGCCTTGGCCTGGCTCTTCGGCGTGGCGTTGCTCCTCGCTCACTCCCGAAACCGTTCCCGTAAACTCTCCGGTAGCGGCAAAGAAAACAGGGTTGTGTAAGGCGTCGGCCAACACTGGCACCGACGTCTCGGTAAATGTAAGGGTACCGGACGCATTCTTGAAACGGCCGGTTCCCCCGATGATTTTAAGAGTCAGAGTGCAGTGGCCCTCGTCAGCCGCGAGATCTATGCAATCGCCTCCTTGCGTGAGACTGACCTTCAATAGACTCCCATCTTGGAAGCGAAATACGCCCGCGCCGGCCGGATCCGCAAAGTGGAGTAGATTTGAGCCCGAGCAAGTGCTGGACGGTGTCGGAGAATTTGCGATCGCTCGTACGTTGCGAAAGGTGAATGAGCCCAGGGAACCTTGCCCGGCGAAATTGTCCTCGTCGTTACTCGTATCGGGTTGTTGGAGATTGACCGTGCTGGCCGCAGAAGTTCCCGAAAACACCATCTTTACGGAATGCTGTTGTGCGTAAACGCTTACGACACCGAGATTGACCATCAACGCCATAGTTACTATGGGTTTCATTTGTGCTTCCTGCTTTCCGGAGGAGATCATGGTGAGACTTTGTTCTCCCTCTGCCAGTACAGGCGGAAGTGGCCCCGCAAAAGCGGCCACGGTTTTTGCATATTTTTTTGAAGCCCATCGGGAAATGGGATGTCCATGGACGCACGCTCTGCAGAAATCACGAATCTGTTGAAAGCCTGGGGAGGCGGTGATGAAGCAGCCCTGGGCCGTCTGGCGGAGCACGTCTATCCCGAACTGCGTCTCATGGCCCGCCGCTACATGAAAAACGAAGCACGGGGCAACACCCTGCAGGCCACCGCGTTAGTTCATGAGGTCTTCCTCCGCATGGTCGACGTGACCAACGTCGAATGGCAGGCGCGCGCGCAGTTCTTTGCCATCGCGGCCCAGATGATGCGGCGCATCCTGGTGGACGCCGCTCGCACGCGCGGTTCGCGGAGACGCGGCGGAACACCGTCCAAAGTGAATTTGGATGAATCCGCCGTCTTGTCCCCGGGGCCCGACCGATCTATCGTCGCTCTCGACGAGGCCCTGACAGCGTTCTCCCAGGTGGCGCCGCGCCAAGCCAAGGTGGTCGAACTGCGTTATTTCGGTGGAATGACGGAGGAGGAGATCGTGGCGGCCCTGAAAATTTCGCCGCGCACCGTCAGACGCGATTGGGACCTCGCCAAAGCATGGCTGCTGCGTGAGTTAAGCCATACAATGGGAAAACAATCGGGAGTCTGATATGACTCCGGAGCGTTTCCGGCAGATCGAAGAGCTATACCACGCGGCTCGCGAGGGCACTGCCGATCAGCGAGCGGCCCTAATGGCGCAGGCGGATCCCGAATTGCGCCGCGAAGTCGAATCGCTCCTGATAGAGCCGGCGGTCGGATTTCTCGATCGGCCTGCAATCCGGAATGCTCCCCACCTGCTGCAGGATTCCACTCTCACCGACTTGGCTTCGGGCGCGTGTCTGGGACCCTACCGTATCGAAAGCAAGCTCGGCGAGGGCGGCATGGGCAAGGTCTTTCGGGCCATCGACACGCGATTGGGCCGCGCCGTCGCTATCAAAATCACTCGGGAGCAGTTCAACGCCCGCTTCGAGCGCGAGGCCCGCGCGATTTCGTCACTGAACCACCCCAACATCTGTATCCTTCACGACGTCGGCCCCAACTATCTGGTGATGGAGCTGGTGGAAGGGGAGACTATCGCGGCTCGGCTGAAGAAGGGCCCGCTCCCCTTCGAAGAGGCGATCCGCTACGCCGGGCAGATCGCCGCCGCGCTCGAGGCGGCGCACGAAAAGGGAGTCATCCACCGCGACCTGAAGCCCGGCAACGTTATGCTGGCCAGGTCCGGGCCGAAGGTCCTGGATTTCGGGCTCGCCAGGCTGGAAGGAGACCAAACACTCACCGAGGAACGAACGGTGATGGGCACGCCCGCCTATATGGCGCCAGAGCAGCGGGAAGGCAGACCCGCGGATGCCCGCACGGACATCTACGCATTCGGCTGGATCCTCTACGAGATGCTGACCGGCGAGCGGGTCGCCATGCAACGGAGGCGCCTGCGTGCGCGCAAGTTGGAAACCATCGTAAGCCGGTGTCTCGAAGAAGATCCCGGTCGGCGCTGGCAGTCTGTTGCCGAGTTACAGCGGGAGCTGAAGACGGTTCCCAAGATGAACCGTGGGTTGTACGCTGCTGCACACTCTTCTCCGCACCGGGCGCCGAAGCACACCGGGAAGATAAAGGTTGTGCTGGGCGAATTCGAGAACAAGACCGGCGATCCGGCTTTTGATGGAATGCTCCGCCAGGGTTTTTCGGTCCAACTGGAGCAATCCCCTTTCCTCACTCTCGTCACGGATCAACAGATCCAGCAGGTACTGCGTTATATGAACCGGCCGCCCGAGACGCGGCTCACTCCCGAGGTGGCACACGAGATCTGTGAGCGAACCGGCGGCACGGCTGTCCTGGAAGGCTCGATTGCAGCCCTCGGAAGCCAGTATGTCTTGTGGTTACGCGCCAGAAACTGCCGCACCGGAGACGTTCTTGGCCAGGAACAGGCGAAGGCGGAAAGAAAAGAACAGGTCCTGGACGCGCTCACTCGGATTGCGGCTCAAATCAGGGCGCGGCTCGGCGAGTCGCTGGCAACCATCCGGGAGCACTCGACGTCCCTCGAGCAGGCAACCACTCCCTCGCTCGAAGCTTTGAAGGCGTATAGCGTCGCACGGAACGCCTTGTTCGCCCGCGGTTTCGCTGCCGCAATCCCTGATCTGCAGCGTGCTATTGCCATCGATCCTCAGTTCGCCATGGCGCACGCCGACTTAGGGTTCTTTTACTGGAACATGGGACATACCGATGTGGGCGCGGAGCACGTCCGCAAGGCTTATGAGCTGCTTGACCGCGTCAGCGACTGGGAGAGGCTCTTTATCCTCTTTCTGTACGACCGGCAGGTAACCGGAAACTTGCAGAAGGAATTGGGGACTATCGAGTCATGGGTGCAAACCTATCCTCGTGATTGGGAAGCCTGGTCGGTTTGGGGCGGATGGGGCACGCGGGGGACTGGCCAGTATGAGAGGGGAATTCAAGCGGGCCAGGAGGCGCTTCGGTTAAACCCCGACCACCCATTTGCCTATGACGCTCTTATTGTCCACAATATTTCGCTTGGCCGGTTCGCAGAAGCTGCGGCTGCATTGCAGCGGGCTGCCGACCGCAAATTGGAAACCCCCAATTTTCTGGTAGGCCGCTACTATGTCGCGTTTCTCGAGGGCGACGAAGCGGGGATGAAACGCGAAATCGATCGGGCTCGCGGAAACCTGGAGACGGAGGGCTGGATGTCGCACAACCATGCCTTGGTCCTGGCGCGTTCCGGACAGGTGCGAAACGCGAGAATCCTTTGGCGGCATACGATCGAATTGGCGCAACAGAACGGCGACCGCGAAAAGGCGGCCATTTACCAGGCCGCGGAGGCAGTGTGCAAAGCACATTTCGGATTTTGGAATCAGGCAAAAGAGCTCGCCCGGGCGGCACTCGACCTGGGAAAGGGCCGCGATGTGGAGTATGCCGCGGCGTTTGCACTGGCGCTCTCAGGCGATATTTCCGGATCGCAAACGCTCGCCGAGGACTTGGCAAAACGATTTCCGGAAGACACTCCGGTGCAGTTCGAGTATCTTCCCACGCTGCGAGCGCTTTTCGCGCTCTACGATAAGGCCCCGTTGGACGCGATCGCGCGGCTACAAACGGCGCTTCCCTACGACCTCGCGATGCCGGGCACGGCTTTCTTCGCCAAGTTCGGAGGGCTATATCCCGCCTATGTGCGCGGTCAGGCGTACCTGCAGGCAGGGCACGGCCGGGAGGCGGCGGCGGAATTTCAAAAGGTCCTGGATCATCGCGGCATCGTTCTTGCCGATCCGATCGGCGCGCTGGCGCACCTGCAACTGGGCAGAGCACACTTTGCCTCGGGCGACATGGCCAAGGCCAAAAACGCCTATCAGGATTTCCTTACCTTCTGGAAAGATGCCGACGAGGACATCCCCGTCCTCATGCAGGCCAGGGCGGAATACGCCAGGCTTTAGTCGTTCAGTGTCTTCGACTCAAGCTGTGCGGAAGCCGAGATTCTCGAACTGACCCCATTCTGTGTCGAGGTCTCCGCATCAAGAGCCATCGGCACCTTATCAAGAAGTGCCGGGTACGCCGCAATCTGTCCAACGGAAAGCCGGGGCCCTCGACCCTGACCTTCTCCCGTTTGTTTGAACCTGACTCTGGATCATCAAACGCGCCTCAGTGAGTGCGTTTGATGCGCAAAGCAATATCGACCGTGTGCTCGGGCGTGATAAGTGTTTTGTTGCCGCCTTGATGGGTGAAGGCCAGAGAGTTGAGCACCGACCCCGAAGCGGGATCGACCCAATCGGCCTGGTAGGCGCCCCCGGGCAAATCGAGCACCAGAGTTTCTGCGTATTTTCCAGGAGTCGCAACATAGTAGGCCTTGGAGTCTTCCAGCACGCTGTGATGATGGTACAATGCGTACTGCTCTCCTGGCTGGCTGATACCTCGACAGTAGGTTCCGCCTGGAATCCCGCTGACCACAAAGTTCTTGTCGGGAAACATCTTTACGAAGTCGAAGCTGTAAATGAAATTCTTCAGATTTCGCAGCGCGCTCAGGATTTGAGCGTTATCGGGAGCTTTCCCGGCCGGGTCCTCAACCGTGTAGCGGGAGTTCAGATGATTGAAGCTTGCCCCGCCTCCCACAATAAACTCCCATGCTTCCACCCGGGACGCTGCTATGGCATCACCCTTGCGGTACTGAAACGGGTAATAGGAGGTTTCGTTGAACTCAATCGGCTTGTTATGGCCGTATTCGTAATCGAGGCCTTTCATCCCTCCCATCTCTGCCGCCGACCCCTGTTCGGGTCCCCACACATACTGTCCAACAATGATGGAGAGCAGGGGACTACCCGAGTAATCGATTGGACCTCCGATCCCACCTTGCACCTCCTGCGCCACGAGGTGCTTTTTGGGCAACGTGCTTTCCGTGTTGTGGACGACCTCCAATAGTCGACCGACCCAAGGACCGGCTTCTGCAGCCTGAGTAAAGTTGGACGGCTCGTCGCAAATTTCCAGAATGACATTGTCATGGCCATTCACTTCCTGGGTGATCTTGCTTACATACTCGCTCTGCCGTTGGACAAGATCCGGGTGCTTCAGTGTTTGGGCAGTCTTTGAAATCGGCCTTTCCGACGCCCTGGACATTGTTTTCGTAATACAAGGGAGAAATAGGCCAACGGTGCGTGTACTCGGAGTTGAAGAAGCAGATCTCCACCACGATGCCACGCTCGCCCGCTTTTACAATAAAGTCCTTGAGGCGCGCGAAAAACTCGGGATTCCATTTGTCGAGATCGAACTTGTTACCACCGTAGACATAGCCGGGCTCATTGCTGCGCACCCAGGGCACGATCGTTCTATCCGGTCTCGGACCCATCGTGGATTGTCTTGGTGAACTCCCCCACCATCTCGAGCAACGCGCCCGGCCAGATACGCGTGTAGTTCATCCGTAGGCTTTTAGCGCATCGAGGTACGCAACGTAGTCAAAATCCAGATTGATCACGGCGCCGTAATGCTCGGCGGAGGTGATAAGGATGGTCGGTTGGCCGTTAAACGTGTAGTAGTGCGGATTGGAGGGGTGCAGTTTAATTGGTTCAGCCCCGGCCTCCGTAACGAGCAGCAGAGCAATCACCAGACTACGGATGGTATGAGACATGCCGCCTCCTTTTTCAAAGTGCTGCTAACACCTTCTGAGATGTAAAACAATTCACGCTGAGAGGCTGAGTTACTTACTGCTCCAATTGCTGATGACTGTACATTTAAACTCCGCACTTATGGTTTACGCGTTGCCTACTGAACGGGGATGGGAGGGATAGGCGGCACAGGAGTCTCCGGTGTCAGCGGCGGCGTCCGCTTATGCCAATCGGTAGCCTTCTCGTACGCATTGGCCAGGGCCAGTACGCGGCTTTCCGAGAAGTGCGGCCCGGCGATCGTCAGCCCGATCGGCAATCCTGTGCTGCTGAAGCCGCATGGCACCGAGATGGCGGGCAGGCCATACACATCGAAAAACACGCAATCGGGAAAGTCTATCTCCGGATCCTGGGGTTTGGTGTTCACCTCTCTCCTCAGGAGTTCTTCGATCGTCGGCGCCACCACACGCGTCGTCGCGAGCACCACAAGATCGACATCGGTGAAGGAATCGTCCACCGTGCGCCGCAGTTCCTGGAGTACCCACAGCGCGCGGATGTAATCTACCGCCCTGATATTGGCCGCAGTCTCAGCTGCGAGGCTGCGTCGCACCGAAGCCATATACTTACCGGGCTGCTCTTTGAAGTATGGCTCATGGAAAGCCAATAGTTCCGAGTCGAGGTTGGCGGCGGGTCCCAATGGAGGGAGCGTCATATCCTTAACCCCCTTGGTCATGGTTCCCAACAGACCGATGGCCTCCATCACCGCCTTCTGAACATCTGGCTGCAAAGCATCGAAATGTCCCAGAGGCATGCCCAGGCGAAGGTCCTTGACCGGCTGCCGCATGCCCGTAACATAGTCTTCCTTGGGATGTTCCACGCTGGTGATGTCCAGGCGATCGTAACCTGTCATGCTGTTGAGCATGATCGCCGCGTCCTCCACCGTCCGCGTGAGCGGCCCACAATGGTTGAGCGATGAGACTCCGGGGATGATCCCGCGAATGGGCACAAGACCGTAAGTGGCCTTGAAACCGACTATCCCGCAGTATGCGGCAGGGATGCGCACCGAACCGCCGTCATCTGTTCCGAGCGCCGCGTAGCACAGGTCTGCAGTGACCGCGGCGCCTGAGCCCGAGGAAGATCCACCGCTATAGTGCAGCAGGTTCCATGGGTTCCGCACCGGCCCCCAATAGGAGCTATTCGATGCTCCGATGGCAAACTCCATCAGGTTGGTCTTACCCACGAGCACCGCACCCGCTGCCTTCAGACGGCTGATGACCGGAGCATCCTCGGCAGGAATCCGGTCTTCAAAAAGTGCGCTGCCGCCGGTAGTACGTATACCCGCCGTATCGATGTTGTCTTTGACCGCGAAGGGAATTCCGTGCAGCGGACCGCGATATTTGCCCGCCTTGATTTCGGCGTCCGCCTGCCTGGCCTCGGCCAGCGCCTGCTGGCTGGTCAGGGTGATGAATGCGTCGAGTTTGGGATTGTAGATCTCGATCCGCTCCAGGCACGCTTGCGTCAGTTCGACTGAAGTTAGCTGACGCGCGCGCAGCCTTGCTGCTGCTTCGGCCAGCGTTAACGACGTGAGTTCAGTGCGGCCGCGGGCCGCACGGCGCACTGTTGCCGCCTGCGCTTCCGCAGGGAGTGCAGCTCTTTCCCGGCAATGCCTGCCATGCCATGGCCCCGCCTGTAAGCAGGTTGAATTTGCGCCGAGTTATCTCCATCGGTCGCCCCTTCAGAAGTATTCTGCATGACAAGCCCAGGTGTCCACGAATATCATTGCGACCGCGCTTAGCACCTGGCTACTCTGATGTCCGATGCCCATGTGGGTATAGTAGATTTCTATGATTATTTCTTAATAGCAGCCTGGTTCGAGAATCTCAGTGAGCGAGACGCAACGCCGCTCGGCTATGCTCCGATACGCAGCTTCGACGGCAGCAAAGGTACGCAGGTACGAACGTCCCTCGGATTCGAACGTAGCACCATCCTGCAGGCAAGAAATGAAGTGTGCCAGCGTCGCCCGGCACCGTTCTCACAGGCAGCCGACTGTGACCTCGTTCTTCAAACTCGGATATTGTCCCGGTAGACATCCCCGGTGGCGAGAATCGAGAGGGCGCCAAGCTCCTTCGAAAAAGGCATCACCCATCGCCTGGGGGCCATCCGGATTGGGATCCAGAAACCGATGGCCATCGACCCAGCCGTGAGTCCCGCTTTTATGGGTTAAGGCGACGATCGCTTGATCTTCGGCAGCGACGTGAGGGTTCCTGCGGCTTGCTTGCGCATACACAGAATCAATCTCGCCAAACAAGAACCGGGCAGTATCGATATGATGGACGAGCGTCACCCGAATGATCAACCTGGGCTTTGTCTGAAATAAGACTGCTCTGTGTACGGTTCGTCTCCAAGCCCGTCCCGCCTTCGAAACCGAAATCCGTAATCGATCGGAGCGCCAATGTCTCCGCGTGCGATCATTTCATGTGCGACACTTTACCGTGCCCGCCAGCGCCAGTTCTCATGAATCATCAGGCGCATGCCTGCCGCATCGGCAATATTGACGATCTTTATTGCCTCTGCCCAGTCCGGTGCAATTGGCTTCTGGCAGATGATCGGAATTCCTCTTTGGCAAGCGAGCGACACCAAATGAAGATGAGATGCCGCATGGGTAGCAATATCCACGAAATCGAGTTGTTCGCAGTCGAGCATCTGGTCGGCCGAACAATAGGCTCTTTTCGCGAACCTTTGCGCCCGATCCGGGCGTAGATCTGCCGCGGCAACGATTTCCACCTCAGGTATCTGCAGCCAGGCTTGCCTGTGATTCTCCGCAAACCAGCCACACCCGATCATGGCCCCTTTCAGGGTGCTTGACATATCCGCCTCCAATGCCAGGCATCCGGTAGCTTTCGACTTCCGCACGGTCAGTTGCCGGCAGATTGCTCTAGCTATACAAGGGTAAGCCCTCTACGCCGACGTCGAACGCCTCCAGCGCACCAAATTCATTCTCTGTTACGTAAATTCTTTTGTCTCCCGCCAGGCCGAAAGCAACATTGGTCGGTTTCAGCCCGCGAGTCAAAATGTGCTCGATGACCAGGCCATTCGAGTCCATCACGTTCACTCGGCCTCAGCCGAAAATCGCTACAAATAATCTTCCATCCTTGCTGAAAGCCATACCATCCGGTCCCTTATAACCCGGAACGGGGTTGGGATTGCTCTGGCCAAAGCACTCCCGCGGGCCCAAACTCCCATCCCCCCTCCACAAGTAGCGGTAGACCATCCCAGTCCTGGTCTCGCTGACGTAGAGGTTGCCGTCAGGCCCGAAAGCAAGCCCATTGGTGAAGCGCAGACCGCTATCCAGTTGTTGGACCTGTCTCGTTTCCAGGTCAATGCGGTAAACCCGGCCGTCTAGTTTTACCTTCTCGTAATCGGGCCGAGGCCCTGTGCCGACCTTATAGTCTCGAACCTTGACGCCCGAATCGGTCAGATACAGGGCGCCATCAGGACCGAGGCAGAGATCGTTCGGCCACAAGAATGGTTTACCTTCACACTCCGTTGCGATGACCTCAGTCGTGCCATCCAGGGTCATCCGGAGCAAGGCAGAATTTGCTGATTCAGCAACCCAAACGAACCCGTTCTTACTTATCAACAGCCAGGCCATTGGGCCGTTCCATGTTAGCGATTACGCGCTTATGTCGGCCGTCGGAGCTGATCTGCGCGACACAGCCCGGCGCCTGCTTCCATTTCGACTACCAGCCAACTCCCATCAGGGAGCACAACTGGACCTTCCGGGAAACTCAGGCCCGAGGCAAAGATCATCTGGATGGGTGCTCCGCTTCTGGCTGCCACTGTCACAGGAACTCGGACAAGTCGATCGATGGCTCGCCTCTTCAGCGGTCTCCACTCGCTCCTGGGCGATGCGTCCCGCCTTGATTAACCAGTCCTCTTTGCCCGCAAGCTTCATCACAAGCAGTACAAGAAGACCCAGGGCGAGCCAGATCGCGAGAACCCAAAGGGGTATAGCATAACGGTGGTGGGGGCAAAGGCCGGAGTGAGTTGAAGGCGACGAAGAAAAGGGCGAGTGTCCCGAGCAGCGGAAAGATGGCGTGCAGAACCGTATGGAATTCATCCCGACGCTCACGGAAATAGTAAAGGAATACACCCAGATTCGCAGCACTGAAGGTAAGGATCAGGGCGAGGGTCAACAAAGTCCCCATGAATTCGAATTCCTTCTCCGGCCCGATCCACCAGCCGAGCCCCCACCCTACAGCGAACGTGAGCAAGATTTGGAGCTTGACTCCATTAACGGGGGTCTTGTACTTGGGATGTACTCTCGCAAAGGCTCGCGGCAGCGAGCCGGATCGGGCCATCGCGAACCAGACACGAGTAGCTGCGTTGTTGCCGGCGATCGCGGCCGCTATCACCGAATTGAGTAAGGCCAGTAACACAATCACCCAGGCGCCTCCCCAGTACTCCCGGGCCAGGACGAAGGTCTGATTTTCCCGTGAGTTGATGAAACCGGGCAGCTTGTCCGTACCCCAGCCCACCAATAAACCCCACGAGCCGAGAACCAGGAAAACGGCCACCACTAAAATTGAGATAAGGATCGCCCTAGGAAGGTTTTGGCGGGGATTTTCGCTTTCCTCGGCAAGGGGTGTAACTGACTCCCAGCCATTGAAAGCAAAGATCGAGAAGATCACCGCCAAATACAAGCCGTTGCGGCTTGAAGCGTTGGCCGGGTTAAAGGCGGCAAAATGGATGCCTCCCTCCCCAGGCCGAAAGAATCCCCAGAGGCTAAGGACCATCGCGATCGCCACTCCGGCCGCTCCCAGAAAGACCATCCATCTCGCTGAGACCTTGATGCCCCTGGGAGGTTACGAACCCCACGAATGACCCTGCCAATAACAAGAAAAGCCACCAGGGAAAAGTGACGCCGTATGCCGCCTTTAAGGCTTGTTCCAGTACCGACCCGATATACGCGAGGATGAAGCCGGCCAGCGTCGGGTCGTACAAGAAATAAAGCCACGCAGCGAGAAACCCTACCCGGGGGTCTACAGTCCTGCTTATGTAGGTATAGTAACCGCCGGCAGAGGGCAGGTGCCTGGCCATTTGCATAAGACAAACGCCCAGCACCAATACGATTGGAAACGCGGCGAGATACGCCAAGGGAGCGACGATGCCGGCCTGCGATGTGGTGAATTGAATTGTGAAAAGCAGGCCAGTTGCGGGAGCCATGTGGGTGAGGCCCTGCATCAACACACCAGGCAATCGTAACGCGCCGGCGTGCAGTTCAGTATCCGCGACCATTACCGGATGATCTGCACTAGAGCGCTCCGCAATAATTGTGGCTCCCTTCTCCTGTCATGCAGGCAAACGTATCACGAACTCAGGCGAATCGGTGTCGCCCCACCGTCTTTCCGTCTAGACGTCGCTCCCCGGACACTTACGATGGAAATGACCCTAAGGGAGGATCACATCCCGCTAGCCTCCAAGGCGGTTAGACATATCCAGGCATCCTGTGAACGTTTGTGGGAACATCCGTTCGGCCAGTAGCGTAAGAAACCTTATGAAGACTCTCCGTGCCGCCACAGGCGCGGCTCTGCTCGCCTGCAATCTGGCCGCCTTCTCCCAAACCGAGGCCCCATGTGGCCAAACCCTGGACGCCCCGCTGCGCTCGAGGGCGGTGCTCACCATCGATTCGCGGCCGGCGGGTCTCGAGATTGTCGGGACCGACCAGGAGGCGATTCATCTTTCGTGCACCGTCCGCGACGCCGGGAACGCCCGGGATATCCGCATCCGACTCTCCGGAAACCAGGATGAAAGCAAGCTAACCATCACGGGCGGCTCCCTAAAAAATACCAACCTTCAAATCCGTATAGAAGTGCCACGAAAGACCAGCCTGAGGGTCCAAATGTCCGCAGGAGAAGTGAAGGTAGAGGAGATCGCGGGCGATAAGGATATCGATCTCTATGCGGGACAGATTTCGATTTCTTCGGCTCGGCCGTGGGATTACCGGAGTGTCGACTTATCCGTGGATATCGGAGAGGTGAAAGCTCCGGCTTACGGCGAGGATAAAGGAGGCTTCTTCCCCAGCTTCACGAAAAAGAACGGAGATGGCGAGTATGGACTGCACGCGCACGTGATTACGGGAGAGATCGATCTGCTCGGCACAAACGCGCGCAGCGCAGCCGAATAACGGAAGTTTGCGGGTTGTTGTGCCGGCGGTTTCCGTTCCAGGAACCTGTGAAGGAATTGGCTTTGGCCAATCCGGGAGGCGGCTTCACGGCGCGTCAAGGTCGAGCGAGTAGATTTCGTCCAGGCTGACATCGCGAAGGATCAGGGGGCTGCCGTCAGCGGCTACCGCGACCCAATTCCCCGATGTCCCGGTTATTGGAATTCCCGAAATGTCGGCCAATTTCTCGATTTTATGATCCTTGACACGAACGCTGTACATGGCGTGGAAGTCAAAGTAATAAACCAGGCTTCCGTCTCTTGACCATTGTGGGAACCCGAAGCGTTGAAGAGAAGGTCCAACGAGTTCCGACCATTTCCCAGTTCCGATCTCGCCGATCATCAGCGCATGCATATTATTGCTGCTTGCCACGATGCTCTTGCCGTCCGGGGACCATCGCGGCGACCACAACCCCTGGGAGCCGGGGACCTCGGAGATTTCGTGAGTTTTCAAATCCATGGCTAAGAGGAAGTCCGAGCAAGATGCGTTGGACAAAACAGCATAGCCTCCGAAGATCAGATGCATCCCGTCAGGGGACCAGTTCGCATCAAGTTCAGGACAGTCCCTTTGCGTAAGCTGCCGGGCTTTGCCTCCTTCCGCCGCAATGATGAAGGTCTTCAAGGTTTGCCCCGGCAAGAACGCGGAAAAGGCTATCTCGCTGCCGTCAGGAGACCAATGCGGATTTAAGGCGGTCATCGGAGGCCAGGTGAGTTGCTGACGCTGGCTGCCATCCGGCTTGCTGCGCCACAGACTCTGTTCCGGAAAAGTCACATAGGCCATCCATTGGCCATCGTTCGAGTAAACACAACATTCGGCAGAGAGGGCGGGACGAACGGGAACGAACTGTGCAGACTTGTGATCGTATCGCTCAACCTCTCCTCGGGGTTGGGTTCCCCGGGTAAAAATCTTCTTCCCATCGGGACTGAAGGCAAACGGTCCATAGCGTATAGGACCCGCAGTCAATCGTACGGGTTCGCGTTTTCTCAGATTCAGAAATTGCCGGCTCTCCCGGATAGCCCAGATATCCGTTCTGCGATCACAATCTGCCAGGAAAAGAAAATACTTGCCATCGGGAGTCCAATTTCCGAAGCACTGGGCAGACTTGTTTTGCCATGCTGGGGTTACCTTGCGTGGCTCTCCCCCTTCTGTTGAAACCTCAAACAAGATGTCGACATCGCTTTTTGCTGATTCCATCGCGGCAAAACGCACTGACTTTCCGTCCGGCGACCAGACGGGGTTAGAAACCACACCTTTGGTGGTAAAAAGTTTCCTGGGTTCGCTCCCGTCGCTTTGAGCAAGGTAGAGGTCGAAGCCGCTGGCGTAAACCAGCCTCTTGCCGTCCGGCGACCACGTAACCCCGTCGAAGTCACGAACAACATGCACGTCAGTCAAGGGACGGGGAGAGGACGCGCCTAAAGGAACACTCCACAAAGAGCCTTCCACCCAAGATACAAGCGACGAAACCAATAGACTATCGTGGTCAGGGGAGATATCCATGACCTCTAAAGAACCTTTCAGCGCGGGGACGGGGATCGAGGTCGGATCGCCGCCGGTAACCGGAATATGCTCGATGCGGAATAGATTTGTATCTGGATCTTTCTCTGAGAAATAAATCCGGGAACCGTCCGTGACCAGGCAACACTTAGACATTCCATCATTGGTAAGCTGCGTGGACTTCAGTATTCGCGGCTGGGGAGTTGGGAGCACGAGCCAGATTCCCAGAATCAGGGCGGCAACCAAGATCGATGCCATGGTAATCACTGCGATGCGCCGTCGGATTCTGGAGGACTTCGTAACATCCTTTGCTACGGTTGTTAATGATTGCAGGGGCTGGAACTCGAGGGCGCTGGTGGTGTGGGCGATTGCGCCGCTGGTATCGGCCGAGATCGGCCGGGTGGGGGCATCGTCTTTGCCGTGGACTTCGACGGATGCGATAAATCGGTATCCCCGCCGCGGAACCGTTTCTACATACTGGGGAGCGCTTGCGTCATCGTTCAATGCCTCGCGGATCCGGTTCACAGCCTTGTTCAGTGACTGATCGAAGTCGACAAACGTTTCTTTCCCCCAGATCTGCTCTTGCAGTTCCTCCCGGGTGACGATTTCGCCGGGCCGCCCGGTCAGAATCGCCAAAACCCGGAACGGCTGGTCTTGCAGCCGGATCAGCACGCCACGCTTACGCAACTCCCTTGCGTCGCGATCCAATTCGTACACCCCGAAACAGACCTTGTCAGCCATCCGAGCACTCGTCACTGGATACTCTACCGCGGGACGACAACCAAAGCCGCATTGGACCTTCAGCTGGGGACGGAAATGATCCCCATGAGGAAGGCCTCAATGACTCTCATCTTCGAAGCGGTCTCTGGCCTCCACTTGCCTGGGTTCCCGCCGGCAACTCACCAAATACGAACCCGCTGATCCGGAGCCAGATAGTAAGTCTCTCCCGGCTTCACCCCGAACGCTGCATACCACGCATCCACATTCCGCGTCGGGCCGATCACGCGGAACGCACGCGGCGAATGAGGGTCGGAGCTGACTTGCTTTCGTATATAGTCTTCCCGCACCTTGCCCCGCCAGGCCTGTGCCCACCCCAGAAACACCCGCTGATCGCCGCTAAAGCCATCGATCACCGGAGCAGCTTTGCCGTCCAATGACCGATGGTAGGCTTCCAGCGCGATGTTGATACCACCCAGGTCGGCGATGTTCTCTCCCATAGTCAAATCTCCGTTGATGTGAACGCCAGGCACGGGTTCGTATGCGGAGTATTGTGCTCCCAATCTCTTTGCCCTGCCCTCAAACGCGTCCGCATCCGCCTTAGTCCACCAGTCGCGGAGCTGCCCTGCCGCGTCCAGCTTACGCCCCTCGTCATCGAAGCCGTGGGTCAATTCATGTCCGATGACCCCGCCGATCGCTCCGTAATTGACCGCTGGATCCGCCGCCGGATCGAACTCAGGCGGCTGAAGAATGCCGGCAGGAAACACAATGTCACGCAGCGAACCGTTATACGCATCGTTGGTCTGGGGAGTCATCGACCACTCCGTGCGGTCGACCGGCCCATGCAGACGAGACGTGTAGAAAAGCCAGTCCGCCTCTGCACACCGCCGCACATTTCCCACCAGATCATCCGCGCGTATGGTCAGCCCGGAATAATCACGCGCGTGGTCGGGATACCCGACCTTAATCTGGTAGGTGTCGAGTTTCTTCAGCGCTTCCGCCTTCGTGGCCGGGCTCATCCAATCGAGCCGCTCCAACCGCGCCCGCATGGCCGCCTTGACGTTGCTGACTAACTCTTCGATCTTGAGCTTGGAAGATGGCGGAAAGTATTGCGCCGTATAAAGCTGCCCCACGCCGAACCCCATGTTACCGAAACAGTCCACGCGCTCCCCGAGTCCGCAGTCTCCACCGCCAACCGCGCGGATCGCGCGCTTCCATCGCACCGGCTCCTCCGGTTGGCCGGAAAGAACCTTGTCACGGAATGCAAAACGCGCCTCTGAGAACGGCTTCGCCAGGTAGAAAGCCGCATTGTCGGCCACGGTGAATGCCTGCCACGCCCGCAAAACGTCGAGCGGCGTGGATTGGTAGATGGCCGCGATCCGAGGGAAAGCAGACTTCTCCGACACCACCAGCCGATCGATCCCCTTCAGCCCCGCCCCTGCAAGGAAACGCTGCCAGGCGAAGCCGGGCGCCAACCGCCCCAGCTCCGTCACTGTAAGCGGATTGTAAGTAGCCGCAACATCGCGCTGCTGCGCTTTTGTCCAACTCGCCTCGGCCACTCGCGTTTCGAAGGCCACAACCGCAGCGGCGCTGGCTGCAGGATCTGTCCATTCCACCAGGGTCAACAGCCTGGCGACATAGGCCTGGTAGGCCGCCTTCTGCGACGCAAAGGAGGCCTTGAGGTAGTAGTCCCTATCTGGGAGACCCAGCCCTCCCTGGTTTGCATACACAGCGTAGCGGCTGGTGTCTTTCAGATCGACGTCGATACCCAGATCGAAGATCGTGGCATAGAAGTCGTTTTGGCTGTGGCCCATCAGCTCTGCAATATCCTGCCGGTCCTTAGCCGCCCGGATTGCGTTGAGCTCCGCTGCGATTGGCGCTGCGCCCAGCGATTCAAGCCGCGCCTCGTCCATGAATGCCTTGTAGAAGGCGCCCACCTTTTGCTCCAGCGTAACCGGCTGCGCTGGTGCGGCGGCAGCAGCCTTTTCCATCAGCTCATGCAAGCGTGCTTCGGTGATATCGGACATCAGGTAGCGCAGCGAAGCCATAGGCTTGTCGCTTGGGATCTGTGTCCGCGCAAGCCACGCGCCGGAAGCGTAGCGACTGAAGTCATCGCCCGGCTTGACGCTCGGGTCCATCGCGGTGAGGTCGATACCCCAACTGCCATACTGGGGCTTGTTCGCCTCCTGGGCCTTCGCTGTGCTTACCGCGCTCAGGCAGACGAGCGCGATGCAAACCGAACAGATAGATTTGAACCCCAACGCTTGTTCCTTCATCCCACCCAGCACCGCAATCTCCTGTCGGGCAAGTATAACGATGGCGCACCATCGCGCAATCACCCCTGCAGCACGACCTCCAACTCCACTCATGGGCGAACTCCAGACGGGGTCGGGGACTGTCCCCCTCAACCGCTGTAGAGCACCCCACGTGTCCCCGGTGGCGCAAGGTTTCTTCCTTTTCGACTTCAGTCGTGATCAAATTTAACCTTGCCTGCATCGCATTTTCTCAACTTCAACTGGCTCTGCTAAAAGCGACGAGAGGAATCTTGTCGCTAAATCGAGGGTAAGTTTAGCGGTTCGAGCGAACAAAGCGTAGGGAAGGTTTACGCGCACTTAGATGACCATCAGCCGCTTTTATCGCCCCGAATTGGACGTACTCCGCTTCATTGCCTTCTTGATGGTTTTTATCGTCCATCGAATGGACTTTATGCCCATCGACCCAGCCCAGCACTACTGGCTTTACAACATCTGTCTTCTGGGCGATCTGGGAGTACCTGTCTTCTTTCTGCTTAGCGCCTTCCTCATCACGGAACTGCTGTTCCGGGAGAGCGACGAAACTGGCACCATCCAACTAAAGGCCTTCTATATGCGCCGTATCCTGCGCACCTGGCCCTTGTACTTCCTGGTCTTCTACGGTCTCGTCTTACTCACACAGTTTGTTCCCTGGGCCGGCGCCAAAGATCCCGCAACGTGGCTAGCGTTCACCTTTTTTGCCGGCAACTGGTGGATCTGTCTTCACGGCTGGGTTCCCGCCTACCCGGTGAATCCCCTCTGGAGCGTGTCTGTCGAAGAGCAGTTTCTACATCGCCATTCCGATCATGGCTCTTTACCTTCGCCGCCCTGGTGTGAAGACAGTCTCATTGTTCCTCATCGCCGTTTCGTACATAGCAGTCGTCCTTTATGCGCTACACCCTGCAGATGGCTTCAGCAGCCAGTGGACGAACAGCTTCGTCCAGTTTCAGTTCTTCGCTGCTGGAACGCTGCTCTCAATCTACCTGAAAGGCCGCGTCCCGCAGTGGCATCCTGCGTTGCGCATCGTCACCGCCGTATCGGCAATTGCCTGCTGGCTGGTCGCGTCGATAGCCTTTGGAGTCCAGGCTGACACTCCGCACTCAACCGTCGTGCAAGCCCCCATCGGCTGGGCACTCGTCCTGGCCGGAACTTTGCTGCTGTTTCTGAGCATGCTCGGCTTCCCCTCCAAATACTTGCCTGCACCGCTCGTCTACCTGGGACGCATCTCCTACGGCCTCTATCTCTTCCACGAACTCATCTACTTTCTGATCTTCCATCCCGGCAAAGCCTGGCTTGCCCATCTCAGCCAGACACTGCATCTCGCCGGCTGGCGCGACGGTGTGGGAACAACCCTCGCCTTCTGTCTTACCGTCCTCGTAGCGCACACTTCGTATCAGCTCTACGAAAAGCCATTCCTGCGTCTTAAAAGCCGCTTTACTATCGTCCCCTCAAGAGATGAGGGGTAGCGCCGAAAGGTATATTCCCTGGAGGGTGATCTCCACCGTTAAACCCCAGAGAGCTCATTCCTCCTGGTTGGTTAGACGGGATTCGTCCAAATCCAATTCACGCTCGATGCGCCGTAGAACGTTATCACCGATGCGCCCCTCATTGCGTAGCCGGATTGCGGTCGCGCGTTCCACGCCCAGTCCCTCCAGGAAGAGGGCACGGTGGCGTTCGTTGGCGGTTACGTCTTTGGGATTTGCGTCCACCTTGAGACTCGCCAGGCGGTGCCGATAGTGATTGGCCAGGTCGTCATAGATTTCGGCGGATTCTTCGCTGTCCCGAACTTTTGCGCTCTCCAGCTGGTCCAATGCGGCCTGGGCTGCGATCCGCCGCGCTTCCAGTTCCTCGCAGTCCGGTCCCTCCCCGCTGGCCAGGCCGAGCAGACGGATCAAAGGCGGCAGGGTAAGGCCCTGGAGCACCAGCGTCACTAAAATTACGCAGAACGTTAAGCAAATAATCAAATCCCGCTGAGGGAAAGGCGAACCGTCCTTCAACAGAGTGGGAAGAGCAAGAGCGGCGGCCAGCGAAACCACTCCTCGCATGCCCGTCCACCCGACGACAAAAACTTGCCGAGCTTCCGGTGGCCCCTCTCTCTGCTGTCCAATCCGGGTCCGCAGGAAGTAGGACAGGCGTGCACCTGGAAAAACCCACGCCAGGCGCAACAGGATGAGGAGAACGCTGAAAACCGCGCCATACGTCAGGATGGTCGACAGATGGTAGCTGTGAATCGAGGCGCGCATCCCTTGAAACTGCAGTCCGATGAGAACGAATACCAGCCCGTTCAGAATGAACGTCAACGACTCCCACACCGACCACAAGCCGATGCGAACCGAGGGCGAGAAGAGTTGGGCGCTCCGTCGTGATAGAAACAATCCGCAGCTGACTACCGCCAGCACACCGGACGCATGAACGCTCCCGGCAGCCAGATAGGCCACATACGGAACGAGAATGCTGATCGTCACTTCGATGGGGCCATCATCAATCCATCGTTCAAAGTGGTCGACGATCCAGCCGGTCGCCAATCCAATCGCGACTCCACCTGCAGTGAGCCAGACAAAGGTGAGCAGGCCGCCGGAGGCGGTTGGTATACGTTTCTGAACCATAATTGCGACGGCGAATTCGAGCGCCAGCAGCCCCGTGGCATCGTTAACGAGGCTCTCTCCTTCGAGGATGTCGACGATACGGCTGGGAAGTCCGATACGCCGTGCGATAGAGGTTGCGGCGATTGCGTCGGTAGGCGCGACAATCGCTCCCAGTACCAATCCCAGCCGCCAATCGAACCCGGGGAAGACATGGGGCGCTACCAGGGCGACGCCGATCACGGTAAATGCAACCAATCCAAGGGCCAGCAGTGAGATGGTGACAAAGTTGTAGCGAAAGTCACGCCACGAGGTTGTCCATGCGGAAGAGTAGAGCAGAGGAGGCAGCACAACCAGAAAAATCAGGTCGGGCTCGAGGGTGATGTCGGGAACCGCGGGAATAAGACTGAGAAGCAATCCGCCAATGACCATGATGATGGGATAAGGCGTCCCCAGCTTTCGGGCGAGTATCCCAAAAACGACGATGAAAAAGAGTAGTAAGAGAAAAACGAATTCGACTGTCCCGATTCCGCTCATTTAAGAGATTCGATCACGCCAGCGATCATTCGTCATCTGAATTTCCAGGGGGCGCAGTGGGGCGACCGCAGTCCGGAAGCGCGCAAATCTCGAAGCTCATCGTTTATCCGTCGCTGTTCCCTAGCGCGCGCGTTGCCGGTCTTTCGCGCCACACGCCCCCCATGCGAGGCCGCGTGAACAGAATGCGCTAGGTACGCCTTCTCCGCATCCTTCTATTTTTGTGAGAAACCCCAGAGCCACTCCATACCAGGATCGCGGTCACCAGGTGTATCCAGAACCACAAGTCGAACCCCTGATGCGCATGAATAAAGATCAGGACCAACACCCTTGGAAGACAAGCCCACAACACAGCGGCCCAGGGCTGAGGGACAAAGAACCACCACATGTTGATCCATCCGATAAACAGCGAAAGCCTGGGCAGAAACAAGCTCAAAACGAGGAACCAGAGAGGGATTCCGTGCGTCAGCGTTAATACTGGCATTGGCATGTGTTGGCTCCCGGGCCAGAGTGTACCGTCGTTCGCAATAGCATACCTATCGTTGGCCTCCTAGCCAATGAGTCAGTTCCTGTTGCTGCGTACGCCTGCTGAGAGCACGCGTTTTCGATCCGGATGATTGGAGTACGTTCTCTGTGGACGATTGAGACAGCAACGCTTTTCAAGGTAGGCTGGCATTATTGGCGGACCAGCTCGACACGGCGGTTGCGGGCTCGGCCTTCCAGCGTGTCGTTGCTTTCCACCGGACGAGACGCGCCAAACCCGTCGTTGGCAAGCCGATCCGGTGCAATGTTGTATTGCGCCACCAACGCTTCTTTGACCGCCAGTGCGCGCCGCTTCGAGAGATCAAGGTTATAGGCGTCCCCCCCGATATTGTCGGTGTGGCCCTCCACCGTCAGCTTCCAATCGGGATTGTCCTTCAATGCCTGCGCAATCTCCTTCAGCACTGGCTCGGATTCCGGCTTCAACGTCGCCTGGGCAAAATCGAAGTAAATGCCATAGGTGACGGCGCGCTTCTCCTGGGTCAACTGCTGCTCCAGCACGTTATCGGGCTTGGCGACGGGAAAGTTGATCTTCACCACTTCGACGCGAAAGTTTCCAGCATGGAAAGAAGGGTGTCTCAGCCTCCAAGACAGGACCAGGGGATCCGGAGCATCATCCAACACAAAAAGTTCAGCCCCAATGTGAGTGGGACGGTCACTCTGAGGACGAGGATCTTTGCTCTCAGTCTCAAACGTTCCCGTAAGGTGAATCACCGGCAGAGTCACCCGTTGATCGTTGACGATCATCGGGTAGTCCAAGTCGTTTGGCTCGACCCGGGTAAGAGTTCCCGACTCATAAACAGGTTTGACGCCGTCACGCACGAACCAGATATCCATATACCGCAGGTTCACTTTGCCGCTCTCCTTGATCGCCTGAAATGCGGCGTCGGAAAGACGGGTGCGTGTCACATCATGCAGTAGCCGTGGCAGGTTATGAGAATTGACGGTAACGAAGGTGCCGGCCGAATGGAAGTCGGCGTTGCAGTTCTGGTTGGCGTGAGAAGTCGCCTTGACGTCCTTGCCTAAGTCGTCTTTGTACTCCGGGGCGGTGGAAGTGGCGGAGACCGTCGAGTTATCAATCGAGTCGATCTCGTTGACGAGCTCCACATCGCCGTACTTGATTCCCCACGCATTGGTCAGCATGGTGTGCGGTTGCAGCGGGATGCGCGCTGCCTTCTGGTCCGGAAAAGGAGCGGGCGGGCACGGGGTCACGGGAGCACTCGCAGAGAGTGTGGGAATGTCGTCACCGGGCGCATGGTTGGCTACCAGACCCTGCAGCGTTCCGCTTGGGTTGGTGCTGGCTTGCGAGAGGGTCCTGACGGCATGGGTTGCCTTTTGCGCAACGCGGTAGCCTGCGTAAAGAATCCCTGCCAGGATCGTGAGCCCGGCGACAAGGATGAATACCAGCGCGATGGCCAGGAATTTGAACAGAGGCGATCGGCGCTGCGGTTGCGGCGCGACCGGCGGCAGACTCACGGCGGAATAGCTTGCAGGCATCGACGATGGTGGCGTGGCTGACCGTGGCTCAGGCGCTGGTGGAATTGGGGTCCAAGGTGGCGCGGATGACGACGGTGGCTCCGGCGCTGGTGATATGGGCGTCCACGGTGGCGCTGGCGGCGCTGACGAGGGTGACGTTGGCGTGGGGACAGCAGGCTGTGCCGAGTCCTGGGGCACAGCGTTCCCGCAGAGCTGGCAAAAGCGGGCTCCTGGCTGGAGCGCATTGCCGCATAGCCCACAGAATTGGTTCATAGCTTTCTCCACTGGTGCGGCCAGTTACTTCGCCCCACAGGCGTCGATATCCGGCTCCCGCGTCGTTTTCTTGACCTCATTGAGATTGAGTTTGGGCGACTCCGCGGTCGTCCCCAGCAGGGTCGCATCCGCCCCCGCCTGGGCGTAGAAATTCAAGTGCGTCATAGAACAGGGGACGATGCTCATCGGACCCGAGCCGGCGTAGTCGAACTCGGTCACCAGCTGCAGATAGGCCCCGCCTTCGGTTTTGAAGAAATTTTCCTTAGGCGAATTGATCAGTCCTCCAAAGGGCCCTTTTTCAAGGAATTCCGCCACCTTATCGCCGATGCCTGCGGGAACCGCCTCCTTGAGCGCCTCTTTGAAACTCTCGGTGCCTACGGAAACCGATACCTTGGGCGCGTTGATGGCAATCACCACACCGTGCGGCGCCAGCGATTCGGCGGTGGTCTTTCCGTTCTCCGGCTGCCCTTCCATTTTTCCTTCGGGGGAGCTTTGGCCGCCATGGATGGTGAGTCCGCCACTGCCGGTGTAGACCACGTGAAAGTTGCCGTCAGCCACGTCCTTCTTGCCCCCGAAGCCGGGCTTGAAGATCAGCGCTTCGTCCACTTTGAAGAGAAAGGGAATGCCGTAGATGTCGAAAACATCCTTGGCAAAGGGTGGCAGCTTAAGTCTTGACTCCCCGATGCCGCTGCCCGGCGCCATGGTCAGCACTGACCAGTCGACGTCCACCGTGCCCGACATGGGGGTCATGTAGGCAAATTGCTGCAGCTTGCCGCTGTTCATCACTGCCTGGAAGGTGGTGCTCACGTTCTCCAGCTTGCCCTTCACGTTGACCGTGGCCGTTAGGCCAGCAAGCTTTTTCTTGGCCGCTGTGAGGGTCAGGGCCACACCGGTTCCTTCCGGTTCGCCCTCCAATTCGAACTCCCAGCCGTCGGTTTCCGCCTTCACCTTGGCGGTGTATTTGAACTCGGGCGCACTGGCATAGGCGACGGGGGGAGAAAACCAGTCAAAGATATTTCCCAGTGGCTCCGGCTTACTGTAACTGCTGAGGGAGGTGCGGGATGCGAGCTGGGAGAAATCCACCGGCACTTTAAATTGAACCGTGCCGTCCTGCACCAGGTCCGGCAGGCTAGCGGTTTCGGTCAGCACGGCGACCTGCGAACCCTGGATGTTCACTGCATCCACGCGCCGCACGCCCAGGTGCTCGAGAAACAATACGGACCCTTGCTTGAGCCGATGCAAACGAGCATCATCGCTGTCGAACACCAGCACCCGGCCATCGTCGCTCACGCTGGTCAGCGATTTCTGGGCAGTCGGCAGATCGATGCGGACGGTTGCCGGTGTGTAGGTTACGTGGAAGACTGTACCCGGCAGCTTGCTGATGTCGCGAAAGCCCACCGGCACACCGGTGCTGTTGACGGGAATCGTCAGGACCGGATGCTGCTCCGCATTTCTGCATCCGGCGAGTGAGGCCGCACAAGCGAACACAAGCGGCCAGAGCGGAGACTTCGAAAGGTCTTTCATCGCATCTCCCCCGGCCAGCAATCGCAGAAGCCTGAGGTGTAACTCGGCGCCTATTTTAGCATTGCGTAAAAGCCAGGGACAGACTGGAGTGCTTTAGTTATGGACACCATCCACAGGGCCGGATGGCGGCGCTTCCTGCACCACCAGCGGAGTAGAATCCCGTGCGAACTTAGTCGTGGCCTGCCCTGGATAGGTACAGTGATAGAGCACGGTCAGACGGTCTCCATCGTAGCCCCTGGGAAGGTGGTCGAAAGACTGTACCCGGTCCACAGCTCCGAGGCAGGAAACATCGAGGGATAAGTACCCGCTGGATGTTTGTATCGTCGGGACTTCATGATCGCCACGCCGCCGTATAACGAATTGAATATAGACCGTTGCGCCGGCCGGGGTACTGCCGGCAACTTCCGATAAGTCCCATTGCTGTGCGACCTTGTTTTTCGCCGCTTCTGTGTACCCGCCAAGTTGCGAAGTGAGACTCTCTACCGGTTCGGGCCTTGCCGGCATTACCGTCGCGTTCTGCAGTGGTGTGCTACTTTGCCGTGGATGACCGTTCATCGATTCGAGTTCGTGATACGAACAAGGATAAAGTACGTTCAGACTGTCCTTGGTGCCACCCTCAGGTGGGCCGAAAGTTCTCACCTGCTCTACAGCAAGAACGCAAGACGAATCGAGCGATGGAGAACCACTAGGCCTACGTAACTGGACAGCACGCGGCGAACCGTCACGTGAGATCGTGAATGCAACATCCGCCGTCGCGCCCGCTGGGGTATCGACCACCGCCGACGGATTCCAACTTTGCGCCACCCTGCTTTTGATTACATCCCAATACCATTGAGACGGGGGCGCATTGCCTCTGCCCTTCCATTCGACGGGGGCCGTCAGAGCTTCCGCAGTTGCGGCATGAGCCGATGAAAACAACGGATTTGCCCTGGGACGACTGTCTAAAACGCATATCGCAACCAGGATCATTCCACTTGCGACTGCCGCCATCCATTTTCTTTTCTGGTTGTACGATAACTTGGAATTCTTAGTGATCAACCAGAGTACGGCGGCGGTGAGCAGCACCAGCAAAGATATAGACGTGGTCCGTCCCGCTTCTTCACTAAGTGCGTCAAATATTCCGTAAACAAGAAGGCAAAGGACCGCGCAGGCTGCGCAAAGAAGGCCGAACACCTCGCGCCCGGGCACGGGCGGCTGCTGCGGCACCATTGGCGGCTGATAGGCCGACTGCGGGGGCGCAGCCTGTTGAGCCTGTGCCCTTGCCTCCCAAGGGTCAGGCGGGGCGTGCCGGAACGGCGGGCCTTTCGGTTCGAGTACCGCTCTCAGTGCAATTTCATCACGTCTCGCATAGGCATCATTCGCCTGTTGCGTGAGCCGCTCACATCGGCGCCTATCCTGCTCATCAACTGCCAGATCAGGATGAACTCGTTTGAGAACGCGGATCCACAATCTCTTGAGTTCGGGCGACGGTGCAACCAGTGCGGTCACTTTGCATCTCCATTTTGCAATACGTCATCAAGTTCTCCGTCTGATAACGCGGCACGGAAACGCGGAGCAATGCGGACGCGAGCTTCGGCTTGCCCCGGCTCTGTGTAGCCGCATGCCCGGGGGGCCGGCTCAGTGGCTGCCGTGCCAGCTCTGCGAATTAGATTCTTCATCGACACGAGCGTTCATGCCTCCCCGCACCTGGGCTCCCAGTGTTTAGCCTCCCAGACTGAATAAGAGCTTCAGTTCCTCCAGTTCGAGCATTGGTGTGGCCCGAGGCTGGTTGTATTTGACCAGTGACTAACGGTCCGCACCATTACCCTTTCCGGTACCAAGGCGGCCATGCCGGTGTCGACGGGCGCGTAAAAATCGCGCTGGAGGGCACGGTAGGCATCGCTTCTACCCAGAACGGGCAGTCCCTTGTGCCACTTGTGTAACCGTTGTGGTGGTTACCAGCGCGGCAGGGTGGCGGCGGGCCACCCTGTGGCGGAGCCCGTCTGGCTGACGAAGAACTCGTGGTCAGACGGGACTAAGAGAAACCCGGACGAGAAGAGACCCGGGACCGGCGAATGCGGTATTCGGCTACTTGCCGCTGCGAGGGGCCAATATTTCACTGAGATAGTCATGGCTCCCGGAGATGCGCTCAAGGTGCGGGTAACGCAGACCCCCGGCATATTGAATTTCGCGCGTTTGCACGCTGTCAAAGTTGCGAACCACCAGAGAGATCTTGCCATCCTTGGGGTGGCTGATCGCCTCGTCCATGGCCGCCGGAGCATAGCTGGAACCCTCCACGGAAAGGATCTTCATGCCCGGTCCTAAGCCTGCCTTGTACGCTGGCGTTCCCATGATCACGTCGTGGATCGTTCCCTCCTTCTCCAGATCCATGCCGAGCGAAGCGCGTGCCGGATAGGTCGGAATGCCAGCAACGTCTGGGTAAAATACCCGGACCGGAGTCGCGTTATAGACCACGCGCCAACCCGCTGCCTCCAGACCGGCTATTGGTGGTTGAGCGTTCACTTCATAGACATACTTGTTGAAAAATGTATGCCAGTCATAGGACCATGTCGCCGAAAGCGCCGCTTCTAAATCCGCCCGGGTATACGGAACCACGATCGGCCCGGTATCCCGCTGGCCGAAGAAGTTTCGTAAAAAGTCATCGAGGGAAACGCGATCGTGCGATTGTTCGCGCATCAGCGCGTCCACATGCAGCCACATCAGCGTGCCCTCGTCGTAGTAGTCCTGTCCGCGGCGTATGGAGGCCCATCCCTCATGGACAGAGCGCAGGACCCAATTTTCCGTGGCTGTGTCTACCAGGGGAGTCGTCGCGCGGCCAGGGTCGTATCCGAAGTCGGAAGCTACGCGTGCCAGGTAGTCGCGCATATAGTCTGCGTCGTTGAAACCTGCGCGCGTGGCGAGCAGCATGCCGATATACCCGTTTAATCCCTCATACACCCAGAGCATCGTAGTCCGTTCCGGCCCCTGATAATCGGGCTTGGAATATAGTTCCGCCGGGCGGCGATACTTGCCATCCCAGGAATGCGATTGCTCATGCGCGAGCAGGTTCCATCCGAATTGCTGCAGCTGGTCCTTCCTGGAAAGTCCGGCGTCGCCAATCGCATCCCAGGGCGAATCCTCGTGCTCCAGGCCGTCGTAAGGCAGAGCGTCGCTCTGCGATACGAGCAGGTGCATTTTCTGCCAGTGGCGAAAGCCGAACATGGCTTGATCCTCATCGATGAGGCGGCTAAACAGAGAGAAGGCGTGGGCGTCGTCGGCTTTATCGACCGCCCACTGGCTGTCACCGGTAACGTCGAGCTCAGCCGGCCACTTCGAGGTCAGGGGCACCGAGCGAAAGAACTCACCGGCCAACACCGGAGAATCGATCAGGCGCTCCAGCGATGCCGGCGCGAAGTTCACCCGGTTCCCTGCCTCGCTCACCACCGATAAGGAGCTACCCTGTTTCCAGGTGGGCGGCAAGACGAGCGAAGGCTCAATCATCAGCTCGCGCTTATCGATGCCTCGCGGATAAAGAACGGTGGTGTTCCAGGCCAGCAGCAGTTGATGATCGGAGATGGTGTTCTGGACCAACGTGTCAAAATCAACGGCAACGGTTTCTGTGCCGGGCGGCACATCGATCTTGATGGTGTAGATATCATCCGGATCGCGTGTCCAGGGGAGTGCCCTCTCGCCGGCATGCACCCGGATAGCGGCCACGTTTCGGATGGGGCCAGTGGGTCCATGTTCGCCTGGAATCCAACGCGGAAACACGAGTGCAAGCGGGCCAGGCCGCACATGGATGGACTCATGGACAAAAGCAATTTGCCGAAAGGCTTGCGTTTCGTCGACCACGAGAGTCATGGTGGGGCTGGTGGTGTCCTGCGCGGTCAGAGCGTGGGTTGCGAAGATGGCCGCAATCCAAAGGATGATCGCGGGAGTCTCTCGACGTTTCAGCATGGTCCTTGCTTGCTCCGGTGGTTGGAGCATAGCAGAATCGCATGGAGTGATTCCGGCGCGTGATAGGCTCTTGCCACTTCATGCAACACCGAACTCGGAGGAGTTATGGACAAGGTCGATGTCGTGAACGCGGTCACAACCAAACCAGGATTACCAGCCAGTCCATTCGGCCAAACCGGATCTCCTCAGATCACAGTGCCGGCCGGGAAGCATCTGGTTATCGAAACGTTGAGCGTTCAGCTCGACGTGACCCCGTCAGGGAGCAAACTCGAGGCATTCGTGACCTACACCAGCGGAGGGGCCGATGTTACGCTGTTCGTGCCCCTGACGTTTGCATACACCGATACCGCAACCGGCTACGATTTTTATGTCGGCATGCAGGCAGTCCGGTTGTATGCGGACCCGGGCACGGTTCTCACCGTCAGTGGTACAGGTCCCGGCTCCACGGGGACGCTGTTCTTGACCGTGTCCGGGTACTTGGTCTGAAGGGCTGGCCGGCGATCACGGCTTACTCGCCCTTTGTTTCTCTCACTGCGCAAGCGGTATGCGAGCGGGTGCGACTGCATGGGCTTTACGACCATGCTCCAAGCACGATCAGCTTGGCGAGGATCTCACCGCGTATACTGGACGAAATTTTGGGTTGGTGAGCCTTGGCAATTCTCCCCGGCAAACGTCTTGGTCCCTATGAAATCCTGTTCGCCATTGGAACCGGCGGGATGGGGGAGGTTTATCGGGCTCGGGACACCAAACTCGGCCGGGACGTGGCGCTCAAGCTTCTTCCGGAAGAGTTTGTGCGAGAACCCGATCGCATGGCGCGCTTCGAGCGCGAAGCCAAACTTCTCGCCTCTCTGAATCACCCGAATATCGCTTCCATTTACGGGTTCGAAGACTCAGGTGGCACCCGCGCTCTGGTGATGGAGTTAGTCGAAGGTCCAACGCTGGCAGACCGCATCAAACAAGGCGCCATCGCCATGGACGAAGCGCTGCTGGTTGCGAGACAGATCTGCGAAGCACTCGAATACGCACACGAACGTGGCATCATACACCGGGACCTCAAGCCTGCGAATATCAAGCTGGCGAGCAATGGCAAGCTAACGAACAACAACGTGGTGAAGGTCCTTGACTTTGGCTTGGCGAAGGCAATTCAAGATGATACCTCTACCACCGATGCGTCCAGCTCACCCACGATCAGCACGATGGCCACGCATGCGGGTATGATTCTGGGCACGGCGGCCTATATGTCGCCGCAGCAGGCACAAAGCAAACCGATTGATCAGCGTACCGATATCTGGGCCTTCGGGTGCTTGTTATATGAAATCCTGACGGGTCGAATGCCGTTCCACGGCGAAACATTGACGGATACCCTCGCGGCGGTGCTCAAGGAAGATCCGGATTGGTCGCAACTTCCCGCCACCACGCAGCCGCAGGTTCGCTCACTTTTGCAGCGCTGCCTCAAGAAAGAAGTCAAGCTGAGATTGCAAGCCATTGGCGATGCGCGCATCGTGCTGGAAGAAGTTCTCTCCGGCACTTCGCAGGACAACTCGTTCGGAGCCGTCACAAGTCCAGCGAAACGGCGGCGGGTTTGGCTCCCATGGACTTTGGCTGCACTGCTGTCCGTCACTCTCGGGCCGATTGCGTTTCTTTATTTCCGCGAAACGCATCCGGTGGCCGAGCCAGTGCGCTTCGAGTTCGCCATGCCTGCAAGCAGTCGCTCGTTCACGCTTTCGCCCGATGGCCGTCAGCTGGCCTTCATTGCCCCTGGTCAGGATGGGCGCAATCTCATATGGGTTCGCGCATTGGATGCGCTCGAAGCGCGCCCGCTGCCTGGCACGGAAAACACTTCCGCGCCACCGGTCTTCTGGTCCCCGGACAGCAGGCTGATCGTGTTTCAAGCAGGAAACATGCTGAAGAAAATCGACCTTGCGGGCGCACCTCCGCAAGATATTTGCGAAACCCAGACCCTGGTGCTCGGCGGTGCCTGGAACCGGAACAGCATAATCATTTTCGGCACGGACGGAGAAGGCATCATGCAGGTTGCGGCGGCCGGTGGCGTAGCTACCCGGTTGACGACTGCGGCGCGACTCGACCAGGTCCACGTGTTTCCATCCTTTCTGCCCGACGGGCGGCATTTTATTTATCTGAGAGAGTCCGAAAAACCCGGGGTTTCCCTTGGTTCACTCGACACCAAACCCGAGCAACAAGATACAAAAACATTCCTCGCCACTCCGATCATGCCGATTTATGCGCCATCTGCAGACGGCGCCCGGGGCCGATTGCTTTTCATGCGGGAAGGCACGCTCATGGCTCAGTCCTTCGATTCCCGCCGGTTGGAGTTGGTCGGCGAACCGGTTGCCGTGGCGGACAAAGTTGGCAGCTTATTCCTTTCGGGGAGTTTTTCGGTCTCCGCGAACGGTATCCTGGCCTATCGGAGGGCGAGTGCACCTTCCGCATTAACCTGGTACGACAGGCAGGGCAAAGTCCTCAATATCGCTCGGGAGCCCGGTGCATATACTTACACCGTCGCCCTGTCGCCGGATGGAGCGCGCGTCGCCACCACCCGCGTCGACCCAAAGGTGTCGGGCCCGAACCCAGGAATCTGGTTGCATGAGTTCGGCCGCAGCGTGAGCGCCCGATTGACATTTGATGTTGCGCCGGACTCCGCGCCCGTGTGGTCACCTGACGGCAGCCATATCGTTTTTGCTGCCGTTCGTTCCGCTGGAACCGGGTTGTATCAGAAAAATTCGAACGGCGCGGGAAAGGAAGAGGTCTTGATCCCTCCGACGAACGACTTCAAGGTCTCCAACGATTGGTCACGCGACGGGCGTTTCCTGCTCTATACCGTACAGGATCCAAAAACCAATACTGATTTATGGGTCGCACCTCTCACAGCGAACGGGCAGCTCGCGGGGCCGCCCGCGCCGTTTGCCAATACGGAGTTTAGCGAGCAACAGGGCCAATTCTCCCCTGACAGCCGTTGGATCGCTTACGTATCCGATGAGTCCGGCAGGCCAGAAGTCCATGTCCAAGCTTTTCCTCTACCAGCCGGGGGTGGCAGCAAAACGTTGATCTCTCGGGATGGCGGCACCCAGCCTCGCTGGCGGCGCGATGGTAAGGAACTCTTCTATGTTTCCCTGGACGGCAAATTGATGGCGGTGGACGTGAGTAGTGGGCAAACATTCAAGGCTAGCGCCCCCAAAGCTCTATTCCAGGCGTCCATCTACGGCGATGACTCTGCCCGGAGTCTTTTCCGTTGGGATACAAATGCCGATGGCAATCGGTTCCTCGTCGATACAGTCGAGTCCTCCCCCGAGCCCCTCACTATGGTGCTGAACTGGACGGCAGGCTTGAAGACTTCGTCAGCAAATTAGAGAGTTTGCGAGAGATACGGCGACGATCCCTTGCCTAAACTCAGCGCTGTCAACTCAGTACAATGAACCAATGGGACACTCTGGCGATCACCTCAGAATCGTTCCGTTGTACGCTGGATGACTGGCCCGCATTTGAAGATCTCTGAGGCCAGGGGCCCTTGTAGCCGATGCTGGTGCATGTATTGGCGCATAGCCCCTGCAAGCAAACGCCAGAAGCCAATAGGGCGTGTCCGGGGACTTAGTCTGACGGCTGGGTTCGCTGAGTGCGTGGGCCATCCCCATAGACTTGAAATTCTCTGATGTGCGCCTCTTGCGAACTGGAGAGAATGTTAAGGCGTATCCGGCTCGTGATCACCGGGGCAAAGCGGTCCATCTTCTCATGCCCGATGGCCTGACCGGACGCTACGCTCTTCCACGTCTTGTCCACCCATACCTCAATCGCGTATTTCTCCACGTGCTGCCCGTCGTTGAGCCATTCCATCGACGTGACTCGGCCGATGCTCATTGGTTTCGCGAAGTCAACCTCCAGCACGGAATGGTGAGATCCAGGCGGCGCCGACCAAAAAGTGTCGGCATTTCCGTCCAGGGCCGCAGCCACTTCCGGCGTGGCCGCGAGATGTTGCAGGGCGAGGTTGCCGGTTTGCAGGCGATGGATGGCTGCGCCGAATTCCTTAAGGCGGGCTACATCGGAATCCGGTAGAAGCCCCCGGGTGTCGGGCGCCACCCCAAGCATGAGTTGGGCGCCCCGTCCCACCGTCTGCTCATAGACCGCGGTCAGCTCATCCAGGCTCTTCAGAGATGCCTCGTCGTTGGGATGCCAGAACCAATGCAGTTTGCGCAATGGAGTGTCCGCCTCGATCGGGCGCCAGCGCAGGTAGCCGTGACGGTCGATGACGTTCCAGTTCTCATAGTCGACGCGCCCCGATTCTGTACCGACCCAACGCGCATCGCCGTATTCGAACAGGCCGGTATCGGCAAAGACGATCGTGTTGGGCTGATAGGTCCGCAGGGTGTCAACGATCCGGGAGAAGTTATAAACGTGCCCGGCGCTGCCCGCCCCATCCAGCCAGAATTCAACCAGATCTCCATAACGTTGCGCCAGCTCCTCTAACTCTGAGAGGTAATATTTGTCGTAAGCCTCTGGGTTGTTATATCTCGGGTCATGACGGTCCCACGGCGAGAGATAGACGCCGAATTTCAGCCCATACTTGCGCGCCGAGCGCGCCACATCTCCCACCAGATCTCCTTTGCCATCCTGCCATGGGCTCGCTTTGACGCTGTAGTCTGTCTGCGCGGTCGGCCAGAGGCAGAACCCGTCATGATGTTTAGCCACCAGCACAATGTACTTCGCTCCACTGGCCTTGATCGCCTGCGCCCATTGATCGGAATCAAACTGCGTTGGGTTGAACACTGTTGGGCTGGCGGTCCCGTCGCCCCACTCGCGATCGAGGAATGTGTTGGTGGAGAAATGAATAATGACTCCAAACTCCAAATCCTGCCACGCGACCTGCTGGGGAGACGGCTTTACCTCCATGAAGTTCTGGTACCCCAGTACAGGAGCAGAGAGCGTAGTACACATTGCCCCGATAGTCAGGGCGTTCTGAAACCACTTCATGAACATGCCCCCAAGGATGAACTTGCTGTTGAAGGATCGAGTGACAGTATACCGGCTGCAGGGACTTCAACTCACTCGGCGGAGAGGCCCGCTGCTTATTCGTGTAAAGACAGAACGTAACCCACACTCTTTCGTTCGTCCTATGCCGTGTGTCTCTCAGGATGCGGTGAAGGTTCCGGCCTTTGCCTGGTTTTTGTCTGATTCGCTCTTGCCGCTGATCGCTTAACTTTAGGCGGCGGCACATAGTGAAAGCGGACCAAATAGATAACCTCGCC
This sequence comes from uncultured Acidobacteriaceae bacterium, assembly GCA_963788515.1. Lineage (GTDB taxonomy): Bacteria > Acidobacteriota > Terriglobia > Terriglobales > Acidobacteriaceae > PALSA-350. Next base: position 93,127 of record CAWBGZ010000009.1, read on the forward strand.
TTTGCCGTGCTTCGCTACCTTGAGCAGGTCCAGAACACCCAAAAATCCTGATGCGCGCGCCAGCTCCGGAGTAATGTCCGGAAAGCCGATCGTTTCAATCGAGTCCACCTCGATCTCGCCACTCTCCATGCGGTATCTGGCGCCCACCATAACGTGCGGACGCATCCAGAATCGGACGCTGCACGTAATCTCTCCGCGACGAACTTCCTCGCGCAGCCGTTTGGCAAACATCATAATGATTCCTCTGCTTCGGGATCACCGCCGATCGTAGCTGCCGCTTTTTCGAAAGAGAGAAAAATCTCGCCCTACCCTATAAGAGCAGACGCGCACTGATCACGCTCGACGGCCCCTATCATAAAAGCCCACGAGGGTCCATACGCGCAAAGCAGGCCCTCCGGCATTGTTCGACCTGGTGATGCGGCGATTTCGCATGAACCAGGAAGTCGTCGCGGGCGCGCTGAGAGCGGACCGCAACGAACGGCACGTCCACTGAATTTGCAGTTCACAGAACCTCCCCGGGATGACTATAGTCTTCAACACCATCTCCTTTGCGCCATTTGCCCCGACTCACCGTGAGGACGAACCTTGGCAACAACTTGTTTTCCCCTCGCTGGCGCTCGATCGTTGCCATCCGGAGATACACGAGCGCAGCGACTCCACGCACGCCGGCCTATGTGGCGAGTCCTGGTCCTGTTGGCATGTTATCTCGCTTCGGCTGCGCTGGGGCAGAGCCAGCAGGGCACTCCGCCTGCCTTCGTTCTGCACGATCTTGGCCGAGCCAGCTTCCCGCTCGATGGCGAATGGCAGTTTCATGAGGGCGACGATCTCGCTTGGGCTTCGCCCGGCTACGACGACTCCGCGTGGCAGCCCATCCGCGTAGGCCGTAGCTGGGAGGAGCAGGGCCATGCCGGCTATAAGGGCTTTGCCTGGTACCGGCAGCGGCTGTTGCTCAAGCCGGAACCTTCATCAGGGAGCGCGAGGGATTGGAATCTTGGGTTGTACCTGTCCCACGTCGATAGCGCCTGCGAGGTGTACTGGAATGGTGTGAAGGTGGGCAGTTTTGGCAAACTGCCGCCGCACCCGGCGTGGCAGGGGTTCGGGGGGTCCAACGGGGTAGCGATGGATCTGGGCCCGGCGCAATCTGGAGTACTGGCAATCCGGGTTTGGAAGGCGCCTTATGTTTATCTCAGCTCGCCCAATGAGGGGGGCATTGTCAGTGTTCCCCGCGTGGGCAGTGTCGAGGCAATGCGCGGACTGCAGATCGAGGCCCGGTATCGCACCCTGAAACGAAACCAGTTCTCACGATCAGTGGCGCAGATTTCGGCAATCGTCGGCTTGATGGCGCTGCTGTTCTGGTGGCGCAATCGCAGGCAGAGGATGCTGCTGTGGCTGTCCCTGGCCATGGTTTCTCCAGGCGCGATGTATTTAATCAGTTCGATTCCGGACTGGTTGACCTTTCGCCAGAGCTACGGGCTGATTGGACCGTTGGTGGCGATCAACGATCTGGCCATCTGGTTTCTGCTGATCGCGTTGCTGGGGCTGGAGGACCGGCCGCGGCTAGTGCGCTGGACGTGGATCCTCGGCTTGACGGCGCTGGGCCTGGACCTGGTCGACAGCATTTCCCAACTCTTTGACTGGACGGCGTGGCCCGATCATCTGTTTCTGCATATAGACGTAGCCAGCACCCTGCCTGCGATCATCATCGAGCTTTGGGGTTTGGTGCTGGTAATTTCGGCGTTACGCAAGCGGCTGGATTCGGCCCGCTGGCTGCTGGTCATCGTTGTGTTGTTCAACGATCTGTTGAGGGCGGTGCTGGACATAGGCGGACTGGGGGAACGCTGGACACACTTCACAGCAGCCGAGATCCTTGAATTCCCGTTGTTGACCATCGATGGATCTCCGCTGAATGCCCAGACCATCGGGAACGTGCTTCTGCTGATAGCCGTTCTGTATGCGGCGTGGCGCTACCTGGCGGAGCAAGGTCAGCGGCAAGGCACGCTGGAACTGGAAATGCGCAACGCCCGCGCGGTGCAGCAGGTGTTGATCCCGGACGAGATTCCGAGCGTGCCTGGATTCAGGATCCAGGGCGTGTACAAGCCGGCGGGCGAGGTGGGCGGAGACTTCTTCCAGATTCTGCCCACGGAGCAAGGCGGCGTTCTGGTGGTGATCGGCGATGTGAGCGGTAAGGGCATGCCCGCCGCTATGACGGTATCGCTACTGGTGGGCACGGTACGCACCCTGGCCCACTATACGCAAACACCCGGCGAGATTCTTGCCGCCATGAATCAGCGCATGCTAACGCGTAGCCAGGGCGGATTCACAACCTGTCTCGTGATGCGTGTCGATCCTGATGGATCCCTGGTAGTGGCCAATGCGGGTCATCTTTCGCCTTACCGGAATGGAGAAGAGATCCAGCTCGAAAATGGCCTGCCGCTCGGCCTCATTGCCCACGCCGATTACACCGAGACCAGGCTACAGCTCGAACCACAAGATAATTTGACCTTCCTATCCGATGGCGTCGTTGAGGCGCGTAACGCGGCCGGCGAGCTATTTGGATTCGATCGCACTGCCGCCATCGCCTCCCAGCCGGCAGACGAGATTGCCAGCGTTGCGCAGCATTTCGGCCAGGAGGACGACATCACAGTGCTCAAATTGAGCTTCGCTGGGGAAGAGTCCCCGCGGGTCCGCTTGTATGCTCGTGGCCACGAGTAGCGGCCAGAATGTTAGTCTTTGCGGGTGAACTCGTCTCGATCAGGGCCATGCCCGCCCGTATCCCTTATGCCCGGTCATCACAGATGGCAAAGCCTTTGTTGGCTCTTGATCTGCTGCTTGCCCGCCGCCATCCATGCGACGCCTGCATTCGCCAAACAGCGAGTGGATCTGATCGTGGTTCATGGCACTGTGGTCACGATGGACGGAAAGCGCCGCATCCTGGATCATGGCGCGATCGCGGTTCAGGCAGATGCCATTGCCGCCATCGACACCACCGCGAAGATCGACTCCATATATGAATCAGCTAAGGTCATTGATGCAGGCGGCGCGCTCATTCTCCCGGGACTGATCAACGCCCATACACATATGAGCATGAGCTTGTTCCGCGGCCTGGCGGATGATCTTTCGCTGGACGATTGGCTGAACAAGTATATTTTTCCTGCCGAGCATCGCTACGTCACCAGGGATTTCGTTACCTGGTCGACGCGGCTTAGCCTGCTGGAGATGTTGCGCGGTGGCACAACCACCGTCGCCGACATGTATTACTTCGAGGAAGAAGTAGCAGAGGCAGCGAAAGCCGCCGGAATGCGTGGCGTGCTGGGAGAAACCCTGATCGGCTTCCCTTCTCCCGACAGCGAAAACCCCGCCGCCGCGCTCACCTATACCGAATCATTTCTGAAGCATTGGAAAGGCGACCCGCTGATCACCCCTGCGGTTGCGCCGCACTCCATTTATACCTGTTCGGAGACGCTGCTCAAGGATGCTGCGGCGCTCGCCCAGCGCAACCAGGCGCCGCTTCTGATCCACGTGGCCGAGGCCCCGTTCGAGATCGAGAAAAGCCGCCACGATCATGGCCTCACCACCGTCCAATATCTCGCGCGCATCGGCCTGTTGGGACCGGATGTCCTGGGCGCGCATTGCATTTGGTTAGATCAGGCGGACGTGCAGACGCTGGCCCACTTCGGAGTTGGCTGCTCCTACAACCCTTCCAGCAATATGAAAACGGCTGCCGGTCTGATGCCGGCCATTGAGTTGCTCTCCGCGGGAGTCGCCGTGGGTCTCGGAACCGACGGCGCTGCCAGCAATAACAACCAGGACATGTTTGAGGAAATGGATCTGGCGGCAAAGCAGCAAAAGTTCGCGCGCATGGATCCCAAGGCGCTCACTGCGAAACAGGTGGTAGAGATGGCTACCATCACCGGCGCGCGCGCACTGCATCTTGAGCGGCAGATCGGTTCCCTGGAAGTAGGCAAGAAAGCCGATCTTATCGTGGTGGATACCAGCGCTGCGCACGCCGCTCCCATGTATGACGTCTATTCGGCCATCGTCTATGCCCTCAAGTCCACCGACGTGAGGACAACCGTCATAGGCGGCAAAGTGGTGATGGAAGATCGACGCATGCTCACGCTCGACGAGCCGGCGATCCTGGCCAAGGCGGCGGAATACTCGAAACAGATCGATGCCTCGTTTGGGGCAAGCAAGAATGCCCGATAAGCGAACGGATGTTTCAGGGGAGGCACCATGAGTCATAGACCTGCCTCTCAGTTCCCGTAACGAATGACGGGTGCCCCATATCTGCCCGGTTTTGGCAGATGTGGGATTCAGCGGACCTGGATCGCTGACTGTACGGGGTGTAGATGATTATGGATCTCGGGATCCAATGCAGAAGAGAAAGCGGCCGGCCGGGCGCGGTGGAATCCCACATCTGCCAAAACCGGTCAGATACCCGTATTTCCTGTACGCGGTCCCAAAGAGTGCCACGTGTTCGGCTTTCATTAAGGAAAGCCGCATGGAGCTCCTGAAAGCCAACCAGCTTCACAGGAAATACGGGGTATGGGGCACCCGTCATTCGTTATGGATACAGATCTCGCCAATGGCAATGATCGGTTGTCGAGGGGGCACCGCCATCGCTCGGAAGAAACAACTCAAAGAATTGAAATCGTGTTTTTCCCGCAGACTCTTCATGCGCTTAGAGCGCTTAACGATTCCCTTTCTTCGCGCCGATGGCGGCATGCAAAAATGAACTGAGGTCCATCGAGTGTTCAAGAGAACGATTGTTTGCGCCATTCTTCTGCTCTTACCTGCGTTCGCTCTTCCCGCCGACTCCGGGAACCCCGCCATTCGCGCGGCGGTAGAAAAGTTTGTCGACGCACAGGATATTTCCGGAGCGGTCACGGTGGTCGCCGCCAAGGACAAGTTGCTAGCCGTGGACACCATAGGCCTGGCGGATATAGCCAGGAAACAGCCCATGAAGCCCGACACCCTTTTCTGGATCGCCTCCATGACCAAACCCTTCACTGCGGTCTCCATTCTCATGCTGCAAGACGAGGGAAAACTCAAAGTAAGCGATCCCGTCGAGAAGTTCATTCCCGAGTTCGCCGCGCTCAAGACGCCCGCGGGTCAGCCTGCGCACATCACTATCCAGCAGATCCTCACCCATACTTCGGGTCTGGGCGAAGGCGATACCGCCGCTATCAAGAGCGCCCATACTCTGAGCGATCTGATCCCCATTTATCTTGCATCGCCCATGCTGTATGAACCCGGCGACCACTGGCGATACACGCAGTCCGGCATTAACGTAGCAGCGCGCATCGTCGAAGTGACCAGTGGACTCTCATTCAACGATTTTGTAAGCAAGCATATTCTCAAACCGCTGGGCATGAAGAACACCACCTTCTACCCCAACAAGAAGCAACGATCTCACCTGGCAACGCCTTATATCAAAGACAAGCAGACCGGCGCACTGACCGCGGCGCCTTACGCCGATTTCGGAAACAAGGGGCAACCGCCCTTTGGCAACGGGGGCCTTTTCTCCACCGGACTGGACTACGCGCGCTTCTGCCAAATGCTGTTGAACGGCGGAACCTTTCGAGGCAAGCGGTACCTCAGCCCCTCCGCCTTTCAAGAACTCACCACCGTGCACACAGGCGAACTCAAGACAGGCTTTCTGCAAACCGAAGAATACGGAAGCCGGGGGATGAACTATGGCTGGGGAATCGGTGTGGCCATCCTCAAAACCCCGCACCCCGGCGTGGCGGAGATGCTTTCACCGGGCACCTTCGGTCATGGAGGAGCCTGGGGCACCCAGGCGTGGATAGACCCGGCGCGCGGGCTTGCGTACATCCTCATGGTTCAGCGCCCGGGCACCAACGGCGACGCCAGCAAGCTTCGCCAGGCTTTCCAACAGGCGGCCTCCGATGCATTTCCGCAGTCGTCGTCTCCGCGGCCATGATCCACGAAGTCATACTGTCTGAAGGGCAGAGCGACGGGAAGTTGGCGTGCACCTCCGATTCTCGGAGAGATATAGATTACGATAAAACGTGATAATCTATATCGCATATGAGGAGACTGCACATGCCGCCCGCCATCCTTTCGAAGGGGACCAAGGGTCGCCATTGGGACATCCAGGAAGGCGCAGCGAAGGAGATTGCTCCAAGCCTGAGGAACTCCGACGCCAACACGCTCGTGTTCATCTCCCATTCTCATGACGACAAGGAGCGGACACGAACTGTCTTCGAAACCCTTAAGCAAGCGTCCGAATTGATCGATGCCCTGATCGACGAAAAACGAGAACACCGATGGGAAGCCCTCATCGAGGCGCTGACTCCCGAGCTTCCGCTGAGCTCGAACAAGATCATCGAGGCCAGGATGTTTGCTCAGGCTATGAAAGGAATCTTGGAGAGTGACGACTTCGTGAGGACCGCGGATATCGCAGAAGTCGGGCATTTCAGTAAGACCAACCCAAGTTCGCAACCCAATCGATGGAAGAAGTCGGGGCTGATCTTCGCTGTACCCTACAAAGGTGCCGACCTCTATCCGCTTTATGCCCTCGAGTTGAAAGAAGGCGCGAAGCCACTTCCGATCATGGAGAAACTACTGAAGGTTCTCGCGGAAAAAAACGATTGGCAGAAGGCATTTTGGTTTGGGAGCATGAACTCCTATCTCAAGAACAAAATGCCAAAAGATCTCCTCAAATCGAAACCTCAGGAGGTTCTCCGAGCGGCTGAGATCGAGGCGGGGGGAGTACAGCATGGTTAAGCGGGGCGCGTATCAAATCTCCGGCGAGCAAACTCGAAGCGACCATCCTCTCCTGGGGTAACGAAGGGACGATCTATCGTGTTCACCCTTCGATGTACGGAGCAACGGAGTTCAATCCAGCCAACGTTGGCGGTGCAAGATTCAGCCCTCTAGTCGATAAGAGCGGAACCGTCATTCCAACCCTGTACGCAGGAACGACACTGCACTGCGCGATGATGGAAACTGCTTTTCATGATGTCCCCTTCGCGCCCGGTCCGAAGTACTGGTCCAAGGCGACCCATATTGCCGGCAAGGTCTACTCTCAACTGGTTCTCAGCCGTAATCTCGCTCTGATCGACCTGTCGGCAATTCCACTGCGAAAGCTCGGGATCTCGCGGGCTGAATTGATCGAGAGCGATGCCTCTCATTACCCTGAGACGCGAGCCTGGGCATTAGCTCTGCACGACCAGTACCCTGCCGCCGAGGGGCTTATGTGGACCTCGCGACAAGCCGATCCCGCCCGTGCCATTGTCTTATTCGAAGATCGTCTCGTCGACACAGCCATGAGCGTCGCCCGCAGTCCCGTCTCGCTCCTGCAAACAGATGGAAGCGCAATTTCGGAGGTCATCAGCCTCGCCCAGCGGCTCGGCGTCCTTTTGACACCGTAAGAGCCTGGGCCGGAGTTCGAAGCGCCTCCCCACTACCCCGCGCGTTCTTCTGCCTCTTCGGCATCCCCAAATACCTCTTCGCGGATGATTCGTTCTGTCGCTTCGTTGAGATAGGAGTCCAGAGCAGCCTTGAGTTCCAGGTACTCCGGCCAGAGCGCGTTTTCGATGAGTGCCCGCGGAGCCCGCACGACCACCGTCGTGTAGCGCTGGCGCGGATACCGATAGGGCTTGAGTTTGTAGCGACGGCACAAAGCAGTAAAGAGCAGGCGGCTCCAACGATCGGAAAGCCCGAACTGCATTTCAATCGCCGGTTCCACCTTTTCCGCGGCGCTCAGCGCGGCAAGCACACGCTTGCTGGCGGCAGCCGCAGCATCGCGCTCGCCGGCGGTCGTGGCCCCCTCGAAGAGCGCGGCGATCTTGCGCAATTTTTCGCGAAGTTCCTTTTCCGTCGTCACTCAGCCGTATCCCGCAAGTGGGCCCCCTCCGATTCTTGAACAAGTGCTTTAACTTGCAGCATAGCTAATAGCATGGCGACGGATTGTGGGAAACAAGGTAATTACCGGACTGCCTGCAACTTTTTTTCGGGACCTTGCCACGGACGACATCCGGGAGCGTGCCCCCCCCAATTGAGACCGCCAAAATGCGCCTGCCGTCCCATACGATCTATAAAGGAAAGAGATACATCAGAATCTGCCCTCCTGCAGCTGAGGTGAAACTGCGATGTGGATCGTCAAGCTAGCGCTCAACCGGCCTTACACCTTCATCGTGATGGCGCTGCTCATCCTGATAGCCAGCCCGGTGATGATTCTTCGCACCCCCACCGACATCTTCCCCAATATCGACATCCCCGTGATTTCCGTGGCCTGGCAATACTCCGGTTTGAACGCCGAGGAGGTGGAAGGACGGATCACCTCCCCTTTCGAGCGATCACTGACCACTCTGGTCGATAACATCCAACACCTCGAATCGACCTCCTATAACGGTGAGGCGGTAATCAAGGTGTTTCTTCAGCCGAATGCCAACCTGGCGAATTCGATGGCCCAGGTAACCGCTGTTTCACAGCAACAACTCAAGCAGATGCCGCCCGGCGAGCAGCCTCCGGAGATCATCAACTACAGCGCCTCGAGCGTGCCTATTCTGCAGATCGGCCTTTCCGGCAAGGGTCTCAATGAGCAGCAACTCAACGATCTGGCGATGAATTTCGTTCGAACCCAGATTGTCACCGTGCCGGGCGCTGTCGTTCCCGCCCCCTATGGGGGCAAGCTGCGCCAGATCATGGTGAATCTCGATCCCCGGCGCCTCCAGGCCAGAGGCCTGTCCGCCACCGACGTGCTGAGTGCTGTGGCCAGCCAAAATCTGATCCTGCCCTCGGGCACGGCGAAGATCGGTCCGGATGAATATTACATCCGGCTCAACGCCAGCCCGAGAACCGTCGCCGCGCTGAACGACCTACCTATCAAGCAGGTAGGCCAATCCACCATTTACCTGCACGACGTTGCCACCGTCAGCGACGGCTTTGCGCCCCAGACCAACATTGCCCGCCAGGATGGGGAGCGCGGCGTTCTCGTCCTGGTCTTGAAGGCGGGCAACGCTTCCACCATCGACGTGGTCAAAGGAGTGCGCCGCCTGCTGCCGCGCATCGCCTTGACCGTTCCCCCGCAATTGAAGATGCAGCCGCTGCAGGATCAATCGCTCTTTGTGGAGAATGCGGTGAGCGGGGTCGTCCGCGAGGCGATCATCGCCGCCGTGCTCACCGGCCTGATGATTTTGCTCTTCCTGGGCAGCTGGCGCAGCACCCTGATCATCGCGATCTCGATTCCCCTTTCCATCCTTACCTCCATCCTTATTCTCAGTGCCCTGGGTGAGACCATCAACATCATGACCCTGGGTGGCCTGGCGCTCGCCGTCGGCATCCTGGTGGACGATGCCACCGTCACCATCGAGAATATCGAGCGCTACCTTGAAGATGGGTACCAGGTGTACGACGCGATCCTGGAAGGAGCAGCCCAGATCGCCGTTCCCGCCCTGGTCTCGACTCTGTGCATCTGCATCGTCTTCCTACCTATGTTCTTTCTCACCGGCGTCTCCCGCTTTCTTTTCGTTCCTCTGGCGGAAGCCGTGGTATTCGCCATGCTGGCCTCGTATGTTCTCTCCAGAACACTGGTTCCCACTCTGGCGCTATACCTGCTCAAGCTGAAGGATCACCAGCAGGGACCTACCCTGAATCCGTTCGCGCGCTTTCAGAGGGCTTTCGAAAGGGGATTCCAGCGGCTTCGCGACGCCCACCACCTCTTGCTCACGGCGCTGGTTCAACGGCGCGCGCTGTTTGTCCCTGTGTTTCTCGGTGCATGCCTGTGCGCCTTTCTCCTGGCGCCGTTCCTGGGGCAAGATTTTTTTCCCAGTTCCGATAGCGGTGAGTTCATCCTGCATGTGCGAGCGAAGACCGGCACCCGCATCGAGGAGACCGCCCGGCTCTGCGACCTGGTGGAGAACTCCATCCGGAAGGTGGTTCCGGGGCATGAAATGGGCACCATCGTCGACAACATCGGCTTGCCCTACAGCCCCATGAATACCATGCACAGCACCGATGGCATGATCGGGGCGGGAGATGCCGACATCACCGTCTCGCTCGACCCCACGCACCGCCCGACCGCGGACTATGTGCGGAGCTTGCGTAAGAAGCTCCCCCAGGAGTTTCCCGGCGTAACCTTCTACTTCTTGCCCGCCGACATCATCACCCAAATTCTCAACTTTGGTCTGCCGGCGCCGATCGACGTGCAGATTGAGGGCTCTGATATCGAGGCCAACCGCGGAGTGGCCGATCAAATCCTCAACCAACTCCGCCGGGTGCCCGGCGTCGCCGACCCGCGTATCCAGCAAGCCTTCGATTACCCCAGCTTCAACGTGGATGTAGACCGCACCAAGGCCATCCAGGGCGGCTACACCGAGTCCGATGTGGCGGGCAGTCTGTTGAATTCCCTCAGTGGCAGCTTCCAGACCTCGCCCATGTTCTTCTTGAATTGGCGCAACGGAGTGGATTACAACCTGGTCGCGGAGGCTCCACAGTACGACATCCAGTCGCTGCAGGATCTGCAGGATATTTCGTTGAGCGGGCGCAACGCGGTGCGCCCCGAGATCCTGGCCGATGTCGCCTCCATCCAGCGCTCCCACGAAATGCAAGTGATCAACCACTACAACATCCGGCGGGTGATCGATATTTACGCCTCGGTCCAGGACCGCGATCTGGGCGCGGTGGGCCGCAATGTCCTGCAGATTGTCGACCAGGACCGCAAATTATTGCCCCGGGGCAGCTTTATCACGGTTCGCGGGCAACTGGACACGATGCGCACGTCATATATCGGATTACTCTCCGGCCTGGGCTTCTCCATCGTTCTGGTCTACCTCCTCATTGTGGTGAACTTCCAGTCCTGGCTCGACCCTTTCGTCATCATTACCGCCCTTCCTGCAGCACTGGCGGGCATTATCCTCTTCCTCTTCGTTACCCATACCACGCTCAGCGTTCCGGCACTCATGGGCGCTATCATGTGTATGGGAGTGGCAACGGCCAACAGCATCCTGGTGGTTTCCTTTGCCAAAGAGAGGCTTCTGTATCACGGCAATGCAGCACGGGCAGCCATTGAGGCAGGCGCCACGCGCTTTCGTCCCGTCCTGATGACGGCCCTGGCAATGATTATCGGGATGGTCCCGATGGCGCTCGGTCTGGGGGACGGAGGCGAGCAGAACGCCCCGCTTGGCCGCGCGGTGATTGGTGGATTGTTGTGTGCTACGGTCGCCACGTTGACCTTCGTCCCCGCGGTCTTCAGCCTGCTGCACCGGGGCTCGGGATCGGGAGATGGGCAGTTGGCGGCAGAGCGCGGCCGTGAACCGATGCATGCGTAAAGTAACCTGGCGCCCGGCCTGATGTTCAGGTGCAGCCCCCTTGGAGAAGGATGCAATGACCACCGGTCGGATCAAGCAGGCTGAAGTCAATCCCATCGCTGAGGCCCCCGTCGAGAGGGCAAGCCGGCAAGCCGTTCCGCGATGGATATGGCTTTGCCTGGCGGCTGGGGTTCTGGTGCTCGGCTTTGTCATCTATACCGGCATCCATGCCCGGGCCACGGCGGAATCCAATCTGGTTCAGGCAACCGACCAATCCTCGCTCCCCACGGTCGCGGTGGTGCATCCAACCTCCAGCGGTTCAGCCGCGCAGGAGATCGTACTTCCCGGCAACGTCGCCGCCTTCATCGACACCCCCATCTATGCTCGCACCAGCGGATATCTCAAGGCCTGGTATGCCGATATAGGCGCGCGGGTCAAGCAGGGGCAATTATTGGCGACCATCAGCTCTCCCGAAGTGGATCAACAACTGTTGCAGGCTCGCGCGGATGTCGTTACGGCGCAAACCAATGCGGGCCTGGCCCAGGCCAACGCAACCCGCTACCAGGGACTGCTGCGCCAGAATGCGGTGACCCAGCAGGACACCGATACCTTCGTTTCTCAGGCGCAGGCCACCAGCTCCGTGGTCAAAGCGGCGCAGGCCAATGTTCGGCGGCTCGAAGAGATGCAATCCTTTGAGAAGATCTATGCTCCGTTTGACGGAGTCATCACCGCGCGTAACACGGATATCGGCAGTTTGGTGGCGGCCGGAGAAAACTCGGCGCCTCAGGAACTCTTCCATCTTGCAGCCATACGCAAGCTGCGGGTCTTTGTATCGGTGCCCGAAGCCGATTCACAATCCGTGCGCACCGGCGCCGTGGAAACACTTACCTTCGATGAATTTCCCGGCCAGCTCTTCCGCGGAGTGATCGTTCGCAACGCGAATGCGATCGATCCTGCTTCGCGCACACTGAATGTCGAGATCGATGTCGACAACCCCCAGGGCCAGATCCTGCCTGGAGCCTATGCTTTCGTGCATTTCAAGCTTTTACAGAAGGAGCGTGGGCAAGCCGAATCTCTGATCGTTCCTGCCGACACGCTGCTCTTCCGGGCGGAGGGCCTGCGTGTGGGCGTGGTGCGCAACGGGGTCGCCCAAGTAATTCCGGTCACCATCGGCCGCGATTATGGCAGCAAGGTTGAGATCGTCCAGGGCCTGTCTCCCAGCGACGACATCATTTTGAATCCTGCCGACTCGCTCGTCAGCGGGACTGCCGTGCGCGTGGCTGCTTCCAACCCCTGAAAACCTGCTCGATCTGCTCACCGGGGTTGTCGCCCACGCCCGCCAGGCTTTCCAACACGCGACCCTCCGATGTATTTTCGCAGCCATGAGAAAATACCCGCGGCACACCTCACGTGTTGCTGGTCTTTCCGCCCCTGTAGCGTAGTGTAAAAAATATTTGACATACCTCAGCGAGTAGCGCTATGTTCTTCTATGTTAAATATTTTTGACATAGGAGTGATCTCCGATGGCGACAAACCTTTCCTACCGGGAGAAGTCTCTTTACGCCTCGCTTGCGGCGGAACTCTTGGTGTACGGCCCTTACTTCTTCCTGCACCAGCAAAACTCCGTCAACAAGGTCGCAGGCATGATTATCGCAATTATCGTGTTGCAGGTGATCCTGCAGTCGATCATTGCCGCCTTAACGCGCAACCGGATAACAGACGAGCGGGATCGTCTGATTGAGCTGCGAGGCTATCGCGCAGGTTATCTAACCCTCGCGTCGCTCATGGTGCTCGGGCTGGGCATGTTATGGTTTCACGCGACGGTCGGCCATCTTCATTTGGAAAGCCGGATGGTGGGACTTCATTTCCTAAGCGTCTTTTTTGGCATGTTGGTCATCGCGGATATCACCAAGACCGCTACGCAGATTTTGTCTTACCGGACAGCACTCTGATGCCCGCTATACGCAATCAGATTCGAGAACTTCGGGCCATGCGGGAGATGACGCAGCAGGAACTCGCCGATCGAGTCGGCGTCACACGCCAGACAGTCATTGCGATCGAGCAAGACAAGTACTCGCCTTCCCTGGAGACTGCGTTCAAAGTGGCAATCGTGCTTGGTGTGCCGCTCGAGCAGTGCTTCCAGTATGACCCTCACGGCAAGCGTTAAACCTAATGGAGTGAACTACCTATTGCAGCAAGATTAGAAAGCAGAACGAATCACTGACGAACTACTTGGCCGCCCTCCATAGCACGCGATGCCGGCCTCCTTCGGGGCCGGTGACCGGGGCATCATTGGCGCTGATCGGATTCCCGGCGGCATCCTTTTTTCCCGTCAGGTCGAGGCAGACAACGCCATTGTTAAACGTACTTGTGATCGGGGCTTGGTAACACGTGATCAGCAAATTTGTGAAGTTATGGGTCTTAAGTGCCTGGACCAGTTGCGCGCCCAGCGGGAGCTCTCGCCCGCTGGAGTGTTGCGCGTCATAGAATTCCGGGGCTTTCTCGTTCCGGGTTTCGGCCTGCAGGCGATTGCTCAATTGGCTGGCCGCGTCTGCGTTCACCGTTCGAGTTTGGAGAATTTTGTTCCTCATCTTCATAAGGTAATTTGACCGCTTTCCCGTATTGACGGATTCGCCGGCATGGCAGACGAGTAATTCGATTTCCTTCTGCTCCAGGCTCAGGCCATCCTTCACCAGAAGATCCGCCAATTCGGTTGCCGTGAAGGTCTTGTTGGTTCTGAAGATGGGCATTCTCGGATCGCCGTGCGCCACGATGTACAGTTTTTGCGAGGGCTCGAACTGGGCAAGTTCCTTCTTACCCCCCTCAAGCAGCCGCGGATACATATCGCTGAGTTTCTTCAGCGCTTGCTTGGCAATGCCTTTAATGTCGTCGTCGACTGACGGGCACCAAAGCATGCATTTGTAGGTATCGACCGGCAAATCGCTCGCCGAGACTGCGCCGCTTCGTCCACGCGTGGGGGTTGCGAAATCGACCGGGGAATGGTCGACTTGCAGGGGCGTCGTCGGCATGGCTTCGCCGGGCATAGAACCTCCAGTTCATCAGCACAGCAGAGCCTTTGCAGCACCCGCTTTGGGTGATGCAAGCTATGGCCTTTGATCTTGCGGGGCTAGGGCAGAGACTAATTTGAGTTTCTTTCCCTTGTCAAACCGCAAGAGGTCTTGGAGCCAAACTGGCGTTCCGTCGTTTGGACGGGTTCAATCCGGTACTGGCCTATCGATTACAGCAAATGATCGCTGCAAAGGTAAATAGGTATGGTGTAATGCATTGCGTCGCAGCTTCTCGTGAGCCGTTTAGAAGGCGGATTTCTCTCTAATCCATATTGGGCAAGCTGCAAGACAGGGTGGTTCCTCAAGTGAGGATGGAGGTCGGTACTTCGCGCGTCGAGAAGCGTCAGGTTCGTTTTGTCTGTCATCGGGTTTTTGGTGGCCGGCAAGCCACTGGATTTCACAGGAGCGATGCACCGCTTTTGAGGCATGGCGCTCGTTTTTCGAAAGACTGCCGTGAAAAATTGGCCCCAAATCATGTTAAGGATGCCATAAGATGGGTGGGACTCACGGATATCGTGTCCCCGTGTAGCTTCCGGCCCAAAGATACGAATACCAAGCAATGAACCTGATCCTCTACCGCTCAAGATTTTGACCCGCGCAAATTCGTGATCTTGCGGAGCAACCAACTTCAAGTGATGGAACTCCAGGACAAGATGGGCCGCAGCGAACGCAACATGAACCGCACGCGATATTGGAGATGATCTATGTGGAAAGACACCACCGTTACTGAACCACCCAAGGCCCCCGCCCCCGCCCCCGCGAAACCGGTCAGCGAAGACGAACTGCGCGCGATATTGGACCGGTTGGAAACGACCCGGGACATTTTCCGCGAGAACCGGGAATTGCGGAGTGTTTTGTCCCGCCGCGAAGGCGAGGCCCAGGCGCTGCGGAAGCGCAACGCCGAGTTGGAGGAAATCATGCGGCAATTCGCTCCGACGCTGTTGAACATCGCAACCACCATGGGACTGGCGGCAGAAAGTGTCCGGAGTGAGACCTAAAACCTGTAAATAAGCTTGGAGCGTCCTCATGAAAACAAGAGCGCCCAAGTGAATTTTTTATTTCGGAATCACCTGATTCTATAACTGTCACTGGTCGATGGAACTGGCCTCACTCGCCACGGAGCGCCAGCATAGGATCCGTTCGGGACGCCCGCCTGGCCGGCAATGCCGAGGCTGCGAGAGCCAGCAACAACATGGCGACAGCTGCAAGTGTAAGCACGACGGGATCGAACGGGCTGACGGCAAACAAGAAGGAACGCAGCAGGCGGGATGCGGCTACGGCGCCCAGCAAGCCGAAGACGCAGCCGATCGCTGCCAGTTTTACTCCCGAAGTAAGAATGATCGCCAGCACTCCCGATCGCTGACAGCCCAGGGCCATGCGGAGGGCCATCTCCTGTTCGCGCATGGCGACCGAGAAGGCGATGATGCTGTAGATGCCGAGCACACTCAGCAGGACGGCGACCAGGGCAAAGCACGAGATCAGGATGGTGTTGAAACGGCGTGGTGCCTCGCTGCCGGCGATGGCGTGTTCCATGGTTTGCATGTGGTAGAGCGGCAATTGCGGGTCAATCCCGTGCACCGTCGCGCGCAGCGCATTCTCCATCTGCTCGGGTTCCACGTGAGTGCGCAGCACAATGTAACCGTAGTTGCCGTTTACTTCTCCGGCGCTGGCGAAATCGCCTTCGGAGCGGGGAGTTTGGTCTATCGGCTGGTAGAACTGGTCTGCCGTTCTTTCATCCGGAGAGCCCATCTTTACGCTGTCCACCACGCCGACCACGGTCATCCAGGGAGTCCTGGTCTCCTGCATACCGCGGCGAAATCTCTTGCCGATAGGGTCCTGGCCGGGCCAGGAACGCTGGGCCAATCTGCTGTTCACCAGGGCCACTAATTGGGAGCCGGCGTTGTCTGCCTCGGTGAAGGTTCGCCCGCGTAGCAGGTGGATGCCCAGCGCCTGCATCGGATCGCCGCGTAGCAGCGAAACCATGGCAAGGTTCAAGCCCGCTCCCTTGGGTGGTACATAGCCTTCGATGGTGATCGCGGGGCCGTCCCAGACGCCGGTGGAAGGCAGGACCGTGGTGATGCCAACGGCTTCTACACCCGGCAATTGGCGGAGCTTGCGCAGCACTTGCTCATCGAACGTGTCGACACTTGCCTGGGTCACATACTGGTAGCCGGGGAGAACGTAGTGCGCGCTGAGGCTATGGTCGGGGCGGAAACCGATATCGACGGCGCGCATCTTTTCGAAACTGCGCAGCAGCAAGCCCGAGGCCGTGAGCAGCACGAGAGCGATAGCAATCTCCGCGGCGACTAGCACGGAACGCAGCCGGGCATGGCCGCTGCCCGTGGTGCCGGTACGCCCGCTTTCCTTCAGGGTTCCATTGACGCTGGTGTGGATGGCGGCGAAGGCAGGGGCCAGTCCACAGAGCAGGCCGGTAAGCAATGCGAGTCCCAGGGCGAAGGCCATCACCGGCCAGTTCAGACCAATCTCATGAATGCGTGGGAGTGTTTCCGGCAACAGGCTTTTGCCCAGGCGCAGAGCGGCTGCCGCAAATGCCAACCCAACCAGACCGCCGGCGAAGCTGAGCACCATGCTTTCTACCATGGCCTGGCGCAGTAAGGCTGCGGCGCGCGCGCCCAGGGCGAGGCGGACGGCGATTTCCCTGCGTCTGCGGATGGAGCGCACCAGCAGCAGGCCGGCCAGGTTGACGCAGGCGATGATCAGGATGACGACCACGGCAAAGAACAAGGTGCGCACCATGGGACGTGCCTGATCGACCGTATCCTCCTGGAGCGGTCTGACAGCTGCGTGAATGCGTAGGCTGCGCATGAAGGCTGGGTAGTTCCGCACGGTTGCCTGGGCTACTCGCTCGGCGTCGCTCTGTGCTTGCTCGGGCGTGATGCCGGGCTTCAAGCGGCCTACCATGCGAAAGTCCCACGAGGCGGCTTGGCCGGCCAGGAATTCTTCTGGTTGCAGGCGTAGGGGGACCCATAACTGGCTGGCGTCCACGTGGCCGGGCAAGAGCGGAAATTCGAAATTGCGCGGCATGACGCCGATCACGACGTAGGGCTTGCGATCAAGCAGGATGGTGGTTCCCAGGATGTTGGTCCTGGCCTGGTAGTGGCTCTGCCACAAGTCGTAATTGAGCACGACGACCGGTTGCTGTTGTTCGTCTTCGGTCTGGGTAAAGGTGCGTCCAAGGAGCGGCGCGACCTGGAGCGCGGAAAAGACCTCGCCGCTCATGCGAATGCCATGGACTGTTTCGGGGACGCCTGTGGTGGCCAGATCGTAGTGTGTAAACCCGTAGCCCCCGAGGTGGGTAAAGCTGTGCGTGTCGCGCCTGTAGTTGAGGATGTCCGCAGCGGCGGCTCTGGGCTGGGTGGACATATCCTCGGAGCCCTCGAGGGTATCTCCCAGGATGACCAGATGTTCCGGGTCGGGAAAGGGAAGCGGGCGCAGGAGCACGCCGGCGACGATGGAAAAGATGGCAGTCGTGGCTCCGATTCCCAGGGCCAGCATCAGGATGGCGGTAACGGTGAATCCTGGCGATTTACGCAGTTGGCGCAAGGTGTAGCGAGTATCTTGCAGGGTCTGCGCCAGCCCTTGATAGGATCGCTCGTTGCGGTGCATCTGCTTGGCCTGTTCAACGCCCCCGTAGGCGCGCCTGGCGGCTTGCCGCGCTTCCTCGGGAGCCATGCCCTGGCGGAGAAAGTCGTCCTCTAGTAAGGCGAGATGCGCGGCAATCTCTCTTGCTAGTTCTGCTTCTTCCCGCGAGTTGGTAAAGAGACGGGAAAGCCTCACCAAGGCACGCCTGAGTTGCTTCATGGCTATGACTCCTCAAGCAAGAGCCGCTCTACCAGGGCCGCCATGGTTCTCCACTTCTGTGTCTCGGCGCCCAGGGCTTTTCGTCCAGCTTTGGTAATTTCGTAGTATTTTGCTTCGCGGTTGTTTTCGGTCTTGCCCCAGGTTCCCTTGATCCACCCGTATTGTTCCAGCCTAACCAATGCTGGGTACAGTGTTCCCTGGTTGAGATTGAGCAGGCGATCAGAGATTTGTTGCAGGCGGGTGGCGATCTGGTAGGCGTGCTGGGAGCCCATAGTCGCGAGCGTTCGCAAGACTATGAGATCGAGCGTGCCCTGCAGCAGTTGGATCTGATCTTTATCTTTACTTGGCATCCAAGTGATCTCACTGCATTCATGATTCTCCAAGTGTACTTGGATGTCAAGTGGAGCGTCCCGCACGTTTACCGGCCATAACCCGACTGAAGCTCAAGGTCGTTGAGGACAGGGCGCAGAGCATACCTACTGCAACCATTCTGATCTAAACCGGGTAACTTCCCATCCGCTCTCTCGGGCGCCAGCTCAGAATCACGTTGAGGGAAGATGTTCTCTGGGGTTTGTCGCTGATTGGTTCCTCGAGCTAAAAAAAATATTTCGCGGGTCATTACAGTTTTTCTCCTTACTTTGCGCCTTAAGGAGTGAAGGCGGTTGCCGAAACGCCTTCCCACAAGGAGAAACTACCATGCGCACGCTAACCACGTTGAAAGTTCCCGCAGGTTTCATCGCTGCTGTTCTCGCTGTCGCTTCGCTGGCGCCAGCCGCCCAGGCACAGGATCGGGATCCGGGATTTGCCGCCAAAATGAATGTGCCGTTCGCATTCCAAACCCCGACCGGGCAACATTTCAATCCCGGCATCTACACCATCCGTATGAACGGCCCACAGACTATGCTCATTCGGGGAACAGGAGGCGCCGGGTTCGTGATGACCCAAATGGCTGGTGACGGCCTGCCGGCGGCCAACGGCAAAGCTGTGTTCACTCATTACGGCGATCAATACTTTTTGCGCGCAGTCTCGGTCGCCGGAAATCATAGCCACCTTCTCTGTGGCACGTCGAAGGCGGAACATCAATTGCAAGTTGCCACCGGAAAAACACCGGCCGCAGTAGAGCTGGCTCTGTTGACGACAGGATGGTGACACGGATGCTAACTGAAATCTATCGCTACTGCTCCCGCATGAGCAGTAGCGATGGTTATCTTTTTGCTTCGCTCCTGTTGAGTTCCGAATGCAGCCACGATCGAGCGAACTACCAATCACGCAGCACCGTTTCTTGAGGTCTCATCGGGTTTTGTCCCCTGGCCGTTCCGGTCGCCAGTTCAGAATCACGTTCAAGTCGGATTTTCGGTGTGTGTCCAGCTTAAGGCTCGCGTATTCAGTAGGAGGTAGACCTACCAGGGCAGAGTCAAGACCCTGTAGCTAGGATCGCATTCGCGGAGGAAACGAAGCGAATGAAGCCGATCGACAAAGCCATCTTTGGGATGGTGAGCGAGTCATTGGGCCGCAACGAAAGTGAACGCATAGGTGGCCTCGAAAACCGAAAACTCCAGGGGCCGAGCCCGCACCGAAAGGGCGAAGGCAACATGGACCGCCGCAACTGACTGAAGCGGTGGGACACTCTGGCGGGGTGTTAGCGGCAGCACGATGACAAGGATGCGCTAAGCAACTGGAGAAGCCCTCCTCGTCCCGACGAGAAATCGGCGGAGCAGGAAGTCGTATAACTGGCGAACCCAGGAAATCGATGGAAGCAGAGGCGCGAGGGGCCAGTAGTAGCGGTGAAGCGGAGTAATGTCCGTGGAGCGAAGCGGCCCTGCTGATGTGCAAGACTCGTAATTTGCCGATCCTAAAAAGTCAGAGCTGCATACATTGCCGCAATTCCCTGGTTCTCCGCTAGTACGGTCGCGTCATCCCCTTGACTACTCCCCCCGCACCGGTCGAGCAGGGTCGCTATAGCAGCTTCGGCCATTTCAAGAGTCCTGTCACAAGGCCGAAGGAGCCCAACGCGATCAAGACCGAGCTATAAGGAAGGAGAACGAGTATTGTGTGCCATGCAGTGAACTGATCTGGAGCGTGCCTTACGTGAATCAAGAAGGCGCGATCCAATAACATCCCAATCGGCAAGTAGCACCCCGAGAAGACAAGCCAGATGCCCGCCGCAATCCGCTTCCATAAGGCCACGACACACGCCGGTAGGGGAGTTGCAAACGCCAGAGTGATCGCCAGGAGCCCCGGTGGACTGTCGTTGTCGTTTGCAACAAACATACCGTGGGCATATCGAGCACAGCCCCAAAGGCCGCCTAACATGCCGAGGCCGAATACGGTAAAACTGATTATCCTTTTCGCTTCCTCTTTATTCACATCGATCAATTTACGTCAAAACGTGTGGATCGACTGCTAAATCGACATGCCCGTTTTTCGGTAACTACGATTCGGTCGGTGACCGAGCCTGCACCGATCGAACAATGAGACTGCAAGTCCTGAGTGAGTCGCGACAACAGATTCCGCCGAACTGAGCCTGTATCGGGCGAGCAGCCGCTGAGCGCCTCGGATGCGGGGCTCACTTCTGCTCTCTTGGGCGCCAGTTCAGAATCACGTTCAGAGAAGATGTTTCCTGCGATTTGTCGCTGATAATCAGGAACCGTTTCCCGTCCGGAGCAATATCCCAGCTCATGGGCCCGGTGCGGATTCCGGTATCCACCATGTCCGTGTTGAACAGGGCCTGCGGTATGCCGGCCTGGAAAACCGGCGCGGGGCTCACGGGCACCGCCATCATGGTCCCGTCCGGTGAGATGTAGAACAATTCTCTGCCATCGCGGCGCCAGCGCGGTTGTACGCCGCCGCCGCGGGACACCATCCATCGGCCACCATTGGGCGCGGGCGGGAAGGAAATCACATAGATTTCGGTGAGCCCCGATTCGTTGGAGGTGTAGGCCACCCAGCGCCCGTCGGGCGAAAACTCCGCTTGACCCTCGTTCGCCGGAGTACCGGCGATTACCAGCTGGCCCTGATCCCCTGCCACCGCGAGCGCGAACAGGTCAGCCGATCCGGTGGCAGGACTGACCTGCGCATAGATAAGGTAACGTCCATCCGGCGACCAGCTCTTGGGAAAGGAAAGAACATCGGTCTTCAGCATGAGTTGTTTTTTCCCGGCTCCGTTGACAGCTTCCCGATAGAGTGAACCAGGCGACGTCCTTGCCGTCGGGAGACCAGACTGCACTCATGTTCGCCGCATCGAAACCTAGCCGGGTGGAAACCATGGGCTGGAGGGCATCTGGAGCGTGACCGTCAACGTAACCAACTGCCAAACCGGCACTCCCATCCGGACCGTCGCATCTCTGCAACAATTCCGGCCGGAAGGTTCCGTGATCGAGACGGCCAACACCGCCTCGCGCGGCATGAGCGAAGGAGTCTGGGGTTACGCGGGCGAAAAGAACGTCGCCGCATCGTACTGGTTCTACCGCTATAACCCGGACGGAACCTTTGCTTCGCGGGCCAGCGTCACGGACAAAATCGTCCTCGGTTCGAACGGCCAGTTCACCTCATCTGGCGTCGTCCTCGACTATGACGCGAACGGCAAACTACTCACGACCGGCTGCTTCACGCACACAGCTATCCGCCGGACCGCCGGCTTTGAGCCTCATGGCGGCGACTGGAGTCACTGAGGCGCCGCGCCCGCCTGGGCCGGTCCGCGACCTGTCGTACCGGCCCACGGGCTGACCTCAGTCGACGAGATCCCAGGGTCCAGGGGGACGTTTACCGCGTGCAAAACAGCGATATCCTGATTGGTACTTGTAACGGTTACGTTCCGTCTGTTCCTCCGGGCCGGACCACCGTCTGATTCGGGGCAGCCATCGCGTAGGCATGGGCTGCCCCGTCGCACCGCCGGACGGGCAAGACAATCAGAGTTTCTCCCCTGCTCACTCTATCGAGAAGACCAGGGCGCCCGATTCTCGTTCGTAATACCAACGGGCTCATCCGTTTTGTCCAAACGTGAAATGATGTACATGGCTTCGCGGCAGCGTAAACCACTGCCCCCGAAGCACTCAATCGACGTTTTGGGGGAGATAAGCTGATGGCAAAGTGGACACGAAGAGGATTTGTGGGATCCCTTTCAGGGATAGCAGGGGCAACCGTGTTCGGAGGCAGGGCGAGCGCCGCTGCGATGAATCCCCCTGCAGTAGCAAAGGCAAGCGGGCCGATCAAGATTACCGACCTCAAGTGCGCGGTCATCGGCCGCAATCCGACGGTTCGCATCGTTACCGACCAGGGGATTTCCGGCTACGGCCAGGCGGAGACGGCCAAGCCCTATCTCAAGCCAATGGTGCTGTTTTATAAGCAGTATCTCATCGGCCAAGACCCCACCAACGTGGCCGCGATCATGCTGAAGATTCGCCGCATGGGCGCCTCCAAGCCCTGGGGCGCGGCGATCAGCGCAATCGAAATCGCGCTCTGGGATGTCGCCGGTCAAGCGGCCGGATTGCCGGTCCACAAGCTGCTTGGCGGCAAGATCCGCGACCGCGTCCGTCCGTACGGAAACTCCGAAAACAACATAGGCGCCACCATGACGATGCCCAAAACACCGCAGGACTACGCCGAGTTTGCCACCCAGATGAAGGAAGCCAAAGAGGGCTATACCCTGGTCAAGATGCCCATCGGCTTTCACAATACGGCCATGATGACGGCCATCCCCAACACCTGGTACGGTTCCCAATGGCATGCGCCGGCGGCGCCGTACATGGATCGTGGGCTCATGACCGAACGTGGCATCGACAATTGCATCGCCTGCGCCGAAGCCGCGAGAAAGGCCCTGGGGGAGGACATCGGGCTGGCCTTCGACTGCGGGCCAGGGTGGGTAGTCAAGGACGCGATCCGGTTTGCGCGCGCGGTGGAACCGCTGAAGCTGGCATGGCTCGAAGACCTCATCACCGGCGATTACGAGCCTTACCCAAAACCGCAAGTCTTCAAGCAAGTCACCGATAGCACGACCACGCCGATTCATACCGGTGAGGAACTCTATCTACGGGAAAATTGCATGGAGCTGATCGAGACCCAGGCCGTCAACGTGCTCGGGCCCGACCCGGAAGATGTGGGCGGCATTGCCGAGTTGAAGTGGATCGCCGAGTACGCCGATCTGCACGGGATCCTGGTAGCTCCGCACGGAATTTTCGACGGCGTATTCGGCGTCGCAGCGCAGGTGCATATGGGTGCTGCGCTGCCGCAGAACTACATCGCTTTCGAATATGCGAAGGGCCAGCCCGAATGGTGGTATGACATCGTGGATGGCCTGCCGGATCCAGTGGTCAAAAACGGCTTTATCGACGTTTCGGACAGACCTGGTCTCGGTCTCACTTTCAGAGTCCAGCAAGCCAAGGCGCACCTCGCGGAAGAGGATCGCGACTTCTTCGACTAGACTACGGTCGCGGAAATTCAGACCGGCCCTTCGGGGGTTCCAAGAGTGGGGGCCCCCGCATTGATGGGGGGAAGGAGCGCTTTAGCGCTCCGTGAAAGAGTCCCGACTCTGATCGCGCGCTTTAGCGCTGGCAATTCCAAAGCCTCATGAGTCCCTGCGTGAGAGAACCGCAGATAAGAACGCAGCCGATCCCTAGGCGACCTCCAGTTCCTTAAACCTGCAAGCTCTTCAGGTAAGGAACGCTTTGCGCCATCAGCGCAGGATCCTGCTCCAGTTCGACAAAGTAGTTTTGGATGCGAGCCTTCCCTGCCGCGGTGAAGACCTTCTTCCAGTCCACGACGCCCTTACCAAGCGGCACCTCTTTCGCTTGGCCGTCGGAGGTCATCACCCAGTCCTGGCAGTGCATGGAGATATAGCGGTGCGGATAGCGGGTGAAGTAATCCACCGGATCGAACCCGTGCTGCATGGTGGAGACCTGAAACTGCAGTTTCACCGTCTTCGGATCCAGCCGCTCGATCTCCATGTCGTAGACCCGCTTGCCGTCGATGCTGGTTACCTCAAAGCCCTCGTTGTGCAGCACGGCAACAATGCCTGCATCATGCGCCTTCGCCGCAAAGGTATTGAAGAGATCGGTGACGCGGTTCACGTCACCCACGGTTGGCGGAACGCCCTCACGCAGCGTGCCGAAGCCGAGGCTGGCCGTGGCCATCTGGGTCAGGCCAAGCTCCTTGGCCCATGCGATCCGCTCCTCCGCATGGTTGAACAACTCTCCCGTGTCAAAGTGCGAGCTGATACAGGTAAGACCGTAATCGTGCAGCATCCTGCGCAGCTCCTGCGGCTTGTGCTGCGCCAGGCTGGAGAAATCCTTATAACCAAACGGCGAACAGAGCTCAATGGTTTGAAAGCCCGCTGCGGAAAGGCTCCTCATCGTCCCGGCAAAATCCGGATTGATCGAGGTCGCGGACGGGATAGGTCTGGCAGCCGATGGGGAGGCCCAGCGGATCAGCCAGCAGGGACGGGGTTGTGGTCAGAGCGACAGCAGCGGCCGACCCCTGCTGAAGGAAATGACGTCGGGTCATCGGCATACGGTGTTCTCCTGATGTGTCTTCCGAGAAGATTATGACAGCTCCCGATCGGCTGACGAATGCTGTGGGGCGGGAGTTTCGAAGCCGAAACGCCGTTCAGAGTTAATTGCGCGAGGGTTCCTCTATGTGATCTATCACCCATGCGCTCGTTGGCACCTTCGTCGGTACCAGCTTTAAGCCAAGCTCCTCAACACCATCCCACCCGCTCCGCGTGGTCGGATCTGGCGGTAACAATTCTCCCTCTTCGGCGCGTGGTGAGCCAGTGTCTTGTCGCACGAGTACGAAATCATAGGTGCCAGCAATGCCCGTCTTGTCCACAACAGGACGGTCGGCCCATCCCCTTCCCGATAACTCCGCCGCAAATGACTCCATTGAGGTCTGAAGAAATAAAACCTTAGGAGCTTCGCCTGGCCGAAGCTCGCTTCTCGCGAACGGAACGATCACAGCCCCTCCCGGCAGCCGAACAGCACGCTTCGGGAATGGGTCGCCAAGCTTCGCCACTTTCAACTCCTTCCAGTTGGGGCCATGCTTCCCAGCCACCAATGCATAGCCCGGAAACAAGCCGATGCATAAAGGTACAAAAGAGAAGCGCCTCGTGCAGTTTCGTGCTGGAATGAGGAACCTGGCGTCCATGGCATGCGTGTTTCTTCAACAAGGGAGATAGAGGAAGATAGAGGGAGACAGACGGACAGCATACCTATACCCGCTTATGTCCGGGAAGTCCCATTACTAACGGGAAAATCGCCTTAGGAATGCCCGGGCGCTAAGTTTGGGAGTCGTCCCGTATCCACGAAAGTTCTTCGTCTCAGTGTTTTGCTGCCGCCATACCCGCCATGCGCTCCTCGGCCTGGCGGGTAAGGTGGGGCACAATGCCGAGTTGCCGCTCGATAAGCATCAACTGGCCGCGATGGTGCATCTCGTGCTCCTTGGCCCCGAGCAGTTGCTCAAAGCGCGACTTCGTACCTGAACCGTCGGCTACGAGGATCATTTCTGCGAGAAACTCGGTCGTCAGCGTTTCTAACCACTCGGCAAACTTGTCGCCCTCCTCGCGTAGCAGATCGAGAATCTGCCCTTTCGTTCGGGACTTTCCTTCCTCTGCCTTCACCTCGGCACCCAACCGGACGAAATCAAAGCCGACCAGCGTTTTCACCCGCTGCTTGCCGTGGATCTCATACCACATCCGCGGAGACACTGCGATGTGCATCAAGAGATCGCCGATCGCGCGGCAGCCAGGTGCCGGCACGAAGCCGTACTTCGATTCAGGAACATCCTGTGCAATCTGAAGAGTGTTGTTGCGTACTACGCGAAATTGCCGGGCAAAATCTTTCCCGTCGTAAATGCTCAGCGTCATGGCTTGCTCCTCATGCAGGAGAATTCTACTCGATGCAAGAACATATATCTGTTAACGCGGGTTTAAGCAATGGGCAGTGAAAAAGAGAATACAGACCCCAGGCCAAGCTGGCTAGTAACGTCCACCTTACCGTCGTGAGCTTCGACAATGGCTTTTACAATCGCGAGTCCCATGCCGGTGCCTTGCACAAGATAACGCTGATTTTGTCCTCGATAGAACTTGTCGAAGATCATAGATTTGTCGAAATCGTCTATACCTGCTCCACGATCGGCAACGCTGGTCACCAGTTGAGATCCGCGCACTTCGGCGGTAATGAATATTGGCCTGCCTGCTTCGGAATATTTAGCTGCATTTTCCAGCAGGTGATGAAGAACCTTACGGATCCAAGTGACGTCCATGCGCACTGCCGGCAGCGCCGAAGGAAGACGCACTTCCACGGGATGCTCCTCCAACAAAGTACCGCACTCCGCGATTGCCCCTTGAACAGCGTCTTTTATTTGCGCCGCTTCCACGTGCAACTGCACCTGGCGGGCATCCAACTGCGCCATTTCTACGGCCTGGCCGATCAAATGATTCAATCGCGCGCTTTCTTCTTCGATGACAGCCAACATGTCTTCCCGCAAATCTCCGTCCTGGATGGCTCCCGACCTTAAGCTTGTGATGGAAGCGGTTATCGCTGTCAACGGTGTACGTAGTTGATGGGTGACCGAATCCAGCAGCGCTGCCCTCAATCGCTCGCTTTCTTGCGCAGCCTCGGTGCGAGCCAGGCGTTCCGCGGTAATGCTTCGCTCTACGGCAAGTGCGATCAAGCTGCCCAGAGCATCGATCGTCTCACGCGAGGGAAGATTTCCCGCGATTCCGATCGCACCAATGGACCGGAGTCCCAGCAGCAAAGGGGCGACACATAAATCCTTGTCAGAATCACAGCGTGTTTCGCCCCGATCCGCAATCTCGCGCAGTTCCTCTTTTGTGATACCCCGGACGTCAGATGGCGATCGGTAGAGTTGGTCACTCTCCTTGAGATAAATGTTCACTGCCTCATTTTGAAATGTAGAGGCTATATGGATCGGTACGCTGTTCAGGAGATCGGCAAACCGATCCGAGGTGAGGATCTTCTGACTAAAATCGTACAGCCGCTCGACTTCTCGTCTTCGCCGGTCCGTTTCTCTGGCCTCTCGCCGCACCTTCTCTGAGAGATGACTCCCCAGGACACCAGCAATCAGAAATGCCAGCAACGCCACCCAGTTCTGGGTATCTGCGATGGTCAGTTTTCCTATGGGAGGCAGGAAGAAGAGATTGAAGGCAAGGGCCGCGAGAAGCGACATGTATACGGAGTAGCGAAGACCCAGGCGATTGGCAACAAAGAGGATTCCGAGTAAAAATGTGAGAGCAACTGTGGTTGGGTTGACATGTATCAGCCCGAAATAGACGATTACGATACACCCGACCACAATCGTGACGGATGTATAGCGAACGAGTTGCAATAGCCAGCGTCGACTCACGGCGCTATTGTAAAGCAGATGCCTACAACAGGTGATAGGTCGTCTTCCCACCGAGAGACACCGGAACAGTGGCTCGAAAAGCTGGGGCCGCATAAACAGAGGGGATTATTGAAGATATTCCTGGGATATGCTCCTGGTGTAGGAAAAACGTATAGCATGCTAAGCGAGGCGATTCGCCGTCATGAGCGCGGTGAAGATGTCGTCATTGGAATCGTCGAAACTCACGGACGCGCTCCGACGGCGGAACTGGCTTCCAAACTTGAGACTATACCACCACGTCGCATCGAATTCCGCGGCACATTCTTTGAGGAAATGGACGTTGATGCGATCATCGCGCGCGGTCCACAAGTCGTGCTGATAGACGAGTTGGCTCACACCAATGTAGAAGGCAGCAAACATCGAAAACGATATGAAGATGTCCTGGACCTTCTCGACGTGAAGATCGATGTCCTGTCGACGATCAATATCCAGCATATCGAGAGCGTCACCCCAATCGTGCAAAGTCTCACTGGTATTACAGTACGAGAGACCGTGCCGGATTGGGTTTTGCAAAAGGCCGATGAAATTGTGATGTCGGACTTGACCCCTGAAGCGCTTCAGACGAGGATGCGGCGAGGCGACATTTATCCTCTCGATCGGGCGGAACTGGCCCTCACGAATTTTTTTCGACGTGGAAATCTAATTGCGCTTAGAGAGTTGGCACTCCAACACGTCACTCGCGCAGTCGATCGTAACCTGGATGAATATGTCCGAAAAAAGAAGCTTGGAGCCCATTGGGCAGTGCACGAGCGTGTGGTCGTTTGCATTAGCTCAAATCCGGCCTCGCAGCAACTCATCGCTCGCGGCGCACGAATGGCTCAAGGTATCAGTGGCGATCTTTATGTGGTTCATGTCGATAGAGGACAGAGCCGTTCCGAAGAGGAGGAACGCATTCTGGCAAGCAACAGGCGATTTGCCCTCAACCTTGACGCGGAAATCGTCGAGTTAAAAGGAACCAGCGTGCCTCTCACTGTAGCGGAATTTGTTCGAGAGAAGAGGGCGACGCAGGTGATTTTCGGCCGATCAGCGGTTCGGGGCCTTCGCAAGTATCTATATTACTGGGAAATCCAGCGATTTCTCGAAAACGCTCCATTTGTCGACGTTCACATCATCACGCAAGAATGAGAGATCTCGATGCAAGAGGGTAAACGTTACAAAATACTGATCGTCGACGACGAACCTCAGATCACGCGCGTACTACGCGTGGCTCTTGCCGCCGAAGGATATGAGGTCCAGGTCGCTCATGACGGCATCGCGGCTCTGGAGAAGATCGCCTCCTGGCCTCCGGATATGGTGATTACGGATTTGGCTATGCCCCGCATGGATGGAACAGCCCTATGCGCCGCGATCCGTGCCCATTCCGATATGCCGATTATTATTCTTTCCGTCCGAAATGAAGAGGGGTCGAAGGTGAAAGCGCTTGACGCCGGCGCCGATGATTATGTAACCAAACCCTTCGGCATCCAGGAACTTCTCGCACGCGTCCGGGCTCACATGCGAAGGCACGGGCCGATCTCAGCCGACTCAGCTACCGCCGCCTTAAAAATCGGGGATTTCTGTATCGATACCCAGAGACACAGAGTCGAGGTTCGTGAACAAGAAGTCCGCCTCACTCCTAAGGAATTTGACCTTCTCTTCTACATGGCGCAGCGCCCCGATCGCGTATTAACCCATCGAACCTTGCTTGCTGCAATCTGGGGCGCCCGTGCAGTCGAGCAACCGGAATCCCTGCGGGTTCTCGTCGGGCAGCTCCGCAAGAAGATTGAACCTGAAGCGGAGCCGAGGTACATCATCAATGAGCCATGGGTGGGCTACCGTTTTCATCCCGATCAGAACTCATAGGCTGTCTCGCTGACAATCTGCCCAGCAATATGCACCTCCTGTGAGGCCCATGTACTCTCGCCAAACGAGTCCTGCGCCCCGCTTTACGGGGTTTTTACCGTTTCCTTACGGAAATATTATTCCCCGCATACGGACTTCTTATGCCATTTAAGGTGAACTAGAAAAGGCCGAAGTCGGTGCACCGTATGATAGCGCTCGAAATACTCGCTGCCATCATTTTCATCGGGATCTTGTTTCTGATCTACTGTTTTATCGGCTTCAGCAGAGCGTCACACCGACGCTAGAAAGGCTCATCCGTGTCTTTTCGCTCGAAGCTTCACTCAACGATCACTGGTTATGCGACTTCTCGTATGGTTCGTAGTGGAAGAGAATCCAGAAGCGGCATGTCCAAAGCAGTCATTTTCGTCTTGATCGTGACGCCCTCAACGGTACTGACCGCCCAGACGGACCGGGCTGTGCAAAACGAACCGTCTCAGCTACAGAAGCAGGTCGATGACCTGACGATACTGGTGCATCAACTGGAAAGCCGAGTCAACCAGCTCGAGGACCCAACGGCTGCAGTGCAACCGGTTGTGAGCGCTGCTATACCGGAGAGCGCAGCAGCCCTGCAAAAGGAAGCCAACGAGCTGCACGCTGTACCGGCAGATACTCCCACACTGACGCAAGAGGACCGTAGTGCCCTCGACTTTCTTCGTGACACGACCTTCAACGTCTCATTTGACGGGTATTACGAGTACAACTTCAATCAGCCGATTGGACGTGTGAATCTGCTGCGCGCTTACGACGTGTCCAGCAACAGCTTCAGCATTAATCAGGCCGGAATTGTCATCGAGAATGCGGCTAACCCAGCGGGTGGTAAGCGGTTTGGTGCGCGCCTGGACCTGCAGTACGGTCAGGCAACCGAGACAGTACAAGGCGGCGCTCAGAACGAGTTGCGCCCGCAGGTATATCGCAACCTTTGGCAGGCATATGGAACCTACGTAGCACCGGTGGGAAGCGGGTTAACAATAGATTTTGGTAAATGGGCTAGTGCATTGGGAGTGGAGGGAAACTATTCCAAGGATCAGATTAACTATTCCCGGTCATATTACTTCGACTATCTGCCCTTCTATCACATGGGTTTCCGCACCACTTACAATCTCAATGACAGGGTTGCTGTCACCGGCTGGTTGGTCAATGGCGCTCAACAGACAGAGGATTTCAACGGCTTCAAGTCGACGGCTGTACTGCTTACGCTAAAGCCTGTCAGGTCCCTCAGCTGGAATGTGAACTATTACACCGGTCAGGAGCAGCAGGATGTGGTGCCGAATTACGCGCCTGGTCCGCCGACCGCTCCCACCCAACCGGGGCTGCCGACTGCGAATGTCTCGCCTACACCGAACGGCAGAGAGCACATCCTGGACACCTACGCGACGTGGAATGCAACGCCCAAGTGGACTTTCGTGGGAGAAGCTGATTACGTCATCAACCGGGTCTACAATTACTCGGCGCCGGCGCACGTATCCGGCGGCGCAGCCTATGCCCGCTATCAATGGACGCCCAAGTGGGCCTTCGCCGCGCGTGCAGAGTATCTTTCAGACCGCGGAGGACTCTTCAGCGGTACAACCCAGGCACTCAAGGAGACAACGGCGACGGCTGAGTACAAGCTGGCAGATGGTTTTCTGGTACGCGGCGAGTGGCGCCGGGATTTTTCGAATGTCCCCTTCTTCTTAACCGATACGAGCGGCGTATTGAAGCAGTACCAGAACACAAGCACGCTGGGCATGATGTGGTGGTTTGGCCGCAAACAAGGGGCATGGTAGTCCGTTTCGGCAAAGGAGAGAAAACAATGTGGGACTTCCTTCTAATTTTGGCGACGATCGCGTTCTTCGCGATCGCAATCGCTTACGCGTATGCCTGCGAAAGACTGAGGTAGGACTATGACGATTGATACGATTCTGCTGCTTGCAGTCACCCTGTTTCTTTTTGTGTACCTGATCTATGCGCTTTTGCGCCCGGAGAAGTTCTAATGACCGTGAATGGATGGTTACAAATTCTTGTCTTCTGCGGCATCCTTCTGGTGGTTACGAAGCCTCTCGGGATTTATATGACCAGGGTGTTTGAGAGAGAACGGACCTTCGCCGATCCACTCTTCGGCCCAATCGAGCGATTGCTCTACCGCATCACCGGGATAGACGAATCCCATGAAATGCGTTGGACCGAGTATGGAATCGCGATGCTGCTATTCAGCGGCGTAACCATGCTGCTGACCTACGGGGTCGAACGGCTCCAGGGTCTCCTCCCATGGAATCCTCAGAAAATAGCTGCAGTGGCGCCGGATCTCGCTTTCAATACCGCCGCTTCCTTTACTACGAATACGAATTGGCAATCCTATACCCCGGAATCCACGATGAGTTACCTGACCCAGATGTTTGGGCTAGCCACTCACAATTTCTGGTCGGCGGCCGTGGGTATTGCCCTAGCCGTTGCATTCATCCGTGGCATTGCAAGGAGGGAAAGCAAGACGATCGGGAACTTCTGGGTGGATATGACCCGTGCCACGCTGCGCATCCTGCTTCCCATTTGTATCGTGTACGGATTGGCTCTGGTTTCTCAAGGGGTCATTCAAAATTTCAGGCCTTACGACATTGCGAAGGTAGTCGAGGCGCAGAAAGTAACAGCGACCGGGACTGATGGCAAACCGACTACACAGACCATCACGGATCAGACAATTGCCCAGGGTCCGGTGGCTTCGCAGGAAGCAATCAAGATGCTTGGCACCAATGGCGGAGGTTTCTTCAACGCGAATAGCAGCCATCCATTTGAGAATCCGACGCCTCTTTCGAATCTCCTTCAGATGCTCTCGATCTTCGTCATTCCGGCCGGACTGACCGTGACCCTTGGGAGGATGACAAAGTCTCCAAAACACGGTTGGGCCGTATTCGCCGCCATGGCGATCCTATTCTTTGCTGGAGTGGCGATTGCCTATTGGGCTGAGTCCCAGCCGAATCCTCTGCTGCACGGAGTGGACCAGCGGGTGAGCGCGATGCAGGCCGGCGGCAATATGGAAGGCAAAGAAGTCCGCTTCGGTATTGCGAACTCCGCATTGTTTGCCACCATAACCACCGATGCCAGTTGCGGCGCCGTGAATTCCATGCATGACTCATTTATGCCCCTCGGCGGCCTCGTGCCCCTGACCAACATATTGCTCGGCGAAGTTGTGTTTGGCGGAGTCGGTGCAGGCATGTACGGCATCCTGATCATGGTTGTGTTGACGGTGTTTATTGCGGGTCTGATGGTCGGACGAACGCCGGAATATCTGGGAAAGAAGGTCGAGGCGTATGACGTCAAAATGGCCATGCTCTATGTGCTCATATTCCCGCTGTCCATTCTCGTCTTTGCGGCCATTGCAGCCACGTCTCCGGCCTATGGTCTTACCCAATTGACCAATGCCGGCCCGCATGGACTTTCGGAAATGCTCTATGCATACACTTCCGCCACCGGGAACAATGGCTCCGCATTTGCCGGCCTCAGCGCGAACACACACTTCTACAACCTGACGATTGGCGCCGCCGTGTTGATCGGGCGCTTTCTGATGATTGTGCCCATGCTGGCGGTGGCGGGCAATCTGGCGACTAAGAAAATGGTTCCGTCCTCCTCGGGAACATTTCCAGTGACGACACCTCTTTTCACGGTGTTGCTGGTGAGTGTGGTTCTTATCGTAGGTGCTTTGACGTTTTTCCCGGTCTTAAGCTTAGGCCCCGTTCTCGAGCATTTGCTGCTTCACGCCGGAAAGGTATTTTAAGGAATTGCTATGGCAACTTTACCAGTGACACAAACGGTCAAACCTTCGCAGCACGTTAGCGGTCGTCCCGGCAGGCATGGGAGGCCTCTCTGGGAGGCCAAGATCGTACGTGACGCCTTTCTGGACGCATTCCGGAAGCTTAGCCCACGGACGATGATGCGGAATCCGGTGATGTTTGTCGTTGAGATTGGGAGCGTCATCACGACACTTCTCCTCTTCCGCGATCTCAGCACCCACCAGAGCGCCTTTGCCTTCGATCTTCAAATTGCGCTATGGCTATGGTTCACAGTTCTTTTTGCGAATTTCGCTGAGGCAATGGCTGAAGGCCGAGGCAAGGCACAAGCCGACACATTACGCCGCGCCAAGTCTGAAACAACGGCCCACAGAATCCTGCCCAACGGAAAGAGCGAAGATGTGCCCAGTGCGAAACTACGTGCTGGCGATGTGATTGCCGTCGTCGCCGGAGAACTAATCCCCGGAGATGGCGAAGTCGTTGATGGCGTAGCTTCGGTCGATGAATCGGCTATCACCGGGGAGTCCGCACCCGTGATCCGTGAATCGGGAGGTGACCGTTCTGCGGTTACTGGGGGAACCCGGGTCCTTTCGGATCATCTGAAGATCAAGATCACGTCCAACCCGGGTGAGACGTTTTTAGATCGAATGATCGCTCTGGTGGAAGGCGCCGAGCGCCAGAAGACGCCGAATGAAATCGCGCTCAATATTCTGCTAGCGGGCTTGACCGTGATCTTTCTTCTTGCTGTCGTTACCCTGCAGCCGTTTGCGATCTACTCGAATGCTCCACAAACCGTATTCGTCTTAGTGTCTCTGTTAGTGTGTTTGATCCCTACCACCATCGGTGGTCTGCTCTCCGCAATTGGTATCGCGGGTATGGACCGGCTGGTACAACACAATGTGCTGGCCATGAGCGGACGCGCGGTAGAAGCTGCCGGTGACGTGAACACCCTTCTCCTAGACAAAACCGGAACTATTACGTTTGGTAACCGTCAAGCTGCGGAATTTGTGGCCGCGCCGGGGATCAGCAATGACCAGTTAGCTGACGCCGCCCAGCTCTCTTCCCTTCCCGACGAGACCCCGGAAGGCCGCTCTATCGTCGTGCTGGCTAAGGAGCGCTATGGACTACGCGGTCGCGATCTTGAGGAACTGAATGCCGAGTTCGTTCCGTTCAGCGCAACCACGCGCATGTCCGGGGTGAATATCGGAGGCCGTGCAATTCGCAAGGGTGCGGCGGATGCTATTGCGAAGTTCGTTCAGGAACGCGGTGGACAGGTACCCAAAGAGGTCCGGGACGCAGTTGACACGATTGCACGATCTGGCGGTACTCCACTGGTGGTGGCGCGGGATAATCAGATTCTGGGCGTGATTTACCTGAAGGACATTGTGAAGGGCGGCATGCGGGAACGGTTTGCGCAGCTGCGGGCCATGGGCATTCGCACCATCATGATTACCGGCGATAATCCTTTGACGGCTGCAGCCATCGCGCGCGAAGCGGGCGTCGATGATTTTCTTGCAGAAGCGAAGCCCAAGGACAAAATGGATCTGATCAAGCGAGAGCAGGCACAAGGAAAGCTAGTTGCCATGACGGGGGATGGCACGAATGATGCTCCTGCTCTGGCACAGGCCGATGTTGGGGTCGCGATGAACAGCGGGACACAAGCTGCAAAGGAAGCCGGCAATATGGTGGACCTCGATTCAAATCCGACCAAGTTGATTGAGATTGTCGAGATCGGCAAGCAGTTGCTGATGACCCGAGGCGCTTTGACCACGTTCTCGATTGCAAATGACGTGGCCAAGTACTTTGCCATCATCCCGGCCATGTTCGCTGGGACGTTCCCGGTTCTGAATGCTTTGAACATCATGCATCTCAGGACGCCGCAATCCGCGATCCTGTCGGCGGTGATCTTCAATGCTTTGATCATCATTGCGCTCATCCCTCTCGCATTGCGCGGAGTGACCTATCGGGCAATGGGGGCAGCGGCTCTTTTGCAGCGGAATCTCTGGATTTACGGGGTCGGCGGCATCATCGTGCCGTTCGTCGGAATCAAGATTGTGGATGTAATCATCACAACGCTTCACCTGGTTTAGGAGTTCGTACCATGCGCAAGAATCTCATCATTTCAGTTCTCTATACAATCGTCACCGCCATCTTGCTAGGGGTGTGCTATCCATTACTCATGACCGGTCTCGCGCAAGCCCTCTTTCGCGACAAAGCGAACGGGCAACTGATCATTAAGAATGGCCAGGTTATTGGCTCAAGAATTATCGGCCAGGCGTTTACCGGCGCCGGCTATTTTCATGGCCGGCCTTCAGCGGCGGGCACGAATGGATATGATGCTTCCTCTTCCTCGGGCTCAAATTACGGTCCGACCAACAAGAAGTATGTCGATCAAGTGGCCAGCGATGTAGCGGCCTTACAAGCAGAAAGGCCAGGTGCGCCAGTGCCGGTCGATCTTGTGACAAGATCGGCTTCAGGTCTGGATCCGGACATTACGCCTGCGGCTGCTGCGTTTCAGGTTCCTCGAATTGCAAAGGCTCGTGGCATGTCAGATGAGCAAGTAAATGATCTGGTGGCAAAGCACACGAGACGGCGGCAACTTGGCTTCCTGGGTGAAGCTCGCGTGAATGTCCTCGAACTCAATCTTGATTTGGATAATACGACTCAGCAAGTCACGCCGAAGTGAGGACCATATTGGCCGCTTCCCTATCCGCATCCCGACCGTTTGGCCGCCGTGTGGACCGGCCGAGCGCAGACTGTTGCCTTCGTCACGCTTCACCGGTGCGATCTACGAGTTCAATTCGCTCAGCTTCTTACCGACCGCGCCGGGTCCGAAATTGATATGAGCGTCCTTGATCGAAAGTCCGACTACCTCGATACGCTTCAGGTCCCGTGTTCCGATCCCGGCTTCTTCCGCGA
This sequence comes from uncultured Acidobacteriaceae bacterium, assembly GCA_963788515.1. Classification (GTDB taxonomy): domain Bacteria; phylum Acidobacteriota; class Terriglobia; order Terriglobales; family Acidobacteriaceae; genus PALSA-350. The sequence goes on from CAWBGZ010000009.1 coordinate 129,247, forward strand.
GACGGAGCGAGTTGTCGCCCCGGATAAACGGAGAAGTGCCACGCTCGGCATACGGATCGTAGCCCATCACTGCCATCCCGACAGCATCCACGCAGACGGCATTGCGGCCGGCAATGATCACGCCCGGTGTCATCTTTTCCAGGCCGGGAAGCCACGGGCCTTCCCCTCCCCGCACCGTCTCGACGCCATCAATGATCGCGATATCAATGGGCCGAATCCCGTTCTGATCTACCAGAATGCGCGGAACCCGATAGCCCGGATCGCGCGGCGAATCAGGATGCAACTCGGCATCGACTCCAGAGGGCGCAGGCGTCGTTCCGTTGTGCAGCACAGGGCCGCGCTCTTGCGTCGGCCGCTCGTTCCCGCTCGGTCCGCAGTCCCCGCCATAGAGCGAGCAGGGCGTGTTGCCGAAGTTGTTCTTCATCGTCATGGTCACGCCTGCAATCCAATGGTTCTTCAGCTTGGCCATGGAAGCGTATACGTCGCACTGATAGAACGCCGGGTTCAGGTGGTATGCCGGATAGGCGTACCCGCCCCAGGGCACCTTCGTGCGCACATATTGCTTGTAGTTGCCCAGGTTCTGCACGTTTTCCCAAACCACCGGCACGCCCATGTTGTTAATCGCGTTTACGTCCAGGCCGTAGCGTGCCCACAGCGAGAGATCCTGATCGGCCGGGAAGAAGCTTTCAATCATGCGAACGCGGCGCGCACCCGCCCTGGCAAACAGATGCACGGTCGCCGCCACCGTCTGCGCATTCGTCCGATAAGGAAGCTCAGGCGTCAGCGGCCAGTTTTTCGGATTCCCCGTGAGATTGAGCTTGAGCGCAACGGTCTTCCCGCGCACCAACTTATCGAGGCCGCCGATCTGATCGAACGCGCTCGAGAGTTGCTGCCCATACTGCGCGTAATCGCGGCAACGCACGATCGCGACCTGGCTCGCTGGGGCCGCAGCCTTCATCAGCTTCGGCATGACAAGTGCCCCAAGCGTCGCAGCACCCGTGGTGGCCAACATCTCTCGTCTGTTCATGTGTTCCGCCTCCTCGAACATCATGCTACTCGGATATGATCGATTGCGCATGCCTTATTTGATATCCAGACGATCATTTGGTAAGCTGCTGGCCGCAGCCCCGCTCGCCAGAGCTTTCGCCCCGCTCGCCCGAGCGTCCTCTGAAGACCGCAACATGTTCCTCTCCCTGAACAGCGTCCTGTTGCAAGGTCGTGTTCACTGGCCTGACTTCGCGCGCCTGGCCGCGCAAATTGGCTTTCCCGGCACGGACATCATGCTGCGTCCGGCCATGGAAGCCGGCGTCAGCGCGACCAACGACCTGCTTGCCGGCCTTAAGATCAGGCCGGCCGTCATCGAGTTTCCAGTCGAATTCCGGAAAGACGACGCAACCTTCAAGGCCTCGCTCACCCAACTCGACGCAGCCGCCCAGTTCGCCGCCGCCATCCACTGCCCGCGCATGATGACCTACATTATGCCGTCGAGCGATACGCCAAAAGACGAACTGCGCCAAATCTATAAGCAGCGGTTTACAGAAAGTGCCCGCATCTTGGCGCGCTACAACGTCCGCCTCGGCCTCGAGTTTCTAGGTCCGCTCGAACTGCGCCAAGCGCACAAATACGAATTTATCTGGCGCATGAACGATATGCTCGCGTTCGTTAAGGAATGTGGTCCCAACGTCGGACTGCTACTCGATACCTGGCACTGGCACCACGCAGGAGCCACCACAGAGGACATCGTCGCCGCCGGCCGCGACCGCATCGTGCATGTCCATTTCAATGACTCGCCCAACTTGCCTCCAGAGCAGATCCACGATAATCAGCGTCTGCTACCCGGCGAAGGTGTCATCAACTTGACCGGCTTCTTGCAGGCGCTCCAAAACATCCACTACAACGATGCGCTGAGTGTAGAAGTCTTTGGGCGAACCAAAGACATGACACCGGAAGCAGCCGCGAAAGCCGGCCTCGATAGCTCACTCGCTGTCTTTCGTAAGGCCGGAGTTCCCCAAGGCTGAAGGGACAAACAACGAAAGCTGAGTCGTCGGAGTCGGTCTCTTCTTCTTCCTGTCATCGTTATAGCGTCTGTGTGCGAAATGGATCGAGGGCATGCCGAGTGATCAGTATGCTCGCTTAATGATTTGTAGCGTGATATTGGTTCGGCGCGCCAGGAGTTGGAACGTTGTCGGACACCTGCGCTCCACTGCGATGTGTCCGGGTTAATGGAGCGGTGAGGCTCATACCGCTGCCCGAAATTTCTGCGCCAGACGCGTGCGCGCGAGCAAGTGGTGCGGCGAGCGTGATGGTGGCGCCGCCGCGGGCACGGACCGAGAAGACGACGGCCGTTTCGGAGTTTGCTCCGTCATCGATTGAGATTGTTTGCCCTTTACTAAAACCGGTCACGTTTGCAGTATGGAGAACAGTTACTCCCACGCCAGTGGAAGTACTCAACGTAGTGGCGCCTGCTGTGCCAACCGTGGAGACGACTGCGGTTTCAAGGTTCGCGCCAGAATCAATGAGGATCGTCTCGCCAGGACGGAAGCCTTCCATACTCGTGAGCTTGACGTTAGTTGCCCCCGCGGGCGAATTGGCCGACAAAGTCGCAACCGCCTGCGTCAGGAAGTCGGTACAGTTGCTGTCGGTATCGGCGCCGTCGGGAAACCGTCCCGCGCTCGTATTTATAGCAATCGGCGTGACTACCGTTGACCATGGATCGAACACTGAGCCGGGCGCCGGAACAAAGCAGCCGCTGAGCACCGCTCCTGAGACGGCCTGATCGCCCTCGGCGGCCCATGGGTCGACAAGGCCGCCGTAGTTGAGGCTGTCGGCAACCACTCCCGAGGCGTCTCGCAGCACGATGCTACCCTCTTCGACGGTGATGTCACGACCGAATTGGGGGGACGTGGTGGTCAATGCAGGTCCTCCAAACCACTGGTTGGGCTCCGGCGTGCCCTGGTACCCGGCGGTTTTGACGGCGGCATCCCGTACCACGTCATGGATCCCGTAGCCGTTAGCCAGTGGTCTGTCGAGTGCGATGCCAGTGCCAAGCGCCTGGACTGGCTCGTTGCTCGAATGAGCAAAGGCCGTCGCCGGCTGAAAGCTGATGCCCGTCCCGCGATCGCTGAACGGGAGATTGGCGGAATGATGAAACTGCAGGGGAGCTGCGAGATCGAGGCCCGTGCCCGGAGATACCACCCATTCACTTACCACATGCGGTTTGGCGAGGGCGGGTTTGATGTCGATGTCGGTACCCTCCGGCCCCTGGCTGCCAACGGCTGTGACGGTCACGGCTTCCTGGCTGGCAGGCGTGCCCACCGTGATCCTGTCGCCTACAGCGAAACCCTCCGCCCTGCGTACGCTGATCCGGGTTGCTCCGGCGCTCGCAAGAGCTGAGAGATTGGTCCGGCCGGCTGCTGTGCCGACATGCGCCACAGTCACGGTTTCTATTCCGTGGCCGGCGCTGTCGATATCCAACCTGATCTTGTCGCCGATGGAGATATCGGAGAGGGATGTCACCTTGATGTTGGTGGCTCCGGCAGGCGCATCCGTCGCGAGATAGGCTTGTGTGCCTGGCTTACCGACTGCGGTCACCGTGGCTATCTCGTACTGCTCCACGGGATTGGCAGCGACCGGGTAGGTAGAACCGTAGCCGAGCGCTATCTTCTGGCCGGCAACAAAGCCGGACGTGCTCTCTACAGGCACATTGGTCGAGCCGGCAGGAATTGTGATCACCGGTCCATCGGGAAGGGGTTGCCACAGTGTTGTGTGGTTGCCGGCAGCCGTCCCCAGGCTTGCAATCTTGCGCGTTTCCATGCTGGAGCCATTATCGATGGTGATAGTATCGCCAATCGACATTCCATCCGTGTTCCTGACATGGAGGATGCTGTCGCCCGCGCGCGCGGGGGCCGCCAGCCCGGAGTTGGAGAGACCGAGCAGGTAGAAGCCGCCGGCCGCAAGCTTCGTTCCAGCCGGGATCTTTACCGTTGAGAAGATAGCCTGATGGGCCGGGTGTTCGGTCAATGTCCAGTTGGAAATATTCGCGCTTGCGGAACCTGCATTGTAGAGCTCGATAAATGAGTTTGTCGGGTTGCCCGAAGGACCAGAAGCTGGAGCGCCTGAAGTGACGCGAAGCTCATTGATCTTGACTGGCATGGCATTACGCACCTTTTCAACCGCGGTCTCGACTTGCTTTCTGCCGCTAGCCGAGTTGGTCGCCGAGTTGGTCCACGATGCATTGCCGACCAGATCGCCGTTGAAGGCTTCTGGCCCAGAAGTGACTTTAAAGGTTGCGCTCACGCTCGCACCCGGTGCGACCTGCTGAGCGAACGTCTTGGATGTCTCGGTTGTGCCTGAAACCACAGAGGTCCACTGCTTGCTGGGTACCGCCATGCTCAACGAAACGCCCGCTGCAGGCGCGCCTGTCGTATTCGTGAACGTTACTGTGATGTCCCGCGAAGACTCCGGAGTGAACGTTTGCACCCCACCCGGCGCTGACGCTGTCGTCACTTGCGACACAGTGAGTGGAGCCACGCCGTACCTGGCAGCCACAATGTTGGCTTGAACAAGCTGGTCGGTAGCGTTCGATGGAAATGTGCCGGCGGCTGTTACTGCTCCCTCATAGAATGTTCCCTGCGAGCCGTCACTGTTGTCGCCGCCGTTGCCCAACAGAATAGCCCCCTGCTTGCGCATCGGGTCATAGGTAGGATTCACACGCATTCCATCGAACATGACCGACAGAGCGCCTTTTTGCGCGTCACCGCCCAGGGATGCCCAATGGTGCGGTTCTCCCTTGCCGATTGCGGTCACGAAACGCCAGGGGATGCTGGGTAGATTTGGACAGCCTTTGGAACCATCCAGGTTGACGCAACCAACGAGATTGTTCTCCTGGTCGGTCATAATCCACGGACCTTTACCGTTCCCGCTATACCACGGCGAGGCGTTGCCGAAGTAGAGGGTTTCCATGGTGCCGTTGTCATCATCGCGGCTGTCGATCTCGGCATTGCCGTAGTCGAAACAGCAACCGGCGTTGAAATGCTTACCATCGACGACCCAGTATTGCCCCTCCGCCTGGTCGTCGACTGCGGTGCCTTTCACATCGTTCTGGCGGAGTCCCATGCCCGGTTCGATGAACACACCGTAGACCTTGTGCCCCATGATCGTAATCGGCGCCATGTCGGCAATCGGAAGGGTGTTGAAGCCTCCCAGGGCCGGGCCGCCGAACCCGCCACGGGGAGCCTGAGTGAGATCGTTGTGCTTGGGAGATTGATCGTAGATGATGCTGATCCAGCAATAGGTGCCGGCGCAGAACCTATCCTGTGCGGCTGCGTCGGCGTATCCGCCCGGATCGGGAACTGGCGAGGCAGCAGGCTGGACAACACCAATGTCCAGAGTCTTGCCGTCCGATTGGCGCAAAACCTGGTACAGGGGGCCGTTATAGGCCGCATATAACGCGCGTGTCGTGCTATGTGCGGCGACACAGGGGTCACCGGCAGAAGCGTAGATGTCGCAGGAGCCTTGAGGCCTGTGTGGAGGAACACCACTTCCCGTGGGAGCCTGCTGCGCCATCGCCAAGGTGGCGCCAACCGCCGTAAGCACAAGTAAGAGCATAAGAGCGCAATCGATTCTCGTTTTCATTCTTATCCTGTTCGCTATGAAGAATTCTCTTGGGCATTCCGAAGAGACGGAATCCTCCCTCGGTTTTGCGGGCCAATTCTTTCGAATTCTGTGTCGGGAATACGTATACCACCGAATCGGCGCCTCGGTAAGCGACCGAGCGAATTCGCGCCGATCGAGCGATCGACGCCGGCAAAAGTCTACGAAGCAGGCAAAACTTCTATTTCTTGCTCTTCTCTTCTTTGGGTGCCGAGTAACCTTGGCGCGCCTGTAACTGCATGCCTTCCCGATCCATCTTCACTTTCAAGCGATGATAGGAACCGTCAGGCTTCACACCGTCGGGTGAAAGTTCGAGCACGTAGACAACGTCAGGGGCATCCGTCAGGCTCTTGAATCCCGCCCCCAGGTCGTTGCTGTTGTGAAAAAAAGCACCGCCGGTCCCATCGGCGAGTTCTGACATTACCTCCTCGGCACGCGTCATAGCGGCGAGGTGGGTTAAGTCGATGATTTGCCCCCCGCCTCTCTCTCTGATGTCCGTTACGCCCGTGTACAGCCCGCGCGCATCGAGGGCGTTGATGGTCACGTTGGACTGAACCGCCAGGTCCATGATCTGCGATTCCCAGTCCAGAGCCTCCGGCGCAATGGATACGAAGCCGGGCGACAGAAGGATCAGGGTACGTTGTCCGGGCAGTTTGGCCATTCTGCGCACAAACTCTTTGATCGCAGCCAGGGTTACCTGCACGTCCTGCTCGCCAACCGTCAGAACTCGCCTTGCGGCGGATTCGACCATGTTCTGAGCCACCTCGAGGTCGCGCTGCCGGTCCAGGGCCGGGTCACAAGCGAATACCTGCGCTAACACCTTACCGAATGCTGCGCCATCGTGCTTATTCTCGATCAGGTCGGCTTCGTAGTACTCGATTTTCGGACACTCAGCCGCACTCCCTGTGTAGAGGCTTCGCGGCTTCAGGCTCATGATCGCGTCATGCAATTTTGCGCGATCCCGCGTCAGACCGCTGTTGACTTTTCCAGAGGTCGAAACCACGGCGGCCATACCTGAGTCGACCAATGCTCCGTCCAGCGCTCTTGCGTCGATTTTCTTGAGATACGCCAGTTCTTCAGCGCTCAAATGCAGGTCATCGAAAAGGTATACGGTGATTCGTTTTGGTAGGGTCTCCGTCTGGGATGCGGCAATCGGGGTAGCACCGCTCACGGTATTGCTCCCCGTCACCTCTCGCTTCTCAACCGTAAATCCAGAGATAATTTGCGGTTTGCCACCGTCATAGACTGTGAAATCTTCTTTCTCAAGATCGCCCACGACGTGGCCTTGCTTATCACGGACCACAACCGGCACAAACACCCGGTTGACGTTCACTACGAGCTTGGGAGGCATGTCCTGAGAAGCTGGGGCTTGTGGAGCGAGCTCCTGCACGGGAGCAACGACGGGCAACTCAGCAGGTAGATCGGGCACATTCGGCTGCTCGTATTCATCCGGAATTTCCTCTTTCGGCTTCGAAGCGACGGTGTTCTCGGCGGGGGGAGAAACTTGCTGAAAGCGGCCCGGTTGCGCCCTCAGATCTGGTGGTTGCGATGTCGCAGTATCGTTGACGATCCTCGTCGTGGCAGCGAAGCGGTGATAGCCGGCGAACAGGCTCTCGTTCAACCATTGGGTCGGCGCATCTCCCGGCATGCGGGTGAGAGGGTCCAGATTGGCGCCCGTGGGAGCGATGAAGAGAGCGAAGCTGCGCACCGGGCAAATGAACTTGCTCTCGCCGATCTGAAGCGGACCATACTGCACCATGATCGCTGCCCGCTTGAACTGGGCGCTGCCTTTCGTGTCGGCGTCCATGGTGATGCGTAGAATGGCCCCGGTGACCGGGTCCACCCAGAGAGAACCGTGATAGCCGGGCTTGGTGAGAAAGGTCGACGTGCTGGAGCCGCCCCCGGTTGGTTTTGCCTCTATGCTTGAAACCCGGCGGGAGCCGCCGGAGGGCGTTGCCGTGCCCTCAAGAGAGGTCTGCGGCTGGCGCGAGTTGATGACCTCAAAGTGCGAGGCGGAGCCTGGAACTGAATAGTGGAAGACTGCGACCTGCCCAGTTGGGGTCTGTTCCCAGTGGCTCCAGGTCACCTTGCCATGGACCGTGTCGCTCAGGATCATACTCAACGTAGATCCGAACTCTCCCCCGGAAAGCAATCCGGACTGGTTCTGCCAGTTGGCAGAAGACGCATTCGTAAACTGATGGGCCCGCTCGTCGAAGATGGAGATTTCCTGGCTCGAAGTGCTCACCAGGTGCAGGCCCGCGCGAATCGGCCAGCCGCCTTTCTTGACCTCATAAGGACGGTCATCGTAGCGGTTTGTGGTCCGGACGGCAAAGAGGTTGGGCAGCTGCGGTACTGTGTGCGCGACATAGCTTCGCGCCGCCTCGATTATCCGCTGCTGAGCTGCGTCGTCGGGAGCTGCCGTGGACGGGATCTCGCTCGCCGGCGGGTCCAGAAAAACCGATTGATCGGCAAGCAATTGCAAAGCCAGCGCGGCTTGGGAGCCCGCATCAAGATATGCGGCGAACCGCCTGTGCGTAACCTCAGTCAGCCGTTCCGAAAGCTCCAGGCCGCCAATTTGGTGCGCAATCTCCGCGTCCGTCCTGTGCGCGGTATGGGCAGCAGTGAGCGCCTGCTCCAGTTGTGCCACGGTGACGCGCTTTGACGCCCCGGCAGCAGACGTCAACGATGCCAAAAGCACCAGCAGAATCAATCGCCACGTCCGTACTCGCCCCTTTTCCTGCATTTTTTCTACCGAGATCATGAAACACCAGGCTTTCGAGAAGGGCGCCATGATCGGGGGCGCAGCCTTGCAGGCCAAGTTACACGTTCCACGGAGATAGACGCAAACTCTGCATGGATGGCGTGTTGGGCGCGTACTTGAGCCATGAGAGAGGTAAGGAGACCCGCCCCCATTCAAGGGCCAGACTTAAGTGGGGAGAAGCAGAGAGCATAGGCTTCATAAAGTGCTGCAGTCGCTATGCTCCCTCTATTTCCGGGAACGAAATACGGCGACACGATGGACTGCGAAGGGCTCAGTCTTCGCCCATTGCAATTCTGTCTTCCGAATCATCTGCAACCACAAAGAATCCGGATCGGAATTGAATACTGTGGCGGCGTCTGCCGGGAAAACGAACCACGCGCCCAATTGAACCTCGGTCCGCAATTGATCTTGCGTCCATCCGGCCGATCCCAAGTAAACGTGAAAAACGGCAGGGTCAGGGCGAGCCGAAATTGTTTGTTCGAAGAGCGCTTTGTCGGAAATCAGATAAACTCCACCGAAGACGTTCTCAGCCTTTTCCATCCTGGCCGAGGACTCAAGCAAGGCAAACACGGCCGAAGGTCCCACAGGACCCCCGAGATAGACTGGGTCGGAGCGGTCTTTCGCGGCCTCGAGATCAAGAACCCGAGAAAGCGGGACGTCAGTGCGCCGGTTGAGAATCAGTCCGAGCGCGCCTTCTTCATCGTAGCGAACCAGCAGGACCACTGTTCTTGCGAAATCCGGGTCGCCGAGGCTGCGGCTCGCCACCAGCAACTTTCCAACACCCAAATCGCGGGGGCTCTTGAATTGAATCGGAAGAAATAACGGCGGCAGCCATTCGCCTTTCGTGCGGAATGCCTTGAGCCGTCGACTTGGCATGCTTGCCAGCTGGCTGTCGTACCAAGGCGATGTACCAGCGGCAGATACCGGAGCGCGCGAACACGTATTCGGCTTCGGCGCATCAAAGTCCGCCCTGTAAACGCTGACCCTTCCGGCCGCCGCCAAGACAACGATCGTGAACAACATTGCGAACAGGAACCGTCTGCGCATGGACATGATCGGTATCCTTCCCACAGTAACGAACTTGCCAAATTACAGGCTACAACTTAGCCGAATTTATCGTGGCGGCAGGCATCGTTCCTGAAATGACCAGGATTGTCGGCGATCCGACACAACCAAATCAGGAGCAGAGCGTCGAAAGTTCCGGTTAGCCGGTGAACCACCCAGGAGTTTCGTGGACGGATCGTTAACTCCGTAGAAGATGGCGTCAATTTGCTGGATCTCGCGCGTTAGTCGCTTAATTGCGGCTTCGACTCGTTTCGGGTTTTTTCACCTAGCCGGCCATCAATGCTGGCGTGCAAACGCAGCCGTTCGACAACGTCGATTTATACTCTCTGATGGGCCGAGAGGCTAAGGATCAGATCCGCCGAGACGGATGGCTCTATCGCGCCGCTTTGCTCGATCTGGATAAACCCCCCGGCGAGTTGTGCCGTACCGAGGTCGCAGCCTTGAAAGTAAAGACTGAACTGCAGGCAATCCGAATCGCAAAGCGGACGGAAAGCTGTGCATACGCGCTGTGCGTGCTCATCATCATGGTGCTCGGCAGTGTAGTTGGCCGGGCACAATCCGTGCCCGTCGAGGATGCAAGGTGCCGGGCCCTGGCAACGGCGGACTTCTCCACGGTTCCCGACGCTCCCACTCGAATCTCGGAAGCCACTCTGGCGAAGGATGTCCAGGGACTCACGGGCAAAGCGCAAGTGAGCGAAGACCTCGCAAGAGCGATTGGCCAGGTTCAGCCAACGTGCCGCGTTTCCGGCTACGTCGCACCCAATGCCGGCTTTGTGCTTCTGCTGCCGGCATCGCAGTGGAACGGTAAGCTGCTGCATGTTGGCTGCGGAGGCTGGTGTGGCAGCACAGACTATGTGCCTAGGTCATGCGCACTGCACCCCGGCTATGCCTGTGTCGGCACAGATATGGGCCATAGGGGCGCGGGCGGTCTATGGTCGCGTAACAATCTTCAGGGCCAAACCGATTTTGAGTATCGCGCCACGCACGCCGTGACCGTTGCCGCGAAGGCGATCCTGCAACGTTTCTACGCGACCGCGCCCAGCAAGTCTTATTTCATGGGATGTTCCACAGGCGGCTACCAGGCCATGATCGAAGCGCAGCGCTTTCCCTGGGACTTTGACGGCATCATCGCCGGCGCTCCCGATATGGATGAGAGTGATCTGGCGGTGCGTGGCCTCTGGGCCAAACGGAGTTTTCTGGGGGACGATGGCAAACCCGTTCTGAGTGATACGGACCTTCAACTTCTGCACCATGCCGTGCTTGCCGAATGCGATATGGATGACGGAGTCAAGGACGGCATCGTCAGTGCGCCGTACCACTGCAAGTTCGATCCGTCCGAACTCCAGTGCAAGGCCGGCAAACAATCCGATTGCTTGAGCGCGCGTCAGGTCCAGGCCGTCAGGGATATCTACAGCCGGCCCCATGATTCGAAAGGCCACCCTATCTCGCCGCGAGGTATTTTCCCCGGCGCCGAGCTGCAATGGAAGGATGCGTTCTCCAATACCTGGGGGGACGAATTCTTCAAAGACACAGCCCTCCTCTCCACTGCGGGAAAGGAGTGGAACTACACCGACTTCGACTTCGACAGCGACTACAAGCGCAGCGGGATCGGGGTGCTCTATGCGGATACCGATCCTGACTTGCGCAGGTTTAGAGACGCCGGCGGAAGACTACTCAGCTACCAGGGCGACAACGATATGACCGAAATGCCCGGCGCGGCTTTTGACTATTACGAAACCGTGGAAAAGGCGATGGGCGGCCCTAAGGCCACGCAGGATTTCTACAGGCTATTCGCGATTCCCGGCATGAACCATTGCGGGGGCGGCGACGGTGTATCTGCCTTCGACTATCTGAGCTATCTGGAGGCGTGGGTAGAACGTGGGCAGGCGCCCGATGTCATGATCGGTGCGCATCTCCGTGGTTCGTCCCGGGCACCGCTTAAGATGCCACTCGACCCGGCTGCTTCGGTTAGCTTCACCAGGCCGGTCTATCCCTATCCGCTACATGCTAAGTACAAAGGAACGGGCGATCCCAACGACGCGGCTAATTTTTTGCCTGTGGAATAATGTGAACGCTAACGAATTCGCTGGAGATGAAATAGCTGAAGCCGTGGGAAACCCACGCCCTCGGGACCAATATGGACCTAATGGATCAAAACCCAGGTAAAACCCGGGAACCCCACACCACCGGCCGAACGGCTCGCTGATCGCATTGTTTGTTCTCGACAGGCGATCGCCGACGCACCCATGCAGGGCGTTCCTACTCCGTCCGAAGTGCTTGCACGGGATCGATGGAGGCGGCGCGGCGAGCGGGAATCATGGCCGCGATCAAGCCGGAGACCGCCAGCAAAGCACAGACGGACAGGATTGTCATTGGGTCGTGCCGGCCGACACCAAAGAGAAACGCCTGAATGGCGCGCGTGGCGAACCACGAGGCAACCAACCCGGAGACAAGACCCACCGCAAGCAGCTGCGCGGCCTTCTTGAGCACAAGCAGCATCACGTCCGACCGCTGCGCGCCGAGAGCCATGCGGATACCTACTTCGCGGGTGCGGCGGCTGACGGAATAGGACATGAGGCCGTAAAGGCCGACCAACGCGAGGAACAGTGCGATGGCAGCGAAGACAGTGAGCAGCGAGGTTTGGAAGCGGCGCGACGCGCTGGCTTCCGATTCAAGATCGCCCATGGTCTGGATGTTGCCCGCGGCAAGGTTGGCGTCGAGGGAGTGAAAAACGGTGCGAATGGTGGCTGCAAGAGGCTTTGCCGGAAGCGAGGTGCGGACGGCGATGTATCCACCTTCGAACTCCATGTCGGGATGATAGATTTGCGGCTCGGCGGGTTCTTCCAGGCTGTTGTGGCGCACGTCGCCGATGACACCGACAACGGTGCTCCATCGAGTGTGGTCATCCTGTCTGCTGACGCTGCCACCGATGGAGTTGCGGCCGGCAAAATACTTTCTGGCGAAACTCTGATTGATGATGATGGTGTGCGACCCGGGTTTCTCGTCAGCGGTGAACAGCCGCCCGGCGATCAGTGGGATGCTCATCGCTCGAAAATAACCGGGCGTCACCCAACTCGCTTCAGCCAATTGACTTCTTTGGTTTGGATACCCATCCACCGCGAACATGCGCAGGTCTTCGGAGTGACTCAGGGGCAGGTTGCTGACGGCTCCCACTGTTTCTACGCCGGGCAACGCTTGCAGCCTCGCGAAGAGATTTCGGAAGAATGCAACGCCCTGTGGGTGGTTATAGCGCGGATCGAGCCCAATGTTCAGAGTGACTGTGGATTGCGAGAAACCGGTGTTCACCGATGCGACGTTGATGTAGCTGCGAAGCAAGAGGCCCGCCGAGGCCAGCAGGACGACGACCAGCGCGGATTCGACGACAATCAGACTGCTTTGCAGGCGTGTATGCGCGCCGGCCACGCTACGGCTGCCGGTCGTGGTGAGAAAGTCCGTCAGACTGATTCGCGATACCACCAATGCGGGCAGAATGCCGGTGAGCAAGCTGGTCAGCAGAGACACGGCGACGGTGAAGAGCAGGACGCGCGTATCCAGAGAGGCTTCGCGCAGGCGCGGAATGTTGCCTGGATCGAGGAGCGGCAGCAGGCGCAGAAAGGCGAACGCCAGACCGATGCCAATCGCTCCTGCAGCAGCGCCGATCAGCAGCGCCTCGGTCAGCAGTTGGCGGGTAATACGGCTGCGTCCCGCCCCCAGCGCGACGCGGACGCCCAACTCGCGCATGCGGCTCGCCGCACGGGCCAGCAGAAGATTGGCGGCATTTCCGCAGGCGATCCATAGCACCATGGATACGGCGCAAAGCAGCAGCCACAAGAGAGAACGCACGTGGCCAACGGTGCTGTCAACGAAGTTCTTCACAGCAGCGCCCCAGCCGTGCGCTTCGGGGTGGAGCTTGTCAAGCCGCGTCATGATGCCGGCCATCTCCGCCTGCGCCTGGGCGATGGAGACGCCGGGCTTGAGGCGGGCGACGGCATTTCCGCGCGAATTGTCTCTATCGGCCATTTGCTGTGGAGTAAGCGCCAGCGGGATCCAGACCTGCGTTGTCTTGTATTGAGGTTCTCCGTAGGCTAAATCGGTACTACGCGGATACTCGAAGCCCTGCGGCATGACGCCGACGATTTGGTAATTCTTGCCGTCGAGCAACAGCGAGCGATGGAGAACATCAGCGGCCGAGCCGAACATAGACTGCCAGAGCGCGTGGCTGATGACGGCGACTTTTTCGTGGCCCATCTGGTTGTCATCGGGAGTTATCTCCCTGCCAAGTTCAGGAGCCGATTGGAAAGTTCGAAAGAAATCGCCATCGACGCGCGCCGTGCCGACGCGTTCCGCCGCAACCTGCGAAGCCAGACTGAAGACCGACTGACTGAAGGCGGTCATGTCCTGAAAGGAATGACTGTCGCGCTTGAGGTCGTAGAAATCTGCGTAGGCGGGGCCGAAGACTTCGTCCGGAAGTCTGAACTGCGAAACGGGCGTGTAAAGATAGACGAGCCGGCTCGGATCCCCGTAAGGCAAGGAGCGGATGAGCACCGCATTCACCAGGCTGAAGATGGCCGTGCACGCGCCGATGCCGAGGGCAAGCGTGAATACCGCGGTGATGGTGAAGCCGGGGCTCTTGCTCAATGTGCGCAGGCCATAGCGCAGGTCCTGCATGGTTTGTTCCATCCACAATAGGGTGCGTTCGTCTCGATGTGCCTGTTTTGCCTGCTCCACGCCGCCATAAGCGCGTCGTGCAGCTAGCCTTGCTTCCTCCGGCGACATGCCGCGGCGTTCGAAGTCGTCGGCGATGAGGGTGAGATGCGATGCGACTTCGCGTGCAAGGTCCTTTTCGGCGCGCTTGTTGGCGAGAAGATTGTGGAGCCTGGCGACGATTCTTCTCAAGTGCACCGTGGTTACTCCGCTAGCAGCTTTTCAACCACGCCGGAAATCTGGCGCCAGCGTTTGGCTTCCTCATCCAGCGCCTTCAACCCCGCCCTGCTGATGGCGTAATACTTCGCTTCGCGACCGTTTTCCATCTTGCCCCAACAGCCGCGGGACGACCGGCGGGTCCAGCGCGCTCAATCCTTACCAGAGCCGGATAAATCCTGCCTTGGTTGCGTTTGTCCGAGACCTGCTGGAGCCTGTTGGCGATGCCATATGCATGCTGCGGGCCCATGGTTGGCAAGGGTGCGTAGGACCATAAGGTCGAGAGTGTCTTGCAGGATCTGGACGCGCATCTACTTCACTTGACATTCAAGTGAACATAGCTGTCACTTGGATGTCAAGTGGAAACCGTCAGCTGCATGATCGTCGTCGCAAACACTTCGCCCCTCAACCGCCAGAACGAAGCACGGCGACCAGGATACCTATTTACCCCAGCCCGCTCGGCGGGCGCGAGTGCGGTTCCCCGCGGGACGCTGGTGCACGGCGCGCTAAGGCGCAAATGGGGAAAGGTTGGCTCGATTTTGGTTGCGAGCCGAATGCGATTGATCTACCGTGGATGCATCCAGGAGCGCCGCTGACAGTACTTGTCTAATTCGTCCTCTCACACTGCCTCACCCGGATGGTGGGTTGGGGTGTGTTCTCGTGTTGTGCCAACCGAGAGGATGTGCGGAAGTGAATCTCGAACAATTTGGATGGAGTGATTTCTTCGCGCAGCAACGCGCTGCGGGAATTCCCGCGCGAGTTGCTGCGGCGTGCCGCGAGCAATTTCTGGTGTGGACCGAGGGCGGCGCGGTGGATGCGCAGCCGGGTGGTGCGTTGCGGTTTGAATCGCCGCTATGGCCGGCCGTGGGCGACTGGGTAACGCTGCGCGAGGATGGGCTCGTGATCGAGCGGGTGCTGGAGCGGCGGACGACCCTTTCGCGCAGGCAACCGGGCCGCGAGGCGAACCAGCAGGTGCTGGCGGCCAACGTCGACGTGGTGTTCATCGTGAGCGGGCTTGACCGCGACTACAATCCACGGCGGCTGGAGCGATACCTGGTGGTGGCGCGCGAGAGCGGGGCAAGGCCGGTGATTGTGCTGAACAAGGCGGACCTCGCGGATGAGCTTGGATTCGATCTGGAGCAAGTGGTGATGCGGACACGCGCGCTGGCAGGTGAGGCGATCGTGCTACCGCTGAGTGCGATGACCGATCGGAGTCTGGATGCGCTGGCCGCAGAGCCGGGCGAGACGGCGGTGATGATCGGCTCATCGGGCGCAGGAAAGTCGACAGTACTGAACCGGTTGCTTGGCATCGAGCGGCAAAGAACGAGCGCCGTGCGGGCTGGCGACGATCGGGGCCGGCACACGACGACAGCTCGCGAGCTATTCATGGTGCCGGGCGGATGGCTGTTGATCGACACCCCGGGACTGCGCGAGGTGCAACTTTGGGCTAGCGACGAGGCGGTGTACGCCGGGTTTCCTGACATTCAGGAATTGGCGGAGGTGTGCCGGTTTCGCGACTGCACGCATGCGGGCGAGCCGGGGTGCGCGGTGGTGAATGCAGGAATGGATGAGGCGCGGCTCGCGAACTATCACAAAATGCGGCGCGAGCTTGAGTTTCTCGAGCGAAAAGCCAATCCCGAGCTTGCGCGGCAAACGCGGGCGAAGTGGAAGGCAATTCACAAGGCGGCGCGGCGTCATCCAAAGCGGGACTGGTAGGTGCTCGGCCGGCAAGTGGCGCGGAAACCCGTGCCCCGCGGGGCTACTAGTTCTCCCTGTTTGATGGCGATGTCCGCGTCGTGCATGCATTCCCCTCACGAGTGGCCTGGAACAGCTGATTCAGGAGTAGAACGAAATCTGCGAAAATGCGCGACCCTTCTAAGACAACGGCTCTCGTGCTTTGTTGTGCGAGCGGGCGGGGAAAGAATTGGGCTTTCGAATCTGCGTGAGAACTCCGCGCGGTTGGGTAGGTCCGGGCTTCAGCCCGGACATCAATGGGGCAAGTTCCTTGGCCTAAAGAGTTTGCATGAGAACTGGAAGAGAAACAGCGGGTCCCTCCACTGCGCTACGCTCCGGTCGGGATGACCATTCTTTTGCAGGAAAATGGCCTCAAAAGCGGTCTGACGAAGGGCTGTCAGTGGTCCCACAGAATTGTCATCCCGAGGAGCGGACTTGCCTGTGGCAAGTCAAGGGACTAATTACAACGGCAACAAAAGTATTGGGTGGCCCATTCAAGCCGTACTTTGGCTTGAGTGGGCGAGGAGCCCTCCCCAAACACGTTTGTCATTAGGAGAGGTTGTGAAGGAGAGGTTGTGACTTTTTTGATTTTTGAGTTTTTGGCACACTCAACCGGAAGGTTTTTCAAAACTCCCACAACACCGTCATCCTGAGAGTTTGTGACTTTATTGGTTGCACACAAAAGCCAACGCTGAAAACAAAAAGGTTAGGTGCTGCCAAACAGCGCAAAAATCAATAAAGTCACAACCTCTGAGCGAAGGGCCTCGCAGATCTATCGCTTAACAAAGGGTTTTTGGCGCGCAGTCGAAGAGCCTGTCCCGAGCATAGCCGAGGGAACCCTGAGGATGCTTGTTCGCCGACGCTCTTTGGAGCTTTCCGGCCACCAAAACCTGAAAGCAATCAAAAAAGTCACCACCTCCGACCGGAGCGTAGCGCAGTGGAGGGACCTGCTGTTTCTCTTCCAGTTCTCACGCAAACTCTTTAGGCCCTGGGGTATTGATTTCCTTGAATTAGATAGACAGAAAAGCTTACCTCAGGGCCTGAAGGCCGATGTGGGTCTTGAGGATGGACGTCCGGGCTGAAGCCCGGACCTACCCAACCGCTGCAGAGTTTTTACCGCAGCCCCTGGGGCTCTACCAAATCAGCTGTTACAGGCCACTAGTAGATTTGTGGCCGGCCCAGCGGGAGCCGCACCTGAAAACAGGTGGAGTGCGGCTCTGATTGCACGACGACCGACCCAAAGTGTTTACTGACAATCCGTCTCACCAGGTCGAGGCCAAGGCCGAGTCCCTGGCCGAGCGGCTTGGTAGTGAAGAACGGCTCAAAGATGCGTGAAGAGAGCGCGGGCTCAATGCCCACGCCATCATCCCAAACGTCCACGAAGGCCATATCCCCCTGCAACCGGGTCACCAGCTTGAGTGTGCCTTGCCCTTTGGTGGCATCGATCGCGTTCTCTATGAGCGCGGTCCACACCTGGCTCAGTTCGCCGCCGTACGCCACGACGGCGGGCATGGAGGGCTCAAAGTCACGCACGATCACCATTTTCTGCAAGCGTGGACGCAACACTGCCAGCGTGTTCTCCAACGATTGCACCAGATCGACATCCTGGACCGGAGCCTGGTCCATGTAGGAGTAATCCTTAATGGAGTTGATAATGTTAAAAATGCGATCCGATGAGTCAGTCACCGCGGCGACCATGCTACGGGCGTTCAGAGAACTGGCAAAGGCGGTAATAGCCGCCGGCAGGGCGGCGGGATGGACGATCGAGGCTAGCTCATCGAGCGCGCGCACAGTTAAGCTCGCTTGCGCCAAGGCCGGCGCCGCGGCCCACGCGTCGGGGACGTGATGCGCTTCCAGCCAGTCGATGCATTGCTGCTCACGGTCACTCTCCGACAGGGAACCTTGAGCGGCCGCTTCCGGGGTTTGGCTCTTGGTCGAGGGCAACCAACGCTCGGTCCAGTCGACGTACTTTGCCAATTCTTCCTCTGAGCGGAATAGACGGCCCAGTCTGCACAATTCGTAGTCCCTATCGATTTTTGATGAGAGGCTCAAGGCGGCTCGTTGAGCTGAAGACGCCGGGTTGTTGAGTTCGTGCGATAGATTGGCCGCCAACTGACCCAGGGCGACAAGCTTTTCCGCTTGCAAATCGGTACGGGTAAAGTCCCGCACCCGATCCAGCATAAGCGACACGCAGAGCTGCGCCATCGAAGGAATCGCGGCAAGCATTGCCGGGAATTGGTCTTCGTGAATACTGAGCACCCACAAATCGCCGTTGCTATAGCCTGTGGCGCCCCAGTACTTCATCCTTGAAAAGGGTAGCTTCCCGGTAACTCGTGCCGTGCGGCCCATGAACAACGACACCGAGCCCGAATTGGCTCGATGAACGCTCACCTCACCCTCAAGAAGGATGTGCATATGGTGGGCAGGCTCATTTTCCCGCACCACGACCTCCCGGTGCGAGGCCCTTCTTTCACCACCACGGGAGGCAAGCCAATGACACTCCTGATCAGTAAGCCCGTGCAGGGTGTCCACTTTCCGCAGGGCTGTCATGATCTCGGAAACTGGCGTAGCCTTGGTCGGCGGAGTCGCCCATAGTTGAGCGTCCGCGTCGATAACGGAGCCGGCTTGCCTTTGCGGCTCGCTACTGGGGTTGCTGGTCATCGGTTCTTGCTCTCTCCTGGGGCTCTGCCCATCCGCTCTGATGCGCGCTATTAGTCTGACGCCCCGCCTGATGTATTGGATACCCTATTTCGATGCAAACTCTAGCTCCACAAAATGGAGGCAGCCGCGGTCCACCCGGGACGAAGGCTGTTTTGAGAAATCATTGACAGGATACCTATTCACCTTGAGGAGCAATCATTTGCCACAATTAGGTATACGGAAGTCTCTAAAAACGGCGCCGGTTTTGATGGATCGGCCTATATGCTTCCGTAATATGATCATGAACACATGTCGTCGATATTGATCCAGCTGGACGAACTGCTCTTGCGATCGCTGAATAAGGTAGCGCCGGCCGCCAAGCGACAGCGCGCTGAATTCATCCGGCAGGCCGTCAAGGATGCAATTCGGAAGCGCGAATACGAAGCCGTTCGCCAAGCATATCTGCGCCAGCCCGATTCGGCGAAGGATGCCGATGACTGGTCCAACGCGGACGAGTGGAAGCCGTGAAACAGTACGAGATCTGGTGGCCGGACCTGCCGAAACCGGCCGGCCGCCGCCCTGTGCTTCTGCTGAGCCGTGATGACGCTTATCCGGTTCTCAACAAGTTCGTCGCGGCTGAAATCACGGCGACCATTCGCCATATTCCTATCGAGGTTCCTCTCGGCTCGACCGAGGGAATGCCTAAGCCCTGCGTCGTCAACTGCGACAATTTGCGAAATCTAGTGAAGAAAATTTCGAAACTCTCGCAAAAGCGAGTCCCCGAGGTGAAGCGAGCGGTTGGCTACGCTTTGGCATGGGAAGAACTGATCGCTGCCGAAGAGTAGCCGGCGCCAAGGAGAATTAGAAAGCAGGACAAAAGAAAGCAGGACAAAAGAAAGCAGGACAAAGTGAAGTGGTTAGAACCGGTCGATACCAGTTCACTTCTTCTCCTCTTGCTTTTCCGGCCGTTGAAGGTGGACGAAATACGACCCCAAACAGCTTCAATGTTGTGCGAAAGGCGGAGGTTACTTCGCCTGTTCTTCCAAGCCGCTAAACTTAGCGGTGGGAGCCCCCGCATTTATGGGGGGGACGGAGCGCTTTAGCGTTCTGTGAAAGAGTCTTGACTCTGATCACGCGCTTTAGCGCTGGCAATGCCTTAACCACCCCTCCCACACCCTTGTCGCTGACGGTTGATCCCAGTGGCAGGTTTGTCTATGTGGTTTCCTTAAGCGCTGGTAACGTTTCGGGTTACAGGATTGCACCTTCGACCGGCGCCCTCACGCTGATTCCCGGGTCACCCTTCCCAGCCGGCGAGGAGCCTAACGGTGTCACCGTAGACCCCACAGGACGGTTCCTATACGTGAGCAACACCAATGGGGGCAGCCCTCTGGATCTATCTCGATCCAATCCGCTTCCCCCTTTGGACCTGCAATATAGCCGTCCAAACTGACAGCGACTCCGTATTGAACTTTTCGCATCGGTGCACTCCAAAGAAGCGTTAAGGACGAGAGCCGTCCATTCTAACTTGGACGCGTTGGCAGGGGAGGAGATCGGTGATATGACACCTATTCACCTTGAGGAGCAATCATTCAATCATCTGCCGCAATAGGTATAGGAAGTCCCTCTAAAACGTGGCCGGTTTTCATGGGTCGGTCTATATGCTTCCGGGATATGATCATGGGGGCCTTTTTGGGGACGGAATTTCTCCTAATCCCAGGGAGGCCGTCTTGACCTTCGTTGGAAGGGTTGCTACGGAATGCAGAGCGAAACGGTTCTCAACGAGACCGAGCTTGATGGCGATTTGCATAAAGTAGATTTCGTCGTCTCTTCCTAGTCAATGAAATCGCATGATCCGCAGGGGCTACGCGCAGCGGCGATTTAGCGAATTAATTCATCACAGGCTTCGGCCTATTCTCGATAACCCCGGAAGATTTGTGCGTTTAAGGCCTTTGGCAGTAATGTTTAATGCCACAGGGCCTGATGCATCCCCATTTACGTGAGAGTACGTCGTGAGCTTACGAGAATTTTTGCAGCATCGTTGGATCGCAGAGCGCCCGGCATTTCAACGGGTCCTGCATGCCCTCCCTCTGGGAGAATTCGCCTATAGCCCGCATGAGCGTTCGCCGTCCGCGGCGCAAATTCTCTGGACACTGGCGTTGGAAGCCAAGGCCTGCAGCGAATTCATCGATGCAGGGGAGAGCAACTGGGCACCCGACTCTCCACCCGTCGACCCGGAAGAGATCGTCGCGACGTTCGAGAGGCACACCGCTGATTTAGGCGAGCGCATTGCAGGGCTCGATGAGCCGGCATGGGAAAACAAGGTCCGGTTTTTGGTCCATGGCAACCTGGCCTGGGAGGCTCCGCTTGGCGAGCTGCTGTGGTTCATGTTTTTCGATTCCATCCACCACCGCGGCCAGTTGAGCACGTATATTCGGCCCATGGGCGGCAAGGTCCCTTCGATTTATGGGCCCTCCGGGGACAACTCCGGCGCGTAAGAGCACGTCGCCGGGGCTATCATCTCTCCATGCTGGAAGCCATCGGCCACTACCAGATCAGGCAGAAGATCGGCCAAGGTGCGATGGGCGTGGTGTACGAGGGGTGGGATGACCGCCTGCAGCGGCCTGTCGCCGTAAAGACCATTGACGAGACCCATGAAGGCGGCGCGGCCCGCAGGCAGCTTTGGCGCGAAGCGCGGTCGCTGGCCCGCGTAAACCATCCCAACGTCTGCCAGGTCTACGACGTCCTCGAAGAGCGCGGGGTTCTCGTTCTGGTGATGGAGCTGCTCGATGGCCTTTCGCTCGCCGACCGTCTGCTGGCCGGGATGTTGGACGCCTCCGAGACGTTGAAGATTACGCGGCAGATCTTGCAGGCCCTCCAGGCGCTGCACGATCTCGGCATTGTTCACCGCGACCTCAAGCCCTCCAATGTGTTTCTGACACGCCACGGCGTCAAGTTGCTGGATTTCGGCCTGGCCCACACTACGGAGGCCGCCTTCGGCTTGGACCCGAATCAGACCGCGACTGGCGAATCCGTCGCCGGAGACATTGTTGGCACACCTTTATATATGTCGCCGGAACAGGCAAGCGGCCTGCCTGTTGGACCAGCTTCGGACATTTTCTCGGCCGGTTCGGTCTTCTACGAATTGCTCACTGGCAGGCGGCCGTTTGAGGGCAATTCGCTGGTCGATATCCTCTACGCCGTTCTGCATCAGAATCCGCCGCCTCTCAGTGGGTCGCGCAACGTGGAGGCCCTTGACCGAATCCTTCGCCGGGCCATGGCCAAGCACGTCGAGGACCGCTATGCCTCGGCGCGCGAAATGCTCGAAGCACTGAATTTCATTACTCTTTCCGAAAGCACTTCCTTGGGGCCGCGAACGCGCACCGTCTTCCGCATCATCGTACTGCCCTTTCGCGCGCCGAAGAGCGATGAACAAACCGATTTCCTTGCCTTCGCTTTGCCGGAGGCCATTGGCAATTCCTTATCGGCGATGAACAACCTTATCGTTCGATCGAGTCTACTCGCGGCACGTTTTGAGGGTCAGCCGGATCCCAGGCGAGTCGCCGTCGAGGCTGATGTTGACGCATTCCTCACAGGTTCTCTGTTGCACGCCGGTGAACGCTTTCGCCTTATCTGTCAGCTGATTGAAGCGCCCGGCGGAACGGTACTCTGGTCGGAGACGGCTAATTCCTCGATGCAGGAACTCTTTACCGTGCAGGATGAATTGTGCGAACACATCCTCCGGTCGCTTCAGGTGCCGCTCGACGAGCGCGAACAGGTCATTTCTCATCGCGACGTTCCAGCGACAGCACGCGCGTATGAGTGCTACCTTCGCGCCAACCAGATCATGACCGTTCGTGGGCTGGATAATACGAACATCGCACGGGACCTCTATCTCCAGTGTCTCGAAGAGAGCCCAGATTATGCGCCAGCGTGGGTCCGACTGGGTCGTGCCTACCACTTCCTGGGAAAATTCAGTAACGATGCTCACGACAATGAAGTGGCGTCGGAACAGGCTTTCCAACGTGCGTTTGCCCTGAACCCCGAGCTTGCCATCGCCCACAATTTCTATACGTCCGTGGAATGCGACCAGGGCCGCGCCAGAAAAGCAATGATCCGGTTGCTGGAGCGAGCGCACTTCCGCCGAAACGACGCAGAGCTGTTTGCGGGCCTGGTGCAGGCGTGCCGCTATTGCGATGAACTGGATGCCTCCATCGCTGCTCACTTCCGTGGACGTCATCTGGATCCTCATCTGATCACGAGCGCCGCGCACACTTATTTCCTTTTGGGCGATTACACCAATACCCTTGAACTCTATGGGACGCGGGGCGGTTATTACCTCGATTGTGCGGCGCTTGCCGCCATGGGAGAAGGCCAGACCGCACTCTTGAAGCTGAGAGAGCGCGAGCGATCCGGGGGCGCCACAGGCGCGGTCCAGGGAGTGATGCGCTCGCTGCGCGCCTACCTTGAAGGCAATACGGAAGAATGTCTCGATGCGATCGTGACCGCCGAGACTGCCCTGTTGGCTGATCCTGAGGTATTGTTCTATTCCGCGCGTCAGCTTGCTCAGATCAACCAGACCGAACGCGCGATCATCGCTCTCTTTGCGGCAATGGACCGCGGGTTTCTCTGCGCCTCCGCGATTACGAGTGATCCATGGTTTGCGTCGATGCGATCTGGTCCGCATTACGCGGCGCTCATGCAGGAAGCAGAACGGCGCCGCATGGAAACCCATGCTGCGTTCCTCGCCGCAGGCGGCGGCCAGGTGATTAGCATCGCTTGACCTTCAAACGAAGAGTTTTTTTCAGAGCCTGGAAAGGGTTTTGAGAAGAGTCCCGGCAATGGCGGGACGAAATACCACCGGAAGATAAGGGGACAGCCCTAAAGGAAGTACGCTGGTCCTGCTCTCTTCCATCCATTTCCATTTGGGTCAGTTCCGTCTGGTCACTGGTTGACTCATCCGCACTTTCGTCCGGCACGCCGACGCTCTTAGTGATCTCTAAATTAGAGAAGATCGACGTTCCGCCGCGTGTGCAGCTGGCACTTTGGGAAAGTAGAACCACGCTAAGGTTCAAGGGCGAGTTCGTCTTGACCGTGATCGATAACGACCTTTTCTCGAGACACTGGCTTTTGTGGAGCTAACCGCGCCGGCGCCTTTCGTCAAAGTTTCAGGTCCGTCTACGAAACTCGAAAGTCCCGTTTCACAAGCTTTCGTTATGCAGAACTAATCTTGGTAGCCGCTTGCCCCTGCTCTGAACGTGGCTGCGACAGGGTTGGCCGTCTGCATAGACCATGAGCACAGGGACGGGAGTGGAATATTCCATGTCCGCCTGAGGATGCGTATAGTTCCGTGCAGCGGCTTTCTTGCAAGAAAGAGGATCGATCCCGCCATGGCAAGACGCTTTTGCATTGCGTTAATTGTGCTTCTGCTTTTCGCGTATGGTGGCTGGGCTCAGGCCCAGGCTGTGCCCGTTAAGCCCGAAAGTGCTGCAGACAACATGGCTGAGATCAGCCTCGGCCAGTCCGCCGCCCCGCTCTACGGGCCGTGGAAGTTTACCGTGGGCGATTCGCCGGTCGATCCAGTCACCCATGCGCCCTTGTGGGCCGAGCCGGGGTTTGACGACTCTAAATGGGAAACGGTGGACCTGACGTCCAAGGAAGGCTCATTTGACCCCACTATTGGGACCTCAGGCTATCTGCCAGGCTGGACAGCCAAGGGCCATCCAGGCTACTGGGGCTATGCCTGGTATCGCATCCGGGTGCATTTGCAGGAGCGGCCCGGAGAGAAGCTCGCCTTGGCCGGGCCGTCCGACGTGGACGACGCATACCAGGTCTTCGACAACGGAGAGCTGGTGGGCAGCTTCGGCGACTTCACCGCCAGCACACCGGTCGTCTATTACACCCAGCCCATGATGTTCGCGTTGCCGCAACCGGCCGGTGGCAACCCAGGCCCCTCCAGCCGTGTATTGGCATTCAGAGTATGGATGCACCCCAACACGCTTGCGAGCCAGCCTGATGTGGGGGGGTTCCACACTGCGCCGGTGCTGGGCGAGGCTGGCGCGGTGACAGCCAGTTACCAGATCCGCTGGCTGGAACTGGTCCGCACATTTGCTTTTTACGCTATCCAGGCGCTGTTGTTTGCCCTGCTGGCAGCGATGGCCTTCAGCCTGACGCTGTTCGACCGTTCTGATCGCGTCTATCTCTGGATGGGGGCGGTCTTTCTGGCCGAGGCGGCCGCCGCTGCCGAGCTGTCCGTCGCTGTATGGACGCAACACCTGAGCATTCCGGTGGACAGTCTATTCTCAAACTTTCTCGAACCGCTTATATTCGCGGGCTGGGTGATGATCTGGTGGGTCTGGTTCCGGCTGCAACGGCCGGCTTGGCTACCACGCGCCGTGGCCGGGCTAACCGTGGTCTGCATCGTCGCGGGAGCCATTGGCGGCGAACTGTTCTTTAGTGTCTTCCCACATCCAGTTGCCGTCGCCTTTCACATGGTTGTCCTGGTTGTTCGGCTGCTCCTCGTCTTACTGCTGCTATGGATCGTTATCCAGGGTATTCGGAGCCATGGGCTGGAGGGCTGGTTGGTGTTGCCTGCAGTCCTGCTACTAGGGATCGCCCATTTTGGGACAGAGCTTGGCGTCATGCACATCCGGGTGATTTGGTTCCCATTTGGGGTGCAGATCCACGTAGGCTTCATCGCGTTTCTGCTCCTGATGGTAGCAGCCGCCCTGCTGTTGTTGCGGCGGCTGCTCCAGTCGGTGCGCGCACAGAGGGTCCTGGCGTTCGATGTTAAGCAGGCGCAGGAGGTTCAGCAGGTGATCCGGCCTGAGGCTTGTACGACTCTGCCGGGGCTGGTCATTGAGAGCGAGTACCGGCCCGCGCGGGAAGTAGGCGGGGACTTCTTCCAGATCATTCCCAACAGAGCGGATGGCAGCCTGCTGATCGTGGCAGGCGATGTGACGGGCAAGGGGCTGAAGGCAGGAATGCTCGTGGCCCTGCTTGTAGGCGCCATCCGTACTATCACTGAGTTGATCAGCGATCCGTTGATCATCCTGCAAACGCTGAACCGGCGGCTCATTGGCCGAGGCGAGGCTCACGCCACCTGCCTGGCGCTGCGCGTAGCGGAGGACGGTGAGATCACCCTGGCCAATGCCGGTCACATGCCGCCTTATCTAAATGGCGAACCGGTTGCCATGGAGGGTGCACTGCCACTAGGAATGATAGAGGGCGCTGAGTTCTCGGTCATGCGCTTCAGGCTGGCAGAGGGTGACAAGCTGGTGCTGGTATCAGATGGGGTTGCAGAAGCCACGGACGGAGATGGCCAACTGTTCGGCTTCGAGCGGGTTCACGAATTGATGCGGAAAGGCAAGTCTGCGTCTGAAGTGGCCGCCGCCGCGCAGAAGTTCGGTCAGGAAGACGACATCAGTGTGATTGCGGTGACGCGAACTGCTGTATTGGAGCCTGCTCTGGCTTAGACGCGCCATTGAGCCACATCCTTTCCGCAGCCGCAAGATGCCTACCCTCTTGTTGCGCGCTAGTCCTGGCTCCGGAACTGCTGGGCGAAGTGGAACGGCTGCTTCCCCCTGCGAGCCAGACAGCCGGGCAGTGACGATTGGCAACGATGGGGCGGCGATGTGTTGCTCAAGGGCCGGTTTCACTTGCTCTGATTTCATGCGAGCGTCGGTAGAGATTCGCTCAAGCTTCCTGTTCCGCACACATGATTGCTGGCTCCCATCAGTTTTTTGGCGGTCGCTCGCTTTATTTTTTAAAAAAAATTGCAGTACTGGCCCTCTTCGACCGTGGGCTCCGCTTAACAGATTGAAGCTTCTGCGAAGAGACGTGGATGCAGTTAAAGAGCCGAACATCCTTTGTGAGTGTGGCCGCTGGACTCAAGAATGCACTACGTCCGACGACGAGGAGGCGCAACATGCAGTCCGTTAACCAATTCGAAGCGACCTACCGTATCCCTCGCGAGTTCTCCCGCTTCCGCCAAGCCATCGTCTACGCTGAGGACGTTTGCGCGGCCGTCCACTTGGCAATTGCGCTGAGCTCAGGCGCGCAGTTAGTTGGAATAAGAAAGGTAGCCTAGTCATGCCAAGTACCCAAGGGTGCGGTTCCCCCGGTTCAACCGCGCGACTGGTCGCATCGCCATTTGGATGCATCGTTGGTGACTCGGACGGAAAACCCCGGGCGGGAAACCCGATCCGATGGGAAACAACGCAAACCGAGTCAGGTCGCTCACTCGAGTTCCCCTGTTCGGAATCGTAGCTCTAGAACAGCGCAAAGTCAGGATCAGCTTCGCATGACCCGGGATTCCGGGGGCAGATGTAGTTTTCACATCCGCATTCTCTCGCAAAAAGGCGCAAACTCTCCTTATGGAACCGATCACTCTCCAAGTGAACCGCACCACCCACACCGTGGAAGTCGATCCCGATACGCCGGTGCTGTTCGTCCTCAACGACGAGCTTGGCTTGCGTGGACCCCGGTTTGGCTGCGGCATGGCGCAGTGCGGGGCCTGCACCGTGATCCTGCGCGGGCAGGTCGTGCGCTCCTGTGTCCTGCCGGTGCGCGCAGTGGGCCACGCCGAAATCACCACCCTGGAAGGGCTCGGCACCCCCGGGAAGCCGCATCCTATCCAGCAGGCGTTTATCGACGAGGGAGCCGCCCAGTGCGGATTTTGCCTGAGCGGCGTAATCCTGACAGCCAAGGCTGTGCTGGACGCAAACCCGCAGGCCTCTGACCAGGAAATCCGCACCGCGCTGGGAGCTGTGTTGTGCCGCTGCTTTATCCACGTGCGTATGCTGCGCGCCATTCGAAAATATGCTGAGGCCAAAAAGCATGACCCCGTCGCGTCGTGACTTCCTGAAGGGTTGCGGTGCTCTGATCGTGAGCTTCAGCGCCGCGCCGCTCACTCAGTCCTCGGCCAACGCGCAGGGGCAATTCGCAACCCATCCCGGGCATATTGACCCGGACAAGCTCGACTCATGGCTGGCCATCGGCGCCGATGGAACCATCACCGCCTATACCGGCAAATGCGATTTTGGTCAGGGCATTTTTACCGCGCAAACCCAATTGATTGCCGAGGAACTGTGCGTGCCGATCACGCGCGTAAAGCTGATCGAGTGCGACACTGCCATCACCCCAGACCAGGGGACCACCTCGGGAAGCCAAACCACACCCACCAACTTCAACGACGAGAATCTTGCCCTTGCCGCAGCCACTGCGCGCGAGGCCCTCATGAGCATGGCTGCCAAAGAGCTGGGCGAACCGGTGGAGCACCTCAAGCTAGACAACGGCGTCATCACTAGTAGCTCGGGACGCCAAGTCACATATACAGAATTAGTTGGGAGGAAACACTTCAATCTCCCGTTGAACCAAACGGCCAAGCGGCGGCCGGCGGCCGAGTGGACCGTGCTGGGCAAGCCAGTTCCCTCCCTCGACCGGGTCGCGCTCATGACCGGCCAGTTTCAGTTCCTGCATCACGTTCGCGTGTCTGGCATGCTCCACGGCCGCGTGGTTCGGCCCCCTGCGATGGGAGCCACCGTCGCTCATGTGGACGAGCATTCGGTACGCGATGTGCCCGGACTAAAAAAGGTAGTGGTGCGCAAAGACTTTGTCGGCGTCGTAGCGGAGACGCAATACCATGCCGTACTGGCGGCTCGACAGTTGGTGGTGCAATGGAATCCCGGTCCCGCGCTCCCGGCACAGAACACCTTCTTCGAGCACCTGCAGCAACAGCCCTCCCACGATTCTCTCAGCGTCAACTCAGGAGATTTAGGCACGCAACTCGCCGCCGCCAGCAGCGTGCTGCAAGCGAGATACACCTATCCTTACCAGATGCACGGATCGGTGGGAGCCTCCTGTGCCGTGGCCGATGTAAAGCCCGATGGCGCCACGATATGGTCGGCCACCCAATCGGCTTATCCCACGCGCAGCGTTGTCGCCATGTTGCTGGGCCTGCCCATCGACAGCGTGCGCGTGATTTATACCCGAGGCTCCGGATGCTATGGCCTGAACGGCGCAGACGCGGTTACGTTTGATGCCGCGTTGTTGTCCCAGGCGGCCGGCAGACCGGTCCGTCTGCAGTTCTCGCGCCAGGACGAAATGATGTGGGAGAACTTCGGCTCCGCCATGGTCGTCGAGCATCGCGCCGGCATCACCGCCGATGGGCGCATTCTCGCCTGGGACCGCGAGAATTGGGTAGCCTCCCTGGGCAACCGGCCAGGCTATGACCAGCCCGGAAACGTGATCAGCGGCATGTTAACCGGCTACCCACCGGAACCGCGCGAGCCCGGCCCAGCCAAACCGCCCGCGGGCAAGCTGCGAAACGGCAGCAACACCGTGCCCTCCTACTTCGCCGGCTGCATCACGGGCAAATGCGGCGGTGGAGGAACCATCCGGAGCGAACGCGCGCTCACCCATACCGTGCGTTCGCCCTTCTTTACCGGGCCGCTGCGCTCTCCTCAGCGCATCCAGAACACCTTTGCCAACGAGTGCTTCATGGATGAGCTCTGCGCCCATGCGAAAGCCGATCCAGTAGCCTTCCGCCTGCAGCATCTGCACGACCGTCGCGTCATTGGAGTACTCAACGCCGCGGCCAAGGCTGCCGGATGGGCGCCACGTCCATTCCCTGCCCCTGCGGCCGCGCAAGCCGGCCTGGCAACGGGACGCGGCATCGCCTGTGTAGCCTACGAAGGAGAGAACGGTTATGCCGCACTGGTTGCCGAAGTGACGGTGGACCTGGAAAGTGGATTGGTCCGCCCAGTGTCTTTTGTCGTGGCCTTGGACTGCGGACCAATCTCCAATCCCGATGGCCTTAGAAACCAGATCGAGGGTGGACTCCTGCAAGGCATGAGCCGCGCCCTGGTGGAAGAAGTTACCTGGGACGAAAGACGCATCACCTCGGTTGACTGGAAGACTTACAACAGCCTGCATCTCGATTACGAGATACCCACGATTGAAACTGTCTTTGTAACTCCGGCTGGCGTGCCTGCGACGGGTGCGGGAGAGACTGCCATTACGGTCACTCCCGCTGCCATCGGAAACGCCATCTTCGATGCTACGGGTGTCCGCCTGCGGCATCTCCCGTTCACTCCTGCGCGGGTGAAAGCCGAGCTGGACAAATCTACGCGGGACAAGGCTGCCCTGCTTCAACAGGCTGCGGAAAAATTAGCTGTTGGGTAGGTCCGGGCTTCTTTAGCCCGGACATCCACCGGACAAGTTCCTTGGCCTTTAGGCGCTGAGGTATTCATGAGCTGCCGGAAAATCGCCGTCATCCTGTTTCTGCTGACGATGTGCGCCGCCGCGGAAAATCCAATAGCCCAGCGCGACGATCGGGCGGCAGCTGCCGCGTTCGAAGCCCTGGTGCCGGCATTATGTAACCCGGCCAAGATGATCAGTGAAAGATTTGATCATCTTCGTGAAACAGAGGGCGTCGCGGGGGGACTTAGTTTGCACATTTCTACACAAGGACAAACAAGACGCCGGAGAATGCCAGGCAAAAGAAAGTCCCCGGTTTTCTCCTCCCAGAGTTCTCTATGAAGGGCTCGCCGGCTCGAGCCCTCGTCGCTCGTACCATCGCAGCACACGCAGCGCTCGGAGCGTGTTCCACCGGCTCGGCACGCCCACCGACTCACCCCACGGGAAGGCCAGCGCCTCGTCGTACGCGCCATCGAGGAGCCATCGACCGTCGGCCTGCTGACGACTCTCAACCACCTGTAAGGCATCGACGATGCGTGCGTCGGGCTGGAAACCTGCGTCCCTGAGGTAGTCAAGCGCACGGAGAACGTCGTAGTGGTAGCTGGGCGGGAACGCGAACTTCAGGAACGCCGGATTCGCGACTTCGCCGGTCGAGCGCCGCCGGAAGAGAGAGCGCTCGAGCAGGTACCGCTCGCCTCGCCGCCTGGCCGCCGCAATCTCCGGCGGAGACCCGACGGCACGTTCGTACTCGAGCAGCCCCTCCAGCACGCAGAGAGTGCTGTGGAACGACGAGCGCACGCTCTTTGGCGCTTCGCAGTTCCAACCACCATCGTCGAGTTGCTCGGCGACGAGACGGCGCGCGAGACTCTCAGTGGGCTGCCCGAAGTAGGCGCCAAGCGCGAGCGTGCCCCCGTTGATACATGGCTCCACTTCTCCCTCGAAGAACGGCTTCGCGCCGAACTCCTCGTCCCATCGGAAACCCGCCTCAAGGCGTGCCACCGCCAAGTCAACGGCAGGCTCAGCGCGGTCGACGCCGGTCGCGCGCAGCAGGAGCAACGTGTAAAGGGTCGGCACCCAGTCGGGGGTGTCGGCCCGGTGCCACGAACCGTCCGATCCCTGGCGGGCGAGAATTTCGCCGCCAACCCCTTCGCGCGGAACGCGGGCGCGCTCCACGGCGACCGCCGCCGGGGAGGCGTCCGTTAGATCGCGCATGGCCTGCCACCTTATTGCCGGGTCCGAATCTAGCAGCCAATCGATGGTGTCCACGCCGCTATATTACCTTTTCAACAGTCGCCTCTCCAGGTGGACACATCCCTAGGTCGTAAACCATTGCCGTTGTGAAGGGACTATCATTCGAGGCAATCGCGTGCGATCCCCCTTTGATGCGCGTGTTAGACGTCAGCGGAGGCGACAGATGAAAAAGGTTGCGTTGGCTGGGTTGCTTCTGGTGCTGGCGGCCGTTGCCTACAATTGGGCCCATCGTTCTGCTTCGACCAGCGCCGGAGCTGTGGGAGCAACCGGCATGAGTTGGGTGACGATGCGCGATACGCGGGAGAAGGCATTTTCCATCCAGGTTCCGCAGGGCTGGAAGACCTATGGTGGGCTGTTCCGTTTCAGCACGATTGACGCGCGGATGATTGTCGACATGACTTCGCCGGATGGGCTGACGAATCTTCGCGTGGGAGACTCGACCGTTCCTCCATACAGGGTGCCAGGTCCGTTCCTGCGGCCGGGAGCGGGCGTTGCTGCCTATGTCCCCGGCAATGCGTTCGCGGCCAAATATGGTCAGTCGCGATTCGCTTCCATGTGCCAGGGACTACAGTTGACCAAAAGCGATGCGCTGGCGCCGAAGTATCATGCCGGCGCAAGCGGGATCACTCGGACTACCGGCGGCGAGGCGTTCTTTAGCTGCACAAAGAATGGCGCCCCCATGTCCGCGTACGCGTATGCGGAGACTACGCTGATGGGGCCTGGAGGGCCGGGGTCGAGCTGGTTGGTGGTGGCGCTTGGGAGTTTGATTGCTCCAACCGAGCAGGCGGCCGCAGCAGGCGCGATGCTCCAGCACTCGGGGGAATCGCTGGTCATGAACCCGGCGTGGCTCAATATGCAGAACCAGTTGAACAACCAGGCGATCCGGCAGATTGACGCCTCGACGCGGGCCACGATTGCGGCCACCAATGCGGCGGTGGCGCATCAGCAGGCGATGATCAGCGCGCTCCAGAATGATAGCTTCAACGATGTCATCAATGGCGTTCAGGAGACAGTGGACTCTACGACGGGACAGCGATACATCGTGCCGCTGGGCAAGGGCGGGAAGCAGTGGGTCAACGGAAACAACACAGTGGTTGAGTCTGGGCTGTCGCCCGGCGCGGGGTTCGATCCGCTCAAGCCGGTAAACCATTAGCAGAGTGCAGCCGTCTACCTTGGAACATCCGTCAGGGGAAAGTGAACATGTTCGATCGTCTTGCGGTTCCACGTGTAGGTCATCTCCAAATCGCCGCTCGCCGCCTGGATAATCGCCGGGTATGAGTACTCTCCCGGAGACTCTTCCAGCGTGTAGAACATCTTGAAGTGCTCGCCGTCGCTGGATACTGCCAGGTTCAGCGGAGTCCGCCCAGTGGTGGCGTTGTTGTAGACCAGAACCACTCGCCCATCTCTTAGCGCCACCGCATCGATGCCGGAGTTCGGGTTCGGTACATCCAGTGGACGAGCCTGCGTCCAGGTCACCCCATCGTCATACGAGTCCGCCACGCAAATCCGCGCCGTCTTCGCAGTCGAGCGCGCATACAGTCGAAGGTGCTTGTTCCCCAGTGACACTACCGACGGCTGAATGATTCCCTCCGTATATTTCCAGTCCGCGGATCCCGGCACATGCGAAGCAGCCTCGCCCACTCCCTCTTTATCCGGGACCACTGGAGGGACGATCGGCCCGATCTTCGCCCACGTCTTGCCGCCATCCGTACTGCGCTCAATCCACGCCGCCCAGGAGCGGTAAGCTTCGATCGACGTCCCGCTGATAATCGCGCCATCCTTCAGCACCAGCGGCTTGGCCCGAATCGGCCCCAGCAGGCCGGCAGGCAGATGCTCGGCCGGGCTCCAGGTCTTGCCTTCATCCGTGCTCCACTTGCGAGCGCCCGTCCAGGTCTCCGGGCTCGGGCCAAACTTGTAGTACAGCCAAAGCTTGCCGTCGTTGGTGTGGAACAGCACCGGGTTCCAACAGGGCACTTCTGCCTCCCGTGCCAGCTCCACGGGAGCGCTCCATCCGGCCCGGGTCCTGGTCGATCCCCAGATCGCCACGTCCGGCTTCCCCTCTGCCGTTCCTCCAAACCACGTCGACATCAGGTCGCCGTTCTTCAGCTTCACCACGGTCGAAGCGTGGCTCGCCGCAAACGGCGCTGAACTCGGCGCGAAGATGGCTTCCTTCACCGGTTCTGTCGCAGCCTCGCCCGCTAGCGAACTGATCATCACTCCTCCAGCCAGCAACAACGCCATCGCCCATTTGCATCGCAGCTTCAACAAGGTCGCCCCATCAAGGTGACATGATACCTATCTCGGGTTGCAGATGATTTTCACCCGCTCGAAGTGCTGGAACCCTCAAGAGGAATTTCTCGTAGTATGTATCGGAAGGAGGTACAAGCCATGTATTGCAGCGCTTGTGGTCAGCCTATGGATGCTTCGCAAACGATCTGCCAGAGATGTGGGCGGCAGAGTGCTCCCATCGCTACCTATGCTCCTGTGCCGTATCACCGTAATCGTGTACACCGGCATATGCAGACCGTGGCCATTCTTTGGATCGCATACAGCCTCTGGATTCTGCTGCATTGGGCTATTGCGGTCGGAGTGCTTGCCGGGGCCTTCAGCAATTGGGGCCACATGAGCCATGGTTTCGATGGGTTCGACGGATTCCAATTTTTCCACGCAACCTGGCTGGTACCGCTCATCACTGTCTTTCTGGTCGGTCGAGCTATTCTTTGCTTTGGGACCGGAATCAGCCTGATAAGACGCGCATCCTGGGCGCGCATGCTCGCGATCATAGCTGCCTTCCTCGCCCTGATTCACCCATTCATGGGGACTATCCTGGGCATCTATACGCTGTGGGTGCTCTTGCCCGCCGCTTCCGGCCAGGAGTACGAGCAGATGGTCGTGGCCTAAGACGATGCGGGATAGGGCCCCTTGGGACGGCTGAGATGAGCCCGGGCTAGTTCTTGTGAGTGAAGCGGTCGAGAACATTGCGAACGATGCGGTCCACGAAGACATCTCCCTGTGCCAATGCGTGGGGCCACTCGGTGCTGCCGCCGTTGAAGACTTCGCCGTCGCCGCGGGTGAAGGTGGCCATCATGCCGGCGCCTCGCATTTCCCCTTCGTGTATATAAGCAGGCAGATCGTCACCCAGCCCATGGATGTAGGTATACGCCTCGGTTTCCGGTCCGCCGATCCGCTGACGCCCGCCAAAGCGATCTTCCTCGCCGCGTACTGCCGGGCAGATGGCCAGGATCTCCAGGGTCTCGGGGGCGCCGTCCTCGAACGTGGGATAAGGCAAGCCGCGACGGAAGGTGTACTCGACCGAATCTACCTCAAATGCAGCCAGACAGATCGGCGCACCGCCTAGTAAGTCGCCATAGTACAGATCGGTGCCGGCAAAGACCCAATGATGCGGCCGGTACACCGTGAATCCACCCGACGACCGCGGTACAGCGACACCGTAACGGTTATAAATTCCGCCAAAGCCATTGAGGCCGATACTCAAGGCAGCAGGGCGGCCCACCGATTTTGCTTCCCACACCGTGGTCGCAAGATGCGGAGTCACTGCCACTTCCGGATCTAAGGACGGCAGGCGATAACAATATTGAGTGTGGCCGTCCTCGCTCAACCGGACCTGAAAGCCATAGTTGCCGCCAAACCGTGCCAACCCACCGCCACCGTCCACAAAGGCGTCGATGACGTCGCGCATCTTCCAGCTCCAGTACTCGTCATGCCCCACGATCACGACGCAGCGATAGCCATCCAACGCATGGGGGTCGAAATGCAGGTCACTCTGCGTCAGGTAATCGAATGCATAGCCGGCTTGTTCGGCCCACACCACGAACGGTCGCTCGTACGTCGCCCAAAACGCGTCCGCATGGTGACGGCTGTATTCGTGGAGACTGGCCCATTCGTAGGCATCGTAGCGGGGCGCCCAACCGATACCCGGTGTATAGGAGTGGCTCTCTCGCGGAGCCCCTTCCGGCTTGCGCAGAAAGCCCCGGCCGATCGGACGCTGCGTGGAAACGAGCGGTGACCCAGGGTCGTTCCGCGCCTCGTTGCCCAGACCCCGGTAATGGTTGGCGCCACCCCAATCGTTGTAAGCCAACAGCGTGCTGGTAGTGAGCACCAACGCCATACGCTTGCGCTCTGCGGGAACCGCCTTCACCACGAAGAAATGCTCGCGCTCCCATATCTCGCCCGAGGATTGCACCGTACGCAGGATCACCAGGTAGAAACCGGAGAGCAGTTGCTCGGGAAGCCTCCAAACCAGGCCCACCGGCCAACCGCAGCCGTTGGCGTAGGCAGAGGCCGCCGCCTGGTGTAAATCCGCGTGCAAATCGTCGCGTTGATACACGATCTGCGGATTGGCTCCATCACGCAGGATGGTCATCGAGAATGAATCGGCATTGCTGCTGAAGTGGAATTTGACCTCTTCACCAGAAAAGTACGAGAAACGATCGGTGTAGCACCAGGCCTCCACGACTCCCTCGTTCTGGAAGGGTCTCTCCGAGGGCCAATCCCTGCGAGACCAGGCATAGGCCGGTGGCAACTGATTTTCTTGGGGAGGCGTCATTGCATATCTCCGATGGGTCTCAGTAGAGTGTGGTGGCTTCGACCGTTCGCAATAGGTAACCGGTAATGTGGCATTTACACGCTGGCAGCACGCGCCCGGCGCGTACGGCATGCGGCGGGGTCGCGGAACTCATTCCAGCTCCTGGAGGCCGCCACCCTCCGCAAGGTGGCGGTAATGAAATGGGTGGCTGGTACGCATGCGAAGGGCCACGCCGGCACCGAGAACGAAGGCCACGACAGCTGTGCTGATCAACAGGGTATCGACCAGCGGGCCGGCGCCCGTGAGAAAGGAGAAATTCGCGAGCGCCAGCCACAGGGTTCCCAGCAGCGCGCTCAATGCGGCTAGCGGCGCCACGCGCGTGCTCCAGAGGCTTTCGCCGTGGTCATGCCGGTACATGTAGATCACGATGGCGGCCGAACAAAGAGCCCACAGAAAGATGATTCCCAAAAGCCCCAGCGCGCCGCCCCACATCAGGAACCCCAGGTAAGGATCGACGCCTAACGCGACCGTAGAACAGATACACACGATCGCGAGCACAGACTGCACAAGCCCGGCCAGCCATGGCGACTTATGTTTCTCATGGGTGGTGGCCAGCCACTTCGGCAGCAAACGATCCCGGCCCAGCGCATAGAAATACCGGTTGGCCACGTTGTGCAGAGCCAACAAGGCAGCGAAGGCGCTACCCAGCAGCAACAGACGCATGGCCTGCACGATCAGGGGCGGCGTGTAGCGCACGAACAGGTTAACCACTAAATTCACCGGATCCTGTGTTGCCTTTTGCTGGATGATGCTGGCGCCATATCCTGTAACCACGATCGCGGTCATGGAGGCGTAGAACAGGGCGATGAAACCCACCGCGATGAAAGTTGCGCGCCGTACCGTCGGGTAACCACCCCGGGCTTCCTCACTAAAGATGGTCGTCGACTCGAAGCCCATGAAGGCGCCGAAGATCAACGCGTACATCGCGCCGCGCTCATTCAGCTGCAGTACATTCGAGGGAGTAAACGAGACGCGCGGGAAACCTTCAGGCCCACCAGCCCTGCAGACGGCAACGGCCAAAACCAGCAGAACCAGAACCTCGGCAGTCAAAATGCACGCCAGCACCCGGGAGCTGGTGTGGATTCCGCGATAGCCGAACCATGTGACGCACAAAACGGCCAGCAGCGCGAGACTCCACCAGGGAAACGCCGCCCCCAGGCGGCCTCCCAATGCCTGGCTCGCGTACAAGCCGAACGCAGCATAGGTACTGATCTGCAGCGCGTTATAAGAAAGCAGGGCCAGCATGGCCGCGCCGCTCCCGATGGGTTTACCCAGCCCCTTGGCGATGACTGAATAGAATGCGCCGGCGTTCTGCACGTAACGGCTAATGCTCATGAAGCCGATGGCAAACAACGTCATGACGCAGCCGGCCACTAGGAACCCTCCCGGTACGGCCGAGCCCCCTTTAAGGAAATGCAGCGGTACTACGGCAACCATCAACGTCAAAGGTGCAAGTGCCGCCAGAACTGTCAGGACCAGGTCGCCGGTCCCCATGGAGTTGCTGGCCAAACGGTTGTCATGCTGAGCGCGGGCGTCGCCAATATCGAAGGGCACAACTTCGGGGCCTGCGGGGTCAACTTCCATCTTCAGCGTCCCTCGTCAGTGGCTGGTGCAACAAAGGATGATCGGATTGGGAACGTTATAACAGCCATCGGTTCGCTGCTACTTCTCGAGCATCAAATCGACGCTGCTTTCCTCATAGGTGGCGGGACAGGAGTAGATGGTAGCATGCCCGAACGGTGCGGATTGTTCTGAAGCCGTCAGACCTGCAACCTGGCATCGAGTTAACCGCTCCAGCCTCCAAACCTACTCGATCCGCTCGAACCGAACCGCATCCGCTATCACGATTCCATTGGCCGCGTTGCTGAGTTCGACAAACCGGGGATTGTCGAAGGTGCCAAGCGGACGCCACTCTCCCGCCCCCAGCTGCAGGTTGACCGTCACGGTCTGCGTTGTGTGCTCCGCAACGATCTTGTACTGTGCGTTGGTAGCCAGCGCCCCGATCTTCGGAGCGCCTGTATAGACTGAAACCTTGTACTTACCCACC
>CAWBGZ010000010.1:0-406623 GCA_963788515.1 uncultured Acidobacteriaceae bacterium
GCCGATCTTTATAGCAACTGCACGCTGGCGCTCGATCCCGCCACGGGCAAGCTGATCTGGTATTACCAGCATTTGCCGGGCGACGATTGGGACACCGATCACACGCATGAACGCACGCTCGCGCGCGTGGCGTTCAATCCGAATCCGAAGTTCGTGAAGTGGATCAACCCGGACGTTCCGCGCGGCTCGATGCACGACATTGCCGCGATGGTTTCCGAGGGCGGCGACGTTTTCGTTCTGGACCGCAACAACGGCCAGTTTCTTTGGGCCACGCCGTTTCCCTACGACGATCCCGAACTTACTCATGTCCGATATCAACGTGAAGACCGGACAAACCACGCTGAATTGGGATCATGTTATCAAGAAGCCGGGCGATCATCACATCATTTGCTACTGGAACACGCGAAGCTACTGGCCGACGGCTTATCACGCAGGCGACACAATTCGCTGTTCGTGCCTTATATCGATAACTGCCGGGATCTCACACTGCCGGGCCCGGCGTACGCGGCGGCTGGAAGGTGATTCCTCGCCCGGGCTCCGATCCCAACGCGCTCACGGGGCTGGCGCAAAATCAATTTTTCGACGGGCGAAGCAGATGCGCTTCGACGTCGGCCGAGCGCCCAGCAACGGCGCCATGCTCACGACTGCAGGCGGCCTGGTGTTTCACGGCGACATGTCGCGGCGATTCCGCGCTTTCGATGTAGATACGGGCAAAAAGTTGTGGGAAGCGATTCTTGGCGGAAACATCTCCGTGAGCACGATTACGTACGCGGTGAATGGCAAGCAGTACATTTGCGTGATGACAGGTTTCAATCTGAAAGTGCCGGAGCTGAGCAAGGAAGTACCGAACATGCGCACGTCCGACGTACGGTAACGCCATCTACGCGTTTGCGCTCCCCTAAGTCTCTGCGGTAGGTCGCAAATGGTTGTAATATGTAACTCTTATGACGAACGAACCGTCTATTAAGCCGTAGGCCCGGAAGCGAGGATAAAGCCGTGAAGATCAATCGGCGCAAAATCCTGTCTTTGCTCGGAATTTCTCCCGCCGTTTTGGCGGCATCAAGCCCCGCCATCGGCGAACCAAAGCATTCGCCCAAGAATTCCGTCCTCAAGGACGCGAAATTGGAAGTCGTAAATCCCAAGGGCTTACCGCCCCCGATTCAGCTCATTCCCATGGCGCCCCGCCTTTCGAGCCTTGACGGTAAGACGATTTTCTTAGTGTCTGACGGCTTCGCCGGTGCCGATCGCTTCCTGAACCAGATCGCCATCTGGTTCCAGAAGAATATGCCCAGCGTGAAGACGGTGTACCGTCTGAAGGCTGGGTCGTATTTCGATGATGACCCCAAGCTAACGGCGGAAATGAAAGCCAACGGCAACGCCATGATCATGGCGTACGGGCATTGAAGCACCTGCACACCAGCGACCGTCGGTCACTGCGCACAAGTTGAGAAGATGGGGCTCCCCACCGCCCCCCTGGTTACGATCGCCTTCAAGGATCTCGCGAAGTCCAACGCCGCCAGCCGCGGCATGCCCGACGAGCGCATCTGCTTCCTCCCTCACCCCATGACTAACAAGACGGACGCGGAGATGTACGCTGTTCTCGGAAGGCAACGACCCCGTCACCAACAAGCCGCTGATGCCGGAAATCATAGACGCGCTCACCAAGCCGCTCACGCGCCGACGAGCAAAAGAGCGGCACGGTAACCCCGGACATCGGCCCGCCTACCTACGTGGACACGCCGGACAATCTCCAGCGGATCTATCTCGATAACAACATGACCGACTTCATGCCCATCATCCTTCCCACCGAAGAAAAGGTGCAAGCGATGCTCAAGGGCACGAGCCA
Organism: uncultured Acidobacteriaceae bacterium; assembly: GCA_963788515.1. Lineage (GTDB taxonomy): Bacteria > Acidobacteriota > Terriglobia > Terriglobales > Acidobacteriaceae > PALSA-350. The sequence continues at coordinate 1,847 of CAWBGZ010000010.1, forward strand.
CAAGCCTGACGAGGTTATCGGCACGTTGAGCGCCGCCCGCGGAGCTCAACCGTCGTGGTCCTTCACGGTCAGGCATGTGGCCATCAATGCCGTCATGGCCGGCGCGACGCCCGGAGTACCTGCCCGTCATTTTGGCCATCGCCTCAACCGCGCAGCCTGCGCTGTTCAGTTCCACGTCCTCATTCTCCCGCATGCTGCTGCTGAATGGCCCCATCTCCGACCAGATCAAGATGAACTACGGCATCGGCGCGATGGGTCCGTTCGCCGAGCCAAATGCCGTGATTGGCCGCGCATGGACGATCCTTTCGAAAAACCTCGGCGGCTGCGGCATGCCCGGACTCAGCTACATGGGCACCCTGGGAACCAACTTCAACTACAACAACATCTGCATCGCAGAAACGGAAAACAAGCTTCCGGACGGCTGGAAGCCGTTCCACGTGCAGAAAGGCTTCAAGCCGGACGACAGCGTGGTCAGCATCTTCAGCGGCTGGAGCCTGAACAACGTCGCCTGGTTCCCCAACATGCCCTACCACGAACTGATCAACAACTGGCTGACGCATTTCTTCTCGTTCGGCACCAGCGCCGCCACGCTGCTGCTCGATCCGACCGTCGCCCGCGAGGCGAAGGAAAAGGGATACAACTCGAAGGAAGAGTTAAGCGACTACTGGTCGAAGAACTCGAAGACGCCGGCGTGGCTCTATTGGGACACGCACCAGAAGGAGCTGGAGCAGGCGAAGGCCGGCGTCGAGCCGTACGCCTCGTATCTGAAGATGGGCGATGGCGAGATTCCATTCCAGCGCTTCTACCGCCGCGGCCGTCCGGGCGCGCCGCCCGTTCCCAACCCGAAATCTTCGATTGAGATCATCGTGCTCGGAGGCGAGACCAACACCTACTGGGCTGGCGGGGATTTCAGCCACGTCACCAGCGTCTCCATCGACAAATGGCTATAGCGAATAACTAATTTTCCAGAGGAACGGCGCGTTTGTAGTGGACCTTAAGAGACTGATTTTCTGGCCCAGCTTCGCTCTTGCGGCGGCAAGCTGTCTTGGCGCGTCCTATCACGTGCGCTTTGCGGCGGAAAGACAGTTTGCCAAGCAGGCCTCTTCCGCGCGTGACGACGCGCAGCGCATCCAGCGCGACGTAGTGCTCTTCACCAAGCGCTCCGTTCCTCCGGGACTGGCATTCGCCACCTTCCTGCAAAAGCTTGGCATCAATCAAGCCACCGTCGCGCAACTGGTAGCTTCCTCCCAGCCCGTCTTCGACTTCCGGCACCTCCGCGCCGGACACGAGTTGGACGTCGGGCGCTCCGTTCTCGGCAATCTCCGGAAGATCAAATACGATATTGACTCGGATAGCATCCTCTCGATTTCGCGGGAGAGAGATGGGTTCCGTTCCGAGATCGAAACCGTCCCTTGGGACACCAAAACCGTCGGCGCGGGTGGCGCGATCGATGGCTCGCTCTTCCAAGCCATCACCGACGCCGGCGAAAAACCTGAGCTCGCCATGCGCCTGGCCGGGATTTTTGCGTTCGACCTTGATTTCTACACCGACCCGCGCCCGGGCGACACTTTTCGCGTAGTCGTCGAGAAAAAGATACTCGCCAACGGCGAAACCATTTCCTACGGCCCCATTCTCGCCGCCGAATATAACAACGGGCCTCACGCCTATCGCGCCGTGCTTTTTCACGACCCTTCAGGACACGCCGCGTACTACACGCCCGAGGGGAAAGCGATGAAGAAGGCCTTCCTGCACTCGCCGCTGAAATTCGATGCGCCGATCACGTCCCATTTCAGCTATCACCGTTTCCATCCGATCCTCAAGGAGTACCACCCCCACCTGGGAATCGACTTCGGCGCCCCAACGGGCACTCCCGTGCAGACAATCGGTGACGGCAAAGTGATCTTCGCGGGACGAAAAGGTGGAGACGGCAATCTAGTGAAGGTCCAGCATTCAAATGGCTACATTACCTACTACATGCACCTCTCAAGAGTTCTGGTGCGTAACGGCCAGCGCGTGGAACAGGGCCAGCGCATCGGCGCGGTCGGCATGACCGGCCTCGCCACCGGCCGCATCTCGATTTCCGCATTCAGCTTCACGGACAGTTCTTGAATTTCGAGAAACTTGGCCTGACAGCTTCTGACCCGGTATCAAAGCGCGATTGGAGCCAATTCGCAGCCGCGCGCGACAAAGCCCTCGCGCTCATGCCAACTCTTTCCGATCAACATTCTGCGATAGCCGAAAACCAGACGCCACAGAACTCCGCAGGCCGCTAATTTCAGCCTGTTTTTCACGCGCGATATTTGCAACGAAAAAGGAGGCGGTCCGCGTTTTGCAAAGATCGTCTTACAGACCCTTCCACGCCGCGTAGGCGGCGCCCTTCAGCGGGCACTCTTCGTCGAGAATCACGTGGATGGGAACCTGCTCGAGAAATTCCGCCATCTTTTCCTTGTGCTTGCAAGGCAGCGACAAACCTTCCTTCTTTCAGCTTCGGCAGAATCTTCACGGCGATGCCCCCAGCCACGTAAATGCCGCCGCGCGCCACGGTTCGCACCGCCAGGTTTCCCGCTTCCGATCCGTAGATCTCCACCCACAAATTCAGCGTCGCGACGCACACGGGACATTGCCTGCGCCAGCGCCTGTTGCGTAATTTCCGGCGCGGGATCGAGCGGACGGATCGTCGAAACTCGGATGTCGCACCGCAGGGACTCAGGAATTCGTGCATGCGTCTGGAATCCTCGGCCGGAAAGCACCATCTCGGTGCTCGCGAATTCATTGCGCGCTCTTGATGAATTTCCACAGCTCGGCCTGCTGATCGGTGTGCGGAGCAAAATCGGCGTGGCCGGCTTCGGTGGCCATCGGCAGGTGCCTCGTGCCGTCCCAGAAAAGAACGGCCTCGCCCAATCCCGTGCCCGCGGCGATCACCGCTCGATGCGCCTGCTGAGCATGGCACGCCCTGCGTAGATCGTCTCGAGGTTGATCGGCTGCATCATGCTGACTCCGTAGGCTGTCGCCTCCAGATCGTTCAGCAGGCGGACGCGATCGAGTCCCAGCTCCTTCGCCAGCGTTGCGCCGTCGATAATCCACGGCAAGGTTTCCGGTGTGAACGCGATTGTCCACGACGGGCCCGGCAATTCCAAAGCGACGCGGCGGTGATCTTCGCCTTGGTGCCGCAAACGAAGTCCTTGACGATCTCATCGAGGCCCGTGTGCTCGTGGCTGATGATAACGCTTGTCGGTAACCTTTACCAGCGCGCCCTGCGGCACATCGAACAGGCCGAGATTTGTCTTCGTCCCGCCTATATCGCCCGCAAGAATCATCCGTCGCTCCCGCAAAATGCCGAAATGTCGATCGATCGATTTTCTGGACGCGAAGGGCGTCATAGCTCGCACCAGCGCTGTCCTTCGGTGGCGACAAATCATCGGCTTCTCTGCGGCCCCTCGCTTCCCGCCGCATAGTTCGGGAATGACGGCGCAGGCGAGTTCTTCCACGCCTCCAGAATCGGATCGACCAGCGCCCAGGCGGCCTCGACGCTATCGGCGCGATCGAAAAGCGTGGCGTCGCCGCGAATGCAATCGTTGATCAGCGTCGCGTAAGCTTCGCGTGAACCTGCGCCGAACGCCCGCCGGTATTGGAAATCCATGGTTACCGGGCTGAATGTGCATCTGCGAGCCGGGCGACTTTGCGCCGAAACAACAGCGATATGCCTTCGTCCGGCTGTATGTTCAGGACCAACGAATTCGGCGCTCGCCTTCTCGCCCTGAAAAACCATGTGCGGCGCCCGCTTGAAACGGATGGCGATTTCCGTCATCGGCCGCGCGAGGCGCTTTCCGGAGCGCAGATAAAATGGCACGCCGCTCCACCGCCAGTTATCGACGAACAGTTTCAAGCGCGACGAACGTTTCCGTCGCGCGAATCGGTTTCACGCCCGGTTCCTGGCGGTATCCGGGCACCGCTTTGCCGTCGATGGTTCCCGGGACCGTATTGGCCGCGCACGACCGAAGTCGCATACCGTACTCGGCCTTAAACGGCCGGATCGATTGCAGAACTTTGATTTTTTCGTTGCGCACCGCAGTGGCGTCGAATCGCGCCGGCGATTCCATCGCCGACCAGCGAGGTGAGCTGCAGCACGTGGCTCTGAATCATGTCCCGCAGCGCGCCCGGCCGATTCGTAAAACGCCGCGCGCCGCTCGACGCCCAGCGATTCCGCGGCGGTGATCTGCACGTGAGTCGATGAAATTGCGGTTCCACAGCGGCTCGAAAATGCCGTTGCCGAAGCGGAAGACCAGCAAGGTTCTGCACGGTTTCCTTGCCAAGATAATGGTCGATGCGATAGACCTGCGATTCCTCGAAAACCTCGAGCACCTTCGCATTCAGGTCTCGCGCCGACGCGCCGTCGTGCCCGAAAGGCTTTTCGATGATGATGCGCGTCCACGATTCGCCGTTCTTCGGCTTCGCCAGATCCGGCGCGACCCAGCTGCTCGATGATGTGCGGATACACGTCGGGAGGCGTGGCCAGATAGAACAGACGATTCCCGCCAAGCTGACCTTGCGCGATCGAGTTCGTCCAGACGCCCCGCGAGACGCCTGGTAGGATTCGGGGTCGTCATAGTTTCCGTGGAAATAGTGCAGCTGGTTCAGGAAATCTCCGCGCTTGTCGACGCTCGCGCGAACCATCGGACGGCTTCGGCAATCAACTCGTTCGGCCTTGCGCCGGAATTCGTCGTCGCCCATTTCCGTGCGCGCAAATCCCAGCAGCCGGAATCGCGGCGCCAGACACGAATGGACCTGCCAAGTCGTAGAGTGCCGGCAGCAGCTTGCGCTTCGCCAGGTCGCCCGAGGCGCCGAACATCACGATGGCGCAGGGATCATTGGGAGTTTCGCAAAAGTATTTATCGGGCCGGGGCGTTTCGGCGACTTCGTTGCGGAGTGCTGCTCATGGACGTGCTCCGTGGAATTCTTCGCGGGGATCGCTGCGGAAGGTTGGCGCCGAGGAAGTCATTGCCTTCCTCGACGCAGAACACTCCGCGAAGCGACACAGCCTACCATACTCCGCAGTATCCTCGGCCTCGGGTGAGTACGCGGTGAATTCATTTCCTCTCGATTGGACGCGCCATCTACAGCAACGCGTAATACCGGATCAAGTTGCCGTCCGATTTGCGCTCGCCGATGCCGACAAAAACATAGCGCATCAGCCAGTCGTGCTTGCCGGCTTCAACCTCGAACGTCGGAAAAGCGCGCAGGTAGTATTCCGATGGATCGACCGTCGGGCCTCCGGCGAACGCCATCGCGCGCAAGCGGTCCATCGTATCTGGCTTGCGGCCCCAGAGATATCCGCGGTTGTATAGCATGATCAGCGTGCCGTCGTCTTCCTGCAGCATATAGCGCGCGTCGAAGGCCAGCACGTCATCGGGACGAAAAAGCGAATAATCTCCGCCGCTATTCGGCACGGCTTTCCCACGCAAGCGCGGGCCGGAAAATTCTCCGCTATCCACGTAAACTGCTCCCGCGCCCCGCGCCCGTTGGCATCTTCGCTATGTTCTGCACGCGCGTGAAGCGCAAGGCGAACTTCGAAAGCGAATTCGAGTTTAGGCTCCTGCAACAGCGAGCGTGCCGAGCCAAACGGTCGCGTCTCTGTCATCGGATATCTCCTTGAATCCCAGGGGAATGAAGGTGATACAATCCCGCCGTTCTTGTGAGCCTGTCAATCGCGGATCGTGCCTGAACGCTCGCCGGCCGTACGCCGCCGCTTGCTTCCATTTCCGGGGGGATTGATCAATGAAAATTGCGCTGATCGGTGCCAGCGGTTTCGTCGGCTCGAAAATTCTGGCGGAGGCATTGCAGCGCGGTCATCAGGTCACGGCAATCGTTCGCAATCCCGAAAAAATCTGACACCTCGCAGAAGAATCTCACCGTCAAAAAGGCTGATGTGCTTCAAGTCGACGAGCTCGCACGCTTCTTGCCGGCCACGACGCGGTCATCAGCTCTTTCAATCCCGGCACGCGGCGTCGCCGGAGCGGACGTTTATGACAAATTCGTGCAGGGCCACAAGTCGATTATCGCGGCCTCGAAGAAATCTGGCGTCAAGCGATTCCTCGGCGTCGGCGGCGCGGCCAGCCTGAAAACGGCGGAGGGTATCGAGTTTCTCGATTCGCCGGCATTCCCAAAGGAGTACGAACCGTACAAACCGGGCATCCGCGGCACCCGCGAGCTTTACTATTTGCTGAAGCAAGAACCGTCTCGATTGGATCTTTCTCGCGCCCTCCTCGCAGATTGCGCCCGGCGAGCGCACCGGCAAGTTTCGCCTGGGCAAAGACCACGTCCTCTTCGACGAGAAGGGCGTCAGCAAAATTTCTCTCGAAGACTACGCCATGGCCATGATCGACGAGCTCGAGCGCCCGCAGCACCATCGCGAGCGCTTCACCGTCGGATATTGAGAAGCTGTCTCACCGACGCGAAACAGTTCTACGGCCCGCAGCAACCTTTCACCGCGTCGAAGAAGGAGGCTTGACGTGAAACAACCGGGACTTGGAATCGCCGCCTCGTTTCTCGTAATTGCCGTCTCGCTCGGCTTCATCGCGCTGTTTACCTTCCCCATATTCGCCAACTGGGTTGCCTTCCTGACCATTTGCTTCATCCCCATGGAAATTGTGATCTCGGTGACGTGGGGCGGCAATTACCCCGCATTTGCGGCGGCGCGTCCCCAGCCGCGTCAAAGGAATTTTGTTGACGTTGCTCGCGCTCGCCGTCGGAGCGGTGGTCGCGGTGGTCCACTTCGTGACGGTCGGCGGTGGCATCAATCCACCTCCGCCCATGCTGGCAATGTGCATCATCACGTCGGTGGTCATCACCTTTTGGCTCGCCATCATGTGGGGCGGCTGGCCTTTCACTAGATTGATCAAGAATCCCGGTCGCCGCCGGGCTGGTCATGCTCGTGGCCTGTTACGCTCATTAACTATCGCCCTATTCCGCCTGCTCTTCAGCTATGGATTTATGCAAGGCGCGCCGGTATACGTGCCGGCGCTCGATCCCCACGGCCTGTTCAATGCGTGGAATGTTCTCGTTTTCTACGTGACCGCGATTGCGGTCATGTTTTTGTCGCTTAATTTCGATTTGTGGCCTTTCACGAAGTCGCCCGCGCTGATGAAGCAGCCGGTGCTCGGCATCGTCTGGACCATCGCGATTCTGGTGGTCGGTGGCTCGTCTTCTGGATCGGCGTGTACTTGATGAAAATGGACGTGGTCTCGTTCATGGTTCGCGTTCCGATACCGTTCGTCTTCGGCACGATCATCGTTCTGAACATGATGCACGGATCGCTGTTCGGCAAACTGACTCAGCCGCTGAAGGGTGTTCTGAATGCAATTGCATCGGCCGCAATCGGAACGGTACTCGCGGGAATCTACGCAGCTCTCGCTCCGATCGTAACCGGTAAGGTGAACCCGGGCCCGCCCGCCTACGATTTTGAGATTTGGCTCGCATCGGCGCTGCTGGCAGTCACTTTCCCCTTTCTCATCTTTTATGCGGAGTTTTTCAAAATGTGGCCTCTTCACAAGGAGCGCGGACAGTCTGCTCCGCCACGGACCGAGTGATCTCCATGCCGAAAGCAGCGCCATTCACCGTTGAAGATCGGATGGCGATCAACGATCTTCTGGCGGAATACGCGTGGGCGCTCGACACCGGCGACGTCGACGCGCTCGTCGCCTGCTTCACGTCGGACGCGGTTGTCATCGAAGAAGTATTCGAGGAGCCCGACCGCTGGGAAGGCCGCGAAAACATCCGGCGATTCGCCGAGCATTTTCGAAAGGTCCCGAATTTTCCCGGACGCCAGCACCACATCAGCCAACTGCTCGTCAAAGGAAATAGCAAACTGTGCTCGACGCGGTCGTTTGTTTTCGTCACCGAATGCCAGGGCGAGCCGCCCTACACGATACGCTTCGCCGGCTATTACGACGACCAGCTCGTAAGGTCCGGCGGCAAATGGCTTTTCCAGCAGCGCATCATTCGGCTTCTGGGACGGCGAAGTGCTCGCACGCTTTCCCGGCCGCGGCCGGCGCACACCGCGCAAACGTCCCCCGGAATTGGTGATCAAGAAGGACGGAAAGTATGTAGTTGCGGCAGCTCGGAGTAGTTTGGCTGCTACGCGGAGGAAAAAATGACGACTCGCATTAGTTTCGCTTCGCGTCATGCTTCGACGTTCTGGATTTGTTTACGCGGTTGCGGCGCAGACGCCAAGCCGTCCGCACGCAAGCGGGATTGGTTCAGGGAACGACGGAAGGCGACGTCACCGTTTACAAAGGCATCCCGTTTGCCGCGCCTCCCGTGGGCGATTTGCGCTGGCGCGCGCCGCAGCCGCCCGCCGCGTGGAAGGACGTGCGCGACGCCGACAAATTCGCCCCGGCGTGCATGCAGGTTCCGATCGTGATGCCAGCGCTCGGGCTCGACGCCCTCCCTGTGAGCGAGGATTGTCTCTACCTCAACGTCTGGACTCCCGCGAAGTCTCCGAAAGATCATCTCGCGGTGATGGTGTGGATCTACGGCGGCGGCTTTACGATCGGCGGCACTTCTCTCAAGCAATATGACGGCGAAAATCTCGCGAAGAAAGGCGTCGTGCTGGTCAGCATCGCCTATCGGCTGGGGCCATTCGGTTTCCTCGCGACTCCGGAACTGAGCGCGGAGCAGGACGGCCACTCGGGAAACTACGGCCTGCTCGATCAGATCGCCGGACTTGAGTGGGTGAAGCGCAACATCGCCGCATTCGGCGGAGATCCGAATCGCGTCACGATTTTCGGCGAATCGGCGGGCGGAATCGCGGTCAGCATGCTGGCTGCTTCGCCGCTCGCCAGGGACTTTTCCACGGCGCCATCTCCGAGAGCGGCGGATCGTTCGCGCCCGCGCGATTCTCGAATGAAGCCGGCGAAAACGTGCCTCCGCTCTCCGTCGCCGAGCACAACGGTTCCGCGTATCTCGCCAAACTCGGCGCAACGTCGATCGCCGACGCACGAAAGATGACCGCCGAGTCCATAATGAAGGCCTCGCCCCCTGGTTCGGGAGCCGGCTTCTGGCCGAACTTCGACGGCTACGTGCTTCCGGGCGACCAGTACAACCTCTACGAAGAAGGCCACTACAACGACACTCCGGTTCTGATCGGCACCAATTCCGACGAGGGCGCTCTCTTCGTCGCCACCACCACCGCGCCGGCTTACGAGAAGAGCGTTCACACCGGCTACGGCGATTACGCGGACAAAATTTTGGCCGCCTATCCCGACGGCTCGGACGCCGAAGCGTCTGCGTTCGGCCCGCGACCTGGTCCGCGATTCCACCTTCGGCGTGGCGCACCTGGACATGGGCGCGGCTGCAGTCAAAGAGGGGCAAGAGCAAAGTCTACGTCTATTATTTCAGCCATCGGCCGCCGTATCCCAACACGCCTCAGTTCAAGAGTTGGGGTGCAGCGCACGGCGCGGAAATTTCCTACGTCTTCGGCAACTTCACGGCGTGCCATGCCCCCAAGCGCCGAAGACCGGGCGGTCTCCGACACGGTTTCTTCCTACTGGGTGAATTTCGCGAAGACCGGCGATCCCAAATGGCGCAGGGTCTGCCCGCTTGGCCCGCATTCAGCAACGCCAAGCCAGAAGTAATGAATCTCAACGATCCATCGAAAGCCATCCCGCTTCCCAACGCCGACAAACTCAAGGTGCTGGACGGCTACTACGCCTGGCGGCAGAAGCCAGGAAGCCGAGAAGCTTTCGAATCATTCTCCGAAAGGAGCCAATTAGGGTCCTGCGGGCGACCTGCCGGTTCTTGAGAGTGCCTTTATCGCCGTGGCATTTCTTTGTCGAGTTGGCGGTTCTCGCGATCGCTGACACCGTATGAGTCTGTTCCTTTCTCGGTCAGAAAGCGCCCAACTTCAGACGCCACGGCAAAGGCGGAACTTGCCTTCGAAGCAGGCCGTAGAGTTGCGGGCCAATGGCCACGGCGTTTAAGATGGGGAGACGATTTTCAGGAGGCATTCGAAATGGCCGACGAGAACGCAGTCTGGCACGCAGATGGTGCGCATGGTGAAGTGCGCAAAATTGGGACGAGAATTGCCGGGGCTGGACCGCGTGCCGTGGAAGGGCGAGATTGGCAAGCGCGTCTACGAGAGTGTCTCGAAGGAAGCGTGGGCGATGTGGGTGAACCACTCGAAGATGCTGTTGAACGAGTTCCGACTGAATCCGCTGGATCCGAACGCGCAGAAAATCATGGAAGATCAGATGGAGCAATTCTTCTTCGGCGAAGGCTCGAAGCTACCCGAAGGCTACGTGGCCCCGAAAGCACTGATCGCTCGTTGACCGTCGAGACGTCCCAGGTACTGGCAAACTTACGGCAGTGATAGAATGCAGGTCGCTGGCTCCTAGCGCGCTAGCCCAGCGGAGGCAACAATCATGCACGTTCGCAACTTTCTGGTAATTCCCGCGTTTCTTTTCGTTTGCTTCACGGTCGCGGCCGCCGATTCCGCGCCTAAGTCCGCGCATGCGGACATCGTTAATTCGCAAGGTACTAAGATTGGCACGGCGAGAATAACTCCTATTAGCGGGCGGGGGAGTCAAGATTGCGGTGAAAGTGGAACAATTGTCGCCGGGAGTCACGGAATTCATATCCATGCGGTCGGAAAGTGCGACACACCGGATTTTAAGACCGCCGGCGGCCACTTCAACCCCACGAATGCGCACCATGGCGTCAACAATGCGGAAACCCCCCATCCGCACGCCGGCGACTTACCAAATCTCACCGTCGCAGCGAACGGCAAGGGCAGCGCTTCGCTTGTGGCGAAAGACGTCACTCTGGGTGACGGAGCGAATTCGCTCTTCCACGACGGCGGCACTTCGCTGGTAATCCACGCGAAGGCCGATGACATGATGAGCGATCCCTCTGGGAACTCGGGCGATCGTATCGCCTGCGGCGTCATCGAAAAATAGCGCCGCGCCGAACCGCATGTCTCGATGGCTCTTGCATCGGGAGTCATCCGGCGTGATCAGCGTTGGCGACTTTCTGTTTAGGAAAACTCGTTCGTGGATACGACCTCCGTCCGAAATTCGCCAGGGTTGGCGGGCTGCCGGGTAGAGATTTTTCTCGCCGCAGTTGCAAAAAACCATAGAATCATTAGGGTCCGGGCGGGGCGCGCTCCAAGGATCAAGCGATCCAGCCGCCGGAACGAAGCTGTATCCACAGAAATGTCAACTCAATCCACACCGGGGCGCGAGCTGCGCGATTTATATTCGGAGGGATCGGCCCGGCTGCAGCGGGATTTCGCAAGCACGGGAGACGGCGGTGCCGCGGTTGAGGGGCGAGCCGACCTTGTGGATTCGCTGGCGCTGCGCTTGTGGAACGCGGCGATTTCGCCCGAGGGCGAAAGCCTGCCAAGGATCTGGCGCTGGTCGCGCTGGGCGGATTCGGACGAAGGCGTCTTTTCCCTTACTCGGACATCGACATTCTATTTCTCCAGGCGGCGCGGAATAGCGCCCGCGAGCTAAGAACGGCATTCAGGATTTATCGCAGCAGATGTGGGACCTGCGGCTGAAATTGAGTCCCGCGACCCGCACGCTATCGGAATGCGAAAAATTCGATCCCAACAACGTCGAGTTCGCGATCTCTCTTCTCGATTGCCGCTATCTGGCCGGAGACCGGGCGCTTTTCAACCGCCTGCACGACCAAGTGATCCCCAGGCTCGTAGTGCGCGAATCGCGGGCGATCGTTCAGCGCCTGACGGATCTTACGCGAGAGCGATACAACAAATTCGGGAACACGGTATTTCACCTGGAACCGAACGTAAAGGATGGTCCCGGCGGACTTCGCGACTACAATCTGGCGCACTGGCTCGCGCTGATCGCGGCCATGGAGGAAACGAACGCCTGGCCGGACAGCGAGGCGCTGCTGCCGCCGTGGCTGCGAGCGAAGTTCGACGCGGCTCTGGATTTTCCTGATGTCCGTGCGCTGCTTTTTGCATTGGCGCCATGGCCGCGACGACAACAGCCTGGCGTGGGCGGCGCAGGACGAGGCGGCGGCGCAGAAAATTGGCGTGCGGAACGGACATGCTCCAGGCGCCTCGGACTGGATGCGGGTTTACTTCAATCAAGCGAAAGTTGGTTCACCGGGTCGCCGCGCAGCTTCTGGATGAGTTTCCGGCGGCGAGTCCGTCTCTTTACCGCCAGTTCCAAAATTTGCGGTCGCGCCTTTCCAACGCGGAGTTCGCGGTGGTGGACGGAAGGATTTTTCTGCAACGGCAAGCGTCGATCGGAAGATACCGAACTGCCGTTGCGAATGTTTCGCTTCATGGCCCGCCATGGACTGACCCTCAGTTCGGCCACCGAACATCAGGTGGAGGAACTCGTGCCAGCGGTGGCGGCCGCGCCGCCGAAGGGAGCCGAACTTTGGCACTACTTGCAGGAGATTCTGCTCGCGCCGCACGCGGCCGAAGCGCTGCGGACGATGCATTCGCTGCGCCTGCTGACGGCGCTGCTTCCGGAATTCGGAGGCGATCGATTCGCTGGTCATCCGCGACTATTCGCACCGATTCACGGTGGACGAGCACACCTTCGTGGCCATCGAGAATTTGCACGCGCTGCGAAAGTCTCAGTCCAAATGGGACCGAGGTTTTGCGGAGCTGCTGGACGAGCTGGAACAGCCGGACCTGCTGTACCTGACCCTGCTGCTCCACGACACAGGCAAAGGCACCAAGTCCGACAACCACGTGACTGGCAGCCTGGAGGTTGCGAAAAAGTGCTTGGCGCGGCTGGACTTGGACACCGTCGACCGCGATACGGTGCTCTTTCTGATCGAGCGGCACCTGGACCTCGGCGCCGCTTTGCGGCGAGATATTTTCGATCCTGAAACGATCCACCAGATCGCGGAGAGGATGGGAACGCCGGAGCGGCTGAAGATGCTTTGCCTGCTCACGTATGCGGACATCAAGGCCGTGAATCCTGAGGCGCTCACGCCCTGGAAGATGGAAAATATCTGGCAACTTTATATCGGCGCCGCGAATTTTCTGATGCGAAGCGTTGACGAGCGCCTCCACGGAGACACCGACGACGAGGTGATGAACCATTTGCGGACGCTTGCGCCGGCCGCGGGGAAAAGGCTCGATCGTTTTCTAGACGGCTTGCCTCGGCGCTACCTGCGAACTCAGGCGGCAAGCGATGTAATCCGGCACATGGAAATGGCCAGGCGACTGGACGACGATGCCGTGCAATTGGAGTTGACGCGGGGACGTCACTGGTACGAGCTGACGGTGGTGACGCACGACCGCCCCTTTCTCTTTGCGCGGATGTGCGGCGCGCTGGCGGCGTGGGGAATGAACATCGTCAAGGCCGCGGCGTTCTCGAATGAGGAAGGAATCGTGGTGGACACATTTTTCTTCACCGACCGGTTCCAGACCCTGGAATTAAATTTGCCGGAATGGGAGAGGTTCAAGGGGAGCATCCACGACGTGCTGCTGGAAAAGGCGGATCTGGGAAGAATGCTCCGCGACCGGTTGCGATCCGAAAAAAACACGGTGCCGAAGATCAAGGTGGAGACGCGCGTGGAAATAGACGATGAGTGCTCGAAGCAGAGCACCTTGGTAGAAGTGATCGCGCAGGACCAGCTCGGATTGCTGCACCGGATCAGCTCGCAGCTCGCGCGGGAGAACTGCAATATCGAAATAGCGCTGATCGAAACAGAGGGGCAGACGGCGATTGACGTGTTTTATCTCACCTCAAACGGCGCCAAGCTAAGCCCAGCGCATCAGGAGCACCTCCGCGCAGCTTTGATCAAGGAACTGGCCGCGACGTGAACGTGTCGAATTGCTACGCCGTTGTGCAATTTTGAGCATCCAATCTCCTGTACGGCGCGTATTATCAATAAAGGTCGCTACGGAGGGTCCCCATGCTTATTAAGAAAAAGCCGGAGTTGACCTACGCGGATGTGACACCCAAGGCTCTGTACATGGGGCGCCGGAATTTCTTGCTTGGCTTGGCCGCGACCAGTGTGGCGGTGGCCGGTTATAAAGAGTTTCCCCGGTTGCTGACACGGGGCGGCGCGGGCGGATCCGTGCCGGTGAAGCTCAATGGCGTTCAAAAGTGGCCTTATAGCACCAACGAGGCCGAGACTCCCTACGACAAGGTGACCACTTACAACAATTTCTACGAGTTTGGCGTGGATAAGGACGACCCTTCGAAGAATTCCAAAGGTTTCGTGACGTCCCCGTGGAGCGTTTCGGTGGAAGGTGAATGTGCCAAGCCGCGGAAGTACACCATGGACGAAATTCTGAAGCTGGCGCCGCTCGAGGAGCGAATCTATCGCCACCGTTGCGTGGAGGCCTGGTCCATCGTGGTGCCGTGGATCGGATATTCTTTGAGCACGATCGTGAAGCTGGCAGAGCCGACCCCCAAGGCAAAGTACGTGGCTTTCGAAAGCTATTACGATCCCAGGCAGATGCCGCTGGGCAGGCAAGCGGGAATCCAACTGCCGTACGTCGAAGGGCTGCGGATTGACGAGGCGATGAATCCGCTGGCGCTGCTCTGCGTGGGCATGTACGGCGAGACGCTGCCGAATCAGGATGGCGCGCCGGTGCGCATGGTGATTCCCTGGAAGTACGGATTCAAGAGCATCAAGTCGCTCGTGAAAATACGCTTTGTAAAAGATCAGCCGCCCACAACGTGGAATATCTATGCTCCCAACGAATACGGTTTCTATTCGAATGTGAATCCTCATGTGGACCATCCTCGCTGGAGCCAAGCGACGGAACGCCGCATCGGGCCGGGATTCGGGTTATTCAATAAGAGAATCCCGACGCTGATGTTCAATGGGTACGGCGACCAGGTGGCAAGCCTTTACACCGGCATGGACCTGCGCAAAAACTTCTAGAGAATCTTCGTGAATAAGATTCTGACCAGCAAATGGACGAAAGCCGTGGTTTTCGTGGTGTGCCTCGGGCCTGCGGCCTGGCTGGTGTGGCGAGGTATTCATCAGGATCTGACCGCCGATCCAATCAAGTACATCACGCATTTCACCGGCGACTGGATTCTGCGATTTTTGGTGATCACGCTGGCGATCACTCCGCTTCGCAAGATCCTGCATGTGCCGCAGCTGATCCGTTTCCGGAGAATGTTCGGCCTGTTCGCGTTTTTTTACGCCTTCCTGCACTTTTCGACGTGGATCGGGCTGGATCAAACATTTAATTGGACCGCCATGTGGGCGGACGTGATGAAGCGCCCCTTCATCACCGTGGGATTCACGGGTTTTGTGCTGCTGATTCCCTTGGCGCTCACGTCGACGGCCGGATGGATCCGCCGCCTCGGCGGGAAACGCTGGCAGATGCTGCATCGGCTGATTTATGCGACCGCTGTCTTAGGCGTAATTCACTTCTATTGGTCGGTGAAATCGGATGTTCGCAAGCCACTAGAGTATGCTTTTCTCGTAGGAGTTTTGCTGGCATGGAGGATTGGCTCGTGGCTCATAGCACGACGAAAACGTACGGTGCCCCGAACGACCGCTCGCCAGGAACCTCGTACCGCAGAATCTGTCCAGCAGTAGGCTACAACTGATCCAAAATCCCACTCATTCGTCTGGCGGTTCGCCGTTGTACTGGCCGGCTTTCAGCGCGCGGATGCAGATCTCGGTTCCATTCTCGCTGCACTGATAGACCTCGTATATCGGGAGATCGTGCGGTTGCACCAGATAGTCTCCCTCTTCGGTTTCTGTCGCTAGCTCGTAGCTGTCGAGGACGTAGGGATTGCCGGACGTTGCGCGCACGCGAAAGACGCGGGAGCCGGGCTCGTAATTGCCATAACTGAAACAGCGCGCGATGCAGGCACGGTCGATGATGTGCTGATTCAATATTCGCGAGCCGGGAAACGGTTCGATGGTGGCCAGCACGCGCTGATTAGGCGGAAGTTTGCTTGACCAGCTGGACGACTTGCGCCTCCATTCTGTTGACGATGGCTGTATCGCGGTAAAGGAATGCGAAAAAGACAGCGGCAATCGCAGCCGCGGCGGCAAAGTGCCATTTTCGAGGTTGCATTGCGCCCAGCAGGCAGCAACCAATCACTGCCGTAATCGATGTGAATCTCTCCGTCAAGAGCGCGATCGTGGCCGTGGGCGGGGGAAAATGAATTGCGTCCGGCAACACGAGAACCGAAACCATCGCCAGAATATAAAGCTGAATAGGGATGCTGTAATACTTCAGGAGCCCAGATTCACGTCTTCTCCGAATCAAATCGACGGCGATGGAAACGAGCGCAAAAGCCAGCAGCGCTCGCGCCAGGACGCGATAGCGCTCACCAAAAAGCACAAGCTGGTCCGCACCGTTGAAGGCGTAGAAAGGCTTTGCTCCCGGATCGGTAGCGTAGTGATGCGAAATAAAGATGTGTACTGCGAAAAGTAAAGCCGCAACCGCAATGCAGAGTAGCCATTGATAAACGCGGCGCGGAAGCGTCTCCGCAATCCAAATATAAGCCGCTGCGCACAGCAACCAGATAAGTCCCAGCGGATGAGCGATGAAAACGACGGGCGCTATCAACAGCAAGCTAAGTCGCTCCCAGCCTCTCCCCCGCCACCACAGCGCAAGACCAAAAAACGAGAGACCCAGCGATAGGTAGTAATTGAAAAAGCCGAGATGGAATGTCCAGCCGTAGGTAACCAGCGCAATGCAGGGCAGCAAAGACCAGGGTGGACGCCGAACTGCGGCGGATATCATCGCGAAGGTGCCCCAGAAGAAGGTCAGCACTGCGAGAGATACAGCCAGCTTTTCTGCCGTCCGCAGGCCAAAGATTGAGCCAAGATTGCTCAGCAGAATGTCGAAGAGAATGTTGGTATGTTGGGGAGCGATCCAAAGGCCGGCCGCTTGGCCCCGATGGATCAACTGCACGAGCCAGGCATCGTACAAATGGCTCCCCAGGTCTGACGCGACAATCTCGCGGTGCCAGAAACAGGGCACGAGAATAAGAACGGAGATTCCGGAAAGAGCTAGCCAGTGTTTGACCGCAAAACGAAATGCAGCGGCGAAGGCGGAAGAGTCTGCTTGGGTGAAACGAGCGCCGATGGTTTGCCGGGGCACGTAAGGAGAATCTGCGCTCACATCAAAGCCGTATGATCCAGATTTCTAGACGAGCCGCGATGGTATCTCGGAGACTGGCATTTGATAAAACAGGAAGTGCTCCGTTTCATTCTACGCAAGTGAGCCAGAAACCCGAAAGTCGCGCGATTGAGCCGAAGTTTTAGCGGCGCCGCGGCGGCGGGGCCGGTGTCGCCGGCGGGCGAGCCCCCCCTGGGCGTTTGCGCTCAGAGGGATCCCAATCTTCCGGCGGGAAGGCGATACGCCAAAAGAGCGGCGACGGCTCGATGAATTCCACGCCGATTTCTATCTTGCCGGCGTCTTTCTGTCCGATAAAAGTGACCGTGCAGGGTAGCTCTTCGGCCGTCTTTTTGTTTACGAGTGCAATTTCCTGACCGCGGGCCACAGGATTCGTCACACGCAAGTTACAGCCGTGCGCGCTGACGGACACGGTTAGAGATTCTTCCTCAAACCGCTGGGTGCCTCGAGTGCCGCGGACGAGGACGGGCATTGCGATGTTCACGCGGTGCGAGCGCCGGCGGTCCGCCGCGCCCTCTGCTGGCATAGGGGCCTTCATGTCCGCCATCAAGATCTCCTGGTCCGACGAGATGCGAACAGCATTCTACACCACGGCGGTCGTTGGGCGGGATGCCGGGTTCCGATAGCGACAAACTGGTCAATAGGTGGGCCAAGGACTTGAGAACGTCTTCCGGGCCTGGAATACAGCCGGGCCGGTCAACGAATGCCGATCACGGCCATGAGGCGGCCTGTAACACGTTCACGCCTATAGCTGAAAAAAGAGATCCCCACGGCAGAAGGTGCAAAGTCCCGACTGGAAAATCTGTGTGGGGGCACTCCGGCCTCCGCTAGAATCGCGCGGTTTGCCGCGTCCAAATCAAGGTGAACGCGCGGCGCCGGCGGCGCGTGTCCGGGCGGCTTCATGGTAAGCCACGGAAGCCAATTCGGATCGTTCTCGCCGGCGGCGAGCGTCTCGAATGGGCCGTCAAACCATTCGCGTCGCATTGGGAAACTGCGAGTGAAAGGCCGCTGCGACTTCGGAGCCGACTTCGTAGCAGCAGCGACCGATAGAAGGCCCGATGGCGGCGATTACGTCTTGGGGCGAAGTACCGAACTCCATGCGCATTCGGCCCAGGGCCTTCGCGGCAATGCGGAGAAGCGTGCCGCGCCAGCCTGAGTGAATTGCGGCGACGGCCCGGCGCTTCGTGTCGGCCAGCAGGATCGGCACGCAATCCGCGGTTTGGACCGCCAGGAGGACGCCCGGAACGTTGGTGAGAAGCGCGTCTCCTTTACCGGTCGCGGCGGTCGCGGGAGTCGCCGAAGAGATTCGATGCAGCACATCCGAATGAATTTGCTCGATTGTGACGAGGTTCATTTCGTCGGCGCCGATCGCCTGAAGGAATCGCTTGCGATTCGATAGGACGTGCCTTCGAATGTCCTCGCGCGTAAAGCTCAGATTCAGAGCTAGGCCGTCGACTTCCCGCCCTCGTCAAAGGTTTGGGAGGTTCAGCGCCATTTGTTGCGCGAAGTTGGCTGTTACCACCGCAGCGGGTACTGAAGGCGTGGACAAGCCAGCTCAGCCGCGTCAGAGCCGGCGCTTCGAGGACTTGCAAGCGCCCTGCGGGGCGAAGGTCCCAGCTGTTTTCGGCCAGAGTCGACTGACGAGTAATTCGAGATTTTCGTCGGCGCTTTTTTGACACAGCTGCGATCATGTTGTGCGGCCGCATGCTGACGACTCATCTTACACAAGGTCTGCAGTCTCTGCAGGTCATTCAATTATAGGTATAATCGCGGCCGTTCTTACTCGGATAAACAGGGTTGTCTCGTGATCGTTGGATTGGGATTAGACATCGCCGAAGTCGACCGGATCGAAGCGGCCATCCGGCGCCACGGTGCAGCCTTTCTCGAGCGGCTCTTCACGCCTGCCGAAGTTTCGTATTGCGAGCGCTACAAGAACAAGTTTCGAGCGCTACGCCGCACGATTTGCAGCCAAGGAAGCGGCGATGAAGGCGTTGGGAACGGGCTGGAGCCATGGCGTGCGCTGGCGCGATATCGAGGTCACCCGTGAAGTGACGGGCAAGCCCACCTTACGTCTGGCTGGAGCCGCGCTTCAGATTGCGGAGCGCATGGGCGTGAAGAATATTTCAGATATCCATCACGCACAGCGGAAATCTGGCGCTCGCCCAAGTGATTTTCGAAAGCTGACCGGCAGAGCCCGTTCTGAATTTCTTCCACGCTGCCCTCGGCGCCGAGCCGCACGTCCAGCCACCGGTTCGCGGCGTGCCGGCCGGGAATGCGCAGCTTCAGATAGTTTCCCGTTATCGCTTCCGTCCAAGCATCGCCGCTGCGGGCCAGAGTGAGCGCGCGCAGCACGCGGCCCGATTGCGAAGAGCGAAATTCGGTCGGACTTTTGCCGCGCCAGCGCGCGCAGCGCGCGGGCTCGTTCGCGGATCGCACTCGGCGGCACGGCGTCGCCGAGTGTGGCGCCGGCGGTTCCGGGACGCGCTGAAAAACGAAAAAACGTGCAAATAGGTAAACGGAAGATCGCCGATCAAATTCGATCGTCTCGCGAAAGTCTTCGTCGGTCTCGCCTGGAAATCCCACGATCACATCGGCGCCAATGGCGGCATTCGGCATCACCCGGCGTATCACGCGCACGCGCTCGGCGTAATGCGCGGAGCGATACCAGCGATGCATGGCTTTCAGAATTCGGTCGGAACCCGATTGCAGTGGTACGTGAAAATGCGGCGCCAGGCGAGCCGGAAGACGCCACCAGAGACACGAAATCCTCGGTTACATCCTGAGGCTCGATGGAACTGAACCGAAGGCTTTCGATCGAGGTCCCACGGAGGATTCGCTGGACAAGGCCGGTCAACTCAACGCGCGGAGCGAGATCGCGCCCATAGCTCCCGAGATTGATGCCGCTCAGAACGATTTCCTTCACGCCCGCCGTCAGTCAGCGCACGCGATTTGTGAGATCACTTGGTCGGGCGGCAGGCTGCGGCTGCGCCCGCGGACAAATGGAATCACGCAGTAGGAGCAACGATTGTTGCAGCCATCCTGCACTTTCAAAATAGGCCGCGTGCGATCCCCGGCCATGAATGCGGCTGGAGCGCAACTTGCACCGGCGAGTCTGCCGAAAATGTCGTCCGGCAATAATTTTCGCCCGGCCTGGTTCAAGCGATACTGCCTCGCAAGCATGTTCACCGGAATGAAATCGGCTGCGCCAGCCCGCGTTGTGGTCGTAGCGCCCGCTGCGAACTCGCGAGACAAGGCCCGGTATCCGCGCCTGGTGAGAATTTCCGACCACGCATGTGACGCCGGCAATCGCAGCCAGTTCGGCGGGAGCACGCTGCGCATAGCAGCCCGTGACGATGATGCGCGCCCCGGGATTGGCGGCGTGGATTTTCCGCACGGCTTCCCGCGCTTGCGAATCCGCCGCCGCCGTAACCGTGCACGTGTTCAGCACAATGACGCTGGCGGAGTCGTGGCTGGGGCCAGGGTCAGTCCGGAATTCAGCAGCTCGTGGCGGATGGCCGCTGCGTCGGCGTCCGTCGCGCGACAGCCAAAGTTTTCAATAGAGAATGTGGCCATGGTGTTTGCGGGCAGCCACGTAAGGCGAGGGAAATTATAGCAGCGAACCTGACGGTCCTTCGGAGGCGAGGGAGGTGTGGAACTGGATTAGGGCTGCGATATCCCCACGGCGTTGCGACGCTGATAGCAGAGGAGGATCAGATCCGCGCGGCGACGGACGCCGAACTTGGCGAGTAAGTTCGATACGTGAAATTTCACGGTACGCTCGGAAATGTGGAGGCGCTCCGCCACTTCTTTATTGGCCAGGTTTTCGAGCAGGCTGCTGAGAACCTCTTGCTCGCGGCGGCTGAGTTCATTGGGAGAGTCCACGCGCAGGCGCCGTCCATGCGTGCTGCTCAGGATCGAATCCACGAACCGGGAAAGAACTGGCCGCGGAACCCAAATGCCGCCCGCGGCTACCTGCGGAAGAGCGCGGGAAAGCTGGTCCCGGGCTTCTGCGTAACTCAGTATCCCCTTCGCTCCCTAGGCGCAGCAAGGAATAGCTGTCGGCTTCGTTCAGCTTGTCTCCCACCACCAGTATGCGCGCGCCGGAATAGCGCTCCAGGATGTTGCCCAGCAAAGCCCCGGTCGCCTGTCGCGCTGCGTGGGCGTCTACAACATAGACCGAGGCGCGAGGAACGTCCAAATTGCGCAAGTCCGGTGCCAGCATCGAGGTCAGATGCTTGGACGTGATCTGGAAGCCAGAATCCTCGAGCAGCCGGTGGAATTCGTCCAAGACCATCGGGTGCGGCGAGAGCAGGCAGACCTTCAGGCTCGATTTGCCATTCGATTTCGACATGTTTCAATCAGGCTAGCCGAATTACCGGGAAGGGGCAAGGCGGACTCAAGATCGAATTTCATAACAGGCACGGGGGTCGTACTCAGCGATAGGCAAGGAGCTAGGGTGTTCCTCGCGCCACTGCTTTGCCGATCGGTGGCCCGGCCGGCTGCGAGAGTTCCAGGTCGGTTTGTCCAATTTGCCGGGGATGCTTCGCTGGCAAACCTGCCTGGCGGACTTTGTAGAGCAGAGCGCGATAGCTGATTTTCAGCACTTGGGCCGCCTTGCGCCGGTTCCAGTGATTGGCTTGCAGGACGCGAAGGATCACGTCGTGCTCCATCCGCCGAATCGCCTGCTGAGCGATGCGCTTTAAAGGGATATGGCCATCGGCGTTAGGTTCGTAGATGATGTGCGCCGGATGCCGATCGACGCGCTCGCCGTAAAAAGTTTCCTCGGACCCGAGGACGACGTACCGGGCAATGCGAATTTTCCAGCTCACGAACGTTCCCAGGCCAGTCTCTTTGCTGCAGAAGATGCAACGGTCTCCTGCGATAGCGGGGCGGCATCGTCGTTCAAAGCGCCGATTAAATTGATTTCGGAGATACTCGACCAGATAGGGGATGTCCTCGCGGCGCTCGCGCAGGGATGGAAGAGTGATCGTGATTACGTTGATGCGATACAAAAGATCCGCGCGAAAGCTGCCATTCGCGATCTCCCGTTGAAGCAAACGGTTGGTGGCGCAGACCACGCGCGCGCCCATGCGTCTTTCCTCGTGGTCGCCGATGCGAGTGAAATGGCCGTCCTGTAAAACGTGCAGCAGTTTCGCCTGAAGGCTCGAATCGAGCTCCGCGATTTCGTCCATGAAGAGCGTGCCGCCCTCGGCCATTTCCATGCGGCCGGGCTTCGCGGCGTGGGCTCCGGTGAATGCGCCCTTCTCGAAGCCGAATAGTTCGCTTTCCAGCAGTGTTCCGGGGATGGCTGGGCAATTGACCTTCACAAAAGGGCCGTGATTCCAGGGCGAGC
Source organism: uncultured Acidobacteriaceae bacterium (assembly GCA_963788515.1). GTDB lineage: Bacteria > Acidobacteriota > Terriglobia > Terriglobales > Acidobacteriaceae > PALSA-350. Next base: position 24,307 of record CAWBGZ010000010.1, read on the forward strand.
GGCTATGGATGAAGTGCGCGAGCACTTCTTTGCCTGTGCCGCTTTCGCCGAGAATCAGAATGGGAACGTTCAGACCGGCGGCACGATCCACCCTTTGCCGCACCGCCTGCATGGTGGCTGACGGTCCGAAGTAGACTTGCTCCGGGGGCAACTCGACCGCGGCGGCTTCGGGACCTAGCTTGAGCAGAAGAAACCATTTAGGTGGTGGCAACGTGCCCCAGTATAGAACCTCCCCCAGCCACCTCCTAGCACACCTGCAACCAAACCAAGATCTGGGTCGATTGCGCGAATCGTTGTGCGATCCAGCCCTCTTGCGCCACAAGCCCTTATGTTTGTTTCTCTTTCGAAAGGTTCGTGATTGGAGACCGATTCGTGGTTGACGACCGTCAGGTGAACCGGAGGAGATAGCAGTTGCCTGAAAACGGTTGGCACTTAGAGGAAGGGTCATTCCTAACTGCGGGCACCGCCTTTCCTCGCCCGAGCGGGGCGAAGCTGGAGCGTCTCTGGTGCGCAGCAGGAAGAGTGCAATGCGATGCGGGGTGCAAATTACTTAAATGCGAGCGCCCTCTCCTCGCACGATGTCATAGCGCTCAATGACGGCCGCCACGCCAATCGTCTCGTGATTGTCGTCGGAGCGCCTATCCACTCGCACAACGCGTCCATGCGCGCGGACGAAAACTTCCGAACCACGGGTAATCTCGGCAGGCAGAGTGAGCGTGAAATCGAGTTCAGTGCCCGGAGCGAGATCCTTGTGAGCGGTAAAGTAGACACCGCGCGTGGAAATGTCTCGGGTCTGGCCGCTGTCCGATTTGGGCTCGAGATTGATGGGCAACCGTATATTGACCGGAAGCGATAGATCGTAGCGGCGCGCCATGCGACGTTCCGTCATCCCTGATGCTCCTTCAGGACTGGATTGAAGTGCACAGCGGTCCCCCGACTGGGCAGCAATCGCTGTTCCAAACCTCGCTTCGCCCTCGCGATGGCCCAGAGCCCTGCGCAGGCGACCCGAAATAAAGCGATGCAAAGAAACTCCTTCAGCGATAACGAAAACTTGACCCTGGATCACCGCATTCGCAACGCGCACAAAGGCGCTTTACGTCAGGCATGTTTTCGGACGGGAATATAAACTAAGCGGCGGCGAAAAGGATAGCCTATTTCGCTCCCTGTGTTCCAGATAGGTACTCCCTGGAAGCGTACCGGACTACTTCAACCGCCCAGTACTGCCTCGCCCCTTCGGTACGAACTTCTACCGAAATCAATCGCGAATAGCTGGAATTGGCGGGCCGTCCTTCAGCGCTGAAGTCTGTGCCGCGGCCTCTTTCGCCGCTGCCTCCTTCGCTGCCTTCGCCGCTTCCTTCGCGGCGGAGGAACGGGAGCCTCGGCCAGAGTCGAGATTAAACTGGCGCATTTTATACAGCAGAGCTTTGTAGCTGATTCCCAGCATCCGCGCGGCGTCTTTGCGGCACCAATTCGTTTTTTCCAGGGCGCCGGCGATTGCTTCCATCTCCGCCTCGTCCTTCAGGCCTCGAACCAGAGCTTTGAGTCCTTGTTCCTTCGGCGGGGGAGCGTCCTGCTGCACAGGCATTCGCTGCTGTTGTCCTGTCATCTCCAGGAGTTCACGGAAGCTGCCCGCATCGTCTTCGAGAATTACGTAGCGCTTCACGAAATTTTCCAGTTCGCGGAGGTTTCCCGGCCAAGGATATCGCGCAGCCGCTTCCAGCAAGGCTTTGGAAGGGTCGGGTGCTTGCTTCTGGTATTTTTCGCTGTACTTGACCAGGAAATGACGGAACAGCAGCGGGATTTCCGTAATGCGTTCGCGGAGCGGCGGGATATGAAGAGAAAGCACATTCAATCGATAGTAGAGGTCCTCTCGGAAGCGGCCCGTTTTCATGGCCTCCTTGACATCCATATTCGTTGCGGCTAGAACCCGGACGTCCACATTCACCACCGCGCGTGCTCCGAGGCGCGAGTATTGGCCGTCCTGCAAGACGTGCAGCAACTTGGCTTGCAAGTGCGGGCTCATTTCAGCGATCTCATCCAGGAAAATAGTGCCTTTGTTGGCCAGTTCGAATTTACCGGGTTTTGCGCGAACCGCACCGGTGAAGGCGCCTTGCTCGAAGCCGAAAAGTTCGGATTCCAGCAACTCTCCGGGTAGCGCCGCGCAGTTCACCTTAATAAAGGGTTGGTGCTGGCGCTTCGAACGAAGGTGGACCATTCGCGCCACAACTTCCTTCCCGACGCCACTCTCGCCGCTGATAAAAATGGGCACGTCCACGGGAGCGATCTGCAAAATCTGCTGGCGTATTTTCAGCATCTGAGGACTGGCGGCCAGAAACGAGATGTCCTCGGTCAGCGCCTCGCAATATTCGCGAAGGGCCTGATTTTCTGATCGAAGCTGCTGCTTTTGCTGGCACTTCAGAAAGGCGGCGTCGAGTTCGGGCTTTTCAAACGGCTTGGTAAGGTAATCGAGCGCGCCGAGGCGGATGGCCTCGACGACGGTGGTGACTTCGTTGGCGCAGGAAAGCATGATGACGTTGAGCGAGCGGTCCATCTGCATTAGCTGCCGCAGTGTCTCCAGACCGTCCATTTCGGGCATCAGCACGTCGAGGATGATGAAGTCGGGACGCGATCCGGCGCCTACCTCTTTCAACGCTTCCTTGCCGTTCGGTAAAGTCTCAACCTCGAACCCGTCGACCTCGAGCAGCGTTCGAAGATATTTCCGAATGCTCGGTTCGTCATCCACCACCATGATTTTTTGCTTCCCGGCCATGATCATCCCTCGAAATTATCTTTCCTTACTCCACGTGAATGGGTAATAGAAACGAAAACGAACTTCCGCGCCCCACCTCGCTGTCGACCCATACTTTCCCGCGATGCGCCTGTATCAGTCGCTTCGTGATCGCCAAGCCCAATCCCATCCCGGACGACGACGGATCGACCCGCACGAATTCCTCGAAAATTTCCTGGTGAAATTCCGCCGCGATTCCCTTGCCGGTGTCGGCGATCGAGATCAGCGCGCTATTCGGACGCTGGCCCCGGTCGCGACGCCTCTCATTGGGCGTGGCTCCTTCGCTGATTCGCCGCTCCCAAAAGTGCAACTCCGCTGCCAGCGTAACCGAGCCTCCCGCCGCCGAATGCTTCAGCGCATTGTCGAGCAGATTCACGATGCACTGCTGCACTTTCTGATAGTCGAACTTAAATGGCGGCAACCCCGGACCGAGCCGCACATCCAGCTGGACACCGCTGCGTTGAAACGCATCCTGCCATCGACCCGCAAGATCGCGGATGCAGTCTCCCAAGTCGTTCTCCCGGAGCTGCAGGACAAGTTTACCGCTCTCCAGCGCGGAATAATTCAGAAACATCGACACAAGCCGCACCAGCCGATCGCAGCTCTCTTTTGACTCTCGCAAAATGTCCGTCTGCTTCTCGCTGAGTTTCCCGAGAGAGCCGGTAAGCAAGAGTTCGTAATATCCCTTCATGACGGCCAGCGGCGTTTTCAGTTCGTGAGCGGCCGACGCCAGAAAGACGGTCTTTTGGCGATTGGCTTCTTGGAGACGAAGGTATGCCGCAAGCAGATTGCGGTAGGTAATTTCCCGCTCCTGCATCAGTTCTTGCACGGTTTGACGCATTTCCGCTTCGTCGGTCGGCGCGTCCAATCCCGATGGCTCGACGAAGACTGCCAACCAATCAGGTTCCGGCAGCCAGCGAATTCGCGCGCGGAATTTCCCGGACGAGTGATCCAGTGGAAGGTCGATTTCTTGCTCGCCGGCCTCCAGTTGGCCGATAATTCCCTTGCGGTCGACCCGCAGCAAATCTCGGAAAAGGTTCAGTTCCCCGGCAGCACTTAGGTTGCGGGCAGCCAAGGCATCCTGAGCGTGCAGGTTCGCGAACAGCACCTGGCCGCTGCGATCCGATACCAGAAGAGGGCGGTCCAAAGCGTCCAGCAGGCTCGCAACCAGTTGGAAGGTCGCGGCTCCGCTCGCCTGCTTTTCCACAATCATGTTCTCCGACAAAGTGCGCTCCGTTGGTGATCGATCCAGTCGAAGACACCCCTCTGTTTAGAGCCTAAAGTGGGGTCGGACACGTATGCTCGCAAAGGGATTAGGGGGTGTCAATGGTAAATGCGTCCCACTTTTCACAATGGTGGAAATGAATTGCCGCAAATTGCACCGTCTGGGCGTCTCGACGCCCCCCAAATGAGCACCCGCCATTTTTCAAACTGCTGAGATATATAGACTTATAAAAACCATCGCTTATGCGTTCTAACTTGCAACTGAGAAACCGCGTCCGCCCGAGTACTAATACTAAAGCCTATGGCCGACAGGAAAACTCTTGTGCGATCGAGCGCCGATCTTGCCTCATTAGCGGAGGAACGTCGCCGCTCTCCTCGGATCCAGCTGCAAGTGCCGCTTTTCGTCAGAGGCAAGGATCCGCAAGGTGAGCAGTTCATCGAGCTCGGCAAGACGCTGGATATAAGCGGCTTAGGAGCCTTCATCGCCAGTCCTCGCGCGCTTGAACTCAACGGCTTTGTGACACTCACTATTCCGGCACCTTCGATAACCTCGTCAGGATTGGTGCCGGCCGGCATGGCGCCATTCCAGGCCAAGGTGATGCGGCAGCGGGAAGCAGGGGATGTGTACTTGGCCGGCGTTGAATTTACGAAGCCGCTCGGCTAGCTGGCTCGCCGGTCTCACGCTTCCCGCGGACTGAAAAGTGGAATCGGTTTCCCTCTCTCCCTCTGTCCCGACGGGAGATGTCGTTGCTGGTGCCCTTCCACAAAATTGACAGCCCCCCACAATAGACTTATAACCCCGAATCGGCCCCTAAGTTGTACGCAGAATGGCCTAACCATTGCTAGAATCTATTCTGCCCCCGTAATCTGCCCACCTTATGCGAGGTAGGCTGAGAGTAACTCGGAACTAACCGTTCATGCCCCAACCTGGCGACGCTTTCCAGCCGCGGCCAGCGGCTGAAGATTCTATATTCGAACTGTTGATCGAGACCCTCGAAGGCCTCGACGACTCTGCGCGCGCACAGTTTCTCAAGCAGCTTTTCAGGACTCTTACTCGGCTCGATTTGACCGAGACTCAGAGCAGCGATTTCTGGTCTCGAATTCTCCAGCGGCGCGCCGAATTCACGGCCCTTGGAAAGAAAACCTCCTGGAAAGCGGCACTGTTGGACGTGCTTTCCTCTGAGGGCCTGCTGCGCGTTCCCGTCGTGATGGAGTATGACGATTTCAAGAGGCTGCAAGTCGATGCCGCAACCGATTCTTTGACCGGCCTCTACAACAGGCGGCTTTTCGATGAATATTTAGATAAGGAACTGATTCGCGCCAGGCGGTACAACGAGCAGTTGGCAATTGTAATCCTCGATCTGCACAAGCTCAAAGAAGTAAACGATCGCCACGGCCACCTGCGAGGCGATGATGTGCTGAAAATAGCCGCCACGACGTTGCGCACCACGCTGCGCGCTTCTGACTCAGCGTTTCGGATCGGAGGAGACGAATTCGCATTGCTTTTGCCGCGGACGGATTCCGAGCAAGCAGTCACTCTATGCCGTCGCGTGCGGTCGCAATACGAAGTCGAACTCCTTCCCCTGAATCTGAATATTGGAGTGACCCTGGATTTCGGCGCTGCGGTCTATCCCCAGGATGGCGATCAGAGGAGCGAACTCCTCGGCACCGCGGATCAAAGGCTGTACGCCTTGAAATCTTCTGGTCGCGCTTCCCATCGAGTGATTCTTATCGAGCCCGAGACGCCCCCCGATGCCGGTGCGGCGCCGTCCCCGCCCCAGCCTCCCGCTGTTCCGCCGGCAAAGCCGAGCGTCGTGCCCCTTCCGGAGGCGCGCAGCGAGCACCGCAAATGGGAGCGCGTATCGCTTGCTGGAACGAAGGCTTATGCCCTGCTCAGCGAAGCGGAACAGAAAACAGCCAAGGTCATCGATTTGAGCTATGGTGGCGTGGCGCTACAATTCGATAAGCCGGAGGATTTGCCCAACCAATTTAGCGCTATCCTTCACGTGCCGATTTTGCCCCCCGTTCGCGTGATGTTGCGCAAGGCGTACATGCTGCGAAGCGTCGGCGACCGCTCGCGGATCGGTTGCATATTCGTGTCGTGAGCCCGGGTTTGGAAAAGCCGCGCCGCCTTCGCCATCGCCGGGTGGAGACGCCCGCTGCTTATCACTTAGGTCTACGCTGAAACGAAGACGACCACACCTCTCGTAGCGAGTGTGCGCCCTTCCAGTATCTTCGGCGCCGGCACGCTTCGGACACGTTGTTGAAGCCACTTGAGCTCGCGTGCTAGCATCCTTGCGCATCGGAGGGTCGCGCATGCCCAAATCGTCATTGAACGCGAAGTCCCGGGAGCAGGAAGACGATCTATCCGACGCCCAATGGCGGGAAATCGCCCAGAAGTCGGTCGGCGTTCTGAAGGGAATGGGTTCCGAGATCGAGTGGCGTTGCATAGCTACGTAGCCGGCGGACAAGGTGTACTGCGTCTGACCTCACTCCGGACGAGGCCACCATTCAGGAGCACGCCAGGCGCGCGGGCTTTCCTGCCAATCGCGTCTCCGCCGTGCCGTCGGCTCGTCGACCCGCAAGCGCGGAATAGCCGCTGATTGGGCCTGCAGCAGTATCCGCTTTCTTTCACCGTGAGCGTCAGCCCGTCTAGGTCCCCGTGCGCTAACACGAGGGAGAGGCTGTCTCTTGGTATGAGCACTTCCTCGATGGCGTTTCGACCGGTATAGCCCGACCTTCCGCCGCAAGCCGCTGCACCTGCAGTGTTGGTCAATGAGTTCCGTGCGGGAGACGCATGGCTTCTAGTTTGCTTTGTTCCGCAGGTGTGAGAGGAGCGCCAATGTTCTGGCGCAGCGCAGCGCCGCGCCTGCCAGCCGCAGCGAACGCTCTGCTTGGAGTTGAGCCGCCGCCAAGCACGCGAAACACTCCAATAGGCGGGCAATTCCACGCTTATGCCCCAGTTCCTGGAAAATCCTCAGGCTTTCGCCGTGAAGAGATTTCGCCCTAGGGCAATCCCGCTGTTCCCTCGCCAAGTTTCCCAGGTCAGCCAGCGTGCTTGCAATGCCCCAGCGGTCGTCGAGTTCGCGAAAATGTGCCAGGGCCTGCTCGTACAATGTCCGCGCGGCTGCGGAGTCACCCTGATCGCGGGCGGCATCTCCCTGGTGGTTTAGTGACCAGGCAACGCCTATCCGATCTCCCAGTCCTTGGAAGATCGCGAGACACTCGGCGTACAGCGCCCGAGCGCGATTGTGGTCACCCTGCAATTTGACGACATTCGCCAGGTTACTAAGAGAACTAGCGACGGCCTTCTGGTCACCCAATTCTCTCCACAGCACCAGGCTTTCCTCGAACAAGAGAGTCCGCAACCGCGACATCGCCCCATCCTGAGCAATCACCGCCAACGCGTTTAGAGAGACCGCAGCTCCCTGTTTGTCACCCAACTGACGCGCGATCTCTAGACTCTCCCTCAAGAGCGCATCCGACGAGGCGTAATCTCCCTGCGCGCCGGCGAGCGCGCCCGCGGCGAAAACAGCGCGCGCTCGCGCTTCGAGGGAGCTACCGCTCCCGCGATCTTGAGGAGTTTGGCGAGCCTGTCCCTGCCTTCGGCGAGATACTCGCGCACCTCCCAGAAGCGAAACAGGGCCGTGCCGAGACGCAAACCCCACTCTGCATCTCCGGTTTCCGTCAGCCACTCGAGAGCCGCGCGAAAATTGTCGTGTTCCAATGCGCACCGTTCCAGCCATTCCGCTGTTTCCGCGCCGCTCTGCTCTGTAGGCCCTCTTCTGCCAGCACCAGGCAGTAGGCGGCTTGGCTGCGCTTCGTTAGGACCTTCTCCCCGCTTACTTCCAGTTTTTCCAGAGCGTATTCGCGAATCGTTTCCAGCATCCCGAACCGCGATTCACCGTTCGCTTGCTCGACCCGCTGCACCAGGACTTTATCCACGAGGGAGCCATACCGTCGAGCACGTCTAAATCGAGATCGCCTTTGGTGTCGCACACGGCTTCTGCGCCCTCCAGAGTGCATCCGCCGACGAACACCGATAATCGTCGGAAAAGCCTTGTTCGGCAGGACTCAGCAGATCGTGGCTCCAATCGATAGTAGCGCGAAGCGTGTGCTGTCGCTGCGGCAAGTCCCGCGCGCCGCCGGTCAATAGCTGCAACCGACTGGCCAGGCGTGTTCGCATGGAGGAGGGCGAAAGTACTTTGACTCGCGCGGCTGCGAGTTCGATCGCGAGAGGTAGACCATCCAACCGGGCGCAAATCTCGATGATGGCGGGGGCGTTTTCTGAGTTAAGTTCAAAGTCCGGCTTGGCGGCGATAGCACGTTGTACGAATAGAGCGATCGCGGAGTATCGTGAAAGCACGTCAACCGGAGGCACGGAGCGCATATCCGGTACGGCAAGCGCCGGTACGGGAAATTCGTGCTCTCCGTACACGTGCAGCGCTGCGCGGCTCGTTACCAGAATCTTGATATTGGGGCCCGCGGCCAGCAGTTCCGCCACGGTAGGTGCCGCCTGAATCAGGTGCTCGAAATTGTCCAACAGCAACAGCATTGGTCGAACGCGAAGAATCTTGTAAATTCTTCTTGAGTATTTCGAGCGGCGACTGACCTCCGTCGTCCCGGAGCCCCAACGTCTGAACGATCAAGGAAACGATCAAGCCCGGGTCGCTCAGCCCGGAAAGGGGGACGAAATAAATCCTTCCTGGGAAAGGATTCGAATAGACGGTTCGCCACCTCCACTGCAAGACGTGTTTTGCCGATCCCTCCCGGACCCGTCACCGTCACCAGACGCACATTGGGACGCAGCAGCAGTTCTTTTGCGGCGGCTACTTCCTTTTCTCGCCCCACAAACTCAGTGCGCTGCGCAGGAATATTGGCCGGGCGGATCTCCACTTGCTTCGCCGGCGTTTTCGAGAAACGGTCGCGTATGGCTGCAAGTTCGCGTGCGAGATCCCGGGTAGAGGCGTAGCGCTTATCGGGCTCTTTCGCCAGGCACCTCTCGATGGCCCAACCCAGCGGCTCGGGAGCGTCAGGGTTTTGCACACCGATCGGTTCGGGTTGTTCCCCGAGAATAGACAACAGCGTCTCCGCTGCTGTGCTTCTCCGAAAGGCGCGCTTTCCGGTCACCATCTCATAGAGCACCAAGCCGAACGAGAACTGGTCCGACCGGTAATCCAGTCGGCCACCGCTGGCCTGCTCCGGTGACATGTATTCCGGCGTTCCTAGAATCAGCCCCGGTCGAGTCTGCGCCTCAGGCCGAGTTTCAACAGTCGACAAGTCCGGCTGGTCGCCCCGACCTTCGCCAGTCCAAAGTCCAGGATCTTGACGAATCCATCGTGGGAGACCATTAGGTTCGCTGGCTTTATGTCCCTATGCGCGATGCCCGCCTCATGCGCCTTGGCCAGTCCCTCCGCAATCTGTATCCCAATTTCAATTGCTTTTCGTATGGGCAGCAAGCCGGCGGCAAGCAACTCGCGCAGCGTCTTTCCCTCTATCAGTTCCATCGCAATGTAGTGACTGGAACCGTCCTGTCCGAGTTCGTAGATGGTAACGATATTGGGGTGGTTGAGGGCGGATGCCGAGCGCGCTTCCCGCTCGAAGCGGTGCAACCGATCACTGTCAGCGGAGAATTCTGCCGGTAGAATCTTGATGGCAACACTGCGACCCAGGCGCGCATCTTGCGCCCGATACACCTCGCCCATGCCGCCCGCACCGATGCGCGCGAGGATTTCGTACGGCCCTAGCTTGGTGCCGCTCTTCAACGTGTCGCTGGTTCCCTCGAAGGGCTGCCCCATGAAGGTACTCTCCGCCTGTTCGTGCGCCGCAAGTAGCGACTCGACCTCACGGCGCAGGGCGGGCTCGGCGCAAACCTGGTCGAGATAAGCGCGTCTTTCGCCTGGCGCCGGCCGTTCGAGAGCGCACGCGAGCACTCTCTTGACCTCCTGCCAGCGTTCCGGGGTCACGTAGGTGCGCCCTTCCATTGGTCCGCGTGGAGAAGGCGGGGCAGATATCCTTCTCCCTCCAAGAATCAGTTGCCGGAGGTTAACCGGAAGATAACGCTCCAGATAGGCAAAGTCAATTCGTTGTGCGATGGGAAGCGATTCAGCCTGGGCGCGGAGCGCGCCGCGACCCGGGAAATCTTCGATTCGCGTGAGCCAGTTTGCCGTTGGTTCTCGCTGTATAGGGTGAAGGCACGATGCGGACGTCGGCAGGCAGCGAAGACGCATTCGGCCAACTGCAAGGAGGAAACGACAATGAATTCGAAAATCGGGAAAAACTCAATCAAGGCAATGCTGTTTGCGGCCGCGCTTCTGGCAGCTTGTCTGATCGCTGGCTCAGCCAATGCTCAGTCGGCGTTTCACGGCAAGTTCACGCTGCAGCACGAAATCAAGTGGGGCGATGCGCTCCTTCCGGCCGGCGACTATGTGATCGCGTTGGATAACATCACGGAACCATGCATCGCTTCGATCCGAAACGCGGCAAACGGCCAGCCCGTCGCGTTCGTGTCGTCCGGGATCGCTGAAGACAGTGGAAAGGGCGGAAGCGCTCTGCTCGTCGCCAGCCGGGGAGGGCATCGGGTGGTTCATTCGTTCCGAGTAGCCGAACTGGGAGAGGTCTTCATCTACGACCGCGCTCTCGCCCGGGGAGGGTCCACCGAGGAAGCACGCAACGCGGAGGCAGTTCCGGTCCTGCAAGCCAAGAAGTAGCGGTGCGTTGTCGTTCGCACGTTTGGGGGCCAGACTCCCCTTCTGGCCCCCAACATTTTTAGGATTCACTTTCCCGGCGTTCGTTTACGCTGCTCGTTTTCCGTATTAGGATTTTCGCCCTTGCGAGGTCAGCTCGCCGGCCCAGCATGCGCTATGCCTTCATCCCGCGCTGCCAGAGCGCGCACAGGGCGGTGTTGTACAGCGCAAGCGCGGTCGTAATCTGGCCCAGGTGATTGTCGTGGGTCGATAGATAGGCGGCTTTGCGCAGCACGTCCGCGTGCAGGTTTCCTTCGGTGGAGCAGTCGATGATCACTGCGCCGTCTTTCACGTTGCGCACCAAATCCGCCTCGGACTGCGCCGGAAATGCGGTCACGATGATGTCGGCGGTCTTGAGATACGCTTCGCGGTCTTCCGGCCGCGTCTGCGGATGAATCATCAGCGCGGTGGCCCCGATCCGCATCAGCATGCTTTGCAGCGGAATGCCGATGCGCGGCGAGCTATTGCAGATCGCCACCGTGGGACCGCTCTGCCGGGCATCGCGCGGAAACATGTTCTTGATCTCCCCGTGCTGGTGCAGCAGAGTGAGAATCGCTTTTGCCGTGCAGGGCACCACGCCTTCGTACTTCTCTTCTTCGTCGACGCGTCTTGATGTTCAGCGACATGCGGCCGGTGTTCTCGACCGTGAGCCCTTCGATGTCTTTCTCCGGCCGCACCCGCCGCAGAAAATAGTCCTCGGTCTTGCCGAACGGCGCCGGGAAGAAGATAAATGTCCCGTAGATCTTTTCGTTGACTTGCGCGCCCATCAGCAGCAGTTCCAGGGCGTCGGCGCTGTGCGCTTCCTCGACGCGAAAATCCAGGCCGTGCTGCCGGAATTTCTTCGCCATATAGCTGGCGTACCGGCGGGAGCCACGGTCGACTTCCACGTTCGGCAGCCGCGGCATGAACGCCGCGACGCGGATCTCCGCCCGGTCGAGGCCGGTCTTTTCGACCTGCGCCAGTTTCTGTTCCGCCTGAGCAAACACTTCCTCGGCCGCCGCAATGCAGTTCAATCGCTTGCTCTGCGGAACTTGCTGCGTCCAGCTCGTGTCGCGCGCGAAGGAACTTGTTTGCGGCTGCGCCATTTTCAGTGTGTCCATATCGTGGGTTGATTATCGCGCGACAGGTCCCTATGACAAAGCTCTTACCAGGGTTCGGATCACGGCAGTTCCCATCCTTTGCGCCTGAGTTCGCTGAGGATTGATCGTTGCGCAGCACGGAGAAGGCGGAATCGTTCGTGAGTCTAGAGTTCACGATTTCGGCGAGGACGCGCATACTTCTCCCCGTTACTCGTGTAACAAAGTCCGGGTTTCGAACGTACTGGTTGTTAAGCCAACGAACTCCAGGAGCGTTTCATGAACTCGCGAGCAGCCAGGGCATGCTTGATTGCCGCAGGGATACTCATTCTGACCGTTCCCACGTGGGCCGGTTCCCAGCTTGCGAAGACGCTAAAGCTGGACCCGAACGGCCGCTTTGTCCTGATGCGGACGAGGAAGCGTGACTGTCATGGGCAGCGATCGGCCCGAGGCGATTGTCCTGGTTACCAGCAATCGCGACGATGTTCAAGACAGGATCGATTTCAGTTTCGAGGAGAATCCTGGAATGGTGCGGGTCAAGGCGCGCCGGCGTTCCTGGCATCTCTTTGACTTCTGGTTCGAGTGGCTCGACTACAAAATTCGAGTTCCCAAGACAACCACGCTCGAAATCAGAACCGGCGGCGGGGGTATCACCGTCTATTCGGTGTCGGGCGACGCCGACTTGAAGACCTCGGGTGGTTCTATCGAAGTTTCACACTTGAAGGGAATGTTGCGTGCGCATACCTCTGGCGGACACATCAAGGCCGAGCAGATCCAAGGCGAAACCGATATTGGAACATCTGGCGGAGGAATTGAGGCGGATTCCGTCGACGGCCAACTCACGGCAAACACCGGCGGTGGGTCGATTTATATCGACCAGGTCACAGGCCGGGTCAATGCCCATACCTCGGGAGGATCGATACACGCGACCTTCAGCAAGGGGAACGCACATGGCGGTGTGATCGAGACCTCGGGGGGGACCATTTATACCAAAATTGACCCGGCGGTAAATCTGGAGGTGGATGCCTCTACCTCCGGCGGAAGCGTCGATTCCAGCATTCCATTGCGCGTAGTTGGCACGGCCTCGCACAGCGCCTTGCGCGGCACACTCGGCTCTGGCGGAGAATTGCTACGACTTCACACCAGCGGCGGATCCGTTCACCTGGGGCGCTCTGAAGAAGTCTGCTCAGAGGCCGCTGGAAGGGTAAACGGGGAAATCGGACAAGTTCCCTAACCTGCGGCTATTCTAACTTGTGCGTCCCAGGGTGAGGCCCTAGACTGTCCTAGTGTTCGTAGAATTTATGTCGCGAGGAGAATCTGAGACATGGCCGGAACATACAAAATCACCGAACTGGTAGGAACATCGCCCGTGAGCTTTGCCGAAGCGGCGAAGGCCGCTGTCGCCGAAGCCGCGAAGACAATTCGCCACATGGAGTGGTTTCAGATCGCGGAAGAGAGCGCAGTCTGGTCATGTTCGTTGGACGCGATGGTATCACCTTGAATTCCTGGCGTCCGAGGTTTTGCGCCCAACCAGCGTACGGCGTTTCCAGGTGGACGATCCTACTCAACTCCTAACTAACGCGGTGGTCTCAATAGGTCGATGCAACACCATCTGATATGAATTTGTTCTCTAAAGGGTGGTGTTGATATGAAGCCAGGCAAACGGTTTGGGCTGTCTGCGGTCGAGAAGAGAGGTATACGAACGCCGACCAACGGATTTAGCGGGAAGAAGCAGTGCACAGCGCTATTTGTGGAAGTGATCCAGCTAGGGGTCACTTTTATTTGGGATTGGGTTTGACCAAAATTCGTGACCAGACCAAAATTCGTGACCAGACGGGACTGCCCCTATCACTGGTCAGACTACCGGCGCTACCGTCTTGACTGAGGGATGCGGCCCAGCCGCACATCGTGGCGCATCAGCAGATCGCACGCATGGAGCGACTCCTTCTCAAAATCAGGACTGTCACTGGGAATGACAAGCCAATGCCCGATCTTATTTCCAAGTAATTCAATCTTACGGAGAGAAGGAAACTCCCGGCGAAGGCCCTGATCGGTCGGATCGGTTCCTTCCGAAAGAACGAGCCAGACGCCATTGTCTCTGGCAGACTTGTTGTGATCTCGCAGCATCAAGACGAGCCGGTCGCCCACATAGACTGCGAAGCCGGAGAACATCCGGCGCACCTCAGGATTCAGGGGCGCGAGCGCCTCCACGACAAACGAATGCGGCGGCTTCCGCTTCGGCTTGGCAGGGCGCGGCATCACCTTTTAAGGATGCTCCCGACCATCGCGCAGGGCAAGTCGTGCGACGCCGGGCCGTTCACGCGATGGGGCAACCGATTGGTAGTAAGAATTAGCCAGGCCGCCGGCAATCGTCTTTTCTAAAGGACAAGCGATACAAGCGCGCATACAAAGGAGGCTGTACCACTGATCGTTCGCAACAGATGTCTTTTCAGCCACAGATCTCGAACCCGAGTCCAGTCGGCTGGAGCAGAACCCGCGGTCCAGGACTGGATCCGCTTATTCAGCGGCAACTCAAAGCCGACGGTGATCACGAGAACGAGAAGCATGCAAAGGACTGCGGCGCCAAGCATCACGCGCGATCCGCCTCGGCCCAACACGCAGGCCGCCACCAGGGCCAGAAGAGTGCCCAGCATAAGGGGAGGCATCGCTTTCGCAAAGAGGCGGTCTTCCAGTTGGAAGCGCAGGGTCCAGGAAATCTCCGGCAAGCCTTTGGCTGTGTATTCTGCAAGTCCCGTGCCGATCAGAATGCCGGCGAGGACACCCACCCCAAGCGTGCAATCAGCGCGGTAGCGTTTCTTAGATCGACCGGCATGAGCGCACCCTCCCTGAGACCGACCTTTGTTGACGCTATCACTTCCGAAATCCCAGGGACAGGCGAAACCCAACCCACTGACATGAGGAGGGACAGAAGCGACGTTTACTAACTTAATAGGATCGTTGAAGCAGGGATAACGTTCCGTCTGCTGTCCCCGCCAGAATCGACCTGACCATCATTGGTCTGCCTCTTTGGTCTTTCCCATTCGCTTGAAACCCAGGGTGAACACCGCGGAAATTCGTCGCGACGGGAATGTCCCTGAAGGAAATCTCCCCATCCGCGAAGCAACGCCGAGCTCCAGGCATCGCCCGCCGCGTTGGGCCTAAGCACAAGTCCACGCTAAGTAGTTTACCCCCCGCTTTTCCTCATCTTTTTTTCTAACCGCTCTGGACGCCCAAGCGAATCCGTAATACCGTCCCAACTAAGAGCCTCCAACTTACTCGAGCCTCTCCTTCCCCAATGGAACCCCCAAGGTAACCCAATGACCCGCAAGATGCGGAACGGACAAGTGCGCTCAAAAATGAAAAAGCACCCATCCATCGAGTCGGCACACCGCTCCATCGCAGACGGATCCTATCCGCTGACGGAGGCCTTGGATGACTATCTTTAGACCGCGCATCGGCAATTCGACCTTCCCCGGCCCCTTCACCCACACGCCCCGTCGAATTTGCCGCCCAACAGGACGGTGTCTGCACGACGACCTTGCGCCGCGCCAAGTTCGATCTGGGCGTCACGACCTCCAGGAAAACCTTCACCGGCGCCTGATTTGGGGCGTTGCCGGGAAACCAATCAGCTACGGACGCAGTGGTCCCCTAAGTATCTTATGGGGGCGGGAAAAATTAAATTTGGCCATCTTCGTAAAACAAAGGACTTAGCCGCCGCCCAAAACTGAAACAATGACTGAAACCACGATGGAAACAACGGCGGGAACACAGCATTCCTGAAACCCAACCCAACCAGGGCCGGACCTCCCTGGCACGCCCCCAGGGGCGGACAGACGGATCTTTCTCATCCCATGACACCACTCCGCCCCTCAGTGTGGCTCGCGATGGGGGATGCATCTCATCCCCCATCCGACACATGAGGAGGGACAGACAGGACGTTTACTAACATAATAGGATCGTTGAAGCAGGGATAACGTTCCGTCCTGTCCCCGCCTGAGTCGACCCGACCATCATTGTTCTGCCTCTTTGGTCTTTCCCATTCGCTGATACCCAGGGTGAACACCGCGTGCGAGCCCCTGCTGATCGGCGATTCTGTGCAGCAATCCGGTTAATTGTTCGCGCTCCTCTGCACTCAGCGCGGCGAGCAAAACATCCTGATGCTCGCGTGCGACCCTTCCGATCCTCTCCAGGATTTCGCCCCCGTTTTTGGTCAGATGCAGGGAGTAGAGCCGCCGATCGTTGGCGTTCGGTTTGCGCTCCACGAGCTTGCGTTTCTCCAGGTTGTCCAGAATGGCCACCAGCCGGCTGGGATGAATTTGCAGCTTTGTCGACAGTTCCTGCTGGCTGATGCCCGCAGCAACCCGCAACAAGCGAAGGATTCCAGCATCGGGCGGGGTGAGCTCGAGCGCTGCCAGGCGTTCTCCAAACTTCGACGCGGCATGAGCGCCGAGTTGGGCAAGCAGGAATGCCGGCTGTCCCTTTTCAATGTCTTTGTGATTCATGGATAAAACATTCTTGCATATATTAATCATTTATACTATAAATGATTACATTATGAAATCGACTCCGCAATTCCGCGGTCCCTCCCTGATTCTGCTCGCGATTGTCCACATCGTGATCTTCGTGGCCAATCTCGTAGTGGTAGCGGCGCTCCGTCACGGCGCGCCATACGTTAACCCGTTTGCACCGGCCGCAGTGGTCAGTGCGTTCTTTGTGCAAAATCCGGCTGCCGTGCGCATTGGCAACTTCCTCTTGTTCGGCTCCGCCGTTCCCTTTGGGATCTTTGCCGTAACCCTGGTCAGCAAGCTGCGCTTTCTCGGCGTACGCGCCGCCGGCACCAACATCGCCCTTCTGGGCGGACTCACGGCCGCAAATGCGCTCATGCTTTCTGGAGCGTTGGGATGGGTTCTGTCGCTGCCAGAAATTGCCGTGCAAGCTCCTGTGGCGAAGACCACCTTCTTCCTCAGTTTTCTATTTGGCGGCGTCGCCTATGCGGTGGGCTTCGGCCTGCTGGCAGCAGGCGTATCGGTCACCAGCTACTTCGCGCGCCTTCTGCCGCGCTGGCTGGTTGCTCCTGGGCATGGTCGTGGCGCTCGCGGGTGAGTTTTCGTCGCTCAGCCTGGTGACTTATCCGGCGAATTACCTGATCCCCGCCACTCGCTACCTGGGTTTTATCTGGATGCTGGCCGTGGCGATTTCCCTGACGAGAGACCGGCGGAAGGCGCAAGTCACGCAAGAGGGGAATGCTGCCCTGTCCAATCCCTCGACGCAGTTGGCAGGCGCAACCTAAATCGCTGAAATAGCTCGGTGGCTCTGCCAAGAGAGACGGTTCCGATAAACAAGCCACCGTCCTGGTTACCAAAGAATTCTTCTTCTGCTCTCGACGCCGCCCGGAAACCGTACTACGGTCGAGGTAAGCATTCCTACACCAGCGCCGCCTCACGACGACGGCCCTGTCCGGCCTTGCACCGAGGTGCACTTAGTGCTGTAGGCAGGGTGCGCTCAGTGCGCCCCCTTGATGGAGCAGTCTTGACATTTAGGAAACAACGGAGCTTTAGAGTCTGCGTGAGAACTGCCGGGTCAGATTAAGTCCCGAAGGGACGGCTGAAAGTAGCCCAGCACGCAGTGCTGGGTTGAGTTGAGCGCTAAGTCCAGTCCCGCCAGGGACGGCTGAAAATTACCCACGGATGTAATCCTGGGTTCCCAAATCTATTTTTCTAAAAACCGGCAACCCAGGACTGGCGTCCTGGGTAACTTTCAGCCGTCCCTGGCGGGACTGGTTCTTCCTTTCAAATCCAACCCAGCACTGCGTGCTGGGCTACTTTCAGCCGTCCCTTCGGGACTTAATTGTGAACCGGCAGTTCTCACCCCAAGACACTTTAGGGGACTTAAGGCGCATAGGCGCTTATGGCGCAAAACATTTGCCGGCGTGTAAATTCTGCTCCCGTCGGGACATTCCCCTGTACACTTCGGTGGGCCAGGAATATTCAATGTAGGTCCTGGTCTAAGTTACGGAGGAAGAACGATGACGAACGGGAAAGTGTGGAAGGGTTTCGCAGCCGTGGGCGCACTCGCGATGTTCGCCGGGTGGGCCGGGCAGGCAGGCGCGCAGACGTCCGAGGTGAAAGCAAAACCTGCGCTGTACACGTATGTCGCGGATTGGAATATTCCCCGGGAAAAGTGGGCAGACATGGAGAAGTCCTACGCGCCTAACCAGAAGATGATGGACAAGGCCATGGCCGACGGGACCATTGTGGGCTATGGCAACGATGTAACCCTGGTCCACCAGGGGGACGGCATCACGCACGACGATTGGTGGTCGGCCATGTCCCTGGCGGGCGTGCTCAACGTGCTCGATCAGCTGGAGAAGGCTGCCGATGCGACGACTTCCGTCCTGGCCACCGCCACCAATCACTTCGATAACGTGTATGTCAGCCGGTACTACAACTGGCATCCCGGTGCGGTGAAGGATGGGTACACGTATGAGGCGTCCTATCGATTGAAGCCGGACGCGCCCGACGACGCGGTGGAGACGCTCAGCAAAACGCTGATTGTGCCGTTGCTCGAGAAACTGTTCGCCGACGGCACGGTGCGCGAATACGAAGTCGATACCCAGGAGATCCACACCGAAGCACCCGGCTCATTCACGATTGTCTACATCACGTCGACCGCGGAAGGCCTGGATAAAGTCAACGCGGCGCTGCGGGAGGCCATGATGTCCAATCCGCTGGGCGGCGTGGCGTTTGGCTCCATGATCGACCTCAGCGCACACCACGATGAGTTGGGTCGCACGAACGGAACGTATAAATAGCGTCGCGTGGATGCGGGATCGTCCCTCAGCGGCTAAAGCCGGCTGCGGAAAATGCAGCTGGGTAGGAAAGCAATACCTCAGGGGCTAAAGCCCTGATCGGGCGCAGTGTGTGGCACGACTAAAGTCGTGCCCTGATACAAAGCATGACTTTTTCCGCGCCCACCAGGTGGACGAACCGCTCGATCGACTCTATCGCCTCGTAAATGTCACGGAGAGAGGAAAGAGGCTCTCTAAAAGGCAAGCACTGCCTCTTTGTAGGCTGTCGCGCGAACACGCTGCTTCATTGTCTCGGCGGGCGTGAGGTCCACCTTGACCTGAAGAAGTTCGGAGAGGCGATTCTCAAGACCAACCATATCCAGCAACGTCCACTTCTTCTTGTTATCAAATTCCGCAATCAGATCGACATCGGACGAATCGTTCGCTTCTCCTCGGGCCACAGAACCGAACACGCGCAGATGGACGATACCAGCGGCGGTCAGTTCGTCCCGGTGTTCGCGCAGCTTCGATATGACCTGGCGCCTGTCCATGTCCCTATTTTGTCCTATATTTCGGTCCTTCTCAACAAGATTGAGCTGTGGCGACGGAACCCCGGAAACGAGGAGCATCCATCCGATGGAGGATGCCAGCACTGCCTCCGCATCCTCTATTTCGTTACTGCTGCTGTTTCTAATCTCCCGCCGCGAATCCATTCCAGGATGGTGCGGTACTGCCAGCTATCCTCATTGCCGTGCCAGCGCTGGCCTCCGTTGTGCGTGGCCAGGTAGTCGCCGACGTTGCCGACGCTGTCGGTCGGTCTCGTCGGCTTGATCAGTATCAGGCTCTTGGTGGGATCGTTGATGTCGACCACGTGCATCGCGTACTTATAGTTGTCTTCACTGTCCTGGTCGGAGAAGACGCCTTGGTCGTTGGGCGGGTGTAACTTGAAGATCACGTGGCTGGCATGGCAGAAGACGCAGGCTTTGCCGTCCGCACCCTGGGTCGCCAGGATGGGTTCGATCTTGGCCACGAAGTAGTTGAAGTCCAGCACCGAGCCGGGCTGCACATCCTTTAACGCTTCGCTGAGCTTCTTGCCCTGCAGCACGCTTACGGCAATCAGCTTCAAGCGCGGATTGGCGTCGTTCTGTAGCTGCTCCATGGCGGCGTGGAACTCCGGCCGCTGCTCCACGCCTTTGACTTTGCGTAACGTGTCCAGGCCGGCCGCGCGCACATTGTTGTCAGGGTTCTGGAGGCTGGCCAGCACCGTGCTCAGCACCAGCGGGTTGTCGAGCAGGTCCGTAGGACGCTTGATGGCTACCAGGCTCTTGTTCAGGAAGTAGGCCTGGTCCTGTGAGATGGCGCCGCCCGAAACGCCGGCATGCCGGTTCATGAACTTCGGGTCGCCTACCTCCTCCAGGAAGACTCCCATGCCGGAGGGGTTCAGCTGCGCGAAGGCCGTCTTCACCACCGGCTCCATAGAAGGGTCGGCCAGGAAGTGCTCGAGCGAAACACGAACCGCCGCACGCTGCACCTCAGGGTTGGGATCATTCAGCCCGGCTAACACCTGCTGTTGCAGATCCGTCTCCCGCATCAGGCTCTTAAACGAGGAAGCAGCGTTCAGGACTTGCGCGTAATTTGCGGGCCGCGGTTGTTCTTCGAGCAGGGCACGTAATCCACCTAACACCTGCGGCTGCTGAGCCCACGGAGAGTCGCTGGGCAGCGCGGCCAGCAAGGGCAGCACAACCGCCTGGCTGTCGGGATTGCCGTTTTTGAGGATCTCCACTATTTTGCTGACCAAATGCGGATCCGGCTGGGCCTGCGTGTGGGAGTCGGGCGCATCGAGATTGAGGACGCCGCGTTGGCCATCCTCATATACGTAGCGGACGGTCTGCCGCACTTCGAGGTTTGGATCTTCGGAGAGCGTGAGGGCGGCCAGGGTAAAGCGCTCGTCGCCGGCTCCGCTGAGCGTGCTGCCCGCCTTCAGGACCTCGATCTTCATGATGTCGTTGGCGCCCTGGAGACAGGCAAGTAGAGCCGCTTCCAGCTCTGGCCCGGAAGACTTAAAGAAATGGATGAGGTCGCTGTCGTTGCCTACGCGGGTCTGGAAGAATCCGTTGTGCACGTCGTACTTGAAGTCGATTGTCTCGCGATACGGCGGATACTCGTAGCCGGGGCGATGCAGGTCGGGGACTCCGCTGACATACTTGGTGAGCACCGCGGGCAGGCCGATGGAGACGGTGTTCTCCTTGAGCGTGGGCAGAGCATAGTGGCGGACGTGAAAATCCCACAGGGCGTTGAGGATGCCTTCGCGCCCCAAGGGCGTCGCGCTGCGCAGGACCTTGGCCAGGACTTGCGCCTGGTCATGCACCACGGCTTCGTAGCCGGCGCCGATGGCGTTCTTGTCCGCATCTTCCGCGCTGGCGCGCACCCACGCGGTCAGGTAGCCGGTGTTCTCGTCGAGCAGGTCGTAGATACTCTCCTCGAGGCCGCGGCGGACCATGGCGTCGGTTTCCACGTTCATGCGCGTCGCCAGGGTTTCGAGGGTGCTGTTGCGCATCTCCGGCTGATCGATTTGCCAGTAGTACCAGCGCCACAGGCCGGACGCGGCTTCAAAACGGACGAAGGGCACGGGGTCGTTTACATCCTTCTCCAGCGCGGCGAGCAGCTCCTTGTCGCCGGTCAGGTCGCGGAAATGCTGGTTGAAGACGCGCGCGGCTCCCCAGCGGACACGCGCGTTCGGCGATCCTAACGCGGCGGTCAGCAGAGCGCGGCCTGCAGGGGCAGCGTCCTGGCGGCGGGAGAGGATCATGCGGACGGCGTAGGCGGCACTACTCTGGACCATCTTGGTCTGGTCGCCGAGGGCCTGCATCAGGACGGGCAGCGATCCTGGATCAGCCATGTGTCCCAGCGCGCGGGCTGCGGCTTCGCGGGCCAGCGGCTGATCGCTCTTGATCAGCACTTCGCGGATCTGCTTGAGGACGGGCTCGGGCGCCGGGTCCCAAAACAGGTCGAGTTGGGTGAGCAGTAAGGGCAGGTTGTTCTTGGCCAGCTTGGTGGGCGGAGCGGGGAAGCCGGCGTCCCAGTCTTTGGCTTCTGTCGTTCCCGGGTAGAGGGTGGAGAGGGCCATCACGGCAAACTGGGTGGCGCGGAAGGGGGTGTTGAAGCCCTGGTAGACGGGGTCGCCTTCCCAGCTGCCTTCCTGCCGTTGGGCGGCCATCATGGCTTTTACTGCGAGGGCCAGGTGCTCGTCGGTTTCGGGACGGCGGCCGGCCATGGCTACGGCGAGCACGGCGTTATAGGAGATGAAGTCCGCGGTCTTGGCTTTTTTGTCGAAGGGGTATGGCCAGCCGCCTTGCGGGGTTTCGTATTCGTAGAGCTGGGTAATGGCCTGGTCGATTTGCGACTGGTATTTGGCGCGGTCGATGGTCGACATCAGCATGATCTTCCAGTTGAGGTCGATCATGTTTTTGGGTTCGTAGGCCAGGGCCAGGGTTTCTACGTGGTTGCGCTCGGTTAGCCACTGCGGGTCCTTGGTCTGCTTGTAGACCATGTCGAAGGTTTGCCAGCTTTGGGTGGCGATCTCAAAGGGGCTCACATCGGGTTCGCAGCCATCGGCTTCGTCGCCGGGCATGGTCTTGACGCCCTTGTAGTGGATCTTGAGGTACTCGGCGTAGGGCTTGTCGAATTTTTCCCGCGGCGGATCGTGGGTGACGTTCTGCTCGAATTGGTTGGTTATCAGGGGCAGGCGGCTCGCTTCAGTGCGGGCAGTGTAGATCACGCGCACCCAGTTGGTGTTGGGCTCTCCATATAAAGGACGCGTGTTGTTGTAAAGGCGGTCCATGAGGAACTCAAGTTGCGCGCGCTGTTTGGGGGCGTATCCGTTGTGCACCGCGGTGAGATAGCCGCGGGTGGTGAACTGGGCTGGATGGCAGGCGATGCAAAGCTGGGTCTCGGAGTGCTGCATGGTGGTGCGCAGGGCGATGGCTCCGCGGCGGGGCGTGTTCGATAGCCAGGTGTCGCCCATGTTGACGAGGAAATCCATGCCCGCGCGCACGGCGAGGTGCGGATCGGAGTAAGGCGGAATCGGGTAGTCGGAGGTATGGAGTTGGTAGGCGGGGTGGTTGCCGGCGACGCGCACGTAGTACTCCTGGCCGGGCTCGAGGATGCGGGTGCGGAATTTGTAGAGGCCGGGGTAATTCTGGGTGGCCTCGACCTGGTAGACAAATTCGCCGGTGTTGAAGGGGACTACGTCGTCTTTGCCTAGCTGGAAGATATCTACGTCGAGCGGGACATCGCGATCGGTGACGTTGAGGGTGAAGTAGACCAGGCGTGGCTTGGCTTCCTTAAAAGTGAACTTGAACCATTGGAAGCCTTTGACCATGGCGGCGTAGCCGTCTTCGTTGCGGGAGGGAGCGTAGGGGCGTTCGTCATCGCTGCCATAGATGGTCTGGCCAAACTCGAAGGGCTGGGCGGTTTGCCAGGTGCCGTTAGGCGCCGCGGCAATGACTCCTGGGGTAAGGCCGTCTTCGGTCTTCAACACAGGCGCTTCGAGGATCTTGCGCAGCGAGGTGCTCATCTCCGGCGCCGGTGTGGTGGAGGAGAGGCTCACGGTTACGGGGCCGGCGGCGCGGGGGCGTAGGGTCAGGTAGAAATCAAGGTCGGCGGTATGGAGCCACTTGGAGTCAATGACTCCCTGCGCGTCTTTCACCGTGGCCAGCACGGCGTCGCTGCCCTGCACCTGCGCGGGATCCTTCACTGCCAGGGTAAAGGCGTAGAGAGTGCCCGGGCGCGCCGTGCCCAGTTTGATCTCCTTCACCGTGGGGGGCGGGGTTGGATTCGCGTGGACGGATCTGCCGACGTGCAGCAGGAAACCGACGATGAGTGCGGATGCGGCTAGAGGGATGAACCCCCAACGCAATCTGGTCCAGTTTCGCGAAATTGCCCCCATGCTTCGAACCTCCCCCGTGGTGTGGTCCTGGGTTCCGGGTTAATCCCCGGTTTCCAACAGACAAACAATACACCTACCGAACTACGGGAGGACACTGGTTTTTCCCGGGGCGTGAAGGGTCGCGCGGGGCTTTGGTTTGAATGGGTTGCCGGTGGAGAGGAGGGCCGGCTCTCCACCAGTCTAGTTAGAAGGCCTCATCGGCCGAGGGGCCATACATTGCTGGTACCTTCGTCTCCAACATACGCAGGTATACAGTCAACTGTCCTCGGTGGTGAGCCAGATGGGTCATGGCTCCGTCGGCGATCATGGCGTAGCGCGGCCCTTCGCTCACTACCTGGCCGTCCATGCGAAAGCGCCACATGCCCAGCAGGTGATCTTCCGTCGTATCCTCGAGCGCCTTGCGTGACTTTGCCAGGCCCATGGCCAGCATGTGACACAATTCCGCGCGCGTCTTTACGGGCCTGGTCCGCATTACGTCGTTCGCGGGATCAGAGAGATTCAGCTCACGACGGTTGACCATGAACTCGATCCATCCCGGCATCGATGCCACCAGTGCCGCCAGATAGCCCAGTTCCATCGAGCGCTCGTGCGGCTTCCAGCTGTTCCGTCCCTCAGGGACACGCTCGATCACCTTGCGCGAGGTTTCTACCTCGTGCTCTAACTGCCATAGGAAAAACTCCCTCAATCCCATCGGTTTTCTCCTCACCATCAAATTTAAAGAGACATATATGACATGTGCTGTCATATATGCTGAAAGAAACTAAAAACAAGGAGAGGAGATACGCCCATGAAGTCGGACCGCTTGCTCTCCGCGTTGTTGCTGTTGCAGGCGCACGGGCGTCTCTCCACCCGCGAGTTGGCCGAACGGCTGGAGACTTCGCAGCGTACCGCGCACCGCGATATGGAAGCGCTGAGTGCTGCCGGGGTTCCGGTGCTTGCGCTGCGCGGCGCGCAGGGCGGATGGGAACTGGCTCCCGGCTGGCGCACCAGGGTTCCCGGCCTGGATGATGCCGAGCTGAGTGCGCTGCTTATGTCGCAGCCGAGTGCGCTGGGTCATCCCGCGCTGGCCGCGGCGTCGGAACGCGCCTTTGGCAAGCTGCTGGCGGCGATGCCACAACGAATGCAAACCCAGGCGGCCTCCATCCGCGCGCGGCTGCACATCGATCCCGTCGGATGGCATCCCACGTCGGGCGACCTTGGGCTTCTGCCCATTGTGCAGGACGCCATTGCCCGGGACTGCAAGCTGACCTTCCTCTACTCGCGCGCCGACGGCGAGAGTGGCGTGCGCACGGTAGACCCCTTCGGTATCGTGGCCAAGCAGGGAATCTGGTACCTGGTAGCGCGGGCACCGGCGGGCATGCGCACTTATCGCATCTCGCGCATGCAGAACGCGGTGGCGCTCGCCGTGACCTTCGAGCGGCCGGCGAACTTTGACCTGGCGGCTCATTGGAAGACCGCAACAGCGCAGCTGCAACAGAAGCGCGAGCAGTTTCGCGCCACGTTGGCGCTTGCTCCGGATGCAGCGGTTTCCCTCCGCCGCTGGTGCCGCGTGTCCCCCGCGCCGGAGGTGGAATGTACGCCGCCTATTCCGGATAAGTGGATTATTCTTCACGTCTCCTTCGAGAGCAGCGACGAGGCGCGTTTCGTCGTGCTGGGCTTCGGTGCGCGCGCACAGGTGCTTACGCCTACAACTTTGCGCGAACAGGTGAGGGAAGAGATGCAGGCAGCGGTGGCGCGGCCGTCGCTTTCTCTGTTGGGCAACTAATCATGCGAAATAGCTCCGTCAATACGATGACGTTCCAGACGGGGCGATTTGGACATGCGGAGGACAATTCCAGGCGAAGGTCTCCAGGATGGCCACCGTGGGGGTGACGGCGTCGTGACCTATAATTGCACGCACTGATGGCGCTCCTTTCGGGCACAAAACTTGGTCCTTACGAGATTCAGTCTCCTCTTGGCGCCGGCGGAATGGGTGAGGTGTATCGAGCGGTTGACGCGCGCCTCGGCCGAGACGTGGCGGTTAAGATTCTGCCGGCGCATCTCTCGTCGGATGCCGATGCCAAGCAGCGCTTCGAACGGGAAGCGAAGATCATCTCCGGCTTGAGCCATCCGAACATATGCACGCTCTTTGATGTTGGGCACCAGGACGGTCTGGATTTTATCGTCATGGAGTACCTGGCAGGCGAGACGCTGGAAACTCGCTTGGGCAAAGGGGCGCTTCCGCTGGAGCAGGTGCTTACGTACGGGTCACAAATCGCTCGCGGATTAGACAAAGCACACCGCGGCGGAATCACTCATCGCGATCTGAAGCCCGCAAATATCATGCTGACCAAGTCGGGGGTCAAGCTGCTCGACTTTGGCCTGGCCAAGTCTGTCACGGCCCTGGCCGCACCGCTCACCACGTCCACAGCAGCAATCTTACTCACGCAGCAAGGGACCGTCCTCGGCACTTACCCCTATATGTCTCCGGAGCAAGTAGAAGGAAAGGCTCTGGACGCACGCAGCGACTTATTTTCGCTCGGCGCCGTGCTCTACGAGATGGTTACCGGGCGCAGAGCATTTGCCGGAAAAAGCCCGCTGTCCATCGCGTCCGCGATTGTAGAGAAAGAACCTGAGCCAATCACTGCGATCGTGCCTTCGATGCCCGCCGCAGTGCAGCATGTGATCCGTCTCTGCCTGGCCAAGGATCCCGACGAACGGTGGCAGTCGGCAGGCGATGTTGCGCGGGAATTGGAATGGCTCGCCGACGGCGGAAACCAACCCGCTTTGATTTGCCCAGCAGGACACCAGCAAGACCAAGGCATGGCTGCCATGGCTGGTATGCGGTGTGCTTGGGGCGTGCTTGCTTGGCGGCGCATTTGCCTGGCGGTACCGGAGCGATGCTCGGCAAGCAAGCTACTTCCTGGCTGTACTGCCGTTTACCGCACACGACATGGCGCTTGCCCCCAACGGGCATACCGTAGCCGTGGTGGGATTTTCCGCAGCGGAGAAAACGAACTTTCTGTGGCTCTACGAAGTGGGCGGCAAGGAGGAGACAAAGCTGGCGGATACGGAAGGCGCGAGTTTTCCCTTCTGGTCTCCAGATGGCAAGTCGTTGGCGTTTTTTGCGGCGGGAAAACTGAAGAGGTTGGAAACAGGAGGCGGGCCGGTGCTGGTGATCTGCGATGCACCCGCGGGTCGCGGAGGCACGTGGAACAAGGATGGGGTGATTGTCTTTTCGCCCAGCGGACAACTGGGAGGCGGATTATACCGAGTGCCGGTGGCCGGCGGGCCCGCCAAAGCGATCACGGCGCCGGACGCGAGCCGCGGAGAAAACAGCCATCGTTGGCCAATGTTTTTGCCGGATGGAAAACACTTCTTCTATCTGGCGGCTGCCGTGGCGGGGAAAGAGGATCCTGACGCTATTTTTATCGGCACGCTGGATTCGCCGGAAAAGAAATTTGTCACCAAGGCAACGGGGAACCCGCAATATGCAGCACCCGGATATCTGCTTTTTGGCCGGGAGAAGACGCTCTACGCACAAAGATTCGACGCCGGCAGGCTGGCGCTCTCCGGCGAAGCAGTGCCCCTGCTCAAGGACGTGACTTACTTCCCGCGCATCTTGCGCAATGCATATGCGGCATCGGATACGGGTGTGTTGGTCGCGCACCGTGGCGCCGACGTCTCACTTTCGAAGCTGGTATGGCGCGATCGCCAGGGAAAGGAACTGGGCGAGATTGAGAAGCCGGATGTCTACGCGAACCTCACAATCGCTCCGAACGGAAGCGCGGTGGCATTCGACAGGACAAATGAAGAGAACCAGAACACCGATGTGTGGACCTACGATTTGCAACGAGGCAGCACGAAGCGCCTGACCTTTGACGCGGCGCTTGATGCCGATCCGGTTTGGAGCCCGGATGGAAAGAGGATCTTGTTTGCGTCGAGCCGCCAAGGCTTATTCCAGGTGTACATCAAGAATGCCGATGGAGGGGAGGACGAGAAGCGATTACCGCTGAACGGCTCCGATAAGGCCGACCAGTATCCGTCCAGCTGGTCGCCTGATGGCAAGGACATTTTGTATGAACGGACTACGGAGGCAACCGGGCTGTGGGCAGCGGAAATGCCAGAACTGAATACCAGGGAGCTGTTGAAAGGGCCGCAAACCACCAAGAACGGGCAATTTTCGCCGGACGGCAAATGGGTGGCGTACACATCGAACGAGAGCGGGAAGTGGGAAGTCTACGTGACCTCGTTTCCCGAATTGCGCGGGAAGTGGCAAGTCTCCAACAACGGGGGAACCCAGCCGCGCTGGCGAGGGGACGGCAAGGAGCTGTTTTACCTTGGTGCAGACGGCAGAATGACCGCGGTACCGGTGGTGGCTGGAGAGCACTTTGATTCGGGGGCGCCGGTGCCCTTGTTCCCGGCGAACGCGCGAGAACGGGTTGCCGGATCAGAACTTGTGACCTATGACGTAGCTAAGGATGGGCAGCGATTTCTCATCAATACACAAATGGAGAAAGAGGAAACGCAACCGATGATGGTGATTCTTCACTGGAGCGCGGATCTCGAGAAATGAGTCGCCGCTCAGGGCTTTGACACTGGGTCGCGCATCAGGAACGAGAAGTTATCCACCGTATAGGTGACCTTGCCGGCTCCTGACGGAGTGGCAGGGACTTTATGGTCACGGGCAGCCTCAAAGGCAGCGACGAGTTGGGGAAGCACGGAGGGCGACGCGACGGGAATGTTATGCGCGCCGAAAACCATTCGCACTTGCGGCGCCAGCGCGGCAAGGCGGCGGATGGAGGCGTCATACGCCGCGAGATTCGTTTCCGGAAGATAAATCCAGATGGTTCCGGGATAGTAGGTATCTCCGGTAAAGAGCAGTCCGTTGGCCGCGTCGAAGAGGCTGATCGCGTCCGGGGTGTGGCCGGGCGTGGCGATAACGGTTAGCGATCGTCCTCCCAAATCGATGCGGTCTCCATCGTGCACGAACTTCGTGATCTTCCAGGGGCGGGTTGCATAGGTGGCCCGGTCGAATCCTTTGGGGAGCGCTCCGCAGATTTGCCCGGGCCCGATCTCTTCCTGCGCGGCTGCGCGCGAACCTTGTGCGCTTTTGCGAGTGAAGTCGGTGTCCATGCCGTAGACGGTGTCGAACTGCCAATTGCCGCCGACGTGGTCGTCGTGGGTATGTGAGTTCAGCACCACGATCGGCAAGTGTGTCAGTTGTGCGGTGACGCTTTTGACGTCGCCGATGCCCATGCCGGTATCGAAGAGCAACGCGCGCTGGCGGCCCACGATCAGGTAGCCGATGGTCTCTTCGGATTGGTGCGGTTCGTAGATGGCAAAGACGGCGGGCGCCACCTTGTAGACCTCGAACCAGGCATCGCTGACCGGCACGCGTTGCAGGTCCTTGTATTCCGCCCGAGGAAGCGTACGGCACCATTCGGGTATCACTGTCTGTGCAGCGGATGCAGAGAGGGTTCCCCAGACGAACAGCGAGACCAGAGCCTGCTTGAACAATTGCTTGATAGATACCACCCTGGAAGTAAGTTGTTGTAAGTGTAAAGTCTATCCGTCGAAATCCTCTTGCCGGAGTGGTACGCCGGGCTTAGGCTAGAGGGCTATGAAAAAGACCTTGCTTCCGCTTGTCTGCGCCACGCTGCTGGCAGGTAATGCGTTTGCCCAGGCGACGCCACCGATGCCCGGCATGGAGCACCACCACCACGATCACGATGCACCTGAGCAGTTGGGGCACGTGTCCTTTCCGACCTCGTGTGCTGCGCGTTCGCAAGCGCCTATGGAGCGCGGTGTCGCTTTGCTGCACTCCTTCGGGTACACCGAGGCGCAGATGCAGTTTGCGGCCATCGCCAAGGACGATTCTGCGTGCGCGATGGCGCACTGGGGGATTGCGATGACGCAGTTCCAGGAACTGTGGGGCCGTCCCGATGCGGCGGCTTTGAAGCTGGGCGCGGAAGAGATGGCCAAGGCGCGTGCGCTGGCTGCCCCGCCGGCAACGATCACACCGCGCGAGCAGGCCTACATCGCGGCGCTGAGCGCGTTCTTCAATCCCAGCGGATATCCCGTTCCAGCAGCGTGCCGATGCCTATGAGGCCAAGATGAACGCGCTGCATAGCGAATTTCCCGAGGATGTGGAGGGAGCGGCCTTCGACGCCCTGTCGATGCTGGCTTCGGTGTCGCCGGAGGACACGTCTCTGAGCCATCAGCACCAGGCGCTGGCCATCCTGGTACCGCTGTTTGCAGCGCATCCGGAGCATCCGGGATTGGCGCACTACATCATCCATACCTGCGACACGCCGGCGCTGGCAGCGGACGGCCTGGGGGCGGCGCGGGAGTATGCCAGGATTGCGCCTTCCTCTCCGCATGCGCTGCATATGCCGAGCCATATTTTTGCGCGACTTGGCATGTGGCAAGAGGACATCGCTTCGAACCTGGCTTCGGTGGCGGCGTCGGAGAAGGCAGAAGCAGCGGGCCAGCCCGGCAGCGCGCACCAAATGCATGCAGATGAGTTCCTGATTTATGCGTATCTGCAGGTGGGCCAGGATGAAAAGGCCAGGGTGCTGACCGATAACATGAACGCCATCAGTAAACGTATGAGCGCGATGCCCGGCATGGACGATATGAAAGACGACGGGCCCTTTTTCGATAACGAGCTGAGAGCAATCTATGCCGCGGAAATGCACGACTGGAAGGCGCTTGCGGTGCAGACGCCGGAGCCAGGATCAGACCCCACGGAGACGTTCTTTACCTATTGGGGACAGGGAATCGCTGCCGGCCACTTGCGGGATGCGAAGCTGGCGGCGGCTGCGTTGAAGAACTTCGATGGAAGCTATGAAGCGCTGAAGAAATCTCCGCTGGCAGAGTTTGCAAGCGCGGTGGAGATAAAGCGGGACGAGATGGTAGGCTGGCAGGCCTTTGCCGAGGGTCAATCCGATGCCGCAGTGACGGCGATGCGCCAGGCTGCCGACCAACAGGACAAGCTGGGGCAGATGGAGGTCGATATTCCGGCGCGCGAGATGCTCGGCGATTTGTTGATACTGGAGAACAAACCCGCGGAGGCGCTGACGGAGTATCGCGTAGCACTCAAGCTAAGCCCCAACCGGCTGAATGGACTGCTCAGTGCCGGCGAGGCAGCCGAGCAGGTGAAGCGGCCGGACGAAGCGCGCGCGTTCTACGCCGCGGCGGCCAAGCAGACCGATGCTGGGGCGCACACGCAACGGCCTGAGGTTGCGCATGCGGTGAAGATGGCGGACGCGACGGTGGCCGACTTGCATTAGTCTCCGGAAGGCTTCCATGACGACCGAGCCCAGCCGCAAATGATACCTTCGGCGTAAGGACGCGGGGTTCCGGCAACAACGCCCGGGTGATTTTCTGGGACGAGCAACACCAGATGCCCGGCGATTGGTGGTTTCAGTCAGGACAATGGACCGCCTTCTACCGAATTAAATAGGCGGTTGCCAACAGTCGATCGCAATCAATCGCGGGGAGCTGTGTGATTCCGATTCACTGGGCAGCCTCCCGTGGCCGCGTAATGCTGGTCAAGCCCCTGCCGCAGCAGTGTCTTGATCACCGCCTGTCGGCTAACGTTCAGCTCTTGGGCCTGACGGTCCAGTTCCTCCAGCATCGGTGCGGTAAAGTCCACATTTACGCGCTGCACTGGCGACACCATTCGTCCTCCGTTGGTGAAGAAGCGCGACACATCTTTGCCGTCGTCAGCCATGCGCGCGATGCTCTCCGCCGCCGGCTTTCTCTTAGCGTTACGAGTGTTCTTCATAGAGTGTCCGCTCCTCGCGAGTTGCCCTGCGCTTCTTCGAACCCGATCCCGCGCTTCGGGTTCCCCGCGATCGCTCACTCTTGCGCCGATCGAAGTGGAACCGCACTCAGAAAGTATAACAGTTATACCCCAAGTTGCGCGCGCCCTGCAGATGGCGTACGCCACCTTGGCCGACTTGCATTAAAGTATTGCGAGGATGACCAACCGTAGAGACTTTCTGAACCTTATGGGTCTGGGCATTGCCGGCGTGGCCGGCCGCTCCTGGCTCTCCGCTGTCGCCCAGCAGACAAACGTGAACGATGCCGATCTTGTCGTGCTCAATGCCAAGGTGTACACCGTCGACCCGCGCATGCCACAAGCCGAGGCCTTCGCCGTCAAAGGCGGACGCTTCCTCGCAGTCGGAAGCACTGCGGACATCAAAGGTCTCATCGGCAAGCAGACACAGACCTACGACGCCAAACAGATGACGGTGGTTCCCGGCTTCATCGACACGCACAACCACGGCGGCGGAGAAGGCCTGCTCTATGACGTGCTGGTCGGCAATCCCTACCAGGTGGAGTTCGTCACCATCGATAGCATTGTCGAAAAGCTGCGCGTGCGGGCCCAGGCCACGCCACCCGGCTACTGGGTGGAAGGCTATTTCCACGATGACACCAAGATCAAGGACAAGCGCCCACTGAACACGCAGGACCTCGATCGAGTTTCGACCGAGCACCCGGTCTGCGTGCACCATCGCGGCGGCCACACCGGCTTCTACAACAGCAAGGCCTTCCAGATGGCGGGCATCACCAAGGACACGCCCAACCCCTACGGCGGAACCTACGACAGGAATAAAGAGGGCGAGCTCAATGGCCGGGTGACCGATCGCGCGATGGGAACCATCGATAAGGCGGGGCAACGCGTGACGTACTCGGCGGAAGTGAAGCAGAAGCGCGTCTTCGATGGCGTCGCGTTCATGTCGCAGAAGTTCGTCCAGTACGGGCTGACCACCGTGCATCATGACGAAGTGGGTGTGCTGCCGGCAATGCAGGAGCAGCGCCTCCGCGGCGGACTGCTTCACCGCGTCAGCTATGAGCCCTACGACGAGTTGCTGGAGGCCATGATCAGCAACGGCATCGAGACCGGCTTCGGGGATGAGTACATCAGCTTCGGCGCCACCGCTGAGCATACCGTCGATGGCTCCTTTTCTGAACGCACCATGGCCATCAGCACACCCTATAAAGACATTTCTCCGCCCTACCACGGCAACCTCACCGAGACACAGGAGGATTTGAACGCCTGGGTGGAGCGCGTGCACCGCGCCAACATCCGTCTCAACTGCCATGCGAACGGAGATGTAGCCATCGACCGCGTGCTCACGGCGTATGAGCGTGCGCTCAAGCTCTATCCACGCGCCGGGGTGCGGCCGAAGATTACGCACTGCAGTTTGGTGAATGACAGCCTGGTGGCGCGCATGAAGGCCATGGATGTGGTCCCCGCGGAGTTCAGTACCTATGCCTACTACAACGCTGACAAGTTTCACTTCTACGGCGAAGACGTGATGCAGCACATGACGGCGTTCCGTACGCTGATCGATGCCGGCATTACGCCGGCGGCCGGTTCGGACTTTAGCCCGGGACCGTTTGCGCCGCTGATGGCGATGCAAGGGATGGTCACGCGCACGGGCTGGAACGGCGAGACGTGGGGAGCGAACCAGAAAATCACCATTGAGGAAGCACTGCGGGTTAATACCCTCAACGGCGCCTACAATGCGCGCGAGGAGGCGATCAAGGGATCGATCAGCGCGGGCAAGCTCGCGGACTTTGTCGTGCTTGCCGATGACTTCCACACGGTGAATAAGGAAAAAATCAAGGACATCCAGATCGTTCGCACGGTGGTCGGCGGGAAGACGGTTTATCAGGGGTAAGGGTGCTTGCCCATTCAAGCCGACGGCAAGCCGGGGCTGCTTGCCTACTCAAGCCCCACGGCACGCCGGGGCAGGCGAAATGCGGTTTGAATGGGCCACCCAGACTTTGTTTGAGGTTGGATGGGGAACTCAGAGGTTTGTTTGAGGTTTGAATGGCTTCCTGGTGCTTCCTTGGTTTTGAATAGTTTCCGCAGGGCTTCGGGTTTGAATGGGCCACTCGGCGCAGAACTGGAGTGGCTATATCAGGGTCCTATTGAGTGGATATTGTTGCTGACCGAATTCAATATTAAGCTCTTGCAGCCATGAGAAATCGACTTGGATCCGCTGCTGTGCTTTTTGTCTCGTTATTGTTGTTGGCCCTCACCCCCGCGCCCGGCGGATCTCAGAATCCGCAAAGCAAGGGTAAGGTCGTTTACGTCTGCGCGTGCCTGAAAACAAAATCCTGTGATTGCATGACCGAAGCCAAGACCGAAGGGCCTTGCGCTTGCGGGACGAAAGGCGGACCGCCACTCAAGGCAGTGCCGCGAGATAGCGCCTGGGCAAAAGAGAACCGCGAGGCGCTGGCGAAGTAATCCGTTTCTTACAGCATATCCATCAGGCTGCGGAAGCCGAGGCCCAGCTTAGGCCCGGCAGTTTTACCGACTCAAGCCAGAAAACGGCTTGAATGGGCCACCCAGACCTTGTTTGCGTTAAAAGGGGCCGGCCTGAGGCTTGTTTGGAGCTGAAAAGGCCACCCTGCTAGCTCAGTTTCACGAAAGCGGGAAGAAGCAGAGCGGCGAAGATGTAAAGGATTTGCAAAAGCGAGCGACCCGGCAAGCGTCTGTCATTTCTTTGGACCGACCGGAGTGGATTCAAGCGGCCCGATGAGAGCGAATCGTAGCTTCGATCTCGCAACGAACCTGCTCGTTGACGCGGGCAGCGTTGATCCAGAATGGTGTGCTGCATTGCACCTCCAGGATTTCCAACTGTGGGTCATATTTCCAGTGGAGGCTGATCCCGTCTTTTTTTGCGCTGCCAACGGGCTTGGCCACGGGGAATCCGATTTTGGAGGCTTTCTTGCGCAAATGGGCAAACACGGCACGTGTGATTCCCTGGAATGTCTGCTTGGAATTCCTGAACATCAAAATTGCTCCTGCGGAGTGGTCCTAGAGAACTGGACGCACGCACAGCCGAAATCGTTCGGCGAAATTCCCGACTTTTGTTTCTTGCCGCAGATCGCTCACCTCGCTGCGATTGGGGTCAGTTCCGTCTGCGTGGCCGGTCATTGAGCCTTTGCGGGCCCTGCGATGCTCGACTTTTTGCTGCTGGATGGCCGCCGCTTCAGGCCAAATAGGCAAGCAAGAGCCACCGCGGTTCCACAGGCAGCAAATAGGCTTGCACTGGGATAACCGAATCGCGCGGCCACTGCTCCCCCGACGATGGCTCCCCCTGCCGAGGCGATTGCCGCAGCCGCATTGAACAGCCCCAACGCGGCGCCTTTGCCGAAGGGGGCCAACGCCGCCGAAAGGTCGTTGGAGGCAACGCTGAGCAGCGGCCAAATCCCCTGAAAGGATCCGAAAAGAATGATGACGAGAAAAAGGGGCGACGCCATATGAAAGATGCCCACAAGCCACAGGCCGGTGAGGGCCAGGCATCGGACCGCAATCCCGAGGCTCAGGACCAAAGCTGGTCCGCGGCGGTTGGTAAGCCGACCGGCAAGGTTATAAAGAGGAATGCTGAGAGCCGTGGCAAGGGAGATGAGGAGAGATGATTTCGCCACAGTCAGGCCGAAGCTCTTCAGCATAAGGACAGGATAGAGCGAAGAGAAGGACGAGATGGCAAATGAAAGGAAGAACCAGGCGGTCAGAAACACGCCGAACGATGTGGCGAACACCGTACCCAACTCCTTAAGGTCGGAAAAATGGAAGGGGTGCAGCCAGCCAGTAAGGGGCTCTACGCGCCGAGCCACACTTGCTAACAAAGCGCGCGTAGCCTTGACATGGGGGACATGGAACTTTCCCCCGGGAACAGGCAATCCCAGTCCGCCGACCAACAAGGCCGGAACCACAAGGGACGCGGACACCAACAAGCCGAGCTCCGGCCGAAGCAGGCCGGCGCCAGCCAACCCGAGAACGGAGCCTATCGCGTTGAAGGTCTGCAGCCAGCTGATGCGTTGGCCCCATTCCTTGGCCGGCGTGAACTCCACGACGAACAGGCAGGCTACCGTATTCGAGGCCCCGGTACCAAAACCAATGAGAAAGGCGCCCACCAGCCAAATGCTCGCGCTCTTGCTCAGAGCAAAGCACAAAAAGCCGGCGCCAATCAGCAGGAATCCGCCAAAGAAAATGGGGCGATAATCTTTGAAGCGATCGGAAAGCCAGCCCCAGAACGGTGCAAAAAGTGCTCCGACGTTTTGTGCCGCAATGGCCGCGCCGATCTGCGTCGCTGAACCGCCACCGCCTACCACAGCGAGCGGGATGAGAATGACGGCCGAACCGGAAGCGAGCGCCCCCAGGATCGCGTAAGCCACATACCAGGGTTCGATCCAACGGCCCAGACCCCGTGTGGGAATCACCGCAGTAGAGTGCATGACGGGGACGCGTGGAGAGAAGGCCAATACTATCCTCCGGTGCTGGGAGCCGCTGCGCTACCTTCGCTCAGTTCGAGCACCTCGGCCGGTTGCATGGCAAACGTTGAAACGCGTCAATCCAAGCAGACCGAAAATTTCGGGAACACTGGAACACCGGGATTGCCGGCCGATCCAATGAATAACTATTTCGGTGTCAAATTCCGCCTGACGTCGCGTGACATGGTGCGCGCGTCATGCTGAATCTCCCTAAGCGCGAGGCCAACACGATTCTAAATCTCCATCCGATCAAAATTTCTAACTCGCAATCGCTTTCCCTGGCAAAACTTTGGCTGTGTCCGGCGAACGCGCGAGCGGGCGACACCAGTTCAGAGAGACATAGCATCCGCGGACTGCCGAATCATGATGCGGGGTTAGTATCCTGCCGGTGCGTTGTCTTCGTTGACGTAACCTTTTCGCGACAAACTAGCAATTTTGCAGCTTACAGCGGGCGAGCCGCGGGTACATGCTGATGTCACGTTGGCTTACCTGTTTTAGTCTGGTTCAAAAGACCGGGCATCGGAGATGCAAAATGAAGGTTTCGTTCATGATGGCGTGTTTATTTCTTTCTGCGAGTGTATGTCACGCCGGTTGCACCAAGAATGCTCGCGGCCAGACCGTTTGCAGTGACGGTAGTTCTGCGGCGGCCTACAACTCGAATACAGGGAAAGGTGCGACTGCAAACAAGAACTCGAACGGGGTAACGACGACGCAAACCACTGGCGGCGGCAAAAGCAAGAGTAAGAATGGCAGGGGCGTCGCGACAGGACCGAACGGCACTACGTGCGCCAAGGGTGCGTACAATTCGGGCTGTACGCCTCCCAAGTAGGTTTCAGTGAGGGTGATGCAGCCGCACGCAGCGAATCGGCTGAGGTTGCTGAGGACTACTGGGCGCCATTACACCTGTTGCGTCTGCCAGTCTCAGCGCTGCAGAGTCCGGTCTGATCTTTTTGTGGGACTGTTGTCTTCAGGGATGCCGAACATGAAAAGAACATGTCGACTGTTGTTCCTCGGGAGTTTGTCGACCTTTCTCGCCGTGATCTTTATCGCCGGGTGCTCATCGAAAAACCATGCCAAATCCAACATCGGGAAGGCGAAAAAGGATCGTACCAGCATCGCCGGGGTAACAAGTCTCTCGGGGAAGATCGCGTAAAGCTGCTCCACTCCCAATCTTCCGGGCGCTCACACAACCCACGCTTCATCGGAATGTAACGAAGTGGTTTTTTGTCCGGATTCCTTGAAAGCGTTTCAGACCCCACGGCACGAGGTCCAGCTTACGGCCGGCAGCTTTACCCACTCAAGCCACAAAACGGCTTGAATGGGCCACCCAGAAATTTGCTTGCCGTTGAAAAGGAGTCGGAGAAGGCTGCACTATCCTCCGCAGATGGCTGCCGCTACGTTACCTTCGCTCAGTTTGAGCAACTCGGTCGGCCTAACGGTAAACATGGAAAAGCCGCAATCTAAGCAGACCGAGACTTTCGGAAACGCGAGGGCGCCGGGATTGCTAAGGCCAATCAGATGATTAGCCACTTCAGTGTCAAATTCAGCCTGATTGTCTGCGTGACACAGTACGCAAGTCATGTATGGATCTCCTTAAGCGGGAGTTAAGATAAATTCCAGGTCCCCATCTGATCAAATTGGTCACTCGCAATAGCTTTCCCCGTAAAACTTAGGCCGTGTCTGGCGAAACGCGCGAGTGAGCCACCAGGCCCGAGAGACGTAGTATCCGCGTACTGCTGGATTATGATGCGGGGGGCCGGTATCCAGTTGCCGCATTGCTCCCGAAGAAGGCTTGAATGGACGATCGAGAGCGTTCTTTTCCGATGTGGCTGGTACACTTTGTGGCGCAACCCGGAGGTTGGGATCATGTCGCGGGAAACACTGCCGGAGGTAGTGGTTAGGACGGCTACACCGGAGGATGCCTTCACCTGTGGGCAGATCTGCTACGAAGCCTTTTCCGCGATCAACACGGGCCACGGTTTCCCTTGCGATTTTCCGGGATCCGAAGCTACGACCGGCCTGCTTTCCATGATGTTTTCGAGCCCCGGCTTTTATTGCGTGGTGGCGGAAAGCGGTGGCCGGATTGTTGGCAGTAATGTTCTGGATGAGCGGTCCGTGATTCGAGGGGTCGGCCCCATCACGATTGATCCCGGCGCACAAAACCTCGGGGTTGGCCATAAGCTCATGCAGGCGGTGATGGATCGCGCGAACGACAGGGGGGCCGCCGGAGTTCGCTTGACACAGGCGGGCTTTCATAATCGTTCGCTTGCGCTCTACGCCTTACTCGGCTTTGACGTCCGGGAGCCACTGTCATGCATGCAGGGGCGTACGCACGAAAGGAGCCTGCCTGGATGCACGGTGCGACCGGCCAAACCGGACGACGCGGATGCCTGCAATGCTCTGTCACGGCGAGTTCAGGGATTCGATCGGGGCGTCGAGTTGGCTCAAGCAATCGAACAGGGGACCGCGCGCGTGGTAGAGCGCGGAGACCGCATCACAGGATACACAACGCATCTGGCGTTTTTTGGCCACTCCACGGCGGAGACAAACGTGGACCTGCAATCCCTTATTGCTTCGGTAGAATCCTTTGCGGGACCGGGAATTCTTGTGCCTTCAAGAAACCACGTACTGATGCGCTGGTGCCTGACGAACGGCCTACGCGTGGTGCAACCCTTGACATTAATGAGCACCGGACTTTATAGCGATCCCTCCGGAGCGTGGCTACCGTCCGTGCTCTATTGAGGCAGCGGATGGTGCCTCCATCGCCTGGACGATGATCGAATCGTTCCACGATCTTTCCTGCCCCGAAGCTTTCGCTATGCGCCGGAGACAATCGCCTCCGGCGCAAAGCTCAGTTGACCGCGTCTGCCTCTACTTCGAGGCTGCGGATGTAGTCGACAACTGCCTCGCTCCAGCCATCGATGTGGGTCCAGGGGCCGTAGCCGACGCCGTTCCGGGCGCTCGCTACGTTGACCACGTAGCCTCGCCCCTTCGGCGCCGGGATACGGTCGTGGGACTGCTCATCGGTGATCACGATGAGGCGGTCATAGGCCGCACGCAGGCTGGTCAGAGCATAGCCGAGCTGCGTTCCACCGTGGGGCTGGCTGGAGACAATCGCATCGCGCAAAGCAAAGCCACGACGCGACGGTACCCGCACCAGCTTGTCGGAAAAGCTGTAGACTTCGACTGCGTCGCAGACCTCGCGGAGCAGCACAGCCAATCCGCACGCGGCGTCCATGCGCAGCATTTCCGAACGGCGAGCCAGGGGAGCATCCATGCTGCCGGACGTATCGACCAGCAGCACAGTCCGGCCGGCAAGCTTATCGCGTCCGGCGATGGACCTGTACATGACCTGCCCCAACGCCTCCTCCCACTGCGGCGCATAGCGAGCCGCGGCAAGGAAACGGAAGGGCAGAACACGCTCGGTCTTCAGCGCAGACAGTGCGTGGATAACAGCCTCCTCGCTCACGCCGGCATCCTTCATGTTGCGAAGGTTGCGCAGCAGCGCGAGGGCACCCAGCTTGCGCTCCGCGAGCAACCGCTCCCAGTGTGCACGCTTGTCACCACCCCCAGACAGAGCCACTTCCCAGGTGTCTGGAGTGATGAGAGTGCCTTCAATCAGACGCCTCCACAAACCAGCCTGGTCCGCGTCGTTCGGCTTGGCGTGACAAAGGAAGAGTACGTCGCGCAGGCGAACCACACCCGCACGGTCGTACTTAGCCAATGCGTACTCGTCAAACCTGGTGAAGGCTGCTGCCAGCCCCTTCTTCACCTGGCCCGACAGCGGAGCACGGCCGTCTGCCCAGTAGATCGCCATGAACTCGGACAGCTCGTCCGCACGCTGGATTGCCCGCGCGAGAGTTTGCGCGACCAGGCTGCGATGGCTCGCATGACGCGCCATCTCGCGTACCAGAAGCAGGGGTACGTGACGGAGCTTCATAGCCTCGCGTGCCTCGATCGCTAACGCCGCGACCCTGGTTGCTTCGACTTTCGGGACGAGCTCGCGGATACGGCCTGCGATCTGCACGCCGTCTTCATAGAACTCGTCCTCCCAAAGCATGCAGGAAAGGACGGAACGACGAAGAGCCTGCTCCGGTGCAATAACCTTTGCCGGGCCGCCCTCGTGCGTCCTTACCGGCACAAGGTGACTCAATTTCAAGATGTTCAACTTCGCCATGCACTGCCTCCTTTCTTTACGATCATTCGCTGGGGAACAAACATCTTTGCCCACTCAAGCCAAAAGCGGCTTGAATGGGCCACCCAGACTTGAGTGGGCAAACAGGCGTCGCCGGGGAACAAGCGACTACGCCGAACCGCGACCTCCGCTCTGCAAGCGGCGCTCTCCCGGCTGAGAAGTATCCGTTGTCTACGCCACCGGCGAAGTTTTGTCAGCTGTGGAGCGCTTCTACTTCTTTCTCTTCCACGAGCTCTACCTTCGCGCGAAAGCCAACCGGCTTGAGCGAGCTGGAGGGCTCGACGTGGATCGCAAGCTTGGTCATCGCGTCGTAGTTAGGATGATTGCGATCGAGGTAGTTCGTACATTCCTGCACCTTGAAAGGCACAGGGAAGTTCGGATTTACCTCGGTACAAATCACTACTAATTCCGACTCACGGAAACCCGAGATGATGTGCCCCCATGCGCAGGTTGCGCACCGGGAGGTCCACCCGCTCGGAGTTGCTCCCTTCATATTGATCTTGCCCATGGCAAGCCTTGCTTTCTATCCGGAATGAACCGGAGGTTAGTGGAAACAAAAGAGGCGACATACAGGGTACCCAGTGAGTCGAGCTTGAAAGACGGGCACCCTTGCCCACTCAAGCCAAACTACGGCTTGAATGGGCCACCCGGCGCTTCATGGGCCAGCCAGAGTTTCGTGGGCGAACATGCATCACCGGGGAATCAACGAAGAGAGTTCAGAGCGCGTGCCTTGCCACTCCGGCAGGGTCTTCGGGCCCTGCTTTTCTATGTCGAGGAAGTAACTCTCTTCTATCGCCGCCGGTGAATCAAGCTTCCGGTCAGGGA
Organism: uncultured Acidobacteriaceae bacterium; assembly: GCA_963788515.1. GTDB lineage: Bacteria > Acidobacteriota > Terriglobia > Terriglobales > Acidobacteriaceae > PALSA-350. The sequence goes on from CAWBGZ010000010.1 coordinate 65,178, forward strand.
ACCAGCGTACGCGGTGTAGAGGGGAGTCGAACCCCGCTCTTTTCAGAGTTGCCAGATGTATCCGCGTACTTCGCCACTGACCACATATTTCAGCATCCGGGGAAAAAGCGTCTGCGATGTTTTCGATGAACAGTCGATGTAATCGACAGACTTCGCCACCGGATGGTCGAAACTAAATTGTGCGAGGAGTGTGCGCCGCGTCCAGGCAGCCCAGCGACGGGAAGACTAGACGAATCGGAGTGATGCGCCCGGAGTCCAGAAGGCATTCTTCGCGCATAGATAGTCGCGCCGGGTGACCAGCATGACCTGCGCTTCGAATTGGATAAAGTGTTTCATCGCGTTGCCTCTGGGCCTTAAGAACTCTGTGAGAATGCCACACTTCGCTTCTGATTTCAATACACAATCGCAAATTTTAATTACATATTGTTTGGGCGGCTATGTAGAGAACGCCGCGACAGCTCCGACTACTCCACGAAGGCAGATGCACATTCTGCTTGCCGAGTATTTCCGACAAGGAGCAAGACCATGCCCAGAGCCAACAACTTCTCTCGCCGCCAATTCGCCGCATCCGCGCTTTCCACTGTGGCGTTGGCGGCTTTACCTACTCGTTCCATGGCAGACACCACAGCGCAGAAACTCAATGGAGATGCAATGACAACCTTGACGCCCTACCTTTTGTTCGACGGCAATTGCCTTCAGGCGATGGAGTTCTACCAATCCTGCTTTGGCGGAGAGCTGAGGGTGATGAAAGTGAAGGATTCTCCGGTGAAGGATCAAATGCCGGGATTCCAGCTCGAGAAAATCATCAACGCACGGCTCACGAACGGGAAGCTGGAGATTTCAGCGTCAGACTGGCTACGGCCTAACCAGACTCGCATTCCGGGTAACACGGTTTGCCTTTACCTGAGCGGAGGAACGCTACCGGAGTTGAAGGCTCTGTTCGAAAGACTTTCCGAAGGAGCAGAAGTTACCGACCCATTGAAAGAACAATTCTTTGGAGCTTATGGAGCACTGAACGATAAATTCGGGGTGCGATGGATGTTTCAAGCAGCCACAAACGGTTCTTAGCGACCAGAAGCGGGTCATGTAAAAGGTGGCGCCGAAAGTAGCGAGCGGAAAGGACTCCGGTTACACTAGCGGCGGCGTGGAAGTCGCCCACGGGCGCAGTGGGAAGCAGAATGATTCTAAGACGAGGGACTCATGGCTCATTGGACGCGTAGAGGATTTATCGGATCACTCACGGCGGCAGCGGCTGCGACGGCGTTGGCCGCGCAGCAGAATCCGCCGTCCGCCGAAAAACGTGCGGGGCAGGCACCGATCAAGATCACCGACCTGCGGTGCGCCATCATCGGCCGCAACCCGACGGTGCGCATCGTTACGGATCAGGGCATCTCCGGGTATGGCCAGGCCGAGTCCTACAAGCCGTATCTCAAGCCGATGGTGCTCTTCTATAAAGAGTATCTTCTGGGCGAAGACCCGACGGACGTTCAGCGCGTGCTGCTGAAGATTCGGCGGCTGGGCGCGTTCAAGCCCTGGGGTGCGGCGGTGAGCGCGATCGAGATCGCGCTGTGGGATATCGCGGGTCAGGTGGCGGGCGTGCCGGTGTATAAGCTGCTGGGGGGAAAGATCCGGGACCGCGTCCGCATTTACAACGGAGGCGTTCGCTTCCCCATGACCGGCCATACGCCACAGGATTACGCCGAGACCATGGCCAAAATGAAGGATGCCAAGGAGGGATTCACGCTGATTAAACAGGCGGTCGGATTTCACGATCCAGCGATGATGCCCGCCGTGCCTAATGCGTGGTACGACGAGCCGCCACGGAAAGGAGCCTCGCATCCTGATCGCGGCATGATGACAGAACGCGGCCTGGAAAACGTGATCGCCTGCGTCGAAGCCATGAAGAAGGTGCTGGGTAGTGAGATCGGGCTGGCGCTTGATTGTGGACCAGGCTGGACGGTCAAGGATGCGATCACGTTTGCGCGGGCCCTGGAGCCGCTTCACATCGCATGGCTCGAAGACCTGATCACGGGCGACTACATGCCCTATCCCAACGCCGATCTTTTTCGCGAAGTCACGGTGAGTACAACCATCCCCATTCATACGGGAGAGGAGATATACCTCAGGGAAAACTTTAAGGATCTGATCGAGAAACAGGCAGTCAATATTGTGGGCCCCGATCCGGAAGATGTAGGCGGGATCGCGGAGATGAAGTGGATCGCGGAGTACGCCGACCTTCACGGCATCCAGATTGCTCCCCACGGAATTTTCGATGGGCTTTTCGGACTGGCCGCGCATGTGCAGGTGGCGGCTGCGTTGCCACAAAACTATATTGCGTTCGAATATCCACTAGGCCAGCCGGAGTGGTGGTACGACATTGTTGAAGGGCTGCCGAACCCGATCGTGAAGAGTGGCTTTATCGATGTATGGGATCGGCCGGGGCTCGGTGTTAGCTTCAATGTCGCGGCGGCGAAGCCGCACCTGGCGGACGAGGATCGTCACTTCTTCGACTGAGACGGGGGAGGCGACGGGAGGGAAAAGATGACGGCAGTCAGAGGGTGGTTATATTGCGAACTTCCTGACGGCTGGGTGGCCCATTCAAGCCTTCTTTTGGCTTGAGTGGGATAACTCGGCTGCTGTTCGCGCCCTCTTGCGGTCCACTCGGATTCAATCTCGACGCGCCCTTCCCTTCCCATGGCATATTGGCAAAAGCTGCTCCACTCCCAATCTTCCGGGCGCTCACACAACCCACGCTTCACCGGATTGTGATGGATATAGCTAAGCTTTTCCGCGAATTGCTGATGATTGCGGACGTTGAAGTCGTAATAACGCTTTTGCCAGAAGTGCTCCGCCTCGCCGATCAATCGCCTCGACACACCTTGCTTTAAAGATTTGAGCGCATCGGCTAGTGTCTTACGCTGCGGTTCTGCAGTCAGCAGGTGGACGTGCTCCGGCATCACCACATACGCGTAAATGCAGAGATCGAAGCTCAGTCGGACGCGCTCCAGCGCAGTCTCGAACGTCTGCTTGCTTGCGTTCGTCGTAAACAATGGACGGCGATGATAGCAACAGAACGTAACAAAGTGACTTTGTCCGGATTCCTGAAAGCGTTTCAGACCCCACGGCACGAGGCCCAGCTTACGCTCGGCAGCTTTGCCCACTCAAGCCAAAAAGCGGCTTGAATGGGCCACCCAGGATTTGTTTGGTGTTGAAAGGGATGGGTTCGGAGGGAAAAGAGGAAACTAACTTCCTCTGCAACCTTTAGGAGGTCCCCATTCCGAAATTGCTTTGGGAGTCATGCAAAATCTCCTGTGCTGGTGTGCTTCGGCACCGGTTGAAGGCCGGCGCCGAAGGCAGAAGAAACCGGGGGTAAAGGCTAGGGGGTTTTGATGGTAAAGTTTGTGTCCTTTACGGTGAACCCATCCACAACATCAGCGCTGCCATCCCGATGCATGAGAACCTGATCGGTTCCGGTTCCCGGGGTGACGGTTGCGGGGACTGAAATCTCGTGGCCATTGCCGGAAAGCGTGAGCTGAACATCGCTCGAGCCCACTTGCCAGTGAAGGGAATAGGTTCCCGCAGGCAGGCTGTTGGCGCCGACGCGAACTGTGTCGGGAAAACTTACGGATCCGGATCCTTGATTGGCGGCATAGCTCATGGATCCAAAGGCGAATAAAAATAGCGAACACATGCTCAGAATTTTCTTCATGGAGGTTTCCTTCTTTGGGTGCTGGGGGTTTTTACGCATGTGGGCATTACAGGCGCGCCGCCACAAGGCCACAAGTTTGTTGCGGTATCGTTCGCGACACAACGCGATAACAAACCTGGAATGTGGTGTTTGGGCGAGACAAGAAGTTCGGTAGCGAGGGGTATCGAGAGGTATGATACCGCGCCGGGCGGGCAGGTTTACCAGGAAGTGGCGGCAAGTACCGTTGGTGGCCCCGGTTTTCCCTGGATAACCTCAGTGCCAATCACAATTTGTATGTTGGTCTTATCAAGCTTGAAACCGGTCCGCCTGGCGAACTCCTGGAGGTACGACGGGTCGGTGAGGAAGCGTCCCGCGGCCAGGGTTCCATAGCCCCAAAGGCCGGCGACCGTAACCGTGATGAATCCGGTTCTCGGGTTGGCCACTCGCGAAATGATGGCATAGTCCTGCTTGAGAGCCAGGTTTCCCTGCGCGTCTGTTTGCTCCAAGTCGTTTTTCCAATCCTGGAACGAGGGGCGGTCGCGATCGGCGATCCACTGATACCTTCCGTTGCGTTGGAAGGTGTAGCGCATGCGAGACATCAACTCCAGCGTCCACTGGTCGTTGTAGGCGCCAATCAGCACCGCAGGCCTCTGCTGGAAATCGCTGAAGGTGGCCTCGTCCTCACGGAAGAAGTGGAGCGAAGCACCCTTGGACTGGACAAGTCCGGCCAGCCGGGCAAGTGTCTCGGCATCCCACCAGGCCACAGCGGCCTGGTGCGGGTCTACCGCATGCGAGGATCCAGGCGCCGGATCTCCAGCCCGGAAATTGCTGCGCCCAAGGCAGAGCATGACCGAGTGCCTTTGCTGGATAACTGGGCGCCAAAATAGATCGAGCGCGGTTGGTCTGGTCGCAAGGTAGACCCAGGCTAATCCAGCTATAACCGCAGCGAGCGCCACAACGGATGCCGCCGCGAGGCTTCGTTTTCTTCTGCTTTTCTCAGCAAGAGTTTCCCCGGCTACAGACAGAACAACCGGTGCAGAGGATACAGAAACAACCGGGCGTGCAGGTGAGGCGGCAATAAACTCCGGCCGATACGACCCGACCGGCAACTCGATGCGCACCGGTTCCGGATCCGTCATCTCCTGGTAGTACTGCGCCAGCCGCTTACGAACTTCACCGGCGGAGATGCGCACCACGGGATCCGCGCCGGGATCGTAATAAGGGTCCCTGCCGAAGACATCGATGCCGATGGTGCGCTCCTTCAAGTCGGAGGCCGTACCGTTCAACTCCTGTTCCACCACGTAACGGAGCAGCGCCGGATAGCGCTTGCTGTTGCGAAAGGGGGCACTGGTCAGAATTCGTTCGAGGTGCGCGCGCACCGCCACCGGGTTCACGGCCTTTGGCACCGGACTCTCGGGGGCCCCATTGGGGGGCGATTGGGGCTCAGGCATGGTGCGTTCATTCTTTCAGGCGAATTGCTGCAGATCCATGCCCAGCTTGTAGTTTTCGCCATGGGCGAGGAGCTCTTCCCAGGTCACCTCGCGGTGCTCGTACCCGGCCATGCGGCCGAGCATGCAGCTGAGAGCGGTCTCTACCCCAGCGGCAATCTGGTTATGGCATTGGCCGGAGGTGATGCTGTCTATGAAGGTGCGCTCCTTATCGCGGTCGGCGAACTGGAGGTTGTCAGAGAAGCTGCCGTTGGCGGCGAATTTCGCGGGAGCCGCGGGGGTGTTCATCGAATCCTGCCAGGCCCAGGCCTGCGTGCCGGTAATCTGCACCGGGCCGGAATAGGGAACTGTAGCTGACCCATTGCCTCCGTACAGGCTGAGCCCAGCGTTGAAGCCGGGATTGCCGAACTGGGTGGAGGCGAAGGCGAAGTGAACCTCGTCGGGATAAGCAAAGTCGACCTGGTAGTTATCCCAGCAGTCGCCGGCGTGGGTAAGGATGTTGCGGCCTCCGGTGGCCGTTGCCTTGAGCGGGTGAGCGCCGAGCATCCAGTTGCAGAGATCGATGATGTGGATATTCTGCTCCACCAGGATGTCTCCGGAGAGCGCGCGGTACCAGAGCCAGTTGCGCAGGCGGTACTCGTCGGGCGAGGCGCCGGGATGCACCTTTTCCTCCGAGGCAGGAGCATTGTAGTAGCCGGCCACGGAGCCGATTTTGCCCAGAGCGCCGGCCTTGATCTTTTCCGCGATGGCAGCGATGGGCGGTGCGCTGCGGCACTGGAAGCCGACATCGACGCTTTGCGTGGGCTTGACGCGTTTCGCGATTTCAAGCGCTTGTTTGGCTTGATCGATGTCGACGCCGACAGGTTTTTCGCAGTAGACGTGCTTGCCGGAGCCGACCGCGGTTTCGAGATGCTGCACGTGAAAGAACGGCGGCGTGGAGATCTGTATAAGGTCGACATCTTTTGCGGCGGCAAGTTGTTCAAAGGCCTGCGGGCCGTGAAAGAGCAGCTTGCTGTCGATGGATGCGCGACCAAGGCTGACGTTGAGCTGGTCGAAATGAGTGCGGCCGAGGGCTAACTTGTCGGGGAAGATATCGGCCAGCGCTACCACGCGCGCGGTGGTGCTTTTGGAAAACGAGGTGGAGACAGCGGTGCCGCGATTGCCGCAGCCGAGCAGTCCAAGGCGTACGGCGGAGTTGGCCTGATAGCTAAACGCGGTGCTGGGCTTAAGAAGAAGCAGGCCACATGCGCTGCTGGTTTGGAGAAATTGCCGACGGTTCATCATGCCATCACTTCGCGCAGTACGCGTTCGAGAAAGATCTTTTCCTGGCGTACGTCTGCGACCTGTTGCGCGCCGGAGGTTTCGCGCTCAATAGAAAGGACGCCGGTGTAGCCGAGACGATGGAGCTTGGTGAAGACGGTGCGGAAGTCAACCACGCCTTTGCCCATGATTACCTCTTCGCCGAGTTTGTCGGGATCCTTGGGCCAGAGGCCGTCTTTGGCGTGGACATTACGGACATAGGGGCCAACGATGTCGACCGCATCCGATGGATTGGACTTGCCGTAAAGAACTAGGTTGGCCAGGTCGAAGCCGACGCCGAGGTTGGGCATATTGACGTCGCGAATGGCGCGCAACATGGTGATCGGCGTTTCCTGGCCGGTCTCCATCAGGAAGGCCTGGCCATTGCCCTGGCAGTGTTTGGCGACGGTGCGGATGGCTTCGACGGCCTGGGGGTAGAGCGGGTCGGCTGGATCCTCGGGGATAAAACCGCAATGGGTCTGCACCTGGAGAATGCCTACCTGTTTGGCGAAGTCCGACACCTGGCGCAGGGCATCGATGCGGGCTGCGCGGGTCTTGGGGGGCACCAGGCCGATGGTGGAAGGACCACGGGTAAAGTTCCACTCCAGGGGTCCTGGACCCACCACCTCGACGCTGGTTGCGGTGAGCTGGTACTTGGCGAGCAGATCGCGGTATTGGGCTGCGAGCGCGGGAGTGAAGTTGCCGATGTATTTGTCGAGAGAGAGGAAGCAGGTAGGGAAGCCCAGTTCTTGCACGGTCCGCAGATGCTCCTCGGGCGCGCCGAAGGGACTGATGACCCAGCCGAGAGCGAAGGGCTTGAGGGGACCAGGCGGCGTGGCGGCAAGAGCCGTTGCCGGCCTCATTCCATGGTGGAGTACGGTGGCGGCGGCAAGGCCCGCGAAGTGTCTTCGGTTCATCCAGATCACTATAGGACAACGAGAGGAGGCACGTCTGGAAAATCTGCGTGAGGAACCTCCCTGCAAAAATCCCATAGCTCGCTGCAAAGGCGTGGAGCACAAGCAGGGAATCACCGATGCTCAAGTGCATGAGAGTCCCTATTCTGCTTCTCGCCGCCGCCCTCGCTCTGGTTCTGGTCAGTATGCCGATGCATGCAGAAGGCCCTGTGCCGGCTCCGATTGCTCAAGCTTATCAACTGTGGAGCGCGGGTCACCCGAAGGAGGCCATCGCGATCCTGGAGCCGATGTTGCGGAACGATGCGCAAAACTTCACCGAAAACGAACGTGGCGCTGCCTGGGATCTTCTCGGATCGTCTTACCAGGACGCGGAGATGTTCGATCAGGCGAGACAAGCATACGGGAAGGCCATGGAGATGTTGCGATCGATTCCAACTGCGCAGGCGCAATATGCGGCGACGATCGACAACCTGGCCACGCTGGAAGAGGCTCAAGGGCAAACGGATGCAGCCAAAGCGCTCGCCCAGAAGGCGAGCCGCATCTATGACGTGATTGGAGACCCTGCCGGGATCGCCATTGCATCCATCGACCTGGCCGCGATTGCCTACGGTCAGAAAGACTACAGGACGGCGCGACGCAATCTCGCGACCGCCTTCAAGGAAGGGGGCGCCACGACCCGGTTGAAAGAGGACGATGTTGCCGCGATGTACACCGTAATGAGCGCATTGGCATTCCATGACGGAAAGGCAGAGGAGGCCATTTCCTCAATTCAACAAGCGATCGATCGCTGGACGCGGGCTCATGGGCCGGGCTATTTCATGCTCAGTACCGGATATATCTTACGTGGGCAGGCTTTTGCGAAAACTGGAGACTATGTGCGCGCCACTGCCGACGCGCAACATGCGCTCGCCGTCGCGGAAGCGGCCATAGGCAGGAATACTCTTAGTTATTTGACAGCGGAGACTATATATGCGCAGATTCTTCGCGCTTCGGGAGCAAAGCAACAAGCGTCACGGATGCAAAAGGAAGCCAGCAACGCGATGGCCAATTTGCAGTTGCGGCAGTGCCGCGGATGTACGATAGATGCCAGCGGCCTCAGGTAAGACAGGCTACCGGATGACGACAGAAAGGATGCCTATGAGCACTCAAACAGCCAATGTCGGACCCTGGATGCCTCTGCCCGCAGTTGAGCAAACGAACGTACCCGCGGCCACCGGCCGGAAGGTTTGGTGCAATGGGTACGTCGTTATCTTTTCGCTGGCACTGGCGCTTGCCCTGGTCACCGCTAGCGAGTGCGGGTCGATCACGCATCTTCCGTCTCTGCTTTATGGTGTGGCCTTGTGGGGATGGTGGGCGTGCATCGCCAGCGCCCTTTGGAAGATAGGTGAGCGGGTGCCGCTCATGTCGAGCTTGACTCCGATGACCACCTCCACTCATGTGCTCGCGGCAACGGCGCTGGGGGTGGTGCATCTTCTGTTGCTTGGGAGTGTCGGCTTTAGTGTCGCGGGATGGCAGGCGAAGACGAGCGCGTTCTCGGTATGGACCAGCGAGTTCGGCATCAATCGTTTTGGCATGGAGCTGCTCATGTACGGCTTCGTTTTCGGGCTCACTGGAGTGATCCAGTTGCAGATTCGCGCCCAGCGCGAGGCCATGCGATCTCTGGAGCTGCAACGGCAGCTCTCTGCCGCGCACTTGCGCGCGCTGCAAATGCAAATGGAACCGCATTTTCTCTTCAACACCTTGAATGCGATTACGACGCTGGTGGAACTGGGAAGGCAGAAGGCGGCGGCGGAGATGCTTGGGCATCTGAACGCACTGCTGAAGACTACGCTGGCCAGGACCACTCCAGAAAAAGTCCCCTTATCGCAGGAGTTGGAGTTTGTGGGCAACTACCTGGCCATTGAACAGGTCCGGTTTGCCGACCGTCTGCGGGTGGAAATGAACGTGGACCCGAGCGCGGTCGATGGCCTGGTCCCCAGCTTTCTGCTGCAGCCGATTGTGGAGAACGCGATCCGGCACGGGATTGCACGTTGCGAGCATAACGGACTGGTGGAGGCGTCCGCGATCAGGGACGGGGATGAGCTTCATCTGCGGGTGCGGGACACCGGGACTGGCATGATCTATGCGCAACAGAATGGACATGGCATCGGACTAAGCAATACCCGCGAACGCCTGGACCACTTTTATCACGACGGTTACAAGATGCAGGCGCGGCCACTCAGTACAGGCGGCTTTGAAGTAGCCATCACCATTCCTTACGAATGTCAGGGCGTATGAAGATCAAAGCCCTGATTGCGGATGACGAGCCCCTGGCGCGGGAGCGGCTGAGCTTTCTGCTCTCGGGGCAGGAAGAGGTGGAGGTGGCCGGAGAATGCCGCAACGGCAAGGAGGTCATTGCTGCGCTGAAGAAAAGCCGGTTTGATGTTCTGTTCCTGGATATACAAATGCCGGGAAGAAGCGGATTCGAGGTAATTGAGCAGATTGGCCCGGCGCAGATGCCGGTCACGGTATTTGTGACCGCACACAATGAGTACGCGGTACAGGCTTTTGAGGTGCATGCGCTGGATTATCTGACCAAGCCGGTAGAACCCGAGCGGTTGCAGGCGACGCTGGTTCGGGTGCGGGAACGTATTGCTTCGCAGGCGGCTTTGATGACGCACGAGCAGATGAAGTCGGTGCTTAGCAGCCTGGAGAACAGCGGTGTCTCCCGGCAGGACTTTCCCAAGCGGCTGCTGGTTCATAACGGCACGAAGGATTCGTTCGTCAACGTCAACGAGATCGATTGGATCGAAGCGGCGGATTATTACGCGTGCCTGCACGTGGGCACTAGATCTTTTATGTTGCGCGAGACCATCAAGGAACTATCGAATACTTTGGACCCGGAGAAGTTTGTACGCATCCATCGCTCCGCCATCGTCAACGTAGAACAGGTGAGTGAGATCTTCCGCGAAGGGCAGAGCGAAGGGGCGGTCGTTCTTAGGACCGGGCAGCGGCTGAGGATGAGCAAAGCCGGTTGGCAGAGCCTGCTCGCGGTGAGTCAGCGCTAACTATTGGAGGCCGATTTTGCAACGGCGAACCTTTCTCTCTGGCGCAGCCATGGCGGTCGCGTCGCGTATCGTGCCATCCCACCGGTGCTTTGCCGCGCAGAGTCTCCCTCATCATCTGCCGCTGTCTGACTCTCACTATCGGCGCGTGCAGTCTTATATCGAAGAGGTACCGGTGGCGGGATACCACTGGGCTTCTCCGGCCGCGTACGAAGCCTTTCTCGACATGAAGTATGGGGTGCGCATTCACTGGGGTATCTATTCGGTTGCCGGTCTCGCTCATGAGTCCTGGCCCTTTCTCGATCTGAGCTACGCGGAACGCGCTCGCTATAACGAGATATACAAGAGCTGGAACCCGGCCGGCTTTGACGCTGAGGAATGGACGTCTCTGTTCGCCGACAACGGCATGCGGATGTTTGCCTTCACCACCAAGCATCACGAGGGCTTCTCCATGTTCGACACGCGCACCCGGGTCCGGCAGCGGATTCGCTGGGATGCGGCCGGTGGGCCTGCCCTGGAGAACAGCGACCTGGCTTATTCGATCATGGAGACGCCCTTCCGCCGGGATATCGTAAAGGAGCTTTGCGCAGCCGGTCGAAAGCGGAATCTCCGCATCGCTTTGTATTTTTCCCACCCCGATTGGTACGACGCGGATTTCCGTCCTTATGCCGATCATCCGGCGCAAGTCCCTTCCTCCGCGGAGCTCGATCCGGAATGGATGGAGTCGCGCAAACGGTTAGGAAAGCTGATCTGGATAGCCCCCGATCCTACGCCTGCAGAAGTCACCCGCATGATGGCGCGCCACCGGGCGCAGATCGAAGAGTTGCTGACCCACTACGGCGACATTCACATGCTCTCGCTGGATCAATGGCTCGGGCCAAAAGTGTGGCCGCAGCTAAGGCAGACATTGTTCCGCATTCGCGAACTGCAACCGAACGTGATGATCCGGGCGCGGGGAATCGGAAACTATGGCGATTACTATACGCCGGAGGGCTTTATTCCCGGGGCCAAGTCGAACACGGGTATGCCCTGGATGGTTATCTATCCGCTGGCCAGCGGGTTCTCTTACGATCCGGACGCTGCGCACTACAAGGGAGCGAAGTGGATCGTGGACAACATCATTGACACGGCGGCCAAGGGCGGGAGTTTTCAAGTGGGCATCGGGCCGGATGCTACTGGCAGGTTCCATCCGGCGGCTGTCGAGCAGGTGAAGCAGGTCGGGGCGTGGCTCAAGACATGTGGTCTGGGGATATACGCGACACGACCCCGGGATGGCGAGCTCTGGCGTGAGGGAGAAGCCATCCGGTTCACGCGTTCGAAGGACAACCAGACCATTTACTGCTTTGCGCTTGAATGGCCGGGGAAGGTTCTCCAACTCCGTTCTGTGCGGCCTCAGCCTGGCAGCCGGATCTCCATGTTTGGCTACCCGGACGCTTTGCGATGGAAGTTCGATTCTGGGACAGGGTTGGAGATTGAGATGCCGGAACCTCTGGCGGCAGCGGCGCGCAGGCCCAGCGAGTATGCATGGGGTTGGACGATTCAGGCCTGAGGGTGCGCATGGCCGCAGCGGCCTATGGAGCGCGAAATGTATGACGCGGCTGTGGAGCAAAGCGTACTCTGACCGGACTTCCGCGCGCTCCACAGGAAAGTCATGCTCGGGCGACTGTACATGGTTCAACGCCCGGAAATCTCCGACTTATGGGCGGCAACGTGGCGTAACGATAGAAGGAACTGGAGGTAAGCGATATGCCGGTAATCACACTGAACAAGAGCACTGACAGACTTGGATTTATTGGTCTAGGACTCATGGGAAGCCGCTTGACTCGGCGTTTGCGTTCGTTCGGATGGAATATTCGAGCATGGAACCGCAGTCCGGAGCCGGCGAACGCACTGGGGCGCGAGGGGATAGCGATCGCGGCATCCATTGGAGAGTTGGCCGGCGATTCGGAAGTCATCCTCTCGTCGCTGGCCAATGATGCGGCAGTTCGCTCCGTGTATTTCGAGAAGGATGGCGTTTTTTCCTCGGCAAAGCCGGGAACGGCTATTCTTGAAATGAGTACCATTTCGCCGGAGCTATCGCGCCTTCTCCATCAGGAGGCGTCAGCACGTGGTTTCAACCTTCTCGATCTCGCGATTTCCGGGTCAACCCCGGCGGTCGAGGCGGGAACGATCACACTGTTCGCGGGCGGGGATCAGAGCACCTTTGACAAATGCGTTCCAGTCTACGAGTCCATCGCCAGGCAATGGTTCCTGATAGGATCTGGGTCTTCCGGCATTCTCATGAAACTGGTCGTGAATCTTCTGCTGGGCATTGACATGCAGGCCATCGCGGAGGCGGTTTCGCTGGGAGAGCATCTTCGAATCGATAGAGATGTGTTGTTCAATGTACTGGCCAAAACGTCAGTGGTCGCACCAGCGCTAGTTAGAAAGTTTGAGAAGATAAAGAACGGTGACTACTCCGCGGAATTTCCGCTGCGGCTGATGAGTAAAGACATGGATTTGGTCATGGAAGCAGCCAGGGCCTCAGGAGCGGAACTGCCGGCAGCAAGTGCGGCCCAACATGTGCTCACATCCAATGTTGTTTCCAATGGAGATCTGGACTTGTCTGCTATAACGCCCTTTGTCACGGGTCAGAAGCCCGGAGGGCAGGCAGAAGGCATAGTGAGTAAGCTCGAGGAGAGGCTGGCAGGCTGAGCGCGCGGCGAAGTCCGGAGGCTGCGCAAGCCTTAGAAGGCCGCTCCACTTTAACCCTGGCAAGGGCGTAATTTAGGTGTAATGGCGTACCAGTTGAGCTGTGTTCCACGACCTTCGTTCCAAAGGGTCAATTCCCAACGGAAATCGCCAGGGAGGTTAGCGTGTGAGGGACAAAAGACTTTGGTTCGCGGTTCTGACCCTGTCTGCAGTTGCTATCATTGCGCTCCTGGTCTGCAGTCGGACTGCTTCGGCGCGAGCAGAGCGCGTGGATAAGGATCAGTCTGCCCCAACCTACAACCCCTACCCTCCAGGAGTCCTACCGTCGAACTTAAGCTCGGAGACAGCCAGGGTTCTACGGGAAATCGACGTCATCGAAAACCGGGCAGCTGCACGATGGCACGCCCTGCCGCCACCCACGCTGACGGGTCAGCCACCGATCCTTCAGGGTAACGGAACTGAAGAGATAGAAACGCTCGGCGAGCTTATGCTCTTCGACAAAAAGATTTCGCCCAACAGGAATGTGGCTTGCGCGTCCTGCCACCTGCCGTATGCGGGCTTTAGCGGACCGATTCCTTCGGTCAACCTGACAATGATTGCGTACCCCGGAACGGCTCGTTTTCGGGCCGGCAAGCGAACAGCGCAGCGACACCCGTATTCGCCATTTTTCCCGGTACTCCAATACAACCAGGTACAGGGCCTGTTCTTTGGCGGAAATTTCTGGGATTCGCGTGCGACCGGGTATAAGCTACGAATTCCCGATGCTGAACAGGCACAGGGGCCTCCTGTCGATCACCTGGAAATGGGCTTCCCGGATACTGGCTGCATCGCGTTTCGACTTTCCACCGCGGTGTATAGACCTCTCTTTGAAGAGGTATGGGGCGAGGGTTCGTTCGATATCAAGTTCCCGCGCGAAACCGAGAAAATCTGCGATACCCCTGGGGGAGCTGCCGTGTTCAAAGGAAGTGCTACCCCCGTTCGCCTGAGTCCGGGAGACCGCACCCTCGCCAACACGGTCTATGACCGCTGGGCCCAGTCCATTGACTCGTACGAACAGTCGGTACAGGTCAGCGCCTTCTCCTCGAGATTCGACGCTTTTCTGGCCGGAAAATACAAGCTCACTGCAGACGAGATGGCAGGATACAAACTGTTTGACGGCAAAGGTAATTGCAATTCATGCCACCTCGACGGAAGAGGAACCACGCTGAAGTCAGGTCAGACGGACTCCAGCGCGACCGCTCAGGTGAACCCTCTGTTCACCTGCTTCGGCTCTGCGAATGAGGGCATACCCCTGAATCCCAGAAACGCCTTTTATTATGAGACCGAGCCGGATGCCTACGGGTTCGTTCCCAATCCTTATGGCTTCGGCTACAGAGATCTGGGACTCGGGACCTTCCTGAGAAGCGGATTCGGGTCCGGCCCCAACCCGAACATTCGCTGGAGACAGTACGCACAAACTGTCGACGGCCAAATGCAGGTTCCTATCTTGCGGGATGTTGCGTTGACGCCGCCGCAATGCCCGACCACCGAAGCCCCAGGCCCCTACTTCCAGAAGGAGTTCTTTCACAACGGCTACCTTAAGAGCCTGAAGCAGGTGGTACATTTCTACAACACACGCGACAAGTATGCGTACCCAGTGACTTCTGGGCATTGCCCGGTTGGTACGACAGAAAAAGTAGATTGCTGGCCGATGCCCGAGGTGCCGAACAATATCGATATGACCTCCGGTAATCTGGGCTTGACGGATAAGGAAGAGAACGAGATCGTCTCCTTCCTGCAAACATTGTCGGACGGTTTCACCAAGCCGTACCCCAATAGCGATACTTTTACGGGTGCTTGCATGATGGGTGGTTCGGCTGCGACCCAAGGCAACGAGCTCCTGATTCCGACCCCGCCTCTGCCGCCCTGTGCGTCGGCCATCTGCGGTGTTGCGCCTGTACCTGGCCCCAAGCCGATCCGTGAAAACCGGCGTGTTCGAGAAAGCTCAACGACTACCGAGGTCGCGCGGGTGCGGATCATCGAGGGCCCCGTGATCGAGTTGACGAGGGAAAATTTAACGGTGATCAGATGGACAACGGATAATCCGGGCGGCTCTCCGGTGCATTATGGAGTGTTACATTACGGCACAGACCCGAGGGACCTTGACCGGACTGCGAAATCTCCCATCAGGCTGAACCCGGAGCATTCCTATACTGTGTTTAGCGTTCGCATGAACGGACTGAAGCCGGGGATAACCTACTACTACACGGTCGATTCGATGGGAGCCGAGGGGAACGACGACGGAGTCAAGGGCAGTGTGAGACATTTCACTTTGCCTTGATGGCAGGAGACTCAATATGCTGGCCGGGCAGGGACCGTCTTAGTCGGCACGCAAGACCAGCGCCATTTCATACCTGCAGCTCACGTAACGTACCGTGAGGGTGCGCAGGTGCTCGCGGTCAGCGCTGATGGAGAAGGGCCGCGTCTTTCCTTTTCACGTGAGGGCGTGCGGCAGAGACGTTGACGCGCGGCAACAGGCGCAGCTGGCAGGTTTTACTTCCAGAAGCGCAATACAAGTCGCCGCCACGAAAAAGATGGGCCTTTGATCCAGGTGGGAGTACGTCGGGCAGTTTGAGCTGGTTGAGTTCCGCGGTCAAGGTGCGCATCTCGGGTGGTCCATCCACCAGGGCAATTTCCTCAATACGACCTCCTGCGATCAGCATCTTGAAAGCGCCCGAGCCATCGATGTCGGCGGTTTTGGCAATTGGAAATGTATGCATTCTGTCCAGAGTTTGCTTTGCATCCACCAGGGTGTTGCTCGCTCCAGCCTTCTGCAGGCGCTCGATGTTACGTTTTATCTCGGCGCGGTTATCAGTGTTTCCCGTCATGTCCTCGGTTGCCAATGCCAGTTGGTTCACGGTTAATGCGTCCGACGGTTTTCCCTCAGCCTCCAATACTTGCGCCAGCTTGTTTCCCATGGCCATATCGGTCCAGTTAAACCAGGCGGCCTGAAGGTAGGGTTCGGCCTCTGCCGGTTTACCTTCCTGGAAGAGAATCCAACCCAAGGTATTCCACGCAAAAACAAGAACGTCTGATTGGAAGAAGCTTGTATCGCCGGCATCCTGAAGACTTACTTTTGCCGAAGCCGTTTCCATCATCTCGATCGCCCGACGGCTATTTGCTTCCGCGAGAGGCAACTCCAGGTTCATTTCAGACAGCAGGTAGGCTCCACTGTTGATTGTTTTTGGATCGTCGGATGCCAACGATTTCTTCGCGATGGCTATTGCTTCCGTGTCCCGGTGTGCACGGTGCAGCAAACCGGCCAGCATTCCTTGAAAGGTGGGATCGTCTGGGTGCGTCGCCATGATGCCCCGAAGCGTCGTTAAGGCTGCGGCATCGTCCCCTGAGCGAATCTGCGCATTCACCAGCATCGAGAGGATGTAGTCATCATTACGATCTTCGTACTTGCGTAAGAGTGTCTCCTCGTCCGTGTAGCGCTGTTGGGACAGATAGAGGTTCGCTAACTGGGTGACAATGGTCGTCGGTGCATCCGGATGATTGGTCAGCTCAGTTTCGTAATCCTGAATCGCTTCGTCGGACCTGCCATCACGTTTAGCGATGCCACCAAGCATGCTCATCAAGTAGGGGGTCCTGGGGTCAGTCGCTTTTAGGTTGTTGAGCGTCCTGCGGGCTGATTCCCAGTCTCCCTGTGTCTCTTCCTCACCTGCCTTGGCGAGCGCTTCCGAGGTTGCGGATCGCGGCGCATTCTGGGGAGTATTTTCCTGGGGATGCGCATTCACTGAAATATAGTTCTCGCCGCTCTCCGCGCCAATATCCCTGGTAAAGGCGTTGTAATCCTTCCACTGTGTCTTGGGAACTTTCCTCTTAAGGATCACGACTGTGCGTTCCACTACGAGGTCTCCCTTTTCCATGCGGTAGGTCTGGTCGAAGGTTGCGTAGCCGCGATCAACATGGATCAGGTCGGGTAGAGTCGCCTTGTATCCTTCGGGCAGCTTGATGCGGGTGACGGCGGTGAGTTTGCGCGGCCAACCCTGATCGATATCGTGGTCGGGCGCCTTGTCCTTGTCGATCGTGGCGATCTCAAGGGCGGGGAATAAGGGCAGAATCCGCTGATGATCCCAATCTGCAAACGAAGGGCGCGTGTAGTCGTAGCTTAGGTGCACCGGTTCTGCGGGGTCCTTCTGCCTTAGATCGCTATTGCTGACCGTTCCCTGGAATCCCATGGCGCGGGAGACAGCCTGCATCGCTTCGTCCCATTGCGCAGGAGCCACTCGCTGCAAGAGAAAACGGAAGCCGAGCTCGTTGTCGGAGCGCAATGTGAGATCCATGTGGCTCTTGAGCAGGCCGTCCTTGTCCAGGGTTCCGATTGCCTCGAAACGCTCGAAGTAGGGAAAGGGAGGGTCGGCTGGAGTGCGCTCGAGCGCTGCGACGCCTGTTGCCGGGATCACCAGAGCTTGCTGATCGCGGATGAATGGGATCAGCACACGGTACGGCGCAACTTCAGATGTCGTGTCCAGCCAGACACGCCCACCCGGCAGATCGACGGTAGTGATGACATGGTTAAACAGCGCGGGCGAGGGGAGGTCGGGCACGGGAGCAATGTTTACGCCGATCAGGGCTGGGGCGGCGGTGAATCCTTTGGCGCGCAGAAGCGCTTCCAGGAGCGTGTCCTTGTCCTTGCAATCGCCGTACTGGTCAACCATCACCTCTTCGGCGGTGTGCGGCTGATAGTGCCCCACACCGAAATCGATCCCGATGTACCGTGTATGCGCAGCAACGAAGTCGTAGAGAGCGCGCACCTGTTCTTCAGGGGTTTTCGCATCTTTGGTCAGATCATTCGCGCGACTTACGATGGCGGCCGTGGGCGCAGAACGCGGAAGGGCAAGGCCGCGATACCAGTTGCCCACTTCCGCCCAGCTGTGAAAGGTGGTCCAGGCAACTGAGGGCAGCTTGCGACCTTCCGCGTCCTCGTCCGGATCGTTGATCTTCTGGACTGTATGCGGAGAGGCTGAGTTCCTGGCGTTGCCGGTTGGCGTTAGTTGAGAAGCGCTCCATAGATAGGTGCGTACACCTTCATGTTGCTTGGGCGTGGTGGGGTGGTTTGGGTCCCATACCTGAACGTAGGTATCCGCGGGCACTTCGAGGGTGAGGGTTTGCGAAAGCACGACGCCGTTGTCCCGAAGGAAGTGATCCGCTCCCCAGAACTCGCCCGGCGCCTCCGCCTTGGTGCGCACGGTTCGGAGTTGATAATCCATTACGTCCCCCGCGGCGAGGGAACGGACGGGCAGTTGCTTCTCTTTCAAGTCGCTATAGAGCGGCGCCATGCTGGTTACGGGGGCGGGCATCTCGATTGCGTCCGCTACCGGGGTTTCGATGATGGTTCCGTCTGGTTTGTGAACGCGAAGGTAATCAATGCTCCCTGTCTCATAGGCCGAGGCATACCCCACCTGGATCACAGAGAATTGACGAACTGCTCCCTCGGATTGCAGGCGCACCGTCACATGGAGAGTGCGGTCGCCGGTACCATCGGCGTGCATGTGGATGGTGGTGTCGTAGTGCTCCCAGATCAGCGCCTCGTCACGGTACTGGTCCGACGGCGTCGGGGCCGATTGGGCGAAACAGGCACAGGCAGCAAGACAAACAACAAAAGCAGGAATACGGCACATAGCACAGCATGCTACACCAGCGAATGCGGTATTTTTGATTGGGATTATGGTGCTTTTGTGTAACGGCCGTGCGTGCTTTTTCAGGCAGCCCCTCGAAACGCAATCGAAGAGGCTACGCTCATCTTTTTCGGCCCATGTACGCTGAGGCGAGGGGCACCCGTCCACTCATTTGCATTGGATGCTGGTGAAGAGAACCGCAGGTCCCTCGGCTTCCTCCGGATTTCCTGTCAGGCTTAGTGGCTTCGCTAGATTTCATGCGGCTTTCCTTAAAGAAAGCCGCAATGTGTGGCCGTAGATGAGTGTTGCGTAGTAGGAAATCCGGAGTTCGCTCGGGATGACAAAGGGGAGGGGCAGCGCTCACCTCGACAGCCGTCACGGAGGGATGGAAAGAGCCGCAGAGTGTCGGTGAGTAGAGTTGCTTGGCGCTGCGCTACCGTAGCGGGCTACTTGCGGAGATTGCGTTTGGGTTGGTTGGGCTGGCGGTCACCGCGGCGAAGGTGGCAGCTCCGGCCTGGGCCATGGATAGAATCTTGCCGGGGAAGATGCCCAGGATGAAGGTGGCGGAGACGGTGAGCAACAGGGCAACGGTGAGCGAGGTTTTCAGGCGCGGCACTAACTGCACCGGCGCGTCGTCCGCAGGCTTGCCGTAGATAGAGGTGAGCAGGCGCAGATAGTAGTAGGCGGCAACGCCGCTGTTCACCAAGCCGATAATCGCCAGCCATACCTCGCCGGAATGCAGAGCCGCGGTAAACACGTAGAACTTGCCGAAGAAGCCACCGGTGAAGGGAATCCCGATGAGCGATAGCAGGAAGAAAGCCAGCGCGCCTCCCATGAGCGGCGACCGGTAGCCGAGGCCTCGGTAGTCGGCAACCGAAAGCAGCCGGTCGTCAAAGCCGCCGGCGTGGCTGATGATGGCAAAGGCGCCGATGTTCATCGCCGCATAGGCCGCGGTGTAGAACATGGCGGCGGCGATGCCTTCGCTGGAAAGGGCGGTGAAGGCGACCAGGGCATAGCCGGCGTGGGCAATCGAAGAATAGGCCAGCAGGCGCTTCACATTGTGCTGGCGCAACGCGCCCAGATTGCCCGCGGTCATGGAGAGGGCAGCCATGATCCAGATAAGCAACAGCCAATGAGCGTGCAGTGCCGGATAGGCGCCGTACAGAATGCGTAAGAGCACGGCGAAGGCGGCAACCTTGGGAGCGGTGGACATCAAGGCGACGACCGGAGAAGGCGCGCCTTCGTAGACATCGGGGGTCCAGACCTGAAAGGGCGCGGCAGACACTTTAAAGCCAATGCCAATCAGGATCATGGCCACGGCCAGAATAGCGAAGCCCGGCGTCGGGCTCTGGGGAAGAGCGGCGGCGATCTCGGCAATGTTGGTGGTTCCCGTGGCGCCAAACGTCAGGGCAATGCCGTAGAGGAAGAACGCGGTCGCAAAGGAGCCGAGCAAAAAGTATTTCAGCCCGGCCTCAGGACTCTTGCCGCCGCGCTTGCGAATAGCAGCCAGGACGTAGGTGGCGATGGAAGAGATCTCCAGGCTGACAAAGACCAGCAGCAGCTCGACCGCGCTCGACATCAGGCACATGCCCATAGCGCCGAAGAGGACGAGGGCGTAGTACTCAGCCGGCCTTTCCTTGCTGCCATCGAAGACGTCAAAAGCGATCAGCAATGCGATGAGCACAATGCCGCAGATCAAGACGTGGAAGAAGACGCTGAAGGCGTCGGTCTGCACGGTGCCATAGAAAGCCGTTCCCGGGGGAAGTCCCAATTGCCAAATGCTTGCCAGCAAGGCGCCAACGACACCGACCAGGGCGAGTATGCCGATTGGCTTACGGGTCATGCCCGGCGGCATCAAGGGCTCGATCAGCATGATGAGCACGCCGGTGACGGTGAGCCAGAGCTCGGGCAGGATGCGATAGATTTGGGGAACTTGCATCACTGTCTCACCGCAATGCCAAGGGTGGGCGCCGGCGCGGGCGATGCCAGCTTCACCATTGCGCCATCGATGGCGCGTATCCAGATGGGGGAAGCAACCCCCATCAGCAACATGAGTACGGCCATTGGCCAAACGGCAACGTGTTCGCGGCCGCCCATATCCACTACGTTCAACTCTGTAACCATCTTTGATACGTCGCCGTAGAAGACGCGCTGGATCATCCAGAACATGTAAGAGGCGCTCAGGATGACGCCGGCCGTGGCCGCCGAGACCCAGGCAACATGTCCGGCGAAACTGCCGCTGAGGATGAGAAACTCACCCACAAAGCCGTTCAGCAGTGGAAGGCCGATGAGCGAGAGCGACGTGATGACAAACAGAGTGGCTAAGTTAGGCATGCGCTTGGCCAGGCCGCCGTAAGAGGCAATCTCGTAGGTTCCGTAACGTTCGTACATGAAGCCGAGCAACAGCAACAGCGCGCCGACAGAGACGCCTTCGTTCAGGGTCTGGTAGACCGCGCCGTCCAGGCCAGAGACCGCAAAGCAAAAGATGCCGAGTATGCAAAAGCTGAGCGAGCTGACGGTGGAGAAGGCTACCAGCCTCTTCATATCGCTCTGCACCAGGGCTACCAGGGCGCCGTAGAGGATCCCTATCACCGCGAGGGCGATCATCCAGGGCGCGACCTGACGGGCCTGGGCAGGGAAGAGTCCAAGATTGAAGCGCAGGATGGAATAAAGACCCAACTTGCCCGCAACCACCATGGCCATCGCCGTGGGCGCTTCACTAAAGACGTCGCCGAGCCAGCCGTGCAGAGGAAAGACCGGGACCTTGACGGCGAAGGCGACGAGAAAGGCCAACGAGGCCCAGAAGAGCGCCCTGGGGGGAAAGTTCACAGTGTCCTGGGCCAGGATCGACTGCAGACGAACAAAGTCAAAGGTGCCGGTCCTGGCATAGAGCCAAACAATGGCTACCAGCAGCAGGGCCGAGGGCAGAAAGGTATAGATGAAAAACTTGATGGCCGCCTCTGTTCCGCGATCCCGGCCGAACATGGAGATAAGGATCGCCATGGGCACGAGCGTCAGCTCCCAGAAGGCATAGTAGAGGAACATGTCGAGGGAGACGAAGACACCGATCATCGCTGTCTGCTGCAGCAGGAAGAAGAAATAGAACTCCTTGGTGCGGTGATTGATGGCTTTCCAGGAAGCCAGTACACCGAGCGGGGCGAGAAAGCCGGTCAGCACCACGAGCCAGAGCGAGATGCCATCCACACCCAGGTGGTAGCGAATGGCAGGGCTGTCAATCCAGGCGTGGTCGACTTCGAATTGAAAGCCGGATTGACCATAAACGTAATGGAAAGGCAAATGGAGCGTCAGGCCGAAGGTGACCAGTGCCACTACCAGGGTGAACCATTGGATGATGTGGCCACGGCGCGGAAGCAAAGCCACGACCACCGCTCCTGCAGCGGGCACAAAGGTCGTAAGCGTCAATATCGAATCGTTCAGCACAGATTGTCCCTTGCTCTCTTTCTAGAGCTGCATGGAAAAGCCGAAATAAGTAATCAGAAGCAGTAATGCGGCGCCAATCGCCAGCCACCCAGCATAGGAACGGATGTTTCCCGACTGCACCCGCTGGACCAAGGCCCCCACGCCACGCACGCCGCCTGCCGCCAGGCTGGCGCCGCCGTCGACGATTCCGCGATCGGCTACGCCCCACAACAGGTAGCGCGTAATGAAGAGCAGGGGAGCCACGATGATCGCGGTGTAGACCTGGTCGATCCAGTACTTGTTGACCAGAAGTCCGTAAACACCACTGGCGCGCTCGACCAGCCGATCGGCCAGGCCAGGCTTGCGGCGGTAGAGCAGATCGGCAAAAAACCAGCCGATGGCCGCCATGACCACGGAGATGAGGCTAAAAATGCGCTCCTGATTCTCGGTGCCGGCGGGGATAGCTTGCGTTGCGACAGTGACTACTGGATCGAGGAAGTGCGCGAACTGGTCGCCGCCCCAGAGAGCCTTGGGAATGCCAATCCAGCCTCCGGCAAGCGAAAGCACGCCTAACAAGATCAGAGGCGTCAGCATCGACCAGGGACTCTCGTTGGGATGCGCATCGTGCGACCGGGTTTCGCCAAAGAAGGTGAGGTACCACAGCCGGAACATATAGAAGGCGGTCAGCAGAGCGGTCACGAGACCGACAAACCAAAGAATCGGCCCGGCCGTGGGTGAGAGAAAGGCCTGGTAGAGAATCGCGTCTTTGCTGAAAAAGCCGGAGAACGGCGGGATGCCGGAGATGGCGAAGACCGCGGCGCTCATGGTCCAGAAGGTGATGGGCAGTGTCTTGCGCAGGCCCCCCATGGCGCGCATATCCTGCTGGCCGCCCAGGGCATGAATGACGGAACCAGCGGCCAGGAAGAGCAGGCCTTTGAAGAAGGCATGCGTGACCAGGTGGAAGATGGCAGCGGAATAAGCTGCGGCTCCGCAGGCCAGGAACATGTAGCCGAGCTGCGAGATGGTCGAGTAGGCCAGCACGCGCTTGATATCCGTCTGCACCATGCCGACGGTAGCTGCGAATAAGGCCGTCGCCGCGCCGATCACGGCGACTACGCCAAGGGCGAAGGGCGAGCGATCAAAGAGGACGTGCGAGCGCACGATCATGTAGACCCCGGCGGTGACCATGGTGGCGGCATGGATCAGGGCGGAGACAGGAGTGGGGCCTTCCATGGCGTCCGGCAGCCAGACGTAAAGGGGAATCTGCGCGGACTTGCCGGTAGCGCCGAGCACCAACAGCAGCGCAATGGCGGTGAGGAATCCGCCCTGCATCTCGGGATGTTGCGCGATCGCGGCGAAGACCTGGCTGAAGCTGAGGGAGCCAAAGTGGCCAATCATGAGGAACATCGCGATGAGAAAGCCAAAATCGCCGATGCGGTTAAGGATGAACGCCTTCTTGCCGGCATCCGCAGCCGATTTACGCAGGAAGTAAAAGCCGATCAACAGGTAGGAGGCGAGGCCTACGCCCTCCCAGCCGACGAACATGAGCAGGAAGTTCTCCGCCAACACCAGCGTCAGCATGAAAAACATGAACAGATTGAGGTAGGCGAAGAAGCGCCAGTATCCCTCTTCGTGCGCCATGTAGCCCACGGAGTAGATGTGAATGAGGAAGCCTACGCCGGTGACGACCAGCAGCATGACCAGGGTCAGTGGATCGAGCAGGAAGGCAAAATCGGCGCGGAAGGTGGAAGTTTCAATCCAGGGAAAGGCCAACCGCTCGACATAAGGGACGTTGAGCGCGCTGAAGCGGAAGGCAATGTCGAGGACCAGCGCCAGCGGAGCCGCAGTAAACAGCAAGGCAATGGTCGAGACCAGAGCCTTGCCCAGAAAACGGCCCAGCAATCCATTCAGCAGAAAGCCGATGAATGGCAGCAATGGGATCAACCACAGATGGAGGAATGGATTTCCGTTCATAATTTCATCAGGTTGATTTGATCCACGTTGAGGGTACTCCGCGAGCGGAAGATGGCGATGATGATGGCCAGGCCTACTGCGGCCTCCGCGGCGGCGACGACCATCACGAAGAAGACAAATATCTGGCCTTGCACCCGATGCCATTGATAGGCAAAGGCAACGAAACTCAGGTTGACCGCGTTCAGCATCAGCTCGATCGACATGAAGACGGTGATGATGTTGCGCTTGATGAGGAAGGCGCCTACCCCGATAGAGAAGAGGATGGCGCTGAGCACCAGGTAGTAAGCAATAGGAACAGTCATGTCAGTGCTCCCTGCTGGCCAGCGCAACCGCGCCCAGGATGGCAATGAGGATCAGAACCGACGTTACTTCGAAGGGAAGCAGCAGGTCGCGGAAGAGCACTTTGCTCAGATCGGAGGTGGAGACCACGTAGTCTCCCAGCCGGGCCGTAGCCAGGTGGGTGTGTGGGGAAAGAAAGATGAATCCCAACAGGCAGACCAGGACCCCTACCCCCGGGATGCCTACGATGTAAGCGGCGCCGCTGCCTTGAGTACGCTCTTCCTTGCCGGCATTGAGCAACATGATGACAAAGGTAAAGAGGACCATGATGGCGCCGGAATAGACGATGACCTGGGCGGCTGCCAGGAACTCGGCACCCAGCAGGAGGTAGAGCACGGCCAGCGAACTCATCACCACGATCAGTGAGAGGGCGCTGTTGATCGGGTGGCGCTGGAAGAGGAGGTTCAAGGCTCCTGCGACACAGAGGCCGCCAAAAAAGATGAAGAGTACCAGATACATGCTAGTGCTTTTCTCCTAGATCGGGCCCGAAGGTGATTGTAGAACACCTTGCTCCGCGTTTCGGGTGGGTGTGCTCAGCACACACTCGTGGGAGGCATCGTAGCCCACTCAAGCCAAAAGAAGGCTTGAATGGGCCACCCAAAGCCTCGGTTGCCGGTTTTAGTGAGAAGGGTCATTTTCTCCCAATTCGCCCTTCGGCTAGTCCTAAAGACAAGAGGGTTGTGCAAAGCCTGGGTTGCCGGTGCAGGGAGATTCATATGGCACTAGGCGAGCCATAGGCTGGTGGCAAGAATATTGGCGATAGCCAGGGGCATGAGGAATTTCCAGCCAAAGCCCATTAGTTGGTCGTAGCGGAACCTTGGTAGTGTGCCGCGCACCCAGATGTAAAGAAAGAGGAAACAGAAGACCTTCAACACAAACCAGAAGACGGGCAGGATGGCTTGCACAAAGATTCCGCCAACGGGGGGAATCAGCGACCCGAAGGGACTAGTCCATCCGCCGAAGAAGAGCAGCGTTGCTACGCAGCCCACGGTGATCATATTGGCGTACTCGGCCATGAAGAACATGGCAAACTTCATCGAGCTGTATTCGGTGTGATAGCCGGCGGTCAGCTCGGTCTCTGCTTCAGGCAAGTCGAAGGGGGCACGGTTGGTCTCGGCATAGGCCGCCATGAGGTAGATGAAGAAAGCCACGAATTGGAAACCGCCAAAGACGTTCCATGAGAGGAGGCCATGGGCCGATTGGCTATCTACGATGGTGCGCAGGTTCAATGACCCTGCGCGCAGCACGACGCCAACGAGTGAAAGCCCCAGGGCAAGTTCATAGCTGATCACCTGGGCACTGGCGCGCAGGGCTCCCAGGAGCGAGTACTTGTTGTTAGACGACCAGCCGGCCAAGGCAATCCCATAAACGCCGACCGAGGTCACGCCGAGAATTACCAGTAACCCGATATTCACATCGGCGACCTGGAACATGTCGACGCCATGCCAGGTGATGCGCGCCCCGAAGGGTATGACCGCAATCGAAATCAAAGCGCAGCCGAGGGCAATCATGGGCGCCAGAATGTATAACGGCCGATCGACATTCGTGGGTATCAGATCTTCTTTGAGAAAGAGCTTGAGGCCGTCCGCCATGGGCTGCATCAGACCAAACGGTCCAACGCGGCTGGGTCCCCAGCGATTTTGAATGCGCCCCACGACTTTGCGCTCGAGCAGCACAGTGTAGGCGACGGCTCCGAGAAAGATCGCCAGCACAATGGCGATCTTCAAACAACTCAGAAGGAAAAAGATCAGGAAGCTCACAGGTTTCTTTCTTTCTCTTTACTCGCCTTGGCGCCTCAGGGCCTAAACAGCCTGCGGAAAAGATGGTTCCAGGAAGAAATCGTCCCCTCAGCGGCTAAAGCCGGATTCATTCAACAGAGTTTATGTACGGCATAAAGGCCGTACCCTTCAGAAAAGCAGGTTTTTCCGCAGCCTGTAAAGCCCTCATAGTTGGGGATCAGTACGGCACGGCTGAAGCCGTGCCGTACGTTTAAGCCCGCAAATCCAATCTTAACCTCTAGTCTGCAGCTGTTTCTGTGGGTTTGGTGGTGTGCGATTCCATGACGGAGTGCAAGATGTTGCTGTAACGGCCTAAGGTGCCGGAAGTGAACAGTGTGTCTTCGGCGGGCAGAATCAGTGCGTGACGCTCGGGACCCGCTTCGATTTGCACCAGTGATGATTGCACATGGACGTCGTTACCGGCCAACAGCTCCAGGCGCGAGACCTGGTAACCAGGCACCAGCCTCTGGATCTCATCAAGAATGGCAAAAGGATCGAAAGGGCTGAGCTTCGGTTCCAGGTTTTGCGCCGCCAGCCAGACGCTATGCCGGTCCGCCTCGCCGGATTGCGCGCCCCGGCTCTGGCCCATGTCGGCGTGGACTCCGCGGCCGAAGGGAACCAGCTTCCTGGGGTCTGCGCCCATGGTGTCGGCAAGCCGCACCATCAACTCGAAGTCGCTGCGCACGCCGGCACGGTCGCCTGCCTTCTTGACCAGTTGCTGGTCACCGTATGTGTTGGTGACCGTCCCCGACTTCTCGTAGAGATTGGAGGCGGGCAAGACCACGTCCGCGAGCAGGGCCGTTTCGGTCAGGAACATATCCTGCACGACGACAAAGGTGTCTTTGAGCGCGGCCGGGTCAATGCCGTAGCGGGCAATCGGGTTGGCGCCCACGACGTAGAGCGCGGCCAACTCACCGCGTTCCGCGGCATCGAACATTTCCACCAGGTCCATACCTGGAGTGGCAGGGAGCGCGTCGCCGTACTCCTCGGCAAAAGGGCCACCGTGGTCCACGGGCACATAGCCAGGCAACAGGCCGGGCAGCAGGCCCATGTCCGCGGCGCCCCGGGAATTGACGTAGTCGCCTAAACAGGCAAAGCTTGCGTGGGGCAGTCCCAAACCGAAGTTCACGAGCGCTTCGATGTCGCGGCCGCGGAACTCGGAACCAAAGATGACGAGCAGGTTGGGCTCGGCGCGCAGCGCGTCACGGAACTTCTTCGCCTCGTCCAATGGTTGAGCGCCAGGGAAGGTGTTTTCCTCGCCAGCCAAAAAGCGTACGGCGCTGGCGTAGCCATCCTGGGGAATGACGAGCGATTCGTGGGCCTGCCGCTCCAGCTTGATGCCGGCATGGTTCACGATGTAGATGCGGGCATTGTTGTGGCGCACGTTGGTGCGCAGGTTCCAGGCCAGGAGAGGATGCTGCTCGGTGGGATCGTTGCCCAGCAGCAGGATGGCCGGGGCGGTCATGGAGTCGCGCAGTGAAGCGGCGCGGTCCTTCTGGCCGGAGATGGCGCGGGCAAAAGCGGTGTAGTCGGCGGTGCGGTGATGATCGATATTATTGGTTCCCAACACCGTGCGGGCCAACTTCTGCAGCAGGTAGTTTTCTTCGTTAGTGGTGCGGTTGGATCCGATGACCCCGATGGCGCTGCCGCCGCGGGTCTCGCGAATCTCGCGCAGCGCGGTGCCAGCGTGCGCCAACGCTTCTTCCCAGCTCACTTCTGCGAACTTGCCGTCTGGCTGGCGAATCAGGGGCTTGGTCAGCCGGTCGGTGTGGTTGGCAAAGTCGAAGGCGTAGCGTCCCTTGATGCAGAGGAAGTCGCCGTTGATGCCGCTCTTGTCGCGGTTATCACCGCGCAGTATCTCCGAGCCGTTGATTACGCTGCGCACCCCGAGCGTGGTCTTGCATCCATCGCCGCAGTGGGTGCAGACGGTGGAGACGTGATTCATCTCCCAGGGCCGCGTCTTGTAGCGATAGCTGCCGGAGGTGAGAGCTCCCACCGGGCAGGCATCAATGCACATGCCGCACTCTTCGCAATCGAGGTGATCGCCTCCATTGGGAGCAATAGTGCTGGTGACGCCGCGGTTCTGTACTCCCAGCGCCCACACGTCCATGCCTTCGCCGCACATACGCACGCAGCGATAGCAGAGGATGCAGCGCGGCCGGTCGAAGAAGACCACGGGGGACCACTGCTGTTCTTCGCGGTGCTGCTTGGCTTCGATGTAGAGCGACTCGGGCGCGCCGTACTTGAAGGTCATGTCCTGCAGTTCGCACTCGCCGCCGGCGTCGCAGACCGGGCAGTCGAGTGGATGATTGCCCAGCAGCAGCTCGATCGTGGCTTTGCGGGCCTGTACGATTTCGTCGCTCTCGGTGGTGACCACCATGCCTTCGGCCACTGGCGTGGTACAAGCGGTCTGCAGCTTCGGAACCTTTTCCAGGCGCACCAGGCACATGCGGCAAGCGGCTTGCAGCGAGAGGCCGGGGTAGTAACAGAACTGGGGAACCGCGATGCTCGCGGAGCGGCAGGCCTCAATCAGCAGGGTGCCTGCAGGCGCGGTGAGCTTCTTGCCATCGACGGTAAAGGTTACGTCAGCCATGGGTTTTGATCCTTTCCATCGAGGGCGTCCGGTCGAGGTTCGCTATGCATTGGCCAAGGCCGCTTCCGGCTGATGGGCGTAAGGACACGGTTTGCCATCCAGGTGGTCTTCAAACTCCTTACGAAACTTGTCTACGAAGGCTATGGTGGGCATGGCCGCAGCGTCCCCCAGCGGGCAGAAGGTACGGCCCAACATGTTTTGCGCCAGGTAGCGGATGTTGTCGATATCCTTGGCAACTCCACCGCCGGAATGAAAGCGGGTGAGGGTCTTCTTCAGCCAATCGGTGCCTTCGCGGCAGGGAATACACCAGCCGCAGCTCTCGTGCTGGTAGAACTTCATGGTGCGCAGGGCGAACTCCACCATGCAGACGGTGTCGTCCAGAACCACGACGCCGCCGGAACCGAGCATGCTGCCCGCCTTGCCTACCTGGTCGAAGTCCATGCCGATATCGATCTCGTTGGGCAGAAGCACGGGCGTGGAAGATCCGCCGGGAACGACGGCTTTGAGTGACCTGCCATTGTTGATGCCGCCCCCTACCTCGTAGATCATCTTCTTGAGGTTGTAGCCCATGGGCAACTCGTAGACGCCGGGCTTGGCCACATTGCCACTGAGACAGAACAGTCGCGTGCCGCCGTTGCGCTCAGAGCCGATCTTGGCGTACTCCGCGCCACCGATGCGGAAGATGTGGGGCACGGTGGCCAGGGTTTCGGCGTTGTTAATGATGGTGGGCCCACCGTAAAGGCCTACTACCGCGGGGAAGGGAGGACGAATACGGGGAATGCCGCGCTTGCCTTCGAGGGATTCCATCAAGGCGGACTCTTCACCGACCTCGTAGGCGCCCGCTCCGGTGTGGGAGACGATGTCGAAATCGACATCGCTGCCGAAGATGCCCTTGCCCAGAAAGCCTTTGGCGTAGGCGTCGTCGATGGCCTTTTCCATGATCTTGAGCAAGTAGCGATACTCGCCGCGGAGGTAGATGAAGCCCATCCTGGAACCTATGGCCAGGCCGGCGATGATCACTCCCTCGATCACCGAGTGGGGGTCGTGCTCAAAGATCAGCCGGTCTTTGCAGGTGCCCGGCTCGCTCTCGTCTCCGTTGACCAGGACGTATTTGGGTTTGGCGGATTGCTTGGGAACGAAGGACCACTTCATGCCGGTAGGGAAGCCGGCGCCCCCCCGGCCGCGTAGGTTGGATGCCTTCATCTCGGCGATGATGCCTTCCGGCCCCAGGGCGATGGCCTTGCGCGCGGAGGTATAGCCGTCCAGCTCGAGATACTTGTCGATGGAGGTCGCACCCTTGCCGAAGCGGTAGGAGACCAACTTCACTTCATCAGGATGGGAGACGAGAGTGGCCATTTTTTCTCCGCGTGCGGGTGACTAGGTCCTGGAGCGGTAATCGTCGAGGACTTTGTCCATCGAGTCCGCTGTCAAATTTTCATGAAAATCGTAATTTACCTGGACAGCGGGAGCCCAACTGCAGGCGCCGATGCACTCTACTTCTTCCAGGGAAAAAAGCTTATCGGGCGTGGTTTGCTTGTTGCCGATGCCTAAACGCTGCTTGCAGTGGGCCAGGAGCTCATTACCACCGCGGAGCATGCAACTGATATTGGTGCATACCTGTACATGATACTTGCCCGCCGGGTCGGTGTGCAGCAGGGAGTAATAACTGATGACGTTGCGTACATCGAGCTCGGTAATCTCGATGCGGGCAGCGACTTCACTGATCACTGCGTCGGAAAGATAGCCAATCTCGTCCTGGGCGTAGAGCAGCATGGGGATCAGCGCCGACCGGCGTAGGGGATAAAGCGTCACCATGCGATCGAAGCGCGCGGCCAGGGCGGGACTGAAGATGGTGTTTATCTGTGTGCTCATAGTTTGCTAGACCCAGGACTGAGGTCCTGGGTAACTTTCAGCCGTCCCTTCGACAAGCTCAGGGCAGGCTCTTCGGGACTGGTCGTTGTCGTTGCACCTGCTCCACCAGGCTGCGACTTTATCGAAAACTTGTACCTGGACAGCATTGTTACCCGCTCAAGCCAACCGAAGGCTTGAATGGGCCACCCACCATTTTAGTGCGTCCCTCAGCGGCTAAAGCCGCATAGATTCTGCCTGCCTGACATACGGGCTGAAGCCCGTACCCTTCATTCAGTTCACGGCATACATGCCTCGACCCAGATAGCCGATCCAGTCGATGGCTGCCTGGTCGATTTCTTTCGGGCCCGCCGGGAAGGTAAGCGTGCCGTGTTCGTCGATCCGGAATGCACCGCACTCTTCCCGTTCCGGATGGGTGACGCACCAGTTTCCTTCACCGGTGTCGGGACTAAAGCTGAGGCTCAGCACGGAATCCTGATGCTTGACCGATGCCGTATCTGAGCCACTCGACACCTCGTATGCATTGCTGTTGAGGCCGGCTGCATGCGCGTAAACGCGGAGCATGCTCACCAGCGACTCCCAGACGTGCGAGCGAACGTCGACAGGATCGCTCACCGGTCGATTTCTCCCAGCACGATGTCGATGGACCCGATCACGGCAACTACATCGGCCAGCAAACGCCCAACGCACATGGTTTCCAGAGCCTGCAGGGAGGCAAACGTGGGGTTGCGCATGTGCACGCGATAGGGTTTGGCCGTGCCGTCGCTCACCACGAAATAGCCCATCTCCCCACGAGGCGATTCGATTGCCTGGTAGACCTGGCCGGCGGGCACGGCAAAACCTTCGGTCACGATCTTGAAGTGATAGATCAGCGACTCCATCTGGGTCTTCATCTTTTCCCGGTCAGGCAGAACTACCTTCGGCGCATTGGCCTTCAATGGTCCTTGGGGCATGCCGTCGAGGGCCTGCTGGCAGATCTTGATCGACTCCCGCATCTCCTGAACGCGCAGGGTGTAGCGGGTCCAAACGTCGCCTACATTGGAGACCGGTACTTTGAACTGGAAATTCTCGTAGCCGGAGTAGGGCATGTCGCGGCGCAGATCCCAATCGACTCCGCTGGCGCGCAACGGTGGCCCGGTCACTCCCAAAGCGATGGCGTCGGCGGCGCTGAGGTAGCCCACACCCTGCAGACGACGCACCCAGATCGGATTGCCATTGAGCAGGTTCTCGTATTCATCGATCTTCTCCGGCATCATCTTGAGCAGGCCCTGCACCCGCTGATAGAAGTCGACCGGCGGCTCGAGTGCAATGCCCCCAACCCGGAAGTAAGAACCCATCATGCGCTGGCCGCTGACATGCTCAAAGATCTTGAGGATCTCTTCACGCTCGCGGAAGGTATAGAGAAAGAGGGTCAACGCTCCGATGTCCATGGCGTGGGTGCCCAGCCAGACCAGGTGGGACTGGATGCGAGTGAGCTCATTGAGCAGTACTCGGAGAAATTGGGCCCGGGGCGGAATCTCCAACTGCAGCAGTTTCTCGACCGCCAGGCAGTAGCAGAGATTGTTAGACATGGGGCTGAGATAGTCGATGCGGTCGGTGAGCGGGACCACCTGCTGGTAGAACTTGGCCTCGCAGGTTTTCTCGATGCCGGTGTGCAGGAAGCCGATGTCGGGAACCAGGCGCACCACCGTTTCGCCATCGATCTCCAGCACCAGGCGAAGCACGCCATGGGTCGAAGGATGCTGGGGCCCCATGTTCAGGACCATGGTGCGATCCTTGGAGCCCTCCTCGAAGCGTGGTTCGATCAGCGGGGCGATCACATAGTCGGCGGCATCCATCAGCGGTAGCCCTCCACCGGGTAATCCTTGCGTAGGGGATGCCCTTCCCATTGATCGGGCAACATGATGCGGCGCAGGTTGGGGTGTCCGCCGAAGCGCACGCCGAAGAGGTCCCAGACCTCACGCTCGTAGAAATTCGCCGAGGGCCATTCAGGGGTAATGCTGGCTACTTCCGGATCCAGGGTATCGACCAGGACGCAGAGCCGCAGACGTTCCTTAAGGCTGTGGGACAGAATGTGGTAGGTGACCTGAAAGCGCGGTTCGCTGGGATACCAGTCCACGCAGGTCACGTCCACCAGGAAGTTGTAACCCGCCTTCTGCAGAGTACGGCAGACGGGGCGGATGTCGTCCCGCTCGATCCACAGGGTCAGTTCGCCGCGATCAAAGCGGGCGTTGGTGATGCAGGAGGGCTTGGTGGCCACCAGGGCTGCGATGGCGTGATTCTGGGCGTGGGCTTCGAGAACTGCGTTCTTCTCGTGGACGGCGTCCATTAGAGGTCCGCCTTATCGGAGGACCAGTCGAGGATTCCTTTATTCCGGACGTAGAAAAGCCCAACCAGCACGAAGCCGATGTAGACCACCATCTCCCAGAAGCCAAACATGCGCGAACCTACCAGCTTGGGCAGATCGCGGTAGACCACGGCCCAGGGGAGCATGAAGACTGCTTCCACGTCGAAGAGGATGAAGAGCATGGCGACCATGTAGAAGCGAACGGAGAAGCGACCGCGGGCGTCGCCTTCCGCGGGGATGCCGCACTCGTAGGTGGCCAGCTTGGCAACCGTATTCCGGTGCTTCCCGATGAACCAGGAGGCGGTGACGATTCCACCCCCAAAACCCACGGCAACAAGGATTTGGAGCAGCAGCGGGAGGTAGTTCCAATAGTAATCGTGCGTCTGCATTTGAACTCGCGGGGTCCGAGGTTAGGCTCAGTCTCGACTGTAAGTTTTCGCCTTCCCAGAGTCAAGCTACGGCTTCCAGTGCGGTGATAAGGCGGCGGTGGGCGGAGGTCCATGAAGGGTACGGGCTTTCGCGGCTGAAATGGATAATGGAGAAGACGTACCTCAGGGCTAAAGCGTCTGCGTGAGAATCCACTGACGGCTCAGTCCCGAAAGGACGCGTGCTCTCCTGCGAAATCTATTTCCCTTGGGCAGGCGTGGCTGCCAGGAAGTGGCACGTCGAGAGCCATTATCCCACTCAAGCCAAAGAACGGCTTGAATGGGCCACCCCAGCCAGACTAAAAGTCCGGGGCTGGCGCCGGACAGTTAAAACCGTGGTCTTTCGTCGGGAGTTTTCCTCCGCAGAGGCGGTTGCATCTATAGGTCTTGATTTTGCCTTGGGAGCTCTCAGGGATCTCGCCTTTTGGCCGATAGGTCCGCCATGAGGTGGAATCATGCTCAGGTTTCGTCGCGCCCCATCGCCGGAGGATTTTGCTGGCTCCCCAAACCACGATTCATATTTTGGCTCGGCTGTGCCGGCGAGACCGCGAACCTTTGTGGAAACGCCGCGGGGAGGCAGGCCCTCCACATCAAGTTCAGCCGCCCAACCTCGGCCCTTCGTCCGCCGCCAGCTCTCCCCGGAAGGTGGCCGCGCGCTGGAAATCCTGGGCCACGCGATTGAATACCTCGCCGACGAGTACGCAGCGGATCTGGCGGACAAGGGGCCCCTGGGAAACGCCGACCCGCGCGTCGCGGCCATCCAGATTCTGAAAGGACTCAACCGCGCTACCTACTATTCCGGCACCGAGGTGCAACCGGCGTTCCGCCGTATGAGGCGGTGGCTGCTGGGTTAGTCGAACGATGGGCCGGTGATACTCTCCCTGTATGCATTTTGTCCTCAACGGTCAATCGCGGGATTTTCCGCAATTGACGGACCCGGCCCATCTCCTGGATCTGGTCGCGGACCTGGGTCTCCAAGGCGACCGGGTGGCGATCGAGCACAACGGCAACATCGTTCCTCGCGCGGAGTGGGCCAACACCGGCCTGGCGGATGGGGACCGGCTGGAGATTGTGCACTTTGTCGGCGGCGGCCGCGCCGGATGAGCCGCTGGCCGAAAGCAGCAAGCTTCCTGCTTGCCGCTGCCTGCATCGCCGCGACGGCGATCGCCCAGCAGGACTCGGGCAGCGAAGATGACGCCAGGCCAACCTTTACCGTCCCTGATTTCCCTGTGGGGCGGCCCGTGCGCATCGTGGTCTACGGCGATATGCGCTTTACCGATCTGGCCAATACTTCCGACACCCGCCCGGGAGTGCGCAAATGGCTGGCACAAAAGGTGGGAGAAGAGAAGCCGGACCTGCTGCTGCTGACCGGCGATATGCCCTTTCAAGGCAGCAACGCAGCCGACTGGAAGATCTACGATCTGGAAACGGCGCTATGGACACAGGAACGGCTGCGCATCTATCCCACCATCGGCAACCATGAAGGGCTTCCCGATCCCCGCAGCGGCCTGCGAAACTACTTTGCGGAGTATCCGCAGATCGACCACCACGAGTGGTACTCGGTGCAACTGGGAAATATCTATCTCATCACACTGGACAGCAGTACCTTCCTCAATGTCGGTTGGGCGCAGCGTACATGGCTGGAGTCACAGCTAGCCCATCTCCCAGCGTCGGCAGATTTTGTTTTCTTCCTCTTCCATGTGCCGCTGGTCTCGGATTTGCAAACGGCCTTCATGCTTGGCATTCCCAACCAGGACACACTCGTGCTGCGACATTATCTTGAAACGCAGGCGGCCGCATCCCATGCCAAATTTGTTGTCTTCAATGGGCATATTCATAACTACGAGCGTTTTGAATTGAATGGCATTACGCACGTGATCACCGGCGGAGGGGGTGCCCGGCCTTATCCCATCTTTATCCGCGGTGATCAAGACCTCTATCGCGCCCGCACCTATCCCAACTTCCACTATCTGGTCATTACGCTCGAGGGGAAGCATGCTGACGTGAAGATGTACCGTGTGGTGGATCCAGATGCGGCGCAGAAGTCGGTTGAAGTGAAGGATAGCTTTACGCTGGACGCTAAGTAGGGTGGGCGCGATGGGGAGGGAACAGCAGGTCCCTCCGTTACGCTGCGCTCCGGTCGGGATGACAATTCGGTTGCAGAATGTTCATTGAGGAAGCGGGGCTGGGTTCAGGGCGGGAAATTGCCGCTGATGCCAATAGGGGTAAGGAGCACTTGTTTTGCTGGCGGCATCGAGCTTGGCTACCTGCACGGGTGTGAGGTTCCAGCCTGCCGCAGCTAGATTCTGACGCAGCTGGGTTTCATTGCGCGCGCCGATGATGACCGTGGCCACAGTCGGGCGTTGCAGCAACCAGTTCAGCGCCACCTGGGGAAGGGGCTTACCGGTTTCTTTCGCCACCTCATCCAGGGCGTCGACGACCTTGTAAAGATATTCATCGTCGATCTGGGGACCCTGGGCGGCGGTCTTGTGTAGACGGCTCTCCGCCGGCAATGGATGTCCGCGCCGGATCTTGCCTGTCAGCCGGCCCCAGCCGAGAGGACTCCAGATGATGGCGCCTACTCCCTGATCGATCCCCAAGGGCATCAATTCCTGCTCGTAATCACGGCCGATCACGGAGTAATAAACCTGGTGGGCGATATAACGCGACCATCCATACCTGTCGGATACGGCCAGCGACTTCATCAGATGCCAGCCGGAGAAATTGGAACACGCAATGTAGCGTACCTTCCCGCTGCGGACCAGAGTGTTCAAGGTGTCCAGCGTCTCCTCCACCGGCGTCAGGGCGTCAAAGCCGTGGAGGTGGTAGATGTCGATGTAGTCCGTTCCCAGGCGTTTGAGACTTGCCTCACAGGCGTGCACCAGGTGGTGCCGGCCGGAGCCGATATCGTTGGGACCGTCGCCCATAGGAAAAGTGGCTTTGGTCGATATCAGAACCTTGTCGCGTCGGCCGGCGATCGCCTGACCTAGAATCTCCTCTGACATACCTTGCGAGTAGACATCGGCGGTATCGAAGAGGTTCACCCCCGCTTCCAGACAGATGTCCACCAGGCGCGTGGCCTCGGCGACATCCGTCGATCCCCACGCTTTGAAAAATTCACTGCCGCCGCCAAAAGTCGCTGCGCCGAAGCAGAGCACCGGCACCTTCAATCCCGAATGTCCAAGCCGTCTGAATTCCATAGTGCAAGAATAAACGAATGGAATATTCACAGCGAAGATCGGCATGGGTGGGAGCTTGCTTGTGGGCCCTCTGCTTTCAGTTCTTTGTTGCGGAGGAGATCGCGCGGCTGGGTTGGCCAGGGCACTACAGCATGACGGGGAATTGGATCAGCGACCTGGGCGCGGCATACTCGCCGTTGCACTCTGTCATGAACGGCTCGTTTGTACTGCAGGGGTTTCTGATCTCTGTGGGCGCCGTCCTGGTACACGGGCTTTTCCCGCCGCGGTGGACTTATTGGTTAGCACTGTTGCTGCTCGTGATCTCCGGTGTAGGGGTCCTGGTGGTGGGCCTGGTGCCCGAGGATGCCGATTTGCCGTTGCACGGCCTGGGCGCTACCGTGCACCTTCTGGCCGGCAATCTTGCCATGTTCGTGCTGGGCCTGGTGCTGATTCGGCGATCGGTCTGCGGGCCGCGCGCCTTGCAGTGGAAGAGCTGGATTACCTTCGCCGCGGGATCAGTGGGACTGCTGGCGTTGTTCGCTCTGGGGATGCGTAGCAATCCAGCCTGGGCTGCTGTCACGCGCAATCAGGGTGTGGTCGAACGGCTTGCCGCGTATCCGCTGCCGCTATGGCTTACGTGGACGGGCTGGCTTATGCTCCGCGCCGGACGGACATCGAGATGAAGACGGCACCTGGGCCTGCATAACGACATGTTCAGGGAAAGGTGAGGAGACTCAATGGTGAATTTGGATCGAAGGGCCTTTTTGCAGAGCGCTGCGGCCGCGGCACTCGCCGCGTCTCTGCCGGCTGCTATGCAGGCGGAGACGCCGGCGGCTACCAGGAAGGAAAAGATGATCGGGATCCAGGTGGGCGCGGTCTCGTTTTTCGATGAGGGAGTGGAGAAGGTGCTGGACGAGTTCCAGCGCGACGCTGCGATCAACACGCTTTTCCTGGCGACCTTTACCTATGGGCGGGGCATCGCCGGACGGCAGGTTCCCGGGCAGCCGCTGCCCGATCACGGCAAGCAGGAGTATGACACGGGCACGTTCTATGGCGGTAATTACGCTACGATCCACCCGCAGTATTACAAGAACACGGTCTTCCAAGGCACGCGCGCGCCCGACCTGGGCGACTACGATGTGCTGCAGGCTGTTTTGCCGGTGGCCAGGAAGCGTGGGATCAAAACCATCTGCTGGTTTGAAGACGTTTTTCGCAAGGACCTGCCTCATATCGACCAACTGCAGGAGAAGGAGCTGTCCGGCCAAAACGCAACGACGCTGTGCTTCAACAATCCGAATTACCGGAATTTTCTTTTGGGGATCGTCGACGATTGGTCGCACTCCTATGAGATCGATGGGGTGATGTGGGGATCGGAACGCCAAGGGCCATTTGCGAATGCACTGGGCGCGAGCGCCGGAGGCCGGAACAGCAACCCGCATAACGTGACCTGCTTTTGCCAGTATTGCGAGGCAAAGGCAAAAGAGCGCGGTATCCACGTGGAACGGGCGCGGCAAGGATTTCTGGAGTTAGCAAAATTCGTGGATGCGGGCCGTAAAGGCCAGCGGCCGGTGGATGGATATTACGTCGAACTCTGGCGGCTGATGCTGCGTTATCCGGAGCTGCTGGCCTGGGAGATGCTGTGGACGGACAGCCTGCGGGAGACGTACGCGGCTATCTATCAGCAGGTGAAGGATGCCAAAGCTTCGCTGGGCGTGGGATGGCATATCTGGCACACCAACTCCTTCAATCCGATCTATCGCGCGGAGCAGGACCTGGCGGCGATTGCCCCGGTTTCTGACTTTCTGAAGATTGTGATTTATCACAATTGCGGTGGCGAACGGATGGCCGAGTATATCGAGAGCGTTCACCAGACACTGTATGGCGATGTGCCACAACAAGAGTTGCTGGGCTTTCATTACCGGGTGTTGGATTACCAGGAAAGAAGCCTGGCGGAGATCCCGTTTACCGGACTATCGGCCGACTATGTCTACCGCGAAACCAAGCGCGCGCGCGCCGGCCTCGCGGGCACCAAGACGCAGTTGTGGCCGGGAATCGATATTGACATTCCGACGGCTCCAAACCACAGCAAGTGCACTCCGGAGGGAATCAGGGATGCGGTACTGGCTGCGTTCCACGGCGGAGCTGACGGGGTCATTTTGTCGCGGAAGTATTCGGAGATGAGGCTGGCGAATCTAAAGGGGGCGCACCTGGCACTGGAGCAACTGGGTTTGACCTAGGCTGGGCCTGGGCTGCCCACCGGCCGCTCGAGCGCGGTGCGATCCCAATGGGCGAGGTTGGCGCCTGCTTCGTAGGAGCTTTGCAGGAAAGCGAGCAAGGCCTCGTCTGGCGAGGGCTCGTTCAAGAGGTCCTGGTAAAGGTAGATGAACTCGCCCAACGCGCTGTTGTAGGCGGCCTTTGCCGGCTGGATGGCTGCGTTCTCAAGGCCCTTCGGCGCGGGAGCGGCATAACAATAGAAGGCGGCTTCGCCAAAGCCACCGTTGCCGGGCCAGAAACCGGCGCTGATCACTTCGTGCGAATAGGCCTCGCGGGTGATTGTGTCAGCCCCCTCGCGCGGCGGCGCGGGTCTGCCGGAAAAGCGAGTGACCGCGAGATCGAAGCTACCCCAGAAGAAATGCACCGGGCTGACTTTGCCCACAAAGTGGGAGGAAAACTGCTGAAAGATTTTGTCCGCATGCATCAAGACCCGCCAGAAGCGGTGAGCCGCTTGCGGGTCGTAGGAGGCATGCTCGAAATCTTCAGCGAAGGGAATTGGGTGCTGCAGTTCTACCGGCACCGGATGGATTTCTACGCTGACACCGAGAGCGGCGAGACTGCGCTGATACTCAAGGTAGAACTCCGCCACCGACTGTGCACGTAGGGGAGTGGACAGGCTAGCGCCGGTGCTCATGACGAACTTCAGTTCATGACTGACGAAGTCGAAGGCGACCTCAAGAAATTCTGATTCATAGGGCATCGCGGAGGTGTTCAGCCCGCGCGCGCTCACATAGAGAGGAACATTCCACCAGTGCGCCTGGAGAGGGCTGAGCGCGAGCCGTGTTTTGCCCACGATCTGCGTCCACATGTGCAGGGTGTCCGCAGTCTTCTGCCACTCTGTCCATTTGAGTTGAGGCCAGATATCCACACCACGCTTTACTGGCAAAAGACCAGCATACCGAAGAGGAAGATCCAGAAGACGCCCATGGTATGCCAGTACCAAGCGGTACAGTCCACCACAACCTGGCGCAGCTCGATACGGCGCAGAAAGATGAGCGCCATCATCGCCGTCCCCAGCGCCAACACGCCGATCAACAAATGGAGGCCGTGGGTACCGGTGATCAGGTAGAAAAAGTGGCTGCTGGGGTTGGAGGCAAAGAAGACACCCTGTTCGACCAATTGCTTCCAGGCAATCCACTGGCCGGCGAGAAACAGGCCACCCAACAGAACGGTTGCCACCAGCCAGGGAGCTGCACGTCGGATGGTGGGTCGGCCCAATCCTAACCACTCCTCCATCACGTCGATCTCACGGAAGAACTGCCTCCGGCCGATCTCCATGGTCAGGCTGCTAAGCACAATCAACGCAGTGTTGATCCAGAGAATGGGGGGCAGCGCGATGGGGTGCCAGTCAAGAACCCAGTTGTTGTTGACAGTGAAGTGGCCACTGCTTTGACGGGCGAAAAAGGCACTGACCAGGGCGACGAAGAACATCAGATCGCTGGCCAAAGCGAAAAACAAGAACATGCGGTAACGGCTCAACAGATCGCGGGGTCCGCGCCGGCCTGGGGGCCGGTTGTCCCAGTTCTCCCCGTCTCCACCGCCGCCTGTTGGCCTGCGGGCAACCGGCGGCTTGCCGCCAAATCCGGGATCCTTGCGCTCTGTCTCAACAGGTGTGCGAGTGAAGGTAGCAGGCATAGGTCAACTCCGACATTCGAAGATTACTCCTGTTTGGCCTCCGGCTCCCACTGCATTTTAAAATCTGCTTCACTGCCGTGAACTCCGTAGTCATACCCTTTGACGAATTTGATGCCATGAAGTGGCTCCCGTGGCGCATTCCCGCGAAAAAAAGACTACTGCGGGCGGCTGCGCTGTTCACGCACCATATCCACGAAAAGCTGATGAACGCGGCGGTCCCAGGAAAGTTCCGGGTGAAAGGTCGCGGCTAGTAACCTGCCTTGCCGCACCAGCACGGGAAAGCCGTCGCGCTCCGCCATCACTTCCACGCCAGGACCCACACTGGCAATGCGCGGGGCGCGGATGTAGACCATCTCCAGCGGGCCGCCGGGCAGTTTGGTTGGGCCCGTCTGGATGGCGCTGTCGATCTGGCGCCCATAGGCATTCCGCTCCACGCTGATGTCCATCACGGCCAGGCTCTGCTGTGGGGGATGGGTGACATGGGTGGCCAACAAGATACAACCGGCACAGGTGCCGAAAGCCGGCTTTTCGGCGACGAAACGCTGCAGGGACTCAAGCAAGCCGTCGCGCTCGAGGAACTTCAGGAATGTAGTGGATTCACCACCGGGCAGGACCAAGCCGTCGAGGCCGGTCAGTTCCGACGCCTTTCGTACTTCGACTGCAGTGGCGCCGGCGTCTTCGAGTGCCTGGGCGTGGGCGGCAAAGTCTCCCTGGATTGCGAGCACGCCGATACGCGGACGTTCTTCGTCCATACCTACCAGCCGCGGGTCTGCAGCAGTTCAGCCTCTTGAAGCCCGCCCACGGCCAAGCCGTGCATGGAGCCGGTCATCTGCTCGCTTACCTCGGCCAGTACCTTGGGATCGTTGTAATGCGCGGTCGCGATCACGATGGCCTTGGCCCGCGATTCCGCTTCCTCGCGCTCCCTGGGATTGCGGATGGCACCGGTCTTCTCATCCAGCTCCACGTCGAGCGGTGTCGCGCCCTCTTTCATGAAGATGCCGGAGCCGACAAAGACTGCTTCCGCGCCCAGTTGCATCATCAGGGCCGCGTCCGCCGGTGTGGCAATGCCACCCGCGGAGAAATTGGGCACCGGCAACTTGCCGGTCTTGGCTACCATGCGCACCAGTTCGTAGGGAGCACGATGCTCTTTGGCCGCGGCGTAGAGTTCCTCGTCGCGCAGCACAGTGAGGGCCCTCATTTCTTTCACGATTTGCCGCATGTGTTTCACAGCGTGCACCACGTCGCCGGTACCGGCTTCGCCCTTGGTGCGAATCATGGCCGCGCCTTCGGCGATGCGGCGCAGGGCTTCGCCTAGATCGCGCGCTCCGCAGACGAAGGGGGTGGTAAAAGCGTGCTTGTCTATGTGGTGGAGTTCATCGGCGGGGGTAAGGACTTCGCTCTCGTCGATGAAGTCGACCCCCAAGTGCTGCAGGATCTGGGCTTCAGCGAAGTGGCCGATACGCGCCTTGGCCATGACCGGGATGGAGACAGCGCCGATAATCTGCTTGATCAGGCTGGGCTTGGCCATGCGGGCCACTCCGCCCTGGGCCCGGATCATCGCAGGCACGCGCTCCAGAGCCATCACCGCAGTGGCGCCGGCCCGCTCGGCGATGATGGCCTGCTCGGTGCTCATCACGTCCATGATGACGCCGCCCTTAAGCATCTCGGCCAGACCCAGCTTCAGCCGCAATCCTGTTCCGC
Organism: uncultured Acidobacteriaceae bacterium; assembly: GCA_963788515.1. Taxonomy (GTDB): domain Bacteria; phylum Acidobacteriota; class Terriglobia; order Terriglobales; family Acidobacteriaceae; genus PALSA-350. The sequence continues at coordinate 107,459 of CAWBGZ010000010.1, forward strand.
CCGGGTAGGTTCCGTTTGTTTCTGCCATCTTTCCGCCTCCAGCCTCTTGCAAACAGGCTCGCTTCCGCCTGCGCGCCTGCTAGTTCTTTCTAACCGTTCTTAGCTTAAGTTTAGCAGGCTAAGTGCGTTTGAGTGAGGTTGGCATAGCGCCCTGGACTGGACGATTTTCAGCCGTCCCTCTCGGACTCGGGGACAGCTGTTCTGCTATCAAACGATTCGGCTCTTGTGTCTGCCCGCCTGTGCCCGCCACGACACTCGTTGGCGGCTCTCGCTGCGGTATACTCGGTCTCAATATGGCGACTGAAAAGACGTTTTATCTCGAGACTTTCGGTTGCCAGATGAATGTGCACGACTCGGAGAAAGTCATCGGCACGCTTTGCCACGAGGGCTACCGCCAGGTAGACACCGAAATTGCCGCCGACCTAATCCTCTACAACACCTGCTCCATTCGCGATAAGGCCGAGCAGAAGGTTTTCAACCGGCTGAACGACTACAAGAAGCTGCACGCCCAAGGCAAACGCTTCGTGGTGCTGGGTTGCGTGGCGCAGCAGGAAGGGGAGCGAATCTTCGAGCGCGCTCCTTATGTTTCGATGGTCTCGGGATCGGCTTCGTACCGCAAATTGCCGGAGATGCTGGTTCGGCTAGAGGCAGGGGAGTCGCGCATCACCGGGTTGGACGACCGCCAGACCGAAGAGACCTTCGAAACCGAATTTACGGCGCGCACCAACCCCCACCGCGGATACATCACCATTATCGAAGGATGCGACAAGTTCTGCGCCTATTGCGTGGTTCCTTATACGCGCGGCAAGGAGCGCAGCCGCACCTCCACTTCGGTGCTCGCCGAAGCTCGTACGTTGGCCGAAGCCGGCTACACCGAGATCCAACTGTTGGGGCAAAACGTCAATTCGTACCATGATCGCGAAGGCAAGCTCTCCTTCGCCGAACTGCTGGCGGCCGTGGGCCAGGTTCCTGGGATTCGCCGGGTACGCTTCACTACTTCGCATCCGCGCGACTTTACACCCGACATTGTCGAGGCTATCGATGCCGTGCCCTCGCTTTGCGACCACGTTCACCTGCCGGTGCAGAGCGGCTCGACACGGGTGCTGGCAGCCATGCAAAGGGAGTACAGCAGGGACCAATACCTCCAGCGCATCGCATGGATTCAGACCGCCCGCCGGCCCATCAGTATTACGACTGACATGATCGTTGGCTTTCCGGGAGAGACCGAGGAGGACTTCGAGCAGACGCTGAGCCTGCTGGCCGAGGTCGGCTTCGATGCAGTATTCGCCTTTAAGTTCTCTCCCCGGCCGAACACCCCGGCAGTCGCGTTGGCTGACAGCATCCCGGAAGAGGAGAAGAGCCGGCGTCTGCAGGTGCTTCTTGACCGCCAACGAGAGATCCAAAGGTCACGTTACGCCAGTCATATAGGGCAAATCATGGAAGCAGCCGTTGAAGGGTATAACAGTCAAAGGGGCCAAGTAATCGGCCGCAGCTCACAGAACAAGACGGTCAATTTCACCACTCCGCACCCGATCAGTCCCGCCCCCGGCAGCTATCTTCCGGTGCGGATTACGCAGAGCTATCCCAACAGCCTTGTCGGCGAGGCAGTCTAGAGCATTAGCCGACCACGGAGTTGACCATGGATGTGGAAATGAAGATCCGCGGTCTGGTTATGGATCCGGCAAGCAATATGCCCATTGTGATCCTCAAAGACGTCAAGAGCGACACCGTCTTGCCGATTTGGGTTGGCATGTACGAGGCCAACGCCATAGCGCTGGAAATTGAGAAGTCGGCGACTCCCCGGCCGATGACGCACGACCTACTCAAGAACCTCATCCGGGGCTTGAACGCTGCGGTACAAAAAGTTGTAGTCACTGAACTTAAAAATGACACTTTTTATGCAGTCATTTGGATGGAGCAGGATGGGGAAGTGGTCAGCCTGGACGCCCGGCCCTCCGACGCCCTGGCGTTGGCCTTACGCTCCGACTGTCCGATTTACGTGAGCGAGGAGGTCATCCGCATCGCCAAGCTCGCGCCCAGCATGGCTGAGACGACGCCTGAGGAGCTTCGCCGCTGGCTGGAAGGCCTCAACGATGAGGACTTGGGTCGCTACAAGATGTAGGGGAAGGTTGACACGTTATCCACAGTTTCTCTATAGTTTGTTAAGTCCCACTAAACGTGGGCCAAGCCTTGCAAGGTTCGGCCCGCGGGTATAATTCACCGTAAGTGAAAAGGGCGAAGCTACGCCCTTCACGGCATTTACCTCTCCCCCCAGATCTCCGCTTTGATGTGTCAGGTCACCAAAATCGCGGGGGTCACGAGGAAACCTTGCCTAAATTAGACACTCCGGAGTTTGCCAGCCCTAGTCGATTCGCCTTGGTCAAGGGTTACCTCAACTTTGAGGCAATCAAAAGCGTGTTCACCAAGGCCAGCAGCAATCGAGGGCTGGAGCGGTATCGCCGTGCTGGGATTACGGCCTCTTCCTCCTTCATCGCCAAGGCTCTAAATATTCTGATCAGTTTTCTCACCGTCCCGCTGACCGTTCACTACCTGGGTGCGGAGCGCTACGGTGTGTGGCTCACGATCAGCAGCTTGATCACCTGGATGTCAATGACCGATTTCGGCCTCGCGGGCAATGCACTGATCAATGTGCTGGCCGAGACCACGGGTAAAGAAGATCGGAAGGCCGCACAGCATTATTGCGCTTCCGCGTTTTGGGCCCTGACAGGAATAAGCGCCGTAGCCGCGATCATCTCGGTGAGCGCCTTTCGTTTCGTGCCGTGGAGGGCGGTCTTCCGCGTCTCGGCGGCGACTTCCACCCATGAACTGCAATTCGCCTGCGCACTGACACTGGGATTTTTCGTGCTGAACTTTCCCTTGAGCATGCAGAATTCGATCTATAGCGCCTACCAGGACGGTTTCCTGTCGAATATTTGGGGAATCGGCACCAACGCTGCAGCCCTCACGGCCCTGGTCATTGTTTCCCGCACGCACGGAGGCCTGCCCCAGCTGGTCCTTGCGCTGTCGGGAACGCGGGCGGTCATCGCCATCGCCAATTACATTTTCATGTTTCGCCGTTATTACTGGCTCTTGCCGGTGCCATCCGCTGTTCGTTGGCAAGATGTGAAGCGTCTGTTTAGCCTGGGTGGCAAGTACCTGGTGACCCAGTTGGCCTCGCTGGGCATGTACCAGAGCCAGCCGATCATCATTACCCAGTTGCTGGGTCCCGCCAAGGTCGTGATCTTTGTGGTGGCCTACAAGATCGTCGCCTTGCCTATTGATTTGTGCTTCATGGCAACCCAGCCCTTTATCTCGGCCTTCGGCGAGGCGAAAGCGCGCAACGATTGGCGATGGATTCGGGGCGCCTACAGGAACGCGACGCTGGCCTGCCTGGGTTTTGGAATTCCTTTGCTCGCGCTGGTCACCATCTTCGCCAAGCCGGTTATCCGGGTCTGGGCGGGCGCGATCGCCGTTCCGAGTACCTCGCTGATTATCGGTCTGTGTATTTACACGTTATTCGGCATCTGGCTGATGACGGCGGGGCAGATGTTGGTAGGCCTGGAAAGGGTAGATGCCTTGGCCATCTCGCTGGTTCTTTGCTCTGTGGGCATCATCGGATCCGCCATACTTCTGGCGCCCCGTTGGGGCTTGACCGGCATTGCTTTCGGGATGGCGATTAGCAAGGTACTGACGTTCTGGCCGATCCAGATTCGCGAGGTCAAACGAATATTTCGTTCCTCGGAGAAATTGATGCAGGAAAGCGTAACCGAGCCGGTAGCGTAATTTTTTTCTCGTGCAACCCCCAGCGCGTTAGGATCATCTTAGACGGAATCAATGGAATGTGGGCGGTCCCTCCTGTTTTGCCGCCTGGTATATGCAGCAACGGGCCAGCTTCGTCTTTATCAGAACCAAGAGCGCGGCCTGAGCTTGAACTAGCAAAAGCCGGGTTGCGCACATCCCAGACATTCAACAGGTGTTCATGAAAATTGCGTTCGTCAACCAACCGATCGACACCATTATTCCCCCCAACCAGAATTCCGTTGGCGCCTGTACTTATTGGGTTGCCCGCCCGCTTGCCCAAACAGCGAAGGTATTGGTTTACGGGCTCACCGATAACCACGTGAACCCAGCCTCTGAAGCTGCGGAATCGGGCATCGACTTCCGCTTTTTTTCCGCAACCCGACGCGACAAGTTTCTATTCAACATACAAAGAAAAGTGGCGAAGCTCTTCGCCCGCTCCTCGCCGATTTCTACCTCGCGCTGGCTGTTTCCCGATTACGGACGGCGAGTAGCGCGCGACCTGAAAGAACAAGACTGTGACGTAATTCATTTGCAGCATTGTTCGCAGTACGCGCCCCTGATCCGCGCCTTGAACCCGAGGGCGAAAATTGTCTTGCATCTGCATGCCGAATGGTTTTCGCAGAGCGATCCCGCTATGCTGGCGGAGCGGTTGAGCGCTGTCGACCTGGTCACGACGGTGGGGAATTACGTGACCGACAAGACCAAACGTACGTTCCCTCTGGTCGCCGACCGGTGTGAAACGACCTACAACGGGATCGACGCCCGGGAATTCCCTAAAGAGAACGACTACGGTGCGAGCAGACAACGCAGAGTGAAGCGGCTGCTGTACAGCGGCGCGGTCTCTCCTCATAAGGGGCTGCATGTACTTCTCGAGGCGTTCGTGATGGTGGCCCGGAAGTATCCGAATGTGTTGCTGGAGATTGTCGGGCCGGTGGGCAATTATCCGATTCAGGAAAATTTTGATTTGCAAGATCTGGAGACCCTGCAGAACGTGGCCCCGTTTTATGCCACGAACCTGTGGTCGGTGATCAAGTCGAAACTGCTGCGCAAGCCCGGCAACAAGAGAGCCTATCTGGAACACCTCGAGGCCAGCCTGCCGGATGATGTTGCTGACAAGGTAACGTTCCTGGGTATGATTCCACGCTCGGAATTGCTGGATCGATATTACTCAGCCGATGTGTTTGCCTTTGCACCGATTTGGAATGAAGGCTTCGGCCTTCCGCCAGTCGAGGCGATGGCTGCCGGTTTGCCGGTGGTGACCAGCCGTTCCGGTACGGTGACGGAAACGGTGCTCGATGGCAAGACAGGCTTTCTGGTGGATAAAAACAATGCGGAGGAGTTGGCGGAGGCGCTTCTGGTTCTGCTGAATGACGATGATCGCCGAGAGGCTATGGGCCGGGCGGGACGGCTTCGCGCGATGGGGTTTTTTACCTGGGACCGGATTGCCGAAGGGATGCAGGCCCGTTACGAGAGTTTGTGTAACTCGGCGTAGGCGAGGGTTGGGCGTCAGATTTGGCGCCCTTTTTAATGGGTGCCTGGACATATCTTTTTAAATCAATACATTGGGCTACCAAAGTTCATCAAGAAGGCGAAGAGATCTTGACGGCTGACCTCCAGTGGAGTCATACTTTGTTCAGTATTAATTAACACTGGTTGGGTTTCTAGCGATACGGGGACTTTTTGCCGATTTCCACACTTCAGGGCTTATAACCCTGGGCCGCCCACCCTCTGGTTGGGCCGACCTGTCTTAAGGTCTCCATGCGTATGACCTCGGAATTAAGAGGGAAATGCCGCTGGGAAACTAACGAGTGAACGATCTCTGGTGAACAGGTAACCATGAAGATTGCTTTTGTCAACCAACCGATCGACACCATTATTCCGCCTAATCAGAATTCAGTGGGGGCTTGTACCTACTGGGTGGCCCGGCCGCTGGCTCAATCGGCTGAGGTGCTGGTGTATGGTCTTACTGACAACCATGGGAACCCCGCCCCCGTGGCTGCGGAATCGGGAATCGATTTCCGCTTTTTTCCAGCGACCCGCATGGATAAGTGGCTGTTTGGCATGCTGAAGAAGTTCGCCAAAGTCTTTCCCCGATCGGCTCCCATTTCTACTTCAGGGTGGCTTTTTCCTGATTACGGCCGGCAGGTTGCAGCCGATCTAAAGAAGCAGGGCTGCGACGTTATCCACCTGCAGCATTGTTCCCAGTACGCTCCCGTGATCCGCGCTCTAAACCCGGATGCGAAAATCGTTTTACACCTGCATAGCGAATGGTTCTCTCAGAGCAAACCACGTGAGCTTGCCAACCGGTTGCGTGCCGTCGACCTGGTCACGACGGTTGGAGACTATGTCACCGACAAGACGAAACATACGTTTCCCCTGGTTGCTGACCGTTGTGAAACAACCTATAACGGGATCGACGCCCGGGAGTTCGTTAAAGAGAACGATTACAGTGCGAGCAGGCAACGCCGGGTGAAGCGCATTCTGTACAGTGGCGCGGTCTCGCCACACAAGGGACTGCATGTCCTCTTAGACGCGTTCGTCCTGGTAGCGCGGCAGTATCCGAATGTCGTGCTCGAGATTGTCGGTCCGGTGGGGAATTACCCCATCCAGGAAAGCTTCGACTTAGAGGACACAGAAAACCTTGCGAGCGTAGCGCCTTTCTACAACACCAGCCTCTGGTCCGTGCTCAAGTCCAGGTTGTTGCGCAAGGGTTCCACCAACGGAGCCTATCTACGCTACCTGGAGGCTAGCCTTCCGGACGACGTAGCCGGCAAGGTATCGTTTCTCGGTATGTTTCAACGGCCCCAGTTGGTGGATCGGTACTATGAGGCTGACATCTTTGCCTTCGCGCCGATCTGGAACGAGGGCTTTGGCCTTCCACCGGTGGAGGCGATGGCGGCTGGCCTCCCGGTGGTGACGAGCCGCTCCGGCACCCTGGTTGAGACGGTGATCGACGGTAAGACAGGGATCCTGGTGGAGAAGAACAACGCCACGGAGTTAGCCGCGGCGCTGCTGTCGCTGGTCGAGGATGACGACCGGAGAGAGGCCATGGGCAGGGCCGGCCGGCGACGGGCTTTGCGGCATTTCACCTGGGATAGGATCGCCGAAGGCATGCACGCCCGCTACCTGGCACTGTGTGACTCGGCATAGTCGAAGACGAGACGGGCTTTGCGCCATTTCACCTGGGATAGGATCGCAGAAGGCATGCACGCCCGGTACCCGGCGCTGTGTGACTCCTTATAGTCGAAGACGATCGCGAATGCTCTTGCTCCCGGCGAGGGCATTTTTTGTTTAGGCGGCATCTTCCGAGGGGGAGCGTGGGTGGTAAGGATCTGAACGTGCTTCGGGTCTAGCTGGGATGTAGTTAACAGAATATACGTTATCGGACATGCTCTATCGAAAGATAGATATTTTGTTCAGTGTGTCTGGATTATAGTAAATACATTCTTAACGTCCGTTCCAGCGACTCCAAAGCTGACGGTTCCGATTCGCTGCTTTTCTTCTTTGATGCAACCGCTCCCCCCTCCGGTTGATTGCTGCTTAGGGCGGGATTGCCTTACCGGCACTCCCATGGATCTGGTCGATCAGACGGTCTCGAACTGAGTTGCGCACCGGCCTACCGGCTTGCGGCACTTTCGGGACACGAGGGCGAAGTGACTCAACAAAAGAGATCGATTCCCACGCTCGATGGCTGGCGTGCGTTGGCTGTGATTGGAGTCGTGCTGTACCACGGGAAATCCGGCTTCTTCCAGAGTGATTCGATATTCACGAGGATGTCAAGGCACGGCATTTTTGGCGTAGACGTTTTTTTCGCCATCAGCGGTTTTCTTATCTGCGGGCTATTGCTGAAGGAGTATGCGCGTGAGGGCGACATCAACTTGCGCGGGTTTTACCTGCGCAGATGTTTTCGCATTCTGCCTGCGTATTATGTCGCCTTGGCTGCAATCTGCGTTGCTGCCTTGTTGGGCGTGATCCGCATGAATATCTCCGAACTGCCAAGCTGCCTGCTGTTCTACCGCAATTACATGCCTCTGGGGATCGACGAGCACGGCGGGTTCTACACGGCGCATTTCTGGACGCTCGCGGTCGAGGAACACTTTTATCTCATCTGGCCCCTGCTGCTGCTGACGGTGAAACCGAAGCGGGCGGGCAAAGTGGCGTTCCTGCTGGCGATGTTGGTCTTCGGCTGGCGGGTCGTGGAAGGCCATTTCCACCTGTTGGCCGGCATTCTTTCGCAGGCTGATCTGTTGACGCGCACCGATACGAGGATCGATGGTCTGCTGTGGGGATGCCTTGCCGCTATCTACTTTCCAACGATTGAACGTCTGGTTGCGCGTATTCGCTTTTCGCAGTTGTGGATGGTGGTGCTGGCGATCCTGATGGCCGTAGATGCGATGCATGCACCCGGGCTGACTTTATGGCACGCGATTCTGCTCCCCGCTTTGGTGCTGAGCACGGTAACCCAGCCAGCCAGTGTATTGGGCCGCCTTTTGCAGTGGCAGCCCCTGCGCTGGATCGGCACCCTTTCCTACAGCCTCTACCTGTGGCAGGAGCTTTTCCTGCCCGAAATACCTTCGGAGATGGCGCGGGGCGCGTTTCGTCACCTGCAGCAAGCTCCGTGGAATGTACTGGCGATTTTGGTTTGTGCGTGCCTGAGCCGGTACCTGATCGAGGTTCCCATGAACCGGTTAGGACACCGCCTGAGCGCATCCACTATGGCCTTGACTCCAACGGTTAGGTCCTCTCCCGCACTTTCCTGAGGCTTGCCCTCTCGGAGGGCGTGCCTGGCTCGCTGCGCGGCGAGATCAAACCACCTTTGACTCCTTGAGCCACTGAGCCCCCACCATTCCGGCGGCAAAGATGAGCGCCAGGGTCAAGCCGGTCCACAGGCCATAGATGCCCCAGGAAGTGTGGAAACACAGCAGATATCCGATGGGCAAGCCGATCACGCCGTACGCCACCATATTGATCGCCATGGGGCCACGGGTCTTGCCCAAGCCACGCAAGGCTCCGGTGCTGATGCCCTGGATGCCGTCAAAAATCTGAAAGGCGGCGGCCACTGCGAGCAGGCGAACGCCCACCGCGACGGTTTCCGGGTCGTGGGTGTAGATGTGCACCAGCTGGCGAGGAATGCTCAGGAAGGCGGTTGCGGCAAGAGCCATGAAAACCGCGCCGATACTGATGGCCATGGAACCTTTGCGGCGAGCGAGGGCACGATTCCCTGCCCCAATGGCGTGGCCCACGGAGATGGCAGCCGCTGAGGCCATCCCGAGCGGCACCATATAGGTGAGGCTGGCTGAATTCAACACGATCTGGTGCGCGGCCAGAATGTCGGGCGAGAGCCGCCCGGCCAACAACGTGGCGACGGAGAAGGCGCCTACTTCAAAAATCAATTGCGAGGCGGCCGGCCAGCCCAGCCCCAGGAGCCGTAGGAAGAGAGCGGGCCGCAAACCTGGCCAGTGGGCAAAGAGGGGGTGTCCGCGGTCTCGCTCGTGCTTCCAGGCCCACCAAATCAATACCGAGGCCATGTAGATGCGGGCCACGCAGGTGGAAAGCGCGGATCCACGCACGCCCATCGCGGGAAGTCCCAACTTGCCGTAGATGAGCGCCCAGTTGCCGAACCAATTGACCAGGTTGGCGGAGATCAAGGCAAAGGTCACCGGACGGACTTTGCCAACCCCTTGCAGATAGCGGCGGAAAGCGACGTACAAGAGCAGCGGAAGGGTGCTCCAGTTCAGCAGGCTGATGTATTCCCTGGCGGGAGCGCGTACCGCTTCGGTGATGCCTATGAGTGGAAAAAGACGGGGCGCGCAGCCAATCACCAGCATGGCAATGGGTGCGTATCCGATGGCCAGGTACACGCCCTGTGCCAGCGCCCGGTGGCAGTCATCGAAATCGCCGCGGCCAAATGCCTGCGACACAAGAGTATCTAGGCCGAGCAGCAGGCCTATGCCGAAGAGCGCGGGCGCATAGAAGATGGCGCTGCTGATGCCTACGGCGCCGATGGCGGCCGGGCTCAGGCGCCCGACCATGATGGTGTCCACCATGGACATGGCGCTCCAGCCGAGTTCGGAGAGCACGACGGGGATGGCCAGCAGCAACAGGGCTCCCAATTCGCTGCGGAAACGCGCGGTGGGAGATACCTGGCTGATTGAAGCGCGGGAGACCATGGTTCTTTTCACCTTAACTGATTTGGAGAAGATGACGGCTTGGGTGTGGATCTTTGCGGTTGGCAAATTCAAGATGGTAAAGTCAATAAGGCACGGCTGAGCCGCGCGGCAATCGCGCTTGCGCTCAAAGACCGGGAGAGATGGCCGAGTGGCTTAAGGCGCACGCTTGGAAAGCGTGTGTACCGCAAGGTACCGTGGGTTCGAATCCCACTCTCTCCGCCATAGACCGTTTACGCTAGGCGGAATATGGCTGCGTATTTGTCTGGATCACCCGCCGGTTTTGGAAGTTGAACAGCACCTGGTCGGCTGCGATCAAGAGATCCTTAGCCATGCGGCGGTGATACTTCAACATCCACCGGGCGACCAAGCCGTAACATCTCAGACGTTGCCACAGATCAAGCGGAGAATGAGCCACGGAAAGGACGAACTCTTTCACAACATTCCACTCCGGAAAGGCAATTTTGCGGGCCTTCGTCGGATCCCACCATTCGAGCGCCGGCAACGTACCGCAACGCCGTGTCAGGCGGAACCCCTTTGCCTTGGTTCTCTCCGGCATAGTCCAAACCGATTGGCCCGAATGACTAGTACTGATGAACAAGTACTGCGGAACTTCGTAGAAACGTCCTAACAATCCGAGCCGCAACAGAAACACACGGTCACCATGTGCATAGCTGCCCATGGGTGGAAGCTTGTGCAGCGCGTCCGAGCGCATCAGGCCGAAGATCGGATAGCATCTGTGGCCACGGAGCACCAGGTCTCGCGCGCGTTCCACCGGGTCGAGTGAGTTGGTGCCTAACCCGTCATCGTAGTTCTCGATAAACAGTCCGTTCTCGTCGATTACCTTGGTGAGAGTATGGACAAGAACCAATGAGTCGTCCGCCTCCAGGGCGTCCAGACAAACCCGGAGGAAGTCCGGCTCGATCATGTCGTCATGTGCGGCAAGTTTGAAATACTTTCCGATTGCCAGCTCACAAACCCGTCTGGTATTCCAAGCTGCTCCCATGTTCTTTTCGTTGCGGTAATAGCGTATGCGGTGGTCGCGTGCCGCATATTCGCGACAGATCTCCCCTGTGCGGTCGGTTGACGCATTGTCTGAAATAATCAGCTCAAAATCCCGATAAGTCTGCCGCAATAGTGAATCGAGCGATCTGGGGAGAAAGCGTTCGCCGTTGTACACGAACAAACCGATGCTAACGGTAGGGCATACTTTCACGTAGTCATTCCTCCCACAGTAAAGACCCGAACAGCATTGCGGACATCACACGGCGGAAACAGCTTCCGTGGACCCAAATGCTTCGTTGGTTAATCCGCGCACAACGCTTCCCGAAAGCCTTCTCGGGGAAGAAGTGCCGGTAGAAGGAGGGTAGGGGCTGGCGATAGCAGTGTCAAGTGTTACTGAACACACATTAGTAATACTAAACAGTAGATAGATAACGTAAGAATCTTAACGAGCAAATGTATCCACTTCCCTTCGAGCCAGCAATCAAAGGGGCACTCACGAAGCCATATCCTGGGTAAGAAGTTCGGGGCTAACCTCTACCGTGCGGTTGAGGGGCTAAACGACGAGCGCGAGCGGATTATCACCTGCAAACGATTTGCTTATTCCGACCTGGATAAAGCATCGGCGGCGGTTTTTTTCGCAAATTTGGCGCCGCGCGTAACCAGCCCCTAAAATACTGTCTAGAGAGTGCTTACAGTGCTTTGCGAGCTTCATCGTTCTGCGGGCGCTATAAAAAGAATCGTGCGCTTTGGGACGGAGGGATTGGGGGACTAGCCCCAAACCCGAACGACCAAAAATTCCTGGGAACTTAGAGGTTGGCGCTTTTGGTCGCCAAATTCAAGAGGTCAGAACCAGCGTCATAGGGGGAGAATGTTAGGAGATCATCTTCCGCAATCCCTGCGTAGTTTACGTGAGTCTCGCCATATCTCATTGCGAGCATTAGCCGAGCAGACTGGCTTTTCTCCGAGCTTCCTGTCCCAGGTGGAAAACGGTCAGACATCCCCCTCCCTTTCTTCGATGGAGCGCATTGCGACTGCTCTCGGAGTGACCTTGGCTGAGTTTTTCCACCATGCTCAAGGAGCACAAGGCAGCGTTGTCCGCCGCGACCACCGTGACCGGATGAACCTGGAATGGTCGCACGCCGAGGTCGAATCTGCCGGCTCCCTGAGCGGGGGAAGTCAACTCTACGGGGTCCTAGTGAAGCTCAAAGTCGGCGGCCTGAGCGGAAAGGATGCTCGACCTTCTCCCAACGACGAGTTCGTTTTCGTTTATCAGGGAGAGGTCGTCCTTACTCTGGACGAAACGGAGCACCTTCTCTCGTCGGGTGACTCTGCCGTCATTCCCGCCGGAGTGAACCGACGATGGCGCAACGCGACGCCACATGCGGTGCAGATTCTAATCGTCTCGGCAAAGTCCGTTCGCTAACCGCGACACCCCGACGGCTGATAGGTCGCGGGGTCCCGTTAATTGATACTTGAGTTCTGTTAAGTAACACTTTACACTTTACACTCCGAAGTGACAACGCCCGGAATCGCTGTTTGCTTTACTCGGGCGGCGTTATCAGGTTTTGTTCGGTGCTTCTTAACATTTCTCCTCGGCTGCAACGTCATCCACTTGCAGCCCTGTTCGCGTAGCAATAGGGCGTAATGGAAATTTCGAAGACGATGACTATCAAGGAAGCTGCGGCAGTCTGGAACAATCCGCGCGCTGATTTTCTAGAAAGGTGGGGGGAAATGTTCGATTCGCGGTTGGAGGAGATTAGTAGCTCCCACCTAACGAAATATGGGATGGTCCGCGCCCAGGAGTCGCCGCAAGAGATTGTTGAGGTCGAGATGCGAGCCCTGACCGTCTTGCTGAAAGAGGTGGGTCTGAGCGCGCAAAGCCGCGATGGCGAAGACTAACCAAAGCATGCGCGCACCATAAGCCGGAACTGGCCCGGCATGTTAACGGCCTGGAGATTCGCCTGGCCTTATTGGCCCCGAAATTCACTCGATGGGCTTCACTTGCGACTGATTCCCGGGTGCTTGTCCTCTGAAGGCTGCCAACGCGCAGATCGGTGACTGGCTGGGATTAAACGCCTGGGTGCGCTTGGTCTGGAGCGGGCAGAAATTGATACTGTGGTCATCCCGTCGCGGACTCTCCAGCATCGCCGTTCCCGCCGTGAAAAGCTGACAGTGGAGGAATCCGACCGCGTACTGCGTGTCCTTCGGGTTCTTTCGTTTGATCCCCCTCTCAAAACATAGAACCTGGATGCGATGTGGAGGCTCAACCCTACTCTGTTGCTCCCAGCGTAGATGGTTCCACTCGCTGAGGTGCATTTCTTTTTGACGGAGCCGACAGGAGGACAAACAAAAGATGATCGGGAGGACGAGCAGTCAGGGCCTGCAATCCTCTCGGAACATTTTGCGGTTGAGTCCAGCAACCGGGAACTCGTCGTCGATGAGGCCGCCGTCCAGCGTCCTTACGCGAATCAACAGAGTCTTACCAGCCAAAACCTCGTTCAATGGCGCCTGCAGCCAGAACAAGTCGTCCGCGTTGTCAGGGCGTACCCATTCCCCAGATTGAGGCGGGTTGCCATCGATGCGGTATTCCACGACGGCGAACACGACGTTCCCATTCACATGATCTACTGCGAGCTTTGCATGGGGCGAATACATCACGGCTGCAAGCTCTCCGCCTGGACAAAGGATACTAAACTTGGAGATCCCGCGACCGCTCGATGGAGCAGCTTGAACGCTGTAAGTCACGTGGGTCATATCGTCGATCTTATCTACGCGCTCAGATCGCACCCAAGAGCCTCCAGCAGTTGTCGTCTGCGCGAGCGAACTCCCACCCAGAAACACTATGAAAAACAGTGTTTTCATCTTGCAGGCTCCAAGGGTAAGGGTCTTGAAGCTACCATGGACGAGCTAGAAACGGCAATCGATTTCCGGCCCTTTTCGATTCCGGGTCGCTGATAGGGCAACAAACCTCGCTATGGTCCTGCATTCCTGCGCCGATACTGGTCAGAACCTCTGAGCAGTAAAATGGCTTCCGGAGCCAAGTCCCCTCAAGTTGGCCGCAATTGGGCTCTGCGAATGTGGCAGGATCTTCGATTTCAGCGAGCGCTCGAAGAAAGGTCGTAATGCTGTACGGGTCCCAGTGCGACGATGCTGTCCATGGCCGGAGGGATTCGGCACCACCACGTTCGCAGATCTCCCCTGCTCGCTGCCGCAGCCGGCTCCGCTGGGGAATGATTTTATTTTGGTGTTGCTATTGCTGGCCCATGGTCTCCTGGTCTCAAGAGCCGTGTACGGCGGCCCACGATACCGATGCAACGGCCCACCAAACGCAAGGGGAGACGGCGGACGCGCAAGGCGTCTGGTTCCTGCGGAACAAGAACACACATTGTGCTCTGGCCAGTTTTACGGAGGAAATCCGCACCAGCCCTGAGGCATGGCAAGGGCATTATCACGCGGGCTTGGCCTACCTGGACCTTTCCGATGCAAAGCATGCGATGGCAGAGCTTCAAATCGCCACCGGCAAAGCACCTGCGCGAGCTGAGATCTGGCTCGCGCTTGGCATCGCCCAGGAAGCACTCGGAGAGGATGGACCAGCAGAATTGTCCTATCGAACGGCGTACGCATTGGACCCTAAATCGCCGGAGATCGTTCGCCACCTGGCCGCCGTTCTGGGAAAAGAGAAGCAGAACGGCGCGGCAGTTACGTATTGGCGGGAGGCCGTCGTCCTGGCTCCTTACGATTCCGACCTCAGGTTGTCGCTGGCAACTGCGTTGATGGATGATGGCCAAAACGAAGCTGCCGGGGCATTGCTGCAGGAGATGGTGCAGCAGAATCCGAAGTCGGGCTTAGCGCTCTTGAATCTGGGCGCGGTTCTCTACCGTGAGGAAAAGTATCCGGAGTCCGCCGATGCGTACCGCAGGGCTTCAAAGATCGATGCGGTCGCGGATGCGGCGAAACTCTCTCTCTCCAAGGTCCTCATTACGCTGGTGCGTTTTGAGGAAGCAAAGCCGCTGCTCGAAGCATACGTACGGGCTCATCAGGCAAGTCTGGAGGCGCATTACCTGCTTGGCATTACTTATCGTGGACTTGGGATACTGCCGCAGGCGACAGCGGAATTGGAGCGGGCTGTTCAATTGAACGAAACCGATTTCGACAGCCAGTACAAGCTGGGTATGGTGCTGCGGGAAGACGGAAAATATGACGAGGCGATATCCCACTTAAAGCGTGCGATTACTCTCCGACCAGACTCCCAGGAGGTGCACTTCCAGCTATCCCGCGCCTATCACCAGACCAATCAGCCGGAATTGGCTGAACACGAAAACATGGTGTACCAGAGATTGCAGCGCACCGTGGTCGACCAGCGCCGCGCCTCGGTGCTCGAAAATGACGCGGCGCAAGCGGTCAAGGACGGCGACCTTCAGAAAGCAGTGTCAGCCTACAAGGAGGCACTCCAGCTGGTTCCCCAGGATGCTAAGGTACGCTACGACCTAGCCTTAGTGTATGAAAGATTGCAGGATCGCGACTCGGAACGCGCGCTGCTGCTGCAGGCGGCAGCCTTGAATCCGTCGATCGCTAATGTGCATAACCAGCTTGGATTTTTAGATTTAACCACTGGCGATGCGGCAGCGGCGGAGAAGCAGTTTCAAGCTGCGCTGCGAGCCGACCCCGGCTACGCGGATGCGCTGGGGAATCTCGGGGTGTTGTACGGACAGCAAGGTAAGTTTGCCTCGGCGGAACACCTATTGCGCCTAGCCGTCGAGAGCGACCCAGGATACGAAAAGGGTTACATGAACCTGGGATTGATTCTGGCCGCGGAAGGCCATCTCGATGAAGCGCGCGCGCAGATGCAGAAAGCTTTGGCGCTTTCCGCAAGCGATGCTGTGGCTCTGCATGCCATGAGCGTGATCGAGGCGCAACTGGCGAACCCGACCAAACCGTAACTTTGGCTGCACCCCGGTTCGCTCGTGCTCAGTCGAGCTTGCCTTGATGGGGAAGGACCACGGCCAATGCCTGCTTTATCTCTGGATCAGCGGGATTCAACGAGGCGGCGGCTTTTAGCTCCTGAGCGGCGGCGGCCAGATCGCCAGATCGCGCCTCGATCAGGCCCAGGTCCTTTTTGAGCGTCGCCTGGTCACGGCATTCGCCACAGATTTCAATGGCCTTTTGCAGCTCGGAGATGGCTTTCGTATAGTCGTGGTTGTTTGCGGCAGCGAGAGCAAGATTTCCTGAGATGTCCGCCTGGCTTGTCGCTTGTTGCTCTGCAAGCCGGGCTTTCAAAAGTGCAGCATACCTGCCAGCTTCCGCCGGGTCGCTTTCATGAAGAACCTGGGATAGCCGGTAGAGCACTTCGGTGCTGTTGGGATCGAGCTGAGCTGCGTGCTTCCAGGCGGCGATCGCCTCCTGCTCACGTTTTGCTGATGACAGATTTTGCCCGAGCAGATAGTAAGCTCGGGCATTTTCAGGAGCCAGTTCGACGCTTTTTTGAGACAGCTCAAGAGACTTACCGGTTTCGCCAAGCTGACGCTCGGTCACCGCCAGCAAATACACCGCATCACCGAAATGTTCCTCGAGGCTTACCGCCTTCTCAAGTTCCGGCTTTGCGTCCTCGAAGTGTCTCTCATCGAGTAGCAGCCGGCCACGATTGTAGTGGGCAATTGCCGACTCCGGGTTGAGCGCTGCGGCTTTAGCAAACTCAGCCAGGGCGGCATCTACCTCCAGATGGTCGGCGAGCGCTATGCCCAAATTCAGATGATCTTGAAAGTCATTCGGCCTGACCTCTACCACCTTGCGGAGAATTTCAATACTGCTTTCGGTTTTGCCCTCGCGAGCCTCAACCTTGGCCAGAGCAGCCTGTGCATCCAGATTGTTGACATCAAGGCTTACGGCGGTTTGTAGTTCGTTCTCCGCTTCAGGGAAGCGTTGCTGCTGGGCCAACACCATGCCGAGACTGAAATGGGCCTGCGCGTATTTCGGATCCTCTTCGATCGTCTGCCTTAGCAGGGATTCCGCCTCTTTGACCTGACCCCTTGTGTCGTAAATGGCAGCCAGGTTGACCTGGGCCTCTGTCAACTGCGGATCCAACTCAATTGCCTTCCTGAAATTCCGGATGGCGTCGTCCAGGTGTCCTTGCGACATGTCCAACAGACCGAGCTTGCTCCGTGCCTGGGGGAGCGCTGGATCGAGCTTGATCGCTATTTCCAGTGCCTGCCTCTCGGCGGGGAGCTTTCCCGCCATATCGAGTGCAAGGGAGAGATTGTAGTAAGTGTGGGCGTCGCGGGGTTGTATCTGCAGCATTTGCCGGTACACCTCCGCGGCCTGGTCCGCCTGGCGGGCAGCCAGGAGTTGATTTGCCTTAGCTCCCTCGGCAGTGAATTGGTTCTTAAGCAGGTTGGATTGTTCTGTTTCCCGCACCTCTTGATAGACTTTTGTGGACTGCTGGGTTTGATTGAGATCTTTGAGGGCGATCGCGAGTTGTAAACGCGGCCCTTCCGCCGCCGGATCCAGTTGGATTGCTTTTTGCAGATGCGGCACCGCATCTTTGGCTCGTCCGGTGCGCAGCAGGACGAGCCCTAGATTGAATTGCAGGTCAGCGTGATCGGGCTCAATAGCAGCGGCGATGCGTAGCTGCTGCTCCGCTTGAGGGTATTGCTCGAGCCCACGGTAGGAAAGGCCCAATAAGTAGTGTGGCTCAAAGGCTTTCGGCCGATTGAGCGCGTAAGGCTTCAAGAGTGGTATAGCCTCTGCATACTCACCCAGAAAGACCAGGCACTTAGCCAGCGCGAAGCGCGTTTCAGGTTCGGCCGGGTTTAACCGCAAGGCCTCACGGTATTCGTCCGCTGCCTGGCGAAACGACTTCTGGTTCGCGTAGACCGTTCCCAGATTGAAATGGGCTAAGGCCAGACCGGGGTGCGTACTTACAATCTGTTGCAAGGACGAGGTGGCTCCACTCTGATCGCCATTCTCGCTGAGCGCGATGGCGCGGGCATTCCCGGCGTCAATATTTTCGGGTTCCAGGGAAAGCACCTTATCCCAATAGCCGATGGCCGCAGCGTAGAGCTTCTGGTCGGCAAGAATCTCTGCCAAATGGCTCAGCGCATCGATAGAGTCCGGATTGGTCTTCAGAATCTCTCGAAATTGCTTTTCGGCCTCGCCAGGCTGCCTAGACTCTTTCAACGCCGAACCCAGAGCATTGCGCGCATCCACCGAGTCAGGTTTCAGGTCAACGGCGCGGCGCAGATGAAGGACCGCGGACGGGTAGCGCTTCTGAGCGACTTCGACGACTCCGAGATCGTAGAGGGTCCTCCAGGACTGGGGACGGATCTGCAACGCCCGGTTGTAGGCCTCAGTCGCGCAAGCTAGATTTTTGTGTTGGGCAAACCAGGTACCTGCCGAATCCCAGGCAGTGAAAGAGTCTGCGCTCCCATGAGATTGCAGACCTGGGGGGAGGGCGCAATCGGATGACGCCTGAGCGTGGCAGCACGAAACCGCTGCCGCGAACAGTAGAACGGAACCTAGACCGAGTTCGTTCGCTCGTCGCATGATTCTTGGTTCGTCATTTTGGCCGTTCACTCCGCGCTCAGTCAAGAAAAGTGTGAAGCCGACCTCCACAATGACTGAGCCATAGTGTACCCCTAATCCAGCCAGCCGCCGAGTAGAATTCCCGGTTCGGCTACCTGAACGGCTTCAGAAGTCGAATCAAAATACTGCGCGCGGCTCCCCCTGGCGGCTCGCAGCGCGAATCAGCACCGAAAAAACATATTGACAAACGTATTTTCGCGCCACTATAAGGGCTTGGTCATTGGATGAGCCAATGCGGCTTCCTGTAACGAATGACCGCATGGCTCAATCGGCTATACCGGCTGTAAAAAGCAAAACCGGGCCCCATGCCCACGGTGATCCACCGGGCAAAACGTTAACAAGCTAGATCAATTGTCTTACTTGCGGGTTCTTGGAGGAGTCGGCAGTGGAGAAGAAACTTGCATTGCTTTCAACGTCTTGGATAGTGCAACTGGCACTGTTCATTGTCATTATTCTTCAACTTTCTCCTACGAAGGCTCTCGGACAAGGCGCCACTGGGGCTTTGAATGGCACTATTTCCGATCCCACCACAGCCGTGATTCCTGGCGCCAAGGTGACGCTGAAGAATCTTGATACCCAGATTGAACAAGAAGCTGTCAGCAACAATGCCGGACGCTATGTCTTTGTGGCCATCCCACCCGGACGATACACCATCGAAGTCACGAAAGAAGGGTTCAAGGTATCGGCAACCTCCGAATTCACACTAGCGGTGAATCAAACGCTAACGAAGGATGTCCAGCTTGTCGTCGGCGCCGCCACGCAACAGGTTACGGTGCAAACGACTGAGGCCGCCGTCGAGACGACAACCACCGAGCTGGGCACCGCAATTGAGCAGAACGAAGTCAATAGCCTGCCGCTCAACGGGCGTAATTTTACGCAGCTGCTGGCTTTGACGCCAGGTGTTTCGCCTATCAGTACCGGCCAGAACAGCGGCGGCGGCAATAATTTCGCGGGCAGTGCCATTGGTTCGTTCACCTTTCCATCTGTGAATGGACAAGGCAATCGCAGCAACATGTTTCTGCTCGACGGTTTTACTGATTACGGATTTATCGGCAATTACGCTGTAGCCCCCATTATTGACGACATCCAGGAGTTCAAAGTTCAGTCGCACAATGACAGCTCGGCGTATGGCGGTTCGTTGGGCGGCATTATCAACGTGGTGACCAAGGGGGGTACGCAGGAGTACCACGGGGATGTGTGGGAATTCTTTCGCAATAGCGCCCTGGACGCCAGAAATTACTTCCAAACGGCTGTGACCCCGTACAAGCAAAACCAATTTGGCGGCGCCGCCGGCGGACCCGTGATTCCCAACCGCTGGAGAAAAAGCAATGCAATGCTGAACAAGCTTTACTTCTTCGCAGCCTATGAAGGCTTCCGATCCTCACGAGCTGCGAATACGCTGGACATTATTCCTACTCAGGCTCAATTGGGGGGCGATTTCAGCGGTGGGAATTTGAATCCGATCTTTAACCCCTATACAACCAGGCCGGACCCTAACAACCCGGGCCAGCTGCTACGGGATCCTTTTCCAAACAACATCATTCCCGCGGGGTTAGTGAACCAACCGCTGGAGGCCTATCGCAAGGCAATCTTGCCCGTGGTTAACCAGCTCCCATCCAATGGGTACAACTTCATAGACCCTACGCCCAATATTCTGGACAGCGATACGGGCTCGATGAGAGTGGACGAGCAGTTCACAGATCAGATCACTTCGTATTTCCGTTTCTCCAAGTTCTACTCACCTTCGACGAGCGCTACCGGCATCCCCGGTATTCTCAACTCCGCCAGCACCAGCGGCTATAACTTCGGCGGATCGGGCACCTGGACATCGAAGTCTGGAACCAAGATTCTAACGGCGCGTTTTGGCAAAACAATCGCGTTCTCTCTCACCTCAACCGACTTCCCGTCCAGTCTGGCGAATGCCTATACCATCGGGCAATTTAACCTGCAAACCGTGACCGGCTTTGTCGGCAATCGAAACTTCAACATGGGCGAGGGATACAGCGGCTATACGGGTGTTCCAGGAGGCTCGTACCAGGGTAATCAGATAGCCGATATCTATGAAGGCGCGGCGGATTTCACGCGCGTGTCTGGAAGACACACCCTGCAAATGGGCCTGGACATCAATACCAACGATAACAGCCAGCCAATCCTGTTCATCAACGATAACTATAGTGCGACCCCTACCTCTGATCTGGAAAGTGCGTCTCCGACTGGAGATGCGCTCGCATCCGCGGTCCTAGGCCTGCCCTCGAGCGTGAATCGCCGTAACGTGAACATCACGACGCATGGTGGGTGGGAGGACGGTTTCTACATCCAGGATCAGTGGAAAGCCAGCAACAAGCTGCAAATTAACGTAGGGTTCCGCTATGACATCACGCTCTGGCCGATCTATGGAAGTCATGAGCTGGGCAACAACTACGTTGGGGATACCAACCTAGACACGGGCCAATACATTATGGCTGCCGTTCCCCCGGGATGCTATACCGGCGCGTCTCCTTGCATACCGACGGCTGACGGCTCACTACCGGCTAACGTCGTCATCACTCCAAAGAGCAACCAATCCATCATTCACAACTCGCTTGATAATTGGCAACCGAGGTTTGGCTTCAGTTACCTGGCCATGCCGGGCACCGTAGTTCGAGCGGGCATTGGACGCTTTTTTGATAACTGGGCCGCCATTCAACAGCTGGCGACCAACTATCAGGGAAACTGGCCGGACACTACGTTCTTGCTAGCGAACAATCTCAACGCTACCACTCCTGACCCGACCACGGGCCAGAATCCCCTCTCGTTGGGGACCAGCGGCGCGCAGATTCTCCCTGCAGCGACTCCATTCAACCAGGTTAACTGGATGATCGACCCGTATTACAAGAACGCATACTCAATCCAATATAATTTTGGCATTGAGCAGCAGGTCAAGAACAACACGGTGTTGCAGGCCAATTATGTAGGAGCCCACAGCCTCCGCACTGACTCTGGCTCGTATCGAAACACCGCTCTCTATCCGGCCCCCGGACCGATTACTGACCGTCAACCATTCTCCTACATCACTCCGACTTACTACGACAAGAGCATAGCTAATTCCAATTACAATGCGTTTCAGTTCCAGGCTCGAACCATTGTGGGGAAGAAGCTAACCCTCCTAGGGGCATACACCTGGTCAAAGACGATCACCTTGGGGTGCGATGGATTCTTCGGCTCAGAAGGATGCAGCGTGCAGGATCCCTATAACCTGAAGGCCGACAGGAGTGTTGCGGGATACGATCTTCCACAGAACTTTAGCTTTAGCTGGGTCTATCAACTGCCGTTTGGCAGCGGACAGACTTTCGATGTTTCCAATTCCCTGCTCAACGAAGTCATTGGGGGTTGGAGTTTCCAGGGCATTTACACGGCCCACTCGGGGATCGTATTTAACAACAATGCTGGTAACGACGATTTGGAGAATACCGGCAACGTGGTGGAGAGAGCGGACCGATTGTGCTCGAATCCCTATAACGGGGGCAGGAGCGTTCAATACCTGAAGCAATCATGTTTCGCAAACCCGTCTGCCTACACGTACGGAAGTGAGCCCAGGAATGACCTGCGAACGCCCCATGTAACCAATACAGACTTAACGCTCGAAAAGGTGTTTCCACTCGGCAAAGAGGGGCGAAGTATCAACTTCAGAACCGACTTCTTCAACGCCTGGAATCAGGCAGCCTTTGGCCCGTTTCAAGGTGGGAGTCAACCGGACAACACTGTGACGGATGCCAACTTCGGCCTCTTTACGGGAACTGCTCAAACGGAACGCGAGATTCAATTCGCGCTGAAAATATTGTTCTAGCAGAACAACAGACAGGGCAAGAGAGCGGACGAGCAGATACTCGTCCGCTCTCTTGTTTGCCGGTAACTCACAGTGAAGTGTTCTGAGGCCGCCGCGCTCGGCCCTCCCCCTTCCCTGTGCTTGAACCCACATTAGCCTGACCTGCGCGCCCGAGCCGCTTCTCGAAGGTCTATAAAACTCCTGCGGACTGGAGCGCTTCCGATACCTCGCGCCGGTCCTTTGCGCTGCTTAAAGCGAGGCTTGGGACTGGAAACCGATAAAGGTCTCGGGTAGGCTACGATGGAAGAGAAATTTGGCGCGAGGACGTTCTGATTGCCAATCGGTAAGGTGCATTGCTCCTGAATGGTTCGGCCAAATAATCGTGATGGTGGACGATCCAAAAGAGGGGCCCCGCCAATGAGACCGCTTACGGCCATCGATGCTCTAGCATCCCTGCTACGAGCTGACAGCGAATTGACTCGCCGTCGCTTCTTTGGTCAAGCCCTGGGCTTGTCACTCATCGGTCTGACAGCCGGTAACGTGGCCGGCGTCGCCCAGGAGGGGAGTTCTTCACGCAATCTGAAGCCCCAACCCCGAGGAAAGCCTTCCGGCATCCCATTTGACGCAATGTTCACCGATGTGGCGCTCCAGGCTGGACTGACTCAGCCCGTGATCTACGGAGAGATCGATAGGAAAAGCGTGATCGTTGAAACGGTCGGATGTGGAGCCGCTTTTCTTGATTATGACAATGATGGCTGGCTCGATATCTTTGTATTGAGTGGAACGCGGATCGACGGTCCGCCACCGGGAACAACGAACCGTCTCTATAAAAACAACCGGGATGGCACCTTCAAGGATGTGACTGTTGAGTCAGGCCTTGTTCGCACCGGGTGGGCATGTTCAGTGACAGTGGCAGACTACAACAATGACGGCTATGAAGATATCTTCGTTACCTACTTCGGGCAGAACGTTCTTTACCGTAACAACGGGGATGGAACCTTCACCGATGTGACTACGGCCGCGGGTCTCATGCATGAGGGAAAACCCCGATGGGGCGCCGGGTGTACCTTCCTGGACTATGACCGCGATGGTAATCTCGACCTCTTCATCACCCATTACGTTGACGTGGATCTTGAAGAATTCCGCCCCAAGGCCGGGCAGCAACTGGGCTGCACGTTCAAGGGAGTGCCTGTTCATTGCGGACCTCGGGGGCTTAGGCCTACAACGAATTCGCTCTTTCGCAACCAGGGCAACGGCGTTTTTCGCGATATGAGCCAGGAGTCTGGAATCTCCAGCGCAACCGCTACGTACGGCATGACAGCCGTTGCCGCTGACTTTGACGGCGATGGCTGGACAGATATCTATGTCGCCTCGGATTCGACGCCTAGTTTGCTCTTTGTGAACCAACGCAATGGAACCTTCAAAGAACAAGGAATAGAGCGCGGCGTCGCCCTGAGCGACGATGGGGTGGAACAGGCTGGAATGGGCGTCGCCGTTGGCGATTACAGCCTTAAGGGTAAGCTCGACATATTCAGGACAAATTTCTCTGATGACACCGACTCTCTTTATGCCAATGATGGCAGCGGCAATTTTACCGACGTGACGATCGGCGCCGGCTTTGGAGTAGAGACGCGTTATGTGAGTTGGGGAACAGGGTTTGCGGATTTTGACAATGACGGTTGGCCTGACCTATTTGTCGCCGCGGGTGCGGTGTATCCGGAAGTGGAACGGAGGTTTCCGCAATATCCGATGAAGTGTCCCCGGCTTATCTTTCATAATCTCCGGAATGGAAAGTTCGAGGAGCTGATCGACGAGGCCGGGCCGGGGATCGCGGCTCCCCATTGCAGCCGGGGGGCTGCGTTCGGTGATTTTGACAATGACGGTGACGTCGACATCCTGGTGGTCAATCTGAATGAACCCCCTTCCCTTCTCCGCAATGACCTTAAAGGCCAGCGCAATTGGATCAAGGTACTTCTTGTCGGCACCAAGTCGAACCGGAGCGCGATTGGATCCCGGGTGATCGCGCGCTATGGTGGCAAGTTACAAGCTCAGACGGTGATGGCACAGTCCAGCTTTTACTCCGTGAACGATCGACGACTCCACTTTGGAATAGGGGAAAACACTTCCGCTGACTTGGAAATCCACTGGACGAGTGGTCTCAGGGAGAAGATCCAGGGAGCGAGTGGCGGCCACTTGACCGTTATCAAGGAAGGGCAAGGAATTGTCAGGTCAGAACAGATGGGCGCAACCAGGAAGAAGAGTTCGTAGCCATGCCATCGTGGGCGCAGCGACGCAAACCGAACGCGAGCGTTTCTCTGTGGGAACAGCGTCCGGTCGATCACGCGGTTTTTCTGGCTAGCTCTCTCAGCTGCTTCACCATCATCCTGCTCGGACTCTATTCTGCGTACCAGCCGCGGGTTATGGTTCACGCGAGGAGCGATGTGCCGTCGGCGCCTGCCGCGCAGGCTGAATATGTCGGCGCAGAGGTGTGCGCCACTTGCCATCGCCCAATCTATGACTCGTTCAAAAAAACTGACATGGGCCGATCGATGTCTATCGTCGCAGGCGAGCTGCCGTCAGTTCCAGCAGGACATACGATCACCGTATGGAACGAGCGGCTGAAACGCTACTACGATGTACAGTCGACACCCTCCGGGGTCTATCAGTCCGAATATCAAAAAGATCCGGACGGCTCAGAGGTATTCCGCAATACGCAAAAGCTGGCATATGCCATCGGTTCAGGAAGGAATGGCACGTCCTACCTGGTGACGCGCGATGGTTACCTCTACGAGGCCCCACTCTCGTTCTATACAAAAACAAGCTCATGGGAACTGTCTCCCGGTTTCGAGGTGGCCGATCTGGCGTTCAATCGACCTGCCCTTCCAGGATGCCTGACCTGCCATAGCGGGCTTGCCCTGCCCACGGGTCCCGGACTGGGATCCTATGCAAATCCGCCGTTTAAAGAACTGGCTATCGGTTGCGAGAATTGCCACGGACCCGGGAGCCTGCACGTAGCCCAACATAGAGGCCAGATCAAGGCGAACGCCAATACTCGATCCATCATCAATCCGGCTCGGCTCGATCCCTGGCTGGCAGATAACATCTGTATGAGCTGTCATCAGGGCCGTGCTCTGAGGGTTTTGCAACCAGGAAAGAGCTATGGGGACTTTCGGCCCGGAACTCCTCTTGACCATGTAATGGCCATCTTTGCGGCGCCTCTGGACCCAAAAGGTGGATCTGCTCCCATATCGCCCTTACTCGAGCACTTCAGCTTGATGAGTCTTAGCAAGTGCTACACAGCCACTAAGGGAGGGATGAGTTGCCTTACCTGCCATGATCCGCACGTGCAGCCAACTACCAATGCTGTTGAATACTACCGGCAGAAGTGCTTAACCTGCCATAACGAACAAAGTTGCCGGCTTCCCTTGCATGATCGTGAAGCAAAGACGCCTGCCAATGACTGCCAGGGCTGCCACATGCCAAAGCAACCCGTCACCGGCATCGCGCATTCGATCCTGACCAGTCACCGGATCGTCAAAACCCCGGAAGAAGAATTTCCGACCGAGAACTTCACTGCAAACAAAGTGGAGCTGGGCGGTTTGATTCATCTGAATGCGATTCCCGGGCAGCCAGATCAGGTCCCTCCACTGACCCTTCTTCATGCGCTTGGAGATATAGGAACGACCGATCCATCCTATGTGCCCAGCTACCTCCAGGAACTACTGTCCCTGGAAAAGCAAAAGTCCAACGACCCGCAGGTACTGTCTGGCCTGGGATGGCTCCACCTCGCAAAGGGGCCGGACTATGATGAGAATCAAGCGCAGGATTATCTATCGAGAGCAATCGAGATGGGAAGCACCCGATCGGAAGACTTTCTCGCAGTGTCTGAAATTCTGGTGAAGAAAGGTCAGGCAGCGGAGGCGGAGAAGCTTCTCTTGCAAGGTAAATCGTTGCTGCCCTACGATGAGCGGTTTTACCAGAAGCTATGCCGTCTCTATATTTCGACCAATCAATACGAAAAGGCGCTGGACATGTTACGGAGTTCCAACCAATTATTCCCTGAGGATTCATTCCTCAGGCTGCTGTGGCAAAAGGCAGAGCAGGCTGGGAAAAGCCCCGGCCAATAGGATTTCGGCGGCTGGAGCATTTTTCACTTCTACTGTGTACAGCCGGGTTCAGCGAAGTGCGGTTTTTCTTGAGGAGAAGCAGCGTCGGGAGCAATTGCCTTGTATACACGGAAGTGAAAATGCTGTAGTCCGTAGCGTAGATTGTCATCGATTGGTCTTAAGAAGCGCCCCAGCTTCGGTAATATGCTGCAGCATCTGGCGACGCGCTTCATCCGCATTTCGATCTCGGATGGCCGAATATATCTTTCTGTGGAATGCCAGCGGCTTTTCAATCTGCACTCGATCGACCACTTGCGCCATACTCTTAGAAACGGTTTTGTGTATCAGCCTAAACAGCAGGTGGCAGATCCGGTTACCGCTGGCGCTGAATATCCACTCGTGGAAAGCCATGTCTGCGTCGAGTCTCTCCTGGATGGTACGGCTCCTCTCCATATCGATGATCGATTGGCGCAGCTTGGCAAGATCCTCAGAGGTAGATCTGAGGGCTGCGCGGGCGGCCAACTCCGGCTCGACAATTGTGCGCGTTTCAAACAATTCGGCAGGCGAGATATCGTCGATCAGAACCATGAACTCCAACGGTTCTTTCAGGATCAACTCTGAGCTTGCGCTCAAGTAAGTACCATCACCGACTCGTTGGGTCAGGACGCCCATAATCTCCAGGACCTTCATGACTTGGCGGAGAGAAGCCCGATTGACCTTAAGTTCCTTGGCCAGCTCACGTTCTGGAGGAAACTTGCCGCCCGGCGGGATGGTGCCGCTGGAAATCAGCTCTTTGATCGTGCTGATGAGTCTGGCGGTGACCCTGCTATCGGGCTGAGGAGCGGGAGACGCGTCTTTAGTTCTAGGCATAAGTACCCACTCGATCAAACGGTACCATTCTAAGTATATTCATGCGATTTTTCGACGTTTTCTTTGTTCGGACAAACTTGAACAACGGCGGATCCAGCTGCAACAAAAGTCAACTTGACCGGGGGGAGACAGTCCTCCTATGATACTCTTGCGTCTTGGTTCGTCCATTGCGACTCTAAGACTGAAGGAGCAATGCTCTTAGGGCTAAGGACAGGATGAGACAGATCGTTTTGCAGGCTCCAGGTAAATTTACAGAGCGCCAAGTTCCTGAGCCCCTCCCAGAACCCGGGCACGCACTGGTGCGGATGAGGCGCGTCGGTGTTTGTGGGAGCGATTTTCATGCCTACGGAGGCACCCACCCTGCATACACCTATCCCCGGATATTAGGCCATGAACTCGCGGGCGATGTGTTGGAGGCACCTGCGGGTCAGCGCTCCATCAAGCAAGGAGACCGGTGCGCCATCGAGCCCTATTGGGCGTGTGGCCATTGCCGACCCTGCCTTAAAGGCCGTACCAATTGCTGCGATAACATTCGCGTATTCGGAATACACATCGACGGCGGCCTGCAAGGAGCGCTGTCAGTTCCCGTGCATCTGTTGCATAAGTCCGCTTTGCTGGACCTCGATCAGCTTGCTTTGGTGGAGACATTGGGCATTGGCGCGCATGCCGTGGAACGAAGCGGGTTGGAGCAGGGCGAATCAGCCCTGGTTATTGGCGCAGGACCGATTGGTCTGTCGGTCACTCAGTTCGCCCAGGCGGCCGGAGCAGAGGTGGTGGTGGTGGAAAAAAACAAATGGCGGAGGGAATTTGCTGCGGGTTTTGGTGTAGAGGCACTCTCTGACCCTGAAGCACGGACGGCAGATGTGGTATTCGATGCCACTGGGAGCGCAGCAGCGATGCGTGCGAGCCTGAAGCA
The DNA here is from genome assembly GCA_963788515.1 of uncultured Acidobacteriaceae bacterium. Lineage (GTDB taxonomy): Bacteria > Acidobacteriota > Terriglobia > Terriglobales > Acidobacteriaceae > PALSA-350. Next base: position 135,707 of record CAWBGZ010000010.1, read on the forward strand.
TGTATCGTCGACCGGCCGCCTGGTTTTTGCCGGGCTCACCAAGGAGGCGGTCTGTTTGGATGACCCACTGCTGCACAAACGTGAGATCACGGTTTTCGCCAGCCGCAACAGTCGAGCGCAATTCCCCCGGATCATCAAAATGATCGAGAAGAGCGAAATTGACACCTCTCGCTGGGTAAACGAGCGAATGTCATTGGCAGATGTTCCCAAACGATTTAAGAGCCTTATCGGAAATTCAGCGCTGATCAAAGCCATCATTGAGATCGAGAGCGACGATCTTTAGTCGAAGTGAAACGCTGACTTCTACCTGACTTGGGTACTGGCCGACACCCATCCTAAAGTTTTACCGATCCGTGTTTTGGTGCAAACCGGAAATGGCACATCGAGAGCCACTATCCCACTCAAGCCAAGAGAAGGCTTGAATGGGCCACCAAGCCTCCCCTCACTCGTTTGTCATTAGGACCCGGAGCGGCCTGTCCCGGCTTGACGTGGAGCGTGCCGTGGAAGCGCCGTGGAAGGACCTGCTGTTTCTCTCTCTCGGTTCTCACGCACTATCTAAAGCCCAATTCTTTCTCAGCCCGTTGCGGACTAAAGTAGGGCCCTGATACAAAGCACGAGAGCCGTGACCCTTAGAAGGGTGGCGCATTTTCGCAGATTTCTTTCTATTCCTGAATCAGCTGTTACAGGCCACTAGTACCTCCACTCCTTGTCCCGTACCGGTTCAAGGATTTTCTGCACCTGTGCCACCAGTTCCCTATCGCACGGTTGATCGTGCCAAGCGACATTGCGTCTTACCGACTCCGGATCTGCAGAGCTGAAAAGGGTTGTAGGGATACCGTCGTTCTGGCTTGAAAACTGGAGCGCAAGCTTCGCGATCGGCACGCCTTGCTTCGCGCAAAACTGTGCAGCCTCCCGAAAGAGAGCCTGATCCTTGTCCGATGCAGGATGCCATGCCGCGGCTCCCCGATCCGTCAGAAGGCCGGAGGCGAACGGCGAGGCGTTGATGATCCCTACATTTCCCCTGGCGGCTAGAGGTATTATCCGCAAGAGCTGCGTGTCGTTCAGGCAATGATGGTTGTGCACCAGGGCGGCGTCAATCTGGAAGGAAGAGAGAATGCGCACCCAAAGATCCATGGGATAAATACCAAAGCTTACGCCCCCGATACGCCCTTCTCTCTTCAACTCCTGTACTGCATCGTATCCCTCCGTAAGCGCCCACTCGGTGCGTCTCCGATTTTGATATTCAATGTCATGGATATGAATGAGGTCGAAGTATTCAACACCTAATCGGTCAGCACTCTCGTCCAGGGAGGCCCGTATTCGGGAGCGCGAATAGTCCAAAGTGTCGTCGCCATAGCCTCCCGGCCTGGTGTACTTTCCCACCTTGGTGGAGAGGAAGTACCTGGTGCGCGGAATGCCGCGCAACGCTTTACCAAGGACACTCTCCGAAACTGTGCCCCCGTAAGCTGGGGCGACGTCAAAATAATTGATGCCACAATCCAATGCGGCGTGAACTGCTTTCATCGCGGTCGATTCGTCAACGGACCGGAAGACACCCCCGAGCGCTGAGGCTCCGAAGCTGAGTCGCGAGACCGTCAGACCCGTGTTTCCCAAAGCGTTATATTGCATAGTGAACCCGAGAAAACCTCTTGATAGAGCTTTGAAACCAGCGAGCCCTTGCTTTGCGATCTCTCGCTCAACGCGGGCAGGAATGATGCTCAGCGGACTCGATTTGACGTAGCGGCTTCATCTTGCGCTGGGCCGAAAGACCCGGATGCTAAGCCTGACTCATGAGCTTTTAACTGGATCAGACGCCAACCAGCGCTTGGGAAAATCAGGCAACAAACCCACCAAACTAAGATCGATGCTCTTGAAGCCGAGTTGGAGCGCCGGCGAATCGGGCTTCAGGCGATAATCGCCCCGTTCGGGCGCAACAAACTCGGGATCTGCGAAAACGGAATGCTTGTCAAAGCCCAGATCCTGCCACTGGTCCAGGGTGAGATGAGTCCTGGACTTGCCTCGCGGCGTAATGGATGCGAAAAAGCTGCCCATATCATTAAAGAAGAGGTTGTAGTCGATCTCCGCAACAATTGGGCCAACCAACGGAGGTAAGACCACTTTGTAGGAATCCCCCGGTACACTTGATTTCCCAAAGGCGGCGTCCACGGCGGAACTGGTTACGATAATATTGCGCAGGAACCGGTCGTGGTTCCCCTCGTAACCTTGTTCAAAAGCCGGTGGATTCCCTGGCCGGATAAAGACATTGTTCTCTACCAGACGCCAATCGCCTTCGCGCAGCTTGACGCTAATGCCAACACAGACGTTGTTGTAGATGTGGTAATGCGATGACCCGTCATCCAGGTCTATCCCTAACTGATGGACGGAGGACGGTTCGCGGAACAGGTTATTCCGGATGATACTTACAGTGCCGTCTGCTTCCGGGTAGAGAAATACGTAATTCTCGTCGCCGTCGTGAAAGCCGGAGGTGTGCGACGCGTTCCCGTGGGATTGCTCCATGCACCAAAACCTGCCGCGGCCCCAGGAGTTGAAGGGTCCGTGATCGTGGGTTTCGCGGACTGTGTCGTGGATATCATTGAACTCAATGACGTGGCCGCCTCCCCAGCCGTCGTTTATACAGATGCCTGCTCTCGGCAGGTTATAAATCACGTTATGACTAATCATGTTTTTTTCGGTGACGGAGAAGAAAATACCTGCGATTTGCTTGCCAAAGATTCCGCAGTCGTAGATCAGATTGTTGGAGATGGTGTTTTCGGTGGGTAGTGGACGGTTTGTACCCTGGATGCGCCGTTCGGAGCCAACCAGGCAGATACCGCTATCGCCAGCTTCTGTAATCCGGTTACCGCTCACGCGAATCTGCCGGTTGTAATCATTTACAAAAACGGCATTGCCGCCCACCGCATCGAAGAAACACTGCTCGATGGAGCAATGCTCGCCGCCTTCACAAAATATCGCGCCGCCCCGATGAATCGTCCAGTCTCCCAGGGATGGAGCTTCATACGTGCTGAGAAACGTGCTTGTGGTGTGAGCGATGCGAAAGCCAGAGAATTTAATGTACTGCACTGGCCTGCGCTGCGACCCGCGGAGCTCCACTACCTGCTCCAACAGGGGGACCTCGACAGTTGCCTTCGCCAGGTCGACGCCTTCGCCGGGCATCAAATATAACACGCTCTGTTGCTGGTCGAGGTACCACTCGCCAGGGGCGTCCAGTTCCTCGAAAACATTTTCCACGAAGAAGCGCGATTGGTAGCGCTGATGATAGAGCTGGCTCTGCCCGATACCCGTTGAGGCTTTACCAAATAGCTGTTCGTTTAGCTGAAAGCCGCCCCAGCCCAGCTTGATGATGCCCTCGTTCCAGTCGACGCCCTGCACTTCCCATTGCAAGTTGCCCCAGTAATCCGGAGGAAATAAGTGAACAACTGCTTCCTGGGGCTTGCTCCACCTGGTCTTGCTAAATTTTGCCGGGTCGAAATGAAACTCAGTTGGAGGCCAGGGTTCACTCGCTTGCCGAACGTCTATGTAGCCCGCACCAGATACCAGAGGGTTCTTAGGGTCGTAGTTTGGATAGCGTGCTCGAATCTGTCGCTTGCCATCCACAAAGAGCTGCGTGAAGTTCAGATGCTTCGGGTTTACATCAGAGAGCGAACACTGCATGATTCCGTTTTTGAAGGGTTTCCAACGACAGCTAAGCTCGCGGCCACCACTGATGGTGACCATCTCGTGCGGATAAGCCATGTAGTTGATCGGCGCTTCGGAGGTGCCGGAATCTTCTGCCGTGAACACCAGCGGAGCTTCGAGATAGTAGGTTCCTCCACGCACCCAAATCGTGATCGGGTGATTTATGCGCTGTTTTCGCGCGCGAGTTTCACGCTGAGCACGCTTAAGCGAGGCAAAGGGCCGTTGCTCAGTACCTGGATTCGAATCGTTACCGTGGGGGGCTACGTAGATCGACGCTGCAGGATTCGCCGTTTGCGCCGTTGCCTCTGCCTGAGAAGGCGGCAGCCATGCATCCGCAACGGTGAAGGCACTTGCTTGAAGAAATTCTCGTCGGTCCATCGGCTGCGCTTCTCCTCTGATTGCTTCGAACGCTGCGTATGCCCCGGACTCTCAGGAATGGATTTCTCTCGCGAGCGCGGCGCACCCGAGAAGACCTGGCAGTCGCCGTCTCAGAGACAAGCTAACGAGTTAGTTCCAGGGCTCCGTCTGGCGCCTCAGTTGGTTACCAAGGTCTTACAGCGGATCAATTTCCACCGTGACGGTGGAGGCTGCTTTCATGCGAAGCCAAACCACGAGTTTGTCCGCATCGAGCGAGTTTACCCGCCCGTATCGATAGTCCTGGCCCCACGGAACCGGCTTGCCGTTCACTTTGAGTTTGGGCGTTGCATCTCCCCACCCATTGACCACGAAGGCGGGATTCACGAGCGGAGCATCGTCCTTTGCACGGACGCTCATGCGCAAAGGGGCGCCTGAAGGTCCAGCGCTGCGCTCCAGAACAAAGGCACGCTGGGTCTGATCGTAGCCGCTACTTTTGAAATCGTTGCCGGTCACTATCAGGTCTGGAGCAGAGAGCCAGGATTTGGCCAGCACCGCCAATTCGCTTGGCGGCTGATCGGTCAACCCATCCAGCATAATCTTGGTTATTGAATCGGAAGTTTGTGCATAGGGCTGGCCCTCAATGTGTGACAACGAGGTGTGCGACGGGCGGTCAGGAGCGACTGCGGAAATACCACTCGACTTCACCTGGGCGACTGGCCAGTGATTCCACCACTCAAAAAGCGAATATGACTTTTCGCCGGTATAGGTGGACAGCTTCGGATGCACCGGCGAGACAATCTGGAATGGCTTCCACTTCGACTTCAGGTTGACCACCTGGATGTTGGCATCGGCCGGGTCGGAAACCGTGCCTGGCGGATGCTCCCAGGAATACGTCTTGGTCTCGCCCTTCATGTTGACGTAGGTAAGAGCGTCGGTTTGAATGTTGTCTTCCGGGCGCGTACCCGGGGGATTGATAATGATGGTTTCCTGGAATTCATGCCAGGTCCTGAAGTTTGAAGTCCAAGCAACGGTCTTTCTGGCAGCCACACCATCTGGATACACCGTGTAATAGTCGTCGGCCCAGTCAGTCCAACCGGTAAACGGGTCGGGATTGGCGCAGATAGAGTGCTCCACTTCGCATTGCCCGTAGCGAACGTGGATCACCGCACGTGCCGGGGTGCTCTCCAGAACGCGCACGTGAGCGTAGAGGTTCTGCTTATCCGACATGGGCTCGCAGTCTTCCCCGTCAGGACACCCGGGTAAACCTCCGGTTTCGACAAACTCATCGGAATACCACTTGCCGTTATCCGTGACCCACGCCGGCACATAGTTCGTACCCTGCCATGAAACCAGCCGGATGGGCGACTGGTCGAAGCGGACCACGACGTCGGAATTCGGCCCAACGCGGCGCGGGGCATCCCACAGTTCTTCATATTTCAGGGTGGCGTAGAAGGCACCGAAGGGCCCGGCCCCAGGCGGCCCCGAAGGCAACGCGGGATATGGCAGCGCGTCGCCTGCCGGAGGATGAACCCGGGCATATTCGCCGGCCATTTCGTCTGGCGAGAGTGCACCATCGATGATTTTTATTTCGTCGAGAATGCCGTCAAAGGAATACCACACCGCGTATTTGGGATGGATCCATTGCGCAGGAAGGAGCGGCTGTCTCACGCGGCCGATGAGAAGGTCTGCATCTTCCGCGAAGGTAAACGGAGGCTGCACTTTGAGTTCACCCGCCGCTTTTCCATCGATGTAGAGCGTCATCCCCTTCGACTCATCGAAGGTGGCGGCAACGTGCGACCACCGCTTGAGGGGAAGCCGTTCCTGTGAAATCAGTGTTTGCCATACCCCATTGGCAGAAAGCTGAAAGCCGAGATGCCCAAAAGAGTCGATGCCAAAGAAGTAGCCGGCTTGTTCCTCGCGGCGCTGGTCTACGATCGGAACCCAATTCCAGGGATAGGCATTGATGGCGATCCAGCCTTCCACGGTGAACGAGCCATTTAGGTGCGGCGTGTCCGCAGCCGCAACGGCTACCCCTGAGGTGTCTCCATCCAGCCGCAGCCCATTGCTCAAGGCGCCAGTGACGTGTTTGTAAACGCCCGTAATTTTTCCGTTGGCATGCCCGATTGAATCATGGGCTGTATCACCATCGGCTTCGTCGAAGCTCCATTGGGCCAGAGGCTTTGTGGTCTGCGCCGAAACCGTGCCCGCAAAAAACAGAATCGAAAACACGCACGCCAGGACCGGCGCGAACCCGGCCTTGCTGCACGACAACGAGCGAGATATCATTGGGAGCATTGCATTGGACGAGCCAAATTTACCGACGTAGACTATGATGCCTGACGGGTTGTTGTCAAGACAAGGCGTAACGCTTAGGCTTGGGGTTGTTCCGTCTCCATCGCGGGAATAATAGCGGAGCGCTCCTTCATCCATCGTCCACGCTCCCCGAGCGGCGCTTGGTCCGTCCATTGGAGCACATAATGGGATGGCCTGACACCTATGGCACCAGACGCCGATCGTTTGCGAGGACAGGTGGTGATCGTGACCGGGGCTGCCCAGGGCCTGGGCAGAGCAACTGCCTTTGGATTTATCCGTCACGGGGCCAAAGTAGTTCTGGTGGATAACAATGAAACAACGCTCAACCACGTAGTCGTGGAGACGCGTGATCACGGCGCCGAGTGCCTTCCCATCCTTGCGGACATCACTGCCCCTGGGGCGTCTTACAGTATTGTTCAACAAGCGGTCGATTTCTTCGGGCGGCTCGATGTGCTGGTCAACAATGCAGCCATCTCTTCCGTGGAGCCGTTGCTGGAAGTAACCGAAGGCGAGTGGGACAAAGTATTCGCTATTAACGTGAAGGCGCTGTTCTTTTTGCTTCAGGCGGCCGCACGGGTCATGAAAGATTCCGGAGGCGGCAGGGTCATCAACGTGTCGTCGCCTGCTGGGCGCATGACGCGGGAGGAGTACGTCGCGTACTCCACTTCGAAATCCGCCGTGGACTACATTACCCGCACTGCGGCAGCCGCCCTGGGCCGCTATGGAATTACGGTCAACACCGTTGTTCCAGGCCGGATGGACACGGCGATGCAACGAGCCAACGAAACGGCGAGTGCCGCCGCCGCTGGAATTGACCTGCAGGCTTATGTACATTCCCGCACAGTAGATATTCCGCTTCGGCGGCGTACGACCCCGGAAGAAGTAGCGGAAGCGATCCTGTGGCTGGCGTCGCAGCCGGCGTCGTATGTAACAGCGAATCGTCTCAATATCTCCGGAGGCTTGGAGCTGGATTGACTCAAGGCTCGCTGAGCGATCTGGAGTTGCTATCTTTTGGCGGTGATGGAGACCTGGACGGGAGTGGTCCCGGCTTTGCGAAGCCACACCACTAGATCCGTTCCGCTCAGGGTGTTGATGAATCCCGTCTCGACTTCTCCTGCTCCGGCCAGGGCACCATCGATGCGGACCGCTGCCGGAACCTGACCCCAGCCTTTAATGACGAAGGCAGGATTGACGACCGGAGAGGATTCACTCCCCTCGATAGTGAATTTGATGGCGGCGCCACCTGCGGGAGCACCGGTCAAGAGATATGCGTGCTGCGCCGGATCATAGGCTGCCGCAATGTTGGCCATCTTGAGATCGGGCGGATGCATCCATGATCGATCCAACCGGGCCAAGTCTTCGACCGAACCATTGCTGAGCCCAAATAGAAAGTAGGTGCTCTTGGTCGGACCGGGTCCCTCGATCCACACCGCATTCGGATCTGGCGACATGATCGCTGCGCTGGCGTAATGGTCTGGGAAAAGTTCAAACCGGCCATCGGACGGGATCTGGTTGACGGGCCAATGATCCCACACCGGGAAATGTGAATACTCGGACCGTAGCTCCGGAGGCCAGCCGTAAGGACCCAGCTGTGTGCCAACCTTGTAAATGTAAAACGGCTTGTATTTCGATTGGAGATTGACGACCGCAATGTTGGCATCCGCCGGCTGATCAGGAAATGGGAAGGGAGGAGAGTCAGGAGCCCATGAGTAGGTGCGGCTATCGCCTTTACTGTTAACAACGGTCGCAGCCTGCAGAGAGACATAGTCTTCGGGCTTCTTACCAGGCTCAAGCAAGAGGGTCGGTTCCGTGAAACTGTATTCTTTTTTCTTGCCGTGGATGGTGCCGTACCTTACGGCGACACCATCGGGATAGATATAGAAAAGTTCGTCTACCCAGTCCCCCCAGCCGGTCTCAGGATCGATACCGGCAAAGCCGCCGGTCACGTCGACCAACGCGTAGCGCCAATGAAGCACCACCCTGGCATCACTGGACTCAAGGATACTGATGCTTGCGTGCATATTATGCTTGTCGTTCATATGCTCCGCGGTGCCGATCCTGGTACCGGACTCGAAGCTTTGATCACTCATCCAGATGCCGTTTTCGGTAACGATATTCGGTCCGAAATTCGCGCCACGCCAAAACACGTAATGGATAGGCAGATTCTTAAAGCTGACCACTACATCGCTGGCGGGTCCGGAGCGCCACAGCGCGTCCCATTCCGGATAAAGATTCAACTTGGTATACACAGCTTTCAGGTGAGACGCTTCCCCGGGAAGCACAGGCCAGTGACGCTCGAGCAACTCGGGCTGCGCGCCTGCCAGGGCTGGGGTATAAGCAGACGCGACCTCTGCGGACGAAAGAGGGCGATCGTAAATACGCAGATCGTCGAGGATCCCGTCGAAGGAGTAGAGCGCCGGGAAGGATGCGGTGGGACGCACCAGAGCTACCGGGGGCAGATCTTTTAGATTTCTTCCAATGCGGAGAGGCGTACCTCGCGGAGAGACGAAGTCGCCGGTAATCGACAGCTTCCCTGCCGGTTTCCCGTCGATATAGAGGCTCACCCCCGTCTTCGGATCGTAAACGCCGGCGACATGTGTCCAGCGCTGCAACGGTACGCGAACGTCTGAGAGGCAAACCTGCCAGACGCCCCACACCGAGAGCTGAAGTCCCAACCTTCCTTTCGCGTCGATGCCGAAGAAATAACCAGATGCAACGTCCTTGTGCTGGTCAACGATGGGAACCCAGTTCCAGGGATAGGACTGGATAGCGACCCAGGATGTCACGGTGAAGCCCGGCCCAACTTTTGGCGTGCTTTTTGGGGCTAGTTCGACCACGGTTGTGAATCCGTCGAACTTCAAACCATCCCCGGAGACCCCTTTTACCCATTGATAGTTGTTCAGAATCGGGGTGTCCTGGCCACTCACGCTATCGTGAACAGTGCCGCCACGGCGATCGTCGAATGCCCACTGCGCAACCAAACCTGCTGATGCTTGCGCGATTGCCGGAATCGACGGAATGAACCACACGATGAAAAGAGGCCAGCACTTCAGCCATCCACTTAGCGCTCCGATAGGTCTGTCCATTCTCATCCGCGCCGTCTGCGATCCATGCTGGATTTGAGCATACATATTCGAATAGACCGCAGGCAAAAGCTCAACCGTTGGGTTCGTGTTACCCACCGCGGGTGTCATAGGATCGACCGTTGGCGCGTGAAAAACTGTTTCAATCGTCTCTGTAAAACAACCAGTCTACTCAGAAATAGAATTTCAGAGCCATCTGCAACTGACGCGCAGTGTTCGCGGTAGTTGAAACAACGCCGAAATACCCCGGGCCATCCGGAAGAAAAGTGTCAGGAACCGCGAATACCGGTGTATTGGTCGCATTAAATGCTTCGGCGCGGAATTCAAACCTTTTGCTTTCTGTCACCTTGAAGGAGCGGAATAGGGAAATATCCAGATTCCGTCCCCAATCCGCATGCAGGCTGTTTCGTCCCATCGTACCGAAAGTTCCAGCAGGGGGATCAGCGAACGCACTAATGTTAATGGGTTGGGTCTTGCTAAGCGGATACTCGGGGGTGCTCTCGCGAGGATTTCCTACGACATTGGCACGCTCGACACCATAAAAGTTATTGATATTGGAAATTCCGTTATCATCCTGGACGTCATAACGCGGCCCACTATTCAGAGACACGATTCCATTCAACTGCCAGCCACCGACGACATAGTCCACGAAGCTGTTCTTTGTGCTGAACCGTGCTCCTGATCCAAATGGGAGCGGCAACACAAAGCTGCCGGCAAAAATCTGCGGAAGATCATAGGCCGCCGGCCCGCGATCCATTTTTAGATCGTACGGGTTCTGGATCTCGCAGCCTGAGTCGTAGCCATCACAACCGGTCGTCATCGCCTTTGACCATGTGTACGCCAGCGTGGACGTAATCCCGGAATGCAATCGGATTTGCGCCGAAGCCTGCAGGGAGTTGTAGTCGGTAGAGGAAAGGGTGGTGGTGTAAGGAGTGGGTGGTATGTACGAGTAAGGCGGGTCCCCTCCGGGGGTGGTCAGCGCGTTCGCCGTGATGGACGTCGCGATGTCCGCGTTGCGAGAACCTACATAGTTGAGGGTCGCAACAACTCCGGTCGCCAGTTCTTGCTGAAATCCAAAATTCCACTGATCGGAATAGCCATTCTTGAGATTTGGGTCGGTATAAGAATTGGTGTTTAAAGGCGAGAATGGCGACGATGCCGGCTGGAGCGGAGCGTTTCCAAAGTTGAAAGGATCCTGGGCTAATCCCGTGGGTGGTCCGTACAGGTTAAAGCCGCCTGGAGCTCCGACGAAGGCTACGTTCGGCCAGGTTTGCGTGTAGTTGGATTGATTTTCAGTTAGCCCCGCCCAATTGTCATAGAACCTTCCGTAGCCACCGTGCATCACGATTTGCGGCGTGAGCCGGTAAGCGAAACCAACTCTGGGCTGAATATTGTTGTAATTATCGTGGATGATTTTTCCATTGCTCGCGATGGTGACATTCGCGGGCAGAGTTCCCCCTGGGATGCACGGGGCGCCCTGGGTTGCTGAACATGCCGGCGCAGGATTCTGAAGAATGTATGTTCCGTTGCTAAAGTTGAAATCGCCGGTAATGTTGCTGCCGTTGGATGCTTTACCTTGACGCGGATTAATCGTGATGTCATAACGCACGCCCCAGTTGATGGTGAGCCTATCGCTGGCTCTCCACTGGTCCTGAAAGTACGCGCCAATGATTTTGCCCCCATGGAGTAGCGAATAGACGTTGTCGACTTCTGAATAGTCCGGGACACCCAGGACCATGGACGCCAGCGGATCGCCGGTATTCGAGTCGAGATTACCGTCCTGGGTTTGCGACTGTGCGAAGTCATCCTCGGAACCATAGAAAGGCTGCTCCCATCCATCCGTGGCGAGGCTTGCTCCGGTGCGGAGGCTGTGTCGTCCGATGGTTTTTGAGAAATCGCCACGGTATTCCCAAATATTTGAGTAATGGAGCTTACCCACGTAGTTGGTGCCGCCGAGGTAATTGGCAATTTGAATCGAGGGGACCTGGTTTCCGCCAAAATCTCCATGGTCGTAAAAATAGCTGGCAAATCCGGCTTGTTGATAGAAATCCGAGGGAATGCTCGTAAAGTTCGGGGTGCGATTGTTCTGGGCTGACACACGACCAAAGGTCAGTTCAAGAACAGAACTTGCACCGAAGGTATGGGTCCAGTTGACGGCAATGTTGTAGTTCGAATCGTTGGTATGGTTCACCAGGCCCGGATAGCCGGCAGATCCCGTAATAGGCTCCCACGCTGCCGTCCAGCGGGCGAAAATACGATCGTTGGCGCCAATCTGTTGGTCGAGACGAACAGAACCTTGATCCTGATGAGTGATATTTGGCGTCGTATCACGTCCGTTGTACTGTGGGTAGCCGGGTAGGTTAACCGGCGCGGGGAAGAATGTCTGTGCGAAGTAAACCATCGAGGGATTGATCATGCTGGATGGAATCTTGTTGCATGGCGTCCCCGGCTGCTGGATGTTGCCCGGCGCGGGGAGTGGTGCGCCGGCTGCGTCGCACATAAACGGCTGCAGGGAAAATCCTGTTGTTGTGGTGGGGTCAGGGATCGAACTGAACGGGTTATATAACTGTGTTCCTTGACTGTCGAGATTGCTGAAGTCGCCACTCAATTGCGCCGTAGTTGGGGTTCGAAAGAAGTTGCTCGATGCGGTGTTGTTGCGGTATCCCTCGTAGGAGGCGTAAAAGAAAGTTTTGTTGCGGCCGTTATAGTGAGGCAGTATGACTGGACCACCAATCGCACCGCCGAATTGGTTTTGTTTTAGAGGGGTCTTGACGGGGTTGAAATAGTTTGCCGCATCCAGTGCGTCATTGCGAAAGTATTCCCAGGCATCCCCATGAAATTGGTTGGTCCCTGACTTGGTGACGACGTTTACGATTCCGCCCAAAACCTGTCCGAACTGGGCTTCGTCGTTGTGCGACTGCACCTTGAACTCTTCAATGTCATCAAGCGTGGGTTGCACGGCATAGGTATCGCGAATCGAGCCGTAATTGTTGATGCCGTCTAACAGATACATGTTGCTCCGATTATTTTGACCATTGACCGAGGGCAGGACGACGGTTCCGACTGGATTCCCTATTCCCCCGAAGCCTGCGTTCCCCGTGGCATTTACCGGGCTAACTCCGGGTGATAGTAGCAGTAGCTCGGTGAAGTTTCTCCCGTTCAGCGGCAAGGCATTCACCTCGGTGCTTCCGATCACAGTACCCAGCTCCGCGGTAGAGGTTTGTAACTGGACACCGCTCGCAGACACCGAAACTGTGCTGGTCACAGACCCAACCTGCAAAGAGAAGTTAATGGTGGCGGTTTGATTTACCGAGAGCTCAAACTCCGGCGACTTGCCGCTGGAAAACCCTGTTCCGGAAGCCGTGGCTATGTAGGTTCCGGGAGTGATGTTCACCAGCGAGTAGTTTCCCGTGTGGTTGCTCTTCGTCGATTGCTCGACGCCGGTTTTGGTATTCGTCAAGGTGACAATGGCGCCCTGCACCACGGCACCGGAGGCATCGCGAACGGTTCCGTTGAGGGCCGCGTCCGCTCCGCTGACTTGAGCTAACGCCGGGGCCGAAACGACGAAGTAGATAACTACATAGATCGTTGCGCAGATCAGCATCCCCAAGGTGCCGCAGGTCCGAGAGTTCATCGCGTTACCTCTGACTGTCTTCAGAATTTTCCTTGTCGTAGCACGGATTGAGCGAACCAATTAAGAAAGGGGAAAGCTATCATCGCAATATTTCGCTTGTCAAGCCACCCGAGCAGGCCTGATGCGCAAGCAACTGAGGAATGCTAACGATCGGCTGGTCAGCTGTTTACGGTGAGTCGTAGCGACGCCTTCCGGCTCGCGGACTCACTCTGCAGTCCGGGTTCCCGGGTCCTTGAGCGGGTCCGCTGTTTGCTTGACGGGCAGTCTCGCTTGTGTATGCTTGGTACGTCCAATCGTTGCGCTATGAATAGACGCGATTTTTCTCAAAACCAGGCGGCCCCACTCCATTTAGAGAAGTCTTACGAACGTTCCGGACCAAAACCGGGTGGCATTCGCAGTGATCCTTTTGGGCGAGACGGCGAAGACTACATTCCTCTACCATGAAGGCTGCAAAATGAACAAAACCGCATGGATCGGTCCACTCGTCTATACAGCGTTCACGCTCGCGGCGGTTGCGCAGGCATCTCCTCCACAGACCTTCAGTGAAGCGGTGCAGCAGGTTATCGATCGGCCGGTGTACCGGCACGCTATGTTCGGCATCGAGGTCTACTCCCTCGATACCCAGAAGCCGCTCTTCGTCCTGAACGGCGATAAGTTGTTCACCCCCGGCTCGACGACCAAGCTTCTCACCGAAGGGACTGCACTGCACCTGCTGGGGCCGGATTACCGTTTCCGCACTTTTATCTATCGCACCGGCGAGGTTGACAGAAAAGGAAAGTTGAAAGGCGACCTCGTTCTGGTGGCTAGCGGCGATCCGAACCTGTCCAATCGCATGCAGCCAGACGGCACCCTGGCGTTCGCTGATGAGGACCATTCCTACGGCGGACCCGATTCCCGGCTGATTCCAGGCGATCCTTTGATTGTCATGCAGGAGTTTGCCAAACAGATTGCGGCTGCGGGCATCGAGCGCGTCGCGGGCAGCGTAGTCATCGATGCCAGCCTCTTCCCAGAAGGCGACCGCGAGTTGGGCACCGGCGTCGTGATCTCGCCCATCGCGCTGAACGACAATGTGATCGATGTGACCATTGAACCCGGCACAGCCGCGGGCGCACCCGCCAAGCTCACCTATTCTCTGCAGGTCCCTTACATCCATTTCGACAATAAGATTGTCACTACGGCCGGGAGCAAGACCACATTGGATGATCCCGAGACGACCGACCATGCGGATGGTACACAAACCGTCGTGCTGAGCGGATCCATCGCACAGGCAAGCAAACCTCGTATCTATGGCTATCCGGTGGCCAGCCCCTCGCGATTCGCCGCCGAGGCCCTGACCGCGGCTCTTACGGCCCGCGGAGTTAAGGTAGCCGGCAAGCCGGTTACTGCGGCCGACCCAACCCGATACAAGAGCTTCTACAACAGGCAGCACCAGGTCGCCGAGCATGTTTCCGCTCCGCTGGCAGAGGAAGTAAAAGTCACGCTCAAGGTGAGTCAAAACCTGCACGCCAGCATGACGCCCTACATCCTGGGCGCAATCGTGGGCAAGGCTACAACAAAGATCGATCAAAAGGGATTCGCGCTGGAGCACGACTTTCTCACTTCGGCCGGCCTCGACCTTTCGGGCGCTTCGCAGGCTGACGGGGCGGGTGGCGCGGCCTCGGCATACTACACGCCGGATTTCATGGTGCACTACCTGGCCTACATGGCGGCCCAGCCCATCTGCTCAATATTCCAGAACGCACTCCCGATCCTTGGGCGCGACGGGACTCTGGCAAGCATCCAGCGGGATTCACCGGCGGCCGGGCACGTCTTCGCCAAGACAGGCACCTTTGACTCCTTCGATCTGCTGAACATGCAGATCATGCTTTTAGGCAAGGGACTCGCCGGCTATACAACAACACCGAGCGGGCAACATCTGGCATTTGCCATCTACGTGAATCATGTGGCGCTGCCGGACGATCCGGATGCGGTGCAGACAATCGCCGGTGAGGCACTTGGAGTCATTGCCAGTGCGGTTTATTCCCTCCCCATCGACAAATCGTCGCTTGATTCACGCTAAAGCGGCACGCATGGCTAATGGTTGATCCAAAGAATGGTTTAGGCCCGCGGAAGGCGTTTGAACTGAGCCGTTGACACTATAATTGTCTGGTCTATATATTCGGCGGGTGCAGGGACGGCCTCGCCGTAGTGTGTAATTCCGGCGCGACGAGTGCCCCGGGGAGTTGGGAGAAGTGGACGAACCTTTCGATCTTTCAGGACGGTAATATGCGGCGAAGAGACTTTTGCAAACTGATCGCGGCAGCTGCCGCTTCAGCGGCTGTGCCAGCAGTAGGGCAAAGCAACGAACCAACGCAGTCCGCGGCGCTGAACGGTTTCAACACCTTTACCGAGGATTACGCAAAGTTTTGCGCCACGCCGGCCGACCAAAGAGTGTTTTATGCGCTGGAAGACGGCAAGTTTGTAAAAGTGAAGCTAGACGACAAAAACTGGAAGCCAACCGCCTGGGGCAAGGCGCCCGATTTGCCTGTTCCCGGGGGCTCGTGGGATGGCGTGCCGATGAACTCACCGATTCCGGACCTGAGCGGCGAGGGTCCTTATAAGCCCACCTGGGATTCCCTCAAGCAATATGACGCCCCGGAATGGTACCGCGATGCGAAGTTCGGCGTCTGGGCGCACTGGAGTCCCCAGTGCGTTCCTGAAGCGGGCGACTGGTATGCGCGAAACATGTACATGGAGGGTTCCGACGAATATAAGTTTCAACTGGAACATTACGGTCCTCCATCGACATTCGGATACAAGGATCTTTGTCCCCAGTGGACGCTGCTCAACTGGGAACCGGAAGAGCTGATTCAACGCTATAAGAACGCGGGAGCGAAGCTGTTCATTGCGCTCGCCAACCATCACGATGGTTTGGATACCTGGAACTCCAAACATCAACCATGGAACTCCATTCGTATCGGACCGCATCGCGATGTGATCGGCACCTGGGCCGCGGCCGCGCGCAAACAGGACATGCGGTTCGGCGTAACCGTGCACCAGGCCCGCAACTGGTGGTGGTTTCAGACATCGCACGATGCAAGTAAGACTGGGCCGTCGGCCGGCGTGCCTTACGATGGTGACCTCACCGTGGCCGAAGGCAAGAACCAATGGTGGGAGGGATTCGATCCGCAACGACTCTATGGACCGAAGCATCCCTTCGATGCCCTGCCCGACATTTCCTACGTCAAAAACTTCTACGATCGCACCCGCGATCTGATCGATCAGTACGACCCTGACCTGCTCTATTTCGATAATTCCCTGCTGCCACTGGGCTGGGGCGGCATGAACATCGGCGCGTATTTCTATAACCACAACCTTAAGACCCATGGTGGGAAGATGGAAGCCATCCTCAACATCAAGCAGGTCCCCGATCGCCTGGCAAAGGCAGTGGTGGCCGATTATGAACGTGGCCTGACCAGCCAGATCATGCCCTACACATGGCAGTCTGAGACCTGCATCGGAGATTGGCATTACAAGCGCAGCTTGTTTGATCAGCCTGGAGAGTATGGCGGGTATCTACCGCCCCGCGACGTTATCCATTGGCTCGTCGACACGGTAAGTAAGAACGGCACGTTCATCCTGAACCTACCCGGAAAACCGGATGGCACGATTGACAGCAAGGAAATTGCTGTCCTCGACCAGATCGCCGCCTGGATGAAGGTCAACGGTGAAGCAATCTACGAGACCCGGCCATGGAAGATCTATGGCGAAGGTCCTGACATGGTGAAGAGCGGCGAAATGGAGGGCACCAGCGTCAACAAGCTGGGAGTCAAAGACATCCGGTTTACGCGCAACAAGGCCAACACTGTGGTGTACGCGATTGTCCTGGGTTGGCCGGCGGATGCCTTCGTGGTAAAGGCGCTTGGCACCGCGAACGCTACCCAACCCGGAAAGATTGGAAACGTACAGGTACTGGGCACGGACGAGAAACTCAAGTGGAACCAGAGTGCCGACGGCTTGCGTGTGGAGCTGCCCAAGCGCTATCGCCCCACGAACGACTATGCAGCAGCACTGAAAATCTCGTTGGCATAAACCGGATACAGTCTTGAACAACCGCCGAGCATATCGCGAAGACCTGAGCCGGAGAGCTATTGGAAGAGTTGAGCGTGCCAGACAAAGAAATGAATTTGGATGGGGAAACTTCCTTGAGCAGAAGGGCGCTTCTGTTCGGGGGACTTATGGGGTCTTTGGCCCTGGCCGCGGGTCCTGCCATGGCTAGTGTGCAACGCGCAGTCAAGTACGGGCGCATAAGGCAGTCACTGACCTATTGGTGTCTCAATACGGACTGGAATTGGGATATCGAGCGGATTTGTACAACAGCCAAAGATTTGGGATGCCAAAGCGTGGAACTCGTTCCACCCGAAATGTGGCCGACCGTAAAGAAGCATGGTTTGCAAAGCGCGCTGGCTCCGAACGGCATGCCTGACCCGCCGTTCCACAAAGGTGTGAACAACCCGCGGTATCACGACGAGGTAATCACGCGGACAAAACATGCCATTGACCAAGCCTCCGACTTTGGATTTCCTAACGTGATTACTTTTACCGGCTATAAGTGGCGTGATGCAGAAGATCCAAACAGTGGAGAGATCCCGCTTGCGGAGGGCGCAGCGAACTCGGTGAAGGCGCTCTCAGAACTGGGAAAGTACGCTACGGGAAAGAACGTCACCCTCTGCCTGGAACAGCTCAATACACGCGATCATACTCACCCGATGAAGGGACATCCGGGCTATCAGGGGGACGACATCGACTACGTGGCAGACATCGTCAAGCGGGTTGATTCCGCCCATGTAAAGCTTTTGTTTGACGTTTATCACGTGGAGATGATGAATGGCGACGTGATCCGGCGTATACGCCAATATCACGACATCATCGGCCATATACATACGGCTGGTAACCCGGGGCGGAATGAGCTTGACGATCATCAGGAGATCAATTATCCGGGGGTGATGAGGGCATTGCTGGAAGCCGGCTATAAGGGGTATGTCGGACAGGAATTTATTCCCACGCGCGATCCTATTGTGGGACTTACGCAAGCGGTCTCGCTGTGTGATGTCCCTTAGCGCTGGGGCGATCGTGGACGAGAACCCAGCGTAATGATCGAAGTCTGGCACGGATTCAAGAAATCGAGGGGCAATCGCTTATGCGCCGTATCGTCTGGTTGTTCTTGTTGCTTGCGTTCCTGTCCGCACCAACGCCGCTCCTCCATGCGGCTGAACCGTTCCTGGTCTTTCAACCCCACGGGCACGCCAAAGGCAAGAACATCGTTCTGATCAGCGGTGACGAGGAATACCGTTCCGAGGAATCGATGCCTCAACTGGCTAAAATTCTATCGACGTATCATGGCTTCCACTGCACCGTGCTTTTTGCCATCAATCCCAAGGATGGCACGATCGACCCCAATCAGCTAAACAACATTCCTGGATTGGAGGCGCTGGATTCTGCCGATCTGATGGTCATCCTGACTCGTTTTCGCGACCTGCCGGACGATCAGATGAAGCACATCGTCGATTATGTGGAGTCAGGTAAGCCCATTGTAGGTATCCGGACTGCGACACACGCGTTTCAACTCAAATCCAGTCCGACCTATGCCAAGTACAGCTGGAACAGTCCCGACGGTGGTTTCGGACGCATGGTGCTGGGCGAAACCTGGATCAAGCACCACGGACACCACGGGAAACAAAGCACCATGGGTGTGCTCAATCAGAAAGAGGCCACGAACCCGATCCTAAGGGGAATTCATGACGGCGAGCTGTGGAGCAGGACGGACGTTTATGAAGTCCACCTGCCTCTTCCCGGAGATAGCAAGGCCTTGGTATTCGGGGAGGTGCTCTCCGGCATGGACCCGAAAGATCCTCCCGTCACGGGGGCGCTGAACGATCCCATGATGCCGATCGCATGGACGAAAACCTACACGGGAAGCGCTGGTAAGACCGCCCGGGTCTTCGCCACGACACTGGGAACCTCAGAAGATTTGCTCACCGAAGCGAACCGCCGGCTGCTGGTGAATGCATGTTACTGGGCGCTCGGGCTTGAGGGGCAAATCAAGCCAAACGCAAAGGTGGGGTTAGTGGGTGAGTACCATCCCCATCCCTTCGATTTTGATGGTTATGTCAAGGGTCTCACCCCGGCGGACTTGCGCTAAGCGGAGGCTAGCCGTCGCACTGCAGGTCAACGATCTTCGAATCAAACGGGGGTAAGGAATCATGATGCAAACTCCTTCATCGGGTATTAAGTTCGGCAGCGAGGTCTACACGTGGTTCATGAAGGAGAGTGGCCGCGCACATGCAAACCAGCTCGACCACATGATTGACGTAATCGCCCGGGCCGGTTTCGCCGGCGTCCAGCCGATCTTTTCCTGGATGGGAGAACTGAGCGATCCTCAACGCCTTGCGGACAGCCTGGCTGCGCACGGTGGGCTGAATCTCTCTGCCATGTCGTTCGTATTGGATTGGAATCACGACGGCGAAACAGAAGATGAGTTGCGCGAAGCTGACTCGGTGATGAACTTCCTGGGTAACTTCCCTGGCGCGTTGCTCTGCGTAGTCCAGATGCCGAGGGGCCGCTTTGATGTGGAGGTCAGGCGAAAGCGGCTGGTCGGCAACCTGAATGCGCTCGCTCGCCGTGCCGCCGACCGGGGCATCGTCACCAGCTTCCATCCAAACTCACCGGAAGCTTCCATCGCGCGCACGCGCGAGGACTACGAAATCCTTCTGAACGGTTTGGATTCCAAGGTAATTGGATGGACCCCTGATGTCGGGCACATCATCAACGGCGGTATGGATCCGCTGGCGACGATGAAACAATACAGTAGCCTGATCAATCACGTGCATTACAAAGACTGGGATGGGGACCCCGAGTTCGCAGTGATGGGGGAGGGCAAGGTAAATTTCGCGGGCATTACGACCTGGTTACGCGATATCGGGTTCCCGGGATGGATCGTATGCGAAGACGAGGGACACCGGGCGGTTGATGACCCCGACGGCGTGACGCTGCAGGACGGGGCCTGGGTAAAAGCACATCTTGAGCCGCTGGTGCAAGGGAAGGACCTATGCCGTTCGTAGAGAGCAACGGGATCAAGCTTTATTACGAGGAGTGCGGTATGGGCGATCCCCTTCTACTTCTGATGGGCATCACCGCGCGGGGGGCCGTGTGGCAGAAACATGCCGAATATTGGAGCAAAGAGTTTCGCTGCATTATCCCCGACAATCGCGGGGTGGGGCTGAGCGATAAGCCGGTGGGGCCGTACTCCACCGAACAGATGGGCGACGACCACGCCGGACTACTTGGCGCGCTGGGAATCGAAAGCGCGCGGGTCGTGGGCTGCTCGATGGGCAGCACCATCGCCCAACAACTCGCGTTGCGGCATCCGCGCCTGGTGCGCAGCATGGTTCTGATGTGCACGTGGGCACGATGCGACCGCTACGCGCGCGATGTTTTCCGCCACATGAGTGACATTAAGAGCCGGCTCCGTCCGGAGGAGTTCGCGACTTATATTCAGTTGCTGATCTTTGCCAAACCCTACTGGGACCAGGACGCCGGCTTCGCTGAGTTGCTGCAGGGACGAAAGGGTGCGGCTACCGACGTGATGCCGCAACCACTCCATGGCTTCGAGGGGCAGGTAGCGGCGTGCGTCACCCACGATGCCCTGAACCAACTGCAAGGGATTAGCTGCAACTGCCTGGTAATCGGCGGGCGCAGCGACATCTTTACTCCGGCATGGATGGCGGAGGAGGTCGCTGCCGGAATTCCTCATTCTGATTTGCATTTGTATGAAGGAGCGGGTCATGCGTTTCACTGGGAGTGTATAGAGGATTTCAACCCGAGGGTGCGAACATGGCTCCGCGCGCACTGAGGTATTGCGCATTTCCCCGTTGGAGTCTGGCCTGTTGCGTTCTCTTCCTCTTGCCTCAGCCCTTGCTCGCTCAGCAATCATTGTCACAGGCATTGTTTCAGAAGAACTGTGCGGGCTGTCACGGCGACGACGCTCGCGGCTCGGCGAAAGCGCCTGGCCTGGCTATGAATCAACGGGTCGCAGGGCAAACGCCCGAGGAGCTAAGTGCATTTATCGCGCAGGGCAATATCGCGGGAGGCATGCCTTCCTTCGCCGATCTCTCTGCCGCCGACCGCGCGGCACTGGCCAAGTATCTGCGTCGTCTCAACGTGGGCATCATCGTGCGGCCGCCGATCGGATCTCAACCCGCACGCAAAATTACCTGGGGGCCGCCCAAGCCCGGTGACTGGCTGACTTATAACGGAAATACCTCCGCCAATCGCTACAGCCCGCTCAAGGAGATCAACACCGCGAATGTGTCTTCACTGACATTGAAGTGGATCTTCCCCATCCAGTACTTTGGCCTGGAAACGACGCCGCTCGAAGCTGACGGAGTCCTATACGTCACGGGACCGAACCAGGTATTCGCGCTCGACGCACTCACCGGCGGCACGATCTGGCAATATTCGCGTCCTGCCAGCCCTGGTATGGTGGGTGACTCGAAACTCGGCACCAATCGCGGAGTCGCTATTTTTCGCGATAAGGTCTTTTTTGTCACCGACAACGGTCACCTGTTGGCGCTTGAGCGAGCCACCGGCAAATTACTTTGGGAGCAGCCGATTGCGGCCAAGAGTGAAGGTCAACACTATGGCGGCACGATCGCTCCGCTCATCGTCGACGATAGGATCATTACCGGCGTTTCCGGTGCTGACGAAGGCATTCGCGGTTTCGTCGCAGCCTTTGAACCGGACGATGGCTCACTTATTTGGCGGCACTGGACTGTGCCTGGCAAGGGAGATCCCGGCAGAGAAACGTGGGGAGACAAAGAGCCAACCACAGGCGGCGGTTCCACCTGGGCCACCGGCTCTTATGACCCGTCGTCTGACACGCTCTACTGGTCCGTGGGCAATCCCTTTCCTGATGGCGACGATCGCGACCGCCCCGGCGACAATCTATATACCGACAGCGTTCTAGCGCTCAACCCCAGAACCGGTGCGTTGAAATGGTATTACCAGTTCACGCCCCACGACGTGGAAGATCGAGATGCCGCCGAGCCTAATGTGTTGGTCGATACGGTCTATCGAGGCAAGCCTTCCAAGCTTATGCTTCACGCGGATCGCAACGGCTTCTTCTATGTGCTTGATCGCACCAATGGTGCGGTGCTGCTGGCCAAGCCCTTTCTGCACCGCGTGGATTGGGCTTCAAGCATTGGACCCGATGGCCGGCCGGTGGTGAAGGATCCACATGGCTGCCCCAACGATGCCGCCAATTGGGAGGCCACCGCGTTCTCTCCGGAGACGGGCCTCTACTATTTCCTGGCACTGGAACAATGCGTCAGCGATCACAACAGTGGCTATCCCGATGAGCAGGGCCAGCGCTTCCTGCGGGCACTCAATATTGAGACGGGAGAGATCGTTTGGGAGGTTCCGCAGACGGGGGCCGCGCGTGCCAAAACCTGGTCCGGGGTTCTCGCTACTGCGGGGGGCCTCATTTTCTACGGCCACCCAAACGGGGGTTTCGCGGCGGTGGACCAACGCACCGGAAAAACGCTCTGGGAATTCCCTACCAACATCTTTATGAAAGCCTCGCCCATGACGTTTACGGTGGACGGCAGGCAGTATATTGTCGTGGCGGCGGGCCCGAATATTCTTTGTTTCGGCCTCTAAGTCGAACGCAGTGGGAAGGCGGCGCACGGAGTGAGTGGTGCTACTTCGCACCATCCAGCTGCCGGTACTCTAAAGAGGCTTGGTGGAAGATCGGACTCCGGGCGTCAGCCTCGTGCCAAACACTCAGGAATTTCTGATAACTCGCCCGGGCCTTGTCCGGCTGTTGCAGCAGAACATAGGAACGAGCAAGGCCGCGGAGCGCGAGCGCACCGATCGGTTCATTTAACACAAGGGCCGGCCGGTCCAGTATCTTTTGAAACTCGACGGCAGCTTGCTTGGTGTTGTTACTCGCCAGGAACGCCTTGCCTCGCACATAGACCGGGTAAAGCGCAAATGGAAATGTCTCCAGCGGGGATGCCTTCCCCAATTCATAAGGTGCGCTCGCATCCAGTTCTTTGATGGCCTGTGCAGGATCGCGTCGATCGAGCGCGAGCTGGGCGCGGATGACGGGAAGAAAAATGAATTGCACCATCGTATCCTCGGGGAATCGCTGCGCGAGATCGTCAGCCAACCGGTCCGCTGGGCCGCCGGCGAGCGCCAGAGCAAAGGCGGCACGGGCCGCCCTCAAATCTCCAAGCAGTGCCTCCCTTATTGCTGATTCCGCCTGGTAACCTGCGGTCGTCTCCTTCTCTCCGGCCTGTTCGGCCGAAGCGACAGCGCGGCGAGATAATTCCGCGCCTTCTCAATTTGCCCGGTAAATGCGGCAGTGTCAGCCTGGTACGACAGCAGCAGATCTTCAACGCCTTCTTTGCCTACCGACCAGGCGACCTGACGGGCCATTTCTCCCTCATCCTTCTGCAGGAATGCGAGGTGGTAAAGAGGTTCGTGGAGGTCGATCGATTCGAGTTTCTTCTGATTGGCCTCGTCTGCCGTTGCCCTGGCATTTTCCAGTTGATTCAGGTTCATGTAAGCGACAACAAGCCCTTCATACTCCTCAGGATCCCATTGCCGAAGCGTCAGCGCCTCCCGGTTATCCACTAGAGAATCGTCGTAGCGTCGTCCGAGTTCGGGGTCGATCTCCTGCCCAAGCACGGATAAAGGGATCGCCTCGTGCGGATAAATCTGGGCCCAAAGGCGGTATATTTCCCGTGCCTTCGGCAGGTTACCTACCACGCCGTTGTAGTATCTGGATTCGATGGCAAACTTTTCCCAGTCGCTGGTATGTTCGCGGAGTTCGAACGCCTTCCAGATGCTATCCGAAGCAAAGCCGCGCTGGCCTAGATTCATGTGGCAGATTCCGAGGGAGAGATGGGCCATCGCGAAATTCGGGTCGAGATCGATTGCCCTCTGATAGAGCGGAATCGCCGCAGTGCAGTTACCGTACAGGAGCAACTCCCGCCGGCCCAAGGTGTATGCCAGAAATGCTTCGAGCGACGGTGTTGTCGCTTCGTCAAGCGGGGTATCGAACTTGTTTACCGTGCTCAAGGACTCGCCAAGCTTTTTCCGAAGCTGGGCGCTGGCGCGACTTAACGCCTTGAGAACGTCTTCCTCCCGAGCTGCTTGCCGTTGTTCTTCGGCCAGTGCATCTCCGTTTTGGCAGCTCACCGCTTTCAGATCAAGAACGTACTCGCTGCCCAGGCTGGCATGCGAACTCCCGTTCGCGCACAGTCACATCCGCGAATCTGAAAACTAACGACTTAGTTGCGATTGTAGGCAGCATCACAACTTCTTCAGAAACAGTTCAGGAGTTTTTCAAGACGATTGCGCGGGGACTGGCTCAGAGTCGCGTCATCGCAGGCCTCTGAAACTCACGCTTGGTTGCTTCCTCTTGTGTCTCGGCGTTTCGCCAGGCGTGGGCTCCCAGTCCGGCGAACCCTGCTGGACCGGGAGTGCCGAAAGTGTACCGCAGAGCATCCTGGACCGCTACAAGATTCCGATGCGGCCCACAGGTGATCTGTGCACAGCGGCACCCCCCCGGCTCCAGCCGGGGATTTCTATCGCCTAAGTCCATGAGCCGCAAGCGGCATAAGCTTCCGCTTAGCTCTCCTGCGGCCCGATTCCTCCACACGAAGCCAACCAAGGGAGCCATCCAAATGACTAAGCAAGTCGCATGCCTGTCCATCGCGGCCTGTGTGGTTGTGAGCCTCTTCACAACTGCTCACGCCGGTGCACAAACACTCACCATCGGCAACTCCAACGATGCCGGCGCAACAAACGTGGTCAGCGCACACGCTGACGACATGAAGTTCACGACGCTCTATAAGTTCGAAGCCCCAGCCGCTACAACCTTCACGAGCGCTCTGGGGTCTCAACCAGACACCCTGCCGGCGCTGGGCCCGGACGGCGCCATTTACGGGATGACCAGCGTCGGCGGCCAGTATGGCAACGGCGTGATATACCGGTTCGACCGGGACACGCATCAGTACAGAGTCCTGCATACCTTTAGCGCGCTGAATGCGAACGGAGAGAATGCGGACGGAGCTACGCCGGGCATGGCACTGACACGCGGTCCCAACGATGTGATTTACGGCATGGCCTCTTTCGGCGGCCAGAATGGCAGTGGCACGATCTTCAAAATCACCACGTCCGGTGAGTTCACTGTGCTGTACACTTTCAGCGCCCTGGATGCGAACGGAGACAATCAGGACGGGGCCTATCCACTCCGCGCGATGGTCGTCGGCAAGGACGGCAACCTTTACGGCACAACCCGGACAGGCGGGACAAACACCTGCCTGTTCACCAAAGGTTGTGGGGTCGCGTGGATGATAGATGGCAAGGGCAAATTTAAGGTTCTACATCAATTCACCGCCGAGGAAGGCCACGCAGCGTCGCTGCTGCAGGCGACAGACGGATATTTTATGGCTGCGCGGTGTGGCCGGCTACCTCGCTGCCCCCCGGGCCTTTGCCCTCAGGGATCTTGTACCGGATGGCGCCATCGGGGCAGGACTTTGAAGTGCTCTATACATTCAGCCAGACGAATGCGACCGGCGAAAACATGGATGGCGCCGACTGCTACGAGCCGCTGGTCGAGGCAAGACCCGGCGTCTTTTATGGGGCGGGCTTTCACGGCGGAACAAATGGCAATGGTGTCGTGTTCAGGTATTCCCTCTCGAACCCAGGGGGCGTCGAGGTTGTCCACGACTTCAGCGCCTTGAACTCTGCCGGCCAGAATCTGGATGGGGCAGGCCCAGGTGGCCGGCTAGCTCTCGGGCCACATGGGACTCTCAGCTCGAACACCGAGGCCGGAGGCGCGAATGGGAACGGCGTGATTTACAGCCTCAGGGAAGACTGCAGCTTCGAGGTCTTGCACACCTTCAGTGCAACGAATGCAACCACAGGAGCCAATTACGACGGTGCCTTTCCTGATGAAGGCTTGGTAGCGGACGGAAACAAGCTCATCGGGATAGCCATCTACGGCGGCAACGGCACCCCCGCCGGTGTCGCCAACAGCGGCGGCACGCTCTACGAGTTGACATTGGAGGACGCTAGACCCTGAGTGAACGTTGATCCGGAAGGAGTCATGGACACCTCCTTGGGTGTCCATGACTTTACCGAAACGCCACAGAAGCTTTCCGTGCCGTTTGCGGCTTAGATCAAAGGCACTCACCGAAAGTTTTCTCCTCAGATGTACTGGCTGTTCGGCGTCCGCTCGCCTTGCCCCCACCAGACTGAGTATCGCGGTAACCAAGCCCGGCCGAATTTCGCTTGTAGCGGCAAGCGGATTCGACACCCGGATTTTCGTTGAGCACGAAAGTGGCAGACTCGCAGTGGTACCGCGCATTCCGTAAGAAACAAGGAAGTTTGCCGGCAAAAGATGGCTTTAACCAAAAGTCCACTTGGTTACTTAAGGGTGCAAGTGGCCCGAAAGTGATACTCACAAGACACCCCCTACTCATTAGGATTAGGCCATTCGATGCCAGATCGTTCGGAGCGACTCCGGGCGCCGCTCGATGAAGTTCAAAACCACGGAATGAGGTGTAACAATGCGTTTTCTTCCAACATGTGCCCTGCTGCTGTCTCTCTCTGCCGTACCAGGATTCTGTCAGAGCAGCAACGTCGCCACCACCGATGCCTCCACAGCGCTGCCCGCGAACGCGAACGATGCGTCCGTGGACTATTCCGCCCTGCGTGAGCGCCTGGCCGAACAGAACAAGGTCCTGCAGAATCAGGTTACGACTCAGCGCGCGATCGTCAAGAAGAACCAGGAGCTGCTGAAGGATGCGCAAAAGCTGGACGCCTCCAACAAGAAGCTGATGGAGGAGAAGAAGAAGCTCGAGACCGAGAATGTTGATCTTGAGAAGCAGCGGATGGCTCTCAAGTCTTCGCAGAAGCAGACCGACCTTGCTTCCAACTCCGGCTCCAACTAAGTCAGTGTGAACAACAGAAGTGAAAATGCCGTAGGCCGCCGCTGAAGTCGCAGCGGCGGCCTCTCCGTTGCGGCTACCGCGCATATTAGCCGGATACGCCGCTTCCAAATCGGTGTTGCGGGCAAGCACGGCGGCCAATTCATCGCCGCCAAGCGGCATCCATACCGGCGGCCAGCACATTTCCCAATCACCCGGCCGTGGCATGCCCCGTCATGGCGATAATGGGCACTCGGATTCCGCCCACTCCCTTCCGGCTACGAATTCGCTCCGTTGCGTATTTCCATCCATCACCGGCCGTTTTGCACATCCATGAAAACCTGATCGAAGGGCTGCTGGGCAAAAGCCTCCACAGCCCTCCGTCCGTTATTCGCAACTGTGACTGTATGCCAGTCCATGGCCACATCCCGACCGTAACCTTCTGGTTAAACACGCTGTCCAGCCATGCCCCTCCCAATTGATTGGGCCGTCTCTCCAAATTGCGCGGTAAAACAAAAAAAGCAGTGCCCCGCTCCTGCTCATTTCTGCTCAATCTCCACGACGACTTTGCCAACGGTCTTGCCCGATTCCACCGCCAAGTGCGCTTGAAGAGCGGTCTCGAAGTTGAATCTCTCCTGGCTCAGCAAAGGTGTCAGCTTGCCTGCCTCAGCGAGCCTGGTTGCGGCGCGCAAAATGTCGCCGTGATGTGCCCTTCCCTTACCTGTCAGCATAGGCAGCAAAGTGAAGACACCAGAGTAGGTCGCACCGCGAAAGGAAAGCGGCGCGAGCTTATGAACACCCCAGCCGAGGCAGCTGACAACGTGGCCGGTATAGGTTTTTACCGCGAGGAAGGAATCATCCAGGGTGCCCCCTCCCACGGTGTCGTAAACGATGTCGAAGCCTTCTCCGCCGGTATGCTCGGCTACATAGGCCTCAACCGTCGTGGTCCGATAATCAATTGCGGTGGCTCCATAGCTTTCGGCTATCTTCCTTTTCTCCGCGGACACCGTAGTAAAGACCTGTGCGCCCAAGGCGTGAGCGAGCTGCACGGCAACGTGTCCGACGCCGCCGGCCCCTGCGTGGATAAGTACCCTTTGCGCTACGTGTACCTGGGCGCGATCCACCAGACCTTCCCACGCGGTAATGAATACAAGCGGCAGCGCCGCGGCAGCGCGCATGGATAGATTTGCCGGCTTAACGGCCAGGAGATCCGCGTCAACAGCCACGAACTCCGCCAGAGTACCCTGGAGGCCAGCGATGCCCCCCACCATCCCGTAGACTTCATCTCCAGGATGGAAGGTTGTGGCCCTCGGCCCAACTGCCTCCACCACGCCCGCCATGTCCATCCCAAGAATCGCCGGCAACTCGACCTGCGCATGGGCTGCATTGCCAGCGCGGATTTTCGTATCCAGTGGGTTTACTCCACTGGCCTTGATGCGCACGAGTACCAGGCCGGCGGCAAGCGTGGGAAGCGAAACTTCGGTCAGCGTGAATGGATCGCCAGGACGTTGCAGTACGAGAGCACGCATATCGCTACAGCTGGCCGTATTCCTTCTTGGCCTCGGCGATGACAGGCAAGTCGGAGTCGGCGTTCTTCCACTCGGAGAAGAAAATGTCGTAGGCCTTTTTGGCGTCCGGCTTGTTGCCGGCCATGGCGTAGGCCCGGCCCAGCCCCAGGTAGGACAAGGCGTAAGGGCTGCCGGTGCTATAGGCAGTGCCTTTACGATGGGTCGCGTTCTGAAAGGAGGCGATCGCATTACGCGAGTCTTTGAGCTGCAGATAAGCGAGACCTCGCAGGTAGGGTGCATAGGATGCTGCATCGTGCGCGCGAACCCGTTCCAGCAAAAGGAGAGCTCCTTGCGGGTCACTGGCCTTGAGCGCAAGCCAGGCACGCGCCTGGGGCACGTATAGCTCCTGAATGAGCGTGTCTTCCGGATAGTGTTTTTCGAGTGCGGAGAGCATCTGCGCCGCTTGCTTAGCCTGGTTGCAGGAAGCCAAGGTGATAGCGGAAAAGACCAGCGTGACCTTACCTTTATCCAATCGCAGGGCCTCTTTGACGGTTTGCTCCGGATCAAAGCATCGATCGACCATCCAGCCTACGCTGGCGGCGTTGAGTAGCGCGCCTGCCTGAGCGTCCTTCTCTTTGGCGCTTGCCGCCTGGTCGGCTGCGCGGAGCAGGGTGTTTCTCGCCAGCTGAATCTGGCCCAACTGGGGAATCACTGATCCCCAGCCGGAAGTGACGACGAACTGGTCGGGTCGTCCAGCCGTTTCGGCGACGACCTTCTGTACATTGTTCCAGTCGCCTGCGGCGGCGTAGTACTGAAGTTCGAGTCCAAAAAGAGAAGTCCCGTTCAAGCCGAGACGCTGCGCGTCCGCGATGTACTTCGTCGCTCTACCAGGTTCATTGAGTTGAGTCGCTCCGGCCACTGCGTTTTCCAGGGCGATCGCATTATCCGGCTGCAGGGCGAGGGCCCGCCGATTAGCCGCGTCACTCTTTTCAATGTCACCGTTTGCCAGGTAGGAGACACCGAGGTTGATAAAGTTGCTGGCGTCCAGCGGATACTCCTGGGTAGCCACCTGCAGGGTCTCGATGCTCTTATTCAGATCGCCCACGACCGTGGAATAGTAGTGGCCGGCGATGTATAGCTTCTCTCGCTCGCTGACATTGTCGCTGAGCTGATATGCGCGGGTGAAGTTTTCCGCTGCCTCGCTGATCGCTCCGGTGTTCAGTTTGAGAACGCCGAGACGGGCCCAGGCCATGGCCAACTTGGGGTCAAGTTCCAGTGCGCGCTTATAGTGGTCCTCCGCTTCAGGAATATCGTTGCCTTTTTGATGCGCTTCATCGCCCAAGGCATAGGCACGAAAGGCTTCGAGGGACGGAGTGGTGGCCTGACCGAAAGGAGCATTGAGCCTCTGGATACTGGCGAGACTTTCCCCTAGTTTGGCGCGCATGGCGGTCGCGACCTGGTTGAGCGCTTCGAGCACGTGCTCCTTGTCAGGGGCAGTCGCTTCTTCGCTCGCAATATCGTCGCCGTTAGCGGTGTTTTGGGCGCCGAGGGTGACGACGTAGGCTTTGCCCAGGGGAGCAATGGTGCCGGTAAGGATCGCCTTGACCCCTTCCCGCTCGCCGATCTCGCGTGCGATCTGCGGGGTAATGGTCTCGTCCTGCTTGCGGCCAAGATACTGAAGGCTCTGGCGAAGGTGTTGTTGACTGATAATGTCGAGCACTGGAGACTGGGCCAACTGCACCCGGAGTGCCTGGTCCAACGTGGTGTCAAAGACAACGTCGCCGGTCTTGTTGATGAAGTCGGCGACAATGATGCTGTCTTTTGACGCGGGCTTGGTCACCCGATTTGCCGTCGTCGGCGCGACGTTACTGGCTGCGGGCGCAGACGCAGGCTTGGCACCGAAGTGACTGCGGAACAGAGAAACCCCACCGGCCAGGGCCACCAGCAGCAAGGCGCCAATGACGATCATGCGGGAGCGTGGACGGCGCTCGTCTGCTGGCGGCAGAGGAGGCGGGACCGACGCGGCTGGAGCGGAAGAAGTGATCACCGGGCGGCTGCCAATGGACGAGGCCGAGGCAGAAACAGCTTCGAGGTCGGCGAGGAGTTCCTCGGCGCTACGGTAACGCTGGTTGCGGTCCTTGGCCAGCAGCCTGGCGATGATGGAATCAAGCGCGCTGGGCATGGCCGGGTTTAGGCTGCTGACCGGGGGCGGATCCTTCATCAGCAGGGCGGCAAAGACTTCGGCTGTACTGCGTCCGCCGAACGGGGCCTGCCCGGTAGCCATCTCGTAGAGCACGCTGCCCAGGCTGAAGAGGTCGGTGCGGGCATCGAGCGGGTCGCCCTTGGCTTGCTCGGGAGACATGTAGGCCGCGGTGCCCACGGTGGAGCCGGGAGTCGTGAGATCGAGCATCCCAGTGGCCGTACCGGTGGCGGTATTGTTTTGCGGGTCAAAGTAGC
Source organism: uncultured Acidobacteriaceae bacterium (assembly GCA_963788515.1). Lineage (GTDB taxonomy): Bacteria > Acidobacteriota > Terriglobia > Terriglobales > Acidobacteriaceae > PALSA-350. The sequence goes on from CAWBGZ010000010.1 coordinate 166,734, forward strand.
GGGAATCCGGCGAGGCCTCCGCGCCCTGCTTCTTGGCCAGACCGAAATCGAGAACCTTAAGCTGCTTGCGGTCGCGGCCGCTGTCGACGACAAAGAGATTGGCCGGCTTAATATCGCGGTGGACGATGCCCCTGGCGTGGGCAGCGGCCAGGGCGCTCGCCGCCTGCTGGCCCAGGGCGATGACCTCGGCAGATGAGAAGCGGTGGTGGCTGAGATATAGCTTCAGCGTTTCCCCGCGCAGCAACTCCATAACCAGGTAAGGTTGCCCTTCCTGCTCGCCCACGTCGTGGATGCCGCAGATGTTGGGGTGGTTCAGGGTGGCGGCGGCCCGGGCCTCGCGCAGGAAACGCTCGTGGGAGAGGTGGACGCGGGAGTGCGGAGTGCCCACGGGCGAAGGGCTGGCAGGGGGGTCGGAGACGAGAAAGCTGTCGGAGATGAGCTTGAGAGCGACTTCGCGTTCGAGCCGGGTATCGAGGGCACGATAAACGTCACCCATGCCGCCGGCACCGATCTTCTCTATCACTCTGTAGGGCCCAAAGACAGTTCCAGAACCGATCATTCTTGCCCCAAAGCGTTCAGATTCACGTCCCGGTCAAGGGGACCTGCAAGTGGTTGATTCCTGAGTGTACACAGGGCATCGTACCGCGCGCTATTGCTGACTCGACCCTACGATGGGGCTGGGAGCAGAAACTTTGGTCAGCGTGAATCGGCGGGACGTTGCAGTGCGGGTGCACGCATGAAGCTAGAGCTGAGCGTATTCTTTTTTGGCCTCGGCGATGACAGGCAGATCAGCGTCGGCGTTCTTCCACTCGGAGAAGAACGCGTCGTAGGCTTTTTTCGCGTCCGGCTTACTGCCTGCCATGGCGTAGGCGCGGCCCAGCCCTAAGTACGACAGGGCATATGGACTGCGATTGATATACGCACGGCCTTTCAGGCGGCTCGCGTTCTGAAATGAGTCGATCGCATTGCGCGAGTCCTTGAGCTGCAGGTAAGCGAGACCTCGCAGGTAGGGTGCGTAGGAAGCTGCGTCGTGGGTGCGAACCCTTTCCAGCAGCACGAGCGCCCCCTGCGCGTCCCCTGCCTTGATGGCAAGCCACGCACGGTCCTGAGGCACCCACAGCTCATGAATGAGCGTGTCTTGCGGGTAGCGCTTCTCGAGAGCGGTGAGCGCCTCCGTGGCCTGTTTCTGCTCATTGCAGAGAGCCAAGGTATTGGCTGCATCAATGAGGGTGACCTTTCCTTTATCGAGTTGCAGGGCCTGTCTGACGGTTTGCTCCGGATCGAAGCATCGATCGACCATCCAGCCTGCGCTGGTAGCACGGAGGAGACTGCCGGCCTGGGCGTCCTTCTCATTGACGCTCGCCGCCTGGTCGGCCGCGCGGAGCAGGGTGGTCCTCGCCAGCTGAATCTGCCCCAGCTGGGGAAGGAGAGAGCCCCAGGTGGAGGTGATGAAGAATTGGTCGGGTCGCCCAGCCGTTTCGGCGAGGAGTTTCTGCACGCTGTTCCAATCAGACTCAGTGGCGTAGTACTGAAGTTCGGTCGCGAAAAGATTAGTTCCGTTCAAGCCGAAACGCTGTGCTTCCGCGATGTACTTCTCCCCCGCGGTTACGTCCCCCAGGGTGGCCGCTTCCGCGACCTCATTTATCAGGGCCACGGCGTTGTCCTGCTGCAATGCGAGGGCCTTGCGATTGGCGGCGGCGCTCTTCTCAAATTCGCCATTGTCGAGATACGAAACACCGAGGTTGACGAAGGTGTCGACCTGCAACGGATATTCCTGGGTAGCGACTTGCAGGGTCTCGATGCTCTTATTCAAATCGCCCACGACGGTGGAATAGTAGTGGGCGGCAATGTAGAGCTTCTCCCGCTCGCTGACGTTGTCGCTGAGCTGGTATGCCTTGGTGAAGTCGTCCGTCGCCTCGCTGAGCGCTCCGGTGTTGAGGCGAATCACTCCGAGGCGGGCCCAGGCCATGGCTAGCTTGGGGTCAAGTTCGAGGGCGCGTTTGTAGTGGTCCTCGGCTTCGGGGATGTCATTTCCCTTTTGATGTGCTTCGTCACCCAGGGCATAGGCGCGAAAGGCTTCGAGCGACGGAGTGGTGGCCTGACCATAGGGGGCATTGAGTCTCTGGATGCTGGAGAGACTTTCCCCAAGCTTGGCGCGCATGCCGGTGGCGACCTGGTTGAGGGCGTCCAGCACATGCTCCTTATCAGGAGCGGTGGCTTCTTCGCTGGCAATATCGTCGCCGTTGGCGGCGTTCTGGGCATCAAGGGTAATGACATAGGCCTTACCCAGGGGAGCGATGGTGCCAATAAGGATAGCCTTGCCCCCCTCCCGCTCGCCGATCTCGCGGGCAATTTGCGGGGTTATGGGCTCGTCCTGCTTGCGGCCAAGGAATTGAAGACTCTGCCGAAGGTGCTGCTGGCTGATGATGTCGAGCACGGGAGATTGGCCTAACTGCACGCTCAGGGCCTGGTTCAGTGTCGAGTCAAAGACAGGGTCGCCGGTTTTGTTGATAAAGTCGGCGAGGACAATGCTGTTTTTCAAAGCAGCGGGCGCAGGCGCGGACGCGGGCTTAACGCTGAAATGATTGCGGAACAGAAAAACCACGCCGGCCAAGGCCGTCAACAGCAGGGCACCAATGATCAGCATGCCGGCGCGGACGGGACGGCCTGCCGGCGGCAGAGGAGGCGAGACCGGCGCGGGTGGAGCGGTGTAAACCGCCACCGGACCGGTGCTTGCGGGAGCTGTGGCCGCAACGGAAATGGATTCCAGGTCCGCAGCCAGTTCCTCGGCGCTGCGGTATCGCTGATCGCGGTCCTTGGCCAACAGCTTGGCAATGATGAAATCGAGCCCGCTGGGCATGGCCGGGTTGATGCTGCTGACCGGGGGCGGATCTTTCATCAGCAGGGCGGCAAAAACCCCGGCGGTGCTGCGGTCGCCAAAGGGCGGCCGCCCGGTAGCCATCTCGTAGAGCACGCTGCCCAGGCTGAAGAGGTCAGTGCGGTGATCGAGCGGGTCCCCCTTGGCTTGCTCAGGCGACATGTAGGCAGCGGTGCCGAAAGTCGAGCCGGGAGTGGTGAGACCCAGGCTGGAGCCCGTGCTGGTAGCGGTGTTATTTTGCGCGTCAAAGAACCGGGAATCCAGCGAGGCCTCAGCGCCCTGCTTCTTGGCCACGCCAAAATCGAGAATCTTGAGTTGCTTGCGATCACGGCCGCCCTCCACCACGAAGAGGTTAGCTGGCTTGATATCGCGATGGATGATTCCCCGGGAGTGGGCAGCGCCGAGCGCACTGGCCGCCTGTTGGCCCAGGCTGATGACCTCGGAGGGGGTGAGGCGGTAATGGCTCAGATATTGCTGCAGCGTTTCGCCGTGCAATAACTCCATCACCAGGTAAGGCTGCCCTTCCTGCTCGCCCACGTCGTAGATGGCGCAGATGTTGGGGTGGTTCAGGGTGGCGACTGCCCGGGCCTCGCGCAGGAAGCGCTCGTGGGAGACTTCGGCGCGGGAGCGTGGAGTGCCCGCGGGCGATGGGCTGCTGGTTGGGTCCGAGACCAGAAAGCTGTCCGAGATGATCTTGAGAGCGACCTCACGTTCGAGCCGAGGATCGAGCGCGCGATAGACCTCACCCATACCGCCGGCGCCGATCTTCTCTATGACTCTGTAGGGTCCAAAGACAGTGCCAGAACCGATCATTCGCGCCCCTAGCGTTCGGATTCGTGTCCCAGTAAGGAGGCCCGCAGGTGGTTGATTTCTGAGTGTACACAGGGCAAGTGATCAACGCTATTGCAGGCTGGGACCTACCAACGGCAGCACAAGGATTGGCTGGGTCAGGAAGCCGGCGATAGAAATGGGTTTTCTATCCGCAGGTCACCGAACTGCTGGCCGTGCTGAAGATCTTCAGTCATCAAAACCTGGCATTGCGCCTGGATGGCCGCGGCAACGATCAGAGAGTCATACCACGAAAGACGATATCGCGACTGCAAATGCAAGGCTTCCAGATAAAGCGCCTGAGAGGAATGGATGCCGAGGAGTGGACGAAGGATGGTGCTGTAATACTGTTCTGCTTCATCCACCTTCATCGGTTGCGCAAAGCGCTGCAAGGCAACGTTGAAGAACTCCTGGACTACCTGGTAGCTGGTAATTCCCTTCTGGGTCTTAAGCGCGGTCCTTATCAATTGCGTAGACCGGCGCGACTTGGCTACCGCGCCTCGATCGAACGAATAAACGAAGATATTGGTGTCGAGAAAGAATCTATCGCTCATTCAGCTCGTCTCTGCTGAAGTGCCTTCCGGCATCCACATGCTTCATCCGTTTCATCAAAGCGTCGAAACCTTGTGCATCTCCCGCACTGGCTGCAAATTGGGCCAGCCATTCCCGGAAGGCTGCGTTCAATGTCTTGCGTTGCGCGCGCGCAATCAACCTGGCCCGTTCGATCAGGTCTTCGTCGGCGCTAAGTGTGATATTTTTCATACGGAACCAGTGTACACTGTTTTCGTGTAACAGGGACCCAAGGACGGTCTCCCTAATCGCTTGTCGCCCGATTAGGTAACGGCCTGCAAAGGCTATTTTGGTGTCAGCTTCAATAGCTTGCTCGTGGGCGGGGTGTCGTCAGAGATCACGGCGGTGCCGCTATCGGTAAGCACATAGACGGCACCGTCAGGACCCACCCGCACATCGCGGATGCGCGTGTGCAGGTCAGTCAGGAGAGCCTCTTCGGCGACTACTTTGTCGTCACTGAGCGTGAGCCGGTCGAGCAGCATGCCGCGCAACCCGCCGATAAAGATGCTGCCCTTCCATTCCGGAAAGAGAGTTCCCTGGTAAAAAGCCAGCCCCGATGGAGCGATGACCGGATCCCAGTAATAGACCGGCTGCTCCATGCCTTCTTTCGCGGTAATTCCCGCGCCGACCGCAACCCCGGAGTAATCGACGCCATGCGTGATGACCGGCCAACCGTAATTCTTGCCCTTTTCAATGATGTTGAGTTCGTCACCGCCGCGCGGGCCATGTTCGTCTTCCCACAAGCGACCGGTTGCGGGATCAAACGCCAGGCCCTCTTCGCTGCGGTGACCGATGGACCAGATTTCCGGGAGCGCGCCAGGCGTATCGAGAAATGGATTGCCGGCCGCAGGCTTGCCCTCAGGCGTAATGTGGATGACCTTGCCGAGATCCGTATCCAGCTTCTGGGCGACATCCCACGGCGTGGCTCCCGCACTGTCACGGTCGCCAATGACTACGAACAGATTGCCGTCGGGCGCGATGGCGATGCGGCCGCCGGTCTTTGTGCCAGCCCCCAGGTTCGTTCCGTTCGGCAAAGCCGGTTTGGAGCGGAAGATCACCTTCACATCCGTCAACGAACGCCCGTCAAGCCGCGCCCGCGCGACGTTTGTATTGCCTACGACCTTGTCGGCATAGCCAAAGAAGGTGAAAAAGATGCGGTGGTTGGTGACGAACTGGGGATCGAGGGCGACGTCGAGAAGGCCGGTTTCCTTGTCAGTGGATAGGCCGGTGAGTCCGGGCAGCGGCTCGGAGAGAGCACCCCGTGCGTCCAGGATGTGCATCGCCCCGGGCAGTTTTTCAGTGATGAGGATATTTCCGTCCGGGAGAAAGGCCAGGGCCCATGGGGCATGCAGGGCTCCGGTGAGCGTGGTGATCTTGTAGGGTGCGGTCCTGTGATAGGGCGCACGCGTTTGGTCCGGGAAAAGAGGTTTGTCGTCACTCTTCTCGGGCGGAGTGGGATCGATCGGCTGACCTTCTACCGTAGCGTAGACCGGATAGGACGGCGCAAATCGGCTCTTATGGGGCGTTGTTTGTGGGGACTCGATCTGGACGGCCGGCGGCGTGGAGGCTGGCGCTGGGGCGGGTGTTTGGGCCGGAAGTGCGGTGCGAAATCCAGCCAGGAGAACTACCCAAGCCACGGAATGACGTCTCATGAAGTAGCCCAACATCGTGTCCTCATATTAACGTGGCGTGTGCAAGCGCCTCACGCTGGAGCCCTTTCGGAAGAGTGCACTTTACGCTATAGATCTGCGGGGTATATCACTCTGTATGGAAATCTATCTGGCGGGGCGCGTCTTACAGACCGGATTGCCAGACCTTCATGCGGAGCGTCTCGAATGAATCGCAGATCACTACTTAAGCTTGGCGGACTCTTCGCTATCACCCTTCCCGCACTCGCCTTTCAAGAGGAAAAGAGCAAGCTCAAGATCACGGGAGTACGCCTGGTGCGGACGCGGCCGAAACGGCCCGTGCCCAGCTACACGCCTGCTCCGGGATCATGGTCGACGCAAGGCGTCGAAGTCGCGAACCCCATGTCGATCTACCCGAAGTACAAGGCGACCCGGTCGCTGTGGAATCCTGATCCAGGAAAGCTGGAGGGGTTCACGGTCGAAGTCTCCACCGATAAAGGCGTGACCGGTTATGGCTCCGGTGGCGCGGGCGGCGGCGCTGTGGTGGAGCAGCACCTGGTGAAGCTGCTGGTGGGTGAAGATCCGTTCAACGTCGAGCGCCTTTGGGACATCATGTACCGGTCGACGATGCCCTATGGACAGGCCGGCATAGCCATCAACGCCATCAGTGGAGTCGATCTGGCTTTGTGGGACCTGATTGGCAAAGCACTCAATCTTCCTGTTTACGAACTGCTCGGCGGCCAGACCAAGCCGCGCATTCCGGCCTATTGCACCGGCAATGATATCGAGCAACACCTCAAGTTCGGCTACAAGCGATTGAAGATTGCGATTCCCTACGGCCCCGCGGATGGCTGGGAGGGGCAGCAGAAAAACCTGGACCTGGTAAAGAAGACCCGCGCGCAGCTGGGGCCAGACGGCGACCTGATGCTCGATTGCTATATGGCGTGGAACGAACAATACACCATCGAAATGGCTAAGCTGGTCGAACCGTATCGTATCTACTGGATGGAAGAGTGCCTGCAGCCGAGAGACTATGAGGGCTTTGGGCGCCTGAGCGCGGAGATAAAATCCACCCGCATCGCCACCGGCGAGCATGAGTATACGCGGTACGCCTTCCGTCAACTGTTAGACCATCGCGGGGCGGCAATCTGGCAACCCGACATCCACTGGTGCGGCGGCATGACGGAGCTGCGGCGCATCGGGGCGCTCGCGGCTGCCTATGATATTCCGGTGATCCCGCATGGCGGCGGCGCTTTCGATTCGATTCACTTCATCCTGGCTACGCCGAATAGTCCCTGGGCAGAAACGTTCATGCCACCGCCCGGTGGGCCGGACGAGGTTTACCGGCGCTTTGAAGAGGACAACCATATCACTCGCGGCCCGGAAGGAATCTATGCGCGTCCATCGGACAGTCCGGGGTTGGGTTGGGATATCGAGGTGATTTAAAAGGGTTACTCGTTTCTCAACGCCTCGACTGGTTCTATGGAGCAGGCCCTTCGTGCCGGCAGCCAAGCGGCGATGGCTCCTACGGTGAATAGGGCGACGATGGCGGCCCCGAGTGACGGCAGGATTCCTGCTCCGAAGGCGGTGAAGGCGTTGCGTAAGACAGCGACGGTTACGAATGATAGCGCCGCCCCGATGATGAGGCCGGTGACGATCCAGGTGAAGACGCTGGACAAAACCAGGTTCAGGATATCGATGCGTTGCGCGCCCAGGGCCATTCGGATGCCGACCTCGCTGGTGCGCTGGGTGGTGATGTAGCTGATCAAGCCGTAAATGCCGACGATGGCGAGCAGCAGGGCCAGGGCTGCGAACGCGGCCAGCATGTCGACGATAAGGCGGCGGCCGGCAAGCGACGCGGAGACAAGCGACTCCAGGCTCTGGATATCGTAAGCCGCCTGTGTACTGTCCGCGGACGCCACGGCCCTTTGCATCACAGGCACCAAGGAGTTGGGATCGCCGTTGGTGCGGATGAGGAAGTTGGTCAGGGCATCCTCTTCTTGTGCGCTGGCGTAGTAGCGCATTCCATCGCTCGAATCTTCTTCAAGCGAGCTCAGCCGAATGGTGCTGGCGATGCCGATGATCAGAGCCGCGTGCCCGGTACGGCCACTCGAAATGCGCTGTCCGATGGGATCCTGGTTGGGCCAATATCGTTTGGCGAGCCGGTTATCGATCACGACCACGGGTTCGGTATTTGCGCGGTCTTCCGGGCCGATCCAGCGGCCCGCGATCAAGGGAATCTGCATGAGCTTGAGGTAGCCCGGGGAGGCATAAGCCAGCTGACTGTGCGGGCCCGGGTCATTGGGTGCGGTTGGACGGCCGATGATGCTGAACGAGCTGGATCCGCCCTCTTCCGGATCAAAGGGTAATCGTTCTACGGCAGCCGCGGCAGTCACCCCGGGCTGGTGGGAGAGATTGTCGACGACTGCCTCGATAAATGCAGCCTGGCGTGGTTGTTGGCGTCTTAATTCGTCGCCGGAATAGTAAACCGATGCGCTGAGGACACCCTTGGGGTTGAAGCCAGGATCGACCCGCTGCAATTGGCGAAGGCTTACCAGGAAGAGCCCTGTGCCGGTGAGCAGAAGGAAGGCGATGGCTACCTCCGCGATGACGAAGGCGCTGCGCAGGCGTTGCTTTTCCAGCGATGCCGTAGCACTACGGCCTCCGTCGTACAGCTTGAGCGACGGATGTTGCCGTACCAGCTTGAGCGCAGGGCCTACCCCGGCAACGAGCGCGGTAAATAAACCTGCAGCGGCAGTAAAGGCCAGCAGCGCAGGATCGATGTGCACGCTGTAGCCTTCCGCCAGGCTGTGAGGAATGAGCCATAGAAGAAGCCGCCCTAGGATGGGGCCGGAGGCGATGCCGATGAGGGTGGCGACGCCGGCGAGAATCATGGTTTCTATCAGGAACGGTCTGAGAATTGCGATTGCATTGGCTCCCAGGACCGTGCGGATGGCGAACTCGCGCGTGCGCGCCGAGGTGCGCGCCAGGAAGAGCCCGGCGACGTTGGCGGAGGCTATCAGAAGCACGAGAGCGACGACCGCAAAGAGCACGTTGAGCGGCTTGCGCAGGGGGCCGGCGGCAAATTGGGTGAGCGGGGTCGCGTACATGGACCATCCGGAGCTCGCTCCGTACGCATTCTTCCCTTCCCGAAGCAACTCATCGTGCATTTTCTGCGCCAGGCCGGCGTTGAGCTGGGCCACGGAGACGCCCGGACGCAGGCGAAGAAATGCATGGTAGTTCTCGTTGAATCTTTCCCGCGCAGCAAATGCCTGGGGTGCGAGCGCGATGGGTACCCATAGCTGTTTGCCGCGCGGCCAATCGAAGTCGCTGCGCATGACGCCGATGATCTGGTAGGGTTTCTGGTCCAGCATGATGGTTTGTCCGAGGACGTCACGCCGGCCGCCGAAGGCTCGTTGCCAAAGACTATAGCCGATGACGGCCACGGGCCCGGCGCCGGGTTGATCTTCCTGGGCGGTGAAGGTGCGCCCAAGAATGGGGCGGGCTCCAAAAACCTGAAACCACTGCACGCCGACCTGTTCGGCGGGGAGATGTTCGACGGTTCCGTCATGGACGATGTTGAAGCTGGTATCGCGGGCGAGCGAGGCAGCCTCGACTTGATCCTTGAGAGCGGCCGCATCCATGAGATCAGGCACAGAGACGAAGGGGATATCGAGCGAGAATTGCGTATACCGAACCTTCATGACGGCGACCCGCTCCGGGTAGTCAACTCCGGCCGGGTGGCGAAGGACTCCGTTGACCACGCTGAAGATGGCGGCGTTCGCCCCGATACCCAGCACCAGGGTGAGAATCGTAGTCAACACGAATCCAGGCATGCGACCGAGTTGACGAAGCGCGTGGCGCAGGTCATGAAGGGACATGGACGGAGACCTCCTTGGCTTGTATTTACGGATTTACGCCCGATTTGTTCCCGGTCCATCTTCATACTCTGCTGTTTTAATATGGACACCGGTCGAGAAGGCCGAGGGTTAAAGTAAGGTATGGCCGATATCAAGAGCACCGATCTTCTGCAGCAATTCGCGAGCGACAATTATTCCGGCATCTGCCCGGAGGCCTGGGCGGCCATGGAAGCCGCCAATCACGGCCACGTCTCCGGCTACGGCGACGACCCCTGGACCGCGGCCGCGGCCGATGCCTTCCGGGAGTTGTTTGAAACCGACTGCGAGGTTTTCTTTGCCTTCAATGGCACTGCGGCCAATTCATTGGTGCTCGCTTCCCTTTGCCAGTCGTATCACGCCGTCATCTGCTGTCAATCCTCCCACGTAGAGACGGATGAATGCGGCGCTCCTGAGTTCTTTTCCAATGGCTCCAAGCTCCTCACTGCTGACAGCGACGACGGAAAGCTCACGCCGGCTGCAGTTCACCAGATCGCTACCAAGCGGCAGGACATTCATTACCCTAAGCCGCGCGCCGTCACTATCAGTCAATCCACCGAAACAGGCCGCGTCTACACCGTCGAGGAACTGCGTGCGCTCTCGCAAGTATGCCGGCAAGACGGTCTGCGGTTGCATATGGACGGAGCACGCTTCGCCAATGTCTGCGCCAGCCTTGGTTGCTCCCCTGCGGAACTAACCTGGAAGAGCGGCATCGACGTGCTTTGTTTCGGAGGGACTAAGAACGGAATGGCTGTCGGCGAAGCGATTCTCTTCTTCGATCGGAAGCTCGCGGAAGACTTTGACTATCGCTGTAAGCAGGCAGGACAACTGGCGTCAAAGATGCGTTTTCTTGCTGCTCCGTGGGTAGGCATGCTCAAGAGTGGCGCATGGCTCAGCAACGCGGCTCATGCCAATGAATGCGCACGGTATTTAGCCGATCAGCTGTACGGTATCGCAGGAGTCGAGATTGTCTCGCCACCGGAGGCGAACGCTGTGTTCGTCCATGCTGCGGACGAAGTCCTCGAGGCTCTGCGCCAACGGGGATGGAAGTTCTATACCTTTATCGGAGGCGCTGCGCGATTCATGTGCTCATGGGACACGGACCGCAAACGTATCGACGAGTTTTGCCGCGACGTGCGTGTGTGTGCCGAGCAGGTTTCGATGCAGGCGAAATGATGCCAATCGCCGCTCTCATCGAGGAAGCGTAAGCACTACTCCGTGTAACCGTCGAAGGACAACTTACCTGCTTGCTTCCGTGTAAGTTTCTTGAACCGCTTCAATGCAACGATTTCCCGGAGCGCAATCTCAACGGCTTCACTTCTTGATTTTGCTCCCAGGATCTTCGCGGCTTCGTCGGCAAGGTCGGTATCGAGTCGAATCGAGCTTCTTTTGACCACCATGTGCGTACCTCACATTACACACCATGCCGATTCACCAGGAAACGATGAGTCCCATTCTGCTGCACCTCGATTCAACCGACAACCTCGATTCCCCGTTGGAGGTGAATGATCAAGGTTCTTGGTATCCCACATCTCAAAATCGAGATGTGGGGCACCCGTCGGTTCCGTGGCGATAAAAATCCCAAGATCTATTCTTGGTGCAGCGCGCGTTGCAGGACCTCCGCCAGGTGGACGGCCTTCCGCCCGGTCGCTTGCAAGATTTGTTCGCGGCAACTGAAGCCATCGGAGACGATCAGAGTATCCGGGTCCGTCTGCCGTATCGCGGGCAAGAGCACTCGTTCTCCGATCGCCTGGGACACCGCATATTTTTTCTGCTCAAAGCCAAAGGGTCCCGCCATTCCACAGCAACCCGCGTCCAGCGTCTTGAAGTCGCCGCCCATCTTGCGCAGCAACTCCTCTTCGTCGGTCATCTTCATGATTGCTTTGTGATGGCAATGCCCGTGAAGGAGCAGCTTCTGTGACAGTTGCGGAGGCTGATAGGCATGCTGTTGCAGAAATTCACTGAGCAGGAACGTTTGACGCCGCAGACGATCTGCACGCGCATCCTCGGGAACGAGGTTTCGCAGTTCGTCGCGAAATACCGAGGCGCAGCTCGGCTCCAGCACCACGATGGGCAAGCCGGCATCGATCTCGCTCGCAAGTAGCCGCAGGATGCGCTGCAGGTATTGCTTGGCCTTGTCGAGCATGCCAAAGTCGTACAAAGGCCGGCCGCAGCATAGATGGCTCCGGGGGACTTTTACGCTGAACCCAGCGTGGGCAAGTACTTCAAATGCAGCCTGGCTGGTCTCAGGCTTAAAGTAATTATTGAAGGTATCCGCCCAGAGGACCACGCCTGGTCCGCCATCCTTTGAACTCCGTTGCTTCGAGGCCCACTTCTGAAAGCTGACGGGAGCGAGCTGCGGCATCTCACGCTGCGGTGCAAGGTGGAGGTTTTTCTGCAACCAGCGCTTCGACCTCGGCAGGTTGCTCAACTGGTTGGCGAAGCGCGGAGCGAACGAACCCAGCGCTGCCCAGCGGTCGATCATGCCGAAGGCATAGGCGTGCAGCGGGCGCGGCTTTCCTTCGTAGTAATGGGACAGAAACTCCGCCTTATAAGTGGCGAGATCCACGTTCGCCGGACATTCCGACTTACATGCCTTGCACGCCAGGCATAAGTCGAGCGCCTGCTTGACTTGTTCGTTCTTCCAGGCGCCGTCGATCACTTCGCCCTGCAGCAACTCGAAGAGCATATGGGCGCGCCCTCGCGTGCTGTGCTCCTCTTCAAGCGTCACCATGTAGCTCGGGCACATCGAACCACTGTCCTGCTTGCGGCAAGTACCTACTCCAATGCATCGCGCAGCGGCGTTGGCGAAGGAACCGCCGTCCTCAAGAAACTTGAAATGAGTCTTCGGTTGGAGCGGCTGGTAGTCTGCCCCCAGGCGTAGGTTTTCCGTGGGCAGATAGGCATCCACGACCTTATGCGGATTCATTTTGTTCTGCGGATCCCACACGGCCTTGAACTGGAGGAAGGCGTTTATCAGTTCAGGACCGAACATCTTAGGCAGCAAAGCGCCGCGCGACTGCCCGTCGCCGTGCTCGCCGGAGAGCGAACCTCCGTAGCTGACGACCAGGTCGGCGGCCCTCTCAACAAACTCGCCATAGTCGCGAATGCCCGCTTCGCTTTGCAAGTCAAAGGTGACCCGCATGTGGATGCAGCCGTGCCCGAAGTGCCCGTAGAAGGCGCCTTCATAGTCATACTCATTCATCAACGCGCGAATATCCCGCAAGTAGCCGCCCAGCTTTTCCGGAGCTACGGCCGCATCATCCCATCCTTCCCATTGCGGCTCGGCGCCAGGAGCGAACGCCGCGGCTCGTGGGCCCGATTCCCGCAGATGCCAGACCGCGCGCGCCTCAGACGGTGTGTAGAGACGGGTATTCGGTGGTTCGGGCATCTGCTTCAGGCGATCGATCAATTGCTCAGCGAGGCTCCGCGCATGCTGCGGATCGTCAGAACCGAACTCCACCAGCACGATGCCACGCCCCTCAGGTAGCAGTTCGAGTTTAGGAGCGCCCTTGAGCCGCAGTCCATCTACAATGCTTCCCTCGAAACCTTCGAAACCGATCGGCTGAAAGGTCAGGATCTCAGGAACATGGTCTGCCGCGACAAAGGCATCGTGGTATCCGATGCCGACCAGCGCCCGATGTTGCGGGCTGGGGATGAGCTTTACCTTCGCTTCCAGCACCGTCACGCAGGTGCCTTCCGTCCCCACCAGTGCGCGAGCCACATTGAATCGCTCCGGCAGTAGCTCATCCAGGTTGTAGCCGGAGACGCGCCGGGGAATTTGCGGAAAGCGGGCTCGTATCAGATCCGCATATTGATCGCCGATCGCGCGTAGCGCGGTGTAGATCTCGGCGCGACGGCCGCCTTGTTGAAGGATCGAACTCAATTCGTCCGTGGTCGTCGGGCCGACAGTCATCTGCGTTCCGTCGTAGAGCAGAATGCGCAGCTCTTCGATGTTGTCGACCGTTTTGCCGCCTAAGAGAGAGTGGGTGCCGCAGGAGTTGTTACCGATCATGCCGCCGATGGTGCAACGGTTGTGGGTGGACGGATCGGGCGCAAACGTCAGCTGGTGGAGTTCCGCCTGCCTGCGGAGCGTGTCGAGCACCACCCCGGGCTGTACGCGGGCGAAGCGCTGCTGTGGATCGAGCTCGAGGATCCGATTCATGTACTTTGTGAAGTCGAGCACTACGGCAACATTGCAGCATTGTCCGGCCAGGCTGGTGCCTGCTCCGCGGGCCAAGACCGGAGCTCCGTATTTACGGCAAGCCGCCATGGCAGCCACGACATCGTCGGCATCGCGGGGAACCACCAGCCCGATGGGAACCTGGCGATAGTTCGATCCGTCGGTCGAATACATGGCGCGGCTCCCTCGATCGAAACGGACCTCTCCCTTAATGTGTTGCTTTAACTCTCTTTCCAGCTCGGCCGCTTGGGGGAAGCTGTCGACAGGCTTGGCGTGGGAACTTAGCGGAAGAGGCGCGGGCGCTTGCATGTGCTTGCCTAGCTGCCGGCGGATGCTGGGGTTTCGACGGGGGCGAGGGATTGAAGCGCGGCGGTTACGCCGCCCTCGCGATAAGGAACACCGGCCAAGCGCAGGCCCATCTCGACTCCGCTGAGTGTTCCCGCAAGCATCAGGTCATTAAAACTGCCAAGATGCCCGATGCGAAAGACTTTGCCGGCCAGTTTGGAAAGACCCGCTCCGAGAGACATGTCAAAGTTCTCCAGGATAATCCTGCGCAAACGATCCGCATCATGGCCCTGCGGTATAAACACCGCGGTAAGCGAGCTTGAGTACTCACGCGGATCCTCGCAGACAATCTCCAGGCCCCAGGTGCGCACTGCGGTGCGCGTCGCTTCCGCGTGACGGTCATGACGACGGAATACTTTATGCAGGCCTTCCTCCTGCAGCATTGCCAGCGCTTCTCTCAAGCCGTAGAGCAACGTGGTAGCCGGGGTGAATGGAAAATAGCCGCTGCGATTGGGACCCAGCATCTCTTGCCAATCCCAATAAGAACGCGGCAACTTTGCGCTCTTGTTGGCGGCCAACGCTTTTTCGGAGATGGCGTTGAAACTCAGGCCCGGAGGCAGCATCAGGCCTTTCTGCGAACCGGCTACGGTTACATCTACTTCCCACTCGTCGTGGCGATAATCAATAGAGCCCAGAGAAGAGATCGTATCCACCATCAGCAGCGCCGGATGGTTGGCCCGATTCATCTCCCGCCGTATCTCTGCGATCCCACTCGTCACCCCGGTGGAGGTCTCATTGTGGACCACCATCACTGCTTTGTAGGTATGGCGATCGTCGGAGGCTAGGCGGGAAGCTACTTCTGCCGCCGCGACTCCCCTGCGCCAGTTGCCCGGCACATAGTCCACCACGATTGCGAAGCGCTCCGCGAGCTGGCGCCAGAGTTGGGAAAAATGCCCGGTCTCAAACATCAGCACACGGTCACCCGGAGATAGGGTGTTGACGATGGCCGCTTCCCACGCCCCGGTGCCTGAAGAAGGATAGATAATCACCGGGCCACTGGTTTGAAAAATGGGGCGCAGATTCTCCAGGACCTCGGAGCCTAGCCTGGCAAACTCTGCGCTGCGATGATCGATGACCGCCCGATGCATCGCCCGCAGAACTCGATCGGGGACGTTTGTGGGTCCGGGAATTTGGAGAAAGTGGCGGCCGGCGTGCGTCAAGAGGACCTGCTCAGAATTTGGTAGTGGCCTAATTGGAACAGAATTCTATATCGATTGCGAGCAGCGCTCGCGCCTATCTATAGTGTAAGGCGGGTCGTGTGGTACAAAGTAGGCTCCAAGGCATGGCAACGGATCGTTTTTCCAGAATGCAGCGGCGGGCCTTTCTGAAGCTTACCGGCGCGATGACGGCCCTCCGTCTCACGCCGCGCGCCCTTGCAGCTCCCAGCCGACGGATTTCTGTCATCGTCGATGCCAACGATCCAATTGCCTCCAGCGATCCGGTCCAGTGGGCCGCCGGCCGGCTGCGGAATGGGCTGGTTAACAAAGGCTTCCTCTGCGACATCGTGCCGTCTGCGGATCACGTCCAAGGCTCGGCTTTTTCGATCGTGGTGGCGGGTGTGGGTTCAAGCCTGGCACGGAATTTCCCGCAAGCGGGTGCAGCCCTCGGCAATCCGGAGAGTCTCCGTCTCACACCCGGGCATCTGGCGGAGGCGCCGGCGACGTTAGTCTCTGCCAGCGGCCGACGAGGATTTATCTACGGGCTGCTGGAGTTGGCGGAACGGGTTCAGTTCTCGCCAGATCCCGCAGCCGCATTGCATCTAACCGCGCCACTCGAGGAAGAGCCCGCAAATGAAGTGCGAAGCATCGCACGCGCGTTTTGCAGCGAGGTCGAGGATAAGGCCTGGTACTACGACAAGGATTTTTGGCGAGGCTACCTGGATCTGCTGGTGGCCAGCCGCTTCAATCGCTTCAACTTCACCTTCGGAATCGGCTATGACTTCCCTCGCGGAGTCACCGGCGACTACTTCCACTTCCCTTACCCGTACCTGGTCAACGTCCCTGGCTACGACGTGCAGGTGGTTCGGCTCGGGAGCGAGACGGGAGAGCAGAACCTTGCTCCGTTCACCGTGGACGAACGGGAAAAGAATCTTCAGATGTTGCGTTTTATCGCCTCCGAGACGGGTGCCCGGGGACTCCATTTTCAATTGGGACTGTGGACCCACGCTTATGAGTGGGCCGATAGCCCGCACGCGCATCACCGGATCGAAGGGCTTACGCCCCAGAACCATGCGGCGTATTGCCGGGACGCGTTGGCCATTCTGTTGAAGGAATGTCCGCAGATTCAGGGGCTCACGCTTCGTGTTCACGGGGAGAGCGGAATTCCCGAAGGAAGCTATCCGTTCTGGAAGACGCTGTTTGAAGCTATCTCGGGGAGTGGCCGCACAATCGAAATCGACATGCACGCCAAGGGTGTGGATCAGACCATGATCGACATTGCGACAGCTACAGGCATGCCGGTCAAGCTGGGAGCTAAGTACTCCGCGGAACACCAGAGCCTGGGATACAACCAGGCGGATATTCGTGAACTGGAGATACCGGAACCGGACCGCATGGAGACGGGTGTCTTCAGCGTGAGCAACGGAGCCCGCCGGTTCACGCGCTACGGCTACGCTGATTTCTTTCAGCAGGGCAGCCGTTATCAATTGCTGTTTCGCCTATGGCCGGGAACGCAGAGGCATTTGCTCTCTGGCGATCCGGAGACGGCCGCGGCTTTCGGCCGCACGTCGAGCTTCTGCGGTGCGGCCGGGTTGGACATATTTGAGCCTCTCACCTTCAAGGGGCGCGAAGGCTCCGGGCTCCCGGGCGGCCGTTGCGCTTACGCGGACGCATCCCTCAATCCCAAATTGGGTGACTGGGAGAAATTCGAATACTTCTATCGTGTCTGGGGGCGATGCCTTTACAACCCCGACGCGGATTCGGAGAGCTGGCGCCGCTACCTGAAGAGCAGCTTTGGACCAGGCGCGGGTTCAGTCGAGAGCGCTTTAGCAAATGCCAGCCGTGTTCTGGCGTTGGTGACGTCGGCTCATCTCCCTTCGGCATCGAATCATGCCTTCTGGGCCGAGATATACGACAACATGCCGATCGTACTGGGGAGCGAGCGGTCGCCCTACAGCGACACGCCTACCCCGAAGTGCTTTGGCACCGTCAGTCCGCTCGATCCGCAGCTCTTCTCTACCATTGCCGACCACGCTGGGGACCTGCTCGCGGGACGGGCGAATGCGAAATATTCACCCATCGAAGTCGCTCAATGGTTAGAGGATTACAGTGCTTTGTCCGCTAAGGCTCTGGCGAGCGCGCGCCTGCAGGCAACGTCACACACTTCACCTGAGTTTCGGCGGATGGAAGAGGACGTTCTGATTCAAAATGGGTTGGGCAATTTCTTTGCGGCCAAACTACGCAGCGGCGTCTTGTTCGAGATCTACCAGCGGACTGGCAATGCGGAGGCTGGCCAGCGCGCGCTCGACCAATACAAGGGCGCGCGCGAGGCGTGGGCAACCATGGCTTCTCGCGCCAATCACGTGTATCGCGCAGACATCACTTACGGCAACATTCCAATGCGTCGCGGAAACTGGGCTGACCGGATACCGGACATTGATAAGGATGTCGCGGCCATGGAGAGAAAGCTGCAAGCACCGCCTTCTTCGACTGGGCATAACGTGGCGCGTGCGATTCAAGCGGCGACGGGCAAGCCGAACCGGCCTTCTGTCCCTTGCGTCCACAAGCCGCCGGCGAGCTTTCATCCCGGGCAGCCGCTTTCGTTGCCGCTGCTGGTTTCCGGCGTGGCTGCGCACGACGCGCCTAATGCCGTTCATCTCTACTACCGTCACGTCGATCAGGCGGAGCGCTGGTTGTCCATCGAAATGCAACGCGACCACAATGGTTATAGCGCTAAGATTCCTGGGGAATACACCAATTCCGTCTTCCCGTTGCAGTACTACTTTGCGTTTCAGCGCGGGTCCGATGCGGCGTGGTTCTATCCCGCATTCAACTCGACCCTTTCCAATCAGCCTTACTTTGCGATCTCTAAGCGGAGTGGTTCCTGACTTTTACGGGCTAGGCGGGTGCTTAGGTTCGGCTCAGGCTGCCGTCCGCGGCTTGATCTTCTTCAGGTCCTTGTTGGCACGTGCCAAGCGCAAATCGTAATCCGCTTGCAAATTCATCCAGAATTGCGCGGGGAGACCAAAATACGCGCCGAGGCGGAGCGCGGTATCAGCGCTGATGGATCGCTTGCCGTGCACGATGTCATTGATCCGCGGAAGCGTGACGTGAATATCCTTCGCCAGGCGATATCGTGTAAGCCCCATCGGCTCCAGAAACTCCTTGAGCAAAATCTCTCCTGGATGAATAGCATGTACTGACTTGGTCTGCTGGGATGCGTGAGACATGACGTTCCTTGCCCTTTCAGTGGTAATCTACGACTTCCACGTCATATGCGTTTCCTGTATTCCAAACGAAGCAGATCCGGTATTGATCGTTGATCCGAATAGAGTGTTGACGCTTCCTGTCCTTCGTCAATTCTTCCAACCTGTTGTTCGGCGGGACGCGCATGTTATCCAGTTCTATAGCGGCGTTCAGGATCATCAGTTTCCGTAACGTGACACGTCGAAGATTGGCTGAAATTCTTCGGCTTCTGCCAGTCTCCCATAGCATCTTAGTGTCTGCGTCGAAGAAACTCGCGATCATAAAGTATGGTATCGTGATACGTTAGTATTGTACAGCGATACTATAAACCATTCCGCCGTTCCCCATCGCGGGTTATAATTGCGGACGATCGGATGGCACGTGATTTGTGTTGATTCGAATCTGTTATCCCAGGGGATGGTTATGAAATCGCAGGTATCGCGTTTCCTCACTCTACTTCTGGCCACCGCTTTGTTGCCGTTGTCAGCACAACAGGCGACTCCCCCTCAGCAAGGCGCACCCCGGCCATGGGGCCAGAACCCAAATGGGATGCACGTATACCTGCAGGCGGGGCTGAAGACACACTTTGTTGGCCAGCACGATTATCCACAGTTTCTCGCTGACTGGAGCAAGATCCTCACCGAGCATGGAGCCATCGTCGATGGCTCTCTGCATCAGCCCAGCGCCGCTGAGCTTGAGGGTGTTGATGTGCTGGTCATCTATAAGGGAGACGACGGTTACATGAGCGATAGCGCGAAGAGCGCACTCGAAGCTTTCGTCAAACGCGGCGGGGGTATCGTTAGTCTCCACGATTCGCTGTGCGGCCCAGATCCCGCTGACTTCGCAAACCTGGTGGGCGGCGCGAAGAAACATGGCGAGGTGAACTACACCCTGGGCGCGGACATCCCCTACACCATTGTGGACAAATCAAACCCCATCATGGCGGGTATGTCGGACATCACGATCTTCGATGAAGCGTTCTACTCCATGACATGGGCCAAGGATCCGCCGATCCATGTGCTGGCGACCGCGGTGATCCCTGGAACCCCCAGCGCCGGCAAGCATAAGGGCGAGGTGGTGCCGCAGATCTGGACCTACGAACACACGCTTCCTGGAGGCCAGCCAGCGCGGGCTTTCGTCTGGATGCAGGGTCACACCTACGCCAACTTCGCCCTCCCACAGATTCAAACCATGCTGCTTCGTGGCATCGCGTGGGCGGGTAAAAGGCCGGTGGATGAGCTGGTCGATTACAAGCCTCCGGTGCGCAAGACGCCCAGCCCTTACGGGGTCGGCCTATAACATGACCAGCCGCTTCGGCCGTCTCATTCTGGCTGCGCTGCTGGCAAGTGCGGCCGGCAACGCCCAAACCGGCCAGGCTCCGCACCGATGGCCGGTGCAGAGTGGTACTTATGTCATCAAGAACTTTCGCTTCGGCACTGGCGAATCCCTGCCCGAGCTCAAACTCCACTACCTCACGCTCGGCTCGCGTCACACTGACGCAGCTGGACACACCGACAATGCCGTCCTGCTTCTCCACGGCACGGGTGGGAATGCCCATTCCCTTCTCAACCCAGTGTTTTCCGATGTGCTCTTCGGGCCCGGGCAGCCCCTCGATATCAGGAAGTATTACATTATCCTTCCAGACGACATTGGCCATGGCGAATCGAGCAAGCCGTCCGATGGCCTGCGCATGCATTTCCCTCACTACGACTATGACGACATGGTCGCCTCCCAACACACTATGCTGGTCGACGGCCTCCAGGTCGATCATTTGCGCCTTATTCTCGGCACCTCCATGGGGTGTATGCAATCCTTCGTCTGGGGAGAAACTTATCCGCAATTCTCCGACGCGCTTGCCCCTTTCGCCTGCCTGCCGGTGGAGATTGCGGGCCGCAACCGCATGTGGCGATACATGGCGATGCAGATGATCCGCAACGATCCCGCCTGGAAGCAAGGCGACTACACCACGGAACCCGTCGAGGGCCTCCGCGGCGCCAATGACCTGGTCGTCATTGCCGGCTCCGCGCCGCTGCAGATGCAGAAGAATTTCCCTACCCGCACCCTGGCCGAGCAGTACGTCGATCGCACGCTGGACGTCCTTATCGCCGACACCGACGCCAACAACTTCCTCTATTACGTGAATGCCTCGCGCAACTACAACCCGGAGCCTAAGCTCAATACGATTACCGCGCCCGTGCTCTGGATCAATTCCGCCGATGACTTTATCAACCCGCCCGAACTAGACATTGCGCAAAAGATGGTCACGCGCATACCGCACGCTAAGTTCACTCTTATTCCGGTCTCCGATGCTACCCGCGGACACGGCACTCACACCATGGCCGCGGTGTGGAAGGATTACCTGGTCGCGTTTCTGCAGGAGACGGAGAAGAACTAGCCCCCGTACCTCAGGAGTCACTTCATGCCAAACCGGCCATTCCACTCCACGCCACAAACCGCCGAAGCGGTCAGGATTCCAGAGCTGGGGCTTGAACTTACCGTCCGCCTTCCCGCCGAGACGTTAAGCGGGGCGATCACCATGATGGAGACGGTAAACGCCGCCGGCTTTGGACCACCGCTGCACCGTCATCGGGAGGCGGAAGTCTTCCGTGTTATGGAGGGCGCCTACTTGTTCGAGGTCGACGGCAACCGTTTCGAGGCCCAGGCCGGCGATGTGGTCTGCGTCCCGGGGGGTGCTGCTCACGCCTTCCTCAATGTATCGGATAAGCCCTCCAGACAGTTGGTCATGATGTTGCCGGCAATGGATGCGGAGCGCTTCTTTCTGGGGCTTGCAGCAGTTCTCGCATCACCACATTCTGACCGGGCTACGCTGAACGCGTTTGGTGTGCCCTGGGCAGTTGAATTCCTGGGTCCACCGCTCAAGCGCTAGATCCCCCGCCTTCGTCGCCCCCATTCTTTGGTCATAAGGTCTCGGGGCGGTCAATGGGGGTTGATGTTCCTTTAGCACCCGGCAGCGGTTAGTAGCCGGAGTCATGGTTCCGAGGTGATATAAGAAATGTTGTTTACTTGCCACTCGGGCCTATTACATTACTAATTAAGAAAAGAGGATGGTCATGTTCAAAACAGTAGCCCTGATCAGTGCTTTGGCATTATCCACGTCCCTGGGTTTCGCCGCTGACGACGTGGTTCACGCGGTGGACGGCACAGTAGAGAAGGTTGACACTGGTACCAAGACCGTTGTAGTAAAAACCTCGGACGGCACCGAACACACTTTTCACTATCTCGGCGACGTCACGGTCGACGGCTCTAAGGATGCAGCCAAGGGAACGGTGAAGGGAGTCACGGTGGGCAGCAAGGTCGCCGTGCACTACACGGTCGTAGGCACGAAAGAAACGGCCCACGAGTTCGACAACATTGGAGACGACGGATTAAAGGCAACCAAAGGCACGGTTGAGCATGTGGACAAAGGGGCCAAAACCATTTCCGTCAAGACTGCGGATGGCTCCGTAGACACCTTCCACTTTACCGAGCACGCCGCGAAGGATACGGGCGAGGGCATCGGCAAGGGCACGGAGAAGTCAGCCAAGGTGACCGTTTACTACACGGAAAAGGCAGGGGTCAAGACGGCTCATTTCGTCAAAGAAGCATTTTAACCTTGACCATACGCTAACCATTCCTTCGGCTTTGCCGCAGGCTGCTTTGTCTTGCCCGTCCAGCCGAAGCTGGTAGCGTTGCGACCTGCGCGATCCCCTCTCCCGTACCGGAACAGGAGAACGGTATGAGAATGCTGCTTCTGTTTGTGCTGACGGCGGGCATCGCCGTCGCTCAGGAAACCCGCAGGACGAGTACTATTCCTCGTCCTGCTGAGGATGCAAGAGCCAACAACGATCAGGTTCCCGACGCCTACGCCATCACAGGGCACTTCGATCGAGTGGTTATTCTACGCTTGAAGTATAAAACTGACCTGCTCGCGGGCCTGCAAAAGATGGTGAAGCAGGAGCACATTCAAAACGGAGTCATTCTTTCGGCGATTGGATCGGTTCGCGGTTACCAGGTGCATCAGGTCACCAACCGGACCCTTCCCACCGAGGACACCTTCGTAAAGAATCCCACCCAACCCGCGGATATCGTGAGCATGAATGGGTATGTCATCGACGGCAGGCTCCATCCCCACATCACCCTGGCGACCCCGGACCGCGTCATCGCGGGCCATCTCGAACCGGGGACTGAGGTCTTCACCTTCGCGATCGTGACCATTGGGGTGATGAATGACGCGGATCTGCGACAGGTGGACGATACGAACTATCGCTAGGGGTGCAGGTTGGACGGGTTCGATCTGGACTGCAAAGTCGCCGTCATTACCGGCGGCACAAGCGGCATTGGAATCTCTTGCGTTCTACCTTACCTGGGTCTAGAAAGAGTGGGGACGTTGAACCGGAGTGAAGGGGCACTAGTCAAGAGGAGAACGAAATGGCGTTTGGACTTGGGCGGATTTTACGAACCCGGCTCGGGGTGGTGCTCCTGGGGTTTTTCATGGCCGCCTCGGCGGCGGTTCCCCAGGCCCTGGCAGCGGCGGCAAAGGATGTGACAGCAGTGAACTCCTATTTCGTGTACGTCGGCACTTACACCGGGCCCACCAGCAAGGGCATCTATGGCTTGCGTTTCGACCCTAAGACGGGCCACTTCACCTCGACCGGCCTGGCAGCCGAGCTGGTCAATCCCTCCTTTGTGGTTACGGACCCGCAGCACCGCTTCCTCTACGCAGTGACGGAGATGGGTTCGGAACCGGGAGCCGACGATTACAAGAAAAATGGCGCCATCAGCAGCTACTCCATCAACCCCAAGACCGGCGCCCTTAGGTTTCTCAACAAGGTGGATGCGGGCGGAGGCGGCTCATGCCACCTGGTGGTAGACAAGACAGGCAAGATGCTCTTTGTCGCCAACTACGGAAGCGGGAATGTTGCCTCGTTTGCTATCCAGGCCGACGGCAGCATCGGTGCAAGGACGGGTTTTGATCAACACAGCGGCGGAAGCGTGAACCCGGTTCGCCAAACGGGACCGCATGCGCATGCGGTGGTGCTTTCGCCCGACAATCGTTTCCTATTCGTACCCGATCTGGGCCTGGATCAGATCAAGATCTATCGCGTCGATGCGGCAAAAGGAACGTTCACGCCCAACGATCCTCCGTTCGCCACCGTGAAAGCGGGCCTGGGGCCGCGGCATTTTACCTTTGGCAAGGGTGCGAAGTTTGCCTACGCGATTTGCGAGATGGGATCGAGCGTTGTGGTCTTTGCCTACGATCCGACAAAGGGGGCGCTGACACCAGTGCAAACGATTTCCACCTTGCCTTCCGACTTCAAAGGGGAAGACAACTCGGCAGAGATCGAAGTAGGCCGGTCAGGGCGGTTCTTATATGCCTCCAACCGCGGTAGCGACAGCATCACCGTATTTGCCATCGACCCTGCCAAGGGGACGCTGACCAAGGTTCAGGTCGTGCCCACGCAAGGTAAAATTCCCAGAAATTTCGCCATCGATCCAACGGGCAAATACCTGGTCGCGGCCAACCAGAAATCCGATCAGATGGTTGTCTTTGCCGTCGATGCCAAAGACGGTCAGTTGAAGCCGACGGGAGAAGTGCTCGATGTCCCGGCGCCGGTGAGCATTCTATTTGTGCCAGCCGAATAATACGAACGGATGACCGCAACGAACACGATGGAAGGGGCAAGATGAAATCTTTCCGTTCGAACTTTTCCCGGCGAACCCTGGTTCAGAAAGCAGGCATCGTGGCCGGCGCCGGATTGCTAGGCCTGGGCACGGGTGGAGCCGTGCAATTGCAATCTGCCCGGAGCAACGGGAGGCCGCGTGCCCTGGCACTGATCGGTGATCGTTACCACAACCCGGATTATATTCGCGTAAGCCTGGACAAGGTCTTCAACGACCTCAAGATTCCGATCGACTACACCATTCAATACGACCAGATCTCAGCCAGCCTGCTAAAGAACTATCAACTGCTTGTGATCCTGCGCGACGGCATGATCTGGCCCGATGGGTATCTTGGACCGGATGCATACACAGCCTATGAGGCAGACCTGGAAACTCCGAAGAGCTTCCCTGATCCCAAGCCAGTAACCTGGATCACCGAGGAACAGGGAGCAGCGATCAAGGATTTTGTGACCTCAGGAAATGGTTTTTATGCTTTTCACAATTGCAGCCATATCTCGCTCAGCTCGAAAAACTACCGCGAGGTGATGGGCGGTGCCTACATCAGCCATCCGCCTCTGCGGCCATTCCAGGTACGTGCCAGCGCGAACAAGCACCCCATCACGGAAGGGATGGACCCGTTCATCGTCAATGATGAGCAGCACTACGTGACCTACGATAAGGACCCGAAGTACGTCATTCTGGAGGCGGAAAATATCGATGGCCTGAGGTTCGAGGATCTGGGCACCAAGTCGATCTCCGGGTGGGCTTACGATTTCGGCAAGGGGCGTGTGGTATTTACCGCGGTCGGCCATACGATCCATGCCATGTGGGCTCCGCAGTATATCGAGATACAGAAGCGATCTGTACGATGGTTGCTGAAAGAGCTCTAAACACGGCCGGCCGGCATCGAGATTTGCGGCTGGTAGACGACCTAAAAGTTCCATCCCTGAATCAAGCCGGCAACGGTCGCAACCATCGGCAGATGGGCACAATTTCCTCCGCCGCTCTGGCTAAGGGTTGCTGAAACGGTCCCATGATAGCGCACTCAGATGACAACCCATTGACGCACAGCACCGGCCAAGCTATCGTTGACCCATCTGGTGTTCGGGAAGGCGGTGCAAATCCGCCACTACCCCGTAACTGTAAGCGCCGAGAGCTTGAACCAATTTGCTGGAGCCACTGGGATGTAAATCCCGGGAAGGCTGTTCAAGATCGATGAAGCGTAAGTCAGGAGACCGGCCAGATGCCCACCAGGGCACGTTTTCAGCTTCGATGGGAGAGCTGGAGAGCAACCTCGCTGACGTAGTTTGCTAGTTAGCACGGACGCTGCCTTTTGTATTTTATCCCGCTTCGCGCCAGGGGTTTGCCCTGCGCCAGAGGCGACGCAATGCAGTCAAATCGCGGCAATCCGGTGACACTCGTGCTTGGCGGTGTGCGCAGCGGCAAGAGCCACTACGCGCAACAACTTGGCGAGCGCGCCGGACGAGTCGTCTTTGTGGCCACCGCGCAACCGGCCGACGACGAAATGCAGCGCAAAGTCGAGCGCCACCAGCGCAGCCGGCCGCAACACTGGCAAACCGTCGAAGAGCCACTGCGATTGGCGGAAGTAATCACCAGCCACGGCCCCGGCTGCGACCTGATGATCATCGATTGCCTGACTTTCTTCGCCGCCAATCTGGTCGACGCACAAGGGGACGATCAAAGCGCGATTGAGGCTCTCTGCCTCGCCCTCCAGTCGCCTCCCTGCCCGGTGGTGTTGGTCTCGAATGAGGTGGGCAGTGGCGTCGTGCCTGCCTATCCATCCGGCCGGCGCTTTCGTGATCTGCTGGGCGAAATGAACCAGAGCGTCGCCCGCGTAGCGTCCAACGTGCTTTTGCTGGTTGCCGGCCTTCCGTTGGTTCTCAAAGGCCAGGGAGACGCGGGTCCCCAGGAGGGCGCGACTGCATGAGGCGGGCTTTGGTTGTGCTCACGATGCTGACGGCCTGGACCGTCTGGGTTCTGCCGGCTCATGCAAGCCGCATCCTGACGGACGAAAGCGGACGCAAAGTAACGGTACCCGACCACCCGCATCGCGTGGTCTGCCTGCTGCCCAGCGTCACCGACACCGTCTTCGCGCTGGGATCGGGGGACGATGTAGTTGCGGTCAGCGACTTTACCACCTATCCCCCCGCAGCGCTGAAAAAACCGAGCGTGGGCAGCCTTATCAAGCCTTCGATCGAGACCATCCTCTCCTTCCATCCCGACCTTGTACTAGGGACCGAGATACCGGGATCCGTGGAAACAGCGACCCAGTTAGAGGCGGCTGGGATACCGGTTTATCTCGTCGATCCACGTGGGCTGGCCGGCATCCTGCACTCGGTTGAGAGCATCGGCGAGGCGCTCAATCGCGGACGGCAAGCGGCGGCCCTCAATGCGAGCCTGGCGAGACGTATCGAAGCCGTCAAAGCGCGCACCGCAGGTAAACCGGCTCCGCGAGTCCTGGTCCCTATCTGGTATGACCCCATCATTACGATCGGCAAGCACGCCTTCATCACTGAGATCCTCGAGACCGCCGGAGCAAAATCCGTGACGGACGATCTGATGCCCGACTGGCCACAGATTAGTTTGGAGGCAGTGATCACCCGCGCTCCGGACGCTCTGTTGCTGATCCGCGGGGGAAAGATCGACATCAGCGTACTGCGGAACCGGCCCGGCTGGAGCAGCCTTCCGGCAATTCAATCAGGCAGGATTTATTACGTTGCGAGCGGCATACAGGATCCAAGCCCAGTAGCCATCGACGCATTGGAGGAATTGGCCAAGGAATTTCATCCTTAGATAGAGCACAGAAGCGAGAACGGAATGGTTCCGTTCTTCCCTACAACCACGGCAAGGTAACGAGAAGGCGGTGCAAATCCGCCACTACCCCGTAACTGTAAGCGCTGAGAACCCGGCAAGGACGATCAAAGCCACTGGGATGAGTCCCGGGAAGGCAGCCAGGGTTTGTAGACGCGTAAGTCAGGAGAACGGCCTTGCTTCACCCACCCGAGGGGGTACGTACGTGATCAACTGCTCGATTTTGCGAAGCATCCTCGTTTTGTCCTTGCTGCTGGCGCCGTTCAGAACCTTTGGCGCCGAGAGCGGCACTTTGCGCGGAACCATCACCGACCCGCTGGGCGCGGTCATTGTCTCAGCCAGCGTGGAGCTACTCGACGGCACATCCGTCGCAGCAAAAACAACCACCGACGCCACCGGCAGCTATCTCTTCCACCTGCAAAAAGCCGCTCGATACCAGGTTCGTGCGGTTGCTCCCACTTTCCAATCCACCACCAGCAATGCAGTCTTCGTGGCTGCCTCGGGCAGAGCGCAGGTAGATATCACTCTGGCCACGCAGACGTTAACCCAGCAAATTACGGTTACTGCGACAGGGACGCCCACTCCGGAGGCCCAGGTGGGCGCAGCGGTGAGCGTGTTGACCGCGGATGCGTACCGTTACTCGACCGAGGTACAGGATCCATTGCGTCTGATTCCCGGTGCTCAAGTGACACAGGCGGGGCAGACCGGCGGCACCACTGGCTTGTCGATACGGGGCGGCAATGTGAACGCCAATAAGGTAATGATCGACGGAGTGCCCGCCGACGATATAGGGGGAGCGGTTGAATTCGCCAACATCGATAGTGTCGGCGTCGAGAAAATCGAGGTCTTGCGGGAGCCGAACAGCGCGCTCTACGGCTCCGATGCACTGGCCGGCGTGGTGAGCCTGACCACGGCTCGCGGCAACACCCTGCTTCCGTTGCTCACTTACTCCGGCGACGGAGGCAACTTTAATAGCTTTCGCCAGGTGGGCACGCTGAGCGGCGCCTTTCGTCACTTCGATTATTACTCCGCTTTCGCCGCGACGCAGACGCAAAACAGTCTGCCCTATAACGAGTTTCACAATGCAACCTATGCGGGGAACTTTGGCTGGACGCCGAACACCGCCAACGATCTGCGTTTTACGATCCGGCATCTAACTGTGGCTGCCGATCAGCCGAATGCCATTCTGCTTTATGGCATTCCGGATGACGCAAGCGTGAGGGAGCATGACAGCTACTACAGTGCTGCCTGGAACAACCAAACCACTGAGAAATGGCACAACCAGATACGCTACGGCGGCCTGCGTTTGAATTACAACTACAACGACTTTGCGGCCACCGGAATCTACGACCCGGACGAGGACGTCTACCTGGGCGCACCGGTCAACATACAGGGTGCGAATGGATATCGTGTAAGCGGCCAGGCAATCTTTCAATACGGCGAGAGCTACGGTGAAACGTACCCGAATAGCTACCTCGCCCCCAGTAAGCGGGACTTCGCGTATGCCCTGTCCGATTACCGGGTCAATGCGCATATCGTTGCCTTGGGGGCGTTCAAATATGAGGACGAGCGGGGTTCGACGCTTACCTCCGGGGGATTGCCCACCGCTATCGAACGGGGCAACTACAGTTACACGGTTCAGCTGGAAGGAGACGCACGCAACCGTCTCTATTACACACTCGGCAGTGGGCTTGAAGACAATGGACTCTTCGGCTTCGCGGCCACGCCTCGTGCTTCCCTTGCCTACTACCTTTTTCGCCCCACCAATGCTCACTGGCTCAGCGGAACCAAGCTCAATTTCAGCTTCGGCAAAGGCATCAAGGAGCCCAGCATCTACTACCAGAGCATCTCTCTTTATGACATCCTGGCCGCAGTGCCCGATGGAAGCGATCTGATCAAGCAATATCACGTGTCCCCTATCGGTCCAGAGACCTCCCGAACTTACGATGGAGGCGTCGACCAGCAGTTTTGGAATGGCCGCGCCCGCGTTACCCTGACCTACTTTCACAACGAATTTACCAATGGAGTGGAATTCGTGCCGCAGTCGGCCTTGCTCGCGCTCGGACTGCCGGCCGCCAATGACCCGGCGGTGCAATATGGTGCAGCCGTTAACTCCCAGGCTTTCCGCGCCCAGGGGGTGGAGGTCGCAACCGAGTACAAAATTGGTAACTATCTCTTTGCTCGCGGCGGCTATACCTATCTGGATGCGGTTGTGCAGCAGTCCTTTTCGAGCGAATCCCTACCTAGCTACAACCCTGATTTCCCCACCGTTCCGATCGGCGCCTACTCCCCCTTGGTGGGTGCGCGACCATTCCGCCGTGCACCCCAGTCGGGTTACTTCGGACTTACCTACAACCGCTCGAAATGGTATGGCTCCTTTACGGGCACACTGGTCGGACACCGCGATGATAGTGATTTTCTTACCGACGCAAACTTCGGCAACAGCTTGCTGTTGCCCAACCGCAACCTGGATGGCGTTTACCAACGCCTTGAACTTGGCGGCGGCTACCAGTTCACGCGATCGCTTACCGCTTACACTGATATACAGAATCTCTTGAGCGAACATTACAGCGAAGCTTTTGGTTACCCGGCGCTTCCCTTCACCTTTCGAGCCGGAGTAAAGATCAGCTTTGGAGGCGAATCTTGGCAATTGAAATAGCCACGGTTTCCGGGTCAAGCGTGCCAGAAGCGGCTTCGCCCCCCGGCCGCGAGAGCAGGGGCTCCGAAGGCGGAAAAGTCAGGATTGGCCCATTGCCCCTGATCCTGCTGCTCACGGTGGCGCTATTGGTGGTTACCCTGGCGTCGCTCGCGACCGGTGCGGTGCCTATCTCGCCCCGGACGATCTTTGCCGCTATGCTCGGCGATCATCCTCTGACCGAGACCCAGCGGCTTATCCTGTTTCACATTCGTCTGCCGCGAGTGCTGGCATCGGGACTGGTCGGCTCGGCGCTGGCCCTGGCCGGTCTTCTCTTTCAGGGTCTCTTCCGCAATCCCATCGCCGACCCTTATGTCATCGGATCTTCGGGAGGTGCTGTCTTCGGCGCCTGCATTGGAATCTTTTTCTTCTCCCAGTGGTCGGTCTTCGGTTTCAGCGCCACCGCATTGCTTGCCTTTGCGGGATCGGCGGCTACGATGGCGCTGGTGTACTCGCTGGCTCGATCGGCAGGCAAGACCAATGTAGTCACCCTTCTGCTGGCCGGCTTTGCCATCAGTACCATGTTCACCAACACCACCTATTTTTTTGACCTGTTTGATAAGACGGGTACCGGCAACCGTATTTTGATCTCCTGGCTGCACGGAGTGATCAGCATTCCGGCATGGAGCGAACTAGGTATAAGCGCCGCACTGCTCGGGCTGGCGGCGTTGGCTTCGCTGCCCCTGATGCGGACGTTGAATACCCTGGCTTTGGGCGATGAGTACGCACAACAGCTCGGGATCCGAGTCGAGTCGGCGCGAGTGTTGATCATTCTCATTGGATCACTGCTAACGGCTGTAGCGGTCTCGCTGGGCGGCATGATCAGCTTTGCCGGGCTCATCGTTCCCCACGTTGCACGGCTCCTGTTAGGACCAGATCATGTGCGCCTGCTTCCGGTAACTGCGTTAGCGGGGGCCATCTTCCTCATGCTTGCCGATACCCTGGCGCGGACCATCTTTGCGCCATCCGAGGTGCCGGTCGGCATCCTCATGGCCTTTATCGGCGGCCCCTTCTTTCTCTACCTGCTGCGCAAGATGAAACGGAGCTATACCGTATGACCTGCGTGTTGCGCTTGAGCGGCGTGCATTTCGACTACCAGGGAAACAGCGTCCTGCGCCAGGCAAGCTTCGACCTCGAAGAGGGAAGCTGCAGCGCGCTGATCGGCACCAACGGCGTGGGCAAAACGACACTGTTGCGTATTGCCGGCGGGGTTCTGCGCCCGGCATCGGGGGAGGTTCTTCTGCGCGGACGGCCGATGGAGACAATACCCCTAAAAGAAGTTGCGCGCACCATCGCCCTGGTGCCGCAGCAACTTGAGCTCCCGTTTGAGTTCACCGTGCAGCAGGTGGTGGAGCAGGGCCGTACCCCCTACATCGGCATGCTGCGGGGACCGGGACGAAGCGATCGCCTGGCTGTCGACCGAGCCCTCGACCTGGCGGATGTGTCCGGCCTGCGCCATCGCATCTTCAACGAGCTCAGTGGAGGAGAACGCCAGCGGGTAAAGATCGCACTCGGGTTAGCACAACAGCCGCGTCTGCTGCTACTCGACGAGCCCACCCAGAACCTCGATATCGGAAGGCAGGTGGAGGTGATCGACCTGCTGCACTTTCTGCGTGATGAGGGCATCACCATTCTGGCCTCCATGCACGATCTACACCTGGTGGATAAGAATTTCTCCACCGTACTGCTGCTGAGTCCGGGACAGGCCCTAGCTAGCGGAAGCCCGGAGCAGATGCTGAAACCCTCGATCCTGGAGCACGCGTTTCAATGTCCGCCGGACCGTCATCCGCTGTTGATTGAGCGCGCCGAGTTCTACCGGAGAGAAGCCCGATGAGCATTGAAGTACAACCAAATATTGAGGAAGTGATTGGGACGATCGTTGCCCCGCCAGAAGCTTATCTGGCCCAGGCGAAGACTCGTCTCGATGCACTCACCAAACCGCTGGGGAGTTTGGGACGCCTGGAAGATCTTGCGGCGCAATGGTTCGCTATCCGCCAGGGAAACATAGCCGGCCCGGCAAGCAAGGCGGTCTACGTCTTCGCCGCAGACCATGGCATCACTGCAGAAGGAGTAAGCGCCTACCCCGCAAAGGTGACCCAGCAGATGGTGCTCAACTTTCTTTCTGGAGGAGCCGCCATCAATGTACTGGCTCGGCTCAACCAGGTGGAAGTGAAGGTGGTGGACGTTGGTGTAGACGCGGACCTGTTCGGCTATGCGGGGCTGACGGATGGCAAGGTGCGCAGGGGCAGCAGGAATATGCTGCGGGAACCGGCGATGAGTCCGGAAGAGGTAGCCGCGGCGCTCACCGTCGGCCTGACCATGGCGGAAGCCGCCTACGCTAAGGGAAACAACCTGATCGCGGTGGGCGAAATGGGCATTGGCAACACCACCGCTGCGAGCGTCATGACTGCGGCGCTAACGGGCATGCGGGCCAGCCTGGTCACCGGCAAAGGGACGGGGCTTGATGAGGAGGGACACGCGCGCAAATGCCGCACGGTGGAAGCGGTTCTCAAGCAACACTTTTCCCAGCCCGCCGGCCCGCGAAAAATTCTTCGCTGTGCCGGCGGCCTTGAAATCGCCGCCATGACGGGGATGATTCTGGGCGCAGCGCGGCGCCAGATGGCCATCGTCATGGACGGCTTTATCTCCACTGCGGCCGCAGCCATCGCGTGCGGCCTTGCTCCCGCGGTGCGGCCTTACCTGTTCGCCGGACATCAGTCTCAGGAGCCGGGGCACCGGATACTGCTGGCCCACCTGGACATCGAGCCTATCCTCGACCTGCATATGCGCCTGGGCGAAGGTACGGGCGCGGTTCTGGCCATGCCCGTGCTCGAAGCAGCCATGCATCTTTATCAGGAGATGGCCACCTTTGCCTCAGCCGGGATCAGTGGAGCTACTGCATGAGCCTGCGCGCTCCGCGATTTGCAGTGGATATAGCGGTAGCGTTTCAATTTCTCACGCGGCTTCCGGTGCCTCAGGTGCCGTTCGCGCCCGACGGCCTGGCGCGCTCAGTGAAGTTCTTCCCTTTAGTGGGCCTGGTGATCGGGGCAGGCGCGGCGCTGTTGCAGAAAGTGCTCTCGCCTCATCTTAGTAGGCCCGCCTCCGCACTCGTCGTGCTGCTCTACCTGGTGCTCATCACTGGATGCCTGCACGAAGATGGTCTTGCCGATGTCGCGGATAGTTTGGGCGGCTGGAATCCGGAACAGCGATTAGCGATTCTCCATGACAGCCGCATCGGCACTTTCGGCGCGGCAGCCCTGGCACTTTCGTTGCTCAGCCGCGGCGTGCTGCTGGCTGAACTGCCGCTGGAGCACTTCACTGCCTACGTGGTGTCGGCCCATGTGCTCTGCCGCTGGTCGGCCCTGCCCCTCAGCTACTACCTTCCGCCTGCTCGCGATAGCGAAGGCCAGGGAGCGCGGATCGCTCGTTTAACTTCTACGTTCTCCCTGATCGCAGGATCTGTCTTTACGATCGTCACCGTGGTTGTTGTCTTGCGTAAGGCTGCGGTTGCTCCGGTGCTGGCAGCGATCGCTGTGTCCCTGCTCGGTGGCGTCCTTTACTTGCGCAAGTTTGGCGGCGTAACCGGCGATTGCTTTGGCGCCACCACGCAGATCACCGAGATCGCCGTGTACCTTTGCGGAGTATGGAAGCCATGAGCCGCGTCTTATTCATTCGCCATGCGGAGACAGAGATGGCCGGGCGGTTTTGCGGACAGTCCGATCCGGAGTTGAACGCCCAGGGAAGGACGCAGCTCCCCACGCTGGCCCGCCTGCTCTCCGCAGAGCCGATCGAAACTGTCTATAGCAGCGACCTGCGCCGTGCCAGCGCGACTGCGCAGGCTATCGCCGCTGTTCGAGAGATACCGCAGGTGCTGCGGCCCGCACTGCGGGAGATTGATTTCGGGCGATGGGAAGGTCTTAGCTGGGCGGAGATTGAACAGATGGATCCGGAGTACGCGCGGAAGTGGATTGCTTGCCATCCCCATGTTCCAGCGCCTTCAGGGGAGAGCTTCCAGGCCTTCGAGGCACGCATCCTGCAGGAGGTGGCTCGTCTCCTCGGCGATCACCGCAATCCGATCGCGGTGGTCACGCATGGGGGCGTATTGCGGGTAGTCTTGCGGCATCTATGCGGTTGCTCTGATGAGGAAGCATGGCAACAAACTCGGACGTACTGCTGCATCGTGCGCTATGAGTGAGGCGAAAGGAGAAAAGGGATGAGTATTGCGACCAAACATGGGGATAAAGGACAGACCGGGCTTGCCGGCGGGATTCGCATTTCGAAGGCCGACTTGCGGGTAGAGGCCTACGGTACGGTGGATGAGCTGAACACCGTGCTGGGTTTTGCCCGCAGTATCTGTAAGAACGAGGAGATCGCGGGTTGGACAGAGCACATTCAAAAGACGCTCTTCCGGCTGGGATCTGCTTTGGCGACGCCGCCGGAGAGCCGCAAGCCGCAACCTTACATCACCGCCGAAGACGTCGAGTTTCTGACTCAGCTGGTGTATCAGATCGAAGCCAAGGAAGGGATTCTCGGCGATTGGTCGCTGCCCGGCGCCCACACCGAGTCAGCCGCGTATGAAGTCGCGCGGACCGTCTGCCGGCGCGCGGAGCGCGGTGCGGTTCGGCTGGCGGAGAGCGGACAAGAGGTCAAGCCGGAGGTATTGGCTTACCTGAATCGCCTCTCTGACCTGGTGTGGCTTTTCGGCCGGTTGATTGAACTGAACGCGGGCATCGATGCGCGTCTTCGCGACGGAACCAAGCGTGGCCCTAAGTGGTCGAGGGCGTGGTAGTTGATGGGAAGCCGCTAGAAGGGAAGGCGCAATGCAGATCCCTCGGCTACGCTCGGGATGACAAGGGGGAGCGTGGTTATTCACGCCATAATGCGCGTATCGGATGAAAAGAGCCGTTGGGCGCTATCGATTTGCATCATCCAACGCACAGGAGCCCAGGGTGACGACCAACCTCCCCTTTGTCATCCCGAGCGTAGCCGAGGGATCTGCAGTACGCCCTTCCCTTTATCCGATCTCCAGACAAGCCACAACTCCTCCGTAGGAGCGTCATGACCCAAGCGCGCGCCATCATGGTTCTTGGCACCAGCTCTCATGTTGGCAAGTCTTTGTTGACGGCGGCCCTCTGCCGCATCTTTGCGCAACAGGGCTACAGCGTCGCTCCTTTCAAATCGCAGAACATGTCGCTGAACTCAGCCGCGACGATCGAGGGTCTGGAGATCGGCCGCGCCCAGGCGCTGCAGGCAGAAGCGGCCTGTATCGCCGCGTCGGTCCACATGAATCCTATCCTCATCAAGCCCTCAGGCGACTGCTCTTCGCAGGTGGTGGTGCGAGGCAAAATCTGGGGGCAGATCTCCGCTGCCGATTACCATCAGCGGCGAGTAGAAGAGTTGATGCCCGCGGTATGCGAAAGCTATCAGACACTGGCATCCTGCTATCAAGTGATCATTCTGGAAGGAGCCGGCTCGCCGGCAGAGATCAACCTGAAGCAGCACGACATCGCGAACATGCGCATGGCAGAAATGGCGGACGCCGCTTGCCTCCTGGTGGGTGACATCGATCGCGGCGGAGTCTTCGCTTCCCTGCTGGGTACAGTCGAGTTGCTGGATCCTGTTGAGCGCGATCGCATCCACGGCTTCTGCATCAATAAATTTCGCGGCGACCTCAACCTGCTGGAACCCGGCGTCCGCATGATGGAAGAGCGCCTGGGAAAACCCTGCCTGGGCGTGGTTCCCTATCTGCTGGACCTCGTACTGGAAGAGGAAGACAGCGTTGGTCTGCCACCCGTGACGCGCACAGGCTGGTCCGTCAGCCAAAGCACGCCGGACCGTCCGCTGCGCATCGCCGTGGTCGCGCTGCCATCGTTCTCCAACTTTACCGACTTCGACTCGCTACGCGCCGAGCCTTCCGTGGATTTGCTCTTCTGCCGCTCAGCTGAGCTTTTGCAACACGCAGATGTTGTCATCCTGCCCGGCAGCAAACAGACCATGAGCGACCTGGAATGGATGCGCGAGGGTGGCCTCGATCAGGCGGTTCGCAACCACAGCCGGTTTGGCCTCGTGGTCGGTATCTGCGGCGGAATGCAGATGCTTGGCCGGGAGCTCTCCGACCCGCTCGGGATCGAGCAACAGGGCCGCATGCCAGGGCTTGGCCTGCTCCCTATCAGCACTACGATGCAGGCGCAAAAGGTAACCCGCATCTGCTCCGGCGCCATCGATGGCGGTTTTCTCTTCGGCCAACCACTGTCTGAAAGCCGGGTTGCCGGGTATGAGATTCACGTTGGTAAGACGCTCTATCTCGATCGCGCAGAACCCTTCGCTACCCTTAGCTCGGGAGAACGCGATGGCTGTATCAGCACCGACCGGAAGATACTCGGCAGCTACCTGCACGGAATCTTCGACGAGGACTGTTTCCGTCATGCATTCGTTACGACCGCGCGCAACTTCCGCAAACTGGCGGCTCCCTCCCTGCTCAATCCCTGGAAAGCGCAACGCCAGGAATCGCTCGATCGTCTTGCCCGCGCGGTGAGCCAATCGCTGGACATGCGGCGCATTTTTGGCTGGGTCGGGATGAAGTACCAATGACCCACGCTCAGGCCATCGCCGCCGCCTGCCTGCTGGACTGGATCGCGGGGGATCCGGAGTGGTTTCCGCACCCCGTGCGATGGATGGGACGCTGCACCCAGCTTGCGGAATCGCTGCTACGACAGCCGGGGCAAAGCGCAAACGATGAGCTGATGATGGGCGCTGCACTCACGGCCGGCCTGGTCGGCGCCTCATACTTCGGCACCGCGAAAGCGATCGAAATAGCCTATCGAATAAGTACAGTGACAGGCATGGCAACGGAGATCCTACTGGGATGGACCTGCATTGCATCGCGCAACCTGGTCGATGAAAGCCTTGCGGTCACCCGCGCGCTGGAGCAGGAAGATCTGCCCCGCGCAAGGCAGCGACTGTCGAGAATTGTCGGCCGGGATACGCAGTCTTTGCGTGAGACCGAGATCAACCGCGCGGTCATCGAGACGCTAGCCGAGAGCGCGGGCGATGCGATAGTGGCGCCCCTGGCTTATATGGCCATCGGCGGCGTCCCAATGGCCATGGCTTATAAAGCTGTGAACACATTGGATTCCATGATCGGGCACACCGACCAACGCTATTTCTACTTTGGCAAAGTGGCCGCGCGTCTGGATGATGTGGCCAACTATTTTCCCGCACGCCTGACGGCCCTGGCTTTGGCGACAGCGGCGGGGATGGGCGGCGAGACAAGTGCCACATCCGCCTTGCGCGTCTGGCGGCGTGACCGCCGAAAACACAAGAGCCCGAATGCTGGTCAACCAGAAAGCGCGATGGCGGGAGCCCTGCGAGTCCGGCTGGGCGGCGACAATACGTATGCAGGGGAGCGCATCGTGGCGCCCCTGCTTGGAGCGGAGTTCGAGCAGGCCGAGCTTCATCACGCAAAGCGAGCCATTCGGCTGGTCGCGGCCGTCTCTCTTTTCAGTGCTGTGGCCGCAATGATGGTGCGATGTCTGAGGAAATAGTGCGAACCGCAGGTCCCTCCACTACACTACCCCGCAACTGTAACGACGGCGGAGACTATGAAGCCTCCGGTACCTACGTCACCGCGTACAAGTTTCCGTCATTGCTCCCGAAATAAACCACGCGGCCGGCGATCACGGGCGAGGAGAGGATCGTACCTACGCTCTGCATGCGAGCGACGCCGGCCACCATGTCGTCATAGAAATTAGAAGCAAACGCTGCTTCGTATTTGGGGCTTCCGTCGGGCTTGGAAAAGGCTGCCAACCTTTGCCTCGAGCCGTCCGTTTGGAAATCCCACGCGCGGGTTTGCGTCGTAAGGTTGATGGCCGTGAGTTTGCCGTCATGGGAACCGATATAGAGCGTATTGCCGGCGATGGCGGGGGAGGAAAAGAATGGGAAGTGAAACTTGAGTGAGAATATTTGTTTTCCTGACCCTGCGTCGAGCGCATAAAACAGAGCCGTGTCGGAGGTGGCGAAGTAGACCCTGCCGTTCACGACCGCGGGCGAGCTGATGACCCATGAGCTTTTAGTCGAGAATGACCACCGTTTTCTCCCGGTCGCGGCGTCGACAGCGTAGAGGTTTGAGTCGCGGCATCCAAAATAAACCGTACCATCGGCAACGGCTGCGGAGGACTGGATGCCTACCTGGTTGTGAATGTCGGGATCCACCCCGGTCTTGAAACGCCACTTCTCTTTTCCGGTTGCGGCATCGATGCCGTAGAAATAACTGTCCCAGCTGCCAATAAAAAGCGTACCGCCCGAGATCGCAGGCGACGCGTGAACCACGTCGCCGGTCTGGAACTTCCACTTGAGAGCACCCGTAACCGCATCGAGGGCATAGACGTTGCCGTCGCCGCTGCCAAAATAGACGGCGCCCTTCCACACCGCCGGTGAGGAAAGATAGCAGTCAAAAGTATCAGGCATGGTTTCCGCAGCGGGCAGCGAGCCGTGAATATGTGTTGCGGCAAACCGGCGTTCACCGGCATTCTTAAACCTCCACTTGAGCTTTCCGGTCAGCGCGTCGACGGCGTAGAACCATCCATCGTAGCTTGAAAAGTAGACCAGGCCGCCGGCAACGGCGGGTGAAGAGACCACGC
The DNA here is from genome assembly GCA_963788515.1 of uncultured Acidobacteriaceae bacterium. Taxonomy (GTDB): domain Bacteria; phylum Acidobacteriota; class Terriglobia; order Terriglobales; family Acidobacteriaceae; genus PALSA-350. The sequence continues at coordinate 205,292 of CAWBGZ010000010.1, forward strand.
GGGCCTTGGTCCCGAACTTCCACCTCAACCCGCCGGAATTCAGATCAACGGCATAAAGATTGCCGTCGGTGCTGCCCACGTAGACCAGACCATGGGCAATCACCGGTGATGAGATGACGAGACCGCCAGTATGGAACTTCCATTTAAGCCCGGTGAGCTTAGGCGCGCCCACCGCGTCGTACACGCCGGTATGGGCCAGGTTTCCCCGGAACATCGACGTGTCTTGAGCAAACGCCGCGACCGTCAAGCAGCAGACAGCAAGGAGAGCCGGTAGCACACAGGCCTTTCTCGGCGGGAGAAGCGACCTAGAAAATGATCTTGCCCCCGACCTCAAGCCGGCGGCGGTCGATCCCGGAAAACACAGAGTTGGTTTCATTATTGCCGTTCGCATTGAAGTAGGTATTGGCAAACGATCCACCGACCTCCGAGAAACTACCGAAGTCGATATTAACCCCCGGCGTTGCGCGATATTGACGATTCATAATGTTGTAGGCGGTGGCCCTGGTTTGTAAGGTAAATCGCTCCCCTATTTTGAAGTCTTTCAGCAACGCCAGGTTTGCGGTATTTATGCTGTCGCCCCGCTGCAGGCTTCTTCCCGCTCCGGCAAACGGCGTGCCGTAGTGCTGCGCCGCAGTTAGGTCGTTCACGATCCAATGCACGTTCTGTTTGCTGACCGGCACTGGTGTCGAGGCCGGGTTGTTGGTGAATTGTGGAGTGCTGTAGTAGTCGACCAGTCCGCAATCTCCTGCGGCCGCGTTCAAACATAGGCCGACCGAGGCGAGGGGCGCCTTTGCATTGGCCAGAATCGGGCGGCATGTCGTCGAGCCGGAGACCTGCTCCGGATCGCACAACGAAGTATCGAACGGAATGGAATAATCGGTATAGTCGCTATGCAATGACTCGATCACGGTGTAAGGCTGCCCGCTGGCATACCTCCACACAGGATTCACCTGCCATCCACCCAGCAGCTTTCCGGCAAGTGTATTCTGCTGCTTGAACACGGGCACTTGAAAAACCATGTAAATGGACGCGAGGTTGGGATAATCCAGTCCGCTCAAACCCCGTTCTGCCTGGCTCAGATCGAAGGGGCTTTGCGCATAGGCGCTGGTATTCCCTCCGGTCAACGTGTTGTAGATCTCCGTCACATTGTCCATGTCTTTGCTGAAGGTGTAGGTGAGGCCGGCGGTAATGCCATGCCACTGCTCGATGCTCAGGCGGGTCTGGAGCCCGCTGTAATTGGAATATCCGGTATTGCCGACCGTCAGCAGGTTGGTGCGATTGCAATCGACGTAGCCGGCCGCGAATCCAGGAGTGTTGGGCGTGGTGCACGGCGTGAGGCCGGGAGGAATCACATTTCCAAAACCGGCCGCGATCAGCGGGCCGAGCGCCGGGTTCCCATTACGCAATTGGAAGAGCCCAACCGCGTGGTTGCCCAGGTAACGAATCTCGCCCACCACGTTTCTGTTGAGTGCCTGCTGCAGGCCGATGGTCCACTGCTCGGTATAGGGATTGAACAGCTTCGCATCCACATTTTGCTGAGCGCGGAATCCAGGGTTGATTCCTGTCGGTACCTGGGGATTGATCACCGCACGCAAAGCCGAGCCCTGCCCAGTGGATGGCACGCAGCTTTGGCAGGTTTGCAGGGTTGCCGCATTCACTGCCGGAGTACTCTGTGCAATGTTCACAAAAGGGTTGTTGAAGGTTGGATCATAGCCGAGGCGGAAGCCGCCGCGAACCACGGTGTTTCCTTGTCCACGCAGCTTAGGCATCCAGGAAAAGCCAACCACCGGACCCAGGTTGTGCTTGTCCAACGGGACCGACTGCACCGTGCGCAGACTGAGCGGGAGCGACTGGTCCCAGAAGGCGCTGGCTGGGTTCGTTTCTCGCTGCACCGTCAAGGCGTGTAGACCGTTGAGCGGCTGGCTCTGGATCTCGTAGCGAAGCCCGAGACTCAAGGTGAGATTCTCGCTGGCTTTCCAGTCATCCTGCAGATAGACGGCGCCGTAGTTGAACACCAGGTTATAGGTCGACGGTCCTTCCGCATAGAGAGTGACCGTAGGGGCACTGTTAATGTATTCGCCGAAATTGTCGAAGCGCAGATCTCCATTCACGAACGTCAGCCCCGTATCAGTCTCCGGATAATGGTTATACTCACCACCCAGCTTCAGAAAGTGCCTGCCGGCCTGCCAGGAAATATTGTCCTGCAGCTGGTGACTGCGCACAATCCTGCCTTGGGGCCATGCTGGATTCTGGCCCAGGGAGAGCGTTTGGCCGTCATTAAAATCGACACGTATAGGGCAACCGGTAAGAATGGCTGCGTTGGTGCAGCTGCCGAAGCCGCCGCCTTCGAAAAGACTAGTGGAGCGCGAGTAGCTATAGCGCCCTTGATTCAGAAAATGGTTATTAAACGTGTGCGCCCAATCGACGCCCACATAGTTACTGGTTCCGGGTACATTGACGAAGCCTCCTGTGACCGCCTCATAGGGCGGAAAGAAGTTTACTCCGAAATTCTCCGCATTCTGATAGATGTAGCGGCCAAAGATGCGGTCACGTTCGCCGAGCTGATAGTCCACACGTCCGGTTCCTTCGTAGTCGTTGAACGGAGATGCGATGGTGCGCCGTGCGGTAGCGAATTCGATTGGCTGCCCCAGCACCATCATGGTGGTCGGTGTGCCAAAGGTGAGATTGCCAACGGTCATGCTCGCAGGACCAATCGCCGCCAGCGCGCTGACCGCGGAATTGTTTGGGAATGCCTGCTGCAGTTGCTGGATTCCGTTGGGAGTCGGGGTAAGGAAGGGAGCAGACGAGGAGGGCGCCGTGCCGGTGCGCGTGTGTTCAAAATTACCAGAACCGAAGAACCACAATTTGTCCTTCAGAATAGGGCCGCCCACCGTCCCACCCCATCGATTATCCACGTAGCGCGGTATGGTTGGTGGCGTACAGCCGTCGTCGGGACTTTCGTTCGGCACACAATATCCAAACAGGGGGCTTTTATCCTGATTGGCAAGCGAGTCCGCCCAACTGCCGTTGTAGAACTCGTATCCAGTTCCGTGGAATGCATTTGTGCCCGCCTTGGTGACGTAGTTGACGACCGCGCCGCTGTTCTTGCCGTATTCGGCGCTGTCATTGGTGATGACCTGCACTTCGGCCAGCGCATCCTGATTGCCAAAGAAGACATTCGGGCCACCGATATTGGTGTCGTTGTTGGCTTGGCCGTCCAACTCGAAGTTGTTATTGCGATCGCGCAAGCCGTTGGTCGAGAACTCAGCTCCGTTGTTATTGGTAAAAACGTTTCCGCCCGAAGGGGATACTCCCGGGGTGAAGAGCGCGACGATGTCAAAGCCATTCCCGATAGGCAGATTTGCTATCTTCCGCGTATCAAAGGTTTGGCTGACCTGCACTGAATCTGGCTGCAGGAGTGCTGTCGCGCCCTCCACTGTCACCGCCTCAGAATTACCGATCTTTAATGTCTGCACCCCCAGTGGAGTTTGCGCGCTGGAGGTCACATTGACGGTTTGCATATGGATCGAGATGAAGCCGGGAGCCTGAATCGTGACCATGTACAGACCGATGGGCATACCGGGAATCTGAAAGCTTCCCGCACTGTTACTCACCGTCTTGAAGGTAGCGTTCGTGCTTTCCTGGGTGGCGGTAATACTGGCGCCCACGATCACCGCGGAGCTTGGATCCTGCACCGTGCCGGTAATCGAGCCGGTCACGATGCCCTGGGAGAAGCCACGCACGCTGTAAACGAGAAGAACCAAGGCAATCAAGATCCATAGAAGACGCGAGTAGTTAACTTTCATGATTCCTCCGCTCCGCATGAACTCACTGTTACGCAAGTCATCGCCCAACTCGCAGTCTGCAGCGCAATAAGTGACGAACAGGCGAAGAACGTGACCAATGAACGCGGAAACAAGGCGGAGGCACCGCTGCTCCAGCTTTCCATGCATCCACGCGCCGCCGGGACAGGTGGAGCTCGAGAAAAGAATCCAGAATTACGTAAAAGGGCGAAGGGGCCGTACGTCATGCGGAAAATAGTGACGAATGGCCGCCAAATGGTGACGAGCGGTTCCAGGCGAGGGACGACCCATTCGCAGCCTGCTTCTATCACACGCTTTGCCCTAAGCACACTTACTGAAATCGGGAGAAAGGGTTGACCAGCGGCGAAGGTTAGTCGACCAACATCGTTGGATATGTGACGAGAGGTTGCGAGCGCGGGATGAGTGGCCAACGTAACGAATATCAAGGTTCCAATCAGGCGACATACAAGCCTTAAGAGGCCTTGCGCATGCGTGAGTATGGAGCAAATGAAATGTGAGGTGATGTTATGTACTTACGTACCTTGTTCACGTTGCGCAGTCATTTGCTATCTTTGTTGTTAACGCTTTGTCTGCTGTACACGATGAGCGCCAAAGCCAAGGCAGACACGCCGGAAGAGCATTCCGCTGGTGTGGCTGAAGTACAGACAAAAGCGGCGCAAGGATTCGTCAAGCAAGAGCTGGAATTGGCGGCTGATTACTACGTCGGAAGAGGGGTGCCAAAAGATCTTACTCGATCAGCCTACTGGTATCGGAAGGCAGCAGACCAGGGAAATCCCGCCGCACAACTTTACCTCGGCTATATGTATACCGTTGGTATCGGTGTACCCCAAGATAAGGCTGAGGCCATTCGATGGTACAGACGAGCCTCCTCCTCAAATTATCCCGAGGCAAAGGTGAACCTGGCAGCACTCTATATGCGCGGTGACGGAGTTAAACAGGATACGCAGGAAGCACTGCGGCTGCTGAAATCTGCAGCGGAGAAAGGGGATGGCCGGGCGGATGCGTACCTTGGGTTGGCCAGCTATTTGGGGTCGGGCACTCCCGTCGACTACGTTGCAGCGGAAGCCTGGTTCAAAATGGGCGTGAAACAGCACGACCCGGAAGCCGAATGTTTCCTGGCGCTGTTGGACGCCAATGACCCTGGCCGGGTTCCGGATCTTGCCGCGGAAGCCAGGCTTCTGCGGCTCTCTGCCGATGGCGGCTATCTGACGGCCATCCATAGTCTGGGTCTTCTTCTGGTCAACCATCCCAGCCTGCCGCAAGCGCCGCAGGAAGCCACGAACCTGCTGCTGCTAGCCGCTGGGGCAGGCTCCTGGCAATCATCCGCGGTCCTGGGTTTGTTGGCCCGTGATGGGCGGCTTTTGCCCAAAGATCAACAAGCAGCCTATCGTTGGTTTCGCATCGCAGTATTACAAGGCGGCAGTCCGGCAGAAACCTATCTGCGTCCTGGGCTCCAGCGACTTGCCGCGAGCGTTGCCGATACCACTTCCTTAGAGCAGGAAGCTTCAGAATGGCTGCAAATGCATCCAAACCACGATCTATTCGTCTTCGAAAACGAACTAAATCCGAAGTATTTCCCCATCCAGGAGGTGTATGCTACGGCGCATGCTCCGACAGTGGACAGCGAGGTTGGGAATCAAGCCAAACAATCAAACTAAACACGGCAAAGAGCAAAACGGTCCCTTCTTCATGCACCCGGTCATCTTCTTGTCGGGGTGGGTTGGGCTTGCGTTCTTATTTGGGCTCCAGGAATTCGCAGAGGTGTCGCTTGGTGGCTGGAAGGTTCCCCTTTGGATAGTCCTCCTGGGTTGGACCGTTCATTTTCTGCTGTGGGGTCTGATCTTTCTGGGTATGTGGCGCTACTTGCGGGCCAGTATTCAACGCGCCTCCCCACGGCAAATGCTCCTGCAGTATTTGCCTTTGAGTGTTTTCATCAGCATCGTTGAGGAAGTGCTCTTCGTCACAATCTTTCGCTACCAGGCTTCGGGCAAACACTACAGCTATCTGGCGCGGCTCGAGCGTTATTTGTCCTCTGAGCTCATCACCAACATAGCCATGTTTTGGATCGTGTTTGTTCTTTTTCGCAGCATTGGCTACTACCAGCGGTTTCGCGAGCGAGAGCGAGTGGCGGCGCGCCTCGAGTCGCAACTTGTCCAGGCCCGGCTGCAGGCCTTGCAGATGCAGCTCAACCCCCACTTCCTTTTCAACACCCTGAACTGCGTTTCCGGCCTGATGCGGTCGGACCCTGACGGCGCCGACGAAATGTTGGAACGGTTGAGCAGCCTTTTGCGTATCACGCTGGCAAAGGGTCAAGCGCAACGAATTCCCCTGCAAGAGGAGATGGAGATTGTTCAGCTTTATGTCTCGATCCAACAGTTGCGTTTCGGCGATCGAGCGCGCCACTGCATTCAAGTGGCCCCTGAGGCGTGGGATGCCCTCGTGCCCGCTATGATTCTTCAGCCCATTGTTGAAAACGCGTATGTTCACGGAATTTCAAGGTCCTTTGGAGAAGGTACGATCACCATAAAGGCTTCCATCGAGGGGGATACACTATGCATATCCATCCGCAATGTCGGCTCTGTTCCGGGCACACTCGACCCTGCCCCGGCAAGGCAGGGCGTCGGCATCGCGAACGTGAAGGCCCGTTTGCAGTTGCACTACGGAAGCCGGCAAAGCTTCTCTATCCGGGAGGTTGCTGCAGGAGATGTAACTGCCGTCTTCCTGCTTCCCCTGGAGATCGACAAGAGTCCAAGCAATGACCACGCGGAGCCCTTGTATGCCGCTTCAAGTAGTGATCGCGGATGATGAAGTTCTTGCTCGGCAAAAACTATTGCAACTCCTGCGCGAGGAACCGGACATCGAGGTGGTGGGCGAAGGAGCCAACGCCGCGGAAACTATCGACCTGGTTCAGATCACGCAACCCGATGTGCTGCTACTCGATATCCGCATGCCGGGTATGGACGGCTTCGATGTCATCTCAGCTCTGAGCTGCGCTTCTCCCATCGACCTGCCGAGTATCATCTTCACCACCGCTCACGACCAATACGCTCTGAAAGCCTTCGAGGTGCATGCGGTCGATTATCTGCTAAAGCCGTTTACCCGGGAGCGGCTGCGCATCGCTCTTCAACATGCTCGAGAACAGCAGGAGCGAAGGCGGGCAAATGGGGCGGTTAAGTCTGTGCAACCTAAGGAGTACACCAACCGGCTGGTCTTTCGATCCAAGGGACGAATCCTCTTTTTGTCCATCGCGGATATCCGTTGGATCGGCGCGGAAGAGAATTACGTGAGGATCTGCGCAGGCAAGGAGAGCCATATGCTGCGCAATACCATGGCTAATTTCGAGACCAAATTGGATCCCGACGTTTTCCTGCGGATTCATCGTTCGGCGATCGTGAATCTCCAGCATGTTAAGGAATTTCGCACCGACGGAAACGACGGAGAGTGCTTCGTTACCATGTCAGACGGGCACAAGCTCCCCGTAAGCCGAAGCTACCGTTCCCGTATTACCAGTCTCATCGCCCGCTAAGACTATTCCGCCCATCTTGCGCTCCGAGTGTTCAATTGCGAACACTCGGTTTCAGTTGTGGACAGAACAAGAGGCTTAATCCGCACCCGATCATTTGTTTTCGGCGACTTATAGGCGGCTGGTTGTGGCGGACGAAATGCAGCTAAAAGGGCAAGATGCTGAATGACATGAAGTTCGCGTTGCGACAGCTGCGAAAATCGCCTGGATTCACACTCACAGCGGTGTTGACGCTGGCGATGGGGATCGGGGCAAACACTGCCATCTTTTCGCTGGTGGACTCCATCATGCTTCGCCCACTGCCCTTTCCACAACAGGACCAGTTGGCACGAATCGGCTACAGCACCGGCAATGTCAGTTTCTTCCCCAAGGGCTGGATTCGCGCCTTAGGCGAGCATTCCGAATCCTTCAGTGCTATCAGCGGCTTTGGCGCTGATGCGGAAGCGAATGTCGCCACAACCGACAGCTCAGAACGGGCGTTCTCCGCCGAGGTGATGGCGAGCGCGTTCGATACGCTAGGCATTCATCCGGTGCTGGGCACCTTCTTTACGCCGAACGAGGCTGTCGCAGGGCGCGACCTGGTGGTGGTACTGAGCTACGGCTACTGGCAGCAGCGTTTTGGGCAGGACCCGGATGTGATCGGCCGAACCATTCGTATCGACGGCATTCCGCGGCGGATCATCGGGGTCATGCCCGCCGGAGTGCGGTTCCCTTACGCGGATACCCAGTTTGTAACCCCAGTGGCGTTCAAAGGCGGGGATGCAACCGATCCCTGGCGTGACTTCAACTTGCATGCATTCGGACGCCTGAAGGCGGGGATAGCCCCGGCGCAAGCTCAAGCCGAAATGCGCAGATTACACGCAGTCTTATTGCCTCTTTTTCCCTGGCGGATGCCCGATATCTGGGCCTCGGATGCCACGGTAGTATCTCTGCTTGAATCAGAGGTAGGCGCAACCCGGCCTCGCCTGCTGTTGTTGTTTGCCGCGGTGGGGTTGATTCTGCTGATCGCTTGCGCCAATGTGGCGAACCTGATGCTGGCCCGCGCCGCCGGCCGCCAGCGCGAGATGGCATTGCGTGGGGCGTTGGGTGCTTCTTCGCGCCGATTAATCAGGCAATTGCTATCGGAGAGTTTGGTGCTGGGCGCCATGGCAGGGATTGCGGGGCTGCTGGTGGCGGCTGCGAGTTTGCGTGGACTGGTGGGATTGCTGCCGGCGGATACCCCGCGGTTGAGCGAGATTTCGCTGCGCTGGCCAGTCTTTCTATTCGCCGCAGCCGTATCGTTGCTGACCGGATTTCTCTTTGGGCTCTTCCCCGCACACAAGATGGCCTCGCCCGACCTGCAAGGCATGCTGCGCTCCAGCAGCCGCGGTGTCGCCGGCAGAGCGTCACAGTTCCGATTATCGATGGCACTGGTGGTTGGACAGATCGGGTTATCCGTGGTGGTGATTACTGCGGCCGGCCTCACGCTACATAGTCTCTACAGGCTGTTACGAGTTGATCCGGGATTTCAAACTGAGCGAGTGATGACGGCGGAAGTGTCGCTTGACGCAGCGTCGTGCCGGCAAAAAGGAAAATGCAGCGAGTTCTTTGCGACCCTGCTCAATGAAGTTCGCGGTATTGCGGGCATGGAAGCCATCGCTCTCACCGATTCATTGCCTCTCAGCGGGCGGGATGACAACTACGTGTATGACGCCGAGGGCCACCCCAGGGATGCGCGGCAGGGCGCCTTGCTCGCGACCGGACGCATGGTGTCGCCTGACTACTTCGCGACCTTGGGAATGCAGCTGAAGCAAGGGCGGCTGCTGGCGGACGAGGATAGGTCTGGCGCGAGCCATGCGGTGGTCATCAACCAGAGCATGGCAGAACGGTTGTGGCCGCATCAGGATCCGCTGGGAAGGCACATTCTGGATGTGACCGATGAGTCGGTGCCGGGAGTGTGGAACGGGAACGCGGCTTCCGTGGTGGTAGGCGTTGTGGGCAACACTCACGAAGGCAGTCTGTCAGGAGGTTATGGGGATGAAATCTATCTCCCGATGACCATTGCGCGTGAACAGCCAGTCATGTATGTCGTGCTCCGTACGCGGGTCAGCGTTGCTGATGCGGCGGCGGAGCTGCGCAATGCAGTGGCCAAGCTGGATCCGCTGGTGCCGGTGACCCGCATACGCAGCCTGAACGAGGTGGTAGCTGCATCGGTGTCGGCTCCGCGCTCGCTCGCGATTCTCTTGCTATCGTTTGGCGGGTTGGCGCTGTTGATCGGCGCAGTGGGGGTCTACAGTTTGATTGCTTATATCGTGAGCTGGCGCACACGGGAAATCGGCATTCGAATTGCGCTGGGCGCGATGCGCTGGGAAATTGTGAGCGAGGTGGTGAAGCAGAGCCTGATGCTCGCCGCTGCAGGATCGGTCGCCGGTTTGGTCACCGCAGCTCTGCTGACGAGATTTTTGCGCAGCTTCCTGTTCGGCATCAGCGCACTGGACCCACTGACCTTCTGCACGGTACCGCTGGTGACCTTGTTGTTGGCCATGTTCGCGGCATCGATACCGGCGCTGCGGGCAGCCAGCATTGATCCGATGGAGACCCTCAGAAACGACTAACGGCGGGAGCAGACAGAAAAAATGTCGCTTCGAGGGGAAACCATCCGTCGCCAGCTAAACGGGCTACGGAAAACTCAATCAGTGAAGGGTACGGGCTTTAGCCCGTACATGAACCAATCGGAATCATCGGGGCTTTAGCCCCTGAGGGAATAAATCTCCAGCATATTCGACCGGAGAGCTGGCTTCAGGGGCTAAAGCCCGTTCGGTTTTGCTTCTCTTATGTACGGTCTAAAGCCCGTACCCTTCAGAAAAAATAGACCTTCCACCGCGACCTAACCGTGAGCTACTGGTTTGCGGTCATTTTGCGGATTGTGTTCGTGGTGCTTACTCCGTTAACAGTGGGTACGATTTCCACCCGGCCGCCCCAGGTGACCACATCGTCTGCCCCCACGATGGTTGAGGTGGCGTAGTCTCCGCCTTTTACCAGGACATCGGGGCGCACGAACCGAATGAGCTCAAACGGGGTTGGCTCATCGAAGATAATGACCGCGTCGGTCGAGCCCAGGGCAGCCAGAACGCGCGCCCGCTCGTTCTCACCAACCAGGGGCCGCGCAGGCCCCTTCAATCCCTTGACGGAAGCGTCGCTGTTCAATCCGATAACGACCTTGTCGCCAAACTCGCGGCATTGCTCGAGCAGCGTGATGTGGCCTACATGCAGAATGTCGAAGCAACCGTTGGTGAAGACAATGCGATTGCCGCTCGCGCGCCATTCCGCCAAACGCACCAGCAGATGTTGCAGATCGAGAATCTTGTCCGGCCCTTTCATCTGGGTAGAGGCAGTGAACTCAGCCACCAGCTCGTTGCGGGAAATGGGTGCGGTTCCCGTCTTGGCAACCACAATCCCCGCGGCAATATTTGCCAGCGTGACGGCAGTCTCCGGGTCAAGACCACCGGCCAGCGACGCCGCCAGGGTGGCGATGACGGTGTCACCGGCGCCGGTTACGTCGAAGACTTCGCGCGCCCGGGTTGGAGAATGAAAAACGGAATCGGGATAGAGGATACGAATGCCCTTTTCGCTCATGGTAACGGTCATGTAATCGATACCAAGCTGAGAGACCAGCCGCTGCGCCGCTCCGAGCAGTTCCTCAAGATTGCGACGGTCAATTCCTGTGACCAGCCCGAGCTCCTGGAGATTAGGGCAGATGGTCGTGGCACCGACATATTTGTTAAAGTCCGGCCCCTTGGGATCGACCAATACCGGGATTCCTCGCTCGCGGGCCAGGGCGATCACCGCCTGGCAAAGCTGTGGGGTCAACGCGCCCTTGGAGTAGTCAGAGAGAATGACCGCATCGGCCGTGCGCACCAATTCCAGGGATCGCTCGCGCAACGCCTGCTGCTCGGCGCCGGGCCGGGGATCAGCACTCTCCACGTCCAGCCGCAGCAACTGCTGGTTGCGGGATACGATCCGGGTCTTCGAAATGGTGGACTGGCCGGAAACAATCATGCCTGAGAAATCCACGCCGGACGTAGTAAGCAATGCGCTCAATTCGCGCATTTCGACATCATTGCCCCAGAAGCCAGCCTGCGCAGCCTTGACTCCCAGGCCGACCAGGTTCATGGCCACGTTGGCCGCGCCCCCGGGCGCGGTCGTGGTGCGGACCGAACGGAGGACCGGAACCGGCGCCTCGGGCGAGATCCGGTCGACATCCCCCAAAATGGAGCGATCGAGCATCACGTCGCCGATGACCAGGATGCGCAGTGCCGCAAATCCGCTTTCAATGAGTGAAAGGAGGCGAGACTGTTCTTTCACAAGTACTTCCTCACGGCCCAAAATTCCCCAATAACGCGTTCCCGCAGCATCCGTGACCGCCTCTGTACCTATCATCGCAAAAAAGGAGCTTCTCCCGCGACTGGCCTATACTACGAGGAGCCCGGGCGTTTCTCTTCTTGCAACTGTGTATGGCGATTAACTTACCGAAATCCAGTGTTCTGAAGGCCCAGTTGAAGCGGATACTGCGCCCCCGCAGCAAATGGGCCCGCATTACCGTCTGGTTGGGCGGATTGTCTCTCCTGCTGTGGCTGGTCGATGTGGCGCCGGGGGCGAACCTGGGCGGATGGGCGACGCTTGTCACCCTCATCTTCTTCTTTTTTGCCTTGGTCCTGCTTTTGCGCTGGGGTTACCGCCCCCTGCTCTGGCGGCTGCGCAATCGTTTGATCGTCACCTACCTCTTCATCGGCGTAGTGCCGATCCTGCTGCTGTTGCTCATGTTCGGCCTGGCCAGCATTCTATTTGCCGGCCAATTCGCGACCTACGTCGTCATTTCTGACTTGCATTCGGAATTGCTCCACCTGCAAGCGGCGAATGATGCGCTCGCCGCCCAGTTGTTTCCCCTCGAGGCCTCGGGCAAACTCAACGAACAGATTGCAGAACAGTACACCCGGGCTTCCGATGAGAGGTTCCCTGGGCGAACCGTCACCGTGTCGCAAAGCGGAAAGGGTTTCGTCCTCTCCACTGAAGGAGCGCCGCTGGCAGCGCAACCAGCGCAGGTGCCCGGTTTTATCAGCGGAGACTTCACCGGTTTCGTAGTGGATCATGATGCGCTGCATCTGCGCGCGATCAAGCTCTCCGAAGATCGTCGAATTTCCTTGATCTCCGACATCCCCATCAGCCCAAACCTGCTCCTGCCGACAGCCGAACGCCTGGGCTCGGTCACCTTGCTCCCCCTTCCCATCGAACGCAAAAACGGTGCTGAGGTAGACCACAAGCCGGTGAAGGCCGGTGAGGTATCCCCTCGTACCCATTGGTTCGACATAACGCTGCACTTTGGGACTTTTTTCGATGTCGTGGACTGGCAGACGGGTGAAAAACAGGCTAACGGAATTATCTATGTCGCCACCCGGCCCTCGATGCTTTACGCCACCTTGTGCGCCACCCTGGGAGACAAGGCGCTTATCTTCCGGGATTTACTGTTTGCCGTGGCGATTTTCTTCGGAATTATCGAGTTGGCTGCCCTATACATTGGCATCCGCCTGTCGCGGAGCATGACATCCTCGGTAGCAGAGCTGTATCGGGCCACCGAGCATGTGAACCGTGGCGATCTCAGCCACCGCATCCAGATCAACGGCCATGACCAGATGGCGGCGCTCGAAGGATCATTCAACTCCATGACCGGATCGCTGGCCAAACTCATTGACGAGCAGAAAGAGAAGCAGCGGCTGGAGAATGAGCTCAGCATCGCCTACGAGGTGCAGGAGCTGCTCTTCCCGGGCGAAGTGACGAACCTGCCCTCTCTGGAAGTTCATGGGGTCTGCGTGCCGGCGCGCACGGTCAGCGGGGACTACTACGACTTTATTCCTCTCGGCACCGACCGCATGGTGCTGGCCGTCGGCGACATTAGCGGGAAAGGAATTTCCGCGGCTCTGCTGATGGCCACTGTGCATGCCTTCGTTCGCGCTTATTCGCTGGAGCCCGCAATGGTGATGATGCCGGCTCTGCTGCAGTATCAAGCTCAGTCCCAGGGAGATTCCCGCATGTACTACCGCGGAGATGGGGGTGGCGAATCGCAACTGGCTCCCGCCATGCTGATGACTACCTTGAACTATCAGCTCTACCGCAGCACCCCGGATGCCAAGTACGCCACCATGTTTCTGGGATGCTATGACCCCACCGGGCGCGCGTTGAGGTACTGCAATGCCGGCCACTTGCCGCCCATCATTGTGCGGGCAAATGGCGAAGCCTTTCCCCTGGAAGTCAACGGCACGGTGGTCGGCCTCTTTGACGGCGTCACCTATGACGAATCCACCGTCGTGATGCAGCCTGGCGATATCTTTGTCGCCTATAGCGACGGAGTCACGGAACCGGAAAATGAATTCGGCGAGTTCGGCGAAGACCGCTTGGTCGCGTTAATCAAGGAGCATCGGCACAAGCCATTGCCACGCATCACCGAAATCATCACTGGCGCAGTCGCGGATTGGATCGGCGCGGCCGAACAGCCGGATGATGTGACCATCGTGCTCGCCCGCTGCACTCCAAATCTAAACGGGGCACAGCGCCTGGTTTGACAATTCCGTTTGCTACCATCGGGGTATGAACTATCGCCCGCTCGGACGTACCGGTTGGAAGGTCTCAGAGATCAGCTTTGGCGCATGGGCCATTGGAGGCGCATGGGGCCAGGTAAGTGATGAGGAGTCGCTAGGTGCGCTCAACCAGGCGATCGACTCCGGCATCAATTTTCTCGACACCGCAGATGTCTACGGAAGTGGCCGCAGCCACCACCTGATTGCGCGACTGAAGAAGACGCGCAAAGAAGAGATCCTCGTGGCCACCAAGGTGGGCCGGCGCTTGGCTAAGCAGACGGTCGAAGGCTACAGCCGCGCCAACCTCACCTCCTGGGTCGAAGACAACCTGCGCGACCTGGAGACCGAGGCCCTCGACCTGGTGCAGCTGCACTGCCCACCCACCGATGCCTATTACCGCCCCGAGATCTTCGGGACGCTCGATGACCTGGTGCAGGCAGGCAAAATCCGGTTCTACGGAGTCAGCGTCGAGCGTGTGGAAGAGGCTCTGAAGGCGATGGAATACCCCAACGTGCAGAGTGTCCAAATCATCTTCAACTGCTTCCGCCAGCGTCCGGCGGAACTCTTCTTCGCCCAGGCCAAGCTTAGGCAGGTGGGCATCCTGGCGCGGGTTCCCCTGGCCAGCGGTCTGCTCACAGGCAAGTTCAGCGCCGATAGCAAGTTTGCCGAGGACGATCACCGCAACTTCAATCGCCAGGGCGAACGCTTCGATGTCGGCGAAACCTTTTCCGGGGTCGACTACCCGGTGGCACTGGCGGCCGTGGAAGAGCTGCGCGCCCTGGTGCCGGAAGGCATGAGCATGAGCCAGTTTGCCCTGCGCTGGATACTCATGTTCGACGCCGTCAGCTGCGCTATCCCCGGAGGCAAACGGCCCAGCCAGGTGGCTGACAACGCGCTGGCCTCAACTCTGCCGCCGCTCACGCCGGAGGTGATGGCCGGCGTGCGCAAGATCTACGACACCAGGATACGTCCGCTGGTGCATCTACTCTGGTAAAGACTGGTCGATCCAGATAGTCCTGGGGGACGCTTGGGTTGCGCCTCTGCTAGTCTTTTGTCTACATGCGTATCGATACAATCAGCCTTCTGCTGGCCGCCTGCTTGCCGCTTTCTGCGTCGCTCTCTCTCGCCGCGCCCGATTCTGTGGCATCCCGCCTAGCCGCGCAGAACGCTCTCTTCGAAGAGCAGTATCAGGCCGATCTAAAAGCCTCACCGCTCACCGCGACCTCTTACGGGGACTACCGCTACAACGACCAGTTGGATGACGCTTCGATGGCTGAGGTCGAGCGCGAACACGCCACGGACGAAAAGTTCCTGGCTCGCCTCAACGCCATCTCAACCACTGGTTTTCCGGAGCAGGACATTCTCTCTCACCAACTTCTTGTCCGCACCCTCGAACAGCGCAACGAGGACTACGCGTTCAAGGACTTTGAGATGCCCATCTCGCAGATGGGCGGCCCACACACCTACCTTGCCGATCTTCCTCTCTCCTCTCCGTTCAGCACGGTCAAATACTACGAAGACTACATCGCGCGTCTGCACCAGATTCCGCGAGTCTTTACCCAAACGGAAGAGGTGTTGCGCGCAGGCATGAAAGATAACCTTATGCCGGTGCGCTTTCTGCTGGAGAAAATCCCCGGCCAATGCGATGGAGTCATCGCCTCAGACCCATTCCTGTTGCCCACGAAGAAGTATCCCAGCAGCATCTCTGCCGCCGACCAACAGCGGCTGACCCAGCAGATTACAGAGGTAGTCAAAAGCGAGGTGCTGCCGGCCTACAAGGCTTTCGGCAACTGGGTGGCCACGGAGTACGCTCCGCATGGCCGCACCACTCTCTCCGTCACTTCCCTGCCCGGGGGTGAAACCCGATACGAGCATGACATCCGCCAACGCACCACGATAAGCAATCTCACTCCCGATCAAATCCATCAACTTGGCTTGCGAGAGATGGATCGAATCGGCGCTGAAATGCTCGCCATCGCGCACCAGGAAGGATTCTCCGATGTGGTTTCTTTCAGCGAGTCCCTGAAGACGAATCCGAAGTATGTTCCCACCTCCGCTGAGCAGATCCTGGATGACTTTCGCAAGTATCTAGCCCAGATGCAGGCCAAGCTCCCCCAGCTCTTTACCTACATTCCCGGCTCGCCCGTGACCGTGGAGGCGATTCCACCGTTCCAATCCGCAATGGCCACGCACTATCAACCCGGAACACCCGATGGCAAACGGCCGGGCCGGGTGGTGGTGGAAACCTCCGACTTCGCGCATCGCACCCTCGTTAACGACGAAGCGACCGCCTATCACGAGGGCATTCCCGGCCATCACATGCAGGAGTCTGTGGCCCGGCAGATGACCGGCCTGCCCCAATTCCGCCAGCATAGTTTCAACTCGGGCTATATCGAGGGTTGGGCGCTGTATTCCGAACAACTGGGCAAGGAGGTTGGCTTCTACCAGGATCCTGTCTCGGACTACGGCCGGTTGGCCAGCGAGCGTTTTCGCGCGGTGCGCCTGGTGGTCGATACCGGCATTCACTCCAAGGGCTGGACGCGAGAGCAGGTGGTTGAATTCTTCCGCAAATCGGGCACCATTGACGAGCCCATGATCCAGTCCGAAACAGACCGCTACATTGCGTGGCCGGCGCAGGCCCTGAGTTACAAACTGGGGCAGCTCAAGTTTCTCGAGCTTCGCGCGCGCGCACAGAAGGAACTGGGGCCAAAATTCGACATCCGCACCTTCCATGACGAGATGTTAAGCGGCGGTGTGCTGCCCCTCGATCTTCTGGATACGCGGACGGAGAGCTGGATCAAGGCCCAGAAGGCCGGAACCCAAGCTTCTACAGGTAACTGAGCCAACATCATGAAGTTGCAATGATTCCTGAAGGTGTGTCACAGCATCCCCCCGTAGCTAGACAGGCTTTGGGAAGAAGACGTTGCTGGTAGCAAGGTAGGTCCGGGCTGAGGTGTCTGGGTGAGAACTCTGTACGAACCGAGTTCCCGCAGGTCAGAGAACGCTGCGGAATTTTTTGTCTCCGTGCGCGGCGTGGCACTCGGAAAGTGGCACATCGAGAGCCATTATCCCACTCAAGCCAAAGGAAGGCTTGAATGGGCCACCCAGCCAACAGCTTGTTTTCCGAAGGCTGTCTAGCGCCGAGAATTTATCTTCGCTGCGCTCTTTCGCTATCTGCAGCGGTTCCGGGTCAGGTTTCCCTAAACTTCGCCCTTGATCTTCTCCTTTTATTCTCCTATATTATTCGCTATGCGCGCTCTGCCCTTCCCCAAGTGCTGCGTCGTTTGCTGCAAGAAGTGCGGCCACGACGTGTTAGCTGGAACGGACGGCTTCCCCGCCAGCTCAATATTTGTGGTGTGCTCCATGTGCGGAGAGAAGCGCAGATATCTGCCTTCAGAAATCATCCATGGCAGGCCGCACTTAGTCGTGCGGCGAAAAAGAGGTCCCGTTGCCGCCCAGCCCCTTTCCCAGTCCCTTTCATGGAGCGGTGGACGGTTAGCGGCCGGCCGGGTTCGCTGAGTTTATTCAGGCAAAGGCACCAGCTTTATGGTCCTGCCCTCGCGCGCGGACTGCCTGGCCGCGTCAAGGATCTGCATCACGACCACGTTGGTCTCGAGCGAGGTCAGGTCGCCGCTTGGCTTCAGGGTTCCGGTAAGCACCGCGGCAAGGTAGTGCAGCGATCCGTCATTGGGCGGCGTCAGCGGCGGAGCGGTGGACTCGCTCTCCTTAGCCTGACCTTTGGTCCGCACGCGCACCTGGTCCGGCCCCACTGTGATCAAGTACCCGGTCGCCCCGTACACTTCCATATCCTTGCGGCCAAACGGCCAGTTCCAGGAACCCATCAGAACCGCCTGGGCTTTGGGATAGCGCAGGATGATCGTGGATTCATCCGCCACCCGGGGATAGATCTGGGGTTTATCCGTCTGGGTCACAGCAGTCACGCTCATCGGCGACTCGCCGTGCATCAGCCAGGTAACCAGGTCCGCGCCATAGCACCCAAAATCGTATAAGGCTCCATCGCCATTCTGCTCCGGGTCCTCAAGCCACTTTAGAAATTCCGGCGGCACGCCGATCTCCTTGGGCCCCTCGTGGCCATCATGCACCACGATTCTGCGCAGATCGCCCAGCGTGCCCTTGGCCACTTCGTCATAGGCGGCACGATTGCTTGCGTACCAGGTGGTCTCATAGTTCACCAGCACCTGGATGTGGTGCTCTCTGGCAGCATGACGAATCGCCAAAGCATCGTCGAGCGACATGGTCAGCGGCTTTTCCACCATCACGCTGAGCCCGTGCTGGGCCGCGGCTTCGATCACTTGACGGTGCTTACCGATAGAGGTGTAGACCAGCAATGCCTGCGGATGGCGGGCCGTTATCATCGCATCCAGCTGCGCATAAAAAAGACTGGGGTCGAGATGAAACTGCTGCGCGTAGCGGTGGGAGAGCGCGGTATCCGCGTCCACGATACCCACCAGCTCCACGTCGTGCTGATTGGGAAACTGCTTCAGGAAGCCGGCGACATGCCCGTGCTCCAGGCCAACGATCGCCACCCGGATGGGTTGGCCGTCCGTCGAATTCTGGGCAAGTGCGTTGCTGTAGCCCAGGCCCGCGACGGTTGACATAAAGTAAACCAACACCCGGATGGCAAGCCGCATATCTCCTCCGAAATTTCTACGTTTGTGCGGGCGCTTTGCCGGAGCGGCGTACCCAGGTGCCGTTCTGCTTTTCGAGATAGACCCACTCGGCCTGCGCACAGAAGTTACCGCACCAATTGAGGACGTAGACCAGCGCTGCAGTTTGCGCAACGTTGAAATAGACCTCGCTGAAATACGTGATGCCGAGATAATCCGCATACGCAGACTTCATACCAGAGGTGGCGTCCATGGAGGTGCGCGCGGCACGAAACTGCGCGGTATCGACGGACGACAGCAGTACGTAGCCGCGGGGCAGTTTGAAACGCCGCGTCAGTGCAAGCCGTTCTTTCTTGCGCTGGTTGTAGTCGTTCACCGCTTCGCGAAAGGCGCGCGGATTGTCCGCCGGCGGTTGGAGGGTAGCCTCCGGCGCCAGCTTGGGGTTCATGTCATCCTCGTTCACCGTTGTGTCGCTGATGGCCCAGGGCTGGCCTGAATCCATATCGGTAAATACCTGGCCGGGCATCAGCAGCGAATAGATCTGGTAGGTGTCCGGAAGGCGGTCCGGAGCGGGCGGAGCAGGTTTGGTTTGCGCCAAAGCAAGAGAGGTGGACGCGGCCACGCAGAGCAACACCCGTGGGCTAACGCGCGCGGTTCTACCGAACATGGCCGCAAGGGTGGGTGCAAGCCGCTGATGGATCGCCATGCGCAAAACTCCTGTCAGGTCGCCTACCTAATGATGACACACGCCATACTGGACGTCCCACGGCACGCCCCGCGGCACGCCGGGGCAGGCGGGGCAGGCGGCACGGCAAAGCAAGCTCACGATACCGGTAGTATTCTCTGTGGATGCACTGTGGGGGGAGCTGCTGTTGACGAAAGCAAACAGGGCAAAAGCCAACAAACTGGGAGAGGTGGAGCGCGTCTATCGCATCCTGCGCGATTGGTTGATCACCGCCAAGCTGCCTCCCGGCGAGTTTCTCTCGGAGGCGGATCTCGCCGAGCGATGCGGAACCAGCCGGACACCGGTGCGGGAGGCGTGCACTCGGCTGATGCAGGACCATTGGCTGACCCGGATCCGCAGGAAGGGCTTCATGGTTACGCCCATATCGGTGCGTGACATCGTGGATCTGTACGACTACCGGAAGCTGCTGGAATGCTACTCGGCGGAAAAACTGGCACAAACCGCGAGTCACGATCAAATCAAGGAGCTGGCCGCAATTGTCGCGCCCGAGAAAGACCCCGAGGCCACCCTGGAACAGATTCTCGCCGCCAACCAGACCTTTCACCTGCGGCTGTGTGAGCTGGCTGGAAATCAAAGAGTGATGGGCCAACTTAACCTGACGCTGGGCTACGTGGCCCGCCTGGATACTCTATGTACCCAGACCGTTCCGGGCTGGATCGGTCACGCTGAGATTCTGCGCGCCATCGAGAGGCATGAGCCGGCAGAGGCTCGCCATGCGATGCAGGTGCATGTGGATGCGTCGCGTGACAAGATGGTGAAACTTTTCAGTGCGTAGTTAACGGGGCGTGGCGCCCTGGCCGCGCAGGGCACGGCCGGCGGTAGCGCCCGTCAACCGGCCCTTTTCCCATTCGAGTTGACCGTTCACCAACACGTACTCGACCCCCTTCGCAACCTGGTTGGGATCAGCATAGGTTGCCGTATCGATGATGGCGGCAGGATCGAAGATGGTTACGTCGGCGTAAAAGCCGCTCTTCAGCAGCCCGCGGCCGGTGAGATGCTCGCGCTGCGCGGGCAAGGAAGTGATCTTGCGAATGGCCTGGGCCAGGTCAAGCAATTGCAGGTCGCGGGAGTAGTGACCAAGAAAACGCGGCATTGCTCCCCATGCCCGGGGATGCGTATGGGGCTCAAAGAGGGGCCCATCGAGTGAGGTCTCGCCGGCATCGAGGCCAATGCTGGTCCAGGGCTGTTTTAGACCGTATTGAAGATCGTTCTCGTTGGCCATGAAGTAGAGCGCGCCCGTCTGTCCCTTGTCGGCAAGGATGAAATCAAAGAAAGCATCCATTTCTGGTTTGTTCTCGGCCTTTGCCATCTCAGCCACGGTCTTGCCTTCGTACTGCTTGAGCGCTGGATTCACAACCGATGAGATCATGACTCCACTGCCGCCACCGCTGTCCAGGTAGAGATTCTCCCAATCGTTGTGGTCTTCTGACATATCCGCCACGATGCGTTTGCGCGTCGCGGGATCCTGCAAGCGCTGCAGCAATTGGTTCATGCCGCCATCGGCCATCCAGGGAGGCAGCGCTGAGGCCAGCGCCGTTCCGCCGGCAACGTAGGGATACATATCCGCGGCGATGTCCAGCCCCGAATCCCGCGCCGCCTGAATCTTCGCCACCAACTGTTTCATCCCACCCCAGCGCGTTTTGCCGCTGACCTTGAGGTGAAAGATCTCTACCGGGAGATGCGCTTCGCGCCCGATTCGCATGGCCTCATCGATGGCCGCCATTTCGCTTTGCCCTTCGCTGCGCATATGCGAGGCGTAGAGGCCGCCGTATTGGGACGCAACCTTCGCCAGGGCAATCAGCTCCTCCGTGGTTGCGTAATGCCCTGGAGGATAGATGAGTGCCGTAGAGACACCAAGGGCGCCCTGTTGCATGGCCGCTGCCACCAGCGATTCCATCTGCTGCAACTCCGCCGGTGTGGGCGCGCGATCCACGTCGCCCAATACCGCTTCACGAACCTGCGCGGCCCCAACATAGGTCCCGAGATTGATGGGAGTGCCGGAGGCTTCCAGGCGGCGAAAATAGCCGGCAAGATCGTGCCAGTCAATGGTGAGGTGATAGTGCTCCAACAGGATCTTTTGGGGTGCAATGGTGAGCTCGTTTTGCGGCGCGATGGAACCGCCCTCACCGGTGATTTCGCTGGTGATGCCCTGCGACAGCTTGCTCATGGAGCGGTTGTCGATCAGCAGTGACTCTTCTGACTGGCCCAGCATATCGATGAAGCCGGGGCTGACCACGAGGCCTGAAGCATCGATGACGCGCGTGGCCTCCGCGCCCTCCAATGACCCGATGGCAGCAATGCGATCGCCCCGGATCGCGATATCCCCTGCATACCACGGATTCCCCGTGCCATCGAGGATGTGGCCGTGGCGAATGAGCACGTCGTAAGGAGCCTCGCCACTGCTTTGCTGGCTGCGGGCCGCGATGGTCGGTGCAAGCGCTACCCACAGGCAGAAGACACTCAGCCTGCGGGTGTTTCCGGTTCGATGTGAATTCATGCTTGCGAGCCTTTTGTGGAAGTCAGACGAGCCCAAATCCCCACATGACAAAACCAAAGGTGAAGAAGGTCAAGCTGGAGAAGCCGGAGGCGAAGACGGTAGAGTGCCAGGGCAAAGTGTAGCTCTCTATATTCTGCGTGTATTCATCGTACCGCCATAGCAACAAAGCACAAAAGAGCACCCCGTAAAAGACACTCCAGGCCAGCAGCAGTTTGGCAATCGCGATGGCCACTGGAGCCGTGGAGATCTGGCTGCCACTACCGCCGCCGAACGCAATCGAGGCCGCGGCGATTGTGACCAGCAACTGCGTGACGCCGATATAGTGCTTCAACATCGGCTCGAAGGTAGCGGTCTCAGCGGATTTGGGGAAGATACGATCTCCCGCTGCGGCGTGAAAATCGTCCTGAGGATCAAAGAAGAAGTGCGATTGGCCCCGGTGAGTGAGCCAGAAAACGCTCCACCACACGGCAAAGATCCCTGTCGCCGCCCCAGTAACGCATAGGAACACTATGTGGGCGCGCAGCCACATTTAGATCGCCACCTGGCCGGGCCCCTTCAGGCGGAGCCTCTTTCTCACTTCATCGGGGGTCGCGATCTCGAAAGAAAGCTCCTCCAGGATGCCGCGGATCTTTTTCACCTGTTCGGCGCTGGACGTGGCCAGGACGCCCTTGCGTAGATAGAGGCTGTCTTCGAGGCCAACGCGGACGTTGCCGCCCAGAAGCGCCGCCAGCGTGGCGATCCGCATCTGGTGCCGTCCGGCGCCAAGTGAGGACCAATGGTGGTTTTCCGGTCCAAACAGACGATCGGCGGTTGCTTTGACGTAGCTGAGCAGCTCGACGTCGGTTCCCATTCCTCCAAGAATGCCAAAGACCGTCTGCAGGAAGAGCGGTGGCTCGACCAACTTCTCATCCAGAAGATAGGCCAGGTTGTAGAGATGTCCCAGATCGTAGCACTCGTATTCGAACCGGGTGCCGCATCCTTCTCCCAGTTCCTTCAGCACGCGCTTCATGTCCACAAACGTATTGCGGAAGATATGGTCCTCGGTCGCGGCCAGGTACGGCTCTTCCCACTCGTGTTTCCACGCACTGTATCGCCGTGTCAGGCGATGGATGGCGAAGTTGATGGAGCCCATGTTGAACGACGCCAGTTCAGGCTTGATGCGCAGCGCCGGAGCGAGCCGCTGATCGAGGCTCATGGTCATTCCACCGCCGGTAGTGATGTTGATGACTGCGTTGGTAGCCGCTTTAGTTGCGGTCACAAACTCCATGTAGACGGCCGGATCTCCACTCGGCTTTCCCGTCTTAGGATCGCGTGCGTGCAGATGCAGAATGGCGGCGCCGGCTTCCGCCGCCTCAATCGCCTGTCGCGCGATGTCTTCGGGCGCGAACGGCAGATAAGGAGACATGGTCGGGGTGTGGATCGCCCCGGTTATGGCACAGCTGATGATTACCTTGTTATCCATGAATCGTTCTTGTCCCTGGATTCAGCATGACGGAATTCAGCATGACCCGCGTGACCATCACGCAAAGATTCGCCCATTGGGTTCGCGCCGCTGCGGAGAATTGACCGTGTAAGGCGCAATTATAGCTGTCTACTGCAAGGTATTCATGGAAGGCTGGGCCGCCGGCGTGGCCATTGCTGCCTGAAGCGCCTGCTCGGTGTACGGCGTCATCACCGCGTAACCGGCAGCGCTGGGATGAACGCCATCGACGGTTAGCGCTGGAATATAGTTCTCTCCATTCGCGGCCTCCAGCAGTGAGTGGTAGTCCACTACCTGAATACCTTGCGCCGCCGCGAACTGGATGATCCATTGATTGAGTTGATCAATGCGCTGGAATCTTTGCGGACTGGGATCGGCCTTTTCAGGGAGCGCTCCTGGGCCCCACGGCGGGATGGTTCCAATCACCACGCCGATGTGATGCCGCTTCGCCTTTTCCACCATGGTCTGGATGTTGTTCGAAGTCTCGGAGAGCTGCCATCCCGGATAGACGTCATTGGTGCCTGCCAGGATATGCACTGCCTTGGGCTGCAGGTCGATCACATAAGCGTCGAATTGCGCGGCGATCTGACCCGACGTCAGCCCAGTAACGCCCACGTCAAGCCAGTTGTTTTGGGTGAACGTCGTCTGCTGACCCGCCCAGCCCAACGACCAGTTGTAGGTGATCGAGTCGCCTACGAAGACGACCGTGGGCTGAATACGAAAGCTCGCTCCACACCCCGAGGCGCAGAAGAGGACGAGAATTACCAAAAAGCGTTTCAAGCCTACGATACCTGCTGCTCCCAATGCTTTCGTAAGCAAGCGTCAGGGCGTGATGACCTGCCGGCCGCTCATAGCGAACTTCCCTTCCACCCCAGCCGACTGCCCCGGCTGTCCTCCGCCCAGGAAGATAGTGTAGCTGCCCGCTTGCACGGCGCGGATCCCGGCCTGATCGACCTCGCTCAGATGCGCCGCATCCAGCGTAAAGACAAGATGCCTGCTTTCTCCTGCTTGCAGATGGATCCGGTCAAAGGAACGCAGCTCGTGCAAGGGCGCGCCGCCGGATTGCGGTCCGCGAAGATAGAACTCGACTACCTCATCTCCCTGCCGCTTCCCGGTGTTGGTCACATCGGCCTCAACGGTGAGAGGGTCTCCTGCCTTGATCTGCGGTGACGACAATTTGAGGTGGCTGTAGGCGAAGGTGGTGTAACTGAGGCCATAGCCGAAGCCATAGAGCGGCTGTCCAGCGAAATAGCGATAAGTGCGGCCAGCCATCGAATAGTTCTCGAAGGCGGGAAGCTGATCGAGCGACGAATAGAAGGTCACCGGCAAGCGGCCCGCCGGATTGTCGTCACCGGCAAGTGTTCCGGCGATAGCGGCGCCGCCCTCTTCGCCCGGATACCAGGCTTCCAGAATCGCAGCGGCATGCTCCTCCGCCCACGGCACGGCCAGGGCGCTTCCATTCATCAGCACTACGACCAGCGGCTTGCCTGTTGCTGCCACGGCCTGCAATAGATCTTCCTGCAGTTGCGGCAGATTGATCCTGGTGCGATCGCCGCCGTGGAAGCCCTCCAACTGCACGGGCATCTCTTCGCCTTCCAGGCTCGGCGATAGGCCAACGAAGGCTATGACCACATCGGCTTGACGGGCGATCTGGACGGCCTGATCGCGCATGGGCGCTGCTTCCGGCTGCCACACCAGGTGGATGCCGGCGCCGAACATGGGAGCGTTGTGGGCATACTCCAGACGGATGGCGTGCGGTGAGGTGTTTTCGAAATGCATGGTATAGGAGTCGTGGCCGGTAGACTTTTTGCCGTCACGGCCAGTCTCCAATACCTGCTTGTCGTCCAGGTAAAGCCGGAAGGTATCGACCCCGTCGCAAGGGGAGCAATGCTCCGGGGAAATATGAAAGACATAGCTGCCCGCTCCCGGGACCGCGATGGATCCGCTCCAGCGCACGCTGAAGGCGGCCGGGGGCACGGCATCGGAGGGCGAGGTAGCAGCCCAATCAAAATCCACCTGCTTGTCGATGCGGGTGAGCACCGGTTGGCCTTGCCACTCGGCGTTGTTGAAGTACTCGCCCTTGAGGCCAACTTCGCTGCCGCTGCGCAAAACGGTACGCGGCACGGTGACGGGAAATCCTGAGACATACGATGAGCCCTGGGCATAAAGCACCTTCCCGGTGGTGCCAAAGCGCTCCTCGATGCCATCGAGAGGCAAGATGGGATGCGACGGCTGGCCACTGTAATTGCCTTCCAATGACTCCAGCACCGTGGCATTGGGACCAATCACCGCGATCGTCTTTCCCTTTTCGCTCAGCGGCAAAACACCGTTGGTGTTTTTGAGCAGCACGATCGACTCCTGGGCTACCCGGCGAGCCAGCATGCGGTGGGCCTGGGAATCGACTTCGCTCATCGGGATGCGCGCGTACGCTACCTCCTGCGGCGGATCGAACATCCCGAGGCGGAAGCGCGCGGTGAATAGCCGCGTCACCGCGGTGTCGATCTCGCTCTCGGTGATCAGCTTGTCTTTGAGAGCCTGGTTCAGGCTGGCAAACTCCGGGCCGCAACTGGTGTCAGTGCCCGCGCGCAGGGCGAGTACTGCGCCATGCTCTTCGTCCGAGGCAAACTTGTGCCCCTTCCATATATCTGTGAGCGCCCAGCAATCGGAGGTGACAAAGCCGGTGAATTTCCAATCGCCGCGCAGTGTTTTCTTAAGCAGCATGTCGTTGGCGCACGCCGGCGCTCCATCGATCGCGTTGTAGGCACACATGGTGGAAGCGGCCTTGCCTTCTACGATGGCGGTGTGGAAGGCGGGCAGGTACGTTGCCTGCAGGTCCTGGGGCGAGGGCTTCACGTCGAACTCGTGACGCGACTGCTCTGGTCCGCTGTGTACGGCAAAGTGTTTGGGCGTAGCCACGACCTTCAGATATTTGGCATCGCCGCCCTGCAGGCCGGTGATAAAGGCGAGGCCCATGCGCGAGGTGAGATATGGATCCTCCCCGTAGGTCTCCTGCCCGCGGCCCCAGCGAGGGTCGCGAAAGATATTGATATTGGGCGACCAGATGGTGAGGCCGAAGTAGATGCGGTGGTTGTCGTGGGCAGAGGCATAGGCATACTTGGCTCGCGCCTCGGTAGAGATGGTGTCTCCCACGGAATGCATCAAGGAGGTATCCCAGGTAGCCGCCAGTCCGATCGCCTGGGGAAAGACGGTGGCAATGCCGGAGCGCGCCACGCCGTGCAGCCCCTCGTTCCACCACGTGTATTCAGGGATGCCAAACCGTGGAATGGCCGCCGCGGTCATGGTCATCTGGGAGACCTTCTCCTCCGGCGTCAAGCGCCCTACCAGGTCGGCAACGCGCTGCTCGATAGGCAGCGAGGGGTCCTGAAAAGGAAACTCGGCGGCATGGGCATAGGCGCCCGACACTGCAAGCAGCACGCCGCCCAGACCACACGCCTTCACCCAACTCCGCACAGTGAACCTCCAGGGCAAACCTGAGGATAGTACGAGCCGGTGGAGATTGGCTACCAATGGAATCGCCCTACCACATCGCTAAAATAGAGTTTCCGGCGAGGTGCTGCATCCATGGCCAAGCAATTCACTTGTATCGAACCCCACCACCGCGAGTTCATATTGCAACAGCGGATATTCTTCACCGCTTCCGCTGCTTCCCAGGGACGTGTGAACGTTTCTCCGAAAGATGGCGCGGCCTTGCGTATCCTTAGCACGAACAGCGTCGCCTACCTTGATCAAACGGGCAGTGGCAATGAGACTGCGGCTCATCTGCGTGCCCATGGACGCTTGACGATCATGTTCTGTGCCCTTGCCGGGGCGCCCATGATCCTCCGCCTCTATGGACAGGGCAAGGTTCTCTCTCGTGGCAGCGTCGCCTACTCCGACTTGCTCGCTTCTGCGTTTGAGAATGACGAGCGGCCCGGATCGCGACAGATCGTGTTGCTTGCCATTGACCTGGTCCAGACTTCCTGCGGATACGGCGTTCCGCTCTTTGAATACGTTGACGAACGCCGAACCCTCACGCGGTGGGCGGAGGCGAAGGGTGAAGCCGGAATAGAAGAATATAGGCGGTCGAAAAATGCGTTCAGTATCGACGGATACCCAACTGGGATGTTCGAGTCTTCCTAAGGCTTCGATATTCAATTGTGATGAATAAGTCTGCCGATATCGAGGTCCTCATCGTTGGCGCGGGACCGACGGGCCTGGTGCTGGCCCTTTGGCTGTCGCGGATGGGCGTGCGGGTGAGAATCGTCGACAAGACGGCCGAGCCAGGGACGACTTCTCGGGCGCTGGCTGTTCAAGCGCGAACGCTTGAGTTCTACAGCCAGGTTGGTCTCGCCGATGCGGTGGTTGAGCAGGGGCGGAAGACCATCGCCGCGAATCTGTGGGTTGCCGGCAAACGAGCAGCCCATGCCGTGCTAGGCGAGATGGGTACAGGACTCAGCCCCTTTCCTTTCGCGCTCATCTTTCCTCAGGATGAACACGAGCGCCTGTTGGTGGAGCGCTTGAACGAGGCCGGCGTGCAGGTCGAACGCTGCACCGAGCTCATAAAGTTCGAGGATGCCGCGGGTCGCGTCGTCGCCCATCTGAAAGGGCCTGATGGAAACCTGGAAACGTGCGAGGCTGCCTACATTGCCGGTTGCGATGGAGCGCACTCCACGGTCCGCGAGGCGCTGCGGATCGGCTTTCCTGGTGGGGTGTATGAACATCTCTTCTACGTCGCGGACGTGGAGGCGAGCGGAGCGACGATCAACGGAGAATTGAATATCGCATTGGATAGAACCGACTTTCTCATCGTCTTCCCGTTGAAGGACGAAGGGAGAGCGCGGCTCATTGGCACCGTTCGCCAGGAGGCGGAACACGAGCACGACGAGCTGTCGTGGAACGACGTTAGCAGGCGGGTACTCGAGTGGATGCCGATTGACGTCGAGCGCGTGAACTGGTTCTCCACTTATCGCGTGCACCATCGCGTGGCTGGGCATTTCCGCATGGGTCGTGCGTTTCTGGCCGGGGATGCCGCCCACATCCATAGTCCCGTTGGTGGACAAGGGATGAACACCGGCATTGGCGACGCAGTGAACCTTGCATGGAAGCTGGCCGCCGTCCTGCAGGGGCGCGCCGAACCGTCGCTGCTCGACAGCTATGAGCCGGAACGAATTGCCTTTGCCCGGCGGCTGGTTGCGACCACGGATCGGGCATTCACTGCGGTCACCAGCTCGAGCGCGTTGGCTCGGCTGATCCGGTTGCACGTTGTGCCGCTCTTGCTCGCGCCCATTTACCGGGT
Organism: uncultured Acidobacteriaceae bacterium; assembly: GCA_963788515.1. GTDB lineage: Bacteria > Acidobacteriota > Terriglobia > Terriglobales > Acidobacteriaceae > PALSA-350. The sequence goes on from CAWBGZ010000010.1 coordinate 233,896, forward strand.
GACTGCGGCGCGGCGCTTGATGTTTCGCACGGTCTCACAGACGGCGGTGAACTATCGTGGAAGCAGTTTGAGCGAGGGACGCGCGGGAGAGGTGCACGGCGGCGACCGTCTTCCCTGGGTGAAATTGGCGCTGAACTTCGCACCTCTGACTTCGCTGGCTTGGCAGGCGCATGTCTACGGTGAGGCTAATTCTGAGATCCGAAGAGTGTGTGAGGAACGAGGATTGCCGCTGCATGTTTTTCCCTGGAGTCCGGAGGCGGGCCATGCTGGGCTGAAGCGGGATGCTGTTTATCTGGTGCGGCCGGATGGTTACGTTGCCCTCGCCGATCGTGAAGGCCGTGCGGCGGCGGTCGCTTCTTATTTGGACAGTCGCAAGCTCAGAATGCGCTCCTGACTGCTTGGCTATACGCCATTCGTGCAGGCCGGAACTTAACCCTGAAAAGGAATTTCGCCACCTTAGGACCGTTATCGTTGCGGCCGCCCGTTCACCTGCGGCTTCCATTCAAAGCTTCGCCTTGCGGCTAACCTTTCCTTTTACCTTCCGGCACCGGGCGGGCTTCAGAGTCCGCGTGGGAACTGGAAAATAAACCGCAGGTTCAGGTTTGGTGGCAGGAAAGCTCTAAAGAGCGTCGGCCAACAAGCGTCCTCGGGGTCCTTCGACTGCGCGCCAAAAACCCTTTGTTAAGCGGTAGATCTGTGAGGCGCTTCGCTCAGGATGACGGTGTTGTGGGAGTTTTGAAAAACCTTCCGGTTGAGTGTGCCAAAAACTCAAAATCAAAACAATCACGACCTCTCGGGATGACAACTCTGGCGCACCATTGACAGCCATTCGTCTGACCAGTTTTGAGGTCGTTTCCCCCTATAGGTTGTTTTCGGAGATTCCTGAATTACATTGTTGCGTTGCCAACTCCGTAAAGCTTTCCGAAAAAAGAATGCACTTTGTGAGAGAAAAGAGGGATAAGCCCCCCGGCCGGCGATTTCATGCGGAAAAAGATTGAGCGATAAGCGAGATAAGGGGGATAAGACCTACTTATCCGCGGTTCGCTCTAGTATTGGGTGGCCAGCCAGAGGGTAAAGCTTCGACCGCTCGTTTGCTCTGTGTAAGCGGCGAGTGCGCCTAAGGCGGCAAGTTGTTCGAACGCAGCATCGATGCGTTCGCTACTGACGTGGCCATAGAAGAGACGATTGATCTGATTCCTGGAGAGGCCGTTGGGGGCGGCCTGGAGGGCCTCGCGAATGCGATCGGCGATGGGGTCTCCCGTAGCCAGGCCGAAAAGGCGGACGGCGCTTCGGTAGCAGTAGGTCCATACGGCGTAGGCGGCTCTGAGGTGGGGGAGGCAGACGATTTCGCTACAGTCGAGCGCGGCATAGAGGGCGCTGAGACGCAGGACCTGGGCCTCGCCACGGCTGGTGGCTACGCCCCGCAGGCCGGGATCACGATAACTGAGCGACTCATAACAATCTGCCCAAAGCTCCTGAGCCTCCTGGTCGCGGCGAAAGAGGATTTCGGGCCGCGCGGTGGCCCAGGCAACGGCTCTGCGCAGTGTGCCGGCGATGGCGGATAGTTCATCCGGGGGCGCGCCGGCGTCGCCGGGGAGGCAGTTGCTGCGCTCGACCCACGTCCAAAGGCAGCGGTTGGCGAAGCCGTTATGGGCCTGGGAGTGCTGGAATGTTTGGGTGAGCTCCCGCTGGGTGATATGCGCGATCAGGCTGAGGTGGGTGCCGGTGGCGCGCAGCTGGTGGTGCATGTCGAGGGTGGGGAGGTTGCCATTATCCCAGGCGCAACGGAGCAGGGGCGAGAGGTGACCGTTGCCGCGCTTGAGGGAGTGGACGACGGTGGCGAACTCCTCTGAGAGGGCGAGGAGGCGGCGGTCGGTGGGCGGCTGCTGATCGCGGAGGGCCCGTACGAGGCCGTTGGCGGTGAGGCGCGCGCTGTTGACGCGCGTGGAGAGCCAGGCTGGGTCGACGCCGGCGAAGAGGTTGGCGATGAGGTTCCAGCTGGTGCCTTTGCGGGCTTTGCTGGAATCGCCGACGAGGATGACGAAGAGGTTGAGGGCGTGGCGGGTGGATTCGACCATGCAGTGGGGGCCGGGGCCGATGAGATTGCCGAAGGCCGCGAGGAATTGGAGGAGGAGTGCAGCGGGATGCGCTTCGGTGTGCGGCGCGAGGCAATTGAGGATGCGTCCGGCGGGTCCGTGGAGGGCGGCTTCTTCGAGCTCATGATGGATGGGTGGTTGAGGTGAGGCTGCGGGGGGAGGCTCTGGCTGTTCGGGGGCGGGTGGCGGGTTTGGGTTTGAGGGACGGTTTTGCAGTTGGGTTAGGCCCTGTTCTACTTCGGCGCGGGTGGGCACGTAGGGGGACGGGGCGGTGAGGTCTTCTGAGATTTGGCTTGGATTGGTTGCCATGAAAGGTCACTCCGTTGGTTGCTTATTGTTAAAAGGTCTGTGGTGGTTACGAGTTCCTCAGCTGGTTGCTGGATTAACGATCCCACGGGTTGTTTGTGGCGCACAAGGAGCTTTGAAAAGAAACATGAGGAGGAAGGGGGAGTTAACTGGAAGTTACTCCCCGCGGGTATTGGGAATCAGTGGGTGGGGTTCGCTGCGGGGCGCTCGGGGTGCGCGTTGCGGAAAGCGAAATGGTCTGGCCCGTTTCTTCGATCCCTCGTTGGGCTCGACCGCGTCGGCCAAGAGGGCGTTGCTCTTTTCCGTTTATCCAAATAGTGTATTCTGTTGGCACCTAATTAGGTGCTAACAATCGGGGGTGAATATCCTGGACATCACTCGTGACATTCAATCATTGACTACATTTCGCCGGTCGTCCGGCCACTTTATGAAACAGCTCAAGAAGACCAAACGCCCGGTAGTGCTCACGGTTAACGGCAAAGCTGCAGCCGTCGTGCAGGACGCCGAAGCCTATCAGCGTCTGCTCGACATTGCCGCGCGCGCCGATGCTGGGGAAGGCATTCGCCAGGGGCTCGACGACGTAGCACATGGCCGTACACGACCAGTCCGAGAGTTTTTCGACGAGTTTGAAGCCAAGAATGGCATACGTCGTTAACATCACTGCCCTAGCAGAGCGCGATTTTGCAAGCCTATACCGAGAGATCCATGCCGAGGAGTCCGATGCAGCACTGAAGTGGTACCGAGGGCTCAAGGAGGCTGTTCTCCGCCTGGAAGAACTGCCAAACCGCTGCCCCGTGACGCCGGAAAAAGCGCACCTCCGCCATCTCCTCTACGGCAACAAGCCTCAGGTCTATCGTGTCATATTTCGTGTTGTTGAGAAACGGAAGCGGGTTGACGTGCTCCATATTCGCCACGGCGCAAGAGACAAATTGAAGGCGCCGGAAGTTGGGTAGGATAACCGGCCCAGGACAATACCACCCCCGGTGAAAGGGTCCACTCCGTCCTGGCCACGAATCTTTGGCCGCCGCTCCGTCCCTGAGCGAAAAGAAATATTCCCCAGACGAAGTAATTCCGCGAGCTATTCGGGGGTATTTCGTCACGCATCACCCTCGTCAGGTGGGCGTCGGCGAGGGAGTCCCTTTGCCGAGGGCTCGGATCCAGGTGGTTCACGGAACGGTTCCACAGAAATGCGCTCGTAACGCACTTCCAGCACCGTCAGGTATTCTGTCCCGCCCGGCGCTTCGAGAACGACGCTGTCACCTGCTGCCGACTTCATCAACGCGCGCCCCAGAGGTGACACCCAACTGATGTGGTTGCGGCTGAGATCGACCTCGTCGGTGCCTACGATGCTCACCACTCGCTCCGCTCCCGCGGCATTGGCATAGCGCACGGTCGCCCCGAAGAATGCCCTGGTCTCCGACTGCCTCGCTCTCGGAGCTTCCGGGTCCACCACTTCCGCGGCTTCGATTCGCTTGGTGAGAAAGCGAATCCGCCCATCGATCTGCCGCAGCCGCCGCTTGGCGTATTGATAGTCGGCGTTTTCACTGCGATCGCCGTTGCCGGCAGCCCAGGTCACCACCTCCGTCACGGCCGGGCGGTCCCTGGTGAGCAGAAACCGGTGCTCATCTTTGAGGCGCTGCAGCCCGCTCGGAGTTATGTAGTTCTTGCCTCGCGTCGCGGGCTCGTCCGGTTGTGGTTTTCTGGTAAGCCCTTTCCGCATCTCGTAGTCCTCCCAGCGCACATCCAGTGGGCGTCCCCATGAATGCGGATGAACGCCAATGGAAAACGCTCTAGGTCATCCACGTTTTTAGCGTTCATCTGCGGCGCTCACTGATTTTTTCACGTCTTCCTGTCCCTTAGCGATCCTATCCATCCTCTCGGAATCAGAGTAGATTGCCCGCCGGAGCCTTGCAGCAGAAGGAATAGGAGTCTTACCTCCCAAGGTAATTGCGGTGAGAATACCTTCGAAAAAATCCGAGAAAGCTGGTAGGAAGCTGAGCGATTTTGGACTCAAGGAAGGCCTTGGCTCTGCCACAGGTTATCTGTCCCGGGATAACCACCTAGGCACGCAGAGCTAAATCCCGATGATGACGCGCCCGATGAACGAGAGGAAATCGGACCATACCTGACCGTTTCCAACACTGTGCACGTGAAATCCACCGCTAACAACACCCCGCTAACCCGCGGAACCGCATGGTCGTGTCGACGCATTACCATGCTCTGATTCCCTCCCATTTCCATAGTTGGATGGCGGGGCGTAGCATACAAATTGCGGCTTTCAGCAAAGGGCGTCCCGTGTGAAGGCAAAGTGGCTTTGGGGAACCAGGCAAAAGCGAAGTCGAACTGAGAGACGAGGGGGATCAATACATCATGGCGCAATCAGTGGCGGAATGGACGGGCGACCAAATTGCCGAAGCAGCGCGGCAGGCTTCGCGGGCGGCAACTGCCCTTGCAGATGCACTTGAGGAGAGCTTAGGAGCGACGCGTCGCGTCGTCAAACAAGGCGGCGACACTGCCGAAGAGCTCATGGATGACACAATCAAGCGCCTGCAGCGGCACCCCGTCGAGACAGTGATGGCGACATTTTCGATAGGCGTCGCTACAGGAATTGCGATAGGCGTCGCCACCGGAATATCCATCGGCTGGATGATGAAGCGAAGGTGAATTTTAGGGGAAAAGCTGGGGACGGGGTGGACTGCGTGATTTATTTGCGTTGAAAGGAAAGGGCGCAGATTCAGGCTGTTCAACATTCTTCCCCCTCGGACCGCCTAAGCGCGGCAAAATCCTCAGCGCGATCCTATTTCGCACCCGGAACGCTGGACATCCATTTGGGGGTTATTTCGTCCGTCCCGCGCAGCCCGAAGCGGTCAAGCGATTCCGCACGACTCGTTGGAACATGCCCTGGAAAAACCTCTTTTTGCCTGGTGGGCAAGACAGCAAGACGGCGCACGAGTACGATTTGGACTGGATCGGCCTACCGCATACTCTTCTGGTCGGGCCCGACGGCACCATACTCGCTATGCGAGACCAACTAGGTAGAGAATCGCTGGAGACGACTCTCGCTCAATACCTAACAAGCCGGTGAAGCAATTGGGAACCACGCGGACTCTTCGTTTCGGATCACACTTCCCCCTTTCTGCAAGATCTGCGTGAGTCCAATGAGCAACTGAAGGAAGAAATCAAGAATCTCCAGTCGCACTGAGCCCATTACCTACGGTGGCCGGCTCTTTCTCGCGCGGGGGTTGGCAGCGATGACGAGGAGAGGTCTGCGGTGACCGAGCGTGTGCTCACTTGAGTCTCAAGGGCTGTGGGAGATAAGGCCAAGTCTTCTTGATGAGATCTAACTCTGGTGGCCCGATGCATATGCACGGGCCCTGAGCCGTTGAATGGGCTGGAAGAAGCTGGGCTACTGCACGCAGCGACTCATCCCTCCAAACACGCGGTTGGTCACGAACTGCTTGACTCTTTCCCGCCACTGCTCTAGCCTCGGGGCGATTTCCAGAACTTCGTTCCAGCGGGGACAGCAATGAAAACGCCGATCTTCTCTTTGGTTTGTCTTGCATGCATCCTGAATGCTAGTCCTGTCGCAATGCACGCGCGAACTGCCGACAACTCCACTGACCGCACTGCACCCAGCTATGACATGAAAGCCCAAGCCCTTCTCGACCTGCAGGCCGTAAATAAGAAATGTGTCGATCTCGCCGAGGCACTCCCGAGCGACAAGCTCACCTGGCGCCCTTCACCCGATACCCGGTCCTTTGCTGAAGTATTTCTGCATGTTGCTGGAGAGCGGTACGGAATCCTCAGCATGATGGGTGCGAAGCCTCCGGCAGGGTTTAAAGCGCGCGAGTTCGAAAAATCCACAACCGAGAAGGATCGTATCGTCCAGGATCTGAATCAGTCCAGGGATTTCGTGAACAAAACGATCAGTGGCATGAGCAACGTGGATTTCGCAAAGCTCCTGCCAAAGCTTGGCCCACAAGCTAACGAGGGTGACGTTGTTTACATTCTCGTTGCCGACGCGCACGAACACCTGGGCCAACTCATCGCCTACGCGCGGCAGAATGGCATCGTCCCCCCTTGGACGGTGCAAATGGAGAAAAAGAAGAGAAATGGCTGACGAACAAACAGTTGCACGTTTTGCGAATACTGAAGTCATGCTAGTGTTTTGACCGTACCTGGGGCTATGTGCGGAACGGACGGAATAACCCCCATCAAAAATCCGAGGTAGGCGCACAAATGACGCCCGTCTTATCCCCGAATCACGCACACGTTCAACTAAGCCCCAAACGAAAACGTTCCCTGACTCTTTCCCGGCTCCGCCGCTCGCTTGAGTCCACGCTTTTTGGCTAACTGGTTCACCTGAAGCGCGGAGAGCGGAGACACATCGCACAGGGCGACCTCGGCTTTCAGGAAAGGCTCAAAGAGGTCTTGCGCGCCACCCAGGTCAGTCCAAATATGCGGCTCGCGCTTCCAATCTGGTGATTTTCCCAACATGCGGGTCCCGGAGCGATCGATCATCAGTAAAGTCTTTACCGGTAGCGCAGCGGACGGACAGGCCATAGAAGATCTTGCGTGGTGGGAATCTAGTGATGGAAGCCTGTTGCCGAGGGACCCGGAACGCTGGACATCCATTTGGGGGTTATTTCGCAGTGTGTCGGAGAGAAACTGCTTCATTATCGAGGCAGGAGGTGGCAGTGGCCTTTTTGGAGCGCAATTCGATGGATAGCGCCTAAGAGCTGGTGAAGAGGGATGAGCTGTAGGAGTGATGGGGAAGCGGTGTGGTTCTGTTGGGGTCGTTAGGCGTGAGCCAGAGTCATTCGATGGCGGAATAGTTTGAGAAGATTGTGGGTGGCACAGATAAGCTTCCACTCTGATGTCACGTTCAACAGGCCTCGTAAGCGGAATCTGCGGATGCCACGTGCTTCTTTGATCTGGCCGAAGACCGGTTCCACCGTTGTCTGTCGAAGTGCGTAGCGGGCTTTTCCCTCTTGCGTGGCCAGAATCTCTCTCATGCGAAACGCTTCCTGGCTATGCGGAGCACAGGGCGGAAGAGGGCTGCCTGGTAAATGCGGTTTGGAGTCAGGTGCTACCAGCATTTCAATGCCGTTAACCGCAGGATCGAGAAGGCTGCTTGTGTCCCAATAGCCTGCATCGGCGGTGATCGTTGTTGGCACCCCTTGGGCTGTACTGCGTAAACTCTTCACCATGGGCAACAATTGCTGCCGGTCGATAGGTTGCTGGGTCAACTCCGCGGCTACGATGATCTGAGCCTGCGAGTCCACTGCAATCTGTGCGTTGTAAGCCTGCACAAATCCTCTCTCTCCGCTGTCTTTCATCACTCGCGAATCAGGATCGACGAAGTTATATTGCCGGCTGGGCGCAGCGGCGTTCTTTCTCGCTCGCTGACGCCTCTTCTTCTCCTTGTCCCGCTGGCGGCGATCCTTCGGTGGCTGGCTTGTCGGCTCCGATTTCTTACGGGGACCAGGTTTGCTTGGGGAATAATTTTCCAAAGCAGCTTTTAGTTCTGCTTGTGCTTCCTGCTCTAACTCAGCCTTTGCTTGCTGCAGTCGCTCCAATCGCTTCTGGGCATTTGCTAACCCATCGGGCAACTGGTTGGCCGCCGGATCCAGGCTGAGGCGCCGCTCTTCTTCACGGTCGGTCTGCTGCGCTTGACTCAGCAATCGCGCAACCTCGGCGCGCCAATGCTCTTCCCGTTCGCTGATCCGTTCGTGCTTCACGGAACGCCGGGTGCTGGCGTTGGCCTTCATCTTCGTGCCGTCGATCGACACATTGCCCAACTTCACTAAGCCAGCCTTTTGACAAAGCCTCAAGGCTTGTACGAATAAATCCGCCAGCGCCCCCACATGTTCCTGACGAAAGAAAGCTAAGGTATCGTGGTCGGGATGTTGGTCGGCGGCCAAATAGCGAAACGCCACGCTATCGTAAGTAGCCTGCTCGATCTTGCGCGAACTCGTGATTCCGATGCAGTAACCGTAAAGCAATAACCGCGCCATGAGCACAGGATGGTACGCTGACAAACCTCGTCCATCGCTCCGTTCATACTTGGCGTAGATAGAGGACAAATCCAACTCGTTCATCACGTCGGCAACGAATCGTGCCAGGTGATGCTCGGGCAGCCAGTCCTGCAGGGAGGGGGGAAGCAAAAACGGCTGATCGTGGCTACAAGACCGAAAGCGTTTGTTCACCAACCAATCCTAAAAAATCTCCTCAGAGACCGCAACAATTATGGAGCATTTCTCACATCTATCTCCGACACACTGTTCGTCCGTCCCCCATCTCCCAAGCTGACTTTGTATCGTAACCCTTCCCACTCCCTTCACTCAAACAACTTGTCTACGGCGGCAGTATCGAAATACCCGGTCACTTCCGCCAATTTGCCATCTTCAACCCGAATAATCCAGCAATAGTCATTAACATAGCTTCCGCCTTTTAGAAGCGGCGTGTCGCCTTGCCATTCGACAACAACGAGGTCTCCATCAGCGATCACTCGCTTTACTTTGCAGGATGTTGGTCCTCCAAAGACTTTTTGAAGAGGCTGGTACGTATGCGCCAGATACTCTGCCTTGCTGTGCAATACACCTGAAATGGTAGTCGTACCGATGGCAGTCCACTGTATATTGTCTGCCAACGCATTAAAGAAGGCTGAAGAATCCCCAGCCTCCCATTTCTGAAATAGTTGAAGTACGGTTTCTCTTGCCTGCATAAACCTCTCTTTATTATTTGAAATACACCCGACCAGTTGAACCGACAAGGACAGCACCATTCTCCAGGAGCTGGGCGCCGATGTCATGGTGTGCTCGTTGTTTTTCCTTCCCAGTGTTTTTGTTCTTTCCGTTGGCCGTTGCCGCGTGTTTTCGCGGGGCCGAAAAAGGTGTTGAGGGGGCGGCCACGCAGGAACTGGGTCAATTTTCAACTCTGTTTCGCCGTCATTTAACTAGACAGAAACATTCGCGTCGGTGACGAAGATCACAGACCTAGATACAAGAGACACTGGGCATCTCACAAACTAGCCAGATCAGTCCGGTGAGGTCGACTTCTCGCAATCGATGAACTCGCGACAGTCAAAGCAGGGTTCAAGGCCAGGTTAAGCTATGGCGCGTTTCGTAACAGTCTCGTTCCTGCCGGCAACGATGCCGTGGGTGTGTGTGGTAATGTCCGAGTGCTTTCCTAGCCAAAATTAGAAATTCGTGGTCAGACGACTAAGGGCGATGTGGGACAGGACTCCCAATGAACAGAAACAACGGCGCAAATGGCACTATTTCGTCTGTCAGACATCGTCCACATCGTCCGATACGGAAACGATATTCGCCAAGCACGTCTTCATTTGACTCTCCATATTGCGGACATGCACTTTCATAGGCTTTATCCAGTCCGCTCGTTCAGTGAGAATTTTCTGCCGTCACATGTTTGGCGAAGATCGGCACGCACGCCATAAGGGCTGCGAGAAACCAGAACGCATTGTGCAAGCCGATTGCCTTGGATAAGAAGCCAATGACGGCCGGTCCTGTCAGTAGTCCCGCGTAACCCGCCGTAGTGAGGGCGGCAACGGCCAATCCCTTTGGCATTGTGTGTTGCGTGCCCGCGAGTCTGAACAAGATCGGCACGATGTTTGCGGCTCCAAGGCCCACAAAGACAAAACTGACCAGCCCGATCCATGGGACCGGTGCGAGAATGAGGCCGCACAACCCTAAATGCGCTAGCAGCCCACCAACGGTCAGCACCAAGCGATTCCCGCATCGCGCTACGATGCCATCGCCGACGAAACGGCTGAATGTCATCGCGATGGAGAAGAGCATATATCCCAGTCCCCCGTGCGCAGCAGAGACGAGGTGCTCGCCCAGAAGCAAAAGAGCACTCCAGTCGAGCAGAGCCCCCTCCACCAGGAATGAGATTGCCGCGAAGATAGCGATGACGAGCACGACGCCTCTCGGGATGGCAAAGAGAGGCTGCGTGGTTCTCTCTCGATTCGAGAGCATGCGCGGAAGAGCCACAACAATCAGGGAAACAAGAATCATGGAGCAGAGAATTGTACTTGCCCGGAGTGCGATGCCTCGAGAGAGAAGAGCTGTCACGACTCCTGACCCCAGAAATCCACCGACACTGAAGAGTCCGTGAAATCCAGACATCAGCGGTTTCTCAGAGAGGCGCTCCACATCGACAGCGTGCAGGTTCATGGCAACATCTAACGATCCCAGAGATGCCCCGAAGGCGAACAGCGCGACTCCAAGGGCGATTGGCGACGATACGATGCTCAAGAGCGGTAGTATGAGTGCCAGTCCTACTCCACCTGCGAGTACGACCGGCTTGCTGCTGAAGCCCGCACTTAAGTTCGCAGCAAGCGGCATCGCAACGATGGAACCGGCGCCCAAGAGCAGAAGAACCAACCCCATGGTGTCGTCGCCAAGATGGCAGCGGGCCTTTGCGAAAGGCACTAAGGGAGCCCAGCAAGCTACACCGAAACCCGCGGCAACGAACGCCAGCCTAGTCGATAGCTTCGCGCGCGATAAATACGAACCATCTGTCATGAAAATTCCCGCTTCCGGTTGTATCGAACGCGATGCAACCTACGGTTCCCCAAGGATGACTTTGGGGCCGGCATTGAAAATTTACTCGTCAAAATTAGACGGGACTGGTGCTTTGCGGAAACAGCTTTCTCAAAGTACCAGACCCGTCTGGCGCATGAACTTCGTCTGGCGCATGAACTTCAACGTCGAGCGTGGTTGTAGGCAATTTCAACGACATGCTCCGGGGCAGGGATTCTCAATTCGTTGCCTTGAATAACGACATTCATCGGTTGAGCTTGGCCCACCCCTCCATAAGACTGCAGGTTACGAAGGGTTTGAGTCCAACTCCCGTTCGGAGCCTGATTCAGGTGCAAAATAAGTTCTCCACAATCCCAGTCACGCGTCACGATCCTTAACGGATCATCGATCAAGGGGTCTGTTAGCTCACCTCTTGGTATGACCCTTCTCTTTAGTTCGTAAGCTTCTGCTGTTCAACAAAGTCGTGCCCTCGCTGAATGAGCATTCGCTTTACATCGGCGATAGATTGAGGTCGGCTAGCTCGGTGATCCTGGATCATTGCATTTGCAATCTCATCGAGGTAGGGGTACTGGGGGGCTGACGTCGATATCTGCTTTGGATTAGCGCCACGAGGAACGACTCCTGTAAAAATCCGTGAGCGCTATGTGAACCGCACCTTGATGGGACCGAGGCAAGGGCGGCGGTGTTAAGCGATGAGAGTGGAAGCAAGAATCCAGGTTCCTCCCGTGAATGGAGGATTCTATCGAAAGTGATCAACGAGCATGATGTCGCCGCTCGCGTCGTCAATTTGTGAATAGAGGATCCAGCGGCCATCGGGAGAGAGTGACAGGTGCCTGGCGAAATCCTTGTCCACTTCAAAAATTGAGCGTATCTGCCTGGTAGCGAAATCCAGGTATCGGACGGATCTGGGTGCCTCGGCAGGAACAAAATAGACCCCTCCTGGAGAAAGGGTCCAAAGGCTGTAGTTGCTCAGCCGAGGCAATCCATCCACTATTGATTCCCCGCCGGGCTGCCCGGGCAGAGCTACTTGCTTCAGCGTCGAATTCACGACGTGACTTGCAAAATATACCGTCTTCCCATCGAAAGATTCCTGCGGATCGCTCGCATCAGCATCTTTGGAGAGTGGAATGGCGTCTCCGCCGGAGGCGGGACAACGATAGACTCTCGTTCTGCCAACTTCGTTGGATGAAAAATATATCCACTTTCCATCGCGGGACCAGTGAGGTTTGATCACGTTGGAGATATTCGTGACCAGTTTTCTGGGCTTCCGTTCGGCCACGTCAGCCACATATATTTCCCAGCGGTTCCGGACAAGAGAGTCAAACGCTATCTTGTTACCGTCCGGCGACCATTGCGGACTGCCACTCGGTTGAGTGGGGATTGAGATTTGCACCAGGTCGCTGCCATCCTCATTGCTGACCCAGGCACCCAGCACGCCAGAGCGTAAAGACTGTAAGGCAATCCGCTTTCCGTCTGGAGAGTATTGAGCACCCCACTGTGCTCGCGAGGAAGGGATAAGTTCTACCGCCGGAGATTTCGGGTGAAGCAGGTCCCTGCGCCAGATGCTTAAGCTAGTGGAAAGAGAGCTGTAGACAAGCTTTTCGCCCCTTGGGGAAACTGCGGGCAACATTGCGCTCCCTGCAAAAGCAAGCTGCTTGATCGAACCATTCGCGATATTGATTTCACCGATTTCAGCTGAGGTCTCATTTCCAAAGGGATAAAGGGAATAAATGAGCCTCCTGTCGTCGGCCGACCACGTCAGCCCATTTGGATAAGCCCAAGGTGGAGAAATCATTTTTGGCTGACCGCCCGACATCGGTAAGGAATACAAAATGTCGTCGTTCTCCACGCTTCGAGAACACCAGTATGCGAGGTACTCGCCATGGTGGGAAAACGCTGGCCCCAGTTCGCTATTGCACTGTGGACTGACTGGAATCGGCTTGATCTCCAATGTGTCCGTGGAGAGGAGATAGACCCTTGTGTGGTCCCCTTCCGGCAATGCATCGCCCAGCGCGATCCACTTGCCGTCCGGCGACCAACTGATAATCGCGGCGGTTTCACCAGCAATTCGGGTCGAAAGTAATTTTCGCTCTGGGCCGCCAAGCGCCGGGACAACATAGATACCCATGTCAGCACCGGCTTCGCGGTGAAAGGCTATCTGCGTACCATCGGGAGACCATGCCGGGCTGATCCAGTCCGAGGGGTGCTGCGTCAGGCGCAGAAGAGTTTCGCTCCCGATGGCTTTCACATATAGATCAAAGCCCTTGGTACCGGATGCAGGATCACCGTTCCATGCGAAGGCGATTCTGGAGCCATCGGGCGAGAATGCAGGAGAAGTCGCGCGTCCGGGTAGAGCCGTAAACGGAACGGCAGTCAAGGCCGCCTGCTCCTGCGGCCGCTGCGGCTGCGACCATCGATAGACAACGACGGCTGTAAGGGCGATGACCGCAATGGCGAATATTCCGGCTCCGATCTTCAACCAGACTTTATCTGAGGCTGCCCCACGCGTTGATTTTGGCGGTGCATGCAGAAGCTCTTCCGAGCGCTGGCCTCGCCGCAGATCAACAACCATCTCCCGCATCGACTGATATCTCTCCGCCGGACTCTTCTCCAAGGCCTTCTCAACCGCGTTTCGGTACGCCTCGGGGACCTCTTCGCTCAACGGCGGCAATTCGCCGTGGGTGATGGTTTTCAGCACCTCCAAGTCCGTCCGGCCGCCAAACGGGCGCTTGCCCGAGAGCATTTCATAGAGCACCACGCCGAAGGAAAAGATGTCGCTGCGTGAATCCAGTGGCTGGCCTGAAGCCTGCTCCGGAGACATGTAGGCGATCGTGCCCAGAATGAGCCCCGGGCGCGTCGGCCCTTCCGGCAACCTTGCCGCGAGATCGATCGTGCCGTTTTCGGCAGGCCTCGCCAGGCCGAAGTCGGCCAGCTTGGCGTAGCCGTTTCTGGCCACCAGAATGTTCATCGGCTTGATATCCCGGTGCAGGATGCCCGCCTGATGCGCGGCAGCCAGGCCGTCGGCCACGCCGGTCAACAACTCGGCGACTTCCTTCGCCGTCCTTCGCTTTTCCTTTATCCAGTCCTTCAGCGTCCCGCCGTCGACATATTCCGTGACCAGGTACTGCCGCCCCTCAAATTCACCGATGTCATACACGGTAACGATGTGCGGATGATTCAGCGAAGAGGCCATCTGCGCCTCCCGCTGAAAACGGCGGCGGGCCTCCGCATCGGCCAGATCGTCGGAGAGAAACTTGATCGCCACCCGGCGGCCCAGCCGGGTATCGAGAGCGAGCCAAACGCTGCTCATGCCGCCCTCCCCCAGCTTCGACTCGATGCGGTATTGCCCGATCTCCAGCCCCGCGGCAAATTGCACCGCCCCCGTGACCGCCGAGTCCGGATTTCCGTCCGCGATCACGGCCACCGGCTGCTGCAAGAATCCGCCCATGCGTTCTTCCCACGCGAGCGCATCTACAACTTCGCGGCGTAGATCTTCGTCCCCTGCGCAGGCCGACTGCAAGTAGGCTTCGCGCTCCCCCGCCGGCTTCCGGCGGGCGGCCGCCAGTATCTCCATCACCCGTTCGTCTTGTTCCCGGCTGCTTGTCATGGCTCCCCAGTCAGTCGTTCGAAGAGCCAGCGGCGAGCCCGGTACCACTCCCGCTGCATAGTGTGCAACGTGATACCCAGCGCGTCGGCGGTCTCCTGATCGGTTGACCCCAGGAAGAACTTGAGTTCCACCAACGCTCGTCTCGAGGGCGATTCCCGCTCCAGATCGTTGAGCAACTCGTCAACCGCAATCACCAGTTCCGACGGGGTTCGGGTGCCCAGGAAGCGCTCCGGAAGTCCTTCCATGGGGAGAAACAGAATGTCAGGCCGGGCGCGCGCGTGGTCAATCAGGTAACGACGCATCGCCCTGGCTGATATCGCGAGGAAATGACCCCGATCCTGCCACTGAAGATCCTTTGACTTCGCCAGGCGAAGGAATGCTTCGTTCACCAGCGCGGTTGGCTGGAGGGTATTGCCGGGCCGCTCGCGACGGAAACAGCGTTCGGCAATCTGGTGAAGATCCGGCATCAGGAGATCAAACAGCCTGTCCTCCACCTGCCGGTCGCCGGTTCCCCATTGCCGCAGCAATTGCGTGATTTCGCCCGGATCGGGTCCCATAACGTGCCCACTCCCAGTTGCGCGCGATTATAGGCGCAATTCACGTCGAATTGAGGGCCAGGTAACGGTCTGCCCTTCAGGCAAGGAAATATTTGTTGCGAAGGTGGCGGGGAGTTGGCGGTTTCCCCGCTTTCCACTGTGAGACCAAGTTCGCAAGGGCTCGGCCATCAGAAAAAGGAGACCTACCGTGAAAAAGAATCTGTTCGCAATCGCGATGTCCCTGGCGCTGCTGATGAGCGCAGCCGCCCAGGCGCAAACCACTCACCTGACGATCACTGTGCCCTTCGAATTCACCGCCGGAAATGTCCAGCTTCCGGCCGGCGAGTATGAAGTCACGGCGGTCGGACCTTGGGGAGGACCGACAATCTCGGTCCACAACGTGAATTCGAACGCAGGGACACTCGTTCTTTCGACTTCATGCCAATCGCAGAAGCCCACTGCCAACGCCAAGCTGGTTTTCTATCGCTACGGCCAGCAATATTTCCTCGCCGAAGTGTGGAACCGGCACAGCTCTGTCGGCAACCAGATACAGATCCACTCGCGGCAAACAGAGTTGGCAAAGAACCAATCGAAGGACGAAGTCGTGCTGATCGCGTCGGAGAAATAATGATGCTTGCTCAATTCCAATTCAAGCCCGGAGGCTCTCCGTGAGAGCCTCCGGGTTTCGTTTGCCTTGGAGTTTCGTCCTTGCGCCGCTGTGGTCTCCAGTAGACACAGATTGTTTTGCGTCGATGAAACCAGCGCGATGCGAGACAGCGTGCGCGGCGAGCACACTTCCCTCGTGCCCCTCAACATCCTGAGGATGAATTGCCCTTCATGGAACGGCAGGGTTATTTCCGTTGGTCTTTCCGGCACCGGAACTCAGCCGATTCTCCTGCAACGGGATTCAGGCAGCGACGATGCGATCCTTTATCCAGGCAGCGGGCAACCGGAAGTCCAGGCACTGGTGCACGCCGCCACCCTGCACAACGGGCTTTTGCCGTCGTTCCGCTGCGGCAATTCGTGCTCAGACGGGACTGACACTTTGCAAATTAGAGAGTCGTAGATAAGCCACAACACCACCCAGGCGCCGCAAGATCAGGGCAAAGGTTATTGGGACGTGGAGAGTACTCCGCTTTGCCCTTTTGGTTTTGGCCGGAATCCGCAGTGAATGGTCAGGCAGGAGTGAGACGGTTGAGAGTGAGGACCGTGATGTCGTCGGTTTGGCCGAAACGCTGCGCCTGTTCGGCGATGCTATGCGCTGTTTGAGCGCTGATTTCACGAGTACGTTCGAAACCGAAGAGCTCGCCAGTTGCACTTTGCGCTTCCACAACGCCGTCGGAGAGCAGCGTGAGGTGATCGCCGGGATCCAGCGCAAGCGTGCTTTCTTTGTACTCTGTGTTGGAAACGATGCCGAGCGGCAACGCACCCGATATCTCGATCTCCCGACCGTTGCAGAAAGGGGCGACGTGCCCGGCATTGGCAAAGCGCAAGTTGCCATTGGGGTCGAGCACCCCGCAAAAGCAGGTGACGAAGCCGCCGTCGCTGGCGCGCACCAGTTCGGAGTTGAGGCGCATCAGGATCGAGGCGGGGCCCAGGCCTTCAAAAGCCAGGGTGCGCAGAACACCGATGGCAAGGACTCCCGTCATGGCGGCTTTCAAGCCCTTGCCGCTCACATCGCCCACCGCAATGACGACACTGCCGTCGGGCCGCGGAAGGATCTGGTAGAAGTCCCCACCAACTTCCTGCGCGGGCAGGTACGCGGCTTCAACGTGGCAGCCAGCAAGGGCAGGAATCGATATGGGGACCAGCCGCTGCTGGATCTCCCGGGCGGCTTCGAGCTCAGCTGTTGCCCGTTCGTGCTCAAGGGTGGTGCGGCGATGGCGGAACAAAAGGACCGGGCCAATCGAGACCAGGAAGAAGAACATCGACAAGTCGTCATAAGTAAAGCGAAAGCGTCCGGCGTGGAAATTCCGGAATGCGGGTATGGTTATACCCAGCACTTCGAAGGCGCTGCCCAGCAGAAAGGAGGGGAGCAGCAGACCGGCCTCTCTGTTTCCGCGCCTCCATTTCCATCCAAGAAAGCCGAGCGAGCCAACGATGAAGGGCACTTGAACGATCAGCAGCATCCCTGCGAACGCCTCGTGGGGTAATTGGGGCAACCATGCGAACTTTTCACTCAAGAAAGGGAGGCCAAACAGCACCGGAATGGTCAACAGCAGGATCTGATAACCGCGCATCCAGCGGTTGAGACGAACCCCGGTGAAAGCCGCGATGAAGCCAACCAGCGGTGCGTAGCGGCCGATCATGCCGAGAGCGTCCGTAAGGGGGCCCGTAGAGGGCGGAAGGAGCGGGTAAACCCGATTGAAGACCGCCTCCAGTGACATCGACCCATCAAGGAGAAGGAAGGCAGCAAACCAGACGTACGCTCGCCCGTGGGGGTCATGGCGAAAGGCCAGCAGCAGGATCGCCGCGCCGAGGAGTTCGCCCACGCACAGAAATGCTTCCGGGAACCCGCGATACAAATGAGCGGCGTCAGTGGCTGTGCGTATTTCTTCGAGTACAGGAGCGCGGCCGAAGAGCACATCGCCGTGATGGGGGATTGCTGCGGGTCCACCGATGGGCCCGACGATGCGAATCGCGACCTGGGCGGGACCGGTGGGTAGATGCACCAGCAGCCAGCGTCGCGCGGCATTGGTTGTGCGGGGCCAGTTACTGCAGTCAACGGCTTTCTGCCCGTTCACGAACACCTGGCAATCCCTGGCGTTGGGATTTACGAGCAGAGCAGGATTGGAAAGCGGTTCGTCCGACGACACGGTGGCGCGGAGCCAGATGATTTTAGGACCATGGGTCGGAATGGGTCCGGTGCCGAGCTGGTAAGTTCGGCCGGGGCCAGGATCGGCCGAGGCGGATTCGCCGCCCGGAGGATCGCCTTCGTAGAGAAGCCAGGGACCATCGAGACGCGCCGGTCCGCCGGCGCTGTGCGCGACAATCACCTGGGCGCGCACCAGACACGCAGAAGCAAGAAGAAAGAACGTCACCGCGAAGTGCTCACGGACACGGCGCAACGGACAATGGCCTCCAGTAGATAGGCAAGCTTGTCACACGGGCCGGGCAGTGGCAAGAGGTCAGTCGCGGGACTTTACTGAGAAAAGACTGCGCGAGGACTCCGCGGCTTGGAAGGCGATCTCCTCAGCATCGTTCGCGCGGGCATAAGCGCCTTTCTCTCGACTGACGATTACAGGGCAAAGCGCTCATTGAGCCGTTAAGTAGGGAGTTGCTCCGAGGTCCGTAAAAGAGGAACAGCCTGATCTGCGTGATTTACTGCTTTCCTTCGCTCCTCTGGGGATAGGTATCGCGTCCTATCGCGTCCCCTTATCTCCCCCTTATCTCCAGGGACCAGACGAAACGTAACCCATCAGGAATGGCCGCAGTGCGGTGCAGTGTACGATACATCCGGGTACTTTTCGTCTGTCCCCAGGATCCTCAGGATCCTTGTCCCCAGGATCCTTGAAGGTTCAATTGGCAGTAGGTGCCTCGGCGCGATCTACAACGATCACATCGACGAAATCTCTCGCTGAGACAAGCTTGAGTCCGAGTTGTTCGTGGATCAGGGTCAACAGGGAAGGTCCATCCGGTTCCAAGAGCGCCCGTGCCGCCGATTTTAAGGTGATGTCGTATACTCCCTTGATGCCAGTGTGATCGAGGACAGGTAGATCGATGCCGCGAAGCTCGGTCAATTGCCTCGCGAAGTCAGTCATCGACACATTGGTGAAAACAAAGCCTCCGTCCACCACTCGTGGAAGTGTCTCTTTCGGGTACGAAGGCGGGAGTGAATCTGTTTTGTCCCTAGGAAGCCTAGGGCCGTCCTTAGCCACCACCAGTTCGTACACTGAAGTGCGCTTCTTCCCACGATGAAGCTCGACCCTGAATCGGGTTGCAAGCAGATCCTGAAGCATCAGTCGGAGTGAGTCGACATCGGTTGGTGCACCCGCTCGGGAACGAACATCATAGCGCCCGCCATCTAGCATGCTTCGACCCGCAAGCTGGTAGTGCTCCAGCCCGTAAGCCCATTCCACCATCTCAGGCAGATCGATATTCCGCATTGTAAGACTGTCTGCTGCGTATTGAATCTCCGAGCGTGACGCGCCTTCACCGCCCGCTTCCTGCCCTGTTGATGGTCGGACGGATGCCACCTCAAAAGCAGTATGCGATCCATGCGACGACTGTGCGTGTGCTGGCGCCATGAGCAGGAAGAGGATGATTGGCCGACTCAGATGCCGTGTGCCAAGCGCGTTGCCGATCATGGAGGCAATCTTACCGCCGTTCCGCGCCATTGCAGTGCACTTTGCGAAGAATCGACGCTTCCAAGGTGAATCATGCGAACTCGAACATCGCAGGTTCCCAAAGAACACCCTAATATTATGCTGGGGCAAGCGCGACTGGTTTGTCGCCAACCCGGCCATTTCACTCGTTTTGGGGTAATTTCCGGATGGGCGGTGATTCGCAATGAACTCGAAAACCCAAACGCCTACAACGCTCAATGAGCGCATCGGCGATTTGGCGTGATTCGAGATTCGATTGTGGGGATTGCAATCGGAAAGATGATTCCGTGGCGAAACGTCCTCAGGAATCCAGCAGGTCCGAAAATGGATGTCGGTTACGAGTCCAGTTTTATCCGTGATGTGTAGAGATACTTCCGGATTCGAACAAATGAACTCAACAGCAAATGGCGAGTCGACCAATCTGTGGCGGAACTCTCTTGTTATGTTCGGACTGTTCGCCGCTCACGTAATCATCCACCGATTCGTGTCTCTCGCGGCTTTTGGCACGGATCCGTGCGATGGGGTAAACGCATTCGCGTTTAGCACCATTGCGTTTATCGCAATTGGCTCTACATTGCGGATGTTCAGCGGTCACCATTCATCGTCCCCTTTGCGATACCTCTACATCGTCCGATCACAACTGGCAGTTCTCTTTGCGATCTTTATTGCATTCGCGGCGGAGATCATTGCTTTGATACGAAATCCGGAGGCGTGGATCGGCAATCGTTTCGCCGAGTCGGTATTCGCATTGCTTGGTGCTCTCACCGTTGTGACTATTACCACATTGCTGTTGATCCTGGTTACACAACGAAACAGGATATCGCTGAGCTCATTGCGATGGAAACGCACGATATTACCTGTCGTGGTCGCCATCGTTGTCCTCACTGTTTGTCCGGAGTGGCCAACCTACAGCCCCTCAAGAACCGCGCACATCCTCACCGTTGCTCTCGGGGCGTTGGTGGTCTTCATCCCGATGCGCCATTTACTGCCGGAGATCGTACTGAATGGATCAGATGTCCATCGTGAGACAACAACCTTTGGCACTGCACGCGAATGGACTCTACTCCTGGGCGGAGTTGCTGTGGTGCTCTTCGGGTTTTTCCGGCACGTTCCTAGTTTTGTAGAGCGCCTGGCCATGCTTTTCATCGCTTACGTGCTCCTGGGAGCACTTCTGGGGTTTGCCGGAAGCGCAAAGAATTCGATGCAGGACACGCATGCGGACAAGTGATCGGGAAAATCGCGACAGACGAAAACGGCCCCAACGGAAGTGCCTCCTGAGGTCTTGATAGCAGCTACGCTTTCTTTAGGGTCAGCGCGTCCTCGTCCAGCTTTGCATGAGTAAGGCATCCTGTCTTGTGCTCGTCCTAGCCGCGCAAGTTACTAAAAATGCGACTTTTCAGGCAGTTGCCGGACTAGTTCGGGGCGTTAGAACTGTCTGCCCAATAACTCCTTCTAGCGTCTACATGCAGACCATTGCGGTCCTTCAGGCGAACGTCAATCGAGTGGATACCCGGACTGTCCGCCTGGGGCGAGAAGCTGAGAGCGTAGCTATTCGGGATTTGGTTCGAGATGGTGATCAGTCCATGCTCCAGACTGCGCGTATTCTCAAACTTGAAGTATTCGCCACCTGTGAGTCGGGCGACGCTCTCTGGAACATTGCGGTGCATGCCATCCAATGCAGCCATAGCCGCCATCTTCGCAACGAATAACGGCGGCGTGAGCAGGCTTAGGCAATCGAAAGTCTGCATCGCGCGATTGTTACCATTGCCATCCGGAACCTGGACAGGATGCGTGTCTGACCCGTTGCTTTGATCCTTAGCCAAACAGCCGTGCGTTGGAGCGGGCGTGAGGTCGGAGTTGAACTCATCCGCGTCGTGCTTCATGTCGGCCTTCGTCGTGGAGAAGCCGAGGCTGTAGATCGTCGTATTGGTATCGTCAATGGCGCGCAAGGCATCTTCGAGCTTGCTCTGGCTGCCGTGATCGAGCGTCTCGCTGATGCTGAGGATCGCTCGCCGATAGCTGATTGGTTGTTTGCGCAGCAGGTCGACGGCAAAGCTAAGGCTGTCCAGGATGGCGGCTCCACCGTCGCCTGGCTGCAGGTTTGCCATCACTCCCGCAACGCTGATCAGGTCGGGAGTGAACTCTGCCTCGATATGTGGCTCACTGTCGAATCCGACGACGGCCACACGGTGATGAACAGCACCTACCATTGAATCGAGAAGCGGACCGAGTCTGCGGTAGCTATCCAAGCGGCGGCCACCCGCACCGCCAGTCTGCACGACGATCACCAGTGCCAGCGGTTGACTGTCGGTGTTTTCCTCTAGCGAAATTTTCTGCTCGATCCCGTCATCGGTAAGGATAAAATCATTGGCAGTGAGGCCTAAAACCGGTTCGCCGCTGCTGGTCTTTATCAGCGTCGGCACCAGGACCAGATTGGCGCCGCGGCGCAAGACGGGCGTGGAATCGGAAAGATCCTGGGCTTGCGTCCAAGCGCCGAAAAGAACTTGGAAGGTGAGGCAAACAAGCAGACGGAATTTCATCTGTCACATCCGTTTTGCGGATAAATACGCATCGGGTGATGGGCGTCTCCCAGAAATATTCTTCCTGATCTCAATCACAGTGTCTGGTCGGTTCACGCTTCAGCACCCAGACGTTGTGCTCGTTGCTGTCTGGTGCGACTTCGCGTTCGTCTTCCGTAAGCATTTGGCCGTTCTCGCTCAATGTGTACCGCACAGTGTTCGTCCCCATGCTCTCCCGAATCAGCACGCAATTCCTCATTGAGAACACCGCACTTCGGTCGCGAGTTAATCGGGAGGTCGAAGTGATGGGTGGGAACCGTTGAATGCAGGCTTCTTTGCATCAACGATCATTGTCGTGCACCATTTATCGGTTCTTCTGTCAGGGAAGTGATGGGTCCTGGAGAAGTGCCACACCTTGCAGACGTAGCTGATCTTGGCGGTACTAGCCATCCAGGTACCCGAGAAGGCGGGCACGTCGCCCTGGCCAAATGTGATCGTATGCGCTGCGGCCAAGATCAGAACTATCGACACCGTGCAAGGTTTCATTTGAACTGGTCTGGGTTCGTGACTGGCTAGCGAGCTCGGACGAAACCATCCAGCAAACTAAGCCCAAATAAATCGCTTGCATACAGTTCAGCATCCTCAAGGCTGTGGCGTGGCTTTGAGGAAACCTTCTGCGAAGTGTTGGGGAATGGCTTCACCCAGTCGGTCGAATGCTCATTTACCTTTACTGCAAGGCCATCGGCGCCATCCTCAACAAAGATGATGCGCGTGCAGGTCGAGCTACTGGTCTCCTTCACTACCTTGCGCAGGCTATGAGCTGTGCCCATAGCATAATCATACGTCGCCCGAAAACCCCGCGCCGTGCATGGTTACATTAAGTTTCCTTAATCACCTTGGAAGGATCCTTGTCGTCTCTGAGCCTGACAAATTTGGTATGTCTCAGATGATCAGCCCCGGTCCATTCCAGAAACTGGATCTCCGCGACCACCTCCGGTCGTACCCAAACACACTCCTCCATCTTCTCCGCGGTAAGCCCCTGACCCCAGCGGCCGGCCGACGCTTCAGGGAGATTGACGAACGGGCACCTCGGGGTCTCAAAATGCTTCAGCTGCTCGAAGAGCTCACGGCGGGTAGCAGGCACGAGTCCAGCTCGCACCCGGGCCGCATAGATGAGATCCTTGCCGCGGTAGACGCCCACCACCAGCGAATCAATGCCCAGGTTGCTTGGGACGTAGCCACCCACCACGAATTCCTGGCGAAGATCGATCCGGTACTTGCTCCAGAGCCCGGTTCGCTGACCAGGCTGGTATGCGCTGTCAGAGCGTTTCGCGACCACCCCTTCCAGTCCGTGGTCCTTTACGAACTGCAGCATTTCCGCCGCCGGCCGGTCAGAGACCTGAGACAGCGCGACGTGCTCCCCGGGTTCAACCACGTTGATAAGGATAGCTCGGCGCTCCAGGAGTGGAAGCTCTGTGAGGCGCCGCCCCTCATGCATCAGGATGTCGAAGGCGTAGTAGAGGATGCGCGACTCCGCGAAGCGAACGTTTTGCAGGAGATGGAAGTCCGGCCGGCCGTCGGGGCCGAGGGCTACCAGTTCTCCGTCGATCACCGTGTCGTGGGGAAGATGCTGCAAGGCCGTTGCGATGTAAGGGAACCTTTGGTTGAGCACATTCTCCCGGCGAGAATAGAGCGTAGTGGTGCGGCTTGTCCGTACTGCTTCGAGCCGATAGCCGTCGAGTTTGATTTCATAAGTCCACTGCGGTCCATCCGGCAGTTTGGCGACCGGAAGGCAATCCATGGTCTCGATGAAAGTCGCCGCTCGCTTAGGCAATGCCCGGTTGGTTGGCACGGGACCCAGTGTATGCCATGGGGGGAGAGGCGTCGCTTAAGACGTTAAGGAGGTGGAGCAGAAGATGCGGGACATCCATGATAGGCAAGCAATCCTCAGGGGCTATTGCATGCTGCAAGAATAATGTCCTCATCGCAGGTTGTGCTGCCGAACCCGGGCCGAAGCCGAAGTGAGAGGGAAATAGCGGCGCAGGGGCTAAAGCCCTCGTCCTACCGGCCTTTTTCGGCACGACTGAAAGTCGTGCCCTGATACAAAGCACTTTTTGAAATTGGCTCGAAACAGACTGACCCGGACATTCGTTTTGCGGTCATCCATAAAGCCAGCTCGCCTACGAGGTTCGATTATGTATGGGCTGAAGAGTTTGCGTGAGAACTCCCCTTGTGTCGTCCCCTTCGGGACTCGATTTGCGTGAAATCCCACCCGGCACTCCCGTGCCGGGCTACAGATTGTCCCGTCCCTTCGGGACTGAGTGCGTCGGGTGACCTTCGGGACTGACTGCGTTGGGTGACCTTCGGTTCTTTTCTACCCCTCAGAGCCCCATAGGCTTCCGGGAAAAAGTACCTCAGGGGCCTAAGGGCACGTTGATTCCATAATTGTTACGTACGGGCTTAAAGCCCTCGTCCTATCGGCCTTTTTCGGCACGACTGAAAGTCGTGCCCTGATACAAAGCGTGAGTGTTTTTTGCAGCCTGTAACGCCGTCGATGCCAGCGATTTCGATGGAAGAGCAATCTCCCTCAGTGGCTAAAGCCATCTCAGCTACGAGGTCCGATTATGTACGGGCTGAAGCCCGTACCCTTCAAAGAGGGCACTCTGTTGTTTCTGGAGTTGTGGTCGACCGGGTCCGCAGTTATTTCTGTTCACCAGCGAGGGATGGAGATTAGGGTCGATCGTTGGGCTGCGCCCATCTTTTTCGGCCCCTGGACTATATCGAATCCACGAAAGCAGGCGGCAGAACGCTCTCCTCCGGAGCCCAGGTGACCGGTTCCACCGGGCCAACCCCAAAGACCCAAGCGACGCCGCCAGCCAGGGCGATGCAAGAGGTGATCAGAAATGGGGTGCGAAAATTTCCTGACCGGTTCACGATAAACCCGGTGAGCGCCGGGGCAATCACTCCCGCGAAATTCCCAAACCCACCCTGGAAACCAGTCCACGTGCCCGCCGCTTTCGGTCCGGCAAGGATCTGGCAAAACGCGTAGATGCCTGAAGCCGAAGTGCCGCATCCCGCTCCCGCGATCAGCAACCATGGCAGATAGCTGTGCGGTCCGGCGAGGGCACAAGCAGCGATGCCGATGGCTCCCGTGGTATGTCCGATGGCCATGACGGATTTTCTGACCCGGGTCGTGGTGTAGCCACGGCGTATGAAGAGATCTGAAAGCGCACCGGCGGTCAAGGCCGAGGTGGCATCTACCAGGAAGTAGAGACCAGCCACTCTTGCCATCGCGTTCATCGAAAGATGGCGCTCGCGCACCAGGTAGAACGGAAGCCAGGTGACCATTACGTATAACAGGTAGTTTCCGCAAAAGTGGCCGGCAGAGGCGCCCCAGAATGAGCGCTTGCGCAACATGGTGGCGATGGTAGCCAGTCCCCTGAAGCTGGAGCCGCCCAATGCATGACCGTGCGGCATCCACTTTTTCCACGCAGGCAGCCACACCAGGCTGATTAGTCCGATGCCAATAAACACTGGCCGCCAACCGTACTTTGCCATCAGCAGTCCAGCGCCAAACATGCCGATGGCAGGACCGGACCGGATGCCGGTGATGATGGCGCCGTTGGCGAAGCCACGACGCTCTTCAGAGACATGCAGCGCGAGAATCTTTGAGCACGATGGAAACGCAACCGACTCGCCGATGCCCAGGACCAGACGCGTCACCAGCAACAAGGCGAATCCAGGCACCAGGCCGGTGGCCACCGTGGCCAACGACCACACCAGGAAGCCGGTCGCAATCACCAGATTCACTTCAAACCGGTCTACCAGCCAGCCCACGACGAAAAGCAAGACGGTATAGGTCCAAAAAAATGCGGAGAGCAGAATGCCCAGTTGCCAGGGATTGAGGTGTAGCTCATCCTTGAGCAAGGGCGCAGCGATGGAGAGATTTCCCCGGTCGACGTAATTGATCAGGACGGAAATCGACAGCAGGGCGAGCCAGGGCGCAATCGTGCTGATTTTCTGTGGAGTTGCTTTCAAGCGACGCGCTCTCCCTGGGCGAATACCATCGCCGGCCGCTGGGTACCCAGGAAGTACGGAATCTCCCGGTAGTCGCTCCCCTCGTGAATCACAAAGTCGGCGGACTTGCCCTGCTCCAGCGAGCCTACCTGGGCAGCGAGGTTGAGGGTCCATGCGGCGTTGATGGTTGCCGCGGTGAGCGCCTCCGCCGGAGTCATCTTCATTTGCGTGCAGGCCAGGGACATGACAACCGGCATGGATGCGATGGGCGAAGAGCCGGGGTTGAAGTCCGTGGCCAGCACCACGGCCAAGCCGGCTTCGATCATGGCGCGCGCGGGCGCGTAATGCCTGGAGCCTATCGAATACACGGAACCAGGCAGCAAGACAGGCTGCACGTTCGCCGCAGCCAGAGCGGCGATCGAGGCTGCATCCGTATGCTCCAGGTGATCGGCGGTGGCAGCGCCCAGGCGCGCCGCCAGCAAGGCGCCCCCGGAGCAACTGAATTGGTCGCCATGGACGCGCAGGCCGAAGCCCAGGCGCCGCGCGGCTTCGAGAATGAGCCCGGCTGACTGCTGGTCGAAGATATGCGGCTCGCAGAAAACATCGCAGAAGCTTGCCAGCTTGTGCAGAGCTACCAGGGGCAGCATCTCGTCGATCACCAGCTCGACGTACGCGCTGGTGCGGCCCACGAACTCGTCCGGCACTTCATGCGCGCCGAGGAAGGTGGGCACGCAGCGCAATGGAGTGGTCTGCTCTGTTTCGCGCACCACGCGCAGGATCTTCATCTCCGCTTCCACGGTGAGCCCGTAGCCGGATTTCGCTTCGATGGTGGTGGTGCCTCCGCGCAGAAACCAGAGCGCGTGTTTTTGCGCGGTGGTGAGGAGATCGCTTTCGGTAGCATCGCGAGTGCGGCGGACGGTGGAGCGAATGCCTCCTCCCTGGCGCGCTATCTCCTGATAGGTGGTGCCGGAGCAGCGCATTTCAAATTCATCGGCGCGATTGCCGGCGAAGACCAGGTGGGTGTGCGCGTCCACAAAGCCGGGGGTTACGACTCGTCCCCCGGCGTCGATTCTCTGCGTGCCGTTGTCGATCAGGACCTCGATTTTGCCGCGCGCGCCGACTGCTTCGATTCGGCCGTCGCGGATTAGCATGGCTCCGTCGTGAATGATCGCGAGCTCGCGCATTTCCGCTCCCACGCGGGGACGATTGGCACCCGCCATGGTTACGAGTTGCGAGCAGTTCACTACTGCTTCTAAGCCCAACGAGTACCTCCGAGTGAAGCATTCATACGCGCCGAGCTCAACGTGGGGGAGAGAGAACTGCAGATCCCCGTTCGACTTCGCTCAGGGCAGGCTCTCCGCTTCGCTCGGGATGACAAACGAGTGAGGGAGGCATGGTAGCCCACTCAAGCCAAAGTACGGCTTGAATGGGGCACCCAAAGCTTTTGTAACTACTCCCTTGACTTGCCACAAAATGTAGGCCAGTGACTTCCTTTTAAGGCCTGTGTGTTGGACGGCCGAGGGATCTGCAGTTTCTCTTGTTACCCGTCTTCTTCCATGGGCAGCCGTAAACCCGCGGCGTGCGCGAAGGTTCGAGCAGCAGGATAACCTGCGTCGGCGTGCCGCAGCACGCCCATTCCCGGATCGGTGGTCAATACGCGCTCCAGGCGCAAGGCGGCTTCGTCTGTGCCATCGGCCACCACTACCATGCCCGCGTGCTGGGAATAGCCAATGCCCACACCACCGCCATTGTGGATGCTGACCCAGGACGCCCCCGCCGCAGTGTTCACCAGCGCATTCAGCAGCGGCCAGTCTGCGACCGCATCGGAGCCGTCGAGCATGCCTTCCGTCTCGCGATAAGGAGAAGCTACCGATCCGGTATCGAGATGGTCGCGGCCAATCACGATCGGCGCCGTAATCTCTCCCGAACGCACTAATTCATTCATAGCCAACCCCAACTTCGCCCGTTGCCCGTAACCCAGCCAGCAGATGCGGGCGGGCAAACCCTGAAATTGAATGCGCTCGCCAGCCAGCTTGATCCAGCGCTTCAACCCCTCGTCTCCAGGAAAGAGCGAGAGCACCAGCTGGTCGGTCTTGCGAATGTCTTCCGGATCGCCGGAAAGCGCCACCCAGCGAAACGGCCCTTTGCCTTCGCAAAACAAGGGCCGGATGTATTCCGGCACGAAGCCCGGAATATCAAAGGCGTCTTCCACCCCGGCCAACTTCGCGTTGGTGCGCAGATTGTTTCCGTAATCGAAGACCACGGAGCCGCGGCGCTTCAACTCGAGCATCGCCTGCACATGCTTGCCCATGGTCTCCATGGAGCGGGCAACATATTGTTCGCTGTCCTGCTGGCGCAGTACCAATGCAGCGTCAAAGCTTATGCCGTTGGGCACATATCCGTTCAACGGATCGTGCGCGCTGGTTTGATCCGTCACGATTTCAGGAATCACCTTGCGGCGCAGTAGTTCGGGCAAAACATCGGCCGCATTGCCTACCAGGCCAACCGAGCGAGCGGCGCCTTCCCTTCTCGCGTCGGCAAGCAACTGCAGCGCCTCATCGACGGTGGTTGCCATGCGGTCGCAATAGCCGCTGGCTACCCGCTTCTGAATGCGCTTCGGGTCGACATCGATGCCCAGAAAGCATGCGCCGGTCATGGTGGCGGCCAGTGGCTGCGCGCCGCCCATGCCTCCCATGCCGCCGGAGACGATGAGTTTGCCTTCCAGGCTGCCGCCAAAGTGTTTGCGGCCAGCTTCGGCGAAAGTTTCGTAGGTGCCCTGCACGATGCCCTGGCTTCCGATGTAGATCCAGGAGCCCGCGGTCATCTGCCCATACATCATCAGACCCTTTTGTTCGAGCTCGCGGAAGACCTCCCAATTGGACCATTTGCCCACCAGGTTGGCGTTCGCGATCAGCACCCGCGGCGCCATGGTGTGGGTGCGCAAAATGCCCACGGGCTTGCCCGATTGGATCAGCAGCGTCTCATCGTTCTCCAGGCTCTCGAGCGCGCGCACGATGGCGTGGAAAGAGGGCCAGTCGCGCGCCGCCTTTCCCGTTCCGCCATAGACCACCAGCTCGTCCGGGGCCTCAGCCACTTCCGGATCGAGATTGTTCATCAGCATGCGCAAGGCAGCTTCCTGCTGCCAGCCCTTGGTGCGCAGCCGGGTTCCTCGCGGCGCACGAATGACGTCTTTATGCGGACCAGGTATCAAAGTCTCCATCGCGAATCCCCTTTGCCAAGCGTTCGATATCTCCTGCAATGACCCGGTCTTCCTCCAGACGAGGGACCAGCGTGCGCACGAACACGCGCGCCCGCTCGATCTCTGTCGCGGCCTTGAGGGGCTGGCGATATTCCAGTCCCTGGGCCGCGGTCATCAGCTCAATGGCCAGAACCTTCTCCGCATTCTCAACAATTTGCTTTAGCTTGAGCGCGGCGGTCATGCCCATGGATACATGATCTTCCTTACCGCCTGAAGTGGGCAAACTATCGACGCTCGCCGGATGGGCAAGCACCTTGGCTTCATTCAACAACGCAGCCGCTGCGACGTGAGCAATCATAAGCCCGGAGGAGAGGCCCGGCGTTTCCGCAAGAAAGGCGGGCAGGCCCTCGTTGACGTCGGGGTTGATGAGGCGGTCGATCCTGCGTTCGCTGATGCTCATCAGGTCGGTGACCGCGATGGCTGCGTAGTCGAGGGCCAGGCCCAAGGGCGCACCATGGAAGTTTCCTCCGGAGAGCACTTCGCCGGCCCCGGGTCCGGATTCACAGAAGATCAGGGGATTGTCCGTAGCTGATCCGGTTTCGATCTCGATCACATCGCGCACATGCTCGAGTGCCCCCCGCGCCGCTCCGTGTACCTGCGGCATGCAGCGGAGGCAATAAGCGTCCTGCACCCGGGGATCGTTCACCCGATGGGATTCGCGAATCTCGCTATCGCGCAACAGAGCCCGCAGGTGCGCGGCTGCCTGCATCTGGCCGGGATGCGGCCGCGCCTGGTGAATGCGTTCATCGAAGGCCACTGGAGTGCCGCGCAAGGCCTCCAGCGCCATGGCGCCGGCGAGGTCGAAGAGCCGGTTCACGCGTATCGCGCGCAGCAGAGCCAGGCCCCCGACGGCGGCCATGGCCTGGGTTCCGTTGAGCAGCGCAAGCCCCTCCTTGGCTTCAAGGACCAGGGGAGTAAGACCAGCTTTCGCTAGCGCCGCCTGGGCAGGCATCCGCGTGCCCTGAAAAAACGCTTCGCCTTCCCCGATAAGCCCCAGGGCAAGATGCGCCAGGGGGGCCAGATCTCCGCTTGCTCCGACTGAGCCTTTACTGGGAATGACCGGATGCACGCGGCCATTGAGCAGGGCAACGAGCAGCTCAATCAGTTGGTAGCGGACGCCGCTCAATCCCTTGGTTAAGACATTGGCGCGCAGCAGCAGCATGGCGCGCACCTCGGCCTCTTCCAGAGGATCGCCCAGCCCACAGGCATGGCTGCGCACCAGGTTGCGCTGTAATTGTTGGAGGTCTTCGATGCCTATACGCACATCGGACAATTTTCCGAAGCCGGTGTTGATCCCATAGGCCGTTTCGTTACTGGTGACGATGCGCTTGACCACGGCTTGAGCCGCCGCAATTCGCTGCTGGGCTGCGGGCGCAATGGCTACGCTCATCAAGCCGGCGGCCACCTGGCTGACTTGATCGAGCGAAAGTGGCTGTCCATCCAGTTCCAGGACGCCGTGGGTGAGACCCGTTGTCATGCTGGACCGCGCGAACCGGTCGGTCGCCGCCGACGGGCTAGCCTCAATTCCTTGAAGCCGCCTGGCTGTGATTCGTCGATCGCTTTTACGACCTCGACGATTTCTGCTTTCACCGCGGGCCAGTTGCCGGACGGCAGAACGACAATTGCAAGCTTTCGATTATCCAGGTTTTGCTGATAGATAAGGTTGCTATCGGCTGTAACCATAACTTCGAAACCCTTATCTTGTGCCTCATCGAGGAGATCACCGTTCTTGAGCTCCTGCCATCCCAGCTCAGCCGATCGCGTGACTTTGTGCGCCGACAAGTAACGTACGAGATTCCGAGGAACGTTCTGATCGAAAAGCACCTTCACCGAGGAAGCTTAGTCTGATGGCTAGCAGCATAGGCCAGTACTGCCCGAATATCCTCGAGGTTTAGGTCAAAATTGTAGGCAATATCCTCGGGGCTCTCGCCCGCATCATGATTTTCGATTACTTGATCAGCAGGCACGCGCGATCCGCGGATGACCGGTGCACCGCTCACCTTGCCCGGAACAACCTCGACGATGGGGCAACCGGACCAGTCCACTGCCGTCTTTTTTGTTGGAATGTGCATAAACATGCATTATAGGCCGCTCGGTCGACCAACCTCGAGTGTCCGCATAATCTCCATCGCGGCTTCGTTTGGGCTGCGGAGACTGGTATCGATCGAGAGGCGCGGCTCCGGCATGCTCGATGAGTCGAACACTCCGTCCGCGTGCAACTGCTCAAATGAGGAGACGGAGGAGAGCTTTTGATAGGCGAGCCTTGACGGACTGTCGATGCGCCGCTTTAGTTCCGCAATCGGACACACCAGCTCGACAAAATCGACTTCGCCGCCTTCCTTCGCAACCCTGCTCTTTACTTCATTGATGAAGCCGAGCCGAACCGTTCTCTCTGGCGCGAAGGTGAATATCAATCCCGGCAGCCGGCTGCGGCAAGCCTGCTCAAACACGGACAGCCAGATATTCTCCCGTAACTCGACGAAGGGCGGACTACCGAAGTCGAAGACCGACAAGAGAAGGTCCACCACCTGGTGATTGTGAAAGAGCTTGTAGCCTGTCAGAGCCGCCAGTTCGACGGCAACGGTCAGCTTGCCGGTCGCAGGCAAGCCGTAGAGGAAGATCAGCTTCATGAGACCTCAACAAAAGATTGAATTTTTTGCTTCAGGTATCTGGCAAAATGGCACTTATCTTTCTCTTGAATTGGAAAAGCTTCACGGTTCCGCCGGCTGGCACCGTCGTCGCCTTAGTGACCAAAATTACTCCCGGCGAAGCCCAAGGCGCCTGCCACAGAAGCAGTTTCCACCGGGGTTCAGCCCAATTTGTTGCCTGATAGGATCGTGACAGTCATCCCGATCCTGTGTTCCCAGTCCCGGCTGGTGACTCTGTGACGGAATTCCTGATTATCTGCGTTTTCCCTGTTGCGTTTCCCGTCTTTCCGTCAGAAACTGCGAGAAAGCGCTCAAACGGGGATTGGTGACGTATGCATCCAACGGCTCTGGAGAAGAGTGGATTCACTACAACTCTGAACATGGCCTTAAGCTCCACCGCCCCCGAGCGGTCCGCCGAGACCTTGCACCGCAAGCAGCTTGCCCGCTTCGGTAAGTGGCTGTATCGATTGGGTTTCGTGCCCGGCACAGCGGGAAACCTCTCGGTGCGCCTGAGCCACGACCGCATTCTGGCCACGCCCACAGCGATGAGCAAGTTCCTTATCAAGCCGTCGGATATGGTCGTGGTCGACATGGAGGGCCGCCGCGTGGGCGAAGGCCGGAACGTGACCAGCGAAATCGGCATGCACCTGGCCATCTACCGCCAAAGGCCAGACATACAGGCGGTGGTCCATGCCCATCCGCCAATCGCTACCGGCTTTGCTTCCTGCGGCCTGGCTCTGGAAGAGCCGCTGTGCTCGGAGATCGTCATGGCTCTGGGCTCTATTCCGCTGGCGCCCTATGCGACCACGGGAACGGCCGACGTTGCTTCCAGCATCCAGCCCCTGATCGTCGATCACGATGCGGTCCTGCTCGCCAACCATGGTGTCGTGACCGCAGGGGACACGCTGCAAGATGCCTTCATGCGCATGGAGACGGTCGAGCACTTTGCCCACATCTGCCTGGTGGCTCGCCAGCTCGGCTGCCCCCAGCCGCTCTCCGCGGATCGTCTGCAACAATTATCCGAAGCTCGATCCCGCTACCAGAGAAACGCCCTTCCCGGTTGTTGAAGAGCAGTTTCCCACGCTCACAGTCCCCCTCCCGCTGAGCAGTTGCGGCGAATCGCAGTAGCATAGCTAGAGGAGATCCTCAGGCATCGGCATGACAACGCAGATTGTTGCACCCAATCAGGTCGAGGGCTCCGGCCTGGTGGAAGAGAAAACTCTGTTTCGGGTGCTCATCGCGGTGGGTCTTGGACATCTGCTGAATGATTCCATGCAGGCCCTGCTGCCTTCCATCTATCCCATTCTGAAGACCTCGTTCCATCTGAACTTCGGCCAGATCGGATTGCTGACGCTGACGTATCAGATGACGGCGTCGATCCTCCAGCCCTTTATCGGGCACTACACCGACCGCAAGCCCCTGCCGTACTCGCTACCCGTGGGTATGGTGTTTACCCTGCTGGGTCTGCTGTTGCTGGCGGTTGCGCCCACCTTCGCATTACTGTTGCTGGCCGCGTCGTTGATTGGCATGGGCTCGGCAGTCTTCCATCCGGAGTCATCGCGCGTGGCGCGTCTGGCCTCGGGCGGGCGCCACGGAATGGCCCAGTCGATCTTTCAGGTGGGGGGAAACAGTGGAACGGCGATCGGCCCGCTGCTGGCAGCTTTTATCGTCCTGCCCCACGGGCAGCGCGCAGCGGCATGGTTCTCCATCCTGGCTCTGCTGGGAATTTTGGTTCTGCTGCGGGTAAGCCGCTGGTACAAAGCACGCCTGCAGCATCTGCAAACGCGGCCCGCAAAGCAAGCGGAAGACGCGCATGGTTTGCCACCCAGGAAGGTGGTCATAGGCATCGCGATTTTGATCGCTCTGGTCTTCTCCAAGTTCTTTTACCTGGCCAGCATCACCAGTTATTACACCTTCTACCTGATGGCCCGCTTTCATATCGGGGTGCGGAGCGCGCAGCTTCACCTATTCGCATTTCTGGGAGCCGTCGCTGCCGGAACATTGATTGGAGGACCGATTGGCGATCGCGTTGGCCGCAAGGCAGTGATCTGGTGGTCGATTCTTGGAGTCTTGCCGCTTACCTTGCTGCTGCCTTACGCGAACTTCCTCTGGACCGGCGTGTTAAGCGTGTTCGTAGGCTTGATGCTGGCTTCCGCCTTCCCTGCGATCGTCGTCTACGCGCAGGAACTCGTGCCCGGGCGGGTGGGCATGATTTCCGGACTTTTCTTTGGCTTTGCCTTCGGCATGGGCGGGATTGGCGCAGCCATCCTAGGCAGGATCGCCGACGCGACCAGCATCTTCACCGTGTACAAGATATGCGCGTATCTTCCGGCGATTGGGTTACTGGCGGGTTTTCTGCCTGCCAGGCCGCGCGGGGCTGCCCATGGGGCAGTTTCGCAATTGGAGTAGACCGGGTGGCGACCATGCTTCATGGCTCGCTTGTCTTGTTGAGTGCAGTTGTCGCTAACATTCCTCCCAGACCCATTGTTTCCACGGCGGATGAGGGAACGATGACCATCGAACCGCGCTCTTTAATCGCTTCATAGAGCATATTCATGGCTCGCAGATGCAAAGCTCCAGGCTTGTTGGCGTACACCTCAGAGGCTTCGGCAAATTTGGTGGCTACCTGCAATTCGGCATCGCCGAGAATGATGCGGGCGTGCCGTTCGCGTTCTGCCTGAGCCTGTTGCGACATAGCGTTCTCCAGCGGTTGCGGAATGCGCACATCGCGTATCTCCACCGACTGGACCGTGATTCCCCATGGGTTTGTTTTGGCGTCGAGAATTCTCTGCAGTTCCTGGCCCAGCGCATCGCGATCCGTGATCAGCTTCGCCAGGTCATGACGCCCAATGGATTCGCGAAGTGCTGTTTGCGCACTCATCGCGATCGCGTCCTCGAAATTTGCTACTTCCAGAATTGACTTCTCGGCATTCCACACCAGCCAGAAGACGATCGCGTCCACATTCACAGGAACCGTATCCCGCGTCAGCGTGGATTCCGCGGTGACCGTGCCGATGCGCACCCGCTGATCGACAAATCCACTGAGCGTGTCTACCACCGGCGTAAGCATGAATATCCCGGGTCCCTGGAGCCGCTGGAAGCGTCCGAAACGAAGTACCGCAACCTTCTCCCATTGGCGCACGACCTTGATCGAAAACAAGAAGAACAAACCGACGAGGGTTCCGAGAACCAGGGGCAGGTTATTTCCAGTCAGTAATGTTCCCGCTATTCCGGCTCCGATACAAGCGACCATGATTGTTGTTGCAGGCGCGCTGATCTCGATACGCTGGCTCATTCTGCTATCTCCTCTTGGTACTTTGCTCATTGCCATGTTCCTTCAGAGCGTCCATCAGCTCGGTAAGGCTAAAACCATTCGCGCCTGCCCTGGCGATCATCTCGGCAGCAAACTGCTGCATCTGCCGATTGCGGGCGCGGCTATCGGTCGCCACTGGCTGCTCCGCGATAAACGTTCCAGTTCCCTGCTGGGTTTCCAAGAGACCTCGAATCTCCATCTCGCGATAGGCACGCGTCACGGTGTTCGGGTTAATCGCAAGATCGACAGCGACCTGGCGAATCGTGGGAAGCTGGTCGCCGGCCTTTAGACGCCCGGCCGCAAGTGCGCCTTGCACCTGGTCTATCAGCTGCCTGTAGACGGGAACGCCACTATGCACATTGAGCTGAAAGCTAAACGTAGCGCCTGCGCTTTGTATCCGACTCTTCATTTCTTGACTAGTGTACTAGTTCTCTAGTACATGTCAAGTGAGAAAAGAGAAAAGGACGCAGTGGACGCGCTAGGGCCGTAACAGCTGACTTGGGAGAGCCTCAGGGGCTAAAGCCCGACGTATACTCAACCATTTACGGCACGACTAAAAGTCGTGCCCTGATACAAAGCAAAACCCAAAACCGACGGCTCGATGGATCAGACCAAGGCTCACGAAATATGTAGAAACTCCATGGCCTGAATAAAGTCGGGGCCTGATACAAAGCACGAGACCCGTGACCCTTAGAAGGGTCGCGCATTTTCGCAGATTTCGTTCTACTCCCGAATCAACTTTACAGGCCACTAGGTATTCGGGGATGGCCTCTACTCTGTTCGCAATGCCTGCATAGGTTCGATAGAGGCGGCGCGCCGAGCTGGAATCCAACACGCCACCAGGGCAATTGCGGCCAGAAATGGCGGCACAACCGCGAAGGTCAATGCGTCATGCGGCTGAATGCCGTAGAGGAAGCTGGCCGCCAGTTTGGATAACATCCATGCGGCTGGCCAACCGAGCGCCACCGCGATCAGCGTGAGCACAAGGCCCTGGCGCAGAACGAGGCGTTCGACCGTGCCGGGCTGCGCGCCCATCGCGATGCGAATACCGATCTCGCGCGTGCGCCGGCTGACCGCGTAGCTCATTACGCCGTAGAGACCCACTGTTGCCAACACCAGCCCGATGCCGCCGAAGACGCCGAACAGCATGGCCGACAGGCGAGGCAGGAAGAAGGCAGAATGGACGTGCTCCTCCATGGTTTCTTCGTTGAATACGGCCATGCTGCGATCGAGCCCGTGGATCTGTTCCCGCACTGCTTCCTTCAATGCCGCCGGGTTGCGCGCGGTGTGGACCACCAGCGTATAGCCCAGCATGGAAGGCTCGGCCGCGACGTTTTGCTGGAGCGAGCGGTAAAGCACCGGTGTAAGATCCTCGCCTAGCGTGCTCGTCTTGACGTTGCCTGCGACCCCGATGATTTGGTAGGTCACGCCGCGGCCGGTCGTCACATGCTGTCCGACCGGATTTTCGCCGCTAAAGACGCGCTCCGCGAAAGCTCGATTGACGACGGCAGTCCTCGGACCAGTCGCGGTTTCCCCTCCGAAGTCGCGGCCTGCAATGCGCGGAATACCCATAGCCTCGAAGTAGCCCGATGTCACCATGATGAGATTGGCCGAGGGATTGCTTTTGCCGGA
The DNA here is from genome assembly GCA_963788515.1 of uncultured Acidobacteriaceae bacterium. Taxonomy (GTDB): domain Bacteria; phylum Acidobacteriota; class Terriglobia; order Terriglobales; family Acidobacteriaceae; genus PALSA-350. The sequence goes on from CAWBGZ010000010.1 coordinate 270,721, forward strand.
GCTTGGCCGGCCAGTCACCTGGAAGGTGTCGTCCATGGTGGCCACGGAGAGAGGCGCATAGTCCGTGCACACCGCCGAGACCACGCTTGGCAGAGCCGCTACGCGCTCCCGCAACTGGCTGAGAAACTCGACCGTCTGCTCCGGCGTGTACCCGTGAAGCCGAGGGTCGACAGAGGCAATCAGCAGGTTCTGCGGGCGAAAACCGATGTCGATGCTCGCCGCGCTTTGCAGACTGCGCAGGAAGAGACCCGTCATCGAAAGCGAAATCACTGACATGGCGATTTGCGCGACGGTCAGGAGACTACGCAGAGACCAGCGGCGCCCGGGGCGGGCCAGCGCATCCTCTCCCTTGAGTGCGTTGCCAATCAGGGGCCGCGCGGCAGCCCACGCTGGGGCCACGCCGAGCAGCAATCCGCTGAGAATGCTTAACCCAAAGGTGAAGAGCAGCACACGCCAATCCACGCCAATGCGCATGTCGAGTGGAATGGGCGCGGGCAGGCGGAGTGCGGAGAGCGCTTGCGTAGCCCACAAAGACAGAAACACACCCAACACTCCCCCGCCAAATCCCAGCAGGACACTCTCTACCAACATCTGCCGCTGCAACCGGCGGTGGGTGGCTCCCAACGCCAGGCGCACGGCCATCTCGCGCTGACGGCCCGATGCCTGCGCAAACAGGAGGTTGGCTACATTGGCGCCTGCAATGGCCAACACCAGCAGCGCCACGACAGAGAGCGCCGTCAAGAAGATCAGCACCCCGCTTTGCACCTGCGGTGGCAGCGAGCCCGCCTGCATGAAGACAAAGGTCTTGTCCTTGTCGGTCTTTGGATAGCTGAGCGCGAAATGGCTGGCAAGCGTCTTCAACTCGGCGGCAGCCTGTGTACGGGTCACGCCGGGCCGCAGCCGACCAACGACCAACAGCCAGGAAGTTTTGCGGTCAGATGTTTTGGGGAGTTCTGGAACCAGTTGGGCAGCGCTGCCGAGCTGCACCCAGAACTGGGCATCGAAAATCAAGTCAATGCCGTGGAAGGCGACCGGCGCGACGCCCACCACCGTAAAGTTCCGGCCCGACAGGTTTACTGTCTTGCCCACGATCGCGGGATCGTCGTGGAAGCGGCGATGCAACAGCTCAGCGCCCAGCACGACCACCGGCTGGTTCTCGTCGCTGTTCGTGAAACCCCGGCCGCGCATCATGCGGAGTTGGGTGACATTAAAGAAGTTCACGGCGACCGCCTGGCCCCACGCCCGTTCCGGTTCTCCGCGATCGCCGATGGAGGCAGGCACAAGCGGAAAGTAAGCCGTAACTCCGGAGAATGATTTCGCCTGTTCGCGCAGATCGTTAAAGACTGGCCACGAAAGCCCATTCGATTCGTGTTTCTGGATTGCCAACAGGGTCGATGGATCGCCGACCGGCGCGGGGCGCAGAACAAACCGGCTGACCATGGAGAAGATGGTGGCGTTGGCGCCCATGCCCAGGCCGATCGAAAGCACGGCGATGACTGTGATTGCGGGGTGTTTGACGAGCCGGCGTAGGCTGTCGCCAAGGTCGCGAGCGAGCGTTTCCAGCCACGGTAGTCCGCGCCGCTCGCGATAAGCCTGCCGGGTTTGCTCCGCGCCGCCGAGGCGAATGAGCGCCTGGCGGCGGGCTTCCCCGGGACTAAGACCGGCGCGGATGCCGTCGTCGGTGTGCATGGCCAGGTGGCTAGCGAGTTCAGCCTCGAAATCACTGCCGGCTTGCGGCTTGCGCAGTACGCCACAAAGGCGCATCCAGAGTGCTCTGAGCTTGCGCATCATGCCTCCTCGGCTGGCGTCTATCTTTTCGCCCACCAATCTCCTCTTGGTTACCCATATGAATTCTGACACTCTCTCTATGGGAATGCAATAGGACACGGTGCCAAGGTCAGCAGCGGTTCGTCAACAAGAATGATTTTGAAGGCTACGTCCTTCAGCTATTAAATCGGGTGGCGCTTATTGACCGATATCTGTCTTCTGCAAGATAAATTGCGCAGAGACGGGAAAGAGCAAGATGATACCGGCGCGGATTGCCACCGAGACGCCCAGGTAGTTTGAAATACCGGTGACCACCCTGTTCGATTGGATAAATTCCTGCAAGACGAGATTCGGCAGATGTATCCCCGGCCAATAGTGCGGCAGGACTCCCGCTAGAAAGACATAGCCCACAAGAACGCCAGCGCCATAGATGACACCCTTGGCGTGTCTCGCGAGGACCGTTGAAAAGTAAGTCAAACTGAAGACCAGTCCCGCGAGCAGGTATGCGGCCCCGAAGTTCAACCAGACAATGAAAGCGAGCCTGACTGGCCTGCCCGAGAGCATTACGCTGCCATGTAAAGGATCTCCGGCAGCAACGAAAATCCTGTGCAACAGAACTCCGAGCACTAGATTCAAGAGCGCCAGGATCGGCAACAGTAGCGTCATGCCGACCGCCCAGTCGCACCAGACAAAATAGGGACGCCCTCTCGGCCTGGTAAATACGTATGACCCGCTGCGTTCGCCCAGATCCCGGCCAACGCCGAAGCTGCCCAGGAGCCAGGCAACAAAACTGATGGGAAAAGCCTGAATACGGATGGCGACAGGCAGAATTACCGAGATTTTATCGAAGGAAGCATGGTTTGAGGCGAGCACGATATCCCACCTCAGTATGGAGACAAACAAAGCACCGATGCATAACAGGCTGGCCGCTAGAACGATGCGTGTATCACGCCAACACTTCCATAAGTACATTGGCTTCTCCCTTCCCCACCACCTCGAGAAAGATCTCCTGAAGGTTCATGGGCGAAACATCGAGCACCGTCGCGCCCTGGTTTCGCAGAGTTGCAGTAAACGCCTCAGCTTTTCCGCGCAGGACGTACTCCGTGGTGCCTTCCCCGGTTCTCGTTTGGAGGATCTCGTCGCGTGCCGGGAGACGCAGGTTCTCCCCCACGACGCGGACACGGCGAAAGTTTGCCCGCACGTCATCGAGCTGCGCTTCAAGCAGCAGCTTGCCGTGGTCAATGATGCCGATCCAGTCGGCCACCCGCTCTACTTCCGAAAGATGATGAGAAGAAAGGAGCAGCGTTCGCCCTTCGCCAGCAAAATCATCGATGAGGATGCGCAAGAGTTGGTCCGTGACGATGGGATCAAGTCCAGCCGTTGGTTCGTCCAGTACCAGCAGCTCAGCCCCCTGAGAAAGCGCCAGCAGCAGGCAGAGCTTGGTCTGATTTCCGGTGGAGAGCTTGCGGAACGTCTGCTTCATGGGGATTTCGAGCGCGTCCGTGTATTTACGGGCCAGAGCGTCTGACCAACGGGGAAAGAACACGCGGTTGAAACGGACCAGATCGTTCCCGGTCATCGAAGGCAGGAGCACTTTATCGATGACGAAACTGGTCCGCTCGAGAACCGCGATGCGGTCGGTGCGCGGGTCCAGATCGAGGACACGAGCATGGCCGTCGGTGGGTTGAACCAGTCCGGCAAGCAAACGAATGGTCGTGGTTTTTCCAGCGCCGTTGCGACCAAGGAATCCATAAACAGAACCGCGAGGCACGTGCATCTCGAGACCGTCGACGGCATGGGTATGGCCGTATTGCTTATGCAGAGAATGCGTTTCGACAACGAGATCGCTCATGGCGCCTCACCGAGTTCGTCATACGAGTTTTCGAGCAGTTGCAACAACTCGTCCCGCGACAGTCGAAGTTGTTTGGCTTCGACTGCGAGTTGCGTCGCCAACGGTTTGAGGCGGCGTAGTTTCTCCGACTTAAGCAGACCGGGACTTTGGCCGTTCACATAGCAACCGCCTCCGGGAACAGTACGCAGAATGCCGTCACGCTCCAGGTTTTGATAAGCGCGTGCCACTGTATTTGGATTGATGCGTAACTCAGCGGCCAGTTTACGTACGGGAGGCAACGCATCATCGCGTTTGAGAGCACCGGCGGCAATGGCGTGCTTCAGCTGGGACTCGATCTGGAGATAGATCGCTGTGCCAAGGCCGGGCTGCACTCGGATAAGCATTTGTATTAATACAATAATACAGTTGAGAGATTTGTCAACCGGAAATTTCGGGCTGATGAAGGGTTGGGAACCCCGGCGCTAGCTTATGTGGAGATGACGCGGTTCCGTGACCGCATGGACGCGGGATGGAGCGACTCCGTTTACACAAAAGGGAAAGACGCCCTCACGCTCCCTGGGCGCTCCGCCGCCGTCGACGGAGCGGTACGCACACTTAGAAGTCGTAACGAAGGCCGAACTGCATGCGCCGCGGCAGATTCTGCATCGCGCTGTACGTGCCCAGGTTCCCACCCGTAAGCCCTGACCCAAAAAACGCAGGGTTGACGTTGAACCGGACGCTGTTGGTGACGTTGAAGACTTCCCAGTCGAACTTGAGAGCACCGTACTCTCCGAACTGCCAGGCCTTGGCAAGTCCTGAATCGACGCCAAAGATTCCGTCACCGCGGAAGTTGTTGCGCTCTCCGAGTTCTCCCGGATACGACAAGCGAACCGGGCCGCCGGTGGCGGTTCCGCTATTGATGGCGTTCGGATCGGCGAAAACTGTCGGGGCTCCCCCGATGACGTGCTTCTGCATCTGGACCTTGCCGGTCACGACGCCAAAGCTCTCTTGTTGCCAGTCGGTCGCCCAGCCGGGATCAAAGAGACCGAAAGGGAGACCGGTGGTCCATCGGTTGATACCGGACCACTGCCATCCGCCAAGTAGAGCGTTGGTAGCGATGTTGTTGGTGTTGAGGAACTTCTTGCCCTGACCTACGGGGAGCTGGTAAACCCAATCGGCAGTAATCAGGTGACGGGTGTCGAAGTCAGAAACGCCGCGATTGAGACTAGGGTTCCAGGTGTTGATGATGCTGCTGAAGCTACCGCCGCCTGAAGCGTCGGTGTTGTTAAATTCCGTACCGCGTTCCGTATCCGAGCCCATATCGATGGATTTGGAAAACGTGTAGCTGAAATCGAGGTTGAGGCCGTGGGTCATGGGATGCCGCAGGATCAATTGAGCGGCGTTGTAATAGCTCATGCCAATCGAATCCAGGACGTAAAGCGACGAGAACTGATCCTGCCAAAAGCGGGTTCCACTCGGGCAGCCGTAGAGGCAGTAAAAGTCCAGATCGGCAAGAGCACTGGTGGCTCCCAGATTCGACCGATAGGGAGCCCACTCATTGTTGTAAATAGCTTGCGTCGCGCTCTCTCCGGCATAGTCCCAGTTAGCCATAAAAGGAAATACATTTTCAAAATACGGAATCGCCGACACCGGTGCAGGGAAGTTTCCGCCGTTTGCATCGACCATCTGGGAAAGCTGGGCGCCGGCGGTGAAGTAATCGATCCCGGATACGGGATCGCGGAAGTCGACTGGTTCGGCAAGATCGATACTCTGCAGAAGGTGACGGCCAAGGCGGCCAACGTAGTTGGCTTCAAAAGTGAATCCGCCGGGGACCTGGCGCTGGATCGAGAAATCAAGCGACTCGGAGTAGGGGGTCTTCATTTTATTGTCGAGCCCCCAGGAGATCCCGAAGTTTCCCGTGGGCGCCGTGTAAGGATAGGTGACGTTGGCGTCCGCCGGGGGAGTGCTTATCGGCGGGAAGGTGCGGCGATCGATGAACCGAGGCGAGGTCTCATACGAGAGGACACCTGCCGGATTGCTAATTGCGGTGCTGGTACCGAAAGAACCCTGCTGGTCGAAGGTGTCTATCAACTGTTCGCCATAGTGGTCGAAAAAGAGTCCAAAGCCGGCGCGAATGGAGGTCTTGGCATCGGGCGAATAGGCGACGGCCAGGCGCGGAGCAAAGTTAGTCTTTTGCTTCGGCCAAAACCCGGGCTTGTGGTAAAAGGGGCCGTTCGGGGCAAAGGTCAGGTCCGGCTCATAAACCTGCCCCACTTGGGCCGACGCCTCGCGCTGCTTATACCAGGCATCCGTGTCGACGGTGGGAGCAACCTGCTGGCCGCGGGTTTCCCAGGGAGTCTGCAGGATGGTGTGGCGCAGTCCGAAGGTCACGGTGAGATTGGGTAACAGCCGCCACGAATCCTGTATGTACCACTCGAACTCGTTGGCCTTGAAGTGGCGATTAATGAAGGCGCCCTCGGGCAGCAGGGACCCGGTAGTCGGACTGTTGACATTATAGTTTTCGACGGTCGTGACCTGGGGGATGGTGCCCACCAAGTTCGCGTAGGCGATCGCGTACGAATTGGTAAAGCCGTCGTCTACGGGCAAACCGCCAACCGTGGAGGGGTCGGGAGGGGAACCGCCTAACCAATATGGATTGGAAGTGGCGCTGTTGTAAGAAATAGAATCCGATCCCCGGTTGTGGTGGACCAGCCGCCAGTTCCCGCCAAACTGCAGCGAATGTTTGCCTTTGCTCCAGCTCAAGTTGTCGACTATGTTGTTCACCGGCACGCTGACCACGGTACTGCGATTTTCTGACGTGAGTGTGGTGAGAAAGCGGAAGTCAACGTAATCGCCGGTTCCAGGACCGCGATTGCTGTAACCCTGGCGAATGTAGCCATAACGGACGTCATTGATGACGTTGGCAGTGACCATCCAGGTGTCGCCAGCGGCGATGCCCTTTGTGTTATCGACCAGCACATACGATGGGCCCTGCCCGGGAAATTGTTCGGTACCCCCTGTTGTATCCTTCTGCAGGTTGCCCCGCACGAAGAGGCGATGCTTCTGGCCAGGCGTGTAATCAATGCGGGCAATGGATGTATTCAGGGTTACCGGGTTAGGCGAAGAAAACGTGTACGAGCCGAAATTAAAACCGCCGTCGCCCAGGGACGTGCCATTAGCCGCCGGGTATTGATTGAAGTAGGTGAGCACGTTGGGATTGGGACCCGGACCCCAGGGGCAAACTCCGTTGGCCGCGCAGGGAGCGTCAAGGGTCGCCAGCTGGCTGGCTGAGATGGAGGTGGTCTCGACCGCGCCGCCGCTGGTATCCCCCTGATAGGTAATAATTCCCTTCTGATAGCTGGCGGTGGGCGCAATCTGGCTGACGATCTGGTTCTCTGCCTGGCGCGTGCCTTCGTAATTCCCAAAGAAGAACAGCTTGTCCTTGAATATGGGGCCGCCGAGCGCGCCACCGAAGCTGTTGCGGATAAGTTTGGGCGGAATGTTGGGTTCGCCGGCGGCGACCTGGGATGCCTTGTTGAACCAGTCATTGGCGACGGTGAGCGTGGGGCGGTTGTACTCATACGCCGCGCCATGGAATTGATTGGTTCCGGACTTGGTGACCATGCTGACCTGCGCTCCGGATGAGCGGCCTTGATCGGCATTGGCCAGGCCTGTGGTCACGCGGAACTCTTCGACCGAGTCCTGGGTTTCGCGCAATACACCGGTGAAGGCGTATCCGTTAACCTGATCGTTGTCGTCGAGGCCGTCGACGGTGATATTCCCCTGGTCAGACCGGCCTCCATTGACGGCGCCACTGCGGGGGTCGTTCTGCTGCAAGGGCGTGCTTGGCCTGCCTGAATTCTGCCCAAGGTAGAGCACCCCGGGCTGCAGGGAGAGCAGATCGGGAATATTGCGGCCCTCGCTGGGCAGCGCCTGGATAAGCGTGTTGTCCAGGGAATTGCCAAGGGAGGCATCAGTGGTATTTAGGGTCTGCGCTTCCGCGCTGACGTTGATGACCTCCTCGCTGGCGTGGACAACGACGGTGAAGTCAATGGTCGCGGGTTGATTCACGAGTAGTTCGGCAGACTTGCGCTGTTCGCCGAATCCAGGCGCAGAAACAGTGATGACGTACTTGGCGGGGGGGATCTGGGCGAAAACATATTCGCCGGATGCGCTCGATGTCGTTTCGAACGTGTGCGCGTTAGCATCGTTGGTGAGGACGACCTTTGCCTTCGGCACAAGCGCGCCACTGGGGTCTTTAATGACGCCGCGTAGCGATGTGTTTGCCATTTGGGAAAAGCTGACCGCCGTGAAGCCGATCAACAGAAACACTAAAGACGTTGCCACACACCTTCTCGTCACGCCTGCCTCCAAGAATGAACACGAGTAGATGGCCTGATATTGTCGGTCGTGCTGACTGTCTTCGTACTTTGATTGTGACTTGCGGGCCCCAGGGTGCCGCGGTGGTTAGACGCTTATCTTGTAGCAGAACGAGAACGATTGCAAGAGAAAGTGTCCCAATATGGGCAATAAAGTCTCTTGTGATCGTTCCATGCAGGTAAGGAAAGGCGATTGGTTGTGGTCCATGATCTATGACAACGGGGCCTGATTCTTCGAAACCTGGGATATGTTAAATACGGTCTGGGAGGATGCATGCACGGACTGGCACAAAATTTCCGCTTCGCACTTCGCCGGTTGCGCAAGACGCCAGGCTTCACGGCAACAGTCATCCTGACCCTGGCGCTGGGCATCGGCGCCACGACCGCTATCTTCTCGCTCGTCGAGGGCATTCTGCTTAGGCCGCTCCCCTTCGGCAATCCGGACCGTCTCGTTCTGCTGGGGGACCATCTGGGATCCAGCGCCGGCACAGGCGTCACGGCTCGCGAGATTGCAATCTATACCAACGCAGCCAGTGCTTTCTCTTCCCTTGGTGGCTATCACGAAAGCAGCTATGAGCTCTCCGGAGGCTCCACTCCGGAGCAAGTGAAAGCAGCCCGCCTGACCGCTGGAGTCTTCCCCACACTCGGCGTTCCAACCCTGCTCGGTCGCATCTTTACTGCGCAGGAAGAAGCCGGGCATCAGCCGCTTACCGTGCTCAGCTACGCCCTATGGTCAACCCGCTATCATCGCGACCCGCATGTGCTTGGCAGTGCCATCGAGCTTGACCGCAGGCCCTACACCATCATCGGAGTCATGCCGCGCAGCTTCGAGTTCCCGCTCCAGACCGGGCACCTCGACCAGACAGAACTCTGGGTGCCCCTGAGCCTTACCCCCGATGAACTCTCCGAAGTGAATGCGGGCAATTGGGGATACCACATGGTCGCGCGTCTCAAGGATGGAGTAACCCTCACTCAGGGCGCTCGCGATGCTGACCGTGTGGCGCAGCAGATCATGCACAACTTCCCCCCCAGCATGGCCGCCCTCCACATCAAGGGTGACGTGAAATCACTGCGCGAAGATGCGGTAGCCGATGCGCGGCCCCTCCTGAACACCCTCTTGGCCGCCGTCTTCGTGGTGCTGCTGATTGCCTGTGGCAACGTCGCCGGTCTGCTGCTAGTGCGGGCCATTCGCAGCCGCCGCGAGTACGCTGTCCGTCTGGCCCTCGGAGCCCGTTCCAGCGTCATTCTCCGCGAATCCGTTTTCGAAGGCCTGTTGCTAAGTGGGATCGGCGGCCTGCTGGGCCTCGCGCTTGCTGCAGTGGCGATCCGCGTCGCCGTACACCTTTTGCCTGAGTCAATGCCGCGCATCGACTCCATCTCCATCGATACAGGCGTCGTAGCCTTTGCCCTGTTCCTGGCCCTTGCCACGGGGGCCCTGTGCAGCCTTGCGCCGGCCTTCGCCGCCCTGCGAACCAATCTGACGGAAAGCCTCAAGCCAGGCGCGCCCACCGGAAGCGCTGCATTGAGCCACGCCTGGCTGCGCTCGACCCTCGTCATCTCAGAGATCGCGATCGCGCTTATGCTGCTAACCGTATCGGGCGCGCTGCTACGCAGCTTCCATAAAATGCTTGCGGTCGATCCCGGCTTCCGTCCCGACCACCTCCTGGTCGCCGGCTACCACCTGCCGCTCAAGCAGTACCCCACACATATCTCCGCTGACCAATTCACCCAGGGGTTGATCGACCGCTTGTCCAGCAAGCCCGGCGTAGTCGCCGCCGGCATCACCAACTTCCTGCCAGGAACCGGAATGTGGGCCGGCTCTGCCTACACCATCGAGGGCGTGCCCGTGGCCAGTTGGAAGCTGCAGTTCGCCATGTTCGCGAGCACCCAGGGTGATTACTTCCGCGCGATGGGCATCCCGGTGCTCGAAGGCCGCACCTTCTCCGTCAACGATCGCTCCAACGCGCCGCTGGTGGTGATCATTAACCAGTCCATGGCCCGGCATTCCTGGCCTGGGCAGCAAGCCATCGGCAAGCGCCTGCACGCCGGCAATCCGCATAAGGGATACCCATGGGCCACGGTGGTAGGCATCGTCGCCGATACCAAGATCGGCTCCCGCGATGAGCCGAACGCTGACCAGTGGTATATTCCAGCCCAGCAGCCCGCCACTCTGTACGGCAGCGACGCGGCAGAAAAACTTACCGGCCCGGAGGGCGGATACATCACACTCCGCTCCGCCCTGCCGCCCGAGCAAATGACCAACATTCTCCGTTCGACGGTCGCCGAAATCGATCCCATGCTCGCTCTGGAGCAGATTCAGCCCATGAACGATGTCATTTCGAACGTCGAAGCGCCGCGCCGCTTCAACACCGATCTGATCAGCGGTTTCGCTGCCGGAGCACTGCTGCTCGCGATCATCGGGATCTACGCTGTGGTGGCCTTTTCAGTTTCGCTGCGCACCCAGGAGATTGCCATCCGCATGGCGCTGGGCGCGCCCCGGATCCGGATCGCACAGCTGGTCCTGCTGTCGGGCGCCAGGATGGCGCTCATCGGCTGCGCCCTCGGCGTGGTTGGCTCGCTCGCCATCTCGCGGCTGGTACGTTCCTTCCTCTTCCAGGTCAGCGCTACCGACCCGCTCGTCTATCTTGCGGCTGTACTGACTATGATGCTGTTGGCCCTTCTCGCCTCGGCGCTCCCCGCAGCGCGGGCCGCATCGGCTGATCCAGTCGACGGCCTGCGCTCTCTCTAGAGCATTTTCACTCTACTCTGCACAGGTGAGTGCGGAGAGGTGCGGCTTTTCTTGGGGAAAAGCCGCGTCGGAATCGGTTGCTCTGTATGCACCAGAAGTGAAAATGCTTTAGCATTTTTTGCTAATGGTGTAGACCGGGAACCTGAACCCGACGCGGCCATTCCGCTAAAGAATGGCCGCACATAACTGATCCCGCTGGACCACAGTATTAACAAAAATGCGTTAGAGTCCGAGATCTTCAAACTTGACGTTCTGTATCGGATACTGTTTCCACTCCTTGTAGTCAAAGTGCCACCACTCGTCGGGATTAACCACGAAGCCCTGTTTTTCCATGGCCTGGCGCAGCAGCGCGCGGCGCGCGCGCTCGTCGGGTGTGCCACCGGGATAATCGGCAAACGCGCGCTTGGTCATCTCGTCATATCCGCTGGGCATCTCCACTTCCTTTCCGGTTTGCAGATCGTATAAGGACAGGTCCACAGCGCATCCGCGATTATGCCTGGAACCTTCCTTCGGATTAGCCACAAAAATCTTTTTGTCGTCGGGTGTCGCCTCCCAAAATATCTCGGTGACGTACCAGGGACGGTAGCCGTCGTGGATGATCAAGCCGTATCCCTCGGCCTTGAGCTCATGATGGGCACGGACCAGCGCTTCCGCGGCGGGGCGCTGAAGAAACGCCCGCGCCTCCGTATACAGAGGGGTTCCCAAAAAATTATTCGTCGTAGCGTAACGCACGTCGAGCTTGATCGTGGGATCGAGTTTGACCAACTCCACCAGGTCGGGTTTGCGGAAAGTTCCCTGCTCTTGTGGCGGCCGCTCTTTGAGCGCCTCTGCGCGCAACTCCGGGATCGGATGCAGGGGCTGAATACGGAAGCTTACCTGTTGAGCAAACCCGAATTGTAAGAATGCAAAAAGGCAGCAAAAAGAACCACAATACTTGAGCCTGGACACGTTTCCTCCCGGTGGCGCTAAAATCTACAGGCCCCTATGAGCGTATTCTGGGGCCGAGGCTGAGTGTAAATTATGGCGATCGCACGGCAAGTTATCACATCCATTCTCCCTGATGGGACGGACATGCTCGGGACCAAGAGCCTGGCCGTCAAGATTGCAGACGAGAGCATCGTTTCCGGTTCGCTGCTCACGGTGGAGAGTAATCACTTCTGCGTATTGAAATCACGCGGCGCGGTCTTGAATGTCTACGAGACGGGGCAATACGCCCTCACCACTCCTGACAAACCTCTCCTCGGTTCGATTGCTCAAGGATTCTTCGGCGGCTCCTCTCCGTGGGTTTATGAGGTCATTTACGTCAACCGATCGAAACTGCTGATCCGTAGCGAGGGGGTCGCGACCAGCGAAGAGATGGCGGAAATGGCCTACCAGGTGGATTACTACATCCACGTCGACACCAAGGATGCAGCGCTCCAACTGATTACGCATTTACCTTTCAACGGCCATGTGATTGACACCCGTGAAGTCTCCGACTACGCGGGGCCGGCCATCGAACAAGCTATCAACCAGATCGTCCAGGTGACGAAGATGGAAGACATCAATGAGCACATCAACGAAGTGCGCGAGTTGGTGAAGACCCATCTTTCTGAATTTCTGAAGGTCTATGGCATTACGCTCAATGATCTGAAAATCCTCATCATGCCCAAAGACGAGCGCATGCGCGAGTTGATCTCGCTGCAGGCAATCGGTCTTACACCCATCGAAGCGGTGCGCTATTACCTTGCTTTGCAGATGGCTGAGAAAGGACTGGTCTCTGCACCGAACGCCGCGGCCGGTTTGCCATTCAACATCGGTGGTCCGGTCAGCGGATTCTATCCAGCGGGCGCCGCGACCGGGTTGGCTGGAGAAAAATAGTGTCGAGCTACGGATTCTATGATGCCGGCGCGCTACGGCAAGTCGCCACCAACCTGTTTTATGGCTGGGGCTACAACTTCTACCGCGTCGAGAACCAGTTGCGTGCAGACGACCAGTTGGTTCGCAGCAAAGCCGCATCGCTGCTCGGTATCGCGATGGCCAGCGTGGAGGCGATTGAGAGCGCATACCGGCGCGAGTTCCTCCCGCCGCCTTCCCGGGCCAAACCATTTCCCGACGCGGCCGCGGTCGCGTCGGCCCAAAGTCTGGAGAGGCTGGCTCGAGGGATCGGTGCTCTTGAAGCCTCTATTCAACAACAACCGGTTCCAGAAAATGATCGAATGACCCAACGCTACCGTCAGGAGGCACCCACGCTCAAGGTCCTGATTGAGCACGATGAGCGCCTGGTTGGTCAATGCGATTTGCTGCGATCGATGGTGGAACAACAGGACAGCGCCAGCGTCCTCAAGAACCTTCCGGCTGTTGAGCTCGGCCTGGAGGCCATTCGAACCACCCTCCACGATCGGGAAGCTGTCTTACTCGATCGTGCCCGATAGACATCTATTTGCCCCGGGTAGCCGGCCTCTTGGCTTCAGATGGTTCGTCGATTTTTTGGTACTGGTCTCCCTTGACTTCCTTGAGCGTCTGCAAGATGCCGCTGGGCCAACGAATCTCAACCGACCGGGCAGTGAGGTCTGCGCCAAGGCCAAAGTGGAGACGCTTGTCACTTGAAGAGAGATAACTGCTACACGTGGTCACCGTCGCCCATTGGGAACCATTCGCGGTGTTCACCTTTACCACTGCGCCGATTGCATCGCGATTGCTTTTGTGACCGATGAGATTGAGTCCGAGCCAATGGTTCGCCGTTTTGGTGTGGTTCATGATTACGTGTGCAGGGCCGCCGTTTTCGCTGACTACGGCGTCGACCATGCCATCGTTGTTGATATCTCCAACGGCCAGGCCGCGGCCTACCCAACGCCGGGTGAAGACTTCGCCCGAAATCGATGACACATCCACGAACTTTCTGCCGGCGATATTACGCGCCAACAACATGGGCTCGCGATAGTGTAACTGCGGAGACGTTAACTCAATGGTGTCAAGATCGTGTCCCTGGGCAATCAGGAGGTCCTTCCATCCGTCGTTGTCGTAGTCAAGAAAGCGCACCCCCCAGCCGGAGTGCAGCAGGGTTATACTGGCCAGCCCGGCGGTGTAGCTGGAGTAGTTAAAACTACCGTCGCCTGCATTCTGATACAGGGCGTATTTTTGATTCGCGAGATCATCGACAACAAGGTCGGGAAAGCCGTCATTGTTATAGTCGGCAAAATCTGTACCCATCCCCGCATAGGTGCGTCCTTCTCCATCCACTGAGGCGGCGGCTTCGAGTCCAACCTCAGCAAAGCTTCCGTTTCCCTTGTTGTGAAAGAGAAATTCAACCATGGAGTCATTGGCGACGAAGAGGTCCGGGTGGCCATCGTGGTCGAAGTCAGCGATCGCGATCCCAAGCGCTTTGGCTGGTTTGTCCAGACCTAGTTGGTGCGCTTCTTCGCGGAAGCTTCCGTTTCCGTTGTTGTGGTAGACCAGCATGGAAATGGGCTCAAAGACATCCGGATGGCAATAGCCGCGATAGCCTTCGCGATGTTCCCCGCACCATCGGTCGTCCCAATCCCACTGGATATAACGCAGCACCACCAGGTCCAGGAATCCGTCGCCGTCGAGATCTACCCAGGCGGCAGAGGTGGACCACCCACTGCCTTCTACACCAGCCTTCTGCGTAATGTCGCTGAACGTTCCGTCGCCGTTGTTGTGGTACAGCTTGTTGCCACCATACGCAGTTACATATAAATCTTCATAGCCGTCGTTGTCGTAATCGCCGACGGCTACCCCCATTCCGTATCCCACGCCTTGCAGCCCGGCCTTCTGAGTGACATCTTCAAAGCTTCCGTCTGGTTTCTGGTGGTAGAGACGGTTCCAGTCCTGCGGGCCGGTTTTCTGCGGAATCGTGCCCTTCGGCGTGGGGTCGGAGAAGGGTGCACCGTTAACCAGGAAAAGATCGAGAAGACCATCGTTGTCATAGTCGAACAGGGCTGCACCGGAGCCCATGGTCTCGATCAGATACTTCTTCGAGGTGTGCGGAGCCTGGTGCAGAAAGTGGATACCGACGCTGGCGGTAACCTCCACAAAATTGCCCGGAACCAGTTCGCTCGCGGCGGCTGCGAAGGAATTGGGCAGCCAGCGTAGATGTGCCGAAGCAGGGAGACCGGTGGGCGCGAAGGCAAGCAATGAAATCAGAAATGCAACCACCAAGGCCAACCCAAATGGTCTGCGAGCCGGCATTACCCTATTCCTATGGTAGGCATCGATAGCTTTGTCTACCTTATTCAAGCCTTCATGGCCCGGAACTTCGCGTGTAGGGCAAACAGATGAGAGCCGATCCCACCCTTCGCTAAAGCGCGAAGGATGGGACGCCGAAGCTCCTGGTTAGTCGTAGTATTCCAGGCCCAGATGGGTAATCAAGGACTCGCCTTTGATGTGGCGCAGCGTGTTCTTGAGCTTCATCAGTTGAATGAAGAGATCGTGCTCCGGATAAAGCCCGGGAGCCGTCATGGGCGACTTCCAGTAAAAACTCAGCCACTCCTGAATGCCCAGGTCTTTCAATTCAGGAGTACGCGCGGCCAGATCAAGGAAGAGCACCAGATCGAGAGCGATGGGTGCAGCCAGGATCGAATCACGGCACAGGAAATCGACCTTGATCTGCATCGGGTAGCCGAGCCAGCCGAAAATGTCGATATTGTCCCAACCCTCTTTGTTATCACCACGCGGCGGGTAATAATTAATCCTTACCTTGTGGTAAATATCTTTGTACAAATCGGGATAGAGATCCGGCTGCAGAATGAAATCGAGCACGCTTAGCTTCGACTCTTCCTTGGTCTTGAAAGATTGCGGATCATCCAGCACTTCGCCATCGCGATTGCCCAGGATATTGGTGGAGTACCAACCACTCACGCCCAACATGCGCGCCTTAAACGCCGGCGCCAGCACCGTCTTCATAAAGGTCTGTCCGGTCTTGAAATCCTTGCCGGTAATCGGCGCACTGTTCTTGCGGGAAAGCTCCTGCATCACCGGCAGATCGACGGTCAGATTCGGCGCTCCCATGGCGAAGGGAACGCCTTCCTGCAGCGCTGCGTAAGCGTAGATCATGGAAGGCGCGATGTTGATGTCGTCTTCTTCGAGCCCCTTTTCAAACGCCGCAATCGACGAGTGGACAGCCGTAGGGGTGAGAAAAATCTCCGTTGAGCCGCACCAGATCATCACCTGGCGCTCGGTCACCCTTTTATAGGCCTGAATGTCGGCCCGCAGCTGCTCGGCCAGATCGCGCTTATTCTTGCCCTTCTTGACGTTGCATCCCTTCAGGCGCTTGACGTAGTACTGATCGAAAACCGCCGGCATAGGCCGGATCCCTTCCAGGAAGGGGCGAATGGTTTCCAGTTGGTCGCGATCGAGAACGTGCGCTGTTCTGGCCGCCTCAAACATGTTTTCGGGGAAAATGTCCCAGCCCGTGAAGCAGAGATTATCGAGCTTCGCCAGGGGGACGAAGTCCTTGATCAAAGGGCTATTGCCGTCAGTGCGCTTGCCCAGGCGAATGGTGGCCATCTGGGTGAGGGAGCCGATAGGCTTGGCAATCCCTTTGCGGACGGCTTCCACGCCGGCCACGAGGGTGGTTGCAACCGACCCCATTCCGGGGATCATAATTCCCAGTTTTCCGTTGGCTGGCTGTATCGGTGAACTGTCAGCAGGCGTTTGGCTGCTGCTCTTAGGCGTAGACATTTTCTTGCGGGTCCGTCCTCTCGGGGCTTGATTTTTGATCGGAAGCGCTCCGCTGCCTTAGGCGACCATTTTTGCCTGGCTCTTACCAGCCGGCCGGAGCAATGATCAAACACCCTTTCAGTCTCATCTTTCGTTTCTGCTTTGGCAAATCGGAGCTGCCCAAAGGAGAGAAAGCACGGCTTAACGGTAGCCACGCGTGCTTTAGAAGCATAGCGGCCTGTTCAGGCAGCGGAAGAATCTCCGCAGCCTCTCAAAGCCCCGGCCCTTGGCCGGTGTGATAACGTCGACTCCGGAATTTTGACTGCACCGCAAGAAACCCGCACTTTCTTCACCTCGTTTGCAACCTGGGAGAGAAGATTCAATCCTCTCTGCAATCTGCTGCTGGACGTCATTCGTGAAAGTCGGACCAGAGAGAGGTTTCAAGTGCACGAGTCGTCTTCATGAGAAATCACGTTCATCAGATCCTCACACCGACTCCACTAGTATCGCTTGAGAAAGCAATGCAGTTCATCAATGGCGGATTCTCCTACCGTGCGGGGAGGGAGATGATCTTCCATGGTGAAATATGGAAAAAGGGTTACAACGAGCACAGGATCAGGGACGCAGACGAGTATGCAAAACATGTCGAATATCTCTGGATGAACCCTGTCAAGGCAGGGCTGGTGGAGCATCCCGAGGAGTATCCGTACTCCTCGGCGCGATTAAAGGCGGAAGTCGATCCAGCCCCGCAGCAATTCCAACCGAAAGCCCACGGCTGAAGCCGGAGGAGAAGAGTCCTACGCGAGCCGCTCGGCTTGAAAGCCGAGCTCCCCCGCATGAATGCGGGGGCTCCCACCATTGCCCTTTTTCCAAGCTGCGGTTCTAAACAAGCTGCAAAGTTCCTCGCAGCTCTCTCGGCGAGTTTGATTAAATTCATTGCGGTCATCCCAATCGTCCTCCCGGTGGAAGCCCGGTGGGAGCCCCCTGCTTCATCCTGGGGAGCGACGCTTCAGCGTCGCGGAAAGAGCCGCATTCGACCATTGGGCTTTACAGGGTGCGGAAAAACTCTGCAGCGGGCAGGAAAGCAACACCTCAGGGGCTAAAGCCCGACCTATTGTCAACCGTTTACGGCACGACTAAAAGTCGTGCCCTGATACAAAGCATGAGTTCTTCCGCAGCCCGTTGAGCCGTGCCCTGGTTGAGCGAGTTTTTCCGCAGCCTGTTTAGCCCCTGCGGTGTTGCTTTCCCGCTGGGTACAGAGTTTTTCCACAGCCTCTTCAGCCCGTACCTCAAAGGAAGCAAAAACAATGGACTTTAGCCCCTGTGGGAGCCCGTGCGCTTCGCCGGTCAAATTTTCCCGTGGCCTGTTCAGGCAGCGGCGGTGCGCTGCTTCCAATGCGACCACACGAACCAGACAATGGCAGCCAACAACACAGCCTCTACGCCAAGGTGGAAGCGGTGAAAAACCTCCTTAAAGCGCGGATCGGTTTCCCATGAGCGGCCAAGCCTCATGCCCACATAAGCCAACAGAAAGCACCACGGCCAGGAGCCCAGGAAGGTGTAGATATGGAAGCGCAGCAGCGGCATTTTGGCGATCCCGGCCGGTAGGGCGATAAAGGTGCGCACCACCGGCAACAGACGCGCTACGAAGACGGTGATCGATCCGTATTTCAGAAAGAAGCGCGTGGTGCGGTCCAGGTCATTCCGGCTGAGCAGTATGTACTTGCCAAAATGCTCCACCAGCGGGCGTCCGCCGTGTGCTCCGACCCAATAAGCAAGCGCCGAGCCCAGATTGCAGCCAAGGGCGCCGGCGGTGGCCACCCACAAGAGCTCAAATCTGCCAGTGTGGACCAGGTAACCGGAGAACGGCATGATGATCTCAGACGGCAGCGGAATGCATGCCGACTCGATGGCCATCAGCAACGCAACGCCCAAGTAGCCCGTGGACGAAATGACGGCGATGATGAAGTTGGCGAGGACAGCTAGGATTTTCTCAGTCATCCGCAGGAAGTATAGCTTGACGGCCTAAAACTGCTTGCGCGGACGCTTTGTTACCATGGAGTTGGCAAAGGAGTACACCATGGCAGAAGCCCTTATCCCGGAAGTTTCCGAGCAGACCCAGAGCGCCGCAGAGCCGCAGCGTGCCGCAGCCCCGGCCAAGGAAGTGAAGCGACAGACGATCGGTTTTACCTTTTTCAAGGTTCTTCCCGAATGGCGCCGCTTGCCCGCGGCAGAAAAAGAGGCGCACCGCGAAGCCTTTGCCGCGGTGATCAAACGCTGGAATCAGCCCGGGCGCCTGCTGACCCTGACCTATTCCACGGTGGGACTGCGCGGCGATTGCGACATGGTGCTATGGCGCATCTGTTATACCCCGGAAGACCTGAACCAGATGACGGCCGAGCTGATGGCGACCCCGATGGGTGGCTATCTGCAGACCGCGTACAGCTTCCTGTCGATGACCAAGCGCTCGCAGTACCTTATCGGGCACGAGCATGAGGGGCAGCATGATTCGCGGGGCAGCATCCGGCCCGGCGGGCAAAAGTATATCTTCATCTATCCCTTCTGGAAGACCCGCGCCTGGTATCTATTGCCCGCCGAGGAGCGCCAGCGCCTGATGAACGAACATATCCGGGTCGGCCACCTCTATCCCCGGGTCAAGCTCAACACCACCTACTCCTTCGGCATTGACGACCAGGAGTTTGTGGTGGCGTTTGAAACCAACTATCCGGAGGATTTCCTCGACCTGGTACAGCAGCTAAGGGAAACCGAGATTAGCCCTTACACCCTGAAAGACACGCCCATCTTCAGCTGCATTCGCATGACGCCGGAAGACATGCTGGCGCGGCTCGGCTAGGCGCGGATGAAGGCCGCGGCAAAGAAGGTTCCATGGAACCCAGACCGCCGGGAAAAAGCCGGCAGCGAAGAAGGCGGTCAAGAAGGCGCCGCGGCGCAATCCGCTGGCTCCCGAGCGCATCGCCGCGCTCCTGGAACGGCTGGCACAAGCCTATCCCGGCGCTGAGTGCGCATTGCACCATAACAGCCCGTGGGAGCTCCTGGTGGCCACCATCCTTTCCGCGCAATGTACCGACGCGCGCGTCAACATGGTGACCCCGGCACTGTTCAAAAAGTTTCCTACGCCCGCTGACTTCGCGCATGCACCCCTGGTGGAGATTGAAGAGCTGATCCGCTCCACCGGCTTTTATCACAATAAAGCCAAGTCCCTGAATGGCGCGGCGCGCAAACTCACCACGGACTTCGGCGGCAAAGTTCCGCAAACCATGGACGAACTGCTGACCCTGCCGGGCGTCGCACGCAAAACAGCCAACGTAGTGTTGGGCGTAGCCTTCGGGAAGGCCGTCGGAGTGGTGGTGGACACCCACGTCCTGCGGCTATCGAGACGCCTCGAACTCACGAAGGCGACCGAACCGGTCCTGGTGGAGAAGGACCTGATGACGATTATTCCTCAGGATCACTGGATTGCTTTCTCCCATGAAATGATCCACCACGGACGCCAGGTCTGCATCGCCCGCAAACCGCGCTGTGCTGATTGCACCCTGGAGCCGCTGTGTTACTCGAGTGATAAGACCTGGAGCAGCCACTAAAGCATTTCTCCCCCCGGACCACAACTGGCCGTACAGTCTTACTTACCGCTCACTTGTATAGCCCTTAACGAGTTTCCGCTGTCCAATCGATTGGCAAAGCATGGCCACTAGATAGTCCAATTGCCGGAGGGTTTTGAGGGCCCTTCTCTGTATACTGGGGAACTGGCAATTTTGACGCACCAGATTACTTGAAACAGATCAAGAACGGCCTGATCGAGTTGGCAACAGGATGATTGAACAGACTCTTGGGAACTCTCTCCGTTATCTAAGGGAACAACAGGGAATGTCACTACGGGCTCTTGCCGAACGAGTGGATTTCTCAGCCAGTTTCCTATCGCAGATTGAAAATGGGCAGTGCTCACCCTCCATCTCTTCCATGGAGAAGATAGCGAACGCGCTGGGCGTGACGCTGGGGCAGTTCTTTCTCTCCGCAAATCAGCAGGTGGTCAATATCGTGCGCGCGAGCGACCGCGCCCACATGGCGCTTGATTGGTCACGCGCTGAAATAGCCTCGCTGGGTTCGCTTTCCAACTCATCGCAGTTCCGGGCATCCATGCTCATCATCAAGCCCGGCGGCCTAACAGGAAAGCATGCCACGCCCTCCATCTCTGATGAATTTGCCATGGTTTTTGAAGGCAGAGTGATCTTGAAGCTGCAGGAGACCGAGCAGGTTCTTGAACGCGGCGACTCGGTGACGGTGGTCGCGGGAACCGATCGTCAATGGCGCAATGAATTCGAGGCTTTAGCTGAGATTCTGGTCATTTCCCTGGGCCCCTATCGCTGACTGCGAGCAGGAAGCGTAGAGCGTGGATACATCTTGTCGTGGTTTCGCGGCGTTTCGTACCACCAACCGAACGTTGGCCGCCTGGACTCTCATTGTGCTGATTGCCTCGAGTCCCAGCGCTGGATCACAGTCGCTCACCACCCGGTTGATGCCAGTCTCCAAAGCAAATCTCTGCGTGACTGAAGGTACGATTCAGGAATTCCCCGGGCAGGGGCTGTCAGTCAACGTGCCGAAAATGCGGGCGTATGTCAACACGTATACGCAACCAGTCGCTGAAGCGCGATTCAGCTATCTCGGTCCGACGAGAAACGAAGCGCCGCTCGCGTCCGGCGAAATGCGGCGACAGTTTGGCCTCAAGCTCCGCGCTCAGGATGCTTGCAACCTGGTTTACGCGATGTGGCGGATTGAGCCCGAACCCAAGCTTGTCGTCTCGGTGAAAAGCAATCCCGGCCAGCACACCAGCGCCCAGTGTGGTAATCGCGGATACCAGAACATCAAGCCGCGCCGCAGCTCGCCGCTTCCTGCTTTGGATTCCGGAGGCACGCATATTCTTCGCGCCGAAATGAAGGGAGCGGACATGCAGGTCTTTGCTGACAACTTTGTCGTCTGGGAAGGTTCGGTAGGACCGGATGCGCTCAACTTCGATGGTCCGGTCGGTATTCGTTCCGATAATGCCCGATTGCAGATCGATCTTCTCACCGGGCCGCCGCTCAAGGAACAAACGCCCGGTTGTCGAGGAGAAGAATCTGAATAGGTTGTACGGCAAAGCGTGATTTTTTCTGCTCCAGCTATCCCTTCGAACCCCATGCCATGGACTCTGACAACACCCACTGCCGCCAGGGCATCTACGTAGAAAGCCGTAAGAAAGGGGGAATCCATGAGTAGATTGGGTCGATTAGCGTCGTCGAGCGTGATGGTTGCTCTGTTAAGTTCTGCTGCTGCTGTGCTAACGAATCAGCATCCCGTCCACGGGCGACGCTCCATGATTCGGGGTTTCTCACCTACCTCCTATGCGCACCCCTCATCTTCCCGTTGATTTGCTGTTGGGCCTGGCTACCGCGTACATTTCAGCGGCAATCTGGTCGAAAAGTGCGTATCCGTCGTCACCATTCCGATACACGTCGAAGTGTGTTCGGCCGGGAAGAAACTCGAACTGCGCGTGCCCATGCAGACGATCCAGCAGAGACTGCAACCGGTGTGCCGCGCCATCCAGATAGAAGGTGTCGTCGGTGCCGACAAAGAGATGAATCTTACCCCGAAGATCCGGCGCCAGGGCGGTCCAGTGCGTCTCAATCCGGTGGGCGATGTCGTAGTGTTCCCCCCAATACGCGACCACCTTCGGGTCAACGGCTCCCGTAGCTCGATTAAACATCTGCTGCGGGCGCCCGTCCGGACCCCGTGGCGAGAAGACCCATTCGAATGAGCCCAGCTGGCCGCCATAGTCCCCCAGCACACCCTCCAGGTGCGCCAACTGCTCCATCGTAGCCAGCACCTTGGTATGCATGCGAATAATCGGCTGCGCAGAACCATCTGCGCGGTGATACATGTTGGCGTTCGCAGCATATAAGTCGATTGAGCTGAATGCGTGGAAGTCACTGGGGTCAGGAGAAGTCGACCATGTGCCGCCAAAGATTTTTGGGTACGCGGTTTGCAGCCACAACGTTGCCCAACCGCCGGAGGAATGTCCCTGCAAGAACCGCCCGCTGACGCCTGCATCCATGCGGTAGTGGGCTTCCAGGTAAGGAATCAGCTCAGTGGTGAGCGCCGTGCCCCAGGGACCATTGTTTACGCCGTCGGCAAACTCGTGAGTGCCGGTGAGACTGCTTTCATCGAGTAGAACCCATATCATCTGCGGCATTTTGCCGCTTTGCATCCGTTGATAGAGTGGCGGAGCGTAGCGGCTGCGCAACGTAGCCAGAGTGTCGCCGAAACCGTGGGTGAAGTACACCGTCGGATAACGTAGCCGTGGATGTGACCCATAGCCGGGCGGCAGCAGTACCCAGGCCTTCATGTGAATATCCCGGCCCCAGAATCGGCTCAGTACAGGACTGCGGAAGTCGACCAGCTCGAGCGCGGAGAGCAAGTCCGCCGAACTGCTGAGCGGATCGGGAGGCTCCGGTACGGTCGTGGTGAGCGTCAACGCGGGGGGCAGTTGTTGCTGGGGATTCCACCCCGGCAGTGCTGCAACCTCACTCTCCAGATCGCCCGGACTGCGCCCCGAGTAGCTGTAGGTATGCTCGACATCGAGAACCGCTTGCGCTTCGTAGTCTCCGGAGGGTGCGTTGGTTAGGGGTCCGGGAAAGACGATGTCATCGGCGTCCACGGCTACTGTCTGTCCGGGTGAAAGATAGGGAACCTCTTTGGCCGCGACGTAGGTCCGGGTGGGCGCCATCATGTCGCTCTCCACGGATTTGTCGCCGTGCCCAGGGGAAACAAAGAGCAGCAGCCGTCCAGAGACCGGATGTGGGAACTGCGGTCCAAGCGTGACACGAAAGAAGAGGTGTTGGGGAAGGCCTTGCTGTTGCGCCGAGGCCGTGAAGGCCAAACCAAAAAGAAAGAACGCAAGATTTGCGAAACGGCTCATGCCCAAATGTAACCTTTCACCGCCATGAGCTCTTCGGTTGTTTTGCGCATATTCATTTCTTTGATTTCGATATGAGGCACCCAAGGTCATCGGGCGTGACCGGCTTTAAGAGGCTATCGCGGAGGCGTGTTCAGCTTATCGATGGCGCGCTTCAACTCTTCAAGCTTCTGCCCAGCCTCGCCCAGCTTGCCTTCCGCCGTAAGCCTTTGATAGTCGGCAAGGTCTTTGGCAGCTTCGGCGATGGTTGGCTTCAGTTCCAATGCAGGTTGCGCCGCAGTGACCGCAGATTGCGAAACGGCGCGCTGCGGTTCGGCGGAGCTCAGGGATGAGCCTCCTCCTGCAAAGAGCGCGGTCAGCGCCGCCTCGAAGGTCGATCCATACGCCAGCCGGTCTTGCAGAGCAAGCACCACCAGACGAAGCTCTGGCATAGGGCTTCGCTCCGCCTGCAGGTAGATCGGCTCGGCATATAACAGCGCGCGCCCGGTGGGAATCACCAGCAAAGTGCCGCGGCGCACGTGCGAGCCCTGCTGATTCCACAGCGTCAATTGCCCCGAGAGCTGCGCATTTTGATCGATGCGCGCCTCAATCTGCATTGGTCCGTCCACCAGCTTGTTCTTGGGAAAGTTGTAGACCACAGCGGTGCCGTAGTGCTCGCCGTCGCTGCGCCCGCCGATCCACCCAATCAGGTTGTTGCGGTTGGCCGGGGTGAAGGGCAGAATCTCTACGAACTCCATGCCGGTCTCGTCCGGCAGCTTCATCAACACGAAATTCGGCTGCATCGGCTGGGTGGTTTGTCCGCCCCCCTGGCCCATACCGAGTTCGCTGGCCACCGTCCACAGATCGTCCCGGTTATAGAACACCGCTGGATCGGTCATGTGATACAGCCCATAGACCTCGCCCTGCATTTTGAGCAGCAGCTCGGGGTAGCGCATATGCTTGCGCAGCCCGGAAGGCATCGCCGTCGCATCTTTGAACAGGCCGGGAAAGATGTTTCGGTAGGCTGCGAGGATTGGGTCCTGGTTGTCAAAGACATAGAACGTGGTGGAGCCATCGTAGGCGTCGATGACCACCTTGACGCTATTGCGCAAGTAGTTGACCAGATCGTCGCCCAGGCGGTAATGGGTCGAGTAAGGATACTGGTCGGAAGTGGTGAACCCATCCATCACCCACGACAGCCTGCCATCCTCGCCGACCACCATATATGGATCGGGATCGTAAGTGAGAAACGGAGCCAGGGCCGCCACGCGATCGCGCACGTTGCGCCGCATCAGCAGCCGGCTCTGCGCGTTCACATCATCGCTGAACGGCAACTTTCCCAGATCGCCGCGGTCGAGCGCGAGCAAAATGCGGCGCAGAAAGCCGCCCACCGCGATCCCGCCGTCGCCTTGATAGGAGGTAACGTTGTTGCTCTGTCCCTGGGGATAATTGAACTCCTGTTGACGCGTCTTGACATAGACATCGGTATCCGTGAGCTCGCCAAAATAGATCTCCGGACGAGTCACGGTAAGACCGGGCACAGTGCTCTGCACCGGCATGTTGCTCAGGTAGAGAGTGGGCAGTCCTTCCGCCGTAAATCCGTTGACGGGGTTCATCGTAACGCCGTAGCCGTGGGTATAGATCAGCTTTTCATTGATCCAGTTGCGGCTGCTCTCAGGGAGTTTTTCGACGTTCAGCTCGCGGGTGGCTACCATTACCTGGCGCAGGTCGCCCCTGATTACATAGCGGTCGATATCGATGTCGGGAAAGTCATAATAAGTGCGAATTTCCTGGATCTGCCGCAGCGTATCCTGCAGCGCTTGCCAATCCCACAGCCGGATGTTCTGCAAAGTGGGTTGATTATTCGCCGGGTCGGCCGCGCCGACGGTCGTCTCCGCGGGAAATTCACGTTGGGCAAACTTGTCCAATCCGTACGCCTGCCGCGTCATCAGGATGTTGTGGGCAATGTAGGGCTGCTCACGAACCAGTTCATTCGGTTTCACGATAAAGCTGCTGATCCACCAGCCGGTCACGCGGACGCCGACAAAACAGAGCACGGCAGGAAGAACCGCCGCCAACAGCCAGCGTCCCCGAGCCACCGTCATGGCATTGGCGACTGCAGCCACCGCACCGGCCAGCAGCGCCACAGCAACTAGAAGCAAGCCGGTAAGCGTGACGTGCGCGTCGGTGTAGGTGACGCCTCCGAAGACCGTGTGATCGTCGAATAACAGGTCATACCGGCCCAGGTACACCCGCACCGCCAGGATCAGCAGCAGGGACGCAAACGCGATGGAGAGTCCGCGCCAGGGCAAGGTGAGATAGCTGCGGCGCTTGGCCAAAGCACCGGCTCCGCCAGTGATGATGATGAAGAAAATGGCAAGCACGCAGATAACGATGGCGAGCGTAAGCAGCCAGCCGGAGATGAGTTGCCATGCCGGCAGAGTAAAGAGAAAGAAGTTCAGCGGCTTACCGAAGATCGGGTCGACAACGCTGCCCATGGCGCGCGGGGCGTACCAAAAGAGGGCGAAGGTCGGCCACTCCGCCATCATGCCCGCGCCCGTGACCAGCGCAATGACCAACGATCCGCCGAAAGCGAGCAGGCCCATCACAGGATCGACCGGGAGGCTCACCGGCTGTCCCCCAAAGAAGATGGTGTGGCTGCTGGGCAAATCGGGCAGATGCGCCCGCTTCAGAGCGGCAAACGCTCCGTACAAAATGAAAAAGGTGACCGCGGCAAAGAGCGCGAAGATGCTCCATTGAAGAACCAGGGTCTTTGAGAACACGCTCCCATAGCCCAGCGACCGGAACCACAGCAGGTCAACAAAATAGGAAACCGCGGTGCGACCGCCGAAGACGATCACGGCAAGAACCGCGAGAAGGAAAAAGAAGCGGCGGCGCCGCCGTTGCGGATGTTTCAGGGGAAAGTCGAGGGACGTGGGCATTGCTACCCTTCATTTTACCGGCATCCCGTTCATCACAGTTGCAGGCACTGTATTGTACAGCGGTTAAGGCAAGTGGGTTTCCACTCGTAACTTCCTTGGGAACGTATACCGGACTATTATGGTGGGCGACTTTTGGAGAACTTCCCCATGGCCCCCAAGACCTCCTCGCCTCGCTTCTCTTCCCAGCAACGCGTAGTACTGACCGGGAGTGAGAAAACTTCTCTGTCCGCGGCCACCGGCGAAAAGCCGGCGCGGCCCAGTAGCGTCCTCACCGTTTCCGTCCTCGTCCGGCGCAAGAGTCCGCTCAATACCGAACTCCTGGGCAAAGACCGCATCACGCGCGCCCAGTATCGCCAGCGGCACGCCGCTGATCCTGTCGCGGTCACACTCGTACGCGCTTTTGCCAAGGAGTTCGGGCTCACAGTCGAACGAGGCACGCCCAAGCCCGGCCACCGCATGATAAAGCTCAGCGGAACCGTCGCCACTATGCAGAAAGCCTTTCAGGTCACCCTTACGCAAAAAGTTCTCGATGGCAAGCCCTATCGCGTCCGTGAGGGCCCCATCCATCTGCCCGCCGAGTTGGCCGGTGCGGTTGAGGCTGTCCTGGGGCTCGATAATCGCCCCCAGGCCCAACCGCACTTCCGTGTCCTGGGCTCTACCGCCAACGCCAGTATCGGGGGAACTCAGGGCTTCGCTCGGGCCCATGCCAGCGCAGCCAACACCTCGTACACCCCGATTCAGGTGGGCCAGCTTTACCAGTTTCCCCAGGGTGCGACGGCTGCTGGCCAGACGATCGGCATCATCGAGCTGGGCGGCGGCTATCGCACCGCGGACCTTACTGCCTATTTCAAGAAGCTCGGTCAAAAAGCGCCCAAGGTGACTGCTGTATCCGTCGACAAGGGCAAGAACTCTCCAGGCAACGCCAGCGGCGCAGACGGCGAGGTCATGCTCGATATCGAGGTCTCCGCTGCCGTCGCGCCGGGGGCAAAGATTGTTGTCTACTTCGCGCCCAATACGGACCAAGGCTTCATCGATGCCATCGCCAGCGCTGTCCACGACGCGGCCAACAACCCTAGCGTTATTTCGATCAGTTGGGGCGCCCCGGAATCCGGCTGGACCAGGCAATCGATGAACGCACTCGACGCCGCATGCCAGTCCGCCGCTGCCCTCGGCATTACGGTAACCGTCGCTGCGGGCGACAACGGCTCGAGCGACGGAGCTACCGGTAATAACGTCGACTTCCCCGCCTCGAGCCCGCACGTACTGGCGTGTGGCGGCACCAAGCTCGCCGGCAACGGCAGCACTATCACATCGGAGGTGGTGTGGAACGAGCAGGCCAGCGGCGAGGGCGCGACCGGAGGCGGAGTAAGCAACGTCTTCCCCCTGCCTTCCTGGCAGGCAAACGCCCATGTGCCTGCTCCATCGGGAAGCGGCGGCGGTCGAGGCGTCCCGGATGTTTGCGGAGACGCCGATCCTGTGACCGGCTATCAGGTGCGGGTCGATGGCCAAAACCTGGTTATCGGTGGCACCAGCGCCGTTGCCCCGCTCTGGGCCGGACTCATCGCCCTCAACAACCAGAAAAACGGCAAGAGCGCCGGATTTATACAACCCCAGATCTATGCCGCGAAAGCCGCGTCTGCATTCAACGACATTGTCTCGGGAAACAACGGCGCATTTTCCGCCGGCCCTGGCTGGGATGCCTGTACCGGCCTGGGCTCTCCCATCGGTTCCAAGCTCATCGCGATCCTCGCTGCCTCCGCGAGCAAGAAAAAGGGCGGAAGCAAGAAACCGGTCCGTATGCGGCCTGCTAAAAAGAAGAGCGCTCGCGGGAGAAAGCGTTAGATTGTGGTGATCCACTTGCGTTTTGACGATGTAACTTTCGCGTTGCGCTGAGGAACGAAGGGCATGGCTTCAGAAGCTGCAGAAAGAGTGGTTCCAGGAAGAAACCGTGCCTCAGCGGCTAAAGCCGAATTCATTGCTGAGCATTTAACGTACGGCCTAAAGAGTCTGCGTGAGAACTCCGCGGTTGGGTAGGTCCGGGCTTCAGCCCGGACATCCATCCTGAAGACCCATCGGCCTTCAGGCCCTGAGGTAAGCTTTTCTGTCCATCCCATCATCCATTCAAAGAGATCTGTACCTCAGGGCCTAAAGGCCAAGGAACTTGCCCCGTTGATGTCCGGGCTGAAGCCCGGACCTACCCAACCGCGGAGTTCTCACGCAGACACTAAAGGCCGTACCCTTCACGTTGCCTAAGTCGTAACTACAACTTTGGCGTAGAGTTCTATATCGATACATCCTTCACTTGTTACAAACTCCTGGTTTAGCATCGGGACGGGCTAGACCATGGGCAAACTGGGATGGAGTCTGATCGTTGGGGCGACAGCACTTCTCGCTGGATGCGGCACGGCCAGCCAAACCCCTTCAGGCTCTTCCCAACCCAGTACCCTGACGATCACCACGACTTCCCTTCCTGCGGGAACTGTCGGGGCCGCGTATAGCAGCCAGGTGGCGGCGTCTGGTGGCGCCACTCCGTACACCTACAGCGCGACCAGCCTGCCGGGCGGCTTGTCCATCAACAGCTCAAACGGCGCGATCACAGGCACGCCAACGCAGAATTCCATCGGGACCGCATCAGCAACGATCAAGGTGACAGACTCGACCCAACCTTCGCCGCAATCGGCGTCTTCTACTCTCAGTATCAAAATCACCCCCGCCATCACCCCCGCCGCACTCGCCGTGACCACCACGTCTCTTCCCGCGGGCGCTGCGACAGTACCCTATCCATCGACCACGCTGCAGGCCTCCGGCGGGGTGGGTTCCTATACCTGGGCACTCGCATCCGGCAGCAACTTGCCCAGCGGATTGAGTCTGTCGACTGCGGGTGTCCTCTCGGGAACACCAGCTGCCGGATCCGGCGGCTCCTATTCGGTGACCTTCGTGGTTACCGATTCCTTTGCTCCTCCCGATACCGCCCAAGCTATGCTCACGCTGACCATATCCGGTGGGGCGGCTCTCACCCTGACCACGACCACGCTGCCAAACGCCACCCTGAATACTGCCTACACAGCGACACTGGCGGCAGCCGGTGGAGTCGCGCCATATACCTTTACCCTGGCGAATGGGACGTCATTGCCAGCCGGATTGACCCTTTCCTCTGCGGGCGCGATCAGCGGTACGCCTACCAAGGCCGGAAGCACGTCCTTCTCCGTCGAGGTGATGGACTCGACTACGCCCACACCGCTTTCACAAACGGGTAATCTCAGCATCACTGTGAATTCGACCGCCGGGCCATCTTGCGGCAACATGAGTACCGGCAATGGGGCCAGTCTTAACGGCTACGTGCCTTTCCCCGCCTCCAATCTCTGGAACACAAACATTGCCTCCGCCGCCGTCGATCCCAACTCGGCGGCCATTATCACTGCGCTGACAGGAAGCAATCTGCACCCGGACTTCTCTAACGTTGTCGATGGAAACTACGGGATCCCCTATGTCGTCGTGGACTCGAGCGCCACACCAGGCGTGCCGGTAACAATGACCACTTATCAAAGCGAGAGCGACATCACTCTCTACCCGATTCCTCTCACCGCTCCCATCGAAGGCTTTCCGCCGACCTGCAGCAACAACGGTGACAATCATCTCATCGTGATTGATAAGGCACAGTGCTGGATTTATGAAACCTGGCAAACACAGCTGTGTAATGGCGCCTGGAGTGCTGCCAACGGAGCTATCTGGGATCTGACCAGCACCGAGCACCGGCCCTATGGATGGACCTCGGCGGATGCAGCCGGGCTGCCTATCTTTCCCGGGCTGGTGCGGTATGACGAAGTGGCCGCGGGCGCGATCCACCACGCTGTCCGCATGACGCTGGCCCACACCAAGAGCGATGCGAACGGCGGATATTTTGTCGCTCCGGCTACTCACGCAGCGGGCAACAACTCAACTACCGACAACATCATGGGAATGCGTTTGCGGCTCAAGGCCAGCTTCGACATCTCTGGCTTCAGCGCCGCCAACCAGGTGATCCTCACCGCCATGAAGAACTACGGCATGATCGTGGCCGATAACGGCAGCAACATGTACTTCCAGGGAGCGCCCGATGCACGCTGGGACGATAACGACCTGGACGCATTGAAACCCATCGATGCATCGAATTTCGAAGTGGTGCAAATGGGAACCCAGTACGACGATGCGACTGCTCCTACGGGCCCCGTGCCCACCATCAGCAGCTTCACTGCCTCGCAGACCACGGTAACGGCCGGCACTCCTGTGACCCTGAGCTGGACGGTTGCCAATGACTCCTACGATTTCATCGACGTCGTCGGTCCGGTGCGTGGCGGGAGTCAAACGGTGACTCCCACTGCCACCACCACCTACACCTTGAACTCGACCAACCAATATGGACGTTCGACCATGGCGGTCACGGTGACCGTGCAGTAGTCTGTCTATTCCCTTCTTAACGCCTCCATTGGATCGACCGAAGCGGCGCGACGTGCGGGGAGCAGGCATGCAGCCGTCCCCATCGCCACCAATAGACAGACGGCGCTACTGGCGATGACGGAATCGTACGGACTTACCTGAAACAGCAAACTGCCCACGACGCGTGCGGACGCAAAGGCTACTGCAACCCCGGCAACCGCCCCTGCCAAAACCGGGACCAGGCCGTCACGCAGCACCAGGTGGTAGATATTCTTCCGCTGCGCGCCCAGCGCCAACCGCAAACCAATCTCCCGCTGCCGCTGCACGACCGAATAGGTCACCACGCCGTAGACTCCCAAAGCCGCCAGCAACAGGGCGCTGATGGCAAACAAGAGCAGCAACTGCATCTCGAAGCGCCGATTCGCGACCGAGTCCTCGACCACACCGCCGAGCATGCGCACTTCGGGTACGGGCACGTCCGGATCCACGCTCCAGATGGCCTTGCGCATGGCATCCGCAACCGTCGCCGGATCCTGATGGGTGCGCACCAGCAGCCCGGCATTGGTGTCGCTGCGATACCAGTACGGCACATACATCATCATCGGGTCGGGACTAGCTAGCGAGATAGTCCGCGCGTTTCCTACCACACCGATCACAGTGAATGGGTCTTCTTTGAGACCGGCGCGGCTAAACTGCTGGCCGATGGGATTTTTGCCTGGCCACAGGGTCCTGGCAGTCAGCTCTGAAATGACAGCGTAATGTTTGCCCTCATCGCTCGCGCTCAGTAAACGCCCGGCAACCAGGGGCAGGCGAATCGTCTCGAAATAGCCCGGGCTAACCCAGCGAAAGTGTTCGGAAGGCAGCTGAAACATGGGTCGGGCATCGCCTGGAAGATGGACCATATCGAGCCATCGATCGTTGGTCAGCGGTAGTTCACTGACGACGGCTGCGTGCTCAACCCCAGGAATCTGAGACAGCCGGTCGAGCACCTGTTTGTAAAACGCAACTTTAGGCCCCAAGCCCGCATAGGACTTATCCGGCAGATCGACCATAGCAGTCGCTATGCGTGCCGCCTCAAATCCCCGGTCCACGCGCAGCAGTCGAAGCAGGCTCGTGGTCAAAAGTCCGGTCATCAGGACCAGGGCCACACTGACCGCAACCTCCACGGCAACCAGCATTCTCCGCATCCGCTTACTGGTACGCGACTCGCTCGCCAGGCGCGACTCGCTGTGCAATACCTCCTGGGGCGGAGTGCTCGCGATCATCCACGCCGGCGCCGCGCCTGCCAGTAGTGTCGCGAACATTGCCAGCAGCACGGCGCAGCCGGCCCCTGCCCAGTCCAGATGAAGAGACCCGCGGAAATCCAGTGCCGGAGGAAGGTAGTGCTGCATCACCGGCAGAATGGTTGCGGCCAGCAGAATGCCCAGCGCACCGCCCAGCGTGGCCATGACCGCCGTCTCCCTCAGTGACAATCGCAGCATTTCAGCGCGGCTCGCTCCCAGTGCGGCAGCGATCGCCATCGATTGCCGCTTGCCCACCGCTCGCGCCAGTAGAAGATTCGTGATATTGACGCAGCCAACCAGCAGCAGTCCCGCGACTGCTGCAAGCAAGATCAAAAGGGGCTTTTGGTTGTCGCCTACGAGTGATTGCTGGAAGGGCGTCAAGGCTGCGGAAAGAGTAGCTCTTTCGTTCCCAGATAGGGTACCCGTGATCGTACGCTGCAAAGCATTGATTTCCGCATTTGCCTGGGCCATCGATACTCCTGGCTTCAGGCGAGCCAGCCCGAAATAGTTGAAGTCGCCCATAGCTTCCGCCAACTGGTCCTTGTCGAAGGCCATCGGCAGGAGGGCCCCAACGGGCTTCGGATGAGCGAGATCCTCGCTGGAGAGGTTTAGGATGTGAGGCAAATGGAACGACGGCGCCATTACGCCCACCACGGTGTAAGGAAATCCATTGAGGGTGATGGTTTTTCCCAGGATCCCTGGATCGCTTTGAAACTGGTTCCGCCAGAGGCTGTCCATCAGCACCACCACATGCTCGTGGCCGGGCTGGGCCTCCTGCGTCGAGAATGCACGGCCAAGCAACGGCGCGGAATCGAGCACGGAAAAAATGCCCGGGGTTGCGTTCAGCACACTTATCTGCTGCGGGTGCCCACCCACCCCCAGCGGCAGCGAAGCCTCCTTCATCAAAGCCATCGCTTGAAAGCTCTGGCTGTGGTGCTGCCAGGAGGTGAAATGGTTGGCATTCATGGGCAGGGTTGGATAGATATCGCGGAATTCCGCCACCTGCTCTTCCATCACCACCAGCTGCTCCGGATGGCTATAGGGCAACGGCTTTAGCAGCACGTCATAAACCAGGGTGAAAATCGCAGTCGTCGCCCCGATGCCCAGCGCCAGCGTCAGGACGGCAGTGACGGCAAAGCCTAGCGACTTACGCAACTGCCGCACCGCATAGCGCAGGTCATCAAGGAGTGTCTGCATAGAACCTCCGGCGATCAAGACATGCATCTCATCAGCCAAACCGTATGCGATCTAACTGGTTTTCCTGACAAGGCTTATGGTTGGTACGAAATACTCGTTAAGGAAGTTCTGTCCGCAATTGAAAATCGCTGTCCACGAACGGCCACCGACGAACTCTGTCTCGCAGGGTGGTCTAGCTCCCCCACGAAGGACGAGTGCCCCTCGCTCGTTTTCGCGAGATGTGGGATTCCACCAATGTCGACCGCTAAGTGCCTCGGACGAATCGAGAGTTAGAGGGAAAGAGCGGTGGAATCCCACATCTGCCAAAACCGGGCAGATATGGGGCACCCGTCCTTCGTATGAGGGGGCGAGAGGTACTCGTCCTGTTCCTTTGCTGCGGCTCTTAGTCGCATAGAGCCGGCAGATTCGGGTCGCTGGCAAATTTGAAAAGAGTGACCAGCTGTGACTCGGTCACTCGATCGGTCGACAACGCAAGGGACGACAACTGCTCTGCCCGGAACCATCCAGCGCCCAGGGTCTCCGGGGTTTCTTGTGCCAACTCGCCGCCCTCGATCTCGCAGCGCACAAAAGCCTTGTAAACATACCAGGGCTGGGGCGGATGGGGGTGTTTCCGCTTGTCATACAGAGCCAGAAGGCGCACTGCCCGAACCCGCAATCCGGTTTCCTCCTCTGCTTCCTTCATGGCCACTTCAAACGGCGAATAACCAACTCGGCCCATCCGCCAGGCAGCGTCCATCGCCCCTGGTCGTTCTTTTCCTTGACCAGCAGCATCTCCTGCTCTCCGCGAAACATGACCGCGCGGACGTCCACCTTTGGCGTCTGGTATCCAGACTCGGAGGCGAAGGTGCGAATGATCTTCTCCCGCGGCTCGTCGGTCAGTTCTGTTAGAAGGTCGACACTGATCCCGCGGATTTCTTCATAACGCTCTACATCGTAGGCGGTGGTTGCGTAGGCAATCCCAGCTTGAGCTAGTGCCTGGAGGCGCTGGGCGTGCATCAGTAATCTACTCGGTTCCATCAGTCACCATCCCACATTGCGCTTCCCGCCAGGTGGGCTCGGCTTCATTCTAAAGGCATAAGCGGAGGCGAAAGCGCTGCCAAGCGGGTATATTGGAGCGGAGCGAGGCAGTCGTACGCTCTCCACCGCTGCGCACCATGCGCTTCGGTGTGAGTTCCCATTAACGAGGTCCCAGGGTATGTGCCGAAATATCAAAATGCTATTCAACTTCGATCCTCCCGTGACGGCTGAGGAGGTTCGCGCCGCCTCCCTCCAGTACGTAAGAAAGATAAGCGGCTTCAATAAACCGTCCAAGGCAAACGAAGCGGCATTCCTGGCGGCGGTGGAGGACGTGGCGGCGATCTCCACCCGGCTTCTCTATACGCTGGAAACCAATGCGGCGCCCAAAAGCCGGGAAGAAGAGGCAGCAAAAGCAAAGGCTCGCAGCGCAGAGAGATTTCGTGCGTAAGCCTGCTGCCGGGCCGCGATCGATGAGAGGGTTAGCGAAGATGGGCAAAAGAGCAGAGAAAATAGCCATTCTGGGCCTGGTCTTGATGGCTCTTTCGCTGGCCAGCTACGGAATCGCTGAACCACTCAAGGTAAGCAACCCGGGCACGGGTTCGGTTCCTCTGCAGGGGAACTGGCAGTTTCACATTGGCGACGATAAGGCGTGGGCCGATCCGGCGCTGGACGATTCAGGGTGGGAGCCGATCCATGTCGATGCGCCCTGGGGCGCACAAAGCCATCCCAGCTACACCGGCTTCGCGTGGTACCGGCGCCGGATCGAGATCGATGATTCGAACTCCGCGGGAACCAACAAATTAGCGCTGTTGATTCCTCCCATCCAGGACGCGTACGAAGTTTACTGGAATGGGCAGAAGCTGGGGACGTACGGTATGTTGCCCCCGCAGGCGAACTGGTGGCAAACCGGCCATAGCGCCATCTATCCTTTGCCGGACAGCAGCGGGCTGCTGGCGCTGCGGGTGTGGAAGGCCCCGCTTTCGTCGGTCGATCCGGTGGAGGTGGGCGGCCTGTCAGAACCGCCGCTGTTGGGAGATGCCTCCGTGTTGGCGGCCCAGGCACGGTCAGTTGCCTATGCAAGCGATGAACGACGGTTACCCGACCTGCTGATGTCAGCGGTCACTCTGGTCATCGGGTTGTTGAGTTTTCTGCTGTACCTTCGCGATCGTAAACAAGATTTATATCTTTGGCTGGCCGTGTACCTGGTCTCCGAGGGGCTGGTCGGATTTCGGGAACTATCGTTCTTTCGTTTTGGGCTCACGTTTCGTACCAATCAGCTGCTCACGCAATTGCTATCGAGTGCTGCTGATATTTCCATGTGGCTGATCCTGCTGGCGCTCTTTGGCATGACGCAGGAGCGGCGTTGGAGGCGGGCGACCGCTTGGATCATTGCCATTTACTTAACCGCCCAGATCGCTGACATAACCACCATCTTTTTCTGGGACAAGGGCGGCGCGCTCCTACCCTGGATCGATGGCGTCACGACCGCCGTCTACTGCACCACTCCTTTATATGTGTTCGTCATTATTGGTTTCGGGCTGATCCGCCGAAACCGGCTTTCGCTCTGGCCTTTGATCATCGCTGCTTGTGCCAACGGCCTCTTTACCTGCATTCTCGGCCTGGTCGTGCAGGGAGTGCGCTTTACCCATTGGACGCTGGCAAATCGCCTTCTGGGCCTCGGAATTCATGCCGGCGGCTATTTCTTCGGTACAGGATTTGTCCTCAGCACGCTCTTGTTCCTGGCCTTGATATTTACCATTGCGCGGGAACAGTTTCTGGAACGCGAACGGCAGGCGCGCATCGAACTGGAAGTAAAGTCGGCTCGCGAAGTACAGCAGATTCTCGTGCCCGAAGAGACGCCGGCTATTCCGGGTTTGTCGATTGCCAGCGTCTACCGTCCGGCGGAAGAGGTGGGCGGTGACTTCTTCCAGGTCATGGCCACCACAGACGGCGGTGCGTTGATCGCCTTGGGCGACGTGAGTGGTAAAGGGCTGAAGGCGGCGATGACGGTATCTTTGATCGTGGGCGCCCTGCGCACCATGGCCGACTACACGCAGAGCCCAGCGGCCATTCTGATGGGTCTGAACCGCCGGCTGTTGGGGCGCACCGACGGCGGCTTCGCTACCTGTGTGATCGCCCGCATCGACCCCAGCGGCGCGACGACCCTGGCCAATGCAGGACACCTGGCCCCGTATCGAGATAGGAAAGAATTGCCGGTCAACGGATCGTTACCGCTTGGCCTGGCGGCCGACGCGGCCTATGACGAACTCGTCTTTCTGCTGCACGAGGGCGAGACGCTCACCTTCTATACGGATGGCATTCTCGAGGCACGGAATGCAGCGGGCGAGTTGTACGGCTTTGACCGTGTGGATGCGCTGGTGGGATCCGATCGGACCATCGAGCAAATCGTAGAAGATGCCTGCAACTTCGGCCAGCAGGACGATATTACCGTCTTCCGGGTTACGCGCTTGGCCCAGTCTGCTCCGGCGAACGCCGCCCGGTTGAGCCTGGCCACACAGATCGCGGGAGCGTAGATGCCTGCTCGGCTATTGCGGCGCTTCGCCCGCGTTGCCTGTATCCTTGCACTGCATGACTGACCAGGTTGCTGACGGCAAGCCACACCGGACAACCCGCGCGCTCGCCGCCATCGGTGTTGGCGCAACCTTCTTCTTTGGGGCTCGCTTCCTGCTGAATTTCTTCGGCCCGGCGATCCCCTATTCCATGCCGGACGAGAACCCGGCGGCTCTCGACTCCCACGAATTCATTCAGTTTCTCAGCCTGGTGACCGATGGCACCCTGCGCCATTCGCGCATCTCGCGGCTCCGGAACGGAGTCGAATTCTACCCCGCACAACTCGAAGTCATCCGCCGCGCGAAACAAGCCATCAACCTCGAGTACTACCAATTCGAACCAGGACAAGTTGGCGACGAGATGCTGGCGTCGCTGACGGAACGCGCCGCGGCCGGGGTTGAAGTGCGGGTCATTGTCGACGCGCTTGGCAGCTTCGCTACCCCCAACTCCTATTTCGACGGTTTGCGCGCGGCGGGCGGCCAGATGCGCTGGTACCATCCGCTTCGCTGGAACACCTGGCCGAACGCCAACAACCGTACCCATCGCAAGCTATTGATCGTGGACGGGGATACAGGTTTTATCGGCGGCGCCGGTGTTGCCGATCATTGGTTGTATGCAACCTCCGTCCCGGCGTGGCGCGATACCGTGTTTTGTATAGAAGGCGAAGCGGTGGCGGGCCTGATCTCCGCCTTCTGCGAAAATTGGCTTGAGGCGTCCGGAGAAATTCTTTCCAGCGCAAAGCAATTCGCATTTCGCGCCACACCCGACGGCGCCCTGAGCTTTGTGGTCACCAGTACACCCCGCGGCGGGGGCACCTCGGCACGCATTCTCTTTCAAGCGCTGATCAACAGCGCCCGCGATACCATACGCATCACCACGCCCTATTTCCTGCCGGATAGAAGCGCGCGCCAGGCATTGATCGAGGCCATTCGAAAGCGCGGCGTCGCGGTGCAGATTTTGACCGCCGGCCCGCGCATCGATCATCCGATCATCCGGAGGATGAGCCACCATAGCGTGCGCAACCTACTCCAGGCCGGCGCGGAAATCTACGAATATGGACCTTCCATGATCCATGCCAAATTGATGACCGTGGATGGACTATGGAGCGTGGTGGGATCGACCAACTTTGACCACCGCTCCTTTGCCCTGAACGATGAGGTAAACCTCGCGGTTCTCGATCGTCAGCTGGCGGCGACCATCGAAGCAGACTTCTTTGACGATCTGCAGCAAAGCCGTCAGCTGAGCGTGCCCATGCTCGAGCAGCGCGCGCTGCTGGGCAGCGATGAGTCAGTCGTCGATCAAATTCTGGAGCGGGAGAGCTGAGGATGGCTCATACCTTCCCGGCTCCCGCTTTTTGCGCCCCGGGCTCGGCTCCGATTACGAGCCGTTTCGGTACTTTTCCCACCTTAATCCGGGCGAGCGCGCGGCGTTCCCGCACGTCGAAGATGGAGACGTCGTCGCTGTCTGTGTTGCTGACGCAGCCATATTTCCCATCGGGAGAAAACACGATCCAGTTAGGACCGTCTCCTGTATCCAGGCGGCCGGTAAACTTTCCCGCCTTCAGGTCATAAATATAAACACAGTCATCCAGCAAACTGGTAACCCACAGTTCCTTACCGTCAGGAGTAAGTGCCAGCCCATGCGTCAACGTATCCGGGGTTTCGAATTTACGCGGACGAGGGGGTCCGGTGTGTTGGGCCGGCATCTCCACCCGCTGTAGAACCCTTTTATCCGCGATATTCACAATGTCGAATCCGTGCAGATAAGAAACGGCCACATACATCGTCTTCCCATCGGACGAGATCACATATGGCCTTGGCCTTCCACCCGCGGGGATCACTGCGGAGAAAGACATGGTCTTAAGATCAATGACGTTGACCGCGTTCGACCCCATAGAGCTCACAAACAGGTAGCGATTGCTGTCCGTGCTGACCGCATTGTGCGGCTCCTTTATGGGCAACGTTTTGACTACCTTCCTCTCCGTCACATCCACAATGTCGACGCTATTTCCGTCGCGAATGGGCACAGCCACGTAACGGCCATCCGGCGTCACTGCGCACTCATTGGGCCGTCCGCTGAGCTTGATGGTGGCCATCATCTGCTTAGTCCGGGTATCGACGAATCGCAGCGTATGGTCCGACTCAACGGTGACGAAAAGCAGATTGCCGTCGGACGCTAAGGCCAGGCCATGAATGAGGGACGCACCGATGCTTATATCGTCGACAACCTTCAACGAGTGCAGGTCAATGACCGAAACGTTCTCGCCGTTGCTGTTATCGACATAAAGCCTCCAACGCTGGGCTTGCAGGGAAAAGGGCAGAGCGAGGATGAGAGCGAAGATCCACGATTTCATGAGGGCACCTCCGGGATCTGCATAGCGCCATGGAGTGTACTTATGTGCTCGATGTGGCGTCAACCGGAAACAAATCAGTGCTTTGCCGCCGCGGAGAACTCCTCACTCAGGTGAAGGATCGCGCCGTGCTGCCGCAGCCTTTGCTGCAGATCAGGGATAGCGACGTCCTGAACAGAGGTGTGGCTGCGAATGGCTAGTGCCGCAGCCACGCCCGCAGCCTGTCCGATGATCATGTACTGCGGCTCCATGCGCACCGAGGAGTACGCCGCGTGGCTAGCCGAGAGGCACACCGGCACCAGCAGGTTCTCCGCTTCTGAACGCTTGGGAGTAATACTGCGATAGGCGATCTCGTAGGGCTCGACGGGAACCTGAACATCTCCTTCGTTCTTCACTGTGCCATCCGGCATGGCGACCCGTTGAATGTTGTGTGAGTCGCTGTTGTACGATCCCATTCCGATGGAGTCGCTTTTGGTGCGCTCGGTCTGTAAGTCCGACTGGCGCATCACGTACTCTCCCACCATGCGGCGGCCTTCACGAATGTAGAGCTGATTAGGCCAGTGGTCGGTGTCGGCAAACTCATCCTTAGGCAAGCCCCATTGGTTCACCTCGGTCCGCAGACTTGCCGGCACCTTGGAATCCTGGGAAAGAAAATAGAAGAAGGATTTCGTGTACAGCAGGTGATCCTGCCACAGCGCTGCTTTATCAGCGTAGCTGTCTTCGGGATACTTCCAGCTGTGCCCAATGTAATCTGTCGAAACGGGACCATTATTGTTGAAGTCCGCCTTATGGTTGGGGATCATCACGGGATTGGTAACGTCCCGGAACCCGGGCGCGCGACCCATGTGTTGCTCAAATTGATTCAGGTAGCGCTCCAGCAAGGCAAAGCGCTTGCGGTCGTACCCCTGCGGGCGGGGAAAAGGAAGTTTGTTGGCGGGATCGTTAGTAAGTATGAGACGGAAGTTATAAGCCTGAACTTTTTTGTCGCCAGAACCGGGCGCGGCCAGAGGGCCAGGGTCAATCTCCGGAAGCAGATGGTGATGCTCGTCGTAGGCAGAGAGGGGCCAGAGGAACTGGTGTTTGGGTGTATTGTCACGTACGCCGGCAAGGGATTCGCCGTACTCAGTGTCCGCTTCCCTGCCCCAGGTATAGCTGACCTTGGCCTGCGCCATCAGGTCACCTTCGTAGCTGCAGTCGGCAAATATCTTCGCCGGCCAATGGGTTCCCTCCGAAGTGGCAACTGAGACCAGATGTTTGCCCTCGAGTTCCACGCCATCCTGCTCGCGCACTCGTTCGTGATAGTGAACCTCGACACCCGCATCATTCAACATGGTGCGAAAGATCTCTTCATCCACATGCGGCTCGGAGAGCCAGTTCGCCGGGCGGTCCAGATCGAGCACGCCATAG
Organism: uncultured Acidobacteriaceae bacterium; assembly: GCA_963788515.1. Classification (GTDB taxonomy): domain Bacteria; phylum Acidobacteriota; class Terriglobia; order Terriglobales; family Acidobacteriaceae; genus PALSA-350. The sequence continues at coordinate 311,237 of CAWBGZ010000010.1, forward strand.
TGAGCCGCAGCCTTCATGTAGAAGTCGCGTGCGTAGCCGCCAATGATGGTGTAGTGTCCCAGGTCCGTAGCCGAGAGGCCGCCGGTGACCATGCCCCCCAAGTGAATGCCGGGTTCCAACAGCACGACCCGCAGTCCCTCGCGCGCGGCTGAGTAAGCGGTCATAACCCCTGACGCCGTACCACCGTAGACCAGCAGGTCCGGAGACGGCGCGGGATCGGCCGCGTGGAGTGCTGTGGTGACCAGGATTCCGAGAACAGCAGCGAAGCGTAGCGCATTCATCGTTGCAACATTATGTACGGGAATAGCTCACAAACATCACTCTTATCCATGCGCCAGCAGCTTTACACATGCCTCTACCACACCGGGAATATTGTATGGGGAGGCTTCGCAGGCCGGCTCCCACTTATGCTGAGATAGAGTGCGCGTCGTAACCGGCCCGATTGAGACGGCACGTAGACCTGGGGGTTTTTCCGTCCTGGCCGCGGCGAGGAGCGCAAAAAAGTTGTTCACCGTCGACGAACTGGTAAAGGTCACTGCATCCAGCAGCAGTTTGCCTTCTCCAAACAGCTCGCGAACCTGCTCGATCGAATCACCGGGGATCACGGTGCGGTAGGCTTCGACCACATGGATATCTGCCCCGCATTTGCGCAACTGTTCGGGGATGACGTCGCGGGCCACAGCCGCGCGCGCCAGCAGGACACGACTTCCCACGACCCTCTCCTTGAGCTTGGCGACCACCGCCTCGGCTACATACTCCTCCGGCATGGCGGAGACCTTTAAGCCAATGCGGCCCAAAGCCACAGCAGTCGCAGGACCAATCGCGGCCACTTGCAAATGTTTTAACCGCTCTGCAGGAATCCTCAGAAATCGTATGCGATCGGCCAGGGCCGCGGCTCCGTTGGCGCTGGTCACGATCAGCCAATCGAAGCCGCTGATCACCTCGAGCACCGCGTCCAGGTGAGCGTAGGTTTCAGGCGGGATGATCGCGATGGTGGGCAGGCGCAGCACCTCGGCGCCCAAATCCTCCAGCGCATCCGCCAGCTTTCCTGCCTGATGACGGGCGCGCGTGATGAGGATGCGCTTGCCGGCCAGCGGATGAGCGGTGCTCACGCCCGCCTCTCCTCCAGGCCGAGAATGACTCCCGCACCCTGCTCCAGCAATTGCTGTGCCAGTTGCTCGCCCAATATCTCCGGATCAATGTGTCGCCTCTCGGCGTAGATTATCTGCCGGCCGTCGGTTGAAGCGACTACGGCGCGTAATACCAGCTCGTCTCCGTCACGGTGACAATAGGCGCCAATAGGCACCAGGCACCCGCCGCCCAGAGCAGCCAGGCATCTGCGTTCGGCAGTGATAGCCATACGTGTGTCCAGGTCTTCAAGCGGCTGCAAGGCGGCGTGCATTGCCCCATCGCCCGCCCTGCACTCGATGGCCAGCGCGCCCTGGCCCGGAGCGGGGCATAGCACCTCGGGCGCAAAGTGTTCACGGATGACGGCGGTCTTCTGCAAGCGTTCGAGCCCGGCCGCAGCCAGGATGATCGCATCGGCCTTGCCCTGCGCGAGCCTGGCCAGCCGAGTGTCAACGTTGCCGCGAAACTCAACGTACTCGAGATCGGGCCGACGCGCGCGTAACTGGGCCTGGCGGCGCAGGCTGCTGGTGCCCACCACCGCTCCCGCCGGCAGCGCATCGAATCCGCTGTAGCGCTCCGAGACCAAAACGTCGCGGGGGTCAGCCCGTTGGGGAATCGCGGCCAGGGTGAACGCGTCGCCTAACTCCGTGGGCAGATCCTTCAGGCTATGCACTGCCAGATCGATTGTTCCCGCCAGCAAAGCATCTTCGATCTCCCGGGTAAACATTCCCTTGGCGCCTACCGAAGCGAAGGCGATGTTCTGCATGCGGTCGCCGGTGGTGCGGACGATGTCGATGGAAACGTCATGCCCCAGAGCACGTAGCGCGTCTGCGATGTGATTGGCCTGCCACAGCGCCAGCCGCGATCCCCGGGAACCGATGCGGATCAACTCTTGCGTTCCTGGTCTTCAAGTTCGGGCAGGTCGTCGAAGATATCTTCCTCTTCCGCCCTCTGTCCTGTTCCGCTCACCCCGAAAGCTTCGCGGATGGCGTCCACTGCCACCACGTTTCCTTCAGTGGCCGCGGCCTTGATGGCCTGCACCGGCTGATGGAGAAATTTGTTAACCAGCCCTCGGGTCAACGCCTCCACGGCGGCCTGCTGCTCGGGCGAAAGAGTCTGCAGGCGGCTCGCCACGCGGCGCAGCTCCGCCTGACGGATTTGTTCCGCGGATTGCTGCAGCTGCACAATCTCCGGCGCCACATTCAGCGCGTGCAGCCGGCGCTGATAGTTGGTTACCTCGGCCAGGATCATCGCCTCCGCCATCTCCGCCTCTTTGCCGCGCTCTTTCAGGTGTGACCCGGCCACCGACTGCAGGTCGTCAATGTCGTAGAGAAAGATTCCATCCAACTTGTTAACTTCGGGATCGACGTCCCGTGGCACGGCGATGTCGATAAAGAACATGGGCCGCCCCCGCCGCTGCTGCAAAAAGTGCTGCGCATGCTCGCGGCGAAAGACCGGCCGCGCGGAGCCGGTGGAGGTGATGATGATGTCGGCCTGGTCTGCGCTCGCGTAGAGGTCGTCAAAGGGGATGGCCCTGCCCCCGAAGCGATGGGCCAGCTGCTCGGCGCGTTCGTGGGTGCGGTTGGCTACCAGAACGGTTCCGGCGCCCTGGTTCATCAGATGGCGAGCGGCCTGCTCGCTCATTTTGCCTGCGCCGACGATCAGGACCTTCTTGTCTTCGAGCGAGCCAAATATCTTCCGCGCCAGCTCCACCGCAACCGAAGCAATCGATACCGACGAGTTGCCAATCTGGGTTTCCGTACGTACCCGCTTGGCGACCACAAAGGCGCGCTGCAGCACCTTGTCCAGATGACCGCGGATTGCCCCCGCTGCGCGCGCGGCCAGATAACTGCTCTTTACCTGGCCCAGGATCTGCGGCTCCCCAATGACCATGGAGTCGAGACTGCAGGCGACGCGGAAGAGATGGCGCACAGCGTCCTCCTGCCGGTACTCGTAAACGTGTGGCGCCAGCAACTCGGGGTCGATGCAGAAATAGCTGCCGACAAAGTCCATCAAGTGGGGTGCATCCGGCTCCAGGCTGGTGAGCAGCTCGACCCGGTTGCAGGTGGAAAGAATCATGCCCTCCAGCACCCCCGGCGACTGCACCAGCGATCGGGTCGCCTCCTCCAGTTGCTGCGGCCCAATGGCCAGCCGCTCGCGCAACTCGATGGGCGCGGTTTTGTGGTTCAGCCCCAACAGGACAATATTCATGGGGCGGTGAACCTATGCACGGAGCTGAGCTGGTTGGCCGCCCAGACGCTGATCACGACCAGAAAAACGAGGCTCGAAAGGTAGACGGCCCGCTTTCCACGAAGGCCGACCTGGCGGCGCACAAAGAGCATAACCAGATAGAGTGCCCACATGGCAAAAGAGAGCAAGACTTTTGGATCTTTAAAATAGATCGGACCGACGCTTTCCTGGGCAATTAACGATCCGGCCAGCAAACCGAGGGTCATGAATGGGAACCCAATGAGCAGCATGCCGGAGGCGATGCGCTCCATAGTCTCGAGTGGGGGCAGCCAAGCCAGGAAACCGATGTTGCTCTTGCTTTTAAGGCGGCGCTCCTGCACCAGGTAGAGGAAGTTGGTTATCAGGCTGAAGATGAGCGCGGCATAGGCGGCCAGCAGGGCGACAATGTGCAGCGAAAGCCATCCGCTGCGGATCCCCGGAGATTGAAAAGTCCAGTGATCGGGACCCATCGCCGGCCCCAGAACCAGCAGCAGCGACAGGGGCAGGGCGAAAATGCCGAAAGAGACCGTCCGGTAGAGCACGGCGACCAGCAAAAAGGCTGCACAAATCAGCAACGCCAGCAGTGACTGTACCTCGTGCATCCCCACCGGCAGCGAATGGTGGGAGGCGGCAAGCATCTCAATGAGCGAAACAAAATGGAAGAAAAAGCCGCCGACGGCCGCCGGAACACAGAGCTTCTTCCACCCGGGCTTGTCATAAAGCACCGCAGGCAGTGCAGAAATGCTCGCAACAGCGTAGAGCACCGCAGCAACTCTTAACCACAATAGAAACATGCTGATTCCCGCAATATTCAAGTATAACCGTCGCTCACCCCGCAGGGGTTGGGTTCTGGCCACCCGTCATTGGTTAGGGAACCACGGCTAGACCGTGCAGGACTGAGTTCCTCTCCATTTCCCAGCCCCCTTACGCAAAAATCGCCTCGGAAACTTGATCCTGTTCAACTTCGGGAATTTCACCGGCGATCAGGGCCCGGACGGTGCATCCTTTTGACAGGCCTTATCCTCCCAACCGATAGAGGTATTTTGATCCGCTTTGCGCGGCCAGAGTCCCCCATCTAAACCGCATTTGCTTCACCGTCCTTGAGACAGGAGATTTAACCATGGATTATCGCGTACGCGCCGGAGAAATACCGGAAGATCAAACCACCGCCCTGATGGAGAGCTATTCCGCCAAGCTGCCCACAAGCTTTTTTCTGGGTGCGGCCCTTACCTCAATCGTGGGTTCCCTCATCCTTAAGGCCTCAGGCAAGGACCACCATGCCCTGTTTATCGGTCAGTGGGCTGCCCCGTTCCTCTTGCTCGGCATCTACAACAAAATGGTGAAACAGCACGGCTCAGATGCCCACGTGAACCACGAACCCCGCGTCGCCGCCTGAAGTAGGCCGGCTTATCTTTGAACGCCAGCACGTCATTCACGATATGCTGGCGTTTTCCGTGTCTATTCTTCCTCCAGCTCCCACGACCGAAACGACCGACGCGGCCACCACGCCCCTCATGCGGCAGTATGCGGCCGCCAAGCGCCAAAATCCTGATGCCCTGTTGTTTTTCCGCATGGGCGATTTCTACGAGCTGTTCTTTGAAGACGCGCAGGTTGCCGCTCGCGAACTGCAAATCACGCTGACCGCACGGGATAGAGAGCGCACGGTACCCATGTGCGGAGTCCCTTACCATGCCGCCGACACCTACCTCTCCCGGCTACTGCGCAAGGGCTACCGGGTGGCCATCTGCGAACAGATGGAGGATCCCAAGCTCACCAAGAAAATCGTCCGCCGCGAGGTGACGCGGGTACTCACCCCCGGCACCGCCATCGACCCGGCCTTGGCCTCCGAGCGCAATAACTACCTGGCGGCGCTACACCTGGCTGGCCCGGTGGCGGCCCTGGCCCTGCTCGATCTCTCTACCGGCGATTTCCGCACCACGGAGTTCACTGGGCCCGGGAGCGTGGGCTTCTGTATTGATGAGCTGATCAAGGCCCAGCCCAGCGAAGTCCTTCTGTCGGCCGGATTGCCGCCGCTCGATCCGCAAATGGAAGCCGAGATCGACAAGATCGGCACCAGGACGCGCCTGGATGAGTGGGTCTACACCGCGGACTACGCCATTCCTCTCCTGGAAAGGCAGTTGGGAGCGAACTCGCTCGAAGGTTTCGGCCTGGTCAGCGCGCGGTCGGCGGCGATCGCTGCCGGCGCGGTGGTCCATTACGCACGCTCGACCCAGCAGATCGAGTTGCAGCACGTTAACAACATCAGGTATTACGAGCGGGCCGAGAACCTGCAGTTGGATGCCGTCACCGTGCGCAACCTGGAGTTGATCGAACCCCTCTGGGCCGGCGCGACCAATGAAGCGACGCTCTACGCCCATCTCGACTGCTGCATGACCCCCATGGGCAAACGCCTCTTGCGGGCCTCGCTGGTGCGCCCCCTGATCGACCGGGTGGAGATCGAGTCGCGCCTCGAAGCAGTCGCGGTGGCAGAGAGCCGCCTGATCGATCGCGAGCAATTACGAAAAACGCTGGGCGCGATCCAGGATATGGAGCGCATGCTCTCCCGCATCTCACTCGATAGCGCCGGGCCCCGCGATGCGGCCAGCCTGGGAGCCTCGCTTGCCCGCATCCCCGACCTACATGCCGGCTTAGAGCGGTTCAACGCCACGCGATGGCAGGCCTGTGCAGCGCGGCTCGATCTGCTGCAAGACCTGCGCGAGCGCCTGGAGCGGACGCTCTTGCCCGATCCTCCCGTGAACCTGGCGGACGGCGGCGCCATCGCTGGAGGTGTGGATGCGGAGCTGGATGAGCTGCGCTCTCTGGGGGCCAACGCCCGCCAATCCATCACCACCATCGAGGAGCGAGAGCGGAAGCGCACCGGCATCCATTCCTTAAAGGTTCGCTTTAACAATGTCTTCGGCTATTCGATTGAGGTGACGCGCGCCAACCTGGCGGCGGTGCCCGCGGACTACGAGCGCAAGCAGACCCTGGCCAATGCGGAACGCTTCACCACTCCGGAGCTGAAACAGTATGAGATCAGCGTCCTCACCGCCCATGAGCGGTCGATCGAGATTGAAAAGCGCCTCTTCGCCGAGCTCCGCCAGACCATCCTGCAGTCCGCCGGACGCATTCGCGTCACCAGCGGAGTGATTGCCGAGGTCGACCTGCTGGCGAACTTTGCCCATCTGGCAGCGCTGCGCAGCTACGTGCGCCCACAGATCGCGCAGACGGCGGTGCTCGAAACAGTGGGCGCTCGCCATCCCGTGGTGGAGTGCCTGCTGGAAGCAGTGGGACAAACAAAATTCGTCCCCAACGATCTCTACGTCGAGACGGGAGGCCCCAGCCTGCTGCTCATCACCGGGCCGAATATGGGCGGCAAGTCCACATATCTTCGCCAGGCGGCGCTCCTGGTCATCATGGCGCAGATGGGCTGTTTCGTTCCCGCCAAGAGCATGCGGCTGGGAATCGTGGACCGGATCTACACCCGCATCGGCGCCAGCGACAACGTGGCCCGCGGACGCTCCACGTTTATGGTGGAAATGACCGAGACCGCCACCATCCTCAACACCGCCACATCGCAATCGCTCATCCTGTTGGACGAGATGGGCCGCGGAACTGCAACCTTCGATGGACTCTCGCTAGCCTGGGCCACGCTCGAATACCTGCACGCGCAGGTAGGCGCCAGGACACTCTTCGCCACCCACTACCATGAGCTCACCCTGCTGGCCGAGCAGTTGCCAGGATTGAAGAACCTGCGCGTCGCCGTCAAAGAAACCCCGAAAGGGATTGTCTTTTTGCACGCCATCGAGGCCGGCGCAGCCAATAAGAGCTACGGCATCGAGGTGGCGCGTCTGGCCGGTCTTCCACTCTCTGTCATAGAACGCGCGCGCCAGGTGTTAGTGCAGCACGAGCAATCAGAGAAGAGGAATGTGGCCCAGGAGACGGATGCGCCGCTGCAATTGACCATGTTCACTCCGCTCTCGCAGCGGATTCTCGATCGCCTGGAGCAGACCGATACCAACAGCCTGACCCCGCTGCAAGCGCTGAATCTGCTCGAAGAGCTCAAGAACGAGATTCGCGGCCGGGGGAATTCGTGAGCGCGATGACTTTGAGACAGGCTGCCGGCCAGGTTTTGGTGGTGGGCCTGGAAGGCGCCGGGCTTAGCACGCTGGAAGCGGCCTGGATGCGCCTGCTGCGGCCCGGCGGAGTCATTCTGTTTCGCCGCAATATCGAAAGTGCCGCGCAGACTCACGCCCTGCTCCACTCCACCCAACAGGCAGTGGAGTCGCCTATGCTGCGCTGCATCGATGTCGAAGGCGGCACCGTTGACCGCCTGCGCGATTTGATCGCGCCCATGCCATCGCCCTTCGCGGTTGCCTCCACCAACAAGCCGGCGCTGTTCAAGAAGCATGGCAGCCTCATTGGTCAGCAGGTGCATCTGCTGGGCTTGAACACAACTTTTGCTCCAGTGCTCGACCTGCGAACGGATGCCTCTGAGAACGTGATGACCACGCGGGTGGTCTCGGGCGATCCAGCCCGGGTCATCCGCTACGCCACCCACTTTCTTGAAGGACTGGCGCAGCACGATGTGCTGGGTTGCGGGAAGCATTTCCCTGGCCTGGGCAGCGGACAGGTGGACTCGCACCACGCCACTCCTTCGATTACCAAACCTTTGAACCTGCTCTGGAAGGAAGATCTACTGCCCTACCGGCAGCTAGCCACGCAGCTGCCCATGGTGATGATCTCGCATGCATCGTATACCGCTGCGGTACCCGCGCCGGCCTCCGTCTCGGCTTACTGGATTACCGAAGTGCTGGTGCGAGAGATTGGCTACCAAGGTCTGATCATCTCCGACGATATGGAGATGGGTGGGATCCTTAATTACATGGGAATCGCCGATGCAGCGATTCGTTCGCTTGCGGCAGGTATGCACGTGGTGGAAATCTGCCGTGACCCTGCGTTGGTCTTTGCCGCCTACGAGGCATTGCTGCACGAGGCCGAAAGTTCGCCGTCGTTTGCTCGCGTGCTTCGCCGGGCGGCTGCTCGGGCGCAGTCATTTCATACCCTGCACCTGAAGAGAGACGCGCTGCCGCCTGCGCCCACTGAGGCCGCGGTCAACAAAATGCGCAGTGCCGTCGAGAAATTTACCGAGCAGGTCGCCAGGGCATGAGTGAACTGACACCCCTGACGGTAGCCGGCATCATGAGTGGCACCTCAGCCGATGGCATCGACGTGGCCTTTACGCGCATCACTCCCGACCCAAAGGATCCGGCCTTCCCTCAATTGAAACTGCTTGCTCACGCCGGATTTCCCTTTCCGCCTGCACTGCGCCGAGCGGTGCTGGCGGCAATGAATGCCGAAGCCATTGCAACCGCCGAGCTGGCGCGGCTGAATTGGCGATTGGGGCAGGCCTACTCCGAGGCGCTTACGAAAGCGCTGGAGCGGCATCCCCGCCAACTCGATCTGATCGGTTGCCACGGTCAGACGATTTATCACCAGGCCACGCCTGCTCGGTACCTGGGGCGCGACGCCGTCTGCACCTGGCAGATAGGCGAAATGGCGATGCTGGCCGAGCAAAGCGGCGTACCCGTGGTCTCGAACTTTCGTCCCGCCGACATGGTCGTGGGGGGGCAGGGTGCTCCGCTGGTTCCCCTGCTCGATTACGTGCTCTTTCGCCACCCAACACGCGGCCGCGTGTTGCAGAATCTCGGAGGCATTGGAAACCTGACAGCGCTACCCGCCAGCGCGCGACCGTTGCAGGTAGTGGCCTTCGACACTGGCCCGGCCAACATGGTGATTGATCAACTGATGCAGCAACTCTTCAACAAACCCTTCGACCGGGGAGGAAAGACAGCGGCGCGGGGCGCAGTGATGGAGCCGGTGGTGAGCGCACGGCTGCGCGAGCCTTTTTTTGCCGCGCGTCCGCCCAAGAGTGCTGGTCGGGAGCAGTTCGGCGGCGACTATGCGGCGCGTTTTCTTGCGCAGTGCCGCAAGGCCGGAGCGAGCCGCGAAGATACCATCGCATCGGCCACGGCGCTGACCGCGCGAAGCGTGGGCATGGCTTACTCCAACTTCCTGTTCAAGAAGATGCGTCACACGCCGGTGGATTTTATTGTCTCCGGCGGCGGCGCGCGCAACCTGACGCTGATGCAAATGCTGCGCGAGCAGTTGGAGCCGCAGGGTTGCACGGTGCGAGCCAGTGACGATCTCGGGCTGCCGGCCGAAGCCAAGGAGGCAGCAGCCTTCGCCCTGCTGGCGTATGAGACATGGCACCGGCGACCGGGCAATATCCCGTCGGCGACGGGTGCGGCGCGGCCCGCGATCCTGGGTGAGATCACCTATGTTTGAACGCTGTTGGGTGTTGGCGGCCGTTGTTCTCTTATCGCTGACGGGATGCGGCGCCAACCATCCCTCGCCCCAAACGGTGACCATGCTGATTGAGAGCAGCCCCACCAGTCTCGATCCCCGCATCGGCGTCGATGGTCAGTCGGAACACATCTCCAGCCTGATCTTCGACAGCCTCGTCCACAAGGACGCGCACTTCAATCTCGATCCCTGGCTGGCCAGCAGTTGGGAAACTCCGGATCCGCTCACCTATCGCTTTCATCTGCGCACCGATGTGCATTTCCACGATGGTAAACCGCTGACCTCAACGGATGTGAAGTACACCCTCGACTCCATGCGCAACGGCACCGTGATCACGGCCAAGGCGGGAGCGCTGGCGCATATTGACCATGTCGGCGCACCGGATGCAGCGACGGTAGTCATCCACCTGAAGCAGCCGGATGCGGCCTTGCTGTGGAACCTTTCGGATGGCGCCATTGGGATCGTTCCTGCCGGCAGCGGCCGCGATTTCGCCTTCCATCCCATCGGCAGCGGCCCTTTCCGCTTTGTCAGTCAACTCCAGGATGACGAAGTCATTATCGAGAGAAACGACAATTCCTGGCAGCCGCGGCCCGCGATTCAACGCATCCGTTTCGCTGTCGTCCCTGACGCCATCACCCGGGCGCTCGAACTGGAGAAGGGCTCGGCGGATGTGTGCATCAATTGCCTGACCGCGGACATGGTCTCCGCGCTGGCCAAGCGTCCCAATCTACAGGTGGAGAGCGGCCCCGGCACCAATCTGAATTACATATCCTTCAACACCCAGGACAGTGTGTTGCGCGATCTCCACGTGCGCCAGGCCATTGCCTATGCCATGAACCGGCCGCTGATTATCAGCTCCCTTTGGCGAGGCCGCGCGCAGCTGGCGGAAAGCTTGCTGCCGCCGGAGCACTGGGCGTGGACCGGCGACGTACAGCAATATCCTTACGACCCGGCGAAAGCCAACGCGCTTCTGGACGCCGGCGGGTGGAAGCGTGGCAGCGACGGAGTGCGCTTTCATCTCACAATGAAGACCTCTACGGATGAGACCAGCCGTCTACTGGCCATGATTCTGCAACAGCAATTGCGTGAAGTAGGCATTGCGCTGGAGGTGCGCAGCTTCGAGTTTGCCACCTTTTATTCCGATATCAGCAAGGGAGCCTTCCAGATGTACACCCTACGCTGGTTGGGAGGAAATGAAGATCCGGATATCTTCCGCTACGCCTACGATAGCCACATGTTTCCGCCCCACGGAGCCAACCGCGGCCGCTATGCGAACGCAGCATTGGACGGACTGATCAAGGAAGGGGCGATGTCTAGCGACCAGGCCCTGCGCCGAATCGACTACGTGAAGGTGCAGCAAATTCTCGCCGCCGAGTTGCCGTCGATCAACCTGTGGTATCTGGACGCAGTACTGGTGCACACCAGGCGCCTCCAGAACATCCATATCTCCAGCTCCGGCAACTTCGACTTCTTAAGAACAGCGACGGTGACAGAAAGATAACTGCAGATCCATCCGCCACGGTGGGATGACAAATCTAGCTTGCTTCACTAAGGCGAAGCACCGTTAGCGGATGACAAATCATGCCGTAAACCTACCGGGGGGACTCCCCTATGTAAAGGTTTGGTGCACATCAGACCGGTGAGTCCGAGTGGTGGAAAGAGTCCCGGCAGCACGCCGAGGAGGGTCTTCCTGGCTCCCTGTTGCTTTGCCGGAGCACATGCTGGAGATTGGCGCGCGAGCACCTGAGCGCTGGCGCGAGGCCGAAGATCATTCCGCCGAGGCAAGACCCGCTGGGGAGATCAGCAGACTTTTCTTCGTTGTTGGTGATCCCTATCACAGACAAACAGACATGCTGCGCCGCACAATTGATTTGGGTTCTCGAGCGTTACGGCGTGCTTTCCATGAAGACCGGCGTAGTCGGAACGCTGCACCGGGTTCGGCTCGAGCACAACCGCTGGGCCCTTGATTTGGCTACGCTCTGCTTGTGTGTCGTGGTTAATGTCCTGGGTCGTCGCAACACAACTCGGGTCCACCCACCGCCGATGCGATCGATAATCGTGCGGGTTGCGAAAACAAATACTCAAAAGGAGTACTTATGGCTACAGCAATTGCTACCAAACCCAATATGTCCAGCAAGACAACCATCCAGTTTCCCCAAACCATGAACTTCGTCAACGAACTCGAGGCCCTGAGCAATGAAACGGCCAGGCGCGCCTTCAGCTTTTTTCAACAACGCGGCCGGGGGCATGGCTGGGATTTAGATGACTGGCTCCGTGCCGAGGCCGAGATCCTTCGCCCTGTGCCTATCGAAATGAGTGAATCAGACGAAAGCTATACCATTCGCGCCGAGGTACCTGGTTTCGACGCAAAGAATCTCAGCGTTCAGGCAGATTCAAATGCAGTCTACATTCGCGGCAGAAATGAGCAGAAAAAAGAAGAGAAACAAAGCGGCGAGGTCAAATACAGCGAACTATCTGCCACCGAGCTGTACCGTCGTATTGCTTTGCCTAGCTCTATTAACCCGGAAAAGATTATGGCCCGGCTAGCAAGCGGGGTCCTGGAGATCACCGTGCCCAAAGCCGCACCTCCCAAGACGATCGAGGTTAAGGTTGCTTGATGCGTTATAGGTCGCCGGCTCGAGAAGACACAAGCGCCGCCCGGGCCGGTGCACTCTGTAACCCCTCAAGTCGCGCCTCGGCCAGGAAGCGAAAGACGCTATTGAGCGAGTTCATCCAGTCTGGTAGTGTCCAGAATCAACAATGACGCGCCCTGGCGCTCGACTATGTGGTTGCGTACAAACTGATTGAGCAGCCGGGTCACTGTCTCACGCGAGGTCCCTACGATATTGGCCAACTCCTCATGGGTAAACACCATAGTGAAGCTAGGCGAAACCTTGCTATCGGTGGCGGGTGCCGCCCAATCGAGCAGTAAGCGCGCCAGCCGGCCCGAGGCCGAACCGGAGAGCGCGAGTCGCCGCGTATCCAAGAACAACTCCCGATATTGATTGGCCAGCACCTGCGCGGCCTTTCGACCTACCTCTGGGAATGTTTCCAACAGCCAGAGAAGATTCCGGCGCCGCACGCCTATAAGTTGCGCGGGCTCCAGCGTTTGCGCAGTCACCTCGTAAGGCAGGTCATTGAGGGCCGCGTTCAAGCCCAGGATATCCCCTGGGCCCGCGATTCGGATGATCATCCTGCGGCCTTCCCGCGAGGTGCTGAAAAGCTTCACCCGGCCGCGGCGAATGACAAATACCTGATCTGAGCATTGGCTCTGTTCGAAGATCATGGCCCGGCCCGGAAGGGCGACGCGCGTACCGCTTTCATCGAAGCGCCGCAAGGCATTGTCGCTGAACTTGTAAGACGCCCCGAATGACGTTTGCTCGGAAGCAGGGAAATCCATAGGCTATCTCCGGAAAGCGAAAACAAACCTTACGGGTGCCTCCAAGGTGAGCAGAAAATACTTCGCGTCAGTTGCTGGCGCAACGAATGAAGTTGCCGGAGGTTATCTCTGCGGCCGCTCATGGAGCGGCCAGACTCCTCCGGCGGGGTGCCTTCTTCGGCCTGCGGCCGCCGTTGTAACGCGGGCGGGGAATCTCCTTCCGCCTCTAAGCTTCCTTCTTAGGATACATCGAGTAAGCCGTCGCAAAACCGGCGAGTTAAATGTTCAGTTTTAGATGCAACCGAGAATCTTGAGAGTTATACTGGCCACGCTCCAGAAGGGGGAGGAATCTATGCTGAGAGCATTCTCTCAAGCGTGTTGGCTCGTGGGATTGTTTTTTTTATCTGCCATTGCTGCAAACGCTCAACAGGTCGTCCATGCCTTGGCAGGGACCGTTACTTACATCAATCCAACGAAGCAAACCATCATCATTAACACCGACGACGGCTCGGAGGGACTCTTCAAGGCTATGACGTCGAACGTATCGCTCGACTTCGCAAAGGAGCTCAAAGCAGATTCGACGCCTGCAGACTCCTTCACCAAAAAGGGGGCTCATGTGATCCTCTACTATTTCGGCGATAGTGACGAGCGGACGGCGGTTGCGTTGCAGGATCTCGGCGGGGGACCGCTTAAGAAGATCAGCGGAACCGTCTCCAAGTTCAACAAGCACGAGCATCTTCTGACCATAAAGGACACCTCAAGTGTTAGCGAGTCTTTCCATGTTGCGCCGAACGCAGTGGCTGAAACGGCGGTGGGAGCGGTGGAGGGTGAGAGATTCGATCCTGAAAAGGGCGATCAGGTGCGGGTGACTACCACTCTCGCGAACGGCAGCCCAGAGGCTCTGTTTATCCGCACCCAGTAAGGGTCGCTTAACGAACACGTCATTGCTATTTCAGGGGCTGCGTGTAGCCCGGTTCACGGCAGCGTCGACGGAATGCTGCCGCGCGGCCACCCGGGTGTCATGATTTGCCGCGTGGGAGAGTGTTTGTCTGCTCCAGGCGTCCCCTCAGGCACGGAATTACGACATTCATGCTGGTCCACCATTCGATTGTTTCACTCGTCGTCCGCATCGAATGCTGTCCAGTGCACTTGAACGCCAGGCCTTGTGAATTCCTTCGGCTCACAGCAGCAGTAGCGACGGCCGCGGTCCAGCCATGATGACTTACAGGTGGGATGATCGGTCCCTTATGCGCGTGCGGCTGCCAACCGAGCCCGAGCGGAATGAAATGTAGTAATCAACCTTCCACAGATAGGTTGCATCTAAGTCCAGTGAGCCTCTTGCCCTGCAGCGGATCGGCTGCGGTAAGGTGGGAGAACCGTAAATGTTCCGGCACACCATCCCGATTGGGCGGATATCAGGTATATCGATAGACCTGGACTATTCGTGGTTCGTCATCGTCGGCCTGATGACATGGCTTTTGGCGGTCAGCTATTACCCGCTCGAGTTTCGTGGTTGGAGCACCGCCGAATATTGGCTAATGGGCAGCGTGACAGCCATCATGCTGTTCGTGAGTGTTTTGATTCACGAGTTGGGCCATTCGATAGTGGCCAGGCGGTACGGGATTTCTGTTCCTCGCATTACGCTCTTCCTTTTCGGGGGAGTATCCCAGATTGCCGCGGAGCCGCCCAACCCGGGCGCCGAATTCTGGATCGCGATTACCGGACCCCTCGTTTCCTTCGCCCTGGCTGCGTTTTTCTGGGTATTGGAACCCTTCCTGGTCTCCGTAACACCATTATTCGCCTTGGCGAAATACTTGGCTTTCCTGAACTTGATACTCGCCATCTTCAACCTCATCCCCGGTTTCCCGCTGGACGGTGGCCGAGTCTTCCGGGCCATCGTCTGGTGGATGACGGGTAAGTTCCGGCGCGCCACCGACACCGCCGCATTTACCGGCCGCTTCTTTGGCTTCCTTTTGATTTTCTTTGGCGTTTGGCAAGCCCTAAGGGGAAGCTTTATTAACGGCCTGTGGATCGCTTTCATCGGGTGGTATCTGGAGAGCGCCGCGGCAAGCCAGCTCCAACAGGAGGCCGTGAAAAGCCTGATAGGCGATCACAAGGTGATGGACGCAATGAGGCACGACTTTCCTGGCATCTCGAGCGACGTCACAGTACAAGAGCTTGTCGAAAAGTTTATCTCGACTGGTGATAGCCGTTACTTCATCGCGCGGTCCCGGCGGTCCCGCGGGGATAATTACCCTTGCCGCCATCCGTGCAGTTCCTCGCGCCGCCTGGCCGACGACCACCGTTTCTCAAGCCATGATTCCGTTTCATAGGCTGGCCACCACCGGACCCGGTGCGTCGCTGTGGTCCGCGCTCGAAGAGATGGGGCGTGAAGGGGTAAACCAATTGCCCGTGGTCGAAGGGAATGGAATCGTGGGAATGCTTTCACGCGAAGACGTCCTTCACTACCTGGGCGTATTGCGAGCATTAGCGGCATAGGGCTTTTAATAAGGCAGCGATGAGCACCCGGCAGAGGAAGGCAGAGAAGCATAAACACTCCAACCGGGAAACGCCAATTTGGCTCTGATGGTCGCACTTGTGTCCAGCGCGGGGACGCCCTATAAGAGGTTGATCGAAGACCCGTCCATAACGTCGACCAGTATCGCCAGGCTCTTTCTGGAGTTAGCAATCACCCGGTTCTTGTTAGTAAACCGGAGAGGTTCGACCCATCTCACGGTTGTCGAGCCTCAATGAAGTGCTTTTCGAGGCAAAATGAGCGCCGGCATTGCGGGGACCCGCAGTCGTTGGCCACTTACATTCACTTGAGGGGGACCGAAAAGCAAAACAAACTCAAGAAATCCAAGGAGGAGTTATGTCTATGTTCTACTCGAATACACGTCGCGCCCTGGTGGTGGGTCTGCTTTCTGTCTTTACTTGCTTCATGATGGCCCGCCCGGCCGAGGCTCTCCAAAATGCAGAGAACCAGGATGTTCGCAGTCTCCTTAACCAAGCCGCAGACCAGGCTTCTGTTCTTGACTACGACGCCGACCAGATGACTGGGCTGTTGCATAGCGACGTGAGTTGGCAGACCCACGCCACCATGCTGACCGCGGTCAAGCAACACGTAAATGATTTGGGCAAGACCATTGCCAAACTGGAGGCAGAACGAAGTCAGTCCAGCACGTTGCAGCAGCAGGCCATCGATCGCGCCGTGCCTCTACTCCGCGAACTGGCCTCCAATACCACCGACGCGATCGAGCATCTCAACAGTAATCAGAATCGTCCCGTCTCCGGCGACTATCCTGAGTATCTGGACGCCAATGCCGACACTGCGCACGAACTGGCCAGCTTGATAGAAACGACGGTCGAATATGGGCACACCAAGACCAAGCTTGAGCGGCTTCAGGATGAGATTCAGGTAGCTTCCAATTAAAGAACAAACCAAGCGAGCCGGATCATCCTGCTCCCTAAAACTGCAGGGTGATCCGGCATTCCGTACCCGATGAAACCAGACGGAGAGAAAGGCAACGCCGAAATGTCTAAAGACGGCATCTTAGCAGAAGCTTATTGATCGCTGTTCTCGAATCAGGAGCTTTCCGCTGTGAAGTTTTTTCGGCCGCTTCTCACGTTCTTGTTTCACCTCGGCTATTTCGGCCCATTGGTCATGGGCGTTTTGGATTCGTCGTTCCTCGTCCTGCCATTCGGCAACGATCTGGTGGTAGTTGGCCTGGTGGCACAGAAGCACCACGGAGCGGCGATTTATGTGCTGTCGGCGGCGGTTGGCTCAACCCTCGGGGCACTGCTGCTGGCGCTCGTCGGACGGAAGGTTGGGGAGAAAGGGGTTCAGAAACTGGCAGGGCGAAGGAAGTTTGACATGTTGAAGAAGCACGTCGGTCATCGCGCGGCGATTGCCATAGCAGTAGGCGCGTTGGCCCCTCCGCCGTTCCCGTATACGCTCGTGATCGCCGCAGCCAGCGCCTTCGCCTACTCCATCTGGCGCATCCTCGTGGTGAACTTTATCGCTCGAGCGATACGCTTTACCATCCTGGCGATTCTGGCTATCAGGTTTGGCCGCTATATTCTTCAGATTTCAAAATCCACTCCGTTTCTCTGGACCATGGCGGTTTTTATTTTGCTTTGCCTGGTCGGGAGCACCTTCTCGATCTGGAAATGGGTGCGCCATTCCCGTTCATAATGGGAAAGAGACGTTGACTGGGTCGATGCGAGCCGATCCAGAATCATTTCGCTATTTTGCCTAGCATGCACTAGCGAGCCGTAGGCATCGGCTCAATCGTTCTCGCGATAGCAGGGTGGCCCTTATGGGACAGATGATTCCTATGGCTGCGATCGGAGTAGCCAGCATGATCTCGCTTTGGATCCTGGGGGCGCATCTGATGTTCATTCCTTATCTTGGTACGGTTCTGCCCGGGATTCTCGCGATTCTGCTTTCTTTGCAACGCAGCTTCGGAGTGGCGGTTGCTGCTCCGCTCACAGCAGTGGGGCTGGTCCTGGTCAAGAGCGTCTATCCAAAGGCAGCATCATTCTCCTGAGGGCGAAGCTTGCAATCACGGCGCTTTATAGAGTCCTGCGAATTCCAGACTGTTCTCATTGGAGCTGACGCAGATACGCGACCAGCGAGCGAAGCTGCGCTCCGTTGTACTGGGTGATCTTCGGCATCTTGCATCCTGGTTTGAGCGATTGGGCATTCGTGACCCAGCCCTCGAGATACGCATCGTTGTTTGGGAAAGTGTCGGCGCCTATCTCCTTGCGGCTGCCGATGTGGGTCAAGTTCGGACCGAACCTTCCCGCCGCTGGAGTGCCGCGAACGGTATGACACTGTTTGCAAGGACCTGTCAGAAACGCCTCCTGGCCAACGACCGTTTCGGGATTCGTCGGCTCTTCGCCGGGCTTGCCTTGATTGGCAAGCCATTCCGCAAAGGCCGGGGCTTCCTGTGCGATGACAAGGATGTGCATATTTGCATGCTGTTTGCCGCAATACTCCGCGCACTGACCGATGTAGGTCCCCGGCTCACTGGCTTCTATGCGAATGAAATTGACATTTCCAGGCAATAGATCAACTTTTCCGTGAAGACTCGGAACCCAGAAGGCATGGATAACGTCGGCGGTGCGAAGTTCGATATTAACGGGCCGGCGGGCGGGAATATGAATCTCGTTGGCCGTGATGACCTGCTGACCCGAAGCTCCGAGATAGTGAACCTCCCACCACCACTGATGCCCGATGATCAGGATATCCGGCTTGGACCCGGCTGCCATCGACCCACTGTTCATTGCTCCATGATCGCCATGAATTGGGAAACCCCTGAGCAGGTCAAGGCCCAGGAAGAAGAAGATGGAGAGCACCAGAAGAGGAACGGCTATACCGCCGATCCACACCCAGCCCTGACCGCCGGCGACGTCGATTGGCATATGTTCCTTCAGGCTGCCACGATTCCTGGTTGCGATGGCCAGTAGCGCCCACATGACCACAATCGTAATCACGAAGGTGATCGACATTGCATGCGAGAGATGCGCGATCTCCTTCGCTGCTGGTCCGTGAGTGTTGGATGTGGATTGCAAGGTGGCGCAACCCGCAAGAAACATGGCTGTCAGCGGCGAGACGAATTTACCAAGACGACCCATGAGTTCCTTCGCTATCGCAAGGTGTAGAGGTAGGCAGCCATGTCGTGCGCCTGGCTGTCGGTGACCCCGAGGTCGGGCATCGCGGTTCCCGGCTCAATCGCTACCGGGTTCTTGATCCAGGCCACCAGGTTTGCCGGTGAATTAGGAAGTTCGCCGGCGATAATCGTCCTGCGGCTGTAATAGAGGAGCGGTGGCCCGACCATGCCTTGGGCGGTTCGAATGCCGGGGATCACGTGACAGGAGCCGCATCCATAGCTTTGCAGCAAAGCCTTGCCCGCCACCGGGTCGCCGCTCATGGCCGGCTGAAAGCCTCCCATGGGTTCGTTGCCCAAGCACCCGGTCAACAGGCCGAAGCCGGCGCCCAGGCAGCCGGCGAAGAGAACCACGATGCATGCGCGTTGTCTATGCCTCATCGCGTCCTCGCGCACATTTGCAGCATGAACAAGGGAAGGCACATCCAGAGAAATCCGATGCCGAGAGTTATGCTGATAAACAGCCCCGAGAGCGACATAAACTCCTTCCGTTCCCGGCCTTCCGCACGCAGCAGGTTGGTTGTTCCACATAGCGTCCGCCAAGTGCGGTAGGACATAACGCCGGCCAATGACGCGAAGCCGAATAACGCGATCCACAGCAGGAAATAAAGAATGCGCGCACCCGGATGGGGGCTTGGGCCGCCAAACTGTTCCTGATGAACGCAGGCGCGCCATGCGATCACCATGTCAAGGCAGCCGAGGCAAAGCCAGGCGGCGGCGGACGCGGCAAATTCAAACCACACACGCCGGTTGGAGCTTTCCTCCGGATTGCCTGCAACCTGCTGTTGAACGGCACCGCTCATGGTGTTTGTCATATCAGAACCCATAGACCTGAAAATGCGGGATCACATACAGCAACAAAACGACGAAGAACCAGATTATGTCTACAAAGTGCCAGTACAAGGCCACCACACGGTAGGGACGGTGAGGAGGCAGCGGCGTGGGTCCGTAGTTCGGCAGGATTGAGAGATAGCTGAGCATGAGAAGGCCCATGATGACGTGCGCCCCATGGAACGTGGTGATGGTGTAGAAGATGGATCCGTACGAATCAGTGAACGGAGTTAGCGTCTTCCAGTGGTCCATGTACTCCGACACCTGCACCGCAAGAAAGACAAGGCCCATAACGATCGTCGTCACCACCGCACCGCGAGCGAGCCGATAGCGCCTCTGCTCGACCAGCCGCTCCCCCCACATGATGACCAGGCTGCTGCCGGCCAGAATAGCCAACATGATGAATGCCTTGAGCAGCTTGGGGGGCGCGTCGGTCGCCCAGCGGTATTTATCGGCGCCGAGGAAGTAATAGCTGGCGAAGAGACAAATGAAGAGCGTTCCCTCGGTAAGGATGACCATGGTGACCGCATAAACGCCGCGATTCGTTGCAATCGGCCAGGGGCCGGTATGGAGCCCTTTGGGCGCCACGGGCGGTGTCGCGAGCAAGCTCATAATTCCCCCTTGATTGGCCGCGGCCACAGCCACATGCAACCCAGAAGAAAGGTGACGATCAGACTCGCAAGACAGATCCACAACAGTTGGAAAACCATGGCTAAGAAAAAGACGAAGAGGGCCAAAGCAAGAAACATCGGAACCAACGACATATTCGGCATGGTCGCTGCCGACTGCGGTACTGCATCCAGCAGAGTCGACATCAGACTTAGTCGCGCCTGTGAGAGCACGCGCAGATCACCGGGATCCTCATCTTCGTCGAAATCGTCCCACAGCGGATGCCGGGTGGACACCGCAGGGATGCGCAGAACCTCGTAGTCCGGGGGCGGCGATGCCATTGCCCACTCTAGCCCATCGGAATTCCATGGATTGTCGCCGGCGATCTCGCCTCGCCGAAGGCTGTAAAACAAGTTGATGATGCTGAGCAGAATCCCAATCCCCAACACAAACGCGCCGAAGGTCATCCACTCGTTCATCGGTTGCAGGCCCAAATTAGAGGAATAGGTGTAGATCCGCCGCGGCATGCCCATCAGCCCAACAATGTGCATGGGAAAGAAACCAATATTGAACCCTATGAACATGACCCAAAAGCTCCACTTGCCGAGCCGTTCGTTCATCATGCGTCCGGTCATCTTCGGCAGCCAATAGTAAAGGCCTGCGAAGACGGGAAAGACATTCGCGCCGATGAGCACGTAGTGGATGTGGGCAACGACGTAGTAGGTGTTATGCAGTTGCCAATCGACGGGGATGATCCCTGTCACCACGCCGCTCAGTCCGCCAATAACCAGCAGGGCCACGGATCCGAGGGCATACAACATCGACGCCGTCAACACAGCGCGACCCTTCCAGACGGTCGCCAGCCAGGCGAAGATGGTAATCGTTGTGAACATCGAGATCATCATGCTGCCGGCACTGAAGAAGCTCATCGTTAATTCCGACATGCCCACCGTGAACATGTGGTGCAGCCACACGCTGAAGCCGACCACTCCGGTCAAGATCGTGGACATGGCGACATACGGATAGCCAACAATGGGGCGCCGGGAGAAGACGGGGATGATGAGGGAAATCATGCCGGTGGCAGGCAGGAAGATGACGTATACCCAGGGATGCCCGAAGAACCAGAACAACTGCTGCCAAAGCAGCGGAGTGCCACCTTTGGCCACGTCGAAAAAGTGCATGCCCCAACGTCTCTCCAGCTCGAGGAAGACGCAGGCAAGCGTAAGGGCCGGCATGGCGAAGAGGATGGTGCAGGAGATAGTAAGCGTGCTGTAAAGGAAGAGGGGCATCTTGCTGATCGCCATGCCGGGCGCGCGGAACCAGAGGATGGTGGCGATAAAGTTGATTGCTGCTCCCGTGGTCGAGATGCCCAGCATGATGATAGAGAGCGCATAGATATCCATCCCATGGGTGGGCGAGTAGAGGATGTCGGTGTACGGCATGTAAGAAAACCAGCCCGCATGCGGCGATTGCCCGATCAAGGGGCCTACATACAGCAGGATTCCCGAAAACAAAAAGGACCAGTAGGTGAAGGAGTTCAATCTGGGATACGCAACGTCCCGAGCCCCGGCCATCAGCGGGACCAGATAGATCGAAAAGCCGGAGAGTATAGGCGACGCATACCAGAAGATCATGGTGATGCCATGCATCGAGAAAAACTGGTTGTATACCTCCGGGCTCAGCAGCCCTTCGTTGGGCCGCATGAGCTGAAGCCGCATGACTAACGCTTCCACGCCGCCGACGATAAGAAAGATGAAAGCGGTGACGAGATAGCGGATACCAAGATCTTTATGATCCACGGTCGCGAGCCAGCCGTAGAGAGTCTTCGGCGTATCCCAAAGTTCAGTCAGTTGCTGCTTCGCCACCAGCGTCGTCATGTGCACCCCTGGGCCGCGCCATGGTCAGGCCGATAAATCAACGTGCTCGTTGTTCGAAGTGGACCACTTCGGAAGTAGATCTTCAGAGAGACAGGGCGCCAGACTGCAGCGCCAGAAAAAACCGGCAAAAATCAGCCAGCAATCGACAGGATGCAAAGGAGGTTCCGTCGAGTTGCCAGCAACTTAATCTCCCGCTCGCAAAGCTGCACGCTCGCCCATCGGCAGAGTCAACGGCTCTTCCACGCCGGCCGGGGCCTTCTGCGCACGTACCGCCGCTGCGAGAGCAGCCTTCCGGCTCCTCAATCGCACGCAGATGACATACGTGAGCGCGGCGGCACAGGGCGGCGCAACCAGGACGAGAATGCGCAGAATCGTGCGCATCTCGATTACCGATGTGTGCAGCGCAAGAGCCAGAAAATCGTCTCCTCCGGCAACCAGGAGCACCAGCAAGAAGGTAAACAGTCCAGCTCCGCCGGCGGTCAGGATTGGTTGTTCATACGGTAGCCGCAGGACATTCTGGTCCCCCTTGTCGCTTGAAAACAGCTTCTCGACGAAGGGCCAAGAGTACAACCCGAGAAACAGCAATGACGGCATCAGGACAGCAGGGAAGAAAAGTTCCGGAATCAGCCAATGTCCAAGACGCAGATTGACGCCGGGAAAGAGACGCATCGCCCCCTCCACCCAGCCCAAGTACCAGTCCGGCTGCGCGCCCGCCATGATGCTCGCGGGGTCGTACGGCCCGTAGATCCATACCGGATCGATCTGGACCAGGCCGCCCAGCGCGGCGGTCGCGGCAAACACCAGCAGCAGCAGGCCGATCGACTTCGCCGTGTAGGACGGCCACAGCCGCGACCCCACGATGGTGCGGTTGTTACGTTTTGGGCCCGGATAGTTGGTGTGCAACTGACGCCAGATCATGAAGAGGTGAAGCCCCAGCAGAGCGGAGATCAGCGCGGGAACCAGAAAGATATGCAAGGCATACATGCGCGGAAGAGTGTCCGGGTTCGGGACCGTCCCACCCATAAACAGAAACGTCAGCCAGGGGCCGATCACCGGAACCGAAAGGAGAATCGCGTATCCGATGCGCAGTCCGGTTCCCGAGAGCAGATCGTCGAGCATCGAATAGCCGAAGAATCCGTTCACCAGCGCCAACACCAACAAAGTCAGCCCGATCAGCCAGTTCATCTCTCGCGGTTTGCGGTAGGCGGCGGTCAGGAAGATGCGTGCCATATGCGCCAGGATCGCCCAAAGAAAGATGAGCGCCGCCCAGTGGTGCATCTGCCGTACCAGCAGACCTGCCGGAACATCGAAGCTGATGTGCAGCACGGAGCGGTAGGCGAGGGAGACCTTCTGGCCGTCCAGCGCGTGGTATGACCCGTGGTAAATGACCTTTTCCGAACTTGCATGGAAGAACAAGACAAGATAAGTTCCGGTGACCACCAGAACCAAGAAGGAGTAAAGCGCAATCTCCCCCAGCATGAATGACCAATGGTCGGGGAAGACATGATTCAGCGCGCTGCGCACGAACTTTGCCGCTCGTAGTCGCGAGTCTATGGCGCGGCTGACTTTGCCCGCGATTGTCTCGGTGATCATGACATGCCCCAGAAGCCGGGGCCGGGCGGCGCGGTGAAACCTCCCCCCGCACGCAAGGTACCGTCAGCATCCGCATAGAGCGGCAACTGAGGAAGCGGTCTCGCGGCCGGGCCGCTCGTTGGAGCCGCGGCGCGCAGAACGTCGAAGGTCGACTGGTGGCAGGGACATAAGAGAATCGATTGCTCCGTCTGAAACTCGCCTACCGGACACCCGGCATGGGTGCAGACGCGCGAATACGCGACATACCCGCCCGGCGCCCAGCTTGCGCGATCGTGCGGCAATTGCAAAAGCTGTTCTTTCACCCGGATGAGGACAGTTTGCGCGCGCTCGTCGCCAACCTGGCCCTCAGGAAAAACCGTAACCATGGTTCCTGGCTGTAGCGAGGTCAGCGAAGCCGGCTTGCCATCCGTCGTCACCAGGCGCTGCCCTCCCTTCCAGATTCTGCTGTACAGCGACTTGTCGGGAGACATTCCTAGCGACCTCAGCAGCGAGAGGACCATGGTTCCGAACAGCCCGGCTCCACTAAGGCCCACCCACGTCAGCAGCCGCCGTCTGCGGACATCATGAACTCCGTCGCAACACGCCTTGGCCGCTGCCTTCTCTGCACTAGGGCTCGACGCGAGCGCATGCCGCGGTTCCACCGCTTGCTTATGACTCATGAGCCAACGCGCCCAGAGCACCAGGGTGATGCCCATCACGCCAAGGAACACGGCGAGACTTCCGCCCAGCAGTTGGGTATTGTTGCCGCCTGACCAATACGCGATCAGGAATCCAATGCCGCCCAGAATGGCGATCAGGAAGGAGCAAACGACCAACCCGGTCCCGAGATGCTCGCGCCGCCGCATCTCGGACTCGGTTTCCATCTCACGATCTTCGGCTCGTCCACTCTTGGGAAGCGGCTCGGGCGATTGCTTGGCCGGAAGCAATCGATCCGCAACCTTCGATAAGAACTCCAGCGACCTCCAGCCGAGTTCAAGGAACCCCAGCCCGAGATCAAGGAATGCAAAGAATCCACTTTTCCGTCGCTCCCCGTCCTCGCTCATCCCTTACCTCCGCGTTCGATCCAACCTGCAATCCCGATCACGAACAGCGCGGCCAGTGCGGCAAGGCCCCCTTCCGCAACCGGACCAACCTCCTTGAGAGGAACCCCCCCAGGATTGGGCGGGTGCTGGACGAACCGAACGTAATCGACGATTGAAGCCAGTTGCTCATCGTTAAAGACAGATGGCGGGAACGACGGCATCGTTCCCGGTCCCCAGCGGATCGCGCCCGCGATCAGCGCCGCGGATTTGTCCGTGAGCGCAGGCGCGTTCCTTCCGGTGAAGGCCAGCACGCCGCCATGCACCGCCGTCCGGTGACATGCTGAACAGTAGGCTCGGAAAAGCTGGCCGCCTGCAGCAATGTCCCCTTGCTTCAGAGGAATCACCGCAAGATTCGTCGTCACATAATGCGACACGGCCTGGATTTGCCCGGCCGTGAGAACCCTGGAGAAAGCCGGCATATGACTTGGCCCCGATTCGACAGCAGTCATGACGTTGCCCAGATCGTGTTCGGCCTGCAACGAGGGTCCCGCTATGGTCACGGCTGCCGCAATCCCCTGGCCTCTGTCGCCGTGGCACTCGGAGCATTTCCGGGAAAAAATCGCCGCGCCGTCGGGAGCCGCGGCGGCTGCCGGCTCTTGTCCCGCGGCAAGTCCGCAAGATAGCAACCATGCAAGGTACACTTTCAACAAGCCAGGAATGATCCTGGGGCGTACGCGCGACTCGCGCTCTGCCATGTGTTCCACGCCTCCTTGGATGCGCAACGCGCCGCGCCCAGTAAACTCGCTTCCGAAACTTTTTTTCGTTCCATGCTCTACAGTGGATGCCCTGTCGACTGATTCCTGCATCTATCGGGCAATACGGCCGAGTTCTTCCAGAAATCGGCCGTACGCCCGTTCACTGCGGAAGGATGTGTGGCATGCGCGCGTGTTTCCGGACGCTGAGGATTGCGATCTGCGTGGCCGCCGGGTTGATTTCCGGTTGCAAGCAAGGCCCTACGGTGACCGCCGGCACTACCGGTTCCGCAAGTCGTGGAAGAGCCACGATAATGATCTACGGATGCGGCAAGTGTCACACCATTCCCGGCATACGCGGCGCAAACGGTGTCGTGGGACCGCCGCTGGAATCTGTCGCGCGACGCACCTATATCGGCGGCAACTTTCCCAACACCCCGAATACCCTGACGCACTGGATCATGGCTCCGCAGACGATGAAGCGCAAAACCGCCATGCCATCACTCGGTCTCTCAGAATCGCAGGCACGCGACGTCGTCGCATATCTCGAAACCCTCCAATAAACGGCATGGCCGCCGGGGAACGAACGCTGCTCTCTTCGGAAGTCTTTTGCGCCGCACCACGACCTCGCAACTCAAGTGTGCACGCATGAGAGAACTGACCGTGAGGCAAGATGTGTGTCCCTTCCCCGCTGCCGACCTTACTGCGGAAAGCTCGCAAGACGCTGGGCCGCATGAACTAGAGCTATGTGGGAAAGGGCCTGCGGAAAGTTACCCGTCAGACGTTTTGTGCTGGTGTCGTATTCCTCCGAGAGAAGCCCGACATCGTTGGCGGTTGCGAGAACCCTCTCAAAGAGAAGTCGCGCTTCTTCAGTTCTGCCTGTCAGAGTGAAACATTCCACCAACCAAAAGCTGCAGGCCAAAAAAGCACCTTGCTTAGCGTTGTCGGTTGGGGGAATGTTGCGCAGCAGGAATCCATCCTTGAGCAACCCCCGCTCTATGGCTTGGACCGTGCCCAGCATCTGTGGATCATTCGCCGGCAAAAAGCCGATGATCAGCATTCGGAGGGCCGAGGCGTCTAAATTCCTGGAACGGTAGTACTGGACAAAACTAGTGAGCTGCGGGTCGAAGCCGTGGTTGCAGACATCGGCGTGAATTTGGTCGCGGAGCGCCTTCCATTCCGCAAGCGGGCCCTTCATGCCGTGACGCTCAATGCTGGTGACCGCCCGATCCAGGGCGAGCCAGGCCATCGCGGCCGAGTATGTATATCTCCGCGGTTGGTCGCGCGATTCCCACATGCCAGACCCCGGCTGCTGCCAAATCTTTGCCAGATATTCGGTAAGCTCCTGCTGCAGCTCCAACTCCTCTGGCTGGGGGGGCACGCCTGCCTCCCGGGCATGATGCAAGACAGCTGCGATCTCGCCATAGATGTCTTGTTGGGTCTGCTGTTGGGCAGAGTTCCCAATGCGAACGGGTGCGGACCCCTCATAGCCAGACAACCACGGCACCTGCCAGTCGGCGATGTGGCGTTCGCCTCCTATTCCATACATGATCTGGACCTGGGAAGCGCGTCGTCCCACTGCGCGCAAGAGCCACTGCTCCCACGCAATCACCTCTTCCGTGTATCCGCACTCCAGCAGTGCGGCGAGGGAGAGAGTCGCGTCACGAATCCAACAATAGCGATAATCCCAGTTCAGCGGGCCACCGATACGCTCTGGAAGCGACGTGGTTGGAGCAGCGACGATACCGCCGGAAGGACGATAGGTCATCGCTTTGAGAGTGATGAGCGAGCGTTCGACAGCCGCGCTGTATGGACCCCGGTATTTGTTGCGAGTTAACCAGCTAGTCCAAAAGTGATCGGTTTCCTGCGATGCCCGATCGACCTCGATAGGGTCGGGAAGCGCCTGGTAAGAGCAGCCGTAGGTCAGGACGAATCTCCGCACCTCTCCGGCAATCATGGGGAACTCCGCCGAAAGGGTGCCCGGGTCCGATTCTTTGAGCAGCGATGCGGTGCGCAGAACGGTAAGGTTTGGTCCAGCCTTGGAGACCCATGCGAACTCCCCTCGCGTTGCGGCTTCGAAGTGAATCCATGGAACCGTGCTGCCATAATCAAAACGGAGACAAAGTTCAAACCGCATGTTCACTGTGCCCGCCGTGCACTGCACGATGCGGATCAAATCAGAGTGACGGCCGCGGATGGGCATAAAGTCTGTGACCAGGACGCTACCCAGAGGCGTCTCCATGGTGGTCTCGAGGATGAGGGTGTGGGGCCGATAGCGACGCGTGAAGATCACGTCGGGATCCCACGGCGATACTTGCCAGTAACCATTCCGGCGCGAGCCGAGCAGGGCGGCGAAGCATGCGGGTGAGGAGAAATCAGGCCAGCAAAGCCAATCGACGGAACCGTTACGGTGGACCAAAGCGGCAGTCTCGCAATCGCCGATCAAGGCATAGTCTTCGATCTTGTTGGATTGCAATGAGTCCTCCGCCTGACTACACGCAGTGTTCTGTAGACCTGAAGCAGTTCACTTCAAGCGTGGAACTCCCTTGCCCCACGTATCTGGCGGAGCAAGCTCGCGATGGATTGGCGGCGCGGTCATATCGCGCTGGTCGCTGCTAAAGATCCGATCTCCCTGCGAGATCAAATAGTCCGCAGTCCGCGCTGCCAACGCCTGGATCGTCAGCCCAGGATTAGCCGAGCCCTGCGTGGGAAAAACGCTTCCATCACAGATGAAGAGATTAGCAATGTCGTGGGTGCGCCCAAACTTATCTACCACTGAGCTGCGCGGGTCTCGGCCCATGCGGCAAGCTCCCACCAGATGCGCGTAGCGCGCTTCCTGTACCACCTCGGTCGCCCCGGCAGCGTGCATCACTGCCTGGGTCGTTTCTTTAGCGGCTTTGATGACCTTGTGGTCGTTGTCGTGCAAGTTGAAGCTCACGTGCGCCACAGGGAGACCGAAGCGGTCTTTGTCGTCAGAAAGACTGACGCGATTGTCCTTCCAGGGTAGAATCTCGCCCAGCAAACCAAAAGCGGCCCAGTGGTTGAAGTCCATCAATTCCCGCCGCAAGCCCCAACCCCAGGCCTTCTTGGCAGCGAGAATCTGCTTTCCGAAGGCTACCGGCAGAGGGCCAACGGTCTGGATGGCAAAGCCGCGGGCGAAATCGTTCTTTGGATTCGTCTCGTAGAACTCTTCGGTGAGCGCATGTGCCGGGGGAGCCTTGTACATACGAACCGGCTGTTCGAAGTGGCCCAACACAACATTCCCCGCCTGCGCCATCAGGTAGCGGCCGACGGTGCCACTTGAATTCGCCAGGCCCTTCTCGAAGCCGGGGCAGGCGGAGTTAAGCAACAGCCTCGGTGTCTCAATCGAGTAGCCCGAGAGAATGACCGCCTTGGCGCGCTGGAAGTGGCTTTCACCGCTGGCGTCGAAATAGTGGACGCCGGTGACGCGCCCGTTTTTGCCAAGCTCCACGCGTGAGACCATGCTGCGCTCGCGGATCTCTGCGCCGTTCTTCACCGCATCGGGAACATGTGTAACCAGCGTGCTGGCCTTGGCTCCAACCTTGCAGCCCTGCAGGCAGAAACCACGATAGATACAATGTGGCCGGTCACCGTGAGAGCCGGAAAGAATCGCGACCGGGCCCCCGATGGAGACAGGAATATTCAGCGCGGTGCAGCCTTTGATCAGGGCGTTACCAACGCCGCCCATCGGATGCGGACCGTAAGCATAGCCGTGCGGATGGCCCCAGGGGTAATACGCCGGCCCGGCAACGGGCATTTCTAATTCAAGCTGCTCATAGTAAGGCTGGATGTCGGTATAGGTGATGGGCCAGTCTGCGCCGACGCCATCGCGGGTATAAACTTCGAAGTCGGAGGGGTGCAGCCGGGGGGTGAATGCTGCCCAGTGGACCGAGCCGCCGCCCACGCCCTGGCCGCAGTTATTGGCGCCCAGCGCCAGCGGGTCCGTGCCACCGGTGACGCGCGGCTCCGTCCAGTAGAGATCGCGTGAGCCAGCCTCATCGCTGACCCAATCGCGCTCCGTATCCCAGAACGGCCCCGCTTCCAGACCCACAACGTTGAACCCCGCCCGCGTCAACCGCTGCAACAACACGCCGCCGGCAGAACCGACGCCTACGATCGCGTAATCGACCTCCTCATCCTGACGGAAGCGCCGCATCGGCAGGTGAATCGATTGCAGCGGGCCCACCTGGTGTTTCGCGGATTTTGAGCCGTTAAAGGCTCCCAGCAGTGGCTTCTTCAATGTGTGCTCCTACTGCCGTGAGGGCTATGCTGTCCTGCTTCGGTGTGGTGGCTTGGGCTGGATTCGACTTCATGCGAGACCGCCGTGGCGGGAGCGAGCCAGTCGTAGCGGGTTTCTTCCACCTCCCAGGGTTCTGGTTCCCCGCGCTCCAGGCGGGTATAGGCGCGCGGATAGGCCGGACCGCCGAAACCAATTTCGTCCCAGGCCCAGGGATGGGCGTAGTACGCGTCGATAGCGTCGCCCATAATCATTTGCCAGAAACGGTGCACCGACATTTTCTTCCAGATATCGGCCGCGGCTTCGGGCTCACCATCATGGATTGCCCGGAGCACAACATCCTGCTGTAAGTATGGAAGCACAAGAAATTTGCCACTGTAGCGGTGCTCGGCCTCGCGGTCGATGGCCGTAATGCCCATCTCATAAACAACCCGGTCGTGCGGCATGCTTTCGTAGCGATAGCCAACCGTCTCGTTTTGCGAGAGACGGTGATCGAGTACGGCAACGATAGGGATCTGGCGCTCCGGGGTGCGATCTGTCTGCGGAATAAGGTGACTGAACACGGCCGTCCAGAAATTCCAGGCGTCTTCTGAAAAGAATTTACGCTGGTGTGGATGTAGGACGCGTTTCTCGACCACGGCACGTGTTGCGTCATCCCAGAAGGGGCTTTGCGAGAGCGTGCTGAAACCGGCGTAATAACCCGGTTGATCGCGCGGCGCGAGTGCCTCACCCGTTTTTGGATCGCGCGGACACAAGGCTGTATCGACTGCTGAATGACTGTTCCTCATGTGCGCCTCCGCCGCAGCAGGCTGGCGAGCACGCCCAGCATTCCGGCGGCGCCGAAGAGCAGGGGAGCGAAGATCGGCGGCCCATACATAATGTTGTAGAGCAAGCGTTTGCTTCCGCCGGGACGTCGAAGCACGCCGCGGGCATGATAGTAGAAGCCCACCGCTGCATCCGCCCCTGCGAGAGCGGATACGGCGGGCAATGCAATTGTGGCGACCCTGCGGCTCCTGATCGAGGTAAAAGCCGTGCCGGCAAGCACCGGCGCCACAACTACCGGGGTCCATTGCACCCAATAGCGAAAGTTGTTCTTGTAGTGGGAGTAATACGCTTCAAACCCGCTCAGCAGGGCGCTGATCCCGGTCACCATCGCGACTTGGCGCTGGAAGCGGCCTTCGCGCATATCCTGTTCCGCGGAAAGCAATGCGCGGCCCTCACCGGAAGGTAAAAGGCGGGCAAAGAATATGTACTTGCCCGAAGTGGACGCACCACCCGTTCTTTCTTCACGCTGCAGATACGAAGCGACGAGTCCCAGGTATGCGCTGGTCCCAAACAGGAGCGGGGCAAAAATGGGCGGTCCCATAATCATGTTGGTCATGGGCAAGCGCCAACCGCCGGGCTTTCGCTTGATGCCGCGTACATGAAAATAGAAGCCAATCCCTGCATCGACCAGCGTCACTGCCGAGACCAGCCGGAGAATGCCGCGCGCCGCTCGTCTGCTGAAAAATCCCGCTAGCCCTGCGGCCGCAAGCAAACCGCTGAGGATGACCGGCGTGTACATAACCCGCCGGCTGTAGCTACCGCGATAGTGCTCGTAGGCAACCTCGAGTCCGCTCACGATGCTGGTCGTCGCTGTCAGCAGGGAGAGGCTGCGCTGAAACCGCCCCTCCCTTATCTGGTTGTCAATGATCTCCAATTCCCTTACAGGATCAGCGATCGGGGGTGCAAGCTGGCTCACCATGGCCTAGACGACCTCGTGGATCCGGTCTTCCGCGATCGTCTTGATGATCTTCGCAGCGTCCTTCTGTCCCCGCGCCAACGCTTCGGCGAAGTGCATCGCCTGCTCGGTTGTGATCTTGCCCGGCATCGGTGGCTCGTTTGGATCGACCACAGCCTGCACCACGGTGGGGCCGTCGTGCGCCAAAGCCTTGCGAAGGACATGCTCTGCGTCCTCCGGCCGTTCGATCGTGAACCCCTTGGCTCCACAAGCCTGTGCAACCAGTGCAAAATCGATCGGTTGAAGCTCAACCCCAAATTCCGGATTGCCTTCCAGGATCATCTGCTCCCATTTGATTTGTCCCAGCACATTGTTCTTGATCACGATCACGCAGACTTGCAGCTTGTACTTGACCAACGTCGCAATCTCCCCCATCAGCATGGTCAGGCCGCCATCGCCGACCACGCACACTACTTGCCGCCCTGGGTAGGCCACCGCCGCTCCAATACTGTAGGGCAGACCGTTTGCCATGGTCGCTAGTGAGCCGGAGAGCGAAAACTGCATCGAACCGCGAATATCCACGTACCGCGCAGTCCAGGTAGCGATGGTGCCGCTGTCAGACGAAACAATCGCGTCGTCTTTCAGCAGCCGGTTCAGCGTATGCGTTACCACCTGTGGTTTCATCGGCATGTCCTTGCGGGTGCCGCGTTCTTCCATCAGCTCGAACCAGTCCTTCATTCGTTCCTGCGACCTCTTCAGGAACTTCTGGTTCTTCGCCTTCAACAGGGGAAGCAGCGCAGTGAGCGTTGCTTTTGCATCTCCTACCAGGCCCACATCCACCTGGTGCCTGAGGCCAATGCGTGTGGGATTGATCTCTATCTGCACGCACTTCGCCTGCCCGGGTTTGGGCAGAAATTCTATGTAGGGGTAGCTGGTGCCGATCATGATCAACGTGTCGCATTCTTCCATCGCATCGACGGAGGGCGCCGTACCCAGCAGCCCGAGCCCACCTGTGGTGTAGGGGCTCCGATCCGGCAGCACCGCCTTGCCTAGCAGAGCCTTCACCACCGGCCCGCCGACCCTCTCTGCGAGTTGTGCGAGTTCCTGGGTGCAGCCGAGCGCGCCTCGCCCGGCGAAGACCACAACCTTAGACCCTGCGTTGATTACATCCGCTGCCTCCTGGATGAGCGATTGCGCCGGTTTGGCTGAGGAGGGAACGCTCCAGTCGCCGCTATGTTGGGCTACGTTCGCGTTGCTCCGGTGCTTGTCAGAGACGGGCCACTCCTGAATGTCTTTAGGAATACAGATGTGTGACACGCCCTTCCGTCCATAGGCGGTCCGCACCGCCATATCCACCACGTTGACCGCGTGCGGCGCGCTCATCACGCGCTCGTTGAAGACAGAAACATCCATGAACAACTTGTCCAGGTCCACGTCCTGCTGGTAGTCCATACCAATAAGGTCGCTGAACGTGTGTCCTGTAATCGCCAGCACCGGCTGCTGATCGCACTTGGCGTCGTAGAGTCCATTCAGCAAGTGCACGCCACCCGGGCCTGAGGTGGCGCAACACACTCCAAGTCGCCCGGTGTATTTCGCATAGCCGACCGCCGCGAACGCGGCGGCTTCTTCATGCCGCACCTGGATGAAGTTCAACTGGTGCGCATGGGTTCTCAGCGATTCGAAGAATCCATCCACTCCGTCGCCGGGGAAGCCAAAAATGGTATCCACTCCCCATTCGATCAGCCGCTCCACAATTAGATCGGAAATCTGTTTCGCCACAACGTCTCTCCTTCGCTTGGGGTTAAGGCGCCAATGGCGCGTGTCATGCAGAGTGCGTACCCATCACACCAGGTACGGCGCTGCGTCCTGTTCCTTGAACGTCAGGCCCATTCCTGGGCGAGAACGATTGGGATACATGACGCCGTCGACAGGTTCGCAGAATCCATCAAAAAACATCCGCTCAATGCGGACGTGGTCGTGAAAAAACTCCATGTGAAGCGCCCGCGGAACAGCGCAGCAGACATGGAGATGCATACTGGGTCCACAATGCGAAGAAAGCGGTATATTGGCAGCCCAGCACAAGGAGGCAGCGTTCTGAAAACCGCTGATGCCTCCGCAACGAGTAGCATCCGCTTGCAAAACGGTGACAGCGTTGGCCTGGAGCATGCGCTCGAAGTACCACGCGCTGTAGCCATACTCTCCCGCGGCGATATCCATGCCGATGGGCGCCCGTGCGCGCACCTCGCACAACCCTGGTATGTTGTCGGAACTGACCGGCTCTTCAAACCAGCGCACGCCTTTCTCCGCGAAAGAGTGGCCGAGTTGGAGCGCCTGCGCGACGGTATAGGCACCGTTGGCATCGACGAACAGCTCAGTTGCGTCTCCGACGGCCCTACGCGCGACCGCTACTCGACGAGGATCGTCCTCCGGGTGTGTACCCACTTTCATCTTCACCATGCTGAAACCCTGCTCGGCCCAGCCGCCCAGTTGACGCTCGAGTTGCCCATCGTCATAGGAGGTAAAGCCTCCGCTGCCGTACACCGGAATACCTTGACGAACCGAACCGAGCAAACTAACTAAAGGGATATTCAGCAATCTGGCTCGCAAATCCCAAAGCGCGTTGTCGATAGCGGAAATGGCCATGGACGTAACCCCCGTCTCGCCCGAGTTGCGGACTTGGGTGTACATCGCCTGGAGAATGGCTCCGTGGTCAAATGCATCGCGGCCGCGCACCACCTTTTCCAGCAGCGACTGCACCAGCTTGCTCGTGGCGGCGTCCGCGTAGGTGTAGCCGATACCGTGCTCCCCGCCGGCATCCACGCTAACGAGCACCATCGTTGTACTTGACCAGGAAAAAGTGCCATCCGCCTCGGGAGCATCGGTAGGCACGGTGTAAGCCGCTACCTTTACCTTCGTGATTTGGCAATCTTGCAACATGACCATCTCAAAAGTCAGACATGACACGTGCGCCATCTTCCGTCACTGCGATCAGGTCACAGTGACGCATACCGCCGTAATCGTCGAAATACGCCGCCGGCTCAAGGTTGAATGTCATGCCCGCTTCGAGCACATCCGGCGAAAGTGGGTGGATGCGCGGCCTGCCATTGGGGTTTGCCGCCGCAAATCCCACCCCGTGGCCAGCCGCATGCTTGAATGCTTTTCCCAGGCTATGGGATTCCATAACCGATCGCGCAGCGCATCCTTCATAGGTAGCGCCTGGTTGGATCTCGAGGAGCAGTTCCAGCAGCGATGCGCGAAATTCAGCGCAAACGGCGTAGCTGGAAGGCTGAACGCCTTGCGTCAGCTGGATTCCTATCCTTGCCTTTAAGAGAGATAGGCCCGTCATAACAGAACAGAGAGGTTGCTTCAGCTGCTGTAGCGGACTATCGAGTGTGTGCAGTCCGGCAGGCTTGTAGGGCACAATCTCAGCCGAAGAAGTTTTCTCGGCTAGCTCGACTTCGTCTTCCGGAACTATGACCCTGGCATCCCCACTCGAAGTAAAGATTGCGACACTCGAGCCCATAACCGGCCAATAGCCAGTTAAAAGCAGCACTTCTGTGGGAGACGAGCAGATCAGCCCATCGTGAAGAGAGGCGCCCAGCGCAGCTACCATCCGTTTGTGCCGCTCCGGATCGCTAGCCATGACGCGTGCCCACCCTCTCTCGTCGCTAATTAAATGGATGACATAAATCTCCCGATGGATGTTTGGAAGAGCAAACAGGCATCTCATATGTGTGTAGGTAAGTAATCTTCGTTCACAGAAACGGGTGGAGCCTTATGTCTAAAGTTGTCGTTGTCACCGGTTCTTCTGCTGGCCTTGGTCGCGCGATTGCGCACGGGTTCGCCAAACGTGGAGTATCTATTGGGCTCATCGCTCGTAACCCAGAGGCCCTCAACGCAGCCAAAGAGGAATGTGAAGGGTTGGGAGGCAAGGCTCTGGCGCTGCCTACAGACGTTTCCGACGCCGAGGCCGTAGAAGCTGCGGCCAGCCGTGTCGAAGAGGAGCTTGGCCCGATTGACGTGTGGGTGAATGATGCGATGGTCAGCGTCTTCTCCCCAGTCAAGGAGATGGAGGCTTCCGACTACAAACGTGTAACAGATGTGCTCTATCTCGGCTTTGTGCATGGTACGCTGGCCGCGCTCAGGAGAATGCTCCCTCGCGATCGGGGCACGATCATCCAGATTGGATCAGCCTTGTCTTACCGATCCATCCCATTACAGTCTGCCTACTGCGCGTGCAAGCATGCCATCAACGGATTCACCGACTCGTTGCGCTGTGAATTGCATCACGACAAAAGCAACGTCAAGGTGACCGCTGTGCAAATGCCGGCAATGAACACCACTCAGTTCGATTGGGTCAAGAATCGCATGCCCAACGACCCACAGCCCGTTCCGCCAATATTCGAACCGGGGCTTGCTGCGGAAGTGGTCGTTGCTGCCGGCTTCGCGAAACGTCCGCGGCGTGAGTATTGGGTCGGATCCCCAACCGTAATGGCGATTGTCGGGCAAAAGTTCATTCCAGGTTTGCTGGACGAATATCTCGGGAGAACGGGCTATAAGTCACAGCAGATTCCTAATGAACCCAGGGATCCAAACACACCCAACAATCTCTACAAATATGTTCCCGGGGTCCACAGCGCGCGAGGCAAGTTTGCTGATCGCTCCTCAAGAGCGAGCGCCGAGATTTTTCTGTCGCTGCACCCCGAATCGCTGGCCCTGGGGACAGCTGCGGCGCTCACGGTCATCGGCGGCGCTCTTGTGGCCTGGCGGAAAGCGTCTTGAAGCATCCCTCGGCCTATGCGATCACCTCCCCCGGCAGCGGAGACAAACTCCTGATTGCAGCCTGCTGCACGGCGCTGGCTACTTTGGCGCCTGTGACGCTCTACCAGACCGGCGTTCTTCACCGGCTTCCCGATCCGCCGTTCCGCGCCTTCGACTCCCAGCAAATCACCATGTCCCATGCCGCTCATCCGCTTGGGATTCCCGATGGAGTGTTGGGGCTAGCGAGTTTCGGAGCGACGCTTGCCCTAACACTCCTTGCCAGGCGCCACCATGCAGCGAAGAAATTGCTGGGTGCAAAGCTAACCCTTGATGCGTCGGCAGCAGCATTCAACGCCAGCCGGCAGGTGGTCAGCTTTGGAAAACTTTGCTCCTGGTGTACGGGTACTGCGCTAGCTGCGGGCGTCATGGCCTACGCCGGCCGGAAGACAATACAAGAGGCCTGGGTGGAGGCAGCATCCACGGTAGCCGTCCTCTTTGCTGGATAATCGCGGCCGGCGGGAAGAAGGCTTGCGCAAGGGCGTGGTTTAATCGAGACTTGATTTTAACGTAGAAAACCGCGGGGGACGACGCGGCCGAACATTTAGAAATACGTATCAGTAACCCCATCACATCCAGGAGTTGATCGCAGCGGCCAGAGAAGGGCGAGCGGTCTTTGCTTCTCGCTCGCCCCCGAACCCAGTGTTGCCGCTACCCACGCGAGTAAGCGTCAAGATCGCGTATCAAAGGCATGGCCGCGGATGGTGGTTTAACCATACCATCGACAATCTGACGCCTTTCCACTGCCTGTCCATACATAGCCTGATCTCCGCTCTTATCTGCCCGGACGACTGCTCCATTCAGGCTGACACCGGCGAATATGCCCTTAGACCGCGAATAAGACAGAATCTCTGCATTCAGCTTAAGATCTGTAGCCGCGGACGCGTTGCGGCCTACAGGGCCGGCTGCCACAGAAGCGTCGCCTCCCAGCTTGAACTTGTCAGTCAGAAGACTATGGAGAGCGTGAGCGTTCATAAAGAGCATAACTATATCCGTGGAAGACCCACCAATCTGGTAGCCGACGCTACCGCCTTCGAGAGCGATAAACATGGGAGCGCTCCAACCGTGCTCTGTACGGCAAGTTGCCACACCGCGACCGTAATTGCCGCCAAAGATAAACGCAAACTTCTTGTCGCCCGGAATGATCGCTATGCACTTTGCCCTATCCAGCAAGTCATGCGGTATTCCCTGATCCGGGGTATTCATGATTTCCTTGAACACCTGGGCGGCCCTCTGGGTCCGAGCGACGTCGTCGTCACGATCGGAAGCTTGGGCGAATGAAACGCCTAAAAGGATAAGTGTCGAAAAGATGAGAGTGCGTTTTAGCATAAGGTTGTTCCTTCCGCTTGGATTCGTCCCGAGAGGCCTGCTCTCCAGAGCAACCTTTCCTTGCTTGAACAAAGAAAGCTTTGCTTTCGTGCATTCGAACTCAAGACAAACAATTTGATGCGACAGACAGATGACGGGATGTGCAGCAATATCCCTTGTCTTGCGCCCGAGGATTGTTGGCAGTTAGGCGCGCACGAGAGCGTATTCTGGTCTCAGCTATGAGAGTTTTGATTTCCGGGGCCGGAATCGCGGGCCCCACGCTCGCTTACTGGCTTGCATATTACGGATTCACACCGACCATCATAGAAACAGCGCCCCACCTGCGCACTGGTGGCTATGTCATTGACTTCTGGGGCGCAGGTTATGAGATCGCTGACCGCATGGGTCTGTTGCCGGAGATCAACCGTAAAGGATACCTGGTCCGGGAGGTAAGAGTTGTCGGCCGAAACGGACAACGCTTAGCTGGATTTCCATCTGACGCATTTTCCCGCATGACACACGGTCGATTTGTGAGCCTTCCGCGAGGAGAACTCGCGGCCTCGATATTCGCCGGAATCGAAGGCAACGTCGAAACCATCTTTGGCGATAGCCCGGATCGCATGGAACAGACCGGGAAAGGGGTAGACGTCACCTTCCGGAGCGGAGGAACCCGCGAGTTCGATCTGGTCGTCGGAGCAGACGGGCTTCATTCGCGAGTTCGCCAGATCGTTTGTGGCGCTCAGAGCCGATTCGAGCGATATCTCGGCTACAAAGTCGCGGCATTCGAGGTCAAGGGCTACAGGCCGAGAGACGAATTGGTCTATGTGATGTACACGCAAGTTGGCCAGCAAGTCGCGCGTTTTGCCATGCGTGATGACCGCACGATGTTCCTCTTTATCTTTGCCGACGAAAACGTCACACCCGTCCTTAGCTTTGAAGCCCAAAAATCGGTTTTACGGGAGCGCTTCGGAGCCAGTGGATGGGAGTGTCCGGAGATTCTGCAGGCCCTGGATAACTGCGACGACCTCTACTTCGATCGTGTGAGCCAAGTACGAATGGATCCTCAGCGTGGGATGTGGACGCGGGGTAGGGTTACGTTGGTGGGCGACGCCGCGTTCTGTGTCTCGCTGCTCGCCGGCCAAGGTTCGGCTTTGGCCATGGTGGGGGCATACATTCTTGCTGGTGAATTGCACCGCACTCCCGATGACTATGCCGCCGCGTTTGCACGATACCAAAATTTGTTTGGACCCTTCGTCCTCGGCAAACAGAAAGCGGCTCTCCGCTTTGCCGGAACTTTTGCGCCCAAGTCAAGCCTGCGCTCTTCCTGCGAAATCAGATCTTCAAGCTTATGGCTGTCCCCTGGATTGCGGATCTTGCTGTCGGACGCGATCTCGCCGATACGATTGCTCTCCCGGAGTATAAATAGGCAGGTTGTGAAAGCGAGTCGCCTTGAGCAATGCCAACCCCATCGTGAGTTGCGGAACCAAGTAACAAAATGTGACCGTGAAGGCGAAATGAATTCGATCGAGCAGGAGCGCATTCATGGGCAAACCAGAATATCCCGCGACAGATCCCGCCGACTGCGACCTGCGTGTCACAATTGATCTTAGCCTTTCCTGCTCGGAGCCTCGATCCTGGATGGTTTCTAACCCGAACGAGGCAGTTCCGTGTCTAGCCGACTCCCTTGAAGTTGTCGTACAGTGGCTAACAGGCTCGCCGGCGCCAGTCGCCTACAAGCTGAAACGGGGTACCCCGCATTGGTAACTCTTCGGTTCGAAGGAGCAACATGTTTCATGATCTGAAAACCCTGACTGGGTCTGTAGTGGTTGCGACAGACGGAGAGATTGGGAAAGTTACTGATTTTCTTTTTAATGATCAGTCATGGACGATTGGCTATTTGGTAGTCGACGTGAGGAGGCGGCTTATTCGGCGGGATGTGGTCCTTACCGTCGCAGCCGTGAAAGAGCCCGATTGGAGCAAAAAGGTCTTCCAGCTTCAGTTGACCAGGGAGCAGGTGCGCGATAGTCCGGTGGTTGATTCAGTAGAACCAGTTTCGCGCCAACAGAGAATCGCTATGGAGGAGTACTTCGGTCGGTTCGCCTGTTGGGTGGACCGCCAGGCTGGGGGATCCTCCATCCCGACAGGGACAGAATACCCGCTGCATTCAAAGGGAAACCCACATCTGCGCAGCGCCTGGCACTTGACCGGCTATACAGTCTGGTCTGCTGGGAACGAGGTTGGGTACTTGGAAGGCTTTATTGTGGATGAACCTGCCTGGCATATCGGTTATCTCAACGTGAAAGCCGGGGATTGGCTTAACAGTCGCTCCGTCCTGATCCCGACCCACTCCGTAGAATCAATTTCCTGGGCTGATCATCGGGTCAAGCTACATCGAAATCGATAGGGATTAAAGAATGGAGGCTGATTTCAACCAGGGAGGTCCACTTATGCCCATGTCGAGAGCAATCCTGCTGACCGGGAGTGATTCCGAGGTCTATCATCTCCTGGTCGAAGCGTCTTCCGCGCGAGATTGGCTTGTCAAAAGATCAAGGGATAAGGCAGATAGACTGGTTCACCTTCAGTCAACAGCTTACGACCTTGTGATTACCATGCGATAAGTTCGCCCTTCACCGCAAAAGCACAGTACAGTCAGGACAGCTGATCGAATTCGGAAACTGACTCCAGAACCGGCACCAACACGAAACACCTGGTTGATCCGATAACGGTAAGATGTCGCTGCAAGCCGGAGACTGGAGTTATACTGCTCTATCTCCACCGTGACTTCAAAAGACGTACTGAATCTAAATTTCGCATTCGAAAGAGGAAGCATGCCCATGTTCGGACGGCTTGGTACATTCTGCCTGCTCGTAGGATGTTTTTCGCTCTGCGCTATCGCGGCAACCGCCCAAGAGGTGGTACATGCCCTGACCGGCACGGTCACATCGATGAATCCGGGAAAAACCATTCAGGTTGACACCGACGATGGCGCCGAGGTGGATTTTAAGGATTTGACGAAGTCGAATATTCCCCTCGTATTCGATAAGGATCTTCGTGCTCAGGCAACCACAGCCGATCGCTTCAACACCAAGGGAACGCACGTGATTGTGTACTATTTCGGCGAGGGCATTCAAAGGACTGCGGTTGCATTGCAGGGCCTCCCCCCAGGGCCGCTCAAAAGGACTATCGGAACAGTGGTCAAGTTTGACAAGCATCAGCATCTTATGACGATTGAGAGTACTCCGGGGAGCGTTCAGTCGTTTCAAGTCGACCCTACGACAGTCGTTGAGACCGCTGTGGGAGCTGTTGAAGGCCGTAAATTTGATCCTCAGAAACGCGATCAAGTGCGAGTAACAGCCGTTCCGGCTCAGGGAACTGGGACCGCTCTGTTTATCTACGCTAAGTGAGTTCGTCGCGCGGAGCAGGCAGAGACGCGCTTACGGGCGCTACCGAAGCATTCAAAGGAGCGCCTCCGATAATTTACAGGAGCCTTTGTGACGGACGAAGGTAGGCTGTTTCGGCACGTCGAGTTGCAGGCCTCTCCGGAACAGAAAGAGGCCATCTATCGCTCCATTCTCGAATCCAGTCACATCGACGTTGAATACGCGGCCCTGCTCACTGTTGCCGGACTGATCGCACTCTTTGGACTCCTGGAGAACAGCGCGGCCGTCATCATTGGCGCCATGTTGATTTCTCCGCTGATGAATCCGATTCTCGCCGCTGCATTGGCATTGTTATTGGGCGACGGAAAGCTCGCAAGACGGTCCGCAATCGTCCTGGCCCTCAGTGTTGCTGCCGTTATTGCCGTTACATGCCTGGCCGCCTATATCATCCCGCTAAAGCAAGTAACACCACAAATCCTGGCACGTACTACTCCTAACCTCCTGGATCTGTTCATCGCCTTCCTCTCCGGACTTGCCGGCACCTTGGCTCTTCGTGGAGGCTCGGTGGCCATGACCATTCTTCCGGGTGTCGCCATTGCTGTTGCCGTGGTCCCTCCTCTATCCGTGGTCGGTTATGGTTTGAGCACCCACCAGGGTTCGATTGCAGGCGGAGCGTTTCTCCTCTTCATAACCAACCTCGTCGCCATCGTCATCAGCGCTGTGGCCGTCTTTCGTCTCATCGGGTTTCAGGCGAGGCGAGAAGCTGAGCAGGGCCGGTGGAAGCTGCGATACCGGGTGGGCCTTAGCACGCTAGTACTGTTTCTTCTTTCCATTCCCCTCTTTGTAACTCTCCGCAAAGCCGCGATCGAGATAACCGTCCGCTCGCGGGTACAACGCCAGCTGAGGACGGCTTTCAAGGCAGATGCAGCTAATGTTTCTGACCTCAGTTTCTCCCGGGTACCCAATGGACTCTCGATACAGGCTACTCTTCGAACCGGCCATTACATTGACACCAAAGCAATCCACTCCGTCGAAGATAACCTTCGCGGGCAGTTCGGTCCTGATACCAGGCTTCTCATCGACCAAATCCTGGTAACTCATGGAGGGGTTGCCACGGTGCAAAGGGCACCGGCTCAAAACCCGATTCTGGGCGGCGTCGTTACGCAGGTCGCGGAGAAGGCGCCGTTTGACTTCAAAGCGTCGGGTCTGGACAGTCTCCAGTTTGTCCAGAACCAGGTGGATGCAGTTTTGGCCGGCACTGATATCGGACGCGAGGCCGTCCCCGAGATTGATCTAGGCCCCATCACCCCGCTGGTATTGAAATTACGGCTGTCTTCCGGCCGGCCTCTGCCGGTAGACACGATCTCGCTGCTCGCATCGCAACTCGGCTCAAAGCTCGGTCTACCAGTCCAATTACGTGGTCACGTCGAACTGAAAGCACCGTCCTTTCATCTCGCTCTAGCGGAGACCAAGCCAAACCGCGGACTCAACACAGATGACCGTGCCGCGCTGACCAAAATGATTGGGGCGGCTCAGCGAGACAACCTTCGCTTGCAGGTCACCTGTGCGCCTGACCAGAGGGCTGCGGGTGATAAAGCAATCCCCGCGCTAGCTTCCGAGATCCGGCGCATACTTTCTGAGAGCGAATTGAAGAACACGCAATGGGCAATTGACATCGAACCGAATGAATCCAGTTCACAGTCTTCTGGAGAAAATGTGAGCCCCAAAGTGGGCTCCAGCATCAATGGTCCTTCTCCCACGACTGCCGGCGAATTTCACTGCAACGTTACAACCTTCCAGGATCTTTGAGGCCTAGCGAATGACGCGTCCGAGACGGTCGAGCTGCCCGTCCTGAAATCGTTTCCGCACCTGGGCTACCGCATACCAAGTGAGCGCACTAGCGAGGCGAGTGATGCAAACCAGGATTCACAAGACCTTTAAGATATTAGCGCCGGGCAGTTCGCTCAAACGCCGAGTAGTCTACAGCCTGGCGATCGTGCGTCTCATTCTCGCACCGGTAATCTTTTTGACGATTTACTATCTCTTAAGGATGGGTGCAATCGTCAACAGCATCGTCAACAAAGATGCGCCCGCAACGACACTCGCACAGCAGATCTCGGTGGAAATGCTGCAAGCGCGGCGCAGCGAGCGCAATTATTTCCTGTTGAACGATCAGACGTATCTTAAGGACAATCGGCAAGCCGCAGATCAAATTAGAGGTTTGGTTGCGCAAATCGATAGTCTCCAGCCCGCCGACCAAGATGGCACAAAAGATGTTTTGAAGAGCCTGCAATTGTACGAGCATCAGTTTGCCGATGCGGTCACACTCCTGCAAGAACGTGGCGGCACATCTACGGAACGGGTTCAACAAGCCGTAGATGCATATGAAACAGACCTGAACGAGTTGCTCCGGCACTCCAGACGAGTCGGGAATGCGCAGCTGGTTCAAGAACTTCAAAGCAGGGTCCAATCGTTTGACGCGGACCTCGCCAAGACCCTAGGCCAGCAGAATCCAGCCCTACGTCTGGTTACGCCGGAGATGCAAGCAACCAGTCAGCACGTGTTACGAGTCGCGGCGCAATTGGAGGCAGAAAGCTGGGAACGCGTTGAACGAGACCATCAGGAGGCTCGTGGCCTTCTTCATGATGCGGAATGGGTGCTGAGTATTGTCTCTGCGATTACGTTTCTGTTGAGCATCTGGATCAGCTTTGTGCTTCCGCGAGCGGTTGTCAAACCTTTAATCAGCCTTAAGAACGCGGTGGATCACGCGGCTGCAGGAAACAGTCCGGTCGAGTTTGAGTTGAAGGGAGAGGGAGAGATCATCGATCTTGCGCGGAGCATTGACAATCTGATCCATCGTGTTCATTAGGTTGCCCCGGCCAACCAGCGAGGCTCTGGTCGTTGTTGGTCATCCAGTAGGGTACATAGCTGTAGTGTGGATGCAGCCGCGGCTCGTACTGCCAGCTAACCGGCGGTTCGGGGTCCCATTCAGGGCTTGTCTGAATACTCTCGCGAGCGCCGCGCAGTTCGCGATCAATGCACTCGATACAGCATCGCCGCATGCGGGGGTAGCTTTGCCTGGAGCAAACCAGCCGTGCCCAACTCTTTGCGCGCCCATAGGTCGCGCACCGCGTGGCCGCCCTCAGGCAAACCAACGTCCTTCCACCCGTAGCTCACTTCCTGAGCAGCATCGCCCAGATTGAAGACGGCCAAATAACGCCCGCCTCCAGACTCAGGAACAGACGTCCAAACCACCACTGACCCATTCCGCGACAGCTCACGATTTTCCCGCGAGTG
The DNA here is from genome assembly GCA_963788515.1 of uncultured Acidobacteriaceae bacterium. Lineage (GTDB taxonomy): Bacteria > Acidobacteriota > Terriglobia > Terriglobales > Acidobacteriaceae > PALSA-350. The sequence goes on from CAWBGZ010000010.1 coordinate 355,476, forward strand.
TTGATCAACCGCGATCACCTCCGGGTTCGTATAAAGAGCCTCCGTGGCCGGATCCATTCGGGTTAGATTCGTGCCTGCGACGAGCGGCGAACGGGCCATCGACCACAGCGTCATCAGCGTTCTCGATTCATCCGCAGTAAGCCGCGACATACGAGCCTCGCCCCAACCCGGCCTGGGACCGAGGTAGCCGAGCGGCAGCATATCCGCATCCGGCCAGTGCCCGACCTGGATATGGGGAGCCCACTGCGCTGTGCGGCTGAATTGGCGCACCAGCCCTGCCGGGAAGGTCTCTCCCACCGGGCCCAACCAGGTATCCCACATATCGTCAGAGATTCGCCACTGTTGCGCATATTTGCGCACATCATCCGCTTCTTCAATCGGAGTAGGCCCCGGAGAAAGACTCAATACCATCGCCCGCCCGGACTTGCCAATCGCGGCACTCATCATGTGAATCTCGTTAGCCTGGTAGGGCCTGGAAATGCAGTCGACCTTGATGAAGTCGACTCCCCATCCTGCATACAGTTTGGCAATGGAATCGTAATAGGCCTGCGAGGCGGCATTTGCCTTAAGGCCGTAGTTATCCGAATTCCACCTGCAGGTATCGGCGGTGTTGGCTGCATCGGATGCATGAAATCCAGATCCAGCGATGGGCAGGTTCTTCTCCACCGCCTCGCGGGGAATGCCGCGAATAATGTGAAGGCCGAACTTGAGCCCCAGCGAGTGGACCCAATCGGCAAGGGGCTTGAAACCCGCTCCGCTCGCGGCCGAGTAAAATCGATTATCGGCCGCCAGATAGCGCCCTGTGGCGTCCATCACAAATCCTTGTTGCTGCGCCCTTCTGGCCCGGTTGGCGCAGATACCAGCCTTCATCGACCACCACGTACTGCCATCCCAGGGGCTGCAAATGCCGATGCAACCAGAGCGCATTCGCTTTGTATTCGTCCTCAGTAACAGTCAGCCCATACGAATCCCAGCTGTTCCACCCCATCGGAGGCGCGGGCGCGAGCTCGGTCGCTGCAAGGCAACGCAATCCGCTCAATACAATCAATAAAGCCAGGGCTCGGCAAATCATTGGGTGCAGGTTCCTCCGGAAATGGATCGCAAGCCAGTCTAGAAGAATTTCCCGACCAAGTCTTCCTGATCGGCCTTAGCCCGTCTTCTCGATCACGGCTTCTGGACGAGCGGCGTATTCCGCCCACGAGCCGTCATACAAGCTGACCTGCTTTGCGCCTGCGACTTCAAGCCCAAGCGCGATGACAGCAGCGGTGATGCCCGATCCGCACGTGGTGGTGATGGGCTGCTTCATATCCACGCCCTTCGCGGCGAAGATGTGGCGGAGTTCTTCGGCAGGCTTCAGGCGGCCCTCTTCGACTAGCTCGGCGAAGGGAACGCTCGTAGCTCCGGGCATATGTCCGGAGCTTATGCCGGGCCGAGGCTCCGGTAAGGTGCCACTGAAGCGTCCGGCTGAGCGGGCGTCCAGAATTTGCGCATGCGCCGCGATCATCTCTTGTATCTGGGAGAAGTCTTTCACCCCATCCTGGTCGAATACGGCGCGGAACGCGGCCGGTAGGCGGTGAACGTCTCCAGAGTCTGTAGGCAGACCGGCTTCAATCCATGCGTGGAGTCCGCCATCGAGAACGTAAACATTCTGGGCCCCGAATGTCTTAAGCATCCACCATGCTCGCGGGCCGGAGTAGACGCCATCCTGTTCGTAGATAACGATGGTCATCTGATCCCCGATGCCAAGAGCCGACAGGCTGCGGGAAAAAACATCGGGCGGGGGCAACATGTGGGGCAGCGGGCTGGAGCGGTCAGAGAGCTCCTCGATATCAAAAAAGATTGCGCCAGGAATGTGCTGCGCGGAGTAGCGCGCACGAGTGTCCACCGGTGGAGTGACACCGACCGGAGGCAGCGTGGCATCAAGGATGACGACACCTGGATCGTGCAGACGGCCGGCTAGCCAGGAAGTGGTGACGAGAGAATTCATGGCACCAGCTTACCCGAGGAGGGGAACAGACGGAATTGACCCCAACGCCGTCTGTTCCCGTTTCTTCAGTGGGCTGGTTCCAGCAAAGCTATCTGCACGTCGCTGGGTGTTTTGATTTCGGCCAACTGCGCCCGCTTCTCGGCTTTCGATTGGCTGAAGAGAAGATGGCTGCTATTGCCCGCGACCCAGACCGAACGCAAAAAGTATTTATCGCCGTACTTCGTGAACACGGCCTTGCCCGCTGTCGCCCGTGGGCCGTCATTGGCCAACTGCGTCATTGCCAACCCTGAGGTCGATTGCCCCTGGATAAGCATGGTGTCGGCTCCGTTCATGCGAATGGTGTAGACACCCGGGGCAAAGTGTTGCCCGGTCACGGTCTCAAAAGCAAACGGTACGTCCACTTTGGCTTTAAATCCAGAATCTTGCGCGCGTAACGCCGGCGCCAACGATGCGACGGCAAGAACGGCGGTGATGAAGCTTGCGGAAACTTTCGACATCGAAAAAGTGCTCATGGCGTTTCTCCTTGTGGAGGGCGTCTCACAAACCGCCTTCACTTGATAAAGCGGAACCGCGCCACAGAAAGTGCCATGATCCCCAAAATATTCTTCGGGGGTGCCCAAATACCGCCCGCCACCGCTACGGATCACCGCAGGGCAAGCAACGAGGCGAGTTTCCCGGAACCGGAACGCGACGGGCGCGCACCTCTCCGTCAGCGCTTCATCCTGAAATGGCCCAGAACCAGATCGGCGCCTGCCGCATCAAAGGCCTTCTCCCACTTCGCGACCACGATGGTGGCCACCGAGCTCCCGATGATATTGACGAGAGCACGGGCGACGTTGGTCAAGCGTTCTACGCCGAGGAGCAGAACCAGGCCTGCAACGGGAACCTGGTGCAGGGAAGCTAATGTAGCCGCCAGAGTGACGAAACCGGCACCGGCCACTCCCGCCGATCCCTTGGAGGTGAGCATCAGGACTAGCAGGATTACCACCTGATCGCGCAGGCTGAGGTGAGTATTCGTTGCCTGCGCAATGAAGATCGCGCCCATGCCCAGGTAGATCGCGGTTCCATCTGCATTGAAGGTGTACCCTGCAGGCATGACCATGCCAACCACCGGCTCCGCGCAGCCGAGTTGCTCGAGCTTAAGCATCAACGGCGCCAGCACAGCCTCAGACGAAGAAGTTCCCAGGGTGATCAGGATCTCTTCCCGGATGTAGCGCAGCAGCCGTAGCAGGCTGAATCCACAGAAGTGCGCAATACATCCCAGCACAACCGCCACAAAGACCGCAGATACTGCCCACACCTCCGCCGCGAACTTCATGAGGGGGATAAGACTGGCCACTCCATACTGCCCGATGGTGTAGGCCATGGCCCCAAATGCGCCGATGGGCGCCAGGTACATGATGAGCTTTACGATGCCGAACATGCCTTGCAAACCCAGATCCAGCACCTCCACCAGCGGACGCGCGCGGTCACGAAACTGCGCCAGCGCCAGGCCGAACAACACCCCGAATAAAATGATCTGCAGAATGTTTCCGCTGACGAACGCTTCGCCAGCACTGGCCGGAATGATGTTTAGGACAAACGCCACGAATCCAGGATGTGCGGCATTGGTGGTATAGCTCGAGATCGCTGTCGGGTCCAGCGTTGCCGGGTCGATGTTCATGCCTCTGCCCGGTTCGAGCACATCTACAGCCAGCAACCCAAACAATAGTGCGACGGTCGAAACCACTTCGAAGTAGAGCAGCGCTTTCAAGCCAACCCGGCCCACCTCCCTAAGGTCGCCCATCTTCGCGATGCCGACCACGACACTGCCGAAGATGATCGGCGCCAGCGTTATGCGAATGAGCTTGATGAAGCCATCGCCCAGCGGCTTGAGCGCCGCACCACTGTAGGGAAAGAGGACACCCACAACCACGCCGAGCAGAATCCCAATCAGCACCTGAAGCCACAGCGGACCCAGAAGAGAGCGCCGGTTTGTCATGGCAACAGTTTCCGCGGCTCTTTGAGGCATCGCGTTACTCCGCCAGCTGGCGCATCACACGCATAAGGTCAGCCTTGCCCTCAAAGCCAATTCCGGGCAGTTCCGGCATAGCGATGTATCCATCGTCTACGCGCACTCCATCGGGAAAACCGCCATAAGGCTGAAACAGGTCAGGATAGCTTTCACTGCCCCCCAGCCCCAGGCCTGCCGCAATATTCAGAGACATCTGATGACCGCCATGAGGGATACAGCGGCGCCGAGACCAGCCCGCTATGTCGAGTACCTGGAGGGTGCGCAGATACTCGCAAAATCCATACGACAACGCGCAGTCGAATTGTAACCAATCACGATCAGGACGCATGCCGCCATAGCGCAGCAGATTGCGGGCATCCTGGTGGCTGAACAGATTCTCGCCGGTGGCCATGGGGTTAGGATAAAACTCAGCCAGCGTTGCCTGCAGCGCATAATCCAGAGGGTCACCCGCCTCCTCGTACCAGAAGAGGGGATACTGGCGAAGCATCTTGGCGTAGGCAATGGCAGTCTCCAGATCGAACCGGCCATTGGCGTCCACGGCCAACTGCGCCCGGCTGCCAATTTCCGTAAGCACGGCCTCGATGCGCCGCCGATCTTCCGCGATCTCGGCTCCGCCGATCTTCATCTTCACCACCGTGTATCCGCGGTCAAGATAGCTGCGCATTTCCGCACGCAGCGCCTCAAGGTTCTTTCCCGGATAGTAGTAGCCGCCTGCGGCGTAGACAAAGACCCGAGGATCCGCCTCTCTGCCATAGCGTTCGGCAAGCAGACGGAAGAGTGGTTTCCCCGCTATTTTCGCGACCGCATCCCACACCGCCATATCGATGGTGCCGACGGCCACGGAGCGTTCGCCGTGGCCGCCCGGCTTCTCATTGCGCATCATCGCTTGCCAGATCCGATCGGGATCCAGGTTGTCGCCGGCATCATTCACCAGGGTCTCTGGCGCAGCCTCGAGCAAGCGAGGCGCGAAGCGCTCGCGAATGAGGCCCCCTTGTCCATAGCGGCCGTTGGAGTTGAATCCATAGCCAACCACGGCTCTTCCCTCGCGCACTACATCGGTGACCACGGCGACCAGCGAGCAGGTCATCCTAGAAAAATCGATATAAGCGTTGGCGATCGGCGACGCGATGGGCGCAGTGACTTCCCGCAGTTCGGTGATACGCATGGGGTTGCAAATCCTTTTCGAATACTGTCTAACGGCGAGTATCTCCTGGAGATGATACCTGTGATCCCTCAGTCGCAGGTGAATGATAAACGGCGAGACCGCAGACAGGATCGCATGCTTGATGAAGACACTTCGTTTTAGAAGGACGATGCCTGGCGGCCCGAGCCGACATTCACAGGATGAACGCCGACACAGTTCCAACAATCGAGGTCAATAGTAAAACTTCAACGCGAACTGGATGTTGCGCTCTCCTTGCGAGGTGTCGACCAGACCCAGCCTGTAGGTAAGGAAAGAGTTGGGCGAATTCAAAATCGTTGTATTCGTAAGGTTGAAAAATTCAGCCCGAAATTCTAACCTCTTGGATTCGCTCAGCGGAAACTGCTTTTGGATGCTCAGGTCACCCGTGGAAAGACCAGGGCCGCGCACTGTGCCCACGCCACAAGTTCCAAACGTGCCTGGCGCAGCAGGTCCATACGAGGCAGGATCGAACCACTGAAAACCCATGAATTGGCCGTTCGACGGATCGAGAGCCGGTGTTCGCCCAAACACGTGAGGAGGCGCCACGCAATTGGCCCGTGACCCCCGAGAATTGGTGCCAGAAGAGTCGTCGGCACCGATGGTGAGTGGAAACCCACCGCGAAGTTGCACGATGGCGCCAAGTTGCCAGTCTGCGATCACCGCATCGACGACCGGATGCAGATTCTTTCCCCATCTCCGGTTGGGGCCTACGGGAAGTTCATAAACCGCAGAACTTGCCAGGACGTGCGTAACGTCGTAGTAGCAGGGCCCCCACTCCGCCCGCCGATCGTAAAGATTCTGCCAGTACGCCGAAGCCGTCGCCGCCTGGCCCCCGGAACCAAAATAGCCGATGGAGTCCGTCATGCACTTCGAATAGGTGTAGGCGATTTGCCCCTGTAAGCCATTGGTGAAGCGTTTTTGCAGCGTTGCCTGGAGTGCGTCATAGCGCATGTTTCCGATGCTGGCGGTTCCGGAAATCTGTGATAGTTCCGATTGAAGCGTGGGGTTTCCGGAGAGGAACGGGCTCGGAGTGATGGTGCCGTTGGGATGTAATTGTGCCTGAAGGTAAGGCATCGCGACCATCAGGTGGGTACCATGCTGGCCGACATACGCGACCTGAAAAACGGTTGCATCGGTGAACTGATGTTCCACCGCGAGATTCCACTGTTGGGCAATCGCCGGCTGGATATTTGGATCCCACAAGCGAATCACCGCGTTTTGAAACGGGTCTGTGGTCGGGGGCAGCAGCCCTTGCCCGGTAGTGGTTGCAGGAAGATTGCCGGTGCGATAGTCGGTTTCAAATTCGGGGGTGGTAAACGGAGGGTTCATGGGGAGCCTGAGATTATTGCCCGTACCCTCCAGATACGTGGAGATCCCATAAGCTGCCCGCAACACGGTCTTTCGGTCGAGAAACGATGGACTCCAAGCCAAGCCTATACGCGGCTGAAAGTCCAGGCCGGCGTTGTGTGCATTGTAGAGCGCACGGCAGTTGCTGTAGATGCAGGGTTGACCGGCGTACTGGATTTGCCCGCTGATCGGCGCAAAGTTCACCTGGTGGTTCTGCGCTTCCACCCAGGGAGTGTGATTTTCATAGCGCAACCCCAGATTCACGGTGAGATTGCCGGTGACCCGCCAGTCGTCCTGGAAGTAGACGCCGAACACGTTGGCGCGCTGCCCCCAGGTTCCGCCGCCGGTGATGCCCCGGCCAAAGGCATCCGGCAGTCCAAGAAAAAAATCAGCTTCGCCAGCGCCCCAGGCACTCCCCGCGGTGAAGCGTCCGCTGAAATTCATGAACCCGGTCCGGCCGTTTGAGCCCGCTTCATAAGTATTGACACGCTGCCGCCAAAATTGAAATCCGGTGTGGAACACGTGGCGGCGGTGAGTGATGACGAAAGCATCTTTGAACTGAAACACCGTGTCCGCAAAGAGTTCCGCGGTGCCGATGCTCGGTCTGCCGAAGGAACCCACGGCCGCCCCGTAGATGTTGATCTCCAGCAGCCCCGGGCCATGGTCGTTCGCATTCGCGATGCCGAGCTTCTCGCCCAGGTTCCCGAGGCCGTCGTCAAGTCCACCATTGGTCACCTTAACGTAGTTCGCGCCCACGCCTGCTTCGCTCAATATGTTTGGACCGAAGTTATGGGTCCAGTTGAACACGCCATTTTGCATGCGCGCCTGGTTGAATGTATCGAAAAGCAGAGCGAACGAGTTGATCTCCGGGTTATTTTGAAAAGCTTCCGAAATTCGCGCATACAGGCTATCTCTTTGCGTAGCTTTCAAGTCTATCCGTGCGTCTCCCTGGTCGACATTGTTGTGGCTACGCGTGGTGTTGATGAAGTTATTCACCAGGCTCCCGTTGGTGGGCAAAGGGTATAGGCCGGAGGAAAAAAGGTTTCCTGCGACCGGGTCCATCATGCTGGCGGGGATTTGGTTATTGGGGAATGGTGTCCGGTTGCCGCCGGCGTCGAGTTGGAAGGGGTTATACAACTGCGAGCCCTGGTCAGCCAGCAACTGCGAAAAATCACCCTGCCGTTCGGCTGGAGTGAAAAGCGACAGGGGGCTGCTGGAAGCGGGGTGGTCGAACCGTTGTCCCTGATAGTCGACGAAAAAGAACAACCTGTTCTTCATGATGGGTCCGCCAAAGGTGGCGCCAAACATGTTCCAGCGAAGTGCGGGTTTGGGCAGACCCTGAAAATTGTAGGCCCAGTTGTTGGCGTTCAAGATGTCGTTCCGGAAGAATTCGAAGACGCTGCCGTGGTAGCCGTTGGCACCGGACTTGATAGTGGCACTGATGATGCCCCCCTGAAAACTCCCGAACTCGGCGGAAGGGTTCTGGGTGATAAGGCTAAATTCCTGGATCGCGTCTACGCTCGGAGTAAAGCCGATCAAGTTATCCGAGACCTGGTTGTTGTCCATGCCGTCGAGTAAAAAGTTATTCGCCTGCTCGCGATTGCCGTTGACATAAGGCCTCCCGGCATTCGCGGGCGTGTCTCCGCTGGTCAGGCTTTGCGGGTTGGGGTTCACCGTGCCGGGCACCAGCAAAGTCAGCTGAACGTAGTTGCGCGAGAGCAGTGGCAGATCGACATTGGTGCGGGCATCGATCACCGTGCTCAATTGGGATGTGTCGGTGTGTAGCAGCGGTGCGGCCGAGGTGACGTCAATCGTTTCGGTCGCCGGTCCCAGATTCAGTTGAAAATCCACGCGTGCGGTCTGGTTCAGCACCAGGGTAAGAGAGGGATACAAGACGCTTTGAAATCCCGGAGCTTCCACTCTTAGCTCATAGGTGCCGACAGGCACGCGCGGCAGGTTAAAAATGCCGGCATCATTCGTGCGCACGTTGTAGACGGTGCCTCGTTCAGTATCTTTCGCGACCAGGGCCGCGCCGGCAATGGCTGCCCGCATTGGATCCACGACGCTGCCAGTGATGGTGGCCGTAACCTCCTGACCCCAGGCCGGCTTGGCGGCCGCCAGGCACAGGCCAAGGAGACCCAGAGCAAGGGCCTGCCGCATCGATGGAAGCGTCGGCGTTGTCAAACCGGCAGACATTCGTTGCCTTATGTCCACTTTCTGCCGGAAAGAACGCAAACCCAGTCGCTACCAGGGAAGCCGGCGCTAACGGAAGTTTTTCACCAGCATGATGTTTGAATCTTCTAAGTCAACTTCAGCGTAGAGGATTGATTTGCCGTCGGCTGATAGGGCTAACCCGATACCTGGTTGCTTGTCCGACGTCGAAATAATCGTCGTCTTGCCGGTTGCAAAATCAAAAAAGTCCAGGTCGCCACCCTTCGCAAGATGACGTAGAAAGTAAAGACCATTCCGGGCGAGGGCCCAGTTATACCATTCGCTCCCACCGGCGTGATCCAAAACGCGTGTTTCTTCCCCGCCCGACAGCGGTACCTTCCATATGCCTGGGGCTTCGAACTTGGAGTAATAAAGGAAGCGTCCATCCACAGACTCGGCGGCAACCACTCCGCCATTCCTGGTGATCTGCAAGGGAGGTCCGCCTTTGAGCGATACCTTCCACAATTGAAAGGGTGCGCCTCCCCGGTCGGAGTAGAAGTAGATCCACTTTCCGTCTCGCGACCAACTAGGCCCTCCGTTATCTGCTCCCGGTAAAGTCTGGAGCAGCCGCGGCATGCCACCACCTAACTCGAGAAGATATATCTCGGAGTGATCTTTGGGGCGAAACTCGAAGGCCATCGATCGGCCGTCCGGCGACCAACGTGGGGCCCCGGCCGTACCCTTTAGGGAAGTCAGCTGCCCACAATTGGAACCGTCGCTATCACAGTCCCAAATCTCCGAGTGCCCCAGAACCGATTCGAACGCAAAGCTTTTCCCATCGGGAGAAAAATTAGGCCGCCAATTCCGCCCTTTCTTCAAATTCAGAACTACCGGCGGACCCTCGCTATGTTTTTCGTCCTTCAGGTTCACCCGCGAAATGTCCTCTTTGACGAACCTCTGCATGTAAACGAGCTGATTGCCTTTAGGGGAAATGGAAGGGCTGGAAGCGATCACACCGACACCTGCAACCGGCCGTGGTGTTCCCCCTGAGGCGGATACACGCCACAGGCTGGCGAGACCTCCGCGCGCGGAAGAGAAGACGATATCGCGGCCGTCCGGAGTCCAGGTGGGAGATCCCTCGATCCAGGTCTTGTCGAAGGTCAGACGCCTGGGCACTCCCCCTGCGGCAGGCACGACATAGAGGTCTTCCACCGCACCCGCAAGAATTCCTCGGACGAAAGCAACCATCGAACCGTCGGGCGAGAAAACGGCGGAGTAATCCACCTCTTGCTCTGAGGGTGATGTTAGCTGTCGTGTCGTGGAATCGACGAGCGAAAGCAGCGAAATCGAAGTGCCGTTCCAGTCCGTCCGCCCTCCCGAAAAGGCGAGCACGTTGCCGTCAGGCGACCAATCCAAGCCACTCGCCCATGGGTTAAACGGGCCTCTGTACAACCTATGTTCGCTGCCCCCGAAGGCCGGGACTACATAGATCGCCATTCCGCTGCCGTAACGATAAAACGCCACCTGTCGTCCATCCGGCGACCAGGTTGGAGAGGCATCATCACCATCGCTGGTCAACTGTAGCGACTTTTCGCCCCCGACCATCGTGGTGTAAATCCCGCTATTCGCTGCCCCCCTGAGGACAAAGGCGACCTGGTTTCCGTCGGGGGAAAAATCCGGGTCCATTTGAATGCCGGGCAGACCGGCCAGAGGCGCGACCTCCATGGGTGGCAGCTTGTTTGCGCGATTTTTCACAGAGCGCCAGATTCCAAATCCGGAGAGCAGGATGAGGAGCGTCGTTGAGGCTAGTAACCAGCTCCTCCTCGCCGTGGGGCGCTCAAACCACCTCGTTGGAGCAACCGGCGTGGTTGGTGGTGCAACTGCCTGTGAATCAGGCTTGGCGACTGGGCCGATGAAACGATAGCCACGGCGAGGGAGGGTCTGCACAAACCTGGGATTGTCGGCTTCGTCTCCCAGTGCGAGCCGGATTTTGGCAATGGCCGTATTCAGCGCTTGCTCAAAATCAACAAAGGTATCTTCGGGCCAGACTCTCTGGCGCAGCTCTTCCCGGGTGACTAACTCGCCGGCGTGTTCCAGCAAAAGTGCGCAGACTTGAAACGGCTGGCCCTGCAGGGGCACCTTCACCCCGTTCCTGCGCAGTTCCCCAGTCTGCAGATCCGCTTCGAAGATTCCGAAGCGGAAAATTCGCGTAGAACCTTCGCGACCGTCCATGTGAAACACCGGCTTATGACCTGAAACTCTAGCACCTTTAGTTGGCTTCCGTAATCCTGCCAATGCAGGCACTCCCTTCAAATCACTTACCGGCAACAACTTAGCGATACAGAACAAATAAACGAACAATCTACCTGCCGTCGATGGAGCTATCCATTCTTGTAAGGCAGCGTTGGCGTCACCGCGAAAGCGAAAGAGGTGACCGCCATGAATCGCCCGCTTCTCTCCAGTTGCTTTTTGGTAGTCCTCACACTTTCAGCCGCTGATCTCGGCTGGTGTCAACTGACTGTCGCTCCAACGGACCCCACTGCGACTGTCATTGCTTCCCCGGCCCCCGTCAAACTCCCGATTCGGCTGTTCTGGAACTACCTGGTGATCGTTGAGGGATCCATTGGCAACGTCGAGAAGCTACATTTCCTGGTGGACACCGGGGCCTACCCGAGTATCGTCGACCAGAAAATCGCACGTAATCTTGGGCTGGCCGAACAACCTGCCAGAGTGAACCTGGCGAACAAGAGCGTCCAGACGGGACGCGTCATTCTTCCTTCCTTACTCTTAGGCTCGGTACGGGTGGAGGCCCTTCCTGTTCTGACGCAAGACCTCTCGTACATGCAGAAAGCCGTGGGCTACAAGGTGGACGCAATTATCGGTTTGGATGTCCTCAGGAGGAGCAGTTTCACCATCGACTATAGAACCAAGGAGATACTCTTCAACCCAATCGAGGACCTGAGGTTCTCAGCTCCATTTGACGCCGATGTGCCGGTTGTGACGATTCGAACAAAACTTCAAAACCATCCACTACGCCTGGTGGTCGACACGGGGAGCCCGGATGTGATGCTGTTCGAAAGTCGAATGTCAGACTTCACCGGCTTTCGGACGCTTGGAACACAAGAGACGGTCAACGCAGGTGGAACACTCAGGCTCAGGAAGGTGTGGATTCCCGACGTGTACCTAGGTCAAGAGAAAATCGGCGGACAATCCGCATTTATAGTCAACGACCATAAGGATGACGGCGATAATTTCGACGGAGTCCTGGGTATGAAGGGGCCTCAACTCTCAAAGATTGGGTTCGACTTTGAACGCCGCAGGTTCTCCTGGGAACCCTGAGGGGCCAAAAGGCAGGGCATCGCGCGTGCATTGGCCCGTAGGGAAAAGAGGACGCCTCAGATACCGGCGTACCAGGCATAACCACCTTCCGGCGAGGCAGAGCCCAGACCTTTGCCGAAGTGCTTGAGCGAGTCGGTGACCGTCAGACGGGTTACGTACTTAACGCTCTTGTAGCCCAGTTGGCGGGGCACGCGCAAGCGCAGCGGGCCACCGAACGATACGGGAAGATCGCCGTCGTTCATCCCCCACGTCAGCAGCGTCTGGGGATGTAGGGCATCGGCCATATCGATGCTTTCCCACCAGCTGGTGTCGATAGAAACGTAGACAACGTAGCGCGCCTGGGGTAAGACGCCCACGGCGTTCAACACCTCAATCAGAGGTGTCCCAATCCACTCCGCGATGTACGACCACCCCTCCTCGCACGTTACCTCGGTGATCTGGCTGCGAAATGGCAAACTTTTCAGGTCAGCCAGCGAAAGCGAAGCTGGCCGGGCGACCATGCCATCCACCGAAAGCCGCCAGTCCGAGAAGCCGCTGGCCTGATGGCGTTTGAAAAGATCGTTAGGAGGTGGGGTCTCGTTGGCAAAAGGTACTTTTGAAATCATGCTGCGCGGAAACTCGCGGGCCAGCGAATGCGCCGTCAGAATGCGTTGGGCGGCGTAGGTCAGCGTCTCACCCGGACCGTAGAAGCCACCATGGTCGGGCGGGATGAGTCCATACCGCTCGGCCACACGGACGGCCGCGGTCAGACCGGCCACACCCGCGGTAGCGGCAAGACCGGAGGTGATAAGTTTGCGGCGTGAAATCGGGCTCATGGGTGCTCCCCTGTTGCCTCCAATGTACGCTCCGATGTGCGCTGCGGGGCAACGAAAACGCGGCCAGTGATGATGGCTCGCATGCGGCTCCTGAATCCGGAGAGAACCACCATCGTAACGTGGACTATCAGGAAAAGCAGGAGGGATCCCGACACGAGGAAATGCAGCGTGCGCGCGGATTGCCGCCCGCCCAGCGCGTTGACAGCTGCTGGAACCGCGGAATCGAAGGCAGGAGACATGGCGAGACCAGTCCAGATAACCAGGGGAAACAAGACGAAGATCACGATCAGATAGGCGGTCCGCTGAACCACGTTGTAGGAGTGGGCTTCCGCTTCCTCCGGCGGTGCCCGGCGAAGATATTTCGCGATCACTTCCCAAAACGCGCGCCACGTTCTATCGCGCGGCGCGGGAAACAGATCTCTCAGGAAGTAGCCCGTCCACAGAATCCAGATTACGTAGACCAGGCCGGTCAGCACCGCGGCCCACGCAGCCTGAAAGTGGAGAGACCGGCTCCAGCCATTCTGGTCAGGCATCACGTATCCGTAACCGGTCGGAACCGTATCCCTGGATGACGGAATAGGCAGGGTGAATAGCGGAGCAGTCCGCACATTGCCGGTTTCGCCCCAGTAGAACCGTGGGTGAGAAATCACGATTTCAGCGCCGCTAAGCAGCAAAGCAAAAAACGCGATGACCGTGATCCAGTGCGTCACGCGGATGACCGCGGCATGACGAGGAGTTTCCGGATTCGACGCGGAGCTATCGGCTGACACACGCGCAGCATAACACACGGGTTCCATGCCCACGCCCATCGTCGCGGGGGCGTGTTCGGAGCAGAACCGCACGGCATCACCTGCATTTCCTCCTGTGCCAACTCAGCAGCCGGCCGGGGCCCTCGCAGCACGCCACACGGTGGCGTATTTCTTTCTGTATTTTGGGTCTTGTTCCAGTTGAATCAATGCCTCCGCCGTTGACCGCAATTGCGGGTCGCCGTCCAGGTCGTACACGCGCCTGAGAGTGCATTGAATGTCGTATCGGATCAAGGTGCCATTTCTCTCCGTGGCGCACTCTTTGAAACGCCGGACCAGGCCATCCACAATTGCCCTGTGCTGACGAGCGCCTACAATCGCCACCTTCCAGAGCGATAGCAGGCAATGACGCGCGGTCACGAAGCGCTCATCCTTGGTCAACGCCAGTAAGGCCGCCGTATCCTGCACGATGCGCTCTTCGGGGTCGCTCTTGGCGAGACTGCACAGCAGTTGCCCCGCGATCGAACGCTGTCGATTGTCCCCTTCAACCATCAAGCGAGTCAGTTCATCCCACACTTCATAGGCCCAATCGACGCGCTCTTTGGTTGCCTCGGAAAGGTACCTAAAAGCGCGATTGTGGGATTCCTTATCTCTGGATTTAAGATCGTCCATGACAGCCCGCCATTCGATAACAGCAGATTTGGGCATGCTCTGTCTCCCTAGCTGTGGTCACCATCGCCCATGGCGACAGGCCGCTGCGTAAAGCCTACGCCAGCTGCTTGCAGCCTTTCTCCCAACGCTCGACTATAGGCATGCACTTACCTGCCTGTAAAGACTTGCATCCAATGTTGCTCAATCGACTGGCCGCGCGCCCGCTCCATCCACTTATCTATGCTGGATCCAGCTCGAACGGGATGGCCCATCCAGCTTTGTTTTGAATTGCGTTGAGGCGGGCCCTTCTCTTGTCTTCCAGGATTTCTCCCCATCGATGGAACCATCCGCCGCGCGGTAACGTAGTAGACCTCACCGGGGGCCTGTTGCTCACGGTATAAGTGCTCGTACGTGTGCCCGGAGGCCCGCGCCATGGCGATGTTTGCTGACCAACTCAAGCAGGTCCTACGCCGGCTCAGCCGGGCACCGCTGTTTACCGCGATTACGCTGATTACGCTCGCCGTGGGTGTGGGCGCGAACACGGTGATCTTCAGCGTAGTCGAGGGCGTGCTGCTCAAGCCCTTGCCCTACCCGCATGCTGAGCAGTTGATCGGTGTGTGGCATGCGGCACCGGGCATCGGCTTCGCAGAACTGAATATGTCGCCGTCTATCTACTTTATCGACCGTGAGCAGAACACCACGCTCCAGGATATCGGCGCGTATGACGGTGATTCCCTGGACGTGACCGGCTCTGGAAAGCCGGAACACGTGCCCGGGCTCGACGTCACCGATGGCACGCTGCCCATCCTGGGAGTGGCGCCGGTACTCGGACGCCTATTTAACCGCAAGGACGATTCGCCCGGCGCGCCGCAAACCGTAGTGCTCTCCTATGGGTATTGGCAGCGGAAGTTTGGCGGCGCCTCTTCTGTCATTGGGCGCTCCCTCACCGTAGACGGGAAGCCCAGAGAAATCATCGGTGTCCTGCCGAGGGGATTTCACTTTCTCGATCAACCGGATGTCGCGCTCTTCCTGCCTTTCCAATGGGACCGCAATAAAACCACGCTGGGCAACTTCAGCGAGCGCGCCCTTGCCCGCTTGAAGCCCGGAGTCACCATGGCTCAGGCCAGCACCGATATGGCGCGCCTCCTTCCCGTGGTCCTGCGAAGCTTCCCCGCCCCAGAGGGATTCAGCATCAGCATATTTGAAAAAGTGCGGCTTGCACCGAATCTCCGTCCGCTCAAGCAAGACGTGGTCGGGAATGTGGGCAACGTGTTGTGGGTTCTGATGGGATCAATCGTCCTGGTTCTGCTGGTCGCTTGCGCCAACGTCGCCAATCTACTGCTGGTCCGGGTCGAAGGCCGTCGTCAGGAGCTGGCGATTCGCTCTGCTCTGGGTGCAGGTTGGGGACGAATCGCGACGGAGCTGCTTTTCGAGAGTGTCGTTCTCGGTGTTGCCGGCAGCCTGATCGGACTGGCATTGGCCTACGCTGCACTGCGTCTTCTGGTGTCGATGGCGCCCACCGGACTCCCCCGCATTCATGAAATTGGCATCGATCTTCCCGTTCTGCTGTTCACGCTCGGGCTTAGCCTCTTAACCAGTCTTCTCATCGGTTTGATCCCTGTCATCAAGTATGCGGGCGCAAACGCCAACAGCGGCCTGCGCGAGGGTGGCCGCGCGCTAAGCCAGAGCCGGGAACGGCATCGCGCGCGGCAAATCCTGGTCGTTGTGCAGGTCGCGCTCGCCCTGGTCCTGCTCATCTGCTCCGGGCTCATGATCCGCACCTTTCGCGCATTGATGCATGTGTCTCCAGGGTTCGTCGCACCCGATGCAGTACAAACCTTCCGCTTTTACATCCCGGAAACGCAGATCCCCGACGCTCAGCCCGAGCGCGTCGTACGCATGGACGAGGAGATTTTGAACAAACTCGCGGCGATTCCCGGAGTCTCCGCTGTCGGCTTTTCGACTGAGGTGCCGATGGATGGGCGGGATTCGAACGATGTGCTGTTCGCCCAGGACCATGTGTATGGCGAGGGCGAGCTACCACCGATACGCCGCTTCAAGTTCATCTCCCCCGGATTTTTCGCGACGCTGGGCACACAGATCCTTGCGGGGCGCGATCTCACCTGGACCGACACCTACCAGAAAAGGCCGGTCGCCATCATCTCAGAAAATTTCGCGCGCCAGTACTGGCATGACCCGAATGGCGCCCTGGGCAAACGGATTCGCGTGGCCAGCACTGACGACTGGCGCGAGATCGTCGGCGTAGTTCAGGATGTGCACGACGACGGTGTGGACAAAGCCGCGCCCAGCTCAGCGTACTGGCCCGTCATGCTCGACCATTTCGAAGGGCAAAAACAGACACTGCGACGTAATCTCGCGTTCACCCTGCGCAGTCCGCGCGCAGGCTCTCGCGCCCTCATGAACGAGGTTCAGGAGCGCGTCTGGTCTGTCAATCCCGATGTGGCCCTGGCGGATGTTTCCACACTGGGCACGCTTTACACGAAATCCATGGCGCGGACTTCCTTTACCCTGGTGATGCTTTGCGTCGCGGGAAGCATGGCGCTCCTGCTTGGGATTGTGGGCATCTACGGAGTCATCTCGTATTCCGTATCGCAACGCACCCGCGAGATCGGCATTCGCATGGCTCTAGGTGCTCAGCGGGAGATGCTGACAGCCATGTTTGTGCGCCAGGGATTGCGTCTCGCCCTCATCGGCGCCGGCTGCGGCCTGGTCACTGCCTTTATCACCATGCGCCTCATGTCTTCGCTCCTGTTCCATGTGAGTCCCGTTGATCCGGTCACTTACGGCACCATCACCATCGGCGTGGTGGGCGTTGCCTATCTTGCTTGCTATCTGCCCTCCCGGCGCGCCGCGACCGTCGAACCCATGCACGCACTGAGAGCCGAGTAACCCATTCATAATTCCTCATCCTGGCTCAAGGATCGATAAAGCCAGGCCCAATGATCGCGTTGAGCTGCGAATCCTCCTGCCGGAGTTGAGGATGTATGTTCAATTCCGGACATCCTTTTTGCAAACCCGGACGCCGCACTCGTCGAAGTCAATCAAATCATCCCACAACAGCCCGTGTTTCTAACCACTTGGAAGCTGGCCTCTTTTGGCGCTCCACGTGCCGGCGGGTTATGTCGAAACCAGTGCCGAAGAGCCTACCCTGAGCTTGTCGAAGGGGACGGCTGAGTGCAGCCCAGGACGACAGTCCTGGGTGAACCTGGCGGCAAGATGCAACTCTGAGGTGAACGATGACAGTTCTGCAGGATCTCCGTTACGCATTCCGTCAACTGCTCAAGGCGCCGGGCTTCACTTTAACGGCAGTGTTGACGCTCGCGCTCGGCATTGGAGCCAACACCGCCATCTTCACTCTGGTCCATGCAGTGCTGCTCAAGCCATTGCCGTTCGCAAATCCGCAGCAGCTTTACCGCATCGGCGATGGCAATCTCTGCTGCGAGTGGGGCGGCCTCCAGGACTCGTGGAGCATCTTCGACTATCCGTTTTACCAGCACTTGACCGAAAACACGTCGGCCTTTGAGCAGATCGCAGCCTTTTCCGGCAGCAGATACGCAATGAGCATCCGCCGCGCTGGGTCGAATACAGCAGCCCAAAACACGAAAAGCGAGTTCGTTTCCGGCAACTACTTCTCTACCTTTGGGGTTCAGCCGGCCGCCGGCAGGTTAATCACTTCTTCGGATGATCAACCGGCGGCGCCGGCCGTCGCTGTGATGAGCTACCGCATGTGGCAGGAGAACTACGCCTCCGATCCCTCCATCATCGGTTCAGCTTTCACCTTCAATGGCCTGCCGGTTACGGTCGTGGGCATTACAGCGCCGCAATTCTATGGCGACCGGCTGGAGAGCAATCCAGCCGACCTATGGATTCCACTTCATCAGGAGCCAGTCTTCGAGGAGCAAGGGGATACGACCAACCTGTACAGGCCCGGAATGGCGTGGCTCTATCTTTTTGGCCGGTTGAAATCCGGGATGAACCCTGCCACGGTGCAGGCGCAACTATCTCTTCAGCTCCGCCAGTGGCTCAGTAGCGAGCGATCACTGAGTAAGACAGATCTCGCAGCCCTTCCCAAGCAGCAGATTCCGCTTACCCCGGGTGGAGCCGGCATCTCGCAGTTCAGAAGCCGATCGAGAAACGGCCTCTATTTGCTCTCGATCGCTTCCATGCTCGTTCTGTTGATCGCCTGTGCGAACCTGGCCAACCTGCTGCTTGCCCGCAGCGCGGCGCGACGGCAGCAAACTGCTCTCCGGCTCTCTCTTGGGGCCACACGCCTACGGCTGATTCGCGCCGTGCTGACGGAAAGCGTATCCCTCTCGCTGATTGGCGGCGCGGCTGGGATGTTGCTCGCTTACGCCGGCGCAAAGGCCCTTCTGCTAATGGCCTTCCGCGGCGCGACGTATGTTCCCATCGACGCTTCTCCCTCTCTGTCGGTTCTGGGGTTTGCTCTGTTGACTTCGATGATCACGGGAGTGATCTTTGGTGTCGCGCCGGCATGGATTGGCACCCGTGGTGACCCGTCGGAGGGTCTACGCGGTGTCACCCGAGGCATGGGAAATCAAGCGGTCCGGCCGCAGAAGGCGTTGGTTGTGGTGCAGGCCGCGCTCTCGATCGTGCTCCTGGCTGTGGCCGGGCTGGTGATGCAAAGCCTGCGCAATCTTGAAAACGTGGACATGGGTTTTGAGACTCGGGGGCGGCTCATCGCCTCCATCGATCCCCTGGGCGCCGGGTATAAACCTGAGCAGCTCCCGGCTCTTTATGAACAGGTGCAGGATCGGCTTAGCAGAATCCCTGGTGTACAGAGCGCCAGCTTCTCGCGCTTCAGCCCACAAAACGGGTGCTGTATGTCCATGGATATTTCGATCGGAGGACGTTCCGGAAGTTGGATTGGTAGCACGGACGTGATCTCTCTCCGGGTAAGTCCCCACTACTTCGAGACGATTGGTACGCCGGTGCTCCGTGGCCGCCCCATTAACGAGCAGGACACGTCTGCATCGCCGCACGTGGCGGTCGTCGATGACGCCTTCGCCCGCAAATTCTTCCCCGGGGAAAATCCGCTCGGAGAGCGCTTCGGCCTTTCCTTGCCTGGCCACGGCTACGATTATGAGATCGTCGGCGTGGTCAAAGACACCATGTATCAAAGTCCCACATCAACCCAGATGCCCATGTACTTTCTGCCCTTTGCGCAGACCATCCAATTCCCGCAGACAGGCTACGCTCGCATGGAAACCTCCACACTGTATTTCCGCTCCATTCAGCTGAGGGTTGCCGGAACACCGGAGAGTTATGAGAGTCTGTTGCGCAGCACGCTCGCCGGTATCAATCCTGATTTGTCTCCCACCAACGTAATGACATATAGCGAGCAGGTGGCCATTCAGTTCAACCAGCAACGCCTGATGGCTCGTCTCACCGGCATCTTCAGCCTGCTTGCGCTTCTGCTGGCCTCGATTGGCCTGTACGGGGTCACGGCCTATAACGTCACCCGCCGCACCAACGAGATTGGCATTCGCATGGCCCTGGGAGCCGATCGCGGCAAGATCGTCAGTATGGTTCTGCGCGGGGCGTTCTCCCAAATCGGCCTTGGGCTCTGCATTGGTATTCCTGTGGCCATGGTCTGCGGACGGTATTTGGCACATCAGCTCTACGGTGTAGGCCTCTTCGATCCGTTCGTCCTAAGTGGAGCCGCTGTTGCTCTTGTTGCTTGCGCCCTGATCGCCGGACTCTTGCCTGCGCGCCGTGCCGCTTCCATCGAGCCTTCAGAGGCTCTCAGGACGGAGTAGGCTTCCGCGATGCATACGACCCGCGCCCTGGCACGGTGGTCGGGGTGACCAAAACGAGCCTTCCCCCAGTGTAGAAGGGGCGCCATCCTTCCTGCTATCCTCCCCACACCAAACCATGCGCGATCCGGTACCTACGATTCGCTCGATGGGGGACCGGCGGTGTCCTATTCAGCGCCCATCCTCCCGCGTCCGGTACGCACACCCTCAAGTTATTGGAGCCAGCAACGCGTATAAAAACGAACAGTTAAAACACTAACCTCCACAGTCCGGCATTAAAAACCGATACTTGAACCGTCCCCCGGCGGGTAATCTTGTCTAAATGAGTTTTTCCGATCGCCTGATTCGAGCAGCGCTCGCTGAAAACAAATCCGCTATCAAGTTCGCGCCATGACATTACGGATGTAGGCCAGATTCTTACGCATGTCGTCCTCCAATTGGTGGGAAGGCGCGTCCGTCTCCAGGTTGGCATACACGGAAAACTGGATATCCCGAATCGCTTGCAGGATGGGCCCAAACTGAATGCTTCCTTCACCGAGGTAGTGCGGATTATCCTTCAGATGAAATTGGCAAATCCGATCTTTCCCGAGCCAACGGATCTCCTTCACCGGATCGAATCCGGCCTTGGTCGAGTTACCCACGTCGTAATACACCAGCACGCTCGAGGAGCGCGACCTCTCCATGATGCGCACGTTATCTTCGGCGGAAATGGTGTCCTCAAGTCCCAGGATGACTCCCGCTTTGGCTGCCTCCGGCGCCAAGTCGCGTAGCGCGTCCCCCACGTAGTCCATTTCCGCCTTCGTCTGTAGAGCCCAGCGGGAGAAGAACGGCAGCAGAAGTACCTTCGTGTCCAGGGCCTTGGTCAGCCGGATGGAGTCAAGTACCCACTTCCGGGCCAGTGGATCGCTCTTCAGACCGTTGTCATGCAGCCGATCAACACAGGTTCCATCGATCGGAATCTTGTATTGCCGGGAAAGGTCGAGGTAGCGGGCAATCACTTCCGGATTGTCCGTCGGCATCTTGTCATCGACGAGCTCTCGCCCGAAGGATATTTGCACCCCGTCAAATCCTAGTTTGGCGGCCAGGGGCACGGCTTCCGGGTTTGCACCCAGGTTCAGGTTCCAGTCAGTCACACCAATGCGCAGCTTCTCCTCTTTAGCGACGGCCAACCGGGAGCCCACGCCGGCAGCTAGAGCGGAACCGATAAACCTGCGGCGGCTAATCTTGAGCACTAAAAACCTCCTGAACGTGCCGACCAATATAATGCTGGAGGATGAACAATGTCACCCATCATTGTCTGACGTCGCGCCGACATTGGACGAAGCTCCCCACAGAGCAGAAATTCCGTCTCCTTCTGGTGAGGCTGGCGCTATCCGCGCTTGGGTTTAAGAAAGAGAGGAACCTATGGCGCCCTACGGAAATATGACCCGTCGTGCCTTACTCGGATCCGCAACTGCAGCAGCGTGCCTCGCGGCGTTGCCGAAAGCGGGAGCGCGCACCAAGGAATGGAAGCCGCGTCTTGGCATCTTAGCCAAATATACCGAAGCGAACCTTGACTTCGCCCTCCTGGAAGGATTTAACAACATGATCCTCAATGCGGGCGCAGGGACACCGGGACTGGATACGACGAAGCTCACGGATGAAGAAATCGGCAAGATCAAGAATCATTTGTCATCGAAAGGCATGCCCGTTTCGGCTCTTCAGGTGAACGCAAATCACATTGCTCCAGATGCCGCGGAGCGCGAGCGGGAAAACAGCAACTTCGTGAAAACGATCGAACTGGCCGGCAAACTCGGGGTTTCCTACATTGGAACACAGTCGGGAAAGGACCCCTCCAAGCCATTCGAAGCTCAAGTGGACGAGATCGTGCGCGTTTACCACGAGAAGTATTTCGCCGCTTGCCAGCAGTACAAGGTGCGCATCTTGTGGGAGCCGTGGCAGGGCGGCCCCAATATTGCTACCAGCCCGGTAGGATTCGAAGCGCTGTTCAACGCCTTCAAGGATTCCCCTTATGTCGGTCTGCAATACGATCCCTCTCATCTGCTGTGGCAGATGATGGATCCTATCCAGACTGCGAAAGACTTCGTGGACAAGATCTACGATGTCCATCTGAAGGACACCCAAATTCATTGGGACATCGTGCGCCGCGGCGGAATCGTGCCGGTTAACCAGGCCCGGTGGTGGCAGTTCCGCATCCCCGGTATGGGCAGTATCGATTGGCCCGCGTTCTTCAGCGTTCTACAAAGTGTCGGCTATGCGGGCGCGATGAGCATTGAGCACGAAGACGATCTCTACGGTGCATCGGACAATCCGGGACCGGATTTCAGCGAACCGTATAAGGTCGGATTCCGCATGGCCAAGCGCTATCTCAACCAGTATGTGCCGGTATAGCAGCTCCGTTGGAGGTAATGTCACGCTCGCTTCCCTTCGCTTTCGCGCCAGCGCTCCATCAAGCCATTGCTTGGCAGTGATCTGTCCAACACCTTGTGAGCTGTCTCGGCTCCCGCCACGGGCAGCCCGCGAGGATCAAGCAGGCCAATCTGAACCAGCACAGAAGCCTGGTCCCAATAGATATGCTCGTGCACCAACTTATCGCCTTCGAACTTGACAATCGCCACTGTCGGAATCTCCACGGCCTGCCCCGTCGGCGGGATTCCCGGCAGCAGCCAATCGATCTCCGTGGTATGGGTAAAGTGGACGATGAATTCGTCCACGATCGTGTCCGCGCCAACCGTGCGGCTAACCGGCGTCAAACGAAAGTCGGGAGGATTGGCCGGTATGAAATGGAAAGCGTAGAAACGCTTTAGCTGTTCGTATCCCACACCCCCCGTCATGGTCGGGATGTGATTGACATAAGGCTGCGCAACCATGGTAGCCATGGTGGCATTCACATCGCGCGTCTCGAACTCGTAGCGGCAGTGCTCTTCCCAAAGTGCGACTAAATTCGGCTGTGGCATAGAGTGCTCCTATCCCAGAACATATTAGCCGTATTACGCGCTGTCGTGGCAGAGAAGCAGGTAAGCTGATGGCATGACAAACCCAATCCTCGGCGCAGGTCTGCACGGCATCGGTGCGTTCAGCTCCGCGTTGTGTTACACCCCGCAGAAAAAGACAAAATCCTGGTCCTGGCAGACTTACTGGATGGCACAGGCGGCGGTATGTTGGGTGATCCTGCCAGTCATCGTCGCCGTCTTGACTACTCCACACCTTCGCTCGGTGCTTCACGAATCTCCGCGCGACGCCATGCTGCGGTCATTTGTGCTTGGCGTGTGCTACGGGGTGGGAGGAACTGCGTTTGGGGTAGCGATCCGCTACCTTGGTTTCTCCATGACCTACGCTCTTTCCATAGGCATTTCCTGTGTTCTGGGAACGCTTCTGCCTCCGCTGCTGGCAAGCCAACTGGGCGGATTGCTGCAACGCACGGGCAGCGCATGGGTTTTCTCCGGGATCGCTATCGCCACCGCCGGCATTTTTGCATCTGGAGTCGCCGGCAAGTTACGTGACACGGATCAGGCGGGATCGATGGCGATCACTGTTCCGGAGCGGTCGAGCCTGAAGAAGGGTTTGTTTTTCGCTTTTGTCGCTGGTGTGCTTTCCGCAGTCTTCGGTTTAGCGTTGGCGGCGGGCCAGCCGATCGCAGATGTCGCGGCACGATATGGTGCGGGAAAATTCCAGGGCAATGTCATCCTGATCTTTGCCTGCGGAGGAGCTTTCGTCAGCACCGCGATTTTCTGTCTATACCTTCACTGGAAAGACAGCTCGCTTCGCGAGTATGTGTCTTTCGCCGACGGTCCGGCGCGCAATCTTCTGGGCGCCAATTTCGCGCTTGCCGCACTGACCGGCCTGCTGTGGTATGGGCAGTTCTTTTTCTATGGCATGGCGCACACCTACATGGGGCTGTATCGGTTCACCAGCTGGGCTTTGCACATGTCGATGCTGGTGCTCTTTAGCGCCTTCGTAGGGGTCTTCTTAAAGGAATGGAAAGGCTGTCGCCGTAGCACCCTCCTGGCCTTGTGCAGCTCCTTCGCCGCCTTGGTCGTCGCGGTTCTTTTTATCACCTATGGCAGCTACCTGGGCGGCGGGTAGGCTCCCGTGAGCCAAGTCGCAGAGGAGACAAGGATGGTTGCAATCAGTCGGCGGGCATGGCTGCAGGGAGCCGCGGCTCTGGCGCTTACCTCGGGCGCGTGGGCTGATCAAGTTCCGGCGGCCACAACGAGGGCACAGGAGCTCCCCCGTGCACGACCGGCCGTGGGAGCACGGCATTTCACTAGCAAAGCCGTCGAGACAGTCATCCAGCAGGTACAAAAACAGATTCCCGATGTGTCGCTGGCCACCATCTTCGAGAACTGCTTTCCTAACACGCTGGATACAACCGTCTTTCCCGGCAGCTACGAGGGTAAGCCAGATACCTATATCGTGACCGGCGACATCGATGCCATGTGGCTGCGTGATTCCTCTGCCCAGGTAATGCCGTACCTCGCCCTGGCAAAGCAGGACAATCGACTACGCGAATTGCTGGAAGGGGTCATTCGCCGCCAGGCGCGCATGATCCTCATCGACCCCTATGCCAACGCATTCATGCGCGATGCTACGTCGGCGCCGCTCAAGTGGGCGGTGAACGACAAGACCAAACACTATCCCGGTGTGGGCGAGCGCAAGTGGGAGGTTGACTCGCTTTGCTATCCCATCCGCCTGGCATACGGCTACTGGCAGCAAACGGGAGACACTGGACCTCTCGATGCGCAGTGGAAGGAGGGGGCGTGGACGATCGTGCGCACGTTTCGCACGCAGCAGCGTAAACAGGGGCGGGGCCCCTATTCCTTTCAGCGTGCATCGGAGACACCGACGGACACTTTGGCACTTGATGGGTTTGGGAATCCTGCAATCCCGGTGGGCATGATCTTCTCCATGTTTCGTCCCTCGGACGATGCCTGCACTTATCCACTCTTTGTTCCGGCAAATCTCTTCGCGGTGGTAAGTCTTCGCCAGCTCGCGACCTTGGCGAACCAGGTTCTGAAGGATGCAAAGCTGGCCGAAGAGGCGCAGACTCTGGCTGGGGAAGTGGAAACGGCGGTGAACCGTTATGGAAAAACCCAGCACTCCCGATACGGCGAGATCTGGGCCTATGAAGTCGACGGTTACGGCAACGTGCTGAGGATGGACGATGCCAATGCGCCTGGGCTGTTGAGTCTCCCCTACCTCGGCTGTTGCCCTATCGATGATCCAGTCTATCGTCGCACCCGGCAATTTGTGCTGAGCGAAGCCAATCCGTATTTCTTCCGTGGCACAACGGCGGAAGGCGTAGGCGGACCCCACGCGGGGCTGAATATGATCTGGCCGATGTCGATCATCATGCGCGCGCTCACCTCCACCGATGACGCGGAGATTCGTCAATGCCTTCGCTGGCTGCGCAACACCACAGCCGGCACCGGCTTTATGCACGAGTCTTTTCAAAAGGATGATCCGAAGGTATTTACGCGGGCGTGGTTCGCCTGGGCGAATACCCTCTTCGGCGAGCTGGCGATGACGTTGGCATCCGAACGGCCGCAGGTCTTTGCTGGCGACAGCGGCTACTGGAGCCGAGCTTGAGAGGTAGATAGGTCGGCATATCGATTGCCGCGATTGTTAATTGACCAGCGCATCGCTGTTCCCTTCTCTTCATCCCATCACTTCTTTGATACCCGACGTCATCAGCAACCGGTTCATTGGATAGGAAGTCAAAAAGCCGATCACCATGCCGATCTGCATCATGAACCGATAAGTGGGCTCGGCCGGCTTCAAGTGAGGAGACGGAAAGAAGACGAAGTAAGTCAACGCCATCCAGGCGAACAGACCTATCTCAAAAGTTAAGATCGAGAGCGTGTCCGCCTTCATAGACGAACCTTCCAATAAGACCTGATGAGGTCGCCGCAGTCCTGGTGGAAAGTGTAGCTTAGGGAGCACGGCGACCTGAGGGTGATCGATCCAGCGATCTTCTCAAGGGCTTTGCTGCTGTCTACTTCTGTCTATTGCGATAAGAGGAGCGCCGTACAGCACGCTTCGCCATCCGAGAGTGGACCAGCGAATGATCAGAGGTTGACCGGTCCGCTCGAACGGGAAGCTCTGCCGGATCGCCGCTGCCAGTTCCTCCCGAGGAAAGCCGGGCATATCGCAGATGCCCCCGCCAAGCAGGATCGTCTCCGGAGAGAGGATGGCAATCGCACTTCCCGCTGCGTTCGCCTGATTTCGAACAAAGCCCGCTATATGTTCGGCGAGCGCCGGTTTATGCTTAGCAGCAGTAAACACCTCAGAGATGGGGACGCCATGCTCCTGAGCAATGCGCTCCAAGACTTTGCCCGACACGTACGCTTCGAGGCATTCCGTTCGGTCAGTACCTAGCCACTGACGCGAGCCGTTATATGGCATGTGTCCAATCTCGAGCGCCCAGCCAGAACCCCGGAAAGCGCGACCATTTTCAAGATAGGAAGCGCCGACGCCCGTTCCAAAGAAGAGGCCCATCACGGATTCTGCACCCTTACAACCGCCCGCCGCGTACTCGCCCATCAAAGCCAGTACTGCATCCCGCTCCAACATAACCGGCTTGCCCGTCTCGCGAGTAAGCTCGTCCACCAGGGCGCAACCGTTCAGCTCCGGAATGTTTACAGCGAAGAGAACATGCGTTTGTGTCTTGTCCAGGAAACCAGGAACCGTAGACACAATGGCGTCGGGCTCAAGCTTCGCTTCATCGATGGCGATGGAAATCATCTGAGCAAGGCTGACAGCAGGACGGTGGTTGCGCAGGCGCTCGGAAGGGAAAAGGCGCACGTAGGTCTGTGGCGTGCCGTCCACGACAAAGCCGATTTTGACGGTGGTGCCTCCGATGTCGGCTACCAGCAGCGTACTCATCTTGTCACCGCCCGAGGCAGCAGAAACGAGGCGAGCGCCTCGCAGAATTGAGATTCGTAGATTGCCTTGTCTATGGTCTTCGACGTAACCACCTGCAAGCTAGCGCCCGGGATAAGATCTTTGAGCAGTGCCGCGTAGGAAAGCGGGTGAACATACTCCTCAGCGGTTCCAATGACTAAGGTTGGCATGGCGAGCGCAGTGATGTCGCGCCTGGATAGGCCGGGGCCATCGTTTGGAATACGGGATAAGAGTTCGACCGTACTTTTCTCCCCCTGGCGCGAGAAAAAGCTGCGGAGTGACGCGGCATTGTCCGGGGAAACCCTCGCCACGGCGGCTAACTCCGGGGATCGCTCGAACATTCTCAGCCCTTCTACCCGTCCGTATTCTTTGAGAAGCCTGGCGACTGTCAGATACGGCTTCATCGTAAATGGCGCTGGTTGGTCAACCCACGCAGGACGAGCAACAATCAATGCCCTCGCCCGCGATGGAATCGTTGCCGCCAGGCGCATGCCAATTGCGGCACCGAGTGAGATGCCGCCAACCACGGCTCCTTCGATCTCCAGGTGATCGAGCAACCCGGTAATGTCCGTGGCAAACTGCGCAATCGCGAGGCGTGCAGGGGCACCCAGCTCAGACTTCCCGTGTCCCCTGCATTCCAGGGTGATGCGTCGAACGCCGACAGTATCCGGAAATACTTCCGCCGGCTGTTGGCGATCTGCACCGAGGCCGTGTTGCCAGATGACCGGCAGCCCCGAACCTACATCCTCGTATGCGAGGGAACAGCCGTCTTCCGTGGTGAAGCGGCCGGCGCTCACGCGGACTCTCCAATGAGCCGATGCAAGACCTTCGCGGAGGCCCGGGTCTTATCCGCAGCGAAACCATGAGCGATCAGCGCATCATCGTAGCTCACCGCACGAAGCGCTTTGAGGAAAGCCGGCAAATCGACCGCACCTTCGCCTGGCGCAACCACGTGCCCGGAAGCGTCCATATCCTTGGCATGCGCGAGCAGAAGCGAACTACCCAGGAGACTGGCCGCTTCTTCGATCACCGCATGCTGCCTTGAGAGCGTCTCCGGCGTGAGCAGGTTTGCAGCATCCAGGGTGATCCCCAAATTTGGGGAAGCCATCTCTCTCAGGATTCGCTCCGCCGCCCTGGCATCCCGGATTACATTGGCCGGTTCCGGCTCGATAGCGAGCTGGACGCCCGCTTCCTGCGCCAGCACCAGCGCGAATTCGAGCTCGGAGCAAAGGTCGCTCCAGGCCGCGTCACTGTGATTATCAGGGTGGAACTTCCACATATCGAGTGCGTCCCTCGAACCGGTGCACAGAGTAACGATGGGTGCTCCCATGTCGCGCGCCGCCGTCACAACGTTCTGGAAACCAACCCGGGATGCTTTCCTGACATTCGCGTCAGGGTGCACCATGTTGTAAGTTCCGGAAAGCGCCGCGAGGCGAATGTCTTTGGCACGCGCCTCCAAACCGAATTGGAGAGCGATCCCCGGAGGCAAAGAGCCGGGTAGACTGGCCAGCCCTGCGGAAGCCAGGTTGGCCTGAATCCCTTGATACCCATCGATAGATACAGCCGCGAGGACTTCCGCGACATTCTGCATCGGATACACGCGAGAAAAGATCGCGGCGTACATTACACAGCGCCCGCGACGGTCGCCAGTTCGATCCGTTCGCCCGATTCGACAGAGCGCGCGATCGCAACCATAGCCTGAACCGAAGCCAGGCCATCCTCTACATTGGCGCCGCGCATCGGTGTCCCTTTAAGAATGGTGTCGGCGAAGCCTTCCAATTGGCGCCGGTAAAAGTGACCGTCCGCGCCAAGAACCCGGCGTGAGCTGGCGTCTGTCTCGTGAAAGATGTCTACTTCGCTTGACTTGAAGTACCAGGGGTTGAAGATCTTGCCGAGCGCGCTCCCGTATTCGCCATAGATTTGAAAACCCTCGAACCAATCCATTCGTACGGCGACTGCGAGGTCCAGATGTCCTAACGTTCCATTCGCAAACTCCGTCTCGACGAACCAGCAATAAGCTCCGAAACGTTCAGAGAGCCGGGCACGAACAGCCGTGATCGGGCCGCCCAGGTAGCGCGCCAAATCGGCAAGATGGCAACCATGAGCAAGCATGTAGTATTGCGCGCGATTGGCCTTTGGGTCGCCCTCGGGCTTGAGCGCCTTCGCCCCAAAGCGAGGAACAGGCTGCAACGCATCGGTCATCTCATAGCGGTGCGTCGAGTCGCAGTACCACGCCTTCAGAGCCAACATCTGGCCCATCTCTTCGTCGATAAATTTACGGGTGGCTTCAATGCCGGGATCAAACCGCAACATATGACCGACCTGAAGTACAAGACCGCTCTTTTGAACATCGAGGGCCAGGGACTTCACTTCTTCCACCGCGACGCCGAGCGGCTTTTCACACATCACGTGTTTTCCCGCGGCGAGCGCTTTGCGTGCAGCCGGAACGTGGAAAGCATCGGAGGTCGCGATCACAACAGCATCCAGGGACTTGTCAGCCAGCATTTCTTCGTAGTCGAGGTAGATCTTCTCAGCCTCGTAAAACGTGCCGAAACGGCGTGCCAGCGACTCATCCGCGTCGCAGACTGCGTAAAGAAGCACGTTTCGAGCCTTCTGGGCGGACTCCAAGTGCGCGAATTGAGAGATAGGACCGCAGCCCAGGATGCCCACCCGAAGAGTATCTTCTTCCTTTTTCAATCTTTCTCCTTTGCAAGCGCCCGCTATGCGAACCCGCAAATGCACCATCGAGTCAGCAATCACCATATTGTATGCAGGTTGGAAAGCGGACAGAACCTTAAAAGCTTTCTCCGCGCACAGTTCCCCGGGCTTGTCTCGTCTCGGCTACCAGGTCTTCTTGATCAGCATGTCCGTCGCCACGCCCCCGTTTTGATCGCGGGTAACGCTCACGGCGACGCGAGGCGAGAGCTGGTATTGTCCCTGGATGGTTTCGTTCTGGGTCGAGGCTACATTGGTCGAGAACGTCACGAAGAGATTTCCCGTGACCCGCTGTTGGATGGTGATATTCGCGCCGGGAGGTCCCTGGCTGGTTCCACCGGCGAGCACTGGATTGATGGAAAGCTGGGAGATGCCTGCAACCTTCGAGATCCGGCTGGTCACCTGGCTGCTTACTTGCGACGCCACCAAAGAGGCCGCCGCCTGGTTTGCCGGGGTCGCGGGATTGGCGGCGTTCGCTTCCGTGGTGGAACCGAATGCCAGCAGGTTGATGATGTCGGCCGCCGGCAGAGAAGGGTCGGAAGAGTAGTTGGTGCGCAGTTGATCGATAGGCCCGTTGAAGCGCATAGAGATGTTGTATTGCTGGATGGTCGTGTTTAGGGCGAGGTTCACGACGGGCTGCGTCTCAGAGGGATTGACGAACTCAATGCTTCCCCCGTTGAGAACGAATCGGTCTCCATTGAGAATGATGTCGCCGCCGCTCAGATTCACGCGTCCCAGGATCACCGGTTGTGCCGCCGTGCCCCGCACTCGCAAGTTCGCAGAGCCATTGATGCTCAGTGTCCTGCTGACCAGGTTGATATTGTTTTCGGAACTCACGCCCAGGTTCAGCTGAATATTCTGGCTGATCCCCGGCGTCGGCGGCGGGGAAACTCCGCCTGAGAATTGGTCGATGAAGCTGTTCAGATCGAAAGCCGGAGTGAACGAGAGATCGGCCAGGTTGACCTGGCCTCCCAAAACCGCGTTCTCTGTGGTGCCGGCGAGCCGAAGGTTTGCGTTGATGCTCTCCCGCACACCTTCCGGATAGAGCACGCGCACCCCTTTGGCAGCCAGCCCCAGATCAAACTGCACGTCCGGACGATAGGCGATGCCCCCTTGAGCTGTAAGCGTGCCTCCGCCGACCGTACCCTGGAATTTCGTGATGTTGAGCCGGTCTTTGGTTAAGGAAAGCACTCCGTTTCCGTGCTGCAAGCCAACCGGCAGATCGCCGCTGGCAAAGTTCACATCGACGATATCGACTTCGCCGGCGAAATCCGGACTGTTCGTCGCTCCATTGGTATTGATGTTGAATTTGAGCTCACCCGAACTTCGGATATCAGGAGCAAACACCTGCGCCAGGTGCAGGTTCACGGTGCCCAACAGCAGCAGAGACACCGGGGCATTCTGCGCAGTGGACATTGACCCGGAGAACTGCAGATCGGTGTCCGTGCCTTTGAGACCCGACCGCTGCAAAGTAAATACGGTGTCTTTGTAATCGACGCGGATGGGGGCGGTCTCCGATAGCTGGATCCTGTTGCTATACGCCAGCTTCAGCGTTGGGATCGTGATATGCGCTTCCAGCAATTTCTTATTCTTGAGCGGCCCGTGAAGAGTGGCGTGCAACTCGGTTTGCCCAGTCAAATCCGCGGCCTGTTCAGGAGCATAGATCGCGAAGATGGGCTGCAGTGGAATCGTCTGTGTGTCGAGCGTGGCATCCGCTGCGTAGTCTCCAGTAAGATTGACCTTCGCCTTGGCCCGGATCGCTGTACCCACTGCAGAAGAAGATAGATTGGCAGTAGCCTGATGATTAGCCACATTCATCTGCAGGTTCACGTCCGCGATCTTCTGCTTCTGTATGTCGATTTGCGGAATCTGCAGGGTGGCGTCGAATTGCGGGTTAGCGAATGTGCCCGCTCCGTTCGCCTGGATGCTCACCACTCCTCTGGCGTCGATCTTCTGGGCCTGCAAAGCATGCAATTGGTCCAGGCGAATGCCCGAAGCGGTAAGTTGGGCGTTGTAAGTCTTCTGCCCCGGCCGAATACTCACCTTGCTCTGCACTTTGCCCGCGGGAAGCTGCACGCCAAGGTCGCCGTGCACTTCCTCTCCAGTGCCCGCGAAGGTCAAGGTCGCAGACGTAATCGGCTGATCGTAAGCAGTGATATGGGTGAGAGAGAGGTTCCCTTGTCCGATGGGCCTCCGCTCCGTGCCATGCACTTGCATGTTCGCCGCCAGCGTACCCGTCACCGGCACTTGCTGCCCGGATAGCTTCACCAGGTCCTGAACATTCAACTGGGTGGCGTTGAGATCGACCTGCACGGGGCTTGCTTCAGTGAAGGCCCACTTGCGCAGGCCGGCGCTGGCGTTGAAGGTGATCTTTCCATGAGAGGCTGGTTCCAGATCCGCGTGCTGCAGGCTAGCCAGTGACGGGCTCAGATCGACATTGGTTCGCAGCACTCGCCACTCTGTTCCGTTGGCTCGGAATTGAGAAGCAGTCAACTGCCCGGTCAGATGAGGTTCGCTGGCCGAACCGCGCACCGTGCCCCGAAACAACGCCGTGCCGGCAAGCCCCAGGGGCTGGGTGGACGACCGGAAGAGGTCGGCAACGGTCTCGAGCTCAGCAAGATTGTTGGACTGAAATTTCACATCCAGACTCGAGCTCCGGCTAACGACTCCGTTCATGGTTAACGTGCTCTGCGGCGTGCGGAGATAGCTCTGCTTCAATGCGAGTTCCTGATTGACGCCGGTATACGTGCCATGAATTGCGCTTTCGACGGGTATGGGTTGGGAATCGTTGCCGGTTCGGGCTACCGTCGCATGCATGGCCGCGTCGGTGTGGGCGACAACATCGTCAAAGGTCTTGCCCCATACGGCATTCGCCTCTGCGTTCAGCACGCCCCCTAAGGCAATGTTCTTTGGCACAGCCGATGACTTCATGGCGCGGTTCAGCTCGCCCAGCCGAATACCACGCATAGAGGCATTGAACTTCGAGTGGGTATTGCCGTCGATGTCGCTCATCTTGCCCGTGCTGGTCAGCACGCCACCCAGAAGATTGGCGCGGAAATCCACGAGCGTCGCGTCCCCGTTTTCGAGCGTGTAGCGGGCAGCGATATCCCTGATCTGCGAACGCAGCGCCGGCGTTTGCACGTCCAGCTGCTTGCTGTTCAAATCGCCCTTCACCACCACGGTGTTGAGCAGAGAGCGATTCGCCGCCTCCTGGTATTCGACCGTTCCGCTGGCGCTCATGAATCCAACCGGCACTGAGGGATTCTCGAGGATTGTCCGCAACTGGCCGGCGTCGAGGATCGCATCGTAGTGCGCCTGCACCTGGGGATGGCTATAGTCCTGCAACGTCGCAGTCAAGACTAGCTGTGATTTATCGCTGGTCAACCTGGCTTGCGTCAAGTGGAAGGTGGTGGGTGTCGCATCGAACTCTGCATCCAGGTTATGCGGAACTGGCTTGAACGTTCCGGACTGAAGGTGGCCATCCGAGTAGCTCAGCTTCCCGGAATACTTCTGCAGCAAGCTATTGAACGAGGTGCGGAAGTCTACGTTGTGCAAGTCCGCCGACAGCACGGTTTGACGATTGTTATAGTAGACCGCGCCCTGGTCCAGCACCGCATGGCGAATCCCCAGATCGAAGAGGGCGGTGGTGCTACTGCTGCTGGACCCGCTGCTCTTGATCACCGGTATGTTGCTCACTCCGTGGGCGTCGGTGAACACCTTCACCACCGGGCGGTCGACCACGAAGCTGTCCAGATACCACTTCCTATGCAGGACCGAAACAATGCGCACGCTGACCTCGGCGTGAGCCACCTGCAGCAGCGGCGGATTGGGATAGGGAGCGGCGCCGTGAACCGTCAAGCCGTAAAGATCCAGGCTTAGATGCGATAGATGGAGAGCGAAGTTCTGTAACTGTACTTGCGTGCCAATGCTCTCGCTAGCTCGCTTTTGCACCGTGCTCAGGACGTAATTGTGGAACCGCGCACTATGCAGGAGGAGCGTGACGGCAATCCCAGCGATCACCAGGAGAGCCACCAGACTGATGCCTATCCAGGCAGCGATTCTCCTTAACTGCCCGCGCCGGCCCGGTTCCGGCGTAAGTCTGGGATCAGAGGATGCCGCAGCGACGCTCAAGAGATGAACTCCATCAAAATGCCTGGCCGATGCTAACGAAATATTGAGTGGACTTGATGCCCGGCACCGGGTTGACGTTATGACCAAGATCGATTCTTACCGGGCCAACAGGTGTCGCGTAGCGTAAGCCCAATCCGACATTATTGGTATAGAGCGAGGTGAAGTCGTGGAAGCCGACGGTGGGAAAGACGTTTCCTCCGTCGTAGAAGACAACCAGTCCCAGACCATGCTTAATGGGCAGTGGAATGCGGGCCTCGGTGTTGAGAATCAACTCCTCATTTCCCCCGCTGGGCACCTGGATATAAGAGCAGTCGGTCGAAGACCCTGTGCTGCACACCTGCACCGGCCGCTGCGGGCCGGCGCCATCGAGCGGAAATCCTCGCAAGGTGTTGCCGCCGCCGGTAAAGAACGCCTGGCTCAGCGGCACAAAGCTGTTGGCAAAGGGTTGCGCCAGGCCGATGCGAATGCTGTTCGCCCACACGATATTGTGAAAGATCGAGCGGTAGTAGGCCTCCTGCATGGTGAGTTTTGCGAAGTTGGCGCTGGAGCCCAGCTTGGTCGGATTGAAGTCGAGCTCGACGGATTGCAGAGTACCCTTGTGCGCATCCAGAGGGTTGTCGCGGGTGTCGTGGGTAAGATTGGCCGCGAGGGTGGAGAGCCGAACGTGCTGATCCTGGGGCGGGACCAGTTCTGGAATCAATATGCGCGTCAGATCAGTTTGACTGAAGCTGTAACGCAGGAAAAAGACATCCGCTTTCTTTTTGTCCAGAAATCTCTGCACCTGATAGCTCGCGCTTTCAATCTGGGAGGAATAGACCGGGTTTTCTTCGTCGCGTTCGACCAGCAGCGATGCGGTTGAGCCCCATCGCGACCAGCGAAAATTGGGATCGATGAAATAGGCTGCGGCACGCTGATCGAGCCGTCCGGCAAAGCCCGTGAACGACAGCGATTCCCCCTTGCCACGCAGGTTGTTGCGCGTGTACTGGATGGATCCCCGTGGACCATAATAGGTGGCCTGGCTGGTGGTGAAATTGGAAGGTAGCCCGACCGGTGGCAGGCTAGGAATTGCCACAGTGCCACTGGGGACGCTACCGCCGCGATTGACGACTTCGAACCCGAAGCCGTAGGTCATCTGGTTTCGCTTCGCCTCGTGCACTTTCACCAGCACATCTTCCCTGGTCTGCGTCGTGATTTGCCGACGCGGATCGACCTCCGCCCAATCGAAGACTCCGGTGTGGTTGTACAAGTTGCTCTCCGCAGTAAGCAGCTGTCCTTCTGTTAACGGTTGATGGGGAACAATCATTGCTACATCCCGGTTGATCAGCCGCTGTTGGGTCCGCACGCGCCCCAGGGTCAAAACATCCTGGGTATGGACCTGCGGGCCTTCGTAGATGCGATAGACCACGTTGATGTGATGAGGATCGCTTTTCGAGGCCACCTTTGCGGTTTCGCGGAAGCCGGAGGTGAGATAGCCTGCCTGCAGGTAATGAGCAACGATGCTGGCACGATCCGCCTCGACAAATTTTTGCGAGTAGGGCTTGCCGGCTGCAAGCTTGAGGCCATTGGGCGCGAATTTTGACTCCGGGAAGGTATCGGCACCTTCGATCTTGAGAGAGGTCACAATATCCCGTGGTCCCTCGACTACGTGGAAGGCCACGGTCAGGTTGCCGTCCTTGTGGCTCACCGACGGAGTCACTTTTGCATTGCTGAAGCCCTCGGATTGGTAGAGCGCGGTGAGATTCTTTGTACTGGCGCGCACCAGTTTCTCGCTGTAGCTGCCGGGCGAGAACAGGTGCGACTTCTTTACTGTGACCAAGGCCATCAGATCCGGCGTCTTGAGCTGGCTGTTTCCGGCCACGCTTACATCCGTCACTTTGTGTTTCTTTCCCTTGGTAATGACATAAACGATGGTGTCAACCGAATCCTGTCGGTGGAACTGAGAGTCAACGTCGACATCAAAGAATCCTTTGCCCTGAAAATAAGAGACCAGCGCGTCGCGGCCTTCCTGCACCAACTCGGGATCGACGCCCACGCCCTGATAGACCGGGAGCAAAGACTTGCGCGTCCAGCTCCAGAGGTGCGCACCTTTTATCTGCACATGAATGGTGGGCCCGGTGTGGACATCGAAGTGGATATCGGCGCGGTTAGTTTCCGCCGTGTAGGCCGCGCCCGCCAGCTTCACTTCTGCCGCCAGCTTGTCCTTTTTCTCCAAGCCCTTTTGTAGATATCGCTGGGCGTTGGTCAGGGTCGCGCGACGGTAGTTCTTTCCCGGGCGAATGGCCGCTCCCCTCACCCGGGCCTTGAACCCCTGGAGCCTTTTGCTCATTTTGGCGGCTTGTTCCGGTGTGGTGTTGGCAATCGTGATCCCACCGAATTTCGCCCGCCGATTGAGATTCACCATGAAGCGCACGTTGGCCAGGTTGTAGCTGGTGTCCAGATTTACCTGGGGACGAACCTCGGCTTCAAAATAGCCTTCCTGCTGGAAGAAGCGAAGCAGCGCGTCGCTGTCTCGCTGCACGTCGCCCGTATTGAAGGGCGCCTGCGGAGGGTAATTCGCGATTTGCACCAGCTTGGAATAAGCAAACCTCTCGGCTCCAGGAAACTCGAAGATGCCGAACCAGACCGCAGGTTCCACGATCAACAGGACCCGCACACCGTTGGCCTCGGGTTCTATCTGAAGCTGCACCTCACTGAATTTCCCGGCACTTTTCAGCGCCGCTATGCTGGCATCGACCTTCTCTTTTGAGAAGGGCTCCCCGACCCGCTGCTGAAGGAGAGGGGTTAACTTGCTGGTGTCCAGGTCCGGACGTCCGGCGATCTCAATCGCGGTGACATTCTGGCCCTCGTACGAGGATAAGATGCTTGCGGTAGCCGGAGCGGTTTTCGGCAGCTGCGAGGGCTGGGTAGTACTTTGGGCCTGCACTCCAGTACAGAAGACCAGAATGCCCATGGCGGCTAGCCCCTTGCAGCGTCGACCAGGTTCCCTGCTTCGATCATTCACGCTGGATTGAGCCAGGACTCGAAGATATCCGACCACTCGCTCGATCCACGCCATCTCTCCATCAGATGCACAAATGGCGGGCGATGGTTGATTGCGGGTAGGTGTGGCGTTCATGCTAGTGGACCGTAACAGCTGATTTGGAGCCTCAGGGGCTGAAGTGCCTGCGCGAGAACCTGGGCTTGGTCTCGTGGGAACGGCTGAAGACCCGGGACTACTTTCAGCCGTCGCTACGGGACCTATCTTCTGGAGCTGCGTTTCTGGAACTCGCGGTTCTCACGCGGACACTAAAGCCCGATTCTTTCTCAGCCTTTGCGGCCCGACTAAACAGCATGCGGAAAAAGTGCTTCTTCCCACGGCTGGCCGGGGCAGGCGAGGGAGAATTGTCCCTCAGCGGCTAAAGCCGCGTTCATGGCAAAGCATCTACGTACGGCCTGAAGGCCGTACCCTTCAGCGGCCTGATCTTCGCTGCGACGAGGTAGGCCGTACCCTTCAGAAAAATGAGTTTTTCCGCTAGATGTAAAGGCGGGCCCTGATACAAAAGCACGAGAGCCGTGACCCTTAGAGGGTCGCGCATTTTCGCAGATTTCGTTTTACTCCTGAACCAGCCCCTACAGGCCACTACGAAGGTCCGGCGGACGGTGTGGTCACAATTTCGGGTTTCAGCAGTCCCGCAGCGGCGAGGTTCTTTTCCTTGACCGCGACCTCAATTTCGCTATTGATCTCGCCTCCCAGCAGCAACATCAGTCCGCTCAGATAGAACCAGGTTAGCAGGATGATGACGGTACCGAGAGAACCGTAAGTGGCGGAGTAATTGTTGATGTAGTGAACATAGACACGAAGTCCAAGCGAGGCTGCGAGCCATCCCAGCATGCCAAGCGCGGAGCCAGGCGTGAGCCAATGCCATTGGCTCACTTTGACGTCCGGCCCGAAATAGTAGATGAGCGCAAAAAGCAAGGAAAGAAAAGCGGTGGCGACGACCCACCCTACAGTCCTTAGAGAGATGGCGGCACACGCAGCCAGAAAGTGATGATAGATGTGCAATCGGGCAAGGCGAGCTAGAAAGTCAGCCGTCAGCAGCGACGCCAGCATGAGGGTAACGACGATCGAAAGCATAAACGTGATGCCGATCGCTGAGAGTCTCGCCCTCCAATAGGGCCGGTTTTCCTGCACCCGGTAAACCACGTTGAGGCTATCTTGAATCGCGGAAAAACCTACGGAAGCCGACCACACCGCCGCCACCAGGCCAAAGGTCAGCTTACCGCTGCTCGCTGCAGTCGTGGTTTGATTAAAGGCGTTAAGCACGATCCCCAGAGCCGAGGGAGGAACCACAATCCAAAGGTACTGCAAAAGATGTTCATAGATGTCGGCAGCCGAGCGGGCCGCCAGACCGAGGATGGAGCAGGCTGTGACCAGCGTAGGAAACAGGGCAAAAATGAAATAGAAACCAAGCTCCGCAGAGCGTCCCAGGAGGTTGTCGGCAAACATTGCGTTCCAGGTATTTTTCACGATGACGCGCACGGGTATGCCCTCAAGATTCCATAGAGATCGCAGGGGCGAGCGAGAAACGTAACCCCAAACATATCGGCGAAAGCTGCGAGGGTCCTGCGCTGCACGCGCACTGTCTTCAGGGAGCTCTTGAGATCGTAGAGGGATAGACACCTTGTGTGTCTCCTTGAGGGGTCAGATGCACAAAATTGTCAAATCACGCGTCGATCATTTTCCACCGTTTTGCAAAAAATGAGCGCGAAAAGCGCTACAAGCGTCATAAGTTACTTCGTGATTACCACGGTTTGCCCGGTTTCCGGTACCGCTGACTGCGGAGGCGTCACGCCATATTCCCCCGGGGGGACGGCGCGCGGAAAGGAAGGGGAAAGTGTGCGCCCTGGGTCCCCGTTCCGGCGGCTTTCAAGTGGGAAGGGAGAGTTCTCACGCTTGGTTGCCGACGCCGTGATACGCCACTATTACGGTAGCTTTGATCATCTTGGCGGCTAAGTCCTTTGTTTCGTCAAGATGATCAAGATGATCAAAATAATTAATTGATCATCTTGCCCCTTTCACGGCCGACTGCGGTTCTTTCCTGAGGAGGGAGAGCCCAGTAGCAGACGAGCGCCCGAGCGAAGAGAAACCTCCGGCTGCGACTCTAAAGGCTCGACTGGAGGAGATGGAGTTCCGTGCATTTGGTCCATGGATCGTCATTAAGACACTCCGTCTATGGAGAGGCTTCCGCGAGTATTTGGGTTAGTACAGATATAGATTCGATTCCGGGGTGGTTTGGTCCCGCACTTACAAACTTTATTTTTTGATTTGGGAAAAGGCGTCCGGATGCTTCATGCGGCCGCTTCCGCAGGAAACATCTTTCATTTGTCCACCGTCCAGTAAGGCGCGTAGCCATAATGTTGGTGCAGGTGCAATTCATATTCCCGGTTAATGGACGATTCCGGGTCCCAATCGGGGCTTTTTTCGATAAGAGCACGGGTCATGTTTGTTTGAATGGTCCGCTCAGCCCAATCGATGCTATTGATCCATTGCGGCCTCAGCAAGACCTTCTTACCCGGCCAAAAATTTCTCGTGTCAACGATGGCGTAGCGAATTGCCCAGGTCTCGTCGTCGAATAAGAAATCTTCAACATGCCCGATTTCGCCGTCGGCGGCCTTCACATGGTAGCCCGAGACTTCATGGGTGCTTCGGAGGTGAATGTCAGGTAACACGTCCTTCGGTCCAGTTTTCGGCGCGGTTCGCGGAGCATCCGCGAGCGCCTGTGGACCTGACCATGAGCCCCATACGTTTGTTCCCTCCCAGTAGTAAGGCAATTCGTAATGTCCGAGGTGTTCCATCTCGTGCTGCCGAGAGACAGGTTTATGGAGATCAATGCTGGGACTGCTCTGGACCTGGTTCCGGGTGAGATTCACATAAATGTGTAGCGGGCTCCAGGCAGGATGGCGCAAAGACAGGGGAGAGATCAATACCTTGCGTCCGGAGAAGATGATGCCGGTTGCAACGACGATGTAGCGGATGGTCCACTGCTGGTCATCGAAATAGAAATCGCAGACTGATCCGATATCTGTGTCGATTGCTCCGATCGTGTACCCGGCTATGTCTTTTGCCCTTCGCAGACGCATCGCTTTTTCGTTCGCCACCGAATATTTCGTGGCTCTTCGGACCACGTCATTCTACTCCTCCCTGAACCCGATGGGCTGCGGGCCAAGGCCCGAATGGTGGATGCGCCGCCGTTTTGCGCGTGTCTCGTATCCTGTATTTGTCCATCGATCTTGAAAGGATGGTACAACGTTAGAGTGAAAACCGGCGACAGGCCGCGACTCCTTGTAGATTCGGTTGTGCTCGGTATCATAGGTGGGCTGAGCGCGCAGTTGTTTATTTGGACTTTGCGGTTCTCTCAGAAGATGCTCCTGTTCTCGCTCGCCGGATACCACCCTCCAGGACTTCAACAAGAGGGCGGAGTTCTTCGAGAGGTTATCGGTCCTCATGGGTTGTGGCTGATACCGCTGTCGACGACCATCGGTGGGCTGCTGTCGGGAGCTCTTGTGTACGGGCTCGCACCCGAGGCAGAAGGCCACGGCACAGATACGGTTGTAAAAGCCCTTCACTGGACAGGAGGTGCAATCAGGGCGCGCGTGGCTCCCGTAAAGATGCTTGCCTCCGCAATTACTATTGGTTCAGGGGGATCGGCAGGACGCGAAGGCCCGACCGCACTCATAACCGCCGGCTTTGGATCAGCCTACGCGAAGTTGCTCCACAGGCCAGAGTATGAACGGCGATTGGTGGTCTTGATGGGAATGGCCGCCGGGCTTTCCGCGATCTTCCGTTCGCCGATCGGGACCGCCATCTTTGCCGTCGAGGTTCTTTACGGCGGCATGGACTTCGAGTCGGGAGCTCTCATTTATTGCATGCTGGCCGCGATCGTCGCCTATGCCGTCAATGGATGGTTTGTCGGATGGCAGCCGCTCTTCCAGGTTCCATCGCACTTATATGCCGCGGGCCTGACAGAGTACGGTTGGTACATTGCTCTCGGCGGCGCCAGTGGCATTCTCGCTTCCATTTTGCCCGAGGTGTTTTATCGTTTTCGAGATGCTTTTGCAGCTTTACGTATACCCGCCTGGACTAAGCCGGGCCTCGGCGGTTTACTCGTAGGCATCGTTGCGCTTCGCTTGCCCCAGGTATTGGGCGGTGGGTATGGGTGGATTCAGGAAGCGATCGACGGCCGGTTGGCTTTAGGATTGCTTCTCGTTCTGGTCGCCGCCAAAACGCTCGCACTCTCCTTTACCGTCTCCTCCGGT
The DNA here is from genome assembly GCA_963788515.1 of uncultured Acidobacteriaceae bacterium. Classification (GTDB taxonomy): domain Bacteria; phylum Acidobacteriota; class Terriglobia; order Terriglobales; family Acidobacteriaceae; genus PALSA-350. The sequence goes on from CAWBGZ010000010.1 coordinate 396,549, forward strand.
GGCTCGGGAGGCATCTTCGCTCCCAGTCTTTTCGTCGGTTCGATGCTAGGTGGGGTGTTCGCAGCAATCGCCCACGTTCCTCCGGCAGGCCTGGTGATTGTTGGCATGGCGGCGGTGTTCGCAGGCGCGGCCCGGGTTCCCATTGCGACGTTGCTGATGGTGGTCGAAATGACCGGCGGTTATCAGCTTCTTGTTCCCGCCGGACTAGCTGTGATGCTGAGCTTTGTGATTCAAGTCAATCTCTCGTCGCTTTTCAAATACAGCAGCCTGTATGAAGCCCAGGTGGGCGGACGTTCAGATTCACCAGCGCACATTGCCGAGCACGTTCAGATTGCACTACGACTGTTGGAACAAGGAAAAATAACCTTACCCCAACCCATCACCCATCTCCACCTCGCGGCGCTATTGCGATCAGGGGTCGCGCTGGATCTTCCGGATGGTTCACAGCTTATGATTGGTGCGCTTCGACCAGAGAGTCCATGGGTGGGAAAGCAGCTTCAATCTCGCAAGCTTACCGGCTCGATTGTGGATTCGAAGGTTGCCGCGATACTGCGGGGCAAGACGGTTTTGCGAGCTCGGCCCGAAACCGTCTTACAGCCAGGCGATCGGCTCTTAATGATCGCGTCGCAGCAAGCTCAAGCGGAGTTGCTAGAGCATCTTTCACCGCCCTCCGTTTCGACTGAACAGACTAGCACGGTGGGTATTTCCTAGCTCTCTCGATTGGACGGATCCTGGTTTTTGCGCGGCCCTTCTGCAGATAGAAAACGGAGTCAGCCGGATTACCTCGCGAAAACGCCTCCTTTGGGGGTCCAACCGCTCTCAGTCATTAGATCTGGCCATCGGGATCCGATTTGGATCGGAGGTACGACAGATCGACCGCGTGTTCCCGCAAAAGACGTGCCGCCAATCTCGTATCCTGATCAAGAATGCCCAACACGATGTGGCGGGAACTCACCTGGGTGCCGGAGTCGTGCGCTTCTTGCCGGGCCTTCGCCAGGGCTTTCTTGCAGTCCAAAGCAAGTGCCGGTCCTCGGCGGGGACGCCCACGCTCCCAACGAAGGAGAGGGCCGCGCGGGACCACTTTGTCGGTTTCCATTGCTCGAACCCTCGTTACTAGAGGTGCCAAGCCATGGGATCCGAGAAGAGCACCAGCAAGTTCCTCGTCACTGCCTAGTGCACCCAGGAGAAGGTTCTCCAAGCTAATCTTTCCATAGCTGAATGGACCTTTTTCGAGTTGTGCAAAGTAAATCGCTCGCCTCGCTCGTTCGCTGTAGACATTTGGATAAGGAGAGCGAGGCGGCGGCTCCAAATGACGCGCTGGAGCATTCAGCGCGAAATCAATCATGGTGCCGAACCAGAGGCGAACTTGCTTCCCTGTGGTGTCAGCTGCGCGAAGCTGATCACGAAAACACTGAGTCATGGCTTGCTCGTATTTGTAACGATAGCGAGCAGGGTAAACCTTCAGCAGAATTCGATAGAGATCTTCTGAAGTCATCACACCTCCGCCGTACAGGGCTATGCCGTCCTGAAGACCGACTTCGCACGTGCGATACGCACCAGAGCCTGTAGACGCTCGGCCTCGGTTGCCGCTGCGCGTCGGCCCTGTCTGGTTATTCGGTAATATCTACGTCGCTCATCACTCAGGCCGGGATCGATGCGCTCATCGCACTCTTCGATTAGGTGGCCTTCGAGCATACGTTTCAAGGTACCGTAAAGGGTTCCCGGTCCCATCTGTACCTGCTGGTTGGTCCGCTCTGCGACCTCCAGCATGATTCCGTATCCATGCCGGTCCTGGTCTGCGAGGGCCAAGAGAACGTGAAAGACGGCGGGTGTGAGTGTCGTCATGGTTTCAATACATCCGTTGCGGATATATTAAGATTCGAGCTTAAAACTGTCAACACGGTTAGCTGCGTTCTCATGCGCCGTTGAAAAGGAGCGGGCGAAGCGTCTAGACTGCCGCCCCGATCACTTCTTGTTTGCCCGTGCCGAACTTAGCCCGCTCAGACCGATAAGTTCTAGTTTGGTTGCTGCTGCCACGATAGGGCCAGGACGAGTCGCAGGGTTGATTCTCTACGGTTTCTCGCTCAGGCTGTACAGCTCTGACAGACATAGGATAATGGTCTGTCACTCGCTGTAACCTCAGGCATTTCCGGCAAGAGATGAAAGCAAGAACAAGAGGGGGTCAGAAGATGCGGATTGCATATCTGGCAATACTGGCTGTGGCGTTGCCGTTCGCGGCTGCGGCGCAGTCGCTGCCGAGTGGGCCGGCGATCGATAGCGAAGTGGCGAAAGTCATGGCCTCAACTCACGCCCAGGGCATGGGCGTCGCACTGATCGACCACGGCCAGGTCAAGTATCTGCAGGCCTACGGAGTGCGCGATGCAAAGGGCGATCCACTGCAGACAAATACGGTCATGTATGGTGCATCGCTCACCAAGGCGGTATTTGCGTACACCGTGATGCAGCTTGTCGACCAGGGCAAGCTCAAGCTCGATACGCCCATAGCCGATGACCTGGACCAGCCGCTGCCCAGCTACGGAAGCGATCCCGCGATAGTGAAGAAGTATGGCCGCTACCAGGATTTGGCCGACGATCCGCGATGGAAGAAGATCACGCCGCGGATGTGCCTCACGCATTCCACCGGCTTCAACAACTTCTGGTTCATGGAGCCGGACTTCAAGCTTCACATTCACTTTGACCCCGGGACGCGGTTCAGCTACTCCGGCGAGGGCTTCGTTCTGCTGCAATTTGTCATTGAGCACGGGCGCACCTCGCAGGGACTGGGCGTGGACGTAGGTGACCTGATGGATGCCAACTTCAAGCGTCTGGGCATGACGCGGACCAGCGTGGTATTTCGTCCGGACCTCGCGTCAGACCTCGCGGATGGATGGAACGACCAGGGCAAGGTGGTGGAGCATCACCGAAGCAGTCGGGTGCGTGCGGCGGGATCCATGGATACGACCATCTCGGACTTCAGCAAGTTCACGGCGGCGCTGGTGCGCGGCGACGGCCTCAGCGCCGCTGCACGTGCGGAAATGGTCCGCCCACAGGTGCACATTACAGTGCCGCACCAGTTTCCGGTGCTGAGTGCCGAGCTGCCACCGCCGCAACAGCGCAAGGATTTGTACGCAGGGCTCGGTGTAGTGGTGTTTCGCGGACCTCAGGACGCGGGCTACTTCAAAGGCGGCCACGACGACCACACCGCCAACACCATGGTTTGCGTGGAGAAGGGCCAGCGCTGCGCGGTGATTCTCAGCAACGACGTGCGCGCCGAAGTTGGATTTGCTGAGCTGGTGAGGTTTCTGCTCGGCGAAACCGGCGTGCCTTATGACTGGGAATACGGAGACTACGCCGGAAAATCTTGAGTCACTTTCCTGCGAAACGGGATTGCGAGTCACTTCATCTGTTTACCAGGGCGTCATCGTGGCAAGCAGACTTTGCAGGGACGGTAGAATATCGGCAATGCCGGAGCCCCCAAAACAACGCGTCGAATCGCTACACGCTGCCGACGATTGCAACGGGCGAAGGCGGTAAAGAAGATGAGGCACGGGACTATCGACTGGCTGGCGCTATACATTTCGGTCATCGCGGCGATCATGCTTGTTTCCGGAATTGTTTGGAGCGTTTCGCCCATGCGTTTTGTAAACGGCTACCGCGCTTTAATCTTTCGGGATAAGGTCACCAGGGCGAAATGGTGGGAATCTGCGGTCTGCAGTATTTCCGGTCGTGTGATAGGTGCTGTGGTCGCCTGCTTCGCAGTCTTCATCCTCTATTGGTTGTGGATAGGCGGGTTTCGCTAGATCGAGAGGTTACTCTCGACCTCCGTGCCACCCGAAGTAATGGAGTGTGGCAAGCGAGTTCCCGTGAACGGGGATTTTGAGTAAGTTCAGTCCAAGATTCGGTCCGAGCCGGGGAAGTTACCGAGAAATCCGACTTTCCCGGAACGACAGACTAATTCAGGACACAAGGTTCAAACCGGACCCTCAATTCTCCGAAGGCTTTTCGACTTTATTAATCACCAAAACGTCGACTTGCGCCTTGGTTGACTCCACCTTCAGTCCCAACTGCTGCTGAATGGCCGTGAAGAGATCCGGTAACGAATCGGCTCGATCGGGAGGCCTCGGCGGTTCGCCCGGGCCGCCAGGTGCAGCGAACGGAGTTTCATCGGGGGTCCATTGCAATTGGAAATCGAACCGTCCCTTCAGCCCGGTTTGATCCACCACCGGACGATCCAGGTGGGCTTGCATGACGCCTGCGAATTCCTCCATGGTGGCGTTCCGCACGGGCCAATTACCGGCCCTGAAAATCAGGTTAGGGATAGGACTGGCGGCCTCGCTCCTGGTTAGCTTGGGTCCGTTCTTTCCCACCGTCAGCGCGTACACCGTGAGCTGCTTCTTGTCACGATGGAGCTTGAGCTGAAACCGATCCGCCAGGAGTTTCTGGAGCATCGTCTTAAATTGATTTGGGTTGGGCTGTCCCCCGCCCTCGGGCTCCCCGGTGATATCGAACTTGTCCGACTCAACCCAGGCAGGCGCGCCGCTGATCTGCCCGGCATGAACGCCATAAGCGAAGACGATCAGGTCGCTTACTGTCGTGTAAACAGTGGTCACCTCGGTACCCCGTATAGAGAACATCCTCCGCCCCGGCCGGTTCGGGTCACTGAGCTTGATAGTGGCTACTTCGAATACCGGATCGGCATCCGCAGCCATCATTCTCGGTGCAGGCGGTGGCTTCGGGATTTCCCACGCAGCGTCGTCTTTCACATGCGCCAGGGTCAGAGGCATCGGCATTCCTCCCGCTGTCCACTTCCCCGTCAGGGTCATCGCGTCTGGATCCAGTTTGCCGTCGTAGGTGCCCTCGATTCCCGGAATCGTTATAGTCACGTTCGAGCCTTGAATCGCGACCGCGCTGGCAGGCAAGCCCGGGACGGGCCGGTCAATCATGTAAAACGTCGCCTTAGGAGCGCCCTCGTCAGCCTTCCATATCTTGAAGACAATTCGTATTTCTCCATTAGGCGCCTGGGGCACCATCAATTTGCCCTGCCAGGTGCCAGTTATATCTTGTTTCGTGATTGACTGGGCCTGTGCCCGCAGTTCAGGCGCGTTGGTCATGAAAAAGCGCAATCCGTCGATTTTGGAGTCACGTAACTGTTTGCGATCGCCGGGAAATCATGCTCGTAAGCGAGGATAATTTCCGGGACTGGTGGCGGATGCACGGGAAGTGCGGTTCGGTGCAAAGCCGGGCAGGGCCGTCGTTTCCAGACGGCACCGACTTATGAATGCTTACTTCCACACTCCTACGGTTCCTGGGCCGCGTCGAGAGGGTTAGAGGGTTTCTCTAGTAACCAGGGAAGCGGCCTATTTTTCATTACCGTTGCCTGTGACTCTTCTTCTGTACCTTTGCCAAGGTCATGTTTTGGGCCGGTGATGCGGCGGCTAAGTCCTTTGTTTGACGAAGGGGCTCAAATTATATTTTTTCCCGCCCCCCTAGATGCTCTAGGAGACTAATGGGTGGCTGGGCGTTTGCAGTGATTACTTTCTTTGAGTGCCTGTGTTCTTCCATGGGTAAGCGGGTGAAGACGGTCAGGATCGATGGAGGACTACTAGCTACGACGGTATTACGGCGCAGCTTTGGGGTCCATGGCAGAAAGCAGAAAAAGATGTGGAAAAGCAGGGATGGAACTAAGGGTTCCCATTTGCACGGCCCTGAGATCGATTTCTTCCTTAGCCAGTACAATTCGACTCGGACGCCATGATCGAACGAGTCGAGCGCAAAGGACCGCATCTTCGAGTTCCAGGTGTTCGCAGTTTGGAACCGCTTCACCGAGGACCTGTCGTTACTGGTGATGTGGCCCAACCATAAGAAAAGGCCAACCTGTTGAGGGCGAGCCGGTTTCGGGGCTTCGAGTTGTCGATTTCGGGCGATTTGCTGAGCGTGGCCACCAAATCCTCGCGGGAAGGCACGCTCGACTTCTGCGGTCGCATCCATGTCTTGACCCGCCGAGCGGCAGACCGTGTTGTATCGGGAAACCTGGCAATTTTTGCAGTTACTTTTTTTGCAGTTACTTTAAGGTGAGCTGCCGGTGCAGGTTACAGATGATACGATTCACGAATATAGCGGTGATGTTTGTTTCCGGTCACAAAATATTTAGAAGGTGCAATTCGGCCGATGAAAGCTTGGTGCCTGCATGTCTTTCCTCCGTGTCCTCGTGGTCGATGATTACGAACCGTTTCGGCGATTCATCGGTTCGACGCTGGCGGAAAGACCGGATTGGCAGGTCGTCGGCGAGGCTTCAGACGGATTGGAAGCGGTGCAGAAAGTCGAAGAACTGCAACCGGACTTGATTGTGCTGGATATCGGGCTTCCCACACTCAATGGGATCGAAGCAGCTCGACGAATCCGCAAGCTCTGCCCTCAAGGCAAAATTCTCTTCATGACTCAAGAATCTACTGCCGATGTGGCACAAGAAGCTTTCAGCTTGGGGGCGATGGGCTACGTTGTTAAAGCACATGCCGGAAACGAATTTTTAACCGCTTTGAAAGAGGTTTGTCAGGGCAGGCAGTTTGTCAGTAGGGGGGTATCGGGTCACAATTGGACCAGTGCTGTCGACGGACAAGCTCCCGACCGCCTCTTCCGCCAGGAAGTTTTTCCATCGCTTGTGCAGAGAAAGACGGAGATCGTTCGCAGCCACGAGGTTCAATTCTATTCTGACGATGAGTCCTTTCTAGATGGCTTCACTCGTTATATAGAAGCTGCACTGCTAAATGGGAACGCGGTTATCTTGGTCGTGACCGAGTCGCACCAGAAGAGTCTGCTTCAGAGTTTACAGGACTATGGAGTTAGTATTGCCGCCGCGATCGAGCAGGGTCGCTGTCTTCCTTTGGATGTCGCCGATACCCTCTCGACCTTCATGGCTAACGATCTGCCTGACCCAATACGATTTTTTAAAGTCGTTGGCGACCTGATCGCGACGGCGGCTCAGGCGACAGCGGGGGAACCGTCGCGGGTTACAATTTGCGGGGAATGCGCGTCAATCTTGTGGGCGGAAGGCAACGCGGATGCGGCTATTCAGGTAGAGCAACTCTGCAACCAGCTAACTAAACGATACCAAATGGATATTCTCTGCGGGTTCTCATTGAGCAGCTTTTACCGCGATGAAGACAAGCAAGTCTTCCAGAGGATTTGTAGCGAAACGGAACCATCATCCTGGTGACTGGTGTGCTATTTGCCCGGTCGCCCGCATAGAATCGCTTCCCGAACCGAGCGGCACCCGAGCGTGGATCTTTGTACCACGCCGGGGTTGCGATTCGATTGAAAACGTTCCCTTCAGGACTCTCAACCGCTCCTCCATGCTGATGAGGCCGAGCCCTCGACTCTCCTTTGCCCCTTCGCTATCAAAGCCTGCGCCGGCGTCGCTGACGACGAGATGGATCTCATCCGATGTTCCCCACAATCCCACTTCGACGTACGGTGCCCCACTGTGTTTTGCCGAATTGTGAAGGGCCTCTTGCAGGACGCGGAAAAGGCAACCGCCAAACGAAACCGCCCTTCGCTCTCGCGCAAAGCCTGCTCCGCGTGCTTGAGCTCAGTCACATCGATACAACTCCCGATGTAACCGACAAAAGAGCGATGCTGATTAAACCTCGGCACTCCGATGTCTAGAATCCACCGATATTCTCCGTCTTGGCGTCGGAGCCGATACTCCATCCTGAAGCGCTCTCGTCGATCGAAGGCCTCTGTATATATGCCCAGGCACCTCTCCAAGTCTTCGGGGTGGACACCATCGGTCCAGCCGTTTCCAAGCTGGGACTCAAGGGGTTCCCCGGTGAACTCGAGCCATGGCTCGTTAAAGTAAGTGCACAATTTGTCCACGTCCGACATCCAAATCAAAACGGGAGCAGTATTGGCGACCAGCCGAAAACGTTCCTCGCTCTCGCGTATCGCGTCTTCAGCGCTATTGCGGTCGGCGATGTCTGCCAGCATAGTTTCTCCGGAAGCAGCAGCTGCGTCCACGGCGCTGTGGCAGTTTCGCGTGGCCATGGATCTCTCCAGTGGGGCAGAGCATGGACAGTTTAAATCAATGAATGATTCCTGGGCTTCCGCATTCCTGGCGCCTGGCCGAAAGATAACGGGGTCGTGGGCTCCGGCGGCCCTTGCCCAAGGGGACCTGCAAAGGGAGACGGTCGGGTGTTTTCTGGAGATTAACGCAGGAGATTATGAAGGGCTGGTCGGGGACTCGGAAATCATCAATCGATGAGACTGACGAAGTGCTGGAAAAAACGGGGCTTTGAACTTCACCCTCTCCCGGAGCTGCTTGGGGGCAACTTACGGATAATCAGATTTTCGGGAAGTTCCGGATTGCCCGTGATCCAGACGGAATCCTCTCCTCCCCAGAATGCGCTGGCCTTTTCCATCAGAAACTTTCCGTTCCTCGAGTTTTCGCTGAACTCGGTTCAAATTTATGTTATACGACTCATCAGTTGGCGAGGTTCGGGCATCCGTCTCGAAGACGCAAAGCGGCTGTTCGATTAAGTTGAGAGGGTGGCAGCCTCGTGTTTCATGAATGGGAGAGAGTCACGCCCCTTTCAGGAAGGAGACTCGCGATGCCGAGGCGGTCGTCCTCTGGATCTTATCTGCAAAAATGCGGTCTGCTCGGCAGGCCCATTTTTGCCTTAGCCGGCTGCCTCGCGTTGTCGGTTGCTCCGCCGGCCCGAGCGCAGGCGAAAACCGATGCGCACAAGCAGGTGGAGCAACTGGTCGAGCAGAACGCTGCGAACTGGAAGCAGGTCTCGAAGCAAATCTGGGATTACGCCGAGCTTGGATATCACGAGAACAGGAGCTCAGAGCTGTTGCAGGCGCAGCTTAAAGCGGCGGGCTTCTCGCTCGAGTCCGGCGTGGCCGATGAGCCAACGGGCTTCATCGCCAGCTATGGGCAGGGGAAGCCGGTGATTGCGATCCTGGGTGAGTTCGATGCGCTGCCGGGGTTGTCGCAGAACCCGGTTCCCCAGCGTTCGCCCGTAGTCCCCCACGCGCCGGGTCATGGATGCGGGCACAACCTGCTTGGATCGGGGTCGGGGCTGGCTGCCGTCGCGGTAAAAGAGTACATGGCGGCGAATCACGTTCCCGGGACATTGCGCTACTACGGCACGCCTGCAGAAGAGGGCGGCTCGGGCAAAGTATTCATGCTGCGCGCCGGACTGTTCAAAGACGTGGATGTGGTGCTGCACTGGCATCCGGGGGATCAGAACAGCGTAAACAACGGCGGCATGTTGGCGGTGCTGTCGGCCAGGTTCACCTTTCACGGCGTCGCCGCCCATGCGGCCATGGCGCCGGAGCGGGGCCGCTCCGCACTGGACGCCGTCATGCTCATGGGAAATGGCATTGAGTTCATGCGCGAGCATGTACCCAGCAACTCGCGTATCCACTACATCATTACCAAGGGAAAGGGCGTCGCGGCGAACATCGTGCCCGATCTCGCCCAGATGGAGCTGATGGCGCGCAATCCGTCGAACACGGTGCTGGCAGATATCTGGGACCGCATCCTCAAGATCTCTCAGGGGGCGGCGCTCATGACTGGCACGACAGTGGAAGTCACTGATGTTCTGAGCGACGCCAACATCATCGGCAACGATGCACTGGCTCTGGTGGCGCAGAAAAACCTGGAGGAAGTGGGTGGCTTCACGATCAGTGATGCTGAGAAGGCGTTTGCCGTGGCGTTGCAGAAGACCCTGAGCATCGATACCGTTCCGAGCCTTGACCAGACGGATTTGATCGAGCCCTTGCGGCCGGTGGATCCCAATGCTCCGTCCGCCTCCACCGATGTGGGCGATGTGAGCTGGAACGTGCCGACTATTGGGTTCGTAAACGGCGACCTTTCGTGCCCGGGGTAGCGGCGCACACCTGGCAAGCCACGGCCTCGGCCGGCATGAGCATCGGCCAGAACGGCATGGTGGTAGCGTCGAAGGCGCTCGCACTAACCGCGATCGATCTCTTCTCGAACCCGGCACTAGTGCAGGCCGCTGGGGCCGATTTCGATCGCAAATTGACCGGCAAAACGTACCACAGCTTCATCCCC
>CAWBGZ010000011.1:0-79343 GCA_963788515.1 uncultured Acidobacteriaceae bacterium
GCGGCTCGACTTACGTCAGCGCCAGTCAGCGCCGGTGTTGGCCCAACTACGGCAGAAGCTGCTGAGCTGGAAGGAGCAGCTATTGCCCAAACACCCTATGGCAGAGGCAGTGAACTACGCTCTGGGACAATGGACGGAGCTGAACACCTTCTGCTCCGATGGAGCTGTGCCCATCGACAACAACATCAGTGAGCGGGAAATGAAGCGTGTGGTACTGAACCGCAAGAACTCTTTGTTCGTCGGCAACCCACGCGGAGGGCGAACCGCTGCCATACTGGCAAGCCTTACCAGCACCTGCCGTAGACATGATTTGGACCCGCAACTCTACCTCACGCAGCTGCTGATCAACTTGCCGGCAGCGCAAATGAGTGAACTCGCCGCCTGGCTACCCGATCAGTGGAAGATAAGACAAGCAGCGCGAACACCTGCTCGCTAAGCTCGCATCCAACCTGTGGTTCGTGTAGCGCTCACAGAGTTTCTGACTGATTTCCGGAAAAACCCCAGGAAGTATCTCATTTTGCACATAAGGATTTTTTGAGGGAAAACGCCCTCCCCGTATGTCGATCAGATGACGGCTGCAAACGGGAGTTCTTCCGGTCCGGGCGGATACGGGTCAGGCGGATACGGGTCAGGCGAAACAATCCCCGGAATTTCGCGCCGGCACATCGGGAATTGTTTCGTCGCGCATCTTATGTAGTGCAGATCCTCGACCGCCTGCATCAATCAAAAACATGTTTCAAAAACGACTCCATCTGTTCCAGACTCTTCTTCTGGGACGCAGACAAGGGATCAGGACCGAAGTGCATAACGTCATTCCGAATTTCTGTAATGGTGCTTAATCGTTTTGTGAACTCGGCCTTGTCCACAGAGATTTTTAAACGGCTCCAGATATCTGGACGCTCTATGAGCCGCACGTTTTCGCCGAAAGTGAGGCGTGCAAAGTCCTTTTCTTGCAGAGCCCTTGAGTGCTGTTCGAGGTGACCGAAATCGGCCTCAGCCAAACTTGGATGGAGTTTGTTGCGAATCAGGCGCTCGATGGTTCCTATGCTTATATAGGCTTGCGACATGGAGGCCAGTTCTGTAGCGAAGTCTGTTGCAGTTACGATTCCCGTGATCTTGCCCTTATCCTTGACGAGAACATAGCCATATTGCTCAACCTCGTGCAGAGTGTCAAACAGAGCATCGGTAGCATTCACTATCCTCGCTTCAATCATGCAATCTTGCACAGTCGAAGGTGGGGGCGATTGCATTGATCGCCTCGCAATTGATTCCCAGCTGATCATGCCCTTCACATCGCGAGTGCTTTGCATCACCGCCAACTGAGAATAGTTCTCAAACAGCATCAGCGTCGTAGCTTTGTCGAGTTTGTCGCTGGTAGAAACGCTGACGACACCTCTGTTGGCTGCGGCGAGACTCGATACCCGTACGACAGGATCCAAGGAGGACTTCATGCCCGCGTCCGTCGCTTCGGGAGTAGCCGTGTCTAGAGGAGCATTCAACGGCTCGGCGATTGCTTCGGTTGCCAAAGGCAACTGGTTCTGATTACTGATGGCAGGGTCAACGATTGGTTCATCAGATGATTCCTGCTCTCCGACAATTCGATCCAGATTTGACTCAAGTGAATCTTGTGCATCGCCATCTGCGGCAAGCCGAACTCGTACAAGGCCGTCGATCCAGGCGAGCTCAAAATCGGGAATCGTAACCAGTCCGTGAGCGTCGAGAATCTTCCGAATCTTCTGGATTATGACGTAGCCACGTCTTTCTGAACCTGCCAGTTCCAGGAGACGCCGCACTCTCACGCGGTAGATCGGTTTGCCTTGTTTGAGCCTACCTTCCCAATATGCAGCAGCCTGTCCGATGTCCATGGCCACAATTCTTGCACATGTACAAGTAATGCAGAAGTTGATCGTCAAATGCGTCGACATGTCGACGCATTACAACCTGAGCGGGCACCGTTAACGAACGGCGATGCCAGCGCAAGGAAGCCTCATTGGCCCGCTCGGCTATCGATTAGCGCATAGACGTTGACGGTCACATTGCGGTGGAGGCAGCGCTGACCAATAGTTAGGGTTACCTATCTTGATTCCTTAAGTGATTCTCCCCTAATGGTGGTGGTATTGTTGACAATGGGAAGTAGGCTTCCATTCACCATTGTAGTGCTCCGTACACTCTGCCTGTTCTCGGTTCCACGTAGAACCCCAATTCCTAACTCGGTTCCCTGTAGCCCCCCACTCGGCACCCCTAATCGCATTTGAGGGAGAGTTATGCGCCTATTCTGGGTTACCGTTCTTCTCGTGTGTTCTTGCCTCTGTACGTTCGCTCAAAACCCTGCAGGCGTACCCCCACCACCCCAATCGCCTGCGTCAGCCAATCCCGCTACGGCTGCGCCTGCACTGCCAATGACTACTCAGCTAAAGAAGGCAGTCGTTTTCTTGCAAACGACGTGTCTCCACGATTTTCAACCAGAAGCCGAGAAGTTGACTCCAAAAGCGCTGGCAGATCTCTCACCGACCCAGGTTCAGGATTTGATTAGGAATTTACTCGTCGACCTAGCAAGGCTGCGTCAGATCAAGGTCAGCATGGCAAAACTAACGCCTGACGAAGCTGCGATGGTGGAGTCTGGAGTACTGCCCGCGTTGCAGCCTATTCAAATGCTTAAACTGGTTGCAAAGATGGCGGACCTCACTTCGGACGAGATTGCAGGACTATCGCTCATGGAAAGGACGCAGATCTTACCTGTAGATATCTCCTGGGGTACAGGCTTCGTGGTACTTGTGCCTGACAACCGCATACCTGTGCCAGCAGGAACACCGCCAGCAAACGTTGGATTTGCCTACCTAGTAACAAATCACCATGTAGCGCAGCCAGGGATCGAAAGTGATCGGTATCACTCAAAACCGGATACGTTATCACCTCAAAACCGGGAAACCATGCAAAACTACGGATTCTTTTGTGTTGGTGAATCAGAAGGTCGGAGGCACGGACAGCGCAACGCCACTCAGATTCTGGAATCAAGCAAAGTGGCACTTCCCGACCGATGATTCGGTCGATTTAGCAATTCTCCCCTTTAATCTTAGTGGAGCCTACGACTACATCCGCATCCCCATAGATACCTTTGCAACCCAGGACATGGAAACACGAAGAGAGTTCGTCGAAGGTGATCCAGTACTATTCTGTGGGCTATTCATTCAAACATTCCTGGCGCAGCACCGACTAGAACCAATCGTAAGGTCGGGTACGCTCGCTATGATCCCTGATGGACCGATGGAAACAACGCTACACAAGGCTGGGAGGATCTTTTTAACTGAGGCGCACGCATTTGGAGGGAATAGTGGCTCACCCGTGTTCATCGATACTGCGAAATTTTCAAATACTCTTGGATTTTCTTACAAATTCTTGGGTGTCATCAGTGGCGAAGTTTTCGAAAAGGCTGACCTGACTCTGCAGGTCTCCTCTACATACGCGGGTGAAGTGACTGCAAACAGTGGAGTATCGATTGTCGTACCTGCAGATCAGATCAAAGATCTCTTGTATTCAGCCGACGTGCAAAAGGAGCGGGATATGGTCATCGCTACGCAATTTCATGGGGGGACCCCACCAGCCAAGTAATTTCAGAAATTACTGACCAGACGGGACGTTCAGACGGGACGTTCACCTGAGCATTAGTGGCCATCCATGATTGGGAAACACGGGGACGGGAAACACGGGGACGCCTCGTTTCCAACCCGACGCGTGTGGGGACTTGCGAAAAGAACCCGATGAATTAAGCGCGCCAAGTTACGCAACGGAACGCAACTTTTATGACGGGGTACGCTTCGTCTGTCCTTCTTGCTCTGTCAGAGAGCGAACTTGCCCCACGCGGCAATCCCGCCCCCGGCAAAGGTCTTCCACGCCGAAGACCAGGTGACAGACAGGACGTACCCCCATACGCGCACAGCTGGGGTTCGTCCTGACAGTCACCGCTTTTCGGAAAAAGCTCCATACCGGCGGGAATAAGTCCATCTCCATCAGGGTCCGAAAGATTTCACTTCGTTCATCCTTGAGATCGGTATAGGTCGAGCTAACGGAAACCTGATATCGCTTGTCCATATCTCCTGGCCGCTCCTTTGAAGGCCCTGAAAGTTTAGCACCGGCAGCTGTGGCGCGGTCGATTAACCTAGCAGCCGGGATGACATTCCCCTCTTTATATTTTCAGGTGGCGTGCTGAATCGGCTCCGTATATTTCCTCTATGGCCAATACAGCGTGGTCATGATAGCCCTGAAGCCAGCGAAATTTTTTCAGAACGCCGTCGTTCCCCACATTATCGATCAGCCCGCAGCGAACGAAATCACGGTGTGTCGCGAGGAAATGGGGGTATTCCTGATCGGGGACATCAAATTCCGCCTCCCCTGCCTTCAGATAGTCGAGGTACGTGTTCGATTCATCTGTCCCCAACAATGCGTTTAAATCGTCGTCGAGATGCTCCTCTTCAAGACGCGGCATAAGTTCAGCAAGCGCGTCTCTATCGACGAAAATTAAAGGTGGGAGAGATCCCTTACTCTCAAGGTCATACGCCTTCAAGACAGCCGGCCCGTACACAACATGCCAGCTCTGAACGACATCCCCGACCGTGATCGCACCGCGGATGCAAATGCCCTCTTTGATAAGGTTGATCTGGGCCAAAAGCACACTCCGCAGCTCCGCTATCAAGGCGTATGGTCGACGAAGATCTATCGGGGTGCTGCGTATTACCGTGTCAGAAAACGTTGTGAATACATGCTTGGTGTTAAACAAGCGATCCGGGTCCGGCTTCACTGACTTCGCGAGGACGCGCAATAGCCGCGAGATTTCGCCTGCGGATCTCTCTTTGATGAGGTTCCGGAAACCAAGAACATCTAGGTAGGACACGACGGATCGAACGTAGTTTACTTTCTTTCGCATTGAGAATTATCTCTCCGGTGGAGAGAGCCCTGTCAAAAGCAAGATTGTGGGCATTGGCCAAAGTTGCCGCGTACAATTTGGCGTTGGGTAACAGTCGATAATTGCGGGACGAAATAACCCCGAAACTCCTACCGCCTCAATTTCCCGGCAGCGTTTGATGATGTGGGGTAGTTTCGTCCTGCATCTCCCTTGGGGCCGTGGTCCCATCCCCCCGCCGCCGCTATCTCCTCCGGCTACCGTAAGCGCCGCACTTACAATAAGGAGCACGACGTAAGCGCGTCCGCACTCTTCGAAAGCGCTCGTGTGCGCCAACCCGCTTTGGAGATAAGCAATCTTGAAGCCTCCCGAGCGCCCAGGGACGAGTTCTAAGACATCTTGCCTCAATTGCCTCAATTGCCTCAGTTGCCTCAATTGCCTCAGTTGCCTCAGTTGCCTCAATTGCCTCAATTGCCTCAATTGCCTCAATTGCCTCAGTTGCCTCAGTTGCATCAGTTGCCTCAGTTGCATCAATTGCATCAATTGCATCGATTGTCTCAATTGTCTCAATTGCCTCAATTGTCTCAATCCTAGTAAGTGAGGCAACTAAGCAGCATCTGCGGCTTAAACCGACTCTTATTAGTAGTTGACGCCGCCTCTAATTCAGGAAGATTATCAACTTAGCCCCTTACAACAAATGGGGCTCTAGAGAGGATAGGCTATGGGTAAGAATAAGCAACAATTCATAATCGACAACGACCTTGGCCCCGCGCTTAAGGACTACCTCCCGGGCAAGTCCCGCCGGGCCGTCGAGTGCGGCCTCCGTCCAAACGCTCCGGACTACCCGGACGTCGTTCGCCTTTGCCAGCGAAGCGAAGCCATGCTCGTAACCGCCGACACGGAGTTCCCCAAGCACTTTGCGCGCTACCAGCGGGAGCACAACGTTTGTTGCCGGGGAATAGTGCTGCTTCCGTCCGAGGAACTCAAGCAGATCAAAATACTGGCGCACTACCGAGGATTCAGGTTCGACAAAGCTCGCCAAGCGAACCTGTGCTTGAACCTTCGCGCTAATCCCCCGGAAGCTTATGATCTCTGCGATTGCCCGAGGGACTAAAGGACAACTCATTCACGTAAGTAAACGGCGCTCGTTAGAAGGAGGCATTTAATGGACCTACACAGCGTTGCAACTACCGGTAGCGGCGTTCTTTCGGCTATAGGTACGGCCCTCTCCACTCTCAAGAACGCGCGTGACCTTGCGAAAGAGTCGAAGGACCACGAGCTCAAAGACGTCATAAGCGACGCGTACGATCAGTTGATCGACTTGAAAGAGCGCATGCTGGCCCTGGACGAAGAGAACCGAAACCTCAAGACCAAGCTCGCCGAACGAGATTCGATAGTAGGCCCCATACTACCGTTTGGGTACTTCTACCTGGCAACCGACACGTCGAAGGCTTCGCCTTTGTGTCCCCACTGTTGGCAGGACAAAGACCAGAAGTATCCTCTGCAAGCTGAGTCGTGGAACGGCGGTCAGAGGCGGCGCTGCTGCCGCTGCGGATTTATAAAACAGGAATCCACGGGGCCGGCAGGTCCGACTACCATGTCGAGAAGACCGTATACCAATAGGTAGCAGCCGCCGATCGTCGCGCTATCCCGAGACGCCAGCGCCGCCTGTTCCTCCCGCCGCTACGGCGCAAGGTACGGCACTAAAGGTAGCCGACTCTACAGACACGTCGCACCATCGCTCTCCGAATTTCACCGTTACATAGATGTACTCTGCTGGGCAATTATCCGCGACGACCCGAACGTGGAATCTAAGGGTATCCGCAGGAAAGTAAGCTAGCCTGACACGAATTTTGGACCAAGTGAAAAGGTTTTTCGAAATGTTCTCTACGTAAAAAACGTTTAGGCGCTGAGGGGCTCCATGTTCTAACAAAAGGGTCGGCCCGTCTATATACGACCACCACAGGTCCACGGACTCGACTATGCGAGTTGGCTCCCACTTACCACCACTCCATTTCGCGGCGCTAAGGAGCTTTCCTCTGCAGTTTTGAAGAGGACACTCAGTCGCACAGTTAACAACGACCTGACAATATAGCCGCTTCTCGTCGACGCTTGGTCCTTTCGGGGTGGTGTACATTGTTTCGACAGAATCAAGAGCTAGCTTTGGAATTAACCGCACGTGGTACGAACGCCATAAGTAGTAGCCAGCGAGGAACTCCGCCGACAATATAGCCAACCAGATTAACCACCCGGGAGGGGAGGCGAATAGCGAGTAAATAGCGTAGGCCAAAAACGGAAGGCTCGCCCCCCAGAATATGGCGACAAATTGAGAGCATATCGCCTTGGAATATTGAGGCAGAAAGCCAAGAGTCTTGACCCTGGATTTAAACCAAGCCCGGGTCTTTTTAAAGGCCAGTAACCCGGCGAGGAGCACGATGACAGCTGCTAGGGCCCAAAAGCACCACAACTGCTTTCCGCTCATACGTGGTTACCCTCGTGCTCGTCTACGAGAGTACCAAACCCCTTGCCCTCGTTGGGGGATGCGCTATGCTCCCCAGGTTGCGCATTTCGTGGGCGCTTAGCTCCGCCAACCTTAGCGACGCGCCGTGCTAAAGACGGGGCCAGGAGCTTCGCTCCTTTTCGCGCTGGTCTCGCTCGTCAGCGATGAGGCTTTACCTATACACGCACACAATCGATAGCCACCTGTCCCGGCCTTTAGGCTTGGCTGAAGCGCTTGCCGCTCGCCAAACTCTTGGGCTGGGCCAACCACCACGTGCGCATTCGTGCGCCCAAACGGATGGATACATACCATGGAACAAGACCTAGGACGAGATGTAACTGCGGAGATGATAAGTATAGTGAGGGCTCTGAAAGCCTCTATCGGGCATTGAAGGCGTTGAAGGGACGGAGTAACTACCATCCCGTCGCGATCGCGTCAGCCATTCCATGTGATGAGCCGGCCCGTCTCTTCGGTTTCCCCCAACCGCTATTTACCCCAGATACTATCCAGCAGCAGATCCTGCGCCCGGTGCCTATCCGGCGCCGCCATCGGCTCCGGCCCCAGGTGCATCACCTGCCACTGCGTATCCGCCGCATACACCGGCCACTTCGGCAGCCCCTCGCCGTTCGGATCGCCTGTCTTCGCAAAGTTGGTCCAGTACTTCTGCATCGCCGTGCTGGTCTGATGGTCCTCCGGCCGGAAATGAAAGCCGATGCTGCTCACCAGGTCCAGGTCCCCGAAGACATACATGATCTCAGAGGAGTGATACGCCGCCAGACCCACCGGATGGTCCGGGTCCGGAGGCGCTACCTGTTCGAAGTAAAACCGGTAAACCGGCTTCTTACCCGTCTTCGTCTGCGCTTCGATCCACTTCCACGTGGAGTAGGCGATAAAGCGGTCAGCGGCCAGGTCCGCGCTCGCCCGGATCGCGCTGGTGTCATCCGTCACCGGGTTCAGAGCCAACAGCTCTGCCGCCTGCTCAGGAAACTGCTTCTCCACCGCGGCCTTGAAGCTCTCCACCGTCACCTTCGGATCATAGCCGCCTTCATCGCGGTTCCATCCCGCCAGCATGGGCACGTCGTTCTGCTTGCCCGCCGCAAAGATCGCCGCCGGGCTCTCCGGCAGAAAATAACCATCCACAACAGGGCCGAAGCGCGTCGTTGCGCCCGCCTCGTCCTTCTTCATCATGTCTTCGAGCAACTCCGACGCCGGGATCGCTCGAAGTTGTTCGAGCGTCGTTGCCGAGAGCTCCGTCCTGGCAAACGCATCGTCCTTTTCCGCCGTCTCCGCCAACGGCTTGAACGAGACGCCCTTGCTTCCATACAGCGCCCCGCCGCTCTCCCCGATCACCTGTTTGAACAGTCCCTTGGCCAGAGGCGACGCCATCTGCGCGCACACCGAAAACGATCCCGCGCTCTCTCCGAACAGCGTCACATTCTCCGGATCGCCGCCGAACGCTGCGATGTTGTCTTTCACCCACTCGAGCGCGGCCGTCTGGTCCAGCAAACCATAGTTGCCCGCCGCATTCCTGCCCGACTCCTTCGCCAGGTCTTCATTCGCGAAGAACCCGAAGATCCCCAGCCGATAGTTCATCGTCACCACGATCACGCCGTTCTTCGTCAGGGCCGCTCCATCCTGCCGCCGCTCCGACGTGCTTCCCGCCGTATAGCCGCCGCCGTAGATCCACACCATCACCGGCAGCTTCGCATGATCATTCTTCGCCGGCGTCCACACGTTCAGCGTCAGGCAGTCCTCGCTCATACCCGCATCGCGAAACCTCATGTCGTGATAGATCGACGGCTGCATGCAGCGATACCCGAACCCGGTCGCCAACCGCACCCCTTTCCACTTCTCCGCCGGCATCGGCGGCTTCCAGCGCAGCGGCCCCACCGGCGGCGCGGCAAACGGAATCCCCAGGAACGCCTTCACGTCCCCATCCATCCGCCCTTCGACCTTGCCCTGTTTCGTCTTTACTTGAAGCTGCGCATCCGCCGCCCGCACCGGAGCCGCACTCACCGCCACCATTGCCGTCAACAGGGCAGCGCCAATCCAATTCGCCGTCTTCCAGTTCATAGAGAATCGTCCTCAACCTGCGTTCGCCAGTCTACACGGCGGCCGTTCCCACCTTAGAAGATGCGGGAGATGCGGGACGGAGACCTCAACCATGGGCGATTACCCAGAGGCATATACAAATCGATCCTGGCGGATCGTTTCTGTTTTGCGTGCAACCAGCGCAGCGATAGCATCGCGTCCTTTCGCGTCGACCGGAAGACGGGGCGATTGACGTTCACCGGAAGGTATACGTCGATTGGCAGTCCGGCGTGCACACTCTTCCTGACGTGAGCTTAATTGCCTCTGGGGGCAGCTGGGCGTATATTGGCGGCCAATCGGCAAAGCCATAAGGAGGTCATAGAAGATGACCAGGCTGCTGTTTCCAGGAATAGTCGCGCTCGGTATTTCCGCATTCATAGCCGCCTCGCTGGCCACAACGAGCACAACGCAGATAAAAAGCGACGACATCGCTGGAACCGTTACCAGTTCGGCCGGTCCGGAAGCCGGAGTGTGGGTGATTGCGGAAACGAAGGATCTGCCCACTCTTTACATTAAGGAAGTGGTCACCGACGATCAGGGGCGCTACCTGATCCCGGCCTTACCGAAGGCGCGGTACACCGTTTGGGCGCGCGGTTATGGGTTGGTGGATTCACCCAAGGTGGAGACCGAGCCAGGCAAACGCGTCGATCTAAAACCGAGTGTTGCGCCGGATGTGAAGTCCGCCGCGCATTACTATCCGGCAAATTATTGGTACGCGCTGTTGGAGGTGCCGGGGGAAAACGAATTCCCTGGGACATCCACCGATGGCAACGGCATCTCGCCGAACATCAAGAGCCAGGCGCAGTGGATCCACCTGATCAAGACCGATAGCTGCGAGTCGTGCCACCAGCTCGGCAATCAATACACGCGGACGATTCCGTCCATGTTCAGCGATCTCGATCCGCCACAGGCGTGGATGCGGCGGCTGCAGTCAGGGCAAGCGGGTTCGGCCATGATGGGCGGGCTGGCGCAACTCGGCGCGCAGCGAGCCACCGCGCAGTTTGGGGACTGGACCACCCGAATCGCGAAGGGAGAGCTGCCCGCGGAGGCGCCTCCGCGGCCGCAGGGCATCGAGCGCAACGTGGTGATTACCCAATGGGACTGGGCCGATCCCAAAGCGTACCTGCATGACGAAATCTCCACCGATAAGCGTGATCCAAACGTAAACGCCAACGGCCTGATCTACGGATCGCCCGAGGAGAGCCGCGACTATTTGCCGGCTCTCGATCCAGTGCGCAGCATGATCAGCCAAGTGAAGGTTCAGTATCGCGATCCGGATACGCCTGGGCAACCGAAGCCTCTGAACTCCTCGCCGATCTGGGGCGATGAGGCCATCTGGGATAGCCACACCACGGTTCACAATCCCATGTTCGACCAGCGCGGACGGCTGTGGTTTACGGCTCGCATCCGCGCCAACGACAACCCGGCGTTCTGCAAGGCCGGGTCCAGCCTGATTTCGGCAGTGCTCACGCCTGTGCAGAGCTCCGGGCGCCAACTGGAGATGTACGATCCGGCGACCAAGCAAATCGCCATGATCGACACTTGCTTCGGTACCCACCACCTGGTGTTCGCCGCGGACGCGAATAACACTCTTTGGACCAGCAGCGGGGGTGGCGGTGGCGTTGTCGGCTGGTTGAATACGAAAATGTGGGACGAGACACACGACGCGCAGAAATCACAGGGCTGGACGGCTTTGGTGCTGGACACCAACGGCAACGGAAAGCGAGACGCCTACGTGGAAGGCGAGCAGAAGGTTGCGACCGCGCCCAGCGGCGAAAGCCTGGGCACTTCCTCCGCTTTTAACGCAGCGACGGATCCCACCAAGGACACGCGCCTCAACGCAGCGTTCTATGGAGTTGCCGTTGGCAAGGATGGAATGGTCTGGGGTTCGGTGCTCGGTTTCCCGGGCGGGATCGTGCGCCTTAATCCGGGATCGAACCCGCCGGAGACGGCCTTGGCGGAATACTATGAAGCGCCGTGGAACGACCCGAAGGCTTCGGTGTGGGGCTTTTCACCGCGGGGAATGGACATCGATGGCAACGGCGTCGTCTGGGTGGCGCTGGCCAGCGGGCACCTGGCAAGCTTCGACCGGCAGAAGTGCAAAGGTCCGCTCAACGGGCCGAAGGCTACCGGGCGGCAATGTCCCGAAGGGTGGACACTGTATCAAACGCCGGGACCGAAGTTCAAGAACGTGACCGCTTCCGGCAGCGCGGACTCTCATTACTACGTCTGGGTGGATCAGTTCGACACGCTGGGGCTGGGCAAGAATACGCCGATCATCACCGGCAATTCGTCGGATTCGCTGCATCGCCCTGGTCGACGGTAAGTTCACGATTTTGCGTGTACCTTATCCGATTGGCTTCTTTGCCAAGGGGATGGATGGGCGTTTCGACGATTCGAAAGCCGGCTGGAAAGGCAAAGGAGTCTGGACTACGTGGGGCACCCGCACGCCATTCCACAGTGAGACGGGAAAAGGGACGAACCCGAAAGTGGTTCACTTTCAGATTCGTCCCGACCCGCTGGCAGACTGAATTTCCCTTCTTAGAAGCTGATACGGACGGATGCCTGTAGTTGCCGCGCCGGACTTACGTAATTGGGAGTGGCATAGGTGGGATTGGCTGGACTGCCAATGTTGTCTATCGGATGGATCGAGAGTCAGAGGGAAAGAGCCGTGGTATCCCACATCTCGCGAAAAACGAGCGAGATATGGGGCACCCAGCATTTGTTGCCGGTGCGGCATACAACAAGGGGGACGGGCGAGTTCTTGTCGTATCCATCCAGGGCAGATTTGATCTATATTGTATAAGAAATGGCTGATCGCGATTATCTCGGCGAATTTGAGCACATCATTGTCCTGGCACTCCTCCGCCTTGCGGACCAGGCCTATGGAGTCACCGTACGGCAGGAGATTGAACTCCGCACCAAGCGTGAAGTGTCCATCGGGGCCGTCTATGCCACCCTGGATCGCCTGGAGGCCAAGGGATACGTCAAGTCCCACCGCGGCGATCCTACGCCGGAACGAGGCGGCCGTGCGAAGCGCTTCTTCCGTGTCACAGCCAAAGGAGTCGCGGCTGTGAGCCGCACCCACCGGGCGCTCGAGAGGATGACAGAAGGCCTCGGCTTCATCAGGAGCTACTCATGACGTCGCAATCACAGTTCGTTCAACCGCCGCGCTTTGCCGTGTGGCTCATCACTCTTTTCGCACTTGACGAGGAAGCAGAATCGATCCTGGGTGACTTGCTTGAGGAATTTACTCTTATCGCGGCTAAATCCGGATTTCCTTTCGCCCGCAGATGGTACTGGCGACAGACCTTGAAAACCGTCTACCAGCTTGCCGACCACGGCTTCCGTACTGCCCCGTGGTCGACTATGGTCGCTGTCGCCGGAGGATTCTCGCTACGGGGGATCGTCGCTGGACGGGTCGAACCGTCGATATTTTCAGTGCTGGAGCGATACCACGTTTACGAGCATGATTTCAACGCGTATATGTTCTTCGCATCCACTGGCATTGATATCGGACACTTCATCTCTTTCCTGTTTATTGGTTTCGTGGCTGCTTTCGCGGCCAAGGGAAGGGAATTGGTTGCCACGCTGTCCCTAGGCCTTTTCTGGGGTGCATTGACTGTCGTTTCATTCCCAGCAGTAGTGATGCAGAGTGGGTACGGTATAGCTCTGTCGAGGGCCACGGTGTACTTCGCCGATTCCCTGGCGATCGTTATCGCTGGAGTCATCATCCGCACGCATCGCTTACGTGCGGCATCTCGATATCAACGAGCATGATTTGTGCTTCCCCCTTGACATTCGACAGGAGATGGCTTCATTCTCTTGTTGAGTGCCGAGAGGGAACGTGCCGCCATCTACCGATCTGCTTCAAGGAACGCTCGATCTGCTTATCCTGAAGACGTTGGCCCTTGAGCCCATGCATGGATGGGGCATCGCGCAGCGGATTCAACAAGTATCGAAGGAGGCGCTGCAGATCGGGCAAGGGTCCCTCTATCCAGCGCTCCACCGGTTGGAGTACAAGGGCTGGATTCGTGCTGACTGGGGAGCCTCCGAGAACAACCGCAAGGCCAAGTATTATTCGCTGACGCGCACCGGACACAAACAGCTCGAAACCGAACTCGAAAATTGGGGGCGCCTTTCCACCGCAATCGCCCTGGTGCTCAAGTAGGAGGGGTTTTCGGTGCTGAAGCAATGGTTGACGCGTCTCCGCTTCCTGCTCGCTCCCAAGCCTCATCATGAAATAGATGAGGAGTTGCAATTCCATGTCGAACAACAGACCAAAGCAAATGTCGCCGCCGGAATGACGCCGCAGGAGGCGCGTAGGCAAGCGGCCATTGCATTCGGGGGCGTGGAGAGAACCAGGGAAGAATCTCACCAACAACGGCCAAGCTTCTATATGGAGACCGTGCTTCAGGATGTCCGCTACGCTCTCCGCGGCTTCGCTCGCAACCCGGTTTTTACACTCACCATTCTTGTGACGCTGATGCTGGGTATTGGAGCGACGACTGCGGTGTTCAGCATTGTCGATCGCATCCTCTTTCGCAGCCTTCCCTATGCCCATGCGGACCGTCTGGTCTCTGTTGGCATGGTGCACTCGCTCGAGACTGAGTTTATGCTGGGCTACTTCTACTACGATTGGCAGCGTGGCCAAAAGCCCTTCGAGGCACTTACCTCCGAGCGTGCGGTGACAGGCGAGTGCGACCTGACGGAGAGAAACCCGGCGCAACTGAACTGCACGTCGGTAGAAGGGAATTTTCTACCCACGCTCGGGGTCTCGACGGTCCTCGGGCGAAACTTCCTGCCGCAAGAGGATCTCCTCAACGGGCCAAAGGTGGCGCTTATCTCCTACGGCCTTTGGCTCTCCCACTACCACCTGGATCGCAACATTCTGAACAAGGCGATTGATATAGACGGCGAGCCGGTCCAGGTGGTCGGGGTGCTACCCAAAAACTTCGAGATGCCCAGGCTGCAACCGGTCGATGTTCTGTTTCCGATGCCGGCAGACGAAGCGGCGGACCAAAAAATAAACAGTGGACTTGGAGGTCCAAGACGAGCCTTCGCCAGGCTCAAACCTGGAGTAGACGTTCAGCAGGCTGAGGTAGCGATGCAGCCACTATTCCAGAGCGCTTTGAAACGGGTTCCGGCAGATATTCGTTATGACTTTCACCTAAAAGTTCGCTCGCTCCGCGACCTTCAGATGCAAGATGCACGAACGGCTGCATGGGTTCTGCTGGGCGCTGTTCTCGCGGTCTTGTTCATCGCATGCGCTAACGTGGCAAGTCTTCTTATGGCACGTGGCGCAGCGCGGCAACGCGAGCTCGCGGTTCGTTCGGCCCTGGGAGCGAGCCGAGGTCGGCTGCTGCGTCAGGCGCTGACAGAGGCGTTGTTACTTTCTATCGCAGGCGCGCTCGCGGGATGTGCCCTGGCAGAGGGCTTGTTGCGCTTCTTCGTTGCCATCGCTCCCGCAACTATTCCTTACCTCGACCAAACTCGGCTGGATCTTCGCATCGTGTGTGCCACCGTCGTACTTTCGATCGTCTGCGGCGCATTCTTTGGCCTCGTCCCTGCCTTGCAGAAGCCTGGCGATGGTGTGTTAAACGGACGTTCCTTCACCACGGTCTCCCATGCAATCGTGCGACAGTGGCTGGTTGTGGCCCAGATCGCCGCGAGTATGGTTCTACTGGTTGCGGCAATTCTTTTGCTGCGCAGTTTTCGCAATCTCGAAGATCAAAAGTTTGGCATGCGAACCGACAATACGCTCACTGCGAGCGTTACCTTGGGAGATCACACGTATCCCACTGGTGCAAGCCGGCTCGCGTTCTTTCAACAATTGACGACGCGCCTTAAGTTCGGACCCGGCATTTCTCTCGTCTCTGTCAGCGACTCTATTCCTCCTGGCGCGGGTCACTTCGGCGGTCGTCTCGATGAGATCGTTGTTGCCGGAAGACCGATGCCACCCATTACCGGGGTCGTCGCCTCACGGGCGGTCTCGCCCGAATACTTTCGCGCTTTGGATATCGCCCTGATTAAGGGCGCGGGCTTTCGTGAACAGGATATGAACGCGAGCCGGCGGTCTATCGTTCTCAGCAAGCGCCTCGCGGACCTGTTCTTTCCAAACGCAAATCCTATTGGGCAACAAATGCGGTTTGGGAAGGACGATCCGTCTGAGCCCTGGAACACGATCGTCGGGGTCGCCGCCGACGTCAAGAACGGGGGCCTATCCAAAGAGGAGGTGCCTGAGTATTTCCGGTTGCGGAGAAACCTTGCCGATGACTGGGACGACGGTGGCACCTGGGCTAAGACTTCCGTTGTCGTAGTTCGAAGCTCGCTGCCACCCGACCAGACGCGTCGATGGATTCGCTCCCAGGTAGCTGCGCTGGATCCGACACTTCCAGTAGATATCGCAACCCTTCGCCAACGAGTCGCCAAGCTGGCTGACGGGCCAAGATTTCAGACCACGCTGGTGAGCTTCTTCGCCGCGACTGGCCTGGTGCTGGCGATGATGGGGCTCTACGGAGTCATCGCTTATCTGGTTGCGCAGCGGACCCAGGAGATAGGAGTGCGCATGGCGCTGGGGGCTGACAAAGGCGACATTTTACGGCTGGTGATGGGGAGGAGCTTGCGGCTCATTGTGCCGGGAATTGTCTTTGGCCTGGTTGCCGCGTTAGGTGGAACGCGTGTGCTTTCGAGCCTGTTGTACAGCATTGGCCCCCACGATCCGGTTACGTTTGGATTGGTAACGCTCCTGCTTCTCCTGGTAGCAATCGTCGCCACCCTCATCCCTGCCAGATCGGCCACGAGCGTGAATCCGATCGTGGCTTTACGTTGCGACTGATTGCGGCGCCAGTGCAGCACAGGCTGTCCGGTTTCGAACAGGCGATCCCTAAAATGAACGGCTGATCAGGGGATTTCCTGGTCTTCGCGGATGACAACACTCATTCCGCGTCATTTAAACAACTCGACTTTGGGTCGTCAAAATGCAGATACTCGCTCAGAACGCTGCAGTCTGAGGAAGCCCTATGCAAAACCTGCTCCAGGATCTTCGGTACGCACTCCGTAGGCTAAGCAAATCTCCCGGTTTCGCCCTCACGGCGGTGGTGACGCTGACCATTGCGATCGGCGCGAACATCGTCGTCTTCGGGGTCTTGAATGCGCTGGTGTTGCATCCGCTGCCGGTGCCCGAAGCGAACCGGCTATACACGGTGCAAACCCCGAATTCGTTTGCGGTGTCTTATCCCAATTACCGGGATATCCGCGATCGGAACCATACCTTCTCCGAGGTTGCCGATGCGCGCCTCATGCGGGTCGGTCTCGAAGTGAATGAC
The DNA here is from genome assembly GCA_963788515.1 of uncultured Acidobacteriaceae bacterium. Classification (GTDB taxonomy): domain Bacteria; phylum Acidobacteriota; class Terriglobia; order Terriglobales; family Acidobacteriaceae; genus PALSA-350. The sequence goes on from CAWBGZ010000011.1 coordinate 16,817, forward strand.
AATGCAGAAGCGGTCTGGGGGTATGAAGCAAGCGGCAATTACTTTCGCGCCATGGGTATCAATCCGCTGATGGGACGCTTTATAGCGCCTTCGGACGATGAGAAAGTGAATGGGAGCCAGGTAGCGGTGCTTAGCTACGCCACCTGGAAAGTACGCTTCGGCGGGGACCGAAACATCGTCGGCAAAACCGTCAAGCTCAATAAAGTTCCTTACACGGTGATTGGCGTAGCCCCGCAGTACTTTAACGGCACCGAGCGGTTTTTCTCGCCCGAGGTATGGGTACCGATCCATAACGAGTCTCAGATCGAAGGCTACGAGTGGCTGGAAAGGCGGGGTAACAACAATGCCTTTGTCGTGGGCCGGCTCAAGCCGGGCGTTACGCCGGAGCAGGCGACTACTGATCTGAACCGCATCGCCGCGCAGCTGGCTAAGGAATTTCCTGCGGAAGACAAGTATTTGACACTGAAGCTATCCCAACCCGGTTTTCTCGGCGACAACGTTGGAGGCCCGGTACGCAGCTTTCTGCTCGGCATCATGTCTCTGGCCGGCCTGGTGTTGGTGGCCGCTTGCGCCAACCTGGGTGGACTGTTTTCTGCGAAGACCGCGGATCGCTCCCGGGAGCTCGGCATCCGGCTGGCAATTGGTTCCAGCCGGGCAGGCATTCTGCGCCAGCTGATTACTGAGTCGGTGGTCGTCTCGCTGCTGGGCGGTCTGGCGGCCACTCTCCTCGCGAAGACGCTATTACATGCTCTTTCGCAATGGCGCCTTAGCAGCGAAATCCCGATCCAGCTACTGGTGGAACCGGACTCAATGGTCTATGCATTTGCCTCATTGCTGGCCGTAGCAACCGGAGTGATCTTTGGCGTTATTCCTGCCCGCCAGGCATGGAGGACGGATCCCAACCAAACCATGAAAGCGACTGGAGGCGTGACTTCCAGTGCGCATCGCTTTGCGTTGCGCGATGTTCTGCTGGCGATCCAGATTGCTCTTTGCTGCCTGCTGGTCACCGCTTCCTTTGTCTCGTTCCGTGGATTGCAGAAGGCTTTCACGTTGCCTTTAGGTATCCGGCCCGAGGGAGTGGTCACCGCCTCCCTGGACTTGAACCTCGGCGGATATAAAGACGATGACGTGAAGCTGAATGTGCAGAAACGCCTGCTCGCTGCCGTCCAACAGATTCCAGGAGTCGAGTCCGCCGCCTACGCCAACACAACTCCGCTGAGTATCAATCAGTCCGATACCGGCATTCACGCGCCGGGCACAACTGATTTCAGCGAGGCCACCATAAAATTCGGAGCCAATTATTACGAGGTCTCTCCCGGGTATTTTGCTGTGGCCGGTACACGGCTGCTGGCGGGCAGAATGTTCACCGAGCACGACGATAAACGCGCACCCAGAGTGGCCATCGTGAACCGGACCTTCGCCAAGCAGCTCTTCGGGACGGTAGACGCGGCGGGCTTGCATTTTCCCACCGGTCCCGGGAGCGAGGTGGAGGTGGTTGGTGTCGTGGAAGACGGCAAATACACCACTCTGACCGAGGATCCACGGCCGGCCATCTACTGGCCATTCGCTCAAAGCCCGGATAGCGATATTGTGCTGCTGGCGCGTTCGCAACGTACTGCGGCGGATATGATCCCTGCCATTCGTCAGGCAATCCTCCAGGTGGATAGTGGGCTGCCCACTTTCTCACTCGGTACCTGGAGCGAAGCGCTGTCTCTGGTTACCCTGCCGGCCCGAGCGGCGACGGTAGCGCTTGGTGTGCTCGGCGGATTGGCCATGATGCTAGCCGTCACCGGAATCTTTGGCCTCTCCAGCTACACGGTCTCGAAACGGATGCGCGAATTCGGTATCCGTGTCGCCCTGGGTGCGCGGCAAGCGCAGGTCTTACGCGCCGCGCTGCAGCGAGTGGCGGTGCTTCTTGCCATCGGCTCCATCGCTGGTTTCGGGCTCGGCATGGCCGCCAGTAAGCTGCTCGCCAGTATCGTCTACCAAGCCACGGCTTCCGATCCACTGGTGATCCTGGCCGCCGCAATTGCCATGGTGGGTATCGGATTGATCTCGGGCGCACTCCCTGCCCGCCGAGCCCTCTCGGCCCAGCCAGCCCAGCTGCTGCACGACGAATGAACAAACGGTATGCAGTTCGGTAGCTCCAACAACGCCTAACAGGAAATCCGGGTTCGGTCTACACCCATTGCGAAACTGCTTTATTGCTGCGAACTGTTCGCGACGGGGAGGATGGTTGAGGTGACAGTCATCAGGTGGTAGTTGCCGTAAGTCGCGAGGAAGCTCCATTTCAAGCGCCTTCCCTCGAGGGACGACGCCTTCGAGGAGATGGTCTTGGGCAGCCAGAAAGTCTTGCCGCCCATCATGAATTGCGCATAGTCGATGGACCAGGACCAGGCGATCGGGAGCCCTGCACCCTCATCGTGGCGGGGCCGTTGCTGCTCAAGACGGACGATCTGCATCGAGGATGGATCGATGAAGGCACGCCCCGTGGTCTGTTCACGCACGGGACATTGAGCGCCGGCGGGGAGAGGTGACTTGAGGGCGTATTCGAGGACGAGCACTTGGGCGTGGAGAAACAAGGCGGCCACGTCGGGATTGTGGCGCATGTTGGGAAGCAGCCGGTAGTCATAGCAGTCTTTGACCTGCGGCGAGAAGACGTTGGGAGCGCGGCTAAACGCCCCGATCAAGATGGCGGGGCCGGTCAGAGTCTGATTTTTGGCGGCGGAGTGATGGTCGACAGATTTGATCTCGCGGGACTCGACCAGGTCGGCGGTTTTCCCATCGCTGCTGACACGTTTGAGTCGAAAGATGGAGTCGATGGTGGAATCCGTCTCGCTGTCGTGGACACCGTTCTTCGAGGAAGCGCTATTCGCGGTGGTTACGCTGGAGACAACATGCTCGTCGGCGAAGACGTTCGGGAGGGAGGATAGGTATCGGGCAAAGTTGTCCCACACGCGAAGGAGAAGCTCGTCGGTGTCCGGATTGGAAGTTGACCGCGGGACCGCTTGCTGTATCGGGGCCTGCAATGGGGGAGCCCGTGGTGAAGTTTGCGATGGCAAGGACGGCGGAAGGGAACTGGCCTGCACCGCCGGCTGCTCGATCGGAGTTTGCGATGGCTGAGGCAGCTGGGGATTTGGCTGGCCGCTCGGTTGCGGGACCGGAGCTTGCGACGGTGGAGGAAGCAGCGTTGCAGAGGCTGCCGGCGTGGAAGGCGTGGTCGAAATGCTCTCTGGGATATCTACGTTGCGGGACAAGGCCGTCAGGCGCTGCTCAGAATCAGTCACCACCTCGCGTATCCGATAGCTGCCGGGCTTCAGTGGAAAGGCCATGTCGACACTGATCCCAGCCTTGAGAAACTCCGGCAACTGTCCATCCGCAACATCTACGGTTGCGTGCCGCTGCTGGGCAATTACCAGGTTTCCTTTTTGATCGAACACGCCGAAAACAAAGGTCAACGTATCGAGGTTATGGTCTCCTTCCTTTTGCAAATGGAGTGATTGGGGGTCGACGTGAGACAACAAGGACAGCTCGCGTGTTTCTCCCGGATGCCCTGAGACGTTAGTATCCAGAACCACCGGAAACTGTGCGCTTTCCGTTTTCGAAAGCAGCGCTTCCCGAATCTGCTCCTGCCCTTGGTCGGTAGCGCTGGAAGCTTCTACCTCTTTGGCCTCCGCCTTTGCCTCAGCTTCGTTCCCGGGCGCGAAATAGCCGCGACGAGCCTGGATGCTATACGCCGTCTGCTTCTCGGCCAGCGTGACCTTCAACTGGTGAAATTTGCCGTCCGGTTTAAGGTCCTTGGGATCGAAGGCCAAGATATAGGCGCCGGGAGATCCTGCCAAAAGCCCAAACCCGGCCTTCAGATCGTTGTTGTTGTGAAAGAATTCGCCGCCGGTGCCTTCCGCAACCTGCGCCAATACATCCCCTGCGAGCACCTCCCTATTTTGGTCGATGCGATGCATCGCTCCGCTTGACGTTCCACTTGACCCCGGAATGTATAACTGGGATGCGTCCACCTGGCGCGCGACGGTCGCCAGTCCTCTTGGGTCGAGCGAACTGATCACCACCTGCAAACGCAACGCCCGGTCGATGAGCCGTTCCAATTGGAACTGGTTCTCGTCCTGCAACAGGAAGCCGGGGGAACCAAGAATGACGGTTCGCTGACCGGGCATCTGGGCCGTGTACTTCACCACTTGCTCGAGTTCTCGCAGGTTGGAGCGTGTGAGTACTTCAGCCTGGCCCAGAACCGTGGACGCTTTACCTAGAAGGAAATTCTTAGTGGTAAGTTTGACCTGTGGCAGCATAGCTCTGTAGTCCCTATCAAGCGATGGCAAGCAATCGCGTGCCGACATCTCTTCGTAAGCCAGTCCCCAGGCATCTCCCGTGCTCCAGGGATTGTTGATATCGAGTCTGCCCGCGGTTCTCGTCATTTCCAGCGCCTGATAGTCGGTGAGGTCGGGGCAATCATGTCCAAGGGCAGGGGCGCGTGAACTGGCCTTGAGCCTGGACACGGCTTCATGGATCTGCTTCGGGTCAGAGGTAAAGTCGGAAAGCATTGCCGAGGAAGTAAAGATGGCTACACGGTCCGCCGGTTGGAGATTCGCAGCAAGGTAGGCATCGGCAGCCTTGCGTATCTGGATCATGTCTAGATCGGAGGTGTACAGGTCGTCAAAGTAGAGAGCCAGAAACCGACCGGGCAATGCGGAGGGAAGCACTGCCACTGCCTGTCCTGGCCCATGAGCTGCCACGGGAGGCGAAGATAGCCCAACCCCAGACTCCGCCTCAAATTGCACGATGGGCTGCTCCTTGCCGGAATCGAAGAGCTTGAAGTCCTCCTTCCGGAGGCCGTTCACCGGCTTACCCTGCGCGTCACGCACGACTACCCGCACTACCACCAGGTTACTGGTCACCTTTAACCGGGTTGTAGGTAGGTTGCTTGCGCTGGTGTTTGTCTGGGCCTGGGCTCTTGCCGGCTTAACGGGAAATACAAACAACAGCGTCGCCGCGATCGCAAGAGATGGGGCAAGGCGAATCCTGAGGCTGAGCATGAACTCTACCTCTTACGCGAAAAGTCTAGCATTCTGCAGCAACGGCCGCCAAGGCAGGACCGATAGACATCTGGCGCAACGAGTGGTCTTTATCCGAACGCGTTCCCTGCAAGAGGACAGCCAGCCTTGAGAAAATGAGCTCTGGCGAAATGGCGAGGAACGGGAATCAGGAACACCGGCGGGGAAGGGTCGCAGTAGAGGGCTGACTAAGCCAGCCCTGGTCACCCGTGTCACCCCGGTCACTGTTTTTTACATCGATGACACTATAGCGGTTACGATATAAATCACTGGTGAACGTTCTGTCTGTCACATGGTTTGACAAGGTTTGTATGTCACAAGGTTTGTACGTCCGTCATGTGCTTCCGGATGGTTACTCCACACTAGTGGACCGTGACGGCCTGATTTGGTAGAGCCTCAGGGGCTAAAGCCCAATTCTTTCTCAGCCCTTTGCGGCCCGACTAAACAGGCTGCGGAAAAACTCTGTAGCGGGCGGGAAAGCAACACCGCAGGGGCTAAAGCCCTCATCAGCCCACGGTGGTACGGCCCGGCTAAAGCCGTGCCCTGACACAAAGCACGTATTTACGGGCTGAAGCTTGCACCCACTCAAGCCAAAGGACGGCTTGAATGGGCCACCCAGCCATTTACGACGTAAAGTCGGGCCCTGATACAAAGCACGAGAGCCGTGACCCTTAGAAGGGTCGCGCATTTTCGCAGATTTCGTCTTACTCCTGAATCAGCTGTTACGGGCCACTAGTGTTGCGAACTGTTGGCGGCGGGGAGGATGGTGGAGGTGACGGTCATCAGGTGGTAGTTGCTGTAAGTTGCGAGGAAGCTCCACTTGAAGCGCCCACCATCGAGGGACGATGCCTTCGAGGAGATGGTTTTGGGAAGCCAGAAAGGCTTGCGATCCATCATGACTCGCGCATAGTCGATGGACCAGGTCCAGGAGACCGGGAACCTTGAACCTTCATTTTGGCGTCGGGGCCATTGTTGCTCGAGACGGACAATCTGTATCGACGATGGATCGACATAGGCACGACCCATCGTCTGTTCACCCACAGGGCATTCGTCGGGGACAGGCGACCTGAGAGCGTACTCGAGAACGAGCACGTCGGAGTGGTGAAACAACATGGCCACGTCCGGGTTGTGGCGCTTGTTGGGCAGGAGGCGGTAGTCATAGCAGTCTCTGACTTGCGGCGAGAAAACGTTGGGAGCGTGGCTGAACGCCCCGATCAAGATGGCGGGCCCGGCCAGGGTCTGATTTTTGGCGGCGGGCTGATGGTCAACAGATTTGATCTCGCGGGACTCGACCAGCTCGGCGGTTTTCCCATCGGTGCTGACACGTTTGAGGCGAAAGATGGAGTCGATGGTGGCATCGGTGGTGGAATCCGTCTCGCTGTCGTGGACACCGTTCTTCGCGGTGGTTAGGCTCGAGACAACATGCTCGTCGGCGAAGACGTTGGGGAGGGAGGATAGGGATTGGACAAAGTTGTCCCACACGCGGCGGAGAACCTCGTCGGTGGCCGGATCGGAAGCTGACCGCGTGACCGCTTGCTGTATTGGGGCGGGCGATGGGGGCGCCCGTGGCGGAGTTTGCGATGGCAAGGACGGCGGAAGGGAACTGACCTGCGCCGCCGGCTGCGGGCCCGGAGTTTGCGAAGGCTGCGCCAGTTGGGGATTTGGCTGGCTGCCTGATGGCGGGGCTGGAGCTTGCGGTGAAGGAGGCAGCGTCGCAGAGGCTGCCGGCATGGTAGGAACCACCACCGGGATATCTACGTTGCGGGATAACGCTGTGAGGCGCTGCTCGGAATCGGTCACCACCTCGCGTATCCGATAGGCACCAGGCTTCAGTTCAAAGGCCATGTCGACACTTATCCCGGCCTTGAGAAACTCCGGCAACTGTCCATCCGCAACATCTACGGTTGCGTGCCGCTGCTGGGCAATCACCAGATTTTCTTTTTGATCGAAGACGCCAAAAATAAAGGTCAACGTATCGAGGTTGTGGTCCCCTTCCTTTTGCAAATGGAGTGATTGGGGGTCCACGTGGGACGACAAGGACAGCTCGCGTGTTTCTCCCGGTGCCCCTCGAGACGTTAGCATCCAGAACAACCGGAAACTGTGCGATTTCCGGTTTTCGAAAGGAGCGCTTCCCGAATCTGCTCCTGCACTTGATCGGCGGCACTGGAAGCTTCTACTTCCTTGGCCTCCGCCTTTACCTCAGCTTCATTCCCAGGCGCGAAATAGCCGCGACGAGCCTGGATGCTATACGCGGACACCTTCTCGGCCAGCGTGACCTTCAACTGGTGAAATTTGCCATCTGGTTTAAGGTCCTCGGGAGCGAAGGCCAAGATATAGGACCCAGGAGATCCTGCCAATCGTTTGAAACCGGCCCTCAGATCGTTGTTGTTGTGAAAGAATTCGCCGCCGGTACCTTCAGCAACCTGCGCCAATACATCCGTTGCGATCACCTCCCTGTTTTTGTCCAGGCGATGCATAGCTCCTACGGCCACTCCTCCTGACGGAAGGTATTGCTGGGATGGGTCAACCTGCCGCACGAGGACAGCCAGCCCTCTTGGGTCGAGTGAACTGACGACCACTTGTAAACGCAACGCCTGGTCGATGATCCGCTCCAGTTGAAACTGGTCGTCCCCCAACTCGAAGCCGGGAGAACCCAAAATGACGGTTCGCTGACCCGGCATCTGCGCCGTGTACTTCACCACTTGCTCAAGTTCCCGCAGGTTGGAGCGCCTAAGGATTTCAGCCTGGCCTGCAACCGTGGATGCTCGACCTAGGAGGAAATTCATATTTGCAATGGGGCGGCTTGACGGCAAGCAATCACGCGCCGCTGCCTCCTGGAAGGCTAATCCCCAGGCATCTGACGTGTTCCAAGGATTGTTCAGATCGAGTCTGCCTTGGGTTTTCAGCATTTCCTGCGCCTGGTAGTCGGAGAGGTCCGGGCAATCTTGCAAACGGGCGAGAGCGCGTGGACCGACTCGAAGCCTGGACAGAGCTTCATGGATCTGCTTCGGGTCAGAGGTAAAGTCGGAAAGCATTTCCCCGGAAGTGAAGATGGCTACACGGTCCGCCGGTTGAAGGTTAGCAGCAAGGTAGCCGTTGGCAGCCTGGCGTACCTGGATCATGTCTGTATCGGAGGTGTTCAGGTCGTCAAAGTAGAGAGCCAGAAACCGTCCGGGCAATGCGGGCGATAGAGATGCGCGGGCTTTCCCTGGCCGATGAGCTACGACCGAAGGCGGAGGTGGTGGCTCAACCGCAGACTCCACCTCAAATTGCACGATCGGCTGCTCCTTGCCGGAATCGAAGAGCCTGAAGTCCTCCTTGCGAAGGCCCTTCACCGGCTTACCCTGCGCGTCCCGCACCACTACCCGCACCACCACCAGGTTGCGTGGTTACCTTTAACCGGGTTGCGGGTAGGTTGCTTGCGGTGGTGTTTGTCGGGACTTGGCCTCTTGCCGGTTTAACGGGAAATGCAAGGGCTGCTAACAGCGTCGCCGCGATCGCAACAGAGGGGGCCCGACGAATCCTGAGGCTGAGCATGAACTCTACCTCTTACGCGAAAAGTCTAGCATTCTGCAGCAACGGCCGCCAAGGCAGGACCGATAGACATCTGGCGAAACGAGTGATCTTTACCCGAACGCGTCCCCTGCAAAAGGACAGCCGGCCTTGAGAAAATGAGCTTCGGCGAAATGGCGAGGAACGGCGCTGTCCCTGCCAGCGTCGCAACTGTGGTTCATGTTTTCGTTAGCGCTCATCGAGGTGAGACAGAGGGAATGCGGCAATGCCGCCGGGGAAGGGTCGCAATAGAGGGCCAACTAAGCCAGCCCCGGTCACCCATGTCTTCCCGGTCACTGTTTTTTTATCAATGACACTATCGCGGTTGCGAACTAAATTTCTGGTGAACGTCCCGTCATAGGGCTTGTCCGCGCGGGTTCTACAACGTGGGAACCGGAATCATCCTGAATGCCTTTATCGGGAAGCCACACTGCGAAGCAACGCAGTCCAGCATAATGTCTTTTGGATGGCGTATGCAGGTGTGGCTGTCCTGCTTTGCATAGTCACGAAAGGTCAGCTCGGCTATCGCCCAGACGCAGGCGGGTTTTAGGTAGCGTTTTTCGGGGATGGCGTTTTTCCAACTCTAGACTGTGGTGGACCCGAAACTTGAGACAATAAAAAAAGAGACACCCTGCCCATCTGCTGCACCACGAATAGCCTACGTTCATTGTGGCCAAGTGGGGAGGCGACGGCCTCAACGGTCTTCCAAAATAATCACTGAATCCTTGAAATCGAAGGTTACCGACTTAAACATCCTCAGCACGTCGAGTCCGACGACACCTTCCGCATTTAGAAACTTGAATTTGCCCACGACCGCGTCTACGTGAAAGGCACAATGCGGCTCTGGAACGTCGGAGTCTCCCAAAATCAGTCCCACGGGGAGACGGGACGCCGCGACACTTCCTTTCGCCAGGTTGATGGTGACGGTTGCGTCCGCATTGGGTCTGGGAACCGCTTTGTCGGTAAATATCGTGGAATAGGCTCCCGTGTCCACCAGGAGCGTCGTGCGACTCCCATTCACGCGCGCGCGGATGTAAATCAGATCATCGTGCGCCTGGAACGGGACACGATGCTCGCCGGTTCGCGTTGCTGGTGCGAGTTCCTGGGCATGCTCATAGGGAGGCAAGCTGGTAACAGCCAACAGCCCAAGGATGGCAATCGTGGCGCGTCTCATAGATACCGCCTTCCGCAATAAAGAACTGCTGACGAGCGGAAAAGTACGGTCTGTGACGCAAACCGGCAATGAATGGCGGAGCCATTCCAGATAAGGACTAGGTAAGCCTGTAGGTGATTGAAACCAAAGGTCGTATCGGCGCTCCTTATAGAGAACTGAGTCGTCCGGATAGGGGATGAGTGCTAGACTTTTACTCGATTTGTTCTTTGGATTTGTGCCGTAAGGAGCGTCCGCGAGCCCCATGGCAACGCCAGCATCTCCGCCAGCGAAGATTCGCTTCGACTCCTTCGAGCTGGATGTGGCGTCAGGCGAGCTGCGCAAGAGCGGAGGCCGTTTAAAGCTCCAACCGCAACCCTTTCGCGTGCTTCTTCTTTTGATTGAAAGGGGCGGCCAGGTTGTCACTCGCGAAGAAATTCAGCACTGTCTATGGAAGGATTCCACCTTCGTCGACTTTGAGCATGGAATCAATTTCTCCATCAACCAGATCCGCGGGGCGTTGTCGGACAGCGCCGAAAGGCCTCGCTACGTAGAGACACTGCCGCGGCGGGGCTATCGGTTCATTGGCACGCTGGAGCAGCCCAGCCCGCCGTTGCCAGACAACCCCCCGGAGCCGGAGAGCCCACCTAAGCAGGAGATCGCTCAAGAGATCCGGCCGGAAGCGAAGCCGATGGCGGCAAAAATGCCCCGGCGCCGCTGGCCAGTGATTGCAGCGCTGACGATCCTTGCTGCGGCAATCACCGTAGGAGCGTACTTTTTCTTTCGCCGGGCGCCCAGGTTGACTGGCCAGGACACGATCGTTCTGGCCGACTTCGCGAACACAACCGGGGACCCTGCGTTCGATGGAGCGCTTCGCCAGGCACTCGCCATGCAGTTGAGGCAATCGCCCTTTTTGAGCGTGCTCTCGGAGGCGCGGATTCGGCGAACGCTCCCTCTGATGGGCGAGCCGGCCGACGCCCCGCTCACGTCGCAGGTCGCACGGCAACTTTGTATGCGGACCGGAAGTACGGCCCTCGTCGAGGGCTCCATTGGAAGTTTAGGCAGTCACTACATACTCAGTCTGGATGTCGCGAACTGCCGCTCCGGCGAGTCGCTTGCCGGGGAACAAGTCGAGGTAGCGCGGAAAGAGGATGTATTAAAAGCGCTGGGAGCTGCCGCAACCAGGCTGCGCAGAAAGCTTGGAGAATCGCTCGCCACAGTGGAGAAATTCGACGCGCCGATGGAGGTAACAACCCCTTCACTGGAAGCACTGCAGGCTCACGACCTGGGAATCAGGGCCTTGAGCCAAGGCAACAACGTCGAGGCGATTCCCTTGTTTCAGCGGGCAATCCGGCTCGATCCGAAATTCGTCTTTGCCTACAACGGCCTATCGTCCGCGTATTCGAATCTTGGAGAGAACAACCTGGCGGCGCAGAACGCGCAAAAGGCTTACGAGTTAAGCGGGCCTCTCAGCGAGCGCGAGAAGCTTTCCGCAGAGGCAGCGTATCACGGTTTCATCACCGGTGATTTGGAGAAGCAACGCCAGGCGCTTGAGCTTTGGGCGCAAATATATCCACGGGATTCAGTTCCCCCATTTGCGTTAGTGGATGTCTACGACTCCTTAGGACTATACGAGAAGGGTTTTGAGGAAGCGCGTGAAGCTCTTCGCCTCGATCCGTCCGACCCCTTGAACTATGCCGTTCTTGTCAACTCCTATTTGATGTTGAATCGGATTGCGGAGGCCCGCAACCTGGTCCAGGAAGCGCAGAGGAAAGGATTCGGCTCGACCCTTCACGGTGCCCTGTACTATATCGCTTTCCTGGAGAACGATGCCGCCACTATGTCCCGGCAAGTGGTTTGGTCAGCCGGGAAGCCGGGTTTAGAGGATGAGTTCCAAGGGCAGGAGGCCGACACCTCTGCCTATTCCGGCCGGCTGGCGGAGGCGCGCGGATTTTCGCGTCGAGCCATCGCCTCTGCAGAGCGGGCCGAGTTGAAAGAGACCAAAGCGGAACACGAAGCCGATATCGCTTTGATAGAAGCCCTCGTGGGCAACGAACGAGAAGCTCAAGAGCAGGCCAACAGCGCACTGGGGCATTCGACAGGTCGAGACGTGCAGTATGGGGCTGCTCTGGCTTTGGCATTGACTAGAAATTCCGCCAGAGCTCAATCGCTCGCAGACGATCTGGGGAGGCGTTTTCCAGACGATACGTTGGTGAAATTCAGCTATCTACCCACACTCCGCGCCCAGGTTGCCCTCAACAAGAACAATGCTGCGCAAGCCATCGATACGCTACAGGTTGCCATCCCCTACGATTTGAGCCTCGAGGCCGCAGGCGGTGCGCTTGCGCTGAACCTCTATCCGGTCTATGTACGGGGGTGTGCGTACCTGGCCGCGCATCGCGGAGCCGAAGCGGCGGCCGAATTCAACAAGATACTGGCTCAACGCGGGATCGTCGAAAACGAGCCCATCGGCGCACTTGCCCATCTCGGCCTCGCCCGCGCTTATGCAATCGACGGCGACATCGCAAAGTCTCGTGCGGCCTACCAGGACTTCTTCGTGCTATGGAAAGACGCCGATCCGGGTATTCCCCGCCTGGTTGAGGCCAGGGCTGAGTACTCGAGGTTGAAATAGTTGCCGATCTCAGTGGCTTTTGCGAACGCAATCCCCAGAGTGGTCCCTCTTTAGCGCCCGTCGACACCTTCCAGACAAATCGAAGGGAACCGGCAAGGGGGAATCAGCGTACCTATCCTTGGAAGAGCTTCGTCACTGCCTCGTAGGGATGGGAAATGACAATCAATTGGCCGAATCTTGCAATCGGGTTCGTATTGGGCGCGATTCTTGGCGTGATCGCCGATTGGCAGATTGGCGCCAGATTACGGAAATGGTCTGAGCTGCGGGCACTCACTAAAGAGTATGGTTCTCTGGCCGGCCAGTACGTAAATTACCGCATCCGTGATGACGGAACCCATGAGGCGACTGGTGGGACAGTAGACATCACATGGCAGCCCAGGGAGGGCTTACTCGAAGCGTCTGGTTTCCAGGCAACAGGGCATCCGGAATGGCATAGCTACATCAGAATGAGCCGGGAGTACACCGGGACGGGCATTGGCCACTACAACAACTCGAATTCGATTCACGGCGGAATTCAACAGGTCATCTACTCGAAACAGACCCGCTCTTTCCAGGTCATGGGAAGCAGCCATGCGCGAAAAGAGTTTGCCCATTGTTGGAAACCCAAGCAATAGGGTCGGTATAGCGGCAATTCGGCTTGGTCCCTAACGGATTGCGCTTGAAGCCGGGATCCCACTCAAGCCAAAAGAAGGCTTGAATGGGCCACCCAGCCTGCGTTGCGCATCCGCGACATTGGGCAGATTACCACTTGCCGGGATCGGGCCCTGCCTTCTCGGCAATGGAGGCGCCGGCTGCGGGAACCGGGCCGCGCAACATAGATTTAAATGGTCTTTTCCCGGAAAGAGGTATCCTGTTCCGGAGGCGTCTTCCCATGCTGCGTCTCGTGAATATCCTTTCCGCAATGGCAAGCGCGATCTCGAGTGTGGTCCTACTCTCTGGTGTAGCAGCCGATGCGCAAAGTGGTGAACCTTCGTCGGCTGACTCGCAGATCCCAGCTCTTGCTGTGCGCTCGAACCTGGTGCTTGTGCCCGCGTTGGTGAAGACCAAGAGCGGCGAGTTGGTGTTCGCGCTGACCGCGGACGATTTCATCCTCACCGATAACGGTGTTCCGCAGTCGCTGCGACTGGAGGAGGATACCGATGCACAGCCTTTGGCGCTGGCCGTGATCGTGCAGACGGGCGGCCACGGTGCATCCCACCTGGGCGACTACCGCGATCTGGATGCAGTGCTGGATGCGGTCATCGGCAATGTGCCCCATCGCGTGGCAGTGGTCACCTTTGATAGCAAGCCCCGTGTCGAAGAGGACTTTACCACGGATACCGATGCGGCGGTCCACACCCTTGCCAACCTTCAGGAGGGCGATCCGGGCGCCGCCATTCTGGACGCGCTCAACTTTGGCATCAATCTTTTGCGCCAGCAGCCGCCGGCCTATCGTCGTGCCGTGCTACTTTTCAGCGAGACGATCGACGACGGCAGCCAAACCAGTTTGGAGGAAGCGATACGCACCATCGATGACACCAACACCGCAGTTTACAGCTTCGGCTTTTCCAGCACGAAAATGGCGCTGACCCACGAGGGGTCGAAACTGCCGCGGCCGGGGGGAACTCCCTATTCGAGCGAACCGTACGCATCGGGTGGCTGTATGAGCCATGACAAAGATGCCGACCCGGATGCGCACGGCAAGCGGAACGTTCAGGCTCTGGACTGCGCGAGTGATCTGATCCCGCCGTTGAGGCTGGGACGGATCGCGTATATTGCCGCGAAGGACGGACTCCAGCGCAACGTGCCCGAGTCGGTGGCGCAATTGACGGGCGGCGAATACTTTGCCTTCAAGGACGCAAAGACGCTCAGCCGGCACTTAGTCACCATCTCCAACGACGTCCCAAACTCCTACGTCTTGAGCTTCCATCCGCAATCGCCGTCCCCAGGACTCCATGCGTTGAACCTGAGGCTCAAAGACCAGCCAGGGTTCCAACTGAACGCGCGCAACTCATATTGGGTGGACGCCGAGGACACCGCGAGCAATAAGTAATGTCAACCGTTCTCACGTGATATTCGCTCCAATGCCTTTTGCTCGGCCCGTTCCTTGATGCGGCCGAGTTGATGGGTCCAATAACGCTCATAGGTTTTTACCCAATCGTGAATGGGCTTTAGTTGTGCGGCGTGCAGCCGGTATAACCTGTGCTGCCCGCGCTTCACCACTGACACCACGCCAACCTTGCGCAGCACGCGGAGATGTTTTGATACCGCAGGCTGGGCGATCTTCACCCGCGCAACGACGTCATTGACCGCCCATTCCTGACCATCGTTGAGAATGCCGATGATCTCTCGTCGCCGCGGTTCTGCAATTGCGTTGAAGACATCAGTGGTGGTTGCCGCTCGAGCCATGCACTCTGTATATAACCATATCGGAATATCTGTCAAGCATACTTCACATGTGGCGAAGAACCAAAACAAAGAATGTCTCTCTTCTGACCCAAGTCACAGGAGGACGTGATTCGGGCATCTGGCCTGCCGGGAACGTTCCTGCGCGCGGGCGCATTCATGCCGGGGACGCGCCACTCTGCTAACTGACTTTCGCTAGTACTATGAAGCCGTGCGCTGGGATCACAGTGTTTACCTGGCCGCTGGTCGCGGAGAGCACAGCTCCGCGATTGCCGATGTTCGCGCCTCCGTAGACAGTGGCATCGCTATTGAAGACCTCCTGCCATCCTGCCGCCGGCAATCGCGAGGCATCGGTGGCGATCACGTAGCCGCTGACAAAAGGCGTATCGTTCAGGCTTCCGACCACCAGCAGATTCTGTTTCGGGGCTGTGCGGGTGAATGCGATCACCCGGTTGTCGTTGTGACGGTAAATCACGTCGATCGAGTTGGAACGCGCCGCTGGATTGGCAAGTACAAAGCGGATCAGGTCCTGGTAGAACCGAAATAGAAATCGTCCGTCTCCCGCTCGCTGCCCGGCGAAATCCACCTTATTCACTGAGAAGGTGTCGATTATGAAAGGATTCGGCGTTCCAACCTCTTCGCCCATAAAGAACATGACCGTCGCAGCGGAGAAGGCAGCCATACCAAAGCAGAAACGGGAGCGCCCTTCGGCGTAGGTCCTGGTGGCGCCGACGAGCGGCGCGCCGTCGACTGCGGTGACGATCGTTCGCTCGGTACCACGGTCGTTACCGGCTTCGTCGTGGCTTTCGTGATAGGCGACCTTGTCATATTGCGTTGCCAGCAGTGCGCCGCTGAAAAAGTCCATGTTCAGCGGGCCGGTCACTCCAAAGCCCGCGTTCTTCAACAGGTTCGCGTAGCCGCCGCCATAGTTTCCGTCACCGATCAGATGGTGATAGAAGTCCATATACCAAACGGCGTCAAATCCTTCGCCTCCCTGATTCACGGGCTGCGTCATCGCGCTCCAGCCGGTATAGTCCTCGGCGATAAGGAATGCCGACGGCTTGACCAGCTGGACCGTTCGGGCAAGCTCCCTTAGAAACTTGGCGCCATACTGGTTGGCGGCACCCACCGGCGATCCGTTCGCATGTAGCGCATTATCCTGGTGGATGGCATCGGTGAGGTCCACGCGAATTCCGTCAATATGGAAATCGTCGAAGAGCGCTGCCGCGCTGCTGGTGAACATCTGGCGCACATTCTCTTCCCACCAGCGCGGAGAAAATCCGCTGGAACCGTTGTCCAAATAACCGCCATTGACATTTCCGGGGTAATCCGTTGGCAGCCCTTCGTACCAGTTCCAGGTATTGTGCTGGGGCGCAATATTCGGGTCAGAGTCGTAGCCCCATTCCGACCGGTTGCCGCCGCTGGTGGCGAAGTGGTTGTAGACCACATCCAGAATGACCGCGATCCCACGCTGATGGCAGGCACGGATGAAATGCTTTAGTTGGTTGGCTCCTCCCTGGCTTGTCTGCATACAGAAGAAGAGGGAAGTCCCGTAGCCCCACTGAAGGTCGCCGTCGCTTTCCAGCAGGGGCAGCAATTCGACAGCATTCACGCCCAGGTCGACCAGCTGGCCGATAAATTTCATCGCGTCGGAAAAGGTGCCAGAGGTAAGCGAAGGAAATCCGAGCGAGCCGACATGCAGTTCATAGATAACCAGATCTTCTATGTTCTGCGGAAGCGGCTTTCCGGCGGTGAATTCGTTGGCCCAGAACTCCGCTGCCGGGATCAGCGTCTCCTTGGCGATTCCGGTGTCATGGAAGTCTTTCGTCACCAGGTCTGGATCCGAGACGACCGAGCAACTTACTATACCGTCGAGATCCATATAAGAGCCGGCATAAGCGGCACCGTTTGGATTCGTATCCCCACGGCCCACCTGGTTGCGGGAAAAGATGTCTACTTTGTAGGTTTTCGCGCTCTGCTCATTCTGGACCCGGTACATGTATAGGCGATTCATATAGGCGTTGAAGTCGGCGAGCGCGGGCGTCACCGCCAGGTCGGTCTGCCAAATGCCGGTTCCTGGAATCAGGGTCATGGGGATAACCGGAGCGGTTAGGTCGATTCCGGTGCCATCGTCGGCGATGTAGCCGTTGGGAATGCCCGCAGCGGGTGCAAAGACCACTTCGACCTTCTGGGCGTACGGCGCCCATACTGCGAAGCGAATGCCAGCACTCGCCGCTCCCGGAGCGGTGTATTTCTGGGCGCCGAATCTGCGGCCAGTTGCGAACCAGTAATCTTGCTGACTTGCCGCTGCTGCGAGCACGAAGCTTCGCGTCGTCTGGCTGGAATTGGGGTCGTGAACCTCAGTGACAACCACCCAGGAGTTGGGGGCTCCGGGGAGATCGGCGAAGACGCCCCACTGGAACGTTGTTCCCACCTGGGTAGCGTCCAGCGCCACGGTCACGCTGAAGGCGTCGCAGCCTGTTCCATCCTGCGACGGGAGCATGGGCTGCTGTGTCCATAGCGCGGAGAACTTTCCGGCAGCGTCCCAGCTTCCAGACAGTCGAACATTCCGGAAAAGCGTCCGCTTGATGCCGCTATGAAAGCTGAACGTAACGTTGATGGACGCCATTTGAATTCCTCCTTAGGTTAGTGCCGGAAGCTAGCCGAACATAACAACAAATTGCCAGCATGCGGGCCCGTTGTCTTGGTCTTCCCGGAGAGCTAGAATCAGGTGTGCTTCCCGCTAGCGAGGTTATCCATGCCAGGTGCTGTCGTTCCGGCTGAAGTGAAGATCGCAAAAACTCCCAATCCACCTTCGTTCGCGACCGTAGCGGAGGAGCGCCTACACCGCAAGCAGCGGCTGGCCTCTGCGTTTCGGCTGTTCGCGAAGTTTGGTTTTAGCGAAGGAGTGGCGGGGCATATCACGGCCCGTGACCCCGAGCTCCAGGACCATTTCTGGGTCAACCCCTTTGGCATGCACTTTGGGCACATTCGCGTTTCCGACCTGGTGCTGGTGAATGAGCAGGGCGTAGTGGTGGAAGGCAACCGCGAAATCAATGAGTCCGCCTTCGCAATTCACTCGCGGCTGCACATGGCGCGGCCTGAGGTGGTGGCGGCAGCGCACGCGCATTCCCTTTATGGCAAGACGTGGTCCTCGTTCGGCCGTTTGCTCGATCCCCTAACCCAGGATGCCTGTGCCTTCTACGAGGATCACAGTCTGTTTGATGACTACACAGGGGTGGTCTACGACAATTCAGAAGGAGACCGTATCGCAAAGGCGCTGGGGCCGCGGAAGGCGATCATTCTGCAGAACCACGGGATCCTGACCGTGGGGAGCACCGTGGACGAAGCAGCATGGCTCTTCATTACCATGGACCGCAGCTGCCAGGCACAACTGATGGCGGAAGCTGCCGGCAAGCCGCGTCCTATTTCGCATGAGAGCGCCCTGGTTGCACAAAAGCAAGTGGGCAATCCCCGCGTGGCCTGGTTCCAGTACCAGCCGCTATGGGACTTGATCGTCCGCGAGCAGCCCGATCTGCTGGACTGATCGACGGCAGATCTTCAGCCCAGCCATTGCGGGTTGTTGGCCGTGCCGTCGTAAATTTGCGACGACTTGTAGGCTTCGAACTTGCCTTGAGCCGCGACCGGCGCCGTCTTCTCCAACACTGCAAGTTTCTGCTCGCGAGTCAGGGGCTTGAAGTTTCGCGCCACGCTGAGAGCCTGCTCCAGATTCGCCATGGACTGACAACCGGTAATAGTCACCGTTACAGGCACGCTCATGGCGTAGTGTAACGCCTGCGGGGCAGTGAGGGTGCCGGTTTTGAGAATGGCGCCATTGGCCAGGGGCTTCATCCCCAGCACGGCCATACCGCGCTTTTGCGCCTGCGGAATTACGTTCTGGCAGAAGCTTTCGTAGTGTTCATCGAGTGCATTGATGGGCATCTGCACCGTATCGAAGGTGAAGCCATGCTTGTCTGCCGTTTCGATCATGTGCAGGTGGATGTTGGGGCTCTTGTGGCCAGTGAAACCGATATAGCGAATCTTGCCGTCTTTCCTGGCCTGTTGGAGCACGTCGACGATGTTACCCGGTTGAAAAGCCTGTTCCGGGTCTCCCATGCGAATCACTTCATGAATCTGCACCAGGTCGATGTAGTCCGTCTTAAGGCGGGTCAGGGACTGCTCCAGCTGCTGCTTAGCCGCGGGGCCGGTGCGTCCGTCGAGCTTGGTCATCAGGAAGGCTTTCTTGCGGTAGCCCTCGGCGAGGGCTTTCCCCATGCGCTCCTCGCTGGCGCCGTCGTTGTAGTCCCAGCAGTTGTCGAGAAAATTAATACCCCGATCCAGGGCGGTGCGAACGACGCGCAGGGCCTCCTGTTCGGTGACATCCGAGAGCCCAATGTGGTAGCCGCCGATGCCAATGATCGAGACTTCGACGTCGGCACGGCCTAGTTTGCGCCGGCCGATGCCATTGGAGGTGCTCACGACGGCCAACGGTGTCTGTGCAGCCGCTCCGGTTAATTCTGTGTTCAGTTCCGTGGCTTGGCCTGCGGCTGCTTTCCAGCCGGCCAAGGCGGCGGCGGCCGCCGCTTGCTGTAGAAATGTTCGCCGTTCCATGCTGAGTTCCTCACTCCGGTAAGTCTACTGCTATTCCTGCGATCCTGGCTCGCCGGGGCCCCTCCCGGACTCCGGTAAGAGGCTCGATTTGCTCTCCTCGCAGATTTCAGGAAACATAGGGGAGACTCGGCAGGCGAATATTTGCGAAGGTGATGCATGGCCATCCAGAACAAAGAAGTAACGCGGCTTCAAGTGGGAACGCTGAAACTGGAAATTCACCCCAATCGGAAAGCCGCGGGCGAAGCCGCGGCACAGGCGGTGGCACAGGCGCTCCGTCAGTTCGGCTCGGCCGGGGGGGACGTCGCGGTTATTTTCGCCGCGGCTGCTTCCCAGATCGAAACTCTGCATGCATTGACCGCAATGCCCGATGTTGCCTGGAAGCAGGTTCTCGGCTTTCACATGGATAGTTATGTCGACCTGCCCGAAGATCATCCGGCCTCATTCCTCTATTTTCTTCGCCAGCATCTGACCCAGCGGGTGGCGATGAAAGAGTTCTTTGGTATCGATGGGAATGCTCCCGACCCGCAGCTTGCCTGCCGGGACTATGCGGAAAAGCTGCGTATCGCAAAACCACCATTGTGCCTGGCGGGGATTGGGGAAAATGGGCATTTGGCGTTCAACGATCCTCCCGAGGCAGACTTTAGCGATCCGCTCGATGTAAAGATCGTTCAGCTGGATAGTGTGACCCGGGAACAACAAGTGGCCGAAGGCTGGTTCAAAAATCTCGGCGATGTTCCAACGTCGGCCATCACCCTCACCGTGCCCGCGCTGCTTCGGGTGCAGAAGATCATTGCCTCGGTGCCCGGCAGCCGCAAAGCGGAGATCATCCGGCGTGTTGTGGAAGAGCCGATATCCACAGATTGCCCGGCGACCATTCTGCGTACTCACCCGGATGCGACGGTCTATCTGGATGCGGAATCTGCGGCTCAATTGGATTCGCGTATGCGGGCGCAGGCGGCTGTATAACGGAGCATGTCTGGCATGCCACGCAAATTGTCAAGATTGCGATGGATGACCGCACTGGGCGCATGCGTTGCTCTTTCTCTGGCTGCGCAGGTTCCTGCGTCGTCTCCGGCGAAACCCGGGCAAACTGCGGAGCAAGGTTCCGATCAATCACCGAAATTGGTCCCCCGGTCGCACCTGGAGCGGGAGAGGACCTATCAGATTCAGCATCGCATCATCTTGAATGTGCAGGTGACGGATGCATCCGGAAAGCCAGCTACCGGTTGGAAGGCGCAGGATTTCACGTTACTCGAGAATCAAAGACCGAGGACGAACGTGGCTTTTAAAGAAGTGGACGATACGGCGGCGACCGTACCTGCCCAACTCATCCTGGTGCTGGATGCAGTGAACAACTCGGATCGGGACATTGCGAACGACCGCAAAGAGATCCAGAGGTTTCTGAAGCAGAGCCATGAGCCCTTAATCTATCCAACATCGATTGCGGCCGTATCTGATTCGGGATTGACGGTGGGCAAGCCTTCCCGTGACCGCGATGTTCTCCTGAATGACCTTAAGGATCTCGCCAGCAACCTTCACGCGATTGGCTGTGCGGACGAGATGAACCCCAACGAGACGTTTCAGGCTCTATTGATCCCTGGGGTGGTAACTACTGCTGAATCAGTGCGCCAACTAAATTGCTTAAACCAACGATTCATAGAATCTGTTTCCGCATTGAGTAAGCTGGCGGAGAAGCAGGTAAACGTCCCGGGCAGAGTCATCCTTATCTGGATTGGGCCCGGGTGGCCTCATCTTTACAATCAGCAATTTCGTCACGACGACGCAACGCTTAAGCGAAACCTCTTTACTCAGCTGGTGCATATCTCGACCGCATTGAGGGAAGGGCAGGTGACGCTGAATATGATTTGCCCGTCTGACTTCCTGCGTAAGACCGAGCCGCTCAACGATCACGACAAAGCGTTGATCAATGGCCTGCAGAGCGAAGACGAGGTAACGGCCGGCAGCCTGAGTTTGCAGGCTTTTGCCCACCAGAGCGGCGGCCGGATACTCATCGAAAAGAACAACATTCCCGATGGTATTGCCATCTGCATGGCCGATGCTGCGTCGTATTACGTGCTGTCATTCGATTCGGATGCCTCGGTTGGTCCAAGCGAATATCGTTCGCTCGAGGTCAAGGTAGACAAACCGGGAATGACGGTGCGCACGAACCCGATGTATTACGCGGAACCGTGAGCCTGCGCACCAGAGCTTTAGTGGCGGCCTGAGAACTGGAAGAGAAACAGCAGGTCCCTCAACTGGGCTACGCTCCGGTCGGAGGCTGTGACTTTTTTGATTTCTTTCAGGTTTTGGTGGCCGGAAAGCTCTGAAGAGCGTCGGGCAACAAGCATCCTCGAGGTTCCCTCGACTGCGCGCCAAAAGCCCTTTGTTAAGTGATAGATCTGCGAGGCGCTTCGCTCAGGATGACGGTCTTGTGGGAGTTTTGAAAAACCTTTCGGTTGGGTGTGCCAAAAACTCAAAACTTAAAAAAGTCACAACCTCTCAGGATCACGGTATTGTGAAGTTTTGAAAAACCTTCCGGTTGAGTGTGCCAAAAACTCAAAATCAAAAAAGTCACAACCTCTCCTAATGACAAACGGGTTTGCGGAGGGCTCGTCGCCCACTCAAGCCAAAGTACGGCTTGAATGGGCCACCCAATACTTTTGTTGCCGTTGTAATTAGTCCCTTGACTTGCCACAGGCAAGTCCGCTCCTCGGGATGACAATTCTGCGGGACCATTGACAGCCAAATCGTCTGACGGCTTTTGAGGCCATTTCCTGCAAAAGAATTGTCATCCCGACCGGAGCGTAACCGGATTTCCTGCTACGCGGCACTACAGACGGCCGCGCGTGCGGCTTTCCGTAAAGAAAGCCGCATGAAGTTCGCCAACGCCACCAGTCTCAGCAGGAAATCCGGAGGAGCGTAGTGGAGGGACCTGCTGTTTCTCTTCCAGGTCTCACGCCGGCTCTTTAGCCCTGGTGCGAACGGCACCCGGACTGGGCGCGCTTTTCCATCCGATCGCTAACGTCCTTGCGGGGAATCGTCGCAAGAAGCGGTTTCTGCTACATGAATCTGCGATCCGTGCCGGATAGAAAGAAATCATGGGAGGAGTCTGCTCTCCGCATGGAAGAATCTGTACCCGGAATACTGATGCAGTTCCTCAACGATGCTCTCGGTTTGTACCGTACGAATGAGCACTTCAGAAGGCAGCCAAAGATCCGCGCCAAAACCGTGAATGCGCACGGAACGGAAGTGGAGCTCCGTGGTCAGTTGTTGCAGATTGACGCTTGGGACGGGCGACAGAAGATCAGTACGCAGCCGAACCACATCAAACGTGGATTGATCGATCCAGACAATTCCCTGAAAGAAGAACGGCGCTTCCTTTCCCGCCCAGGTGAATGTTCCGGGTATCTTGACCTGATTTGGGATCTGCGTAAAACCCAGGACGAAGGTCTTGTGATCGTCCATTCTCTGTTGCCCGAGATAGCGGAAGCGTAACTCGGATTGATTCGCAGGCGATAACAGCAGCCACTGATAGGCGAATCCAAAGCCGTGCGGAGCGACCCCATTCATGGATGCGCCCACCTGCCGATTCTTGAAGTCGGTCCGCAACTCCTTGATGGATGTCTCACCATCCGCATGGTGATCAAAGAGAAGCAGGTAATTGAACTCGATGCTCCGGGATTGAAGTAGCTGCGATTCCAGGTCCAGCAGTGCGGGCGTTTCCTCCATTCCCAAAACGCTATTCGTTATTCCGTGGTCCCGGGATAGGACGATGGAGTACACATCTTCGCGGGAAGACAAATTAGGCGCCGTGGACAATGACTTCACCGTCGCCTCTCCAACTTTGGAGAGGATCCCGGCCAACTGATCCTGATTGGAGTCGGCCTTCATCCCATTCAGGGTGGGAACCACCGCGCTCAGCTTGCGCAAAGGATAGTCAATATAGGTGGTTGCATTGGTAAGTGTCGATGGAACTACACTCTGGCTGGGAGAGCTCGGCTGGCTGCTGGGGAGGTCGTGGGACGCGGCCGGCTGGATGCTCGCGACCCTGGGAGGTGCACAGCACTCGGTAGAAACATTCACAGTGCGGGATACAGCAGTCATGTGATGCTGCTCAGAATCCGTCACGACCTCGCGCACCCGGTAGATGCCTGGCTTCAACTCGAAAGTTGAATCCATCTTGAGGCCGGCACGCAGGATAGCTTGTAGCTCTGCGTCTGAGACGTCGATCCTGGCCTGGCCTCGCTGCAGTTGAAGAAGATCATCCTTTGCATCAAAGATGGCGAAGACGAAGGTAACGTTATTCAGGTTGCGTTGTCCGTCCTTGCGAAACTGGAGTGACCTGGGGTCGAGATGCGCCGTGAGGGCAAGCTCGCGGGCCCCAGTTTTAGTGGAAGAGACTTTCACGTCCATGGTGACCGGCAGCTGCTGCAATTCAGTCTTTGCTTGAACCGCCTCCCGGATCTGCTCCT
Organism: uncultured Acidobacteriaceae bacterium; assembly: GCA_963788515.1. Taxonomy (GTDB): domain Bacteria; phylum Acidobacteriota; class Terriglobia; order Terriglobales; family Acidobacteriaceae; genus PALSA-350. The sequence continues at coordinate 40,685 of CAWBGZ010000011.1, forward strand.
GTGCCTGGGCGTCGGGCTCGGTTGCTCCCTCCAGCTTGGCGACTGTGCCGGCCTCGGCCGCATTTTTGGGCGCAAAATAGCCGCGCCGCGCCTGGACACTGAAGCCCTTATGTTTCTGCGCCAACTCCACTTTCAAATCGTGGAATTTGCCGTCTGGCTTCATGTCCGTGGGATCGAAGGCTAAGTAGTACGCGGCAGAGGGCGCCAGCGCGCCGAACCCGGCTTGCAGATCGTTGGTGTTGTGAACGAACTCGCCGCCCGTGCCTTGCGCAACCTCCGCCAGCACGTCACTCACCTCCGCCTCTCTCTGCGCATCCAAACCCTGCGTCTTCCCAAGCGCCAGGCCTGCGGCCGGTAGATAACTATGAGACACATCGCCTTCACGCGTTACGTTGGTCAAGCCCTTCGGGTCGAGCGAACTGATGACCACCTGCGAACGCAACGCATAGTCTATGATCTGGTCCAATTGAGGTTGTTCGCTGCGCGATAAAAACCCAGGGGATACCAGTAGGACGGTGCGCTGGCCGGGCATTTGCGAGACATACTTTACCACTCGTCCCACCGCCTGCAGATTGGCACGCACCTGCGTCAGGGCCTGCTCTATGACGCTCTGCGCCAACATCGCAATGTATCTTTCGGGTTCCCCGGGTTGACCCAATGGAACCCTCAGACATTTGGGATCATTCTTAGCTTGATCGATCGCTATCTGCCAGGCGTCAATTTTCTCATCGAATTCGTAATCGATAATCTGCTGGGCCTGGTAGTCGGATAGATCTGGACAATCCTGTTTCTTAGCCAGAGCCGAAGAGAGAGGGCTGGGATGGAGTTTAAATAGGGCGTCATGGATTTGCTTCGGATCGCTGGTAAAATCCGACAGACTTTGCCCGGAAGTAAAGATGCCGACCCGGTCGGTTGGCCGCAGGTTGGCGGCCAGATAGTGATCAGCCGCATCCCGCGCCCGCATCAGGTCCGTGGCCGAGGTATTCAGATCATCGAAGTACAGCGCCAGGAAGCGTTCCGGCATGGCGGAAGGGGGCGCAACTGCATTCGATGGCTGCCCCGGTATGCCGGCTGGGGTTGGAGTGGGAGACTGTTGGTGGGGAATCTCCACCGCAAACTGGTTGATGGATTGCTTCTTGCCCCGGTCGAAAAGCTGGAAGTCCTCCTTCTTGAGGTTTTCGACGGGCTTATTTTGAGCATCGCGCACCACGACGCGCACGACGACCAGGTTGCTTGTGACCTTCAACTGGAACGGCGGTTGATTCTCACTCGATGGAGCGGTAACTTTGCCGGTCGCCTGACCTGATGCGGATATTGCAGTTGCCAGCACGGCAGCGATGAGGAAAGTCTTCTGTAGGACAAAGTCCCTTGCGACGCGATGCCGCATATGACACCTTCCAATGCGAAACTCTAGCACAGGGCCACCCTGGGAGGTCCGGCGGTATCGTTGGTGAGCGCGACGGGTGTACGAGCGTATGGGCCCAAGCGGAAAGGACTAAGTCTCCCCTGAAGGCACTGTTCCACGGAGACAATTTCCGCTGCCTGGCGCAAGTGTTCCTGGTAATGAGCGGGGTATGGTTCACGCTGAACGCGGTTACGTCCATTCTTCCCGGCGTTCTGTTGACTGTCCTCCACGTGAACAGTGTGGTTGTCACCAACGCGCAATTGGTCGCGAATCTCCTGTTGGCGGTTTGCTTTATTCCTTTCGGCATGTTGGGTCAGAAGATCGGCCGCAGGACCATCCTGGCGCTGATGGGCCTCGCAGGGATGACCGCAGGTCCCATCTTGTACTACATGCTGGTCCGGTCGGGCTACCGGAGCGCCTGGCAACTGATCCTGCTGGTGTGCTTAATCAATCTGTGTGCGACGCCGGCGTGGGCGATCGTCACCTCGTATATCAACGAGCGTTTTCCCACCGTGGTCAGGGCGTCCGGCTATGGCATTGGTTTCAGCGCGGCGGCGATCCTTCCCGCATTCTCCTCCTTCTATATGCTGGGACTGAAGGCATTGGGAATGCCTTATGAGTACACCGAAATCGTCATCTTCGCAGTCGGAGGCTTGCTCTTATGGCTGGGTGCGCTTTCCGGACCGGAAACCAGGCACGTCGAGTTGACATAAGTGTCAACTCACTGCAATTTGCAACCTCGATTGCTCTTACTGTTACCATGTTCACTCAATCATGCCAACGCCCTGGCGCGAAGACCCCAAAGGACGGCCACAGACGAGAAAACCATCGTAATACCCACCGTAAGGAAGCCAATCAGTACCAGGCTTTCTTGCCATGGCAGCCCGCTATGTCCAGCTCCTGTGATGGGAGAAAGCGCTGCAGTCCCAAAAACCGCGGCAAGCGTGGTCATGAACCAGTTTCCATAGGTGCCATAAAGCGTAACCCAGAATACGACCGAGGTTATGGATGTGGAAAGTCTCACTTCCTTCCAGACCGCTCCCAGCGCGAGCAGGAAGATGCCATTCATCAGGCCTTCCAGGTGTGCGGCGAGGCCCATGCGCACGTTGGCGAAATGCTGCTCTGCGAAACCGGTTATCAGCCCGAGTAGAAACAGAACCATGCCATGAAACATCAGACGCCGGCCAGTGCTTTCCATATCTTCGTTCCCTCCGCCTTTCGTTTGCTCCCGTTCTTGTCACGGGCAAACACGGCACCAAGCATACACTTCGCCAGGACTTTGCTTGCAGCAAGAGGGTTTCTATTCAGGCCATGGGGTTGTCAATACGAGCAGATGAGGTTCCACTTCGGCTGGACCGCCAGTGATCTGCCGAGCCTCTTGCAAAAGTCCATTGACTACGGACGCCAGAGCACGCAGGAGTTCGGGGCGATCCAGGGACCTGACCAAGGCATCTTGCGCCCGCGCCCGAATTTCGGCAGGGAGCTGGTCAAAGCCCCTTCCGTAGTGGGGAGAAAGATTGCGTTGGAGGCAAGCAAGGCTAAGAGCGTAATCGCGTGCGGCGCTTAACCAATATTCCGCCTGCCAAAAGCGGCTGCGCTCGATACAAAAGCGGGCTTGCGTCGCATGATGCGCGGCGTACCCGAGGAGGTGCGCAGCAGACGGAGCCGGGATAGCTGGGTTTTCCGTGTAGTTGCCAAACAGGATCCTGAATTTGGGCCCATTCGGACCGAAGCTGGACGCCGGAGTGACCGACAGGTCGACCTGAAGACATCCCTGCAACAACAGAACCCGAAACATGGTTTCGCGGTGAGGTAGATCGAAGAGAGGAACGGCACCGAACTCCCTGGCCAGCGGTGTCGTCAGCCCTTCAAGCACGTCCAGCGTTTCATCTTCTGGAGTGACACCAAATGTCAGATCGAGATCCGACCATCGATCGCCTTCATCGGTTGCCAATGAACCCACCACAGCCCCGGCAACGATGCGATCATCGGAATGTGCAACTTCCAGAATACGATCACGGATACGGTTCCGCTCGTCGACGGTGAATACTCCAGCTCTCGGCGAGTTCATACTCCGGCTCTCAGTGTCCTGTCTTGGCTACGGGTTGGAAGGTTGGGATATTTCTCATGACGGTAAGGAAATATAGCGAGAGCGCGATGAGTATTCCTCCCGAACCGGCGAGCGCCCAGGAGATGCCAACCATGGGGATCAGCTTGCCCAAAGCCAGGCTCCCGAGTGGTATTCCGGCACGGAAGGCGAGATTGTAGACGCTCATGACCCGACCGCGCATCTGGTCGGAGACGATCAGCTGGACCAGCGAAACCATGAGCGATGCCGATGCCATAATCGCTGCGCCAGCGACGAAGATCAGGACGCAGGAAAGCGGGAGCCAGCGGGAAAAGGCGAAGGCGGCGGTCGCCGCTCCGAGGGCGAGAAGGGCCAGCAGCGCCACATGACCTTGTCCCTTTAACCGTTCCATGGCGGCCACAATCAACGCGCCGGCGATCGATCCTGCACCTGAGGATACGAGCAACACCTGGTAGGTTTCCGGACCCTTGTGGAAGATTGTCTGGACGATGACGGGCAGAAATCCAGTGATGGAGAAGCCGAGCAGCGTAGTGAAGAAAGCCAACACAACCAGCGGCCCCAACCCCTCGCGCTGCCGGATGAAGTGGATACCCTCCCCCATACTTTTCATGATGGACCCGCGCGATGTGGGAGGCACAAACTTCACCTGGATCATGAACAGGGAAAAGATCACCGCAATATAGGAGATCCCATTCAGAGTGAAGCACCATGTGGCCCCGAATGTCGTGTATGCGAGCCCTCCAAGCGCTGGACCGAGAACACGCGCCAGGTTGAACTGAATCGAGTTCATGGCGATCGCATTAGAGAGGTCCTCGCCTTTTACCAACGCGGGCAACAGCGCGGAATAGGCTGGCCCGCCAAAAGACTGTCCACAGCCGACGATGAACGAGAGCGTAAGGATCACCGCAATAAAGGCCATCCCCTTCAGGGTGTGGGTGGCGAACAGGCCGGCCAGAACGAACGCGCACGTCATTTGGATGTACTGCGAATAGAGCAGCATCTTTCTGCGATCCATGCGATCCGCGAAGACGCCGCCAAAGAGTGAGAACAGCATGATAGGAAGCTGTCCGAGAAACAAATCGAGGCCCAGGTAAAACGGGTTCTTGGTCAGATCGTAAACCAGCCAGCTCTGTGCGAACTGCTGGACAAAGGTGCCAGTCGTGGAGACGCAGGCCCCGATCCACATCAAGCGGAAGTCACGATGGCGAAACGCGCGGAAGATGCGGAGGAGAAAGGGCGATCCGGCCACTAGGAGCAGGTTCCTTTCCACCGACATCGGGGCCTGTCAACGTAGATCGAATGAACGAGCGGCACACGTCTAGTCATCCATTCAGCTTAGCCGAAATCGACGAGATCCCGGATTCTTGTCTTTTAACCTGGCATTTATGCCATCCTGGGAAATGCTCTTACGACCGGCCGAACCGCAGGATGCAATGGCTGTCGCTCGTGTGCACGTCCGTTCATGGCAAGCGGCCTACCGGACGCTCCTTCCTGACGATTATCTCGACCAACTTCGCCCCGAAGATCGGGCAGACAAGTATGACTTTGTGAGCCTTGACCCGCTCAGGCCGTGGACCATCGTGGCGGTCGAAGAGGGATTGATCCAGGGGTTTGCCACCACGGCGCCATCGCGTGAGCCGGATCTGGCGGAACATGGAGAGCTGTGTGCGCTCTATGTGGATCCCGCACATTGGGGTCGCGGCGTTGGCGTCGCCCTGGTGACGGCAGGTCGAGGCCGCTTGTTCGAACTCGGATTTCGCAGGGCGTTCCTTTGGGTGCTGGCAGGAAACGTCCGCGGGGAGCGCTTCTATCACACAGATGGATGGGCACCCGATGGTGTGAGGCGAACAGATTCGGTGTGGGGTGTAATGGTTGACGAGATCCGCTATCAACGTAGCCTTGAGGCACCATCATCCACGCGATGGTGACTGTTGTGTTATTCCTCGTAAGACCAGATGGATGCGAATTCCTCGAAGCCTCTTTCTTGTGCCGTTTGTCCTCTCCCGGTTTGCCCACGCACAGGCTGCCGGCAGCGCAATGATCCGCCGCTCTTTCCTCCATTGCGGTAACGGGGAGACGACCACCATGAAACGGATTGCCTGGATTCTGATAGCTTCCTGCTCGCTCGCAGCGTGCGCGCAAACGACACCCGCGAAACCTGAGCCAGTCGAGCACACGTTCGTGATCCACAACTTTCATACGGAAAATGGGGTCACGCTGCCGGAAGCGAAGATTGTCTACGGCACCTATGGACACCTGAACGCGGCTGGAGATAACGCCATCCTTCTGCCTTCGCACTACATGGCGGATATGCGCGGTTACGATTGGCTGATCGGGCCGGGAAAGGCGCTCGACCCCGGGCGCCAGTTCCTGATTACCTCTGAGCTGTTTGGTAATGGACGCTCTTCGTCGCCCAGCAACACACCGGAGCCATTGCACGGACCACGCTTTCCTGTCACCACGATCCGCGACAATGTGGAAGCGGTGCATCAGCTGCTGACCCAGGAGCTTGGCGTCCGCCACCTCCGAGCCGTGATCGGTTTCTCTATGGGCGCTCAGCAGGCCTTTCAATGGGCTGTCTCCTATCCCGCATACATGGACCGCATCGTCGCCACCTCGGGCACGGCCAAGACCTACGGCCACGGCATTGTTCGCCTAGAGAGCGAGATCACCGCGCTGACCACCGACCAAGCCTTCAAGGGCGGGGACTACACTGAGGAACCGGTCAAGGGCATCCAGGCATTTTCGCTGGTGTGGACCGCGTGGCTTTTTTCTCAGGAGTGGTGGCGGCAGGAGCTATGGAAATCCGAGGAGCCAGCCGGAACCACCTTCGCGCAGGTGGTGGAGCATTACAAGACGAACTTCATTCCCGGCGCAGACGCGAACAATCTCATTTTGCAGATGCACACCTGGGAACGGCACGACGTGGGAGCCACTCCCGGCTTCGACGGAGACGTCGGGAAGGCGCTGGGGTCGATCAAGGCCCAAGTACTCTACATGCCGTCGGCGACGGACCTGTATTTTCCGGTCACCGATGCCCGCTATGAAGCGGCGTTTATTCCTCACTGCACACTGGAACCCATTCCTTCGCTCTGGGGGCACCCCGCTGGGGCTGGGGCAAGTCCGGCGGATGAGAAATTTCTCAATGAACACATCGCAGCCTTCCTCAAAGGCGAGTCACTGCAGCCATGACGGTAGCCGGCCCATAGGTGGATGGTTCATATGTCGAGTCTCCGCTCAGTATTCGGCACTATAATCGGATTTTGCGCTTGCGCAACGAACGCAATAGCGGCGCATGAAATCCTTATAGAGCTCAGAAACGACGCTCCCGTGGAGTGGGGTCTTGAACGGTGAGGAGGCGGAGGCCACTTGGAAGCGCCAGCAGTCCGGGTTTTCATTGTCGACGATTACGAACCGTTCCGGCGATTCATACGTTCGACGCTAGGGAGAAGGCAGGATCTGCAGATCATCGGGGAAGCCTCAGATGGATTAGAAGCAGTTCACAGAGCCGAAACACTGCAACCGGACTTGATTGTGCTCGACATCGGGCTCCCCTCGCTCAATGGGATCGAAGTGGCTCGACGCATCCGCAAGCTCTGGCCTCCATGCAAAATACTCATGATGAGTCAGGAATCTTCTGTTGATCTGGCGCAGGAGGCCTTCCGCTTGGGCGCATTGGGCTATGTTGTCAAATCACACGCTGGAAGCGAACTGTTAGCCTCGGTGGACGCGGTTTGTCAGGGTAGGCAGTTTATCAGTAAGGGACTATCGCGTCACCACTGGACCGGCGCGTTCCACCAGGAAGCTCGCCCGTCGCCTGTATCGGGAAGGGCTGAGATCCCTCACAGGCACGAAGTTCAGTTTTACTCTGATGACGCAGCGTTTCTATTGGGCCTTACTTCTTTTATCGAAGCTGCTCTCAAGGCCGGAGACCCAGTGATCGCGGTTGCGACCAAGTCACACCGCGAGGGTCTTCTTCAGCAATTGATGGAACGTGGCGTAGATGGCGTGGCTGCTATGGAACAAGGGCTCTATCTCTCTTTGGATGTGGACGAGGCGCTCTCGACGTTCATGGTGAACGATTTGCCCGACCCGGCCCGATTCCTGCAGATCTTTGGCGATCTAGTTGCCTCAGCGGCCAAGCTCGCGAAGGGTGCGCAGTCCCGTGTTGCTGCTTGTGGTGAATTTTCACCCACGTTGTGGGCGCGAGGTAAGGCGGATGCGGCGATCCAGGTCGAACACCTCACGGACGAGATAGCCAGGACTTGCAACGTGGATATTCTGTGCGGGTACGTCTTGAACAACTTCCAGCGGGAACAGGATAGCCACATCTACCGGAGAATCTGTGCAGAACACTCATCCGTTGGTTTGCAACCGGGCGGACCACAGTATTAGCAAAAATGCGTTCACCACTACGCCGCGGGACTCTGACCTGGCGCAATGCTGCAGTCGCTTTCCTGGTCGAGGGGCACCCGAGCGTGGATCGTAGTACCACGATGGGGTTCTGATTCGATTGCAATGGTTCCTTTCAGGAGTTTCAGCCGCTCCTCCATGCTGACCAGGCCAAGCCCGCGCCCCCCTTTTGCTGCAACGCTGTCAAAACCTACGCCGGCGTCACTCACCAGCAGATGAATCTCATCCGTCGTTCCCCACAGCTCCACTTCGACGCGCCGCGCCCCACTGTGTTTTACCGAATTGTGGAGGGCCTCTTGCAAGACTCGAAAGAGGCATAGAGAAACATTCTGCGGCAAGGGGCCAGGCAAGTCCTGGCTTTTGAAGTCAATCTCTATCTGTGCTTGACCCCCGAGCTCCTGGCAGAGGCTTCGCATAGCGGCAACCGGTCCCAGATATTCCAGTTTGGTCGAGTGCAACTCGTGCGACAAGGTTTGGGTATCGCCTGTTATCTCCAGGGCCTGCTTGTGTAATTCGCCCACACGGCGACGGATTTCAGGCAAGTCCGGAGGGTTCTGGTGAAGTTGCTCTAACTCGATGGCCAGCAGTGCGAGACGTTGACCGATGTCATCATGAAGCTCTCTGGCGATCCGGTTGCGCTCCTGTTCCTGGGCCTCAATCAGTCTGCGGCTCACGTCTGCGAGCGCCGCTTCCGCCAGTTTGGCCTCCGTAATATCCGCTACCATGCCTACAATTTGCAACATCTGGCCTTGTTCGTTGAAGTGTGCACGACCGGTTCGCTCCACCCAAATCGTCGCCCCGTCGGGGCGTACCATGCGATGGCTGACACGAAGGTCGGGCTTCTCGACGCTAAGCGCAGCCTCTGCGGCGGAGACCTTTTCCCGGTCTTGGGGGTAAATCTTAGCCGCGGTTTGTTGACCCGTCGTAAACTCGGCCTCCTTATCGGTGCACAGCATCTCGGCGTACTCTCCTGATCGCACGATTAGGTCGGTGGCGGCATCCCACTCATAGGAGAACATTTTTCCGGCGTAGGCCGCCAAACGAAAGCGTTGCTCGCTATCTCGCAAGGCATCTTCTGTCTGCCTCCTTTCCGTGATGTTCTCCAAAAAGGCAAAGACCAGGGGCGATCCGCCAACGACGTTCTTCAAAAGAGAGACATTCAAACTTCCCCAAAGCTTGGTGCCATCTTTCCTCACGTAGCGCTTTTCCAGCGAGTACTGATCGATGATGCCGGCACGGAGCTGCTCAAAGAGAGCCCAATCGTCCTTGGAATCTTCGGGATGAGCAAATTGGGAACAGTTCATACCACACAGTTCGTTCTGCCCGTACCCCAGCATGGAGCAAAGTGCGGGGTTAGCAAGCAAAAGCGTCCCGTCGAGGTCTTCCACGGCAATTCCCAGCGACGCTTGCTCAAAAAGGTAGTGAAAAAGCTCTTTAGCCTGTATTGCCAAAGCTTGCGCGGACATGGCGGCTCCAAAAAGTCAAAGGGTTCGTAATGGACATCCTAAACTACCAGGGGGCAAGTGGCGGCCTGTCCCCGCTTGCCCCTGGACTACTACAATAACCCGTTGGCGGGGTCCCAGGAACAATGGGGCATGAAAGTGAGGGTGTCGACCCGATATGACGGGCTTTGGAGGTGGCTTTTTGGGGTGCTGGCCAATGTTTCCTGCTGGGCGCCGGATCCGGGGCGCTGCGGCGAGCGAAGAGGGATAGTAGTTAGACCCGGGTGTCGAAGGCACGCTCTGGGCCACGACCCGGGCTCAGTCGATCCGTCAATTCTCGGTTGGCTTTTCTTCTATGTGATCGATCACCAGCACCGGCGCTGGACGCCTATGCTTCTCCAATTTAAGACCGAGCTGCTTGCTGAGGGCATCGAAAAATGAGAGAGCACCAACTGGGTCGGTAGATGGGTCGGATGTCAGATTAGGGGTGCTGAAACTCAGGGTGAAGTCCCACGAGCCCTTGAGATGAGTTTCATCCAAAGCCGGCCTGCGGATATCGTTTGCGATCCAGGGCAGCTCGTCTGCAAATTGCGCCATGGTGATGTTTTGACAGGAGACCAGCCGGTTGAGTACCGGGGTCGCTGACCTCGGACCCTTTCCGTCCGGGCTCGGGGCTTCAGGGCATCGGGTGCGGCTTAACGGATCCGCCTTCTTCAGCTTCGGATTGACCGCAACCAGAGTATATGTGGAGACGGGTCTGTCTTCCATGTGGGTTTCAAGCTTGAAACGATCGGCCAGAAGCGCTTGTAACATCATACGAATGTCCTCCCTGCTGATGTGCCGGGCCTTTGCCTCAACGATCGCTGGAGCGTCGCCGGCCACCTTGGCCTGGATATCGAAGCGATCCACATCCAGCCATTTGGGTGCGCCCGCAAGTTCCTCCTCATCGTCTGGGTCAAGTTCCCACGCAAAAGCGATGAGAAATTTGAGCGTGACTCCCCGCACCTCGATTTGGTTGACGGTAATGCTCCCGTCAAACGTCGCTCCCGGCCTGGATGGTTTAATCGTTGACACATCAAATCGCGGCGGTGGTAACGAAGGAAGAATTGTTTCCAGATCGGGCGGATTTGGGGTCGGCTTCTGATTTGCGCTGTCGACGATGAGCACAGGTCTGAGAGCCGTTTGGTGTTCCAGCTTTAACGCCAGTTGTTTGTCCACCGCGTCGAAGATAGAAATGCCCCCAGGTCCGCCTCCTTGCATCAGGCTCTCTGGGGTCCACTTGATATCGAAGTCCCAGGATCCTTTCAGGCCGGTCGAGTCCACCACCGGATCGGTCAAAACATCCCCGGCCCAGTCCTGCAAATCGCGCGCAAATTCATCCATGGTCGTGTGGTAGCAGGAATATATGTTGTACCGCGCCTTGCCGGGCACGGGGTGCCTTTCGTCGTGTTTGCAATCAGCATCGCCCGAACCCTCCGCTTCCTTCAGCTTCGGCTTACCATTTCCGGTGGTGAGCACGAAGGCCGGCATAGGCTTGCTCCCGGTATGGATCACGAGTTTGAATCGATCGTGCAGTAAGGACTGAAGCATGAGCTTCATGGTCCCCGGCGATGTTGTGGGGGGAACTTTGGCGGTTATATCGAAGCGGTCGGCTTCGAGCCAAATGGGCCCTCCCACTATATAAACGGCGTCCACGCTGTAGGCGATCGCGATCAGATCCACCAGGGTTGCATGCCGCAAAATATACCGGTCGCCGCGCAATGCTGCGCCTTCAAAGCCGGGGTAGGTGGGACGAGGGCTTACACGCACATCGGCCGCTTCAAATGCGGGTGGGAGATCAGCGGATCGCGCACACACTGTGGCGGAGAGAAGGGCGAGAAGGATGCCCATGCCTCCAAAGTGGGTGGTTCGCTTGATTTTTCTTGTCATGAGGCTCTCCTTGAGCGCCCGTCCCGCATTCTTCAAATCCTCAATTACGAGTGTGAAGAATATGGTCGGCTGCTTGTGCCACCAAGCGGGACCGCGTAGGTCACACTATTTGGCAGCATTTGGAGCGCCGGATGGATTGGCCACAAAGCGCGGCGGCGTAGGTTCGGTGGCGAACTGCCACGCAGTGAGATAGGCGAGCTCCAGTATCTTTTGCATCTTGGCGAAGTCGATCTTATCCACCGTGTCGGTGGTGTGGTGATAGTCGGGATGAAACCCGGTGAACCACCAGAAGGCTGGAATGTTGTGCAGTACGAAAGGGAACTGGTCGGAGCGAAAGAAGACGTTGAGCGCCGACTCGTGGTCGAACCGGTCATCGAGCGTGAGACCCACCGCCTTGTTCTGCTCCTTGACCGTGCGGTCATAATCGGGCGAGTAGAGCGCGCCGATCAGGTTGAGCCGGTTGGTGGTGTCGCTTGGGATTTGGATGAGTCCGTCTGTTTGCGGGCTCGGCGCCTCGTCACGGCCAATCATGTCAAAGTTGATTTGCGCCCGCGTGGTGGCAAGCGGACGCAGGGGATGGGCCGCCATCCAGTAGGCGCCAAGTAGGCCGCGCTCCTCGCTGGCGAAAACGACAAAGAGGATGGAGCGCCTGGGCTTGGTGGGGTTGGCGGCGAAGGCGCGCGCCAGCGCGACCACGCCTACCGTGCCCGAACCGTTGTCATCGGCGCCGTGCCATATCTGCGGGCAGGGATGGGGGTCGGGCGGTGTGCTGGCCGGCGGATGCTCGGGGTCGGCACATGGAGCCATGCCGTCGTGATCGTGGTGCGCCGTGATCAGGATGGTTTCTTGCCCCAGCCTCGGATCGCTGCCCGGAAGCAGGCCCGCTACATTATTCGTAACCGCAGTGCGCTCGGAGCTGTTGCGGAAGTGGAGGGTGAGCGTGGTGTCTGATAATGGCCGTGATTGAGGCTTAAGGTCGCGATCGATTGCGGTTTGTGCGGCGCCCGATGTCGTACCCGTGGTGGCAAACAGCTCCGCGGCCACCGTATCCAACACGATTGCCGATGGGATACGCACCTCGTCCTCCTGGATGGCCTGGAGGGGTAAGGGGATTGGCCGCACGGCGCTGGAGCCGATGCGCGCGATGCGCTCCGCACTGGTAAGGTGTTTGCGATTCGGTTCCGCCACGATGACCACGGCCACCGCTCCATGTGCCTGCGCATTCAGGACCTTCACTCGACTGGTGGCGTAGCGCGTGTTCCCGGTTCCGTTGAAAATCGAGCGGGGATCATCCTCTTGCGGCTCATGATCAAAGATAAGTACGATCTTTCCGCGGGCATCGATGGTGGAGTAGTCATCGTAGCCAAGCTCGGGGGCGGTGATGCCGAAGCCCGCAAACAGGACAGGCGCGGTAAGATCGACCGCATGCTTGTAAGCTCCCGACTACCTCCGGAGCATGCCAGACCGTTGTTTTGCCGCGCGCGCGTGAGCGTGACGGAGGAGGCGTTACGATCGGGGCGATATTCAATGAGGGTGAAGGGCTGCAGGTAGCCGAGCTTGCCGGTATCTCCCTTCACCGGCGGCTGAAGGCCGGCTTTGGCGAACTGGCCGGCAATCCAGTTGGTAGCGAGTTCGTCTCCGGGCTGGAGGCTCATGCGGCCGCCAAGCTCGTCCGAGCTGATGTAGGTGAGATCGCGACGCAGGTCCGACTGGTGAATCGCGTGGAAGCCAGGCAACTGCGGTGCAGGGACTCCGGTCAGCGCGCCTGCTGTCGCGACAGCCAGGGCGGTTATATGGATGGCGGCGATCCAACGCATCGAGGCTCCTTGGGTTAATTTAGTGTTCCCATTGCAGGGTTATCAAGGATCTTACGAGGACTCAGAATGCCACACATTCATTGGCCCTGTTTCAGCCCGGGTATCAGCTTAATCAAACTAAGTGAGCAAAAGTGAACAGTAAGGGTAGAGAGACACGCGAATACTGGGGACTGCGAAATCCAGCCGGTTTTTACGCCTGTTGGGCACCACCCGCATCAAGGTGAGGACACAGTTGCTACACAACCAGCCTCAAACGTCTTCGTCATCCGAAGAACCCAAGCCAGGCGGGAAGCTGTTGGAATTTGCCCCTCGTAAACAGACCGCAAGCGTTCAAGCGGGGCTTATGGTGGAAAAACTTATCGCGAATAATCTGCAATTGACTGCTGCTCTCAAACGTCTGTGTGACGTTCTTTCTGATGTACTGGAAGGCGAAGAAGTGGCAGACTCACGGGGCCTCATAGCAGAATTGCGCTTGACCTTAAGCCAGGCCGCAAGCCTGGATGAGTTGATTGAGCAAAGTACCTTCCAGTTTTAGCCTTTGTATTCGGTTTGACACCCTGGAGGTCGTCTCCCCAGGGCTCAGCCATGGGCCTTTTCCGACTTGTCCCACAAAAGTTAGTCACGTTACCGGGAATCGGACTTTCAGCATACAACTACGAAGTGCCCGCTTGTCACGCAAGAACTATGGCGAACTGCGCCAGACCCAGTATGCTCATCAACAAGCGGCGATTCTCTGAGAACACTTCATCGATTCTTTCGGGGGAGGGACTCGATGAGGGGAACGAGGAGAATCGCTGTCAGTGTTTTATAGAGCCGGAGTGTTTGATTCGGCCCCACCTAAGCTTCTGAAAGTGATTGAAAATGTTCCCGCACAAGCCTGAAGAAACACTGCACCATTACCTCAGACGGCATTTGGAAAAAGTCTCCAAAGACATCGCAGGGCAGCTTGCTGACCAGAGGGACATTTCGGACGCGGACGTTGCTCGAAGCACGCGGTTTTCCAATGAAAACAGAGCCGGCAAGCGCGATTAAGAAAGATCCTGGACGGCCGGCTCCACGCCACCTTTGAGAACCAAAATCCGCATCGCGCATCGTTAGCTTATTTCACACCCTTGCTCGGATCCCAGACACCTTGCAGCTTCCGCACATAAAGAATCTGGCCAACGTGATACGCGTTGTGTGCTCCCACATGGGCGATGAGGGAGGCGTTCTGAGCCAATTTCTGGTCGTCGGCTGTTTCGACCGCTATCTCCCAATCGGTCAACACCTGGTTGAGCTTTTTCACCAGATCATCCCATTGCGCGGCGGTGAAGTTGTCGAAGGTCTCGTTGTTGTTTCCGTCGAAAGGGGGACGCTTTTCGCCTTTGAACCGGGCCAGCGAGCTGTCGTCCCAATACCAGATATGGTAGGCCAGTTGGCCGACGGAGTGATTGCCTTTTCCGGGGCTCCATTTGGCCTGTTCAGCAGTGAGGCCCGCGACGGCTATGTTCGCCGGGACGAACCAATCCTCCTGGTCGTGAGTGGTGCGCAACTGCTCCAGCAGGACGCCGCGAAGGGTGGTGGGTGGCTTCTTGTCCTGGGCGGGAGCAGCCAGCGGTATGGCAAGCAGCAGAAGGAGAGCCAGTCTTCTCATGGGTTGGGACCTCGCAAGGCGATACGATGTGGGAAGTATACCGATCCAATCGCAGCCTCCACTAAAATGTGACGGATCGCCTAATGAGTGGACGATTCGAAAACGGCAAAGCGGCGTTCCAGTTCCCACTGCGCCTCGGCGCGGTCGCTCGACTTGAGCAGCACCGCGCAGGCTGGAGCAGGGTTGTTCTGAGGCGTAATGGGTCCAGCGCACGCTGATTTGCGCCGGTTGAAGTTGTCGGGCGCAGCCCAGAGACTCTCACCCGGAATGAATGAGTGCTCCAGCGACGTGCGGGCCATGCTCTTCAGGTCGAGATAGCCGAGCCCCTGCTCCTCGACGCCCTTTTCATATTCGTGCGTGATGTCAATACGGGAGACTCCCTCGTCATCGGTCGAAAGTGCCAGCGGCACATGGGCTGCGCGGTAAAGGGAGAGCGGATGGTCTTTGCCCTTGATGTTCAGAATCACATCGTTGGAAGTGAGATTGATCTCGACCATGATGTGTTTCGCGGCCAGCTCCTTTAATAGTTCCTGGGGCCGATCTTCATACGTCACATCGACCCCATGACCGATGCGCTCTGCATGGCCCAGCGCGACCGCTTCACGGATATGGAACTTCAACCCATCCGGTGGCACCATGCCCGGCGCGAGTTCACCCGCGTGCAAGGTGATGCGGACCTTGGGATAGATGCCGTGCAGATAGTCGAGCATCTTCATCTGCAGATGATAGTCCCGCATGGAGAGGTAGCCATCTTCCGGCATCACGAAGTTCAAGCCAACGACGCGCGGATCGACCGATGCGAGTTCGAATCCCAGCAACGTCTGCGCGAAGACCTGCTGTGGCGGAAAGCCGCGCAGCACCTGAAAGAGGTAGAGCACCTTGACGGAACAACCAGGTTTGGGCTGCGTTTGCCCGCAATGTTGAAGCTCCGCACGTGTGTCCTCGATGGTGTCGAGCTCCTTTCGATCGGTAACGATCTCGTCGCGTAAACCGCCGGCAAGCAAAGCATCGTAGGTTTTCTTTATGTCTTCGACAGAGTCGCCGCTCCAACCAATTTGATATCCGAGCCTGGCCGCGTTCGCGAACGCGGGCGTGTACATCGCTTCAATATATTGCTCGTTCTGCTCCGCGGCACGGGTCGTAATCTCATCGACCCACTCACCGACATGCGCGTTGCCCAGGGCCTGGAAGCGGTCAAAGGTGGAAAAAAACTGATCGTGTCCACTGATTCCCGACGATGGCACGAAGGAACGCATGGAGAAGGCATTGACCAGAGCGTCGTAAAGAAACTGGTCTTTGAACGCATTGCCGGCGGGCACCGCGCCCTCACCGCACGTATCCTGCGGCTTGAATAGGGTCATGGTTGCCATCTTCACGCACAGCCCATCCTGTACGGCGTCGCGAATGAGGGTCTCGGAATAGACTGTGCCGCCGCTCAAATGCAGATGCAGATCACCACCTTTGGGCATCCCCTGCAAAAACACCCGCAGTTGTAAGGGGTTCTTACTGGCTGCGTCAAAAGCGTTCACCGTGCGCTGCTCCGGAGCCGCCGCGACTTGCGCCTTCTGCGCGACGCCAATCGAGGCGCTCATCAGGCGAAGACCGAGCAGGAAACAACCAAGGTAAGCTGACTTCGATTTGCCGGACCTGAAAAATGTCATGGAGATTTTCTCGCCCCTATCGTCCTTGGTGGCAAAGTGTTGTGCACAAATGTTTGTTGTTGGTTGTCATTCTCGCATGGGCTGGATAACATCACACTCATCTGAATCCAGAGCGAGGACTATGCACGTCCACTTACGTTGGATGGTTAAGGGCCCCTCCATGCCATGGCGGCTCCGGTGGGGAATCCTGCTGAGCTTGATCGGCTTATGTGCTACGGCGCTCCAGGCGCAGGACAAGCCTGTGTATTACAGCCCCAGCGACAAGATTCTGATTCTCGGCGCGGTGCCGCAGGAGATCACAGTCTTCGTCTCAGCGATGAAGAACGCTGCGAAGAAGGAACTATGGGGGATCCCTTACTGGCAGGGGGAGATCGATGGAAAGCCCGTGATTGTGGCCATTACCGGCATCGGTAAGGTCTACACCGGCATGACGACCACGCTGTTCCTTACCGAACTCAAACCGCGGCTGGTGTTGATGAGCGGAACGGGCGCACGCATTAACCAGCAACTTCGAACCGGAGACGTGATCGTTGCCAGTACCTTGTATGAGCACGACTACGGCAGCCTGACGCGCAATGGCATGGTCTACCGGCCATTCAATAGCCCGGTGAATGGCGCCGAGGTGGAAAATAAGCTGTCACCGCCTGCCGGGCTACTCAAACTCGCCGACCAGGCCATGGCAACGTATCGAGCCCCGCAGGTTACGGCCAATGGCGCGACTTATGAGATAAAGGTGCGGCGCGGCGTAGTGGCGTCCGCCGACCTGTTCGGCATGACCGAGCAACGCATCGACTCGCTGCGTGCGCGCTTTCACACGGATATCGTCGAAATGGAGTCGGCCCCGCTGGGCCGGGTCTGCCAGACATTTGGAGTGCCTTACCTGGTCATCCGCGGGGGCAGCAATGTCGCGCAGGAAGCGCCCAACGATGACTACCTCAGGCTGAGCCCCATTGCCGCCAGGCAGGCCGCGTATTTCACCCTGCATTTGCTCAAATATTTGTAGGAGGGCTGATAGGTCTCATCCCCCGGCCTGAATTTCTCACAGATTACGGGCAGAGAGAGGCAGGTTTATCAGAAATCCAGGCTATTGAATGCTGCAAAAATAATGTCCTCATCGCAGGTTGCGCTGCCGAACGCTGGCCGAAGCCGAAGGGAGAGGGAAATAGCGACGCAGGGGCTAAAGAGTTTGCGTGAGAACTCCCCTTGTGTCGTCCCTTCGGGACTCGATTTGCGTGAAATCCCACCCGGCACTCCCGTGCCGGGCTACAGATTGTCCCGTCCCTTCGGGACTGACTGCGTCGGGTGACCTTCGGTTCTTTTCTACCCCTCAGAGCCCCATAGGCTTCCGGGAAAAAGTACCTCAGGGGCTTTAAAGCCCTCATCGCTGAGACCGGATACGGCCCGGCTATTGAATGCTGCAAAAATAATGTCCTCATCGCAGGTTGCGCTGCCGAACGCTGGCCGAAGCCGAAGGGAGACGGAAATAGCGACGCAGGGGCTAAAGCCCTCGTCCTACCTTGTTGTGCGCGACTAGTCATGCCGTAAATGGTGGGTGGCCCATTCAAGCCGTCCTTTGGCTTGAGTGGGATAGTGGCTCTCGATGTGCCATTTCTGGTCGGCCGCGCCCACCCAACGGAAAAAATTCTTCAGCAGGGCACGACTAAACAGCCCGCGGAAAAAGTGCTGCTTCCCACGGCAGGCCGGGGCAGGCGAGGGGGAATTGTCCCTCAGCGGCTTCTAAAGCCGGATTCATGGCTAAGCATTTACGTACGGCCTGAAGGCCGTACCCTTCAGCGGAGTGATGCTCGCTACGGCGAGGTAGGCCGTACCCTTCAGAAAAATGAGTTTTTCCGCAAGCTGTTTAGTCGTGCCGTGATACAAAACAAAACGCAAAGCCGAAGCTCGATGGATCATACCCAGGGCTCACGAAAATGTAGATATCCCGTGCCCTTCTGGAGAATTTTTTCCCTTGGGTGGGCGGCGGCCAACCGGAAATGGCACATCGAGAGCCACTATCCCACTCAAGCCAAAGGACGGCTTGAATGGGCCACCCAGCCTTTGTTGTCGCGGGAAGCTGCGGGAAAACTCGCTCTTCTGAAGGGTACGGCCTCGAGGCCGTACATGACGTCTGTTAAATTTAGCCGGCTTTAGCCGCTGAGGGACCCGGACAGTAGTTTTGCAGTCATCGATAGAGGGGACGGAACGGGCCACTGCGAACGAGTTTCACGCGACAGCCTTCAATCTCTTTCGGCAGCTCCTGCTCAACCTCAGGATGGTCTGCGTCCAGGTGTAAGACGAGGACGAATTGTCCGTCCTCGTCTTTTTCAACGCCGACCCCGGAGACACCGGGCTTAGCCAACAAATCCGCCGAGTGGCGGCTTTTGACTGCGCGAGCTTCCTCTTCCGTTAACATTGTGTCTATTGGCTCCCGCATTCACTGGCTAGGCGAGCTTGACGTTCAGAGCTTGCAACACATCCCCTATGTGATTCGCAATTGTATGACTGGGGGAACCGCCGAACAAGAGAGCGACGGCGTCATTGGAGGACCGCTCCAGGATCAGCGATCCGGAATCGCCCGCCGCGCTGAACGATTCCCCATTCAACCCAACAATGATTATCTGGCTGGTAAAGGTTAGCTTTCCGGTCTCGTATTGGATCTTAACGTCTGTATCTATGCTGGATATGCGTCCTACGCTGTAGCCGGACGTACGACCGAACTTGTGCACAGTCATGTCGATTTCAGCATCTGCTGTCCCCTCAGGTGCTCCAATAAAGAGGATCTCGTTGTTTGCCAGCGAGGGCTTAAGCAGCTTCGCGATGGCGCAGTCGACATGGTTTGAGCCGCTGACCTTGAGTGCCACCGCTTTGGTGAGTTCCGCAATCTGGTCCGTGTTGGCGTTGCCGCCATCCAGCAAGCCTGGTTGAAAGATGGGAGAACCAGAGGGCAAGCGGTCCTCATCTGCCAGGACGTGGTTGTTGCTGAGGATGTATGAGCCCGACCTGTCGCGAACCAGGGCCCCAAATGTACCCGCCATGGTGAACTGGTTGCTCGGGTCTTTGAAACCGATTGAGCAGCCAGGTTGTGCCGGGCGAATCTTTGTCCGCGGGTTGGGCGTAGCCGCTTTCGTCGCGCTCTTCTTTGCTGGGGCCGCGAAGGAGCGGAAGAGGCCAGTTTCCTCGACATCGACCGGCAAACCATCGATGGACTTCGGCAGCCGATGTCTGGTCTCAAGTTGCGCCTCCGGATATTTAAGCCGGACAAAGAATTTGACGGCCCAGACTCCGGTGTGCCTTCCGCCGCTGATCTTCTCCCCGACCCCTATCCCCATCACGTTGTCTGCAGGTGTTGGGCTGACGGCGCGGACTAGTGCCCGCGCGGCCATCATCGGCATGTCCTGAACAGCTTGCTTTTTGGGTGGAGGAAATAATCGTCGCGACCAATCTGACTTAGCCGCGGTTAGGTCCTTCATGCCGGTGGAGTGGATCAGTCCAGACGTTCGGTCTCGGCGTGCCATGTCATCACCTCGTGTGCGGCGAGGGGACTAGCGTGGCCGCGATTCCCCCCGCGGGCGTTTGATCGATGGTGCGTCTCCCGTTTCATTCGTTACAGCCAGCCGGAGAGATGCACAAGTATGCCTACTACGTGCTTCCTATGGCTCGTTGAATGCTGACACACGCGGATCGGGAATCGGATAACCGATGGCAAAGTGGTATACAACCTGTCCCTGGCTAGGTAACACGTCGAGATAACGGTGCACCTCGTCATCGTAGAAGGCGCCGATGCCGGTTGCCCCCAGTCCAAGTGCTTCCGCAGCGAGATAGAGACGGTGGCCAAGAGCGCCCGCTTCAAAATGCACATAGCGATAACCACGGTCGCCATAGGTACGAGCAGCACGGTCGAGATCGCCGATCATCGAAAAAGCCACGCAGGCATTTCCGGCGAGGTCCTGACCGAGGCTTAGACCAGCGGCCGCTACGCGCTGATCGCCACGTTTGACCTGCTCCAACTCAGCCTGTGCCGCCAGGAACCTGTAGATGCCGGGGGATAACCCATCGACGCGATGAGCATACAAGAAAAGCTGGATAAATCGTGTACCTGCAAAATCAGCGGCCAACGGCAGGGCTGTTACAGCGAGGAGCGCCGAGAGTTGAGCCAAAGATATCGATTGCTCTCCACCCAGAAAGTCGAGCGCCGAGCGCCGCATGCGCACCACTTCGCCAAAGCCGCGAGCCGACGAAGATGGAGCAGGCAGGTTGACCTCGCCGGAACCCGGGCGTGCCGCCTCAACGAAGGAGGCATCACGGTCTCCGATGCTGCTTTGCTTGGTGGCGAAGTGAATGCTGTCAATCAGCGGGTGAGCAACCGTCTGCTTCGAAAGCTGGTTTGCCCGCCCGCCGAACCAGGCAGCCGTGCCTGTGTCTGCTTCGCGTACTGGAATGGACTGGCCGTGCAGGCTGACGATCAGCATCGGCCACTCGTCGCTGTTAAGGTGGAGGGTCTGCGCCACCTCGTCGTCCGGGAAGCATCCTTGCGCAGAGCTCTGGCATCCGATAGCTTCCGCGGAGAGTGCCAGCGCTTGCCAGGCGTGGCCTATATCGTGCAAGCAGTATCGATATGCGCGTTCCCCGTACTTCCACGCCTCGCGCCACGCAATGCTGGTCAAAATGAAGACGATGGGCGCAGGGTTGCCGGCTAGCTTTATGCCGAAATCGCCGAGTCCGCGCTGCTCCGCCATGTGCCTGGATGGATCATAGTGATAGAGCCCGTCTGGCCACCCCTTCAGGCCACGGGTGAGGAAGTGGAATTCCGTCGGGTGCAGATTTCCGGAGGACGGATTCACTCTGAGCGCGTAGCTGTCTCCGGTGGACGGAACACGTTTGGAGGCGCTAATGGCAGCAGAGTAGAGGAGGAGTTGGGAGAGGAAAGCCGGCCCGTCACTTGCCGGCGTAGTGCCGGAGGCGCCCGCAAGCACGTCAAGCGCAGGTGTTTGAGGGACGGGCGGATCTGCCGGCAGATCGAGGACCGGGACGCCCCGGTAATAGCGAAACGGTTCAGGCATATTGGCCCAGTCGAGAAGCCGCCGCATTCTCCTCAGCGACTCCACGCTATGCTTGGTTGCTTCGTGATATTCGCGCCACGTCATTGCGAGAGGATGGGCACCTTTGATTCGGCTTAGCGCCTAGCGCGGGGATACTTCGGCGGTCATTGGAACCACCGGCGGAACCATCGGGGCATCGGCTCCCTTGCCTCTGGCCAGGCGTTTCCAGAGGATGCGGAATGTAGCGACCGCCGGTACCGAGACCAGAGCACCGACGACCCCGGCAATTTCTCCTCCCGCCAGCACAGCCAGGATCTGCACCAGAGGGGAGATCTCAAGCGACTTGCCCATGATGCGCGGAGCATTTACGTAGTCCTGAAGCAACCGCCACAAGCCAAGAAAGATCACCAGCCAAATCAGGTGAGGATAAGTCGTCAGCACCGCGATCACGAAGACAATGATTGCGCCGAGGGCGGGCCCCACCACCGGAACAAACTCGAAGACACCGGCGAGAGGACCAAGGACGAACGCATAGTGCAGATGCAGAATGCTGAGCACAACCGTGTAAACAACCATGGTGAGCGAAGCCAGAATGAGCTGCGCGCGCATATAGCTGCCAAGCATGCCGTGTATGTCCGTCACGATCCCGCGAAGTATCTCTCTTTCCTCCGGGGCACGTCTTATAGCGACCAGGTTTTCGCTGATGGATCGCCCGTCTTTGAGAAAAAAGATGCTGAGGATAGGGATAAGGATCAGCCACCAGATGTGCTGCGCGGGTACCGCCAACCGCTGGCCGATCGCCGCGCCATAGCCAAGGATGAGATCTTTATGCGCTTTGAAGAAGGTCTGGATCTGCGCTTGCCGCTCTTCACTCCAACCATGCTTCTGACCCACCTGGGAGACCAGCTGGCCGGAACCCGCCTCGTTCAGGAGAGACGGAAGGCTGGTCGCAAGCGCGTTGCCTTCGCTGGCAACCTTCGGTCCAACCAGAAAGCCAAGGCCAACCAGAAGAGCAATCAAAATGAGGTAAACGGCAACGATTGCCTGAGCGCGGCCGTGCAACGGCTTTTGCAGCCGGGAGACCAGCGGCTCAACGAAGTACGCAAAGAGGATCGCAAACAGGAAGAGCGTGAGGGTTTCACGCGCGGCGTGTAGAAAAGCCAATCCCAGCGCAAAAATGATGGCCGTACACAGGATTCGGGCGGTCTTCGGGTCCCAAATCTTATTGAGCATGTCTCATCTTAGCCCTTGGATACTCCGTTCGGGTCATTCCCGTCTGCTGCCTTCTTGCTAGGGGGCGCGGATATCCTGCCGGGTTATGATCCTGGAACCCGATCGAATGGGTCTTCCGCTCCGACGGCCAGATTGGCCAAGCAGGCCGGTGGGAATGGTTTCGGAGACGATTATGCAACCAATTCCATTGCTGCCTGGTTCAGAGAGAGTGAAGTTTAAGAATTACGAGCCAATCTCGGCACGCTTAAGTTGCAATCTAGGGCACTGCCTGAACATGGGGGCGATTTCGATGAAAATTCTCACGTTTTATGGGTGGAACATGAGATAGAACTGGATGTTGAGTTCCATTTGGGTGGAGAATGAGGCGGCGGCTCCGGCCGACCGGGGGGCTGTGTCTGCCAGGGGGGAAAGGGCGCTAAGAAGATATGAGGACCTTCATGGGATCGTTCATCGTGTGTCTCGTGGCAGCGGTGTTGTTCGGATCCGTATTCGCCCCCGCGGCCAGGGCGGAAACGGGCGTAGAAGACGCGTCCGCGAGCTCGCCCGTCGGCCAGTGGCGGACCATGGACGACACCACGGGCAAGCCTAAGTCAGTGGTAGTTATCTGGGAGGAAAACGGCAAGTTGTACGGGCGGGTCCAGAAGCTGGTGGATCCGGACCCCGCTGACCCAAATCCCACCTGCGACGACTGCGAGGGGGACCAGAAGGGTCAACCGGTGATCGGGCTGCGGATTCTCTGGGATCTCCAGAAGGATGGCGATGGATGGTCGGGAGGTACGATACTCGACCCGGCGAACGGTAAGACCTATAAGTGCCTGCTCTCGGTAGAGGACGGCGGGACCAAGCTGAAGGTGCGCGGGTTTATTGGCGTTGCCATGCTGGGCCGCACGCAGTATTGGCTTCGCGAATAGGAGCTTGATTTTCGGTGCGCAAAGCCCGGGTCCGCTGAGCACGGTTTAGCGTGCATGCCCGGCGCAGGCCCAGTAGGCAACTGCAAAAAATGCCATGAGGACAGCGAAAATAATCAAGGCGCGAAGCGAAGGTAGCCAGTTCATAGCCTTTCAGCATACCGCTCTCCCCAAGCGATTGGGGGCCGGCCTCTCGATTTAAAGCTACCTCTCCAGTGCTTTTAGAAAATCTAGCGCATCGCCCACGGCAGCCTCGTAGGTCTCCTTCTCAGCATGCGGGTAATCCGTGAGAATTTCCATTCGCTGCTTCAGGGAGTCTTGGTCACGATCCACGGAAAGAAAGATGGTCGCCACATATCGGTTGACGGACATGTAGTGCCTTATCTCCATGCGGTAGCGCGTATGTTTGCCAACGAAGTCATAGGTATCGACTACTTTGGAAACATTGGCAAAGCCCGCCTGTTTGAATGCTTCAACCACTTCCATGCGTATCCTCCCACCTCAATCCTCCTCTAGATACTACGCCTGCTAAATCAAAGCCGGTCCCACGTCCTCCGGGATTGCGATTAGGATAGGTGCATATTCCATGCGAATACCAGTCCTGGTGCTTTCGACTTTCGCGTTCCTCGTACTCACGGTGTCCGCGTCCACGCCGGGAGGGCCAAATGGTGAGGAGATAAAGTTGCAGCTGCGCACCCAGATTCAACCATTTCATGCGCACGGACCGTGGGTGGAAGCCCAATTTGAAGCAGCCATCGTTCCCTCGAAAACAGCGATCATTATTACGGATATGTGGGACAAGCACTGGTGCAAGGGGGCCACGCACAGGGTGGGGCTTATTGCCCAGAAGATGGAACCGCTGCTCCAGGCCGCTCGCAGCGCCGGCATCCTGATCATTCACGCACCCTCCGAGACGATGGACTTCTATAGCAACGCGCCGGGCAGGCTACTGGCGGAAAACGCTCCTCGCTCGACGCCTCCTGCGGAGCTCAGCTTCCTGGATGCTCCGCTTCCCATCGACGATAGCGACGAAGGCTGCGATACTCCCGGAGACAAACCCCACAAGGCATGGAGCCGGGAAAATGAAATTCTCACCATTGCGCCGGGGGATGTGATCTCTGACAGAGGAGACGAGATCTACAACGTGCTTATGCAGCATCACATCGACACCGTGCTGTTCATGGGCGTGCATGCCAACATGTGCATTTTGAACCGGAGCTTTGGCGTGCGGCAATTGTCGAAGTGGGGATTGCGCTGCGTGCTGGTGCGCGACCTCACGGATGCCATGTATAACCCGGCGTCGAGACCCTTCGTCTCACACGCTGCAGGCACGGAGCTGGTGATCGAACACATCGAGAAGTACTGGGCGCCCACGATCACGAGCGATGCTTTGACGACGGCGCTGGCCGGGCACGGCGGTACCCAATCCGGCAAGTAGAGAGGATCTCATGATCGAAACGATAGAAGGAATGCTCGGCGAGCTGGAGCGCGGCAAACTAACGCGCCGTCAATTCGCTGTTTCGCTCGCCATATTAGCCGCCAGCGTGGCAACAACGCCAGGTGCGCTCGCAGCGCCGACAGGCTTCCGCGCGGTTACCCTGAACCACGTGACAGTGCGGGTCCCGGACCTCCAACGTACGTCCCAGTTCTACCAGGAGTTCTTCGGGATGCCCATCCGGCAGCAGTCGGCGACGGTACATATCCTGGGCGTCGGAAACTCATTCTTTGGGATTGAGCAAAGCCAAAGTCAAACCGCTACCGTCGATCACTACGACTTCGGGATCGCGCACTTCAACGCTGACGAAGTGCGCGCACGATTGTCGGAACTTAACCTGAAGTTCTCTGACAAGACCTCAAAAGAATCTTTCAAGTTCTATGATCCGGATGGATTTCAGGTGCAGGTGAACGGACCCGATTATGTGGGTCACGTCAGCTAACGAGGTCTTTCTCCAGCAGGACAAAGTGCAAGTCGTCTCGGAGTGGTCTGCCGAAGCGTTGGTCCTCGTAGGGAAAGG
Source organism: uncultured Acidobacteriaceae bacterium (assembly GCA_963788515.1). Lineage (GTDB taxonomy): Bacteria > Acidobacteriota > Terriglobia > Terriglobales > Acidobacteriaceae > PALSA-350. The sequence goes on from CAWBGZ010000011.1 coordinate 66,269, forward strand.
GTTGGACTTCGTTGATCAATCGATACCCCCGGCGCTGGTACCAGGCGATCAGGGTCTCTCGGACATTCACCACGGACATGCGGATACGGAGCGCGCCGCGCTGCTTCGCGAACTCTTCTGCAGCCGCTAACAGAGCTCGGCCCATCTGCCTGTTTTGCTGCTCAGGACGGACCGTGAGCAGGCCTAGATACCAGACGCCGTCCTGCTTCGGTTCCAGCCAAACCGTTCCTAATAACTCGCCCTTCGGATCTTCTCGATAGGTCAGCAAGAGCGCGTCAGGCTTTGCTGCCAGGTCTTCTCTCAGAAGAGATTCGGTCAAGCGCTGCCCCTCGATGAAATCTGCTTCGGAGTTCCAACTGGCCGAAGCGCCAACGCCGCGAAAGGCCAAATTGGCGAGGTCGACGATCACAACGTAGTCAGCGTCCACAGCGCGTTTCAGGAACATGGGGATTCAGTGTACGATCAGCCGCGGTTCTCGCGTCTTCTGCCAGGCTGGCAAACACCTGGTCACGCGTGTTATTTAGAAGCTGCGTCAAAGGCCTTTTGGATGAAGGCGATGATGCGGCGCCGGGCATCGAAACCGTGCCAGGGTTCGGGCACCGGGAAGGCGTAAATCGCCATAGCCAAAGGACCATGATTATCGCGAGGGTAGATCACGAGGTCGACAGGCACGCCCATCTGTCGCAATGCCCGATACATTTCCATGGATTGCCCCGGCGGATCGGTGGTGTCGCTCTCCCCCTGCAGCAGCAGGAACGGAGTGGCGGCTTTGCCGGCGGCGGCCAGTGGGCTTTGGCGCCACGCATCTTCAGGATGCTCCCACGGTTTGCCAAAAAACCAGCGGTCGTACCACGATAAGCTTTCCGTACCGTATTCGCTGGGCTGATCGATGACCGGGGCGGCACTGACGATGGCCTTGAAGCGTGTGGTTTTGCCTTCGACAAAGGCAGCCATTTCCCCTCCGTAGCTATAGCCCATCAAAGCCATGCGGTTGCTGTCGATGGGTTCGGTCTTTAGCACGGCATCTACGCCGGCCATGATGTCACGGTAATCGCCCCCTCCGAGATCGTTTTTGTTAGCGGCCGCAAAGGTTGCGCCATAGCCAGAGCTGCCGCGCGGATTGGTGCGCAGGACGGCCCAGCCTTGACCGAGCAAGAAGTCGATCCAGGGCTGATGTGCATCGGAATAAGCACCGGTGGGGCCTCCATGCACTTCCACGATCAGTGGCACACGCTGCTTCGCCGCTTCCGGCGGCAGGTACAACCGGCCTTCTATGGTGAAGGCGTCGCTCTTCCATTGCAGCCGCTTGGGAGCCACACTCAACAACCGTGCCGGGGCGAGTTGCGGCGTGTTGACCGGCGCCGCTGGGGATTTCAGGTCCGCGGCGTAATAAAGCTTCTGTGGGCTTGCTCCGCCGCTCCCCAGGAAGAGCCAACCATTGCGCTGTGCATTGGTTTCCATTGCGGAGACATCGGAGGGAGGTAGCGCCAGGAGTCCAGGTTCGCCGGTTCCGGGCACAAAGCGGGCCGCTGTGCCGTGGAAGCCAACCTCAACCAGCTGCATTACGCTGCCATCGGCGAGGGGTACCGGGGGGCCGTTTCGCATGGAGCCCTGGAACCCATCGCTCAAATCGCGTGTGATTTTCGCGGCGCTGTCATAAAGATAGAGGTCGGCGTAGCCGGGAGGGGCATCGCGTTTAGCCTGCGCCAGCAGGACGATGGATTTACCATCTGGCGCAAATGCCGCGGCTTCGATGGTCGGCGGCAACCCCGCGAGCTTTTGTGGATGGTTTGAGTCTGCCATGCTGATGAGCCAACTGCTCTTCGCCGGCCCAAGGTCGTTTTCACCGTTCATTCCGTCGGCGATGGCCAGCAGATTCGCGCCGTCGCTGCTCCAGGTTGCCTCGCGCACGTCCGGTTCCAGGGGCAGTAGCGTCAGCTCGCCGGTGTCTACGTTTAACAGGTATAAGCGGGATCCGTGCGGATTATGGTTTACCCACTGAGCGTCGGATTTGGCTTCTTTTTGAGCCTTCTCGCCCGGGGTTTGCGGGTCCTCTGCAATGATCGCGATACGGGCGCCGTCCGGAGAGACCTTGTAGCGGGTTACATCGATGCTCACTTCCCCGGAAGGAGAATGAGCGTCGGGGTTCGCGACGGGCTGGGGATGAGGCGGAGCGTCACTCGATTTCGGATCTTGCGGCTTCGCTCCTTCTTCTTTCGGGGGTAAGGCGTCGGGGAGCTTGGCCTGGTCGACCACTGGCTTGACCTTTAAGAGGAATGGCCTGGCTTCGCCGCCGTTCATGGGCAGGCGATAGAGCGAAATATGGTCGTCGCGTTTGGCCAGGAACAGGATGCTTTGCCCGTCTGGCATCCACTCGCCTTCGTACTCGCCGCGTTTATCCGCCTCCGGCGAGTAAGTAAGCTGCCGCGGGTCTTCTCCACTTATGCCTGTCAGCCACAGGTGGCTCTTCGCGCCATCCGCCGTTGCCTCGGTAACGCGGATCAATATCCACTTGCCGTCGGGAGCGAGGCGAGGATCGCTCATGGTTTTGAAGTGCCGTAACTGCTCGTTGGTCGGGAAACTGGCGTCAGCCGCATTCGCGGGTGCCTGGGCTTTAAGTGGCAGGGCAGCAAGGAGCAACAAAAGAAAAAGAGCATTGCGAACAAAGCCGGCCATATAAGAAGACTACCGATGAAAGTCGGAAACGAAAACACATTCCGATCACTGCTGACCGGCTCGCTTCGAAGGCGTGCGCCGTTTCTTGGTAGACACACGCAACGAGAGCTGGTTGGTTAGCGGAGCTCAGGAATCGACGCCGTCTGTTGGGATTCCATCACCACGGAGGAGCCGGCCAGTCCATCCGCAGTTGCTGAAAGGCCGATCTGGCCGGGCGTTCCGGTGGTCCGCAGAATAGCGAGTCCCCGGCCATAGAACAATGGGAACGAGTTGCCCCGATAGGCGCCATCGGACTTGCCATCCCCAGTTCCGACGGCTATCAGTTGCCCGGGACCGCTGGCCGTGAGACGGACATTCTGGTTGGCGTTTAGCTGCGTGCGGCCGTGGTCGTCCACAGCCTCGACAGTTACAAAGACCAGATCCTGGCCGTCGGCATGAAGCACAGCGCGATCGGGCGTCAGCTTCAGGCGTACCGGGGCGCCGACTGTACTCAGGACATCTTCCGCTACCACTTTGTCTCCACGCATCCCGACGGCCTTGAGAACTCCCGGGGCGTACGGCACTTCGAACGTAGCAGTGAAAGCCTCTCCCCGGCCCGTCTGCTTTTCGCCGACGAGCTTATCGTTCAGAAAGAGGCGCACACTCTGGGCTCCCGAATAGACCTCAACGGTAAGCGATTTTCCCTCCTGTCCAGGCCAGGTCCAACTCGGTAACGTAGGGTAGACGCCCCAACCGACGGCTACGATTTTCTCGCGCTCAGGTTCGGGCAAGCGAACGGTGGCGAAAACACGATCCCCGCCATTCCAGAGAATGTCGCGGTAATAAGACCACGGTTTTCTGAATCCCGTGAGGTCCATGTCACCGCAGTATGAGGCGTGCCATGGGTAGCCGGGGAAAAGCGGGCTTGCACCCGGCCCGTTCGGCATCATGGCGAACGGGTTTTTCCCATCGGCACCCATGCTGGCCATCACCTTTCTTAGAAACGGTTTCATTTGACTGAGCTGTTGGGCCTGTTGAGGCGAAACATAGCTCCAACTGCCGATACCGGATTCTCCCAGGTAATCCATCGCCGTCCATACGAATTCACCCACGATGTGGGTATGGTCCTTGACCAGTGCCCATTGCTCGAAAGCATCCGCAGGTAAGGATTCCGTCGTCATCATGATGCGTTCCGGCACGCGGCGATGGTCTTCAGACTGATTTTGAGCCAGGTTGTAGTTGTATCCGGCGATATCGAGCTGAGTCATCACTGCATCCGGATTGGGGCCGTAGGTTGCGCCGGGAAACGCCTCGGTAAGTGGCCTGCTCGCATCCAGCGAGCGCACCCGCGCGGCCAGTTCTTTTGCCATGGGCGCGCCGTCTTTCGTCCATACCTCCGGGATCTCGTTGCCAATTCCCCAGAGAATGATGGAAGGGTGATTCCGATCTCGCTTCACCATCGCGTCCAAATCCTGTTGCCACCAATCCTTGAAGAAGCGGGCGTAATCGTATTTCACTTTGCCAATCGTCCAGACATCGAACGGGTCCTCAAGCACGAGCAAGCCCAGGCGATCGCAGGCATCGAGGAAGGCAGGCGAAGGCGGATTATGCGCAGTGCGCACGGCATTGAACCCTGCGGCCTTCAGTAGCTGCACCTTTCTCTCCTCGGCCCGGTCGAAAGCCGCTGCACCCAGCGGCCCATTGTCGTGGTGAACGCTGCCCCCAGCCAGCTTGATGGCGGCGCCGTTGAGAAGTAAGCCCTTGTCAACCGACCATGCAAGGGAGCGAATCCCGAACGGTGTCTCCACCTGGTCAATCACTCTTCCAGACTTGATCACTTGCGTAACGGCCCGATACAACACCGGATTATCGGGCGACCACAACCTGGGCCGTTCCACCGCTATCTCTTGCACCGCCTCCGCGGAAAGACCCGCCGCTATCTTCACTTCGGTATTGGCCGCAGGTATGGACACACCGGCTGGATCAACGATCATCGTCCGGATGGTCAGGTTGCTTTCTTTCGAGGTGTCATTCTGGACTTCGGTCCTAAGCGAAACCTTGCCCAAAGCCGTTGACGCTTCTGGAGTACTCACGAATACGCCCCACGGAGAGACGTGAATGGGCGAGGTAAGCACGACCCGCACGTGTCGATAAATGCCGGACCCACTGTACCAACGGCTGCTGGGTTGATTCGAAGTGTCCACACGGACCGCCAGCACGTTGCGAGTCCCAAGCTTTAGATCCGGGGTCAGATCGAAGCGAAAGCTGGTGTAAGCGTAGGGATGAATTCCAAGCTGTTGGCCGTTCAGATAAACGGTCGCATTGGCCGATATCCCGTCAAACTCGATGCTCGCCTTCCTGCCTTTCCAGCTTGCCGGCGCGGTAAAGGTTTTGCGGTACCAGCCGATTCCACCCGGGAAATAGCCTCCGCCCGATCCTGACGGGTTGGTGCGATCTGGCCTGGCTTCGATGCTCCAGTCATGGGGAAGCGTCACAGTGCTCCAGGAATGATCATCGAATGAGGGCGCCTCTGCCCCGGCGGCGTCGCCGAGAAAGAATCGCCAGTCCCCATCTGCGGCCAACTGGGTTCGGGGGCTCGATCTGGTCGCTGCCTGTGCCGGAGTAGGGAAGGCGGTAGTCAGACAGACTGCAGCCAAGGCAACTGACTGGAGCCAAAAGGGGTGGGAGTATTTGCGATGTGTCCTCGAACTGTTCATGGTTCACTCCTTACGAAGCCGGCGGCGGCCCGGAGGTCAGATGGCACTCAGTGTCACCTAGAATATAGATGGCACTAAGTGCCAAAGTCAAACCCAGGGAATCCGGGAGTGTAATTTGTATGGCATAAAGGGTTGACAATGGCACTCGATGCCACATATATTTGCTCCAGTGGCACTGAGTGCCACTGGAGGATGCAATATGAAAAAAGTCTTGCTCTGGATTTTCCTGGTATCGGTCGCCGTCTCCGCACAGGCTGTGGACACAAACGCAATGAGCGGCAAATGGAAGGTGCACACCGAAATCTCAGGCACCGAACAGGACCAGGACTGCACGTTCACCCAGAAAGACACCGATCTCACCGGAAGCTGTACGTCGGATAAAGGCGCCGTCAACATCACGGGCAAAATCGACGACAAGAAAGTCACCTGGTCCTATGACTCTGACTACGAGGGGACACCGCTTACGGTGAAGTTCAGTGGAACCCGGAATTCTGAAACCAAGATCGTGGGAACTGCAACGGTGGATGCGTTTGGAGTCGAGGGCGATTTCACGGCCGCTCAATCCCAGTAGCCGCAGGTCTTAAGGTTTCCGAGACGTGATGTGTGCTCGCAAAAGAATCTGCCGGCCCCCTGGCAGTGACCATAAGCATGGGCGCTGAGCTTTTAGGCTACTGCGCCCGAACTCCAACCGCGGCTCAGCAGAAGCCGGCGCGCCCGCCAGTATCCCATTCCTGAAAATTTCCTTGGTAGGGTATCGGAGCTGAAAGCGAAAGCAAATGATCACGAAAGGACTTCGAAGACATACCGGGATACGATCCCTCGCTCTGCTGATCGCTCTCGGCATGCATGGGGCGGCCCAGGGGCAGTCTTCTCCCCCTGCAACCCGTGCACTCCAGTTGCCGCTATCCGGGCGGCTGGCTGGAGGTGTGGACGTCCACCAAAGTGCTCCTGCGCCTTCCGGTTCCAGCACAAACGTTCAAGTAAAGGTTGAAGGTGTATACGCGGGAAGTGTCCCGTCTTCCGAATCCGTCCCGGATGCTCTGGAGTTAACGTTGGCCGAGGCGATCCAACGCGGCCTGCGGACAAATCTTGGGGTGATTAGTTCAAATATCTCGGTGAAGCAGGCACAAGCGCAGCGTGCAGAGGCCCGCAGCGCGCTTCTGCCAAACATCCATGCGAGCGCTTCAGAGAATGGGGAGAAGCTGAACCTGGCGGCCCAGGGGTTTTCCGCAGCCGCCTTCGGCATCACCTCGCCCATTGCATTTCCCGCCACCGTGGGACCGTTTCACTACTACGACCTGCATGGATCGCTGCAGCAGAGTCTGCTGGATGTCACGGCGATCCGCAACTCGCGCGTACAGGGTTACGCGTACCAGGCCGCCATTCTTGAATCGCTCTATGCTCGCGAAGACGTGGTGCTGGCAGTGAGCGGGGTCTACCTGCAGTTGGTGGCGGATCTTGCCCTGCTGGAACGCCAGCGGGCAGAGGTTGCTTATGCTGAAGCGACCTATAAGCAAGCGCAGGCGCAGGTAGACGCAGGGAATAAAGCACAGATCGAGGCGAACCGCAGCCTGGTCGAATTACAAACAGAGCAGCAGCGCCTTCGTTCCCAGCAGGGCGAAGTAGAGAAACGGCAGGTCCAATTCGCTCGCCTTATTGGCCTGCCTCCTGGTTTGCACGTCAGGCCCACGGACCACCTCGAAGGCATTCCCGCGGACGTCCCTTCCTTACCAGAAGCCGTACAGCGCGGGTGGGCGCAACGGCAGGATTTGAAGGCAGTCGAGGCGCAACTTCGGTCTGCGGAAGAGGCAAGAAAAGCGGCCTCTGCACAGCGCCTTCCATCCCTATCGTTGAGCGGCACCTACGGCTTGCAAGGCGTGAATCTGAACCAGGGATCGCCGGTCTTCGAGGCTTCTGCCGCGGTGAATGTTCCGATTTTCCAGGGCGGCCGCATCGAAGCGGACATCGCTTCCGCCGATGCAGTCCTCAGGCAGAGAAGAGCGGAGCTAGCGGATGAGCGAGGTTTGGTCGAAGCCGATGTACGCAACGCCTATATCGATCTTCAGGTGGGAAATGACCAGATCACGCTCGCCGATAGCAATCGCAAACTCGCGGCACAGACACTGCAACAGTCGCAGGATCGATTTGCAGTGGGTGTCGCTGACTCGGTGGAAGTAGTGAATGCTCAGCAGGCCCTGGCCACTGCCGACCACGACTACGTCTACAGCTTGTTCTCGCAGCATGTGGCCATGCTCTCTCTGGCGCACGCGATGGGAGAGACGGAAAAGGACCTGGATACATGGTTTGAGAGGAAAGCACAATGACTATCGAACTGGATGAAAGGGAAGCGGTCGAGGAACTGGTGGAGGTTCCGCCGGCGCCTGTTTCCCGACGCAGGCGCGGCCTGCGCACAGTGGGATTTGCCGCAGTGGTACTGCTCGCGGTCGCTGGCTTTTGGTACCTTCACGCGCCAGGCTCCGAAGACACCGAGGATGCCCAGGTGGACGGACATCTCATTCCGATCGCATCACGCGTGGATGGCACCATTCAGGCTGTTCACGTGGACGACAACCAGGCCGTGAAGGCCGGTGACCTCCTTGTCGAGTTGGATCCACGGGATTACCAGGTCGCCTCAGATCAGGCAAAAGCACTGTTCAACCAGGCGGCAGCCCAACTGATCGGCGCCGGCCCAAACCTGCCGATGACTCGCATCAGCAATGCCTCGGACCTCGCGTCTGACTCGGCACAGATCGCAGCCGCCGAGGCAGCGCTGGCAGCGGCCCGTCAGGATCTCGCGGGTTCGATTGCGAAACTGAAGGAGTCCCAAGTTGTCGAAGCACGTGCGCAGGCCGACTTGAAGCGTTACCAGACTCTTATGGATAAGAGCGAAGTATCCCGCGCTGATTACGATCAGTACAAGGCGACCGTGGACGCGCAGATCCAGACGGTGGCGGCAAACCAGGCAGCGGTTGCGGGAGCAGAAAAGACCGTAGAGCAACGGCAGGCTCAACTGGAGCAGGAACAGAGCAAACTGGAAGAGGAACGCACGAGCGCCCCCTTGCGCCTCGCAATCCGCGAGGCTGAAATCAAAGTGCAGCATGCCAACGCGGAGGCGGCGCGGGCGGCCTATGAGAAGGCAACGCTCAATGTGCAGTACAGCCACATCCTCGCGCCGGTCTCTGGCGTAGTCACGGAGAGAAGTGCGGAGCTGGGGGCTCGCGTATCTCAAGGGCAGCAGCTGCTGATGATCGTACAGACCGACGATCTGTGGGTGACGGCCAACTTCAAAGAGACGCAGCTGGCGCGGATGCACCCTGGTGAGCGAGCCGAGATTTACGTGGATGCGCTGCATAAGAAATTCGCAGGCACTGTGGAAAGCATGCCGGCAGTCACGGGTTCACGGACCAGCGTTCTGCCCCCTGAGAATGCAACGGGAAACTACGTGAAAGTTATCCAGCGTATGCCTGTGCGCATCCGGTTCAACAGCGGTCAACGGGATCTCGACAAACTCCGGCCGGGCATGTCGGTTGAGCCGAAAGTGGCCCTGGAGTAGACATGGCTGGATCGTTGGCGCTTGCAGCAGCAGTCCCGGGGGCTCGTTCCGGCATCAATCCCTGGATCATTGCCATGACGGTGACCCTGGCCACGTTCATGGAGGTTCTTGACTCCTCCATCGCGAACGTGGCGCTGCCTCACATGGCCGGAGCATTGGCCGCCAGTCCCGAGGAAAGTACATGGGTGCTCACCAGCTATCTGGTGTCGAGCGCTATCGTGCTGCCGATGAGTGGCTGGCTTTCTAATGTGCTGGGCCGCAAGCGCTTCTACATGGCATGCGTCGCGATCTTCACTGCCAGCTCCCTGCTTTGCGGGCTGGCCACCAGCCTACCGATGCTGATTGTCTTTCGCATCCTTCAGGGCGCGGGTGGAGGTGGGCTTGGACCAAGCGAACAAGCCATCCTGGCAGATACCTTCTCTGCTAAGCAAAGAGGCATGGCCTTCGCCATGTACGGAATGGCGGTGGTGGTTGCGCCTGCTATTGGTCCGACACTGGGCGGATGGATTACGGACAACTACAACTGGCATTGGATCTTCTTTATCAACGTACCCATTGGCATCCTTTCTCTGTTGCTCACGCAACGTGTGGTGCACGACCCTGCCTACCTGAAGAACGTCCGGCGCTCCGCCGGCAGAGTGGACTACCTGGGTATGAGCTTGATCGTCATCGGCGTGGGATTTCTCCAGTTTGTGCTCGACAAGGGAGAAGAGAAGGACTGGCTTTCGTCGCACATGATTTTGATCAGCCTGGTCATTGCGGTCGTCGCGCTGGCCGCATTGATCATCAACGAATTGCGCCACCAGGATCCCATCATGGATCTTCGGCTCCTGGGGCAACGGAACTTCGCCACTGCAGTGGTATTCAGCTTTATCTTAGGCATCGTGCTCAACGGAAGCACCATCCTGCTGCCCCAGTTTCTGCAGGACAGCCTGGGCTACACGGCGGCCCTGGCTGGTCTTGCTCTTTCCCCGGGAGGAATTGCTCTGGCTGTCATGATGCCGGTGGCCGGTATCCTCGCAAATAAATTCGATCCTCGCATCATCATGGCGATTGGCTTTGCACTCACGGCAGCCGGCCTCTTCCATGTGACCGGTATCTACTATGGAATTGATTTCCGTACGCTGGTGATGTTTCGCGTTTTGCAAGTGGTTGGGATTCCGCTGATCTTTATCCCCATCAGCACCTTGAACTACGTGGGGGTGCCCAGGGAGAAGTTCAACCAGGTGTCAGGTATCAGCAACTTTAGCCGCAACGTCGGGGGAGCGATCGGCGTATCGCTGTTGAGCAGTTTTATCACGCGGCAACGGCAGATTCAGCGCACGGCTCTTTCCTCGCATGCGAACAACGGCAACCCCTTCTTCACTCGGGAATGGCACGGCATGACGCACAGCTTCATGGCCATGGGGATGAGCGCAACCAGCGCTTCCCACCGGGCTTTGGCGCAATTGTCAGCGCAAATCGATCTGCAAGCGAGTGTGCTCGGCTTCGTAAATGCTTTCTGGGTGCTTGGTTTCATTGTTCTGCTGCTCGTTCCTCTGCCCTTCGTCATGCGAAGGCCAAGCGCTGAAGAGTCAAAGGCTGCAGCAGTTGCCCATTAGCGAAGAGCCCGGGTAGAGCAGCTTCACCGTGCTGAGTGACAACGATGGCATTTAGTGTTATAAATGGCACATAAGCAGCAGTGCCCGCGATGCGAGCATGGGAGCTCCCGTGACGAATGAGAATCTTCAGGTCCGCAAACAGCAGCTGGTGCGCCAGGCAATCTATGACGCGGCCATAGACCTATTCGCCGTAAAAGGGTTCGACGAGACAACCGTTGAAGAGATCGCCCAGGCGGCGGGTGTGTCCCGGCGTTCCTTCTTCCGCTATTTTGCCAGTAAAGATGATCTGCTGGCGCAAAGCGTTGTCAGTTACGCGAAAGCCCTGGTTGAGGCAATCGCGGCGTGTCCCGCTGCGGCATCGCCGCCTGAAGTGGTGCGAGAGACGGTCTTGTCGACCGCCAGGTTAACCGCTGCGGAGCCACGTACCAGGCAAATCATTGAAATCTCTGTACGGAGCGCCTCTGCAAGACAGGCGCACCAGTCGCGCATGATGGAAGCAGAGGACAGTGTGGCTGAGGCGTTTGCGAAACGCCTTAAAAGCAAACCCAGGCACTATCTCAAGCCGAGATTATTAGCCAGCCTGACGTTCGTGATGATGAATGTGGCGATTATGTCGTGGTTCAAAGGAGAGCACCAAAGCATCACGACGGCCGCCGAACAGGCGCTCAGCAACCTCAAAAATCTGTTTTGTGAAGGTTAAGCTTCGTCAGTGAGGCTGCTGACCGGCAGCCATTCCCAGGCGGGTAACATCTTCCAGGCCGCGGCCCGCCATCCTTTACGACGATTCCAGCCGTTTTGCCAAAACCGAGCCTGTTTTCCTGCACAAGCGTACCGAGACCGTCCTGCCCATCGGAAAGAAGACCCGAAACCGCAATGGTGTGCAAAAGGGGACAGTAAACCGTCCTTGCAGTGTCTAATCTTTTAGTTGGGGTAATATCCATGAAAGTCCTTGCAACTCTCGGAATAGCGGCCCTGTTTTTGTCTTTCGGAACCAGTGTGCCTGCCTTCGCACAGCATGAACAAGATGCAGCTAAGCCGGAGAGTAGTCATCCACAAGAGCACGCTCAGCAACCGCAACAGCAACACGCTCAGCAACCGCAACAGCAACACGCTCAGCAACCGCAGGAGGAACACGCCCAACAGCAGCATGCTCAGCAACAACAGCAACAGCAGCATGCTCAGCAACAACAGCAGCAGCAGCACGCTCAACAACAGCAGCATGCACAACAACAACAGCAGCAGCAGCAGCATTCTCAACAACAGCAGCATGCTCAGCAACAACAGCAGCAGCAGCACGCTCAACAACAGCAGCATGCACAACAACAACAGCAGCAGCAGCAGCATTCTCAACAACAGCAGCATGCTCAGCAACAACAGCAGCAGCAGCACGCTCAACAACAGCAGCATGCACAACAACAACAGCAGCAGCAGCATTCTCAACAACAGCAGCATGCTCAGCAACAACAGCAGCAGCAGCACGCTCAACAACAGCAGCATGCACAACAACAACAGCAGCAGCAGCATTCTCAACAACAGCAGCATGCTCAGCAACAACAGCAGCAGCAGCACGCTCAACAACAGCAACATGCACAACAACAACAGCAGCATGCCCACCACACCCAGCAACAGCAGAATGTTCAGCAGGCAGCGTGGCAAGGACATCGATCGCAGGATTGGCAGTCTGACCACCGCACTTGGCAGCAACGCGGAGGCTACAATGGCTACCGTATTCCTTCCAATCATTACAATGGCCACTTCGGATCAGGCCATGAGTTCGTGATCTTCAATCAACCGTACAGGGTTGTCGGCGGATTTCCTCGCTTTCAATACGGCGGCTATTGGTTCAGCCTGGTTGATCCCTGGCCTAACTCCTGGGCAAGCAACTGGTACGAAACCGACGACGTTTACGTTGTCTACGCTGACAATGGATATTACATGTACAACCGGAGTTACCCAGGCGTCGGCATCGCGATCAGCGTTTCGCTCTAGGCCGGCTTCGGATCTGACGGGGTCGTCGCTTCATGGATCTGGAGAAGTGGGCTTGGCGCATATCGCCGAATCTGCTTCGTCAGCCCCGGTTCTTGTCCAAGCCCAAAACGGGCTTGGCCCTTGACATGGAATGGCAGATGCGACCTAATAGCCCTACTATGTCAATGACACTTCGTCAGTTGCGCTCTCCTGCGAACCACTCCAGGCTCCTGCCCGGTTGCTGGCGTTGTTGTTCATCTCAACCTTCCCCTCCAGAAATTAATTAGTCCAGGTTACCTTCGGGATCCTTCCATGTGTGAGGCTGTGTATTGCAGCCAGGGACCAGCCCCTGTGCGGAAACAGGTAAGAAAATGCTCAACACGGATTGGAAGAAGATTCTCCACAGCGTTGCGCTGGGAGTCCCCTGGCTCGTGAGCCTGGCGCCTTCTTTGGTGAACGCGCAAGGCAACAAGCCGAACGTGCTTGTGCTGGTCCTCGATCAGCTGCGCGCCGATGAGCTGCATTGGACTGAAGGCGGGGATGGAGCGAGAACCGCTCTTTGGCGCGGCGACAGCCCATTG
>CAWBGZ010000012.1:0-126736 GCA_963788515.1 uncultured Acidobacteriaceae bacterium
CCAGAGGGGGACTTGAACCCCCACGGCCTTGCGGCCTGCGGATTTTAAGTCCGCTGCGTCTGCCGATTTCGCCATCCGGGCTTTGTCCGTTAGGAGCTGGCGCAGGGCGGCTGCCCTGCTACGCGCTGAGTCAGTATTTCACAACCGCCGGATTGCCTCCAACTGCTGCTCATCTGTTACGGTCTTCAGTTTCGGGCCGGTTGCAATTGGAACTCACCGCAGCGACAGGCGTCGACAAACTTCATATCGACGTCCTTCCTGGTCACAATCGTTGTTTTGTAATTCGGCGTGCCCTGTACTTGCTCGGCCTGCCCGAATTCTTTGATCTCACGATAGTGCCAAAGTTCGTAGGGCAGAGCTACACCAACAGAGTGCGCTTCGATGGAGTTTGGCGGCCCATACATGATGTAAATTCGGCCCCGATCTGTCTTCCAACCCGGAACACCCGCCGCAAAGTGCTGGTTTGCATAGGCCACGCGTCGATAATGCTCCGCTCTCACATCGTTTCCGCCGGGCGCTCCCGCGTCGCGGCGTTGCCAGAACTGGCGGATAAACTCATCGCGCTCCTCGCCGGTGGATAACTTCAGATACGCTGCGCGCTCCTCCGGGGCAATGATCCAGAGAACATCCTCATCTACCCAGCGCTGATACTGCGCATCGGTGGAATGCGGTACTCCATCGCCTTTCACGGATGACTGGTCGCCTGCATTGGTTTGACCGCCGGCAAACGTACCCATGCATAAGGCAGCCGCTGCAACCACTACCGCGCACAGCGTCGTGGCCGTCCACCAGGAGGCAGGCGGCTCCTCGTATCCGAGCAACCGTTTGATGCGCAACGCGAGCTCACCACCATTTGCGTTTAGCGCAACCGCGGGTAAGGGCGCACGCCGCTCCTCCAGGAATGACAACGCTTTCGCATAGGCCAAGCGATCTCCGCTGATGCTTACTGCGAGGTCATCACAGCACTCCTCACGCTCTCTGCGGACTTGTTTCGAAACCCACCAAACTGCAGGATGATAGAAAAGCACAGCCTCCACGGTGGACTGGAAAATAGAGACCAGATAGTCGTGCCGCCGTATGTGCGCCAGTTCATGGGCGAATATGGCTTCTATCTGAATCGCTGATAGTCCCGTGAGGCACCCCACAGGAAGCAAGACGGCTGGACGCAGCCACCCAATCACGGTCGGCACCTGAACGAGCACGGAGTTCACCAGGCTCACCGGGCGGACCACTCCGAGCCGGCGGCTCACATCGTGAAACACCCTCTGCAGCTCGATGGCTACCGGCTGGGTTGAGATTGACTTCATTCTCCGGGCAACGATCAGCCCGATATTCAAACGGCACAAGAGGAGAGTCGTGCCCGTGAACCAGGTAGCCAGCACCCAGGGCAACGAGCGATCCAATGCTTCTACCATGTCTTCCATCCATGGCCTCGCTGGGCCGCTCAAGTCGCTGCGGAGGCTCAGCATCTGGTGGGTTTCAGCAATTCGATTCGAGAGCGCCTGGTTCTCGGCACTGGCATTCACCGCGAGCAATCCGAATGTGACCAAAGGCGAAGCTGCCATCAGCACGAAGGCGCAGCAGGCTGCCATGTAGCGGAGTTGGGACGAGCGATTACTGAGCACCCTGAGAGCAGACGCCAGCAAAAGCGCGACGAGCGCACCTTGCCAGAGGAAGTGCAGTAAGCTCCAGCCAACAGCATGTATCAGTGGCTGTTCGCATAACCGGGTCAAGGATGTCATATCGACCCTTTCTCGAAGTCGTCCAGCATCCGACGGATCTCAGCTAACTCAGAGGAGGACACTCGCTGCGATGACAGTGCGCCCAGGACAAGGTTCTTCGCCGAACCGTTGAACGCGCGGTGCAGTAGATTGCCGGCCAACTGCTGCTGGGTTTGTTCCTTGGGAAGCCGGGCTTCGTATACATGCGAGCGATAGCGCTCGTTGCGCACCAGCAGACCTTTTTCTACCATCACCTGCATCTGCTTCAAGACCGTGGTGTAGCCGGTGCGTTTGCCGCTCAATGCTTCGTGGACCTCGCGCACGGTGCCTGGCCCAATCCTCCACAGGGTATTGAGAATCTCTAATTCTGCTTCCGTGGGCAGCGGTACGGGGCGTTTCGTCTGACGTCGCAAGTTCATGGTCACGACCATAGTACGACGTTTATCGTATGTCAACGATTATTATCGTAGACGTGGAGACAGAGGCAGCGAATAGTTTTTTTAATGCGGGATTACCAGAGCGGAGAGGCTCGCAAAGGGCGATTGGCCTGACGTTGGCCGTTCAACAGCGCAGAGAATCGGACCAGGGCAAGAACGAGGACGCCGAGTCCCGGGTCGCGCGAGTGAGCCTTCGACTTCCTGCGCGACGGGTGGGCAAGAAAGGCCACGCCTACGCCGAGCAAGTAGAGAAGAAGCAGGGGACAAGCGAAGAGGCACATACTCCAGGGGTCGGGTAGAGGGCAGATCGCGCCCGCAATGATGAAGATCAGGATGATGCCGTATTTGAAGTTGCGGAGGAGAAACCTGGCATCCACGATACCGAAGAGCGCGAGAAAGAACATGAGGATCGGGAGTTCGAAGGCAATGCCAAGACCAAGAATGATTGCCAGAAAGAAGCCGGTATAGTCCTCGATGGTAAGAATGGGATGGAAACGATGGCCGAAGTCGAGCACCAATACCTTGATCGCGCCGGGCAGTACCCAGCGATACCCGAAATACGCGCCGGCGAGGAAGAGGCCGATGGTGGCGGACATGAAGGGCCAAACGTAGCGCTTCTCATGGGCATACATGCCGGGCGAGATGAAGAGCCAAATCTGAAACAGCACAAAGGGACTGGCCAGGATAGCTCCGCCGACGAACGACGTCTTCAAGTACAAAGTCAGGCCATCGGTGGGGTGAGTAAAGTTCAGCGGAATGTGAAGCTGGTCGAGCGGCGCCTGGATGAATCCGTACAGGCGCTCGTGGAAGGCATAAGCGACGGCAAATCCGATCACCAGATAGACAGCCGAGTGAATGACGCGCTTGCGCAGTTCTTCCAGGTGTTCTATGAGGCTCATACCGGGAAGTTCGGCGCGGGTGAGGGCTGAGCGGGCGTTCTTGACGAGATCATCCATGAAAGTGAACCTCGATCAAAGCACCATGGTACATCGGGCTCACCGGCTCTTTACAGGTCTTCGGCTGGCAGGCGAGGTGCGGTAAACCGCTGCCTACCAGCCCGGACCGTAAAGTGGAACTGCAGTTACCTCGGCTACGCCGGTCGCAACAACCCGTAGATGGGCAGCAGCTTATCCCACTCAAGCCCAACAGAGGGCTTGAATGGGCCACCCAGCTTTTTTACTTCCACTCCCAGACTTTGGAAACCGTGTTGCCGGCGGGATCTACTTCGTATTCGAAGGCTCCGCAGCCAGAGCCGAGGGCAATCTTCTGGGAATTGGTCTTGAAGAACAGCATGCCGCGGTAGCTGACGGCGCCGCCGGGGCCGAATTTGCCCACGCCCGTTCCGGTCCAGCTAATGCCCTCGCCATCCTGCGTCATGTTGATTCCCTGGCCGTCGCCATAGATGGAGCCATCCGGACGGATGACCGATGTGTACGTCCCCATGCCTGTGGTGGGAACACCGAACAAGTGGCCGCTGTCTTCGAACGACACTTCTACGGTTGGGGGGTCAGTGGAAAGGACCCGTCTTACGATTCTCTTGCCTTTGGTTTCGCCAATCTGTGCTCCGAGCATGAATTCACGTCCTCTTTCACCCCGCTTTTAATTGCCGTTCGCGAGGTGGGCCATTGTACCTCCGAATCGGGCTCTCGGATGCGCTTCCGGATGACACAGTGTGAAGAGGGCCTGTTATCCCACTCAAGCCAACAGAAGGCTTGACCTCGATTTCCTGCCACGTTGTGCGAGAGAGGTCCGCGTGTGCACCTTTCATTTAAGGAAAGGCGCATCAACGCCACAAGGCTCCGCAGGAAATCGGGGCATGGGGCACCCAGCCTTCCGGGCCCAGGGAGCGGATGGGTTCTCTTCTGCGGTTTCTCACGCAGGGACTCATGAGGCTTTGGCATTGCCAGCGCTAAAGCGCGTGATCAGAGTCGAGATTCTTTCACGGAGCGCTAAAGCGCTCCTTCCCCCGCATAAATGCGGGGGCTCCCACCAATTTGAACAAGCGCTCCTGCACTCCTCCTCCCCGCATACATGCAGGGGCTCCCACCACCCATTTGGCTCTGATCCGGGCTGCAATGCGCTTCAACGACAAAAGGGGGCCCGCCCGGTTTTACGAGCGCGCCCCCTTTGTGTATCTAGTCTTCTAATCTTTAGTGCGGTTTTCGGTATTCGATTCCTTCATCGTTCAGGTAGTACTCCGAGGAGCAGTAGTCCGAACCGCATATCATCGATTCCATGCCAACATATTGCATTTTCGTGATCAGACCCAACGCGCCGCAATGAGGACAAGCCAGCACGGCTACGTACGGGTTGTTCGCCTCACCCATCGTTCCCGTGTTTTCCAGCACAAACAGGGTTCCAGGTTCCATCTGCTCTGGAATCCACTCTCCAAGCAATTCAAGCTCTGTCAACATGCCATTCCTCCTGTGCGATCCTGTTACCTGTGCTCCACCACACTTATATAGCGTGCAGGGTTCGCCCTGCTCTCCTTGCTCTTTGCCCGCAAACAAGCCTTTGCTATCCTCTGCCTCCCTCCTGAGGTGCTACTTCACAATCGCTATTCCAACGGACGCTGCCGCTGGCTTTTTTGCTTGCGAAACTCTCCTGGGCCACCCCTCTACGGAAGCCCGGCGCCAGCCCAGCATGGCGACGGAACGATAAAACGGACGCACCACGCCTGCGCCCGGTCTCAGTCAAAAAATAGCTGCGCACAAAATTCCATATCCAGGCAATCGCCGCGAACCATACGTTCCGCGATAACGTGGGCATAACGGCCATACGGATCGCACGGGATGGCACGCTGGTTCTCTGGGATGCGAGGTTGAGGTTAAGGCCGCGCGAGCGCTGCGGGCCCCACCACCGCGGCCCAGCAGGCTGCTGTCGTGGTGTTTTATCAGTCGGGCCCACAATCGCAAGCCGGGGGAATCTGTTCTGCTGATGCTTACTCATGGCCGAGTCACCTACCGAGGTGAAGTTTGTTTCCTACTTCCGGATTCCACCAGCGGAACATTGACCTCATTCTTTCCGCGAGTCTTGTTTTCGTCAATCCACGATTCGTTCGCCAGATCAATTCTCCCGGCGCGTGCACCAAACATGCACATAGCACTACTGCTGCGTGGGCATCGTCTTCTGCTGGCCAACCGCGCCCCCCTGCACCTGCGGCGTGGTTGAGCTCATCTCATGCGTCTCATTCGACTCACGCGCCTTCAACTCACGATAGATCGACTCATTGCGCACAATCGCCTGCACATACTCGCGCGTCTCAGTAAAAGGAATCGATTCTACAAACTCATCCATGCCGTGATACTTGCCGATCGACTGCCAATCCGTTACCCGGCTGTCGCCCGCGTTGTAGGCGGCAAAGGCGTACGGGGCCTGGCCGTCAAACTTGTCCAATGTCTGCTTCAGGTAGCGCGAGCCGAGCCGGATATTGGTCTGCGGATTGAGTAGCTCGACCTCGTTGAAATGATGGATGCCCTCTTCCCTGGCCATCGAACGCCCAACCGAGGGCAGCAACTGCATCAGCCCGAACGCATTGGCCGGACTAATCGCCGCGGGGTTGAATTCCGATTCCTGGCGGATGAGCGAGGCCACCATGTACGGATCCAATCCATTCTTGCTTGCCTCCTGCTCAATCGAACCCCAGTATTGCTGGGGAAAAAGAATCTTCCAGTAGCCCATGGGAATAGTGTCGATCGGCGCCGAGGTATAGAAAGGCAGAGCCCGCTTCAACACGCGCATGGCACGGAAGGCTTCGCCGTCTGAGGAATAAATCTCCGCCTCGGCAAAAGCTCCCCACTGGTCACTGCCGTCGGCTGCCTGAATCTCCGCGGGAATGAACTCGTTCAATCCCGCGTTGGCCAGCAGGCGCGCCTTGATTACATGTTCGTCATCTTCCGGAACATCGTCGGTGAGCGGCGGAATCTCTTCGCGATGAATGTCGCTCAGCATCGCCACTTCGGCCGGCGTCACCTGGCCAATCTCCGCCAGGCGCTCGCGCGCCATCTGGGCATAGTAATAATGCTCGAAGGCGCGAGAGACGGTTTGGTAGTAAGCCGCGGCCATCGCCGGCTGATGCTCCTGGTCGGCGTACAGGCGCCCGCGCCAATACAGCGCGGCGGGAATCTCCTTACCTCCGTGATAGAGCGCAATCTGCTTGTCGAACAGCACCGCCGCCTCGGAGTAGTTTCCCAGTCGATAGTTCAGCCACGCCGCTTTCCAATGGCTGCTGGGCGCATAGCGGTGACTGGGAAAGCGTGTGGCCAACTCACTGTAGTACGAAATCGCCTGGGGATAATCTTTGCGCAGCAGATACATATTTGCCGAAGAGTAGAGGGCTTCGGCCAACCACGGACTCTCCGGGAATCGTTGTTCCATCTGACTCACCAGGCTCTGCTGCGTGCTGCCATCATCTTTGTTGCGCGCCAGTTCCACGGCCAGATACATGCGCCGCGCGCCGCTCTCATCCTGTGTATCCGGCAGCCCATCCAGTTCCTGCTTGCTCAGGCGCCTGGTCTTCAGGTCACACTCCGCGGCGGCCACGAGCAGGGCATTCCTGGCTGCGGGATCTGCTTGCGCCAGTGCGCGATACTCCTCGCCCGCGTCTCCGTAGCGGCCACCCGCATACAACGCATCCGCATGCGCTCTCCGCTCGGCCGTCGTCAACGGCGCCGCAGCACCCACCACGGCGAGTTGCGCCTTGGCTTGCGCACCTTCGTCGCTCAGAGGAAAGCTGAGGAAGATGTGACGATAGAGCTTGGCCGCCTCGTCTACGTTTCCCGTCATCTGGTTGGCCCGTGCCAGCGCCAATTGAAAATCCGCGTGGGTGGAGATTGGGTCGGAGGCATGTTGATGAAGAACCCGCAAAGCCGTCTGCGGATCGTTTTGCTGGAGCGAGAGGTTGGCAATGATCACCGGCAACCGGCCGACAAAAATGCTTTCCGGATACTTAGCGGCAAACCCGCTCAGCAGTGTCTCAGCATCAGACAGCTTGCCTGCTTCCATCTCCGCCTGGGCAGCCAGAAAATCCGCGTAATCGTCCAGCGTCTTACCTGTGGCGTTGGCCTTTTGGAAACTGGAAGCTGCGTCAGGATAGCGATGATCCAGGAGGTAGGCATGACCCAGAGCCAGGTAAGCCGCGGACGCTGCCTCCCCGGTGTGCGCATGCGCATAGGCAGTCACCCCGGCGTAAGCAGCCGGTGACCGCATCGCTGTCAGCTCCTGGGCCATCGGCCGCAGTTGCGAGGAGGCGACAAAGGCCATCTGAAGCTTATGGCTGCGGGCGATGCTCCTGGCGGAACGGGGCTTGCGATGTGTCTTGGCGTGGCGAACTTGCGCCTTGGCATGCGACGTACCGGTCTTGGCATGCGTGGTCGAACTCGCATGATGATGATGAGCCGGCTTATGCGTGGCAGGCGTGGTCTGGGCTCCTGTGCCACTCACGGCGAGCAGCAATGCCCAGGGCAGAAGGGTTCGGAGCGTCGCCATGCGATGGATTACTTCCGCCAACTCGTTCACTTCCCTGCCTGCAGCGGATTTGCTATCAACGGATGCCAAAATTACCGGCTACTTGCGCGGTTTGGTCGAAGGAAAACCCGACCTGGTGGACTCTACGCAAATCTGCTCCTATATAAAGACTCTAAGCGGAAAATTTGGTTGCAAGCGGGCTTTCCTCCAAGCCCAACCCCGGCAGGAACCCAATCAAACACCGCTGCCTACCCACATCGGGAGTGGTCCTGCGCATGGCGTAAATCAGGGTGAATCCTGCCCTACCAGGCCTGTGCTCCAAATCGACACTACGACCTACTTCGCAGATTACCCATTTTGCCGTGCCCCGCCATGCCCATTTAGTATGAGACAGAAGCGCAGCGCCTGCGGGCGGCCCATCCCATGCGCTCGTGCATCGATACCCCTTCTCCCCCAGCATGCGCAAGGTGCAGCAACAGGAGAAAGGTCTGGAAAGGTCGAATTTCTGAACCCGACTGACATGCCTATCATCCAAGCACAAGGGACCGAAGAAGTTCACCCTGACATCCTGCTGGTCAACAGGGCGAAGGAAGGCGACGTACAGGCCTTCGAGCAACTGGTGAAGCAGTACGATCGGCAGGTGTTCCGCATCGCTCAGCACATCACCCAGAACCGGGAGGATGCAGAGGATGTGGTTCAGGATGCATTTCTTAAGGCCTACGAGAAGCTGGAGCAGTTTCAAGGTAATTCGAAGTTTTATACCTGGCTGGTCCGCATTGCGGTAAACGAGTCGCTGATGCGGCTGCGTAAGCGCCGCACTGGCCGCATGGTGTCGATCGACGAGGATGTGGAGACC
The DNA here is from genome assembly GCA_963788515.1 of uncultured Acidobacteriaceae bacterium. Lineage (GTDB taxonomy): Bacteria > Acidobacteriota > Terriglobia > Terriglobales > Acidobacteriaceae > PALSA-350. The sequence continues at coordinate 8,481 of CAWBGZ010000012.1, forward strand.
GAAGAGGGCTCCATGCCGCGCGATCTGGCCGAATGGCGCCCCGACCCCGAGATGATGTACGGGCAATCGGAGCTGGCAGAGATTCTACGTAAGACGATACAAGGCTTGCCGCCTGGCTTCCGGGTAGTTTTCGTTTTGCGCGATGTGGAAGGACTTTCAACGGAAGAAACCGCGGAAACGCTCGGACTGAGTGTGCCCGCGGTCAAGTCGCGGCTACTGCGGGCGCGGCTGCAATTGCGGGAGCGGTTGAGCCGCTACTTCCGCAAGAATGAGGATGGGACCAAATGAACTGCTCAGAGTTTCTGGCGCAACTCGGTGACTTTCTCGATAATCAGGTTCCTACTGGCCTGGTCGCCGATCTGCAGGTCCACCTCGAGGGATGCGAGCACTGCGTGATCACCCTGCGGACGACGCAAAAGACGATCGAGATTTACCGCAATCACGAGATCTATGAATTGCCCGAAGGACTCCGCGAACGCCTGCAGGCCGCCATCCTGGCCAAGTGCAAGAAAGGCTGCTGAGCCGCCCGGTGCGCTGTGGTTGCAAAGACAGTCTTACTACGAATGCTGAGTGATCGGGTCGGAGCTCAAGAAGAGGCAAGCTAGCGGACGGTAACAGCAGATCTGGTAGTGCCTCAGGGGCTAAAGCCCAATTAACGGAATTGCGACTTTTTCCGCGACGCTGAAGCGTCGCTCCCCCTGCTGAAGCAGGGGGCTCCCACCAGGCTTCGATGGGAGAGTCGGGCCCCGATAAGAAGCACGAGAGCCGTGACCCTTAGATGGGTCCTGAATCAGCTGTTACAGGCCGCTAATTATCGTCCCTGCGCTGCAGGGTTGGCCGGTCGTTGCCTGGCTGCGAGCCTGACTGCGAAGAGTCAGGCGGTGCGGTTGGGTCACTATTCGTGGAGCTGGCACGGCGTAAAGTAGGTTGGTTGCCCTTGCCGCCGTCATTCGGCTTACGCTTGTTCTCAATGCGCGCCAAACGAGCCTTGACATCGTCAAACTCCGAGGTTGTTACCACGTACTCCGCGCGGGGCGGCAGCAGGGTGGCAATCTCCTTTTGCGTCGCCTCAATGCGGTCCGGCGTCTGCGGGTGACTGGAAAATGCTTTGGCAATCAGGTGCGGCTTCGTTTTCTCCAGGTTCTCGAGCTTTTCAAAGATAGTTACAAATGCCTGCGGATCATAGCCCGCACGGTACATGTATTGCACGCCCAGAAAGTCGGCCTGCGACTCGAAGCCTCTTGAGAAACTCAGGAAGGTCAGCGGAATGCCAATCTGTGCGGCTTCGTAAATGCCATACCCGGTCCAGCCGCCAATGAAGATCAGCGGAATCGTGCCCAGCTGCGCGTAGTTCATCCGCGTTTGCTCGCGCACCGCATGGTGGGCCGCCACGTGCGCTATCTCATGCGCAATCACGCCCGCCATTTCCGCTTCATCGTCCGCGGTCAGAATCAGGCCGCTGTTCACAAACATGAAGCCGCCGGGCAACGCCATGGCGTTCACTTCATCGGAATCGATAACCTTGATGGTAAAGGGAACCTTGGCGTCAGAATTCTTGACCAGGTTTTGCGCGATCCGGTTCACGTACTCAACAATGGTCGGATCATCGACGAACTTGACGCTCTTCTGCAGCTGCATGGAATAGGACTTGCCCATGCCGATCTCGGTCTCGGTGGAGTACCAATTGCCCAGGCCGCGTCCCCCAATGTCGCGGGTGCCCACCGCGTTTACGTCGTCAATGCTGCCTGGTTTGACCCCGGGCATGGTCGCGTCTGTCGCTGCGCCTGGCGGAGTAGAGGCCGCGGGAGGGGTAGAAGCCGCGGGAGGGGTAGAGGCCGCTGGGGGAGTGGATGCAGCGGGAGGAGCACTCGAGGGAGCGGCTGTTGGGGCTTTGCGGGCTGTTCTGTCCGTACCCGGTAAGCACTGCACAGGGCGCCAGCAGCAAGCTACTCGCAACCAGGATTTCCGCCGGCATCAGCTTCTTACGCAGTATTTTGCTCATCACAACCTCAACCAAACCACTTTCATTGAGCATACGCGCGTTATAGCCGTGGGCGCACCAGGACCTCAACTAGTTATCGTCCCTGCGCTGCAGTGTTGGCCGATCGTTGCCCGGCTGCGAAGAGTCAGGCGCGTTCGGGTCGCTGTTGGTAGAGCTGGCACGGCGTAACGTCGGCTGGTTGCCCTTACCGCCGTCATTCAGCTTGCGCTTGTTCTCGATGCGCGCCAAACGAGCCTTGACGTCGTCAAACTCCGAAGTCGTCACCACGTACTCCGCCCGGGGCGGAAGCAGGGTGGCAATCTCCTTTTGGGTCGCCTCAATGCGGTCCGGGGTCTGCGGGTGGCTGGAAAATGCTTTGGCGATCAGGTGCGGCTTGGTCTTCTCCAGATTTTCGAGTTTTTCGAAAATCGTTACGAAGGCCTGCGGGTCATAGCCCGCGCGGTACATGTACTGCACGCCCAGAAAGTCGGCCTGGGACTCGAAGCCTCTTGAGAAACTCAGGAAGGTCAGCGGAATGCCGATCTGCGCCGCTTCGTAAATGCCGTACCCGGTCCAGCCGCCGATGAAGATCAGCGGAATCGTGCCCAACTGCGCGTAGTTCATGCGCGTCTGCTCGCGCACCGCATGATGGGCGGCCACGTGCGATATCTCATGCGCAATCACACCCGCCATTTCCGCTTCATCGTCCGCAGTCAGGATCAGGCCGCTGTTCACATACATGAAGCCGCCTGGGAGAGCCATGGCGTTGACTTCATCCGAATCGATAACCTTGATGGTAAAGGGAACCTTGGCGTCAGAATTCTTAACCAGGTTTTGCGCGACCCGGTTCACATACTCATTCACGACCGGGTCGTTGATAAACTTGACACTCTTTTCCAACTGCATGGCGTAGGACTTGCCCATGCGAATCTCGGTCTCCGTGGAATACCAATTACCCATGCCACGACCGCCAATGTCGCGTGTGCCCACGGCATTCACGTCGTCGATGCTGCCTGGTTTCACGCCCGGCATACTGGGGTCAGTCGCTGGGCCTGGGGGCGTTGATGCCGAAGGAGGGGTATCCGACGGAGCAGCAGTTGGGGGGCTGCTTTGCGGGCTGTTCTGTCCATATCCGGTTAGCGCCAGGCTGGGCGCCAACAGCAAGCTACTCACGACCAGGAATTCCGCCGGTATCAGCTTCTTGCGCAGCATTTTGCTCATCACAACCTCTGTCCCGTAACCGTAGGCGCACCACGCTACAGCTATTAGACCTAGTATGCGCGTTTTGGCTAGCCGGCGGCCTGAGATTTAGGCAAAACATCAAAAGTGTTTCATCACCCCAAACGCGCTCTGCCTGGGACCAGTTGAGGACCGGCCTCGCTTTGTCCGCGCATCCGTGCCAAAAAGGAGTTCACCAGCCGGGTAAGCGTCTCCGGGCATTCTTCATAAGGCAAGTGCCCCGTGCCTGGCAGGTGCACCCACTCCACCCGGTCGAAACAGCGGCGCAAGTCCTGGGCAGACTCCAAAGACACGGCCCGGTCCCGGTCTCCCCAGAGCAGCAAGGTTGGGACTGCGCGCACCTGTTTGAGCGCCAACTCCAGGCGGGCCATGTCGCCGGACCATGTGCTCAGTATGCTGAGCACATACGCGATGGTGCCTGGAACCCGCAGCGAGTGGATGTACTTTGCCAGGGAGCCCTCCCGTAACTGCCTAGGATCGCCGTACATACGACCCAGGGCGAGCGCCTGCACCGGTTCCGGCAGATGGGGGATGCGGTGCGCGAACCAAGTCCCCAGGCCGGACAGGTAAAAGCGGATGAGAGGGTCACTCAGGCGAGAGAAGGGATTCGCCGGCGCGTGCAGCAACAGGTTTCTTACCCGGGCGGGATATCTGGCGGCCAGCATCAGAGCCACGGCTCCGCCATGAGAAGTCGCCAAAAAGTCGGCACTGCGGATGGCGGAAGCGTCCATGAACTTTACGATTCGGGCGGCCTGCGCCTCCAGGGTCGCATCGATGCCGGGCACCCGTTCCGACTCGCCGATGCCCAGCGCATCCACGGCATAAATTGTGGATTCCCCGGCGAGGCCCGGGATAGTCAGCTCCCAGGTGGTAGCGGTACCTAAAAGGCCGTGAAGGAGAATCAACTCCGGCCCCGCTCCGGCTTTAAGGCAGAGCATCTGGTGCCCATCCACCTGGATCCAGTGCTTTTCAATCCGGACGCGCCCGAAGCCGTCCAACATCCAGCGCGCCAATGCCATAGCGACCTCTTACCACGTACGAAATTCACATTCTATTCAAATTACGCAGGAACACAAACGGGAGGAGTGCAGCAAATGGGATGGCCTCAACGGACATCCTTGCCTCATTTTCGAGGCAATCTCTATCCTCCCACTCGGCTTTCGATTTCCCGAAAACGGGATTAGTCGATATGTCCCGTCATATCTGTATGGTGGAAAACAGCAAGCTCCGGATCCAGGGTAGTGACTAAGCGGATAGCGGCGTAACGGTACAGCGTATATCTCTTCTTGAATCAAGAGTATACTGTGGCTGCAAATGGGCAATGCTCCGGGGAGCGGCCGCGCAGGGAGCTTTCCTGTTGGTCCGCGGCGTGCTCTGTGCCTACGGGGGCCCCTCTTTTTTTTCGCACCGACGCGATGCTTAAGCCGTTTCAAATTCGGGTAGCCGTGGTTCTTCTCGCTGGCTTTACTTTGGCGGCTGCGATTCTTGCCTCGCTGAATTTTGCCAAAGAGAGCTCCTTCTCGCTGCCCACCGACCAGGTTTCCTGGTTAGAAGCGCCGGGCGGTCTCAAGGCACAGCGAGTGCTGAAGGATGGCCCAGGGGAGCGGGCCGGGATCAAGGCTGGGGATCTGCTCGTATCCGCGAATAACGTGGCCACGCCTCGCGTATCGTTCCTGACCCATCAGTGGTTTGCCGTGGGCACCTGGCGGAACATCGACTACCAGCTGGTCCGTTCGGGCGTTCCCATCCACGCATCGGTTTTGCTGGAGCCCACCGACCGCAGCCAGAACCAGGGTCTGCGGCTGATTGCGCTGGTTTACCTTTCCATTGGTCTCTATGTTCTCTTCCGGCGGTGGACGGCTCCCAGGGCGACTCACTTTTTCGTCTTTTGTCTGGCCTCATTTGTCCTGTATTCGTTCAATTACACGGGCAAATTCAATACCTTTGACTGGACGATCTACTGGGGCAAGATCCTGGCCGAGGCGCTGCAGCCCGCGCTATTTTTGCACTTCGCTTTAGCGTTTCCAGAGGAGCGGCCAGCCTCTCGCCGCCATTGGATCTACTCCCTGATTTACCTTCCCGGCCTGGCCGTGATTGTGTTGCAAGTGGTGGCCATACAGCAGTGGGAGGCCACAGGGTTGCTGGCAACACGTCTCGACCAGCTTGCCATTGGCTACCTGGCGCTCTATTTTGTCGTGGCTGCCGTAGTCTTCTTCCGCAACTATCTGCGCCAGAAGAACCCGCTGCGCCGCCAGCAGTTGAAGTGGCTGACCCGAGGGACGTTGCTCACCGTCATTCCCTTCACGGTGCTGGACGTCATTCCTACTCTCACCGGCATTGCAGTTCCCAGCGCTCTGGTCAGGCTGGGGGGGATTTGCCTGATCTTTTTGCCGCTGACGTTTAGCTGGGCCATTGTCCGCTACCGCCTGATGGACGTCGACTTGATCTTCAAGCGCGGTGTGACCTACACCCTGGCGACGGCTTCACTGGTCGGGCTTTATTTTGGTGCGGTTGCTTTTGCGGCAGAGGTGGTTCACAAGCAGCTGCCCAGTGCGGGGGCGTGGGGCTTGATCGCCGCCATCATCATCACCGCGCAGCTTTTCGAACCGTTGAAACGCGCTATTCAAGACCGGGTCGACCGGGTCTTCGACCGCAAGCGCTACGACTATCGCCAGACTCTGATTACCTTCGGCCGCGGTTTGAGCTCGCAGACCGATCTGGACAGACTGCTCCACTCGATCGTGGACCGGCTGTCGGAAACTCTGCTGGTGGCGCGCGTCGCCATCTTCATCCCTAACGCCGACGGAAGAAGCTACTCGTTGAAGGCCGCCCACGGCCTGCCTGCACACCTGCTAAGCCCGGAAAGCCGCCCGGCACTCGATTTTCTCGATTTCGATCAGCCCGACGCCGGCACTCATCTTTTCCTGGAGAACCCGCAACAGGTGCTTCACTTCCCGGATGAAGAGCGGCAGGCGGCGGCTCTGCTCGATCTCAACTACTACCTTCCCTGCCGGCTGCAGCAGAAGACGATTGCCATCATCGGGCTGGGACGGACGACGCATGGTGACTTTCTTTCCAGCGAAGATGTCGAGTTGCTGGAATCCATGGCGAGCTACATTGGCATCGCGATCCAGAATGCGCGCCTGTACGCCAGCCTGGAGCAGAAAATATCCGAGTACGAGCGGCTGAAGGAGTTCAACGAGAATATCGTAGAGTCGATCAACGTCGGGGTCTTTGCCGTCGACCTGGAAGAGCGCATCGAAAGCTGGAACGCGCAGATGGAAGTGATGTATGCCATGTCGCGCCAGGAGGCGGTGGGGCAATATCTGCGCGACGTCTTGCCGGCAGGGTTTGTCACCGAATTCATTCGTTTGAAAGATGAACCCGGGGTGCACAACCTCTATCGCTTCCGGCTGCAGACCCGCAGCGGCGAGACGCGCTGCGCTAACGTGGCCATCGCTCCCCTGGTCTCACGGAACTTTGAGGAAGTCGGGCGCATCATTATCGTGGATGACATTACAGAACGCATGGAACTCGAAGCGCAGCTGGCGCAAGCCGATAAACTCTCTTCCATCGGACTGCTGGCGGCCGGCGTGGCCCATGAGGTCAACACTCCCTTGGCGGTGATCTCTTCCTACACACAGATGCTGGCCAAGCAGGTTCGGGGAGATCAGCGAGTGGCTCCACTGCTGGACAAAATCACGCAGCAGACGTTCCGCGCGTCGGAGATCGTCAACGGCCTGCTCAATTTTTCCCGTACCGGCGCGGCGGAGTTCACGGCTCTCGATCTGAACCACATCATCCTGGAAACGCTGAAGCTGCTGGAACACCAGTTCCGTGCATCCCAGGTTCATTTGGAAACTTCGCTTGAGGATGATCTGCCCCCTATTCTGGGGAACTCCGGCAAACTGCAACAGGTCTTTCTCAACCTGTTTCTGAACGCCAAGGACGCGATGGCGGCCGGCGGCGTGCTGCGGGTGGCTACCCTGGCGAACGGCCATGTGGCGGTCGACGTGTCCGATACCGGTTCGGGCATCGCGCTGGAACACGTGCAGCGCATCTACGACCCCTTCTTCACCACCAAGTCGACGGTCAGCGAAGGCCAGCGACGGGGCACAGGACTTGGACTGGCAGTAAGCTACGGCATCATCCAGGAGCACGCCGGCAAGATCCAGGTGGAAAGCCAAGTGGGCAGCGGAACCACGTTCCATCTCGAATTTCCTATGGCAAGGAAACCCGCCCATGTCTGAGGCCGGCATTCTCGTTCCACAAAGAGCCAACGTTTCTACCGAGCCGGCGCCCCGGATTCTGATCATTGACGACGAAGCAGCCATCCGTGAATCCCTGGAAACGCTGCTGCTGCTCGAAGGCTATGTTGTGGACCTGGCCCCGGAAGGTCAGTCCGGACTCAAATGCATCGATAGCCGGAGCTACGACCTGGTGCTGCTGGATTTGGCGCTTCCTGGCCAAAACGGGCTGGAGATTCTGGCTCGTATACGGGAGCGCCAACCCAACCTGCCGGTGATCATGATCACCGCCTATGGAACCGTCGGCAATGTGGTCGACGCCATGAATGGGGGGGCCCAGAATTTCGTCCAGAAACCGTGGGACAACGAAAAGCTTCTGGCGGATATCCGTGCCGCCACCGCCCGGCAACGCGCGGAAGAAGAGAATGTCCAGCTCAAGCGGGCCCTGAAGCAGCGCTACAACTTTGAAAATATCGTTGGCAAGAGCGAGCCGATGTTGCGCATCTTCGACCTGGTGGCGCAGGTAGCTCCCACTCGCTCCACCATCCTGATCCAGGGCGAAAGCGGCACCGGCAAGGAGCTGATCGCCAAAGCGATCCACGCCAATTCGCCGCGCCGCGACAAGCCCTTTGTGCCCGTGAATACCGGTGCCATGCCCAGCGATCTGCTCGAATCCACTCTGTTCGGCCACGTCAAGGGGGCGTTCACCTCCGCCGTCTCGGCCAAGAAGGGACTCTTCGAGGTGGCTAATTTTGGCACACTCTTCCTGGATGAGATCGGCACCATGGGGATGGACACGCAAGCCAAGGTGCTACGCGTGCTGCAGGACCGCCGCTTCATGCACCTGGGCGGAGTGCACGAGATCCAGGTGGATGTGCGCATCCTGGCGGCGACCAACGTAGACCTGCGGCAGGCGGTGCGTGAAGGCAAGTTTCGCGAGGATCTTTACTACCGGCTCAACGTCATCACCATCGACCTGCCCCCGCTGCGCACCCGCCGCGAAGATATTCCGCTCCTGGCGGCAAGTTTTCTTAAGCGTTACGCCGAGGAGAACGACCTGGCCCCGCGCACGCTCGCGCCCGAAGCGATGCGTGTGCTGATGGATTATGACTGGCCGGGCAATGTGCGCGAGTTGGAAAACGTGATCGAGCGCGGAGTGGTTCTCTCCTCCACTTCCAGCATTGGTTTCGACCTTCTTCCCGGCCATCTCACCGGCCGGAGCTATTCCTCCAGCCTACTCGAGCACAACCCGGACGCCTCGCTGTTCGACATTCTGGAAGATATTGAGCGGCGCATCATCATCGACAAGCTGGAGCGCTGCAAATGGAACCAGACGGACGCGGCGGAGCAATTCCGCATCCCGCTTTCCACGCTCAACCAGAAGATCAAGCGGCTTTCGATCGAGATCAAGAAACGCTTGAAAGACTAGCGGGTGGGGCGATCATCCCTAGCGGCTGAATATGCTACAGAAAAAGTCTGCACCGAGCAGGAAAGCAATGCCGCAGGGGCTAAAGCCCGGCCTATGATCAAATTTACGGCACGACTAAAAGTCGTGCTCTGATACAAAACATGGAGTTTTCCCTCAGCGGCTGAAGCCGATTTCATGGCATGGCATGTATGTACGGCCTAATGCCCGCTGCGGCGAGGCAGGCCGTCCCCTTCGGAGAACCTTGCCCTGTGGTACCCTCGGCTTGCGTGCCAACGATTTGAAATATGCCAATCGACACGATTGAAAGCTGGGCAAAGAAGGGCGTCGTCGCGGTGCAGAATTATGCCCTGCTCGCCGGCCGGGCCATCGCGAACATCTTCCAGCGGCCTCACTATTTCGCCGATCTCATTGTTCAGGCCGACTCGATCGGCATAGGCTCGTTGCCCATTGTCATCCTCACCGGCTTCTTTACCGGCGGAGTCCTTGCGCTGCAATCCGCGTCTTCCCTGGCCCAGTTCGGCGCCACCGCCATTACCGGGGAGTTGGTCAGCCTTTCCATGATCAAGGAGCTGGGCCCGGTGCTCACCAGCCTTATGGTTTCCGGCCGTAACGCGTCGGGAATGGCCAGCGAGCTGGGATCGATGATGGTGACCGAACAGATCGATGCCATGCGTGCGCTGGGCACTGATCCGTTAAAAAAACTGGTGACCCCGCGCCTTTTCGCTACTGTGATCATGCTCTTTTTTCTGACCATCATCTCTGACACCGTGGGCACCATGGGGGGCGCTTTCGTGTCGGTCGTCATGCTGGGGCAGGATGGCTCCCAATACTTCCATACTGCTTACCAGACGCTGCAGTATCCCGATATTCTCCAGGGACTGGTGAAGCCGATTGTTTTTGGCTTCATCATTGCCAGCATCGGCTGCTTCTACGGCATGACCACGCGTGGAGGTACCCAGGGTGTTGGCCGCTCCACTACCCAGGCGGTGGTTTGGTCGTCGGTGCTCATCATCGCCGTCGACTTTGTCATCAGCCGATTCATGATTGGTATTTTCGGCCGTTGACCTGATGAGCACCTCGACCCAACCAGCACCCCAGACGACCCTGGAAGATCCGGCGCAACCGGTCGTTGTCTTCGATCACGTCTCCATCGGGTTTGAAGGCAAGCAGGTTCTCGAAGATATTTCGCTGACCGTATCAACGGGCGAAACCCGCATCCTGTTGGGACCCGCCGGCAGCGGCAAGAGCGTACTGCTCAAGCTCGCGAACGGGTTGATGCGGCCTGACTCCGGCATCATCACCGTCTTCGGCGAAGAGATCAACAATATGCCGGAAGAGCAGCTCTTCAAATTGCGGGGCCGCATTGGCATGGTTTTTCAGGAAGGCGCCCTCTTCGATTCGCTCACCGTGCGGGACAACGTGGCCTACCGGTTGATGGAGCAGAAGGTTCCGGAGGCAGAAGTAACCCAGCGCGTGACGGAGGCCCTGCGCTTCGTAGAGCTGGAGCAGACCCTGGACAAGTATCCTTCCCAACTCTCAGGCGGCATGCGCCGCCGAGTTGCGATCGCCCGGGCGGTGGTTAACCGGCCGGATCTGCTGCTTTACGACTCGCCCACCGGGGGACTGGACCCGATCACTTCGACCACTATCATTGAGCTGGTCATGAAGCAGCGCGATGTTTACCGCACCAGCTCGTTGCTGGTCACGCATCGCCTGCAGGATGCCTTCACCCTTGCCACCCACACATTCGACCGCGCCTTAAACCACATGGTCCCGATTCCCGACGGCCACCTGGACTCCAAAACCAACTTTCTTGTGCTGCACGACGGTCACATCGTTTTCGATGGTTCCACGCATGACCTGGTGCACAGTGACGATCCGTTTTTGAAGGAATATTTGTCGTAGAGGGTTTCCCCCAGGAGTTTTCTGGTAGCCACCGCTCTAGCGCTTTGCATCGGGGCACGACTTTACGAGCTGCGGGGGCTGTACCTCACGGGCTAAAGAGTCTGCGTGAGAGCTGGTTCCCGCTGGGGGAGAACCAGTTACCCTACTAGAGAATTTCTTATTTCCCTTGAGCTCGCGTGACAAACGGAAGGTGGCACATCGAAAGCCATTATCCCACTCAAGCCAAAGGAAGGCTTGAATGGGCCACCCAGCATTTGTTGCCGGTGTGACAAAAACGGTAGTGGAGTCGTGCCCCGATACTCACCTCTACTCGCGATTTTAAGTAACTGTCACGGTTTCTCCCGTATGCCAGGGCGATCCTTCACCTGACGGCCCAATGTCTGCTAGTCTTAAGGGTTTGCTACCAGCTTTCTGAGGTGCCTACCGGCATGGCGTTCAAATTCAAAGGCGTCGACTTTATCCAGTTTGACGGGCTGCTCTCCGGCGATGAGCTACTCGCGCGCGATACCACCCGCCAGTTTGTCGAAGACAATGTCATTCCCATCATCGAGCCGTGCAATCGTGATGGCCGCTTTCCCCGCGAGCTGGTCCAGCCCATGGGGCAGCTCGGTTTTTTCGGCGCCAGCCTCGAAGGCTATGGATGCGCCGGCATGTCCAACGTGGAGTACGGCCTGGTGATGCAGGAGCTGGAGCGAGGCGACTCGGGCCTGCGCAGCTTTGTCAGCGTGCAGTCTGCCCTGGTCATGTATCCCATCTATACCTTCGGCAGCGACAAGCAGAAAGATGCGTGGCTTCCCCGGTTGGCGACCGGGGAAAAGCTGGGCTGCTTCGGGCTGACCGAGCCCGACTTCGGCTCCAACCCAGGCGGTATGCGGACCCGCGCCCGCAAAGAAGGCGACGAATACATTCTCAACGGGGAGAAAATGTGGATCACCTCAGGCTCCATCGCCGACGTTGCCGTGATCTGGGCCAAGGTGGACGACGAAGATGGCAAGGTCCGCGGCTTTCTGGTGGAAACCAATCGACCCGGTTTCTCCGCTTACGATGTGCATGGCAAGTGGTCGCTGCGGGCCAGTGTCACCTCCGGGCTATCGCTCCAGGATGTGCGCATTCCGGCGTGCAACCTGCTGCCCGGCTCGGGAGGGCTCAAGTCGCCGCTCATGTGCCTCAACCAGGCGCGCTACGGCATCAGTTGGGGAGGCCTGGGGGCTGCCATGTCCTGCTACGACACCGCGCTCCAGTATTCCTTGCTGCGCAAGCAATTCCGCGAAGAACCCATCGCCAGCCATCAATTAGTGCAGGAAAAGCTGACCTGGATGATCTCCGAAATTACCAAGGGCCAGCTGCTCGCGCTCCAGGTGGGGCGGCTGAAAGACGCCGGCAAGGTGGGCTTTGAGCAGATCTCGATGGCCAAGCGAAATAACGTCTGGATGGCCCTGGAGTGTGCGCGCATGGCACGGGACATCCTCGGCGGTAACGGCATTACGGACGATTATCCGGTCATGCGGCACATGATGAATCTGGAATCGGTGAAGACCTACGAAGGCACGCACGACATCCACGCACTGATCATCGGTCAGAGCATCACCGGGATCCCTGCCTATTGAGCATTTTTCACTTCTGCTCGAAGATGCTGTGGGTTTACTCGCGGGGTCCCCGGGTTTTTCAACAGCGGTCCCGCTTTTCGCCATTCGGTAGAATCAGTCAAGGGGTTTGCAGTCGACTGCAACCCTTTCCTCGCTATTCCGCAACCTCTGGCTCCAAACTACGTCTCTAAAGAGTAGGTAGTCGAGCGAATTGAGCACTGTAGGCGCGTGCGCATGGATGTAAAGTCAGCGTCAAGAAAAGTACTCCGCCTGGGAAAGATACAGCGCCGTCCGGAGCTTGACGCTTTGCGCGGAATTTTCCTGGTCTGGATGACGCTGACCCACTTGCCTACGCGTCTTAGCGACGTGGTGAACCAGCCCTTTGGATTTGTCTCCTCAGCCGAGGGCTTTGTGTTTCTGTCTGCCATGCTGGTGGCCACGCTCTACATTCACCAGGCTGCGGAAGATAGCGACGGAGTACGCAGCAAACTCTGGAAGCGGGCGCTTCGCATCTACGGCTACCATCTGATCATGCTCGCGATGGTGTTCACCATCGTGGCAGCCTTCGCCGCCCACACGCATCGCACGGCCATCTATAACCTGCTCAATTTTTACCTGGCCCACCCGCTCACAGCGATCATCGGATCGTTGCTTCTGATCTACTGTCCACCGCTGCTGGACATCCTGCCCATGTACGTCACTTTCCTGCTGCTGACACCGTACATCCTCAGTGTTGCCGTACGCCGGGGCTGGAGCCGCATCCTGATGGTCAGCGGCCTTATTTGGCTCCTCGCTCAGTTTGGCCTGCGCACCTGGATGCATACCCTGGTGGTGCACGCCACCGGGTTGCACATACCGTTGCAGGAAACGGGAGCGTTCAATCTTTTTGCCTGGCAAGCCATCTGGGTTCTGGCCTTGTGGCTGGGAGCCAAATCGACGCAGGGTGAGAACCCCTTGAGCAAGCTGCCTGTCTACGTCTTTCCTATAAGCGGGGCTATTTGTCTTTTCTTTCTGGGCGTGCGTCATGACTGGCTGGGCCCTCATCTCACGCAGGAGACGCTCGGCCTGGCGTTGGACAAATGGCAGATTGGTCCGCTACGCATGCTGAACCTGTTCGCCTTTTCATGCATGGTTTACTGGTCGCGGAAATATCTCGCGCGCATGGTGCTGGTGGAGCCGCTTTTGACCCTGGGCAAAGCTTCGCTCGAAGTTTTTTGTGCCCATATCTTCTTTGTCTTTGTGGGTCTTGCGCTGCTCTACGGCGAAGTGACGGAACTGCATGGCCGTTACGCCTTCATGCTGTTAACCATTACCTTCACTGCGCTGATCCTGGTGGCTGTGCGCGAGGTTCGGCGCAAGCGCAAGGCGCGCCAATCCTCCCCGACGGCGGGAGCGAGCTGGGTCTTGAAACAGGATGCCGCGGAGTCTTTCCCTCCGGTATCCGGCTTGAACCCTCCCACCGCAGAGAGCCGGGCGGAAGGGTAAAGGCGTACGGCGCATGAAGGGGAGCAGTCCCTCAGCGGCTAAAGCCGGATTCATGGAAAAGCATTTACGTACCGCCTGAAGGCCGTACCCTTCAGAGCAGCCTGTCACACGGCGACGGTGAAGGTATCCTCGTGGCGGACAACGTTGCGGTAAAGCGTGTCTCGCTCCACCGGTTCGCGGCCAGCCTCACGGATCAGACGCACCAGGTCAGAACGCCGCATCCCCTGCGGGGTGGTGGCTCCGGCGTCGTGATAGATCTTTTCTTCCACGACCGTCCCATCGATGTCATCGGCGCCAAAGCGCAAGGCGATCTGCGCGATCTTGGCCGTCATCATCTGCCAGTAAGCCTTGATATGGGAAAAATTGTCCAGCAATAGACGGCTCACCGCGATCTGCCGGATATCTGTCAGGCCGGTAGTGGTCGGCAGATGATCGAGCGCGGTATTGGCGGGATGGAAGGCCAGAGGGATGAACGTTTGAAAGCCGCTGGTCTCATCCTGCACAGCGCGGAGGCGGAGCATGTGATCGACCCGGTCCTCATCGTTCTCGACGTGCCCGTATAGCATGGTGGCATTGGAGCGCAGACCCAGCTTGTGCGCCGTGCGCGCGGTCTCCAGCCATTCGTCGCCGTCGATTTTGTGATCGCAAATAATGTGCCGCACGCGATCGGAGAAAATCTCAGCCCCGCCGCCGGGCAAAGAATCTACGCCGGCAATCTTCATCCTGGTCAGCGTCTCGGCGATCGTCAGCTTGGCGCGCCGGGCCAGGTAGGCCACCTCGACCATGGTGAAGGCCTTGATGTGCACCTGGGGAAAGCGCTGCTTCAGGCCCGCTACCAGGTCGAGGAAATATTCGAAAGGAAGATCGGGATGCAGGCCACCGACAATGTGAAACTCAGTCACCGCTTCGCTATAACCGGAGGCCGCAACCTGCCACGCTTCCTCAAGGGCCATGGTGTAGGAACCTTCGCTGCCTTTTTTGCGGCCAAAGGCACACAGCCGGCATGCGGCTACACAAACATTGGTGGGATTGATGTGCCGGTTGACGTTGAAGTAAGCAATGTTTCCGTGCAGACGCTCGCGCACGTGGTTGGCCAACCAGCCTACCGCCAGAATGTCTCCCGACCGGTAGAGTGAAACGCCATCGTTGAAGTCGAGACGCTCGCCTGCCAAGACCTTGTCGGCAATGGGTTGGAGGCGGGTATCGTCGGTTTGAAAGCTGTGCCGCGCAGGTGCGAAGGACATGGGGCTGCTCACAGCTCCATGATACGCGACCCGCCTGTACCCAGGGTGTTTGGTTGCACTTGATTAAAAGATGACTGCAGCGATTCCACTGCGGCGTCGAGGGATGCGCTGGGTTAAGATTTGGTAGATAGTGATCTGGTGGTGGCTGGCCACCCATACAGAATGCGACTGCTTCGAACTCTGGCCTTGATCCTCTTCACAGTTCCCTGCGCGCTGGCGGCCCCGCAAAATTCCCCGGTTTCCTCACCGGCAGTTCTCCCGCGGGTCACCGCCTATGCCCTGGATAGGGCGAAGGTGACACTGCCGGCGGATTTCGCCACCCCTCTCAACCTGCTCATCCTGTCCTTTCAGCGGGATCAGCAATCGGTAGTCGACGGCTGGCTGCCGCAGCTCACTGCCGGCACCTCGCCTAGCGTGCAAACCTGGTTGCTGCCAGTCTCCGCGCCCGAAAACAGCCTGTATCGCTGGTGGTTGAACGCCTCCTTACGTAGCAGCCTGCCTGCATCCCAGCCCAGGCGTTATACGGTCCCCTTGTACGTCAACAAGGTGCAATTTTTGCGATCGTTACAGGTCTCCTCGGAGCAGGAGGTGGTGCTGCTGCTCACCGACAAAACCGGGCACGTCCTGTGGCGCGCCGCGGGGCCGGTGACCGATAGTAAGGTAGCCGCGCTCACCAGCTTCCTGAAGTCAGTCCACTAAGCCTTCGCTACCCGGGCGGCAATCATGTTCACTGCGCGGTGGGCAGAAAGCGCGGCGCCCTCCTGCCAACCGACGATGTGGCTGGTGTGATCCCCGGCCATGAAGATACGGCCTTGCGGCTGGATCCATACTTCATAGCCCGCCGGCGCGGTGTTGTAGTCCGGCACCGTGTAGTTCTGGCTCACCCAGGACCCCAGGTTGTACGGGATGTGTCCCCAGCTGACGTAAATCGGGTTCTTCAGCTCCTGCGAACAGCCGGGATGCAGGAGTTCAATCGAGTGGCGGGAGGCGGCAAGTTTAGCTTCGGTCGACAATTTACCGAATTCGGAGCCGTTCTCAATACCGTAGCCACCCACAATGATGCCGGTTTCGGAAAAGAGAGAGGCGCTAGGGTACCAGACCGTGTCGACGGTCTGGCGGAGGAAGGAAAGGCCCCCATAAATGTTGGCCTCCTGCTCCCAAAAGCGGCGTGACTCCCAGGCAATTTTGTAAGCGGAGTCATAGGTGCAACCATCGATGGCAGCTTTCAGAGGCGCAGAAAAATCGGTATCCATGGTCTTGAGGATGGTGAGCGGTAAGGCGCAGATGCAATAGTCGGCGCTTACCGTCTCATTCTTGCCGGACGCCAGATCACGGTAGACGACCTTGACGCCGGACTCGTTTTGGCGGATCTGGACCACTTCTGCGCGCGGCCGAACGACACTCCCCAGCTTTTTCCTGAAGGCCATGGGAATCTGGTCCATGCCGCCCACCGGCTGAAACATGGTGGCCTGCCAGTCGATCTCGTCTTCTTCCATCAACTCCCGCCAGAGGTGGGCCGACAGCAACGCACGCATGTCCAGCGGGTCGTTGGGAACGCCGATCGTATCGCCAGCGCCGGGACTGACTTTGTATCCGGCGCGGGCCGACCCCTTGTAGAAAAGGTCGGGAGAGAGGTCTCCGTATTGCCTCAGAAACGCGACCATCTGCTCTTTGTCGTCGGGAGTTAGTTCCTGATCGAGAGCGCCCCGCTGGACACACTTGGCAAGAAGCTCGGAGACGTGGCCGCGGGTATCGTATTCCATCTGGCGGTTTTGCACCGTCTTGCCACCCTCGAGATGGTTGGCTTGCAGGAAGGCGCTGCGCGAGGTGTTGACCTCAACCTCCAGCGGAACCGCTAACTCGCGGCAGTAGCCGAGCATCGTCTTGTGCACCGAGGGCAGCCGGGCCGGCCCTACGTTCTGATACAGACCTTCCCCGAAGGCGCATTTTTGCGTGAAGCCGGTAGTGAACTCCACCCTGGTGCCGTTGCGCACGGTCCAGTTTCGCCCACCGACGCGCTCCCGGGCTTCGAGCAAGGTGCAAGTGTAGCCAAGCTTACCCAGCTCGTAGGCGGAGGCCAGCCCGGCGATGCCGCCACCCAGGATGACCACGCTGGTCCCTTTGCCGGAGCCCGCGGGCTGGTCAACTGTAGCCGCGGCTGCCGCCGGGATGGGCAACAAGCCCAGGGACTGCATCATGGTGAAAGCGGCGCTGTATCCGCCCGCCCGCCCCACCCTCATCAGAAAATCACGTCTGCTCAATCCCATTGCTAAACCTCTCTCGACCTGGCCAATATTTTGATCGCGGCTTTGGCGCTGAATCAACGTGGTTGGGTTAAGTTCGCCGCTGTTTGAGGAGATGGTAGAATGAACACTTTCGGGATTGCTGTCGATGTGCGAGCATAGGCTCCGCAACGGTAATGCGGGGACGACTGGCAACGGTACCGCTCTTGGCGCCGCAGGATATTTTTGCGCCGGCGCTCGCCATGTACATCACAAAGAAATCACCTTACCCCGGAAAAACCGGGGCGGAGAAATATTGAACGCTCAGTCTTCAACTTGGAAGCTGTCACAGCAAAGAAGTGCGACGAGGAAGGCAATTCCGTGGTGAAGGAGTCACGTTTCGACGGGGAGAACGTTCACCACCCGGACCCTGCAACACGGTGCACGGGAACGGGAACGAATTTCAGGGTAACGGCAGCGACGCATGAAAGCAACTGCAAAATGAAGTCCTAATTATTTATGGGTGTTGGGTAAATGACCGAAGAAGGCTCCAGGGCCGAAGAGATTCTGGACATCGAGTTTCTGCATGAGATTGGCAGCCGCATGGCGGCCGCTGACCCGTTTCATGCGGTGCTCGAGCGGGTAGTGGATTTTGTTTCCACGGTGGTGATGTGCGATTCCTGTTTCGTGTATGTGCTCGAACACGACAAGCTGGTGCTGCGCGCCTCAAAGAACCCACACGCAGACCTTGTAGACGCGCTCGACCTGCAACTGGGACAGGGAATTACCGGCTGGGTCGCCATGCATCAACAGCCTGTGGCTATTGCCTCCCAGGCTTGGAGCGATCCCCGTTTTAAGATGTTCAACGACTTGCCTGAAGATCAATTCGAAGCGTTTCTTTCGGTGCCTATTCTCTGCCGGGGCAAGCTGGTAGGAGTGATCAACGTGCAGCATCGCAAACCGCACCATCACAGCCGCCGCCAGGTACGGCTGATCTCGACGGTTGGCTTCCTGGTGGGAGCTGAGCTGGAGATGGCGCGCCTGGAAAGCGAGCGTCTGATGCTCGCTGATCGCCTTGAGGTGAGAAAGCTGATGGATCGGGCGAAGGGCATTCTGCAGCGCGAATTGCATCTGGATGAAGAAGGAGCTTACCTGGCGTTGCAAAAGCAGAGCCGGCAAAAGCGGAAGGCTATTCGCGAGATTGCCGAGGCCATTATTCTGACTGAGGAAATCCGCCGCTCGCGCAAGTAAGCCTATTCTGTTGGAATCTCGTGGCCCTGGCAGGCTTGCTTTGGGTGCCCCACGAGTTCTTAGGCCGTCAGGCCCTGAGTTCGGATCCTCGTGATTCGCAGATGAACGGAAGAAAAGCGTACCTCAGGGCCTAAAGGCCAATAAGTTTGGAGGACGGGTTGTCCGGGCTAAAGCCCGGACCTACCCAACGGCAAGATCTCCGTGCCCTTCAGAGGAATGAGTTTTCTCCGCAGAGTGCCAAGTCAGCGGGATTGCTCCGCGTGGAGCGGACTTCCATCGTAGTGTTCCAGGCGGATCACGTCGGAAAGCGGGACGCGCTGTTCCCATCCCAGGCGTTCCAGTTGCGGCCCGGCTTCGAAGCCATCGACGTAGCCGAGACAGAGATACGCCACCAGTACCATATGGGCGGGAATGCCGAGCAAGGTCTTCAAAGCTTCGGGATCGAGAATGCTTACCCAGCCCACGCCGATCCCCTCTGCCCGCGCGGCCAACCAGAGATTCTGCACGGCGCAAACGGCAGAGTATATCGCCGTTTCAGGCATTGACTGGCGGCCCAGGCGATGCCCTCGTTCGCTCACCGGGTCGCAGGCAATACACAGATTCTGCGGCGCCTCCAGGATGCCCTCGAGCTTCAGCCCGCGATAGAGCTCCGCTCGTTCGCCTTCATAGGAATCCGCAGCCAGCTTCTGCGCCTGGGAAAAGATATTGTGGACTGCGGCGCGTACACCCACGCTACGAATGACAATGAAACGCCAAGGCTGCATCAGGCCGACGGAAGGGGCATTGTGCGCGGCGCCCAGCAGGCGCAGCAGCACATCATCGGCCAGCGCTTCCGGCAGAAAGCCGGAGCGGACATCACGCCGCTCCCGAATAGCCCGGTAAACACCCTCCAGTTCGCGATCGCAGAAGCCTTCAGCCCTGGTTCTGATCATGTCACTCGCTAGGCTACTCCCTTTCAGGCAGTGATAGCATCTTGGCAGTCCCGAGACGCTATGACCCCTATCGCAAAACCCACTCGCGACCCGGAAGAGCGGGAAGAGATTCAAGCCAAGCGCCAGCCGAAAAGGGCTCTCGGTCTCTTCGACTCGACCATGGTCGTAATCGGGGTCATGATCGGCTCCGGAATCTTTATCGTTCCCGCGGACATGGCTCGCATCCTGGGAGGCCCGGGATGGTTTCTGGCGGCCTGGGTTTTCGCAGCGGTCCTGACCATTGCGGCGGCGTTCTCTTTTGGAGAGCTGGCATCGATGATGCCGGGCGCGGGGGGAATGTACCTCTACCTGCGGGAAGCCTATTCACCCCTGTGGGGCTTCCTGTACGGATGGACACTCTTTACCGTGATCCAGACGGGGACAATTGCCGCAGTCGCGGTTGCATTTGCCCGATTTCTTGGAGTGCTGGCGCCTTCGATTTCTGAATCCCGCTACCTGTTCGCGCCAGTCCATCTGTCCGCTCATTACGCGCTCACATTATCCACGGCTCAGCTGGTTGCCCTGCTGGTCATCGCCACGTTGACCGCAACCAATACACTGGGCATCGAGTACGGCAAGATTATTCAGAACTCTTTTACGGTGGCCAAGTTGGGCGCGCTTGGGGCGCTGATTCTTTTGGGCCTCACGGTGGGTTTGAATGCTTCGGCCGTGCACGCAAACCTGGCCGCCTTTTGGCAGCGGCCGCCTACGCCTCATCCGGTATCTTCGATCGGCGCCATCCTGAGCCTGGTGATGGTCTTTTGCGTTTCGCAATCGGGGTCGCTCTTCGCCGCCGATTCGTGGCACGACATCACTTTTGCGTCCGAGGAAGTGAAGGAGCCCAGGACCACCCTGCCCCGTGCACTGGCCATCGGCGTGGTGATCGTGATGCTGGTGTATCTGGCGGCTAACATCGCCTACCTGGCCGTACTAAACTTCTCCGCCATCCAACATGCACCCCATGACCGCGTGGCCACTGCAATGCTGGAGCAGATTTTTCCCGCCTGGGGAGGAAAAGGATTGGCGGTACTTATCATGGTCTCGACCTTCGGCTGCATCAACAGCCTGGTGCTGGCGGGACCGCGCGCTTACTACGCCATGGCGCGCGACAAGCTTTTTGTCCCCGCGGCCGGACGGTTGAATCGGGCGAGTGTGCCAGGCTGGTCCCTGGTAATGCAGGGAGTATGGGCGGCTCTGCTGGTGCTGCTGACCACATACTCCCCGGTTACGGGCTATGGCAATCTTTACAGCGATCTACTGGACTACATTATCTCGGCGGCACTGTTGTTTTACATTCTCACCATCGCCGCGGTTGTGGTTCTGCGATACAAGCGGCCAGATGCGGAACGTTTGTACCGCACTCCGGGTTATCCGGTGGTTCCGGCGATTTACATACTGGGCGCCAGCGCGGTCGTGCTCTGCTTATTCATCAACCGGCCGGCGACGACCTGGCCGGGCCTGGCGTTGGTCATCTCCGGGCTGCCTGTGTATTGGCTGATCCGCCGCAAAGGTACAAATTAGCTCGGCTGCGGGGAAGGAAACGCAGCTCCCTCGGCTTCGTTGAACTCTGTCGAAAAACATTTCCACGAGAGGTCCGCTGAACTGCAGATCCCTCGGCTTCGCTCGGGATGACAAACGGGTTTGGGGAGGGCTCGTCGCCCACTCAAGCCAAAGTACGGCTTGAATGGGCCACCCAATACTTTTGTTGCCGTTGTAATTAGTCCCTTGACTTGCCACAGGCAAGTCCGCTCCTCGGGATGACAAAGGGGAGGTTTGCGCTCACCTCAGCAGGGGTTACCGTGGATGGACAGAGCACTAATGACACAGGCGTGGGCCCGGGTTTAGTGCCGCACCTCCGGCGCTCCCACGGCAGGCCGGGGCAGGCAGATTGATCCCCAGCCCTTCCGGGCTGGGCTCTCGTTTGGGCGGACGGCCCTCCGGGCCTCGCATTCATGGCGACTTTGCAGTCGTTTCTTTCTCAACTTGTTACAGACACGCCGGTTGCTCCTGCGACAGGCCGGCGGTTAGCGGTACTCCGCGGCGAATGCATCTGCGTCCCGGTTCATCTCGCCAGACTGAGGAGCCCGCGGGAGCACCAGAATTCGGTACGTGAAGGTTACGTTTTGATTTTTCTCGACGGTGTAGTCCAATTCGGGCGCCTTGGGGTCGAAGATATGCTGCCCCAGTGGATTTGCTGCAAATAACCCGTAGCCTCGCGCATGCCAGTAGGTTGGGTAATTGGGATTCCTGGGATGATCGAAGATTGCGATGGTAACTTCGTGCCCGTCCGTGTGCCCGGTCAAGGCGCACCAGCGGCCACGGGTGCCCCATGCCTGATCTCCCTGCTTGCCTTCACTGGTCAGATAAACACCCGTGGCGCCGGGTGTATTGGAAGCCGGCACTTCCGTTGGCCGTCCGTTAGCATCAGTGAAGGTGCCGCCTTTTTCATTGGCTGACTCCAGCCAGCGTGCTACACGTATGCCCAGCAAGCCCTCCTTGTCATCATGAAAGACGACGCGATCGAGCGCGTGCAGCGTGGTGACGGTGTCGATCATCCGCTGATTGTCTTTCTGCGAAAATACGTACCGCGTGGTCTGCTCAAGAAGGTTCTGGCCAGTGCCTGTGGTCCATACCGAGTCGACGACCAGTTCCCCTCGGTCGCGCCCGCTTTGGGTGGAGACGATTTTTTTCTGGTGGATGGTGCCCATCTTGGCGCGGTCTTCCGGCTTGATGGCGTCGGAATTGTTCCAGAAGTCGAATCCGTTTACGTTACCGTAATTGAACCAAATGCCCGCGTGGTGAGGATGATCGACCCGCTCACCGGGCCGAGGCGCCAGGGGAAATCCGCGGACCACGTCGATGCCATCGGCCGTGAGCAGGGGAAACAGCACCGGCTTCTTGAGCACAGTGGGCCAGACGTAGGAAGTGAAGGGCTTGCCGTCGATGGTGATGTCGACCCGCTGATGCGCTTCATCCGGAACTACTTGCACGCCCTTCTCAGCCATTGCTCGCAGAGTACAAGCTGCCAGAACGCAGCCCAGGAGCCACTTATTCATAGACCTTGTCTCCGGCCATCACCTTCTGTGCCTTGTCATCAAAGGTGACGCGCTGACCGGTTTGAATGGCGGCAATGTTCATGCACAGCGCGATCGAATGGCTGTACCCGGCCTCGATGCTGGCGTTGGGCTGCTTGCGAGAGCGCACACACTCCATCCAGTTGCGCATGTTGGCGGACGTCATGGGATCGTTGCCAGTGTTGGCCGAGGTCTCCGCTTTGACCACCGTATCGCTGAGAGAATAATCGGCCAGCAGGTTGGGCTTCATGCCCATTTCGGCGGCTGCTTTGGCGTCCATTCCACCTTCGGAGGTGACGCACTGCTTATCCATATCGAGCATGCCGCCGTTGGAGTAGTAGATCTCTTTCACTCCTCCGGCGGAGTTGGTCATGCGCGACGAATAGATAACCTGGAAACCCTTGCTGGGATCATCGAGCGGGCCGTAATCGAAGACGGCGGTCATGGTGTCCCAATTCTTGCGGCCGTCCTTCCACAGATAGACACCGCCATTGGCTACCACGCTGCGCGGATGAGGATAGCCGGTGAACCAATGCACAGTATCAATCTGGTGCACTAGCCATTGATCGGGGATCCCGGAGGAATAGGGCCAGAAGAGGCGGAACTCAAGATACTTGCGAGCATCGAATGGCTCGTAAGGCCGATTGAGCAGGTAGCGCTTCCAATCCGTATCCTGCTCCTTCAACAAGGGCACAACGCCGGGACGGCGCCAACGGCCTGGCTGATTGACATTCCAGGTCATCTCTACGGCCACGATGTCGCCAAACTTGCCCGACTGAATGTATTCGCAGGCCTTCTGATAGCTAGGTGTGCTGCGGCGCTGGGTACCGACCTGGACGATCTTTCCCGTCTGCTTGACCGCGGCGAGGAAGGCCCGCGCGTCCTGCATGGTGTGGGCGGTGGGCTTCTCCACGTAGGCATCGCGGCCGGCCTGTACTGCTTCGACTCCGTGCAAGGCATGCTGAAAATCGGCCGTGGCTATGATGACGGCATCGACGTCTTTGCGTGCGTAAAGCTCGTCATTGTTACGCACGCTGGCGATGGGACTGCCGCACTGTTTCTGGATAAAGGCCGCGCCTTCATCGCGCCGCCGATTCCAGATGTCGGAGACGGCGACAAATTCGAAGTTGAGCTCCTTGGCATGATCCTGGAAGGCGGGCACCAGGGCTGACTTGGCGCGATCGCCGGCGCCTATCAAAGCTACCCGGACGCGGTCGTTGGCGCCGACGATTGCGGCGTAGCTGGTTGCGGTCCAGGGAACGACTGTTCCGGCGAGCGCAGCGGTGCTCATTTTTAGAAAGTCTCTGCGGTTTTTGTCCTCGAAGACCATGGCCAATTCTTCCTCTCATCGTCGCAAAGAGTTTACAGGGATGGCTTAACGATCGTCATCCGGATGGACCACATAGTGGGATGCCCGGCAGAGACTGCGGAAAAACCTGTGAAACCCGGAGAATTGGACGCCCCGCCACCGGGGCTAAAGCCCTCGATTGATTTACCCGGAGCGTTCTCGCGGGTTTGAAAACCCGCTCCCCCGGACTAAAAGTCCGGGGCTGGCACAGGGGCTTTAGAGTCTGCGTTAGAACCGGAAGAGAGACCGCAGGTCCGTCCACTGCGCTACGCCCCGGTTCTCACGCAAACTCTAAAGCCCGACGTATTCTCGCGGCTGTCTAGGCGGAGGGCGTGCGGGTTCTTTCCCCATCGACCATACGCATGATTCCCAGCGGGTTCGTGCTCTTCAGCTCGTCGGGCAGGGCGGCGTCGGGAAAGGACTGGTAGCAGACCAAACGAGTGAAACGGAAGATGGCCTGCGTGCCCACGGAGGTGGAGCGGCCATCGCTGGTTGCAGGGAAGGGACCCCCGTGGACCATGGCATGGCAGACCTCTACCCCGGTGGGATAGTCATTCAGGATCAGACGGCCCACCTTGCGGGCAAGAATGTCGATCAGGTCAGCATAGTCGGCCAGTTCACTCTCTTCCCCCTGCAGGGTCGCAGTGAGGTGACCTTCCAATTGCTCGGCCACGGCCAATAACTGCTTTCGATCCTGGTAACCGACGACGACGGTGGTGGGGCCGAAGATCTCCTGCGCCAACTCTTCGTGTTCCATCAAGTCGCTGTAGTCGGCCACAAAGAGCGAGGCCTGCACGGTCGCCGCTGGGGTGCTGCCGTCGGTTTTAACCCCTTCGGCGAGAACGTTGGCATCGGACATCCGGCCCTTGACCGCCGAGGTGTAACGGTCAGCAATGGCTTTGGTGAGCAGGGTTTGCGTTGGGGTGCGGGTGACCTTGTCATCCAGCTCCTTCATGAACGCAGGGGTGCCGTCTTGCTGCGGCACCAGGACCAGGCCTGGCTTGGTGCAGAACTGGCCGGCGCCCAAGGTAAAGGAGGCCTGCAGGTCAGTGGCGACCGCACTTCCCCGTTGCTTCAAGGCCCCGGGCAGAACGAATACAGGGTTTACACTTCCCATTTCGGAGTAGCAAGGGATCGGCTCCGGGCGGCCCGCGGCCAGCTTCATGAGGGCGGTTCCACCGGCAAAGGATCCGGTAAACGCGACGGCTTTGATTGCCGGATGCTTGACCAGCTGAACGCCTACCTCTACACCGGCATCGAAGAGCATGGAAAATACGCCTTCGGGAAGGCCGCACGCCTTGACGCTCTCGCGAATGGCCTGGCCGACCAGTGCGCTGGTTCCGGGATGCGCCGGATGGGCCTTGACGATGACGGGATTGCCTGCGGCGAGCGCGGAAGCCGTATCTCCTCCGGCGACGGAGAAAGCGAGAGGGAAATTGCTGGCTCCGAAAACCGCGACCGGGCCCAACGGTTGGTGCATGGATCGGATAGAAGGCTTGGGTAGCGGCCTACGGTCGGGGTCGGCGTTGTCGATGCGCGCGTCTACCCAGGAGCCTTCTTCCACCACTTCCGCGAAGAGCCTCAGCTGGCCGCAGGTGCGGTCTACCTCACCCGTCAGACGTGCCCCGGGCAAGGCTGTTTCCAGGTTGGCCCGCTTGATGATTGCCGGCGCCCCTGCTTCGATAGCTGCTGCGATGTGGCGGAGGAAAGCGCCTTTTTTCTTGCCTGAAAGCTTGCTGTAGATGGGAAACGCACTTTGCGCCAAGGCTGCCGCCCGCTCCAGATCTGCAGCGCTGGCTGAGAAGAACTTTGGCTCCAGCGGCAAGCCAGTGGCCGGGTTCATTGCGGTAAATGCCGCTGCTTGCGCGCCATCCCCGAAGCCGATCAGCGATACGGGTTTCAGTTCCAATGCAAGCTCCATTTTTCTGCTCGTTCGAAAATCGTTTCCTCAGCGGCTAAAGCCGGGTCTGTTTAGAACCATTTACGTATGGGCTGAAGAGTGCGCGTGAGATCCGGGATTTTCAAAACCTGGTTCCCGCGAGGACGACTCAGAGTCTCCCAGGACTACGTCCTGGGTAATTTTCAGCCGTCCCTAACGGGACTGGTCTTGCTTCAAAATCCCACCCAGGACTAACGTCCTGGGCTACTTTCGGCCGTCCCTAACGGGACTGAATTTGCGGCCGTTCTCACGCGTACCCTGAAGCCCGTACCCTTCGACGACCTGAGGTTGTCCGCTGTCTGTAGTGTGTAGCTTTTGGATCCCCTTGGTGGGCCTTCGGCACATGGGTGCTGGTTCGCCAGATGGCGCCTGCACCAGTCTAAGCCAGGGCGCGAGAGGGCAAGTAGGGCTCGATTGGAATGGCCGGCGTTCTGCCGCCGATCAGATCGGCCAACAGCTGCGCGGTCGCGAGCGAGGTGGTGATGCCAAGGCCCTCGTGTCCAGTGGCTAGCAAGACGGTCCTATCATCTGCCGAAGGACCGATCAAGGGCAGCTTGTCGGGGGTGGCAGAGCGAAAGCCCGTCCATGTGCGCTGGATGGTGAGTGACGGTAGGGTGGGCAGGTATTCGGCGGCCCGCTCGAAGATGCGGGCCAGTATCGCGTCCTCCACTTCCCTGCCCTCAACACCATACTGGCGGGAAGAGCCGATAAGAAGCTGGCCGTTCGCTCTTGGCTGCACATTGCAGGCTACGGAATCAGTGGTTGTGACGTGAACGCTCTTGAGGTATCCGAGCTCGACCACCTGAAAGCGCAAAAAGCCCGGATAGGGGTCGGTGATCGCAAGATGGCCTTTTCGCTTGGCCACGGGAAGTCCGGGCGTCAACTCCGAAGCCCACTCCCCCGCAGCGTTAACGAGAATGGGCGCACGCAGCTCGTTTCCGTCGCCTAATAGGACTCGGCCGGCGCCCATGGCCACAACCGCCTGTGGAACCAACGAGACCTTCGCAACAAGCGCCTGATCTAGAAGGAAGTGCGCGGCTACCTGGGGCAAGACGACCGTGTCCTCGGGCATTAGCAGGCCTCCAACGAGCCCGGGGCGCAGGGCAGGCTCAGCGTTTGCTATCGCCTGAGTATCGAGCAGCCTGGAAGGGATGCCATGTTCCTTATAGACACTGTGTTTGCGACAGATCGCCTGCATCTCCTCATCGTCCGTTGCTACCCACAGGGTGCCAAGCTGGGTATACTCCACCTGTGGCGGCAGCTCACCCGCCAACTGATGCCAAAGCATCTGTGAGTAGCGAGTCAATGCCAACTGGGCCGGCGAGTCGTCGAGGACGACGATGTGCCCCATGGCTGCAGCGGTTGCGCCGGACCCAATCTCCGATCGCTCTACCAGGGCGACGCGCATGCCCTGACGAGAAAAGGCCAGAGCACATGCCGCGCCGACGATCCCTCCGCCTACGATAACTGCGTCGAATCTCATAAAGCTCCGATGCCCCAACAGAAAGCGTCGCTGGGATCAAGAATGAGATTCGACTCCGCGGTGATGAATGCCGAACCCGTGATGCTGGGCAACAGCTTTCCGTCGCGCAGCGCGAAGCGGCCTTCGAAAATGCTACCGACCACACTTTCCTGGCGCCAGACCTGGCCGGGAGCGAGAAGGCCTTCCGCGTACAGACAGGCCAGCTTGGCACTAGTGCCGGTGCCACAGGGCGACCGGTCGTACTCCTTGCCCGGACAGAGCACAAAGTTCCGGCTGTCTACGCCCGGAGTTGGGGATGGGCTATGCAGTTCGATGTGATCGATTTCCGCGCCCTCCGCGCCCTGAATCCGGTTGGCGGTGAGCGCCTGGCGAAGGGCCCAGGTAAAGGCGATGAGCTGCTCCAGATTTTTCCGGTCGATGGCATAGGGATGGTGCTTGACCAGAAAAAACCAGTTCCCACCGTAGGCGACGTCTCCTGTCACTTTGCCGTATCCAGGCACTTCCACGTCGACGGCGGCGGCCCATCGGTAGCTGGGTACATTCTCGATGGTCGCCGTACCGTCTTCATGCAGCGTAGCTCCCACGATACCCACCGGGGTCTCGATGCGATGGTGACCTGGTTTGATTCTGCCCAGATAGGCGAGGGTGGCGACCACGCCGATGGTGCCGTGGCCGCACATGCCCAGGCATCCGCTGTTATTGAAGAAAATGACTCCGGTGACGCAGGCGGCGTGGCTGGGCTCGCAGAGCAGCGCCCCCACCATCGCGTCTGAGCTGCGCGGCTCGGTGACCAGAGCGCGGCGGAATGCTTCGTGGTCCCGCTGAAAGAGATTCCGCCTGGCCTGCAGGTCGCCATGACCCAAGTCGGGTCCTCCCCCAATGACGGTCCGGGTGGGCTCACCCCCGGTGTGTGAATCGATAACCTGGACTTGCTTCAGGAGACGCTCCCTCCTTGCCCTCTGAGCAGATTGTAAGCGGGCGACGGCCCGGGGGCTGCATGCACGTGATGGGCCGCACTTCGCCGACTTTGACCGCGCAACCAGGAGAAAAGGCTCCAGCACTGAATTGTTCCAAATCTCACGAGGGATAGGTATCCTTGTCGCTGCATCAGGCCTTCCCTGGGTCGTTCAACCTCTCGATGCATAGGATAAGGAGATCCGATGAAGAATCGCACGATGTACCTTCCTTTGTTTTGCCTGCTTGCAGCCTCCTTTTTGTTCTCAGCGTCCGCCGGGGCACAGAACGGACCCGGTTTGCAGGTGGTGAAGGCGGACTGGGGCGCGGGCAACCGATGGATGGACGTCACGCATCAGGTCCGCAGGCTGCTGACCGGCAACGGTTATGTCAAGGTGAACAACGCCAACATGGGTGGCGATCCGGCGGTAGGCGCGGACAAAATCCTACGCATTCGGGCCACCAACTCTCGCGGCCAGACACAACAATTGACCTACAAGGAAGGCTCCACGATTGATGCCAGCCAGTTCTACAGCTATGGCGGGCCAGGGAATCCTGGATACCCAGGGAATCCCGGTTATCCAGGCAATCCCGGTTATCCAGGCAATCCCGGCTATCGGCCACCGAATGCCGGTTATCCGGGCGGCGGCAACAGCTCTCTGCAAATCTCCCGCGCGTACTATGGCTTAAACAATCGGACCAACGACGTAACCCAACTACTGCGTAGCATGGTCCGGAACGGAATGCTGGCCGTGCAGGTGAACAATAACAACATGGGCGGCGATCCGGCCAAGGGCGCTGACAAAGTACTCACCGTCATCTATCGCTACCAAGGACGGGAGCAAACCTCCACGGTCAAAGAGGGGAATATGCTCAGAATTCCGTGACGATCGGAGCACAGAAGGCGTCCTGAAGATGGCTTATGCCTGTAGATTGGCATCCGGGGCGACGCCGAGTTTCAATCGCCGGCAGGGGCAGAGGAAGCGAGGGGGGCGTCGGGGCGTCGGCGTTTGAAACGATTGCTGAGCCGGTCGAAGTAGAGATAGATGATAGGCGTGGTGTAGAGCGTGAGCACCTGGCTGAAGAGCAGACCGCCGGCAATGGCAACGCCGAGCGGCCTGCGCAGCTCGGAACCTGTCCCAGTGCCTAAGGCCAAAGGCAGTGCGCCAAACAAGGCCGCCATGGTGGTCATGAGGATCGGGCGGAAGCGCAGCATACAGGCCTCGAAGATGGCGTCACGCGTGTTTTTGCCGTGTTCCCGCTCTGCGATCAGAGCGAAGTCGATCATCATGATGGCGTTCTTCTTGACGATGCCGATCAGCAGAAAAATACCGATGATGGAGATCACGTCGAGTTCGCTGTGAAAAAGGATGAGGGCGATGATGGCGCCCACGCTGGCCGATGGCAACGTAGTGAGAATGGTGATGGGATGGACGAGGCTCTCGTAGAGCATGCCGAGCACGATATAGATGGCGAGCAACGCGGTGAGTATGAGCAACGGCTCAGTGGAGAGAGACTTCTGGAAGGCCTCAGCAGTGCCGGCGAAGGTGCCACGCACAGCCGCTGGAACACCGATGCGCCGTTGCATCCGGTCGATCAATAACGTCGCCTGCCCGAGCGAGACTCCGGGCGCAAGATTGAAGGACACAGTCACCGAGGGAAAGAACGAAGAGTGATTGATGCCGAGAGGTGAAGTGGAAGCCGTGGAGTGGGTGAACGCGTTGAGGGGGACGACGCCACCCGTGTTGGAGTGCACGTAGGTGGACCTGAGGGTGCTCGGGTTCACCAGAAATTGCGGGGCGGCCTGCAATACCACGTAGTACTGGTTGAGCGAGGTGTAAATGGTAGAGACCTGCGACTCCCCAAAACCGAAGTACAGCGAATTATCGATGAGCTGCGGAGTGATGCCGAAACGCGCGGCTGATTGCCGATCGTAGCTAAGCAGCATCTGCAAGCCGCGGTTCTGCTGGTCGGTGGTCACGTCCTTGAGCTGTGGCATCTTGAGCATCTCGTTGTAGAGACGGGGACCCCAGATGCTAAGGTCTTCGACCGTGTCGGCGGAAAGCTGGTACTGATAGGCGGCGTTGCTCTGTCGGCCGCCCACAGAAAGGTCTTGCGACGCCTGCAAGAAGGTCGAGGCGCCGGTGAGCTTTTCCAGTTTAGGGCGCAGGCGATCGACCACGCCAGCGGCACTGATGTCCCGTTGATTGACGGGCTTCAGGTGAACAAAGGCGAAGCCGGTGTTGCTGGCGCCGCCGCCCGGTCCGCCCTGGCCGCCGGTAAAGCCGATGACGTTGTCCACGGCCGGATCGGCCTGGATCACCTTTTCCACATCGAGAACGGAGTCCCGCATAGACTGAAAGGAGGCGTCCTGCGCGCCCTGGAGCCCACCCTGGAGGCCTCCGGTGTCCTGCAAGGGGAAAAAGCCCTTGGGTACGCGGCCGATCAGGACGACGTTCAGGGCTAATGTCGCAAGCAAGGTTACGATTATCAGGGCCGGATGATCGAGCGACAAGGTCAGGGTGCGGCGATAACCGGCGAGCAACAAGTCAAAGGCGTGTTCAAAAACGCGGTAGATGCGGTTATGCGCCTGGGAAGCCATCGGTTTGAGCAGCTGGGAGCACATCATCGGCGTCACGGTGAGCGAGACCAACATGGAAACCGCAATCGAGGTGGTGAGAACAAAGGCGAACTCATGGAAGATACGGCCGACGATACCTCCCATGAACAGAATGGGGACGAAGACGGCGATCAAGGAAAGGCTCATGGAGAGGACGGTAAAGCCGACCTCCTGCGCGCCCTGCAGGGAGGCTTCCATGGGGGGCACGCCTAGTTCGATGAGCCGAGTAATGTTTTCCATCACCACGATTGCGTCGTCGACCACGAAACCGGTCGAGATGGTGAGAGCCATCAGTGAGAGGTTGTCGAGGCTGTAACCGACCAGGTACATGACGCCGAAGGTACCGATGAGCGAGATGGCGACAGCCACGCCGGGAATCAAAGTCCCTCGCGGGCTGCGCAGGAAGGCGAAGACGACCGCGATGACCAGGATGATGGAGATGACGAGGGTTCGCTCGACGTCGTTAACCGAAGCGCGAATGGTGGTGGTGAGGTCCACCAGGACGTTGAGGTCGTCGCCGGCGGGAATAGAGGCTCGGACCGAAGGCAGAGCGGCCTTGATGCGATCGACGGTGGCGATCACGTTGGCGCCGGGAAGGCGGAAGATGAGCAGAATGATGGCTGGCTTCTGATTGACGAAGCCGGCGGAGCGAAGCGTCTGAACCGAGTCATAGACGTTGGCGACATCGCGCAAGCGGACGACGCCCCCTTTGCCGTTCGAACCAATGACGAGCGGGGCGTAATCCGCGGCCTTCGAGATCTGATCGTTGGCGGTGATGTCCGCGGTAGTCGCGTCGTCAGAGATCTGGCCCTTGGGACGATTGGAGTTTTGCTGGCTGATGACGCGGGCTACGTCTTGCAGGCCGAGGCCATAGCTGTTGAGCTGCTGCGGATTGGCGTCTACCCGCACCGCGGGCAGGGAACTGCCGGCGACCTGCACTTGGCCCACACCTTCGACCTGCGATAGCTTTTGGGCAATGATGGAGGACGCTGTGTCATAAAGATCGCCCTTGCCATGGATGGGTGAGGTGAGGTCGAGCACCAAGACGGGGGCGAGGGCAGAGTTGATCTTTCTATACTGCGGATTGGCGGGAAGGTTCGCGGGCAGGTAAGTGCGCGCGGCATTGATGGCAGCTTCCACATCGCGCGCGGCGCCGTCGACATCGCGCGTGAGGTCGAATTGCAGCGTGACCGAGCAGATGCCGAGCGTGCTGGAGGAGGTCATCTGGCTGACGCCGGCGATGTGACCGAACTGGCGCTCCAGGGGAGTGGCTACTGAGGAGGCCATGACCTCAGGGCTGGCGCCGGGGAGCGTGGTGGCCACCGTGATGGTGGCGAAATCGATCTGCGGCAGCGAAGAGACGGGCAGGTTGAAGAAAGCGAGCATACCCGCGAGCGCGACAGCGATGGTGAGTAGCGTGGTAGCTACCGGCCGGTGGATGAAGGGTGCGGAGATGTTCATGCGCCCGTAGCTCCGGAGCCCGAGCCAGGATTTAGGCCAGGGCTCGGGATGTTGCTGTGCGGGCGGCGCGAAAAACGGGTGGCAATACGGTCAAAGAAGATGTAGATGATGGGCGTGGTGTAGAGGGTGAGGACCTGGCTGACGAGCAGGCCGCCGACCATCGCGATGCCGAGTGGACGGCGCAGTTCAGAGCCGATGCCGGCGCCGAAGGCCAGCGGGATGCCGGCGAAGAGCGCGGCCAGGGTGGTCATGAGGATGGGGCGGAAACGAAGCAGCGAGGCCTCATAGATGGCTTCGACGGAGTTCTTGCCGTGCACGCGCTCGGCTTCGAGGGCGAAATCGACAATCATGATGCCGTTTTTCTTCACGATCCCGATGAGCAGGATGATGCCAATGACGGCGATGATGTCGAGCGACTGGCCGAAGAGGCGCAGGGCGAGCAGTGCGCCGACGCCGGCGGAAGGCAGCGTGGAGAGGATGGTGAGGGGATGGATGAAGCTCTCGTAAAGGACGCCGAGGACGATGTAGACCGCGAGCAGCGCCGCGATAATGAGCAGGGCTTCATTGCCGCCGATAGCCGTGTAGGCAGCGGCGGTTCCCTGAAAGCCGGTGATCACACTTGCGGGCATATGCAGGTGGGCCTGGGCGCGGCTGACTGCGTCCACTGCCTGCCCAAGCGAGGCGCCTTCTGCAACATTGAAGGATACGGTTACTACGGGAAACTGACCCTGGTGCGAGATGGTGAGCGGGGAGGGCTTCATCTCGAAGTGGGTGAAGGCGGAGAGCGGCACGGGAGTCGGCATGGTGCTGGTGGAAGCGGCACCTCCGGCTGAGACCTGACCCGAGGTTTGGCTGCCGGATGCGGACGAGGATGGAGAACTGCTTGCAGTCGACGCCAGGGCATTGGTAGGTGTGCCGGTCAATAGATTGGAACCGGTTGGCAACGCCGTGCTGGACGCGTTGTTGACGGGGTTGTTCTGAGCGGTCAACGATGAAGAGGAGCTGCCGCTCGCGACGGACGAAAGCTGGGTGCCCTGGGTGGTTGAGGAGTTTGCGGTTGAGGAGGCGGTAAGGGTAGTCAACGAGCTGGCGGCTGAGGTGTTTCTTCCGGAACTGGAGGCGGCGGCGCTTGCCACCGTGGTGGTTGCAGATCCCTGGACATAGAGACTATCGAGCTTCCTGGGGTCTTTCTGGAACTCGGGGAGGGTTTCGAGGATGACGTGGTATTGGTTTGACTGGGTGTAGAGGGTGCTGATCTGGCGCTGGCCGAAGGCGTCGTAGAGGGTGGAGTCGATGGTATCGGTGGTGATGTTCATGCGCGAGGCGGTGGCGCGATCGATAGCCAGCTGCGCGGTGACGCCGTTGGGCTGGTCATCGGTGGCTACGTCGCGGAGCTGGGGAAGCTTGCGCATGGCGTTGACCAGCCTACCGGTCCAGGTGTCGAGTTCGGCTGGGTCGGGATCTTCCAGGGTGTACTGGTATTCGGTGCGGCTGGCGCGGTCGTCGACGGTGAGGTCTTGCACCGGCTGCATGTAGAGCTGAATGCCGGGAACACTCCTGAGATTTCGATCGAGACGGCGAATGACCTGGCTTGCGGTGAGGCCGCGAATGTCAGGATCTTTGAGGTTGATCTGGATACGGCCGCTATTGAGCGTGGTATTGACGCCGTCGGCGCCGATGAAGGAGGACAAGCTTTGGACGGCTGGGTCTTTCAGGATTTCGTGCGCGAGTTGTTGCTGCTTCCGCGACATGGCGGTAAATGAGATGGACTCGGGAGCCTGCGAAATGCCTTGAATGATGCCTGTGTCCTGGGTAGGAAAGAATCCTTTGGGAATCTCCATGTAGAGGACGATCGTAAGGACGAGCATAGCGGCCGCGATGAGCAGCATGGGCACTTCGAAGCGGAAAACCCAGCGGAGGCTGCGTCCATAGGCGGCAATGATGCGCTTGAAAAGGCCTTCGGTGTAGTGGTAGAAGCGGGTCTGCTCGGATTCCGGGGTGTGGCGCAGGATGCGCGCGGCCATCATCGGCGTCAGGGTGAGGGACACAAAGGCGGAGATCAGGATGGTGACACTGAGAGTGACGGCGAACTCGCGAAAGAGACGGCCGACAATGTCGCCCATAAAGAGCAGCGGAATGAGCACAGCGATCAGCGAGATGGTTAGGGAGATGATGGTGAAGCCGATCTGCTGTGCGCCCTGGAGGGCGGCTTGCATGGGCGACAAGCCTTCTTCGAGATAGCGGGAAATGTTCTCGAGCATCACGATGGCGTCGTCGACGACGAAGCCGGTGGAGATGGTGAACGCCATGAGCGTGAGGTTGTTGAGGCTGTAGCCCAGCGCCTGCATGACGGCGAAGGTGCCGATCAGCGATAGGGGCACGGCTACGCTGGGGATGATGGTTGCGGAAAGGCTGCGCAGGAAGAGAAAGATCACCATAACGACCAGTGCGATGGTGAGCATGAGCTCGAACTCGACATCGCGGACAGAAGCGCGAATGGTGTTGGTGCGGTCGGTGAGGACGGTGAGTTTGATCGCAACCGGAAGCGTGGCCTGGAGCTTGGGCAGCAGCTGTTCAATGCTGGTGACCACCTGAATGGTGTTGGCGCCGGGCTGGCGCTGGATATTGACGATGACCGCAGGGGTTTGGTTCATCCAGGCGGCGAGCTTGGTGTTTTCGATACCATCGCTCACCCTGGCAACATCGGTGAGCATGACGGGGGCGCCGTTCTTATAGGCGACGATGAGGTCGCGATAGCCGGCGCTGGAGAGGAGCTGATCGTCGGCGTTGATCTGAAAATTCTGCGCCGGGCCGTCGAAGCTACCCTTGGCGGAGTTCACACTTTCGGCGGCGAGCGCATTGCGCAGATCTTCAAGATTGACGCCGTAGGAAGCGAGCGCGGTGGGGTTGGCCTGAACGCGGACGGCGGGCTTCTGTCCGCCGCTGATGGTGACCAGGCCGACGCCACTGAGCTGCGAAATCTTGGGAGCGAGGCGGGTGTCGACCAGGTCTTCGACGCGCGAGAGCGGCATGGCGGTGGAAGTGAGGGCGAGGGTAAGAACGGGCGCGTCCGCGGGATTGGATTTGCTGTAGACGGGCGGTACGGGAAGGTCGGTGGGCAGGTAACCTTGCGCGGCATTGATGGCGGCCTGGACTTCCTGCTCGGCCACGTCGATGTTGAGGTTCAGATTGAACTGCAGCACGATGACGGAGCTGCCGTCTGAACTGGTCGAGGTCATTTGCGTGAGCCCGGCCACCTGGCCGAACTGGCGCTCCAGCGGCGCGGTGACGGCGGAGGACATGACCTGCGGGCTGGCCCCCGGATAGAAGGTCTGGACCTGGATGGTAGGGTAGTCAGCCTCGGGCAGCGCGGAGACTGGGAGGGTGGTGTAGGAAGCGAGTCCAATGACCAGGATCGCGACCATCAGCAGTGCGGTTGCGACGGGCCGAAGGACGAAGATGCGGGACGGATTCAACGGGTTTGCCCGGCGGCACGCTTTCCGGCCAGAGCGCCTGCGGCATCGCCATTGCCGGTAACCGCAGCTTGCGGAGATCCTTCGATCTCAACCTTGGTGCCATCCTGCAGTTTGTCAAAGCCAGTGAGCGACACGGTGTCCCCGGGGTGGAGGCCTTCGACGGCAGAGATGTTGCTATCGGTGGTCTGCTCGACAATGTTCTGGATGGAGGCAGTGTTGTTGGTTACCTTGTAGACAAAGGCTTGCACGCCATTACGCTGGACGGCGGCACTGGGGATCAGCAAGGTGTTATGCAGCGTGCTTACGAGCAGGCGGGCGTTGACGAACTGGTTGGGATAAAGGGCGAGATCCTGGTTGTCGAACTGGGCGCGAAAGCGGATGGTGCCGGTGGTGGTGTCAACCTGGTTGTCGATGGTGAGCAGACGGCCGGTAGCGATTTTGTTCATCTGCGAGCGGTCGTAGGCGTCGACGGGCAGGTCTGACCGGTGCAGAATTTGCGACCTGAGCTGTGAGAGGTTGTCCTCGGCTACGTTGAAGACCACGGTGATCGGCTGCAATTGTGTAACCACGACGAGCGCATTTGAGTTGCCGGCAAAGATGGTGTTGCCGGGATCGACCAGCCGTAAGCCCACGCGGCCAGAAGCCGGCGCAGTGAGATGGCAGTAGCTGAGTTGGACCCGCTGGTAGTCGACCTGGCCTTCATCGTTTTTGACAGTGCCTTTGTATTGCTCGACGGCCTGCTCCTGGTCTTCCAGGGTCTGGCGGGCGATGGCGTTCAGTGCCGAGGCTTTCTGATAGCGGGCCAGATCGATCTCTGCCTGCTTGAGGAGGCCCTGGTCGTGTTCTAGAGTGCCTTCCGCTTGTTTGAGCTGGGCTTCGTAGGGCCGAGGGTCGATCTCGATCAGCGACTGGCCTTTGCGGACCATCTGGCCTTCGCGATAGTTGACGGCGACGACCTTTCCCGTGACCTGGCTGTAGAGGCTGACGGTGGAGATGGGAGTGACGGTACCGAGGGCATTGACGTGGATGCCGATGTCACCCTCGCGGACGATGGCGGCCTTGATGGTGACGACGGCGGGTTGATTGAGTGCGCTCTCGTCAGGTGTGGGCTTGGGTTTGTGGGTAACGAGCAGCACGACGCAGAGTACAAGCAGGGCGATGAACAGGATGCCAAGCCAGGGGCGACGTTTTCTTTTACCGACGGGCGAGGCACCAGGGAAAGGATCAGGATGCAAGCTCGCTTCGGGACTCTCCATGGGTGTGCTGGACTCCGGCAGATGAATTGATTTGTCGCGTGGCCTAAGGAGTACTTTAACAGTCCGCTGGTTCGGTGATCGCGCGCTTCCCGGGATCGATTTTTATTGGGAGCATAACCGGAGTGGAGGATGGGCCTAAAGGATCGGCCGTTGCGACTTTTACCGAAAGCGGAATTCTGTTGATGGAGAGTTCATGGGGTGAGCTTCTTTGCCTGGTCATTAAGGCTCTACGATCCAGTGAGGGAACCACCCGCGAGCGGTGTACCAAAAGTGGGTGGCGTCCGCGGATAGCGGAAGGAATGGGGTCACTCTTGGTGTGGGGCGTGGTCCGAGACAGCTCATCGCGTTGGGTGGCGATATCCGCCATGGAACAAAGTGCGACTCCGCCCACCGGGTAAGACTGTCTAAGAATCTTCTAACTTCTATCGGGGACTCGAAGCCAATACCGAAGCAAGGGAAACCGGCTGATTCCGAATGAGCGCTTTCAACTCGTGCCGGAAAGCCGCACGGAGTTCCTTCTCGGAAAGAGTCACCTCGGTGGTAAAGGCGATGGTGCCAAGCTGTAGTTCTCTGTCCAAATAGACTTTCCAGTCGTACCCGTAGGTGCCGGTGGAATACTGGTCAACAGTGATCCTGGGGAACTTGCCGGCTTCTTCGGAGAGAATCCGTGTCAGCCGTTGAATCTTCTCTGAAATTTCCCGTTCCATCTTCAGTGCTCCTCACACTCAAGTTTGTCTCTGATGCGAAGTACAAGTCCAGCGAAAGTGAAGGAAATCTTCGCACATTATCAGCCTTGCACAACTGCCGCTGCATGAGCCAAATAACGATACTACTTATTGAAAACAAATTCACCGGGGCTTCGATCGGCGAACCATTTTAGTCTCGAGTTCGAGCGTTGCTTATTGAGAAAGCTTCTGGTCACATTCGGCAACGCCGGCCGCCACATTACACTTCGCATACAACTGGCGCGCTTCCTGCCAAAGGGGTTTGGATGCCTCCGGTTTGGCCGATGTGTCGGTCACCAAAGCTAATCCTCGCAGAGTGTTTGCCAGGTCAAGTGCCGCCTCATCACCCCGTTGCCGGTAGATGCCTGCCGCTTCCAGGTAGAGTGGTTCGGCGTCCGCGGGCCGGCACTCTTCCCGAAATATGTCTGCCTCGTGCCGGATCGCAAAGGCCAGTCTCTGCGGCGGCCCAATTTCGCGATACAATGTCGCCGCGCCTGCGTAGTGCAGACGCGCGGCCTCGAGGTTCCCAATATCACGCTCAGCCTGCCCCAGGCCGCAAAGAGCCTCGGCCAGGGACGGACGATCTCCCTCTTCTGCAGCGCTGCGTACCGCCTTAATGAAGATCGCCCGGGAATCCGCAATTCGGTTTTCTTTTCGCGCCTTGTAGCCTCGCGCAAACAGTTCCTGGAAGTTCTCACCCATGGTGCCTGTAGCTTAGCATCGAGACCGGAATCGATATTCTGCTCAGCATGCAACCAGTGGATGCGTTTCCATGTGAATAATTGACCAGGTAGTGGCTTACTGGAAGACACAGATGATCAATCGTCGAAGTTTTCTGCGGGGCTCGGGGGCTGTTGCCGGCCTGAGCGCCATGGGTTTGTCAGGGTGCACGCGGCATGGGACGGCCCCCGTCGCACCGACGGTGGCGGGCGCGCCGGCCCTGCCGTTCTATGACGCGGTGGGACCGATCATCCCCATCCGGGCAGATATGGACCGCATCTTTCGCATTACCGTTTGTACGCGGCCGTTTCGGCCGGCGGGCCCGCGGCAGGATGTAGAGCGGGTTGGGGATAAGTTTGTGGTGCACAACTACGGCCACGGTGGGAGCGGCTGGTCGCTTTCCTGGGGGTCGGCGGATGTCGTGGTGCGGAAGGTGCTGGCGGAAGGAAGCGCGCAGCGCGAAGTGGCGGTGATTGGCGCTGGTGCGCTGGGGCTGACAGCAGCGCTGACTGCGCAGCGGGCGGGATTGAAGGTGACGATCTATGCCCGGGAAAGAGCACCCTACGTGCGCTCAGTACGCGCGACGGGCTCATGGACACCAGACTCGCGGATTGCGCTTGCCTCGGCGGCAGCCCCGGATTTTCCCGCGCAATGGGAGGCGATGGCGCGGACTTCGTTTGCGATGTATATGAGCTATATCGGCATCGCGGGCACTCCGGTTGAGTGGACGGACCGGTACTCGCTTTCTGATGGGCGGGCCCATATTCATGCCGGGGAGGGACGTGACTATGTTGAGTACATGGACCGCATCGCGGATCTTACTCCCGGCTCGCATGAACTGCCCCCGGGGACGAATCCATTTCCGACCAAATATGTTCGACGTTCGACTTCTCTGACCTTCAACGTGGCAGACTATGCGCGGCAGTTGATGACGGATTTTCTCATCGCAGGAGGAACGATCGAGACGCGGGAGTTTCATACCCCGCAGGAGCTTACAGCTTTGCCGCAACGCGCAATCATTGACTGCACCGGGTATGCCGCGCGGCAGCTTTGGTCGGACGAGAGCATTGTTCCGGTGCGGGGGCAGATCGCGTGGCTGATTCCGCAGGAAGGTGTGACCTACGGCCTGTACTACAACGGCTTGAACGTGCTGGCCAGGCGTGACGGGATTGTTCTGATGCTGAACAAGGCCGGCGAGGATGCGGGCTGGAACGACAGCACAGAGGTACCGGACCGTGCGACGGCTGAAGAAGCTGTGACTGTCCTGCAGGAGCTTTATGGCCGGATGGCGAAGATGCAGACGACGAGACGCTCATGAACGTTTGCCGTCAGGCTTTTTGGGCGCCGATACAGGCGCCTGTATGATATGGGCGGCGCCGCACCTAAGCTGGAGCGAAAGCAATATGCCGACATCTAATCGAGTATGAGTTCACCAGACGCTTCCGCGATCGCTTCGTCCGCCACATTGGGCGCTGGCGAAGATGCCGTCCGTTTCACTTTCGAAAACACCTATGCGCGATTGCCGGAACACTTCTACGCGCGGCTGAACCCGACACCGGTAGCGGCTCCCCGCCTGGTGAAATTGAATGTGGAACTAGCCCGCGACCTGGGCCTGGATCCGGATGCGCTGGCGAGCGCGCAAGGGGTGGAGATTCTGGCCGGCAACCGGGTGGCCGAAGGAGCCGAGCCTCTGGCGCTCGCCTATGCCGGGCACCAGTTCGGGCATTTTGTGCCTCAGCTCGGCGACGGCCGCACCAACCTGCTGGGCGAGGTGATGGGGCGGGACGGCGTACGCTACGATATCCAGCTCAAGGGCTCCGGCCCGACCCCGTTCTCACGCGGCGGCGACGGCAGAGCTGCGCTCGGTCCGGTATTGCGCGAGTACATCGTGAGCGAGGCGATGGCGGCGCTGGGTGTGCCGACCACTCGAGCCCTCGCCGCGGTGATCACGGGAGAACGAGTTTTTCGGGAGACAATTTTGCCTGGAGCTGTGCTGACTCGAGTAGCGGCGAGCCACCTCCGCGTAGGCACGTTCCAATATTTCGCAGCCAAGGGCGACACGGAAGGAACGCGCAGCCTGGCAGACTATGCGATCGCCCGGCACTACCCTGAGGCCGCACGGGCGAAGCAGCCGTACCGGGCGCTGCTGGATGGCGTGATCGCACGGCAGGCACGGCTGGTCGCACGGTGGATGCTGCTCGGCTTCATCCACGGCGTGATGAACACCGACAACACTTCCATCTCGGGGGAGACCATCGATTACGGGCCGTGCGCCTTCATGGAAGCCTACGACCCGGTCAAGGTGTTCAGCTCCATCGACCATTACGGACGCTATGCCTATGGCAATCAACCTCGCGCCATGCTTTGGAACCTGACGCGTCTCGCGGAGGCGGTGTTGTCCGTTATGGAAAAGGAGGCGGGCAACGGCGAGGCAGCGGTGGCCTCGGCCAACGAGGCTCTCTCCGCCTTCGGGCCGCAATTCGACGCGGCTTACGGCGCCGGGCTGCGGGCGCAAGCTTGGCCTCTTCACGGAACGCGAGGGCGATGCAGAGCTGGGTCAGGACCTGCTTGCGCGCATGGCTGCAAACCAGGCCGACTTCACCCTGACCTTCCGCCGGCTGTGCGATGCCGCGGCTGGACCAGAAGGCGATGAGGGCGCACGCGCGTTATTCGCTGACGCCGGCGCCTATGACGCGTGGGCTACCGGATGGCGACGGCGCCTGGAAGAAGAGCACGTCCCAGTCGTGGAGCGCGCGGCCGCCATGCGGATGGCGAGTCCGGCATTCATCCCGCGCAACCATATGGTGGAGGCGGCGCTTGATGCGGCCACCGCTCGGCAGGACTTTCAACCGTTCGAGGAATTGCTGGACGTGGTGTCGCGCCCGTACGAGGACAGGCCTGGCCTGGAGCGCTACGCCACGCCAGCCCGTCCCGAGGAATGCGTGCTTCAAACTTTCTGCGGCACTTAAACGGAGGCGAGGTAGGTGGCGGCCTTCGCACATCCCTGTGGTACTATCCGCCGCCGGAGTTGCCCGTAGGCCCCAGGGGAGGCGGGGTTCACCTGCTAAAGCGCTGCGTACTCCTTCTTCGCCTGGGCCATCACTGCCAATCCGGGATCAGCGTTCTTCCACTCTGTAAAGAAACGCTCATACGCTGCCTTGGCGTTGGTCTTGTCCCCGGCCATCGCATAGGCCCGTCCCAGTCCCAGCAGCGCTAGCGCATAGTTATTCAAGGGGAACGGGATGTTGTTTTCGTTGGTATAGCTGGCGCCCTTGTATTTAGTCGCTATCTTGAAGGCCGCAATCGCACTCCCCGCATCGTGCGATTGCAGATAAGCCAGGCCGCGCAGATAGGGCCCCGGCGATGCCTGGTCAAATGCCTGTCCCTTGGACAGCAGATCCAGCGATTTCTGCGGGTCCCCCGCCTCGATCGCTACATATGCCCGCGCCTGAGGCACGAATACCTGTTGCACCAGGGTGTCGTCGGGATACTTCTTCTCGAGCACATCCAGCGCCGGCAGCGCCACTTTTCCCTCTCCGCAGAAGGCGTGCGTCGCAGCCACGGCAATCTGCGTTGGCTTACTCTTATCCAGGGCCAGCGCCTGATTCACTACGGCCTCCGCGTTCTGGCACTGCCCCACCGGCCAACCGATATAAGCCGCGTTCAGCAAAAAACCTGCCTTTGCGTCCAGCGCCTTCGCATCACCGGCCTGAGCAGCGGCCTGCTGCAGGGTCGCCACAGCCGCACGGAACTGTCCCCACTCTGCCTGGATGTTTCCCCACTCTCCCGTCAGGAGGAACTGATCGGGACGTCCAGCTCCCTCCGCCAGAATTCTTTGTATGGCAGCCGTATCTCTGGTCGCCCCATACAACGACATCTCGTACGCCAGCAGGTCGGTGTCGTTTAAGCCCACCTGGCTTGCCCTCGCAATATACTTTCGTGCTTCATCGTATCGGTCTACCACCGTGTAGGCCGTGATCACATCGGTCAGCGCGACCGCTTGATCCGGCTGCAGGGCCAGCGACTTCAGCAGAAACTCTTCCGCCCTTTCCGGCTGCCCTTCTCCCAGATAGGTGGCGCTCAGGTTGACGTAGTTTTCCGTTTGCAGTGGATACTCCTGTACCGCCACCTGCAGTGTCTCGACGGCCTTGTCCAGGTCTCCCACCACTTCGGCGTAGTAGTGGCCCTCAATGTAGAGCCGCTCGCGCTCGCTCACGTCCCCGCTTAGCTCGTGCGCCCGGGTGAAATACTCCATGGCTTTGCCAGTCTGCCCGCTGTTGAGATAGATCACACCCAGCCGCGCCCACGCCATCGCAAGCTTCGGGTCCAGCGCGAGGGCCCGTTTGTAGTGGTCCTCGGCCTCGGGCATGTCGTTCCCCCGGGAATGCGCCTCATCCCCGAGGGCATAGGCGCGGAAAGCCTCCAAGGACGGCGTCGTTGCCTGACCAAACGGCGTATTCAGCTTCTGAATGCTGGCCAGGCTCTCCCCCAGCTTAGCCCGCATCTGGGCCGCGGCCTGGTTCAACGCGTCCAGCACCTTCTCCTTGCTGGCCGCCTGGGTCTGCACGCTGGCAATCTGGTCTCCGGTGGCTGTGTTCTGCGCCGACAGCGTGATGATGTAATCGCTCCCCAGGTTGGCAATCGTTCCTGTGAGAATGGCCTTGATTCCCTCGCGCTCCCCGATCTCTCGCGCTATCGCCGGGGTGATGGCATCCTCCGGCTTCTTACCCAGATACTGCAGGCTCTGCCGCAGATGCTGCTGGCTCACAATGTCCAGCACCGGAGACTGGCCCAGTTGCACTACCAGCGCCTGGTTCAGCGTGGTCTGAAAGACCGGGTCTCCCGTCTGGTTCACAAAGTCGGCCACAATGATGGCGTTCTTGGCCGCCGTGGAGGACGATGAGGCGGCCGTGCCTGGGGCTGCTCTCGAGGTATCCGCAGCCCGGTGCTTCCACCACATGAATGCTCCAGCCAGCAGGAGCAGCGCCGCAATCACCAGCATCGCCATGCGGCGACCCCGCGATTTTTCTGGACCACGCACATCCTGCGCCGCAAGGGGCGCCTGGGACGCCACGGCGTGGGTTCCACTCGCCGCCGCCGCCATCACCTTCCCGCTGGACCCGTGGGAGGCCTGTGCATCCATTGCATCCAGGTCCTGCAACAACTCCTCCGCCGTTTGATACCTCTGCTCCTTCTCCTTGGCCAACAGCTTGGCGACGATCCCATCCAGCTCCTTTGGCATCGCTGCATTGATCGTGCTCACAGGGGCCGGATCCTTAGTCAACAGCGCGACAAACAGCTCCGCTGTGCTCTGTCCCACAAACGGTTTGCTACCAGTCGCCATCTCATAGATCACAGCTCCCAGAGAAAACAGGTCTGTGCGCGCGTCGAGCGGCTCTCCCTTCGCCTGTTCCGGAGACATATACGCCACGGTGCCCAGCGTCGACCCTGGAGAAGTGAGGTCGGGATTTGCGTTTCCGCCGTCGGTTCCCACCGCCGTTAATAACCCACCAAAGGTGGCCGTCGCCTCGCGGGAATCCTGCAGATCGCCCACGCCCTGCTGCTT
This sequence comes from uncultured Acidobacteriaceae bacterium, assembly GCA_963788515.1. Lineage (GTDB taxonomy): Bacteria > Acidobacteriota > Terriglobia > Terriglobales > Acidobacteriaceae > PALSA-350. Next base: position 52,663 of record CAWBGZ010000012.1, read on the forward strand.
GGCCAGGCCGAAGTCGAGGATCTTGATCTGCTTGGGTCCCCGCGCCGGCTGGCTCACAAAAATGTTGGCCGGCTTGATGTCACGGTGAACGATCCCCTCGGCATGGGCTGCGGCCAGCGCTGCCGCGGCCTGGCGCGAGAACGTAATCACTTCAGTTACAGAGAGCGGGCCCCGCCGGAGTGCATCCTTTAGTGTCTCCCCGCGAAGCAGCTCCATGACCAGGTAGGGCCGCCCATCTTGTTCCCCAATGTCGTGGATAGTGCAGATATTGGCGTGGTTAAGCACGCTGGCCGATTGCGCCTCACGCAGAAACCGCCGGTGCGAGAGTGTCCCCGGGGTTGCCGGGGTGCCACTTACCGGAACCGGACTTCCACTGCCAAAAGCCTCGGCCAGATAGCGGTTGGAGACCAACTTGACTGCCACTTCCCGCCCTAACCGCGTGTCCAGAGCGCGGTAGACTTCGCCCATGCCTCCGGAGCCGATCTGTTCCAGGATCCGGTACGGGCCGAATTGTGTGCTTTGTGGGATCGTCATGCGCCCTGGGCAAAACAACGACAATAAGAAGTTCCAGTGGTTGACGGCAGTCTACCAGCGTCCGTCCCCTCTCGCCATGCTGTGATTTCAAGTGGATACACGCGAGGATGCCATCTGCCGCGAGAGAGTCGCACGGAAAGGGCCGCGGTATCCACATCTGGCGCAAAGAGCGCGCTCAGATATGGGGCACCCACGATTCCTGGTCAGGACAGAGTTTTGATGAGGAGTCGTTGCTGACCGAAGGAACCGCAGTCTGTCGAAAAACATTTCCCTCAGCGGCTAAAGCCGTCTGTTCGGCTTGCTTGACGTACGGGCTGAAGCCCGTACCCTTCTCGCCAGATTTTCATCACCTTGGGTGGGCCGAAGGCCCCATGACTCCTCCAGTTGATGACAAATCTGAGAGTGGTAACTCCATTTAGATCAGAGTGGTTCACAAAGCTGGGATGGGCGCTAAGCGCCACGGACTCGACTACTCGTTGCGCAGGGCCACCATGGGCTCCACTCCCGCGGCACGCCGCGCGGGGATAACCGACGCCAGCAGCGCTGCCAGGGCCAGCAGCAGCGTCGCCAGGGACAGCATCACCGGGTCCCAGGGCTTGACGCCGAATAGCTGATCGGTCATCAACTTGCCGGCCCCAATCGCCGCTGGAATGCCCAGAGCCAGTCCGATGCCTACTTGGGAGAAGGCGCCGCGCAACACCATCTTCACCACACTTTCGCGATCCGCACCCAGCGCCATGCGCACGCCAATCTCGCTCGTCCGCTGTTCCACCGTATAGGCCATCACACCATACAGCCCGACCGCGGCCAGCATCAGCCCAAGCACACCGAAGAGTGTGGTCAGGGTGGCAATCATGTTTTCCTGCTGGAAATCCGCGCTCAGGACCTTGGTGTACGGGTCGACCCCGTAGAGCACCAGGTTGGGATCGACACTGGCCAACGCCTTGCGCACCCGCTCTTCCATGCCGGGCGGGTTACCAGGCGCCCAGATCACGATGTTGTACAGATAGTGAGACCAGAGTTCGCCGCTCACGTAGGCCGGGTCGTCCCACTGCGCCGTCTGCGCCTCCGGCAACCAAAACATAGGCCGCACCGGATCCTTGTAGTCGTAGGTCAGGTAGCGCATGTCTCTCACGACTCCAACGATTTCGTAGGCTGAGGAATACTTGATCTTGTCGGGCCCAAAATGCTGGCCGATCGGGATTTTGGCCTTTGAAGAACCTCTTGGCAAACGCTTCGTTAATCACGGCTACCTTCCGTGTCGCCGCGGTGTCATCCTCCGTAATAGGCCGCCCAAGAACGAGCTTTGCACCTACGGTTTCGAAGAAACCGGGCATCACGCGTGCCCACGATGCACTTGTGTCTTCCTTTGCCCCGGGCTCCGGCCTGCCCTGGATGCGAACGCCGTCGTTCCAACTGTCGCCCGTCATGGGCGCATAAAGCGCTGGAGCCGCCATCCGTACTCCGGGAATCTGAAGCAGGCGCTCGTCAATTTGGCGGAACATTGGTTCCAGATGTTCCGGCTTGTAGTTGCCCAGCATGGGATTGATCCACGCGATGTAGCGGCCTTCGGTCTCGAATCCGAAATTCTGGTGCTCCAGATTGCGCAGGCTCTGGCCGAGCAGCGCCGCCGCTGATAGCAGGACCAAAGACATCGCTGCCTGCGCGATGACCAGCGACTTCTGCGCCCATGAACGCCCTCCACTCACAGAACGATTCGCCCCGCGCAAGGCTTCGACCGGGTCGGCATGCGATGTGATCCACGCCGGCGCGATGCCAAAAATTACCCCGGTCAGCAGCGACATGCCAAGGGTGAAGAGCAGCACCGGCCAGGAGGGCGTCGCGTCGATGGGTACGTAGTTATTGGGACCGCCAGTTTGAAAGGCCAGATACAGAATCAGCCTCGTTCCCGCATAGGCCACAAGGACACCAATGGCTCCTCCAATGACTGACAGCAGCACGGACTCCACCAGCGCCTTGCGCACCAGGCGCTGCCGCGAAGCACCCAACGCCATGCGTACGGATGTCTGCGCGCGATCTTTCAATCCGCGGGCCAGCATCAGATTCGCCAGGTTGCCGCAGGCCACCAGCAGGACACAGGCTGCCGCCACCAGCAGCAACTTCAGGCCGTCCTGATATTGATCTCTCATGGCCGCCACGCCAGCGCCACCGGGAGTGAGGTGCAGCGTTTGCTGCTGCCAGAGCTGCTTGTCGCCTGGCTCCATATCCGGCACGTGGCTCGCCAGCCAGTTGTGGAGTTCTACCTTTAACTCTGCTTCGAGTGACTTCGGATCGACCCCCGGACGCACTCTTCCGATCAAATCCAGGAAGTTACCATTCGGCCTTTTCAGCCGCGCAGTCGCTCCATCGATCAGCAGCTCCGTGGTCAGGGGGAGCCAAAAGTCCGGCATGCCCCCACCAGCCAGCTTCGCTCCATAGAATCCCGGCGCAGCTACGCCGATGACGGTAAAGGGATTCCCATTGATCTGATAGCTGGCGCCGACTACCGAGGGGTCGGAGCCGTACTTCTCTTTCCAGATGCGGTAGCTCATCACCGCCACCGGGGGCGCACCTTCCTGGTCGTCCGCGTCGGTCATGAGCCGGCCGATCCACGGCTGCACGCCAAGTGTCCTGAAGAAATTTCCGGAGACGTACTCTCCGTTGCGCGTGTCCGCGGCCGCCTGTGACCCCGCTCTACGGACGCCGAGTGGCGCATTGCCGGCCTGCAGCGCCGCCAGGTCGGTGAACTGTGGCGTGCGCGCGCGAAAGTTCTTATATGCTTCCCACGAGAACAGGGAAAAATCCCCATCCTCCCCCTGGTTATACCCGCCCCAGTTGCAGCAGCGGATCTTGTCGCCGATCCTCCATAGCTCCTCGGGCTTGGCCACTGGTAAGGATTTCAGCATCACCTGGTGAATGAGAGTGAAGATCGCGGTCGTCGCTCCGATCCCCAGTGCGAGCGTGATGATGGCCGTGGTGGTAAACCCCGGCGCCTTCCGCAGTTGTCGCAGCGCATCGCGCAAATCCGCCAGCATTCGTCCCTCCAGACCTTTCGGGTCTACTTTGCAGTACGAGAACGGCTGGCCGCCGGTTCCGGATGGATCGACGATTGTGGGTCAGGGATGGAGGTGTTACTTCTGTGTCTTGATGAAGGCGCGCACCAACGCGGCAATCTCATCCGCTCTTGGTATCGAGGGCGAAGTGTCCTGCGTCGAGTACGTAGACCTCCGCGTTCGGTACGTCCTTGCGGTAACGTTCCGGCTCGCCGAGATCGAACGACAGATCGTGCTTGCCCCAAAGGACCAAAAGCCTTGGCTGCGTCTTCTGTAGCCACGCCTGCCACTTTGGATAAGCATCCACGTTAGTGCGGTAATCAAAGAAGAGATCGCTTTGAATCTGTGCCTGCCCGGGCGCATTCAGAAATGCGTACTCATCGGTCCAAAGATCCGGGTCATAGAGCTCGATCCTGGGATCGTCTCCAATATGGCGCGTCCTGGTGGTGGCAAGCGACAGCAGGTTTTTGCGCAACGCTTCTTCATAAGCAGGCCGGTCGGCCCAGAATGCCCGCCGTGTTGCCCAGTTCGCCCCGAGGCCCTCGTTGTGAGCGACCGCATCCTGAACAATGAGTGCCTGCACCCGCTGCGGGTGGGCCAACGCCATGCGAAAGCCAACCGGCCCACCGTAGTCCTGCATATAAAGGGTGTAGCGCGACAAGCCCAGCGCTTGCGTGAAGCCGTCCATCACCGAAGCGATGTGGTCGAAGGTGTAATCGAACTGCTTAGGGTCGGGCCAATCGCTATGCCCGTAGCCCGGATAGTCGGGCGCAACCAAATGGTAGTTGTCCGCAAGCCGCGTCAGCAGCGGCTGAAACATCCGCGACGACGACGGAAGACCGTGCAGGAAGAGAATGGTGGGAGCATCTTTCGGTCCAGCTTCGCGGTAGAAGATGGAGAGTCCATCGACCTTCAAGGTGCGATAGAAAATTTGCTGTTCCATGGCTTTGTCCTTTTTCTGGGCATTGATGCCCAGGGTGGCGGTGAACACGACCGCGAGGGTCGTCAAGGTCCGATGGATCGATCGCGCCGTATCCATGAATCCTCCGATTCCTACTCTGCGACCTCGAAGATGACATCGAGTTCGACCGGCATTCCGAGGGGAAGGCTGGCTACGCCGATGACCAGCCGAACCGATGTTTTCTCAATACCAAAGACATCGCGAAACAGGTCGGAGACAGCATCAGCAACCCTGGGCTGGTCGAAGAAGTCCCCGGAGGTGGCTATGAAGACGCCTAGCCGGACGACGCGCGTCACTCGATCGAGTGAGCCCAAATGCTTTTTTGCCGCTGCGAGGACGCTCAAAGCCGCGGTGTAGGCGGCATCCCTCCCAGCCTCGGTATCGAGCTCTTTCCCCAGCCGCCCAATATACTTCGGCTTGTGGTCGACAACCGGGAGCATCCCGCTAAAAAAGAGCAGGTTACCCGTCTGTAGGGTTTCTACGTAAGTGCCAAACGGCGCCGGGGAGGCCGGGAGCTGGATACCCAGGTCCTGCAGCCTGCGTTCTGCACCGTCCGGCTGCGAACCTTTCGCGCCTACCATGGTTCCATGCGTGCACCGCCGTCCACGTGCAGCACCTCCCCGGTCGCATGACGATAGCCGCGACCCAGAAAGGCCTGGACGATGGCTACTCTGATGCCGTGCGAGGCACCAGTTAGGATGACTGTCTTTTTGCTTGCCATAGTTACGCTCCGCTGTTTTCTCGATCCGGTGACAACCAACTAGATGTTCCTGTTTGCTGCTACAGCAAAATGGATTCCCGCAACACTTGCCGGGATTCTAAGTGGCTACATTTTAAGCGTGGAAAAGTTCGATGTCCCGCCCATCGATTGAAGTCGATTTATGATCAAAACTGCAAAAGTACGCGAATGAAAGCTAAGCCAACACAGGAAGAGGGAGATTTCTTCATTATGAGATCGGATATCGTGCCCGGCGCGCTTTTTCCCGACTACGAACTCACAGATCATACTGCGAAGCGCCACAAGCTCTCGGAGCTGCAGGGTTCGCATCCCATGGTTCTGGTGCTCAGCCGCGGGGGTTTTTGCCCCAAGGACCGCCGGCAGGCCGAACTACTTGTCCAACTGCACCGTGAGCTGGAAGTTGGATATTGCCGTTTGGTCACGATCAGCACCGACAATATTACTGTTACGAACGAATACCGCACCGGCGTCGGTGCTCACTGGCCGTTCCTCTCCGATGCGGGCCGAACTGTGCAAAAGGATCTCGACATTGCGGAATACACGGATCCCGCCAACAATCCGATGATTCCACATGTCATCGTTCTGGAACCGGGGCTCATCATATACAAAATTTACAACGGCTATTGGTTCTTCGGCCGCCCGACGATGGAAGATCTGCGTCAAGACCTACGTGCCGTTACGCGAAAGTGCCGGCCGGATTGGGATATTACAACATCGGAATTAAAGGCCGCATGGAAGGAAGGGCGCAAAGAGCTCTTTTACCCCTACGGCAAGACCTATGCACAGACGCTTGGGGAGCAGGACTAGCGCCGGCCTCTGCGGTATCGACGGACTAACGGGATCGACAGGAAGGGACTGAGGAATGAGCGCAGCCAGAGTAGAAGAGATCGCCGCTCGCCCGATTGCGGTGATTGGTAGTGGAACGTTAGGCCGGCGCATCGCTCTGATGGCAGGTACGCGAGGAGGTGAGGTGCGCATATTTGACACGCGCGACCACTCACTCGAGGAGGGACTGAAATATGTGACGGAAACGCTTCCGTCCATCGTTGCATCGATTCCCGGGGGAGTAGCAGGGCGGGTGCGGGGAGAAACGGACCTCGCCACCGCAGTGAGTAATGCCTGGCTGGTAGTGGAAGCTGTTCCGGAACAGCTCGACCTCAAGCGAATAGTTTTCGGCGAGCTCGATGTTGTGGCGCCGAACGATGCAATTTTAGCCACCAACTCTTCGTCATATCCTTCCAGTCGAGTCATCGACCACGTCGCACGTCCGGAGCGCGTGCTAAACATGCACTATTACATGCCGCCAGAAATGCCCGTTGTGGAGTTGATGTCTTGCGGGAAGACGGATCCGGCGATCATTGACTTGCTCATGGAACGCTTACCGCTCTATGGCCTGGTGCCATTTCGTGTAGGGCGCGAGAGTGTCGGCTTCATCTTCAATCGAATCTGGGCAGCAATCAAACGCGAGTCCTTGTCTGTGGTCGAAGAAGGTGTGGCCGCACCCGAGGACGTCGACAGGATGTGGAATCTATTTACCGCCAGCATGTCGGGACCATTCCGGCTCATGGACCGGGTAGGTCTTGACACTGTGCTGGCGATTGAAGAGCACTATGCCGCCGTCCGCAAAGACGTTCCTGAAGGGCCGCGGAAACTGCTTCAAAGCTACGTGAACAGTGGATGGCTTGGCATCAAGTCAGGCCGGGGTTTCTACGACGACTACTCCACGGAAGATTAAGCCAGACAGAGCGCTGAGATATCGAGTCACACGACGACGCATGAGGCCGGCGCACAGCTATGCCTGGAACAAGACGTGCTGCAGTTTGCTGCAGGCTTTCGGACGATGTTATGATTTGTGCGCTCAATGACAAAGTGTGAATAGCCGGGTCCCTCGTTTCGCTTCTTCGTTAGAACTCAATTTGCCCTGTGGAGACGCTCATGAACATTCGTAGTCGAAGGTTATCCCCACGTTATTTCGGAATCGCGATTTTGCTGATGTGCGGCATGGCCCTGGCTGCGGATACACCCGCAAACGTGGCCGGAACGTGGAAGGTTGCTGTAACGGGCGCAGCCGGCAACGCGGAACAGACCATCGTCTTCACTCAGGATGCCAATAAGATTAGCGGCACTTTCAAAGGGCCGCGGCAGTCCGGCCCACTGCAAGGAACCGTGGACGGTAATAACATTTCCTTCCACGTCGCGACGCGCGTTCCCCTCGATTACAAAGGTACCGTGGATGGGAATACGATGAAGGGCACCTTGACCGGTAACGGGAAAACGGGCGATTGGTCCGCCACGCGCGGTAATTAACGCAGTGATCCTCCTAACGCAAAGAAAAGAAACTGCACGGACCTCAGCGAACCCCCATACGGCAAGCGACAAGAAATGCCTGCACGGTTGCCTCGACATTGGCCTTGTTCTGACCAGCAATGTCGAAGGCCGTGCCATGCGCCGGGGTCGTGATAGGGATCGGCAATCCACCATGGATGGTCACTCCCTTTTCAAACCCTAATAGCTTGAGCGCGATCTGTCCCTGGTCGTGATACAGCGTCACAATGCCGTCGTATTGACCGTCGCGGGCTTTGAGGAAAATGGTGTCGGCCGGAAACGGCCCGGCAACGGGATAGCCTTCCAAGTTCGCCTCGCTCACGGCGGGCGCTATGATGTCGATCTCCTCACGTCCGAAAGAACCGCCGTCTCCGCCATGGGGATTCAGCGCGGCCACGGCCACCCGCGGATGCTCGAAACCGGCCTTGTGCAGGGCGTTGTAAAGCAACTTGACGGACTCGATGATTCGCTCCCTGGTCAGATAGTGAACAACGTCCTTGAGAGGCACATGAGAAGAGACACGCGACGTCCATAGGCTACCCAACGTATTGAACTCGCAGACATAGGAGGTGATCTTTAAATGGTGGGCAAAGAAGTGAAGCTCATCGCTGAACTTCATGCCGGACATTCCCATGGAGCGTTTGTTCAAGGGGGCAAAACAGATGGCGTCGATGAGGCCCGATGAGGCGGCGTCCAGGCATATCCCCAAAACCTTGAGCACCGAATCACCCGCGGCACTCGAGACAGTGGAGCGCGGGGCTTCCCCGGGACGGATGCTTTCCACCGGGAGGAAGAGTAGAGAGTCATCGGGGAACGAGCGCACCTCATCGAAATGGCTGACGGTATGCGTGGCAACACTGACCCCGGCGATCGCCTGACCTTCTTCCCACAACCAGGCGTCCCCGACTAATACCACTTTGGCGTGCCCGACCACGTCGCGGCGGGTCAGCAACTTGGCTATCAACTCGGGACCGATCCCGGCTGGGTCACCCAGGGTGAGCGCCACTGTTGGTTTGGGCGAGTGGTTCAATGAAAGCCTCTTTCTCTTTTACACACTGCATGAAGGCGACCCTTTCTGTCGAGGTACCAGTGGGGACCCGCGGGCACTCCGGCGCAGAAGGATGACACGGTGGGGTAGCGCGCGCTGGGAGTCGTTTGGAGGAAAGGCGCACCGCAGGTCCCTCGGCTGCGCTCGGGATGACAAACGGGTTGGGGAGGATCGTAGCCCACTCAAGCCAAAATACGGCTTGAATGGGGCACCCAAAGCTTTTGTTGCGGTTGTAATTTCGCTCTTCACTCGCCACCGCGAGTCGTCTCCTTGATGACAAGGTTAAGGTTGGTTCTTTTTGTTCAGATCGGTTATGGGGATGGACAGATCGGCGAGCCGTAGGTGTCTACGCTCTAATGACAAACCGGAACTGGCGTGTTGAGCGCTGGGTGTGGGTAAAACAGAAAAGGCCGGGGCTTTCGCCCCGGCCTTTTGCATTGCTGACGTTAATTGCTGAAGAGCAGGATGCCCGTGGACTTGTCTTCTCCCACTTCGCTGACCGGCCGGTAGAAGAGCTGGTTGTTCTCGAGGTAAACCTCGAGGAACGCTGGACGCTCCGCTATACCGCCGGCGATCAGTGCTTCCGATAATGGATCTTCGACATAGCGCTGCAGCGCGCGGCGCAGTGGACGCGCCCCGTACGTGCGATCGACTAATGTCTTTTCCAGAATCCACTTCTTGGCATCTTCGGTCACCGACAAGGTAATCGCCTTCTGAATCAGATTGGCATTCAGCTGCTGTACCAGCAGCTCCAGAATCTGGATCAGATCCGCATCCGAAAGCGAGAGGAAGATAATGACCTCGTCCAATCGATTCAGGAATTCCGGATTGAAGGTCCGCTTCACCTCGTTCTTGACCAGCTCCTCCATCTTGTCCATCAGCAGGTCTTCGCGATCTGACTGGAAACCAAGCCCCTGCTTCCTTTGCAGGTGCCTAGCGCCGATGTTCGAGGTCATGATGATGATCGAGTTCTTGAAGTCCACGGTGTTGCCGAGGCCATCCGTCAGCTGACCATCTTCAAAGACCTGCAACAGGATGTTGAAGACATCGGGATGCGCCTTCTCGATTTCATCCAGCAGCACCACGGAGTAAGGCGAACGCTTCACCCGTTCGGTGAGCTGACCACCTTCCTCGTAACCCACATAGCCCGGAGGCGAACCGATGAGCTTGGAGACCGAGTGCTTCTCCATGAACTCCGACATATCGAAGCGAATGAGAGCCTTCTCGCTGCCGAAGAGGAATTGGGCTAGAGTGCGCGCCATCTCCGTCTTGCCGACACCGGTCGGTCCCAGGAACAGGAACGATCCGATGGGACGATTGGGCGACTTGAGACCCGCGCGAGAGCGACGGATCGCACGGGATAGAGCGGAGATCGCCTTATCCTGCGAGATGACCCGTTTGTGCAGCTCTTCTTCCACCCTGAGCAGCTTCTGGGTTTCTTCCTCTTTGATCGAGGTGATAGGAACCCCGGTCCAGCGGCTGACCACATCCTCGATATCCTCGCGGCCTACGATGCCCGCGGTTGAATCGTCGAGGTGATACTTGTCGCGCAGGGCGCGCAGGTTCTCGCGCTCCTTACGCTCTTCATCGGAGTAGAAGCGCGCCTTCTCAAATTCATGGTTGGCAATCGCATTTTCCATGCGATGGACGATGAACTTGATGCGCTTCTGCACCTCGGTGATCTCTTCCGGCAACGAAGTCTGGCGCAGCTTGACGCGCGCACCGGCTTCGTCGATCAGATCGATTGCCTTATCCGGGAGGAAGCGATCCGGGATATAGCGGTTGGAGTGAGAAACCGCGAAGTGGATCGAATCATCGGTGTAGCTGACCGCATGGAACTTCTCATAGCGGTCCTTGATACCCATGATGATCTTGATCGCATCTTCTTCGTTCGGAGGTGGCACCTTGACTGCCTGGAAGCGGCGCTCAAGAGAGCGGTCTTTCTCGATCGACTTGCGATATTCGGCCGGCGTGGTTGCGCCGATGCATTGAATCTCGCCTCGCGAGAGAGCCGGCTTGAGGATGTTGGCTGCGTCGAGCGAACCCTCGGCCGAGCCCGCGCCTACCAAGGTGTGAAGCTCATCGATGAAGATGATCGAGTTCTGATTCTCCATCAGCTCTTTCATGATGGTTTTGAGCCGTTCCTCGAACTGGCCGCGGTATTTGGTTCCGGCGACAATGAGCGAAAGATCCAGGGCCAGGACGCGCTTGTCCGCCAGGAAGCTCGGCACTTCGCCATCAGAGATGCGCTGCGCCAATCCTTCGACGATGGCTGTCTTGCCCACACCTGGCTCCCCGATGAGCACTGGATTGTTCTTAGTGCGGCGGCAGAGGATCTGCACCACACGTTCCAGTTCCTGGTCGCGGCCCACCAGCGGATCGAGCTGGTTATCCATGGCCGCCTGGGTCAAATCACGGGAAAACTCGACGAGCAAGCTTGATTCACGGTTGCGCTGAGAAGGGGGCGCCTTCTCCTGCGTGGCCCGGGCCAGTTCCTCACGAATCGCAAGCAGACGGAGGCCGCGCTCGTGCAATATCTCCGCTGCGAAACACTTCTCCTCGCGCAGCAGGCCCAGCAATAGATGTTCAGTCCCAATATGCTTGTGCGACAGGCGCTCAGCCTCCTCAGCAGCATAGGCGAGCACACGCTTACATTCATTCGACAAGGGCAGATCAACAGAAGTAGAAACCTTCTCCCGAATCGTAGTATGGCCTTCAATTTGTTTCCGGATGGATTCAACCGAAGCATGGGAGCGGAGAAAGCGATTGGTGAGCGCTTTGTCCTCACGCAGAAGACCGAGCAGCAGGTGCTCCGTCTCAATGTATGGGGAACCAAACTGGCTGGCCTCATACCGTGCAAAGAAGATGACGCGCCGCGCCTTTTCTGTATACCGTTCGAACATGTTCCCCCTTGAAAAGCTGCCCCTGGTCCACTCTTTCCACCCTTGCGGATGCTCAGAGGTCCAACGGCAATTTTCGTCCTGTTCCATCTTCCCGGAGCCATTGGCACCGGAAAAACAACTCGGCTGGGAGCAGATATAAGCCTTTTACCAATCTTATATCGGTTCAGCCCTTCCAACGACTCACCCGTTTGGGTTAAACCGTTGGCACCGCAGCATTTCTGGAAATCGTGGTGGTTACACCCCCGCTCAAACCTCAAGCGGAGACAATTCATCGACTTGCCCATGGGCCAACCGCAACACCCGTTCACAACGCCGCGCCAAAGGCAGGTTGTGGGTAACCAGAATTGAGGTAAGACCATAGCTTGCATGCAGGCGTTCGATCAGGGCAAACAGGGCGTCCGCGGTCTGGTTATCCAGATCTCCTGTAGGCTCATCCGCCAGCAAAAGTCTCGGCTTGGTTGCCAGCGCGCGCGCAATCGAAATCCGCTGCTGTTCCCCGCCGGAAAGCTCTCCTGCGCGATGGGTAGACCGGTCCGCCAGTCCCACCTCGCCGAGCCAGAGTGTGGCTTCTTGCATTGCCTCTTTTTTAGACTTACCGCGCGCTAGAAGGGGGAGCGCGACGTTTTCAGCGGCTGTAAACTCAGGCAGCAGATAGTGAAACTGCCATACATAGCCGATCTCGCGATTGCGAAAGTCCGCTGCCTCACCGGGGGACAAGGATCGCAAGAGTGTTGCCCCAAAGTATACTTCACCGGCGGAGGGCGTATCAAGCGCTCCGAGGATGTGCAACAGCGTGCTCTTGCCGGCGCCCGACTGGCCGACGATAGCCAGCATCTGCTGCTTTTTCACCTGAAAATTGATGCCGTCAAAAAGGACCAGCCGGCCGCGCCCGGTGGCATACTCTTTGCGCAGATTGCAGACCTCGACCAGAACGTTGTCCGGCCCCCCGCGCGTCATCAGGCGGCCTGCGGTGGCTTCGTCTGCTGCGGCGGCCAGTTCCATCTTCTGCCTCTGCGGTCGGTAATCAATTTTGACCTATCTTCATTTATCACTAATGCACCCCTCAACGGAAGGGGGTTTATGAATGGGTTGCTTCATGAAGCATTAGTTTCGGCGTCCGTTTTGGTTTCGTGGCAATTTTCTGCGGATGGGAAATTACGTGAAGTTCTCTGCGGTAGTCGTCCCAGGGCCCAGTTTATTAACACTAATTTAGATGCATGTTACGCGGGTTTCGATTCCGCTCAGCCGATGGGTCATTCGTAGCGGAGGGCCTCAGCGGGCAAGATCCTGGCCGCGGAACTGGAAGGATACAGCGTGGCCAACAGCGACACGGCAAGCGCCACCCCGGCCACAATCAGCCCGTCCGTCCAGCGCGCGGCGAAGGGCAGGTAGTCGATGGAATAAACCGCGGCGGAGAGACTGAACCGGTAATGGCCGCCCAGCCAGGAGAGGCCATAACCCCCGATCAGACCCAGGAAAGTGCCGGTGAATCCAATCAGCAGCCCCTGCAGCAGAAAGATCATCCTCACCTGGCGTGGCTGCACTCCAAAGGACATCATGACCGCAATATCGCGGGTTTTCTCCATCACCATCATGGTCAGCGCGGTGAGTATGTTCAGCGCGGCGACGCAAACAATAAGGCCAATGACAATGAAGGTGACAATCTGTTCCAAACGGAGCGCGCGAAAGAGCTCACGGTTCATTTCCATCCAATTGGTGGTGAGGAAGCCTGGTCCAGCCGCCTGTTCGATGGAACGTCCGATCTGGTCGGCATGATCGAGGTTATCCACTTTAAACGAGATCACCGAGACCACGTCCGGCTCGCCGAAGAGGCGCTGCGCATCCGCCAGTCTGGTAAACGCCCACGCCGAGTCGTATTGATAAAAGCCGGAATGGAAGATGCCAACGACCTGGAAATATTGAAATTTGGGTAGCAGTCCGAATGGGGTGAGTTCTCCCTGAGGGCTGGTGACCAGGACCGTACTCCCTACTTTGGCATCGATGGTTTCCGCCAGGTCGTGCCCGATCACAATGGGCGGAGGGGCGTGATCCCCACCGGGGACCGCCCCCTTGGGCCTGGGTTCGAGCGCGGCGGCGCTGCCCATGGTGATGTTGGAGAGCAAGTCGCTGACCCGACGCTCCTGAGCGGGGACGATACCCTCGATGAGGGCGCCGCCGGAGCGAGCGCCATTGGAGATGAGCACCTGCTCGTAGAGCCCAGGCGAGGCCGCCCTCACGTGGGGTAATTGCTCCAGGCGTGCGGTCAGCGGGCGCCAATCGCGAATTCCATCGCTGGCAACCCGCATCAATTGCACATGGGCGGTCGAGCCGAGCAGCCTATCCTGCAAGTCGCGGCGCATACCGTTGGTGATGGCCAAGGCAACGATGAGCGAAGCTACGCCCGCGGCCACACCGGCAATGGAAATTACCGTGATCACACCTACCACCGCCTGGCGGCGCTTGGCCCGCAGGTAACGCACGGCGACAAAAAGCTCGAAGCGCATGGGCTTAGTGAACTACGGTCTTGGCTGCGCTCACATTGTCGTACCGGTCATAGACGCGAACGGTAAGAAGATGCTCCTGCGGGTCGGTGACGGGTGGCCGGGCATTCGCCGGCTCGTCTTCCGGCGGGGTTCGTACCGGGATGGCCGCCAAGGGAACGGTGAAGTCGTAGTGCTCGGTCAAGGAATCGGAGAGTTTTCCCACCGGTTCCAGAAACTGCCATCGGCCGGCGTCGAGGGAGTACTCCGCGTGCGCGATGGGGGACACGGCATCCGTGGCCACGAAGCTGGCGTGAAGCGCTCCGCCCTGAAGGCTGCCCTGGAGTGCGGTGACGACAGGCGGAGTGGTATCGATGATGAAATGGTCGCTCTCCCGCTCGCCCGACAGCGCATCGCCCAAGGTATGCGCGGGGGCATCACTGGCAACCACCCGGATGCGATAGCCGCCATCGGGGACCCTGATGGAATCGAAGGTATAGAAACGCTCGGTAATGCGCGGCCTGAGCAGGCGCCAGTTTTTCTCTCCATCCCCGCGAACGTAGATATCGAAGATAAGGTCGTCGCCGTTGTCGTCATGCGCGGACCAACGCACGGTCACCGCGGCCCGGTCGCGGACCGCAGCCAGGGGGGCAGTGGCCGGGTCTTGCGTATAGCTCAGAGCGTTCTGCGCGGAGGGCAGGTTGATGCTGATCTGCTGCGGCTGGCCCGGCTGCGGCGGGGCCTGGGTCGCCCGGGCGCCCGGTTCGACCGCAATCTCATCCACCACTGGGGCCACGTTTACCGGCAGATAATTTACACCTACGGAGGCGACCCTGGCCCCTGGCTCGAGGACTGCCTTCCACTGAATAAACCGCGCCGCTGGTACGCCGGCCGTGCCCGCATTGGGGGTTATTTTCTGCCACGGACTCCAATTTCGTTCCGGATTCTCAACGTTGCCGGAGCGGGCGAAGATCTCATAATCCCCGGTCGAGCCGTTGTCGTTGGCGTTCACTTCCACCCGGCCAAATTGGGAAAACACTCCAGAGTCGAAGACATCGCTCAGGTAAGTAGAGTGGGCGCCCGGCTGGCTGCTGAGCTTATACAATCTGCCGGTATTGCTGGTGGCCACGTAGAGTCCATCCGGCGCGTCGGCAAAGGCCGTGGCCTGACCAGTGGCGGCGCGGGCCAGGTCGACATAGGATCCGTCCTCGCGAATGCGATAGATCTTGCCCCGATTACCGGTGGCTGCCAAAAGGCCCTGGGGAGTAGACCGCAGGCCGTAGACAACATCGTCGCGCGACGCCCAGAGCTTGCGCGGCGCTCCCTGGAGGCTCAGTTCGTCCACTTCGGAGCCTTCGGGAATGAGGGTATTGCTACTGGAGGCCTGCACTGATCCGGGGGTGACTATGGTGATCGTGGCGGTGGCCACCGCCACGCCCTGCACCGGCAGCGGAGGCAACGGGCTCTTAGTCTTCTCTCCCACAGCCGCGACGTACAAGCGGCCATCCGCGGATTCGGCCAAGGCCGTTACCTCGCGCTTGGGCGCGTCATAAATGACCAGACCTTTGCGATCTTTGCCGATACGATAGACCAGTCCCCCGCCATCGCTGCCGGCAATCAGGTTTCCATTGGGCTCGAATAGGAGGCAGCGAATATGCTGCTCGTCACTCTCGAAATACACTTCCGCGCGGGGCGTGTCGCTGGTCACGTCGACACGATAGATCGCGGCTGGTCCACCGGTGGCGATGTATAAGGCGCCCTGAGCATCGAAAGCCAAATCCCAAATGTATCGGGCCTGATCGGTCTGCTTGGCCGCGGCCGCTTTGCGAGGCGCGGTTGCGGAATCGAAGACCACTGTTGCGTTGCTCTCGTCGAGACCCGATTGGCCGGGCTTGATACGGTAGACCTTGCCCCCGGGTACTGTGGCCGCATACACCGAGCCGTCCGGGCCGACCTTCACCGTTTGCACGGTGAGATCCTTGCTGCTAAATAGCTTGGTGGAAGCGCCCGCTGGAGAGACTTTGAGCACAGTGGCCGGCGAGCCGGTGGCCACATAGGCGTTTCCCTGCTTATCGGAAGCTACGTCCCAGATATAAGTCGAAGGGGTTAACAACACCGAACGCAGCGTGGGCCCGGCTTCCAGGTAGCCTAGGCTAGCAATTGCGGTACTTTCGGGCTGGCCCTTTTCAAAATCCTCGTAGCGAGTTTGAACCCATAGGCGGGTTCCCTGGGCCAATAGAAGGTGAGGATAAACAACCAGGGCCAATAGAGTTGCGGTTACTACGCGAGGCATCATGCTGAACCGAGTCTACTAGGCTGCATATATCACCACAAATATGGGGACGGTTAAGGGGGGGTGTTTGCATGGGAAGCCGCTAGATGGAGAGGCGCACAGCAGGTCCCTCGGCTACCTCCGGATTTCCTGTCGGGTCTGTGACGTCGGTATTGCGGCTTTCTTCAAAGAAAGCCGCATACGTGGCCGTTGATTGGTGCTGCGTCGGAGGAAATCCGGAGTACGCTTCAGGATGACGGTGTTGTGGGAGTTTTGAAAAACCTTCCGGTTGAGTGTGCCAAAAACTCAAAAATCAAAAAAGTCACAACCTCTCAGGATGACGGCCTGTGGGAGTTTCGAAAAACCTTCCGGTTGGGTGTGCCAAAAACTCAAAAATCAAGAAGTCACAACCTCGGGATGACAAAGTGTAGGGTGGCTGCTTAGGTTAGCGCTGAGGATGCGGATGGACGGGACCGAAGATTAAAGCGCGGTTTAGGGTGAGGAAACAGCAGGTCCCTCGACTGCGCTGCGGTCGGGGATGACAATTCATTCCCCAGGTGTGAGAAAGCAATCCTCTAGTTTGCGAGCACGGCGCGATAGCGCACGCGGTTTTTCTTCACCTTGGTTACCGCTTCATTAGCTTTGGACATTGCGAAGCGCTCGGTGATGGCCTGTACCTTGTGACGCTCGGCCACACGCAGCATTTCACGGATCATGCGCGGG
This sequence comes from uncultured Acidobacteriaceae bacterium, assembly GCA_963788515.1. Classification (GTDB taxonomy): domain Bacteria; phylum Acidobacteriota; class Terriglobia; order Terriglobales; family Acidobacteriaceae; genus PALSA-350. The sequence goes on from CAWBGZ010000012.1 coordinate 69,701, forward strand.
CTTCCGTTCGGACTGCCGGTAACTATTTTGTGGCCGGAAACCAAGGGAAAGACCGCTACTCCCAGGACGCCGGGCGGGACACCGACGAAACAGAGCGTGCCATGGGGTCGCAGAGCCGCGATATAAGCACTCCAGTCCTGGTCTGCCTCAACCGTCGACAGAATGAAGTCGAAATGGCCGGCCAGCTTCTTAAGGGTCTTGGTCTCCCGCGTATTCACGAAGTGGTCTGCGCCCAGCGACCGGGCGTCCGCCTCCTTGGCCGGTGAGGTAGAGAACGCCGTAACCTCCGCTCCAAACGCATGGGCAAACTGCACCGCCATGTGGCCCAGGCCGCCGATGCCGACAATCCCCACCCGCGACGCCGGATTGACGCCATGGCTGCGAATTGGGTTGTAGACAGTAATTCCGCCGCAAAGCAATGGCGCGGCGCGCTCGCTTTCTAACCCTTCGGGAATGAGAAACACGAAACGGGCGTTGATGCGCACCCGGTCTGCATACCCACCGTTGCGGTGTACACAGGTGCCCTGGCTATCGGGGCACAGATTTTCTTCGCCTTGCAGGCACCACTCACATTGCCCGCAGCTGTTAGCCTGCCAGCCCACGCCTACGCGATCGCCGGAGTTCAGTCCCAGCACAGCAGTTCCAGTTCCCGTGACCTTGCCGATAATTTCATGGCCCGGGATCAGCGGATATTGGCTGATACCCCAGTCATTGTCGACCATGTGAAGGTCGCTGCGGCAGATGCCGCAATGGGAAATGGCAATCTCCACCTCGTTCGGCTTGATATCCCCGGGGTCGTACTTGTAGGGCAGAAGCTCAGCGCCAGCAGCATGCGTGGCGAAACCTTGAATCAGCGGCATAAGTGCGTAGCCCTAGGCAGTGGGATTGAGTACAAGGGCCCGCGTAAAAGCGGTTTCACAGTGGATGTGGATCCGAAGCAACAAACTTCCCCGTGGTTTTCCAGCAAAAGAAAACCACGCCTGGTGATCTTTATCACACCACATTCACTGTGAAACCGCTCCAGTCTAACTCATTCTATTTCAACGGACACGACCTGCATTCCGCTGAGCATGGCGTCGACTGGAATCGAAGTTACGGGAACCACCGATTCACCGTTGAGAGAAATGCCGCGATTGGTGCGCAACGGCTCCAGCACGTTCGCCATGGAAATGGGAATCGACGCCAGGGTTCGCCCGTCGACGACAGCCTGTGCGTTGGGCAATAGGAGGGTGACGTAAAGTTTGTCGTCTTCGTGCACCGAGTTCATCTGGTGGATGATGCTGCTCAATTCCAGAGGGCCCTCGGTGGCCGACGTGGTGCTGGTTAACCGGTCAAGCGTCGCTCCGTCACTGAGCAGGATCCTCAGTGGCCCAGGGTTCAAGGTCAAGGGAAGCGGGATGGGAATACGCAGATTTCTTGTGTCTCCACGGAACGGCCTTAGGGTGGCCTCCACCATGACGGTATCGCCTGCGTGGGCCGCGGGCTGGGTTGCCTGGGCTCGCTCCAACTGAATGCTGCGCCGCCCGGGAAGCGAGTCGACATCCAGGTCGATGCGCTGGATATTGCGTACCCGCGCCGAATTGCCGTAGACGGCCTGAAAGCGCTGTCCGACGGTAAGGGCTGCCCGCATCGCAGAGGGCAACTGATCGGTAGGCGCGATCAAAGAATCGACGTGAAGCGCCGGATAACCCTCGATCGAAACGGTACCGCGCAGTTCATAGGTGAGTTCCTCGCTGTAGCTATTGGTCTCGAGCAGAGACTCATAGAGCGAGACCATCAGCGCTCCGGGAGTGATGTCAGGATTGTCAATCACCTCGACATGAAGGGTACGGTCGCGGACGCCGCCGTGGGTATGGATCGCCACCGGGATCATACGAGCCGACTCGCCCGGCACACCACGAATCGCCGAAGACCGGTCCTCGGTGAAAGCGCCGATGGTCTGGGTGGTGTTTACGATTTTGAAGGAGTTCAGCGGCGAAGCCAGGGTAGCCACGACGTCCGCCTTGGTCATGGGAATGGAAACGTTGCCATAGCGGGTGATAGGGTGCCCGCAGGCCAGCACCTGGTGCGGGTCAACGTAGGTCACGGTGCAGGTGGCGGCGATCTCCAGATCGCCTCGAACCAGCAGGGCGCTCACCGCAGATCCCGGGACCAAGGGAGGCCCAGGGTCAGACTTTAATCCGTCGGGGGCGCTGCCACCCAGGCCCGCAACCGGCATAAGCCCCATCATCGAGACGTGTTCCTGGAAGAACTTGACTGCCTCCGGACTAAAACCGGAGAGGACGAGCGGGGTCTCGATGGGGTGAATGTCGGTCGCATCCGCCGTAGCCGTGGCTGAGCTCCGGGCATCTCCTTCCGCATTCAACCGGCTGGTGGTGTCGGTGGTATGCATCCATGTGGCGGGCTTCGCCGTACCGTTGACTGCGAGCATCTCAGCAATGGGGGTGATGCCGGCGATCGGTTCCTTGCTGAATTGCCCAATTCTGTAGGAAAGTGCGCCCAGCAGCTTGCCGTCGATGTAGACGGGGCTGCCGCTCATGCCTGCGACCACTCCGGTGTACTCTGGTTTGGAGCCCTTGAGGCGCGCCAGGATCATATCCTGTTCGGGGCCGAGGACATTTTTGAGCACTCCGAGTATCTCTACGTCCATGGCTTCGGGTTGGGTACCTTCAAAGACCGTATACGCCACGCCATGGAGGCCCCGGTGCACCTCCGCGAGGGGGAAGACTCCCGCCGTGGCAGACGAAGGCGGAGTGGCCGGGCCAACCTGGGCGACCAGGCTGCCCGCAAGGACAAAAACTGCGGTCAAAATTGAAAAGCGGGTTGATATACGGCTAGTAGACACGTCTACAGATTAGACGTTACTAGCCACTTGAGCATATAGCGCCAACCCTCTTATTTTTGCAGCTAACGAGGTATTTCGATGAAGTTCGATTGTTCCGCCAACTTAGAGCAGTTTCGCAATTCCGGTGGTCTGATAAAAATCGAGAGGTGTGGTTTTCCCTGGCGGAAAACCACGAAAAGACCTACCTCTTCGGGCTACACCAATTGCGAAACTGCTCGGCCCGGTTACCGTCGCAGATTGGGGCAAAAGCTGTTCCCTGCTTTGCTGGTGCTTCTGCTTGCTCCAGGGTTTCATCCGGCACAGGGTCAACAGACGCCGAGCACGCCGCCGGCGAATGCCCCGCAGCAGCCGGACCAGTCGGGGCCCGATTCCGGTGGTCCGGCTGGTGACAATGGCGCGATCGCCATCCCCAAGAAGGCAGAGAAGCCAGACGTGCCCCCACCGCCGCCGGAGCCGAAGGTAAAGAATCCTCCCGGCCTGCAGAACTTCTCGCTGCGCGTCGATGTACCCGAGGTGACCCTCGATGTAGGTGTCATCCTGCAGAAAACGCACGAGTTCGTACCCAACCTGCAACCGGCCAACTTCCGCGTTTATGAGGATGGCGTTCCGCAAAAGATTGTCGGGTTTCAACGCACCAGGGCGCCCATCACGGCGGTTCTGCTGTGCGAGTTTGCCTCCACCAACTGGTATTTCGTTCACGACATGCGGGAAGCCGCGTATGCCTTTGCCCAGCAATTACAACCGGACGACTACATCGCGGTGGTGACCTATGACCTTAAAACCCAGATCCTGACGGACTTTACCCAGGACAAGCGCCAGGTCTATGAATCCTTGAATTCGTTGACGATTCCGGGCTTCAGCGAGACGGACATGTTCGACGCGATTTATTCGACACTGGATCGGCTGAGCCGCATTGAAGGACGCAAGTACGTGGTACTGATTGCCTCCGGCTATGACAGCTTCAGCAAAATCAACCTGGATAAGGTGTTGGCCAAGATCAAGGCGACGCCCAATGTCACCATCTTCAGCATCGGAACCGGACAGGCAGCCAGGATCATGGGCCAAGCCCGTAGCGGCATGTTCGGTCCTAAACAGATTGACTACCTGCAGGCGGATAACCAGATGTCCACCTTCGCGCGCATGACCGGAGGCATGTCATTTTTCCCCCGCTTCCAGGGCGAGATGCCAGACATCTTTCACTCGATAAACGACTCCATTCGCAACCAGTACGTGCTTACCTATACGCCGAGCAACTCCAAGCAGGATGGGAGCTACCGGAAGATCCGGGTCGAGCTGGTGGACAACGAAGGCCAGCCGCTCAAGATGCAGGACGAAAAGCATCACCCAATGAAGTACGACGTGATTGCCCGGGACGGTTACAAAGCCAAGCAGCAGGTGGATTGAGGAGGAGAAAGGGTGGTTAGGTTAACCCACTCAAGCCAACAGAGGGCTTGAATGGGCCACCCAGCCTCCGTCCGGGACACGGAGGGATCTACGGTTCCTCTAGTTGTATTCTTGAGGGCGTTCCCGGGGCGCCCAGGACCAAAGCTTCGTACAATCAAGGAAACTACTCCCACAGGTTCCCTGGATAAGCGTTGGTCACAGCAACACTAGCCCCGCAGCCAAAACCCGCCCGGCGGGTCCACCACTCTTCCGTGGAAGGCTGGCATCCCAAACACAATCCCTGGCTGATCGCGCTCACCGTTACCCTGGCAACATTCATGGAGGTGCTGGACACTTCCATCGCCAACGTGGCCCTACCCCATATGGCGGGGACGCTGGGCGCCAGTCAGGAAGAAGCAACCTGGGTGCTGACCAGCTACCTGGTGTCGAGCGCCATCGTGTTGCCTATCTCCGGCTGGCTCTCTACGCGGTTCGGACGCAAGCGCTTCTACATGACCTGCGTGGCGCTGTTTACCATCTGCTCGCTGCTCTGCGGCCTGGCACCCACGCTGCCATTCCTGATCCTGGCCCGCATTCTGCAGGGCCTGGGTGGAGGCGGGCTCGCTCCCAGCGAACAGGCCATCCTGGCGGACACCTTTCCGGTGGAACAAAGAGGACAGGCATTTGCCCTCTACGGCATGGCGGTGGTGGCCGCGCCCGCCATCGGACCGACGCTGGGCGGCTGGATCACCGACAACTTCAACTGGCACTGGATCTTCTTCATCAACCTGCCCATCGGCATCCTCTCCCTCTTGCTCAGCAACCGGATGGTGGAAGATCCGCCCTACCTGGTCGAGCACAAAGCTAAGGCCGGCCCCATCGACAAGATGGGCCTCGGGCTGGTGGCGGTCGGGGTGGGCTGCCTGGAGTTTGTGCTCGACAAAGGACAGGAAAAGGACTGGTTTGGCGACCGTAATATCACCTTCACCTTCATGCTGGCCATAGTCACACTGGCTTTCTTCGTGTGGTGGGAATGGAGACATCCCGATCCGATCGTCGACCTGAAGCTGTTGAAGAATCGCAATTTCGGCACAGCGGTAGGCTTTCAATTCATTCTTGGCATGGTGTTGTTCAGCACCACGGTGTTGATTCCACAGTTTCTGCAAGGCCTGATGGGCTACACCGCGGAGCGCGCCGGCATGGCGCTTTCCGCAGGCGCGGTTGTGCTGATGGTGATGATGCCAGTGGCAGGAAAGCTGGTGTCGATCATGGACGCGCGTCTCATGGTTTCGATCGGGTTCCTCGCAACCTCTCTAGCGCTCTACAACATGACCCGGCTGGACTTGAACGTGAGTTTCGGGCACATCGTGATGTGGCGAGTATTTCAAGTGCTGGGACTGTCGTTCATCTTTATCCCCATCAGCACCCTGAATTATGTGGGCGTGCCGATGAACAAGAACAACCAGATCTCAAGCTTTTCCAACTTCGCCCGCAACTTTGGCGGCAGCATGGGCACTGCGCTTTTGACTACATTTCTTGTACGCACCCAGCAGACCCACCAGTCATCGCTGGCGGCACATTTCATCCCCGGCAGCGTGGGCTACGAGAACTTTCTCGCCCAGGCCAAGGCCGCTTTGATAGCTGCCGGACTGTCTGCTACCCAGGCTACGGCCGCAGCCACCGGGTACGCCTACCAGCAATTGCTGCGGCAGTCGTCCATGCTGAGCTATCAGAACGCTTTTTGGGTGCTCAGTGTCGTGGCTGCGCTGCTGGTTCCCTGGCCGTTCATCATGCGGCGCCCACCCAAGCACAAGAAACGGCCCAGCGAGGACGCCATGGGACATTAGACCTTAGACCTTGCCTGATCCGATGTAAGGGCCCTGGCGATGGAAGCGGGGATCGGTGAGCTGCTGCAGCATGAAGTCGGCCACGTCGGCACGGTTGATGCGCAGTGCGCCGGGGGGCAGCGCGTCGGGCAGGACGCGGTAGTTGCCAGTGAACGGACCATCCATGAGCCGGGGCGCGCGCACGATGGTGTAATCGACGTCACTGGCCGCAAGCAAGCGCTCTTGGGCGGCCTGGTCGATAAAAGGATGTTTGAGCATAGTCTTCTTCGCCACCCAGAGGGCCATGTTGGTGAGCGCGTTCTGATACTTGCCGTGGTCGGGTTGGACACCTGAGGCGCCCAGCACGATGAGCCGGGTGACGTACTCCTGGCGCATCCCCTCCAGGATGTTGGGGATGGCTTCAGACAGCAGATCGGTCTTTTTCAGGGTGCGTGCACCCAGCGCGGAGAGCACTGCGCGGTGGCCGCGGACAGCATCCACCACTGTTGCGAAATCGAACACGTCCCCTTGAATCACTCGAAGATGCGGATCTTGCGTCAGTCCTTCCGGATTGCGCACAAAAGCAGTGACCGAGTGCCCTTTAGCCAGCGCCTGCGTAACAATAAGCTTGCCGGTACCCCCCGTGGCGCCGAAGACGATGATCTTCATTTGAGCCCTGCGATTCCTTTCCCGCTTACTGTGCAACCACCACACTATACAAGGTCGGGCTTCTCTTCCACGCACTGATGGCACAACCCTTCTCCATTCCAGACATCTGATGGAGCAGAGGGTAGAGTACATGTCAGAAAATCTGGAAAAGACGGAAAAGAATCTACGCGACCTGATCGAGACCCTACGCGACGGGCACCAGGGGTTTATCGAGCTGGAAAAGAACCTGAAAGATCCGGAAGCGCGCAAGTTGTTTCGCGAAGAAACGCTGGTGCGGGCTGAGTTCGCAGCAGAACTGGAGAACGAACTGCATCACTTCGGGGTCAAGGACGTGAAGGTGTCCACTTCCACGGCCGGTAAAGTGCATCGCGTATGGGGCGAGCTGAAGGCGCGGCTGGGAGGCGGGGATCACGCCCTGCTGGCAACTGCCGAACAAGGCGAGGACGAAACGAAGTCGGCCTACGAGAAGGCCCTGGCCAGCGAAGATTTTCCCCTGCCATTGCGGGAGATGCTGCTGCGCCAGCAGAGGCACATCCTGCTTGCGCACGATCGAGTCAAGGCGTTGCGGGACCGCCTGGCAGCGTAAGGCGCGCATGCTCAGCGGACAAAACCGTCGGCGATGAATTTGCAAACCAGGAAGCCCGCGACCCCGGCAAAGAAGACCAGCGCCATGCGGATACCGGGCTCCCGGTTGACTTCCGGCACCAGGTCCGTCGCTGAGACGTAGATAGCCACGCCCGCGGCTACGGGCAGACCGGCGCGCACCCAACCGGGAAAGAAATTGATCACCAATACTCCCGCGAGAGTGGCCGAGGCAACGATCACGGCCGAGTTAAGCGCCGCAACCCGGCTGTGACCGCTGGCCAGCATGACCGACGCGACGGTGAAGCCTTCCGGCAGTTTATGCAGCAGGATGGCTACGAAAATGATCCAGCCCAGCCAGGACGAGAGCACGAAGCCCGAGGCGATGGCTACGCCATCGAAGAGAGAGTGCGCTGCAAGGCCGGCCACCACCGAATTGCTGGTGTAGGTGGAAAGCAATGCGTCATCATGGGTCTCCTCTCCGAAGTGGAAGTGCGGCGTGATGGTGTGTTCCAGCAAATGGATGAGGCAGTAGCCCCCTAAGACCAGCAACGGGGTCCAGCGGAAGGAAAGACGAAAGCTTTCCGGAATCATCTCCACCAGGACGGCCGCGAGCATGAAACCCGCGCCCAGGGCGACGAAGTAGCGAAGGTAGCGTTTCTCCCAGCGGGTGCGTACCAGGATCAAAGCGCCTAAGACGTCAGCGACCGCAGCCACCAGACCCAATACCAGTGAGAGTGAAAAGTTGGACATGGATTGCCTTTGAAGGGTACAGGGCTCTGCAGACTGCGAAAAACTATTATTTACGGCCCGAACGGGGAGTTATCCCACTCAAGCCAAAAGAAGGCTTGAATGGGCCACCCGGCATTTGTTGGCGGTGTGGCAAAGGCGATCATTCGGAACCGGCGAGTTTTCACGGAGACACTGAAGCCCGTACCCTTCAAAGACCAGAGTTTTCCGTAGCCTGTGAAGCCCGTATCCTTCAGCCGGAGATTTTCCGCAACTATTTAACCTCTAGCCGCTGTGCCGGATGTGCATGACATCCCCATCCTCGACCCGGTAGTCCTTACCTTCGAGCCGCAACGTGCCCTGGGATCGTGCTGCCGCTTCGGAGCCCGCGGCGAGCAGTGTGTCCCAGTGTATGGTTTCTGCGCGAATGAAGTGCTTTTCGAGATCGGAATGAATCGCTCCAGCGGCCTCCTGGGCGCGCGAGTGGACTGGGATGGTCCAGGCGCGGCATTCGTCTTCGCCTACGGTGAAGAAGGAGACCAGGCCGAGCAGTTCATAGCTCTTGCGGATGAGACGGCGCAATCCGCTTTCTACCAAGCCATAAGACGAAAGAAATTCGGCCGCTTCCTCGTCGCTCATCTCCGCCAACTCGGCCTCGACTTTCCCGCAGATGGCAGTCGCCCCAGCATTGGGACGTGAGGCCACCGCTTCGAGCTTGTAGCGCGATACAGCCGATTCCAGATCGGCGCCCAACGTCGTGCTCTCCGCGATATTCAGCACAAAAAGCATCGGTTTCTGGGAGAGGAACATGAAACCGCGAATCAGCTTCTTCTCATCCGCCGACATTTCCATCTCGCGCAGCGGCTTCTCCTGCTCCAGCTGCTGTTTGCAGCGCAAGAGCAGCGCGTGCTCTTTTTCGAGCTCCGGAGTGCGCATTTTCTTCAGATCTTTTTCCAGGCGCTCCAGGCGCTTCTCTACCTGGGTCAGATCGGAGAAGATCAGGTCGAAGTCAACGTTCTTGATATCGCGCAGAGGGTCGATACCGCCGACGCGGGGAATGGACTCGTCTTCAAACGCGCACAAGACGTGGATCAGGGCATCGTTGTCGCGCAGATGAGTGAGGAAGGCGGTCTCCTTGAGCGCTTCCTGGCCCACGGCAGCCACGTCGGCGTACTCCACCGTGGCGTAGACCGTTTTCTTGGGTTTATAGAGGGCGGCTAGCTTATCCAGCCGCTCATCGGGAACCTTGGCTACGCCTAGATGTGCTTCGCGCGGATTGGAGTAGGCCGGGGTCTCAACCTTCGACCGGGTAAGGATTTTGAAGAGAGATGTCTTACCTACTTGCGGCAGACCGATAATGCCAGTTTTCATGGGACTCGCCGTCCAGGCAAACGGCGCTTACGCGCCAGGGATTTTTGTTGTGTGAGGCCTTGCGGCGCAAGACCCAAGTATATCGCCTGAAGGAGAAACCGCATGTACCTGACAGCAGTTATACCCACTCAAGCCAACAGAAGGCTTGAATGGGCCACCCAGCATTTTTTTCACCGTTCAGGTGTGGCGAACATTTCATCCTACGGTTCGCTCTAGATCTCGCGGCGCGACCAATGCGCGGTGGCAACCAATGCGGCGAGTCCGCAGAACAGGACCAAAGCTTCGACGCGAACTGATTGTTGGTGGAGACGATCAAAAATCTGGCGGCCGGGATTATTGGCCGCAACCGCATCCACATTACCGCCTACAGACTCGCGGGCAGTATCCATGCGGGGGATGATGGAGAACTGCGAATACGCAGTCAGAACCATCATCACCAGCACCAGAACGGCCTGCGGAATAATCGTGCGGTAGTGAGCTCGTGCCACCACCATGACCACGAGAAAGATCAACCCGCAGAGTAGTCCTATCCAGTGCAGACGCACCAGAGAACCACCGACGACCATGCCGGCGGCGTGAATGCCTGCAGCCGGAGTGGGAAAGAGCGGCGGAAGTTGGGTGAACGCTATGGGAGCAAGAGCGGCGCCAAAGAATACCAGCGCGCCCAGCCAAAGGCCAAGCACCAGGTACACCACGGAATGGAAAAGTGTGCGCACGTAGGCTAAATGGGAGCCCGGCCGGTGAGCCGCTCAATACGGCGAGCCATCGGCGGATGGGTGGAAAAGAGATTAGCGAAACTTGCCCCACTGATAAAGGGCGCCACAATGAACAAATGCGCAGTGGATGGCGAAGCCTGCATCGGCAGGCGCCTGGAGTAGGCGTCGAGCTTTTGTAATGCGCTGGCCAGGGCGTAAGGGTTTCCCGTAACATGCGCCCCGGTGGCATCGGCCTCGTACTCCCTGGACCGGGAGACGGCAAGCTGGATCAGCGTTGCGGCAATGGGGGCCAGAATGAGCATGAAAAGACCGCCCATGCCGCGGCTGCGGCCGTCTCTGCCGCCGCCCGCGCCACCAAAGAACCCGGCCCAACGTTCGGCGTTCGCGATCAAGGTGATGGCTCCGGCAAGCGTAGCGGCGACGGAACTGGTGAGGATGTCGCGATTTCTCACATGCCCCAGTTCGTGAGCGAGCACCCCTTCCAGCTCTTCGTCATTCAGGAGATTGAGAATGCCCTGGGTGACAGCAACCGCGGCGTGTTTGGGGTTGCGTCCAGTGGCAAACGCGTTTGGCGAGTCGGTCGGAATGACGTAGATCCTGGGCATAGGCAGAGCCATGCGGGGCAGTATGCGCTCCACGATCTGGTAGACGCGCGGCAACTGCTCGCGCGTGACCGGCTGCGCGCGATACATCGATAACGCCAGCTTGTCGGAATAGAAGTAGCTGAAGAAGTTCATCCCGGCAGCGACGATGAAACCCAGGATCATTCCGTTGCGGCCGCCAAAATAGGCTCCGATGAAGATGAGAAAGAGGGTAAGAGCAGTCAGCAGAAAGGCAGTCTTTAAGGTATTCATAGCGCGGCACCTCCCGCACTGAAACCACTACGTATCTATTGTGTCACGTTGCCTGACCGGGGGCGAGCGATTGACAAAGCACAGCGCAAGGAATTTCAATTCCTCGTGGGGCAAGAGAAAAAATACGTATCCTGAGTAGGTGCTTTGAGAAAAGCTTTTCTGGCCGCCGCGCTCGCTGTCCTGGGGCTTGAGGTGCTCGCGCACACCGGCGTGCTCGCCGGGTTGGTTTCGCCACATTACTTGCCGCACCGCTTTTGCTATTTACAGCAGCCGTGGCTGGTATGGACGAACGTGACCATGGATGGCTTGATCGCCATCTCCTACGGCGTGATTTTTGTAAGCCTTTTCTGGGTGGCGGGCAAGTTGCGCTCCCTTCAGGATTTGCGCACCTACCTCTGGATATTGATCGCGTTTGGCACCTTTATCGTCGCCTGCGGAGCCACCCACCTGATGGAACTGGTCACCGTTTGGTGGCCGGTGTATCCGATTGCCGCCGCAGTAAAAGTCCTTTGTGCGGCGGCATCGGTTCCCACAGCTATCCTCTTTGCGAAAACGGCGCCGGAGCTTGCCAGAAACATTCGCCAGTTCCTGCATATGCTGAGCACCACGCAACAGGAAAAGGATCAGGCGGTTGGTGCTCTCCTGGCGTCAGAGAAGCTGGCCGTCGCCGGGCGAATCTCCGCCTCGATCAGCCACGAGATCAAGAACCCGCTGGAAACAGTGGGCAACCTGCTCTATCTTCTTGCGGCGGATCCAAGAATGCCAAGCGACCTTATGGCGATGGCCAGGACCGCCTCATCGGAGTTGCAGCGGGCCGACGAAATCGCGCGGAGCAATCTCTCGCTTTTGAGGAAATCGAGTGCGCCAGTTCAAGTCTCTCTGGCCGAACTGGTGGATAGCGTGCTGGACCTGCAGACCCCTCAATTGGTCGGCCACGGTATCTCCCTGCAACGAAGGCTCCGTGCGCCCTTGCCGCTCAAGGCATATTCCGGTGAGTTGCGACAGATACTTATCAACCTAATCCAGAATGCAATGGCTGCTATTGGTTCCCGCGGCCGCATTATCGTTCGTGTCCAGCTGCGGCGCTCGCCGGTGGTGAATTACTCCATATCAGGGACCCGCAACGGGAATGTCGCTGGAGAACTGGAATCCACAGGACAGCCCGGGTACTCAATCACCATCGCCGATACCGGCCCGGGCATCAACCCTAAGCACCGCCCTCAGCTGTTCACCATGTTCTTTACTACCAAAGGCGATGAGGGCACGGGTATGGGGCTTTGGCTAGTGCGTTCCATGGTGGAAAAGCAGGGTGGGCGCATCCGCTTTCGCTCCCGCACTGCCGCGGAATGCGACCAGCCGGGGACCATCTTCAATATCTGGATACCGTTGGAACCCGCACCTATTGCCACCGCGGCGGCTACGGAAAGCCTTTCGCCCTTGACAGCGATTTAACCACCGTCACACGCGATTCAGGTCGGCTGTATCCATCCCTGCTTGACGCCGGGATTGCCGGCAGCATCCAACCGGCTCATCTGATCCTTGCTGAGGGTGATATCGAGGGCCGCGATATTCTCCCGCAACTGCTCGATTTTGCTGCCTGCGATGATGGGGAGTATCGCTGGGTCGCTCTGGCGCATCCAGGCAATGATGGCCTGCCCAGGGCTGCAACCTGCTTCCCCGGCCACGGCGCGCAGAGCACCCAACCGCTCGTCGGAGTCCGGACCGGCGAACTGAGCCGGCACTTCGCGGTCAGCGCGCATGTACGCCCCTTGCAGCAGAATCGAATAGCCGATCAGCGCAATCCCCTGAACCCGCGCATAGTCCTTCAAATCTTCGCTGATGAAAATCTGCGGGCCAAAATCTGCGCCATGGCGAGGACGCAAGTAGGTATATCTCTGCTCCACGACCGAATACCCACTCCACTGATGGGCCCTGCTGACCGTGTTGGCTTCCGCAATGCGCCACAGGGCAAGATTACTGGCGCCGACGGCCCGCACCTTGCCGGCTTTGATGAGCCGATCGAAGGCTTCCATGGTTTCTTCAAGCGGTGTATCTCGATCATCCCGATGCGCGTAGTAAAGGTCGATCCGATCGGTTTGCAGCCTTTTCAGGCTCTTCTCACACTCGCGCTCGATCTCCGCCGCGCTTAATCCGCCCGCGCACCCTGGAAAATCGAAACCCAGCTTGGAGGAAACGACCATTTGCTCCCGGTTGCCCCGGCCCTTCATCCACAGGCCAATGGTGGTCTCGCTTTCGCCGCCTTTGCAGCCGGGCAACCAACACGCATACATGTTGGCTGTGTCGATCAGCGTGCCCCCGTTTTCGCTGAAGAAATCGAACAGGCGGAATGAGGTCTCCCGATCGATTCTGCTGCCAATCAAGTCGCTGCCCATGGCCAGAGCACTGACTTCTATATTCGACTTTCCCAGCTTTACCCTCTTCACGAACCGAGCTCCCCTGTCACAACATTCCTCCAAAGCAGTTTCGCAATTACTGTGGTCTCAAACAGAACCGCGAGCTGTGGTCCCGGCACGCCGGGACCACGAAAGGCCTAATGGCTTGGGTCTACACCCATTGCGAAACTGCTCTATGCATCCGCTGCAACGTGCGTGGCCAGGATTACGCCGCCGATCATGACCGCGGCGCCGACCAGGTTAGGAATAGTAATTCGTTGCACCGGGGAACCGAGCCAGCCAAAGTGGGAAAGAATCATGCCCCCGAGAACCTGTCCCGCGATCAGAGTGATGAACATCGCCCGCGCGCCTACCTGGGGCAACAGCCAGGCAATCGCGAAGACCAGGCAGGCGCCCAATGCTCCCGCCGTCAGCAACAAGGGATGAACATCCTTGAATCCGCTCAACACCCCCGAGCGCCAGCCGGTAAGCCCAATGAGCACGGCGGTCGCAGCGCCGATGCACCAAAACACCGCGTTGCCCACGCGAGGGTTGCCCAAAGCGCTGCCCACTTTGCCATTCATCGCCAGATGAACGGCCAGGATGATTCCGAGGAATATGGTGAAGAGATAAAACTGGATCTTCATTTTTGCGTTCTCCGAACTTTAGAACCTTCGCCCAGGCACACCGCCACCGATGAGTTAGCCCGGTTAGCGACCAGGGGCTGGGCGCAAAAGAGTTTTCAACTAAGTAGGTTCCCTTATGAACTATTTGATAGCAACTAGCCGCCAGCGACACGACACTACACCGATTCCCGGCTGTCTGTCAAAAATGCGGTGCGATGACAGCGATGCCATATGCCTTGTGGAAGATGGTGCAATAGAATTGCGCGTGCCCCGTCCTTTGCGTCTTTTGCGAGGCGTGGGAAGTCATGAATCCAAAGGGAAACAGACACGAAACAGGGTTTGAAAATTCTTGACAGCCCACGAACGGCCGGTATAGTGTCGCAACCAACTTATGTGTGGAATTAGTTCATAAGGGAACTTCGGTGAAACTGGTGCTATCTTACTTCCCGTCAGCAATCTATCTTCAGGAAGAGCGCTATCTCGATAGCAGGCTGCTCTGCGATAAGTTCGACGGAGCAGAGCAAAGTTACTCCGAGGTTAGTCCATGAAGAAGCAATCGGAGCTCATTATCCCCCGTAAGCTACTCTTTGCACCTCTCGTAGTCTGTTTGACATTGGCGATTGTAAGATCAGCGGCCGCGCAGGCCCCAGCGGCTCCTGCGTCGCCGACTATCGATAAGGCGGCCGCGGAACGGGGGAAAGGCGACTTCTCCTCCAGTTGTTCGTTCTGTCACGGTTCTCTCGCTACGGGAACGGAACAGGCGCCCAATCTGCTTCGCAGTCCGCTCGTCTTTCAGGACCACAATGGAGATACGCTGGGTCCGTTCCTTAAGCAGGGGCGGCCAACCCTCGGCATGCCTGCCTTCCCGACACTGTCGCCGGAGCAGGTCACGGATATCGCAGCGTTTCTGCACTCACGGATCCAGGAAACCCGCGGCAAACGGCTTCCGGAAACCGCGTTGCTGGTGGGCGACCCTAAAGCCGGACTGGCCTACTTCAATGGTGCAGGAAAGTGCAGCACCTGCCACTCCCCGACCGGCGACCTGGCGCACATCGGATCGAAAGACCAACCGCTCGCCCTGACGACGGCCTTTCTAACTCCTCCGGCGAAGCCCCTCCATGTGAACGTCGTGCTTCCATCGGGCCAGACTGTTTCAGGAAAGCTGGAGTATCTCGACGAGTTTACGGTCTCGCTCACGGACGATTCCGGCGTCTATCATACCTGGCCCAGGGATCGCACCAAGTCCGTCGAGGTAGTCGACCCGCTAGCTGCCCACAAAGCGATGCTGCCTATCTACACAGACAAAAACATTCACGACCTACTGGCGTACCTGGTGACACTCAAATGAAGTGCAGGCCGATCCTGTTTTTGGTTTCGTTGCTCTTGCTGCCCACTTGTCTTTCGGCACAGACATTGGACCCGGAGGCTTTGCACCGGCCACCGACAGATACATGGCCTACTTATAACGGCGATTACTCCGGCCAGCGTTACAGCACCCTTTCACAAATCAATGCTTCCAACGTCAAGTCACTGACATTGGCCTGGACCCATCATGTGGATTTTGGCGCCGAGTCGTATGCCCAGCAGGCAAGCGAGGGGCGCAGGATCAAGTCGACCCCGCTGTTGGTGGATGGCGTGCTCTATTTCACCATCACCGACAACGTATGGGCCATGGATGCGCTCACCGGACGCGAGCTCTGGCACTATGCGTGGCCCAATAACCGGGCGATTCATGTGGCCAACCGCGGCGTGGGGATGTACGGCAGCTGGCTCTACTTTATGTCGCCGGACAATTACCTGGTTTCCCTGAACGCGAAAGACGGGACCGAGCGCTGGCGGGTGCAAGTGGCAGATGTAAAGCTTGACTTCTTTTCCGCCACCTCGCCGCTGGTTATCGGCAAGCACGTCATTGTCGGTCCGGGCAACAACGACAACATCCGCGCATGGCTGGAATCCCGCGATCCCGAGACCGGCGCACTGCAATGGAAGTGGTGGGTCGACCCGGACCCGGGCGCGCCGGGCTCGGAGACATGGGTGGACGATGCCACCATGGCGAAGGGTGGCGGATTTCCCTGGCTGACGGGAACCTACGACCCGGAGCTGAACCTCTATTACCTAGGAACCGGCAACGGAGTTCCTATGGACCGGCCTCCGCACCCTACGCCGGAAGGGGATAGCCTTTACACTGCTTCCATCGTTGCTTTGAACCCGGATACCGGAAAACTGGTCTGGGCCTACCAGGTGACGCCCCACGACACACACGATTATGATGCCGGCCAGACTCCGATTATTTTCGATGGGGAATTCCAGGGGAAGCCACGCAAGCTACTTGCACAAGCTTCCCGGAATGGCTACTTCTTTCTCCTGGACCGGGTAACTGGGGAGCACTTACTCACTACCAAGTTCATGCCGGAGACTAACTGGGCCAAAGGTATTGACAAGGAAGGCCGGCCGATTCCGGATTACACCAAGGACGCCAACCCTCCGGGGACCCTTGTCTCCCCCTACCCCATCGGCGCCACCAATTGGTGGTCACCCTCCTACGATCCCAAGCTGGGCCTGATCTTTGTCAATGCAGCCCGCACCTGGGCATATTTCACGACGTCGGGTTATGGCCGTTTTCGTTCTCCTCCGGACTATGTACTGGACGCTATCGATTACAAGACAGGTAAGGTTGTCTGGACGCACGAGTTGGGCGATAAGAGCGGTGTGCTTATTTCCGGCCTGCTGACGACTGCGGGAAATCTTTTGTTCGGAGGCGATTCGTTCGGAAATTTTCTAGGCATGGATCCGGCTACGGGCAAGACTTTGTGGCATGTCAACCTGGGACAGTTCGTCACGAATGCTCCCATGACTTATGAGCTCTATGGGCGTCAGTATTTGTTGGTCGCTGCGAACGATACGTGGTTCGCGTTTGCGCTACCTGAGTCTGAGGAGAAGGGCAGCGATCACGTAAAGGGTCCTTAGTACTCACGGCTGAGGCAGGGAAACCCGTCCCTCAGCGGCTAAGCCGAATTTGTTTCAAATGAATTACGTACGGCCTAAAGGCTGTACGCTTCAGCAAAATGAGTTTTCCCGCAGCCTGTTTAGTCTCTGAGAGAGTTCTTAGAAGAAGTAATCGGTCTGGGGGAGGAGCAAAGCAAATGGAGCGCCGCGAATTTTTAAAAGGAATGGCAATCGCCTCTGCACTTTCTGCGGAGACGCTATACGGGGCTCAGGCTAACCGGCCTGCACCCCAGTTGCTGGCGCAGGATAACGCACGCTCCAGGCCCCCGGACGATCCGTGGCCGGGCAAGAAGAGAATTCTTGCCATCGCCGATCCGCAGGAATGGTATGCCTCCCCTGGGTACCATCACGACTCGGCTTCGCATACGCTGGCCACGGTGGAGCGACTGGGACGCGAGTCCGGCGCCTGGATCACGGTGATCCGCACCGACATGCATTTGCTCACGAAGCAGCCAATCGCGGGCTACAACGTCAGGAACCTGAACAATTTCGACGCCGTCTTCTATATGGGAGAGGGACCATGGAACATCACCGATCAGCAGAAGGCTGACCTATTGTCCTTTGTTCATGATGACGGCAAGGGCTTCATCGCCGGCCATGCGGGCAACGGAGGGCATCTTCTGCTTTGGCCGGAATATGCGGAGATGATCGGCGGAAACCTCGTCGGCGAATTTCCCTCGGCCGACATGCACATCGTGGTGGAAGATCCAAATTTTCCTGGAGTTCAGGGATTTCCTCGCGAATTCACGTTTAAGGACCAATACACCATCGTGGGGCCAAATTATTCTCGCGACGTAGATCACGTGATCATGAGGATGGATCCGAGCAAGTTCCCCGAGGTCTTCGCGGCCCTGCAGCCGGAGCACGGGAATGCTGAGCAATTTCAGGCCAATCTCAAAAAGCTGGCGGCCCTGCGAAGCGATGGAGATTACCCCATTGTGTGGGCGAAAAAATACGGCAAAGGCCGTGTGTGGTACTCGACGTTCGGCCATCTCGAGGCGACGCTGGATGACGCGCGCATCCAGCAAATGTACATTGGAGCGATCAAGTGGGCTCTGGGCTTGATCGATGCCGACATTACGCCTCGGCTCTTCCCCGCGGCGAATCATTGAAGCCAGGTATTAAGAGGTGTAAATGTATATGAAAAAGATATTCACGGTGTGCTGCTTATTTCTCTGCACGATGGCTGCGCTGCCATCTTCCGCCCAGGCTCCTGCGCACAAGATTCGCGTTCTGGTGCTCACCGGAAGCTCGGATTGGTCTCACCCCTGGCAGGGTACGGCGCCCTTTATGCAAGGTATACTTATGAATACAGGCCGCTTCGACGTAAAGCTCGAGGAAGAAGTGGTGGGCATAACGGCTGCCACACTGGCCAACTACGACGTCCTGGTGGATTACTATTACGGTCCTCGCTGGCCGGAAGTAACGGAAAAGGCGGTTGAGGACTTTGTTCGCTCCGGCAAAGGCATGATCGGTATCCACGGAATCACCTATGGTCCATTTTTCGGCCAAGCGGGTGGAAGTGCGACGGAGCCTCGCCGGTTGGAAGGGGAACCGTGGGCCGCGTTTGCTGACATGATCGGGATGACCTGGAAGCTGGACAATATCGGCCACGCCACGCGCCATGTCTTCGCAGTGCAGTGGGTCGATCAGAACAATCCGATCAGCCGCGGATTGCCTCCCACGTTTGTGGCCAACGACGAGCTGTATCACAAGATAGACCTGAAACCGAACGCACATGTGCTGGCCACGGCGTTCGATGATCCCAACGTAAAAGGTGGAACAGGAAAGGTAGAGCCGGTGATCTGGACAGTTCCTTTCGGCCAGGGCAGAGTAGTCATGATGGTTCTGGGTCACGATCTTCTGGCGATGAGCCAGCCGGGATTCATGGATGTGTTTGCACGCGGCACCGAATGGGCGGCGACCGGCGATGTGGCGCCCGGCGCTCCAGTCTTATCTCCTTCAACCAGCTTAGTTGCGCCCACACCCAGCCACTGAAATACTTATGAAACCTTTTGCCTATATCGCAATGACGCTGCTAACTGCTTCCCCCGCACTGATTGAAGCGTCTCCTGTTCCCCCGCAAGCGGAGATCTCGAATACTTTGCTGCAGGTGAAACTGTACCTGCCCGATGCCGAGCACGGTTTCTACCGCGGCACCCGGTTCGATTGGTCCGGCGTGGTGGCGGATCTGCAATATAAAGGGCATAGCTACTACGGTCCGTGGTTTACCGCCACCGATCCCAAGATTCCAGACTTTATCTATAAGGGCTCTGATATCGTGGCCGGTCCGTGTAGCGCGATCACCGGTCCGGTGGAGGAGTTTACACCCGCGGTTGGGTTCGATGAAGCCAAGCCCGGTGGAACCTTCCTCAAAATCGGCGTGGGCATCTTGCGAAAGCCTGATGACGCAGCTTATAGCGCCTATCGGCTTTATGAGATCGTCGACGGGGGTAAGTGGAGCGTCAAGAAGAGCGGAGACGCGGTGGAGTTCACCCAGGAGCTCCACAATGCATCCTCCGGTTATGGCTATGTTTATCAGAAGAAGCTAAGACTTGTTGCTGGTAAACCTGTCATGGTGATCGAGCACAGCCTTAAAAACACCGGGACGCGGGCCATTCATACCAGCGTCTATGATCACAACTTCCTGGTACTGGACAAACAGCCGACCGACGCAGGCTTCGCCATCACGTTCCCTTTCGAAGTTACAGCCAATCCTCCGCCAGATAAGGAATTGGCGGAGGTTAAGAAGAATCAGATCTTGTACCGCAAGACACTGACTGGAGAAGATCGCGTGTACTTTGCCATCGAGGGCTTTGGCAAGAGCTCGGATGACTACAAAATTCACATTGAGAATACGAACGTACACGCCGGCATGACGATCTCCGGAGACCGCCCACTGGCCAAGGTTTCACTCTGGTCCATTCGTTCGGTAATCGCGGTAGAGCCATTTATCGATATATCGCTCGAGCCTGGCAGCCATTCGACGTGGAAATACGATTATGAGTACTACACCCTTCCCCACTAAAGTGGCCAAGGGAACACGCTGATCTCCACAGCGACGCTTAGACTACTTGGTCCGTTTCACCTAACGCATTGGAACCATGGTTTCGAGGCCAGTCTTGCTATTCGACTGGGTCGGCCTTATAGTGCAAAAGATAGCAATGAAGAAAGAGTTCAATCAGGAACTCAGGGTCAGGGGGTGGCTTTGATTTTCTGAAACTACTTCGTTCCCCCACCCGTCTTGAAAATCCTAAGTTGTTAGACGCCATTGGTAAGAGTAGAAAGGTCGATGGCAGTGGTAAGTGGTACCTGTCTTAAGTGGTTTAGGGACCTGCCAACATGAAAGCTCTTGTCAAATACGCGAGTGGCGAAGGGAATGTCGAAATACGGGAGGTTGAGGAACCACGATGTGGAGACAATCAAGTCAAGCTTGAAATTGCCTATTGTGGAATCTGCGGAACCGATCTTCATGTGCTCCACGACACGTTTCGCAACTATCCCCCGGTCATTCTTGGACATGAGTTTTCGGGCACAGTGGTGGAAGTGGGCCGCAATGTCAATCACAACGCTACTCTAGGCGAGAGAGTCACGGGCCTGGGGGCCACCGCCGTGACCTGCGGCCAGTGTGAATACTGCCGCTCAGGGTATTTCATCTTTTGCTCCAATCGCAGAGGGATGGGCCACGGTGTGAACGGGGCGTTCACGCGCTACGTGGTGATGCGTCCTGACCAGCTATATCGGATTCCTGAAAATTTCTCCCTGGACGAAGCGGCCATGAGTGAACCATTTGCAGCCGTGGTGCAGGCGGTCACGGAGATCACCAATGTGCGCATCGGTGATACGGCGCTGGTCTCAGGACCCGGACCGATGGGACTGCTATGTCTGAAGCTGCTGGTGGCCGAAGGGATCCGGGCGATTGTCGCGGGCGCGCCGGGAGATCAGGACCGGCTCAATGCGGCGCTGCGGATTGGCGCCGCCGCGGTGGTCAACATCGGGGAACAGAACCTAAGCGAAGCCATCCAGGACCACACCAACGGAGTCGGCGTGGATGTAGCCTTCGAGTGCGCGGGGCATCCCAGCTCGGTACGCGGATGCCTGGAGTCGCTGCGTCCCATGGGTCGTTACACGCAGGTGGCCATCTGCGGGCAGGACATTCAATTTCCCATTGATCAGATTTTCTATAAGCAGCTGACGATGTCGGGTTCGGTTTGCTATACCGCTCGCACTTGGGAGCGCATGATGAGGATCTATGCCGAGGGTCGAGTGAGGCTGAATGACCTGATCTCCAACAAGCTTCCCATATCGGATTGGCACACAGCGTTCCGCTTATGCGACGAGAAGAAAGCTATTAAAGTATTGATGTACCCGGAGTAGTAAACGATTCCGCAGCAGCTCATGCTGTTCTCTGCTGCCCGGTACAGGAAAGCGGAGGAGCTCGATGAGCGAGACACTAGAGAAAACGGTTGCGTATAAGAGCCCTTTGTATGAGATGACGCAAACCACCCCCACTTGCCTGTGGAATGACTCGGCAACTCTCTCGGAGTTGACCTACTCGATCGAACACGGTGCGGTGGGCGCGACCTGCAATCCGGTAATTGTTCTGGATGCGCTCAAGAAGGAAGCGCACCTGTGGAACGATCGCATCCGAGCCCTGGCGGTCGAGTTCCCGGTAGCAACCGAAGAAGAGATTGGATGGAAACTGGTGGAGGAGATATCCGCCAAGCGATCTGAATTACTGCGGCCGGCCTTCGAAAAGTACCGCGGCAGAAACGGCAGGCTCTCGATCCAGACCGACCCTCATTACTACCGCAATCCGGCGGCCTTGTTGGAGCAGGCACTGCGTTTCGACGCCCTGGCGCCGAACATGATTGTGAAGATTCCGGCTACCCACGCGGGTATCGCCGCTATCGAGGAAACGACCTATCGCGGTATCAGCGTCAATGCGACCGTCTCCTTCACATTGCCGCAATCCATTGCTGTAGCCGAAGCTGTTGAACGCGGCTTGAAAAGGCGAGAGCGGGAGGGCCAGGATATATCCCGCATGGGCCCGGTTTGTACCGTCATGGCGGGCAGACTGGACGACTGGCTGAAAGTGGTGGCGGAAAAAAAGGATATCACTCTCGATCCTGGCTATCTCGAGTGGGCGGGCGTCGCCGTCTTCAAGAAGGCTTACCAAATTTATCGCGAGCGCGGCTACCGCATCCGTTTGCTCTCCGCCGCATTCCGCAACCACATGCAGTGGAGCGAACTAGTCGGCGGCGATGTAGTGATCTCTCCGCCCTACAAATGGCAGGTTCGTTTCAATGCGAGCGATGTGAGTGTGGCTTCCCGGATAGAGAAGCCGGTCGATCCTGAAATCGTGGAGGAACTGCTGCATAAATTTCCTGACTTTGGCCGCGCCTACAACGAGGATGGGCTTTCGCTTACTGAGTTCGATACCTTTGGCCCAACGGTTCGCACGCTTCGCCAATTCCTGGAGGCAACGCATGAGCTGGCAGTGCGTGTCAGGGATTTACTACTGCCCAATCCGGACGGCGCAGCTTAGTAGGCGCTGCGGTCCCACGGCACGGCCGAGGGAGGGGCCCACTTCTCATGACAAACGGGTTGGGGAGGCATCGTAGCCCACTCAAGCCCCCCGGCAGGCTCCACGGCCCGCCGGGATAGGCGGGGCAGGCGCCGCCGTACAGGGTGACACAGATTTAGGGCATGTTCCTCATTTGGAACGTGCAGTGTTTTTCTTCTCACCCTATAAAGCCTGTGGGGTATCCCGCCGATAACTGACGCGACAGAAAGCTTTCACTAAGGCCTTAGCAGGCCTTCCGCCACAGTTTTTGTTACGAGAGTTCATTACGGAACTTGTTCATCTAAATACTTCTTGACACATGTTCGATGCCAACTATATGACATTATCGCGCATGAAACTGCCTAGCTAGCGTCGACAATTAGTTCTATATGGAACTACTTAGTCTTCGCCCGCGCCGGACATAGAGAAGGCCACGGTCAGACCCTTCATGCCAACGGGCCGCATCGGACACGGTTGAAAAGACAGAGCTGTAACTTTAGGAGAATCACCTGTGATGAAGACACATAGCTCAAATAACCACAAGAATCTGCGTTACCTATTGCCAGTGTTCGCGCTGTTTCTCGCAATGTCGACCGGCGCCATGTGGGCGCAAGCCAGCCGCGGATCCATCGTCGGTACGGTTCATGATCCAGCCGGCGCCGTCGTTCCCGGCGCCACCGTCACCATTACTAACAGCGACACCAACACCACTTACCCGCTGGTTAGCAACTCGGACGGCCGCTTCCTCTATCCCGCGTTGCCGCCGGGCAACTACAAAGTCACCGTATCTGCGCCAGGCTTCAAAGAGGCCGTTCAGGAGGGCATTACGGTCTCGATTGGAACGGCTGCCACCCTCGACATCAACCTCCAGGTAGGACAGACGTCGCAATCGGTTACTGTCACGGCAAATGCGCAACAGATCCAGACGGAAAGCTCCGACGTAGGAACCACCGTTCCCGGGGCCCTGGTGGCGCAACTGCCCTTGAATTTCAGTGGCGTGATCCGCAGCCCCCTCGAGTTCATGACGCTCACCCCGGGCTTTCAGGGAGATTCAACGGGAAACGCCCAATCGCAGGCTAGTTTTAAGCTCAACGGCGCGGGAACGGGGCAAGCTGACGTGATCCTGGATGGTTCGTCGATTCAGCTGGCGTCACCGAACTACCAGTGGAACTTCGGCATCAGCGTCGATGCGGTCTCTGAGTTCAAAGTACAAACCAGCACCTTCGCGGCGGAATACGGGCGTACCGGCGGCGGCTTCGTCAACGTGGCTTCCAAGTCGGGAACCAATGAGTTCCACGGCGCAGTTTATGACCTGCTGAAGAACAAGGCATTTGACGCGAACAGCTGGCAAAACAACCACACCGGCGTCGGCAAGCAGAACGACACGCAAAACGACTTCGGCGGATTTGGCGGCGGCCCGGTATTTATCCCCAAACTCTATGACGGTCGAGGGAAGACTTTCTGGTTTTTCAGCTACGAAGGATTTCGCTTCAAGTCCGGTGGCCCGAACCTTACCTCCACAGCAACGCCGCAAATGTGGGCAAACGGAGATTTTTCCCAGGTCCTGAACGCCCAGACCATCAATGGCGTTACCTATCCCGGGCAGAAAATCTATGATTTCACGACCTGTTCGGGAGCCAACCTGGGTCAACCTTGCCAGGCCTTTCCTAACAACCAGATCCCGGTGTCAAGACTGGATCCGTATGCCAAGGCCTTCATTCCTTATCTCCCGGTAGCCACCAATCCCGGTCAGGCTTTTCAGAACCTGGCCTATACCCTAACGGCGCCGATCAACAATGATCTGTACTCGACCCGCATCGATCAGAATATCGGATCAAGGAACAAGATATTTGGCAGCTATGCGCAGGCCAACCTGCCCATCATCAACATTTACTCGTATGGACCGAAGGGGCTTTACGACCAGAGCTTTGGCAGTACAACGACTCACTATGTTCGCATCGGTGAAGACTTTAGCATCACGCCAACGCTGCTAAACCATTTCAATGCCGGCTATACCCGCCGCTTCCGTATCGAGCAGGGCGAAGGCGGCGTTGGCTCATGGGCAGATAAGATTGATTTTCATGGGTATTATCAAGATATTCTCATCCCCAATAACGGCATTCAGTATATCCCTGCCACGGGAGGCGGCATGCCCACGCCGCCTGGAGACAACAGCTTCTTTGTCGACAACAGTTATCAATATGACGACGCCGTGTCATGGAGCCACGGCAAGCACAACTGGAAGTTCGGCGGAGTGTACAGGCGACAAGGCTTTAACGCGACTTACAATAGCAATGCCGCTCCCGATTTCGGCTTTGACAATGCTTTGACCTCGGCTGGAAACCTGGCAAACGGCCAGCCCATCGATCCCAACTCCGGGTCTGGCGCGGCCGCCTTCTTTCTGGGAGCAGCATCCAACGGGACCGTTGGCGGCGGGCAAAACGCCGCCATGCGCGTGCACGGCTGGGGCTTCTACGCCCAGGACGACTGGAAAGTTAGCCCAAAGCTCACCCTGAACCTGGGTCTGCGCTATGAGATCCCGCAGCCAGTATTTGAGGAAAAGTGCAGGACCTCTCAGGTCAATCCAACCCTGCCTAATCCCGGAGCCGATGGCCTGCCTGGCGCTTACGAGTTTCAGGGAACGGGCACTGGCAGAGATGGCAGGTGCTCCCCGATGAACCAGTATTGGGGATCGTGGGGTCCTCGCGTCGGCTTGGCATACCAACTCGACCCGCGGACGGTGGTGCGCGCCGCTTACGGCCTCTACCAAACCCCGATGAAGATATCCAACTTTGCCAATACCGACAGTCTGGGTTTCTTCGCGGTCGGGTATAAGTGGCCTGCCCAAGTGAATCAACAGACGCCTGCGGTCTTTCCCAGCCAAGTAACAGCTTATCCTGGGTCCATACCGCCGACGATCACGCCAACAGCCCTGAACGGATTGAGTGGCGGCGGCGGCGCGGCGAGTGGTGGCCCGGTGATGCTCCCCAGCAGGCTGGGTAGGCCTGGCGACGTGAATAACTGGACTTTCGACATACAGCGCGAACTCCCCGGCCAGTGGCTGGTGGACATGGCTTACGTCGGAAACCACGGAAGTCACCTGCAGGCGTTGCTCAAGGATCCGAACGTAGCTCCTGAGTCGGCCCTGGTCTACGGGAACTGCCTGGCGGTTCAGGTTACGGCACAGGCCAGCAGCCCGGCATGCGCGGGACTACCGACTGTTCCCATCCCCTACACCAACTTCCTCACCGACTTTCCCGGTTCGGCTTCGGTTGCTCAGGCTCTGAGGCCGTTCCCTTGGTACACGAACGAAGACCTGGACACCTCGTTCAGCGCCAATCCATGGGGTAATTACAGTTACGAAGCACTGCAGATACAAGTAACCAAGCGCTACGGCTCCGGATTGACGATCTTGAGCAATTACACCTGGTCGAAAAACCTTACCGACGCTGATTCAGACTATGCCCCACAGGAAGCGTGGAATGGCGGCGTCGGCGGAATGTTTGATCCTTATGATCCCAGGAAGGAAAAAACCTACAGCGAATTCGATCAACCGCAGCAATTCAAAATTGCTTACACCTATGAGCTTCCCTTCGGAAAAGGAAAGAAGTGGGGAGGCGATGTCAACAAATTGACTGATGCGGCGATTGGCGGCTGGACAATAGGCGGTGTAGATACCTACGCCACCGGCTTCCCGCTGTTCGTACAGGAAAACAATTGGACCGCAGGTACCTTTGCGGGCCAGGCAACGGGAGGTAACGCACGGCCCAACGTGGTCCCAGGGGAAAACCCCAACGGCTTCACGGGTGGACTCGGGAAATATCAATTTGGAACGACTGCCAAGATCAACCCTGCCGCTTTCACCCAGGCGCCGAACTATACTTTTGGAAACGCCCCTAAAACGCTGGGGAATGTACGCAACTTCACCCACAAGGAAGAGGACCTGCAAGCTACCAAGCGAATCCCGCTGTTTACGGAACGGGTCAATTTCCTATTCCGGTTCGACGCGTTTAACATATTCAACCGGCACAGCTATGGTTGTATGGATTACCATGTGGGCGATCCAGCGTTCGGGCAATTCCAATGCGGTACCGGTCCCAACGCGGAAACCAACAACAACCAGTCGGGCATCGTCTCATCGGCTCGAACGTTACAGGCTAATTTCCGAATAACGTTCTGATGTAAGTGGGGTTGGGAGGCTGACAGCCTCCCAACCGTAATTGTGAAGTGTGGTATACAGATGGCAGTACAAGAGGGGGAGCGCGCTCGAGCGGTTCCCCTATTCTTTTTGTGCCGTCGCCGGGCAAATTCATGTGTTGTAGCAGCCATCGGTTTTTGATCATCGGGTTTTGGGCTCTCTGCGCCTTCTCTTCCCTGCTTTGCCAGGCGCCCGCCTGGGCCCAGGATCCGGACACCGCTGCGGCGCAACACTTCGCCGCAGCGCACCAGGCGCAGGATGCAGGAAACCTCGAGGCCGCGGCACAGGAGTATCTGGCGGTCATCCGCCTTCGGCCCGATGTGGCGGAAGCTTACGCAAGCCTGGGGCTGGTCTACAACGCGCAGGGAAAATTCGCGGAGTCGGCGCGGGCCCTGGGGAAAGCCGAGAAGTTGAAGCCGGCTTTGCCAGGCGTCAGCCTCTACCTGGGCATCGACTACGAAAAACAGCGTCAGGTCGCTCTGGCGGTGCCACAACTGCTCGAGGCCGTTCGCCGGGAACCGTCCAACAAGGAGGCACATACATGGCTGGCCAGAGCCTTGTGGGATGATGGCCGAACTGAGCCTGCACTCGAACAGCTACGCCAGACTGCTCTCCTTTTTCCTTCCGATCCGGCTCTGCTGCTCGACCTGGGAGAAGCCTATCGCAAAGCGGCCGATCTGGGCATCGCACGCGTCCTTAATCATTCCAGTGGCACGCCCCTGCTGCACCAGGTGTATGGAGACATCTATAAGGATGAGCACGTATGGAAGAATGCGCTGGCTCATTACTATCGGGCGCTGGAGCAAGATCCACATTGGCAGGGCGCGCATTTCGGTCTGGGCGAAGTCGCGTTTCATCAGGAGAAGTTGGATGCCGCGGCACAGGAGTATCACCGCGAGCTAGAGGCCAATCCGGGCTCTGCTGCTTCCCTGGGAAGGCTGGGCGAAATAGCGATGCTCGAGGGCAAGGCGGACGAGGCACTCACTTTATTCACGGCTGCGATTCGTATCTCGGGGTATCAGGCCGCGAATGCTCTGGGCTTGCCTCGACCCTATCCGGCTGCAAGCGAAGATCTAAGCCAACAGGCGCAGAGCCAGTTGCGATCCTGCCTGCCCGCATTGGATGGAGCCGCGGTCAGTCCTTCGCGCAGTCTGGCTCTTGCGCTTGCCAATGCGCGCCTCGGCAACCATGATGCATTTCTGTCCGCCTGGAATGATTTTACGAAGACCGCACCGCGTTTGAATCCTTCCACCTCGTACGCGCGCGGGCTGGATAACTTCGATCGGCAGGATTTCAAGGCTGCTGCATCGGATCTGAACGCGTGGATGAAGTTGCATCCAAACGATCTGAAAGCCGATTACCTGTTGGCTCGAACCTATCGCAACCTATCGCTCTCGACGCTCGAACAGTTGCTCTCTATAGCTCCGGATTCTTATCCGGCACACCAACTTCTGGCCGAGACTTACCAAAACGCGGAGCAGGATGCCAAGGCCCTGGCTGAATATAGAGTGGTCGAGAACCTTGCCCCCAATTTGCCGGGAGTGCATTTCTCCATCGGTCACCTGCTGCTAAAGATGGGTCAACAGGAACAGGCGCGGGAGGAATTTTCAGCCGAGCTTCGCACAAATCCAGACCACGGGGGCGCGAATGCAGAAATGGGAACCATCCTTCTCAACCAACAGGACTCCGCCCAGGCAATTCCACACCTGGAGAAGGCTCTGCAATCGGATCCGGATCAGTGGTCCACTTATCGCGACCTGGGCAAGGCTTATTACATGCAAAAAGACTATGCCAAGGCGGAAAGAGC
The DNA here is from genome assembly GCA_963788515.1 of uncultured Acidobacteriaceae bacterium. Taxonomy (GTDB): domain Bacteria; phylum Acidobacteriota; class Terriglobia; order Terriglobales; family Acidobacteriaceae; genus PALSA-350. The sequence goes on from CAWBGZ010000012.1 coordinate 98,272, forward strand.
GCTGCAGCAAGCTGTTCATCACGATCCCGAAGGCTTAGCCCACTATCAGCTGGCCCTGGTGTACCGATCCATGGGGAACAAACAGGCGGCAAATGAGCAATTCGAGATTGCTCGCACGCTCAAGCTGGAGAACCTGACGCATGCTGAAACGCAGATGCAAACTCTGGACTCCGTATCCAAATGATTCGCCGTCCTGCTGCAACCCTGGCGACCCTTCTCCTCTCATTGGCCGCGCTGGGACAGGACAATCCCCTGCAACGCGGGCTTGAATTCTTTCGCCAGGAGAAATACGAGGCTGCGCTGCAACAGTTTGAGGACGCGAGGCGACTACAACCCTCGAATGCTGCCATCGATAACTTTATCGGAATCACGGAGACAAAACTTGGGCGCTTAGACGAGGCCAACAAAGATTACGAAGCCGCTACTCGTATCGATCCGAAGCTTGCGGGTCCGCATACGAACCTTGGGTTCAACTACCTCAGTAAGCGGCAGTACGAGCTGGCAGAAAAACAATTGCGAATAGCGCTGGCTCTGGATAGCGCTGACCCCTTTACGAACTATTACCTCGCCGTCCTTTACCTGACTACCTCGCGCGAAAAAGATGCGATTCCGCATATTGAGCCCGCCACCACGCTGCTCGAAAATGATCCTGCTGCCGCCTTGCTGGCCATCAAGGCATGCCTGCACTCCGATGCTCCCACGGAAGCATTGAAACTTGTCGATCTACTTGAGCAGCGTTCCAGGTTTTCTGCCGAGCAAGAGTACGAGCTAGCTAAATTGCTCGATGAGCGGCAAATGTATGTTGAATCGGCAGCGCGCTTTCGCCGCATCGCAGCGATGCAGCCCTCCTGGCAGAACCAGTACAACCTCGCGCTTGCGCTGGTAAAGGCCAAGCAGACGAAGGAGGCCCTTCCGTTGCTTGCCGCCTTGACCGCGGAGCATGCAAACGACGCAAATTTGTTGAGTGAAATCGCGTCTGCCTACGAAGCCGCGGGGGAGAGCTCGCTTGCCTTCGACATCTGGCAGAAAGCCATTGCCGCCGATCCCACCAACCCTGACCGTTACCTTGATTGCACGCGGTTGCTGATCGATCTGGACCGCTACAAAGAGGCAACCGAGATTGTGCAGCGTGGTATCCCGCTGGTCCCCGATGACTATCCACTGACTATCCGTTTGGGTGCTATCGAGATGATGACCGGGGACCACACCCAGGCTCGCGAGACCTATCGAAAAGCGATTGTGGAGCATCCAGCACTTGCCCTGGGCTATGTAGCCCTGGCACAGAGCTACATGAAGGAAGGCAAAGATGAGGAGGCCTTAAAGGTATTGAACGAGGCGCGGGTTGCGGTCCCGCGCGACTTCGCGCTCGAATATGTTTTTGGCCTGGTTTCATTTCAGCTGGGCCAGCAAGAGCAGGCGATGGAAGCACTGAAGAGCGCTGAAGAAATGCAGCCAACGGTAGTGGAGCCGCACTATCAGCTGGGTCTCCTCTATATGAAGCTGCAACAGTGGAAAGACGCGCAAGTGGAGTTCGAACAGGTGCTTAAGCTTGACCCAGGCAACGCTCCGACTTATTACCAGCTTAGCCGGACTTACCAGCGCCTGGGAGAAAGTGATAAGGCGCAGCAGATGGCTAAACAGGCAAGCCTACTAACGAAAACGCAACGGGAAGAGGCGATCAAGACGCAACAACTGCGCTTTGGTATCCCTAATCAAAATTGACAGTTCATTACGGAACTATCGAAGGAAAAATTTGCTTGACACCTTTATAAGTGCGCGGATATGAACTTACTGCACGCCCTTATCTATCTCCTTTAGTTCATTACGGGACTCAATGACAGAAGTGCCCATCATCATCAACGCTCACATTCAGGCAGCCCCGGGTCACGAAAAGGAGCTGGGAAGCGAATTGCATGCGCTCGTTGCTCCCAGCCGCAAGGAACCGGGATGTCTCGCCTACGAATTGCATGTGGATCCAGAGTCTCCTGGTAAGTTCATGTTTTATGAGAAGTTCGCGAGTCAGGCTGCGCTCGACCTGCACCTCGCAACGCCCTACTTTGAGAAGTTCCAAAGTTATCTAAAGGCGAACGGCAACCCGATCGCTGCGCAGACGGTGACCAGATGGCAGAGCTTCGATTGAAAAGGATGACCGGTGAGCCCCGAAAACGGATACACACCTCCTGATGAAATGCCGCCGTCCCCGATACACCGGGTGCTGGTGGGACAAAAGGCTTTGGTGACGGGAGCCAGCAAGGGGCTTGGCCAGGCGATGGCGATAGGATTTGCGCAAGCGGGCGCGGATGTCCTGGTGAATTACAGCACAGACGAGCAAGGAGCGCGGCAAACCGCTGCAATCATCGAAGAACGCGGCGGGAAAGCAGTGATCTTCAAGGCTAACGTCGCGCGTGAAGACGAAGTAAAGGCGATGTTCGATTGCATGTTTCAAACCTTCGGCAGGCTCGATATTTGCGTGCCCAATGCCGCCATACAATTGAACGCCAACGTGGACGAGATGACCCTGGAGCAGTGGCAGACGGTGATCGATGTAAACCTTACGGGCATGTTTCTGTGTGCCCGGGAAGCGATTCGGGCATTCAAGCGGCAAGGGATCGATCGCTCCATCTCCTATGCCTGTGGCAAGCTCATATTCATGAGCTCTGTACACGACGTCATTCCCTGGGCAGGCCATGCGAACTATGCCGCGGCCAAGGGAGGCCTCATGCTCTTTATGAAGAGCCTGGCGCAGGAAGTTTCGCACCTGCGCATCCGGGTAAACGCCATCTCACCGGGTGCGATTCGAACCCCGATGAATGTTGAGAAGTTGACGACGCCGGAAACCTTCGAATCCACGTTGCTCAAGCTCATACCAGCCAAGCGGATCGGCGAACCGGGCGATATAGGGAGGGTGGCGGTGTGGCTGGCCTCGGATGAATCGGACTACGTGTATGGAACCACCATCTATATTGATGGTGGCATGACGCTGTATCCGGGCTTCATTGGAGCCGGCTAAATGAAGTTATCGACGGTCTTCCTACTGGCGGCGGCATTGCCAGCGACGGCGCGGCCTGCAACTGTTACGGTGACGATCAGCGGAACTACCGGCGAGATCAAGGTTGGCGAGGGACCCATCTTCGGACATAGCTCTTACCAAAAGATCCCTCCGGGCGATCCCTTTGTGTTGATTTATACCTTCGACGACGAAAGAGGAAAGCAAGCTATCTCCGGGGTAAGTGGGGATACGATTACGCAATCGGAGATAGAAAATACTGCTCTCTCATCGCCGGGAATCAATGCAGTTCTGCAAATTGGAAGTGCCGTATGGGAATTTGGAGTAGCCACGCGCTCCCAGGTCACGCTTAAGACCTCGGCCGAAAGCAGGAGCGAGCAGTTCGTGTTTACCACCCAGGCAGGCAGCAACCGCGTCTCGGCTCAGATCGCTCCAGCGAAGGGTGGCTACTGGCCGAAGAACGGCGACTGGCGCTCGAGCTTCACTTCCACCTCGCTCGACGGCAGCACGGCTGCGTTTTCTGCGGATAACGATCGAGTCTCCGCCAGGGGGAGCCTGAATCCCTTCAGCCATCACGGTCACTGGGGTCGATCTTGATGGCCAGTGGTTGCGCGATGCAACTGCCGCTGAAGGGCCCGGTGTCCCGAAGTTGGAAAGAAAGTGGCAGTTGGCCCATGCATCTCCCAAGGGCGGATACATCGTTGAAGAAGTTACCAGAACCATCCTGGGAACAAAACCGGATGGATCGCCGATCGCGCCGTCTTCCATCAAGTATTGGCAAGCGTGGCAGGTTTCCGCTGGTTCGAACGGCCCGGGCGAGACGGTGGACACCTTCCCGAATCCGGCACCGGCCGGCAGCACCGGAGAGGACACCATATCCACGGTCGCGCGATTTTATGAAGGTTTGATTTTGCCGCCGGCCTTCGCGGTCGGGAATAGTCCTTACGCGGGTGAGCGTCTTTCTTCGACCACGGACCCAAAGCTATCCACCCGCAGCGCGACGCTACCTGTCGCGGCCAGCGCAACGCACCACTTTTGACCGTGGAGCCGTGAGAAAGAGGTTCCCATTGCTTACGCGATTCATCGGGCTAACATGGATTGCAATCATGACGGTGGCTATTCCCGCATCCGCGGCATTGCATAAGCCGGTCCAGACCACCGGAGGCGCACTTCAGGGCATACCGGGAAAGGACGCCTCGGTTACGGTATTTCGTGGCATCTCCTATGCCGCACCGCCGGTCGGGAATCTTCGCTGGAGAGCGCCTCAGGCGGCGCATTCATGGGCGGGTATTCGCCATGCGGACAGGTTTGGAAATATCTGCGTGCAGAACCCGCTCAAGCCAGGGTCGTTCTACCAGGTGGAGTTCTATGAGAGTCCGGAGCCTATGAGCGAGGACTGCCTCTACCTGAACGTATGGACCGCGGCCTCCTCCGCATCTGAAAAACGGCCGGTGATGGTCTGGCTTCACGGGGGAGGTTTCGTGGAAGGCTCAGGTTCTCTCCCGTCCTTCGACGGTGAGCGCCTGGCAAGCAAGGGCGTTGTGCTGGTAACCATCAACTATCGTCTGGGCGTCTTCGGCTTTCTTGCGCATCCGGAACTCACCGCGGAGGATCCTCCCCACGCCTCAGGGAACTACGGCATGCTCGATCAGTTGGAAGCGCTGAAGTGGGTAGAGGCGAATATACAAAACTTTGGCGGAGACCCGGAGAATGTCACCATTTTCGGACAATCCGCAGGGGCATCCTCGGTGCTGAACCTTTGCGCTTCGCCGCTGGCCAAAGGCTACTTTCGCCGCGCCATCGTACAAAGCGGCGGCTTCATGCCGGCCGAGGATCTGAAATCCGCTGAGCAAACCGGCTTGAAGTTTGCCAAACAGGTGGGTGTCCATTCCATTGCTGAACTGAGAAGCAAGCCGGCAGCGGAGATTCAGCGGATCGCGATCCCGCCTCCGAGCGCTACGGGCGCGAATATATCTAAATTCTGGCCCATTGTGGACGGCTATTTTCTGACTGCTTCTCCGCGCGACGTCTTCCGCGCGGGAAAAGAAAATACTCATTCTTTGCTCGCTGGTTCCAACGCCAACGAGGGCACTACATTCATTCCTGCCACGCTCACCGAGAAGGAATGGAAGAGTCAGATCGAGACCCGGTACGGAGCCCGTGCGGAAGAGTACTTCAAGCTCTACCCGGCCAGCTCAGACAGCGAGGCGTGGGAAGCAGCGACCAACGCCGTGCGAGACCTGATGGCCAGAACTGCATTAGATGTGGCGAGATTCGAGGACAATCATAAAACTTATATCTATTACTTCGATCGCCGCCCACCCGGTCACGACAGCGATCACTACGGTGCCTATCACTCCGCCGAGTTGGTTTATGTCTTCAATAACCTGGACTCGGTAAGACGGCCGTGGACGGAGACCGACCGCAAGCTGGCAGATACGATGTCGAGCTATTGGGCCAACTTCGCGAAGACGGGCGATCCTAACAGCGCAGGCCTTCCCTACTGGCCAGCGTTTGACGCAACTCCAGCTCGTGGTCTGGAGCTAGGCATGCAAATCAAACCTGCAACCATGCCGCCAACGGAAAGACTGGACACGCTGAAGAAGGATGGCTTCGATTCGATGTTTTGATCCCGTTCCTGACCCAAAACTCACGGGCCCAAATAGAAATTCTTGAAAAAGTTCCCAATCGAACTCTTTTCAGAATATTGCCAACAAGTGCTACTATACGTCGCGTAAGAAATCAGGTCCGAAATATGAAGAACAAGCCTGACACCAATCGCGAGGAAGTCTCTCGCAAAATAGACAAGTACTGGGTCCCCATCATCGCCAGAACCATCGAGCTCCTGGATTGCTTCGGGTCCGCGGCTGAATCGCTGACCCTGGAAGAAGTCGTCAAAAGGACCGGAATACCGCACACGACTGCCTATCGAATTCTGCATACCCTGGTGCTGCGGGATTATCTTACGCAGTCCGGCCGCCAGTACCGGCTGAACCGGTTGCGCCGGAGACTGCGGTTTGGCTTCGCGAACCTTTCCAAGCACATTTGCATTGCGGTGGAGATCCAGCGCAGCCTGGAAAAAGCTACCGCCGCGGCTGGGATCGATCTGGTGGTGTGGGATAACGATCGCAACGCGGACACCGCGATTCGCAATGCTGAAGCCATGGCCGACAGCAAGGTGGACCTGGCCATCGAATTTCAGCTCTTCGAGCACGTTGCGCCGGTGATCTCAGATATTCTTTCGCGTTCGGAAATTCCCTTGATTTCGCTGGTAAACCCGCATCACGGAACGGTCTATTTTGGGGTCAACAATTATCGCGCGGGATTCTCCGCCGGGGTCGCGTTGGCGGACTACGCCATCAGGCACTGGAATTCCGAGGTGGACACTCTTCTCCTTCTGGAGTCACCGCGTGCCGGCAGAACCATCCAGAGCAGGTTGGTAGGCGCTTTACAAGGAGTACAGGAGCGGCTCGGACCGTTGCCGGAGAAATCCATCGTCCACCTCGACGGAGGTGGGGACAAGGCGACCTCTCAAGCGGCCGCGGCCAGTGCTTTCAAGTCACGATCGAGAAAGCGGGTTCTGGTGGTTGGGATCAATGATGAAAGTGCTATCGGGGCCGTGGACGCAGCAAAGCAGGCCGGGAACGGCACCGACATCGCGATTGTCGGCCACGGGGGGAGCATGGAGATCATGGATATCGTCGCTAACCCGGACAGCCCATGCATCGGCACAGTTTTCTTCCACGCTGAGCGTTACGGAACCGATCTGCTGAGCTTCGCCTTACCGATCGTACGCGGAAGATCGGCGCCCGTTGTACACTACGTGCCCCATGAGTTCATGGGAAAAGATGCTTTGATGCGAGAGCGCCGCGCGCTCACGTCGTAGACCCTGTCACTCCCAGGGCGCTGGTAAAGATTGGAATGTAATTTGGAAAAAATAAAGGTCGCAATTTTTGGGATCGGCTTCATGGGCCGCGTCCATACCGAGGCGCTGCGCCGCCTGGGCAACATAGAAGTGATCGGGGTTGCGGGGCGCACCGCCGAGGCGGCGCGCAAGTTCGCTGACACCCTTGGCATTGAGCGAGCCACCGGCAACTACCAGGATCTGCTGGCCGACGCTGACGTGAGCGCGGTCCACATCTGTGCCCCCAACAATCTCCACTACGCTATGGCCAACGCAGCCATGCAAGCGGGCAAGCACGTATTGTGCGAGAAGCCGCTGGCCTCGACGGTTGCAGAAGCGAGTTCCATGGTCGCGCTGGCGAAACAAAAGGGCCTTGCGAATTGCACCCTGTACAACGTACGCGCTTACCCCCAGGTGCAAAATATGCGCCGCATGTGCGAAGCGGGCGAGTTGGGCGATATCTACGTGGTCCAGGGCACGTATTCACAGGACTGGCTGCTGTACGACACGGATTGGAACTGGCGCATTGAACAAGGACCGTCGCGCACTTTTGCCGACATCGGGACCCACTGGTGCGATTTAGCCGAGCACATCACCGGGCAGCGTATCACTTCGGTGTGCGCCGATCTTCACACCTTCCACAAGACGCGCAAGAAGCCGAAACACTCGGTCGAGACTTTTGCCGGCAAAACACTGCAGCCGAATGAGTACGACGAGGTCGCGATCAAGACGGAAGATTTCGGCGCAATGATGTTTGCCATGGGCGAGAGCACGAGAGGGTCGCTGACGGTGAGCCAGGTTTCCGGGGGACGCAAGAACCGCCTGTTCATCGAGATCTTTGGCTCCAAGGCATCGGTCGCGTGGACTGGGGAAGCTCCCGAGGACCTTTGGATCGGCCATCGGAATACACCGAACGAGATCCAGATCAAAGATCCTGTGCTAATGCGCCCAGAGGCCCGGAGCTACACTGACCTGCCGGGCGGCCACAGCGAAGGCTATCCTGACACCTTCAAGCAGATCTTCCGCCGCTTCTACAAAAGAGTCATGGATGCGAACGCGCCGGTCGATTATCCCACCTTCGAGGATGGGATCCGGCAGATGCGCGTTCTCGACGCGGTGCTCGGCAGTTCACAGAAGAAGGCATGGGTGACGGTGCAGGACTGAGCATTTTCACTTGCTCTCATGGGAGTACTTTCGCATGGTGCCGGTAAGCGTAACACTCGTCCTGGCACTTCTCGGGTTCTTCCCCGCTCAGCGTGACAAATATGCGGGAGACGCGGCATGCCTATCCTGTCATCGGGATCAGAGCGATCCTTACCAACATACCGCTCATCATCTGACCTCGCAGCCAGCCAACAAGGACACGATTCTTGGCTCATTTCACGATGGGTCGAACGTGCTGATGATCGCGGATCCGGCAACCGCGGGCGATAACCCGGGCCTGTATTTCAAGATGGAGGCCAGGAACAACGGGTACTATCAGACTGCGGTCGCCGGTTGGCCAGGCCACTTGCAGCAGCGAAGCGAACGCATGGACATCGTCATTGGGTCGGGCGTGCGCGGGCAGAGCTACCTCTACTGGCACGGCGAACTACTATTTGAGCTGCCCGTAAGCTATTGGTCAGACGGTAGCCGGTGGATCAACAGTCCCGGCTACAAGGACGGCACGATGAACTTTACCCGGGCAGTCACACCGCGCTGCCTGGAGTGCCATGCCACCTACATTGAACCGCTCTCGCTGGATCCTCTGACTAATCGTTATAACCCGAAGAGCCTGGCGGCCGGGATCTCCTGCGAACGCTGCCATGGCCCGGGCGCGGACCACGTTGCGCTCGAGCGAACGAAAAGTTCTACCGCCGGGGAAGCTATTTTGAATCCGGCCAAGTTTTCACGGGATCGTCAGGTAGATCTGTGTGCGCTGTGCCACAACGGCATTCGCACGGAAGAGTTTGCCCCGGCATTCTCCTTTGTGCCGGGGAAACCATTGGACAACTACCTGCAACCAAATGCAGGCGAGGTCGCCGCCCATCCTGACGTGCATGGAAACCAGGTGGGGCTGTTGCAGAAGAGCCGCTGCTATCTCTCTTCGCCGAAGATGAGCTGCTCGACGTGCCACGACGTACACCAACCGGAGCGCGCGGCGAAAACGTATTCCGATCGCTGCCTAACCTGCCACCAGGTCGAAAGCTGTGGCATGTCAAAAACGATGGGGCACCAAATAGCAGACAACTGCATCGACTGCCATATGCCTGTGGAGCCGACAACTGCGATCGTTTCCCAAACGGCAGGCGAGGAGGTGCGGCCGAAGATGCGGAATCACTGGATCAAGGTTTATCGCTGAGCATGGGAGCCATGGGCGACGACGTACGCAAGGCCGACTCCTGATGCATGGCTCGATGTAAGGCGCTATCGGCTGCGAGCAGCAGGATTTCCGGCATCCTGGTGGTTCCCCCGGCGCGCGCCAGCACGGTAGAGATGCCGATATTCACCGTGACCCAGCCTTGGCCTTCCAACTTCACGTTAAGAGGAGAACGGAGAGGATCGATAGCAGAGCGCAACTTTTCGGCGACTCTGGAGGCACCCCGCGGGCCAGTCGAGGGAAGAATGATGGCGATGGCCTCGGCGCCGTAGCGGGCAGCGAAATCCGTTACCCGCAAAACGCCAAGAACGGCGGCAGCCGCTTTGGCAAGACAGCGATCTCCTTCCAGATGTTCCCGCCAGTCATGGAATTGTCTGAAGTGATCAAAGTCAAGCAGCAGCAAAGAGATGAAAGAGCCTTCTCGCAGAGTGCGATTCCACTCGCGTTCCAGGGCCTCATCAAACGCGCGGGCGGTGGAGAGCCCGGTCCGCGCGTCGGTCAACTCCAATACGGAGAGCCTTTCTTCCAGGGTCTTGCGCTCCGTGATGTCCCGGATGACGATGATATTTTCCCGGGGGACGCCGGTAGAGGAATCGCACACCATGCGGTGTTTGATTTCCACCCACGCCCTCATCCCGTCTTTCATGCGCATGCGAACGATTGCGAGGGAGTTGCCGGCAAGCGCAGAAGCATCTTCAGGAAGAAAAAATGCGTCGGGCCTTTTGCCCATCATCTCCTCCGGCTGCCAGCCTAGAACGTGGAAGGACGATGGAGAAACATAGTGCAGCACCATGTCGAGACCGGCCCGGCAAATGATGTCGATGCTATTCTCGGCCAGGAAATGAAAGCTAGCCTCGTTTTCACCGGACATGAGCTTCTCCCGGGTCCCCTATGTCACGAGGAGCCAAATCGCTTTTCTGCCGGACAGCCGGTTCTACCGCTACGCAGTCGCGGCGTGGAGCGTTTCCGCGGCATAGCTTTCGATCGCCTGGCTAAGTTGGAAATCAATCTCATCGGCAATGGTCATGACTCCGACGAGCAGCACGCTGTAATCGATGTTGACCAGGTTGTTCTGCAAGGTGTTAAAGATGCTGACTTGCAACATGCGGGACTCTTCGACCAACATGGCAGCGCTATAGCCCTGCCTGAACCGGTCCACCCCGTGCCTGGAGGCGCTGGCGGATTTCAGTTCTTTCGTCCCGATGGGCCGATGGGAGCGCAGACGGTGTACCAGGTCACCGAAAACCATGGGCAGATGGCAGCAACGCTGCTCGAAGCTCAACGGAACCGACATCAGCTTCTCTTCCGTTTGTACACGCCCGTACCACTCTTGAATGGTGCTGGCGGTAGTGCGTTCGAGAATCGTGGCCACGGTCACGATCTCACGCGTGCGCTGGGGGCCACTGGCCACCCTCTGATTGATCACCTGGATGAGGGAGGCCACATCCATCGGCTTGACCAGGATCTCATCGGCCTGATGCAGTATGGCCTGGGCTGCAGCGGTCATCTCTGGGAATGCGCTCAATAGCAACGTCACGGCCATGGGATTGGCGTGGCGCATGGCGCTGACCACGGTGAGTCCATCGCCCGCTCCCGGCATGTGCAGATCGCTCAGGAGCACGTCGTAGCTCTCTGAGCTGATGTACTTAAGCGCCTCCGGCACATTGGCGGCGCTGGTTACCGCGAAGCCAGACTGTTCCAGCACGAAAGTCAAGCTGACGCGCACAACTTCATCATCATCGACCAGAAGCACTCTGGTAGCGGCCATTTATGTCTCTCGTTCGGACTATCGGCGGATTCCGAGAATGGTTTAGCCCGGATGCAGTCGTAAACGGGGAGACGCGAGCAGAGGTATGCGCTCATGCAGCAAGGTGGATGCGCGGGATGGAGTCGAACCACCAAACAAAGGCTTTGCAGGCCTTTCCCTGACCGCTTGGGCTCCGCGCCATCCATAGTGCAAGACGGTATGGCAGCTTCGGCGACCATATATATCCCCTGGGGGGCGAAAGGTCAATCTCGACCTCAGGCCTGAGGACGGATGGACCTGCCAAAGGTTTGCTCCATTTTCCGGTACCAAGTATCGTCGTCGGCGGCGTGGAGGTCGACGTATTCTTCGTCGGTCATGGACCGGCGCCGGGCAAGGAGTGGCTCGGCATCCGGTCCTACCGGGTGACGCAGCTGCCAACCTCCGCTTTCGATGATGCTGAGGATCTTCTCTGCCACCAGCGATGGTGGCGTCGGACTCTGGAGCGCAGCGGCAAACATATGGGCGAAACGGCGCTTCTGCAGGTAAGGTGTTTGGCCCAACGGTTCTTCCAGTCCCCTGGCCATGGGTGTATCGATGATGCCGGGCTCGACGATGGCAACACGGACATTGAAGGTCTTCATCTCCTGGGCCAGCGCCTCGCTGAGCGCCTCCAGGGCGAACTTGGAAGCCGCGTAGGGCGCCAAGGGCGACGTGGCGACGCGCCCTGCGACCGAGGTTACATTGATGATGCAGCCACTCTTGCGCTCACGCATCGCCGGCACCACGGCTTTTATGCAACGCAAAGGCCCGAAGTAGTTGGTCTCCATCACCGCCCGGAAGTCAGCTATCGAAAGCTCCTCCACCGATCCGTTACGCTCCACACCGGCGTTGTTAACCAGCACATCGATGTTGCCAGCCTCTTTATAAACGTGCGCAATGGCTGATTGCACCGAGGCGTCGGAGTCAACATCCATCACCAGGATCTTGATCGACAGCCCTTCCTGCGAGGCCTTCTCCCCAAGTTGTGGCGCACGGGAAGGGTTACGCATGGTGGCGTACACCAGGTGGCCTGCCCGGCCAAGAGTGAGAGCCGTCTCCAGGCCAATTCCTGTGCTTGTGCCGGTGATCAGTACTGACGCCATACTCTTCTCCTTTTGGGCGCGCGGGGTTTAGTTGATTCCGCGACGGCACTTCCGTGACTGCGACAAGAATATCTGTTTCTTCGCCTCACGATGTCGCGCGGCCGCGGACTCTACCGGCAGTAATTTTTCTGGAGTAGAAACTGATCTGCACCGGTATCTTTTGGCGGCCTGGAAAGTCCGCACCCTTTTACGGCGACCTTTCGTTCCTTTGGGCAGACATGACGAACGGCAAGTGGCACAACCGGTGCCGTTATCCCACGCAAGCCCCCACGGCACGCATTTGTTGGCGCTGTGGCAGAGAAATGATTCCGCACTGGCGAATTTTGACGTAGATGCTGGAAGGCCGCTACCATCGGCGCCGCAAGAGTCATTTGCAAGCAAGAAGGGCGCCCCCTGGTTGGAGGGCGCCCCGTTGTTTGAGAGCCTTGAGCAGCAAAGCAGCATCAAGGTTCCTAACGCATGGTTGTGGTCCAGAACAAATACTTAACCTTGTATCCCTTGGTCATCGTGGGTGGGTGTGCAGTCCCCCAGGCCTCATGGTTCCAGGTGACCGGCTGCAATTTGTTGTGGACAGACTCAAACACCATAGCCGGCGACGTTGGTTCACCAGCGATCGCATTGAAGGTGACCTTGATCTGATTTCCTTCGTTGGCCCAATGCCCAAACGACGTAATGGATCCCGTACCTGGATCTTCGGTAACCGTGGCAGTTCCATCCGCTCCCAGGCTCACACTCATGGACGGGGCTGTCTTGGCCACACGGGCCACGTAGATCCCGGCAAATCCCGGATGGACGTCTACGTTGCCGGCGAGAGCGGCTAACGGCGAAACTAATAGCGTGGCGCTCGCCACCAGAACGCGCAGGGCTGAAGTAATTGGCTTCTCAAGTACTCTCATTAAATCGCAAGGCATAGTGAACACTCCAAAACAGCAATTTGTTACTAGCAATGTAACCCGCCTGCATCTTTTGTCGATGGAGCTTATTAGAAAGTTGTAGTCGGGGGTAATGCGGCTGGGATGACCATCGATTGGACGAATGCCACCCTTCCATGGCCCTGGGGGAACAACTAGCGTCGTTTGCTGGAGTTACCGCTATCGGCGGGGCGGACGCCATGCTACATTCGGCGCATGAGCCAACGCGATGCCGGCCTGCTGCGCACCATCGGAACCCGGGCCCTGGCAGCGAACATCATTAATAGCGTTGTCGGCGCCGGCATCTTCGCGGTACCCGGGGCGCTGGCAGCCTGCATCGGCCCGTACGCCCCGCTGGCATTTCTGGTCTGCGGAGTCGCGATCGGAGCAGTGGCCATCTGCTTCGCCGAGGGCGGCAGCCGAATGCCAACAAGTGGCGGCCCTTATGGCTATGTCGAAGCCGCTCTTGGGCCGCTCGCCGGCTATGTCGCCGGCACACTTCTGTGGTTGGGCAACGTACTCGCATGCGGCGGTGTCGTCGCTGCCCTGGCCGACGCGGCGGTGAGCCTGATGCCGCCGCCGTTCAAGGCGCCAGTGCACGCTGCGGTGATCGTCGTCGTCATTGGCGGCGTCGCGCTGGTCAACATCGGTGGTGTCGCGCGTGGTGCGCGGCTCATCGACTGGGCGACCATGGTGAAGTTGATTCCGTTGTTGATCTTTCTGGTCGCCGGCGTAAAGGCCATCCATCTTGCAAATTTTGTGCAGACGGTAGCGCCCAGCACCCAGGGCCTGGGCCGCGCGATGATTCTCGCTCTCTTCGTGCTTACTGGCATGGAAGTTTCGCTAAGCGCGAGCGGTGAGGTGAAGCAACCGGCCCGTACCATTCCGCGCGCGCTGGCCATTGGCATTGTGACGGTGACTCTTTTGTACACCGCGATTCAAATCACCGCGCAAGGGGTCCTGGGCGCTTCGCTTGCAGATTCCGCGGTACCGCTGGCGGATGCGATGGCGAAGATAAGTCCGGCGTTGCGCGCGCTGATGCTGGCCGGCGCGGCGCTCTCGATGTTCGGATGGGTCTCAAGCGACATCCTCGGCAGCCCACGTATACTATTCGCTTTCGGACGCGACGGGATGCTTCCGCGCATTCTGGGGCGCGTGCACGTGAAAACCCGTGCGCCACATATCGCGATTCTCTGCTATGCAGCGGTGGCTATCGGCTTGGCGTTGTCGGGAACCTTTGCCGAGCTCGCTGTGCTTGCCACCCTCGCCAGCTCTGCGCTCTATGCCGGCGGCTGCATCGCGGCATGGCGGCTGATGCGCAACGATGTGGCGCTGGCCGGCGTTCCGTTGAACTTTCGCTGGCTAGGCGCCGCCATGGTCGTAGGTGTTACCAGCATGCTGGTGATGATTGCGCTGGCCTCACGCGCGGAAATCTTTGGCCTCTTCGCGGTGATCGCTGTCAGCGCGACGGTTTACCTGGTGCAGTCCCGAACCGCGCTGCAGCGCCAGCCAGCAGAGCCATGACCGTCCGCACCACTCTTACCCCTGCAAGAGTGGCATGCGTGGGCGACAGGCGTTTTTGCACAGCCATCAGAAATTCATGCCTTAAGGTGATGCCTGGCGTGCATCCAATATGAGGTTCGAACGACACCACGGAGGAATCACCAACATGGCAAAGTATGCGTTGTATGTTTCATTGAAGGCCAAGCCCGGCAAGGCAGCGGAGGTGGAAGCGTTCCTCAAACAAGGAGCACAGATGGCAAAAGCGGAAGCGGGCACCTTGACCTGGTATGGCATTAAAGAAGACGACGGCGCTTACGCGGTGTTCGACACCTTCGATGATGAAGCAGGCCGCGATGCTCACCTGAACGGTGATATTGCCAAAGCTCTGATGGCCAAAGCGGACGAGCTGTTCTCAAACAAGCTGCAGATACACAAGATCCAGGTGATCGCCAGCAAATAGAAGCTCACCTTTCGACCGCGACGCTCCTGGGGCTCGAGCTGTGGCTTCTGGTGTTGGTGAGGGGGACTATTTCGCAAACAGCTTAAAGCTTTCGAGATAGCCCTGCTCGCGCCACTTCGCGCAGGTGTACACCCGGCCTTCGTCAATCAGCACGTCCATCGAATGGAACCATGCGGTCTCACTCCGGATCTTATCGTGATGAGAGCGTATGAGGTCATTCAGTTCATTGACGGTGAGACCTTCGGGATGCTGACGCATCAGACTCAAGACCGTCTCAATGGCACGGTCTTGCTCTGGGAATTTACGACTGTACGGCACAATGCCACCTCTCGGACTTCCATTACCTGGAAGGGGGGACCCTTGGGTGTGGAGCATATATTCGGGAAAAATCGTCGATTCCAAAACAGGTGATCAGTAACACAGCCACGATTGCAAACCGGAAACAGCAAATGTATTAATCACAAATCCTTCGAAGCAGCATAGCACCAGAATCGTTTCTTATCGCCCAAAAAATTTTCCGTCCGACGTCCCGGCAGGCCATAGCGGGACGGCAACTGCCCAGCTGGAAACAGCTCTTCCCTGGCTAGGATTCGCCGGTTCTGTACCTGGTTGTTACAAAATCTTTTGCTGTCGAAGAAGGCCGGCCTTTGGGGCGGTGGAGTGCAACCATCACTGTAGACACGTGCCAGGGACAGGTCTCTCCTTTGAACGCTAAACGGTGAGAGGCAACCGCCGACCTCATCCCCCTCATGGGCCTTCCGGAATCAAACGCCGGCCCACCCTGAAGAACTCCATAACATGCTTTTTTTCAATGACATAGGCGCAACGCCCAGAGATGCATTCCATTCTCACCAGACCCGACACCCATTCGTCGGCATCCTCGCTTGCCCGGCGCGACAAGCAAAAGCGCGACCGAATGCAGGCATGTTTTCGACCACGCCATTGACGCGAAACTCGCGGTGTCTGTTGAGGCGAGAATCGCGCTCAGCTTTTTAAAAAAAGTCGGGGTTTGCCAAATTGAGGCTGACGATTAGAGGTGTGCCACTTATCACTCGCCGCGGCATTATCTCGAGTCTACTGAGGGTTAAAGATGAAGAGCAGGTAGTTGGATTCGAGCATACTGATTTGGCCCTGATCTGAGCATGGCTGCACATTGGATAAGTGCCGTTGCAAACGGCTGCACCACCTGCGGAGTCTACCAAGGCTCGCTGAAGGGAACGTCCACCTAAAGGACGATTTCGAGTTAAGCCAATCGATATAGCGGCCTTGAGCAGCGCCCGACGCGCGTCCAGCTCCAGGTTGAGCCATTCAGAAGCGCTGGCGCAATATGTCGTGAGGCCTTTGCTGTGTTTGGTGCTTAGACTTGCTGCATTTCCCACATGGCTGGAGGCCGTATTGCCATGCCCAGAACATGTCCGACTTAGACAGCGCTATGAGTCGGCTCTTCGACAATGGGGAGAAATCCTGCTGTCGCAAGATCCTGAGCTTGTAGGCGCGTCGGCCCGGCTACGTGCTCAGCTCGAGCAAAATGCCTTGGACGAGAGGGATGCAGCCAACGACCTCGTGCGGGTGCACAAGCTGACCTGCCCGGCTTGTAAGGAACAAAGGCGAATAAGGTCCTTTGCCGCCAAACCTTCAAAATTAGTTACCGATTTGCTGGTGCGCATGGCGTTGGACTGGGATTCGCCGGCATGGCTTCTCACGGTACATGAGCTATTCACGAAGTGGCTGCTGGAGAATCCAGACGATGCCACGCTAAAGAAGCTAAGGAAGTGCGTCGGGGAGATCGACACACGACTTAAGGTTCTACGTCGAAAAGAGCCAGACGCAGTCTCAAATCTCGCCCGAGACATAGCGGACGAACTCGAACTCCCCTGCAACCCGATGATGCTTGAATTCCTGACTAGTGCGGAGGCGCTCCTCAGTGCCGACGGTACAGCACCCGAAAAGATCCATAAATTGCTGGCTCAGGCCGGCTGGGAATACGCGCTCATGGTCGCGGAAGAGGGTAGGAAGCGTGACATCCAGTGACCATCGCGCCTTTCTTGTCGCCGCAGCGTGCTCAGAGGCGAACGATTCGAACCTTCTCCTGGTAAACCACCAGCTGTTTGAGTTTTCGACGCCAAGATGCATCGGCGTCGGCTCCTGGCTCAATCGAAGATGCCATTGATTGGCTCGCGGCTGGGTTACCGCTGGTCAGTTCCTGGAAAGGGCGGTAGCGCGACCGAGGTCCGCGGCTGGCACCATCAGCCATGGCTCCGTCGCGACTGCCTTCCAGGGCAGGTGTGACCCTATGGCATGGGGAATATGGTTAGCGTCCAACTGTAGCGTAACGCGCTGTAGCTGGCCTGCGTCTCTTGCGATAACCAACCGCTTCCAGCGAATAGTTTCCATTCGACAATCACCCCAAGTTATCTATCGGCGGTTCGGACGAAGACCTTAACCGTCCTGATTCGGCACATCTCAGTGTGGGAAGTGCACGCGCCGCCTTTTGTGCCTCCGCGCAAGGATCGGCAGCAGTCGCGCCGGATATGCGCAATTCAGGACCAAACTCAGCACTCGTTGACCAAAGACACTCCGCGAAGGAAACTGACAAACGAGTCCGCGAAACTCGCTCAGTTCGTGTTCTATCGTGACCAAAGCGTCACCGGCACTGATAGCCCGGCACCGGTCAATTTTAAGGTATTGTGTTTTGCTGGTAGCGTCATCGTCTACCGGATATTCGCTCTAGGTCGATGATTCTAAATAGTGTAGCGAAAGCCAAGCTCCTGAGTTGCCCCCAGAGTTGCCCCAGCCCCTCATCGTGTGCCCTGATGGCGCCGATATAAGAACAGCGCGCCCCGCAGGTGTTAGAAGCACCCACGGAGCGCTAACCGAAAGTCGCCTGTAAGGAGGCAACATGGCTACTACTCAAAGTAGCAGTCCGTTTCATTCCCCTCAAGACACCAGCCAACGCATCGCCAAGCCGGCGCCCGCACAGACCACCAGCCTCGTAGAGCAACAGCTTCGCCTTTCGGTGGAGTCGCCACAACTGCTCGCAGCGATCGAGATTCTTCTTCCCCTGGCCAAAGAAGAGTATCGGCGGCTAAGTGGCCCGAGATCCGGCAGTTGCGATCCACGAACAGCCGAGCTGATCAAGAAAGAGGCAGACGCCTGGGCCATTGGCATTGCTCTAGCTGAGGACGCTTTGCAGCGGATCAAGCCATGCCCTCATCTGTTCGCCAAGTACTTTCACCAGCTTGAGAAAGCGCTGACGAAGGCGGTGCAGCTATGAGCCAGCGCGTTGCCATCTACGCCCGTGTTTCTACCCTTCACAGCCAGAACCCTGAAATGCAGCTTGCCGAGCTGCGCGAATACGCAACCCGCCGCGGCTGGGAAGTCACCGCGGAATACCTCGACCTCGGCGTAAGCGGGTCCAGGGAATCCCGGCCAGAGCTCAACCGTATGCTCGCTGCCGCTCACGCGCGCGCCTTCGATGCGGTGGTCTGCTGGAAGCTCGACCGACTCGGTCGTAGCCTCAAGCACCTGGTCACGACGATTGAGGACTTGAGCGCCTACGGGGTGGCCTTTATCTCCCTGCGCGACAATCTCGACCTGAGCACGCCCTCCGGCCGCCTCATGATGCACATCATTGGCGCCATGGCTCAGTTTGAGCGGGAGCTGATCAAAGAGCGGGTCTCTGCCGGTATGCACGCTGCTCGGAAACGTGGAAGTAGGATCGGGCGACCGCGAACCTATGCCAACGCCGATACAATCCGTGCCCTACGGGCCCAGGATGTTCCTTGGCGCACGATCGCCGCCCAGTTGGGCATCGGCACCGGTACAGCTATTCGCGCATTTCAGAATGGAGGTGCAGCATGACGAGCTGTGTCCAGTCTAGACCGCCGGCGGCTTTGGCACTGTGCATATCTTCTTCTTTTCTTCGCCTATACTGGCCGTCGTGAGTCGCTACGACCGCCCAAGTGAGTTCGCTCATCTAAATTGGCCCACTTCGCTCATCTGAATTGGCCCACCTGTACAAGCCCGGATGTAAGCATTCGGGGATGGACAGGAGGCAAAAGGTGGAACTATTTGAGGTGATCCGGCGGGGATACGCGGCCGGAGAGACGATTCAAGGGCTGTCTAAAAAGCACGGTGTGCACCGGCGGATGGTGCGGCAGGTGATCGGGAACGCGATTCCTCCCGAGCGAAAAGCGGCGGTACGCGAAGCGCCCAGACTGGGTCCAGTGGTGGCGCAGATCGAGCGGATGCTAGCCTCCGACCTTCAGGCTCCGCGCAAACAGCGGCATACGGCTCATCGGATCCATCTAAAGCCCATAGAATTGCCAGCCATTGAGGCTTCCTTCAAGTCGCTGTATCTGAAGCGCCCACAAGAGCAGCCCAGGGGCCCACCTTTTCTCGCGGGCGCTCCAGATACAGCCCTAAGACTTTTCAGCCACAGCGATGATTTCTTCCGGACTTAGATGTTTTCCTCGTTGCCTACCATTTCTGCTAGTTCCCAGTTCGCGCACGTATTCCTAGACTGGACTCGTCAACGCGTCTGTCCGCAACTAGGACCTGGCCCGAGACAGTCACGGGATCGCCGCGCCTACAAGACCGTCAAGCAACTGTAGGCACCCGTAACGCAGGAAAAGGAGATAACGAGTCACCGACGATCGAGAGCACCGCAGGCCAGTCCTCAGCCACCAGTTCGGCTACCCTCTTAACGGCGGAGAATGCGCACGCCATTGCCGTAAATGCCTACATTTACCTGTATCCGCTGGTGTTGATGGACCTGACGCGGAAACAGCTAACGAACCTCGACCAACCGGCGACCGGCAAAGGACCCATGAATTTGTTTGTGAACGTTCCGGCCTATCCACCTGCGGATTTCAAGGGGGTCGTGCGCTCCAACTTCGACACACTCTATTCCCTTGCGTGGCTCGATCTCACCACGGAACCAATGGTCGTCTCTGCACCAGACACGGCTGGCCGGTATTACCTACTGCCAATGCTCGATATGTGGACGGATGTCTTCGCGTCGCCCGGCTGGCGGACAACTGGGACTGAGGCGGACGATTTCCTCGTTGCCCCAACCGGCTGGATCGGAAAAGTCCCTCAGGGGCTCACGCACATCGCAGCGCCGACTTCCTACGTCTGGATCATTGGCCGCACCAAGACGGACGGACCGGCGGACTACGACGCCGTACATAAGATTCAGGCAGGCTACAAGATCACGCCGCTGTCGCGCTGGGGCATGAAATCCGAGCCGGTGACCGTAAAGAGCGACCCTACGGTCGATATGAAGACACCGCCCATGGTGCAGGTTGACACGATGCCTGCGGGAGTTTACTTCGCCTATGCGGCCGAATTGCTCAAGCTGAGCCCGCCTCACCTGACCGACCAGCCCATCGTCGCGCAGATGAAAAGCATCGGCATCGCACCCGGCAAGACATTCGATATTTCCAAGCTCAGCCCCGCCGTGGGGAAAGCGTTAGAAAGCGCACCACAAGATGCCCAGCAGCTCATGAAATGGAAGGTGCCGACCCTAGCGAGAATCACAAATTACTCGGTCTATGAACACCGACACAGTGGGCGTGTATGGGAACTATTATCTGAAGCGGGCAATCGCGGCGCAACTTGGTCTGGGGGCCAACCTGCCAGAGGTCACCGATCCCTTGAACCTCGCCGACGACACCGGCAAACCGCTCGACGGGTCTAATCAGTACACCATTCAGATCCTGAGAAGGGTGCCACGCCACCGGTCGGCGCGTTCTGGTCCGTCACGCTCTACGACTCGGATGGATTCCAGGTTGGCAACGCCCTGAATCGCTTTGCCGTGAGCAGTTGGATGCCCTTCGTTTACAACGCAGACGGATCGCTCGACCTCTACTTTCAGAGCGACAGTCCCGGCAAAGGATAAGGAAGCCAATTGGCTCCCCGCACCGAAGGCACCGTTCAATCTGACGATGCGACTCTATTCGCCGAAGAGCGATGCATTGACGGGCAAGTGGAATCCGCCTCCAATCAAGAAAATAGCGAGTGTCCTACATTTCGTGACGCAATAGAGCAGATCGCATTGGAAGTTCTGTGGCCGTTTAGCCTTGGACGGCTAGCTATGCCTACCGGAACATGGGGGAAGTCTCTGGCAATCGCACGCGCCGGTAAATCACCATGCTTGTAAAACGTTAGGACTCTATCGTGAGTGCCCTGAGCCAAAAAGCCGCTAGCCAGAGCATCTCTGGTGGGCAGTTTCGATAGAGCCGTTTCAAGTGGGTCGCTCGCGTTTGCGGCGGATGCGGTTTGCTATGGGAATTCAATCGTACTTTTGCTGTTTGACCGCTTCACGACTGCCTGGGAACGGTATCGTTGAGAGAAGCAGCAGGTCACAATGGCTCCATTATGCTCCAGCAATGAAGGTTCGACGCATAAGAAAATGCCCGATTGTCAGCACGCGTAGCGTCCGCCGCGCGAGCGGCTTACTTGAAACGGGGTTCGCGGTAACTTCCGGTTGCGAGATGCCGGTTGCTGGTCATCGGTGGTCGATCATGGCCGGGCGGTTCAGGGAGACCGCTCCCATGCCAAAGAAACCTACAGCCAAGCGGCGCTCAGCCAAGAACACGCTGCGCCTGCCTGACCTCGATCACTCCAAGACATCAGTTTTGCAAAGCCTTAGCTCGGTCGCCTCGAAACGCACCTATGCCTTCGCTATCAATGACTTCATCGCCTGGTACTGCTCCGAACCCAGACTGGCATTCGGTCGCACCGTCGTTCTGCGATACCGCTATGAGCTGGAGGCCAGGCGACTCGCCCCTGCAACCATCAACCTGAGG
Organism: uncultured Acidobacteriaceae bacterium; assembly: GCA_963788515.1. Lineage (GTDB taxonomy): Bacteria > Acidobacteriota > Terriglobia > Terriglobales > Acidobacteriaceae > PALSA-350. Next base: position 120,117 of record CAWBGZ010000012.1, read on the forward strand.
CTGGCGGCTGTGCGCCGACTGGCCTACGAGGCTGCCGACAATGGCTTGCTCAGTCCCGATCTTGCAGCAAGTATCAGGCGCGTGAAAGGCGTGAAGAAACTCGGTACCCGGCTCGGCAATTGGCTCACCTGCGCTCAAGGGCGGAGGCTTCTTGAAGCCCCTGACAGGGACCACACGAAGGGCAAAAGAGATCATGCCATCCTGGCCCTCCTGCTGGGCTGCGGCCTGAGGCGTGCCGAGCTGATCGGTCTGAAGCTGGCGCACCTTCAGCAGCGAGACGATCACTGGGCCATCATCGACCTGTTCGGTAAGGGTGGTCATGTGCGCACGGTGCCGGTGCCCGACTGGGTAAAGGCTGCCGTGGATGAATGGCTGGCGGTTGCTCAGATTGAAGACGGTCTCATCTTCCGCTGTGTCACCCATAGCGGAACCGTCTGGGGTTCAGGCATTAGCGAGAAGGTGGTCTGGTGGGTCGTGCGCCAGTCTGCGCAAAAGGCTGCCATCGAGAAGGTGGCTCCGCATGACCTTCGCCGCACCTGTGCAAGGCTTTGCCATTCAGCCGGCGGTGAGCTTGAGCAGATCCAGTTCCTGCTTGGGCATCGCTCGGTGGAGACCACGGAGAGGTATCTTGGCTCCCGGCAGCGGATCGTGCACGCTGTCAATGACAAGCTGGGCATCGAGCCCGATCTCGCGCCGGGCTGAGGAAGTTACCGAAAACTTCACGGGCAAGTGGGTGCCTGAGATCCTCCCCTCCCCCATCCTTCGCCTGTCTCAAGTGGCAGTTCCAAGCATCGTCTCAGGAGTTGATGATGTTCGCCAGACTGCTCAATCGCCCAAAGAGGGTATAGATATCATGACGACAATCACGAATCCGACGATCCTGGCGCCCAGAGAATACGCCTCGGGGCAGGCTCTGCTCCATTCCTGGAATGACGGTTCAGCAAAACAGTAACATCACAGAGTTTGTCCGCGCCGTTACCACAAACGGCGGTCCTCAATTTGTCAAACCAGAGGAGAGGATCGCGGTCTTCGATAACGACGGAACCCTGTGGACCGAACAACCCTTGTATTTCCAGCTGGAGTTCGTTCTCGATCGTCTGAAGACGCTAGCCCCTCAGCATCCCGAATGGAAAGACAAGCAGCCATTCAAGGCTGCGCTGGAGGGCGACTTTAGCGACCGCGTGCTGGAGGCGAAGCCAGCCTTACTCGAACTGGTGGCTGCCTCCCACGCTGGCATGACGACTGATGAGTTCGCAAAGATTGTGCTGGATTGGTTCGCCGGCGCCAGGCATCCGAAATTCAAGCGTCCCTATACGGATCCTGGTATTCCAGCCAATGCTAGGAACTGCTCTCCTATTTGCGCGCCAACGGATTCAAAACGTATATCGTCTCAGGCGGAGGTATTGAATTCATGCGTACCTTTGCGGAAAAGGTGTATGGGATTCCGCCCGAGCAGGTCATTGGCAGCAGCATCAAAACCAAATTCGAGATGCGCGCGGGTGTGCCAGTGCTGACACGGCTTCCGGAATTGCATTTTTATGACGATCGCGGCGGCAAGCCGGCAGGAATCAATTCGTACATAGGTCGTCGGCCAATTGCTGCCTTCGGCAACTCCGACGGCGACTTGGAGATGCTCCAGTGGACCACCGCCGGCACCGGGGCGCGATTGGCGTTGCTTGTACGCCACACGGATTCCATCCGTGAGTACGCCTATGACCGCGGGATTCTCGGCACGCTCGACAAGGCTCTGGATGAGGCGAAGGCGAAGGGTTGGACCGTCGTGGACATGAAGCAGGACTGGAGGCGGATCTACCCGTTCGAGTCCTCCAAATAGCGAAATTTTACGAAAACCGTAATAGGAGGATTGTATGTCGAGTGAAACAGTAGCTACCGTAGGAGCTGGCGGGATATCCAGCGTCGCGCAAAACACGATCACAGCGATCGATATCCTTCTGGAACCGGATGCAACCATGATCCAGCACGCCGAGGCCGACAATGCCCGGTTACTGCAGCATTTCCCCAAGGGCTATTCCTTGGGCGGAGAGCACGCGCCACACATCTCGATGCTGCAGCGATATGTCCACACCGCAGACCTGGACAAAACCTTTGTGGCTGCCGCCACGGCGTTTGCCAAAGAAGATCCGACCAGCTGGAAGCTGAAGGCGTTCAAGTACTATTACATTCCCGCTGGGCCCATCGGTCTTGCCGGCATCGTAATCGAGCCCGACCAGACCCGCTGAGGCTGCAGCAGGAGCTGATCGATGCGGTCACACCCTTCACTGCCCCCACTGGTACGGCGGCCGCCTACGAAACCACGCTCCAGGACCCCAACATAGTCCCGCAGCTAATTGAATATGTCAGGGTGTTTGTTCCCGAACACAGCGGAGCCCACTACAGCCCGCATGTCACCATCGGCATCGGCACAGTCGATTACCTGAACGCCCTGCTTGCTGCGCCGTTCGACACGTTCACGTTCTCCCCCGTTGGAGCGTCCGTTTACCACCTCGGCAACTACGGAACCGCAATGACAAAACTCCATTCGTTCCAACTGAAGAACTGAGGACTCGACACCCCCCCGAACGATTCGGCCAACTGAGGAGTAAGACATGAAGAAGTCAGGAAAAAGTCCAGATGGGATCACGCGCCGCGGCAACGATTTTCCAACGTTTAGAGTCGAAGGGTCTGACTTGGCGAGTCTACTGCGATGCACCGAGCCCTGCCTCGTTCACCGGGATCATCCACACGTCCGGACTGCATAGTCGCTTGAACTCGACGCGCTCTTCATCATCATCCTCGACGATGGCATGGCCACAACGAAATGCATCCGCCGCTGATATGGGCAAGATGATTGTATTGGACCCCTGGGCGATTATGCTGCCGTCTAGTTCGCATGACCCGGTCCACCACTTTATACAGAGACCTCCGCATTCGGCCAATCGCGCCGATTCCATTGCGTTTGCTACGAGGGCGGGGCAGATTGGCATGCGTTTTAATCGCATGTTGGGTGATGGTGTTTGCTTGTACGACGTGATGCAGATGGTCAGCCCTGAGCTATTTATGAGTTATCCGGAGGGAGTTGTACTGGGGCAAATAGCGGTGCAGGCCCCGAGTGCTCTAGACCCGTTCCAGTATTGGGAGGTGGAAGCGAAGGGAACGTTGGAAGGCACCACCGAAGCGGGTTTGGTCATTCGCATCCCGCTGGTTCGTTTCCTGCGTTACCGGGCAGTTCCGGTGCCTATACCACCTGTGGTGGAACCGGATGTGGAGCCGGTCGTGGACAACTCGGTGGGAGTCAAGCTTGCGGAAGAGTTATATACGCATTACGGGAGCAACTGAAGACCAACGTGCTGCAAGCATCGCTGGCCACGTGCGGTGCTAATTGCAATCTGCAAGGTCTGCATAAAACGCAGACCGCGCTGGATGCATTCAGCAAGAAGCTGGATGAATTTTCCCAGACTTTGTCTTCCGATCAGCGGATTTTGCTGCTGCAGAAACAGTATCGGGAGCAGCACAAGGGGAATATTCAGGAAGTGGTCGTAGCACAAAAAACTCGGTGACCATCCTGCAACATGAGGTTGAGAACAAGGATGCACCATATGCAAGCTGGGTGCAGGACAAGTTGGTACGCGGATGTGGGCGCAATCCGAGGCTGATTGTGTCGAGGCACCCAGACCGGAGTACCACAAACCATGACTGGGAAGCGATGGAACAACCTGCAGGCGATGTACGCAATCATCACCACGCAGGCCGACCACGCGATTGACAGGTCCCGGAACCGTTTCAGCGGGTAGCATTTCGGAAGGGAAGCCGGTTCGTGGCTCGCGATGTACATCCGGGACACAGTGAATACTCAAATAGGACTGCTACTGCATTTCGTGTAGTTCGTTCCCCCGCGGAAGTGAGCAATATTGACCAGACTTATTGGATACCGATCCTTGCATTCTCAGCCAAAGAGGAAGTCCGATGTTGCCAGCATGTGTTAGTTGCGGGGCTCCTATCGGCTTGTTGAAGTGCACGCAGGGCGACTGACTACCGTGTTCCGCGACAAACCTTCCCGAATCAGCCTAGGCCGGTCGAGCGACTCATTACCAATTGAAGCTTTTCGTATTACCGGAGCCGAATACGCCATTTTCCGCCATTTCGCGCCATATTCTTACCATCGGTAAACAAATCAGGCTTATTACTTGACCAAGCTTCAAGACACGACGATTTGACAAGGAAGTGGGATGGATGGCTAGCTTCCCGGTGTGACCGTTTGCCTCCGTTCATGCCAGGGCTCTCGTTGTGGGCGATCTAGTAACAAGGGGGCTAAAATGACCACCGACTTGGCCCACAAGGACGCTTCCGAACATTCGCATCCCTTGTTCAATCGGCTTTTCCGTGGCTCCCAGGATGCAATTGTTGTAACGGATCTGGGGGATCGTATCTCTGTGGCCAATCCAGCTGTGGAACAACTCTTCGGCTACTCCGAGAGATAGCTGATCGGCAATCCAATAGAAACTCTCATACCTGATCGGCTTCTCCGTCGTCCGCCCCCGGATTGCAATCCCTATCTGGCCGCGTTCACCGCGCTCCCGATGGCGGCGGTTCTCGATCTTTATGGGCGGCGAAAAAACGGAACTGAGTTTCCTATCGACATCGTGCTCAGTCCGGTCGAGGTGAGAGGCGTCCAATCGATCTGGACGGTTATCAGGGATATCACAGAGCGCCGACAGGCAGAAACGGCGCTTCGCCACAGTGAAGAAGGGTTTCGCCTCTTGGTGGAAGGCGCTGCTGACTATGCAATCTTCATGCTTGACCGTGAGGGAAGAGTCGTAAGTTGGAATTCTGGCGCCGAGCGAATCAAAGGGTACCGGGCGGAGGATATCCTTGGCCAGCATTTCTCTACCTTTTATCCTCAAGAGAGTCGAGACCGCCAAAAGCCACAGCACGAGTTGGAGATAGCCGCGGACCAGGGCAGATTCGAACAGGAGGGATGGAGGATCCGCAAAGACGGCTCACGCTTCTGGGCCAATGTGATCATCAACGCTTTACGGGGGCCAGATGGTCAGCTCATCGGATTCTCCAAAATTACTCGTGACTTCACGGAACGGAAGAGCGCCGAAGAGTCGCTCATTCTTGAGCTGAGCAAAGCCATACTGCATAATCCCGACATAGGGCGGATATTGGCCGCGGTTGAGGCGACCATCCAGCGGTTGATCTGATGATTATGCAGCCATTGCACTTTTTGACGCCAGTAAGGCTCATCAACTGCAATCGCAACAACTGCCCTCAGCGAACGAATCAAGCCCCATCCTGACGGCGACGCTCTCCATCGAAGGAACACCAGAGGGATGGGTCTTCGCCAATCAGGAACCGCTTCTTTTGACCCAACTCGATCAGAAGAAAGCGGGGACGCCGACCCTTCAACTCAAGGCGGGCTTAAAGAGCGGTTGCTGGGTTCCTCTGAGCACGCGAGATGAGGTGCTCGGCACTCTGTTCATCGGCAGCCGCCATGGGTCCCCATCCGAGCCAAGGCAAGTGGAAATGCTGCTTCGAACCGCGGGCCACATAGCCGGAAGCAGTCAAAACTGATCAGCGTTTCCGGCAAATTGTCCAGGAAGCGGCAAGCTGAAAGAAGAAAAGCGTTATCTCGAGGAGGAGCTGCGCACAGAGTATAGTTTCGGCGAAATCATTGGCGAAAGCCATGGATTGCGGGCGGTGTTAAGGCAGGCGGAAACGGTCGCTCCCACTGACGCGACTGTACTAGTCCTCGGTGAAACAGGGACTGGCAAAGAGCTAATCGCGAGATCGATCCACACCATAAGTCCGCGCCGTGACCGTACCTTCATCAAGTTGAATTGCTCGGCGATCCCTCTTGGGCTCCTCGAGTACGCGAACTGTTCGGCCATGAAAAGGGTGCCTTTACCGGAGCGATCTCACAACGAATCGGACGATTGGAATTGGCTCACATGGGTACGCTGTTCTTGGACGAGATTGGGGACTTGCCGCTGGAATTGCAGCCCAAGCTCTTGCGGGCGTTGCAGGAGAAGGAAATAGAGAGGCTTGGCGGCAGAAGAACAATTCCGGTCGATGTGCGCCTCATCGCTGCTACCAATCGCGACCTTAGCAAGATGGCCAAGACGGGTGAATTCCGCAGCGATCTGTACTACCGCCTCAGAGTTTTCCCGATCACCATTCCACCGTTGCGCTTACGACCTACAGACATCCCCATGCTCGTGAACGACTTCGTCCACAAGCACGCCGAGCGGATGAACAAGCGTATAGAGAGCATTCCACAGGAAACCATGGCGGCTTTCTGTGCTTGGCAATGGCCCGGCAATGTGAGAGAGCTGGAAAACCTTATTGAAAGGGCCGTGATTCTTACGCCGGGATCCACTTTGCGCGCCCCGTTAGCTGAGCTGGAAATGCTCGAAGAGGAAATGAGAGCTACCTGACCCGGATCCTCACGCTGCGGAGCGGGACCACTTCGTGTGTTGAGTGAGACCAAGGGAATGATCGGCGGAATTGGCGGGCGGCGGAGAAGCTTGGGCTCAAGCGGACGACATTGAACTCCAAGCTTCGAAAGCTGGGCATCGAGAGAAGCGATTACGCTTAGAGCCTTCTCTTATCCCGCTATC
>CAWBGZ010000013.1:0-431879 GCA_963788515.1 uncultured Acidobacteriaceae bacterium
ATAAGTGGACACTTATTCCCCCGCCTAAACCCAGCTGCTTTTCAAGACGGCCTCTAAATGACGCTTACGGTGGAACCGGCAGTGTTTGATTCAGATGACACTCAGAATTCCCGCGTCAAGGAGGCGGGCGGCGACGCCGCGTAATCCAGTTATGGAGACTGTTCCGACTTGCTTTTCGTAGCGGTCGTGAAGCATCAGAAAATTCGGTTCATCTTTCACCAACGAGAGCAGGGTAGGAACGCACACTTGCCCGCAGTATCGTATTCCCCGAGGTTCTTTGGCAGTCACAGCTACCTCCTGCAGCTCGATGCGGTCGTCTTCCAATACAGGCCGCAGGATCAGACGGGTGTTGGCACTCACTCGAAAGCGCGTGCGATCGTCAAGGTTGAAATTGGTCGTTAGCCTTGGGGTCCCGTCGTCAGCATCGCTGGTCTCAGAGTCTGGCTGGCGGCAAACGCTCGTCCGCCGCTTCCAAAAGGATTGATCGGTCCAGCGCGTTTCGCGGCGGTAGAGCCTTGCCAATGAATCGATATGCAACCGGTACGTTGTTTCTTCACGTTCCTGATAGAACTCGATTGCCGGCGCCGTTTGGTCCGGCCGCGAAAGAATGGTCTGAACAACCACATTTGCTGCAAGGGCTGATGTGATCGCCTTTTGTATCCCCTGTGACGAAAGAGGGTCCAGGGTTGACGCTGAATCCCCAATGAGCAGCCAATTGGAACCAGCGACGCGCTCCACTATCGTGGGGTTGGCTGCAAAGATCCGGACGACTCCATTCCAACTGGCTCCCCGCAGCCGCTCCCGAATGTACTGTGTTCGGGCCAAGGCGTCGCAATAGACTTGCTTGGCGCAGCCGTAAAGAGGTTCAGGCAATAAATCGCGATCGGTCATCCATCCCGCGACTCGTCTGCCATCAGCCAAGCCTGCGGTGTAGAACCAGCCGTCCGGAATTGACTCCACCAAAGTATTACTGTCGTCAGGCACGACAACACCAGAGCCTTGCTTCCAGTAAGCTATTAGCCCCAACAACTTGCCATCGCTTCGTACTGCCAGATTGAGACGGCGAGCGAGAAACCTTGAGCGGCCCGTGGCATCGCACAGAAATCTCGTATGGATCGAGACAAACGCCCCAGATTGAAACCGAACTTTGACACACCATCCTGCCGGTTCCGGATGAACCTCCGTGGGCCAACAAGGTTGGAGCAACGACGCACCCGCACGTTGCGCGCTCACCAAGAGCATGCTGTCGAGTACTGCGCGCTCCACCTGAAATCCACAGAAATTGTTTTTGGTCGAATGGGCGCTGTAGTAGAGATCACTCGATCCCCACGCCGAAAGGTTTCCCGTCGTCTGCGGGAAGTCCAGCAACGCTGAATTGCCCAGGACCTGGGCTCGCTTAAGCAAGGATTCAACACCGGGGGTGAGTGTTTCGCCAATCCTATATCTCGGAAAGGCTTGGCGCTCCACTACGGCAACCTGCAAGCCTTTGCTGGCCAGACGGTGCGCCAGCACCGAGCCGGCGGGGCCTGCACCGAGAATCAGCACATCAACGTTCATTACTGACTCTGTTGCTTTGGGCGGCTGGAAGCTGGGTGTTGTTTGGGGCGGGATCGAGATTCAGAGCGTCATCTTCCACATCCACTCTGCGCGTACATTCTCGAATCAGGGCTTCTCGAACCGCATGGACGTCTGCTCGCGGATTAGCCTCGACAATTCTCGCCACCAGGGCGGTGACGTGGGCTGCCGCCATGCTGTGACCGCGCAGGTTGTGCCTTTGCGGCGAGCCGGGCAGAGGCCGCGGCCAGGAGTGCGCTCGAAATTCAACTTCGCTGTCTTCCGTGTGTGCATAGTCGTTCCAACCGCAAAGCTCATCGCCAATCGCGCCCAAGACACATGAAAAACTCGCTGGAAAAACGCGCTCCTCCGAACCTGCGGCGATAAGGATAATCTTCCTTCCTGCGGCAGCTTCACAGGCCTGCCGCAAAGCATCGATCCCGGAGGTCTGATGTGTTCCCAGGCTCATGTTGATCACGCGCATGTCGTTGGCGATACAAGAGCGAATGGCCGCGGCCAGAACTCGAGATTCGGTCCGCAAACGATCTTGTAAAATCTTGACGCTGTACAGCGCAACATCCGGCGCTTTGGCTCGAATGATTCCGGCGACCGCTGTGCCATGCCCGTCGTAATCCCGGTAGTCGTCACTGAAGGCAATCTCGCCGCTCGCATCGCAGGTTATCTTGACCCCGCCAGAAACCTGCCGGACGTGTGAATGATGAGCGTTAATTCCACTGTCGATCACCGCAACTTTAACGTTGCGTCCCGTGGCTTGTTGTAAGGCTTCGTCATGAAGGCGCAAATCTAAAGACATCATGTCATCACCGGTACGGGGTCTGAGGGCGTTCGGTGGCGCTGAGCTGCGAGGTGAAGCTGCTGATAAAGACCTTCCATCCTCAACAGCTGACGATGGTCGCCAACCTGCGTAATGCGGCCCCGCTCCAGAACGACAATTCGATCCATATCCACAACCGAAGAAAGTCTGTGGGTCACGATGATGGACGTGTGTTCCCCGAGCCACCTGTCCATCGCTTCCCGAATGCGCGATTCAGTTAGGACGTCGAGGGTCGCAGTAGCCTCATCAAAAAGCCAGATTTTGGCTTTTCTCAAGATTGCACGGGCAATGGCAATCCTTTGTCGTTGTCCGGCGGAAAGCCCGATCCCTCTTTCTCCCACCACCGTTTGATAGCCTTGCGGAAGAGACAGAATGAACTCGTGAATGTCGGCAGCACGCGCAGCCGCGTAGATGTCCTGAGTTGTCGCATGTGGGTTTCCGTATCGGATATTCTCCTCAATCGTGGCATGGAAGAGACAGGGCTCGTGAGTGATGACCGCGATGTTCGCGCGCAGGGTTTTGAACTGCAGTTCGCGCAGATCGTGCCCATCCAGCAGAATCTGCCCCTGCTGAGGGTCGTAGAAACGCAACAATAACTCCATGAGGGTAGTCTTTCCGGCGCCCGTAGGACCAATGATCGCCAGCCGGCTGCCAGCGCGCACAAGAAGGTCGATATCATGCAGGGTCTCCTGGCCAGGTTCATAGTGGAAGGAAACGCCTCGAAGTTCGACTTCGCCCCGAACGCATGACAACGAAATAGGATGAATTGCTTCCTTGACGTACGGTTGCTGGTCCAGCAGTTCAAACACCCGCTCAAGGGAGACGCCAGCACGCTGAATACCAAGATAGAGGCCCATAAGACTCTTGATAGGAGTAATAAGTCTACCCTGATAAGCCGAGAAGGCGACCAGAGCCCCTAGCGTCATCTGCCCCTTGATGACCAAATGGCCGCCATAGAGCAGCAAGATCAAAGCGCCCAAAGACAGAAAAAATGCCGGCACCGCCTGGCCCGCGCTGGAAAGGACCTGAGACCGTAAGAGCGAGTCGACGTAGCGCTGATTGCAGCCAGTCAGTCTGGAGGCTTCTGCTTCTTCCGTCCCCATGGACTTGATGAATTTGATTGCGTTGAGGGATTCCAGCAGAGTGCTGGCGAAGTCGGCATTTCGCTCTCGAACGATTTTTGCCTGCCGCGTGATCGGCTTACGAGAGCGCCTTAGGCCTTCCACGCTAAATGGAATGAAGAAGGAGCAGAGAACAAATAACTTCCAGTTTAGCCAGACCAGCAATCCAGCGGTGCCGACGAGCGTTAGGGAGCTGAGAGCGAAACTGAGCGCTGAATCTGTCGCCACTTTTTGAATTTCAGCCACGTCGCTGTTCAGGCGGGATATGATATCGCCCATTCGCATGTTCTTGAAGAACTGAAGCGACAGACTCTGTACATGACGGAATAGATAAAGGCGCATGTCCATAAGAATTTGCGCCGAAGTAGATATTGAAAGATAGCCCGCCAAAGCGCTGGATGCGGAACTGAGGACCACAATTGCGCCGAATGCAATTGTGGAAAGGATCAGCAGGTGAAAGTTCTTTCTTGCCAGAACCACATCAATGAGGAACTTGGCCAGCAAAGGATAGGCAAGGCCAACCGCTGCCGACAGTAGAGTCAGGAGGAAGATCAGGAAAAGCCTGGCCTTACATGGAGCAATGAACTTGAGAAGGGTGCGGACGCGTGAGTACGTAAGGTGCAAGCCGGCCTTTCCGACCTCTGTCCCTCGGCGCATTTGAACCTTTCCTGACGCCTTATGAGCGGTTTATTGAGGATGAAAAACGCGAAGCGCGCAGTTCGCTGTCGTTTCCGGCAGGGCGATGGTCTTGACCTGGTTCAACGTTCTCGTGTCGTAAATTAAAATCGAAGGAGTCCCGTTCGAAAGATACAATTTGTTGCCGTCGCTCGAAATGTCCACGGACCCTTCCGTGGTCGGAAGGTCTTTGATGGCGATGACCTTTCTTTGGACAAGGTCGACAACAAAAAGTGCATTCCAGACTGCGTAGGCGCGCGCGCGATCTGGTGAGACGACCGCCGAATCCCACATCTCTGCGGGGCCCAGGTCCATTTGATCCCAGGTACCGGTCCCGAGGTCAAAATTGAGCAAGCCAACAAAGGCCCTTTTCGTAATGGGATCTGTTTTTTGAGTCGGACAACTCAAAAGGTTGGTTTGAAGAAACTGCGGATAGCACGAAACGGCTAGGGAACCTTCTCCGGGAACGGTGTTGGACTGGAAACGGATGGTCTTGACAATCTGGCGCGTCTGCACGTCGATCACATATAAATCCGCGCCGAACGCGTAAAGAAGCCGTCCGTCGGTCGGTGACGGTATCAGCAAATACACTCCCAGGGGGACTGGCAGGAGTTTCGTTACCTTGTGAGTTGCCAGGTCGAGAGCCCAGATTTGGGGCTCCTGAGGATGCACAGCGTCTCGGGCGCGGTCTACGCAGAGCACGTTAACGAAAATTGTGGTGCGCTCCCGGTTGACTGCAAGCCCGAAGATTCTGACGGTTTGGCCGGGAGAACTAAGATCAATGGTATCGACCACCTGCTTGCGGGCTACGTCGATTACCTCTACCAGGCGGCGCCCCTCCGTTATCACGAACAACAACCTGCCATCCGCGGAAGGAATGATTTCTCTGGGCGCGATGCCATGCGTGGCGATCTGCGCAAAAACCTCGTCCGTGTCAGTCCTCTCCAAAACTACGGTCTTGCCGATGGTACCTATTGCAACAAGTTCACGAGGCAACGGCTCTTCCGCGAACGATGCATCCGCAAGACAGATCCCGGCCAAACAGAGACCGATGAGTGCGAGAACATACGTTCTCTTCAGGCAACAAAATATCAGCAGGTAAAATAGCGATTGAATCTTCATATAGCTCGTGTACGCAGGACCTACTTGCCTTTATCTTCTGGAAATATAAGGTCCAATTTTCGCCAGTCGTTCCCCGCCGTTCCGTCCTTCTGAGTCCAGTCCAGAAAATTGGTGATCTGGTCGGGAACCTGAGCAGGCCATGAGCAGTTGTCATAGCAGCCGTAAAGATCGGCCTCCATCGGATGGCACAAACCTGTTACGAGTCCGTTTGCGCCCGTTTCCCATCCCGGATCGAAGCTGAGTGTACAGCCCAGAGGAAGCTGCTGCATGGCGTGAACGTCACCTGACGGTTCCTGGCCGTCGGCAGGTTGCTTTAACGACTGTGCCTCAATGACCTTGGCTTTCTGGTTCAAAGGTTTGAGATGGTCCATGGCGTTTTACGCATACCCTTTCTCAAGCCGTTCGAGAAATGCGGGATTCTTTGTCATGATCTCGACATAGGCGTGTAGGCCCATGTCGATCCAGGAGCGAATCCATTCGCAATAGTGAATATTGGCGTGCCCCAGAGTCCCGTATCGTTTAAATCCTTCGTGGTGGCAACCCCCTGAACAGATATTGCGAACCCAACATATCTGGCAGGGCGGCTTGGCGCTGAGATGTGTCAGGGCCATGAATTCGGCCTGCTTCGCACGATCAACACCGGTGTCGAGCGTTCCAACCCGATGCTCATCGGATTCCAGAAACCGGTGGCATAGATATAGATCTCCGGTACTGCCTACCCCGAGTAAACCCAGGCCGGCGCCGCATGGGTAGGCTTTGACTACGCCCTGGTGCAAATCGGCGAGCAGGTTGGTAAGGTTCGAGAAACCAGGCCGCTGGCCGCTCGAGACTCCCTCCACATATTTTGCCGTCAACTCCCCAAACTCTTCCAGAACCTTCCAGAGTTCGTCTGGAGTAAGAGCATAATCGTCATCATCCGACGAGGTGACCGGGGCAAAACCGACTTCATCGAATCCCATTCCGCTGAGGTGCTCGAAAATCTCGTTCACTGCCGTGACACCGTGGGTCAGTGTAACCCGCGCAGCGATAGGACGGGTCTTGTGCTCGCGGAGAAGAGTCATGACGCGAGGCTGGATCATGTCGTATGAGCCCAACCCGCTCTTATATGTCCGTCGCAGGTCGTGGAATTTCTTGGGGCCGTCGATGCTGACGGCTACTCCAATGCGGTGGTCTCTTAGAAAATGGATGATCTCGGGCGTCAGATAGGTGGCATTGGTGGTCATTGAGAAATCGACTCGCTTGCCCACCGCCTTTCCGGCTTTCGTCGCATACTCCACCGTCTCCGAAATCAGCCGAAAGTTCATGAGAGGTTCGCCCCCGAAGAACACCAGGGTGACCGTTTCGTGATCACCTGAATTTTGCAAGAGAAAGTCGACGCTTTTTCTTGCTGTCTCCTGACTCATAAAGCGCTTGGGAGCGCCATAGTCACCCTGAGAAGCGAAACAGTAGGTGCACCCAAGATTACAGTCATTCGCGATGTTGAGGACAAGGCTGCGCTGAGGAAAGGAACCCGAAGGAAGCTTCGGTAGTGGTGGAACGGTTTGCACGAATAGAGATCCGTCTTCTGTCAGCAAGACTCCCATAGCCTGAAGTTCGGAAAGCCCTTGAACGATCGAGTGAATCGCATGCCGGGTTCGCAAAGCATCAACGATTGCGGGCGCCGCGAAGGATCGGCTCTGGCTCATTGCGACTGCATGCGCAGGGGCACTCACGGTTGCGCCATCGGGCAGAAACAGCTGAATCATCTCGAACGCAAGTTCGCTGATCTCAAAAATGCCCGTCACAGGAACGACAAAGACGTAATGCTTGCCGTGAAAACTAAAGGGCCGGATTTCGCCCAGGCGGACATCGCCCGGATTTGAGGGAACCTTAAGGGGTCGGAGTTCTTCCTGGCGAAGCTCGGATCGGCCTGGATTTGAGGAGGCTTTCCTCGTGCTAATTTGCACCAATCCCTTGCTGATCGACGGATCGGTTCGCGTTGAAGTTGCCATGAAGTTCCTTTCCGCTAGCTCCTAAGGCATGTCGTGCTTCACAAAAACAGGGGCGGCAACAAGCAGATAAGCTCGTCCTTGCAAGGCTTGCTTCGGGTCGGGTGAAACATAACTGGCGACAACCCACACGCTGCCTGTATTGTTCAGCGTTGCCGGTCTTTTGTGATTGGGAGTCTCCAAAAAAGGAGTGAACAGGCCGTTCTGGTCGATCGTCCCTACGAACTGTTTGTCGTCAGCGAAGTAGGTGTAGTAATAGTTTCCGATTTCCCACTTGGCATGGATGGTGCCTATCTCAAAATCGTCTTCGGTCCCTGCTATGCCGTCCTGGCCATCGCTGTAAGCGACCGCCTCGAATTGTGCCAGTTGCTTGGGGACATCGACGCCTCCCATCCTGGCCCCGCCGCGTTCTGGCAACACGCGGATATACCCATAGTTGTCGTACAAACCAAGAAGCTTCCGTCCAACGGTGCTTCGCAGGTGCACGTCCCGGAGGCCCACCGCAGTCCCCGGCAAAATGGAAACACGGGCAACCACTTGACTACTCGTGGCTTTCAGAATTGAGACAACCTTTACGTTGTTGCCCAGATCCAGGTCGCTGGCTTGCACATGAGCAGGCAGATTGATTCCCAGGATTGTTATGTTCGTCGCGGATGTCGGTATCTTCAGTGCCCTCGGCAGAATCCCGAGGATCTTTGTTGGACCCGTGTCGAGATAGCGCTGTTCCTCACCGCCGATCTCTGGATGCTCTTCCAGAAACCAGCGTCCCTCCAGAACCTCTTTGCCGGGAGAAAGTTCAAAGACTTCGCGAATTGTGCGGCCATCGCTAGACCTTGCGCTACCTCGCCACGCGTACCCCCCGTACCAGACTCCTTCTCCTTTCCGCTCTTCTTTCTCGCCGTCGGCAAACTCCATGCTTGTAATGGTCTGATAGATACCGTCAGCCCCGGGCGCTACGCTCATACTGCCAAGGTAGTCCCCATGACCGGGCTCGTGCCCGCACACCATCCAACTGCCCTTGGCCAATGGCCGTTGACCCTTTTCCCGTTCCCACTCCGGCGTGTCGAGCGGAAACTGCTCCGCAAGATAGTTCAACGCTTTGTTTGCAGAACCGGGCCAATCAGGGGAATTTAATTCCTCGGGGAAGCTGGCAAAGTGGAAATCCTTCAGCTTTAGCCACTCTTCGCGGGTTCGCCGCTGTCCAGCGATTCTGGCGTAACTATGACAGCGTGTGCAGAGAGTTCTGACGTCTTCATTGGGAACGTTTTCCTGAACATTTAGCTGTTTCTCCAACGCATATGCAATGCCTTGGACCTCGGATGAAGTGAGCCCCTGGTTGTCGGCCAGATATCTAATGATTTCCCGGGCTTGGGAGGCCGAAGAGGGTATACCGTTCATTCGGCCCATTCTTCTGACCGTGTCCTCCCATCCTTCGGGCGTCTTCCTTTGATAAGAGATGCGGCTCATGCAAAGGTGCGAGTCAACCTGGTGGCAGCCGCCGCACGTGCCTCGCACTAACTCGCTCGCCACCGGGATACATTGCGCTAAAGAGGTCTGAGCGGCAACAAAAACTGCGCTAAGAAGCGCAAATCGCAGGATAACTTTCCGCATCTTCATTCCACCATGGGTGGTAGCGGAATGTTCTGGCTTCCAGACTTTGCGGTCTCCCAAGTTTCGTCGCCTCCTCGAAAACCACCTTCTGGATGTCAGGAGCAACCCGGTTGTTTTCGCTCAGAACCCGGGCACCGGCTGCAGCGCTTACGTCGGCTGCGAATGCAATTTCCTTAAGCCCTACTTTGTCCCTTTTGTCGTTTCCATCCTTCATATTGATTGAAATCGAGCGATCCTTGGAAGCATCATTCCATCAAAATTCACCGCACTCTGCACTTCAGCAAGACCGAGGGCATAGAGCGAGCGCATGCATTCTGAGCCATTCGGACGGCAGCGCCCAGGCGCAAACAGGAGAAGCATAAAGCAATTATTCACACGTAGCAAGCAAGCAGCGACTTCGAATAAAAGCTGTTCTCCGGTGGCTCAGCGTCGTTCCGGCGTGCTGGCGGCTAATTTCCACTTCTACATCTGGCAAACTATCCGCGGAAGAAAAACATCTTGCATTCAAGATTGCCTGGCTCTATGCTCACATCCGCTCGGCGCACGCATAGGCCTATTTGGGGATTGTCATGGAAAGACCAGACTCATACAGACGCATGAGTTTCGCAGCCGCAATTCTTGTCTGCGTGTCGTCTACATTATTTGCACAGTCCTCACGCACTATAGAGCTTCAAGATGGCTGGAAGCTCATCTCGGCGAGCAAGGTGACTGACTCGGGCGCGGCAATTTCTCAACCGGCGTATGCAACTGCCCAGTGGTACCCCATCCCACGGATGCCCGCGACGGTTCTCGACATTCTGGAAGCCGACGGCGTCTATCCGAATCTGTATTTCGGGATGAATCTACTCAAAGAGGTTCCGCAGGATCTTTACAAGCAAGACTGGTGGTATCGCACCAGCTTTCCACTTCCTTCTGAAGGAACCACTGTCTGGATTGATTTTCCTGGGATTAATTATCGTGCACAAATCTGGTTGAATGGAAAGTTGGTTGCTGACGACACACAAGTTGCCGGAATGTATGTCGATCATCAGCTGAATGTGACTCGGTTTATCCATCCCGGGACGGCCAATATTCTCGCCGTCAAAGTTACCCCGGAACGACTCATACGTGACGTCACTGGGGTTGAACTCGCGGATAGCTGGTTCAACTGGATCAACTGGAAATACTTCGGATATAAAGGACCGCTGAATACTCACGATCTGCCGCCGCTTACAGTGACTGCGAACTACGTTGCGCCAGGAACCGCTGATGTGAAGAGCCCCGTGGCTACGAAAGTGAGCGTCACTGCGGCTTCGACCACAAGTGTGACCTTGACTGCCACGGCTACATCCGGTGGAAGCCCGGTGAGATCAGGCACGGTGAGCTTTACGCGCAAGAACGATCTCCTTGGTCGTGCCGCGGTCGATGCAGATGGGGTGGCCACGCTAACAATAGAGAAACCTGCTTATAGCTTATTCGATCATGAAGGTGGTATCTCTTTTTTACCCGATCGGAATGCCGGAATCTGGAAGCCGGTGTCTATCCGTGTTACCGGAGCAGTGAAGCTTTCGCACGCCTTTGTCAACACGGAGCTACCCCTCCCCCAAACCGATTCCGCGAGGCTCACTGTATACGCGGATGTAACCAATGGCTCGAGCAGCTCGGTGCGGGGCCACCTTGAAGGAGAAATTACGCGCCCTGGCAAACCAGGCATTCACATTACACAACCCGTATTCCTGTCGGCTGGGGAAACACGGGAAGTAAGCTTCTCACCAGATAACTTTTCTCAGCTGTCCGTTCAAAATCCAGACCTGTGGTGGCCGTACACCTTTGGAAGACCTGCGTTATATGACCTTCGCCTCACGTTTGTCGAAAATAATCAGGTCTCGGATACGGAGTCGCTTCGCTTTGGAATCCGCAAAGTTACACAGCACCGCGACCGCGATGAACAATTTCCCGATGTAGGAAAGGGAGGAAATTTTTATCTTCAGATCAACGGAAGGGATTTTCTCATTCGAGGAGGCGCCTACACACCCGACCTGCTCTACCACAATGATCCGGAGCGCGAGGCAACTGCGATCAGCTATGCGAAAGATATGGGACTGAACATGCTTCGCTGGGAATCTAAGATCTCCAGCGCACACATGCTTGAATTGGCAGATGAAGCAGGGATTCCCGTGATGTATGGTTGGATGTGTTGCGATCAGTGGGAACATTGGGATCAATGGAATGCCGAAGACCAGAAGGTAGCACGGGAAAGCCTTCGTTCGCAGATTCTTATGCTGCGGTCCCATGCATCCGTATTTATATGGAGCAATGGGAGTGATGGCCGGGCGCCGAATCCACTACGTGCCGACTATCATCGCATTCTGAATGGCCTGCATTGGCAGAATGCCGTTGTCGACACGGTCTCTTCGTTTGCAGTCGATGCAAACGGGGATCGCCTGTGGGATGGAATTCACATGGAAGGCCCCTATAGTTGGCGGCCGCCGTCCTATTGGTTTTGTGGGCGGTATGCGCCCGCACGTGGTGCGTGTGCAGAACAAGGAGACACCCAGATCGTTCCTCCGTACGAAAGCCTTAAGAAATTTATTCCTTCCGATAAACTATGGCCTATCAACGATGATTGGTTTTTTCATGCCGGAGCCAGCAACGGAGTGAATGAACTGTTGGGTACCCGGCTTGCTCTCAACAGTAGATACGGCCCGTCTAAGAATGCGGAAGAGTTTGCAGAGAAGGCGCAGCTCGGAGCTTACGAAAATACCCGTGCGCAATTTGAGGACTTTGCAGCGAATGGCTGGGCAAACCATAAAATGACGATCTATTGGATGCTCAACACTGCCTGGCCATCATTTTATTCAGGTTTATATGACTTCTATCTGAAACCAGGAGGCGCCTACTACGGGGCCAAGAAGGGCCTGCCTCCGGTGTCTGCGGTCTTCGATTACTATGCCACTGGTGATCACAAAACTGCTACGGTTCGCGTCGTAAATCAGACCGTCAACGATCAACATGATTTACGTGTACGCACTCGTGTCTATGATTTGTTGGGTCAAACAAAATATGACCAGGAAGTTAACCATATTCAGGTGCGCTCGCAATCTGTTGCATTAGCGCTCACCATGCCGTTGATCAAGAATCTCACATCGACGTACTTCGTACGCTGTGAACTGTTTGCCGGCTCTGGATCTAAGCTGGTCGACAACGTATATTGGCAATCCACAACATTGGATGATCTCGGGAGCCCATCCAATGACAAGTCGCACGGGTTAAACCAGGCAAGTTGGGCAGACTTTACAGCACTCAATACTATGCCCAAGGTCCAATTGCAACTTGATGGAATAAGCCATACATCTGAGGGTAAAGATGGCGTCACTATAACTTTGCGCAACCCATCAGACCATATTGCATTTTTTGAAAGGGTTGAAGTGACCAGGGGAAAGGACGGAGAGGAGATACTCCCGATCTTATACGACGATAACTATGTAACCGTATTTCCTAACGAGACTGTTAAGGTTACTGGCACATTCAATCAGGTGATCGGTGATGATAAGAGTCGACCGTGGTTAAAACTGGTGGGCTACAACACGTCAAAGGAGATAGCGCCGATTCACTAGCGGACTGTTCCTGTGAAGAATTCCCGCAACCTGTGAAGCCCCTAACCTTCAAAGACCAGAGCCCTTCTTGCAGGCTGCCGGGGCGCCCCGCGCTGCCCTACTCTTTAATCCCAACATGAATCGTGACCCCTTGAACCACACGGGTGATTACGCCATCGGGACTCGGGTTGTCAGGGTTCAGCCCCAAGCCCCGGCTCAGGTGGTATCCGAGGAGCTGCGGAATCAGGATTTCAAAGGGTGTCCGCATATCGTCTGGCGCCTCGGGAAGGACGGCAGGGATAACTTCGTCAAATACACTGCCGTACTCGACCGGGTCGGCGATGCCCACGGAATATCCAAGCCTCTTGGAGCGAAGCTCCTGGATGAGGTCTATCTCGTAGAGCCGGCGAACGGGGTCGCTCGAGAGCAGGCATAGGACAAGCGTATCGGCCCGGAGAAAAGACATGGGACCGTGGCGAAGGCCGAGATAGGTCTCGGTAACCACGGGGAAATGTCCCGCGGTCATTTCCAATATCTTGAGCCCGGCCTCACGCACCCAGCCCAGCAAGGGCGACGAAGCCAGCACCACGATGCGATCGCGGACGCGAGCGGCTATGCGATGGCACTCCTTATCGATCACTGGCAACAGCGTCTTGCCGCGGTCGCTCGCCAGATCGGTCGAGTGCGCAGCGGCCTGGGGCTGCGCTAGAGAGAGTCCGGCCAGGACAAGATTAGAAAATGCACCGGTCATCACCAGGCTGCGATCATTGGTGCGCGGATCGAGGACGATGAGCCCATTCAGCCCGGATTGCACCAAGGAGCTCTCCCTGTTGCAGGTGATGGCGACCTGAAGAATGTTCGGACGAAGGGTGCGAACCCGCTCTACGACCGCGGCACTTTCCGGGCTATTGCCGGAGCGCGCAAGAGAGATAATGGCATCCACGTCGACCAGGTATCGCTCGGGATCGATGAGAAGGTCAGTGGTAGGAACAGCAACGGCTCGCGGCCACGCCGAAGCCACGGCGGAGGCCGCATACGCCGAACTTCCGGCGCCGGTCAACAATACATGGGCCTTATCGAAAGCCAGGTTCACCTGTTGAGCAGCGGCGCCAACCCGGGCCACGGTCGAGGGCCACAGCAGGGGCTGCTGAAAAATCTCCTGCAGGGTATATACGGGCTCGTCGTGGCGGTCAGCTGCTGCGGCCACTGGTTGGGATTCTGGCATTCCTAGGGAGCTCCATTACCTTTCTAGTGGGTCAACGGCCTGAGGAACAGGGATGAACCACCCGCTTGCTTCCCGGAATCGGCTAAACCGGAATCGCTGCGGAAGTATATCGTAAGCATACGTAAACAACAATCACATAATTGACAGCGATCGAAGACCACCAGTCGAGGTCCAACACCCACGGCATTCCGCTCACAAAGCGTCGCTGTACAGTTCGATTACGCAACGTAGGCGCGTTTCCTCCGCTTGGCTTCCTCTCAAAAACTGGTTTCGATTGCTTGCCTCTGCTTGTATGTGAAAATCTTCTTGACTTCAGATTCACAAGCGGTCAATACTTCAACCCTATGAAACGATAGGTTTCGTAATCCCCACGGCAGAATTCGTAAGGCTCCCGCAGTTGCCTCGGGCATCAAGCGCCAGGATCAAGCAGTTCAATGTTTTGCACCACCCTTCATCAAGGGTTTCAGGAGAGCTCCACATCTTCCCTTCATCTCGTGCTTGCGTTCTTGGAGTGAGAGGAAGCTTTGTGGCGAACGGGTTAGGGTCCTAACGTAGCGAAAGGAAGCAACATGGCCGCCATGTCACTCGGTCCGATCCACTGCAAAATGGCTCGTCTTCTTACCCTCTTCTCGTTGAGTCTGATTTTGCCCGCAGTGGCCCTTTGTCAAGTAGATACGGGTTCGATATCGGGAACGGTGCGGGACACCAGTGGTTCCGTGATACCCGGCGTCAACGTGACCCTTACGAATTCAGGCACCGGCCAGTCAATTTCGACAACGACCAAATCGGCTGGAGAGTACACGTTCTCACCGGTGAGGATCGGGCAGTACTCTGTGTCGGCGGAAATGACTGGTTTTGAAAAGACACAACAGAACAATGTCACCGTAGATGTGCAACAAAAAGTACAAGTCGACCTCTTGATGACCTTGGGAAAGACCAGCGAGACGGTGACGGTGGACGCTGCGCCCCCCGAGCTGCAAACGCAGGATGCTTCGGTGGGGCAGGTGATCGGGGAGCAGGCGATCAACGACCTGCCATTGAATGGGCGCAACTATACCTTCCTGGCGCAACTCGCAGCAGGTGTTAACCAGGGCCAGCAAGACACGCGGGGCTTGGGCAGCAGCGGAGCTTTCTCCGCGAACGGACTGCGGCCGGCGCAAAACAACTACTTGCTCGACGGAATCGACAACAATTCCAACCTGGTGGACTTTCTCAACGGGACCAACTATGCCATTAAGCCCCCGGTGGATGCGATTCAGGAGTTTAAGGTCTCGACCAACGATTACAGCGCGGATACGGGCCGTTCGGCGGGCGCGGTTTTGAATGCCACGATCAAGTCAGGTACGAATCAATTTCATGGGGCGGCATGGGAATTCTTTCGCAACGATGCCCTGGACGCCGCCAATTATTTTGAAAATGCGAATGGGCTGGCAAAAGGTAGATTTCAGCAGAACCAGTTCGGGGCCACGCTGGGAGGCCCGATTATTCACAACAAGACCTTCTTCTTCGTAGATTATGAAGGCACGCGTGCCAACCAGGCGATCCCCTACACCAGCACGGTTCCGACCGCGACCGAAGTTAGCAGTGGTTTTACAAACTTTTCGGAGTTGCTGGGCCAGGGAGGCACGGTAACGGACATACTGGGCAGGAATTTTGCGCTGGGTCAGATCTTCGACCCTTCCACGACGCGCGCTATCTCCTGCGGCGTTCAGGATCCGGTATCAGGAATTACCGCTCCCTGCCCTTCGGGTTCAACGACCGGATCGAACATCGGCTATGCACGCGAGATATTTGCCGGCAATATATTGCCTGCAGGCCGGCTGGAAGCCAATTCAATCGCCCTGGCAAAACTCTATCCTGCCGCAAACAACACGGGACTCTTCAATAACTATGGATCGAATCCGATTTCGACGAATACCGTCAACCAGATGGATGCTCGCGTCGACCAGGCGTTTGGCAACAAAGATAATATTTTCGGGCGCTTCAGTTACGTGGACAACCCACAATTCATTCCCGGTCCATTCGGAGGGATAGCGGACGGAGGATCATTTTCCAGCGGGAACCAACACGCGACGACCTACAGTGCGGCGCTGGGCGAGACGCATGTGTTTTCGCCGAACTTGGTGAATGAAGTTCGCCTGGGCTACAACCGGCTCAGCGTGACGCGCCTGCAACCCAATGCCAATACTTCTGGCATCCCCGCTCAGTACGGCATACCGGGAGTGCCCGAAGGAGAGTCAAACGGTGGCCTGGGCGGTATCTTCCCCACAGGACTTGGGAACCTCGGCAGCAGTGGATACTTGCCCTCGATCGAACTAAGCACCAACACGCAAATTTCGGACAACGTGACCAGAACGATGGGACGCGAAACCTTCAAGGTGGGATTCCAGTGGCAACGGCTGGGATTCGCGATTCTTCAGCCTCCGAATGGCAGGGGAAGCTGGACCTTCAGCGGCCTCTACACCGAAGTGCCCACCACCACGGGAGGCAACACAGGGTTGGCCCAGATGCTGCTTACGCCGATCCCCGGAACCGTAGCCGGCGCGGCCGACTATGTTGGGGGTGCCGACAGCATAAGTGATTCTAACGTCGCGAATACCTCCATGAAACATAACTACCTCGCGGGTTATTTCCAGGACGATGTTAAGGTCACCAAGAAGCTCACTTTGAACCTGGGTGTGCGATACGAATATTTTGGGCAGTTGATTGCAAAAAACGGGGCACAGTCCAATTTTCTACCGGGCGGGGGAGCGAACGGGTCATCGGACTTTCTGATCGCGCAGGCGGGTTGCAACACACCCCTCTCTCCAGACTTTCGCGCGGCGGCAGCCCTGGACAACATAAACATAGCCTGCTCCAGCCAACCAGGGCTCGGGGTATCGCAAAAAGCCAATTTTGCGCCTCGCGTCGGATTCGCGTACCAGGTTACGCCGAAGTTCGTGGCTCGTGGTGGATATGGAATCTTCTACGGGGGCTTCGAGAATTCAGTGGTAGAGACCTACGTTGACTTCCCGTTCCAATTCAACCTGAACTACCCTTACATGACGCCGAATGCGCCGATCACCTTCTCTAATGGGGCGATTGGTACCCTCACCACAGGTCTCACCGCGATCTCCTTGAATTCAGCGCAAGTCGAACCCGGAGGCGTAGGATTCCTCGGTGAGGACTACCACTTGAAGACCCCTAATACCCAGGGTTATAACCTGACGTTGCAATACCAACTCACGAGCAATGACACCCTCCAGGTCGGCTATATAGGCAACACCGTGCATCACCTGGGGAGCTACGTCAACCCGAACACACCGAGAGAGATTTTGCCTCCTGGATTGAATTCATTAGCCTACTCGCCATATCCCGATTTTTCGGGAATGACCTACACAAGTTTTGGCACCAACAGCCACTACAACGGGCTGCAAACAAATTATGAGCACCGGCTTAATCAAGGGCTCTATGTCCTGGGTAATTTCACGTGGTCCAGCTGTATGACCGACGCCGTGGACGTTCTAAATACCACCGCGTTGACGGGATATCGTGCACCGTTTCTGCCTGGCTTTGGCAAGCATGGCGACTTCGGGCGATGCGAGTTCGACACCCAAAAGGTGATTCACGTGAGTGGGACCTACGAGTTGCCTGTTGGCCGTAACAGACGCTTCCTGAGCAACGGGGGGAAGGTGGCGAACGCCATTCTCGGAGGTTGGGATACCAACGGGATTCTGACCCTCCAGGACGGACAACCCGGAACAGTCCCCTGTCCTATCACCACGACTTCAGGCTTTGGCTGCTTTGCAGACAAAGTGCCTGGTCAGTATATTTATACCGGTCCTCACAATGTCAATCAGTGGCTCAATCCGGAGGCGTACACCAACCCTCCGATAGCCACTGACATTGGTCAATCAGATTACAGTCCGCTGGGCGGGTCGCCGAGCAATTTCCGCGGACCGGGATTCCATCGCTTCGACTTCTCGCTGTTCAAGCAGTTTGTTGTGACCGAGCGAGTCCGGGTAGAGTTCCGCTCGGAATTCTTTAACTTGACCAATCATCCAAACTTTTCACTCCCTGGGTTTTCGGGTAACGGCGTAGTAGCCGCCCCGGGGGCACTTAATTTCCTCAACACGACGAACTTCGGAAAAATCACTTCGGTACGCGACGGTCAGAACGACCAGCGTGAAATCCAATTCGCGCTCAAAATCTACTATTGAGGACAGGGCGTCCGAATTTTGCGGCAAACCCAGAATCGCCGTGGCGGACGCCTTCGTAAAGCGCACAAGGGGGTTCGCCCGTTAAGAGAAGGGAGAATCTCATGTCAAAGCGCTGCCCGCACCTGGACAAGGTTCTTGGTCTCGGTGAGTCGATTTCTCGACGCGACTTTCTAGAGGGGGCGCTGGTCGCCTCAACTGCGTTGTTAACGGCCTCTTCTCCCCTCCAACTGCTTGCTCAAGGAAACGTGGCCGAGGCAGCCGCCTGGAGTGGGTACACCGGCGAGGGCGACTATAAAACCTCCGCCGGCAACAGTGAGCAGGTAGTGCACAATGCTCATGCAGTTCGCGACGGCGCTTATGACAGCGTCCCTTCGCAAGTCAGTGACACCGGCGAGATCTACGATTGTGCCATCGTCGGAGGGGGCTTTTCCGGCTTGTCTGCGGCCTTATTTTTCCAACAACGAGCGCGGGCCAATCGCAACTGTATCGTCCTCGACAACGCGAGCATTTTTGGCGGTGTGGCAAAGCGTAACGAGTTTCTCGTGGATGGGCATCGTCTCTATGCTCCTCAGGCATCTGTGCACTTCCAGCCCCCTTATCCTGACAGCTTCTTAAGCGGGGTCTACCAATCCATGGGGCTGGATTGGGGCGCGTTCAAGTCGTACCAGGAGTGGCATGGACCTTCTCCGGAGATTTCGTTACCACGGAGCCCATACGGAGAAGGCAACATCCACGGCAAAGCCGCGTATGGCTTCTTCTTCGGCGCAAAGTTCGGTCATCGGCCGGGCATTTGGGTTAAAGATCCTTGGGGAAAAAATCTAGAGGGGACGCCGTTCTCAGAAACCACCCGCCAGGAGATGCTGGCATTGCAACATGAACGGTATGTTGCGCCCCCATTGGTCTACGACTATCCGGGCGACGCGGTTTCGCGCCAATTGGACAGCATGACGATTGAAGATTATCAAGTGCGCACTTTCGGCGTGAGCCGAGAGACGATACGCCTGCTGACCACAAACGAAACCTCAGGAGGATTCGGTCTCGGCCCCGACGTGCTGTCGGCTTTTCTTATCTACGAATGGAGCAAAACAATTCCGACGACGGATGACAGTATGGCGACAGGTATCCAGATGTTCCCCGGTGGAAACTCCGGCATGACGCGGCTGCTGGTCAAAACGCTGATTCCAACAGCCATCGATGGCCCAGGGACCATGGAGGCAGTTTGGAAAAACCCGGTCAACTTCGGCGCCCTGGATCAGCCAGGGCAGCGCGTCCGGTTGCGACTGAACTCGACGGTAGCGCGGGTTGAGCACATGGGAGAGCCAAACAAGTCGGAGTTTGTTTCGCTGATTTATGTAAAGGATGGCCGCCTCCAACGAATCAAGGCCAGGACAGTAGTTATGGCTGGAGGGGGATGGATGACGAAGCATGTGGTGCGAGACCTGGACGAGCCGCGGCGCGATGCGTATGCCCAGTTCCACTATTCGCCCTACCTGGTCGCCAACGTTGCAGTTCGCAACTGGCGCTTTCTCTATGACCTGGGGCTCTCCGGTGGCGGCTGGTTCGAGGGGTTCGGCCGCTCTATAAATGTTCGTAAAGATGCTCAGTTCGGTGTGGATACGCCCCTGGTTGGCCCTGATCTTCCCACGGTGCTCACCTTCTTTGTGGACTTTGCCAAGCCGGGACTTCCGGTGGCCGAGCAGGGTATGCGGGGCCGCGCGGAGCTGCTGTCGACCCCTTTCATGGAATACGAACGGCAGATCCGTGAGCAGATGACGGACATGTTCGCTGCTTCGGGTTTCGACGCAAAGCGGGACATCGTAGGAATCGTTCTCAACCGGTGGGGCCACCCGTTCATTAATCCGCAGCCAGGCTTTTTCTTCGGGCTAAACGGCAATCCTGCTCCGCGTGAGGCGCTCCGCGCCGGCACTTTTGGAAGAATTGCGTTCTCACACTCGGATCTTGCCGGCGCCATGGATCATCGGAACGCATTCATGGAAAGCAACCGGGCGGTGAGCCAACTGTTAGACCGAGTGCTGGTTTAAGGCTCTGAAACGCGAAGGGTAGTTTTGGTAAATTTCTTTCTCCCCGGGCCACTCGAAAACACTGGGAAGAGCGCAAAACAGCATAGAATCGGTACGCATGCCCAGGCTCCCATCCCAGCAAGCTCCTATTGTCGCGGCTTCCCGCCGCTGGACGATAGTATGGCTTCTCTTCATAGCCTCGCTGATCAACTATCTTGACCGCTCCAGCATTTCATTGGCTTTGCCGCTGATCTCCAAAGACCTGCATCTGGGCCCGGAAAGCAAAGGGCTGTTGCTCTCGGCGTTCTTTTGGACCTACGCGTTCATGCAAATCCCGGTGGGCTGGACCGCTGACCGCGTCAACCTGCGCTGGCTCTACTTCTTCGCTTTCGTGCTCTGGTCTCTCGGGCAGGGCTTGACCGGCTTCGCCACCAGCCTCGGTGTGCTCATCCTCTTTCGCCTGCTGCTCGGTATCGGGGAGTCCATCTACCTGCCCGGCGGTACCAAAATCGTGAGCATCCTCTTTGCCTCCACGGAGCGCGGTCTACCTTGCGGCATCTTCGACTTCGGCACCCGTATGGGCCTGGTGCTGGGTGGGCTGACCATCCCCTGGCTGCTGGTCCACTTCGGCTGGCGCCTGAGCTTTCGGTTGATCGGGTTCACTGCGCTGTTGTGGGTGATTCCCTGGCTATGGGCGACGAAAGGCCGGCTCATTCAGCGTGCGCGGCCGCCATCCTCGGGCCGCGATCAAGGGCGAGCACTGCGTCGCCTGTTGACCAATCGCAACCTGATCGGTATCTGTCTCGGTTTCTTTTGTTTCGACTACTACTGGTACCTGTTTGTCACCTGGCTGCCCGACTACCTGGTGACCGTGCGTCACTTGACCATCCTGCGTGCCGGCTTCTTCTCCGCGCTGCCCTATTTCGTCTTTGGGGCCAGCGAACCCCTGGGCGGCTGGATCGCCGACCGCCTCACCGCCCACGGCTGGAGTGAAACGCGGACCCGGAAGGGAATCGTCACCGTAGCCTTTCTCTGTGGCCTGTTGCTCATTCCTGCGTCCCATGTGCAGAGTGCCAACACGGCGGTGTTTCTCCTCGCCGGCGCTTCGCTGGTCGGTCTCGCCACTGGCAATCTGCTGGTCATCCTGCAGTGCTGCGCGCCCCAGGAAGACGTGGGCCTTTGGACCGGCTTTGAAAACTTTGCCGGCAACCTTGCGGGCGTTTTAGCGCCGTTGCTCACCGGCGTGCTCATCAGCCGCACTGGCTCTTATGCTCCCGGCTTCGGGTTGGCCGTCGTTGTCCTGCTCGCAGGCATATTCTGCTACTGGTTCATCGTGGAAAACTTCGATATCCGGCAGCCTGAGTCGTCACCATAGGCCAGTGTTTCGGAAAAATCTCCGAAAGCCCGATCCCAATCCTTCCTAAAGTGGCTTTGGGCCACGCAGGCGGCACTGTTCAGTTAAAGCGTTGCAGATTGTTTTTGGTGACGCCTTGATGTCCACTCGCTCATCGCTTTCTCCTTGAGGGCCTCGGCCTCTTTTTCCATTGCTATGTTCGAGCCGTCTCCGGCTCCCTTGTAATAGGCTTGGTCCTCGTTGATTGGGAGCAACTGGAAGCATTGTCCCCCTGGCGCTTGAAAATAAAGGTAAGGGACCGACTCGGGGAGTCCAGATGGTAGATCAATCTTCCTGGCACCGAAATCGAGAATCTTCCGCGTCATTTCTTCTACGTTGTCAGACTTGATTTGCAGCCAGAGCGCTCTCCTTGGCGATCGTAAGAATTCGCTCTCATCAGCGACATCCCCGTAGCGAAACAAAATAAAGAATTCTTCTTCGAGACGAAAAATGTCTTTTTCGTTGTCCTCTTTCACAATCTTGCCTCCAAGGACATCACCATAAAATCTACGAATGCTGTCCCGATCTTGCCGTGGAACTGTGATCGCCGAAGCGTTTCCCAATACAGCTACTGGCATATGCTTCTCCTGCTGGATCTCATCTGGCGTAATACATCTCCACGCCATGGATTGGTGCGTATCCGCGAGTTTCCTTGGTTTTGCCGTTACTTTCTTTCATGACAGTCCCTTTTAGCCTCTCTTGCTTAGGGCAACGCCAAATTGCTCAGGGAAAATCCCCAAGAAGTAATTCCACCCTTGCTCGTGTGATCTTGCCTTGTCATGATCCGGGAGGTCGGGATGCACCAGGGTCATCAGAGTGTCTTCTCCCTTTTTCTCAAAGGTCACCGTAACCGTCGACTCTTCTCCCAGGGTGTTGGGTGACACCCAGGTATGCTGAATTCGGTCCGGTCGCTCTACCTCGGTGAATCGCCCGTAATGGGACGTCCCCTTGACGTTCCAGTAAAAGAACCCATCTACTCGTGGATTTAAGAGCAGCTTGTCAGCCATGTTCCAGGGATTGCCCGGTATCTTTGGATCCAGCCACGCATCGAACACCTCATCCGGAGAAGCCCGGATTGTTCGTTCAAACTTGAATTCAATGGTCTTCCTGGAGTTCTTCATCGCTTCTTCTCCTTCTTCCTTTTGTCCTTGAAATACTGCTCAAACTGATCGAGACGTTGGTTCCAGAACCGCTCATACTCATGCACCCACCCCGCTACCTCGCGAAGTGGTTCCGCTCGGAATGAGATAAACACTTCACGTCCTCGTTTCGTGCGCTCGATCAGTCCGGCTCGCTCAAGGAGCTTTAGGTGCTTGGTCACCGAGTTCAGGGCGGTGTCGAATGGTTTTGCAATATCCGTAAACCGCGCCGGGCCGGCTGCAAGTTGCCCGATAATCGCTCGCCGCGAGGGGTGCGAAATGGCCGTTAGCACATCAGTGAGCTGGTCCATGAAAAACATTACACCATAAGGTGTAATGTAGTGCAAGTTCGTTTTCCATGCCGTCCTTGGCCTCTGGCACTGAAGAGATAGCCAAATGAACGACTCAGAAGGGGAACGCGATTGTGCGTCGCATCGAATCGACGATCGTCATTTGGGCGGCTCTTATATAGTTCGTCCGGTATTTCAGACTCAGGAAACGCCAATCGGAGACAAAGCGCGCGCATGCGACGAGTAAAGCCGGCCACCCTTGTAGCGGTGAGCCTCTTTTGGCTGCGTGCGGCAGCCACATGCAGTAGTGACTGTGACCAATCAGATTCAGGTAGGGTCTAACTTCGAAATGGTGTTTCCGCATGCCAGCGTCGCAGTCATCCGGCTTCTGCGCAAGAGCAATTAACGGAGCTTGAGGCGCAGGAATGGCTTTCATGTCCCGGCCATGATGACCGCCATTCCGAACGCCTGGTACGGCGAAACACAGAAGGGACCGCCGCATCCCGCTTACGGCATGCTGACCGGGGAGGGGTCCCGAACCCTCCCGAACCGAAACTCCAACTCTCCCGACTACTTCTCTATTTGGCCGCGGATCTCACCGCCTGGATGCTCCTTGGTATGCACGTTGAAATACCATTTGCCAGCCAGCAGATCCTTCACCTGATCAGCATTGAGAGTCGCCGTGCCCTTGATCGGACTCACAATGGGGCTTTCCTTGATGGGAACCTGGACGCCGGCGTTCTCGCCCGGCATTGCGGGACCGTGAAAGTGGGCTGCTGCGGCAGGACCCGTCAGATCCTCAAACGTTATGTGATAAGTAAGCTCATCGGTTGTCGTATTCAGTGTTGCTTTCAGCATTCCATGACCCTTGCTATCGTTGGGAGGTACTTCTGTCGAGGACAGCAATGTGGCCTTTAGCTCGATTTTTTTGGCATATGCGCCTAGCGAAACGCACGCAATCGCACAAGCGATGGCAACATTTCGGAGGAAGGGGGCGGACGGTTTCATTTGAATTCTCCAGTCGTTAATGTCGTAGTGAGGTGACTTGTGTCTCAGTGGCCGTTTAGGCTGAGCGGTAATTGGATGCCTTTTACGGGCCGGAGAGTTGGATCACGTAGACGGTCTGCACGGTCAAAAAAAGTCGGGCGTGACAGTTGCCGGATGTTGGGGCTGGCGTGGAACGGTGGGAGGGTAAATACCCTGACGGTAAATACGGTGAACTGCACGCGTCGCCATGGCACAGGATATTGTCACGAACGCCATCGGCCTGCCGAATCACTAACGCAACGAGAGGAGGCGACCACGAGATCTATCGAGATCTGCTGGCGGAGCCCGGCGAGGAGGACGACCGGTTCACAGCGGTCCCTCATCGGGACGCGTCCAACCGTGGCGATATCCGAGGGAATAGCTCCGGGAATATCCCTCGTTTAGCAACACCACCCAGGCATATTCGTTCTTGGCCCCCCGGAACCGATCGATCCGACCATTCTTCCGGCCCTCCAACCACGCCTGATCGTTCATTGCCGCAGCCTCCTTGTAGGACCTTCGCAGTCATATTCCGCTATACCCTGCGGCCCCGCAATCACCACAAGGCTCACCGGAGACGATGCTTTCCGGTCATTCGTTGGCGTTTCTGGGTTTCACAATTCGGCTGGTAGCTTGTCGGCCCCGCCTGAACTGACCGCTTCCGGTCAGTCTCGTAGACCTTAGTGGGAGACAGAAACCCGGCGACCAGGTGGGCAGTACCCGTGCAAAACAACGAATGGCATGCAGGCAATCACCGGACATCGTGAAGAAGGACGGCCTCTGAGGTGGGCGCCTCAAGGATGAGGCCAAGCTTTTTGCCGTCCGGTGATGGCCGAATCCAATTCACCGTCCTCCCTGGCAGGCTGGCCACTTTCACGGGAGTAGCCGTCTCCAGCGGTTGCCGCCAGATCGTTGCGTCCGCGCCTTTCTCGGTGACGTAGAAGATGCTCTTGTTGTCGGCTGAAAATGCGAAGCGGTCAAAATCGTCAAAATCACGGGTAGCGAAGCTTCGAATCGTTCGCAGAGAATCGAGCGAAACGATCTGCAGCGGCGCACCTTTGCCGACGCCGGCAGTTGCCAGCAATTTGCCATCCGAAGAAACGTCAAACCATATACGCCCTTGCGCCACTTTCTGCGCAGCCCCGCCCCGAAGCGACTGCCGCATCAGAATCGGATTGTTCCCGTCCGTGGCATCGGCATAGAAGAGCCATTCGCCATCCGCTGTGCACTCCGGCAATGAATCCGTCGGTCCGTTCGTCACCTGTGTCAATCCGCTGCCATCCAGGTGGAGTGTATAGACGCGACGAATATCCCCCTGGAGAGCGGCGCCGACCAGGACCATAGTGTCCAGCCCACAGCGAGACGGTTGGCCGAACATATATCCTTGCTTTACATTCACTGCAGTCGTCTCGTGTTTGAGAAGATTGATTACCCTCAGGTCTCCAGCGCCGTTGGCCACAATTGTGTTGTTATCCAGCCAGCTGAACCACACCAGTTCGCCGGTTTGGTCTTCCTGCAGCGCGCCCGCCAGAGGGAGTTCTGCGAATCTTGCGTTCAAATCGTTTTGCGTGGTTGCGATGGTCCTGGCATTGGCGGTCAGACTGATGCCCGAGTACACGCTTAGGTCGTTCGTGATCTGTCGCACCTTTCCCGACGGATAGGAAAGAAAGCTGACCGGGGCAAAGTCGATCTTTTCCCACCCGGTTATAAAGAGACCTTTCCCGTTTGGGATCCACTGCATGTCATTCAAGAATCCGCTGAGCGCGGCGGAGGAAGCTACGGTATGCGTCGATCCCGAGCCGAACTCGAGGCTCTCGACATTGCCAAGCGAGTCTTCCAGAACAGCGAATCTGCCGCTCGGAGCGCAAACGGCAAGCTCTGGAAATGGATTTCTCCCGTTTGCGAGAACCTGCTGGTCGCTGCCGTCCGCGTTGGCGCTGAGGAATTGGTACGAGCCCGCGGTGAGGTCCTTTCGATAGAAACACACTCTTTGGCCCCCATCGATGAAGGTGAGAGGGAAATCGATACCGGCAATCACTCGGGTCGGCTGACCGCCGAGAACCGGTATCCTGTATTCGTCCGAGCGATTGGGACTGGGCTGCCCCAGGGCGTCGATCCGGAAATAGATGTAGCTGCCATCCGGAGAAAACGTGACGTGATGATAGGTGTAGGCTGGATCCTGGACAATCGCTCGTTGGCTGTTCGTCGGAATGTGGTGTAGCAAGAGCGTCTGCGCACTATTCTCGTCATTCAATACCGCCGCCAGATAGATACCGTCCGGCGAGATGGCGATACTCCCTACGTGTTTGCTATCGATCACTCTTTGCAGTGAGTAGTGAGCAAACGGCGCTGGCGCGCGATCTGCGATCCAGTAGTACACGGCGATGGATGCTGCAACCACCGCGGCGAGTGCGATCCACCAGGCCACTGCTTTTCGCGGCTGACGCTGTTCTGACCCTGCGATGGCAGCCGCCGACGAAATACCCGACTCGGACAGGGCTTCCAGCGCGAAGGCCAGGTCCGAAGAGGATTGGAAGCGTCGCTCGGCGTTCTTCTCCAGGCAGCGATGGACAACGCGCTGCAACCCAGGAGGCGCGCTGCGTGCGATCTGCGAAACGCTCGGCGGATCTTCACGCAAGATAGCCGTCATCGTCTCCGCTGACGTCGAATGCTGAAAAGCGCGCTTGCCGGCCAACATCTCATAAAGGATGGAGCCAAACGCGAAGATATCGGCCCGATGATCGACCATCTCTCCGCGCACCATTTCCGGAGACATGTAGCCGGCCGTGCCCATCACCGAGCCAGGATCGGTTTCGTACGTCTGCGTCGGCCCGCTGTCGTCCTTGCCTGCTTGCGGGTTCATCAATTTCGCCAGGCCGAAGTCCAGAATCTTGACCCGGCCTTCCCTGGTGACGAAGAGGTTCTCCGGTTTCAAGTCCCGATGAACGATGCCTTTGTCGTGCGCGACCGCCAGCCCATGAGCGATCTGAACGCCTAGGTCGATCGCCCGCCGAAGCGATATGGGACCATGGTTCAACTGCTGTCGCAGAGTCTCGCCTACCAGCAGCTCAGAGACCAGGTAGGGCGCTCCCTCGAACACGCCGAAGCGATAAACCGCAAGGATGTTTGGATGGTTCAGAGCCGCGGCCGCCTGTGCCTCCTGCTCAAAGCGCCACAAGCGGTCCGGGTCTTTCGCAACAAAGGGCGGAAGAACCTTAATCGCCACGTCTCGCTTCAAGACCGGATCGCGGGCGCGGTAAACCTCCCCCATCCCACCCGCGCCCAACAGGCCCAGAACTTCATAGCCATCCACTTTCGCGCCCGCGGCCAGTGCCATTTGAGGCGGATTATACCTTGCACGCCGCGGCCGGTGACACAACCTCGAATATGGCTGCGATGCCGTTGAGGTGGGTCACGAAAAGCTCCTCCGGAGACTCCGCTACGCTGAGGCCGGTGCCCAAATCAGTTTTTTCTTGGGGTAGAGATCCCAGACTACATCCGCTCATCTGAACAGCTCTGTGGATCCAAAGGAGTGGCTGTCAATGCGCGATAGCAATTGATGGCCACGACGCGCTCCTGGCCGGGAAATGTGGGAGCAACTTCATGGGGCAGAATCCCACCCAGCAGAATCATCGTGTGCCCTCGATCGAGCGGAACCGAAATGCCCGCGCTCCTTCCTGCCGCGCGGATCCTCGACAACGGTTCGCGAATCAAATCGGGATAGACGACCAACTCGCCTGCTGGGCAATCCATCCTGCACGTGGTGAGTGACGTGATGATGGCGATATCGCACTGCAGAACATCCCGATGGATGGCGAGAAAGTCTCCACTCTGCTCGTAATACGAATAAGTCCCAGAGCCCGACGCGGAAACGCCAAGCCCGCAAACGCCCGCCAGCGTCTCGGCCATCTGTTGGCACCCGTGCAGCCCCCAATGAAGGTCGCGGCCAGGGCCTGATAGATAGGCCCGTGCCGGAAAGCCGCCCCGGCCTTCCGTTCCGTCCGAATCCGTCACCAGCATCCGTTGAGCTTCCATCCGCACTTGCTCCGCCTCCGCGCGCATGTCTCTTAGCGTCTCGTCGTCAAATAATCCGCGAACCACGAGATATCCGCCGGCAGAAAACAGGCGAGATTGCAAAACCTCTGCCGGCGGGTCGAATTGCCAATCGAGAGCAGTCTCGGGTCGTTGATGGAGCAGTTGCGTCGTCATCTACAGAAAAGAAGCGGTCTGAGTGGCGGTTCAATCGGGCCGTTGGATCGGCGGTACCAGTGGGGTACGAGACGGCTCTTGTACCGGAGGCCTAAGTGGGGGACGAGGAGACGGCTCTTTTACCGGCGGCACCAGTGGGGTACGAGACGGCTCTCGTACCGGCGGTATCAGTGGGGTACGAGACGGCTCTCGTACCGGCGGCGCCGGTGGCGGCACGGTCGGGCGTTGTATCGGCGGCACCAATGGCGGCACAGTCGGCCGCTGGGCCGGCGGTTCGCTCGAGTGCTTGACGAGCGGTTGGATCGGTTGAACCGGTTCGATGGGATAACCAGGCGAGGACATTGGTTCATTCTCCGTTGGCAAGAGCCGAAAAAGCTTGTAAGCGATTTTGAGGCGAACCCATTAGCGTGGCAATTATATATGGATCTTGGAAATCGCCAACTTGTCTCGATTCCATCGCAGGTGAGTAGGCCTCGCCCGGAAATCTTACCCACAGCACAGCCTCTCGAAACATTGGTTCCCGGGTTCCCACTCTACGGATCCCAGCTTGTTCCTTGCTGACAACGTCCTCTACACTATCCCGGTGCGGGTAGTTTTCAGCTGTGAAAATACAACCTACCATTGGTGGCAAGCGGAGTTCCTTCGCTACACCTATGTGCAAGCGGGCATGCACGCGGAATTAACCGCCCTGGTTGCTGCCACAGACGAACCGGAAATCAAATTCACCTGCAACAGCGTCCGCGTCGCAAACTACAAAGATTCCGTTCCCAACGCACCCCTTCTTACCCTGAACAAACCAGGTGGAATCGCGGAGTGGGCTGCGCTCGACGGGCCTCGAGATGAAACGGTCCTCATCGTCGACCCTGATTCCATGTTTGTCCGGCCGGTGGTCGATCCCGGCCCATTGACAGCGGGCCACGCTTATTCTGAAGAGCACGACTATATGAGTGTCGACATCCCCGGGAACCGTACAGTGATTGACCGTCACTGCCGACAGGAAATCCGTGCCCGGGTTCAGCCAGTGGGGATCTACATCTGTATCAATCGGGCCTGCCTCGCTGAGTTGGCCGTTTGCTGGCTGCAGAAATCGATAGAGATCGCAGCCGATCCTGTCTGCAGGGAGGCGCTCAGCGGCACTGGCTGGCTGAGTGATATGTGGGGATACGCAATTGCTGCGGCAGAATTGGGAATTCATCATCAACTGATAGGCTTTTCTCAAATGACCGGCTCCAATTCGCTGGAGAATCCCATCACGCACTATTGCTTTCCCTTGATGGAAAACCGCAATGACTTCTGGGAGCTGGATACTCAGAAACCAGTCTTGTGGAGCAAATGGACCTACAGGCCATGGGAGAATCCGCCGGATTTTCCTGGTACCACGATCGAAGG
Source organism: uncultured Acidobacteriaceae bacterium (assembly GCA_963788515.1). GTDB lineage: Bacteria > Acidobacteriota > Terriglobia > Terriglobales > Acidobacteriaceae > PALSA-350. Next base: position 29,373 of record CAWBGZ010000013.1, read on the forward strand.
CGAATTATTGCTTCAGCGCCTACGGGAATTCGCGTTGTTGAAACCTCCGCTAAGGCGAATGCAGCAGCTCTTGTAGACGTGAGCGATAAGTTCGGCTTACGCGCAACATCTTGCCACTACGCAGCGTTAGAACTGCATCTCGATTTGCTAAAGGTTCCACGCGGACAGTGCGCTCCACCTGAACAATGGTTGAACGGTGAATCCGCACGAACTGCCTCCGGTCAAGGCGTGCTTCCAGCGAAGTGAGAGGTTCTCGTATCAAGTGCGTCGTATTGCCGACGTGCAATCCAGCATAGTCACCCAATCCTTCGATCCAATCCACATCTCCGGCTGGGACGAAGGTAAACTCATTACCCCGGCGCACCGGAAAGCGCTTGATCAACCCTTCATTGTCCTGTTTGTCTGCGATCGCTAGAAGTCCATAAAGCCGTTCGAAATTGGCCTCTTGCCGGTGAAGAGATAACATGCGCCGTGCACGGTCGATGCAGGCCGCAAATCGTTCGTCGTCAATGGGCTTGAGGAGATAGTCGAGTGCCTCCACGTGAAACGCGTCCAGGGCATACTCCTCGTGCGCGGTAAGGAACACTATGCACCGGGCGTGATCCTTGGGCAGCGCTCGTAGCAGATCCAATCCGGAGATGCCCGGCATTTCCACGTCGACAAAGATCAGATCGGGCGACACTTGTGGAATCTTCAGGAGCGCCTCCTCCCCGGTACCGCACTCCCCAACCACGAGCATGTCGGAATAGGCGCTTAACCGCGCAGTGATGCCAATTCGAGCTAACGGCTCATCGTCAACCACCAAAATCCGAAGAGTCATGGTCCATCCTGTGAGAAGTTATCGAAGATTCCTTGGTCAGAGGATTGGATCGAGCTAAGAATCGGTCTTGCCGCGCGGCAGAGACCGTGATGACGCCTTGTTCTCCATAGAGTTTTTCCAGCCGCGTCCTGGTATTCGTTAGGCCAAGCCCATATCCTCCACCGAACGGCAGTGTACTCTCCGTGCGGTCGTTTTCGCCCGCACAAGTAATTGCCGGCTTGACCGTTGATCCGGAAGCATCTCTGTACGGTCTAACTGAAGAGCGCCAGGCATGGAGGTGCCGATCTTTCGGCCCAGGCGCTGTGCTTGACCTAAGAGATGCGGTCTAGCAGCTGAGCGGCCGCACGCTGTCCCTCTTCGATAGCAGTCGCATGCCCGGGGTCACCGGAGAGATCCGTGTTGGCGAATGCAATCCGGCCAAAGGGCGCGCGGCGCAGGATTTCACGCTTTGCTGGTTGTCCATCCTGGCCAAAGAAGAAACCCGGCTGCGGGCTGCAGTAGGCGTGTCCCCAGCGATTGAGCACGATGCCCGCAATGTCCCGCTTGGCGTCGAAGCCCGATGCGGCGAACATCTCTGTGAGCTGCTCGCGCACCCGCCGCTCGTAATCCCGGTAAGCGGTGGAGAGCAGTTCGGCGCGCCCCGCATTCTGCTGCTCCACCATCGACAAACCTGGCCGGCAAAACAGGACCTTGATGGTCATCACTACGGGCGAGTCCGGACCGATCGTCTTGTCCTGGGTAGAGAAGGTCGGAGACTTGCGGACCGATCCGTAAATGCCCAATCCGCCGTACCAGAACGCTCCCGAGATACCAAGCTTGGAAAGGAAGCGCCAGTTCCGCAGAGCAACATTGACTAACATGCAAGGGGAACGGAAGAACTGCGCATAGGCAGCACGTTGCTCCGAGGGTAAGTCCGTCACAATATGCCTGGTAGTCCAACTGCCGCCGGCCATGACCACCGCACGTGCCCTCAGCCGGTAGACCTTGCCTCTGCGCGTGTAGGTAAGGTGCACGAATTCGCTTTGCCCGGCAGGACCTTGATGTTCGACGCGCACGACTGTCGAGCCGAGACGGATGCGTGCTCCGTTGCCCGGCTGGTCGAGGGCGTCGAAATTCACCCGGCCACGACAAACCGCTTCCAGCGTACGTGGGCCGGGTATCGCTGCTGGAAGCAGGGTCTTGACCATGTGGCGCGCGAAACCGCCGTTGCCTCCGGGAAACGACTGCAGAGCTGCCTCTTCTCCGTAATTCATCGGGTCGCCACCGAAACCGAAGGCGTAGGCGGAGAGCACGTCCGGGCCAATGCCAAAACCGTCGCCGGGGCCGGGAACAAGAAATTTCCGGATCGTCTCCTGGCTCAGCCCAAACTTCTGAATCATGTACTCTTCCATAGTGATGGCGTCGAGTGAGTGCGGGGTCTGGCCGGCCACACGGCCTAATTCCCGGTATTTGAGGATCTCGCTTCGCATCTTGGCCGGCATCGGAGTGTCTGCCAGCTTTTTGCCCCACGGATCGATGGCCCACATGCCGGCCTGGTGGCCAAAGTTGGCGCCGAAATAAAGCCCATAAGGCGACTGAATGTGTTCGAAACTCCTGCCTAAGCGAATCTCCGGCGAGGAGCTTTGCCATCTCTGATATTCGAACTTGTTCGCGTCCACGCCGACGGAGGCATAGAAGTCAGCCATCTTGCTACCGGGTTGTGGCGTATCAAAATGGTCAGAACCCTGGGGAGCGATCAGTCGATGACCGTCGACGATGAATTCGTTTCGCTTGGCTTCGCCGCCAAAAATAGGGTGATTTTCGAGCACCAGGGATTTTGCGTGTGGTGCTTTTTGCTGAACGTACAAGGCGGTCGCCAAGCCGCTCAGGCCGCCTCCGACGATAGCAAAGTCGAAGATCTCTCCCGAATCCTCCACCACCTGCGGAGGATTGGCGAAGAGATGGTCACGAATCTGGTGGCCAGCCGCCATCACTTCAAACGTGTTTCCATTCGATTCGGCGTAATCGCCGGTGCCGCCGTAACCGGTCCAGCCCTCTTTGCCCAGTTGGGCTAGCATCTGGTGCGGCGTCAGCCCGCTCAACAACGCGTCCCCCGAGGCGAGCAGGGTGGCATTCATGAAATCCCGGCGAGAGATCTCACGATTCATGCCAAGGGCAGAATCGTGAGCTTGCTTTCTAGTATCTTCAGTCATCGTGCGGCGGGCGTTTCTCTCCTGCCCGTTGGCAAAAATCGATTCCTGTTATCAGATATTACAGAGAAATGGACGCCTGCCCGGATGTGGCGCCGGCGGTCGATGGATTCCCTTCGGTTTGAGTAGACAGGTTTGCTCCCTATGCCGTCCGGCCACCCATTCCTGCTGCGAAGTGTTTATGATGGATTGAGACGAAGTTGTTTTTGGCGATCCACCTCTTTACGCTCGATTGAGGCCGCTGTGCGTTCATCGCGTCGTGATTTCCTGAAGCAGGTGGCGACTCTCGCCGGCGCGTACTGCATCTCCGTCGAGGACTCGGCTCAAACAAAAAGCCAGGGCCATCATCCGAACCTGGAATTTCCGACCCGTCCCCGTGCTCGTCTGGCCGTTACGTCGTGGCCCTTCCGTGCCTACATTGAGAGTCCCGCCAATCAAGGCCGGAAGCCCGGCGTTCCGAGCATGGATATCAAAGAGTTCCCGGCGATGGTGGCGCAGAGATTCGCTGTTTATAACGTCAACCCATTGCTGGCTCATTTCCATTCGACTGATTCGGCCTACCTTGAGAGTTTTCGTGAGGCCGTTGCCAGGGCACGCTCGCATATTGTCGACCTCGGGCTGCCGGGGAGATGTTTTGCGACCACCGACTCCAGCACCGCCGAGGCAGCAGTCGCGGACGGCTGCAAATGGATCGATATCGCAGCCGCAATCGGCTCTCCCAGCGTACGGCAGCACCTGTCGGCCCAAGCCGGGGAGAAGCCGGACCGGGACGCGGCCGAAACCAATCTCGCGCGATTAGCCGACTATGGCGGCAAGCGGAATGTCGTGGTCAATTTGGAGAACGATAACGCCGTTGCGGAGGATCCGTACTTCATCGTGAACGTCGTTGAAAAGGTAAACCATGGCTATCTGCGCGCGCTCCCCGATTTCGGCAATTCGGTTGTGCAATACGGGGAGGAAGGAAACGAGAAGGCCGTGGCTGCGATGCTGAAGCACGCCTTCAACATGTGCCACGTAAAGGGCGCGGTGCAGTCCGATGCCGGTAAAACGTATCACGTGGACCTGGGCAGGATGTTTGCCATAGCCCGGCAGAGCTCGTATCGCGGATATTTCTCGATGGAGTTCGACACCAACGGCGGAGACCCCTTCGCGGGGACTACGAAGCTCATCGACCAGACGCTGCATTACCTTGAGTAGGGAGATTTATGGCAAACCAAGACCTCAATCGCCGTGATTTTCTGATCACCGGGGCGGCCGGCCTCACGGCACTGGGAAGCGCAGCTTTGCTTGGCCGCCCGGGGCTGGTGATGGGGGCCAATGACCGCGTACGCGTGGCGATCTGCGGTCTGCACGGGCGGGGCGAGGACCATCTCCACAACTACTCCCAATTGCCCAACGTGCAGATTGCTGCACTGTGCGACATTGATGAGAACGTCTTACGGCAGCGGCTGGCGCAGATGGAGAAGATGGGGTTATCTAAGCCAGCCACCTATACCGACGTGAGAAAGCTGCTCGAAGACAAATCGATCGATGCTATTTCCATCGCTACTCCAAACCACTGGCATTCTTTAATGGGAATCTGGGCGTGCCAGGCGGGCAAAGACGTCTACGTGGAGAAACCGTGCTCTCACAATTTATGGGAGGGCAAGCAATTGGTGAGCGCGGCCCAACGGTACAACCGCATCGTCCAACACGGAACCCAGAGCCGTTCTGCCACGACAATTCGCGAGGCGGTGCAGAAAGTGCGGGAAGGCATTATCGGGGAGACGTACATGGGTCGAGGGCTCTGCTATAAGTGGCGAGACACGATCGGAACGGCGGCCGTCCAGCCCATTCCGCAAGGCGTTGACTACAATTTGTGGACCGGACCGGCGCCGGAGCACGCATTTACCAAAAATCGCTTCCACTACAACTGGCACTGGTTCTGGTATTACGGCAATGGCGATCTTGGAAACCAGGGTATTCACCAGGTAGACACGGCTCGATGGGGGATGGGCCTGGGCTTTCCCAACAGAGTAAGCGCTATCGGCGGCCATTTTATGTTCGACGATGATCAGCAGACGCCGAACGACCTGAACTGCGCGTTCGAATTCGACCTGCCGAACGGGCAGCGCCGCATGATCACTTTCGAAGTCAGGCATTGGATGACCAATCATGAGGCCCAGATCGGTACACCCAGTCTCGGCACGCCCGAGCCAAAGAAGTCGATTGTCACCGAGAAGCTAGGTCCCATGGCAGGCAGCCATAATACGGTCGGAAACATATTCTACGGATCAAAGGGATATCTTGCTACGGGCGATGAAGACGCGGAGACCTATGCCGTCTGGATGGGTCGCGATCAAGAAGAAACCACGGTCGCGCATGGCGGCACGGAGCTGGCTCACTTCAAGAATTTCGTCGATTGTGTGAGCAGCCGGAATAAGGCTGATCTGAATGCCCCCATTGAGGAAGGACACATCTCTTGTGCGCTGGTACACCTCGCGAATGCGTCCTATCGGCTGGGCAGGACGATAAACTTCAATCCAGACACGCAGCAGGTTATCGGCGATGAAGAAGCGCAGAGGCTGTTGCGCGACGGCGATCGAGGCTACCGAGCGCCTTTTGTGGTCCCGGAAGAAGTCTGAGGCTTGCTGGGGCATACTCCTCGTGCGCAGTAAGGAACACTATGCACCGGGTGTGCTCCCTGGGCAACCCTCGTAGCAGATCTAATCCGGAAATGCCCGGCATTTCCACGTCGACAAAGATCAGATCGGTGACACTTGTGGAATCATCATGAGCGCCTCCTCCCCGGTACCGCACTCCCCAACCACGAGCATGTCGGAATAGGCACTTAACCGCGCAGTGATGCCGATTCGAGCTAACGGCTCATCGTCAACCACCAGAATCCGAAGATTCATTGTCCACCCTGTAAGAAGCTATCGAAGATTCCTTGGTCACAGGAAATTGGATCGAGACTAAGAATCGGCCTTGCCGCGCAGCAGAGACCGTGATGGCGCCTTGCTCGCCGTAGAGTTTTTCCAGCCGCGTCCTGGTATTCGTTAGGCCAAGCCCATATCCTTCACCGAGCGGCAGTGTACCGTCCGTGCAGTCGTTTTCAACCTCGATGCGCAGTCGTCCTTCCTTGGTAGAAGCTCTGATGGCAACCTCGCCCCCATTCGGACGACGTCCGATACCATGCCGGATTGCATTCTCCACAATCGGCTGTAAGAGAAACCGGGGAACCTGGGCTTCGTAGGCTTCTGAGCTCACGCTCAGTGAGACGGCAAGACGAGGTCCGAAGCGGACCTGTTCGATAGCAAGATACTCCTCTGTGACCGCGAGCTCCTCGCGAAGAGTCACAACATGAGCTTCCGGGAAGCTGAGAGTATTCCGCAGTAGGGCGGCGAGCTTGGCAATCATCTCAGTAGCTAGTTCGGGCTGCTTGCTCACCACGAGCGACGAGATGGCGTTCAAGGTATTGAAAAGGAAATGAGGCTGCAACTGGTACCGCAGCGCCTGAAGTTGCGCCTCGCGCGCCGTCGCTTCTGACGCCAACAATCTACTCCTCTGCTCCTCGACGGTACCGTAATGCTTGATCCCGAAGTAAAGCGCACTCCATGCGATGAGAACGATCGCGCCTTCGAAGGCCTGGGCGGCGACCATACTCCAGCTGAGGGGTGTCCGGGGCTCGTTCAAGTGCAGTGTCGTGAGTGCTGATACGACGGTGCATAGAACCCCCAGGATGTACGAGAATCCCACGGACAGAAACAGGGCAGAAGATAACGGGGTAGAGCGGCTCCAGAGGAAATGACAACAGGCATACAGAACGAAGCTGGCCACGAACGTTGAACCAAGGAGAGCAAGCTGGTAATCCACCGATTCACGCATATGGCGAAATGGGATGTATGAGACGGCAGTTGCCAATCCATAAAGCGTCCATCCGCCGATCTGGAGGGGCCAGAACGAAGGCGCGCGGCGCTGGAGAGCAATCTGGTGCACACATCCATTCTATCGACCGGTTTCTTCCGCCAAAACCGGCTGGGCGTATCCCATGCACGACTCACCGCAAAATTGCGGAGTTTGGTCGCCTGTGACTTTCTGTCGGAGTCGAATCGAGGTTAGGTTTATTGCTGAACTTCAGGCGAAAGGTTGCGGAATGCGTCTACGAAGAGGGATGGTAAAGACCGTTGTGGGTGTTGTGGTTCTGACGCTGTACGGAATTGCCGTAGTTACGATAGGCGCGGCAAAGGGTCTTGCTTCCTCTTCAACTATGGACACGCTTCCGGCGCCAGGGGTGTACAACATCGATCCGGTCCATACGTTTGCATACTTTGGCGCGTGGCACCATATTGTCGGACGGGTGCGGGGCAGGTTCGACAAAGTTACAGGGACCATCTCAGCCGCAAAGGAGCCGGCGGACTGCGCCGTGGATATTTCGATTGACACGGCCAGTATCGATACGCAGTTCGCCCGACGGGACGAGGACTTACGTGGCCCGGACTTCTTTGATGTGAAGAACTTTCCGGCCATGACCTATCGTGGCCGCGGCATTCGGAGGACCGCCGATGGCGCGTGGGTAATGGATGGCTCGCTGACCATTCGTGGCGTGACCAAAGAGGTGCCGTTGACATTCCGGTTCAAGGGAATGTTCCCGGACATGCCGGCAGGACAGCCCGCGCGCGCTTCGTTTCATGCAACTGCAGCGGTGAAGCGCGGTGATTTCGGAATGACGCGCGACAACCTGATGGAGCTCGGGCCAAACCCGAAGGGACCGGACGTGGACATCGAAATTGACGTCGAGGCCAACGCGAGTACGCCAGCAAAGTGATTCGTTAAATTTTGCCTTCGACACAATTTCCAGTAAACGAGATGTGCGACCGTAGTTCGTTGGAGATTGTGTGGCAGGATATTCGCCAGCACGGCCTCACAGCGTGCGGAAAACTGCGCCTTTCTGAAGGGTACGGCCTTTCGGTGTCTGGGACAGAAACCGTCGGTTTGTGTTGTATCAGGGCACGGCTTTACAGCTTGCGGAAAAACTCATGTTTTGTATCAGGGCACGACTTTAGTCGTGTCGTAAATTGAGATAATAGATCGGGCTTTAGCCCCTGGGGTGTTGCTTTCCCGCCCGGTACAGAGTTTTTCCGCAGCCTGTTTAGCCCGGAGGGTATCGCAAAATTTGCCTTCTTGTCGAGTTTCACCTCAGTAGGCGACGGCCAGAAAGTCTCGTCGTAGGTGCGCGGAATTTCATGAGTCCACTCCATCCATCAGGCAGCTCGGAGACAGCGAGACAACCCATCGTCTCGATGAAACTCGCCGCCTGCATAGGCAATGCCCGCTCCTTCGGCATGGCACCCCAATGTATGCCGTGCGGGGAGCGTCGCTCTCAAGACGTGCTGATGGGTTTTCGGCCATCCATCTCATCGAATACCCCGCCGCACTTCGGGCACCAGATGATGTGCGATGCCAGACGCATCAGCTCGTTTGGCTGAATCTTGTAGCCGCAAAGCGGGCAGGGCAGAGAGAAGTCGAAGTTGGGCTTTCCTTTGAACCGCGGCGCCATCATCCTACCCGCCCATCTGCCGTACGCACCGGCTTCCGGATCATCAGGTGCGACAGCCGGCCGAGGAACACCTCCGACGGCAGATAGCGCCGATGTTCACGGCAAAGCGGACATCTTGCAGCGATCGGCTGCGACGGCATGCTCTCCACCGGCGCCGGAATATTCTCGTGGCAACCCTTACACTGCACCACGACGACCTTTGAGCTTTCTGGTCCGGGGAACATAAGCACCAGTATAGGCGAACAAAAAGCGAAAGTAATCCACAATTTCTTGCTACACCATTCTTCTGAAAAGGCGGAATATGTTGTTGGAACAGCGAGCGGGATATTGCCTTTTCTTAAGGCCATCGAAATGGTTCCCTGGGGGGCGGGATGAAACACTGTAACATCTACATCACGCCAGAAGAGATGGTTGCCCAAATGAAGAGCCGTGCGGGCATCAGAAGCCTTAAAAGGGCTGACGTGCTGGAAATTGCCAGAACCATCGTGGATGAGACGCAACTCCAAACTGAGACGATCTCCATTTTGCAAAGGGCAGCAAGTCGCTTGGAAGAAACCAAAGCCTGGTATCTGGCGGATGAGATACGCGATCTTATCGAGAAGATCCGCGACGCAGAGAAAGCCCGTTCCTGCTAAAGGCAATCGATGAGTCGGTCACGACCTGGGAGCGGGATTTTGGGAGACGTTCTTGCCGCCCGGAAGGCATAATAGTTGAGCAGTCACGAGGCCCAGGTTCGCGATTCTTCAGGGAGGGATTTGTTGTATGGCACGACCGTCATGGTCAGGAAGCATCCAGATATCTTTGGTCGGGTTTGCCGTCGAAATCTACCCGGCGATTCAGACGACCAAGCCATTCTCCTTTCACGAGATTGATCGCAACACCATGACCAGGGTCAAACGGCAAAGTGTTTCGGCCGGCCCGGCTCCGGCGGATGACACAGCGGATACGGCCGATACGCAGGAAGCTGAGGACCCACCCCCCGGCAACCAGGCGTTGCACCTCGCGCGCCAGCTGCAAGGCAGCTTGACCGGTAGCCACATCGCTCCGACCCCGCTAGAACACACGGTCGAGCGTGTCGACATCGTCAAAGGCTACGAATATGAAAAAGGCAAATACGCCATCATTGAACCGGCTGAGCTCAAGAATTTGCGCCTGGCGGGCAAAAAGACGATCGAGATTTCGCAATTCTCCAGGGCGAGCGAAATCGATCCTGCCCTGTTTGAGAAGCCGTACTTCGTGATGCCCAAGGCTGGTCCTCAGGCGACGGCGTTTGCCGTCATCCGCAAGAGCCTGCGAGAGAGCGGCATGGTGGGCCTTGGGGAAATCGTCTTCAGTGGGCGGCAGCACCTGATGGCGCTTGCCCCGCCTCTCGATCCCAACCAGCCGGGCATGATGTTGTACACGCTGCGTTTTGGCGCCGAGCTGCGCGATGCTCGCGACTATTCAAACAACGTGGAAGACGTAAAGGCCGACGCCGCGCAGTTGAACCTGGCCAAACAATTAATCGACGCGTACACGCAACCATTTGACCTCAGCGCATTCAAAGATCATTACGAGGAAGCGCTGCGCGAGCTGGTGGAGGCCAAGATCAACAATCTGCCGGTAGCCGAAGAGCCGGTCGAGAAGAAGCAGGGGAAGGTCATTGATCTGATGGAGGCATTGCGCAAAAGCCTGCAGCAAAAGAAACCCGTGCAGGTTGCCGATGAAAATGCGCTTGCGGAAACTAACTCAGACCGGTCGGCCGAAAAAGCACCGAAAACAAACGCATCTTCGAAAGCCACGGCTGCGAAAACCAGGAGCGATGCCCCGCCCCAGGCCCCTGCACGCAAGAAAGCCAGGTCAGCGTAAACGCGATCCCAGCTTGTTCAATAAAAAATTATCAGTTTCAGTCATAAACCCCTTTTGCGATATCGCGAATCCAATCAGGTTAGTTGGATGGATGTCTCGGAGGGTCGAGAACATGAATGTAGAAGATTTGGTAGGAACCCGCGTATGGGTAAAATGTGAGCGGTTTCGAAGCCTATCGGGCGTAATCTCCAGCGTACCGAGGACGGTTGAACTTGATGATCTTCGGTCCTCCATCACCAAAAGCGTTTTTAGAGTGGATCTACCTTCGGGCGATGTCATTCAGGTACTCGGCTCCGACATCTGCAAGTTCGACAGCTTATAGGTGCTCTGCGTAGAACGCGGAGCTGAACCAGAAAGTGCCGCCCTTCCTCATTCCGTTATGGGGTGACTGTAATCGGCCTACCAGCAAGGTCGGCTCCCGTGGCGACACGGCATACCGATAACGAGACTTCCGTCCACCGGTTTTTTTACCTACCAGTTTTTCGTCTGTGCTCCGGTTTTGATGAAAGCGACTTGGGACGCCAGCCGGTTGCCCCGAAATCGAAATCCTGCATCTTAGTGTTCACTACCGGATCGGTACGCCCGGACGCTGCGTTGCGCGGCGTTAGAATCCGTCGGCCCGTAGAGGATAGCTGCCTCCATGAATCGAATCTTGTCCTTCGCTCTCACAAACGTCACTTGGCTTGCTTTGAGGACTTTTGCCGTGCGCGAGGAACCTATAGCGCAAAAGGAGTGCTTCAGGACAACCTCGGTCGACCGATACATACCTCTTCACTGACCTCTTCTTCCGCGAGGAGCAAGCAAGTGATTCGGCGGTTGGGCGCCAGGTTTGATCCAGTGGCGAAAGAACCAGATGACGCCGGCGACCGCCGCCATGATGCCCAGCGCGGCCACACGTATTGTTCCCAGGCGATTCTGCCACTCGCTATTGCTATTCATCACACGCACCCCGGGATAGGTTATAGCCGCCCGTCGGAAGAACCCGGAGCCCCATAGGACTTAATAGCGCTTTTCACGCTCTTTTTTGGGGCGAAGCGAAGAGAGATCCATGGCGGAAAGTGAGTGTTGGGGGTCGTCCGAATGGCCCTCGTCGCTTACTATCTCGATATCCCATCTCCCGCACCGTAGGAGCAACCGTATGACGGGAAAAACCCGAACCTGGATGGTCGCCGCGATCTCCGCGGCTATTTTGCTTGGTGCGGGTGCGTTGGGTGGATCAGGCAGGGCGCAAGAAAAGGTTGTCAGCAACCCAGTGGCCGGCAATCCGGCCGCAATTCAGGAGGGAGCTTCGCTTTTTCGTTCTAACTGCTCGCCCTGTCACGGGCCCAACGCGCAGGGTGGTGGCCGCGGGCCCGACCTGACTGCCGGACGTTGGGTTCACGGCTCGAGCGATGCAGAGGTCTTCGCCACTATCACCAGGGGAGTGCCTGGAACCGAGATGTCCGCCAACGGGTTCGAGGATTCCGAGACCTGGGCCATCATCGCCTACCTTCGCTCGTTGGCGCCCACGAAGAGCGAGGCCATTCCCGGCGATCGCGCCAAGGGTGAGAAGATTTTTGAGCAAACGGCTGGGTGCTCGACCTGCCACATGGTGCAAGGCCGCGGGGGCCTGCTCGGTCCGGATTTGTCTCGGGTTGGCGAGGCCCGCTCCGCTACCTATTTGATCGATTCCATTCGCGAGCCCAGCAAGGAACTCAGCAGCGGCATGCTTGACCCCAACAATCACTATGGCCTGCCGTTGATCTACGACACGGTCACGGTGGTCACGGTGAGCGGCCAGAAAATCGTGGGAGTGGCCAGGAACGAAGATACCTTCTCTATCCAACTGCTCGATACCCACCAACAGCTACAGGTTTTTTTGAAGAAAGATCTGAAAGAAGTAACCCACGAACGCAAATCCCTTATGCCGGCCTACTCCGAGCAAATGCTCAAGCCGGCTGACCTGCAGGACCTGGTGGCTTACCTGGAAAGTTTGCGCGGCGAGTGATCGATCGCAACAAGGACGGTGGCATGAAAAAGAGGTTGTTGCTGACGACGCTGCTGCTTCTTTTGGGCGCAGCCTGCGCGCAAGCGCAGGTGACCTACCAGCGCTTGCTGGGCGCCGATCGTGAACCGCAGAACTGGCTCACCTATTCGGGGCGCTACACCGGCTGGCGTTACAGCGAACTGGACCAGATCAATACCCGCAACGTGCCGCAGCTTCGAATGCAGTGGGCATTCCAGGTCGCCGACCTGGGCCAATTCGAGACCACTCCGCTGGTGGCGGACGGAGTCTTGTATGGCACCGGGCAGAATGACCGTGCCTTCGCGCTCGATGCGCGCACCGGCCGCCCCATTTGGCGTTATCAGCGGAACCTGCCCGACAAACTTCAGCCGTGTTGCGGCATGGTCAATCGTGGGTTCGCGATACTTGGCAACAAGCTCTTCATGGCGACGCTCGATGGCCACGTGATCGCCCTGGACACAAAGACCGGGAACCTGGTGTGGGATGTAAAGGCGGCTGACTCCAATGCGGCCTATGTCTTCACCGTCGCGCCGTTGGTGGTGAAGAATGAAGTAATTGTCGGCATCTCCGGCGGCGAGTACGGGGTCAGAGGATTTGTCGCTGCCTACGATGCGGACACTGGCAGCCGTCGATGGAGCTTTGAGACCGTTCCGGGTCCAGGCCAGCCGGGGCACGAGAGTTGGGCCGGAGATTCCTGGAAGACCGGAGGCGCGCCGGCGTGGATCACAGGTTCCTACGATCCTGAGCTAAACCTCGTCTACTGGCCCACCGGCAACCCCTCGCCCAGTGATTATGGCGGAGAGCGTGGTGGCGACAATCTTTACAGCAACAGCATGCTGGCTCTGGACCCCGACAACGGAAAGCTCAAGTGGTACTTCCAGTTCACTCCGCATGATTTGTACGACTACGATGCCACCCAGGTTCCTGTATTGCTCGATGCGGAGTGGGCAGGGCAGCCGCGCAAACTGCTGGTGCAGGCCAATCGCAATGGCTTTCTCTACGTGCTCGATCGCACCAACGGAAAATTCCTCAACGCGACGGCGTTCGGCAAGGTAACCTGGGCCACCAGCATCGCGAAGGACGGCAGGCCGGTGATAAATAAGGATATGGTGCCGGACCTGAAAGGAAAGCTGGTGTGCCCCAGCGCACTCGGTCTCACCAACTGGTATTCACCCTCCTACAGTCCAGACACCAGGCTCTTGTATGTGGCGACCTCGAATGAGTGCGACATCTTCACCGCCGCACCCCAGCCGTATCGCGTGGGCCACGACTTTCTGGGAAGTATCTACGTGCCTGATCCCGGCGTGAGACCGAGCGGCGCGCTCAAGGCGCTCGATCCGATCACCGGAGCGGAGAAGTGGGAGTTCAAATACTTCAGCAATCCCAACGGTGGAGCGCTCTCCACCGCGGGTGGGCTTGTCTTTGCCGGTGACTCCGACGGCAATTTCATTGCCCTCGATGGGCGCACGGGACAGGATCTGTGGCACGTGCAACTGGGCGCGGCCATCTATTCCACGGCAATCACCTACCGGCTCGACGGCAGGCAGTATGTGGTCATCCCGTCCGGCTCCGCGCTCTTCGCGTTTACCATCGCTCAGCCGTAAGCACTTGCTGAACCACCAGATTACCCTTGGCAGGAAAAATGCTTTATCGTTTTGGGGCAGTACTTCCGCCGAAGGAAAGACGATGAATCGCAGAGAACTCATCCAATCCGTTGTTGCCTCCCTCCCTCTTATTTCTGTGGCCGGCGCGCAGGAGATCGCCAAGAAAACCAACGGGCTCCCGCCGCTTACCATCAAGGATGTCAAGGTCATCACCACCAATGGGGGCAGCCACTATCGTTGGATCTTCCTTAAGATCATCACCAGCGAGCCCGGTCTCTATGGCATCGGCTCTGCCAACAATAACTACGAGACCATGGCCGTGGTCGCCGCGCTCGAAGATCATCTGAAACCGTGGTTGATCGGCAAAGATCCCGATCGCATTGAAGACCTGTGGCAGTCGGCCCAGATGCGCACCTACTGGCGCAACGGCCCGGTGAACAACAACGTGCTCTCTGCCATGGACATGGCCCTATGGGACATCAAGGGCAAGCGCGCCAACATGCCGGTCTACGAAATGCTGGGCGGCAAGGCGCGCGATGGCGTGCCCGTCTATGACCACCAGGGAGGCGCCACCAAGGAAGAGTGCCTCGACACCCTGCAGAAGTCACTGGCCAACGGATTCACCCATGTGCGGATCCAACTCGGAGGCTACGGTGGAGGCGGATTTACCCCGCCGGGCCAGGGCGGCCGCGTGGAGGGCGGCTACCAGGGGGCTGCGTTTGACGAGCAGCAATATGTGGACGCGATCCCTCCGCTCTTCGAGTTCCTGCGTGACAAAGCAGGCTTCGCCCCCAAGCTGCTGCACGACGTGCACTCGCACCTGAGCGGGATGAACGCCGTGGAGTTGGCGCGGCGGTTGCAGCCTTACCAGATGTTTTTCGTCGAAGATATCCTTCCCCCGGAGCAGATTGCTTACTACCGCAACATCCGTGAGATCTGCACTACCCCTCAAGCAGTGGGTGAAGTTTTTTCCCATCCCTACGAAGTGGTTCCGCTGGTCACGGACCGCCTGATCGACTTTATTCGCTGCCGGGTGGCGGCGACGGGCGGCATCACCCCGATCAAGAAACTCACTACGCTCTGCGAAATCTTTGGGGTCAGGACGGCTTTTCAGGAAGGGGGAGAAAACGATCCCATTAACCAGATCGCCAGCTACCACGTCGATATTTCCAGTAGCGCCTTTGGCATCCAGGAAGAAAACCACTTTCCCCCCATCGTGCATGAGATGTTTCCCGGCATAGGCGAAATCCGCCGCGGCTATCTCTACGGCAGCGATAAGCCCGGTCTCGGCGTCGACATTAACGAGGAGTTGGCAGCAAAGAATCCGTTAGGCCCCATCAAGGGTGGCGGAGCCTACCCAACTGACCGCACCATCGATGGAACGGTAGTGAAGCCCTAGCCTGAATGGCGAGATCTCTACTCGTAACCAATGAAGGGTGCCCGATACCCCGCATTTCCTGTGAAGATGGTTGGTTTCCAGGAACTCCATGCGGCTTTCCTTAATGAAAGCCGCACACGTGGCGCTCTTTGGGACCGCGTACAGGAAATACGGGTATCTGCCCGGTTTTGGCAGATGTGGGATTCCACCGCGCTCGACCTTCCGCTTTCTCTACTGCAACGGATCCCGAGATCCATGATCATCTACACCATAAACAGTCAGCGACCGAGGTCCGCGGAATCCCACATCTGCCAAAACCGGGCAGATATGGGGCACCCTTCCTTTGTTACGGGCACTGAGAGGCAGGTCTAATCGGTTTTGGGGCTTCCGATCCCGGTGGCCAAGTTATGATTTAAGCTCTGGGCGGCAACGAGTTGATCTCCTTTATTTGATGGTATTCGCACCGGATCTTCGGACTCCTTGGCAGCCGGGCTCCGGCGGAACGCAGGCGTCCGCTCGGATGGAGGCAGTTCTGCGCGGACAGACGGAGGCGTTCTCCGCGGCGACCACCCTGGTCAGCCAAACCAGTTGCCTCATCGAGCTTTTTTCGGGTATCTGGCACCCGCGCTCAGAGCGCGCCTACCAGTCCCGCCTGGTTTGCTGGCTGGGCATGCTTGAGCAGGACCTTGAGCTCCGGTCCCGCTTTCAGCAGGGATGGACCTCTATGCTGGGTTCCCTCGATTCCGTCTCCTTCTTGGCGGAAGCAGGCATTCCCGCCCAGCATGCATTGTTTCGAGAAATCACCAGCCGCTTTTTCCAGCGCTGGCTGCCCGCGCCGCGCGAGGAGGCTGACACCGCTCGACTCTTCGCCGCCGTCTTTTGCTCGTCTCGCACCGTCCAGCGCTTCCTCGATATGGATGCGACCCTCTTTGCTCGCCTGGTGGCGAACCTCTGGAGAGCGGAGGGCCTCGCCGCCTATCCCCATGTACATCAGGATCTCCACGAAGCACTCCGGTTGTTGGCCGCGCGCGTCTCTGCGCGGGGCACCAGCCGCGCAGTCCGCCAGCGTGGCGGCGACCAGACGGTGGAGCAATCTCCTTCCTATGCCCTGGTCTTTGCTACCGAGAAATTCATTGACTGCGAACACGCTGCCTCCCCGGGTGACTGTCCGGATGAATGTCGGGAGCGCTGGCTCAATGCCGTCTACGCCTGCAGGGGAGAACTCGCGATTGTCCGCATCAATATGGAAGACGCGGGCGTGAATTCTCCGTTGGTCTTTGATCTGGGCGCCATGGACGCGGCGCTGGACCGCATGGAAATGCTCGCCGCCACGCTGGTGGAGCGCACCAGCAAGCTCTCTGCCGCCGTGCGCCTGTTGCTGAATACGTTAGTGCGCGGCCTGCTTGAGGATACGCGCATCTCCTCGCTCATCCAGCAGAACTTCAACTTGCTGGCGCGCAAGACAGTGGAACGAACCGGCCATGGCGGCGAACACTACATTGCCCACAGCCGCAGGGAATACTGGCAAATGTGGGGTGCGGCCATCGGCGGCGGATTTCTTACTGTCTTTACCGCGGCGATTAAACTTCACCTTGTCGGCGAGCACTGGCCGCCCTTTGTGGAAGCGGTTCTTATCGGCACTAACTACGCCATCAGTTTCCTGTTGCTGCAGATCTTTGGTCTTGCCCTGGCCACCAAGCAGCCGGCCATGACCGGGGCTACGCTGGCCGATATCATCCGCCGCAATCGGGGCGATTCCCGCCGTGACCAGATCACCGAATTCGGCGCATCTATCAGCCGCACCCAGCTCGCCGCCGCGCTGGGTAATATTCTGGCGGTGTGCATCGGGGCCGTAATCTTCAATCTCCTTTGGCTCCGGCACTTCCACACCCCCTATGTGCCCGCCGAGCAGGCGCAGAAGGTCTACTTATCGTTGCGTCCTCTGGCCTCGGCAACCGCCATTGACGCGGCCCTTACCGGAGTTTTGCTCTGGCTCGCCGGGCTGATTGGAGGATGGTGCGAGAACTTCGCCGTCTACCACCGCATCCCTGCGTCGATTGCCCAGCATCCTTTCGGCCAAACCATCGGCGCCGGCAACATGCAGAAAGTTGCCGGCTGGGTCGACCGCAACATCGGCCGCTGGAGCACCAGCATTTCGCTCGGTTACCTGATGGGGTTTACGCCGGTGTTTTTCGAGTTCTTTGGCCTGCCGCTCGACGTGCGGCACGTCACCCTCAACACCGGCATGTTCGCCTTCGCTGCTGCCCGCTTCGGGCCGTCCGCCTTCAGGCAAGTCTGGCTATACTCGGCGATGGTCGGCATCGCGATCATGTTCGTGTTGAATCTGGGTGTCAGCTTTGCCATTGCTTCTTTCGTGGCCCTTCGCGCCTACGACGTTGGCCACAAGGAGCGCGCATCCATCCTGCGCTATGTGCTCAGGCAAATGATCTCGTCACCGTTGCAGTTCCTCTTTCCCGTGCAGCCCAGGACTGCGGCCTCCGAAGACACTGGGGAGGATATCGAGCGCCCGGTGCCCGCTGCGTAGTCTTGCCCCAATTCACTCTGAGCGAAGCGCCTGCATAGGATCGATGTTGGCCGCCCGCCACGCTGGTTTCCAACTGGCGACCAGTGTCGTGAGGGTCAGGAGGATGGAAGCGAGTGCAAACATTGCGGTATTTTCTGCGCGCACTCCATAGAGCAGCCCAGCCAGAGCGCGTACGGCGATAGCCGACCCGATAACCCCCAGTGCAATCCCTAGGGCTGCCAGTGCCATGGCCTTCCGGAACACGCTGCTTAACACTTCTCCTCGGCTAGCGCCCACAGCCATGCGGATAGCCATTTCTCGGGTTCGCTGCGCCACCATCTGCGTTAGGACGCCGTACAGCCCAACCACTGCCAGCAGCAAAGCCAACCCTGCAAAACTGCCGAAGAGTACGGCGCGGAAGCGGGGTTGGGAAAGTACAGCTGATTGCTGGTCCTGCATCGTTCCGGGGTCGGCCAATAGGAGGTCACGGTCTATCGCGGCCAGTTGCTGTTCGATTCCGCCGATCAGCCCCAACGGACTCTCTTTGGTTAGCACCATCAGGGCCACGTGTCCCGGTGCGTCTTGGGTGAGTGGACGGTATACCGTGGGCTGCACCACATAGCCCATCTCCTGAAAAACAGTGGTCACCTTGACGTCGGCTACCACCCCGACGATCGTGAGCCACGGATGCGATGGATCGTCAGCGCGGCTTAGCTTGACGGCGTGCCCGATCGGATCGTCATGCGGGAAATAGCGATGGGCAAGAGCCTGGTTGACGATAGCAACTTGCCGGGTGTCGTTGCCATCCTGGGTAGCAAAGACTCTGCCGTGAAACAAGGGAATCTGCAGCGCATCGAAAAAGTTTGCGCTCACGCTCTGGGTGGCAATGCCGCCTGCCGAAAATTTGCCGGGATCTCCTTCAACAGAGAATGGGTTTTCTCCCATGGGTGTAAAGTTCGACGCTTCCGCAACTGCGTCGACGCCGCGTAGCGCAGACACCCCGGTGGCGAGATCAGCAGCAAACCTGGATTTTTCTTGGTTGTCGCCGTAATGTTCCTGGGGGAGATTGACGCTCGCCGTCAGCACATGATTTGTGCGATAGCCCAACCGGGTCGAAGCCATCCGCCACAAACTTGCCGCCAGTAGCCCTGCTCCAACAAAGAGCATGAGTGAAAGAGCAATCTGCATCACCACCAATACTTGCGAACCGCGCTGTGGGGAAGCGCTCGCGCCTATGCTGCGTTGGTTATTCTTGAGGACGGAGTTCAGGTCCACCCGCGAAGTCTGCCACGCTGGAAACAGCCCAAAGAGGAGGGCCGAGCCAATGCCCGAGAGCGCTGCGAACAGAAAAACCTGCCAGTGGAGAGAGACCACATTGCCGGGCGGCAATTCCACCGGGTTCACAGCTCGGAACCAGCGAAGCATCAGGACTGCCAGGAGTATGCCCGCACCTGTCCCGCCAAGGGCCAGCATCAGCGACTCGGTCAACATCTGCCGGATGAGCCGTGCGCGGCCGGAACCTAACGCTGTACGAATGGCCATCTCGCGTGCATGATCCATCGCGCGGCCGAGCAGCAGGCCGGCCACGTTCAAGCACGCCATGAGCAAAATAAGGCTCACCGCACCCGACAGCAGCCAAAGCCCTCTGCGCAGATTTCTTCCCGCCAACCAGGTGAAATTATCCTGCAGGTTCAGCACAATCGGGGTAGCGGAGGCGAGCGTGGACAGCGATGGGGGAGCTTCGGGCGAGACTCTCTTTTGCATGGCGTCGAGTTCCGCTTCTGCCTGGGCGTGAGTGATTCCCGGTTTCAATAATCCAAAGACGCCCGTCATGGAATCCCACGGCTTCTGCGCGAATGAGCTTGTAGGTGTAATCAGGGACCATGCGTTTGCTTGCTTGGGGTAGAAGGTGAACTCTTTGGGCATTACACCGGCCACAACACAGGGAAGCGAGCCCACAGTCAGAGTTTGACCGGCAATGTCTCTGGCTGCGCCCAGCTTTTGTCGCCAGAACGGATAAGCGAGGACTAACGTGCAGGGGTTGTTCAGGTCTGCCGGTCGAAATGTTCTGCCGATTTGGGCTTCGGCGCCAAGCATGGAGAAGAAGTCGGTACTCGCCGGAAGCGCCAGGAGCGCGACCGGTTTGCCTTGCCAGAGCACGGTCTCGTCCGCGGTCGCCCAGCTCATCGCGGCCAACTTCTCGAAGCTGCGGCTCCCGCGTTGCCATTCTTCAAATTCGCGGTAAGGGTCGAACCATGCGCCGACGCCGCGATGCGCAGCATCCGTCTGCCACACAACCACGAGACGATCGGCATTCTTGTAGGGAAGCGGCCGTAGTAGTACGGCATCCACAATACTGAAGATAGCTGTATTTGCCCCGATGCCGAGGGCCAGAGTTGCGATGACCGTGATCGCAAACGCAGGTGATTTGCGAAGCTTCCGGTAGGCGTAGTGTATGTCTCGCAACAGGCTATCGAGGCTTAACGCCGTATCCACGCCGGCCACTTTTTCTTTTATCACCGTGGGGTTGCCGAATTTCAGCAGCGCATCACGCCGGGCCTCTTCCGCTGGCACGCCGGCCGCGATATGATCGGCAGTCCTCAATTCGATGTGCGCCTGGATCTCAGCCTGGATCTCAGCATCGATCTGCCGTTCATCGGTGGAACGGGAAAGTAGATTCAAGATGCGACGAACGAGTCGCATGACGTCCCCTCAACTTAGCCCATTAATGCATAGATGGCTAGGGATGTCAATTATGCGCAATGTCTTGGCGGGATTCACTTCTGAGTGTTTGCATCGGATCAACCCTGACTGCGCGCAAGGCAGGAATGAGGCTTGCGAGGAGTGCGGCGCCGATCAATTACAAGGAGACTGTGCTTAGGGTGATAGGGTCAAACGGGCCCATGCCGTAAGGCAGCCCCGACAGTAAGCGCATCGAAGCCTAATCGGAGAAATCTTGTATCAAGATGCATCGTATGATATATCTTGAGATGTATTTTAGAGAATTGATCCACGGAAGGAATCAACATGCATCGACACCATCAAGAGTTCTCTTCTTTCGAAGAACGCGGACGCCACGGTCGCTTTGGGGGACGAGGAAGGCCATTTGACCGTATGGGCGGGGGCTTCATGGGCCCTGGCATGCGGGCCGCAAAAATGCTTGCTTCGGGCGATCTTAGACTCATCATCCTTGCTCTGCTCAGCGAGAAGCCGGGCTATGGCTACGAAATCATCAAGGCCATCGAAGAGCACTCCAGTGGCATCTACTCGCCGAGTCCGGGAATGGTTTACCCGGCGCTCACTTACCTGGAGGAGTTGGGATACACCGCCTCGGAGTCGGAAGGCACCAAAAAACTCTACCGAATCACTGAGGCAGGTACTGCCTACCTGAACGAAAACCGTGCCAGTGTTGAGGAAACGCTCGACCAGTTGGCTCGCTTCGGCCGTAAAGTCTCCCAATTCCAAAAGCAGTTCACAGAAGAGAACGAAGAGAACGATGACCTGGGGGCCGATCCACGGCGCGGGATCAGAAGTGACTGGCGGCAAATGAAGACGGAATTCCGCGATCTGCGAAATGACCTCAAAGCGGCACTGCACGAGAAGCTCGACGCTTCAGCGGAGGAGAGACAACGTGTCTTCGCGATCCTGCGTCGGGCAATCGACGAAATCCGGGGTAAGCAGTCATGACTGGTTCACGATTGAATCCGGAGAAAGCCAGGCGGGCCGCACAACGCGCAGACAGGCCCGGAGAGAAGTGCGGGGCAGACCCGGATTTCCTGTACGCTGCGCCGGACACGACCGCGTGTGCGGCTTTCATTAAGGAAAGCCGCATGAACTTCGCCAACACCACCAGCTCCACAGGGAATCCGGGGGAAGCCGGCGCTTATCGGCCCGTGGTAGATCGCAATGCCTGCGAGGGAAAGCGTGATTGCGTGGAGGTCTGTCCCTACGAGGTTTTTGAAGTCCGACCGATTGACGACGAAGATTTCTCGGGTCTCTCTTTCCTGGGAAAGCTGAAGAGCCGGGCTCACGGCAGGCTCACCGCCTATACGCCAAAAGAGGATCTCTGTCAGGCTTGTGGACTCTGTGTAGTGGCCTGTCCAGAGAAGGCAATCAGGCTGGTCTCGAACAAAGACTCGTAAGGAAATGAGGTTGCATAGATCGGGAGATCGGAGCAAGGCATGACTGAAAGTTTAATCGAACATGTCTCCCAGACCACCATTTTGGATCGCGCATCATCGACCCATTGAAACCCAACGCGCCAGCAATTTTCTGAGCGTGCGAGAGCTTACGTGCTCTCAGCTCCCAAAGAGTGCGTGAAGGGGTCGCGTTTTCCGTGTAGCACGTGCATGATCTGAACGCCGGAGTCCGACAGTCGATAAAACACTACGTACTGCCCTACGAGGCCTCGGTTATCACCTCAAAACCGGCTACGAGGAAGCTGCGATAACCGGGGCGAATCTCATCCCGACTTCTTCCGGCGAATGGGTTCTTACCCACGAGTGTCCTGTCCCTGAAGTTCCTGGAACAATTCGAGGAATCGAAAATGTTCCAGAAACTGCGCTCAGGGGCTGAAGCCCATTTGGTTTTGCAGTGTTTGCGGCACGACTGAAGTCGTGCCCTGATACAAAGCCGAAGAGGAGTTCTTTAACGAACTTTAGGGACGGGACACTAGCTGGAAACCCTGTGTGATGAGATCGATGAAACGGTCGGCCGCAGATTCGTTGTCGTCCCCAATGTAGCGCCAGATTTCGAAAAGACTGTCGGGCTCGACCGCTAATGCGGTAACTCATCTCTTGAGCGATGCTCGCGCTTCGCGCTTCAGCTCTTCCCTAGTCTCGACAGGGTCTCATCGCTGTAGTCCAAGAAGTTACCCGTTTGTAGATCACCTTCCGCCTCGTCCAGCGCGGACAATATCTCAATCCGGCTGCGCTCGCGCATCTCCCATAGCGAAAGGGCTTCCTGCACCGCTTCCTCAGCATGATGGATCCTGCCGCTTTCGATAGCCTGGCGAAGAAAAGCTTCCTGGGCAGGCGTGAGGCGTATTTCCATTGATTTAGCGTAGAGATGGCCAAACGGCCTGTCAATTGGCTGCGGCCACAACCGGTCCTCTCAGGTCGCCTGCGGCCCATCGGGCGCTGGGCGGCCGGCACAACGCCTAGCCCTCATCAGGCCTGCCATGGATCGACGATCATCACTCCGGTGGAGGCTACGTCACGTGTGTTGCGCGTCACCAGGGTGAGACCGCGGTCGATCGCGGTGGCGGCAATCAATGTATCGATCACCGGGAGGCTCCGGCCAGCCGACAGTTCGCCCCAACATCGTGCGGTCGCCGCATCGATAGGAAGGATGCGGTCGGCGAAGGTAGTTTCAAGGCCGTCTACCCATGCGCCAAGTTGTTCAGCGATGGCAGGATTGGTCCGTCGCTTCGCCTCGACACCTTTATGCAACTCGCCCAAGGTCAGAACGCTCAGAAACAATCCATCCCCGTCAACCTTTGAGAGGAAAGCCATCACGCCGGAGTGCGGTCGAATTTTTCGTGTCTCCGAGATGACGTTCGTGTCCAACAAATAGCCCGTCGTCAAAGCTCGACAGCACGGCCCGTATCGGGGTCGCGCTCCATAGCGAAATCATCAACCTTGGGGCCGCCAAGCAGATGGGCTTTGAAATCCGGCTTGTACGATGCCAAAACTCGATAGTCCTCGACCGAAAGCACCACGACCCGCTCGGCTCCGTGGCGCGTGATCGTCTGCGGGCCCTCCGTAATGGCAAGCTCAATCAGCTCGCTGAAGCGCGCTTTTGCATCCTGCACTGGCCACTGAGTCATAGCAATTCGACCATTCTGTCCTGTCTGACCATAATATCGCTATTATGGTCAGATTTCAAGGGGAGGGTCGCGGCCTCAACCGACTCGACACCATCGAGCCACCTAACAGCTTGCGGAAAAACTCATTTTCCTGAAGGGTACGGCCTACCTCGCCGCAGCGAGCATCAGGCCGTACGTAAAATGCTTTGCCATGAATCCGGCTTTAGCCGCTGAGGGATAATTCCCCCTCGAAGCAGCACTTTTTCCGCAAGCTGCTAAGGCGTAGGAACACCGTCCGGCTGCGCAGCGCCCAACACCAGCTTGCGCATGGAATAGAGCACTGTAAATCGCACCAGCGCGGATGGCTGTGCGGCCGCATCGAGAACACTCATCTGCTGTGCTTGCCATCCCGCCGGAGGCGCCGTGCGGCTTTCTAGATATGCCAATGACGAGAGCCCGACCCTGGCCAGATCCCCCAGTTGCTCGGCGCGCACAGCGGCATCGCTGAGCCTCGGAGTCTGCCGCACATCCTCGAGCAGTCGCGTTTCCGCCGCCTGCCAGGAGAGGAATCGCACACGCAGCCGGCGGAACGCGACTTCAGGGGAGGGAATTGGGCCCTGTGGCACATCCCCACTCAGGTCCAGCTGCAGCTTTGCATCAGAGGACGGCGGCACCGTCACATGATTCGCGATCGCATCCACGTCACCGGCGACCTCTTGCCGTGACGGCGGATCGGCGACCACGGCATCCACCAGCCGATCGAGTGCCGTCCACCCGTTGGTGTGCTGCAACCCCGAGCGTTCATGGAAATCGACTGGCTCCAGTACGGAGGCCAGAACATCTAGCACCTCGGGGTCACGCTCCAGCAGGAGATTGCGCCGCACGGTCTCAGGACCGCTGATGTGCCGCAGCCCAACATCCTCCAGCTTGAGCGAGTTGATGCGCAAACGTCGATACATATCCGAAACATCGCGGTCGCCCTGCGGGGACCAAAAGCGTTCTGCAACCGCCATAGTGCGCGGCCATACCCGCGAGTCCATCGTTTCCGTATTGAGCTGCTCCGCCCACATGCACACCTCGCCGCCCAGGATCAGCTTCTGCTGTTCAGCCGTCAGCGTTGTGTCCACCGGGATGGGATCAGCGAGATACATCTGTGCCGAGCTCTTCTGCCCGTCGAGATAGTAGGGCGCGGAGAGGATCCCCTGATACCCCTGTCGAGCGCCTTCCGCCAGCGAGGCTTCTCCCCGCCAGCTCTGAATGAGAATCGTCTTGGGCAGAGCCGGATCGAGAATCTCATCCCACCCGATCATCTTCTTGTTGTGCTTCTTGAGAATCTCTTCCAGTTGCTGGTTGAACCAGGCCTGCAGTTGAGCCGCCTTGGTGTAGCCCTTCTTCTTCATGAAGGCAGCGATCTGCGGATCGGCGAGCCACGCGTCCCCGTTCACCTCATCGCCGCCGATGTGGAAGTACGCGTCCGGGAAGATGCCGCCCATTTCACCTACTAGCGTGTCGATGAACTTGTAAGTGCTCTTGCGGGTGGGGTCCAGGACAGCGGTGGGCATGCCGTAGACCACCGGCAACGTCTTGACGGGCGCCGCCGGGGCCAGTTCGGGATAGGCCAGGATCCAGCTGGAGCCATGGCCGGGCATGTCAAATTCCGGCACGACGCGGATGCCGCGGGCGCGCGCATAAGCGACTACCTCGCGCAACTGCTCCTGGGTGTAGTATTCGCCCTCGGATGCAACCTCGGTCAGTTTAGGAAATTTCTTGCTTTCGGCGCGGAAGCTCTGATCGTCGCTCAGATGCCAGTGAAAGACATTGAGCTTGCCGGAGGCCATACCATCGAGCGTGCGTTCCACCGCGCCCACCGGTTCAAAATGGCGGCTCACATCGAGCATGAAGCCGCGCCAGCGGAAACGCGGTACGTCGCCGATGGTCACCGCCGGCAACACGCAGGCGCCCTGCTCCGTGGTGGCAAGCTGCAAGAAGGTCTCGAGCCCGTGCATAGCGCCCAAGTCATTGGCTGCGGTGAGCGTAGCTCCCTGGGGAGTCACGCTCAGTTGATAGCTCTCGTCTTCGTCAATCGTCTGCACCGGCTGACCCGGCGCGGCGACCTTGATCATGAGCGAGGCGCTCGTGGGTGCCGGATGATCGATGGTGGAACGCAGTACCTCTCCGCCGCAGGTGCGGCCGAGCTGGATCAGGGCCCTTCGCACAGCGGCCTCGAGCCGCGCATCATGCGTTTGCTCATAGCTGTAGGTGAAGGTGGAAGGTCCGCCGCCGGCAGGCGTCACGGTAAATGCGCCCTCGCTGCGGGTGATCGAGCTGGGCAGCGGCATGAGCGCCAGCGGAGTTCGGGGCGAGGATGGTGCCTGGGCGAGGGCGAGAGAGCCTGCAAGGAAAACGAGTGTAGAAGACGCCAGGGAAATTCGCATAAGTCGAAAGGACAGCCTACATGAAAGATCGTGATTTGGAGCACCCTCCGCGGTTGTCCGGATTCGAACGGTGGTGTTCAGTTTTGCCGGGCCGCAGCCCAGCTCGCTCCGTGGAGCCTTGATAATCGAACAGCTTAGCGACTGCAATGCCCGCCGCAGTTTGGCCCATCACGTGCTGTTTAGAACGAATGCCTGGGAGGCTGCCATGCCCGCAATGGTCAACGATCTAAGATATGCGATTCGCCAGCTAAAAAAGACGCCCGGTTTTGCTTTGGTCTGCGTACTGACGCTTGCCCTGGGCATCGGAGCCAATACAGCGGTCTTCAGTGTGATGAACGTGGTACTGCTGCGCTCTCTGCCGGTGGCCGATCCCGCCCGCGTGGTGTATCTAAGGACCACCAACCCACCACCTGAAACGGGTACAGTCGACTCAAACGCAACCTTCTCGTATCCGGTGTACGACGCGCTGCGGCGGCAAAATCGGGGGCTATCGCCGGTCATGGCCTACGTGCCCCTGGCCACGGGCAAAGTAGCCGTCCGTTATGGCGAGCTGCCGGAGCAGGCAGAAGGCGACATGGTGAGCGGTACCTTTTTTTCCGGCCTGGGAGTGAAACTGGCGTACGGACGCGGTTTCAGCGAGCAGGACGAGTCGAACCACGCGCCCATTGCCGTGATCAGCTACGGCTACTGGACCCGGCGTTTCGCGAGCGCCCCGGACGTGTTGGGAAAGACGCTCTATGTTAACGGCGTTCCCCTGACCATCGTGGGCGTTGCTACGCAAGGCTTTGAAGGGGTCGAAGCAGGTGGCTCGACCGATTTCTGGATTCCCTTGCAGAGCCGGCCAGAACTGAATGCCTGGGGTGCTCCCGTGGACGACGGGAAAACATACCTCACAAGACCCACATGGTGGTGCCTGCGGCTGATGGGCCGCCTCGCGCCCGGCGTAAGCCAAGCGCAGGCGGTCGCGCAACTACAGGCCGCATTTCAGGCCGCGGCCTATGTTGGACTTGGCAATCCGCGACCGGGAGAAAGGAAACCTGTCCTCAGCCTGCAGGAGGTAAAGGGCTTTCCCGGATACGAAGAAGAGTACGGCAGACCGTTGCGTATCCTGATGAGCATGGTCGGGCTGGTGCTGCTGATCGCCCTGAGCAACGTGGTCATGCTGTTGATGGCGCGCAATGCGACTCGGCAGCGCGAGTTTTCGGTGCGGCTGGCCTTGGGCGCAGGGCGCAAGCAGCTTTTGCGCCAACTCCTCAGCGAGAGCCTGCTGCTGGTTTCGGCTGGGGCTCTGCTGGCCTGGTTCTTTGCCGACTGGGCAACCAGGGCGCTGGGTGCCTGGGCGCAGATCGAGTCAAGCCTGGCGCCGGACAACACGGCCCTGCTTTTCACCCTGAGCATCTTAGCGCTGGCTACGCTTCTATTTGGGCTCGTGCCGCTGCGCGTCGTGCTCTCCGCCGGGCCGGCGCTGGCGTTGAAAACATCCGCCGCGGTCTCGCATACGGATGCAGGCAAATCGCGCGCCGCCAAAATCATTGTCGCTCTGCAGATGACCCTATGTGTTGTGCTGCTGGTGGGCGGTGGATTATTGGTGCGCACCTTGCGCAATCTGGAAAATACTCCACTGGGCATGCAGGTTCGCGGCCTGGTCGTCTTCGGAGTGAAACCCAACATACAATCGGTTCCCGAAGGCGTCGCCTTTTATCGGGAGCTGATGAACAAGCTGCGTCGTTTGCCCGGTGTGGAATCGGTGACCATCATGGAGGAGCGCCTCGGATCGTGGGCCTCCGACAACAGCCCCATGGCGATAGACGGCAGGTTGCCGGATTTGACGAACGGCGCGTCGGGAACGGTGCGCAGCAACGTGGCCGGGCCCGACTTCTTTCGTACCCTCGGAGTACCCATACTTTTGGGCCGCGATTTTGCCGATTCCGATACCGCGACCTCACCCCACGTCGGCATCATCAATGAGCAGTTTGCTCAGCGCTTCTTCCCCAACCAGAACCCGCTGGGTCACAGTATTGGGACCCCTGATGGGCAATACCAGATGACGGTTGTAGGCGTGGTGAAAGATCACAAATATCGCAGCATCGATGAAGAGCCGATTCCCATGGCCTGGTACATGTACGCGCAGATTCCCATCACCGGCCAAATGCACGTGGAAATGCGTGTAAAGGGTAACCCGTTGGCCATTCTGCCATCGGCGCGAAAAGCGGTGCAGCAGATGGACCCGAACCTGCCGCTGATCCAGCCGATGACGCAGCGCGCGCAATTTGATCTCACCATTTCCCGGCAATTGCTCTTCGCGCGGCTGGCCGGGTTCTTTGGCTTGTTGGCGGTGGTTCTGGTGGCGACCGGCGTGTATGGGACGCTCGCCTATCGTGTGAACAACCGCACCAGCGAGATTGGCGTGCGTATCGCCATGGGCGCGCAGCGAAGCCAGATGGTGTGGATGGTGCTGCGTGAGAGCCTGACGCTGACGGCGGTGGGCGTGACCATCGGCATTCCGCTGTCGCTCTTACTGGGCAAAGCGTTAACTTCGGCTCTGTATGGAGTGGAGCCCTACGATCTGGTGAGCGACATCTTTGCCGCGCTCGGCATAGCAGCCGTGGCGATTGTCGCCAGCGTGATCCCCGCACGTCGGGCCGCGACCGTCGACCCATTGACGGCACTGCGGTCAGACTAACGACTTGCTGGGTAGGTCCGGGCTACCTCGCCGCAGCGAGTATTAGCCCGGACATCCATGCTCAAACCTATGGCCTCAGCGTCTGTGTGAGAACTGGAAAAGAAACCGCAGGTCCCTCCACTACGCTACCCCGGATTTCCTGTCGAGGTTGGTAGCGTTGGCGAACTTCATGCGGCTTTCCTTACTGAAAGCCGCTCACGCGGGCGTTGGTGAGTGCTGCGGAACAGGAAATCCGGGTACACTCTGGGATGACAATTCTCTTGAGGGAAATGGCCTCAAAATCGGTCAAACGAATGGCTGTCAATGGTCCCACAGAATTGTCATCCCGAGGAGGCGACTCGCCTGTGGCAAGTCAAGGGAGCAATTACACGGGCAACAAAAGCTTTGGGTGCCCCATTCAAGCCGTACTTTGGCTTGAGTGGGCTACCATGCCTCCCCCACTCGTTTGTCATTGTCATTAGGAGAGGTTGTGACTTTTTTGATTTTTGAGTTTTTGGCGCACCCAACCGGAAGGGTTTCCAAAACTCCCACAAAGCCGTCATCCTGAGCGAAGCGCCTCGCAGATCTATCGCTTAACAAAGGTTTTTGGGCGCGCAGTCGAAGGACCCCGAGGATATTTGTTGGCCGACGCTCTTCAGAGCTTTCCGGCCACCAAAACCTGAAAGAAATCAAAAAAGTCACAACCTCCGACCGGAGCGTAGCGCAATGGAGGGACCTGCGGTTTCTTTTCCAGTTCTCACGCAGACACTGAAGGCCCTGAGGTAGGCTTTCCCTTCACGCATCTGCGTAATTCAAGGAAATCCGTACCTCAGTGCCTAAAGGCCAAGAACTTGCCCGCTTGATGTCCGGGCCAATG
The DNA here is from genome assembly GCA_963788515.1 of uncultured Acidobacteriaceae bacterium. Taxonomy (GTDB): domain Bacteria; phylum Acidobacteriota; class Terriglobia; order Terriglobales; family Acidobacteriaceae; genus PALSA-350. Next base: position 59,060 of record CAWBGZ010000013.1, read on the forward strand.
CTCGCTGCGGCGAGGTAGCCCGAACCTACCCAACGGCAAGGCTCTTCAGATGGTCGTACGTGGCGGTCAGCCGTTCGCGCAGATACTCGGCGCCGGTTGTGGGCCGATACTTCGACGCGGCGCCAGGCGCGATGCAACCCTGCAGCACTTCCACACGGGCATCGGGGTTGGGATCAAGAAAGAACGCGACTGAATACCGGTCCTGCACCGGAATCGCGACCCGGTGCGGCGTTGAGACGTAAACATCGTTGGTCCAGCGCATTAAGCAGTCACCGATATTGCAAACGAATGCGCCCGCAATGTGGGGTGCATCGAGCCAGGCGCCGCTGCGTGCGCGTACCTGCAGCCCCGCAACCCCATCCGTGGCCAGAATGGTGAGGTTGCCATAGTCGGTGTGCATGCCGGCCCCGCTGTCGGGAGCGCGATCCTGGCTTTGCGGCTGCGGCGGATAGTGCAGCATCCGCAGCGTTGCCAGCGGCGCGTCGAGTTTGTCCTCGAAGAAATCTTCCGCAATGCCCAAATCCAGCGCAAAGCCATGGTGAAGCCGGCGGCCCAGCGCCCAGCACGCGTCGTAATAGGCGAGGACCGTCTCTCGCCAATGGGGAAGCGCCGGCCACAGATTGACACCCCGAAACGGCTTACCCTCGGTCACTTCAGGATGGTCGGCCGCTAACTCCAGCCCGATATTGAAAGCCTCCTTGTAGTCGGCGCGGGCGCCTCCTTCATTCAGGCGTTCCCCCTCGAGCGCTACATAGCCGCGGTTGTGCTGCGAGCGCTTGATCGAATACTCTTCCTTGGCTGCGACCGGCAACGCAAAGAATTCCCGGGAGGCGGCAAACATGCCGGCCCGTGTGGTTTCGGGGATGCCGTGGTTGACCACGTAGAAGAAGCCGATTTCGCGGCAGGCATGGCCCAATTCGGCTGCCACCGCAGCCCGCGCTGAGAACTCGGCGGAAGCCAACCCCGAAACATCGATCACCGGAAGCGTCGTCATCATCCATCCGTTCCAACACCTGCTTTGGGATGCGAGGCTGCTATCATTGCGACCACCCGGATTTCCTGTGCAGCTTGTTGGCTGCGGCCCCACTTCATGCGGCTTTCCTTAAAGAAAGCCGCATACGCGGTCGTGTCCAGTGCAGAGTACAGAAAATCCGGGCCACCCGGATTTCCTCAGCAGCTTGTTGGCTGCGGCCCCACTTCACGCGGCTTTCCCTAAAGAAAGCCGCATACGCGGTCGTGTCCAGTGCAGAGTACAGGAAATCCGGGCCACCGCAGGGTCAAATTGTAGCAAATGGGCGCAGCCTGAAATTCTGTCCTCATAACCGGGAAACACATGCTGGAGGAACAAGAATTAGCCGTGGATATCGAGACCTTTGTTAAATCACTGCCCAAAGCCGAGCTGCACTTGCATCTCGAAGGAGCGGTTGCCGCAGCCACTGCCATCGAGTTGGCGAGGAAGCACGGTCTGGCGACGCATGATTATGAAGATGCTTCCAAGCTCTTCGACTTCCCGGATCTGAGCGCGTTTCTCAAAGCCTACGACATCATCTGCAATTCGATTGTCGATGCGGACGACTTCCATCGCGTCACCTACGAAATGCTTGCGCGCTGTGCCGGCAATGGCGCGCGCTACGTCGAATTCTTTTTCAGCCCGCAGGCGCATCATGGTGTAGCGTACAGCACTATGCTCGACGGCATTGTCGCCGCAATGCGCGATGCCGCGCGTGACCTGGGCGTGCAATCGCGCCTGATCCCGGCTCTGAATCGCGAGTTGGGCCCGGAAGTCAGTATGCAATTCCTCGACCTCGTGCTCTCGGACCGGCGCGAGGAAGTCATTGGCATCGGGCTTGATTACAACGAGGTCGGCCATCCGCCCGGTCTCTATGCCGACGTCTACCGGCACGCCAGAAATAGGGGACTGCGCGTGACCGCCCATGCGGGTGAAAATGGTCCGTCCGAGCATGTCGGCGATTCCCTGGATGTGCTCGCCTGCGATCGCATCGATCACGGCTACCATGTGGTCGACGATCCGGCGCTGGTGGCCGCATGCCGCGAGCGCGGCGTGTTCTTCACCGTCTGCCCCACCACAACCACTTTCACCACCACCTTCCGCGATCTCGCTTCGCCCAGCCATGCTATCCACCGTATGTTCGATGCGGGGCTCCATCTGGTGATCAACACCGACGATCCCGCGCTCTTCCGCACCGATCTTAACCGCGAATATTTGCTGGTTGCGCGACATATGGGCTGCACGCCGCAACAATTGGCTGAAGTGGCTCTCAACGGTTTACGGGCCTCCTGGCTCGATGACACCACCCAGCGCGCCTGGATCGCCGAATGGAGCACCGAAATCAATCGTCTGCTCCCGGCCTCGGCTCCCCGGCGCGTCTAGGTCTTCCGGCAAGTCTCTCTTCGTAGCCATGCACCGCAGGTCCCCGTTTCTCATGAACTGGGACGTTGCCTGGTGCCTCCGGTTACGTTGTAATCCTTGGCCGCAATCCCTAATCCTGCTAACCCGCCGGCCGCCACAAATCGAGCCAGATGAACCAGCCATACGTGATTGGAAAAGTCCTCAGGAGTAAATGCATAGCTAAAGCGCATGAAATAGAGATAGCGGCAAACGTCACCGGGAACGTTGCGAATGCACCACCCCAGGGTGTGCCATTCCGGTGTTTCTTCTGTTTCTGGTGTTTCGTGTGCAGCGAGTTGCTCAGGAGTAAGATGTGGACTTGCAGCATCCCTACCCAACCTTGAGCAGAGGCGTAAGGGTTCTCACACTCTGCCGCTACTGGTTCAGCTCATCGCAAGTAGGTCTAAGCAGATAGTGCCGGCAGGCGCGCGAACGTTGCACGTTGCCTGAAGTTTTCGTGCGGATGTAGGGCAGTTTGCTAGGGAGCGGTCACTGTTCCGTTGGCGACCGTCCGGGTCTGTCCTCCGTTGGCGACGGAAGCGATGGAGACGGCGTCCTGGCCAAAGAAGCTCATCTTGATCCGCGTCTCCACTTCCACCGGACCGCCAAGCACCTGATAGGGGCTGTAGTGCCACTGCCGGACCGCGCGCATTCCGGCGGCTGCCAATTTGGGGCTGCCGCTTAATACGATTATTTTTTTGACCGAGCCGTCCGCAGCAATTAACGCCTTCAGTTGCAACTCTCCCACCAGGTTGGGTTCAGAGATAACGGGATGAGCAAAGTGACCGGGCGGAAGTTCGGAGACAAACCGTCTTTCCGCGGTAGCGGAAGGGACCATCGGAGCCGGGTCTACCTTGGCATGGAGCGGTACCGCGAGGCGGTTGGCGCTCCTGGCGCTGATGGACTGGCCCGGTCCGCTTGTCAATGGCGCAGATTCATGGCGAGCCAGCGCGGGCTCAGTCGGCGGAGGTGCGACCCGGCGCTTTGGTGTTTCGGCATTCCGGAAGGCAGCGGTTGTCGGTGGAACCCGAAGCGGCCTGGTTGCTGCTGGATGGCGATCGGGCGCATTGACGTGGTTTAGAGCCTGCTTGCCCGGTGCCGCCTGAGCTTGAGGGGCACTCGTCTGCTCGGTACTGGAAAACAGGGGAACTCGGTACGTTGATGCCAATATCATTATCAGGCCAACGGCAGCCATGGCACCCAAATCCCGCCATTGCTGGAAGCGGGTGGCGCCGGCTTGCGGTGTCTTCGGACCGCTGGGCGCCTCCCTGGTCTCTACGTGCTTCACTCCCGTTGGCAAATCCAGGCGCGGCAATTCGGGGATCTCGGGCTTTGCCAGCAATGCTTCTGTCGCTGTCAGTTCGGTTCGCATCGAAACCACGCGCGCGGAAACCCGCGACCTCGAGCGCACCTTCTCGACCACACCGATGACAGCTTTACGGGGCACCGGTAGAACGGGTGTTACGACCGATGTCCGGGAGAGTTTCTCAATCAGGCGCCGATCGTGGCGGCTCAGAAGTTCCGGGGGAAGCACACGAAAATTGCGGAACGCCCATTGCAGGCGGATGCTTTGCCACCGTGACGGCCGAACGTAGACCGGTCCAGCCTCGGTGCGCAATTCCAGAAGCTGCGTAGCCTGCTCTTCGATACTCTTCAACTGGTCGCTGTCAGGTCCGGCAGATTGCGGCGCTTCTGGAAATTGGAGTATCGACCCGAAGTTCGTCATGACGGCCTCCGCTTTGAAAATCACACAGGGGCCCGTCGTACAGGTGCGAGAGGAAAATGGGGGGTTGTCACCTCTGGTACATCTTCCTCATTCTTATCTTATGACGGGATGCGAACTGGTGCCAGTCGACCGACGACCCGGACAGCCATCACGCCACGCCGGCGCCGGCGAGGGAACCAGCCGCCCGTTGAAATTGTTGTACTTAAGATGCTGGTTCCGCTCGCCAGGATGGCCGGCGCCCGTTTTTCGTCTTTTTGCCGGCGTGCTCAATGCCCAGTCACAGTAGCTTGTAGATACCCGGCACAAGGCGCCCCACTCAAGCTCGGCCTAAGGCCGGCCACCTGTGGCATTTTTCGCGCACAAAATGGGCGGCATCCTCGGGGAGAGTCTGCATTGCGTGCGGCGCTTTCGCCCTGCAAAGTTAAACCTTGATTACTTGCAGCCGGGACAAGAGCGGGCTAGAAATGGCCCGTCCTTTTCATCTTTAGTTTTGCCATCCTTCTTCTTGTAAATGATGTGGTAGTGATATTCGGTCCACTCATGAGGCATATGGAGGAGGATAGGCTCTTTAGTCGTCCCGGTAAGGTTTCCACCGGGCGGGCCAGGCTTTTCGAAAATGATCTCGAAAAAGGGGTAATCGTCATAGTGGTTTGTGAACTCGAAGGTTCCGCCCAGGTCGACCTGGACTTCACGAGGGGTCTTGCCTGGAGCGGCTTTGACCGCCTTTGCGGTAACGACGGTATTATCGTGAACGCTCATACTCATGCTCGCTTTCTGGGAAAAGTTACAGGATTGAAGGCGCCAGATAGTTTGTCCTGGCGCTGACTTCGGTGCGCTGGCCCGGAGTGCAATACCATAGATGTTGCCTCTTGGCAACACTTTATTTCACCCATTTGGCCCTCCTTAACCATTCCTTAGCCGCCGGCAACAGTTTTCGATATCGCTAACTGCTGATAACGGGGATCTTTTCGCAACGACTGCAAGTCCGGGAAGGCAGCAACCTGCACGTCTGAGGCGCCTCTCCGAAAACAGGCGGCGAGCGTGTTCAGCGCCTCCTCCCGTTTTCCCAGGAGTTCCAGGATCCTGCCTTTGTATATCTGGGAATCCATTTCCACCGCTCCCAGCGACTCGGCCCTCGCGACGAGCTGAGCAGCATCCTGCGGGCTACCCGACTTGACCTTGTAGAGAGCGAGCAGCATCCAACTGGGTCCATTGGTGGGATCTGTTGCCAAGTGCCGTTCAGCCTCCTTCGCGGCCCGCAGGAACGCGTTTTTCGCTTCGTTCGGATGATTGCGCAAGGAAACGTAGCAGTCGCCGAGTTCCAGCCAATTCAGATCGAGCGCTGGATTCAGTTCCACGGCTTTGCGGGCGAACGGCAGCGCCTCCTCGTACTTGCCCTGGTAGCGCAGCGCGAGGGAGCAGAAGGCCGCCGCTTGATCCGAGTCGGGATCCAGGGCGAGACTTTTCTTCAAAGTTTCCGTCCCTTCGGCGAACTCGCCGATCTGGAGATATTCCGCACCCAGATTGCTCAAGGCCCAGGAATTTCTTGGCGCGGCCAAGCTGGCTGCGAGGAAAGCCTTCACCGCCTCGTGATACCTCCCCTGCTGCTCCAGGCCGAAGCCGAGTTCGTTGTAGGCCAACCAATAGTTGGGGTGCTCCTTCAATACCCTGTGAAGGGTCTTTTCCGCCTCCTCCCAGCGATTGAGACGGGTATAGACCTGCGCCTGCCACACCAGCGTTCTTGGGTTGGATGGATCCAGGGACAGCGCCCTGGCAATCTCATGCAAGGCGCCTTGCTCGTTGCCGGAGTATTGAAAAATCAGCGCCTGCGCGAGATGTGCGTCCACCAGGTCCGGGTTCAGCGTCAGGGCAACCTGACAGTTGCCTTGCGCGAGGTCAAGAGCCGCGGGGTTTCGCCGAACCACCGAGAAGTGGCCATAAGCCTGTGCCAGCTTTGCATGTGCAATTGCGTAGCGTGGATCCAACACTACCGCCTGCTTGTACTCTTCGATAGCCGCATCGAGCCCGGCGTCGTTCGGTTGATTCATGAAGGTCTCGGCCGACTGGTAGGCGGTAAAAGCAGCGACTGACTGCGTTCCCGGCGCTACCTGCCCTCCGTTATCGAGATAATCGCTGACCTCGAGCAGCGAGGCCGCGGCCCGCACGGCTTTGCCGGGCAGAGAGGTGATCTGAGCCAGAGCACAGGTTAGCTTCTTCTCCCGCAGTGGCTGACCGGATATGGGATCCAGCAAGCGCAGGAAGAGCTGGAAGTGGGTGGCTCCTGGCAAGCCAGAGGCGGCCAGCACCAGGTTTGCTCCCAAAGGATCACAGACCTCTTTCAAATGGGTGACGCTCGCAGTGCTCAGGCTCACATCTTCTGGAGAGATTACGAACAGGTCTCTGTCCAGCGTCTCGCAACGGGTGAGCTCACTCTTGATTGCATTGAGCACGCTGGTCAGCATCGGGGTCACGTGGATATCGGAAGTCGTCGGCCAATTCAACAACGCGACAAAGCGCTTGCTGGGCAGCGGGCGTAGCAGGTCTTCGACTTCATCCCATTTCCACCATGCGGCGCCGACAAGAGTGCCGACCGCGGCGACGGCGGCGCCGGCAAAGCGACGACGAGTCCACAGAGTCCTCGTCTGGTAATTGATATGGAGTGAGGTCAGCGCGTGCTCAAAGGCCTGGCACCTCGTCCTGGAATCGGGATCGAGACATCCCACGATCAACTGGACGCAAAAGGAAGGCACACCGGACGTCGCCAATCGGGGGTTAACGATCACCGAAGAGCTATCCGCCGCCACAGCCGGCCTCTGTCCTGTAAACACCTCGTGCAAAACCACACCGAGGGCGAAGAGATCGCTGGCTTGCGAGGGCGGCCGCCCCGAGTATAGTTCCGGAGCCATGTAGTCCGGCGTACCTGCTACTAAACCCCTCCCGGAAAGAGATGCCTCAGCCTCATGGGCGCGAGCTAAACCAAAGTCGGTGATGCAGACTCGCACTTCCGAACCGATGCCATCGAGCAGGATGTTGTTCGGCTTGATATCCCGGTGAATGATGCCGGCGGCATGGATGGCGGCCAGCCCGGCGGCCAGTTGCTTGAGGATAGCCAATCCTTCGGCAATGGGCAGGGAAGTGGTTCTCCGCAGTCGCGCCGCGAGGGTTTCGCCCGGCAGCAGCTTCATGGTTAAGAACAGGAAGTGAGCGGGCGGCTGCTCACAATGAAAGATGTCATAGATTGGGCAAAGATTTGGGTGACTCACTTCCCGCGCCAGCAATACTTCGCGTTCGAACCGTTGCCGCAGGGCGGGGTCGTCGGCAATTTGAGGGAGAATGGTCTTCAGGGCGACGTGGACGCCTTGCAGGAATCGGTCCTCCGCCTCATAGACTTCGCCCATTCCTCCTTTGGCGATGAAGCGGACAATGACGAAACGATCGATCAGGACCTGACCGGGCTTGAACTGCCCTGCGGCCAGTGGTGGCGAAGGAGTTTCCTGGTCGTCGATAGAACCGGTTGTACCGGAGGTGTGGGGAGGGCAGTTGACCGCTTGCTCAAGAAGGTCAAATGGCGAGTGCTCGAGAAAGCTTCCGGCGCTTGCATCCTCGGCCAGCAGCTCTTCGATGGTGCGTCTTAGTCGCGGGTCGTGGCTGCAGGCGTGGTCGAGGAAGGCCTCACGCTCATTCGGCTCGAGCGCCAGAGCGGCCTCGAACAGTTGCTCAACGAACTCGGGTTGCGTGGCCATAATACCCAGTCCCACAAAGCACTGATCGTAAAGACCTATATCGCCAGAGGGGGCGTTGGGATGACGTCTGGTAGGAGAGAAAGCAACCGCAGCCTTTCCCCGGCGATTGTTACTTAGTGCCTGGGGGCCACAAAAGGTATCAGGTTCTGAGCAAATTTCGCCTGAGTGACCCCAGAAATGAACAGAGGAGCCAACCGGAAGACCCGGAGGTTTTGGGTTCCGGGCCTTCCTACTCCACGTTACTCCGTTACCGGGCAGCAATGAAAGTCTCGCTGCTTGGGGTAAGCATTGCTTGCTGCAGCCGAACTCTCTGCTCGGTCTTCGAAGCAGGAACCTGGACGTCCATGTTTGCCTGGTCGCAGAGAATCTCGCTCAGGAAGTACTGGCTGCCGTACCGGTGAAATACCAGCTTTCCACCGTTTGGGGATTTCTTGCTGACCGGGATGACAAGGCTGAGCATGGTAACGGGTTTATCGTGGTTCTTGACCGTGATGAGTCCGGAGGAGCTCTCCTTGATGGTGTAGGTACCCGCGGGAAGCAGCTTGTTGCCCACGGTAAAGTCGAAGGGGACGTCCGCCTGAACCCCCCTGGACTGCGCGAAGGATGTGCCGGCCATGGCAAAGTTTGCGATGGCGAGGAGTGCGATTGCTGTGATCCGTTTCATGACTTTCTCCTTTTCACGAGGCGTTGAACTCTGATCGCCTTCAATTGGTTAAGCGGAGTCCACTGGCAAAAAGGGCCAACATTCCAAAATTTTCTTCAGGGGCTCGTGGGACCCCCGAGAAGGAGCCAACGATCATGGGTGCAGAGGACGGGCAAGTCACGATTCTCTTGAAGGCCATGAAGAACGGAGACGAGTCTGCTGCCGGGAAGCTATTGCCTCTTGTCTACAGCGAGTTGCATCGGTTAGCCCGGTCTTATATGCAGCGGGAGCGATCGGACCACACGCTACAGCCGACTGCCCTGATCAATGAGGCCTATCTGCGGCTAGCTCGCGATAGCGTCGATTGGCAGAGCCGCCAGCACTTCATCGGAGTGGCGGCCAACGTCATGCGCCGCTTGCTGGTCGATCACGCGCGAGCGCGCAACGCCGAGATGCGGGCGGGAGCCCTGGAGCGGGTGGAGTTGAAAGAGGGATTGATGATTTCGAGCGAGCGCTCCACGGAAGTGCTTGCTTTGCATGATGCACTTACTCAGCTTGAAGCAGTGGATCCACGGCAGGCGAAGGTCGTGGAGCTACGTTATTTCGGCGGATTCTCTGTCGAGGAGATCAGCGAGATCCTGCAGATGTCTCCGCGATCGGTGAAGCGGCACTGGGCTCTGGCGAGAATCTGGTTGCGGCAACAGATGAAGAACTCGAGCGATCCTGATGTCACACCCGACCCTTTGTGATTCTAAGCGGAGTGTGGATCGGCGGCGTGCGGAAAAGTGTGCGCCTTAAGCGCTTAACTCTCCGCATTTCGCGTTGGGTCTTAAGGATTAAGAGAGCGCGTAGTTGTCTAAACTGCGCTGAGGAATTGGTGACTGCCACGTGGGTAGATGGTGAGATCGTGCCGCAAGCCAGTCCTAACATAGCCAGCTCAGTGAGCATGAAATCTCGCTACTGGACCAGCAGCGATGACGGGTCAGGGCGATCCTTGGCGGCTAAGAAGTGGTGGCCCCAGAGAGCAACGGCAAAGATCAAGTAGGCAGCCATCAGCATCAACCAAAACTCGACCCAATTGTGGGTCCGCGTGCGGTCGCGCTGGGCGCCGGCCAAGCGGGGTCCTATCAGCCAACAAAGAATGGCGACGGCTGGAGGAGCCAATAGGCCGATGAGGATTTTTTCTAACAACGGTAAGTCATCAAAGGGCATAGCGCCTCTTTTATGGCCATCGTGCGGAAGATGCGGTGTGAAGCCCTAGCGGCGAGCGTCACCTCAGCGGGAGCGGTTCAGAGCCTCCTTCCTTTAATCTTATTCAAGGAGCAAGCCACCATGATTAACTCGGTGGTCTTCACTTAACCTCAATATGAAAATCATCGTACAGATCTCGCTAGACTTCACCTCCATCCCCAAAGCTCTTGAAACCGCGCGGATCGCCGTCCGTTCCGGAGTCGACTGGCTGGAGGCGGGCACTCCCCTCATCGTTTCGGAAGGGATGAACAGTATTCGTGCTCTGCGCGCTGAGTTTCCCAACGCTCCCATCGTGGCTGACTTGAAAGCCATGGATGGCGGTGGGCTCGAGGCCCAGATGGCGGCAAAAGCAGGAGCAACCCATGTCGTGGTCATGGAGCGTGCTCATCCGGAGACGATCAAAGCCATGGTGCAGGCCGCGAAGGATTCTGGTGTGAAGGTCATGGGGGACAATCTGGCCGCCGAGGACAGGGTCGCGGCCGCAAAAAGGCTGGAGGATCTTGGCTGCGATTTCGTCATTCACCATATCGGGTACGATGAACGCCGCGGCCTCGCGGCGATGGGCAAGCCATATCCCAGTCCGCTCGATCAATTGCGAGAGATCGTTGCGGCGGTGAAGGTGCCAGTCCAGGCGGTTGGCGGTCTTTCGGTTGAGCAGGCGATCCGCACGCCCGAATTCGGAGCGCGCCTGGTTGTTCTGGGCGCTCCCCTCATCGGCGGCGACTCATCTGATGCTTTGAGCAATCTCGAAGACCAGCTGCGTCTGATTTGCGATAGAGTTCATGCCTACCAGCACTAAGCGCGTCCTGGATTGCGTGGTTCTTCCTCTGGCGGCCAGTGACTCATTGCCGCTTAAAGAATGAAGCGCATCTGGTCGTGATAACGAAAGTCGTGTCGAAAGCGGATGCCTGGAGGCTTTGAAACAACTGATCGGCCACGTGGGGTCTTTGTTAATTCAGAAGTCGATGTGGGCGCGGAGCCCGGGAACCAGGATGGGTCCGCGGTCGCGGTTAAAGCCGGGGTGGTTGACGAAGGAGAGCTGGGCTGCGAGATAAAGCCCCGATCACGTGAGCGGTATAGCAGGTCTCGCTCACGCTCTCGCGTCCGTAGTTGAGCGCCCCGTCCCCTAACATGAAGCCGACGCCTCCCAGGTCCAAGTACTCACGGTGCTCCTGGCTAAGCGCGCTGTTGACGAAGGCGGGGAAAGACTATCCTCACCTCACGTTTGTGATCTCCGACCTGAGCTTCTTCGATACGAAATCGCCCGCTCTGTCGAGAGCCCCATTCGCAAGCTGGCCGGTTCCATCGATCGCGTTGGCGCAGGGCACCTGGCTTGGAGCCCTGGATTTAGATCACTTTTTCCCGCCGCCGATCTTTGTCGACGAACACTGCAACGTACACAATGAGTTCCCTGAGAGTCTGCATAAACCGATGGAAGACTTGGTTGATGCCTTTCTTTACCTCGGCCCTCAGGATTTGAGACTAAAGGAGCAGATGCCTGCCGATATTGCTTTGGATACCGATTACAGGATGGAATTGCAGCGGCGAGAAGCTCTGAGCGGATTTCCTGAGGCAGCACCAGGGACGTTGAAGGAGGTGGATCGGCAGATTGTCCGGTGCCGAAGACCCTCTGTTTAGTACGCATCCGCCGGACCTCAAGGCGTTGGCGCAAAACTGTCTCGAACGCAAGAGCCATAAATCAAGCACGCCTTCATCCGATCATTTTTGGTTGCTACGTGACCTGCTACGAGCGAATATTCGCCGATTCGACCGGGCAGTGTAGAATTGCCCTTCAAATTGTAAGAGATGGTCGAGATTGATTAGATGATAGAGAACCTGGGGCAGTCTTTGCGTCGGTTACGCGAGAGTCGTCATATATCTTTGAAAATCCTGGCCGAACAGACGGGCTTCTCAGCAAGCTTCTTGTCCCAGGTGGAAAATGGCCAGGCGTCTCCATCCATCTCTTCCATGGAGCGTATTGCAACCGCGCTTGGCGTGACATTGGGTCAATTCTTCAACCACGCCGAAGCTTCACGCGGCAGCGTGGTTCGCCACGATGATCGCGCCTCCCTCAATCTGGACTGGTCTCTGGCGGAGATCGAGTCTGCCGGGGCTCTGAACTCGGGAAGCCAACTCTACGCGTTTCTGGTAAAGATCAGGGCCGGCGGTTTGAGCGGAAAGCATCCTCGGCCCTCGACCAATGATGAGTTTGCTTTCGTGTACCACGGTGAAGTGATACTCACCATGGGGGAAACAGATTACGTTCTGGTACCAGGTGATTCGGCCGTCATTCCCGCTGGCGAGAACCGCCGATGGCGAAACGAATCCCCGGAACCGGTGCAGATCCTTATCATATCGGCCAAGCCTCACGTCTAGCCGATAGTACCGTCGTCGCAGCGGTCCCAGGAAGCGAATGATGGCGGCCCAACGCCTCCTCCACGTCTGAGCCTTTCTCGCAAATTCTCGCTTCCGTAGAAAACCACATATCCGCCGCGAGGCGCATTCTGAACACGCCTCGCTAAGGAACGCTGAGTGTCAAGGCTACGGCGGTCGAAGACATGGGGATGTTCCCTCGCGAGACGGACGGTATCGCGCCCATGTACATTCCTGTCCGCGTGTTTTTTACTGTCCAGCCCGAACCCGACGCCGTGATCAGCCAGGTATCGGTTCCTTGGCCAATATCCACGTCGCTTCCTCCATCGGTCAAGCATGCGCCGTCCGGAACGTTGCAAATCGTGAAGTCACTTCCGGAGGCAGCGAACTTGAACTCCTGCGATGGATTGGTGCCGAGCGGGCTCCCGTTCTTGGCGTATGCCTCGGCCTGGGGAGGAAATCCCCAATAGGCGTCGTAAAATCCGCCATCGATTACGTACGAGGCTCCGATGTTATAGGTTCCCGCGGAGAAGGTGGGGGTACCCCCGCCTCCGCCCGCCTCAGCAGTGAGTGGTATCGCAACCGCCGTCGAAGACATGGGAACATTGCCACGGGAGACATCCGGTATCGCTCCCATGTAATTCCCAGTGCGCGTGTTCTTGAGGGTGTAGCCCGAACCAGACGGAGTTGCGAGCCACGTATCCGTGCCCTGACCGATATCCACTACGCTTCCGCCGTCCGTAAGGCACGCGCCCTCCTGGACGTTGCAGATTGTGAAATCCTCTCCGGAGCCTGCAAACTTGAACTCCTGCGCCGGGTTAGAGCCAACCGGACTGCCATTCTCCGCGTATGCCTCTGCCGCGGGAGGAAATCCCCAATAGGCGTCATAAAAGCCTCCGTCGATCACGAAGGAGGAACCAATGTTGTAGGTTCCCGCTGCCAGAGGAGTGCCACCGCCTCCTCCGCCCCCAGTTGAGAAATTGAATGTCCACAGGTTATAGCCGGGGTCAGTGGCATCGTATTCATCGTGGTTGGCTCCGGCCATATACTCAACACCGTTGAGCTGGTAGAGCGTCTGGTTGTGAGCGCCGAGATTCGAAGCGATTGTCGGCGTGTTAAACCCGTTGCCGTTCCAGGGAAAAATGGCGACGCGGCAGCCGTTATAAAGGCTTCCGTGAGTATTGTACCCCTCGCCATTGCACATCAGAGAAGTCTGTTCCTGCTCACCGACCGTAATAAACGGAACTCCGTTCAGCACGTCCGTCGCAATCTCATGGACATCGCGAATGGTGTTGTCGATCTCGTGATAGGTCCATGTCCCGTTGGGGTTACTGCCAGGATCGAAATATCCCAACCCGGGCGGCCACAGCTCTACGTTATTCGTGCCTCCCTCGTTGGTCGCGACGATAACGATGTCTCGGTTGCCAACATTTAAAGTGCCCAGAGACACTCCCGCGGTGCAGGCGGGGTACCCTCCGGTGCTACTGCTGGCGATCAGATGAGCGCTCCAGTTCGCAGTCCGCGCGGCGCTGCCTCCCGGATTTTGATACCAGTAGAGCGAATTATTGCTTGGGTTGCAGGCCACAATATTGGTGCGTGCACCGCCGTTCACACCGTCTATGGCCACCACGGTAATCCCATCTCCGGAGGGCGGGACAAACGATCCAAGAACCCATGCGTCAAAGCTATTCTGGAACGATATAAAACCGCTCAGCCGATCGTTCGGTATCTGTTGCCCCGAGCCCAGAACGTCCATCTTCCCGTCGCCATCGAAATCAACGAGGCGCATGTCATGGGAGCCACTGTTCGGATTGACCACCTGCGCGTGCCAGCCGTTACAGATATTCCCACCCACGTTCAGCGGGTTTTCCAGCCATACTGTGCTGGTTTCTAACGAGGCTATCACTCCGGCATATTTATCGCCGGGAAACGTGTAGGTCCTGGACCTCTCATAGTAGAAACCGGGCACTCCCTCACTGCAATTCTTGCCCGTGTTGACGTCATAAATATATCCGCTGCTACTTGTGCCCAGAAAATAACTCGGATATGAGGTGGACGTGAAATTTCCAATCGCTTTCTCGAAATGTATTGAATCGGGAGTGTTGGCAACAATGACGGTGTGGGAGAGCAGGTTCGCCGTTTGGCTGTCTGCGCTCGAAACTATCAAGGGCAGGAATAACATCAAGAGTATCCATAAGCAGAAGTGTTTCATGATATCCCCCTCTGTTCGTACGTAGAGGTACGAACAGAACGCCAGTTATAGACAGTTATGCTTTCTGTGGGGGAGGTGAGTAAGTCTCTCACATTTTGTAATCGCTCAGTTTATTTTTTTTCTGAGGAAAACGCGTACGCTGAGGAAATCTGCGCGCATTGCACGGTCGTGGGTTCCGCAACTGTTACGTGTCGTTCACCGCGGGATTCGTTCTCGTCTGCTTCGATGCTTGTGCCTCTGCGAAAGCTCCATCAAGCCGCTACATTGCACTTTGTTAGGTGCTTTAGGCGTGTGCAGTATTTGTGAAGACGCCTGAACTGATGCTCCGCGTTAAATTAAGCGCGCCTTTAGATAAATAAACAGGATCAACTTTTTAGTGCCACTGCAGATAAAGGAGTGAAGTGCAAATTAAGCACGCCTTTATTTAAATAAATAACATCAACGTTAAGGAGGCTATCGTCGTTGACTAAGTGCGTCACACGTTCAGCTACGTTTAATGCAGGCGACAAAGCATGATCCGGAAGACGTAGCTCGATCGAAAGATTCGTTGACACGAACTTGGAAGATACGTTAAGACTAGTTCTCGTGATAAGTGGGCCCAAAGTGCTTATTAGCCCGATCTTCCCCCGATAGATGTCTATTCAAGAGATGCTCAGCCACGCGGCGACTTAGCTCCGGTTGAAGCAAGAGAAGATGCGTTGTTAGGTGTGCTCTCCATGCCCTTAACGATTAGCCATTAGAGGGGAGAGATGCGAACACAATCATCCCCCCGCGTAGGTTGAACGCAAGACGCGATCTGCACTAAAGGCAGGAACCGTGGAAAGGGATGAACGGTATGAAAATAGCTTTCGTAAATCAGCCGATTGACACCATTATTCCTCCAAACCAGAATTCCGTCGGGGCTTGTACCTTGGGGGCAGCTCAATCCCTGGCTCATTCGGCGGACGTCCTGGTCTACGGTCTTAAGGATAACCATCCTGGGCTGGCAGATTTGGCCCCGGGTCACCCAATCGAGTTCCGGTTTATCCCCTCGACCTGGAACGACCGGTTGCTTTTCAGCGCCCAAAAAAAGTACGCAAAATTGTTTCGCCGCTCGTCACCGATCTCCACGTCACAATGGCTGTATCCCAGCTACGGCCGTCGGGTGGCCCTCGATTTACAGCAGCAGAAATGTGATGTGATCCATCTTCAGCATTGCTCGCAATATGCCCCCATCATTCATGCTTGCAATCCCCAGGCTAAGATTGTTTTGCATCTGCACGCCGAGTGGTTTTCTCAAACCAATCCTTTACTCCTGGCGCATCGTCTGCGGGCAGTGGACCTGCTGACGACCGTAGGCGGATATGTAACCGAAAAAACGAAGCGGACCTTTCCCTTTATCGCCAATCGCTGTGAAACCACCTATAACGGGGTCGATATGGAAGAGTTTCACCGGGAGAAGGACTACGCTGAGGCCCGCAATCGCGTTGCTAAACGCATCCTTTACTGTGGCGCCGTCTCGCCGCACAAGGGATTGCACGTACTATTCGACGCTTTTGTTCGCCTGGCCCGACAATACCCCGAAGTTGGCCTGGACGTCGTCGGCCCCATCGGCAATTATCCCATCGAAGAGAATTTCGACTTGAACGATGCTGGGTCCATAAAAGCAGTGGCGCCTTACTATGCCACGAGCCGCTTGTCTCTGATCGAGTCCAAGTTACGTCGCAACGGCTCGACCAGGTCGGGGTACCTCGATTACCTTGAGGCCAGCCTGCCGGCCGACGTTGCGGGTAAGGTGTCGATTTTGGGTATGATCCCGAGACAACAGCTGCTGGACCTGTATTACTCGTCCGACGTCTTCGTCTTTCCACCAATCTGGAATGAGGGCTTCGGCCTGCCGCCAGTGGAAGCAATGGCTGCGGGTCTTCCGGTCGTGGCCACTCGTTCCGGCACGGTGGTAGAAACTGTCGTCGACGGGGTAACTGGCATCTTGATTGAGAAGAATAATAGCGAGCAGTTGGCACGATCGCTCTTGAACCTCGTCAGGGATGACGTCGCCAGGGAAACGATGGGCCGTGCTGGACGGCAGCGCGTACAGGAGCAATTTACCTGGAGCCGGGTTGCCGAAGGCATGGACCGGCGTTACCGGGCACTCTGCCAGCAGGAAACGGTAACCAGCCCAGCCCGGTTCAATTTGGGAGTATGGGCAAGGGCCGGCCTCGCGAAAGCATCCGCAGTTCTTCCCCTCAAAGAGTCCACATAAGGTTTCCGGGCCGGGATCACGATTGCACTCGACTTGGGAGACATCTGGAGCCATTACTGCAACTTAAGGGGCGAAGTCATCGACCGAGGACGCTTCCGCACGAATGCTGCCGGGGTGGACTAGCGTTTGCGAAACATCGATTCGGCGCGGGTCCCTAACCCATTTTCCTAAATACAACAATACAACTGTTTGTTTGTAACGCTTGTTCGCTCGCAGTCACGATCATAAGGATGGCGCAGAACCGAAAAGAAAAGGGAAGGGCCTATGAAGCCTTACTGGGTGGTTCCGTTCCATCCCGCGCCCCCCAAATCCAATGATTTGTCCTGGCAATTCTCCTTGTCCCCGGTTCGCCTCGATCCATCCGTGATCTGTTTCGTGAGGAACAATGGATGCTCAACGCCATGAACGATGTCGCGATTTTCTACCTGGTGGCTTTCTCGCTGGATTCCATGCGAAGAGAAGTTGTGGTTGCAAAGGTGAGAATTTCCGGACAGCCTGAAGAGACCTGCGTCATCCATACGATGTCGTTGGAAGAGTTCCGCCGCATTTGGATAAGGGTTTTTAAGCTTAAGCCGGAAATTGGTGAAAAGCAGGTTCGCCGGATGCGGGAGGGACTCAATATTGTCCTGAATTTACATGCGTCGGAATCCCAATTACAGATGTCCGGATTATTGGGAAAGCAACCGGGTTAAGAACTTTCCGGGCCCGACACCAGGACACACACCTTGATGCTGCCTGCGGTACTGTTCTTTCTGGCCGTTTCTAGTGTCTCGGGGGATAGACATTGTGCGGATCCCCGTACGATCGGCAAAACTACACTTCGGGGTTACACCAACAGGCAGGCGGTGGCTGTTGGATACGGGATGCGTCGCTGACCCCAACGGATGGAGGAATCGCCACTCGACGTGAGCAAAACGAGACAGTTCGCAGGTTCAGCTACGTGTACACCATTGACTATGGCCGAACTAATACGAATACTGACCGTGGAACGCGAAGACGAGGATGGTGTGATCGTGACATTTTCAGATGGCACGACTGCCGGATATGTGACGGAAGAACTTCTGGAGTTGAGGCCGTTCCGTGAATATACCGAATTAAAACGATCGGACCGCTGATAGGACACTAGTGTTCGGCGGCTTGGTCCCCTGGCTTACCGGAATATATCCCTACCAGAATCCTCGAAGGGGCCTTTGTCCCAGATATTGCAAATCCACACCCAACTCGGCGGTATCAACGCCTTTGAAAGCACATGGAATCCAATCAGTCTGTTCTGGGGGCGCGACCGTAAGGGTCAAGGTGGAATTCGAAGTGGCCGGTGACACACCAGAGGATGTCTGGGCAGAAGCGAGCAAACAAGCTAAGTAGGGGAGAGCTAAAGTTCCAAGTAGCTGGGATGACTTCATCGTGACCTCCAGTCGCCCGCGTATTTCCAACCGGCCTCCGATTTAGGCTAAAGGTCACATGTTGCCAAATCGCCGAAGCGGTAATTCGTAGCCTTCGTGCGGGGCCAGACTTTCTTGCGTGCGTCAGGTTGAGGAGATCGTGCCCCAGAAAATGTAATTCCCGAAAGGTGCCGGGCAGTCGTATACGGCCGCTCTTGATTAAGGGGAGAAGAGGTTACCGGTCACCCAGACGCTTTTTGTCCAGTCGAGCGTGTACCTTGGTGCGGCGTGAGGTCCACCGTTGTCTACGTGGCGTCCAATGCCGCAAATAGCGCCGATGCCGGAAGCGGGGACGGTGGCGTTTGGAGTGCTGCATGTAAAGAAGAGGGTGCAGCCTTGATTCCCACCCATCATGCCGTGCGAGATGTGATAAACCTGATTTCTTCCGTGCTGGTAGTTTCCAAATCCGCCGCCACCTGCGCCGGTATGGCCCTGAAAGTAGTTTACGCATTGCATCACGTTTGCGGGATTCATCAGGCGCGGGCTCTTGTCGATGATCCAGTCTCGGATTTGGGCGGCAGAGAAGATGCCGAAACTGCCGTTAGGCAACTTGCCGTGAAATGTGAGGCATTGGATGACCGAAGTTTCGGCGACTGGGGAACTCGCGGCCAGAGGGAAATGGATTTTAGGGACGCCATGGGACCATAATGCCGCAGCGCAGTCGGCGTGGGCTTCGAGCTCCGGGTGTTGAATCACCTGCGATCCGAAGGAATTTCCCACCATGCCCGCGCGCTGCTGAAGCACATGGGTTAACTCATGCACGAGTACGTTGACGCCGGTTGGTGTATCCGGAGCATGGGCAGGAGTCAGGTAGACGTGCTCGCCGCAGGCGAAGGCGATGGTGTCGAATGCTTCAGGATCCGGGCCGATGTGGAGTTGGACAGAACGGAGGTCGGCACGAAAGAAATCTTCCAAGCGGCCGGCTAACTTCGGGGGCAGCGAATTGCCCGCGGACCAGAAATCCATATTGAAATCAAAGTTGATTGGGGAGAGGGCTTGCATGGACGATCCTTTCCTGGACGGACCACACCTTATCATGGGCCTATTTGAACTCGCAATAGAACAGGTCAATCCAAAGCGATGGCATATCGTGCCCGGCTACCAGGGCGGAAGAGAGATTCTCGCGGAGATTGCAGATAAAACTATCCATGACGAGAGGCGGCTGCCGCGCGCATTCACTCTTGATACGGCCTATCCAAGCGATTCATCATGGCTGCTCGAAGCTCTTCGACACAGTCTGGAACAGCTTTGCCCGCTGTATCGAGCACGATATGGTCGCGGTTCCAAGGCTGATATTCACGGGCGAGCACCTCTTCCCAAGTCGGCAGCTTCAACCCGGGAGTACCCGCTTCTCGTGTTTCCACGCGCTGACGGTGAGACTCGGCGTCGGAACAAACGACCTCAACCTCTATAAAGGATGAGTGAGTCAGGCGACCCACCGCCATCCAAGCGTCACGACTCTCCTGGACTGGATTTACAGAATCTGAAATCACGGTTCTACCCAAACGAAGATTGTCTCCGGCTACAGCGTAAGCAACTCGGTACCCTTCTTCGTTGATTGCGTGTCTCACGCCCGGTGAGTTGCGGATCGCTTGCTCGATGGTGTCGATGCGAAGGTACACAGCGTTCATTCTCGCGGCCAAATCAAGCGCGATGCTGGTTTTCCCAGTGCCAGGCAACCCGCCAAAGACAATGAGTAGAGATCCCGAGTTGACGAGAGTGCTCGAATTTCTCATACAGCCGAGTCTACCGGGGGAAGCGAACCATTGTGGAGCGCATCGATAAACGTACCAAGGAAGAGACCAAACCGCGTCGCAGGTTTCCGGAGATGACATCGTCGTCCACAGACAGCGTGCGATCTGCTGAGGACGGTTTTTCCTCATTGCTTGAGATTCGGCAGGAAGTCCCAGACATCATTCTCTCCCGACCTCAATATGCCGGGTATGTCTGGCTTCGAATTCCTCTTGGAAGTCCGTGGCCGCTTTCCCGCCGTCCAGGTGATCGCCATGAGTGGTGCATTTCCCGGCCACGATATACCGCCCGGGATCGCCGCCTTTGCAACATCGAGCGTCGGCGGCCAATGAGAACTCCGCGGAACTGACATGACGATTCCGGAGAGCGTACGATATTGTCAGGAGCTCGGGGGCCTGAGAACCGGTTATGCCTTCCCGAGGTTCGACTGAGGTGGATCTATGCACGCGATCAGCATTCACAACATCAACTCCATTAAGTCCCTTTATACCCTTCAAATGCGGTATTTACTCTCAACTCTGAATCAGATTTCCAAGTCTCTCGAAGAACTGACCGACGCCGCGTCAGATCAGCAGCTAAAGGACGTGTTTCGCTCGCACCGGATGGATGTCGGGCTTCAGCGCGAACGCATCGAGCAGATTTTGCTCGAGCTGACCAGCAAAGTGGTTGGTAAAAAATGCGCTGTTACCGCAGCTCTCATTGCGACCCTGGAGACGGTCGCCAGGGAAACGGACCGAGGCTCTGTGCGTGATGCCTGGCTTGTCGCGAGCGCGCATAGGATAGAGGAATTCGAAATCGCTTCCTATCAAGCTGCCTTGCAGTGGGCTTTGGCCTTAGGCTATACATACCAGACCTCTTTGTTAGAGGCGACTCTGGCCGAAGAACGGCATGCGGATGATCTCCTTTGCAGTATTGAGGAACGAATCCATCTAGCCGTGAAGGCTGCCTGATGCCGGCAACGCCATTTCTGTAATCGCACGTCGCCAAGCAAGCAAAGGTCGAATATTGCCGAGCTTCCGTGAGGGTTTGAAGCTTGGATGATGCGCCGCATGGGATAGGGGAGGGGATTAAACTTCCTCTGACTTCCCGGCTGAGAAACCGCCATCGACCGCCAGGCTTATTCCGGTGATCCATCGGGATTCGTCTGATGCCAGAAACAGAACGGCCATGGCGATATCCTCGGGCTCGCCAAGCCTTCCCAGCGGGTGCATGCTGACCAACCGGTCGCGCCGGACGACATCATCCAGCAGCGGCTGAGCCATGGGGGTGCGGACGAAGCCCGGGCAGACACAGTTGACCCGGATGTTGCGCCCGGCCAAATCAATGGCCATATTTCGCGTGAGCGCCACCAGAGCGCCCTTGGACGCGCTATAGGCTGCGCGGCTGCGCACGCCCATGATCCCCGTTACCGAGGAAACGTGGATAATGCTTCCGCCCTCCTGTCGAAAATGTTCGAGGCAGAACTTTGAGCAGAGGAACGAGCCGCGAAGGTTCGTTGCCATCACCCGATCCCAATCGTAGGCTTCGGTGTCAGAGACAGAGCGCCGGATCGCGATGCCTGCACTGTTGAAGAGGACATCGATGGCGCCGAAGTGTTGCGCGGCACGTCCTACACTATCGCGAACCTGATTCTCTTCTGCCACGTCACAAGCCAAGGCAACAGCGTCGCCGCCCGATTCACAGATTTGGCTGGCGATTCGTTCGGAGCGTGGCAGATCGTGATCGAGAATCGCCACGCGGGCACCTTCGGCGGCGAACAACCTGGCCGTGGCCGCGCCGATTCCCGATCCACCACCCGTTACCACTGCATGCTTCCCGATCAAACGCATGATGAATGTGCCTGGCTTATGCCACCCGATTCTAGCTGAGGACGGCTGGCTCGCGACAGGCAGATTGGGGTGTTGAGTGCTGCGCGTCCCACTCAAGCCCCAACGGTGGCGGGAAGACCGTCCTTCCGCACCCGCTGGTTCTATAGCGCCGCGACCGAACCATCCTGATGCCAAACGAACTCCATCGGTTTGGTGCCTCCGAAGGGATACTTATTTAAGGAGGCTTCGCTGAGCTCGAAGCCCAAGCCTGGTTTTGACGGGAGGGGAACGCGCCCATCCACCATGCGCATGGCGGGGAAACCAAACCATTCGGCCCAGATCTTCTCTTTGTCTCCAGGTTGCACGAAGCTGCAGATTTCCTGAACCAGAAAGTTAGGCATGGCAGAATCGACGTGCAAGGTAGCCAGACCGCCGATGGGCCCTTCGCAGGCATGAGGGGCCATGGAGATGTTAGAGATGTTGGCCATCGCCGCGACCTTCCAGAGCGCGGAGATACCGCCGACGTGATTGATGTCGGTTTGCAGAATGTCGACCGCTCCCATTTCGATGAGCTCGCGGCAGCCATAGGCCGCGACCAGACGCTCACCGGTGGCGATGGGCGTGGTGGAGTGACGGGCAATACGCGCCATGGCCGCAGGATTCTCCGGGGGACACGGCTCCTCCACAAAGAGCAGATGCAGCGGTTCCACTTCTTTGATGAGGATGGAGGCAACCGCGGGGCCCATCTTGGCATGGAAGTCCACGGCTATGTCGATGGAGTCACCCAGGCCTTCGCGTACGCGCTGCATATATTTGACCGCGCGATCGAGTTTTGCATTGGTCTCGATCCATTCGTAGTCGTGATCGGGTAGCCCTATCTTGAGACAAGAGACGCCGTCGTGCAAAGCGGTCTCGCGCAGGTGCGCCAGATCTTCCGCCGTGCGAATGTTTTCTACGTGATAGTAGCCGCGTATGCCACGTTGATCATAGGGTCCGCCCAGGAGCTGATAAACGGGGACGTTCAAGGCTTTGCCGCGAATATCCCACAATGCCTGATCGATCCCGGAGATGGCAGAGCCGATCAGCGGGCCGGCACGGTAGAACGTGTGCACGTACATGGATTGCCACAGATGCTCGACCTGCATGGGATCGTTGCCAACCAGGAAGTCGCGAAAGTCCAGGACGCAGGACATGGCTGACTGGCCTTTGCCCTCGAGCGTGGCCTCGCCCCAACCGATCAGGCCGGGTTGATTTGTCTCCAGCTTGACGAAGACGTAGGGCCGGTCGGAATTGGGAGTCAGAGAAACTCCAAAGACTTTAAGGTTGGTGATTTTGATGCCGGAGCTGAGGTCGCGAAATGCGTCACTGGCCAACGTGGGACCGTTGGGATCGATGGCGTACGACGCGTCTCTCGCCTGACCGAGAAAGGGGTCGCAGCCGCACGAATCAATCAGCTGGGGACTGCCCACCGCGGCTCCCATTTTGGAGCCAGGTACGGCTGCTGCCATCATCGCTGCCGCGCCAAGAAATTTTCTTCGATTCATGCGATTCGATTCCCTTCGAATGTTTTTTCGTCGACTTCGATGCCTAATCCCGGGCCCTTCGGCAAGGCGAAGAATCCATCGTGTGGCGGCGCGCTAACACCCGGGTTGGGTGATTGCGCGATGAAGAAGTTGGGCATGCTGGCGGCAGCATGGAGAGCGGCGGCATGGGCAATCGCTCCGCCTTCATGCCACGGAGCAACGTCTACGTAATAAGTCTCCGCCATGGCCGAGAGGCGGCGAACCCCGCTGATGCCGTGGGTGAGGAGGTCGGGTCGAAGCAAATCGACCAGGCCTTCACGCAGCAAATCCTGAAAGGTTCCAGGATCGGAAATGGTGCGCCCGAAACCCAGGGGTACGACGGTTTCCTCTGAGATTTTGCGAATCGTCTCCAGATTCGAAACCGGACAAGGCTCGTCGAACCAAAGCGGATGCATGCCTTCCACCTGCGCGGCGAGGCTGGCTGCGTCTCCAGGGGTAAGTTGAGCATTTGCTTCGAAGGCGAAGTCTGCAGTTGGAGCAGAGGCGCGCATCGCCTTGAGCCGTGCTGCGGCAACGCGAACAAAGTCGCTGCCCTGATTACGGGCAGTGGGCAGCGGGATGGGGATGAGGAAGGCACGGAAACCCGCTGTGAGCTGCTTTTCAAGGTCGCTTTGCAAGGCATCGTCAGACGATCCGGAGAGCCGCGTGATGGCCCGCGCCTTGTTACGGGTTGGACCACCGAGGACGCGGTAGATTGGCGCCTTGGTGGCTTTGCCTACGATGTCGAGCAAGGCAATGTTCAAACCTCCGCGCACTGCCGGAGGCACCAGCCCATCCAAAGCCTGGTAGGCCGAGGGTGCATGCCCCACAACGGCCTGGTTGGTTGCTTTGAGGTCAGACGCAGAAAGCCCATTGCACTCCCCATAGCCCACCAGGCCGGATTGCGTGCGAATCCGGAGAACTACGTGAACATTGCCCGAAGCGGAAGAGTCTGTCTGGAAGGCATGGATTTCCGATACCGGATCCGGGCCGGTGGCGATGGTATCGGAGGATGGAGGCGGCGCGAAGAGGAGCAAAGCTTTTCTTCGCGCCAGAAGGCTGGGCGTCAAAGCGATGGGCATGGATGGCCTCGTTGCTAGTGTAGTGCGTCAGACAGATGGACGTTTATTCAGCAAGGTAAATCAAGCGTTTGTCATTTTGCCCTGTTACGTACCCCGGGGTAGCGCAGTGGAGAGCCTGCCCTGAGCGAAGTCGAACGGGGACCTGCTGTTTCTCTCTCGGTTCTCACGCTCTCTCTAAAAGCCCGTAGGGGACCCAACACGTATCCAGATTGCTATAAGCGAGGGCATCCTATTGCGTCGCCCGCTCATCTTAAGAGCTTAAGAGTGTATCGCACTGGCCGATCGCCATATCGCTGAAGCTGGCGGTCGTAAAATCGGTGATCTTTTATGGAATGCCGCGAGTGTTTTTCTTCTAAGGTGCGCCGGTCCAGGTTTCGCTTAAGGGACGTCGAGCGGCTGCTTCTCTTCCAATATCCGATTCGATGTCAGCGCTGCAATCGGCGTGACTACGTGAGCTTGCACCGGCTTCTCCTGCGATCTCGCAAGAATGGCGGCGACTACGTGAAGTCAGGTAATTAGCTGCGAAGCAAGTGCGAGCGGACGCCTTCTGTAGCTAGTCGTGTCGTGTCCGTGACCATGTTCATGGCCCTCGTCCCTATCATGTCCGTACGCATGGCCGTGCTCGTGATCTTCGCGGTCCCAGTGTCCCTCGTCGTAGTGCCAGCCGTCGCGGTATCGATCGTAGTGGGGATGGCTCCAAAAGGCCCCAGGATAGGGCGGTGCTTGGTAACGGCCTGCAACCCAACGGTAATGATGCCCTTGAGGCGCCCAGAAGCCGGCGACCCATACCATCGAAGGCGCGGGCGGTGGTGGCGGCGGCGGTTCATAGGGAATGGGCGGCGGAGCGATCCCGATAGAAATAGAAACTTGACCGGAGGCCGGCAGGGACACGGCCATGGCAAAGAACAGCCAGCAAGCACATCGCATTTTCATTTGCATCTCCATCTCTGGGCTCCGTGCGCAGGCCTGGGCGAACGCAGCAACGTATCGTTATCGGTATTCACACGCGCTGCCACACTAGAACAGCAGTACAGCAAGGTGATATGTCGTAAATCCTGGCCCCTCATTACCGCCATTGCATGAGCCTACCGCCGCGGTGCGGTAGCGCCCGGTACTGATCTTCTGCTCCAGCACGTCGGGCAGCCTGTTTAAATCGGAGGCTTCCCAGCGCATAATAAATTTCGGCCGCAGGCCTCCTGCTGCGCCATGGTCCATGGCACAGGTCTCGCGGGCTGCGGCAACGTCGCGTGCTGGTTCGATGCCCCGCTGGCTGAGCAACTGACCGATGGCTTGCTCAATCTGCGAGGAGCCCAGCACGGCGACGGTGGCGGAGAAATCCTCCACCGCCCACAGATACCCTCCCTGACGCACGAGCCCCACGCCAATCTCATTCAGCCGCGGATCAAGGATGTTTGCGCGGTGCCCCGGCGAGTGCATCCACTCCGCCTCCAATGCCTCGGGAGTTGGTGCGGCGGCCAGATTTTCGGCGACCACGTGAAAGTGCGCACCCTCCCGGCCCACACGCGTCTCCAGCTCCGCTTCACCACTGTACTGGTGGGACAGCGCGCGCTGCCCTACCATCAGCTCAGCGTGCCTTTGTGCGGCGCGCGCCAAAGATGGGTCCCACTTGAGCGGGCCAAGGCCGTGTTGAACGCGGTCCTCGTTGGTCGCTTCCATCAACTGCCTGGCTTCCGTGGATTGGGCGCAGGCGTTACCCAGCGCACCGACGGTCCAGATAGCGCCGAGCAGATAAGCACCGATCAGCTTCCTCATGGGCGGGCCCTCTCTGCATCATTGAACCCGATCGTCGGACCTGTCCCTCTCCCACGAAAGATGTAAAGATGTGGGTCGCCTTCGTGTGAACGGTCGCAAAGTCTCGATATAGGTAATTTGTGCAGCCCCGCGCTCCGTCCCGGATACTTGGATATCAACACCTGAGATGGCTTGTGTCGCGGTTGATAGCGGAACCGACTTGTCCGACAGGCCAACTTACTGGCCAAGTGATTGCTTATAAGAGGGAACCTCGATCAAGTTATCTCCGCCTTTACTCTTCAATCGGGGCAATCGGCCTGGTTGCTTCGGCGTTCCCGAGGACCGCACTCCTTCCACAATGCGATAAGGTAAAATTTGCACGGAAATCCGAGGTAATGAAGAATTGGTATAGCAACGGCGCAGATCACGAGATGCCTATATCGATAACCAGCATGACGACGGTAAGCTTTGCTAGCGCAGGAGTGAAGAAGGTCCGAAGCGGATATGGCGCATCACGCGGCACGCGAGTTTCTGAACGCCCGAAACTTTCTTCTCCGTCACCGGGAGGATTATGAGACTGCGTATCGCGAGTTTCGCTGGCCTGCGCTCGATGAGTTTAACTGGGCGCTCGACTATTTTGACGCCATAGCCGACAACAATCCGAACCCGGCGCTCTACATTCTGCGAGAAGGTGAACTGAAGGCAATCAGCTTTGCAGAAATGTCCGAGCGGTCGAATCGAGTGGCGAACTACTTTCGCTCCATCGGAGTGAAGCGCTCCGACCCGATTCTCATCATGCTGGGTAACGAGCTGGCGTTATGGCTCACAACGCTGGCCGCCATAAAACTGGGCGCAATCGTTGTACCTACTTCTGTACTTGTTACTCAGGACGATCTCGCGGACCGTATCACGCGAGGCCAGATCGCTCACGTAATCACACGTGAGGACCAGATCCACAAGTTCTCAGATCTGGCAAAGAGTTGCACGCGGATCTGTGTTGGCGATGTCCCGGGCTGGCTCCCATTCGCACACTACGAGTCCGCGCCCCGGCTGCTTGTGCGGTCAGGAACCACACGCGCTCGAGACCCGCTACTGCTCTATTTCACCTCCGGCACGACCGCGCAGCCCAAGCTCGTAATGCATTCCCACCAAAGCTATCCAGTGGGCAGTCTCTCCACGATGTACTGGCTCGGCATGCAGCCTGGAGATCTGCATTTCAACATCTCTTCTCCCGGATGGGCTAAGCACGCCTGGAGTTCGTTTTTTGCTCCGTGGAACGCAGAAGCCAGCGTGCTGGCTGCCGATCTCCCACGATTCAGCGCGAAGTCAGTACTTGCCATTTTGAGGGACCATGCGGTCACGACGCTCTGCGCGCCTCCCACGGCTTGGCGAATGATGGTGCAGGAAGACCTCGCGTCCTATCAAACGAAATTGAGGGAGGCAGTCAGCGCGGGAGAACCACTGAATCCTGAAGTTATCGAGCGCGTGAAGCGGGAGTGGGGTCTGGTCATACGCGACGGCTATGGTCAGACGGAAACGACCGCGCAAATTGCGAACACACCAGGGCAACCAGTCACACCCGGGTCTGTTGGTAAGCCGCTGCCTGGATTTCGCATTCGCATTCTGAACGATCAAAATGAGGACTCATGTGAGGGCGAGATAGGGATTGACCTCGATCCTCCGCCAGTCGGCCTGATGCTGGGTTATCTTCAACCCGATGGAAGCTTGACGTTTCCCAAAGGGTGCACCTATAGAACGGGCGACCTGGGCGCAGTAAGCGCAGAGGGGCACCTTAGTTTTATCGGCCGCAATGATGACGTCTTCAAGTCTTCGGATTATCGTATTAGCCCCTTTGAGCTGGAAAGTGCTTTGATCGAGCATCCGTTGGTGGCTGAAGCCGCGGTCGTGCCCGCAGCCGACAACCGCCGCACTACTATCCCAAAGGCTTTTATCCAGCTCGCGGCCGAATGCATTCCGGATCCTGCCACGGCATTGCAGATCTTTCGCCACATAAAATTGCGCATCTCGCCATTCAAGAGGGTGCGGCGAATACAGTTTTGCGAATTGCCTAAAACTGCGTCGGGAAAAATCATTCGTGCTGCATTGCGGAGACAGCAAGAAAGCTCTCAGGGCGAGAGGCAGGACAGCGAATTCTTCGAGTCCGATTTCCCTGAACTGAAGTAGATTCGTAGCCGTTGGGTTATGCGCCGATTTCCACTTTTTGTAACTCCATTTCCACAGCAGAAAATTACAAGGACCCCCTAGCATTCCCGCTGGTGGAGAGTACTATTGATTTCAGCGGAAGAGAGATCTTCCAGAAGGAGAGAGCAGACTAACGGCAGTCTTCGAGAATCGGCAACGAGACTCGGCCAGGCAACTGGAGACGGACGGCAGTTGGAAAAGTTCTTGCAGCGAATGTGATCGTGGAAGAGCGAAGGAAACGCGGGCTGTAGCTCGTGAGTGCTGAGCGATTTCGGGATGATGAGCGTTGTGATCTGGAAACCGAACCGGATCTCCGTAATCGGGACAGAGGGGGCGAGGTCTCGCAAGAGAAATCGCCCTCTCGTTTTTGTGCGTGTCGTAATGAACCATCGCTGCAGAGTAAAAGAGTCCCTCCCTAGTGGCTCCCCTCCTCGATCACGGCGACGCCCCACGCGGGCAGAGCGACGGTGCCGTTTTGGGGCACAGCTTCCCCGGAAAGTAGATTCTTTCCCGGGGGGAGAGCATATGTTATCTGGGCTGGAGCAGCTGAATAGTTAAGCAGGTAGTGAACAGGGTGACCATCGCTCAGCATGCCGCTGCGCATGATCGTCGGGAAGTGGAGTTCTTGCTGCTGTCCCCACAGACCAGCGCGTTTGACGCTTTCCTCCACAATCTTTTCGGTGAGTACATCGCTGGGCATGAAGCCGACGTAGGTGACCTCGCCTTTGCCATAGTTGTTGCGGACGACGGCCGCGTATTTGCCCCAGACCGGATGGTGGTAGCGCGCGACTGTGATGGCTGTCGTCGGTGTCAGCAGTTCCATCCACCAGCGCGCCGTGTTATCAGCGGCGCCGACGTGGTACGGATCATTTTCGAGGGAGACGCCGTCGGGGATAGTGAACTGGTTGTAGTGGACGCCGGCGGCGTCCGCGATGAGGCCGGGCTGTGTGGTAGAGCGAACCCTCACATGCTCGTCAGAGAACCCGCTCTTGAAGGTGTAGAGCAAATGACCTCCCGCCCTGGCGAAGGCGTTCAAACGTTCGATCTCCGCATCGGACGCGGCATAGAGAGCGGGAACCAGGATGAGTTTGTAAGTGGACAGATCAGTCGTCGAAGGATCGACGAAATCTACCTCAGCGTTCATTCGATAGAGAGCGTCGTAGAAGGGGCGAAGGACGTCGTTATAGGTGATGGTTGAGGTCCAGCCGAAGCGGAAAGAATTGAAGCCCGTGAGCGCCTGGTTGCTGATGTAGATGGCGATGCGATTGTGCTTGCGCATGTTTACCAGCTGCGGACCCAGCCGGGCCAGGTCTCTTCCGATGGAACCCGCCTCGTCGTAGGTGGGGTTGGGCTTAAAGTCCTGGCTGAGGAGACCCCGCCAATAGGTTTCTATCGCATTCGCAGTGGTTCCCCAGTGCCAGTACTCAACCATATTGGCGCCGGACGCAAGATGACTGAACGCCTGAAGCCGAAGCTGGCCGGGATAGGGCGTCCACTCTGGAAAGCCCTGTGCCTCTGTTTCGATGACGAGATAATTCTGGCCTCCGCGCATCGACCGCGCCAGATCTCCACCGAAGGCGATCTCCGTACCGGTGAGGTGATCTTGCGTGGGATGGTAGATGTCGATACCCGCTATGTCGAGCGCACGCGCGGCCGCGAACTGATCGACTTCAGGCTGGATGCCGTAGGAGTATCCGCGCCATTCGAGATCGAAGTTCTGGGTGACGAACTGGCCCTTCCGCGCATGACCGCGAACCAGAGCCGCCTGCCACGCGAGATACTCGGTCACCAGGCCTCGCTGAAACTCGGCGAAGGCCGAGGAGACACTGGCATTGATAGAGCCATTCACGGACGGGAAGTCTTCCCAGTCGTTCACCCGGTTGCTCCAGTAATCGAGGCCGAACTCCTTGTTCATGGCGGCGAGATCAGGGTAGCGCTGTCGCATCCACTGCACAAAGGCGGCCTGCACCTTGGGGCCGCTGGTGTCGTACGCCTTGGTCTCATTGTCCAGCTGATAGCCGATGACGGAGGGATGATCCTTGACATGGTCGACCAGAGCGACGATGACCTGCTGCGCAGCGTCTCGAAACGCTGGATTCGTAATGTCCATGTTCTGGCGGCGGCCGTATTCGGCAGGTCCCTTGGGAGTCACGACGAGAACGTCAGGATGCTGGCGTGCGAGCCACGTGGGGATCGCATAGGTCGGCGTTCCCACGATGACCTGGATGCCGGCCTTGTCCATGGCGGCGAGCACCCGATCCACGTGGCTAAAGTCGAAGACGCCTGGCTTTGGCTCCAACGTGCCCCAGGTAGACTCAGCGATCCGCACGACCGTGATCCCGGTGGCCTTCATCATGCGCACGTCTTCATCCAGACGGTCAGAGGGGGCGTACTCTTCGTAGTAAGCGGCGCCGAAGAGGATCGTCTGCGGGGTCCTGGGAGACTGCGCGATGCTTTGCCAAGGATTCGTACTGTAGAAAGCGGCGATCGCGGCGAGAAACAGCAGACGGTGTGCGCTCATGGGATTTCACCTACGCCTTTGAGCTTGCCGGTACCTGCAAGCTGGAATACACACTTCCTGCCGCTATTCCTGCGCCGAAGCTCATCCGAAAGACGGCATCCTGCAATTATGCACAATCCGGTCGAACTTGACTGCTGACCCCCGAGTTTCGTCACAACCACAGATCACTCATTTGCAAAAAGTATTAAGTCCTTTTCTGCATCCACACACACCGATACGGACGATTTCACGCGTGCCCATGCCAAACGCCAGTCCGAAGGCCGGAGCGCCGAGCCCGAGAAAGAAGCTGGTCACTATTCTGACCATCTCTGTATCGATCTTCATAGAGAGCTTCGCTGACCACTTCTATTTGAGCGTATTGCTTAGGCCGGCACTGAACTGGAAAGAGTTCTTCTTGCTTCCATATGCGGGATCGTTCAGGAAGTCGTCCATGGCTGACAGATTGAAGCCCAGCTGCTTGTGACTACACTGAATGTATGGAACTGAATATCCCGAGTGGGCTGGCGGCTAACTGCCGCAAGACTTCTGAGCGTGCGGCATGGCTCGGCCGTCTGCCCGATGTGCTGCGAAGTCTGGAGCACGCATGGG
The DNA here is from genome assembly GCA_963788515.1 of uncultured Acidobacteriaceae bacterium. Classification (GTDB taxonomy): domain Bacteria; phylum Acidobacteriota; class Terriglobia; order Terriglobales; family Acidobacteriaceae; genus PALSA-350. Next base: position 90,369 of record CAWBGZ010000013.1, read on the forward strand.
CGTTGACGCTGGATGCCGCACTCGAGGCGGAGGAGCCAACTTGCTCGTACGTGGCAGCCGTGCGGGCCGCCAACGGGATACCAGCGGTACTCAAAATTGCCATGCCGCACATGGAGGGTGAGCACGAAATTCAGGGTCTGCGCTTCTGGGATGGAGACCCCACCGTGCGACTCCTTGAGGCCGACGAAGAGCTCGGCGCCCTCCTCCTGGAGCGTTGTAAGCCAGGGACAACGCTACGCGCCCTTGCAGAGTGCGATCAGGACGTGGTGATTTCAGGTTTGCTGCGTCGTCTGTGGCGTCCGCCAGTCGCGCCGCACCCGTTTCGTTCTTTATCAACCATGACCGAGTGTTGGTCGAACGAGACGCTGGACCAGATGGAGCAGGTGGCTGATAAGGGGCTGGTCCGCGAAGGTCTGCAGCTGTTTGAGGAGTTGCCGCGCACGGCCGCAAGAAGTGTCCTGCTGGCGACCGACCTGCACGCGGGCAATGTGATTCGCGCAGAACGTGAGCCATGGCTGGTGATCGATCCGAAGCCCTTCGTGGGAGATCCGGCCTACGATGCGACCCAGCACCTGCTCAACTGTCGTGAGAGATTGCGACTGGATCCGGATCGAACGATGCGTAGCTTTGCAGAGCTGGCTGGAATCGAACCCGAACGTGTCCGGCTGTGGACGTTTGCGCGGGCAGCGGCGGAGCCGCGCGACGATTGGAGCAATGACGATCTAATGTCACTCGCTCGATCTATTGCTCCCTAAGCCAGTTATTCGTCGCGCGGGACCTCGAGGGGATCAACGCGCGTGGCGCGGAGCGCGGGAATCAGGCTCGCCCCGAACGAACACGGACATGATCTGGATGATTGGTTGCGGGCAGAATCTGAAGTAACGATGCCCGCGCGGAGCCAGATCAGAGGGGTGGCTGCCTAAGTGCCGCGCAGGTACCAGGCGACGCCATGTAAATGTCAATCGGAAGGCCATGCCAGGCAGGAAACAGCTTTGCCGTCGTACCTGCCTGGCGATTGTTTCGTGTCTGCTTGGCGGTATGCCCGTCACGTGATTTCACAGGCCTAAATCAGCATGGCTGCTCAACACCTGACGCACCTCGATAGGCATGTTTCCTGGTTTGCCGCCCGGTCCGGGTGCGCGGGAAGCCCGCGCAGCGATCTTATAGGCTTGCTCGGGGCCTTCCACGTCTATGATCCAGTATCCGGCAAGAAACTCCTTCGATTCCGGGAATACACCATCCGTGATCGGTTCCCCATCGCTCCCGGCGCGCACGATCCTGGCTTCATGGGGCCATGCCAAACCTTCGGTAGCAACGAACACACCGGAGTCCTTGAGTTCCTTACTGAACGCACGCATGAAAGCGACATTCGCCTGGAGGTCCTGCTTCGACCACTTGGCATACTCTTCAAAGTCAGCCTTCTTGCCACACATCATTAAAATGTATTTCATGCCTCTTCCTCCTCTCGATTCTGGCACCCGGTTGGTGCGTCTTCATGGAGTAGTCGGACCTGAGCCTGAATTCTCTACATCTCTCAAGGCTTTTTTTGCGCCTTCAACCCTGACATGTTGGATGTACGGAGGGCGGTCCAGGCGAACTCCGAACTAGGCACGTTGCAGGCCCTGATTCCGTTTGCCCGGTGAAGTAGGGCGTTCCTACACGTCGAAAGGCGGCAGAAAAGCCGTCCTCAGGGCTAAAAGCCGTGCCAATACAAGGCCAGTGTCGTTGCAGCCGGATCCTACCACTCCATCGGAAAAGCGTACGCCTGAAAGAACCTTGCCAGTGGGGCCCTCGTTAAGTTGGATGGTTGGAGGCTACGGGTAGCCAGTGTTACCAGGAGTCCCGCTTTAGAGGCATGACAATCCCGATTGGCCTTGCCACGGTTCTGACTGCACGGCCCAGGTCGCGGGCACAAGGAAGGTTGCGACGGGATCCGTCAAAACACCAAGTAAGAACCCTATCAGTGTGACCTGATAGGGCGAAGGTAATGCATCGTTCGAGTGATTCAGTGGGCGTAGCAAGATGGCGAAAAACTTAAACGAGAGAAACCAGGCAGATACAAGTGATTCATTTGCGGCAAACTACAGGTAACGCCACTACTTCTATTACAGCGATTCTCCTTGTTCCCTCATCGAGCCCATCCCCCGAAGGGATCGTTGAAGTCTTGGAGAATCGCTGCTTGAAAAGAAGCATAACGTTTCTGTTGGAATCCGCCATGCGCCTTGGGTGGCAACGGCAAAGATTGTAGTTGTAGCCGTACAACTCACTGGTGTGTATCCCTTTAGGCAGAGCGCGGGCAACTGTTGCGATAGGCCTCCAAGCAGGAAATTCCTAAGCCGGTAAGAGCACAAAATGAGAGTTAGCGGAAGGGCAACAACGCGAGCGAAGAGAACGATGTCCTTGGCAGCGGCTACCTGTACGGTCCAGACTATAGTGTCCGTGAGTAAGAGTAGTTCTTACTGGACGCGAGGAGGTTGGGGCTCATGAGCTCAAACAGGCCTTGTCGTAGCCTGGTTCTGGTACTGACTACGCTCGGCGCCGCTCTGGCTGCCCTCTCGCAGGCTACATCACCTCCATTGAACCAGGCGAATATAAGGGATGAGGAGACTCGGCTTTACTCGGAAGCGAAGCCGTACCTGTACGACTCGGCGCCAGAGACTCGAAAAAATAGTGCGAGAACTGAAAGGCCTGAAACCGGATTCCAGCCAGGAGCAACTCTCCAGCCTTCTGCTCAAAATTGGCACGAGGGTTGACGAGTTGGTGGATAAGGTGCCGGATCTGACCTCGGATGAACGCGTTACTCAGACCCAGTGGGTTCTTGGCCTGGCGCAGGATTGTGCCTCCCACTCCAGGGCGCCGGGAAACTTCCCGATCGAGAACTGCCCAGAGACCTCGGGAAAGCGAATTCAAAAAGACTTTTATTACATCATCCTGTCCCACCAAACCCGAGATGGACGCGTCCTGGAGGAGTTTCGGACGGATCACCAGAATCGACCGGTCGAGTCGGGCGTGGAAGGGCCGAGCTTCCAGGGCTTTGTAGGCTCGTGGGTGGTTTTCTCTCCGTCTAACAGGTCGGAGTCCCGCTTCCACTATTTGGGAGAACAGAAGATTGGCAAGCGGGAAACATTCGTTGTCGCGTTCGCCCAAATCCCGGGTTCGGTAAACGTGCCAGTCATGATGATGAATGAGGGGAAAATTATCCCCATTTTGTTGCAGGGAGTCGCCTGGGTCGATCAGGAGGATTTCCGAATCATTCAACTCAGGACCGACATCCTCGCGCCGCAACAAAAAGCCGGACTGCAAAGGGAGACTGCGAGAATCCTGTTCGGGCCAGTCGACATATCGCAGCTTAACCTGGACCTGTGGTTGCCTATGGGCGTGGATGTCAGCGTCGAAGAGAATCGGCTGGCAATTCGGGAGCAGCATGTCTATTCGAACTACCACCTGTACCATGCGACAAGCAGGATGCTTCCATAGAGCATTTGCCCAAGAACCCACGCGACTGCGCCTTCCATGACCATTGGAATCCAGTCGAAGCTTCCACCCCCCACTGCAAGTAAATGCAGCTATTCGACGAACATCTTAATTCTGAACCGTTCGCAACAGCTCCACCAGCTTCGGAGCTGCGATATGCAGGTAGTCGGGCGACAGCAAACCGTAGCTTTCCGTCGCATCGTACTTGCGGCCGGCCCCGCTTGATTGTGTTCCGTTGACGGCCCAATAACTCCAGGCAAGATCATTCTCTTTCATGTAGCGGATATACATCACGAACCAATCCGAGTTGGCCCCGCAGTCTAATGTTTGGCATGTGCCAAACTCGCCGACCCATAGCGGAACGCCGGGTTCGGTATGAAGCAGAAATCCGGCGCGCGCGTCATAGAGCTGCTTCAACTCGTCGTAGCTCCCGAATGGATGATCGGCAATGTTGTATGCGTGAGGCGAATAGACCAGCCGGTGAGCGATTTTGAGACGCACCGGTAGTTTGTCGAATCCGACAAAGTTGGTGGAGTAGTCCGGACTCTCCACCATGATGAGCAGGCGGGGATTCGCCCTAAGCACCGCGTTGCCTCCGCGTTCCGCCGCGGCATGCCAGTCGAGTTTGGGATCCGGTCCTCCCCAAGCCGCATGGTTACGCAGTTCGTTGCGCAGGTCTGCGCCTACAACCCAGCGCTCGTTCTTGTAGCGGCGGATAATCGTCTGCCAATCCTTAAGCCAACTGGACTCTGGGTATTCAGCGTTGTACCAAAGGCCATTGCCATCGGTCTCACTGCAACACCAGTCCGCTCGGCTTACATGGTTATCGAGGATCACCATAATATGGGCGTCAGCCAGCGCACGGATGACCGCGTCCATCACCTCCATCGCATGCTTGCTTTTGAATTGTGGGTTTGCCTTCACCGCATAATCGGGCACCTGGGGATTGCGCTCCAGCGTCTCATTGGCCCAGGGCAGGCGCACGGAGTTCACGCCCAGATCGACGATCTCTTTTACGATGGTGGCCAATGGAGCATGGTCGAGGCCTCCAACAACAAAGTCCTGCTGATCGAAGCCGTACCAATTCACTGAGGTCAACCGCACCCGATGACCCGCCGCATCGAGAATGTCATGGCCGCTGGTGTGAAGAGGCGGCTCATGCGGAGGTTGCGCAGTCGCCACAATCGACGTGAAACCAAGACAGAGAACAGCCAGTGATCGAGCAAGCCGCGTTTGATTCATGGACCGAAGCATAACCTATACTGCGTCACGGGAGCTTGAGCGGCCGGTCAGGAAGAATTTCTCGTGCATGGTGCGATGCCATCGAGCTTGATCCTGTATCTTCTCCAATCGGCGGTAATGGGAGATGTTTCCTTCGCTCATGCAAATATCTTCGCAAACCTCCGGATGAGCGTCCGGTCTGCCCCTCAACCTCCTTCAGCGCTGCAGCGGTTCGAGCAGCGGCGCAACCGGCGCTACTGCCTCGATCGATGGCAGAAAGCGCGGCGTTACCTTTGCCTTGGCTGCTTGTTCGTAGGCATAGCCGTAGCCCAGCAGCCGGGCTTCGCTCCAGGCGGGACCGATGATGGAAAGGCCGACCGGTAGCCCCATGACCGCGCCCATGGGCACGGTGAGGTGGGGATAGCCTGCGACCGCCGCCAGTCCGCCTGCGCCTGCGCCGTTGATTTGATCGCCATTCACCGCGTCGATCTTCCAGGCCGGCGGCATGGTCGGCGACACGAGCGCGTCTAGGCGGTTGGCTGCCAGCATGGCGTCGATCCCATCATGGCCGGCGATCCGCAGTGATGTTGCGCGCGCCGCCTGGTAGGCAGGATCGCCGAGTCCCTTGGTGGCCTCGGCCTTCACGAACGTTTCCTGCCCGAAGAGCGCGAGCTCGCGATCGGCATGCGCCGTGTCAAACGCGATGACGTCGGCGAGGGTGCGCGTCTTGACCGCCGGCGGCGTGGTTGCGAGATAGGCATTCAGATCTACCTTGAGCTCAGTGTTGAGCACCAGTGTTTCCGCGTCGCCAATCTTCTCCCGGTCTTTGAGCGCGGTGATGTCGACCAGCGTCGCTCCCTGTGCCTTGAGCACGGCCAGGGCCTGCTCAAACAGTTTGTCGGTCGCTGCCGACCAGCCGGTGGCGAAGCGTAGCACGCCGATGCGGGCGCCCTTAAGCGCATCGGGCTTGAGGGCTGCCAAATAATCGGTGATGTGCGCGTCGGCGTCCTTGGTCGCCGGGTCGGCGGGGTCTGCGCCCGCGATCGCGCCGAGCACCCGCGCCGCGGTCGCTACATCGGCCGCAATCGGGCCAGCGGTGTCTTGACTGTGACTAATGGGCACAATTCGCGAGCGGCTGACCAGGCCGACCGTGGGCTTCAACCCCACCACGCCATTCACCGCCGCCGGGCAGGTGATGGACCCGTCGGTCTCGGTGCCAATCGCGGCTTCCACCTCGCCGGCTGCGACCGCGGCGGCGCTGCCCGAGGAGGAGCCGCACGGATCGCGGTCCAGCGCGTGAGGATTGCGGGTCTGGCCACCCACCCCGCTCCAGCCCGAGATGGAGGCGTTGGAGCGAATGTTCGCCCATTCAGATAAGTTGGTCTTGCCCAGGATGACAGCGTCGGCTGCGCGCAGCCGCGCCACCAGCGTCGCGTCGCGATGGGTCACGTTGTCGAGCAGCGCCATGCTGCCCGCGGTGGTGGGGAGTGGCCCCTCCGCCTCGATGTTGTCCTTGAGCAAAATCGCGTAGCCATAGAGCAGCCCGCGCGCCTTGCGCCCTCGGTCGATGGCGCGGGCCTGATCGAGCGCGGTGGGATCGAGTGCGATGACAGCGTGGATCTGAGGATCTACGGCATGCACCCGCGCAATCGCCGCCTCGGCCGCAGCCTCAGCACTTGTAGCCGGAGTTGAAGCAGCCGCCAGCACGGCGAGCATGAATGAGATCACCAATGGATAGGCTCCTTTACCCGTCATGTTATAGGAAGATCTTCGAAGTCTCCTGAAGATCATGGGGGAGCCAGGGTGGCACGCTCGAAGGCTAGGTTCCGCTTGTCCCGGGGCCCTCCTGTGTTTTGCGGGACGGCCGAGGACGCTCTCGGCTAATTTTCCAGCATTCCCGAGCGGGGAGGCACTTGGCAGTTCGAGTCTCAACTGCGGGTCCGGTATTCTCTCGCCTTACAATCTCCTATGGCCGCCACGATAAAAGCCGATGGGTGCGGAGGTTGAAGTGCCAAGCGTAAACGACGACAAACTGCTCGAGATCATTCTTGACTCCTGGGATTGCAACCATCGCATTCTCGTCAACTTGCTGCGCGCTCTGCCGGCGGGGGGCCTCGAAGCGAGAGTGATGGCTGGAAGTCCTACCGTCGCCGAAATGTTTACGCACATGCACTTTGTGCGGCTGATCTTTCTCTCCGAGGATGTTCCGGAGTTCGCTACCCCGCTGCCACTACGAGAGTGGCTCAACGAAGGCGACCCTGAGCGCATCGCTAAAGAACTGGACAGGAGCGCTAAGGCCGTTCGCGACGCGGTCGAGAGCTGCATCCGGCGCGGCCAGGAAATGAAGGTTCACTATGACCATCCTTTACTCTACCTGCAGCACATGATCTGGCATGAGGGCTATCACCACGGTCAGATAAAGGCGGCTCTGAAGATGATCGGGCATCCTTTCGATGACGAAGAGATTGGTCCGCTCACCTGGGATATCTGGCTCGACAAGACCCGGAGAGCATAGGCGCCTGGGAAGAAATGTCTGCTTGCGGTGTTTTCAAAACGGACCGATCACCGCAGCGCAAAACCGACAATGAATTTATAATCCGGCCGCGGTATGCCGCCACGTCAGTGAATGGTGAGGTGCAATGGGCGAGTACACATTATCCCATAAGTTAGTAGGTGAGCAGCAACGGTTGGCGCTGATGTCCACGTTACTGGATCCATTCGAACTGGCTCGCTTTCCGGGGCTTGGCGTGGGTCCAGGCTGGCGCTGCCTGGAGCTTGGCTGTGGCAACGGGTCGATCGCGCGGGCCCTGGCTGAGCGGGTGGCGCCCACTGGCCACGTGGTGGCGAGCGACATCGATCTGGCTTATATCGCGGAGCTGCAAATGCCGTGTCTTGAAGTCCGCCGTATCGATATCCTTCAGGATGCAATCGAAGAGGGTCGCTATGACTTCGTCGTCGCCCGCGCACTGCTGCACCATCTCACGCCTGCCCGCAAGGCGTTGGAGCGCATGGTTGCCGCACTGAAGCCGGGAGGCGTGCTTCTTTCCATCGAACCGGATATGTTGCCCTGTACGGTCACCGAGCCGGCTTCGATGCGCGCGTTCTGGCAAGGATGGCTCAAGTGGTCGGTGGGGGCGGGCATCGACTACTCCATCGGGCGCACGATTCCCGTCTGGCTGGATGCACTCGGCCTGGAGGATGTCGCCGGGGAAGGGCACACCGCGCAGTTCAACGGCGGGTCACCCTGGGCGGCCTACTGGACCGCCACCATGCGGGAGTTGGCGCCCGCACTTCTGAAATCGGGTCACATGACCGGGAAGATGCTGGAGGAGTTTCACGCCTGTTATCGGGATCCGCATTATTGGACCAGCATCATGACCTTCACTGAGAACTGGGGCCGCAAGCCGGCGTGATGTTGCTTTAGGGAAGTGCAGGTGTCTCGGCTTGGCTTCCACGGCAAGGGGAACGGGCCTAATGGCAGATGGGCGGTTGGCGCGTTGAGTGTTGATTATCCCACTCAAGCCAAAACAAGGCTTGAATGGGCCACCCATCTTTTGTTGCCTGTCCGTTCCTAACTTGCCATCGCGCGCTGCTATGTTGATCAACAGCCGCCTGAGTAGTCACCGACCATAACGCAAACGACTCTACAATTGTTGTTGATCGCAGCCCAGGGAGAAGCGCAAAGCGGCACAGATTTCGTTCATGCGCAACCCGCTCAGCCGGGCCACGCGCTTCCCCAATCGGTCCTGGGAGGACCGTGATCGTATTGTGCAGGTTCACCGCACAGGGCCCCTTCATGCCATCGTCTTCCCCTAAGGCAACCTCGGATGGCACTCCGCGGCTGGCGGAGGTTATGGGTGCGACAGTCACGGTCGATAAGTAAGAGAAAGCGCTGTCGCGCGTGAGAACCACCACCGGCCCGCCCTTGTCGGGCGAAGGAAAGCGGTAAAGGCGGACGTCGCCTCGGGCTATTCCGCGGGCCACGCCGCCTCCCCCTCCCACAGGGCAGGTTCGTGGCGGGTTTGGGGCTGCCTCGCATAACCCGCGCGGTCGCGCTCCTCGCGAGTACGTACTTCTAACCTTTTGAGGTGTTCCCGCAGTGCTTCACGCACCAACGCGGAACGATTCCTTTTCAGCCGGCGTGCAGCCCTATCCGTGGCTTGAAGAAGACTCTTATCGAGAACAATCTGGACGGTTTCCATTGTCGACTCTGCTCCACAGTATACTCCACAGTCGATCTCCGTCGGCTGCGCTCCCAGCGAAGATGAGAAGGCGGTCAGGATCGTTGGACGCGCGCATTCGATTGCGCAATGCCTGTTGAAGCGAGCTATTCCGGTTGTGTGCTGAGAGAGCTTTCGCTTGGGGCCCGAGCACCGATCAGTCGATACTGCCGATCGCTCGTCCTACACGTCAGGGCGTTGGTCGCTAGCGCGCAGCCTTCTGAGGATGAATGTGGAGTGGGTTTCAACGCCGCGGCAGACGGCGCGTTCAGCGGGCCTGATCAGAGCCAGTGCGGGAGGCTGCCGGAAGACAGGACATGCACCCGCTCTAGAGTGCATGCCCTGAGAGTGAATACGTTTTAGCTCACGCGACGTGGGTCATTGACGATCACGTCTTTATCGTAGGAGCGCACCGTGCCGACAGGCTCTGCTTTCACGTAAGCGGGATCCTTCGACTTAGAATCCACCCCGTGCGAGCTTTCTCCGGCGGATGCGATGTCATCAGCGCCGGTGGCCTTAAGGATGTCCTTAGCCCTGGAGACCTCCTCGGAGGAATCGCAATGGACGGAAACCAGGACCCCACCTTCTTTCAGTCGGCCCTCGTAGCGTTGGGCTTCATACTCGGGAATACCCACTCCGATCAAAGCGCCGACCAGACCGCCCACGGTACCACCAACGCCAAGACCCGCCAGCGTGCCCATGATCGGGCCGGCTGCGATGAGCGGGCCTACTCCCGGAATCGCCAGTGCGCCAATACCTGCGAGTAGTCCCAGGGTTCCGCCGACAACGCCGCCGACCCCGGCACCTGCAGCGGTTCCTTCAGGCGCTTTTGTGTGCTTTTCGGCTGCGAAGTCCCTCGATCCCCTGACGTCCGACATCAGTACGGAGACATCCCCGTTTGAGAACCCTGCCGCGAGGAGCTGGTCGACCGCGGTCTCAGCGGTCGCTTCGTTTGAATAAATCCCAAATGCTGCCGTATTCTTGCCTGCCATGTAACTCTCCTTCTCGCGCGCCCTCGGGGAGCGCAAGCACTACTGTTTAACGGTTAGTTGATTCGTGACTTTGTCCGGGCCGCCGGCGGCATCCGCCGCTATGACACCGATGTTTTGCTTTTCTTCATCGCTATGCACCGGACCCTTCAACGTGACAGCGCCGTCCTTGGTAATAATCTTCACGTTGTGCCCGTAAGTAGAAAGCGACTTATCGGCAATGATCGACTTGCGGATCTTCTGCGTGAGCAGCCGGTCGGAGGTATTTTCCGACTGTTGATCGGCGGTCGTCATGTGAGCCTTGTTATTCGCTGAATTATCTGGGCTGGCCGTAGCAGCTGGTGTGCTTTGATCTTGCCCGAGAACAAATCGGGGAATCACAAGCATGGACAGAAGCGCCGGCGCAGCGAGAATGTGCAGTGGGCGAAATGTAATACCTACTACTTTCATAACTACCTCTCGAGGTCATAAGAGGCCCGGAACTGCGAAGAGGTTGCTACGTTTGTGTTCATCCATCTTCTTTTTGGTTCGGCTCAGCACATGGAATGTCTCGGCGATTTCACGAGTTCAAGGGCACGTTCGGGCGCAGCTATCTCGGTGGCCTGATCTTTGGCGAGCTGGAGTTCGTAAACGTATCTGTCCTCGTCGTCCTTGCAGAAACTTTTGGCTAGTAAGCAACGCGCTTAATTTGCAACTGAAGGCAACGTTTCGTAATGCGAGGGCACCTAACTTTGAGGGTACGGGCTTGCCAGCGGCGACAGAATGGTTATCCCCCAACCGCAGGAACACCCGATGCTGGGGTCGGTCCCGGTTGGCCTACCGGTATTTGATTGGATCTCAGACCCCGAAGTGCGTCATACACCGAATAGGTAGAAAGAGGCGAACTATGTTTCTAGCTCTTGGATTCGTTTTGCTGTTGCTGTGGCTGGGAGGCTTCTTCGTGTTCCACGTCACCGCGTTCTTTATCCACATTCTCCTGATATTGGCCGTGGTTTCAATCATCTTCCATTTCATGCGAGGCGCTGCTTCAGCGGTTTGAAGTTTGCGATCCGGGTTCCCCTATGTTTCTCAATAGGGGAACCACCCTGTGAAACCGCGGTATTGCTTTAGCCGGGCATGTAGATCACGTTGGTAATCAGGACCCCCTGTTAGATCCCGAGGCGAGCGGCTAAACGGAATCTCCACCCTTGCCGCCGGCGGCGCGAGAAGCCATCTCGAAGCGAAGTGTGCCGCCTCTCACAATGGCGGCGTGCTCGATGACACCGCCGAGGATCTCGTTTCCATCGAGTGAAGTGCGACGGACAAATACCGCGTCGGGAGTATTTCCCTGGGCTTCGATGGTAAACGTAACACCTCCGGGTACGTGTACAACAGAACGGGGAAATAGCGGACTGCCCAGGGTGTATTCCGGCTTGCCGGGGCAGACAGGATAAAATCCGAGCGCGCTCAAAACGAACCATGCGGACATGGAGCCGGTGTCCTCGTCTCCGGCGAACGTATTCGGCGTATAGAGACTCTGCATTACCTTACGCACCCATAACTGCGTGAGGTCCGGGCGCCCGGCATGAGCAAAAATGTAGAGAAGATGATGTACCGGTTGATTGGAGTGCGCATACTGACCAAACGGCACCGCCGCCATCTCTGACATCTCGTGTATCTCGATTCCGTAAACACCAACATGGAAAATCGGCGGGGCCGATAACATCTCCTGGAGAGCTTTGGCCGCTGCTGAGTCGCCGCCCATCTGTTCGATCAGGCCGCTGAGGTTCTGGGGTGCATCCCAACGGTGCTGCCAGGCTGCTCCTTCTACATAAGGACTGCCCCAGGTAAATGGATTGAAGGGAGTGAGCCAGGAGCCATCTTCATTCTTGCCGCGAAAGAACTTCACCTCGGCATCGTAGACATGCCGCCAGTTCTCAGAGCGCTTCATAAAGGTAGCGTGATCGTCTTCTTTGCCCAGCGCGGTTGCCACCTGGGCGATACAGAAATCTCCATAGGCCGCATCCACGGTTTCCGCAACGGATTGAGCAACGCGATCCGCGGGAACGTACTGCAGCTTGAGATATTGCTCCAGTCCAACCCTGCCGTAGCCTTTGGCCGGATCGCCGGGCATGGTGGCATGCTTTTTCAATCCCTCGTAGGCGCTCTCAAGATCAAAGCCCTTGATCTGCTTGGCCGCCGCATCGCCAAAGACAGAGTCGATCAGGCTCCCGGTCATGCAGGCTCGATATCCCGGACACGGAAACTGAGGCAGCCAGCCGCCCTCCTTATACGCATTCACCCACGCCTGCAGAATCTCACCCAGGCGCTCGGGAAACACGATCGACATGAGTGGATACCAGGCGCGGTACACGTCCCAATAGCCGTGATCCGCATACATCACACCCGGCACCACCTTGCCATTGAAGGCACTGAAGTGATGCATCTTGCCTTCTGCGTCCGGCTCGTGCCAGGTTCGCGGAAACAACAGCACGCGATACATACACGAATAAAAGGTGCGACGTTGTTCCTCGGTGGTGCCTTCGATCTCGATGCGGTTCAGATGCTCGTTCCACCTGGTTGCGGCCAAGCTGCGCAGATCATCCACGGAACGCTGACCGATCTCGTTGCGCAGGTTCAGCGCTGCCTGCTCGAAGCCAATGAAGGATGTTGCGATGTGTGCCTGCAAATACTGGTCCTGGCGAAAACGAAGAATACCGATCCGGTGCCCACCGGCTTCGGCCTCTTTCACTTCAAAGCTATCCCACGGAGTTTTGAGTTGCAGCAGGTAGTAGGTAGCGAAGTTGTCAGGCACGCCGCCGGAGTTCGCGCGCGAGGTAAAACGAATCGTTTGCGTCGCGGGATCGGGTTCAATGGCGTCGTGATGTCCGGGAATATCGAAGACAAGTCCGATCCTCTCCGAGTCTTCGTTTTCGTCTTTTTCAAATGTCGCTGTCAGCACCGCGCATCTTTCAGTGGGGATCAGCTCGACGTGGGCGCGGTAACGCAGCAGGAAGAGCTGCTGCGATGAGGCCCAAGCTGCGCCTGTTCGGCAGCATAGGAGGAGGCGCGGGCCGCGGCCTCGGGATGGATCTCTCCGCGAAAGGGAAGAAAGGTCGCATGCCCGTAGTCACTCAGCCAGGGGCTCAGTTGATGGGTGCAGCGAAAACCCTGGATACGGCGAACGCCGGGCTGAAACATCCATGGTGTGTCGTCGTGCGATTGCAGGGTCCAATGCGCCATGCCAAAGGGGAGGGCGGCAATGGGCAGGGTATTGCCGCGTGAGAACTCCGGTGTGGATGCTGTGCCTTGCAGGATGTTGACCCAGTCGACCGGGTCCCGCCGCGGCTCGGCATTCGCGCCGGTTGCTTCACCACTTGCTTCACGAGCTGCATGCCCGGCGCGAACCGAGCCTTCCTCTATGAATGCGCTGCCGACCGCCGCGAGCCCGGATGTCTTCAGGAATGCGCGCCTGCTTGGACCATTGGACTTATCGTTGACCTTGTTCATCGTGGATGCCTTTCCAGAAGCGATGCTGCATCAGAATAGGCTTATACACCAGCGCTCGCTTGCCCGTGGCTTAAGGCTACCGGCGCCGGCGCTCATTAACCTCGGGCAACCACTCACAGCCGAGGCCGCACGGCGGGTGGAGCTTGGCGTGCGCTTCGCTTTTTAACCATGAAACCAATATCAGTCTAAAGCGCTTGCTGGTTGGGCCCTCGCTCTCCGCATCGGTGCTAGGATTCACTCATCTTTGTGCGAAAGGGTGTGTCATCCTATGCGGCGAGCCGTACTCTTGTGGTGTATGTGCGCCCTCCTGGCCCCATGTTTGGTGGCGCAAACTTCTGGGATGGAGCCCGCTCCTCTGTTGATGCCGGAGTCTCAGCTGCCCGCCAAGCGCAGCGTTCCCGTCTTCGGGCAGAAGATCGCCTATTACGATACCGGGTCGGGACCAGTAGTCGTGCTGGTGCACGGTTTCGGCAGCGAAGCGCGCTTCGACTGGGGCAATGTGCTTCTCCCTTTGGCCAAGCAGCACCGGGTCCTGGCCCTGGACCAGATCGGCTTTGGCAGCTCGGACAAGCCCTTCATTGACTACTCCATCCAGACGTACGTGGATTTCCTGGGCGAATTTCTGCGCACCCTCAACATCCACGAGTTCACCCTTGCCGGCGAGTCGCTCGGCGGATGGATCTCGGCCCTCTACACCATCGAATCGCTGGCTCCGGAGAACACCGGACCCCACGCCCTGCCCAAACCTCAGCGGCTCATTCTCGAGGACGCCGCGGGCATGGCTGCTTTGCCCACCGGCCCCATTGCCGTCCCTGGAACCCTGGGCGATGCGCATGGCGTAGCCATCGTGTTTCACGACAAATCCAGGGTCACGGAGGAGTTCGTCCGCGAGGATTGGGCCATGCAACTCAAGGCCAACGATGGCTTTACCAAGCGTTCTATCTGGGGAAATCCGAAGATCGCGACGGAAGTGGTGAGCGATCGCCTGGCGAAGATCACCGTTCCTACGCTGGTCGTCTGGGGAGGCAGCGATGAGATCATTCCGCTGGCGCAGGGCCGTGCCTATGCACAAGGCATTCCGGGCGCAAAGCTCTCCATCATTCCCGAGTGCGGCCACGGACCCTCGGTCGAGAAGCCGGCGGAATTCCTGGCGGCGGTACTGCCGTTCATCAACGGCTCCTAATGAGAAATACGGGTTACTAATTTCACTACGCGCCCAAGGAAGCGTTTGAAATTCACATGCGGTGCGGGTTAACGTAAGAGCGTTCACCTAAGCTTTGCCTGGAGAAGTCATGAGGTCGATAGCGCTCTCAGTCTTGCTGATGATCGGGCCTTGTGTTGGAAATTCTCAGACCCTCACTACCGGGCAAGCCAGGGCACACGATGGCGAAAGCGCGAAGGTCTGCGGAACCGTAGGCAACGAACATACCGCAACGGGGAGCCAGGGCAAGCCTACCTTCATCGATCTGGATTCAGCGTTTCCTGAACAGAAATTCGCACTCCTGGTGTGGGATCAGGATCGAGAGAAGGTAGGGGAGTTGCCTCGCACAGGGGCACGCGTATGCGCTACCGGAGTGATTAACTATTATCACGGCGTGCCGCAGATCATTATCAGGAGCAGCAGCCAGCTCAGCCGGTGAGACTGCTCGCGAATCCCCTTTCCGAAACTAGAGTACATGCGGCATTCCATGCGGCTTCTCTGAGAGCTGGAGGGGCATTTGTATTCCTTGTTGGCCGTAGCCGTTTCGGCTACACTGGATCGGGAGGCTCACCATGCGTCAAATTTCGCTTCGAGAGTTTCGGACTCGTGGCTCAAAGGCCCTCGAAGCTGTTCCGCAGAGAGAGACCATATTGCTGTCTGGTCAGCAGGGACCGGCTTACTTTCTGGTTCCGGTGTTCGGAGATGTCGCCATGGAAGACCGGGAATTGCGAAGGGCGATGGCGAAGGCCAGCATGCGCGAGAGTTGGGTACATGCCAATGCCTCTGGCTTGGACCGGATGAACGACGAGGAGATTGAGCAGGAGATCAGGCAGGTTCGCAGAGTTCGCAAACGCCGGAAGACAACGTGAGACTTGCCGTCCTGGACACAAACACAATCGTCTCCGCCGGCATAATGCCCGAAGGCGCCCCTGCGAAGCTCGTCATGGATTGGGTCTTGGACGGACAGGTGCAGTTGGTCACCAGCCCTTTGATCGTCGAAGAATACCGGGCTATCGTAGAACGCCCCAAGTTTCACCGGTTTGGATTTCCTCCGCTTTGGTTGGAATTCCTGATCGAAGAGAGCATGTGCCTTCCCGATCCCGGGCGATGGCCTCATGCTGGGCCGGACCCGAAGGACGTGCCGTTCCTTGCGCTAGCGCATTCCGCCGGCGCATGGCTCGTGACCGGCAATCTTAGACACTTTCCTGTGGAAATCAGGGAAGGGGTAACGGTGCTCTCGCCGACCGACTATCTGGCGCGTCTGATGACAGGTCAAAGGTTTTGAAGGTAGATCCTCTCTCTGCTGCGAATAGGAGAAGCGGAGACGGCTGTCCCCGCCTCTCCACACGGCAGCCAATAATCAGTGAAGCAGGTCTAATGTGTTCGAAGCGTCATCTACGAAGTAGACGCCATCTTCTGCTGCAATCAAACCAAATAATGCACCTGCACCCGGGGGTGGGCCTCCCGTGTCATCGGCAAGTTTTGCAGCGACCTGTTTGTAAGTGAACGGATTCACTTCGACGATAAATCCATCATCCCCGTTCGCAACCAGCAGGTGATGATTCGGCGCGAGTGCAAGGCCGAGGGGATCATTGAGCTTTCCGCCCTTAGACACGGTGATGCCGAGATTCAACGGGTAATTAATGTAGAGCGCACCGGGAATGGCCGCGATCCGATTACCCAGGCTGTCGGCGACATATAGGATGCCCGTGTGGCGATCGAATGCGAGACCCGTCGGGCCAATGACCAACGCAGCCGGGTCGGTGCGTTCCGGGAAACCAGAGCCGACGACGTCGCTGTCGAGCAGCTGCGGTCGCTGGCCATCGCAATCGGATATCAATAAGCGGACAACCGTCCCGCGATAGACAACCCTACCGTTTGCCGCCACCGTGCCGTTGAGCACGTTGGTCACAAATAGTACGGCAAAGTGTCCGTCATCCACGGCAGTCATATCCCATGGGCCGTTGATGTGATGACCCGAAAATGTCTCAATCACGTTTCCCTTGCTGTCCAGGACGATAAGACAACCTGCCTCGGCGGTCGCCGAGGTTCCATCTGTGGTGGGTAGGCTGCCAACGATCACGATCCCGCTCTTCAGTGCTACCAGCGCGGTTGTCAGCCCGATTCCTCCAGGACATCCCACCTTCTTCGCATCAATGGTGGCAAAGAGACTCATTGCCCCATTGGGCGCAATCTGAACGATCGTAGTGCCTGTTCCTTGCGAGTTTCCGCCGTTGTTGAAGTTACTGATCAGGTATCGGCCCTCGACCAGGTTTCCGGTGCTTCGGGGAACCCGAGCAATCCCGTACGGGTTGATGTCACCATTTGCCGGTACGGTCGAACTGATGGTGGTGACCGTGTTGAAGGGCCCGATGAACGACGGATCGGCGGCACGAGCGGTACCGGCCGCCATTGCCACGATGAATAGCGTCATGCCTACCTGAGCGACTCTAAGGGGCAATGATTGGCTTGGCTTCATGTTTGTCCTCCTCGGCCTTGACGTACAGAACCTCGTGCGTTCATTGCCGGAAGCCAAACTACGTCGCCCGGAGGGTTAAGTTGTCATGAAGTTGTCACATTCGTGTCATTTCGCCTTTAAGGTACAAATGTCCGGGTGAAACACGCCGAGCAGGATACTCATGCCACATGCTTTGCCCGGTGGGCTGGACTTGGTAAAGACTCATCCATCGCGCGCGGGAGCAGTTATCTCTGCTTCGCCTGGTAACTCAACGAATGCAGAAGGCGGAAGTGAACTATTCATGGCGGCAACCTTGCCGGTTAATCGGATGGGGGCCAAAACCGCGCGATATCTTTTGCCTTAGTTGCCCCGGAACCCCTATCGCAGCAACGTCAACCCAACTTCTGTCATCCCAAGGTCATATCCGCTTGACACCCCTCTACTTCTAGGTCTACGGTAACCTAGATACCAAGATTTATAGGGGTTGATCGCATGGCAAGGAACGACCTTCAGGGAAGCTTGGATCTTTTGATCCTCAAGACCCTGTCGCAGACCGGCTCGCTGCACGGTTACGGTATTGTGCTTCATATTCAAAGAGCCTCCGATGCATTGCTGAATGTAGAAGAGGGGTCGCTGTATCCCGCCTTGCACCGTATGGAGCAGAGCGGGTGGGTCCGTTCCGGGTGGGCGCTGACGGAAACAGGGCGAAAGGCGAAGTACTACAAGCTGACCGCCGTTGGACGAAAGCAGCTGGAGGAGGCCGAAAAGAGCTTCGAACAGCTGGTCAAGGGCATACGTGCCATACTCCGCTACGCCTGAGGTGATTGCATGTCGATCTTGCGTCGCATATCGAATCTCTTCTCCCGTCCCAAACTAGGGCAGGAAATCGATGCTGAACTTCGATCGCATATCGAGATGCGGATCGAGGACAATATCGCCGCCGGCATGTCGCCCGGGGAGGCCCGCCGCGATGCGCTCCACCGCTTCGGCAACCCCACGTCGATCAACGAGCGGGTCACTGCTGCGGACGCCAGCTTGGGTCTGGAGAACGTTGCGTTCGACATTCGTTATGGACTGCGCCAATTGCGCCGCTCGCCCGGTTTTGCGTTGACCGCTATCTTGACGCTAGCCCTGGGTGTCGGCGCAAATCTGGTCGTCTTCGGTGTGCTTAACGCACTGCTTCTGCGCCCACTCAATGTGGCTGGGGCGGACAGGCTTGTCCAGATCGTGCAGAAGCCCCAGGGTTACAATTCGCAATCCTATCCCGACTATCTCGATTACCGCGCCCGCAACACTACATTCAGCGATATCGCCGCGTACCGGCTGACCATGGCTGGTATGAGCATCGGCGGAGCCGCCGAAAAGTGCTGGAACTACGAAGTCTCGGGCAATTACTTCGATATGCTGGGCGTCCAGCCCCAGCTGGGCCGGCTATTCCACACGAGGGACGAACACGGACCCAACTCCGCGCCCCTGATCGTGCTCAGCGACACTTTCTGGCACACGCGTTTCCATGGAGATCCACTGGTCATTGGCACCACCGTGGACCTGAATAAGCACCCCTTCACCATCATAGGAGTAGCGTCGAAGAGCTTCCATGGGACCGAGCTGCTTTTCTGGCCAGACTTCTGGATCCCGCTGGTTAACGAAGAACAGATCGATGGGTTCAACTATCTGGACAAGCGGATGTTCCACGGCACCAACGTGCTCGGCTGCACTCAAGCCCGGCGTCACCCCGCAGCAAGCGGTCGATGACCTGAATTCCGTCGCCCATCGACTCGCCCAGGAGTATCCAACCTATGACGATGGCTTGTCGGCGCGATTAATCAGGCCGGGACTGCTGGGTGACACGCTGGGCGGCCCGGCGCGGCCTTTTCTCACCGGTATCATGGTGCTGGCGTTTCTTGTTCTGGCCGCTGCTTGCGTCAATTTGGCCAGTATTTTTGCCGCGCGCACCGCCGACCGCGCCCGCGAACTCGCCATCCGCCTTTCCATCGGTTCCACTCGCTGGCGCATCCTGCGCCAATTATTCACCGAGGCTGTTCTGGTCTCCATGGCTGCGGGTGTAGTGGGAACCTTCTTTGCCGCCGCGTTGCTGGCGGCGCTTAGCCGTTGGCAGCCTTTTGCGGAGTTTCCCGTCCGCGTGGCGGTCGTTGCAGATACTCGCGTGTACTTGATTGCCGTGCTGCTCTCCGTGGCCAGCGGCGTGCTGCCCGGCCTGATCCCGGCACGGCAGATCTGGCGTACGCACGCCATGCAGGCAATGAAGAGTGGAGCGCCTATCGCAGGTTTATCGCGCCGCCTCACGTTGCGCGATCTGCTGCTCGGCGTGCAGATCGCTCTCTGCGCCCTGCTGGTGACAGCCTCGTTGGTCTCGCTCCGCGGCATGGTGGGATCCCTGCACGCGCCGATCGGTTTCGTGCCACAAGGCGCCGTGCTGGCGGAGGCGGATATGCACATGGCTGGTTACTCCGATAGCTCCGCACTGCCCGTGCAACAGCGCATGATAGAAGCTGCCAAGCGTATCCCTGGCGTGACCGCTGCCGGCACCATCGACAATACTCCGCTCGGCACCGGCGGCAGCTCGACGCCGGTGTACCGCGAGGGCACAGCCGACCAGCGATCCTCCAACAGCGTGATGTTTGCTCACTATTACTCCATCTCGCCCGGCTATCTTCAGGCTGCCGCAACCCGGCTGCTCGCCGGACGTGACTTCACCTGGCAGGACGACGCAGCCAAACCCAAAGTCGCGCTAGTGAACCAGACCTTTGCCCGCAGGATGTTCGGCAATAACCCCGCGGTTGGGCGGCATTTCCTCCAGGGCGACCTCATCGAAGTCATCGGGGTGGTTGAAGATGGCAAGTACGAATCGCTGACCGAAGATCCTACACCGGCCATGTTCTTTCCTCTCGCGCAAAACAACCAGGGCGATACGGCGGTTGTGGTTCGGTCGCCCTTGCCGGAAGCGGAGGTAGCAGCCGCACTCAACCACATGCTCGCTAGCGTTGATTCCAGCTTGCCCTTCACCTTGCATAGCTGGTCCGACGAGCTGGCGCTGGCACTGTTTCCGGCTCGAGTGGCCACGGCGGCGCTGGGCGTGATGGGCCTAATCGCTGCTCTGCTTGCTGTCACTGGGGTCTTCGGTATGTCAGCCTATTCGGTTTCGAAGAGGCTGAAGGAGTTTGGCATACGTGTAGCGCTGGGCTCGCGTCGCACGCAACTGATGCGCGCGGCGCTCCTCCGTCCGCTGCTGCTGTTGTTATCCGGTTCGGTTCTCGGCCTGCTTCTGGGAGTGGTTGCCAGCGGTTTGCTCGCGCACCTTATCTACCAGGCCACCTCGCGCGACCCTCTGGTCCTGGCCGGCGCGGCCGTGACCATGACGCTGGTAGGTATGGTCGCCACCTGGGTCCCCGCGCGCCGCGCCTTGGCGGTGGACCCGGCGCAGTTGCTGCGGGAGGAATGAACCTGTGCTCTGATTTTATTTGTGACTTCTGCTGGTTGTCCTTGCGGTGTGGATGATGAGGATGAACCCTAGCCAGGCGGTGGAAGTGCACTGTTGATGACGGCAGACCAAAAGTGTGCAATATCCTGTGCGATGGCGTGCCCTTGGTTGCGCCCGGCTTTCGCAGCAGGTATGCGGGTTTCCGGCGCCAGCGGATTGAGGCCGATAGCACTCTTCGACGCCTCGTCCGGCTCGACCACGTAGGTCTTTCCACCGGCGCTCTTCAGAATTTCGATTTGCTGTTCAAGCGTGTCTCCGGTAATTACGGGACGAGCCGTTCCCATGGGGCATAGAATCACGGTGCGGGCATAGCCCAGCGCCAGATCCGCGTTATCGGACGAACGTGCCCCGCCATCCATGTAGCGCCGTCCATCGATCGTGACCGGAGGCCATATACCGGGTACGGCGCAACTGGCGCTGACTGCGTCGACCAGACTTGTTCCGGAGAGGCGATCGAATATCTTTGTCTCACCCGTTTCTGCATCTACGGCCACAATAAGTAGCGTGCGGTTTCCCCAGGCATGACTCGGCAGGCGCGCAGCAATGACGGAACGCCGTTCCTCTTCTGTAACCGTTTGTGCTTCGAGTGCCCATCGTCCGATTTGACGTGTTTGTTCCGCTTGATCCAGTGAGCCATTGAGCGTCAAGAGCGCGCGCTCCAACGACTCAAGCAGACGGGCATCGGGCGTTAGCTCGCGGGTCTGCTTCGCAGGCTCGACCTGGCGCTCAAAGAGATCCTTAAGCGATAAGCTGCTGGCGAGTTGGGCGGCAAGAGCGGAACCAGCGGAGGTTCCGACGGTCAACTCGGTCGCCCGCAAATCAACGCCCTGTTCCCCAAGGCCGAAGAGCAAACCAGTCATCCAGGCGATTCCCGCTACCCCGCCTCCGCCCAGCACCAGGGCACGATCTTTCATGGTCGTTGATGACTCCTCACGGAACGCGTGGCGCCGCGCGATGCAGATTGTGATCGAGCGTTGCCCGGGAGAAGTCCAGCGTCTCGCCGGATGCCGCCGGGGTGAGCGTGATGCGCACGCACTTCGCAGCCGGCTGATTGCTTTTTGCGGCGACGCTGCGGATGGGCACCAGGACATTGGTCTCGGGGTAGTATGCGGCGGCGCTTCGACGAGCGATCGCATAAGGAACGACGGCGAAGTTGGGCGCCTTGCGCACTTCTCCTTCGAAGTGACTGTATATGTCGACGACCTGACCGGCCTTCAGATTCCTTGTCTCCATATCAAGCGGGTTGAGAAAGATAACCCGGCGGCCGTCAAAAACTCCCCGATAGCGGTCATTCAGTCCATAGATGGTGGAATTGAACTGATCGTGGCTACGGATCGTGGTCAAAAGAAGCTCGTCAGGCTTGAGGTCATGCCGGGGAATGGGGCAGACGGTTAGCTTTGCCTTGCCAGAGCTGGTTTTGAAGATGCGGTGCTTGGCGGCGTTGGGCAGATAAAAGAATTTCTCGCTGGCCAGCCGCGCGTTAAAGCTCTCGAATCCCGGTATCACTCTGGAGATTGCATCCCGGATCAAATTGTAATTCGCCGCTAGGCCGAGCCAGTTGGTCGTGGTTCGCGAGCCCAGGGTGACATGGGCCAGATTGGCGAGGATTGCCACATCGCTCATCAGCTCCGGCGAAGCGGGCGGCAGGAAGCCCTGCGAAGGATTGATGATGCCCATCGAGTCCTCGACGGTGACGAACTGCTTGCCCGTCGCCTGGATGTCTTCCTCGCTCCGGCCCAGGCAAGGCAGGATCAAGGCTCGCTCCCCGGTGATGAGGTGAGAGCGGTTTAACTTGGTCGATACGTGGGCGGTGAGTTTGCAGCGCCGCATGGCGTGCGCGCTGTACACCGTATCAGGCACGTTGGAGAGGAAGTTGCCGCTGATGGCAAAAAAGACCTTGATGTCTCCAGCGAACATGGCGTGCAATGTTTCGACCGTGTCATAGCCCCATTTTTGCGGCGGCTCAAAGCCAAACTCTTTGCCTAACGCATCGAGGAACGGTTTCGGTGGACGCTCCCAGATTCCCATGGTGCGGTCGCCCTGCACGTTCGAGTGGCCACGGACACATACGGTGCCCGCGCCAGGGCGGCCCATATGTCCGCCCACCAGCAACAGATTCACGATCATGTTGACGTTATCGACGCCATTGCGCTGCTGAGTGACGCCCAGGCACCAGGCACATATGGTCTTTTTGGACGCTGCATACATGTCCGCGGCTGCGCCCAACTGGGTTCGCGTCAGCCCGCTTTCTTCTTCGATCTCTTCCCAGCTGGCCGCTTCCACGTCGGCGAGCAGCGCGTCGTAGCCTTCGGTGAATGTTTGGATAAATTCATGGTCAATTGCTGAGGGGCGTCCCGCCTGCTCGCGCTCGAAGAGGTCCTTCAGGATGCCTTTGATGGCAGCCACATCACCATTCACGCGGACGGGGAGATACAGATCGGCCAGCGCCTGCCCTTTGCCCAGCAGCGCAAAGGGCAGCTCCAGCGGGTTCGCATAATCCTGCGGGTTCGGGTTTGTTACCCGCATCAGGCTTACTTCGGGCAGGGGATTGACCGCAATGATCTTTGCCCCCTGGTCTTTTGCTTTTTGGAGCGAGGTCAACATCCGCGGATGGTTGGTGCCGGGATTGTTTCCGAAGATAAAAATGAGCTCGGTACTCTCCATGTCCTCGAGCGTTGCTACACCCTTGCCGATGCCGAGCGTTTCTGTCATGGCTACTCCCGAAGATTCATGGCACATATTGGAGCAATCGGGAAGATTGTTGGTGCCCAGCTGGCGAGCAAACAACTGCAGAAGAAAAGCGGGCTCATTGGTTGTCTTGCCGGAGGTGTAGAAGCAGGCCTGGTCGGGGGAATCGAGAGCCTTGAGCTCGTCCGCGATCATGGCGAAGGCCTCTGGCCACGAGAGCGGTTGGTAGTGGGTCGCGTTGGGCTGCCGCACCATGGGCGAGGTCAAGCGGCCCTGCTGGTTGAGCCAGTAGTCCGTTTGCGCGGCCAGGTCCGCGATGGAATGGCGGGCGAAGAACTCCGGCGTGATGCGCTTTTTGGTCGACTCGTCAGAGACGGCCTTGGCGCCGTTCTCGCAAAACTCGAACGTCTTGCGCATTTTGTCGGGGCTTGGCCAGGCGCAGCTCTGGCAATCAAAGCCGGTCACGTGGTTGATCTTCAGAAATGCTTCGGACGAGCGCAGCGGACCCATTTCACCAATGCCGTAGAGCATGGTGTTCCAGATCGCAGGAATGCCGGCGGCCTCTTCCGATGCCGAACCAACCCTGACCTTGTCGAGGGTGAAGGGGTTTTGCGCCTGCAGAGAAACAGCGTCGTTCGCATCCAATGCCGCGGCTCGTTTTGCGCGGTCGTCGATCGAAGTCTGCTGGCGCAGGTCCTGCTTGGCGCGGTAGTGTCCGTCTCTGGACTGCTCGTCTCCCTGGATAACCTCGGTGCTCTGCGACGTGCTCATTGTCTTGTCTCCTGCGACTGGGATGCTCGGGCTTTGCGGATGGTCTCAGGGTCTGGAAGGACTCGTAATCCTCAATTCCGGTTCGTATATAGATCGGGAGGCTGTCGCATCCAGTGCCATTATCCCACTCAAGCCCCCCGGCACGCCCCACGGCGCGCCGGGGCGGGCGGGGCGGGCAAAAGAAGGCTTGAATGGGCCACCAAGCCTTACCTGCCGGTGGCAAGCCGCGTGAGGCGCATAAAGTCGTTTGACTTTAACGATTCAATTCGATTAAATCGAACTAGGCGCTTGCACATAATGCGCGCCAGTCTTCTGCCCATCTTCCTTCGCAGATGGACGAACATACGCGTGACCCTCAAGGGTGGCGCGATCGCAACAATTCACGGTCACATTGCGGCAATTTTTTGGGGGGCAAGATGCTGTTTATTAGTCGTCGTTGTTTTGCTGTGCTGTCTTTGTTCTCTCTCTTTTCTCTTCCCGTGATGGCGCAGGTGTCAGCAGCATTGTCCGGGCGCGTCACCGATCAAACCGGCGCCGCCGTGACCGGTGCAACCGTAACCGCGAAAGACACAGATATGGGTATCTCTCGCTCCACGGTTACGGATGCAGCAGGCAGGTACGATTTGCCGGCTCTCCCCGTTGGCCGATATGAGGTTGAGGTGGAGAAGAGCGGATTTGCGGGAGAGATTCGCTCCGGGATTCTTCTGGTTGTCGGCCAGGATGCGGCTGCGGATTTCAGCCTGAAGGTAGGCAACGTGAGCGAGCAGGTCAAAGTCGTTGCCGATGCGCCGGTAGTAAATACAACCACACAAGATATTTCGGGCCTGGTAGGGGAAAAGGAAATTAAGCAGCTGCCCCTGAATGGGCGCAGTTACGATTTGCTTCTCACCATCAACCCTGGGGTAGTCAATTTCACCTGGGAGAAGACGGGCGGCATCGGAGTCTCCAATTCAACCACGGGTAACAATTTCGCGGTGTCGGGCAATCGTCCGCAGCAGAATTTATTCCTGCTCAACGGGGTGGAGTTCACGGGCGCCGCGGAGAACAACATGCAGCCCGGTGGGTCTAGTCAAAATTTGTTGGGCGTGGAGGCAGTGCGGGAGTTCAATGTGCTGCGCGACTCCTACGGTGCGGAATACGGAAAGCGGCCGGGAGCCCAGGTGATCATCGTGACCCAGTCGGGAAGCAACCAGTGGCACGGTTCCGTCTATGAATTTTTGCGCAACAATGCGCTGGATGCGCCCAATTACTTCGATCAGGGAGGATCGCCTCCGCCATTTCAGCGCAACCAGTTCGGAGCGGCTTTAGGCGGACCCCTACAGAAGGATAAGACTTTCATTTTTGCGAATTACGAGGGTCTTCGCCAGCACCTGCATGAGACGTCTGTGGCGTTTGTGCCCGATTTGAAATCGCGTGCGTCCGCGGCGCCCAGTGTCCAGCCTCTCCTGAATCTTTGGCTCACTCCGAGCGCCAGCGATCCTGACTTTAGCGGCATTGCGCAGGTTTCGAGCAGCCCTTTGCAGACCATTCGGGAAGACTTTGGCACGGCGCGGGTGGACCATGTCTTCTCTCGGAAAGATAGCCTGTCAGGGGTCTATACGGCGGACGACGGCGCAGATTTTACGCCCACCACCGCTAACCCATACAGCACCGATCTGTTGAATTTGCGAGAGCAGGTGGTCAGCCTGGAGGAGACGCACGTCGTCTCGCCCATGCTGCTGAATACGGCGCGTTTCGGTTATTCGCGTGCTGGCTATTTTTTCACCGGCGAGCCGACACCGGGTACGCCGGCGGTCGATGTTCCGGGCTTTCTTACGGGCCGGCTGGTAGGAGCGGTGGTGGTGGGGGGAAGCGCGGCATCGAACCCACAGGCGCAAATCGGCCTGGCCGGGAGCAATAACGGAAGCAACCTGCATATCGATCGCAATCTCTATACCTATGAAGATCGGGTAGATCTGACGCACGGTGCGCACCAACTCAGTTTCGGAGGCTGGTTTCAGCAGTTCCAATCGAATGAGACGATCAACCTCAGTCAGTTCGGTCAGGCTACCTTTACCAGCTTGCAGACATTTCTTACCGGCGTTACCAGCAGCTTCTTGTATAGTCCCTCGCCTACGGAGATGAACTGGCGATCGCTGTTCGGAGCCGGCTACGCGCAGGACGTGATTCGCCTGCGCCCTCAGCTTACCCTGACCCTGGGGTTCCGAGGCGAATTCTCCACCGGATGGAACGAGGCTCATGGGCGAGCCGCCAACTACACATTCACTAACGGAGTAATCTCCAGCCAGCCCCGTATATCGAGCAATACCTTCACCACGAACAACGCGAAGTTTCTGCCCCAGCCGAGAATTGGTTTGGCATGGAGCCCGCACGCGGAGAGAACCGTGGTGCGCGCCGGCTTCGGAATGTACAACGAACTGCAGGATGCTTTGGGATATCGCACCGATCAAAATGCGCCGTTCAATCCTACTTACAGCATCGCATCGTTGCCCGTGTCCAAGCTCCCTTTAAGTACCGAAGGCCCTCAGCCGTCGAACGCGCTGCTGGTGCCTGGAGGCGTTCAACCTGACTTGAAGATGCCGACGTTGATCTCTTATTCCTTGAGGGTCGAACAAACGCTTACGCCGAACACCTCGTTGACGGTGGGCTATGTAGGATCGCATGGCTACCACGAGATCGTGGGCATCGATGCCAACATTCCTGTGCCAACCATTTGCCCGGCATCGCCTTGTCCGGCGACTTATCCGAAGAGCTTTCCCGCACCCTTGGCAGGCTCGCCGGTTCCCGCAGGATCTTACTACACCCCAGCCGGGACGCCGAAAGCGAACCCCAAGATTGCGAATACCTGGACCTGGTTTTCTGTAGGGGACAGCAGCTACAACTCGCTGCAGGTGGATCTTAACCATCGTTTCAGTCATGATCTTTCTCTTCGTGGTGTCTATACCTGGTCGAAGGCTTTGGACGATGGGGATTCGTTGAACGGAACCGCCGCGGGCAATGCTCCGGGCCTGGTGTCAAACCCTAACGACGTGAAAGCAGACTGGGGCCCTGCCACCTATGATGTGAGGAACCTGGGAGTGATCAGCGTCGTTTACGGTTTGCCTTTCGGACACGGAAAGCAGTTTGCCGGAAGCCTGGGTAAATTCGGTAACGGAGTGGTGAGTGGCTGGTCGGTGAACAGTCTTGTGGTCTTGCAAGGCGGATTTCCATTCACTCCGCAATTGAGTTACAACCCGTCGAACGACGGGGACACACGCAATCCGGTGCGGCCCTTTATCAATCCGAACTTCAGCGGCCCTACCATCCTCGGGAAGCCGAGTCAGTGGTTTAACCCCCAAGCCTTTCTGCGGCCCCCGCCCAACAGCGGTTTCTTTGGCAACCTGGGGAGAAATACTCTTTCCGGCCCCGGGCTCGCGACATGGGATTTCTCGGCGGTGAAGGACACTGCTCTCTATGAGCGGCTGAGCCTGCAGTTCCGGGCGGAGATTTTTAACCTATTGGACCGAGCCAACTTCAACACGCCGAATCTCATCGTGTTTACACCCTCGGGTGTTTCCGGCACCGCGGGAGCAATCTCCAGCACGTCGACCACGGCGCGCCAGGTGCAATTTGGAGTGAAGCTGCTCTGGTAGGCGGGCTGTTCAGTTATTTATAAAATTCGGGAATCGGAGTTAGCCGCCGAGACTCTTTTCTTGAATCGACGGGTACCGTTTTGGGGGTTACTTTTGGTACCCGGCGGTAAGGGTCCGCAATGCCGCCCAGCGCGGGATGCCATCTGGCACAGAGAAAGTGGCAGATCAGGATTCTTCGTCGTCCGGCCGCGGCGCCCGCACTGCGTAATCGATCCGGCCTGGGGTCCCTGGGCGTGCCGTTCTCCCAATCGCGCGGCCTGGGTGCCGTCCAGTTCGGTCCTCACAGGCAGCTGCCCCGCAAAGCTTTCCGAAAAAGAATGCACTTTGTGAGGGAAAAGAGAGATAAGCCCCCCGGCCGGCGCTTTCATTTGGGAAAAAGATTGAGCGATAAGCGAGAAAAGGCCTACTCGTCAGGTTATTCGCTTTCCGTAAGTGTGTCCGCGGTTTCAGTGTTGGGCGGCCAGCTAGAGGGTAGAGCTTCGAAGATGAGGTGACAGGATGAGGTCCCGTCGTTTTATGAGATGAGAAAGATCGATGGATGCGCCCCTCGGGGCGGGCCCGGGTGAGGGCCCCTGGTTGCGGTTTGGTTTCAGGAATGGGGTGTTCCCGTCCTGGTTTCCCTCGAGGTGCCGGCTAAGTCCTTTGCTTTACGAAGGTGCTCAAATTTTATTTTTCCCGCCCCCATAGTTGTTTAGGTACTCGCCGGCTCGCGGCGAGGCTTTCGGCTAAAGACATGCCCCAACGCAAAGGGGGCCGGACAGGGCCTCAAGGCGCTGGCCGGTGGTACTTTCCAAGTTGTCAAGACTGCTCCATCAAGAGGACGCACTGAGCGCACCCTACTTATACGAACGCTGATGTTTTGCGAGGCGGCGGCGGATGCACGGGTGAAGAAAGCCGGTGCAAGGCCAAGCAGGGCTGCTGTGGTAAGACAGCGCTGGTGTGGACTCTTGATCCCACATTAGTACGGTTTTTGGACCTTGTCCAGGGACTGGGCTAGGCAAAGTAATTGTGGTAACCATGGCGGTGCTGTTACTTCCTTATCGCGCAGGGATGTATTGCGCGGAGAGGGCAAGGTTGCCGAGGCGGAAACCATGACCCGAGAGACCCCTATCCTTTTCGGGGGATGTCCCGCATCCCCCCACTCTTTGGTAACCATGGCAGAGCTCTGTTCGTTCTCCATCAAACGGTTGCAGATTTGGACGGTTTATTCTCACTCAATCTTCGTGGACAGAGCGTGGGCATCGTTCCCTTTTCCTCGCGCTTGTCCCGCGAGCCGTGGAAGCAAAACCGAGGGGGCGTGCATTTTGTATTGAGGCGAAATGGAATTGGCAGGTCATTTATGATGGGTGCGATGCCGACCGATCCTACGTAAGCGCCCGCTTTCGCCTACAGACAGGTGTCCTGATCTATCCCACGTTGACATTGTGAGCGATACAGTTGCAATTGAGGCAGGGCGATGTCCCGCATCCCCCCGCATCCCCGCATCCCCCGCATCCCCTCAGCCGAGCCGGCGTTCCAGTTCGATTACGAAGTCCGCTGTGCCCAGTGGCGCCGCATTCGACCGTGCTCCGGTTTCCGGGAGGGGCTTCTCCGTGCTGCTAGGCGGTAAGGGAAAATGGCCTATAATGTAAGGAGGAGGAAGTATGGCTTCACCTGCTCCCAAAAAAGCTAGATCCGTTGAAGCGACGGTTACCTCGAAAGGGCAGGTAACGTTGCCCAAGGAGTTGCGGAAGCACCTTGGAGTTCAAACAGGAAGCCGGATCCGGTTCAGTATTCCCATAAAAGGGTCCGTCAAAGTCGAGCCTGTGCTCTATGACCTGGAGGATCTTTGGATGATGGCCGACCAAGGCGGCCAGCCCGGAAGGGTTATGACTCTTGAGGAGATGGATGAAGCCAAGGCCAGGAGGCACTGGTAATGCTTGCAGCCGATACCAACGTATGGGCTAGAGCCTATCTCAACGATGAAGCTGTTCAAGCGCGAAAAGCCCGTTCTGCCCTCGCGGAGGCCCGCACCGCTGGAGGAGTGTTTGTTCCACTTCTTGTCCTGGCGGAACTGTCGTGGGTGCTTCGGGGCAAATGGGATCGAGAGAGAGTCTTGAATACGATCGAAAGCCTCCTCCAGACGCGCGGTGTAACTGTCGAATCACCGTCGATCGCTTTGAGAGCTTTGGAGGCAGCCCGAAAAGGGGCGACGGGGTTTGCCGATCACCTCATTGCCGAGATTTCCTTTGAATCCGGTGCTGGAGAGATTATTACCTTCGACAAAGCCTTCGGCCGCATTCCAGGCGTTCGTCGCCTGAAGTAAGCGCGAATCAGCGCAGAAAGCGAATGCCTGCGCCGGCAGGATCGCGTCCCGCCAAAAGCATAAATTCTCCTCGCCCCTTGCGACGCAACTGACTCGCCCACCGGCGAAAGTATGTACCGGCTCTGTGCGGGGGCGCACCGTAATATGCGTCCCTACCGCGACCCGCATGACCCGTCCAGCCCGACCATGAGTTTGTCAGAAAATCCTGGAGACAAAGTGCCAGATTAGGATTCTGTGTCGTCCGGCCGCGGCGCCCGCACTGCGTAATCGATCCCGGCCTGGGGTCCCTGGGCGCGCCTTTCTCCCAGTCGCGCGGCCTGGGTGCCGTCCTGGACTCGCCTGCGAAGCCCGGTCAACGTCTCCTGCTTGTCGCGCGCATACTCGGCAGCCAGCCGGGTCAGCGCATGGGTCACAATGTCGCTATGGTGCAGGTTCTGCATCTCCGGATCGCGACGGAAGTTCAGCCACAGACGGTGCACCAGCTCCACATCATCTGCCTGGAGTGATGGTGCATGCGGGCCAATGTGGAACGACTCCGCCTCACCGTTTGGAGACACGACGTAGAAGGTAATTTGCTTCTTCGGCTCGGGCAGTGCTTCCCACGCCTGGCCCACACGGTAGGCTTGTTCGTGTGCGCTCATCTTGCTCGAAAGTCCGGAGACCACCGCCGCTGCTTCGAGCGAATTGGCGGTCTGCACCAGGGCCGCGAAGATGTCGCCGGCCGGCACTACCAGCAGCGAGATGTGCTTGCCAAAGCTCTCGGCGACAGAAACCGCCTTGGTAAACAGCATCTGCTCGTATTCGCTGAAGAGCTGGTCCGAAGTGGACAACAACTCCGGTCCACCCGCGCCCACCATGCGCGCCGTCAGCACGACCACATCCTGATCGCCCGTATTGGTCCGGGCCAGGGTCCACTTCAGCGCAAAGGGGTTATTCGCATCGCGCATGGTGACCACTACGCATCCAGGATTGATCTGCAGCACGTCACGCCCTACCGTGTCCTCGTGCTCCAGCTGGAAGTGCTCTTTCATTTGCAACTCGGTGGTCGTTCTGCGCCGCCGGTTGTCCCTTTCAGAGATGCTGAAAATGATAAAGAAGGTGGTGGCGAAGAGAATGCCGCTCACCGTAGCTACTGACTTGGTGAACAGGTTCACGATCGCCGTGGTGAGCAGCACCATAAAGACCGAGATCAGCCCGATCGGAATCTCTCGCTTGCCGATGCGCAGATTGGGCGGCACCTTCCAGCCTCGCTCCCCCTTGTACTTCCAGCGCAGCACCAGCATGGCCAGGCTATTGAAGGTGAAACTCCAGATCACGCCAAATGCGTAGGCCTCGCCCAGAGCGATAACGTTTCCCCGGCTGGCGATGATTGTGAAAAGCTGCATCCCCGCCACCAGGTTTACGATCCGGTAGCTGGTGCCGAATTTGTGATGGGGACGGCGGAACCAGTCGGTAAGCACTCCATCTTCGGCGATGCGCATCAGCACACCGGTGGACCCGATGATCGAGGTATTGATGGCGCCGGAAAGAATAAGAAAGCCGACCAGGACCACGAAGACGCGGAAAACGATCCGCAACACTTGTGGTCCGACCATGTACATCGCCAGGCCGGCAATGAGATTGTCACGGTAAATCGGAACCCGCACCGAGTCAGGGATCAACATCACCGCCAGGAGGGAACCCAACCCGGTAAATAGAAAGCTGTAAATCGCAATCACGATCGCGGCGCGTTTCAGGTTCTTGAGTTTCGGGTGCTCGATCTCGCGATTGACCTGGGCCAGCGTTTCTTCGCCGCTCATGGCCAGAACGGAGTGGCCGAAGGCCATGATGATCCCGAACAAGCCCAGCATTGCCGGCAGCCGCGTGTAGCCCAAAAAGCCCAGAGCATCCTTGCTAAAGTGCAGGGTAGAAGGCGTAGGCCACGGCGGCAGGTGGGCCCCCACGTGGAAAGCGGAAAAGATTCCCCAGGCCAGAAGGATCACAACCATCACAGTAGTGATCTTCATCACTTCGAGAGCCTTGTCGCTCGACTCCTCGATGCCCTTCAAATTTTGCCACCAGTAGTACGCGGTGACGATTGCGGCAAAGGCTGCCGATGTAATGTTCACCGGGAGCTGCGGGGCTACATGATGCCCGCTCAGCATGGCGCCAGGGAGCCAGTTATGAACCGCGGCCACGGTCATCAACTCGTTCAGCAGCCCGGTAATGTATTGCCCGGCGGAAACGCCCGAAATGGGTCCGGTCAGGATGTAGTCGAACATCAACGCGGAGACGCTGAGTTTGGCGAAGGTGCCGCCCAGAGCCTCCTTCACCACGCGATAGACGCCGCCGCGGGTGAACATCGAGCAGCTCTCCACATACACGGCGCGCACCGCAAAGGAGAAGAGCATCACACCCAGGATGAACCAGGGGGCAGACTTGCCCACAGCTTCTTCCGCAATGCCGCCGGCATAAAAGGCAGACGAGCCGAGATCGTTCAGCACCACCGCCGCGGCGCGCCAGAACGAGATGAAGGTGAGCATCACCGAAGAGGCGACGACCAGTTTTACCCGGTTGGAGGGAAGGGATGGTGCACTGGTTGTTCGCTCGGAAGCCATTCGATATAGGCTAGGGTGTCAATCCCGCGACCGGGGAGAGTCGCGGTCTGGATCGAAGCTCAGACCTGAGTCTATGTTGGTTGCCGTCCAGCGTCAACGAAGATAACGCGGCTCACTCACCCACCAGGAGCTGCAAATCCTCGATAAAACTGATCACCACCACCACCGCAGATCCGGCAATCCCGGTGAAGAACATGACCTCACAAAGCCGCATGAAAAATATGGCAACCAGCATAGGTTTCTATTCTATCCCTTTCCCTGTCACGCGGGATGCAAGAAGTTCATCCCACACGAGATGGTAGACTCTCCGCCATGGCAAAGCTGGCACGGCAACCCTGGCTGCTCGGCATCGTTTCGGCGGTGCTGCTATTGTTGCCTTTTTCGATCATCGGCCCGGTGCCTTACCGGCGCACCTTCTTTGCCTGGATAGCCTTTGTGCCGTTGCTCTTCGGGCTGCTTCGGGACGAAAATCTGCGCCATCCCAGGGCCCTGGTGCGCGGAACCTTCGCTGCTTATGTCATGGGAGTACTCTGGTTTGCCGGCAATTGCTACTGGATCTACCAAACCATGCGCTACTACGGCGGCCTGCCTCCGTTTATTTCGGCCGGCATCCTCATTGCTTACAGTCTGATACTGGGGCTTTACTTCGCCGCCTTCGGCCTGGCGCTCACGTTCACGGCGAGGGCCTTCCGCACCTCCTACGCGCTCCTGGCTGCACCTTTTTTCTGGGCAGCCCTCGAAGTGTTGTCGGCCCGATTCACCAAGGTTCCATGGGATTCGCTGGGCTATTCTCAAATCGATAATTACGTGCTCACCAGCCTGGCTCCATTTACTGGCGTCTATGGCCTCAGCTTCGTCCTGGTCGCAGGCAACGCGTTGATCGCCTGGGGCCTGGTCGCCCCCAAACGCCGTTTGCTCATCTTCATCAGCGGCCTGCTGGTGGCGCTGTTGCTGCAGAATGGCGATCACTTTGCGCCGCCTGCAGCGCCGGTGCAGGCTACTGCCATCCTGTTGCAGCAAAATCTAAACGTTAATCAAGACAACAGTTGGCCTGGCGACGAGTATGACCAGCACATGAGCCAATTCATCAAGCTCAGCACTCGTACCTGCGGGCCCTACCTTGCCGGCATGCCCGAACTCGACGAATATCCGGTAACCCCAGATTGCCCAACAGCGCCCATTACTCCCGGCATCATCCTGTGGCCGGAATCGCCGGCGCCCTTTTTCGACAAGGACGCGCGTCTACTCGCCGCATTGCGCACGGTGGCGCTCACCATGCACGCACCGGTGGTCGCGGGCACCAGCTCTCTGGACCCCAACGGTCTCCGCTCCGATTTGTATAACTCCGCGCTCTTCGTGGGTCTCGATGGCGCAGTCGTGGACCGTTACGACAAGATCCACCTGGTTCCGTGGGGCGAGTACATACCGTATAAGGAGTTTTTTTCTTTCGCCAAGAACCTCACGCAGCAGGCTGGCGATATGACCCACGGATGGCGTCGCATCGTCTTCAAAACCGACCACCACAGCTTCGGCGTCTTCATCTGCTACGAGGAAATATTTGGCGATGAGATACGGCTGTTCGTGGAGCGCGGCGCCCAGGTGCTGGTGAATATCTCGAATGACGGTTGGTACGGCGACACCTGCGCACCCTGGCAAACACTGGATATGTCGCGCATGCGCGCGGTCGAGAATCGCCGCTGGTTGTTGCGCGACACCAATACCGGCCTCACCACCATCGTCGATCCCTATGGAAGGCTCACCGCCAGCATCCCCCGCCACACGCTCACCTCGCTGGCCGCCAGGTACGGCTATCGCAGTGACTTGACCTTCTACACCGTGCACGGCGACGTCTTCGCCTATCTGTGTGGGATAATCAGCCTGGGTATTCTTGCCGCCGCCGGGCGTGTTTACCTGCGCCGCCCGCAACGGTTGCACTCCTAAGAAATTGGTTAAGCCTCATGTCGAATGAACTCGAATTTGCCTACGCTCCGGTTCGCGAAAAGGTTCGCGACCTTCGGGAGTATCTTTGACCACGCACGCATCGACAGGGAACTGGCTACCCTAGAGTCCAAACTATCCGATCCCGCCATCTGGTCCAACCCATCGGAGTCACAAGTGCTCATGCGCGAGCGGAAACGGCTCGAGGGCCAGCTCGCGATGGAAAACGAGCTGGTGCGCCGCAGCGGGGATATCGATGCCTACTTTGAACTCGCCCGCGAGGGCGAGGCGGTCGAGCCCGAGCTGGAACGCGAGATCAAATCGCTAAGCGAATTCGTGGAGCAACTCGAAACCCGCACCATGCTCTCCGCGGAGACCGATCCTCTGAATGCCATCGTCACGGTTCACCCTGGCGCGGGGGGCACTGAATCTCAGGACTGGGCGGAAATGCTGATGCGCATGTACCTCCGTTGGGCAGAGCGCCACGGCTACAAAACGGAGATGAATGATTATCAGGATGGCGAAGAAGCGGGCATCAAGTCGGCTACCTTTACGGTAACGGGTGAGTTCGCCTATGGGCAGCTTTCGGGAGAAACAGGAGTCCACCGGCTGGTGCGCATCTCGCCCTTTGACCAGGCCAAGCGCCGTCACACCTCCTTTGCCAGTGTCTTCGTCTCGCCCGAGATCGATGACTCGATCACGATCGATATCAAGCCCGAGGAACTGCGCATCGACACCTATCGCTCCGGCGGCAAGGGCGGCCAGCACGTGAACACCACCGACTCTGCCGTACGCATCACCCATCTGCCCACCAACATCGTGGTGCAGTGCCAGAATGAGCGCTCCCAGCACAAGAACAAGGAAAAGGCAATGAAGATGCTGCGCTCCAGGCTTTACGAGTACGAGCTGGAGAAGAAGAAACAGGTTTCGAAAAAGCTGGAAGATTCGAAACTGGATATCAACTTCGGTTCGCAGATTCGCTCTTATGTGCTGCAGCCCTACCGCATTGCCAAGGACCTGCGCACACGTGTGGAGGTCGGCGATGTCGATCGCGTGCTCGATGGCGATCTGGACCCGTTCATCCGCGGATATCTCATCATGCGCCGGCAGGGTGGTGTACCGGCCGCGATCGAGGAACCCGCCGACGTCGACTAAAAAGGCTGCGTCTGCGACTTGGAAAAAGCACAATGGTGGGAGCCCCCGCATTCATGCGGGGGAGCTCGGCTTTCAAGCCGGGCGGATCGCGTAGGACTATTCTCCTCCGGCTTCATCCGCGGGTTTTCGGAATCTTCCGCACTGGCCAAGGGACACCGACACCGGGGCTAAAGCCCGATGAACGGGATTGCGACTCTTTCCGCGACGCTGGAGCGTCGCTCCCCCCTGCTGAAGCAGGGGGCTCCCACCAGGCTTCCATGGGAGAGTCGTGCGCTGACACAAAACGTGAGTTTTTCCGCGACGCTGAAGCGTCGCTCCCCGCTGCTGAAGCAGGGGGCTCCCACCAGGCTTCCATGGGAGAGTCGGGCGCTGATACAAAACATGAGTTTTCCGCGACTTTGAAGCGTCGCTCCGCCCTGCTGAAGCAGAGGGCTCCCACCAGGCTTCCATGGGAGAGTCGGGCGTTGATACAAAACATGAGTTGTTCCGCAAGCTGTAAAGCATCCAATCGTTAGCGAGGAAACGCATTGAACGAACCTGAAACCATTCGCACCATCCTGGAAAAAAGCAAAACCATCGCCGTCGTGGGGCTCTCCGATAAGCCTGATCGCCCCAGCTTTTACGTATCCAAATACATGCAGCAGGAAGGCTACCGCATCCTCCCAATTCACCCCACGGTGACCAAGGTTCTGGGCGAAAAGGCCTACCCAACGCTCGATGCTGCTTATGCCGTGGAAGGAAAAATCGATTTGGTGGACGTTTTCCGCGCTTCCGAGTATGTCCCTGAGATCGTTAAAGACGTGATGCGGCTCAAGATCCCTTATCTGTGGCTTCAGGAAGGTGTCTGCCACGAAGAGGCGGTGAAGTGGGCCGAGGCTGACGGCATCCTGGTGGTGATGGACCGCTGTATCTACAAGGAGCACGCCCGTTTCGCGCGGGCATAGCGGGTGGAGAGGCTGCGGTTCTCTCAAGGCTGCCCAGCGGCTACAATAGAGAGGAACCGCTGCGCCCGCCTATGCCCAGGTTTCGCCAACGCGCTTTGTTCCAGAAATCCCTGTGGCTCTTGCTCTCTGCCAGTTTGGCGATGGTCCCGGCTGCAAAAGCATCCGACCCACCCCAGCCTGTTGCGGGACCTGTCCGGGCCCAGCACCTCACGGTGGAGCTGCAGGGCCTCCGCGATTCGATCCAGCCCGGAGGCAATACCCTCATTGGCCTGCACTTCACCTTAGATAAGGGCTGGCACGTTTATTGGATCAACGCCGGTGACTCCGGAGAGCCGCCAACCATCAAGTGGACGCTCCCAGCGGGCATCACCGCCGGAACCATGCAGTTTCCCGCACCCCGTCGCTTGCCGCTTGGCCCGCTGATGGATTTTGGCTACGAAGACGAGGTGCTCTTCCCGATCACTCTGAGCGCGGACTCTACGCTCAAAGTACCCTCCACTGTGCCGCTCGCAGCGCATGTAAATTGGCTGGTCTGCCGCGAGGTCTGCATTCCAGGAAAAGCCGACCTGGCCCTGCCGCTGCAGATTGTGGCTCAACAAGGCCCCGCCGACCCGACCCGGCAGGCGCTCTTCGATCGCTTCCGCAGCCTCTTGCCGCAGCCGCTCCCGTCCTCGGCTAAGGCCGTCTTTGGAACCACTCCTACTGGTTTTGCGCTCGCCCTTACCGGTCATCCCGCTACCAATGCCGAGTTCTTCCCCCTGGATCAAAGCCAGATCGAGAATGCCGCCCCTCAACCCGTCCAGAGCGTGAATCGCGGGATACAGATCTCAATCAAGAAAGACGTGAACTTTCGGACTCAACTGGCCCAATTGAATGGGGTTCTTCTGCTTGGCGATGGAACCGCCTATGAGATCCACGCCAGCCCCGGCCCTTTGCCGCCGGCAGTCGGCCCAGCCGCCTCGGGCGGGTTTCCCAAACTAGTACGCTTTATCGCGCTAGCCTTCCTTGGCGGCGTGATTCTGAACCTCATGCCCTGCGTCTTTCCCGTCCTCTTTATCAAGGGTTTGTCCCTGGTCGAGGCTTCCCGGCATCACCATAGTCACGTTCGCGCTCACGGCTTGGTGTATACCCTGGGAATTCTGGTTTCCTTCTGGGCTGTGGTGGGTCTCCTGCTGGGTCTCAAGGCTGGCGGGCAGCAATTGGGTTGGGGCTTCCAGTTCCAGTCTCCCGGGTTCGTCGCGGTCATGGCGCTGCTGCTCTTTTTTCTCGGCCTGTCGCTGGCCGGCATGTTTGAGATTGGGCTCACCGTAACCAATACCGGTTCCGGCCTGGCCACGCGCCACGGTTATGCCGGTAGCTTCTTCACTGGCGTGTTGGCCATGGTCGTGGCCACTCCCTGCACTGCTCCGTTCATGGGTGCGGCGATCGGTTTCGCACTGGCCCAGAATGCCGCCGTGGCTTTCGCCGTGTTCACCGCGCTGGGGCTGGGTTTGGCCGCGCCCTATCTGCTGCTCACCTTTCATCCCGTGTGGATGCGCCATTTGCCTCGTCCGGGTGCATGGATGGAAGTACTCAAGCAGGCCACCTCCGTGTTTGTCTTCGGCACCGTGATCTGGCTGGTGTGGCTCTTTGCCTCCTCGGCTGGAGTGGATGCCCTCACTGCATTGCTGGTGGCGTTTCTGTTGTTGGGGATCGCGGGATGGATTCTTGGCCGCTGGCCGGCACGCAGGTTGCCCTCGGTCTTTGCCACCGCCGTCATTCTCCTGGCAGTGGCGACGCCGCTCTATGCGCTGTGGCAGTTTCCGGCGACCGACTCGGGTACCGCCCGCGCCGGTTCCAGCCAGGCCGGCTGGGAACCATACAGCCGGGCAGCGATCGAGCAATATCGCTCCCAGGGCCGTCCCGTATTTGTGGACTTTACCGCCCGCTGGTGCCTGAGCTGCCAGGTGAATGAGCGGGCTGTCCTCAATCGACCGGATGTGCGGCGGCGTCTGCATGATTCGGGAATCGTGCTGATCCGCGCCGACTGGACCAAGCATGATGAAGCCATTGCTTCCGCGCTCACCGAACTCGGGCGCAGTGGCGTTCCCACCTACGTCTTTTACCTTCCAGGGCAGCCGGCCATCACGCTGCCCGAGGTGCTCACACCGGGCATCGTCTTTGGGGCGCTTGACCAGCTCCAGAATCGCCCTAAGGAGAAACAGGAGGCTGGACTCAAGCAAGGGAGCCAGGCCTTGATGGGGCTACAACCACAACCCTAAGAGGATTCGTCGATGACCCGGAAAAATATCGTCCGTGTCCGCATGGCCGCAATTTTGACCGCAGCCGTGTCCATCGCATTCGCCTCCTCCACCCGTGCCGCCCAGGTCGGTAGCGCGGCGCCTGACTTCCATGGAACGGATTCCAACGGCAAGACCCAGAGCCTGGACGAATACCGGGGCAAGTTCGTCGTCCTGGAGTGGCACAACCACGACTGTCCCTACACCATGAAGCACTACGAGAGCGGGAATATGCAGTCGCTGCAGAAGCAGTGGACCGCGAAGGGCGTGGTCTGGCTCACCATCATCTCCTCCGCTCCTGGCACGCAGGGCTATGTCGATGCCTCCGCGGAAAATGCCTACATGAAGAAGATGGGCGCTAAGCCTACCGCGGCCATCCTCGACCCCAGCGGCGCCATCGGGCATCTTTACGACGCCAAGACCACTCCCAATATGTTCATCATCGATCCCAGTGGGAAACTGATCTACGCCGGCGCCATCGACGACCATGCCACTACGGAGACCTCAGACATTCCAACGTCGAAGAATTATGTATCTGCGGCGCTTACCGAAGCCATGGCCGGCCAGCCGGTGCAGACCGCCTATACCCGCCCTTATGGATGCTCAGTCAAATACGCCCGCTAGGGGATCGATACTTTTTTGTGCCCGCGGCGTGCTCCTCGTCGCTTTGGTTGCCGGCTTGATCCACGGCCGTCTTTTCGCCGCGCAGGCGCCCCCGCAAGCCGGAATGCAACAGCAACCAGCCACTGATCCGCATATGGCGGAGGAGCAGGCAGCGCAACGCCAGGCGCTGGGATTTCTCGGCTACCTTGACCATGAGCGTTACGCCGACAGCTATGCGTACACCGGCATGCTGATCCGCGCCCAGCTCGACCGGGATGCGTTTGCCACGCAAATCGAGAAGACGCGCGCCGGGACGGGCGCTCTGCTGGCGCGCGAGCTCATCGACGCCAGCTACACCACCAGTGTGCCCGGAGCTCCTGAAGGCCAGTATGTGGTGCTCCATTACGGCGCTAACTTTGCCAACCGGCAAGAGGCGGTGGAAACCGTGATCCTGGCTTTCGCCAAGGGCTATTGGCGCGTGAGCGGCTACTACATCAAATAGATTGCTTCTATACCGGACGCGAGCGGACCACCGTGAAGCGTTTCTTGAGCCGCAGGAAGGGGCTTTCGAGGTAACGGTAGGAAAGCATGCCGGTCACAACGGTGGCGGGAAGCGCGATCGCCATCGCGCACAGCTGCGAGGCGAGGGGACTGAGGCGGCCGCCGGCAAAGCGCTCCAGTAGATCCCTGGAAGCGCCGAGCCAAAGCACGTGGAAGACATACAGGCCGTAAGAAATCTTTCCCAGGTAGATAAAGGGCTTCTGCATTCTGCCGGCGGGCAATTGCAGCAAGCTGAAAAAGAGAAAGAGACATCCCGGGATGGCGATGAGGAATCGCGGTGCAATATGCGCGAAGTCGTGCGCCAGGCTTGGGTCGTTGGTATAGACCGCCGCTTGCGCAGCGCGTAGACAGAGCAATCCAGCGGCAAAGAAAACCCAGCGCAACGCTTTGGAAATGTTTGGTACGCGCCCGCGAAGCACAATCGCGGTTATGGTTCCCAGCGCGAAAAACTGAAACTGCACCAGGCTGTTTACCCAGATGCCGGGATCGAGCGATGCGCCCTGGCGCAGAAGCAGGTAAAGAGCCAGGTACGCCGCGCCCATCAGCAGCGAAGCTATCCCCAACAAGCCCCCGGGGTTCAGATACTTCACCAGGCATGGCCACAACAGGT
The DNA here is from genome assembly GCA_963788515.1 of uncultured Acidobacteriaceae bacterium. Classification (GTDB taxonomy): domain Bacteria; phylum Acidobacteriota; class Terriglobia; order Terriglobales; family Acidobacteriaceae; genus PALSA-350. Next base: position 131,006 of record CAWBGZ010000013.1, read on the forward strand.
AAAACTGCTCCTCCAGGGATATGCTCCACAAGGGGAAGAGGAACCCTGGGGGATAGCCGTGACCTACGGTGTACCAGTTGGTGAATAAGAGGAGCAACGAGATGCCCCAGGCGGCGGAAACGGTGTGGGCAGGGGAGAAGAGACCGTAAAACCAGCCCAACCCAATCATGGCGAAGTAAAGCGGCCAGATACGAAGAATGCGGCGCGCATAGAACGCTGGAATGAGGATGGTGCCGGCATCGCGCTTTTCCCGCAGTAGGAGCTCCGTAATCAAATAGGAGCTAAGAAAGAAAAAGATGCAGACGCCAAATTCTCCGGTGCGCGCGATGGCCCCCGTCTGGGTGGGCTTGTCCAGGTGCCATACGAAGCCATGGGCGACAAAGACCAGCAGAAAAGCCAGAACCCGGAGAATATCGAGGCCCGGACGGTAGAAACTGTCCCCTCGTGCCTGGCTGGACTCCCGCTCGATGACGGCTGTTGCGGATTTGGACATCTGCTATTGCGCCTGCAACTCCGGTCGTACGGGTCGCAAAGATCCCCATCCGGTTTCTCTTAACAGTAGGTACTATCCAGCTTAATCGGTCGTTTCCCGTCGCCACCGCAGTGGGCGTGACACTTTCGCGGGATATGCAAGTCCGCCAGAGGGGATGGCTGTCTTTGTTGCCGCTCCGCCGGATCGTGCCATGATAGGGGGGCTCGTCGACTGCCGACCAACGCACTTTTGCTAATACCGTGGTCCGGTGGGATCAGCTATGTGCGGCCATTCTTTCCACCCTAGACACGCAAAGACCGCGTGCCCGGGGGCCCCGGTTTTAGCGGAATGGCCGCGTTGAGTTCGGTTTCCTGGTCTACACCATTAGCAAAAATGCTCTAGGAGCGCCATGTTCACGCCGCAAACCTATTCCACCGCGCTCTTCCTGATGACGCTCAGCATGCTCTGCTGGGGAACCTGGGCTAATACCCAAAAGATCACCCGCCAGTGGCCCTTCGAGCTCTACTACTTCGACTACACCCTGGGCCTGCTGGTTTGTTCGCTGATCTTCGGCCTCACCCTGGGGCAGATCGATCCCTCATCGCCGCAGAGTTTCTTCATGAATTTGCATGCCGCAAGCCAGCGAAGCCTTTTGCTGGCTTTCGCCGGAGGAGCGGTCTTCAGCGTAGGAAATATTCTGATCGTGGCCGCAATCTCAGTGGCCGGAATGGCGGTGGCCTTTCCCATTGGCGCTGGTCTGGCGCTGGTTCTGGGAGCGGTCCTCAACTACGTTGTTTCTCCCGCAGGCAATCCCGTACTCATCTTCTCGGGCATCGCTCTTGTCTGCATCGCGATTGCGCTCGATGCCCTGGCCTACAAGGGGATATCGCAGGCCGGCGGCAACCCGGGAAAAGGCATTCTTCTCAGCGTCATCGGAGGAATTGGCGCGGGGCTCTTCTATCCGTTGGTGGCCAAATCGCTGGCCGGCCCGGGGCATCTTGAGCCTTATACCGTGAACGTCATTTTTTCCCTGGGAGCCGCGGCATCGGCATTGCCCATGATTTATCTGTTGATGCGCCGGCCCATCACCGGCTCTGCGCTACGCTCAAGAGATTACGTGAGCGGCCGCTGGAACGTACATGCGTGGGGCATCGCCGGAGGACTTATCTGGGGTGTAGGAACGATTGCCAATTTCGTCGCTTCCTACGTGCCGATGATCGGCCCGGCGACTTCGTTTTCCATGGGTGAGGGCAACACCATGATCTCTGCGTTGTGGGGGGTCTTCGTGTGGAAAGAGTTCCGCGGGGCGAGCAGCCGTGTGCGGCTCTATCTCGCTCTGATGTTCCTTTTTTTCCTGCTGGGCCTGACCTCGATCGCGCTGTCCCCCGTGATCAAGTGAATGGGTTTGTCCCGGAGGGCGTCACGAAGAGGGATCATCCTCCGGGGCATGTCGCTACTTCTGCTGCAAGGTGTAGGATTGCGCCGCGGTTCCATTGCAATCGTACTGTTGCAATCCTAGGAGAAGCGCAGACGATGCGTCAGGAACATCGAGGCACTTGGAGCTGTTGCGGGCGACAAACTTGTAGGCGCCATTTCGCGCGGACACCGGCATCCACTGCTGGTTGGTCCCTCCTCCATAGTTCCATAGTTCAACAGCCACCTGGTTTGCCGTGGCCCATGGTCCCCCAGTCACCTCCCAAACGAGGTTGTGACCTGTCCGGATCAGAGCATTGCGATTGACCACCTGGTAGTAACCGCTGTCCGTAGGTTGGAATTGCCACTCCTGGTTTGTTTGCGCGGCGCCGCAGGTGTATTGCAGCAGAACCGTCCCATTGAGATAGCCCCAGGAAGAGGCGTCAACGCAGAGGCTGCTATTTGTGTTCACGATGTTGTACCAGCCGGTGGTTGAGATTGGAGGTCCTCCTGTTGATCCCCCGCCTGAACTTGCGCTTGCCGGGCCGACGGGGCCGACAACCATCCCATTCGACCCGACCTTCGCCAGCCAGGTCGAGTATTCGCTGTTTTCTGCCTGCAGGGTGATCGGGTTTGCGGAGATAGACTGATTCGTGGAGTAGTAACTGTTATAGTCCGGAAAGTATTCATCATTCCGGTATCCGTCCCAGGCACATCGCGCTGCCCAGCACATCCACCCCACGGTGTTGCCGTGCATGTCGTTGTTGTACATACTGCCGTTTTGCATGTTTCCATAGACATCGTCGATAGCAAGTCCCACATTCTGGGCAGGGATCTTTGTTCCATTGGGGAGCAGGCCGCTGGCGATGACGGTATTGTTGTACGCTACGTTGTCGTGTCCGGTGCTGAACTCAATACCCATGTTGATCGTGCCCACGAACTGATTGTTGTAGACGTTGTTATAGGACGACGCGGTGGCCACGGTATCACTGCCACTGCCATCGGTGACCCAGCCGCCGCCATTGTAGCTATCGATTGCCGGGTCGTAAGCGTAGGCTCCCTGAATATAGTTGTCGTGGAATTCGGCGGGACTGCTCGACGTACCCCCGGCATCGTACATATTGATATTTTCATTCACCAGGCTCTGGTAGGGATAGTTGATGATTTCATTCCAGGCTATCCTGATGCCGGGGACTGAAGCCATTTCGCTGAGCTGAAATGCATGCGCCCAGTGCCAATTGGTTTCGCCCGGTAAGTAGCCGTTGTTGCCATCACTCTCGAGGCCGAGAATGTTACGGCCGCGATTATTCAGGATGGTGACTGTCTGGGTCCCGTCGCGGTTTCCCCCATACCCGCGTACATAGACTCCAAACAGCACGTTTTCGAAGTAACAGTTCTCCACATCGAGCAGGATAGGATTCTGGGCGTTGACAAACAGACCATTCACCTGACCGCGTACATTCGGATTGACACCCAGGCCAATGACGTTCTTGACCGTAAGACTATTTCCATAAAGGGGATCGGCAATTAGGTCATTGGGGCCGGTCACATGCGAATTCTGGATCACGACGGGGGCCGTCGTGGCAATGGTCACCGCTGGTGTATTCGGATCCGTGCTCCTCCAGTTACCTGAGTAGGTGCCTCCCTGGGTGATGGTGAAGGGACCACTCCATTGGATGTTGCCCATCGCACTGGATAGCGTGACGGAGGCAGTTTGTCCCTGGTAGCTGGCGGTGATGGCAACGTTTCCCGTAGCCGATCCCGATGCGACCCCGCTGCCGGAGACACTGGCGATTCGGGAATCGGCGGAACTCCAGGCGACACCACTGCTGACATTGTTGGAGGAGCCATCGGAATAAGTTGCCGAGGCCGTGAGCTGGGTCGTACCCCCTATATCCACCGAAGGCTGGTTAGGGGAAATAGAGAGCGAGGTCAACGATTGCGCTTGGCTGAGCAAGGGCTGGAAGGAGCCGGCGAGCAGTAGAAGAGGCAAGTAGCAGATGGCGCGAGAGCGCAATGAGCCTGTGAATGCACTGGGAGATGGATTTGTCACGAGTAACGACCTTCATACAAGAACAGTTAGAGTCATGGATACACTGATCCTCCAGCGGCACTGACATTTGTGAGCAGGCCTCTGCATAGAGCTGCTCGCGCATGTTAGGGTCGCCCGTAGAGGGAGACAGCCGGATTGTTTAGACGCAGGTAGGAAAAATAGAGCGTGCGGGCTGACGAAGCGTAGAGGTACGTGCCTGAGCGCTGAATCGTCTTGAACGTGTTCGCATTCGCCCTGACATAACGCTCGGACATCCGGGCGGAGCGATTCGGGTAAGGTGTGTCTTCAAGGGGTTGATTGAGAGTAGCGTGCTAAGCAGAACCTCTAACGGGATGATAGTTGAATTTCGCCAGAGAATCAGAGTGATGCACGGCAACCGATCTTAACGTGGCAATACTTGAGTCCTATTTGGGAATAGTCGATTTGGTCCGAAATGCTGAGAGAAGGGTTGCATCAGACCTAAGAGCAGTTCTACGATCGCGTTACCAGTGAGGATTTCTCTGCGCGCATGGATCACGCGCGTGTGTCTGGTTTGTTGCCGTAAGATCGTGCCGTGCAGACCCTCGAGCAGACGCAGAATGAGCGGAACAATGCGCCGGCTTCGGTTTGCTCGAGGGCCTTTCGCGATCCCAGTACTCTTCGATGCTACGATGCCCGCCGGGTGAACTCTTCCAGACTGTCAAGGCATCCAGTCCAACCGTGCTCGTGCCTGGCCACTGCTTCGGCAGAAGTGAAGTGCTCATGGGTCAGGATTAGCTCCGTTCCATAATCGAGGTCGCGAAATTTAACTGTCACCAAGGTATCCTTGCCTGCATCGCAAGTGCCGCCCCAGGTGAATGCGAGCAGTTCGTTGGGAACAATTTTCCGATAGACCCCGGCGGCTACGACTACCGTATCGTCTACGCCGTGCAGCTCAATCCGGTACTCACCTCCAACGCGTAGGTCGGTGCTGGCGTTTGCTACTCGCATTCCGCCCGGAGCGAACCATTGCTGCATCAATTCCGGCGTTGTCCACGACGCGAAGACTCGAGAACGCGGAGCCTTGATGACTCTGCGGATCTCCAGTTTCAAGTCTTCACTCTTTTCTTGCTCTTGCACTGCGGCTTGCTCGCTCATGTTCTTCTCCTTCGAGGAAATGCTGGAGAGCGTCAAGTTGCCGCTCCCAGAACTTTTGGTAATAGGCCAGCCATTCCTCAGCCGGCCGAAGCGGGGCGGGATTGAGACGCACGATTTGAAAGCTGCCACGCCGCTCGCGCGCGATCAGTTCCGCGGATTCCAGGACATTGAGGTGCTTGGAGACCGCGGCAAGGGAGATACGGTAGGGCTTGGCTACCTCGCCGACGGTCTTTTCCTTCGCAGAGATGTCGCGGAGGATAGACCGGCGCGTGGAGTCGGAAAGAGCGTGAAAAATAGAGTCCAACCGGGCAGCATTCGATTTAACCATATGGTTGAATATTAAGACGCCACAGATAGGCTGTCAACCCTTTGGTTAAATGTTTTGTGGGCTCCTATCTTGGAGCGATGTATCAGGCCACGTGCTGAGCGAGATAGCCCTGGATTTCTGAAAACTCCTCTTCCGATAAGCGGAAGTTCTCCGCAGGGATGACACCCTCGACCTGCTTTGCATTGCGGCCACCGACGATTGCCGCAGTGATTGCAGGATGATGCAGGGTCCACGCAATCGCCACCACGCCGGCGCTCACCTTGTGCCGCTGACCGATTTTCCCGATAAACTCCGCCACAGCCAGATTCCGCGAGAGCAGGGGTTCCTGGTAATTCTTAGCGTTGCGGCGAAAATCGTCACTGGTGAAGTGAGCAACACGCTCCTTGGTCATGGCCCCCGTCAATAAACCGGAATGCATGGGGGCATAATTGATCACGCCAATATTGCTCTTCTTGCAGAAGGGAAGAATCGTTGCCTCCACCGCGCGGTTCAACATGGAGTAAGGCGGCTGGTTCGAGGTAATGGGAGCGATCTTCATGATTCGTTCCATCTGGTCCACGCTGAAGTTGGAGACGCCAATCCAGCGAACTTTGCCCTGCTTTTGCAGATCGGCCATCACGCCCCACGCCTCTTCGATCTCCTCATCAGGCTTGGGCCAATGCACCTGGTAGAGATCGATGGTATCCACCGCGAGCCGGCGAAGGCTGTCCTCTGCCTCGCGGCGAATCTGCTTCAGGCTATTGCCGACCTCGCGCTTCTCATCCCATACCAGGCCGCACTTGGTGAAGATGTATGGCTTGCGAGAAGCCGTCTTGAGGGCGCGTGCGACGACCTCTTCCGAATGTCCCAGGCCATACACCGCCGCTGTGTCAATCCAGTTGATACCCAGTTCCAGCGCCTTATGAATCGCGGCGATCGAATCGTTGTCGTCCTGAGGCCCCCAGGAAAATTGCCAGTCGGCACCGCCGATGGCCCATGAACCGAATCCTATCGGCGTCAGCTCCATGTCCGAGTTACCAAGCTTCTTTTTGTTCATGCTCCTATTTTAAGGTGTCGTCCGCGGTGGAAAAAAGAACGACTGAAGGCGGAGGTCCAATTTCCAGGAAATGGATGAGATGATGAACATTCATGGCTATAATAGCCATGAAGGGGTTTTGCCATGCGTAGCGTCAATGTAGCGGAACTTAAGAATCGGCTCAGCACCTATTTGACTTATGCAAAGAACGGCGAAGTCGTCGTTATCCGGGATCGAAATTTGCCCGTAGCCAAACTGATCCCTTTCGCCGCCGAGGATGCGAGTGAGGAGGAGTTGGCCCTGGTTGCCGCGGGAGCCATGCGCCTGCCTGAAAAACCACTGGACCTCGATCAGCTCTGGAAGATGCCGAGGGCTACCGTCAGCGGAAATGCCGCGACGCGGGCAGTTTTGGATGAGAGGGACGAAGGCCGGTGAACCGCAGGACTGCTTTTTGGGATTCCAGCGCTCTGATTCCACTTTGCGTTCAGGAGCGGACAAGCAATAAGGTTAAGACGTTGGCAAAGCACTTTGCTCCGGCGGTTTGGTGGGCCACGACAGTGGAAATACACAGCGCGATTGCGCGACTGCATCGTTCCGGTGAGCTGGACGATGCCGGCCGGCAAGCTGCGCTCAATCGGCTGTCTGTCTTAAGCCAAGGCTGGCGGGAAGTCCTGCCGACCGATAAGCTGCGTGCTCAGGCAGGGGTTTTACTTGACACGTATTCCCTACGGGCGGCAGACAGCTTGCAAATCGCATCTGCCATGATTTGGTGTCAACAACGGCCTGCCCGGCAGAGGTTTGTCTCGAGCGATCTCCGCTTGTGTCAAGCCGCTGCCCAGGAGGGTTTTGCTATCGTAAGCCCGGGCTTGGCCACGCCGTAGTCGCTTCGATCCAGCCCTCTGTCAATGTTCCCCCGCGGACTCGCTACGCTCGCTGGTCGATTCCGGACAATGATTCTTGGATTCGGACAAGCGGTGCACCCAGCTTTTCGTTCTTGCTGGTATTTTTCCAGCAAACGCAAGTGCTTAGCCCGGGCTTGTTTGGACGGGAACATGCACAACGAACGGACAGCATGCAGGGAGGCTTTCCATGGGGACCGTGTTTCAGGATCTTCGCTTTGCTTTTCGTCAGCTCAGGAAGGCTCCGAGTTTTGCCGCCACTGCGGTACTGACGCTGGCCCTCGGCATTGGTGCAAACACGGCCATCTTCAGCCTGGTGAATTCACTACTCCTTAAGCCGCTCCCGGTGCCAAACCCGGAACAGATCACGACCCTGGTTGCGCGGGAAAACAACGGGCCCTTGCAGCAGACGCTCTCCTGGAACGAATACAAGCAGGTCCGTGCCGAGAGCGGGGGTTCCTTCAGCAACGTCTTCACCTACACGATCAGCCTCGACGGCCTGGCAGTACAGGGGCAGCCGCCGGACCGGATCATGACCACGTACGTCAGCGGCAACTTCTTCGAGGGGCTTGGACTGAAGCCCGCAGCGGGGCGGCTGTTGCTGCCCAGTGAAGGAGAGGTTCTGGGCCAGGACGCGGTGGTTGTTCTGGGTTACGCCTATTGGCAGCAAAGATTCCATGGCGATCCCAATGTGGTGGGGCGGCCGGTCACGCTGGACGGACACCCGGTAACCATCGTCGGCGTAGCCCCCAAAGGCTTCAGCGGCTTGCAAAGCTTTTTGACCTCAGAGGCGTATGTACCTCTGTCTGCCCTGCCCATCGCCGGCATTCCGGCAAACACCATTAATAACTGGCAGAACCGGATGTTCGTCGTCCATGGGCGTCTTCGTTCCGGAGTCAGCGTAAAGCGGGCCAGCGCCGGGCTCGAGGTGATTGGTCAGGACATCACCCGGCTGCACCCGGATGTGGAAAAGAAGCTCAGCATCGAGGCCTTTCCCGAGCCGCAGCTGCGCATCAATACCGGCGACCCCAATACCATGTTCGTGATCGCTGGGCTTTTTCTTTCTCTAGCCCTCATGGTGCTGCTGCTGGCCTGCGTCAATGTCGCCAACCTGGTCATGGTGCGGGCTACGGCCCGCGAGCGCGAGATGGCTATCCGCACCGCGCTGGGCGCCCAGCGTTCCCGGCTTATCAGCCAGATGATCACCGAGAGTGTGCTGCTGGCGCTGATCGGCGGCGGCATGGGCGTGGTGCTTGGCATGGGTGCCGGCGGAGCGCTCAGCCATCTCGATCTGCACGCCGATTTTCCCGTCCAGTTCGTGTTCGCCTTCGATTGGCGCATCTTCTTCTACTCCTTTGCGATCGCTTTGCTGGCCGGGCTGGTGGTGGGCGTTGTGCCCGCATTGCGCGTGGCCAAAGCTAATGTCAACACCGTCCTGCACGAGGGCAGCCGCAGCGTGACTGCCGGCCGGCATTGGTTGCGCGATGGCCTGGTGGCCCTGCAAATCGCCGGTTCCCTGGTATTGCTGGTGATCGCCGCCCTGTTTGTGCGCAGCCTCACCGCTATGCAGACCATGGATTTTGGCTTCAGGCCGGACCACGTGGTGAATTTCAGCATCGACGCGCGTGAGATCGGGATGACCGATGGCGAAGCCCGCGACCTGGCGGCCTCCCTCAGCGCCCGTCTGCATCAGCTCGCCGGGGTGGACTCCGTAAGCCACGCAAGCTCCGTTCCCCTGAGCTACTTCAACAACGGCAGCGACCGGATGGTGATTGACGGCGCCCCGGTTCCCGCCAACCCGGATGACTTGAACGCAGGCTACAACGTCGTTTCGCCGGAATACTTTCACGTGATGGGCATCGATCTTCTGCGCGGGCGCGCCTTCACCGAAGCCGATAATGAACACGGCGTCGATGTGGCCGTGGTCAGCGAGAGCACAGCCAGGAAGTTCTGGCCCCATCAAGATCCCATGGGCCGCACGTTCCGCATGCAAAACGAAAAAGGCCGCAAGCTGCAAATTGTCGGCATCGCGCGGGATGCGGAATTTCAAATCTTCGGCGGGGCTAAGGCGCAGCCCTACTTTTATCTTCCCTATGCACAGCACTTCAAGGGGAACACCCTGATGGTCTTCCAGCTAAGGTCCGACCGGGACTTGCTTTCGCTTATCCCCGTGGCGGAGAAGACGATTCATGCGCTGGCCCCGCAACTGCCGATCTTTCAGGTGCTGACCATGCGCCAGGGGCTCTATACCCTGAATGGACTGCTGCTCTTTCAGATCGGCGCTTCGCTGGCCGCCATCATGGGGGGCCTGGGATTAACGCTGGCGGTGATCGGCCTCTACGGGGTGGTCTCCTACGCGGTGAGCCGCCGCATCCACGAGATCGGGTTGCGCATCGCGCTTGGCGCCAGCCGCAGCTCCGTCTTCCGCATGATCTACCGGCAATCCGTCGTCGTTATCGCCATTGGCCTGGGGTTCGGCCTGGTTCTCGCCTTGTTGGTTGTGCAAGCAGCGCGCGGTTTCGTAACCGTGAGTGTGTGGGATCCGATCACCTACATCGTGGTGGCGGCTGTGCTGGCCTCGGCGGCCCTGGCTTCCTGCTATTTTCCTGCGCGGTATGCAACCGCGGTGGAACCGATGGTAGCGCTGCGCGAGGACTGACCCTAGAGAACCCGCTCTCTTCACTCGCCACCGCGAGTCGACTGCTCCCACGGCAAGCCGGGGCAGGCGGGATAACGCAGGAATGTTCAGTCAAAGGTCGTCGGCCACTCGGGATGAGCGGCGTGTTCGAACATGTGCTCTATCTGATATGCGGTCACCCGGGCGCTGGAGAGTTCGGGCAGTCCGTGGCGGGGAAAAAAGGCGACTTCCGGCGTCTCGAAACTGGGCTTCGCTTCGCCGCCGATCAGGTCACACAAGAAGAGCAGCTTGTAGGTATGCGCCGGAATGGGCGGATGAGGATGCTTGTTTCGGTCGAACAAGGCTGCCAGCTTGCGCGGCACCACGTCGTAACCCGACTCCTCTTTTACCTCCCGCACCACCATTTCGCTCGGCGTCTCGCCCACATCGGCCCAGCCGCCAGGCAAAGTCCACCCGCCATCTTCACGTTCCCGCACCAGGAGAATTTTATCCTCGCGTATTACGGCGCCGCGTACTTCGACTTTCGGCGTCGCATAGCCGCTTTGCCCGCGGAAGAGAGTAAGAATCTTCTGTGAGTCAGGCATTCCGGCTCCAGCGGCCATCATTTCGGCGGCAATCGCACGCAGTTCTTCATAGCGCTCGTGGTCATAGTGATCGCGAGTAAAGGTAAGCCCGGTTTGGGCAATCGCTTGCAGACGCTTCGTCCAACTTAGCCACTGTGGGTCCCCCTGCTGATCCATGGTGCTCCTATTTGCTTTCAGTCACTCTGGCTTGCGAGCGGCCTGCTTCGCGGCGCGGATGCTGCGGATTTCGTCCATGCGCTGGGCCAGCAGTTTTTCCCGGCCCTGCGCGCGCGGATGGTAAAACTCGCGGCCGCGCAGATTGTCCGGCATGCACTCCATATCGGCCACGCCCGCTTCCACATCATGCGCGTACTGGTAGCCTTTGCCGTATCCGAATTGCTCCATCAGCGGAGTAGAGGCGTTGCGCAAATGCAAAGGCACCGGCTCCGCACGATGGGCTTCGATCTCCGCCGTTACCTCTCCATAGGCGGTGTACAGCGCGTTCGACTTGGGCGCCAACGCCAGATAGGCCGCAGCCTGAGCCAGGGCCAGATCGCCCTCCGGCGAGCCGAGAAAATCCATCGCGTCGCGGGCCGACAGAGTCAGGTTCAACGCTTCCGGCGCGGCCAGGCCAATGTCTTCCACTGCCATGCGGACTAGCCGCCGGGCAACATACATCGGGTCCTCACCGGCCTGCAGCATACGCCCCAGCCAGTACAGGGAGGCATCCACATCGCTGTTGCGGATGCTCTTGTGCAGGGCTGAGATAAGGTTGAAATGCTCTTCCCCCTGCTTGTCATAGAGCAGGACTCGCTGCTGCAAGGCATGTTGCACCACCTCACGCGTAATCGCGGTATGTCCCTCCGCCGCCAGCTTGGCCGAGGTCTCGAGAGCGTTGTAGGCATAGCGCGCGTCGCCATTGGCGTAGCCGGCCATCATCTCCAGGGCCTCTTCGTCGGCCGTGACACCCATCGTGCCCAGGCCGCGCTGCTTGTCGGCCAGCGCGCGCTTTAGTAACTGCATCAGTTGCTCATCGGTCAGCGGTGTCAGGCGATAGACCCGGCAACGGGAGAGCAGAGCGGCGATCACTTCAAAGGAGGGGTTCTCCGTCGTGGCTCCGATCAGACGGATGGTGCCGCGCTCGACATAAGGGAGAAATGCATCCTGCTGGGCCTTGTTGAAGCGGTGGATCTCATCAATAAAGAGAATGGTCCGCGATCCGAAGCCGGCGGCTTTCTCCGCGTCCGCCATTACCTGCTTGATCTCCTTGATGCCGCTCAGCACCGCCGAGAATTCAATGAAACTGGCTTGCGTAACCTCGGCGATGATCTTGGCCAGCGTGGTCTTGCCTACTCCCGGCGGGCCCCACAGAATCATGGATCCCGGGTCGTCGCGCTCGATCTCCATGCGCAAGGGCATGCCGTGACCGAGCAGCTGCTCCTGGCCGACGTACTCGTCAAGCGTGCGGGGGCGCATGCGTTCGGCGAGCGGCGCGACGCGCGCTCCGCCTTTCTTGAGCGTGCTTTCCTCCGGAATTTGACTAAAGAGGCTCATGCAGTTCTCCGCTGGCGCATGGCGTCGTAGAGAAGGATGCTGCCCGCGACCGCTGCGTTCAGGCTCTCCACTGCGCCGGGGCAGGGAATTGAGACCCGCGCGTCCGCCGCCGCAATCCATGCGTCGGGCAATCCAGAGCCCTCATTGCCCAGCAACAGCGCGCAGGGCCCGCGCAGATCCATTACGCTTACGCCATCCCGGGCCACAGCCGCGACGATCTGCACGCCCGCTTCGCGAAGAGTGGCAAAGGCATCGTCAGCCGCCATGGCGATCACCGGCAGGCGAAAGGCTGATCCTGAGGACGCTCGCAGCGTCTTCGCGTTCCAGAGGCTTACGGTGCCGGGCAGCAGGATCATGCCGGTGGCGCCAAAGGCTTCAGCGGAGCGTACCAGGGTTCCCAGATTGCCCGGGTCCTGCAGCCCGGCGGCGATGACCACCAGGGGCGTACCGCGAAGCATCGCTTGCAGGGTGAACTCGGGCGCCTTGACCAGGGCGGCAATGCCCTGGGGATGCTCGGTGATGGTGGCGCTCAAAAAGACGTCCTCGGTCACGATCAAGACTTCGGCGTCTCCTACGGCAAGGTGCTCCAACAGGCCCTCTTTGCCGCTACGCACAAAGACGGTGTGCAGTTTCAGACCGCTCTTCACTGCTTCTTCGATCAGATGCAAGCCTTCGACGGCGATGTGGGGAGTTCTGGCGCCGCGGGTCCAGGCCGCACGCAGCTCTTTGATGCGGCTGTTCTGCCGGCTTTCCACCCTTCGCGGACCACGTTCGGCAACAGGATTCATGGTTCGGGAGCTCAAAGGCGATTGTAAATGGAGCTCCTGGTGGATCAGGCCGGAACCAGCTCTGCGGTGCGGGTCACGGCGATCACGCTGATGTCGTCCTGCTGGCCGAAGCTTTGCGCGGCGGCGGCCACCTCCGCCGCGGTCAGCCTGCTCTGCAGCAGCTCTTGCAGGCGTTCGAAGCCGAAGAGCCGGTGCTGTTCGTCCATGGCTTCCACGATGCCATCGGAGGCCAGCACCAGGCGATCGTTTTCCTGCAGTTGAAAATGGGTGACGGTGAACTCCGCGCCGTCGATCACGCCCAGGGGGAGCGCACCTTCCATTTCGACCGGCTTTCCGTTGAGATAAGGCGGCAGATGACCGGCATTGGCCAGGGTGACGGCGCCATCGGCGGCAATGCGCATGGCGAGGCAAGTGGCGTGGGCTTCGCCGCGGCCGAGCAGCCGCCGGTTCAGCGCCTGCAGGATGAACAGCGGATCGGAGCTGACTTCCGCGGCCATGCGGATGGCGCCCACCAGGAGCGCGACCAGCATGCCGGCCTGCAAGCCCTTCCCGGCCACATCACCGGCCACAATCAACAGGCTGCCATCCGCAGGATAGGGGATGATCTGGTTGAAGTCGCCGCCTACTTCGCGCGCCGGCCGGTATTCGTTTTCAATGGTAAGCCCAGGCACGGTGGTAACGCTTTCGGGCAGAATCACTCGCTGTACTTCCTGCGCTTGTTTCACATCCAGGGCCAGCAGCCGCTGCTGCTGCACCGAGAGCGAAAGCCGGCGCAGAAGCAGTACAAACAACACTGCGGTCAGCAGCACGTTCGCCGTCTGAGTGAGCGAGAACCTCAACCCGAAGGGAAACCAGTTGATCCTTATGTGCAGCAGCAACAGCTCGTTTGTGAAGAGCGACACAATGAGCAACACCACGGCGGGCAGCACGAACCAGCCTTCCGCCCCTTGGCGGCGAATGCCCCAGAACAATACCAGAATCAAAACCATCAGCAGGGCCAGGCGCACGACAATGGAGGCGATATGAAAGACCTCTGCGACGGAAGTTGAAATAAGAGGATAGAGAAGATTTTCACCGATGATGGTCGAGACCATAAACCCGAGCGTCAGCAAGGCAACTGCCTTGGGCACCCACGTGGGGCGCTCCAACCGGAACCAGACCCACCACACCATGACCCAGACGCCCAGCATCAGCGGGCTCAGGAGGCCGTCTTGCAGCACAAGGTCAACGATCGCGTCCAGGGTTTGTGTCCAGGTGGCGATGATAACGAGGATTGAGTTGGCGGTGATCAAGAGAAAAAGCGAGCCCATCCACACATAGACTGGATCGGAACGGTCGAAGCGGGTCAAGCTGAAGGCGACGCCGGCCAACAGTAAAAAGAGGAGCCCTTCCAGTACTCCTGCGATTTGCGCGCGCAGCGGTTCCAGCCAATGAAGCTGGTATCCGGACGAAACCGCGCCGGCATCGCCCAGCAACGGCGCCGTATGCATGCCGCCAACGTCTGCCTGGGTCACGAGCGTACTGGGGGCCATCCAGAAGCGAAAAGCCAGGACGCGGACAGGCGAACCAGCAGCCGGCGGAAGATTGAACATCATGGGCTGGGTAAAGTAGAGTTTAGGTTGGCTTCCGGTAAAGTCACCGAAGCTGCCAACCAAGACTCCGTCGCTGAAGAGTTGATAGGCATCGTCCACGTCCGATGGGCCGGCCAGCGCCAACTTTTCGCCTGGCTGAGCAGTCACTTGCACCCGGATTCGGTACCAAGCGTAGCCTGAATACCCGGCATGCCCGCGCGACGTCCAGCCCCTCACGTAGTCGGAAAAATCTCCCAGGGGATCGACAACTCCTTTCGGCGTCAGGTCGACCGTCTCCCAGTGGGAATCATCGAAGTCCGGCTGGGCCCAGAACGGCTGGTGGGTAACGGGGTCGATGGGCGAATCGCCCACGGTGAACTTCCATGGGCCATAGAGTGGGACGACCGACCGGCCGAGGGTGACGTGAGTCGTACCCTGCGCAGGTTTCTCCTGAGCTTGAGCAAAGGGGACGAGGACAAGGCATGTAAGCAACGGGAGCAGGCGGAAGCGATTCATGCGAGCGCAAACCTTTGCGGTGGAAACCCCTGCAAGTCAATATAGCGACTAACATCGCCGGGTGGGGAAATGCTTATGACTCACCACGCGTAAACACTGCGACGAGAGCCACCAGGCGCTGGTCTGGTACTCTCGATGAGATTGCCCCAAATTTGTCCTAGGGTGGAGTTCCTTGTTAGCAGAAATTCTGCGTGTTCATCCGGACGAGCCGGAACAGGATCGGGTTGAGTACATCGTCTCCTGCCTGCGAAGCGGTAAGGTGGTGGGCATTCCCACCGACACCTTTTATGGGCTGGCAGTTGACCCGGTGAACCTTCGTGCAGTGGAGAGCATTTATGAGATCAAGACCCGGCTCAAGCACAAGCCGCTGTCGCTGCTGATCGCGAGCGCAGCCCAGGCCTATGAGCTGGCGCGCGATATCGACGCCCGGTTTGACCTTTTGGCGGAGCGCTTCTGGCCGGGTCCGCTTACGGTGATTGTCCGCGCCGGTTCGCGTCTTCCTCTGCGTTCTACCGCCAACACCGGCAACGTGGCTCTGCGCGTGCCCGACGCTGTGATTCCCCGGGCCATCGTGGAGAAGTTGGGCTTGCCGATTACAGCCACGGCGGCGAATCTGCAGGGCTTGCCGGAGTGCAACTACGCCGCTTGCGTCCGCGACCAGATTGGCGACCGCATTCCCCTGATCGTCGATGGGGGCCCCACCGGCCGGAGCGTGGCCACAACCATCGTCGATCTCACCACCGCGGATGGGCTGTGGAAGATTCTTCGGGAAGGAGCCATTCCTACCCACGAGATTGCGTTAACGCTTCAGCGCTGAACAGGGGATTCGATGATGGTTCCCGACCCCGATCTGCCTTACGTGCGGCCAGCCACTGCAAAGGGAGCCCTGTCGACTGGGAGACGTGTGCTGCGCATCTTGCTCGCCGCGGGCCTGATTGCCGCCGGGGGCTGGTTTCTCTGGCTCTACGGGCAGATCCATTTTTATGCCACCCATGATCAGGCACGTCCCGCGGACGCCATCGCCGTCTTAGGCGCAGCGGAATACGACGGCCGGCCCTCGCCGGTGCTGCGCGCTCGTTTGGATCATGCGCTGGCGCTCTACCGCGAACGCCTCGCCCCCCTGGTCATTACTCTGGGCGGTGGTGGCGGCGGCCCGCGAGACTCCGAAGGGGGCGTGGGCCATGACTACCTTCTCGCCCACGGGGTCCCGGAAAGCCAGATCATTGCCGAAACGCAGAGCACGAACACGGAGGAATCGGCCGCGCGCCTGGCCGCCATAGCGCGGGAGAATCATCTGAACCGCATCCTTGCCGTCTCCGATGGAACGCATCTGTTTCGCATTCATGCTTTGTGTTCCAGCATGGGGCTGAACGTGGTGACTTCGCCGCGCCCCGAAGCGCGGCCCCTGGGCTTCTGGGACTCCGCTATGCGGCTGATGCACGAGATGTTCAGCTACACGCTGTGGCGTATTACGCACTAGCCCGCATTTCTCCCCAAGAGCTTTCGGTCGAAGCTTGAAGAAAAGCGGGTCACTGCAGACCCAAGACTCCGCTTGCGACCATGGAAGCCGCCAGGGTGGAGAGAAAATTCACCCCGTCATTATTGAGCCAGCCGCGCCGCTCGGCGGTCGCGCCCAGGAGAGAGTCGACGAAGAGACCCGCAATTGCACCCAGTCCCGCGCAGATCGCCTTGCCAGGGCTTAGTCCCAGGGCTAACACCCCTACCAGCACCACCACCAACGCTCCGCTGGCGCCCGCCGCCGTACCGGCAACGCTGACCGCTCCGTCAGTGCCCGGGGCGACGCGGCGGAGCGTGGTCACCAGCAACGGCGGACCGCCCAATACCTCTCCCAGTTCGCTGGCCAAGGTGTCGGCCGTCGCCTCAGCCAGGGCGGCAGTCACCACTACGGCATACCACGAGCCTGGCAAGGGATAGATCAGAGCAGTCGCCGCGGCCAGCCCGGCTACACCCAGGTTCGCCGCTACCTGGGCGGCGTTCCGGCCTTGCTTATCCTCAGCTATGCCCAGCCGCTCTTTTTTCGCGCTACCGAATTTGGTTGCTGAAAAGGTGAGCAGAAAAAGTGCCATCAGCGGCGGAAGGGCGGAATGAAATGAGCTACTGTCCTCGCCGGAAGAGGAGAGTGGAGCAAGCGAGAGGACAGCAGTGATCACTCCGCCTGTGAGTGCAGCCAGCGGGGTCGCGGCCCGCGCCAGCCATACCAGAAGCGCCAGGCCCAGGCTGATCGCCAGCCCGGTTTGCGTGGCGCTGGTCCACATCACGGTGGCATGGCGCAAAGTAGCTGCGGCGCACCACGGCCCCACCACGGCCAGCACCAACCATGATTGCCACCGCAGATCCCTGGGATTGCGGCGTTCGGTCGTTATCCGCTGATCTTTAACGCGCACAGTTCATTTTGCGGCTGGCGTACCCGGATTTCCTGTACGCGGGCCCAAGCAACGGCCGCGTGCGCGGCTTTCATTGAGGACCCTGATTTCCTGTGGAGCTTGTTGGAATCAATGAGCCTCATGCGGCTTTCCATGAAGAAAGCCGCACACGCAGACGTTTCTAGAGCTGCGTACAGGAGATCCCGGGGTATCGCTGGATACGCGGTCCCATTTACAATCATCTTTCTACCAGGAAATGAGACGTAGTGAGGTATTCACGGGTGCTTAGCGTTGCATGGCTCCAGATATGGAGCCGGCGGAGTGTGCGTTTGCCGGAGTTTGTGTTCAGGGTTCTCCAACCAAGGGTCAGGTTGGACTGTGGTTCGCGTAGCTTTCAGCCGCCTCTATTTTCAGGGTTGGGGTTGAGTAGGCTGGCCTGTCTTCCCGTGGCGGCGGCTATCGCCGTAATGCTGGCCGGATGCGGAGAGACCTACCGGCCGGTGGTTACCCCGGTTGCGGTGACCGGGCCTGCTCCGCAACCGCAGAGCTACGCAGTCGTGACCACCACCTCGGGCAATACGACGGCTGGCTTGGCCAACGTTTTTGATGCAGCGGGCGACACTCTGCTGACCCAGGCGTTGCTGGGCAATGGCCCTCTGGCTCTCACGCTGAGTTCCAGCGGCACCTTGGCCACCACTGCCAATACCGACGGGACGGTCAACTCATTCACCCCCTCTACCACTCTGCAGACCAAGAACATCCAGAGCAGCACCCTGCTGCAGCCTGCGCAGCCCAAGAATCTTCTCTCCACCGCAACCAATCTCTTCGTCACCGAACCCAACGTACCGTCGGTGGCGGTGCTCACCAACAATTCGAGCGGTGTTTACCAGCTGACACAAGAACTCCCGGTTCCGGCGAGTCCGATCAACCTGGCCGGCAATGCCAACGCCGCCCGCATCTACTCCATCACCCAGGACAACGGTTCGAACACGGTCGCTTTTGGGGATTGCGAGAACCCCTCGCAGGTCACCACCCCGGGCCAGGTGCAGTCGATTGAGCTCTCTACCTTGACCATCTCCAACACCCTGCCGGTTGGCATTTGCCCTGTCTATGGCGTTGCGTCCAGGGACAATAACCGGACGTTCATTCTTAATCGAGGCAGTGGGACGGTCACGGTCATTAACAGCCAATACAACACGCTTGATACCACGCCCAATCTGCCGAACTTTGATTCGGCCACGGGCACGCTCCTGCTGCCACCGCCGAGCGGCGTGCCGGCTACATCGTTCAAGGCCGGCCCGGTTTTCGCCGACTTCTACCCGCCCGCATCCCAACTGGTTACGGCCAACTACGACTCCAATACCATCAGCATTATCAACACCAACCTGGATCAATTCGGAAACGACTCTGCGCAATTCGGCCAGACAGTCACAGTGCCGGTCGGCAATGGACCGGCTACGCTGACCATTCTGCGCGACGGAAGCCGTGTCTACGTTGCCAATCAGAAGGACAGCACGGTGAGTGTCGTCAGCCTCACCAGCTTCCAGGTGTTAGCCACGATACCCGTGACCGGCCATCCGATCTCGATCGCCTCTACCTACAGCACTCCCTACGGTCAGATCTACGTGCTCTCTTCTGATCAGCCCTACATGAGCGTGATTCGTACGGACACCAACCAGGTCTCTGCGTCGATTCAGTTGGATGGAAACGGAGTCGACGTACATACCAGCGCACAGTCGGTGGCAGCCAACAGCGCCACGGCAGGCGCGGTTGTGAATGCCATCAATGACAGTCATGCCAGCGGCAGCGGAGCACCCTGTGGTTTCGGCGCCATTTGCTACGCAACTACACCCGCTGTACCGGCCAGGCGATAAGACTCCAGGATTGTGGGCCGCGGGATCCTAGTGTCCTGTCCCTGAAGTTCCTGGAACAATTCGAGGAATCGAAAATGTTCCAGAAACTGCGCTCAGGGGCTGAAGCCCATTTGGTTTTGCGGTGTTTGCGGCACGACTGAAGTCGTGCCCTGATACAAAGCCGAAGAGGAGTTCTTTAACGAACTTTAGGGACGGGACACTAGCTTCCGGTGACCGCTCCGGAGAGAACGATCGGAGAGGTTGGAGCATCGGAGCCACTGGCTTTCTCGATCGTTACCCCAAACGCTTTGGCCTGGATGCCCGGCGACAGCTGCGGTAGCACCAGGGTTGCGGTGCCTATTGCATCGGGGCGAAAGACTCCTGCGGGTACAGGCGCCTTGCCATTCGCAGGGATCACCCAAAGCTCGTAAGCCTTGCCTTCGGGCAGAGGCTTCAGGTTGGTGGCCAACAGGATCAGACGCGCCGCGCTCCGGCAGGTAAGTGGCGCGAGCCGATGGCTCTGCGGGTGCGTTGCCTTCGGTGAGGGTCACGCGCTGTGCGCTGGGTGCGGTCAAGACTTCCAATACCTGCTGAGCCCGCGACGCCTGCCCAGCCAGGTTGGTCACCAGGCTGGATTCATCCTCTAATTCGTCGTTCAGAGCCCGATTCTGCACCGCCAGGGACACGGCTGCGATTGCCATGGCGGCCGCCGTCACCCAGGGAATCCAGAACCCTGGTCCCCGGCGCGAGCGGGTGACGGAGATCGGGGTGGGCTCGGTCACTGTTTCCTGCGGCTTCACCGCGGGAGAGGCAGCGATCCGATTCAGGAAGCGCTCCCGTGCGCCTTCGGGCAGTGGATGCTGCTCAACGGCTATTCCCAGCAGGGCAAGATCGCCGCAGACTTCGGCCAACTCCGTGCGGCAGGAGGCACAGCTCTGCAGGTGCGTCCTAATGGATGCCGACTCCTCTACCGGGAGACTCTGCATCGCATAGGAAGCCAACTCCTCCTGCGTATTGTGTCCGTTGCCCGTCATGCCTGGAATGCCTTTCGTAATGTGATCAACGCCAATCGGATGCGCGTCTTTACCGTGCCCAGGGGATCCCCGGTTCTTTCCGCGATCTCCGAATGGCTTAACCCTTCGAAGAACGCCAGTTCCATAGACCTTTGCTGCTCGGCGGGCAGGTCCTTCAAGACTTTCTGGACCTTCTCCATCATGGTGTTGTGCTCAGCTTCCGCAGCCAGGTTGCAGGGAGAAGCCAGCACTACTTCGTCGACCGAGTCGGTCGGCTTTCTACGCCGCAGCAGATCAATCGCCCGGTTTCTTGCCACCACGACCAGCCACGCACCCAGCGATCCCCGCCCTTGCACAAACGAGTCGGAATTCCGCCAGATCTGGAAGAAGATTTCCTGCATCACATCTTCCGCATGGCCGGTATCCTTCAAAATGCGCAGCGCGACGGAATACACTGCTCTGCCGTACCGATCGAAGACCTCAGCCATCGCAGTCTGATCGCCCTGGCGGATACGCTGCAACAAAGCACTATCGTCGGTCACCGCGGCAGTTGTCCGGTCGGCCATCCTGTCTTTTAGGCTTGCATCTCTGATAGTAGAACGCTCAGGTTCGCCAATCGGATTGGGAGTTTTGTCTGGCATCGCTTGAGCCGAACCCATTCTACGGTTGCACCATCGAAACAACCAAACTAAAGTACCCCGGAAGCACCAGATACAATGGGCTGCGTAAAGCCCGGTCGATGGAAAGCCGTACCCACACTAGATGAGGAACCGCCTGGATAAGTTGCTGGTCGAGCAGGGTTTGGCGCCTTCCCGGGAACGGGCGCAGGCTCTGATCCTCGCCGGGCGCGTGTTGGTCAATCAGCAGAAGGTGGAGAAGCCTGGGAGCGCGGTCGACGACACCGCGCTCTTGCGCGTGTTAGGCGCGGAACAGCGCTACGTCAGCCGTGGCGGTCTCAAGCTGGAAGCCGCATTGATTCATTGGCGGATTGATCTCAGCCAGCGCCGCTGCGCCGATATCGGCGCCTCCACCGGAGGTTTTACCGACTGCATGCTACAGCATGGCGCGGCCAGCGTGGCGGCTGTTGATACCGGCTACGGGCAGATCGCCGAAGCGCTGCGCAGAGATCCCCGCGTAACCCTGCTGGAGCGTACCAACGCCCGTTACCTCAAGCCTGGGGATCTGCCCCGCGGAATCAGCTTTGTATCCATGGACGTGTCGTTCATTTCGGCCACGCTGGTGCTTCCCGCGGTGCTCAGGGCGGTGCGGGAGAGCCCGGAAACTGCGCTGGAGGCTGTCATCCTCGTCAAGCCGCAATTTGAAGCGGGCAGGGAACACGTCGGTAAGGGAGGTATTGTGCACGACCCGGGCGCGCACCAGTTGGCCATCGACCGCGTGCGCACGGCGGTGCATGCTCTTGGCGCCCTGGCCAGCCAGCTCACGGATTCTCCTATCCTTGGGGGAAGCGGAGGAGGAAGCGGCAATCGGGAGTTTCTTCTCTATGCTCGTTTCTGAGGGGCTCGCTTCTGAGGGGCTCGCTTCTGAACCCATCGCGTACACTTAACTCTGCTATTCACCCTAAAACCAGTTAACAGGCTCTGAATCCATGCGACCTGTCGCCATCATTTCCAAGCCGCAGAAGGAAGAGCTTGCCAACCTGCTCCCCGAACTCATTGTCTGGATGCGGGCGCATGACTTTGAACCTATTCTGGACCATGTAAGCGGCAGCTATACCCAGGACGCGCGCATCGTGCCGCGCCATCAATTGCCGGAGCAGAAGCCTGTGCTGGTGGTCGTGCTGGGCGGGGATGGAACGCTACTGGCGGCGGCGCGTGTCTTTGCCCGGACCGATGTTCCTATTCTCAGTGTCAACCTGGGTGCGCTGGGCTTCCTGACCGAAGTCCGGTTGGCCGATCTGTACACCACCCTCGAGGGATGGAGGGATGGTCGCTGCGCGATCGACGCGCGCGCTTTGCTGCACACCGAGGTCCTGCGCGGCGGCGTGCTGTACAAAGAGTACGAAGCACTAAACGACGTAGTGATTGCCAAGGGTGCAATCGCGCGCATGGGCGACTTCAGCGTGCATCTGTTCGATCAGCTTGCGGCGTCGTTTCGCGCCGACGGTGTGATTATTTCCACGCCCACCGGTTCCACCGCCTACAACCTGGCCGCCAACGGACCGATACTGGCTCCCTATGTGGATGCCCTGGTGATCACCCCGATCTGCCCGCATCTGTTAACGATTCGGCCCATGGTGGTGCGCGGCGATGCGCACGTAACCGTCAGCGTGGAAGGCATTCCCGATCTCACCTTCCTCACCGTCGACGGGCAAGAGGCATTGCAGCTGCGGGTGGGGGACCGGGTGTGCTGCCGCCGTTCCGAGCACAGCGTTCACTTGGTGCGCATGGGGGCGACAGGCTTCTTCGACGTGCTTCGCTCCAAGTTAAGCTGGGGCGAACGATGAGGAACGTTTCTGGTAGGTCCGGGCTAAAGCCCGGACCTACCCAACTGCGAGTTTTTCCGCAGCCTGTGAAAGCCCCGCCCACTCAAAAAGGACGACACACCTTAGGGTTTGGTTAGTTCATCGAGCAGCAGCTTGGCCTTGGTAGCCAGCGTTTTCGCACCATCCGTGTCTCCATTGTCCAGCGCCTGCTGAGCCTGTTTGAGGAAGGTGCGAATCTGCGCGGCCGTGACCTTCTCTTCCGTCGAGAGAGAGCGTTTGATACCGTTCAACCCCTGCTCTGTCTCGCCGATCAGATCGGACGTCTCGTGCTTAGCCTTTTCTCCCATCGCGCTGTCGCCGGTGGTCAATTGGCCAATGGGCGAGGTTGTCCCCACAGCCCCTGGCGTCTGCGGAGGAGTTTCCTGCGCAGACGCCTGGGAACCCGAAGCTGATGGCTGAGAAGCTCCACCAGCCGGCGGAGTCTGGGCAGTGTCCGCCGGTTTGGTCGCAGGCGGCTTGGACTTATGCCTCACCTTTTTCGGTGGGGGCGGCGGGGGCAGGGGCACGTTTTGCGCGGATGGCGGCGGCAAGGGCGAAGCCAGGGGCGTCTCCGTTTTCTCTTGCTGCTGTGCTGTCTTAGGTGGGTTTAGCGTTCCTTTTCCGGTCTGCAGCGGCGGAACTTGTGCCTGTGTAGTTGGCGAAGTTTTATGATGCAGACATCCAGTACAAAAAATGGCAAGCAGCATCAGCGACAGCGACGAGCATACGTTTGCTGCCCTCATCCCCTGGGCTCCTTGGCCACGATAGATCCCGCTGCGCTGCTCCCGTCCGGCATCAAGTATCCACGCACTCGGCTGTCTTGGGGACTATTCAGCGGAAAGCGCAAAGTAAAAGTAGTTCCGTGGGTTGCATCCGATTCTACTTCAATCGAACCATTGTGCAGCTCTACGATTCGGTAAGTCATCGCCAAGCCAATACCACTTCCATCTTTCTTAGTGGTGAAGTACAAGTCAAAGATTTTGTCCCTAACTTCGAGAGGAATTCCACTTCCCTGATCATGAATGCTGAGCAGCGCCATGCGACCGTCCTCGGCCAGCCGCACTTCCAGCTTTCCCCCTTCTGCCATTGCCTGCGCGCCATTCAGCACAACATTCAGCAGTGCCTGTTTCAACAGGTCCGCGTCCACCTTAGCCAACACCGGATGGTCGGGAAGATCGCTCTGCACATGAACGTCGCGGGTTTCCAAATCGGCCGATGCCAGCATCAATACCGCGGAGACAACCCGGCGCAGATCCTGCTCCTTAAGCTGCAATTCCACTGGACGCGAAAAATCCACCAGCGTCTGCACCACCCGGTCAAGCCTCTGAATTTCGCTTTCGATGACTTCCAGATGGCGCATGGCTTTGTTATCCGAGCCGCCCAGCTTGTTGCGCAGCAGCTCAAGGTGGACCACGATGGCATTGATCGGGTTCTTGACCTCGTGACCAACGCCCGCTGTCAATCGGCCAATGGCTGCCAGGCGTCGCGAAAGCTCCAGATCACTCTCGATCTCCCTGACCGATTCAACGTCATGCAGGGTCAGCAGAGCGCCCAGGCTTTCCTGCGGATATACCGCTCGATCATCATGGATAAAGTCCAGCGAGATCTCGACGTGCCGGCCGGTCTCAGTGGTGATCTCCTCCTGCACCAGGGCCATGCGGGCGTCAAATGACTCACGGACCAGCCTCCCTAACCGGGTATTGCGGGAGAAGACCTCGTGCAACCTGGAGCCCAGGATCTCTGCACGGCTGATCCCCAGAAAGCGTTCCACCGAATCGCTGACCAGCACCGCGCGGGCATCATGGGTATATAGCAGGATGCCGTCCTGCAGATTGGTCATGATCTGATCGAGGTTCTCCTTGAGGGCAGAGAAGACCTCTTCGACGTTGCGCATGCGCCGCCCGATGCGCTCGATCTTGTGCGAAACGAGAACCACGGCATCTCCTGACCGGGCACTCGCTTCGCCGGCCACTTCGGCCTCTGCCAGGGCCAGCGCATCCAGCCGGGCGCCGATCTGTTCAATCGGCTTGAGCGCCAGGTTGGCTAAGAACGCGGCGAAGATCAAAGAGCAAGCGATGGCCACCCCGGTATACGTCAGAGCAGCGATCAGCCAGGGTTCGACCACGAAACGCAGAAAAGTGGTACGAACTCCTACCCGGATAGTGGCGAAGGGTTCGCCCGCACGCTCCACTGGCAAGGTCACGTTGTAGACGCGAGGCGGTCCAAAGACGACTTCCAGCTGGCGCAACAATCCGCCGCTTTCCAGCTCCTCGTATTCCTGGCGGTGAGGCAGCAGGTGGTCCACATTGGTGGGATCGGTACTCAGCAGTGCGCGGCCCTCGCTGTCCGCGATGGATACGTCGAAGACAGTCGGAGAGTAGCGAATGGCCGAGTTCATCAGCGCGGTCAGCGCGGGATCGCTGCGCAGCGCCTCAGCCACCGCGGCGCGCACCGACTTAGGGTCGTTGGGGTTGAAACGGGGGTCGTGAATGTTGGTCTCTGTCGCCCGCCGCGTGGCAAAGAGGATCTGGTGCGCCACCATGTCATTGGAGGAATAAGCCTGAGACATGCGTTGGCGTAGCAGCTGGCCAAGAAAAATCCAGGACAGCGTGCACACCACCAGAAATACCAGTCCGGTGATCGCGAGCACGAGCTTGGTCTTCAGTCTCATGGGGAGTCACCTGAACCCGGTAATCGACTTCTAGAGCGATGGCTGGAGTGAAATTCGGTATCCGTCTCCGTTGCTAAGCCAATCGGTTTCAGCATTTCACTTCTGGTGGATACAGAGCAACGGCTTCCGACGTGGCTTTTCCTCAAGAAAAGCCGCACTTCGCCGAACTTCACCCGCGCAGAGTAGAAGTGAAAATGTTTATACCACCGGTCTCTCTTCCGCTACCTCGCTGCTGGTCGCGCTGCCATACTCCTTTAACTTGTTGTGCAACGTCTTCAGACTAATGCCCAGGATCTCGGCCGCCCGAGTCTTATTGTTACGCGTCGACTCCAGGGTCTTCAGGATGAGCATCCGCTCGGCTTCATCCACTGTGCTGCCAATCTCCACGTGAACGCCGGTGTCGCTGTAGTTCGATGTCCCCGTATCCGCACGCATGAAGCGCTGCCCAAAGGTGGGCGGCAGATGCCGGGTCTCCATGTATCCCTCTCCGCAAAGAATCACCGCCCGCTCGATGGTGTTCCGTAGTTCGCGCACGTTGCCCGGCCAGTCGTGAGCCATCAGGCGGCTCAGCATCTCTCCGTCCACTCCCTTGACCTCCCGCCCATGCTTGGTGTTCATGTCGTTCAACAGGGCTTCGATAATTGCCGGGATGTCTTCTTTATGTTCCCGCAAAGGTGGCATATGCAAGTTAAAAACGTTCAACCGGTAGTACAAATCTCCACGCAGATGCCCGTCAGCGACCGCTTCTTCCGGATTCTTGTTGGTAGCCGCCAATACGCGCACATTCATGGGCGTTTCCACCTTGCTGCCCAGCCGCCGCAGCTTCCTGTCCTCCAACACCCGGAGTAGCTTGGCCTGCGTGCCCACCGGCATTTCGCCGATCTCATCGAGCAGCAGGGTGCCTTCTTCGGCCAGCTCGAAGCATCCCGCGCGGCGCTCCAGAGCTCCCGTAAAGGAGCCCTTCTCGTGACCGAAGATCTCGCTCTCGATCAGAGTCTCCGGGATAGCGGCGCAGTTGACGGCGACAAACGGCTTGCCGCGGCGCGGGCTCAGCTCGTGCAGGGTACGTGCCACCAACTCCTTGCCCGTGCCACTCTCTCCCGTGATCAATACAGAGACGGTGCTCGGGGCGACGCGCTCGATCATGGCGAACATCTCCTGCATCTTCCTGGAGCTGCCCACGAGCGATCCCAGAAAACCGGTGTCTCTTAATTTGCGGCGGGTGACTTCCAATTCCCGCTCGGTCTCGCGCTGACGGCTGGCGTTGGCCAAAACCGTCTTCAACCGGGTGGGGTCGATCGGCTTTTGAATGAAGTCGTAGGCGCCCATCTTCATCGCCTCGACTGCGCGCTCAATACTGCCTTGCGCAGTGAGGACAATGACGGCTGCGTTCAGCTGCATCTCGCTCAGCCGAGACAGCAGTTCTAAACCGTCCATTCGGGGCATCTTGAGATCGGTGACGATGATTCCGGGAAACCATTCGGTTACTTTTTCCAGGCCCTCGATGCCGTCTCGCGCCGTCTCCGTGCGGTAACCCCAGCCGGAGACCAACTCGGCCAAACCGGCCAGCGCATGCAATTCGTCTTCAACAATCAATACTCTTTCCGTGGCGCCCATGGCTGCTCTTTTCTAAAGTTAGCTATCCTATCGTTCAATAACGGGGCACCGCTGAGTCGACTTCCCGGGACCAGCCATCAATCCCGCCGCTCAGCGACTGCACTTTCTCAAAACCCTGGTTGCGTAGCCATACGGCCACATTCAAAGAACGAACGCCGGCATGGCAGACGGTGACAATATGCGCTTCCGGATCCAGTTCCTGGAAAGCGCGAGAAGGGATCTCGCCCATCGGCATAAGCTTCGACCCGCTGATCTGCGCAGTGGCAAATTCCCACGGCTCACGAACATCCAGCAAAACGGTGCCGGCCTGCTGAGACTTGAGGTGGGCAGCGAGATCGCGCGGGGTAATTTCCAGCTCCAGCATGAATAGTTCTCCAGGTTTAGGATACATCTTGGGCAGCCGCTACCGCCTGCGGCTCCTGTTAGCCGACCGGATTCGGAAGTGCTGCCAAAGTCGTAGAAAAGAAAACGATTGTCAGCCTTCCATTCTGCCTTCCCCAGAGGAGAAACCATTCATGCCCTCCGCACTCGAGTTCGCCCGCAGCCAGCAGGCGCGCTTCCTTGAGGAATTGAAGTCTCTGCTCCGTATTCCCTCCATCTCGACCCTTCCAGAGCACAAGGGTGACGTCCGGTTTGCCGCCGAGAGCCTGGCCAGGGAACTGGAGCGGGTTGGCCTGGAGCATGTCCGGGTCATCGAAACCTCGGGTCATCCGCTGGTGTATGCCGACTGGCTGCATGCCGCCGGCAAGCCCACGTGCCTGGCCTACGGCCATTACGACGTGCAACCCCCTGATCCGTTGGACGAATGGCTTACACCTCCGTTTGAGCCGACAGAGCGCGACGGCAACCTTTATGCTCGCGGCGCGGTGGACGACAAGGGTCAGATGTACATGCACCTGAAGGCGCTGGAAGCGCTGCTGCAAGCGCCGGGAGGCAAACTGCCGATCAACGTGCGCGTACTTCTTGAGGGTGAGGAGGAGGTTGGCGGAGAGGGTATCGCGCGGTTTGTGCGCGAACATCCGGAGCAGCTCAAGGCTGATTTCGCCCTGGTATCTGATACGGAGATGTTTGCTCCCGGCCTGCCCACCCTGTGTGTCGGCCTGCGCGGCATGATCTATACCGAAGTAGAAGCTGTGGGAGCGCGGACAGATCTGCACTCCGGCATATATGGCGGCGCCGCTCCCAATCCCTTCATTGCCCTGGCCCAGGTGATCGCTGCCCTCAAAGACCCACAAGGCCGCATTCTTATTCCTGGTTTTTATGACAAGGTCGCTTCTCCGAGCGCCGACGAGCTCAAAGCCTGGAAGAGCCTGCCGTTCGACGAGGAGCACTACCGCCTCTCGGAGGTCGGATCAAGCGAGCTTTGCGGAGAGCCGGCCTTTTCGGTGCTGGAGCGCACCTGGGTGCGGCCTACGATGGACGTGCACGGAATGCCCGGCGGCTTCATTGGGGCCGGCGCGAAGACTGTTATCCCTGCCAGGGCTACCGCCAAGATCTCTTTCCGCCTGGTTCCGGATATGCATCCGCAGGAGGTCTTTGCGCAGTACAAGAGCTATGTCGAGTTGTTGCAGCCGAAGGGTATCGAGCTGCGTGTCCGGCTAATTCACTCCGGCGAACCGATCGTGGTCCAGACCAATAATCCTTATATCCAGGCAGCGACCCACGCCATGCACCAGGTATTCGGGAAGGAGACGGTCTTCATCCGTTCGGGCGGCTCCATCCCGATCGTCGGAGATTTCGAACGCCACCTCAAAATCCCCACGGTCATGATGGGCTTCGGGCTGCCGGACGACAATCTCCACGCACCCAATGAGAAGTTCCACATCGCCAATTTTCATCGCGGAATCGAGTCGATCATTCTGTTCTTTGAAGAGCTCGGTCGGGACCGGGCCTTATAAAGAGGACAATGGTGGGAGCCCCCGCATTCATGCGGGGGAGCGCGGCTTTCAAGCCGGGCGGTTCGCGTAGGACTAATCTCCTCCGGCTTCAGCCGCGGAGTTCAGTTGGAACCGGGCTAAAGCCCGATCGATGGAAGTGCGACTCTTTCCGCGACCCTGAAGCGTCGCTCCCCCTGCTGGAGCTGGGGCCTCCCACCGGGTCTCCATGGGAGAACGATCACGACGACTTGAATCAAACGCGGACTGAATCCCGGAGCGAGGAACTTAGCGAGGGAACAAGTGGCAGGCCCCCACGGGACTGAGGTTCGTATTTTATGGGGATTCGCGGTCAGGACAGCATTGTGGACGGTTGTGTAGAGGGGTTTGTGCTTGCCGGGGGGCGGAGTTCGCGCATGGGGCAAGATAAGGCTCTCCTCCAGGTGGGCGGCCGGTCTCTTCTCGATCTGGCCCTGGATAAGCTCCGCAGGCTTGGTGTGGCTACGCCGCGTATTGCCGGAGCGCGTAGCGATCTTTCGTCCTATGCTCCCGTGGTTCCGGATCTGCATCCCGGGTGCGGTCCCCTGAGCGGCATCCAAGCGGCGCTCGCTGCGACCACCCGGCCGCTCAATCTTTTTCTTCCGGTGGATATGCCTCTCTTGCCTGCGCGGTTCCTCGACTGGATGCGGTTGCGCGCGGAAATCACCGGCGCGCTGGTGACTGTTCCTCGCATCAACGGATGGCCTCAGCCCCTGTGTGCTGTCTACCATCGGGATCTGCTGCGCCCCATCACGGCATCGTTGCTTGCCGGCAATTACAAAGTCATGCCCGTGGTCACAGCCGCCGCACGCGAGTCCCAGGCGATCGATGTCTTCGATACGGAACAATTGGCCTCGACCCATCCTGAACTCCTCCGCTTTTCCCCTTTGCCTTTGTACCGCTGGTTTCATAACTGCAACCTGCCTCAGGATATGGCTGGGATTGAAAATGCTTTAGTCTTGAGCCAATGAGTACGTTTCCGGATCCTCCCGAACCGGTGGCAGGCATTCCCACCGGAACGCCCATCGAGATCATCGGCGAGCCCCCACGTGGCGAAGAGAGGGAGGTGGTCCGGCAACCGGATCCACCGTACATCTCCTTTGAACACGTATCCAAATCCTTTGGCGATGTCCATGTGCTCGACGATGTCAGCTTCTCCGTCCAGGCGGGCGAGACGCTTTGCATTCTGGGCCGCTCAGGCGTGGGCAAGTCGGTTTCCCTGCAGCAGATCATGGGCTTCCTCAAACCCGATGCGGGCCGGATCATGGTGGCTGGACAGGACATCACCGACTTTACCGAGGAACAGATGGAGACCGTGCGCAAGAAGGTCACCATGGTCTTTCAGAATGGCGCACTCTTCGATTCTTTGTCAGTGGGGGAAAACGTAGCCTTTCCTTTGCGGGAACGAGGCCAGTTGCTGGAAGATCAGATTCAGCAGGTGGTGAACGGACTATTGGATATGGTCGGCGTGGCCGGAATGGCGGACCTGCTGCCATCAGACCTCTCCACCGGCATGAAGCGCTCGGTGGCTATCGCCCGTGCGCTTTCCGCGCAGCCGGAGGCTATTCTGTATGACGAACCCACGACCATGGTTGATCCACTCATGGGCCGCCTGCTGGGCAATCTCATCCAGAAGCTGAAGCATCAACTCCGCCTTACCAGCATTGTGGTCACACATGACATGCGTTTTGCCGAGCGTCTGGCTGACCACGTCCTTTTCCTGCATCAGGCCAAAGCCTATTTCTTCGGCACCATGGACGAACTCAAACGCGTCGACGATGCCTTTCTTCGCGAGTTCCTGGACCTCGATAAGCTGGTATTGCCTCAGGGCTGATCGCCCGAACGGGGTATAACCCTCTGGTTACAACGTCCCCTAATAGTAACCATAGACCGCCAGTTACTTATGCCCTGCATCTGACCCGGAATGGTATGCTTTTTTCGGGTAGAGCAGAGGTGAGAGCTCTCTCTTGCTCATTCTGCCGTCGTAAGATGCGCCCTTTTGCTTGCTGGTGAAACGCTCGCGCCGGGTCAAGGGGTTTTTGTTCAGTCCTGATTAACTCACGAAGAATAAAGGTTTAATTGCTATGCGACCCAGGCTTTTACCTGCTCCCGCAAAATTCTTCCGGATGAGTTTTGCAACTGAATGTCTGCTGCGATTGCCGCGCCTGGAGTACTCCTCGCCCTTCGCCTTAGCTCATTCATTCATTCAGTCACTTGTACAGTAGCGTGGTAACGTCTACGTGCCTAAGTGGTAACTGGGTAACTTAGACCGGCTGTGTGATTCGGCTCGATGGACGGCAAAGTGTAACTGCACTTACGTTGCCTTCTCGAGTTTCTCCCGGGGATATGCATGGCAACGTCTGGACTCCTAAAGCGCTTAGCGACTAACGGCAGCGAGGAACAGGGAACCGCATATGTGGCGGCCCCACACCGGCCGAACACCCAGGGAAGAGGAGCGCGGGTTGGCGCGCTTTGGATTTTGGGTGATGTAGTTGTCGTTCTGGTCGCGCTTATGATCGCGGTTCGCGGCTGGCTGGGGGAAGGGCTTTTCGGAGCCGATTCGCCCTATCACACGAACATCATGTTCCATACCCATCCCACAATTCTGCTCGCCTGCCTGGGATGGTTCATTCTTTCGCTCGTACTGGTCAGCAAGCGTTACCACCTGTACGGCCCGATACAGATGCGCAACACCCTGCACGAACAGCGCCTCACCATTCAGGCCTGCTTGACGGCGGGGTTGTTATTGTCAGGCGCGCTCTACCTGGTGCGCGGCGAGGTGATCTCTCGCGGAGTCGTCATCATTACCGTGGTGACAACCACGGTATTGCTGTGCGCCCGCCGGCTGGTCTGGCGCATGATGAAATACCGCCGCTTTGAGAGTGGCCTGGAAGTGCGCAACATCATCATCGTAGGAACTGGCCGGGTCGGCCAGGCGATGCGCCAACATCTGGATAGCATTCGCCATCTGGGCTACAGCTTCAAGGGCTACGTGCAAATACCGGGAGTCGATTCCGATAGTCCGGCTCTCGCCGGCGATATTCTCGGTTCCCTGGACCAGGTGCTACCGCTGGCTCGCCAGTATTTCGCCGATGAGATTTTCCTCTCTGCGCCTTGTGACGCGCGGGTAGTCACGCGCATCGTTTCCCAGGCGCGGGAGGCGGGTGTTGACGTGCGCGTGGTGCCCGAGTTGTACGACGGCCTGGCGTGGAACAGTCCCATCGAATATATCGGCCAGTTTCCTACGATTCCTTTGCACCGCGGGGAGACCCCGGTGATCGGCATGTTCCTCAAGCGCATTCTCGATGTGCTGCTCTCGTCGCTTGCGCTCCTCACTCTGTCGCCCCTGATCGCGGCGCTGGCGGTCGCCGTGAAACTCGATTCGCCCGGGCCCATCTTCTATTGCTCCGACCGGATCGGGAAAAAGGGCCGGGTCTTTCGCTGCATCAAGTTTCGTACCATGGTGGCGGATGCAGAGCGTCGCCGGGCTGAGATTCTGCACATGAACGAGCGCGACGGTGTGCTGTTCAAGGTCAGCAACGATCCCCGCATCACCGGTTTGGGCGGCTTCCTGCGGAAATACTCGCTCGACGAACTGCCCCAGTTTTTGAATGTGCTGCGCGGCGATATGAGCATGGTTGGTCCCCGGCCTCCGATAGCCAGCGAAGTTAAGCGCTACGACCTGAGCCATCTGCGGCGACTCGATGTGCTCCCGGGTATGACCGGACTGTGGCAGGTACAGGCACGGCAAGACCCCTCTTTTGACAGCTACATTTCACTTGATACCGCCTACATCCAAAACTGGAGCATCTGGCTCGATATCAAGATCCTGGTCCGGACTTTGTCGGTAGTCGCGGGCGGCACTGGCTCCTAGGCCCGGGCCGAGCCTGCCAAAAAACTCTGGTCTTTGAAGGGTACGGGCTTCAGCCCGTACGTAACGGTTCTGAGACAGGTCCGGCTTTAGCCTCTGAGGGAGACACTTTTCATCCTTCTTCCGACTTTTCCGCAGCCTGTAAACCGCGCCCTGACAAGAAAGCCAATCTCGTTCCAGCCAGATCCTACCGCCCCGTGGCATGGGAGCCGTTTCCGTAGCATGTCCGCCCCATGAGAAGGCACGGTTGATAGACTGGAAGGGTGAAGATCGCTTTGGCGCAGATCAACCCCACGGTGGGGGATTTTCAGGGCAATACGAAGAAAATTATCGAGTTTGCCGGCGAGGCATCCGCTGCCCAGGCGGACGTGGTCATGTTTCCGGAGCTGGCAGTTTGTGGTTATCCGCCTGCCGATTTCCTGGACAAACCGTCGTTTGTAGCGCGCACGGGCGAAGCCATTGCGGAGAT
The DNA here is from genome assembly GCA_963788515.1 of uncultured Acidobacteriaceae bacterium. Classification (GTDB taxonomy): domain Bacteria; phylum Acidobacteriota; class Terriglobia; order Terriglobales; family Acidobacteriaceae; genus PALSA-350. The sequence goes on from CAWBGZ010000013.1 coordinate 164,205, forward strand.
CGCCGCCACCGCGACCGTGGGCCGCAAACTCGCCATCCTCTGCGGCTACGTAACCCCGGCGCCTCCGGAATCGGGCAAGCAGGTGGCCAATTCCGCGGCTCTGCTGCGCAACGGCGTGGTCGAGTTTGTCCAATCCAAACGGCTTCTGCCTTTCTACGATGTGTTCGACGAACAGCGATATTTTGCTCCTGCGGCGAGCCAGAGCCTGCACTGCCTGGGGAGTGAGCGCATGGCGCTCACCATCTGCGAAGACGCATGGAACGACAAGCTGTTCTGGTCAAGCCGGCTTTATCCGGTGGATCCTGTGGAAGAGTTGATGCGTGCCGGCGGATCGCTCATCCTCAACATCTCCGCCTCCCCCTACTACCGGGGCAAGCGGGAATTGCGTCATCGCATGCTGGCCGCGATTGCCCGGCGGCACCAGGTTCCGGTGGCGATGGTCAATCAGGTGGGAGGCAACGATAGCCTGGTCTTCGACGGAGCCAGCTTTGCCCTGGGTCCGGATGGCGAGATTGTGGCCCAGGCGCGCTCCTTTGCCGAGGATCTGATCTTTTTCGACAGCGCCACGCTCAGCGGCGATATCCGCCCCGTCGACCCGAGCGAAGACGCCGCAGTCTATCAAGCCCTGGTCCTGGGCACCCGGGATTACGTTCGCAAGTGCGGTTTTTCCAAGGTGCTGGTCGGATTGAGCGGAGGGGTCGATTCGGCCCTGGTCGCCAGCATCGCCGTGGACGCTCTGGGCAAAGAGAATGTGACCACGATTGGCATGCCCAGCCAGTATTCTTCCGCAGGTTCGGTCGACGACGCCCGCGCGCTCGCGGCCAACCTGGATATTCGCTTTACCACCCTCGCCATTCACGATCTGTTCGAGCAGTACACCCGCGCACTCGCGCCCCTCTTTGCCGGCCGGGAACCAGACATTACCGAGGAAAATATCCAGTCGCGCATTCGGGGAAATCTGCTGATGGCGCTTTCCAACAAGTTCAATGCTCTGGTGCTCACTACCGGCAACAAGTCGGAGATGTCGGTCGGCTATTGCACGCTCTACGGCGATATGGTGGGCGCGCTGGCGGTGATCGGTGACGTGGTCAAGACGGAGGTATACCAGCTCTGCCGTTACGTGAATCGGGAGCGCGAGGTTATCCCGCGAGCCATTCTGGAGAAGGCGCCATCCGCGGAGCTTCGTCCGGGCCAGAAGGATACGGACTCTCTCCCACCCTACGAGGTGCTGGATCCGATCCTGCAGGCCTACGTCGAGCGCTACGAAACTCCTGAACAGATCGCTGAGGAATACCATTTTGATCTGGCCACCGTCAGTCATGTAGTCAAGCTGGTCGAGCGCAGTGAGTACAAGCGGCAGCAGGCCGCGCCGGTGCTCAAGGTCACCAGCAAGTCCTTCGGTATGGGGCGCCGCTTTCCCATCGCCGTTAAAGTTCAGGTATAAGCAGAAGTGTCCCTATCGGAAATTCGCTACCGCCCCAACCACTAGAGCATTTTTGCTAATGGTGTAGACCAGGAAACTGAACTCAACGCGGCCATTCCGCCAAAACCGGGGTCCCCGTGGCACGTGGTCTTTGCGTGTCCGGGGTGGAAAGAATGGCCGCACATAGCTGATCCCACCGGATCACAGTATTAGCAAAAATGCGTTAGAGAGGAATTGAATGCAGCTTCGTATAACCACATGTCTTTCTGTTCTGGCAGTCGCAAGTGCGGCCTGGGTCCCCAGCGCACTGGCCCAGAACGGAACCCCGCAGGCCCCCACCCCGCAGGCTCCCGCCGCGACCCAATCTCCGGCGCCGGCAGCGGCGCCAGCTCAAGCCTCGGCCCCGTTTCCCCCGATCGACCCGGCGAACTTTACCGCGACCACTCCCACCAAGCAGACGGTGGAGGATTTTCTCAAGGCGTATTGGGGCTATGATACAAGCCGGGTGTGGCAGGTTCAGGCAATTCTGCCCACGCCGGCGCCGGGGGTAAGCCGAGTGCTGGTCCTGGTCAAGGGCAACGGCGGTGGCCCCAAAGAGCAAACGGCACAGCTCTCTTTCTTCACTTTGCCCGATGGTAAGTTCCTGGTCGCCGATTCGCTGCTCCCTTTCGGTTCCAAGCCATTTCAGCCCTATCGCGAGATTCTGCAGGCGGGGGCCACGGGGCCGTCTCAGGGCGGAGCCTCCAAAGCGCTGGAGATTGTGGAGTTCTCTGATTTCGAATGCCCGCACTGCAAGGAAGCACAGCCCACCATCGCCAAGTTGCTGGCGGACTACCCCAGTGCGCATTTTGTCTACCAGGATTTCCCGCTTACCCAGATCCACACTGAAGCATTCAAGGCCTCGACCCATGGGTATTGTGTGGCTAAAGCGGGCGGCAATGACGCCTTCTTCAAGTTTTCCGATGCTCTGTTTGAAAACCAGGCTGGGTTAGCACCCGCCACTTCAGACGCCACTCTGAAGGACGCCGAGACCAAGGCCGGTCAGGATCCGGTCAAGATCGCTGCCTGCGCCGCAACCCCCGCTGCCAAGGACGCCATCAATGCTTCACTCGCTCTGGGAGCAAAGGTGGGCGTAAATTCGACCCCTACGATTTTCATCAATGGCCGCGGATTGCCGGCCGTTGGTATTCCTTACCCGATGCTGCAGAAGATCATCGAGTTCCAGGCGAAACTGGATGGTGTGCCTCTGCCGCCTGCGCCACCGGCGCCTGCTGCTAAACCCGCTCCGTCGTTGCGCTAGGGAACCCATCTGACACAATGAACGTGGCAGATCGAGGGCCCTCGAGTGGTCAGTGAGACCGTACCTTCCGCTGCGCCGCGAGCCGAATACTCCCGGCGCGTGGAGGAGTTGTCGGTGGAACGATCCCGCCTCCAACGGAAGGAACGGCTGGTGGGGTACGTGCAGCTGGCCCTGGGCGCCTTCTGCCTGGCCTGGATCCTATTCCGGCTACGCCACTTCACTGCCGCCGACCTGATGCTTCTCATCCCTGTCACAGCATTCATCGTGCTTGACGTGGTGCATCGGCGGTTTATTCGCCGAGTCACCGTCTGCTCGCGTGCCATCCGATTTTATGAACAAGGGCTGGCGCGGCTCGATGGGCATTGGGCCGGAGGGGGAGTCACCGGCGAGCACTTCCTCGAACCATCGCATCCCTACGCGCGCGATCTCGATCTGTTCGGACGAGCCTCTCTGTTTGAACTGCTGTGCACCGCACGAACCCGCGCGGGGGAAGAAACCCTGGCTCGATGGCTACTGGCCCCGGCGGCACCCAATGAGATCCGCGTCCGCCAGGCTGCGGCTGTCGAGCTAAGCAGTCGGCTCGGGTTTCGAGAAAATCTCGCAACCTTGGGAGAAGAGGTGAGCCTGGGGGTACGGCCGGCACAACTGATTGCGTGGGGAGAAGCGAAACCGATTTTCCCGTCCAGAATGGTCCGTATCGGAGTACCAGCGCTCGCGTATCTGTGGGCGCTTAGCTTGCAGGCATGGCAGTTTTGGGGTGCATGGGAGTTGCTGGTACTGACCATGACCCTGGTCAACTTGGGGTTTTACCTTCGCCTTCACGCTCGCCTCGGCGAGGCGGCGCACACAGCCGAGGAAGCCGGGCACGACCTGAATCTCCTCGCCCAGGTATTAGCCGCATTTGAGCGCGAGCCTTTCACCAGTCCCAGGCTGCTGCAGCTGCAGGCTAAGCTCAAGCAATCTGGGGACCTCGCCTCCCAAGCTATCGCCAGGCTCAATCGCCGGGTGGAATATCTCCAATCGGCGCACAATCTTTTCGTTCGCATTCTCGATCCCGTGATCTTTTATCGGCTTCAATTTGTTCTTGCAACCGAGAGATGGCGCCGGCGTTACGGAGGATCGCTCCGGATTTGGATCGAAACGGTGGGCGAACTGGAAGCCTTGGCGGCCCTTGGAGGCTACACTTATGAGCATCCGGCGGATGTCTTTCCTGAATTCGTTGACGACGCGCCGTGCTTTGAAGCCAACGGGCTGGCCCATCCGCTCATCCCGCGCGAGCGGGCAGTAGCCAATGATCTGCAACTGGATCGGGACCTCCAGTTCATCATCGTGAGCGGCCCGAATATGGCAGGAAAAAGTACCTTCCTGCGGGGCATCGGAGTCAATGCTGTACTGGCCCAAAGCGGCGCGCCGGTGCGTGCGGCCAGGCTGAAGCTCTCGCCGCTCACCGTCACTGCCTCCATCTGCGTTCTGGATTCGCTTGAAGGAGGGATCTCCCGCTTTTATGCGGAGATCCATCGCCTGAAGCAGATCATGGACCTTACCGGGGGCCCCGCCCCCGTTCTTTTTCTACTGGACGAATTGCTCTCGGGAACCAACTCGCACGATCGCCTGATCGGAACCCGATCCATCGTCACCAAACTGGTGGAACGCGGCGCCGTGGGATTGGTGAGCACCCATGACCTGGCTCTGACCGCGATTCCCAAGGAGATCGGATCGAAGGCCATCAACTGCCACTTCGAAGACCACCTGGAAAACGGGCAGCTGCGCTTCGATTACAAGCTCTACCCGGGGATCGTCCAGACCAGCAATGCGTTGCCCCTGATGCGCTCCATCGGGCTTGAAGTTTAAAGCTTTTTAGCTAATGGTGTGGACCAGGTAACTGAACTCAACGCGGCCATTCCGACAAAACCGAGGTGGAAAGAATGGCCGCACATAACTGGTCACGCCGGACCACAGGATTAGCAAAAATGCCTTAAGAGGGCGGGTGGACGGCAGCCGATTGCTCGTCACCCTCCGTGACCTTCACCAGGCCCTCACTGGTGACGAGCGCGGTCCAGATGGGATGAATCCGGTGGTCGTTCAGGCCCCGCGCCGACAACCTGACCTCGGCAAAGCCCGAGTGGCACAAATAGTCCTCAACCTCAGAAGAGGAGAAGTAATCCTCGACGATGGCGCTCACGCGATCGGAGTAAGACGGCGGCGCCGGCCAGCGCACGGGAAACTTCAGGGACAGAATGTTGGCGTGGTCACCCACCAGGTCTACGGTGATGGTGTGCGAGTCCAGAGCTGCCACCATGTCATCGGCTTGCTTGAGACGCGCCTGCACTGCGGCGGCACGTTGGTCTTTTGGCCTAAGAAGTATGTAGGAATAGCAACTCTCGCTGGGCTCAGGCTGGAAGCGAAAAGGGGCCGGCGCCGGCGCAAGGACTGCCGGGGCTTGCGGCTGGGACACAGCCGCGTGCGTGATGGGCAGCGAAAGCTGCTCCTGCCGGCACGCAGTCAACAGGAACAGCAATGCGGTGAGCGCGATAGGTCTGCCAGCCATAGTGCCTCTGGGGGAGGTCCTCAGCTGTTCTTGGTCTTATAGGATGCGCGTTTCAGGGGATACAGTTCAAGTTGAAATTGAGACGGCTAATCAGGCTGGACGGTTCCAGTGGCGCCAGGAAGCCGTTCCGGCTGGCGCAAAAGGAATTACTGGAAAGATTTTCCAGCGTAAATTGAACCATTACATCAACTGTGATGGGGCAGAGGAATAAGCGGCCCGGTCATTTCGTTATGCCGCCGGCGCACGATGTGTGGGGTCACCAGGATGGCCAGGTTGCTTACGTCGAATTCCTTGGTGGTGGCGCTGAGCGCAGTGAAGCCGGGCAATTCGCTAAGGCCTGGGTTGCCGCTCACGGCATTCGATTCCTGGCGCGACAGATTGCCCACCACCAGGGCACTGGCGCCATTACGCAGATGGATATCCGCGGTGTAGCTGCGATTGGTAAGCACCGGCAAACCGTTGAGGCTAGCGCCCTGAAGCGCCTGAATCTTGAGGTCGAGCTTAAGCACCACATCATCGTTGCGCTCGATGCGCGGAGTGACCTTAAAAGTCAGGCCAAGATCCTGGTACTGCACCTGGGGAATAGGCGTACCGCCGGCGAGCGCGCTCTGGTTGATCCCCAGGCCGCCCAAAATGCCAGAGAGGCCGGCCGTGGTGATTCCGGGAATGTTTACGGACGACGATGCAATGCTCGAATAGCTCGAGGTGGTGATGGGATACCGTGTGCCGCTGCGGATCGTTCCTTCCGCATTGTCGTCGAGGCGCAGCTGGACCTGTTCCAGCGAGCGATTGTCCGCGGAATTCAGGCTGAAGTTTCCGGTGATGCCGCCGGCCGAGAGGCCGGTCAGAGTAAGGCCGTTGCCGAAGGTGGCAAAGGGCGTGCTCAAAATCGAGCTGGTTACCTCGCCCGATGCGATCAGAATGGCGGCAATGGCTGCGTAGTCCCCAGCGCTTGCCAATCCACTGGCAATGATCTGCTGCACCAGGCTTTGGTTACTCGAGATCACGCTGTTCAGTTCGCTGGGCACATTAAAAACAGTGGTAGATTGTGGCAGCTGCACCCCGTAGAGCCGCGTCCTTGTGTCTTCCACCTCATAGATCTTTACGTCCAGCATCACCTCGCTCTTGCCGTCCAGCAGGTCGGCGAATGTTCGATTGAGGGCCGTCAGACTCGTGATTGGCGCGCGCACGGTGAGGGTACCCCGCTCCGGCTGCACCGTCGCCTGCTGGACACCAAGTACATTTTTTGCGAGGTTTCCCATATCCGCGAACTCCGTCGCGGTGAGGCCCGGCAAATAGAGTGTTTCCACGGATAGCCGGTCATATTTCTCGTGGTTTTCTTTGGTCTCTTTGGCCACCAGCACGCGGACCGGATCGAGGGGCACGATGAAGGAGTGGGTGACCAGGTTCAACAGGTGAGCAGCCTCGGCATAGTCGACATCGTCGGCATCGAAGCGGACGGTCTGCGAGGCGAGCGAACCGTCGTCCACCATTCTTATTCCATAGGCGTCCAGCACCCGTCGCAATACCTCCTGCTCGGTGCTCCTGAAGTGAAAGCTTTGCTTGCCTGGCTTGGGAGTCAGTTCGATCGCCGGCGCGAAGTTTGCATCCAGGCTATTGTCTGGCGACGGGGCTGAGGCCAGGTTGGCCAGATCGTCGATGTGCTGCGCCAGCGTAGGATTCTTCGGGTCCAGCGCGAGCGCCTCGGCAAGCTTGGCTTGGGCCACTTCAGGCTGGCCCATGAGCCGCGCTTTGTCCGCATCCTGAATCAGTTTGGTCACCCGATGTTGGGTTGCGATCTGCAGATCGAGGGCGTAATCGGGGTTGGAAGGATCCGCCTTGGCTGCCTGGGCGAAGGCCTTCTCAGCCGCGTCGACGTCGCCCTTTTCCATGGCGCGCACGCCCTGCGCATAGGCCTTCTCCGCGGCCCGTATCTGGCGGGATGAGGGCTCGACGGCGGGCGGTGCTTTGACCGGCTGCGAAGCTTGTTGGGCAGACGCTGCGATGGGGATGAGACCCCAGCAGGCGGCGAGCAGGCAGCCCGATGCGCAAACCGAACACCATGGGGAAACCCGGGCCGCGCCGCGTATGGAACTCATAGATTTATCCTAGGGGGCGGTCACCGCGGGGACAAGTTACCAGGGACGCAACCCCGATTTCCTGCCTCGCTACTCGGGACGGCGTCACGTAGTGCGGTCCCGGCCAGCCGGGACCGCATGGAGCTTGCCCACCAACAGGAAATCCGGGAACCCTGCCGTGGTGTTGAGGGGTCAGCAGGGGCGAGTGGCCGTTGACAGCAATGCTTCCAGCGTGGTGGTGCAAACTTCCGGCTGGTGCTGCAGCAAGGCCTGGTAGGAATAGACTCCTGTGGCCACCGCGATGGTGGGCAGGGAATTGGCCCGGGCCGCGGCGATATCCGAGGGCGTGTCGCCGATCACGCACACTTTGGCATGAGTGCCCGCTAACTGCCCGGCGGCGAGTGCTTGTGCGATCATCTCGGCGCGCAGCGCGTGGCGATCGCTGAACCCGCCAAAAGTAAACCAGTCGCGCAAACCGGCGATCTCGATTTTTAACCAACCAATCTGCTCCAGGTTGCCGGTGGCCACGCCCAGACACTTGCCCCGGCTTTTGAGGTAAGCCAACATGGACAGGACGCCGGGCATGACGGTTACGCTCATGCGTTCCCGCTGCTCCAGGACCATCTGGCGCATCTGCTCAAGAATTTCTTCCAGGCGAGGCTGCCACACCTCTTCGGGGATGCCTGCCAGGCGGAATGCGTCGCGCAGGATACCGGTGTCGGTGCTGCCGTGCACGGGGACGGAATCGATGGGGATCGGATGCCCCATCACCGCTTGCACGCTCAAGGAAAAGGCGCCGGTGTGCACGCCGCCATGGGCGTGGAGCAGCGTGCCGTCAATGTCGAAGAGATAGGCGTCGCAGTCATCCCAGCGAAATCCTTTGCGGATGGTCACGAGGCCCTCGGCCGGCGCTGCTACAAGCCGGCCGGCTTTTTCCTGCACTAGGTGCGCACCGTCTGCTTGGCGGGGTCAAAGACAGGACGATCGCCGCGGGGCGGACGCTTGAGTCCGCTGCGAATTTGTTCCGGATCAAGCTTGAGTTCCGCGATGGTGCGGCGGAGCGTGTTGCGGTGCATGCTCAGCTCCCGAGCAGCCTTACACTGGTTTCCCCTGTGATGCGCCAGCACTTCCAGAATGAAGCGCCGCTTAAACTCGCGCACTGCCTCGTCGTAATGAATGCCGCCGGCGTGCATTTGCGTCACAAGACTGTCCAGTTCACGTTTCACAAAAACCTCTTTCTTTTTCCTACCCGCTCGACTGCCGGGTTTGTGTTTGTCTCGCACTCGCTGGAACCCTGGGCGAGAATTGGCTGCATCGCGGTGGCGAAATGAATCCGGGAACTCGGCGCGATCCGGAGCGCTTGCAAGCCCTGACGGATCTTTTCTCCTAGGTCAAACGGTACAACGTGTGAGCCGCCGTGGGCCGCGGTCAAGAAGACCGGAGCCAGACGGGAGTTATCCAACCAAGCCTGCCGGGGCAGAAATGCCACGATGCCCATCAGGACCAGGGTGACGACAACACAACCTTTCACCAGCCCAAAAACTGCCCCTAGTAATCGATCCACAATACCCAAGCCCACCCCGCGCAGCAAGCCGCGAAGCAATCGACCGAGAAGACCCGCCAACAACATGACCAGCAGCACGATCAGTAAAAACGCGATCAGGTTCGCAACCTCGTGGTTCTGAACCACGCGCAGAATCCAGGGTGCGAATGCTCCATAGTTGGCCGCGGCGAGAAAGAGCCCCAGAAACACACCCGCCAGCGAGAAGACCTCGACAAAAAATCCTTTGACAAAAGCAGCAACTACCGAAACTGCCAGCAGGGCGAGTATCAACAGGTCGGCCAGATTCATTTTTGAACTTCCACTAGGGCCGGGTAACGCGCATTTCCTTGAGTTCGGGGCCGGTCAGCAAAGACAATGCCTGCTCGTATTTTTCCTGCGTCTTGCGCACCACGTTGCCCGGAAGCTCCGGCGCGGGAGGCTGCTTATTCCAGCCGATGCTCTCCAGATAATCACGCACAAATTGCTTGTCGAACGACGGCTGGGGCCCCCCGGGCTGGTATCCCTCACTGGGCCAGAAGCGGGACGAATCCGGAGTCAGGACCTCATCGGCGAGCACGATGCCTTTTGCGGTCATGCCAAACTCAAACTTGGTATCGGCAAGAATCAATCCCCGCTGCAGCGCATGATCAGCAGCCTTGGCGTATATCTCCAGGCTCAGCCGGCGCAGTTGCTCGGCATTTTCGCCGCCCACGCGCGCCACCATCTGATCGAAGGAGATATTTTCGTCGTGCTCGCCACTCATGCTCTTGGTGGCGGGCGTGAAAATCGGTTCCGGCAGCCGTTCCGACTCGCGCATACCCGAGGGCAGCGCTATCCCGCAAATTTTTCCGGTGCGGTTGTAGTCCTTCCATCCTGAACCGGAGAGATATCCGCGCACCACGCATTCTGCGGGAAACATCCGGGCACGGTTCACCAGCATCGACCGGCCGTCGAGTTCGCTTGCGTAGGCCTGCAACTCTGCGGGATAGTGCTCTACATCGGCGGTGACCAGATGGTTGGGAACCAGAGAACCGAGATAGTCGAACCAGAAGAGAGAAATCTGCGTCAATACGCGGCCCTTGCCCGGTATTCCGGTAGGCAGCACATAGTCGAAGGCCGAAATACGATCTGTCGCAACCAGCAGTAACAGATCTCCCACCGAGTACAGATCGCGTACCTTGCCCCGCGTGTACAGTTGCAGGTCTTCGAATTCGGTTGCGATGAGCGTCGGCAAAGGTTACGCCTCGGGAGAGGTAATGACTTTCCGATTGTCCGAGGTGGCGACCGCTTTGTCAACGCAGGAAAACTTGCGGAAAGCTTCCGCGGCCGGGCGGGAAATCCCGGGGCGAGGTGCATGTCAAGACGATTGTGAGAGATAGTTACTTTTGCGAAACCGTCACGCGGTCGCTAAACGACGCTCCTGCACTCGTTCCCGGGTGCGGTTGTGGCCTACATCGTCCCCGCCCAAGCGGACCGAAACGAGCTTGGAAACTCCAGGCTCCTGCATCGTTACGCCATAGATCAGATCGGCCGCCGTCATCATCCGCTTGGAGTGGGTTACCAAAAGAAACTGAGTTTCGTTACTCATGCTCTTGAGCATTTCCGCCAACCTGCCCACGTTGGTCTCATCCAGCGGGGCATCCACTTCATCCAGCACACAGAATGGGCTGGGGGAGTATTCGAAGATGCCGACCAGCAGCGCCAGCGCCGTCAGCGCCTTCTCACCGCCGGAGAGCAACAAGACGTTTTGCAGTTTCTTACCTGGCGGCGAAGCTACGATGTCGATACCGCTTTCCGCTGTATTTTCTTCATCGGTAAGGCGCATGAAGCCCTGACCACCGCCGAAGAGACTGGTGAAGGTCTTGCTGAAGTTCTGGTTGATACGGGCAAAGGCTTCGTCGAATTTCTGCCGGGTAATCTGATCGATCTCGCGAATCGTCGACTGCGTGTTTTCAATGGCATCGATCAGATCTTTGCGCTGGGTTTCGAGAAAGCCGTGGCGGTCCGCCGTCTCCTGGTACTCTTCGAGCGCCATCATGTTGACCGGTCCCATGGCTTCCAGTTTCTGCTTCAGGCCGCGACAGGCGTCGTCTTCTTCGCTGAGCGCGTCCCCTTCCAGGCGGTTCACATCCTCTTGGCGGCGCAATTCCGAGGCTTCGATTCCCAGATCGCTGACGCAGGCGGCTTCCATGTATTCGAGTTCCACCGCCAGCTTTGCCGAGTGTGCGCTGCGCGTGCTGCGCGCCTCGCGGAAGCTATCCATTTCTGCTCGCAGGGCCTTGAGGTTGTGCTCCAGCTCAGTCAACTGCTCGCGCAGCAGCCTGGCCTCTTCGGTGGATTGCGCCGCTTCTTCGAGCGCCGTTCTGCGCATTTCCGTCAAGCGCTCCCGCTCCACCGCCAGCTGTTCGTTCTCGCGGCTGCGCTGTTGTTCTTCCGCGGTCGCCGAGGCCAGCTGTTGCTCCAACTGGTTGACCCGCCGCTCCAGATCGCCGTACATGCGATCGATGCGGGTGAATGCCGCTTCCGCACCCCGGCTGCGCTCTTCCAATCCCGCCAACAGGGCGGAAACGTCCGCTGCCTGTTGCTGCGCCCGCTCCCGCTGACGGCGCAACTCCTCCATGCTTTGCTGCAGTTCGTTGACTTTAGTCTCAGCTGCGCCATGCTCCGCTTCCAGGCGCGCCACCTCCTCGCGCTTTTCTTCGATCAACGCCTGGCGAACCCCGCGCAGATCTTTGTTGCGTTCGCTCTGCACAACCCAGTCATCCAGCCGCCGCTCCAGCCGGGCCACTTCCGCATCCATTTGCCGGAGCGCCGCGCTTTGGTTGGCGCTTTCCCGCTCCGCGTTGCGCCGCTCTTCGCTGATGCGCTCCGATTGGGCCGCTAACTCGCTCAACAGCCGGGCAAGGGAAGCGGCGGTGATTTCGGCACGGGCCAGCTCGGCTTCCACCAGGTCCAGCCTCTTCTGGGTCTCGCGCAGCTCGCCCTTCAATGCCAGCGGACCTTCCACGCTGGGCTTACCGCCGGTGACGGTGACGTTGTGAAAGCACTCGCCGGAGGGGGCCAGGAAGAAGGCGTTAGGATTCTCCAGGGCCAGGGATTTCGCCAGCTCCGCGTTGGGAGTGACGAAACCCTCGCGCAGTTTAGGCAGAATCACTTCGAGCGATCGGCCAAAGCCATCCAGCACCCGGATGCAGTCTTTCAACCGCTTGACCCCAGAACCACTGTGCTTGGATTCCAGAGTGTCGCCGGCAAAGGAAAACTTGGCCTGGGAATCGTCGGGATGCACCAGGAAGGTGGCACGCCCGTCGACATCGCTCTTCAACAGCCGCATGCCCTCGTGAGCAGCATCCCAGCTGGTGACCACGATGTAGTTCAACTCGTCGCGCAAAAAAGCATCTACAACGGTTTCGTATTCACCACTTACTTCGAGAAAGTCGGCGAGCGTGCCCACCGGGGCCAGGCCGCCACCCAGCGAATTTGACTTGAGCAGCTTGCGCACGGTGTCGGTGGAATAACTGTGCTCGCGGATCAGCGACTGCAGAGAATTGCGGCGTCCGGTCAGGGTTGCCATTTCGGCGCGCAGGCGATCGCCTTCCAGCTTGGTTGCACTTTCTTCGTTACGGCGGGTTTCGCTCTCTGCGCGCAAGGTGGCCAGCTCGCTCTCCAGGCGTTGCAGCTGTTCGGTGACCGACTCGAACTTCAGCGAAGCCTGTCCCCGTTCGGAGCCCAGCGAGGCGAGCTCCGCGCTGGCGGCGGAAATTTCTGAAGCGAGCCGCTCCGCATCCTGCTCCAGCGCGCTTAACGACTCTTCCGCATGCATGGTCTGGTTACGCGCATGACCAGCCTGGGTGAGCAACTGCATGGCATAGTGCCGTGCGGCCTCCAGCCGCTGTTCTGCTCCGGTGACAGCTTCGGAGGCGTCGCGCGCTTGCTCCTGGCGCTGTCTTGACTCTTCACGGACACCGGCAGCCTCGGCGGCTGCGTTTTCAAGAAAAAGCCGGTGGGACTCGCGCTCCACAACCAATCCCTGTAGATGAAGCCGTGCCTGCTCCAGCTCGGCCGAACCCGCCACGGCGCGGGTGCGCAATTCCGCGATGCGCTCCTGGTTGGCGATTTCCCGGGTGGAGGCGCGCTCCAGTTCCACGGAAGACTGGTTGGCGCGCGCGTTAGCGTCTTTTGCGCTGGCGTCCAATTCGTAGCCACGCGTCATGCCACGCGAGTGCTCATCATCGAGTGCGCTGACCTGCTCGCTACCTTGCTCGATCTGCGTTCCCAGGCCGGCAATCTCTACCATCAGCGCCGCCTGCTCGGCGTCCATCTGCGTGATCCGGCTGGCCAGGACCACGCGCAACCTGGTCCGCATCTCTTCACGCAGTGCTGCGTAGCGCTCGGCTTTCATGGCCTGGCGCTTGAGCGAACCCATCTGCCGCGTGACTTCTTCGAAGATATCGTCGACACGCGCCAGGTTCTGCTTGGCCTGCTCTAATCGCAGCTCAGAAAGCCGCTTCCTGGTTTTGAAGCGAGTGATGCCGGCGGCTTCTTCGATAATCGCGCGCCGGTCATGTGGCTTGGAGCTAAGCAGTTGCCCGATGCGCTCCTGCTCGATAATGGCGTAGGATTCCGGGCCCAAGCCGGTGCCCATAAAAATGTCCTGAATGTCGCGCAGGCGGCAAAGCTTGCCGTTGAGAAGATACTCGCTCTCCCCGGTGCGGAAGAGGCGCCGGGTGACGACGATCTCGCCCTGCCGGGCCGCTGTCCGTTGGAAACGTCTGCGGCGAATCTTGAGGACCACCGGGTTCCCGTTCTCCGTTGCATGCTCTGCCGCAGCATCCGGTTTGGGTCCGGCGTCGGTGATTCCTTCTACGGGTTCTCCATCGATAAGGGTCCCGGGCTGCACATCGGCGATGATCTCTTCCGTCTCCGCGGCCCGCTCGGTGCGGATCTTCTCTTCATCCCAGTCGGTCTTCTCCGGTTCGTTGTCGTCGACTTGCGGTTCTTCCAGCAAAGGACCTTCGGCGTAAGCTTCGGGATCAATCAGGGAAAGGGAGACTTCCGCCATGCCAAGGGATTTGCGCTCCCGGGTTCCGGCAAAAATAACGTCTTCCATCTTGGTTCCGCGGAGAGACTTGGCCGATTGTTCTCCCAGAACCCAGCTCACGGCGTCGAGAATGTTCGATTTACCACAGCCGTTGGGCCCAACCACGACCGCGATCCCCTGGCCGGGGAGAGTGACCTCGGTGCGGTCGCAGAACGACTTGAACCCCAGCATCTGGATCTTTTTCAGCTTCAGCATCAACCTGTCCCTTTCGTCGCCCGGAGAGCAGTGCCGGCCGCACGGCGACGACTGGCCTTAGCAAAGACTCTAGCGATCGTGATCACTGGAAGCAACATGGAGACCCCAACATGTTGTGGATAAAGCGTGCACAACCCAATGCGTGGCGGCGAGTGGGCGGTCCGGATGCCCGGAAGGCGCCCCCGCTGGAGAATGTATATATAAAGGCTAGACCTGCCCCGGCCAGGAGGCAAGTAACGTTCGGGGCACGTTTCCGGACATGCTGCAAGTGGCTGACTTTATGATGGTTAGCGGGCGCAATGTCCGCCTGGTCTCAAGGCTTACTTCAGGGGCTAAAAAGCCTCCCGGTATGTACAGTTAGCTGCTGCCACCCTGTAAATCTTTTATGCGGGATGTGAAGAGAAACAGCAGACCCTCGGCTGCGCGGTCAGCCGCTTGTTCGGGACTCATTCTCGACCGCCGCCTTAGGCTGGGTGGCCCATTCAAGCCGTCCTTTGGCTTGAGTGGGCTAGTGGCCAATTCCTCAAAACCCATTGGCCTTCAGAGCGCGCGTGAGATAGAAACGGCCGCTCCACTACGCTTCCACAGCACGCCGGGATAGGCCGCTCCGGTCCTAATGAGAAACGAGTGGGGGACATGGTAGCCCACTCAAGCCAAAGGACGGCTTGAATGGGCCACCCAAAGCTTTTGTTGCTCGTGTAATTTCTCTCTTCACTGTCGTGCCCTGATACAAAACGTGAATTTTTTTGCAGCCTGTCCAGCCCGGACCTACCCGAGCGCGACTTTATCCGCGGCCTGTTTAGCCTCTGATTCCACCGATTTTCGATCACAGCCGACGGATCCGCGGTGAAGAAACGCGGAATGTTCTTTTCCGCCGGCCTCAGGGCTTCATGGTGGGGCGAAGCAGCACTTCACTTACAAATGAATTGGGCGCCTGGGTGACCAGCATAGCGACCACTTGGGCAACGTCGTCGGGTTGGACCAGGCGGGTGCGATCTTTTGTGCTTCCTGGGCCGCCAAAGTGCGTGTTGACGGACCCCGGAGCGATGACCGAGACGCGCACGTTATATTGCCGCAGTTCTTCCGCGACCGAATACGTCAGCCCGTTGAGTCCCCATTTGGAAGCGGAATAGGCGGCGCCCTCGGGCAGGATGTTCTTTCCCGCGAGCGACGAAATGTTGATGATGTGGCCGGACCGGGCCGCGATCATCATAGGGGCCAACGATCGGATCATCAGGTAGGGTGCGCGCAGGTTGGTGTGCATCATCAGGTCCCACTCCTCCACCGGTAAATCGATGAGAGGTTTGCGCAGCACCCCGACGCCGGCGTTGTTGACCAGGATGTCACACCGGCCACACTGCTCGCGGACCTGCTCCCCAAAAGCCGCCACGGTCCTGGGGTCCATCAAATCCCCGGGCAGCGCCAGGGCCTTTCCGCCTTGCTGCTCCACGGCTGCTTTTACCTGCGTCAGGCGAGCGGAGTCGCGCGCGATGAGTACCATGGCGGCGCCCATGCGCGCGAGCCGCAAAGCAATGGCCTCACCGATACCGCGCGCTGCACCGGTGACCACCGCTACCTGGCCGGTCAACGGAGCGTTCAAGGCAGCATTCGCATTCTGCACAATCTGTGTTTCGGTCATCTTCGACTACCTCGCGTGATTCGATGCTTACCATGGTCTCGTTATTCGTTGATACGTTTACTTGTCAGAAGCGGAAACCGTTTCTATAATCCTTCCACAGCTCATCGGAAAGACCTTGGTTTTTCTTGACTGGGGCAAACCACAGAGCGAAGGATCAAAGCGTTTAGCCCAGACTCGAGTTTTCCGGCGCATATCCCATAAAAGATGAGAAACTTGCGGCTGTATATCGTCATGATTGCTGATCCCTGCGTTTCCCTGATTCCCGCATCTCCTAGGAGCGTTGCATGAAGAAGTCTGTCTTTGCTTGCTTGTTGGCCTTGGCCACTATCTTTCCAGGCAGCGTGTCTATGGTGTATGCCCAAGCCGCTCAGTCCGGTCAGATCACCATTAAAGATCCCGCCGAATACAATGCGTACACCAACGCCGTCGGACAAGCCACGCCGGCCGCCAAGGCAGCGGCTATCGAGGCGTTTTTGACCCAGTACCCCAATTCGGTAGTCAAGGCGGACATGCTGGAACAGCTCATGTTGGCCTACCAGGGAGACCCGGCCAAGATGCTGGATGCCGCGGACCGGTTGCTGGCAGTTGATCCGGGAAACCTTCGCGCTCTCGCCACCTCGGTTTATCTGGAAAAGAGCCAGGCGGCCACGAAAACGAGTCCCGCTGAAGCTCAGCCTATTCTGGATAAGGCCGCCGCCCAGGCCCAGACCGGCCTCAGCGCCACCAAGCCGGCCAACATGACGGATGCCGACTATCAAAAGCTGAAGACGGCAACCGCGCCGATCTTCGACAGCGCAATCGCCCAGGATGACGAAAACAAGAAGGACTACGCGGGAGCCATCGCTGCCTTCACCAATGAGCTCAAGGCCTATCCCGACCCAAACATGACGCAGTCCGGCCCCGGACTGAATGACACCTACCTGCTGGGACAGGCCTACGCGCAGCAGACTCCGCCCGACCTTAAGAATGCTGCCTGGTTCTTCACCCGGGCAGCGCAATTCGCGCCTCCGCAAGCCAAACCGCAGATCGAAAAGGCCGCTGAGTATTTCTACAACAAGTACCATGGCAGCATGGACGGCTACCCTGCTGTCCAGGCCCTGGCCAAAGCCAATCTGTTTCCTCCCGCGGAATATAACCCGACGCCTGCGCCGCCTCCACCCTCACCTGCCGACCTTGCCGCTCAGACAGTCGCCTCCACTCCCGATCTGAAGACGCTGAGCCTGGCCGATAAAGAATTCATCCTTTTCAACGGCAAGCCGGAAGACGCGCAAAAGGTCTGGGACACCATGAAGGGCACCCGCGTTCAAGTGCCGGGCATGGTGATTTCCGCCACGGCTGAGTCAGTCCAGGTCGCAGTTACGGAAGACAACAAGCAGAGTAAGAAGGCGGACTTCACGATCAATATGAAGACCCCGCTTAAGGTAGTGCCGGTAATCGGCGCCACTGTCACTTACGACGCCACGTTCGATTCCTATACCCCTACTCCGCCGATGATCACGCTGATCGACGGTGAGCCACCGGCCAAGGCGCCTGCAGCTCATCGCCGGCCAGCGCACTAAAACCACCCCAGGAAGAGCAGCCCCTATTGGGGTTGCTCTTCCTGATTGGGTATTGCCGAGACCAACCTGATCGCTTTCCTGCCGTTGATGTTCCTCGTATCAAGATAAGCTCGGGCACAGAGAACAGTGGCCAAAGCCCTGTGGGCTGCATGGTAGAGTGACGGAGTCGATGCGGATAATCGCCCCCATGCTCCGGCTTGCGCTGCTCGCCGGTCTTGCCGTGCTCCGTGCACCAGCGCAAACCCCACAAGCCCCCAATCAGGATCTGTTTCCGGGTTTTAGTGCAACCGCGGCCACCACCGCTTTTCCGGGAGTCGCAGCGGTCCCTATCGGGACCACTCCGCTTTCCTCTCCGCCTTCCGTGATCTCGCTCGAACATCTTGAGCCGGGACAGATGAACGCGGCGGATTACGAGGTCGTCTCTAACCTCAGCCCGGAACTTTCCAAACAGGCTGCCCTGGCGAATTTCGATATCAGCAATCCTGGGTGGCGTTACCAGCAGATTATGTGCCCGGCGTTCCCCGATTACGTCTTCCTCGCCTTCACCCATGGCGCAGAGGAAAGCGGCTCCTCGCGCTTTGCCGCCATGCTGCCGCGCAATAGCGCTCAGGTGCGCATCGTCTCCACCTATGCCCATGGCCTTTTGCCGTTCGACGCCTCCTGGAACAGGCCGGGCACCTTTGAGGTATTCAACGGAATGCTGCGCCAGGAGCGTGGGATGACGCCGCTCAGCCACGCGCGCAATTGGCTGATGATCGCTGTGTGCTATGCCGAATTGAGTGGGTATCCGGTGCAGGTGCTCAACTACAGCCCTATCCCGGACAAGAGCCTCGATCTGTTGCGCCTGGACGGGAACCAGCCGCAGATGCTGATAGAAGCCGATCAAAGCGCCGATGTCACATTCAGCGACGTCTCCCGGCCCACCATGACGACCAACTGGAGTCTGCATTTCGATCGCCACGGTCAAATCACATCCGCGGCGCGAAAACTGGCGCACCAATCTCCTACCGTCGCGCTGAAGCCCTGAGGGATGCGCGTGTGAGACGGCGTGCCCGAACCGTGGCTCTTCGCCATCTTGAGCACGCCGTGGTCACGAGCGGAGTGCTACTCCCCCAGCATGATGCGTTCGATCGACAGGGCCCGTCCGCTGGCGCCGTCGCACTCGATCAGGGCCGCGCACATGCGCGGATCTCCCTTGGCCGCTTCGAATTTTCCTGGCATTCCACTGAGGAAGCGGGCAAGGATTTGCTCCTTTTCCACACCGATCACGCTGTCGAAGGGCCCGCTCATTCCCACATCGGTCTGGTACGCCGTCCCCCCGGGCAGTACGCGCTGGTCGGCAGTGGGTACGTGCGTGTGGGTTCCGATTACCGCGGTAACCCTCCCATCTAGGTACCAGCCGAGCGCCACTTTCTCCGAAGTAGCTTCGGCGTGAAAGTCGACAAAGATCACCCGGGCCCTGATCTTTTTGAGCAGGGAATCGGCCACGCGGAAGGGATCTTCCTGGTTGGCCATGAAGACCCGGCCCTGCAGGTTGACGACCGCGTAGGTTTGTCCGGAGGGCAACTCTCCCTCGTAGACGCCGTGTCCTGGTGTGCCGGCGACGTAGTTGGCCGGGCGCAGCACGCGGCGCGGGCGCTCGTGGCTCTCCGCCGGGACCGACTGCATATATTCGATAATCTCGCGTTTGTCCCAGACATGGTTGCCGGTGGTAAGGACATGGGCGCCCTGGTCGAAGAGCTCGTCGGCAATCCCCGGCGTTACACCAAAGCCGCCGGCCGCATTTTCAGCGTTGACCACCACCAGGTCGACGTCCCGTTGTTCAATCAAAGGGGCGAGATGCTCGCCTACGATGCGGCGTCCTGCGTGGCCAAAGACATCACCGACAAAGAGAATACGCAAAAATACTCCTCCGTCTGACGTAAATTGGCAAACGATCCAGCGACGGGTACAAAATGATCATGGTTACCTGTTGGTAATTCTGCAACCTTGGAAGTTACTAACGTGCCGTCACAGGGCCATGCTCTTTGTCGCTCCGGTATGGTAGCGTTCGGGAATGGCTGTCAACTGCAGATTTGCTACCGGGGTTCACGTACTGGTTCTGCTTGCTTCGGAGCCGGATACATTGCAAACCTCAACCGATATTGCGCTCAAGCTGGATACCAATCCAGTCGTTGTTCGCCGCGTGCTTGCCTCTCTTCAACAGGCCAAGCTGATCGAAAGTCAAAAGGGTCCGACCGGTGGTTCACGACTCCTGAAATCTCCGAAAGCGATCTCGCTGGCGGATGTTTACAAGGCAGTGGAGACCGGCTCGCTGTTCCATACTCCCAATGTTCACGCTACGCCGGCATTGCGAGTAAACGCCGCTCTGGAAAAGATCTTCTCCGGCTCCATGATAGCGCTGCTGGAGGAATTTGAGAAAACCAGTCTGAGCCAGGTGCTCAAGCGTCTCGGTAAAGCGAGCGGCAGAAAGT
Organism: uncultured Acidobacteriaceae bacterium; assembly: GCA_963788515.1. Taxonomy (GTDB): domain Bacteria; phylum Acidobacteriota; class Terriglobia; order Terriglobales; family Acidobacteriaceae; genus PALSA-350. Next base: position 184,062 of record CAWBGZ010000013.1, read on the forward strand.
AAGCCGCTCGAACTGTCGGGGTGACAAACCAGGCACGACTGGTCACGCTGACTGGCCGCTCTCATCATCGCGGGCGGCGCCGGGGGTGGTTTCGCTACCAGCCGTGGTTCCAGATTGGGAGCGGAGGAGCGGAAACAGGATCACGTCGCGGATCGACTTAGACCCGGTCAGCACCATGGTCAGCCGGTCGATGCCGATGCCCTCGCCCCCGGTGGGCGGCAGCCCGTAGGCGAGGGCGCGGACGTAGTCTTCATCCATGACATGGGCCTCGATATCGCCCCGCTCCCGCTCCGCCAGCTGCTGCTCGAAACGCCTGCGCTGTTCCTCCGGATCGTTTAGCTCGCTAAAGGCGTTGCCCAGCTCGAAGCCCCCCACGTAGAACTCGAAGCGCTCCACCCAGTCTGGCTCGTCCGGCTTGTTCTTGGACAGCGGAGAGACCGCGACAGGGAAGTCGTAGATGATGGTTGGCTGAATCAGGTGGTCCTCGGCGACGGCTTCAAAGATGCCCGCGATGGTCTTTCCCGCGGGCTGCCCCGGCTGGTAGTCGAGCGAGATACCGGCCGCCCGGACTCTCTCCACCATCTGGTCCACTTTAGCGCCACTCCCAAAGTCTTCGAGCGCGGGTTTGGCTCCCGCCGCGTCCGGCCAGAACTCGAGTATGGCCTCGCGCATGGAGAACCGCCGCCACTTGGACAGGTCGATCTCGTGGCCGCCGAAGGTAGTCATGGTAGTTCCGTTTACTTCCAGGGCGACCTGGGTGACGAGCTCCTCACTTAGCTGCATCAGGTCGTGATAGTTGGCGTAGGCCTGATAAAACTCCAGCATGGTGAACTCGGGATTGTGCTGGGTGGAGATGCCCTCGTTGCGAAAGTTGCGGTTGATCTCGTAGACCCGGTCCAGGCCGCCGACCACCAGGCGCTTGAGGTAGAGCTCAGGCGCGATGCGCAGAAACAGATCAAGGTCCAGCGCATTATGGTGGGTGCGAAAAGGCCTGGCTGTGGCTCCCCCGGCGATCGGCTGCATCATCGGAGTCTCCACTTCGATATACCCGCGGGCGTCGAAAAAACGACGGATTGCCTTGAGCACCTGGGCTCGCTTGACGAAGACCTCGCGTACATCGGTGTTCATGAAGAGATCGACGTAGCGCTGGCGGTAGCGGAGTTCCACGTCGGCCAAGCCGTGATACTTCTCCGGCAAAGCCAGCATCGCTTTGGCTAAGAAAGTGATGGTTTCCACATGGATGGTGAGCTCACCGGTGCGGGTGCGGAAGACGTAGCCGGAGACGCCGATGTGGTCTCCCAGATCCAACAGCTTGTAGAGCTGAAAGCCCTGCTCGCGTACGGCATCGAGGCGGACATAAATTTGCAGCCGTTCACCGCCCTGTTGCAGCTGGGCAAAGCCGGCTTTGCCCTGGGCGCGGATGGCCATGATGCGCCCGGCGACCGTGACCACGGTCCGCTGCGCGTCCAGCACTTCTGGGGGGATCTCTCCGAACTGGCGCCGCACTTCCGCCAGCGTGTGGGAGGCGACAAAGTGGTTGGGGTAGGGCTGCTGGCCGAGCGCGGCAATCTGGCGCAGCTTGTCTTTGCGGAGCGCGAAAAGATTGCTCTCGAATTCTGACTCAAACAATGGGAAGGCCTCGGGACGAAAAAGTCAGTATAACGTTTGCGTTCAGTCAGTCTTGGTCCAAATTGGTGGTGGGAGCCCCCGCATTTATGCGGGGGGAGGAGCGCTTTAGCGCTCCCTGAAAGACTCTCGACTATCTCACGCGCTTTAGCGCTGGCAATGCCAAAGCCTCATGAGTCCTGCGCGGCCTGTAGAGTCCAGCCCCTTCGAGACCGGCGACGGCCCCCGTGGTGTATAACTAGCACCGATACCGATGCCATCCGACCAACCAGACCCGTCGCGCCCGGCGAAGTCCTCATCCAAGGACGGCCCCCTGCAATCGTTGGTGCGCGTCGAAAGCCTTATCCAGCTGGCCTTATTATTGCCGGCCGCGGTGGTGATCGGGTGGGCCATCGGCCTGGCCCTGGATCACTGGTTACATCAGCACTGGATCAACATTCTGGGCCTGATCGCCGGCGCGGTGGCAGGATTTGTGCAGATCTTCCGCGTGGTTCTGTCCCAGACTAGGGAATGATGGAATTCAGCGATCAGGATCTGCGGTTGGTACTGAACCGTGCGCTGCGCAGTGTCGCAATCGCGATCGCAATCGGTATCCCCGTGATTTGGATCGCGTGGGGCTGGCGTTCCCTGCTGCTGTTCCTGGTAGGTGGCGCCATCGCCGCCACAGGCATTCTGGAGTGGCGCCAGCTGATGACCGCGGTGGTTGAGCGCCTGGATCTTGGCAGCGGGAACTCCCAGGGCACACCCAGGCCCCTGGGAGGTGTTCTGTTCTGGTTTTTTATCCGGATCGCCGCCGCCGCCGGGTTGCTTTATGTTAGCCTGAGGAGTTTGGATGGGAAGGTGGCCGCTCTGTTGATCGGCCTTGCCCTGGCACTGGTGGCCCTATCCATCGAAGCGCTTCGCCTGCTGCGCGACTGGTCCGCGTAGAACCCCAAACCGATTTTGAAACTGGAGAGCCCGAGCACGAACTACTCGTATGCATGAACATAGCCTAATCACGGATACCTTAAACAAGTACTTTGGGAATCTGGCCACCCAGGTTCTGCACGCGGTCCACGTGCAGCCTTACAATCCGCAGGCTCCTATCACTGAGACATTCGCCATGGAACTCCTGGTGGCGGGGCTGCTGTTCATCTTTTTTGTGCTGGTACGCGTTTCGCTGAGCGTTGAAAATCCGGGCACTATCCAGCAACTGGCGGAGATGCTTCATGGTTTTGTCTCCGGCCAGGCGGATTCGATCATCGGGCCGGGTGCCCAGCGCTACGTCATGTTCACCACCTGCGTGCTGATGTTCGTGCTGCTCTCGAACCTGCTTGGTTTGGTTCCCGGCCTGCTCGCGCCAACCTCGGTGGCGACCGTTCCGCTGGGTGTCGCGCTGCTCTGCTTTTGCTATTACCACTACTACGGGCTGCGCGAGCAGGGCGCCGTAGGCTATCTTAAGCATTTCCTGGGACCGATCTGGTGGATCTCCTGGATGATGCTGCCGATTGAGCTGATCTCGCATTTTGCGCGCATCCTCTCGCTCACCGTTCGTCTTTACGCCAACATGTTCGCCGGGGAGATGGTCACGCTGGTTTTCTTCTCCCTCGTCCCCATAGGCATTCCGCTCGTGTTTATGGGATTGCACATGGGGGTGGCGCTGATCCAGGCGTACATTTTCATGTTGCTGACTATGATCTATGTTTCCCAGGCGGTAGCGCACGATCACTAGATTTCTTACACGGAGTTGTCGTGCCGGAGGGCTATGCTTCCACTCCGGCGCGAAGGCCGCAAGCGTGAGGGGGCCAGCACGGTGAGCCTCAACCACCCACTGGCGGCAATTCTTACGGAAGCAAGGAGAAACAATGCGCACACTGCAGTATCTATTCATGACGCTGTCCGTCTTGTTCATGGCGGTTCCGGCTTTTGCCCAGACTTCGGGTGGTGCGGCGGGCGGTACCAGCCATGGACTCGTAGCGCTCGCTGCGGGCCTCGGCATGGGCATCGCCGCAGGGCTTTGCGGCCTCGGCCAGGGGCGAGCAACCGCTTCGGCTACGGAAGCGCTGGCTCGCAATCCGGGAGCGCGTGCCGGCATCCTGCTACTGCTCACCCTCGGCCTCGCGTTTATGGAGTCGCTCTCCCTCTTCACGCTGGTCATTATTTTCGTCAAGGTCAACTACTAATCAACGGCAGCAAGCCCAGAAGCAGGAGAGATCAGGTATCCCCCTGATCTCTTTCTGCTTTAGGCTCCTCTATCCACTCCTCGACCCGCTATGGCCCATCGCCTGACGTTCTCGGCAATCTCGAAGCAGTTCGGCAAGCAGACCGCGCTGCATCCTTTGACACTGAGCCTGGAGGATGGGGAGATCCTCGGCTTCCTGGGCCCGAATGGAGCGGGAAAGACAACGGCCATCCATCTCGCGCTGGGTTTTCTTCAGCCCACGTCCGGAAGCGGGTCGCTGCTGGGCAAGCCCTTCGGCGATGCGCCGGCGCGGGCACGGCTGGGCTTCGTGCCGGATGTCCCCGTGTTCTTTTCCGAGAGCGGCTTCCGCAGTGTCGAATTGGCGGCACGGCTCAACGGGGTGAATGATCCCCGGCTGGCGAAAGACATTCTTGATCTTCTCGGTACGGTTGGCTTGTCCAATGAGCGAAAGGATGCGCGCCAATATTCGCGGGGAATGCAACAGCGTCTGGCGCTTGCCCAGGCCTTGATCAATGATCCGGAAGTGTTGATTCTCGACGAGCCCGCTGCAGCACTGGATCCGGCGGGAGTGCTTCAGGTTAGGGAATTGCTGCGCAACGCACGCCACGCCGGCAAGAGCATTTTCTTCAGTTCCCACCAGCTGACCGAGGTGGAACATATCTGCGACCGGATCGCCTTTCTCAACCAGGGCCGCCTGGTTCGTTTGGGATCGCTCAAGGACTTTCAGAGCGAGTCCGACCGAGTGGAGATTGAGTTGCGCGGTATTTCTCTGGCGGAGCTTAGCCGCATCCACCCGGCGGCGGCGACTGCCGGCGTCAACCCCGCTTCGATCCGCATATCGGTTCCTGTACAGGACCAGCGGCGCGTGATCGAGGGAGTCTGGCATGCGGGAGGCGAGATCATAAGCCTTGCGCCGCTACGCCGCCGGCTGGAGGATCTCTTTCTCGAATGGAGCGGCGCCAGCGTAGCGCAAAACCCGGCTGTGGGTGAGAGCTTCCATTCATGAAGACCTCGAAGATCTGGCAGATCGCGCGCCGGCTGCTGTATCAGAATCGCTGGATCTATCTGTTTCTGATGCTCTGGCCGTTCGGCATGGCGGCCATTCTGCTGGTGCCCGCAGACAAGCCGGAGACCGGCGATGTACTCTCCATCCTGCACCAGGAGTGCCTCTACGGATTGGGGCTGGTGGCCTTTACCGGGGGCGCCTTGTTGGGCAATGAGCAGCGCTCGCGCCGCATCGCCAGTGTGCTGTCGCGTGCCGTGAGCCGGCGGCAATATTTCTTTGCCTTGGTCAGCGCAGCGTGGCTGCCGTTGGCGCTCTACGTACTCAGTTTTGTGATCAGTGGGTTTGCTCTCTTTGCCGCCATCGATCGGCCACCGGCTCTACTGCTCATACTGGCTCTGGCACAACTCGTCCTGGGCTTGTTCACCGCGGCCGCAGCGCTCTTTTTCGCCACGTGGTTGCCCATGATGCTAGCATCCACCGCCTCTTTGGCGTTGCTCGCCTTGCTCGGTTTCCTGGGCTATTTGTGGCCTGCCTTCGCTCCAGCGCGGCTGCTCTTTACCTTGACTCAAGGAGACCTGTTTGAGGCGGCGCGCCTCTCGCATCAACCGTCCGGCTTCCTGCTGATCATCGTGGGGGCAGCGCTTCTCTTCGCCGCTGGGACAGCAATTTTCGAGCGGCGCGATCTTCGCTTGAAGAGCGACTAGAAGCGCGACTTTACGAACTCGTTCCCTCACATAGGACGGGTGCCCCACATCTCGCTTGTTTTTCGCGAGATGTGGGATACCACTGCTCTTTCCCTCTGACTCTCGATTCATCCGATGCACCGAGGGACAACATCAGTGGTAACGCCATATCAGAAAATTCGCTGTGGTGAAGCCCCGAGGCGCTTAAGGCGCACACTTTCCCCGCCGCCACTACTGAGGGTGGCCCATTTGCCCCGATTTCCTGCGGGGGCTTGTGCCGTTGATACACTCCATGCGCCTTTCCATGATGAAAGGCGCACACGCGGACCTCACTAGTGTCCCGTCCCTAAAGCTCGTTAAAGAACTCCTCTTCGGCTTTGTATCAGGGCACGACTTCAGTCGTGCCGGAAACACTGCAAAACCAAATGGGCTTCAGCCCCTGAGCGCAGTTTCTGGAACATTTTCGATTCCTCGAATTGTTCCAGGAACTTCAGGGACAGGACACTAGCACAGCGTGGCAGGAAATCGGGGTCAAGCCTTCTGTTGGCTTGAGTGGGCACAAGACCCCCCGTCGTCGCGCTCTTTCTTCTCGCGCAGGCCCTGAATCAATGACCCCCCTGGGCCGCTACGAATATCACAACCTCTGCGCTTCTATCGCGAGTGAGATATCCGCAGCGGCAGCGACCTGGGCGCACACGGCTTCAGTTACCTGCGCCGTCGTAGCCGTGCCACCGAGGTCACGCGTGTGCAGCGAAGGATTTGCCGTGACCTGTTCGATAGCGTTCATTACCCGTGCCGCGGCCTCGGTTTCTCCCAGGTGCTCCAACAGCAGCACCACCGACCAGAAGGTGCCCACCGGGTTCGCCCAGCCCTTGCCCATGATGTCGAAGGCCGAACCATGAATCGGTTCGAACATCGATGGATACGAACGTTCGGGATTGATGTTGGCTGTGGGCGCAATGCCCAGGCTGCCGGCCAACGCAGCAGCGAGATCACTCAGTATGTCGGCATGCAAATTGGTAGCTACGATGGTATCGAGCGAAGCCGGTCGATTGACCATGCGCGCGGTCGCCGCATCGACCAGTTCCTTCTCCCAGGTAACGTCAGGAAATTCCCTGGCAATTTGGACCGCGATTTCGTCCCACATCACCATGGCGTGGCGTTGCGCGTTGCTTTTTGTAATCACCGTTAACAACTTGCGGGGACGGGATTGGGCGAGGCGAAAAGCAAAACGATGGATTCGTTCGACCCCTGCCCTGGTCATCAAAGATAAATCCGTGGCCACTTCGAGTGGATGCCCTTGATGCGCCCGGCCACCCACACCCGAGTACTCGCCCTCAGTGTTCTCGCGCACAATGACCCAGTTGAGATCTTCCGTTTTGCAGCGCTTGAGCGGCGGGTCGATGCCGGGAAGAATGCGTGTGGGGCGGACGTTGGCGTATTGATCGAGGCCCTGGCAAATCTTCAGCCGCAGGCCCCACAACGTGATGTGATCGGGGATATGCGGATCGCCGGCGGAGCCGAAGAGAATGGCGTCCTTGGTGCGCAGAGCAGCGAGTCCGCTCTCCGGCATCATCTCTCCATGTTGGCGGAAATAGTCTCCACCCCAGTCAAAGTTTTCGAATTCGAAGCGAAAATCGCTCCCGGCAAGCGCTTCCAGAACCTGCCGTCCAGCGGGCACAACTTCCTTGCCAATTCCGTCGCCCGGCACGGTAGCGATGCGATAAGTCTTCATGTCGCCGCTCCTGATCAAGACGAAGGAAGTGAGCTCACGCGATAGCTTACGGGCGGCGGAGTCACGTTGGACAGCTCTTTGTAAGCGGCGTCGGGTAGTTCCAATCCGGCGGCGGCTATGTTCTGCTCGACGTGGGCTGGGGAGGACGTTCCGGGAATCGGCAAAATGATTTTCGACCGCTTGAGCAGCCACGCAAGCGCCGTCTGCAGTGTGGTGGCGCCGAGTTCTTTGGCAACCTTCTCTAATACGTCCAGCGCTTTGCGGTTTTGCCCCAGCGGAGCCCAGGGCAGGAAGGCGATGCCGTTCTGCTCGCAATACTTGACCACGTAATCCCATTCGCGGTCGGCGAAGCTATAGCGATTTTGCACGGAGACGATAGGAACGATTTTCCGGCCGCGCTCAATGTGCTCCTGGGTCACGTTGGAGAGCGCGACGTGGCGAATCTTGCCCTGCTCACGCAGCGTAGCCAGGGTTTCCATGGAGGCATCGTAGGAGACCGCCGGATCGGGAATGTGAAGCTGGTAGATGTCGATACGATCGAGACGCAAGCGCCGGAGACTGCCTTCCACTGCCTCGGTCAGGTGCTGGGGGCTGGCGTTGTGCAGCCATTGGGCAGGACCGCTACGCTCCCACCCGCCCTTGGTGGTGATCACCAGGCCGGCTGGATAGGGGTAGAGAGCCTCGGCGATCAGCTCTTCAGAGACGTTCGGTCCATAGGAGTCCGCGGTATCGATGAAGTTGACGTCCAATTCCACCGCGCGGCGCAGCGTGGCCAGGGCCGCAGGCTTGTCAGCGGGAGGTCCCCAGATGCCTTTGCCGGTGATGCGCATGGCCCCATAGCCCAGGCGGTTGACGGTGAGATCGCCACCGAGGGTAATGGTTCCCGCGGCTGCGGCAGAGATGGCCTGGGTCTGGCTCATGCGAATGCTCCTCCACGATAGTATTCAACTGTAAATATCGCCAAAGGAATCATATAAGAACCGGAGATTTGATGAGCACCACCAACCCCAGGACAGGCATGCGCGTCAATACGCCACGCCAGGTGCTGTTCGCCAGCCTGATCGGCACCACGATTGAGTTCTTCGATTTCTACATCTACGCCACCGCAGCGGTACTGGTTTTTCCTAGATTGTTTTTTCCTCCGTCCGACCCAGCGTCAGCCACGCTCGAATCGCTGGCTACCTTTGGCATTGCGTTTCTGGCCCGGCCGGTTGGCTCTGCGCTCTTCGGTCACTTTGGCGATCGCATCGGGCGCAAGACCACGCTGGTCATCGCACTTTCGACTATGGGGATATCGACAGTCGCCATTGGAGCGCTCCCAACCTATAAAGCAATCGGATTTGCCGCGCCGCTGCTGCTGGCGCTGTGCCGCTTCGGCCAGGGGCTGGGTCTCGGAGGCGAATGGGGTGGCGCGGTGCTGTTGGCGATTGAGAATGCGCCGCCAAACAAGCGTGCGTGGTACGGTATGTTTCCCCAGCTGGGCGCGCCGGCTGGTTTCCTGCTGTCCGGTAGCACCTTTCTGCTGCTCTCGCGATGGCTTACCGACAAGCAGTTCTTCGCGTTCGGTTGGCGGCTTCCCTTCCTGGCCAGTGCGGTGCTGGTGTTTCTTGGCCTTTATGTGCGGCTGACCATTACCGAGACGCCCGTCTTCCGCGAGGCCCTGCATCGAGGGGAGCAGGTGAAGTTGCCCATGCTGGCGGTTTTTCGCGATTACACCAGGTCCCTGGTCGCGGGCATCCTGGTGAGCCTGGCGACGTTTGTTCTGTTTTACCTGATGACGGTCTTCGCCCTGTCGTGGGGCACCACCGCCCTGGGATACAGCCGGGCGAAGTTTCTGCTGATTCAGTTATTCGGCATTTGCTTCTTCGCTCTGTTCATTCCCGTCTCCGCGGTGCTGGCGGAGCGAGGCCGCCGGCGGGTGATGTTATGGGTCACGGTATCGATCGGGATCTTCGGTCTGGTGCTGGCGCCGATGTTCGTTGCCGGCACCGTGGGGGCGGTGCTGATGATGGCGTTGGGTCTCACCTTGATGGGCCTCACCTACGGGCCGCTGGGCACGGTGATTTCCGAGCTGTTTCCGACCCCGGTGCGTTACACGGGCAGCTCGCTGGCATTCAGCTTCGCCGGCATCCTGGGCGCTTCGCTGGCGCCGTACATCGCCACCTGGCTAGCCAAGACCTATGGGCTGCAATACGTGGGGTACTACCTCTCCGCATCCGCACTGCTCACGTTGCTGGGATTGCTTTCGATCCGGGAGACCAAAGACGACGATCTTGCTGCGGCGAAGGGGTAACGGCGGGAATGGACAACTCGTTCAGTCACTACAATCAGGACTGGGGAGCAAAATGTCAGAATTAGCCAGGACCGGGGTTTCGCTCGAAGAAGGACTTTTGAACGAGTTTGACCGCTTGATCACCAAGCGTGGGTACAAGAATCGCTCCGAGGCGTTCCGCGATCTTATCCGCGAGGCGCTTCTCTCCGAGACAGTTGACTCCAACAAGCCTGTTGTCGGTACCTTAACGCTGGTGTACGACCACCATGTTCCCAATCTCTCGGAGAAGCTGACCGAGACGCAGCACTCGGCGGGCGCCATGGTGCTTGCCGCGACGCACGTTCATCTCGATCATCACTACTGTTTGGAAGTGATCATCATGAAGGGAAAGAGTAAGGAGCTGCAGGAGATCGCGGACCGGATGTTGGCTCTGAGAGGCGTCGAATTGGGGAAATTAGTACTGACCAATTCGGGCAAAGAGCTTAAGCATAAGCACTAAAACGCGATCCACGGTGTCATCTACCCCCGAAGGTTCTTACTAACCAGAATCGCACCAGAAACGGTTCGACGGGGTGGAAAACGTCTGTGAATGCCGGCGTGCCTGTTGGAGTTATTTGCGAGGTATAGGCGTAGTCGATGTCGTGATCGCGACGGTTAAGCAAATTCAAAAATTCGGCTGAAACATGCCATCCCTTGTGAATTTGATAGCCGACCTCCCCATTGAGCAACGCTGTTGCCTGTGAGCGATAAATTCCGTCAGACGTCAAATCGCGCGGACCAAAGTAGCGCAGGCGCAAACTCGACATAAAGCCTTTGTAATCGTGCAGTGTGATGCCCGATGAAATCACCACTTCCACCGCTTCGGGCACCAGCTTGCCACCCGGGCCGCTCTGTAACACACCATCTGGGAAACTATTTACGATGGTACTTCCCATGCTATTTACGTACGAGGTCGTTACGATGCCATTTACGATGCTCTGTGCCGCATCATCTGGGTCTGTTTGGGTAAACAGAGCTCTGGAGTCCGCCAAGTCAAAATCAACAGCCCAATGTTCGCTTGGCGTGTAGTAGTTCGCCCATTCGATGCCATAGCGGTTGCTCGACTGTTCTGAAGCAACCGTGCTTCCGGTGTCGCCATCCTGCTGCAGTTCGGAATTACTGTGGAGATACCAGAGCGAGAGGGTGCTTTGCAGATGTGGGACGGCTACAGTGCGCACGCCGATTTCCACGCCTTTGGTTTGGACTAGCGGGGGAATTTTCGCGACGGGTGTATTGGGGTAAGGATTGTCCGCCGAAACCGGTTCCACCGTTTGCGTTGTGCCACGCCCGTCGTTGCTGTGAAAGCTGAATCCGCCCTGGACATAGAACTCGGTATTAGCCCACGGGCCGAAAATCAAACTTGCTTTTGGGCTGGGCAGGAACTTGGTGGCGGTGCCGGAATTGGCCGCGTTCACCGAGGGCGAGTAAGCCAAGCTGGTGACGGCGAACCTTTCTTCGTCGCCGCGCAGGCCCACGACCGAGCGGAATTTGTTCGCCCACTGGGTTTTATTTTCCACATAAAAACTGGCTATCAAATCCGTAAAGTTATCCCGCTCAGTGGTCGCCGGCAAAGTGGGGCAGGTGTTGGGAACAATGGTAGTGGTAGGGGTGGTGATGCCGTTGGGCAAAGTAATCGTCGTGGTGGTGGGGATGCAGGTGGGAAGAGTGGTGCTGGTGGGGGGGTAGAAGGTGATTCCGGTGGCGTAATAATCAGTTTTGGCCGTGCGCGCGCGATTTTCCGACAGGTAAAGTCCGTTGTTGATCCAATCGTTGCGGAGTTGCACTCCGAACGTATTTGACATCCTGCGGCCGAACCATGTGCTGAAAATCGTGTGGTGTGCGTCCAGCCCAGCCACCCAGCGCCTATCCTGCTGTTCGAACTGGTCGCCTTTTTGGTAGTCCGTCAGATAGTAAGTGAAATCAGAAAATAAATTGAGATCATAATAAAAGCCGTAGGCCATGAGTTGCGACTCGGAATTTGTGCCCTGGCGATGCCACTCACCCTGCAAGCTATAACGCTGTGAGTGGCCGCCGTCAGCCGGGTTCAGTGCGCCGAAGAAACCAACAAGGGGCACGGCGGTAACGGGGATTTGATCGCTTGAGTTCCATTTTCCGTGGTAAGCGCGGGCCGTGATGCTGACACCATTGGAGTCATCGCCTTGGCTGTAAGTTAGTAAGCCGTTGATTTTGTTATAAGCATCCGGATGCGTCCAGGGGCCGTCATAGTAATACTCTTCTCCGCCGTACAGCAAATTGCCCGTACCGAGCTTTTGCGATGCGCCGAAAACAGCCCTTCCATAGCCATACATGCCGCCTTCCACCTTGAAGAAGTTCTGGGGCAGCGTCTTGAAATATTCCACATTGGCCGCTCCAGCCGAGCTATAGTTGCCGACATTCGCGTAATAGGGACCTTTCTCGAAATTCAACCGCTTCACAAACTCCGGGATGACGACGTTCATATCCGCGTACCCCTCGCCGTGCGCGTGTGACGGCAGGTTCAGCGGCATACCGTCGAGGAAAATGGCGAAATCTGTGGCGTGGTCGAGATTGAAGCCGCGAAGAAAATATTGGTTGGCCTTGCCGCCGCCCGCGTGTTGAGTGATGATGAGGCCGGGAACCGTCTCCAAAATTTCTCCCGAACGAAGAATTGGACGATCCTGGATTTCCTTTGCGCCCACCGTTCCCTGGGTGGCGGATTCGGCAATTCCGATGAGGTCATCCTCCCGGCCCTGCACGTTTATGGTGGTGCTCACGGGGTTCACAGCCAGAGAGATGCGCAGCGGGGTCGGCGCCCCGGTGGTCTCTATGGCGACGGGCATTTCTTTGGTTTCAAAATCGGGACTAAATACGACGAGTTGATAATTACCTGCCCCGAGTCCAAAAATAATGAAGGAGCCGTTCCTGTCCGACTGTGTCGTTCTTTCTACAGTACCGTTCGCACTTCGAACCTGCACGGTAGCCCCAGATATCGCCGCGCCCGACGTGTCAACGACAGTTCCTGATAGCAGAGGCCGATAAGCCCTATCACTGGTGGCGACCGGCGTCTTCTCCTGCGCGGCAACCAGGAGTGGAGTAACCTTAATCGTTTTTGCACTGGAAGTGGCCGTCCCTTGAACCTTTGCTCCAGGCACAGGTTTGTCTTGCGCATCGGTCAGCTGCCCGGTGAAGCTGCTACTGTTCGCGGCTCGCGCGGTGGGCGCGCAGAGAAAGACGATCAAGACGAAGGCGGAGAGAGATTTCATAGGACCACTGGCAGGCCGGTTGGATCGAGCACAGAGCCGGATACCCAGCCTCCGGTTTGCGCTGTAGCGCTGTAGGTGGCCAGCCATCGATGACGCCCCCTTAACAACCCGATTTGGTCCACCGCGACGCAAGGATTGGCGGTGTCTTTCCGATGGAATAGCATTACTTCGGAAATCGTGTTACGCCTGATGTCTGAAACCCTGCCAGAGATGCTACCGCTGCCTTGGAAATAGTCGGGGATGACGGTACTGTTCGCCTTCGTGCGTCGATCATGATATTACATTTCTAAAAAACGTGCTACCGGCTGCCGGCTAATCCCGAAATGAACTCTTGTAAGGAGAACGATCTCATCGAGCAAAATGGATTTGCGACCGGAGTAAATCCTATAAGTGATTGCCGTTTCCCCCTGGAGCGGAATCACAAATTCTGGGATGTCAATAGCAGGACATTTGACAGGTCTGCCTCTGTGGAAGGCTGGTCGCGTCGACACGTAGCTCTGCTGGGCCATCTCTACCCAGAGGTGTGAAGTTTCGTCTGCTGAGGGAGTGCGTTCAGCCGGGGCCACTTAGGGGCCGGGCGCCGGGAAAATGGTCTCGCGTAGTGGTAATATGACTGCGAGATTCGTGCTACCGGCAGGCGGGAGACTGATGGCCGTCGAAGTTGACACTCAGGCAAAGATGGACGCGACGCGACCGGGGCTGCGGACGCTCTTTGATGATGCGGCCGGCGATACGCGCAGCAAGGTGTTTGGGATCTATGGGGTCCTGCTGGTGTTCAATGCCGCGGCCTGGTTGTGGGCTGTCCTCGCCTTCCGTCATTTCCCGGTATTGTTAGGTACCGCGTTTCTTGCTTACAGTTTTGGCCTTCGGCATGCGGTCGATGCCGACCATATTGCCGCCATCGATAATGTGACCCGCAAGCTGATGCAGGAAGGCAAGCGGCCGGTCGCAGTTGGCTTCATGTTTTCCCTGGGACATTCCACCATTGTCCTGCTGGGCTCGATCGCGATCGCCTGGACTGCACTGGCGTTGCAGCATCGCATGGATGCAGTCCGGGAAATCGGAGGAGTGGTCGGCACTCTGCTGTCGACCTTCTTTCTGTTTGGGATTGCGGCTGTGAACATAGTCGTTCTGCAATCCATTTACCGGACGTTCATCAAGGTTCGCAACGGCCACCCGTACGTCGAGGAAGATCTTGATTTGCTGCTGGGAAATCGAGGATTGTTGGGCCGCGTGTTCCGCCCAATGTTCCGGATGATCACGCGCAGTTGGCACATGTATCCCCTGGGGATGCTGTTTGGTCTCGGATTCGATACGGCTACCGAGATTGGCGTTTTGGGCATCTCCGCTGCTGAAGCGACCAAGGGGCTGCCGATCTGGTCGATCCTGATATTTCCTACGCTTTTTGCGGCGGGCATGTGTTTGATCGACACCACCGATAACATCCTGATGCTGGGAGCGTATGGATGGGCCTTCGTCAAGCCGATTCGCAAGCTCTACTACAACATGACGATCACTTGCGTGTCGGTGGTGGTCGCTGTGGCGGTTGGCGGGATCGAGGTGCTGGGGCTCATTGGGGGGCGGTTCCACTTCAAGGGAACGTTTTGGGGCGCGGTGAGCCGGCTCAACGAGAACTTCGGAACGCTGGGGTATTTGATTGTTGGCCTGTTCGCGGTCAGCTGGATTGTCTCCGTGGCGTTCTACAAGTGGCGACGGTTCGACGATCTTGAACTGGGGACCTGAGAAAGCCCCAGTCGGAGCAGGACGGGTGCCCCAGGTTCGCCAACCTGCCCCGGCTTGCCGTGGGGGCGTACCTGGGCCGAAAATGGTATTTTTCGATTGCTTTTCCTTGTCCCGCCTCAAACCTGTTGGTTAACATCGCAAAAAGCTATGGTGGGCTTGGCCCGGATGACAATTCTGTTTGGTGATTTTTGAGTTTTTGACACACCCAACCGGAAGGTTTGTTCAAAGCTCCCACAAGACCGTCATCCTGAGCGAAGCGCCTCGCAGATCTATCACTTAACAAAGGGCTTTGGCGCGCAGTCGAAGGACCTCGAGGATGCTTGTTAGCCGACGCTCTTCAGAGCTTTCCGGCCACCAAAGCCTGAAAGAAATCAAAAAAGTCACAACCTCTCCTAATGACTAACGATTGGGGGGAGGCATGGTAGCCCACTCGTTTGTCATCCCATCAACCGAAACATAGCGTAGTGGAGGGACCTGCTGTCATCTATCCTTTCGGGATGGCGGGAAGCTTCTCCGCAACGGCCAGCAAAACGCACAGAGCGACGCCCTCGGCGGCGTGAGCAACATCCGTTAATTCAGGGAAGGTCGGGGCGATACGGATGGTGCGGTCGTCGGGATCTTTCCCGTAGGGATGCGTTGCTCCCGCGGGCGTGAGGACGACGCCGGCTTCTTTGGCCAGAGCGACGACCCGCGCAGCGCAACCCTTTGGAACCTCGAGGCTGATGAAGTACCCACCCTTGGGACGGGTCCAGGTCACGCCAGGAATGTTCGCCAGGTGCTGGTCAAAGACCTCCAGCACCTTGTGGAATTTGGGCGCGATCAGGGCTTTGTGCTGCTTCATCAATTGCGGAATAGCCGCCGGGTTCTTGAGAAAGCGAACATGACGCAACTGGTTGATCTTGTCCGGGCCAATGGTCCGTGGGGTCAGTCTCGCCAGCAGCCACTTCACGTTATCTTTCGAGGCGGCAAAGAGGGCCAGCCCGGCTCCGGGAAGCGTGATCTTCGAGGTAGAGGCGAAGACAAACGCGCGGTTCGGATGGCCGTGACGGGTACACAGTTCCAGGATATTGGCGATCTCGATGGCCTCGTTGGTTAGGTGATGCACAGCGTACGCATTGTCCCAAAACAGGCGAAAGTCCGGCGCCGCGGTCTTCATCGCCGCCAGGCGCTCGATGGTCGCATCTGCGTAGACAGTTCCCGTCGGATTGCTGTACTTGGGCACACACCACATGCCCTTGATAGAGGCGTCCCCGGCCACCAGCCGCTCCACTTCCTCCATGTCCGGGCCATCTTCGCGAAGCGCCACCGGGATCATCCGGATGCCGTAATCCTGGCAGATTTTGAAATGCCGGTCATAGCCGGGAACGGGGCACAGAAATGAAATCTCACACTGCGCGGACCAGGGGGTGGAGCTATCGCAGGTCCCTTTGAGGAGCGCGTACACGATCGTGTCATGCATCAGCGCGAGGCTGGAGTTATTGCTGGCCACCACCTGTTCTGGCGCTGCTCCCATCAATCCGGAAAATAGTCTGCGGACCTCCGTCAGACCCTGGAGGCCGCCGTAGTTGCGGCAATCGCTTGCATCCTCGGCAAGGTAGTCCTTGGCGCCAGGCAGGGATAACAGCGCGGAGCTAAGGTCGAGTTGCGCCGCAGACGGTTTTCCTCTGGTCAGGTCAAGCTTGAGACCTCTGGCTTTGAAAGCGTCATAGCGGGACTGGAGTTGCTGGCTGTTTGTGGTGATCTCGTCGGGGCTGAGCTGGGTGAGGTTTGTCATTTTCCTGCCTGTCACTATTATGAAGGAGTTCTCTTTCTGCTCGCGAGCCGCTCGTGACCACAGAACTAACGGCGGAGGTTCGGGTCAACATGAGTAACTGGTTCGAAGATGGGTACCGCTCCGGGGCTCGTATGGGGAATTGAGACAAACAATGAATCTGCAAATTCACCTCCGACGCGTGGTTGCGCTGTCACTGGCGGTGATGCTTTTACCGCTTGGACCAATCGATCTGTTGGCGCAGCAGAGCTATCCTTATAACGGCCAATATGCCCAGCAATCAGCCTATGGGCAGCAGCCCTACCCGCCACAGCAAGCCTACCCACAGCAGCAGCCCTACCCGCCACAGCAAGCATACCCACAACAGGCTTATCCTCAGCAGCAACCCTACCATCAACAGGCGTATCCTCAGCAGCAACCCTATCCACCCCAGCCTTACCCACAACAGCAGCCCTACCCTCAACAGCAGCCCTACCCTCAACAGCAGCCCTACCCTCAACAGCAGCCCTACCCTCAACAACAGGCGTATCCGGCTTATGGCCAGTCCCAGATGCAGCCGCAGCCTCTCAATGCCCAGCAATTGGAGCAATTGGTGGCGCCGATCGCACTCTATCCTGACCCGCTCATCGCCCAGGTGTTGACCGCGTCCACCTACACGGCTCAGGTGGCGGACGCCGACCGTTGGCGGCAGGGGCAGGGCTACGCGCCTTCAGAGCAGATTGCCGCTGGAGCGGACGCCCAGAACTGGGATCCGAGCGTGAAAGCGTTGACAGCCTTTCCCCAGGTTTTGGCAGAGATGGACCGGAACATGCGTTGGGCCACGGATCTGGGCAACGCGTACTACAACCAACCGCAGGATATTTTGCAAGCGGTGCAAATAATGCGGCAACGCGCGCAGGCAGCTGGCAACCTGCAAAACACACCCCAGGAAACCGTGAGCTACGACCAGGGCAATATCGAAGTGGCTCCGTCGAATCCGCAGGTGGTGTATGTGCCGGCATACAACCCCTGGGGCGTATACGGACAGCCCATCTCACCCTATCCGGGGTTCTCCCTGCTGGGGGCAATCGGATCATTTGTCGGCGCGGCTTTCGGTGCGTCCTTCGGCGCATCGCCGGTATCGTTTGGACTGGGCATCCTGATGACAGCCTTCAACCGCACTCCTTTTGGCTTCATAGGCTGGGGCCTGAGTTGGCTGACCCAGGCAGTGCTCTTCCATCAATCGAACTACTTTTCTCATAGCACCACGGTCGCCGACTGGGGATTTCCGCACGGCGGCCGGCGCGCCTTCTATGGCGGCGGTGGCTATGGTCAGTCTCGCGGCGGATACAACTCGGCTTATGGACGGGGATTTGCCCGCTCGCCCCAGGGATACGCAGGGTACCGCCCCGGAGAAGGCTTCGGCCGCGGTTACCAGGCGCCCGGAGTCGGCTATGCCCGGCCGGTCCAGCAGGCGTACAACCACATGCAGCCAGCAATCAACACGACGCAGCAGTACGGCCGGCCTGGGTATGGCTCCGGGTTCTACGGGAACAGGCCAGGCACGTCCTACGGGATGACACAGCCCGCCTCTCGCGCCCCGGCAGCCGCCTTTCAGCGCAACGATTTCGCGCAGCGCTCTTCCCCGGCTTTTGGGGGCAGGAGTTTCTCCGGGTTTTCCGGCAAACCACCGCACGAGGGCGGGTTCCATCTCTTTGGCGGCGGTCACTCACAAAAAAGCTTCGGGGGCGGGAAAAGCTTCAGTGGCGGCCATACGAGCGGAGGCGGTCACGGGTTCGGTAAGCACCATCACTAGTGCGCTTAGCATCGCAGAGCACCTGATCTGCTAACTCATTCCCCACAACAGTTTTCGGGAATGAGCCGTGAGCCTCTATCCTGCAGATAGATGTTAATGCGCGCGCCTTTTGGTTTAAGTGCATCCCGCAACGGACTCCAATGGCGCCGGTTGCCGGCCCGCGCCCCGCGGGGCCTTCGCTCGCGTGCGCTCTGCCTCCTGTTCTGCTGCCTTCCTTTTCTGACCCATGGCGCGGCGCAATCGCAACAGATCAAGCGCGTCGACACAGCCTTACCCGACGCGCCAACCATGGGAATCCTGTCTGGGCAGGACGTCGCCGGCCAGAACCCAGATCAATCGCTGGGCACGATCAGTGGGATGGTGGTGGACCCGAATGGGAACTTCGTGCTCTCCGCGCGCGTTCGACTCGCGCGCGAGGGGCATACCGAGGAGCGGGAAGCACGGTCCGATAAGGAAGGGCACTACGTTTTTGCGGACGTCCCTCCCGGCCCCTTTCGACTCACCGTCTCGGCCGAGGGTTTTGCGACCCAGGAAGTGTCGGGAATCCTTCATGCTGGGGAAGCACTCGAGGTGGCGCAGATCTCGCTGGTCATCGCTGCAGCTACCACCGAGGTGCGGGTCAGCGTCACGAATTATGAGTTGGCGGAAGAGCAGGTCAAGATCCAAGAGACGCAGCGTGTGTTCGGCGTGATTCCCAACTTCTATGTCAGCTATCAACAAGACACGCTGCCCCTGCGGCCAAAGCAGAAGTTCGAACTTGCCTGGAAGACCAATGTGGACCCCGTGACCTTTGCAGCCAGCGGGGTGGTTGCGGGGGTGCAGCAGGCGCAGAACGAATTCAGCGGCTACGGACAAGGCACGAAAGGGTACGCGAAGCGGTACGG
The DNA here is from genome assembly GCA_963788515.1 of uncultured Acidobacteriaceae bacterium. Classification (GTDB taxonomy): domain Bacteria; phylum Acidobacteriota; class Terriglobia; order Terriglobales; family Acidobacteriaceae; genus PALSA-350. Next base: position 203,040 of record CAWBGZ010000013.1, read on the forward strand.
CGCCTCCTATGCCGATAGCTTTATCGGCACCATGATCGGGGGCGCCATCCTGCCCTCGCTGCTCAAACAGGATCCCCGCTATTTCTACAAAGGGACCGGCAGCATCCGCTCGCGGGCTTTGTACGCGATAGCCAGTGCGGTGATCTGCAAGGGGGATAATGGCCACTGGCAGCCGGACTACTCCGGCATCCTGGGCAGCCTGGCGGCGGCTGGCATATCCAATCTCTACTATCCAGCGAGCAGCCGCAATGGAGCCGGGCTGACTTTTGAGAATACCTTGATCGGCCTCGGCGCCTCAGCCGGCGCCGATCTCTTTCAGGAATTCCTCGTCCGCAAGTTGACTCCTCACACACGGGGTCCGCAAACTATCAACCCGTAGCGAGCGGATTAGTCTGAGCTGGCGCGAAAGCGGTTGAGAAAAAGATCCAGTGTTCCTCCTTGAATGACGATGGAGAAAACGACGACGAAATAAGTCGTTGCAAGTATCCAGCCCCGTCCCTGTGACTCTGGAACGGAGAGAGCAAGAGCGATGGAGAGTCCGCCGCGCAGGCCGCCCCAACTGAGAGTAAGAATGGACGTTTTGTGTCCAGGCTGAAGCAGACGGACCAAGCCGAGAATGGCCGCCACGACAATGGTTCGGACCATCGCGACCCCGACGATTGCCAGGGCTCCCGATGCAAAGGTGAGGTGCGTAAACGAAATGACCAGAACCTCGAGACCCAGGAGGACGAAGAGAACCGCATTCTGGACCTCATCGATCGCTCCCCAGAAATGATCGAGGGAATCGTGTGAAATTTCTGTGTGGTCGCGGTGCAGGTTGAAGCGGCGCAGGGCAAGCCCGGCGGCAACCGCCTCGAGCGGCGCGGACAGGCGAAATGTTTCAGCCAGGGAGTAGCCTCCCAGGGCTAAGGCAAGCGTCAGTAGAATTTCGATTTGATAAGCATCCACACGGCGCATGAACTGAGAGGCGATCCAGGCCAGCGCCGAACCGAGCAGAAGCCCTCCCCCTGCCTTGAGGATCAGGAGGCTGCCGATCTGATAAATGGACGGCGCAGATCCGCGAGAGGCATCCAGCACCGCGAGAAAAAGAACCGCGCCGACACCGTCGTTGAATAAGGATTCCCCGGCGAGTTGAGCCTGTATGTTTTTCGAAACTCCGACCCGGTGAAGCATCTCCAGCACGGCGATCGGGTCGGTCGGAGAGATCAGTGAACCGAAGAAAAGGCATTCTATCCAGGGAGCGGAGATCCCCAGCAGCGGCAATGTGTAATGCATCAAAGCCGCCAGGGCGGCCGTGGAAAGCAGGGTGCCCGGTAGAGAGAGCAGGCTGACCGCCAGCTTTTCACGGGAGAGGTAGACGAGATCGAGGAGAAAGGAACCTGCAAAGAGCAGCAACGCCAACATACCGTGCAGGATCAGGTCCTCAAATTTGATGCGGCCGACGAGACCGAAAACCCAAGTATCCAGCCCGGGTATGCGGCGGCTGAGGATGTTGAGAATGAGGGATGCCGCGACCGTGAGCAACATCGTTCCGATGGTGACCGGCAAACGAAGCACACGTGAACTGACCCAGCCGAAGAGAGCAGCTGTGGTGATGATCAGGCTGAGAAGTGCAAGGGTCGTCATTGTCTTGAGCTAAGTCTATCCGCTGGGCGCCGAGGTCTTTGCGGGGCGGAATTGATATTGTCTGTTCAATCCTGCGCACTTGCTCTTGTAGTATGTCTACGTCATAAGGCGCTGCGACAGCCCCGCGACGGTGGGTAACCGCATCGCAAGGACGGGTTTGAATGCCACAGGGATGGCCATGATGAAGAGCAAACCAGGCCGCGGCGATGATAAGCGGCATGTGGAAACCGAAGAGAATTGGATCGCGGGCTCGCTGAACTTCCTCGTCTTTCTGGCCATTGCGGCGGTTGCCTATACGGACTGGATGGTCGTACCCAATATTGCTCTTGGCTATCTTTATGTGCTGCCCATTGCGTTAAGCGGGCTGATCAACCCCCTACCTCTCACCATTGGCTTAGCCGTGGGTTGCACGGTTCTGCAGGACCTCTTCGCTGGGGGATCGGACACCGTTCCGGTGAGGACGGTTCGTGACGTGATCGCCCTGGCTGGTTTTCTGGTGGTGGCGTTTCTGGTGACGTTCATCGCCAGGCAACGCGCCCGCCTGGCGGCAGAGGTACGGCGGCAGCGGGATGAGTACGAGCACGATCTGATCCTGGCCTCCCAGGTACAGCGCCGGGTATTGCCGAAACCTCCCATCCTTCGTGCCCTTGAGCTTGCAGCGGCGATGCAGCCCGCGCAGTTGTTGGGCGGCGACTACTACGACTTTTTTCAAATCTCCGACGAAGTGGTCGACGTGGTGATTGCCGACGTCTCCGGACACGGCGCCGCCGCATCTCTGCTGATGCCGTCGCTGGCGGTGGCCCTGCGCTTGCGCGCCCGGGAATTAGACGGACCGGCGGCGATTATGAAGGACCTGGATGAAGTGTTCAAGCAGATTACGAACACAGCGACCTTTGTGACCATGTTTTATGCACGCTTCGATCAGACCAGCAAGACCCTGCAGTACGCCAACGGGGGCCATAACCCGCCGCTCCTGGTTCGTCCGAAAACCGGCGAAACGCTGTTGTTAGAGAAGGGAGGGCCGATCATGGGGATTTTGCCGGGGGCACAATTCTCAAATACCGTGATTACCCTCGAGCAAGGCGACATCCTCACTCTTTTTACCGATGGCGTTACCGAGCAGGAGAATGAGGCCGGTGACGAGTTTTCGATTCGCAGGCTAGAAGATGTTGTCCGTAGCAAAGAGACAGAGCCGGCGTCCGCCCTGGTCGCCCATATCTCCGAGGCCGTCTCCGCGTTTGCCGGCACAAGCAAACAGGTGGACGACCTGACCGTGGTGGTGGTCAAGGTTCTGTAAAAAATACATTTGACAATTGCCCATAAAGTTGCCTACTCTTCCCCTAAGATGATTAGGGAAGAAGGCAGCGGGGAGCTTATCCAGGGCACACTGGAGATGCTGATTCTGAAGGCGCTGGCGCGTGGGCCTTTGCACGGCTACGCGGTGGCGGAGTGGGTAGAGCAAACGTCGCAGCAGGTGCTGAAGGTGGAGGAGGGCGCACTCTATCCGGCGCTCCATCGGCTGCAGTTGCGGGGGTTGCTCCATGCCGAGTGGGGTGCGTCAGAAAACAACCGCCGAGCCAAGTATTACCGGCTAACGGCCGCAGGCAAAAAGCGGCTGAACGCCGAATCGCAGCGCTGGGCGCGGCTATCGGCGGCAGTTGCGTTTGTTATGCAAACCTCTTGAGGAAACTCCTATGGTCCCAGCTTTGCACCAGTTTCTACTGCGCATGAAGTCGTTATTTTGCCGCCGGCGCATGGATCGCGAGCTCGCCGAGGAGTTGGAGTTTCACCAGGCGATGTTACGGGAGAGACTTTTGCGTCAGGGAACCCCTGCAGCGGAGTTGGGTGTTGCCGCGAGACAGGCCTTTGGCCAGGGATCGCGCTGGCAGGAACGGCTGCGCGAACTGTGGCAGTTCCGCACGCTGGAGAATTTTCTGCGAGACGTGAGCTTTTCTGCGCGGCTACTAAGAAGGTCCCCGGGGTTCACGGCGGTTGCTCTGCTAACGCTGGCGTTGGGCGTAGGCGCGAACACGGCCGTTTTCTCCCTGATCAATGGGCTACTGCTGCGGCCGCTTCCCGTGCCGCACTCTGAGCAGTTGGTGGTGTTGCGGATGGAATCCGGCGGACCGGAGCCTAATTACGATTTCCCAGCCCCATTCTTTCGCAGCCTGGAGAGCAGGCGGGAAGTGTTTGCGGATGTTTTCGCTTTCAACCCGGACACGCTGCAGGTTAAGGGTCCAACCGCGAATGAGAACATTCCTGGAGTCCTGGTGAGCGGACAATTCTTCCGCGCGCTCGCGACCGCGCCCCTCGTGGGACGGTACCTTACGCCGGAGGACGATCGCAGGGGTGGCAGTCCGGCCGGCCTCGCGGTGGTAATCAGTGAAGGCTTTTGGCAGACGTGGTTCCATCGTGCTCCTGATGTGGTTGGCCGTAAGTTGGTCATCGCCAACGTGCCATTCACGGTGGTTGGCGTGATGCCTAAGCGATTTATAGGAGCCGACCCAACCCAGAAGCCGGAGATCTTCGCTCCCCTTGCTGCCGATCCCATCATCGATGCGCCCAGGAACCATATCGATGACGGCATGAACGCATGGTGGCTGACCGTAGGCGCGCGCCTTCGGCCCGGTGTCACCCTGGCTCAGGCGAACGCGTCGCTGGCTGCCGTCTCCGGTCCCATCCTGCACCAGGCTCCTGCGGCTCCCGCTCTGATCGCTGATCAGGAGAAAGCGCATTTCCATTTTTCAGCCGAGCCCGGCTCCCGAGGTTTTACCTATGCCCGCATGATGTTTCGCAAACCGCTCGAAGCCATGTTCCTGATGTGCGGAGGCATTCTTCTGCTGGCTTGCCTGAACCTGGCAAGCCTGTTGATGGCACGCGGCGCGGCGCGGGAGCGTGAGCTGGCGACGAGAATGGCCATTGGCGCTACGCGGCGGCGACTGATCCAACAATTGCTGGCGGAGAGCTTATTGATTGCGACTGCCGGTACAGCCGCCGGGCTGATGGCTGCACGGTTAGTGAGTGGTTGGCTAGCCACTCTGCTGGTGAGCGGCAACAACGGCGTGGAGCTGGACACGTCGCTCGATGCGAGGGTCTTTGGTTTTGCCGCGCTGGTGGTGTTGGTCGCGGTGGTACTGATCGGGCTGGTGCCCGCGCTCGAGGCCACGGCGGGCAATGTGAACGACCACCTCAAGGATGGCCAGCGTACCCAGCAGTCGCATGAGCGGCGCAAACTGCTTCCGCGTGTTTTGCTGGCATCGGAAGTGGCTCTGGCTTTTGTGCTCGTGGTTGGCGCGGGGCTGTTGGCAACCAGCCTGGTGCGCCTCTTCCGGTCGGGGGTTGGGTTCGATGCTCGCGGCCTGGTGAACATCGCCTTCCATATGGACAAGCAGCAGCTCGAAGGCGATGCGCTGATGCGGCAGTACCAGGAGTTGGGCGAGGGGCTCAGCCGCCAACCGGGGGTGAAGAGTGTGAGCTTCCAGTTCATCGTGCCGCTCTCTCATCTCGGCTGGGATGCGCGATACGCCGCGCCGGGCGCCGACCCTCAACTCCTCTATATGAACAGTGTGGGACCGGATTACTTTGGCACGATGCGCATACCACTTTATCGGGGAAGGGAATTCCGTTGGGCCGATACCAATGCCTCGGGGCTGAAGATCATCCTCAACCAATCGGCGGCGAAACTGCTCTTTCCCGGCCAGGATGCTTTAGGCCGGCAGGTAATCAATCCTGAGCGGACCGCCTACGAGGTGGTTGCCGTGGTCGGAGACGCCAAGTACAGGAGTATGCGGGAAGCTGCGCCGCCGGCCGGATACGTGCCGATCATGCAGGATGAACAAAAGAAGCCGTCGCTGAGCGCAGTAGTGCGTGTGGATGGACCGCAGGCTGCGTTGGCCGCGGCCGCGCGATCCCTGGCGGCGCGGCTGGCGCCGGCCATTCCTGCGCCGGTACTGACCAGCATGAATGAAGTGCTCAACAATTCCATCAGCGCGGAGCGGATGATGGCGTTGCTGGGCTTGTTTTTTGCCGGTTGCGCGCTGCTGGTGACGGCCATTGGGCTTTACGGAACCCTGGCCTACGCGACCGCGCGGCGCACCAGCGAGATTGGCATCCGCATGGCTCTGGGGGCAAAGCGCACGCGAGTGATGGCGATGATCTTTCGGGAGAACCTGCTGGTTGCCACTTGCGGTGCTGGAGCGGGTCTGGGCGTGGCGCTTTTGGCATCGAGGGCGCTGGCGAGCTTCCTCTATGGAACGTCGCCGCGGGATCCCTGGGTGCTGGCCGGGTCGATCGGGGTGCTGAGCATCATCGCCAGCGCGGCTTCTCTGTTGCCGGCGCTGCGAGCGGCACGGATTCAACCCATGGCTGCGATCCGTTGCGAATAACAAATCAACAGGCTACCAATTCCCACAGGGGCGGCGAATCGGCAGAAGACTCCGGAGAGCGATAGAATGATTCTGCATGACACGTATAGAAATCATCGCTCAACTTGATGCCGAAATTGACCTCCTCCAGCGTGCCCGCGACATCCTCGCAACTCCGCTTAGCGAGTTTAGGAATGTTCCGACGCGCAAGGCAAAGACAAAAGCTCCGGTGAAGACCCGCAAGCAGCCGGCCATCGCCGCGGCTCCCGCCGCTATTCGCCCGCAGGGTCGAGCCTTGGCCGCTCCGCCTGTTCCGCAGCCGGTCCCGGAACCGCAGATACGACGTGTTCCTCCCAAGCGGCGGATGGAACGGCGGCAACTGCAGACGGACAAGGTTGGCAGATCCCCCGCTGCGCTTACCGGGTTCGTGCCCGCTGGCCCAATCGCCGTTTCAGCCGACGAGGCACGCAAGGTGCAGGAGCGGAGCGCTCCGCCCCCGCCAACGCCGCTTGTGGATGAGATCCGTACGGAGATAGGTTCCGAGCGCAGTCTCGGCTCTCTCATTCAGGCGTTCGAGCGCAGAGCTGGTTTGAGCGGAATAGAAACTCCAAGATCCTGATGAGACCGTAGCAGCGATGACGCCGCTCCATTTGGAGCGGATGCCCGCCCCGTTCGTAAACTGGAAAGATGAAGAAGACCCGCTCGCCGCTATACGTCACCACCCTGATCGCGGGCGCATTCTTCATGGAAAATCTGGACGGCACCATCATTGCTACCGCGCTGCCGCAAATGGCGCGCAGCTTTCGCGTAAGCGCCGTCCAGCTCAATATCGGCATGACGGCCTACCTGCTCACGCTGGCTGTCTTCATCCCCATCAGCGGCTGGGTTGCTGACCGCTTCGGCTCCCGTTCTGTCTTCGCCGCGGCGATTGCCATCTTCACCCTCTCTTCCTTGCTCTGCGGCGCGTCGCACACGCTCACCCAGTTCACTCTCATGCGCATCGTGCAGGGCATCGGCGGAGCCATGATGGTGCCGGTCGGCCGCCTGATTGTCCTGCGCACCGCGCCCAAAGAGAAGCTGGCCGAGGCCATTGCTTACATCACCTGGCCCGGTCTCACCGCCCTGGTGGTGGGTCCTCCCCTGGGCGGCTTTATCACCACCTACGTCAGCTGGCACTGGATCTTCTTCCTGAATCTTCCCTTGGGCATCATTGCCCTGATCCTGACATTGCTTTGGGTGGAGAACGTGCGCATGGGGGAGAAGCATGCCTTCGATTGGATTACTTTCCTGCTCGCAGGTTTTGCGTCGGCGGGCGCGGTTTACGCGATGGAGAAGCTCGGGGGAGAGGGAGCCAATTGGCAACTGCCCGCACTGGTGTTGGCCCTCAGCCTTCTCAGTGGGGTGGCTGCCATCCTGGTGGCTCGCCGTAATCCAGCCACATCGCTCATTGACCTGGAGTCGATGAGGCTCAAGAGTTACCGGCTTTCGGTTTTTGGAGCGAGCGCCTTTCGCATCTCCGCCTCTGTGCTGCCTTTTCTTCTGCCGCTCATGTTCCAAATCGCTTTTGGCTTAAATGCCTTTCAATCCGGCCTCTACCTGCTGGCTCTGTTTGCCGGAGATCTCAGCATGAAGGCGTTTGTCATCAAGGTGCTTCGCCGCTTCGGCTTTCGCCGGATTCTCATTGTGAACGGAATCCTTACCTCGTTATCTATGGCGCTCTGTGCGACGCTTGGCCCGGCCACTCCGTCGGTCCTGATCATCTGCATTCTTTTCGTTCACGGGTCACTCCGATCGATGGAGTTCACGTGCTTGACCACGCTTGCCTACACCGAGATTCCGGCCAGCAGAATGAGCCGAGCCAATGGCTTCCTCAGCGCTGTTATGCAGCTCAGCATGGGGATGGGCGTTGCTATTGGCGCAATTACGCTGCGCCTGGTGGCTCACGCACACGGTCACACGGCGGCCGCTCCACAACTGCGCGATTTCCAGTTCGCTTTCCTCTTGATGGCGGTGGTGGCGCTTGGCCCCGTGGTCGACAGCCTTGGACTGCCCCCGGACGCGGGAGCCACCACCAGCGGCCATCGCCAGCCGGAACTGGAAGTGAATCCGGTCTGATGTTGCCTTTCTGTTCAGGATTGCGCTGAGCAGGCCCAGGACTACGTCCCATGGGCGCTAACTTGTTTGCTTGGTCAGTTATTTTCGCCACCTGCCCACAAAATCGTCATCCTGAGGAGCGACTTGCCTGTGGCAAGTCAAGGGACTAATTACAACGGCAACGAAAGTATTGGGTGGCCCATTCAAGCCGTACTTTGGCTTGAGTGGGCGACGAGCCCTCCCCAAACCCGTTTGTCATTAGGAGAGGTTGTGACTTTTTTGATTTTTGAGTTTTTGGCACACTCAACCGGAAGGTTTTTCAAAACTCCCACAACACCGTCATCCTGAGCGAAGCGCCTCGCAGAGCTATTGCTTAACAAATGGTTTCTGGCGCGGAGTCGAAGGACCCCGACGGAGTTTATCTAGCCCATGCTGTTCGGAGCTTTTCGACCACCGAAGCCCGAGAACAGGACCTTGCTGCGGCACGCATTGACTGCGGGACTGAATTTTGTCCGGAACGAGTCACTTGGTTTGGATCATGCGCACAAGTGCCGGAGATGGCAAAATTGTTGGATGTTTACTAGCGACGAACTAAACCGGATCAAGATATTCAGCTGTCTTGAGGAGACAGAGCGTATTCGGTATGCGGAGACGGCCGCCGACGTGCGGCTCTGTGCGGGCGAATGGCTGATACGCGAAGGCGAGCCCCCCTGGTTTTTCGTCCTGTTCGAGGGCCGGCTACGGATGGAAAAGGACATTCTGGGGCGCCAGGAAAACTTGAACCAATACGAATACCAGGTTGGGGACTTCTTCGGCGAAACGCCGATCTTACTTGGTACACAGGCTCTGGTTTCTTTGCGAGCAGAGACGCCTTGCCGGGTCGCCCGTTTCGATCGGCAGCAGCTCCAGGATTTGATCCGGGACTCAAAGGAGGCCAGCGCCATGATTCTGCAAACCATGAACGACCGGCTCATGCGAGTGCAGACATATGCGGCCACGGTTCCGTCTTCCCGAGTGCTCATCCTCGGTACTCAATACGACATCGATTGCCGGGATATCCGCGCTTTTCTTTCCGCCAACCGGATCCCTTACGAGTGGGTCGATCGCGAACGCGAGCCGGAGCGCGTTCCCGCTGGCATGCCAGCCGATTTTGGCTGCCCCGCGGTGGCGATCGATGGAAAGCTCTTCCTGCATCCACCGAGCGTGCGCGAAATCGCAGACGCGCTGCAGATACAAACACACCCGAAGTGCGACCATTATGACGTGGTCATCGCCGGAGCAGGCCCGGCCGGCATGGCCGCCGGTGTCTATGGAGCCTCGGAAGGGCTCAGCGTCCTCATGGTCGAGCGCTCAGCCGCAGGCGGCCAGGCGGGAACGTCGTCGCGCATCGAGAACTATCTTGGTTTCCCCGAGGGTGTTTCCGGCGAGGATTTGACCGGACGCGCGCTCAAGCAGGCGATCCGGTTTGGTGCGGAGATTGCGATGACCCGCTGCATTGAAAAGCTCACCCCGATGGATGGCGGCTATTCGCTGGAACTCGATGGCGGCCACGCTTTGACGGCGCGCGCTGTTCTCCTCGCGACCGGTGTGGAGTGGCGACGCCTTCAGGTGGAAGGGGCCGATCGTTTGCTGGGACGCGGCGTGCTCTATGGAGCTTCCCGCGCTGAGGCGAACAATGTGAATGGCAAAAAGGTCTTCATCGTGGGAGGTGGAAACTCCGCTGGCCAGGCGGCTATGTTTTTTTCCAGCTACGCCGCCGAGGTCAAGGTGCTGGTGCGCGGCGAAGGACTTAAGCTCACCATGTCGCAGTACCTGATCGGGGAGATCGCGTCGAAAGCAAATATTCTGATTGTTCCTTTCACCGAGGTGGTTGCTGTTGAGGGCAAAGAGCATCTGGAGCGAATCGTGACCCGGGTGCGATCTCCCCAGGCAAACGAGACGTTCGTTACCTATGAAGCGGGTGCCCTGTTTATCATGATCGGCGCCGATCCAAACACAACCTGGCTGCCAGCGGAGCTGGAGCGGGATGGCGGCGGCTACATCTGCACCGGTCGTGACCTCAAGACCTGGCACGCCAAGCGCGAGCCGTTTCCATTGGAGACCAGCCTACCCGGCGTTTTCTGCGCGGGCGACGTCCGCCATGCTTCCATCAAGCGCGTATCCAGCGGCGTGGGTGAGGGAAGCATGGCGATCGCGTTTATTCACCAATACCTGGCGTTGCCTTCAACCGGGTGACGTTTTGGCAGCCAGGCCTTAGCGGTTATCAGCGGACTTTAGCCACATCCTGCTCCGCAGAACCGAATACCGCCTTCTCTTTGTATTCACTGAAGATCAACTCGTAAATCAGACCGCCTAATGCGCCGCCGATAATGGGCGCTACCCAGAAGAGCCACAGCTGACCAAGAGCCCAGCCGCCTACGAAAATTGCTGGACCTGTGGAGCGAGCCGGGTTCACCGACGTGTTGGTCACAGGAATGGAAATCAGGTGGATCAGGGTGAGCCCTAGTCCGATGGCAATGGGTGCAAACCCGTTGGGGACCCGCTTATCGGTGGAACCCATGATGATGAGAAGGAAGAACATGGTAAGAACAACTTCGGCCACCACGCATGCGAGCAGGGAATATCCTCCCGGCGAGTGCAGCCCATAGCCGTTCGAGGCGAAGCCGCCGGCCGTACTGAACCCCTCTTTTCCGCTCGCGATCACGTAGAGCACGCCGGCTGCGGCGATTGCTCCGACCACCTGTGAGACGACATAAGGCAGAAGGTCGCGGGCAGGGAACCTCTTCCCCACGACCAGACCGACAGAAACAGCGGGGTTCAGGTGACATCCGGAGACGTGGCCAATGGCGTATGCCATGGTAAGAAGGGTTAATCCGAAGGCTAAGGCTACACCGACGAAGCCGATGCCCAGGGAAGGAAAGGCGGCTGCTAACACCGCGCTCCCGCATCCGCCGAACACGAGCCAGAAAGTGCCAAAGAATTCCGCTATACAACGCCTTGAGAGGGGCATGAAGACTCCGATTTACATAGATTTTGTTCTTGGGCCCGGCAGAAAATGAGCGCCATCGCTCGGTTACATCTACGCGCAGGAGATCCCCGTTCGGCTGTGTTTCACTCCGCCGTCGGGAGCATGGCACGAGAATGCTACACAACCTGCGGTGGGCGCGCTATGAGACTTACGGAGTATAACGCGAGTCACTGATTCGAGCTCTTGCTGAGACCGGTGGGAGCCCCCGCATTTATGCGGGGGAAAGAGCGCTTTAGCGCTCTGCGAAAGAGTCTCGACTCTGATCACGCGCTTTAGCGCTGGCAATGCCAAAGCCTCATGAGTCCCCAGTAATTGCGAAACCGATCTAAGCAGCCACCGCCCCATCGACAACGGCATAAAGGAGCGCGTCCGGGTCGGCTTTGGGGCGTTCCTTAATGTATTCACCAACCTCACGGTCCGCTTGGAAAGCGACTCGGCTGTCGCTGCCGGAAGTGTAGGTGGCGGATGAAGCGGCGAGGGGAGTTAAGCCTCATCCAGTCGAAAGGGTAGCTTCCTCAGGCGTTTGCCGGTGGCGGCGAAGATCGCGTTGCCAACGCTGGGGCCAATCAGGGCGAGCGGTGGCTCTCCGATGCCGCCGGGAGGACGACCGCCTTCGACAAGATAAGTCTCCAACTCCGGGACATCCGGCATGCGGAGCAAGTCATAGCTGTTGAAGTTTTGTTCCTGCACCATGCCGTTCTTGACCGTGATTCGCTCTTTCAGGGTGGCGCTCAAGCCCATAAGAATGGCTCCTTCGATCTGCGCGCGGATCCCGTTCAGGTTAATGACCCGGCCAGGGTCCACCACCGTCACGACGCGATCGACCCGGATACGGCCGTCCTTGACGGTTACGTAAGCAACCTGGGCGAGATAGGTGGTCTTGGAGAAGAAGCAGGAGATGCCACGACCCTGGTTGGGTGCAAGGGGTGTGTCCCAGCCCGCCTTCTCCGTCACGAGATCGAGCATCTGGATCATGCGCGCCGGATCCGCCAGTGTGCCGTCGAAGTTGGATCGGGGCACTGAGGCGTGGGTAGCAGCGTTCTGGAGCAGCCGGCGGCGGAAGAGGTAAGGGTCCTGCCTGGCGAGGTGAGCGACCTCGTCAATGAAGCATTCCACGGAAAGAACATTGAAGCCAATCTCGACACCGCGCCAGGCCCCGCGCGGCACACCGCTTTCGACAGGCACATACGACAAACGGAAGTGTTCCGCGTAGTAGGGTTGATCGACGGCTCCCCCGAGTTCGTAGGACTGTGCCTGCTTGGGATCACGCTGACCAATGATGGTGGTATTGGCAATGCGATCCGTCCACGAGACAAGGTTTCCGGCGCGATCGATGCCGGCGCGTAGGCGGTGCATACAGGCGGGGCGGTAGAGGTCATGGGTGAAATCGTCTTCGCGGGTCCAGACAAGTTGGACTGGGCGCTGGATACGGCGCGCGATCTGCAGGGCCTGGTGGTCAAAGGGGACGCTGAAGCGGCGGCCGAGTCCTCCGCCCATGAAGGTAACGTGGACCGTCACGTCACGTTTGTCGATCCCGAGGAAGATGGCAGCGGCTTCCTGTGTTCCTCCGCCATCCTGGGTTGGCGACCATATTTCGCAACTGCCATGGTTCAGTCTCACCGTAATGTTCATCGGCTCCATGGTGGCGTGGGCGAGAAAAGGAAACTCATAGATGCTTTCTATACGCTCAGCGACGGGCACAGTATCCGGGTTGAGCTTCGTGTTGGTGGAGTTCCAGTACTCCTGAGCGTCGAGTCCTGCTCTTAGCTGAGCCGTAAGTGCCTCGGTCGATTCATCGTGGTACCGCCCTGGCTTCCATTCGATCGCCAGTACCTTGCGGCCCTGGATCGCGGCCCAGGTGTTGGTCGCGACAATCGCAACCTCGCGTGTGTCCTTGTTCGCCGACTTGGGATCGGTGGGAATGGCAAAGACTTCCAGCACGCCCGGGACGGCTTTGGCTTTGGCCGCGTCGAAGTGGACAAGATCGCCTCGAAGATACGGACACTGAGCGACGACGGCATAGACCATTCCAGGAAGACGAACATCGAGACCGAACGTCGCAGCTCCCCTCACCTTGTCGGGAATGTCGAGATGAGCGATCGAGCGGCCGAGCAAAGTAAAATCTTTGGGGTCCTTCAGAGGAACCGTGTCCGGGTTGGGCAAAGGCAGGCGGCGAGCATCCTTCACCAGGTCACCATAAGAAAGGGTGCGTTGGGAAGGCGTGTGGATGACTTTGCTGTTGTGTGCACGGCATTCAGTGACTGGGACGCTCCACCTTTGCGCAGCCGCGCTCAGCAATACTTGCCGCACCTGCGCTCCGGCCCGGCGGAGCGGCTGATAGCTTTCCCACACCGAGCCGCTTCCTCCGGTGCCATCCGCGTTGTCTGCCTGGACCACGGTGATCCGCGAGAAGTCGATCTCCGCCTCCTCAGCGAGGATCATGGGTAGCGCCGTGAAGACGCCTTGCCCCATCTCAGATTTGTTGAGAACAAGTTGAATCTGACCGTCGGGATGGATTTGAATCCAGGCGTTGAAAGGGTCCTTGGCATTCTCTCGCAGCAAAGAGGGGATGCGGCCACGCAGGGCGATGCCGACGACCAGGGCTCCCCCTGCGGCCGCTGAGGTTGCGAGAAAGGTACGGCGTGAGACGGTGCCGCTGCGCTCTACGGGCGCGGCGGTCTTCACGAGCTTACTTCCTCTGAAGCTTGTTGAATGGCATTGCGGATACGAAAGTAGGTAGCGCAGCGGCATAGGTTGCCGGCCATGGCCGAATCGATATCGTCTTTGCCTGGATGCGGCTTCTGCGCGAGCAACGCAGATGCTGACATGATCTGGCCCGGTTGGCAGTAGCCGCATTGCGGAACCTGACCCTGGATCCAGGCACGCTGGACGAGGTGGAGGCCCTTCTCACCGAGACCTTCTATCGTGACGACTCGCTTTCCCGCGATGGTAGCAATGGGAACCTGACAAGAACGGGTCGCCACACCTTCCACGTGAACGGTGCAGGCCCCGCAGAGACCGATACCACAGCCGTACTTGGTGCCTGTCATGTTGAGAAGATCGCGGAGCACCCAAAGTAGGGGCATCTCCGGTTCAGCCTCTACGCTTTGCTGACGGCTATTCAGCTCAAAGGCTATTTGAGTCATGGTCAGACTCCTTGTTTGGAGTCTAAGTAAGGAGAAAGTTTTCGCCAGCAGCCTGCAGGGAAACCCGCAATGGGTGCAGGGAAGGCCCTGACCTTGCAGGGAAGGCCCTAATGCAGCCTTCGCAGGCGATCGTCGATCTCCCGCAAATCCGAAATTCTCTGTTCATCCACCACCACCCACGCCAAGGTGCGCCACTGCCCTCAAACTTGTCATCCCGAGAGGTTGTGACTTTTTTGATTTTTGAGTTTTTGGCACACCCAACCAGAAGGTTTTTCAAAACTCTCACAAGGCCGTCATCCTGCCTGCCCCGGCCTGCCGTGGGAGCGAAGCGCCTCGCAGATCTGTTGCTTAACACTGGGTTTTTGGCGCGCAGTCGAAGGACCTCGAGGATGATTGTTGGCCGAGGCTCTTCAGAGCTTTCGACCACCAAAGTCTGAAGGAAATCGGGAAAAGTCACAACCTCCGAGCGTAGTTGAGGGACCTGCTGTGCGCCCTTCCCTCTAACAACTCCCCACAACTCTGTCCATCCACCACCACCCACGCCAAGGTGCGGTGCCCACTTCTGCGGCTGTCGACAGTTACCCTCACATGGGCATTTTCAGAATTGCCGACGCAATATCCTCAACATTGGTTTCGAGTGCAAAGTGCCCAGCGTCCAGGAATTCCACGGCTGCGTTGGGCACGTCTCGCTTGAATGCCTCTGCGCCAGGCGGAATGAAAAAGCTGTCGTTCTTGCCCCATATCGCAAGCAACGGAGGCCGGTGCGACCGGAGGTACTGCTGGTATAGGGGATACCGTTCGAGGTTGGCTTTGTAATCAAGCTTCAAATCGGCCTGTAGGTCCATCATGCCCGGTCGTGCGAGCAGTGCAGCATCGAGCCAGTAGGCTTCGGGTTCAATCTTCGACACATCCGGAACTCCTTGGAAGTACGCCTCGCGCACGCCATCCAGCGACATGCGTTCTTTGATCGTGTCGCGAATGGCCGCGGATGGCTGCTTCCAATAGGCGCGCAAAGGAGCCCACGGCCCTTCACCCAGGCCTTCTTCGTATGCGTTGCCGTTCTGCGAGATGATCGCGGAAATGCGGCCCGGGTCGGCGACTGCCAGGTTGAATCCGATAGGCGCACCGTAATCGAAGACGTATATCGCGAAGCGTCGTAACCCAAGCGCGTCCACGAATCCCTGGGTGGTTTCCGTCAACTGAGCGAAGGAGTAGCGATAATCTTCTCCATCCACTTTCGTAAAGCCAAAGGAAGGCAGGTCAGGAGCAATCAGATGAAAGCGGCTCGCGAGCAGCGGCATCAGGTGCCGAAAGTAGTGCGATGAATTTGCGAAGCCATGCAATAACAAGAGAACCGGATGACCCTCAAGCCCGGCTTCCCGGTAGAACACGGTAACGGGACCGACTTTCACGGTGGAATGCCGGACCCGTGCCATATCAATATTCCTCTCCGATTTGAAGCGTGCGGCGAATGAAAAAGAGCGGGCAAGGAACGCTACCCAAATCTTCCATGAGCGATGTGCCTGCGCCTTTCGCTTGATCTGCCGTCCTTGACCATGAACGGATCATGAGTGGGAGGCCCGGCTTGGAAATAGTCTCCCGACCCACCTATGTCATCCAGGGGGTTTCCAAAAAAACGAACCATCCGGGCTGAGCGTCAGCCGTATGTCTGGTCTGTGCTCTGTCCGACCTCGATAATATAGCCGTCAGGATCGCGGATGTAGCAGCGTATCTCGCCGTACTTGGGGATCGGCTCTGTGATGAACTGCGCTCCTCGGCTTTTCCATAGTTCATAGCACGCTTGAATATCTGCCACGCGGAAATTCATGAAGCTGTTGAGGTGGTTCGGATCGGGGACGCTGAGTGTTACCGTCGGCTTATCCGGGGTCGGCCCGCCTCCAACGTTGATAATCATCCAGATATTCGCGAGTTGAAGGTACCCTGGCGCGTTGCCGTCACCTCTGCTCAGGATGCGCGCGCCGAAGACCTTCTCGTAGTAATCGAGCGATCGGTTGATGTCGGCGACGGTGATAAATTGCGCGATGCTGATCCCCTCCTTTGGGGGCATCTCATAGCTCTTCTGTTCGATTTGTACGCTGCTCATGGACGACTCCAATCCGGATAGACTTACCAACTCACTTTTTCTTCTCGTTGAGTGCAGCTAGAAGAAGCTTCAGAACTGCTTCATCAGAGAACGGGTTCTGGCCCGAGATCAACTCGCGATCTTGAAGGGCGTAGCTCCCCCATGGAGGGACCACACTCACATCGCCGCCGGCAGTACGCAAGGCGAAGTCCGGGTAGAACAGCACCTTACCACCAATCTCAAGTGGCTCCCGCTGCTGCTCTTCCGCCGTCGCAAAGATAGTCATCTTGTATCCGGCATAGATCCAGCCTTGAGCCTTGGCGTGTGCTCCGGCGAGATCGCCCGCTGCCAGCGCTGCGACGAACTCCCACGAATTCGGAAGAGCCGAGAGCAGTGAAATCGGGCCATGGCAGAGGACAGCCGTGGGCTTGGACGTTTCGTGAAAGTGTCTCAGCACGATGCCGGCGTTCGGATCATCCAGAAGATCAATCATCGGGCCATGGCCGCCGGGCACGAAGACAGCGTCATATTGATCCAGGCCCGACGCAATGACATCCCTGATGCGAAGTGGGTCTCTGAGCCCGAGCAGGCCGTCGCGGAATATCAGGTAGTCCTGAAGCCTGGCCGCGTCCCCGCCGAAAAAGCCGACGACCTCGGAATGGACATCCACCTGAGGCGTGTTGCCTGTGGGGTTGGCGAAGGTGATTTCGTAGCCCTCGTTCATCAGGGCGCGAATCGGAACCGTCACTTCGTTGAGGTAGTAGCCGGCGCCGGTATAAATCTTGCCACCCTTCAAGGGCAAACCGCGACCGCTCGAGATCAATGCCAGGATTTTTCCTTTGGTTGCCATTTTTATTCTCCTCTCTGAAATCGGACCTAAGACTGGGGACAGACTGGACGTCCCATTCATTGAAATTGGGGAGCGTTTCTCCGCCGGTCCCCACTGGTTCCCAAAGCGCGCAAGGGCGGGCCGTCGCGCTTGATGTGGATTATGGCCGCGGAAATCCGAACATCAACCACGACTGATTGGCTACCCAATCCGGGTATAGCTCCGTCATCTGATCGAACAACTCCTGCTCGGACGCCGCGGTTTTCTGCATCCGGTCGAAGTCCTGCAAATAACGCTTGGTGTCTTGGATCGTCGAGGGAGAGTCGGGCGCGCCAGGCTTCTTGTGACCGGCGACAACCATCGCCGGATTCAGCGCCGCCAATCGATCCAGCGCTGCGATCCAATTCTTTCGGCTCTCGGGGGTAGTGTCGCCCACGTACATGCGGCACTGGTTGTACACAACGTCGCCGGCGACGATCAGGCCGATCGATGGAACATAGAGAGACGTCGAATCGGGACAATCGGTGCGGCCCTGCTCGATGATGCGCAATGCGTGGCCCTCAAGCGTGAACGTGTCGCCCTCATAGGGCTCGGGTGAGACCAACTTCGTCGGCACTTGCCCAGGAAACAATTGGCGGGCGAATTGGCTTAGCGGAGGAACAAACGACGACTGCATGGCCTCCACCGTCTTCGGCGTTGCTATCGCCCGAGCGCTCGGGAAACGGCCGAGCAGAATGCTCAGACCGTAGAAGTGGTCGAAATGGCCGTGCGTTATATAGATGGTCTGCAGGTTGCGATTATGCAATGCAACCCAATCCGCGAGAGCCTCCGCCTCAGCCACCGTCCCCATTGCGTCCACCAGTACGGCGTCGTGCTCGCCGAAGATCAACGTCGATGTGATCGGGTCAAAGCCCAGCGGCTCGCCGAAAGGCCTTGGCCGCTCGCCGACCATAGCCTTTCCCGGCGCGGTAAAAATGTTCACGCTAAGCGTGTTCGACGCGGTCACCCGCGTGGGCTCTTTCGGCCCATTCTTGCTATCCATTTGGAACTCCTTTCGACATCAGAGGCGGGACTGTTCAAGGCAAGATCGGCAGAAGCACCACGACGAATCGATTGGACGGACGTATCGATCAATACCAAAAGTATTGTTTGGACGTCAAGGTCAGGAACGGGCATGGTGATATCCCAACGGGCGCCGCTCGAACTGCTGTGGGCGGAAATGCCAGGAAGAAGAAAACGGGCCGCGATTCCTTTTGCTGGTTCTCAGCGCCCAAGCTCCTTGAAAAACGGGGTTATGTCGCCCAACGCTTCGGCTGGCACGCCAAGCTGTTTGAGGCTGGTGAAGCTCGGCAATGCCGTGGCCCTCAAGTTTCTCGCGCCTTCGTTGCAGAACGATTCCGAAGCCCTGGCCCAGTTGCATCTGGAAGTTCTCAACGCCCGCCAGGTCTCGCACCCGTGCGTGTGCCGCGTGTACGACATAGGCGAGATGGATGGCCGGAACTTCTTGACCATGGAGTATATCGATGGGGAAGATTTTGCTTCGTTGCTGCGCCGCATCGGCCGGCTGCCGGCCGACAAGGCTCTGGAGGCAACGCACCAGCTTTGCGCCGGGCTGGCGGCGCACGAGGCCGGATTACTCCATCGCGATCTGAAGCCCGGCAATATCATGCTGGACGCCCGCGGAAGGGTGCGCATTACGGACTTCGGCCTCGCGCTCGAGGCTCACGCTTCTCAAGGCCGGAGGGAATTTGCCGGTACACCAGCCTATATGGCTCCGGATCGAAAATAAAATCGCAAAAACTCTAGCAAATCAATTTTTTCACATCTTCCTGTCACCTGGTTGTTCGAACTATGCTGAGGGGTTGTGACTTTTTTGATTTTTGAGTTTTTGGCACACTCAACCGGAAGGTTTTTCAAAACTCCCACAACACCGTCATCCTGAGCGAAGCGCCTCGCAGATCTATCGCTTAACAAAGGGTTTTTGGCGCGCAGTCGAAGGACCCCGAGGATGCTTGTTCGCCGATGCTCTTTGGAGCTTTCCGGCCACCAAAACCTGAAAGAAATCAAAAAAGTCACAAGCTCTGAGCGCAGGAGAACATTGATGCTCGCTGGGGGGGGGAGAAATCATCAAGAACATTGTTTTCCGCGCCTTGTGAACCCGTGCCCTTCCGCGGGACAAAACCGCCATTACAGAATTATAGAAGCTCGTCGATTCGATGTGAGAGCGACGCAGTGAGATGCTCGGACGAGTCATAGCCGAGGTGGATCACCCTCAGTCTGCCGGAGCGATCCAGGATGTACAGAGCCGGAAGGCTGGTTACGCTGAGACTCTTTGCGGCTGGTCCCCAGGAATCTTCATCGGGAGCAACGCCAAAGGAATCGATGGCTGGGTTGAGCATCAGATTTCTCTTGGTGAGGTAGGCTTGCGCTTTGGCGGGCGTTTCCCCGTGATTGCCCGAATTGAGGGCGAAGATCTGGACGTTTGGATTGTCACGGTATTTAGCTTGAAGTGCTGCGATCTCGGGAAGTTCGGTCTGGCATGGTGTACACCAGGTCGCCCAGAAGGATAGCACGATCACACGACCCTTCCAGCCTTCAGAATATAACTTCCTGCCGGTGAGAGTCTCGATGTAAAACGGGCTTATTTCTTGATTGACGCTACGATAGGCGCCATTCTCTATCCAACGCGGAATCGCCACAAAGACAGTGGCAAGAATTGCAACTGTAGACAGGCATCCAAGTGCTGCGGCATACCGGGTTCCCGCTCGTGCATTTAGCCACCGGATTCCCATGCCCAAGATCGAGGCAGAGACGCTCATCAGTAGGAATGAAACGATAAAGGGCTGCGCCGTGAAGGCAATCCCCAGCTGGTTCATGGTGACGACTGGCGCAATTCCTCCTAGGGCGACCAGAAGGACCGTGAGCCACAGCCGCCGTCCACGCCGAGGGTTGGCGCGTAGGAATGCCGCTACGCAGAAAGCGATGCAGGTCGCCAACAGAAAGGATCGAATGTCTTGGTGCTCACGCGTGATGAACGATACCGCGAGTACTACCGCAAAGGCGATGAAGCCCAATACAAGATCAAGGACTGCCGTACCCATGCCAACTCGCTTTCGCAGCGTGATTGATCACCTCGGTTGACTCTCGACCGAGCTTTCAAGTGTGTTTACGCTCGATGGGCAAAGTTTGTTCCCTAGGAGATCTTCGGCCAGATCCTTGGCAATGGATCGGTGGAGCTCCGGATTCTGGTCGAGTCACCGCCAACTCGGAAACAATCCGTAGACGAAATTCGTCGACAGCGAAATGCGTCGACCACCTTACCTAATGCAGCAAATTCTCAAAAATGAGTGCAGTCCACCGGCTGAGGGTGACGGAGTGTCCCCCATTCCGCAATCGGGCTTATCCCCATCCGAACCTCGTGATATGCGTCAGACGCATAACCTCCGCATACCGCCCACACACTCGCACAGGTGGGGATTGCCGAGGTGCCGGGTAAGGACAGCGCTCCGGCCGTTCGCGCTCAGGTGGACTGGTTAAGGCTGGCTTTGACGACGGAGGCTTTGTGCTGCTTCTGGTCGTCGTCGAGGATGGTCATCTTGTTGCCCTGGACCATGAACTTTACGTTTTCGCCGAGGGCGATGTTGGCGGGTTTGGACCAGGGGAAGTTGAGCTTTTGGCGTACGACGTGGGTCTTGGTAGGGGTCTGGATGGTGAAGACCTGGTAGGTGTCTGCGATGGATTTCGATTGCGGGGGCCGGGGTGTTTTCCATCTTAGCCCGAGTACGTGGATTAGCGCCTGACAGGCTAAGCCGGCAAACCTCGACGACGGCCAGACGATTGCGTATTTGAACTACCATGGTGGACAGTACAATCCACGGCATGAGGAGTTGTTCCAGTTGCGGAGCCGTATCGGCTGAGGACGCGCGTTTTTGTCCTTCCTGTGGACGCGCCTCCTCTAGCGCCGACATGCCTACGCTGGAGTCGACCAAGGCCTCAATCAGCCCGTCGCAGCCTCTACTGAGCGACGCATTTTCGCCGGGAACGGTCCTTTCCGGGCGTTACCGCATTGTTTCTCTCCTGGGACGCGGCGGCATGGGCGAGGTGTATCGCGCCGAAGATCTGAAGCTCGGCAATGCCGTGGCCCTCAAGTTTCTCGCGCCTTCGTTGCAGAACGATTCCGAAGCCCTGGCCCAGTTGCATCTGGAAGTTCTCAACGCCCGCCAGGTCTCGCACCCGTGCGTGTGCCGCGTGTACGACATAGGCGAGATGGATGGCCGGAACTTCTTGACCATGGAGTATATCGATGGGGAAGATTTTGCTTCGTTGCTGCGCCGCATCGGCCGGCTGCCGGCCGACAAGGCTCTGGAAGCAACGCACCAGCTTTGCGCCGGGCTGGCGGCGGCGCACGAGGCCGGATTACTCCATCGCGATCTGAAGCCCGGCAATATCATGCTCGACGCGCGCGGAAGGGTGCGTATTACGGACTTCGGTCTCGCGCTCGAGGCTCACGCTTCTCAAGGCCGGAGGGAATTTGCCGGTACACCAGCCTATATGGCTCCGGAGCAAATCACCAGGGGGGAAACGAGTGTATCCAGCGACATCTACTCGCTCGGATTGGTGCTCTACGAACTGTTCACCGGCCGCCTGCCTTTTGAAATGACAGCCCAGGATACCTGGCGGAAGATGCACGTTGAAGTGTCGCCCCGCGCGCCTTCTTCTGTGGTGAAAGAGATCGATCCGTTGGTCGAGAATACGATCCTGCTTTGCTTGCAGAAGGATCCTGCCCTGAGACCGGCGTCGGTGCAGGAGGTGGCCGAGGCATTACCGAAAAGCGACAGGGCAGCTCCGGGTGTGGCGGCCGCGAACCCGCATCGAAGCCCTCAGCCCTCCCCTCGTCACAGTGCCGAACTGGCAAGCCCCACAACCAGAACGCAGGAGAGCGCTCCAGTTCCGGCGAGCCTGGCGCAAGGCCGGCCACGAGCATTCGCATGGGCCGCAGCTGTCGCCGGCCTGGTAGCGCTTCTAACGGCTGCGTATTTCTTGTGGATAGAAAAGCGTCCACCGCCCTTTTCTAAACACTTCACCATTGAGAGGGCGACGGATAGTGTCCAGGTGCAGTCCACAGCCATCTCGCCCGACGGCAAGTATCTTGCGACAGTCGTCCGAAATGCCAAGGGTGATCAGAGTCTGTGGATACACGACTTTCCCACCCGAAGTGATCGGGCCATCCTGGAGAACGCTCAATTCAAGTACAAGGACTTGATCTTTTCTCCCGATGCTAGCTACATCTATTTCCGCGTCTCCTCGCTCGGCACGGCGGGATCTGACCAGGACGACGTGTACCGCATGCCGGTGCTTGGGGGCCAGCCGTCGCTGATTGTGCAGGACGTGGACGGTGCCATCAGTTTCATCGATGGAGGCGGCCGCATCTGCGTGTATCGGCAGAATGAAACCGCGGGGGGAAGTTATCAATTCATTAGCGCCAATGCTGACGGCAGCGATGAACGGATACTCACTGACGTGAAGGCCTCTCTGCTCCAAGTGCCTGCTTGTTCACCGGACGGTCGACGTTCTGCCTTTTTTCAATATGGTACATCCAGTCTCGATATTCTCGATTTTGCAACGCGCGCCACGCGTGTGTTCTGGACGGGGAAATCAGGACACTACCTTGGCGATCTTCGGTGGGAGAGCGACGGCAAGGGAATCTTTGCAATCGCCGTGAGCGAGTCCAGGTTCCGCGGACAGGTGAGCTACATCTCCTACCCGGGACACGAGATGCATGAAATCACGAATGACTTGGACGATTACTCCGGAATAAGTCTGACATCGGATGCAAAAACGCTCGCGACCACGCAGCGAGAAGAAAATACCCGTTTCGCAGAGGTTCCGCTAGGCGACCTTACGAGCATCCGGGAGCATCCATTGCCAGGCATGGCCTGGTTCACTTGGCTGGATAATGACAGAATCGCCGGATCGGGAACGGATAGCGTATTGAAAGTGGCGGACCTGCGGAAAGATGAGGTCAGCACGGTCAATGTGGATAAAAACCACATCTTCTTATACCCCTCCCGTTGCGGTGAACAAACGGTGATCGTCAGCGGCAACACGGTGGATGGTAGCGATCCGGGTCTATTCAGAATACGGCTCGATGGGAGCATGGCGCTTCAGTTGACACACAGAGCCAGACAGTTTCTTCCTGCATGTACCTCCGACGGAAAGTGGCTATTCTATGCCGATACCATGGGGACAAATCAGTTCATCGTGCGCTTACCATTTAAGAACGGCGCGCTGGATGAAGCAGGTGCGAAGAAAGCGGCAGACGGCTTTTCATGGTTCGACCTCTCTCCCAACGGCAAGATGTTGGCAGTCGGAGTGGAAAGCTCTCCGGTAGACAAGAGTTTGCCCAAGGAAACCGCCCCAGGGCAAGGCGAATTAGCGCTCAGCATCGTTTCGACCGAGACTCTGCAGCCTATCAAAACTTTTCCGCGGTCGCCGGGACGCTTCGGCGTGGTCGCATTTGCTGCAGACAACAGGGTTGTCTACTACGAGACGCGTACGGCTGCGGGTTCGACGATCTGGAAACAGCCGCTCGATGCGGCACGGGAAAGATTGATGGACTTCCCTGGCGAGGCTATCCTCTACCTGCGCGCCTCGCCTGATGGCAGCAGACTAGGCATGGTTATCGAAAACCCTCGATCGCATGCCGTGGTACTTCGTGAGGATAAGTAACCCTTCGGAGGGTGAGCCGCCAAACCGGACAGAAAGGGGGTGCCGAGCATAATCTGAGGCTGGCTCTTCTTGCCGCTTGACTTAAGAAGCCTGGCAATTGCGCGGAACTTCTGGGGTAGGTAATCCGCTATCCGCTATCTATGTGCAAGCCGACGTGTGCGGAGGTAGACGATGAAAGTTCTGCTGCAGGATGTGGCGTATGGATTCCGCCAGTTTCGCAAGACGCCGGGGTTCACCGTGACCGTGCTGCTTACGCTCGCGCTCGGCATCGGCGCCAACTCGGCCATCTTCACTCTGGTCAATGCCATCATGCTCCATAATTTCGGTGCGTGCCCATCTTCTGCTTTGGGCACATTACGACCGACCGGCGGATGAGGACCTGGATGCTGAGTTACCGGAAAGCCGACTTGAACGAATCCTGCATGCCGCCAGACCACGGTCGATTTCGAGGGATGGAGACAGGCATTCCAGCCTGACGATCTCCGTAGGAATCTACTTTGCTTTGAAAAACCACCTTTCGCGCATCAAAGAATTCCATTGACGATTTCCTACAATCGTAGTAAACATTCCTACAGCATTAGGAGATCAATTGCAGCGGTCAAGTTTGTCAAAGCTTGAATATCGGATCATGGACATCCTCTGGTCCAAGGGAGACTGCTCCATTCGCGAGATCCTGGAGGGGTTTCCCGCCAGGAATAGGCCAGCGTACACAACCGTGCAGACCATTGTTTACATGTTGGAAGAGAAGAGGCGGACCGCTCGGCGTGGAAACGCTCGTTGAGCGCTGGCGGGTGGGAGAGAAACTGGAGGCCATCGCCAGATAGTCATTGACTCTGATACCTCGTCAGCCACATCCCGCAGAGTTCGCGAGTTCACACGCGCTTAACCTTTGCCCCGGACTCCCGCAGCATTTTCTCTACCAAACGCTCGCACGGGCATTGACGGGACAGGGCATTGACGGGACGGAATAACCACTATTAGCTTAGCCTTTGCAGGTGCGCGGCATTTCCTTTGGTGGTTATTTCGCCTGTCCCGAAACTACCCCGAAACTACCCGAAACTACCCGATCTTTGTCGGTGCGAATGGCAATACGAGCCTGACGGAGGTAAGACGCCTCATCTGACTCTGATGCGTGCGGGTCCAGAGCGGCCCTCAGGATCGGGGCATAGCCAGAACTCGGGTGAGTTTCGTAGACGTGGCGGGCTGTAGCGCTAATGACGGTCAGTACGACCAGGATTGCCCCTACAGACAGAACCGCATTCTTCATGGTGCCAGCGAGGATAGCAGTCGGCTGAGGTCGTTACCACCCTCTTAACAAAGACCGTCGGTCATCTTATACTCAACGGCGCGCCTGTCCCGCGGTCTGGATTCCGGCAACCGTAGCGGGCTAAATACGTCCAATCGAGTATTCTCATCGTCCATAGGTAGCGCCCCATGCAATATCGAGTTCTGTCAGTTGGAACAGATTTGGACCACCTCAAGACACGCCAGGCGTTGCTTGCAAGGTGGGGCTATGATCCTGTGATCGCCACGCCCATGGAGATCGACGAAAAGCTGTGCTCTGGCCGGTTCGATCTCGTCATTCTTTCGGCGATGCTTAACCAAGAGCAGAAGCGCCACATTCAGGAGAAACTTCCAGCCGGCACACGCCCACTGGTGCTGGAGACCTTAGTTCTTCCAGACGAGTTGCTGAGCCTCGTGGCCGAAGCGCTTGGATAGGGGTTCCCCACACTCTGTCGATTCCTGTTGCTGGCTAAAGGGTGGATGCTAAAGCGAGAAACCCTCCAGGGTGCACCGGTTTTGCCAAGGCTTCAAATCATGGCCAATCAACCGTGCCCCCTTTCCTATTTCCTTCACACCAATCTCCATTGCGTCCTGTAACAGCTAATCTTTTGCAGATCAACTAGCAATTTTCCCGGTCGATCCGCCCAGCGTGGCATACATAAGCTTCTTACCATCCTCTCCAAACCATGGGTGAACCTCGTGCCTGCAAAACCAAACGGCTGGTGCGAGTTCGAATCAAAGCTGCTGGAACATGGAAGTTTCCAGAGGCGCAACCGGCTGGCAATCTTTTCGAAGCCGACTACGAAAACTGCTAGTCGACCGCACAGCGCAGCATACCTATGCTCAGATAAAATAAATGGGCCATAATCGGATGAAACTCGCGTTTTCGAACCAAACGGTGTTGCTGCGGGACTGAGTGAGGAAACTCCTAAATGAAACAAGACGCGAAATCTCAAGCAACGGAACAAAAACCTAACATTGTTCTTATCCTGGCGGACAACTTGGGTTACGGCGAGTTGGGCGTCTATGGAGGGGGCATTCTCCGTGGCGCGCCCACGCCGCGGCTTGACAAACTCGCCAGCGAAGGGCTTCGCCTGACCAACATGAACATGGAGGCGCAGTGCACGCCAAGCCGCTCCAGCATGCTGACCGGCCGATTCTCGATGCGCTCGGGTACGTACGCAGTGCCGCTTGGTGGTGTGCCGGAAGGTTTAACCCAGTGGGAGATCACGGTTGCTCAGTCGCTGTCCGATGAGGGCTACGCCACTGGTATGTGGGGCAAATGGCACCTCGGCAGTCAGGACGGCCGGCTGCCGAACGACCGGGGCTTCGACGAGTGGTATGGCATCCCGCGCACTACCGACGAGGCCAGATGGCCGGCCTCGCCCGGCTACTCACCGCAGATCGTCCCCGGCCAAGAAATCACGGAGGGCAAAAAGGGCGAAAAAAGCCGTGCCGTGAGGGCCTACGACCTTGACGAGCGCCGGCTCATGGATGCGGAGACCACCAAGCGCACGGTCGGTTTCATCGAGCGGCATGCCAAAGCGGGCAAGCCCTTCTTTGCCTACCTGGCTCTCACCCAGCCACACCTGCCCACGCTACCGAACCCGGCGTTCTCCGGTAAAACCGGCAACGGGGATTGGGCGGACATGCTGGCCGAGATGGACTACAACGTGGGGCAGGTGCTCGACGCCATAGACGCAGCCGGCATTCGTGACAACACCATTTTTATCTTCACCAGCGACAACGGTGCGGAATTCTTTAAACCCTGGAATGGTTGGGCAGGCCCATGGCGCGGCAACTATGTTACCGCGCTCGAAGGCGGTCTTCGTGTGCCGTTCATGGTGCGCTGGCCAGGGAAGATTCCGGCCGGCCGCACCAGCAACGAGATCGTGCACGGAGTAGATTTGTTCGCGACCCTCGCCGCGTTTTCCGGCGCCAAGGTGCCTGACGACCGTCCCATAGACAGCCTGGATCAGTCTGGCTTCTTCCTCGGCAAATCGGAGAAATCAGCCCGCGAAGGGTTTCCCATCTGGAACTCGAATACCTTGATGGCGGTGAAGTGGCGCAACTGGAAGGTGCATTTTTACAAGCAGGACACGCCCATGGACCCGCCGCTGAAGCTTTTAATCCCATACATCATCAATCTCTACACCGATCCGCTCGAAGAATCACCAACACTGGACTCCTGGGTACTGCATCCGGCGTTCAAAATAGTCGCTGGATTCGAAATGAGCGTGAGACAGCATCCGCTCATCCCAATGGGCACGCCCGACCCTTACACACCGCCTCGGTGAATGGCCACGCAAAGCCCAGTCCTTTCTGAATGCAGCCTGGTCGGCCGGCCGAGACCAGTTGAACGTTAACTCTAGGGAAAGAGGACGAAGCAATGAACGTCAACGGCGAAAGTAGCTCTCTGCTCGCGTCCCCGATGAGGGGGTCCCCGACACTTGTGCAGCCTGGCGCCGCCGCTTCGGTGTCGTCGCAAGACCCTCAGAATCGCCAAACGCGGTCCATAAAAATCGCAACCAAAGAGGTCACTGATCCCGACGTGGGGGTCTCCTCCGACGGAAGCTGGCTGATCTTTACCGCGCTGGGCCACCTGTTTCAGCTGCCTACAAAGGGGGGAGTGGCCAAGCAACTGACTTTCGGTCCGTACTACGACTCAGCGCCCGCGATCTCGCCTGATGGCGCGCGAGTGGCTTTCATATCCGACCGCGACCTGAGCAGCCAGGGCAACGTCTTTGTGCTTGATCTAGCGAGTGGTCAGATTCATCAACTCACCGGCGAGGCGTGGGTTGACCGGCCAGTCTGGTCGCCGGACGGCAAGAGCCTTGTCTTGCTGAGTTATCGCGTCATTGGCCCCGCGGGCAATTTCAAGTTCGTCGGCCCCATGACAATGAACACCCAGGTGCGCAGGATCAGGTTCGCCCACGACAAGCTCGAAACTTTGACCGAGCCCGGCTTTGTGTCCGCCGCGGCTTTTCTCACCGATGGGCAGCCCCTGTGGTCGGTCCTGGCGATGGAGACCAAAGACACGCCCGCCGTGAGCCAAATTAAGGTGTTGAACGAAAAGGGCGACGTAACGACTGCGTTAACCGTCGAAGGTGTGGTCGACTACATTGCGGCTGATCCCGGAGATCCTCGGGGTGTCTATCTCCGGGTTTACAAGTCCGCCTCCCCCATGGCAGGGATTGTCCCCCAGCCTGAATACTTCGCTTACGTCACGGTGCCCCAGGGTGGCGAGGCCACTGTCAAAGGACTGTTGGGCCATCCAACAGACGTTGACGCAGACAGTTGAGAGCCGCGGCCCAGGCACCCGCGTCTATTTGTCGCAGCTTGCTAATCCCAAACCCCGCCCGCTGTTCGGCGCCGCAAGGGACGCGATCTACTTCGGCGAGAAAGGCAAGCTCTGGCGCATCGATGCAGCGACAGGCAAACGTGATGAGGTGAAGTTCTCTGCGGAGATTGCCTTCGAGTTCTACCCGGGTTCGCCGCTACCAGTGTATTCAGAAAAGCGCACCGCATCCCCCAAAAGCATCTTGACCCCGCGTCTCACTCCCGATGGCAAAAGCGTGATCTTCACGGCCGCGGGCTATCTCTGGCGGCAGCCCATCTCAGGAGGCGCGGCCGAGCGAGTGCTCGACAGCAACGGGTTTGAGTGGGGACCGGCGGCACTTTCGCCCGACGGCCAGAGGCTCGCCTATCAAGTCAGCGAAGGGGAAACGCAGCAGCTTAGGATCCTAGACCTCGCAACCGGCCAAAGCTCCACCTTGATATCGGAAGGGCGTACCGGACGGTACGAGCCTGCCTGGAGCCCCGATGGAACGAAGCTCGTTTACACATATTTCGAGCCGCCCGCAGGACCTTTGAAGCCGAAGATGCCCTGTGTCTACCTGGCCGATCTTGTGAGCGGCAAACAGCAGAAGCTGGTTGAGGGTTCACCGCGCTGGCAGCCGGCCGCACAGTTTTCGGGCGATGGCAAGTGGGTGTACTTCACCACTAACGGACAAGTTCATCGCTACCCAGCCGAAACAACCGGCGACGGCGAGTCGATCACCGCGCTTACAGCCTTCGCCGCCAATGGACAGGTTTCGGCGGACGGCAAGTGGCTTGCCTTCCGTCGCAACGACGAGATCTGGGTAGCGCCGCTCAGCTCGCAACCAATAAAGGAAAACGCGCCGTTTCGCTTCTCCCCTTTGGGCGGGCACAATTTCAGCTTCACGCCGGACGGTGCCTCGCTCATTTACTCGACGGGGGCCGACGTGTGGCTCCATCCGCTTAAGGATGGCGGGCAGAGACAAGTGCCTATCCAGCTGAAACTGTCGACAGAACCTCCACCGCCGCTATTGCTCCGCAACGTGCGCGTTCTCGATTTCAAGGCTGGTGGTTTCACTGAGGACACCTCGCTGCTGATCGAGGACGGACGCATCAAGTGGATCGGAGCCGAGGCGAGTCATACGCTACCGGGAGACCTGAAAGTGGTGGACGGCGGCGGCCGGTTCGCTATTCCGGGCCTGTTCGACATGCACACGCACACCGCGACTCCCATCCATTCTCAGTCGGCTCGTGATGTCAGTCAGATGGAGTTGTGGATTGCGTACGGCGTCACCTCAGTGGCAGACATGGGCAGCGACACCGGCACGCTCCAGGCCTGGGCGGACCGCCGCAATGGGTTTGGGGCGCCTGTACCACGGGTGTTCCATTACGGCAGCATGATTGAGGCAACGCCCTTCATCTGGGGCGGGTCGGCCTATGGCACCTCAGATGAGCAACTGCGAGACATCGTTCACCTGGAGAAAAAAGAGGGTGTGGTCGGCGTAAAGTCTTATTTCACGTTGTCATGGCCACTGCACCGCGCCCTTGCTTTAGAGGCTTTCAAGCAAGGGCTCCCGGTGTCGGCTCACGGTCTTTTCAGTGAGGAGATTATCAGGGGGGCTCTCATCGGCCACGCGATGAAGGCACACATGCTTCCCGTGAACGTGTACAACGACGATCTCCTGCAACTGCTTGCCGCAACCGGGACTTATTGGACCCCGACCCTGGCCGTCGTGTTTGGACTGTTTCCGGAAGGGTCACCGCTTCGCAGGGCGATGATTGCCGAGCTAAAGCGCGCTTATCAAGCGGGCGTACCCCTGCTTGCGGGCACCGATTCACTGAATCCGAAAGACAACTACGGCGAATCGCTGCATGCCGAACTCCAGTATTTCGTGTGGGCCGGCATTTCACCGATCGAGGTACTGGAGATCGCTACGCAGCGAAGCGCTTCCGCGGTGGGAGCGGGAGATCTGTTGGGCAGCCTGGAGCCTGGCAAAGTAGCTGATGTCGTGCTTCTCGACGCGAACCCTCTGGATGACATTGCGAACACACTGACCACCTGGCGGGTTGTGATGAGTGGGAGGGTGTTCGCCGAACCTCAGCTGCTCGCCACAAGCGACGAACAAGCGCACAGCCCTGCGGAGGTGCATTGAGCGTTGAGAGCTTGCGCGGGGTAGATGGACTGCTTTCTACAGAAGGGATCTGAAAAGCATGTGGAAGAGGATCGTCAGCTTCAGGTTTCTCTTTTTCAGCTGTTTCCTGATCCTCTACTGCGCCGTGATTATTCGTAACCTGAATGAGGGCGCACGGCGTTCGTTACAGCTGCGAGACGATTCGGATAGAACTGACCACGTCGCCATCTCGGTGCTGGCTACGGGAGTCAACCCGGCGACGCAAGAGTTGACGGTACAGATAGCACTGCGGCCCCAGGGAAAACTGGCTCAAGACGAGGTGACTCCGTCGGTTGATTTAAAGCTCCTGACCAACAACGTAAGAAGCCAACAGGAATTCGAGTTTCCTAAAGGAAAGCGAATGAACCGCATTGAGGCGGTCTTTCCTTTGAATGGCGAGTTAAACAGATATCCGTTGGATCGGTATCGTACGACCTTGTGGCTGCTGGTGACCACGCCTGCGGGAACGATACAGACAGAGAATTCGAAGGTTCCGGAAAGCACTGGAGAGACAGCGCTGCAGGGCGATCATCTTGCCCTTGGCGCAGCCACCTTGAAACAAAGCGCCACCGTTCCACTTACGGTTACTTTGTCGGCATCGACACCAGGCTTCAAATTTGAAGGAAATGTTTCTCGCGAAAGCAGTTTAAAAATCACGGGTATCGAGTTAAGAGTCAGGCGAGCCGACAATGTAATTAGTGTCTCCATCTTTCTGATGATCTTGATGAGCGGTTTGGCCATAAGCCTGCTTGCTCTGGTGCTCAAGGCAACAGCCGGTCCACGCGTGGACCTGGTTCCCCTATCTCTCTCTGTTTCGCTGATTTTCGGCTTGCCGGCGATCCGAAACGTCCAGCCTGGGGTGCCAAGTGTGGGGGCACTTGGTGACTATTTCTCCTTCATTTGGGCGGAGATGATCGTGGGGATTTCGGCGATCCTTACTATAGCGATGTGGTTGCTGCGCTCACACGAAGAGCCAGGGCCTCAACCATGACCAGGTAGTGAAAGTCACTTTGCTGCAATCCAAGCGAGCGAATAAACGTGCTCTGTTCCTGAGTCGCGGAGCATTAGGGGAGCATCTTCGGGATCGAGTCCGGCTAAACCGGCGACAGTATACCTATGGAAGCGCACGAACACTCTTGACGGTGAATGGGTAAAGCTGTCGCCGTATTCTTCCCGGGACCCTGCGGCGTTTTTCGGTACCAATCTGGAAGGCGCGTGGATTGCTTCCGGATTGGCGGTCATGTGTCTGGAACCCCCGAGATCGAGCCATTGTTTGAGAATTGCCCGTCGGTCCCGAGCGACTTCCTCTGCGCGAAGTGTCACTGACTGCGGGATGGGCGCACGCGTATTTTGACGCTCTCCGTAGGAATCTACTTTGCTTTGAAAAGCCACCTTTCGCGCATCAAAGAATTCCATTTGACGACTTCCTACAATAGTAGTAAACATTCCTACAGCGTTAGGAGATCAATTGCAGCGGTCAAGTTTGTCAAAGCTTGAATATCGGATCATGGACATCCTTTGGTCCAAGGGAGACTGCTCCATTCGCGAGATCCTTGAGGGGTTTCCCGCCAGGAATAGGCCAGCGTACACAACCGTGCAGACCATTGTTTACAGGTTGGAAGAGAAGAAGAGTGTGCGACGGGTCAAGAAGGTTGGCAATTTCCACATTTTCTCTCCGGCAGTCTCCCGCGATTTCGCACAGCGAAGACTTGTGGATGATTTGTTGGACATGTTTGGAGGACTGTCGCTGCCTTTAATGGCGCATCTGATCGAATCCGGAAAGCTTTCTCGCCAGGATCTGAGTGAAGCGGAAAAGTTACTGCAAGACCTCTCAGAAAATGAGGTGCAATCGTAACTACACCTGTGCTCTGGAACCAAGTCACGAACCAAGCCTTTACTGCGACTCTGGGCAACCATCTCTGGCAGTCGACAGGTATGACCGTGGTTGTGTGGCTGCTCTCCCTGTCTATGCGCAAGAATTATTCCCGCACCCGATATCGATTGTGGATGGTTGCTTCAGTGAAGTTCCTGGTGCCGTTTTCCCTCTTCATCGATGCTGGTGAGTGGCTCCGCTCTGCAGTTGCGGCTCCGGTGCATAGGCCTGCGATCGTATCCGCGTTGGAGCAGCTTGCGCTGCCATTTCCGCAGAGCGATGGATTTGCGGTACCGGCAGCGGGAACCGCCATGGTTGCTGTTCCTCATAGCGTGGTATTCCCGCTGCTCGCCGTCTTGTGGGCCTGCGGTTCTCTCATGGTCGCGATTTCCTGGTCGAGAAAGTGGCTCCGGCTCCGTGCTGTGGTGCGGGCGGCTGTACCGCTCGCGTTTGGAGTGGACCTACAGGTGTACTCCTCGTCGTCGTTGCTGGAGCCCGGCGTGTTCGGGATTTTCCGTCCCGTTCTGGTGCTTCCTGAGGGTATTCTTGGCCGCCTTACGAGGGAACAATTGGACGCTGTCGTTGGCCACGAGATGTGTCATGTCCGGCGACGGGACAACATGACATTCGCCATTCACATGGTGGTGGAAACGCTCTTCTGGTTTCATCCGTTGGTGTGGTGGATCGGGACGCGCCTGGTGGAGGAGCGGGAGCAGGCATGCGATGAAGCGGTGCTTCAATCCGGCGGTAAGGCAGCCGTTTATGCTGAGGGGATCCTAAAGGTTTGCAAATCATATGTTGAATCGCCTCTCGGATGTGTCTCCGGAGTGAGCGGAGCTGATCTGAAGAAGCGCATTGCTCGCATCATGGCGAAACACATGGGGCAGAGACTGAGCCTTCGTCGGAAACTGATTCTTATGACTGCTGCAATCCTGAGCGTAGGGCTGCCCTTAGCTCTTGGCGCGTTACAGGCGAGCGAAGGCAGGGCGCAATCAGCATCCGCTGGACAGACTGCGGTACCTGAATGGCAGACCAGGGCCGGGGGCAAAATGTCCTTTGAAGTTGCCTCGATCCACCAAAGCAAGCCAGGGGCGTTCACCCCGCCTAATTTCGCGTTGGACGATCTCGATGATTTCGATGTCGACAACCCGCACGGCCGCTTCTACGCTGATTTTCCGCTCGAGGTTTACATCACGTTCGCGTATAAACTCCGCCCCACCGCGGCGGAGATCCATACCTTGGTGACCCCTCCGGACAAGTGGATATCGACGGATTCCTTTGTGATCCGGGCGAAGGCGGAAGGGAATCCGACCAAGAACCAGATGCGCCTGATGATGCAATCACTCCTGGCCGATCGCTTCGGGTTGTCGGCCCACTACGAGAACCGGGAGGTGCCGGTTTTCTCCCTGGTGCTGAATAAGCCTGGCAAGATGGGTCCAAAGCTGCGTGCGCATGCGGAAGGAACTCCCTGCGACGTCAAGGGTCCGCTGCCTGAAAATGGACCGCCCGTCAAGCCAGGCGATGTTTTCCCGCCTATCTGCAACGCAGTGATGCTTGTGCCGGGGCCGAACCATGCCATGCTGCTTGGTTCACGCAATATAACCATCAATGGAATTGCGGGGGCACTTCCCAGCATCGAGAGACTGGGGCGTCCGGTCGTGGATGAAACGGGTTTGACCGGCACTTTCGATTTCACACTCGAATGGACGCCGGAGCCGGATCATGCAGCGCCGCCGGGCGCGGCCCTCTCGACTGAGCCGGAAGCGCCCTCTTTGACGGGAGCGTTGAATGACCAGTTAGGTCTGAAACTGAAGCCGGGGAAGGCTTCTCTGCCTATCCTGATTGTCGATCACGTTCAGAGACCTTCGGAGAATTAGCAGCCAGCGAAACTGTCAGGCGATCGAGACCTTGGCGAGTTCGAATCTCTCGGTTATTTGAACGGCCGGAGACAGTGTTTCCTGCGGCACAAGAGGGTTCCTGTCGGGGGAGTTCTGGATCGCGGTAGGGACACATATTGCTATGCGCCCCCCGCACAAAACCGGACGTGCGGCTTTCCCGCATCCGGCTTCCACCTCAGGTGTTTGACGACCAAGCCGAAATGCACGGCGCGTCGTATGTGACCCAGCGCATGTGACACCCCAGCCCGACACTGAGTTCGGAGCGTGCTTTGCTAGGCCGCATTTCCCTTGGTCCCCGCCCTTGGCTCCATCCACTCCTCCACTGGTTGCGCAGCTTCGTTCGTGGACTTCGCAGCTACTACCGCGGGGTCTGACTTCTCGCGTCCGTTCATCATAGGCTTCGGCTCATCACCTTCCCCATGCGGACCGGAGCGACATACCTTCGCCCGGCCAAACGCGAGATCTCCCAAGTTCCGACGTCTTCCCTTTGTGCGTGATAGGGTCTTCGACCACGGCTGAGCGATAGACCCTCGCATAGCGGGTCCACACATGTTGCCTTCGACGATGTCCACGGCCTCGGCCTCAGCGGCATAGTATCTTTCGCGGCTCAATAGCCCACCCCACACAATCGCTGTGTACGCTTCGCAGTGGTCGTCACCTTCCACCACGCAACACTCACTACCAGGCGGCAGCTACGCCTTACCTGGGCCGGACTTTCACCGACTGGAACACGCCAGCTTGCTTGGCGCACGGACAGTATACGTATCTCTGGCAGTTCCGCAACGCGTTGCGCTATCGTGACGCTTCATCAGGCCGTAAAACCGGCTATCCGGAAATCTGCGGTGCTGATCGAGGGATGTCGGTCCGCTGCGGGTAAGTGTCCGACAAGCCGACTCAGACAGGTGGCGATAAGGATGTCGCGGCGACCGCATAGGGCATGATGGAAAGTCGATCGAACTCTTCTGGGGAGGGCTAAAACGATCGCGCCTCCACCGCCGACGCTGGCCATGATTGCGCTTGCACTTTTTACCGCATCGAGGGAAGACATTATCTGATCGGTCCTATTACGACACCCAGGTCGATCATCTTCTGTCGGTACTGCAGCAGGGCTTCATTCTGAAAAGTTTTCGAATGAATCCCAAAGGCTTCCAGGTTCAGAAGCGCCTCGAAGGATTTGCGGGACTTGCGGGCTTCTTCTCGCGCTTACGCCTGTTTGAAGCATTCGAAAGCGACCAGATCCGCAAGCTGTAGCTCGACTTGGCTCTGCCACGTCACCGGCGCAATCGTGCTGAAGTTATGGCCATACGGAAAGTCTGGTTTCGCTAACTCCTCTTCGAAAGCGCGCGCGATCGTGGGATCGTATTTTCCATTGCCAGAGGTCTGATCGTGAAACAATCTGACTTCTGCGTGACCGTCACCGAAGAAATGCTTGAAATCCTGACCAGTGAGGTACAGCAGAAATTTCGTAAGTAGACGATAGCCAGCTTTGAGCCGGTCATCAGACCACTCCGGAAAAACCGCGCACACCTCTTCGAGAGAAATATCGAACACGGTCGTATGGAGACCTTTGCTTCCGATGATGCTGAATAAGCCGCGCACGAATTCGTCTCGCTCGTCGCGATCCCAGCCTTTGAACTCTCGTTTGCAGCCACTGCAGTCGGTCGCGTGATAGCGGGTTATCTCTGGCCTCCCGGCTTTCTTTAAGGCCTTATTTTTAGCATCGAGGTGGAGCTTCCATTTGCGCACGATCTCCAACCAGTCAGACGGCCTGGCCATGACGCATGAAAGGGCGAATAGGTCCTGCTCTGGACCGTGGCTTTCGTCGATGTAACCTCTGAGCTTCATGATGCTGGACTGTTTAGTTGCAAGACCATTGTGCACTTCTAGAGAGCGGTCCGGATAGGTAACCCAGAAGTCGGGGCGTGTCTACGAATACTGTTGTGGCTCCGTTGGCTGTAAAACCGGTATCTCGGAGATTTGACTCCAACCTCCCAAAAAGTCGTGGGTTTCGGTAACTTCCCCGGTTCGCCCAGCCCGAGGGCGTGAATTTAGCGAGAACCCCATTCACGGGAACTCCGCTTCAAGCGGCGGAAGGCCCACGGTGTCTCAGAAGGCTACTCGTTGGCCAACTGAGGAGAAGCGCGTTTACGAAGACGCTCCTCCCAGGCATTCTGCTGTTCCAGGCCCCAGTGACAAACAGTCACCGCGTACCCATCAGGGTCAGTCAAACCTATCTCTCCGCTCGGCATATATGCGGGGTATGCAATCTCTGGCACCCTCGTGCCTCTCGCCTTCAACTGCTCACATAGCACGGGAAGATCCGATACATACATCACCAGCGAAAACATCTGCTTAGACGCTGCCACCACGACATCAAAGGGAAGATCCGCTAACAGCATTATTGCGCCGTCCGTACAGTGCAGTCGCGCCCAACCCGGTGGCGAACCCTCCGAATCGACGAGCCTGAAGCCAAGTTGTTCGTAGAAGAGTACGGAGCGATCCACGTCCCTGACACGCAACATTGGGGTTGAAGAGGCCGCCTTCACCATGGGTCTGCCCTTTCTTTCAGCGTTTCGCTTCCTATTTTCTAACAATCCGACAGGTTCGCTGCAAATTCACCTCCGCCCCAAATTAACTTGACGTACGCTATTCTCCTGCAAAGTCGTTTTGGGTAAGTTCCCTCAGCCAGAGGGCCCACGGGCTGGGCAAGTCACCGAAAATCCCTAACGTTTCACGGGAACTCGAGGTCCGTGCCGAACGGCCGACTGTCCGTATAGCCAATTCGTCCAAGTGAATTGTTCTGAACGCTCAATGAGTGACTGTTCTCGCCATTTGAGCTTTCGCTGCCCAAAAGTCAGTAAACACAGTGTGACTTATCGGGACGACTTCGCACCTGCGTTTGGATGAGTGGTGGGCCGGCTCCTCGTTGGACCTCCGCGACGTGACTGGAAAAAGCAAAACTGCCCGCCGAGCGTGTTCCCGTCATATCGACCACCTGTTCGCGCGCATGCAGCGTCTTAATACATACGAAGCAAAAACGAACGCCATGACGAGAATCGGATCAAATTTATCCCAAGTACTGCCACCGCCATTCAGTTGTGAATAGAACGCGAGTAAAAGATTGATCGCGAAACCGGCATAAACCCATTCAGTCAATCGACGCACATTGGGAATCAGAAGGCCCACGCCACCAAGGATGTGGGTCACGCCGATCAGAGGGATGATATAGAGCGGGTATCCGAGCTGCTGATTGGCAATCCTCCATTCGCCGGGATCGTGAATTAGATATAACCTTCCGAAGTACACCCAGATGACGGCGACAAGGCAGGTGATTACCATCGCGGCTATTTGAGTCGCTCGACCTGCCCGCGCGGATTTATCTATTGTGTGTTCAGATTTCATATTAAAAAGATCCTCCTGTTGCGGTTTAAATGGTTTAAATCGTTCCTCAATAACCGGCGCTTGTACACGACTGAAATCAACGCGCTGCATGGGCGGGACGACCTCCGGGCCGTGCATGCAACGGGGGCTTTCTGCACCCTTCACCGCAAGAGAACAAGTGAGGTCGCCCTCGCAACGAGCATCGCCCTCGATTCTGTCCACTCCCTGCAGATCGGCGCTCGCCCCCGAGCAAACCAGGTCCACGGCGGAATGGCCTTTCGCCAGAGCGGAACCGGACGATCAGCCGCCCGGCTCCGCCCGTTGCAGCCAAAACAGGAACTTTCATGTTTGACCTCGATCTTTCTTGACGTCGGCGCCGCGGTTTCCAAGGAACCGGGCTGATTCAGCTTGCCCCGGACTTACGCCTTGACGCGGTTCTTTGCAGCCGCAAACACATCGCGTGCGGACGTCGTACCTGCTACCTGCTCCGTACCCGCGATTCCGAGGTCCATCCATCCCGCGTTAACGCTGTCAAACATTTCTTCGGCAGGTCCAGTGTGGCCCTTCGGGACGCCGAACTGCTCGAACGCTTCCGCCCACCCTGCACGCGGGATTGCAAAGGCTTTTACGTCGAGTTTCAGAACTTCACCCAACTGTCCGGCCACTTCATCCGCGCTTACCATCGAACCCAGCTCGATGACACGATGCCCTGACCACGCCGGCCCTGTCAGGAGCGTTGCCACCTCTGCGCCGATGTCGTCTGACGCGACCATTGTCGATTTCCGGTTTGTAGGATTGTAGAAGACCGGTAGTGTTCCGCCCTGGGCGGCCTGGAAGCCGAAAAGAAAGTTTTCGAAGAAGCCGCCTGCGCGCACAAATGCGACCGGAGATGACAGGTTGCGAAAACCTTGCTCCAAGAGTGATAAGGCCGTGATGATCCCCGCCCCGCTTGTTCTATTCGCGCCCATCGATGAGAGGGCTACCACCCGCTGGGGCACCACCTTGCTCAGCGCGTCGACATAGTTCGCAATCACGCCCTTTGCTTCTCTGTAATCAGGCGAGGGGGCCCATACACCCGGCAACATAACAAACGCGCCCTCAACACCTTTGAGAGCCGCCGCGATGGCTGCCGCATCGTTCCAGTCTCCATCCACCAACTCCACGCCCTGGTCTGCCCACTTCGTCGCTTTCTCGCGATTGCGCACAAGGGCTCGCACCTGTTTGCCCTGCATCAGCAGATGGCGCGCGGTGGCGCCCCCAACGTTTCCAGTAATTCCCATGACTAAATACATGCTCGTTTTCTCCTTGTTAGAACGAAAGTGATGCTCTGCTGCGAACGCCAGAGCTTGTGAGTTGCGCAGCTAGCACTCCGCTAGTCCCGTGAGTTTCCACAGTTATCTGTCGCATGAATCGCCTTTTGCTTCGTATTTGGCCGCCCACCCTAAATGCGCGACCTGATCATTAGAAGCTAGAAAAAACCAATGGTTGCAAAATAATCACTGGTTACACTACCACTGGTTGTAAATCAACAAGCGGTTGCATAAATCGCCAAAAGGGGCTAAGCTATCGAAGTGACATCCACATCACCAAGTCGCCGGGTAGAGCGCAAGGAGAGGTTGCGGGGCGAAATCCTTGCAGCTGCAGGTAAAATGTTCGCCGATCGCGGTTACGAAGCCGTGACGCTTCGTGAGATCGCTAAAGAAATCGGTTATACGCACGCCGTGATCTACCAGCATTTTCCGGACAAATCACATATCCTTGCCGAGTTGAGCCGCGAGACGATCGGGCTGATGATTCAGAACTTCGACGCGATTGCCGCTAAAGATCTCGCACCGAAAGAGCGCCTTTTTGCGACCTCGCGCGGCTTGATTCAATTCTGCATTGCCCATCCACAGCAGTTCCGCAACGTCTTCTTCGGGCCTGAGCACCGAAACGGCGTCCGCGCTGGACAGTACATCAACGACATTGGCGCGCCTTTGTTCGGACGTTTCGTGCGGCTTTTTTTCGATGTTGCCAGGGATGAAGGATTGCCAAATAGGAATGACATAGTGATAGCCCATACCTGGTGGTTTACGATCTTTGGCCTCGCCACACTCTTTGTTATCCAAGGGGTTGTGCCTGACCTGCCTGACCAGGCTCTCGTGGTCGAGCAAACGATGGCAACGCTTTGGGCGGGAGTTCAAACGGTACCGCGATTGCCGAAGGGCGCAATTTCCAAGCGATTCGGCCGATCCAGTGCCTCAAAGCAGAAACGGCTTATATCTACTTAGGAGTCGTTGAAGGGTTGAAGGTATGCCCGCGGAGCATTGTAGAACGAAAGTTCCGCGAAGCCACCTCGGAGCAATTTCTCGCCCCCTCAGCACCCTGCCCGAGGCATTTCCGATCAAGGATAACGGCTTTCCGGAGAAGTGAAGCCGCCACAGCCGCGGAGTCGTCAGGTGCCGTAACCTGCAGACATGCCTTGATCGGATGGCAGCTCAGCCTCGTCAAAGCATAATTCCAACCTGGTAAGTCGTGGAGATGCGCCTTGGTGGGTCACTCGGAGTTGCAACTGCCGGCGACTCGCCTACTCGCAGCGAAGCGCAATCATCGGGTCGATAGAAAGGGCCCGACGCGCGGGAACCAGGCAGGCGAGCGCGGCGACCGCAATGAGCACCGTGGAGACGGCCAAGACCATGATCGGATCATGGGTGTCATTTTCGATCCAACGACCCATGATGTGGTTCAGTCCGAAGCTAAGCGCAAGACCGGCGGCGATACCAAGGCTAACGCCGGTTCCAGCAGAGAGCGCCACAATGCTCAGCACGTCGCGGCGCCGCGCTCCGAGGGCCACGCGAACCCCCAACTCACTGGTGCGCTGCAGGACCGTATAGGAGACTACGCTGTACAGGCCTACCGCGGCGAGACTCAGCGCCAGTATGGAGAATGCGCCAAAGAGCATGGAGATGAGACGCGCCCTCGCAAACTCCGGCTCACGCTGGATCCAGCCTTCAAGGTCGCGCACATCGCTGAAGATCTGCTGGTCCGGATCAAGGGAGGCGATCTGCCGGCGGACGGTATGCAGCATGTCAAGCGGCTCGCCTTTTGTGCGCACCAGGACCTGGGTAAACGGCAACGTCAGCAGCGTGTAGGGCGCGTAGACCGCGGGTGCGGCGGGCTTATCCAACCCGTCATCCAGCGAATCGGCGACCACTCCAATAATCGGCAGCCATCCGTCGCTTCCAGTTGCGGCCAGCCGAATGGGAGGAGTGTTTACCAGTTGCGCGATGCGAACCGAATGCCCCAGCGCGTCCCCGCCGGAAAGATAGTGACGAACGAATGCCTGATTCACAAGGACCAGTGCGGCTCCACGCGCGATCTCGCTCTGCTCCCAGGAGCGCCCCCTGAGCAGCGGAATCTGCAGCGTTGTGAAGTATTCAGGGCTGACCAATTCCACGTGCGCATCCTGCGCCTGGGAGGCGAGCTTTCCCAGGATTTCAACAGGAACGGTCATACCGCTATCGGGCGGAGTGGCATTGGTCGATATCCCTGCCCCAACCACGCCGGGTATTTCTGCGACTTTCTCCCGAAGCTGCTCGAAGAAGCGGCTGCGGTCGGCCCATGTTGTGTACGCATTTTCCCGCACCGGAATGACGACTGACATCACGTGCTTCGGCTCATACCCGAGCGCCACGCGGTTCATGCGAATGAATGCCTGAATGGCAGCCCCTGCCGCCGTCATCAGCAACAGGGTCAGCGCGATTTGTCCCGCAACCAGCGCGGTGTGCAGGCGTCTGCCTTTCACGCTGCCCGTCAGCCGCTGCGTACCGGCCTGCATGACCTGGCTGATCTCCGGCCGCGCCGACTGCAGTGCAGGGAAGAGGCCGAACACGATTCCGCTCAGCAATGCCAGGCCTACGCTGAAAAACAGGACAGCGACATTGATGTGGAAGTCGGCTTCATAAGGGTAAGAGTGGTCCGGCAGGCGCGGGATGAGGAACCCA
Organism: uncultured Acidobacteriaceae bacterium; assembly: GCA_963788515.1. Lineage (GTDB taxonomy): Bacteria > Acidobacteriota > Terriglobia > Terriglobales > Acidobacteriaceae > PALSA-350. The sequence goes on from CAWBGZ010000013.1 coordinate 244,847, forward strand.
ATGCTTCGGTAGGCGACAAAGATGCCCAGCCCCGCTCCGGTCAGCGATAAGAGCAGCGATTCGGTGAGCAGTTGGCGCACGATGCGGATGCCGCTGGCTCCTACGGCCGAGCGGACGGCGAACTCGTGCTGTCGCGCCGTGCCCCGCGCCAGGAGCAGGATCGAGACATTGCCGCAACCAATGACGAGCAGCAGCGCGACGGCCCCAAAAAGCAGGACCATCGTCTTCTTCAGATCCCGGGTGTACGTCTCCGCCAGACCGCGCACGCTGATCTTGAATTGCTTGGGAAAGATATTCGGGGTTTGCCGGTCGAACTCCTGGTAGAGGGGGCGGAATTCGCTCTCGGCGGCGGCCATGCTGATGCCGGGCTTCAACTTGATCTTCGTCCCGTAGCGATGCGCCTGATCCGATTCCAGCTTCAAGGGCAAATAGACATCGCCATCCATCCACGTGAAGCGCGGCGGCATCACGCCAAGGATCGCGTAGGTCTTGTGGGTGAGCTGGATGGTCTTTCCGACAACGGCAGGATCGCCCCGATAGTGCCGTTGCCAAAACTTGTAACTCAGCACTGCCACGGGTTGAGGATCCTGTCCGTCAGGCGCGTCGGAGGGGACGAAGTATCGGCCCAATAAGGGCGACAGGCCGAGGAACTGGAAAGCGGACCCGGTCATCATGATCGCGGTGGCGTCATCGGGTAAATCACTGCCCGTGACCGTTTGGCTGGTAAAGTCGAAGGCAGGTATGTCCTCAACGGCATGTGTCTGCCGAAGCTGGCGAATCTGCGGACCAGTCAGCCCCCAGGTACCATCGCGGCCCGCGTTATCCGTAATCCAGACGTCGCAGATCCGGTCGATTCCCGCGTACGGCCAGGGATGGAGCACCGCGTCGTAGAGGATGCTGTAGACGGCAACGGTTGCGCCGATGCCAAGGGTGAGCGAAAGGACCGCTGTAAGGGAGAAACCGGGGTTACGGAGGATTTGCCGGAACGCAAAACGGAGATCCTGTAGCAGTACTTGCATCAGCGCCTCCTATCGGAAGGGGAAAGCCGGGCCGTTATCTGAGTTTCGAAGCACTTTGTGGGCCACGCCTGACATCCTCCGGCGAGCACTCACCAGAAACCGTCGCACGGATTGCGTCTCTCGCAGGTAAACGTGCGGTTCGACTAAGGAAGCGAGGGTATCTGAAATTCGTTCAGCACCCTTTGAAGCCATTGGACCGGGTTCGAACCAGGGCTTGCAGATCCCAAATGAGCCTTGGCGGTCACCTCTTCGAATCAAATGATGTCCAATTTCGCACAGTGCTTTCCAAAAACGAACAGCGTTCTACTAGACCAACCCTTCCAGTGTCCCGTCCCTAAAGTTCGTTAAAGAACTCCTCTTCGGCTTTGTATCAGGGCACGACTTCAGTCGTGCCGCAAACACTGCAAAACCAAATGGGCTTCAGCCCCTGAGCGCAGTTTCTGGAACATTTTCGATTCCTCGAATTGTTCCAGGAACTTCAGGGACAGGACACCAGGATCGGATGAGTGAAGAGTCGCCTTGGTTATCGACGAACCGATGCCGCTTAAGCCAGGAATCACTGAATACGCACAGATATAAGGTCCTCCTTAGCCTTGAGCTACAGGGGGAGATACGTCCCGGCAGGGATCAAAGTTCCCGAATATTCTGTTGCCTCACAAAGGCGCTGGTTGACTGTATCAAATGCAGTAGGAGATCTCCTTCACGGCTTGCGAAGGGCGGCCAGGGAAGGTCTGGTAAGCTGGGGTCGCTCTTCAAACGAACTTGGATCGAGGATAGACAATGCGTATTCGTGCTCTGGTTCTTGCAGGTGCTGTCATGGTGAGTGGTGGTATGCAGATGCGGGCGCAAATGAGTGGGCCCCCGCCGTCGCCACCGGTGGGTACAAAGGAAGACCCTGCGAAAGCAGTGGACGGTTTGCTCTCCATGACGGAGTTCCAGGTAGTGGGTGCAGCGAAGGCTATGCCAGCCGATAAGTACAGTTTCGCGCCGGCGCAAAGCATCTTTGCTCCGGGCCAAACGACGCAGTTCGATACCGTGCGCACCTTTGTGGCACAGGTGACGCACGTGGCGCAGGCGAACTACTTCTTTTTCGGCTGGAGCGGCATTAAGCCTGACCGCGACGTGAAGACGATCGGCTCCATTACGACCAAGGACGAAGCGGTGGCTGCACTGGAAGCATCGTTCGCCTACGCGCACAAGGCGATTGCGACCATCACGACAGAAAATGCATTCGTCGCCATCAAGCCGGTCGACGGGTTCAGCACGCGGGCTACGATTGCCGCTTTTGCAGCGGCCCACGGGAATGATCACTATGGCCAGATGGTGGAGTACCTACGAATGAACGGCATTGTGCCGCCGGCGAGCGCCAAGTAGTAGCCGCGTAGCGAGTCAGCAAGATGCCCTCAGCGGGTCGCTTTCTTTGTTCTTTGGAGAGGCTTGGAGCGGACCAACGAATCCTCAATCACCGTTGACTCGTTACGGCTTTCTCGACCAGTGGCAAATCTCCAATGCACTCATCCATTGCGGGGAACTTCCGGGTTAGGTAATCCGTTATCTCTATGCAGGCCAACGTGTGCGGAGGTAGACGATGAAAGTTCTGCTGCAGGATGTGGCGTATGGATTCCGCCAGTTTCGCAAGACGCCGGGGTTCACCGTGACCGTGCTGCTTACGCTCGCGCTCGGCATTGGCGCCAACTCGGCCATCTTCACTCTGGTCAATGCCATCATGCTCCATAACCTGCCGGTAACCGATCCCAGAACCCTGATCCGCATCGGCGATAAAGATGACTGCTGCGTCAACGACGGATGGAACGACGACGGAGACTACTCGCTCTTCTCCACCGATACCTACTTGATGTTAAAGAAGAACCTGCCGGAGTTCGAGGAGCTGGCCGCGATGGAGTCCGGCTATGCCTGGCGGCCGATTACGGTCCGTCGCGCCGGCCCCCAGACGGTCGCGAAATCCGTCATGGGAACCTTCATCTCCGGCAATTACTTCCGCGTCTTTGGTCTTTCGCCGGCGGCGGGCCGGCTGCTTGCGGATGCCGACGATCAGAAGGGCGCGCCTGTTACCGCCGTGATGAGCTATGACACATGGCAGCAGGACTACGCAGGCGATCCGCACGTTGTGGGAAGCGCGTTTTACATCAACACGAAGCCGGCCACCGTGATCGGCGTTGCGCCCAAGGGATTTTACGGAGACCGCATCGATACCAATCCGCCCAAATACTTCCTTCCCATGAATGCGATGGATGAAGTCATCGGCGCACCCTACTTCGCCGATCCCGACGAGCAGTGGGCCTACATCATCGGCCGGGTGAAGCCGGGAACTTCTCTGCCGGCCCTCCAGTCCAAAGCGAGCACTCTGCTCAAACAGCAATATGCGACGCTGAAGACCTTTACGGATCAGCGTGCGCAAAAGGCTCTGCCCCGCACCCATGTGGTGCTCACTCCCGGCGGCGGCGGCATCCAGAACATGCAGGAAGGTTACAAGGACCAACTGAAACTGCTGCAATGGATTGCCGCGCTGGTTCTGCTCGTCGCCTGCGCCAACATCGCGAACCTGCTGCTGGTGCGTGGCATGGGCCGCCGCGCGGAACTTTCTGTCCGCGCCGCATTGGGCGCGCAGCGCAGCCGAATTGTGCGCCAGCTCCTGACCGAAAGCGTTCTCCTGTCGGGTATGGGCTGCCTGCTCGGCCTCGGCATCTCCTATCTGGGAGCACACGCACTGCTGGCGCTCGCCTTTCCTAATCAGCAGAACATGCCGGTCAGTGCTTCGCCTTCGCCCATGGTCATCGGCTTTGCGGTTACGCTTTCGCTCCTCACAGGCATACTCTTTGGACTGGCGCCGGCGCTGATGGCCGCGCGCACGCATCCCGCCGAGGCCCTGCGCTCCAATGCGCGTACAACCGCCCACGGCGCATCCTTCCTGCAGCGATCTCTCGTGGTTCTGCAGGCCTCGCTCTCCCTCGTGCTGCTCGTCGCCGCCGGGCTCTTTGCGCAGAGCCTCAACAAGGCCGAAAACGTAGACATGAAACTGGATGCGACCAACCGCTATATCGCGCACATCAATCCCCAGGCGGCCGGCTACAAGAACAGTGAGGTCGAGCCCCTCTATCAGACCATCGTAGACCGCTTCCACGCCATTCCCGGTGTTCTCAAAGTAGGTCTCGCCACCTACACGCCCATGGAGCAAAACAACTGGGGAACCGGCGTGAAAGTTCAGGGCGATCCGGACCTGAACAAAGGCGCGTCCTGGGTGAAAGGCAACTCCGAGTACTTCGACTCAGTCGGCACCCATGTCGTCATGGGCCGCGGCTTCAGGCCGCAGGACACGTTGAACGCCGCGCCCGTCGCGGTGGTAAATCAGCAGTTCGTCAAACAGTTCTTCGGCAAACGCAACCCCATCGGCCATTCCTTCGGCCCTTCCGGCCCCGGACAGGCCGGCCGCGATGGAGCGCATGAGATCGTCGGCGTGGTGGAAGACACCACCTACACCAGCATTTATTGGAAGAACCACGCCATGTATTTTCTGCCGCTCACGCAACGGGCCGGCAGCGCGAACGACCCCGACTACCAGCTCGACAAAGACCAGTCCATGTACGCCGGCGCACTGGTGATCCAGACCGGCCATCCCATCGACGGGTTTGAAAAGACCATCAGTGAGACCCTGGCCAGCATCAACCCCAATCTAACGATCGTGAAATTTCAGACCTTCCGGCAGCAGATTGACGACCGCTTCATACAAGAGCGCCTGATTGCGCGTCTCACTTCTCTCTTCGGCCTGCTGGCCCTGCTGCTCGCCGCCATCGGCCTTTATGGCGTCACAGCGTATACCGTGGTGCGCCGCACGCCGGAGATCGGCATCCGCATGGCGCTGGGAGCGGCGCGCAGCCGCGTCATCGGAATGGTCATGAGGGGCGCCATGCTGCAGGCCGTTGCCGGCCTCGCGATCGGCATCCCGGTGGCCATCTTCTGCGTGCGCTTCGTCAAATCGCAGCTCTTTGAAATCACCAGCGTCAATGTGCCGGTCATGGGCATCGCCATTGGAGTGCTGGTGATTACGGCTGCCGTGGCCGGCATCATCCCGGCGCGGCGCGCGGCCTCCATCGACCCCGTACGGGCCCTGCGCATTGAGTGAGCCGCGCCTTAAGAACAGCCTTTGGCAATTACACCTTGCCGCCTAACCAATTCCTCATTCATTCGCAAATCTGAAAGACAAATCCTTCAGTTCGACCCAAGGACAGGTGGCGCTGAGCGTGCGGTATCCGAGGTTTCAGTAGGGTTCGTTCTTGACACATCTACAACACGTGTTATAGAAGATACAACACGTGTTGGAGGGTTAATGCCCGGCCCCAAGTTGTCAAAGCTCGAACTACAGATCATGGAAACTCTCTGGACTCGCGGCGAGGGGTCCATCCGCGAGATTCAGGAGAGCTTTCCCGAAAAGTCCAGGCCGTCCTACGGAACCATCCAGATCACGATCTACCGGATGGAAGAGAAGAAGATCGTGCGCCGCACAAGGAAGGTTGGCAACTTCCACCTCTTTGCGCCGCTCATCTCCCGAGATGCAGCTCAACTGAGATTGATCGATGAACTCATCGCGATGTTCGGCGGACGCTCCCAGTTGGTCATGATGCATCTTGTGAGGTCCGGGAAGCTGAGGCTGGAGGACGTGAAAGAGGCCGAGCGGGAAATTAAGAGACTGGAGCGAGAGGGCAAATCGCTATGACCCCCGAATCTCTTTCTCCGATATGGGCGGATGGGATACGTGAGTTGTGCAATCACCTGTGGCAGTCCACCCTCTTCCTTGGCATCGTCGCGTTGCTCGCACTCCTGTTGCGGAAGAACCAGGCGCGGATACGGTACTGGCTGTGGATGACAGCATCGGCCAAGTTCCTGATTCCGTTCTCGCTGTTGGTCGGCCTGGGAAGCCATGTGCCCTGGCCCAGACATGCGGTGGCGCCGAAGACCACTGCCTACGTCGCAATCGAAGAGATGAGCCAGCCATTCCTGGAGGTAACGGCCCTCAATACGCCGATTGCTATTCCCGTTGCGCAGCCGACAGCTTCCCACGTTCCGATTCGTATTCTCCCGCTCATGCTAACGGCGGTCTGGCTGATTGGCTTCATCACGATGATGAGCTTTTGGTGTGTGCAGTGGCTGCGAATCTCCGGATTAGTGCGGTCGGCAAGGCCGCTCATCGAGGGACGCGAGGTTGACCTCCTACGCAAAGCGGAGCGGCTAGCAGGATTGCCGAGGTCAGTCCCCCTGTTGCCTTCAGGCAACTCAATGGAGCCGGGAGTCTTTGGCATCATCCGCCCCGTCTTGCTGTGGCCGGAGGGAATCGCGCGTCACATGGACGACGCGCATCTGGAGTCCGTTCTCGCGCACGAAGTATGCCACGTACGGCGCCGGGACAATCTAACCTCTGCGATCCACATGCTGGTGGAGGCGATCTTCTGGTTCCATCCGGTGGTGTGGTGGATGGAGAGGCAACTGGTAAAGGAGCGTGAGCGTGCCTGCGACGAAGCCGTTTTGCAGCTCGGCAATGAGGCGGCGGTCTATGCGGAAAGCATTCTCAACGTCTGCAAGTTCTATACCGAGCCTTCTATCGCATGCATCTCAGGTGTGACAGGATCGGAACTGAAGCAGCGGATCGCGCGAATCATGTCCGGACAGGGCGTGCGGAAACTGGACCTGCGGCGGAAGGCGATGCTGGCGCTGGCCTGTGTGCTGGCGGTGGGCGTACCCCTGGCGGCGGGTTTTTTACGCGCGGCGCAACGGACAGACGCAGCCCGCGCGAGAATGGGATCGAGAAGGGCGGCATCTCCGGGATCTGGCAGGGGACGAGCACACGCCGGACGGCCACGATCTGCGCATGGTGCTGAAGATCGCGAAGGATGAGAAGGGCGGGCTGAGCGCGACTCTCTACAGCCTCGACCAGAACGAGCCGCCGATGGCCGGCAGTTTGGTCAGCTTTCGAGAAGGGAACTCTGCGGTTCGTGAATGATTTCCCGAGGCTGACGTATGAGGGGAAGATGTCGGCGGACGGGAATTCGATCAGCGGGACGTGACGCAGAATGGCTCCTCTCCTCTGGTGCTGGAGCGCGCGACGCCGGAGACCGAGTGGGCGATTCCTGCTCCGCCGCCGCGGATTGCTGCCGATGGCCACGGACGCGAAGCCAGGTGTGGAGGTGGCGACTATCAAACCGACCCAGCCGGGAAACTAAACTGTCATGCTTACCGTGCAAGGAGAGAATCTGGTCATCAAAAACCTCCCGCTCAGCTTCCTGATGAGTTTGCGTATACCGACCGCGCGACATATCGTGGGTAAGCCGGGTTGGATGGACACGGACAAATGGGACATCGAGGCGAAGCCAGATACACCGGGGATGCCTAGCCGTAATCGCAGGAGAGAGTGATCTTGCAGAAGCTGCTGGCGGAGCGATTCGCTCTGAAGGTTCACGAGGAGAAGCGGGAGATGGCGGCCTACGCCCTGACCGTGGGCAAGGACGGGCCGAAGATGACGAAGAGCTGGACGCGTCGTTAACGCCGAGCTTTACTGTTGTACCCTCGGGGCGTGCTGGCGCGCAAAGCGCCACGATGGACGACTTCGCGCGCTTGCTGCAAAGCAACATTCTCGGCCAGCCGGTGGTAGACGAGACGGGACTGTGACGGGGAGGTGGGATTTCACGCTGAGTGGACACCGGATGAAACGCAGTTTGCGGGGATGAGGCGGAACGCGCTCGCCGCGCGGCGGATGACGCGAACGCGCCGCCGCCGCTGTTCACCGGCGATCCAGGAGCAACTCGGACTGAAGCTGGAAGCGCAGAAGGCCGCTGTGCCGGTGCTGGTGATCGATCACGTGGATCATCCGTCGCCGAATTAAGAGAGCGGCGACGGCGTTCTCGCGTCCGGATTCCTGACGGCGGCGGGAGGCGACGAGCGAACCGGGAAAAACCTATCACCGCCCCGGTAACCCACGACCGAATCTCCGCCGAGTATTGGGCTGCCGGCGACGAACCCCGGTGAATTCCGTCTGTGCGCACCGGAGTTGACAATTCGTTCGGTACCTTGCAATAATTCGTAAGGTAGCTATCGAATTGGGGGAGCGGATGGCGGACGAGCGAGAAAAGCTGAAACATGATTCGGTGGGCGCGTGGGCGAAACGGTTGTACTTCGCGGCCCGCGCGATGATGGACTCTGTTTTGCGTCCCTACGACCTTGGATCCACGCAGTGGTATGTACTGTCTCAGCTAGCGAACGAGGGACCGACGATGCAGCGCGATCTGGTGCACATGCTCCGGATCGAGAGGGCAACGCTGAGCGGGGTCGTGGCAACCCTGGTGCGCAAAGGTCTGGTCGATCAAACGCCCGACTCCGAGGATCAGCGTCAACGTATGCTTCGCATCACCCGTTCGGGCATGAAGCTTTGGAAATCGCTGCCCAATCCGACCGAACTCATTCTGGCAGTCGCATTCGACGGTGCCGACCCCGCGGAGTTGGCGATAGCTCGTCGTGTGCTGCAGGCCGCAACGCAACGCCTCAACGAACATATCGCAGGAGCAAATCAAGAATGACAATCTTAGTGACTGGTGGAACGGGACTCGTGGGCTCGCGGCTCTTGCGGCGGTTCACAGGCGCCGGCATAGACTGCCGTGCGCTTGTACGGCCCGGCAAGGCAGTTCCCGTTGGAGCGACGCCCGTGGAAGGCGACCTTCTCAATGCCGATTCGTTGAAGCAAGCCATGGAGGGCGTTTCGGCGATCGTTCACCTTGCCGCGGTCTTCCGGACGCAGAGTGAGGATGACATCTGGCGGGCTAATCTAGATGGCACAAAAAACCTGATCGCGGCTGCGAAAGCCCACGCTCCACAGGCTCGATTCGTGATGGCAAGCACCGGGCTGGTTTACGATGCGAACGCATCCCATCCCGGCCTCGAGGATGACGCGACCAACCCGAAGTTGGCGTATCCCGCAAGCAAGATCGCTGCGGAAAACGAACTCCGCAACAGTGGACTTGGATGGAGCATCCTCCGTCTCGGCTTTGTTTACGGGGATGGGGACGGACATCTGTTAGCCGTACCCGGGCTGGCCGCGAGGTTCAAGTGGCACCCGGCCAGGACGTTCAGTCTGGTTCACCAGCGAGATGTCGCGCGTGCGGTCAACCTTGCTCTGACCGGAGCAATGGACGGGCGCATCGTCAACATCTGCGACGACGCGCCGACCACCCTCTACGAGATGGCCAGCCTTGTTGGTTCCCCCGTCGAGCCGTCAGCGGAGCCGTTAACGGATCCATGGATGGGCCGCATGGATGGATCACGGCTTCGCAGCCTCGGCTTCCAGCCTACCGTTCCGACTGTCTATCAAGCTGTGCAACAAGGAATTCTGTAACCTGTACCCGCCTGGGAGGCTGAATGGCAGATACTAAGACCATGATTGAGCAGGCGTACTCCTCATTCAACAAGCGGGACATCGACGGTGCATTAGCCCTGATGACGCAGGACGTGAACTGGCCCAAAGCTTCGGAGGGCGGCAAGGTCGTCGGAAAGGAAGAGATCCGCGCCTACTGGACTCGACAATGGGGTGAGTTCGATCCGCATGTCGAACCGCTTGCAATGACCGAAGAAGATGGAGGTAAGATCCGCGTCAGGGTGCACCAACTCGTCAAGAGCCTTCAAGGAGATGTTCTTTCGGACGGCGAGGTTCTGCACGTGTTCACCATGAAGAACGGTCTCATCGCAGCCATGGACCTCGGGGGTGAGACTACGAGATACATAACAATGTTTGAGCCGACTTATCAAAATCCTGATGACGGAACGATCACAGCATGCAAAAAAAAAAGCAATACTCAGATGAATAATTGTCATCTGGATCGCGTTCCGTGCTGGCTGATTGCAGTTCGAAGCGTATTACGGACAACCTGGAAGTAATCTCGAAGTTGTTATCCACGCAGCGCCTCATCAGGGGTACCCCGCCTGTTCCGCCTTCTTCCTAAGAATGCAGACTTGCACAAAGTGTCGCGAAACTCAGGCGGGGATGCTTACTTTCCCAGGGGATTCTGCTGCGATGGGTTTGATTTTTGCCGCTGCGCTGATGGAGTCGGAAACGACCCAACTGGCGCCGGCCAACGCGATGCAGATGGCGTTGCCCGCCCAATTGAAGTGATTGCTTGGCCCGGCGGAGAGATTCGGAATCCAGACCAGCAGCTCGAAGATCACGATCTCCGCAGTGAGGAGGCGCGCCAAGCGGCGCCATGATACCGGTGAGGATGGCGACGGCGGCCCCGAAAAAGCCCATGGTGGTGGCGTAGGCCCAGAACATCTTGGCCGGCGGCAGCCAACCCGGGATCCAGCCCAACAGGCCGGGCATGTCGATGATGTGGACGATGCCAAAGGAAATGGGGCAAATACCAAAGAGGACCACGAAGAAGGGCCCGCGGCGCGCAATGGATGAACCGGCTGGCGAGTAGATTGCGTAGAGGACCAGGCCGGCGGCGACCAGGGCGAACTCCTCAAAAACATTGCCGATGGGGTCGTAATTGCCGAGATTCACAAAGGCCTTAGGCACCCAGATGAGCGTGAAAACAGAGTAGACAATTGTCAGGGTCAGAGCGCCGGCACGTGCGGTGCGGGGCAAGAGGAGCGCGATCCCCCCGGCGAGCTCAATGACCGCGGTAAGATAGGCAAGCGGTACGCGCAGAGGGACGTTGGGGCCGACGTTCTGCCAGGTGGTGGCGAAGTCGCCGGAGACCAGGCCCAGAAGGCCGAGAAAGATGGCGGCTCCACCGTAGACATAGAGCCCGAGATTTGATGTTATGCTGCGTTGTTTTGTCATCGAGCGCCGGAGGATTTCAGTATGTTCCGGCGAGGTGTGGTGGGCAATAGCCACTCTGCGCGATTTGAGCGTGACCAGTGCTTCAAGATGAACGGAACCTCATGTTTTTCGCTGGTCGGCCGACCATCGTTGGTTTGCCGCCTAATTTGCGCGCCAGATCACGGTGCCGCCACGGATCGTATATTTGACCTTGGTGAACGCCTCTGGCTGCCCCGACGCCGGGTCTTCTGACAGAATCGTCAGATCACCGCGCATTCCTGGCATCACCTTGCCTTCGCGCTCTGATAGATGAAACAGCTCCGCCGGGGCCGTCGTCAGCATTGCCAGCACCTCGCGATAGCCAAACCCAGCTTGCCTCAGCTGACGAAATTCCTCGCTCTGGTCGTAATCCGGGAGAAACCCGGTGTCGGTGCCATAAACCAGCCTTCCGCCAAGCTGGTGAAATCGGTAATCGAGCCCGCGAATGTTCGCGATATCATCGTCGCGCGAGAACAGCTTGAGTGTCGGGATGATCGTCATGTGTTGCGCAATCATGCGCCGCAGCATCGCCTCATCGATTCCATTTGTAACCTCCGGCGTATGCGCCAGAACATCTACACCGGCGTCAATCGCCACTTTCGTCCCCTCAAGGTTTGAGGAATGCGCAAAGACCAGCTGCCCGTGTCTATGTGCCTCATCGACCGCTGCACGCGCGATCGCTACCTGCATCGGAATGATGTGAGTGGGGCTCACAATCGAACCGGTGAAGAGCTTTACGATGTCGTATCCGGCCGCTCGATTTTTATCGACGATTTTCACTGCGTCTGCAGCCGTCTCAGGCTGCCCCAGCTTTGCCTTCAATTCTGCGGGAAGTTCCGCTAAGTAGTACGGCAACGCATGCGCGGGAAAGATAGGGATGCCCGCGGTAAATATGCGCGGTCCCAGGACTTCGCCGCTGTCCACGCGCCGCCGCAGTGCAATCGTATTCTCTCCGTCCGAGGCGGTATCTACCACTGTCGTAAAGCCCGAGTGGGTGAGCATCTCGCTCATCTGGCGTGCCAGTTTATCTGCGGGCTGATTCACGGCTTCGTTCCACTGCGGCTCCATGAAATGCACATGCGCATTCCAGAAACCGGCAAGCACAAAGCAGCCTTGGCAGGGAATCGTCTCGATGTCCTTGGGGATGCGCAGATGCTCCCCGACCCCCGCGATGACTCCATGACGGATCACAACTGTCACGTCCCTCCGTGCCGGCGCGTCGGGCGCGGAGTAGACAGTGGCGCGCGTTATCGCCAGATCCTGTGCTCGACCAATCGCACCCGGACCGAGCAGGTATAAAGCGGGCACAATAGCCCAGATACACAAGGTTCTGATCATTAACATTCCTGTTCATACACTGAGGAGTGACAGACGGGATGTCACCCTTGCTTGAATGGTCACATTAAGTTAGTAAACATCCCGACGCCGTCACCCCGACGCTGCAATGGTCGAGATCAGGAAATTAGTTGAAAGTAGGGGCATGGCTCTCTTATCAAATGTCAACGTATGCAGGCAGCCCGCCCAGACGCTCAGAGCACCGATCAAGGCGTTCTCGAACTCCCCAGTACCGCGTTTGAGGACGGATGCAGCCTCGAAGACCTGTTGCCCATTCTGAACTTCGAGAGAATCTGCAGCAAGAAGGTGCTCAAGATCGGTCGCGATTTCAGTAGGCGTTTGCTTTAGAAGACTACGGAGCACCCATACCATCTCGAGGCCAGTAACGAGGCTGATGAACCCGGGGTTCCGGTCGTTCAGTACCTGGTCGACGATATGGTTGGCTAGAGTTGTCTGCTTAGGGTCATCCTGAAGCAGGTACCGCAAAATCACATTCGTAGCGAGTCCGACCATCAGCGGAATCTTTTTGTCGCGCCGGCCTTAATTGCCGCATCCATCTCCTCGACTGAAACCGGCCGGGAAGATCTTGCGAAGCTGCCTTTGAGCGCCGATGTGGGGATCCTGGGCAGGATCACAACGGCCCCATCGGGCTGAAAAAAGAACCTGAAACGGTCGCCCGGTTTGAGGTGCAGATATTGCCGAACCGCCTTTGGGATGGTGACCTGGTTCTTGCTGCTGAGGGTGGCTTCCATGTTGCGGTGGTTCCTAGCTTTACATTTTATCAAAAGTAAAGTGATAGGTGCGCGATCAAGGAAACGGTGGATGGGAGGTTCACCCGGAGACTTAGACGAAATAACCCCCGAAACTCCGGTCGCCTGAATCTCCCGGCAGCGTTTGATGACGTGGGGTTATTTCGTCCGAAGCTCCTCAGGCGGCCTCAGTGTGGCGCGAGCGAACGGTGGTTACATCTCCCTCGTCTCCGAAACTCCGCAAGTAACACTGTCCCTGTCGAATGCCACGAGCAGCTCTAAAATTGTCATCGTCATGCGTTACGTGAATGGATCCTGGCGACGGAGTGGGATAACTTTGCCAATCTACCCTACCGGCGCTACTCTTCCTTAATGCGACTCCTTCGCTATTCCATCAACGTCACATTGGACGGGTGCTGCGATCATCGTGAAATGGTCGCGGACCAAGACTTACATCGTCACGCGGTGGAAAACCTCGAGCAGGCGGATGCTCTCCTCTTTGGCCGGGTGACTTACGAAATGATGGAGGCAGCGTGGCGGCCGCCGGCGCAGAAAGGAGCGAGGCCTGATTGGATGGAACCCTTCGCCCGAACGATCGACGTGGCAAAGAAGTACGTCGTGTCGGGCACCCTGGACCAGGTCAATTGGAACGCGGAGCTAGTGCGCGGGGATCTGGGGACGGCCGTTCAGCAGCTCAAGCGGGAGTCGGGTAGGGGACTGTTCGTGGGAGGCGTAAAGCTCCCCCTCGCGTTGGCGGAGCTGGGATTGATCGATGAGTACGAGATCGTGGTCCACCCCAGGCTAGCGGGCCACGGGCCGACGTTGTTCGCGGGGCTATCGAAGCGTATCGACTTGAGGCTCGTGAGCCGGCTGGAGTTCAGCTCGGGGGCGATGGCGATGCGGTATGAGCCAAGAAAGTAGCCATGGGGTTTGTTAGCCCGAGTCGGCCGCATCATGGAGCGGACCGCACCCCTACGCAGAGACACGCCGAGTTCCGTTAATTGAGGCGTGTTTTCGTTCTTATTTGAAAAGCAGTCGACCCGCCGTAGGAGTGTGGAAATCCTGGGGGGATTTCCAAGGCCTGTGGCAGCGGTGGTAAACCTGCTTTTGGTTTTCCACCGTTTCCATCAGCGCCGTCACTCTGTTTGGCTTGGCTAGCAGATCCAGGACAGGCGAAGCAATCACCGCGTTGAGGGCCGGGATTACTTCGTCCTGGATCATCAGAAACCCAGTGAGAGCGGATACTGGCGGCACTCGATTTGCTCGCCGCTGTATCCGCCTTCAACCACGGTGTTGACCAGATCTCGTTCACTGATCAAACCCAGCGCCGTATCGAAGAGTTGCCGTTGAAGAGCAGGTTTGACGTTCGGAACGATGATTACGAGGCCGGCGTGCAAGGTGTCCGACGATAAAGGGCTAGGAAATCCGACCGGTTGTTCGTAACAAATGTGCAATCCTGCTCCACACTGAGCTTCACAAGCTCCCGGTCTTTAGAACTGACGAGGCCCAGGTAGGTAACGTGATCTGCGATGTGCCCGGCCGCATGTGCCAGTTCGAGCAAGGAGGTGTACAGCCATTCGTCGATCAACAGTTTCGCCACTACGCCTTTTTTGTCGGCTTATACCGTGTCACATGCAACGGCTTTTGTTTCGCCCAGGGACGGCGGGCGGGCCGGCCACGACGCGGAAACGCGGCGACATAAAGCGGCGCCAGTTCCACTTGTTCCTGGTTCAGGGACGGATAACCCTCCAGTATCTCCTGGGTCGAAGCGCCCTGCGCAATTCAATCCACGCGCCCGTACGGGGCGCGACGTGCAAAACGCGCTGCTGGTCACTCGCCAACGTCTTTCCCCCACCCGTTGGCACGGTTAGGGTGAAAACTCCCTTTGACCGCCCTGATGCCGCCAGGCAGTGCTCTGATATCTCGCGGGGGAGATGGTTGACCCAGCCTTCGCTAGAAAATGCGGCCAAACTCCTCTCCAACCGGTCAATGAGAACCGGCCATGGAGTGTACTTTCCGTGCTGTCGGAGTCCGGCCGCTCGGGGGCTCCGCCGCAAACCCTCTACCCGCTGCGTCGAGGCTCCGCGCGATAATCTGTGCCCCGGCCGCAGAGTGATCCACACTGCCCTTCAGGCGAGGATCCGGCTCCATCTCCATTGCAGCGTCACCTGCAACTTTGCAAAGGTATTGCTGGAACACTTCCGAGTACTTGCCAAGGTCATGGGCGAGGCCAATCAACTCGCCTGCATGAGACAAGCCAACCTTCCCACCCAGCCGCGAAGTAACCGCTGCGACCGCCTCCAGATGCTCTTCGACTGACTGCCAGAGCGCTTTGTCAGACCCCGGCCGGGAATGTGCGTAAAAGACCATAGTGCACATCGATATCAAGCCGCATAGTACATGGTTATCGGGCGAGCCATATCTTGGATTGTCTAACTGCCACTGCGCAACACGCTTCACGCGCGTTGCGGGGATAGACTGGACTGCCCTAAAGGATGGTGATCCGGTGAAACGATACCTATTCCCCAGGAGGAAAGGCAACGGCGCAAATTTCGTCGGCCCTACCATGGCATGTGTGGCATGGGAAATGATCGACCACGTAAAATCCACGTCCTCGGCACTGGACCAAGGGCCGCCCACGTGTTGGGCAGGCGTCTCGTGCTGGAAATCAGGAACGTTGGACCCAGAGAAGTACGTGTGGACAGAAGGGACGGTGCCCCTCAGGGGCGCCCACAGAAGGAACTACACCTGGAGGGAAGAGATAGGTTTGCCTTCCGTCTGTTCATGACTTTCCCTTTTTGTCTAAACAAGAAACTTGATATCAGCCGTTCCGAGTGGCCGGAATCTACGGTCCAACGTGAGCACCGTCGCCTTATTGTGATCTGCAAAGACGGCCAGATAAGCGTCTGTCCAGGCGTTGGGACCTCCCGTGATTTGCTGCCCCAATTGCCGCCATTGTTCACTGAAGTCCGCACGTTCCCAAAGGAAAACTACACGGTCGTCCTTCCGCCATTCGTCGTAGATGCGCCAGGCTCCAGCTGGGGATAGAACATCCTTCCCCATGACGTGAGCGTTGGTCAGGAGGCGGAGAAAGCCCAACTCACTGACGCGGCAGAAGGCCACCTTGTGGTGGTCTAAGGCCTGGAGCCACTCAGTGGCTATTTGATGGTGAACGTGCCGATTGGAAGTGAGCGATCCAAATATTGACGTCAGGCGAGTAGATCATCGAAATCGAAGTCTTTCAGATCCAACGTGCCTGGCTCCTTCGAGGGGACGAGCGGCAGCGTTACCCTCCCGGAAGGGGAAGGTCTTTCCAGTTCGTCTCTCAGCTCACGCTCGAAGGTGCGGACAATAAACTCCTCGATCGTCACGCCTTGCCTGCGTGCTACCTTTTCACCCTTGAGATAGACGGAGTCTGGCAGGTCGATTATGGTTCGCATAGCCTCACCTCTATGCATCATAACGCGTCTTCAGGATAGCGCGTCCAGAAGCGCAGCTTTTACGGGCCGGTTGAAATCGGAAGCACACGCGGAAGAACAGAGACCAGACGGAAATGACCCTAAAGCAAACGCATCCGTCTACGAAGCGTGCATAAGTCGTCTTTCTTGGGCGGCCGCGCGGCAGGTTACCGATTTGCCGTCAAAGAGCCTCAGGACGAAATATCCCCCCGGAAACTCCGGTCGCCTGAATCTCCCGGCAGCGTTTGATGACGTGGGGTTATTTCGTCCGAAACTCCTCAGACGGCCTCAGTGTGGCGCGAGCGAACGGTGGTTACATCTCCCTCGTCTCCGAAACTCCGCAGTAGCGTTGTCCCTGTCGAATGCCACGAGCAGCTCTCAAATTGTTATCGTCATGCGTTACGTGAATGGCTCCTGGCGACGGAAGCGGGCTAACTTTGCCAATCTACCCCACCGGCGCTACTCTTCCGTAATGCGACCCCTTCGCTATTCCATCAACGTCACATTGGACGGGTGCTGCGATGATCGTGAAATGGTCGCGGACGAAGACTTACATCGTCACGCGGTGGAAAACCTCGACCAAGCGGATGCTCTCCTCTTTGGCCGGGTGACTTACGAAATGATGGAGGCAGCGTGGCGGCCGCCGGCGCAGAAAGGAGCGAGGCCTGATTGGATGGAACCCTTCGCCCGGACGATCGACGTGGCAAGGAAGTACGTCGTGTCGAGCACCCTGGACCAGGTCGATTGGAACGCGGAGCTAGTGCACGTCCCTAAAGTTCGTTAAAGAACTCCTCTTCGGCTTTGTATCAGGGCACGACTTCAGTCGTGCCGCAAACACTGCAAAACCAAATGGGCTTCAGCCCCTGAGCGCAGTTTCTGGAACATTTTCGATTCCTCGAATTGTTCCAGGAACTTCAGGAACGCGGAGCTAGTGCACGGGGACCTGGGGACGGCCGTTCAGCAGCTCAAGCGGGAGTCGGGTAAGGGACTGTTCGTGGGAGGCGTAAAGCTCCCCCTCGCGTTGGCGGAGCTGGGATTGATCGATGAGTACGAGATCGTGGTCCACCCCAGGCTAGCGGGCCACGGGCCGACGTTGTTCGCGGGGCTATCGAAGCGTATCGACTTGAGGCTCGTGGGCCGGCTGGAGTTCGGCTCGGGGCGATGGCTATGCGGTATGAGCCGAGAAGGTAGCCATGGGGCTTGTTAGCCCGAGTCGGCCGCATCATGGAGCAACTCGGGCAGATCCAACCCGCCGCATTCGCAGTAACGCTGTCTCTGCGACATGCTACTCGCCCGGTCCCGTCCCCGAGTTCCCATGAAGTAGATGATGATAAAAGCATAAGCAGAACGCGCTAAAACTAACTGCAAGTCAGGAAGGGGTAACGTGGAAGATCGGCGATTCTTACGCAGAAATTTTCTCAGCAATCTGGCGCTCTTGGGAGCCGCCGGCGCAACCGCCGGATCGAAATCATTGGCCGCTGCGGTCACGAGCGTGGACAGTGCGTACCAGCTTCCCGAATATGCCTGCGCGCAAAGCTACCGTTCCTTAAAACAATCCAGCTTTGACCGCACCGGCGGCAATGGGGATGCCTGGCCCATTGCGCCGGCTGCGACCAGGGAGGTCTTCAGTTCTGACGGACCCGGCGTCATCACGCACATCTGGTTCACCATTGCGGCCAAAAGCCGATTCCATTTGAAAGAAATTGTCCTGCGGATTTACTGGGATGGAGAATCCAAACCCAGTGTCGAAGTGCCGGTGGGCGACTTTTTTGGCTTGAACCTGGGTGAGTACAACCTCTATCAGTCCGCGTTCTTGAATTGTTCTTCGGTCAAAGCGCTTAACTGTTACTTCGCTATGCCATTTCGCAAGTCGGCGCGTGCCACGGTTACCAACGACAGCAGCCAGGCGGTCGATGCCTTCTATTCGAACATCGACTACCAACTCGTACCCAGCCTGCCCGAACGAAGCCTGTATTTTCACGCCCAGTATCGGCAGGCGACCCCCAACATCGCCGTTCCGTTCGCATCGGGGGAGAAGGAAATCAACCTCGATGGAATCCACAACTACGTGTTTGCCGAAACGCACGGGCGCGGCCATCTGATGGGCGTGACCCTCGGCGTTTTACAAAATCACGATCGCTGGATGGGCGAGGGCGATGAGATGATCTTTATCGACGACGACAAAACCCCAAGCATTAATGGAACCGGCTCGGAAGACTATTTCTGTGGGGCATGGGATTTCGGCGGCCGTGGCGCTGCTGTTCCCTTTGCCAACCTATATAACGGCGCCCATGTGATCAGCGGCGCCGAGTTGGCGGGTGGACGTTATTGTCTTTATCGCTGGCACGCCGACAGCCCCGTCACCTTTCGCAAATACCTTAAGTACACCATCGAACATGGACACGCCAACGACCGTGCCGATTGCTTTTACTCCGTAGCTTACTGGTACCAGACGGAACCCTTTACTGACTTTCCCCAGCTTCCCCCTGCGGCTGACCGTAACCCGGCGCTGAAGCTTTGATCCCAGTAGCTGGGGAAGGTGCAGCCGCCCGCTCCCCTGAACTCGACCACGAATCTCGGGTTTCTCCGGGCGCTTAGGGGTGAGGCACGTCGCGGCTCCGGAATGGAGCGGCGTGCTTTAACGGTGCCCTCCACCTTTGCGGCTTCCTATAAAATGAACGAGCGTATGAGCCGTTTGCCTCAAGACCTTGAACGCCTATCCGCAGCGGAAAAATTCGAGCTGCTGGATGCACTTTGGGAAAGCCTGGAATCCGAGCTGCCTGCCCTCAGCGCAGGACAGCGTGGAGAGCTGGATGATCGTGAAGGGCGGTATCGTGAAAATCCTGCCGGCGTCCTGCCGTGGGAGCAAGTCAAGACTGATCTCCTGAAAGACGGTGACGCTGCCGGTTGTACGGTTACCCGAGGCGCAAACTGAGCTGCTGGAAGCCCTCGGAAAATGGCGACTAGACCGGAAATGACCCTAAAAAACGCATGTTCCAACAAATACCTGGTCCCGAAAAATATTTTTCCCTGACCGTGAACTAAACCACCCCAGTCCGAATCTATATTGCCAGCAACCGAAATATCAGTGGAACCTTCTCCAGGGAGGGAGTGTGTCCTCGTGACCATCACCGGACTAAGCACCCGAACCACAGCCTTTTCTGCTCCAGCCGTCAGCCCGCAGCCGGAAGCGCCTTACTCGATCGAACAACCGCCCGTCACAGCCGGCCCTGAGGAGGTTCTCAGCTCACAGCAGGACTTAGTGGAAGAGGCTCCTCCGCCGAATCCGCCACCGCCGTTGACCCCTGATCCAGTGGCCACCGAAAGCAGCGCAGACATCGTCTATCTTTCCCGCCTCCAGCTCCGCCCCGTCGAATGGCTCTGGCAGGATAGGCTCGCCTCCGGCACCCTGGCCATGATCTCCGGCGTGCCTGGATCGGGAAAGACCTGGGTCGCGCTGGCGATTGCGGCTGCATTGACCCGTGGACGGGCCCCATTCACCGGCGAAAAATTCGAACCTTGCACCGTCTTGTACGCCTCAACGGAGCACGACAGCTCGGAAGTCATTCACCCCCGCTTCGCCAGGCTCAATGGCGATGCCGCGCGCTTCGTCGTTTTACGCGGAGCCCTCTCCACGCCGGCTGTTCTCCCATCTCTTCTCCCCCCTCTACTCGAAGACGCGCTCCAGCGAACCCACGCCCGCCTCGTGATTCTCGATCCGTTCCACAACCTCCTTGACCCCGGCGTTCACCTCCATCAGCCCAAACCAACCCGCACCCTCCTCGCGACACTCGCCAGTCTGGCTGAGAAGCATCACTGTTGCATTCTCCTGATTCGTCATCTGGAAAGGCGTGGTCCCGGCCGGCCCGCCAATCGCGGCGACGGATCCGCCGAGATCTCCGCCGCGCTCCGTACCGAGTTTCTCGCCGGAACCTCTCCGGACGCACCGTCGAAGCCTGCCTTGCTGCAGGTGAAATCGAACCTGGGTCCCCTCGCTCTCCCGCTGGCATACAAAATTGACGAGGACGGAAACTTCTTGTGGACTGGTCCCAGCACACTCACCCTGGAGGACGTGCTGGCCAGTCGTCCCACCGGTGCAGGCCGGCCCGAACGCAGGTTTGTCGGCGAATGGTTGCGCCAGTCTCTTCAGGATGGCTGCAAAACTCAAGGCGCCCTCGAGACCGACGCCTGCCGCGACGGCATTCGCGTTGCCACTCTGCGCCGCGCCAAATTCGATCTCGGCGTTCGTAGCGTGAAAGATGGAGCCTACGGTCCTTGGTACTGGGCCCTCCCTCCTCTGGAAGAACCGCAACCCGCCGTCAAAGACCCAAGGTGCTCAAATTAATTAATTTGAGCACCTTGAGCATCTTGATGAAACAAAGGACTTAGCCGCCAGGAAAATCAAACCCATGCGCAACCGGGGCAGACCGGATCAAACGCAGCGTCACTGCTTTATCACGTGGGAAGCTTCCACCAGGCGAGAAGAGCAACCGCTGCGGGAACGGCGAAGATGAGAAGGAAAATCGGCGCTTCGTCTTTTACGGAGTAGCCTGCTTTGGCTACCCCAAACCAGAGATTGATGGCGGCGGCTGCAAGCCACAGCGGCAGAAAGTAGAGGGCAGCTCTCGATCCGTTTCCCAGCGCGCGCCCAATCAACACAAAAGCGCCCAGCAGGATGAAACCCAGGGCAAGAATTTTAATCGTGTGCAATGGTCTCTCTCCTGTGGAAGCTTACCTTGATAGGAATCGCGAGAGGCGTTCTATGCCGGACTCGTTTTTTTTCCACTCCGCAGCGTAGCACCAGCGCAACCAACCCTCTCCTTCGGGGCCGAAGGCCCTGCCCGGCGCGAGGCCCAGGCCAACCTCCTCAATCAATCGCGTTGCCAGGCGCAGCGAATCCTCTTCTCCGGCCACGCGAAGAAAGAGATACATGGCGCCTGCGGCCTCGGGGACCTCCAGGCGGGGAAGCGGGCGCAGTGCGGTGGTCAATTTAGTTTTTGTTTGGGCTAACTCGGCACGCATTTTAAGGACATATGGTTCTCCCTGCTCGAGGGCGATGGCGCCCGCTCGCTGGGAAAAATCAGAGACGCAGGAAACGTTGTACTCGAGCAGCGACGCCAGGTCAGGCAAGACCTCAGGCGGCGCGACCATCCAGCCCACGCGCCACCCTGTCATGGTCCAGGCTTTAGAGAAGCTATTGACTACGATTAACCGGTCGCGCTCGTCGGCCATGGTAAGAAACGAGGGAGCCGATCGCATTCCATCGCTGAAGATCAGGCGCTCATAGACATCGTCGGCGAGAATCCATATCCCACGGCGGCGGCAATGTTCGAGAATGGCCCGTTGCTCTGCGCGCTGAATCGTCCAGCCCGTGGGATTGTTGGGCGAATTGAGTACCAGCATCCGCGTATCCGGGGTCAGCGCCTGCAGCAGTTTCTCCAACGGCAATGCCCACTGGCCGTCCCGCACTTCGAGCGAGACGCAGGTGACCTGGCCACCCATGATCTTCGGTATCTCCACCGCGTTGGGCCAGAGCGGCGTAACTGTGACCACGCGGTCGCCTGGCGTGAGCAGAAGTTGGCTGGCCAACATCAGCGCCGAGTTGCCGGATGCTGTCACCGCGATACGCTCGGTCGGGATGGAGCAACGATGAAGGTCTGTCAGATAAGTGGAGAGGGCTTCGCGCAGAAACGGCCTGCCGAGATTTTCTGCATAGAAGGTTTCTCCCGCGCGCAGCGACTGGATCGCGGCCTCGCGAATAAAGGAAGGCGTGGGCTGATCGGATTCGCCAAACCAGAATGGCAAAACATCTTCGCGGCCCATGGCCGCATTGGCCACAGCTCGAACCAGTGACGGAGAAAACCTGTCTTCCCGCGTTGTTCGGGACAAAATAGCTGGATGCACTGGAGAACGCCTCTCTCTGCATCTTAATGCGGATAGTCCCAAAGAGGCCGAATCACCCTGGAACAGGGGAAGCTCGCCAAGGTTTCCAGGGCAGGGGTAGGAAAAGCAATCGAAACATATAATTTTTGGCCCACGTACGCCGAGAGTTGTGACTTTTTTGATTTTTGAGTTTTTGGCACACCCAACCAAAGGTTTTTCAAAACTCCCACAAGGCCGTCATCCTGAGAGTTGTGACTTTTTTAAGTTTTGAGCTTTTGGCACACCCAACCGAAAGGTTTTTCAAAACTCCCACAAGACCGTCATCCTGAGCGAAGCGCCTCGCAGATCTATCACTTAACAAAGGGCTTTTGGCGCGCAGTCGAAGGACCTCGAGGATGCTTGTTGGCCGACGCTCTTCAGGGCTTTCGACCACAAAACCTGAAAGAAATCAAAAAGTCACAACCTCCGAGGCGAGGGGCACCCGTCCAGTTCCTAGCGGGTTCGGCTATGACACGGACTCCGAAAGGGCGCATGCCGATGAATGGACTCCCCCCGCAGATCGTGTCGGTGAAATGGAACCGCAGAGTAATCTTTTTGGATGAGGTTCAGAAATGCAACCGCCACAGACATCCCAAAAGTTTGCGCGCTGGAGAGACTTCCCGAGTTTCGTACGATGGTTGGTTCGTGGCCGGAAGAACAGCACCTGAGAACGCTCGCCGATTCTGGTGCGGCCTACATCGTGTTTGAAGATCAGGAAGGACAGATTGCTGCGTTCGCAATTCTCCAGGGGCTGGGTTCGGAGAACAGGTCGGTGGAACTCAAACGCCTGGTGGTCGGCGTTCCCAATCAGGGGTTGGGTAAAAAGCTTCTGACCGAAGTAGCAGACCGCGCGTTTGGCGAGCATCGTGCACATCGGCTCTTTCTGGACGCCTTCGTAACCAATGACCGCGCCCTCCATGTTTATGAGACGTTTGGCTTCCAGAAAGAGGGCATTATGCGCGACGCGATCTATCGCGATGGAAGCTACCATATGAGAAGAACGCTTCCCTTGCTTCTAGTGGGCATCACCCTATCGGGCTGGGCGCAGACGGGCTGGCCAAACTACGGCAATGATGCGGGCGGCACGCGCTACTCTGCTGCGCGGCAAATCGATCGCAGCAATGTCGCACAACTGCAACCGGCCTGGACCTACCGCACCGGAGCGCTGGAAGAGAAAACTGAGCTGGTGAAAAAGGCAGCGTTCGAAGCCACCCCCATCCTGATCGGGAACCGGCTTTTTCTCAGCACTGCTTACAACCACGTGATCGCTCTCAACCCGCAGAGCGGCGTCCGGTTGTGGGAGTACGACCCCCACGTGGACCTTACGAAAAATTACTCCGAGGTCTCATCCAGAGGAGTTTCCGCGTGGGAAGATCCCGACCGTAAGCAAGGTCAACCCTGCCGCCTGCGCATCTTCATGGGCACGCTGGATGGAAGGCTCATTGCGTTGGATGGCGAGACGGGGAAACCCTGTCTCGATTTTGGCGTCAAGGGCGAAGTAAACCTGGCCCTCGATGCAGCCACCGCAACGGAGTGGACCGGCGGCTACCAGGTCACTTCGGCTCCGGCGATCGCTAACGGGCTGGTGATCACCGGTTCCTCGATTGCAGACAACTGGAAGGTGGATACGGGGCGAGGAATCGTTCGCGCCTTCGACGGCCGGACCGGCAAATTACGGTGGACGTGGGATCCCACCCCCTGGGCCGAAAATACCAAGCCGCGAACCGGCGCGGGCAACGCATGGTCGACGCTCTCCGTCGACCCCGCGGAGGACCTGGTCTTCGTTCCCACCGGCAGTTCTGCGCCGGACTACTATGGCGGCATCCGCACAGGCGACGATAAGTGGGCTAATTCGGTAGTGGCGTTACGCGCGTCCTCGGGCAAGTTTGTTTGGGGCTTTCAAGTGGTTCACCATGACCTGTGGGACTATGACGTTGCCTCGCAGCCTACGCTCTTCACCTGGAAAGACGGCACGCCGGCGATCGTCATCAATACCAAGATGGGCCACGTCTTCGTGCTCAACCGGCTCACGGGCGTCCCATTGCTTCCGGTCGAGGAGCGGCCGGTGCCGCAAAGCGATATTCCCGGTGAGCAGAGTTGGCCGACGCAGCCTTTCTCGACCATCTCGCTGGTGCCGGAGAAAATCTCGCCCGACGATGCATGGGGGCCGACCCCCGAAGACGTTGCGTGGTGCCGGAATAAGATCAAGGCTTCACGCTGGGACGGCATGTTTACACCTCCAAGTTTGCAGGGGACGCTGGCATATCCGGGCAACGTGGGTGGGGTGAACTGGGGCAGCGCTGCCTACGATCCAACGCGCCATATCATGGTCGCCAATACCAATCGACTCATCGCCTGGGTGAAGCTGATTCCGCGCGACAAGTTAGAAGCTGAGTACCACCAGCAGCAAGATAACCGTATCTATGGCGAATTTGGAGACCAGAAGGGCGCACCCTACGGGCTCTATCGCACCTTCCTCTTCTCCCCAAGCAAAGCGCCTTGCAACGCGCCTCCATGGGGGACCACCGAAGCCGTGGATCTTTTTACCGGCAAGCAGGTGTGGGATGTTCCGCTGGGCACGTTGATTCCCGGAAAGCAGACCGGATCCATCAACCTCGGCGGACCGATGATGACCGCCGGCGGCCTGGTTTTTACCTCCGCCGGAATGGATCTGTACCTGCACGCCTTCGATAGCGAAAGCGGCAAAGAGCTATGGAAATACCTGCTCCCGGCCGGCGGCCAGGCGACCCCGATGACCTATGTCTTTGGGGGCAAGCAGTACGTGGTGATCGCGGCGGGCGGCCATGGCAAGCTGGGCACCAGGCAGGGGGACTATGTGCTCGCCTTCGCGTTGCCGTAAATTCCCTGGCGGCGCTTCACGCTGATCACCGCGGCGATGCTCACTACGGCCGTCGCCATTAGATAGAAGCTGGGCGCGGCGCTGTCGTGGGTCAGGTCGCTCAGCCAGGTGAAGATGGCCGGCGCAAAGCCGCCGAAGATGGTAACCCCCAGGTTATAGCTGAGAGAAAGTCCGGTGACCCGGGTGCGCGGCGGAAAGATGCTTGCCATCACCGCCGGCAAAGCCGAGATATAGGCGACTTGCAGGAGGGTATCCCAAATAAGTGCCGGCAACAGGGTGGATAGGCCCGGGCGACGCGTGATCAGTAGAAAAATCGGGTAGAAGGAAAGCAGCATAAGGACGGCTGCGGGAAGCATGATCCTCGTACAGCCGACGCGGTCCGCGAGTTGAGCGGCGATCGGGGTCAGCACAATGGCCAAAAATGCGAGCACGATGCTCACCAGGTATCCGATGGCGGGCGGCATGTGCAATCGCGTGGTTGCATAGGTGGGAATGTAGAGAGAGAAATAGGCGGCGGCGGTGCCAACGGCTATCAGGCCAGTGCCCAGCATCAGGCCTGTCTTCTCGGTGGCGAAGGTCTCGCGGATGGGGGTGCGGGTGTGAGTGGTCTGAAGGAACTCAGGCGACTCGTCCACTTTGCGCCGGATATACATGCCGACCGGCCCAACCAGTAAGCCGAAAACAAAGGGAACGCGCCAGCCCCAGCTATGCAGTTGAGGTCCGCTGAGCGAGCTGCTAAGCCCGAAGCCGAAGAGCGCGGCGAGTAGCTTCGCGATCTGCTGGCCGGTGAACTGCCAGCTGGAGAAGAAGGCTTTGCGGCGGGTGGAATGCTCCACCATGAAGGCCGTGGAGCTGCCAAACTCTCCAGCCACGGCGAAGCCCTGCAGCAAGCGGGCAGCGAAGATCCCAATGGGTGCGATCAGCCCGATGGAGGCATAGGAGGGCATGAGGGCCATCACGGCGGTGCCGACGACCATCAGCCGGATGGAGAGAGCGAGCGCGGTTTTGCGGCCGGCGCGGTCAGCATAAGCGCCCAGAACGACCGCCCCGAGCGGCCGGGCCAGGTAAGACAAGCCAAACGATCCGAAGGCGAGCAGCAGCGAGACCACCGGGTTGGAATTGGGAAAGAAAACGCCGGCGATGGTCGTCGCAAAGTAGCCGTAAATGAGGATGTCAAACCACTCCAGCGCGTTGCCGATGGTGGCGGCTGCAATCTGGAGAGGTCCGCTAGCGGATCTCGGGGCGGACGGGTCGAGTGTGGCTACTTTGGACACGAGGTATCTGGAGGTTACAGGAGCTGAATTTTCGGGACAAGGAGGATTCCCTGGCAGCTACCAGATCCAATCCACATTACGCGCGTCATCCTTCTCTATACGAAACCGCAACGTTGCAACAGGCTGGAAAAGCGTGGCTCGCTTCGGAGTGGATCCCATTTAGGATCCATGGTTAGAAAGATCAGATGTACGTCATGCGCGTCGTAGCAGCGCTCGAGCCATTGCAAAGCAAGCTCGAATTCACCCAGGCCGGCATGCACAATCGCCATAGCGTAGGGAGGAACATAACGCTCCTTCGCTATGGAAAGCAGTGTCTGCAAGACATGCTGCGCCTCTTCCAGCCGGCCGGTTCTGGCGAAGACGTAACCCCGCAACGCGATGACCTTTGAGTTCACTCCGAACTTTCCCGAGTGATTGAGCGCGGCAAGCGCCAGATCCATCTCGCCCTGTTCTATCAATACCTGGGCCAGATGCAGCTGGCCAATCCAGAAATCCGGGTCGACCACGATGGCCTGGCGGGCAAACTGAACGGCCGCAGGATAGTTCCGGGCAGCGAACGCTATCTGCGAGGAGAGCGATTGATGCATTACATAAAGCGGATCGAGTTCGCGAGCGCGGCGGATCGCTGCCTGTGCTTCCTCATGCCGGCACATGTGCGAAAGAAGCACACCGAGCATACGATGCCCCAGAGGATAGGAGGGGTCCAATGCAATGGCTTTCCGGTAGGCGATTTCGGCGGCGGGCCAATCCCAGTCAAGCCAGAATTTGAGGCTACCTAAGGAAGTCTGGACCTCAGCAAGATCAGGCTCGGCGTCGATCGCGCGCGTGGTGGCTTCGCTTGCTTTGGGCCAGAAAACCCGCGGAGGGGCATCGCCATTGACCGGGCCTGAGGTGTAGCAGTCGGCAAGTCCTGACCAGGCGAGAGCATAGTTTGGGTCAAGGTCGGTGGCATGCGTGAAATATTCGATTGCCTTTTTCGTGGTCGGTGGGCTGAGCTGTTGCCAGAAGTGACGCCCGCGCAGGTAGAGATCATAGGCTTCAGCGTTTTGCGTCTGCCGGCGCCCCAGAGCCCGAAGTCGTTCGGGAGACAGGGTGAGACGTACCTGTTCGGCGATGGCTTTGCTTAGCTCACGCTGCAATGCGAGCATGCTGTCGGGCTCGCTATCGTAGGACGCGGACCAAAGTTGCACCTGGTCGCGGACGCGAATCAGTTTGGAGGTGATCCGCAAATGGACCCCTTCGGCCCGCAGTGAGCTTTCGACCAGGTAGGTCGCATCCAATTCTTTTCCAATCTCCGGCAGAGACTTGGTGCTTCGCTTGTAGGCCATGACCGAGGTTCGGCCGATAGTGCTCAGGTGCCGGGGATCGATCTGGCCGAGAGCGGCGATGGTCTCTTCGGTGAGGCCGTCTGCCAGGTACTCGCGGTCAGGACCAGCCCCAATATTTTCAAACGGCAACACGCCGATTCTCACCGCCTGCGGCGGCGCCGACGACCTCTGCGAAACGGTTCGCACCTGAGGAATGAAGCGGTAGCCTCTGCCCGGAACGGTCGCGATATAGCGATTTTCGCCGCGGCTTTCGCCCAATATGCGGCGCAGGGTGGATATGTTCTGGTTGAGGTTATTTTCTTCAACGATCGTATCGGGCCAGATGACGCGAAGGAATTCTTCCTTCTCCAGCACTTCTCCGCTTCGCTTGACCAGTAGTAGAAGGGTGTCGAATACCTTAGGGGTCAGGACAATATGCCGCCCCTCACGCGAGAGAAGCAGGTTCCCGGGATCTACGCGATAGTCTCCAAACTCATAGACGGGAAGCTCGGCGTCGTTCATCAAGGTGCTCGCAATCTTCAGAAGTTTTCAGAATCCTTCAGATCCGCCTAAAGACTCCTCGTGGGCACGGGAGTGAGTATATGCCTGGAGGCTGGAGAGAGAGCCGGCCCGATGGTAAGCGAAAAGGAGAAAGCAAATGAAATCTGTAGTTTGTGTCGCGTTTTATCGACTGGTACTTGCAGGGGCGTGCGCTTTGTTATTGGCTGGAGCCGCTGGGGCGCAGACGGAAGCCTGGGGGCCGGAAGCCGGCAGACTGGAAGGGAGCTGGACGGTCAAGGTTACCCAGCACAACTGCGCAACCGGTGATCCGCTGGGCGAGCCGTTCCTTTCGCTGCTCACGTTTTCGGCTGGGGGGACCCTGGTGGAGTCCACTGCCAATCCAATGTTCTTTCCAGCGGTTCGAGGGGATGGTCATGGCGTGTGGAGCGCCACGGGCCGGCAAACGTACCGCGCGCTTTCGGTCGCCTTCATTACCTCAAACGGGCAGCTGGCGAAGACGCAGACTATCACGCAGAAGATTGAGATGGGATCAGACCCCAATACATTTGAGGTTCCGTCCGCTTCGGTGGTATTCGTTCCGGCGGACGGGGGACCGGCCATCACCGGATGCGCGACCGCTACAGGTACACGGATCGAATGACGCGGCTTTCGCGAGCCATCGCTGGGAAACAGGATGGCTCGCAACTCCTCATTTGACAGCCGCCGCGGGGGCGCTTACTGCGTTCAGCTTTTCAATCGAGGCGTGATCCAACTTCAACCGGGTCGCCTCGATCAGGTCGGTCAGGTGACGGTCATTGGTGGCGCTGGCGATGGGAGCGGTTATGCCGGGTTGCACCATTAACCACGCCAGAGCGACGCGGGCCGGGGTCGAGTGGTGCGCCTCAGCAATCTCGTCCAGCGCGCGCAGGACGCCCCACCCCCAGTCATTTAGAAATTTGCTTACGCTTCCGCCGCGCGCTTTTCCCTCGGCATCCTTCTTGCTGCGGTATTTCCCGGTGAGAAAGCCGGCCGCCAGGGAGTAGTAGGGAATTACCCCTAGAGTGTGTTCCAGCGCCACGGGCAGCAGGTTCGTCTCAAAGTCTTCGCGCGAGACCAGGTTATAAAGCGGCTGGAGGGAGATGTAACTCACCAACCCGTTATCTTTGCTGGTCTGGAGCGCTTCCGCCAGGCGTGGGCCGGTGTAGTTCGAGGCACCGATGTGCCGCACCTTGCCCTGCCTCACCAGCTTATCGAAGGCGCCCAGGGTCTCTTCGAGCGGTGTCTCCGGGTCGTCTTTGTGCGCCTGGTAGAGATCGATATAGTCCGTTTGCAGCCGGCGCAACGAGGCTTCGACCGCCTGCTCGATGTAGGCCGGGCTCAGACCCTGTTTGCCTTCACCCATGTCCAGGCCGACTTTCGTGGCCAGGATCACATTACTGCGTTTGTTTCCCTTCGCCAGCCACTTGCCGAGAATCGTCTCGGACTCGCCGCCTGTATGGCCCGGCAGCCAACGCGAGTAGACATCGGCTGTGTCGATGAAGTTCAGTCCGGCCTCGAGCGCCGTGTCCAGTTGCCGAAACGAATCGGCCTCGGGCAGAGTCCATCCGTAGACGTTGCCGCCCAGACAAAGTACCGGAACTTCGAGATCCGATTTCCCTAACTTGACTCGCTGCATGGCAATTCTCCTACCGTGTAGTGCACGGCGACCTTTGGTTCAGTTTGCCACGACGGAATGCTCACCCTCAACCTAGGTCGTTTCGAGTGGCTGTGGAGTTCCTAGCTTTTGCTGCCGATGGAGAGGAGCGGTTTAGGTCAGCTTTCGGTTGGTCGGGAACTGTGCGATTTCTTGCCGTGTGCCCGGCTGGATCGCTTGTAGCTGGCGACCCGTAGAGTGGCTGTGGACTGCCTTCTGGGCCGCGGCGGCGCGGGAGGATGAAGGGTAGCCTGTATCCGCTCTTCCGCGGCATTCGGCCCCTGGCTATACTCCGGGTCAAACATGGCGATGACGGCGGCTGCGCGAACGCTATAGCGCCGGGCCCATTGGCTGTCGATCAGCGTGCCCTGCACGGTCTTCCAATGCTCGCCGTAGGTTTGCATATAGCCGTCGAGCTGCGCGAGCTCGCGGGCATTGTTCTCGTTGTTCACAGCATTGAGAAACTGGACGAACTGCTCGAGATTTGTGCCCATCTGGAAGACCAGTTGGCTCAATGCCATCTGCTGCGAAGCCGTCAGGTGGTCGAAGCCGCGGCAATAAGCCCTTGCGTTATAGATCGCTTGCAGGGCAGAGATGCGCAGCAGCTGAGTGGCCTCTTCTTCGGTGAGTTGCGGGGTGAGCGTGTGGTGAATGATCTTTCTGCGGTACGTTTTCGGCGACCATGCGGCCATATGGTGGTCGTACTGAGCGAGGATCTGCTGCAATCGATCCGGGGCCAGCCCGGCTGCCTGCCAAAGATCAGCCGACGATGGCTCAAGGAAAGGATGCGGATTGAGGGGATCGCGCTGCGGGTGCACGGTCGCCTGCACATCCAGGCTGAAGCCCGCGCCAATGAGCGGACGGCCGGTGTTGGGGTCGGGATAGGCAGCGAGCACCCAGCCTTCGTGGCGATGGTCGCGAAGAATCTCCATCATGCTCGGCAGGCTGAACTTGATATCGCTGTATTTGAAGTCAAGTAACACTTGTGCGCCATCCAGGGGCGCGGGATTCTCCGGAAAGAAGCTCTGGGGCGTGAGCGATACCGAGGGCAAAGCGAAAAACTGCACCGGGGGTGATAGCTCTGCAGGATCAGGCAGGATCTGCGCACCTGCGGAAGCCACCATCGCCAGACTCACGATGGGAAGCAAAAGCCGCTGTGCTGGGATCTTCATCTTCCGGCCACTCTCTCAATCCTATTGAGATACACGATGACTGAAAATTGCGCTATAAACAATAACTGAAAAGTACTAGGTGCGAGGAAGGTAACAACTCTGCCTGGAGGCGCAGCCTAAGGCGATGCCGTCAAATCTGCACATTAAAGATGGTCTGCTCAAACAAAGTGAAGTAGCAGAAGCAGGCCGTATCGTCCGGCTGGCGTTTGGAACGTTTCTGGGAGTGCCCGATCCACTCGACTTCATGGGCGATCGCGATCTACTGACGCCGCGCTGGCGCTCCAGTCACGTCAAGGTACTTGCCGCGCGTGACGACGGCCGGCTGATCGGCTCCAACGTGGTCACGCGCTGGGGATCGTTTGGATTCTTCGGCCCCTTGACCGTGCTGCCGGAATATTGGGATCGCGGGGTGGCCCAGCGGCTGCTCGAATCCACGATGACGATCTTCGAGCGATGGGGCGTGCGTCATACCGGGTTGTTTACATTCTCGAATAGCACCAAGCATCTGTGTCTGTATCAGAAGTTTGGCTACTGGCCACGGTATCTCACCGCCATCATGACCGGCCCGTCCGAGGCTAGAAGTGCAGAAGCGCCGACGTTGTTGTCGTCATTCAACAAGAGCCACCGTGAACAAGCCATCCAGGCATGCTCGAGACTTACCCATAAGATCGATCGTGGACTCGATCTTACGGGCGAAATACAGGCGGTGCTGGCGCAGCGGACCGGCGACGTCGTCTTGCGATACAGGGGCAGTGTTCTCGAGGGGTTCGCTGTTTGTCTGAACGGGCCTGGATCGGAAGGTGGCGAGAAGACGTGTTACGTCAAGTTCGGGGCGGCGCGCGGCGGGTCGGGGGCAGGGGAACGTTTCGACCGCTTGTTGGCTTCCTGCGAGGGGTTTGCGTCCTCGCGCCATGCGACCATGGAGGCCGGCGTAAACCTGGCACGCGAAGATGCCTACCGGCGCATGCGTTCCCGTGGATATCGCGTGGCCATGCACGGTGTCGCCATGCAGCGTCCGCATAGTGACGGGTTTAATCGGGCGGATGCCTACGTGATCGACGACTGGCGATAAAGCCGTTTCGCAATTGGTGTAGACCGAAGCGGTGGGCCTTTTCGTGGTTTTCTCCCAAAGAAAACCACACCTCCCGATCTTTATCAGGCCACAGTAATTGCGAAACGGCTCTAAGGCCCGTTCCGGAGCGGTTCGCTGTCCGCCCTGAGATGGGCTACACTGAGCCCTGTTCCCCATATGCCGCTTTCTGCCGGTGATAAACTCGGCCCTTACGAAATCCTTGCGTTCCTCGGCGCGGGCGGCATGGGAGAAGTTTATCGCGCCCGGGACACTCGTTTGAATCGGGATGTTGCGATCAAGTTCTCCGATGCGCAGTTCAGCGAGCGTTTCGAGCGGGAAGCGAAGGCCATCGCCGCGCTGAATCACCCCAACATCTGCCAAATTTACGATATTGGCCCGAATTATCTGGTCATGGAGTGCGTTGAGGGGGCGCCGATTGTCGCCTCAGAGCAACCACGGGCGCTGCCCCCGGCTGAGGCCTTGCGGCTGGGGACGCAAATGGCTGCCGCGCTCGAAGCCGCGCACGCTAAAGGAATTGTTCATCGCGACCTGAAACCGGCGAACATCCTGGTGACCCCAAGCGGAGTGGTCAAGCTGCTGGATTTCGGGCTGGCAAAACTGGAGAGCGGGATCGCTCCTGGCGACGAGACGAAGACGATCGACGTCACCCAGGCGGGGATCATTCTGGGCACGCCTTCGTATATGTCTCCCGAGCAGGCCGAGGGCAAGCCCGCCGATGTGCGCTCTGACATTTTCTCCTTTGGAACGGTCCTCCACGAAATGCTCGCCGGACGACGCGCATTTGGCGGAGGCTCGGAGGCGGCTATCATCGGCGCCATCATTTACAAGGAACCGGAGCCGCTCAACGCGCCGCCCGCGGTGCAGGCGATCGTGAGCAAGTGCCTGGCGAAATCTCCTGGTGGGCGCTTTCAGTCGGCAACGGATCTGCGCCGGGCGCTCGAAGGCGCGTCCATTCGGGGCATTCCTCAGGGCAAGCGGCGCGTGATTGCGTGGACCATCGCCGCTACCGCCGTTGCTCTGGTGTTGATCGCACTCGTCGCAGCAGGCATTTATTGGAAGCGGTCGGGGACCAGCGCGATTACTTCCATCGCTGTTCTCCCGCTCGAAAATAGGAGCAACAATCCCGACGCGGACTATATTTCTGACGGCATCACCGAAAGCATCAATAACAGTCTGGCGCGGCTGCCCAACCTGAAAGTCATTCCTCATAGTGTCGCTTTGCACTACAAGGGCAAGCAAGCGGACGCGCAAAAGGTGGGTGACGAGCTGAAAGTCCAATCGGTACTGACCGGCAGCGTAGCCCCGCGAGGCGACGGCGTTACGGTGAACGTTGAACTCGACGACATTCGTGATGGGAAAGAGCTGTGGGGCCAGCAGTACAATCGCAAGCCGGCCGATCTGCTGGCAGTACAGAATGACATTGCCCGGGAGGTTTCTCAACGGTTGGGGGCGCAAGCTTCGGTAGCAACCCAGCAAGAGATGAGCAAGGAATCAACCGGCAATCCCGAGGCCTATCAGCTCTATCTCAAAGGCAAGTACTACACCAACAAACTTACCAAGGACGGCCTGGCCAAGGGCATCGACTACTTCAACCAGGCAATCGCCATCGATCCCAACTATGGTCTGGCCTACAACGGCCTGGCTTTCAACTACATCAACCAGGACGGTTGGTACATGCGTGGGGCCGAAGCGGGGCCCAAGGCAAAAGAAGCAGCACAGAAGGCATTGGCCATCGACCCGCAGGATGCCGACGCACACCTGGCGCTGGCGATCGAATCGCAATGGTATGAGTGGAATTGGGCGGTTGCGGAAAGCGAGTTCAAGCGCGCCATCGAACTGAATCCCAATGATTCAGAGGCTCACGGTTATTATTCCTGGTTTCTTGCCCCGATGGGCCGCGGTCCGGAGGCGCTGGTGGAAGCCAAACGCGCTCAGCAAATCGCTCCACTCTCCTCCTTAGGGAACTTTTTTGTCGCATCGGTTCTGGTCTTCACGCGACAATGGGACCCGGCGATCGCGCAACTGCATAGCAACATCGAGCTCGAGCCCAATTTCTGGTTTGATCATTGTTTTCTGGGCCGGGCCTATGAAGCCAAGGGCAGATTGCCGGAGGCGATTGCAGAGTTTCAAAGCGCATTGGCGTTGGAAAAGGACAATACCGAGATCTGGTCTGGCCTGGGGCACACCTACGCGTTGTCCGGGAACAAGAGCGAAGCGCAAAAGATGCTGAGCCATTTCGACGAGTTGTCTACGCACAACTATGTCTCGCCTTACAGCCAAGCCATCATTTATGCGGGCCTGGGCGATAAGGACCAGGTATTCGCCTGGCTCGATCGGGCCTACCAGGAACGGTCTTACTTCCTGGCCGTTTATCTGCCCACGGACTCTCGTCTGGATAGCCTCCACGCCGACCCGCGCTTTATGGATCTCAAGCGCCGCGTCGGTTTGCCGGAGTGACCACGCGAAGCCCATGGATCCGCTTAATTCTCCCAGCACACTTCCTCTGACTCACCCGCCGGCAGCTGCAAGCAAGCGTCTTCTTCCGTGGTTGGTAGCGGTCGCATTTTTCATGGAGTCGCTGGACACTACGATTCTCAATACGGCGGTGCCTGCCATCTCGGCGGCTCTGCATGTGGCTCCGCTAAGCATGAAGTCGGTGTTGGCCAGTTACACATTGAGCCTAGCGGTGTTTATTCCCATCAGCGGCTGGATGGCTGACCGCTTCGGAACCCGCCGGGTGTTTGCCTCTGCGATCGGCCTCTTCACGCTGGGGTCATTTCTCTGCGGGATATCGAGCAGCATTCATTTGCTGGTCGCTTGCCGTATTCTGCAGGGCTGCGGAGGAGCCATGATGGTGCCGGTGGGCCGGCTCACATTGGTGCGCACCTTTGCCAAATCTGAGCTCATCCGCGCCATGAGCTTTGTCGCTATTCCAGGGTTGGTTGGCCCCATGCTGGGTCCCGTGGCAGGGGGGCTTATCGTTGGCTACTTCCAGTGGCGATTCATCTTCTTCGTGAATATACCCATAGGGCTTCTCGGTCTGCTGATGGTTTATATGCATCTGCCGGACTATCGCGAAGAGCGAACCCCTCCGCTCGATATGGTCGGGCTGATCCTCTTCGGTTCCGGTGTCGCCCTGTTGTCGTATGTGCTGGAGATCTTCGGTGAACATACGCTGAGCGTGGGAGAGATTCTGGGGCTATTGGCAATTTCGTTCTCTCTGCTCGCGGGCTACCTGCTGCATGCAAGAGGGATTGCATATCCTCTGTTGCAATTGGGTCTGTTTCGCATTCGCACCTTCAGCGCGGCGGTGAGCGGCAGCTTTTTTACCCGGCTCGGCATCGGAGGAGTGCCATTCCTGTTGCCGCTGCTCTACCAGGTGGGCCTGGGGTTTACCGCGATCCAATCTGGACTGCTCATCATGCCCCAGGCGATCGCGGCCATGAGCACCAAGTTTCTCATGCCCAAAGTCCTGGCCCGCGTAGGCTACCGTGGTGTGCTGGTCTCGAACACCGTGATTCTCGGCCTTCTTCTTCTGCTGTTTGCGACCATCGGCCTGCGCACACCGGTCTGGGTGATCGTTTTGCAAGCCTTCTGTTACGGGACCTTCAGTTCGCTGCAATATACCAGTATGAATACACTTACCTATGCTGACATTAGCGAAGAGCAGACCAGCAGCGCAGGTTCCATCGCCAGCACGGTGCAGCAAATGTCCATTAGTTTTGGGGTTGCGTCGGCGGGGCTGGCCACCGCTTTTTTTGTTCCTAGAGTCCACACCAATTCTGTGGAGATGATTCACGGTATTCACCAAGCGCTTGTTGTTCTGGGCGGATTTACTATACTTTCCACGATCACGTTCCTAAGACTGAAAAGCGGGGACGGCAGCAGTGTCAGCCAGCAGGCAAATCGTAACTTGTAACCCGGTGTAAGATTCATACATTGCTCCCACGGTGGGAGCAATGTATGATACAGGTGTGAGAGTGATTGCCCGCGGTACTCTGTATCGATTCGTAGAGAAACGGGTGGCTCGCAAGCTGCAGAAGACAGTAAAAGCTCATCTGGATGCGTGGTATGCCGAGGCCGAAAGAGCCGATTGGAAAAACTCAGCCGAGCTAAAGCGGCAATATCGGTCGGCCAGCATCGTGTCGGCGGAACGAGTCGTTTTCAATATCAAAGGAAATGAGTTCAGGCTGGTCGTCGCGATCAACTATCACTATCAGGTGCTCCTGATCAAATGGTTGGGCACCCATGAGGAATACGACAAGATCGATGCTGGAAAGGTGGAGTATGACAAGCACCGGTATACGAGTCCATCCGATCCGGACGGAGACTGATCACGAAAGGGCAGTTGCTCGAATCTCTGAGCTTATGGGGGCGGCTTCTGGCTCTCCCGAAGGAGATGAACTGGATGTGTTGGCCACACTTGTGGACGCTTATGAGGCAAAGCATCACGCCATGGATGCTCCTGATCCCCTGGCAGCTATCCAGTTCCGCATGGAGCAGCAGGGGTTAAAGCGCAAGGATCTGGAGCCCTTGATCGGCAGCCGCGCCAGAGTATCCGAAGTTTTAACGGGTAAGCGGAAGCTTACCCTGGATATGGTCAGGCGCGTGAGATCCGGGTTGGGAATCTCTGCCGACCTGCTCATCGGCGGCCCGCGGAACATTGCACGCGGCCGTTCCTCGGCTCGAGCGGCGAGGAATGCGCGCAGCGGGAAAACGGTGGGAATGAAAGCCGGGAAACGCGCCGGAATATGAAGCGCGTGAGAAGTACCTGATCCGAGCAAGAATTAGTTACGTTAGCAAAGGGAGACGAATGGGAGCTCTACCGAGGTTTGATTTACAAGACAAGGTCGCCTTGGTTACGGGAGCGGCGCGCGGATTGGGGCGGGCGATTTCGCTTGCGCTCGCCGAGGCCGGGGCGCACGTTGCGCTTGGTTTACGTGAGATCACCAGCGACAGCGGCGTAACTGCCGAGGTTGTTGGCCGGGGCCGGTTGGCTTTGCCGCTGCAGATGGATATGACCAGCCCGGAGCAGATTCGTCAGGCAGTCGATGGCACAGTGCAGCACTTCGGCCGGCTGGACATACTCGTCAACAACGCGGGGATTGCGCCCGACAACCTGGCGGAAAACGTAACCGAAGAAGACTTCGACCGAACTTTGGCCATCAATCTGAAGGGCACGTTCTTCGCCTGCCAGGCTGCGGGCCGCGTCATGATACAGCAGAAGAGTGGATGCATCATCAACATGAGCTCGCAAGCGGCATTCGCGGCGTTGCCGACGGAGTCCATCTACTGCATGACCAAGGCGGGCATCGTCCACCTGACCAAGTGCCTGGCGGTGGAATGGGGTAAGTACAATATCAACGTGAACGCAGTGGCGCCTACCTTCATCCATACCCCAGGGACAGAAGGCGCTCTCGCCGACCCTGAATTTCGCCAGGATGTGATTGACCGCATCGCAGCTTTACATCGCATCGGAGAGCCGATCGAAGTGGCCGGCGCCGTGGTCTTTCTCGCTTCACCGGCTGCCGCGCTCATCACCGGACATACGTTGGTCATCGATGGTGGCTGGACGGCTCGCTAGAAGAAACCATGTTGCTGACACAACTTCAACATGGAGGGGGTTGAACGTTGGGGATGGTGACCGAGTGA
The DNA here is from genome assembly GCA_963788515.1 of uncultured Acidobacteriaceae bacterium. GTDB lineage: Bacteria > Acidobacteriota > Terriglobia > Terriglobales > Acidobacteriaceae > PALSA-350. Next base: position 282,738 of record CAWBGZ010000013.1, read on the forward strand.
CGCTGAGCGTTCAGGAGCAGTTCGGTCAGATTGATATCTACGTATTCGATCAGATTCTGCGCGGTAACATCGCGGCTGGAATGCGGGTGCTTGATGCGGGATGCGGGTACGGGCGCAATCTGGTACATCTGCTGCGCGAGGGATGCGAGATATTCGCGCTCGACGGAGACAGCGACGCGATTGAGCATGTCCGGCAGTTGTCGGCATCGCTGGCCACGGGACTCCCAGTGGAAAACTTCCAGGTGGGAAATATCGAACGCATGCCGTTTCCTGATGGGTTTGCCGATGTCGTGCTCTGCAATTCAGTACTTCACTTTGCGCGCGATGACCGGCACTTCCATGCAATGTTGCGGGAACTTTGGCGGGTGTTACGGCCTGGCGGAATGATGTTCTGCCGCTTGGGTTCCAGAATCGGGATGGACTTCGAGCAGGTGCGAGGGAATATCTTCGTGGTGGGAGACGGTTCAGAATGGTTTTTGGTGGATGAGGAAATGCTCCTGGAGTGGACCGAGAAGATGAACGCAGTGCTGGTGGATCCACTGAAGACGACCATCGTGCAGGATTATCGCTGCATGACGACCTGGGTAGTGAGAAAGCGAAGGAACTAGGCGCCCGGCGCGAAACGCTGAGAGTTCCTTAGGGAACCGGCTTGCTTGACAGAATCGCAGATTGCGATATGATTATCCCGGATCGCAATAATCATGAAACTGGGCGAGAAATTACGGTACCTGCGGGAAGTGGAAGGCAGCCTGCGCGGCAAAGGGCGAGCGATGACCCAGCAGGAGCTGGTGCGCGCGATCAAGGCCGAGCTGAAGACTTCCATGAGCCAGTCGTACCTGTCGCAGATCGAAAGCGGCGTGCGGCCGCACTTGACCAACACCACGCGCCAGATGCTGGCGAAGTTCTTCAAGGTGCACCCGGGCTACCTGGTCGATGACCCGGAGGGCTACCACGCGGAGCTGATGAGCGAGGCGCGGGTGTTGGACGACAAGCTGGACCTATGGCTGGTAAACGGGGCGGAGCGGTTTCCGCGTGATCCCGAACTCAAAAAAGCATTGTTGACCCTGGCCCGGCATCCGGAGTCGAGGCAATGCCTGCTGTTGATGGAGTCATTGATTGAGACGCCGGGCCTGGTGGATCGATTGGTTGAAGTATTGCGGCCCGCCGCCAGGAGCGATAAGCACTTTAAAGTGCGGCCGATAGAGGCAAATTCTCAAGTAAAGGATTCGGCGGTCGCGAAATCCAGGCGTGGCGGAAAGGAGAAAAATCGATGAACTGGGAGATGTTCTACCTGATCTGTTTTGGTGTGGGCCTAGCGCTGACCGTAGTTTCGCTGGCGGGCGGTTTCCATACGCACATCCACTTTGGCCTGCATCGCGGGTTACATTTCGGTCATGCCCATGGGAATGGAAGCCGCAGTGTCTCCCCCGTGAATGGTTTTACTCTCACCGCCTTCCTCTGCTGGTTTGGTGGGGCCGGCTATCTGCTGGAGCGATATGGCGGCTTTGTGACGCCTGCCATTCTGATTCTGGCGACGCTCAGCGGACTGGCTGGCGGGATGTTGATCTTCTGGTTCCTGGCCAAGGTGATGGTGCCGCATGACAAGGCGCTCACGCCGGAGGAGACGGAGATGACGGGAGTTATAGGGCGCGTCAGCGGAACGATTCGGGGTGACGGCACGGGGGAGATTTTGTATTCGCAGAACGGCGCCCGGCGCTCCAGTCCGGCGCGCAGTGACAATGGTGAGCCGATTGCGCGGGACATGGAGGTAGTGGTGATGCGCTACGAACGAGGCGTTGCCTATGTACGCTGCTGGGACGAGATCTCCGGCGGCGAATCGCTCTCGACCGAGAGGAAGAGAGCACACACGTAGTTCGATGGTTCCTGATGAAAGGATCAGGAGGCACTTATGATGAACACAGTTGTGGTTGTGGTTGGCTTGTGCGTTCTTGCTTTAATCCTGCTGCTGGGTATGATCGCGAAGATGTTTCGCAAGGCAGGCCCGAACGAAGCGATCATCGTTTACGGGTTTCGCGGACCGCGAGTGGTGAAGGGACACGGCACGGTGATCTTTCCCATGGTGGAAAGCAGCCGCCAGCTCTCGCTGGAACTGATGTCCTTTGATGTCGCACCGCAGCAGGATCTCTATACCAAGCAGGGTGTCGCGGTCACCGTGGAGGCGGTGGCGCAAATCAAGGTGCGCTCCGATCAGGAATCGATCCTGACCTCTGCCGAGCAGTTCCTTACCAAGACTCCTCCGCAGCGCGAAGGATTAATCCGGCTGGTGATGGAAGGTCATCTGCGCGGCATCATCGGTCAACTCACGGTAGAGCAGATTGTCAAAGAGCCGGAGATGGTTGCCGATCGCATGCGCTCCACCTGCGCCGATGACATGAGCAAGATGGGACTTGAAGTCGTATCGTTCACCATCAAGGAGGTGCGCGACAAGAATGATTACATCACCAACATGGGGCGGCCGGACGTAGCGCGCATCAAGCGCGATGCCGATGTAGCGGCGGCGGAAGCGGAGCGTGATACTGCCATTCGCCGAGCGAACGCGTTGCGTGAATCGGCGATTGCCAAGGCGCAGGCCGACCAGGAACGGGTGATTGCGGAGACGGCGTCGCTGGCCAAGCAGGCCGAGGCGCAGCGCGACCTGGATATCCAGAAGGCGCAGTTTACGGAGCAGAGCCGCAAGCAGGAAGCGACCGCGGACAAATCCTATGAGTTGCAGACCAACGTGATGCAGCAGCGGGTGATTGCCGAACAGGTAAAGATCCAGCAGGTGGAGAAGGAGCAACAGATCAAGGTGCAGGATGCGGAAATTCTGCGTCACGAGAAGGAGCTGATCTCGACTGTGTTGAAGGGCGCCGAGATTGAGCGCCAGCGGATCGAGAATCTCGCGTCAGCGGAGAAGTCGCGCTTGACCGCAGAAGCGGAAGGCCGCTCCGCAGCGACGCGGATGCAGGGTGAAGCGGAAGCGTCGATCATCTTTCAGAAGGGCGAGGCGGAAGCCAAGGCCATGAACGTCAAGGCGGAGGCTTACCAGGAATGGTCGCAGGCGGCGGTCGTTGATCGGCTGATTGCGGCAATGCCCGACATGATGCGCGCTCTCTCCGAACCTCTGTCCAAGGTGGACAAGATCACCATCGTCTCCACAGGAAGCGATGGAGTCACCGGGGCAAACAAACTTACTGGGGACATGATGAAAATCGCGTCCCAGGTTCCGGCGCTCTTCGAATCGCTCTCGGGAATGAATGTGGCTGAGTTGATGGCCAACGTCAAGAGCATGCAGCCGCGGCACGACGGAAACAACTCGGCGATCAAGTAACAGCAGTCGAAGGAGGATGGTATGGCATTACTGGAACGGGTAAGTACGTTGCTTCGGGCGAACCTTAACGACCTGATCGACAAGGCCGAAGATCCGCAAAAGTTGTTGCGGCAGCTGGTGCTGGATATGGAGAACCAGTTGATGCAGGTAAAGACGCAGGTGGCGATTGCGATTGCCGATCAGCACCTGCTGGAGAAGAAGCGAAAGGAGCATATGGACGGCGCGGCGGAATGGCGTAACAAGGCTGAGCTGGCAGTCAAGAAAGGACACGATGACCTGGCGCGGGCAGCGCTGGAACGCTCCTTGAGCCAGGATCAAATTGCCAAGGGCTTCTCACAGCAGCTTGAGGATCAGCAGGCGGAAGCGGACACGCTGCGGACCGCGCTGCGCAAGCTGGATCAGAAGTTGGTAGAGACGCGCAGCCGCTGCGAGCTGCTGATCGCGCAGGACCGCAGGACGCGGATGGTCAGCCGGGCTACCGAAGCCCGGCAAACCATCAGTAAGCAGCAGAACTCGGTGTCGATCGACCGCATGAAGTCGCGTATTGTAGGCCGGGAGGCGCGCAATGAGGCGGAGGTGGAGTTGCTGGGCGGGGACTCGCTGGAAGACCGGTTCGCAGCCTTGGATCGGGAAGAGCATATCGAGACGTTACTCAAAGACCTGAAAGCGAAGCAGGAGAAACCGGCCTGAAGGTCTACTTTGTAGAGAAAGCGAGGATACCGAGGACTGACGAGTCTGCGTGAGAACTGGAGATAAACCGCAGGTCCCTCCACTGCGCTACGCTCCGGTCGGGATGACAATTCTTTTGCAAGGAAATGGTCCCAAAAACGGTCAGAAGAAGAGATGTTAATGGTCCCGACAGAATTGTCATCCCGACCGGAGCGTAGCGCAGTGGAGGGACCTGCGGTTTCTCTTCCGTTCTCACGCAGACTCTTCAGTGCTGGGTAAACCATGATGGTATTCATCATCTTAGATAGTGGCGGATGCGATTTCCGGCACGCCGCCAAAGCGACGCTCCCTCTTTTGGAACTCTTCGAGCGCAGCGTCGAGGTCGGCCTGGTCAAAATCGGGCCACATGCGGTCCGTGAAGAGGAGTTCGGCATAGGCGCATTCCCACAGCAGAAAATCGGAGAGCCGTGTCTCGCCGCCGGTCCGAATGAGTAGATCTACCTCTCCACTTTCGCCGGTCAACGCCTGCGTCAGCATGGGTCCGAGCAAATCAGGAGAGGGAGGTCCTTCCGAGGCAAGAGCAGCGTTTGCGTCGGCCGCAGCGCGGGTGATGGCGTCGCGCGACGAGTAATCGATAGCAACGCGCAGATGAAGGTCGCGTCCGCCGGCAGTGGCGCATTCAGCCTTATCGATCTCGCGCAGCACAGATTGCGCCAGGCGATCCCGCCGTCCGATGATCTGAATGCGCACTCCGCGCTGGCGAAGCCGCTCCGTCTCCAGTCGCAGGAAGGCGCGCAACAGCCAGAAGATGCTTTGTACTTCGGCAGTGGGCCGGCGCCAGTTATCGCAGGAGAAAGCGTAGAGCGTAAGCCGGCTGATACCCACGTCGGGTGCTCGCTCCACCACGCGTCTCACAGCGGCCACTCCGGCGCGATGGCCGGCGACGCGGGGCAGGCCACGGCTGGTCGCCCAGCGGCCGTTGCCATCCATGATGATGGCCACATGCAGTCCCTGGTGTTGCTCAATGTTGGTCGTAGATCACCTCGGCACCGCGCTGCCATGCGCTTCCTGACTTGGCGAAAGCGAGCTATACCAGTCGATCCTGCGGGTGAAGTACATGGCGGCCGCTACCGCCAGGAAACTGGTAATCGCTCCGACCAGCAATGCGTTGTCCTCGAGCCGCAATAACAAATAGATAAGCGCATAAAGCAAGATGAAGATGGCCGCGGCCCTGAACCCCTGCGATCGGTTGGAGAATACCCATCCCGCGTTGGCCGAAAGCAGCGCAACCGTGGCAGTACCCGCGAGCATAAAGCTAAAGTCGAAGCCGATTCGCTCGGCGAGCGATAATAGCAGCAGGTAAAAAATGATTTGGGCTATGCCCACCAAAACATATTGCGCCGGATGAACGCGCTTGCCGGTCGTAACCTCAAATACGAAGTAGGAGAGGAAAAGTAGTCCCAGAAATAGAAGTACGTACTTGAGCGACCGGTTTACGGATTGATAAGGATCCGCCACTTCGATGAACGAGACACCGAGGGCGGTCGCGTCGAGGCCGGTGATGGAGTCGCCAGTTCCTTCGGCACGCACGCTGCGGGCGATGAAGGGTACAGACCATTCCGCAGTGAATCCGCGACTGGTAACCTGCCGGGTGACGGGCAGGAATCCGCCATCAAATCCTGGGCTTGGCCAGTCGCCCTGTGCCGTGAGGTGAGTGGTCTTGCCGTACGCCAGCACGGCGACCCGTTGTGCGCCAGAAAAGCGCATGGTGGAGCTTACATCAAACTGTGTGTCTGGCCTGGCCAAGCCTTCGGCCTTAGCGCCAAAGAGAGTGAGTCTGAGGGGCTGATTAGCTGTTCCCCCGATCTCCAGGTATTGGCTAATAACTGCGGGGATCAGCACGGAGGTTTTTCCATTGGCCGTCAGCAAGGCGTCGGTTTGTGCGCCGCGTGCATCGCTTACACCAACCACAATTTCGGCGCGGTTCCATTCGAGGGCGGCGCCTGGCGGGGCCGAAGAGGGAACTCCGCTTAGATCGAATCTCGCGTCGAGTTTTAGATCTGCCTGGAATACGGGCACTTTAAACAGCGAACGGCGCCGCTCTACCGTCGCGGTCTTGAGTGCGGCCGAAGCGGTTACGGGGAACACCAGATACATGCCGTGCTTTGCCGTGTCACTCGGAGACTGAGGCGGAATGGTGTACGGAATGGCCAGCGTTGGCCCGAGGAAAGTCTGCTGGCCGCCGACATTGCTGCTTATTTCTCGTACTACGTCCGCCGATCGTTGGGTCCTCTCCTGGATCAAATTTCCAACAAACAGCGCGGGTATGGTCATGAAAAGTGCCAGGCCGCACACCACGATGAGCTTCATGCCCATAGACCGAAAATTAATTCCGAACGGCAAACCGGATTGCGATGGAGAATGATCGTTCATTGGAGATTCCTTATCGTCCAAAATAACTTTGCAACGCAAAGTAAATGCACAAAAAAAAAGACTCAGGCCTGTCGCGGGGTCATTCTACCTGCCAGGTTAAATGCGGCTTCTTCCTGAGTTACCTTTGCCGCATCCAGGATTACCTGTTCGAGCGTTGAGAGGTATTCAAGGTAGCGCTTGCGCCCTGAAGGGGTGATGCGGCAGAGCGTCTGGGGACGATTGCGATCATGCCCTTTCACGATCTGCACTATCTTCTCTCTCTCGAGCACGCTCAGGTGCCGGCTCAGGTTGCCGTCAGTCAGAGCACACAGCTGCTTGAGATCGCCGAAGGTCAATCCTTTGGGATTGCTGATCAACGAGGTGAGCACGCTGAGCCGCGCGCGCTCATGAATGACCCGGTCCAGCCCTTCATAAGCAAAACGCGCTTCGCTCGACGCAGGCTTAGCTTTCATCGGTGCCCTCCTGCGCGGTAAAGAACAGGATTCCCGCAACCAGCAGCTGCCCTACTCCGAAGGAAATACCCATGGTCAGAGGGGAGAGAGCACGGTTGTCAGCCAGCGCGATGCACGCGAGGCCGGTTAGCAGATACCATGCGCCCGCCGCAGCCATCGGGCGGGGAAGGAAGCGGCAGGAGGAAAACACGCCGAGTGAAAAAATGATTTGCCACAGACCAGGAAGCATCCACAGTGCCGATGGGGCGGACCGTAAGAGCACAAGCGTCAGCAGTGCGCCCGCACCGGCCGATGGCAGAAACTGCTCTACCGCCATGCGGATCATTGCATCCGCCATGCCTGAATGCATGCGATGGGTGCGGGTTACCGTCTGCACACCAATCAAGGCAGCCGAGACGATGGCCGTCGAAATCCAGATACCCAGATAAGACGGGATGCGATTGGCGGGATCGGGCAGCCACATCGCCTGCGCTCCGGCTGCGGAGATGGCGAGAAAACCCGTTGCGGCCAGGGTCGCGGGACCATAGCCGCGAAACTCCGTGGTGCGCGCCATCTGGCGGCGAATGCTGCTGATATCACCGAGCGCTTTGTGCAGGTCATCCATGGGCAATTAACTTTACACTGCAAAGTAAACTGGCAGAAGACCATTGTCAATAGTCAAACGTCATAGGATGAGATGGCTACTCGGTTCTCAAGGCCCGCATGGGATCAACGGACGCAGCCCGCCGGGCCGGCCACAAACTCACCAGTAGCGCGATCACAGTAATCGCCGCGATGATGGACACGAATACCGCAGGGTCGTCGGGACGCACGCCAAAGAGCAGATTCGCACTGAGGCGTGCCAGGGCAAAAGCGAGGACGGTTCCCAAAGCTACACCGATACCCGTGAGCAGTGCGGCGCGGCGCAGGATCATGGCCAACACCACTTCAGGCCTCGCCCCCAAAGCGATACGTACTCCAATTTCCCGGGTTCGCTCAGCTACCATGTTAGCCAGCACACCAAAGATGCCGATCGCGGCTAGCAGCAACGCAATAAGAGCATCGATCGTGAGGATGGTGGCAGCATAGATCAGTCCGGTGAACTCGACCGTTAGATAGGTCTCGTAGGTTCGCACCTCGTCGAGCGGTATGGTAGGGTCAAGCTCCGCAAGCGCCTGGCGAACCCCAGCCGCCAATGCCATGGTATTGCCGCCAGTGGTCACGACGTATGTAGCGCCCGCCGGCGGCATCTGGACGGCATTCAGATACACCGCGGGTACTATGGCACGCTCAACCCACAGATAGTTCACGTCGTCAACCACACCGACAATTCGTACCCACCGTGCCTGGGGGGTGCCTGCCGCGCCCATCTGAATGCGGTGGCCGATCGGGCTTTGACCGGAGAAATACTGCTCGGCAAACTTCCGGCTTACGACGGCGACCGGCTGGGTGTCGATGGTATCGGTGCGGTGGAAGGTGCGCCCGGATAGTCCGTGAATATGCAAAGAGTCAAAATACCCGCCGGTTACCGCAAGCCGCACGGCACTTTGGAACTTGCCGGGAAGTACAGGACGGTTCTCGATCCGGAAGTCGTCGTTCCATGCCTCCTGGCCATGAGGAAGCGCCGTAGTGATTTCAGCGTGAGTCACGCCGGGTAATGCGCGCAGCTTCTCAAGGCTGTCGTTGAACCACGCGGCGCGCCTTTCGTCCGTGGCGTAACGCCTCGCCGGCAAGTCCACATGGAAAGTGAGGACCTGCTTCGGCTGGTAGGGGTCGGCAACATGCAGCATCGACCACATACCTTTGCACATCAGGGCGGCGCCGATGACCAGCAGGACGGAGAACGCTATCTGCGATACCGAGAAGAGATCTCGAAGGCGGTGCGTCTCACGGGAAGCGCTGGTGGTGCGCGACCCTGCCTTGAGCTGGGCGATCAGGTCGACGCGCAGCGCTTTCAGTGCCGGCATAAGCCCGGATATCAGGCCTGCGGCCAGTGCCAGCAGGAGAGAGAAGGCAAGAGCGCGGCCGTTGAGCGAGATGTTGCTCCACCCCGAGATATACCTCTCTATGCTCTTGGGCATGGTGATCACGCAGAGATGCATGCAGAGGGCCGCGAGCAGGAGTCCGCCAGTTGCGCCCATCCCTCCCAATACCAGGTTCTCAGTCAGCAAGTGGCGCAACAACCGCCCCCGGCCTGCGCCAAGAGCCGTGCGCACAGCGATCTCTGGCCGGCGCGATAGGCCGCGAACAAATTGCAGATTGGCTACATTGGCGCATACCACCAGCAGAACAAATCCAGTGGCCGCCAGTATCAGGCGGTAGTAGAGCGGTGTCAGGTCCCCATTGATGCCATCAAGCAGCGGCTCCACTCTCACTGACCAGCCCAGGTTCGAAGTAGGATAGATCTTTGCCAGCCGCTCGGCGATGGTGCGCAGTTCTTCCTGAGCCTGGTTCACCGATACCCCGGGCCGCAAGCGCCCAACTACCAGATAATCGTGGGCAGTGCGATTCTGGAGTTGTTGCGGAGTGGGCGCCAGGGGCAAAAACACTTCGGAGACCGATGGGTACTGCATGCTTTTGGGCAAGACACCGATCACGGTGTATGCCTGCCCGTCGAGGTTGATCGACCGGCCCAGCACGGTCCTATCTGCGCCGAAATGCTTCTGCCAGAACGCGTAGCTGAGCACGGCGACCGCGTTGTGTCCAGGCTGACATTCGCGGTCCTGATAGACGCGGCCCAGCAACGCGTTGGTACGCAGTACCCCAAAGAAGCTAGCCGAGGTCAATGCCGCTTGCACGTGCAGTGCTTCGCCCGCTCCCGTCAGACTCATAGAGGCGTAGGTGCGGACGGCCAAATCTTCAAAGGAGCGGATCTCTTGTTTCCAGGCCTGGTAATTGCCCAGCGCGACCTGCTTGTAACTGTCGCTGCCGCCACCATGCTCTTCCGCCACGATGACCACGCGGCTCAGGTCAGGCACCGCCAGAGGCCGCAGCACCACGGCATCCATCATGCTGAATACCGCCGTGTTCATGCCGATCCCAATCGCCAGCGTGAGCACCGTCGTCAGCGTGAACCCAGGAGACTTCCACAATTGGCGAACCGCATAGCGTAGATCGCTCCACAAAACCTCGAGGAAGGGAAGCCCTCTCTGCACGCGATAATTTTCCCTGGTTTGCGTCACGCCGCCGAAGGCGCGCAGCGCGGCCGTCCGTGCTTTTTCTTCAGACATGCCTCGCTGGATATTTTCGTCGATGGCGAACTGAAGGTGGCTACGCAGCTCCTCGTCAAGATCTTTATCGAGCCGTTGTCTGCGGAAGAACGATGCGCAGCGGCTCAGCAGTGTGCGTATCAGATCCATTTGTGGCTCCTAGCTGGAGGGGGCGAGGAAGCGTGCCATGGTGGCGGCGATGCGCTCCCAGTTCTCGGTTGCCGCTTCGATCTGCTTGCGGCCAATGCGGCTTAGCGAATAGAACTTGGCGCGGCGATTGGTTTCCGAGGTGCCCCACTCGGACTTGATCCAGCCCCGCTGTTCGAGACGCAGGAGTGCCGGATAGATTGTGCCCTGGTTGAGACTCAGGGTGTCGCCGCTGACCTGCTCAATGCGGCGAGCGATGCCGTAGCCGTGCAGCGGTCCCATGGTCTCGAGGGTCTTTAGGACCATAAGGTCGAGGGTACCTTGTAGAACGTCGGACTTGTTTTCTCCCATTGCTTCTCCCTGTTGCCTGTCTACATATAGCATCCCGGATAGGTCGACTGTCAACAGGTATGTTGGACACCGCTGGGAGAAGGCGGATGCATTCACCTTGCATGAAAAGGGCAGCTCCCTTGGGTCGAAGGGGTTGTCAGATGGTGCGATATCGCCAATTCATGGGGGACTTCGAACCGCGCAGGGGTGACGTGGTATCACGCGGTGAGTCAGGCTGAGATGGCAACTCTGAAAGCTACCCTGGATACGCCCCCGTAATGTAGCCTTGCAGTTCTTGAATGGTTTGCGCCTGCCCGGAGATCACCCATTTCACTAGGTCGCCAATCGAGATTACGCCCACTACGCTCTCATCCCGCAGCACCGGGAGATGGCGAAAACGGTGTTGGGTCATAATGCCCATACATTCATCGACTGTGTGTTGGGGACTTATGAAAAAAACCGGGCTGGTCATGATCTGATGGACCTGGGTTTCTCTGGAAGACTGGCCGATCAGGATTCCTTTGCGCGCGTAGTCCCGCTCGGATAGGATGCCGACCAACTTGTGGTTGGAAAGGACCAGCAAGGCACCCACATCGTGCTCGGCCATCCGCTCGAGCGCTTCGTAGACCGTCTGCTCGGGCGCAATCGACAGGATCCTGTTTTGGTCTTTGCTCTTCAGCACCAGTCCAATCGTGTCGGAGATTCTCATCAAACCCTCCTGACCTTCACGCGCCGCGTATCGAGGGGGCGCGATCGCACTGCTCTCGAATTCGGCACGTGGACAATATAGTCCTTCCCGATTGCGCAAGAACAGTGGAGAAGTGGATGGATGTCAATAAATTCTGAAGGTTACCTCAATGTTCACTTCAACTGGCACCGGCTTGCCCTGGAGGGTCGCGGGCTTGAACCGGTATTGCTTCACCGCGTCCACAGCCTTTTGATCCAGGCCCATTCCCAGATGACGGAGCACCTGCACCCGTTGCGGGTTGCCGTGGGTATCGACGACCAGCGAAACCACGCACACACCCTGAAATTTTGCCCGCCGGGCTTCGTCAGAGAACTCCGGGTCCGGCGCAAAGATCAATTGCGGAGCGGCAACGCCGCCACCTACATGGTAGATTCCGCCCCCATAGCCCCCGCCCTCGCCTGGGCCATATCCGTTGCCCATGCCCGATCCGATGCCTCCGCCCGATCCCGTGCCCATGCCGGCCAGGTCGCCGGTTCCGTTCGAAGCTGGGCCGGCCACGCTGGTCCGCGGATCTCCCAGATTCGGCATGTTGTTATTCGGCAGTTCGAGGTCCCTCGGCATGATGATGGCAGCTTCCTGTGTCAGCTTGGGGTGCGCATTGACCACCACCATGGGGGGAACGATCGGCTGCTGTTCGAACTTTGGCAACTTACCCTTGGGCGCCTGCAGAATGTCGTGCGCCCCTCCTCCTCCGCCGCCGCCTGAGGATTGCTTTGCCGGAACGGTCATCGGAAGAAAGGCATCGAGCTGGGTGAGTGTAGCGCGGTTCTTGACCAGGCCCTGGTTTCGCCCGTGCAAGAGTAGCAGGGCGATCAGGGCGAACGCACTTGCGTGGGCTGCGATGGACCACAGATTCGACCAGGCGCTGCGTGTCTGGACCGACAGCAAACCAAAGGTCGGGACCGCTGCCTGACGGCGTGGGTTGAGGAGACGTCGCTCGACGCGCAGGATCAGATCGTCCGGTGGGGATACGCGGACGAATGCAGAATAAAGCGCCTGTTCAAGTTCAGTGTCGGCTTCGTACATATCAGGCTCGTACATCGTGGTTCTCGCTTTCTTTAGCTAAGAGCGCGCGCGGACTTTTCGCGCAGCAGGCGCAGAGTGCGTTGCAGGTGACTCTTGACTGTGGCAACCGGCATATCGAGCGTGCCGCTAATTTCGTCCGGGCTCATATCCTCCTGGTAACGCAGAACCAGGATGGTGCGAGCTACGGCCGGAAGGGAACTGACGAGTTGCTGCAGCCGGCGGCTGAGCAACGGATCCGGTTGGGTTGCCGCGCTCGACAAATCCGGTAAGTCGGGCAATTCGTTCCAGTCCATCGCGACCTCCGGCCGGCGCTGTCGGCGGCGGACAAGATCGATGGAGCGATGCACGGTGACCCGGCGCAGCCAATACAGCACGTGTTGGTCCGTGGCCAGTGCGCCAAGTTTGGCGTGCAGTTCGACAAATACATCCTGGGCGGCTTCTTCGGCCGCGGAGCGGTCGCCGAGAAGGCGGAGAGCGATGCTGAAGACCATGGACTGGTGTTCCAGCATCAGGGTGCGAAAGCGCTGATCGTCGTCTTCTAAGCTGTGTGTCAAGTGGCCACTTGAGGAGATCGGCGGAGCCTCTTTTGCCTACCCCTTCATCTATTAATACGCATGGGGCGCGCGACCAGGATGCAATACTTTGAGCAGCCTACCTCCGCAGTTCTCTGAATTAGGGGGATATGGACAACCGGAGCACTCTGGGGAGGAAGCGTTCGCAGTCGCTCTATTTAGTAGTGGCACAGCGCTTCGACTAAGTGCCGTCTGGCCACTAGTGGGTTGCGATCGCCACGGTGTTGTTTTTCGGTTCCGCGGTCAGTTCTTCGGGCGAGAGAAATTGCTTGGTAATACCCCGTGCGCCATGCGATGAGCTTTGGGTCGCGATATGGATCCACTCATGAAGCACGACATGGGCAATTGCCTGCGCCATCTCATGCCGGCGCTCGTAGTTATTTAATCCAGGAGAGGTCGTGCGCAGCACTTGCGCGATGCGGGCACAGTCCACATAGATATAGGGCTGAATTCTTCCCGAGATCAGCAGTACCCAGCCGAGCGGGCCTTTCAGCGATGGACGATCCGACTGCGGCAGCACATCGCAGCGACCCAATAGCTTAACGATGATCACACTGGAGAAATCGATCCCTACGGGAAGATCGTTGCCGCGAAAATAGGTGGGATTTCGCTCCAAGGCAAAACCATTTGGCGCTTCGCCCAGGCCGGTGGCCAAATCAGCATGCAAGGATTGAAGCAAGTCGGGCCATAGTTCCTCGTTCACTTGTGGTTGCGCGTAAAAGACAATTGCCGTACCGGGTTGCTGTGCGTGCAATGCAGGTGCGAGAGCGGAGGTGAGCAGGAGCGTGAAAAGAATCCCAACCTTCGCTCGAGATACATCCCGAAACTGCAGTTGAAGTAAGCTCATAGGCTGAGTGTCCGCTCGCACTGTACATCCGTCCAATAGATTGTTAGTATCAGATCGATCTCAAAAGGAGATTGAGAAATGGAAGTGAGGCAGCTGCAGACGTTTTGCGTTCTGGTGGAAGAGTTGAACTTTACGCGCACCGCCGAGCGAGTGCACACCGTGCAATCCAATGTGACCTCACAGATCAAGGCATTGGAAGCAGAACTAGGAACGCAACTCTTCGATCGCCTGGCAAAGCGTGTCCTGCTTACTGAGGCCGGCCACCGCTTCCTGCCTTATGCAGAGAAGGCATTGGCTGCGATGGAACAAGGCCATCGCGCGGTGAAGTTTGGCAGCGAACCCGCGGGTCCTTTGCGCATTGGCGCGCCGGAGAGCGTGCTGACGTACCGTTTGCCTGAAGTATTGAAGCTCTTCCGCAAGCGATATCCACAAGTGGAACTCATCTTTCGCCCTGATATGGACGAGAAACTTGCCGACGCGCTCGAGAGCGGCAAACTGGACCTGGCCATCAGCATGTCGGATTCGGTCGAAGGGGATCAGCTGCACTCCATCAGGATGCGGACCGAAGACGTCTATCTCTTCGGGACGCCCGATCATCCTCTGGCCAACGGCCGGGCAGTATCTCCCAAAGACCTGTTGGATCAGACCCTGCTGTTGACTGAGGCGGGCTGCTGTTACCGCAAGAAGCTGGACACGCAACTGGCTTTGGCAAACATAAGGCCGCAACACATCACGGAATTTTCCAGCGTCGAAGCCATTAAACAATGCGTGACCGCTGGGATGGGCCTGGGTCTTTTGCCCAGGATCGTCATCGCTTGTGAACTCAAAAAGAGACAATTCACTTTATTGAACTGGCAGGGCGCAAAGATGACCATCGCGACCCACATCGTTTGGCATAAGGACAAATGGATGTCTCCGGGTATGCAGGCGTTTCTGGACGTGATGAAGATGAAGTTGGAGGAGAAGTCGACCCTGTCCACCGCCCGGCGAGCAGGGTGACTGCCCAGTGTTCCGATTCGGACAGTGCGCGCCATGGGTGAACACCTTCGTGTCGTGTGCGCGCTACCTAAGTGATAGATAGAGAAAGAAAAATGGTCTGCCGGGTTTGGAAGATGACGTGCTGCATCGCAATGCGTCGCCTAGCAGGAGAGGTGTGCCAATGACGACCCTTATGCAGGATTTGCGCTACGCGCTGCGGCAGTTGCGGAAGACGCCAGGATTTACCATCACGGTGCTGCTGACTCTGGCCCTGGGTATTGGGGCAAATGCGGCGATCTTCACCCTGGTGAATTCGGTGCTGCTGAAGAATCTGCCGGTGGCCGACCCTAATAAGCTGCTGCGGCTAGGAAACGATAGCCACGATTGCTGCGTCGGCTTCAACGAGCCCAGAGAGAAGGGCAGCTACTCGAGTTTTTCGACCGACACCTATGAACAGTTGAAGAAGGGTGTGCCGGAGTTCGAGGAGTTGGCTGCCATGGAGGCGGGTTTCACGTATCGGCCGATCATTGCGCGGAGAGATGGTACGCAGACAGAGGCGCGGTCGGTCATGGGCGAGTTTGTCTCCGGCAATTACTTTCGCACGTTCGGCCTTCGCCCCCAGGCGGGACGATTGTTGACGGACGCGGATGATCTGCAGAGTGCGCCGCCAACCGCAGTGATCAGTTACGAGACTTGGCAGCGCGAGTTTGCCGGAGACCCTGCGGTGATTGGTACTACCTTCTGGATCAACACCAAAGCCGTGACCGTGGTGGGCGTGGCGCCGAGCGGATTTTATGGCGACCGGCTGACCAGCACGCCCCCCGATTTCTATCTGCCCATTGAGACGATGTCGGCGCTCGCGAATGCTCCGTTCGTGCATGATCCCAGCACCAATTGGCTTTATTTGATTGGGCGGGTGAAGCCAGGGGTGGAGATGGGTCCCTTGCAGGAGAAGGTGAACGCAGTGGTGCGGCAGGCGTTTGCCACGCAAAAGGTTTTTTCAACCGAAGAGGGCAAGAAAGCTTTGCCGAGGGTGCACGTGGTGCTGACGCCGGGCGGCGCGGGGATCCAGACACTGCAGGAGGAGTATGCGTCTCACCTGCATATGCTGATGTTGATTGCCGGGCTGGTGCTGCTGATCGCCTGCGCAAACATCGCGAACTTGCTGTTAGTGCGCGGGATGGGACGACGGGCGGAGATGTCTGTGCGAACGGCGCTGGGGGCCATGCGAGCGCGGATTGTCCGGCAACTGCTGACGGAGAGCATTTTGCTGGCGGGGATGGGCGGGCTTGCCGGGCTGGCAGTGGCCTATGGAGGGACGCAGATGCTACTGCTGCTGGCGTTTCCAGGGGAGCAGAATGTGCCCATCGCGGCAGCGCCCTCGCCGGAGGTGATCGGTTTTGCGTTTGTGATCTCGATGCTGACGGGGATTTTGTTCGGGGTCGCCCCGGCCTGGATTACGGCCCAGGCGAACCCCGCGGATGCTTTGCGCAGTGGGACCAGAACTACGGCCGCGGGCGCTTCGCTATTGCAGCGAGTTCTTGTGGTGATGCAGGCAGCGCTTTCGCTGGTGTTGCTGGTGGGGGCGGGATTGTTTGCCCAGAATTTGAATAAGATGCAGAGCACCGACCTGAAGCTGGACGCCAAGAACAGGTATATCGTTCACATCAATCCGCAGGCAGCGGGGTATCCGCAGACGCAGCTGGAGGCGCTGTACCGGACGATGGAGGAGCGATTCCACGCGGTGCCGGGGGTGATCAAGGTAGGTATTTCGAACTACACGCCGATGGAGGACGACAACTGGAGCAACTATATCGGGGTGCAGGGGGAGCCAGAGATCCACGGCCGTTTCGCTTCCTTCATCAAGGCCAACGCGGATTACCTCGACTCCGTGGGAACCCATGTGTTGAAGGGCCGCGGAATTGGCGCGCAGGATACCTCGAAGGCTCCCCCGGTGGCGGTGGTGAATCAGGCGTTTGTGAAGGAATTTTTCAAGGATAAGAATCCGATTGGGCAACGGATTGGTTCTCCGGATTCTCCTGGCGATTTTCAGGTTGTGGGCGTGGTAGAGAATACGGTTTATACCGATGTGCGTTTGAAGGGCCGTAGTATGTATTTCGTGCCCATCATGCAGCGTTATGCAAGTGACAAAGACCCAATCGAGAAGGATACTTCGCTCTACGCCGGAACGATGGTGATTGAGACGGCACATCCGATGAGCGAAATGGAAACGATCGCGCGGAAGACGCTGGCGGGGATCAATCCCAACCTGACCGTGGTAAAGTTCCAGACCTTTGATGAACAGATCGCCGACCGGTTTACGCAAGATCGGATGGTTTCCCGTTTGATGACGCTGTTTGGCGGATTGGCGCTGCTGCTGGCGACGATTGGGCTTTACGGAGTGACTGCTTACAGTGTTGTGCGACGGACACCCGAGATCGGCGTACGGATGGCGTTGGGGGCAAAGCGTATCGGTGTGATCGCGATGATCATGCGCGGGGCGGCTCTGCAAACGATGTTGGGGCTTGCCATCGGGGTGCCAGTGGCACTGCTATCGGTTCGTTTCGTGAAGGCGCAGTTGTACGAGGTTAAGAGTGCGGATGCCCATGTGATGGTGGGCGCGATTGTAACGTTGGCGTTGGCGGCGTGCGTAGCCGGAATCATCCCGGCGCGGCGAGCGGCATCGATAGATCCCGTAAAGGCTTTGAGAACGGAGTAGGGTCGCTCTGGCTCCGCTGCCGTACCCCCAGCCAGATCGCCTGGTGATGGTACGGGGTGCGGACGAGTCATCCGTTGACGTTCGTGGCCGTTTCGTTGGTGTTAGTGGCCGTGTCTTTCCTGGCATGCTACCTTCCGGCACGGCGCGCCTCACGCATGGATCCCATGGTCGCGTTCCGATGCGAATAATTGGCGTCAGCGGCCGAGTGAATCGAATTTCATATTTGGGGTTGAGGACCATCAGCTAGCCATTTTGGGAAGGTCGAGTAGCGCTCTGCTTAAGAGTTCGCAATCCGCGCCGAATATCAACTCATGCCCATTCTCAGCAGGAGAGTTGATGCGAATAGAGTTCTTACCATCACCGCAGTTTTAGTTTTATGCTTCGCTGCACAAGTTCGTGCCCAGGACACAGTTTCGGTGGACTATTCGCAGACCGGCAATGCGTTCATACGGCTGAACCAGGCCGTTTCCACCATTCAAGTTTCCAATGGGCCGCAAGATGATCAACTGGTCAAAAACCTCGGCATGCGCTTGGAGCGTACATTTTGGTCGCCCGCAGTCTGGGGGCAAACAGGTCCGGGTCAGTACAATTTCACGGCCGAGAATCCTTTCCCCGATGCTGCTCCCGCGCCGGCCCGAGACTGGGGGTCTGACTCGCCGGTGCTGGACAATATTATTGCTCAGGGAGCCCAACCGGTGATCTGTTTCAGTGGGGAGCCTGGCTGGGACGCTCCTCAGGATACTGAGAGTGCCGAATTAGGCGGCTTGCCCGCCAATATGAGCACGTACCAACAACTGGTGAGGGATGGCCTCAGCCATCTGCGAAGCAAGTATCCGGGCATCCGATACATTGAAGTCTGGAATGAACCCGATAATAGCCTGACTTCAAGTCAGTACGAAACGCTCTACCGGACCGTGTCCCAGGCGGTGCAAGCCGTGAACGCCGGGATGACTGGCGGCGAGCTTTCTTTCCTCGTTGGTGGACCGGCCATGTATAACCCGGGTGGGACGATGATGGCCGATTTCATTTCCTTTGTGAGAGCCAATAGTCTCGAACTGGATTTCTTGTCCTGGCACGAATACGGTGGAAGCATTTGGAGCGACGCCCGCACCTTGCAGAACAAGCTTTCTGCTGCTGGCCTTAACCCAAACATGCCGCAGTTCGTAACCGAGTGGGGCTACACGGCTTACAACAGCACTTCCATCCCTACCCCCCAGACACTCATGCAGAGCGCCACCTACATTGCCGAGGGATGGACTGGATTGGAAACGAATAGCCTGGCCAATATCGTGACCCCCTTTCCATTCTCGCAAGATGACTATGCAGGTTATAGCCGTTCGATGCTCGTCCCCTACCAGGAGAATTCTGCAGATGGCCAGGTCTTTCCTCTGTATAACGTCTATCGGATGATGGCCCTGGAAAAGAACACACTGGTTGCAAGTAGCGGGATAAGCGGTGGCAAGTCATCGCTTATTCCACTGGCCACTGAGGACAGCAGCGGCGTGGCCCTCATGCTGACGAATACGGCTGGTTCTACCGTAACCGTGAATTTGTATAACCTGCCCACCGAGTTCCAGGGAGGCGCGTTTCAGGTTGCGGAATATCTAGTCGATGGGACGCATAGCAACTGGGCGTATCAGCAAAGTACTTCCAGCCTGCAAGAGGTCGCGGCGTTGACGGAAAGCGCGGCCACGTCGTTCAGCACCACGTTGACCATGGCGCAAGATAGCGTGGTCCTGTTTGTCCTGACATCCCCGCCGCCGGCAGGGACCGGAACAGCTGTACGGCTAGCCTATCTGCGGCAGCCTTCGAATGCGTCGGCGAAGGCCACCATGTCACCGGGCGTCGAAGTCGATATCCAGGATGCCGACGGTGCTGTGGTCACGTCCGCCACCAATCCAGTCACGTTAAGGTTGCAGGGGGGTACGGGCCTTGGCGGAACGCTCACCGTCGCAGCCCAGAAAGGCATCGCAACTTTCAGCAATCTTACGGTAAGCACTGCGGGGAGCGGGTACACCTTATTGGCAACCAGTCCAAAGCTCAGGGCGAAGACCAGCATCGATTTCAACATCCTGACACCCGCGCCGCCGGCAGGGGGAACGCCGGTACGGCTAGCCTATCTGCGACAGCCCTCGAATGCGTTGGCACAGGCCACCATGCAACCGGGCGTCGAAGTGGATATCCAGGATGCCAACGGTGTTGTGGTCACGTCCGCTACCAATCCAGTCACGTTAAGGCTGCAGGGCGGCACCGGGCTTGGTGGAACGCTCACCATCGCAGCCCACAACGGCATCGCAACTTTCAGCAATCTTACGGTAAGCACTGCTGGGAGCGGGTACACCTTATTGGCAACCAGTCCAAAGCTCAGGGCAAAGACCAGCGCGACTTTCACGATCAAAGCAGCCGGTCCGTAGGCAACGCAGGATGAAGGGGTCGCTACGCTCAGCAGGGACCGAATTGCTCAGTTGCCTGCGCAGTCGTACAGTGGACCCTTATGCAGAACAATCAAAGACCGCTCGAACCGGGGATTGTGACGGATTTCGCAGGGCGCCTGAATTACGCGGGATATCTATGCCTGCCGTCATTGCTGGCGCAACAGCGCCCCTTGTCTTCGCCTCCCCATCACGATGAGATGCTCTTCATCATTCAGCATCAGGTTGCCGAACTATGGCTCAAGCAGCTGATCCATGAGCTCTCCGCTGCTATCCGGTTTGTGCAGCACGACGAGCTCGATCCGTGCTTCAAGATCCTGTCACGGGCAAAGCTCATTCAGATGCAGTTGTTCGAGCAGTGGGGCGTGCTGGAAACACTCACGCCATCGGAATACCTGGAATTCCGCGGCGTCCTTGGCAACGCGTCTGGCTTTCAGTCTTTTCAGTACCGCAAGCTTGAATTCCTGCTGGGCAACAAGAACCGCGATGCGATGCGCGTGTTCGCGGATGACCCGATCATCCACGACACACTCAAAGTCGCCCTCGAAGCACCCAGCCTGTATGACGAGTTTCTGCTCTACCTGTCAAGGCGTGGGTTTTCGATTCCACGGGAATGCACGGTACGCGACTGGAGCGAGCCTTATCATAAGAACGAAGGAGTCGTGCAGGTGATTCGCGAGATCTACGAGCATCCTCGCAAACATTGGAATACCTACGAAATGTGTGAGAAGTTGGTGGACGTCGAAGAGTATTTTCAGCTTTGGCGTTTTCGCCACATGAAGACGGTAGAAAGAATCATTGGTTTTCGGCCGGGAACCGGGGGCTCCTCCGGGGTGGGCTTTCTGAAGCAAGCTCTCGAACTCACCTTCTTCCCTGAGCTGCTTGCAGCGCGCACAGGGTTATTACAGCGATGAACCCAAGGCTTCAGCGGGCTATGTCAGGCCTGGGCAGCGGTTCGCTGGACGAGGATTGTATTCAGCAACATATTGCTCCGCTCTTTTCCCGGGTCTTGTCGAACAACTCTCTTTATCTGGCCAATCACTCACTGGGCCGGCCCCTGGACGCGATGGCCGATGATGTCTCTGAAGCGACCGCAGCCTGGTACAGCGAGCTTGGAGGTGCATGGGATGCGTGGCTTGAGGAGCGGCAGGCCTTTCGCTCCCATATTGCGGCGCTCATCGGCGCTCCCCGTTCCGACTGTATCGTTCCCAAGACGTCAGCGGGGCAGGGTTTGCGGACCGTGCTAAACGCGCTACCAGGAAAACCGCGCGTGATCAGCACGCGAGGTGAGTTCGACTCCATTGACGTGATACTGAAGCAGTACGCCGCACTTGAACGCATAGACCTGCATTGGGTTGAACCCGATACGGACGGTGACTTCACCATAGAACCCCTGATGGATGCAATGAACCATGGAAATGGAGCAGAACTGGTTGTTGTCTCGCAAGTGATGTTCATGACCGGCCAGATCGTCACGGGGTTGGATACGCTGGCGAAAGCTTGTCATCAGCGCGGAACCAGGCTGCTTGTAGACTCCTACCATGCGGTCGGCGTCATCCCGATGGATGCAGTTCAGCTGGGAGCCGACTTTGTGATCGGCGGAAGTTACAAATATCTTCGGGGTGGACCGGGAGCATGCTTTCTATACATTGCGTCCGAGGTCCTCGACGCCGGCTTGCGTCCGCTCGACATGGGGTGGTTTGCCAATTCTGAACCGTTCGGATATCAGCGGACGGAGTTGCCTGTCCTAAGCCGCGGCGGCGATGCTTTTCTCGAGTCCACTCCACCCGTGCTTACCTGGTACCAGGCGCGCAGCGGTCTGGAATTCACGCTGGCTATGGGCGTTGAGAGACTTCGCGCATACAGTCTCAAGCAACTCGACCTACTGCGTGGATATTTGAGCGATGCCGGCGTAAACACCGTCAAGGGCGGCGACGAGGACCACGGAGCATTTCTTGCCATCCGCCTGGCAAAGGCGATGGAGTTTCCAGCCAGAATGCAGCGTGAAGGTATCGTTTGCGATGCGCGCGGGCAGTGGCTTCGCCTGTGTCCCGATTGCTTGACGCGAGATGAAGACCAGCGTTACGCAGCCGGAGTCTTGGGCAAACTTTTGCGGTCCGAAACCTAACCTTGCCTTTTACTCCGAACGAAGTGTTTCCACTGCGTTCACGCTGGCGGCGCGTGCCGCAGGCACAGCGGACGCGATTACCGCCGCAGCAAGTAGCACGACGGCGGACGCAATGAAAGCGAGTGCTCCCGGCAGCTGCACCCCGGCAACGTATTTGCCGATGGCGCCTGCGAACGCGAAGGCAAGCACTATTCCGGTGGCGACTCCAATACTGGCTATTACCAAGCCCTCCAAAAGAACATTGGTAAGGATGTTGCTCGGCTGAGCGCCCAGAGCCATGCGGATGCCGAACTCGCGCGTGCGCCCGCTTACGGAAAATGCAAGCACGCCGGCCACGCCGACCACGGAGATTAATAGCGCCACCCCAGCGAACCCGCCGAAGACGATCGCATTCAGGCGGTCGGGAGTGAGAACTTCCGCGCGTATATCTTTGAGCGTGCTGGCTCGCTCCACGGGCTGGTCCTGGGCCATGTCGTGAATTGTGCGCGTGATCATGGGCACAAGAGTGTATGGATCATGTTCTGTTCGCACGAACAAACGGCCTTGCCATCCTTCCTGGTCGGATGGTTGATACACCATCATGGACGGCGACGGGATGATATTTTCATCATCGACGTCGGACACCACGCCGATGATCCGTCTCGGCTCGGGACTGATGCCGATAAACTTCATCACCGGGTCGGTCCAGCGCAGACTCCTGTTCAACGCCGATTGACCGGGAAACAGCATCCGCGCAACGCTCTGGTTGACGATCACCACGCGTTCCGAGCCGTCCTGGTCGGTATCTCTAAAATCGCGGCCTTCCAGAAGGGGTACGCCCAAGGTTTCGAAAAATCCGGGGGATACGGACCGGAACCGGGCGCGTAAATCGTCCCGGCTGTTCTCACGGGTCGCGCCTTGCACGGCGAAGGTGAAGCTGATGTTCAGTCCCTGAGCGTCGCGCCAGGGGACGCTGAAACCGGAAGACGCGCGTTGTACACCGGGCAGGGCGCCAACCCGGCGCTGCACCTCACGATAAAAATTACGCACCTGCTCCGGCGTTCGCCCATAGGACATCACGGGTAAATTCAGAGCCAGGACGCTGGCGGTGTCGAAGGGCGGCTGCGTGTTTTCCAGCACAAAGAGGGTCTTCATCAAAGCGCCGGCACCGGCGAGCAGCAGGAAGGAGGCGGTGATCTGCGTGACGGCGAAGATGCGCAGCCGCCGGTTACTACTTCCTCCGGTGACGCGCAGTCCACTGCTGGTTAGTCCGAAGCTGTGCGTCGGATCCTCGGAGGGCAGTCGCGGAACATACGCCAGGAAGACGGCGGCGGCCAGGGCGAGTGCAATCCCAATCCACACCAGGCTGAAGTCAAGCGTCAGGCCGTCAGCGCGCACGCTAAAGCGCGAAGCATACCGGCCCAGCACCGCCACCATGGGAGCGGCGATGAGCAGCGCCCCTAATACTCCGCTGATGCAGAGCACAAGACTTTCCGCCAGGAGCGCACGGCGAAGCGCCGCCCTGGTTGCTCCCAGGGCCGAGCGCACAGCCAGCTCCGATTCGCGACGCACGGTTCGTGCCAGCACCAGGTTGGCAACATTTGAGCAGGCAATGATGAACAGCAGGCCGGAGGCCGCGAAGAGCACCCACAAGATGGTGTTGGCACGAGAATTGATCTGGTCGTGCATGCGGGTGACGCTGATGGTGTAGTGGTCTTCGGGCTTGTATACCTCAGGGTGTGCGGCCATCATGGCCGCGTAGGCGGTCTGGAGTTCCGCTCGTGCGGCGGGCAGATCCGCACCGGGAGCGAGCCGTGCGAAGACTTCAGTCATGCGATGCTCACGGCCGGTCACCATCGTGGCGGACAGGTGATGCGGGCTGGTGACGACGTTGGCGATGAGCTCGGTTGCCACCGGATAGGGCACCGATGGTTCCAGTACACCAACGATGACCGCGTTACGCGTGCCCATGATGCTATCGAGCCGTACCGTCTTTCCGATGACGCTGGGATCATGGTGCAGCGATGTGCTCCAGAAGCGATAGGTCAGCACCGCCGCGCCGGCGGCGTTTGGTCCGTCGTCGTTGGGAGTCAACAAGCGTCCAAGCACCGGACGCAGCCCCATTACCTTGAAGTAGTCGCCATCCACTACGCCTGCGGGTATTTCGCGCGGCGTGCCGAGGCCTACGATGGTGAAGTCGACCTCGGAGAAGGTGCCGAGCGCCTGGATCGTCTTGAGTCCGTGCCTGAGGTCCTGAATTTCCGGAACGGAGAACGTGGCGTTTGTAACGCCGATTCCCGGAGCGCTCTGGCGTAAGTAAAGAAGCCGATTTTCGTCGCGATTCGCCAGCGGCCGCAGGAGCACGGCACGAACCACGCTGAAGATGGCCGCGTTTGCGCCGATACCCAGGGCCAGGGTTAAGGCCACGGTGATCCACAGCGCACGAGCCCGGGACAACGAGCGCAGCGCAATTTTCAAATCACGAAGGAACGGCATCCAGACCTCCATTGGCCCGCGATCAAACTCTCTAACGCATTTTTGCTAAATACCGTGGTCCGGTGGGATCAGTTATGTGCGGCCATTCTTTGGCGGAATGGCCGCGTAGAGTTCAGTTTCCTGGTCTACACCATTAGCAAAAATACTCTTGCCCTCGATTATCCCCCGGATTGGCTTGAAGTTAAACGTTGATATTAATACAGACCGCAGTACCGGGTTATGCGGACCGCAGCGCCACCATTGGATCGATATGGGTGGCTCGCCAGCCCGGCGCCAGCGCTGCGGCCAGTGCCGTCAGCAATAGTAGCAACGAGGCTACGCAGAGGCTGACCGGATCAGCCGGCCGCACTCCGACCAGCATGCTGGTTAGCAATCGCGCAAGCATAAGGCTCAGCGCCAGTCCCAGCGCAATGCCAGAGCAGGCCAGCTTTGCGGCATGCGCCAGGACAGCGCTCAGGATCGTGCTTCTCTCGGCACCGAAAGCCATGCGTACGCCGATTTCAAAGGTACGTTGAGCCACCGAATACGCCATTGTTCCGTAGACACCCAGCATTGCCAGTAACAGTCCAACTCCGGCGAAAGAGGAGATCAGCGCCGCCCGAAAACGCTCCGTCGCGATCGACGTGTCCACCATGGCGTCCATGGTGGTAAAGCGCATCGCGATGAAGGGATTCACCCGCGCAATTTCCTCGTGCACTGCGTTCATCAGTGTCAGCGGCTGAACCTTCGTGCGCAGAACAATGTGGATTTGATTGGCGTAAAAAGGATGTTGGGTCATGGGCATGTAGAGCGTCGGCCCTGGGTTCTCCGCGGGCGACCCCTGGCGCACATCGCCCACCACGCCCACCACCGTCATCCATTTATCCGAGTCGAGCCCACACTTGATCTGCTTGCCCAGCGGATCGGCGGTGCCGAAGCTCTGCGTGGCCAGCGACTCGCTGATCACTGCCACGAAGGGACTTTCAGCCGTATCCTGCCGGCTGAAGTCGCGTCCGCGTTTGATTGGAATCCCCATGGTCTGAAAGTAGCCCGGACTGGCGACGCTGAAGTCAGCGTAGAGAGAATGGTTGACATCGACAGGTCCGGCGCCAGTTACCGTGTAATACCCGTTGGAGCCATACTCGCCAGTTGGCAATCCCATGATCCCTGCCACATGCTTTACGCCTGGCATTGCCGCGAGTTGGGCAAAGATCTGATGAAACTGCTGAATCGCGCGATGCGCATCCTGCTCGGAGTGCGCCGGCGCGTCCGCATCCACCACCAGCAACTGGCGCGTCTGATACCCCATGTCCCGATCGATGAGAGCCATCATGGTATGCAGCAGGAGCGCCGCACCCACAGCAAGTACAAACGTTGCTGCGACCTCCGCAATCACCAGTCCATCGCGAAGCGTGGTTGCGCCCTGCCGGGTCACACCGCGCGAAGCGTCTTGTTTCAACGTCTCCGCAGGATCGACTTTCGCCGCCTTCAGCGCGGGGATGATTGATGACGCGAGCGCGGTCAACACGGAGAGCGCCAAGGCAAAACCCAGCACCCAGCCGTTCAGATGAATTTCATTGGTGCGCGGTAGGTCCTGGGGAGCCATAGCCACCAGAACGCGCACCGCGGGAAAGGCCAGCAGCACTCCAGCTGCGCCGCCGATGAACGAGACGAGCAGGCTCTCCAGGATCACCGGCCGCATAACCTGCCAGCTGGAAGAGCCCAGGGCCCTGCGAATCGCGAGTTCGCGGCGCCGCTCCATCGAACGCACCAGTTGAAGATGGGTTACGTTGACACACGCGATCAGCAGGATGAGCGCGACTGCAGCCCATAGAAACAGAAGCGTCGGGCGTGTATTTCCTATGAGTGCCTGATGTAGCGGCTGGGCCAGTATCTGCTTATTGCGGTTGGCTTCGGGGTATGCAGTCTCAAGGCGGCGGGAAATTCCAATCAATTCTGTCTGGGCTGCCAGGAAGGTCGTACTGGAACGGAGGCGCGCGACTGCCTTGTAGTTGAATGCGGTCCGTTCCTCCGACGCGGGGCGCAAGGGGAAGGCCTCCCACACGCGTGTCCCGGCAGGAAAATCGAAGCTCCCAGGCAGTATTCCGACAATCTCCAGAGGTTCGCTTTCCACGTGCAGCGTCTGCCCCAGTGCAGCCGGCCCGCTGCCGAAGTGATCGCGGGCAAACTGCTCGCTCACCAGGGCCGCGTGGTGCGCATCGGCATCGGTAAACAAACGACCAGCAATCGGCTGCAGGCTGAAGACGCGAGCGAAGTTGGCATCCACGAGAGTCACTACCGTGTAGACCGAGTGATCGCGCAGTTGCACGCCCAGAGTGCCGCCGCTGTAGAGACTCATGGCTTCGATACTTCTAGCATGGTCGCGCACGTCCACCCCATCCGGTCCGGTTATGCGCGCCGTGGTGTTTCCACTGTTCGTCCAGTGCGTCTCCAGAACAGCAAGTCTGTCGGCATGCTTGTAGGGAAGGGGAGCGAGCAGAACGGATTCAATCACGGTAAAGATGGCGGCGTTTGCCCCGATGCCCAAAGCCAGCGTCAGCGTCGCCGTTGCAGTAAAAACCTTGTGTTTCCACAACTGGCGCCCTGCAAAGCGCAGGTCGCTAAAGAAGCTTCTGGCGATGTTCTCCCATCCGTACGCGTTCACCCGCTCTCTAACGAGTGTCAGGTTGCCCGCCTCCAGCCGTGCAGCTCTGCGGGCGTCGTCGGCAGAAAGACCGCGTGACCTCAACGCCGCCTCTGCTTCCTCGAAGTATTGTTCCACTTCCTCCGCTGTATCCCGATCGTGTTTCGCCCGGTTCGCCAGGCTGCGCAGGCCGTAGGTTAACTGCCGCCAGAGTGACATGGGTCAGCCCTCCGCTTTCAACAATCGGGCGATCGCAGACGCGCGCCGCGTCCAGTCCGCCGTTTCTTCCTCCAGTTGCTTTCTTCCAGTCCTTGTCAGCTTATAGAACTTCGCCCTGCGCGAGTTTTCGGTCCGGCGCCATTCGGCATCCAGCCAACCGGCCCGCTCCAATCGCTGCAGCGCAGTCAGCAGAGATCCCGGGTTCACCTTGAAGACTCCGCGCGAGACTTGCTCCACGCGGCGCGCGATACCAAAGCCGTGCATAGGCTGCAAGCTCAGGGTCTTGAGAATGAGCATGTCGAGCGTACCCTGAATCACGTCGGTATTCGGATCGGTCATAGAAGGAGACGTTAACACTCTCTCATTATGATCGTCAAGATGTGATCATCAGTGGAAACAGCAAGCCCGGACTCGTTTTGCGGAGCTATTTCGCTTTGTCGCCGCTGTCCTTTGGCAGATCAAGGTAGACCAGGCCAAACCGGGTGGAACCCGGGTGAGACTCGTCTATTCCCACGATGCGGTACTGATGGGGAGAGCCGGCACGGAGTTCGTGATCGGTGGAGGAGTCGGTGTTGCCGCTGACTTGTTCATGACCGCAGGTAAGGCCATTGCGCGTGACCGTCAGGGAGCCAACAGGCTTACCTTGGTTGCACTCGAGCACCTCTCCGTAACGTGAGAGCGGTTTGCGATAAAAGGCCAAGACCTGCGCCGCCGAATCGGTGCTTATGTAGTTGACCGCCAGCAGGCTGAAGTGAAAGTCGCCGGCGGTAAGTCCAAGATCGGCTCCGGAGTCGTTGTCAGCGTCTTTGTACAGAGTTGCGCCCGGATAGACGGGTAAACCGATATCAGCTGCTCGGGCGTGAGAGTTGGCATGGAGCGCGAGATTGACGCCCGAATCTTGTCCACGGGATAGTGCGCTGCCAAACAGCAGGATAGCCGCGGACAGGAGACTCGCCGATAAAGCCGGAAATAACCGAATACGTGTACACATGAAGGTGTCCTCTTGAATCCGGAGGTACGGGTAAAGATACGCCCTAGCTGAGATCAAAGTTCCAAAGATTCGGCTCTTTGAGATCCTGCCCGACGAGTTCTCGAGACCGGGTGAACCGATTCCCCCTGGAGCGGGGCAATTGGATGCCGCGAGTCGCCCTCCATTTCTTTTGAACACAGGGGCGATGGCAGAATCTCCGTTCGCTTACACCAAGTTGTCAGAGATCTATCAGGCAATGTACTGAACGACGGTGAGGTCGCCCCTGTCTATACATTTGAAGGTGGATTGATCGAAGCGATGGACATCGAGCCAGCTCCCCAAGCCTGAAGTTCACGGGGGGCCGATGAAGGCAATTCGTGTTCATTTCTGGACACCTTTGCGCAGGTTTGAACACTTCCGGACAGCGATTCTTCGGCAAATCGGCCTTAGAGGCTGAGGAGAAATTCTGTACTGGGCGGGAGAGCAACAGCGCCGGGGCTAAAGCCGGACGTATTACCCCGTTTACGGCACGACTAAAGTCGTGCCCTGATACAAAGCATGAGTTCTTCCGCAGCCTGTTAACCCACTGGAAATAACTTCTTTTCAAGCAAGGGCAATGTGGAACCCGAAGTGCATCCTCTTCGTACTACGGAATACGAGGAGCCCTATGCAGACGTTGTTTCCCGATCTCAAATTCGCGTTTCGCCAACTCCGCAAGTCCCCAGGATTCACCCTTACGGCGGTGCTGATGCTGGCATTCGGCATTGGGGCGACGACCGCGATTTTCTCGATCGTGGAAGGGGTCCTGCTGCGGCCGCTGCCGTTTCCGGATTCCCATCAGCTGGTGGAGTTGACGGATCGCCTTCAGGGGGCAGATGTAGGTGGCAATGGCGAGGCGGGGGTCACCGTGCCGGATATTCGCGCGTACACGCGCGATACCCACTCCTTTGCAGCTCTTGGAGGCTATCAATTCGCGGGCTATGAACTTTCCGGCACCGGTGAGCCCGCCCAGGTGAGCGCCTCGCGCTTGACCGCCGGAGTTTTCTCCGCGCTCGGAGTTGCGCCGCTGCTGGGCCGAGTCTTCACCGCAGAGGAAGTCGAGCACAGCCAGCAGGTCGCGGTGCTGAGCTATACCACATGGCACGAGCGCTTCCATGGCGACAAGCAGATTCTGGGAACCAAGATCCTGCTCGATCGCAAGCCCTATCTCGTCATCGGCGTGATGCCGCGGAACTTTGAATTTCCCCTGGTCGCGGGGCAGCTAAACCGCATGGAGCTGTGGGTTCCCATGAGCTTCACTCCGCAAGAGCTCTCATCGACGGCCGCCGGCAACTGGAGCTACCGGATGGTAGGGCGTCTAAAACCGGGCCTCTCTCCCGCGCAGGCGCAGAGCGACGCAGAGCGCGTGGCGCAGGAGATCATGCGCAACTATCCGGCGGATATGGCAAGCCTGCGCATCAGTTCTGTAGTGCGGCCGCTGCAGGAGGAAACGGTTGGGCAGTCGCGTCCCTTATTGCGGACGCTCTTCATGGCGGTGGCGGTGGTGCTTTTGATCGCCTGTTTCAATCTGGCAGGGCTGATGCTGGTGCGTGCGATTCGCAGGCAAAGAGAAATTGCAGTGCGCCAGGCGCTGGGCGCAAGCGCGGCGGCCCTGCTGCGCCAGGCGATTCTTGAGAGCCTGGTGTTGAGCGTGAGTGGCGGCGTGCTGGGGTTGACGCTTGCCGGGCTGGCGCTGCGCCTAGGCAAAAGTCTGCTGCCGCAAAGTCTGCCCCGCATCAGCGAAATCTCACTGAATTGGAACGTAGTGGGGTTTGCGCTGCTGCTTGCGGTGGGCACAGGACTGCTTTGCGGGTTGGCTCCGGCGTTTGCCGCTCTGCGCACCAACGTCAACGGCACTCTGAAAGAAGGCGGTCGCAGCGGTACTGCGGGCGGAGGTCACGCACGTCTGCGCTCGACGCTGGTGGTGACGGAGATTGCGATTGCGCTCGTTCTATTGACCGCTTCTGGGTTACTACTGCGCAGCTTTGAAAAGATGCGCTCGGTCGATCTCGGGTTTCGGCCCGAGCACGTGACCACCGCCGCCTATTCACTACCGCAAAAGCAGTACGCGACGCAGTCGGCCGTGGACGCATTCAACAACGAGCTGCTGCGACGCCTCAGGCAGTTGCCGGGCGCTACCAGCGTAGGCCTCACCAGCCTCCTACCCGCTTCCGGCAACAATAACAACCAAACCTTCGTGGCCGAGGGCTACACACCGCCACAGGGCGCGAACATGAACCTGGCCACGGTTTCGCAGGTGACCGGCGACTATTTCCAGGCGATGGGGACTCCGCTGCTGGGCGGGCGTTACTTCACCGATGCGGACAAGGCGGGCGCACAGTTGGTGCTGATTGTGAACCGGGCGCTCGCGCAGCACTACTGGCCCAATCAGGATCCGATCGGGAAACGGATGCGCGTTGGTACTCAGGAGATGAAGACCCCGTGGCTGACGATTGTAGGAGAGGTGGCGGACGTTAAGCTATCCTCCCCTGACGAGACCACCAAGGAAGAGTATTACGAACCGGTGGACCAGGCGGAAGAAGAGATTGGCGCGCTTGCCTCGCCTGGCGATCTGAACGGCAATGGAGGTTTTATTGTGTTGCGCTCTGGGTTGCCGCCGGAGCAGATGGAAAACGCTCTTCGCGCTACCGTGGCATCGATCGATCGGCAACTGCCGCTGACGCAGGTGCAGACCATGGAGCAGGCCGTCTCTGAGAGCGAGGCGCCTCGCCGCTTCAATACTGTCCTGATCAGCAGTTTTGCCTTTGCTGCCGTATTGCTGGCGGTGCTTGGCATCTATAGCGTCATCGCCTTCTCGGTTGCCTCACGGGTGCAGGAGATGGCCATCCGCATGGCGCTTGGTTCGCAGCGGTCTGAAATCATGCGCCTGATTCTGGTATCCGGTGCGAAACTCGCCGCCGTTGGCTGCGTTCTGGGATTGGCAGGCGCTGCTGCTGATTCAACCCTTCTGCGCTCTTTACTCTTTGGAGTGAGCCCGCTTGATCCGCTGGTGCTGACGTTGGCCGCACTGGGCGTGCTGTTGCTGGCCCTGACCGCCTCGATGCTGCCGGCGCTCCGAGCAGCCTCTATTGATCCCATGCAGGCATTGCGCGGGGAATAGCCGTTATTTGATGGGGCAACTGGCCCGTTGAATCTTATTGGCGGGCCAAGGCTAAAAGCCGCTCGCGTGCAGGTAAAAGACGATTCCTGAAGCCAGCAGACAGTAGATCCCAAACAGGTACCAGCGACCATTCTCAAGCCAACTACTTAGCCATTTGAGGGCGACCAGGCCGGCGAGGAAAGAGAACACCATCCCCAGTAGACTGAAGACCAGCGAACCCTTCCGGTCAATGGGGGCGCCAGCAAGCAAAGCAGTGTGCGCCGCCTTTTGCAGGCGGAATGCCTCTATTGTCACCACTGCCGGCGTCAGTACTACGGCCATGGCGAAGCTGAAACGCTCTGCACGCTCCTTGCTCGCACCAACCAGCATGCCAACCGAGATGGTAGAGCCAGACCGGGAGAATCCACGAAACGGCAGCGCAAGGCCCTGTACCATGCCCATCCAACCAGCCTGGCGAAAGGTCACGGTACCATGGGAATTCTCGATCGCTCGATCTCTCACGGAGTCTGAGGCGCTGCTCATGACATGGCGTCTTTCGAGAAGGCCGGCGACGAGGATCAGCACTCCGGCAACGGCAAGAGCAGGAGCGATGAGTTCAAGGTGGCTGAACAGTTGCTCGATCTCGGCCTTCTCTGCGCCCCGGAACAAGGTCTTTTCGATGACCTTCTTGATCGCTTCTCCTATTATCGCGGTAAGGAAAGTGGCCCAGGTCACGAGAATCGCAAATTGCTTAAACGCGGCAGTACTCGAAAAATAAGCCTTCTTCCAGGTATTCCAGAAGAAGGCGATGACGGCAAACATGGTACCGGTATGCAGCATGACCAGAAGTAGAGTCATTTGCGGTGAAGACGGATCGAGGCCCATAAGCTTTTCGGCCACGACGACATGCGCAGAACTTGAAACCGGAAGTAGTTCGGCGAGGCCTTGGACGACGGCAAGGATAATTACTTTCACAAGGGACATGACGCCAGTTTAAGGAAGTTGTTTACGTAGGGGAACAAAGTTTGGTCAAATCCCGTCTCCGGAAACATGAGCCGAGGAGCAGGGTCGTGCGCGTTTGAAATGAGCCGTGATGTAAAGTCTGCCAGAGGGGTCTTATGGATATTGCTGAAATGCTGAGAGCACGCGAAGAAAAGCTGTGCGAGGTCTCCACGCGCAAAAATGTCGAGGTTGTCTCGTCAATGCTGGCGGAGGGCTTTCAGGAGTTTGGAAGCTCGGGGCGGATTTACTCGAAAGAGCAAGTCATCACTGCATTACTGGCAGAGTCGTCGTTGCAGATCACGATGGAGAACTTTCAGGCCCGATTGCTCACAGACGGGGCAGCACTCGTCACCTACAGAGCTCGGAAGAGAGGCCACGACGAGTCGACCACCGAGTCGCTCAGAAGCTCCCTCTGGATCTTTCAGGCAGGGGAGTGGAGAATGATTTTCCATCAGGGTACGGCAGCGCCGACGACGCCTGCAAAATGACTCTTCCCTGAAGCCCGTTTCTCGCTCCCCTGGACGGCACGCTATTCTTCTGGAGTGATTGAAACTCTAGCCATTTCGGGGTATCGGTCTTTACGCAACCTCACTTTGCCCCTGGCCCGGCTCAACCTTGTCACAGGCGCAAATGGAAGCGGGAAGTCGAGCCTCTATCGTGCGCTCCGGCTACTCGGAGATGCAGCCCTGAATGTGGTTGTGGGTTCCTTCGCACGGGAGGGCGGCTTGCAGTCCACACTGTGGGCAGGACCGGAAAGGATTGCTCGCTCGGTGCGCGCTGGAGAGCACGAGGTTCAGCCCACTCCTTCGCGCACGCCAGTCAGTCTCAAGCTCGGCTTTGGTGGCGATACATACGGCTACAGTATTGATCTTGGCTATCCTCCACAAGTTCCGCCCTCTGCCTTCCATTTAGATCCGGAGATCAAACGGGAGTGCATCTGGCACGGTAGCATTTACCGTAAAGCCGCAGTTCTGGTGGATCGGCGAGGCGGATTCGTTTCGTTGCCCCAGGGGCGTGGTGAAGAATCGATCGTGCTGACCAAGAACCTCAGCGCTGCCGACAGCATGTTAGCCAGTGTTGCCGACCCACACCGTGCGCCGGAGATGCTGGCGGTCCGCGAGGGAATCCGCGGATGGCGCTTCTATGACGGGTTTAGAACGGACATGACCTCGCCCGTACGGATCCCACAGATAGGGACGTTTACGCCGGTCTTGAATAACGACGGCACGGATCTGCCCGCGGCTTTGCAGACCATTCTCGAGATTGGCGACAAGGAGGCGCTGGCGCGCACGATTGATGACGCCTTTCCGGGAAGCCGGCTTTGGATAGAGGTGCAAGCAGGCCGGTTCGAGGTGAAGCTGCAACAGCATGGATTGTTGCGGCCTCTGTCGGCCTCCGAACTGTCCGATGGAACGCTGCGTTTCCTTCTCTGGACGGCAGCGCTGCTGACCGCTCGCCCCCCTGAATTGATGGTTCTTAACGAACCGGAGACCAGCTTGCACCCCGATCTTCTGCCCGCGTTGGCGCGATTGATCGTTGCCGCATCCGAACATAGTCAGCTCATTGTCGTGTCGCATGCCCAGGAGCTCATGGAAGCTTTGGAAGCGGCGAAGGTGTGTAAGCGACTGCATTTGGAGAAGTCTTTCGGTGAGACCACACTTGCGGGAA
Organism: uncultured Acidobacteriaceae bacterium; assembly: GCA_963788515.1. Classification (GTDB taxonomy): domain Bacteria; phylum Acidobacteriota; class Terriglobia; order Terriglobales; family Acidobacteriaceae; genus PALSA-350. The sequence continues at coordinate 316,834 of CAWBGZ010000013.1, forward strand.
CAACCCTCTTCAACACTCCTAAGTGGGATTGGCCTACGCGTTGACGCTTGGCGCTGGTCAGCGAGGCGTGGGGAGGCTTTAAGTTGGAAGTGCTGCTCACGTGAGAAAGTATGAGCTGTCAAGAGGCTTAGGGGACGATAGAGTAGCCTAGAGGAGTTGCCTATGACCTACTGTCGATCCACCCTGCTCGCTGGTCTCTCTTTCTGCTTTGCATTCTCCCTGGCTCTCGGGCAGACGTCACACGTGGCGCCGTCGAACGCTCAACTCGCCAATCCGCAGATCGAGCACAAGGTCGATGCACTGCTCAAGCAGATGACACTCGACGAGAAGATAGGTCAGTTGGTCCAGTACAGCGCCACCGAAGCGCACCCTGCACCGGCCCCCGGAAATTCAACGGCCGCTCTCAATGTGAACCCTCCCGCCCCTGGGGGCGTCGATAGCTACGCGCTGGCGCAAAAGGGGGAACTGGGCTCCATGCTCAACACCGTCGGGCAAGGCCTTACCAACCATTTTCAGCACGCCGCTGTTGACAACACGCGCCTGCATATCCCGCTGCTTTTCGGCGCCGACGTCATCCACGGCTTCCGCACCATTTTTCCCGTTCCGCTTGCCACCGCATCCAGCTGGGACCCCGCGCTGGTCACGGATCTAGCGCACATGGCCGCCATCGAGGCCCGCACTGCCGGGGTCGACTGGGTCTATTCACCCATGGTGGATATCGCGCGCGATGCTCGATGGGGCCGCTGCACCGAGGGCGCGGGGGAAGACCCTTACCTGGGCTCCGCCATCGCTCGTGCCTATATCCGCGGTTATCAGGGAGACAGCCTCTCCGCGCCAGACTCGGTGGCTGCTTCGGTCAAACATTTCGCTGCCTATGGCGCAGCCGAGGCCGGCCGTGAGTACAACACCACAGACATGAGCGAACTGCAGCTGCGCCAGGTCTACCTGCCGCCCTATCACGCGGCGGTCGAGGCCGGCGGAGCCACTGTGATGTCCTCTTTCAATTCGCTCAATGGTGTGCCCGCGACTGCCAACCCGTTTCTACTGCAAACCATCCTGCGCGATGAGTGGGGCTTCGACGGCGCCGTTGTTTCCGACTACACCGCTGTCATGGAACTGACGCATCACGGCATCGCACTCGATTCCGCCATGGCGACCCAAAAGGCGCTGATTGCCGGCGTCGATATCGACATGATGTCGCACTACTACGACGCCGAGCTGCCCGCGCTGGTCAAGTCCGGCCGCGTGCCCATGCCCGTGGTGGACGAAGCCGTGCGCCGGGTCCTGCGGGTTAAGTTCGCGCTCGGACTCTTCGATCACCCTTTCACCGAAGGCCCAGAGGTGACGGGAGCGGTTGCCGGGCATCGCCCACTGGCCCGCCGGGGGGCGGAGGAGTCTTTCGTCCTTCTGCAGAATAATCCCGCGCCGCAAGACCCACTGCTGCCCCTGGCCAAGGCCACCAAGAGGATCGCGCTCATCGGCCCGCTCGCTGACGATGCCAGCGATATGGTCGGCGCCTGGTCCGGCGCCAACAATTTTGGCGATGTGCGCACCTTACGCGCCACCATGGTGGAACGAGCCCAGCAAAGCGGAGCGATCCTTACGTATGAGAAGGGAACCGAGATCTCCGGCACTTCGGACTCCGGGTTCGCCGCAGCGATTGCTGCGGCCCAGAATTCCGATGTAGCCATCCTCGCTCTTGGGGAGTCGAGCGGCATGAGCGGCGAAGCGGCGTCGCGCGCTCATCTGGACTTGCCCGGGAACCAAGAGCAATTGCTGGAGGCTGTTGTCGCAACCGGCAAGCCTGTGGTCCTGCTCATTTTCTCCGGCCGGCCGCTGGTGCTCGATTGGGCCGCTCAGCATGTGCCTGCCATCATGGAAGTCTGGTTCCCTGGGGTCGAAACTGGTCCCGCGATCGTCGATACCCTATACGGCGATGTCGCTCCAAGCGGCAAGCTCACCATGAGTTTCCCGCGCGCTGTGGGGCAGGAGCCGCTCTACTACAACCAGCTCCCTACCGGCCGCCCCATCCAGCATCCCGATCCGGAGCACCCCGGTTACGTTGAGATGAAGTTCGTCTCACGCTATCTGGACGTGCCCAACGATGCGCTCTTTCCCTTCGGACATGGTCTTACCTACTCGACGTTCGGCTATTCCGGCGTTTCGCTTTCTATGCAATCGATAAGCTCGGCCTCACTCATGCGCGACCCGAAGAGCCAGCCCATGGTCGCAACCGCCACGGTCACCAATACAGGCAAGCGCCGCGCTACCGAGATCGTTCAGTGCTATGTCAATATCCGCGGCGCCAGCACCGAGCAGCCGATACGCAACCTCAAGGGGTTTAGTCGCGTTACTCTCAACCCAGGCGAATCTCAGGCTGTTCACTTTCCCCTCGGCTTCGCGGAACTTTCGTTCTACAACGTCAAGGCTCGGCAGGTTGTCGAACCGGCCGACTATACGGTTTATATAGGCGGCAGTTCCACCGCCACGAATGCTGCCCACTTTACGACCACGCCGTAGCTGCCACGGTTTTTGCCAATCAAAAGAGAGCCGAAAGGGCTTTCCTGCTCGTCTAAGCCGGTTCCCGTGTCTCTTTTCTTCTTGCTCTTTCCCGTGGCCTCTTCTTCTGCAGAAATGAGCGCTAAATGCGCCATAAGCGCTATAAGTGGTGTGGGAGTTGTTAGTTCGCGGTGTTAAATCTCCGGTTGGTCTTGCTGCAAGTGAAGGAAACAGCAGGTCTCTCCACTCCGCTGCGCTACGGTCGAGATGACAAATTTGTGGAACGAATTGACGACTCACCACACTAGCGTCCTGTCCCTGAAGTTCCTGGAACAATTCGAGGAATCGAAAATGTTCCAGAAACTGCGCTCAGGGGCTGAAGCCCATTTGGTTTTGCAGTGTTTGCGGCACGACTGAAGTCGTGCCCTGATACAAAGCCGAAGAGGAGTTCTTTAACGAACTTTAGGGACGGGACACTAGCAGTTCGGCCGCATATTCCATCTGCCATGGCCGAGTATTAGATGGAAGGACCACGCTACGGGTTTGGCGGGCCGGCAAGTGGCGGCGCTCCAACTTACTCATTTAGTTCCGGGGACATGCCATCTGGCCTAGCGGACCGTAAGAGCTGATTCGGGGCGCAGCGTGATCTTGCCGATGGCCGGGCCGGCCACCGGCAAGGCGAATCCGGCCGGAGGAGCTGAATTCAGTTGAGAAAGATCGATCGGTCCGCCCCTTGGGGCGTGCCAGGGGCGGCGGCCCTGGTTTGCGATTTGGTTGCAGGAATGTAAGGTTCCCGTCTTTGGTTTGCGTCGAGGTGGCGGCTAAGTCCTTTGTTTTACGAAGGGGCTCAAATTTTATTTTTTCCCGCCCCCCTAGGCTATCTAGGAGAGAGGTATTAGCCGGCTGCTGGTTTCCCTACAGAGCGATTCCGGCAAGACGCCGATTCCGGTGCAAGGCCAAGCAGGCCCATCGTGGCAAGACGGCCCTGACACGTGTGGATTCGTACTTCCACACTAGTACGGTTCCCGGACGGCGTCGATAGCGGGAGAAGATTTCTTTGGTAACCCGGTGCGCTCTCTTACTTCAACCTCGCAAGGAAACGATCGCAGAGCCGGCCGGTTTATCTCCTCAATCTTCGTGAACAGAGATTGGGCATCGTTCGAGCAAATGGATGGCGGGCGGCACAGCACTCTCCGAAAAGGCCGTAATGAGTCGGCAGAGATCACTTGTCCGCGAAGCCGGTTTCTCGGCCAAGTGCATCGGCCAGCAAGGATGCACCGATCCAGTAGAGCCTTTTGTTATGGGGCCATGTTCGTCTGTCACCACTCGTCTTTGTTATGGGGCCATGTTCGTCTGTCACCACTCGTCATGTTCGTCTGTCACCACTCGTCCGTCAACCCCTGGACAAAGCGCAGCTTTTCGACGACGTTGAGGCTCTGCCAGAAGACACCATCCATGATCTGGACCCTGTCCTCCGCGAGGCCAGCGAAGCACAGTAACACGCCGAGCGACAGAGCAAGACGTTTCCTGATCTTCATACGGTCGGCTGGGAAGCAGCGTAAAGCTCATCGCGTCGGGCTTTCTCTTCCGCCTGATACTTGTCCTCATCCATCCACTTGACCGTCCTGACAGCCTGGATCGGGCGCGTATCGGACAACGAAACTAGAAGCTGACTGGGTGTGACATGTTGCTCCGATGTACCGTTGATCGTGCGATAGTCTGCATCAGCAGCTGCGAAATCGATGTTGGTGGAAAGTGAAAAGCCTTGGCTGTTGGCCCGCATCCTGAATTCGAGATTAGATGGGGGCACATAATTTGGAGATTTGAGGCCTAAATAGATTTGGGCGGCTTGCCGCAGATAGGCATCATCAATCCAATCCTTCCGAGCAGCTTCGTTGATTTCAGCTGAGTAGCTGAAACGTTTGACGAGTTGGTCGAAACGGTCGAAGTATTTATTCGCTTTTTTGCCGGTGGCAATCTTGTCGAACACCTTGCGGGCGACAGGCTGATAACGGAATGATCCCGTGCCGATGTTCACGTAGTCGTAGATGGTCTGACCGGTCATGAGTCTCGATGCCACACCGGTCATGTTCTCCACAAATTCGATTTCGAGTGAGCCCATGGACATCAGGTCCAGCAATTGATCGGGTCCACAAGAGTTCACCAAAAAAGAGAAGGTGTTGTGATCGACAATGAGTCGGACTGTTTGGTAGAAGACTAGGCATTCGGCGAGAAGACCGCGATCAATCGGGTTGACGGCATCACCCGGGCGGTCAAGCGTTATTCGTTCAAACATGACTGATACAAGATATACGCGGCAAGACTTCGCGGTCTATTTAGATTATTAATCATGCGAGTGAGAATGTACGGCGCCATCGTTGCAAAAGCCCATCAGTTTCCCTGGAAGTTTCGTGGACAGACGGGCCTGCCACTTTCATGGAAGCGACCTCTCCCTTTCAAACTTTGCGTGACTCTGTTTTTCCAAAGTGTCAAATCCGTCTGTCCACGAAACCTTGTCCACGAAACCTTGTCCACGAAACCTTGTCCACGAAACCTGTCCACGAAACCCCACGAAACCCATAACCGTTGGGGATCAAGAGCGGCCCTTCCGGGCTCGATTTTTTCTCAACTCTATTGCAAACGCGCATACAACAGCGTCGCCCCGTGGTTTATTGTGCCTAACGAAGGAAACGCCAGTGAGACAGAGCTTTGACGAAGAGCTTGACCGGCGCGAATATTGGTGCCCCCGCAATGTTGGCTTTGGTAACTACTGTTGGGGCTACCACAGCCGCGCTCCGAGTCACCAATTGGATTCCTCGATCTTGGCCAGTCCCACTTCCTCAATACCCTTCACGACCAAGAGCTGAACAGGATGGAAGGAAGCCTAAGAGAGAGAACAGCGGAAAGAAGAGAGCCATGGGCGGGATCCTTGAAGGAGCACGAACGACCAAGAGCACGCTGCCGGGACACCTCCTGAAGTGGTCAATTCTGACAGTGGTCATGGCTTTAGCGGCAGGAATCGCCGTTGGAGTATCAGTGGCGGAGGGATATGAATGGGCTTCAGCGGTGGTATTTCACGAGCTACGTGCGCAGCTCGCTATCCGAATCGGACAGATTTCGGGGCAAAGGTCCGAGCCGGTATCGGGTAATTGATGTGGTCGATGACCGCTACCCAGAGCAGACGCTCACCACAGTGACAGACGAAGATGCGGCCGTGACCGCCAACAATGACGGTGGGGTCACCCTCAAATACACGGAGAAGTGGGCCCAATGGGAACACATCAGAGCAGTCATCCGAATTATTGCCGTGGATAACGATGTCATGCATGGTTGGTTGCAGGAAAAAGTCTATGGCTTGCAAAGCGCTGGTGACTTGCTGAAATGGCCGTTAGAAAGTGGCGTGCTGGCGGCGGTCTTGCTTTTGCTAGCAGGCCTATTGTTCGCCATTCCGGCGGATCAGCGGCGAACTAAACAACGGCGTATGAGCTCTCGCAGATGACTATGGAGGACGATGATGAGCTTGGAAAGGAGTTGTGATGATGCAAGGAAAAGTTATGCCGGTCCTGGCAGCGATAACGTTCGGGGCCGGCATACTCTGGGCTTAATCTCTTCAAACCATTCATGGTTTTGTGAGTGAGGCGCACTGCGGAACGACCCATAGCTCACCGAGTGTGGCCGCGACCGTTTGCATGCAAAAGTGCATGAAGGAGGGTTCTCCTGCAGTGATTGTGAGCGACGGCAAGGTGTACCAGCTGAAAGGGGACACTGCTGCGGTTGCAGGATACATTGGCCAGTATGTCACAGTGCAAGGCACGGTTGATGGCAATACGATAAAGGTGGTCTCGGTCCGCAATAGAGTACTGGCGTCGCCTGCGCGATCGATTGCGAACGCGCGATGATTGTGGGTTTCAGGGAAGCAATACCACACTGGTCTCTTTGCGGTTTAGAGGGTTCAGAAACCCTGCAGCCAGCAACTCAGCGTCCTGTGTATGCTTCATATAGCAGCGATCTTACAGGTGGACCCTTAGAAGTAACGGAAATGAGCCCAGATCTCCCTGGAGCAAGATCGAAACCAAAAAATGCGAGGAGGAGTGTTTCACTCCATGCTCACCCAGAAATCCTTTGTCGAACGAGCACTTTTCGGAGCAATGCTGTTGGCCACGATAACCGTGAGTGCGCAGATTAGCGCACAACCGAGCCCCGCGCCGGCCTCCAGTCTTCCGGAAACGTCGGTTCCGGTCAGCGCCAATGCAAATCAGACTGAATTGCCGCCAGGACCGACGGATTGCCGTGGCTGCTTTCCGGTGGTTCCGGCGGGACAGGGTCTCAACCAGGAGGCCGGGCTTCCGCAGGCGGTCCCGCAGCAAGGCGCATCAGGCCAGGGCACTCCCCGTGTGGGACCACCGGCGAGCCTACCCAATCCGCTGCCCTACGATCTGTTGCTCAAGAACGGGCATGTGATCGACGCCAAGAACAACATCAACCGCTCCATGGACGTTGCCATCAAGGATGGAAGGATTGCTGCGGTGGGCGAAGGTCTGAACGCCGCGGACGCAGCCAAGACGATCGACGTCAGCGGCTATTATGTAACGCCCGGGTTGATCGACATCCACACCCATGACTACGCGTCGACCGGCGAAGCCCGCTCCTACGCCGGCGACTATGGCATCTGGCCTGATGGTTTTACGTTTCGCAATGGAGTCACCACCATTTGCGATGCCGGCAGCTCGGGCTGGCGCAACTTCGAGGATTTCAAGGAGCATATCATCGACCGCCAGCAGACGCGGATCCTGGCCTTTGAGAACATCGTAGGGGCAGGCATGCGTGGCCCGCGGTTCGAGAACAACATTGACGACATGCAGATGGCGCCGACGGCGTTTATGGCTGAGCGCTATCCGGACACCATCATCGGCATCAAGAGCGCCCACTTCACCGGCCCGGAATGGGCGCCCTACGTCCAGGCGGTTGGGGCGGGCAACCTTGCGCATATTCCGGTGATGATTGACTACGGGGCTAACCGTATTGAGCGCCCGCTCTACGATCTGCTGACCAAATATTTGCGTCCCGGTGATATCTACACACATACCTACTCCGGTCTGCGCGGTGAGCAGGATACGATGACGCTGGGACCGTCGAAGGCGCTGCTCGAGGGCCGGAAGCGCGGCATCTTCTTCGACGCTGGGACGGGCGGGGGCAGCTTCCGCTTCCGGGTAGCGGTTCCCCTGATCAAGGCGGGCTTTTTGCCGGATTCGCTTTCGACTGACCTGCACGCCGATAGCATGAACTCCAGTACCAAAGACATGCTGAACGTGATGAGCAAGTTCATGGCGATGGGCATGACGCTCGAGCAGGTGGTGGCGGATACCACCTGGCATCCGGCAAACGAGATTCATCGGCCGGAACTGGGTAACCTGTCGGTGGGGGCACCGGCGGATGTGGCGGTGCTGAATGAGGAGCACGGTAAGTTCGGCTTCCTAGATATGGACAACACCAAGCTTACGGCTGACACCCGCCTGGAGGATCAGCTGACGATCCGGGCTGGAAAAGTTGTTTATGACCTGAACGGGCTCTCGATGGATATGTGGAACGACCCGCATCCATCGAGCAATCCGCAGGAGGCCATCCACTGGACGGATTTCCGGCCGCGGCCGCCGCTACAGGAGCAGCTAACTCCGCGTCGTCCGGCGACGCCTTAGCATCACACTGATAGAGAAGAACGGCGAAGTGGGGCAATCTGGAATGGTGATTTGGGGCAGGCGGGTCCGTCGGGTGGCCTGGTGCGGACTGGTATGGGGCGCGGTGGCGTCTCTGGGTGCGCAGACGGCGCCGGTGACGGTGACATGGCAAACACTGCAGACGTTGAACTTCAACCTGCCGCAATCGCAACAGAAGGCGCCGGTTTTGCAGTTGGCAGGCAAACGGGTAAGCATTCCCGGGTTCATGGTGCCGTTGGAGGACGACCTGAACCAGGTGACCGAGTTTCTTTTGGTTCCCTATGCGGGAGCCTGCATCCATGTGCCGCCGCCGCCGCCCAACCAAATTGTCTACGTCAAAATGCTGAAGACCACCAAAGTGCACGTGACCTTCACGGATCCCATCGTGGTAACGGGCACGTTACAGATCTTGACCGTACAAAGCCCCTACGGGGATGTCTCTTACGATCTGTCGGGAGAGACTGTCCTTCCCTATCAGCCCCAGTAACAAGGTCGGATGATGAGTAGTTCTGAAGCCATCCATATGCGGAACGTGGTATTTGGTTACGATCCACGAACGCCAGTGTTACGGATACCCGAGTTAGGACTGAAAGCGGGCCGGCGGGCTTTTCTCTACGGCCCAAGTGGCTCGGGCAAGACAACGCTGCTGGGATTGATCACCGGAGTGCTGCAGCCGCAGCAGGGCGGCTGCATGGTGCTGGGCAAAGAGCTGACCACGATGTCGATGCCGGCGCGTGACCAGCATCGGGGCTCGCAGATGGGTTATATCTTTCAGAGCTTCAATTTGATTCCCTATCTGACGGTGCGCCAGAATGTGGCGCTGCCGTGCCAGGCGCATAAGCGGCGACGCAGAAATATCGTTGCTGCGACGGTGGGTAAGGAAGTGGAGCGGCTGGTGCTGAGGTTGGGGCTGGAGCCATATCTCGACCGCAACGTGAAGAAACTCAGCACCGGCCAGCAACAGCGTGTGGCGATTGCGCGCGCAGTGATTGGCCGGCCCAGCCTGGTGATTGCCGACGAACCGACCTCCTCGCTCGATATCGACCGCCAGGAGGCTTTTCTCGAACTGCTGTTCGAAGTATGCGACGAAGCTCAGGCGACCCTGATATTTGTGAGCCATAATCGCTCGCTGATGGAGCGCTTTGATGAAAGCATCTCGCTGACGGAGGTCAACGAAGTTTCCACATGATGGTGCTGCGCTTGGCATACGAGTCTCTGCGGAGCCGCAAATTCACCACCGGTCTGACGGTGTTCTCGATCGCTCTTAGCGTGCTCCTTCTAGTGAGCGTGGATCGGATCCGGCAAGGCACCCAGACGGGATTTGAGGGGACCCTGAGCCAGACCGACCTGGTAGTGGGAGCGCGCGGCGGGTCGCTGCCCCTGCTGTTGTACGCGGTGTTTCACATCGGCACCGCAAACAACGAGATCTCCTGGGATACTTACCAGCACTTTGCCCACCATCCGGCGGTGCTGTGGACGATACCTCTGTCGATGGGCGATAGCCACCGAGGATTTCGTGTGGTGGCCACGGACGACAATTTCTACGAGCATTACCGTTATCGGGGAGATCGCAACCTGCAGTTGAGGGAGGGCGTGCGTGCGCAGGAGATCTTCGATGCGGTGCTGGGCAGCGCTGTGGCCGCACAGCTGCACTACCATCTGGGGCAGAAGATCGTCCTCAGCCATGGTCTCGAGGGCAGCTTCCTGGACCACACGGCCGATCCCTACACGGTGGTGGGTATTTTGGCGCGAACGGCAACGCCGGTGGACCGCGCCATCTACATCACGTTGTGGGGAGATGAGGCGATGCATCTGGGGTGGGAGAATGGAGCGCCGCCGCTCGAGCCGACGCCGGAATCGCAGATCCACAAAGCGGATCTACACATCCGCACCATCAGCGCATTTCTGCTGCGCACCAAGTCGCGTATCGGGACGCTATTTCTGCAGCGCGAGATCAACACCTACAAGCCGGAACCGATGACGGCCATTATCCCGGCAGTGACGCTCCAGGATTTGTGGAGCGTTCTGAGCGCAGCGGACATTGCCTTGTCGCTGGTGAGCGGAGCGGTGCTGGTGGTGGGGCTGCTCGTCATGCTGACGACGCTTTATACTGCCCTGAATGAGCGGCGGCGGGAGATCGCGGTGTTGCGCAGCCTGGGGCTGCACGCTCACCAGATATTCATGTTGTTCATCCTGGAGTCCGCGCTCATTAGCGGGATGGGCGTGATATTGGGGGTCGCGTCTGCCTACGCGGTACTGTATGCAATCCGCATCCCGGTGGAGAATCACTATGGCATTCCGCTGGCAATGGCTGGCATCTCGTTGCGGGTTGCCTACTACATGGTCGCGGTTGTGGCCGCGAGTGCATTGCTGGGTTTCATCCCCGCCATCCGGGCTTATCGCAACGCCCTGGTCGATGGGCTGAGTGCCGGCTAGTTATCTCAAGATCACTGGCGGGATGGGGTGACATACATTTCGTCAATTGCGACGATTCTTCCGTCTGCTTGGACCTTCCCGGACCACCTGCGATTTTATTGAAATACTTGTTGCCCCTTCCTTAATGTTTACCGCTATCGCAAATGCGCATACAACACCGATTGCCAGACACTGGAAATCTCGAACGAGAACCATCCCCCTGGGAGAGGTGGATGAACAGTTTGCTAAAGGGCAAACGACAAACCTAAGAAGAAGTTCGGTTTGCGTGCAAGGCCCAGGACAGTTATGGCGACGATCGTGTTCCGAGTGGGGATGCTCTGTGCTCAACGTCTTCGGACCATTCACGGTTTTGTGAGTGACGCGCGTTGCGGAGCAACGCACAGCTCACCGATGGCGGGCGCGATAATAGTGGTGTCAGGCGCTAGTCCTCCGGCCTCCTGGAAAGGGTAGGCCGTGAGTCCGCAGGTTGGTTCGCGTCGGCGGGATCGTCATTTGGGGTCGCGCGAAGGCAGCGCCAAGACGGAGGCCAAGCAGGCGGCATCACGGAAAAATGGTGCCTTGGGTGGACGGCCAAAGAAACAGGTCAGCGCTTAAGCTGGCTGGTGCTGTTGGAACTAGTGGGATTGCACTTCGAGTAAAACACGCGCGACGGGTTGACGGTGGTAGCCTTGCACAGGGGAAGGCAGATGATTCAACCATAGTCGCTCGACGAACGGGTCATGGTCGAATCCAGATTATTGGCTGAGTCAGGAGCGCGCCCAATACTATGTCACGGTGCTGTATGGGTCGGGACAGAAACGCATCGACTACAAGACCTACGACCTCATGAAGGATTGCGCATGATCAACGGCAAGATGGCGCCGACACGGGTGGCATCCCGAAGCCGTCATTACCTGGCTCGCTGCGCCAATCCTCTTGGGCCCTTGCTCACCGGAATGCTGCATCCATCGACTATCTGCAACTAAAATTGACGAATGGAAGCTACACCGCGGTTAGCCATCGTCGGTGCGGGTCTTGGCGGACTAACCTTGGCGCGCGTGCTCAAGGTACACGACGTCGGTGCTATTGTCTTTGAAAGCGAGGCCTCGCCAGAGGCACGAACTCAAGGGGGTACTCTCGACATCCATGCTGAGTCGGGCCAGGTTGCTCTACACGAAGCCAGACTCGACGGAGAGTTCCGGAAGCATATGCGCGTGGAGGGTGAAGATCTGCGAATCGCCGATCGGAACGGGCACGTGCTGGTAGATAAAATCACTCCTGAAGACGCGCCGCTCAATCGACCAGAAATTGACCGCGCGGACCTGCGACAGATTTTGCTCGACTCTCTCCCTGACGATACGGTTCGCTGGGGACGGCGAGTAGTGCGTTGCAGGCCTCTTGCAGACGAACACTTCGAACTCGAGCTTGAAGACGGCAGCATGGAAGTCTGCGACCTCCTGGTCGGCGCGGATGGCGCTCATTCGCGGGTACGCCCGCTGCTAACGGACGTAGCTCCCGAGTTGACAGGGGATACCCTCATCGAACTGAGCATTGCGGACGTGGACCGCACGCACCCGGAGATTGCGAAGATGATTGGCCGCGGCTCGTTCTGGGTACTCGCCGATCAACGCAGCTTGGGAACGCAGCGCAATGCCCGCGGCCGCGTCCGCGTGTATCTCACCCTAAATGTAGAAAGAGATGCGGTCGCGCTTAGGAGCATTCCGTTTGAAGATCCGCCGGGAGCCCGAGCAGCTCTGGCCGAAGTACTGTCGGGATGGTCCCCAGACCTGATCGCCTTGCTCTACGCGTGCGATGGACCGGTTATTCCTCGTCCAATCAAAGTGCTTCCGATTGGCTTGAGATGGCAGCCGATTCCTGGCGTAACCTTGGTCGGCGATGCCGCGCACCTCATGCCGCCCGTCGGCGAAGGGGCCAATCAGGCAATGCTCGACGGAGCCAAGCTGGCGTTAGCCATGGTCGAGAACCCCACCACTGCCTTCGCCGCGTACGAAACCGAAATGTTCGCACGCACCAGCGCTATCGCACGGGAGTCTGCCGAAACTGCAGCCATGCTTCAATCACCAACCGCAGCACAAGACATGGCCCGCTTCTTCGGCAGTGGGTGACACGTCAGTTTTCATCGCCTGTTCACGTTTGCCTTTCGTTATAGGGATTAGAGCAGCAGTTCTTTTCCAGCTGGAATGGCGATGCGACAGACTTCGTAAATATCCCGCCTTTCTATCATTACCGAAAAACGCGCTTTCGCCACTTGCCGAAAAGTCGACTGTCCGGACAAGTGGCTCGACTCTTGCCATCAGGCCGGCGCCTGATCGAGCGGGAATGAGGCGCAGCCACTTCTATGGCACGATGACGATTCTTTCCCCTGATGTCTTGCGCAGCCACGCTTCGGTCACGCAACGGAGATCCACCTGCTCAATATTCATGGTCAGCTTTTCTTCGCGAACCCAAGTCCAGATCTGCTCCAGCGCCAGAGGCAATGCCTCAGGCGAAACATTGCCCATCCCGCTCAATTCCAACCCGGATGTGCGCAGCGCTTCGGCAGGAAACGAAATGGATGCACCTGCGGCTTGCCCGATCTGAATGTAGCGGGTTCTATGCTTGGCGAAATGTACCTCGTTCGGCGTGAGTGCCCGGAAAAGCAATTCGGTGGGATGTCCCCACAGGAAATCTAAAATCACGTCGTAGCCGCCGCCGGATTCTCGAACGAACGCAGCCTGAACCGCTGTATCCGGCTCTTTGAGGTCAATGATGGCGCTGGCTCCCTTCTTCCGCAAAGACTCAAGGATGGACGCTTCTCTGCCGGCACCGACCACCTTCCCCGCGCCAAGAAGCGATGCAATGCGGACAGCCAGCTTTCCGGAAACTCCAGTGGCTCCCAGAATGAGGACACTCTGCCCTGGCTCCAGCCTCGCAACCGACTTGAGAGGTAAGTACGATGTTAGCGCTGATGCAGGCAGGGCCGCGGCCAATCCCGCGTCGACACCCTCCGGCACTGGACTCACATATCCCGCATATTCTTTGGGGACGACTGCTATTTCTGCCATGGTTCCATAAGGTGGCCGGCTGCCGCCGAAGGCCACGAGCGTCCCGTCCGCAAGAGTGCCGACGCCACTGTGACCGACAATCGCCGGAAACTGAGGGAACATGTGTTTGCTCGCATAGTGCACACCTTGCGCCGCCATTTTGTCGAAGTTTTCGAGGACGGCAGCTTTGACATGAATCAATACATCACCGGCGTCGGCTGTTGGCTCAGAGAAATCCTCATAGCGAGGCAGAGACCCGAATTCGTGAAGTACAGCGGCTTTCATAGATGCAAACCTCCTGAACAAACATTATTCGTGTGATGTACCAATAAGTTAATCGTATGATATACGAACATGTCAAGATCCAAACAACATGACCTCATTTGGCTTCGGCCAGAACCGAATGACCGGCGGCCTCGCTTTAATCGTGAGCAGATCACAGCTGCGGTCTTGAAAATTGCCGACAGCGAAGGATTCGAGGCCCTTACCATGAAACGCATCGCCGACGAACTTGACTGTGGAACCATGACGCTCTACTACTATGTGCGCACCAAGGCTGACCTCGTGGCACTGATGCACGACGCAATCCTTGCGGAGATTCTTCTTCCGCAATTACCCGACGGCTGGCGCGAAGCGGTGAGTGCGATTGCGCGGCGAACGCGGGATGTCCTGCTCGCGCACCCCTGGTCCGTAGCCTCTTTGAACGGAGCGCAGTTCGGGCCGAACGCGATGCAACACGTGGAACAATCGCTGGCGGCGCTCGATGCGCTTGAAGTTAATACCAAGGAGAAGCTCGCCTTTTGGGGAATCGTGGACGACTACGTTTTCGGGAGCGCTTTGCGTACCGTCGAATCGCTCGCGCACGCAGCCGCAGCGGAGGACAACCCAACACTGCTGGCGGATTCGATAACATTCGGGCGCCAGCAACTTGCGACTGGACAATTTCCGCGGCTCGCCGCCCTAGACCGGAAACAGCCCGTGCTGAAGCGAGTCACGCGTGACAGGAAATCGATACCGCCATTGGCAACAGCACTGTCAGCTCAATTCGAGCGGGGTCTCAGAGCGATTCTTGACGGACTGGCCCACAGCATGAAGGCCGGTTGATTCTGACAAATCTAGCCGGACGCAACTTCACAACTCGCCGCACTCATGTTCGTTTCTGCTCGAAGTCTCGCGGGAACGATCCCATGGCCGAGAAATTTCCGCTTCATTCGCGTTAACAACTTCGGAGCGGTGCAGCTCTATAAAAAGGCGATTTATTACCATTGCTTGAGCAACTGGTGAGTGGGTATAGTCGGGAGTTCCGCGGACCTTAACAATCAGCGGCGTGCAGACCTCCTGAAAGGCACTTCCAATGAGGTACTCAGAGATCGGGATCCTCGTGCTCGTGGCATGTTCGATTGCAGCACAGGCACAATCGAAATTATCTGACCGCTGCTCCGCCCTGAAGAGCGTAACGCTCACGGGAGTCGAGATCACGAATGCCGAGCCGGTTCCGGCAGGGAAAACGATTGCGCCTGCCTATCCGGGGGCATCGGCAGTTGGACCCCTCCCGGTGCATTGCCGCGTTGACGGCATGATCAACCGCCGCAAGGGAGCGGATGCGCTGGAGTTCGGCATCGGATTTTCTGTGGCTCTTCCGGAGCCGAGCGCCTGGAACGGTGACTTCATGATGCAGGGCGGCGGAGGCGGCAACGGTGTCGTAGCCTACCCGACTGGTGCAAGCTACACAGGAGACAAGCCGGCGCTCTCTCGCGGCTTCGCTGTTGCAAGCACGGACTCCGGACATAAGGCGAAGACCGGCGGCTTCGATTTCACTTTCATGCGCGACCAGCAGGCTTATCTGGATTTCGCATACATGGCAAACGCCGAGGTCGCGGGAGTGGCCAAGCAGGTCATCGATCGCTATTACGGGAAGCGTGCGGCTTATTCCTATTTCGTCGGGTGCTCCACAGGCGGGCGAGAAGGCATGATCCAGTCGCAGCGCTTTCCGACGGTGTTCAACGGGATCGTGTCAGGCGATCCAGCCATGCGTACAGGTCTGTCAAACCTCGCGATTGCACAGTGGATTCCAGTGGCCTACAACCAGGCGTCGCCAAAGGACTCGTCCGGGAAGCCGGAGATCGACAAGTTTCTGACTGATACGGATCGCAAGGTGTTTATCGACGGCCTGATGAAGCAGTGCGACGCGCGCGATGGTGTGGCGGACGGCATGATCTTCGATCCCATCCGGTGCGACTTCGATCCTGCCGTGCTCGCATGCAAACCTGGGCAGGCCGGCTCGTGCATCGCACCTGAAAAAATTGCCGCTATCAAGAAAGCGTTTACAGGGCCAAGGAATGCATACGGAACGCAGGTCTATCCTGGCTTCCTCTACGATGCGGGTATTGCTTCAAAGACTGGCGTACCCGGTTTGCTGGCCTTGAGCAAGAATGGTCTATTTGGTCCGTACACCGCCGCTACGGAACTCGACGTGGATGCCGCAGCGCTGCACGCGTCTGATCCGCTGGTTGAGCCGGCGTCGACGAACCTTTCTACGTTCTCGCAAAACGGCGGGAAGCTGATCTTCTTCCACGGCGACAGTGATCCGTGGTTCTCACCGCTTGACACGCTCGGATACTACAAGTCCCTGGCGGCGACAAACGGCGGAGCGGACAAGGTGGCCGAGTGGAGCCGGATGTTCCTTGTGCCAGGAATGGCTCACTGCGGAGGTGGCCCATCTCTGGACCACTTCGACATGCTCAGCGCAATCGTTGGGTGGGTTGAGAAGGGCACGGTGCCCGAGTCCGTCGTTGCTACCGGCGCGGCGTTTCCCGGACGCAGCCGTCCTCTATGCGCCTTTCCCAAACACGCGCAGTACACCGGAAGCGGAGACACCCAGGAGGCGCGAAACTTCCAGTGCCAGTGAAGACCCACAGCTTCCGCGACAGGTTCGCGTATGACTTGAACAAGATTGGAAGTTCACAGGAGAGACGAATGATGCGGTCAAGTATTGGAGTCCTACGCCCGGTTTCTGCATTGGGTGTGCTATGCGTTGGGCTGTGCGTTCATGCGCAGCAAGCACCTCAGCAACCGGCAGCACAGCCGGCGAGGCCCGCGATGCAAATGCCTGCTCCCACACCCAACGACACGCTGAAGTCGGTTGAGGTGGGGCCCGACCGGCATGTTAGGTTTCGCATCTGGGCGCCGAACGCCAACGAAGTGAAGCTGCATGCCGAGGGCCCGGAGGCCACAACGGGAATAACTCCGCAAGAGACCAACAAGTACATGGCTGGTGTGCCCCTGACCAAGGGGGATCAGGGCGTCTGGGAAACGACGATCGGTCCCATCGAGCCTGGAATCTATCGCTACACCTTTACGGTGGATGGTGTGAGCACGACAGACCCACGGAACCCACTCACCTCGCAATCGCTGACCCACGCGTCCAGCATGTACGAAGTTCCCGGTGCGGACTTCATGGAGTACAAGGCGGGCGTGCCGCACGGCGCAATCTCGACGGTCTACTATGAGTCGTCTGCCACAGGCGGCGAACGTCGCATGCACGTCTACACACCGCCCGGCTACGAGAACGGCAGCGGGAGATTTCCTGTACTTTACCTGCTTCACGGGGGAGGGGATTCTGATGACTCGTGGCCTACGGTCGGCCGCGCAGGTGCGATTCTCGACAACCTGATCGCCAGTGGGAAGGCTGTTCCGATGCTGATCGTGATGCCCGCCGGCCACGTCTCCACGGAGTTCCGTCTGACGCCGGGCGTGCGCATGGGCCACGACGCCTTTAATGATGACCTGGTAAAGGTGGTGCTGCCCTATATCGACGCGCACTATCGTACCGCCGCGGACCGCGATCACCGTGCTATTGCCGGGCTCTCGATGGGCGGTCTTCAGACACTGAATATCGCGCTCGATAACTCAGCGGATTTCGCCTACGTAGGCGTGTTCAGCTCCGGATGGTTCCCCAACTCGCTTAAGGAGGAGCAGGACACGGACGTGGCGCAGTACCGCGCATCGGGCAAGCCGTTTCGCCTGTTCTGGGTGGATGCGGGCAAGTACGACATCGCGCTTCAGAACAGCCATGCCACCGTTGCCATCCTGAAAGATGCCGGAATCAACGTGGAGGAGCACGAGAGCGGCGGCTTTCACGCATGGCCCAACTGGAGAGACTACCTGCATCAGTTCGCGGCGTTGGCCTTCAAGCCGTCTGAGGCGCACTAGAGTGCATCCTCAAACACGGCAACATTAGCGTGAGTGTCAGTCATTGCACTGAAAAGAGTGAGTCACGCAATTTTGCAGCGACTGATTGCATAAACACGAGAGGAGAAGCAATTCATGGCGAAGTCGAAGCACTCTATTGTTCTCACGCGGCGTGAGGCGCTGCTGCTGTCCACTACAGCCGGGTTGGGGGCAGCGCTGGGTAAGCCTGCCTTCGGCTCTGACAGTGTGAAGACAGGCGCGCACCAGGAGCCAGGGAATGTGTCGACGCCGCCAACGGCGGTGGCGAAGACGCAGTACGGCAAGGTGCGCGGGTTTGTAGATGGCGGCGTGCTGACGTTCAAGGGAGTGCCGTATGGGGCGACGACGGCCGGGGAAAATCGGTGGCTGCCGGCCAAGTCGCCTGCGCCGTGGCGAGACGAGTATCCGGCTCTTGCGTACGGCGCTAACTGCCCACAGACCCTGCACCCGTGGACGAGCATCGAGCAGACGTTTTTGTTCGACTGGGACGACGGCTGGCAGAGCGAGGACATGTTGAAGCTGAACATCTGGACGCCGAGCTTGACGGGGAAGCGGCCAGTGATGTTCTACATGCACGGCGGCGGGTTCAGCTTCGGATCATCCTACGAACTGCCATCGCACGAGGGCGCGCAGATGGCGCGTCACCACGAAGTGGTGCAGGTCTCGGTGAATCACCGCCTGAATATCCTTGGGTTCTTGGATGCCTCGGAGATTGGCGGTTCAGCCTATGAGGACTCGCCGAACCTTGGGATGACGGATTTGGTCGCAGCGCTGAAGTGGGTTCAGGAGAACATCGAGAACTTCGGTGGCGATCCGAATCGCGTGATGATTTACGGGCAGTCGGGCGGCGGATCGAAGGTGACGACGCTGATGGGTATGCCCTCCGCGGTGGGCCTGATCCATCGGGCTGCGGCGCAGTCCGGCGGCGGAGGGAACATTCCGAGCAGAGATCAGCAAAAGGAACTGGCACGGCAGACGATGAAGGAACTCGGGCTTGCTGCAAACGATATTGGTTCGCTTCAGAAAATGGAATGGACCAGGCTGTTTGCGGCGGGAAACGCGGCGGCTGGGAAGATCAATCCGCCAGGACGGCCAATGATGGGGCCAGGGGCGCCGGGGACACCGCGCGTAGGGTGGTCTCCTTGCGTCGATGGGAAGGTGATCACCATGCGCTCGTTCTTCGACGCCGCTCCGGAGGTATCAAAGAATGTTCCGATGCTGGTAGGTTCGGTGAGCGAAGAGGGCAACCAGATGTCTTCGCGCCCGACGGAAGAACAATGGCATGCAAACCTTGCGAAGACGTACGGCGAGGACAAAGCGACGGCGATCGTTGCGGCGCTGAAGAAGGCGTACCCGCAGAAGAAGATTCAGACGCTTTCCTATATCTGCAGCGGAACTCCAGGGCTGAATGGGCTCGGGATGCGGAACAACGTGGTGAAGATGGCGCAATTGAAACATGCGCTGCAGGCCGCGCCGGCGTACGCGTACTACCTCACATGGCAGACCTCGATTCTTGATGGCGTGCCTGGCGCATGGCACACGGCGGATCTTCAATTCTGCTTCGATAACACCAAGCGCTGTGAGCAGGGAACGGGTAATACATCGGAGGCGCAGGCGCTGGCGAAGAAGATGGCGGCGGCGTGGGCAGCATTTGCTGCAACCGGAAATCCGAGCATACCAGGATTAAACTGGGCGCCAACCGATCCTGACACCGATCGGGCGATGATCTGGGACAACGATTGTCGCATGGCCGATGATCCGGAAGCGGAAGCTCGTAAGATCATCTTGAGCTGACGGTTCCTGCGATGTCATAGCGCTCGCATCCAATTCCATGGAGCAAGAGGGCGATTTGCCAGAGGCACCGGATTCTGCTCCGCATGCTGACTACTTTGGCAGCGCGAACGCAACGTAACTCTTCAGGCCTGCAGGCGGGCTGACGCCCTCGGGCGCCATCCTCGCACCCTCGGGAAAAGGAGGGCCTCCCGTCAGGGCAAACAGGATGTACTCGCGACCGTCGACTTCGTAGACCGCGGGCACGCCGGCCGCCCCGTTTGGAACGTCTCTCGTGAAAATTACCTTCCCAGTCTTTTGGTCAAGCGCGTAGAACTTCGATTGGTTGTCTACGAAGACAATCAGGCCGGAACCCAGAATCGCGAATCCACTCTTTGGGAAGACATTTCCTCGCAGCGTATCGCTGGGACCCGCTTGCGGCGTATCGCCGTACGGAGTCTGCCACTTGATCTCACCCGTATTCAGATCGTATGCCGTGATGGTGCTCCATGGAGGCGTGATGACATAGCCCTCCTGGCCATAGCCCGTCTTGTAGCGGGCGGGTTGCGGCGAGAGGTCCGCGGGATAATCCGGTTCGACATGTTCTGTCAGCATATTCCCCGGAACGGCAGAGCCCGGCGGCGCCAGCTCCGGCTTGCTCAGGAATGTGATCAAATCGCTCACGCCCTGCGCGGGGATGGAGGGAAAGGGCGGCATCGCGCCTCTCCCCTTGGTCACGATCGTGCGCACAGCGTCGGCTCCCAGCCGCTGTACCGCGGTATCGATTGCCGGGCCGCGGTCACCTTTGAGATCTGGGCCGTGGCAAACCTGGCAAGTTTGCTCATAGATGGTACGGCCGATCCTGGGCTCTAGCGGGCCGAACCCGGCGCCCGGCCCCACCGCGGTTCCTCCTCCCGGCCGGCTCGGAATCAGATTGCCGTCGTTTGCCGTCGTCGATTGACCGGCAGGAACCATCTTGAGAATCGATGGCACGTTCTTGGTTTCGATGAAGACCATGCCCTTTGCCCCATCGGCGCCGCTGTCAAAGAAAGCAGCTCCCCCGGTCACGCTGGGCAATTGTATGGTTTCGGTGAGAGCTGGAGGAGTGTAGAGGCCGCTTTGCGCTTTCGAAAGCCGTTCGGTCCACCAGATCTTTTCTTCCGGCGTCATGAACCCGGTGTAGAGATCCTTCACCGTCATATTCTGACGCGCAAAGGGAGGTGGGGCCGTCGGGAAGGGCTGCGTCGGCGACGTGTGCTCACCCGGCATGTCGGACTGCGGCACGGGACGCTCTTCAATGGGCCAGAGAGGTTTACCCGTGACCCGATCAAAAACGTAAAGGAAGCCGTTCTTCGAAGCCAGCGCGACCACATCGACCATCTTGCCGTTGTGCTTTACCGTCGCAAGTTGCGGCGCCGCGTTGGGATCGTAGTCCCATACGTCGTGGTGCACTGTCTGAAAGTGCCAAAGATATTTCCCGGTGCGCGCATCCAGAGCAAGCAGGCAATCGGCATACAGGCCGTTACCGGGACGGTCGCCGCCATACAACTCGTACTTGGCCGAGGCGGTTGGCAGATAAACAATGCCGCGCTTCTCATCCATTGTGAATTCGCCCCAGACGTCCACCCCGCCCAGGTACTTGTAAGCATCTTTGGGCCAGGTGTCGTACCCCATTTCGCCGGGGCGGGGAATAGTGTGGAAGACCCAAACAAGTTTCCCTGTCAGTACATCAAACGCGCGAATGTCTCCCGGAGGCGCGAGATAACCTTCACCCGTAAAACTGCCGAGAATAATCAGATTCTCAAACGTGCGTCCGGGCGTCCTCGAAGCCAGAGCGATCGGCGCGCGGTCGATTCCGGTCTTTAAATCGAGCCGGCCGTTGTCGGCGAATGAAGGCACGGTTTTCCCGGTGAGCGCGTCGATCGCGTAGAGATAACCGCCCGTGGTGACCAGAATGCGTCGATCCGAGCGATCTTTACTTTCCCAGTAGTTGAGCCCACGCTGCCCGCCTATGCCGGCCCTGCGGCCCGTTCCGGTAAACGGATGAACCCACAGCTCTTTCCCGCTCGACGCATCCAGCGCGACTAATGATCCCTGCTTCGCCGCCACATAGGCGATGTTATCTACCACCAGTGGGCTGAACGTATAAAGCCCGTCCCCAGCCGGGTAACTCCAGGCGACATCCAGCTTGCTGACATTTGCAGCCGTGATCTGCTTCAGAGGCGAATAATGAGAGCTGTCCGGGCCCCCTAAATAGTCCGTCCAACCGGTGGCCGGTTTCTGAGCGCCCACTACCCTGATCGATACAGAAAACAGGCCCGCAATAGCCAGAAGAAAGCGTACTGAATTCTTGGCCACAACGAGCCTCTGAAGACGGGGAAATCCTGCCGATTGCACGCTCATTTCCCAGACTTTGTCTTACCCCAGTAGATGAATGTACCGAATCTTGTCGCTGTGACCAGGTCAATCGCGCCGTCTTTGTTTAGATCGACAGCGAGCACGTCGGAACCCGCCCCCGTATGATTGTCGATAAGTTCCGGCACAAACTTTGCTCCTCCGGGCGCTTTGGGATCGCGCACCGTCTTGTACACGTACAAAACAGCTTGACCGTACGGGTCAGGATCGAGATAGGTGTCAAGATGGGCCCAATACCGCTTGCCTACGATAAAATCCGGCACTCCATCGCCGTTGACATCCGCAAAGGTAGTGCCGTGCGGTTCGGAGAAGGCTACACCTCCCGCGTTCTCGGTGGAGAAGTCGTCCATGATCATATGCTTTACAAACGAAATGTGACCTTCGGCGTCGCGTTTTTGCTCGAACCATGCCATTCCCCAGCCATGCGCATTGAGCACGGTGATAACGTCGTTCAAGCCGTCGCCGTTCACGTCATACACTGCCATCACGCTGCCACCCATAATGCCCCGGCCATAGCGGCCGAAGACCTCCGGATGATAGGTCCAGGTTTCCTGTGTGCTTCCAGCCGCAGGCTGCTCCCACCATCCATATGCGTTTACGATGTCCATCCGGCCATCACCGTTGATATCGCCCACACCGATGCCATGGGCGGTGCCGTAACCTTTTTCAGAAACATTGTGGATGACCCACTCTCCCGTGGGGTTCGCTGGATCCGGCTTTGCATAGCGGACTTGCCCTTCGCCCATGTAGACCAACTCGGGCTTACCATCGCCGTCGACATCGCGCAACACCGCAATCTCGCTCTGCACACCCGAAACCACCTTATATTTGTCCCAGCGCCTCTCTTCCCCCTTGGGGTTGACATACAGGTACATGCCATTTGTCGGGCCGCCGTACCTCACGCTGATCACGTCTGGCCAGCCATCGCCGGTAAAATCACCCGCAAACTGCATCCACGCGTCGCCGGCAAATTTTGTCGAAGGATTGACCGTCTCGCCAAGATACATCTCTCTTGATTTCATATAGTCGGGGCCGTAGTAGATGTAAGGGCCTGACACTATGTCCAGAACACCGTCCCGGTTGAAATCTGCGGCGCAGGAAGCGTGCGAATAGTAGAAATCGCTCAGTTGCTGCTTGCGGAAGTTACTCGAAATCTTCTCTGGAACGCGAACCTTGAGGCCAAGATCCTTGTAGGACAGGTCCTTGAATCGCACCTCGCCGCTGCCTCCAACGTACAAAGCAATAGGCCCATATCCCTCGTCTCCCACCGCGCCGTGTTCTCGGCCGTCGTTGAGGAACGTGCGAACGATGTTAGCGTCGAAGAGGATCTCGGCATCATTCCAATCATCGGGGCGCAGCTTACTGTCGGGCAATTCAAAAGGCAGCTTCGCGGTCGATACCGGCGGGTGAAATTCGCGCTCGGGCGTGTTCGTGGGAGGGGGTGCGATTCGCTCCAGGCCTCCCCCGTGCCTCAGTATCGTGCGCTCGACAATTTGGCCTTGCCCATCCAGGGTAACGGCGTACGACGGCAGGTCCGGATCGCTAAGAGCTACATAGATTCCCCGCATGCCCGTTGGTGTTTTTTCGGCGCGCAGCAGCACACCGGTTTCGCATCCACCGGCGCACCGAAAGCGCAGGTACACGCCGATATCCTGGTAGGAACGATCGAGCACCAGCCAGCCGCCACTCGGTTTAGGCGTTCCGATCAGCTCGCCGTTCTCCGCGTGCCACTGCGCCCCCCCGATGGTGTGCC
This sequence comes from uncultured Acidobacteriaceae bacterium, assembly GCA_963788515.1. GTDB lineage: Bacteria > Acidobacteriota > Terriglobia > Terriglobales > Acidobacteriaceae > PALSA-350. Next base: position 340,674 of record CAWBGZ010000013.1, read on the forward strand.
AACCCGCAAGACTCGAACCTGTGAATGTTGTGTCCGGATGAAACGAAGGGCCAATTGCCAACAACTGCAAGGAGCCGAAGAGGATAACCGTGGTCAACAGCGAAAAAGACTTTACCGACATCACTTGTTTTCCCTTGCTGGCGAAGGGTTGAATGCTCCGCGCCATTTCATGGTAAACCTGCGTGGAAGCGGAAGCTCGTAAGATCATCTTGACCTGACGGTTCCTGCGATGTCATAGCGCTGCCATCCGATTCCAGGGAGCAAGAGGGCGATTTGCCAGTTATTTATCCGGCCTGGTTTTCAGTCGCAGCCACCGAGCGAGGGTCAAGATGCCAGATGCGCTTGGCACCGGGTTCGGCCAACGGACCGGGAGCTCTATCTTCTCCGGTGATCTTGCCCAACATATCTGTATCAATATGATTGAATACGCTCACCTTTGGGAACGGCTGGCTGCTGCTCATCGTCAGCTCCAGGCGGTCAGGATCAAAGTCGATCTGCATGTCCCCCAAAGCTCCATTCTTGTCCCAACCGTGCGCCTCGCGCCAAGCCGGCAAGTCGAGCCACTGCTTCGAATCGGATGCGAAAAACCCCAGAAACTCCTTCGGCATGGAGACATAGAGGTTACCGTCGGCCTCGTTGTGTTGGTTGAGAAACACGATGGCTGACTTGCCGCAACGAGTGTAGATGTTGTTATAGATATTGTCCTCCTCGGCCGTTCCGCTGCCCGCACGATCCTCGCGCACGATCGCAAAAACGCCAGAGTTGTCGCAGCGGCCGATCAGATTTTGGGCGATGGTCAGACGATCGCTGGCGTTGATGAAAACGCCAGATCCCGCACATCCTCTCTGGCCGGGCGTGCCCGGTTCGGCGTTGCGGACATCCCAAATGACATTGTTGTCGATCTGGTTCTGTTTGAGGTTCATTTCCATGTGAACGGCGGCGCTGACGGTGAGCACGTCGGCGAAAACATTGCTGGTGATGCGGCAGTTGAAGTTGCCGCTATCGAGCCAGAGCGCGTTGGCATGGCGGATATGCCGGACCACGTTGCGGCGGAAGAGCAGGTTTTCGGCACGGTGGAACTTGGCTCCGGCGGCTTCCCATGCGCGTTCGGCGTCTGCCCAGCCGCACCACTCCAGGAGATTGTCCTCAATGACGGTGTCCTGGGTTCCCATGCCGGCAAGACATTCGACGCCGCAGTAGCGAATCGTATTACCGCGGATGATGTGAGACAGCCCCGCGTGCGGCGTGAAACCGCCATTCCAGTCGCCGTTGGCGATATCCAGGCCGACGCCATTGGCCCATTCGATGGCATTACCCTCGATGATCCAGTGATTGCCACCTGCGGTCGAGACCAGACCGCGCTGCGGAATGGGGTAACCGTTGCCGGCATGCTGGAAGGTGATTCCCTTGACGCGGATGAAAGCAAGACCCTTCTGCATGGGTGCGAAGGCCTGCTCGCGGGTGGTGATTTCGATCGTGTGCCCGGCGGGAACGCCGGTGGCCATCCGGATGTGAATAACATTTCCCGAGTTCTCCACCCAGAACCTGGCGTCCGGCGAGCCGCCGATTTCCTGCATAATCGGACCCCCGCGCGTGCGACCGGGCAGGCCGGTGCGGGGCGCGGGCTGATTCGCAGGCCGGGGCACGGGTTGCAGTTGCGGGCTTGCCAGTTCGCGCAGCTGCTCCACCGGCTCCAGCGGTTTGCCGTCTACAAAGATCAATCCACGCCGGCGGAAATACGGACCCATGTCGACCGATTTGGTGTCCAGCCAGGTCCGATCTCCCGGTGCGCTGGCCAGGGCGAAAGGGTTGTACCCATCGGGGAACATCGTGCCGGTGAGTTCGTGTTGCCATGCGGATATTTGACCTGCAGCCTGGCCAGCTTGACTTCCAGGGCCACGACCCATCGAAATGGATTCCAGCTGCCAGCCCTCTTTGAGGATTTCAGAGCCTTTAACGAAAACTGTGGCGCCCGGGGCAGCCTCATAGCTGATCATCTGGGCCGGACCCGTGCCGCCGCGCACCGGGCGGACGCACTCGCGGTATGTACCCGAGGCGATGACCACGCGTTCGCCTGGCTGAAGGACCTGGGCGGCCTGGTTAATGGTGCGGAAGGGCCGCTCGCGCGTGCCCGGTCCGTTGTCGTTAGCCTTGGCGGAGTTATTGTCCACGTAGTAGGTCTTCGAAAATTTCAGCGGCTGCTCCCAGGAGACATACTCGGTGCCGTCGGGCAGGCGCGCGTCCGTCGACGCGGCCTGCGGATTGGGTTGGGCTGCATCCGCGGCGACACGTTCCTGAGCTCGGCCGAAGGCGCTTCCACCGAGACCAACCATCGCCCCCGCGCCTGCCGCATAGCGGAGAAAGCGCCGGCGATCTATGGGTTGGTTGGAAATCCCATTCTTTGAGGCATCCGGATCTGGGAGGAATTGCATTTGCCCTGACTTCATACCAGTCACATTAAGTTTAGGTGTCCGGGAAGTAAAGAATTAAGCGAGGCTTTGGTGGCCGCCGTATTCCTACGCTGGTCGAAGCCAGGCGGCCTTAATCAAATGTAACCGAGGAGAGGAGTATTACTCCTGTGTCGCGATGTTCTGCGGGTCATCCCCATCCCACGGAAGCCGACGGGATAAGGTGGGGACGTGACACCACGTTTACCGTACAAAATACCTCTTGACGTGTAGCTACACTGTGGTTACATTAGAACAATAGAGCGTTACGGCGCGGCCAATGCGCTCATTGCTGAGACTTTGAATCGACGTCCATTGATCGCACACAACTACTGTCACAACGCAGAATCCACTTAAAGACACAGCGAAAACTCACATCAAGCGAAAAAGACGAAAAAGACGAAAAGGAGAAAACAGATGCAGATCAAGAGATATTTGCCACTTCGCACGAGCGATCGCGGCGTTTTGGAGGATAGTAGATGCTGCAATTCGATTGGGACGATGAGAACCGCGGTCACGTCGCAGCCCATGATGTTTCCTGTGCGGAAGCAGAGCAAGTAATCAAAAACGAACCGTTCGATCTTGAATTTCAAACAGAGAATGGCGAAGAACGGTTTGTACAACTAGGAGAAACGAATGCTGGCCGCATTTTGGTCGTAGTGTCCACCTGGCGCAAGAGCTTGATCCGCGCGATTACAGCGTTCGATGCACCCAAGGCGATGAAACGTGTTTACATCGTCCAGAAGGGGAATTTGTATGGAACAGACCCTCAAGGTCCCTGAGTTGAAGAGCGAACGCGACGAAGCGCATTGGTGGGTTGCAAATCGGGATCAGCTCGCCCAACAGTTTGAGCGAGCCGCAGCTGAGGGGCAACTCGGGCGAGGATCTGTCGCGCGGCGAGGGAACACCCCCACCACAACAATCCGGCTAGACCCCGAAGACATTGCAAAAGCCCGCTTTCATGCAGAACAAAAAGGTCTCAAATATCAAACCTATCTGAAGATGCTGATTCATCAGGCACTCCAGCAGCAAGAATTTCAAAGTGACCCAAGCATTCGGCACGGAGAGAAAAATATGGCAAACGCACCGAAACATCCGGGTCTCGACGGCCGCTCTCGCAACGAAGACGGTGAAATTCGCAAAAAGCGTAGTGACACCCTAGTTAGGACACTCCGTGATGAATACGGTGACGATTTTGCCAAGGGTTATCGTAGCGACACCAAGCTTGGTACGGTTCTCGAACGCGAAGGGGTTGACGACTTGAGTCAGTTGTTGAAGAAGAAGAGGGGCTGAAGTCCGCTTCTCCGTCTTGGTTACGCCGAAGAGTGCAAGAGGACTATAGCTTTCGGAAGGAAGGTACAGATTTATCGCGCACCTCGATGAGTGACTTGGCGACAACACGCTCGGTGTACACGGCGTCGCGTCTTTGTCGAACAGCGCCCGGCCGGCGCACTTTGTCAGTGGTGTTCTTAATCCTTGATCGTCTGTCCCTCGCCGCGGCCGCTGGAGGCGCCGCTTACCGCGCAAATTGAGGCTGTCCAGAAAGGCGGACCCCCCTGGCGAACACCATCGTAATCGAGCCGGCGAAGTTGTAGTGGCGCCAGGAATGAAACTCCGGTCGGACTAAGCTCGTATACATAAGTTCGAATACAATGAACCGGTTCCAGACGCAAGTCGGTCTTGGTGGCGAAAAGGAGAGTAATGTCTACAAAAGAAAACAAAATTGGGCGGCGTAAGTTTCTGGGCATGGGCGCGGCAGCCGCGGGGCTTGGCCTTTGGGCCGACCTGGAAGCGTATCCACAGAATGTCAACCGGAATTCGATTGCATCGGACTTGAAGATCACGGACATGCGCATCGCCGTTCTGAGAGGGCCGGGAGGCAAGCCAATCCAGGAAGGCAACGGCGGCCCGAGCAGCGCGGGCGGCCCCGGCCTGGGCCTCGGCGGGCCCATGCGTAGCGGGCCACCCAGACGAGAGGTGCCTCCTGCGACTCCCGGAGCGGGAGCGGCCTCTGGCGGCACGATCATCGTCCGGATCGATACCAATCAGGGAATTTCGGGTTACGGCCAGGCGATCGGGGACGGCCCCCAGCCGAACTACATTCTGATGCATAAGGCCCGTCTACTGGGCGAGAATCCCTGCAACGTCGACAGAATCTTCCGCAAGATCAAGATGCATGGCGGATATAACCGTCAGGGGAGCGGCGTGAACGCGATTGAGAACGCGTTGTGGGATCTGGCGGGCCACGCTTATGGCGTGCCAATCTACCAGATGCTTGGCGGGAAGTTTCGCGACAAGATCCGCATGTACAGCGAGGGTGACCCGAAATCGAACTCCATCGCAGACATCGCAGCCGATTATAGGGAGAGAGTCGCCTCGGGGTTTACGATGCTCAAATACGACTTGCCCGTAGTTCCCATCCTCCGCGGCAAACCGGGCACGATCTATGCTCCGAATGGCTATTACGGGGAACCGGGGGGTGTGCCCCCCGAGAACTACTATGAGGGATTAGAGATCAGCGACAAGGGATGTGAACTCGTAGCCGACCACGTCGCTGCGATTAAGGAAGCCATGGGCGACGCTGGTGACGTTCCCATGGGTCACGACCATTTCGGGCACCTCACCGTGAAAAGTTGCATCAAGCTGGCGAATGCGCTGGAGAGGGTCAATCCCTCGACTTTGGAAGACATGGTCCCGTGGTTCCGGGTACAGGAGTGGAAACTCATCACCGATTCGGTCAAGGTGTCCACCTTAACCGGCGAAGACGCTTACCTGGTGGAATCGCTCGAGCCGCTTTGCCAGGCGCGTGCAGTCGACTACATCCACCCGGATCACCTTGTGATCGGCGGCTGTCTGGAATTGAAGAAGACCTCCGACATGGCGGCCCTGTATTCGGTGGGGATGATGGTCCACAGCAACGCTACGCCGATCGGCTACGCGGCCGGCGCGCAAGCGATAGCCGCCTGCGAAAACTTCCTCGCCATGGAATGGCACCAGCCGCAGCCAGCCTGGCACAAAGACTTATGCGACAAAGGGGACCTCGTGGTTAAGGGTTACATCCCCGTTCTGACGGGGCCGGGCCTGGGCATCAAAGTCAATGAAGAAGCGATGCGCGACCTCTGCAGGCCGGGTGAGTTCTTCACCGATCCCACGACGTATTGGGATTCGCAGGTGGGCGGAGAGAAGGCGTACACGTAAAGGGAGGACGTCGAGGCGAGCCTCGCACCCTTCCGATTATGACTGAAGGTATGTAGCTTAATTAGCCTGTTGGGCCCGGCAGGCCGGAATACCGCACAATTCCGATCGCCGGGCGCCTTCGCGGCGCCATGCCGTGTAACTGACCACGCACCAAAGAACCTGAAACGCCACTTGCGTTTTGACCCACTCCATTCCTCAAAGCAGCTCGGAAGGCGCGTTCACCAAACCAGCGAGCGATACACCTCACTAGAAAACGGTCGCCGACGGGGTACCCCGAGATTTCATCGCTCCATCATCTCGAGAGTCGAGAATCCAAGGACCGGATTCATCACAGTAACAGTGGCCGGACTTTGGGGTTATGGAACCCTGGCGGCGGGACGGTTCCTGACCGACCCGCAGTATATGCAGGCCTTCTGCAAGCGCACCGGTTTCAAACTCGATAAAAACAACATGCAAATTGTGATTGGCACTGAGGTCATCCAGGGAAAGCCCGGGCCGCCCACGGTTCTGGCCGCTATTTCCTGGTAAGCGCTGCTAGTCGAAGTATCATACCTCTCGATACCTACGTCCCTACCTCGGTTACCGAAATCCCTCTTTTGCGCAAACCCCACATTCCAGGACTTTATCGAAGTGCGCGGGGGACGCTACCCCAAGTACCTTGTGGCGCATTGGGGGAGCGCATGTAATGACCACATGCATACAAGTCCTCACAAGGAGAACCTGATGAAACGAATTCTCACCATATGCTCGCTATCTTTCTTCGCATTCGGATGCGTGAGTTTTGCCGCTAACCAAGAGTCCGGATCAGTATGTTTTCCAAACACTGTTCGCGTCGTACCTTGTTGTTCCAATAGGGCTAGACTGTAATTCGTTAGCAGTCACAAAGCGGCACTGAGTGAGACCACTGAAATCTTTTTGGGGGCCGCGCCGAATCAACGGATCGCTTCTGAGCTCTTGATCTGAACGACCATTCACTTAGGAGACATGAATGAGCAAAAAGGGATGCAGAATCATTGGGCGCTTGGCGGTGCTGGCCGTTGCCTTCACTGCCTTGGAGAAGTCCATTGCGCAATCGAGCAAGTCGAACCCGCTCCATCTCTCGACAAACCATGTAACCGCTTCAGTTGCCAATCTTGACCAAGAGGCCGCCTGGTATGAGCGGGTTCTGGGATTTCACCGGAGCGCATTGCTCGGCGGCAGGAAAGACTTCGGGCTATACCAGATGACCATGCCGGGCAACCGCATCGATCTGGTGTGGCAGATGGGATCGGCGCGACACCAGCTCGCGAAGGGACCTATGGAGCAAGGCTGGCTCCATGTAGTATTCAATACGCCAGACCTGAAGTCGGCTTATGAATATCTGGTTGCACAAGGAACCGACGTAGTGATCGAACGCGATGCTCAACAAAAAATCGTCCACTTGACTCTCCACGATCCCGAGGGGAACGAAATCGGGCTGGTGAACCAATGAGGGCTCTCGCGGCTTTGAGGCTTCCGTCTGAGCGCCCTCCCCATCCGCATAGACTCATCAAAACTGCGGCGGCTCGCTACGGCATTTCCTTAATGCTCTTTGCCGGGATGCTTTCCGGTCTGCCCGTGTCCGGACAAACCGCCCAAAATCCTCTGCCCGCTTTAGATCTGAAAGAACCGCAGGGCATGCAGCTCCTGTTCCGGTTCCGAACCCTGCCCACCAGCTTTCAGATCTACACCTGCCGGCCAGCTGGTCAGGGCTTATCCTGGGTTTCAGACCCGGACGCGATCATGACAAACGCGGATAAGACCCTGTTGGTCCACCATTACAGGGGCCCGGTGTGGGAAGCTACCGACGGCAGCAAGGTGCTCGGCGATGGGCCCCACGCCAAACACTACCTGCCGAAAAGTTCTGATGCCATCCATTGGTTGGAATTGCCGGCCAAAACGACAACAGGAAAATTTGCCAGCGTAACATTGATTCGCCGCGTCGATACCGCCGGTGGTCTGCTTCCCGCCGGCGAGCCATGCGATGCAGAGCATGCAGGAGACCAGGAACGGATCGGTTACAGCGCGACCTATCTGTTCTACGGAACCAGGTAACTCTACGGAACCAGGTAACAAACCTTGCGCACTATTAGGAGAACCATGGAGCTTACCAGACCCAAACTGCCCAGCGAAGCCGTAGAACTCTATAACTCGTTCATCCATGGCGGAATGAGCCGCCGCGTCTTTGTGAACGCGGTGCAGAGGCTGGCCGTTGGCGGGCTCGCTGCCTCGACGATCATCGAGGCATTGATGCCCAACTATGCCTTGGGTCAACAGGTATCAAAGACCGATGACCGGATCAAAACCTCCTATGAGACGGTCCCGTCACCCAAGGGCAACGGAAGCATCAAGGGATATCTGGTGCGCGGATACCCGGTCTGAAACGGTGACCGGGCTGCCCGGCATCATCGTCATCCATGAGAACCGTGGTCTTAATCCCCACATCGAAGACATCACGCGCCGGCTGGCCCTCGAGAGTTTCATGGCGTTTGCGCCGGATGGGCTCACCTCTCTGGGTGGTTTTCCTGGTGACGACTATAAGGGCGGCCTCCTGTTTAACAAGATCGATCGCGCCAAAATGTTCGAAGATATGTTGGCCTCGGCCCAGTGGCTAAAGGCTCGTGCCGACTGTACGGGAAAACTGGGCGCCACCGGTTTCTGCTACGGCGGTGGCATCGCTAACTCACTCGCGGTACAGATGGGAAGCGATTTGTCGGCAGTGGTGCCCTACTATGGCCGAGTTCCAGCGACAGAGGACATCCCCAAAATCAAAGCCGCGGTTCTGGTGCACAACGGAGAACTCGATAAGGCAGGGGCTGCGTCATGGCCAGGCTACGACCAGGCATTGACCGCAGCTCACGTTGTGCACGAAGGCTATGTCTACCCCGGCGCCGTGCATGGCTTCAATTGCGATGCCACGCCCGAACGCTACAACAAAACCGCAGCCGATCTATCCTGGCAGCGCACGACGGACTGGTTCAACAAATACACGCGAGGCTGACCCGTCAACGCGGCGAGCGTGAAAGCGTTCAAGCCGGCGCCATTCAGGCTCGCCCGGCCGTGGCTTTGCCGAAAATGCGGCAGTAGTTTCCTCCACTGACTTTGCCGATGTCGTCAGGGGCAAAGCCCTGCAGAAGCATCTCGCCGGCAACCGCCGGGAAAAATTCTGCGGTCACCCCCGGCCATACATAGTTGGTGCCCTGGTTCGCTCGCGACGAAAGCAGATCCGTGTCGGTGCCGATACCAACGTGGTCGACACCCACGGCGTCTACCATTGCCTTGATGTTTTCCACAAATTCTCTCGGTGAGTTGGCCAGTTTCGTCCACACGCCGATCACGCCGCCGGCGTCAGCCACGACTCTCGCATTCTCCTTACTGATCAAATGGGGTTTCATGATGGCCGCCATCCTGGGATCATTTCCGGTTCTGCTTTCGAGACCCGTGTGCGACACAAGGATCGGCTGCGTGGCGACCTTCAATGCGCCCAATACCGTTTCCGGACTGGCGTGGGCCAGGTCCACCAGGATCCCCAACCGGTTGCACTCCTTCACCACTTCGCCTCCGAAAGCCGTGAGACCGCCAAGGTGAGCGGGCGACAGGATCACATCGCCAAGGGGCGAAACCAGGTCATCTTTCTCGTGAAGCAGCTGGAGATTTCGCACGCCGCGTTTGTACACCTCTTCCACTCTGTCCAGGTGCCCTTCGATGAACTGCGCTCCTTCCACTGTCTGGACGATGGTTGGCCGGGCATGGTCGTGTGCGGCCTGCAGATCTTTCACGTTCAGCGCACGGTGAATATGTCCTTTTTGCAGTTCTGCGTCAATGGCATCAAGCCAGTTGAGGTATCTGTTGCGCGCATCACCTGGCTTGGGATTCGGCCAGGAGTCCAATACGAAGCTTGCACACACAGCCGTAAGACCCGAACGCTTGAGTTCTTCCGCAAGGGGCAGGCCCGGGGCTTGCGGCTCCCCGTCCCGATGCGGTTCTGTTCCTTTGGGATAGACATGATTGTGCATGTCGATTGCAATTGTTTTGGAGAGGACACTCGCCAGGCGCGGATCCACGGCATCGGCCGCGGCACACCACCATGCCGGCCCGAGCAGCGCGACGCCGCCGGCCCCCACCGCAGTCGTCAGGAATTCTCGACGTGAAAAACAGACATAAGACTTTTTCAAGGAACGCTCCTTAACTGCCGTTTGAGGTTCGAGCCATGGTTGCGAGAAACAGCCGTCTTGACCCACTTGCAAGTTTCATGAGATCCCCCGATACGCGAATCAGTAACAACGCAACCCGCTGCCAGTGCCACGCGTGTAGCAGCGACTGGCATCTATTTTGGCGGCTTGAACATCCTGGAAGCGAACTCCTGCAGATTGATCCGCTCCAAGCTGTGTCTTCTCCTCTTATAGGTACCTGTCGACACTGAATCGTCCAGGACCCGTGCACAGCAGCGCGGCAAAGACGATGATGTAGACCACCACGAGTTCTACGTGACCGTCGGTAAAATACGCGGCGTGATGCACGAAGACGAACGCTACCAGCAGATTGAAGAGGATAATCGCTGAGGCCGGGCGTGTTGCCAGTCCAATCGTGACCAGCAGAGAGCAGATGCCATCGCTGAGCAAGGCAAAGGCGAGCCCTGCGTGCGCCCCCACGTGGATCGGGTCAGGGAAGTGCTGAACCATCCTTGAATAGCCCGTGAGCTTCTCCAACCCGTGTTTCAGAAATAAGCTCAAAGCTGCGGCGCGCAGCACAAGCAGTCCGATACTGACGCTATCAAAGCCTGTATGGGTTGCGAAAAGTGCTTTCGGAGTCATGCAAAATCTCCTGTGGTTTCTTCACGGATATTGATTGGCGCCGGTGTAAAGTCCGGCGCAGAAGGCCAAAGAAGCCGTCCTACGGGGTCTTAAGCGTAAAGTTGGTTTCTTTCACGGTAAACCCGTCGACCACCTGACTAACGCCATCTTTGTGTTCGAGCACCTGGTCCGAGCCGGTGCCGGGGATGACGGTTGCCGGAACGGTAATCTGCTTTCCATTGCCGGAAAGGGTGACTTGAACATCGTTCGAGCCCGTTTGCCAGTGAATCTTGTACGTTCCTGCAGGTAAGTTGTTCGTGCCGACGCGAACAGTGTTTGGAAAACTTACTGATCCGGACTCTTGGTTAGCGGCAAAACTCACGCATCCGAATGCGAAGAAAGATAGCGAGCATATGGTGAGAATTCGTTTCATCAGGTTCTCCTTGTGAGGACTTGTATGCATGTGGTCATTACATGCGCTCCCCCAAAGCGCCACAAGGTACTTGGGGTAGCGTCCCCCGCGCACTTCGATAAAGTCCTGGAATGTGGGGTTTGCGCAAAAGAGGGATTTCGGTAACCGAGGTAGGGACGTAGGTATCGAGAGGTATGATACTTCGACTAGCAGCGCTTACCAGGAAATAGCGGCTAGAACCGTGGGCGGCCCGGGCTTTCCCTGGATGACCTCAGTGCCAATCACAATTTGCATGTTGTTTTTATCGAGTTTGAAACCGGTGCGCTTGCAGAAGGCCTGCATATACTGCGGGTCGGTCAGGAACCGTCCCGCCGCCAGGGTTCCATAACCCCAAAGTCCGGCCACTGTTACTGTGATGAATCCGGTCCTTGGATTCTCGACTCTCGAGATGATGGCGTAGTCCTGCTTGAGTGCCAGATTTCCTTGCCCGTCTGTCTGTCCCAGGTCGTTCTTCCAGTCCTGGAACGAGGGGCGGTCGCGATCCGCGATCCATTGGATCCTTCCCGTCCGTTGGAACGTGTAGCGCATGCGAGATATCAATTCCAGCGTCCATTGATCGTTGTAAGCGCCAATCAGAACCGCAGGCCTCTGCTGGAAATCGCTGAAGGTCGCCTGATCCCCGCGGAAGAAGTAGAGCGAAGCGCCCTTTGATTGCACCAGCCCCGCCACGCGAGCAAATGTTTCCGTATCCCACCAGGCCACAGCGACCTGGTAGGGATCGACCGGACGCGACGAACCGGCCGTCTGATCCCCGGCCCGAAAGTTACTGCGTCCGAGGCACAGCATTACGGAATGAGTCTGCTGGATCACAGGCCTCCAAAATAGATCCAGCGCGGTCGGCCTGCCGGCGACGAAAGCCCATGTCAATCCGGCCAAAACCGCACACAGCGCCAAAACGCTCGCCGCAACCAGGCTTCGCTTGCTTTTAGCTTGTGGCTCGTTGTCGCCGCGGATCTGCTCCAGAGCAGGCGGAGGCGGTACGGGCAACACGGAAGCAACCGGGCGGACAGGTACGGGTGCGACAAACTCCGGACGATAAGACCCAACCGGCAGTTCGATGCGCAACTGGGCCGGATCCGCGAACTCCTGGTAGTACTGCGCCAGCCGCTTACGAACTTCCCCCGCCGAGATACGCACTACAGGATCCGCGGCCGGATCGTAATACGGAAGAGACCTTCTGCGGGTTGCGTGTGTTCCAGCCGTCTTCGGCCATCCTTGCCGAAGACATCGATGGCGATCGTGCGCTCCTTTAACTCAGAGGACGCACCACTCAATTCCTGTTCCACCACGTAGCGGAGAAACGCCGGATACCGTTTGCTGTTGCGAAAGGGGATACTTAGGAGAATTCGTTCGAGCTGCGCGCGCAGTCGCTGCGGCGTCCACGCCCGGCGAAGCGTGGTTTTTGCCCGCGCCGATGGAAGATAGTTGCGGCTTACCGGGATCCCTCATTTGGTTCTCGGGCGTTCGCAATTTCTTGCCCCCTGCTATCTCTTCACTCAACGTCTATTCCTATGGTCCCAAGTCTTAGCACATTTACCGTCAATTTGACCATCGAATCCTTCATCCCCGAGATGAGCGGGCCGAAGTATCATACCTCGCGATACAGAGACGCTCCTGGACGCATAAGCTGCACATTCGGGGAACGTTACTCATCAGGCAGCGGCGACGATACCGGCAGTACCTTGTGGACTGGTTGTGGGATGGGTGTTATCGCCCCCCATCGACTGAAGGATGCACACCCATGATCAACAGGAAGTTCGTTCTGCCATACCTGTTAGCGTTGAACCTATGTTTTCTATCAGCCACTGCCATGGCGGCCACTCTCCGTGTAGGCGCCGCCCGGATCGACATAACACCGCCATGGGGACCCTGCCCACCCGCCCAGCGGTAAGTACGAGCATGAGCGTTTGTAGATGCGAGCCATCGTCCTCGACAATGGGTCGGCCCCGCAGCGTTGATCGGCGCCGATCAGGCCGGGCTTCCTGAAGTAGTCTGGACGACGGCATCCAAACAGATCGCCCCGTTCCGACGGGGCCAGGCCTGGGCATCAAAGTCAATGAAGAAGCGATGCGCAACCTCTGCAGGCAGGGTGAGTTCTTCACCGATCCTACGACGTATTGGGATTCGCAGGTCGGCGGAGAGAAGGCGTACACGTAAAGGGAGGACGTCGAGGCGAGCCTTGCACCCTTCCGATTATGACTGAAGGTATATAGCTTAGTTAGCCTGTTGGGCCCGGCAGGCCGGGATACTGCACAATCCCGATCGCCGGACACCCAAGACTCACGGCTCGATGAATGCCTATGCCTGAAGGCAACAGTCGAGCCATGGGTCACTTGTCTGAAAGGGCGACTATTCGGCCGGGCGACGAGAAGCCCGTTGTAACCAAGCCTCCGCCGCCAGCCTTTGGTGTATCTCGCGCATGACGATCTTCAAAACTTCAACTTGTCATTTCGTCTGCACCAGGCCCGCAATCATTGTGGCAACTTTCTCGAGTATCTCGTTCCAGCCCTCTAGTTGACCGCTATTTTTCGCGCTCTCCATGGGTTCATTTCCAATGAAGGTGAGTTTCGTCTGGCCGTTTCCGAGATCCTCAAAGAGGGTCACGTCGTGCGCACCGTCTATGGCCTCATGTTCTATTCCTAATTGCGCAGGCTCAACCTTGTTTCCCTTCGAGTCCGAAAAGTACATGGAGGAAACGATCTTCTCGTGCAGAACAATCTCGTGGTATTCACCCGCATTCCAGAACTCCTGCCCATCCGGCGCTCTCATGCAGCAGAGGAATTTTCCCCCAACGCGAAAATCCATCTGGCAAATGGGCGCGGTAAAGCCCTTCGGTCCCCACCACTGCATGACGTACTTCGGGTCTGTCCACGCCTTCCAAACCAGTTCGCGTGGGGCATCGAAAACTCTTGTGACAACCATCCGCTCTGTCTCGCTCATCGTGTTACGTGTCATCTTTGACCTCCGGTTTTTTTCATTTGCTTTACAACCACATCCAGTTTGTCGAAACTCTCTTCCCAGAATCGGCGATAGCTAATCGCCCAGTCACTGACTGTCTTGATGGCCTCTGGCCTAAGCCTGCACACACTCTCTCGTCCACGCTTCGTCTTGATCACAATCCGCGCCCGCACCAGGTAGGCAATATGTTTCGAAATCATTTGCTGCGAGAGTGCAAACGGTTCCGTCAATCCATGCACAGAGGCAGGCCCATGGGAGAGTCGTTCGATCATCGCCCGCCGGGTCGGATCAGACAAAGCCGCAAACGTGGTATCCAATCTATCCACAACCATATGGTAGTGGATTGTCGGTCCATGTCAAATTAATTCTTGCAATTCCTGATTTTGTTCCCTGATCTCGAGCGCTGCCACCTGCGCTGAGTTCTACTTCCCCATGAATCGCGTCATCGGAGCTGGGTGCATGGTTTAGGAAATAGGCGGCATGCTCAGCGAGAGATATTCGCAGTGAAGTCCCATTTTGGGAAGGTTTTTAGGCTCCGGAATAAAAATCTGCAGTCTGCGCGAACATTTCTGGCCGAGGAATACGGTGATGCTTGTGAAAGTTCGTATGCATTCAGCGGAAGATCGTGTTCACCTGGACGGCTCCCACGATGTCGATGCGAACGCTTGAACGGCAGATATTTTTTTCGATTCGGGCATAGTGTCCTGTTGTTCGCTGCCCACGCTGAATTATCTTGGGATTCTCGTCGGCCTTTCGCCCGTGAGCAAACTCCTGAGAAGGAGTTGTTCTCTTGAATCGTTTCGCGATGGCCCGCCTGCTGCCCGTTTTACTAGCCGCTATGTTCTTCTACCCTGCCGCTCATGCGACCAACGTCGCCCTGACCGGCGATGCGCATGTCAGTTTGACCCGCTCGACAACCAACTTTGGCACACTGGCCAATTTGTATGTAGGGAACGGCAATACTGCGTTGCTTCAGTTTGATCTCAGCACGCTGCCGGCGGGGCTGACCTCCAGTCAGGTTGCGCATGCCACGCTGACGGTGTTCGTCAACCGCGTCAACACCGGCGGTACGGTCAGCCTCTCGCCGGTGACCTCGGCGTGGAGCGAGTCGGCAGTGACTTATGCGACGATTCCGACGATCGCTGCGCCGGTCGAGGGATTTTCAGCAGCGACCGCAGGACAATACGTCACGCTGGATGTGACTTCGCTGGTGCAGGGCTGGGTGACTGCGCCAGCCACGAACTTTGGCCTCGCTCTGACTTCTACGGCGGCTAATGTGTTGCTGGACTCCAAGGAAAATGACGAGACCGGGCACGCGGCCAGTCTGGACATCACCATTACGTCGATGGGAGCGACCGGAGCGCAGGGACCCGCAGGCGCCCCGGGTATACAAGGAGCACCGGGGCTAAACGGAGCGCCGGGGATTGCGGGGGCCACCGGGCCTGCGGGGCCTGCCGGCGCTGCCGGAGCCAACGGTACAGTGGGGATCGTATCCAACTGGTCCTCAAGCACCACGTATCAGGTTGGACAGGTGGTCTTCTGCGCTGCGTGCTCGAGCAATGGCTCAAGCTATGCTGCGCTTGCCACCAACACAAACCAGGATCCTCCTACGCAAACCGGCTTCTGGCAACTGATTGCACAGGTGGGAGCTACCGGCGCTTTGGGAACCACCGGTCCTCAAGGCCCGATAGGGCCCGCCGGCGCTACAGGTGCTGCCGGCGCCATGGGAGCAACTGGCCCTGCCGGGCCAGTCGGAGCTACTGGCACGCTGGGAACTGTCGCCAACTGGTCATCGGGCACTCCCTACACGGTTGGGCGGGTGGTGTTCTGCACCACATGCTCCACGAACGGCTCGAGCTTCATCGCCCTCGCCACCAACACCAATATCGACCCCCCAACGAACCCGGCCATCTGGCATCTGGTTGCCAGCGCTGGAGCAACTGGAGCAACTGGAGCAACTGGCGCAACCGGTGCAACTGGCCCAACCGGCAACACCGGCTCGCAAGGCCCAGTAGGACCCACGGGCCCCGCTGGGGCCGCCGCCAGCATCACGGCCGGTTTCGTCTGGTCCGCCCTGGTTCCTAACCAAGGAGACCCTGGACCTTTTTTTGTGGTTCCTATCTCCACGGTCGATAGTCCGCAGTTTAACTCTCAGCTAGCATTCCTCCCGGCAACGGCCGCCTGCACGGTCCGCAGCCTGACTGTAAACGCGATCGCAAGCAACGCGTCCAGTCCAATTGTGGCGGACACCATGGTATTCACCGTCATCAAGAATGATGCCGCGTCTTCTATGACGTGCTCGATCGCGACCACGAACGGGACGACTAGCGGTACGACGCTGTCCTGTTCGGACTCCACCCATACCTTCACCGTGGTTCAGGGAGACCGGATCAGTCTGAGATTCACCGAAACCGTGAGCAGCGGCGAATATCAATTTATCAACGCCGGCACGACGCTTGTCTGTGACTAGAGCATTTTCACTTCTACTCCACACAGGCAAGTTAAGCGAAGTGTGGCTTTTCTTGAGGAAAAGCCACGTCGGGAGCAGTTGCTCTGTATGCAGCAGAAGTGAAAATGCTGTAGGCAGGCGGCAAAAGGAAACATCACAGAAAGCAACAGGCATTATGGAGCTGCAGTGATCTATCGATTCTCATCTTCGACCCGCGCAAAGGCCCTCCTGGGGAGTCTGAGTCTGATGGCGTTCGCTTGCGCTTTGGCGCAGGCACCCCAGTCTGGGGTCTCAGCGCCCGCCGTTCCGCCGGTGCCGCTGGTCTCCGGCGCCTGCCCGGCCGTCTCTCGAGGCGGTACCATCGCACTCGACTGGAACCCCGACTTTGACCCCTCCTGGGCGGGGACTGGCATGAGGTCCTTCCGGCTGATCTTCCAGCAACTCGAGCAAGACGGTGTCACCCTCAACCCAGCGTCCCGCCTGGTGTTGGGCAGCGGCACTCGCGGCAGGATGATCGACATCGGAAACGGTTACTTCCACCTTGAGGCGCGCCTTCCGCCTACGACACACCCAGGCACCTACCATCTGGTTGGCGCTTTCAGTTCTCCCCAACTCTTTCCGGATTACCAGGGAGAAGCCCCAAAGATTACCGTCTCCCCAATGAGTGAGTTTTACTGCATCACCGTCGTCCCGCGTTCTCAAACCCCGTCGCCGCCGTCTTCCTAGCCGACACCACACCGTTATGTACCCGTAGAGATATTTCAGAGCTTCAAAGAAAGCGGCGCAGGAACGATGAAAGCCACAACCCCGAAGGGACGCAGCCAATGAAGCCGAGGCACGAAAGCAGGAAAAACGCCGTGCCCTCGCCGGTGCATACGCCGAAGTCTGCCTCCGTTCTTTCAACGAGGATGGTTGACAGGGGATATTTAGTTAAATCAGCCGCGGCGCTGCTCTTCGCCGTCACGGCCTCGATGCACGGCCAAGGAATTCTGACAGTAACTCCCAGCCGCACGGCGAACACCACCGCGGGAACCGGCACGGCAGGCTACACCGGCGACACCGGCCCAGCCACCGCCGCCACCCTGGCCAACCCTGCCGCCGCCACCTACGACAGCAACGGGAATCTTTACCTCGCTGAAGCAAATAATCACGTCATTCGCGAAGTTTCGACAACCGGAATCATCACCGTAATCGCCGGAACAGGAATCGAAGGCTATTCAGGAGACGACGCAGCCGCAACCGCCGCGCAGCTCGACACGCCAACCGGAATCGCAGTGGATGCCGGCGGCAACGTCTACATCGCCGACTCGCACAACCATCGTCTTCGTAAAGTGAGCGGCGGCACGATCACGACCATTGCGGGCACCGGCGCTGCGGGCTACGCCGGCGACAATGGCGTGGCGACCGCAGCACAATTATCTTTGCCGAGCGCTGTGGCTGTTGATTTGAGCGGCAACGTCTACATCGCCGACACCAACAACCAGCGTATTCGGAAGATCAACGGCACAACCATCACGACGATCGCTGGTGATGGAGAAGAGTTGTATGCGGGCGACGGTGCAGCGGCAACTGCTGCGGTGCTCGACCTGCCGACCGGCGTTGCGGTGGACGCGAGAGGCAACGTCTATATTGCCGACCGTCATAACCAGCGCGTACGCATGATCACGCCGGCGGGAACAATCTCGACGATTGCCGGCAGCGGCATTCCAGGCTTCTCCGGAAGTTTCTCGGGCGATGGCGCGAGCGCGAATGCAGCGACGCTGGCCAGGCCCAGTGGCGTGAGCGTCGACGGAGCGGGGAATCTCTATATCGCCGATACCGGCAATCAACGCATCCGGCAGGTAAGCGGCGCCACAATTGAAACCGTGGCAGGCACTAACCAGCAAGGCTTCGGCGGCGACGGTGGGCCAGCGACAGCCGCGATCCTGAACTCGCCCAGAGCAGCGGCACCAGACGCATTCGGCAACCTGACCATTGCAGACAGACTCAACCAGCGGCTGCGCATCGCGGCGCTGCCAACCCTGACCTTCGCCAGCGGAGGCTTGGGCGTCCCGAGCGTAGCTCAGAGCGTGACCTTGGCAAACACCGGTTCAGCCTCGATTACCGTTGCTTCGGTCGTGTTCACCGGCTCCTTCACAACTGCGAACGGCGGCTCCTGCAGCGCAATTCCCATCACTCTGGCTCCGAACAGCAGTTGCACGCAGAACATCGTCTCCCTGCCCGCAGCCACTGGCATAGCCAACGGATCGGTCGTCTTCGGCGGCGCCGGGGTCGTATCGCAGAGTATCCTGCTGACCGGCGCCGGAGTACAGACGGCGACAACGGTTACGCTGGCCTCGAATATTGCTTCTGCCGTTGTCGGTCAGGCCATCACCTTCACTGCAACCGTCAAGCGAACGGGCCCTGGAACGCCGACTGGCAACGTGTTGTTCTACGATGGCGCAACGCTGATTGGCAGCTCGGTACTCACCGCCGGCTCGGCGTCCATCATTACGGAGTTGTCTGCAGGTACGCACGTCATCACCGCCGTCTATGCGGGCGACGCGAATTCGGTAGGCAGCACCTCGGCTGCACTCTCCCGGGTTGTTCTCGACTTCACCTTTACGCTCAGCACCACGACGCCCGGCAGCCAGACCGTCGAGTCCGGCCAGCCTGTGACCTTCACTTTCAACCTGCTGCCAAATGGCGGTCCATTTACCTTACCGATAACACTCTCGGCCACTGGCCTTCCGCCGGGAGCTACAGCAATGTTTACGCCGCAAGTTGTTACGATTGGCAATAGCCCAACCAGCTTCACGATGACGATCCAGACTGCAGCGACCGGCGCATCACGCGCTCCGAGCGGCCTCTTCGGCACCGGATACCCCAATACGACGCTCGCGCTCGGCCTGCTGCTGCTGCCGTTCTCGCGCCGGATGCGCCAAAAGATCCGCAGCATACAACTACTGGTCCTGTGCACTGGATTGGTTCTTAGTCTCGCAGCCATCGGAGGCCTCGCGGGCTGCGGGAGCGGCAGCGGCTTCTTCGGCCAGGCTCCTCAGAACTACACCATCAGGGTCACCTGCACTGCGACCGTTTCAGGCGGAGCTGTACTTCAACATCTGACGACCGTTCGTCTGACGGTGCAGTAGTTGAAGGATTCAAGTCCACAGTTAAATTTCTTGGCTAGGCTACCCGATTGTCATCGGCGAATCTCCGAGCGCGCTGATATCCAGATGAGAAACTCAAGATAGAATGATCCCTTCCACTCGTCGATAAATCTTCCGAATGCTGGCTTACCCGGAAGTGAGGAGTGATTCGCACCTGGAATTTCATTTAGGGCCAAATCGCCAATGCACTCACCGACAAACAGGAGCGATGGCGGTGGTTTTCTCATTTTCACTCCTCCACCCCGTCTGCAAAGTTAGTATTCGCGTCTCTGCGCAATCTTCAGCGCCGCAAAGAATAAGATTGCGGAGAGTCCAAGCGAGAACGCCATCACATTCCACGGAATCGTGTGCGCAACGATGGGTGAGCGTTCCCCTACACCATGAACGATATTGGCAAACGCGGGAAGCGAGAGTTGCGTGCACAGCAGCCAGATCCCAGCTGAGCCAAGCAACGTGCCCCACACCCGCCATTGATCGTCGAGCACCGTCCCTAGTAAAACCGCCAGGAAGTAGACGATTGAGCTGCAGGTGATAAGCGTGGCCGCCTGTTCGAACATCTCAATCGGTGTCACTCCTGCCCTCTGCAGCGGCATTGCCAGCCACATCTCGCAGCAGAGTATTCCAATCACCGCGGCTGTCTCCAACCATCCGATGCCAGCGCGCATGGCCAATATGCGCAGACGGCTCACGGGCATCGACAGAGTGAACAGAGTCGAGCCGTGCAGACCTTTCGAGGCCTGAAAAGGCGTCTGGGTCGCGATTCCTGCGCCGGCAAGGAATGCACAAGTAAACACAAGGAAGAACGGAATCACGTGGGACGCAAGCCCTGCGGCAAGACCGCTCACGCTGCGCGCCGATGCGTGGGCGCCAGCTGAATGCATGGCATAAAGAGGCAGAGCCGTGAAGGCAAGCATGTACAAAAGCCGAAACCGGGTTTCCAGCCATCCCTTGAGCCAGAGCATCTCAGTTACTCCTCACGTGTTCCAGAAAAATCTCTTTCAGCGTTACCGGAAAACGCTCCACAGTAGCTCCCGGTATGGATTGCGCCTGCTCGACAACTGCATCGGCGTTGTGACTGCAGAGCATGGAGACGACCCGGCCTTCCTGGCGGAGTGACTCAGCACCCTCCGGCCAGCGTACCGGCGGTTCCGCCCCGCTCTCAAGGACCACGTCAACCCGCTGGTAGCGTGCCTTCAAGTCGTCCAGGCACCCCGACACCACCATCCTGCCGTGATCCACAATTCCGACATAGTCGGCGATCAGTTCGACTTCTGACAGCTGATGCGAAGAAAAGAAAATCGTGATCTCCGATGAACCTGTGACGGACACCAATTCGCGCAGCACGTCCTCCGTCGCAGCAGGGTCCAGCCCATCCGTCGGCTCATCCAGGATCAGCAGCTCAGCCCCACGGGCGATCGCCAGCAGGAGCATCAGCTTCGACCGCATTCCCTTGGAGAGATCAGGAATCTTGCGGGCCTTTGGAAGTTCAAACATCTCCAGGTAACGCTGCTCCAGATCGCGCCGCCACTTTGGAAAGAAGGGCCGCGTGAACCGTATGATCTGCTCCACCGTCATATAGGGATAAAGCTCCTTGTCCTCGGTCACGAAGCCGATCCGGCGGCGGATTCCGACGGCGCTGTCTGCGTCCGTGACCGGCACGCCAAATACGTGAGCGCTTCCGGTATCGGCTCGCAATAGACCCATAAGTGTCTTGATAGTGGTCGTCTTGCCTGCGCCGTTGCGCCCGAGGAAGCCGAAGATACTTCCAGCCGGCACGTGGAGGTCGAGACCGCGCAGCGCCGGGTGCTCTTTAAATGACTTACACAGTTGATGAGTCTCGATGACAAAATCGGTCATGGCTTGTCTACCACTGCTCCTTCCTTCCGCTCTTTCGCGCCGGCCTGTGCCAGCTCGTTTTCAAACACTCGTCGTAATTCGTCGTTGCTAAGACCTCGAAAGATCAGCCGCTCGACGGCGGAGTGCATCACTTTTTGCGCCTCGTGAAGCAGGCGGGCGCGCCCTCCTGCCGTCGCTTTGATAAAGGCTCCGGAGCCGTGTTTTAACTCGAGTACTCCTTCGTGCTCCAGTTCCCGGTACGCGCGGACGACGGTGTTCGGGTTCATCACCAGGTCCTCGGCCACCTTGCGGATCGTAGGCAGACGATCCCCCTCGCGCAGAGCGCCGGTTTCGACCGCGTGCTTCACCTGCTCCATGAGCTGCAGGTAGAGAGGAATGCCACTTGATGGATTGACTCGAAACATTCAAAGTGTACTACTCAATGGATACACTACACACTCCGCGGAAGTGCGTCAAGGGAGGCTTTGTGATTCGGGAGGCAATTGGGCTGGTGTGAGTCTCGCGGCCACAATGCTTCCTTCAAGCTAAAACTCGAAGGAGCCCGCCTTCCTGATGTGCGTTGAGGATGACAGGGCGCTGCGTTCTTTTTCCGCTCCGATTCGGTACCGATTTGCGAATTCCGGTCGGATCGTCGCCTATCCGGAAGTAATCGCCATTTTTCTCGGTTTCCTACTCAATCGCCGAGTCTAGAACAATGGGGGCAGCCTGGGATCCGCGTGATTTTCGACAGTCCGCTCACGGCAACTGAATGCGATAAAGATTGCGTCGCGAATCCTCACGGGTATAAGCATAGATGGCCGGGCTTAACGCAGACTCAACATGCACGGGGATCAACGTATTCATTTTCGAATTCCTAAGCTCTTTGGCGTTGGCAAAGCCACCTGCTGGTAACATCGGCAAACCCGTGTCCTGCGCTACTGGAATCCTGTAGCTGCCGCTAAACTGTACTTCGAAGTCGGACAGAAAAGCATATCTCCCGGTGTCGTCCCAGGTGATCGAACAATAATCGGCGCACAGCGGCACCGTAGCGCTCCCATCCGCCGCAAATGCCATCGTCGCCATGGGGTGGTCCTCGTCGGAGCTCGGCACCGCGGCAACGGCCCAGCGGCCATCCGATGACACCGACAATAAGTCCAAAATGCGTTGCGGGCTGATCTTGCTGCGCGCGGTCCCATCCGCCTTCATCCGGTAGATAAAGTTTGAGCCTCCCTCAATCACTCGGAACAGCAAATCCCCGTCAGGCAGGAAGAAAGGTTGGTCTTCGACAAATGCAGACGAGAACTGCCTGGGCGCCGAACGGCGGCTGGTGGGGGCGATCCATAGATTAGAACGGCCGCTCTGGCCGCTCATGGAAAAGGCAACCTCCTTTCCGTCGTTGGATACCGAATATTGCTCCATTGCGTAACCCGGCAGAACCCTTTCCACTCGTCCGCTGCTCAGGTCTTTGCTCCACAATTCCATCCCGCGCGTTTGCCCGTTGGCCATCAGGAAATACAAATTGCGTCCGTCCGCAGAGAACTTCGGCGCCGATGTATTGCCCTCGGAGGAAACCTGGTGCTCTCCGTCCTTGTCGTGCAGCCACGCCGTGTGGTCCTGCGTCCCAACCGAGGTAATCAGCGACTTGCCATCGGGCGCCATTGCTATTCCTTCCTGCGACGTCGGCCCAAACGTCAGCTGCTCCGGCTCTCCGTCGGGAACGCGCTGCCGCCACAGGTGAAAGTCATCGGTCTTCGCCGTGAGATAGATCCATTGGCTGTCAGGCGACCAACCGCCCGCACGGCAGCTGCCATTGGGCGGACCAACCACTTTGACCTGATTCGTACCTTGAAATGGAACCAGGCGGCAGGGCAGGATCGTTCCACGACTGTCCATCTCGACGATGAGCACTTGCCGGCCATCCGGCGATAGATACGAATGATGAGCCATGCTGCGTTTGCCCGCCGGTACGTAGACGTCGCGGCTATTGCCCCGGCTTTCATCCGTGGTCACCACGACCATATGCGCCCCCTCTCTCAGCTCGGAAAAGAGCAGCCGTTTGCCTCCGTCAATCCACGTGAGAGACGAAGAGTTCGGCAACAGAATGTGTGGGCTGCCACCGAGCACAGGCACTTCCAAAGTGTTCCAGGGGTCCATCGTGCTGTATGCGATGCTTGCGTTATCAGGGGAAAACGAGGGGGATAGCTTCGTCGTCCCATCGTGGGTAAGCTGCACTGGTTCGCCCCCGGGCAATAGCTTCACATAGACCTGTCCCAGCCCCATGAACGAGTTGCTTCCGCGAATGAAGCTGAGCATGCGACCGTCTACGGATAGAGCGGGGTAGACAGCTGAATCGGTAAAGAAGGTCAACTGCTCCCATTCTTTGCTGGGCGGCGCAGGGTTCGGTGAGGAGTGGCGCCAGAGGAGCCCCCCTGCAACGATGGCAAGAACGAGCGCTGCGGCGGCAAGAAGGTAGAGGCCTTTCCTCGCGGTTCGAGTGGTTGGCTCAGCCGGTGCTCGATTCTCTTTTTTTCCTGGTGCGGGTTGCTGTCCGGAAAAATCGGCATCGCCAAGCTTTCGCCCAGTCTGTTGCGTCAGCTGTTGCAGGTCGCCCCGGAGATCAGCTGCGTGTTGATAGCGCAACGCGCGGTCCTTGGCGAGGGCCCGGTCAATGATTTCATTCATCCGCGCGGGCAGGCTGGCGTTCATTTGGGTAGGAGGAACGGGTTGGTGGTTCAGGATCCCATCGAAGATGGTCGCGGCGCTTTTTCCCCGAAAAGGCTGCAGCCCGGTCGCCATCTCATAAATCACCACGCCCAACGAAAATAGATCGGTGCGCGTATCCAGTTCCTTGCCGGCGGCCTGTTCGGGAGACATGTAAGCAATCGTGCCGAGCATGAATCCCGGGGTGGTCAGTTCTTCGCCGGCGGCGCCCCCCGCGGACGATTCCTCCAATATGCCCGGGCCAGCAGAAAGACCAGCAGAAAGACCAGGGACGACTTTGGCCAGGCCGAAGTCTACAATTTTCGCGTGACCGCGATCCGTAATAAGAATGTTTGCAGGCTTGATGTCACGGTGAATAATGCCGTTCGTGTGCGCAGCATCCAGCCCATCGGCAATCTCGATGGCTAATGCGAGCAGCCCGTTCACTTCCAGTGGATGGCCGGCGATACGGTCTTTCAGTGTCTGGCCGGCCACTAATTCCATGGCGATGAAAGACGCTTCTCCGAACCTTCCTATTTCGTAGACGGTGCAGATATTGGGGTGATTCAGAGCGGACGCCGCGCGCGCTTCGCGGCGAAAGCGTTCCAGGGCCTGCGGATCCTGCGCCTGTGCGTCGGGCAGGAACTTGAGAGCAACAAACCGGTTGAGTTCCGGGTCCTTCGCCTTGTACAGCACCCCCATGCCCCCCGCGCCAAGAGGTTCGACGATTGCGTAGCGGCCGACCTTTGTTCCGGCGGCAAGGCGCTGTTTTACCTGAAAGTTTCCTGCCGATGTATGTTCATCACTGGGTGGGGTCAGCAACGGACCGGCCAGGAAGCCGGCGGCGCGGTCATTTTCGGCAAGCAGCTTGCGCACCAACTCGTGCAGCTCGGGCGCCTCACGGCAGGCCTGTTCGAGGAACGCTATTCGTTGTTCCGGGGGCAATGAAAGGGCATTCAACAACAATTCCCCTGCAGCGTCTTCCGGGTTGCCCATATTTTCCATCCAGCGAGGGTGGAGACGCGGCGTTCAGCGCTGGTGAGCCCTCTTGCCGAAATCCGTCCTTATGTTTCGCAACGATTGTCACATATTAAACGCCGAGGGGTTTTGAAGATGGGGTGTCCGGGCTAAAGAGGTTGCGGAAAAATTCTGTAGTGCGCAGGAAACCGACACCTCAGGGGCTAAAGCGTCTGCGTGAGAACTGGAAGAGAAACCGCAGGTCCCAATGACAAGCGAGTGGGGGAGGCATGGTAGCCCACTCAAGCCAAAGTACGGCTTGAATGGGGCACCCAAAGCTTTTGTTGCGATTGTAATTTTTCCCTTCACTCGCCGCCGCAAGTCGGTTGCTCGAGATGACAATTCTTTTGCAGTAAATCCTTCGGAAATCTGCCTTAGGCAATGAACAATTTTGTAGGACGCTTCGTCCAAGGTTAGGTGTTTTTGCTCAGGAGCGCGACATGGAAGCAACTTTTTTCTGGCGCCGGAGGTGGCGTGCGCTTTTGCTACCGGCATTCTTTGCCCTGGCGCTTTACGCACAGAACCCGGCACAGACGATCCGCGGAGGGAATGGAGTCACGCTGCCTCCGCCTCCGCCGACCGCGGCGCACCCGGTCACCGATGCTTATCAAGGCACGCAAATCAAGGATCCCTACCGCTGGCTCGAGGATGCGAAGAGTCCGCAAACGCGGGCCTGGATCGGCGAGCAGAACAAATACACCCAGCAATATTTATCCCAGCTGAAAAATCGCCCGCAAATCATTCAGCAGCTGACCAAGCTGCAGCGTGTCGACGAGTACTTCCCACCTGCGCTGCGCGGCGGAAAGTACTTCTTCGAGAAGCGGCTGGCAGGCGAGAACCAGGCGTCGATCTATGTGCGCGAGGGCTGGAAGGGGACTGACGATCGCCTGATTGACGCGAAGAAGTTGAGCGCTGATCAGAACACTTCTGTGAGCATTGACGATATTTCCAGGGATGGAAGCCTGCTGGTCTACGGCGTGCGCCAGGGCGGCGCCGACGAGGAATCCGTGCATGTAATCCATGTGCGGGAGCGCAAGGAACTGCCGGATGTGTTGCCCTCCGCCCGCTATGTGAGCGTGAGCCTGGCCCCGGAGGACAAAGGAATCTACTACTCCGTTTTCACGCACCAGGGCACCAACGTTTATTTTCACCGCTTCGGCACGGCCGTCCAGAGCGACAGCAGACTCTTTGGCGGCGCATATCATGGCGAGAAACTGGGTGAGATCGATCTGGTCGAGGCACGGGTGAGCGATAACGATCGCTATCTGCTGCTCGACATCAGTCACGGTGTTCCTCCCACACGGAACGACATCCTGGTAAAGGATCTGCGCCGGCCCGGGAGTGATTTCCTTCCGCTGGTCTATGGCATTGAGGCGCGGACTCGGGCAATAGATATTGGCAACCGCTTCTTTTTAGAAACCGATTACCAGGCAGCCAATAAACGCATTGTGGAGGCGGTGCCCGGCGGCAAGCCCGAGGAATGGAAAACGATTATTCCCGAGGCCAAAGACGTCATCGAGGCATCGAGCATTGTGGGCGGTAAGCTCTTTGTCACTCGCTTGCACGACGTCAAGACCGAGACGGCGATCTATACCCTGGACGGACATCCAACCGGCACCATCCACTATCCGGCGATCGGATCGAGTCTGGGTGTTTATGGGCTTCCCAGCCAGAACGAGGGATTTTACAGCTTCGAATCCTTCATTCAGGCGCCAACGATTTTCCGCTACGACACCAGGAGCGGAAACTCAGAGGTCTTCGCCGCGCCCAAGGTGCCCTTCGACACGTCGCAGTATGAAGTCACCCAGGTCTTCTACACCTCGAAGGACGGCACGCGCGTGCCGATGTTCATTGCCGGCAAAAAGGGCCTGCAGCGCAACGGCCAGGCACGGCTTTTGATGACCGGTTATGGCGGCTTCGATGTCCCCATGCTGCCTGAGTGGGATCCCGCATACGCCTGGTGGATGGAACAAGGCGGGTTTTTCGCGCTCCCCAACCTGCGCGGTGGCGATGAGTATGGCGAACCGTGGCACAAGGCGGCGATGTTCGAGCACAAGCAGAACGTCTTCGACGACTTCTTCGCGGCCGCCGAGTACCTCATCGCCAACCACTACACGGTACCGGAGCGGTTCGCACTCCGCGGGCGCTCGAATGGCGGTCTGCTGATGGGCGCAGCCATCACCCAGCGGCCCGATCTCTTTGGCGCCATCTGGTGCGGATATCCACTGCTCGACATGCTGCGCTATCAGAAGTTCGAGATGGGCCCGCTTTGGACTACGGAGTACGGAAGCGCGGAGAAGGCAAAGGATTTTTCCTATCTCCTGAAATACTCTCCGTATCAGAACGTAAAGCCCGGCAGGAAATATCCGGCGATCATGTTCTTCACCGGAGACAGTGATACCCGGGTCGATCCTCTGCACGCGCGCAAGATGACGGCGCTCATGCAAGCAACCGGTGGCGGAGATCGTCCGGTCCTGCTCCACTACTCCCTCGAAGGCGGGCACAGCGCCGGTGTGTCGCTTACCCAACTGGTGGCTGACCAAGCGGATGAACTGGCCTTCCTGTGGAACGAGACCAGCGGTAAGTAGGCCGGCTTCGGAGTTTTGTGTTAGCGGAGGAATGCCACCTCTCCTCGGCCGAGATCGATCGCAACTCTCCTGATGCCCAGCCCAGCCGGACTGATCAATCCGTCGAATGGATGGCCTCCGCGGCTGGCGTCGGGGATCACAAAGGCCGGCTCCTGTCCAAACTCCGCCGTGCCCAGCTTAAGGCTGCGCAGCTTCACTTGCTTGCTCTCAGACTCGCCGATGGTATCGGACGATCGCTGAACCGCGCTGATTTTCAAGTCCGAGACCGTCCCCGGCATACTTCTGGCAAAAAGGAAGAGCGAAGCCGCCCCGGTATCCAGCAGCAGATGTGCGGGAAGATCATTGACTTCTGCATCGATGATCGCCAGGCCACCTGCCATATGCAAAGGGATGGCATCGGGCAAGGCCGGAATGGCGCCAAAGTGGATCTTGCGCGCCGGGTAATCAATCACAAAAGCGCTTTGGCCGAGAACATCCAGGCCGATGATCCCATCGACCCGGACTGGAAGTGCTTTTTGCAGGAAGGATAGATCCTCGAGCAAGACCGGGACGTTGTTCCGTTGCGTGGGGCCAAGGTTCAGGCTGGGCGCGACGGACCTTTCGGCAGGCACGCTGCCGCCCAGAACCGCGATGCTGGCGGGGAGTCGTTGCAGGTGAAGCCTGCGCGCTATCTCGGGATCCAGAACGGAGGAGCTGGCCCCCGTATCCAGGAGGAAGGTAAGACCCTTGAGCGTTCCCGCGGATCCCCGGGCCACCATGAGGTAGCCGTGATAGAGATCAAAGCGAACCGTCCCTTCCACCGGCTGGCGCGGCGCAATCTCGTGATAATCCACGGCAAATAGCTGACCGGTCAGCGCAAGCGTCATCAAGACACCCAACCACCAGAAGCGATCGCGCATAAAGGCTCACCTCGAAAGCCATGCTCGATCGGGCCGCCTGGTACCTCAATGCACGGGCGGTAGCTTATAGGTACAGCGTGAGTTACGCGCCGGGAGACTGGTTGGAGAGAAGTCGGAGACGGTTGTCTCTGGCAAAATAGTTGAACAATTGATTGGCCTGTTGCGTAAAGAGGAAGCAGACTATTAGTGATGCCAGACCTGTACCGGAATGGGGAATATAGGAACGGGGGACCACACGGGGTCAATGGGAACCGCACGGTCCGGTTTGGGGCCTTTGAGGCTGATCTCCACTCTGGAGAGGTTCGTAAATCGGGAAGCCGCATCAAGCTCCAGGAGCAGCCCTTCAAGGTGCTCCAGATTCTGCTGGAGCACCCCGGCGTCCTGGTCACCCGTGACGAACTGCAGTCCCGGATATGGCCGGCCGAGAACTTTGGAGACTTCGATCACGCAGTCAATGTCGCGATCGGCAAGCTCCGCACCGCGTTAGGGGATACCGCCGACAATCCTTGCTTCATTGAGACGGTGCCCCGCCGCGGGTATCGCTTTGTCGCCAAATTGGAAGATTTCCCGGTTGAGGCGGCTCCACCCGTGGTACCGGCGAGCAGTGCTCCACCGAGTGGATCCCCGGCCGGTCGCAGGCGCGCGCTATGGGCATTGTTGGCCATCGTCGTTGCCGCGATTCTCCTCGGATTGGGCGTGTGGCTCGGGCACCGCACTGCCAGATTGCAGCCGCCGGACTTTCAGCGCCTGACGGTTCGCCACGGCACAGTGTTCACTGCCCGGTTTACTCCAGACGGGCACAATGTGGTCTACGGCGCCTCGTGGGACGGTGCACCCGCCGAGATCTTCTCTACCGATCTGAAAAGTACCGGCACCCGGACACTGGAGTTGCCGGCAACACAGCTGCTCGCCGTTTCTAACTCCAACGAGATGGCGGTGCTGCAGCCCGCAGATCTGCAGTTTATGCTGACCTCCCGGGGCACGCTCGGCCAGGTCCCTCTTGCCGGTGGGTCACCTCGGCAGATCGCTGAGAATGTCGAATGGGCCGACTGGGCACCGGATGGGAAAACGCTCGCCATTGTCCGAGATATGGGGGACCAACGGCGTCTTGAATTTCCCCTGGGGCATGTTCTCTACGAGACCAGTGGCTGGATTGGCCATCCCCGCATATCGCCCAAGGGCGACAAAGTAGCTTTTCTCGATCACCCCTCTCTCGATGATGACCAGGGCGTGGTTTCGCTCGTCGACCTCCAGGGGAACAAGACGGTGCTCTCCACGGGCTGGGAGAGCGAGGAAGGGCTGGCATGGTCTAAGGACGGAACCGAGGTTTGGTTCTCGGCCACCCAGGCCGGACTTGAACGGCGCATTTATGCCGTCGACCTGACTGGCCGCCAACGCCTGGCTTACCAGGCACTCGGCGGAGTCACGCTGCAGGACATCGCGCCCGACGGGAGAGTATTGCTGACGCGCGATGAAAACCGGGCCGGCATGATCGGTTCTGCGCCCGGGGCTAGCAAAGAGCAGGATCTTTCCTGGCTGGATTGGTCGCTCCCCGTCGATCTGTCCCGCGACGGAAACATGTTGCTATTCGACGAGCAGGGGGAGCAGAGCGGACCAACCTACACCGTCGCCATGCGCAGCATGCACGGGGCGCCGCCGATTCCACTGGGCGAAGGAATGGCCGGTGACCTTTCACCCGACGGCAAATGGGCCGCCTCGGTGGTGTCGTATTCCCAGATCCTGCTGTTGCCCACGGGTGCGGGGACAGTAAGGCGAATCGATAAGGACGGGATAGAGCGGTACGGGCATCAAATTCACTGGCTGCCCGACAGCAGGCAGATCGTCTTTCCTGGGAACCTGCCAGGACACGCGCCTCGCTGCTTTATTCAGAACATTGATGGTGGCAAACCGCGGCCTGTCACTCCGGAAGGCATTCGGATTTGTGCAGTCTCTCCCGACGGGCAATTAGTGATCGGTAAGGGTCTCAAAAGTGGATTAGCGCAGTTCTATCCAATGGACGGCGGTCCGCCCCGTGCCATTCCGGGTCTGCTGCCGGGGGACATGTTTGCCTGGAGCTCCGACCCGCACATCCTGTTCGTTTACCAGTGGAGACAACTGCCGATCAGGGTTTATCGCTTGAACGTAGTCAGCGGCGAGCGGCAGTTTTTCAAAGAATTCCACGCGCCGGATCCCACGGGACTGTGCGACATGTCTCACATCCTTCTCAGCGCTGATGGGCGAGCGTACGTCTACAGCTACATGCGAATGCTATCCGAACTCTATATGGTCAAAGGGCTGAAATAGAGACTGACGGAATCGGTGTTATTGGTCTCTCCCCGTAACAAAATGACGGGTGCCCCATATCTGCCCCACGGCACGCCGGGGCAGGCAAAACCGGGCAGATATGGGGCACCCGTCCTTTGTTACGGGCGCTCAGAGGCAGGTCTATGAGAAATCCAGGTTAGGCGGTGGTCAGATCTTTGTTGATCTCGACCCCCAAACCCGGACCTTGGGGCAAGTTGAGATAGCCTTCCTTGTCCACGAGTGGCGGATTTTCCATGATGGCGAACCCATTGGTATACGCAGCGACGGGCGGGTCGTGCAGGATCTCGATCCACGGCGCGTTCGGCCAGGAGGCGATGGCGTGGAGCTGGGCAATTGTGCCGAGATTGCCTCCGCCGTGATGGGGAATCACTCGTTTGTGGTGCGCTTCGGCCAGTACTGCGATCTCACGAAAGCCGGTGACACCGTCGGCCACCATGATGTCGGGCTGCAGGATGGAGAAGACATTCTGTTCAAGCATCCAACGGTATTCGTGTACGCCGCGATTGTTCTCGCCGCCGGCGATGGGAATGGCTACCCGGCGGCTCAACTCGGCTAGCTCGTCGAAAGCGTAGCGCGGCCGCGGCTCTTCCAGCCAAAGGCAATGCAAACGCTCGAGTTGTCGCGCGGTCTCCAGCGCGCGTGGGAAATCCCAGGTTACGCCCGGCTGCCAGCCGCTAAAGGACTGGGCCTGGTTGGCGTCCACCATGATCTCCATGTCGTCGCCCACCGCTGCGCGCACCGCCTCGACCAGTTGCAGGTCTTGCTTCAATGTCGGGTAATGAGCGCGGAGCTTGATCGCCTTCCAGCCTTGCGATTTGAGCTGGACCGCCATGCGCACCCTTTCCTCCGGAGTAGAAAGCTGAATCATGCTGGCATAGGCCGGTACCCGATTCTTGGCCGCGCCCCAGATTTTATAGAGGGGTTGACCGGTGGCCTTGCCGATAAGGTCCCACAGGGCAATTTCCAGGGCTGAAACTGTGCGCGGGCTTCCTACGTAATAGCGCAGCGGGCCGGCTAGTTGCTCGACACTGAACGGGTCCTTACCGAGGAGCTGAGACCTGGCTGCCTCCAGCGCAAGAGGGTCGATCCCCGGCCCGATGCCAGAAAGTCCCTGATCGGTTTGAATCTCGACGATCGATCCGCCGCCGATCCGCCAGGTGGTCACGGTGCCAGGATCCCATGCCGCTTCCATCCTTCCCGTTTCGCGAACAACCTTCAGATTCACGATCCGGATGCCGGTGATTTTGAGCGGGGCCGCGGAGCGTAACTGCGGCATGAGAACGGCTAACGGTAGAGACATCAGAAAATCTCGTCGCCGCATCAGTGAGCCTCCAGAGAGGGTGCCTGCCCTACTCGGCTAATCATATAGCGACTCATCTGCTCACAATGTCGTGCGCACGTCGCCGCATTGGCTGCTGGAGAAAAAGCAAGGATCACCGTTGCAAAAGCCGGCTGATCTACTGGACGGACAGCGTAAGGTTTACCGGGTGCTGCGGTCCGCCCGCGCTGTCGGCGGCGCTCACCGATATGGTGTAGGAACCTGCCGGCGTACCGGGGTTGGAGGGCGTACTGTTGCCGCTCCCGCCGCCACAGCTCATGACCGGCAGGGATAGGGAAGCCAATAACAACGCCCAGCTGAGCATGCGCAGTTGAAGGTTCCAACGCCTGATCTTTCGGGGGGCAAGAGCTAGACCCATGACACCTGCGATGGCAAGTCCGCCTGCGGGTAGCCATGGGGCAAAAGGCCGGTCCGTGTTGAGCGCGGCCGTAGCGCCCGTCGTGGTGACGGTCAACGTGCTGGAGACGGGGGAGCCGCCCGAGGGCGTCACGCTTGATGGAGAAAATGTGCACGCCGCCATGTTGGGCAGTGCTCCACAGGAGAACTTCACTGTGCCCGAGTAGCCTGCTACCGGGCTGACCTTGAAGGTAAAGCTTGCACTCTGTCCCGGAGTCACGGATGCGGATGTGGGCGTCGCGGCAATTGTAAAATCGGGCGTCGCGATCGTGATGGTAACGGCGCTGGACGTACTAGCCGCGTTGTTCTGATCGCCCGCGTAGGCCGCCGTGATGGCGTAGCTGCCGGCAGTGGCAAACGATGTTTGCAGGGCAGCGACTCCGGCGGTCAGGGTTGCTGTTCCCAGGCTTGTCGAGCCCGCTGTGAAAGAGACTTTACCCGTTGGGTTGTCGCCGGTGACGCTGGCCTTCAACGTGATCTGCGCATTCAAATCTCCTGCGGTGGGCGAAGCTTGCAGAGTCGTTGTGCTGGTGGCCGCCGTGACCGCGACTGGCGCGGCGCCGGAAGTACTCGCCGTGTTGTTGCTGTCGCCCGAATAAGTTGCGGTGACCGCATAAGTGCCAATATTCGCAAACGATGTCTCCAGGATTGCGGTTCCATTCGCCAGCGGTTCTGTGGACAGGGTATTGCCGTCGGCAGCAAACGACACAGAACCTGTCGGATTCGTCCCGAAGACCGACGCAGTCAACGTAATCTCCGCGCCGGGAGTCGCTGTGACCGGCGAAGCTTGTACCACGGTCGTGCTCGTGATGGGCGTAGGCTTGGTGGGAACAGCGTTTGTCTGGTTTAACAACGATGCCACATAGATCGCGGCGTTCTCGGCGCTGCTCGTGATCGTGATCAAGGCATCGAGCTCGCCGTCGTTGGGGAGAGCCGGGGCCTGGTTATTCAGCCGGGCCGGAACAGTAGCATTAGCGCCAAAGGAAGACGAAGCCGTACTCACGAAATAAGTGTTCGTATCCTGAGTGAAATTACCGTGTCCATCGCCCAGATAGAGCGCGAGCAAAGGAGCCCCAGAGCTTATTTCAACGATCAGTAAATCCGGATTGCCATCCCCATTCACATCCCCGGTGGCGAAGGACTGCGCAAAGATGTAGGGCGAGAGCGAAACCGAATAGAAAGGTGTGG
This sequence comes from uncultured Acidobacteriaceae bacterium, assembly GCA_963788515.1. Lineage (GTDB taxonomy): Bacteria > Acidobacteriota > Terriglobia > Terriglobales > Acidobacteriaceae > PALSA-350. The sequence goes on from CAWBGZ010000013.1 coordinate 374,446, forward strand.
TCTGGAAGGTGCCATCGCCGTTCCCGGCATAGAGGGTGGTCCCGGGGCTGGACACAGCATCGAGGATGCCGTCGCCGTTGAGATCGGCCAGGGCAACTGCTGCGATCGGCCCCGCCGGGCTGGCAGGAATGGTAAGCGGAATCTGTTTGAACGTTCCGTCACCATGTCCCAGGAAGACAGCATCGCCCCAAACGAAATCGAGCTTCTTATCGTTGTTCAGGTCTCCTGCCAACAGGCCAGGATTTTGCGTTCCCTGAGATGCATTGAGATTGATGGGGGCAGCGAAGGTGCCATCCCCATTGCCGGCCAGGAATAGAAGTCCGGGCTCGCAGGCGGGGCTGTAAGAAAGGATGATATCGAGCTTTCCGTCGGAGTTGAAATCGCCCGTGATCCCCGGGCCCGCTTGTCTGACTCCCAGAGCAAGGGCTGTTCCCTTGGTCTGGAATCGCCGGTCACCACTTCCCAAATACGAGAGCAGCACCGCATTTGTTGGAGCCGCGCACGCTACAGTCGCCGGTAAAATCGGGATAGGAGCCGCCCGGGCTAATTTGCGTCGCGACTGGGAAAAGGGCCTGTTGAGCCTGCGCCTTCGCTGATCCAATCACGAGGCCGAGAATCGCCAGAGCGGTTAAAAGACAAGCCTTCCAATAAGCATTCCTGACCGAGGCAAAGGTAGTCACAAAAAGGGTCCCAGGGTGCTTGATTTGCTTGCTGTCGTCGGCTAAGTGTCCACGACCGCCATTGCAAAAGTCAATATAACTTTAGGACTCGAACCCCCACGTATACCCAAATCGCCCTAAGTTATCGGAAAACTGGCACTCGTCAGGGTCTCTATTCCGTGCGTAGCGCTTCCATGGGCTCGATGTGCGCGGCTCTGCGTGCAGGAATAAGAGCGGCGATCAGTCCGATGGTGGAGAGCGTCACAGCTACGGCGACATAAGTCAAAATGTCCAACGGCTGCACCTGGTACAGGAAGCTCTTGATCAGGCGAGCCGCGCCAAAAGACAACAGGAGTCCAATGCCAAGCCCGGCGCCAATCAGGATCGAACCTTGGCGCAGGACGAGTTGCGCCACACTTTTCCGGGTGGCGCCCAGCGCCATGCGGACGCCTATCTCGCGGCGGCGATAGCTCACCAATTGGGATAACACGCCGTACAAACCGGCGATCACCATGGCTACCGCAAGCGCTGCGAACGAACCCACAAGATTCAACCCCAACCGCTGGTTGAAGGTGTTCTTCTCCACCGCCTGCTGCATGGTTTGAAACCCGTCCAGCGCGAAGCCCGGAGCCGTCTGGTGAAAAACCGAGCGCATCTCGGCCGCGACGGGGAAGTCGCCGCGCGTCTTCACCACAAAACTGACCACGGTTTCCAACAGTGCCTGATAGAAGAGAGAGGTAGTGGGAACCTGCTGGTGAGGAACTAGAATGAATGGCCGCACCGTACCCCCGACGTTGCTGTCGACCTGGTCCGCGAGCACGCCAACGATGGTATACGGCTTGATCATGCCCGTGTCCTTACCGCCCAGGTCGATTTGTTTTTGCAGCGGGTCCTGGCCGGCGAAGTATTTTTTGGCCAGGGATTCGTTGATGACCACGACAAAGGGAGTGGTCGCGACATCCTCATCGTCGATCATGCGCCCGCGGAGTATGGGGGTGTCCAGGGTGCGGGCGTAGTCTCCACTGACGGCGGAAATACGAGCCTCCGGCTTATTCGCCGGATCATTTGCGCCGCCGACGACAGTAAAGCTAGTTCCTATGTCCATACCGGAGAGAGGTGCAACGGTGATCAGCGCTGCACTCTGCACGCCGGGAAGCTGCCGGATGCGATCGAGAACGGGCTGATAGGCGAGCGTGGCGACAGAAGGCGGCGCATGGCCGGCGTCCTGCGAAACCGCCATCCCGGAAAAGCCCGCAGCATCCGCAGGCATGGCCTGGAATATTGTCAGATGAGCCGTATCAAAGCCCAGCCGTGACTGTTGCAGATTCCAAAGCGTGTGAAAGAGCAGGCCAGTCCCGACCAGCAACAGTGTAGAGAGAGCAACTTCGCCAGCGACCAGCCATCCGCTCAGCCTTCTGCTCACGGCGCGCGAGCCGATACCGCGAGAAGCCGCCTGCAATGCCGCCTGGGGATTGGCGCGCGCCACCAGCAACGCGGGTAACAGGGAAGACAGCAACGTAGTGAGCATTGCGATGGCGGCAAGAGTCAGCAGCACGGTCCAATGGATGGCTATGGAATCCGCTCGGGGGATGGTCCCTGCGGGCAGTTTGCTCATGGCGAGCATCGCGAGTTGAGCGAGGAGAAGCCCGACGCCGCAACCGGCGACGCTCAACATCATTCCCTCTGCGAGCAGTTGCCGGACCAGACGCATCCGGCTCGCTCCCAGCGCCGCCCGGACTGCGAACTCCTTTTGCCGGCCCAGGCAGCGGGCGATCAGGAGATTGGAGACATTCGCGCAAGCGATCAACAACACCAGCATCAGGGCAGCAAAGAGCGATAATAGTGTCGGGCGCACCGGCCCCGTCAGTGCTTCCTGGTAGGGTGTTGCGTGAAAAGTTTCCTTTTGGCCGCCCTGGGTTGTGGGAATGCGAGAAGCTATGGCATCAAGCTCGCGCTGTGCTTGCAGGACGCTGGTTCCCGGCTGAAGTTCACCCACGACGTTGACAAAGTGGTAGCCGCGATCCTTCAGCATCTCTGCCGTGGGCTGCATCGGCAGCCACACGCCCTTGTGCAACTCCGGCCCCATGCTTTCAGGGAAGGAGAACGAACTCGGCATGACTCCAACTACGGTGTGGGGCTTGCCGCTGATCCTGACCGCTTTCCCGACGATATTTGGATCGGCCTGGAAGCTCTCCCGCCAGAGGCCCTCGGAGAGCAGGACCACTTCCGGGCCGCCTAATTCGCCTTCCTCCGCAGTGAAAGCGCGGCCCAGCAAAGGCTGCGCACCCAGCATCGAGACGAGATTGGCCGTGATGCGTGGCGCGACGACACTTTGCGAACCATCCCGGCTTTCGATCACGCCCACGTCTTCGGAATAGGCCGCAAGTGTTTTCACTTGCTTTGACTGGTCGCGCAGATCACGGTAGTTCAACCACGACGTGGCTCCGAAACCCGGCTTGTCGCCCGGGCCGATATAGAGCAAGCGATCCGCATGCGCATAGGGAAGGGGCCGCAGTAAGACGCTTTCGATGATGGTGAAGATGGCTGTGTTTGCGCCGATGCCGAGCGCCAGGGTCACAATCGCGAGGACTGCCGGTCCCGGTGATTGACGAAGTTGGCGCAAGGCGCCGATTACGTCGTTCCGCAAAGCTTGCATGGAATCCCCCAGGCGAACACCATCGCGTGCGTAAATCAAAGCACTTTTGTGATCAAATCCAAATGCTGTGCCGGCAACGTATTCCTCGGTTTAGACCGGCATCGTGTGTCCGGAACTGAGAACGTTCGTTCGCAAACGAACAGTGGGGGACGGTTAAAAGCCCATCCTGTCATCAGCGGAGGGGCCATAGAGCGCAGGCACCGGCAGATCGTTCAGTCGGAGGTAGACGCCGAGTTGGGCACGATGGTGGATTTGATGATTGAGAAACATGGTACGAAACAGGAGTGAGCGCGGAGCATCCGCGATGGTCTTATCGCCGAAGACCATCTTCCAGTTACGTTCGAGGTCAACGTCGGACTTGTGCAGAAGCGTGTCGCGTAGTTCGGACGAGGCCTGTTCAAACGCACGGACGGTCGCTTCGCTGGATTCAAAGATATTCGGGGGGAATTTCTCCTTGGCGAGATCCATTCCTTCACCCTTTAAAATGGAGGTCGCAAATCTGGGAAGCGTGGCAACGTGCATTGCCAGCCGGCCCATCGGCATCGATTTCTCATGCGGCTTGAATTCGGCAAGATGGGCGGGGATCCGTTCCAGTGTGGTGCGGGTATTCTTTGCCTCGACGTCGTAATCCTGAAGAAGAAGTTCGGCGATAGTCATGGGTTATTCTCCTGATGAACAGCATAATCCCAGCAGGTGGCTTCGCGCTGGGCTCGCCGAGGATGAACCGCTGCACCGCCAGCGGGGTCGACGCGGAAGATCGGTCAGAAGTGGAAGACGGGACCGGTTTCATAAGTCCAGGTGGACTTGTTGGTGAAGCTGTCATGAGAAAGCCAGCTCAGATAGGGAACCTTGCCCGCGCCCGGCTGGGTTTGCTCAGGAGTGCGATAGCGGACGATGGTAACACCGAATGACGAACGGAACGCGACAAACCTGGAAACCTTGTAGTCGTTCGACAGCATGATCGTCGTCGCCGCATGGGAAACGCTTAGCTCGGACTGCTCAGGCTCGTTAGTTTGAAAGGAATTGCTATTCGAGGAAACAAGTGCATGTTCTGTCACCACGCCGGGCCGCACGGCCAGGGAGAGGGTGTTGAAAGGCCGATCGTATATCAGACGCATGCCAAGCCCGGCACTTACCGTTGATCCGTTGGGAGTGGCTTGCTGACTCATAACGTCCTGCTGCTTGCTCGCCGCAAAGCTGACAGCGATCCATCGGGTCAGGGCAAAGTCGGCCTCCACTCCCATTCCAGGATTTTGCATGCAAATGCTGCAAGGATGCGCGGGCGTACCAAGCGGCATCGCGACGAAATAAGGCATGAGCGCGAAGCGGCGAAAGTTCTTTGTCTCCTCTATCGATTCGTCCGAGGGCAGAACATGGACACCATAAGACCCCTCCAACTCAGGGCTATGCTGGAAGTCGCGATACCAGGGAGACTTGAAACGCATCGCGTTGGCCATCGTCCTGCTCGGGTTTAAGCCGCCGCGCAAGACCTTGGGCAAATTCCGCGACCGGTTTCCACCCTGGACGCGGTCGCTGATAAAGCGATCGATGGTGTCTTCCGCGAGCATCCAGAGGGTTCCCACCGTAGGCGTGATGATGAAGTCGACCCATCCGGTGTTGTTGGTGTACTTCTTGTAGGTGCCAGGCTCGGTGCAGCGGGTTTTGCAGTGGATGGGGTAGGTCCAACCGCCCTCATTTCCGATGCCTGCTTCACCCAGCGGGCTGATCTCGGAATGCGTGCTATAGGCGGTCGCCCATAAGAATGCCTTAAAACGGCTCATCCAATAGGCCCGAGTCGCACTGAGTTCCTGTTGCCTGCCAGCGGGGTCGTTCTGTATCTCGATAAATCCGCTCACGGCTCCCTGCATCGGATGGCCGACGTAATTCACCAGAAAGTCATCGCCGTCGTTCCAACGGCGCATGTTGAAGTGATGCATGGAGGCGGCGTAGTCGTGCCAAAAAGGCTTATTCGCGAGGAGGTCGCGGATCTGATCATCGCTCGCAGCGCGGAAGCTATTCTCAACCACGTTGAAAAATAGAGATTGGGCGAACAGGCCGCTCCAGTGATATCGCTCGCCGGCCCAAGGGGCGTCGTCCTCACTCGGGTCGGAGGGAAGTTCCTCTTCGCTTTGCGGGGATGGCCGCCGCTGCAAGCCACGGTAAAGCGCATTCGATGCGGTGCCAAGATCAACGCCGTCGAAGGTAACGCCACGGTTCAATGGAATGGGGTCGTCTGTGTCCGTTGGCAACACCTGGAACATTTCGTCCACAACTCGAGAATCGGCAGGAGTGCCCGACACGACTGAGTCACGCAAGTCCGGAGAGAGGTGTCCTTCTGCGGCACTGGTGAAGGCCAAACCAAGCGCCGGCCTATTGCCAAAAATTGCCTGATCGGCTCGGGCATACTCACTCAAGGCGTGACGGGTGGTGACCGATTGAGCGGCACCAATCTGAACTGCCCCGAAAAAAAATACGGCCGCAGCTACGATGAACCGGCTATTGGGCGCTCCTGCAGCAACTGAATACATCCCATCCCTCTTAGCCATTCAGAATTTCAGTGAGACCTGCTCGAGCCTGGTCCCAATGATCGGTTACGCAAATCAAGCGCGTTCTATCGCGAGAGCGTCGCTATGAGGAAGAACGTAACCGTGATCAATGCAAGTTCGATGAACATTCCCTTGAGAGGCAACCTGCCGAAAGGACAACTTAAGCCAAGAGGGATGCTCACTTCACGGAACGGGTTGCCCCATAGTCTGCAGCTCTGTCCTGACCTTGCGGAAAGTACGTCTACCGCAATTCGTATGCTGAAGCAACTCGAAAGCCTGTTTTCCGATACTCAAATCACAAGTCCGGAGATAGCCAGCGGGTGCAGAATCTCACATTGCAAGACAACAAAACCAGGAAGGCCCGACGAACAGGAACCGACGACGCAGATGGCCACTTTCACAAATCCCTCCAGACGAAATTCGACAAAATATATTTGTGCCCAGAACACGCGCGCACACGCCCAAACGCACCAGCACCTCACTTTCTTTTTCGATTGTGTAGATCGTTAAGACCTTCTAAACGGCCTTCGGATCCACCGTCGCGACGGGCTCATGCTTCTCATTCACCATAAGATCGCCCATCGGGTTTTCCGGCACAACTGTCACTTGTGCCAGTAGCGGAGCTTGTGAGCATGCGTCGTTTTGCGCCGATTGTCGAACTCTGAAGAGGTTCCACAGCAAAGTTGAAGGTTGTGGGGAAGGACGGGCTGTGAGAAATTCAGGCTAAGGGACGTACGAGCCATTTCGAAGCACAAGGTGCCTAGGTTCGCGCCCTTCTGTCTCACTCTCGACCGACGCAGCAACCACCAAACCCGCGGCCACGGATTCGAGCAGGATGCGCATTCCGAGGCGCGGCTCGGATACTCCAAAGATCCAAACGGCTCCGCCAATCGCAACGCCTGCCACCGCACCCACGAGCCAGCGCATCGACGGCCGGCGAGGAACTCCACCCAAGGCAAAGATTCCCAGCGTGAATAATCCGCTCAGCAGACTTTCGGCTGCGCCCAGCTCGATCTCACGAATCGGCATCTCCCGCGGAAGCCAGAACAAAAGTCGCCTCGGTAAGCGCGGTCTTTTTGCTCCCAGATCAGCATGCGCGACTAATTTCCCATCCACGTACAACCTGGAAATACGTCCGTCGTAGACCGCTGCCACAAATGCCGTGTGGTTGACCGAAAGAACGGGTCCGGAGTACAGGGCAGGGTTGGTCCCGTTCAAGCCGGAAGTGGGTGTCCGCAGTCGGAATGTGAGCGTGTCGTGGATCTGACCCAGGGTAAAGTTTCGATTGAAAGAATCCTGAGAATAGGTGAGGATGCGCGCGGGCCCAGTCTGTTCAAGGTTGTTGGTTCGCATAGAAACCAGGAGTGTGAGTTGGTTTTGCCTGGCAAGCGCGTCATGGAACCTTAGTTCCTCGTCCGGGGAAAGAAGGGGACGGCCGTAGCGCGCCTCGGAATTCGTGGGAGGCATCAGTCCGCCGCTCGGCAAGGCAGGGTTATCGGTATGAGTAGCTTGGTGGGCAAGATCTTCGATCTGGGATGGAGCCATGGCAAAGGGATAGATTTGAAATTTGGAGATGGTTCCAACCCACGGCCGGTCACCGGTCAATTCGTCTCCCATCACCAGGTGAAAGGTTGGGCTCCAGTTTGAGAAATCTGATCGTGTGGGGTGGCCGACGAGCAGGATAGTTCCGAATATTGCAAACGGAATTCCCGCTGCCGCGATGGGCCGGGGAATCCGCAGCGATTTCGGGTCGAAGCCTGTCGCCCAAACGAAAACGGTGGCGACCAGGTAGCCAACCAGGGCCCCACCTGTATTGCCCGCAATATCAAAGCCTGATGGGATGCGGTCGACGTATCCCAACTGCAGCACTTCAGCAGTTGTCGATAAACAGAAGCCGAAGAGGAAAGTGCGCAGCAGAGACGAACCGCTCAGAGCGATCCCCAAGGGCATGTACAGGAGGATATTGTTCAGAAAATCAGCGGGCTCGATTGCGGTATCGACATAGATCAGCGAAGGATGTCGAAGCCCCACTGGGATCATCGTGGCCACGACAATCAGTGCGATTGAGGGAGCCAGCAGTCGAAAGCGCAGATCTGATCGCAAGAAGAGCTTCAACGGGGTATCGGCCCGGGGCAATGTAGGTTCGGGGAAGGTTCTCAACCGGATTTATGGGGCGGGGCTTTTCGAATTTACAAAGCGTTGTTGGGCTCCCAATAGCTGAAGCAAGCCTTCAGACGCCTCAAGGGCGTCACGGGATTTGAAGTCGGCAGCCAGTTGCAACGTGGTCGCCTTCGGCGCCAACGTTTTAAGTGTGCCCAACACTGTTTCAGAGCAGAGCTGGGCAGTATCGGGACCTACAAGGATGTAGTCCACGTGGTCCACCTGCAACAGGATTCTGGCGTCCTGGAAATAGTTCGCCGATTTCACATCGAAGCCATGCTGCGTCAAGACGGTTTTCACAAACGCGCACAGGTCTACGGACTGATCAAGAATCAGCACCCGAGGTCCAGGCTTCTGCTGCGCGTTCTGGTCGGAGGGCCGATCCAGAAACGACAGGATTGCCTCGTCTTCCGTCGGATGGATCTGCAGTATGCCGGAGAGCATCGTCAACTTCAGCAGGGTCACAATGAACGGCTGTGGACCCGCCAATCGGATGTCGCCACCACGTTTTCGCAGCCGGGTCGCGTATCGCACGAGCAGCCCGATTCCGATACTGTCTAGCCGATCCACCTCGCTCACATTCAGCACGATACGAGGCACTTCACGCGAGGCGAGGTCCAGGGCTGCATCCAGCGCCTTCACTTCATCGCCCGCGACAATGCGTCCCCAGCACTGCATGATGTGGACGTTGCCACAAAAGCGCGATTTGAGACTTAGCGGCATGCCTTCCTCATGTGATGATTCGCTATGTTACAGGACAAAAGCCAAAACATGGCAGGCAAAGTGCAGCCCAGACGCGGGCAGGCCCATTGCGGAACACCGGACGCGAGGGGATCGCTATCATAGAAAAGAACGGTGCGGTGTAATCAAGGTAACCGTTACCGCAGGGACCTATCTCATGCACACGCCAATCTTCCAGCTCGATGCTTTTACTACCCGCCGATTCGCGGGAAATCCGGCCGCAGTGATGCCGATGAAGAGCTTTCTAGCCGATGCGACGCTACAGGCCATTGCCGCCGAGAACAACCTGGCGGAAACGGCTTTCCTGGTCCCCGAAGGAGGCGAATACCGGCTGCGCTGGTTCACGCCGGTCACTGAGGTCCCGCTTTGCGGCCACGCTACCCTGGCCAGCGCAACCGTGGTGATGGAGAGGCTGGAGCCTGCGCGGAAGAGCGTGGTGTTTCACTCGGCCAGCGGGCCGCTTGCGGTAAACCGGGCGAGTGCGGGCTATGTGATGCATTTTCCCATCAGGGCCGCCGCGCCCGTCTCAGCGCCGCCCGGACTCGCTGAAGCGCTGGGCGCCGTTCCTGTAGAGGTATTCGCAGACGCCTTTAATTACACTGCTTTACTGGCGAATGCGCAGGTGGTGCGTGAACTCTCCCCTGATATCGCCGGCATAGCCCGCCTGGACCGCGGCGGGCTGATTGTGACCGCGCCCGGCGACGGCGTCTACGATTTCGTTAGCCGTTACTTCGCGCCAAGCAAGGGCATTCCGGAAGATCCGGTGACCGGCGCAGCGCACTGCATGCTCACTCCCTATTGGGCCAAGCGGCTCAACAAGAGAGAGTTTCGCGCTTTTCAGGCTTCACGGCGGGGAGGAGAGGTCATCTGCAGGCTTACCGACACTGGCGTCGAGTTGGAAGGCTCCTGCGTCTTTTATCTTGAAGGCGAGGTGGAGATCTGATTGGCAATCTATGGCCCGTTGGTCTTGGGAGTTCCAGAAAGCTCTCTTAGGTGGACTGCGGGACGCGACGGCGAGGGGTTTCCAGGCCGGTCTCAAGTTTGTTGTTTACCTCCCTGATGCATCGGCAATGCGACGCGAGAACTGCTGGCGGATTGCGCGGACCATCGGAGTGCTGGGCCCCGTCCACTGATCCAAGCGAAGTGAATCTCCCTGGCCAGGCGGACGTTCTCGGGCGACGGCTTATCATTCAGTTGAGCGTTCAATCGGCGGACTTGGTGTGAGTCAACCGCTCCTTCACTTTGGATCGGTTCTTCATGGGCGGCGGATTGATCTTGCCCCACGTGGCATGGTTCCAGGTGACGGCTTGAAGACCATCGTGGCCGGACTGGAAGACCATCGGAGGCTCGGCCGGCTTACCCTCTACAGCGTCGAATATGATCTTGACCTGGCTGCCTGCATCGACCCAATGGCCAAAGAGAGTGGTCGTGCCGCCGTTGCCCGGATCCTCCGTGACGGTTGCCGTGCCATCCGAGCCCAGGCTTAGATCCATAGACGGCCCCACCTGCGCGTCGTCGTGCGGATGGGAAAGATACGTTCCGACAAACTTAGAATGCGTGGTTGTGCTGCCGGAAAGTGCGCCTGCCGGAGCCAGCAACCAAAGTGCGCAAACCGAAACGTGAAAAGGGAGCCATTTAATAGGTCTCATCGCTCCTTCCATCATGGAACGCGAAACCACTCCTTGCAAGAGGTCGGTTCCCGGCACAGGTCGACGACAGAAACATTTTGCCTAAGAAATCCCGGCTTTTAGGGGTTGTGCTTATAGTTGACAAAGTCAACCAATGTGAGTGACCATGCCCCATATGGCATCGCATCCCACATCGCCCTCGGGCCTGGCCGGCGAAGTTGCGAATTTCCGCCGCTTTAACCGGATGTATACGCGATTTATCGGGACTTTGAACGAAGGGCTCCTCAACAGTGATTACAGTTTGGCGGAAGCCAGAGTTCTCTACGAACTGGCGAACCGCGTCGAGCCAAGGGCAAGCGACATCGCGGAAGGGCTTGGAGTGGATCCCGCGTATTTGAGCCGCATGCTGGGAAAATTCGAGCATGCCGGCCTTTTGCGAAAAAAAGCTTCGGAACAGGATGGCCGATACGCTGAATTGATGCTGACGGCCAAGGGCAAATCGGCTTTCAAAAAGCTCAACGCTCTTTCTCAGCAACAGGCTCATACGATTCTCCAGGACCTGGCCCCCACGGCTAGAACGGAACTTATCCGTTGCATGCAGACCATCGAAAGCATTCTCATGAATGTGGATCGCAACCGGCAACCGTTCATCCTGCGGCCGCACCGTGTGGGCGATATGGGATGGGTCGTCTACCGGGAAAGCGTCGGCTACGCGGAGCAGTACGGATGGGACAACACGTTCGAAGCCTTGGTTGCGCAAATTGTGGAGGGCTTTGTCACCAACTTCGACGCCAGGCGGGAGCGTTGCTGGATAGCGGAGATCGATGGTCAGAATGTGGGCCACGTCTTTCTGGTCAAGCATCCGAGCGAACCGCGGACGGCGAAGCTTCGTCTCCTCTATGTCGAGCCATGTGCCCGGGGCCTTGGCCTGGGGGACGCTTTGGTGAACGAATGTATACGCTTCGCGCGCACGGCAGGCTATCGGAAGGTTGTTCTCTGGACGCAGAGCATTCTGACTTCTGCGCATCGCATCTACCAAAAGGCAGGTTTTCGACTTATCAAGGAAGAACCACACCACAGCTTCGGCCATGATCTCATTGGTCAGGAATGGGAGATGGAATTGACCAGGGATAATCTCAACGGCGGTTCTTGAAATTGCGGCTGGCTGGCCAGACAGCCTTCTTAGTCAGGAATGTTCGCTGCGAACCTCAGCGCTTCTTGAACTCCTTATCCGCGAATTCGATGAAGTAGGGCCAGTTAGGCGCGGGCGTGTGACCGTACTCGTGCTGACGGAAGGCGACGTCGCCTGAATCGATGAAAGTGCCCATCGGCGGGAACGTGGTTGTTCCCAGGCCCTTGGCGCCGAGCAGATCCCAGACCGGGCTGGCGGCGGCCGCAGCCATGAACATGCCTTGTGCGTCCTGCCAGGCATCGCCGGGAACATAAACCGGGTCGGTGAGCAGCGCCCCGCCGCCGATGAAGATCGCGCGCGGCGCCACCAGCGCGATGAACTCATGGCTATCCACCGGCATGTCGTTGGCGGAGTGACCGACCGCACCATATTTTAGGAAGTTGCCCGCGAACCAATGGAACTCGTTCGTCCCCGTGATGTTGCCCATGGTCTCGCCATAGTTGCGGCGATAGAGATCGGCGCCACCGGCGCCCGAAGAGGAGATGAAACCGATGGCGAAGCGCGGGTCGTCCACCTGGGCAACCAGCGCCGCCTTGCCGCCGCGTGAATGGCCCATCACGCCGACCCTCTTGCCGTCAACATCGGGATCGGTCTCGAGATAGTCGAGCAGCTTGCTGTCGCCCCAAGCCCAGGCCCGCAGAACGCCCCAATCGTCCAGCGACCGCGGCTGGCCTTTGTTCACCAGGCCGATGATGCCTTTATCGAGACCCGCGCCGTTGTCAGCTTGCACGTCGTTGGAGTTGCGGCCGACAAAGCCCCATCCATGGGCCAGCAGCAGCTTGGCGGAATCAGGCGCGTCGGGCGGGGAAGCGAGTTGATGGACTACCTGGCCCGGGGCAGGCGTGGGGCGCGGGAACACCGGGCGCGGGCGTATTGAACCACCGCCGATGATGACCGGCACCTTAGTGCCCTTGGTTTTGGCCGGCGTCACAACGTCCGCATGGATGTCGACGGTAATCGCCGGATAGGCCGAGTTATCGACATGGCCGGTAACGTGTTTCACGATGGCGGGGATGCCCTGGACGGTCATCTGCTCGACGCTGTCCACTTTCCACGTCACGGCGGGAATATGCGCGGGATATTTGCCATAGACGTTTTCGTCGAACATGGCTTCGATTTCGGCGCGGCGCTTCTTCCACTGCGCGGGCGTTGTCACCGTGGTCCCGTCGTCCATGGTCAGGACATCAGGCAGTTTGGGATAGGGATTGGCCTTGGCCTCATCGTAGTTGGCGTTGCCCGGCTTGCCGATGTCATAGGCCGTCGCGCCGGGCTGCATCGCTGTGATGCCAAGCAGCTTGAGCTCCCGTTCGCGCTCCGCTGCTGAGGCGGCGGTAATCGCGGCGCGGTCAGTCGCGGCAGGCGCTGCTGCCGGCGCCTTGGTTTGCGCAGCCCAGCTCGTCATCAGGGTGAGGGAAGCGCTTGAAACAAGGAGCACCTTGGCTAAGTGCAGTAGGGTCGTCCACCTCATAGTTTTTCACCGGGCACGTCCGACAGTTACAAACAGATCTAATGGCCCTTTTATCATATTCAGTGTGACGTCTGCGGGTCTCTGCCCTTGCGTGCGGCCTACGATGGGCTCGCTCGCCGAAAAAGTCGTTCGTTTGCATACCGATGGTTTGGAGAGACCGTCTGAATACCTAAAGAGGTCAGCCGAATGGAGAGCCTGCTACAAGACATTCGCTATGGAGTTAGATCCCTTCTAAAATCGCGTCGATTTGCGCTTGCGGCGGTACTCACGCTGGGGCTGGGGATTGGGGCCAACAGCGCGATGTTCAGCGTGATTCACTCTGTGCTGCTAAAGCCCTGGCCTTTCAAGGACCCGGCACGCGTGCTGGTGGTGTCCCAGCGGCAAGCGAATGGCAACCTCAATCTCTTCTCGACCCAGGATTTTCTGGATTGGAAGCAGCAGGGCGGAATTTTGGCGAGAATGGGCGCTCACGTCTCGTGGGAGTTCAATTTGAGCGGCGCCGAAGATCACCCGGAACGCATTCCCGGTGGCCATGTGTCGTATGACATGCTGCACGTGCTGGGCGTGCAGCCGATGCTGGGCCGTCTATTTTCCGCTGAGGAAGACGTTGCAGGCTCGGGCAACTTTGTTGTGCTGAGCTATCCCTTGTGGAAAAACCGTTACCGAGCAAATCCCCGTATCGCCGGCACGGCCATTCAACTCGATGGAGCACCTTATACGGTGGTGGGCGTGATGCCCGCCGGGTTTGATGTCCTTGGCGGTAATGAATTGCTGTGGACGCCGTTGCAACTGCGCCGGAACAGTGGAATCGGCTCCTCGTCAAACTTTCACTGGCTGGGAGCCTTTGTTCGCCTGCCCGATGGGGTGAGCCTCAGGCAGGCGCAGGCGGAACTGGACAGCATCGCGGTTCGTCTGCACCGTGAAGATGCGACCGGCGATGCAGGTTTTGGCGTCGATCTCAAGACGTTCAATGACGCACTCACAAGCAACGTGCGGCCCGCCCTGTTGATGCTGATGGGCTGCGTCGGTTGTGTACTGTTGATTGCCTGCTCTAACGTGGCTAACTTGTTACTGGCCCGGGGAACTGCGCGGCGGCGAGAGATGGCCATTCGGACTGCGCTTGGTGCTTCGCCATTACGGGTTGCCCGGCAGCTGCTTACCGAGAGCGTGTTACTGGCGTTCATGGGAGGCACGCTTGGAGTTGCATTTGCATTTCTTGCTCTGCGCGGAATGCTCGCGATTCATCCGCCTGCCATTCCTCGCATCGAAGAAGTGAACGTCGATATAGGCGTGTTGGCATTTTCGCTTCTGATCTCTGTACTGGGGGGAATCCTATTTGGAACGGCGCCGGCGATTGAGGCTACGCGGGTAGATGTGAACGATGGCCTGAGCGAGCGGGGAAGCGCCGCCCGCTGGGGACTTGGCACGCACCGTTCCGTGCTGGTGATTTCCGAAACCGCCCTGGCTTGCCTTTTGTTGATTGGGACCGGGCTTGCACTCAAGAGCCTTTGGTCGCTGCGCGGCGTGGAGCTCGGGTTTGTTCCCAGGAACGTGCTGACATTTCGGATTGCTGTGCCTTCACAATTTACCGGGCAGCAAATAACCGACTTTTACAGGCAAGTAGCAGAACGGATCCAGGCCGTGCCCGGGGTGCAATCGGCAGCAGTGGCTCGCAACCTGCCGATGAGTGGCACGGATCCTTCTATGCCCATTCTCGTGGAAGGAAAGAGTCCGGCCCCCACGCAAGGGGAGATTGTTACCCGCTATCGAGCGGTGGGTGAGGGCTATTTTAATGCCTTACAGATACCCCTGTTGCAAGGGCGCGCTTTTAACCAACGCGACACAGCGAGTACGCCCGCGGTCGCAATTGTGAGCGAGAGCCTCGCGCGCAAATATTGGCCGGGAGAAAACCCGATTGGCAAACGGCTAAAGCCGGATTTCAAGGGCAGTGCGTGGTGTACTGTCGTGGGCGTTGCAGGCGATGTCCGCCACTGGGGCGCCGATGTGGACATTGAGCCTACCGCCTACTATCCCTATACGCAGATTCCCGGCACCATTCAGCAACTCCTCGAAGCGAACATGGGCATCGCCATCCGCAGCACGCTTGGTAACGACGATCTTCTGCGCGAGATTCGGGTAGCGGTAGCCGATGTCGATAAGAATGTGCCTGTTTACGATGTGAAAACGATGGAGTCGATGGTGACGGACTCCGGATCTTTGCGCCGCTTCGATCTGTCGCTGCTGGGAATGTTTTCCGGGCTGGCGCTTGCCTTGGCCGCGATCGGTGTTTACGCGGTTATGGCCTATTCCGTTTCACAGCGCACCAAGGAGATCGGCATCCGCATCGCGCTCGGCGCACAGTCGCAGGATGTGTTCCGTCTCATTCTGAAGCAGGGCGCGAAGGTTGCGGTGGGCGGCGCTGTGATCGGTGTGGTTGCGGCGTGCTTGATGCGAAAGATCATGGCTAGTCTCGTATACGGATTGAGCGCCAATGACCCGGTTATCTTGTCCATCGTGCCGGTGGTGATTGTTTCCGTCGTCCTGCTGGCCTGTTACGTGCCTGCCCGGCGCGCCACCAAAGTGGACCCTTTGGTAGCTTTGCGTCATGAGTAAAGGCGAATGAGGCTTCAGGACTTTGTTGACGGGGTCTTTACAGGGAGGGTGGAGGCGCGGGATGGAATTGAACCATCAAATAAGGCTTTGCAGACCCTTCCCTTTTCTTTTTGGGTTCCGCGCCATCTCTTACAACATCGACATTGTGACACAAACGCATCAGAACGTTACAGAATAACCGTTACTGCGAAACTGCCTTAGCTGCAAGCTACGATTCTCCTCGCCCCGCCTCATAGAGTCCCTCCCCCGAAAGAATCGATGAAGCAGTGCTTGGAGAATCGCGGCTTGAGAGAAAAGCATACGTTCAACGCAAAGATAACGCTTGTCCCCTTGAGTAACCTGTGCCACCTCTTATTCAGAGCCTCCGCGGTCCTTGCTATCGTGCCTCAATGGCCGTGTATTTCGACTCCCGGCTGCCCACCTTCACGAAAAGATGTCTGCCATCGTCTCGCACCAGGATAGGTGTTCCGGGCTGTTGGTGATAAAGCGAATCGGTCCTATTGAAAGCTCTGCTCCAACCGAGCATCACTCTTTCAGCGAAGTTACCCGTCTCCGTGCCGGCCGGGGTGAGGGCATAGAGAATCCCCTCTGACTTAACCATGTATTGCGCCTGATAATCATCGACGCAAATTTGTTCTGCGCTGCCAGGGCAGTTGCTCCCGGAGGCCTGCGCGGGGAAGGAGACAAGGGTTCCATCGCGATAACTTGCCGGTGCAAGGTCAGAGGCGAAGGCTGCCCCGGTAAACGCTAAAACACCCACTAAGAGCAGTTTCATGGAGGTAGTGCTCCTGTCCAGGCATCATTCCCATCACCACTTCGAGAATGCTCTGACCTACTTTGTCAGAGGTGCTGTTTTTTTCATCTCCCCCGAACGGACCACTCGCAGTACGATCGGCGACCCGAAAGTCACTTCCGGATGGCGGTCGCTTTCGATGCAATTACCTCTCGACAGACACTGGTAATCGGCCATGTGTTCTCTGGCGAAACAAGGGAGAGCGATCATCCGGGACGACTACCTGATTATTTTCTTTGCCTTAGGTCAAGCAACAGCTGGAGGACGCTGGATCGGTGCGAAGAAAACTATTCAAAGACGGGCGATCCATGGACGGATGGCAGCCGCGACGTACGCCAACGGTGCAATCTCGATGAGTGGGCTCTGCCCTGGGCTGCTCGCCTGGAGCCTGCAACGAGGTCCAGCACGGCAAACCGCCGGCCACTATTGTTCGCGGAGCAGATTTGCCGGATCGATGTGTAGGGCGCGTCTCACAGGGCCGACGACCGAGAGGGTCGCGGTGAGCGCCATGGTCAATGCAACCGCGAAAAGCCCGGGCAAACTCCTGATTCACGACCGCAACCGCCGGCGTCTTGGCAGTGTCGGCAAAGCTTACATCGCGTCCATCGAGCAGCGGAGGTTTGCGCGGCGGTGAAATATCCAGGGGAAACGTCGTAGTTGTAGAACCAAACGGCTTGCGGGCGCCCACAGCTCTAAGAAAAGATTCTCGTATGTCCAGTTTCACCCAAGGGTGTCCGTGAATGAACAGGGGGTCGTGTCCGACCCCCCAACGAACATGGTTAAGAAGCCTGGCTGGAGAGTGCTGAAGATCCCTGATAGCCACGAGATGTGGCCAAAGGACTCGGCAATCAGAACCTGATCTGGCCCGGAGGCACGCAAGTTTCCCCAGAGGACGGCAAAAGCCTGCGGGGAAAGCCATTTTTAGTTGAGCCACATGGGCCTGTATAGTGCCGTTTATGACCGTGCGCTTGAAGGACATCGCAAAGGATCTGGGACTCTCAGTTATGACCGTTTCCAAGGTTCTTCGACATCATCCGGACATCGGAGAGGAGACACGGAAACGGGTTCTCAGGCGAGTAAGAGAACTTGACTATCAGCCAAACGTGCTAGCTCGCAGCCTCGTTACCGGCCGCAGCTACCTCATTGGTCTGGTCGTCCCCGATTTACTGCATCCGTTTTTTGCGGAGGTGGCCAAGGCCTTGTCAACCGTTGTAAGACAGCGCGGATATTCGGTTATCATCTCGTCATCTGAAGAAGATGCGGAACTGGAAGCGCGCGAGATACATCAGATGGTCGCGCGGCAACTAGACGCCTTGGTTATCGCCTCTTGCAGCAATGAGACAGGCGCCTTTGAAAGGATGGACCGCCAGGGGCAGCCGTACGTCCTGATCGATCGAGAGTTTCCCGGCTTGACTGCGAATTTTGTAGGAGTCGATGACGAGGCGGCCGGACGGATTGCGACCGAGCATCTGGTGGACCAGGGTTGCCGGACGATTGCCCATATTCGTGGAAAAGACAATAGCACGGGGATGCGTAGATTTAAAGGTTATAAACAGGCGCTCCAGCACCGCGGGCTGCGCTACTCTGATTCAAATGTCGTGGAAAGGCCGAAGGTTGACTTCGAAAGCACACGACAAGGGGCGGAGGCCATGCGGTGCTTGCTGAAGCAACGGTCGAGACCAGACGGCGTCTTCTGTTATAACGACCCATTGGCGATTGGTGCAATGACTGCCATCCTGGAATCAGGCCTTCGTGTTCCAGAGGATATCGCCATCATCGGATGCGGAAATCTGCATTACGATAGCGCATTGCGGGTTCCGCTTTCCAGTGTTGACCAGCATAGCCGGATGATCGGAGAAAGTGCGGCAAAAATTCTCCTCAATGGGATTGAATCAAAGGTTCGTCCCCATACCAGGAGGGTCATCCTTGATCCCTCATTGGTGGTCCGTTCCTCCACACTGAGAAGGCCTCAATTTATGGACAGAGACGTTCCATCTCCGTTGAAGGCGAATTCCAGAAACCGCGCGGTAGCTCCGAGAAGGGGTGAAAGAAAAAAGGCTTAGCACTGCCTAAGATTGTCGAAGAGGTCTCTCGCACTCGTCGAAAGACCAAGCGGATTTGATTAAACGAGCATAGCAATATGGCCCACCCTTTCCAGGATATGCACCGTAGCAGTTCTGCGCGTTGCAGTCGCGATTTTCTGGCCGCCCCGATGGCCGGATGGTTTTGAGCACTGGCGCCAGAATCACTGGAACGCCTGCTAAAGCGATTCATCGATTTTCATGCCGGTTATGCACCGCCATCACAAGTTCTGAGGAAAGCCCTTGACACGTCTTTAAGCCTACGAGTAGCATGCGTCACGTTAACGTTAAAGTAGCCGCCGAATTCACCAGGCGGAACTTCGACCCCAGGTTATCAATCCAGGTTGGCACCGCCAACTCAGGGGCGTAAGCGGTTTCTTTTGGATATTTCTTTGATGTTTTTCAGGAGAACAGTTATGGGAGCGATCAGGAAGCATTGGCACAGGCTATGTTTTCTCGCGGCGCCTTTCCTGCTTTTGAGTCTTGCAGGGTGGGTGTCCCCGCCCGCTATGGCACAGCAAGGAACCGCAACCATCAATGGCGTGGTCAAGGATCCGACCGGTGCCGCAATTCCAAATGCGCGGGTTGAGCTCACCAACGTCGGCACCTCAGTCGTGAGGACAACGAGCACCAACAGCGATGGAGCCTATGCCTTCCCGAGCGTCGTCCCCGGCGTTTATACCATGCAGGCGTCGGCAACAGGTTTCTCTACGGTGACACAACCCCAGACAACCCTGGAAGTGAGCCAGACCGCGACGTTCGATTTTCAATTGAAGGTCGGTACAGCGCAGCAGAATGTTACTGTGAACGCTGCGGAGGGGGCGACGCTGGAGACTGCCACCTCGGAACTCGGCACAGTTGTTAACACCAAGGAGGTCACCGACCTACCTCTGAACGGCCGCAACTTCACCCAGTTACTGACCGTCACGGCGGGTGTGGCCAACATCAATCGCGACCAGAGCGCAAGCGGAGGAGGCGGGTGGGCTGGTAACTCGCTCGGAAGTTTCACCTTCCCGGCAGTGAACGGCGCTCGCAACCGCAGCAATTACTTTATTTTGGACGGGGCAAACGACCTGAACACGATGCTCGGGATGTACAACTATGCGCCCATCGTGGACGCCATTCAGGAATTTAAAACCCAGGGCCACAACGACTTGGCGGAGTACGGCGCCGCCGCCGGAGGCATCGTGAGCGTGGTCACCAAGTCCGGGACCAACCAGTTCCACGGCGCCCTGTGGGAGTTCTTGCGCAACGCGGATATGGATGCGCGCGGTTACTTCGAATCAACCCTGCCGCCGCTGAAACAGAATCAATATGGCGCTTCCGTGGGCGGTCCGGTTTGGATTCCAAAGGTGTATGACGGCAAGAACAAAACCTTCTTCTACGCAGCCTTTGAAGGCTTCCAGCTCCGTTCCGCGGTGACCACCGGAGCCCTTGCGCCGACGGCTGCGGAGCGCAACGGCGATTTCAGTGCACTGGGCGTACCGATCTACGATCCGGCGACCACCACTTACAATGCGGCAACCGCTACCTACTCGCGCACCGCGTTCACCGGCGGCATTATCCCCAGCGACCGGATCAATCCGATCTCGGCGCTTTTCCAGACACTCATCCCGCAGGCCGGCCCGTTGGTGAACGGGAGCAACGTCTATTCGTCCGGACCAGCCTCGACCAGCCAAAATTCGGGAACGGCCCGAGGCGATCAGTATTTCGGCAACAATAACCAGCTTTCGTTTCGCTTCAGCGATTTCGGTCAAAACGTGGCCAACACGTCCAACATCGTCGGACTGAACACGATCTACGTTCAGGGCAACAACTATGTAGGGCACTGGACTCACACCTTTAGTCCGACCACCTTTTCGGATGTGTATTTCGGCAGGAACTTCGGAGTCACCACCACCGGCACCGGGTATCCCGGGGAAACTCCGGCGTTTCTTAGTCAGTTGCAGACACTCGGGATGTCGACGGCCTGGATGACTCTGAATAACAAGCTGTACGCACCGCAGTGGACTGCGGATAACTATCTCTCGCTGTCCGGCTCGCAGCTGCAGCAAACCGGGTTGGCGGATAACTGGCAGTGGGGCGGCGCGTTTACCAAGATCATTGGCAAACACACGATCAAAGCCGGGGGTGATTTCCAGACCAACAACTTCCGTTCACCGATCGCCTATTCCGGAGCGAATTACGGGACCGCGCAGACCGCGGGCCTCGGCACTCAGCAGGGCCAGGGAGGAAATGCCTGGGCCTCCCTGTTGCTTGGTGTTCCTCGTGAGGCCAGCTATCGAAACATCCTCGAGGTGGCCGGCGGCGGGTATATCGATGGCATATTCGTTCAGGATCAGTTCAAAGCGACCAGCCGCCTTACCGTCAATGTCGGATTCCGCAACGACTTCGTGTGGACTCCAATCTACGGGACGGGCAACGGCGCCAATTTCTATACCGGGAATGCGAACCCCCTCACCGGCCAGTACGAGCTCAACGCGCTCCCGCCTAACTGCTCGGCAACGCAGGGGGCGCCCTGCATACCGACCGGCATCTACACTGCATCGAGCACTCCTGCGCCGGGCGGACTTCCTCCGAACGCCTATGTCAACCCGGCCTCCGATCATCGCGTGATCAAGAACTCGCTGAACGACTGGGCTTTCCGGCTCGGCCTGGCCTACCGCCTCGGGGACAAGATGGTCATCCGTTCAAGCTACAGCCGCTTCTACGACGCGTGGGCCACAACGGTCCAGTTGTCTCAGAATTTCGGCGGCAACTGGCCGGCGGTGAACACCCTCGACAACTCCGGGCTGAACGTCAATATTCCAACGGCGCCGGCCAACGATCCGCTTGCACTTGGCAACGGCGGAGCGATTATTTATCCAATCAATGACTTCAGTCAGGTGAGCCAGTGGATGGTGGATCCGAACTTCAGGACTCCGTATATGGACCAATGGAATGTCGGCATCGAGCGCCAGTTACCGGCGAATTCCGTTCTCGATGTCAACTACGTCGGTTCCGTCGGCAGGCATCTGGATTGGGGTCCGATCATGAATACGCCTCCTCCGGGACCTGGCACTGTCCAGGCCCGGCGGCCGTACCCCTACATGTTGCAGCAATGGTTCGACCAGAGCGTCGGAGACAGCCGCTACAATGCTCTGCAGGTCACTCTCAACAAGCGCACCAGCCATGGCGTTACCTTCCTGGTCGCCTACACGCTGTCCCATTCGAACGACGACGGCTGCGGGCTAGGTGCAAACTGCAACTCAACCCAACCTTACAACCGGCGCGTCGACTACGGCACCTCAGACACGAACCAGGAGAACGCGTTCTCAGCGGCATTCACCCTGCAGTCGCCGTTCACCACCAATTCCAACAAATGGGTTTCCAATCTGGCTGGCGGATGGGCGCTCAATGGCATTGCCCAGATCGCTTCGGGCTGGCCTTACACCGTAACCAACAGCGGCGACCCGGAGAACGTTGGCACCATCAGCCAGGAACGTGTGGACGTGGTCGGTTCCAACAGCGGGCCCGGTCTCCGTACTCCGGCGCATTGGTTTAATGTGAATGCCTTTGCATTGCAGGCGCCCTACACGTACGGCAATGAGAAGGTGAACCCGCTGACTTCGGACGGGACTAAGAACCTCGACCTGTCCCTCTTCCGAAACTTCCACGTAGGACTAGGAGAATCGAGATACTTTGAATTCCGGGCCGAATCATTCAACCTCTTCAACCGGGTTATGTTCGCCCTTCCGAATGCGGCCCTCGGGGGAGCGAATTTCGGGGCGGTCACGAGCCAGCATAATTCACCGCGTCAGTTGCAGCTGGGCCTCAAGTTCATTTACTAGCCCGGGTCTAACCAAAGGCATCACTGCCCCGCGCTGCGGCAGTGATGCCTTTTGCCTTCTATGCTTCAATGGATGCAAGCTAAAGATTCACGAGTGAGGAATGCGTTCGGCGCTGACCATACTGCTTTTCGCCGCGGTACTCTGTCTGTTTGTGCTCGCTCAGGGTATAGTGGCGCCCCCCATCAGGTTCGAGGACATCGCTGAACGAGCCGGCGTACACTTTGTAGTGGAAAATTCTCCCACCCCGGAGAAACACCAGCCTGAGACCATGCCTGCGGGTGTCGCGCTGTTGGACTACGACGGGGATGGCCTGCTCGATATTTATCTGGTCAACGGCGCCGAGATGCCATCGCTGGTGAAGACCGGCCCGAAGTATTACAACCGCTTGTTCCACAACAACGGCAATGGAACCTTCACCGACGTCACTGAGCACACTAGAGTGGCCGGCGCAGGATACGGAATGGGCGTGGCCGTGGGCGATTACGACAACGACGGCCGGCCCGACCTGTTTGTGGCTAACGTGAACGGAAATCAGCTGTTTCACAACAATGGCGACGGTAGCTTTAGCGACGTCACCGCAAAGGCCGGTCTGAGCGGCGCCCTTCACGCCGGGCGCAAGATGTGGTCCATCGCGGCCGGCTGGTTCGACTACAACCGCGACGGATTGCTGGACCTTTTCGTGGTGAATTACTGCGATTGGGACCTCCGTTATGAACCCAACTGCATGGGCATCAACGGCCGCGGTTACTGCCACCCCGACAGCTTTCCTCCACTGACGAACACTCTCTACCGCAACAACGGCGACGGCACATTCACGGATGTCTCGG
Organism: uncultured Acidobacteriaceae bacterium; assembly: GCA_963788515.1. GTDB lineage: Bacteria > Acidobacteriota > Terriglobia > Terriglobales > Acidobacteriaceae > PALSA-350. The sequence goes on from CAWBGZ010000013.1 coordinate 397,640, forward strand.
CGGAAACCGGTATATCAAAAGTCGAGGGCAGGGGAATGGGCGTCGCCTTTGCCGACTATGACAACGACGGCTGGCCCGATGTCTTTGTGGCCAACGACAACAGCCCGAACCTCCTCTTCCATAACATCGATGGAAAGCGATTTGAAGAGGTCGGCCTTCAGGCAGACGTGGCTTACAACGAAGAGGGAAATGTCCTCGCCGGAATGGGCGTCGATTTCCGCGATGTGAACAACGATGGGCTGCCGGATATCTGGCACACCGCGATTGAAAACGAAACATTTCCCCTGTACTTGAACAACGGCAAAGGAGCCTTCATCAACGCCGGGCAACAAAGCCGGCTCGCGAGTCTGACCAGGCCCATGTCCGGCTGGTCAAACGGCATCGTAGATCTTGATAATGACGGCTGGAAAGACCTGGTGGTAGCCCGCAGCAATGTGCTGGACAATATCGAGGAGATCTCCCGGCATTTTCACTATGCCGAACCGAACTCCGTCTTTCGCAATCTCGGTAATGGGCATTTCGCAGACGTCAGCGCCACGGCGGGGGCCGATTTCACCCGGCTTGCCCCACATCGCGGCCTGGCCTATGGAGACCTCGACAACGATGGGCGTGTGGATCTCGTGGTCACAGCTCTCGGCGCCCCGGTCAGTGTGCTGCGCAATATTACGGAAACGCACAATCACTGGATCCTGCTCAAACTGGTTGGAAGCAAAAGTAACAGGATGGGCATTGGTGCGCAGGTTCGCATAACGACTGATGATGGCAGGAGACTCTACAATGAGGCAACGACTAGCACCGGTTATGCCGCATCAAGCGATCCCCGCGTTCACTTTGGTCTGGGCGGCTCGCGCGTAATTCGTGAGATCGAGATCCGCTGGCCGTCAGGTACGCGCCAGCTGCTGCACAACGTGACCGCCGATCGCTTGATGGTAGTCACCGAGCCAGGGAGTGGGAGTCAGTAATGACGCGGCCAAGCAAGGTTGGTTTCGATTGAGGTTAGTTCTATCAAGCCGGTCTCTTGCCTGCTCTAGCGCTCTCTTGTTGTTGCTCGCTGCAAGGGGCTTGGCGCAACAACTGCCTCCGACCTGCAAACCCCCGGAATCGGCCGCCCATGCGCCGGCGGGCACGCCACCCTCCAAGGTTTACGACGCTATCGGCGTCTGGTTCGCCCAAAAAGACGATCTCAAATGTTCCGTCGCGGCCTTCGAACAGGCGTTGCGGTTGGAGCCGCGCTCGGCTGAGGCGCATTTTGATCTGGGGCTGGTCCGGCAACGTCAGGACCAGAGCGACGCCGCGATCCGGGAGTTCCGGCTGGCTCTGCAGTATGATCCAGGGCTGCTGCAGGCACGCTGCGCTCTCGGCTCGGTGCTGCCTGACCCGGCCGGCGCGGAAGCCGAGTTTCGCAAGGCGTTGGCAGTCAACCCGCAACTTGTCTGCGCCCTGGATGGGCTGGCCCAGGTTCTGCTGAACGGAGGACGATACGATGCCGCCCTGGATGCCTGGCGCCAGGCAGTCCGGATTCAGCCGGATGCTCCGGATCTGCAGCTCGCTTTGGCGACCGCAACCTATAAGGCCGCTAAGGCCAGGGAGGACGATGGGCTGCCGCCGGTCGATGGCGCAGGGGTGGCTGACGCGATTCGCCTGTTATCCGATTTGCTCAGCAAACATCCAGACATTACGGCTGCGCACTTTACCCTGGCCAACATCTATGCCAACGAACACCGCTTTCGCGAGGCCGCCGATGAATACCGCGTAGTCGTCCGCCAGACTCCAACCAATGATCCAACCAATACTGCCGCCCTGGCCGCTGAGGTCAAGGCGCTGGTGGACGTAACCGCATATACAGATGCGTTTGCCCCGGCCCGCGAGTACGTGCGTCAGAAACCGGATGATCCCTCGGGGCACGTCCTGCTCGGTATGGTGTACCGGGGGCTGGGCGATTACGCGAAGGCGGAGCCCGAACTTGAGCTCGGAGCCGCCAAAGCGCCCGACGATTTTGAGGCTCGATATCAGCTCGGGTTCGTATTGGCGCGCCTGGGAAAGCCCGAGGAGGCCCTGCCCCAGCTGCGGAAAGCGGTCGCGCTGAATCCAGGGGATAAGTCGGCCCAGTTCCAGCTCGCGGCTGTGCTGCGCACTCTCGGCCAGAGCCAGGAGGCCAACAAGATCGTTGAGCAGTTCCGAAAGACAACCGACACCGAGTTCCGCAGCAGTCAGCTCACATCCGATGGCATCAAGGCGAATGATCTGTTGCAGGCGGGCCAGCCGGCGCAAGCAGCGGAGATTTATCGCCACATGCTCGCAGAGAACGCGCACAGCGCCTGGACGGCTTACAACCTCGCGCTCGCTCTGGAGGCCATGCACGATACGAAGGGCGCCGAGGACGCGCTTCGCAGCGGAATCGACATGGACCCGAAGCTGGCAAAAACTCGCGCCGAATTAGGCCAGCTCGAATTGACAGACGGTGACATGGAATCCGCCCAGAAGTGGCTCCAGTCCGCGCTTGACCTCGAGCCTCAGCTGGTCGACGCGCGCGGGAATCTGGCGATGATCTACGCCAGAAAGGGAGACCTCACGACCGCCGAGAAGCTCCTTCGTCAGGCCCTCGAAGACGATCCGCAATATAAGGAAGGTCATCTGAATCTGGGTTTGATTCTTGCCCAGCAGGGCAAAATACCAGGCGCCGAGCGGGAACTCGACAAAGCCGTCGCGCTGGCCCCTGAGGATCCCAACACTCTCTCCACGGTTGGAAAAGCCAAGGCGCAGATGGGCAAAATGAGTGAAGGGATCGCCCTGCTTCGCAAGGTGGTGGCGCTGAGACCCGATCTGGCTGCGGCGCATCTGGATCTAGCGCTTGCGCTCGCCGACAGTTACGACCTGCCGGGGGCGCTGGTAGAAACCAACGAGGCGGTCCGCCTTGCGCCGCAATCGGGAGTCGCCCATTTCTATCGCGGACGGGTTCTGTACGACCTTGGCCGCACCACGGAGGCACAGCCGGAGTTCGAAACCGCGAGCCAATTGGTTCCACGGATGGCCGAGCCACGTTATTTTCTCGCCCTCGTCTACAAGCAGGAGGGCAAGTTCCCGCTTGCGGCCGGCCTGCTCGAAGAGACGGTTAAGCTGCAGCCGCGCAACGTGATGGCCTGGTATTTGCTGGGTCAGTGCCTTGAGCAGCAATCCGAGACCGAGAAAGCGGTCGCGGCCTGGCGGCAGGCCATCACGATTGATCCTAACTTCAGCCAGGCGCTCTTTGCCCTGGCGCACGCCCTGCGATCGACCGATGCCCCCGAGTCGGACAAGTTCATGGCCCGCTACGTTGAGATACAGAAGCAGCGACGCATCCTGGATAACGCCGGTACGCTGGCAAACAACGGGGTCGTCGCAGCCTCCGCTCATGACTGGCCAGAAGCCACCCGCCAGTTGAAGGCGGCCATCGCAGAGTGCGGCGACTGCCTGATGAAAGCCGACCTTTTCAAGAAACTGGGCCTGATTAACTGCCAGGCTGGTGACCTCAACGACGGTGAAAAGGAACTGCTGGCTGCCAAAGCGCTCAAGCCGACGGATGTCGAGATCCAGAGCGCCCTGCAACTCATCGCCGAGGCGCGAAACCAGCATTCCGGCTCCGCTGCTGGGAAGGCGAATTAGTGCGGTCTCTACGGAGTCTTCTTTCGCTTGCTGTCACTCTCGCAATGATTGTGCCACTGTTGACCGGAGTGAAGGTGCTTTCCCAAATGGCTTCGGGAACCGCCACGGATCAACCGATGCGGCCTCTTCCCCCTGGCATGAAGGCGCCCGTTGCCGATTTCCGCGACTTAGCTGCCCAGGCCGGGCTCACCGCAACGGTGATCTCCGGCGACCTGGATCAGACTTATATCGTCGAAAACACTGGCACCGGCGTTGCGATATTCGACTACGACAACGACGGCCTTCCGGATATTTTCCTGGTGCAGGGCGACCGGCTGCACAATGTGGGTCCTCCATTCACACCGCATCTTTATCACAACCTCGGCGGCCTTCGCTTCGAGGACGTCACCGCCAAAGCCGGCATCGGCCACCTTGGCTGGGGGCAGGGAGTCTGCGCCGGCGACGCGGATAACGACGGTCACGTCGATCTCTTCCTCACCCAGTGGGGGCATAACGTTTTCCTGCACAACCTCGGCAACGGCATGTTCCGCGATGAGACGAAGGAGCGTGGCCTCTACCGGCCTGAATCGCGATGGAGCACTGGATGCGCGTTTGTCGATTACGACCGGGATGGCCATCTCGATCTCGCCGTGGCGAACTATGTTGACTTCAAAGCGCAGGATTCGCCGCCGCCGCGCACCAGGAGCGGCTGCAACTGGAAAGGCATGCCTGTCCCCTGCGGCCCCCGGGGCCTCAAAGGCGAGACCATGACCCTGTATCACAACGATGGGCACGGGCATTTCCTTGACGTCACCAAACAGGCCGGCATTGAGACCCCGCATCAGTATTACGGGTTCACTGTCCTGACCGGCGATTTCGATAACGACGGCTGGCCCGATCTCTATATCACCTGCGACTCCACCCCCAGTCTGTACTTTCACAACAAGCACGACGGGACATTCGAAGAAATGGGTCTCGCCAGCGGAGTCGCCGTGAACGAGGACGGCCGCGAGCAGGCGGGCATGGGGGCTACCGCTGCCGACTACGACGGCGACGGACGCCTGGATATTTTCAAGACCAATTTCTCCAACGACACCAATACGCTCTATCGAAACGTTGGGAACAACACCTTCGATGACGTCACCAGCGCTGCCGGCCTTGCGGTGCACACCCAGTATGTGAAGTGGGGCACCGCCTTTCTGGATTTCGACAATGACGGCTGGCCCGACCTGTTCATCAGCGACGGACACGTGTACCCGTTCGTTGAGAAGTACAACCTCGGAGAAGAGTTCAAACAGCCCAGCCAATTGTTCTGGAATCGCGGCGACGGCCAGTTTTTCGATATGTCCTCGACCGGTGGCCCTGGCATTACGGCAAAGCATGCGTCTCGCGGTATTGCGGTCGGCGACCTCGACAACGACGGCTCCCAGGAGATTGTTGTCGTCAATCTCTTCGAGCCTCCCTCGCTGCTGAAGAACATCGGGCCCAGGGGCAACGCGCTGCTGGTGCGCGCCGTGACCGCTTCCGGCCGGGACGCTATCGGTGCGCGACTGACACTTGCGGTTGGCGGCCGGAAGGAGATCGACGAAGTGCGCAGTGGTGGATACCACATCTCCCAGGGAGATTTCCGCGTGCACTTCGGCATGGGCCACGCCACCAAAGCGGATCTGACGATCCGCTGGCCTGATGGCTCTGTGGGCAACGTGGAGACCATCCCGGGCGTGGACGCCAATCAGTGGATTGTGGTTCGCCAAGGCCGTGGCATTGTCGAGCGCCATCCCTTCACGCACGACAGGCCATGATAAGTCTTGTTACCCTGCCGGGCGAATCCCTTCGATCCGAACATGGTTAAGAAGCCTGGCTGGAGAGTGCTGAAGATCCCTGATAGCCACACCACGAGCAGAATCGTTGCTCCGCTGTAGTCGGCTGCCCGCAGTGTGGGCAAGGCAACGCAATGGGCCGGCGCAACGCGAAGTAGAGAAGAAATCCGAGTAAGTTAGGAATGAAAACTGCAATCAATGTCCAGAGGATGGGCGGCATGGCACGCCGTCGAGCATCTGCATACACATAGCCCAGCCCGAGAACCCAGATTGCGATCACCACCCCCGCCAGCAAGCCGAGGCCCAGGCCGGCAATCGATGCCGAGACCGCAAAAGGGGTGCCGCGCGAAGCGAATTGACCATCCAGGTTTCCCTTGATCAATGCGCCGACCAGGCCGATCAGCACCCCGCCACCCGCTACAACCAACGCTACTGTCTTTACAGACTTTGGAACCACATCAAGGAATTGACGAAGGCTCATTGCGATAATCCTTTCTCATCCATCCAACCCGCTGACAAGCGATGCAGGATTGGAAACAGCAAACAGAAACACAAGGAGGGCACGATCCATAAGGCGAGCAATCCAAAGTGTAGGGGGGCGGGCTCCAGGTGAAAGACAGCAGCAGCCAGACCGCTGAAGCGCGCGGCAGCGAACGAGCCAACCACCGTGAGCATGAGGGCCACAACGTAACTCCATAGCATCGGCCTTTGCTTGATCCTGTCGCGTTCCAGTTGTTGTGCACGTAGGCTGAGGGCGGCGAGCACCTTCCCATGAAGATCCGGATTTACCTCGAAGGAGAAACCTCCCAGGCCCGCGATCGCTCGATGGGAAGCGTTCAGATACTCCTGGCAAGGAGCACACGTAAGAAAATGTTCGCGGAGAGTTTGTTGCTCCTGAAGGGAGGCCGCGCCCACGAGAGATCGGTCGATGATTTGGCGGATCTCCTGGTGACGATCAACTTGCATTGGTTCCTCCTTCCATCTGCGTCCGCAGTGCTGCCAGGCCGCGATAGATCCTCGAAGATACGGTTGAGACGGACGCTCCTACCACATCCGCCATTTCCTGCAGCGATAGATCTTCCTGGAAGCGAAGCACGAGTGCTTCTCGATAAATGGGCTCCAGCATCTGCAGCGAGCGGGCAAGACGCTGGGCGTCCTCAGTGCGCGCGGCTTCCTCAAAGGGTGAGGGCGCCTGGGAAACAGGAGAGAGCGATTCGAGATCTGGCTCTAAGGAGTCCTTCGAGTCGAGACTGAGGACTTGCCGCTTGCGCACATAGTCGAGGGCGAGGTTGCGGGCAACGGTAAAGAGCCACGGTTCGAAGCGGGATTGTCCGTCGTAGGAGTGACCGCGCTCGAGAACGCGCAACCATGTTTCCTGTACCAGGTCGTCGACGGGATCGCGCCTGCCCAGGAGGTAGGTGAAGTAGCGAACGAGACGATACTGGTATTGCCCGACCAGGGCATGCAGTAGAGCTACGTCTCTTTGGCGAAGACCACGCGCAATGTGCTGCGTCTCGGTGCTCACGGTCGCCGCCAATGTCCCTTCGTATTCGAACATACGAGGGGTATACGGATGGGGCATCCAAAATTACGCAAGGATCATGGAGAAAAGCGAGGCTTGCGCCATGTCATCGAATCGCATAGCCGCCATCGACACGGATCGTAACCCCGGTAACGAAATCCGACGCCTGCGAGGCCAGGTAAACCGCGGTTCCGGCGATCTCCTCCGGTTGACCCCACCGGCCGGCGGGGGTACGGGCAAGAACCTCGTCGTTCAAAGGCATTGTAAGTACCGGCGCCGTCATGTCGGTTTGAATCCACCCGGGTGCGATCGCATTCACCTGGATGTTGTGCGGGGCGAGCTCGATGGCCATGGACTTTGTCAACTGCACGATCGCCCCTTTCGCCGCGCTATACGAGGGGACCAGCCCAGATCCAAAGTACGAGTACATGCTGCCGATGTTGATAATCTTTCCTCTCTTTCGGCCGACCATCGACCGGGCAGCGAGCTTCGAAAGCAGGAACGACGCATTGAGGTGGGTCTCGATGACGTTGTCCCAATCCTCAGGTTTTTCGTTCAACACGCCGCCGCTCAAGGACACGTTGCCAGCATTATTGACCAGGATTCCGATGGGACCGAGTTCGCTCTCGACCCTGTTCAGCGCCGGCTCCAACGCGTTGCGTTGGGTCAGATCCACTTTGACGGCCAGCGAAGGAACACCGATAGCCTTTAGTTCAGCAAGGACCTTCTGGTTTTTGTCATCGTTTCGTCCCAACACCGCAACGGTCGCTCCAGCTTCGGCTAATCCAAGCGCAATGCCGCGGCCAATTCCGCCATTACCACCCGTCACGACCGCGACTCTGCCGGTCAAGTCAAATAACGCAGGCATCTTACTCAAGCTGCTTCCTCATTTCGAAGGCTGAACGAATCGGCAGTTGCTCCGCGGCCTTGTCTCAGGTTGTGGGCTCAATCGACGGCCCAGACAGAACCGGCATTCCATTGGTGTTGCGTAAAGCCCTAAACGCCTCATGCAGGATGTGCGGGTCGTAAGGCTCCTTGTAGACGGCCGGCGGTTGGCGTCGGAGTCCTAACAACGAGTACACCGCTGTCTGAGCAGAACGGACAGAGTACTCGATGGTGAATACCACGTCGTCCGCCAATTCACAGAACTGCCCAGTGAAAGCCAGGTTTTTCCAGCCCGTAGGGACCACGTGCGGACGATCGCCTTTCATCCGCGGCAAGAACTGGCTGGTAATGAATGGCATCATACAAGGAATGCAGACAGATCCCTCAAGAACTTGCTGGGCCTTCGATTCACTTTGCATATGGCCCAACATCTCGGTCATGATCTCCCGGCCACTGCATGCCGACATTGGTTTGTTCACGAAGTTGCCCGGCCTATCCACGAGCAGGCCATACCCCCAAAAGACATCAACGTTCATGGGTTGGCCAAGAAAATGCGGCTGGTGCGGCAACACGATCGAAGCCAGCCAGTTGGATTTTGCAAAGGTGATAAGTCCACCCTCTCCGGGTACATTGCCGGTAACGTCACGCACGATGCGAAAGAAAGGGGAATCGCGCAGAGTCGTAGTGAACGATACCCATTTGGATTGGTCAATGTGTTCGGCGAAGGCTGAGGGACGGCCAAATTCCGGTCTGCCCGCGGCGATTTTCTCCCAGAAGGTCCATGCGCCTTCGCTGCTCTTGCCGTTGAGGACCGGAGCCGAGTCCATGGATCCGAGGCTGGAAGCTTCCGTCATGGAACCAAGCGTCACGATTACAAAATCGTCACGGCCGATTTCAATTTCGCCAGGGACCCCACCGCGCACATACTGGATGCCCTGGACAGCTTTCGAGGCCTTCTCTTCGCGGAACGCAAGGCCGGTGACCCGCGTGTTTAATTCAAATTGCACTCCGTGCTCCGCGAGCCACTTATGGAGCGGGCGAATCATCGAATGAGATTTTTCATACACTGTCCGCATGACGCCATGAAGACGATTGAAGCCAACAATGATGTGCGCAAAACGCCGTAAATACCGCTTGAATTCTGCAGCGCTGTGCCAGGGCTGGAAAGAGAAGGTGGTGGCCCACATGAGCCAGAAGTTAGTTTCGAAGAAGGAAGGGTCGAACTCATCGCAGATACGGGTCGTGCCCAGCTTCTCTTCAGGTTCCGCTGCCAGGCGTTCCAAACTCAGGATCTGTTGTTCACTGAGACCGTATTCAGGAGAGTCGATCCTGCGCCCATCGCGGATGAGGCGCGACTTCGAGGAGTGTTTCATCACCTGATTCCAGCCGAAGATCTCCTGTGTGACGGTCTTGCCTCCCGACAGACTTGGGATCGATGAGAAGAGGTCATAAGTGCAGAGATATTTGTTCTCCAGGATCCGCTCTCCGCGGATGACATAGCCTTCCTCGGGCGACCCGCCTCCGTCGAGACTGCCACCCACCCGCTCAAACTGCTCCAGGATAGTGATGTTGCGCCCTGGAATACCTGCATCCCGAATGAGGAATGCCGCGGCAGCCAGGGATGCAATGCCGCCGCCCACAAGATAAACTCTCGCCCCATCATCCCGGCTCATTCTGTTGTTCTCCATGAAAGGCCTTCCCCAAGCGATCTGCATGCGTGATGTGGCCGGGGGCAGGGCCGAGCGGGTAATCTCATGAGGCTTGCCAGCCGCATGTGCCGAATCCTACAACGGTAAGCGATTCTACGCCCATTTCTCAGTGGGGCGCGGACGAGCCAGGCAGTCCAGACGGGAGAACGGGTTGTTGCCAGGCGCAAAGTCTAAGGTGGTTGGAAAAATCCCTTGCGCGCCTGTACGGTCAACTTCTTGTCTTTCGCCTTCAACTCGAGTTTGTGATAACTGTTCGGTTGAGTATCTGGTGGAGGCGTGTAGCCGAGTTCGTACTGCAAGCGCAGGTCTTCGGCGATCTGCGCGAAGATGTCTCGCAGGCTCATGGTGCGTGAGACGGTGAATACGCGTCCACCCGTACTCTCTGATAATTTTTCCAAAGCTTCCAGGCCGGGATCTGCCGTAGGTGGACGACCCGTGTTGCCACCGCTAAGAACTTTAAACATGCTGAAAAGGATGGAGTAAACCTGGACATCCGCGCGCTGCGCCTGCTCCGTCGCTTCCACCAGCGATCTACGACTGCCGTTGTCGCCGCCATCGCTGAGAATCACCATCGCCTTGCGCCCCGTCTCCTTGGCCAGGGCGTCCTTCGCCACCAGGTAAACCGCATCGTACAGACGGGTTCCGCCCTTAGCGGAGCCCTGACTTACGCGCGACAGCGCGAAATGGAGCGCACTCACGGAGTTCGTCATACCTTTCAGCTGCAGCACATTGGAGTCGAACTGCACCAGCATCGCGCGGTCCTCTTTACGGCTCAGCATGCTCTCGAAAAAGACGTCGCTCGCCAGCGATTCATCCCCGATGAAGGTGTCCTGGCTTCCGCTGGTATCCACCATGAGCGCAAAACTCAGGGGGACTTCGGAACCCTGCGAAAAGTAGCGGATCGGTACTTCTTTGCCGTCCTGCTTGAGCACGAAGTCGTCTTTGGTGAGCCCTGTCTTCGTCTCGCCATCTTTGCTCTTCACCACGGCGGAGATCGCCACCAGCCTGGTGAACACCTTGAGCGTCGTCACCGGTGGTTGGGCCTGATCCGCGTCTTGCGCCGGGGCGGGCGAGGCGGCCTGTCCCCACCCTGGAGCGGAGAGAATCAGCAGGCACAAAGCCCGAGTTGTTTTTTTAAACATCACTGCTCCGGTTGTGAACCCATTCTACTCAGCTTGCCGATCAGGGCGGCCAGTCGGGCGGCAGGGAAGCCATCCAGTGAAGGGCCGTGCAAAGGAGGGGTGAAAAGTCCTCCCTTCAAGAAAGGCATTGCCCTAGCAGGCTGCGGAAAAACTCTCTAAGGGGCGGGAAAGCAATACCTCAGGGGCTAAAGCCCGACGTATTCTCAATCATTTATGGCACGACTAAAGTCATGCCCTGATACAAAACATGAGTTTTTCCGCAGCCTGCTAGGTATCATGGTCTCCGTTATTGTCTTCCACTCCATCCTTCGCAGGTCTGCTTATGATTCGCTCTTGCGCTCTTCTCCTCCTCCTTTCGGCCTCCAGCATTCTCTCCTTGGCTTCGGGGCCTGCGGACCGCGTGCCGACCGACCCAAAGAACATGATTTCCATCGTGCAGGCCAAGGCTGCTCCGGTAAAGGTCGCCGACTTGCTGCAGACGACCCGGATCGCGGGTGCGACCCTGTCTCCTGACGGCCGCCGGATCGCTTATGTCGGTGATGGGTCCGGGCGCTTGAACCTCTGGCTCATGAACATCGACGGCACAGAAGCGCGCCAGCTGTTGCACGATAACGACCGCCAGGCGGATCTCGCCTTCACCCACAACGGCCGTGAGATCGTCTACATTCAGGACAAGGGCGGCGATGAGATGTACGACATCTTTGCCCTGCCGCTGGACGGCGGCGAGCCCCGCAATCTGACCAAGACAGACCAGACGAGCGAAATGGGGCTTATTTTTTCACGCGATGGTTCGATGCTTGCCTTTGGCGCCAAAGACAAGACCTCACCTTCCGCCAATATCGCGGTGATGCCCTGGCCTTCAGGGCCGGTCAGGTTGTTGACTCACGAGACTGATCGAAAAGCTTCGTGGGGCGTCGTCTGCTGGAGTCCCGACGGCACTACCCTGTTTGCTAACCGGCGAGTGGGGCTAGATGACTCCGATGGATATCGTATTGACGTGCACAGCGGCGTGGCGGAGAAATTAACCGCGCATGAAGGCAAAGAGCAGGTGTCGATCAGCGACATATCGCCGGACGGCTCCCACCTGCTGCTCAGTTCCAACCGCAAGGGGGGCTACCGGAACGTAGCCTTGCTCGATCTCGCGTCGAAGCATTGGAGCTGGGTGACGGATACCCAATGGGAGGCCTCCGCCGGTGAATTCTCTCCCGATGGGAAGAGCTTTACCTACGAGCTGAATGCGGACGGTCGGGCCAGCGTTCAATTTGTCGACACGGCAACCTTAAAGGCAAGCGAGCGCAATGCGCCGTTGGGGCTAAATACAGGCGCAGCGAGCCCCACATCATTTTTGCCCGATGGCAGCTACCTGCTGCAGCATCAGGACTCGACGCATCCGGCGAATCTCTATGTGCTGCATGCAGACGGTGATCTGAAGCAGATCACGCACAACGAGTCTCCAGGGCTTGCAGCAGCCGTAGTGCCGGCATCGCAACTGGTGACCTACAAAAGTTTTGATGGGCGATTGATTTCAGCCTTCGTGTGGGTGCCGTTCAATCTAAAGCGCGACGGGAAGGCAGCTGCGGTGGTGATGCCTCATGGTGGACCTACGGGCCAGATAGTGGATAGCTTCAGTAGCCGCGCTGTGCTGTTGGCCTCGCGTGGCTTTGTGGTCATTGCGCCCAATGTGCGCGGTTCCACCGGCTATGGAATGGAGTTTCAGAACGCCAACTTCAAAGACCTGGGCGGTGGCGATCTAAAGGACGAGATCGCTGGTGTGGACTTTCTGAAGGCGACGAGCTTTGTGGATGCCAAAAAGATCGGCATCTGGGGAGGGTCGTACGGCGGCTTCATGACCCTGATGGCCATTGGGAAGACTCCCGACGTGTGGTCGGCTGCGGTGGACGAGTACGGGATCCTGAACTGGTACACCATGCTGCAGCATGAAGACCCTTTTCTGCAGGAATATGAGAAGACACTGCTGGGGGATCCGGAGAAAGACCGTTCCGTGTACGAGGCGAGCTCGCCACTCAAGTACATCCGGAACGAGAAGGCGCCACTGCTGGTGCTGCAGGGTGAGCGGGACATCCGCGTGCCCAAGGAGGAAGCTGAGCAGGTGGTAGCGATCCTGAAGGGGGAGGGCCGCACCGTCGAGGCTGTGTACTATCCGGAAGAAGGGCACGGCTTCCTTAAGCGGGAACATCAGACGGATGAGCTAACGCGCGCGGCAGCCTGGTTTGAACACTATCTACAGGGCAAAACGGCGGCTACCCAAGGCGGTGCCGAGTAGGGCTCGCCGTAATGAGGCTTTGTTACACTCCTCGCGAGAGGTTTGGGAATGGCGCCCCTGGTGGAGCTCGCTCATGTCTCGAAAGCGTACGAGCAGAAGGTGGCGGTACGCGATCTGAATCTGCGCATAGAGCCGGGAACCATGTTTGGCTTGCTGGGGCCAAATGGGGCGGGCAAGACATCGAGCATTCGCATGATGGTGGGCATTACCGTGCCGGATTCCGGCACAGTAAGCCTGTTCGGCCGGCCATTTACCCGCGAGAGCCTAAAGAAAGTTGGGTACCTTCCGGAAGAGCGCGGGCTCTACCGAAAGATGAAGGTGATGGACCAGCTCATCTTCATGGGCCAGATCCATGGGCTGACGGCGGAGCTGGCCGCGAAGCGCGCGCAAGCATGGTGTGAACGGCTGCAAATACTCGACGCGGCACAGAACAAGACAGAAGAGCTTTCCAAAGGCATGCAACAGAAGATCCAATTTATTGTGACGCTGTTGCATGAGCCTCAACTGATCATTATGGACGAGCCCTTCGCGGGGCTCGATCCGGTGAACGCGACGCTACTGCAGGACACGCTGCTGGAGCTGAAGAAGGAAGGGCGGGCTATCTTATTCTCGACCCATCGCATGGACCAGGTGGAGAAGCTATGCGACGAGATTTGCCTCATCCATCGGGGAGAGGCGGTGCTTTCCGGCGGGATGCGCGAGGTGAAATCGCGCTACGAACGCAACCAGGTGATCATCGACTTCGAAGGGGACGACGGGTTTCTGAGCCATGAGGCGATCGCCGAATGCAGGGAGTATCCGGGTCACGTGGAAATCACCCTGAAGGAGCATGGCGACGCGCAGGCATTGCTACGCGCAGCCGAACAGCGCGCGCAGATTTACCGCTTTGAGCTGGTAGAGCCGTCGCTCGAAGAGATTTTCATACGGACGGTAGGGGAGAAAGTGGATGCGTGAAGCATTGTTGATCGCGCGGCGCGAGTATCTGGAGCGGATCCGCAGCAAAGCCTTCCGCATCAGCACGGTGCTGATCCCGGTGTTTTTTTCGCTGATTTTCGGCGTTGGCGCCCTCTCCGGAAAACTTAGCGGAGGCGCGAGGAATATTGTCGTGGCCTCGAACGATCGGCTGTTGGCTGAGAGCGTGCGGGCGGAGTTGATGCCGGCTGACAACGCCGCGGATGGGGTTAGAAAGGACCGATCCGCGCGACTGACGGTAGATGTGAAGGCTCCCCTCACGGAGGGCGAACTGGCGGCTCTGAACGCTGAGGTGGAGAGCAAGGAGATTGATGGCTACTTGTGGCTGAATCTAGAGCCAGGAACGGCGCGCCTGGAAGCTACCTACACTTCCCGCGGATCGGCGGATTTTGTCGGGAGAGACAGGCTGCAGGATGCGATTGGCCATGCGCTGGTCCGGGAAGAGCTGGTGAAGCGCGGGGCGACCAGCGACGAGATACAGGCATTGCTCAGAGATGTAGACCTGAAGACGAAGCAGGTCAAGAACGGCACCGCCGTGGTGGCAGACGCGAGCAAGGGTTTCTGGGGCGCCTATGTTATGGCCTTTATGCTGTATTTCGCGGTGGTGTTCTACGGCGTGAATGTGGCCCATTCGGTGGTAGCGGAAAAGACTTCGCGTGTTTTTGAAGTGATGCTGGCTTCGGCTAAACCGGAATCACTGATGTTAGGCAAGCTGTTGGGTGTGGGCGCGGTGGGTCTGACCCAAATGGCTATCTGGATTGTTTTCGTTTTGGCGCTGAGCGCGTCCTCTCTTTGGATAACGCTCGGGTTGGGCGGCCTGGCAGCCTATGGAGTGACCCCTCTGCAGCTCACTTTCTTCGTGCTCTACTTCATCCTGGGATTTTTCTTTTACAGCGCACTGAGCGCAGGTTTGGGCGCCACCGTCAGCCAGGAGTCGGAGGTACAGCAGTTCAGCATGGTTATCGTGCTGCCTCAGGTGATCGGGCTTGCGCTCATTGTCTACATCCTGAGCAACCCTGGCGCGTGGCCGGTGGTACTGTTGTCACTGTTCCCGCCGTGCACGCCAATCGTGATGTGTTTGCGTATGGCCGCGATGGCGGTGCCGGCGTGGCAGCTCGCTCTCTCCCTGGTGCTGATGGTGTTGGCCATCTATGGGATGGTGTGGGTGGCCACGCGCATCTATCGGGTCGGCATCCTGATGTATGGCAAGCGGCCGACGCTGCCAGAGATATTGCGGTGGGTAAAGTACAGCTGATAGTTCCGGCCTGGATCGAAGAGGAGAAATCAATCAAGTGGGTCCACAAAACAACGAATCAACCGATAAGACGGGCGGCCAAATGTCTCGCCGCCAACTACTGCAAGGTTCCGCTGCCTTCGCCGTTCTTTCTGCGTTCAGACCAGTCCGCGGGTCTGCCATGGAAGGCACCAATCACAAAATATTCGTTTATGTGGGGACCTATAGCACCGCGGTCGACGGCGGGGGAGGCAACGGGAAGGGAATCTACCTATTTGAAATGAACCCCGCTAGCGGAGAGCTGAACCTGATCAAGTTGGCCGCCGAAGGCCGCAACGCTTCCTGGCTTTCCTTCGACCCGTCGGGACGATACCTTTACGCCGCGAACGAGGTCGCGGACTTCGAGGGCAGGAGCGGGGCGGTAAGTGCCTATGCTGTCAATCGGTCAGATGGAAATCTTCAACTATTGAATGTAGTCAGCTCAGAGGGAGCGGGCCCGGCCCACCTGAGTGTCGATGCGACGGGCAAGTACGTCTTTGTTGCCAATTACGCGGGCGGGACGGTAGCCGTGCTGCCAGTACTGCCGACGGGAGCGCTGGGCCCAGCTACATTCGTTCACCAGGACACAGGCTCGGTGGGACCGAAGATCCCATCGAGTGGTCCTCCGGGAAGTTTTGCCTTTAGCGGACATGACAAGCCGCATGCCCACATGATCCACGCTGATCCTTCGAACCGCTTCGTGCTGCAAACCGACCTGGGGCAAGACCGGATCTATGTCTCTGCCTTCGATCCCGTGGCCGGCAAACTTTCTCCCGTTGCAGAGGCTCCGTTTGTTTCCGTGCCTCCGGGTGATGGGCCGCGCCACTTCACGTTTCACCGTAATGGACGCTGGTTTTATTCGCTTCAGGAAGAGGCGTCTACGGTAATGTTCTTTCAATTCGATCCGGCGACCGGAGCGCTTCAACCTCAGCAAACCATTTCCACGCTACCGCCGGGTTTTAAGGGAACGAACTTCACGTCGGAGATCGTGCTCTCGCCTGATGGGCACTTTCTTTATGCTGCCAATCGACTCCACGATACGATCGCTATTTTTGCCCTCAATAGCGAGGGCCGGCTGCACTACCTGGGCGAGACCTCGACCATGGGCGATTACCCGCGGCACATACAAATCGATCCTGGCGGGTCATTTATGTTTGCGTGCAACCAGCGCAGCGATAGTATCGCGTCCTTTCGCGTCGACCGAAAGACCGGATTATTAACCTTCACCGGACGATATACAGCGATTGGCAGTCCTGCGTGCACGCTCTTCATGACGTCCCTTCTTAGAAGCTGAAACGGATGGATGCTTGCAATTGCCGTGCCGGAGCAGGTTTCGGAGTCTGTGTCGATGACAAGTGTGCTGGCTTCGAGCGGCGCCTTTAGAAATGTGCGAACTAAGCGAAGTAAGTCCTGGTGCGAGACCGACCGGATGGTAAACGGCCGGAGCAGCGTAAAAAAAATGAGCGCCAAAAGCGCTATAAGCGCTAAAAGCCCCCTGGGGTGAGACCGACGGGATGGTAAACAGCCAGAGCAGCGCAAATTTTAATTGAAAAAGTGAGGGAAAAGAGGGATAAGCCCCCCGCCGGCGCTCTCATTTGGGAAAAAGATTGAGCGATAAGCGAGAAAAGACCTGCTCTTCAGGTTATTCGCTTTCCTAAGCGTATCCGCGGTTTCAGTGTTGGGCGGCCAGCCAGAGGGTAGAGCTTCGAAGATGAGGTGACAGGATGAGGTCCCGTCGCTTTATTAAAGATGAGAAAGATCGATGGATCCGCCCCTCGGGGCGTGTCCTGGCGAGGGCCCTGGTTGCGGTATGGTTTCAGGAATGGGGTGTTCCCGTCCTGGTTTCCCTCGAGGCGCCGGCTAAGTCCTTTGTTTGACGAAGGGGCTCAAATTTTATTTTTCCCGCCCCCGTAGTTGTCTAGGTATTAGTTGGCTAGCGGCGCGAGGCTTTCGGCTAAAGACATGCCCCAACGCAAAGGGGGCCGGGCAGGGCCTCAAGGCGCTGGCCAGTGGTGCTTTCCAAGTTGTCAAGACTGCTCAATCAAGAGGACGCACTGAGCGCACCCTACTTATACGAACGCTGATGTTTTGCGAGTGGGCGGCGGATGCACGGGTGAAGAAAGCCGGTGCAAGGCCAAGCAGGGCTGCCGTGGTAAGACAGCGCTGGTGTGGATTCTTGATCACACACTAGTACGGTTTTTGGGCCTTGTCCAGGGCGAGGCAAAGTAATTTTGGTAACCATGGCGGTGCTGTTACTTCCTTATCGTGCAGGGATGTACTGCGCCGAGAGGGCAAATTTTCCGAGGGCCTCAAAACTAATCTGTCCCCATTTTTCCCGTCTCATCTGAGGGGTCCACTTCAGACGGAACAATCACCAACCCATCGGGCGAGTAGCTGCGCGAGATTCGAGGTAATCATTCTCGTAGAGGCCGGGATCTGACCGACAGGCATTAGGGGTTATCCCGCAGTGTGTCGGAGAAATGATTTGGTGCGACCGCAATATGCAGCCCAAGATCCATCGTTCGGCTACAACATATAGTGTGCAAAATTCTATCTCCGACACACTGCCCGTCCGTCCCCGAAAAAGGCCCGTCCCCGAAAAAGGCCCGTCCCCGAAAAAGCCCCGTCCCCGAAAAAGCCCCGAAAAAGGCCCCGATGTTGGGACGGTCGCAGGAGGCCACGCCGCGAGGCTTGCAGCGATTGCACTGTACAGACCTTTGCGCTTCGCTCCCGATTGAGCTTTGACCGCCACGGTACAAGTGAATTGTTTCCGATGACCCGTCAGACGCGCCGCGACAGGAGCACCAAGTTGGCCGCTTCCTCAGCATCTTTGAGGAGCGTCTTGCGCGGCGTGCCTATCAGCGCACGCATGGTCAGCCCACGCGCTAGATCGGTAACCTGGATCGCGCGCGCGGCTACGGGAAAGTCAGATGAGATTTCTCCCGCGCTGATCCCGTCCCGGAAACGGCGCTCCAGCAGCGCCGAGCCGCCCGTGGCTGCGCTCTGCAGGAACCGCTGAACCTCAGCGTCGTTCACAAGCGGCGCGACGCACATCAGAAGGCAGCCCCGGGCGGAACCTTTCTCGGTCGCACTTTCGACGGCGTACCTCAGAAAGCCCGCGATCGAGTCGCGAAGACCCGGTGGCGAAAGGAGTGCTTTGGCTGCGAGAGCGCCCTTACGTTCTGCGTACGCCCTAAGGACGCGTAAGAATATCGCGCGCTTGTCCCCGAAGACGGCATACAGGCTCGGCCGTCCCACACCCATCCCGGCGACGAGATCGTCAATTGTCACTCCGTCGTAGCCCTTCGACCAGAACACCTGAGTCGCCTTTTCCAGCGCCCCCGTCTCGTCGAAGCTGCGCGGTCGACCCCGCGGCTTTGCAGTTTTTTGAATCATTTAGTTCAAAACTCCTTGACACCTTCCATCCTACCAATATACAACCAAATAGTTCGATATTAGCAGGCTGGCTCTGGCCTCGCGCCCTTCCGGTTCTACCTTCCCCTTTCACTAAGGAGCCACTCATGGAACATTCGATCGCACTCGTCACCGGCGCCACCTCCGGGCTCGGTCACGCCGCAGCCCGCTTGCTCGCCGCCAAGGGCTACCGCGAGGTCATCGTCACCGGGCGCAGCCTGGCCCGGATTCAGGAAACGGCCGCTCAGCTCGCGGCTGAGACCAAGACACAGGTCTTCACGCCGCTGGAACTGGATCTGGACGCGCCGACCAGCGTTCAGGCCGCCCTCGCCTCGCTCGTCAAGCGAGGTCGGTCGATCGATTTCCTACTGCTCAATGCCGGATTGGTCCCAACCAAGAAGCGCGTGATCACTGCGGCGGGCGTTGAGGCTTCTCAGGCCCCGCTGATCGGCCATCATCAACTGACTGTCGGGTTGCTTCGCGCCAGCCTGCTGAGCCCGAACGCGCGGATTGTTATCGCCGGCGCGGAGCCTGCCCGCGGGGGCGTACCCATGTTCAAGTACACCGACGTGCCAGCCTTCGCGGCCAAATACTACCGGGGCGACCAAACCGCGGCTGTTGAAGCCCTGCTGCGCAACGGGCCGAACGTGAAGTACGTACCCAACAATGCGTATGCTGACGCGAAGCTCATCATCGCTTGGTGGACCGCGGCGCTGGCCCGCCGGCTGCCCGCCGGCATGGCCGTGTACGCCGTATCGCCCGGTGGGGCGACCGACACCAAGGTGGTGCGAAACGCTGGCCCGTTGTTGAAGTATCTGTTTATCCCAATCGTGAACCTCATTCCCGGCATGAATCAGACGCCGGAGACCGCGGCCCGTCGGTACCTCCAGGCGTCGGAGTTCGGAACCGACGTCTCAGGGCAATTCTTCGCCTCGGCTCAAGGGAAGTTCTCAGGCCCAATTGAGGCGCAGGGCCACCCACACCTCCACGATCGCGCCAGCCAAGAAGCCGCGTGGCAGGCGGTGGTCAACGTCTCCGGCGTGGGCTTGTCTTAACCAAGCATCCTTGACCGCGGTGTCCTGAAGGGGCGCTGATCGGCGCGCCTCTGGATGCAAAACAACATCGCCACATCCCTAACTTGGAATTACGCGACAGAACGAATAACAACCAGTCACCAGGAGCATAAACATGAAACGGTACGAAGGAAAAAAGGTGGTAATCATCGGCGGCACGAGCGGCATGGGGCTCGCTACGGCGAAGATGCTCCTCGATGAAGGCGCGCGCGTTGTGGTGACGGGTCGCTCGAAGGAAGGGCTGGAATCGTCCCAGAAAGAACTTGGGAATAACGTCATTGTGGTTTCGAGCGACGTGCGGTCGTTGACGGACCTCGACGCACTCGCCGCTCGGGTGAAGGCTGAGTTCGACACCCTCGACCTGCTGTTCGTCAACGCCGGGTTCAGCACCCGAGCGCCTCTGGAGAGCATCACCGAGGCCATTTACGACGAGATGTTCAACTTGAACGCCAAGGGACCGCTTTTCGCGGTGCAGAAGTTCGCGCCGCTAATAGACCGGGGAGGCTCTGTCGTCCTCACGACCTCGATCGCCAACGTCATGGGAATGGCCGGCAACGCCACGTACGGAGCCGCCAAGGCCGCGCTACGATCATTCGCTCGGACGCTCGCTGCTGAGTTGGTTCCTCTCGAGATTCGCGTCAACGCGGTGACGCCCGGTCCCATCGACACGCCGATCATCGGCAAGGCGTTTCCCGGTGACGCATCCTCTCAGATCAGGGAGAAGATGATTGGCATGGTTCCCATGAGGCGCTGGGGGACGTCGGAGGAAATCGCGAAGGCCGTCCTCTTCCTCGCGTTCGATGCGACCTTCACGACCGGCGCCGAGCTTCCGGTAGACGGAGGATGGTCTCAACTCTAAGGTGTGGACCGTCCGGGAGGGTACCGCTGTATCCGACGAAGATTTTGAGCGCGAACCATATCGCAATCGATTCACGGTTTTAGTGCGTCGAACAGGCCATCTTTCACCGATGAGTACCGGCGGGGAGATGCAGACCGGTAAGAGGAGGACTATGAACATGCACAACTTGGTAGTGAGTTGTTTGGTGGCTGCTTATCTCGCAGCGAACGTGTACGCGATTGTGAAGGTACGAGTGTTTGAGTTGGCCCGTTCGCGCAAGCATCTCATACTCTACGGCGTTCCCTTCATATTGTGGGGCTCTGTCATCCTGTTGGGATGCAAGCTCATGGAGATCATGCGCCGATTCGATGAGTGGTCTGCCTAGTGGCCCATCATCTCAGAGTAGTTACGGCGCTTCTTTTCATCTTCCTGAGGGGTGCGCCATTTCCCCACTAACACCAACCAACACACCGACCACTTTCCACGGTCGGCGACTTGCTGAACGCGTGAATAAGCGGGGAGTTTTCCAGTTCGGCTTCGCGCGTGAGGCCGCCGATTTTCAAATAACCGTCTTCTTCCTTGATATAGGAAAGGCCGGAAATACGGTTGATGTCGATCAGATAACCGGGTCTGGCGATTCTGAACTTCATCATGGGAATGAGACTCTGGCCGCCGCTCAAGATCTTGGCGTCGTCTCCGTACTGCTGTAGAAAAGCAATGGCTTCAGGAATAGTCTTGGGGCGGAGATACTCAAAGGCCGGCGGGATCATCTTGGTTTTCACCTCCCACCCGGGATGCCCGGATGCGGACGAAATGGGACGAATAGGGAACCTGCCAAACCGTAGGGTTTCAGGCCCGGCAACCTTATAGTCCCCCGGAAGGTAGATGGTCAAACGCAGCGCAAACGCCGCAGCCTGTGCGGCTGCGAAGGGTGGGGTCGTAGCAAATGGCAGGCTGACGAGGAGACGACTATTTTCGTATGGGGAATGAAGCAATCCATTGATTAATTCATTAATTCGTAGGACCATTCGTTGGTTTCTAACCTATAACTTCTTCAGGCTGACGCGGGCAGGCCCTCGAGCAGAGCAGAAGCGAGCGAACAATTGCGCACTTTTCTGTTTGCTCGAGGGTCTCTCTTTACTGCGATTCCCGGCACAGGTGCTACGATGCCCGGCCGCTAAGCTCTTCCAGCTTGTCCAGGCACCCGGTCCAACCGCGTTCGTGCCTCGCCGCTGCATCCGCGGAGCTGAAACGGTCCTCATTCGTTTGTTTTAGACCATCGGACGACTCGCGCCGAGGCTGCAAGGAGCTCGTTGTGCGTACGACGGGCTCCGTGTGTGCTTCACTACCAGGCGCCTTCTTTTTCGCCGTACCACCAGACGAGGCCGACAGTGGCTGTGTCCTGGTGAGTGGAAGGTGCGGCTGGATTGCTGGTGGTGAAATAGTGCTGGTTGCTCCAGTCGCGGCGGTACTCAAAGAATGCTGAGAAGCCATCGCCGAAGTTATATCGATAGGTGCCTGTGACTTCCTTGAGCGCCTGGGTCACGTTGCTGAACATTCCGCCGCGGTCAGACATGTACTCAGTGCGGGCAGCGACGTACTGGCGCGGGGAAAACGAGTATTGCGCGTATGCCGCCCCGCCGTCGGTGTGCGAGGGCGCGGATGACTGGCCTGGCCCCGCATTGGCCCACTCGCGCTGGATGACGTAGTCGCCTTCAAGGGCCAGTGCGAGTTTGGGCGTGACGTTCCAGGTTGCATAGCTGTCAAAGATGTGCAGCTTGCCGTTGGGGGCCGGGATCAACGGCGCAAGGCAAAGACCAGGCTGCACGGGAACAGTGCAATTGGTGGCTGGTACAGTGTCAGGATGCTCCTGGCCGAGGTAGTAGTTGAAGGTCCAGCTGAGGGTCTTCTTTGGCTGCGTGACGAATCCGAAGAGTTCGTCGCGGTAGCCATTGTTCGGCTCGGATTGATTGGTTCCATTCACAACCCAGTAGTTCACGCCGAGCTTGTCTGTGAAGTTGTAGTGGAGCCGCACGCCCGCGTGATAGAAGGGCAGGAAATAGAAGTAGTAGGAGCGGCTGTAATTGATCTGATCCTTCGTGTAGTTTCCTTCCATGCCGAGCGAACTGGCCCACTTGCCGAAGTCGAAGTTAAGGCCCTTGCCGAGAGGAATGACATAGGTTCCGTACGCCTGGAAGAGATTGCGATAGATCTCAGGCCGAGCCTCAATTGAAGGGTTGCCCTGCAGCGTCTCAGTCGCCTGGCCAAATTGCAGGTCGATGCGGAGACCGTAGCGGCGGTGCGCGTCGAGATCTGGATCGCGCTCGAAGATGACAGCCGCCTGATTGATGCTGAATGTGCGGCTAAGCACGTCGTATGCGCGGAGGTCGTTGACGCGGCCGACGGGATTGTTGAAGTTGTTTGCGAAATAGCCATCGACATAGTAGTTGAGCGTTGCGCCCCCGGGGAGCGTGGTGGGAAGCTGCGACGCGGAAGACGGCGCGGACGTGACCTGTTGCGGCGGGACAGCAAGAGGCGGCGCCGCGTCCGCATTTCGTCGCAGGCTCAGAGCGGCACGGGAAAGTGCAACGGCGTCGTCCGGACCGCTAGAACTGGACGCCCGCAACTGAGCGTTGCGCCCCTCAAGTAGAGTCACTCGCGCCTGCAGATCGGTAACCAGCTCTTTCAGCTGGTCCACCTCGGCTCGCAGCTCCTGCACCTGGTTCAAGTCGGTCTCGGCTTTTGACGCCGCGGGCAACAACAGGAGCACCAGCAGCGAGAAAACCTTTGCGTGGTAACGAAGCGGAGAGGGGGCGAGGTTCGACATAGTTCTACTCCTCCATGCCGTGTTCAGTCACCAAGGTACCCCTGATTTAATAAGGGGGTCCAACGCCGATCCGAACGTTTTGGGCGGTTGGTGGCCCACCCGGAAATAACTCAAGAGTAAACACTTGAGACCGAGACGGCCGCCCTCGTCCAAGCGAGGAACGGTCGGCTTGTTGTTCCTTGTTCTGGATAAGGGAACGGGCGTCGACGTCATAAGCCGTCAAGGACCAGAACTGCTTGACTGGCGGGTTGGCTGGCACGCACAACTTGTAGGTCGTTGCTCCGTCGAGCCATAAAGTACAGGTCCTCGGAGCCAGCTTCCGTGTAATGGCTGTGAGTGTCGATCATCCCCGGGGTCGCGGTGCGTCCGTGCAGGTCGACGATGTGCGTTGTCTTTCCTGCCGGCTTCATGATCTGAGCGTCGGTCCCGACGGCAACGATCTCGCCCCCGCGGATGGCGAGTGCCTGAGCGACGGTGTCCTTCGCATCGACAGTCAGGACGGTGCCGTGGACGAGTACCATGTCGGCTTGCTGCGCGCGCAGCGCCGCGCAATTGCCAAGAGCTGCGGCGAGCAGGGCAAACGTTCGGATATAAGACATTTTGGCGAGTATATAAGGTAATGGAGAGCTGGAAGTAATCAGAGAGAACGTGCCGATGAACGCGTTCCTCGTCAGGGATGCTTTTGGATTGACGCCAAATTGCCAGAGCAATCGTTCGCCGCGACGGCCCAAGCTGCCGTAAGATGTTCTGGCGTGAGTCGGTTGTCATCGGGCAAGCTCAAAAGAAACCGTTGAAACGGGAAGCCACAGACTTGCTCATTCAGAGCATCGCTGAGCGAGATCGGGATATTGCAGAGGCCTTGAGCAGGGATTGGGACAGAAGCCGTTTCCCGAATGCAGCAGCAAAGAGGGAACCTGTCGTCGACCTGGAGCCGAAAGATCAGTTGCTCTATCAGTAGTTATGCAAACGCAAAGCCTGTATAGAAAAGCACCGGTGACAGGCACAATAGCCTTCCAGCGGTCAGTTCATAACGAATGTAAACAACTTGTCGCCGTCGCCCACCACTAGGTATTGGTGCCCGTCCAGTTCGTAAGTGATCGCGCCGTTCGATACCGGACTGCCCAGGTTGGCATGCCACAGCGGCTCACCGGTGGTGGCATTCAGCGCCACCAGGTTGTTGCTCGGATCGCCCGCAAACACCAGGTTACCCGCGGTGCTAAGCAGCCCGCCCTCAATTCCCGGCGTCTCCCACTTGTGGCTCCATCTGATCTTCCCGGTGCGGTAGTCCAGCGCCTGCAGCATCGATTCATCCCAGGTGCCCAGATCATGACCGCCCCATCCTTCAGGCTTGTCGCTATCGTCAAAAATGTAGTAAATGGCATACGAGCGAGTGGCGTTGACATAAAACAACCCGGTGGCCGGGCTGTACGTCGGCGGAGGCCAATTCACCCCACCTTCCGCATTTGGCGCAACCAGCGTTCCGGCAATCTGCGGCTGCTTGGCGGGATCGGGAATCGGTTGCCCCTTCGCATCTACGCCTTTGGTCCAATTCGTTTTCACAAAGGGCGCGCTGACGTAGTTCTTTCCCGTTTCGCGGTCCAGCACAAAAAACCAGCCATTGCGGCTCGCCTGCACCAACAGCTTGCGCGGCCTCCCGTCCATTTCACCGTCAAACAAAACCGGCGTTTCCACCGCATCCCAGTCGTGCGTGTCGTGCGGAGAAGGCTGAAAATACCAGATTAGTTTGCCGCTATCCGCATTCAACGCCACAATCGATTCGGTGAACAGATTCGCACCCTCACGCTTCTTGGCCGCCATTACCGGTTGCGGGTTTCCAGTGCCCACATAGAGCAAGTTCAAATCCGGATCGTACGTGGGCGATATCCACGTCATGCCGCCTCCGTGCGCCATCGCCTCCGCATTTGGCCACGTTTCGGAACCGGGTTCTCCCGGCTTCGGCACCACCGACCAATGCCACTGCAGTGCGCCGGTCTCCGGATCGTGCGCCTCGAGAAAACCGGGCCGATCGAGGTCGTCCCCGCTGACCCCGGTAATGACGTGATTTTTGATCACCACGGGCGCCATTGAGGCGTAATACATCTGATCCAGATCGCAGATCGGTTGATTCCAAAGCTTCTTGCCGTCGGCCATATTCAGGGAGACGAGATTGCAATCGGGCGTCTCAAAATAGAGCGATTTTCCGGAGATGGCAACCCCCCGGTTGCCCAGGTGAATGCCGCCTTTGGAGGTCCAGGTGTAAGCCCACAACTCGCGCCCCGTGCGCGCGTCAAGGGCCCACACTCTATCCGGTGAAGTGATATACATCATCCCGTTCACCACCACCGGAGTGCCCGCGAGGCGTCCACCCGGAGCATCGCCGTTCCTCGGCAGCTGATACATCCATGCGAGGCTCAACGCTTTCACATTCTGGTCGTTGATCTTCGTCAGAGTGCTGAAACGTCGGCCCGAGTAATCGCCGTTGTACGACGGCCACTCATCCAACGGCGGATGCGACAACGCCGAAGGGTCCAGCCCGGTATCCGGAGCCGTATTCGGATTCGGTCGAAGACCCAGGCCCCGAGCGGGCACGGGCACCTGCGCAAGCAGAGCCACAAGAATCAGCGCAAGAAACTTCATTGCAAGGTCTCCAGATAGGCCACTACATCGTGTATCTCTTTGTCTGTGTATTCGTCGAGAAGCGCCACGTGCGCGGCATAGGGATCATGCTTTTCCACTTTGACTCCGGGTGCGCGTGCGAAGCTGTGATATTGGCCGGAGGCGTCGCGCAACGAAACGTTGAAATCGTCAAGCTCTGTCGGCACTCCGGTCACGCTTTCGCCGGACGAAGTGGTCACCGTAACGGTAAGCGGCTTGCGCGGGGTCGAAGGGCCCGTGCGCGCGACTGCACGGTCTTGCGGAAACACCACCTTCAACTGCAAACTGGGAGGATCATATTTGCTGGCGACGTGCGCCAGGTCCCCAGTAGTTGAGTGGCAGTGGCTGCACCCTCCCGCTCCATAGAAGAAGGTCTCGCCTTCTTTGGGATCGCCCACCAGGATGTTCAGCACCTTGTTATAAGGTCCGGTGCGCAATGTGTCACCTACCTGCTGGTGCAGGAAATGAGACAAGTCCACAATCTGGTCCTGCGTCAATGTGACTGGTTTTCCGGCGGGATGGCCCTGCGCAAGATAAGGTCCGATGGTGCTTCCGTAGCGGTCATGGAGAACCACTAACGAGCGCACCAGGTCGGCACCCCGGTCACCTCCGCGCGCCCGTGTTCCATGACAGGTAATGCATTGCGCGATATACACGGTCCTACCGCGTGCGGCAGCATCTTCATCGACGACCTGCTTGTTATCTGCGCCTGCCTGGTCAACCAGACTTTGCTTACGCACTGGCGCGGCCCTTGCAATCGGAGTGCTCTCGCCAGCCTGCTTGCCAGGCGGCAAAGCTGTGGCAAGATAGTCGACGATCTGGTCGAATTCTTCGTCCGAGACCTTCGCTCCCCGGCCTATCATATTGGAGACAACGCCGCCCCATTGTTCCCGTGTCATACCCCGCCCCACGAACATCTGGGCCGAATGACACCCCGAGCAGACGCGTTGTGCGACTTCGCGGTTAGGCCCATCGGGTAACTGCGAAACCGGCGATTGCCCGAAGGCAAACAAGGGCGCGAAGCCGGCCAGCAACAGAACACAGTTACGAGCGAATCCCATGAACTGACTATAGTTCATCGCCGCCGGGTTCAGATTTAGACGAACCGGCGTCTGCCGGGAAACAAGGTTTCATCGTAGTGGCCGGCCCAAGAGGTTAAACCTTCTTTGGCATCTCCCCGGTAAGGATCAGTCCAAACCGCCGGCGCATCTCTTTCAGGTAGGCTGCGTCTCCCGGATCCAGCTCCAGGGTCGCCGTACCTTGATACCCAACGTCGCGAAGCGCCTCATACACGGCTGTCCAATCGATGTCGCCCTCACCCAAGGGTACCCAGGCAGCCACTGATTTTTCTGTGCCCGGCTCGTGCCGGAACGAAAAGTCCTTGATATGTAACTTGGCGATTCGCTTCCCCAGAGTCCGAATCCAATCTTGCGGGTAGCCGTATAGCACCACATTTCCCACATCAAAGTAAGCGCGCACTCGCGGCGAATCGTACTCGTCGATATAACGGGCAAACTCCAGCGGGCTTAGCAGGAACTTGTTCCACACTTCCTCCAGCGCCAGCGTTACATTCAACTCGTCGGCCAAAGGAATCAGCTTGCGAATGACCACCTGAGATCGCTCATAGGCCTCTTTGTATGTCGTCTGGGGATTCACCACGGCCGGCACAAGAAGCACCGTGGACGCTCCCCACAAATGCGCGTTTCGAATGGAGACGCGCGCTCCCTCCAGGCTCTTTTCCACTACGGCCGGATCAGCCGAGGAAAAAGGATAAGCCCAATGGTCCATGTTCATGACCGAATGAATCGGCAGCCCGGTTTTCTCTGCCGCGGCCTTCATCTTCTCCGCATCTCCCTGGTCGGGCGTCGTGGGGCACTCTATCCGTTCAAACCCGCAATCCCTGGCGAGCTGGAACCGCTCCATAATCGATATCTTCGTGGGAAGCATGTTGTACTCAACCGCCATCGCGATCGGTAATCGAGTTCCGGCATGAGCGCGCACCGAGGACATAACGGTCAATGCGGCAGCGGTCTGTAAAAATCTTCGACGATCCAGCATGTGTCCTCAGATAGTCGCACCCTGGCAACAGAGCAAGCAAATAGTTTGTTCTTCAGCGCCGTCGACAGGAGGGCAACCGGTGGAGGCGTGCAGAACGGTACGGTAATGTGCGCTATATCATTGTCGAAGCTATTCTCCGATAAAGCGGATGTCCAGTCGATCGACCCGACGGAGAAGACAGCTCCGCCGTGGCCTGTATCGAAATAAACCACATCGCGCGTGCTTCGGCACACTGACTCGCGCCGAGTCCCGGCATCACCACTAGATTTTCTTCGATGGCATTTTGGTACAGGCCTGGAGTGGAGATCGGATGATGTGGCGATGATACGCGCGTGACTCGGCGTTCTCAGGGTGATATCAGCCCGATCCATCTGCAGCCCGATGCTCCCCCCAGATTGTTGCCATAGGCGCCAACGATGAAACAGCCATCGAAACTTGCGGCTGGAGCAATGCTGGCACGGGTCATCGCAGTCCCAGTATTCTTGAATCAGCGCGGGCTGACTTTTTGCTGCGAGGGGGCATCTTGGGGCCTTTTTCCGGGAGATGATCATTCACGCTTCGCTTCTGTTTGTTCTGACGATTGTTTTCGTCGCCACGGTGATCCGGTCGGCATTTGGATTTGGCGAAGCTCTGATCGCGGTGCCCCTCCTAGCGCTTTGCATGCCACTGCACGTGGCAGCGCCGCTGGCGGTGCTGCTCTCCATCGCGATCGCAGCGGTGGTCGTGGTCCAGGACTGGAAGCATATTCACCTGCGCAGCGCCGCCGGGTTGCTGGTGGCCACAGTCTTCGGTATCCCGCTCGGATTGCTGATGCTGACCAGTGTGCACCAGGAATTGGTGAAGGCAGGGCTAGGCATCTTAATCATGCTGTTCGCCGCCTATTCGCTGCTGTCGCGTGGTATGCTCCGACTCGATCACGAGAACCGGCCACTGCTCCTGCTAGCAGGATTTCTAGCTGGCATTCTGGGGGGAGCGTATGGCATGAACGGCCCACCACTGGTGATCTACGGTTCTCTCCGGAGATGGTCGCCGCAGCACTTTCGTGCGACTCTGCACGCGTATTTTCTGCCTGCCAGCATATTGGGGATGGTCGGCTACTGGAGCGCCGGGCTGTGGACTCGCACGGTGACCCACGAGTTCCTGTTTTCGGTTCCGGTCATGCTGCCGGCGGTGTTCCTTGGGCGGGCTATCAACCAGCGCTTTTCTGGCGCCGCGTTCCTCAAATATGTATACGGCGGGCTGATCCTGATTGGCGGAATATTGTTTGTGGAGACGGTGACGCACCGGGTGTGAACGGGTGAAAGACAGCTTCCAGCTGGCGGCTTAATTTGATGATCGAGATCAGGGGCTTTTGATTTTTCGGTCATGGTCTCCAACAAACCGGATTCCTCCGCTGGCTTCTAAAAGCCGGCGAATCTCCTCCAGACTTAACTTCTCCGCTTCCTGCACGCTGATGTTCAATCCTCAGCATGCCTAATCCCTTCAGGCTCATCTTGTGCTAGAAACACGTCCTCTCTTCAGGCTCATCTTGCATTGGAAAAGGCTCCCTGTAGACAATCTGCGGGCAATTTGCAACTCTTGTACACACCGTTTCTTGACCTGGTCGTTGAGGGAGCTTTCCATGTCGCAGGTGATCCGCTCGCCGAAGGTGTTTGACGTTTGCATCATAGGGTCGGGTGCAGGAGGCGGGACTGCCGCCAAAGTGCTCACGGAGGGCGGTCTGAATGTGGTGATGTTAGAGGCAGGGCCCCCTCTGAACCCCGCCAAAGATTTCAAAGAGCATGTCTGGCCCTACCAGTTGGCTCATCGCGGAGTGGGCGTGGGGGGCCGCTCCGACGAATTCATGGCTCCCAACGGCTTTTGGGAGATCGAGGGGGAGCCGTACACCACGGCTCCGGGCAGCGACTTTCACTGGTTCCGTTCGCGAATAGTGGGCGGCCGCACCAATCATTGGGGAAGGATTGCCCTGCGTTTTGCGCCGGTGGATTTCCGATCCCGGTCCACGGATGGGATGGGAGACGACTGGCCGATCACCTATGCCGATGTCGCACCCTATTACGACAAGGTTGAGTCGTTTATCGGCGTCTTCGGGTCGAAGGAGAATGTCCCGAGTGCTCCCGACGGAGTGTTTTTGCCGCCGCCCGTTCCTCGCTGTACCGAAACCATCGTCAAGAAGGCTTGTGATCAGCTGCACATCACCTGCATTCCTTCACGCCTGGCTATTCTCACTCAACCTGTCCATGGGCGGCCACCGTGCCACTACTGTGGGCAATGCGGAAGAGGATGCGTCAGCGCATCCAATTTCAGTTCCAGCCAGGTGATGATCCCGCCGGCACAGGCCACGGGCCGCTTCACCCTGATTACCAACGCGATGGCCAGGGAAATCGTCGTCGGCAAAGACGGTCGAGCGCAGGCAGTCTCCTACATCGACAAGACCACGCGCAATGAGATGCGCGTGCATGCCAGGGCTTTTGTGGTGGCGGCCAGTGCCTGCGAATCGGCCCGATTGCTACTGAATTCGCGTTCTTCTCTTTTTCCCAATGGATTAGCGAATTCATCGGGAGCGGTGGGCCGGTATTTGACTGATTCCGTCGGCAGCGACGCATACGGATACTTTCCCCAGCTGGAAAAGATCCCGCGGCACAATCACGACGGTACGGGTGGCATGCACATGTACATGCCGTGGTGGAAATACGATCGCAGGAACGACTTCCTGCGCGGTTACCACATCGAGTTTGGCGGAGGTCTGGATATGCCCGGTGTCGGTGAGTTCCACGGTGTCTGCGAGGAGTATGAGGGCTATGGAACCTCTCTGAAACAGAACTGCCGCAGCAAATACGGCAACTACATAGGGTTTTCCGGACGTGGCGAGATGATTCCCAATGCGGATACGTACTGCGAGATCGATCCCAATGTGGTTGATAAATGGGGCATCCCGGTGTTGCGCTTCCATTTCAAATGGAGCGAGAACGAGATCAAAATGGCGAAGGACATGCAGGAAACATTTCGCTCGATCGTCGAAGCAGCGGGGGGAACATTTTTCAGCGATGCGAAGCCCGGGGGAGACTTACCCTACGGAATCTCGGCAGGTGGGAGAATCATCCACGAACTGGGAACCGCGCGGATGGGTAGTGACCCTGCTACTTCTGTTTTGAACAGTCATAGTCAGGCACACGACGTAAAAAATGTGTTCGTCTGCGATGGTGCATCGTTTGTCACCAATCCCGACAAGAACCCTACGCTGAGTATTATGGCACTGTCATGGAGATCTTCTGAGTACCTTTTGGATCAGGCGAAAAAGGGACAGATATAGCCGTTCGGGATGCAATGTGGGGACCTGACAGCTGTTCCCCGCCTTGCTGCGTCGAGAGGCTCCGAGGCGATGTGGGACGTCGTCCCGCATCTCCTGTCCCAATCAGCTGGTCATGGAGTGTATCCTTGCGAATCATTGCGACGTTGGTTCTATCGATAACAATGCTCTGGGGTGCCGATGCGGTTGGCGACTGCGGCATTGGAAAAAAGGTCGACGTAGGCGGATACGCGTTGTGGATGCACAGCCAGGGACAAGGAACTCCGACGATTGTCTTCGAGAGCGGCGGCGGAGAAGATTCAAGCGAGTGGTCCAATATCGAACCCGTCATCCGGGAACGGGCAAACGTAAGAACCGTAGTCTACGACCGTGCCGGTTTGGGGAAAAGTGACCCTAATCTGCGGCCTTATCGGATCGAAGATGAGGGTACAGCGCTACGACGCGCTCTCGATCAATGTGGCATTCACGGTCCCATCTTAATAGTGGCTCATTCATATGGGGGGTTCATTAGCGAAATCCTCGCCTCCACGGACAAGCGAGTCAAAGGTCTTGTGCTGGTAGATGCGAACATCCCTTCTTTTTTTGACGATAAAGAAGCGGCGGTCATCTCTGCGCGTTATACACCTTTGGCTGAAGGTCTAATAAAGGAAAAGCCCGACCTCGGCCGCAATCTATTGCGCCAGGATCAAGCCTATCCGGCTACCGCGCGTTATATGCGCGATGTACACTTACCGCTAAATCTCCCCGTAATCGATATCACTGCAGAACACACCTGGGTTGATGCACCAGACGAGCTTGCCGCGATGCGCCGAGCGCACTCTGAATTCGTTGCGGCCTCTCCAAACCGTGTGGCGATCTTTGCTGAAGGAAGCGGGCACTACATATCCAGGGACAAACCCGACATCGTGATCGACGCCGTACTCCGTCTCATTTCAGAAATACATGAACAGAAGCCGGAACTGAAGCGATAGGTTCATCGCATCGCGATCCGCGACCACAATGGGGGCATTTCGGGGACGGGACGTTTCCTAGACGCTGAACGTCTGGCAAACGATCTAGTGTTTTATTCCGCCTATTCCCGGAACATCAGTTACACTTCCTGTCGTCCCCAAGTTCGACGGCCGAGGGGGGACGGACGAAAAGTTCACCGCAAACAGATCTTCTTTCGCCTGCGGAGCGATCTCCCCATAAGGTTACTTTTCGCCCGTTCGGAACCTAGACCTGCGATCTTAAGGAATAGATTTAGGTAAACGTGGTGAACGTCCCCTGGTTTAAAATGCGCGCATCGTGCGGCTATCTTAGAATCCCGCCAACGGCCGATTTCGTTGGGGGTACTTCCGAAAGAACCCCCATTTGCGCCGTTGTTTCTGTTCATTGGGGGTTGTTTCGTCCCGCATCTCTTGTCCCGCATCTCTCCGCATCTCCTGTCCCGCATCTCCCCGCATCTCCCTGTCCCGCATCTCGCGCATCTCCCGACCCCCTATCTCCTCGTCCCTTATCCCCTGTTATTACTTGGGTCCTGGACCGATGACATGAAAGGCAAACACGATCACTGATTCATGCAGCGCGTCATCTTGCCTCCGACTTTTACAATTGTCTTGCCACATGGAGTGACTTTGTGACCACAGGTCAACCCGATTTATCGCCAGAGGAGATCGGTCGGATCGTCAACTTTCTCGGATACGGTCGTCCGTCCGCACCAGTGTGGTTCATGGGTATTGAAGAAGGTCTCGGAAACATGAACTCACAAGACATCTCTCAAAACCTTAAGGCTCGCGCTAGTTTTGAAAGCACGATGGATTTGCGCGAGGCCCACATACGTTTGCGAGAACGAGGTCGCCCCATCGACATCGAGACCCAGCCCCCTTCAACTCAGGTCTGGCAATGGATGGCGAAAATCATGCTGGCCCGTCAAGGATACGAGGATTGGAGAAATCTAATCTCTCCGAACAAAGACATTCGATCTCGCGCCAGAAGACATATTCAATCATGTGCCAAGGAATACATCCAGTATCAGTTGGGCCGCATTAACAGCGACACGTTTCTCACCGAGCTGTCACCAATTCCAGCACCCAAAACCACCGACCAAAGCTTCATGTCATGGTTTAAGGAAAACGATACTGAGCTGGAAATAAAGATTACACAGCGACAAAACGAACTGAACCGAATATTGAAGGAGAACCCTCACTCATTGGTCATATGCTATGGCTATGGCAACTGTGGTGACCGGGCGCACGAGTTTGCAAAGTTTCTCGGAGTCGACTGGCAATCGGTTCCTGGTTGCCCCGGAGTTTGCCGATCCGGCGACGCGAAGCGTTTGTTGCTGCCATTCTTTGGCAACGGCCAAATGAGCTACGCAGTGTTCGTAGACCTGATTCGGTCGGGGCTTCTCGGGGGGAAGGGAGGGACAGCCTGATCTGCTGACTCTATTCGCCCCGGCAGTGGACGAAAATCGCGCAGGTCAGGCCGTCCCCCATTCCCCCACGACACCATCATGCCCATGCTCAGCGTCGGCAAGACCGCCAATGCGCGGATGTGGGTTTACGTAGGCGACGATGCCCAGCCGTACAACGTCTTCCACTTCACACTCGATCGCGGCCGGGACGGACCGAAATATTTTCTGAAGGACTACCGAGAGGTTCTTCTGGCCGACGCCTACGGGGGCTATAACGGCGTGGTGGCGGGCAACGAGATCACGCGTGCTGGATGCTGGTCGCACACCAGGCGAAAGATCATCGAGGCGGAGAAGGCTGCACCCGAGATCGCGCGCGAGGCCATCGAGATGGTGCGTGTCCTTTATGCGGTGGAGAAACAGGCTGCGGCCCTTTCCGTCGCAG
>CAWBGZ010000014.1:0-368050 GCA_963788515.1 uncultured Acidobacteriaceae bacterium
GCGCTGCTCTCTGAGCGCCAGGGTTACCACGGTCCAGCCAGTGAGCCACGCGACTCATCGTGTGCCGCAGAAACGAAAGAGAACAGTCCAGACCCTTCGACCAGCGACGAACCGTGGAAGAATCCGGCACGCGATCCGCATCCTTGAACTTCGACACTGCCCTTTCCCACGAACAGTGCTCCACAAACCGCTGCAGCAATGCCCGGCAGCGCGCCACCAGGCTGTAATGGGTGTAAGGGAGTGAAAACAACGGCAGGAAGGTGAAGGTCCTCCCACACTTGATGCAGCGGCCCCGGCGAATCCCGATCCAGTCGTGATGCTCGTCGTGCGCCTGCTTGCGGCGGCGCCCGTGACCGATGATCGTATCGCTCTCACAAACCGGACAATGGCGTAAGATGATTTCGTCGCAGTCTTCCGTCCAGCCGGCCGCAGCCCTGTCCAGCGAGACGGAAACTGGGACAAAGAGGATCGTTACCTCACAGGGGTTCTGCTCCAGGCGTGACCCGCCAAGATCTCAGCTGGAAACAGAGCCCCGCCTCCTGAAGAATCCAACTGAAAGAAAATATAGCTTCTTATAAACAGCTCTTGAGAGTTGATTCAGATTTTTGGCCGGTTATCTCCGCCAACGCACTCATCGACGATTGAGGCCTTCCATGTGGACGAATAGTCGGCTATCCGGACAAGTGGCCTTCAGCGTAAACGTAGGGTCCGACAGAGCGAGGCGTCGGGTGAGTCGCGCCTGTCAGACGCGCCGAGCCGGGCAACTTGTAGGGTCGAGGACTGGCGCCATGCTTCGTAGGTTCGACCTATCTGTTGCTCTCCGTTTCCTCTGAGAGTGCCTCACTAGCCAAACCGTAAGCTGGATTCCAGTCCCCGCCTCGTCAAACCCAGCGTGCGGATTTCCCGCACTGGGCTTTCCTGTGTGCTTCATGTCAAGGGTTATGAGGCCTATTCGGTGGGACCGCTTTCTGTCAGGCTCCCTGCCACCGCACGCGATAGTCGTGAAACAACCCGAGCGTGTGGTAGAGCCAGTCCTTACTCCACTGCTCCCACCCGAACCCCTGGAGTCCCTGGGCGCGCATCAGGTGCCGCCGAATCTTCCTTTCCACCCATTGGCTGATAAACGAAAAGCACTGGCTCGAGTGGCCTGCCGCGAAGTAGTTCACCCAACCTCGTAGGATCGGATTGATCTCTTCAATCACCCGTTCCACAGGCTGGCTAAGGTATCGTTGGAAGACGGTCTTGAGCTTTGCCAACAGGGCCGTCCGCTTTTTCAGCCTGGGCACATACTGGGGCCACCACTTTCCGAATCGGCTTCGGATAAGACGGTACTCGAACCCCAGGAAGCAGAAGCTCTCTCCCTTCGATAGGTCTACCATCCGGCTCTTCTCTTCGTTGATCTCCACTTTGAGTTTGGCTAATTCTTCCCGGACTCGTCTTGCAACCGCCCTAACCAGCCAGTCCTGTCGCGGATGGGAGTCGATCAATAACACCATGTCGTCTGCAAAACGCGCATACTGAACACGGGTGTATTGTCCAAAGCGGGTGGTGGTAATCGCCTTCTCCAGCATCTGGTCTACCTCGTTGAGATAGAGATTACTGAGCAGCGGCGAAATCACACCCCCTTGGGGAACCCCCTTCTTTCCGGTCGACTTCAGGATTTTCTTCAGCAGCCGCATCACCGTTGCATCTTGGATTCTTCGCGCCACCTTCGCCAACACCTGATCATGCCGCAGGTTGTCAAAGTAGGCCCGTAAATCAAGATCGATGACGCGGGTTTTGCCGCTCACAATCGCTTGCGCCACCCGGATGACCGCTTGATGGGCTGTCCGTTTTGGCCGGTAGCCATAGGACCCCGGTTGAAAATCAGCTTCGAAGATCGGCTCCAAGATGAGCTTCAGCGCACCTTGAACCACGCGGTCACGAATTGCAGGAATCGAAAGGACGCGGACTTTGTTGCCCCCGTCCTTCGGGATCTCCTTCCTCCGAACCGGTGTGGACCGATACGTGTTGGTGACAAGTTCGTCCCGTATCTGCTGTAGGAACTTCTCCACTCCGCCTTCTTCAATGGCTTCGAACGTGACCCCATCCATTCCTGGGGCCCCGTTGTTCTTCTTGGCCATCTGGTAAGCTTCGCGAAGCGTTGCCACCTTGCAGACGTGGACGTACAATCCCCAGAAACGCCAAGTTGTTTCAGCCTTCGCCTTGACGTATAGGCTCCTTCTCAGGTCTTGCAAACTAATGGGTGCCTTTATCATTCACCCTTGCCTTCCTTCGGGTTGGAGTCTTTGCACATCAGCAGGGCCGCTTCGCTCCACGGACATTACTCCGCTTCACCGCTACTACTGGCCCCTCCGTCGCCCTCTCGTCTTCCATCGATTTCCTGGGTTCGCCAGTTATACGACTTCCTGCTCCGCCGATTTCTCGTCGGGACGAGGAGGGCTTCTCCAGTTGCTTAGCGCATCCTTGTCATCGTGCTGCCGCTAACACCCCGCCAGAGTGTCCCACCGCTTCAGTCAGTTGCGGCGGTCCATGTTGCCTTCGCCCTTTCGGTGCGGGCTCGGCCCCTGGAGTTTTCGGTTTTCGAGGCCACCTATGCGTTCACTTTCGTTGCGGCCCAATGACTCGCTCACCATCCCAAAGATGGCTTTGTCGATCGGCTTCATTCGCTTCGTTTCCTCCGCGAATGCGATCCTAGCTACAGGGTCTTGACTCTTGCCCTGGTAGGTCTACCTCCTACTGAATACGCCAGCCTTAAGCTGGACACACACCGATAACCCGACTTTGCAGGCACTCTGCAAATTACAAGCAAATTGCCGGTCATACGGCAATGCCTTTTACTGCAGTAAGGCAAAGGTGGTGACGTCGGAGCCCGAGGCTAACCGCCACGTATTGCTTATGATCGAACGCGTTCTGGATCTCGACGGCACGTGATGAGGACCCCTCAACGTCGTTGGATGGCCGGCCCGGCAAAGACTTCGTCTGCATACAATATCGGAATGTCGGGGTTGGACTGCCTTAGTTCAGCTTCGCGTACTCCATCTTGGCCTGCTTCAATATCGGAATGTCGGGGTCGGCCTCTTTCCAGAGGCTGAGAAAATCCTGGTAGGCGATCTTTGCCTTAGTCTTGTCTCCCGACAGCATGTAGGCTCTGCCCAATTGCAAGTGCGCCAGTGCGCCGATGGGATCGCTGACCACGGTCCCGCTGTGATCGAGAATTTTCTGGAATTCCACAACAGCTTCGGCGCCCCGCCGCGCCGCCAGATACGCCTGGCCGCGCACGTAGACCGGATAGAGGGCCCCAAAGAACCCCTGCAGTTTGCTGCGCGGCGTGCCCAGTTCATAGGGAACAGCGATCTGGAGCAGTTCGATCGCCTTTGCAGGCTCACCATGGTTCAGCATGACTAGCGCGCGAACAGTTGGCAGGTAACTAAAGCTGACCGATGTGTCCTCGGGAAAGCGCCTTTCCAGATCATTCGCCAGTGTTTGAGACCGGGAAGAATCTCCCGAAAGCGCCAGTGCAAAGGCCGTGCCATATTCCACCTCCCGGTCCTTCGCAAGCCCAAGGGCTGCCATAGCGCTTCGCCTTGCCGCGGACGTATTTCCGAAAAAGGCTTCCCATATTGCTGCTCCGGTTTCGAATAGACCCGCCCTTTCCCGATGGGCCGCCTGTTGAGCCAAGTCTGCCGCATGCCTTGACATCCTTCTGGCCTCTTGCAAGTGACCGGTATATGCCAGGACAAAAGCCTCGTGGTCGGAGATCCAATCTTCCGCTCCAGATTTTCCCTGGCCCAGAGCTACTTCCCGCTCCATTCCCGCTCTGTCACCTTTTAGAAACGCAATATCGTACCGATGGACAATGTAGTCGGGGGTTTCGAGTTTGCGCTTCGCGGCTTGCTGAAGGATGTTCTCGGCTTCTCCCAGACGGTCGAGGGTCGTATAGTCTTGGGCAAGAAGGCTGTACGCGATGGCAAAGTCCGGAGAGAGCTGGATCGCCTTCGCACCTTCCTCGACTGCCTTATCTTTCTTGCCGAGCACTCCGTAGATAAAGCCCGACAAGAATGCATGAGGTAACATTTCTCGAGGATAGGCTTGTGCCCAGGCTTCACAGGTCTGCTCTGCCTTTTCCTGGTTTCCTGTCGCGCGTCCATCATAGTAAGCGGTAATGAAGAACCTCTCGTTGTCACTGGCGCGATCTCGCAATTCATAGGCTTTGCTGATGCTCTCCGCAGCCAAGTCAGACTCTCCCCTATCGCCGTACATGAGCCCGAGCGCCGCGTGTGCGATCGCGAATTTGGGGTCAATCTCAATGGCGCGCTTGAAGAAGGGAACTGCCGCAGCCGCACCCATGGAAGCCTCAACCTTCAATCCCATACTGTAAGCCTTCAAGGCTTCGAGTGAAGGCGTGGTGGCTTCGGCGAGCGGAGTGTCGTGCTTTTCGACTGTGGAGAGCGATTCGCCGACTCGAGTTCTAAATTTACTGGCAATTTGACTCAGGGCGTTCAGGACGTCTTCTTTTCTTGCTGCTTGCGCCTGTTCCTCAGCGAGAACCTCTCCGGTGCGGCAGTGGGTTGCGCGCAGGCCTAAGACGTACTGGCTTCCCATGTTGACGATCGAGCCTTCCAGGACGGCGGCACTTGCGGTCCGCTCGCAGATTTGCCGGGCAATCTCCGGGGTAAGCCGCGCGTCCGACGGCTGGCCCATCAGTCTCAGCGCCCGTTGGATGCGATCCTCGGAGACGAGGCTCAGGAAAGGCGACTGCTCAAGCTGCACCGCCAACCCTTGGCGTAGCGTCCCGTCAAATACGGGGTCGCCCGTCGTGTTCGTGAAATCGGCGACCAATACGGAGTCCTTCTCGCCTAGGACCACAGCCTGGCGCCTATGAAGAAAGAAAGCAGGGCCCCTAACCAACAAGACCAACACGACCAGCAGGGCACTGCCTATCGGTAAGAGGTACTTCCAACTCAGCTTGCGATTGAGACTGGTCGGAAGAACATGCAACGTTTCGCGGGGCGCGCTGCTTGCTTGTTCAACAACCATCTGGGCGCGAGAGCGGCTCTCGATAACCACATCCTCGCCATCCTGCGTCACCGTGCGCACCTGTTCCGCGAAGCGATAGCCTCGTCCAGGAAGCGTCACGATGTAGCGCCGATCCTCGGGAGTGTCTCCCAGCGCTTTGCGGAGCATGAAAATGTTCTGGCTTAGATTTGCTTCCTCGACGAAAGCATCCGGCCACAACGCCTTCATGAGGTCTTCCTTGGAAACGACCTGTCGGCTGTGACGAACCAGGATCAGGAGCGTTTCGAAGACCTTGGGCGAGATAGCCACTGGATGGTCTTCGCGCAGCAACACCTGCTTCTCAGGATCAACCCGGAACGGCCCGAACTCGTAGAGAACTTTGGGTTCTGTAAGCATGCGTAACCCTGCGTGGAAGCGCGCTCTTCGCTGGAAACTAAGGAGGAAGGTACTACCAACGGCTTTTTCAGCGCAATCGCTCACCAAACATACCTGCATACGCCACTGATCTGTCGGGTGCCCCTTGTTCGCCCAAGCCTACATGGGCCGAGAACGATGGGGCGAACCGGATGTCCTGCCACGCAGCGCTGGACAAGGCCGCGTGTGCGCCTTTCCGTAAACAAAGGCGCATGAGGTGCGGCAACCCCATCAAGTTCCACAGGAAATCGGGGGGAGCCAATCCCATTGCCTTAACTGCGACCCTCGACCGCTTACCTGTAAGTGCCCTCTTTTCTTCAGAAATAGCGAATGAGAGTTGCTGAGAAATTTTGAGGCGTTCTTTAAGGACTTTTGATCTGGCATCCGAGCACGATTCGCCTATTGGAACCGGTATGCACCAGGGATCGACCGGACGGAGCGAGCCGTGGCGGTGAAAACAACCAGAATCACAGTAGAGACCGAGACGCTGATCATCGTTCGCCGTGCCAAGGCAACTTTGGCTTGGTGCCCCGATTGTCGCGCCGAAGTGGATGTCATCACACTCGGCCACGACAGCCTCATCGAATCAGCCACTGCAGCTCAGATACATGAATGGCAAAGCACAGGCAAGCTGCACCTTTGGCAGCCCGCTCATGGACTAGCCCGGATTTGCGTGACATCCCTTTTGCAATGCACCGGGTAGGAGAAGCCAGAGGATTTTGCCGTTGTAGTGAGAACCACCACATCAATCGAGGAGGAAACAAATGAAGCTGAATATTTCGAGAGTCAAGCCACTATCCATTGCCGGCCTCGGGTTGGCAGTTGCAATGTCGACCGGGCCCCTCCGGTCGCAGGAACAGTCAGCAACGCAGGAGAAGGAAGCAGCCCCTGCTCGCTATACCGTCATCGATCTCGGCGTGGTCGGCAATCCACCCGGGCAGCCGTACCTCATCAGGAACAATGGTTTGGTCAGTGGGGCAGCGGCCACCCCTAGCGGCAGCATGCATGCCGTCCTCTGGTACGAGGGAGCGAAGTTCGATATCGGCGCACCCGGACTCGGAGGACCGAACAGTACAGCGTTTGGCGTCAACGGATTCGGCCAGGCTGTGGGGCAGGCAGAGACTTCGGTCACGAATGCGGAAGACTTTTGCGGCTTCAACGCCTATGGGTTTCCCTCATCAACCGCATGTCTCCCCTTCCTGTGGCAAGACGGCGTGATGACCAGGCTTCCGACGCTTGGAGGCGAGAATGGCTTCGCCAACCAGATCAATAATCGAGGCGAGGTGGCCGGGATTGCAGAGACTTCCGTGACGGACCCGACTCCGGGTTGTCCAGTGCGCCAGTTTTCGCCCGTCGTCTGGGAAAATGGCATGATCCACGAACTCCCTACCTACCCAGGTGACTCGGACGGAGTCGCGGCTGCGATCAACGAAAAGGGAGAGGTAGCCGGTGCGTCAGGCACTTGTGCACCCTTCAACCCGAATTCCGGGCTCTATCTCACGGAAAATCACGCCGTGGTTTGGCAAAACGGCAAGCCGACTAACCTGGGCAACCTCGGCCCAAATGGGCTCCCTGGGGCTGGGAACCACGCCTGTGCAATCAATAACAAAGGTCAGGCGGTTGGCCATACGACTTCCCATGCAAGCACCGTTGGCTTCTTCTGGACCAGGGAGAAAGGCATGCAGGGTCTGGGCACGCTTAAAGGGGACTTCGCGAGCTTCGCTCTTGGGATAAACGATGAAGGCGAGGTGGTCGGCCAATCGATAAACGCGGACTTTAGTATGTTTCGCGCGTTCCTCTGGGAGAAGGGCACGATGACTGACCTCAACACGCTGGTTGCTGTCAACCCGGGGAAGTTGTATCTGCTGCTCGGAGAATCGATCAATTCCCGCAGGGAGATCATAGGCTTGGCCGTGGACGGGGCCGGCAAGTTTCACGGCTATCTGGCGATCCCAAAGCACAGCTAAGCCGAGAGCGCACAATCGTCTGTACTTGCCACCCAACGTACTTCGGCGCGTTGGGTGGCAAGTCAAAGCTGCTGCCAGTACCTGACCGATCCCGCACCAGGACTGTTAGTAGGCTGCTGGCACGTCCTGATAGCACTTGTTAGTCTCTTGCCGCTAGGAAATAGGGGCACGGGTCTCCATTGACACTCACAGTCTCTGATGTTGTGGCACCGCAATCTCTCATAATCTTAGTCGCTGTCCATTTGCCGTCAGGCGAGTCCACGTTGCTCCAAACTTCCTCCTTGCAAGGAATTACAGACCGCCAAGAAAGCTAGAGCCGGTACAAAGCAGTACTTCGTCGATGTTTTTCTCACAATCACGGTCGAGAACACCTGCAATTCATCTATCTTGAGAACCTGAATCGAAGTGCCTGCAAACGGTTAGGACTCTATCGAAACTGCCCCCCAGAGATGCTCTGGATAGCCGGTTTTCGCTCGGGGCAGTCACGATAGAGTCCTAACGTTTCCCGGGAATGTCGTTATGCCAAGGAAGAATGTGCCCGGTCGCGGTGACCGGGCGCGCTCACGCTTTGGAGACCCGGGACGAAGTAACCCCGTCCACTATGTTCGCGAACAACCAGAGGGCTACGTCTGTCCCCGGATCCTGTGGGATCCCCCTTACTTTGGTGGGGATATCTGCCAAACCGACCCACCTGGAGTTAAGGTGACCGCGCCGCTTTGAACGGCGGGGTCCGTCAGGAACCGCCCGGTGCGATTGTTCTTGATACTGTATCCCCCGGGGACAAGGGTCACTGTCCAGACATCTTTGCGATCCGACTCAAAGAGTTTGCCGAAAGAGTCGCTGGCATATTGACCGGTACCCAGGTTCAACATCGTAAATCCACCGCGCGCTTCACCAAAATGCCAATGCTGGCTGGGATTGCCGGCAACAAAGCGCCACAACCGCACGGTAGGGTCACCGTATATGTAGAATCCGCCGTCAATCTGAAGACCGTCCTCGTCCGACACATCGTGGGTTCCCGGCTGGAATCTTTCGTCGTTAACGGGCACGCGCAGATAGCCAAACGTGATGTTCCCCTGCGAGCTGCCCCCGGTAATGACGCCGAAGTCGTTGATGCCCGTCGCGATTGTGTTGTCGCTGCCGGGGGGGTCGAATGTTGTCATCGTTCCGTTCGGCGTGCGCACAAAGCCGTGGAATACGGAGCTGGCGTCCTGGTATTCACCCGACACGATGCCTACGGCGTTGATCTCCGGGTTGGTATTGATGAAGCCGTTTCCAGGGACGTCGAACAACGTAAACGCTCCGTCGCTGGAGCGTATAAACCCGCCGAAGGGCGGGTTGGAGAACGTGCCCACCATGGTTCCCTTACCGTTGATCGACGATGGGTAGGGACCGCTCCTCCCAGGAGCGTCAATCGAAGTGATGGTTCCCGACGGGTCGCGTAAAAAACCGTGATCCACGTCGTTGGCATCGAGGTAATTTCCCACGATGACCCCCGCCGCATTAATGGCGCGTGGGAACGTCTGCAGGCTTCCCGAGACGTCGAACGTAGTGATCGTTCCGCATGCGTCGCGCACAAAGCCGTGAAACTGCTGCCCATACTCTGGTGCGTACGTTCCGGTGATGGTTCCCGCGTCGTTGATGCTCGCCGGGAGTGTGCGATAAACATCGCTCCCCGGGACATCGAAGGCAGTGATCTCTCCCCGCGCGGAGCGAACAAAGCCGTGGTACCGGTTGTTCGCTTCGCTGTATTGACCGAGGATG
Organism: uncultured Acidobacteriaceae bacterium; assembly: GCA_963788515.1. Classification (GTDB taxonomy): domain Bacteria; phylum Acidobacteriota; class Terriglobia; order Terriglobales; family Acidobacteriaceae; genus PALSA-350. The sequence goes on from CAWBGZ010000014.1 coordinate 9,165, forward strand.
GTCCCCTCCCCGTTGATGCCGAGAGACTGCGTGGAATAGCTTCCTGGGATGTCGAAGGTTGTGATCGCTCCCCGCGCGTCTCGTAGAAACCCGTGAAATGCCTGGTACGGATCACTTGGGTTGGCATAGGAGCCTGCAACGCTGCCGGCATTGTTAACGGCAGAGGGAGAGGTGTTGGTACTCCCTGGCACCTGGAAGGTGATGAAGAAAGCCTGTTCTTCGCCGACTTTATCCTGGGCGAACCCCGGTGCGGCGCACACCACGGGGCAAACGATGGCCAGCAAGCAATTCCAGATCTTCGAAAAAGACATCCTCTTCCCTCCCGGTTTAACGTACGTGATTTCTACCGAACCGCATCCCGCATCAACATCGCGGTGCAATCCCAACAAAAGCAGGATGCTCTCGCGTGCGGTCAACATAAAAGCCGAGTGACCGATGCCGATTCTGACCAGCAGTTCTGGGGGGGAGACTATCGATGGCTTGTAAGCGCCAAGTCACAATGAAAGCAGCAGCCGAAAACAGTAGATCAAGTAGAGCGTGCCTTAACATTCGTTAAGAGGACCACTATCTTTGTGATCTCCCCGTTAAGTCGCCAAAGTGTACACCGCGCGGTCGAGGCGGCGCAACTTAAATGTGTGTTAGTAACAAAGGTGAGCGCGCACGAATGCTTTGGCAAGTTGGGAAACCGCCGCGCCGAATGCGCAAACTCTGATTCAAGCATGGAACGTTGTGACGGCGTAATTCCACAAGCTGGAGAAAGAGCTACCAACGTTATGTGCAAGTCCCTTAGGACCGTGGCTCGACACACGCACGGGTGGCAATCGGAAGATTCGCTCATACTCCAGCGACGCTGCGGAGCATGGTCGCAGTGTTGACCAGCGCGAATGCGTGCAAACGAGCAACGCATGATCGAAGCTCCCGAAAAGTCGGGTTTTCGGTGTGTGTCCAGCTTAAGGCTGGCGTATTCAGTAGGAGGTAGACCTACCAGGGCAAGAGTCAGGACCCTGTAGCTTGGATCGCATTTGCGAAGGAAACGAAGCGAATGAAGCCGATCGACAAAGCCATCTTTGGGATGGTGAGCGAGTCATCGGGCCGCAACGCAAGTGAACGCATGGGTGGCCTCGAAAACCGAAAACTCCAGGGGCCGAGCCCGCACCGAAAGGGCGAAGGCAACATGGATCGCCGCAACTGACTGAAGCGGTGAGACACTCTGGCGGGGTGTTAGCGGCAGCACGATGACAAGGATGCGCTAAGCAACTGGAGAAGCCCTCCTCGTCCCGGCGAGAAATCGGCGGAGCAGCAAGTCGTATAACTGGCGAACCCAGGAAATCGATGGAAGACGAGAGGGTGACGGAGGGGCCAGTAGTAGCGGTGAAGCGGAGTAATGTCCGTGGAGCGAAGGGGCCCTGCTGTTTGCAGTTCTCTAAGACCCAGGGAGGCAAGGGTGAATGATAAAAGCACCCATTCTTTTGCAAGACCTGCGAAGGAGAATATATGTCAAGGCGAAGGCCGACACGTTCTGCGGTGTCCATCCAGGAGACTTCAGGACTTCTGTTGGAGACGATGGAGTAGGTACTGGCTGTACGACACCTTGCGGCTGTTCGGTGGCCGTTGGGCTCAGCAACCTCTTCCGAAAGTTGTTCCGGCGAGATAGGTCACATAAGCTTTGGGATGAAGCAAACAGGAAAGCCCAGTGCGGGAAATCTGCACGCTGGGTTTGACGCGGCGGGGACTGGAAACCAGCTTACGGTTTGGCTAGTGAGGCACTCTCAGAGGAAACGGAGAGCAACGGCTAGGCCGAACCTACGAAGCATGGCGCCAGTCCTCGACCCTACAAAATCCCCGGCACGGCCCAAACCGGAAAGGGCTGAATTTACTGAAGCACCGTTTGATCGGCATAGGGGCGGCAGTCACCTGCCGACCCCTGCCACACCACCGTGCGAACGGGTCCGTACACGGCGGTTCGAGAGGTTGAGCTAGTAGTTTTCGAACAGTGAAGGAAGGCCGAGCGAGCGGAAGTAAGCATTCGAAGCTCCCACGGAGAGAGCTTTGGAGCGGGCTAGGTACCAGGGACCGCGCCCACTGCCAGCCGTATTAGCGGCCAGACGTGGACGTACCCCCAGTTGCAGCAACGCCGCCCGACGACGACGTGGGGTTTTCCACTGTCGCCAGAGCGCGCATCGCAGCCTGAGCCGCACCCAACGAGTAAGGCCGATTAGCACCTCGGGTGTTTCGCAGAAGCCGAAGTAGCCGCGCCATCCCACCATATAGGTGGTCAGTCGCTTCACTGTCGTCTCGATGCTGACACCCTTGGCCTGTCGCGTGATCTCACGGATTTTGTCTTTAAAGCGCTCCAGAGCCTTCGGAGCAATTGCTCGTCTGATCTCTGGGTCGTCTGTAAAACTAAACCCGAGGAACTTTCGCTCCTGCGGTCGCGCTACCGCGCTCTTCGTCTCATTTACCTGGAGCTTGAGCTGCTGAGTGATGAACCGCGTAATGCTCTTCATCACCCGATGACCCGCACGTTCGCTGCGCACATAGATGTTGCAGTCATCTGCGTAACGGACATGTCGGTGTCCCCGGCGCTCCAACTCGCGGTCGAGTTCGTCGAGCACGACATTGCTGAGCAGTGGCGAAAGCACGCCCCTTACACAAAAGGTAATTTGAGTTGCCAGTCTGGCTTGGCGGTATGCAACCGTCTTGCGGAGGGCCCTGCTGGACTGGAATGCTGTGGCGAATCGTGATGGTGTCTTCTCCTATCAAGACGTCTTTCACTACAAGCCGTACGATCCGCTGGCGTTCGTTGATACTGAGCGTATCAGCCGCACCGCGCAGGCGGGCAAGGAACGCCGTGAGGGTTTCTGCGAGGCGCAGGAAGGTCGCTCTATCGTTGGCTTGGTCGGTGATTGCCTGCAACTCAGCACGGAGCGTCTGTTCGCGCTGGCGCAGCGCAGGCATACGCTCACGCAATTGCTCGATCGACATGAGTGCTTCCTGGTAGGCGCTGAGAAGGCGTTCGATGCCTTTGCCAACCTGAGCTAATTCTCTTTGCAGACTCTGCTCACGCTTTTTGGTCGGATTGGACAATCGCGCTGCTTCCAGCCGACGGTCAAGTTCCTGCTGTATCAGGGTAGGGTCTTCGAGCAGTCGGACCACTTCGTCCCAGACGATCGGATCGAGCAGGTCCTGCCGGACGAAACGGCCGTTATCGCAAACAGGGCCGCCCAGTTTGCGCCAGCCATCCGAGCCAATACATTTGTAGTAGTGGATCTTGCGCGCGGAGGTGCGCGTCGATGTGCGCGCAAAGGCGTAGCCACACTTCTGACAGCTGACCAGCCCCTGTACGATGCTCGGCTCGATGGTGCGACGACGTGATCGAATCTTGTTCTCCTGGAGGAGTTCCTGGGCACGGGCGAAGCTATCCTCGCTCACCAGTGCCGGCACGGGATCTCGATCCACTCTTCGCGCGGGCGCTCATGGCCTGCTGTCATGCTGGGCGTAATCACACCCCGCCGACGCTGCGGACGGATGACGCGCGTCCGTGAAGAGGCGCGCGTCTTACCGAAACAGGCGACACCACGATACGCAGAATTGCGCAACACGGCCCAGACGGTCGAGCGTTCCCACCGGGCACTTGCTTTGCGCGTCGGGATGCCTTCGGCGTTGATCCGGCGGGTGATCTCGCCGATGCTCAGTCCCTCAACCGTGTACATCTCGTAGATGCGCTGGACCACACAGGCCTCGGCTTCAAGCACGGCGTACGCAGCAGGCGCCTCGTCGGTCTTGCGGATATAACGGTAGCCATACGGAGCGCCACTCATCACGCTGACCTCACCCGACTGGGCTCGGTGCCGCTTACCGCGGCGCGAGCGCTCCAGAATCTGCGCCCGCTCATATTCAGCGATCATCCCCTGAAACTGCACCAGCAGTTGATCTTCCGCGCTCGAACCCTGCGGTGCTTTGACAAACAGCGTCTCGACTCCACTGCGGGCTAACTCCTCGATCAGCAGAATCTGGTACGCGTATTTGCGGCTCAGCCGGTCCGGCGCGTACGCCAGTACTACCTGGATCTGTCCTTCGGCGGCAAGGTCCCTCACACGCTCAAGGCCCGGCCGCTCCAGCGTCGCTCCGCTATATCCCTCGTCTTCGAAAGACCCACTCTTTGGGAACCTCCAGATCGTGATTCTTGGCGAACTCGATCAGCGACGCCGTCTGGCTCGCTATCGTGTTCGCCTCCCGCTGCTGCTCCGACGACACCCGTGCGTAGATCGCTGCCATCCTCATGTTCGAACTCCTTTACACTGCCGCCGACGGGTCGTTCCCGAACGGGCACCAGAAGACTGTAGGCCTGGGCGAGCTTTGCATCGTGCAGGCGATCAAACACATAGTCAACGCTAACCTGAAACGAGCCGCGCGTTTGGCGCGGCTCAGCCATGCCTTCTCTGAGTACTCAGAAACGCGGCCAACGCGCGGGTAACGATCGTTCCGATCGTCAGCCCACTGCTTCTCGCATAGGTCCGCAACAGACGTGCTGTTCCTGCCGGTAGCTTGAGTGTGATCGGTACCGTAGCTTCGGATACTTCGATCGGCCGGTCGAGCTTTTGCGCTTCTTCCAGATACCGATACGCTTGACGCTCTGACAGATCGAACTCTCGCGATAAGCGCTGCATCGCCTCGGGCAACGGAACATTGCCCAGCAGCATGGCGTAAGCGGCGTTCAGTTGCCGAGCCTTGGCCGCTTTGGTCTGATCGAGTCATCTGTCATAAACGTATTACTCTCTTAAGACGCAGGTCAAGTACCGGGTGAATACCCCGCCAACCCTTCACTATCCTCTCGAATTCGAAATTACCTTTTGTGTAAGGGGCGTGATTACGACACACTACCCATCATCAGGACCTTGCCGAACGAGTCACGGTCATCCGCCCTCGTCATCCGTTTGAGGGAAGGTCGCTTGAGTTTCTTCGAACGATGCATCGCAAAGGGCGACTGTATCTCATCCTGATCCTGCCCGATGGCAGTAAGTCTCTGATCCCCGCTGACTGGACAGATTTTGCCTTTGTCACGCGGCCTCGACAGGCTCTCTCTGTGCATGCCACTGCCACGCTGGGTTCCGTACAGGACTTGCTTCACGCTCGCGCTATCACAGACGCTCTCCTCAACCGCCTTGCAACCATTAAAAGCGAGGCGGCTGAGAAGGAGAGCACCCTTGCGAGAAAACCATCCGAGTCTCTTCGATCTGCTTCTCGACGAAAGCTGTCCGTGGGAAGCCCTGCAGGCTGAGCAACAGCTTCTGGCAATCGACATCCTGGCAAGGCTGATCGCCAACGCCACCCTACCCCACGACGAGGAGAAGGACGATGAATGAATCCGGCAAGGTGAAGCTCAGTCATACGCGGCGCGCAGCGTTTGTCTACATTCGTCAATCCAGCCCATCGCAGGTGGAAAACAACCGGGAGTCGACGGCGCGGCAGTACGCTTTGGTGGAAAGGGCCTGCGAACTGGGCTGGGCTAAAGAACAGGTGATCGTCGTTGACGAAGACCTAGGTCTTTCCGGCTCCGGATCGGTGAAGCGGTCTGGGTTTGCCCGCATGACCGCGGAAGTGGCTCTGGGCCACGTGGGCATCGTGCTCGGACTGGAAGTCTCTCGCTTGGCGCGCAACAACGCCGACTGGTATCGCCTGCTCGATCTGTGCGGCATGACGGATACGCTGATCGGAGACAGCGACGGAATATATCATCCGGCTCTTTTCAACGATCGCCTGATCCTCGGTTTGAAAGGCACCATGTCGGAAGCGGAACTTCATATCCTGCGCGCCCGGCTGGATGGCGGAATTCGCAACAAGGCTTCGCGCGGCGAACTGCGCCGGGGTCTGCCCGTAGGTTTTGTGTGGGGCGAAGAGGACGGCGAAGTTCGCTTTCAACCCGACGAAGCCGTGGTCAGCGCCATTCGCACGGTGTTCTCGAAGTTTACGGAACTGGGATCGGCCCGCAAGGTATGGCTCTGGTTCCGTTCCGAAGGACTTTCCTTCCCGTTGCGCGTCACCATGAACAGCCAGATCCGCTGGGTTGCTCCTACGTATACAGCCATCCATCATGTGCTCACTAATCCGGTGTATGCTGGCGCATATGCTTACGGAAAGTGCCGCCATGAGCGTTACATCGATGAACAGGGCCGGTTCCGCAGACGAACGCGTCATCTGCCCCAGGCCGAGTGGGCGGTGCTTCTTCCGGATCATCATCCCGGCTTCATCGACTGGCCAACCTACCAGGCCAACCAGACTCGCATCGGCGCCAACGTTCATCCCCAACCTCACCAGGCAGGCGGTGCAGTGAGAGAAGGCGCCGCACTGCTGCAAGGTCAGGCGACTTGCGGCAAGTGTGGCCGCCATCTGCATACTCACTATCGCGGCAGAAATGCTTCGCCCGGCTATCACTGCTCGGGCAAAGACATCGTCCAGGGTCGAGGCGTTTACTGTCTCAACGTCGGCGGTATCCAGATCGATCAGGCGGTGGCGGATGCGTTTCTGAAAGCGTTGACGCCCGCTGCGGTGGAAGCTACCGAACAGGCTATGCGGCAGCTCGAAACGGATCACGATGCGGCACTCGGTCAGTGGCGCCTGGCGGTAGAACGTGCGCGCTATGAGGCCGCACGTGCCGAACGCCAGTATCGCGCAGTGGAACCGGAAAACAGGCTGGTGGCGCGCGGGTTGGAAACCGAATGGGAGAAACGGTTGCGTGATCTCACGGCGGCGGAGGCAGAGCTCGAGCGACGGCAGCAACAGCGTCCTCGCACACTCAGCCCGGAAGAGAAAACCAAGATCCGTGCTCTCGGTTCCGATTTGCGCAAAGTCTGGACGGCACCCAGCACTAGCGATCGCGATCGCAAGGAGCTTTTGCGTACGCTGCTGGAAGAGGTGATCGTGGCTGTCGATCGCTCCGAACATCAAGCCCATCTGACGCTGCGCTGGCGGGGTGGCGAGCTTACCGAAATCGATCTTCCTCTGCCGCGTTCTCAGCCACGCGGTCTGCGCACCAGTGAAGACACGATCTCGTTGTTACCCCGACTGGCAGCTCTCTACCCCGACGAGGTCATCGCCGGCATCCTGAATCGTCAAGGACGCAAGACAGCGACCGGGGAGCACTTCACCGCCAATCAGGTCGGCAGTCTGCGCCGGTATCGCGGCATTCCGCGTTTCCAGCCACCAGCGCGTCCTCCCTTGGGAGAAGTCGTCCCTATCCGCAAGGCCGCGCAGATCTTCGGCATGAACACTTCTACCATCCATCGCTGGCTGGCCGAAGGCTTCATCGCCGGTGAACAGGTTACTCCTGGCGCGCCGTGGCAAATCCGCATCACCGAAGAACTGCGAGCGCGAATCGTGGAGCAGGCACCGCCGGAATACCTGCCCATGCTGGAAGCAACCATGAAACTCGGCGTCTCGCGACAGACGGTGTTGCAGCGTGTAAAGCGCGGCGACCTACACGCCATGCTTGTTACAAGCGGACGACGCAAGGGCTTGCGAATCAGAGTTGTAGATGATCAGCCCAAGCTGTTTGTAACTACTTCATGAGTCTGGGGGCAGTATGAAGCTGGATCCAAGAACTTCTCCAAGTCGAGGTCAACCACCCAGCTACAGCCTGCAGCGATATACCGCTGTGCCTGTGCTATCGCCTGATGCGCCGATTTCCGTGGTCGAAAACCGTAGCTGTGATCGGAAAACTCCGGGTCCCACCGCTCTTGCAGGACCTGCATGACCGCCTGCTGGATGAATCGATCCAGCACCGTTGGAATGCCCAACTTGCGCACTCCGCCGTCCGGCTTCGGTATCTCTACCCTTTTCACCGGCTGTGGTCTGTATGTCCCGTTGAGCAGTTGCTCCCGGATGGCTGGCCAGTGCCGTTTCAGGTGATCATCGAGCTGGCCGAACGTAATTCCGTCGACGCCCGGACCACCCTTGTTCGCCTTGACCCGTCGTAGTGCTTCCTTCAAGTTCTCTCGTTCAACGATTTCCTCCATTGCTCGAACTGTTCTAGCTGGGCTTTCGGGCGCACTCGTCGTCCTCAACGATTCGGACCCTTCCCCTCTTGCCTTCCGGGCTTCACCCGTTGGCGAGCAAGAGAAGTCCAGATTGCTCTGGATGTTCTGCCGCATGTCATTGTTGAGACTCATGTCCTACTTGCCTTTCCTCTCGTTCGGGACTTCAACCACCGTTCCCGGCTCAGCCTATCTGTTAACTCCGCCTTTCGGCTTTGGAGTGCCTCATTAGCTTTGCCGACGTCATGGCCTACTATGCCCTCTGCTGACTTCTGCTCCGCGATCAGGATGCCTCGCGGCAGCCTCAGTCGCCGAAACGACACGGAGCAGATCTCCCGGGGTAAGTTCAATCGCCTTCTGCGCACAGTCGCCGGATCTACGCTCCGCGTACTTGATGGATATGGGCTTCGCGGTAAGTTGCCCGCTCGCCCTACGCTCACGCCTTGTATCCGGTTCTTGTCCATCGACTCACGCATTTGCTCCACGCTTCCTTCAGACCCCGCCTCGCGGCGGTAGCCCTTGCGTCATTGCTAACCCTTACCTCCATCAGGTCGGGTAGAGGACTTGCACCTCCAAGCGGTTGAACATGCCCGGCGCACAACTAAGCCGCTGGCGCGGCGGATGCTGCATTTGCAGCGGCCGGAGAGAGTAAAGAGAGGTTGGCGATAGGGTCAGAGTCACAAGGAGGTCATTGTGACTCAACTCAGAGACCGGATGCTCGAAGAACTCGAGCGTCGCAACTACTCGCCTGGCACCGCAAGGTGCTACCTGCATGCGGTTCAGCAGTTCGCTGAACACTTTCATCGTGCTCCCGACCAGCTTGGCTCGGAGCACATACGTGAGTATCAGCTCTACCTGCTACGGGAACGGAAGTTATCTCCGAAGACGGTGGCGCAGCAAACGGCTGCGCTTCGGTTCTTGTACATCAAGACGCTCAAGCGGAAGCACATGCTTGAGCATTTACCGTTTCCCAAGTTACCAGAGAAGCTGCCAACGGTGCTCAGTCGGGAGGAAGTGAGCCGCTTATTGGCTGCCTACTGCCAACCGGATGCATCGCACGATGCTCATGACTCTCTACGCGACCGGCGTACGCCGCGCGGAGTTGTGCCAGCTGAAGACCAGCGATATAGACAGCCAGCGCATGGTGGTCCATATCCGCCAAGGCAAGGGCGGACGCGACCGCGATGTGCCCTTAAGTCCAACCCTGCTGGAGGCGCTGCGCGCCTACTGGCGATGGATGAAGCCGAAAACCTATCTGTTTCCCGGCCTGGTCGACGGCTGGCGAGCCGACGTGCCCATCACCGACAAGATGGTCTGGTTTGCTTGCCAGCGCGCGGCGCTCGCTGCTGGCATCGAGAAGCACGTTACGCCGCATACCCTGCGGCAGGCTTGGGCATACTACACCACCTTTCAGAGTCCATTCATTCTAAAGACAATCGGCCTTGACCGAAGGGGATTTGCGGAAGTTTATGGGCACCACGACGTGCTGCTCTCACCGCTTGTTGCACCTCCGGAAGCAATAGATCCTTTTTCTCGATGATCCATGGCGCGTATTCCACGACCTGTCTTGCCGGGAGGGTGCGTTGCCGAATTAGTCGCTTCACCACCGTATTACTTACTCGCAGCTCTCGCGCCGCGGCTTCTTGTGTCACCCAGTCATCTTGGTTTTGGAAGGGAGCGATCTTGTGATATCCCCGCAGTCCGGCTAGACGAGATGCATTCCAAGTTTTGTCTTGACCGGTCTTGTATCCGAGACGATTCAAGATAGCCGCGATCACCTTGTCCTGGCATATCTTCGATAACTCGCGAACCAAATCGATCACCGAACGGTCCGCACTGTGACGGTGGTGTCCTGGCTTGTTTCGTTCCATATGCAGTTCCGAGTGCACTCCACCAGCCCAGTGCAGACGCAGGCGATGAGTTGAGGGATCAGGTTCACTATCGACGATGATCTCTGTCAGGACTGTCCGCAGAATGCGCTTCTTCAGTGGGATCGGCGCTTCGGGCTGATTCCACAACGCAGAGAGATCTTCGCTCAACATGGATAGTCGTTGCTTCTGTTCCTCGTTGAGAGGCTTGGCAGTTTTATCCGCCGCAACGAGGCGTGCCTCGGCTTCCGCAACCTGAACCAGTGCGCTATTCCAGCGAGCCTCTAACTCGCCGGCCACGAGACGATTTTCTGGCTCCACAGCATCAAACTGCCGACGCGCACGCTTCTCCTCATAGCGAGCCCGTTCCAGGGCCAGCTCGAGTGCCTTTCGCTTCTCATCGCCTTCGACTTTGGCGCACGCTGCTAATTGGATTGCAGCCTCGATCCCGGCAGGTCGAATAGCGGTCAGTACGCTTTGCACCACGGCTCGATCCAGCCGCAAGCTGCCCACCGTAAAGCAGTGGCCTGATCCGCGGTCTCCCCGATCACCCTGACAGACATATCGAGGGACTCTGCCGCTGTTGCCGCTATATGCAACTTGCATTTTCCGTCCGCATCGACCGCAACGCAGCAAGCCTGATAACAGAGCTGCGCCTCGCTTCACCGCACCGCTGCTTTCACTGCCGGACCATGCCACATTGGCCTCCAGTCGACGTCGGTTTTCCAAGTACTCCTCCCAACTGATGTACCCCGGATGATGGTCGACAAGCAACACCTTCCATTCATCATGTGGTTTACGGTAACGTGAAAGTTGCCGCGCTCGCCCCTGCTCGATCACCGTGCGCGCCCCAGACTTACCGTACGCGAACGCCCCGGCATAGCACGGGTTGTTCAGCATCTGACGGATTCTTCCGCTGCTCGGCAACCCCCAGACGATCTCCTCTCCGGCAGTTCCGGGTTTGGCCTTGGGCACGGGGATTTGCTCTTCACGGAACCAGATCGCAGCTTGACGAGCACTTCCCAGTTGTTGGAATTTGTGAAATACGCTGCCGACCGCCTGCTGCACCTGGCGATCAGGTGTCTTTTCGATCCGTCCTTCATCGGTGCGGATAAACCCCACCGGCAGTTCCCACATCGCAAAGCCACGACGCGCCTTCTGCTCAAAAGACTCGCGAGCCCGTTGTCTCAACAGGCCAAGTTCGAACTCCGACATGGTTCCCTTCAGACCAAGGACCAGGCGATCATTCAACTGGCGTGGGTCGTAGATCCCGTCACAGTCGATAAGCAACGTTTCCGTCAGTGCGCACAGATCCACGAGATGATGCCAATCACGGTTGTTGCGCGCCAGACGCGAAGCCTCCAGGGCTAATACCGCTCCCGCCAGGCCCTGGCACACAGATGCCAGCAGTCGGCCGAAGCCCGGCCGCTCCTGGGTGCCAGCGCCCGAGCGTCCCAAGTCCTCATCGATTACGATGACCTTGTGAAAGCCCAGCTGGGATGCATGCTGAGCCAGGGCATACTGCCGTTCTTTACCCTCCAGATGATTGCGCACCTGATAGGGTGTCGATTGACGCACGTAAACGTAGGCTCCTCGCTCCAACTGATGTCCCTTAATCTTCTCGTTCATTGGGCCTCCTGTCTGCGTCGTTGAGGACGCTTTCCAACAGTTGGCGCCACAGTCCGCGGCAGTGTTCCCGCGTCGATTCCGGAAGCTCGGTCCAAATCTCCTCTTCCTCGAACCGCAGTTTGCGCTGCAGTACGATGCGATTTTCCTTGTTGTTCTGCATCCTGACCTCCTGATGCAGATTCTGCACAACCCAGGTTCTCGAAGTCACGATCGACGCGCTGGGCATCAATGAGCCGGCGGAGCTCAAGCAGAGCTGTGATATCGATTCGGGGCCTATCTTCGTAACTCAACCGATCGCACAGTTCGGGAGTCAACATCCACTTGGGTAATGCGATCTGTGTTCCTGTCGGAAGTCTGACGACGAGAACCGTCGACTCCGTCCTTCGCAAATGCCGAACAACTTCCACCTCAACCCCATAGAAGGGGTGACATGGATAACAGATCTTTGTGGGATGCAGATCATGAGTAGTACGAGGATGCCTTACGCCATAGTTATGCCACACACCTGCTCGAAGCCGGAGCGGACTTGCGCACCATTCAGGTACTGCTCGGCCATGCCTCGCTCGATCACACAACCATCTATCTGCATCTCTCCCGGCGTCACCTGGAAGCGGTGCCTAACCCGCTCGACACACTCTCCATTGCGGCTCCCTTGGACGCCAGCAGAGAAGCGAGGCGCAGGAAGCGATGAACCGGCCCACCCTGGAGGTGGCCGACATCATTCGCGCATCAGATGACAGTTATTGGCAACGGCACGGATCACATTTGGCCTGGCAGCATCGTAAGGTGCTCGACGCCATCGCCCGCTGCCGCACCCCGGCTCTGGGCGGTCATCGCGATCAGTGCACTCGCTGCAATCATCAGGCCATCTCTTACAACTCCTGCCGCAACCGGCACTGCCCCAAGTGCCAGGGAAACGCACGCACCAAGTGGCTCACCGCGCGCCGCTCTGAGCTGTTGCCGGTGCCTTACTTCCATGTTGTCTTCACGCTGCCGCATGAACTCTCTACACTTGTGCTGCAAAACAAGCGCCTGCTCTACGACTTACTCTTCCGCGCAAGTGCCGCGACCATGCTTGAAGTAGCACGGGACCCGAAGCATCTCGGTGCCGACAGACTGTTGAGGAAAAAGACTGAACTACGCTCCATGAAACGGGGAACTTATCTCAACGGTATATCAAGGCGAAGCCGCCCTTAAGGTATGGCCGGATTGGCCGTACGTGCCTTGTCCCCGCACACCGAGGCGCATCCCGCCGGGATTCTTCTCCAGCTTCTGGCCGCCTTCGGCAACGCCTGCTTCAGCTCTGGGAACCCCATCGGGCGTTCAACATGAAGCCTTTTCGAAAGGCGATATCGGCGTGGGCCGTGCCCTGTTGGGGCTGTTTCCAGTCCGCAATCATGAGGCGTGGTGTTTATACGCCCATTCCCAGTATCGATTGCCTAGCTTCGCATGGCCTCATCGCGTACGATTGTGACCTGGGTCACAGTTTAAGTGGAGCAATGGGAGCCGAGCGCTGGGACCCAACAACATGTGATGAAAGTCACCGCAATGCTATTAAACAAAGATCATTGTGTTGGGGACGTTAGCAAATCCTTTTGAGAGTGCGGAGATATGATGGCGGACATTGTGAAAACCATTCGGGAAAGACACTCAACGCGCGAACCATTCGATCCGGATCGCCCCGTCAAGAAGCAAGATCTTAAATTGATATTAGAGGCGGCGAGGTGGGCCCCTACAGCCAACAACATGCAAAACTTCGAAATTCTTCTCGTAGACGCGAAGGACCGTCTCGATGCCATCGCGAAGATCCCTGCGGAGATGTCAGAGGCCTTTCTACGCGAGAACCATGAGCAGCTCTCCTTCTCGAAAGAAGAATTGCAGATTAAGAAGACCGGCATGCTAGCGGAGATGTTTCCGCCGGCATGGACAAATCCAGAGGCATGGAGTTCTGACTCCGATTACACCTCTCAGCTAACGTTTCTTGGAAGGTCGGTAGGGGAGACTCAGCTTCTGCTCATTGTTCTCTATGATTCCAGGAAGCGGGCGCCCGGCTCTGAAGGTGATTTCCTGGGCCACATGAGCCTTGGCTGCGTAATGGAGAATATGTGGCTAATGAGCCAGTCTCTCGGGATCGGCTTCCATGTGTTGACCGTCTTTAGCGACGGCCCGGTGGAGAAGAAGGTACGGAATCTCCTCCACATCCCTCAACATATGAAAATCGCTTTCGCCTGCGCCCTCGGACATCCCCTGGTTGCTTCAGATACCTCTGTTCGCGTCCGCCGTGATATTGAAGACTTTGTACACCATAACCAATTCGACCACAAGGACCTGTTGTGGCGTGGTTGATCATTTGATGAGAACTGAGACACGGCGAATCCAGCAAGGCCCAGCAGGAACCAGATCCGCCGTCTCTTCTCTGAGGTCGATCACCCTAGGTCACCGAACGCGTCATCAGCGCCGGCTTTGCGCCCCGCGGCCTCATCCATGACCTGCGGCATCAGCTGTCGGCCACCCACCGCCGCTTGCTCGCGCTCTCCGATGATTGTCGGCCACATACTCTGACCGCCGCGTCAGCAGTTACATAGGTGCAGGAGGTAGAGGACTGAACCCCTCCTTTAGACTGGCTTCATATTGTGCATTTACAGAAGCCTCAGCGTCCGGCAGAGTTGCGAAGTGTTTCCATGAAAACTCTGGACTTATAGAGGGAGATGCGCCGCATCCTGCTTTCCCATCGAAGCTTGTATTCACTGTTTCCACCAAATAATGATTTCCCTCGCTTTCTCTTGTTAACCTGATCGTTCGTGTGAATGTATTGTCTCTGCAAAGTCTGCAACAAGTCTGTTCTTGCGCCATATCGTCTCCCCGTCTGAAGTAGAAAAGTTGATGTCAAGGAGAGGCTATCGAACTTGCTTGATTAGCTCTGTGATGCCCGTCACTAGCCGATTCTCGTATCGTGCGTAGAGGGTATCGAGAGCATCCACGCCTCATAGGGTCAGGTGGAAAGCGGCACGAGCCTGCTCGTCTTGTGGCTGTTCCAGGTACTCCTCGTAGCTCCGCTGAACAGCAGGATAGAAATTCCGTACAGTGAGTTTATGAAAAACCTGGCTGACGGTCGAATTGCAGAGGTAACCATCGGCCAAAGGGACATTATTGGGCAGATGAAAAACCCAAAGCCAGACGGATCTCCCGCGGTTGTCCCATTCGATACCGTACCTGCGCCTGCAGGCGACTCCAAGCTGATCGAAGAGTTACCAAATGCAAAGGCAAACTACCGGTTCCAGCGTCCACCTAACCCTATAGGCGGATTTCTGCTGGAGTATCTTATGCCGCTCGCATTGCTGGGCGGCTTTTGGTACCTCGCGTACGGACGAATGGGGAGCAGTAATAGCCCAGGGCTCGGTGGTATCTTTGGGGTCGGCAAGAGCAAAGCGATCGAGGTCAAGCCCGAGGACGTTACGGTTACTTACAAAGATGTCGGCGGCGCGGATGAAGCCATCGCGGAGCTGCAGGAGATCATCCAGTTCTTGAAGGCGCCCGAGCAATTCGCGCGACTCGGTGGGCATATCCCCAAGGGAGTATTGTTGGTTGGCCCACCGGGCACAGGTAAGACACTGCTCGCCAAAGCCACGGCCGGGGAGGCCCAGGTCGCATTCTTCGAGACCAGCGGCGCCGAATTCGTTGAGATGTTTGTGGGGGTCGGGGCAGCTCGGGTCCGAGACCTGTTCGAGCAGGCGCGCAAGGTAGCTCCTTCGGTCGTTTTCATAGACGAGATTGATGCCATCGGTCAGAGCCGGGGAGGAGTCATACGCCTTGGAAGCAACGACGAGCGGGAGCAGACCCTCAATCAGTTGCTGGCCGAAATTGATGGGTTCAAGACTGACGCCAATGCACCAGTAATCATAATGGCGGCCACAAACCGTCCGGAAGTGCTTGACCCGGCACTTCTGCGTGCTGGCCGTTTCGATCGCCAGATTGCCATAGGGAATCCCGATCTTATCGGCCGAGTACAGATCCTGCGGATCCATAGCGGGAATGTAAAACTGGCGGCGGATTTTGATCTGGAGCGACCCGCGCGGATGACAGCCGGGTTCAGCGGCGCTAACCTGTCAAATGCCATGAATGAGGCGGCACTCCTCGCTGCCCGGCACAAGGCGCCGGCAGTCACGTTGAATGATTTCGAGGCTGCTATCGAACGGGTGATCGCAGGTTCCGAGAAGAAGAGTCGGGTAATGAACAAAAAGGAACGCACCACGGTTGCATACCACGAGTCTGGCCACGCTCTGGTCGCTGAGCTGGTGCCGAATGGCGAATCGGTCATAAAAATCAGCATCGTTCCACACAGCCGTGGAGCCCTGGGCTACACCATGCAGATGCAAACCGAAGACCGCTATCTGCTCACGATCGACGAACTGGAGGACAGGATCGCCGTCATGTTGGGCGGGCGGGCCGCCGAGATGGTGGAGTTCCGAACGATCAGCACCGGGGCCACGGACGACATTATGCGAGCGACCGAACTGGCCCGCCATATGGTCACGGAATTTGGCATGAGCGATAAGCTTGGCTCAGTGCGCTACGCAGGTCAACAGCTGCAGTACCTGGGTGGATCGGTCGAGGATAACAGTCAGATCAGACCGGAGACTCGACAAGTGATTGACGGAGAAGTCCAGCGTCTGGTAACCGAACAATACACGCGTGCCCAGGAATTGTTGTCAGCTCATCAGCCAGCGTTGAAGATATTGGCTCAGCAACTGCTCAAGCACGAGACGGTAAGCGGTAAAGCCGTGAAAGAAGCACTGGAGAATAGCCCCGGCCCTGAACTTGCCGCGGGTTGCGCCCGTATGGAAGAGTCGCGCGAACAGGTGAGTGGCTATGCTGGCGGACTGCTGCGTGGAGTCAGTTCCCAGCAACAGGAGTACTGAGATGCACAAAGTCGTCCTGCTTCGCCATGGAGAGAGTGTCTGGAACAAGGAGAACCTCTTCACAGGTTGGACGGATGTTGACCTATCGGAGAAGGGCAGACAAGAGGCGAGTAAGGCGGCCCTGATACTGAAGAAGCAGGGATATAACTTCGACATCGCCTTTACATCGCTGCTGAAACGGTCGATACGCACACTGTGGATCGTGTTGGACGAGATGGACCTCATGTGGATTCCTGTTCAACGCGACTGGCGTCTCAACGAACGGCATTATGGAGCATTACAAGGCCTCAACAAAGCTGAAACGGCAGCGAAGTACGGGGAACACCAGGTGAAACTCTGGCGCCGGAGTTACGACATTCGGCCGCCGGAGCTGGACCAGGCAGACCCCCGCTATCCAGGGAACGAGCCACGCTACAAGGACATCCCGAAACAACAACTTCCTCTTACGGAATCTCTCAAAGATACGGTGGCGCGCTTTCTGCCTTGCTGGCATCAACTGATTGCCCCCAGCATCCAGTCGGGGAGGCAGGTGTTGATTGTCGGCCATGGAAACAGCCTGCGGGCTCTCGTGAAGTACCTGGATAACGTCTCAGATCAGCAGATTATCGATCTGAACATTCCCACTGGTGTACCGCTCGTTTACGAACTTGATGGCAATCTCGCGTCTCTTCGTCATCACTATTTGGAAAATGCCGAATGAGGCCAGCATGGGGGATTAACCGTGCGCCGTGCAAAGCCAACAATCCAACTCGGGTTAAGAGTCACTGTGATCCGGATCACATGAGCAGACGAACGCACCTGTAAGAATTGAGGCAAGGAGATAAACCTCTATGGCAGTCAAGGTTGGGATCAACGGGTTTGGGCGCATCGGCCGCAACATACTGCGGGCATCGCTCGGCAATCCGAATATCGATTTTGTCGCTGTTAACGACCTCACCAGCCCCGCAACCCTCGCTCACCTGCTGAAGTACGACTCCATCCTTGGCAATCTAAAGAACGAGGTCAAGGCTGACGACGATTCTATCGCGGTCGACGGCAAGAAGATCAAGGTGTTCGCGGAGAAAGATCCGGCGCTGCTGCCGTGGGATTCAGTGGGCGCGCAGGTGGTGGTGGAGTCGACGGGACGGTTTACCGATGGCGCCAAGGCGAAGGCGCATCTGCGCGGGTCGGTGAAGAAGGTCATTATCTCGGCTCCGGCGACCAACGAGGATCTGACCGTGGTGCTGGGAGTGAACGAGGGCAAGTACGATCCGGCGAAGCACAACATCATCTCGAACGCCTCGTGCACCACGAACTGCCTGGCCCCGGTAGTGAAGGTGCTGGTGGAGAAATTCGGGATCGTGTCGGGCATCATGACGACGATCCACAGCTATACGAACGACCAGGTGATTCTGGACTTCCCGCACAAGGACCTGCGGCGCGCACGGGCGGCGGCGCTGTCGATGATTCCGACCTCGACGGGTGCGGCGATGGCGCTGAGAGCTGGTTATTCCCGAGGTGGAAGGCAAGCTGGACGGGTTTGCGATCCGCGTACCCACGCCAAATGTCTCGGTGGTCGACCTGACATTCCTGGCGGAGAAGCCCATCACCAGGGACGCCGTCAACGCCGCGCTGAAAGCGGCTTCGGAGGGCGAACTCAAGGGCATTCTCGGCTATGACACCAACCAGCTGGTTTCGAGCGACTTCAAGGGCGACGACCGTTCGTCGATTGTGGATGGCCCGCTGACCAAGGTTGTGGGCAACATGGCGAAGGTCATCAGCTGGTACGACAACGAGTGGGGCTACTCGTGCCGGGTACGCGACCTGATCCTCTTCCTGGCGGAGAAGGGTCTGTAGTTCAACTCTTCTGCAGCGGAATTATTCGGAGGGACGCTGGAGAAGCCTGAAGCGCGCATGGTGGTCAAAGCGCACGGCGAATTCTTCCGTACGATTCGGTCCCCAGCCACTATGTTCCTGGTCGCCGGGCTGCTGCAGTCAACATGGCGCGTGGAGACTGAGGCGGTTGCGTTGGTTCCTTCCGCGCGCCTTAAGGGGAACAAATGCAAGGGCACCGGGGATTGAAGGAGGCTGTATGGCAAAGCTATCGATTCGCGACCTGAACCTCGAGCACAAGCACGTCTTCATGCGCGTAGATTTCAATGTACCTCTCACCGACGACGGCTCGGAGATCACCGACGACACGCGCATTAAGGAAACATTACCGACGATTGAGTACGCGCTCCGCCACAAGGCCAAGCTGATTCTGGCATCGCATCTGGGAAGGCCGAAGGGCAAGGTGAATCTAAAGTGCAGTCTGCGCCCGGTGGCGGATCGTCTGCGAGCACTGCTCGATCGGCGGCTCGGCGTGAAGACGAATGTGGCTTTTGCGCCGGACTGCGTGGGTAACATCCCGAAGGAGATGGCGCGGCAGCAGGAGCCGAGAGAGGTGCTGCTGCTGGAGAACCTGCGGTTTCACCCAGAGGAAGAGAAGAACGATCCGGAGTTTTCGAAGCAGCTGGCTTCGCTGTGCGACGTGTATGTGAACGACGCCTTCGGATCGGCGCACAGGGCGCATGCTTCGACGGAGGGGAGCACGCACTTCGTGAAACAGAGCGCTGCTGGCCTCTTGATGGAGAAGGAGCTCAACTACCTGGGCAAGGCCCTGGAATCTCCGACGCGACCATTTGTGGCGATCCTGGGAGGGGCCAAGGTTTCAGACAAGATTGGCGTGATCGACAATCTGCTAAGCAAGGTCGATGCGCTGCTGATCGGCGGTGGCATGGCTTACACCTTCCTGAAGGCGAAGGGGCAGGAGGTGGGCAAGTCGCTGCTCGAAGCGGACAAGATCGATGTAGCGAAGGAAGCTCTGGCCAAGGCCAAAGCAAAAGGCGTGCGTTTCCTGTTGCCGATCGACCATGTGCTGGCGGATAAGTTCGCGGCCGATGCGCAGACGAAGATTTTCGAAGGGGACGAGCCGTTCCCAGCGGATTGGATGGCGCTGGATATCGGGCCCAAGACGGTGGTGTTGTTCGAGAAGGAGATCGGGGACGCGGCCACCATCGTGTGGAACGGGCCGATGGGCGTCTTCGAAATGCCGGCGTTTGCCGTGGGGACGACGAAGATCGCGAAAGCGGTTGCGGCCAACAAGAGCGCGATTTCGATTATCGGCGGCGGCGACTCGGTGGCGGCAGTGAAGCAAGCCGGGGTTGCGGATCAGATTAAGCACATCTCGACCGGCGGTGGCGCGTCGCTGGAGTTTCTAGAAGGCAAGAAGCTGCCGGGGGTGGAAGCGCTGACGGATAAGTAGCCATCTTCTAGCAAAGTGAGCACTACGCGGAGTTTTGGCAGAATATTCGTGAACGGCGTGCCCTCAGTGCGGTCGGCTGCGTTGGAACCCGTAGGAGCACTCCTTCGCGACTGAGTGCCTCCGGAAGGAGATGCAAGATGCCTGAATTGAAGGCGAACGATCTTGAAGCGTATCTGTCATCGCTCTTCAAGAAGCCAGTCACTCTGACTGGCTTAGCGCCGCTTGGAGAGAATCCGAGCGACAAGTCAATCAAGTTCTGTGGATACGGCACTCCCATGCGCCTTGACTACCAGCTGGCCTGCGAGCATAGGTCAGCCGTTCTGCACACCATGCACCCTGGTCCATTTGGACATGAACACATGGAAGACCGTGCTCAGGTTCTCCTGCGGGAGAACCGCTCATTCAATAAACTGCCCTGTCATGTGCGCACATTCGATGTCGGCGGATTCCAGTCCGATGGAAGTCTCTCTACTCTAGGCGGTGTCATGGAGTTCTTCCTGCTGATTGAATATGTCGAAGGTGAACCGTACGCTCAAGATCTGAAGAGGCTGCGAGACGGAGCAATGCTCAGCGCCCCCAGACCTCGACCGTGCAGACGCGCTCTGCGATTACCTCGTTGAGGTGCATTCAGAGAAGGCTGACAATCTGACAATCCGGAGTTGTACGTCCGGCGCATTCGAGAGTTGGTGGGGCACGGAGAATGCATCATGGGCATTGCTGATGAATATCCTGAACACCCATGGATTACAAAAAAGCTACTCGCTCGAGTAGAGCATAGTTGTCTGGATTGGCGGTGGCAGCTAAGGGGGCGCGTTCATAGACTCTGCCAGGTCCACGGTGATTTTCACCCTTGGAATATCTTGTTTCGATCTGGTATCGATTTCACGGTCCTGGATCGCTCTCGAGGGGAATATGGCGATCCGGCCGATGACGTGGCTTGTTTAACGATGAATTATCTTTTCTTTTCCCTGCAACGTAATCAACGTCTGGAAGGCGCTTTTGAGACATTATTCCTCCGTTTCTGGGAACGTTATTTAGCGGCAACCGGCGATCGTGAAATGCTGCAGGTCTTCGCTCCCTTTCTAGCGTTTCGGGGCCTCGTCATGGCAAGCCCACTATGGTATCCGACACTATCGGACGCGGTCCGGCAGCGGCTGTTCACTTTGATCACCTCTGTACTCGATTCCGATAGTTTTGATCCCTTGCAGGTGAACCGTTACTGTGGCGCCTAGAATTGAGCCCGCTTTTTCCGGTTGGGTCACGGGGCTGCCGGCGTCGGGCAAGTCGACGCTTGTGGCAGAGCTGACTGCCCAACTGGCCGCTCGTGGTGTTGACGTCGCAGTGCTTGAATCCGATGCTCTCCGAAAAGTGTTCGTACGCCATCCGGTGTACAACGAGGAGGAGCGCGAGATCTTCTATGACCAAATGGTCTATGTGGGAGTCTTGCTCACACGGCATGGAGTTCCGGTCATTTTCGATGCCACGGCCAATCGCCTTCAATACCGCGAAAAAGCACGACAGCAGATCAGTAAATTCTTAGAGATCTACGTTGATTCGCCGCTCAGCCTTTGCATCCATCGAGATCCCAAAGGGATCTACCGCCTGGGGCTCGAAGGAAAAGCAGATGCTGTGCCGGGCTTGCAAGTGGAGTATGAATCTCCAGAAAAGCCAGATCTCATCGTGCATGGAGACAACGAAAGCCCTGAACGCGCAGCTTCGCGCATAATCGAGAGACTGGTTGAAAAGGGATACTTGAATACTCAAGAAACAAGACTATGACTTCGATATTGCGTTTACTTCGTTGCTGACACAAGGTGCGCGAAGACCTCGTCGCCCAAGGTAGATCTACGGCCGCGAAAGACGACAACGCGTTGAGTCAGATGTGCAACATTGTGGTTTGGCCATTTATCTGGCTTAACTGGATTTTCCAGTACTGAGCATAATTATTTCGAGCTCTTCCGTAATCGATTCTTGCCGGAGCGCATTTACGAGCAGCCCGAGACGTTGTTCCTCTTGACCGATTCTGTTTAAAGCTCCATCCATATGCCGAAGTCTTTCATGATTCTCGGCTATGAAGGATGCATAGAAGACTCCATAGAATAGAGCAAACAAGTATTGCTCGAACAGTTGGGGACGCAGCTGTGACGGTGGCAGGTTAATGAGCGGTGGGAAGCTGAAGGGAATCGTCACCTCCTGCCGAGCAAACTCGAACGGGGATGTTGTGTCTACGCAGGTCTCCCCACGTTTGTATGAGTTGTGAATGATCGTCCAACGTGAATCGCGCGATCGAGCCAGCTCCTTGGCGAGCTGAGAGATTACAAATGGTATCTCCTCGGCCGCACCGGGCCCATCCAAAGATGCGATCACCCGGTTGTCTTCCAGGAATTTCAGCGCTAGTTTTCGACCCACAACAATCAGCCGGGGAGAAGTACCTTTACTGGCAGTGGCTTCCAGCTCTCTTTGCACCATTTCATTGAAGCCGCCACAAAAGCCTCTTTCGGATCCGATGAGAACGTAGAGCGATCCGGGGTCTGTCGTGGGACCGGGCGGAACTCCGTAGAATCGCTGAAAATCAGCAAGTGCGGATTCGATCGTCTGAGATAACTCCTGCTGAACCACATAGAACCGTGAGATCTTCGTAATCTCCACCAGGGAAAGATTCTTCATTGCATTAAGGAT
Source organism: uncultured Acidobacteriaceae bacterium (assembly GCA_963788515.1). Taxonomy (GTDB): domain Bacteria; phylum Acidobacteriota; class Terriglobia; order Terriglobales; family Acidobacteriaceae; genus PALSA-350. Next base: position 31,579 of record CAWBGZ010000014.1, read on the forward strand.
GGCTGCAATATCACGGAGTGAGCGCATCCGCGACTGAAGATCGGAGAGCTTGCTCACGAAACGCCGCCTGACTTTTTCCAAGCTTCCACCGCTGAGCGCCACTGATCGCGCGTTGCCGCCAAAGTCAGACTCGATGTTGAGGTCCATGCGAACAAGCTTTCAAGCACGGCATGGATCTTCGCAGGGGCCAAGTCATCGAGCAGCCCATCATTGAACGCCACAAGCCACGCCATTTGGCGTTCGATCGAAACGGGACTAAGACGTTCTTGCTTGAGAATTTCGCGAAGGATTCGGCCACGCTCGATCTTCTTTTGTATTGAGCTCTCCAGCTTGGCGCCAAAGCGGGTGAATACTTCCAGTTCCATGTACTGGAGGTAATCCAGTTTCATTCTTCCGGCTTCATCTTTCACTTCAGGAGGCTGTGCCTTCCCTCCAACCCGTGAGACGGACCTCGTCACGTCGATCGAGGGGAGAAATCCAGAAGCGAAAAGAGCGGAGTCGAAGTAGACCTGGCCATCCGTGATCGAGATAAGGTTTGTAGGAATATACGATGCGATCTCGCCCTGCTCGGTCTCAATAATGGGAAGAGCAGTCATGCTCCCTCCTCCGTATTGCGGCGCAAGACAAGTGGACCGTTCCAGTAGCCGCGAGTGAAGAAAAAAGATATCCGCCGGATATGCTTCACGGCCAGGGGGGCGGCGCAGAAGAAGTGAAAGCTCGCGGTAGGTCTTCGCGTGGGCGGTCAGGTCATCGTATACGACGAGTGTGTCGCGACCTTTTCGCATCCAGTACTCGGCAACTGCGCATCCTGCAAAAGGGGCCAGATACTGGAGCCCGGGAAGGGCCGTCGCCTCTGCAACCACCAGCACCGTGTGCTCCAACGAGTGGCTATCCTTCAGCATTTGAATCGTGTTAAGGACACTAGAACGCTTTTGCCCGACAAGGACGTAGATGCAAAGTACGTCTTTATCACGCTGGTTGACAACGATATCAAGCGCCAGCGAGCTCTTTCCGAGGCCATTGTCCCCGATCAACAGCTGCCGCTGGCCTTTCCCAATAGGTATCAATGTGTCGATGATTTTATTCCCGGTCAGAAGCGGACGATTCACAAAGTCGCGGGCTACGATTGGCGGAGATGCAACATCCAAGTCCCCCCAGGCCTCGCATTGCGGGTGGGTTCCGCCATCCAAAGGATTGCCGAGCGGATCCAGAACCCTGCCGAGGAGCGCCTCCCCGCAGGGGATGCCCAGTCGCATTCCTGAGTGGTGAGCCACTTTTCCAGCGCTCAATCCTTCTGTCTGCTCAACCAGAATTGCACCAATGAGGTCCTGGGTAAGGTGAAAGACCATGGCGCGGCTGCCGTCTTCCAGGTGCAGAACCTCGTCGATGGATGCCGAGGGCAACCCCTCGATCCAGACAATTCCATCTCCTACCGAAAGGACTTTCCCGCGCTCGACGATGCGAGGTGTGAACTGGTATTGCAACAGCCAGTTCTTCTGCGCAGCAAGCAGCGAACCAGCGGGCGCATTGACATCAGTGCTCATGGGTGCTCATCGTGGAAAAATATTCGAGCTCATCGCGAAGATTGGCACGCAGTACAAATGCCCCGATGGCAACCTCTACCCCGGCGATGAGTCTCTGATCCACCTCGAAGGTGATTGGTGGCTCAGCCCCGAACCTGCTCCGTAGAGCTGCGGCTAGCGTCTGGCGGTGCGGTTCGGCCAGGGAATAGGCGGATCGCACCAGGATAGTCGTCCAGTGATTCCCTGACTGTGCTCTGGAAACCGGCAGATCCTCTGCGCGCTCCGAGGCGAGTTTCTTCGTCACCAAGTCTACGATCCTTTCTTCGATTTCAGGAGAGGCGAGATCGATGAGGAGGCGAGCGGTGAATTCCAACCCATGCTTGATTGCTTCTTTCTCATCGTTCGCGCGCTCCTCGGCAGCCTCCCTTTCCCGCTGCGCCTGCGCCTTTTGCCGTTCCATTGCCAAAGATGTTTCCAGCACTTTCAGTTGCTGGGTCTTCTCCGCGGTGATCTCCTTGCGGAGCTCTTCTTGTTGGCGTGCTTTTTCCTCTTCCCATTTTTGCAGGCGGCCCTGGTACTGGGACTTCAACTCCTCGGCCTCATGTTTTACCGATGTCGCGTCCTGCAGCGTCTTTTCGACGGCAGACCGCCGCTGCGCAATGGCCTTCTTTACAGGGGCATAGAAAAGCCGCTTGAGCAGCCATACCAGGACCAAAAAGTTGATGACCTCAAGAACAAAGGTCGTCCAGCTTAGTTCCACTTGAGACCTCTCCCATCACGGCTTCGTTAGGTACTGGATTAACGGATTGCGGAAGAGGATAATCAGGACGATCACCAGGCAATAGATCGAAAGCGACTCGATCATAGCCAGCCCTACAAACAATGCCCGCGTGATCGAACTCTCTGCCTCGGGTTGATGAGCCAGCGCTTCCAGAGCCTTGCTGATGGCCTTGCCCATCGCAATGGCCGGCAACATGGTGCCGAAAACAATTCCAAGTCCCGCAACCACCGTAGAAAAGGTTACGAATGAATACATGTCTTTCAAATTGCACCTCTTTTCCTTTGTAGCCGGATTTCCTGGGCCTGAATGCCTCCACCGATATAAATCAGCGCAAGCATGCCAAACAAATATGCCTGAATCACGGCCTCGACCAGATGAAGCATCAGCAGTGGAATCGGAACCAAAAAGCCGGCGACTAGCAGGATCAAGGCGTACCCAATCTCCAGGCTCATCACGTTACCGAAAAGCCGGACTGCCAGGGCTAGCGTTCTGGAAATCTCGCTAATCAGGTGGAAGGGAAGCAGGATAGGGCTGGGGCTGATGTAATGCTTCAGATAAGCCATGATACCTTCCGCCTTAATACCGAACCAGTGAACCGATAGAAAGACGAGAACGGCCAGTGCTGACGTAACCGCCAGGTCGGCCGTCGGTGAGTGCAGGCCGGGGATAATACCAGCCAGATTGGCGACAAAGACAAAGATCCACAGAGTCGCGACGAACGAAAATACGAGTTCGGCTCTTCCGGGCAAGACCGATTCAATGGCTTCTTGCATAGCCAGAACTATCCCCTCCAGAACAACCTGAAAGCTCCCAGGCCTTTCACGAAGCCTGCGCGTCGAAAGCCACGATGCGACGCCAAGAAATACCATGATGCCCCAGGAAGTGATCACGCTCCCGGAGGGCCTCCAGGCAACATTGAGCAGTACGACGGGAAGATTCGTTAGAGACATCTCAATGCTCCCGAACGAAGAGATATACATCGATGGCGCCCACAAAAACACCCAATAGGATCATGGTTAATGTCCAGCTGAAGGAATAACCCTTCATGCGGTTATCAAGCCAGGTGCCGAGGTAAGCGCCGCCGATAACGGGAAGTACAAAAACCACACCCAGGGTTCCCAGGTAAATCGTATTAGCAAGCAAGGTGCTCCGTGCCTTCTCCGCTTTTCGGATTCTGCCTGCCTGAACATGAACGCTTGTTCTGAGTTTTGCGGAATTAGGGCCATCATTCATATCGACCTCTTCCTTTCAGCTCGAACATTCTGCGTAGGATTTCCTCGTCGAGGCGATGGAGGCTTTGTTTTATGGTATGGAGCTCCTCCTCCTCTTGCCGTAATTCACGATCCAACGCTGCGGATATTTCGTCGAGACTGGAACTGCGTATGAAGTGTGTGGTTGTGATACGAAGCTCGTTCCCCACGAAGTAAAGGAGGCCGCCCGGCAACGCCAGATATTCCAGGTTGCCTGCGGCGTCCTGCAAATGCGCCAGTCCGAAGACCAATACCGTCACTCTTCGGAAGGCATTTGCGAGAAGGCCGAAGCTACCGGCTGCATCGCGGCCCGTAAACCGAACAACATCCGGAATTAGCTCCGAGCGCGTCATGCTCATAAGATGAAGCCGAAATGTCTTCATGGCGCAATCCCGGCACCCGAACCTATCATGTAAAACTTATCTTCCGGTACACTGTCCAGCTTGCCCGTGATGATGATTTCGCAATCCTTGACGGTGTTTTCGAGGGGTACAGATACTCCTTTAATCCCAGTGTGTTCCTCGGTGACATGGAACGGCTGGGTGAGATAACGCTGTAGTTTTCGTGCCCGCTGGACGATCAGGCGATCCTGCGGTGCTAGTTCCTCAGTTCCAAGCATGGTGATTATGTCTTGAAGGTCCCGGTACCTCGCAAGGTGTTCCCGAACCGCCTGCGCGACGGCGTAGTGCTGGTCGCCCAGGAAATAGCGATCCATAAACTTGCTTTTTGACTGCAAGGCATCGACCGCTGGATAGATTCCTTTGCCAGCCTGGGTACGGGAGAGAATCACCGTTGTGTCGAGATGGCTTAAAATGCCGCTTACCGCCGGATCGGTCATGTCGTCAGCAGGTACGTAGACGGCCTGGACAGACGTGACGGCAGCCTGCTCCGTGGAGAGAATACGCTCCTCAACCTCCGCGATTTCGGTCATAAGCGTTGGTTGGTAGCCAACCGCTGCCGGCATCCGGCCCAGGAGACCCGAGATCTCGCTCCCCGCCTGAACGAAACGGTAAACATTATCCATGACAAACAGAACTTCCCTATGAAGCGTGTCCCGCAAGTATTCTGCATATGTGAGAGCAGAGAGACCCACGCGGAAGCGTACTCCAGGCGATTCATCCATCTGCCCGAAGACAAGAAGAGTTTGTGCCATCACTCCGCTGGATTGCATCTCATGCCATAGCTCGTGAGCTTCGCGTATGCGCTCGCCAACCCCGGCAAATACAGATACTCCACGATGCGTCTTCGCGATGGAGTGCATGAACTCTGTAATCAGGACCGTTTTGCCCACGCCGGCGCCCCCAAACAGGCCTGCCTTGCCGCCCCTGATAAACGGACACATCAGGTCGATCACCTTGATCCCCGTTTCCAAGACTTCTCGTGTTGCGGATGACTTATGCAACGGGACCGGGCGGCCCAGGATATTTCGAAATCCTTCAGGAATGAGTGCTGTACCACCGTCCAATGGATGACCAAAGACATCGAGCATGCGACCTAAACAGGCGGGTGTTACCGGTACGTGAATCGGCGCACCTAAGTCGTAGACAGGCAGTCCACGTTTGAGGCCAGAGGCACGATGAAGGGCGATTGCGCGAAGACTGGTTTCGTCGATATGTTGAAAGACTTCCAACAAATAGTGTGCCTCATCGGTGTGCGTCTCGATGGCTCGATGAAGAGGGGGCAGGACGGGGCAGGACACGGTTACCACCGGTCCCTGAACCTCCTGGATAGTTCCAATTGCTTCTTTGACCATATTACCCACGCAGACAGATGACACACTCTTCTTCCCAAGGTATTGCCGGTTCCATGAGGAAGGAGCGTAGCCTCCACGCGGAACGCAGGAACAAGTAATTTGCTTGAACACCACGGCGACCCGGTTCGGAAATGTATTCCTTCCCATCGACCGCACGGATGACATGGAACTCCGCGACAGGGATAGCCAAGCGTTGCCAGGCGAAAAGCTGGTTCAACGTGAGGCCACGCTTTGCAGCGTAGCCCCCGCAGCTCCTCTTTCGGTTAGTGGACAAATAGTGAGCACTGGGCATTTTGCCAGCCGTATCACGTCGTAAGCTACGTGAGGCCGCGCTCCTTCCCCTGTGCTGCATCCATGTACGCCAAGAACAATGAAATCTGCTTGTCTTTCGGTTGCAGCTGCAACGATGGCATTTGCGGGCGACCCTCCGTAATAGATGTATTCGGCCACCATTGCCGGGTCAGTCATGGTTTTCACCATAGCTTCGAACTTGGCGCGCTCCTCCAACGATCCCGCGGCTGCTGTGGCCACAGAACCGGGCACGCCGTCGTCGACATGCAAGAACAGCAACCTCCCACAAATATAGCTGGTGAGAGATTCAGCGTAGCTCAGTGCTCCGTACGAAACTTCAGAGAAATCAGTGGGGAATAGAATACGGCGTAAATGGGTGCCTTCAAATGCATCCTGCCTCACACACCTTCCAACCGTCAGAACAGGACACGGCATGGCTCGCAAGAGCATCTCGGCAACCGAGCCCATCCCGTCTCCATTCTTGCAACCCTTGCCGCTGGTGCCAATTACGAGCAGATCCACCTCGCGCTCGTCAATCAGCTGGAGAAGCGTTTCTCGAATAGGACCCAGCCGGACAATGGTCGCATGGCGTATCAGATCTTCCGAGAGAGCCATGGCCGTCCTCTGTAGTTCATCCTCAGCAGAGTCTATCAACCCAGATAAAGTGGATTGTCTTTGAGCCGCATGCTGCGGAACGGAATTCGGGTCAACTATGTGGACAATCAAGATCTTTGCGGATAGAAGCTTGGCCCAGCGGGTAGCACAGCTTAATGCGCCACACGATGCATCCGAAAGATCGGTGGCGAGCATAAGTGTCTTGAAGCTTTCCATACATTTGGACATATTAGTCCTCGCTTTACCTCGGGTCGTTCAGCAGCCTTTCGTTTCCGGGACGACCTTAGCATTCCCTAAAATCCTAATAACCATAACTGTTAGGTCCAATGGTGGCAGTGATGTCCGTCACAGGAGCAATGCACAGTGTCTTGGCAGGAGGCTGTGTCAGCGCGGACTCGTTTCGAAGACTGGAATCTGGGCCTCGGTTGTCGCTCGGAGGGCTGATGTGTCTCAGCCGCGCCCGCCCAGGTGGGCGGTGGAGACGGCTTGTGTGGACGCTAATTCGGATCGTGCAACTGGCGACTAGCATCGAAAGCCGAGTATCTTCCCGCACTTAGACATCTATTTCTTCTGAAGCTGAGCCGGAAGCGCATAGAGGCCGGTGATGGTCATCACAGCAGGGCTGCGTAACCTCTGCCATAGTTCTTACGTTAGAGTTCCGGCTGTAGGAGGCCGAGGTTGCGGCGAAGAGAGAAATCTCGCATAGGCTCTTGGGAGCTTTGCACTCGTCGGAAATGACTGCGGATGCGAGACTACATGCTTTTGCCCCGGCCTGCTAATGAGGCAACAACTAAGTAGGAGTAGACAACACTTCAACGGGGGAATCGATATGAGTATCCTATTCACGGTCGTGCGCCGCCATGTGTTGGCGCTCATGCTTCTGCCAACTTCCTTGATGATTGTTAACCGCGCTATGGCAATCGATAATGCTGAAAATCAGAATGTCCGCAACCTCCTCTCGCTGGCCGCTCAACAATCGGCATCCCTGGATTACGACGCCGACCAGATGCAAAGCTTGCTGCACAACGATGTTGCCTGGCAAATGCATGCCACCCTGCTTCAGGCAGTCAAAGGTCATGTGAATCAATTGAGCCGCACGATTGCCAAGCTCGAGGCGGAACGAAGCGAGGCTTCCACCTGGCGGCAAAAGGGGGTCGACCGGGTGCTGCCTTTGCTACGCGAGCTCACAGAGAACACAACTGCTGCGATCAACCACCTCAACAAGAATCAGGCTCGCCCTGTTTCCGGGTACTATGCAGACTACCTCGATGAGAACGCTGAAACTGCCCATGACTTGAATCGGATCATCACGGCCACGATCGAGTACGGGCACATAAGAGGCAAGCTGGAAAAGCTCGAAGAGCAAATCCAGCCCAGCACGTAAGCAAGGTAAGCTGAATCCGGCCGGCAGTCTAGCTTGCGAACTGCCGCCTTGCCGGTACGAGATCAGGCGGTGGACTTTCCTTTGCAACGGCATCGATTGTCTTCGACTGCTGATGGCAGATCATGCTTTCGAAGTGATAAGCATCACATCCAAACGGGTAACCGGCTCCTTATAGTAATGTCGAGTATCCGTGAAAGTGTTTCAGTTGCCACCGTCTCCTAAGGAGTTACCGCCATGCTTGTGAGAGAGATGAGTCGCCAGGAATGTGAGGAGTTGCTAGCCCGACTGGGCTTCGGGCGCATTGCCTGCGCTCGCGACAATCAACCATACATTGCACCGATGTACTTTGCTTCCGATCACGGCCACCTCTACGGTTTTGCCACCATAGGCCAAAAGATCGCATGGATGCGTTTGAATCCTCTGGTATGTGTGGAAGCCGATGAAGTTCTAAGCCATAACAAATGGGCGAGCGTTGTCGTTCAAGGAAGCTACGAAGAATATCCCGACATCCCGGAGTACGCTGACCGTAGGCAGCTGGCCCAATCGATGCTGGAGAAGGCCAGGTCTTTGTGGTGGCAAACCGGAGTCGCGGCCGCCCAGACCCGCCAGGAATTCGACCGCGATGTCACCACATTCTATTGCATCCACATCAAGGAAATCAGCGGTCGTTGTGCTTCGCCGGACCCTGTCGAACACAGCTGGTCCTTTACTGAGTCTTGATTCTTTGGATGCGCGATCGTCCTTTTAACCCAGGCCGGGCATGGAACTAATTGGAGACGGGGCAATGGTTGCCAAGCCAAGTGATATGACGCCGGTCGTTGACCTGACCCACGGGAAGGGCACCGGTCCAGTACGTTACCAGCGTCCTGTCTACATTGATCTTTTGCCACCCTGCAATAACGCTTGCCCAGCCGGCGAGAACATCCAAGCGTGGCTCGACCTGGCCCAAGCGGGAAGGTACCGTGAGGCATGGCAAGCCCTGGTACGCGACAACCCAATGCCGTCTGTGCACGGCAGAGTTTGCTATCACCCTTGCGAGAGTAGTTGCAACCGCAGCGAACTCGATGCGCCGGTGAGCATCCATGCTGTCGAACGCTTTCTCGGCGACCTCGCGGCCAGTGAAAAGTGGCCGTTGAAGGTTGAGGGTGCACCAACGGGAAAGCGAGTCCTCGTGATCGGGGCCGGCCCGAGCGGCTTATCGGCCGCGTACCACCTTGCGCGCATGGGACATAAAGTTGAGATACACGAGGCCGGTCCGCTGCCGGGCGGCCTGATGCATTTCGGCATCCCGGCCTTCCGATTGCCGCGCCAGAGTCTGATGGAGGAAATTCAACGCATTGGGGCCATGGGCGTCAACATCGTGACCAACCATAAGGTTGAGCACGTGCTCGGAGAAAAGTCGTCAGGCAACTTCGATGCCGTGTTCATTGCAATCGGTGCAGGTGTGGGAAAGCATGTTGATATTCCGGCTCGGGATGCAGGACGGGTACTGGACGCCATTTCGCTATTGCGCAACGTAAGCACAGGAGAGCCTCCGCGTCTTGGGCGCAGAGTCGTCATCTACGGCGGAGGAAACACGGCGATGGATGCTGCGCGCACCGCCAAACGCCTGGGGGCGGAGGAAGCCCTCATCGTCTATCGTCGTGATCGTGCACACATGGCCGCGCGCGACTTCGAAGCGGATGAGGCCGTCGAAGAGGGCGTCAGGATTAAATGGCTGACCAGCATCAAAGAGATCATCGGCCCAGACCTTACCGTTGAGATGATGGAGCTCGACGCTAACGGACGCCCCCAGCCTACAGGCCGATTCGAAACGCTCAAGGCCGACGCGATCGTATTAGCGCTTGGTCAGGAGACCGATAGCGGCTTTCTACGCCAGATACCTGGAATTGAGTTTGCAGAGGATGGAGTGGTAAAGGTCGGTCCGGACATGATGACCGGGCATCCGGGAATTTTCGCGGGCGGTGATATCGTGCCTGGCGAGCGAACGGTTACTATCTCGGTTGGCCATGGGAAGCACGCCGCGCGACATATCGATGCTTGGCTGCGGGGCGAGCGCTATCAGCCGCCGCTGAAGCACCCGATTGTAACCTTTAAGATGCTTCATCTGCCGGTCTACAGCGATGCCGAGCCGAGCCCACAGAAAACTCTTGGCACGGCAGAGCGAATCGGCGGATTCGGTGAGGTGATCGCAGGTCTTACGCAAAAGCAGGCGCACTACGAGGCGCAGCGGTGTCTTTCCTGCGGCAATTGCTTTGAATGCGACAACTGTTATGCTGCTTGTCCCGAGGAAGCGATCATCAAACTCGGACCGGGCCGGCGCTATGAGTTCAACTACCCGAATTGCACGGGTTGCGCCGTCTGCTTCGAGCAGTGCCCGTGCCACGCCATCGAGATGGTAGCGGAACAGCAGGGAAGTGAGCGAAATGGCTGACAACACCGCCACCATGGACGGCAACACCGCCGCGGCTTATGTCGCCTACCGGGTTAGCGAAGTGTGCGCAATCTTTCCCATCACACCGTCGTCGACTATGGCGGAAATGGCCGACGAATGGGCGTCTTCCGGGATCACGAACATCTGGGGCAACGTACCGGTCGTCCAGGAAATGCAAAGCGAAGGGGGCGCGGCTGGGACGGTGCACGGCGCACTCCAGGCCGGCGCGCTCACGACAACCTTCACTTCGTCGCAAGGCCTATTGTTGATGATTCCCAACATGTTCAAGATCGCCGGTGAGCTGACATCGACGGTCTTCCATGTCGCCGCTCGGGCGGTAGCGACGCAGGCGCTTTCGATCTTTGGCGACCATTCCGACGTAATGGCGACGCGGACAACGGGCTTTGCCATGTTGTCCTCGGGCTCGGTTCAGGAGGCCCATGATTCGGCGCTCATCGCCCACGCTGCGACCCTTCGCTCGAGAGTCCCGTTCCTCCATTTCTTCGATGGCTTCCGCACCTCTCACGAGATCAATACAGTAATCAGGCTCAGCGACTCCGATATTCGAGCGATGATCGATGACGAACGAGTGCGTGCCCATCGAGGCTCGGGCCCTCAACCCTGAGCATCCCTTTATTCGGGGCACGGCGCAAAACCCGGATACCTTCTTTCAGGCGCGCGAGGCAGCGAGCCCCTTTTACGCCGCGCTACCTGCTATTGTGCAGACAACTATGGATGAGTTCGCTGCGCTGACAGGCAGGCGGTATCAACTCTTCGAGTACGAAGGGTCGCAGGACGCCGGGCACGTGGTTATCCTGATGGGTTCAGGCGCTGACACTGCGCGCGAGACCGCGGCCGCTTTGCAAAAGGCGGGCGAGAAAGTTGGGGTACTTCAGGTCCGTCTCTTCCGGCCGTTCTCGGCGTCGCATTTCCTCGCGGCCCTGCCTGCAACCTGCCGCGCGATCGCTGTCCTGGAGCAAACCAAGGAACCTGGAGCCACCGGCGAACCGCTCTATCTTGATGTCGTCGAATCGCTTGCCCAGGCCGTGTCGCGTAACCAGCGCTTGACCATGCCCAGGGTCATCGGCGGCCGCTACGGACTATCGTCGAAAGATTTCAATCCAGGCATGGCCAAGGCTGTATTCGACGAGTTGAAAGAACCAGGCCCCAGGAACAGCTTCACTGTCGGCATCAACGATGATGTTTCACACAGCAACCTTGAGGTCGATCCAAGCTACTCTATCAACCCGAACGATGTTGTACAGGCGGTCTTCTACGGCTTGGGTTCGGATGGCACTGTGGGCGCCAATAAGAACAGCGTGAAAATCATCGCCGAAGACGCTGGGCTCTATGCCCAGGGGTACTTCGTTTACGATTCGCACAAATCCGGCGCCCAGACGATTTCACATCTGCGCTTCGGACCGCGTCCGATTCGTTCTCCCTATCTCATCAACTCAGCCAATTTCCTCGGGTGCCATCAGTTCCATTTCCTCGAACGCCAGGACGTGTTGAGGCTCGCCGGCACCGGCGCCACCTTCCTCCTCAATAGCCCTTACGGTCCGGATATAGTTTGGGATCAACTGCCGCGCTCAGTCCAGCAACAGATTATCGACAAGAAACTCAAATTCTTTGTGATCGATGCGACCAGGGTCGCGCAAGAGGTCGGACTCAAGAGCCATACCAATACTGTCCTCCAGACCTGTTTCTTCGCCCTATCCGGCGTGTTGCCGCGCGAGCAGGCGATTAGCCAGATCAAGGCATCGATTCGCAAGACCTACGGAACGAAGGGCGATGCCGTGGTGCAGCAGAATTTCAAGGCCGTTGACGATACTTTGTCCCGGCTGCATCAGGTTACGGTGCCCGCGGAGGCGGCCAGCCAGTTCGACCGGCCTGCTGCTGTGCCCGCGAACGCGCCCGAGTTTGTAATTTTGGTGACAGCCAAAATGTTCGAGGGGCGCGGGGATCAGATACCGGTGAGCCTCATGCCGGTGGACGGCACCTTTCCTTCCGGCACGGCCGCGTGGGAAAAACGGAATATCGCCGACGAAGTGCCGGTGTGGCGGACAGACCTTTGTATTCAATGCGGCCAATGCAGCTTTGTCTGTCCCCACAGTGTTATCCGCGCCAAGTATTACGATAAGTCTCGGTTGGAGGGCGCGCCGCAAACCTTCAAATCAGCGCCGGTCAACGCTCGCGGATATCCGGACGTTCGCTTCACTTTGCAGTTCTACGTAGAGGATTGCACCGGATGCGGTCTTTGCGTGGAAAGCTGCCCGGCGCTCAGCGCCGTCGATCCTGGGATCAAGGCCATCAATCTTGCGCCTAAAGCGCCTCTGGTTAAGGCGGAGCGCGCGAATATCTCTTTCTTCGAAGGTCTTCCGGTCAACGATCGGGCCCGGGTGGATTTCGCTAATGTGCGTGGGGTCCAATTTCTTGAGCCGCTCTTTGAATTTCCCGGCGCCTGCGCGGGTTGTGGCGAGACGCCCTATCTGAAGCTTCTTTCCCAGCTATTCGGCGACCGGATGATGGTTGCCAATGCGACCGGCTGCTCGTCCATCTACGGAGGCAATTTGCCTGTGACTCCGTGGAGCAAAAACCTGGAGGGCCGCGGCCCGGCCTGGTCGAACTCTCTTTTCGAGGACAACGCTGAGTTCGGGCTTGGCTTCCGCCTGGCTGCCGATAAGCACTACAACCTCGCCACCGCCCGGCTCAAATCCCTTGCGCCTGAGTTCGGTGAAGCATTCGTCAACGACATCATCACTGCACCGCAAGTTCAGGAATCCGAGATCCGGGCGCAACGCATTCGCGTTGCGGAACTCAAGACCAGGCTGCTCAAGCTTGCCGATCGCAACGACACAGCCCGGGACCTTCTCTCCGTCGTCGATCACCTGGTTCGGCGGAGCATATGGATTGTAGGTGGCGATGGATGGGCATACGATATTGGCTATGGCGGCCTCGACCATGTACTGGCGACCGGCCGCAACGTGAACGTCCTGGTGCTCGACACGGAAGTTTATTCGAACACGGGCGGTCAAGCCTCCAAGGCGACACCGCTGGGCGCAGTCGCCAAGTTTGCCGCCGCCGGCAAGCGAGTGGCACGTAAAGACCTGGCTCTGCAGGCCATCGCCTATGGCAATGTTTACGTAGCCCAGGTGGCCATGGGTGCTAACCCGCAGCAGACCTTGCAGGCCTTCCGCGAAGCGGAGGCATATGAAGGCCCGTCTCTGATTCTTGCTTACAGCCATTGCATCGCGCATGGCATCGACATGAGATACGGCATGAAGCAGCAGGATTTGGCCGTGGCCAGTGGCTACTGGCCACTCTTCCGTTACGATCCAGAGATGCGCAAAGTGGGAGAAAGCCCGTTCCAGCTCGACTCTTCACGGCCGACGATTCCGTTCAAGGAGTACGCCTATAACGAGCTACGCTACCAGTCTCTCGCCTTGTCGCGGCCGGTTGAGGCTGGGGAACTCTTGCGTCGGGCGCAAACCGACGTTGTGGAAAAGTACCGCACCTATGAGGAGTTCGCAAAGCTTGGTAGCGGCCCGACGCCGGCCCAGATAACGGCCGCAGTTGCGAAATCTCTGGAGATTGCTAAGAGTGGCCACTGAGGAGCGACGTCGACATGGATCTGACAACGCGCTATCTCGGCCTCAGTTTAAAGAGCCCGCTCCTGGCCGGCGCCAGCCCACTTACCGGGGATGTAGACAATATCCGGCAGCTGGAAGATCTCGGTGCAGGCGCGGTTGTGTTGCCTTCGATCTTCGAAGAACAGATTGAACACGAAAATCAACTGATTGATCGCCTGGCAACAACCGGTATCGACAGCTATTCCGAAGCGTTGACATATTTTCCTGCGGCTGCTTCTTATGGCACCGATCCCGAAGCGCTATCTCGAGATTCTTCATAAAGCGGTCGAGGCAGTCGATATTCCGATTGTGGCCAGCCTCAACGGCATCACCGATCACGGCTGGATTGACTATGCGCGGGAGATTGAGCAGGCGGGTGCTGATGCGCTTGAACTCAACATATACTTCATTCCCGCCGACCTCGAAATGCCCGGCCACCAGGTCGAGCAACGCTACATCTCTATCTTGCAAGCCGTTAAGCAGGCAGTGACGATTCCGGTTGCAGTCAAGCTGAACCCCTATTTCAGTGCCGTGGGCCACATGTCCAGCCAACTGGCCGAGGCCGGCGCCGATGGATTAGTGCTATTCAACCGGTTTTATCAGCCGGATATCGACCTCACTCGGCTCGCGTTGTCGCCCAATCTTGAGCTCAGCACGGCGGCCGAGGTCCGTTTGCCACTACTTTGGATTGCTCTCCTGTCAGGGCGGATCCGCGGATCACTTGCCGCTAGCACCGGAGTCGAGAGCGCCGACGAGGTCATAAAGTATTTGCTCGCCGGCGCCGACGTCGTGATGACCACCTCTGCGCTTCTGAGGTGTGGAATCGCCCACATGAAAGTGTTGCTTGATGGCCTCAAAGGCTGGCTTGCCGCGCGCGAGCTTGAGAACCTCGATCTTCTTCGTGGACGCTTGAGTCAACGCAATATCGCGGATCCGACAGGCTTTGAGCGAGCCAATTACATCCAGATGCTGCAAGGCTACCGGGACAAGCCAGCAGGGAATTCCTAGCTAGACAAGCGGTCACGTGCGTTCGCAAAGAAACTCAACATTTTGTAATTTCAACCATGGTCATGGCTTGCCCGGGACTGATGAGTCAGTTCAAGCAATTGCTGAGCCACGGATCCCACGGCATGCTTGACCTCCGGGGACAGTGGCGAACCAACAGAAAACCGCTTGCCTTCGATGCCATAAATAAAAAGGATTTCCGGCAAACGACTCATAGCGCGCGCAAGTTCCACAGCTTCGCGCACACCGAAAGCATGCGTGGAACAGGCTAAGACATCTGTAGGTAGCTTGCCAGCGTGGGCATTCCATACTGAAGTGTGACCGGGTCTTCCACCTGGGGCAGTGGCGTCGACCAGAATAACCTGCTCAAAGCCACTCCAGCAGTCCATCAGCGAGGTGCTCTCGCCACTTTGCTCTACGGCTTCGACGCCCAGCGCCTGCAGGCGGCGTGCGACAAGCAGGCCGGCCGCGTCGTCCCCACGATCAAACGTGCCGCAGCCAATGATACGAAGGCTCATTCTAATCGCGCTCCAGCCGCAGGCGGAGAAAATGCGTGGCGCAGGAAATGCAAGGATCATAGTTGCGTACTGCCTGCTCACACTTCCAGGTAATCTCTTCGACCGGCCGGGTCGCAATCGAACCCACAAAATGACGGAGATCGTCTTCTATCCGTTTCTGATTCTGCGAGGTGGGTGGAACAATCTTTGCGCTGGCAATGAGCCCGTCCGGATCGAGCACATAGCGATGGTAAAGCAGGCCCCGGGGCGCCTCTGTAGCGGCTTGCCCCGCCGAGGCCCGCGCGACTGCCTGGATGCGAGATGCAGGAGGAGGTTCATATTCTCGGATCACGCACAGCGCTTCGTAGCAGGCAAAAACCAACTCGACCGCTCTAACCACGATACTGCGAAACGGATTGCGGCAGGGCGGCTGCAGTCCGCAATCACGCGCAACCTGTTTGGCCACTTCCGGCAGCTTTTCAAAGTTGAGATTAAAGCGCGCCGTGGGTCCGACCATGTAGGAATCACGGCCTCGCAGGACGGAGTGCAGGGCATTCGAATACTGCACGTGTTGCTCTGTGAAATTCTCCTCATAGGCAGACGCATCAATGTCCAGTCCGCGGTTGGAAACGATCCGGCCTTCATTGAACGGATATTCCTCTGGATGCGACAGTGAAACGAATTCGTAATCCTGCTCGAAATCAGGAAACTCGAAGCTTGAGACCCAGCGGGCAGTGTCCAACGAAGCGTCCAGAGCCCATGTGAGGTTGTCCACCAGTTCGGCAAGTGCGCTCTTGGAGGGGGCTTTGTAAAAGCCGCCGACGGCGGCTGAAACAGGATGAATTTCCCGGCCGCCCATTATGGTCATGATTTGGTTGCCGACCTTTTTGAGCCGCAGTCCTCGCTCGACAATCGGCCGGTGGTCACCCGCCATCGCTATGCCGTCGGGATAGCCGAGGAAGTCTGGCGCGTGCAGCATATACACATGCAGCGCGTGGCTCTCAATCCATTCCCCACAGTAAAACAACCGTCGAAGCATGCCGCACCGAGGGGTCGATTTCGACGCCGAGAGCACCCTCGATCGCGTGCAACGCGCTCATCTGATAGGCGACAGGACAAATTCCGCAGATGCGCGCCACGATGTCGGGAAGTTCGGAGAAGTGCCGGCCGCGGAGAAAGGCCTCGAAGAACCGGGGAGGTTCGTAGATCTTCAGCTGTACGTCTTGAACCTGATCGCCTTTGAGTTTGACGTAAAGGGCTCCTTCACCCTCGACGCGGGCCAGCGTTTCAACCTTGATCGTTCGAGTCTTGTCTCGGCTCACTTGCGCTCGCTCTCTTCGCCGGCCTTCCTGAATGGCCAGGCCCAGGCATTGAAGCTACGAAAGGCGCGTGTAATCTCCGCGTTGCTCTGGCCCAGGATGCGAAACTGATTGCTGAGCGATTCCGTGTTGGGGCTCTCCATGGGACCGTAGCAGCCATAACAACCGCGGTTAAAACTCGGGCACAGAGCGCCGCAACCGGCGTGGGTGACAGGTCCCAGGCACGCGACGCCTTGCGCCACCGCGATACAGACGTTGCCCTTGCGCTTGCATTCCATGCAGACACTGTATGCCGGAATGCCCGGTTTGCGGCCGGCCAGCAGTGGCCGTGATCAGCTCGATGAGCTGATGCTTGTTGATGGGGCAGCCGCGAAGTTCGAAATCCACGGGTACATGTTCGCTGATGGGCGTGGAAAGTTTCAGCGTGTTGATGTAGTGCGGGGTCGCATACACAACGCGAATAAACTCATCTACATCCTTCCAGTTGCGCAGTGCCTGAATGCCGCCCGCCGTGGCACAGGCCCCAATCGTGATCAGCTTCCTGCATTGCCGCCTGACTTCCTGGATCCGCTGAGCATCGTGGTGAGTGGTAATGGATCCTTCCACCAATCCGATGTCATAAGGTCCCTTGAGCATGGCGCGCGAGACCTCGGGAAAATAGGCGATATCCACCGCTCTCGCTACATCCAGCAGTTCATCTTCAGCTTCCAGCAATGTCAGCTGACAGCCGTCGCAGGAGGCGAATTTGAAGACTCCGATCCGTGGCTTGCGCTTGACCTTAGAGCTCATATTTTCCTAGCAGCGGACCCCATTCGGTCATAGGGAAAGATGGGGCCGTCCTTGCAAATAAAGTGCGGGCCATACTGACAGTGTCCGCAGAAGCCGACTGCGCACTTCATGTTTCGTTCCATGGAGAGATAAATGTTTTCCCGGGCAAGGCCCAGCGTTTCCAGATCGCGAGCCACAAATCGCATCATGATCTCGGGTCCGCAGGTGAAGGCTAACGAACGTTCGGGTTGCAGCTTCGCATACTTGAACAGGGTGGTAACCGCGCCCACATGGCCGCGCCAGCTCGGGCCGCCAATAGTCCGCTGTGATTAACACCTGCGTATCGCGTTGCCGAGCCCAAGCGGTCAGTTCCGTACGATAGAGTCGGTCGTGAGGGCTGCGCGTGCCATAGAGAACAACCAGCCGGCCATATTTTTCGCGGTTATGCAGAACCTCGTAGATCACTGGACGCAGTGGGGCAAGCCCGATTCCACCTGCGACAATCACAACATCCCGGCCTTCGGCCTCCTTCACCGGCCAGCCTTTTCCAAATGGACCTCGTACGCCAACGGCGTCCCCCACTCCCCGGCTTACCAGCATTTGGGTTGCCTCACCGACGGAGCGCACGGTGTACACCAGATGGTCGTGGTCGGCGGGGTCGCCGCTGATGGAAATTGGGACCTCGCCGACACCGAATACCCACAGCATGCTGAACTGTCCTGGGTGGAACCGGTTGGCATCCACTCCATTCGGTCGCTCCAGCGTCAGGGTAAAAGTATCGGCGGTCTCTTTGAGCACCTGCTGAACGGCATAAGGCTGCGGGAGCATAGGTTGGATGGAGGCTGCCACGATCGTAGTCATCGTCCCACCGCGTAGACATCGAGTAACTGGAAAAGGGTCGATTCCAGCCGTTGCTCCATAATTGCGGCAAAACGTTTTAGCATCTCATAGCCGAGGTCATGGTTCTGCTTCGCACTTCGCACGAAGACACTTGCCGTTCAGAGCAATCGCACGCACGGGTTCGACGGCACGCCCGTGAAACCTTTCGCTGGTAGGGCGGCACCAACCACGACCAGCCTAGGATCTCTCCTTCGCCCACGGTTGCCAGCGTGATTGGTTTGCGTTGCGGCGCAAATACTTCTAAGGCCACCTTCCCGCCCCGGATCAGATAGAATTCGTTGGCCTCCTCGCCTTCCTTGAAGATGTAGGTACCCGCGTCAAATCGAACATTGGAGGCACACCCCGTTAGCAGGTCGGTGTAATGCGCCGCAAGACCGGCGAAGAAGGGGTGTTCGGCGATGATGCGCTCAAGGGTTTCCATGCTTGTTTTCCTGGAGTGCGGCCGGCGAATCCCGGATGGCGCGCACCTCCTCTGTGATATCAATGCCCACCGGGCACCAGGTAATGCAACGCCCGCACCCTACGCAGCCCGAGCTGCCAAACTGGTCAATCCAGGAGGCCAGTTTGTGTGTCATCCACTGCCGGTACCTCGATTTAGCGGAGCTGCGGACACTGCCGCCATGAATGTGTGAGAAATCCTGCGTGAAGCAGGAATCCCATTTTCGCCAGCGCTCGGCGTGCGTGCCGGTCACATCGCTAACATCCTCCACCGTCGTGCAGAAGCAGGTCGGACAGACCATGGTGCAATTGGCACAAGTGAGGCAACGCTCCGCGACGTTGTCCCATCGAGGATGATCGAAGTTGGTGTAAAGCAACTCCCGAATGCCGGTCGTGTCCATGCGGCGCTGCATCTGGGAAGCGGTATGCTCTACCGCTGCTTCCGCTTCCTTATAAACCGCCTCAGGCGCCGCGGATGGTTCTAATTCCGCCAATACCTCCGTGCCTGCCTCACTGCCTGCCTCGACCACAAACTCATGCCTGTCAGGTCCCACCAGTTCCGTGACCGCCAAATCGTAGCCGCCTTGCGCCCGAGGCCCCGTGTTCATCGAAGTGCAAAAGCAGGTTGACGCCGCCTGCGTGCAGTGAACAGCCACGATGAAGGTTCCGTCCCGCCGTGCTGCATAGATGGGGTCTACGTACTGATCACCCTTCAAAACGCGATCCTGCACCGCAATGGCGGCTAGTTCGCATGCTCGAACACCCAGAAATGCTCGCCGGGGAGCGGGCGTCTCATTGTTCAGGATGCGAAAGGACTGCCCGCTGCGCTCAGCCGTCATCAATCGCACTTCAGCGGGGTGCAGGTATTTCTTCCAGCTTTGCGGACCAACCGCATACCCGAACAGCGCTTCATCGTTGCGCCGCTGCAAGCGGTAGTGGCCTGCCTCCTGCTCGTCGGTCCAGCCTACGGGGAGATCAGAGATCTTCTCCACCACGTCATAGATGATCGCTCCGTCGCGTACGGCCGGTCCAATGACCTGATACCCGCGGCTCTGCAGCGCTGCGATGAGCTGGCCCAGCTGAGGAAGCGTGAGTATCGAGGCCGCGTGCGTAGCCACTCCTATTCCTCCCCGCCAAAGATTTTCAAACTACCGAGCTGATCCTCAACCGTAAAGTTATCAACGAAGTGGCTGACTTTCATGCGCTTTTGGTCACAATAATCTGACCGGGCAGCTCACACCGCCCCATGCACGGGCGAGGCCTTCTTGTCGCTCCGCTCGTACTCGGCAAAGAGGGCTGCAATTGCACACGAAGCGAGGCGTGCGCAAGCGGGATCAGCACGGCTGGTAAGAATGATGGGGACTCTGGCGCCGACCACAATGCCCGCTAGGTGGGCGCCGGCAAGATACTCGAGCTGCTTGGCCAGCATGTTTCCTGATTCAAGATCAGGAACGATGAGGATGTCTGCTGCGCCGGCCACCGGAGAGCTTAGCCTCTTGATGGCCGCAGCCTGCACGCTCACCGCCGTGTCGAAGGCCAGCGGTCCATCAAGGATTCCGCCGGCAATCTGGCCCCGCTCGGCCATTTTGCACAAAGACGCAGCATCTACCGTTGAACTGATCTTTGGATTAACCGTCTCGATTGCCGACAGAATGGCAACTCGCGGCTGTGGGTTTCCCAGCGCATGCGCGAGCCAGATCGCGTTTTGCACAATGTCTACCTTGTCTTCGAGGGTCGGGTAAATATTGATCGCCGCGTCCGAAATCAGCAGAGTCCGGGAGTAGAGCGGCGCATCGACAATAAAAATGTGGCTCATCCGCCGTAAGCCACGTAATCCTGACTGTTTATCAATCACCGCGCTCATCAGCAGATCAGTGTGGAGGTCACCTTTCATCAACGCGCTCGCTTCCCCAACACGGCAGAGCTCCACGCTGCGGGCTACCGCCTCCTCTGCATCCTTAACATCCACAATACGAAACGGCCGAAGGTCAATCGCGCGCTGTTCGGCAAGCGCGCGAAGTTGCATTTCCTCTCCAACCAGAATGGGCAGAATTAGCCCTGCCTGGAATGCTTCCATCGCACCTGCCAGAGCAACATCGCTGTTGGGCCAGCTCACCGCAACCTTCATAGGTTGAAGATTCGCACAACGTTCGATGAACTCGTTGAATATGACGGATTGGTCGTTCGAGCACATGCTCGCCTGCAGGGAATCAGGGAAGAGCTCAGAAGCTGCCATAGCTCTCTGGACCTCGTTTGGTGGCGCAGAAAAAAGCGTTATCTAAGTCTAGCCCTAGCCGGACGGTCCCGGTGTGATCGACGCTACCTGTCGATTTCGAGGGCTATGACGGCTACTGCCGCTGCCATGAGCAAATAACACGATCCCCTTCGCATTCTTGGGAAGACTTAGTGTTCCAGGGAGCAACGCATCACCGGCTTCGATCGAGACCTCGCGCTTACTGTCCTCTCTGGCGGAGTCTACGGGAGAACTCGTACGCACGGGAAACCGCCAAGCCCGCTGGAGCAGGTCAATAACCTCTTCATCAGGCACCTGTGAGAACTGCTTATAAAACTGACCAACTGCGTAGAACTGCTCGGGTTCAGTGATGCAAATCACTTCATCCACCGTGGTTCTCAGCCAGTTGCATGTTGCCGGCGGAGCCACCGGAACGGCAATCACGAGCTTGGCCGGCGTCATCTGCTGGAGCGCATTGATCGCGGCGTAGATGCTGGCTCCTGTGGCGATCCCATCGTCTACGAGGATGACGGTTCGGTCCTCAACCTGGAGCGGACGCCGGTCACCTCGATAGAGCTCGGCACGCTGGCTCAGTGTTTCTCTCACCTTCTCCGTGACGCGTTCGATCTGCTGTTCTGAAATACCCAGAGCCTGAATTATTTCTCTGTCGAGGAACCGTCCATCCCCGGCGGCGATCGCCCCGAACGCTAGTTCTTCCCTTCCCGGAACCCCAAGCTTGCGGGAAAGAAAGATATCCATCGGGAGATTGAGCGCCTGCGCTATTTCGAAGGCAACAGGCACGCCGCCGCGCGGGATTCCCAGCACGATCACATCATTGCGATTTGCATAAGCGCCGAGGCGATTTGCCAATTGGCGACCGGCATCTTCTCGATCCTTAAAGATCATCGTTTTACTCCAAATTGAGCTTCCAAGGCCTTTCTATCGCCTATCGCACAATTGCCGCAGTGATATATATCACGTCAGGGGAGGCGTAGCGAGGAGGACCGCCCAGCCTTGTAGCAACCGCGAGCTCTCTGGCAATTGGAAGCAACGATGCAGGTCCTTTAGGTCCGTAGCAAGTAAAATAGACCTTGGATAGGTGATGGAGGATCGATGCTTCGGATCCATATCGTTTTCCTTTCACGCTAGTTTGCGGTCGAATTGACGCGCCGTCTGTGTCGAGGGGCACGCTCCCTGTAAGTTGCCGCGCCGGTTGTTCAAGCTGGTTCAAAAACTTTCCTTCGACCTATCTAAGTCAATCCAGGTTTGGGAGCGGATGGGACAACGAGCACCGGGCAGCGCGCTCCACGGATAATAGTTGAAAGTGTGGTTCTTGGCGCATGGTCTGATAGAAAGGATTTGTGTCCTGCGCCCAGGACAAGAATGTTAGCCCTATTTTCTTGTGCCGAGTCGAGAACTGCGGGAGCAATCTGGCCGGTCTTCACCTCAAATTTCAGAGCCCGAGGCTTCTCACTGTTTGTGGGGAGCAATTGGTGAAGCTTTCCAATCGCCACCGATTTACGGTCGGCAGTCCTCGCGCGAGGGAGCACATGGACGAACGTCAACCTCGCGTTATAGGCCGTGGCCATGGAAGTCGCATGTTGAGTAGAGGCCGGTCTCTCTCCCGACAGATCCACTGCAAGAAGGATTGACCTGATGGGCGCCAGGTTTTGCAGCACTTTGGACCAGCCACGAGAACAGGACGCTGAAGATTGTAGATGGCCCATTCGGCGACAGATCCGAGTGCCAACTTTGCCAGGCCGTGCCGTCCATGTGAACCCAGCACGAGCAAATCAATTTGGTTCGTCTCGCTGAAAGATTGGATCGCGTCACTAACCGACCCCAGAAAGACCACCTCTTTATGTTTTAGTGTCCGGAGTTCAGGGATGTGCTCACTGTATTTGCGCAGGTTTGCGCGGGCGTTCTTCAGATTTATCTTATCGAGCGTGGGAACTGGACCCAGATCGAGTACATAGATATCAGGCATGATGGAATGCAGCACAACAAGCTTGGCGTGAGTCTCTTTAGCGAAGCGGGCAGCTAGTTTTACAGCAGTTTTGCTTGCCGGAGTACAATCCGTTGCCACTAGGATGGACCGAAAGCGACGACCGACGGACTTCAGACCAGGATTATCGTATTCTTTCTTCTTGAAACTGCTGACAGCGGTTATCATAGTTGACCTTTTCTCCACGGGGCATCTCGGTTTCCGGAGTTGTCTCTTTGGAAAGAATCACTTGATAGCATGCCTGCGTCTGTGATGACGATCACCAACGATGTTCGCTCCCACACGTTGTGACGGCTATCACGGTCGAACTGTGTTCCGTTCAGTAGAGTCTTGTCAACAGGAGAAGCTTTGTGCCGGTTAAGGGTTTATCCGACGCTGTGATGGAGAACACATGGTAGGTTTGCGGATCAAGAAGTGGTTTCCTTCCCAGCTTCCTACTTCAAGCGCCAGCAGTCTGAATGTGATCCCCGTCACGGAAGACGATGAACTAAAGTTTGTACTCTATTCTTTGTTTTCGTCGCATGTGGAAGAACCGACGACGGCACTTTGGCCCGGAGAGCGAGGATATAGATGCTTATTTGGCTCTGGAATCACAAAGAGTGGATCTTACTCTTCCCGTTGTTTATTGCTCTGGCAGATGGGATTCGTCGCCGGCGCATTGCCATGGCTAGGGGCTCTCAACGTGCCGCGATGGATCAGCAGAGGCCTAAGATACTCGTTCTTCCCGCGTGGACTGGAGAATTGCCCATAAAGTCAGTAGCTACAGAGTTACCTCGACTCGGCGGCGTGTCGTTTTTCGGATGCGTCGTCCAGACTCAGTAGGTCAACTCCGGGACAGAGAACATGTGCGGCCTCGTCTTCGGGCAACGTGACCGCACAATGGCCGTACCGCGTGACACGAATGGCGAATCGTTTTCGACCTGATCACTCAGTCATCGTCGCGGTCATCATCCCAGTCATCATCGTGCACCGGACGCAGGTTGTGCTTGTAGACTGCTTTGCCGACAGCGAGCCCCAGCAGCGCTCCTGCGTCCTGGTCGGTTCGAAAATGGATCCCGCCGTAGACACGAGCGTCGCTGATGTCGTTGGTAATCTGGCTGAACGAGGTGTATTGCAGGACGATGGTGGGCACGGCGGGGTTTGACAGCGTCATCGAATGTCCAGCTTCGCCGTAGAGACGTCTCATGACCGCCGCTGCCGCATTGGCTGCGCTGCCGTGGTTTGAGGGATAGCTCGGGAAACATGGGGTCACGATGAAGGGCTGCCAGTTCGGATCGGGGTCGGTTTTCGGGTTGCCGTCCGTGTCACCCGCACGGATCGCGGTTTCGGGGCGCCAGAAGTTGTAGTGGTATTTGTTGAAGAACGCAGCGACCAGGCTGTCGCTGATCGCCATGTTGATCAGGGCAAGAGCCCGGGCATTCTCTGACAGCGAACGCTTCTGTTCCTGCGCGACCTGCCTTGCGGCCTGATTGAATGCCTGGGTTGGCGAGGTGGCCGCGTAGTAGGTCGCGACATCTGACCGATCTGGTGGCCGCTCGGTGCTGTCGAGGCTCCCCACCGTCATCACCTCGTTGTACGTCTTCGCGTATTCGTTGCTCCTAAGGGCTGGCGGGGGACCGAGGAGAAACTCCTTCGCGCTCCGGATACCGAACGGGGTTACGTTCTGCCATTGAAAGGCGATTCCCGACGCGACTCCATTCACAATTGGACAACTCACTGTAGCCTGCCATTCGCCTGGAACAGGTGGGCCGGGTGTCTTGAATTGCGGCGGCGACGAGCCGTCGTTGGCACGAAGAGCGATCAGGGCATAAGCTGCGGCGTCACCCGTTGCGATGCCGTCAATCTTGGCCTGGCCGTCCGGTATCGAAGCCAGCGAGCTTGCGCGGGCTGCGGCGAGCGTTGAAGCGCTGGCGGGGAAATAGGTGCTGAGTACCCGATAGGCAGCCTGGACGGCTGCTGCGTTGGCTGAGGCGCCATGAGGCGCGACGATGCTCCCAAGATACGGTCGATAGTCGCCAGTGATGGCGTTGACGGCTTCAAAGACAGCGACCTGCACAATCGCTGCAAATCGCGCCTGGGCGAACGGGTTCTGGCCGTTCGCAACGGCTGTGTCTACCGAAATTACGTTCCAGTCCAGGACGGGATCGGCTTTTGCGACGGCAGGTCCGAACAGCAGAGCCGCCATCAACATGCACAAGCCAAAAGTCCTCTTCCCCGCGCCACTATGCATCCTCTTCATTGTGCTTCCCCCAATTCTCACTGCCTCTTGGTCAGTGATGAGCGGCATTCTTGCGGTAGAGGGCGTGGTTGTCCATACCGAAGCATGTGTCGGGGCGTTATGTTTTGCGTCGCGCTAAGTGGAACTATCCTTTGCATTTACGTGGGTGGTTCCGGATATGTTGTAAAATTCTCCCAACCACCAGTGGGGGTGTGCTGTGGCTTCCACCCCAGGCCGAGAATACCAATCGATCCGGCTCGGCGATGGTTATGAGCTTGACCTCCGTCTCCGGAGGTTGCGCCGCGGCAGTCACGTCTTGAAGCTGGAGCGTATCCCCTTGGAGATACTTGTCCTGCTCGTTGAGCACAAGGACGAGGTTGTCACCCGGGACAGAATCGTCTCGCGGGTTTGGGGCCAAGGTGCTTACCTCGATACCGACAACAGCATCAGGGGCGCGATCCGGAAGCTTCGGCAGGCGCTGAAGGACGACGCCGAGTGCCCGCGATTCATACAAACAGTCACCGGACAGGGGTATCGCTTCATTGCGCCGGTCGCTCCTGTTGAAGAAGAAAGCCGGGCGGAGACACCCAGCCCTGAAGCATCAACCGTCCCCACAAGCGAGCAGAATCTCGTGTCGGAGCCCAACGGCTGGTTGCAGACCCCTGGACTGCGCTCGGTGGGGGAGCAGCAGGATCGAACCGCGGCGAAATTGCCTGCTGCCGAAAACGGTCAAGGACAGAGGAATTGGCTCGCCCACAGGTGGCTTTTGCTTGGAGCCGTGTCTTTGCTCGTACTTGTCGCCGCCACAGCGTACATCCTTGCCCGGAGCAGCTCGGCTCCTGCGAAAGCTCCCAAAATCACTTCGCTCGCCGTACTGCCTCTGAAAAACCTTTCCGGTGATCCGGCACAGGAATATTTTGCCGACGGCATGACCGAGGAAGTGATCGGACGTCTATCGATGATCCGAGGCCTGCGTGTTATCTCCCGCACATCGGTGATGCAATTCAAAGACACTCGGCTCTCGACGCCGGAGATTGCCAGGAAGCTCGGAGTGGATGCGCTCGTTGAAGGCTCCGTGATGCGGGAAGGCAACCGCATTCGTGTTCACGCGCAGTTGATTCGTGCATCAACTGACGAGCACTTCTGGTCCGAGTCCTACGACCGCGAACTCGGCGACGCCCTCACGCTGGAGAGCGAGGTCGCACAATCCATCGCACAAAGAGTGGAGGTTACGGTCACAGGCGAAGAGCTCGCCAGACTTGTTGTCGCACGTCCGGTGTTGCCGGAAGCTTACGAGAGCTATCTCCAAGGTATGTTTGCCAAAGGCAACAGCAGAGCTGAGGCCGAAAAGCGTATCGCCTGGTTCGACGAGGCGATCAGGAAGGACCCGACATTTGCGCAAGCTTACGTCGGCCTCGCATCGGCATACGGGGCACTTGGCACAGTTTTTGTCGGCGCTCCCCCGAGTGAAACGCGTCCAAAGGTGATCAACGCGGCTCGAAAGGCGCTGGAGCTAGATCCTGATCTCGCCGACGCGCATGTCCTGCTGGCCGACATGTATATGAGACAGTGGAAGTGGGCCGAGGCCGAGGCAGAATACAGGCGCGCCCTCGATTTGAATCCGAACGACGCTGCTGCGCACGACGGATTCTCTGACTGGCTGTTGTGCCATGGACGTATGGAGGAGGCGCTGGCGTGGGCCGGCCGCGCCCGCGATCTTGACCCTCTCGGACCTTCCGGCCATACCATCGGGTGGACTCTGTTCAACGCACATCGCTATGACGAGGCAATACGCGAGTTCCGAGATGTGCTGGCGTTAAGACCGGACGACAGATTGCCCCTCATGCCTCTTGGGTGGGCGCTCATTTGCAACCATCAAGCCGAAGGGGCAATTCCTGAGTTGGAGAAGGCGGTTTCTGTTACGGACGGTAGCCCAGGGGTTATCAGTGCGCTGATCTGGGCGTATTCCCACGCCGGGCGACGAGCAGATGCATTTCGGCTCCTTGGAGAATTGAAAAAGCGCCAGCAGACTGGCTACGTTCCTGCCGGTGCCTTTGTGCATGCTTATTTGGGTCTCGGCGACAACAATGAGGCATTTGTGTGGTTTGAGCGGGCCTACGAAGAACAATCCAATATTTTGATTTACATCAAGGTCTTCCCGTTGTATGACCCTCTGCGCGGCGACCCGCGTTTTCAAGATTTGGTGCGCCGCGTCGGGCTGAACTGACCCTAGCGGCTGGTTGGAAGTTGGGGAGTCGCTTTCCTTAGTCATTTGATGGTAAATCGCCAAAGCACTCATTGACCTGTTCCGAACGGTTCACCGGCTAACTGGATAGAACTCGGTTGTCGGCATACCGGGAGTTGCCAGCAGGCAAAAAGAGGTTCTGTCCGGATAGGCGACCATCCTCCCGGAACTCACAAGACGGTACGGAATCTGAGCTGGAAACGTGCCTCAGGCTGTTCTCGTCAACCCAATATCATGACCAGGAAGATCGGTGAACACTGGCCGACTTTTCGTTACCAATTGCGTTCAGCGTTGTGTTTTGACAGGTGAATGAGTGAGAAGGCCTGTGGGCGCCAGTTGGCGAATCGTAAGCCGACAATACGAGATGCCAACTACGCGACCAAGTGCAAACGCCTTCATGGGTTTGGCCTGTATAATCCGCATCACTTATGGCTTTAACCCCTGGCGTCAAACTGGGCGTCTATGAAGTCCTCGGGCTCGTGGGCGCTGGCGGCATGGGCGAAGTCTATCGAGCGCGAGATACGAAACTGAAGCGCGAAGTGGCGATCAAGGTCTTGCCCTCTTATGTCTCCGAGGATCCTGATCGGCTGCGGCGTTTTGAACAGGAGGCCCAAGCTGCCGCTGCGCTGAACCATCCCAACATTCTTGCGATCCACCAATTCGGTTCTTTCGAGGGCGCACCTTATATTGTCTCCGAGCTTCTGACCGGTGAAACCCTTCGGGTGCATTTGGAACATGGCCCGCTTTCCGTTCGGAAGGCGATCGATTATGGCGTTCAGATCGCCCACGGATTAGCGTCCGCCCACGAGAAAGGGATTGTTCATCGAGATCTGAAGCCGGAGAACCTTTTTGTCACCAAAGATGGCAGGGTCAAGATACTGGACTTCGGTCTCGCAAAGCTGAAGCGGCCCCAGCCGGAAGCGGACGCCAATGCGCCGACCCAGACTATGGGATCGGAGCCCGGGGTATTGATAGGCACTGTGGGCTACATGTCTCCAGAGCAAGTGCGCGGTGCGGAAGTAGATCACCGTTGCGATATTTTCGCCTTCGGCGCGACCCTGTACGAGATGTTCTCTGGCAAGCGGGCGTTTCAACGAACAACATCCGCCGAGACGATGACCGCGATTCTGAACGAGGACCCGCCGGCAATTTCGCAGGTCTCACCAAGCACTCCGCCCGGAATACAGCGAGTGGTGCATCGCTGTCTCGAGAAGAATCCCGAGCAGCGCTTCCAATCCGCATCGGATCTGGCCTTCGCGCTGGAAGCGATTTCGGACTCCGGCTTACATTTCGGCCCTGGCGAGGTAGAGCAGTCGAATTCAAGATCACGCTGGAGATGGTTCGGTATAGCGGCAGTTGCCCTGGCAGCCGTCGCTGCCTTTGTGATCTGGTGGAGAACTCCTCCTCCTGAACCGGTAATCGACAGCGTCGTCCAGCTTACGAACGACAGCGTACCGAAACCGGTCAGCAACATCGTTACGGACGGGGCGCGCATTTATTTCACCGAGGGACAGCCGGGAAGCCTGAGGATCGCGCAAGTCTCTGTCAATGGCGGCCCTACAGCATTGATAGAGACAAAGTTAGCCGCTCCCCAGATTGCGGCGTTGGCACCGGACGGTTCGTCTCTGCTCGTTTTTTCCGGCGGCTTGTACCTTCCGACGGATACGATGTGGTCGGTCCCATTGCCAGCCGGAGAGCCCCGCAGGCTCGGCAACGAGGGGGTGCAGGACGCGGGGTATTTCCCCGATGGCCGGATCGTCTACTTTCGCGATAACTCTCTATATAGTGCCGATGCAGACGACACTGAGCCGCGTAAATTGGCTACGCTGGACAAAATAAAAGGAGCTCCGTGGAGGCCCGAGGTCTCGCCGGATGGAAAGCGGATTGCTTTCTCGACCTTCTTGACTGACGCGAACAGCAACAACTCTGTGTTTGAGATCGGGGCGGATGGCGGCAATCTCCGCGAGATTCCCATTCCCGCCACAGATGATTCACAGTGCTGTCCTGTATGGATGCCGGACGGAAAGTTTATCCTCACGACGGCCGGACGTGGGATTAGTGGGGATATCTGGCTGCAACCTGCGAAGTCGGGGATGTCTCCGCTTCATCGGCCGATCCGGCCCCATCGGCTCACCAACGGTGAGCTCTCCTACCGGTTCGCGATTGTGCGTCCGAGCCGGGATGGAAAGCAGATTTTCGCGGTCGGCACAAAGTGGCGGGGAGAACTCGTCCGCTATGACGTCCAGTCGCAGAGCTTTGTACCCTTTCTCTCCGGCATCGCGGCGACTGACGTCACATTCTCGCGCGACGGGAAATGGCTCAGCTATCTGTCCTATCCGGACCACACCCTTTGGCGCAGCCGTGCAGACGGAACCGATCGGATGCAGTTGACCTACTCTCCCATGCAAGTGATCTTCCCTTCCATCTCTCCAGATGGAACCAAGGTGGTCTTCGGAAACGGTCAGACCGAGATGAACATTGTCAGCATGGACGGCGGCCCGCTGCAACGAGTTGGGGCGGACAAGGGCACCTATCCCACCTGGTCGCCGGATGGAAGCAAGCTCGCCTTCGGGACCACAACGGCCACGAGTCCCGGTCATGCCAGTATCTTCAGGCTACACACCTTCGACCTGCGGACGGGTAAAAGTTTTCTCATTCCTTCCCAGGCGCCCATGATGGGCGTGTTTTGGGTGACGCAGGACACGCTGGTCGCTGTGACCACTGACACTACGAAGTTCCGGACCTTCGATTTGAAAACTGGAAGATGGTCGGATCTAATCTCCGGCTCTTTTGTGAATTGGTTTGTTTCGCCGGATGGCCAGTATCTCTACTTCACGACCGGCGGCTCGGACCAAAAGGCCATGCGGCTTCGTTTCGCCGACCATCTCGTGGAAACGATCGTACCCAACCTGAAAGATCTCCGCCGAGTGGTGGACCCGCTCGTTTTTACAACCCAAATCAACATTGCGCCCGACGGCTCCCCCATCTTTACTCGTGACACAGGCAGCCAAGAGATCTACGCGCTTAAATTGCACTGGCACTGAGAAAGGTGGAAACACCGATGGGACTACGATCACGAACGGGATGGGGGAGCTGACCGGTTTCTAAGTGAAACTGCGCACTCCAACGTGTTTGCCAATATAGTTCTGAAGAGACAGTCGCCATCCACACGCGGAATTAGGTTCACGCAGCATTAGTAACGGGAAACGCGCTAGCCTGTCGGAATCCATGATTAGCAACTTTTGGGAGGCGGAACTGGGTGCGGGATTTCGGCCCTCGCCCAGTTCCTCGTCTATGCCATCAGGAGCTGCTCCACTTTCGCCGCTGCCTCGTCTTGGATTGAGGGCAAAACGTGCGAGTATCGTTCTAGAGTGAATGAAATGCTTGCATGTCCCAATTGATCGGAAATGACCTTTACGGATACGCCCGCCGCGATACCCAGAGTGGCTGCCGTGTGCCGGAGGTCATAAAGCCGTATCGGCCGAATTCCCGCAGCGGCTAGCAGCCTCCGGAATTCCCTCTTCACAACTCTCTGTTTCAGAGGGAGATCCGATGCAGAGACAGCCAATTTCCCGCGTTGCCTTGCGGCTTACCGATTCAGGCCGAATGACGACCTCGGCATGACGCGCCCGGGTATGCCGAACACGGTTCTCGGCTTCAAGATCCGTGGAAAGCTGGGGCAGTTCGCCTGCTGGATTCCGCTGGACGGCGACAAATGACCGGTTGGACTGCGGAAGCGTCATTACGTGCCGGTCCATAACAACCGGAAGAGTATCTCGACGCCTGTGTATAGCGGTGGCAAGAATAGAAAGCAAAAGGGCACTCTCTCTGGGGGCTCCATGACGGATAAGGCTCAGGCCGCGACAACTTACAGCACTGTCGCGGCTTTCTGGTTGAGATAATCCGCAGCGCGTTGAGCGTGCGCGGCGGCGGTGAAAATCGCGCGGCTGTCGGATTTGAGAACCTTCAGCCATGATGCGATGTAGGCGGCGTTTTCTTCGCGGGATTCCTGGGGGAGATTGAGGTCGGCGCACACAAACGCGCTTCCCAGCTCGGCGACCAATTCTTCGGCGGCATAACCGGAATCGCCCCATGATTTGCGGCCAAGGTCGCGGGCGAGACGCGCAGGGTGCTTGGTCCAGTGCTCATGCGCCAGTGTGGCGTAATAGCTTTCCGCGTCCTTGAAGGCCACAAAGTCCGGCATCTGGACATAGTCGAGTTCCTGCGCGTAATAGGCGCGGTTTCCGCCATGTTTGATGGTGGCGTTCATGGCGGCAAAGAATTTGTCCACGCGCTCGATCCGGGCGACGGGATCAAGTGTCGGCGCGGGCTTGGCATGATAAATTTCAGGCAAGCCGTCGATCTGTTCAACGTTAAAGACGGTATAGCCCTTCAGGTACGGAATTTCGCGCTCGGCATCCTCGCCCGTTTTGTCGTCATGTTCGGTCCGGGTGATGGTATTGGAGAATACGAGTAGAGAGCCCTTTTGACCCTTGCGGACACGGGCGTTTAATTCTGACGCTTGACGGAAGGTCATCCAAATCGGCGCGGCAAAGTCTTGCAGCTCGGCACACATCCAAAGGGACAGAATATTGATACCGCTATAGGGCTGGCCGTTGTGGCGCAACGGACGAGTAATCCGGCCGGCTGCGTGTTCGGCATTCCAGGGCTTCGACCACGGGCGGATGCCCTTTTCAAGGTAGGAAATGATCTGCGCGGTTATGCGCGTGTAAACGTCCTGACGCTCGATGTTTTGCATCGGTATTGGCTCCTTTTCCAGCATTTAAAAAACCTCATTCCCTCGTACTGGAGAGCGCTCTTCGGAGCCGCGCGTGCCGTCATAGGGCGCGCAGCGTTCATCTCGGCCCTTGACGGCATCTAGAGCGGCTCTGGTACTCGTTTTCACGAGGAAATGAAGTGGTTTGTGAAAGGCTGTGGCCCTCAGCACGGAAGCATTACCATGCACAGGCGGGATTTATCACTCATCCCGCTGAGCAGTCTTGAAGGGTCGTCCGGGGTCGGTATGGCTTAGTGGGACGCCCGGCACACTAGAACATGTTTCTTTGCACGAGATAATGATCCCGTTCCATCATGGCCGAGGCGATTATGAGACACCCCGACTTCACCCGATATTGTTCCTGGAACCATCCGGCTGCTTTGTCTGCCCCGCAGATATATCGTCAACTCGCATTCCCAGACACCTCGTCTGAATTTGCAAGTGCCTGGCGTTCACCCTGGCCGTGTGGGCGCCAGTGGTCGGGCTGTCGGGTTGTCGGGCTTCGGACTGTCGTATGGTTTTGATCTTGAAGGGGCTTGAAGCGCAATTCATCACTGACTGTAGGCAAGACGTGGCGAGGTACAGCTTCACACATATAAAGCTCGCGCGAGAGCTTGTCTAGAGGCAACAGCGGGGTGGAAGCGGGGGTGTAGCGATCGCAGCGCACAGCAACCAAGGAGCGAGAGGTGGGCGCTGCAGTTCGAGTGAAGGGCGATGGGAGTCAATGCATTGGAAAGATTAGGCGATGTGGGTTGGCCCGCGGATCGACGCTTCGACAGAAACCCACATCTGTTCTTTGGATTCGGGAGCGGACGATTAAAAGATGTATCGGTCCGGTTCTGCGACCTGGAGCGGCGCCGGTGTGTCTGGCGGGTCTCCGGATGGTCTCTACGTGGTCTTGGCTGGGTCAAGATGGTCGCATCCGGGGTAACTGCACAACTGACATAAAAAAGAGAGCGACCCATCAGGGTCGCCCTTTGGTTTTGGACTCGCGACTACGCTTCTTCGTTCGTCTCGCCGGATTCCTCACCACTGCTGTAATCAATTTTGCGGATGCTATTCGAATTGATCTTGGCGTTGCGATATTTGACCCCGTCTTTTTCGGAGTCATCGATGTGGATCTCTCCTTCCACGATGACGGCGGTTCCCTTCTTAAGTGTGGCGGCGAATCTCGCGCGCGGTCCCCAGGCTTCGATCTCGAACCAATCTTTACGTTCTTTGTTCTCCCCTGTTTTCTTATCCTTCCAGCGCTTGTTTACAGCGATAGAAAAGTTGGCCACTTCGCCGTTGGTGGTTGTCTTATGCTCGGCGTCTTTACCGAGATTGCCTTCGAGGTGGACGTTGTTTTTGAAGTTGTGCATGATGTGTTTCTCCTTTTGGGTGTCGCGAGTGAATCGGGACATACTGCCCGAAGGGTCATGGGTCGATGCGAACTCCCAAGTGCCAAGCGGGCTTTTTATGGAGAGGGACCAGAGCTCGTCTCGGGAGAGGAATCCGTAAAGCGAAGCGATAAAGTCTGCGCCGTTGCCGCAGGGCGTGAACGTTGTTGAGGACCCCATGATGGCCGAATCAGTTGAGACAAAAAGGAACTCATGCTGCATGTCGAGTCGACCGCAAGCTCGACGCCATAGCACCAAAGGGGTCGGGGTGACGCTCGTTGTGCGTGCCGAAAGGGTAAGGGGGAGCTCGTGTTCATTGTTTGGGAGCGCTCTGGATAACCGAATTCGTGTAGCCGTTGAGAATTCCTGTTGAAGTCGAACCGGAGTTATAGAGAGACAGACTCCGAATCAGGCCGTCAAGATCGTGAGGCTGAGTTGCATAGTCAACCGCAAGAATGCGCGCGGCGGCAGCGATATTTGTGCAGGGTTCAAAAAGTTTCGAGGGCTGGATGTGAAGAGTTGTGGCCACTTCAATGTTCACTTGCGTGAGCCCGATGCTCACCGTGTAGCCGTGCTTGAGAAGCCAACGCATCCACTTGACTGCTTCTTCGTGGGTCTTGGGCTGCTCGGCCAGTAAGAGATTGCTTTTCTTGTAACCACCCGCACGCGCTGAATGAGCGGGGTGGTTGATGCTAAGCGCATAAGGGTACAGCGCCGATTCCGCAGTCGCGATGGCTTCGATTGTGTCAGGCGCGACATTGGGAGCGCACGTCTGCGCCAGCCGGCGCAGCGTTTTCCGATCTATACGAGCGTTGCGTTGCGCGGTTCCAACTGGCACGAGCGTACTAAGCAGAAAGGCGGTGATTGCGAGGCGTCTCATTGGTTTACCGCCGTGAGCGCAGGGACGTCGAAGAGACGGCTCCACGATCTCATCGAGGCAGTTTGTATGGTTGGAAAGTACGTGTTGCGAGCCCAATAGTCGTTCGCCAGGCCGAGGAGTAAGGTTGGACGCTCTTCAAGGGAGCGGATAACCGGCCAGACAAGAAGCTGCTCATAGCAGACGAGGATCGCGACGCGTTGATGATTGAGCCGGATAACACCTGGGCCAAACAAGTGCAACGGTACTCCAGTTCCTGTACCCGGTTTCCACATGGAGACCGGCATCGGAATGCGTTCCTTGAAGGTGCTGTTCACTGCGCCTCGCACGATCGCGACGTTTTCATATTGCTTGTTGCCCGGTAGATCGACATTGGCTCCAACGATCAGGGTTTTTCCGTCTTGTTGAAGCCGGTCGATTGTGCGTCTCCAAAAAAGGTCGGTCGACTGATTCCATCGGTAAATGACGCTTTCGGGGAAGATGACGACCTCGGCGTGACTATCGAGGGCGATCCGCTGGATGGTTTGTGCGGTTGTGTAAAGACGGACAATGTCCGGGGTGTCGAGCCCTTCTCCGGCAAAGTTGGTATTGATTGCTGCCCAATTTGAGGGGGGAGTTGGATCAGGGGCGGCGAGTCCTACAAGTGTGAGCGACACCATCATGACGATTGTGGGTCGCGGAGCAATCGCTATGGCGGTTGCGAGGATTCCGAGAAAGAGCAATCCAAACCATCGAGTGTAGGGAAACAACGCGCCTGCGGCTATCAGGGGATTTGCTAGCCCAAGCGGAGCCAGAGGCGGAATGCTTTCGAGGATGAGGCTGGCTGGCACAGCCCAAAGCAATCGTTTGGAGTCTCCGGTACAAAGGATCGCCCACGGGCCGGCCAGCAGGAACGAGACGCCTAGCCAGAGAGGAATGATCGCGAACGGGTTGTACTCGTGGCCATAGAAGATAGCGGCACCCGGGACAACGGTCCACGTCGCGCCTGAGAAGTAGCCAGCCGCAACGAGCCAACGGTTCTTGATAGTGCGGGATGGAGGCAGCAATGCGATCATAAGGAGCGAGAGGGGGAGGGTCCAAAGGTGTCCGCTCCAAGCCACAGCTCCTATCGCGAAACCGACCGCATAGAGCGCGAACGGTTGGGTGACGATCCCTTTACTTAAACGTCCAAAGCGGTTTGACATGGGCAATCACATCCGTCAGCTTGATTGGTCCGTAATATCGGCTGTCGTAGGAGTACTTCGAATAGGTCGAGACTACCCAGATGGTGCCGGGCGCTACGTGGTACGTTCCTTCCGGCCAAGGGTGCATGGAATGCTTCTGACTGTCCTTCTCGAACTGTTGCGTGTTGGGTAAAAGTGGGCCGCCGTTTAAGCCGATTCCCTGCTTTGTGACCGTCACAATGTCTCCAGCTCGCGCGGCGATGGGTTTTAGAATCGCGGCATAATGATCTGGACACTGCATCCCGCGTGGGCGATAGCCGCGCATGATGCTTTCGCGCTCAGCGTCGCCGCTGGGACAAAATGCAATCAGTAATGTGTTTACATCCCGCGTGGTCCGATAAAATCCGGGTGCGATCGATGCAGTGAAGTTTGGGCGTACTCCGAGGACCAGACCCGCGACAACGATGCTTCCGAAAATCACAGTGGCCGTGGTGACAAACAGCTTCGCGCGGTGCATGTTCGGTTTCCTTTGCAAAGTGAAAGGCAGTCTCATGCAGTTCCCTCTTTTGCGGGGATGATTTCTTTTGAGTATCCGCATTTCATAACGACGATTTCCGTAATGGTGCTAATGATGTCTTTGCCGTCTTTTTTCTTCGACTTTCGCGCGGTCGTCCGCGTACGGATCGTGCCCTCAAGCGTTACGTTGTCGCCCGCGTCGAGATGTCGTGCCGCCTCTACCATATTTCTGTAAAACGCTAGATTAAGAACGGTCGTTCGTTGTTCAACTTTGTTGCGATCCTCGCTCAGAAACTGTTCAGAGATGAGCAGTTTCGTGTTAGCAACCTCCTTGCCGGTTTCCATGGTTCTGATTTCCGGTTTGCTCTGGATCAAACCGGAGAGGGCAACGAAGTTCGAAGCGTACATGGTCGGCTCCTAGTCAATTTCAACGGTGTTGCTCTCGGGCTCTGGATATTCTTCCGAAGTCGGCGGAGTCCACTCGGCGTCACCTTCCTCGTCCCCCTCGTCATCGGTAAGCATCGTCATCGCGTCGACGACGGGAACCGGTTCTTGAGACAACGCCGGAATGCAGGTGCTCCCGTCGCTCTCTTCGGCCGCAATCTCGATAGTCTTATCGTGAGTGAAGCCATCTGTCGTGGTGGCGTTTTCAAGGGTAATTGCGCTGTTGGACGGCTCAGGGATGGGGGCAAGGATGCGTTTATTCTCTGCGAGCGTTTTCGGCGGCGCTTGTGGAGCAAGAGTCTCGTTCGATGCAGGAACGCGCTCGCGGAGGACAGGAAAGGTCGTTGGCGGAGGGATCTGGGAACGCTTTAGCAGTTCTGGGTCCTTAAAGTAGAGGATTTGCGTCCCATAGATGGGTCTGGCTCCAGCGCTAAAAATGAGCATGTCTCCTGGGCCCGTGATCTTTTCATTGTCTCCACTGCCGGTCTTTTCGGGGGCCTTCATTCGTTTCACTTCATCGGGGGTCAAAAGCGCTCTTTCGACGTATTCCACGCTCGTGCTCATTTGCTGTTGGACCGGAGCGGCCCGGCCACCGGAAAAACTGATGTTGGCTTTTTGGATTGTCTGATTCCCTGTCATGCGTGACAGCAACTCGGCGGTCTCTTCGTTGTTCGGCGCATACGCGATGCGTACGTGGCAGTTTGAAACGATGCTTTCGTTCTCGCCGTAGCTCTCAACGATCTGACGAGCGTCCTGAGCGATGAGATATGCTTTGAGGCCGTAACCGGCCATGAAAGACAGCGCATCTGCGAAGCTCTGCAACTTGCCGAGTGATGGGAACTCGTCGATCAAGAAAAGCATCCTGTGTTTGTTCTTCTTGAGCGCGTTTCCAGCTCCGCCAAAATCCATTTTTTCCATGAGGCGGTTGGTAATCATGGTGAACAGCAGTCGAACCAACGGGCGAAGCCGCTGCCGGTCGGGCGGCGGAATGATTATGTAGAGCAAGCAAGGGCGATCTGAATTTACGAGGTCCTGAATTCTGAAGTCGCTGGCGCTGGTCGAGTGGTCCACAAGCGGGTCGGCGAAGACAGAGAGCGCGCGGGTGCCACTCGATAGCACGCCAGAAAACTCTTTGTCCGCCTTGTTGAGCATCCCGCGCACTTTGGCGGCCACCTTCGGATGAGTCTGCGAGCTTCCCCCGCGATCCACGAAGGGATTGAACTCCCCTGGCTTGGCTGTGAACCCCTCCGGCATGTGTGGATACTTCAGAATTTCATTGAGCGTATCGATGAATGGCTGTTTGGGGTCAGTATAGAGATGGAGAAGGTCCGCAATCGTAGCCTGGCCATGCGGGTTATCGCATTTGGCAGCGTAGCAGATATGAAGAATTAATCCGACTGTGAGCGATGTCGCTTCGGCCACAAAGTGATTGCCTTCCGGCAATGTGTCCCCGGTGGTCATAATCATTTCTGCAATGTTTTGGGCGTCCGAAAGCTCGCGGTCGGTGCCGAGCCTAATTTCCGCGAGGGGGTTAAAGCGTGAACCGTCACGTTCGAGCGGGCTAAACTTAAAGCAATATTGTTTGAGGGCTTTCGCGCGAAAACCCGCCGTGAGTGCCCAATTCTCACCCTTGATGTCGTAGACCACGCAGCTATATGGCCACGCGAGCAAGGTCGGAATCACTAAGCCGATACCCTTTCCTGAACGTGTAGGTGCGAAAGCCAAGACATGCTCTTTGCCCGCGTGCATCAGGTAATGCAGGTGGTTTCCATCACGGAAACCGCCTGTGTACACCCCGTCGGAGGTCGTGAGCAGCGATGTGTCCTTAAGGATGTCCGCTTTGGTCGCCCAGCGTGCGGAACCGCGAAGGTCTTCATTGCCTTTCATGATGTTGCGCGTGCGACGTATGTTGAGCACGGCTATCGCCATCATGGTCGCGGCGCAGCCAAGCACCACGATGCCCGCCCCACCCAGCACAGTGTTTCTCACCACGAGGTTGGCGCTTTTCGAATAGCGCAACATCCACCAGGCCCACGCGAACGGTTGATAGAAGCTATAGCCGTGCATCGTGAGGTAGGGCTCGCCAAGCGCTCGCGCATAAGCAAACTTCTGCGCAATCCATTGTGTAGCGACCGCGTTCCATACTACGAGTGCAAACAAACCACCTACGGCAGTCGGCCAGTGGTAGCCCCCGAGACCGCTAGGAACGTCCGGGGTGCGGTATGGTGCGGATGTTTTCGCGCTCATAGTTCAAGGCCACGTTCTTTTTCGTGACCGCGCTTGATGACCTGGGCATTATGTGCAGTCGCGTTGTAGTTGATGTTGACGCGGTCACCAAGGCCGGGCGTTTTGTCGAGCTTACGTTTGTCGTGGAGGATTACGTCTGTACCTTCCGCTGTAATGACGTAGCTCTCGGTGACGCCCAAGACCTCGCCGTTATAGGAGGCCCCCTGATCGTTCGCATCGTAGATGTCGAACTGGTATTTGCCCAAAGCAGCGGCGGCAATGGCTTGGGCTTCACGCAGCGCACGTTCTTGTTGCGTTGTCGAAGGCTCCGCTCTGTCGATTGTGTTCGCTGCGGCTTCTTGCTGGGAGTGAACCAGGTCCACGTTCAGCTCCTGAGGATCGATTGGCACCTTAAGTTCCTCCGCGGTGCCAGCTTGCCGCAGTAGTGCTTGGGCCATAGCTGCATCTCGAGCGATCTGGTCTTCTGAGTCGCGCGCCGCAAATTCGATTTGCTGTGCCGCCTCTTCGAGGCGTCTCGAAACACCGGAAATCGCGAGCCCTTCGAACGGCAACGTTGCAGACGGCTGCCGGTTGAGGTCCGCACTTCGACCAGCTAAGTTCTCCTCCTCGTTTGGCATCTCTTTCTCCTTGTCGTAGTGATAGAGAACGATTGCAGCATCGTACTTGCCAAGCCAACCTGGACGAAGGTCCTGACCGGCGGGGGGTACTGGCTGAGTCTTTAGAAACGCACCCGAATTTAGGATGGCCTCTGCGTGGCCGTGCTGTTTGATATGCAGGGCCCCGTCCATGCGGGTAAAGGTAATGAATTCATGCGCGCGAAGTTCGTGCTGTTCACGGAGTTGTTCTGTTTCGCGGCAGTGCGTGAGGTAATGCAGCTTGCCGTCGGTGCCCTCTATCAGCATGAAGTGTTTGCCTTTGTCTTCCTCCTCACCATGGCCTAACACCCGACCTCGGAGCGTGGTGAGTGCTCGCCAGTCTTCGACGAGCACCGGCATGTTCATGTCAGAAGCGAGTGCCATTTGGCGCGCCAGCGTCTTCTGACGATCACCCGCCATCTGAACAGTCTTCAGCACGTCGACAAAGTTGCTGCTTACCGTCCACGTTGTGTCGTTGAGCTGGCTTGCGAGTCCCATGCCTTCCAAAGTCCGCAGCCGAGCTGCCATCGCCACGATCTCCGCGCGCTTTTCCGGCTTGAGGCTATTTGTGGCGCGAAGATTGAAGCTGACAGCAAATGTATCGCCAGCGTGTTCTGCAGGTTTTAGTTTCGCAATGGAACGGTCGAGGGAAGTTACCCGAGACTGGGAAATCTCCCGCTGACGTACCCGAGCCACGTCCTTCTCCGTGCGAAACCCCAGCTGCTCTGTGGCGGCTTCCTGGGCGTGATGGCGAAAGCCTGAACGGATGTAGTCTTTCGGAAAACGAAGCTCCCTGTCGTCTTTCGTTACGCTACGCAAAGCAACGTGCACATGCGGATGGTCGGTGTTGTAGTGAGCAACAGCAACCCATTCTAGGGGTGCACCCACATCGCGCTGTACCTTGCCCATGACGGCCCGAGCATAGGCTTCGAGGTTTAGCTGGTCCCCATTTTCCGGCGACAAGATAATCTTAAAAATGCGTGGGTCGTCGGATTTCTGCCAACCGTCGAGGGTCTCCGCGATGGGAAGGAAGGTGGCTTCGGCGTCGAATCCAGGCAGCTCCTTGCCCGAGGCGCTCTCACGCTCCAGATAGAAACCGTGGGCCTTCCACTGACCCGGATTCCTGCCATTGGCGTAGGTGACTCTCACCGCCGCGCGCTGGCTGTGCTTGCTGGACACCACTGCTAGAGCAGCTCTTGTAGCCGCACCGCGCTTTGCCTTGCTGGTTGCGGTGGCAATACGCATGATGAGTTTCATGCCCCGATTGAGCGACCGAACATCGTTCTTCCCGAGTTGCGCATGCCGGCGCACCTGGAGCCTGATCCCATGCGTATCAGTACTTGGCATCTTCCGCAGCCTCGATTGATTCTTCTATCACTTGCTGAAGCGACTCGGCGAACGTTGTCCTCAAACCGATTCCGATGGATTGAAGAAACTGGGCATATCGTTTGGCGAAGTTCGCTTCCAGAATGAGGCGATTGTCCTTGCCGGGGAGAGGTACTGTGCTGAGGATCAATTGGGCCAGAGCGAGGATGGTTGCATGGTTCGCCAAGCCTTCGTTACGGACAGTTTCAAGGGCTTGCGCCTGCCGAGCCAGGGTTGCGGCCAGCTTGGATTCGAGACTATCGAACGCCGTATTGCGGCCGTTCTTCTCCCGCTCCAGGACTCTGCGGATGAACTCTTGGCCTCCTCTGGATCCGCCTGCGGCGGCTTGTTGCTCGATCCATAATTGCATCGCCCCGTCTACCCTGACGGTATAGCGGCGATCCTTCAGATCGGTGCGTAGCCTTGCTTTGGTAGGCATTTCGCGGCCATCTTAGAAAGCGACGCGATATCGCGTCAATTACTATTGCCTTCCGCGTCGCACTATAGTTCTGACAATAAAAAGGTAATCTGCAAATCCCCACTAACTCGCGTCAATTCCTTTATGTTCCCCTAAGCATTAATCGCTAACCCACCAGCATCCTTCTTTTGGGATCATGCTCTCATTTTGCTCTCTAATTGCTCTCCGGTAGCTGCTTGCTGTGGTCTCTAACTGGTATCAACTAGGTCCATCGTGCTCTCCGCACTTTCGCC
Source organism: uncultured Acidobacteriaceae bacterium (assembly GCA_963788515.1). GTDB lineage: Bacteria > Acidobacteriota > Terriglobia > Terriglobales > Acidobacteriaceae > PALSA-350. The sequence continues at coordinate 72,981 of CAWBGZ010000014.1, forward strand.
GTAAACCTCTGTGGCCACCCATGAACGATCTTTTCTCACCCATGCTCTCTAGCTGCTCTCTAACTGCTCTCGATTAGGTGGCATCGTGCTCTCCGCATTTTCGCCGTAAACGTCTTGTGGCCATACCATGAACGATCTTTGTCAACGCCATGCTCTCTTTGTGCTCTCGAACGGCTCTCTCACAGCAGCTTTGCTGACCCTTAAGCGCCCGAATGCTCTCTTTACGGTATCGATGGGGTGTCAGTTTGCTCTCCGAGATCTTGACAGCTCCTCTGCGCCTGTTACTCTCAGGCGCAACACCGCTTTCAGTTGTGAAGGTGGATTCCTTGGAAATGAGCTTCACAGAGCGAGCGAAAGAAGCGTTTGAAAAGAACGGTCTGGCTAAGCCAGTGACCAAGATTGCCAAGCTCTACGATGTGCTTCCTGAAATCGAACGAATGAAATTGGCAGGACGGCCGGCAAAAGAAATCAGGGAATGGCTCGCCGCTTCTGGCCTGCCGCTGACAGGGTTTGCCTGTGTGCGTGAAAGCACACAGACTTCAATCCTGATAGAGGCATCGTCGTGGGTGATTACGGAGGCTACTTTGCAGCCTCCAGGGATATGGTTTAGAGCCAAGTCGCTGGCTGGCTTCAATTTGATCCATCCCGGAGGCCAACATGGCCTGTTCCGCCGACGTGGATTCCCCGAACGCCGTATCCTAACCTGTTGTTCGCTTGGTCGCCGCTTGATTTTCCTGGCCATTTTCGCTGTGAAAAGCATGGCGGCGCTTTTCAAAGCCTGCCGTGGCCGGAGGCTTTTACTAAGTCTTGTCAGTAGCTGATTCCTAAATGGTGGCCGAGACGGGATCGAACCGCCGCCGCCGGCCTTTTCAGGGCCGCCTAGCAATGGAACTAAGTGGTCTGGAATCAGCGGATATGATAGATGCGATTAGCGTTATGCTCTCATCGATTTAGGATGGTTTAGTACAGTTTGGGCTCGTTTCGCCGTTTGGCCCGCACGATGGTCGTGTATTAGTCGCGTCAGACCTGTCGTGCCGTCGGCTTACGGCTTATTGTGCATCGGCAGCGCATCCGCCGTTAGGAAGTGGGCAGTGGAGCACGCCGCCTACGGCGAACAGATTGCCGTGGCGCTGGCGCGACAATTGAGTTGGTCTCCACCCGGGGCCAAGAGTCGTCAACGTGGTCATTAAAGATGTGATACCTCCCGACACGTGCGCTGAATGCTCAAAGAATAGGCAGAGAGAGAATCAATGGGAGTCAAGCAATTGATGATCTCCTCTGGTTTTGTTCGCGAGGCGAGCAAGTCCGCACCGCCTAGGTCAAGTTACCGATAATTGCAGGCAGTTCGTTGAAGGCACCTCTCCGAGAAGCCGGCTACTTGGAACGAGGCTGACTTCCCTTTACTGATCTGCTCTTCGACGCGTTGATCTTCGTTCAAAGAAGGAAAGAAGGGAGTCGTTGCACGCGGTTGCACGTTGCACGTCCCAAAAGCGCGCCGACGATCCTTCCACAATGACAATTCGCTTTGCAGCCATGGCGACGTTTAGCTTTGCAGCAATAAGACCTCGACGGACTTCGTTCCGAACTTTCATCTCGCGGATAGAGTTCAAGCTTTTACTGGTGCGAGTAGAGGGTCAAAGCGTTTGCAAAAGCTTTGGCGCGGAAGATGGATGCGCCCTCACCTTCTCCGGCGTCGCTAGCCACGATATAAAGATCGTTGGTGCCGGGCCGAATGGCCATGCTTGTGGAACGCAGGTTGTGGCCCTCCTTACGGCCCGGTAGCAACACCTGTCCGATCGGGATGCCGTTTTTGTTAAAGACGAGTACCCGTCCCTGACCGTACATCGCTACGTAAAGATTACCGTCCTCGATCAATCCACCTGTAAAGGTGACCGTACTTAGGCGATGGTCTGGCCACCATCGACGACAAGAGCGTGCCCGATGACGAAGGAAGAAGCATCGGAACACAGCCAAATCACCGCATCTGCGATTTCTTCGGGCCTTCCCATGCGCCCGATCGGCTCTTCCGCAATGACCTTCGCTTTGCCTTCCGCTGTGCCGCCCGTAAATCGCTGCATCATTTCTGTTTCGATATACCCAGGACACACGGCATTCACGTGAATTTTCTTACTTGCATAATCGAGAGCTGCAGCCTTGGTAAGGCCGATCACACCGTGTTTGCTGGCAACGTACGCCGGCGAGCCTTTGACACCGATGATGCCTGCTCCGGAAGACGTGTTGACGATAGAGCCTCCTCCCTGCTTGAGCATGAGCTGAAGTTCGTACTTCATGCACAGAAACACACCACGCAAATTGACGTTGATCACACGATCCCACTCTTCGATCGTTTCTTCAGCGGTTGGGTCTGCGTTCTGTTCCTCGACGCCAGCATTGTTGAAAGCTAGGTCCAGCCGGCCGAACACCTTGATCGTCTCATCGAGAGCACTCTTGATTTCCGCTTCCTGCGTTACATCGCACTTGACCGCGTGTGCGTTCCCGCCAGCCTTGTTGACGAGTGCAGCCGTTTCGTCGATGCGATCCCTCGAGACGTCAGCGACTACTACGCTTGCTCCCTCGCGCGCGAAGGCAAGTGCAGTGGCACGTCCGATGCCAGTCGCAGCTCCGGTCACGAAAGCCACTTTACCTGTAAAGTTCCCGCTCCCATTTGCTGCCATAATTTTCTCCTCACGCTCCTTTGCGTTACAGGACGAAACACACCGTGTGCTCATCCTGCTCAGTAAATTAGATATTGTGCGAAGGAAAGTGGAGTAGCCTGATCCTTCCGATTGATTGCCCAATCCTCTCTCGCTTAAAATGACGTGGTATCGCACGGCATCCCAATGAATCTTGGAATTCGAGACGCGAGGCCTGAAACAACCGTGGTGAAACCTCAAAAAACCAAATCCACTGACGAAGCGGGCGTTGGCGAGCTGCGTGCTCAGGTTGCGCGTCAAATCGCCGCCAATATCACTCATCCAGGAGATCAGGCAACAAAAGTGCCGGGCCTGATCCTTTACAGGAAGGTAAGGCCTATTGAGTGTGGTTCCGGCCAATACGAGCCGAGTTTGAACATCTTTGTACAGGGGCAGAAACGCATCAACGTCGCGGGGTTGCCCTACCTATGCGATGCGTCGAGCTTTCTCCTTACCTCAGTCGATCTTCCGGTAACAAGCCAGATCCTTGTGGCGAGTGCAGAGAAGCCGCTTTTGGCCATGCTCCTGAAGTTCGACATGGCCATCGTGCGAGAAGTTGTGAGCATGGAGGAAGAACTTGAACCCGAGGAAGGCGATGAAATTGGCGGAATGACAATGGGCACTACTACAGTCGAACTGCTGAATCCTTGCCTCCGCCTTCTGGAGCTTTTGGACAAGCCAACCGATATCCCGTTCATGGGCAATCTACTCCAACGGGAGATTGTCTACCGGCTGTTGCGCGGGACGCAGGGGAAGCGCCTGCGGGCGATCGCGACTACAGGGGACCAGAGTCACCGAGTCGCTAAGGCGGTCGCCTGGCTACGCGCGAACTACGCTCAACCCTTGCGCATCGAAGATCTGGCCGAACTCACCCACATGGGAGTGTCAACCTTGCACCATCACTTCCGTGTGCTAACCTCCATGAGCCCGTTGCAATATCAAAAGCAGCTTCGTCTGAAGGCTGCCAGGGACAAGATGCTGCTGGATGGACTTGATGCCGCAAGTGCGGCCTTTGCAGTGGGATACGAAAGTGCGAATCAATTCAATCGTGAATACAGTAGATGCTTCGGCCTGCCTCCCATGCGCGATATCAAAGCTTTGCGGAGCCTCGACGGCAGTGTTGAACTCCTGCCAAGAAGCTAACCTAGGGGGCACCCCGCTGCCAACGTACATCAGCAGCCTGGATTTGTACCTTGCGTAGAAAGCGACAGATCCTCTGGCCGATAATCATCCACCCCGCCGCAATCAGCGCATCGAAAGCATTGAATCGGAGGGGTCATGCTTATATCGACAGTGTCTCCTGGCGGAAGTCCCCCTATATACAACAGCAGGTGGCGCTTGCCGCATTTCTTACAGATTAGAGTCCAGTACGCTTGCGCCATCAACCCGCCTGCTGCAGTTCGCGCGCGAGAAAGCCTCGAAATCAAGGCAGCGTTATTTGCTGATGAACTGGATGTTCTTGTGAAGAGCCTCCAGCCATCACCGTCTTATTCATCTGGGGCCACTGCGTAACTCACTGTTTGGCCACGTCGAGATCGATGGCTAACTTGACCTGTTCGCCCACCACAGCCGCCGGAAAGTTCGTCCCTACACCGAAGTCCGTACGGTTGACCGTCGTGGTCGCCGAGAATCCGGAATGTGGCTTGTGATCCATTCCAGGAACTGGCCCAGTGGGTCCTTCCACGAGCAGAACCACTGGCTTCGCAACCCCATGCAAGGTGAGGTTACCTGTGACAGTAAGGCCATTCGAGGTCTTCGCAACGCTTTTACTGATGAATGTTGCTGAAGGAAACTGCGCGACATTAAAGAAGTGCTCGCTCTTCAAGTCGTCATCACGTTGGCCTACGCCCGTGTCCACGGTGGTGAGGTCAATGGTGACATTCACCGTTGATTTTGTGATGTCGGCTTCGTTCCATACGATCGCGCCTCCAATATTGCCAAAGCGGCCGCGCACATTCGCCAAGCTCATGTGCAGGATGGAGAAGGTGACCTCGCTATGCGCCTTGTCGGGAATCCAGGTGGAGGTTTGCCCGAAAGCCAGGGGAGCGGCAAACGCCAGAGCCCCAAGAAATGAAACGAAACGCTTGATCATTCCAGAATCCTTTGAATCAGAGGTTTTCCAGTGGGGACCATGGCGAACTGCTGTGGTTTTAGAAAGCTGGCAAAATCGCAAGGCCGTTCACGGTTCAAGTTTCTCCCACATGCTCCGCTCCAGGCTGTACGGGTCATCGACGACTTTGCATTGCGCATCGATCTCCATGGTCGCCCGTTTTCCCGTGGTGTAGGCCGGCCAATAGGGCCGCCCCTTTGCTGCCGGGTGGCCCGTCTTCGCAAAGGTGCTCCACATCTCGCTCATGTTGTGCGCCGCCTGCACGCCGCTTGCGCCGGTGATGGACATGATGTCAGGCCGCTGCGGGTCGCTTGGCGGTGGATTTTTGGCAGGCGTAATGTTGTTGAACTTGTAAGGAATCTCTGTCGCGTGTGCGGCGCCCAGCTTGTGCTGTGTTCCGGGGATGATGACGTCTGTTTCGTGCACGAATATGTACATGTAGACCGGCGCCGCATGCTGCGCGTATTTACGCTCGGCAATGGTGATAGCGCCGAGACCCATCATGCGCGCGGTGGAGATGGCGATATACAGGTCAGGAGCGGATGCATCGGGGCGGCTTTTGCGATAGGTATCGAACACCAAATCCGCGTTCGCACCGAATTCATTTTGCAGCCTCTGCTTCAATGTGTCGTAGGTCAGATTGAAAACGTCGGTGCTATGGTTTTGCATGAAGAAGAAGTTGGTTTCATCGCGGTTTGTGCCGACGATCAGCGGCTTGTCTTTCGAAATAGCCGGCGCCACTGGATCGAAGGGATGGTGGGGCAGGATGGTGCCGTCGACCACGGGCCCGAAACCGCCTGGCCGTGCATTCCCCCCCATTCCCTTGCGGCCGCCACTCATGGTCAATGGACCGCCGCCGGGTTGCTTTCCCAACTCCACCTGTACCTCCAACAGCTTGGCCGCGGGCACATCGAGCAGCTTGCGCCAATCGCCCTTCTCCAGCCCAAGCTGCTTCAGAGTCATGACTGCGGTCTCGGTGGCCACGTCCTTCGGCAGCATGCGAATGCCCGGACCACTCTCGATGGAAGCCTTGTTGAAAAACGGCTCGGCGGAAGGCATGGCGTAGAGGCAAGAGGTTTTGGCGCCGCCGCCGCTTTCGCCAAAGATCATTACGTTATTCGGGTCGCCACCAAACGCCTCGATGTTCTGCTGCACCCACTTCAGCCCATCGCAAATATCCAAAAGGCCCTGGTTGCCCGAGGTGGCGTACTCCTCGCCTCCCAGTTCGCCTAGATAGAGAAAGCCCATCAGGCCAAGACGATGATTGGTGGCCACAACCACCACATCCCAGGTGTGCGCCAGGCTGCCGCCATCCTGGTAGCCCGTGCCGCCCGACCCAACGGTAAACCCTCCACCGTGGCTGTAAAACATGACTGGCCGTTTGCGCCTGTCGGCCGCGGGTGTCCAGACGTTCAGGAAGAGACAATTCTCGTCCGACGGCGGCTCGTTTCGCCGCTGGCCGCCCGGTTGCAAAGCGGGCGCGCCAAGTTGAAGAGCATCAAGCACGCCCGTCCAGGGCTGAAGTGGAGGAGCGGCTTTGAAGCGGTCCTTTCCAGAAACATCGCCGGCGTATGGGATACCCTTGAAGGTCGCCAGGCCGTCGCCCTGGCTGCCGCGAATACGCCCATATGCCGTGTCGACTTCAACAAAACCTGATGTCTCGGACATTGCCAACGCGTGGCCATACGGAAACGCAGCCGAACAGGCCAGAGCTGCTGAGCTTCGTGCAACGAATTCGCGCCGGGTGAGCCTGGGCGAAGAACTCTCAAAGAACGAACTCACGTCTTTCCTTTCGCTGGCAATCGGCGCAGAGCATAAACGTTGGATCAGCTCGATGTCCAGATAAATGACCCGAGAGAGTGGGTTGGGAACCAAAGTCCGGCCAGGCCGACCTTCCATAGCAGACGCATCTATCTGTATCTGAGAAATGAACTCACCATAGGCATGCTTGGATCCAACCTGCAAGGTTCGCAACAGTTAAGATCTCGACGTTAAGCTGGCAGTTACCGGCAAGCCTTTTGGAATGCGTAATTTGGCGTGATGACGTTAATAGCTGCGACTTCACTCATCTTCGCAAAAAGCAAGGGGTGCCACTCAAGCCTTCTTTTGGCTTGAGTGGGCCCACCTATTCCACTGGAAGACTCTGTGTAAGATCGGTCAATGACCGAGCTGCCCTCGAGTCGGAGATTCGAGCGCCGGCCCCTTCACCATTACCGTCTGCACCAGGTCGCCCAACTGTGTCGCCGCGAACTGATTCCCCAAGACGTTTGCGGCCAGCCGTCCGCTCCTGTCGATCACGACGGTGTGGAAGGGATGCGTCAGAAATCCTTCCTCACTCCAGAAACTCATTCCGAATAATCCTGCCACGCCGCTAACTTCGGGTAAGGACCCAGTCAGAAATCGCCACCCCCTCGGATCGGCATTCCAGATATCCGCGTAACTCTGAAGGGCCTTGCCTCGATCATTATCGGGATCGATCACGATAGTCATCAGCATAAGATCGCGGCCCAAGCTGTCGCGGAATCGCTTGCTGAGAATCGCCAGATTATTAGACAGCCGAAAGCAATAACCTGGGTTAGGACAACGCGAGTAGGTAAAGCTCAACACCACCACCTTGCCCCTGAAATCCCCGAGCCGCGTTGCTGTGTGCGTCTGGTCCAACAAGGTAAAGTCACGAACCTGCCCGCCCACAGGAACCGCTCGTTCCGCCTCCGTGGGGTTCAGAACCCGGTGAAGAAACGTGAGCCGTGCCGCCTCAGCGGGTTCGGCCTCGGCACTCTCGCCGGCGATCTTCTGCAGATGCTCCGCATATACCCAATGCTTCTGTTCAACCATGTTGAAGCGTACGGTCGTGCCCGGCTCCATGGCATGGAGCTCGTTCGGCTGTCGAACCGCGAATTGCATCACCATCGCTTCCATGTAGCCTGGAATGGCATTGCAGGAGACCACAACAACGCTATGCTCGCGATCGACCTTGAGCAGCATCCCTTGCACAGCGTGTTGCTCCGCCGCCCAAACATGCAATACCGCGGAGGTAAAGATCGCAGCCACCATGAGCACTCTTAGGACTTTTTCACCGCGTGCCGTTAGAGGTTCAATGACCTCCCGCCCGGGCGTTGTTTCGAAGCGCCGCCTTCCCTCCGCCGAGTCGAAACGGCGCGCGATCGAGCCGCGCGTAGGCGGTTGCCAACTCCTTGATTTGGATATACTCGTTTTTCCCAACCTCAACAAAGTGCTGTCGTGTGCCACTTGCTGGCCACCAGACGTCAACCGTGATGCCGTGCGCGTTCGGCCCCAGCCCGATGTGTTGCTCCACCGGATTAGCTCCAAAGGAGCTCGTCTCACCCACAATCCGGTACAACGACCGGGGGGCACCCAGTCCGTTCTGCACCGTCACCTTGACCTGTGCGCCCGCCGCCTCACGATTGCTCTTCACCCCCACAAGCCGCACATTCAACCAGTCGTTGCTGTTTCCCGGATTTTCAAATACTCGCATCGCATGTTCGTCTCCCGGTACCGCTCCACCCGTCTCCGCCACAATGTCTTCATGACCGTGCCGGCTTAGATCTGCAAAGGCGATGCCGTGCCCCTTATGCAATTCCCCCGTGCCGGACGATTGCGTGATGTCGACGAAGGTCTTGCCCGCCCGGTTGCGCAGCAGTACATGAGGCACCAACGCGGTGTAAGACGGCGATCCACTACCCATATAAATGTCAAGATACCCATCGTCATCCACATCTCCGAAGTTCGCCCCCATCGGCATAAACACCTTGTCCAGGCCCACCTGGGCGGTAACGTCCTCGAATGTGCCATCGTGGCGGTTGCGGTAGAGCTTGAGCGTCTCAGCGTAGTGCGGGCCGCCAACGTAGGTCTTCACTGTTTCACTGATTGAATTCAGATAGCTGGTTACGAACAGATCTGGCCATCCGTCGTTGTCGTAATCGAAAAACCATGTGGCGAAGCTGAATGACGGTGCCTGCACCTCGGCCTGTTTTGCCACCTCGGCGAATGTTCCGTCGCCGTTGTTGTGGTAAAGGAAGTTGACCCCGTTCTGATTGGTCACATAGAAATCGACAAAACCGTCGTTGTCATAGTCTGCCGCGGTTACGCCTTTTGAGAATGCAGTGCGGTCGATCCCAGCTGCCGCGCCGATCTCTCGGAATGTACCATCGCCGTTGTTGTGGAACAATTGAGCAGGGCTATTCTCATTGGCAACGAACAGGTCTAAATATCCGTCGTTGTCGATATCAGCCCACGCGGCGCTCTGGGTGGAAGTCACCGTTGCGCCCAGACCGCTGACATCGGTGACGTCGGTAAACGTCCCATTGCAATTGTTGCGAAGCAGCGACTTGCGTTGCGCATACTCCCAACCGCCGCGCAACACAAGAATATCCATGCAGCCGTCGTTGTCGTAATCCGCCTGCACCATGTTCAACCCGCCGAGCTGATCGACCAGGCCAGCTTGTGCAGAGCGGTCTGCAAAGGTTCCGTCTCCATTGTTGTGGAAGTAGCGCAATGGATCGCACACGTTCTGGCTCGACACCACCACATCCAGCAGACCGTTGTTTTCAAAGTCATCCACAATCAGGCCACCTGCGGCCCGCATCACGTTCAGCCCTGCTGCCCGAGCCACATCCTTGAAGCGCCCAATGCCTTCTTTCGATCGAAAGTCGCTCGGCGGAATCAGGTACTGCTTCGGAACACCCCTTGGGTATTGCCCCACCGTCATATAAGCCAGATTGAGAAGCCATCGCACCTCCAGATCGTCCGGTTTCTGCTCCAGGTATTTCCGGTAATAGTCGATGGCCTGCTCTGACTTCTCGGTCCGCGCATAGCTGGCGTGAGGGTCCAATGGCGGGAAGATATCGATGTCGCTGGGGTTGCGATAAACGCCGTTCTCCATCTCCGACGCGTGCAGGAGTGCAGTGCCCAGACTCTCCTCGAGGTTGGGCAGCAGGATGGGTGTCTGAGCTTCAGCGATCCTGTAGGCAATCTTCCATTCTTCGATGGACCGGCTCATCTCGCCTCTGTAGGCCAGCAATTGCCCCAGTGCGGCGTGTCCGTTCACTTGGTCTAACGCAGCCTCGCGGTCTGCCGGCGGACCCTGCGCGTTCAGCACGGTACGTAAGCCGTTTTCCGCGTTCGTCAATGATTGCGTGCGCAGCTCACAGATTTCGTGCAGGTCCCGGTTCCATCCCTCGGGTTTGGGGAACTCCTGCATGATGGCGTTGGCCTCGACCTGCCCAGACAGCGGCGCGCCAAACCAGATTTCGCCTCGTGAGATCAGCGCTGTGATCCGCTTCGGGTCCACATCACTCGATGGCGGGGGAGCCGGGAGAACTTTCAAAATGGCAAAGCCGGAAGGCACCTGGACAATGTCTGTCAGCTGCCCCACGCTGTGTCCGCCCAGCGCATCCCGCAACTCGCTGCGCAGCGCGTTCGGCTCCAGCGCGCCCATATAGCCGCCATCGGTTGCTGTCGCGTCGGTCGATTTCTCTTTGGCGAGGACAGAAAAATCCATACCCGCCCGTAATTGCTTTAAAAGGGCTTCGGCATCTGTCTTGGTGGGCACCACAATGATGGCAAGATTGAACGGCTGTGAGGGCCCATCTGACTGCGCGCCAGCCAAACCTGTCACCAGCGCAGCAACAACTGCGAAGGCGTATAGGTGTAGGGGTTGAAGTTTGACGCACCTCCAATGCTTATTGTTTCGATTCTGGCTAGAAACCTTCACAGAAAACCCAGGAGTACGTGGCAGTTCTCTCTATGGTTAAGGTCGAGGCTTGAGGCAGGGCCCAGCCTTTCAAACGAGAAACCACTTTTAGTAAAATCGGCCCAACCATAGGCGTACTCTTGCGCGGCCCGCAAGGTTCGGTACCGTTAGGGCTGGAAGGTTAAGAGGTTATGAACGCTAAGCAACCTATTTTGTAGGGCGTGAAAATGTCAGGCTAAGGGATTCACGACTCTCTGCTAACGTATCAACGGCTATTCTTTCGAGAAGGCGAGCGGGGTGAAATGCTAAGTGCAGAATGCCAATGAAGCTGAAGCTAGCAAATCTGCAGGTTGCAAGCTAAGCGTAGAGATTCAGACTGCGGTCAAAACTGAGCTGGACATGATGCTGATGGCTCCCGTTTTTGCTCAGAGCAATCGATGCAAGAGCTTTCTCAGCTATGTCGTTCTACAGACCCTCTCAGGCAACGCAGGCCAGCTTAAGGAACGAACCATCGGGATCAGCGTTTTTGAACGCGCAACCGATTACCCTACCGGTGAAGACTCCATCGTGCGCGTCACCGCCAACGAGGTGCGCAAACGGATCGGTCAGTTCTATCGAGAATCTCCAGTTGCTCATCCAATTCAGATTGAGCTTCCCAGGGGAGCCTACGTGCCGGAATTCAGAATCCGGCCGGCGATATCAGGCGACTGGGCTCCGCAGGCCGGCGCTTCCGATTCCTTGAGCAAAGAAGCTTCGCCGGGGCTTCCCTCGGTGCCCCTGGAGAACCCGTCTGTTTCCCATGCTCAATTGGACTTGAGCCCTGTTGGCCAATCACACCTCACACAGACAAAGGCAGGCGGAAAATCCGCCCGCAAGCTCTTGCTCTCCCTTGGGCTCCCGGTACTACTCCTGGGTATCGTTGTGGCCGCTTTAGGAATTTGGAAAAGTAGAACTCAGAGCAAGTTTCCCCAGGTGTGGGACGGATTTCTGCACGCCAAAGCGCCCGTTCTCATTTGCCTGGGAGCCCACAACATTCCCGTGTCCAACGTAGTGTCGCCTTCGGACACCGAGAAGTTCTCCGATCTCGTCTTACATAAGCAGATCATCCCCATTGATGACGCTACGGTCATCACCTCCATGGCGAGTGTACTGGGGAAAAAGGGCATTCCCTTTAGGATCGCTGGAGCTGGAGAGACTTCCCTCACCGATCTCCGGATGCAGCCGGTCATCCTCATCGGTGCCGCAGACAACAAGTGGACGCCCCGGCTGACGCAAGCTCTCCGTTATCGCCTCGAAATAGATCATCCGTCGGGCCAAAAAGAACCAGTCGCGTCGATTGTCGACGCGAAGCAACCCGCGAACAGTGCATGGAAGATAGATTTTTCGATCCCGATGTCTCAGTGGAAGAACGACTATGCGATCGTGGCTAGATTCGATGACGCAACCACCGGTGTTCCGGTGCTCATAGAAGCCGGGTTGGGCAACGATGGCAGCCTTGCAGCGAGCGAACTGGTCACCTCGGGCGCTTTGACGCCTCAAGTTGCCAAAGAACCTGGCTGCGTTGGCAAGTCCAATTTCGAAGCTGTCGTTGAGACAGAAATCATCGACGCAAAATCCGGACCGCCCCACGTTCTGCGCCTAAATTGCTGGTAGGCATTTTCGTGGGTGGGGTGGCTGGCCCAGGTTTCGGTCATGAGACCCTGGGTCCTTACAAAGGATTTAACGAAATAGTTCCCTTCATGGAAAAACAGCGGCACAGACGAAACCTATCCCAATGAACGGCGCATTGTTACGTTTCGTCTGTCCGAAAATCCGAGCAGGTCGGCTTATTGTCTGAACGCTCTCACGTGTATCTTCGACCGTGCCCTACTACGGTAGCTGGAACTGAGGCTTGTTGCGTCTTCAGGATTGCCTTTTCCGTTGTATTTGGTGACTCCTGGGTAAGTGCACAGCGGGCGGGAACGGCCCGGAAACGCCTGTCCGCTGGAGAGGATGCTTTGAGGCGCCTAGTTTTGGTTCCACCTATAATTGCATCGCCCAGCGTGTCGCAGTCGTCGGGGCCAGGTCCGCCGCTACAGCTCGGTTCAAACGCAAACGCGAATATCGAAGCCTCGTGCTGAATCGCCAGTGTGAGACTCCGTTCCTTCCGGGGGAGGTTCCTGACAGGCAGGAAATGACGCTTGGCGGGGGTGATCGAAGTTCCCGGGGAAACGGGTTCAGTAAATTGCTCAGCCGGGGCCGGCATTCGGCACGATACCCAGCTTGTCGTTGACGGGTGCACGAGTGAAATCCCCTCGTGTGAAAGGTCCCGTTTTGGCAACTGCAAACTGCCTCATCAACCAGCCTGCGTCCCCAGTGACAGTCTGGGTTCGTGTCAGAAGGCATCGCTCAATTCAGTTCAAGAGAGCGATTGGGAAAAGGGCTGGCGTCGCCGATCTTCCGCCTTCACATCTAGAACATTCCAAGGTGGTTAGAAAACAGCGTGGCGTTTGGAAAACCACGCACGACCAATACGCGACCATACTGGAAACCATCATGTTATTGGAAACATGATAGTTAGCCAGAATGCATAAAAGCCTCCCGAACGGAGAGCCTCTCTTTTAGATCCTAGTAAGTCAATGATTCTAAGTGGTGGCCAGAGACGGGATCGAACCGCCGACGCCGGCCTTTTCAGGGCCCCCTACCAATAGACCTAAGTGGCTTGGAATCAGCGGACACGATTGAAATGAAAGGCGTTAGCAGCCTGGCGGTTTAGGATTGCTTGGGATCATCTGGGCTGCTTTCGCTTCTAGGTTGTTCCCGTATTGTTCCCGTCCGCTTTCCAGCTGTGTGGAGCTCGTTTTTGAGGAAGCCCCATTTCGAACGCTCGCTGATTCATCGGTGAGCATAATACTTCCATTGTTTGATCAGTGCTAGCATCCAACTTTTACTTCGGAACATTTCGAAGCAACGACGATCCCATAGCCGAGATGTTTCGATGCAATCGCGTCATGCGCCGCTTTGGAGAAGGCCTTAGCCGTGCTCAAGTCCAGGCCTGGAAGGTCGAGTTTCTTGAGTCCGATCATGATTTCGGCCATCAGTAGTTTGCCCCGTATTGCTTGCACCATCTCTTGGAGATAATGGCTCCGATACTCGGATTTCGTAACCCGCAGCCCCGCTGCGGCGAGCCAACCTGCATAGCTTGGAAGTGTCTGGGCGTCGCCGATACATGCGATCCATGCCAGCAATCCATCGAGTTCAGGAAGCGATGTGCCGTCTTTGGTGATGTCGCTGATCCCCACCTGTCCGCGTGCCTTGAGGACCCGTTCAAACTCAGATGCTGCCTTCTGTTTACTCGGAAACGTGCAAAAGGCGCACTCGCATAGGATGGCATCGAACGAGTCGGCATCGAACGGCAATGCCTCCGCATCTGCGAGTCGAAATTGGACAAGGTCAGCAAGACCCTTGGCCTCGGCCACAGCCCTGGCGTCAAGGATGTTCGGCTCACTGAGATCAATCCCAATGACGCAACAACCGAACCTTTCGGCGAGGAACAGTGCGGTCGTACCCTTTCCACAGGCAACGTCTAGGACGAGAACGCTTGGCCCCAACGACATCAAGGTTGCCAACTCCGTGGTGAGTTGCAGTCCACCCGGATGGAAGCTATCGCCAAGCAGATACTTGGCCGCGTCACTGCCATAGACGTTTGCGCAACACTGCTTAACGATTGTGGAATCAGGCTGAATAGGATCAGTCATGGGACGTTACCACGTCGACTGAAGTCAAGGGTGAGTGCGGCTTGGGGGACATGTCGAACTCAATGGGTTGAACGACATAGGGTATGTTCGTGTGCCGTGAACGTCGGCGCTCCGGCTCCATCGCGTCCAACTGTGCCCGCGCCTGTTCGCGATAGCCGATCGTGTTGTAGGAGCAAAATGGAACCTGCTTGCCCCCAGGGAGGAGGATCTCCTTGCAGCATTTCATCAGGTTCTTCTGGTTGAACGTCCACGGGTCCATAAAGTCCGTCAACATAATCATCAGCATGTTCTGAGCAATGTCACCCACGGTGAGGCTTTCGGGAAGGCCGCAGGCCTGGCAGGAGACCGAGAACTGTTCCGCCGATCTCTGCGAGCCTGAGACAGAAGATGACGACCACAATCCTTCCAAGGCCTTCTTGATCTCCAGGCTGAAATCGGGCATCACGCGGTTCGTGATGTAGTCGAGGTACTCATAGACATTGACGATGCGGGAGAGCGGAGTGATCTTTTCGCCGTCGATGAAGGCGTAAGTAACGGAGTTGCAGGTGGGGAAGCAGCATGGAACAGGGATGAAGTCCGAGACGATGAACTTCTTCTCCGTCTGCTCTTCGATCATCTTGACGATGTCTGGAATTGTAATGCGCTGCATGGGATCGTGCTGCATATGGCGGCCAGCATGGAAGGCTGGCTGGAAATTGATTCCGCGCACCGCCGGGTGTTTGATGGCGAAATCGATGATCTTTCCAATTTCATGCTCATTGACTCCACGTTCGATTGCGGGGACTAACGTCACATTCAGGCCAATGGCTGCAAGCCGGTCCAATGCCGAGAGTTTCTCGGCCAGAATGTCGGGCTCACCGCGAATGATGCGATAGGTCTCCGAGTCGAAACCGTCGAACTGGAAGTAGAGCGACGGACGAACCTCATTCAACTCGGCGAGGAAGCGATCGTCGTGTGCGATACGTTTGCCGTTGGTGTTGATCATCGTGAACGGGATGCCACGGTCCATGGCTGCGCGAACGAAGTCCAGAATGTGTGGGTGAATCGTGGGCTCGCCGCCGGAAAACTGAATGACCTCCGGGACTCCTTCGGTACGGATGAAGTCGTCGAGCATCGCTTCCACTTCTTCCATCGTCAGGCTGAATCCTCGCCCGGCTGATGCAAAGCAGAGGGGGCAATTCATGTTGCAGTTGCTGTTGACTTCAATAATGCCGAGGCAGGCGTGCTGCTGGTGATCCGGACACAGACCGCAATCCAAAGGACAACCGTCTTTGATCTCGGTACCGAATGCGAGCGGAATCGTGCCGGGCTTGTTGTACTTGCTGAAGGTCATGTACATTTCAGCGTCGCCGTAGACGAGCGCCTCGAAGGGCCCGTGGTCCGGGCAGCGCTTCGCCATGTAAACCTTGTTGTCCCGCAAAAGGATCTTAGCGTCGATCACCTTGCGACATTCCGGGCAGATACTCCGGGTCAGTTCATAGAAGACGTAATCCGCGTCCTTCTTTAGCGGCCTGGGTTCAGCAACCAGTGTCCGGTCGCTCATTGCGGGATAGTCGCTCATAGCGGTTCAGCCTCTCTCTGTTCTACGCTGCGAACTCTTAAATCGACAAGTCAGGGTGGCTCCGGGCAGCGAAACCCTGAACCAGATAAATGGAAACAGTGGATTCGGCAACCAATAGAGCCATGCCAGACTCTTGACCGCAGCTTTCTCAGGCAATTGGATTTCTAACCAGACGTACAGGCCTTTGTACGGACAGATGCCGGGGATGAAGTTGCTTTTGAAAAACTTCCCTTTGATGCAGCGCGCGCGGACATAGAAGTTTCCTTCAAATGTGTGAAGTCCCACCCTCTCTTACCTTCGCGAGAACGATGCCGGTGGGACGGTAGCAAATCCGAATTTGCCGACCTGTTCCCATCTGTTCTCCGTTGCGACAACATTCGAATCGTCACTACGTCTTTCAAAAACTTCGGGCCGCTCTGAGAATCAGGCCTTCGATTCCCATGGGCGTGTTGTTGCCCAATCGTTTCGCCGATGGGCCTTCGCTGGCGTCAGACATAGCAGGTTGGTCTATCACTCTGGAACGGCGCGAGCTTCGGGCTAATCTACGTGCTGGTCTTTGGGACTCGCCGCCGTTGGGTTGGTGCGGTGTTTGGTGTCGTCCTGGGCTTCGGCTTTATGTTGAGCCCCGTCGTCTCCGCCTGAGGCGTAGGATTTCTTGGACTGGAGTTTTCCAAAGGGTTCCCCGTAACGGTCACGCTTGCACACGCGGCCTTTGGCTACGCCTTGGGCAGCTTGTCCAAAGCATGGTTGGGCTCTGTCGGCAGCCCCCTCTGGGAGACCGCTCGCGGATGCTTTTTGAAACACCCAGTCGCCCGGCAGTTGTCGCACTAAGGATTGCTCCAACAGGTGACACTGGACAGCCAAAGCAGCAGTGGCTTTGCACCTAGGTAATCTGGCTTTGAAGGAGACGATGATTTTTTCACGTCACGGGGCGAGTGGCACTCCTTTGCTCCTTAACAGCGCGGGCGACGAACTACAGCCCCACGCCAGTATTTCCTGGGCGATCTCTGCCCATGCTCTCGTGAGGATCGCGAGCGGCACAAGCGGAATTCTGATTGGGCTTTACCTTGCGAGCCTGAACAACCACGGCGCTCACCTGAGCACGGGATTGGTTGGGACTCTGAGCGCGGTATCCTTTGCCGCAGAGCTATTCGCTTCGATCCCCATGGGACTGGCGTCGGACGCCATGCAGCCCCGATTACTGATGACGGCTGGTGCGATCGTCGGCGCCGTGGCAGTGTTTCTGTTCGCGGTGTCGGGGTCAACGTCCATCTTCTTTCTCAGCAGGCTGCTCGAAGGCGTCGGTGCTGCTGCCATCGTACCGGCGCTCCTCGCATACCTCACGGACGCCACTGATGGCCGTCCAGCCCTGCGCGTCAAGGCGATGAGTTACTTCGAACTGACGCTGCTGGCTGGCCTGGCGCTGGGGGGCATTGTGGCAGGCCAGCTATTCCGCGCCCTCCATGCAGGCGCGTTTGCTATTGTCGCCATTGTCTACCTGCTCTGCGCTGGGACTCTCTTCATCAAGATCTCCGGCAGGGCAGCACGCCATCTGGCAAGTCCCATCGAGGATCTCAAGCAGGTACTGCAACTGCCTTCGATACGCCATCTTGCCCCGGTCTGGCTGTGCGTCAACTCGGTCGTAGGCCTTTGGCTTGGGCCGACTCTTCCGTTTCTTCTGACGGAACGCTCTAACAAGGCGCAGTATTTGGCCGGAATCTACGCTTCAAGTCCTGCGAGTGTCGGTTGGATGCTTTTGGGTTACTCCATCGTCTTTGGCCTCGGAGTCATCGCGTGGAGTTTTGTCCTTCCCCACATCCGTCTCAAGAGTGCAATGAGGATCACCCTCGGTGCCATGCTGCCTGTCTGTGCGGGTTTCTACCTTCTGAACCACTCCGGCAATCAATCCTCAGCCGTTCGCTGGAGCCTTGGTGCAATCATCGCCCTCCTCATCATGGTGGAGAGCGGTTTCACTCCAGCTGCCCTCGCGTGGCTGGCTGGAACTCTGCCTGTCCAGTCGGGCCGCGGGGCGGCCATGGGAATCTACTCGGTACTTCTCAGTGTCGGAGCGATCATCGGATCACTCCTTGCCGGATTTCTTGGCGAGCGTTTTGCTATCGACGGGCTTCTCTATGGAACCGTGTTCGTTGCCGTTGCGGCCCTGATCTTCCTCCGTTGGGTTCCTCACCTAAAGTCACAGAATGCGGGAGGATAACGTATGAGCACTGAAAAATATGATCTCGCCATCATCGGCGCAGGTTCGGTCGGTTTGATCGCTGCGGACTTCTCGGTAAAGCTCGGAGCCCGCGTCGCTCTGCTAGAAAAAGATCGCATCGGCGGCGACTGCACCTGGTCGGGCTGCGTTCCGAGCAAATCACTTCTGAAAGTCGCCAAAGTAGCGCACGACCTCCGCACCGCATCCACCTTCGGTATTCAGTCACAGCCTCCGGTCGTCGACATGGTGCAGGTCCGCGAATACCTCCGCTCCACCATCCGCCAGATCTATAAGGGAACAACTCCGGAAGCGTTGCGACAGAAGGGCATGGACATCCTTCTCGGGCCTGTGAGCTTCGTTGACCCGCTTACCCTGACTGTCGGAGACCAGCGTATCTCAGCAAAGAAGATCCTCATTGCGACCGGTGCAGGGCCGGTGCTGCCATCGCTTCCAGGCCTCAGCGAAGTTCCGTTCTCAACCTACCGCCAGATCTTTGAAAACGACCGGCTCCCCGCGTCGATGGTGGTCATTGGCGGCGGACCCGTCGGCGCTGAAATCGCGCAGGCGTATCAACGCCTCGGCACGCAGGTGACGATCTTTGCGGAACGCCTGCTTCCGAAAGAAGAGCCGGAAGCATCCGAGATCCTTCTTCGGGTGCTGAATCGCGAGGGCCTTCAGGTCGTTCCCGAGAGAGCGGTTTCCGTAGAACAGTCCGGCCACCGGGTCGGGGTACATTCGGCGGGGCGACGAATTGAATGCAACCTTTTGCTGGTGGCTGCGGGTCGCAAGCCAACTATTGACGGCCTGAACCTTGAAGCCGCAGGTATCAACTACTCCGACAATGGGATCGAGGTCAACGATCACCTTCAGACATCCACCGCCACCATCTACGCTGCCGGAGATGTTCTTGGCGGCGAGCAGTTCTCGCATTTGGCTGGTTGGCAGGGCTTCCAGGCCGCGCGGAACGCGTTGCTGCCGGGAAGCAGTTCGGGCTTTTCCTCGGTAATGCCTCGCATCACCTTTACTGACCCTGAGATCGCACAGGTCGGGCTGACCTCGGCACAGGCTCTCGTCGCCCACTCCGATGCCGTTGTCTCCACTTGGCCCATCAGTAGGGTCGATCGGGCCGTCTGCGACAACGACTGCGAAGGAATGATCAAGATCATTGCCACGCCATCCGGAACGATACTTGGGGCGACCATTGTCGGCCACCGTGCGGGCGAAGCCATCATGGAGATCGTTATGGCCATGCAGAAGAAGCTAAATGTCAGCGATCTGGCCAGCGCGATTCACCCCTACCCAACTTACAACTCAGGAATTCAATTGCTTGCCACTGAGATGGCGGTGAACTCTGCCCTCACTGGAGTCTCGGGTAAAGTCCTCCGCGCCGTTTCCAGAATGGCGCGCTAGCTGTCGTCGCGGATCGTGAACGTGCTGAAAGCGCAGTGGCGGGGAACAACGATTAGCCCCGGCAACATCATCACGCCACTCACGAACGATCAACTCAAGGGGACCCCGCTACCCGGGTTAGCAGAGCATGCTAGAGATTTCTGCGGTTGGAGGAGCCTTAGTGGGGTCATTGACCGGACGGGAACAATACGGGAACATCTTCGATTCAATCTTTTCTTTAATTTAGAAGGAGAATCATGAAATGGCGTCGGAGAGTTTCAGGAGCACTCGGTTCTAAGTTATTGATTCTAAATGGTGGCCAGAGACGGGATCGAACCGCCGACGCCGGCCTTTTCAGGGCCGGCGGCAGCAGGCTTGGAACAAAGGCCGAGTACCCATCAACTGGATTAGTCGGCCTGTAGTATCGGATCATTGGGTCACGAGCGTATTCGTCTTTTCTTCGCCTGGCCGTGTACGATACATGTACGATAAACCCGGCAGATGGGCACTTCTAGCACTTCATGCGCTTATCAGAATCTACAACTTACAGACTTTAAAGCCTGTGGAAAAGTTCGACTCCCGCCGCCTCCACCATACATAGGTCGATTCAACGCTCCGGGAGTTGGGAAACCCAAGGAAGTCTAAACAGGCGGCCTGGATTTGAGTCTAGAGGGGGCGTTGGGAGCGGGACTTGGTACCTCCTTTTCGCCTCATCCTAATTCAGAGATCAGTTGATCCATGCGATCGCGCCTCGTTCGACGGACGGAAGCGTGAATCGCATCTGGCGGCCCTGTTGCTTTCCAGAGATCAGTTGGAGGAGTGGGGAAAGCAGCAAATACCGAGAATGAGGGGGCGGATTCGGAACCCAGGAAAAGATCTCACAGCGGCGCCTCCGGCTTGGGGTTTCCGATTTACGTTCTCTGTGTTACGTAAGTTAGCGTTTAGTTGCTTTTAATATGCGTGTCAAAGAAAAAATGTTTACGTAAATCCGTCGTTCTGGCTGAAAAACGAAAGCAGAAGGAGATCGACGGCGATCGTTCCGGAGGTCGGAAGGCCTTCGGCCTCGGCCTCGAACATGTCGAGAAAATCCAGCGACGCATCCGCTCTTGCTCGCTGTTTTCGGTGTTTGGTCGAGCCGCATGCGAGAAGCTGCTGGATTGACCCGGAAGACTAGCAGGTTCTGAGTCCGATCAGAACTACCGCGGGCCTAGATCTGCTGGCGGAGGTTGGGACGCAGTGTAAGCGAGCCGTCCTCGTTCAGCTTCTGGTGACAAGCCCACGGCACGGGGTAGCGCATTCCCTTCACCTCAATCTCCGCTCTAAGTTTCAATCCCTTCCAGTCGGTGACGTTCGGAAGCACGAACTGTGCCTGCCGAATCTTGCCCGGGTACGGGAAGCCGGCATCCAGACAACCGCTTTTGAGTACCTTCCCGTCGTGGCTCTCCACGATCACTCTCAATACGCCTGGTACACCCGCGATGCCGTCATTGGCGAAGCCGACAATCAGTCCTTGATTACCATCGACCTGATAGCTCCAGATGAAAGACGGCCTCACCCGATAGCCGATTCGGCGACTCATCCGGTCGAACGCTGCCGGATATGCCTGGTAATAGCTCATCAAGTTCTTTGCGCTGATCTGGTGAAAATTCCAGAGCGAAAAGTAATTCGCCCCGACATCGATCACGTGAGCGAGCATGTTCTCTGCCGGAGATATTCCTTCCTGTGCGG
Organism: uncultured Acidobacteriaceae bacterium; assembly: GCA_963788515.1. Taxonomy (GTDB): domain Bacteria; phylum Acidobacteriota; class Terriglobia; order Terriglobales; family Acidobacteriaceae; genus PALSA-350. The sequence goes on from CAWBGZ010000014.1 coordinate 94,127, forward strand.
CGGCCGGATCAGGAGGTTTCCCGGGAAGACCTTGCTCGAGCAACGCGGCGATCCAGGGCGGCCGATTGCTGAGCGCCTCAATCTGCTCGTTCTCGATAAAGATGGTGTCGCTACGAATCCAATTGTTGCTCCGGACCGTGCGGTCCAGCAGTTCTGAATTACCAACCCGGCTAAAATCCGGCTGCGTATTGGTGAGTAGAGGCGTCTTGGAAAAGTGCTCGAGCTGAACCTCGAGCATATTCATCCAGGTTCGCTCTGCTGTCTCGTAGTTGGGGAAAGGATTGTTGGCGAATGGCCAAGTGTGCCCTTCACCCCAGAAGCCGTACATAAAGGTGTCAATAAACTCGATAAGCGGGTTGCCATTGAATTCCGCTGCCAAGAGTCCAACCAGTTCTTTGAATGCCTGCTGAAAAAAAGGATGGTCAAACCTGGGCTGATAACGCGAGTAGGGATTCTCCAAAAATCTTTTTCCTGCGGCGCTGCTTTCCGAATCGCCGGCAACGAGATCTACTTTCGGCACTTTCTCAAGGACAAAATCCGGCAGGGCTGGTTCGTGTGTATAGTCAGGAGCGGACATCTGAATGCGCAATCCGACGCGCTTGTTGTTCTTCTTCGCCAATTCGAAAACCAGCTTCACATAGTCGGGCAAATCCAGGCGTCCAGGCCTTGGCTGAACTTCTCTCCACGTGGGGCGGATGTAAAGCTGCTGGCCTAATGGAAAACGAGCTAAGTCCTCGATCGCCTGCGGAATATTGTCTGACTTGATTTCTGACGTGCCACTGTCTGCCGTGACATAGGTGACCAGCCCCTTGCCATAGCTTGGCACGGCGTCTTCTGAAGGAGTAGTAGTCATCACCACATCGTCGGTGGGAATAACCGCATCCGGGGGATATTGAGGGAACGGACCCTGGTTGAGCCGATCGGTCACCTGAGGGCCAGAGCCATAGTCGAAGTTTCCCCAATTGTGGGCTGGAACCTTGGCCTGCGCTTTCCCTATTCCAAGTTCTGCAGCTACAGCAGCGGCAACGGTGCTCTTTAGAAAGTCTCTACGTTGCATTCCGAGTGATCTCCTTCGGCCGAACTTCCGGGCACTCCAACTTCGATTCGCATTCTTCGGCAACTATCGGAAGATTACATTGACTTTGCATGTGTTTACTTGTATTACGAATATTTCCGCTTTATTTCGTTATGTTCTTCTTTATATGTCTTGCTGTGATCGAGGGCATTCGGTGATTTCCATGAAAAAAGCGATTTTGCTATCTGAAAGCGACCTGTTCCGAAGGCTGAGAGCTGCGACTCTTTGGATAGTTTTCGCCACTGCGTTCGCAGCTAATTCATTCGTTGTAGGCGCGGACGCTCCCAGCGGCAATCCTCAGATTCAAGGGGGCAAAATCCGCATTGAGTTTGATCGCCACCTGCGTAGCCGGGTGGTCGCCTGTTTCGACAAGAAGGAGACTGTGTTGGGGCCATTCACTGCCTCTGAGACTGTGACAACCGCCGACAAGCTCTGGACGGGATTCCTCCTAACTTCTCAAAAACACGAGCACACCCAAGACATTTTCGGTCCAGGGGAACGGCTCACCGTGGAGGGAAAGGCAGGAACGCTCGCAAAGACGGTCTCCGTCACGGTCTACGACAACTTTCCGGCGATGGCGTTCTTTGATGTTCAGTACACCAATACCGGAAGATCCAACCTCGCGATCAAAAGTTGGACCAACAACGCATACACAGTGAACGCTCAAGGCGGAACGGGTGTACCCGCTTTCTGGTCTTACCAAAGCGGCTCTTACGAGAAACGTCCCAACTGGGTTTTACCGCTGTACGCCAATTTCCGGCAGGAGAATTATCAAGGCATGAATGCCAGCGACTATGGCGGCGGCACGCCGATAGTGGATGTGTGGCGGCGTGACGTTGGCATAGCTGTGGGACACGTCGAGCCAAGGCCGAAGCTTGTTTCCCTGCCTGTGTCCATGCCCGATGCTGCCGACGCCACAATCGCGGTCCGCTTCACCAAAGATATCTCATTAAGCCCCGGTGAAGGTTTTCATACATTTCGCACCTTCGTCGCCGTCCACCAGGGAGACTACTTCCGCGCGCTCGTCGATTACCGCCGCTTCATGATGAAGGAAGGTTTCCAAATGGCTACAGCGCCCGATGCCGCTTTCGGCGCCATTTGGTGCGCATGGGGATATGGCCGATCGGTGCAGCTTAAGCAGGTCTACGACACGCTTCCGACGGTAAAGCGATTGGGATTTAAGTGGGTCACTCTGGACGACGGTTGGCAAAACAATGTGGGCGACTGGGCGCTGGATCCTAAGAAATTTCCCCACGGAGACGCTGACATGAAGGCCCTGGTTGACCGTATTCACCAGGAAGGATTCAAGGCTCAGCTCTGGTGGTCACCGCTCAACGCGGTGCCAAACTCGGAACTGCTGCGGGATCATCCTGACTACGAGTTATTGAATCGTGATGGCTCCAAGAGAAAAGTTTCGTGGTGGAACTCCTACTATTTGTGCCCAGCGGATCGCCCCGTGGTGGAGTACCACAAGGCATTGGTGCGAAAAATCCTGGTGGATTGGGGATTTGACGGGCTGAAGCTCGATGGCCAGCACATGAACGGAGTGCCAGCCTGCTACAACCCTGCTCACCATCACGCACAGCCGGAGGACTCCGTCGAGGCTCTGCCGGATTTCTTTCGTGCAATTTACGACACCGCGCAGTCTGTAAAGCCTGGGACACTGGTGGAGTTCTGCCCCTGCGGCACGGCGTACTCCTTTTTCACCATGCCGCACTTCAATATGTCGGTGGCATCCGACCCGGAAAGTTCGTTCCAAGTTCGCTCAAAGGCGAAGACGTTAAAGGCCCTGATGGGAGACAACGTTCCATTCTTCGGTGATCATGTCGAACTGAGCGATGGCGGCAATGACTTTGCGTCCACTGTGGGCGTGGGAGGCGTGGTGGGGACGCAGTTTGTCCTTCCATCTCTGATCGCGAAAAGGAGTAAGTCCGATTTGACTCCCGAACGCGAGAAGGAATTCGAAAAGTGGCTTCGCATCTATCGCGACAAGATGTTGTCCAGAGGACAATATCTGGGGCAGCTCTATGACATCGGCTTCGATGCGCCGGAGACGCATGCAATCCGCAAAGGCCAGACCATGTACTACGCCTTTTTTGCAAAACAGTGGAAAGGGCCAGTCGAACTGCGCGGCCTCGAAGACCGCAACTACAGTGTCGTAGACTACGTCACAGGAAAAAGCCTGGGGATGGTGTCAGGACACAATGCACATCTGCCGATTGAGTTCACCGGAAATCTGCTTATAGAAGCGCAGCCACAATGAGCGGTGTTGCAAGCTAGCGTTGTGCTTTCCTGGGGGGGCGAGCTTGAGATCTCTGCCTTTCATTTTCTTATTGGTAGGCATCTCAGGGGCCTTTGGCCAATCCAAATCCTCCTTCTACGTGTCGAAGACCGGGGATGGGTAATCTCGACTGGCCGAGTGACAGGATTCGACAACTACCTTCAGTTGACGAGCAATGACCGCCATTCCTGTTTTCAGGATCCACATTTTGTTGACGCCCCCGAGGATTTTCATGTGCGATCAGATTCTTCCGCGATTGGTGCGGGCACGACCGAAGGAGTGTCGGTGGGAGAGGTGGATCTGGAGGGCTCACCGCGCGCCAAATCCGGAAGCATAGACATTGGCTGCTACCAAGCAAAACATGGAGCAGCCCATGATTAAGCCGACCTGAGCCGCCGCGAATTCCCGAAAAACTAACCTGCCTGGTTCCGTGTACGATGGGCGTTCGATGAAAACTGGCGGTTGTGCACTTTTTGGTTTCATGCACTTACTGGAATGTGCAACTTACACATTCCAGGGGCTATGGAAAAGCTCAACTCCCGTGCCAATGGCTTCCGGCACTTCCCGCAGGGTGCCTCTTAGCCAAGTCCCCGCCTTCCATTTGTTACTTCTCATACACATGAGCGTGCGACCCTTACACATCGAGGGTTCCGTCCGCGCGGACAAACTCAAAAGGCGGTCGCAATCAGGTTGAGGAGTCATCGGATTGTTGGCCGTCCGCAATCAGGATATGTTTTGTCTTCGCTTACGAACAGTCCAGGCAGACGTCTGATCTGTCAGGTCGCCACCCTGGCGTAATGTCATGCGTTCCGGTATTTGAAAAAAAGGCAAGATTTTTAGCATTGCTATCGAGGAGTGAATGGCCGCAGATAAGTTTGGAAGGAATGACACAGTTCGATTGATAGGGACCGACGCCCACCTGACGGTAAAGCAATACAACGAAAGAACATACGAATATCAAGTTCAGCGCGGCAATGACGCAGCCAGCATGGTGTGGGTGTTAGGAATTTATCTTGAACTCGTGGGGCCAGGCGCAGAGCCAGCCCGGCGGAACGATTCTGCATTCGCTGCATGCACGAATACTATGGATTGTGCCGAGCCTGCATCCTAAAAGGGCCGGATGTGTCCCGATCCCAGTGATCGTGGTGATCTGCTCCCAGAATCCCTACACAAGTTAATACGAAAACAACTTACAGCAGCGGTGCGAGCGAACCATGATAATGCTTAGCTATGCACATTGCAGGATCCTGGATTCTTCTGATTTTTATCACGCTGTTCGCGGCGGTGATTCTTCTCCTGTTGCACTTGACCAAGCTCGGTCTGCTGATCCACCAGAAGATTCCCGACCGGCCGCATCGTCGACTGTTTCTTGCTTCGGTGAGCTTCTTTGTCACATTCCTGGCGGTGCGACTGTTGGTGGCCTCCATCACCCACCACATTGGGCCGTTCGGTTACGTTGAGATGGGGGGGAAGCACATCCACCACCTGGTGTGGGGAATCCTTCTCTTGCTCTTTACCGGCTATGCAGAGCTTGCAGAAGTGGGAACCGGGAGCAGCATAGTCTCCATCTTTATGAGCCGGTTGCTGGCGCTGGGTTATGGGATTGGCGCGGCGTTGACATTGGATGAATTTGCCCTCTGGTTGAACCTGGATGCCGCAGATTATTGGACGAGTCAGGGCCGAGAGAGCATTGATGCTGTAGTGCTCTTTGGAGCTCTGCTCGCGATGGGAACCTGGGGCGCGCCGTTGTTTCGACGGCTGGACCGTCCCAGAGACAAGTCGCCCCGGTAGAACCTCATTTCACCTGTCGCTACTGACAGTTGTAGGGGTAGCTGCCTCTCGATAGCGTAGGTTCGAAATCCTCGACAACACGAGCGGTGCGAAATCGTGCGAGGAACGGGTCGTATCAAAGCTAACGCATAGTTGTTGACTCACATGAACCGGAACTTCCGGACCAGCATTGGTCGGGAAAGGGGTAGGACGTTGTGCGTACTCACACCCTGCCCGGGTATGGCGTTCCCGCCAGAACAGCGGATGGGCGCGAAGCGGAAACGCATTTTTTGCCTTTGAGAAGTAATAGGGCTCACCGCCGGAACCTCGCAGATGCCGCTTGGAGAATAAGCCCCGAACTTCGCCGGCCCTGGTCGCCGGTGAACCGCTGTTCTTGAGGAGAAATTTCATGGATTGCTTAGCACTGGGGAAGCAAGGGATCTCGCTCGGATTGAGCATTGTTCTAGTCTTCGCCGCCGGGCCCGGGGTGGGTACCAGCCTGGCTTATCAGAGTACGGAACCCGGCACGACTTCTACTTCCAGTTATCCAGGGCAGGGTGTGCCGGCAACCGCTGATGAGCTGCAGAGTCTGGTTGCGCCGATCGCGCTTTATCCGGACGCCCTGGTTGCGCAAATTCTCAGTGCGGCAACCTTTCCGGATCAGGTTGCCATCGCGAGCTATTGGGTGCAGCAAAACAAGAGCCTTACTGGAAGTGCCCTGGTTACGGCCGTTGATAAACAAGCCTGGGACCCGAGTGTGAAAGCGCTCACCCAGTTCCCTTCGGTCCTCAATAACATGGCTCAGAACCTTTCCTGGACGTCTCAGCTGGGTGAGGCCTATCACAACCAGCAGGCCGACGTGATGACGGCGATACAAACCCTGCGAGGGAAGGCGAAGGCGGCGGGCAATCTGAAGTCCGGCGCGCAAATCACCGTCGTACAGCAGTCGCCGCAAACGATCGTTATCCAACCGACCAATCCGCAGGTCGTCTATGTACCGCAATACAATCCGGCGGTTATTTATGGCACCCCTTACGTGGTTCCCAACTACACCACTGCGGATGTCGTGACCGCAGGCATTATCTCCTTCGGCCTTGGAATGGCGGTTGGAGCGATGATGAGCAACAGCTGGGGATACAGCTATTGGAATTGCAATTGGTACGGTGGCGCGGCGGTCTACCATGGCGGGGCTTATTACGGGAACGACGCCTGGCATGGCGGCTACTACGGCACGAGTGGGGGCGCCTATGGACCCTACGGTAGCGCGCACTATAGCTCCGGGTATAACCCGTCCACGGGAACTTATGCACGCGGCGCCTCGACTTCAACCGCATACGGCACGCAAAAAGTAGGACAGGCATACAACCCATACACCGGCGCTTACGGCGCCACTCATCAGGGTTCCAACGCCTACTCGAATTGGGGAAGCTCGACGTTCTCAAAGAACGGGCAGACGGTTGACACGCAACATTACTCGAGTGCTCAAGGAACCGTGGGAACAGCCGAGACCTCGAATGGGAACAGATATGCGACGGCAGACGGCAACGCTTATAAGAACACCGGAAGCGGTTGGGAGAATGCGGGCTCGAGTTCTGCTGCCGCACACGGTTGGGGCGACAGCAATGGGTTTTCCGGAGCCCACGACGACAGCGCATCGGCGTTCAGCGGTTGGGGCAGCCGCTCTGGCGACTCAGGTGGAGGATGGGGTTCACGCTCATCCAGTTCACGCGGCTGGGGCAGCGGCGGTGGTGGTGGTGGATGGGGCGGCAGGAGTTTTGGCGGCAGGCGATAGCCACGGTTGTTTGGAACCGTGAAGACCAGAAATCACATCCAGCGGAGGATCAACATGTTTTCCTTAGCCCGTAATCGCACTGGTTTTGCGTGGCCTTTCTTGTCCCTGACTCTTGGTCTCGGTTTGTTGCTTTCTCTCACCGCGTGCAACAAGGAGGAGCAGCCGGCGCCGGGGCCGGCCTCGGCAAAAACCTTCGCCTCGCCTGAGGAAGCGGGCAAGGCGTTAGGGGACGCTGCAAAATCGCAAAGTCAAGATGCAATTCTTGCGATTTTGGGTCCGGGATCGGCGGAGATCATCACCTCTGGCAACGCCGCGGAAGACAAGGCGTCCCTGAATGGATTCGCGCAGGCATACCAAGTGATGAACCGTTGGCGGAAACTGGGCGACGGCAGTGAATTGTTACTGGTGGGCGCCGACAACCAGGCATTTCCCATCCCGCTAACCAAGAATGCAGCCGGCCAGTGGTATTTCGATGTTCCAGGTGGGAAAAAGGAAATCCTGGCGCGGCGCATCGGCCGGGACGAGATCTCCGCCATCTATGTTTGCGGAGCACTGGCCGAATCCCAAGCTCAGTACTTCTCCCAAAAACATGGAGGGGTCAAGCAGTATGCGCAGAAGTTCATCAGCGACGCAGGCCAGCAGAACGGATTGTATTGGGAATCTGCGCCAGGCGCTCCTCGCAGCCCGCTGGGTCCGCTGGTCGCGTTCGCGTCAGATGAAGGCGTGATCATTAAGCCGGACAAGGCCCAGCCCTTCTACGGCTATTACTTCCAGCGGCTCGAGAAGCAGGGGCCCGACGCGAAAGGCGGGGCAAAATCTTACGTCGTCAACGGAAAGATGACGGGTGGATTCGCCTATATTGCATACCCGGCGAAGTACGGCGATACGGGAATCAAGACGTTCATGATCAACCAGGACGGAGTGGTCTTCGAAAAGGATCTTGGCAAAGATACCGTCGATGTGGCAAAAACAACAGCCGCATTCAACCCTGACAACACCTGGTATCCCTTGAAGTAGCAGTCATAAAACAACTCCGAATCCTATAGGGAAAACTGGGAGGCTCTTTGACTGTGGGGTTCCCGGTGCGCGGGCAACGTCCTCAGTCGGGTTTGCGGCGTAGAAGTGGATCGATCGTCTTAACCACAGCCTTGGAGGTTGTTGTGACGGAGACCGGTGCGGTTGTAAATATGAATATCGGCATCAACCCCAGCACCCAGGTGATGAATGACGAGCAGCTGGTTTCAGCAGCGAAGGGCGGGGATTCCGTCGCCTTCGTTGAGCTCAGCAGGCGTCACTCGAACAAGATGTTATGGAAGATTTATCGAATCACAAGAAATTGGGAAGATGCGGAAGATGTGCTCCAGGATTCGCTGCTAAAAGTTTTTGCTCACCTAAACGGCTTCGAATGCAGATGCGGTTTCGCAGCGTGGTTCACAAGAATTGCGATCAATTCTGCACTTATGTCTTTGCGGAAAAAGCGCGACCACATAGAGATCCCAATCGATGGCGCAAGCGATCATTCCGGCGAGTGGAGGGCATGGGAACCTCGAGATCTTGCCGGCGATCCTGGTAGCCAATACGCAAAGAGAGAGAGGGAGCAACTGATCCGGGAAGCGATCCTGCGGTTGCCTCCCGGCTATCGGGCTGCGCTCGAACTGCAGCATGCAGAGGGGTATTCCACGAACGAGATTGCGCATTCCCTCGGGATCTCCCCATCGGCGGCAAAGTCGAGGCTGTCACGCGCGCGAACGCTTTTGCGCTCATCCTTGGTCTGAGCAGAATCCCGACTGGGCGGCATCCCGGTGACGCCTTCCGATGAATGGGCCAGACTGGTTCTTCCAATCCAGCACCAGAGGCAAACGATCATGACGACCCAAACAAGTCCGAGTACGCTGGCATTCAAGAAATACGCCGGTGGGCCGGCTGCGCTTCCTTCCTGGAACGAAGGTCCGACAAAGCAAAGCATTGTAGATTTCGTTCGTGGAGTAACCGATGCCGGCAGCCCTCACTTCGTCAAACCCGAAGAGCGGATCGCAGTGTTCGATAACGACGGAACCCTGTGGAGCGAGATGCCGCTGGTTTTCCAGTTTGCGTTCGCGATCGATCGCATGAAGGCGTTGGCTCCGCAACATCCTGAATGGAAAGACAACGCACTGTACGCGGCCGCCCTGGAGGGTGACATGAACACTGTCGCCGCCGGAGGCGTACGCGCGGTGCTGGAACTTGCGATGATCACCCACGCCGGCATGACTACCGACGAGTTCTCGAAGATCGTGGAAGACTGGATCACAAGCGCCAAACATCCAAAATTCAACCGCCCATACACGGACCTGATCTTTCAGCCGATGCTGGAACTGCTTGCTTATTTGCGTGCCAACGGATTCAAAACTTTCATTGTCTCTGGTGGGGGGGTTGAATTTCTGCGTGTGTGGGTAGAGAAGGTATATGGGATTCCGCCCGAGCAGGTGGTTGGCAGCAGCATTGTCACCAAGTTCGAGATCGTGGCAGGCGTGCCCGTGCTCACACGGTTGCCTCAAGTGAATTTTATCGACGACCACGACGGCAAACCTGTGGCCATCCATATGCACATTGGACGCAAGCCCATCGCCGCGTTCGGCAATTCTGACGGCGATTTGCAAATGCTGCAGTGGACCACTGCGAGCGAGGGGGCTCGATTCGCATTGCTGGTAAATCATACGGACTCCATCCGCGAGTATGCCTACCAGGTTTCGAGCCTGGGCAAGCTGGAGGCGGCGCTTAAGGAAGCCGAGGCGAAGGGTTGGACTGTGGTGAACATGAAAAACGACTGGAACCGAATCTACCCGTTCGAACCCGGTACATAGTTCCGCACGTGTTCGGTTGGCGGCCTACGGCTGGTGCGCCGCGGTGATCTTTGTCAACGCGACCGATGTTTTAGACTGTTGGCTCGTGTTCAACGCCAAGCCATTACTTTTTGCAAGATCTCGGAGCGCGGCATAAGTGGCGGGCCCATCCCCGGCTGCCGCTCTCGTTGAGACTTCGAGAATGCTGCCACTCGTCCACTTCCAAAGTTCAAGACTCATTTCGGCCAGTGGGGGCTTCGCGCGGATCTTCCAACTCGTCGATTGAATCTCTGCCAAAGGACGCACACGTTTCCAATCAATCTGAACCCTGGAGTCCTGAAGCAGTTTTTTCTGTTGCTCACTCAACAGTTGAAAGAGCTCCTCCCCTGTCTTCGGCTCCGTTGCGGCAGGATATTTCTCCGTCACCGAATACGACCGATTTTCGATACCGTCGTTGACGTCCACTTCGCACTTGAAGCCCTGACGTCCGCTGGACACGTCGATGAGATTGTCGCCGGAGGCGGGTCGCAACTTCGCCGTGAGATCGCTCTTTGCTCCCTCCCTCAGGCGAAGAATCACACCTCTCGAGAGCAGATCAAGAGCAGGCGTGTCAAAGAAATATATACGTCCGTGAGTCTCTTTGTGAGCCTGAAAAGCGAGAATCGCAGTTTGTACCTGCGTCGGGGAGAGGAGAAGTTTCGTTTCCTCGCTGCATGTTTGCTGTCCGTGCAGGCCGAAGACAAAAAAAAACGTCGCACAAAGGATCAGAGAAGAGCGCGCAATAGAAGTCACCGGCTGTTCCTTCTCCCACTTCCCCTTCGCATTGGGGATGCCGGGCGGGCGGCAGTGCCACCATCATGGTCCGTTTTGCGAGTTCACTCCAATGGCCACTGCCTGGCACCTGTCAGTTGTGACAGGTGCTAGCCAAAGGTGCTGTAAGTAGTATCTCGGGATACTGTGAACGGTGAAGCCAACCAAAGCTTCGCCTGACAAGTTCCGGGCATTCGACTGTTCGTTTGTTCTGTTTACAAGTCTGATAGGGCTCGTTATGGTTCCGTGACTCCCGCTGGGAGAATTTAAACAAAATCTCGTACGACAAGGAGAGAAGATGAAGAAGATCAGTATTCCAGGTGCTGTATTGGGTGTGATTACGTTACTGAGCGGCCTGCCCGCATCGGCACAAAACTCTTATGCCTTTCAGATGTCGTCGTCCTTCTACGCAGGAAACGCGAAGATGCCGGCGGGGTCTTATACGCTAAGACAGATGCAGCAGGAGTCGGGTCTTTACGAGCTCCAGAATAGTTCGGGGTCACACTCAATCATTGTAGAGACGCGGCCCTCTTCCAAAACCGCGAAGGGGAAGCCGGAAGTTCTATTCAATAAATATGGGACCACCGACTATATGGAGGCTGTTGCGACCTCAAACGGCACGTCGTTCGATATAGACGAAAGCGCTGCTGAGAAGCTTGCCGCCAAGACGGGCAGCCCGCACCCGCATAGCGTTCCGACGAAATAGTCGCGTAGGCGGTTAAAGCAGACGCAGCCAGTCGCACCACGGCCCCTCTACATGCTGTTATAGACGAGTGGATTCCGGATAAGGGGCCGTGCGTCTCATTATTCCTGATGTTCGGGATGAGTACATGTCGGAAAGGCAACGAGGTAGGTATTGCCGATGTATTCCATCTCCTTGTGTATGCCGGTCGCAGAAGTATAGTAGCCGTTGACAGTCATCTGTTTCAGCAATACAAAAAACCGTTCCAGATCGGTTTTGGGATTTTCTTCGTTAACCGCGGCTCTCGCCAGTGCCTCGGGCAATGAAGAGCCCGTGGCCTGTTCGCGGATCATGCGGATCCCGTCTTGCCATTGCTTTTTGACGGCGCTGTCGCTGGTGGCCACCATGAGGTCAGCAAAAAGGTTGGTCTGGGCCTCGTGCGCGCCTGGAGAGTGGTCGTCGGCAGGGATAATCATTTCCATTAGCTGGTCAAGAAGGCGGCTTTCCTCCTCACTGAAGAACTGCAACGTGTATACAGGGGCTGGTGACGCCACAGGGGCTGCCTGCATATGGTCCATTGCAGCGACCGGCAGTGCATTCAGTTTTTGCGATAGCGCGGTCAGGGCGACTATCTTGAGCACCGCTCTTCTTTCCATATTCTCCTCTAAACCTTATGCCTTCTATTGGACAACGCCGGCGCTTATAGTTCCCCTCTTTTGCGTTGCTCCTTTATATAGTCGGCGGCGCGCAACGACAGGGCCATGATGGTAAGGGTGGGATTTTTCTCACTGGAAGTGGTGAAGCAGCTGCCGTCGGTGACGAAAAGGTTTTTCACGTCCCGCGCCTGGCAATAGCTGTTGAGCACTGAGGTGCGCGGATCTTTTCCCATGCGCACCGTCCCCACTTCGTGGCTGGCAAAGCCTGTGGGGGCTTCACCGAAACTCGGAAATACCGTGCCTTTCATGTGGGACGACACTTCCAGCATGCTCTGTTTGGCCGCTTGCCACAAAGCATGATCATTCTCGCTGAAGCGAAAATGCACGACGGGTGTCGGAATACCATGCGCATCCACGCGGGTGGGATCGACCGTCACATAGTTCCGATCATCGGATGTGACTTTGCCCCAGCTCCCAAAGGACAAATATCCAGGCTGCATTCTCCGCACCTGCTCCTTAAAAGCAGCCCCATAGCCTGGCAGCCGGGTAGCCTGGTGGGGAAACATGTAACTGGAATAGTTGACTTGAAACCCCCAACCCCCGATGTAATCGGTCTTGCCAAAGAGCTGGTTGTAACGCGGCACGTAGACGTGATCGGTGGCGCCATCCTGGTTGGAAGGCTTTTGCCCTTCAAGTTCCTCCAGATAAATGGTGAGCGACTCATTCAGGTGACCGTTCAGATGATGCCCAACCCTGCCGTTGGAATTGGCAAGTCCTGTTGGATGTTTTGGGGACCGTGAATTAAGCAGGAGTCTCGCCGACTCCACGGTGGAGCAACAGACCACAACGATGGCAGCCTTGACCTGCTGTTCCGTGCGCGTCTCAGTGTCAATGAAGGAGACCGCACCCGCCAGTCCCTCACCGTTGGTCAGGATCTCGCGCGCGAGGGCATTCTGGCGAAGGGTAAAGTTGCCGGTAGCCCGCGCTTTGGGCAACATGCAATCCGGCGTGCTGAAGATCGACGCGACGTCGCATCCATCCATGCAGTGGCCACAGTAATGGCAGGGTGGCCTGTTGTCATAAGGCCGGGTGAGGACCGCCTTGCGCACCGCAATGAGGGGGATGCCCATCGCGCTGGTGGCCCGATTCATGACGTGTTCGCTACAGCGCCAGGGTATGGGGGGCAGATAATTCTTTCCCGCAGGCAGGATCTCCAGATGATCGTCGTTGCCGCAAACCCCAATGATCTGTTCGATGCGATCGTAATAGGGTGCGATTTCCTCATAGCTCAGCGGCCAGTCTTCCTCGATGCCCTGCAACGACCACTCTTTGAAATCTCTCGGGGCGTAGCGCAAGGTAACGGCGTTCCAATGTAGGGTTCTGCCCCCGAGGGCACGCACTCGATCGACGGTGACGTTATCTGAATCGGCATAAGCAATCGATTTTGAAATGTCCCCTTGATAGAAGGGCGCTTGTTTCTCACCTCGAAATCCCCGATAAGGCAACTCATACGGCCACCTGTGGGAGAGCAACTCCGACAAAGGGACCCGACGTCCCGCTTCCAACATAACTACTTTGGCGCCGCCTTCGCATAGTTCCTTAGCCATTACGCCGCCGGCAGCGCCGGAACCGATGATGCAGACGTCGAAGATTTCTTCTTTGCTCAATCGTTTCTTCCTTCCACGCCCAAATCGACGATCCTTTACGAGGAACTAACTTCGATGGTCGATGGTCAAATTCTAAAGCAGGCAAAGGCGAGAGTTGCCGGCTATGACGGTATCGAGATCTCCGTCGCCAGCGATTTCGAGCAAATGGCGTCCAACCGGCAAACTGGCCGCCCACCGTACTGAGTATCCGGATCAATTGTGAGCCACCAATTCTTGAGCACAATAGGTTGCTTATATGTAAGACTAAGGCCGCGGGAACATAGGAGAATCGACATGGCAGCCCCCGGGGTCATTCCCTTCCGTAAAAGCCAGCCGCGGTTTCTCGACGGTCTCTCGCCGGCGGAGGTTAGGGCGATCGTCGCCTCTGCCAAAAAAGAGCGATACCTGGCGAACTCCGTGATTGCGCACCAGGGACACTTTGCTAACCATTTCTTTATGCTGGTAAGCGGCCGTGCGCGGTTCTTCTATTCAACTTCCGAAGGCCGCAAGATAATCTTGCGGTGGTTAACCCCGGGCGACATCTGCGGCCAGGCGGCGCTCCTGGCTAGACCATCGGAATATCTTATCGGTACAGAAGCCGTGAAAAGCAGTTCCGTGTTGACGTGGGAGCGCGCCTCTATGCGGGGCTTCATGGCGCGTTACCCACAGTTGACCGACAACACCATGCTGGTCATGTTGGATTACCTCACCTTATATCGTGACACCCATGTCGCAATGAGCCACCAGACAGCGGACCAACGCGTGGCTCAAGTCCTGTCAAACCTTGCGAATACCATTGGCAAGAGGATCGCCCTGGGCATCGAAGTCGACGTTCGGAACGAGGAGTTGGCAAACGAAGCCAATGTCACTCCTTTTACGGTGAGCCGCCTGGTCAGCGCGTGGCAACGAAAGGGAATCCTTACCAAGAGCCGGGGCAAGGTGTTGCTGCGCTCGCCGGAGCGGTTGTTACGGGAGTGAGAAAAGCGCACGCATGAAGCCATATTTTCCTGCCCTACAGTTGAAGCCGTTCACATAAGCGTGCCCATCGTAGCCGCTAGCGCACACCGTATACGAAGGAGACTCCCCGGTTGACGGCTGAGACGACCGATCCCGGGCTTCGCCGCAATTCGCTCGGCCTTGCGGAACTGGTGTTCCAGGGCGTTACGCACATCGCGCCGGCAACCAACGTGGTGTTCACCTATCCGATCATTGCCCTCAAGGCGGGACCGGATATGCCACTTTCCTTCCTGCTGGCTGCCGTCGTCTGCTTCTTCATCGGAAATACGGTGTTGCAGTTTTCCCAGTACATGCCGTCGAGCGGGGGATACTACTCCTTCGCCACACGTGGACTAGGGAGCCGCATCGGTTTCATGGCGACCTGGAGCTACCTGGTCTACGAGCTATTGGGCTCCGCCGGGTCGATGGGTTTCCTGGGCTACCTGATCACAGACATGCTGCGGGCTGGTTTCGGGGTGAACATCCCATGGTGGCTCCTGGCATTGGTGACCTTCGCCATTATCTGGATGCTCACTCACAAGGGAATTCGCATTTCAGCGCACGTCACTGCGATCCTGGGCGGCCTCGAGCTGATGATCATGCTGGCGCTGGCGATTACCTTTCTGATCCATCCTGGTCCGGGGTCGAGGTATCTCGCGCCATTCGACCCCTCGTTATCGCCCCATCATTTCGGAGGTATTTTGGCTGGGATGGTTTTTTCCATCCTCGCGCTCAGCGGGTTTGAGGGTCCCGCGCCATTGGCCCAGGAAACCCGCCGCGCCGGGAAATTCGTTGGCCAAGCGGTCATGCTCTCGCTGGCCGCTACCGGCATCTTCTATATCTTCACTTCGTATGCCAGTGCGATTGGATGGGGCACTGGCGATATGGCGGCCTTCGCCGCCCATCCGAATCCGTACTACGCTCTTGGCCACTCACTTTGGGGGGCCGGGTGGTGGTTGGTGGTACTGGCTCTGATCAACAGCTCGGTTGGAGTGGGCTTGGCCAGCACCAACTCGGCGTCTCGTGTGATGTACACCATGGGCCAGGCGGGCACGCTTCCCGCTCGTTTTGGACGGATCGATCCCGTTCACCAGACACCCACGTTCTCCATCGCCATAGTGCAGATCGTTGGCATCGTGGCGGTCCTGCTCATCGGGCTGCTGTTGCGGCCTGCCTATATCTTCGGCCTGCTGGAAACCATTGCCACGCTGGCAGTGATCGTTATCTATTGCACAGCAAACCTGGCGCTTACGTCCTATATGCGCCGGGAGCATGCGGAAGATTTCAACGTCTGGCATCACGTTGTGTCACCGTGGATCGGAACACTGGCGCTGCTGCCGGTGCTCTTTGTCACGATTTATCCGGTGCCCTCGTGGCCCTATAACACCACGCCTTACCTCTTTCTGGCTGCACTGATGCTTGGATTCGTTTATATGCAGCGGCTTGAGTCGCGCAAACCCGGAGCGCTGCGCAGAGGAGCAACCATGATGGTGGGCAGCCGCAGCACGGCGGAGGGCGAAGTGGACTGGGATAAACCGACCGCTTCTCTGTAGTGTCCGGGCTGGGGCAGAGCCGGCAATACACTGCCGATTGTGCAGCACCTTAGGAGCGAGACCTTACGAACGTGGAAAAGCACCTGCTTGACACGGTCCACTTCGCGCTAGAGACTCACCGTGAAGAGATTGCTTCCCGCATCGTGAGGTTTTTCGCCCAGCGGGCTGACTGTCTATGCCGGTGGATCGGGCAGCAAAGACCGGCCCGCCGGCAAGAATCGATGTAAGAAGGATGCCATGAGTTTTGGTTCGCTGGTCTTCACCCCCCTGGTCAAAAAGCTGCAGGAGCGCTACGGCAGCCGCCGGCAATACGAGCGCATGGAGAATGCCGGCGGCTCGCAGGATCGTTTCACTCCCTTCGAGTTCGAGTTCCTGGCCCAGCGAGATAGCTTTTACTGGGCAACGACGGGGTCGAACGGATGGCCGTACGTCCAGCATCGCGGCGGTCCCAAAGGCTTCCTCAAAGTGATCGACGATCACACTCTGGCGTTTGGTGATTTTCGCGGAAATAAACAATACATCAGCACGGGGAATTTGCTTACAGACAATCGCGTCGCGATCATCATGGTCGACTATCCGCGGCAGGCTCGGCTTAAGATCCTGGGAAAGGTGGAGATCATCGAGGGAGACGCGGCAAAGAGTTGGCTGGACCGGGTTCGCGTGCCGGGCGAAAAGACAGTGATCGAGCGAGTATTCGTGATCCATGTAGAAGCCTACGATTGGAACTGTCCGCAACACATCACGCCGCGCTACACCGCGGAAGAGATCCGCGAAGGGATGCAATCGATCGAGAAACGTGTAGAGGCTCTGGAGCAGGAGAATAAAGCGCTGCGCAAAGAGCTTGCCCAGTTTCACCCCAGCTGATTCCTATGCGGATAATTGTGCTGGCCTGAAGGGAGCTGCCACCGTGACATCGCGTCCACCACTCCCCCCGTTCACTCAAGAGACTGCGGTGCAAAAGGTTCGTCTGGCCGAAGACGGCTGGAACACACGCAACCCGCAGAAGGTCTCTCTTGCCTACACGACCGATTCGTATTGGCGAAACCGCGCCGAGTTCCTGAACGGTCGAGAGCAGCTCGTGGCATTCCTCTCCAGAAAGTGGACGAGGGAGCTCGACTACCGGCTCATGAAGGAGTTGTGGGCGTTCACCGGCAACCGTATCGCAGTGCGGTTCGCGTATGAATACCACGATGACTCGGGGAACTGGTTCCGCGCTTACGGAAATGAGAATTGGGAGTTCGATGACCAGGGGTTGATGTATGCGCGGCATGCGAGCATCAATGAGTTGCCGATCAGCGACGCCGAGCGCAAGTTCCATTGGGCCCTGGGGAGAAGGCCCGACGAGCATCCGGGTTTGAGTGCGCTGGGCCTGTAAAGCGAGTGTGAGAACCAGGCAACAATTCACGATCAGAGATCCAGTTCGATCTTTGACAGCGGCTGGGAACAACAGATCAAGACATTTCCCTCTTCGGGCCGATCGAGCGGCTCCGGGGCGTAGTTGACCATGCCGTCGATCAGCCCTGACTCGCACATGTGGCACACGCCCGTCCGGCAAGACCACCTGACGGGGACATCGCACGCCTCGGCAAATTCGAGAAGATTGGCAAAGCGCCCGTCCCACGGCACGGTGAGGCCAATGCGAGTGAAGGAAACGCTGGGGCCAGTGCCAATTTCTCCGGCCGGCGCATGCGGCGCCCGTGGTGTGCTACTCGCAATGCCGGGTGTTATGGAGGGTCCGGCGCCGAATGCTTCTGAGTGAATGCAGGAATCCGGGACACCCCAGGACTTCAACTCTGCAGTAAGGTCGGCGAGGAAAGTGGCCGGCCCACAAAGATAGAAGTCAGCCGTCTGCGGTACACCGCGCTGTTGCAATAGCGAGAGATTCAGGTGGCCCAGGGTATCGTAGTCCGTACCTGGCTGATCCGCCTCTTCCGGCTTGCTATAGGCAATAAAGGAATGACCGTGCGGAAGAACACTGAGCAGGTTCCGTGCTTCGGCGGCGAACGGATGTTCTTTGCCATTGCGAGCGCCGTAACACCACCAGATCTCTCGCGCGGACTTTGCGGCGGTGGTCGCGATCGAGTGAAGCATGGAGAGCACGGGCGTCGCCCCAATCCCTGCGCTCAACAGCACAACCGGCCCGTTGCCCTGGACAAGGGTGAAGCTCCCCCTGGGTGCGCTTACCTGCAGGAGATCGGCGGCCCGAATGCGGTCGTGGAGATAGTGGCTCCCAGCGCCGTCAGCGCGCTTCACGCTGATGCGATAGGTTCCCGCATCTTGCGCCCCGGAGATTGAGTAGCTGCGCATGGTGGGTGCCGCATCCTTATCCGTTTGGAGCTTAAAGACCAGAAATTGACCGGGGAGTGGCGCCGGTAATGGACGCCGATCTTCCGACTCGAGAATAAAGGAGAGCACGTCCACGCACTCTCGCTCGATCGTCGCTACCCGTAATGAACGGAACCCACGCCACGCAGGAGGGGGCGCAGAGGATGGGGCGAGACCCGCATTGCCGCGCTGGTTGTCCTCGTCCGCGAGCAGCGCTTCCAGCGATCCTCTCCAACCCGCGCTGAGCGTTGGAATGCGCAAGGCGCGCTCGAGTTGATCCCGCGGGTGGCCAGGCAAATAGAGTAGCCCATCGATTTCCGCAACGCTGACACGCTCCGGCCCATCGGCAACTTTCGTAATTTCGTCTCCGGCGCCGATCTGCCCTTCTACAATCACACGGAAGTAAAACCCCGGCCGCTTATGGGAAACGAGCAGCGCGGGCATTTGCGGGTTATTCATCCGTATGCCGACGCGATAGCAAGTAACCCGGGGCTGAGTCACTTCGAAGAGTGCGCCTCCGATCCGGTAGCGATCTCCGATGCAGACCTCACTATCGGCGAGCCCATCGACAGTGAGGTTCTCGCCGAACTGGCCATACTCAAGGTCTTGCCGCTGCAGGTACGCCTCCCAGTGGCGATAAGAGTCGAGCTGATACACCATCAGGGCGCGGTGCTCCCCGCCGTGTCCTGCGAGGTCCCCCTGGCCATCGCCATCGAGATTGAGACGTCGCGCCATCACCTTGCCCGCGACAGGTCGTTTAAAAACAGCGGTGCGCACCACCTTGCCTTGCCACGCGACATCGCGCGGCAGCCCGACATTCACGGAGATGAGCTTATTCACTTTGCACTTTCCGACAGTCTCGGTTCGTAAGGACTACGGAGTCAAAAGATGCGAACTCCTAGCCGTCTATGAATTCGCGCTTAAGGCAATCAGCGGGTTTTGGCGGTTCTGGGACCTGGAGCGTACTCCATGGACGATCGCATCTTCAGAAGACGGCTTCTGACTATGCCTCCGCGGAGGTAGACCCGAGTCGGTCGGGAACTCTGTAGTCCAGTGAAGAATCGACCATATAGCCCTCGACCTCTTCCGATCAAGGGACGATTCCAATTCCTTCCACGATGGAAATGTAGCGGTCGACCGGCAGATCGCTGAACTTCTCCACCAGGATGCTTGGCGCGGGCCAACGAATCTCGAGTTGGTCAATTTTGGTGTGCACGCCTACGCCGAGCACCATGCGAGGGTCATGACTGGAGAGAAAACTTCCACCTCCCGACTTGAGTTTTGTGCGGTTCAGGGTTCCCGCCTTCCAGGTTACGCGGGCGCCGATCGCGTCGATGTTGGCTTTCTTCCCCACCAGTTTGACGCCCAGCCAGTGGTTCCCTTGGGCGGCTTGATTTCGCAACAGCAGGGGCGCTCCATTGTTCATCGAGATCAAGACGTCCACGGCTCCGTCGTTGTCGAAGTCGCCCAACGCCAGCCCGCGCGCGGCCAGGGGCACGAGAAAAATCGGCCCGGCGGATGCGGTGACGTTCTTGAGGGTGCGGCCATCGTTGTGAAAGAGCAGCAACGGTTCGCGATAGGTGACGCTGCCGGAGTGGACTTCGATCTGGTCGTCGGGATGGCCATTGGCAATGAAGAGATCGACATTGCCGTCGTTGTCGTAATCAAAGAACCGCAGGCCCCAGCCGCTCATCGACCGAGTCGCTTCTCCGATCCCATTTGCGGCAGAGAGATCGTCAAAGGTGCCGTCTTTGTTATTGTGATAAACGGAGTACATCTCCTGATCTATATTGGTCACGCTGAGGTCCTGCCAGCCGTCCTGATCGAGGTCTGCTGCGTCAACACCCATCCCTGACCGGGCACGGCCGTCGGCACTGTATGCGACCCCACCCTCGACGCCCTCGTCCTTAAACTTGCCCTGCCGGTTTACCCACAGAAAATTGGCGACTGTATCATTGGCAACAAAAAGATCCATCCAACTGTCGTTATTCACGTCGGTTGCTACCACACCCCACGCTTTCCCCAGCCCCGAACTGATCCCGGTTTCCGCCGAAACGTCTGTAAAGGTGCCGTCCCCGTTGTTGTGAAACAGCCAACTGTGGGTGGGTGGATAGATGCGGGGGATACAGTAGTGACGTTCCCCTGTACCTCCATTACCGCAAAACTGGTTGGCCTGCTTGTTGAATTCGACAAATCGGCAGACGAAGAGATCGAGGCGCCCGTCATTGTCGTAGTCGAACCAGACGGCGCTGGAGGCCCATCCCGGGGTGACAATGCCCGATTTAAGCGTGACGTCAGTAAATGTTCCATCGCCATTGTTGCGATAAAGGGTGGACCGGTTATAGCTGGTTACAAATAGGTCGGGATAATTGTCTCTGTTATAGTCCCCAACGGCTACGCCCATGCCGTAACCGGTGTTGATCACTCCCGCCTTGACGGTCACGTCGGTGAAGGTTCCATCGCGGTTGTTCCGGTAAAGCCCATTGCACAGCGGCTGGGCAGGAGTGAAGAAGTCGCAGGGGCCGCTGTTGACCAGGAAGATGTCCATCCACCCGTCGTTGTCGAAATCGAGAAAAGCACATCCAGCGCCCGTGGTTTCGGGCAGGTAATAGGATGCAGATCGTCCGTTGGAATGTTTCCAGGTAATGCCGGATTGCGTGGAGGGAACCGGTTGAAACAGAGCGGGCGGTGTCCCTCCAGGCGGGACGGAAGCCGAGGGGAACGCCTTGCGCAATACGCTCAGCGGCAAGCTGGCACCCAATGCGGAAAGGAATTCTCTTCTGCTTGGTTGACGCATCGATTCATCTTACACACGGCTCACGGCGCGGGAGATATCCGGCATCGGCGCCAAGATCACGCGGCCCTTCTGCCGAAATCGACGGCAGTGTTCCGCTCACTTCTCCTACCCTGGGTTGAAAGAGCTCTGATGAAAAAGGTTGACATCGTTCTGCTTGACCACTACATTTTCGCTGTCATTTCTGCAGTATTCTTATAGACTCCAAAATGAAATCGCTTACACGGTTTCCCAGGGCCTTGTGCATGTTGATTTTGCCGGAACGGGACGGTTTCAACGGTTTAGCAGCGTAGGTGCAAGTCGAAGGGAGACTTTATGCGAGGCGTTCTTTCACAAGCCAACACCTATCTTTTGATGTTCTTTTTTGGGATATTTCTGCTGGCCGTGAACCAGCGGAGTTTCGGACAGGACGTCAACGCCTCACTTTCGGGATCAGTAACTGACCCCAGCGGGGCCGTCATACCAGGCGCAAAGGTCACCCTCATAAACGAAGCTTCCGGATCTCGGCAAGACTTCCAGACAGACGCCGGGGGCGAATACAACTATCGCAATCTCCCCCCTGGAATCTATGACCTTTCTGTGACTGCGCCTGCCTTCGAGTCGTTTGTGCGCAAAGGAATCGAGCTGGCAGTCAACCAGACTGCTCGCGTTGATGTGAAACTGACCGTGGGCACAGCCGACCAGACCGTCACCGTCAGCGGCGATGCTTCGCTCATCAACTATGAGAACCCCACCCTGGGAGGCGGGGTAAGTCCGGAAACGCTTCAGGACTTCCCCCTGGTGATCTCCGGGGCTCCTCGCTCCTCTGTGACCGTTGCCATTCTTATGCCCGGCGTGACCACCGGCGGCGGCGGCAATGCCTACAATTCCCGTACCAATGGCGGCATCGTTACCGGCGACGAAGCGTTAGTCGATGGCGCCACGGCATCGGAAGGCTTCATGAATCAGTCCGGGATGGTGAGCTTACAGACTGACTTTGGCATGTCGCCCGATATTACGAGCGAAGTCAAGATCCTCTCCTCCAACTATGACGCGCAATACGGAAACTCGACTTCAGGCCAGCTCATCGTACAAACCAGGAGCGGCGGCGAAAGGTTTCACGGCGCAGGTTACGAGTATCTACGCAACGACGCCCTCAACGCCAAACAGTATGGCGCAGCCAGCAAGACGCCAGACAAGGAAAACGACTTTGGCGCCAACGTTGGCGGTCCGATTTGGATTCCCGGGTACCATCGTTCGAACGCCTATGTAAAAGGCTACTTTTACTTCAACTGGGAAGGCTTCCAGGACCACGGCAGCGCCAGTTCATCCACCCTCTCGATCGCCTCGTTGAATGCCCGTGCCGGAAACTTCAGCGGCGCCGGCAGCCAGCTTTACTACCCGGCTGATCCGGCCAAGTATGGGGCTTTGGCAGGTACGGCCATCCCCGGCAACCAGATCAATCCCAACTTCGAAGATCCCATCGCCAAAGCCTTCATAGCGCAATTGCCGGACCCCACCAACAGCGGAGAAATCAACAACTACTTCATCCCCAGGTCGGGCCAGGGATCGTTAACCAACAGCGAGAACGTATATTTCTTTCGGATCGACACGAACGTCGGCCAAAAAGATCATTTTTACTACACCTTCTGGTGGCAGTTCAGCGGTGTCAATGCGCAGACCGATCTGCCCATCGCTCTGTCGACCGCAAGCCCGGCCAACCCGGAAAATGCCCCGATCCAGCGCCTCAACTGGGAGCACACCCTCTCCAGCCTCATGACCAATCACGCCACCGTCGGCTACCTGAGCCGCAACGAAGGCTACTACGCGTTGAACGGTAAAGCAGACTTGCCCACGGTACCGGGAGTAGCCGATGAGACCTACCTACCCCAGATGAATTTTGGCGGGGGCTACTCGACACTGGGAAACAGCACCCCGCCCAATTCAATTGACAATCTGACCACCCGCGGAACCTGGGCGGTCAACGATGTCTTCACCAGGATCCAGGGAAAACACACCCTCAGCGCCGGACTCGAATACAAGCTCGCAGGCATGAGTATTCATAGCGGAGGCAATCAAGGTGGCACCTTCAGCTTCGACGCGGATACAACCGGTAACGCGGGTTGCGCCAACTCCGCTTGCCCTGGCGACGCCATGGCCAGCTTCTACCTCGGCGCTGTCGCGAGTGCCAATGTGGCCTACATCAACGTCATTGCCAAGTATCCACGGCAGACCGGCTGGGCGTTCCACGTGGGCGATTCCTGGCGACTCTCGCCAAAGCTGAACTTGTCGTACAGCCTACGGTGGGATTACATCACTCCATTCGTGGATAAGAAGAACAACTTATCGTTCATCGACCCCGTCGGGGGCAATCCGGACGCGGTCACCGCCTCGGGGACTGAGCTTCCTGGACGGCTAGCCTTCGCAGGAAATAAGTTTGGAGCCGCCAGCTACGGCGCCCGTTATCCCGAGATTCCGTTTAAGAAGGGTTGGGGTCCTCGCGTCGGGTTTGCCTACAGCGTCAACGACAAAACGGTTATTCGTGCAGGATATGGGATCTATTTCGGGCAAGCCTTCTATCCTGGCTGGGGCGGCGGACTGGCGCAGGATGGATTTAACAAGAATCTGACTCTAAACGAAAACTCTGTCGGAAATTTCAAAAAGCCGGCTATCTATCTTCAGACGGGTATTTCTCCCAGCCAGGTTGGACCGACACAAAATATCAGCTCAGGCTTTGACAACGGCCAGACACCCTCCCTTTACCGTCCGCAGGATGGCAACCGGAGGCCCTACTCCGGGCAATGGAACCTAACCCTCGAACGGCAACTACCCAGCAACACAACGCTGAGTCTCTCCTACGTCGGCACCAAGGGAACCCACCTGCCTTCTGCGCTGAGCCCCATCAACGTGTTGAACCCGCTGGATCCGGGCATCACGGCAATCGGCTCTGATCTCGCAATCAACTACAACGACCCAGGTGGTCCCGCGGCCTTTGCCCTCCATGGTGTTTCTCAGCCGTACGTTGGTTGGGACTCCCAGATGACGGGATGTGCACCGACCATCGCCCAGGCTCTTTTGCCGTTCCCGCAGTATTGCGGTGTTCTGCTTGGTCTCAACGAGCAGCACGGAAATTCCATCTACCGCTCATTCCAGGCGAGTGTGAACCGGCGCTACCAGGGCGGCTTTTACCTACTTGGCGCCTTGACGCTGCAGAAGCTGTACACCAATGCCTCCAATAACGTTCAATCCGGAGCCAATATCGGCCAGGGTGCCGGCGGCAACAGCGGCGCCTTCAGTCCCTACGATCAATCGCGCGCGTACGCGATCGCTCCGGACAATGTGCCCTATACCATTTCGCTTGCGGCCGTCTATGAGCTGCCGATCGGGAACGGCAAGCGGTACCTTGACTCTCCCGGGTTGGTCAATACCCTGGTCGGCGGTTGGCGTGTGGGCCCCATCTACCGCTATGAGTACGGCATCCCATTCTCGTTCTACTCCTCGGCGTGCTCCACGAATACGCAGGTACCCGAGTTCCGTGAATACTGCATCCCCGGGTCTCTTGCCGGGCAGCAACCCTTATTGCACGGCCGCAACAGCTTCAATCCGGTTACGGACAACAACCAGCTTCTCAACTCCAACGCGTTTGAACACGACTTCTCCGCCTTCGGTTACACGGGTTACGGAAAGGCGGTACAGCCCATCTACGGGCCGAGCTACAAGAACCTGGATATATCGTTCATTAAGGATACCCACATCACGGAAAGGTTGAACTTCCGGTTCCAGGCCAACTTCTTCAACACCTTCAATAGCCACTACTTCCTTTCCCAGGGCGGCGCCAATGGCGGCCCGGGATATGCGTTCGTCACTGACGTCGCGGCTTCTGGCAACTCCTTTGGTACGTGGAACGGTACGGTCACCACTCCACGAACCATCCAGTTCGTAGGGCGCCTCGAGTTTTAGAACCGTAATTTCTTTGGTGACTAGAAAAGCCATCCGGAAGACTGTAAAGTCCCGCTCGGATGGCTTTTTTGGTTCCGATTGTGTTCCAAGGTAGGATCGCTCGCTTGCTTTATGGAGTCGGCGGCCTCTGCTCGCGGTCGCTATCGGTTGCGTCCACGTGCAAACGAAGATAGATATCGACCTCTTTCTGGGCTTCAGCTTTTCGCCCTAGCTGGCTGTAAATACGCGCGAGCACTACGTGTGGCTCCGCGTATTTCTCATCGAGCCGTACCGCCTCCAACAGTTCTTGCACAGCAGCTTCGAGCTGACCTAGTTGCTGAAGCACATTGCCGAGTTGGTAGTGTGCCACCACTAGCTGATTATCGAGACGGAGAGCTTCCCGCAGATCGGCTTCAGCTTCCTTCGTCCGTCCTAAGAACTGCAGCGTTGCAGCGCGATTTACATAGGGCCAAGGCGAGGGATGTTGCGAATTCCGATCCAGCACAATGGCTCTATCGAAGTTCTTGACTGCCAGTTCATTTCGATTTTGATAGAAGTAGCAGAGCCCCAGGTTGTCATAAGCGCGCGCCATGGTCGGATCCAGCGTGATTGCCTGTTGAAAATGCTTTGCCGCTTCTGAGTAAGTTCGTCCGTCGTAATCAAGCCGCCCAAGCCAATAAGGGTACAGAGCGTTTTTCGGGTCGTGTGCAGAAAGCGACTCGAGCACCGGCCGGGCCCAATCCGGATGCGAGATCCGGATGTAGGCCATCGCCAATGAGAATTGAAGCTCCCAGGGAAGTGGCTGGATGGCAGCGGATTTCTTCCAGGCAACCGCGGCATTCAGAAAATCGTGATTCAAGAAGTAGACGCTTCCCAAATAGGCCAGCAAGGGAGCAGCCCGCGACGAATGAGGGTCTGGTTCGATCTCTTCGAGCAGCAACTTTTCCGCGGCAATATAGTCGTGCTCCGCGACCGCCGTCTTCAAGTGAGATACTTTTTCAGGAGTCAGATCCAGCGACGAAGGGGGAGCCGACGAAGGCGGAATGATCAGCGGTGCATTGTTTGTGCTCTGGGCCCAGGTCGAGGAAACCCAAGCGTTCTTTGTGAGCAAAACGAGGAGAAGTAGAGACAGCGAAACAGCGACCTTCGCTCTACCCCTGGACAGAGTCATGAGCAGTAGTTTAAGGCATTCGGCTTCTTTCGAAGAAAAGCCTCTATTGGTTGCTTTTTATATACCAGACGCGAAGTGCGTAGCAAAAAGGAGTGGAAAGGAATAGTGCTCAGCTACCATTGCCTTCGCTTCCTTTATGCCCGCCGCCTCAGCTTCGGTCTCACACCAACGATCCTTTTAACGCTTGGCCTGCTCTTACTCACGCAGACAGGAGCCGCAGAACAACCTTCGAAAGAACAATATCGTGCGCTGGTGTTAGAGATTCAACAACACATCGAACAAAACGATCTGGAAGGCGCACGGTCACTCATTGGCGGCGCCCAGGCAAAGTTTCCCGCGAATGGGGGGCTGGAGAATCTTCTCGGCGTCATAGAGATCCAGGAGGGGCACTCAGAGCGCGCCATTCAGGAGTTCTCGGCAGCGATTTTGCACCAACCAGGTCTGGCAAGCGCCTATCTCAATCTAGGCCGGATCTACATGCAAACAGCGGAGAGCGATAAGACGGCCAGAACTTCTGCCCTGCGGGTGTACGACAAGCTTCTGCGCATGGAGCCAAACAATCCTGAGGCTAACTACCAGGTTGCGATGCTGCTCATGTGGGAGCAAAGTTACGAGCGTTCGGTTGAACATTTAAGGAGGTTGAGTCAGGAGGATCTCAGCCGAATCGGCGCCCAGATTGTGCTCTGCAGCGATGAAGCCGCGCTCCATCACGCAACCGCAGCAGACAAAGCTGCTGCCGCTATTGCCGCCGCTCCTGACCTTACCGAACAGGATGCAATGGAAACATTGCCTGCGCTTCGGGCAGCCCACCGCGCCGACCTGATCGAGTCGATATTCGCAGCAGCGAACAGCAAAAGCCCTCTCTCCGCTGATGGACTGCGCATACTCGGGCTAGCCCAGGAAGGCGAAGGCAAGCTGAATAGTGCTCGTAAGACGCTGGAACTTGCCTTCGCCCAGAGTAACTCCTCAGTTCCGATACTGGTAGATCTGACCCGTGTCGCCAAAGCCAGTAAAGACTACCAGGGAGCACTCGGGTACCTGGCCCATGCACGAGATCTGCAGCCCAACGATGCCGGCTTTGCCTATGAGTTCGGTGTGATTTGTCTCAGGATGGGCTTGCTTGGTGAAGCGCACAAAGCCATGGGCGAAGCAGTCAAGTTATCACCGGACAATGCTGAATACAACTTCGGCATGGGGACGGTTTCCTCATTCTCCCAGGACGCGACCCAGGGGCTACCCTATCTGGAGAAGTATCACGCTCTGCGTCCATCTGACGCGAACGCACTGTTGGCTATCGGGACCACCTACTTCCGAGCGAAGAATTTCGACTCCGCGAGCGCCTGGCTAAAACAAGCAGCCGCCCATGAGGCTACTGCGGCAGACGCACACTATTACCTGGGGCGAATCGCTCGCGTGCAGGGCCATCTTGACGACGCAAAGCACGAACTGGAGGAAGCGAACACCCTCACCCCGGATCGACCGGATGTTCTCGCCGAGCTCGGCCAAGTCTTTGTCGCGAGCCACCAGTACAGCGAAGCGCAGACGTACCTCGACCGCGCCGTCGCACACGATCCGGAGAATTACGGAGCCAACTTCGGCCTGCTTCAGCTTTATGCGCGAACCGGGGACCCACGCCGTGAGGAGCAATCAAAGCATTTCGATGAGATCAAGAGCAAAGACGATGAGCACTATCAGGAAATGATGCGAATCATTAATGTTCGCGCTGAACCGTTGCCGGACAATTAACGCATTTTTGCTTCGGCCTCGCCCCACCCGCCTCCTCCCGGCGTCTCCAGGTGCAGTATGTCTCCTTTTGCGAGGCGATGACTGCACTTTCCGGGCAGCTCCGTCACCTGCTGGCTGCCGGCTTTGGTGAGCCAAGCGCGTCCTGCCGCGCCCTCTTGTCCGCCATGCAAACCGTAAGGCCGCAGCTTTCTGCGCTCCGCCAGCAGCGTCACCTGCGCATCGGCAAGCAGCTCGACTTCCCGGATCAGCCCATCGCCACCGCGAAATTGGCCATCCCCACCCGATCCGTAGCGATATGCGTAACGCCGAAGGCGAAATGGGTAGGCATACTCGAGCGCTTCGATGGGGGTATTCAGAGAATTGGTCATATGCGTCTGTACGCCAGAGATGCCATCGAGTCCTGGGCGCGCGCCCATGCCACCCGCCGCTGTCTCGTAGTAGGCGAACGGCTCGCCGGTGCGCGGATCCAAACCTCCAATCGTCAAATTGCTCATGGTGCCGGCGCTTGCGGCCGGTACACGCGCCGGAATTGCCTGCGCCAAAGCCCGCAGCAGCACATCGACAATCCGTTGTGAGGTTTCGACGTTGCCACCAGCGACCGGCGCAGGGGGTAGCGCATCCACGATGCTCCCCAGCGGAGTATGCAAAGTGAGCGGCCGCAGAATTCCCGCGGTCGCAGGCGCATCTTCTCCCAACAGGCAGCGCAGCATGTAGAAGCATGCCGATAGCGTGATCGCACGGACCGCGTTCACACTACCCGCAACCTGGGCGGAGGAACCGGTGAAATCCACATCCAAGGCTGCGGCCTCGGGGTCGAAGCGCAACCGGACCGCGATCCTGCGCAGGCCGTCGGTTACGCCATCGTCGTCCAGCCAATCCTCCGCACTGAAATCACCGGCCGGTGTCCCACGCAACTCCGCGCGCACCAACCGCTCGGAATAATCGAGTAGCTCTTCGATCAAAGCCTGCAACTTCTCTTCGCCGTACTTCTCTACTAACTGCAGCACGCGCTGCTCGCCGACGCGGCAGGCTCCGATCTGCGACTCCAGGTCGCCTTCGCGTTCCTGGGCAGTGCGCACGTTCAGCAGAATCAGGTTCAGCATCTCGCGATCGACACGGCCGCCGCGCACAATCCGTACGGGCGGGATGCGAATGCCCTCCTGAAAAATTTCGTTGGCCGGTCCCATCGATCCGGCGAAGGTTCCTCCCACGTCAGCATGGTGGGCACGATTCGAAACATAAAAAGCGGCCTGATCCCGGCCGGGTAGAAAGACCGGCAGCACCATGGTGATATCCGGAAGATGTGTTCCGCCGGCAAAGGGATCATTGAGGATGGCGATGTCGCCGGGCGCAAAGGCAATTGCCGCGACTGCTGCCTGCACCGACATGGGCATAGAGCCGAGATGCACCGGCATATGATCGCCCATGGCGATCACGCGCGCCTGGGCATCGAAGATGGCGCACGAATAGTCTCGCCGTTCTTTTATGTTGGGGGAAAGAGCCGTGCGCCGCAGGGCCGCACCCATCTCCTCTGCAATGGAGTGCACGGCGCTTTGAAAGATCGCCAGTTCTACGGGATCGGCGGCGGCAAAGGTCACTTGGGCTCCTCCTCTGTAATCGAGAGGATGAGGTTTCCGTAGCCATCTACCTGGGCACCACAACCCGGCGGCAGCGCGGTCGCTGAGGTATATTCGGTAATCATCGCGGGCCCTTGGATTGCGTCTCCAGCCGCCAGACCTTCGCGCCGGTAGTGGCGCGTGGTCAGGAATTTGCCCGCGAAGTGTACCGGGCGCTCGGCATAGCAAGCGCCACTGCCATCGCCCGGCACGGGCTCACGATATGCCGGCGCGTAGGGCTCACCAGCCGCGACCATGCGCAGCCGCAGATTCACGATCTCTACCGGCTTGGACACATCGCAAAATCCGTAACGTTGCTGATGCAGCCGATGGAAGGCTGCGATGGATTGCGCCGGTGACTGCTTATCGAATGGGACATTCAGTTCATATCCCTGCCGCCGGTAGCGCACGTCGACGGTGCGCTGGGCCATCCCCTGCAGGCCTTCCGCAGCGAATTCAGCAACGCCGCGCTGCTCAAGTTCCACGAAGTTGTCTTCGAGAGTCTCGATCGCATCGCCCGGCAGCATCACCGTACGGGAATAATCGCGCACCGCGTCCGCGAGCAAGATGCCGATGGCGGAGAGTGCGCCCGGCAAGGCGGGAACCAGCACTGTGGGGATGCGCAGAGCGCGAGCCAACGAGCAGGCATGCAGCGGCCCTCCGCCGCCGAAGGCCACCAGGGTAAATTGCCGCGGGTCGTGCCCGCGCTCGACTGAGATCAGGCGGATGGCCTTCTCCATTTGTGTTTCCACGACCCGGAGTATTCCGGATGCGAATTCTTCGGCGCTGGCCAGAGGCCCTTTTTGTTCATGCATGATGCGCGCGGTACGCCGTTGATCAAGCTGCACTCCTCCGCCCAGGAAGCTGTCCTGGTCCAACCGGCCAAGCAGCAAGTTTGCGTCAGTAATGGTGGGCATGGTTCCGCGACCAAAACAGATTGGACCCGGCTGCGCGCCCGCTGACTCAGGTCCTACGCGCAACATGCCGCCGGCGTCGAAGCGGGCAATCGATCCCCCGCCGGCCCCGGTGGTGTGAATGTCAAGCATGGGCATGCTTACCGGCACACCGGCAACCAGCGATTCGCGCGTCAGCTGCGCACCCCCGCTGGCCGCATCAGAGAGAAAGACATCGGTCGATGTGCCGCCCATATCGAAGCCGATAATGCGCTCAAAGCCGGCCCTGCGCGCCACATGGCAGGCGCCGATAACCCCGCCCGCGGGGCCCGATAATACCGTGCGCACCGGCTCCGGGGCAGCGCTCCGCGCCGAGATGATGCCGCCCGAGGACTGCATCACGTCCACGCGCCCCCCGCCGTGGTGGCTTGCGACGCTTTGCTCCAGTTGCAGCAGATAGTTTTGCATTGTGGGCGCGAGATATGCATTGACGACGGTCGTCGATGAGCGCTCATACTCCCGAAACTCGGGCAGAATGCGATGCGAGGTGGAGATGGGTAGACCCAGACGGCCCAGAGCTGCTTCCACGCGGCGTTCCGTCTCTGGATTGGCAAATGAGAATAACAGCGAGATGGCGATTGCCTCTGCCCCGCTGGCGCGTACCTCGTTGACCAGGGACTCTAACTCTTCTTCCGTCGGCGAGCGCAGGATTTCCCCTTCGGCGCTGACACGCTCCGGCACTCCGAAGCGCAGCGGGCGCGGCACCAGGCAGACCGGCAAGGGCACAAACCAGTCGTAGAGCTTGCTGCGTGTCTGGCGCCCAATGGCGATGGTATCCTCGAAGCCCGCGGTGGTGACAAACGCGACCCGCGCACCTTTCCTTTCCAACATGGTGTTGGTTCCCACGGTGGTGCCGTGGCGCACGTCGAGTGGTTTGCCTACGCTGATGCGCGCCAAGCCGTTCAGTACAGCCTGCGAGGGATCGGTGGGGGTGGAAAAGACCTTCAGCACCTGGAGTTCTCCGGCTGCCAGATAGACGCAATCGGTAAAGGTGCCCCCAGTATCAATCGCTACTCGCAAGTGGTTTCTCTCATCGCGCTGAGCATTCTGGTGTAGGTTACAGGGAATACCGCCTGGCCGTTCTATCGCATTTACAGGCTGCGGAAAAGTCGGGAAGGGATGAAAGGAGCTCCCTCAGAGGCTAAAGCCGCACATGTTTACAACTGGTCACGTACGGGCTGAAGCCCGTACCCTTCAAAGATCAGAGTTTTTCCCGGCCTGTTTATCCCGTCGCGGCGTTCAATCTGGGCAGCTCGGCGCGCAGTTGACCGACAGCCCGAGACATCTCTTCCGCAGCCGTGTTGCCAAAACCCAGAATGAAACCCTGGCGAGGAACCTCGCCCAGATAAGACGGGGAGAGAGGCCACAGCCAAAGCCCTTTGCGGGCTGCCCTGGTGGCAATCTCCCGATCACTCAG
The DNA here is from genome assembly GCA_963788515.1 of uncultured Acidobacteriaceae bacterium. Taxonomy (GTDB): domain Bacteria; phylum Acidobacteriota; class Terriglobia; order Terriglobales; family Acidobacteriaceae; genus PALSA-350. Next base: position 126,150 of record CAWBGZ010000014.1, read on the forward strand.
CCCCTTGGGCAGCGTCACTGCCAAATGCATGCCGGCTTGCGTGCCGTGAATCTCTAAGCGCGACCCGAATTGCTCGCGGATACTCTCGACCAGCGCAGTTCTTCGCTCGCCGTAAAGCAAGCGCATCCGGCGGATGTGGCGGGCGAAATGTCCTTCGCGCATGAAGTCTGTGATCGCTTCCTGATGCAAGTAGGGCGGAAAGATGTCCATGGCAGCCCGAACGGCAACAAAGTGGTCCACCAAATCGGGCGGAATCACGATGTAACCGAGCCGCAAGGAGGGAAAGAGAACTTTGCTGAAGGTTCCCACATAAATGACGCGAGCATTCCGGTCCAGCCCCTGCAGGGACGAGATGGGCATGCTTTCAAAGCGGTACTCGCTGTCGTAGTCGTCCTCGATGATCCACGATCCCGAACTCTGTGCCCAGTTTAGTAACTGCATGCGGCGCGATGCGCTCATCGTCGATCCAAGAGGATACTGATGGGAGGGCGTAACATAGGCAGCCCTCGCATTTGCGCATTGCTTGATTCCAGCGGAGACGATCATGCCGTCCTCGTCCACAGGAACAGGAACCAGACGGCAGCCCGCGCCCTGGAAGACGTTGCGCGCAAGACGATACCCGGGTTCCTCTATCCAAACCGGGCTTCCGTTCCCAAGCAGAACACGCGCCGAGATCTCAAGAGCCTGCTGGGAACCAGCAACCACCATGACCTGGCTCGGATCGCAGCGGACCGCCCGCGCGGTTCGAAGATAAGTGCAAATGGCCTCGCGACAAGTTTCAGAACCCCGAGGATCGGTGTTGTGTATGGCGCTGAGGCGTGGGCTTTTTGAGTGACGGGTAATGAGGCTCGACCAAATGGGAAAGGGAAAGCGATCGAACGCCGGCTGATGAACACTAAATGCTCCCCATCCACTCACCCATGGCGCGCGATCATATCTGGTGAGCAGCAATGCACGGCGTGCAACCGGACGCGGACCGGTGCCAGCCTGCACCGGTTGTGTGGTCTTCTCTTCGCAGAGGGTGAGGCTCTCGGGCAGAGACTCGGATACGAATGTGCCTGCGCCTTTGCGGCTCTCGAAATATCCCTCGGCCAACAACTGTGCGTAGGCATTGAGAACCGGGATACGGGAAATGCCCAACTCCATGCTAAGCGTGCGGGACGACGGCACCCGCTGCCCCGGCCGCATATTGCCACCGACAATGACTAAGAGGAAGCCCTCATAGATCTGCTTGTGAAGAGGTTTGGAAGCTTTCCTGTCAACAGCGATAACCGGCGCGATCGCTTCGGATACTTTAGCCATGAACTCCATGCTAGTGGTTATAACGATCTACGGGCAAGGGGTTACTTGTGCAGACCACTTGGTCCACCCTTGTTACCGCAACAAAAATTAGCGGCCAGCAGGCAGGAACAGAGCCGGCGAATTATCCTAAGCCTCTACACAAACACATGAGGCTCATCGTTGAACGGCATTTTTGGCTGGCTGGCTGAAGCCTCGGGCGAACAAAAGCGCACGCTGCTAGCGGCGTTTTTAGGCTACATGCTCGACAGCATGGACGTGATGCTCTACGCGCTCGTGCTGGGCCAGGTACAGCGTGAGATGCATCTCTCCGCTGCGTTGAGTGGGGCCATGGTATCGGCCACGCTCATTGCCGCCGCAGCCGGCGGTCTGGGCTTCGGCTGGTTTGCCGACCGTTTTGGGCGGGTACGGGCGCTTATTTGGAGTGTGCTGGTCTATTCCGTGGGCACAGCGCTGTGTGGTTTCACGCAAACAGCCACGCAGCTGATGCTCTGCCGCGTGCTGCTTGGCTTCGGCATGGGTGGAGAATGGGCCGCGGGCGCAGCCCTGGTCGCCGAAACCTGGCCGACGCGCCATCGCGGCAAAGCGCTTGCATTGGTGCAGAGCGGGTGGGCAGTTGGCTACGCGTTAGGTGCGGCCGTGGTCGCACTGGTGATGCCGCGCTTCGGGTGGCGTGCCGTGTTCTTCGCCGGCATTCTACCCGCCTTGATTTCGCTATGGGTGCGGCGCGGGCTGCGGGAACCGGAGGTTTGGCGCCAAGAGCCAAGGCCGCAGGTGCACATCGGCCGCCTCTTCCGTGGCAGGTTCGGGTACAGCATGATGGTGTGCGCCACCATGAACGCCGCCGCGCTCTTCGCGTGGTGGGGACTCTTTACCTGGCTGCCTCGTTTTCTTTCCATGCCGGTCGCGGAGGGCGGCCGGGGACTGAGCATTCTGCAAACCTCTGGATGGACGATCGTGATGCAGACCGGCACATTTCTCGGCTATATCGCGTTCGGATATCTGGCCGACCGTTTCAACCGCAAATACACCTATATAGGCTTTCTTGTCGTGGCCGCAGTGCTGGTACCGCTGTTTGCGTTTGTGCGCAATCCAAATGAGCTGCTTATCATCGGGCCGTTGGTTGGGTTCTTCGGAACCGGCTACTTCAGCGGCTTCAGCGTAATCGCCAGCGAACTCTTCCCTACCGCTCTGCGGGCCTCCGCTATGGGCTTCGTTTATAACATCGGCCGGGTGTTCAGTGCCGCAGCGCCGTACCTCATCGGCCGGGTCTCGGAACAAGCAGGCCTCAGCTGGGCGCTCTGCATCACTTCAGGCGCTTTTCTTGTAGCGGCCCTCGTTGCCACTGCGCTGCGTCCGCCTGCGACAGAGGTGCTCACTTAGGAGAACTTTTGAGTTCCACATTGTATCGTTTGGCGGCGGATTGAATCCGCTTCCATGCTTCCCGGCGTTCCGCCTCTGTGACGCCCTGCACCTGGTCGAAGCGCGCCGCGGCGTTGCGCACGTGAGAGGCATTCTCCAGCGGTTCTTTGCGTTGTTTGGGAAATGCAAACTTGGTTGCGGGAATGCGATCGCGTGCCGCCTCGTTTAGCTTTGCCATAAGATTTCCTCCGTACATCACAAGTCGTTTTGACGCGTCCGCGCGTCACTTGGTTGGATGATCCGTGATCCTCTGGAGAAGCGACTGCGTTACTCGAGGCGCAGTGCGTCAAAGGGGCGGGCCAGCTCCGAGCAAAGAGCCTCCACGGCCAACTGATGGTCGGAGCGGTCCGGCAGGCCGGAAACGGTTATGGAGCCGATGACGCCTGCGCCCAATACGCGCAGCGGAAAGCTACCGCCATGGGCGGCGTAGTCGGCAACGGCCAGCCCGTAGCGATCAAAGAGATTGGATTTTTTCTCGTCCAACTCGAGCCGGACCGCGTAGGAACTGCGATGAAAGCGGGCGGTCACATTGCTCTTGCGGCGGATCCACTCCACATTGTCGGGAGTCGTCCCCGGCAGCGCGGCATAAAAGAGTGGCTGGGCGAAGCGCCGCACGTCCACCACGAGGCTCAGCTTGCGGGCAATGGCCAGTGCACGCACATGAGAGCCCAGCCTCCATGCCGTCTCTTCATCAAAGCTGGCGAATTGGAGCTCCTGTTCCTGAACAGCGATGCGGGCAAGGTCGTCGGCGATCAACATGGTTAGGGACAGGATACTCCGTCGCCGTACCGCAGAGCAGAACACCGCGCCGCTCTTGAGAAACGAGTTCGTGATTTCGATTGATCAACCAATATTCTTATTGATACACCTTGAGGCCGACCAGGCGGAGGCCATCCATTGCGTCTCAAGATAAACTTCTAGACGTGAAACTCAAGACAGCGAACGCGGCTCACTGTGTCCCTTGCGCTCGATTCGTCCTGCGCGCGATGTTCCTGGTTTGGATGATCTGTTGCCCGGCTGGCGGCAAAGGGCAGGAGGTCACGCCTGCTGCTTCTGGACGCGGGGAAACCGTCGTGGTCGACGCCTGGTTTAACAGCCAGCAGCGTACCAACGCGGCCGGGCAGCTGGAGTACTTCCACTACAAATGGAACGATGTCAGCAATAGTGGCTTTTCCTTGCTTGGTGGCGTCTTCCACGACCATGGTGTGGCCACGGATACTCTTTATAGCGCGCCAACCGTGGCCAAGCTGAAGGGTGCACAGATCTACATCATTGTGTCTCCGGATATCCCGGTCAAGAATCCGCACCCGTACTACATACAACCAGAGGACGCCCGGCAGGTGGCCGCATGGGTGAAGCAGGGAGGAGTGCTGCTTCTTATGGCCAACGATCCTGCGAACGGAGAGATAGAACATTTGGATCTACTTGCCGATATCTTCGGCATCCACTTCAATCCAGTGCTTAGCCATCATGTGGTTGGAGATAACCACGAAGCGGGAAGAATCCCGGTGGCCGGCAATGGGCCGGTGTTTCAGCATCCGCACGTCTTTTTCATGAAGGATACCTGCACCATCACGCTCAAAGCGCCCGCGGTTTCTGTATTGAAAGACCGGGGGGATATCCTGATGGCCACAGCGAAATACGGCAAGGGCACGGTCTTTGCTGTGGCCGATCCCTGGATCTATAACGAATACACGGATGGACGCAACCTTCCCCCGGAATATGACAACCTTGCCGGAGCCGCGGAGCTGGTCAGCTGGCTAGTAAAGCAGGTCCCGGGTAGGACCGGCACGGCGGCTGGAACAGCAGCGCACTAAAGAGGGTGTGTTTTGGCCCGTGACGAAGGAGAACTCATGCAGACCTATCTCTTGGCGGACCCCACGCGCTATGCGCACATGACCACGGCTCAGCTGCGGGAGACATTCCTGATGGACTCTTTGTACGAGCCGGGAGCGATCCGTCTTGTGTACGTGGATCTGGACCGTACCATCGCTGGCATAGCGGCGCCGACCGCGGACCCGCTTACGCTCGGGGCGGATGCCGATCTGCGGGCGGAGTATTTCACCGAGCGGCGGGAGTTGGGAGCGCTGAATATTGGTGGAAGCGGCTCTATTAAGGTGAACGGAAAATCCTATTGTCTGGAGAATCTTGACTGCCTGTACATCGGCAGAGGCAATGCCGAGATCCGCTTTGAGTCGAAGGACCCCGCGACCCCGGCTGTCTTTTATCTGCTTAGCTACCCCGCACATACCGCGCATCCGGTAGCCTTGGTAAAAAAAGAGGAAGCCAGCCCGACGACCATTGGCAGCGCCGAGACATGCAACCGGAGGACGGTCTCCAAGTACATCTATCTTGGCGGCGTCAAGAGCTGCCAGCTGGTGATGGGGGTAACCCACCTGCACTCGGGAAGCGTTTGGAATACGATGCCGCCCCACACGCACATGCGGCGATCTGAGGTTTATCTTTACTTCAATCTCGCCCAGGACGCGGCCGTGTTCCACCTGATGGGGCCGCCGGAAGAGACCCGCCATTTATTGATGAAGGACTTTCAGGCCGTTGTCTCACCTGGGTGGTCTATTCACGCCGGCGTTGGCACGCGCGCCTACAGCTTTTGCTGGGGAATGGGTGGGGAGAATCAGGACTACGCGGACATGGACGCCGCTCCGATAGCCAGCCTGCGATAGGCTGCATTCCTCACGAGGCTGCAGATCCGTTATGCAGATGCCTCGGGGCGTTTGCCAAACGATGCCACGCATCCTCTCAAACACTCTTGAAGGGTCGTCGCTCCCGCTACTGAAGCAGGGGGTTCCAACCGGGCGGAAAAGGATCGATCGGGCGGGTTTGGATTGTAAACGCACATCGCGGAGCTCAGAGGTACACTGCTCAGGTGGCGCCGGTTGCCACGGAGGAGTGTTATGGCTCATAAGATCAGCCGCCGATTTTTTGCGCTCTGCCTGGGACTCATGGTGCTGACAGTTTCCGCCCACGGACAGGACTATAAGCCCTTGCTCGGCAAGTGGAACATGACATCGGAAAGTACCGAGGACCCGGTCAAATGGACCCTGACTCTTCAGGAGAGTGAAGGAAAATTGACCGGCTCCCTGAGCGTCGGCGAAGGGGAACAACCTGCGAAAGATCTAACCTTCGTCAGTGGCGTTTTGAAATTCCAGGCGCCTTACCAGGGCTCTTACTACGACATCGAGCTCAAAGTCACCGCGGACAAGCTGGACGGCACGTGGGATGGGGGCGGTGATTCCGGGAAAACATACGGCACAAGGAACTGAGGGGGCACACTCGCATAGAGAGACGACCGGCCTGGCCTTAAGAAGTTTGAAGAACGGCGCGGATGTCGCTGATCTCAAGGATATGTTTTGGGTAGCCGCGCCGGGTGATGATCAGCATAGCCCGCCCAATTTCCTCCGTGGTCAGGACGTGATTGGGAAAGATGCGCCGGAGCAAGAAGAGCAGCGGTTTGGCGATGAAGTAGAAAGATTGATAGACGGCGGCCTTCGGCCTCTCTCCGTGCATTGGCACAATCAAGCCGGGGCGAAACATGTACGCCGCAGCAAAAGGTAAGCGCAGGAGCGCGTTTTCCGTTCTGCCCTTGACCCGCGCCCACATACTCCAGCCCTGTTCGCTGCTGTCGGTACCCGCGCCCGAGACGTAGAAGAATTTCATCTCCGGGTTAAGGCGGCATAGCGTTTCAGCAGCAGCCACGGTTATGCCGTAGGTCACGCGCTCGTACTCTTCCTCTTTCATCCCGGCGGAAGAGACGCCAAGCGAAAAGAAACACGCATCAAAGCCTGAGAGTTGGGCCTCGATCTCCGCGTAGTGCGATAAGTCGCTATGCACGACCTCCCGCAATTTGGGGTGATGGATTCCAGTGGGGCTTCGCCCGACTGCTTGCACCTGTTCCACATCCGGGTCCAGTAGACACTCCCGCAACACACCTTGCCCCACCATTCCAGTAGCACCCAAGACCAAGACCTTCATCGCTATGCTTCTCGCTTCACGGAAAAAGCAACCGTCTCGGAGGTTTGTTCCCTGGGCGGCCATTTTACCTGGGTGAGCTGCTCCGAGACTTCCCACAGTTTCCGCGCCACAGCCTCGTCCTTCGCCTGGGGAAAGACTTTCGCCGGCGCCACCGGCCCCTTCAATTCATAGACACCGTTCGGTCCGTAGTATCCGTTGGGCACCGCGTCAGGAGAAGTCGCCGCGAAGAGTATGGGCAAAGCCCCGGCGGCGGCCGAGTGGCTCATGAAGGAACCAAGTACCTTCATCCCCATTCCCTTTAGGCCGCCGGCGCCTGGTCCGTTGGGAATCAGTTCCGTGCGCGCGTAGCCCGGATGCGCCGCGTTGCTCATCAGCCCCCATCCGTTCGCATCACTACGGCGCTGGAGCTCGAAAGTGAATAGTAGATTTGCTAACTTCGATTGCTGATAAGCCGCCCAGGAGCGGTAGTTGCGCTCAGCCTGTAGATTGCCGAAATCAATCCTGCCCCCACGATGCGCCAGGCTGCTCACATTCACGACTCGCGGCGCCTGGGCTTTGCGCAGCGACGGCAGCAGCAAAGCGGTGAGAGCAAAGTGGCCAAGGTGATTGGTTCCGAACTGGAGCTCGAAGCCGTCTTCGGTCAGGCGCTTGGTGGGCAGGTCCATCACGCCCGCGTTGTTGATCAATCGATCCAACGGCCGGCCGTCGGCAAGCATGTTTGCGGCAAATGCGCGGACTGAGGCCAGGCTCGCCAGATCGAGCATCGCGAAGCGTACCTTCGCGGACGGCACAGCGCGCTTGATCTGCTCAATCGCTACGCGCCCCTTCTCCGCGTTTCTGCCGGTCACCAGCACTTCTGCTCCGGCGCGCGCCAGGGCGAGCGCTGTTTCATATCCAAGTCCTCCGGTAGCTCCGGTGACGACCGCGAGCTTACCGTTTTGGGATGGTATATCTGCTACTGACCATGGATTCATCGCTGGACTCCTTCTTTTTATGTGAGTGATTGCTCGCTCATTTTGATTCACGAAAAACTACTTGTTGCGCGTAACCCCAGCCCACAGCATCTCAAACCCTTGCTTGCGATACATCTCCGCCTGTTTGGGATCGCGCCGCATAAAGTCCATGGCCGTATCCGCCAGCGCGCTCATGGCCGCGGCGATGAACTCCAGGGGCCGGTCGAGAAAGACGTGCTGCGCCACTGCGGCCTCGGCCATCTTCTCGATTTCGAGGAAGGGCGCGATCCCGGCATGCTTCGATTCCCTGGTCAGGCCGCCCCAGACGGTCATCTGCTGCAGAACCCTATGTTGCCTGGGGTTGGTGACCCCCCAGGTGACATACCGATTCCAGACGTGCTGCAGACGGTCGCGGATACTGCCTCTGCGGGGGAAATCCGACATCATGGCATCTGCCAGTTCCAGTTTGATCTCACGATAAAGTGCGTTGACCAACTCGTCCTTGGTCTTGAAGTAAGTGAACAACGTACCCTCTGCAACCCCTGCCGCGCTCGATATGGCCGAGGTCGCGGCACTGAGTCCCCGCTGCGCGAAGACTTCGGTCGCGGCCGAGAGAATTGCGTTGCGTTTGTCTTCACTCTTGGGGCGGGCCATCTGGTAACCAATAATGAGTATACGCTCATTATTTGCGGATGTTGCGGCTAGAGCTGCAAAGGGAAGCTTCGCTAAGTCCGAAGGTGAAACTGCAGATCCCTCCGCTACGCTCCTCATGACAAACGGTTGGGAAGGATCGTAGCCCACTCAAGCCAAAATACGGCTTGAATGGGGCACCCAAAGCTTTTGTTGCGGTTGTAATTTCTCTCTTCACTCGACACCGCGAGTCGGCTACCCGGGATGACAAAGGGGAGGGCAGCGTTTCACCTTGGCATAAGTGGAGTTGGATGGATAGGGCAGCAGCGCTGAAATGAATACCCGCGTCCAAGTATGATGCGGAGGATGTTCAGCCTCAAGGCCGACGATCTTCACGAATTGGTCAGACGCGAGCACATCCTGGTGCGTGGCGTCGTGCAGGGTGTGGGGTTTCGGCCCTTCGTTTATAAGGTGGCCACCTCTCTCGGGCTGACTGGGTATGTCTTCAACTCTTCTTCTGGCGTCACCATTGAGATAGAAGGCGGCGCACGTGCGCTCGATGAGTTTCTCCAGAGATTGAAGAATGATCCTCCCAAGTTGGCGGAGATTAAGGAGATCAGGGTCTCGGAAATCGACGCTCAGGGGGGCGAAGGCTTCTCGATCCTGGACAGCCGGGAGGAGGCTGGGGCATTTGCGCTGGTCCCTCCCGACGCCGGCACCTGCGACGAGTGCTGGCGTGATTTCGGAGATCCGGCGAATCGGCGCTACGGATATCCGTTCACCAATTGCACCCATTGCGGACCGCGCTACACCATCATCCGCGACATCCCCTATGACCGTTCGGCAACCACCATGTCCGCCTTCACCATGTGCGTTGACTGCCAGGCGGAATATGAAGATCCTGACGACCGGCGCTTTCATGCCCAGCCCAATGCCTGTGCGGTTTGCGGACCGGCGCTAGCCCTGGTGGAAAGTGCGCTTAGTTCGTTAGCGGACGTGTCTTTTGCGGCCAGGGATTCGCTAGCGATTGTTCGGCAGACACGCGCGCTGTTGCGCGCAGGCAAGATTGTTGCCGTCAAAGGTCTGGGCGGTTTCCTCCTGGCGTGCGATGCAACCAACGACGCCGCGGTTGCGGAGTTGCGAAGACGGAAGCGGCGCCCCCACAAGCCCTTCGCACTGATGGTGCGCGATTTATCCGCTGTCAAGAAGCTTTGCCGGTTGACAGCAGAGGACGAGGCAGCGCTACTGCACCCACGGCGGCCCATCGTGGTTCTTCCGCGCCTGCCCGGTGGGCGGCTCTCTAGTGGCCTTGCTCCGGGAGACAGCACCCTGGGAGTGATGCTGCCCTATACGCCGCTGCACTATCTATTATTCAGCGATTCGCCAGGGACCCCGTCCGAGTGGGCCGCCCTGGTGATGACCAGCGGCAATTTGAGCGAGGAGCCAATCGTGGTCAGCAATCAGGAGGCGATGCTGCAACTGGGCGGCGTCGCCGACTGGTTCCTACTGCACAATCGCGACATCTTCACGCGCGTGGACGATTCCGTGACACGCACGTTCGAGGGGCGAGAACGAGTGCTGCGCCGCTCGCGCGGCTTTGTGCCTCAAAGCATCGATTTGGGAATCGAGATGGCGGAGGTACTGGCTTTTGGCGGAGAACTGAAAAACACTTTCTGTTTAACTAAAGGCCGTTACGCGATCCTCAGCCAGCATATCGGCGATCTCGAGAACTACGAGACGATGCGGTTCTTCGAAGAAACACTTGACCGCATGAAACATGTTTTCAAGGTCGTGCCGCGCGCCGCGGCCTATGATCTGCATCCTGGTTATATGAGCACGCGCATGGCCATGGCTTCAGGGATTGACCGCAGGATCGGCGTGCAACATCACCATGCGCACATCGCGAGCTGCATGGCAGAGAACCATCTGCGCGGCCGCGTTCTAGGCGTGGCCCTGGATGGCACCGGATTTGGAACAGACGGCAAAATCTGGGGGGGCGAATTTCTGGTTGCGGATTTTGCCGGCTTTACCCGGCGCGCCCATCTGCGCTACGTATTGCTGCCCGGCGGCGATGCGGCAGTGCGGCAACCGTGGCGCATGGCGCTCAGCTACCTGCGAGACGCCTATGGGGGGCGGATACCCGACCAGCAGCCGTACTTCCAAGGCATAGATGAGAAGCAGGTTGCATTGGTGGACACCTTGCTCGCCCGGCGCATTCAAACGGTGGAGACATCGTCTTGCGGGCGGCTCTTCGACGCGGTCGCTGCCCTGCTGGGGCTGGCATCGGAGGTGACTTTCGAGGGCCAGGCAGCCATTGCGTTGGAGGCGGCGGCAGAGCCGGGGATCGATGATCGCTACGGCTTCGAGGTAGAGGAGGGCGAGCCAATCATCCTCGACTTCCGGCCAGTCATTATCGCGATCGGGAAAGACATTTCTTCAGGCAGGCGCAGGGGAGAGATTTCCGCGCGTTTTCACAACACCTTGAGCGCGGCAATCGGGAAGGTATGCACTAGTGTCGGTGCGAGCGATGGGATGGACCGAGTTTGCCTGAGCGGTGGCAGTTTCCAAAACCTATACCTTCTGGGCCGTACGGTGGTAGAGTTGCGGCGTCGCGGATTTGACGTGTTTCTACACGCCCAAGTTCCGGCCAACGACGGTGGCCTTTCGCTCGGACAGGCTATGGTCGCAAATGAGCATTTGCGCCGAGGAGAATGACATGTGCCTGGCTATACCCGGCAAGGTGGTAGAGACGTTCGACCAGCGCGGCATGCGCATGGCCAAGGTTCAGTTCGGCGGCATTGTGCGCGAAGCCTGCCTGGAATATGTTCCGGAAACGCAGATTGGCGAGTATGTTCTGGTGCACGTTGGCTTCGCCATCAGCCGGATCGATGAAGCAGAGGCCGAGCGTACCTACCAGGCGCTGAGGGATCTTGATCAGCTCACTGAACTGGAATCGCCCGTGGTTGAGGAAGTAGAACCCGGAGGTTATCGACAATGAAATACCTTGATGAGTACCGCGACGGTGACGTTGCCAAGAAGATTGTCGGCGAGATGCGCCGTATTCAGACACGTCCCTGGGTGTTGATGGAAGTGTGCGGCGGGCAGACGCACTCCATTGTCAAGAGTGGAATCGATCACCTGCTCCCCGAGGGAGTGGAGCTGGTTCATGGGCCGGGCTGCCCGGTTTGCGTAACCCCGCTGGAGATGATCGACAAAGCCCATGCCATCGCACGGCAAAAGAATGTGATCTTCTGCTCTTTCGGGGACATGTTGCGCGTGCCAGGCTCGGACGGCGACCTGTTCACCATCAAGTCACAGGGTGGCGATGTCCGCGTGGTTTACTCGCCGCTTGATTGCCTCAAGCTTGCGCGGGCGAACCCGTCCAAGCAGGTGGTGTTTTTTGCCATTGGCTTTGAGACCACGGCTCCGGCGAACGCCATGTTGGCCTGGCGCGCGCGCGAAGAGCAGGTGAACAATGTGTCGCTGCTGGTTTCGCATGTGCTGGTTCCGCCGGCGCTGGATGCCATCCTGCAATCTCCGGATAACCGGGTGCAGGGCTTTCTTGGGCCCGGCCACGTATGCGCGGTGATGGGGTATCGCGAATACGATCCTATCAGCGCTCGCTACCATGTACCGATTGTGGTGACGGGTTTTGAACCTCTCGATATCTTGCACGGCACGCTGATGACGCTGCAGCAGTTGGAACAAGGGCGGGCCGTTGTGGAAAATCAGTACTCGCGCGTTTTAAACCGCGAAGGCAATATGCCGGCGCAGAAGCTGATCGAGCGGGTCTTCGAGGTGGCTGATCGCAAGTGGAGAGGCATCGGCAACATCCCGATGAGCGGCTTCCATCTGCGCGATGAGTTCGCCTCGTACGACGCGGAGAAGTTATTCGACGTGGCGGAGATCGCCACCCTCGAGCCGCAGATATGCATCAGCGGCCAGATCCTGCGGGGCATTAAGAAACCGCACGATTGCCCGGCGTTCGGCACGCTGTGCACACCGCAGCGTCCCCTGGGGGCGACGATGGTATCAGCCGAGGGAGCTTGCGCTGCCTATTACGCATACGGCCGGCATCTAAAACCGCAGGGCGCGGACGTAGTGCAACTTGAAGTCATGACGCACGCCAATGGCTAGTTCTCAAATATCCGCCAAGGACGAAGAGAAGCCGGCGGGCGATCCGCCGATATCTGCCGCCGGCTTTGGGTCTTGTCCGTTGCCTATCTTTCAGCATGCGCAGATTGTGCTGGGGCATGGCAGCGGTGGCAAGCTCACCGCCGACCTGATCGACCAGATCTTTCTGCCTGCATTCAGAAATCCAGTTTTGGACAAACTCGATGACCAGGCAGTCGTCACCATCGGTGGCGCGCGCCTGGCTTTTACTACGGACTCGTTTGTGGTCACCCCGATTTTTTTCCCTGGCGGCGACATCGGGCGGCTGGCTGTCCACGGAACGGTGAACGATCTAGCGATGAGCGGCGCGCGCCCGCTTTATCTTTCGGCTGCCTTCATCCTGGAGGAGGGCCTGGCAGTCGACGATCTGCGGCGCGTGGTGGAATCGATGCGCGCAGCCGCCGCGGAGTCCGGAGTGGAGTTCGTGACCGGCGACACCAAGGTGGTCAACCGTGGCAAGGGCGACCAGATTTTTATTACCACCACGGGTATTGGCGTGATCGAGAGTGGCGTGAACATCTCGGCAGACCGCGCGCGGCCGGGCGACCAGATTATTCTGAGTGGCTATATCGGCGACCACGGAATGGCCATTATGTCGCAACGGGAAGGCCTTGAATTTGAAGGCGCCATCGCGAGCGACTGCGCCTCGCTCAACGGCCTCGTGTCGGCCATGCTCAGCACCCCGTCGGCGGGCGGGATGGAGTTCATCCACTGTTTGCGCGATCCCACGCGCGGCGGCGCAGCCACCACCCTGAACGAAATCGCCAAGCGGGCTGGTGTGGGAATGTTATTGCGAGAACAATCCATTCCGGTACGCGATTCCGTGAAGGGCGCATGCGAAGTGTTGGGACTGGATCCGCTGTACGTCGCCAACGAGGGAAAGCTGCTGGCGATCGTTGCACCAGAGATGGCGCAAGCCGTGCTTAGCCAAATGCAACAGCACGTGTTCGGCCGCGACGCCGTGATCATCGGAGAGGTAGTCGCTGAACACCCGGGCATGGTGCTGATGAAGACGCAGATCGGCGGAACGCGCGTGCTGGATGTCATGTTCGGTGAGCAACTACCGCGCATTTGCTAGTTCTCATCAACATTCGCGTGCGGGCCGTTCCGGGTTTAGAGCAGTCCAGATTAACGAATAAATCGGGCTTGGTGTGCAGGCGACTCACTTGCGCAGTTGCGTTCGGGAAGGGCGCACAGCAGGTCCCCGTTCGACTTCGCTCAGGGCAGGCTCTCGGCTACGCTCCCAATGACAAACGGGTTTGGGGAGGGCTCGTCGCCCACTCAAGCCAAAGTACGGCTTGAATGGGCCACCCAATACTTTCGTTGCCGTTGTAATTAGTCCCTTGACTTGCCACAGGCAAGTCCACTCCTCGGGATGACAAGGGTGGGGTGGTGCTTCCAGGAAGAATTGGCTAGTGGCTGAAAGAATCAAAGGCGTAGCTGATTTGTTTTCAGCTAGTCGCTCTCCGAATCAGCCGATCGAGCAAAGTTAATTGGACAAGACTGCTTCGGTCCACATTGCGAAACTGCTCCAGGGTCCGGGATTCCTGCTAATGGAAATCGGGGAATTCCCGATAGTAGCCATCGGATGAATCTTTCACTTCAGCGTGTGAACTGCGCGGTTTGACAGTGGTGCTGGCTGGGCGTACTTTTCACCGGTCAGCGATTTCACGAGAACTGGGGCGTGAAATGTCGCTCTCCAGGTGACCGGCTTGCCCTGCTTCTACCAACCCGATTTACTGCTCCCAACATCACAAGCAATATGCGTGTCTTGCGCGTCCATCGTTTCGAGGTAGCGCATCGTCTTCGCGACTCCCAAGGCTGAAGGAGAATTTCATGGCTGAACAGGTAAGCAGCATTACCAAGGCTCCCGCCGTCTCTGATGTTCACATTCTCTGGATCACAGCCGGTCTCAGTTGCGACGGTGACAGCGTTTCCGTCACTGCGGCGGAACAGCCAAGTATCGAAGACGTTCTGTTGGGTGCGATACCAGGATTGCCCAAGGTTCATCTGCACAATCCTGTTCTCGCGTATGAGAACGGCGACGAATTCATGAAGTTTTTTTATGAAGCAGAAAAGGGTTTGTTAGACCCCTTCGTGCTAGTCGTGGAAGGATCCATTCCGAACGAGACGATCAAGAAAGAGGGTTACTGGGCTGCCATGGGGACCAACCCGGATACCGGCCAGCCGATTACGACCTGCGAGTGGATCGATCGCCTGGCGCCCAAGGCGCTGGCCATCATTGGCGCCGGCACGTGCGCCACGTACGGCGGTATCCACGCGATGGCAGGCAACCCAACGGGCGCCATGGGGCTCGCCGACTACCTGGGATGGGATTGGCGCTCCAAGGCGGGTCTGCCTATTGTGAATGTGCCTGGTTGCCCGGTGCAACCGGATAACTTCATGGAAACCGTTCTTTACCTGCTTTACCAGGTGGCGGGTCTGGCGCCCATGATCCCGCTGGACAAGCAATTGCGGCCCACCTGGCTCTTCGGCAAGACTGTACACGAAGGGTGCGATCGCGGCTCGTATTACGAGCAGGGTGACTTTGCCACCCACTACGGGTCGTCGAAGTGCCTGGTAAAGCTAGGCTGCTGGGGGCCGGTGGTGGACTGCAATGTAACCAAGCGGGGCTGGATGCGCGGCATTGGCGGCTGCCCGAATGTAGGCGGCATCTGCATCGGATGCACCATGCCGGGATTCCCGGATAAGTTCATGCCCTTCATGGACGAGCCACCGGGAGCCAAGCTTTCAACGAACGTGATCGGCACCTACGGTCGCTTCATCCGCACCATGCGGAGTATCACCAACACCACGGTGAACAAGGAACCGAAATGGCGGCATCCGGGGCCGAAGCTGACCACTGGCTACCGCCCCACAACATACTAAATCCGCGCTTCGCTCGACGGACAAAACTTTCTATCAAAAGGACACATCCATGGCGACTTATCCCGAGACGATCTCTGAGGTCGATAAGAAGAAGCGCAACCTGGTCGAGATGAACTGGGATCCGATTACGCGGATCGTGGGCAGCCTCGGCATCTTCACCAAGATCGACTTCGCCAACCGGGAAGTCGCCGAGTGCCACAGCACGTCCTCCATCTTTCGCGGCTACAGCATTTTCATGAAGGGCAAAGATCCGCGCGACGCCCACTTCATCACCAGCCGCATCTGCGGCATCTGCGGTGACAACCACGCCACCTGCGCGGTGTACGCGCAGAACATGGCATTTGGCGTCAAGCCACCGCCTCTGGCAGAGTGGATCATTAACCTCGGCGAGGCCGCCGAGTACATGTTCGATCACAATATCTTTCAGGACAACCTGGTCGGCGTGGATTTTTGCGAGCAAATGGTGAAGGAGACCAATCCCGGAGTCTGGGCTAAGGCCCAATCCACCGCTTGCCCGAACGGAGACAAACACGGCTTTCGCACCATTGCTGACATCATGACCGCGCTCAATCCCTTCACTGGGAGTTTCTATCGCGAGACGCTCGCCATGAGCCGCATGACGCGTGAGATGTTCTGCCTGATGGAAGGGCGCCACGTGCATCCTTCCACGCTCTACCCCGGGGGAGTCGGCACCGTGGCGACCATCCAGCTATTTACTGACTATCTGGTTCGCCTGATGAAGTATGTCGAATTTATGAAGAGGGTCGTGCCCCTGCATGACGACCTTTTCAACTTTTTCTATGAGGCGATGCCGGGGTACGAGAAGGTCGGCCTGCGTCGCACGTTGCTGGCGTGTTGGGGATCGTATAACGATCCGGACAGCTGCGATTACACCTACAAGAACATGGCGGAGTGGGGACGCAAGATGTTCGTTACGCCGGGCGTGGTGGTCGACGGGAAGCTGGTTACCAATAGCCTGGTCGACATCAATTTGAACATACGGATTCTGCTGGGCAGCTCCTACTATGACGACTGGCAGGGTTCAGAAACCTTTGTGGCCAGAGACCCATTGGGCAATCCGGTAGACAAGCATCACCCCTGGAACCAGACCACTCTTCCCCGCCCGCAGAAGCGCGACTTCGGCGGCAACTATACCTGGGTTATGTCACCGCGGTGGTATGACCAGCGCACCGGCGACCACCTGGCGCTCGACACCGGCGGCGGACCGATCGCGCGACTCTGGTCCACGGCGCTCTCCGGGCTGGTCGACATTGGTTACGTGAAGGCTACGGGTCACAGCGTTCAGATCAATCTTCCCAAGACGGCAATGCTCCCCGAAACCCAGTTCGAGTGGAAGATTCCGCAGTGGAGCAACACGCTGGAACGGGATCGCGCTCGTACCTACTTCCAGGCTTACGCGGCAGCCACAGCGCTCTACTTTGTTGAAAAGGCGCTGGCCGAGTTGAATGCAGGCCGCACTTCGACCTGGTCTGACTTCAAGGTGCCGGAGGAAGCTATCGGCTGCGGTTTCCACGAAGCAGTGCGCGGGGTGCTGTCGCACCACGTAGTTATCCGCGAAGGCAAGATCGCCAACTACCATCCTTATCCACCCACCCCATGGAACGCGAACCCGCGAGATGTCTACGGAACTCCCGGTCCTTACGAAGATGCGGTGCAGAACACACCCATCTTCGAAGATAATGGCCCGGAGAATTTCAAGGGCATCGACATCATGCGCACGGTTCGTAGCTTTGACCCATGCCTACCCTGCGGAGTACATATGTACGTCGGGGACGGTAAGGTGATCGAAGTGAAACATTCACCCATGTTCGGGGCGGCGGGGCCCGAATAATGGCGGCCAGCGCTGAGCAACCTGTAGCCGCACCGCGGCGCGGAGAGTTCCGCGCCCAAAGCGAACACGTAGAGAAACTGGCAGCCAAGCTTGACCAGGCGGGCGACCCGGAAGTTCGGGCCGCCGCGCTGGAGCTGGTGCAGTCCGTGGTTGAGCTACATGGCGCCGCGTTGCAACGCCTGATCGACAGGTGCGTGGAAACGGCGGAGGGCGAGCGCGTGCTCAGTGCGGCACTGGAGGACAACCTCGTCGCCGGCATGTTCCTGCTCCACTCGCTCCATCCCGACGACATCGAAACCAGGGTGGTCCGCGGCCTGGAGGCCGTCCGGCCTTACCTTAAGTCTCATGGCGGAGACTGCGAGCTGGTCAGCGTGCGCGACGATATCGTGCGGCTCAAGCTGCACGGTACTTGCGGCAGTTGTCCATCCTCCTCCCTCACCCTGAAGAACGCGGTGGAAGAAGCGCTCTACGAAGCGGCTCCCGACATTCTTGAAATTGTCGCGGAGAATGCTGCGGTCGAGCCTTCCCACACTTCTAACCTTGTCGTGCTGAAATAAGGAGATCTGCGATGGCAATTCAAGAGATACCTCGAATCAGACCTTCCCTTTCTGAGACACCGCTTCGCACGCCCGTCGATCGGCTTGAAGACGATGCGACGGGGATTAATGTCGAGACGCGTAAACCGATAGACCCCAGCATGCCCCATATGCCGCCTGCTTAGAGTGTTTCTGCTTCTATGAGAGTCGTTGAGGGGTAGAGAGAACTGCGTTAGGTGCTGCGTATCCCACTCAAGCCCAAAACCAGGGCTTGAATGGGGCACCCAACATTGGTTGTGGATTCAGGACGGGCGGAGAGAGGCACGGCTCCCAGCATTTAGGCGCGGCCTGGAAAAGCGGAGCAAACCAGAGTGATTCGACAGGACGGGAATGGCACCAGGAACACTTCCTTTTCTTAGGCAGATAGCAGCCCGCAAGGCGCCCACGGCAGAACGCTGTGAGCTTTGCAGCGCTGCGCTGGGACCCGTCCACCAGCATCTACTCGATCCCAAGAAGCGCGAGATTTTGTGTTCGTGCGATGGCTGCGCGGTTCTGTTCTGCGGACAGGCAGGCGCGCACTTCCTCCGCATCCCACGGCGCATTCGCGCGCTCACTGACTTTCAGCTGCCTGACTTGCAATGGGAAGCGCTGATGATTCCCATCAACCTCGCCTTCTTCTATCGCGATAGCGGGGCGGGCAAGGTGATGGCGATGTATCCCAGCCCCGCCGGGGCGATCGAGTCGCTGCTAAGCCTCGAATCCTGGTCAGAGATCGCCGCGGAGCACCCCGCGTTGCAGAAGATGGAACCGGATGTCGAAACCTTTCTGGTCAACCGCGTGGGCGCGCCGGCACAGTACTACATCGCTCCTGTCGATGAGTGCTATCGGCTGGTCGGCTTGATCCGCATGCACTGGCGTGGGCTCTCCGGCGGAACGGAAGTGTGGAAGGAAATCCATAGCTTCTTTACCGACCTGAAAGCGCGAAGCGTTGAAGTAAAGGAATCTGTTCATGCCTGAGCTGCATTTCAAGATCGAAGCTGCCGAGGCCGTGCCGCATGCTGCCGCTCCGCTGATTGCTTTGAAGCTGCGCATCACGAACCTGCCGGCGTCGGAGGCAATCCATACCCTTACGCTGCGCTGCCAGGTGCAGATCGAGCCAGCGAAAAGACGCTATGTTCCTCAGGAACAGGAGAAGCTGCTTGACCTTTTTGGCACACCCGAGCGCTGGAGCCGCACAGTGCGGCCGCTGCTGTGGATGAATACCACCGTGGCTGTTCCGGGTTTCACCGATCATGTGGTGGTCGACCTGCAGCTTCCGTGCACGTTCGACTTCAATGTGGCAGCAACCAAGTACTTCCACGCATTGGATACCGGCGAGATTCCAGTGTGCGTGATGTTCAGCGGTACGGTCTTCTACCAGGGAGACGATGGGTCGCTCCAGGTCGCTCAAGTGCCATGGGACCGCGAGTCCAATTTTCGCCTGCCCATCTCCACCTGGAAAGAGATGATGGAGATGCACTTTCCGAATACGGCGTGGCTATGCCTGCGGCGTGATGTATTCGAACAGCTCTACCAATACAAGGTGCGCCACGGTATCCCCACCTGGGAGCAGGCCATCAGCCGGGCGCTGGCGGCCGATATCACGGATGAGGTTAAGGCATGAACTTCGACGGCGCGGAAAAGATTGCGGCTGCAATTCTCTATGAGGGATACATTCTCTATCCCTATAGACCAACTGCCATCAAGAACCGTCAGCGATGGAATTTTGGAACCCTCTACCCACGCATTTATGCCGAGGCGCAGCGTCCCCAGGAGCCTTTCCGGCTGATCGCCGAGTGTCTCGTGGTGGCAGATTCTGAGGCTAGCCTCGACGTAAGAATCAGCTTTTTGCAGCTCGTTCCGACCCAGAATGTGGATGAGCTGACGGACCCCTCGCTCGCATGGGACGAAGCTGTCGAACGCACTTCAGAGCATGCCAATCTTCGAATCGGCGACCTTATCACTTCCCCACTGATCGAAATGGAAACAGCAGGTCCCTCCACTCCGCTACGCTCCGGTCGGGACGACAATTCGGTTGCAGGGTCAAGTATTTTCGCTGAAGCTCTTGCGGGCACACCAGAATTGTCATCCCGACCGGAGCGTAGCGGAGTGGAGGGACCTGCTGTTCACCAAAACCTACAGATTGAGCTGACGATCAGCGCGGAAAAACTTCAGGACGGCGTGTGCAAGCTTCACCTCGAATTGCAGAACACAACCCCATTGCCCAGCGGGGCCGGAGCAAAACGAGACGAGGCGCTTCCTTTATCTTTGGTCTCTGCGCACCTGCTGTTGGGCATCACCGGCGGAGAGTTTGTCTCCCTGCTTGATCCGGACCCAGCCTATCGCGAAGCAGTCGCCGCTTGTTGCAATACCGGCGTTTTCCCGGTGTTGGTGGGCGAGGAGCCGGATCCACCCGTCCCGGCGTGCCGTGGAAGCATGATGTTTTGCTCGCCCATCATCTTGTATGACTATCCGAAGATCGCGCCGGAGAGCGAAGGTGATTTCTTTGACGGTACGGAGATGGACGAGATGCTCACGCTGCGCGTGCTCACCCTTACCGACGCCGAGAAGCAGGAGATGCGGAGCGGTGATCCGCGCGCGCGCAAGATTCTGGAACGAACGGAATCTCTCACCTCGGAGGCAATGCTGAAAGCGCATGGCGTGATTCGCGGACTGCGTGAAATTCGAGGCGGCACACAATGAACCGGGATTGGAATCCTTTTGAGGAAGCAGCAGCGCCGCCTGAGAGCGTGCGCGTCTTCGGCATCGAGTTGCGGGTGGGCGAACGGGTGCGCATATGCCCGAAGAAGAAGGCCGACATTATGGACATGGCGCTGGCCGGCAAGATTGCGGTCATTGAAGCGATTGAGCAGGACTTCGAAGACCATGTTCAACTCGCCGTCGTGCTCGACGACGACCCGGGTCGGGAGTTCGGGATGATGCGCCAGCCAGGACACCGCTTCTTCTTCTCTCCGGATGAGATCGAGCCGGTGCTGAAAGGCGAGCCTACATGACGACGAAGATTCTGATTGCAGGCGTGGGCAATATCTTCCTGGGCGATGACGGGTTCGGGGTCGAGGTGGCGCTTGCGCTCAGCCAGCGGAAATTGCCCGAGGGCGTGTCGGTAAAGGATTTTGGTATCCGGGGATTCGACTTGGCGTTTGCGCTGCTTGATCCGTGGGACGCGGTCATCATTGTGGATGCACTGCCGCGCGGTGACGCGGCGGGCACGCTCTATGTGGTGGAACCGGATCTCGCAGCTTTCGCCGGCGCAGCATCGGCGGACACAGCGATCAATCCCCACGGCATGGATCCAGTACGGGTATTGAATCTCGCCGCTTCGCAAGGCACGATTTCCGCGCAGGTCCAGGTCCTGGGCTGTGAGCCGCAGGACTTTGGCGATGAGTTGGAAGGGCGCATGGGTTTGTCAGCACCGGTGCAGGCTGCGGTCGAAGAAGCGGCAAAGATGGCGTTGGAGTTAGCCGCCCGCATTGCTACGGCCAAGCAAGTGAGCTTAGTGTAGTGAGAGAAAGTAGAGAGGTGACAGTATGAACGCAAAACTCGTCTTAGGCGCAATCGGTTTGGTACTCATCGGTTTGGCAGTCACGGTTGCTCCGGACCTGCGCCGCTACCTGAGAATCCGTTCGATGTAACGGCTCGAGTTTTTCGAGATCCGTTTTCGTCGAAAGGAGGGAGACATGCACGAACTCTCAATCGCCATCAGCATGATCGACCAGATCACCGAGGAGTCGGAAAGCCGTGGTGGGCTGGACGTCGAAGCTGTACACCTGAAGTTAGGGGTCTTTTCCGGGGTGGATAAGGAGGCTCTTCTCTTCGCCTACGAGCTGGCTTGTGAAGGCTCACTGCTGGAAGGATCGCGGCTGGTAATCGAGACTATTCCGCTGGTCATTTATTGCGCTGCGTGTCAGAAGGACCGGATCCCCCCGTCCGTATATCAGCTCAGCTGCCCGGAGTGTGGGAGCCCGGGACAGAAAATCGTCTCCGGCCGCGAGATCGAAGTTGCCTCGTTGGAGATTGCAGCATGAGCGCCCGCATAGTGGAGGTCAGGGCCAAGGTTCTGAAGCAGAACGATCTGCTTGCCCGTGTTCTGCGCGAGCGCTTTCGCAGAGAAGGTACCTGCGTTGTAGGCCTGGTCTCAAGCCCTGGGTCGGGAAAGACAGCCTTCCTGGAGAAGCTGCTCGCGGGGCTAGCGCGGGATTCTCGTGTCGCTGCCCTGGTGGGGGATCTGGCAACAGAAAATGATGCCGCGCGGCTGCGGCGTGCAACGCCAAATGTAAGACAGATCAACACCGGAACGGTCTGCCACCTGGATGCACAAATGGTAGAGAAGGCGCTTGAATCGTGGCATCTGGACCGGATCGATTTTCTTTTCATCGAAAACGTGGGAAACCTGGTTTGCCCCTCGAGCTACGACCTGGGAGAGGAGTTACGGTTCGTTCTGCTCTCTGCCACCGAGGGCGAAGACAAGCCGTTGAAATATCCCACCATCTTCAACAGTTCCGATGTTGCGATTATTACCAAGATGGACCTGGCCGAGGCAGCTGAGTTTGATCTTCCGGCAGCTCGCCGCAACATTGAAAGCGTTCGCCCCGGAATGCAGGTTTTTGAAGTGTCCGCCAAGACGGGATTCGGGATGCAAGCCGTCTTTGACTCATTACATGCTCAACTCGCGCGGGCGCGGCAACCGCAGGTCGCAGCGACCCGGTAAGCATAGGAGTTGTGATTTTTCGTTCCTCCATTACTATCTCCCTGTCAGAAATACCCATCTCATATTGAAATCACAGGAGCAACGACCATGAGCAGTGTTCTCGATGAGGTTCTGGCGGCCAATCGGAGCTACAGCGCTACCTTCGGAGAGAAAGGGAGGCTTGCGCTTCCACCGGCGCGCCGTTTTGCCATCCTCACCTGCATGGATGCGCGCATGGATCCCGCCAAATTCGCCGGGCTTGCCGAAGGGGATGCACACGTAATCCGCAATGCGGGCGGCCGCGCCAGCGACGATGCCGTCCGGTCTCTGGTGATCAGCTATAAGCTGCTAGGCACGCGCGAATTTTTCGTCATTCATCACACCAACTGCGGCATGGAGTTCTTTACCAACGAAGTGATCCGGGGGCTGCTCGATAGCAGCCTCGAGACTGCCGACTTGACCCCTGCTGGCTTCCGCGACGTAGGCAAAGGTCCCGGGTCGCGCGCCGGAGAGTTCATCGAATGGCTCACCATCGCTGATCCGATGCAGGCAGTTATCGACGACGTGAACCGCCTGCGCAACCATCCCTTGATTCCGCGATCCATTCCCATCTATGGCTACGTATACAACGTAACTACTGGAGAGCTGGTGGAAGTGGAAGGCGCCAAGAAGGCGGGCGCAGCGAAGT
The DNA here is from genome assembly GCA_963788515.1 of uncultured Acidobacteriaceae bacterium. Taxonomy (GTDB): domain Bacteria; phylum Acidobacteriota; class Terriglobia; order Terriglobales; family Acidobacteriaceae; genus PALSA-350. Next base: position 149,332 of record CAWBGZ010000014.1, read on the forward strand.
AACAACTGCCATGAGCCCGGTCGACCTCCACCCTTTGGTGGATGTTCAGGCCCATCACCTCGCGTAGGATGTTGATCTCAATGGATCAGCACAGGCGCATGGGTCTGCCGGGAACAATCGCCCTGGTTATGGGGCAATCGATCGCGCTCGGCATCTTCTTAACCCCTGCCGCCATGGCGAAGTCATTGGGCGCGCCCTTGCTGCTCGCCGCGGTGTGGTGCGGTATGGGGCTTATCACTCTTTGCGGCGCTCTCTGCTACTCGGAACTGGCCGTCCGCTACCCCCTGGCCGGTGGAGAATATGTCTATCTCCGCGAGGGGTACGGCGGCCGGGTCGCGTTTCTTTACGGCTGGATGTCTGCCGCCGTGCTGGACCCGGGCCTGGCGGCCGCACTAGCGGTAGGCTCGGGGCCTTATGTGCTCGCTCTGACCGGCGGTTCACTCCGTCATGCCTATTGGATCCCTGTCATCATCCTCATCGCGCTGGCGGTTCTCAATAGTGTGGGAACGCGTCTTAGCCGGGGCATGATGGCAAGCGCCAATCTGCTTAAGATTGGTGTGCTGCTTTGCCTGGTTGGATGGGCCTGTTTCTCCGGCCACGCCTCCTTTAGCAATCTCTTGCCCTTAGCCCAGCGGCGTCCCGGCTCCGAACCTATTTTCGGCGCCATTGCCGGGGCTACCGTCAGCGCATTTTTCAGCTTCGGCGGCTGGTGGGAGGCGGGCAAGATTGCCGGCGAGGTGCGCGACCCGAGACGTAATCTTCCGCTTGCCTTCACTGGGGGCGTACTGTTGGTGACCGCGGTGTATTTATTGCTGAGCTTCGCTTTTCTCTCCGTAGTACCGCTGGAGCACATCGCTAACAACACCGCTTTTGTCGCCCAATTCGGCCAGGCACTTTTTGGTAGCCTGGGGGGGAGAATCCTTTCCGCCTGCGTGCTGCTGTCGGTATTGGGCGGCCTGATGGCGTTCACTATGGCCGCTCCACGGGTCTATTACGCCATGGCGAAAGACGGCGCATTTTTCTCTGCTTGTGGCCGCCTGCACCCTCGCTTCGGAACACCCGCCAATGCCATTCTGCTGCAGACCGGGCTTGCCCTGCTGGTTCTCTGTTTCGGAGCCTTCGATCGCATCCTCTCCTTCATCATCTTCTCGGCCGTGTGCTTTCTCTCGCTCTCTGCGGCTTCCCTCTTTCGCCTGGAAGACCGCGTACAAGCCTGGTGGTTTCCGGCCGCACCCGTGGTGTTTCTGCTGGGATGCACCGTGATTAATCTGATGATCCTCATGCATGATCCCATTCCCGCGGTCCTCGGTCTCGCCATCGTGCTCTGCGGCGACCCGGTCCGCCGTCTCTTCTTTTCCAAGGCTCAGCTCGAAAAATCGCCCGTACCAACCTCTTCGTGAAAGGACTCACTTCCTCATGGCTCACATTCAACTACCCGAAGGTCTTCCCGGAATCCGCGGCGCCATGGCTTTCCGGCCGGAGACAGCGAAACCCCTCAATGAATTGGTCGAGATCCTGCTGCACGGCCCTAACTCGCTTACTCCGGGCGAGCGGGAGCTGATTGCGACTTATGTTTCCTCAGAAAATGATTGCTATTACTGTCAGACGATCCATGGCGCGATCGCAGCGGCCAGCCTGAATGACGATGAGGCGCTGGTGAAGAAAGTGAAGTATGACTTTCAGAACGCGGAGATCTCGCCCAAACTGAAGGGGTTGTTGGTCATCGCCGGCCATGTCCAGAAGGGGGGCAAGCACGTCACCGCCGAAGATGTCGCCAAAGCGCGGGCGCAGGGCGCGACCGACATGGAGATCCACGATACGGTGCTGATTGCGGCCGCATTCTGCATGTACAACCGGTATGTCGATGGCCTGGGTACTCCCCAGCCGCGGGATGAAGCCATGTACCGGGAACGCGGCAAGCGGGTTGCCCGCGACGGGTATGTCAGCGTGAGCAAAGAATATTTGCCTAAAGAAGTGAACGTCTAAGGAGAAACTACTATGCCTCATATCGCTCTCCCTGAAGGATTGCCCGGCATCACGAGCGGATTTGCTTTCCGCCCTGAAACCGCAAAGCCGATGCGCGAGCTCGCACACGTGCTGCTGCATGGGCCCAGCACGTTGACTCCCGGCGAACGGGAGCTGATCGCCACCTACGTCTCCAGCCAGAATGACTGTTACTTCTGCCAGACGAGCCATGGCGCCGCAGCCGCGGCTCACCTGAAAGACTCAGGGGTGGTCGACCAGATCAAACGTGCCTTCCTCGAATCGCCAGTCTCCGACAAGCTCAAGGCGCTGCTGGTCATTGCCGGGCAGGTGCAACAGGGCGGCAAGCAGGTCACCGCGGAGAGCGTGGAGAACGCTCGCAAGCGCGGGGCGACCGATCTTGAAATCCACGATACGGTGTTGATCGCCGCTGCGTTCTGTATGTACAACCGATATGTGGATGGACTCGGCACATGGCAACCGCAGGACCCGGCCATGTACTCCAGCATGGGTGAGCACCTCGCGGCACACGGCTATGTCACTCCGTCGATGGAAGTCGTACCCACGTAGAATCTGTCACCATGCGAAAGAAACTTAGCGCGACTTGGCAGCCTTCTTGGCGTGGGCGGAAAGCGCACCATGGGAGGCTGTCGAGTGCGGCTCCTTCTTGAGCGCATTCTCGGCCGCGCGCGATCGTTTGGCTGACGTCTTCGTTTTTGTTGCGGATTGCCCTTTACGGTAATCGCGCTCCGCGCTCTCTTGCGTCGACTTCTTATTTTTTCCCGCCTTGGGGGGAGCAAGCGGAATCCCGGCGCGGCGAGCCTTGCTCAGTCCTATGGCGATCGCCTGCTGTGGCGAGCGTGCGCCGTGTTTCCCCTCCCGCACGTGTTCGATCTCCTCGTGGACGTATTCTCCCGCCGCCGTGGACGGGGACTTCCCTTCGCGCAGATCTTCTTCTGCCCGATCGACTACTTCCTTTTCCGGCATAATTCACCTCCTTCTTTAATAGATGCTTCACTGCAACCAAGTGCCTAGCCCGATGATGGTCAACCGGCCCTCCGTAATAAACTCTGGGTATGACATCGAAGCCGGATCAGAAGCAGCAGCTTCAAACCCTCAGTATCCACTCCGGACGGCACGTGGACCCAGCCACCGGCGCGGTCACTACCCCTCTCTACACCTCCACCACCTTCGAACGCGATCCTGATGGAGGATTCTCCAGACATTACTTCTATAGCCGGATTGACAACCCCAATCGGAAGTCGCTCGAAGAGTGCCTGGCCGATCTCGAGGGCGGCATAGAGGCGGTTTGCTTCAGCACGGGCATGGCGGCGAGCCTGGCCGTATTTCAAGCGCTCTCGCCGGGAGACCATGTGGTTCTCCACCGCGACTTATACTTCGGCGTTCGCGAACTCGTCACCGGACTCTTCTCCCGGTGGGGACTGAAGCATTCGTTCGTGGATATGCGGAACATCGAGGATATCCGCACGGCCTGCCGGCCGGAGACCAAGCTGTTCTGGCTGGAGACCCCGACCAACCCCCTGATTGAAGTTGTGGACATTCGCCCAGTGGCGGAGTGCGCGCGCAGCCTGAATGTGCCGCTTGCCTGCGAAAATACCTTCGCCACTCCAGTGCTGCAACGCCCATTGGAGTTGGGCGCGAACCTGGTGGTACATGCCCTGACAAAATATCTTTCGGGACACTGCGATGCCCTGGGCGGAGCGGTGATCTTCGGGGAGAAATCCGATCTGGCAACCCGCATTAAGGAGTTTCAGCGGGTCGGCGGTGCGGTCCTTTCCCCGTTTGACTGCTGGCTCATTCTGCGCGGGCTGCAGACGCTGGTCCCCCGCATGCGCCTGCACTGCGAAAATGCACGCAGGATAGCGGAATTCCTGTCCACCCATCCGGCCGTTTCGATCGTCCACTACCCTGGCCTGCCCAGCGATCCGGGCCACGCGATTGCCAGCAGACAAATGAGCGATTTCGGGGGAATGCTCTCCTTCGAGATACGTGGCGGACGCGATGAGGCCTTTGCCTTCGCCTCGAGGCTGAAGCTGATCGTGCGCGCCACCAGCCTGGGGGGCACCCATACCTTGATCGAACATCGCGCGTCGATTGAAGGTGTCTTCTCACGCTCGCCGGAGTCGCTGCTTCGTCTCTCGGCCGGGCTTGAAGGAGCGGAGGATATTATCGCCGACCTGGACCAGGCACTCCGTGGGTAGAACGACGGTCTAGAGTCGCGGACCCCACCTTTTGCAAAGAACGCAAAGGTGGGGCACCCGTAATTTGCTGCACGTCCTACAGACGAACGATGGCGTTGGCTAAGCGGTTATCGTGCAGTAGGATGGTAGCGACCTCCGGAGGGAGATCCTGATAAGGGGGAAACTATGACCCGCAGACTGACCATGGCCCAAGCCATTATTCAGTTTCTCAAGTCCCAGTCCGTTGCACGGGACGGCCGAGAGCAGGCGTTTTTTGGTGGATGCCTGGGTATCTTTGGGCACGGCAATGTGGCCGGCATTGGACAAGCCCTGCAGCAGAACCCTGATTTCCCGTACTACCTGTTCCGCAACGAGCAGGCCATGGTCCATGCGGCAACGGGTTTTGCAAAAATGAGCAACCGCCTGCGCACCCTGGTCTGCACCTCTTCGATCGGGCCCGGGGCGACCAACATGGTCACCGGCGCGGCCCTGGCGACTATCAATCGGATCCCCGTCCTGCTGCTACCGGGCGACATCTTTGCACGACGCAACGTTGCGCCGGTGTTGCAGCAATTGGAATCGAATGCCAGCCAGGATGTCTCCGTCAACGACTGCTTTCGTCCTGTCTCCCGTTACTGGGATCGTATCTATCGGCCGGAACAGATTCTCACTGCCCTGCCGGAGGCGATGCGCGTACTGACCTCGCCGGCGGAAACGGGCGCCGTGACCCTGGCTCTGCCGCAGGACGTGCAGACCGAAGCTTATGACTATCCGGAAGAGTTTTTCGAACACCGTGTTTGGACCATCGCCCGTTCGCGCGCCGATAGTGGATTGCTTAAGCAGGCTGCTGAGTGGATACGCTCCTCGCAACGGCCACTGATCATCGCCGGCGGTGGCGTCATCTATTCGGAGGCTACGGGTGAATTGTCCCGCTTTGCCAGCCGAACGGGCATTCCCGTAGCCGAGACCCACGGGGGTAAAGGCTCTCTCCATGCGGATCATCCGCAGTCGGTCGGCGCTATGGGCGTTACCGGTACTTCCGCCGCAAATCGACTGGCTGTAGACGCGGATTTGGTCATCGCCATCGGCACCCGGCTGAGTGACTTTACAACCGCTTCGAAGACGGCGTTCCAAAACCCGGCGGTCCGATTTGTGAATATCAATGTCACCGAGTTCGACGCGTTCAAGCATGCCGCGCTGCCACTAACGGCGGATGCTCTGCAGACGCTGGAAGAGTTGGGCAGTGCGTTGCCATCGTGGCAGGTTCCGCAAACGTACCAAAGCGAGATCGCACGCCTGCGCACCGCATGGGACCAGGAGGTCGACCGGATCTACGCGCGCAGGCATGGTCCGCCACTTAGCCAGGGCGAAGTGGTCGGGTTGCTCAATGCGACCCTGGAACCACGCGACATTATTGTGAATGCAGCGGGAAGCCTGCCGGGAGATCTGCACAAGCTATGGCGGACGCGCGACCCCAAGGGCTATCACATGGACTATGGCTACTCCTGCATGGGTTATGAAGTTGCCGGGGGTCTGGGCGTCAAGATGGCCGATCCCAGCCGCGAAGTGTACGTGTTGGTCGGGGATGGTTCGTATCTCATGATGGCGCAGGAGATCGTCACCAGCTTGCAGGAAAAAATCAAACTCAACATTGTGCTCTTCGACAACCACGGATTTTCCAGCATCGGGGGTTTAAGCCGCGCAGTAGGAAGTGGAGGATTTGGCACCGAATATCGTTATCGGGAAGACGGTCTTACCGGCCCGGTGATTCCTGTCGATTTCGCGGCCAACGCCGCCAGTCTGGGCGCTTATAGCGTAAGCGTGCGCACCTACGAGCAGTTGGGCTCGGCTTTGGCGGACGCGAAGAAGCAGGCTCGCACTTCTGTTGTCGTGGTCGAAACGGATTACAACGACCGCGTGCCAGGCTATGACTCGTGGTGGGATGTGCCGATCGCCGAGGTATCCGAGAGCCAGGCTGTGCGCGATGCGCGGGCTGCCTACATCGAGGCGATCAAGAAGGAGCGGTATTTCTGGCCCGCGCCGGCGGAGGAGCCGGTCGCAGCTGAGCAGGTACAGCTCACGAAAGGTTAGGTAACTCTAAAACATTTCCACGAGAGGTCCGCTGAACTGCAGATCCCTCCGCTACGCTACGCTCCGGTCGGGATGACAAAGGGGAGGGTGGCGCTCTCCTCCACAGCCGTTTTCGGCGATGGACGGAGCCGTAGGTTATCCGCAAGCAGAATTGTCATCTCGAGCGTAGCGGTGGTGGAGACCTGCGGCTCCCCCGCCCGTTTAGTGGACGTTGAGGTAGTGGTCCAGCTCCCACTGGCTGACGCTGTTGTGATAGCTCTCCCACTCCTCGGTCTTCACCTGGATGTAGTAATCCGCGTACTCTGCGCCTAGCGAATTGCGCACCACCTCATCCTGGGACAAGGCTTCGACCGCCGCCTGCAGTGTCGACGGCAGATGGCCGATGCCCCTCGCTTGCAACTCGTCCCATGGGACCTCGTACAGATTGTCGTGGCTTAGCGCTCCGGGATCGATGCGGTGATCGATGCCGTCCAGCCCGGCCGCCAGCATTGCCGCACAGGCGAGGTAGGGATTTGCCGCGGCATCCACCATGCGGTTTTCAATGCGGCCCGGTCCGGGGACGCGGATCATCTGCGTCCGATTCGCGCTGCCATAGGTGATGTAAACCGGAGCCCAAGTGGCGCCGGAACGCGGTCCCCTGCGGATAAGGCGCTTATAGCTATTCACCGTCGGAGCCAGGATCGCGCTGAGTGCCGGCGCGTGCTTCAGAATGCCGCCCATAAACCAGCGGCCCTCTGGGGAGAGGCCAAGAGGATCGCCCTTGCTGTCGAAGAGATTTTTCTTTCTGGCAGGATCCGCGAGGCTCAGATGGCAATGCGAACCATTGCCCGTGAGGTTGGCAAACGGCTTGGGCATAAATGTAGCCAGGTGCCCATGCTCTTCGGCGACGATCTTGACCATCCATTTGAAAAAGATCTGCCGGTCGCAGCTGGTGAGCGCATCGGCGTACTTCCAGTTGATTTCAAACTGGCAGTTGGCATCCTCGTGGTCGGCTGCGTACGGCTCCCATCCCAGCTCCTGCATGTAACTTAATAGCTTGGTCAGAAGGTCCAGGTTACGGTGCAGCGAGCGCATATCGTAACAGGGCTTGGCCGCATTATCCATTGCGTCCCAGGGAACGCAGGCTCCATCCTGGTTGCGCTTCAACAGCATGAACTCCGGCTCCGTCCCCACCATCAACTCGTAACCGCGTTGGCGGCTAATCTCCAGTTGACGAGCGAGGATTCTGCGCGGACAGAATTTGGAAGGCTGGTTCTCGACCTGGAGCATTCCAGGAACCCAGGCGATCTTCTTCCGCCAGGGCAGCACGATCATGGCTTGCATATCCGGGATCGATACCAGGTCCGGGTGGTGAGGGCCCTGGCCCACGTCTCCCGCGGCAAAACCGGCAAACCCGGCGCCTTCGCTTACCATGTCGTCGAGGGCGCTGGCAGGGACGAGCTTGGCCTTGGGAATGCCGCTCATTTCGACGAAAGAGCAGAGAAAGTATTCAATCCCTTTTTGCTTTATGAGTGTCTTGAGATCTTCTGTCAACTCTGTGCCTCCGCACATAGATTGTCTTCGATTACTAGGAAACCGCGGCCGCAGCTTTTTCGCCCAGCAGTTTGCCGCTGGCAAACCGGACGGGAGAAAACGGCTCCATCAGCGTCGCGGGCTTGCCAGTGGCGATCGTCTCCGCCAGGCACTTGCCGGCAATCGGGCCGGCCTTGAAGCCCCAGGTGCCCCAGCCCACATCCATAAAGAAGTTATCAAGTTCGCCGGCCGCTCCCATGATAGGAGCATAATCCGGGGTCATGTCGCAGACCCCGGCCCACTGGCGAAGAATTTTGACGCCGTGGAGCTGGGGAAATAACTCCAGCGTGTAAGTGGCCATCTGCTCCAGCGTGGGCAGCGTGGAACGTGTGCAGTACGTTTGGTAAGGATCGACCTCTGAGCCAATCACCAGCTCGCCTTTGGCCGTTTGGCTCACGTATACGTGCAGGTTTGAAGAGACGATCACGTAGTCCAGAAACGGTTCGATCAGCTCAGTGACACAGGCCTGCAGAGGCTGACTCACAATGGGCAGCGGAACGCCCGCCATATCAGAGATGTTTGTGGCCCAACCGGCAGTGGCGTTCAGGACCGCACCGGCGGATAAGTCACCTTTCGCCGTTCGTATGCGGATGACCTTGCGGCCGTCGACTTCAAGCCCGGTGACCGCGGTGAACTGATGGACCTCGATGCCCATGGCATCGCAGGCGTGGCCGTAGCCCTGCACCACTTCATCATGCCCGATGGTCCCTCCCGGCGGATGGTAGAGCGCCGCCAATATGGGGAGCCGCGGCCGGTCGGACATATCTATTGCGGGCACCATGCGCCGCAGCTCATCGCGGTCGACCATGCGGCTGTCCACGCCCATCAGCCTGTTGTTCTCTGCGCGTATGCGTAGGCCGGTAATAGAGGAGTCAGTGTGGGCCAGCGTGAAATGCCCACTCTGGTTGAAATCCAGTTCCCAATCCAGCTCCTGCGCGAGACCTTCGTAGAGGCGAAGCGAGGCGTCGTAGAAAGCGATGCCTGGATAGGTACGGTAGTTCGAGCGCAAGATCGCCGTGTTGCGGGTGCTGTTTCCGCAGCCGATATAGCCCTTCTCGAGCAGCGCGACTTTGCGGATGCCGTTGATCTTGCCCAGGTAATAAGCCGCGGCGAGCCCATGAACGCCGGCGCCAATGATGGCCACGTCGTAGGTGGGCTTCAGGGCATGCCTGCCCCACATCACCGGCTCAAGGTTATGCACTTTCATGACTACCTATCCAATGTTGCTGTGCAACCATACCGAAAGGGCGCGCGCCTACATGCAGCAAGGCCTGCCACACATACTCTGCGACGTCGCGGGTGTTCAATATGAGAAAGCCTTCATTGCGCAGGATAGTGGCATTTACGTGGGCAAGGCGTGTCTGGCGGGCGGCGCCTTCGGGCATCGCGGGATCGCTCACGTTGAGAGTGGTCAGCTTCTGCAGCACTCCCCGCGACTTTGGACCGGCCAGCAGAATCGCGCTGTAGACAGACGTAACGTCGGTGATGGATGTGGAGGGAGCGAAGGAAACAGGCTGCGGAGACGTAACCAGCGCGTGTGCGGCAGTAAGCTTCCACAACCGGGCAGGCGAGGGAAACTCAACGGCTGGACCCTGGAGCTCGAGTTTGCAGAGATAACTTGCATCAGAAATGCCCACAGATGCGCGAGTGAGCTCGAGCTCGCTCGACGGGTCTGTATACCAGGCAGGCAGCCGCCAACCTGAGAAGGTCTGGAGTTGAGCGTGAGCCTCGAGATGACAACGATGCAAAGCCGATTGCCGTTCCATCACATTTTTAACCGCTGACCCGCTGGGTCGTAAAAGACATCCTCAACCACATGCGCAGAGTAGTCGACGTCGTCGGAGCGCAGAGTAATGCGGGTGCCCTCCTTCGCTTCCGCAGGCGTGACCCACGCCACGCCGATCACTTTCTTTTTCTCCCAGGAGAAGCGAACACTCGTAGCCAAACCAACTGGTTTACCGTCAACCAATACCGGAGAACCGTCGGGAGGCACGGTGGCTCCCTCCACTTCAAACCCGACGAGCATGCGTTCGAGTGGGCTTTGCCTCATGCGCGCGAGTGCAGCTCGGCCGATGAAATCTGCTTTATCGAGCTTAGCCACCCAAGCCATGCCCGCCTCGTAGGGGTTGCTGAGAGCATCGGTATCGACGCCGACAATGATGTGCTTCTTTTCCAGGCGTAGGACACGCTGCGTCTCCACCCCAAAAGCCCGCAGGTTTACCGAAGCGCCTGCCTGCAGCACCTGCTCCCAAAGATGGCTTCCATACTCGGCAGCGACCACAATCTCCCAGCCCATCTCACCCACAAAGCCAATGCGCATCATGGTGGCGGGCACGCCGGCGACCGTTGCTTGCCGCCAATCCATGTATGGGAAGGCTGCAGAGGATAAATCGCAATCGGTCAACTGGGCCAGCACACCGCGCGCCAGGGGTCCGGCCAGGTTCATGGAAGCGAGTCCAGCGGTTAAATTAGTAATGTTGACCTGCAAGCGCGCTGCAGCCGCCCACCATTCCAGCCATTGCTGCACAAAGTCCGCGTTGCCCGTAGTGGTGGTTAGAAAGTAGCGCTGCTCATCCATACGCGAGATAGTCCCGTCGTCGACGATGGTTCCCAGTTCATCGCAGAGCACCGAGTAGCGGACACGGCCGATCGGCAGCGTAGAAAAATTATGGGTAAAGACCAGATCGAGCAGGCGGCCGGCATCCCTGCCTTTCACTTCGATCTTGCCCAGGGTACTGACGTCGATGATGCCGGCACGCTCGCGCACAGCGCGATATTCCTGTTCGACGCACTGCTCCTGATTGCCAATACCGGCGAGGTCGTAGTAGCGCGGTCGTTTCCAGTCCCCCATGTCCATCCACACAGCGCCCAGCTGGTCATGCTGATCGTGCATCGGCGTGCGGCGCACAGGATGATGTCTCATGCCGGCAAGCACGCCGAGCGTCACCGGAGGAGCGGGAGGCCGGGCCACGGTTGTCCCCACTTGCGCAATGGTCTGCCCTGTGATCTGCGAACAAAGACTCACAGCAGCCATCTGGCACATCCGGCCCTGGCAGGCGCTCTTGCCCAGCTTGGTAAAGCGCTTGATTAATTCGATGTGGCCCATGCCGCCCGCGATCGTCTCCGCGACATCACGGCCGGAAACGTCCATGCAAAGACAGGCAATGGCATCCGCGGATTGGGCGGAGGGTGGAGGACTATAGGCTTGCTTAGCGAAGCCGTCCCCGGCAGCAGCTCCCACCAGGCTTACGGACTGGGGTGAGGTCCCGGCCAGAAAGCCGAGGTCCGGAACCAGGGGCCCGCACATCACTACCAGATCCGCGTCATAGGTAACTGTCTCGGTCGCCACTCCGCGAACGTGGTCGTCCCCCACGGCGCTGACGACAGAACCAATAGGCAGGCTCGCCGCCACTTCCACTCCTGCCGCCTCGAGCTCGATCTTCACGCCTGAACATCTCTCCGCCTCGCCGATGAGCACCGCTCGCTTGCCAGGTACGATTGCATGTTGATGCAGCAGGCGCAGCACGGCGGTCGAAAGCATCACCCCCGGCAGATCATTGTCGGCAAAGAGAAACTGCGTCTCATAAGCACCCGTGGCGACCACCACGCTGCGGGCGCGCAGATGCAGCAGCGTCTCCGCATTGGGCCGGTCATAATCGATCTGCACCGCGCCCAGCAAATTACCTTCGTAAAGACCAAAACAGCTGCAGTTCACAAAGGTTGTGATCATTGGGTGGACCAGGACTTCTTCCACCAGCACGGAATCCCCAGCAAGCCCAGGCTGTTTTTCCAGCAGTGCCACCCGCATGCCTCGTTCCGCGGATGCCAACGCAGCTTCTATTCCGTGCAAACCGCCACCTACAACAACCACATCGAATTGCAGGTAGGCATGCTGGTAATGATGTTCTGATTCGGAGAGCGGCGGAGCCGCCGGAAAGCGTTTGACGGCAGGCGAATCAAAGCCGCGATAGACATTCTGGTTTTGCGCCAACACCGACAGGCCATTTCGCGCCGGCGTGGTGCAGCTACGCACGTTGGGCACGCCATCGATGTTCACCATGCAATTGGGGCAAGACCCGGTGAGGCAGACCAGGCCGCGTGGGCGGCCATTTTGATAGCTGTAAGTGAAGGTGCGCACCCCGGAACGATACAAGGCGGAGGCCACGGTATCACCGGACTCTGCCATTACAGGGTTGCCGTTCCACTGGAAGAGGATCTCCCGCTGATCCATTAACCGTGCTGCTCCTCATCCTGTGGCAGCAGCGTTTGATGGACCTCATTGGTCAGCGTGTTACGACTGGCCTTGAACCACTCGCCACAACCACCACGGTGGTACCACCACTCCCACTGCACTCCCGCGATATTCCGCTTATAGAGCGCGTAGGTGACGAAGGCCTCGGGCTCGGCTTGGGGAGCAGGTCTTTGCCGGACCTCTCCGCCAAAGCGAAACTCGTAGACGCTTCGCTCGCCGCAGTTCGGGCACTTCAACAGAAAAGACATCCGCTCTATCTTCCGAAGACCTTCCGCGTGCCGGCCAGAGGCACGCCGCAGATGATCGACGCTTCCATGGTCAACGCCGCCATGTCTTCCGGCTCCAGGTGGTGCACGTCCGACTTGCCGCAGGCCCGCGCCAACATCTGGATCTCGAGCGTCATGGCTCGCAGCAGGTTCAACGCGCGCTCTGCTCCCTGGTCGATATCGAGCCGCTTCATCAACTCCGGATCCTGTGTGGTGATACCTACCGGACAGCGCCCGGTGTGGCAGTGATGACAATGGTAGGGCTCGGTGCCCAGTCTGTGGTAGTCCTCGACATACAGCGGCTTGTTACAGTTCAGGCTGATCAGTGCCGCGGTGCCGATGTAGACCGCGTCGGCGCCCAAGGCCATCGCTTTAGCAGCATCCACGCCGTCGCGGATGCCGCCGGCAATAATCAGCTGGACTTCGCCATAGAGTCCGCAGTCTTCGAGGGCTGCGCGCGCCTCGCAGACAGCAGCCAGCGTGGGTATGCCGGTGTGTTCCTGCAGGATGGCGGGCGATGCGCCGGTTCCCCCCTCCATGCCGTCTACCACCACCACGTCGGCGCCGGCTTTCGCCGCAAGCTTGACGTCGTCGAAGGTCCGGCTGGCGCCCAGCTTCACGAAGATCGGCACCTGCCCGTCGGTCGCCTCACGCAGCTCTTCAATCTTAATCACCATGTCATCGGGTCCGAGCATGTCAGGGTGCCTCGCCGGACTGCGCTGGTCGACTCCCACGGGCAGGTCACGTTGATGAGCAATCGTCTCGGAGACTTTTGAGCCCAGCAACAGGCCACCGGTTCCGGGCTTTGCTCCCTGGCCGATGGTCAATTCAATTGCGCTGGCCCCGCGCAGATCATGCACATCGATCCCATAGCGCGAGGGAAGCACCTCGTAGACGTAATCCTTGGCAAACTCCCGCTCGGCCGGAGAGAGGCCGCCATCGCCAGTGGTATTGGAGGTGCCTACCTTAGCTGCGGCCTTGGCTAAGGCGGCCTTGGCATTATAAGAGAGCGCGCCCCAGCTCATGCCGGTAATCATGATGGGGATTTCCAGCTCCAGGGGCCGCTTGGCGAAGCGTCCGCCAAGAACTGTTTTGGTGGAGCACTTCTCGCGATACCCTTCGAGCGGGATACGGGTAAGCCCACAGGGCAGGAAGGTCAGATCGTCGAAGGTGGCCCAACGCCGCTGGCGCAGTGTGCCGTAACCACGAATTTCGTAGATGCCGGTCTCCGCCTTGGTGTGAATGCCCTGCATCACATCCGGCGAGTAGGTGCCGCTGGTTTTGAGCAGTGGGCGCGTAAGGTCTGGATCATTCATTTAGAGCGCATCCTGCCAATATTTCCAATTGTGCTTGTCAAAGTTCCAGAGTTTCCGTCCGGCGACCACCTTGGTGAAGTTGCGAGCGGCAGGCTTTTGCGCTCGCACCGCGGGCGGAAGATGTTCCGCAAGTAGACGGTCGAGCAGCTCCGCCTCTTCCGGAGCGAGCGGCTCAACCACCGCATCCGTGCCCAGGCCGCCGATGGCGCCGCCGACATAACAGGTGGTGGCGTACATCGAATCGGCAAAGGCATGGCCGGTATTGCCGCACACCACCATTGTTCCCTTCTGCCCCATAAAGCCTGCCATGTAACCGCAGTCGCCGCCGACCAGGACCAGGCCGCCCTTCATGGAAACACCGAGCCGCGCGGCGGCATCGCCGTGGATCACCACCGTGCCCCCGCGAATCGCAGCGGCTGCTCCGTTGCCGGCGCCCCCGTGGACGACCACATGGCCATGGTTCATGGATTCCGCCAAACCCCAGCCCGCGCTCCCCTCCACGTGAATGTCAGCGCCATCGATCAGCCCACCACAGTAATAGCCTACGCTGCCCAGAAAACGCACTCGTCCCGGTTGCAGCAGAGCGACAGCCAAATTGTGCCGGGCATTCGGGTTCCTCACACATATCTCTGGCGCCCCACCCTGCAAGCCGCTCCGGATCAGCGCATTGAGTTCCCGGGTGGAAAGCCCGGAGGCATCGATGGCGACGGCTGCTATCTCGACCATACCCGCACCTCCTCCACCTGGGCTTCGGAAACTTTATAGTCGCCCGGAATCGCCGAGCGAATGGCAATTTCCTCCGTCGCGACGGCAACGAAATCGTCGGTCTCGGCAACCACTAGCGGTTTGAAGGCGTAGGGATCTTTGACGAAGCCCATCTCGGTCGAGGTCACGGCCAGACAGCTGAAGGCGCCGTCCATGTCCCGCAGCACCCCATCCAGGCCCTGGCGCAACGTAGCGCCGCGGTTCAGGGACTCGGCCAGATAGACTGCCAGTACTTCGGAATCGTTCTCGGTAACAAAGCGCACACCGCGCTGCTCATACTTGCGCCGTAGTTGGTGGTAGTTGGTGATGTGTCCATTGTGGACGATAGCCACATCCGCGGCCCCGCGGCCCCAGAAGGGCTGCGAGTGGCTCAGGTCCACAATCGACTCGGTACAGAGGCGAGTATGTCCGATGCCGTGGGAGCCGGCAAACGCCGAGATATGGTGCTTGCCCTCGAGGTGATGCGGAGTACCCACCTCTTTCGAGAGCTCCATCGCGTGACCAATGCTGAGCACTTCGATGCCTTCGCCCAGAGACTCAATTGCGCTGGTCAGCGCGAGCAGATCGGCGTCTCCTGCAAGCACAAAGCGCACATAGGCACCGCTGCTGGAGAGATCGTAAGTATCGTTGAGCGTCCGGACGAAGTTCTGAATCGCTCCCCGGTTGGCCTCAATGGCCAGCTTGCTCATCTCCAGTTCGTCGCCCGCTTGCACGCGCACGATGTAGCTGGCGCGGTGCGCGGGGCCGACCAGCGCGACGCCGGCCGAATCAGGGCCGCGGCGTCCCAGTGCTTCCAGCATGCTGAGCATGGTGGCGCCAAGCTGGGAGTCTGTCCCCGCGCCTTTGCGAAAGTAACCCAGGATTCCACACATGCTACGCCGCCAAACTCAAGATACTTCTCGTATCCGTCTAGTATACCAGCGACAACTGTATGAGAAGAGAGACCAGACAGCCCGCGGAAGTTGCACCGGGCAGGAAAGCAATGCCTCAGGGACTAAAGCCCTCATCGGTGGGGTTGGGTACGGCACGGCTAAAGCCGTGCCCTGATACAAAACGGGGTTTTCCGCCGCCTGTAAAGCCGGGCCCTTCGTGGAGGGGTTCCCAGAGCCTGTAGGGCCATTTCTGCCATTGTTTAGCGGATTATGTGCTCCAAGAATGGTACTCCCCGCACGGACCCTTGTGGGCGATGATGGACCTTCGATGAATCCAACATCATGCGGTCATGCAGAGTTTAGAGGCGTTGGCGAGCGACGCCTCCGGGGAGCAACTGCACTGCTCGTCCTGCTTGGGTTTATCGTGAGTGTCCCACTTCAAGCGCAGAATACTCTGCCTCCCCAGGAACCCCAAACAACCCGGGCCAAGATTGGCCTGGTGCTCGAGGGGGGCGGTGCGCTCGGCCTGGCGCATATTGGGGTGCTGCAGTGGCTTTACCAGCACCATGTGCCGGTGGACCTGGTTGCCGGCACCAGTATGGGAGGCCTGGTCGGTGGTATCTACGCCACCGGCCTTACCCCCGACCAGATCTCGAAGTTGATTCAGAACGTGGACTGGGACCAGACACTGAGCGGCCAGATACCGTTTAAGGACCTTTCCTACCGGCGTAAACAGGACGCAGTCGAATTCCCAACACGCCTGGAGTTCGGGCTGCGCCACGGCGTTCAGCTACCGGAAGGGTTTAATGCCGGCCAGCAAGTGAGCTTCATCCTCGATCAAGTGGCTCTTCCCTACTCCCAGATCAAGAGCTTTAATGACCTGCCCACCCCTTTTGCCTGCGTGGCGACCGACCTGACCACCAGCAAACAACACGTTTTTCGTGATGGCTCACTGGCCCTGGCGCTGCGAGCCACCATGTCCCTGCCCGGAATCTTCACCCCGGTACATTCCGGCACAGATCTGTACGCGGATGGCGGCTTGCTCAATAACCTGCCGGTCGACGTGGCGCAGAACATGGGCGCCCAGCTTACCGTCGCGGTCTATCTACAAACGGCTACCTTCAACTCGAAACAACCGCTCAACACTTTTTCTGTTCTCGGACAGTCATTGAGCGTGATGATCGCCGCCAACGAGCTTAAGAGCATGCAGATGGCGGACGTCCTGGTGACAGTTCCCCTGGACAAGTACACGTCGCTCGATTACGACAAGGCGGCGGAGATCATCCGGCTCGGATATGAGGCGGCGGAGGGTAAGCAAACTATTCTGAGCAAGCTCGCCGTCGATGATGCGACCTGGAAGCAATACATCGACCGTCGTGAAGGCCGCACCTTGCAGACCCCCGTTCCTCAATTCGTCGAGGTGACCGGCACCACACCTGCCTTCGAGAACAAGATACAGAAAAGACTCAACCAGGATGTGGGTAAGCCAGTCGATACCGTGAACCTGGAGCAGCAGTTCACCCGGCTCGCAGGCAGTGGGCGTTTTGCGACACTGGGCTACAGCATGACGGCAAAGGGTGGACAGCCTGGGCTGCTGGTTTCCGTGGAAGAGAAGTCCTACTCGCCACCGATCGTACGTCCCTTGATCATTATCGATGGAACCAACTACAACGAGGTGCTCTTCAGCGCAGGCGCGCGTATTACCTTCCTGGACTTTGGCAGCTTTGGCTCAGAACTCCGCAATGACCTGGTGGTGGGCTCGATCTATGAGTTGCAGTCGGAGTACTATCATCCGTTCACGCCCACTACTCACTGGTTCATCGCTCCGCAGGTCGCCCTCGATACGTCAAAGTTTTATTTCTACTACGACAATCACATCGACTCGCAGTACCGGAAGCGCCAGTTTGGCGGAGCCCTCGACGTCGGGTATACCTTCGGCAACACGGCGGAACTTCGCGTAGGGTATCGATCGGCGTATCAGAGGTATTCTCCGGTGATCGGAGATACGGTGATTTACCCGATTCAGTCGGGGCGCATAGGAATAAGCGGGCTTCACTATAGCCTTGATCGTACTGATGATCCGATTTTGCCGATGCGGGGCCAGTCCGCGATCTTCCGCGGAGAGTGGTGGGACGCCAACACAGGGACGACCAAGCCATTCCCCGTGACGGAACTTCGGACCCACTTTATTTTTCCATTCACCCCGAAGTCCTCGGGCTACGTGGCCGTATCCGGCGGGTCGACGCTGGGCTACGAAGACACAGGCATCCCTCCATTCTCTCTGGGGGGCGGCCTCCAGCTCTCTGCCTTTGGTGAGAATGAGCTGATTACCAATCAGTATTATCTTTTTCAGACCGGGTATATCCACCGGCTGGCGAAGCTACCTCCTTTTCTGGGAGACAGCATCAACCTGGTCACAACCTACGAGGTGGGCAAGACGTTCTATGTGCCCAATGAACCCACGGTGCCCATGGATGGAGTGGTCGCCATCGTCATCAAGACAGCAGTCGGCCCATTTGAAATCGCCGGAGCGGCCGGCAACGGTACGGACCATCGAAAGATTTTCTTCCAGTTGGACAGGTTCTTTTAAGCCAGGACAGCTACTTTGGTTGCGAAGCGAGCCATACGCAGGCTTCTCGAACCCGTGCCACCTGTATGGGATCGACCCGAAGAAAGTACCGCTTTCCTTGCGCGCCTGGTTGGAAGCTGGTGGAACCATTTGCCGAGACCATCACATCGCCCGGTGGTGACACGTCAAAATATCCGCGATCGGGCCTTAGATCGTAGAGCACTGTGGTCAGGTCCCAACTGGGGCGGTCGTATGGCATCTTGGCGTAAAACCGGTAGGCCTCGGCAACGGGATTGCCCTTGGGGAAATCGTTCTCAATGCTGGCCGCGGGGTACAAGATCGCCGCTCCTACTTCGTAACCGCTGATATAGATGTCGGTTGGCCAGCTGGCAAAGAGTTTGGTTGCGGCGGGAATGTCAATCATCACGTTGTACTCGGGTTTGGGCTCGGCAAAGTTCCCCGCCATCATGGTAAGCAAGCGAACTTTCTTCTTTACCAGCTCCATCCCGCTGAGATTGCTGTAGCGGTCAGGCGCAGACTCGAGCAGCCTCGCCAGGTTGGTCGAAAAGCCCACCTGGATCAAGGTGACCGCGCCATCGCTCTCCCCGGCCAGCGTCTTTCTCAGCAGCTCTACTGCGTCTTCTACAGCAGCCTTGTCGGGGTGGCGGCCATGCAGGTCGCATACTTGACGGACATACAAGCCATCGTCCTTCGTCTTGCCGTCGTGGACAATGCCGACCGGGATCGACGCCCGACCGTAGTACTCGTCGACCAGCCGGACGTATTCGGCAGCCCACGGATTGTCTTTGCTCACCGTAACGGCCAATAGTTTCACCTCACCGCGGGAGGCAAGGGCGTGCAGCATGGCCAGCGCCAAAGCGTCGTCAACATCGTTGCCCATATCGGTGTCAAAGATCACATGGAGCGGCGGCGCCGCCGACGCGGGAGCAGCGATTGCCATGGCCAGCAAAACCGCCAGAAACATCTTCATCATTTAGGTGCCTCCTGAAGGCTTCGCATGAACCATGCGATAGAGCGTCAACAAGTCTCTCTCATCATGGTCAAAGACGCGAAAGCTGGCAACCTTGTCCAGGCGGAAAGCGGATAGGGAATCAACAATGTCGTCATCGAGCTCATTCCAGGCAACGTACCAGCCAGGCTGGTAGAGCGACACTTTTTGGCCCAGGTCCTGGCTGCTGTATTCGTCGTTGATCGAAGGAATACGCGTCATCAGCGACAGCTGGTCGCCACTCGTACCAAGCAGCAGGTGGTGTGCGTTTGGGTCTGCGTCCACGATTGCCTTGATGGCTGCCGCCGCGTTGTAGAACTGGTATTGGCGATGACTCAGGAACCCAAGCACCTGCGTCGTGTCGAGCACGACGGCGAGCGCAAGCGTGGCGGCCAGTAACGACGCCAGAATGCGGTTGCGGGTTCTCAATTCCTGCAGGGCGAGAACCAGAACCAGGATCAACGGCACCAGCATGACCAGAAAATATCTGGGAGCATAATCATCCTGGCGGCGGAGAACGTAGACCAGGTCACCCGCAAAAGCGATCCAGGACGCGGTAAAGAGCGGGTTTTTCCATAACGGCCGCAACCATGCCAGCGACAGCAGAAGCACGGCCAGCGCGACCGGATACAAAATGCGGTCGATCCATTGGCCATGGCGCAAGAACTGCCACAGGAAGGACGCGGTGCTTGCCCATTTCACTTCCGGCATGGCGTTGATCTCGAAGAAGTAGCGATAGTCGCCCGCATATCTGGATCGCAAGACGATGGACAGATAGATCCCTATCCCAGCGCCTGCAACGGCGCCCACCACCAGGATCGCCCGCAGGAATCTTTCCTTCGTTGCCATCCACAGCAACCATAGAACCGCCGGCACTAGGACGAGTGCCGTGGTCTTGGTCAGCAGCATGATGGCGATCAGGAGGCCAAGCAGGATGGACGGCCAAATTCGACGTGGGTTGGTATACGAAGCGATCCACAGCAGCAGGCAAAACTCGAAGACCACCAGAGTGTCTAGAGTTGCCAGCCTGCCAAAGGCGAAGGCGAAGGAACTGGCCGCCAGCAGCAGCGCCGCAAGCGCGGCTGTTGTCTCGGTGGAATAGCGGCGAACAAGAAGGTAGATGAGGCCAACCGTCGCAATCGAGAAAAATACATTCACCGTGCGCGCCGCCACAATGCTGACGCCGGTGAAGTGAAAGACCATGGTCAGCAAGACGGGCCAAACAGGAACCGCTACTGCCGGATTGTAGTCACCGGCGACCTGCCAATGCCCGATGAGGAAGTGCCGCACCGCCGCGTTCGCCCACCAACCTTCATCGGTGAATTTCGCCTGGTCGATCATCCACGGCGAGTGGTTGGGAAAGTCTGCCCGCAAATAAGCAAAGCGCAGCAGGCATAGAACGAGCGCCAACGAAAGGACGATTTTATGCAGCCAGCGCTCCACCTTTGTCCTTTCACTTAATGACGGGTGCCCCATCCTTCGCACCTTTGCGAAGGGTGGGATCCACTTCCGGTTGCCAATGGTGCAGCCACGAGGAATCAATCGTCACCGGTGATGGATCGTCGAAGGCGTAGTATCGGAAGCTGCTCCACTGCCAATCTTCAGGTCTTGTTGCTAATCCTCTGATTACAGGGTTCCGGTGGATGTAACGAAGCTTTTCGACGCGCTTACGCTCGGTCCGTACGTTAAAGTCGTAGAATCGGCGCTGCCAAAAACCTTCCAGCGATGCACACTTATTGTCCAACGATATCGTGCGTGACACTACCTGCTTCAAAACCTGCATAACAGTGGAAGGATTTGCGACTTCGGGGTAACTCAGGAGCAGATGAACGTGTTCCGGCATTACCACATAACCGGTAACTGCGAAGCGATACCTTTGTCTCACCTGCTCCAACACTGCGAGGAACAGGTCTTTATGCGCGGTGGGCTGTAATTTGGGCTGCCGGTGATAACAACTGAACGTGATGAAGTGCAGATCGGCACTTTCGTGGTATCTCTTCAGTTGAGCGGGCATGCCGGAAGTCTATCGCAGCCGGGCCTTCCAGCCGAAGAATCTGTCACCCCACCCTTCGCAAACGACGCGAAGGATGGGGCACTCGTCCTTGGATTGAAGATAAGGGTGTTGAGGATAAGGATCAGGAACGCCGAGCAATCTCATCCCACCCTTCGCAAACAACGCGAAGGATGGGGCACCCGTCATTGGATGGAAGATAAGGATATTGAAGATTAGGCTCAGTTTAGCTGCTTCTCCAGAGTTTGCGGTGAAGCTCTTTGAAGCGGGAAATGATCTCCTCCTGCAACGGGTGCCGCTGGTCACGTACGACCCAGCGCCCGTTCACCATCACATCGCGAATGGCGGACCGGCTGAGCGAAAAGACGGCCAACGGCAACAGATCGTCTCCGGAGTGCCCGGCGATCGACACGTCATCCAGATTCACGGTGAAGAAGTCCGCCGAAGAACCTGCCGTCGATCCGCCGGCGGGGACACCAAGCGCACGGGCTCCATGGACCGTGGCGCAGTCAAAGAGCCGCCAGGCCAGCGTCTGCTCACCAATCTGGTCCAGAATGGTGCGTTGTTGCCGCTCCAGCCGTAAGTGGTACTCGAGCTCGCGCGCATCCTCCAGCGGGTCAATCTGCGCCTGGCTATCAGACCCAAGCGCAATGCGGATGCCCTCTCGCATGACCTGGTCGGCGACGATCACGCCATCCCCGAGGTTGCGCTCGGTCGTGGGACACGAGCAAACGGTTACGTTGGCCCTGGCAAGCAGCTCGATCTCATCCGAGTTGATATGGATCGCATGCACCGCGGTGAAGTCGGGAGCAAGTAGACCTTCCCTACCCAGCAGCGCGACCGGAGTCAGCCCATATTCGCGTAAGCAGGCCTCGTTCTCAGCGATCTGCTCGGCCACGTGCATATGCAAAGGCAACTTCCTCTCCCGGGTCCACGTAGCGATCTCTTTCAGGTCGCGCAAAGGCACGGCGCGGAGGCTGTGCGGTGCAATGCCAAAGCGAACCTCGGGATACTGCTTTATGAGCACATCCATGTTGTCGAGAAACTGAACGGCAGACTCGAAGAACCGGATCTGGCCCGGGTCCGATGGGAGTTGATATCCCGAACGCAGATAGGCCGACCGCAATAGAACCAGCCGTATCCCCACGGACTGGGCAGCTGCGATGATCTGTTTACTCAAGAGGTTGGGATCGTCATAAGGCCGCCCGCCGGGAGCGTTATGCAGATAGTGGAACTCACCCACGGTGGTCGTGCCACTCAGCAGCATTTCCAGAAATGCCATGCGCGCTACGTCGTAGACGTCCTGAGGGTCAAGCTGCGCGGCGGCATGGTACATGGTCCCACGCCATGACCAGAAATCGCGGCCGCTGGTTAGCCGGGATTCCGACTTGCCCCGGATGAGCCGCTGAAAGGTATGAGAATGAGCATTCACAAAGCCGGGAAGCAGCGCTTTCCCCGGCAAATCCACAACGGCAGCGGAGGCGTCCGTACCGGCCGCTAAGACGTTCCCACCCGGGCCGACTAAGAGCCCTGCGCTCCCAGTGAATTCCCCTTGGGAATAGAGAAGTTCAGGGCGATAGAGTGTGCTCACGAGCGACGCGCCTGCTGCACCATTTCCACCAGCATCTTCCTGGTTTCGACCGGGGTGCTCACTTCGCTGGGGAACGTCACGCGCGCGCCCTTCATGCCCTCTTCGGTTTTCATTCGCACATGAAAACCAAGACGATCCACTGAGGTCATCACCGCCTCCTGAGCTTCGATCCCGGCAAAGGCGCGCGCCAGCAGAATCAGCGCATCCTGATGATCGGCGTTCATGTGTTGCAGGATTCCGGCAGCCGCATCGGCCAACGGGTCTGGGTGCGCCTGGCTATACTCCTGCGCGGTGACCCATCCCATCACCCCGAAACCACCGACGTAGTACACATCGACCACGTCCATAGCGAAGAAGGAGAAATCGTCGAAATCCACCCAGTACTTGCTGTTTTCGTGGTGTTCCAGATAGAGCCGGCGCGCTTCCCCCACCTCGGCCCCAGCGATCGGTGCAGCGTTTCCGACCAGGGTGACCCGCGCGGCCCCGAGTGGATCACTGCCTGATTCCGGCTGCGTCACCAGCAGGCTGGCGCTCCCATCCTGCTGCAGGTTTTGCGTGTGCATGGCCATGGTGCTGATCAGGAAGACAGGCCGTCCTGAACCGTCCAGGGCAAAGGGCATCAAAGAGCCGAAGGGAAACCCCGGCCGTTTGCGGGAAAGGGTAGAGAGGCTGCCGACGCGGCCCAGATGCAACAGCGTGCGCGCACGCTCTGCGAACGATGGTTCAGGAACGGGCGGTTGGGTGCTCGCTGCCCCGGTACCCGCATGCCTGTTGCTCGATGACGAAGCCATGGCGCCCCCTGGAGAAGTCTAAATGGTATAAGACAGGTAAGCGGAGGCGCGTATGTACACCCCCAAGGCCTTTGAGGTAACAGACCTCGCTCTGCTTCATGCGGCCATGAGGCAAAGCGAGTTGGCAACCCTGGTCACCATGACTACCCAGGGGCTGGTAGCTACCCATCTGCCGCTGCTACTGGATGAGACCCGAGGTGAGTACGGTACCCTGACCGGACATGTGTCGCGCGCTAACCTGCAGTGGCGCGAAACCGACCCCGAGGCCGAGGCGCTCATCATCTTTCTGGGTCTCGACACCTATGTGTCTCCCAACTGGTATCCCGCCAAGCAGGAGACTGGCAGAGTGGTGCCGACGTGGAACTACGCTGCCATTCACGCATACGGCCGCTTAACCTTCTTTGAGGATCCGGAGTGGCTACGGACCATGGTCACTGAGCTGACCAAGCGGCACGAGGCCTCGTTCCCTGCTCCCTGGCAAGTCACGGATGCGCCCGCCGTGTATATCGACTCGCAGCTGAAGGCCATTGTCGGTTTTGAATTTCGCATCCTTCGCCTTGAAGGCAAGCAGAAATTCAACCAGAACCGTTCCGTGGAAGACAGGCTCGGGGTGATCGAGGGCCTGCGCGCACTCGGGGAGGAGCGCAAGACAGAGGTCGCTGAATTGATGGAAGAGATTGAGTCCCAGCGTGGGCCAAGCCAAGGCTAGAGCCCTCCCAACTGAGAAAAACCTATATGTTAGGCTACTGCTAACGTATTCCTCCGTTCGAAAATCTTTGGTGCGATCCGGCGCAGTTTCTCTTCAACCTTTAAGGGAGATTCTCTAGTTATCCTCAGTGCCTGAAAAAGGAGATGTGCACGCGTGAAGTCCGCCCGCCTACTCGCCATCGTCTTAGCCGCTTCTTTTCCGGCCGCAACCGCCTTCGCCGCCTCGGCCGCCAGTGCTGCCAATGACACAGGCACTTCATCGCCCACGACATGGAACCAGGCGGCCGCCGCCCACTACCTCGATAGCCGTGAGATATGGTGGCAGGGTTGGCCTGCGGCGGAGCGAGATCATAAGACGGTTTGTGTTTCGTGCCACACCGTAGTGCCCTATGCGCTTTCCCGATCCAGCCTACGGGAAGCGTTGGGCGAAAATACGCTTACCGAGCAGGAGCACATCCTGCTGAACAACGTGCTACGACGGGTCACTTTGTGGAACCAGGTCCAGCCCTTCTATGCCAATAGCCCAACCGGCCCCACCCTGGCAGCGGACTCGCGGTCTACAGAATCGGTGATTAATACCTTGATTTTGGTCTCTTACGACCAACGAAAGAACCATCTGACCGACATCACGCGCAGTGCCTTCGACCACATGTGGGCACTGCAAATCAAGTCTGGCGAGCAAGCCGGCGCATGGGGCTGGCAGAACTTCCACTTAGCGCCGTGGGAATCGAGTGAGTCCCAGTACTGTGGCGCCACGCTGGCGGCAATCGCGGTAGGGAGAGCTCCGGATAATTACCGCAGCGACCCAAAAATTAAGGACAATCTGCGCTTACTGCGCGGCTTTCTGCGACGCGAGTATGCTTCGCAGCCCCTGCTGAATAAGGTCTACCTGTTGTGGGCTTCGGCCGGGCTGCCCGGGCTATTAAACGAGAAGGAGCGCACCGCCCTGGTGGCGGAGCTCGTTTCCAAGCAGCAGCCTGATGGTGGTTGGAGCCTGAGCGATATGGGTGCCTGGAAAAGAAAGGATGATACTCCCGAGGAGACGAAGAGCGACGGATTGGCTACCGGCCTGACTGTCCTGGCGCTGGAACAATCAGGCGTCGGGCATACCCCAGCGAAGCGTGGGCTGGCCTGGCTGGTACAGAACCAGAGCCAGGATCAGGGG
This sequence comes from uncultured Acidobacteriaceae bacterium, assembly GCA_963788515.1. Lineage (GTDB taxonomy): Bacteria > Acidobacteriota > Terriglobia > Terriglobales > Acidobacteriaceae > PALSA-350. The sequence goes on from CAWBGZ010000014.1 coordinate 174,494, forward strand.
AATTGGTCTGCCTGGTCGCTGAACAAGAAGCGCGATCCTGCGACAGATATCGGCCGCTTCATGAGCGATGCCGCCACCGGCTTCGCTGTACTGGCACTGGAAAATAGTCACTGAGACAATCTGCCACGCAGCCACTCTGTCGAAAGTCATTTCCCTCAGCAGCTAAAGCCGGATCCGTTTTGTTTGCTTGATGTACGGGCTGGAGCCCGTACCCTTCTCAGCCGATCACTCTGCGCTGTCGGGCACCGCGGCATTCTCGGGCTCAGTCCCCTGCTTGCTGGCCTTCGCTGCCTGCTTAGGACTCTTAGCCTTGGTGGCGGCCCGCGTCTGTCTCTCCTGAGCGCCTGCGACCACGGTCTCCATGCTCTTGAGAAATTCCGGCAGGTTCATCTTTTGGCGAAAGCCCGCCAGATACGGCTGGATCTTCTCGAACTGGAAGTACATCTCCTGGCAGGTGTCGAAAATCAGCGACTCGTCCAGCGCCCCGTGCACCACGAAGGCGGCGACCATGTCCCAATATCCGTAGACCTGAAGGATGTGTCCACTCGGCTTACCGCCATCCTTTACCAGGCTCACAAACTCATCCACCGACTTGGGCAGAAACTCACCCCCCACATAATCACGCGCCGTCCGCAGCGCCGTCTCCCGGCGAATTTCATATAGCTTGAGAATAAGTTCTGCCTGTTTCAGTGCGTTCTTCGTTTTCAAAGTGCTCTCTCCTGGGCCACAATCCGTGGCCTAAATCTTAGACGACTGTTTGTAATACGGGACATGCTGCGCCTGGTCATAATATTCGGCAAAAAAACTTTTTACGAATTTCTGCATCTCGCGAGCGATGCCGATCCTTGCGTTTTCCTCATTCGTTCTTGGCTTGGCAAAAGCGCCGGCAATCTCTTTCAGAATCACCTGCCGGTCGACGAATGTGAACTTTCCGTCCTGGTAGACGGTCACACCGCCGATGATCGTGGCATCGACTGCATCGGTTTTCGCTCTCTGGAGAACAGCCTCGAGGATTTCAACCTGATCGTCCTGATAAGGCCATAGCGCCCGCCGGCAATTGATGACGACGAAGTCAGCATAACGGCCTGGGTCAAGCCGGCCGATGGAATGGCCGAACGGCGTAGTAGCAGCACCATGTTCCGTCGCCATCCGAAGGACCTGTGGGCAGGTCGGCACATCATCGTCCATGCCTGGAACGCGATGCACGTTGAGGATCAATCGCATCTCCTGCAGCATGTCGCGATCATCGTTGATGCCTGCCTCGTCCAGCCCGACGGCTACGGGAATGCCTTTTTTTGCGAATACATTCAAGGGCGCAATACCGCTGCGTAAGCGAAAATTAGAACTGCAATTATGGCAAATGCATACCCCGTGCGCTGCGACCAGTTCGATGTCTTCCTCACTCAACCACACGGCGTGACCCAGGGTGAGACGAGGGCTCAGGAGACCTAGTTTTGCAAGATGCTTCACCGCCGTGGTGCCGGTTCTGCGGCGTGCATATTCCTTCTGGTAAGCCGTTTCCACCAGATGCATATGCATGGGCACGTTTTCTCTCTGCGATCGCTCGTTCAACGCGGAAAGCGCATCATCGGAACACCAATGCAGATTGGCCGGCGCCAGTTGTATTCTGGTCAGATCCTGACCGAGATTCTCTTCGACCAGCCGGTCGTACAGTGTCATGTTGTCTGCGAAAGGAAACTGCTGCGGTTTCAGAATCTCCGCGATCTGGCTGGATAAGTTTTCCGGAAGCGACTTTAGCAACACGTCGTCGCTTTCATAGATCATCCGGTTTTGATCTCTCACGGCGTAGGAATAGGACGCGCGCATCCCAATATCCCGGTACGCCTGCAGTATTTGCTTTGCCCTCCCGAACATTGCATCGACCGGTCCGGGGCCCCAGCCATGAATGTGCTGCACCGTGGTAATGCCGCTCGCGATCATCTCGAAAGCGGAATACAGGGTATCGAGATACAGGTCGATGGGACGCGCGGATAAACGGCTTACCAGCCATTCCTCCAGGGGCAGGTCTTTCGAACCCAGCTGCAATGGAGTGAGCCCGACATGGTGATGGGAGTTGACGAAACCAGGAAGAACGATCTGGTCGTCCGAACCCGTCACCTCGGCGTTCTCATGCTTGCGGATCATGTTGTCCGTCGGGCCGACTTCCAGAATGACGCCGTTTTCGTGAAGCAGCGCGCCGTCTTCAACGATGTCAAGGGTTTGCCGGTCTCTTACCCCTTGGACGATCCACTTGGCTTTTACAATTTTTTTTGACATGTTCACTCAGGCTTTGATGGATGGACAGTGAATCGTTACGCTGTGGTGGATGGGATCCAGTCAATCGGCGGCCGGCGATGCTCGCATGCCGATTGACCAATGAAACTTCGCGCTGCCTCGCACGGCCGCGATCATCCCCAGGTAGAGAATTACGGCGGCGGCCCATCCTTCAAAAGGCGCCAACCCTATGCTTAAACCAAAATTCGGAATCACGTTGCCCGGTATCGACAGAACGATGGAGACGATGACCCCGAACAAGAGCGCGATCATTCCCAACCAATTCGTAGATTCGAGTTCGCGCCAGTTCAGTACATGCGAAAGATCGCGCCTGGTCCCGAAAATTTTTGGAATCAGCAGAACGTCGATGGCCATGAGAGTGGTTGCCGTGGGAACAGTTGCGGCTCCGATGCCGGCGACGATGAAATAGACCTTCTGGCTGACGCCGGTCGCCATCCAGACAGATAAAAGGCAGCCAAAAAACAGCAGGATGGCAATGGAATAGTAACGCCTCATGTTGAAGAGGTTGGTCATTGCATTGATCGATTCATAGAGGTTGACGTCATTCAGGGCGACTTGCGAAAGCACGATGACGATCGCCGCGAAAGGAACCGAGCCGAAGAGATAGCCCACAACCACATGCGCCTGTTGCTCCGGAGATGAGCCAGTCGAGGTCAAAGCCATGACCCAGCCGGCGATCGGAAAGAGAAACATTCCCAGCGCGTAGGCCAGAAACATGGGCACCGCGACGAACTTGAATTTACGGCGGGAGAACCGCCAGATATCCGGCTCATTGCCAAACACCCCTGACCCAAGGATCAGAGTTGCGGTCGCGATGATCGAGGTGGTGTTGGCAATCTTTGGCGTGGCCCAGAGAACGCGTTCCGGTGTCCTGGTAAAGGCCTCCCACAGGGAATAAACCGCGATGAAGAACACCAGGGGCGCCATAAATTTACCGAATTCGCCGATACCCTTGAATCCGATTACGTTATTCGTGGCCATCAAGACTGTGAACAGGATTGCGCATAGGGTCGCCGTAGCAAACCGCGGAAAAAGGCCCTGAATCAACTGGCCGGTGTAGACGGCCTGAAACGAATACCAGCCGCTACCCATCACGATCAGGAAAATCGAAACGAGAACAGAACCAAATTTTCCAAACACCGCACGGGTCAGGAACGGGTGCATCTGTCCCGTGACCGCACCCAGGTACCCGGCGAGAATTCCGTATATGCAGAGGCAAAGAGTGCCGATTCCGCAGCCAATCAAAAGCTCCTGCAGGGATTGGCCGGAGTGCTGTGCCGTGAAGCCGATGAACATGCCGGCAAAATTGGTTTGCGTGGCGAGCCAGAGAAGGCCCATGGAGAATGGACCCTGGCGAAGATTTTCGGGCACGATATCGTACGCCAAGTCATAGGTAACCGCTTCGCCAAGATTTTCATCGTGATCTGGTTTCCCTGGCATCCTCTCCTCCACCTTCAAACTCGGATAAGCGGCCCCGGCTCTCAAGGACATCTTTTCAGTACGGGCCGCACAGACGGTTATTTGCGGAAGAAATTCCGGGCCATGAACAACAGGTTCGCCGGCCGTTCCGCCAGCCGGCGCATGAAGTAGGGATACCACTCAGCCCCAAAAGGAATATAAACCCGCACGCGATAACCCTTCGCCACCAGAGACCTCTGCAGATCGCGGCGCACCCCGTAGAGCATCTGGAACTCAAACTGGTCCGGCTGAATGCCGCGCTCTTTAGCGAAGCGGCAGGTGGCCTCGATCATCTGTTCGTCGTGTGTGGCGATGCCGTGGTACACCCCACTGGGGAGCAGAACCTGCATCAGCTTGACGAAGTTCCGGTCGACGTCGGGTTTGCCGGGAAAAGCCAGGTCAGGCGGTTCCTGATAGGCCCCCTTGCAGAGCCGTATGCGAATTCCCTGGGCCAGCAAGCGGTCGATGTCCGCTGCACTGCGGTAGAGGTAAGCCTGAATGACCACCCCCACTCGACCTTGGTTCCCTTCCACGGCATGTAGCCTGCACACCAAGTCGATCGTGGCCTGGGTGTACTGAGACCCTTCCATGTCGATGCGCACGAACGTGTCGGCCGCGACCGCATGCTCGACCAGTCCGGCCACGGTCGCCGAGGCCAATTCCGGGTCGAGATCCATGCCCATCTGGGTCAGCTTGACACTTACGTTGGCGTCCAGCCGGCGCTGCTCGATAGCGTCGAGCAAGCGGTGATAGATATCGGCCGCCTGTTTCACCTCCTGAGGAGAATGCACGTTTTCTCCCAGGCTATCGAGCGTAGTCGACATCCCGTGGCTATTTACTGCCGTGGCTGCGGCCAATACTTCTTCGACGCTCGTACCAGCCACGAAGCGTGAAGACATGCGCCCGCCAAGAGTAGAATTCTCGGCGAAGTTGCGTAACCACGAATTCCGGGAGAGCGCAATCAGAATCGAGCGCAGTATGGGCATGGGAACTGCTTATTCTCGCACACGGGTTCTAGAGCATTTCACTTCTACTCTGTACGGTCGGGTTCAGAGAAGTGCGGCTTTTCTTGAGGAAAAGCCGCGACCCGAATTTCCTGTAAGTCTGGGTGGGGGCGACGAACTTCATGCGGCTTTCCTTACTGAAAGCCGCACACGCGATTCTTCCCGGATCTGCGAACAGGAAATTCGGGGGTCGGGGGCGGTTGCCTTGCATACACCAGAAGTGAAAAATGCTGTCACCGTTTGCAGGAAACCCTTTCGTCGTTTTTCCGCTCATACTGCTTGGGGAGTTTCATGGTTAATCAATGTGCAAATCCGAGTTGTGGTAAACCGCTTCACTACCTGCGTGAAGGACGAATCTTTGTCTTTGACCTGCCAGACCCAGACATGCCCGTGCCTGCTTCGGGGGGACGCGCTCGCCGACTGCAACACTTCTGGCTATGCGGACCTTGTTCAGAGACGATGGTGATGGAGCAGACCAGCGAAATGCAAATACGCGTGGCCGTGAAGGCACGGAAGTTGCAAACGGAAACGGCGGACATGCTTCCCGGTTCGTTTGCTCTATAAGGTAGATCTTCGAGGAGAGAGCCTAGCTTTTAACGACCGGCCACTCAGGCGTGAACTCAACCACCTGCCGGTCGTATGCACCGGCGAACGCTTCCCAACGAATGTAGGCGATCTCTTCCAACATCTTCAACCCGTCCTTGAGGTAGCTGAGGCGCGAGCGCTCGTCGTGCCCCCAGGTAACGGGTACCTCGCGCACGGTGTAGCCACGTTTTAACGCGATAAACAATAGCTCGGGATCAAAACCCCAACGCTCGATGCGTTGCAATTGGAAGATCGTCTGGGCCACGGGGCGGTGGAAAGCTTTGAAGCCGCATTGCGTATCGGCAAAGGGCAACCCCATCACCAGGCGCGTTATGGCATTGAAGCACCGCCCAAAAAACTGGCGATAGAACGGTTGCTTCAGGGTCTGCCGCTTGCGCTCCAACCAGCGGGAACCGATGGCGATATCCGCACCCTGACGAAGCGCGTCAAACAGCCGTTCGGCTTCTTCCATGGGAGCTGACAGATCGGCATCGGTGAACATCACCATGTCTCCGACGGCGTGCAGTACCCCGTGGCGCACGCTGAACCCCTTGCCCCGATTTTCCGGATTGCTCAGCAGCCGTACCTCAGGATGCAAATCGGCAAATTCCTGCACGATAGCTGCGGTGCGATCGGTGGAGCCGTCATTGACTACCAGGATCTCGGCATGCCAATCGCGCTCATGGACGCATCGCAGAACCTCGTCCAAAGCTCTCCCGATGCGGGCGCTCTCGTTGTAGGCGGGAATGACGATGCTGATTAAAGGTCGTTCCAAAGGTTGTTCCCCAAAGGTGTCCAATTGATACGCGGTAAATTCTACGCTACTCTGCTGCAAACTGGTGCATCTCTTACTCATTCCAGTATGAACCCCGAAATCGAGCCAAAATCTCGTCGAGCCAACCTGATTTTCATGAAAAATGAAGGGATTTGGGTATCGGGCTCCAGCGATCCACAGGGAAAGGGTAGTTGCGATTGTTTCCGATGTAACATCAAGGTGCTGCATCTACTATAGCTGACACGGGTTACCTTTATACTTTGAGGAAGATAGGACCATGACCAAAGCAGACCTCGTAGAGGAAGTGACCCAACTGGGCGATCTGACGCGCCGGGATGGGGAGATGATCGTGGATACCATTTTCGATTCCGTCATTCACGCCTTGCGTTCCGGCGACAAGATCGAGATCCGCGGTTTCGGCAGCTTCCGCATCCGCCAGCGCAAGCCCAGAACCGGGCGGAACCCCAAAACCGGGGCCAAAGTGGACGTCCCCGCGAAGCGAGTTCCCTACTTCAAACCCAGCAAGGAATTGCGCGACCTGGTCAACCCCAAGGGAACGTCGCCGGGGCCGGATGAGACCAAGCCGGACGCCGGCAGCGGAGAAGGACACTCGGCCGCGTAAAGCCGAAACGGGAATACGTGGCTCGTCTACTTAGACTCGCCACGGGCTATGCCAATCACGCTCATCATCCGCCCGGTAAATCCCCGCTCTATGCGGTGGGAGAAAAAACGATCCGTGTGACAGCCGGTGCACTCCCCGGTCATAAATATGGCCGCTTCCTTGACTCCAGCGGCGAGCAGCTGCCGCCGGTTCGCCTCCGCCAGATCCAGATGGGTGCCAGGACCGATTGCGCTATGCCCAGGGGCACGGGCAGTGAGAAACAGCATGGGGTATTTATTCCTGATCTGGTCGGAGTCGTACACCTCGCGGAACAGCTCGGCCGCATACGCAAATTGCGACTCGAACTCCTGCTGAACCTCTTCCCCAACCGCGTAGCAGCACTGCCCAATGCCCGGCCCGACCGAGGCTATCAGGTCTTCCGGCCTGGAACCAAACTCCAGCCGCATGCGCCCCACTCCGTTTTCCACGATACGCGCCAGGGTGCCGCGCCACCCCGCATGAAAGGCGGCGACCGCCCGCTGCTTCCGGTCCGCCAACAGCACAGGGATACAATCCGCGGTTTGGATACCCAGTAACACCCCCGGCTCGTCGGTCATGAGGCCATCGCCCTTGAGCGCCGCCGGCAAATCGTACCCATGCACATCTTTCGCCTGGACTCTCCGGATCAGCGAGGAATGAATCTGGCGCAGCGTAACCAGGCCCAAGATGTCTTTGCCTTCAGAAACCGCGCTGACAAACAACTCCCGATTGGCAGCCACGATCTGCCGCTCATCAGAATCAGTAAAACCCAGGTTTAGATCGAATTTCCCGGTTTCGCCAGGGTGGTAGACGGTGGTTTTCCCGCCTATCCGGGTACTGAATCCATGAATGAGCCAAGCAAGGTCCGGATGTCTGTGTTCTGCCCAGTCCGGTGCGCTGAGAAACCCCGGCGGCGGCGTTGGCGGCCGACGCTGAAGCGCACGGTCATGGATACGGGAGGATTCCATCAAGGCTATCTTACGATGCAATGGGCCCGCCTTCCGGCGGGCCCGCTCGAGAGGCCTGTTGGGAGGGACATTCAGGGATTTATTTGAGGAGAGCTCGCCGAAGGCGGAGCTTCAATTGGGATAAACAACTGCCTAGGTTGGAAAAGTTTGAAGTAGCCTCTGTAATTACCTACTTAAGATGCGCCTTCAGGCAAAAAGTTGTGCCGCTTAAAAAAATTCGCGCTGTGGATTATTTGAGGCTTGGCGGGCGGAACAACCGCTCGACCGCACCGCTCACCACCCGCCGGGGAACGAATCGCTGAGCAAACACCTGCAATCGCCCTGCAAGGTAAGGAATGACCCAATGTTTCCCCTGAGCCAGGCCCTCCAATCCGCGCCGTGCCACCTCCGCAGCCGATTGCAACCGGCGCGTGTCCCCTGTGCGCGCGCCGGCTACCTGGCTGAACTCTGATTCCGTCGGTCCAGGACAGAGGGCGCTCACTTGCACCCCATAGCGCTTCATTTCCTCGGCCAGGGCTTCGGCCAGCATGCGATCGAAGGCCTTGGTCGCACCGTAGGTCGCCAGGTACGGTACCGGCTGGTAGGACGCTGTTGAGGCCACAATCATCACCCCGCCCCTCCGGCGCTCCACCATCGCGGGCAGGAACAGGCGGGTCAGATGGACCACGGCCGCGCAGTTCACCTGCACCATGCTCACCTGCATCTCCAGGTTGGAGCGCAGAAACTCGCCATACTCCCCGAAGCCGGCATTGTTGATCAGAACATCCACCGTCAGGCCAGCTCCCTCGGTAGCATCGAAGATCTGTTGCGGCGCCTGGGGCAGGGTAAGGTCGGCAACGATCACCTGCGTCTGAATCCCATTGCGCGTGCGTAGCCGCTCCGCCAGCAGGTCGAGCCGCTCGCGCCGGCGGGCGGTGAGGACCAGGTGAACCCCAGCCTCCGCCAACTCGACCGCGATCGCTTCGCCAATCCCCGCGCTGGCGCCGGTAACCACGGCCCACTTGCCTTGCCATGCCTTACGCACGATCGCCGATGCCATCGCTGTCCTCTTGTCTCGTCCTCTTCTAGTGATCGGTGGAGGAGCCGGCGAATTCTTCGCCCACCCACTGGGCAAAGGCATCCATCTTCTGTTCACGGCCGAGAAAGTCTTCGATCAACTGTGTGCCCGGCTTGGATCCGCCCGGCTCGAGAATGGCCTGCCGGTAGCGCATGGCCGTAGGTCCCTCCAGCAGATTGGCGCGATCGAACTGGCCGAAGAAGTCGAGCGCAATCACCTTGTCGAACATGTAAGTGTAGTAGTTCGATGTGTAACCGATGAGGTGGGTAAAGCTGGCATACATGCGATTGCCGTCAACCCACTCGTAGGGCAACATGCGCTTGTAGCCCTCCTCGAGCATCGCATCCGGATCCAGCTCCTGGGCCGGCCGGTTGTGCACATCAAGGGAGTAACTGGTGTAGAAGAGCTGGGTGCGCACGCCATCTGCTCTGCCAAAGGCGCTGGCCCGATTCATCCGTTCGACCATCGCCTCCGGGATCGGCTCGCCTGTCTGGTAGTGGCGGGCGAAGGAGGCGAGAAGCCTGGCGTCGTGGAAGAACTCCTCCAGCATCTGCGAGGGCACTTCGACAAAGTCCCCTTCCGTCGCGATGCCGCTCACGCCCGCCCATTTCTGATGGCCGCCGAGAATGGCATGCATGAGGTGGCCGAACTCATGGAAGAAGGTGACCACGTCGCTGTATTGCAGCAGTCCAGGATCGGGTGGGCGATCTTCTGTGCGATCGCCTGTCCTGCCGCCGGGGAAGTTACAGATCAGCGCGGCCTCGGGAAGCTGACGGCCTTCGATGCCGGGAATCAGCGGCGCGGCGCTGAACCACTTGTCCTTGCCCTCGCGGGGATGCATGTCCAGGTAGAAACGGCCACACAGCCTCTTCCGGTCGTAGACATCCCAGGCGCTTACCTGGGGGTGCCAGACTCCGGCGTCGTGGTTCCTTTGGAAACTGACGTGGAAGAGCCGCGCTGCGGTTTCGAGTATGCCCTTCTCTACCTGGTCATAAGGAAAGTAAGGACGGACGGATTGCGAGTCGAAGGCGAAGGCCTCGCGGCGGTACTGCTCATACCAATAGCCGCGGTCGCTCGTCTTGAGTGCCGGCAGTCCGGGCTGTTGCTTGCGCGCAAAATCCAGCACCATCTGGTATTCCCGCTCGGCTCCGGCGCGTGAAGCCTGCTCCAGTTCACCGATAAACTTCTTGAGGTTGGCTGCCGACCCCATCATCTGGTTAGCAGTTGCCAGATCGGCCCAGGAGGCAAAGCCCAGGATGGACGCAATCTGCTGCCGCACCGCCAGCAGCTCAAGCAACAGCGGCCGGTTAGCCGGGTAGGCGCGGGTGTTATAGGCGCGGAACATGCGCAGGCGCAAATCTGCGCTGCTGGCAAAGGTCATCACTGGCTGCATATCAGGAAAGTCGGTGGTGAGCGTGATGACGCCCTCGGCGTCCGCAGAATGGTTACGGATGTAATCTTCCGGCAGCCCGTCAAGCTCGGATGCGTCCCGCACCTCCACACGGTTGACGTTCTCCTGCACATTCTTGGCAAAGGTGAGCGATATCTCCGTCGCCTGGTCAGAGAGCTGGCGCAGCTGGGCGCGCGTCGCTTCATCCTTATCTACACCAGCCAGCCGGTAGTTCAGGAGCGTCTGGCTTACGTAGTGCGCGGTCGCCGGGTCGGCGGTAGTCATATCCATGGCCACGAGGGCGCGGTAGACCTCCTGATTGAGCGACAGCGCGGTAGCCGCTTCGGCTACCGTTTGCGTCAGTTCCCGGGCTTTGTCGCGCACCGCTTTGTCCGGGTGCACGCTATCCAGCAATGACGCCAGGGAGCCTGCCGCGCTCAGCGTGGCGACTACGTCGTCGTATGGACGAAGGGTATTGTCCAGAGTCTTCTGACCCTCCACGGCGAGGAGCTGGCCGATCTGCTGGCGCTGCCAAGCCAAGCGCCCCTGGACCCAGCTTTCCAGCCCAACCGCATCGATTTCTCCAGCGTCACTCCAGGGATGTAACCCGGCCGTCTCCTCGGTTGATAGATGATTCAAGGTCGCTCCTTATCAATCCAAGGTTACCCTAGCCCTGTAACCTATTCCAGGGCATGGAATACGGTCCTTGCATCCGGCGGGTATGGCCGGTACAGCATTTTCACTTCTGCTGTATAAAGAGGAGCGCATGCCAACGCGGCTTTTCGTCAAGAAAAGACGCACATCGTTAGACTTGCCTGTGCAGTGTAGAAGTGAAAATGCATTAAGATGTCCAGATTGTTATCATGAATTCTGCCGCTCCATCACTCTCGCAGCACTACTTGCGCTCGCGTATGGGCAAAGTGTGCGTGGCGATCATTGGCTCTACGGCCGGTGAGATGGTCGAACGCGCCACCGAGGCCCTGCGCGACAGCCCGTTTTTGGAATTCCGCCTGGATTACCTGGAGAAGCCTCTCCTTGGGTTACCCAAGTTGAAGGAGTTCCTGGCGGAAAACACCGTGGTAACAGCAGTAGCCACGTGCCGGCGCGCTGTCAACGGGGGCAAGTTCAAGGGCGCGATTGCCGCTGAACTGGAGGTGCTGCAGAAAGCCAGCGCTTCGGGCTTCCATCTGATCGATCTGGAGTTGGAGACAGCCGAAGCCATCAAGGCATCGGACCTGGAAAAGTTGCGCACCCGCGGCGCGGCCCTCATGGTCTCGTACCATGACTATCAGTCGACCAAGGATTTGGATGGCATCTTCGAACGGATCCGGCCCTACGAACCGGAATTTATAAAGATTGTGTCTACGGCCAAGTCGCTTGCCGACAACGTGGTCATGATGCACTTTCTGGAACGCACCGGCGACATGGCCAACATGGTCGGCCTCTGCATGGGCGACCAGGGAATCATCAGCCGGGTGCTGGCCATTCGCGCCGGCAGCGTCTTCACCTTCGCCGCCGCTACCCAGGGCGAAGAAACGGCCCCGGGGCAGATTGCCGCACGCACACTGACCGACACGTATCGCATCGGCCAGATCGACGCGGCCACGCGGGTCTACGGAGTAGCGGGCAACCCCATCAAGCATTCGCTCTCCCCGCTCATGATGAACACTGCTTTTCACCGCGAAACCGTGAACGCAGTTTACCTCGCATTGCAAACCAGCAAGCTCAGTGACCTGCTTACGCTGGTCCGCGAGCTACCGCTTTCTGGTTTGAGCGTGACCATGCCGCTCAAGCAGGAGGTGCTGAAGCATCTGGAGAACATGGACCCGGTCTCTGCGCAGATTGGGGCTTGCAACACCATCGTTCGCGCACACGATGGAAAGCTTTACGGGTTCAACACCGATGTAGGAGGCATCCTACGCCCGCTCGAAAAGCGGATTTCGCTGGCCGGTGCAAAGGTGTTGATATTAGGAGCGGGTGGCGCAGCCAGGGCGGCGGTCTTCGGCCTGGTCGACAAGGGAGCTGAAGTACTGATCCTGAATCGTACTGCGCAGACCGCGCAGAAGCTGGCGCGCGAGGCCAAGGCCAAAACCATTCGCCGCGAGCAGCTCGCCAAGGCCAGCTTCGACGTGATTGTGAACGCTACCGCCGTTGGCATGCACGGAGTGAAGCCCCAGCACATCCTGGAACCGAAGGAGATCAACGCCCGTTTGGTCTTCGACCTGGTTTACAACCCAGTGGATACTACATTGTTACGCATGGCTCGGCAGAAAGGCATACCCGTCGTGACCGGGGTGGAGATGTTCGTGCAGCAGGGAGCGCGCCAGTTTGAAATCTGGACCGGCAAACGGGCTCCCGAGGAAGAAATGCTGCGCGTAGTCGTCCACGCTTTGCGGCAACGTGCGGAGGCACCTGCGGCGGAGCCGGCGCGGCAATAGGACTCGTCTTTGAACAAGGATGGGCAGTACTGGATCAACCACCTGGACCTGAGCCCTCACCCTGAGGGTGGATACTTCCGCGCCACTTACAAGTCGGACCTGACCATTGTTCAGAATGCTCTGCCTTCCAGCTTCCAGGGAGCCAGGTCGGCATCCACGGCGATTTACTTCTTGCTTGGTGGGCGGGATTTTTCCGCCTTCCACCGCATCGCATCCGACGAGGTGTGGCATTTTTATGCGGGGAGTTCCCTGGTCGTTTATGTAATCAATCCTGAAGGAAATTACTCCGAGCTGCACCTGGGTGTTGGTTCTGATGAGGGCGAGGTGTTTCAGGCGGTGGTGAAAGCGGGTTGCTGGTTTGCCTCCCGGGTGAAAGATGGTGTGGGGTTTGCGCTCGTGGGTTGCACTGTAGCGCCGGGTTTCGAGTTTGCGGATTTCGAGTTGGCCAAGCGGTCGCAGCTCGTCGCTGCCTACCCGGCTCATCAGAAACTTATCGAAGAGCTGACTCGACAGTAGCGTCCAACCCTCAAACACGTGCATCCAACAGCCGTGGGCACGATTGATCTCCGGCGTTCCAACGCCATGGTTAGCGCTCTCGGCTTGACGCCCGCTGGATCCTTATTTGGAGCCATGACCGGGAAACGCATAGCGACTCCAGCGCCAGAGATACTGCGCCTGTCGGCTAAGGGCTGGATGGCCAACAACCCGAATCTTCCGATCAGAATTGGGATATCTGCCGCAGTTAGCCATCGCCGGCCGCATTGGCGCGCATGAAGCAACTTCCCTTCCCTGCATCAGACCCGGTCAGCGGAGAAGTGGGGGCGTTGACCAAGCGCTGGCTATCTGGAAAAGGAAACTCGTAAACAGGTCCGCTGTGCTGCGAAGCGAAACTTGGAAAAGCTCGTCTGAGAGTTCGATTTGTCAGCGAACCGTTGGTGTGCCGAAAAGACGCAGTTACGGAATTGCGTGGGCAAGAGGCGCACAGCAGATCCCTCGGCTGCGCTCGGGATGACAAAGGGGAGGGCGGAGTTTACCTCGGCAGCAATTACCGAGGGACGGACGGAGCCGCAGGTCATTCGCGAGACCGAGAGTGGTGACTCACTTTAACAAGCCGCTGAGGAAATGCTTGTCGACCGAACCGGAGCGGGGGGCCTGTGATTCTTTCAGCCACTAGCGAATTTCTCCTGGAAGCACCACCCCACCCTTTGTCATCCCGAGCGCAGCCGAGGGACCTGCTGTGCGCCTTTCCCGAAGGCAACTGCACATGTTGAGTCCCCCGCTCAACTCCAGAAGCTGCGGTCGAGCGTGCGGTATTGGATCGCCTCGGCAATATGGCCCACGGTGATCCCGGGCTGGGCGTCCAGGTCTGCGATGGTACGGGCGACTTTCAGTATCCGGTCGTGGGCGCGCGCGCTCAGGCCCTGCTGTTGCATGGCGCGCTCAAGCAGCCGCTCCGCCTCCGGTGAAAGTTCGCAATGAGTGCGGATCTGGCGGGTATGCATCTGCGCGTTGGTGTAAATGCGATCGGCCTTGAAACGCTGGTGCTGCCGCTCCCGCGCCGCCAGCACGCGGGTGCGGATTTCTACCGAGCCCTCGCTGCCGGCTGGGGAACGAAGCTCACGATACTGCACGGCAGGAACCTCAATATGGATGTCGATGCGGTCCAGAAGCGGGCCGGAGATTTTTGAGATGTAGCGCTGCATCATGGGCGGCGTACACAGACACTCGTGCGACTTATCGTTGAAGTAACCGCAAGGACAGGGATTCATCGCTGCCGCAAGCATGAAGCGCGCGGGAAAGCTGAGCGACATCGAGGCACGGGAAATAGTAACGGTTCCATCCTCGAGCGGTTGGCGCATCACTTCCAGCACGTTTCGGGGAAACTCGGGAAGCTCATCCAGGAACAACACGCCATTGTGGGCCAGCGATACTTCACCGGGACGTGGAATGCTTCCGCCCCCGATGAGCCCGGCGTCCGAGATGGAGTGGTGCGGCGAGCGGAAGGGACGCTGCGTGACCAATCCCGCGTCGGCGTCCAGCACGCCGGCCACCGAATGAATCTTGGTGGTCTCAAGCGCCTCTTCCAGACGGAGCGGCGCGAGGATCGACGGCAGCCGCTTGGCCAACATGGTTTTACCCGAGCCCGGCGGACCGATCATGAGGATGTTGTGACCGCCAGCGGCGGAAACCTCCAGGGCGCGCTTGGCCGTCTGCTGCCCGCGAACATCTTTGAAGTCGAGCGCGAAGCTATGCTGCTTGCTGAGAAGGTGATGCGAGTCCACACGAATCGGCTGGGTGTGGATGCCGCCGTTAGCGGCCGCGTTCAGCAGTTCACGTACCTGGATCAGACTACGGACCGGGTAGACGTTCAATCCCTCAACCATCGCGGCCTCGGCAGCATTACGCTCCGGGACAAGTAGATTGGCGATGCCCCGCGCGCGCGCGGCAACCGCAATGGGAAGAACACCAGGAACACCACGCAAGGTTCCATCGAGCCCCAGTTCACCCACCAGCAGGAATTGCTCGAGGTCCTTCAACTGCAGCGCTCCGTAAGCGCCGAGAATGCCGATGGCCATCGGCAGGTCAAAACCCGATCCTTCTTTCTTCAGATCGGCGGGAGCCAGGTTGATCGTAATGTCCGTAGGAGGAATATTGAAGCCGGAGTTCTTGATGGCGGAGCGAACGCGATCGCGGCTTTCACGCACCGCAGCGTCTGGGAGCCCTACGGTGTGAAAGCAGTCATCCTTCGTCCGGACGCCGGAGTAGTCCACTTCCACATCGATGATGTGAGCGTCGATGCCGTACACCGCCGCACTCAGTGCTTTGAAGAGCATCGCGGCTCCAGTTGATCCGGTGCCGCGAGTATAACAAGGCTCAACGCTTCCCTTGCCCATCCGGAACATTAAGTCCTGCTCATGATTGCCCGCCCGGATTTCCTGTGGAGATTGTTGGCAGTAGCGAAGTTCATGCGGCTTTCCTTAACGAAAGCCGCTACCGTTCCACCGCCATGGCGACGGAATTACCACCTCCGAGACAGAGGGCCGCGACTCCCTTGTGCACATCGCGTCGCATCATTTCATAGATCAGGGCCACCAGAACACGCGCGCCACTGGCGCCGATGGGATGTCCGATTGCAACCGCTCCCCCGTTCACATTTACTTTTGCCGCATCCAGGCCAACTTCCTTCATCACGCCCAACGCCTGCACAGAGAAGGCCTCGTTCAGTTCGTAAAGATCCGGCTCCTCCTTCGACCAGCCAGCTTTTGCCAGCACGCGTTGGATTCCCAAAACGGGAGCGAGCATCACCCACTTAGGATCGATGCCACTGGTCGCCTGGGCGCGAATGTGGACCATCGGTTCGAGACCCAACGATGCAGCTTTCGCCGCCGACATCACCACGACAGCGGCAGCTCCATCGTTTACGCCGGGCGCGTTCCCGGCGGTAACGGTTCCGTCCTTCTTGAACGCCGGCTTCAGCGCGCGCAGCGCCTCCAAGGAAGCGTCCTCGCGCACCGACTCGTCCCGGTCGAAGATGGTTGCCGGCTCGCCCTTCTTCCTGGCTGGGATTTCTATGGGCAGAATCTGCGATCGCAAGTAGCATGCGCGCCAGGCAGCCGCCGCCTTGCGGTGCGAGTTGAGCGCGTACTGATCTTGCTCCTCGCGCGTGATGCCGTGTTTCTCGGCGACATGTTCTCCGGTGATGCCCATGTGGTAGTCGTTGTAGATCTCCCACAGCCCGTCGTGAATCATGGAATCGACGACGGTGGCATTGCCCATGCGGAAGCCATTGCGGCCCTGGGGGAGAAGGTAGGGTGCGTTAGTCATCGATTCCATACCGCCGGCGATGACGATCTCTGCGTTGCCCGTTTGGATGGCCTGCGCCGCCAGGCTCACGGCCTTCAACCCGGAGCCGCAGACCTTGTTGATGGTCATGGCGCTGACCGAGGGAGAAAGGCCGCCGTGGATCGCGGCCTGACGCGCGGGATTCTGTCCCAAGCCCGCGGACACGACGTTCCCCATGATGCATTCGTCCACTTGATCGGGGTGGAGCCGCGCGCGGCTCAGGGCTTCACGCACCACCAGCGAACCCAGTTGCACAGCAGAAAAATTGGACAGTGCACCCTGAAATTTCCCTACTGGCGTGCGCACTCCGGCGACAATGACTACATCTTCCATAACGGCTGACCTCACTTTTTAGATGCCGCAGCAACGGAACACGATAGCAAGAGCCACCCAGCGCAGGCAATGTGCACCGAGTGGCGGGGATGTCCAGACGAAAAGCGGGAGATGAAAGGCACTCAGGGCATGACGACGACGGAACCGCCGCAAGCAGCAAGCGGGCAAGCAAATGGAGAGGGCGGTCTATTAGCGCCCTGGTGGCATACCGCACTGATGGTTTTGCTGATCATCGGACTTTCCGTGGCAGGAGTGAGGCAACTGCGGAACTTTGGCGATCAGCCGTTACGCCTGGTGGCGAACTACAGTCTTACCATCGCGTATGAGTGGATTCTGGCAGCCCTGGCACTCTGGGGTATCCATATGCGCAAGGTCCCACTGCGCCAACTTCTCGGGGAGCAACGGCCTGGTGCTCGTTCGTGGTTGGCTGATATCGGTGTGGCCCTCGGCTATTGGGCGGGTGCGCTGATCGTGCTCGCGTTGCTAGGGGAAGCACTGGTAAAAATCTCAGGATCGCACATCGATCCGCAGAAGATCGGTGACGTGACCCAGAAGCTCGCGCCAGTCACGGGCATGGAGATGATGCTGTTCCTGGTGCTGAGCATCTCCGCCGGGATCTGTGAGGAATTGGTCTTCCGCGGCTACCTGCAGCAGCAGTTTGCTCGCATGGGACGCAGAATCTGGGCCGGCGTTGCGCTCTCCGCGTTGGTATTTGGCGGCGCGCATGGCTATGAGGGAATTGCCGGAATGTTGCTGATCACCGCGTACGGCGCTATGTTCGGCGTGCTCGCACTGTTGCGAAGAGGACTGCGGACAGGAATGATCGCGCACGCCTGGCACGATTCCATCAGCGGTGTGGCGTTGGTATTGTTGCGACATTATGGTCTCCACGGCGCAGGAAAGTGAGCGCGTGGGGAAGTTGACGGTTGGCTTCAGCGATTCCGATTAGTGAATTGATCTTCATGAAATGCTATTTTTTTCTTGACACTATTTTTTTAGGATTCTATACATTCGTTAACTGCAAAGTATCTCTTGCAGGTTCGATGTCGACTCGACAAAGGGAGAATAGGAAAAATGGCAACCAAGAAAGCAGTAGCAAAGAAGCCAGCGAAGAAGGCAGCCAAGAAAACAGCAAAGAAGAAGTAAGCAGGCAACGTAACAGGCAACACAATCGGGGGACGCCAAAAGCGTCCCCCGAGGTGTTTTTGGGCCACGCTACATCGCTAGTGTTTATGCGGCTGCGGCAGCTCACTCGCAGCGAGATTCCCGGATTTACATTTCATGTTTTGCCGGGTAAGGATGCGCTTCTCTGACCTTGGCCGCGGGTGTCGGAATGGCGGAGGGGACGGAGTTGGGGAGTTTGGCGCCGCCGCTTCCAGCGGCAAGGGAGCGCAGCACGGCCGACCCGAGGCGCATATGCTTACCAAAGTGGTACGGCACCATGACACCTTTTGAGGAGACGGTCGCGCCATGACGCGTAGACGGTGGATCGCCGATGAATGGGACGACACCAGCGCCTCGCTCAGGGGCGAGCAGGCAGCTCATTTGATTCGTGTGTTGCGCGCGCAAACCGGCATGGAGTGTGACATGGTTGCGGGAGACCGGGTGTGGCGAGCGGTGATTTCCGGCGTCACGGGAGATGCGGTGCGGTTTGCGCTGCTCTCTGAGGTCGAAGCGGAGCCGGCGCTTGCGGTAACGCTATTGCTCTCGATCTTCAAGTTCGACCGCATGGAGTGGATCATCGAGAAAGCGACAGAGCTGGGGGCCGAGAGGTTCATTCCCATGAGCGCGCGGCGCAGTGAGAAACATCTGGTGCAGGCCGCAACAGCCCGCGTGGAGCGGTGGCGCCGGGTTGCACGTGAGGCGGCGAAGCAATCGCGGCGATCCGATGTGCCGATCGTGGAAGATCTGGTGTCGTTAAAGTCGGCGGTGCTCGTCAGGCCCGCTCATCCGGGGTTGAGTCTGTTGCTGGCTGAGCAGGAACGTTCGACAACCTTGTACGCAACTGTACAAGCGGCACTGCAGCCACCAATTCTGGAAAAACCGGCGGTGCATATCGCTGTGGGACCAGAAGGCGGGTGGACAGCCGACGAAGAGTCCCTGTTCACACGAGAAGGCTGGCAGCCGGTAAGCCTGGGTCCGAGAATCCTGCGCGCCGAGACGGCAGGGGTTGCGGCGATGGCAGTGATTGCCGCGATGCTTGGCTGAAGTTGCGATGGAAGGAAGCTGCAGCCCCCTCCCCTTCGGTCAGGATGACAAATTTTCACTATTCCGGGAGTTCCTACTCACCAGCTTTACGTGAACACGGTAATCTCTCCGTTGCGCCCAGCTTCGTCGGAAAAATTTTCCAGGAGTGATCCATCGGTGGGGATGAGAACCGCAGATCCCTCGGCATCGCTTTCGCTCTTACGGGAAAGTCTAGGGGAGGTATCGTAGCCCACTCAAGCTCCACGCCACGCTCCACGGCAGGCCGGGACAGGCGGGGCGGGCAACAGAAGGCTTGCATGGGGCACCAAAGCTTCTTTACCGATTTAGAGAGCCGGGATACTAGAGCGGTTCCACGATTACTGTGCCCCATCCGGGCTCAGCGAGGTGGGTCTTTTCTTGGGGAAAAGCCCCGTCTGAATCATCTTCACCGGTTACACCTATCGTGGAACCGCTCGTCAGCTGAAGAGATCCTTCATCTTGCCCAGCAGACTGCGCGAGGTGGGCTTGTTCTCGATATGCATGGTTTCCCCGAGTTGGCGAAGCAGATCCCGCTGCGCTTTTGAGAACTTCTTCGGCGTCTGCACCACAATCTGGACCACCAGGTCTCCCCGTCCGTGCTCGTTGAGATGAGGCACACCCTTGCCGCGCAGACGGTACTCCTTGCCTGACTGCGTGCCCTCGTGGATCTTCAACAGGGTTTCTCCTTCAAGCGTCGGCACTTGAATTTCGTCGCCCAACGCAACCTGCGGAAAGGAGACGAAGATGACGCAATGAAGGTCATTGCCATCGCGCTCGAAGAATTCGTGCGGCTTTACCGACAGCACCACATAGAGATCGCCCTTACCGCCGCCGGAACGTCCTGCGTCGCCTTCGCCCTGATAGCGAATACGGGTTCCATCTTCCACGCCAGCGGGCACACTAACACTGATGGTGTGACGCCGGTCGGTCAGGCCTGCTCCGTTGCATTGCAGACAGGGGTCGGTAATCACTTGTCCGCTGCCATTACAAATCGGGCAGGTGCGGGCGATGGAGAAGAAGCCCTGCTGGTAACGTACTTGCCCACGGCCGGCGCATTGTTTGCAGGTTTCAGGGCCGCGGCCGGCGGGCGCGCCGGTTCCACGGCAATCAGCGCAGATCTCGGCACGGCGGAATTGGATCTCTACCTGCTTGCCAAAAACCGCCTCTTCAAACTCGAGCGAAAGATCGTAGCGAATATCGCGGCCACGCTGCCCGCGCCCATTGCGACGCCCGCCGCCCATGTTGAACATTTCTCCGAAGAAGTCTCCGAAGATATCCCCCACATCGGTGTTGGTAAATCCCTCGAAGCCCGATGAACCCGCGCCACTCACACCCGCGTGCCCGTAACGATCGTAGGCAGCGCGCTTTTGCGGGTCGGATAGTATCTGGTAGGCTTCGCTGGCCGTCTTGAACTTATCCTCCGCTTGCGGATTATCCGGGTTGCGGTCGGGATGGTACTGCATGGCCAAGCGGCGGTAGGCGGTCTTGAGCTCCTGATCGCTGCAGTCGCGGGAGACGCCCAGAAATTCGTAGTATTCGACTTTGGTCACGTTGGATGCGCTACTCATGCTTCTTTCTGTTGCGGATTATTGACGATACGAACCAGCGCAGGACGGAGCAGGCGGTCGCGGATGCGGTATCCGCGGCGAACCTCCTCCAGGACCTGGTGGTCAGGTAGGTCAGTGCGGTCGACACTCTCTAGTGCCTCGTGCACGCGGGGATCGAATCGGGCGCCGACGGACTCCACCGGCTGCACGTTCAGCGCGCGCAGAACATCTTCCATTTGCTTCACAATGAGTTCGATGCCGGTACGCAACTGTTCCAGTGAGCCTGCCGAACCCAGAGCGAGCTGAAAATTGTCCAGCACGGGGAGGAATTGCTCGACCGCACCGGATACAGCAAAATCCCGGAAGTCGGCGCGTTCGCGCGCTTCCCGCTTGCGCGCATTCTCAAATTCAGCCTGCAGCCGCGCCAGCCGGTCGACCAATTGGTCTCGTTCGCCCTTAAGGCGATCGACCTCGCCCTGCAGATGCGCCGCAACGGCCTCTCCGTTGTTGGTCTCGCCTTCTGCGCTAGCCGCATCCACGGCATCGGCAATGGGATCGTTCTTCTCTTGCGCTTCGTTGACGGGATCAGTAACTTTGCGTGCTGTTGCCATAGTGATTGGGTGAAAACCTTTCGCATAACTTGATGCAGAATCGTGACGAACGATGCAGAGTGCTCCGCGCGGGGCTCTGCACCTAAAAGGGGAGTGCGCTATTGCGTCGGCAATATACGATCCGAGAGCTGCGAGATGAAGGACACGGCGTTGATGGTCTCCTGATAAGCGATGCGGGTAGAACCAATCACCGCCACCGTTCCCAGGCTCTGCGTGCCCAACCGCGCCGGCGCGCCGATCAGAACCAGATTTCGCATCTCCGGAATGGTTTCCTCCAAACCAACCACTACGCGCACGGACTGCTGTCGGGCATCCACGTACGCGTCGAGCAGCTCGATCAACCGCTGCTTGGTTTCGAGAGCGTTCAGTAATTGGCGCAGTTGCTCGGCGTCAGCTTCGCCCGCAACCAGGTTGGCAACGCCCACAATAAATATGGATTGCACCGCGCTTTGCTGCTCCAGCGCACCTTTCCGGCAAAGCTCGTCGAGAGAACGCATGAGCTGGTCATATTCGCTGCGTTCCTGTTCCAGACGACGGGCAAGCTCCGCGCGAATGCGCTCGATCGACCAGCCGCGGAAGTTCTGGTTGAGAAATGCCGCCGCGCCCTCCAGTTCAGCGAGCGAGAGGTCGCGGTCCAGCGTCAGCACGCGATCGAGAACCATTCCGGACTTGGTAACCACCACCGCGAGTACACGACCGGTGGAGATTCTCGAAAAATGGATATGGTCCAACCAGTACGTCTCCGCTTGCGCAGCCATAGCGACGCCGACGCCGCTCGATATCAATGACAGCACGTGCGATGTTCTCTCCAGAAATTGCTGCGGACTGCTCACGCCGGCAAAACTATCTTCAATTTGATCTCTCCGTTCCTGGGTGAGCGCGCTGGGCATAATTCTCGTGCCCCCATGAAGCTGCTCGACGTATAAGCGAAATGCACGAGCCGTCGGGCAGCGGCCCGCCGAGGTATGAGGCTGCTCCAAGAGCCCCGCTTCCCCCAGCGCCGCCATTACGTTGCGAATCGTCGCCGCGCTCATTCCATCCTTATTGTCTAATTGGCGCGCTACGGTCTGGGAGGCGACAGGCTCCCCGGTCGCAATGTAAAGTTCGATGATCGCGTTCAGGACCAGCCGGTCGCGGGGGCTGATCCGAAGGTCGGAAGACATAGTCCACCTGCCCTAAGGCGCTCATTCCACACTGGTTTAAATCAACCAAAAGCGCACACGTGCCTGTGGAGATTCTAGAAGCTTGAGTGTTGCACTGTCAAGATCGCGACGGGCTCCGCAGGTACGCGCTTGTTTAGCGCAGCTGAAGGGTACGGGCTTCAGCCCGTACATCGAGAAATACAAAATGGGCCTTAAAGGCTGCGGAAAAACACTCTGAACGAAGGTCACGGCTTTAGCCGTGCCGTAAAAAGCCACAGCTATGAGGGCTTAGCCCCTGAGGTACGTCTTTTGGGAGGTGCCGGACGAAAATCGCCCATCTTTCGCAGTCTGTGAAGGCGATGAGGTGCTAGTGGTCACAAGGAAATTCGCCGCGAATCATTGGGAAACCGTACCTCAGGGGCTGAAGCCCTCTCCCATCGCATACTCTACGGCATGGCTGAAGCCGTGCCCTTCGTGAGTTTTTCCGCAGCCTGTAGGGCCCGATAACTCCGCTTGATTTACGTATGGGCTGAAGCCCGTGCCCTTCCGCCCATCTTCCCTATCCACACTCGAGCCCGACACAGGGGCCTAAGTGATTTCAAAGATGTTCTCGTCTTTCGCCGACAAGGCGAGTGCGCGTTCTGCGACCTTGCGCGCCACCTCGAAGAATTGCCGCGCGTGCGTGTTGCCTTCCCCGGCCAGAACGATGGGCAGGCCATGGTCGCCTCCGTGGCGTATTTCCGAGTCCAGTTCGATCGAGCCCAGGAACGCCAGATTGGCTTGCTTAGCCAGACGCTCGGCGCCGCCCCGGGAAAAGATGTCGATCACCTGATTGCAGTGGGGGCAGGTGAACTGGCTCATGTTTTCCACCAGGCCCAGCACTTCGACGTTGACCTGATGGAACATCTCCAGCGCCTTACGAGCGTCCTGAAGCGAGACATCCGATGGGGTCGAAATGATGACCGCACCGGTGAGGGGAACCGTCTGCACCAGCGAGATCACAACATCCCCAGTGCCCGGCGGGAGATCGACCAGAAGAAAATCGAGTTCTCCCCACTGCACCTGTTGTAGAAACTGGCGAATGATCTGATGCAACATGGGGCCGCGCATCACTAGTGGCTTATCTCCGGGTGAGATAAAGCCAACCGAGATAAGTTTGACGCCGTGGGCGACCAAGGGCTCGATCTGGTTGTTCTCGAGGACGCGCGGTTGCTGGCCGATGCCCATCATGAGAGGAACGTTGGGTCCGTAGATGTCCGCGTCGATGAGGCCGACGCGAAAGCCCAACTTGACCAGCGCGGTCGCCAGGTTCACGGCGAGTGTGGTCTTGCCCACTCCGCCTTTGCCCGAACCGATGGCGATGATGTTCGATACTCCCGGGAGGGTTTGCGGCCCTGGCGGCGTCTGCATGTGTGCCATATAAAACCCCTTTAAGAACCTGAGTGCTGGTGACCGGAATCGGCCAAAGCATTTTTGCTAATGGTGTAGACCAGGAAACCGAACCCGACGCGGCCATTCCGCAAAAGAATGGCCGCACATAGCCGATCCCACCGGACCACAGTATTAGCAAAAATGCGTTAAAGTGTCCGAGCGTGCGCTCCGCTTGCGCTCGCGTTCGCGTTCGCCTTGTTCGCGGCGGCGCCCTGCATCATCGTAACGGCGTTTGTCCTCTTCCGTCTCGGGCTCCAATGGGGGCACCCGCACCCGGCCTCCCTGCGGGTTGACCGCAACAAAGGTAAGGTACGCCGACGCGACGTGACGCAAGGTACCGTCAATGGTGTGTTCCACCCACACCTTGACGCCCACTTCCATAGAGGTGCGAAAAGCGCGATTGAGAGAGGATTTCAGAATCAACAGATCGCCGACATGCACAGGCGCAATAAAGTCGATGTGGTCCATCGACGCGGTGACCACATAAGATCGGGCGTGGCGGTAGGCGGCCATCGCAGCGACCAGATCGATGTAGTGCATGAGCCGGCCGCCCAGCAGGTTGCCCAGGGTGTTGGTGTCGTTGGGCAGGATGAGTTCGGTCATTTCGGACCGTGAGTCCGCAATCTTGCGGGGCGGAAGCGGAGGATCGGCCATAGGGTTTGCGCCTCGTAAAACGGATGCCTGGTTGCGATGCTCTTGCTCAAGTCTCGACAATTGCGGCGATGAATGCAAATTCCGTACCCGGCACGCCGGATTTCCTGCCTCGCTGCGCTGGAGACGGCCACGTGTGCGGTGCCGGCCAGCCGGGACCGCATGGAGCGCGCCAGCGCCACCAATACCAACAGGAAATCCGGCAGGTGGTCGCGGAAAAGGCTTGTACAGTAGAAAGAAACCTATGGACAAGATAGCCATGCTTACCGAGATACTGACGCATAACCCGGGAGATGCCTTCGCCCGTTACGGGTTAGCGATGGAGTATGCCAACCAGGGACAGACGGATGTCTCGCTGGCGGAGTTCGACCGGCTGCTCTCCACCCATCCGGATTACACCGCCGGGTACTTCATGGCGGCGCAGACGCTGGTCAAGACAGGACGAACGGGTGAAGCCAAGGCGCGCCTCGCTCAGGGAATCGCCAGTGCGCAACGGACCGGTAATGCCCATGCGCTGGGTGAAATGCAGGCGTTGCTCGAAGAACTGGAGTGAAAGTTCTATTCCCAATGTTCACCTGCTGAACGATAATTCCGGTGGAAGAAAACGGGGTCGCGCACCCGGCTTAAAGTAGCCCAGATCCCCCGGATTTCCTGTAGCAGTTGCTGGCGTTGAGGAACTTCATGCAGTCCCGGCTGGCCGGGACCACACACCCGGCCGTCTCCAGCGCAACGTATGGGAAAATCCGGGTCGTAGGGGATCAAAACCATAGCCTTGACAACGGGCCGCAAGCACGAGAAAGACGAGCATAATAGCTAGCAGAATGAAGATACCTTTGTTTCCGCTCGAAGTAGTGCTGTTTCCCGAAGCAGCCCTACCGCTCCACATTTTCGAAGATCGTTATAAAGAGATGATCGGTGTTTGCCTGGCAGAGAAGATAGCTTTCGGAGTGGTCTGTGCTCAACGCGAAGGCCTGGCCGTGGTCGGCTGCACCGCCGAGATCGTTCGCATTCTAGAGAACTATCCCGACGGACGGATGGACATTCTGTGCCAGGGAGCAAAGCGTTTTGAGATTGAGAACCTGGATAACTCACGCAGCTTTCTACAGGCCGAAGTCGATTTCTTTTCGGACGAGGGTCTACCCGCTTCCCGCGCCATGCGCGAGGAGTGCACGGCGCTGCATTTTGAAGTACTGGAGCTAATGGGCGGTGAGAAGGCGCACCGGGCTTTCGATCTGGATGAACCGGTTGCCTTTCGCCTGGCCTGGGCGTCGCCCACCGACCTTGCCTTCCGCATCGAGTTGTTGGCGATGCGATCTGATGGCGAGCGCACGGAACGGTTAATCGCCTTCTACACTGCGATGCTGCCAAAATTGCGCCGGGGCGTGCAAGCAAGTGCGACCGCCGGCCGTAACGGACATGTCATGTAGCTTGCCTCAGAGCGGATCTGCTCATGGTGTAAGGTGAGAATAGGGGTTCTGGCCCCGTTCAGGAGAAGTGTTCTCGCACTCTCGTTCGTACATCGCAACAGGAAATCCGCTCTAAGGAGCAAAATCATG
Organism: uncultured Acidobacteriaceae bacterium; assembly: GCA_963788515.1. Classification (GTDB taxonomy): domain Bacteria; phylum Acidobacteriota; class Terriglobia; order Terriglobales; family Acidobacteriaceae; genus PALSA-350. The sequence goes on from CAWBGZ010000014.1 coordinate 200,444, forward strand.
TCCTCGTCGAGCCGTCTTCCCCAAACTCTGGGTGAGCTACAAACCAGCAAGGAATTCTACGAAGCGCGCTTGAAAAAGCGCAGCGTGAAAGACGAGTTGCGCGAGAACCTGATTGCCCGGTTGAAGAGCCGGCAGACCGTCTTCCCCGGCATCATAGGCTATGAAGATACGGTTGTGCCGCAAATTGTGAACGCGGTCTTGTCCAAGCAGAATTTCATTTTGCTTGGCCTGCGCGGGCAGGCCAAGAGCCGGATACTGCGCGGGCTGACCGAACTGCTCGATGAGCAAATGCCATACATCGCGGGCTGCGAGATCCGTGACAACCCCTATCACCCCTTGTGCAAGCGATGCCGCGATCTGGTCGCTTCCCAGGGCGTGGCAACGCCGATCGCGTGGCTGCCCCGCAAAGACCGCTACGTTGAGAAGCTGGCAACACCCGATGTTACGGTGGCTGACCTGGTAGGCGATCTTGATCCCATCAAAGCAGCGCGCGGCGGCCAGGACTTGTCCAATGAGCTGACCATGCACTACGGCCTACTGCCCCGGGCCAACCGGGGAATCTTTGCCATCAACGAACTTCCCGATCTTGCGGGGAAGATCCAGGTGGCGCTCTTCAACATCATGCAGGAAGGCGATGTGCAGATTAAGGGATATCCCGTCCGCCTGGAACTGGACATCGTTCTCACCTTCAGCGCCAACCCAGAGGATTACACGGCACGAGGCAAGATCGTCACCCCGCTCAAGGACCGAATCGGCTCGGAGATCCGCACCCACTATCCCGAGACCATCGAAGAGGGCATGACCATTACCGCCCAGGAGGCCTGGAGCGACCGGGGCGCAACCAAGATCACCGTGCCGCAGTACATGCGCGAGGTGATCGAGCAGGTGGCCTTCTCTGCCCGCGAAGACAAGAAGGTGGATAAGCGCAGCGGTGTCAGCCAGCGTCTGCCCATCTCGACCATGGAACTGGTGGTTTCGAACGCCGAACGGCGCGCGCTGCTGCATGGAGAAAAACTGGTGGTGCCGCGGATGAGCGATATCTATGCCGCCATGCCCGGCATCACCGGGAAGCTCGAGCTGGAGTATGAAGGCGAGATGCGCGGCGCCGATGTGGTGGTGCGGGATCTGATTCGTGCTGCGATCGGCAAGATCTTCGACAAGTATTTCTCCGGCACCAATACGCAGCAGATCGAGCAATGGTTCAACCTGGGAGGCACGGTCCGCATCGACGACGATCAGCCGTCGCTGGCCATCCTGGAAGAGCTAAAGCAGATCCAGGGGCTGTTTTCGCAACTATCGCCGATCTCCGTTAAGGCTTCCGACGCGCCGGAGATTGCGGTAGCTGGGGCGGAGTTCCTGCTCGAAGGCATGTACGCCCACAAGCGCCTTAGCCGTAGTGAAGAACGCGGCTTCAGCGCCCAGGAGAAGGCCACGCGGAAGCAGGAGCGGGTGGAGCAGGATCGCGATTATGACGAGTTCCAGGAGCAGAGGCGAACCCGCCGTGGCTTCAACTAGAACGCCCGTCCTTCTCGCCGGTCGTGCTTCCCGTTCTTCCTCGAGGATCTGTGGATGAAACGAATTCGCTACACAAAATACACCGGCGACCCGGCCTCGGAGATGAGCATGGAAGACCTGCTCAAGGCTCTGTCGGAATATCTGCTGGATTCCGGCTTTCAGGATCCGTGGTCGCGGTTTGCTGAGCTCGATGGCGAGCACACGATCGACAACCTGCGTGAGGCGTTGCGGCAGGCCCTGGAAGCGGGCGATCTTTTCGATGGCGAGATGCAACAGCGCATCGACGAGATGGTCGAGAATGGCCAGCTGGACCAGCTCATCGACAAGATCATGCAACGCATGGAGCAGGAGAACTACATCTCCACCCAGGGACGACAAGATCCAAATCAGCAATCGGCAGGCGGCCAGGCCGGCATGGCCGAGGGCCGGGTGCGCTTCGAGGTAACCGACAAGAGTCTGGACTTTCTGGGATTCAAGACCTTGCGCGATCTGTTGGGGTCGCTGGGCAAATCGAGCTTTGGACGCCACGATACCAGGCATTTTGCCACCGGCATTGAAGCCAGCGGCGCCTCCAAGATGTATGAATTCGGCGACGTGCTCAATCTGGATACGACCACCACGCTGAGCGCGGCCATCGCCCGCGAAGGCATCTCCATGCCTCTCAACCTGGAGTACTCCGATCTGCACGTGCACCAGTGCGAGTATCAGAGCTCCTGCGCCACGGTGGTGATGCTGGATTGTTCTCACTCCATGATCCTGTATGGTGAGGACCGCTTCACGCCGGCCAAGAAGGTGGCGATGGCGCTCTCGCATTTGATTCGCACCCAGTATCCTGGCGACTCGCTTTCGCTGGTGTTGTTTCACGACTCGGCGGAGGAAGTGCCGATCTCCCAGATTGCGCGGGTCAAGGTTGGTCCGCACTACACCAATACCCGCGAGGGACTGCGCGTGGCACAGCGGATTCTGGAGCGGCAGCGCAAAGACATGAAGCAGATTGTGATGATCACCGATGGCAAGCCTTCTGCGCTTACGTTGCCGGATGGGCGGATTTATAAAAATGCCTTCGGACTCGATCCCCTGGTGGTGAGTGAGACGCTGGAAGAAGTAGCTCGCTGCAAGCGCTCGAACATCATGATCAATACTTTTATGCTGGCTTCAGATCTTGGCCTGGTGCAGTTCGTGCAGAAGATGACCAAGATGTGCCGCGGCAAGGCGTACTTCACCACCCCCGACACGCTGGGCGAATACCTGTTGATGGATTACATGTCGCGCAAGATGAAAACCATCCACTAACCCACAGACGCAGTTGGAACTGGACGGGTGCCCCACGTTCGCCTCAGCGTACGTGGGCCGAAAATGACCGGGCGAAGCCCGACGATTGCTTTCTGCCAGAGGCGCAACAGAATCCCCTTCTTCGAAACTTAAGTCCGGTTGGGAAACTAGCTAAAAGCATTCGAAGAAACCGTTTTCGGCCCAGGTACGCTTGGGCGAACCTGGGGCACCCGTCCAGTTCCAACTGCTACAGTGGGTTGAATCGGTCCCGCGAAAAATTACTCGTCAAGTTTTTCTCCGCGGCAGCGCTTAGTTCTTCGCCATGTAGATGAAGCGCAGGATGAAGAGTGCCGCCAAGGTGAAGAGCATCCAGTCCTGCCGGGTGGCCTGGCCACGTAACAGCCGTAGGATCGCGAAGGACGTGATGCCGAAGGCCAAGCCGTTGGCGATTGAAAATGTAAGTGGAATGGTGATCAGGGTGAGAAATGCGGGCACCGCCACCATGGGGTCTGCCCATTCGATCTCGGTGACGGCAGAGATCATCAAGGCGCCCACCAGGATCAACGCCGGTGCTGTCGCCGCGATGGGAATGCTGGCAACGAGCGGCGCCACAAACAGAGCCATCAGGAAAAGCAGGCCGGTGACGATGGAGGCTATGCCGGTCCTGCCGCCAACAGCGACTCCTGCCGCGCTCTCAATGTAGCTGACGACGGTACTGGTACCCGCCATGGAACCGGCCAGCGTCGCCGTGGCGTCGGCAAAGAGAATACGGTTCAAGCGTGGGATCTCGCCGTCCGGCTTGACCAGTCCCGCCTTCTTGGTCACCGCGACCAGCGTGCCCACGTTATCAAACAGGTCGACGAACAGAAAGACGAAAACAACTTCCAGTAGGCCGGCGCCGAAGCTTCCTCCTAAGTGCAGAGCCCCGCGAATGTCGAGCTGAAATGCGGTCGCGGTCAGGTCCTGCATGCGGTAGTGGACGGGGTGCCACTTGACGATGCCCAGCGCGAAACCCGCAGCCGTGGTGCCCAGAATGCCCAGCAGCATGGCGGTGCGCACCCTCCACGCCTGGAGCACGGCAATGGTGAGCAGACAGACGCACGCCAGCGCGGTCTGCGGTGCGCGCAGGTTGCCCATGCCCACGACGGTCGCGGCGTTAGGCACGATGATGCCGGCATCACGCAGGCCCACAAAGGCGACGAACAGCCCCACCCCCGCAGCCACCGACGCAAACAGCTCCCGGGGAATGGCGTTCACGATCAACTGGCGAATCCCAGCCGCCGTCAACAGCAAAAAAACACAGCCGGAGATGAACACGCAGCCCAGCGCGGTCCGCCACGGAACACCCATGCCCTTGACGACGGTAAAGGCGAAGTACGCGTTCAGCCCCATGCCCGGCGCCAGGGCAATGGGATAGTTGGCAATAAGGCCCATCAGGATGCAACCGATAGCCGCCGACAGGCAGGTGGCTGCGGCCACCGCGGGCACCGGCATTCCTGCCTCGCTCAGTATGCCCGGGTTTACAAACACGATGTATGCCATGGTAAGAAACGTAGTCGCTCCAGCGAGAATCTCCGTGCGCCACGTGGATCCCCGTTCCTGGATATGGAAGGTTCGCTCGAAATAACTCAGCGTGCGCGTGGTGTGTCCCGGCACCGTCGTGCTCATGGTTTCTCCTTTAGCTGCGAGCCCGGTATGCGATTCTGGTAGCGGCCCCAATTCGTAACAATCTCTGAGACGACGACATTCCCCACGCGATACGCGGCTTCGAGCGCCGGCAGATACGCGCTATAGCGGTGGCCCGAGCTGGCGGCCAGGCTTTCGGCAGCCGTTAACCCGATGGGCGGCTGATCGAAGTTGCTTACGGTGCGCAGCACCATCACCCGATCCAGATCGACGCGGCCGGCGTGATGAAGATAGGTCAGCGATTGCAAAACACCGGAATCTTCCATAGCGGAAGTAACAAAATTACCCTTGCCGTTCGTATAGTACTTAACCCATTGATTCGCCCATTGATCGAGCAGCTGACCGTGCCAGAAGGTGGAAGCGGAAAGCGTATCGCCTTTAAGGACGAAAGGTGGACGGCGGGCATTCGCTCCGGCAAAGTTTTCCCGCGCCGCTTCCAGCTGAGGCGAGTCGTCGAGCTTGACCGCTTTCGTTTCCTGGTAAGCCCATTCACTCAGACCAGGGTTGAGATGAAACATGGCGAAGTGGGTGTCATCACGCGGCTGTTCGTAAGGCTTCGTCTTGTTCAGTGGGACATAGCCGGTGGTCCATTGCGGAGGAATCTCCCGGCTGTCGATCTCGTAGGCCAGATCGCCATCCACTACCCACTCTGCCCAGACGGCGGAGCCCAGAGAAGCATCTTCGGGGTCGGCTCCGGCAATCCCAGCGATCAGCCAATAGGCCTTGCTGAGATCGAAACGAGGATCAAGGCCGAGGGCCATGATGGAGGCGGCAGCTCTCGCCGTGCCGACCCCAGCCAGCACTCCCAGGACACCTTGGTCGTTCATGCGCAGATCGTGAAATCCCTGGGGAAAAGGAAAGACGCGGTCAAGGTGCTCGCGCTCGACCCAATACTGATACTCGCCTGGTGTGTCGCCCTGATCGGCTCCAGGCTCAAAGAGCGAAATAACCACGACTTTGACGGGAATCGGCGGCGAAACAGCCGCAAAGGAGCTGGCAGCAGACAAGATGCAAACCAGCAGCGCCAGGAATCGAGTGCTCATACGGGAGCATAGACGGAAGTGGGGCCAGGGACCAACAGAAAAGAAGCCGCAGCCTAATAGGCGATCTTTGCCTGGTGTTCCTGCCAGGCACGAAAACTCTCAATCGCATGATCCGGCAACAGGCGCACCATCGGCACCTTGCGCTGGCTTCGCGGCACCTTCATCTCCTCATAGATGAGCGAGTCGTCGAAGCCAACTTCGGCCGCGTCGTGACAGGTGTTGCCGAAATAGACCGAGTCCAGCCGGACCCAGTAGATCGCGCCCAAACACATAGGGCAAGGCTCACAACTGGTGTAAAGCACACAGCCCGGTAACTGAAAGGTCCCCAGCGCTTTGCACGCCGCGCGGATCGCGTTCACCTCGGCGTGAGCGGTTGGATCATTGGCCGAGGTCACGCGGTTGACTCCGGTGGCGACGACCTCTCCGTACTTGACGACGACCGCTCCAAAAGGGCCGCCCTCCCCGCTGCGCACATTTTCCGTGGCCATCCGGATGGCCAATTGCATGAAGTCATTCTCAGTCTGCATGTTCATCCCCCGTCGGCGATTTCACTTGCACTCTCCAAAGGGCTGCCCGAATATCCGAAGTATGACACAGGCCTTTGTCTCCAGCCGCGTGGTAATGCCCGAGGGAGTGCGGCCGGCAGCAGTGATCGTAGAACATGGACGCATTCAAGCAGTGCGCGAGGCAGGAGACGTGCCCGATGGCGCGCTGCTGCATTCGTTCGGCGACCTGGTGCTACTGCCGGGGTTGGTGGATTCGCATGTGCATGTGAACGAACCGGGCCGGACGGAATGGGAAGGCTTCGCAACCGCCACCCGCGCCGCCGCGACCGGGGGCTACACCACCCTGGTCGATATGCCGCTCAATTGCCTGCCCGAGACCACCACGGTGGCCGCGCTCCAAGCCAAGCGGGATGCGGCCGCCGGCCAATGCCATGTGGACTGGGCGCCCTGGGGCGGATTGACGGGCCAAAACCAGGAACACATTGCGCCCCTCGCGACAGCAGGCGTGGCCGGGTTCAAATGCTTCCTGGTCGATCCCGGCATTGAAGGTCTGGCCATGATCGAGCCGCGAGAACTCGAGGCCGCGTCGCCTGCCCTCGCCCGTAGCGGCTTGCCTCTTCTGGTCCACGCGGAGTTAGCCGAGCATCTCTATCGAGGGGGAGATAAGGATGACTGGCGGCAGTACTCCACCTGGCTGCGCTCGCGTCCTGACGAGTCGGAGTTGGCCGCGATCCGCATGCTGATCGGGCTTTGCCGAAAGTATCGGTTTCGCCTGCACATTGTTCATCTGTCGACGTCGTTGGCGCTCGAAGATCTGCGCCAGGCTCGTGCGGAGGGTCTGCCGGTTACGGTGGAGACCTGTCCTCACTACCTGCACTTTTTCGCGGAAGAGATTCCCGCCGGCGGCACACTCTTCAAGTGCGCGCCGCCTATCCGCGCGCGCGCTAATCGCGAAGCGCTGTGGCAAGGCCTCCGCGATGGCATCATCGATCTGATCGCCACCGATCACTCCCCTTGCCCGCCGCACATGAAAGAAGGAGACTTCCGCACGGCATGGGGAGGGATTGCCAGCCTCAGTGCGGCCATCTCAGTTGTTTGGACGGAGATGCGCAAGCGGGGTCTTCCTATGCAAGACCTGGCGCGCTGGATGTCCGCGCAGCCGGCGAAGCTTGCTGGGCTGGAGGAACACAAAGGAGCGATCGCCGCGGGGCACGACGCGGACCTGGTGGTCTTCGATCCTGATGCCGAGTTCACTTTAAGCACGGCGGATTTGCATTACCGGCACACGGTGTCCCCTTACCTAGGCGAGCGATTGCACGGCAGGGTGAAAGCGACGTTTGTCCGAGGCGTCGCCGTATTTAAGGAGGGTTTATTCCCCGGTCCCCCCATCGGGAGAGAGCAGAGGCACGAGGAAAAACTTGCGCCTGCGTGATCGCCGGTTAAGAATCAAAGGCAGATACTTTGACTCTGAACGACAAGCCAAAGAAGGTCAGCAGAAAGTGCGAGAGGAGGTCCCTATTTGCAAACCCGCGTAGTCGGCGTCTCCGTTCCCCGCAAAGAGGGGGTCCCCAAGCTCACCGGACAGGCTCGCTATATCGACGATCTCTCGCTGCCGGGCATGATTTTTGGCGCGACGGTGCGCAGCACGATTGCCCGCGGCGCGATTGAAGAGATCAAATTCGGCGAGGGCGTCGCGTGGCACGAGTTCACCATCGTGACCGCCAAAGACATTCCCGGCCGCAATGTCGTCTCGCTTATCCTGGACGACCAGCCCTGCCTGGCAGAAGGAGTGGTCAATCATCCGGAAGAACCGATCCTGCTGCTTGCGCACCCCGACCGGCACGCACTGGCATCCGCCGTGGCGGCCGTGAAGATCTGCTACAAGCCTTCACCGTCGATTCATACCATTGAAGAAAGCGAGCGCTGCGATCCGATCATCTGGGGCAAGGACAACATCTTCAAAAGCTACCGGATGGAAAAGGGCGATGTAGACCAGGCCTGGAAGGACGCGGCCTGGATTGTCGAAGGAGAATACAGCACCGGGGCGCAAGAGCAGCTGTACATCGAACCCAACGGAGTGATCGCACAGGCGGGAGACACGGCAGGACTGACCATCTGGGGCTCGATGCAATGCCCGTTTTACGTACACAAAGCCCTGGTGGCCCTCACAGACTTACCTGCGGAAAGCGTGCGTGTGATCCAGGCCGAGACCGGCGGAGCCTTTGGCGGCAAAGAAGAATATCCCTCGATGCTGGCCGCCCACGCGTCACTGCTGGCCATGAAATCAAAACGGCCGGTGAAGATTATCTATGACCGCATGGAAGATATGGCGGCCACCACCAAGCGGCATCCCTCGCGCACCCGGCACCGCACCGCGGTCAGCGCCGACGGTAAGCTGCTCGCCGCCGAGATCGAATTCGCTACCGATGGCGGCGCTTACGCGACCTTATCCTCGACCGTGCTTTCGCGCGGGACTATCCACGCAGGCGGTCCTTATTTCTGGCCGAATATCCGCGTCCACGCCAAAGCGTATGCCACGAACACGCCGCCGCACGGCGCCTTCCGCGGCTTCGGCGCTCCTCAAAGCCTGTTTGCTATGGAGCGTCACATGGACCACGTGGCGAAGACCATCGGCATCGCTCCCGACGAATTCCGCCGGCGTAATCTGTTGCACCAGGGGATGACGACTGCGACCAATCAAGTCATCCATGAGCCGATCGTTCTCGATCAGATGCTCGAACGCGCACTCGAACTCACCGATTATCACGCCAAGGTGGAGCAGTTCGCGGCGCAGAACCCTGGCAGCGCGAAGAAGAAAGGCATCGGCATCGCGGCATTTCTGCACGGCGCCGGCTTTACTGGCTCCGGAGAGCGCTATCTGAATGCGCTGGTTGGCCTGGAAGCGACGGCAGCAGGCGGCCTGCGCGTGCTGGTGTCGAGTACCGAGTTCGGCCAGGGAACCAACACCATTCTTTGCCAGATTGCCGCGGAGACGCTGGGATTGGAGTACGACGACATCAGCATGGCTCCCATCGATACCAGCGTCAGCCCGAATAGCGGGCCGACGGTGGCTTCGCGCACGGCGATGATCATCGGCAGGATTGTGCAGACGGCGGCGTTGAAGATGCAGCAAACCTTAATCGATAGCGGGTTGCTTGAGCCTTCCGCCGGCCGCGAGCAGTTCCTGGCCGCATGCATGGCATACCGCAAGCAGTTTGGTGAGCTGCAATCTTTCAGCCGCTATGAGGCGGCGCCGAATATTTTCTGGAATGATGAGTTATATAGCGGCGAGGCCTATGGAGCTTATGCCTGGGCAGTGTACGTGGCAGAAGTTACAGTCGACACCTCGACTTACAGCGTCACCATCGATGACTTTGTTGCCCTGCAGGAGATTGGCAAGGTGCTGCATCCGGTTCTCGCCGCCGGACAAATTGAAGGTGGGGTTGCCCAGGGCATCGGCTACGCACTTTATGAGAAGGTGCAGTGGAAGGACGGGCAGATGATCAATAACCAGATGACCAACTACATCATGCCCACCGCGGAAGATATACCGCCTATTCGCGTGTTCTTCGAAGAAGTGCCTTACCAGTACGGACCCTATGGGGCCAAAGGCATCGGCGAGTTACCCATGGACGGGCCCGCACCCGCGATCGTGAATGCCATCGTTCACGCGACCGGGGTCAACTTTAACGCCATCCCGCTGCTGCCGGAAGATATCTATCGCGGGCTGACGGCGGAGCCTGATCGCCCGGAAGAATCCTTATCTGCTGCGCTGGCCGCGGAGGGAAGCCAATGAGCGCCGGTGCTCTGAATGCTCGATATGAAGTTTCCTTCACCGTGAATGGCGTTGCCCATACCGTGTCGGTCTATCCCATGGAGCGCTTGCTCGACGTCTTGCGCACCGAACTGGGCCTTACCGGAACCAAGGAGGGCTGCGGCGAAGGAGAGTGCGGTTCCTGCTCCGTGCTGATGAACGGTGAGCTGGTGAACAGCTGCCTGGTTCCCGTGCTCCAGGCCCAGGGGGCCGCGTTGTGCACCATCGAGGGACTTGCTCGCGACGGCGTCCTGCATCCGGTACAGAAGGCGTTTCTCAAGTGCGGAGGCGCGCAGTGCGGCATTTGTACGCCGGGGATGGTTATGGCCACGGTGCATCTTCTGCATCGCAATCCTTCGCCGACGCTGGAACAGGTGCGCGAAGGGCTGGGCGGAAACCTGTGCCGCTGCACCGGCTATACGCGCATCTTTCAAGCGGTATTGGAAGCGGCACAGACAGGCCTCGAGACATGAGGGCCCAGCCTTCCGAGTACGAGTTGGTAGCACCCGGCAAGCTATCCGCGGTGCTCGAAATGCTGGCGCGCGAGCCCGGGGTGTGGCTGCCGATTGCCGGCGGCACCGAAGTGATGGTGCAGTATGGCGCGGGGAGACTCGGGGCACGCAAGCTGGTCAGCCTGTGGGGGCTGCCGGAGTTGCGCCGCATGGAACGCACCGAGCAGGAACTGATCATCGGCGCGGGATGCACTTACAGCGATCTGAGAAATCATCCGGTCGTGGCACAGGAGTTCCCCCTGCTCGCCCGCGCGGCCTCGTGGACCGGCAGCATTGCCAACCAAAACCGGGGCACGCTCGGCGGCAACATCGTGAACGCATCTCCGGCCGCTGATTCCCTTCCCGCGTTGCTGGTCTACGAGGCGGAGCTGCTCTTGATTTCTACTCGCGGCCTGCGGCGCATGCCCTATGTCGACTTCCATACCGGTTACAAGCAGACCAGGCTGGCGCCCGATGAGATCATCTCCGGCATTGCGCTGCAACCGCGATTTTCCGGGTACCACGCCTACTCGCGCAAAGTGGGCACGCGCAACGCGCAAGCCATCGCCAAGCTCTGCCTGGCCGGGCTGGGCCGAGTCTCCAACAACAAGATCGAAGAAGTGCGGCTGGCCATTGGCAGTATGGCGGTCACACCGTTGCGGCTGCGGCGCACAGAAGAGGTGCTGCTTGGCCGGGCGTGGAGTCCGGCCCTGGCCGGCGAAGCGCGGCAGGCGCTGGAAACTGAGGTCGCTCCTATCGATGACATTCGCTCCAGCGCCGTTTACCGGCTCCGCGTCTCCGGCAACCTGTTGCAGGAGTTTCTCGAGGGCCTCTTTCAGTGAATCGAGTGCTGGTGCGTTGGCATGCGCTGCCCCGCGATGAGGCCGCGCAAGAAGTCCTCTCCTGCTGCGGCTCCCGAGCCTGGGCAGCGCAGTTAGCAGCGATGCGCCCGTTTGCCGACGAGCCGAGTCTCTTCGCAGCCGCTGACCGTTGCTGGCAGCGTCTACCCGAAGCGGATTGGCTGGAAGCCTTCCGCAGCCATCCGCGCATTGGAGAAAAGCACGCGCAGAATAAGACCACTGCAGCCTCCGCCGCGTGGTCAAGCTCTGAGCAGAGCCGAATGATAGAAGCCGATGCTGCTATCCTACTGCGGATGCAACAGGGTCACCGCGTTTACGAAGAGCGTTTTGGGCGGATCTTTATCGTATGCGCCAGCGGGAAACAGCCGGCGGAAATGCTGCAGATACTTGAGCAGCGCCTGAGCAACGATCCGGCGGAGGAGTTGCTCGAATCGGCGGCGCAACAACAGCAGATCATGCAGCTAAGACTGCGCAAGTGGCTGGCTGGACCGGGGGCAGCGTGAGCCGCATCTCCACCCATGTACTTGACACCGCGCTCGGCCGCCCGGCTGCCGGCATGATGGTGCACCTGGAATACGCCGGCCCCTCCGGCCAATGGGAAAAACTGGGTGCGTGCGAGACCGACGGCGATGGCCGCTGTACCAACCTTCTGCCCCAGGATGGAGTTCTACGGCCGGGGCAATACCGGCTGCGCTTTGAGACTGGAACCTACCACGCGGCACAAGGGGTCAAGGGGCTTTACGTCACGGTGGAGATCATCGTGACCGTGCGCCTGGACGACACCCATTTGCACGTTCCGTTACTCTTGAGTCCAAATGGCTATACCACCTACAGGGGGAGCTAGCCGGTGATTGCCCTAGCCGAGAATACCTACGGGAAATCGAGCGTGCGCGTGATGAAGGTGCAGCGCGATGGTCCGCTGCATACCGTAAAGGAATGGAAGGTCGAAGTACTGCTCTCCGGCGACTTCGAAAGCTGCTTCACCGTGGGCGATAACAGCGAGATCCTGCCCACGGACACGATGAAGAACACCGTGTATTCGCGCGCCCGCGAAAGCACGGCCGAGTGTATGGAAGACTTTGCCCGTGAGCTGGCCGAGTTTTTTCTCGCTCGCAACCCCCAGGTCGAACACGTCGCCATTACCATTGCCAGCACTCCCTGGGATCACGCATTGGTCCAGGGCAAGCCGCATCCCTCCACCTTTGTTCGCGGCAGCAGCGAGACCCAAACCACAGCGGTTACGTATGTGCAGGGTGGAGGGGTCTCTGTCACCTCGGGCCTTGACGGCCTAGTGTTGCTCAAGACAGCCCATTCCGGCTTCGAAGGATATCTGCGCGACGCGCTTACCACTTTGCCGGAGACGGCGGACCGCCTCTTCGGCACATCGATGCGCGCGCAATGGAAATATCAGTCCGCGGTTTTGCCCTTCGACCAGCTGCGCAGCAAGCTGCGTGAGACGCTGATCCAGGCCTTTGCCGAGCACGACAGCAAGTCGGTGCAACACACCCTCTACGCCATGGCCCAGGCAGCACTCGAAGCCGTACCGGAGATTTTGGACATGGAGCTGGCTATGCCCAACAAGCACTGTCTGCTGGTCGATCTCTCCCGCTTCGGGCAGACAAATCCCAACCAGATCTTCGTGCCTACGGATGAGCCCTTTGGAAATATCGTGGCCCGTATCTGCAGAAAGTGACTTGCGTTTCAAAAACCTTCCAATTAACGGAACTTTAGGAAAGAGACGGGTGCCCCAGGTTCGCCCCAGCGTACCTGGGCTGAAGATGTTCTTTTCGAATGCTTCTCCCTATTTCGCTAACGGGAGCTTGCGGGAAAATCCGTTTTCCTCTGATACGGAACAAAGCGGTTGTCGGGCTTCCCCCGGATTTCCTGTTGAGTTCGGTGGCGTTGACGCACTTCATGCTGCTTTCCTTAAAGAAAGCAGCATACGCGGTCGTGTCCAGTGCAGCGTACAGGAAATCCGGGTCGCCCCATCGTTTTCGGCCCAGGTACGCTGGGGCGAACCTGGGGCACCCGTCCCTTCCCTTGAGCCGTGGTTGAGCCTCGACAGGTTAATCTAACAGGGGTACTTCCCACATCTCCAGATTCGCGGTCAGGACAGAGTTTTGATGCAAACTGAAATGCGAGAGCAGGCGGAGAAAGTCATTGCCCGCTGCCTCTACCTCGCCCAATTCACCGAAGAGCCAGGCCAGATCAAGCGCACCTTTCTCTCCCCCGCGATGCGCGAGTGCATGCAGGCCGCGCAGGGCTGGATGGAAGCAGCGGGCATGCAGGTGGTGACCGATGCAGCGGGCAATCTCCGTGGGCACTATCCTGGGTCCTCGAGCACGTCTCTGATGATCGGTTCGCATCTCGACACGGTGCCCAACAGCGGCGCGTTTGACGGGATCCTGGGCGTGATGATGGGGCTGGCCCTGATCGAGTCGCTGGAGGGCGAGAAGCTGCCCTTCGCCATCGAACTGATCGGATTCTCAGAAGAAGAGGGTGTTCGTTACAGCCTTCCCTTCATCGGCAGCCGGGCGCTGGTTGGCCGCCTGGATGCGGAGCTGCTGACCACCAAGGATGGCGAGGGGATTTCCCTGGCACACGCGTTGACATCCTTTGGACTGGATCCCTCGAGCATCGACCAGTGCGTCTTAGGCGACGATGTAGCCGGCTACCTTGAGTTTCACATCGAGCAGGGTGTGCTGCTGGAAAGCGAAGATAAGTCGCTGGGGGTGGTGCAAGCGATTGCCGGCCAGACCCGCGCGGACATCACCTTTACCGGGCGGGCCCGTCATGCCGGCACGACGCCGATGCGGCTGCGCAACGATGCCGTCGCCGGGGCGGCAGAGTGGATCAGCGAGGTGGAGCGCGTGGCCCTGAGGACTCCGGGCATGGTGGCCACGGTCGGCGATTTGCGCACCCACCCGGGAGCAGGGAATGTCGTTGCCGGGCAGTTGCGCGCCAGCCTCGATGTACGCCATGGGGAGGATAGCGTGCGCCACCGGGCGGTCAACCACCTGCTCGCCGAGGCGGTGTCGATCGCCAAACGGCGCGGTCTCACGACGGTGAGTAGAATGCTCATGGACCAACCCGCGGTCACCATGGATACCCGGTTGTGCTCGCTGGCGAGCGATGCGATCCGCAGCATAGGAGCAGAACCGCTCTCCATGGTGAGCGGAGCCGGCCACGATGCCATGATTATGGCGGAGCGGGTTCCCAGCACGATGATCTTTCTGCGTAGTCCGGGCGGCATCAGCCATCATCCCGATGAGTCGGTTCGGCCTCAGGATGTAGAGCATGCACTGGCCGCCGGTTTGGTACTTTTGCGCAACTTCGACAGCTGCTACGCACCATCGATAAATAAGGAGCAAAGCACTCCGCATGTATAACCTGGGACATACGCGCAGCGATCGCCAGCCCACCCACCTGCTGCAAACGCCGGATACGTTTGTGGGCATGCCCCTGCCCGGTTTCGATTCTGTCACCGTCATTGTGCATGCAGCGCCGGCCATCGGAGCCGGCTTCACCCAGTACACGGCGGAGTTCGAGCCGGGAGGTTCGCTGGGCCCGGCCCATGGCCAGCGCTTTCTCTATGTGCTTGAGGGCGCGGTTTCGGTGGTTGCCAGCGGCAAGACGCACCAGCTAGTTCCGGGCGGATTTGCCCATCTGCCCGCCAACCAGCCGCACACCGTGAAGGCGTCGACGAAAAGCCGCGTGGCCGTGATTGAGAAGCCTGCCATTTCTCTGCTCGACGAGGCCCCTGCGCCCGCTCTTTTCGGCAGCGAGGACAGCGTCGACTCGCAACCCCTCGGTGGCGACGAGGCGCTCCAGGTGAAGCAGCTGCTGCCTACCATGCCGGGTCTGGATTACGCAGTGAACACGATGACGTACGATCCCGGGGCTGCGCTGGCCCAGGTGGAAATTCACGTGATGGAGCACGGGCTGCTGATGCTGCAGGGCGGCGGTATCTACCGCCTCGGGAACTCCTGGTATCCGGTGCGGACGGGAGACTTTATCTGGATGGCGCCCTACTGCCCGCAGTGGTTCGGCGCGTTGGGCAAAACTCCAGCAAAATACCTGATCTATAAAGACTGGAATCGTCACCCGCTCCCCGGAAGGTAAATGTTTATGCAAGTGCGAATCGATCGAGAGCGATTGCTTTCTGAGATTGAAAAGCTGGCCTCGTTTTCCGACGACACACCTCCCGGCATCTCGCGGCTGGTCTTTGCTGAGGCGGACCAGAAGTCGCGGGTGTGGCTCAAGGCGCAATGCCGCGACGCCGGATTGTCGGTGCGTGAAGACGCGGTGGGCAATATGTTTGCCCGGTGGACTGGCGCCCGCCCGGAGCTCGGGGTAGTCGGCACCGGTTCTCACATCGACGCCATTCCCCACTCGGGAAAGTTTGACGGCACGGTGGGCGTGCTGGGCGGCCTGGAGGCGATCCGTGCTTTGCAGCAGAGCGGGTTCCAACCACAACGTTCCATCGAGTTGTTGCTCTTCACCGCCGAAGAGCCCACACGGTTTGGCCTCGGTTGCCTGGGCAGCCGGATGTTGGGCGGCGGGCTGGACAGCAGCGCAGATGAGCGCCTGAAAGATTCCGAAGGCAACACGCTGGCCCAGCTTCGCGCCGCGGCCGGCTTTCAGGGCTCACTGGACCAGGTGCGCCTGCACGATGGCTACTATGCGGCGTTTGTTGAATTGCACATCGAACAGGGTCCGCTGCTGGAAAAGGAAGGTTTGGCCGTGGGCATTGTCACCAGCATCGCCGCGCCCGCGGCACTGCGCATCCGCGTGGAAGGCGAGGGAGGTCATGCTGGTGGCGTGCTCATGCATGACCGCAAGGACGCCTTTTGCGCCGCCGCGGAGATTGTGCTGGCCATCGAAGAACGGGCGCTTGCGACCGGGTCTGTGGACACGTGCGCAACGGTCGGCAAATGCCAAATCTATCCCGGAGCGGTGAACAGTATTCCCAGCCGGATAGAGATGGACGCTGACATCCGGGACACCGACGAGCAGCGTAGAAACCAGGTCTTGCGCGAGATCGAGCATGCCTGCGCGCGCGTCGCGGCCAAGCGCAATGTCCAGGTGCAGGTTACACCCATCAACGCCGATGCTCCGGCGACCTGCTCACCGCGCATCGTCCAGGCCATGGTGGACGCTGCGGCAGAGAATGGACTCGACTACAAAAAGATGGTCAGCCGCGCCTATCACGACTCCCTGTTCATGGCCCGCGTCGCTCCGGTCGGGATGGTGTTCATCCCTTGCCGTGGAGGGGTGAGTCATCGCCCCGACGAGTATTCCGCGCCGCAGGAGATCGAGAATGGCGCCAAGGTGCTGGCCTCCACCCTGGCCAAATTATCGATGGTGGAGGGCTGAAGGGAAACAGCAGGTCCCTCCGCTCCGCTCCCCCGGGTTTCCTGTTGAGACTGGTGGCGTTGGCGAACTTCATACGGCTTTCTCTACTGAAAGCCGCACACGTGGCCGTTGATGAGTGCCGCGTAGTAGGAAATCCGGGCACGCTCCGGTCGGGATGACAATTCTGTTTGGGCCTGGGTGGCAGCTTTTGACCTACGCCTGGCCTTCCATGTCGGGCATGACTAGATAAAGCAGGATAATGCCCGCGATCGCGAACATGTGATCAGCCCCGGATTCGCCGCTCCATTCCTTCGACTGCCACATCAGAAACCACTCGTTGCCTACACTCAAAAAGGCTGTCAGCCACATCAGCAAGCTGAGGGTGAGCGCCACCACTCCGAGTCTCTTGGCGGCATTGAAGGTGGCCGCGCTCGATCGCAGATTCCGGATGAGCAGGATTCCTCCCAAATACAAAAGCAGACCGGTCACGATCTCCCAGCAGACAATGGATCCGAAAAATAGCCAGGGAACAATGGGGGAATGAATCGAGCGCCACATACCGTGGTTTCCCGGGAAGGTGGTATCCATCAGCAGAACGTGACGCACGAAGGTTAGATTGGAGTTGTAGTCGTTGGTATTGTTGAAGACCACCAGAGTGTAATAGAAGCCGAGCGCGAAAAGAAGCAGAGCCTTTGAGGCACGAATGGTCATTTATTGTCCTCCTGCAAAAGTAGCGAAATAGGCCTGGAGTGCAGCAATCGTCTGGTCATCATAGCCGGGGCTGCCGGCCATTTTGCTGTGCGGGTTCAACGCCTGGGGATTGCGCACATACCTGGCAAAAAATTCGGGGCTTCCTTTGGCCATCGCAGCGAGCACGGGCCAGGGAATCTTTGCCATTTGCCCACCCTCGGCGCCCATGTTGTGACAGCGATAGCAGTTCTGTTGCGCGATGCGGAAGCCGTCCATGACCGGCGAGCCGGGGGCGAAGTCGCCGTGCGGCGTAATGGGGCCGAAGACCTCGCTCTCGCGGCGGAAGTCAAGGCGCACGACTTCAAAGGGAATTTGCGCTTCGTCGCTGTGGGAGAGCACTTTGAACGATGGAATGAAGCCGGGGTTGGCGATTACATACGGTCCCAGCTCGCCGCCGTTCTCCGCCTTGGGCCAGCTCTCCTGTGATTTGCCGTTCACCGTCAGCACCAGCACCGGATGGTGGGCTGCGAGATAAGAGGCCGGGTAGTTGCTGCGATAACCGTCTGCGCATATCGCCACCACCATATCGGCATCCGCGTTTAACGAACGCCGCAACTGATCGAGAGCGACGCCGCCTATGCGAGCCGGTGCGGGAAAGTTCGAATCATTGGCGGCCGTGAAGCTGACCTGGGGTAAGTGGAGCAGGTCCTGGTACGAGATAAACTGGGGCGCGCTCGAAACCGCTCCCGCCACTTCAAGATCTGTCGGAGATTGCCGGGCCGCGTGCAAGAGTGGACTGTGTAGCGCGGTTTGCGCGGAAAGGAACAACGCACCGGCGACCATCAGAGCGGCAACCACTCGTTTCATTGGCTCATACTAACCTGCGTTCCTTGCCAGTCAAGAAAGTTTCTGCCAGGGCGCCAGTGTTCCGCGGAGTGGAAGTGATATAGATTACGAACACATGAGTGCTGAGCAACGATTGCTGGAGCTGGGGATTGTCCTGCCGGACGGGCCCGCGCCCGGAGGGAATTATCTTTCCGCAAAGGCCGCCGGAAATCTGCTTTATCTCGCGGGGGCCATCTCCACCGGCGCGGACGGCGTGATCACCGGCACGGCCGGAGCCGATCGAAGTATTGCCGACGGCTACGCCGCGGCTCGCGCGTGTGCCTTGACCCAGCTCGCGGTGCTGAAGCAGGCGCTGGGTTCGCTGGACAAGGTGCGCGAGATAGTCAGCGTGAATGGCTACGTGAACGCCGTTGCAGGTTTTCCGGATTCGCCCGCAGTCATCAACGGCGCCTCCGATCTGTTGGTGGCCGTGTTCGAAGACCAGGGCCGCCATGTGCGCGCCGCCATTGGCGTGAGCGCCTTGCCGCGCAACGCGCTGGTTGAGTTGCAGATGACGGTGGCGGTATAAGGAGCTGAATGGCCGAACACCGGTTAACCGCAGAGCCCACCCATTCACGCTGGAACCGAGCGCTCGAGCCGCGACTCAGCATCGCATCCGGAGATACGGTGCAGATGAGCTGTCTCGACGCGAGCGGCGGCCAGGTGACGCCGAGCTCGAGCGTGGAGGATTTTCTGGCCATCGACCGGGGCAGGATTCATGCCTTGACCGGCCCCATCCGCATCGATGGCGCGGAGCCGGGCGATGTGCTGCAGATCGATGTGCTGCAGGTGGAGCACCGCGGCTGGGGCTGGTCGAGCGTGATTCAAGGGCTCGGTTTTTTGAAGGAGCAGTTTCGTGAGCCGTATCTCTTTCATTGGGCGCTCGACCCCCAGGTAAGCCTTTCACTGGGGCCGGCTATCGTCCCGCTGCGTCCTTTCTGTGGAGTGATGGGGGTTGCCCCGGCGGAAGACGGCGAGTTCAGAACTCGTCCTCCGGGCCCCTTCGGCGGCAACATGGATGTGCGTGAGCTGTGTACCGGAGCCATTCTTTATCTGCCGGTGCTGAACGCGGGCGCCCTCTTTTCCGCCGGAGACGCGCACGCCGCCCAGGGCGATGGAGAAGTCTGCATCAACGGCATCGAGTGTCCGGCCGACGTGACTCTGCGCTTCCGCGTACACAAGCAGCAACCACTCTCCGGACCGCTGCTCGAGTCCGCCGAGTCGCGCTCCCCGGATGCGCCCCCCGATGCGTGGATCGTGGTCGAGTCCAATGCGGACGCCCTGCAGGCGGCACGCGCCGCCACCCTGCGCATGGTGGAGCTGCTGGTCGCGCGGTGGTCGTTTGCCCCTATCCACGCGTACCTGCTGTGCAGCGTGGCCATGAAGCTGCGGCTTAGCCAGGTGGTCAACGAACCCATGATTACGGTGAGCGCGGCGATGCCCAAATGCGTGCTGCCACCGAGGAAAATGTTTTGAGCATTATGCTGATCAACGATCCGGCTACCGTTGCCGAGCTGCACG
The DNA here is from genome assembly GCA_963788515.1 of uncultured Acidobacteriaceae bacterium. Lineage (GTDB taxonomy): Bacteria > Acidobacteriota > Terriglobia > Terriglobales > Acidobacteriaceae > PALSA-350. The sequence continues at coordinate 220,082 of CAWBGZ010000014.1, forward strand.
AGCTGTATCCCCGCTACGAGCAAGCCCTGGTCAGCAACGATGTGGATACCCTGATCAGCATGTTCTGGGCTTCGCCCTACGTGGCGCGCTTCGGGCCCACCGAGAGCCTCTACGGTATCGGGGAGATTGAGGCCTTTCGCAAAGGACGCTCGCCGGCCAACCTTCAGCGAACGATCCAACGGCTCGATATCGTCGCCTTTGGTAAAGACTTCGCCAGCATCACGCTGGCCTTCGAGCGGGAAATCGAGGGCCGGATCACACGCGGGCGCCAGAGCCAGACCTGGGCCCGGCTTCCTGAGGGGTGGCGTATTGTCTTTGCTCACGTATCGTTACTTCCTTGAAGGACTTCCCTAAGAGCGGCCCTGAAAGCGCGTTTTTGCCCTGCATCTTTCCTGGTGCAGCCAGTGTCCGGCTTCAGGTCATGCTGAGCCATGCAATTTTGCTTGGCTCAGCAATCCACTTTGAGCTATCCTCAACGCAGTCCCTCGAAATCCACCCCGGTTGAGTTTTGGGCCGTCACCCTGTCGTGACCTTTCTGGTTACACCGACCTCGTAGTCGCATAAAGAAACAATTTAGCGTCCGGTCCCAGCTTCTCTCTCATGCGAGGCATAGCCACATGTATTTGAAGTCCAGAAAGATCCTTTCGACAGCAGCCGTGCTGTTCTCAATCGTCCTCTCGCAGCCGCAGGCAATGCGGGCACAACAAACCCTGGGCGGAATCACTGGAACAGTGGTGGACCCTGCAGGAAGCGCCGTCCCCGGCGCTGAAGTGAAAGCCACATCAGAAGACACAAAGCTGGAGCGCACCACGAAGAGCAACGCTCAGGGCACCTATACGCTCAACGATCTCCCCATCGGCAAATACACGGTGACATTTACGATGCAGGGCTTTTCGATCGAGAAAATCCCCGGCATCCTGGTGCAGGCCGACCGCACCGTATCGTTGCAGGCGCAGCTGAAAGTGGGCACAGTAGCCGACTCGGTTGAGGTCGACGTCAATCCCCTGTTGAACGCGGTGGACACCACCAACGGCTACGTCATGGATAGGGCGCAGATCGAAGCGATCCCGCTGCCCACCGGCAGCTTTACCGGAGTAGCCATCTTCACGCCCGGCGTCAATGCCGAACTGCCTGGCGGCACCGGCGTCAATTCCGGCTTGGGCAACGCTCCCATCTGGGCCAACGGTGAGCGCGACACCAGCAACAGCTTCCTGCTGAACGGGGTCGACGCCAGCAATTTGTTCAACGGCAAGAGCACGAGCCAGGTAGCATCGGCGCGCGTGGGACCAAGCACCGGCGTGGGCAACACGGGCGGCGGCGGCGTCATTCAATCCAGCGCTTCTGTGTATCTCTCTATCGGCAATTCGCTTCCGTCCCCGGCCCCCGAAACCATTCAGGAGGTCCGCGTCAACGCGTCGATGTATGACGCACAACAGGGAGCAACGAGCGGCGCACACATCGACCTGAGCACCACTTCCGGAACCAACGACTACCACGGAACGCTCTATCTGCATCGCGCCACGAACTGGCTGAATGCCGCGCCCTTCTTTTTCAATCAGGACAATGCCGTGCCGGCGAACGACAAGGTTCCGCAACTGCACCGCTACACCCTGGGCGGAGCCGTGGGCGGCCCCATCCTCAAAGACAAGCTCTTCGGATACCTGGCCTATCAGCACCTGCACGTCAGCGATGCTGAGATCGGCGACGGCTTCCTGGACGTGCCGGTCGGCCTGACGGACGATCGCAGCCCGCAGACGCTGGCCGCCATCACCAATAACTCCTTCGGCACGGGATCGGTGCCGGGCACGGTCGATCCGGTCGCGCTGGCTTTATTTAATGCGCCTGCGGTTAAAGGCGAACAAGGCAAGTGGCTCATCCCCAATGCGCAAAACGTTACCCTGGACCCCACCCATGTTTTTAATGCGTTCATTCCCGGGACGGCGTACTTCATCGGCGACCAGGCGGTGGCCAACCTGGATTACAACGCCACCAGCAAGGACACCCTGGCACTCAAGTACTACTATCAGCACGACCCCACGGTTGCGCCTTTCGCCTATTCCAACGTTCCCGGCTTCACGCAAAAGCTCGACGCCGGAACGCAGGTCTTTTCGATCAACAACACCTACCTGATCGGATCGAACCTTAGTACCCAGCAGACCCTGGGCTACATACGAGAGAAGCTTTACAACACCAATGACCAGGCGTTCGGGCCGTCGAACATCCCCAGCGGAAGCTATCCAACTGCCTCGATTGACACCTTTGGGTCAAATTACTTCCCTGGTGTTTCGATCATTCATGTACTTGGCGACAGTAAGGTACCGGGCATCGGCGACTCGCTGAATATCGGTCCCGGCGCGGGCGACCAGGGATCGTTCACCGGTGTCTTCCAGAATCGCCTGCAACCTTCCGGAAACGCTATCTGGGTAAAAGGAAAACACAGCATTGGTTTCGGCGGCAGTTATAGCTACACCCAGCTCAACATCAGGGATCGCCGCACTGGCATCGGCAGCGGCGTTGCCAGCGCGGACCTTGGCCAGTTCATGAACGGATTGGTTACTCCCGACGACGACTATAACGTCACCACATTCATGCAAGGGAACGCCAACCGCTATTACCGGGCCAATCAGCTTGGGCTCTTTCTGCAGGACAAGTTTCAGATCAAGCCGAACCTCACGCTTACCGGCGGCATTCGCTACGACTGGGACGCCGGATTGACGGAAAAGTACGGCAACATCTTCAACTTCGATCCCTCTCTTTACTCCTACATTTCGCCCACCGGCCCCCTGCCGAGTGGCGAGTCCGCGGGAACTCTGGGTCCGGACCAGAGCGGCTTTATCATCGCCGGCAACAACAAGAATGGAACCGCAGGCATCAGTAAAACTACGATGACGGGTCGCCAGTGGGGCTTCGCTCCCCGCATCGGCGCGGCATGGGAGCCGTCGAGGTTCAACAACAAGGTGGTTGTCCGCACCGGTATGGGCATTTACTACGACCGCGGAGAGCTCTTCAGTTACTTCTCGCCTGGCTATGCCATCGGGCTGGTGACAGGAGGACCGTTTGGCGTCAATCAGCAGGTTCCCTTCGTCACTACCCAGACCTGCCCGGTCACAACTTACTACCAGGGGTACATCCCTACTTGCGCCGGTGGTACGGCGGGCTCGCTCGAATACCCCTACACGAATGTCCAGAGTCCCGCACCTACCAACCCCAAGGCCTCTGATTTTGCGAAATATCTGCCGAACGCAACGGCGATCATGAACGGGGCGCAGCCAGTCTCTCTCGGTGTCTACGACCGGCAAAATAAATTGCCTTACTCGATAAATTACACGCTCGATGTCCAGTGGCAGCCGCGCAACGATCTGGCCTTCGATTTTGGCTACGTGGGCAACCTGGGCCGCCATCAGGTGATCCCGGTCCCGTTCAACCAACCCAACATCGCCTCGCCGTCGGCTGCAGTTCACTCACAGAATTACTCCTACGGGTACACGCCCACTAACCCCGATGGCAGCTTCATCACCCTGGGAGATGGCACCACCGCGCTGCTGAACTTTGAAGGCGGCAACATCGACCTTCGCGTTCCCTATATCGGTTATGCGGCCGAGTCCATCACCTACAAAGCGGCAGGCGTTTCGGCCTACAATGCCCTCCAGGTCCATGTCGACAAGCGTATGAGCCACGGACTGCAGGTGGGCGCCTCCTATACCTACTCCCATGCACTGGACGAACAGAGCGCATTGGGGCTGTTCTACAACGGCAATAATCCGCTCAATCTGCGCGACGGTTATGCCTCCAGCGATTTCGATCGCACCCATGTATTCAACTTCAACTACGTCTACCGCCTGCCGGACTTCTATGGGAAGAACACGTGGGCCGGCCGGGCCGCGGATGGGTGGTCCCTGGTGGGCGCGACCATTCTGCAGAGCGGACAACCTTTCAGCGTGGTGGACTTCAGCGGCGCCGTCGGCAGCCTGTACTACAGTGTCTACGACGGCATCACCAATCCCATCGTGCCGTTGAACTACTCTGCTTGTTCGCCGAAGAAAGCTGAGACGGGTCACTCCGGGGCGTTTGGCGTCAATTACCTTCCCGCCCTCAATCCGCAATGCTTTACGGTCCCGCTTGTGACCCCGTCGAGCCCTCTGGCTGCGGCGGTGCCCGCAGGCGATAACGTCGAGACCAGTTTCACAACGGGTCAGCGCAATATCTTCCGCCAGGCATCGCAAAAGCGCGCGGATATCTCGCTGGTGAAAATGACCAGCATCACGGAACGCTTTAGCCTGAAGTACACCTTCGACGTGTACAACCTCACGAACACCACCAGCTTCGACGTCCCTGGGAATGAAGTTTTTCAGAATCAATATTTCGACCAGTTCCCAGCCGTGGGGGGGGCTGCCTTGCCGACCGGGTGCGACTCCGAAGGCAACCAGACCAACGAAAGTTTTTATAACTGCCCGGCCGGCCTTGGCTATGTAAGCCATACCATTGGCGCTCCGCGGCAGATACAGATGTCGCTGGCGCTCACGTTCTAGAGTAAGTGGACGCGCCCAAATAGAAGCCGGATGGCAGAGTGCGCCATCCGGCTTTTTGTTTCGCCGCAGGATCGAACCTTGCGTAGCGTGGGGGAAGCTCGATGACCGGACCAGCGCAAGTGAGGGCCACAACACTGGAACCGTTACGCACCATTCCCGGCGCTCTCACTAAGGCTCCAACAAAAAAGCTACCGGCGACCCGCCGGCGACGGGCAAACGAAGCCAGGACGGCAAAGGTCCTCAGTGCGGCTTTGGAATTGTTTTCGGCGTATGGATTTTACGGGACGCGTATTGACCAGGTCGCGGAGCGAGCTGAGTTATCGAAGACAAACCTGCTGTACTATTTCTCTTCGAAGCGGGCTTTGTATGAAGCTGTGTTGCATACCATTCTGGATATCTGGCTGCAACCGCTCAGGAACCTGGACGCCCAGCTAGATCCGATGGTCGCGATAGAAAACTATATCCGCGCCAAACTTGTCTATTCCAAAGAGCACCCGCTGGCATCGAAGCTGTTTTGCCTGGAGGTGGTGCAAGGTGCTGACATACTTGGCGAGCTCCTGAACGACGAACTGCGTGCGCTGGTGAACTCGAAAGCGGATGTGATCCGCGCCTGGATTGCGGAGGGCCGGTTAGCGGAAATTGAACCTTACCACCTGCTATTTTCGATCTGGGCGATCACCCAACACTATGCGGACTTTGCCGCGCAAGTGGATGCGCTGACCGCACGAACGCTGGCCGACGCAGCGTTCTTCGAAGAAACGGTCACCAACGTACGCCGTTTAATTATGGACGGCATTCGGCCGCGACAAGCTGCTTCCTCAACCAGCAAACTTTGATCGAATGGTCCAGGTTTCGTATACACTGATAGAGAATCGACTCCATTCAAAAAAGTTCTTTGCCATGGGCCTTGCCATCGCATGCGGATGGCGACTTTTGGTTCGGTGTGATCTGACACCCGCAGAAGAATTTCCAGCAGGCGAGAGGCGGCGATGGACGTCGGTGTTTTTATTCCGATTGGTAACAATGGCTGGCTCATATCCGAGACGGCGCCTCAATATAAGCCAAGCTTCCAACTGAACGCTGACATTGTTCTTTCCGCCGAACGGCACGGCTTCGACTTTGCGCTCTCGATGATCAAGTTGCATGGTTTCGGAGGCAAGACTGGCTTCTGGGATTACAACCTGGAGTCGTTTACGTTGATGGCCGGCCTGGCCGCCATCACCAGGAAAATCGATATCTTCGCCTCCATTCCTGCTCTCGCTCTGCCGCCCGCAATCGCGGCCCGGATGGCGGTGACGATTGACAGCATCTCCAACGGGCGCTTCGGGGTGAACATCGTTTCCGGCTGGCAGAAATCTGAATACAGCCAGATGGGACTTTGGCCGGAGCACCATTTCCGGCGCCGTTACGAATACTGCGCCGAGTACGTTCAGGTGATGCGTGACCTTTGGACAACGGGCCGCTGCGATCTCAAGGGCGAGTTCTTCACCATGGAGGACTGCCGGCTGCTGCCGCTGCCGCAGGCGCCGATAAAAATTATCTGCGCCGGGCAGAGCGACGCCGGTATGGCGTTCGCGGCTACCTATGGCGACTACAATTTCATCCTTGGGGCAGGTGTGAACACGCCCACCAAGGTGGGGCCGATCATTCATCGCCTGGCGGAGGCCACGGCTAAGACGGGGCGGGACGTGGGCGCGTATTTGCTCATGATGATCATCGCGGACGAAACCGATGCGGCGGCTATGGCGAAGTGGAAGCTCTACAACGCCGGCGCCGACCATGAAGCCATCCAATGGCTGATCGGGTCGAGCAAGCTGGACGTTCACGCCAAGCCTGGATCGAGCGCGGATCACCAGAGCAATCCCGAGGGCGCTATCAATCTCAATATGGGCACGCTGGTCGGTTCCTACGCTTCTGTAGCTGCCATGCTGGACGAATTGGCCGCCCTGGAAGGCGTCCGTGGCGTGCTGCTGACCTTCGACGAATTTCTCGGCGGCGTGGAAAACTTCGGAAGCCGAATCCAGCCATTGATGGAGTCGCGCAGCCACGTCACTACTACCAGGAGGGTGCCTCAATGACAACATCTCAAAGTTCGCACGACGACCATGCCGTTCTTCTTGACGCGCGCCCGGAGCCGCTGAGCATCAAGCTCAGGGAAACGGCCCTGGTCGTGGTGGATATGCAGAACGCCTTCGTTTCACCAGGCGGTTATCTCGACCTGGCAGGTTTCGACATCTCGCTTGCCGGCCGGGTCATCGAGCAGACGGGCAAGGCGATTGAGGCAGCGCGGCATGCGGGCGTCCCGGTATTTTTTTTGCAGAATGGATGGGACGCAAAATATCTAGAAGCCGGAGGACCTGGGTCTCCCAATTGGCACAAGTCGAACGCGTTAAAAGCCATGCGGAAGCGTCCCGAGCTGGCCGGACAACTGCTCGCGAAGGGTGGCTGGGACTACGCGATCATCGACGCGTTGACGCCTCAAGAGGGGGACATTGTCGTCGCCAAGCCCCGGTATAGCGGATTCTTCCACACCAACTTCGACAGCCTGTTGCGTAGCCGCGGAATCCGTAACCTGGTGTTCACCGGCGTCGCCACCAACGTGTGCGTGGAATCCACGCTGCGCGATGGCTTCTTCCTCGAGTATTTCGGGATCGTGCTCTCCGACGCGGTGGGACAGGCTGGGCCGGAGTTCGTGCATCAGGCTGCACTGTGGAACATCGAGACGTTCTTCGGCTGGGTCTCTACCGTCGGCGAATTCACTGCAGCGATGCAGCAAGCCTCCCCGGCGCAGAGCGACACCATTCCAGGCAGCGAGGTGGCGCCTTAACGATGACGATCACTGCCGATGGTTTTCGCTATGCGCGGCCATCGACGCTCGAAGAGGCGCTCGCCCTGATGGGGGAGGCCGGAGCTATGATCCTGGCCGGTGGTCAGACGCTGATTCCCCGCCTGACCGCCGGCGTCGCTGTGCCCAAGGTGCTGGTAGATCTGGGCGGGTTGAGCGGGCTGAAACTGATCCAGATGATTGGCCTTGAGCTGGCCATCGGGTCAATGGTGACACTTGCGGAAGTCATGCAATCCGCAACCCTCGCACGGCATTGCCCGCTGCTACCGCAGGGAGCGGCAAAGACCGCCACACCCGCGGTGCGTAACCGCGGAACCCTGGTGGGCAATTTAGCCTGGGCCGATCCAGCCAGCCAGTTGCCGGTCGTCGCCCTAGCGATCGACGGGGTCTTTCGTATTGGCCGAGCGGGCGGCTTCCGCCTGGTTCCGGCTGCGGAGTTCTTCTCCGCGCCCAATGTGACTGCGGTCGCGGATGGGGAGATGGTCACGCACCTGCACGTCAAGGCGTTTCCGGAGCGAACGGGTTCCAGCCTTGCGGACGTGGCGCTGCGCCGCAACTCTCGCGCGCTGGCCACGGCGGCGGCGGTGATCACGCTCGATGCCGCGGATCGCATTCAGCGCGCCTCGTTGGCGGTTGGCGGATGCGGCGATGTTCCCAGGCGCTGCGGAATGGTCGAATCAAAATTGACTGGGTCATCGGTCGTGGACGCACCCGGCATCGCGACCGCCGCACTGCTGGCCCATCCGCCGCAAAAGGGTGGAGGGGTATTGGACGCCGAATACGCGATCGCGGTTCTGCCGGTCTTGCTGCGCGACGCAGTGCGCGATGCATGTTCGGCCGCTCGGACTCTTCCCGCGGAATAGCTTGTATCTCAAACTGGCAAGGAGCCTATGCCCTCTTCACTGCATGACCTGAACGTGATCGTGAACGGGGAGAAGGTATTCACCACCGTTCCGTCCGGCCTTCGCCTGGCCGACTTTCTGCGCGATGAATTGGGGCTGACGGGCACACATATCGGCTGCGGTGAAGGACCTTGCGGAAGCTGTACGGTCTTGCTCGACGGCGAGGCGGTACGCTCGTGCCTGATGCTTGCCATCCAGGCCGAGGGATGTTTGATCGAAACCATCGAGAGCGTGGGCACGGATACTGAGTTACATCCGGTGCAAGCGGCGCTACACCAGCACCATGCACTGCAGTGCGGGTTTTGTACGCCGGGCCTGGTCATGTCTGCCGTGGGATTGTTCCGGAATAACCCTTATCCCAGCCGGAGCGAGATTGGCACCATGCTGCAGGGGCATCTGTGCCGTTGTACCGGATACGTCAACATCATCGAGGCGATGGAGACGTTGGCCGGAATCAGTGAACCTTCGAGCAAAGCAGAGGAGTAGAGATGGCGATTACCAAGCTCGTGGGATCTTCGGTGCGCCGGCGCGAGGATCGCCGCCTGTTGCGCGGAGCGGGACGCTTTGTCGCCGATATCTCGCTGCCTAACATGCTGCACATGGCGATCGTGCGGTCTTCGCGGCCGCACGCAATTATCAAAGGTATCGATCGGACAGCGGCCGTGGCCCTGGACGGTGTCGTCCTGGTGTTGGATGGTGGGGAGATCGCGGCCAGCGCCGGTCCCCTGCCCTCCATCGACCTGTTTCCCGACTCCAAGCCCGCGCTCATGCGGGCGCTGGCGGTCGATCGGGTTCGTTATGTGGGCGAGCCAATTGCCATCGTCGTTGCGACAGATCCGGGGGTTGCTCAATCTGCGGCTAAGGCGATGCAGGTGGAGTATGAGGATCTGCCGGTTCTGCTGGATCCGGAAGAAGCCGCCCAGGACGCCACGCTGCTTTACCCGGAGTATGGAACCAACGTGGCAAATGTCTGCCACCAGGACGTTGGGGATGTGGATGCGGCATTTGCCCAAGCGCAACATGTGATGGAGGCGGAATTTCGTATCCACCGCGCCGCTCCGGCACCCATGGAGACCCGCGGCGCGGTGGCAGAGCCGGATGCGGAGGGCCCACGATTCACGCTTTATACCTCGACCCAATTTCCTCACCTGGTGCGGGCGTTCCTTTCCGGCGTGCTGGGTATACCGGCTGACGATATCAGGGTCGTAGCTCCGGATGTTGGGGGCGGCTTCGGCGCCAAATGCGAATTTTATCCGGAAGAGGTTTTGGCGGTGGTCGCGTGCCTGCGATTGAAACAGCCGGTGCGCTGGATCGAGACCCGCAGCGAGAGTTTTCTGGCGACTACGCAGGCGCGGGAGCAGATTCACCGCGTGCGCGCCGCGTACGATGACGATGGCATTGTAACCGCGATTGAACTGTATAGCATGACCAACAATGGAGCGGCCATGGCGACGTTGTCCACGACTCCGGCTTCCATTTCCTCGGCAATGTTCCGCGGGCCGTATCGCATTCCCAATTACCGGGCCAAGTCTCTCTCCGTCCTGACCAACAAGACGCCGCTTGCTGTTTATCGCGGGGCAGGTCATCCGCAAGCGGTGCTGTGCATGGAACAGATGATGGATCGCATCGCCCGCGATCTGGGTATGGACCGCATCGAGGTTCGGCAACGCAATACGCTCGGTCCCGAGGAACTTCCTTCGGACCGCGGGACCGAGATCGTGCTGGCCGGTAAAGTGATCTATGACAGTGGCGATTATCCGGAGGCGCTCACGCGGGCCGCTACGCTGTTCGATTATCGGGAAAGACAGGTGAAGCAAGCGGCGGCACGGGCGCAGGGCCGTATTGTCGGGCTGGGTGTTGCGTGCCTGGTCGAAGAGACAGCGATCGGGCCTTACGAATCGGGCTACGTGAGGGTGGAGCCCTCGGGCAAAGTTACGGTGTTGACGGGGGCTTCTCCGCATGGCCAGGGAACGGCAACAGCGATCGCGCAACTGGTCGCCGACGAGTTGCAGATGACGCTCGATTGTATTTTCGTGAAGCACGGAGATACGGATGTGGTGGCCGACGGCCTGGGAACATTTGCCAGCCGCGGCGGGGCGGTAGGGGGAGCAGCCGCGCGACTGGCCGCACGACGGGTCAAAGAGAAGGCCTTGACCATCGCGGCCGAAATGCTGGGCACGGTGGAAGCAGAGCTGGAATGGTCCGAGGGCGGCGTCCGGGTTCGGAACACGCGGACGCGGGTGGTATCGTTGGCTGCGATTGCACGGCGGGTGGCGGAGAACCCGCACTCGCCCGGCCTTACATCGGTCGACATGGAGGAAAAGGTCAATCACCAGGTCCCGGGAATTGCCTTCGCCAATGGGGTGCACATGGCAGAAGTGGAGATAAACCCGGAGACTGGGGTACTGCGTGTTACGCACTACGCCGCTTTTCATGATTGCGGCACGGTCATCAATCCCATGATCGTTGAGGGCCAGGTGCATGGCGGTGTGGCCCAGGGTTTGGGGGGCACACTCTTTGAAGAGGTTCGTTACGACGACGCCGGCTATCCGTTGAGCACCGGCTTTCTCAACTACCTGCTGCCGACGGCTGGGGACATGCCGCACATTCGCAGCGGGAGCATGTCGAGCCCTACCCCGCTGAATCCATTCGGAATGAAGGGAGCGGGTGAGGGCGGCACCGTAGGGGCGGTCGGCTCGATCACGAGCGCGATCGCCGATGCTCTTGCACCGCTCGGGATTGCATTGACGAATGACGGGCCATTTACCCCGCCCACCCTTCTGCGTTTGATCCGGTCGGCTCCGGTTGCGCATGGGTTTGATCGTGTTGACGGCTAAGTCCTTTGTTTCATCAAGATGCTCAAGGTGCTCAAATTAATTAATTTGAGCACCTTGGGTCTTTGACGACCGGCTCCGGTTCTTCCTGAGGAGGGAGAGCCCATACCAAGGACCGTTGACCCCATCTCTGACGCTGCGAACGCCGAGATCGAATTTGGCGCGGCGCAGGGCTGTGGTTCGGATACTTAGTCCGGTGATGGTCACGAGGACACACTCCCTTCATGGAGAAACTTCCAGTGATATTTGGGTTGCTACCGATATAGATTCGGATTGGGGTGGTTTTGGTCAGGGTTGGAGAAAATTATTTTTCTGCCTCCGCCTAGACCTGCCTCTGAGTGCCCGTAACAAAGGAAGGTTTGCCCCATATCTGTGAGAAATTCAGGCTGACGGTTTCTGCTACTCGGCGCGGAGGGCCTCTATGGGCTCAGTGCGGGCTGCGCGATAGGCGGGAATCGTGGATGCCGCCAGAGCGAGCAGAAAAATCGAAAGCGCTGCCAGCACGATCATGATGGGGTCGAGCGGGTCGACTTGAAACAGGAGCGAACGCAGCAGGCGGGTTGTGCATAGGGCGAGGAGCGAACCGATGGCGCAACCGAGCAGCCCCAGCCTGGCACTGGAAGCCAGGATTAAGCGCATCACGCCAGAGCGCTGCGAACCGAGCGCCAGGCGGATGGCCATTTCCTGGGTGCGTTGCGCGGCGGAATAGGCAATGACGCTGTAGATGCCAAGCAGGGCCAGCAGCACAGCGGCCGCGGCAAAGCTGGAGATGAGGACGGTGTTGAAACGGCGGGGCGCCTGGCCTTCGTCGACGACGCTCTCCATGGATTCGACCTGGGTGAGCGGAAGTTGGGGATCGATGGAACGGACCGTGGCGCGCAAGGCGGCGACCATTTGCTCCGGGGGCTGCTGGCTGCGCACGACAATCGAGCCTGCGCCGCCAACCAGCATGTCGGCCGCTGCAACTGGGGCTACATCCGCTTTGCCCTGGCGAACGGGAAAGTACACCTGGTTCATGGTTGGGGAGTCAGGCGCAAGTTCTTTCACGTCGCCTATTTCTCCCACGACGGTCACCCAGGGGATGGTGGTTGCCTCGGTGGGTCCGCGGTGGAGGCGTTTGCCGATGGGGTCCTGTCCGGGCCAGTAGTGCTCGGCAAGGGTTCGGTTCACGATGGCGACGAGCGCGGAGTGGGCGTCGTCTGCCGGGGTAAACTCGCGCCCGCGGAGGAGGGGGATGCCGGCGGCACGGAAGTAGTCGCCCATCACCTGAGAAGCCCAGGCGAGGTTCAAGCCGGAGCCCTGAGGCGAGACGTAGCCATCGGGAGTGAAGGTGGCGCGCATGTCCTGGCCGGCGACAGGCAGCAACGAGGTCATGCCGACGGCCTGCACTCCTGGCAGCACCTCGAGCTTGCTGAGCAGCAGCGAATTGAATTGGTCGATAGAAGCCTGCTCGGAATATTGCTGCCGGGGCAGGTTATAGTGCGCGGTCAGCAGGTGATCGAAGCGCAAGCCCAGGTCGACGGAGCGCACCTTTTCAAAACTGCGCAGCAAGAGGCCGGAGGCGGTGAGCAGCACCAGGGCCACAGCGAGTTCCGCAATCACCAGGACGGACCGCAGACGCGCGTAGCCGCTGCCGGGGCTGCCGGGTGCGACCGCCTTCTTTCAATGCCTGGTTGACGCTGGTGCGCGCGGCAGCTACGGCTGGAATCAGACCGCACAGGCAGCCAGTCAGGAGCACCAATGCAAAGGCAAAGGCCACGACCTGCCAATCGAGGGCGATGGAACTAATGCGTGGGAGGGTTTCGGGAAGAAAGCTGAGGCCCGCGCGGAGCGCGACCCAGGCGAGGGCCAGACCGATGAGGCCGCCGCCCATGCTGAGCAGCAAAGCCTCAAGCAGGGATTGACGCAAAACTGCCGCTCCCCTTGCGCCCAGCGCCAGGCGCACGGAGACCTCGCGGCGGCGGCGAATTACGCGCACGAGCAACAACCCCGCCAGGTTGGCGCAGGCGATAAAAAGGACAACTGTCACGGAGAGAAAGAGCGTGCGTATGAGCGGGCGAGCTTGCGCCACCGTAGATTCGTCAAGCGGTTCAACCACTGGGTGGATGCGACGCCGGGAGAGCGACGGAGGAAAGTTCCGCATGATCTCGCGGGCCGCTCCGGCAGCGTCCTGCTGAGCTTGCGCTGGGGTTACGCCGGGCTTCAGGCGTCCCACCAGGTAGAAGCTCCACCCGCCGCTACCCTGGAGTTCATCGTGGGTCAGGCTGATCGGTATCCACAGTTCGCTGCGGTTCAGCTGGCCTGGAACCAGGGGAAACTCAAAGTCGCGCGGCATCACACCGATGATCTCGTAGGGCTTGCGGTCGAGCAGAATCTTGTGGCCAAGAATGTCGGATTGGCCATGAAAGCGACTTTGCCACATCTGATAACTGAGCACAGTTACCGGCACATTCGACTCGTCTTCGCGCGGGGTGAAGGCGCGGCCCATCAAGGGCGGCACTCCAAGAACGGGGAACATGCTGGCAGAGAGGCGCGCCGCGCCGATCTGCATTGGATCGCCTAAGCCGGAAAGCTCGTAGGTTGCCGGCTGATAACTGCCAAGGGCGGAAAAGGCGGTGGTATCCCGCATATAGATGCGGGTCCCAGGCGCGGTGACGCCGGGAGTGTCTCCGCCGTAGTTTGCTCCTTCCACGATATCGCCGAGAATCACCAGCCTGGATTGATCAGGAAACGGCAAGGGACGGAGGAGGACGCCCTCGACCATGGAGAAGATGGCGGTGGTGGCGCCGATACCAAACGCCAAGGTAAGCACTGCGGCCAAGGTGAATCCGGGCGATTTGCGGAACTGCCTCAGCGCGTAGCGGAGGTCTTGCAACAAATTACTCATCAGGCCCTCCATGCACTGCCCCAACGCTATTCCATCCGAAGCCTTCGGTCCAGAGCTCGCCGGCGGGTTTCAACAGGTTGCCGCGCGGTCGAATCGTGGATTTTCGAGCCTGAGGGTTGGACAGAGGTTTTTCCTTGGGGTTATTCGTTTTGGTCTACTTTTTCTGCGCCTCACATCGCAAGGCGTGGGCGACAGAGTGGGGATTTCGCACCCCCAATTCCGCCAGTGGGCCAGCTGCGTCCGCTACTGAAGAATCAGGGACACTTCGGCCGGGTGCTCGTTTTTCAGCACCGATCCTCTGAACGGGGCCCAGTCCATACTCAATGAGTGCTTTCGCGTGAAGTCATCAACCGAGACGGAAGCGACCCTAATACCCGTCGACGACCACGCGTTACTGCATCACGCAACCACGGGATCGGGGCGTGACATGGTGACATTCTCCGCGGGACCGAGCCGTCTTCGATCTGCGCGGCTGGCGAGAAACCCGGCGAATATCAAGCATGCCCCTATCGCCGCCAGATTGTATACGGCGGCACCCCATGCTGCCTGATTGTGCAGTCGGATAAAAATAGGAGGGATTTCTACAAGACCTTCAAACAGCAACAGCATGAACGCAAGAAGCCTGGCGGCCAGGACATCCATAATTCCCGAGCAAATTGCACTTCCTGCCAGGAAGAAGGCGACTCCGGTGAGCGCCGCCCAAAAATATCCAAACCGCATCCAGTGCGGGACGATGCTCGCGAAGACGCGAATGGCGGTGAGGTGAAATAAGCCGAAGATGACAGGAGGCAATCCCAACATCCAACGTGCGGCGATAACTGCTCTCTTTTGCAACAGGGAATCCGGTGAGGCGGTGGAGGCGTAAACGATTGCTGCCGGAGCGACCAGCATTAACTGTTGAGCGAGCCCGAACGAAATGCCTAAGAAGACGGCGATTCGCCAGCCATACGCATGAATCCCAGGAGAGTACCGAAGTAGCCACAAAGCCGCAAAAATCAAGTAGGCGATGGCGGATGCCGCGGCGCCAATCCTTGCGCTGCGCCGCCACAAAATTGCAAGACCTGCTGCGACCAGCCAGACGCCCGCGACGTAGGCCAGTATGTGCAGAGATTTGATGGGCTGATGAGAGGCATCGAATGCACCCCAGGCGATATCCAGAATGCCGGTGAGAGCAGTGCCCAAGCCATAGAACCAAACTCCAACTTTCATCTGTTGATCTCCCATGAGTCACCTAGCGAGAAGCCAGAACCCAAGGACGATACATGTCTTCTCGACTTCAGAATTGATAGTATGGCCGCAGTGGTACATCGAACAGAGCCATTTTCGTGAAATCTATTGGACCATTTGAAATGCCCAAAGCCATTAGCTCGTTCGAGCTCACTCTCAAAAGCCGGTCGCGCCATCAGACCCTGACCAATTGGCTGTATGGCGAATTGCGCTCTGCCATTCTGGAAGGGCGGCTCGCGCCGGGGGCCAGGCTGCCAGCATCCAGAGATTTTGCCAGGCAGTATGAACTCTCACGGGGTACAGTCGTCAGCGTTCTGGAACGTTTACAAGCCGAGGGGTATATCACCTCCCGTGTCGGATTCGGTACGTGGGTCAATCGTGTAGAGGCGCCTCGTCCGGGCCGCCAGGCAACCACGACACCGGCATACATTCGTCGCGTCCTCTCGACATATAAACAGCCGCAACCGTGGGTCGACCTGGCTTTTGTTGACGGGATCCGCCCCTTTCGGATCGGGGTTCCAGCCATCAACGAATTCCCGTCCGAGATTTGGGGACGTATTGCCGCAGACCGAGCACGTAATTTCAGGTCATGGTTAAAGAAAGAGGCTGACCGGCGCGGGTATCGGCCATTGCGCGACGCAATCGCCGAGTATTTGCGCACGTCCCGCGGGGTGCGGTGCACTGCGGAACAAATCGTCCTCGTTTCCGGAATACAACAGGCGCTCGACCTGTTGGCACGGCTGCTCTTGAAAAAGAGCGATCCGATATGGATGGAGGATCCTGGATATTTCGGAGCCAGAATCGCGTTCGAGAATGCCGGAGCCAGGATGATTGCTGTACCAGTGAATGAGGAAGGGCTGTCTGTTTCCGCCGGAATTAAGATCTGTCCGGATGCGAAGGGGGCGTACGTAACGCCGGCTCACCAATTCCCGCTGGGGGTAACGATGTCGCTGGAGCGGCGGATGGCGCTTCTTAGCTGGGCCGCACGCGCCGGCGCTTTTGTGATTGAAGACGACTATGACAGCGAGTATAGGTTTGAGGGACCGCCTGTGCCTGCCCTGCAAAGTCTCGACAATCACTCAAGCGTTATCTTCATCGGATCGTTCAGCAAGACGCTATTTCCAGCTTTACGCGTGGGCTACGTGGTATTGCCTGCGCCGTTCATAGATTTCTTCCTGGGTTTCCGTTACCGAACCGATTTCCGGAATTCATCCTTTGACCAGGCGGTGCTTTGCGACTTCATCGTCAATGGGCATTTGGCGCGTCATCTGCGGAGGATGCGGAATCTGTATGCGGAGCGCCTCGCAACACTCATGGAAGGAGCCAAGCAAAATCTGGGTGGGTTGCTTGAGATCTCTAACGTCAGGGCAGGCCTCTACACGATCGGGTACCTCAAGAATGGAATGACTTCACGACAGGCGGAAAAGTTGGCGGCTGCCCAAGCTGTTGAGGTTCTCGCCGTCGATCGATGCACTCTGAGACGTCCTGATCCGAATGCGTTGCTCCTCGGCTTTGGCGGATTTGACGAGCTTGCGATACGGCAGGGACTCATTCGACTCAAAAGGGCATTGGGCCAGTCAGACCTCGGGACTAAATGATTGAGAAGCTGATCCGTTCGGAGAGCGTGGTAGAGCGACCGTTGCCCAAGCTGAAGCGCATCTTTCGACACTTGCTGAATTCGTTGTGCGATGCCCCAGCCGTGCATGGGCTCCAGCGAGAGTGTCCTCAAGATCAGTAGATCAAGCGTTCCTTGCAACAAATCAGTAGCTGGCACTGTTCCCCTCGACATCCAACAAGAGAATGCATTGCTGACCTGTCGAGTGTCAAGGGGTAAAGATTGTCTAGCAGCGCGTCCTGTTCATGACACATGGCTGACAGTGAGCGATTGGCTCTGTCGCTCCCAGAAAACGTTAGGACTCTATCGTGACTGCCCCGAGACGAAATCGGGTAGCCAGAGCATTTCTGGTGGGCAGTTTCGATAGAGCCGTTTCAAGTGGGCCGCTCGCGTTTGCGGCGGATGCGGTTTGCTATGGGAATTCAATCGGACTTTTGCTGCTTGACCGCTTCACGACTGCCTGGAAACGGTATCGTTGAGAGAAGCAGCTGGTCACAATGGCTCCATTATGCTCCAGCAATGAAGGTTCTACGCATAAGAAAATGCCTGATTGTCGGCACGCGTAGCGTCCGCCGCGCCAGCGGCTTACTTGAAACGGGCTTTTCGGAAACTTCACTCGAGTCTCACCAAGAATCGATGAGTACCGGTAAGTCGGCCAGTGACTGGAATTTGGTGACCGATACCAAGATTGAAGTTGGCGGACGGGAGCGCGCTTATGATGAGTAATCCGGACAAGTGCGTGAACTAACGCTTAATAAGTAAGTTATGGATTGAAGTCTTTCGTCGTGATGCATAATCCCGGGCGCGGATCACTATTCGCAAAGGATTGCCCAGGAAAGCAGTGGGGGGACTGCAGCACAAAGACGGACGCGCACCTTACGCGCAACGAACGAGGTATGGCATTCAGCTTACTCCGGTGGGGGACCCATCAGAAAGTACAGCGGCCTAACACATTTTTACTAATACTGTGGTCCGGTGGGATCAGCCATGTGGGGCCATTCTTCGGCGGAATGGCCGCGTTGAGTTTAGTTTTCTGGTCTACACCATTAGCAAAAATGCTCTGGTGCAGTCTTGACTTGCTGCACGGCCAGCACTCGCTTTTGCAGAGGTTGGTCTTTGGCGTTTCTTGCGCCCAAGTGTGGCGCGTGCCGATCAGGCTTTCAGCATCTCCATCACGTTGGCGGGTCGCAGCGGCATTTTACGCATCGGCTTTCCCGTTGCATCAAATACGGCGGAGGCAATGGCCGAGGCGGCTAGTGCGTTCGCTGCTTCGGAGCCCTGGCCGTATTCGCCTACCTCAGGGCGGTGCAACATGACGATCTTTATATCGGGAACGTCAGCCATCGTGGCGATGGGATAAGAAGACCAGTTGGCAGTGGTAATGGCACTCTGATTGAAGTTCACTTCTTCGTGCAGGGCAATACTAATACCCATGACCGCGCCGCCTTCCACCTGGCGCTTCAGTTGTTCCGGGTTGACGACGATACCGGGCTCGACAACCACCGTGTACTTTTCCACCTTCACGACACCCGTCGCCGGCGTGACGGAGACTTCGCAGGCACAGGCCCAATAAGTTCCTGAACGGAACATGGCCGACATACCCTGGCCGCGCACGGTTGCCTGACCGCTGGCAGCAGCTTTCGGGCTTGGCGTCTTCCTTGCTTCCCACCCTGCCTCTGTCTGCAAATGCCGCAACACGTTCAACAGCCGTTCGTCTTTTGCATGATCGATGCGGAACTGCAGCGGATCAGCCCCGGTGAGGGCCGCGGCTTCATTCATCGCCATTTCGCGGGGGAAGTTTTGCTGAAACTGGCCCGGGGTACGCATGCTGTGATCGCGCAGGCCCACCGCCAGTGGGGACTTTTGCTGGCCAACCTGGTACGTCCCGTGGCAGCGTTCGTCGAGATTGGGAACAGCATCGTAGAGCCACATGTCAGAACTGCCGTTGGCAATGTTGTTGATTGGGCCGCCCTTCTCAGACGGCGCGGGCATGGTGGGCAGACCGGCAAGGACGGCTCCGATCAGGCGATCGTCCTGCATGGCAGGTTGGTAGTGATCGATCTGGTACGCTGCAATGCGGCCGTGTTCATCCAGGCTGATGTTCACATCGGCATAAGCTGCCGCCGACTGCGTCGACCACTTCATATCGTCATCGCGCATCCACTGCACGCGAACCGGCTTGCCCACTTCCTTCGACAGCAACACCGCTTCGTCTTCAGCGCCCGCGTTGCCGCCGTTCGAGCGGCCGTAGTGCCCTGCGCCGGGATAGGTCTTTACGGTTACCTTGTTAACGCTCGTCCCCAGCATCATGGCAAGCTGGCCACGCAACGCCTGAGCATTCTGGGTGTGCGTATGAACGATCACCGAGCCGTCCGGGCGGTAGTCGGCCAGGGCCATGGTGGGACCAATCGGAGCATGCTTCCAGTACGGCAGCTGATAGGTGGCCACCAGCTTGTTCTTCGCTCCTTGTGCACCGGCGGTGACGTCACCCCTGGACTTGCGACTCTTCTGCACGGGGACAGCCTTCCAGTCCGATTCATTCCTCAAGCTGGCAAAGAGATTGTCTTTGCCCGGCAGCCCTTTCCAATCGCTCCATTTGGTTGCCTTGGCGACCTGGTACGAGGCCTGAATCGCTTCCCACTCGGTCGGAGCCACCACACCCACCAAGTTGCCCTTGACCACCAGGCGCGTGTTAGGAAACTTTGTTTGATCGATCGCTGCGACCTGAACCAGTTGTGATCCCAGCGTAGATGGGTGCACCACCCGCCCATGTAACATGCCGGGCAGCTTGACGTTGGTGACCCACAACGCATCGTGCCGCACTTTTTCGGAAACAATGCTGTTCTTGAATGATTTGCCCACCACCTTTAGCTCGCTCGCTGATTTGAGCGGCGGGTTGCCGGTGATGCGAAGGCCGAAAATGCTGGTAAGGTCGCCGCTTACCGGAATGGTCAACTTCAAGTCCTGGTCTTTTACCAACTCACCGTAGGTGATTTCCTTGCCGCCGCCCGAGGCCTTTCCATCGGCGGTCCGTACCTGGTCTTTGGGTACACCGAGCCTTTCGGAGGCAAGCTGGAGAATAGCCTGCTTGGTGTACGCAGCGGCCTTTCGTATATTGGGGGTTCCTTCGCCCAACAGGCCAAAGGTGCCACCGCCCTCCGGGGTGGTATCTGTATCTGCCGAAACTACAGTGGTGATGGCTTCGAAGGGCATATCCAACTCGTCGGCTACGATCTGGCGGTAGGCGGTGTAGATGGTTCCCTGGCCGAAGTCGCTTTTGCCGGTTCGAAACAGGACGGTATTGTCGGGCCGAATCTCTATCCACGAGGCGGGGAGCGATACATCGAACGCATCACCGTTGATCATCGCAGCGGCTTTCGCGCCTCGTGCTCGAAAGATGCCGAAACCCACCACCAGCGCACCACCGGCCTTAACGAAACTGCGGCGGCTGAGGCGCGCACCGCACACATCCGTCATCTGCTCATAGGCTTCGCGAAGGTGTTCCATCAGACCTCTCCCTCTGCCATGAGCTTGGAGGCATGGCGTACTGCATCTTTGATCGCGATGTAAGTTCCGCAACGGCACAGGCGGGGTGATACGCCTCCGGTGGTGAAGGCTTCGCTGATTTCCGCGTCCGTCGGGTTCGGCTTGTGTTCCAGGAGCTCGGTTGCCTTGATCATCATGCCGCTTTGGCAGAAGCCGCAAAGCGGGACCTGTTGTTCGATCCAGGCGAGCTGTACGGGATGAAGCGCTGGGTTCCCCTGATTTTGCTGCGGGTGCTTCCGGGCTGCCCAGCGGGCGGGCAATCCTTCCAGGGTGGTGACCTCCTTGCCCACCGCCATGGAAGCGGGAGTAACGCAGGAGCGAACCTCCTTACCGTCGACCAGTACGGAACAGGCGCCGCATTGCGCGAGGCCACACCCGAACTGGGGGCTATCGATTCCCAGCTCATCCCGCAATACGTAGAGCAGGGGGGTGTCTGGTGGGGATGCTACGGGCAGGCTCTTGCCATTTACGGTCAGGTTCATCACCGAGGTTCTCCTTTCGGCTCGCGCCCAAAGGCATCGGCGAAACAACGCGCCACGGCCGGGGCGTCATCGGGTTCCTCACGGTACAGGCTAGCGCAACTCGGCAAAAACGCAAGGTGCCTTTCGCAATTGGCGCACTTTGCGTCCATTTTGGCGCGCCTGGCCGGTACGCCATGGATGGTTGCCGGTCTTGCCCCAAGACGGTGGGACAAAGGCAGGACAACAGACGGGAATGACCCAGTAATATGGCGTTCGCTGCCAGAACTCAAGCGAAGTACTTCCATTAGCGCACTCCGTCCGTCGCGCTTTCGTCCGGAGCAGCCACGGCCCGTGAAGTTACCGTTACCCCGTTTCACCAGGGAAGTGCGGCGCCGACTATTCCGCCCTTCCACGGTTCAAGGACAACAAAACGATCCGCGTAGCTGATGAAGACGCGCCGGAAGACTACGGTGGCTAGCAGTCCATCTTGCCGAGACGTTAGGGTGTTTTCCCCGGAGTCGGCCGGCGCCGCGAAGGATACTTCCTGCATGTTGAGTGAGCCGATCTGCATGCTCTGTGGGGGTAAGATCGAAAACCCTCGTTTCACTCCATCTGCACCATAGCCGTTCCTTTGCCTGGCTTGGCGCAATCCGGGAGCCGGATTGACGGCATGGTTGAAAAGGAACGATGCATTCGCGCCCGAATCCAGCGTAAGCAGCAACTGCCGCTCACCCATGCCGGACAGACGAACCGGGATGATGGGCAGCGCGGTCAAGGGTACTTCGTCTGCTGTCTGAGATGGTGTCACTAGCGCGATGTGCGCTCCTTTCACGGCTGCCTGCATCACCTTTGTGTCGTCGAGACAAAGCATGCGGTGCGCGTAGTCCATCAGGACGTCGAAATGCCCCAGAAAATCCCCTCCGAGAATGCCGCGAAAGTGGAGATCGGCTTCCTGCAGAGGCTGGAGGTCCAGAACTTCGACGGGATGGTTCGCAACCGAGTGCGAGCCGGCTTCCAGCAAGTCCAGATACGCAAAGGAAGCATGCGTACTGAAACCGACACCGACGACCTCAGCCGAGCCTTGGGTCTTCAGGTGAAGTTCGGTTGCCAGCAATGGATCCACGATCGTGAACCGGGCGCCTGTATCCACCAGAAATTCGTAGGGGCCAGTATGGTTGATGACCACCGGCACGATAATTCGGGAGCGCTGTATGAGGTGGAAGCGTAGACTGGCAACATTTCCCGGGCAGCGTGGTTCTGAGTGCAGCGTGGGCAGGGTTATGGCGGCGAGACTGATGGAAGCTAAGCACTTGATAAGCGACATTGGCGATCACCTCAGCCGGATTGGCTGGGTGAACTCTCTGCGCGTGGCTCTGCATGGTCATGATGGGCTCCTGATCATTCCCTGAAAGGGGGTGATGAATTCATGACGGAGCATAAGTGCTTTGTTTTCACCTTCGCGGATGTGGAGGTTCGAGAACGCGAGTTCTGCATCGTTAAGGCCGGCGAGCTGTTGCCGGTCGAGCCGAAGGCCTTTCGAGTCCTGCTCTTCCTGCTTCGCAGTCCCCATCGATTGATCGCGAAGGACGAGCTTCTGGATGCGGTTTGGAATGATTGCGCCGTTTCCGACAATTCGCTCACACGCAGCATTGCGCTGCTTCGGCGGCTGCTCGGGGATGATACGCGCGAGCCGCGCTACATCGCCACCGTGCCCACAGTCGGGTATCGCTTCCTCTGCGATGTGAAGGTTGCGGAGGATGGCTTCGCCGGGCCGAATGCGGCCAGTTTGCGCCACCCGCATAACGGCAATGAAGATAACAGCAATGAATTTGAGGCGTTACCGGGACCGCGTAGTGTTGAAGGCACTCCACATCGTCCATAGCGACCATCTGGTAGCTGCACTTGCGGCCGGCGAGACGCCAAAACGCTGGAAAGTGATTGTTCCCGCTGCCGCGGCTGTGCTGGCGTTCCTCGTCGCCGGTTACTTCTACTTTCACCGCAGGCCAAAACTCACAGACAAAGACACGATTGTCCTCGCCGATTTCACAAACACGACAGGGGACCCCGTGTTTGACCCGACGCTTCGCCAAGGGCTGGCGGTGCAGCTTGAGCAGTCGCCTTTCCTAAGCCTTGTCTCCGGACGACGCATGCAGGATACGCTCCAGATGATGGGCCGGCCGGCGGATGCGCGATTTAGCCCGGACACGGCACGCGAAATCTGCGAGAGAACGGGGAGTGCCGCGTTCGTGGAAGGTTCGATTGCGCGCCTGGGCAATCAATACGTGCTGGGCCTGCGGGCTGAGAACTGTCGCAACGGAGACGTGCTCGACGAAGAACAGGCGCGAGCGGGGAGAAAGGAAGATGTACTCGGGGCTTTGGACAGCACGGCGATCCGTTTGCGCCGAAAGCTAGGCGAGTCTCTGAGCTCAGTACAGAAATACGCCACGCCCCTGGAGGAGGCGACCACGCCATCGCTGGAAGCGCTGAAAGCCTACAGCCTGGGACGGCAGACGTTTTATGAGAAGGGAAACGCCGCTGCTTTGCCGTTCTTCAAACGGGCGGTGGAACTCGACCCAAATTTCGCCTTAGCCTACCGCGCCCTGGCGGGGCTGTACGGCCGTCTTGGCCAGCCGGGGCGAATGGCCGAAAACATCCGCAAGGCTTACGCGCTGCGGGATAAGGTAAGCGAGCGAGATCGGTTCTTAATCGAGGCAAGCTACTACGGGGTTGGAACGGGAGAGCTGGAGAAAGAGATAACGGCTTTCGAGCTGTTGCGGCAGACATACCCGAGGGACCACTGGCTTTACTGGCGTGCTCTCTAGTACTTACTTAAATCTTGGAAACTTTGAAAAGGCCTTGGAGGAGGCACGCGAGGCGGTGCGTCTGGAGCCAAATTCTGGAGCTAACCTCGAGGCCCTCTGCCTCGCATACATCGACCTTAACCGGCTGGATGAGGCGGAGGCGGTGGTCAAGCAAGCTGAAGAGCGCAAGTTGGAGAGCGAGGGGCTGCTTTCAGCCCGCTACGAATTAGCTTTTCTGAAGGGAGATACGGCACAGATGACACAGATGGTGTCGGCGGCCATGGGAAAGCCGGGCTTCGAAGAGAGCTTTTTGGAACAGGAAGGGAGGACAGAGGCTTGGTACGGCCGATTGAGGAACATGCGCGAACTGATGCTTCGGCTAGAGGCTTCCGTCGACCGAAACGACGCCCAGGATACAGCCGGAGCCTATCAGTCAACCGCGGCGCTGATCGAGGCGCAAGCGGGCTACACGCTACTGGCAAAGGCCGATACTTATGCAGCACTCAAGGTGGAACGGGCCCGGCGCGGCGCCGCGCCGAACCACTACGTGTTGATGAATGCAGCGCTGGCCCTGGCTTTGACAGGCGATACGGCAGTGGCAGAAAGACTGGAGGCCGAACTCGACCGGGCCTTCCCCTTGGACACGGTGTTTCATCAATTGGAGGTACCTGAAATCCGTGCGGCTGTGGCGTTACAGCGCAAGGATCCGAAGCGTGTCATCGAGCTTCTGCAGGGGACGAGGACGATCGAGCTTGGAGACAACAGCCTGCTCCCAGCCTACCTCCGTGGAGAAGCCTATCTGATGCTCCACGATGGGAACGCGGCGGCGGCCGAATTTCAGAAGTACTTTGATCACCGAGGATTGGTGGGAAACTTTTCCTGGGCCGTACTGTCACATCTGCAAATCGGGCGGGCGTACGCTTTGTCCGAAGATAAGGTCAAGGCGAAGGCAGCCTACCAGGATTTCCTGACGCTCTGGAAGGACGCCGACCCCGATATCCCCATGCTGAAGCAAGCCAAGGCGGAATACGCGGCACTTCAGTAATTGCCGTTCATGCTTGCAAAGCATGTAACCGCTTTATGAGTGGCCTTTCGGAGTGCTTCCTGTTGGCGGCTAATACGGAAACAATGCAAGTGGACGTGTCTAGCCGGCTTCTCGGACTTGTGCTCATTCCGCATGTCACACCCGTTTCAAGGCCACACCTTTTCGTCAACGGCCCGTAAAGTTGGCCGTGCCCGCCATGGGCAAGCCGGGCACGGAAGACCTGCTGCTGGACGCGCAAGCGAACACGGAGGCCTGGTACGGGCGATTGAAGGCTGCACGTGAATTAACTCGGCGGGCGGCGGATTCAGCTCAGCACAACGACGCCAAAGAGGCCGCTACACGCTATCTGGCACAGGGAGCGGTACGCGAGGTGGAATCGGGCAACCGGGAGTTGGCGCGTGGCGATGCCGATGCTTCCGTGAAGCTGGCCCCGAAAGGCCGCTGGCGGGCAACGGCAGCACTGGCCCTGGCTCTGGCAGGCGATACGGCAGGGGCGGAGAAGCTGGCGGCCCAACTCGACAAGGACTTCCCGCTCGACACCCTGGTCCAGAGGTATCGGCTGCCTACCATCCGGGCGGCTGTCGCCCTGCAGCGCAAAGATCCGAAGCGGGCGATCGAACTACTGCGGGCGGGGAGCGCGATAGAACTAGGGGAGTATGGCCACCCATTATCCCCGGTCTATTTGCGTGGCGAAGCCTATCTTATGCTCCATGACGGAAACCGGGCAGCAGTAGAATTTTAGAAGTTCCTCGACCCTTACACCCAGATGGATTTCGCATGGAGCGCACCGGCACGCTTGCAACTAGTGTCCCGTCCCTAAAGTTCGTTAAAGAACTCCTCTTCGGCTTTGTATCAGGGCACGACTTCAGTCGTGCCGCAAACACTGCAAAACCAAATGGGCTTCAGCCCCTGAGCGCAGTTTCTGGAACATTTTCGATCCCTCGAATTGTTCCAGGAACTTCAGGGACAGGACACTAGGGAGCGTTCGCTTTGTCGGGAGACAAAACCAAGGCCAAGGCTGCGTATCAGGATTTCCTTACTCTCTGGAAAGACGCCGACCCCGACATCCCGATCCTCAAGAAAGCCAAGGCGGAATACGCCAAGCTGTAGTGAGCAACGAATGGCGAGCTTTGCGGGAGCGTTTCGGTCCTCCCTGGGATATAGCTGGCGTGAATATCCCCTCATCCGGCCCGGTCACATGAATCCAGAAATGGACCGATGATGGGGGGATGCATGTTACAAAGGCATCGAGACAGCGCTTAAAAACGGCAATCGTTCTCAGTTGGTATAACCACGCGATCTTGTGAGTTGGGCGGAGTTCCCAGCAAAAGGGATTCCGGTTCAATGCTGCTTAGCTGGAAACCTAGGGGCGGAAACCAAGGGCGAATTGGTTCCTAAATCTGACAATAGGGCAGATAGCAGACAAAGTAAGTTCACGTTCGATAGCTAGCTGCCTTCCTCGCAAGCCTTACCTTAGCAGGTGCAGGGACCAGTTTCGTCTGGACTACACCCTTAGCTTGTCCCCTCGCTGGGCTTTTTTGGCCGCTTTGCGCGCTTAGCGCTTCCACTGACTGGGATTTTGCTGGTACTCGTGGAGCTTGGCTAGATCGTCGCTTAACACCGCTCGATCGCGCGGCGACAGACGGTCGTCATCCGCCGACTTCTTTATGGAGTCAATCACGTCGTTCAAAATACCGTTGTCGTAACGGTTTTGATCGAGGTCGGCTTGCATTTTGGTCAGCTCTTCCTTCGTTTTCGTGAGACGATTGTTTTCTTTTTCACTGGCTCCCTGCGCACTGCTGATGTGTTCGAGGTCGGTTCTCACCTGCATGAATAACTGCGGGCGCCACTGATTCCCCGCGAAGCGCGCCTCGCGCTGGTGATACCAGTCCTGTACGCTGTTGCTGATTTGAGCGGAAGGATTGCTGATTTGCGCGGACGCACCGCTGATAAGCGATGCAGTCAGAATGAGCCCCGCTGTTTTGATTCGTTTCATGATGTTACCTCGAATCATTATGATGCGGCTTTTCGCTCCGGCGCCTGCAGCTCCGCAGGGCGTCCTCCTACCAGCGGTATACATTTCACTTGGCCCCTCGCAAACCGGCCCCGTAGGACTATCAATATCGCCCCGGTGGGAGGGAGCAAGGCTGGGCACGTTATCGCGAAGGGGCAGCTGGAAGGAGGGACGATCCCCGCTCTCTGCACTTGTCATCAACGTCTCTTTACCAACCAGTGTCTTCAGGCTCCGCAAATATTGCAGCCGAAGATAGGCGCCGAGTCAGGCTCCCGCTTTTGAGGCTGCGGCTCGGTATGAAGGAGGGAGAGGGATATCAACGCAGCCTGCTCCTTTTCGGCTGATCCATCGCGGAACGCTCGCATCCCTGTTCGAAACATCTGTTGCAAGCGTGCCAGGCCTGGCGTCAAGGTTCCGCGGGGGCGGTGAGCCGGAACGTATACACGGTTTCCGCCGGAAGCTCCGCCGGGTGCTTGCCGGTTGCAGCCGCAAAGCCGGTTCCTGCGCCGCCACCCACCAGTCCGCCGATCAGCGCCCCTTTCCCGCCACCGGCAATCGCCCCGATGATGGCTCCCAGGCCGGCTCCTCCGCCGATTTTCTCGGCGTTGCTTCGGGTGTGGCCCTTCCCTTCGTCGCGGATGGCTGTGCTGTGCAGACGATAGCGTTGGCCGTCTATATCGATAGAATCAAGGCGGACCGTCACGTAGCCAGGATCGCTAAAGCGCCCGCTGGAGCGAGCATAGGTGACGATCGCTCGTACTGGCGTACCCGCTTTCGCCAGGACCTTTCCGTTGACCACAAGATCGGCGGCCAGGTTCGCTGCGACGACGTCGCCGACCTGAGCAGTCGCGGAGCTGACTGTCGAATCGAGCCGCACCAGCAATCGGGTGTCCTGCGGAATAGTTTGCGCGACACCGGCGGACACGAAGAGTGTCGCCAGACAGAAAACGACGGTACGGATATATTTCATCGGCAGAGCGCCCCCTTTAGAGGACCTGTCATGGACCTGCACGGCGCCCATTAGGTTTGATGCGTGCTGGTCAAGAACAGGACACGTCTCAAACGCAGGCGACTACCTCGCCAACGGGAGGTTGGCGAGGCCCAATACGCGCAGGGGATAACCTCCGGAAAGGCGTGGACGAACGGGACTGCGTTTGCCCAACATTCATCTCCATACATGCAGAGCAACGCGCCAGCATCTGTACCACTTTCATCTTGCCTTGATCGTTCCCGGCTGCCTCATCGTGGATCGAAGACTATGTAATGATCCGCGAAACAGATGAAGACGCGTTGAAAGAGCACGGTAGTATGAGGTGCGATGTATGACGCCTTTAACCCGTGTGGTTGCCGTCGGCGTGCCACACCACATGACTCAGCGAGGCAACGCACGACAGTTCATTCTTAAGACCGATGCTGATCGCAAGGTTTATCTCGATCTGTTGCGACAAAGCATTGAGTTGCACGGCTTGGCGGGCCGGCCGAAAGTACTGCGGTGGAAAATGTTTTTCTCGGCCCTGCAAGTACTGGGAACTTGCCGGAAGTGACCTCCTGGCTGGTACCATGCCAGCTATGAACAAACTTACGCCGTTCCTCTGGTTCAATGACAACGCCGAAGAAGCCGCCGAGTTTTACCTGAGCGTCTTCCCACACGCGCGCAGGCTCAACGAGCTGCGTTCCAAAGGCGTCGGTCCCTGGCCGGTAGGTAGGATTGCCACTATCACAATCGAGCTTGAGGGCCAGGAGATGGTATTCCTTAACGGCGGCCCTTCCCATCAGCTCAACCCCGCCTTCTCGTTCTTCGTCCGCTGCGACTCCCAGGAAGAGATCGACAGCTATTGGGACAAGTTGATCGAAGGTGGCAAACCCATGGCCTGCGGCTGGCTCACAGACCGCTTCGGCTTATGCTGGCAGATTGTGCCACGCACTATCGGCGAGTTGATCAGTCACCCCAAAGCCATGGAAGCCATGATGGGGATGATCAAGATGGACCTGTCCGCGCTAGAAGCCGCCGCGAGAGAGAACTAAGAGCCAACTGACCATCGAGCAATGAAACACCACACTTACTCAGCGAGCGGCAAAAGCCGAGGTATGTCTTCCTGGCATGCATGCCGGTTGGAAACGATTCTTAACGCTTCTTCGAATCGTGCTTGCCGTATATTCTGTAGGAGCTGCTCCCAATGAACCATGCCATACACGATCTTCGGATCGTTGTCCGCCAGGTCGACCTCGCCCGCCCAGATCCGTCGATGAAAGTCTCTGAATGAGGGAAGCTTCTCGCTCAGGTTGATCGGCTTGGCCGCCGAGCCCAGCAATAGGAAAACCGTGGCGGAGAGCATGTGCAACACCTGACGCATGAACTCGGATTCAATCCGGGAGTGCCGATCTCGGCAAACAGTCCGGAAATGATGCGGCGCTATGGGACGCGTCAGGACGGTACAAGTTATGCTGCACGTGCGCTTGAACAACTGCGGACTCAAGCGCCAACACGGCCGCAGGCTCCGCTCAGTGGTCTGATGGAAGCCCAAAAAGCCGTAGAGGCGGCAGGTGGCGCATACTGGTTCACTGAGCTGACTGTTATGAGTAAGGCCCAGGAGCATTTTGCAGCGATTGACGGAGAACTGCGGCTCCGCTTCGGCCACGTGGACGGACCTCAATAGTCCATGAGGGCATCGGCGATGATGGGCTTTTTGATGATCCATCAGTGCCTAAACTTCCGGATTGCCGACGACACAACCACAACGAGAATCGAGATGCCCGAGGCAGTCGACTAACGAATACAAGGGAAGTCTTCATGTTCCGTTCAAGTAACGGAAGGGCGAAACTGTGTTAGGGTGAGCGGATGTCTCGATCAGAAAACATAGCGGTGGTAGAAAGCTATTTGAGCGGCCTCGCCCGCAAAGACTTATCGTCTGTGCCGTTCGCACCAGGCATAACGTTTGAGGGGCCACTGATGCCTAAGCTGGCGGGCCGTCAGACGATCGTGGCCTTCCTCACTAGCATCTTTCCGTTCATCAAGAGTATAGAAATAAAGCAGCACGTCGTCGATGGCGATTATGTCGCCACCGTTTTCGACATGGAGACGATTAACGGCGTGGATCATGTTATAGATCTGTGTCATGTTGTTGGTAGAGAATTGAAAGAGGTTCGCGCTTTCTATTATCCAAGCCAGGCCCTCGGTAAGCCATGATGTTGGCAAGTACCTTGGACAGCGCCCGTGCCGCCTGCCCGGTTCGCCTGCGTGCTACCACTTCTATGAAGGGTGTTGCTGGTGAAGGCATTGACGACTTCAGGCCAATGCGTTCATCGGACCATGTGGCTTGATCTGCGTCCAGAGCTGTCCAAATGAGCGATCGATTGGGTGGTGTGCAGTTAATCCGTTGAATGTTTGGAGCCGCGTTGGTGTCAAAGGGAATCGGGTTGGTTTGTTTGACGATCGCCTGTCAGCATTTGCTTGCGGTCCCCAGTCGTACCCGTTCGACAAGCTCAGCGTAGGCTCTGCGGGACTCTCAGGCAGGGACTCATGAGGCTTTGGCATTGCCAGCGCTAAAGCGCGTCATTCGAGTCGAGGCTCTTTCACAGAGCGCTAAAGCACTCCTTCCCCCCGCATAAGTGCGGGGGCTCCCACCACCAATTGGACAAGACTGACTTCGAGTCGTCCCCTTCGATCAGGGCAGGCTCTCGGGACTCTCAGGCAGGGACTCATGAGGTCCTCAGCATCGGGCATTTTCCCCCGGACCCTTGTCGATCATTGCCAGAGTAAATAAATTGTCGGCATCATTGTCGGTGTTGAGTTGAAGGGTCTTGTGAATGGTCGCATTCGCTTCGTCCCACGGATGGTTGCGTGCCTCGGCCAGGGCCAATATCTCAGGCTTGTCGCGATCATTAGGCATCGTGCAGGAAGCGGCCGATGTCGGCTGCGGTTCAGCGGCAGTTGTCTCTTTTTCGAGTGCCTTGCCGACGATGGTCTCGACATCGCCGCGGAAAGCGCGGTCGATGGAACTTAGTGCCGGGGGCTCAGTGACACGAATCGTCTCCACGGCTTGGTGTAGAACGTTTGACAGCGCATAGGGCAATTTGTACGCGAGCAACTCGTAGAGGATCACGCCAAGTTAGAGAAGGTGCCCTGCGATGGCGGTCTTCCACCACCTGTATTTACCTAGTTTGCGGTCGGCTTGTTGATATTGTCGATCACGATGAATTCGAGCGGCTCTTTCTTCGGCGTGAGCTTGAAACCCAGCGGTTTAATACCAAGAAGAAAGCCCGTGGCCTTGTCGATGTCATTACCGCTCTGCGAGGTGGTAGGGGTCATCACCGTGAAATCGAAGCGGCCGTTCAGGCCAGTTTCGTCAACAATCTGCCGGTCCTGGATCCAGCCCATCAAAAATTCGGTGAACTCGGGCATGGTGGTGTGGGAAAACTGCACCGCCGTAGTGCCATCGTCCAGTTCCCTGGGAGAAACGAGGATGCTGTTGACGCTCGGGGCGCTGACATTGATCTTTGGAGGGCTTTTGTCGACGACAAGGGCGTAAACCGGGAAGTCCCTTTGCACGATGTGCACCCTGAAGCCAAACCGCTGCGCGAGTAGCTTCCTGACCATCAGCCGCTCCTGATCTCTGCTCGGCAGGCCCGGCGCATCCGGTTCGCCGGTCACGTCAAATCGGAGTTCGTTCATCCAGGGGGGCCCGCCGTCGATTTGGCGCCGCCGCACCTGGTAGGCGAACTGGATGAGGTCGGCAACGGTGTTGCCTCGCGCCTGAAACAGGCGGGTCCCCCTTGAAACGTCCCAATTCGCATCGTGCGCGCTGGGCTTGATGGTGGCAACTTCAAAGGATGGGTCGGCCGTTGCGGGCATCGTAGGCATCGTGGACGGGCCGGAATACGTCCAAAGTGTTTCCGGCGTGGCGAGGGCAAAACTCACCGGGAAGGACTGGTTGCCCTGTGTCCAGGTCCCTACGATTGACTTGCCGTCAGCGCTCAGTTTGCCGCGAAACGTGATGTCGGAAATCGCCGCAATCAGGTTCGGCGCCCTGTACGTCGTCGAGAGCAACGGAACCACATCGGCCGACCTGTCAATAAAACTAATAGATCCGTGCAGGGCCCCGTTGCCGGCATCTGCGATCCTGAGCACAACGCGCCGGTTTTGGCCAACGGGCAGGGTCTCCTGCCAGGTTCCGGCGATGCTCTGCGCATAGGCAACAGCCACAGCGCTCAGTGAAATCATCAGAATGACGCTACTTCTGAACGACATCGAGAATGCATCCGTCTTCACAGTTCTATCCACACGCATACCCCAAGGACGCTCAGGCTCACCAATTCATTCGGAGAATTTTCATCCTGTTCCCTGCTGTTCGGTGGAATGTGGCGGATGGACCGCCTCGACCCATACCTGCGTCTCATCCGTAGGGACTTCGCAGATTTCCACGGCATCATACGTTATATACTGGCGGTGTTCGGCACTCCTTGCTCGTGGTTGAAAGTCACTCACAAACTGCAGGGCCCCCAAGCAAAAAGATCGGCGACCCTGATTCCCTAAGATTCGGTTTCAAGCCAGACGTTTTCACACTCCAACGACAAGACGTGTGGATCCAAAAATATGATTCGCGGCTCCGCTAAGGGAACCGAATGGACTTCCTCAGCGAGACAAGCCATTCCGTGGGAACTCCTCCAAGCTGCCCGTGAACCCTCTTAGAGGCTCACAACAAGGCAGGAGAGGCTTCTCTTCACAAAGGGTATCGAACATCACGCCTTAGGGAGCAAGTGATTCTGTTGGTGACGTTCGCATTCAGCAATTGTGGCTTCGATTCAGTTGAACGCAAAGGAGGAAAGAACATGGCACATGTGACGCATGAGGTCCAAACGAACGCCGCCAGTGAGGCAAGCGTCGCGAGAGTCGACATGAAGTTCGAAATCGTCGTTATCCCCGTCTCGGATGCCGATCGCGCGAAGGAGTTCTACGGGGGGCTCGGGTGGCGACTCGACGCCGACTACGACAACGGTAAAGACTATCGCGTGATTCAGTTCACGCCGCCTGGCTCAGGATGCTCGGTCATCTTCGGCAAGAACGTCACCGGGGCGGCTCCCGGCTCCGCTCAGGGCCTTTACCTGATCGTCGCTGACATCGAGGCCGCGCGCAACAGTTTGCTCCGGCGCGGCGTTAAGATCAGCGAGGTGTTCCACAGCCCCGGCGACGTGTACGCCGGCACGGACGAGCCCTACCTGTTTGGGCGGATCCGGATCAACGGACCTGATCCCGAGCATCGCAGCTACCGCTCGTTCGCCTCGTTCAGCGATCCGGACGGGAACGGCTGGCTGTTCCAGGAACTCACGACGCGGCTGCCGGGTCGCATCGACTCCACGGCGACGACCTTCGCATCGGCGAACGATCTGGCGAGCGCGCTTCGGCGCGCGGAGGCCGCCCACGGCGAACACGAGAAGCGCACCGGGCAGCGCGACGCGAATTGGCCAGACTGGTACGCTGCCTACATGGTGGCGGAGCAATCTGGCAAAGAGTTGCCCCAATAGACGCCAGGGGGCAGGCAAAGCACGATCTGAATGAGCCACCCGGGGCGCTCATTGGCCGACGGCGGCTCACCATGATCGATGACCAGTGTCTCCACCTTCCCTTTCGCCAGCTTGAGCAATATTCCCGCTGAACGCAGCATGCTACGATGGTCGACCTGGGCTCTTCAGGAGCACCCAAATGCCGATCGTACCGGACGTCACCGAAGCCGTCGTCGGGCCAAACTATCACAAAGTGATCTACGAAGATCAGGATGTCCGCGTATCCGGGCGGAGATGCTGGACGCGAGATGCTGCCGAGGTTTCATCATGATCGAATCTTCTGATTTCCGGAATACGAGAGTGCCGCTTAACCACGGAGCCGGCTCTATGCCCGCACTTGGGTTTGGCACCCTGATTCCCGATGCAGCCGCGACGATCCGTGCTACCAGAGATGCGCTGGAAGCTGGATTTCGACACTTCGATTGTGCGGAACGATACCGGAACGAGCATGAGGTGGGCGAGGCCTTGCAGGCAGGACTCGCCGCTGGAGGGATTGCGCGTGACGACATCTTTGTTACCACAAAGTTGTGGAACTCCAATCATCGGCCCGAGCGCGTCGAACCGGCGTTCGAGGCGAGCCTGGAGAGACTCGGGCTCAACTATCTGGATCTCTATCTCATTCACACTCCATTTGCGTTTCAACCGGGGGACGAGCAGGATCCGCGGGATCAAAACGGCAATGTCCTTTACGACCGCGGCGTGACTTTGCTCGACACGTGGAGGGCGATGGAGAGCCTGGTGGACCACGGCAAATGCCGCGCTATCGGACTATCTGACATCAGCTTGAACGAACTGCTGCCCATTTTCGAATCAGCGAGAATCAAGCCGGCTGTGGTCGAGGTGGAATCACATCCGTATCTTCCGGAAACGGAGCTTCTGGAATTCTGCAAGGAGAAGGGCGTTGTGCTTTTGGCTTTCGCGCCTTTGGGTCATGGAATACGGCCGGGGCCGCTCGAAGATCCAGTGATTTCTGCAATTGCTGCGCGAGTTGGAAAGACGACAGCACAGGTATTGCTGGCCTGGGCGGTGCAACGGGGAACGGCTTTGCTTACCACGCCCAGAACTGCGGAACGGGCGAGAGAGAATTTTAATATCTCTCCCCTTCCAGAAGACGCGTTTGACGAGATCAATCGCATTCAGACTAGACAGAGGCTCAATGAAGTGGTGATGACCGGCGTCCCGGGATTCATTCCACGAGTTAAATCCCCATGAAAACCAGACAGCACGTGGAGGGAGAAATGCAAGAGGAACAAACACGTGAAGCCCTGAACGCGCATTGGGGCACGTCGGTCTTCGGTTGAGCCGCCTAACTTCAATACGGAGTATTTGATGCCATGACACAAGTTGAGATCTCGAATCGACTTCCTCTCACCTTCGAACGCGAAGTAGACGAAGCTCCCGGCAGGGTGATCTTCCATTTCTCAGGACCCTTCACCGCGCGCACCGTATTTGAATGCCAATCACCCGACGCGGTGAGCAAGATGTTCGATTTGCAATTGATGTTGCCCACGGGCGAGCCGCCGACCGTTAACATCTTCGACCTGACTGATGTTCCCTACATGGATTCTACGGGACTGGGCATGGTCGTCAGGCATTATGTGCGGTGCCAAGACAAAGGCGTTCAGTTTATTGCCGCCGGAGTGAACCCACGCGTCCTGGAACTGTTCAAGCTCACTAACGTGGACGCGGTCATTCCCATGATCCTCACCGCTGAGGAAGCGAGTTAGTCCAAGCGAAATACGGATCCTATCGCTGGTGGGTGTGAGCGGAGGAACCAGCGGCCATCAGGGCTTGTATCGCCTCAGGGTCTTCGGGGAGATTGGCTGACAGATTCTCGACACCAGCCGCAGTGATCAAAAGCATGTCTTCGATGCGCATGCCGGTGTGGTCATCGGCAAAGCGAATTTGCGGCTCGATGGTAAAAATCTCGCCAGGTTGCAGGCGATTACGGAGGGCAGATTTTTCCCACACGTCGTCATGTACCTCCATGCCGACGGCGTGGCCCAGGGTGAAGGGCTGGGCAGAGCTCAGGGTGTCTTTATCTCTCTGCGCGTACTTCTGGAACGCATCGCGAGTAGCGCGCCCAGCTGCTTCGTTCGAAAACGAATGAGCGGCGAGGATAGCGTCCACTTTCGCCGATGCCTGGGTGAGGATTTCGCGCGGCGTCTTGCCCGGTGCGATGGATGTCAACAGCGCCCTGTAGCACTGCAGGTAAAGGGTGTAGCGCTCGCGCTGCAGGGATGTCCACTTACCGTTTGCCGGGAACACACGGCTGAGATCGGAGGTGTAGCCCTTGTAGTCGGGAGCATCGTCGATCTGGACGATATCCCCATCCATCAGTTGCGCGGTGTCGCGGTGGTAGTGCGTATACCAGGTGTTTTGCCCTGTCGCGATGAGGGCGTAATAAGAGGTTCCCAGCGCGCCACGAAGCTTGAACACGTATTCAATCTCCGCCTGGAGCTGGTACTCGAACATACCAGGATGGGCACGTTGCATGGCGCGTTCGAGGCCGGCCGCGGTAATGGCGGTGGTTTCGCGGATCATGGCAATTTCTGCCGGGGTCTTGATCGTGCGAAGGTCATCGAGGATGGGGTCAAGGTCGCGTATCTCAGAAAATGGAGCTGCCGCGCCCAGCCGCTCGCGGAAGTGCGCTGCGCGGGATAAGCGACCGTCCCACGGATCGGCAAGATTGAGGCGATTGAGGAGCGCGACATCATAGTTTGAGGATTCGCCCAGAACCTCGGGGCGGAAGGGGGTATAGATGGTGCGGTGTTGTTTTGCGAACTGTGCCAGCGCTTCGGCGAACTGATCGCGCGGGAGGATTTCGTCGAGCCCAGTCTGCGTGGCTGCTTCCGGGCCCGGTGCAAGCATCCCAGGTCCGAATTTTGACTCGAGGTCTTGTGGATGCAGCGGCTGCAGGTAGGCCGTGGTGTGGCGTGTCTTGCCGTCAAGAATCAGGATCGCTCGCGGCTCAAGGATGCCACAGAGGTAAGCAAACTGATTGGCTTGACGAAAGGGCTGTTCCCCCGGACGCTCCGTAGCGCCTTGAAGGATAGCTACTCCATCGCCGATGTGGGCAAAGACCTTAGCCCGCCGCTGGGCGTATTCCTGAGGGGAAAACGCTGCGGGGAATACGGGCTGTGCGATGGCAAACGCGGGAAACAAAACCAGGAACAGCGCGGCACATTGCCTGATCATTGGGGTACTTTAACGCATTTTTGCTAATACTGTGGTCCAAAGGGATCAGTTATGTGCGGCCATTCTTTTGCGGAATGGCCGCGTCGGGCTCGGTTTCCTGGGCTACGCCATTAGCAAAAATGCTTTAGCACGGAGATTTCAGGCTGTCGGGTTGCGGGCTTCATACTAGAGCATGACCTTACCGATGTTCCATCCCTTCGATCAGCTTGCAGTGAAGCTCCTGGATGCCGCTGGGGACGATGAAGACGGGGCGCACGATCTATCGCACATCGTGCGGGTGTGGCGCAACGCGAAATTG
This sequence comes from uncultured Acidobacteriaceae bacterium, assembly GCA_963788515.1. Lineage (GTDB taxonomy): Bacteria > Acidobacteriota > Terriglobia > Terriglobales > Acidobacteriaceae > PALSA-350. The sequence continues at coordinate 256,845 of CAWBGZ010000014.1, forward strand.
ATCCGGCGGGAGGAGGGCGGTGACCTCGAAGCGCTGGCAGCGGCCGTGCTGCTGCACGACTGTATCCAGGTTGCGAAGGATTCTCCGCTGCGCAACAAGGCGTCACTGCTGGCGGCGAACGAAGCGCGTGTTCGCCTCGAAGCACTCGCATGGGAACCATCCCGCATAGACAAGGTTGCAGGCGCAATCGAGAGTCACAGCTTCTCTGCCGGGGTGGCCCCGACAAGCATAGAGGGCTGCATCCTGCAGGACGCCGATCGCCTGGACGCCATCGGTCTTTGCGGCATCGCACGATGCTTCTATACCGCAGGCCGCATGGGCTCGCATTTGTATGACTTGGGCGATCCAGAGGGAAAAACGCGCCCGCTGGATGATAGCCGAAACGCGTTGGATCACTTTCCCAAGAAGCTGTTGACTCTAGAGGGGAGCTTCAAGACCCGCAAAGGCCAGGAGCTGGCGAAAGAGAGACATCGGCGGCTCGATGAGTTTTATCGCGCCATGCTCTCCGAGGTGCAAGAGTAGCCTGTTGGCCCTGGATAGGGTCACTTGGCGGTAACCGCCCGCTCTCTTAGCGAATTCGTGCAAGCCCGCGACAGGAGCTGCGCCACGCTCGAATGAGAGCGGCGCAGCTCGACGCAGGCAGAGGGCCCCTCTACTTTTGCTGCAAGGTGAACGATTGAGCCTCGGTCCCGTTGCAATCGTACTGCTGCAATGGGAGAAGAACTACCGACGAGGCTCCGGGAACATCGAGGCATTTGGAGCTGTTGCGGGCGACAAATTTGTAGGCCCCGTTACCCAGCGACACGGGCATCCATTGCTGGTTCGTTCCTCCCACATAGCTCCATAGTTGAATATCAATCTGGTCGGAGATGGCCCATGGTCCCCCAGTCACGTCCCAGACAAGATTGTGACCTGCATGGTTCAAGGCGTAGCGATTCACTACCTGGTAGTACCCGCCATCGGTGGGCTGGAATTGCCACTCCTGGCCGTCCTGCGCGCTGCCGCAGGTGTATTGCTGGAGAGGCGTTCCGTTGGAATCACCCCCGGAAGCGGCCGCCACGCAGAGGGTGCTGTTGGTGTTCACGATGCTATACCAGGCGGTGGTTGAGATCGCCGGAGCGGCGTCGATCTCTAAACTGCTCTCCAGGAGCGCACTCACCGCAGAGCTGGTTGGGCCTACCACCTTTCCGCCGGAAGCGAGCTTCGACAGCCATGTCGAGTACTCGTTGGCTTCGGCCTGCAAGGTGATGGGGTTGGCGGAGATTTTCGTGTTGGTGGAATAGTAGCTGTTGTTATAGGGGAAATATTCGTCGTTCCTGTATCCGTCATAAGCACATCGCGACGCCCAACACATCCAACCCACGGTGTTGCCGTGTACGTCGTTGTTGTACATTGTTCCGCGCTTGATGTTTCCATAGGTGTCGTAAATAGACAGGCCGACATTTTGCGAGGGAATCTTGGTTCCGTTGGGTAGCAATCCGCTGGAGACAACCCTGTTGTTATAGGCTACGTTGTCGTGTCCGGTGCTGAATTCGATACCCATGTTGACGGTGCCCACGATCTGGTTATTGTAGACCGTGTTATACGACGAGGCGGTTTTCACGGTGTCGGCCGCACTGCCGTCGGTGGCGTAGCCGCCCCCGTTGTAAGCGTCGATTGCAGGGTTGTACGCGTACGCTCCCTGAATGTAATTGTCATGGAATGCAGCCGGACTGCTCGACGTGCCTCCGGACTCGAATATATTGATGTTTTCGTTTACCAGGCTCTGGTAGGGATAATTAATAATCTCATTCCAGGCTATCTGGATGCCCGGCACCGCGTTGATATTACTGAGCTGGATGGCGTGGGCCCAGACCCAACGGGTTTCTCCGGCTAAGTATCCGTTGTTGCCATTACTTTCAAGACCAAGTATGTTGCGGCCTCGATTGTTGAGGATGGTAATGGTTTGGGTTCCGTTGCGGTTTCCGGCATAGCCGCGCACCCATACGCCAAAGCGCACATTTTCAAAGTAGCAATTCTGCACGTCGAGAAGGACGGGATTCTGGTCATCGACAAAGAGCCCGTTCGCCTGGCCGCTCACATTTGGATTGAGGCCGATGCCAATCACATTCCTGACGGTGAGATTGTTTCCATAGGTCGGCGCGGCGATAAGGTCGTTTGGGCCAGTTATGTGAGAATTCTCGATGAGCACCGGCGCGGTCGTCGACACGGTTACCGCTGGTGTATGTGGATTCGTGCTTTTCCAGTTACCTGAGTAAGTGCCCCCCTTAGTGATGGTGATAGGAGCACTCCATTGAATGCTGCCGATGGAACTGGATATGGCGGTAGAGGCAGTCTTTCCTTGGTAAGTGGCGGTGATGGCGACTGTCCCCGTAGCCTTTCCCGAAGCGACTCCGCTCGCGGAAACGCTCACCAATCTCGGATCGGCGGAGGCCCAGGTAACACTACTGTTCACATTTTTGGTGGACCCATTGGAATAAGTTGCGGTTGCACTGAGCTGCAGCGTGCCACCGATAGCTACCGCAGGCTGAGTAGGGGAGATAGAGATTTTGGTCAGGGATTGTGCGCGGCTGATGGGGGTTTGAAAGAGGAGGGGAAGCAGCAAAAGCGGCAGGTAATAAGTGCCTTGCTGGTGAAATAACTGCGCGATTGCCTTCATCGCAGCCTGGTAATGACGGGCTATATGGGACAGAGATGTGCCCCGATCAGAGAGAAAAAAGTTCATAGTTAACCACCTCGAATAAAAGATTCAAGTGATGCGACACACTGCTCCCATAGCGGCGCTGAGATGCTGGCGCCGGCCTGTCCGTGGACCCGCACGCGCATGTTCGCCCCTTGCAGGGGAAACAATCGGATTGTTTAGAGGCAGGTACTGAAAGAGGGGTTCACGAATTGACGAAGCGTAAAGATACGTGCCTGAACGCTGAATCGCCAATTACGCTTTTGAGATGGCCCAGAAACAAATGGCCGCGGACAACCGGAGATTCCAAGATGCGGGTTTGTGTTGCTTTGAGGACTATATCGAGAGTTAGCTACTGAGCGCAACCCCTGTAGATGAAACTTTGGTTTACGCGCGGCCAGGATTACCTGCTCCAGGGAAACTGGACGTCTTATTGACTGCGCAGACGTACAAGAAGCGTGCCTCGATCAGGTCGACCGTTCTTGGGCGATTGGTCCAAGGATACCCGCGCGGCTTCGGAGCTGACGCCTGAACCGGAGGCCAATCTTCCCCTGGATACGTGACTAAAGCGGTGACAGTTATGCCTACCCGCTTAACCACTCACAGCATCGTTCCTATGAGAACCCAGACTGACCTAGATTTTCTGACAGTGAGAGTAGACTCATAGTGCGAAGCCGGGGGGGGGCTAAACCATGAAAGTCAAAGCGGCGGTTCTGCGTCAGTTAGGACAATCGGCTCCCTATGCTGTATCGCAGCCGCTGGTCATAGAAACAGTGGAGCTCGCACCTCCGGGCACTGGAGAGCTTTGTGTACGCGTGCTGGCGGCGGGTTTGTGCCACTCGGATCTGTCGGTCATCGACGGATCTCGTCCCCGGCCTATGCCCATGGTGCTGGGCCACGAAGCCATGGGCGAGATCGTCGAGCTCGGCGCCGAGGTACAAGGCTTTCGTGTGGGCGATCGTGTAGTCTTTTCCTTCGTGCCGAACTGCGGCTGTTGCGCACCTTGTGCGAGCGGCCGGGCATCGCTTTGCGAGCCGGGAGCCGCGGCCAATGCAGCAGGCACGTTGCTCGGCGGCGGAAGGCGCTGGCTCGATGCCCAGGGCGTGACGCTGCAGCATCATCTCGGGGTCTCCGGATTTGCCGAATTTACCGTGGTGTCAGCGCATTCGGCGGTTCGCATTGACCACGACCTTGCTCCCGAGACCGCAGCTTTATTCGGGTGTGCTGTCATGACCGGAGTCGGCGCTGTGGTCAATACGGCAAAGGTCTTCGCGGGGGAGAGCGTCGCCATATTCGGGCTCGGAGGGGTCGGATTGGCTGCTCTGCTGGGAGCCCGGGCGGCGGGGGCCACTCCAGTGATCGCCGTCGATGTGGCCACGCACAAGTTCGCACTTGCACGTGAACTGGGGGCCAGCCATTGTGTCGACGCCCGCGATGCGAATGCCATCGACTGCGTGCTCGAACTGTCGCATGGCGGCGCGCAATACGCGATCGAATCCGTCGGCAGTGAGCAAGTGCTCGCCCAAGCCTATGCGGCCACGCGCCGCGGCGGAACCACAGTCAGCATCGGCCTGCCCGCTGCCGATCGCATGTTGACTGTGCCCGCCTTGAGCCTGGTCGCCGAAGAACGCACTCTCAAAGGCTCGTTTATGGGTTCGTCGGTTCCATCGCGAGATGTGCCCCGCTTCATTGCTCTCTATCGCGCCGGCCTTTTGCCGGTGGACCGCTTGCTCACCCATCGCCTGCAGCTGGAGGAAATCAATACCGGCTTCGATCGTCTAGCGCGAGCGGAAGCCATCCGCCAGGTGGTTCTGTTTTAGATCTGCCTGGCGGGGGGGACGACGCTCAGTGTCCCCGAGTGGTTGGCAGGACGGAAGTAACTAAATAATAAACAGGAGTGGACTCCCCAAAACGATGGCGAACTTTCGTCTGCCCGACAGGCCCCGGTTTGCGGAATCTTCTGGACTTAGGGTCGACCTCATGTTTTTCATATATCAGCAATCTTTTTGACGACGGCGAGACCGAGGTGTAACCAGTTGCCCGTAGCCGCAGTGGTTTCCAGATGGAGGATGGGGATTTTGTCTGCTTTGTGTAGGACCACGGTGCGCGGAGCTTTCATCCGGCTTCGCCTGCTTGCGGCCCTTGTACCCTTGATGCCCTTGTGCGTGCATAGTGTGCAAGCCCAGACCTTACCCCTGCCTCAACTCCAATCCGCCGACTCCTTTGTTGCCGACCTGTTCCACCGCAGTGGTTCCACAGGAATGGTGGTGGTTGTTGTCCGCGGCAATGAGAGGTGGATGGGAAGCTATGGTCAGACGTATCCTGGCTCGCACCAGAAGCCCAATGCTGATTCCCTCATCCGTCTTTGCTCGCTGTCAAAGATCATGACGACGGATCTGCTGGTGAAGCTGGTCGCCGATGGACGCGTATCGCTCTCCGACCCCCTGCAGAAATTCGCCCCACGCAATGTCACCGTGCCGGTGCGCACGGTGCGTGGCCTGAGCGGTCCCCCAATCACCCTACGCGATCTGGCCACGCACACGTCTGGGCTCCCGCGCGAAATCGCCTATCCAGCGGGCGATGCCGGCCATTTCACGTTTCCCGACTATACTTTTCGCTGGCAATGGCTCCCTGGCTATCGCCTGCGCTTTGTTCCCGGAACCGCCGCACACTATTCGAACATCGGGTTCGACCTGCTGGCGGACGCCCTGTCAGCCGCCGCAGGGAAACCCTACCCGCAACTCTTTGCGGAGCGAATCGCCAAACCCCTTGGGCTGCGGGATACGACGCTGAGCCCGACTCCCGGCGAGTGCGCTCGTCTTCTCATCGGGGCGAGACATGAGGGTCCGTGTACCGATACCACTGCTTCTGCCGGGTCGGGTGGCATGTATTCGACGGCGAACGACATGACGCGTTGGCTCGAATACGTTCTCGATGTGCCCGGCGTCCCCGTGCACCAGGATCCCGCGGCCACTGCGACGTACATCGAAGCCTCGCAACTGCGCTGGACGCAGGGCCTGGGGCACGCCGGTGTTCCCGAAGGCATCGGCCTGGGGTGGGTGCACATGAACCAACCGGATGATTCCACCATGATCATTGAGAAAACCGGCGGCGGCGCTGGCTTCACCACCTATATCGCGTTGAATCCCGAGCGCCACATTGGCATATTTGTCGCTGCCACCGAGGGCAGACATGAAGGAGCTAACATTTTCCGGGAGAGCAACGATCTGCTGGTTTATTTGGCTGGGCTAAGTCCTGTGCCAGGGGATTCCATGGAACTTGCTGCGAATGGCTCAGAGGTGCAGGTGCGCGAGGCAACACTGCACAAGGACCACAAGAACGCGGAACGGACACGTGTTAGCCGGCAAATTACGCGGACGAGTGTTCTTGCCGCAGTGCAGTAGATAGCGCAGGACGTTAGCGCAGTTTACGTTCGTCCCTGGTTTCCGCACATCGTGGCAAAGAGAAGAACGTACCTCAGGGGCTGAAGCCCTCATCAGACCAGTCTGGTCGGCACGGCTGAACAGCTTGCGAAAAAAGTGCTGCTTCCCGGGGCAGGCGAGGGGGAATTGTCCCTCAGCAGCTTCTAACGTCGGATTCATGGCAAAGCATTTACCTACGGACTGAAGAGAATGCGTGAGAACCGAAAGAGAAACAGCAGGTCCCCGTTCGACTTCGCTCAGGGCAGGCTCTCCACTGCGCTACGCTCCGGCCCTAATGACAAACGAGTGGGGGAGGCATGGTAGCCCACTCAAGCCAAAGTACGGCTTGAATGGGGCACCCAAAGCTTTTGTAGCCCGGGTAATTTCTCTCCTGACTCGCCACCGCGAGTCGACTCCTCCCACGGGGCAAGGGGGGTGGCAATTCTCGCGGTGACTTGCGTGATTAAGACCCTGGCAAAAAACATAGGCGCGCGATCGGGATCGCGCGCCTATGAGAAGGACAGCTTTTTTTTCGACCTAGCTCAGGCAAGGTCGAAGCGATCGAGGTTCATTACCTTGGTCCAGGCAGCCACAAAGTCTTCCACAAACGCCTCCTTCGAGTCGCTGCATGCATAGACTTCCGCAGTTGCACGGAGTTGAGAGTTGGAGCCGAAGACGAGATCGACTACAGTGGCTTTCCACTTGGGTGCGCCGGTCTCCCGATCGGTCCCCTCCAACACGCCCGGCAAGGTGGCGGACTTTTGCCACTTGGTGTTCATGTCGAGGAGATTGACGAAGAAGTCGTTGGTCAATGCTTCGGGCTGCTTAGTGAAAACGCCGTATTCGGAGCGCCCGAAGTTAGCATTCAGCGCGCGTAGGCCACCGATCAAAACCGTCATCTCGGGAGCGGTCAGCGTCAGCAGATTCGCCCGATCCAACAACAGCTCCGCCGCCGGCCCATGATGTCCCTTGCGGAGGTAGTTGCGGAAGCCGTCCGCGGCCGGCTCCAGTACGGCGAAGGAGTTTACATCAGTCTGCTCCTGCGATGCATCGGTACGCCCGGGCGAGAAGGGGACCTTCACGTCGTAGCCGGCCTTCTTCGCTGCGGCTTCCACGGCTGCGCTACCGGCCAGAACGATCAGGTCAGCCAAGGAAACCTTCTTTCCGCCGGTTGCATTAAATTCCTTCTGGATCGCTTCCAGCTTCGAAAGGACCTTGGCCAGTTCCTCCGGTTCGTTGACTTCCCAATACTTCTGCGGCGTGAGACGAATGCGGGCCCCGTTCGCCCCGCCACGCTTGTCACTGCCGCGGAAAGTGGAGGCCGACGCCCAGGCGGTGGAGACGAGTTGGGAGATGGACAAACCCGACGCGAGGATCTTGGCCTTCAGTGCAGCGATGTCCTGCTCCCCGATGAGCTCATGATCCACAGCGGGAATGGGGTCCTGCCATAGCAGTGCTTCCTTAGGAACGAGCGGGCCAAGATAGCGCGCAATCGGCCCCATGTCGCGGTGCGTGAGCTTGAACCAGGCCCGGGCAAATTCATCTGCGAACTGCGCCGGATTCTCGTGGAAGCGTTTGGAAATCTTGGCGTAGATCGGATCCACTTTCAGGGCAAGGTCGGTGGTGAACATCATGGGCGCGTGCCTCTTTGCAGGATCGTGCGCATCGGGCACCGTGCCTGCTGCCGATTTGTCCTTGGGAGTCCATTGGTGAGCGCCGGCCGGGCTCTTCGTCAGCTCCCATTCATAGCGGAACAGGTTGTCGAAGAAGTTGTTGTCCCACTTCGTCGGGTTGCTGGTCCATGCGCCCTCTAACCCGCTGGTGATGGTGGCGGCGCCATTGCCGGTGCCAAAGGTATTGATCCAGCCGAGGCCTTGAGCCTCGAGAGGGGCGCCCTCTGGTTCAGGACCCATATAGGTGCTGGGCTCGGCAGCGCCGTGGGCTTTGCCGAAGGTGTGTCCGCCGGCGATGAGGGCCACCGTTTCCTCGTCATTCATCGCCATGCGGCCGAAGGTCTCGCGGATATCCCGGGCCGCAGCGACCGGATCGGGATTGCTGTTGGGGCCTTCGGGATTGACGTAGATGAGGCCCATTTGCACAGCGCCGAGAGGATTATCGAGCTGGCGGTCGCCGCGGTAGCGCTCGTCTCCCAGCCAAGTGCTTTCCGGTCCCCAGTAGATGTCTTCTTCCGGCTCCCAGATGTCCGGGCGCCCACCGGCGAAGCCGAAGGTCTTAAAGCCCATCGACTCCAGGGCCACGTTGCCGGTAAGGATCATGAGGTCGGCCCAGGAAATTTTCTTGCCGTACTTCTGCTTGATGGGCCAGAGCAGCCGGCGCGCTTTGTCGAGGCTTACGTTATCGGGCCAGCTGTTGAGGGGGGCAAATCGCTGGGATCCGGAGCCCGCGCCACCGCGGCCATCGGCGATACGGTAGGTGCCCGCGCTATGCCACGCCATGCGGATGAACAGCGGCCCATAGTGGCCGTAGTCCGCGGGCCACCACCTCTGTGAGGTGGTCATCAAGGCATGGAGGTCCGTGATCACGGCATTCAAGTCGAGGGTCTTGAATTCCTCGGCGTAGTTGAACCCCTCGCCCATGGGGTCGGACAGCGAGGAGTGTTGGTGCAGGATCTTGACGTTCAGTTGATTGGGCCACCAGTCTGCATTGGATCGGGCCCCAGTGACTGCTTGTTGGCGAACGCCGGCCGTATAGGGGCACTTGGCTCCGTTTGACTCCTTACTATCGTGGACGGGTTCCCCTACTGCTGTGGCGAATTGTTCTTCTTTGGCCATATAGTCCTCTTCCTTGGGAATGAGTTAAAAAAACGGTGACGAGCTACGAACGGATGGTTGTTGGGCAATGAGGGTTTGGCGATGCTTACGCGCGACGTTTATCCGGTATTCACACGCTTACGGGACTTAACGGTACCGTGCTTCGGCGCGCACCTGGCACAAAGCCCGCGGAAAATGAGTTCGCATTCGCGAACAATGCGCTTACCGAGGGAACGCGTGGCAGGACTGGGCACGTCGTACCACTCAATATCCTCAACGTTTCCGCAGCGGTCGCAGATGAAGTGATGATGCAGCAGCCCTTTGGCATCGAATCGCGCGGCGCGGCCTTCGACCGCCACTTCCCGCACCAGGCCCGCCTGCACCAAGTCGCGCAGATTGTTATAGGTGGTGGCCCTGGAGGAGCGCGGATCCATGCGATTGACGGCTTCGAAGATTTCGACGGCCGTGGGATGCCGGTTCTGCTCCATCAAGAAGGCCATCACGGCGTAGCGCTGCGGCGTGCAGCGCAACCCGCTGCTTTCCAGTGACCGTTTAATGACCTCCGCATCCACTGGAGATTAGACTATGTCTAATTTGAGATTTTGGCAAGACAGGGCTCCCGGACTTCTGTGGAAAACGGAAAAGCTCCCGATCATCTTCGGTAACGTGACGGGTACACCGGTGAGGCGCTCGGCTACAACTACAATCTTTGCGTTTGCTACCCAAGGCGCATGGCGGATTCCAACAAAAGCGATATGCTCTTTTCAAGCGGCGATTCTCCTAATCCCCAGCGATCCTTTCGGGGGAGGGGCCTCGATGAGGGAAAAAGGAGAATCGCTGTAATAGAAGAGTTGGTTACGTGCGGTTTGCAGCAAATGAATCCATTGCGGTCTGCCGTTTTTCTCTTGTTTACGCTTTCCGATGTTGTTGCGAACACTGAATCACTCTAACGATGCATTACCTTCGCCCTGCCAGTAACACTGGCAGGGTTTTTACTTGCTTGCCCTTGAATGCGTGGCGTTAGAAGCGCCGGTGACCCACCTTGGCGTGGGTGAAGATGGATGGACAGAGTCGGAAAAAACTGCCCGCTGGTTGGGGTACTTTTCGTGTGTCCCCTGGTCTTCTATAAGATGATCCCGGCGTGTCCAAGAGTCGATGGAGACGGAGTTCAGATGAAACGACTTGCCACTTTATTCCTGCTTGGCTGCTCATCGGCCCTTGCCTACGGTACACCGATCACCCCTAACGTGTCCGCGGTCAAGCACGGCCCCATCTCGGTCGCGGCCTCGGCACAGTCGCTCACTATCACCTGGGATGACAGCGCAAATCAACACTGGCAAACAATCTTCTCGCTGGACTCGACAAAACCTTTGATCACGGCGATCGCTGTGGGTGGGCGCAATATCGTTGAACTGGCGAAGCCATACTATCGATGCTCCACGGGAAAGCGCCGTGGTGGATGGGACGCCTTCTTTGACTTCCCTCCGGGAGACCCACGGGGAACCCAGCAATTCCTGCTTGAGTTTCATCCGGCCACAGTCACTGCCCAGACGGTGGGGAATCGGGTGGAAGTAACCTTCGATGGGGTGAGGCTCGGAATCTTCACGGGTTCACTCCGCTATACGTTCTACCCGGGCACTGCGCTCATGCAACAGGCCGCGCTCGTCAGCACTCATGAACCCGACACAGCCTTCTACTATGACGCTGGATTGGAAATGACCGCGGACCAGGATCGCCGGACCGGTCTAAATATGGAGTCGCACATCTCCTACTACGATGTTGAGGGGAAGCTCGAGGAGGTTACGCCCCCTTACGGTTCAGAGCGTCACTCGGTTACAGCGCACTATCGCACGGTAGCGGCAAAGATGGGCGCGGGGAGCATTGCCGTCTTTCCACCCCCGCACCGCTATTTCTTTGCGCGCGACTACACGACCAATCAGGGATACCTCTGGTACAGCTCGTGGCGGGGCAGGGTTGGACTGGGAGTGCACCAGTACCCCGACGACGATACGACCATCGATCCATGGATGAACGCGCCGCCGGATTCCGTTCAGGAAATGGGCTTCTTTCTACTACCCAGTGCGAAGGGCTCGAGCATAGCGCTCAAGGACGTTCTGGCTTACACGCACGAAGATCACTTTGTGCATTTGGATGGTTTTGTAACTTTTGTACCGCATTGGCACCTTGCCTACACGGTGCAGGCCATGGAAAAGGGACTCGACTGGGAGCCTCCTTTCAAGCCGGTGATGAAAGCAATCGGGATTGACTCCGCCATGATCATGGATTTCCACGGCGACGGACACCCTGCCGATTTGACGGACCTGAGACTCCACGAACTAGACGAGTACTACAAAGCCTGCCGGGCGCAGTCTGACCGGAACTTCCTGCTGATCCCGTCAGAAGAAGCGGATATCTATCTGGGTGGCCACTGGGGGCTGGTATTCCCTCACCCGGTGTATTGGCAGCAGGATCGCAAGCCCGGTCAGAGTTTTGAAAGCGTAGATGCCAAATACGGGAAGATTTATCGCGTGCATGATGCCGAAGACATGTGGAAGATGATCCAGGCAGAAGGCGGGTTCGCTTATCAGACTCATCCACGCACCAAAGGATCGACAGGCTACCCGGATAAGATTTTTAACACTGCTTACTTTCGAGACAGCAGTTACCTGGGCACCGGTTGGAAGGCGATGCCGTCGGATCTATCTTCGCCGAGGTTGGGGGAGAGAGCGTTCAAGACGCTCGATGACGTGAACAACCTGGGCTTGCACAAGCACATGATTGGAGAAGTGGATGTATTTCAGATCAGTTCGGCAGATGAACTCTACGGGCACCTGAACGTCAACTATCTTCGATTGCCTGCACTACCTTCCTTCGATCACTATGGCCGCGTCCTGAACTCGATCGAGAAGGGGGACGGTTTTATCACGACCGGCGAGATCCTTCTTCCATCTACGTCCATGTCCGCGGAGGGTGATCGGAGCATCCGCGTGAAAGCAAGAATATCCTCGACATTTCCTTTGAGAATCGCGGAAGTGGTGTGGGGCGACGGTGTGAACACCCGTCGGCAGATCATTGACCTGCAATCGACGCCAGCATTCGATGATCACGACTATGCGTGGCTGGTCGACACTCCGGGTTGGACGTGGGCGCGGTTTGCGGTGTGGGACGTGGCCGGAGACGGCGCTTTCACCAATCCGATCTGGCATGATCGTCCCTAAGCGCGAGCCCCGGCGATGGGGGCGAGGGCACCCGGCACTGGTGGATGGGCCCTACTGGAAGAGCTTGAGTGCGTTCAGCAGGGTGTAGTAAACGCCCCATGCGGCGGGTATCGAAACCACGAACCACGCAGCCAGGATCAGGATGGGCGATGTCTTGTTCTCATTGGTGACCATGGATGGATGCTCCTCCGGTTCCGGCTTTGCTCAACGTGCTGCTCGAACCTGGCTGCTCGCGGTGTCGAGCCAATACTTCTGTGCCACTGGACGCACCAGGAGATTGGCGATAAAGCCCACCACCATCAGGGCAGCCATGATGTGCAGGATCACCGGGTAAGCCTGCTGTTTCGGCAAGTGGTTGGCGACATAATGGTCGAGGATGCCGTTGACGATGAGCGGCCCCACGATGCCTGCGGTGGACCACGCCGTCAGCAGCCGTCCATGGATGGCGCTGACATGATAGCTGCCGAAAAGATCCTTGAGATAAGCCGGAATGGTCGCGAATCCTCCGCCGTACATGCTGATCAGCACACCCGCGATCAGCACAAAAAGCGGTACGGAATTCAAGTGCGTATTGCCGGTAAAAGGAAGCGCCAGATAAAGCAGCAGGCCCAGGACAAAAAAGACGAAGTAGGTGGTCTTGCGTCCGATGAAGTCCGACATGGACGCCCAGACAAAACGTCCTCCCATGTTGAAGAGGCTCAGCAGGCCCACGAAACCAGCCGCCGGGACCGCCGAGACCTGCCCACGGAAGAGATCCTGGATCATCGGCGAGGCCTGCTCAAGGATGCCGATGCCCGCGGTCACGTTCATGCACAGGATGAGCCACAGCAGCCAGAACTGCGGCGTACGGGAGGCGGCGTTGACCTCCACGCTGTGGGCAGAGATCAGGGCCGATCGTCTTGCCTTGGGAACCCATCCCTCTGGCTTCCAACCTTCGCGCGGCACACGAATGGTAAAGACGCCAAACATCATGAAGACGAAGTAGAGAAGACCCATCGTCACCCAGGTGGCCGCAATGGGATGCGCGGACGCCCGGTAAAACATCATCAGCCTGGTCCCCAGCGGCGAACCGATCATCGCACCTCCGCCGAAGCCCATGATCGCGAGGCCGGTAGCTAGTCCCGGCCGGTCAGGAAACCACTTGATCAGGGTCGAGACTGGTGAGATATAGCCAAGCCCAAGCCCGACGCCACCGATGACTCCATAGCCGAGATAGATAAGCGCCAAAGAATGGGTCGCCGCGCCTGCAGCCGCCACCAGAAATCCGGACCCGAAGCAAGTGGCCGCGACAAACATCGCCTTGCGAGGTCCCGCCCTCTCCAGCCACCGGCCAAACAGAGCGGCGGAAAGCCCGAGCACCGCGATGGCGATGGAAAAGATATAGCCCACCTCTTTCAGATTCCACACCGCGCCATCCGCACCCTTCAGCGCCAGCAGCGGATTCTTGAAGACACTGAATGCGTAGACCTGGCCGATGGCCAAATGAATGGAGAGTGCAGCGGGCGGCACAAGCCACCGGCTGAAACCGGGAGGGGCAACAGAGACCTCACGATCAAGAAATGACAGCATACGGGGCGTACCTCCAACAGCGGAGCTCACCGAATAAATTGATCAATAGGGGATGACCAGAGGTTTCACACCTCGGTCTGTCATCCACGGGACGACACCATTTTCTATCACAAAGGATGTTGCGACCGACGAATGGGCCTCAAACTGTCTTCCAACTGACCCAATCCGTCACTCGCACTTCACGGACTACGACACGCTCAAGAGTCCGCGAGAGGAGTTTCCAGCGTAATGCTAAGACGCGTGGTTGTTGAGAAACTCCAAATTGGTTCCTGTCTTTAGGTTTCGTGTGCGAAAATTCCCAGGTCAACACTTAGGCCCAACGTTCGTTACCTTCGCAGGAGCAACCCGTATGCCTGAAGAAACCGAAAAAGTTCTGACCTTTGAAATCGAACGTGACGGGGACACCGCGGTTGTGAAATGTCACGGCCGGTTGGTAGCAGGCACCACCGAAGAACTCTACCAGGAGGTGAAACATCTACTCCCTCAGACAAAAGTGGTGGTGGTTGACTTAGCAGAACTTACCTATGTGGATAGCACGGGACTTGGCACACTGGTGCGGCTGTATACCTCTGCCCGGCAACAGGGATGCGAGTTCAAGTTGCTTCACCTTGGTAAGCAGCTTCGCAATGTGCTAAAGCTGACGAACCTTCTTTCGGTTTTTGCACAGGCGGAGGACCACGGCATTAATATTGCTTGAATATCCGAGATGGGCGCACCCGCCCTTTGCCGAGGGGGTCTTTATCGATCCAGCTGAGGACTATGCATCCGAGTCTTTTGTCACAATTCGACCTGTCGGGCAAGACAGCCCTCGTCACTGGAGCTTCTCGTGGCCTCGGTATCAGTTTTGCGCGCGGTTTGGCCAAGGCAAATTGCAACCTGGTCATCGCCGCCCGCGACCTTGCCCGATTAACGGTGGTCGCATCCGACCTGGAGCAATACGGTGGCAGGGTTGTTCCCATCAAAGCCGATGTGGCCCAGATCAAGGACGCAGAAGCCATGGTGCAACGCGCCATCAGTGAATTTGGCCATCTGGATATCCTGGTCAATAATGCCGGCATCTCGGCCGTTGCTGAAGCCGAGGCCATGTCGTCTACGCAATGGCAAAGCGTCATCGATACCAATCTTTCCGGCTTGTTTTATTGCGCGCAGAGCGCCGCGCGACCCATGCTTCGTTCTGGCGCCGGCAAGATCATCAATATCGCGTCGATGTACGGCATCAGTGCGTCCAGTTGCATCTCTCAGGCGTCGTACGTCGCCAGTAAGGCGGCAGTACTCGGCCTTACCCGCGAGTTGGCTGTTGAATGGGCGCCGCGAGGGCTGCATGTCGTCGCCCTGGCCCCGGGATTCTTCCGTTCTGATCAGACGATCTGGGCCTTCGAACAGGACATCGAGTTGGGGGCCAAACTCCTGGCCAAGGTGCCAATGGGCCGCATGGGAAAGCTTGAGGAGCTTGAGGCCACAATCGTCTATATGGCTTCGGCAGCATCCGATTACATGAACGGCCAGGCCCTGGTGCTCGACGGAGGATTCCTTTCCTGGTAACGACCGGGATCAGGGGTTCTCTCTCAGCATGTCACCGTACTCTCCTGCGGTTTTGCTGACACCAACCGCAATGCAAAGATTGCCACTCATCAAGTCATCCTCGTGAACGGCAATGAAAAGCCCACTCTTTAGGGCCACTCGTTCCTATCCCGGATGCTTTCGCAGAGCGCCGGGCCGCACGAGGCGACGGCATTTTCCGTTGTACGCCCATTGACTTGGGTGACAAGATGGCAACTAATGCTTCCCCGCCTGGCTTTCCGCTTGATTGCAGTCGTCCTGGCCTTCCCTGCCCTCAGCGGCTCGCTCAGCGCGCAGAGCTTCGATCTGGCCGCCCACGGCCAGCAGATCATCGCGCTTGACCAGCTCATGCGCTTCCACCCCGGCGACGATCCCAGCATGGCCTGGGCCAACCCTGCCTTAGACGACTCCTCCTGGCCGCTCATTCGCGGCAACGAAACGTGGTACGCGCAAGGGTATCCAAAGCTCACCGGCTTTGCGTGGTACCGGTTCACCGTTACGCTACCCAGCCACGCGGGCCCGCTTGCCCTTTGGGTTCCCCTCATCGCCACAAACTTTCAAATCTATGCCGACGGGCGGCTGATCGCAGAGAACGGCGCGATGCCCCCGCATCCCCGCGCGCGATACGGACCAAACCTCGTATTCCCCATTCCAGCCGACCTTGCGCATTCCGGCCAGCCGGTCAGCTTTGCGGTACGGGTATGGCACTACAGGTGGGAGTATCAGCTGTTCGGCGGTCTCCAGGAAGCCATGCAATTGGGCGACGCCAGCCTCATCGGGGAGTGGCAGGCACAGCAATGGCGCACGATATTTTGGGTCAACACGCAATTCAACATCGATGGCCTTATTTGTCTGCTGGCGGGCCTCGGGTCGCTGGTGCTCTTCTTCCTGCGCCCCACCGACCGCGAATTTCTCTGGTTCGGCGTGTGGGAGGCATTCAACGTTCTCTACGTCTTCCTGGGGATCTGGTGCGACTTCCATTCCTTCAACGTCATCTTTTGGCGATTGGGCGGGGCCATCCTGCTTGCCGGTCTCAATGGGTGCATGCCGATCCTGATCCGGCACTTTGGCAGAACCGACCGAAGCCGTCTTTACTGGGCTGCGATCGCGGTCGCGCTGCTCGACTCCGCGATCAACGTTGCCCAAGGTCTCAATGGGATCAGCATCTTCACGTTCTGCGTAGCTGAGGCAGTCATGAAGCTTCTGCTCGGAGCTTTGAATTGCGGTCTGCTCTTCCAAACTTCGAAGGAGAGCAAGGCGGAAATGCGGGTCTTTGCTTTGCCGGTGGCGGTCTATTTCCTGAATCTCACCGCAGTCTACACAGCATTTGCCCTGATGGTGCAGGGCGCAAGCTGGGCGGCCCACTACGTGCAGCTCTTCATCGGCTTCACGGACTGGCCCTTCCCGCTGGGAACGTATCAAACCACCGGAATCGCCGTCCAGCTCGCGCTCTTCACCATCCTGCTGTTCCGCTTCGTGCGCACCCGCAGCGATGAAGAGCGATACAAGACGGAGCTCGAGGCCGCGCGCACTGTGCAGCAGGTTCTGGTGCCGGAGGAAATCCCCACCATTCCCGGCTTTGCTCTGGCCAGCGTCTACAAGCCCGCCGGCCAGGTTGGGGGCGACTTCTTCCAGATCATCCCCATCGCCAACGGCGGCGTCCTGGTGGCTATCGGCGACGTCAGCGGCAAGGGCATGCCGGCTGCCATGACGGTCGCGCTCCTGGTGGGAACCCTGCGCACCCTCGCGCATTACACGCAAAGCCCCTCAGAGATCCTTGCCGCCATGAACCAGCGCATGCTGGCGCGCAGTTCCGGTGGATTCACCACTTGCCTCGTTCTCACCGTCAGCGCCGCAGGAAAGCTCACTGCCGCCAACGCCGGTCACATCGCCCCATACGTGAATGGGCGTGAGCTCACTCTCGCGAACGGCCTCCCGCTGGGCCTCTCTGCGCACGAGCAATACGCGGAATCTGTCTTTTCGCTGGCAGCGGACGAACAACTCACCCTCATGACCGATGGCGTCGTAGAGGCCCGCGCAACCGACGGCGAACTGCTCGGCTTTGATCGCGTGAAGGCGATGACGACTCAATCAGCGGATTCCATCGTGCAGGCTGCGCAAGCCTTTGGCCAGGATGATGACATTACCGTGATGACCCTGCGCTTTGCTCCCGCAGGGGTCCAAATATAAAATGCACGCGGCCTGCTACTGTGATTGTGTCATTTGGCGTCACTCGTCAAGATCGCGTCGATGTAGCCTGAATTTCTCACACATTTTGCGACAACCGATCATTGACATGGGCGAGATCTCTCCCCGTAACAAATGACGGGTTCCATTACGCGTAGGAAGCTTCGACCGAAAGGTCTTGGTTAGAAATGCGGGCTAAGCCAGCACCTTCGGCACAACCTTACCCGCGACGTCGGTCAGGCGAAAGTCGCGACCCTGGAACTTGAAGGTCAGCTTGGTATGGTCTACGCCCAAGCGGTTCAGGATGGTTGCCTGCAGGTCGTGGATCGGCACCGAATCTTCCACCACGTTGTAGCAGTAGTCATCGGTCTCACCGATCGAGATGCCGGGCTTGATGCCGCCGCCCGCCATCCACATCGCGAAGCATTTCGGATGATGGTCGCGCCCGTAATTGGTCTCGCTCAGCTTGCCCTGGCAATAGACGGTACGGCCGAATTCCCCGCCCCAAACCACCAGCGTATCGTCTAGCAGCCCGCGCTGCTTCAAGTCCTGCACCAGCGCCGCGGAAGGTTGATCGGTGCCCTTGGCCTGCAGTTGGATGTCGCGGGGGAGATCGTTGTGCTGGTCCCATCCACGGTGGTAGAGCTGGATAAAGCGCACGTTGCGCTCGGCCAGGCGCCGCGCAAGCAGGCAATTGGCGGCATAAGTACCGGGCTTGCGCGAGTCCGGCCCGTACATCTCGAAAACCGAGTCGGGCTCCTTCGAAAGATCCATCAGATCGGGCACCGAAGTTTGCATCCGGTACGCCATCTCATATTGCGTAATGCGGGTCTCGATCTCCGGATCACCGTAAGCGTCGAACCACATCTTGTTAAGCTGCGCGAGGCTGTCGAGCATGTGGCGGCGCGACTCGCTGCTGATGCCCGGTGGGTCGTCCAGGTACAACACCGGCTCGGCGCCCGCTCGAAACCTGACCCCCTGATACTTGGAAGACAGAAAACCATTGCCCCACAACCGCGAAAACAAAGGCTGATCCGGGTTCAGTGCGTTGGCCTGCGAAATCAGCACAACGAACGCGGGCAGGTTCTGATTCTCACTGCCCAAGCCATAGGTGACCCACGCGCCCATGCTGGGACGGCCGGGCTGTTGAAACCCGGTCTGGATAAACGTGATCGCCGGATCGTGGTTGATGGCGTCTGTGTTCACCGTCTTAATGATGGCGATGTCGTCTACAATCTTGGCGGTGTGCGGCAGCAGTTCGCTAATCCATGCGCCCGACTGGCCGTACTGTTGAAACTTGAAGATCGGCGCAGCCACCGGAAAGGACGCCTGGCCCGAGGTCATGCCGGTAATGCGTTGGCCCTTGCGAATCGAGTCCGGCAGCTCTGTGCCCTGCAAACTCTTGAGCTTGGGCTTGTAGTCAAACAACTCAATCTGCGAAGGCGCACCCGATTGGTGGAGGAAGATCACCCGCTTAGCCTTGGGCGCGAAATTCGGCATGCCCGGGAGGCCGCCGGACGATTTATCCAGTGCGGGATCCACCGCCGGCCCTTCCGCCATCAGGCTTGGGCCGAGCAACGATGCCAGCGCCGCCACGCCTATCCCCTTCGCGGTGCGGCCGAAAAACTGCCGCCGAGTCATCTCCAGCAAGATCTCGCGTTTCACTTCATCCATGGGAATCACTCTTTCGTGATGGTTTCATCCATATTGAGGATGGTGCTGGTAACCGTCGTCCAGGCGGCCAGCTCCGCCGGATCCAGCTTGGGATTGCGCTTTGCCTCGCCTACCCCGATAAGCTTTATCGCCGAGGTCTTGTCGCGCCGGTACTCCGCCAGTTCTTCCCGCGCCAGCGTGAGCAGCACCGCGCGTTCCTGCGGCTGCGGCTTGCGGTCGGTTGCCAGCCGGAAAGCAAAGTCAACCCGCTTCTCCGGATCGCGCCCCGCCTGGGAAAGCGTCTTCTCCGCCAGCACGCGGCTGGCCTCGACATAAGTGGGGTCGTTGAGCAGCACCAGCGCCTGCAGCGGCGTATTGGTAATGGTTCGCCGCGCCGTACACTTCTCGCGGTCGGGCGCGTCGAACGTTGTCAGCTGGGGTGGGGGCACCGTCCGCTTCCACACCGTGTACATGCTGCGCCGGTAGAGATCCTCGCCGGTAGACTGCGTATAGGTCTGTCCGGAGAACCCCCCGCCAAAAGCCATTTCTTCCCATAGGCCCTTCGGTTGGTAGGGGTAAACACTCGGGCCGCCGATTCGGGTGTCGAGCAGCCCCGCGATATCCAGCGCGTTGTCCCGCACCATTTCGGCGGGCAGACGGAAACGCGGCCCCCTCGCCAGCAGCCGGTTCTCAGGATCGCGATCGACCATCTCCCTGGTCTCGCGCGACGACTGCCGGTAGGTCGATGAGGTCACAATCAGGCGCATCATCGCCTTTATGTCCCAGCCGTTGGCGATGAACTCCGTAGCCATCCAGTCGAGCAATTGAGGATGACTGGGCTGTTCTCCTTGCGAGCCAAAGTCCTCGGCTGTCTTGACAATCCCGACGCCAAAGCAGTCCTGCCAGTAGCGGTTCACCGCCACCCGCGCCGTCAGCGGATTCTTCGGGTCCACCAACCATTTCGCCAACGAAAGGCGATTCGGCGGAGCCCCGGGCGGCAGCGGCGGCAGAAAGGCCGGAACGTTAGGAGTCACCTTCTCCCCCGGGTTGTCGTACTGGCCCCGCCCCAGGATGAACGTGTCCCGCGGCTTCTTCATCTCCGTCATCACCATAACGTTGGTGATCGATGCTTCCAATTCCTTCTTCTGCTCCCGCAAATCGGTCAGTTGCGCGTATAGCTGGCGATCCTTTTCCGGCGCCGCATATTTCAGGTAGTACTCACTCAGTGCGGCCTGGCGTTCTTTCTCCAGGCGCGTCGCCTTGGCCTCTGGGGTTTCGGCCTTTTCTTCTGCTCCAATCTCTGCTTCCGCGGGCGGCTTTTCCGGCTGCAGAGTGGCAATCTCCTGGGCAGGTTTTCCCGCCAGCTCCGCCAGCACTGAGCGCGCCGGCATGCGTATGCCCAGGGTTTCGGCCTCATCGTCATTGACGGGTCGGTTGTAGATGCGCAGGTCGTCGAGCCATCCTTCGAAGGGCTTTCCGGTCGCCTTATTGCCTATCTCGAGTGCGGCAGCGGTACGAAACGTGCCGCTCAAGTTATCCTTCACCACTTCCGTCATCGCCGGTTTGCCGTTGACGTAAAACTTCACTCCCGACGCTTTGCCCGAGCCGTCGTAGCTCATCACCAAGTGAGTGAGCGAGGCCGTCGGGAAGCGCTCCTTGGTGCGCACTTCGAGCGCGTCGTCAGGCCACTTGGCAGCCATGCGGACGATGAAGTGGGAAAGGCGGTGCTGGGGCCGGTCATACGTGGGATCGTCCATGCCGATCTCATAACCTTGCCAGTGTTCAGGGCTGTCCCGTTTTTGAACGAGCTCAATTGCGTGCGCGGGCGACGTGCGGACCCACATTGCCAGCGCAAAGCGGTCGCCGCTGTCAAAATCGCCAACATTGCCGAAACTCACCTGGGTTTCTCCGCTGAAATCCGCGGCGTTGCCCACCTTGCCTTCGTCGTACACCACGTCGCCGCGCACCGCCTTGCCGTCGTGGTGCTGGCCGGAGGCATCAGCCAAACTGCTCTCCAGCGGGTAGTACGCGACCAAACCCTTCTGCGACGGTTCAGGGATCCCGGCCAGGGCCGTTTTTTGCCACTCGTTCCGCTGCGCCAGGATCTCTTTCTCCGGCAGGGCAGCGAGCGTGGTGGTGAGCCGGCCATTCAGCGCGTCGAGTTGCTGCTGCTGTGCCCTGGTAGGCAGCGGGAGCACCGGATCCGCATTGCCCAGGAAGCCGTCCAGGCCCCTTTCCGGAACACTGTTGAAGTATGCGACGAGCTGGTAAAAATCCTTTTGCCGAATGGGATCGAACTTGTGGTCGTGGCAGCGTGCGCAGCCCACGGTAAGACCCAGCCATACGGTGCCCACGGTGCTCGCCCGGTCGATGATGTACTCCGCGTGGTATTCCTGGGGAACGGCGCCGCCTTCGAAGTTGATCATGTTATTGCGGCTGAAGCCGGTCGCGATCTTGTCGTCCAGTGTGGCGTTGGGCAGCAGGTCGCCGGCCAGTTGCTTAATGGTGAACTGGTCGTACGGCATGTTCTGGTTGTAGGCCTTGATCACCCAGTCGCGCCACGGCCACATCTGCCGCAGGCTGTCGATGTGGTAGCCGTGGGTGTCGGAGTAGCGGGCGAGGTCGAGCCACTCCATGGCCATACGCTCGCCATAGTGCGGCGACGCCAGCAGCCGGTCCACGCGCTTCTCGTAGGCGTCCGGCGACTTGTCCGCCACAAAGGAGTCCACCTCGGCGGGCGTAGGTGGCAGGCCCGTTAAATCGAAGCTGACCCGGCGCAGCAGGGTGGCTTTATCGGCTTCCTCGCTCGGCTTCAATCCTTCGGCTTCGAGCCGGGCCAGGACAAAACTGTCAATGGGGTTCCGCACCCAAGCCTTGTCTTTCACTTCGGGCACAGCCGGGCGTTTCGGGGCCACGAACGACCATTGCGTTTCCCATTTGGCTCCCTGGTCGATCCACTGCTTGATGAGCTCAATCTGCTTGTCTGTTAGCGTCTTGCCGGAATAGACCGGCGGCATGCGGAAGGCCGCGTTCTTGGAACTGATCTTCTGGTAGATCTTGCTTTGCCCCGAGTTCCCCGGGACGATGATCTTATAGCCGCCGCGGTCGACGAACAGTCCCTCCGTCTCGTCCAGGCGCATGTTGGCCATGCGCATCTTTTCGTCTGGGCCATGGCACTTGAAGCAGTTGTCCGAAAGGATGGGACGGATCTCCCGGTTGAAGTCCACAGGTTTCGTGGGCGCCTCGGCCGCGGGCGCGGCTTGCGTCGCTCCGAAAATCCAGGCTAGCGAGGCAGAGGCGAGCAAAACGAATAGGAGCCGCAGCTTCAAGTTTCCATCCCTCCTTGGGTGTGGCGGGAAACCCTGCTAAATGGTCGAATTATCTCCAAGTACGACCCTAAAATCCAGCATCCCGATGGCTCATAACAGCAGACTCCACCGACGGGTAACTTGGCAAGCTAGAATCCTGATCCGGCGGAAAAGGCTCCCAAACCAGGGGGCTATACTGGCGATGCCAATCATGCGTAAGCTCGCTCTGCTGGCCATTTGTTGCTTGGCCGTTGCCGCACACGGCCAGACCCCCGCATCGCCGCGGCCTACCGTTCGATACCACTTCGGTGACAATTTGCGGTGGGCGGATCCCGCCTTCGACGACAGCTCATGGCCCGTTGCGCAGAATGGCCTTGTCCCCTCCCGCTCCCGCGATACAAACCGTTTCCTCTGGGTGCGCATCCGCGTCCCCGTGCCAAGCAACCCGAACGGACCGCTGGCCCTTCATCTCGCCGATCTTGGCGTCCAACCGATGACGTGGCAGGTCTTCGTCAACGGACAGCCCATGGGAGGCCAAGGGGCTTTTCCGCCCCACGCCGATCCCGCCGGTCCTTCCGTTTCTCCCGTGATCGATCTGCCATCTTCGCTCGCCCCGGCGGGATCCGCGGCTCTGGTCGCTATGCGCGAGTGGCACGCCCCCGCCTTCTTAGAATCGAACGTTCCCAGCCAACCAACCGCCGTCATTGACGAAGCCCGTGTGCTGAGCCTGACGGTCCGTGCCAGGGCTGCTGAAGCTCTGGTTGCCAACGGACCGGAATATGCCCTCAGCGCTGTGCTGGCCCTCGCCGGCATCGCCCTGCTCGTCTTTTGGCACTCCTCCCGCAGCCGCGAATACCTCTGGGCCGCGATCATGCTCCTGAGCCCCCTGCCCACGGCCATCCTGTCTTCGGGTCTGGTCAGCGCACGTCTCTCTTTCCACGCGCAAACCCTGGCCTTGGCCGCGGTCTACAGCGCGGGGCTGATGGCTGAGATCGAGTTCATGTGGACACTCTTCCAACTGCGTTCCCGTGGGATCCATATTCTCTGGCACGCCATATGGGTTGTCTTCATGCTGGCCGAGATTGCTGAGGCATACTTCCTGCAGTCGCCGGCGATCGAGTATCTCTGCAAAGCCGTCATCGTCGCCGGCATTGCAGCCTTTGACTGCATCCTCTTCCCTGTCTGCATTCGCGAAATGTTTCGCCCCGGCGGCAACCGCGCCATCGCCGCCGCGCAGAGTCTCATGGAAGTGATCATCGGGCTGGGCGTCCTCGGCTACTCCGTTCACCTGACACTCGGACCCTTCCCGCTGAATCTCTTCCAGCTGACCCTTACGCTGCTGGATATGGCAATCGCCGCCATGCTCTTCCGGCGGGCATGGAAGGCATGGAAAGAGAGCAGCTCGCTGCGCGCGGAATTCGAAGCCGCCCGCGAAGTCCAGCAGCAACTGGTCACCGCACCCCCGGCCACACCGGGCTTCCGGATCGAAGCCGCCTATAGACCGGCCACCCAGGTGGGCGGAGATTTCTATCGTGTCCTGCCGTGCGCAAACGGCGCGGTTCTCGTTGTGGTGGGCGACGTCAGCGGCAAAGGACTCCGCGCGGCGATGACCGTCTCCGCCATCGTGGGCTCATTGCGCATGCTTCCCACCCGCACCCCGGTCGAGATCCTTCGCGAACTCAACTGCTCCCTGGCCGGCAATCTGCGCGGGGGCTTCGTCACCTGTCTAGCAGCTCGCGTTCACGCGGATGGCACAGTCGCGCTGGCCAACGCCGGCCATCTGCCACCCTATCGCAACGGCGAGGAAATTCCGTTGCCCCCCAGCCTGCCTCTCGGCATCACCGTCGATGCCGAATACACAGAAAGCAGCCTTCGGCTTGCCCCCGGCGAGTCCTTCACCTTTTTCTCCGACGGAGTGGTCGAAGCCCAATCGCCGACTGGCGAGCTCTTCGGCTTTGAGCGCACTGGCTTGATCAGCAGGCGATCGGCGCAAGAGATCGCCGATGCCGCGCAAGCCTTTGGCCAGGAAGACGACATTACAGTCCTCACGCTCCAGTTCGCTCCTGCATAGCACGGCGGTTCTTCTGGATACCGCTCCTGAGTGTGAGCTCTCTGCTGCTGTTGGGGTTCTGGTGATCGCGATTGCACTCTATGTGCCGCTGCATCCGTGGAACTGGAAGACCGTCCTGATGTGGGTTAGGGCATCCGAAGGAATGGTTGCTGTACCAGGGATTCGGTGGGTTCGGGCTTCATGCCCGGGCCGAACGAACGGCCGCGGCCAGCTCTGTGAGCAGGCTATGCGTTTCGCTCCAATCGATGCAGGCATCGGTAATGCTCTGCCCGTACACCAGTGACTTGCCTGGCACCAGCGTCTGCGCGCCCGCTACCAGATTGCTCTCGATCATCACGCCCAGGATGCGGCGGTCTCCTGCCGCAATCTGTGCAGCGACATTGCGGCACACGAGGCCTTGACGGGTGTGATCCTTGTTGCTGTTGGCGTGGCTGCAATCGATCATGATACGGGGTGCGACGCCGGCTTTTTCCATCTGCTCTGCAGTCTGGGCCACGGAGGCAGCGTCGTAATTCGTCGTCTGCCTGCCGCCGCGCAGGATGATGTGACAGTCCGGATTGCCGGCCGTAAACAGAATTGCCGACTGCCCTGTCTTCGAGTGACCGAGGAAGGTATGGGGATGCGCCGCGGAGACAATCGCTTCAATCGCAATTTGCACGTTGCCCGAGGTTCCGTTCTTGAAGCCGACCGGACACGAAAGCCCTGACGAGAGCTGCCGATGCACCTGGCTCTCCGTCGTGCGCGCGCCAATCGCTCCCCAACTCACCAGCGAGGCGACATATTGCGGTGAAATCATGTCGAGGAACTCGGTCCCGGCGGGAACGCCCATCTCCGCGAGATCCAGCAGCAGGTGTCGCGCCAGCCGCAACCCCTCGTTGATGCGGAACGTTCCGTCGAGATGTGGATCGTTGATCAGCCCCTTCCAGCCGAGCGTGGTGCGCGGCTTCTCAAAATAGACGCGCATGACAATGCGAAGCTCCTTTGAGAACTCGGCAACGGCGCTCCTGAGCAGGCCCGCATATTCTCGCGCCGCTTTGGTGTCGTGAATTGAGCAGGGGCCGACGACAACCAGCAGGCGGGAATCGCTGCCGTTCAGAATGTTGACGATCTCATTCCTTGCTTGAAAGACGGTAGAGGAAGCCCGCTCAGTGGCGGGCAACTCTTCTTCTAGAAAAACGGGTGGAAGGACGACTTTGGTTGACTGAATACGAAGATCATCTGTGGGAAAGAACATGGTCTTACTCTTAATTTAGCAGCGTTTACCGTATCGCTTCGCATTCGCATCCGAGTTACCTGAAGACACTCACAAAAGCGCTCATCAACCCGTGAAGTCCGGGCCAGAATGCGGTCAAGGTACCATTTACCTGCAGACAAGCAAAGAAATTTGCTACCTCGGATGCGTAAAATTGCTGCCGATGTGGGGGATAGAGCATGAAAGAGACTGTCGCCGTTTTGGGTACGGGAAAAATGGGAACGGCACTGGTCCGCGCATTCGCTGCGGCCGGGCATAACGTGGTGGCGTGGAACCGCACGCCGGCGAAGGCTGAGCCGCTGCGGACCGTGGCGACGTTGGCCAGCACGCCTGCAGCCGCCGCACGCGATGCATCCCTCCTGGTAGCTAATCTGACGGACTATGGCGTATGTGGCCAAGTGCTCTTTACAGCCGAGATGGGTGAGTCGCTGCGCGGCAAGACAGTTGCGCAGCTTACGAGCGGGACACCTGCAAACGCCCGCACCGGCGCCGCGTGGGCGGCGCAGCACGGTGTGCACTATCTGGATGGCGCCATCCTCGCGCAACCGAATCTTATCGCGACCGATTATGCGACCGTGTTCTATGCCGGCCAACGGACTGTGTTCGATGCCCACAAACCAACCCTTGAAGCACTGGCAAAGAACACTGTATTTTATGCGGTGTATGGCGCAGCCGTCGCTGCGGGACTGGGAGCCGAGGAACTGCCGGCCGTTTATGAACTGTTGCGGGCGAAGCGTACTTAAACGGATAAGATTTGCCCAAGCGAGCAGCGCCGATGTATCCCGGCGTGCCGTGGAGGGATTTGCGGTTCCGCCGTTGGCGTCCTGCGGTGTCAGATACAGTAAGGTCTTCTGTGCGACAATCCGCTAGAGCGGTTTCGCAATGACTGTGGTCCCAAAAAGTTCGCAAGGAGTGGTTTTCCTTGGGAGAAAACCACGAAAGGTTTTTCGCTTCGGTTTACACCCATTGCGAAACCGCTAACGAACTTTGACTCATCCGCGCGCGATGCCCGAGGCCCCCAGCCAGCGACGATTCGTCATCGCCATAATGCTGTTTGTCATCGTGGTGATCAATTACCTCGATCGCAGCAACATTTCCATCGTGGGACCGCAGCTCTCACGCACACTGAACCTGACGCCGGTCAAGCTGGGCGTAGTTCTGTCTGGCTTCGGCTGGACCTACGTGGCGCTGCAGATCCCCTGCGGATGGCTGGTCGACCGCGTGCATCCGCGCTATCTCTTTGGCTGCATACTGGGCCTGTGGTCGTTGGCAACACTATCGCTCGGCCTGGTCACTGGCTTCGTGGGGCTGTTGTGTCTCCGCCTGGCAGTGGGCGCATTTGAAGCTCCCGCCTACCCGATCAATAATCGCGTGGTCACCACCTGGTTCGGGGAAGACGAGCGCGCCGGCGCCATCGCGGTCTACACCTCCGGCCAGTACGTGGGCCTCGGATTTCTAACCCCGTTGTTGTCCTGGATTGACCTTTCCTACGGGTGGAGAGCGGTCTTTGCCGCAACCGGCGCGGTGGGGCTCACCTGGGCCGTGGTCTGGTACGTGTTTTATCGCGATCCGGGAGATTTCCGCGGAGTCAACCAGGCTGAGATCGATCACATCGCGGCCCGCGGAGGCATTCCAGACCTTAGCCAGCGCATCCGGCAAAAGAGAAACCTCGCCTGGGCAGACTGGAAGATGGTCCTGGGAAGGCGAAAACTTTGGGGCGTCTACGTTGGTCAGTTCGGGATCAACGCGACGCAATGGTTCTTCCTGACATGGTTCCCGACCTACATGGTCACCTACCGCCACGTGAGCTTCGCGAAGTCGGGACTGCTGGAGGCCCTGCCGTTCCTGGGCGCCTTCGCCGGCGTGCTCCTGGGAGGCTTTGTTTCCGACGGCCTGCTGCGGAAAGGAAGCTCGCTGACCATGGCGCGCAAACTGCCGATTATCGCGGGCATGCTGCTTTCGAGCTCCATCGTGGTGGCGAATTATGTGAGCGACCCGCTTTCCATCACCGCCTGCCTCACCGTGGCCTTCTTCGGCTGCGGCTTCGGTTCCATCACCTGGTCGCTGGTTTCGGCGATCGCCCCGGAGCGCCTGATCGGCCTGACCGGCGGCGTCTTCAACTTCGTCGGCAACCTGGCCGCCGTCGTAGTCCCACTGGCCATTGGTTTTCTTATCAAGGGGAACGATTTCACGCGGCCTCTGATCGCCGTTTCTGCCATGGCGCTGATGGGAGCCGGGGCCTACATTTTTCTGGT
Organism: uncultured Acidobacteriaceae bacterium; assembly: GCA_963788515.1. Lineage (GTDB taxonomy): Bacteria > Acidobacteriota > Terriglobia > Terriglobales > Acidobacteriaceae > PALSA-350. Next base: position 284,791 of record CAWBGZ010000014.1, read on the forward strand.
GGGGAAGATCGAGCGCGTCACCGAAAAGGGTTAATAGGCTTATATCTCTGTATATCCCTGGGACTCTCGCCTTGCATGCCATGAAGTTTTCGGATGGGGGTTACTTCATCCCCGAAACCCTACGCCAGGCGAGAGGTATTTGTGACTGGTCGAAACACCGTGAGTGCACAGGGGGAAGAGCCGGCGATGCAATCCCACCCACCCCCGTGTAGGCTTGATGGTATGCGGGTTCCTCTTCCACTGCGCGCAGTCAAGTACCTGCCGGTGATGTGCCTGGCAATCTGCACCATGCGCCTACCCGCGCAGTCCGGCACCTACGCAAGCTCGGCAGAGTACCAGGGAATGCTCGAAGAACTGCATGCACCCGCGCCCTCCCCGATCTTCCTCGCCACCGGAACAAGACCGCTCCCCGAGCAGGACCTGAAAGTAAAGGTGCATGACACCCGCGGCCGCCTGGAGCTCACAACGCAGTCGCTGCAGATTGCGATCGACCGCCCAGCCGCCACTCTCACGATGCTCAATCTCGAAACCCGCGCGTTGTGGGTCGTCTCTTTTGCGGAGCAAGCCGCGGCCACGCGAACGCCGGTCCCCACGGCCACCGTCCCCCCTGCCTTCACCCATCTCACCCGGCACCAAAACACCTGGACCTTCTCTTTCCAATCTCCAACCGGGGACACGACCGTCGCACTCGAACTGCTGCATGCAGGCATGGCAAGACTGTCGATTGCGCGCCCCAACCCCGCGACAGCGCTCGCCCCAGCCCCTCTCACCATTCACATTGCCGGAGCCGACCCCTGCTTCGGCCTCGGCGAACGCTTCTACCAGGCGGCTCTTTCCCATACCCACTTCGACGTGCGTCCCGCCGACCGCTCGGGCGAACCCGGCCACAATTGGAGCTACGTAGCCATCCCCCTGGTCTACACCCCCACCGGCCTCGGCCTCTATGCCGACACAGTGTTTGATACAAATTTCAACTTCAACGATGCCGGATCGGCCTTCGATCTCCACGTCGCCAATACTCCCGTGACCTTCTACTTCCTCTCTGCCCCCAATCCCAAGGCCATCCTGGAGCAGTACACCGCGCTCACCGGCCGCCCCGAAAACCCGCCCTTATGGACCTTCGGACCCTGGATTACCGCCCTGCAGGGAAGAGATGCGGTACTGGAGGAGGCGCAGAGAATCCGCAGCGAAGGCATTCCCGCCAGCGCCCTGTGGGTTTTCGACGAGCTCGATGAGCCCAACAACCTGGGCTGGCCGTTCTGGTTCTCCAGCTACTACGGCGACCCGCGCGCATTCAACGACACTCTCCACAAGCTGGGCTACAAGGTCCTCGGCTACGTGCATCCTTATCTACGCGAGCGCATGCTCCCCTATCCTACGCTGAGCCCCACCTGGCAAAGAGGAGTCGCCGAGAAGCTCCTGGTCACCGGCATTGACGGCCTTCCCCACGGTCCCATGTTTGAGCCCGTGCCTACCGGTAATCTGGACTTCACCAATCCCCGCACCGTCGAATGGTGGCAAGAGATGCTCACCCACGCCGCGCGCGACCAGGCCTGGGACGGCTGGATGGAAGACTTCGGAGAGTACGTCGACGACAGCGATCACCTGGCCGCAGGCGACGGGACCCGTCTCTCCGAAGTGTATCCGCTGCTGTATCACAAAATCACCACCCGCATCGTGCACGCCCTCAACCCCAACATCGTCTCCTTCTCCCGCTCCGGCTTCATCGGCACCCAGCAATGGAGCCCCATGCTGTGGGGCGGCGACCAGCAGCACAACTGGACCCGCGACCTCGGCCTCCCCTCCGTCGTCACCGCCGGCATTACCGCGGGCATGTCCGGTTACTCCACCTGGGGACCAGACATCATCAGCGACGGACCGGACCGCGAACTATGGCTGCGCTGGGCCGAATTCGGGGCCCTCACCCCGGTCATGCGGGATCACCCATGGTCCAGGCCCAAGGACTCCGTAGACCTCTGGCACGACCCCGGAACCATAGCCCTCTTCCGCCGCTACGCTATCCTGCACTCATCCCTCCTCCCCTACTTCGCCACCTACGCCGCAGAAGCCCATCGCACTGGAGTGCCCATCCTGCGCCACCTGGTGCTCGAGTACCCGGAAGATCCCCGCGCCGCGACAGCCGAGTATCAATACCTGCTAGGCGAGAGCCTGTTGGTTGCCCCAGTCATCGAACAGGGCGCCGTCAACCGCAAGCTCTATCTACCAAAAGGAGACTGGCTGAACTACTGGACCGGTGACCGCCTCACCGGAGGCACGGACGTCACAGTCGCGGCCCCGCTCGATCAAATCCCCATCTTGGTGCGAGCCGGCTCCGTCCTCCCCTTCAAGCCAGAGAAGCAAACCGCCGCTCTGGACTGGAGCGACCCGAATCTATTAGCCGGTCCCCTGGTCTGGAAAGCCTATCCAAGCAAAGCCGGCAACGCTTCCACTTTCACCCTGCCGGATGGCACCAGCGCGACCCTTCAAACCATCCCGGCCGGATTGCGCATCGTAGGCACTTCGCCCACCGTTCGTTCCTATGAGGTCGTAACTGCTATGGATACCGAACCAGCTGCCGTGCAACTCGACCACCAACCCCTGCCGCAGCAAGCGTGGAGCTACGACCCCGCCACCCACCAACTGCATGCAACCTTCACCGCCGCCGGCTTTACGCTGCTCATTCAGCTAAACCCATAAACGACCAAGCATGCATCCATTTGACTGAATTTCTCATATGGTCGACGGTGAATCGGTATCATACCGCCGCGTTTCTACCCGGGAGCTGATGCTCGAATCCGGGGACCCGCTTGTCGTATACTCCGATGGCGTAGTGGAATGCCTGAATCCTGAGGGAGAAGAGTTTGGATTGGACCGTTTTGATGGCTGCATGGCCACAAGCCGACAGCAGTCGGCTCAGGAATTTGGCCTCGATGAGCGACGACATGAGCCTGACGCTGATACACGGCGAAGCGGACGAACTTGTCGGACATGAATGAGCAGTGAAAATGAGATGCGCGGGTAGACGGCCGGCTCTTCGACGGGTCTAACTTGCAGGGGCAGAACCAGCAGTTGTACCCATCCTGAAATGCAATGAAGCAATTTGGCTGCTTTCAACTCGACACCAGGAACGAATGCCTGTGGCAAAACGGCACGCGGATCGGCCTGACTCCGAAACCGTTTGCCGTGTTGCGCTATCTTGTCGAAAACCCGCAGAGGCTGGTGACGCACGATGAGTTGCTGGACAAACTGTGGCCGGAAACGTATGTGCAGCCGCAGGTGTTGCGCACTTATGTGCTCGAGCTGCGCAAACTGCTGGGAGACAGTGTAGAAAGCCCGCGATTTATCAAAACTGTTCCGGGGCGCGGATATTGGTTCCTGGCACAGGTGGAAGATAGCAGCGGGCACGCGCCTGACAGTCGTCGCGCGCAACCTCACCCGCAACAAGGGCCGCAGCCTGGGCGCATCGTAGGCCGGCGGCAGGAGTTCGAGCGGCTCAATGGACTGCTACGGCATGCCATCCAGGGCGATCGGCAGGTGATCTTCATCTCCGGGGAAACCGGCATTGGCAAAACGGCGTTGATCGACCTGTTCTGCCGGCAACGGTGTGGCGAAGACCAGGTGTACATCGCGCGCGGTCAATGCGTGGAAGGGTTCGCCGGTAAGGAAGCTTATTATCCGGTGATCGAAGCCCTGGGACAGCTCTGCTCGCCGAGCGAGCGAAAGAAACATGTGCAGGTGATGCAGCAGAAGGCCCCGAGCTGGTATGCGCAGCTCGCCGCGCTCCATAGCGAGGGACCAGCGCCGATGGCCGCCGCGGGGCGGGGCGAGCGGATGTTAAACGAGATATGCGATGCCATCGAAGCCATGGCTTCTGAGGAAACACTGGTCTTTGTCTTCGAGGACCTGCACTGGGCTGACCTCTCGACGCTGGATTTGATCTCGGCGCTGGCGCGCCGCCGCCAGGCGGCCAGGTTGTTGCTGCTGGCGTCTTACCGGCCGGCGGAGGTGAGTGCCGGCCAGCATCCCCTGAGGCGGCTAAAGCAGGATCTGGTTACGCACAAGCTGTGCGCGGATGTGTCGCTGGGTCCGCTTGAAAAGGACGCCGTGCGGGAATACCTGGTCCAAGAATTGAATCAAGAGACGCTACCCAAGGGGCTGCCGAGCTTCATCCACCAGCATTGTGAGGGCAATCCCCTGTTCATGATTGCCATGCTTGAGCACCTGATCGCGCAAGGTTTTATACGGCAGGAAGGCGGCGTGTGGCAGTTGCGTTCGGGGCTGGCGGAAATCGACATGGGGGTGCCCACGGCGCTTTCCGAGATGATCGAGATGCAGATTGACCGGCTGGACGCAGCCGACCAGCGCCTGCTCGAAGCTGCGAGCCTGATCGGAGTCATTTTCCCAGCATGGGCAGCTGCGGCGGCGTTGGATGGCGATCTGGAAGACATCGAAGATCAGTATGAAAAGCTGACGCGCCGGCTGCACTTCCTCCATCCGGCCGGGCACGATGAATTGCCGGACGGGACGCAGTCCGCCTCCTATGTGTTCGCGCATGGGTTGTACCGCGAGGTACTGCGAGCCAGGCAATCGCCGGCACGCCGCGCCAAGCGGCATTTACGGGTGGCGGAGAGGCTGGAGAAGCTGTTTGCCGGACGTGAAATGGATGTCTCCAGCGAATTGGCCATGCACTTCGAGGCGGCGGCGGAGTGGGCGCGCGCGGCCCAGGCGCTCTGCACTGCGGCGGGGACTGCCATGCGGCGGGGGGCGCGGGATGAGGGCGTGAAACTGACGGAACGTGCGCTACGGCTGTTGGAGAATTTGAGCGAACCCGAGCGGCAGGCGGCAGAGAAAAAGACTCGCCAGCAGATTGCAGGAGTGATGAAGCATTAACGATGTGCTTCACGCCTGATTGGCTTATCCAACAGCTCGTAACCACGCGAGATACCCGGGTTCTCTATTGAAACGGACCGTCAACAGGAGTTGGACGAAAACTCGACGACAATTTGACACGTGAGGGAATGGTGCGGAGTTAGCGTGGTTCTCGGAGGAAAATCCCATGCTAATGCGCTTCAGGAACCTGGTTCTATTATCCGCCGCCCTTTGCACGACCGCCGCTTTTGCTGCCGAACAGAAAACGGTGAATGTGCCCTTCAGCTTTGTGGCGAAAAACCACGCGTATGCAGCGGGATCCTACACGATCGCAGTCGACTGGACGAGATCCGTGGTGACGTTAAGAGAAATCGGGAAGTCAAGCCAGCCGGTGATGTGGATCATGGTGCCTGCAGCCAACGGTAGCGATCCTAAAGTCAGCCTGACCTTTGATGTGGCTGGACAGGACCATGTGCTGCGAACGATCCAGTATGAGAAGTTCGCCACGCCGAACCTGGATAAGCAGCCAAAGCATAAGGCTGAGGGCACCACGACTATTGGCGAGTAGGTAGGACCCAAAACGTTCGAGGTCGATGGGCCCCTTTGGTAATACTCGCAAAGGGGCTCTCTCCTTTTTTGTTCGCAACGTACACCTACCGGAAATGATTGAGAAAGAGGGGCACATCGTGTGGGGGTACGTGGCAGTGGGAAACGGGGGTTCTCTCTTGGATTATGAGGCGATCACCGATGAATCGAGCCGGGCTGCATCCCTGGAGACGGAAAATGCGCGCCTGCAGCGACTGGTCGCAGAACTGTTGGTCAAGAATGAGCAGTTGCGCCAGCAGTACTTGGCATCTTTGACAGTAGCCGATGGTTGAGTTGCGGTTGCTCCGGGTTTGACTGACAGTACCCGCACAGCACTAAGACTGGATGTACACTCCGTGCTTTGGACGGACAAAGCGGCAACGGCGAACGCGAACCTCGACGATTTCAAGGTTCCGGAGACCCGGCAGGCGTCTTTATCCAAGGCAAGCTGAGCATCCCGAAATCGGGAAATGCGATCATGAACCGTTCCCTTGTGATGCGGCGGCGGGCAGGCCACCGCCGCGAGTATTCATCCGCTGCAATAGGTCCGCCGTCACCGCATTACCCCCTGGTTAGCGATCTTCGGATTCGGGCTCACCCGGTTTTATCTTGCCGCAATCGGCGCCCAAGAAAATGCTCGCGGATTTCGACTCCATCTCCCGCTTCTGACCGTTGGTCGTCATCATCGTATGCGATTCAGAGACGATGTGCTGAGAGTCCTGGATCGTCTCGCTCCCTTTCGTCACCATCATTCCCCCGCTGGAGGTTTTGCAAGTAGCGGTGAAGGTATAACCGTGAGCATTCTTCACGTTGTCGACCGTGCAGCCTTCGTGCGGCTTCGACATATTCCCCACCATCTCCTGCCAGCTCTCAGGAGTAATGCAGCTTCTAGATACTAATTGCCTGGGTGTGCCCGTCCCCATATCCATGGTCATTTTCTTTTCCCATAACCCCATTTTTACCGGAGCGGCCTGGGCAAACATGATGCCGGAACACCCGGCCAATGCCGCTATCAAGACCATTGAGCGCATGAATTCACCTCGGCAGAGATTCTAGTTTAAGGGAGCACCGGGTGGGGATGTTAAGCGGACAGCAGAGGTGAAGGGGCAGTTCCCGAAACCGCACGAGTGGAAGACCTCCCGACATCCCGCAGTGTAGCACCGCCTCTGGAACGATTTCCCTGGTTTTCCGCGACGGGGCGAGGGCTGCTACATTGATCTTGTGGGCCATCAGCGACGGCTATTTCTCATGCAGGCAGCATCGCTCCTCACCGTGCTACTGCTTGCGCAGATTGGCCCATCACAAAGTGCGGCTTCTCCGCAGCAATCCGAGCCCCCAACCATCCATGTCGGCACGCAATTCGTTCTCCTCGATGCGCTGGTCGAAAACAAGAAGTCCAGAGCTCCCCTGGATGCGTTGTCTGCCAAAGATTTCGAGCTATCCGAAGACGGCGTGGCACAGACCATCAGCTATTTCAGCCACGATCAACTGCCTCTTTCCGTGGTGTTTCTTTTCGACATGACCGAGACGGTGCATGCCGCGCTCGCCCCCCTGGCGCAGGCGGCGCTGCAGGTCCTCGGCCACCTGAAGCGCGAAGACGAAGTGGCCGTGATGACCTTTTCTTCTCGTGCGGACCTGATGCAGGACTTTACCACCAATCGTAAACTGGCGGCCGAGGCGATCAGGACTGCCTCCTGGATGGCCGACGTTGAGGGCACCTTCCTGGATGAGGACATGGTGGAAGCCGTGGAGCAAGTGATGAAGGCAAAGGAGGGCAACCGCCGCGTCCTGGTTTGGCTCACCGACGGCACGGCAAATGAGGAAAACGCCTTCACCCGGGCAACGATCGGTCAGCACGCTCCTGCGCACCTCCATTCGCAACGGGAAGCCATGACCAGGCTGCTTCAATCGGATGCTGTGGTTTCGGTGCTCATCGACAGAACCGCGGAGACCTACCGGGCCATCACGAGTTCGGGCCCAGGCGGAGCACGCCTGGGTGACATCGATGAATATGCCCGGGCCACAGGCGGCCCCGTCGTGAACTCCTCGACCAAGGAAGTTCCACAGGATCTTGCTCTGCTGCTCGATCAGGTGCGAGCGCGTTACACGCTCGGATACAAGCCAAGTGCTGCGGGGTCCCCGGGCAAGTTTTGCAAGCTGAGTCTTCGACTTAGCCCGGAGTTTTTCAGCAAGCATCCTGAAGTGCGCAAGCAGGACCTCGTGGTTATGACCAGGTCGGGGTATTATCGCTAGACTCCCGGAGCGAATACGGTGAGCCTACCGATTGCACTAGCCTGAGACTAAGGCGGACACATTACTTCTGACGTTGCCCGCGCCCCTGTCGTTGTTCACGCAAACTGGTTCAGATCGGTGTCGGGAGCAGGGTGACCCAACACACGACACATGGCAACGATCTGGCCTTTGTGATGAAAGGCATGCGTCAGCACATGATGAAGGACGAACGCGGGGGTGCGGACGGCGACGTCCCCGTCGGAGAAACGAAGCTCCGTATCGGCGTTGAGCTGTTGATTCGTCAAGGTCGACAAATAAGCATGGGTCGCCTGGCTGACTTCTCTCTGCAGGAGTCTTACATCGGCAAGGGCCGGGCACTCCTGAACGGTCCGGTTGGCGTACCGCAAACCCTGGAGCGTATGAATCCAGAAGCCTTCGCAGTTGAAAATATGAAGTGCTTGTTCCCGCAGCGTACGGAAGCCGAAGCCGGATAACTCCGTCACATAATCGTTTGTGGGCATTGTGGACAGGTGATCCAGCGCCAGATTGAGGCTGGCGTGTGTCCAGCCATGGAATTTCCGAACACCGTCGAGAGTGAACACTGATCTCTCCTTATATGCTGATGACGGAGCGAAGCGTGGGGCAGATAAGGGACATGACACCCATCGCCCCCTGTGGAATCCTGATGCTCACGATCCGCTTCAAGCCGCTCTAAACGCGTCTGCGAATCGCCGAACTGATCCAATTCACCTCGTAACGATCCTTTAGCGACAAGTACAAGCTGCACATCTTGCGATTATCTTCGCTGTCCTTCAGATAATTCAGGGTACACCCGGGTCAATGAGGAAGATGCACGCGGCGTAGCAAAGCGCGAAAACGGTCGTCTTCGCGAATCTTGTCGAGCCGCGGGTCGGCAACCAGGTCGAAAACCGTCCTGCCGCAGTGGTTGTCCATATCGCGGTTGAACCAGCGAAATGCCTCTGTTAGATTGCCGAGGCGGAGATAGCTCATCGCCAGTGGGTTCATGTAGCATTGGCCCACAGACCGGGGCAGCAGATAGTTTACCCGGGCTTCCTGATAGCCTTTCCAGCCCCCGGTCTGAAACGCGGAGCGGAAGGAGTGGATGTCCTGAGGCGAAAGCTCCGATGCCAGATCTTTCAGATCGGCCTCCAACGCATCCTTGTAGCGGCCCTGGACTTCGTAAATGCCGGAGTACCATCCCTCTACCAAGGAAAACTTGTCAGGCGCGAGCTCAGAGGCGCGATTGAGGGCAACGAGAGATTCGTCGTAACGACGGGAATAGTAGAGCATCGAGCCAAGAAGCCGATTGGCCCAGAACGAGAGCGGGTCGAGCTCGACAGCGCGCCGCGCGGCATTCACCGCTTCAGACGGCCGGTTCACCGATAAGAGATAAATGGCCAACCATGTCTGCGCGTCGGAACTGCTGGGACTGAGCTCTACACCCTTGCGGAGATTTTGCTCCGCGGCGCTCCAGTCCCAGAGGTAACTTGTTTCGATAGCCCCCAAAGCCGTATACCCTTCGCCGCTATAGGGATCAAGTTCGATGGCTCGTTTCGCGGCGGCGATGGCGGAGGGCACGATTTCAGGACCGTCTGGTCCGTGGGCCAGCAGGTGTATCACGAGGGCTTCGGCAAGTCCCGCGTTCGCGGCCCCGTACCCGGGTTCGAGAGCGATGGCCTGGCGGAAATACGATGCCGCGAGCAAGCTGTCGCGTCTCTGAATGAAATACAGACCTCGTAGATAGGCGTCATGAGCCGCCGGATCCATGCGCCTTGCGTTCTCGAGCCCGGCGCGCGCAGCCGGGGTTAGCACGGCGCTGGTTTCGCGCGAAATATCACGCGCAACACTGTCCTGCAGCGACAATATGTCGCCGAGCGGCCCCTCAAAGGTCTGTGCCCAAAGATGCTTGTCGCTTCGGGTATCGATCAGCTGGGCTGTGATGCGCACACGATCTCCCGACCGTGTCACCGATCCTTCCACAATGGCATCGACACCCAGTTCCTGTGCAATGCGACGCAGCGGCTGATGTGTTCCTTTGTCCTGCATCACTGAGGTTCGTGAGACGACACGCAGACCCGGGATTCGCGCCAACTCGGTGATCAATTCATCGGTCATTCCGTCGGCGAAATAGTCTTCCCGTGAGCCAGGCGACAAATCGTCCAACGGCAGCACCGCCAGTGAGCGAATCGGTTCCTCCGCATGCAAGCGATGATGCCATATCCATAAGCAGAGGATGGCTATCAGGCTCAGGCACAGAGCCAGCAGCAGCCATCCGGGCTTCGGGAATCGGGGAGGCGGGATTCGGGCGCTGCTCTCCGGCTGAAGACTGGCACTCGCTTGAGAGTCAGTCCTCGATGCCACGGCAACTGCTGTTCCCGCGGCGACGACCTGGCGCCCGGTCTGCCCGGACGATGCCGGGGAGGGCATGGGCTCCGGCGACGGCAGGATCTCGACGGCGGCGATGAACCGATATCCTCGCGTGGGCACGGTCTCGATCAGCTTCGAATCCCGGCTGCTGTCGCCCAATTCCCGCCGCAGAATCGCAATCGTTCGCGTGAGCGTGTTTTCTTCCACGAATGCGTTGGGCCAGACCGATTCCAGCAATTCCTGCTTGTCCACCAGGCGTCCGGCGCGGCTTACCAGCAACGTCAGGACCCGCAAGGCCTTTGGTTCCAAAGCGATTCGCTGGCCGCCGCGGCTGAGGCAGAAATCCATTTCACTCAGCTCGTAATCCAGAAAGCGGTAGCTCGGCATAGCTGTTCACAGACCTCAGGAAAACCTCATAAAAGCATAACCGGACGGCAACGACCTCCAGGCTGCCAACGGCGCAAGCTCGACCGCATTCCGTGGAGGCTCCGATGCGGTTGAATGCTTTCGCTACCACTTTGCTGGGCTACGTGTGGCTTCTACCTGTGTTCGCCTACGCGCAGACGGTCACGAAACTGCGGGCTACCGATCGAGGGTATCTGGTTGTGGAGGTTTCCATCAATGACTCCGGTCCCTACCCCTTTCTTCTGGACACTGGATCCAACAGAACCTTAGTTCGGAACGAGCTTCTGGACACATTGAGGATTTCGCCGGGAAGACTGGTCGCGGCGAACATGGCGACCGGAGTGAGCTACCTTCACCAGACGGCGGTATCCAGCGTAGCCGTGGCCGGCCTGGCTGTCCATGACCTTGCCATCGAGGGGATCGACGCCAGCGAAATCAGCAAGCTGGGTGAGTCCCTCGAGGGCGTTCTGGGCGAGGACTTTTTGAAACACTTCGACCTCCTCATCGATAATCACGCGAAGACCCTCACACTCGATGACGCTTCGGATCTTGCCTCTTCGCTGGAGGGCGATCATCTCCCGCTTTCGTTTTCCGGCGCGCGGGACGGGCACTCCACGGTTGACAGGGTGGTGTTCGATCTACAACTGCCTTCTTTAGCGCAAACGGCGCATTTCCTGATCGACAGCGGAACCAATTATGCGATGTTCTTTCCGTCGAGGCCTCTCCCCCATCAAGGCCGCACCGCCACTGCCGGTACTCTCCAGACTTTCAGTGGAAGCGCTCGTTGCCATGCCGATGTGGTTACACTCGAGATAGGCAAGAACACCTTTCCTGATGTGGGGCTTGCTTTCTGTCAAGGGATGCGAAGCAATGTGGATGTGGACGGCCTGCTGCCGACGAATACCTTCGCGCGGCTGTTCATCAGTCACTCGGGAGCTTATGCCATTGCCAATCCCCATTCTTCGCATTTGTCTGCGCGATGGCGATTGAACGTAGAGCGAACAAAGGAAGGCAGATGATCGCAGGCCATATCCTCGCGAAGAGGCCGCACCCGCCAGTCCAATTATGTTTCTTCAGGTATGCCACGAGATTCGGCGCTCCAATCCGGCGATAAACATCCCGGCTTTCACCGGGTTTCTTGCGGGGTTAGACTTATCCGTAGGTGGAATACTGAAGCGAACGGTAGCTTGCTTGGGTTGCGATTGCATCGCGGAATTCTCAAAGAGGCTGGAAGTCCAAGTCGATGGCAACAACGGAAAAGCTCGGCACTCATCAGAAAGCCCTTGGCATTAATCTGGATCCGACCAGCTATGGCTCCTTTGCCGAAATTGGCGCCGGCCAGGAAGTCGTGCGGTGGTTTTTAGTGGTTGGAGGAGCCTCCGGAACCGTTGCCAAATCCATCTCTGCGTATGACAAGGAGGTCAGCGACGATTTGTATGGTGTTGGTACCCGTTATGTTTCCAAAGAACGCCTCGCAGCCATGCTGGACAACGAGTGGACCCAAATCGTCAACCAATTGAACAAGAGTCGTGGGTCGGAAGCCCGCTTCTTTTCCTTTGTTGATACCATCTCCGCTCGAAACTATGCGGGAACAAACGAGCCTCACGGCTGGGTCGGCCTGCGATTCCAGATGCAACCCGGTGGCCAACCAAACGACATCGTCTTGCACATCAACATGCGTGATCCTACCAACCCGCTGCAGCAGGAGGCCGTCGGCATCCTGGGTGTGAACCTGATCTATGCTGTGCTTTATCAATTGCAGGCGAAAGAGTGCTTCTTCGAGAATATTGCTCAGGACGTTGAGAAACGCATCGAAATCGACTACGTGGAACTGCGTGGGAGCGCCTTCGAAGGCTGGGACCAACGCGCGATCCTTGCCCACCTGGTGCGCGCAGGCATTGCGGAAGCCGTCTGTTTTTTAAGCAACGGGTCCCCTGAGCCGCCGATCGACGTTCTCCACAAGAAATCAGTCGCGCTCGCGCCCGGATTCTTCGAACACCTGGATCCCACGCATGCAGCCATCCATGAACGACTGCTGGCCTCGGCGATCCAGCAGCTGCGCGGAGAGCTGGAAGAAAAAGACCCTGTTCCTGCCGGCTTCTTCTGCCTTTCAGCGATGCCCCTCACGGAAGCTGATCCGCCTCTGGAAATTTCAATCCTACTGGAACGCATCGATGCCCTTCGCGCGCGTGGTGGCGCCGTATTGCTGTTCCGCGAGCGAGAACTCCACCGGATGACCACGCTTGTCAACCGTTACACCAAAGAGCGTATCCGCTTCGTCGTAGGTCTATCACTTTTGATTCGCATATGGGAATATCGCTACAGTAAGCTCCCCGGCAGCTTCCTTGAGGCTTTGTCTCGCCTCCTGACGCAAAACGTCTGCATCTACGCCTATCCGATGAGCGCAAGGGATCTTCAGCAAGCGATTCAAAGCATCTCCGCGACCGGCTGGCAGTGGACCGATACGAATGGATGGGTCTCGGCCCGTCAGCTGCATCCTCCACCGCCGCTCGATCACCTATACAACTATGTTCTCGCCAGCAACTTCCTTGTCCCTATGGAGATTCCGGCGGATCTGACGGCACTTCCGTCCTCCTGAGCCGCCCAATTTCGGGCGTCATCGAAGTGCCTCCACCGGTACTGTGCAGTTGCCGCATTTTCGGTTCCGAATCTCCTTGAGAGCATTCGTGGCCTGCTCCTCCAATGATTCACTCTCTGATGTATGGCCAAGTTGTCGCATAAGCTGGGCTTGCTCGAGCGTCGCCCGCCAATAGAGAGCGCTCGTTCGCCCCGGAGTGGCTGCGAACAGTGTCAGCGCCTGCTGCAGGTCAGAAGAAGCATGGGTGAAGTCGCTATTCGAGCTGTATGCCTGCGCTCGCAGCAGTAATCCGAATCCTACCAAATAACTGGTTGACCCATGAAGCCGGATCCAATGGTCAATGGCTTGCGAAAAAAAGGATGACGCAAGTGCTGGCTGGTGATCAATAAGGGCGAACCTGCCTTGAATGCTAAATATTGCGGCGACGTCATCGTCATCGAGCGCAGTTGTTTGCTTGGACTCGCGAACTGCCGTGAGAAGAAATTTGTGGGCAGGGCCTAAGCGGCCTCGTTGGAACTCAAGCACAGCAAGGTTGGTCGACGCCCCGGCGATCCCCGCATGATCACCGATCTGAACGTAGAGATCCCTGGCGCGTTTCGACAGGCGCTCGGAATCGTCAAATTGGCCTAACTCCAGTTCGACCGATCCGAGATTGTTCAGAGCCTGGGCGAGCGACGATTGCGCCGATAAGATTGAACTTAAAGCGTCGATCGATCGCTCATAGCAAGATCGTGCCTTGGCTAACATCTCCAGATCCTGATAGGACGAACCGAGAAGATTCCACACATGACCTTGCTTTTCGGAAGGAACATCCCGGTTCGCCGCATTCGCCATCGGTTCAAGAATGGCAATCGCGGCCCTGGGGTTACCGTGCTTCTTCAACTCGTTTGCTTGCCGGACCAGCTCATCATCGGGTGTTTGTGCCTGTACGGATAAAGGGATCGCCGCGCTAACCGTTAGCAAGACGATGGCCCAGACTGCTGCAGCTTTCACGGGCGCACCTCCATATGATTTGTCGATTTTTTCGCCGTTCGGTTTAAGCCAATCTGCCGTTACCCTCACATGCCGTATGCGGTGTCAGCGCATGCCTGACACAAACTCAGCATTCTGATCGCCTTCCAGCCTCGCATGTATATCAATGAAAGTTCGTCACTTGCTGTGTTGCTTAGCTCAGTCCTTTCGGAGTTAAGCGTCCGGTTGTGCGAAAGCTTGTCCACTTATGGCCAGTCGCACTTACTCGAAAAACTGTCGAGCACTAGTGACTGTGATTAGTTGCCGATGTAACTGTTTACATCGTGCTTGTTGTGCGCTTGCTGCAGGGGGTTCTGCAATTTACTTTCCCAGACAACCAACCTTGTATCGTTCTTCCAAATACATCTGAAAAGTCGCGCCCTTGCCTTGAGGGGACAAGCAGCAATACAGAGAGATACGCCGCCTAGCAGAGTAAAGTTCCGGCTATGCACTGATAGAACCGCTCACTCGTATGCCCTACGTCTAACAACGGGCGATTCAGCATGGTCGAAGTGAGAACGGCTATCACCCGCTGATCACCCGCGGCAATACCTGTCCGGGATTGGACAGTTTCAACAGAAGCGACGCGGGAACTTCCACGGCTGATCTTTTTTTAATACCGGGGTGCTCCAGGATAATTTTCGTCTGACCCTCCGCGCGCCGCCGAAACTCCTTCTCATCTGCTAAAAATGTTTGATTGCCGGCCAGTGATATGCGAAGAGGGATTTTCATGGCAAGAGCGAAGAATGGGGACGAGGGGAGTGGCCCGGGCGGCCGGGCTGAGATGGGATTGTCGCCGGCAGACCGGACGGCAGGTCCTGTAAGCCTGAAGCGGTTGCTTCCGTTATATGCGGTCGTCTTTGCCGGCTTCGTGGGCTACAGCCTGATGATCACGGTCTTCACGCCGATGATCATGAGCAATCACGATTTGCTGCTTCGGGCAGATGAGCCGATGGGCAAGCGCGTGATCCTGCTCGGAATCCTGCTTTGCCTTTATCCGCTGGGTCAATTTGCCGGTTCGCCGGTGCTCGGCGCGCCTGTCCGATCGCTTTGGGCGCAAGCCGGTTTTGATGATCTCGCTTTGTTTCACGACAGGTTGCTATGCTCTCATCGGCATAGCACTCTACCTCAGGAGTTTCGCTCTGCTCGCTTCGGCTTCGTTGCTGGCTGGCCTGGCGGAAGCCAACGTGGTGGCAGCGCAGAGCGCCATCGCTGATGTAATCACCCCGGAAGAGCGCAACCGCTTCTTCGGCTACATTTACCTAAGCGCCAGCTCGGCGTATATCGTAGGGCCGCTGGTGGGCGGAAGGCTGGCGGATCCTGACCTGGTTTCGTGGTTCAGCGATGCAACCCCGTTTTGGGCAGCGATGATTGTGCTCGCGCTCACAACGGCAGCTACGGCGTTCTTCTTTCGCGAAACAAATCCACCCGGGCGACGCCACGCAGTCAGCTTTTCGCAGGCCTTCACCAATCTTCGAGGTGTGATTTCCAATCGCCGCCTGCGCCGGCTCTATTGGCTCAACTTCGCTTTCTATCTTGCGATCTTTGGATTTTTCCGCTGCTATCCAATGTACCTGGTGGACCGCTTCCATCTCGGCGTGTCGCAGGTTTCGGAATATGTGGCATGGGTGGGCGTTCCCATTGTGATTGCCAACGCGTGGCTCACCGGCTTTCTCGCTGCGCGCTTCAGGACCAGAACCCTGACCGTGTGGTCGGCATTTCTCACCGGCGCCTTCATGATCGTCGTGGTCGCAGCTCATACCCGGCGCTCGCTCTGGGCAACCCTGTTTCTGACATCCGCAGCACTGGCAATCTGTTTGCCGGCATGCGCGACTTTGCTTTCCAAGGCGACGAGTGAAGCGGAACAGGGACGCGTGATGGGGAACAATCAAGCGCTGCAGGTGGGGGCGGAAGCTCTTTCGGGCCTGGCCGCCGGCCTCGCAGCCGCTCTATTCGTAGAGCTACCCTTGATCCTGTTAGGGCTGCTCGCCATGACGGCAGCGCTGTTGCTGAAGTTTGAGGTAAGCCAGCATACCGATGATGGATCTAGCACATCCTTGAGCGAATCCATCCCCGCTCCATAGGATGGGTCGAGTGAGCGGCAGCCTGGCGGTCTTACTTCTGTTGGTGGTTGGCGTCGTAGTGCTGCTGGAGCAGGTCCTGGCCGAAGTCGCCCGTGACGTCGCGCCAAACAGAGTGGATATGATTCGCGTCGTCCTGTGTGTCATCCAATTCAATGAGAAATAAAGGCGTCTGAATGCGATAGTAGTGCGGGTCACCGCGGTTGATTCCACCCGACCAGGCGAAGTAGATATTCCTGCCAGCCTGGTTGATCTGGGCTATCCGGTTTTCAGCCAGCTCGGCCGCCACGTTGCGGGCATATTCTTCCATGAGAGCCATGAGCGCATCGAATTGCGTGGCGTTCATCCTGGAACCGGATAGGCCGGATGGCTGGCCCTGAAGCGCTGCCTTCCGGCTGGCGGCGGTCAGGATCTCCTTGTAGGCGGTTGGGTCCACGATCGCGACCTTCTGTTGCTGTTCGTCGAGGAGATGGATCAGCTCGACTCCAAGGTCGTCCTCTCCAGCCAGGGTGCGCAGGCCCCTGCGCGGTCCTTGACGAACTTCGGCGGGGTTGGCACCGAAGAAGCTCGGGCCGTCAACCACCTTGCCATTCACTACTGTGTAGTTCTGGCTGAGATGGTGGCCCTCGACGCGATAACCCCAGGCGCCACTGTCGGAAGGAGTGCCGAACACCGAGAAATAGTATTTCTCCGGGTTGCGGTTCTCGCCGCTGTCGTTCTCCAGGATCCTGAGCACCTCTTCCAGGCTCATGATGGTCACGGCCTTGATGTACCCCGTCTGGCTCAAACCAGCCGCCAGCAGCGCGCTGGCGAGGTGCTTCTGATAGGGCCTCATCTCGCGCAATGGCAGCCCCTTGCGCTCCTTAGGGATGTAGTGCCAATTCATACGCTCATCCGTATCGAACGGGAAAGCCGCTTTGCCGCGCTGGCCGGCATCGAGCGCGGCGAGAAAGCGCTGGGCACATTCGGTCATGAGCGACGCCGCAGGGACGCTGTGGGGATGGACATGGCCGGCGTGGCTATTGCCCGAGCCGAGCATACCGACTCCCACGAGCGCGGCGGACGAACGGAGAAACGATCGGCGTTTCATGCACATGAATTTCCTCCCGCTTGTCTGTTTTGTCAACCGAGTTCAGAAATGCGAAGGTTTCGAAGGTAGTGAGGGAAGCATAGCCTCGAAGGCGCGAAGCATCCACAGTGGGACGTTTGATAAACTCTGTTGCCCGTGAGGAAAGCCTTCTCGGAATGCGACAGCTTGAGGAGTTGAACAAGAATCCAAACGACCTGGCGGGCTTCTTTAAGGTGAAATTGTTTGGACTGCCGATTTCAGTTACTAAGCATATCTGGATGGAGGAACCCCTATGAAACACTTGCCATTCTTCCTGGTTGCAGTTGCAACAATGGCCGGCCTTGTCGCCCCCGTCGCCCCTGCACCAGGGCACGCAAGTGGGGAATCCACCCCGGCCTTCGTTACCGAAATCCCTCACGGGTACCGCGACTGGAGATGGATTTCCTCGGCCCATGAAGCAGGCAACCTCAACAGTTTAGGCGCCGTCCTGGGCAACGATGCGGCGATCAAGGCCTACCGGGTTGGGAAGCTTCCGTTCCCGGACGGCACGATCCTTGCTGCTTTGCATTACCGTTACGTGCCATCAGAGGAAAACAACAAGGTCTTTGGCCAAGCCCAGTCGTTCGTTCCCGGGGCCCCTACGAACATTCAGTTTATGGTCAAGGACTCAACCAGGTACGCTGCAACCGGCGGCTGGGGGTTTGGTCACTTTGCAGACGGAAAACCTGGCGACGCGGCTTTTATGAAAAGCTGCTTCCCCTGCCACCAGAAGGCCAAAGCGACCGACCTTGTCTTTACTCACTATGCCCCCTGATGCTGAAAGCCAGAGCAGAAAGGAATTAAAGGCACTAGATGAACGATCAACAAGAGACGGAGCAGCATTCTGGAATGCGAGATCAAAAGATCCGTGCGGCACTGGATCAGCATTGGGCGGCGTCCGATGCCAATGATTTTGAAACGGAGCACCGGATCTATCACGAGGACGCGGTGCTGGATTACCCGCAGTCAGGCGAGCGAACCCGCGGCCGAAGCAACATACAGAACCAACGCGCGAGTCAGCCAAGCAAAAAGCGGTTCGCCGTCCGAAGAATCATTGGCGGGGGTGATCTTTGGGTCACCGAATTAATCCTGACCTATGATGGCAAGCCGTCCTACACGGTGAGCATCATGGAGTTCAGGGACGACAAGGTTGCGCGAGAAACACAGTACTTTGCGGACCCATTCGTGGCTCCCGCATTTCGGACTCAATGGGTCGAACGGATGGACACATAATCCCGAAGGCGCGAGCATTCGCTAACGACCCCACATTTGCGGTTTGCAGCATGATTGTCGAGAACAGTCATGAAGTGAAGTCGAACTGTACGATATACAACACATCCCCTGACGGAGGGACACGAGGTGGATTGGAAACGGTTGGTGCAGTTTACGCTGCTGGGTAGCAGTGATTTGGAACCATATGCCATCCTGCTGGTACGGGTTTCGATCGGGCTGTTCTTCGCCATCTCCGGGGCAAACAAATTGTTTATCGCCGGCAGCACGCAAACTATGTACAAAACGCTGGTTGAGGCCAAAGTCCCGTTTCCCCATCTGATGACTTATTTCGTATCGGGTGTCGAGTTCGTTGGCGGGTTCTTGCTGATCGTTGGGTTTCTTGCGAGCCCGGCCTGCCTGGCTTTATTGGTCGATATGCTGGTCGCCATCCTGACCACCAAGCTTTCCGCCATGCCTAAAGGACTTTCGCCTCTTAACTGGCTCGACGATTTCCTTTACCTTCCGGAAGTCCTGTACGTGCTCTTCTTTATCTGGGTGATCTGCGTTGGTCCGGGAAAGTTCAGTGTCGATTACTGGCTCGCCGGCAAGTTACGGAGCTGATCGATCGAGGACAAGTCTGAGTCGCGAAGAAACCTTCGTAGTTCAAGGCACCAGCACGATCTTCCCGGCACCACCCTTTTCTGCCGCTGCTTGAGCCTCGGCCGCTTCGCTGAGTGGCAGTTTTTGGCTAATCGGGATGATTAGCTTGCCATCACGCACCGCTTCGCCCATGAACTGGAGCGTTTTCCTGTCGAATTTCGAGAATACTGGCACCACCTTTACAGAAGGGTACTTCGCGGCGTTCTGCGGTGCCCCAACAACGGTAGCAAACACTCCTCCCTGCTTGACCTTGGAGATCAGCTTCTCGGCGGTTCTTCCGCCGACCGCATCCGCAACCGCATCGAGCAGAGGAAGATTCGCAATCGCGGCGTCGTCGTCGGTTGCGACCACCTGATCCGCGCCTACAGTCTTCGCCTCATCCATCTGTCTCTTCAAAACCCCCGCGATCACAGTCGCTCCGCGATCCTTCGCAGTGAATACCGCCGAACGCCCAACATTTCCAGCAGCACCTACGACCAGAACCGTCTGGCCCGCTTCAATTCCCGTAGCTAGAAGGAGCTGGTTGCCGGTCGTCGTGGCCAGCGGCAGCGCCGCCGCCTGGATCAAGTCGAGCCCCTTGGGAACTTTCGCCAGAACCGCGGCTTTCACGACACAAAGCTCGGCATAAGTATTGTCCGCCATAGCGAACACCTCGTCGCCGACCGAAAAGCCTTCCACTCCAGGCCCAATCCCGACCACAGTCCCCGCGACATCGACTCCTATGCGGCCCGGGAACTGGATGGGATAAAAATCCTTCGTTAATCCGGCACGCCGCTTGTAGTCGATCGGATTCACGCTCGTGGCGGCGACCCGCACCAGCACCTCGCCCGGACCCGGAACCGGGTCAGGGTATTCCTCGAACTTGAGTACTTCCGGACCACCATATTCGTGGACAACAATTGCCTTCATGATTCATCTCCAGGTTGGACAAGCAGTAACGAAAGTTGGATAAAGAAAACCCGGCATGTTCGTGTTGTGGCGTTTCGACTGCCTGCTCGCGCCCAACAAGGCGCAAGTTCATTTCCTCTTCGAGAACCTTTAGAAAGAGGGCACATTTTGTCCCCGAAGGTATTATGCATCCTCTGTCGCCCGACATCCATGGCACGCATCAGGTCGTGGGTTGATGTGCGGCAATGCATGGTCCGAGTTGACGCTCGCGATATTCCTCTCGCGACGGGATTCGCGCCATTTGTCCGCCACGCGGCGGCCGGGATGAAGCTGTTTTGAGAGGGCCGGTGACCCGGCTGTATATTGGATTCGAACCTTCAAAACGAAAGGTTATTTATGTCGGGCAAGAAAACAGCAATCATCACCGGAGCATCGGGGGGTATCGGCGCGGGTTTAGTCGAAGGGTTTCTGAGAGAAGGTTATAACGTCGTCGCGACGTCTCGTGAAGCCAATCGAACGCTGACTACCTCGGGTAGCCTGGTTCTGCTCGATGGCGATATCGGCAAGCAGCAAACTGCTGCCTATGCTGTCGAAGCAGCAATCAACAACTTCGGAACCGTCGATGTTTTGGTGAATAACGCCGGCATCTTCCTAACCAAGCCTTTCACCGACTTCACTACCGAGGATTTCGACGCCCTCATCTCCACGAATCTGCTTGGATTCTTCTACATCACTCAGCGCACCGTAAAAGAGATGCTGAAACAAAAATCGGGATGCGTTGTGAGCATCACCGCGGCGCTTGCCGATCGGCCAATCGCCGGCGAGAATGGCTCGATTTCGATGATTACGAAGGGTGGCTTGAATTCAGCAACCCAGAATCTCGCAATTGAGTATGCCAACGATGGCATTCGCTTTAATGCCGTGGCCCCCGGGGTTGTGGATACACCGATGCACCCGAATACTGCCGATGACCCGGCGTTGCAGCCAACTATGAAAAAGGCGACGGTAAAGGATATTGTCGATGCCGTCCTTTACCTGGTACAGGCAGGTCATGTGAGCGGAGAGATACTCCACGTGGATGGTGCCGCTCCGGCTCGCCGCTGGTAAAAAATAAAAGGACTCTAACCAGACGCTGGACTTCGACGAGGTACGCATGCTCCGATTGTTTTCAGTAAATGTCGGCCGGCCGCGCGACGTGACATGGAACGGCAAAACGGTCCGAACGTCCGCGTGGAAATTCAATGGATGGATGGCGAATGGTGCGTAAGCCGGATATCGATGGTGATGCGCACCCTGAGCCACTGGAGAGGCCCGCTCCCGGGAACGTGCTCGTATCCTGTTCCCAGCCAAACGCGGGTGTCATCCTGGATCTTTGACGAAACGGGAGGAGTCGAATCATGCGTTCTGATATTGTGCCGGGAGGCATTTTCCCCGATTACGTGCTGCCGGATCACACGGGCAAACTGCGCAAGCTGAGCGAGCTACAAGGCGACGATCCGCTCATCCTCACGCTCGCGCGCGGCCACTATTGCCCAAAGGAGCACCAGCAGCATTTGGAACTCGCCGCGTTCTACCCGAAGATCGCAGTGGCGTACACGCAGGTCGCCACAATCACCACCGACGATCACCATACCCTTCAGGAATTCCGTGCGTCCGTCGGAGCCGTGTGGACCTTTCTTTCGGATCCCGAGCGAACGATTCAGAAGGATCTCGACATCCAGGAGTACACCGACCCGGAGAATAATCCGATGATCCCGCATACGCTTGTGCTCAAGCCGGGCCTCCGTATCTACAGTATCTATAACGGCTACTGGTTTTGGGGCCGCCCGTCGGTCGCAGACCTTTGGCGCGATCTGCGCGCGGCGATGAGCGAAATCCGCCCCGACTGGGACTTGAGCGCCCCCGGACTCCGCGAGGCATGGGACGCGGGCGACTTGTCACGCTTCCATGGATGGGATAAGCGTGGCGCCGCAAAGGCGCCTTCTGCAGGGCAGAAAGAGTAACTGCCAGCGATGAGCCCTGCCCTTCGGGCAGGCGGCTTTCTTGAGGTAAAACGCAATTCTGGGATGTTGAACGGAGGAATCATGAGCATCGCAACCGGCGCCTCTCCCATCCAACGCGCACCGCAACTTGCCGGACAGACGGTGGTCGTGATCGGCGGCAGCGCCGGCATCGGGCTCGAAACCGCCCGACTCGCGCGCGCCGAGGGGGCGAAGCTTGTGCTCGCCGCGCGAAATCCTGAGCACCTTCAGTCCGTCGCGAGCGAGCTCGGCGCGCTCCATTCTGTGGCCTTCGATGCCACCGACTTCGAGCGCCTGGCGCAGTTCTTCGGCGAACTGCCCTCTCCGATCGACCACGTACTGGTCACTGGCCCCGGTCCCTACTACGCGCCCCTGGCCGAATTCGATTTCGACAAAGCACGCCGCGACGTGGAGGCGCATCTGTTTCTTCCGATGCAGATCGCTCGTCACGCGGCAAACAAGGTTCGCCCGGGAGGGACCCTGCTCTTTATGGGCGGCACGGGGGGCCGAAGCACGGCGAAGGGCTACACGCTCATCTCGGCTCTCACGGCCGCGATGCCGGCCCTGACAAAAAATCTGGCGCTCGAACTCGCGCCTGTTCGCGTCAACCTGATCGCGGCCGGGTTTGTCGACACGCCCTTGTCGGCGTCGCTGCTCGGCAATCAGCTAGACACGCGCCGCGAGCAACTGCGGGCCACTCTGCCCATCGGCCGCGTGGTCGGCCCGGCCGACATCGCCGCCCTCGCCGTCCACCTCATGACGAACACAGCGGTCACCGGCGCAACGTACGATATCGACGGCGGCCAGCAGCTGGTCGAGGGGTGAGTCCGCGCCGGACGCGACGCTTACCTGCAGGGCCGCTCCGTTCCGCGTATCTGGTTTAGGGCAAGAATCCCTGTCCACGAAGTTCCAGGAGGCATGTGTATGGCGCAAACACCCCGGCCGCCCGACGTTGAAGCGCAACGGGCCGCGATGAAGAAGCTTGGATTTCTCGTCGGCGAGTGGTCCGGCGAGGCGTCAGTTCTTCGCGGGCCCGGCCAATTTGTAGAGCTGGCGCAAACTGAATCGGCGCACTTCAAACTGGATGGACTTGTTCTAATGATCGAAGGCGTTGGCCGAACCAAGGCCGACGGCAAACTCGCTCTGCAAGCCCTCGGATTGATTTCCTTCGACGATGAAACAGGAACCTATAAGATGCGAGCCTTCAACGACGGACGGTGGCTCGAAACCGAGGTGAAACTGGCCGATGGTGGGAACTCGATCTCCTGGGGGTTTGCACTCGGCGAGTTCAAGACGAAGACGGTCATGTTTATCAATGAAAACGGTGAATGGAACGAGCTTGGAGAACTGGTCATCGGCGACCGCCCACCGCAGAAAATGATGGATTTAAAGGTTCGGCGCAGTTTCGGCACAAGATAGCTCGCGGATAGTCGCCAAGTGACCGTAATCCACTCGCGCCCCCTGTTCCGACTTCCAGGAAGGCCGCGTCGCCGTCAGGGCCTTGTCAGGCAGTTATTAGGCACTTGCCGAACCACCGTTCCAGTACAAATTCAAGACCACCCACGGTCTTGCCATCAGAGGCCCAGGCAATGCACGCATCGGGGCGAAGGAGCATCGACACGCCGTCGGGTACTTGCACACAGCGGACTCGATGCGCCCACTTTGACGCAATTTCTGACCCATCACCTCCTGTCGCATCCACAAGTAAGCCGTTGCCGTTCAACATGAGAGAAAACAATTCCTTTTCGCCTTCCGTGGTGAGAAGCGTGAGATTGCCACAAATGCGTCCGACCAACGGGTGCGAATCACCCAGCTCATAGCGTGTCGTGATACCGCTCATCATTTCGCCGAAGAAACGATTGCCCTCGTCCAAATTCATTATTTCGACGACAATGTCACGGAGTGCGCTGGTAAGTGCATCCGGTCTCATGAGCGCGACTTGTGCACGCGTGTTTGCCAGTGCACGCGCTGCGATTGGATGGCGTTCGGCGGTATACGTTTCGAGCAGCTCCTGAGCAGCGTCGCCACGCACGACGGAAGCAAGTTTACCTCCCAGGTTTACGGCATCGAGCAGGCCAAGATTCAATCCTTGCCCACCGAATGGCGAGTGAACATGGGCTGCATCTCCCGCTAACAGCACTCGCCCCCGGCGATAGGTTGTCGCTTGCCTGGCATTGTCTGTAAACCGGGTCGCAGATTTCATTGAAGTGATGGTAACGTCGGCGCCACTGACGTTCCGCAAACTGGACTGTACTTCTTCTACCGTAACCGGCGTATTGCGATCGGCAGGGGGTCCATCGAACTCCACGGTTAAGACCCGGCCCGGGGCGGGACCATAGGCGAGCATGCCTTTGGCTGTCCTTCGCCAGCCGAGGGGCAACAATCGCTCAGGATGGTCGAGTTCTACAATCGCTTGATGCCCAGTGAGCGTGGGGTCAGTACCGGGAAATTCGAACCCGGCTCGTTTCCGCACCATGCTGCGGCCGCCATCGCATCCCACAAGATACGCACAGTGCAGCGAATAGCCGCCTCCCGGACCCCGCCCTTCCACGATGACTCCGCCGCCATCCTCACGGAAATCAACGACCTCGCAGGAGCGCCTCACCTCGATGCCGAGTTTGACGGCGCGCTCACCGAGCATTCGCTCCAAGGCCTGCTGCCCGACCCCGCGGATGCGCCGCTTCGGCTCCCGCTGGCGTGTTTGATCGATGAGAAATAAGCCCGCAAAGTGGCCACCGATCTTTGTCCAGGGAGACGGACCTTGCAGCAAATTTCCAGGCGCGCCAGCGCGCTTGGCCATCGCCATCATCACTTCCGTCAGGGCGTTCTCCTCGGCATCCATCGCGAGGCCGAATCCCCGGCGCTCCAGAGCTTCGCCGGCGAGCGCACCGAGGCCGCCTGCCTTGATGGTCTGGTCCGGTTGGGCTAATCGCTCCAGAACGACTACCTTCACGTCACCCAGGAACAATTCCATTGCCAGCATTAATCCCACCGGTCCGGCGCCGACGATAGCAACATCTGCTCGTTCGATACTCATGCAGTTGATTATGCCTGGAAAGATGTACCGAGTACAAGTTTGCTACTGGTCTAGAATTATCAAATGCCAGATCCGCAGAGTCTACGAGAGCGCAAGAAGCGCGCCACCCGCCAGGCAATCTCCAATGTTGCCACCGGCTTATTTCTTGAGCGCGGATTCGACGAGGTCACGGTGGCCGAAATTGCGGAAGCCGCGAACGTCGCCAAGATGACCGTTTTCAATTACTTTCCTCGCAAGGAAGATCTTTTTTTCGATCGCGAGGAAGAAGGGCGAGCTCTTCTGCGGGACGCTCTCGCGAAACGATCTCGCGGCGAGTCGCCGGTTGCGGCATTGCGGACTCTTTGCGATCGACTCCTGGAACAGAATCACCCTTTCGCGAAATTTACAGCCGGCACGGCACGCTTTTGGCACACAGTAGCATTGAGTCCGGCGCTGTCGGCGCGGGCTCGCGAAATGCGTGACGCATTTGTCACGGATCTTGCGGAAATGCTTTCGGATGCAGTTGGAAAACCAAAATACGACCCGGAAGCTCGCCTGCTGGCTTCGATGCTGTTAGCGACGTGGCAGGTCGCATACTGGGAAGGGCTACGCCAACAGCGAAAAGGGGCTGCAAGCCATGCAGTACGTCTGTCGTTTGTGAATCTCATCGAACGCGGTTTCACGGGGATCACCGCTGCCATGCGGCGAACACCGTATGTTTGACTCTCCAGGATGAAGGGGATTCAGGTGGTAGAAGAGGTTTCGAGGACGAGAGAAGTCTTCATGCAGCTAAGAAGCGCGAAGCTTCCCAGTTAAGTCTTCTCGTCCGCGGCAAAACTCACTACTATCCGTCTTCATTCGCCTTGGATATAATGCGGCCGTTCCTGCAGGAGAGTTTCTAACATCCTCCCCCTGTTAGCCTTTGCAGGAGCATGAGGAGGATTCACTTCATGTTTACATTGGCTGAAATTCGGATTTCGGGGAAGCTTCTGAAATCCATTCTCTGTCTGGCTCTCACCCTTTCACCCCTGGCTCTCACAGCCCAAAACAACAACCAGTACGCCTACGTTAGCCATCGCAGATTCAGGACAGGTCTACGGCTACCTGCTTAACGCCACGAATGGCAACCTGACTCCCCTCGAAGGATCGCCCTTCCCCAACAGCGGCTACGCCGGCCTAAGCTCCATCGCGGCCGACCCGGCCGGCAGATTTCTCTATGCAACCAGCCAGTATGCACCCAACAACAAGAATGTCATCGGCTTCAGAATTAATCGTTCGACCGGCAGGATCACTCCCCTACCGGGCTCCCCTTTTGGCGCCGGTGGAGCGCCATCGGCAATCACCATCGACCCTTCGGGAAGATTCGCTTACGTCACCAACTTTCAAGGGAACAGCGTATCCGGCTTCAAGATCGATCAGAACACCGGGCGGCTGCTACCGATCGCCTCGTACGCAGCGGGGAGCAATCCAGACGCGATGACGGTGGATCCGCTGGGCAAGTTCGTCTACGTAGCCGACGGATCTTCCGCCGACGTGTCAGGGTACGCCATTAACCAGGCGACCGGCGCTCTCACGCAGATAACAGGTTCCCCTTTTCCAACCGGGACCTCCCCCAGGTCTGTGGCCGTCGATCCCAACGAACGATTCGTGTACGTAGCCAATCAGGGCTCCGACAATATTTGGGGATATACCATCAATCCAACCAGCGGCGCACTCGCGCGCCTTGGCACGTCACCCTATGCCGTCGGAGACGCCGGTGTTTCCTCCGTGGCCTTTGCCCCGACGGGCGCGAATGTCTATGTTGCCGGTTACGGCGGCATCTACGCCTATTCCATTAACCAGAACAGCGAAGATTTTGGGGGCGCCCCTTTTCCTACAGACTTATATGGCCAGCCTCACACCAGTTGCAGGCTCACCTTTCGGTGGGGGATCGCCTGACTTCGTAACCGTCGACTATACCGGAACCTTTCTCTACGCGGCCAACAACAACGACATTTCAGGCTTCAACCTCAGCACGGGTCTTTTGAAGCCCTTAAGCGCCTCACACTTCGCGACAGGCAATGCGCCGGTCTCCATCGCATTGGTTCGTCCGCAAACCTTTCCTGTCTTTACCGCAACCCAGGTTGCGTCACCCATCGGCTTCGGAAGCGTTGCAAACATCTACGCCGCGGGAGTCAACGATAGCGGGCAAGTCGCTGGCACGCTTTCCTCCTATCCGGAGGCCAATGAGAACTTTACGGCGGCGTTTCTCTTTGCCCGGGGGGTAACGAACACGGTCGCTTTCAGCCGTACGAGCACCGCGTATGGCCTCAACGATAACGGCCAAGTCGTGGGACAGCAGGATATACAGTCTCCCAGTCCATTGCAGCCGTCACCGCAGGCGCGGGAATCAGCACCGTGGCCAACGGTGCGACTCATCTCTTTCTCTATACCCAGGGCCATATGCACGATTTGGGCGCGCCAGCCGGAAAGACTGTCGTCTCTGCGGCCCTCAACGATCGCGGCGAAATACTTGCATCCACTGCCGGCTCAGGAGGCGCGGGAGCAAGCTATTATCTGTACCGGAACCACTCCTTCTTCAAACTGCCCTTCCCGGTTAGCGGGATCAACAACAGCACAGAGATCGTGGGCGCCAAACCGGCCGCCACAGCCGGCAGTCGAGCCTACCTGTACTTCGGTGGTCTTTCGATCGACCTGAACGAACTGGTTGACCCGTCCCTTCCCCTGCTGACCGGCGCGAGTCACGTTAGCAACAACGGTAAGATCGTCGTCAACGCAGTGAACGGCCAGCTTTATGTCCTCACTCCAAAATGAGGGAACTCCATCACCTGCAGTCGAGGCGCACCGCATAAAAATGCTGTGCGCCTCGATCGCCTTCGATCATCCCTTCGATGCATTCGACAGAATCTTCGTCACTTCCGCCCAATAGAAATGGCCCGCTTCTACTCATGGGTCGTGTCGCGGACAGAGCCCACATACAGATCCGACCCGCCTACCGCGGAATCAACTGACGTGGATGTTGGTAAGGCATTGCTGCCGTTATAGGTACAGGCAAAGCTCGCGGGGAGAGTGCGTCGCTTGTAATCCTCCGGCAATGGACCAACCGTCCCAGCGCGCTGAACGGCCCGCGCGCATGCGTAGTCTAAGGAATTCCAGCCGCTAGGCTTACCTATTCTTATATTGCTAAGAGAACCATCGCGGTTCACATCGAACCACATCTCCGCCGAGTTTCCTGCAGGAACGTTCGCATCGACACGTTCATAATCACTAAAACTCTGGCGGAGCCTCTCAGCCATTTGCTTCATGTACAAGCGAGAGGGTTCGGGTTCGGCAGAATTCGCTACGGGTGCAGTTACCTTTTGAGATACTTGCTGACCATCTTGCAGGTGATAGGAGCAGTCGTAGATAACGTTCAGACTGTCTTTGGTCCCCCCTTCCGGCGGC
This sequence comes from uncultured Acidobacteriaceae bacterium, assembly GCA_963788515.1. Classification (GTDB taxonomy): domain Bacteria; phylum Acidobacteriota; class Terriglobia; order Terriglobales; family Acidobacteriaceae; genus PALSA-350. Next base: position 313,310 of record CAWBGZ010000014.1, read on the forward strand.
CCAAATGTCTTGACTTGCTGCACTGCGTTCACACATGAGAAGTCCAACGAGGAATACCCGCTGGTTGCAAACAGGGAGACGCTTTGAGGAGAGCCCTCGCGTGAGATCGTAAACCCAATCTTCGCAGTGGCTCCTACAGGTGTGTTGACCACCGTGGATGGATTCAGGTTCCGGGAGATCCTGTTGTGAATCACGTCTGCATACCACTTGGACGGGGGAGGTGGCCCCACCTCCACGTGGGCCTCTATGGGAGCATTTTTGCTATAGACCCGTGCTGTAGGGCTGTTGGTCGCGGCGTGCTGACTCGTTGTTACCGAATAAAGGGAGAAACCTCCCCAAATGAGAATCACGACCGCTATCGCTACAGGAAGCAATTGCCTGAAGGAGAACGCGGTCCAAGGAGCGAAATACATGCGTAGCCGTGGGGGCCTGAGAACGGCTCTCAACGCCTCCACGTCGCCAGCCTGATATGCCTCATTCGCCAACTTTGTGAGTCGTTCGCAACGTATTCGGTCCTGCTCGTCAATTGCCAGATCAGGATGAACGCGCTTGAGAACTCGAATCCATAGGTGCTTTAATTCTGGCGACGGCGTGCCCATGCTGTACTCTCGGTCTTTTTAGCAGCTTCATTGGAAGATGGGCTGAGCTACAGCCTAAAGAACGGATGTATACAGACAATCAGGAAACAGAACGCGCCCCGCGCCGCTACACCTGGTGATGCACAGGCCCGATATCTGCCGGAGTGGTGACGGTGAAGAGCATCGTCGTTGGCCCAGTTCACCGGCAGTAGCAAACCCGCTACCGCCATCTTCCTTCGCGCCGCTGCCACAGCGCTGTCGACCTGGGCTTCTACGCTATCTCCGCCGTTTTCACTCCACATAGTACGGTCAACCGCGTACAGGTACAACAGCGTTTGGAGACACCTTCGTTACCTTTGCGTTAGTTTTTTGACGTTTCCTGGGTGGCCCGAGCTATCCCATCTGCTTTCCATGACGATCTTCACTCGCCGGAGCGCCTATCTTGACAGTTCATCTGCGAAAGCTCAGACTGGCATAGTTTAACTATGCCAGTAGACGGAGAGGCAAAATGTCCCGCGACGAAATCCCACCGGGCAAACACTATCTCCTGATCCAGCGCATCATGGGCGCAGTCACCAAGGTTATCCAGACGGCATAAGAGGAGCGTATGAGCCTGCCGGGCGAAATCAAGCGCCGCATCCAGATGCTTTTCCATCGCGGCCAGCTTCAACGCGATCTAGAGGAGGAAATGCGCCTCCATCTCGAACTGAGCGAGCAGCAGCAAATGGATCGCGGGCTACCGCCCACTGCCGCCGCGCGCGCCGCCCAGCTCAAGTTCGGCAACACCACCCGCATCAAGGAGAAGAGCCTTATGGCCTGGGGATCGGAAACTCTCGAAAGCTTCTTCGCTGACATCGCTTACGGCACGCGTGCCCTGCTTCGCAGTCCTGCACTCACCATCGTTGCGCTGGCCTCACTCGCTTTCGGCATCGGCGCCAACACCGCCATCTTCAGCCTGCTCGATGCCGTCCTGCTGCGCTCGCTTCCCGTCAAAGATCCTCGACAGCTTGTTGTACTGGGCGAAGGGCGCATGCGGGGAATCGGCGACGACATCGCCTTAACTGAGCTCTCCTCCAATCCCTTCTTCCGCCAATTTCGACAACGCAATACCGTCTTCTCTGACGTTGCCGGCATCTTCAGTCTGATCAGCGATGGGCACGGCTTCATTGAAGGCAGCAATGAAACTCAGCCCATCTCCGCCCAACTCGTGACCGGCAATTACTTCCCGCTACTCGGCGTTCACGCCCTTATCGGCCGGACTCTTAACGATGCCGACGATCACTCCGAGGGCGATCATCCGGTAGCCGTCGTCAGCTATGCCTGGTGGAAGGGCGCGCTCGCCCAGGATCCCAACGTCCTCGGCAAACAAATCAAGCTCGGCTCCGTTGTTTACACCATCGTCGGCGTAGCCCCGCCGGAGTTCTTCGGCACCGTCGTCGGTGAGGCTCCCGAGGTCTGGCTACCTCTCTCCATGGTCAAGGTTGTGCCGCCCTTTTTCAGCGGATACAACGACAACTTCGCCAAGTCGCTCAACCTCATCTGCCGCCTCAAACCCGGCGTCTCGATTGAACGAGCTACAGCCGACACCAACCTGCTCTTCCAGCAGATCACACGCAGCTTCCCCGACGCCAAACTCACCCAGCTCAATCTTCAAAAGCTCGACAAAGCTTACGTCACGCTCACGCCCATGACCACCGGGCTATCCTCCATCCGCTCCGAGTTCTCTCAACCACTCAAGATCCTCATGGCGGTCACGGCACTGGTACTGCTAATCGCCTGCGCCAACATCGCAAACCTGCTGCTAGCCCGCGCCACCACCCGCGCCCGCGAACTCGCCATCCGCCAGGCCCTCGGCGCGGGCCGCACACGCATCATTCGTCAGTTGCTAACGGAAAGCCTCCTGCTCGCCTTCGCCGGCGGCGCGCTCGGAATCGTGCTCGCTTCGATCTCCAGCCGCATCCTTCTGCGCATGGCCTCCGACGGCCCCGCGACCATCCCACTCGATCTCTCCATCAACGGCCATCTGCTGCTCTTCAACCTCGCGGTCACGATCGCGACCGCGTTGATCTTCGGAACCATCCCAGCCCTGCGCGCGACACGGATTGAGCTCACGGACACCCTCAAGGCATCGCGCACTTCAAATAGCTCCGGCAGCAAGAGCCGGCTGGCACAGGCCCTCATCGTCTCCCAGGTATCGCTCTCACTCGTCCTCATGGCCGGCGCAGGCCTGTTTCTCCGCAGCCTGGTCAATCTAAGCGACGCCGATCCTGGGTTCAACAAGCAAAACGTCCTTCGACTACAACTCGATTCCAGCTCCATCACTGGCGAGGCGAATCAAAACGCTCTCTTTCACGAGATCGAAGAACGCGTCAGCGCGCTGCCTAACGTGCGCGCGGCGAGTTTCTCCACCTTCACCTTCGGCCCAGAAGGCAGTTGGAACACACCCATCCTTACGGACAGCATCGGCCTGGAACAGAACATCCACGTCAGCCACAACAACATAGGCAACGGCTACTTCGCCACCATGGGTATCCCGGTCGTTGCAGGACGCACGTTTTCAGCCTCCGACACCAAGACCTCAGCCCGTGTAGCCATCCTCAGCCAGCGAATGGCGAAGACCATCTTTCCCTCGGTCGACCCCATCGGCCGCCGCTACTACATCGATACCAAAGAACCTCAGAGCGCCGTCGAAGTCGTCGGTATCGTTGGAGACGTAAAATCCGGCGACCTCACCGAAGGCCCACGCCTCATTGACTACCTTCCTTACACGCAATACGGCTGGAGTTTCGGCAATTTTGAGGTGCGTTACACCGGCGACTTCGCTGCGATGGCCAACGCAGTGCAGCAAACCATTCACTCTATCGACCACACCCTGCCCATCAGCGACGTCACAACACTCGACGAGCAGGTATCCCGCTCTTACACCAACCAGAGATTGGTCGCCCAGCTCTCAACTTTCTTTGGACTGTTAGCCGTCGTCCTCTCCGCCATCGGCATCTACGGCTTGATGTCGTATGTAGTCAGCCGCCGCACCAACGAGATCGGCATCCGCATGGCGCTGGGTTCACCAAGATCCAATGTGAGCTGGCTGGTCATGCGGGAGATCGTTATCTTAGTCGCAGCAGGCATCATCATCGGCATCCCTGCTACGCTCGCCGGTGATCGGTTGGTGGCCAGCATGCTCTTCGGCATCAGAGGCACCGACCCCATGAGCCTAACCGCAGCCGTGGTTCTTCTGGTTGCCATCGCCACAGCAGCAGGCTACTTCCCGGCTAGAAGAGCTTCCAGAGTTGACCCCATGGAAGCCCTACGCTACGAGTAATCAGCGTGGATTTTCTTTTGCGCGGTAGCGCCGCAGCAGATCCTTCGGGGCTTCGGCGGTTGAAAAGCCCCGAGCAACATGGGTAAGATAAGCGCCGCCGGGGTTCTCTCGGCTACGCTCGGGGCAGTCTCTTCGACTCCGCGCCACAAGCGGTGTCTCACGTGATAAATATGTGAGGCGCTACGCTCAGAGGTTGTGACTTTTTTGATTTCTTTCAGGTCTTGGTGGCCGGAACTGAAGTCGTGCCCTGATACAAAGCCGAAGAGGAGTTCTTTAACGAACTTTAGGGACGGGACACTAGCCTTCGAGGCCAGCTTTGCGGAGGCCGTCGATCAGATGTTCGACCATATCGGGTTGCCACCAGATCGCCAACTCCTGACGAGAACGTTGGACAATTTCGGGTCTCTGCATCAGAAGAGTCTGCAGAGCCTCGTTCGCTGCCGCCTGCTGGCCGAGTTGCCCGCAGCTCGCGGCGATTGCAAGTTGAGTGCGCCAGAAGCCAGGCATCCTTACTTTGCGGGCAAATTCCAGTGACGTTGTATATTCGCCTTTGCGATATGCGTCGAAGCACGGGACGAACCAATACCAACCAGGGTGGTGAGGATTCAAGCTTCTTGCCTTAGCTGAAAGCGCGCCGCCGCGTTCCCAATCCCCCGCATAAGCAGTCAGGAATCCCAGGTACGCAAGCGTGAACCCATCCATCGGATTAAGAGCAACCGCCCGCGCGGTTGCGATTTGGAAGGCCTCGAGCTGCTTGCGAAAGAACTCGACGGACGCCAGCGCATGGTAAGCGAGGTGATTCGAAGGCGCCCCTTCCAGCGCACGTTGCGCAGCCGCAAGGGCCCGGCCCAAGGGGTCCGGAAGAAGGTTGAATCGGTGCGTGAATTCTTCCTTGTAAAGGAGCGACAGCATAGCCCAGGCATCGGGATAGTGGGGCGCTTGTTGGACCGCGCGTTCCAGCGCCGCTCTCGCTGGAGCATGTTCGTCGGCACTGACGCGCTGAAAATGCGCAAAGCTGCGAAGCACCGCCTCGTACGGGCTCAAGCTGGACGGATCCCTGGTACGGAGCACCTCACTCATGCTCCGCGGCAGGACGCCATGAGTGTCCGCGATGGTTGACACGATCCGCGGAACGACCTCATCGCACAGATCAAACGCAGCCTGCGAGGAAAAGGACCGATCGTACGTTTCGGCCCAGAGATAAGCTCCTGAATTGCAATCCACCAGCTGGGCTGCGATACGTACTCTGAGGCCAGCGTGACGAAGGCTGCCATCGATTACGTAGCGGGCTCCAAGCTCCTTGCCAGCCGCTCGCACATCGACCGACTTGCCGGCGTACTGCGAACTGGAGCTGAGAGAAATAACGCGGAGATACGAAAAACGAGATAGGCCGGTAACAATTTCCTCGATCAGCGCCATGGCGCAATCGGCGAGGTCGACATCGGCATCGCTCAGCTTGAAAGGCAGCACGCCAATCCAGAAGCCATCCTCCGCGCGAGCGCGCGCAGAGTTCTTCATTTGGCTCTCTGAGTGCGCTGCGGCGGCAGATTGTGCCCTGGTTTGCGAGTCATCGTTTTCTATGGGAGCGATAAATCGGTAGCCACGGCGGGGTAGCGTTTCAACAAAACGCGGCCTCTCTTTGGAATCGGCTAATGTCTCACGGATCTTGTTGATCGCGGTGTTCAGATTGTGATCGACATCGACGAACGTGTCCGGCCAAAGCCGCCGCTGGAATTGTTCCCGGCTGATTACTTCACCCGGCCGCTCCAGCAGAATAGCCAGAACGGAAAACGGCTGACCGGTCAGTTTCAGCTTTCGCCCCGACTTCCATAGCTCTCCCGTCGCAAGATCCACTTCGAAAGCCTCGAAGCGGACTCGGTGGGGCGCATGGGAATGATCGTTCACAGTTCACGCCCTCCCCAAGGCTTTGTCGGCATGGCAACAGTCTAGTCCCGGGCACGAAAGGGCGGGAAAGATTCGCCGGTCAACCACTTAGCGATTGACTTTATTTTGACTTTCTAACGACCTGCCATGCATTGGACCGGCTCTGTGGAAAGTCTAGTGTGTCTACAGATTGCTGGAGGACGCGCCAGCAATCACACAGGAAGCAAATTCAGTTCGGGTTCCACTGCAAAGGAGCCTCAAGGAGGATGTTATGAAACGCAACCTTATCGGAAGCTTATCGCTGGTGGTAATGTCCCTTCTGCTTAACAGCAACGGCGCCTATGCTCAATCTGTAGCGAAGGCAAATGTACCGTTCGCCTTCAACGTAGGAAGCTCGCAACTGCCGCCCGGCAGCTACATAATCAAAGTCGAATACTCGAGTGGCTTGGTCATGATTCGCAACTCCGCGACCTCTGCTGCCGTGCTCTCGCTTGGCCAACAAGAGTCTCCTGAAGGTAAAAGCAGGAAACTGGTATTTCGGCGCTTTGGGAATCGGTACTTCCTGATTCAGATTTGTGGAGAGCAGGGTAGGACGGGCGTGATGTTCCGAGCCCCCAAAGCGCAGACAAAGCCTGAGATCGCGAGCGAACCATCGCCCTCCCGCAGCGCAGTCGAGATCGCCCTCAAGTAACGCACAGAAACCGGGGACGAACAGTACCCATGGAATGGGCCGTGCTGCTTGGCAGTACGGCCCTTCCTCATGGCCCGATGAGCAGGCGCGGTGGAAGCACTTCGCCCAGAGCCTGTTCGATTCCTTTTGAGAGTCATCCTGGATAGCAGCCATGACCCTGAGATTCCAGACGCGATGCCGACTTCTGAGGGGTTATCGCCGTGTCGACTCATTCATCGCGGAGCAGAATCATCGGATCCACGGCGAGGGCACGTCGAGCGGGGACCAAGGCAGCGACGACGCCTACGCAGAGCATCGTAAGAATGACGCCACCGAGGATGACGGGGTCTTTGGGCGTGGCCTGATACACGATAGACGAAAGAACACTGGTTGCCAGTACACCGAGGATCATGCCGGCGATGGATCCAATGGCGAGCAGCCGGAAGGTACGACCGAGCGCTGCGCCGAGCACCTTGCGTTGATCGGCGCCCAGGGCTATGCGGATACCGAGTTCACGGAGACGCTTGCTGACGGTGTAGGCGGCCATGCCGAAGATGCCGGTAATGGCAAGCATCGCGCCCAGCAAGCCAAGCACGCCGAGAGAGACGGTGGCTACGCGAGCGGCGAAGAGGGCGGAATCCAACTCGCTGTTCCAGGATCTGATTTCGAGCGGCAGCGCTGGATCCAGGCTGCGCATCGAGCGGTGCAATGCTGAGGCGATCCCTTGCGGGTCACGTTCCGATCGAACAATGAGCCAGGTCTGGCTGGAAGGGTGCTGGAGGAAAGAAAAGAACATGGCGGCCTTGGGGTCTTCGGTAAGGGTCTGGTATTTACCGTCTTCCACCACGCCGATCACTTCCGCCCGGTTGCCGCCCCAGAACTTGAAATGCTTGCCTACTGCGTTATCGGCGGAGCCGAAGACCTTGCGCGCAAATTCGCGATTCACGACGGCCACCACAGGAGCCTTGTCTGCATCGTGCATGGTGAAGGAACGGCCCTCCAGAAGTGCGGTTCCGGCAGCACGGAAATAGTCCGGTGAGACCTGGAAATTCTGGGCATCGGCGGCGGCGTTGGTAGGACGGAAATCGGTGGTAGCGTCAGTGAATACCTCAGAATCCCCTCCGCCAATACTGAGCGGCAGGCGGTCGCCGTATCCCACGGCGGTGACACCCGGGATCGCTGCGGCAGCATCGAGCATGCGCTTCTGCATCTCTACGCGCTTGTCGCCATCATATCCAGCCATCTTCAGATCGGTCTTTAGCAGCATCACGTTCTTAGGCTGAATACCGTAGTTGTTTTGTAGCGACCGAGCCAGGCCGCGCACGGCGACGAGCGAAGCGGTGACTAAGACGGAGCAGATCGCGATTTGCAAACCCAGCAGAAGGTCGCGCAGTGTCAAGCGGCGACCGCTGCCGGCGGTTGTACTGCCGGAGCGAATGACCTGCCAGGGATCGGAGCGGAGAACCTGGCGGACGGGGACCAAGCCGAAGAAGAGCCCACTCAAGACAGCGAGCAGGAAGGCCAGGGCGTAGGTGTTCACGTCCGGATTGACCGGAATATTGATAGGGATATTCGGAATCGGCCGCCATGTGCTGAGGGCACGCAGAATGACCACGGCTCCCGCCATGCCCAAAATACCTCCAGCCACAGAAACCAAAACAGCTTCGGTGAGGAGCTGGCGAAAGATGAGCTGGCGGGGCGATCCGAGGGCCATGCGGACCGCGATTTCGCGTGAGCGATCCGCCGCCCGGGCGGCGAACAGGCTACCAAGATTGGCGCATGCGGCAAGCAGGATAAGACCTGCGAGGAGCATGAGTCCCAGCATAAAAGCGCGCGTGGGCCGACCGAGGGTATTTCCGGCGAGTCCCGGGCGGGACAAGGAGAATTTCAGGCCATCATCGGATTTGGGATAGGTTTTTGCCAGCGAATTTGCAATGGTGTTCAAGTCCGAAGCAGCTGCGGCAGGGGTGACTCCGGGCTTGAGGTGTCCTATCGCCCAGGCGTTATGGTTGCCACGCTCCTCGAGCGAAAAGAAATCAGTGAGTTGCGACGAATTGACAATGGGAGCCCACAGATCGGGCGCGAAAAAGAGCTCGGTGCCGCGGAAGTCCGGCGGAGCAACGCCGATGATCGTGAAGGGATACTTGTTGATCCGCACAGTCCGGCCTACTACGGCGGGGTCACCATTGAATTGGCTGTGCCAGAGCGCATAGCTGAGAACGATCTCGGGCATGCTGTTCGGGCCATGTTCTTCGGAGGCATGGATATATCGGCCCAGATAGGGCTGAACGCCCAGGGCATCAAAGTAATTGCCGCTTACGGTGTAGGGCCAGACTACGGAGGGATTTCCGTGGCCGGTATCGAGCCCAACGCCGCCCATGATGTTGTAGAGCACCAGCGAGTCGAAGCTGCGGTTCCTGTCACGCAGGTCGCGGTAATCCGGATACGACTCGGAAGGCGTTGTATCTGACCCGTAGGCGCGTTCCACCATGAACAGCGTCTCAGGGTGCGGCACGTTGAGCGGCCGTAGGATCAGCGCATTCAGTACGCTGAAGACGATTGCATTGGCGCCAATGGCGAGTGCCAGTGTGAGCACGGCGGTCAAGGCGAATCCAGGCGCTTTTCGCAACTGTCGTAAGGCGAGTCGTATATCGGCGTTCATGCTCCCCCTTTTTACGTATGGTCGTGTATCTTGCTCGGGTTCCCGGGGCTTGTATTGCGTTGTACGCACGTGCTGGGGCGGCGGTTCCCTTTGCTGTTGCCGGCTCATCGCTGCGAGAGTGGAGCGGCCCGGGTGGACGGGTCCTGATGGGGTGAGGGAACGGCGCGGAGGCTGAAGCTTGCGATGGTGGCGGGGTTGGAGTTTGGACGCACCTGGAGGGTGCCGAGGACTTCAGTCGGCAACAGAGTCTGGTCGCGGAGCCGGAAGACGAGGACGCCGGGCAGCACCTCTTTGGCAGAGAGCAAGAGGAAGCCGCCGGTCTGCCGGCGAAGGTCCATCTGTGCTTCGGTCGCGGAGGCGAGAGCGACATTGGGCAGAGCATTCGCAAGCGCGAAGTAGCCTGCCTGATTAAAGGCGGCGAGCCAGTTGTAGAGCAGGTGGCCGGCAGGGGTGTTGGGGATGAAGCCCACTTGGTCGCCGGAGCGAGGAAGGCGAACGATGATGGTGGGATGAACGGGGCTGACGTGATCTCCCGGGCGGGCGGGCATCGGAGCGTCGGCGGGATCGCCGAGGACGATGGTGTCGATCTGATTTGGATCGTCATCGTCTTTCTGGCCGGCAGCTGAGGCGGCCCCGGTGGTGGCGCTGGCGGAACGATCCGCGCCGGAGCCGCCGGAGGTGAAATGTGCATCCCCGGTGTGACTCAGGGCATAGAGGACCGTAGAGAGCGCACCGACGGCGATAACGATCGCGAGCAGGATGGCTGCCGGGCGAAACGGCTGGCGGCCGGTGATATAGAACGTGGGAGCGGCGATTGTGGGGACGCCGATGGGCGGCGGCTGCCGCGTGAGTGGGTGTTGCTCGGGTTTTCCCGGCGCGAGCCGAGTCGGAGGAGGTCCGGCGGGGATGGCCACACTGATAGTTTAGACGCGCTGCCAACATCATTAAGGCGATGTGTGCAAACGAAGGGGCACGGCCGGCAGCCGTGCCCTTTCTCCCCCTGAGACTTACCCCTACCAGCCTTGCTTGCCGAACTGCTGCGGCACGAAAGCCGAGCCGCCGAGGTTGGCATCGGTGAATCCGAACACAAAGAACTGATTAGGATTGGGGAGCAAGTTGCCGTTCGCGTCCGGTACCGTCTCCAGAAAGTCGTTATCTTCGCGATCCAAAGCGTGTGATAGCTGGTCGATCTCTCCTTCACGTCCGGGCCGAAGGCGACCCCTTCTATCTTGGCTGGAATCTCGGCTGCCGAGATGCCGGCAGCGACGAGCGATTGCACAATATCCAGAAAGAGCGTCTTGGCCACCGCATGCGTGGCGGCTGTGGTCCCATCCATGTTGCTGACGGGTGTGATGGCTAATCCTTCGCCAGGAAAAGCCTTATCGATGTGGGGAGAATGCAGGGTATGTTATCCTTCGGCGTCTTGAAATGCGGCGGGCCCTGACCCAGGTCTGGCGGCCATTTTCCATGGGGGTTACTCCGTCTAAACTCCGCAAGTAACTCCTTATTAGGTGATGTTGGATGAGACCCGCTCTGCTGGTTTTCTCGGTGCTTCTGCCACTTTCCATGGCCCGGGGGCAATCGTCGCGGGAATTCAGCGATCCTCTAGCCCTGCTCGGCGTGGTCAGCGAGACCTATGCCGCGAATCCCGATACGTTTCACCTGGAGTCGATCACAGAAACTGTGAACAGCAACGAGCTCCAGCGGGATTGGCGTAAAGTTTATCGAACGGCCATCAAAGGGCCTGACAATCTCTATCGCATCGAGACACGCTCACCGTTTGGCTCCTATATTCAGGTCTCGGATGGGAAGAACGAATGGGTTTATCTGGTCGAGGCTCAGATGTATGTGGTTCGGCCTGTGCCGCAGCGCTGGCCGCAGTTCGCCAAAGTCAGGGTGGGAGGAAACAGCGAGCCGGCCGAAGCATGGAATATGCGTATCTGGCTGGAAACAGAAGCCAGAGGCTACAAGCATGCGACCATGCTGCCGGAAGAAACCATCCGCGTAGAGGGTAAGAAGTATGCCTGTTACGTGGTTCACGTAAGCAGCGAAGACAACAGGACCGTTCAGCAAACAGATAGAACCTTCTGGATCGACAAATCAGCCCACGTTTTCCGTAAACAAGTGGAGCATTCCGATAACTACATCATGATCACGAAGACGGTCGGCGTTCCCTTCCATCAGGACACAACGACTGTCTATCCGGTGGCGGACTTCCATCCTCAAACGCCAGTGGAGACATTTCGCTTTGTTCCGCCAGCCAATGCGAAAGAGGTTGCGAGCCTCGAACCGCAATGGAATCCTCCTGCCCCTTTGTCGTCGCCTCAGTTGACAGGACAGATGGCCCCCGAAATTTCTTTCACTGGCCCGGACGGTAAGAAGGTTGAACTTAGCTCCTATCGAGGGCGGCCGGTACTCATCGATTTCTGGGCGACCTGGTGCGGGCCATGTCTTCTCTCCATGCCTGCGCTCAGTCGTATTTACAACGACTTTAAGGGTAAAGGTCTTACCGTCATCGCGATTGACGAGGATTCCGTCCCGGAAAACGCGACGGAGTATATCGCCCGACACCATTACGACTGGACGAACTACCACGATACAGACGCGAAGTTGCGCCGGGCGTTCAAAGACGATGGCATTCCGTTTACAGTCCTGGTCGACGGTCAGGGGAAGATCGTCTATTACGAGTTGGGCGGAGATGAAGTCGCGTTGCGAAAGGCGGTCGCATCGCTGGAACCCGGCGTTTTGCCGAAGAACCCGCCGGCAGTGAGTGGTTCGGCAACGAACGCACCCAGATGACCGCTTGCTGGATACAGCGGCGGCCTTTTTCCCTCAGATAATTCAGACCATCCTTCATTTCCCGGAATCATAATTAAATTAAATCCGTTCTCATGTCGGACGGATTCGCTATAGGGTCATTTCCGTCAATGGCTTTCCCCACGTACAAGCCACGGCTAGAACGAGTGGTTTTACGGTATCTTCCGCTACGGTTCTCTGCTAGCATCTCGATGTCCCAAATACATAGACGACTCCCGAGGCGTGCAGTTGCGCGGGACTGCGTTTTTGTGAACGTAGCAGTCTTTGTTAGGAGATACGTCGTGCGCAAGAGAATCCTGTCAGCCGTTCTAGCGTCTTCCATTGCATTGACCCTGGGCTGTAAGTCGTCGCCCAGCCCCGCCAATACCGCCGATCTGATCTATACGAATGGCAACGTCATCACGATGGACGATTCGCATCCCTCCGCAAAGGGCGTTGCCATTAAGGATGGGAAGATTCTCCTGACCGGCTCTGACGAAGATGTCCTAAAGGCGAAGGGCGACAAGACCCAGGTCATCGACCTGGGGGGCAAGACCATGATCCCCGGGTTCGTAGACTCGCACAGTCATTTTTCTGCCGTTGGCCTGCAAGCAATTTCGGCCAACCTACTGCCTCCGCCTGACGGCCCGGTTCAGTCGATCCCGGCGCTCCAGCAGACCTTGCGCGACTACATGGCGAAATCCCCTATCGTCAAAGCACACAGCATCGTGATCGGCATGAACTACGACGATTCGCAACTCGCCGAGCTTCGGCCCCCAACCCGGCACGAACTCGACGCTGTCTCCACCGATGTGCCGGTGATCATCGTTCATCAGTCAGGGCATATCGGCGTCTTCAACAGCAAAGCGCTGGAGATGGCGGGGATCACCGCCACGAGCACCAATCCATCGGGCGGTGTGATCGTCCGCGAAGCCGACGGCAAGACGCCGAATGGCGTGTTGCAGGAGAATGCATTTTTTGGAGTCGTCTTCAAGATGCTTCCGAAGTTCACGCCGGAAGAGACAGCTTCCCAGCTCCAGGCGGGTGAACAGATCTATCTCGCAAACGGGTTCACCACTGTACAGGACGGCAAGACAGACCCGGTCAACCTCAAGGTACTGGCCGCCATGGCAAACGCGGGCCTATTGAAAGTCGATGTTGTTTCCTACGCTGATATTGCGGTGCTGGGGGAAGACGCCCCGATCCTGCATGGCCCGCTGATGTCACGAACCTATACCAATCATTACCGGATCGGCGGTGTGAAGCTCACCTTCGACGGGTCGCCGCAGGGCAAGACCGCATGGTTCACCAAGCCCTATTTCATAGTTCCCGCGGGCGAGAAAAAAACGTATGCCGGCTTCCCCGCATTTAGCGACGCCGAGGCGCAGAAGTGGGTTTCGATCGCCTATAAGAACAACTGGCAATTGCTGGTGCACACCAACGGCGACGCGGCCACCGACCAGCTCATCAAGACCGTGCGGGTAGCGCAAGCAGCCTATCCGGGTACGGACCGTCGAACGGTAATGATTCACGGTCAGTTTACGCGGCCGGACCAGGTGACGCAGTTGAAGGAGCTGGGCATCTTCCCCTCTCTCTTTCCCGTGCACACCTTCTATTGGGGCGACTACCATCGCCAGTCGGTCGTGGGGCCAGAGCGCGCGGAGAACATCGATCCGACTGGCTGGGTGCTGGACAAGGGCATGAAATTCGCTATCCACTCCGATGCGCCCGTAACCTTTCCAAATTCCATGCGGGTTCTTGACAGCGCGGTCAATCGGACCACACGCTCCGGCTATGTGCTCGGCCCGAAGCAGCGCCTCAAGCCTATCGACGCGTTGAAGGCGATGACGATCTGGCCGGCCTACCAGCACTTTGAGGAGAACACCAAGGGCTCTATCCAGGCCGGCAAAATAGCGGACCTCGTCATCCTTTCGGACAACCCGCTTACCATCGAACCGGCAAAGCTGATCACCCTGAAGGTTGTCGAGACCATCAAGGATGGTAAGTCGATCTTTCAGCTTGGCTCTGCGACGCCCGCTGCGCCCACGGGCAACTGCGCGGCGGATACGCCATGCGGAAAAGGGCTGGAAAACGTCGAGCTCTTCCATCCGATCGACGATTAATCAATGCACGCATCGAGGATGGAAGGAAGCTGCTTTTCTATATAGTCGCTTAGAAAACGGGCCGTGTGGTCGCGGATGCCGGTCAAAATATTCCATGCGCGACCATATCCTGATACTGCGCTAACGCTTTGATCCCCTTCAACTGCTCCTCCACCTGCGCCTGTGTGAAGTGCGCCCCCATCGCGGGAGCGTCCGCAATCGCATATGCGGTCATGCCTACCACCGCCACCCCGAGGTTCAAATCCCGCTCGTTCACCTTGTCAAAGGTGTCGCTGGGCTTGTGGTGGATCAGGTCATACTTCGTCATCGGGGTCCACAGTACGAAGGAGGGCACACCATGCATGAGAAAGGGAGCCTCGTCCGTCTCGAAGGTAAACTTCCCCTCATCCGTCGTCTCCCCTGCGCCGAGCGCAGCCAGCAGCGGATGAATCGGTGTCAGTGTCTGTTTCTCATCCTCACGCCCGAAGACGTACCAACCCAGCGGAGCGTCGCCGCCTGTGTCGGTGACAAATACACCGGCGCATTTCGCCATGTCGCCGGCATGGGCGCGGGCATACGCCAACGATCCGAGCAGCCCCTCCTCCTCGCCGCCGAAGAGCACAAACCGCAGCGTCCGGCGCGGCGTCAGTCCGCTCGCCTTGACCGCCTGTGCAATCGCCATCACACTCGCCGCACCGGTCCCGTTGTCCTGGGCGCCGGTACCCAAATGCCAGGAATCGAGGTGTCCGCCGATCACGACATATTCGCCATTCGACTCGTTCCCGGCAATCTCCGCCACCACGTTGTTCACCGGGACATGCGTCCGCACCCGGTTGCGGAAGCTGAACTCCACCTCCACCGGCCCTTGCGCCAGCAGGCGCTTCAGCAACAGCGTATCTTCCATCCCCAAGTTGCCGGCGGGCAGGGGATCGACCGTGCCTTTGAACGCCGTGTTGCCAATCGGGCTGGGCACATTGTTCACCGCGCCCAATCCAAAGATCAGCGCCCTGGCGCCCTCTTCCCCGAGCAAATGCAGATTGTCGAACATCTGGCCGAACAACGGTGAGCCGTCCTTGCCCATGAGCGCCGCCTCGTCGACCAGCACGATCGCCCCCTTGATCTTCGCCGCATCCGCCTTGATGTTGTCAGCGCTCAGCGTCTGCAGCCAGTAAACATTCCCCCGTACCCCGCCCGCGGGGGTCGAAGGGCTCCAGCCCTCGCTCTCCAGGTGCAGCCGCTGTTCGTGGGGGGCGATCATGCGCGCGGTCGCCACGGTCTCCGGCTCCCACGTCGCGGGAATCTCCCACGTTTCCTTGTGTACCTGGGTCAGTCCCAGGCGGGTGAACTCCGCCACCGCCCAATCCGTAGCCTTCTCGTAGTTCGCCGAACCAGTCAGCCGGGGGCCAATCTCGTCCGCAAGCTGACGGTCATACTCATAAGCCTTGCCTGCCACCGTTAAGTAACCGCCCAGCTTGACCACACTGGACTCGTCGGCCGGCGCACTCTGCTGCGCTGCGGCAGTTGCTATATAAAGGAGAAATCCCGCAATCACACACGTTCTCAAAACGTTATTCCCTTCTGGCAGCAGTTTATCTCCTAGCTGTCCACGAAACTTCAAGGCCTCCTGGCCACGATCTGTTGGCCCTTCCGGATTGGCTGAGTGTAAACCCGATGGCCTGTTGTTCAGCCGTCGAGCTGCGAACCCTGGCGAAATGGGGCGCCCACTGGGCAGTCTGGCACACCGGCAGATGTTGGAATAGTATGTTAGGCCGTGGCGGATGCCGGGCCGCTTGTGCACGCGTACGAAACCATTCGGCAGACTTCCAGCCCGTTCCTCAGCCACTCGAGTAAGTGGAGGACTCCGATGGGCACTGTGCTCAAACAATGCGCGGTAAGTGCGGCGGTTGCGATGCTGCTTCTTGCGGGCTGCCTGGAAAAGACCAAGACCCCTGTCACCGACGAGTCTAAAACGGCAAGGCCGCCGGCCGGCCCTCCGGAACCCGTGACGGCCAAGACGGCTTTCTGGCCGATGTACACGTCCGCCCGGCACTGGAATACGGATATCGTGATACTCAGGCTCACGCCTAAGGAAGTGCCAGGGTTCAAGAACGAAGCCGGCAAAGCGGCGATGTGGGAGGCGATGTTTGCTTCGCCCAGCCTGCATCAGTACCGGGTCTACTCTTACGCAATCGCCAACTCCCCGCCGGACATTTTCAAGGGCGTGAGTGCCGGTCTCCGGGAGCCCTGGGGCGGCGTAACGCGGGACACTATGCCGGTTGAGCTTACCAGCTTCAATGTCGATTCAGATGCCGCGTACCAAACCGCAGCAGCGGATGGGGCAGCCTGGTTGAAGAAGAATCCAGACAAGGCACTCTCATCCCTTGCACTGGGGAACACCTACAGGTTTCAGGCGCCGGTCTGGTATCTGATGTGGGGGGATAAGAAGTCCGGTTATGTTGCCTTCATTGATGCCAACAGTGGAAAGGTGCTTAAGCCGAAATAGCGGATAGATATCCTTCTCGTTTCGCCCTAGAAGCGAGTCCGATACCGTGGCGATGCGAGTTTAGAAGAAGTAGCTTTGAGATGACGGGGAAACCCCAGTGTCAAAGGGAATCTCGATTTCCCGTGACAGTTACCTGTCACGGATGTTCCCCCCTGGTTCGGGAAGCCAGAACAGCGTAATGGCAGATACAGGAATTACTCTAGACAAGCGAACGGAGCTCATATGGCAGGCATTCAAATTCTATTTGCCTCCCGGAACTCGATTGTCCGAGGTTATACGGCCACCGATGGCACAACTCGAGCTCATAGTGAAAACTGCCAAAAAAGAGGGCTACCACTTTAAAAAGCCCCCGACCCTGCCGGATCGGTCAAGCTGGGAACCAGCACTTCTTTTCTTAAGAAACAAGAAATATGACATCGCTGCCCCCGGGGCTAGCACCCACGGGCGGCGTTATGCCTTTGACCTCGCGGGTCCAGATCTGAATCGAATTGCAGAAGGTTTGCTGAAAGCGGCCGCTGCAAATCAAATACATTTGATGCCTCCAAGGCCGGGCTGGCCGAACCCTAAGATTGAGACAAAAAATCATTGCGTTCATGTTGAAGTTGATGCGGCGCGCATCGACTTTATCCCGTTTGACTTCGCGTGAAGGACAGCAGCGCTCTTGGGAACTCCTCCGGGGACGGACGGGGATTGTTCGACGTGAGCATCTGGGTGAACCTCCCGTCTGTCGACGGGTTTTCGACGGGTTTTCGGTTCTTGTCTGTCACCCGGTTCTTGTCACCCCGTCCCCGTGTTCTCCGAATCCCTTTGCCGCTACAGTAGCTCAAGAGTGACATTCTTGATGTGCTTTCCCGAGCTGCACGCCGCCAGTACGCGGACTGGAGTAGGCTTGCTGAGGTCCACACGCCGAGAGTTGATAGCGATGATTCTGGATGCGGGTGGTGTTGTCTTGCTAATGAGTGATTTCTTTTCGATGAGCATGACGCCTCTCCTTGGGGAAGGCGTCTCATGGATCGCCTTCACTTACTAAAGCGCATCCGGCGAGCAAAAAGGGCCAACGCGCAGCCGACCAAAAAACCGCCGGCCACCGCCGATGTCCGTTAACGCTGAGAACCTATCAGGCCAGATTGCATAAATCCACCGGAAGCTAATTTCGCGCCAGGATTTTTTCGCCTGCGAATCAAGCCTGGGAGCGCGTTGCCCCGGCGGGTTACGAAGCGAGATTCTTTACCACTTTCGCGCCATAGCTGGTGCCTCTTTTAGCCTGAGATGGTGGAGTGGAGGTAATGAATCGATGGCAAAATTTGGACTGATAGAGGGCGGTAGCATCCTGGAGATTTTCGAAGCCGATACCGTAGTTGTCTACGGACCCCACACCACTGCGATCTTCTATGCGGGATTGGATGACTGGCGGGAGACGGCGAGAATTCATTTAAAACCCGGTCAAACCATCGAAACAGATCAAGCGAGGTTACCCCAGCTCAACGGTTGTTGACGATTGCGGCAGAGAGACCAGGACGGACGAAAGTGACCCTCATGGAAGCACGCTAGCTCGGCCCCGGAAACAGGCCGCGATTTCATTAGGGTCATTTCCGTCGGGTCCCGCTTTGATCACGGCGACCTGAAAATAATCGTGGCGACCGAACCCGTTGACAATTATTCTTGCCACCATGCCGAGCTTCAGCACGTTTCTCGGGGGCGTGGCCGTTGTGGCGGCGCTTTCCTCCCCTGCCTCCTCCTTTGGGTTTGCCGAAACGGCCACCAATACTACTGCCCCTCACGCAATGACGCTCGACGATATTGAGCACTTGCTCGACGTAGGCAGCCCCCAACTCTCGCCCGATAGCAAATGGATCGCTTACACAGTCGGCCGGGTCGATACCAAGGCCGACAAGAACATCACCAACTTGTGGATGGTGAGCTGGGATGGAACACAAGACATTCAACTCACCTACGAAGTCGATCATTCAGTGAGCGACCCGCGTTGGAGCCCGGATGGGAAGTATCTTTCTTTTCTGTCCGACCGCACCGGGGCTCCTGACGTGAAGGGCAACCAGGTTTGGGTGCTTGATCGCCGCGGCGGAGAGGCACGGCAATTGACCAGCGTTAAGGGAAAGCTATCCGGCTATCAGTGGTCGCCAGACGGGAAGAAGCTGCTGCTCGTCCTAGCCGAGGATCCCGAACAGGAAGCCAAAGACAAGGAAAAAAATGCAGGTGAAAAAGAGAAGCCAAAGCCGATTGTCATTGACCGCTACCATTTCAAACAGGACATCGAAGGGTATCTCTCCACCAATACCCGGCCGGAGTTGATCTACCTCTACGATATCGCGACGGGCAAGCTCGACAAGCTGACCACCGACACAAAGTTCAGAGAGAGGAACGCAGTGTGGTCGCCGGATGGTAGGCAAATCGCGTACATCAGCAACCATGATGCCGACCCGGATCGCACGAATAATACCGACGTCTTTGTTGTGAGCGCGGCCCCCAACTCCGCGGCGCGCAAGCTCACCAGCTTTCCTGGCCCGGACGGAGGAGAGCCGGCCTGGAGCCCGGACGGTAAGTGGATCGCCTACATTCAAGGCAGCGAGCTAAAGTACGAGGAGTACAGTCAGCGGCAGCTCGCGGTTGTGGCTGCAGCCGGGGGCGAACCGCGGATACTTACGGCGCAATTTGATCGTCCGGTCGATAGCCCTGTTTTTTCCTCCGACGGGCAATCGGTTGGCGTGCTGGCGGCCGATGATCGCTCTCGCTACCCGGCTGCGGTTTCGATGAGGGACGGGAGTGTCCGGCGGTTGGTTCAGGCTGCCGGTGTCGCATCGGCGCAGGACGAGAAGCTCGATCACCTGGCGATGACCTGGACCACCGATGCGGTACCGGCAGAGATCTTCGCCGTCGAAGCCGGCAAGATGCGCAAGCTTACCAGCCATAATGATGCGCTGGTGGCCACGCTCCAACTGGGCGAGACGCGCGATCTTGGGGCCCATGCTCCCGACGGAACCGAGGTTCACGGGTTGCTGACCCTGCCGGCCGGGTACGTTGCCGGCAAAAGGTATCCGCTGCTATTACTTATTCATGGCGGTCCCGACGGTCAGGACGCGCATGCTTTCGTTCCCCAGCGCCAACTCTTTGCCGGGCGCGGCTACGCGGTGCTGAATGTAAATTACCGGGGCAGCCACGGCCGGGGTAAAGCTTATCAGCAGGCCATCCTGGCCGATTGGGGGCACAAAGAGGTGGTTGACCTGCTTGCTTGTGTCGATGAAACGGTGAAGCAGGGGTTCGCCGATCCGGACCGACTGGGTATCGGCGGATGGAGCTATGGCGGCATCCTGACGGATTACACCATAGCCACCACCACGCGATTCAAAGCGGCCATCAGCGGAGCGGGCAGTGCCAATCCTCTCGGCTTCTATGGAGTCGACCAATATATCCTGCAGTACGCGAACGAGCTGGGGCCGCCATGGAAAAATCCTGAGGTCTATCTCAAGCTTGCCTACCCGCTTCTACATGCGGACCGGATCAAAACGCCGACACTGTTCATGGGAGGCGATCAGGATTTCAACGTGCCGGTAACCGGCGGGCAACAAATGTATCAGGCACTGCGCAGCCTCAACGTGCCGACGGAGCTGATCGTCTACCCAGGGCAATTCCACGGCTTTACCCGGCCCAGCTTTATTCGCGACCGTTACCAGCGCAATCTTGATTGGTACGACAAGTATCTGATGGGGAAATGAAAAGGGAGTGACGGACCGGGCGATTCCTTACTGTGTTGCCCGGTGTACGTCCCGTCCCGCCATGCTCACAGTTCTTACAGACGGCACGCCGGAACGGGGCGACCATACGTCAATGAACTCCGTGCTATTGCCTTTTGAATACCAGCTTCTCGGCGATGCGCTGGCCGTTTTCCAACGTGCCTGTGGTGGTCCGCGTCATCTGCTGCCCATCGGTGGAGACCACCCACCGTTGGGGTCCTTGCAGTCGAGGAATTTGAAGGCAACGTTGTAATACTGCGGGATGAGCACGCCGACCGTGAGATTCATGGGCTCCCGGCCGGAGACGGCGGCGAGAGGGAAGACGCCGCGAGTTTTTCCGGTAACGAGAAAGAGGCGGGAGCGGACGCCGAAGCTGGTGGTGGCGGCCATCTGCGCCAAGTATTTTTTGGCTGAGTCGTCGGCCAGGAGACCCCATAAGAGGAATTGAGCGTGGATGCTGTTGAAGCTTCTGCTGAAGGTTTCGCGAGTGACGTGGGTGATGGAGAGGTGGGTACTGTCGAAGCGGAAGTCGAAGCCGGGGGCGTCCTGGAGTTCGATGAGGTTGGACCCTTGCAGGCCCACGGCCATGAAGCGGTTTTTGAGATCTACGCCGGTTTGGTTGACGATTTCGCGGAATGTGCGCATGCGGTTCCTCCTGCACGCGAATCGTTCTATGGATGTTTTGTTTTGTCTATGTGGATTGCCGGCGGCGGGCAAACCTTGATTAGCAGTGGAAGCCTGGACAGAGGTACTGGCAGGCGGGACATTGAGCTCCGAAAATCCTCAACTGAGTGCCGATCCTTATGGGTACTCATGCGGCGGAAGCCACACCGTCTTTCTATGAAATCGGATGGAATCTTTCCTTCTGACAATCTCGCAACAAGTGGCGATCAGCTCGCGTCACGCTCTGCTTTGGTCGAGCCGTCCCGATAGAAAAGCAGGGGCGTCAGTTGCAGGATCGTCAAAACCGCCACGCCACCGAGCAATTCGGAAACACGATCGCTTGGCAACATAGAGGCCCAGACCAATCCAACACCTAACACCATTTCACACAACCCACAGACAATTAACGCGCGCCTCTCTTTGGGATGGCGTTCCATGTGTCGTGCTATTCGAAGTTCAGCCAGACCGAAGAGAAACGCAAGGGGAGAGACGATCAGGGATACCATTTGTAATGATTCAGCCTGAGACATCACCAGGTACAGGCCGGAAGAGATCGACAATAGGCCGAGCAAGAGGTACGCGGTGAACTCCCGGCTATGTTTAATGCCGAAGTAAAAGCCAATGATCCCTTCCGCTGTTCCCATGTATGCAAAAATGGTTGCGACTACGATCACAACAACAAGCGAAACTACCGCCTCGAGATGCTCTTCGTTCGGCCGGGCGTTCAAATAGAGCAGTCCGATGACAAACAGAACTAGCAACGTGACCATCATGGAAAGCAGCAATCGGTGTAGCCGAAGTTCGTAGCGCATTTCACACCTCGACCGTTTCAAACAGAAGCCTGGCGCAGGTGGCTTCTCATTGCAGTGACAAAGATCACGAATGACCAGGGCTCTCAGCAGGAATTGACGTCTGTATGCTCAGGCGCTGGAAGGCTGCGGGAACTTGAAAATCGCTCAGCGAACCGGTGGGCAAGATCATCCGAAGCGAATTGAGGATAGACAGAAGATCAATCAACTCTTGGGCGATTGCTCCCTGAATTGGGCTGATGAGGCCGAGAGCCGCGGCGGCCATTCCGATCAGGCTCAGTCCCATTCCCCCGACCGCACTGGTGAGCGCAATACCCCGCATTCTTCGCCCGATGTGGATCAGTTCGTCGACGCTCGTCAGTGACGATTGCAGGATCACCGCTCCCGCCGCTTCCGAAGTAATGTCGCTATTCACGCCTAGTGCAATCCCAGCGGTCGCGGCCATCATTGCCGGAGCATCATTAATCCCATCTCCGAGGTATAAGGTCCGTGACCTCAGTGTCTTTTCACGGACGAACATCACCTTCTCCTCGGGGCTTTTTCCGCCATAAGCCTCGGTAATGCCCATTCCTGCTGCGAAGAAAGCGACTTCGGCGGGACGATCACCAGAAAGCAAGATGACCTCTTCAATCGAATGTTTTGTCCCGAGATGCCTCAGGAACGACTTTGTCTCTCTTCGGGGCTCATCCTGAAAATGAAAGACTCCCCTGAGTTTGCCGTCCACAAGCAGCACACACTCGAGGCCGGGTGCTAATGGTGGCATCATTGTCACGAGTTCTTTCGGCAATTTCCCGCGCCCTGTAACCGCCACCAGGTGACCCCTGACATGTCCACTCAAACCGGCCCCAGGTGCCTCTGATACATCTTCGACCTCCAGAAGAGACAACCCCTCCGCGTTAGCTGCGGCGAGTACAGCGCTAGCCAAAGGGTGCTTGGAGTAACGTTCCAAGCTTGCGACAAACTGGAGGGCCAGTTCCCGGCTAATGTTTCCAAACTGTTCGATCTTTGTGAGACTTGGCTTCCCGTAGGTCAAGGTTCCCGTTTTGTCAACGATCAACACATGACACGTTTCCATCTTCTCGAGGATGGATGGATCTTTGATGATGATCCCACACCGCGCGCCTACGGAAATTGCCCCAATGATTGCAACCGGAATCGAAATCAAAAGTGGGCAAGGAGTTGCGATCACCAGCACGGCAAGGAAACGCTCCGATTGGCCACTGAAAAACCAACTCGCCAGTGCAATCAACACTGCGATTGGTGTGTACCAGGATCCGAGCCGGTCTCCCAGTCTTTGAATCCGTGGGCGATTTTCCTCCGACGCGTGGAGTACCTCGACAATCTTTGCGTAGCGCGAATCGCTGGCCTTCTTCGTGGCTCGGATCGTCAATGCGGCGTTGCCATTAATCGATCCTGACAAGACCGTCGCGCCAGGAGCTTTTGCGATAAGAAACGGTTCCCCCGTGAGGTAGGATTCGTCCATGCTGCCTTGACCAGAGACAACCAAGCCGTCAACGGGACAAATTTCATGGGGATAGATCAGGAGTTGGTCGTCGATGGCGATCTCATCAATCGGGACATTTGAATCCAGCTCTCCAGCCCGATGGGCGGTCTGCGGCATCCTCTTCGCCAGCGCACTAAGAACGGATGAAGCCCGGCCTGTCGCGTACGCTTCGAGCGCCTGACCGCCCGACAACATGAGCACTACAATTGCGGCGACCCAGTACTGACCGAGGATAATGGAAGTCACGATCGACAGAAGGGCAAGTATATCGACGCTGAAGTTTGCCTTTAAGACTTGCTGGGTTAGTGAAATCAGAAGTGGGATGCTTGCACCGGCAATGGCCACGCCCAGGATGGTGCTAACCATCAGCTGATTGTGCAAGAACAGCTTTATGGCGAGCGCCACCACCATTCCTGAAGCGATGAAGCTTGCCGTCGCGATGTGCGCGGCGGGCGTGTCCAGCCATTTCGTCCCTGGGTTCACCTCTCTCAAATGGACCTCCAAGAAGGAGAATATAAGGCTATTCCTATTGGCACTGTGCTCCCCGTCACACAAGACAAAATCGACCAACAGTACACTCAAGACCCGTGGACCAAGCCGGATCTTCCTTGACGAACGGTATCGCCATGCGACCAGCGGTTCGCCTCGTTTTGCTGACAGTTGGCATCATCGTATGGCTGTTAGTCGCTTGGGTCGGTCGTGTAATCGTGATGCTGCTTCTTGCGGCCGTGGTCTTCGCTGTTCTGCTGTCTGCAGTCGTGGACTGGGTGACAACGAAATTGAAGATTCGGCGAGGGTTAGTGTTCGCCCTGTTGTTCGCCGCAGGTTTCGTTGCCGTGTTTCTTACGCTTTGGATCAGAGGTCCAAGCATCATCGAACAATTTGCCGACCTGCAGAGCGATCTTCCTCAGGCGGCGCATAAGTTTCTGGAACGCCTGAACGGTTATCAAGGGGGGCGCTGGCTACTTGCCCAGTGGTCTGATTACACCCAGACATCCGGAAATTTGACCTCTGCGCCGAGCCGAATATTCCAAGGCACGTTGGGAGGCTTCAGAGAAATCTGTGGGAACGAGTGTATGCTCAAACGTGACGGCGATGGGATTCATGGTTGCCATAAGTGCCTCTCCTGTCGATCTGTCGAATTGGCCGCCCCGCTTTGTTTTGAGCGGCTGTACTATGAGACAAGATAGTGGACCGGACCTCAGCCGGCTGTGACAGGAATCACACCGGATCAGGGCTCCAGAGTCTCGACCCTCTGGGATGCACGAAATGGACTAAGGGTGGATGGCGACAGTCAGCGGCATGCGACCGCCTGCGTCCCCTGCCAGCCTCAGCTGAGGCTAAAACGTGCCAAAGACCCCAGGTCTCTGTATAGAAATCCTCACACAGCCGAAGCCGTTCAACGGACTGTACCG
This sequence comes from uncultured Acidobacteriaceae bacterium, assembly GCA_963788515.1. GTDB lineage: Bacteria > Acidobacteriota > Terriglobia > Terriglobales > Acidobacteriaceae > PALSA-350. The sequence goes on from CAWBGZ010000014.1 coordinate 337,967, forward strand.
CTTGCTGCCGCAGGAGGTACATTGTGACCAGTATCTGAAAACCCCATGAACAGATAAATAGGTGGCGACTACGACCAGAGACTCTCCTGGCAAGGTCACATTTGCCTAGACTGTGTAATGTGTGGTTCATCTTCGGGGGCTGACCGTGAACACCAGGTTCTCTAAACACCTACCTGTTCAGCAACGGTGACGTCTGTCACATCTTCTAGACGATGGTTCGGCTAGTGTGACTACTAGTGGACGTAATCGTCCATCGAGCTTCGCTTCACAGCCCGCGATTCGTTCCTGGAGGAGAGATGAAGATCAAACTTGTTTTTGCCACATTGCTAGTTGCGGTTACGTTCCTGACAGCGGCGCTCATTAACGCGGAAAGCGAGAAGAAGATGAACGAGCAGACAATGAAGAATCTGTCGACTGCCATGCACGGTGAGGCCTTCGCGTATGCGAAATACCTGCTATTTGCAGAGCATGCCCGCCAGAATGGAAACACCAAAGCTGCTGATCTCTTTGAGGGTACGGCCAAGACGGAACGATTTGAGCATTTCTCCGAAGAAGCGCAACTTGCTGGATTGGTATGCTCGGATTCCGACAATCTCAAAGATGCCATCAAGGGTGAATCCTACGAAACAGAAACGATGTACCGGGAATTTGCCCAACAGGCGAAACAAGCCGGGGATCATGAAGCTGCCAAACTTTTCGAAGAGATTCGGATGGACGAGGCAAAGCATCGGGACGCTTTCAATGCCGCGCTTAGCGATTTGAAGAAATAGAGTCGGAAATAAGAGTGTGGTTCGCATGCTAAGGAGGCTCTGTGCGCGATAGGTGGAAATGGGGTGTTGGGGTTGCTGTTGTGATTTTGGTGATCGTTCAGTTGATAAGGCCCGCGCGCAGCAACCCTCCGATCACCGCAGGAGAGACAATCCAAGCCAGATTGCGCGTCGATCCAGTCGTGGATTCGATGCTCATTCGTTCCTGCAATGATTGTCACTCGAACCTAACCGTATGGCCTTGGTATACCAACGTGGTCCCAGCATCCTGGCTTACTGCTTCCGATGTGCGTCGCGGTAGAGCCGAACTCAATTTCTCAGAATGGGGAACCTATCCGATTAAAAAGCAGGAGGAATTGCTAAAAGAATCCTGCGAGGAAGTTTTGGAACGGAAAATGCCGGTAGCTGCTTATACACTGCTGCATCCTTCAGCTAAATTCACGGATGCAGACATAGCGGCAGTCTGTGCCTGGACACGAACCACTACCCAAAGTTGGACGCAAGCGCCAACCGCAGAGCAGTGATTTCAGGGAGCCAGGCTGACGATGAAGTGCAGATCGTCTGGAGGGAAACGTGGATAACAGCCCCATAAAGGTTGCCTACTTTTCGATGGAGATCGCCGTCGATCCCACTATCCCCACATATGCGGGAGGATTGGGCGTACTGGCAGGTGATATGCTTCGGTCCGCCGCCGACCTCGGTGTTCCCATATTGGGTGTCACCCTGCTTTATCGTCACGGCTATTTTCGGCAGCAGCTTGATGGACACGGAAATCAGCGGGAGGAAGATTCTGAGTGGAGTCCAGAGAAGCATCTCACGCTTACAGATCGTCGTGTCAGTGTGAGCATCGAGGGCCGTGAGGTTCAGGTGCGGGCTTGGCTATATCTCATCAAAGGCATCGATGGTCACGAGGTTCCGGTCTACTTCCTCGACACCGCCTTGCCCGAGAACGCACCATGGGATCGTTCCTTAACAGAGCACTTGTATGGGGGCGACCAGCACTATCGACTTTGCCAGGAGGTAGTTCTTGGTATGGGCGGTGTTCGCATCCTGCGTGAGCTAGGTAACACTGCTATCGAAACTTATCACATGAACGAGGGCCACTCCGCCTTATTGACACTCTCCCTGCTCGAAGAGAGACTCGGTACTCTTAATCTGAAAACCGCGTCGGACAACGATATTCATGCTGTTCGCCACAAGTGCGTCTTTACCACGCACACTCCGGTACCGGCGGGGCACGATCAGTTTTCCAAAGGTCTTGCGGTCCAGGTGCTCGGAGTTGAACGCATGGGCGCGCTTGAGGCCACGCACTGCTGCCCTGAGCAAGTGCTGAATATGACTTATCTGGCGCTGCGTTTCTCTCATTACATCAATGGTGTGGCGCTGCATCACCGCGAGGTATCCCAGGGGATGTTTCCTAGTTATCCGATAAATGCGATTACAAACGGCGTACACGCGGTCACGTGGACCTCGCCACCTTTCCGTGAACTTTATGATCGCCACCTACCCGCATGGCGCAACGATAACCTGTACCTTCGGTATGCCATTGCCCTGTCACTCGAAGAGATCCGTCACGCTCACGCAGCCGCTAAGCATGCATTGCTCGAAGAGATCAGAAAACGTGTCGGGGTCGAACTGAAGGACTCGGTCTTGACCATTGGCTTTGCACGGCGCGCAACACCGTACAAGCGTGCTGACCTGCTCTTTTCTGACCTGAACCGGGTCAGAAGAATCGCACTTGAGGTTGGCCCACTGCAGATCGTATATGGCGGAAAGGCTCACCCACAAGACGAAGGTGGCAAGGCGCTTATCCGGCACGTGTTCGAAGCGTCTGAACAATTGAAGGACAATGTCCGGATTATCTATCTGGAAGACTACGATATGCGCTTGGCCCAGCTTTTGACGAGCGGCGTAGACCTCTGGCTCAACACGCCCCTCCGGCCATACGAAGCTTCAGGAACCAGTGGCATGAAGGCCGCGTTCAACGGTGTACCGAGCCTGAGTGTCCTGGACGGCTGGTGGTTTGAAGGCCACATTGAAGGCATTACCGGCTGGGTGATAGGCCGCGCCAATGAGCAGGAGGATGCATCTGTCGAGGTTGCGTCCTTGTACGACAAACTGGAGCGCGTCATAGTCCCGTTGTTTTACGGAAGCCCATCGGCGTTTGCTGAAATAAGGCGATTCGCTATCGCCATAAATGGTTCCTTTTTTAATTCACAGCGAATGGTTTTCCAATACGCTGCGAATGCCTATTTCCCCCATAGCCGGATCGAGGTGCAGAAGATTCCTGGGCTGGAGGAGGAGCACGTGTCATGACCGAGCAAATGGCCGACACGGTGCTAATCGACGCACGAATCTTCCTCCGGCCTCCGAGGACCCGCGGAAGCTGAAGCAGCAGCGAGATGAGAGGCCGAGGGATTCAACGAACTGCCGCCGGCCAAATCGCGCAACTTCCTTGCAAGCAACGTGGGAAGTCATGCGGGAGTCAATGATTCTGCTGTTGATTGGTGCAGGCGTTAGCTGTTTATTTCTTGGCGAATTGCGCGATCGGGGCAACTGGAACGCATTCCGGCCACCTACAAGGTGATTCGACAAAGGAATGGCTCTGCTGTTTCCTGGTGAATCTCTGCAAAGACAAGCAGGAGAATGGCCGATGCAAGCAATCCCGCCAGTAGAAAGGCGCCAAACCGCCAAACGGCTTGCATCTATCGATCAAGGAGCACCTCCGGCTTAGGCGGCTCAGCTAAGAGCATCTGCACTGCATCTGACAGTGGAGTCTTTGGATCAATCGGGGAAAATGTCGAACTACTGACCTTCTGAACGTAATGACGTCTCGAAAACAATAAGACCGTGTATGTAAAATCGAGGTCCATCTCAGTAATCTCCCAGTCATCGGGAAGGACTTCCCGCTGCTCAATATGAAAGCGACCACCTCGATGAAGTTTCCCAAAAATTCCCCACCCGAATGGAACGTCGCGAAAGACCTCTCCGTCTACGAGAAGAAGTCTTTTGTGGTCTGGGTCAATCCTCATGACACCTCGCATCCCCCGATAGACTCGGGTTTCGCGATCCTTCGGAGAGAAATCCTTCGCGGGAGAAAAGGCGAACCGAAGCACTCCAGAGGGCTCCGTTACAGACTCCTGGTAAACGAATGCCTTCGGGAAGGCTTCTAGTATGCTCAGACGCCGCTGTAACTCAGCATCTTGTTGTCTCAAGAATTCAGGCTTGGCCGCAGGGTTTTGAAGGAGCCCCGTGAGCCTGGCTATTTCTTTCTTCTGCTGAAGTTGCGATAGGGGTTCGCCGCGAACTGTCATTAGGCGGTCAACCCTGCCTTTTTCTGTTCTTATGACATCCCTCACCTCCGATCCCCAAGGCCGGTCCATCTTCTCCTGAAAGCGCAGTGTCTGCGGAGTTCTCATCCTTTCAACCAGGTTTTGAATGCACTGCCGGATCGGCGGGTCGGAGTTTGTGGGAGTATCCAAGACCCCCATTGCAACTCGGCTAGTCGAGATGAATAGTAACGCTGCAGCTACCGCGGATCGGACAGCCGATTTCATTCCATGTCGAGCGTGCGTTCTGCAGAAAAACATCTTTGACATTCTCCTCAAGCATCGCAGTTCATGCGTGACAGCCTGGCAACCGCACCGCCCTGACCTCTAAATCGGTCCACCTGTGAGAGCGATATGATTCACAATTCGCTGGATGAACACGATGCGTATGCTGACATGCTTAGCCACATCGGGCAGAAACTCGCTCACGAAGTTGTCAATCGGCGATAAAGTAATTGCAATTGCGGAACTCCCCGCTGTTGGCCCAACGCCCCGCTTGCGACCGGGCACGTAAACGTTCGCAAGCGCGATCGTAGCCGGAACACCGATCAGATTTCCACAATTGAGCATATGGTTTCCCTGGTCGCTTTGGGTCCAGACCGGCTGCACAATTGCGTTTGTGATGCGTCGGGGTATTGAGGCATTCGGCATCCGATGATAGCGCGGATCCTGCCCCGTGAGCGAGGGAACGAGAAAGGTAACGAAGAACGCGCCCGTCAAATCCTCTGTCAGCAGGGTGCCGGAATTCTTCGCCCACCCCTTCATACCTGGTCCATAATCTGTATTCGAATTGCTGCCAATGGCAATCGCAGCCGTTACGCCGATCGTGATCAGGTTAAAGGGATCTGCGACGCCGCTCGCCGCCAGGCGCAGCTTATCTCTCGAGGTCAGCGTTCCAGTTCCGGGTGGTCTTCCCAAGGGATGAAAGAGGTCAAACCTACTAGCGCAACCTGCGCTTGCATTCTTCCGTGGTCCGCCCTCCGGTGGCGGTGTGGGTGGGCAGTTCTTCCTCGGTGTAATCTGCTGCGCATCCTTTGTGCTCGGCACAACCTGAGATTGAGGTGCGTCTGGCAATGCAGCGATCTCGACAGGCTCCGGGACCTGATGCGCAGTAAGCCATCGAGCCGGCCACATAAACAATACTGCATATGTCAAGCGAAGGAACAACTTTCGTCGACTTTTATGCGATATCCTCGTGACATCTACCTTCAACCCCGGCGTATATTCGCCGCGGGCGAAACGGATGGAATCTGCGCCGCGCATCACATTCCCCAATTTGTCACATTTCCAAGATAGCGTTTGGGCAACTCCCGAGATGTGATCGGAATCACTACGCAATGTAGGGTGTTCTGGCTGCGGCCGCAGGAGCCTGGCCCAGCTTGGGCTGTGATTCTTGTCATCGCCTCGCGATCTATCTTGAGCGCTGTACAATCCCAAATCGCAGCGGCAGTCGATATACGCAGCTCGCCCAAGCCTGCCAGCGACTCCTCTCCAACGAAGGCTCCGGCGTCTAGAGTGCGATGGCGGCTTCTTTGCCGCTCTTCGAAATGACGACGAGCTTAAAGCGGATTTTTCTCAAGATAGAAGACAGCGTCGGCGGCATCTCCCTGCGAAAGGAAGACCTGCCTTCGCTTCAATCGGACGATTCGTCCGAGACCGGGCGTTCGCCAGAAAGGTGGCAGCGCTAAATTTGGCGGTTCTCATCGTGGTCATAGCCAACTCATTCCTTGAGATTCGGTATGCTCAGGCACGATTTCCCGTTTTCACCATTAACTCTAGTGTCCCGTCCCTAAAGTTCGTTAAAGAACTCCTCTTCGGCTTTGTATCAGGGGACGACTTCAGTCGTGCCGCAAACACTTCAAAACCAAATGGGCTTCAGCCCCTGAGCGCAGTTTCTGGAACATTTTCGATTCCTCGAATTGTTTCAGAAACTTCAGGGACAGCACACTAGAGGGTCTTGAAGCTAAGAGCTGTGAGATCGGCTCGCGCGGAACATGCAAAGCCAAGCCGATCTCGTCGAGGACCCAAACGGTGCAGCATTTCGCCCTTTTCGAAATCAAAAGGGAATTCCACGCAAGCCTATAAGGAAACTTCATGATCAAGAAAGTACTGACCGTATTAAGATTGCCGCACGTGCATCGGCCATTTATTCGGTAAAGACGCCCAAGGCTATCCATCCGGCGGACTCACGAGCAATGAGGCACGAAGTCGCCTTGAAAAGACGAGCCAGAAGCACTGCCTGACGAATCTGCTCACTCGCTGCGAAATTCTTCGGCTTTGCCTCCGGTTATCCGGTTGTCTCGAATTCAAAGTAGGAGGTGTTCCTGGGCCGGCTCTCCCACGTGAAGATCCGGAAGCCGGTGCGACGGCAGATGGGCATGTGCGAGTTACGGGAGAGAATCGAGAGATAAGGCCACGCGCCGCATCTGACTTCATCACAATCTCACGGGGTCAGGCCTCTAGCGACCAAGATCTGACGCGCCCGGGCCAGTAAATGCCAGTTGTCAGGACTTGTGGAAGGACCCAGGCGGCTAGCGATATGTGAGGCGTAGCGCGCAGCATCTTGAGGATAACGGTGTCGAATGTGCAAACCACCGACCAGGATAATCGTGATAACAACGGCTACAGAGAGACCGCCTGCTCCAATATCGGTGGGTTTGTGCCGTAGATAAACAGCGCTCACGAGGGTGATCCATACCACGCTGAGGCATAGGCCCGCCAACACATCAGAAAGAAAGTGAGCGCCGAGGTACAAGCGCGACAATGCGATCGACAGGATGATGGTAATTGCGACTGTGACCACACAGCCACGTTTCCACGACTCTACTTCACGGGCGATGAGAACAGCCAGAAATCCGTACAACGTCGCGTTTATGGTTGCATGACCGCTGGGAAAAGAAAAGGTGTCCCAGCCCGAAGTGGGATGGACTGGCCGGGCCACACGTAACGTGAATTTGAGCAGAAATGAAAAGGCGCCAGATGCCACAACCGTGGCCAAGAAGTAGAAGGCTGTTCGCTGTTTATGGCGCAAGAGAAGCCAGATAAGTGCCGCCAGAGTCACCGCGGTTGTAACCACCCAGTCCCCAAGTTCCGTGGTCATCACCATCGCACGATCCAGCGAAGCTGTCCGCAGTGATTGAAGGAGGTGAAATACCGCATCATCGACGCGGACTAAGGGGTCACGCGTAAGAACATCCTCTAATATTGTGAAGAAGGCTATAAGTGCCCCTCCCATAACGAGGCCCATGATCGCCAACCTGCGCGGTTCTCGTCCCTCAGTGCCCATGAACGACACTAAGAGGCGGAAAAACCGGTCGAGTTGTGAACGCTGATGACGATTGATCGCAAGATCTGCGAGATTCGTCGCAGGCGTTGCGTGGCGAAAAAGAGGCATTCAGCGCCTGGTTCCGCTCAGAGTCGCAACGTTCGCCCTTAGAGAGATGAACCGCTCATACGATCCGCCTTGCTCGTGTGGCACAATAATCACAGGTATCTTAGCCTCTGCAATCACTCGATGTGCAACGCCGCCAGGCAGTAGGCAGGGGCACCTGGATGCGCTCGTTGCCCCAAGAATGATGAGATCTGCCTGTAATTTCGACGCGAGACTAAGGATGCGTCTCGACGGGTCGCCGCGGCGAATCCGTACAGTAAGCGGAACAGAAGCTTCGACGCCTTGGCTGATCCTATGCGCCAACTCATCTTCAGATTCCCGTGACAATCGGTGACTTGCATCTTGGTTCGCGTGGTCAGCAGCTATCACATGCACGATCGCCAGATGGGCGTGATTTAGGTTGGCAAGTTCCAAAGCGAAGTTGACATTCGTACGGTCCTCGTGGAGCAAGGACGTAGCAACCAGAATCGATGTCGGCTTCCGGTCCGGCGGCCTTGTCACGCACACTCGAGGACCGATAACACATACCGGAATATCCAAATGATGCGAAAGGAATTCAGCCACGGAGCCCAGCAGGATACGGTTGAGAATTGTTGGGCTTCGTGTCCCTACCACCACACGGTCTACATCCCGTTGCCGGGCAAGGGCGGGGATCTCCTCTTCGCATTTACCTCTCAGGACAATTGGCTCACACACCAGGGCTTCATGCTCGAACTGCTTCTCGAGCAGCTTCAACTCGGCTTTCACAGACGGTAACGTCGGTCCAGGCACTAAGAACGGCAGGCCGCCAGCCGGTTGGGTGCGCAGATAAGCGGGCTCAAGCACGTGCACGAGCAGAACTCTTGCACCGCTGAGCTTCGCCTGGTTGATTGCATGCGGCATCAACAGAGGCGCATCCTGCAGATTTGTGGCTACAAGAATCGTGTTCGGATTTGCCCATCGATGCGGCATCGCGCTTCACCTCTACCCTTAGTCTCCATTGCGTAATCCCATCATTGCTGTGATGGAGATCACCCTCGTTGCTAGGCGTAACGCTGGCGTCTCGCTAACGCGGGCGGGACGCTGCCTGCATAGAATAGAAGAGCAAAGGAAGCAGCTGCAGGAGCGAGAGAATCGCAACATAGCCCAGGAGCATCGCGGTTCCTTCATTGGAAAGCCGTGACCCGGCGATGAGGGTAAAGCCTAAAACGACTTCGATCAGACCGCAGAGCAAAAGCCCTCTTTTATAGGCTGGGTGTCGCCCTAAATGTTGGGCCATGCGTATTTCCCCCAAGCCGAACAGCAGAGCGTGGGGCGCTGCCACCAGCGCGATGGTCTGCAGGGACGCCTCGTCATAAACCGCGAGATAGAAACCGGACAGGAGAGACAACGATCCCAGCAGCAGATAGCTAAGCAGTTCTCGTTTGTGCTGGCTTCCGAACTGAAAGGCCATGGTGCCTTCGACCACGCCAATGGTCACAAATGCAGCGGCCGTTACCACGACAATCGCCAAAGAAGCGATCACTTCCAGCCGTTGGTCGGCCAGGCTGGGACTAATGCGGAATACAAAAGCGACAAATGCAACGAGCAAAAACGCCACGATGCCGAACGTAACGCGGTGCAGCTTGAGCTCGTATTTCATGACGATTCAACCATATTGGTTCTGCCGAAACGAATCAGTGACGGCGATCACAACCGTTAACTATAAATCCAGGACGATCGAATTAAGCTCCTTTTTAGAAGTCCTGCAGTTCCTTCCCTGGGATCGAGGCACGCAAGGCATTCAACACGGCGAGCAGATCGATGATTTCCTGGCCAATGGCGCCGCTCACCGGGGGCAAATATCCTAAAGCTGCGGCAATCATGCCTGCGGAGCTAAGCGCCATTCCGCCGATTGCGCTCTCCAGGGCAATGCGGCGCATTCGCTTCCCGATGTGCAGCAACTCGTCTACCTTTTCCAGAGCCGGTTCCAGAATTACGGCTCCTGCTGCCTCTGCGGTGATATCGCTGCTCTGGCCGAAAGCTACGCCCACGGTCGCTGCCAGCATGGCGGGTGCATCATTGATGCCGTCGCCCAGGAATAAGGTCGAGGCCTTTGCTGTCTCATCGCGCACGATCTGGAGCTTTTGTTCCGGGGCGCCTGCCCGCACGTCCTCAATCCCGACAATTTCAGCCAAGTGCTGTACCTCGATGTCGCGATCGCCGGAGAGAATCATCAAATGCCTTACATGATGCTTCGGCGCCAGATGATGAATGAAAGGCTTGCTTTCTTTGCGTGGGCGGTCATGGAACCGGATTAAACCAAACAATTGCCCGTCGGCCATGACCACACATTCCATTCCAGAAATGCCGGGCAGGGCAGCCGCCAATTCCGGTTTCAGCTTGCGTCTGCCGGTAACCAGAATATTTCTTCCCCCCACTTGGCCCCTCAACCCTTCTCCTGGCTTTTCGCTGATATTTTCGACGGTTTCCAATGCGATCTCTTGCTCGTGCGCAGGGCGCAGGATAGCGCCGGCGAGCGGGTGTTTCGAATATTGCTCCAAACTGGCGCTCAGTCTTAGCACTTCGGCATTATTGGATCCGGAAAAGCAGACGACCTCAGTTACGAGCGGCTCTCCGTGAGTGAGGGTCCCAGTTTTGTCAAACAACATGGTTCGAACGTTTCCTACGCGTGCGAGGTCAGCCGGTTTCTTAATGACGATACCTCGTTTTGCGGAGAGCGAAATGGCGCCGATGATAGATATCGGGATAGCCAGAAGCAGAGGGCACGGAGTGGCGATTACGAGGACTGCCAGGAATCGCTCGGACTGGCCACTAAAAAGCCACCCGGCGAGAGCGATCAGGACGGCAATCGGTGTATAGACAACACCGAGGCGATCCGCCAGCCTGCGAATTTCGGGCGGACTCTCCTCGGCCTCACGCATCACACGCATGATGCGTGCGTAGCGTGAATCAACTGCAAGTTTGTCCGCAACAATGGTAAGCACTGCATCCTCGTTGAGCGCGCCCGAAATTACCTGGGAGCCTGATGTCTTCCGGATCCGGTATGGCTCTCCGGTCAGGAACGATTCATCCATGGTTCCTGTGCCAGACTTGACAGTTCCATCGACCGGCGCCTGGCCGCCCGATAGCATCAGGATGATGATCGTGGCCACTAGCAACTCTCCCATGAGGGTGGCGGTCACGATGGAGACGCCGGCCAGGAAATCCGCGCCGAATTTCCGCCTCCATACCTGCCGAAGCAGGCTGTAGAGCAGTGGAAGACCACCTGCAACGATAGCTATCCATAACGGCAATCGTGAACTCGCATCCGAGTTGTGGAGGCCATATCGAAATATCAAATGCAGCAAGATGGCAATGAGGGAAACGGCGGCAGCGATGCGATCCCACGAGCTTCTTACTCGCTCAAGCACACCTAGCTTGCGGCTCAGGTCTTCGGATGCCAGGTCTTTGACGAGCTCGTCACGAAGAGGTAGTAAGTACAGGACACGGTGATGCGGCGATTATCTGGAAAGCCGTCCCTTGTAGCGCGTGTGCGGTAAAGGCGGAAGCCCGTTTAACACCCAAAACCACCAGATCCGCAGAATATCGCTCCGCCTCATCGATCACGGCTTGGGCGACAGGGGTTTCATGCAGCGTTACATATTCCTCACCCCCTTTTGTAGCAAGAACCTTGCGTACCACATCAAAGCGATCGTTCTCTCCCGTCATTTCAGGGGTGTCCCCCTGAGACACGTGGACTATGCGGAGATGTGCTCCAGTACATTCCCGAAGCAGGTCGACGAGGCCCGCGGCAGCGAGAGAAGCTTCGCCAAAATCAGTAGCATATAGAATCTTTTGCATAGGGATATCCGCCTGCACAACAGGGAAGACCCGTGGCCCCACCGTCACTACTGGGCAATACACTTGTCGCAATACCTCTTCCGCTGTTGACCCTATGATGAATCGCTCCATACCTCCGGCCGCATGAGTTCCCATAACAAGCAGCGGAGCGGCACACGACTTCACGAAGCTGAGGATTTGTTGTGCCGGAATCCCGTCTTCCAGCACCATGATTTCCGTCTCTAGTCCCGCTTCATGAAGAATACGTTTTGCTTCGACCAGCTTGGTTCGCACATCTCTCCGAATGATCTCGACCATCCACTCCACCGGAATCGGATAGCGATGCTTGGGCACGTATCGGAAGATGTGCAAGAGCGTTACCTTGGCCTTGAACATCTGTGCGAGTCTGACTGTCACTGGCACGGCCGCCATCGCGGTGGGAGAAAAGTCTGTGGTCAATACGATCTGCGCAGGAGCTGTCATCACGATCTCCACCCTACAATAGTCTTCTTCGCCCGGCTGTGATCAGCATCACCTGCCATGCTGTCCATAAGTGTGGACAAGACTCCATAACTTGGTTAGATTTGCACGCGTGAGCCTCATCCGTGATCATTCAACAGGTATGCTGCCATGATCTCTGTTCTGGGAATTGCCATCGCCGCTCTAGGTGGTGCTGCCGTCGGCGTTGATAGGCAACGTGCCTATCGCGAAAATGAGCCTGGGGTGTTCGGCGGTCTGCGTACATTTACGATGCTTGGCGCTGTGGCCGGAGCTTGTGGCTTTCTCATAGGGAACGATCTCCCCCTACCCGGGGTTGCTATCCTTGCCGGCACTTCGGCTTTGGTGCTGATTGTGCGCTTGGCGGGCGGCCAAATTCCACGCGACGCCACAACGGAAGTAGCGGCCATGGCCGTCCTCATCAGCGGTACGATTGCGGGACTTGGCCACTTGGGCATTGCCGCCGCCCTCTACGCCGGGACTGTTCTTCTACTCATTGAAAAGTCCTGGCTTCACGCTCTGGTCGACCGCATTGGTGTAGTCGAGCTGGAAGCAGCCGCGCAATTTGCCGCGATGGCGCTCATCGTCCTTCCACTTCTACCTTCCCGGAACTTCGGCCCCAAAGGGATACTGAACCTGCGCTCGCTCTGGACTCTGGTCCTAGCGTTCTCTGGAGTCAGTTTTGCTGGATACCTCGCGAGAAAAGCCATGGGCACCAAGATGGGCTGGGTACTCACCGGGCTCATCGGAGGGCTGGTCTCTTCCACGCAAGTGGCGTTGTCGTTTTCGCGCGACAGCCGCAGCCATCATGACTCCTCCGCTCCCCTTTCTGGAGGAGTCCTGGCCGCAACCTCGGTTTCGATGGTGCGAGTTTGCTTACTGTGCTTGCTGCTTCGTCCCGCGCTGGCCGTCGCCACTGCCGCCTATCTTTTCGCTCCATTTTCAGTGGGAGTCTTGTTTACCGTCTATAGTCTGCGCCGCCCATCAATCGAGCACGCATCTCTGGAGGAGACAAATCCCTTGCGCGTTCTTACTGCGGCCTATCTGGCGTTGATCTTTATAGCCGCCCAATATCTGGTCACCTTTATGCGCGCATGGTTTGGGAACCCTGGAATGTTTGGTTCGGCCGGTCTTCTCGGCTCCGTCGATATCGACGCCGTTGTTGCCTCGTTGGCGCCCGCGGTGAGGCAGGGCATGCGAACGGCCGAAGCCGCCAGAGTCATCACCCTTGGGGTCCTTGGTAACTGCGCAGCGAAGTGCGCGATTGTCCTAATATGGGGAAGGAATGACTTTCGGAAAATTACCGTTCTCGGTTTTGCTCTTATGCTTGCAGGGCTAGCTCTTGGCCTCGTTTTCGTTCCATCGTAGAAGGAATCGTGCGGCTGTAGGCATTCCCTTTTCGAAGCTCCCCAAATTCGAGCTGTTAGCGCAAGCGGGGCGGGAAAGGCGGAGAGCCTCTGGTTTGCCTTGCTTCATGACAAAGGCACCGCGTCAGGCCTCCTCTGACCAGGACCCGACGCGCCCTCGCCAGTAAACGAATTCCTCGCCATCGATCAACCAACCGGCCTCCGCGAGAGTTGGGATACGGCGACCGCCGATGGTTCGGTAGTGGCCTGCACGGCCGAACCATGGGCAGTTTGCAAGCTTATGGCCGTCCTGCCGCGGTCGATCGTCTGCCTCCATCCTGATCGGGTCGCCAGCCTCGTCCAGGATCAGTCGAACTTCGCATCGGCGGTGATCATTGCCAGTCGCAACTTGCAGCGTACGCTCATCGAGAACACGCCAGGTGAGCCTCCGGTTCAACAGAATGGCGTCAGGATTCCATATCAACTCGGCAAGATAGCGCATGGCTTCACCGCGAAATGTGGCATCGGTGTCGGTCATGCGCACTAGCGGTAAGGCGCTGAGTAACCGGCCCTCAAGTCCGGCCTCTCCAGCGACCATGTAATCGATGACCTGCATCGACGCTCCAGCCATCCTGAACCATGCCCTCCACAGAAACCCGACGTCGACTGCCGAGATAGTTTGCACTGCGCTGAAATCCAGCGGTTTCGAACCGGGCTTCAACCACATGTCACCAATCTGGGTCAGACGAACGAGGCGAACTCCACTATCGCCGGGAACACCAAGCCTGAGGGCTAGCTCGAGCACTTCCAGCGGGATGTCTGTGCGGACGGGCAAGGCCTTCGCCGATTGCTCTAGCGTCCATTGCAGGCGCTCGATGTGGTTTAAAAAGGTACGACGTGCGACTTTACAGACTCTCGTGGCGATCCAAGCGAACCCTCCAATACCAAGAGCCATAACCGTGAATGCCCCTTTGCGCGTCACGTGGTCACCGGCTCTCGACTGACGAATTGTCTCCGGTCGTGTCGGCATATGGCCTGGACAGCGGCGCGCGCCGTCAGCAACCCTGACGGCAGCCCGCCTCCCGGCATAATCCATTGCCCCACCATTAGGAATTGCCGCAGGCCGGGCAGGGTGTTTGATAATTGCTGGTACCCGGTGGTGGGAGTCAGGAGCCAGCCTTCCATGCTTCCTTTCCAATTGCCTGTGTAGCGGATGGCTTCGAGCGCCTGACCGCCCGACAACATGAGCACTACAATTGCGGCGACCCAGTACTGACCGAGGATAATGGAAGTCACGATCGACAGAAGGGCAAGTATATCGACGCTGAAGTTTGCCTTTAAGACTTGCTGGGTTAGTGAAATCAGAAGTGGGATGCTTGCACCGGCAATGGCCACGCCCAGGATGGTGCTAACCATCAGCTGATTGTGCAAGAACAGCTTTATGGCGAGCGCCACCACCATTCCTGAAGCGATGAAGCTTGCCGTCGCGATGTGCGCGGCGGGCGTGTCCAGCCATTTCGTCCCTGGGTTCACCTCTCTCAAATGGACCTCCAAGAAGGAGAATATAAGGCTATTCCTATTGGCACTGTGCTCCCCGTCACACAAGACAAAATCGACCAACAGTACACTCAAGACCCGTGGACCAAGCCGGATCTTCCTCGACGAACGGTATCGCCATGCGACCAGCGGTTCGCCTCGTTTTGCTGACAGTTGGCATCATCGTATGGCTGTTAGTCGCTTGGGTCGGTCGTGTAATCGTGATGCTGCTTCTTGCGGCCGTGGTCTTCGCTGTTCTGCTGTCTGCAGTCGTGGACTCGGTGACAACGAAATTGAAGATTCGGCGAGGGTTAGTGTTCGCCCTGCTGCTCGCCGCAGGTTTCGCTGTCATGTTTTTTACGTTTTGGATTAGAGGTCCACGCATCATTGAACAACTTGCAGACCTGCAGACTGATCTTCCTCAGGCGGCTCATAAGTTTTTGGAACGTCTGAACGGCTATCAATGGGGGCGGTGGCTACTCGCTCAATGGTCTGACTATACCCAGACATCCGGAAATATTAACTCCGCGCTGAGTCGAATCGGAGGCTTTGTTCTCTCCACCGCAAGCCTTATCGGCGGTCTTGGGCTGGTTCTTTTTCTGGGACTCTATCTGGCTGCCGAGCCTCAGGTCTATCTCTCTGGAATTCGTCGATTTGTCCCCAAACGCGATCGTGCAATCTTCGATGCGTGCTCTGGAAGTGCCGCTAGGCTTCTTCGCCGGTGGCTGGTATCACAAATGTTCTCCATGATCGCCGTAGGAATGATCGTTACAGTCGGCTTATGGGGTCTAGGGGTGCCACTGGCTGGAACGCTCGGTATCATTGCCGCGTTGCTCACCTTCATTCCAAACGTGGGACCAATTCTCTCAGTTGTGCCTGCGGTTCTGCTTGCAGTGGCGATCAGTCCGCTCAAAGGCTTCCTGGTAATACTCCTGTTCCTTCTTGTGCATTTCCTCGAAGGGAACATCATAACGCCCTTACTCCAACGCCAGATCGTGCGTTTGCCCCCAGCACTCACCATTACAGCTCAACTCTTACTAGCCGTTGTTGCCGGCCCTTTTGGCCTGGCACTTGCCGCGCCCTTGACTGCCATAGCAATCGGCACATTTCAAGTGCTCCTGGCCGATGACAGCTCGCCTCCTTTCCGAGACGCTATCAGTTGTGATAAGCATAACGTTGCATATCCAAGGGATAACGGTGATGCACATAGGTGCCGCCCACAATGATGATTGTGAGGACGATCGCCCTAAACAGTCCAGTTGCGCCTGAAACGCGCGAGTTGCGATGTAGATAGCCGGCACCGAGGAGGGCAACCCACGCTGTACTGAAAGGAGAGTCCAGCCAGCACGTCCGACAAGAAGTGCGCCCCGAGATAGAGACGGGAAAATGCAATGGAGAGGACGAAACTTGCCGCGAATACAATGGCGCCCAGGCGTCTCAAAGGCCTCTGTTCACATGTGATTATGACGGTCAAAAACCCATAGAGCCCAGTGCTGACTGCCACGTGGGCACTAGGAAAGGAGTAGGAGTCCCACCCGGAATTGAGATCGATCGGCCGGGTCACGCGTAACGTGAGTTTCATCAGGAATGAAAAAGCACTCGGGATCAGAACAGCAACGCACAAGTAAAGCGCTGTGCGACGGTTCCGTCGCCAGATGAGCCAGAATAGAGTGACCAGAGTTACCGCTGTGGTGACGACCCAGTCCCCTAGCTCAGTAATCCCCACCATGACACGATCAAGCGGAGCGGTCCGCAGAGACTGAAGTACGTGAAATATGGCATCGTCGACACGGACGAGTGGGTCGCGATTGACCACGTCCTCAAGCACTGCGGAAAAAGCCATGAGTGCCGTTCCCGCGAGGATCCCCAGGAGCGCTAGCCTGCGCGGCTCTCGCCGTTCAGAGCTAAAAAACGACAAAAGAAGATTCAAGACTAGACGACGGTTGATACGTCGTTCCGATAATTCGCCTAGATGCGGGTCCTTGGGAAGAGGCGACATTCCACGTCTGCCTAGTCCTCGTCCGGATCTGCACTGCCTGCTCCGGCAGAGATAAACTGCTCTTCCATTGTGGGTTGATCTCGCCGCGCCGTCATAACAGGTGCACATGCTTGAGCAAGCAGCCGATGGACAACTCCCCTAACGAGCAGGTGGGAGGTTCTGGATGCGGCCGATGCCCCGAGGATGATGAGCTCGGCCTGCACTTTAGATCCGAAAGCAATGATCCGTTCCGACGGATTGCCACCACGAATGCGCACGTTTGCCGCTATCTGAACGTCGCCTCTTTCTGCGATCAGCGCGGCCAATTCGTCTTGGGCTTGCTTTCGCAATCTCTGGCATTGCTCTTCAGTTGTGTGTTCTTCAGACACTACATGTAGCAACGTCAGGCGGGAGTGATAAAGCGTCGCAAGCTCCACGGCCAAGTGGACGCTCGGTGGCCGTTCGGAGCGAAAGGACGTGGCAACGAGAATTGATGTCGGCTTCCGATTCGGAGACACTTGTGGTCGCACATGAGGGCCGACGACGCACACAGGTACATCTACCTGGTGCAACAGATCGTTAGCCACAGAGCCCAGAAGGATTCGATCAAGAGCCTCCGCCCCTCGCGTCCCAACTATGACGCGGTCTACGCGTCGTTCGTGAATAAGAGCGGGAATCTGTTCACCGGGCAAGCCTTTCAAGACAATTGGTTCGCACAGCACGCCTTCGTACTGAAATTCTTTTGCGATCTCGTTGAGTCTGCTTTGTACCGAACGCAGTGTGGGCGAAGGCAAGACGAAAGGAAGTCCCTCAGTCGGATTCGTCCGCAAATAGGAGGGCTGAATCACATGGACGAGCAAGACCTTTGCACCGCTCAGCCTCGCCTGGGCTCTTGCATGTGGTCCTATATGAGGCGCGTCAAGCAAGTTTGTGGCGACTAGAATCGTCTCCGGCCTGCCCCATCGATGCAGCATAGCGTTGTCCATAAACTTTTCCCCACTCCTCTCCTAGGGAGCAATCGATTGGGATGTGTCTGAGCGGGCAGACAGGCTCTTCGGCTTTGCCTCCTGTTATCCGGTTGCCTCGATTTCACAGTAGGCGTTCCGAGAGCGGGCGCTCATCTGCGAGTGCCCGCGCGCCGGGAATCTAGGACTGTAGAATCGTCATCACCGGGCAAGGAGCCTCCGCCAGCACTTTCGCCGCTGTCCCGCGCGCAAGATGCGTTGCCACAGAAGATGCCGGATGGGCGCCCATGACAATGAGATCGGAGCCACGCTGCTTCGCGTGATCAACAATGCTGGTGCCCGGAGAGGCACTGGCAAGTCGACTCCGCAACCACGAACGTTCCCCAAGATCATCGAGGACAAAGTGATGAAGGGCCTCTTCGAACGACACCCAATCAATGTCGTCTTGCGGCTCGCTAGAACTCCTCACGTGAAAGAGAACCAGCTCTGCTTCATACAGGGCTGCGAGCTTATGCGCATAAGCAACAACCGCAGCCGAGCATGGATCGAGATTCGTTGCGCAAAGAACCTCGCGTATGCGCCACGTCTTGTCGTGGAGATTCGGTACTGCGGGGCCCACGGAAAGGACGGGGCAATGCGCCTGCCTTAGGACGGCTTCGGCATCGGAGCCAAGCAAAAAACGCTCCAAGCCCTTCTTACCATGTGTTCCTAGGACGATCAAGTCCGCTTTATACTGCTTGACGGTCGAAAGAAGCTCATCGTAAAGAGGCCCTGTAACTGAGATCGCCTGGGCTCGGAAACCCTCGGAACGCAAGGCGGCGCCACTTTGCTCCAACTGTTCTTCCTGCGGCGATTGAACCTCAGATAGGCCGACCCATGCTGCTTCGGGCGGAGTAATAGGGTTAATTGGGGGATTAACATGAACCAACAGCAACTCCGAATTTCCCAACTTGGCTATGACTTTGGCGTATTCCAAGGCACGTTGGGAGGTTTCAGAAAAATCTGTGGGAACGAGTATATGCTCAAACGTGACGGCGATGGGATTCATGGTCGCCATAAGTGCCTCTCTTGTTGATCTGTTGAATGGCCGCGCGGTTTTGCTTTTGAGCGGCTGTGCTACCAGACAAGATAGTGGTCCGGACCTCAGCTGGCTGTGACGGGAGTCACACCGGATCAGGGGCTCCAGAGTCACGACCCTGTGGGATGCACTGAATGGACTAAGGTGGATGCGGACAGTTTGCGGCCTGCGCGCCCTGCCAGCCTCAGCCGAGGCTAAAACGTGCCAAAGGCCCCAGGTCTCCGTATAGAAATCCTCACACAGCCGAAGTCGGTTCAACGGACTGTTGCGCTTGCTGCCGCAGAGGTACATTGTGACCAGCTCTCTGAAACCCCATGAACAGATAATAGGTGGCGACTACGGCCAGAGACTCTTCATCACCTTGCCGGCAAACGCAACCAGAGAGCTACTGAAGGCGAGCACAACTGGAGCGCAAATGTACATGATCGCTTGCTCTCTCGCTTGGGTACCCCTCCACACTTCTGGCGAGGAAAAATGTGACTTGACTGAGTAATGTGTGGTTTATCTTCGGGCGCTGACCGTGTTGACACCAGGTTATCCAAACACCTACCTGTTCAGCAACGGTGACGTCTGTCACATCCCCAAGACGATGGTTGGGCTAGTGTGACTACTGGACGTAATCGTCTTCAAGCTTCGCTTCACAGCCCAATATTCGTGGAGGAGAGATGAAGATCAAACTTGTTTCTGCCGCATTGATACTTGTGGTGACGTTCCTGACAGTGGAGATCATTCACGCGGAAAGTGAGAAGAAGATGAACGAGCAGACAATGAAGAATCTATCGGCTGCCATGCACGGCGAAGCCTTCGCTTATGTGAAATACCTGCTGTTTGCAGAGCATGCCCGCAAGAATGGAAACAACAAACTTGCCGATCTCTTTGAGAGCACAGCCAAGACGGAACGATTCGAGCATTTCTCCGAAGAAGCGCAGCTTGCTGGATTGGTAGGCTCGGATTCCGACAATCTCAAAGATGCCATCACAGGTGAATCCTCGACGAAACAGAAACGATGTACCGGGAATTTGGCCCAGCAGGCGAAACAAGCCGGGGATCATGAAGCTGCCAACCGTTTCGAAGAAATTCGGCTGGACGAGGCAAAGCATCGGGATGCTTTCAATGCCGCGCTTAGTGATTTGAAGAAATAGAGCCAGAAGATAAAAGCGTTGATTCGCAGGGTAAGCAAGCTCTATGCGCAATAAATGGAAATGGGGCATTGGGGTTCCTGTTGTGATTGTGGTGATCGGCGAGTTGACAAGGCCTGCGCACAGCAACCCTCCGATCACCGCAGGAGAGACAATCCAAGCCAGGTTGCCTGTCGATCCACTCGTGGATTCCATCTCATTCGTTCCTGCAATGATTGTCACTCGAACTTGACCGTATGGCCTTGGTATACCAACGTGGCCCCCGCATCTTGGCTTATTATCTCGATGTGCGTTGCGGTAGAGCCGAACTCAATTTGTCAGCATGGGGAATATATCCGATAACAATAATTCCCTAACCTACAGCCTGGACTGACGCAATGGGCCCGATGCATGCTCTGTGCTATTTCCTTTTGAATACCAGCTTCTCAGCGATGCGCTGGCCGTCTTCCAACGTGCCTGTGGTGGTCCGCGTCATCTGCTGCCCATCGGGGGAGACCACCCACCGATCCTTTTCAGCCAGTTGATTGTCGCGGCGGTAGATCGAATCCACCGTGTGAGGATCGACGAGCTGAAGCGTCACGGTATCGTTGCGGGAGTTCTTGAGATCGTACGGTTTACCGTCAAATCGGGCAACATAACTGAAGTCGCCCGAAAAGCGGACCCCATCGATCCCGTTGGCCTCGATCCTGAGCATCAACCCCTGCCGCAGACGAGTCTTGCTGAGATCCTGCGTCCACTCGCCGGCAAATCGGTCACCGTGGGCCTTATTGCCCCCGCTCCGCGTCCAGACGGTGATTCGGTCGGCATGACCGATGCTCGCAGATCGTGGTCGTCAGCTCGTTCCCGTCACTGGAAAGCTTTTGCCGAACCGTCGCCAGGACAGCTCCATCCTTCATTTCCTTGATCTCGGCCTGGTTCTTGTCGATCTTGCGCAGCTCCACCTGATTGAACGCTGGATTGGCCGGAACGGCCATAGGGTGCCCGTCCGATTTCACCGTGAATTCGAAGTGTGTTTCGCCCGACATGACGACATGCACTCGATTGAGCTGAGATGTGATGGTGAGTTTATCAGGAGGATCCAGAGTAGACTGCGCAGACACAAGCGTCCAGGAGCCAACGCGAGGATCTTGCGCTCCAAGATTCGCGGCAGCTCCAAGTGAAACGACGAAAACGAGTGCGAGCAACGCGAATGTGCGGATGGGTCCTCCTGAAGCGCCTATGCGGCCGGATTCCAGTGTAGTCCGTCACACGGAAACGCCGGAGGAGAGTATCCATCTCTCTCAACCGACGGCGATTTGGTGTGAAATCATGAGTCTTATGCATGTGCGCCGTTTTTGGTTGGCCGGTGTAGTCCTTGCTGCCGTTGTTGCGCTTCTTCCATTCTCTTTCAACGCCGAGCGCCATCTGGAGACGGCAACCCGCGTCGAAGGGAGCCAGGCGGAGACCGTCCAGCAGGAGCTGGGCAGTCGTTTTCATTCGCCTTTCGTTGACCGCGTGGTCCTGGTGGTTGAGGGTCTGCCCTCTGTGGATTCGGATGAGGGTTCGCAAGTGTTAGCAACCATTGTGGCGAATCTGAAAGAGGAACCGGGCGTAACCGCTGTCGTATCCTACCTGGATTTACGCGATCCGATTTTCCTGGGCAAGGGCGGTCGAACATTTGTTCTCGTGGGACTCGCGCCAGCCGTGGGTCCGCCGGAGTCGCTGGTTCCTATCCTTCGCGGCCGGGCTCGCTCCCTTGAAAATCAACTTCGGAGTCGTTATCCGGCCGTGAAGCTGGAACTCACCGGCGAGCTTCCGCTGAATTTTGACGTTCGGAAAGCGAGTGCAGACGACGTGCAACGCGGTGAGAGCCTGGTGATTCCAGCCACACTCGCACTTTTGCTGGTGGCTTTCGGTAGCATCGTCGCCGCGCTGATTCCATTGGCTGTTGGCCAACTGGCGATCGCGACGACTCTCGCGATTAGCGGACTACTGGCCTCGCGCTGGCACCTATCCATTCTTGTTCAGAATCTTGCCACTATGCTCGGATTGGGTTTGGGAATCGACTACGCACTTCTCATGGTCAGCCGCTTCCGTGAAGCGCTTTCCGCGGGGCATGACGGGCCTACAGCCTCGGTCATCGCGGCACGTCAGGCGGGTCGCACGCTCCTGATTTCCGCCTCTACGGTAGCCATCGGATTTCTGGCTCTCTTGACGGTTCCCATCAGTGAGATTCGTTCCATCGGCGTTGCCGGAGTGCTGGTGGCGGGAATGAGCGTGTTACTTGCCAATACGCTTGTCCCGGCAGTGTTGGCACTGCTCGGGCCGCGGATCGATATGGGCCGGATGCCCTTTACTGCGAGGTTGGACGCGGATCGGGCGGCACGAACGGGAAATCGCTGGAGGCGATGGGGCAACGTGATTGTCGCCCATCCATGGCTTGCTCTCTTTCTTGCCGGCGTCCCCTTGCTTCTGCTCTCCTGGCAGGCTGCGCGGCTGGATACCAATCTCCCCAGAGGGGATTGGCTTCCGAAGGCGGCGGAATCGGTTCATGCGTTCCACACCCTTGAACAAATGGATCGGGTCGGCATTGTTCAATCGTTGCGTGTGATTGTCGAACTGCCGACGAATTCGATTGCACACACCGACGCGGGGTGGAACACACTCGATCGTCTCTCCCAGCGCCTTGCGAGCGACCCTCGTTGCGCCCGGGTCATTTCCATCACAACGATTGCGGACGGCAACCGTTCCTTCCTCAATGATCTCCCGCGGGAGACGCGGCGAACATTTCTGAGCAGTGACGGACGGGCGGCGCTGCTAGAGGTGATACCAGCGACTTCGGTTTCCCTGCGCGGTCAAGTCGACTGGGTGCGGGAGCTCCGGAAGACCGGCGCGACAGCTCTCACAGGAGTGCCTGGCGCCACGCTCATCGTTGGGGGCGGCCCAGCACTCAATGCCGACTATCAGACGATTGTGAGAAATCACTTTGTGACGGTTATGGCACTTGTGGTGGGAGGGACGCTCGCGGCTCTTCTGGCCGGGTTCCGATCCCTCTTCGCTGCCGTGAAAGCTATCGTACTGAACATGCTCTCGGTAGCGGCCTCCTTTGGAGCATTGGTTTTGGTCTTCCAGGACGGACATGGAAGCCGCTTCTTTGGGGTTCCTGGAGGTACGGGCAGTATCTTCCCCCTTGTCCCTATCGTCGCGTTTGCCATTGTCTTCGGGCTAAGCATGGACTACGAAGTGTTTCTGGTCGCGAGGATCCTCGAAGCAAGAAGAAGCGGACTGGGTGAAGCGGAGGCAATTCCTGAGGGGTTGGCCAGGACAGCCGGTCTGATTACGAGTGCCGCTTCGATCATGATCGTGGTATTCGCTGCATTCACCTTCGGAAGTTTCCTGGTGGTCAAGATGATCGGGTTCACGCTGGCGGTGGCTGTGTTTATTGATGCGACGCTGGTTCGAATTGTGATCGGACCCGCACTTCTTCGCATTGCAGGCGATTGGAACTGGTGGCCTGGGGGGCTCGCCATGGCACGCAAGGAGCCCCGCTGAGCCAGCTTTTGACTACCATCTGCCCGCTGGACATCGGTCGGATAGAGTGGAGGCAACAAACTAGTCATCGGGAATCCGCTTTCGTGAAAGGGCGAAACTCGTCTTAGGGTTATTTCCAAAGAGCTTTGGGGGACATCCATGATAGACAGTGGTACTATGCCAGCCGGAGGAAATCAATCATGGCGAAGGTTATGAAATGCCGCACAGTTGGCCTGGACTGCGACTTCGTTGCGCGTGGCGAAAATGATGACCAGGTGATGGCCAAGGTTGCTGAGCACGCAAGAAAAGACCACGGAATGCAGACGATTCCCCAAGATGTTGCCGCAAAGGTAAAGGCAGCGATTCACGAAGAATAAGCCGCCGGAATGACATTTTAAAGAAGGTCCGCAATCATGGAAAAACCTTCGTCCCTGATCAGTCAGGCTGCGCATGAGCGAACTCGTCTAATCCAGTTGGCTGCTGGCCTTTCTGGCGTTCAGTCAGACTATAAGCCAACACCACAAACGTGGTCGGTTAACGAGAACTTGGAGCATTTGGTCCTTGCTGAGATGTCCGGTGTCAGCAAGATCTGGTCGACGGCCGAAGGCGTGCGAAAGGGTAAACCCGTTTGGCGAGGGGAACATACGAATCGCGGTTTATCCATCGAAGAGATTGTCGCTCGTACCTGGAGGCCAAAGGAGGTTGCGCCCCCTTTAGTAACTCCGCGTTTCGGAGGCCCATCTTCGTACTGGCTTGAGGCCCTTAGTACCTCTCAAAACGTTCTTGAGAGACTCGAACCCGTCTTGGATGGTTTGGATATCGAGTCAGTGATTTTCCCGCACTTCCTCAGCGGACCGCTAGACGCTGGACAGCGCATTCACTTTCTAAGATTTCACATGATGCGACACCGGAGTCAGATCGAGGAGATCCTAGGGCAGGTCGACTTCCCCGTGAACTGATTTCCTTTCACTTTCGTGCGCACACCAATCCCCGATCTTTTGAGCACACAACTAAAAACATTGATGAGATAAGGGGACTGGCCACTAAATCTCGTCCTGAAACTCTCGGTGAACGTCCCGTCTGTCAACGGGTTTTTTACTTTTCCCGTAGGGTCATTTCCGTCTGTCCTACTTTTCCCTACTTTTTATCTTGTCCCGCCCTTCTCCTATTCGTCAAACCAGAAAGCTCCGACAACATGAATCGGCTTAACCGATTCCGCAAAAACATGAACTGGAACCTCGGGAACAAATGGATTTGCGGCGATTCTTAATGCATATACGCGCCCTCTCTCTTGGGACAGCATCGTTATCAGAGCCCTGTTCTCTATATCGCCAGTGATTAACTCTGTCGTTTGAAAATCGGTGGAAGAGCTCACCGGAATTTGGTCGAATTCGACAGCGATGTACCCCGTGGTCAGCTCCTTTTTGGTCCTTAATGTCACCTTTATCGCGTTCGGCGCAGATGAGCCTAGAGGTGCCGGGGTTATGGCTAGCTCTTCAAACTGTAGGTGCATAGTGGGGGGTCGAGGGATTTCCAAGCGTTTCAGCCTTAAACCAAGCCTGCGAAGATACGGTGCATATTGCCCCACGCCAAGAATAGTTACTTCGGTTGAGGCGCCAGGGTACTTGATACCAGGGAAGAGCATTGTCCACGACTCCTCTTCTTCCAAGCTGCTCCCGGATGGACCGAGTCTTTTAAGTAGTTCGGTGCGTAATCCCTTTATCTCTGACGAACAACAGTGCTGGAACTCTTTATCGAATTCTGAGCGACGCCATTCAATGGTCCCCTCCCGGGTAAATCTACCTTCCGCTGCTAGCCCCTGAATGCGCTCAGATTCGTCAATTGCCCATTGCCCAAGCTCAGTGTTGCTTTTACATTTATAGGGGCGAACCTGATCCTCAACGCAGAGATCATCTTTCGGTTTGGGAACGATCTGAGGTTTTGGTTGTGCTGGAGCAACCAACGGTGGTTCCGTCGTGCTGCGACTTGGCGTTAGTTTACCAATGGTGGTCGTTATTTTTGCCCCTACTGCTTCCGCAATAGCCTTAATTAAGGGAGAATTATCCCTGTTCCTGTTCCACTGTTCCCCGCCGACCCACAGCATCGCGAATAGCGCGGAGAAAGTTGTTATGTAAATAACTGCTTGTATTCCACGACCCAATCCCCTTAGAGACTTGGACCGGTGGATAGCCAAAGGAAGCATCAGGCTGATGATCGAGAAATACCGACCGTCAAAGAAGCCAAAAAACACTGCCGCCATACCTACCACGCGCTGAAACCAAGCATGCTCAAGCGTGGAGAAAATGCGGCCTGAGATTGACAAGGGTGACTCGTCGCCATTTGGCGGTCCGCTAGTGGCGGGGCGTGGATCGCCACCAGCGTCCGGAACCAAGTCACCGCCCGTACCCGGTTCTGGATTTTCCATGCCCGAGATCCTCTCATCAGATAAAGGCGCGGATAAAGGCGGTACAGACGGGACGTTATCTTTGCAACAGCAACCGTAACAAGCAAGTAAACGTCCCGTCTGTACCGCCTTTATCCGTAAGCGTCCGCTTTTGGCCGTATAGACAGCTGGTTTTTTCTGTTCCACGCTTACCTTGTGAGCGATACGGATGGAGTTGAGGTAGCGGCCCCTTCCCAGAAGCGGTTGCGAAGAACACGGGAGGAGAAGCGTCGCATCGTAGAGGCCACGTTTGTCCCGGGAGCTTCGATTGCCCGAGTGGCCCGTGAGCATGGAGTAAATGCGAACCAGGTGTTCCAGTGGCGACACGAGTACCGTAAGGGAGCCCTCGGTGTTGGCCAACAAGCGCAGAGCAGGCTGTTGCCGGTGACCGTGACGGCAGAGCCGATGTCTGGGACGGCTCTCGCGGCAGCGCCGACAGGCTCGATCCATATCGAGTTGCCAGGTCGAGCCGTGATCAGTGTAGAGGCGGGTGTTGATCCTGAACTGGTGCGAGCAGTTCTGGGGAGCCTCTTGCGGTGATGGAGCCGAAGGCGGGAACACGGATCTGGATTGCCGCCGGATTCACAGATCTGCGCCGCGGCTTTCAGGGACTTTCATCGATCGTTGAGACAGTGCTGGAGCAGGCGCCATTCTCTGGCCATGTGTTCGTCTTCCGCGGCAAGCGCGGCGATTTGATCAAGCTGCTGTGGTTTGATGGCGATGGCCTTTGTCTTTTTCAGAAGAGATTGGAGCGAGGACGCTTCATCTGGCCCCAGGCAACAAGCGGAACGGTGTCGTTGACGCGTGCGCAGTTGTCGATGCTTCTGGAAGGTATCGACTGGCGTCAACCGCAGAGGACATGGGAACCACAGTCGGCAGGATGAGGCGAGATATTCGATCTATGGCTGCGACGTAACTGTGGCATACTCCGTGCCATGGCTGATGCTCATGCCAGCGTTGTTGATCTGAGCCGGCTGAATCGCGAGGCGCTCGAAGCCCTTGTGGTGGCGCAGCAAGAGAAGCTGCTTACTCGCAACAGCGAGATTGAACACCTGAAGCTGATCATTGCCAAGCTTCGGCGCATGATGTTCGGTACCAAGAGCGAAAAAATCGCTCGCGAGGTCGAGCAGCTGGAGTTAAAGCTGGAAGAGTTGGAGACCGGTGAGGCCGCGCGTCCCCCAGCAGCGGCGCCCACCGGCAGCACCAGCACCCCTGGTCGAAAACGGAAGCGTCGCCCACTGCCTGAGCATCTACCCCGCGAGACCCACACACATATGCCTGCTGGAGAAGCCTGCTCAGCGTGCGGTGGTGGGCTGTCGAAGTTGGGCGAAGATGTCTCCGAGATGCTGGAGTACATCCCGGCCAGCTTCAAGGTAATCCGCCACGTGCGTCCCAAGATGTGCTGCACACGCTGCGACACGATCATGCAGGCTCCGGCGCCGAGCAGGCCGATCGACCGGGGGCTTGCCGGACCCGGCTTGTTGGCCCATGTTCTGGTGTCGAAGTATGCAGATCATCTTCCCTTGTATCGCCAGTCGGAGATCTATGCTCGCGAAGGAGTCGACCTGGATCGATCGACGCTGGCCGATTGGGTGGGAGCTGCCAGCTATTTACTCTCGCCTTTGGTCGATCAACTACGCAAGCATGTGCTCGCCGCTTCGAAGCTACACGCCGATGACACACCCGTTCCAGTGTTGGCTCCCGGCACAGGCAAGACCAAAACCGCGCGCCTCTGGACCTATGTGCGCGACGATCGACCAGCGGGCAGTGATGTGCCGCCAGCTGTCTGGTTCACCTACACACAGGATCGTAAGGGAGAACATCCCAAGCAGCATCTGAGCTCCTTTGCCGGTGTTCTGCAGGCCGATGCCTATGCTGGATTTCATCATCTGTACGAAGGTGGCAAGATCGTCGAAGCCGCATGCTGGGCTCATGCACGGCGCAAGTTCTATGACATTCATGTGGCCCACGGATCAGCCATCGCCGGGGAGGCTATCCAACGGATCGGAAAACTCTACGACATTGAACGCGAGATTCGTGGCCAAGCAACTGGCCTGCGTTGTGAAGTCCGCCAGGCAAGAGCGCGCCCTCTCATGGATGATCTCCATCGCTGGATGCATACGACCCTCGCGGGCCTCTCGCGCAAGTCTGATACCGCGGCGGCCATCCGCTATGCGCTCTCTCGCTGGCGGGCGCTTAGCCGTTACCTCGACGATGGCGCAATCGAAATAGATAATTCAGCAGCTGAGCGGGCACTGCGCGTGGTGGCCTTGGGGCGAAAGAATTATCTATTTGCAGGATCAGACGAGGGTGGTTCTTACTGCCCATCACGCTATCTCCTTATAAATCGAGGGGCTGTTGCTGCGGATTGTGAGATGACGGAACTCGCGCCCTTCGGGAGTTCGCTACGCGTTGCACGGCTTCAGTGTGCAACGCCGACTCTCGGATGATCCAGGGGGCTCCCTTGCAGAGTTGCTGGGCGGGCAGTAGGCCGGTTCCGATCATGCGAAGGACCGTGGATGGGCTAACGGTAAGGATGTCAGCGGCCTCATTGAGCGTGACCTCTCCGCGCGCCTTTCGTTCTCCATCTTGATAAGGAGAGATCCCTTTTTGATTTCGGACAGAACATACACGCATCCGCGTCCAGGTGTTGCCGCGGCCAGTTTGTTTCTGAGAACGGTTTAACACGGCAGCGATGGACTGATCGGGCATTTGACGGGCCAGCGCTTCGATGAGTTCTATCACGTCGTCGGCAGTTGACCAACGGGTTTGACCGGCCCGGTTCTTCTTTACGGTCAACCGAGTATGGTCTCCGCCTTGCCAGTGGATGATCAGATCGACCGTGTTGTCAGATGTGTCGACTACGATCTCTTTAATCAACAGTCGAACGATCTTCTTGCGGGTTTCATTTGTTACGTCGGGGTTGTTCCATGCGCGAGCAAGATCTTCCCCCAGCAGAAGTAAACGGTCACGATCAGAAGAAGTGAGAACCGGCTTTCGATCCGTCGCAAGCCGACCGATATCCTCCTCAAGGGTACGCACAACGACAAGACGCTCGTTCCAGCGACGTTCAAGCTCAGCCGTGACTAAACGGTTTTCGGGATCCGATGCATCGTATTGGCGATACGCACGAGCCGCTTCGAATCGAGCCTGCTCAAGCGCGTTTTCCAGTTGCAATCGCTTTTCCGAGTGCTCTCGCTCAAGACTTTTCATGGCGGTTAAGGCAGCCTCGATACCGAGAGGCTGTACTCGTTCCAACACCTCTTGCCCAACAAGGCGGTCAACTCGCATGCCGCCGAAACTGATACAGCTCATCTCCGCCCGCGCACTGAAAGCACCACGGCAAGCATAGCGCTGGGTATGCGTCCCCCTGCTGCCATAATGCACCGTGAGCTTCCTGCCGCATCGCCCACATCGAAACAGTCCGGGCAGTAAAGCCTCTCCTCGGCGAACCGAGCCGCGACCGAGATAGCTCTTGCCGTTTGCATTATCGGAGATGATCTCCTGGTTTCGAGCAAATTCTTCCCAGCTAATATAGCCTTCATGACGATCCTTGATCAGTACTTCCCATGAGTCTGACGTTCGGTGGACAGTCCGGATCATCCGTTTTCTTCCCTCCGCAAGGGCGACCGTTGTTCCGCGGCGCCCGAACGCGTAGGCGCCTGCGTACACGGGATTCGTCAGGATGTGGTGGAGCGTGTGATAAACCGGCGCTTTCCAGAGAATTGGCTGTTTTCCGGGTCCTTGTTGTAGAACTGGCAAGAGGATTTGTTCCTGACGGATCCACACCAGTACCTGGCGGACAGTCTGAAGCTCACTAAACTTGCGAAAGATCAGTGACATCGCCTCCCGTACTCGTCGGTCTGGGTCCTTGTCGATACGGTCTCCTTCGCATTTCACATATCCCACGCCCACGGTCGAAAAATATTCGCCGCGACGCGCCTTCTGCTTTATCGCTTCCATTGATCGCTGGCGAAAAACAGAGACCTCCATCTCGCTCATGGTGCCTTTCATTCCGAGCAGCAGGCGGTCATTCGGAAGTCGTGGGTCATAGACCCCGTCCTCATCGACGATTAGCGCCCCAACCAGGCCGCAGAACTCTAAGAGCGTGTGCCAGTCACGCCCGTTCCGGGCAAGGCGAGATGCTTCCAGTGATAGAACAACACCAACGTGTCGCTCGCATACGGCTGCCAGGAGCTTCTCGAAACCAACTCGGGTTGTGCCGCTACCGGAACGCCCCAGATCCTCATCGATCACCTGGACATCGCTCCAGCCTAGCTGGCGTGCCCTTTCGACCAAGCCG
>CAWBGZ010000015.1:0-1527993 GCA_963788515.1 uncultured Acidobacteriaceae bacterium
ATGGACGGCGCTACAGGTTGCGGAAAAACTCATGTTTTGTATCAGGGCACGGCTTTAGCCGGGCCGTAAACAATAGCGAATACGACGGCTCCCCTCAATTTCCTGTATAAGCCTAATGAGCCATGGCACTTCATGCGGTTTTCCTTGCGAGAAAACCGCACGCGCGGACCTATCCAGCATCCACGTACAGGAACATTGAGGTTTAGCCGCTGAGGTACGGCTTTTCAACGCAGCTTCTGCTACCAAAGAGGCTGCGGAAAACTCTGCACCGAGCGGAAAAGCAAAACCCGCAGGGGCTAAAAAGCCCCTGCGGCATTGCTTGCCTATCATGGATGTCCCGCTCCGTCCCCTCAATGTCTTAGGCACCGGACACGCCAGGGCTCAGCCCTGGGCGATCAGCCCCTCGAGATAAGCTTTATCGCCCAGAATCTCCTGGTCGCCTCCGTTGCCCGGGTTCCCAGCCTCAATGGTCGCCGTGCCGTCATAACCGAGCTCCCTCAGGCGCTCAAAGATGCGCGGCCAATCCACCTGGCTGCTCTGGCTGGCGGGAACCTCCAGGCCCAGATGCTTGGGGTCCGTGGGATAGAAGCCGCCCTTGACGTGGATGGCCCGTACATAGCTTCCGATGACATCGAGGGCATCGACCGGATTGCCTTTGCCGTACAGCACCAGGTTGGCCGCGTCGAGAACCAGCCCCAGGTTGTCCGTTCCCGCGTCCTGAATCGTCCTGAGCAGGGTGATCGGAGTTTCCTGCCCCGTCTCGTTGAAGAACATCTGGCCGTTCCCCTTGCAGTGGCCGGCAATCTCGCGCACCGCCTCAACCGTGGGTTCGTACAACGGGTCGCTCGGAACTTCGGGAATAAAGCCCCATTGATTAAACAGCGCCGGCACACCCACGCGCTTTGCGAAGTCAGAGGCTCTCTTCAGCTGATCAATTCTTTGCCGCCGATACCGGGAGGGGATCAGTCCGAAGCCGGGGGGGCCATCGACCAAGTCGTACTTCTCCTCTCCGGGCCCGGACGAGTAGAGAACCGTCGCCTCCACTTCGTAGCGGTCGAGTGCACCGCGCAGCCGGGCAGCCATGGCAGGTGAGAAGTCCCAGATCATCACGTGGGCCGTGGGCAAGCCTAGCCCGTGAACCTGGGCCATAACCTTTTCGGGATCATCCGAGACCCTGACCAGCAGGCCCAGCCGTAGGGCCTTCTTGGATGCTTCTTCCGGCGCGCCAGCCGTTGCCTTGCCGAACAGCTGCCCTGTACCAGCAGCCGCCGCTGCCCCTGCCGCGAACTGGAAAAGTTGCCGCCGGCTGTAGGTTTGCATCCCTTCCTCCTTGTTGGCTTCCCTCACCAGACGAGGCTTTCCAGGACTTCATGGCTCGCCAAATGTCCTCCTCCCGGCATCGGCCTCTCCGCCATGTCGGAGTCGTGATTACCAGCCATGAAAGCAAGGTTTGAAGTCACTCCTTCGTGAGCGGTATCTGAACCGCAGGGCTGTGGATTACTCGAACGTTGAAGGAGATTGGTGGAGTTTCCACTGGTCGGGCAGCCAGGCGGAGAGCCGGTCTGCGTGCGTAGTCGGAAGATTGACCAGCAGCTGAGTGAAGTACAGTTGCGGGTCGATTTCATGACGGCGGCAGGTGCTGGTCAGGCTGGCTAAGATGGCCGCCGTCCTTCCCCCGCGTGGGTTGCCCACGAACAGCGAGTTTTTGCGATTCAGGACAACACGCTTCATCTCCCGCTCGCTTGCGTTGTTGTCGATGGCCACAGCGCCGTCGGAGCAGAACACGCTCAGCTCCCGCCACTGGCTTAGCGCATAGCCGATCGCCTCCGCCATTGGATGCTTGGGCAATAACTGCTCTTTCCACACTAGCAGCTTCTCGCGCAGCTCGAGCAACATCGGCGCCGACTTCTCCTGGCGCAGCTTGAGCCTCTCGGCAGCGGATAGACCCGCAGCCTGTCTCTCGACGCTGTACAGCGCACCGACTCGTTCAACTGCCTGGCGCGCGATCTCCGGCGCGGCCTTCTCCGCTTCAATCACCTTGCGGCGCAGATGTGCCCAACAACCTGCGCGAGTGATCTCATTGCCGGCCACCACGCCGTTGTATCCTCCGTAAGCATCGGCCAGAAGCACCTGGCGGTAGTCCTTGAGAAAATACTTCGGTCCGTCGCGGCCGCGGTTGAGTGTGAAGTCGAACACGTTGTAGGGATGAAGATCGTCACCTAGATAAACCCACATCCTGGCATTGGCGGTTTTGCCGATGCTCTGCATGGGCATGATGGTGTCATCGGTAGAGACAATATGAGAGCCGCGCACGCGCTCGGCCATCAGCTCATACAGCGGCTCGACCAGGTCGGCCACATCCCCGCACCAGACCGATTGTGTGGCGCGCGAGATCTCAAAGCCTTGCCGGGTGAAAATATCTTCCAGCCTGTAGAGGGGCAGGTAATCGGCGAACTTGCTGGTGACGATGAAGGCCAGCAGTCCCGGCCCCGCCATACCCTTATCGATGGCAGCTTCGGGCTTGGCCGCGGTCACTATCTGCGGGCCGTCGCCTCCCTTTTCGCAAGCTGGGCAGGCATACTTCTTGCGTACATGATGGAGACGCTCGAAGTGGCCGGGATGATACTCCACCTGCCAGCTCTCGTCGGTGCCGATTTCCTTCCGCTCCAGACCACAGCAGGAGCAAGCCCGCTGTTCGGCGCTCAACTCGTATACATGCTTGGTCAGGGGGAGATGGTCGAAGTTGGCAAGATGCCGTCGCCCTTTGCGCCGCTTCACCCAGCGCAACTCTTTTTCTGCTGACGCATCGGCGGGTACATCGCCCGGGTTGACCGGCTTGCTCTCCAGTTGCTCGGAGAATGCGAGCAGCAACTGCGCCAACTCTTCCATCGAACGCAGCTGGTCGGCGCGAGGACCGTAGCGGGCCTTCTTGTAGCGATCCAGCTCTACCTGCAGTCTGAGAACTTCCAGATAAAGGTCGTCGCGCTGGCCGAGCAGCGTGGAAACCATGGCCTTCAGCGCGTCTTTATCGTCAGGTAAGTGGGACACAACGGCAGGCACTCCTAAGTTATGTCACACTTGGTCGCAGATAAACTAACTTGCTACCTTCTCCTTGTTGCTCGCGTTGGTTCGCCGGTAGCGCGGCGTCCGCTTCAGCTTCGTCATGTCGATCCCATCCAGCATCATGGCCAGTTCGCTGGCACGAAGCTCCACCGAACGCACTCCATGTTCGACTCGCGGCAGCTTGAAAACACCAGCCTCCAGCCGCTTGTACCACAACACGTATCCGTCACGGTCCCAGGTTAGAATCTTCAGCCGCTCGTGGCGCCGCGAGGCAAACACGAACAAATGGCCGCTTAATGGGTCCTGGCTGATCACCGCACTCACCCGCTCGGCCAACCGATCAAACCCGCAGCGCATATCCGTCGCTTCCACCGCCAGCCAGATGCGGGTCGTCTGCAAGCCGTCCAGTGTGCGCAAACTCGGCAAACCTATGATGGCCGACTCTCCAGTACCGCTAACAATGCGCGCAGGTGGCTCGCGTCAAACCCGGGCTCCACCACAAAACTGCGTCCCCCTGCAAGCCGCACTTCAATCCCGCTCCGTGCTGTCGCGACTGTCTCGGTCTCCACCGCCGGCGCTACCTTCAGCCGCACAAAACCTGAGGCCGCACCCACGCACCGCTGCTTCCAGGAATATAGCTTAGAAGCCGCTATCCCGCGCTCGCGACAAAACTCCGCCACTGTCTTGCCGCTCCGCTCTTGCTCAGAGATCAGCCCTAGCCATTTCGCCTCTGCTTCTGCTCCACGCACTCTCATCCCTTCAGACTGACATCTCAAATGACGGATGAAAAGATGCGGTTCAGATAGCGCTCACATAATTTTGCCCTCGGAAGGGAAACACCCCCGGGGCAGGCGTACCGGAAGTAGCGTGGCTCGGAAAAGATCGCTAGGTTATATTGTGGGGGCCGCCACAAAGGATCATGGCAGGTTGGCAGAGTGGTCGATGCCCCCCCTGAAAAACGGGCAATCCAGAAATGGATTCGAGGGTTCGAATCCCTCACCTTTTGGAAGTACCGAGACAGTATTCCCTTGGCGCTTTACTATTTCCCTTGGAATTCAGCGACCTTAAATAGCGAGTTGATCCGCGCTCAGGACTACTCATCTTTCGCTGGTTTTGATAGGAAATCCCGTTCAGGCTGATGCTCCTTTTGCGCTAAAGCCGTTCTAACCGCGTCTGCGAATCGCCGAACTGCTCCAATTTCACGTCGTAGCGATCCATCAGCGACAGGTACAAGCTGCACATCTTGCGATTGTCTTCGCTGTCCTTCAGGTAATTCAGCGAACGTCCCGTTTGCAGCGTTCCGCCAAGGCCGCCGGCCAGCACCACCGGCAGGCGGAAGTTGTCGTGTTTGCGGCCGATCCACATGTTGGATAGGAACATCAGGCAGCTGTTGTCGAGTACCGTGCCGTTTCCTTCTTTCATGCTGTCCAGCTTCGACGCCAGGTAGGCGTACTGCTCGACGTGGAAACGAGAGATGCGCTCGTAGCCGTCGGAGTTGTTGTTGTGCGAGGCGGAATGGTGACCTTCCTTCACGTCGAGGAAGGGATAATACATGGCCGATAGATCATGAGAGATGATGAACGAGGCGACGCGCGTCTTGTTGGTTTGGAAGGCTATGGCAATGATGTCGCACATCAGGCGGGAGTGATCGCGCAGGTCTTCCGGCAGTCCGTTGGCCGGCCGCTCCATGGTGGCGGCGACGGTGTTTTTGGCTTTCGCTGCGTCGTTGGCATCGCCCATGTCTTTGCGCATGCCCTCTACGCGCTTTTCTACTTCGCGCACGCTGGTCAGGTATTCATCGAGCTTGCCTTTGTCGCTGGAACTGATGCACTTGGAAAGATCCTGGGCGCGCTCCTGTACGCGGTCGAGAATGCTGAGGTTCTGCAGGCTGCCACGGTTGTCAAACAAGTTGTCCCAGGCGAGCGATGGGTAGACTTCTATCGGGACAGGCGAATCCGGGACTTTGCCAGGAGAGGTGGGAACTGTAGGCCAGGGAAAAGTTGGACTCGTGGTAACCGGTCATGGGCTGCTCGCAGGCCAGCACGATGCTGGATTGCGGCGTCTGGTCGCCCACGTGGTTGGCAATCATCTGGTCGATGCTGATGCCGGAGTGGATGATGGCGCCTTTCGAAATGTGCGCGCCGGATAAGAGACTGCCGGTCTGGGCGGGATGAATGCCCTGGCCGGTAAGCGCCTTGACGTAGAGACCGTCAATGACGTTGATCTTCTGTTTGAGCGGTTCCAAGGGCGACAGCGTCTTCGAGAGTTTCATGTCGGCGCCCTGGCCCTCGGCGCTCCAGTAATCCTCGTTCACGCCACAACCCAGGAAGACGATGCCGAAACGCTTGGGGAAGGCGGAGGGCGGGGGGACATCCGCTAAGGCATGCAGCGACTCAAGCCAAGGCAAGGCTACGGTGCAACCGGCTCCGCGGAGTACGGCGCGGCGGGAAAGGGGAAGTGCGAGTTTTTTGGTTAATCGTGACATGAAGCTGGTCCCTCAGCGGCTAAAGCCGCACATCTTTTAAACGATCTGTGTACGGGCTAAGCCCGCTGCGGCGAGGCAGTCCGTACCCTTCAGACAGCTGGTAGTAGCAAGGGCTAAAGCCCTCTCTGTTAAAGCCGTTACGGCCCGACTAAAGTCGTGCCCTGACACAAAACTTGCCCGTAAATCCCTGCCCTTCAGAAGCGCACCTCAGGGCCTAAAGGCCGATAGGTTTTGAGGGTGGATGTCCGGGCTAAAGCCCGGACCTACCCAGCCCTCGGAGTTCTTACGCAGGGGCTAAAGCCCTCTCTATTAAAGCCGTTACGGCCCGACTAAAGTCGTGCCCTGATACAAAGCCAAAAGCCCGTTCTCACGCAGACTCTAACGCCCATCTTTATTTAGGCCCTTACGGCCCGACTAAACAGCTTGCGGAAAAACTCGGGAGGGGATGAAATGAGTCCCCTCAGCGGCTAAAGCCGGATGAGATGAGTGCTACTCGAGCCGCTCGGCTTGAAAGCCGAGCTCCCCCGCATGAATGCGGGGGCTCCCACCATTGCGCTTTTTCCAAGCTCCACGCTCTAAAGCCCGACTTATTCTCAATCGATTGCCCCGATACAAAACATGAGTTTTTTCCAAATGGATAGACCTTTAGTTCACCTTTCTGGATGCTATCTGCGTCTCTGGTTTTTGAGATGCCGGTATTCGCTTATTGCGGAACTGCGGGCTCAGGACGATGGTTTCTACCAGCGAATCAAAGCCGTAGCCCTGCTTGGCTAGATTGGCCTCCATGGTGTCGACCAGGGCTTCGTCGGAGAGTTGCAGCGTCCGGTTGAGCGAGTAACTGAGCAGCTTGCGGCAAAGGTTGTTGATGAATTGATCCTGGCGATGATCGCGGATAAAGTCGCGTAGACCGTCAAAGCCAACACCATTGAAGCCTCCCGGGTAGGTGACGGCGGTATCGACGGGCCGCCCGGCCAGGTCTTTGGTGCGCACATCGCCGATGGGTCCGTAGCCTTCGTAGGCCAAGCCAAAGGAATCAAAGCGCTGGTGGCAGGCGGCGCAGAAGGGGTTCGCGCGATGCCGGGCCAGCATGTCGCGTACGGGAAGATCGGACTTGGACTCATCGCTCGGCAGCTCGGGAACGACCGGCGGGGGTGGAGGGACGCGGATGCCTAATACCTTCTGCACGACCCAATTGCCGCGCTTCACCGGGCTGGTGCGCAGTCCGGGTGAGTACAGGGTCATAAATACCGCCATGGGCAGGATCCCACCACGTCCATATTGCCCGGCGTTGTCCACGCGGACCCAGTGGTCGACGCCGCCCTGCACTCCCGGTATGCCGTAGTGCTTGGCCAGCACGGGATTGACGAAGGTGTAATTGCCATAGATAAGGTCGAGGACCGAGCCGTTATTTTGAATGGTGTCTTCGACGTAGCGGATGGGTTCCTGAAACATGGCTTCGCGCAGGTCGTTGTTGAACTGGGGGAAACGAGCGCGATCGACGGTGTTGTTGTTTTCAAAGAGACGGAAGTTGAGCCAGTTGCCGGTGAATTCCGTGGCCAGGCCGCGCACGCGGGCATCTTTCATCATGCGTTGCGCTTGCGCCAGGAGGACTGCGGGTTTTTGCAGGTCGTTGGAGGCCGCGTGGCGTAACAGCTCCTCATCGGGCATGCTGGCCCAGAGGAAATAGCTCAGGCGGCTCGCCAAGGCGTAGCTGGATAACGGCTCAGCGGGGACAGCTGTTTTCAGCGCTACTGTATGGGACACCGCTTTGGAAGAAGAGGCTATTTGACCGTCTGTCATATCGAGACGGTAGAGGAAATCGGGCTCCATCAGGACGCTGGTAATCACATCGCGAGCGGCTTCTTCGTGGGAGGACTGATTTTGGGTCCGATCCTGGTGGTAGTAGGCCAGCAAATCGGTTCTTTCCGCTTGGGTGAGGGGCCGGCGATAGGCACGCTCGGCAAATTGGAGGAGAGCTTCCAGTTGCTTCGGTTCCGACTCTGCGCGCTCCTTTTCCAGGCTGCGTAGCGTGGCGTTCATCCCGTTGAAGTGATCGCGAATGGCCTCTGCCGCTATGGGGTCGTTGTTTGGATCGGCCGCAGCCTTGGCGAGGTAGACATCGCGCATTCTAAAAATAACTGCGGTGTCGGTCACGGCGTGATCGGTGGGGCGGGGTGAGCCGGATTCGTCACCTTTGCCAAAGACTTCTCCGCTCTGATTGAAGTAGTACTGAGTCCAGGTGCGGGCGGAAAAGGCTGCGATGTAGTCGAACTCGTTCCAAAGACGATCCAGTTCCCTCTTCCCGTTGTCGTCGAGGATGAGCTGCATCAGAGGAAGATCGTCGCGGTAATAGCCCATGATGTTGTGATAGCCGGCGCTGAGCAGGCGGCCTTTATCCTCAGAGTCGTCAGGGAAATAGCGGCCTCGTTCTGAGACGTAAAAGACATCGGGAAAGACCGAGGCAAAACGGGAAAATGCAGCCTGATAGCGGGCGCGCTGGGTGGCGGGCACGATCAGGTCGGTGTCGTTGGCGCGGGCCTTGGCCGAGAGAGCGGCCCAACGGGGCGCGGCTTCCTCGTGGAGATCAGGGTATTTCGGGATCGCCGGCACGACGGGCGGTGGATCGGTGTCGTTGCGGAGATCGTTGGGATCGCTGTCACGCCGGTGCTCGGCGAACTCCTTGAGCTTCCAGTTGAGGAGAGGCTCGGATTGCGCGGGCAAACCGGCCACGACAGGCGCGGCAAATTGCATGGCGGTGTGGGCGCGGATTCTCACCACGAAATCACGCATGGCGATGCATTTGGCACGCAGCCCCCCGGTCTGCACCGCGTCGGGCGGGGGAAGGGTCTGCCACATTTTCTGCAGCTTGAGG
Source organism: uncultured Acidobacteriaceae bacterium (assembly GCA_963788515.1). Classification (GTDB taxonomy): domain Bacteria; phylum Acidobacteriota; class Terriglobia; order Terriglobales; family Acidobacteriaceae; genus PALSA-350. The sequence goes on from CAWBGZ010000015.1 coordinate 8,421, forward strand.
ACGGGGCCTATCGCATTCTGATCGTGCAGAATCTGCCAGACCATGGGGAGGTACTTGGGGCTGACCTTTGCGTCCGCCGCGGTGGTGGCCAGGGTGGCATGCGGCTTCTTGAGGGCGACTCGATATTTGTAGCGCCAGGCGGCCTCGAAGTAATCCGCGTAGTCGGTGGGCTGCGCCTTGTAGAAAGCCACGATGCGCTGGATGGCGTACTTTTCGCGGTCAGTCTCTACCAACATGGGATAGGGGGCGAAGTCGATTCCATCGGGCTTGAGGACGGCGTGATCGGCTACTTCGCGCGCGGCCTTCAGGTACTTATTCAGCAGCGCCGGCGACATGGTTAAGGATTCGCCGGAGTTATCGAAACCTGCCTGGTTGGCGGGATCCACGGGGAACTCTTTGGCGACGTGCAGGTCCTGGCCGGTGAGGTCGCGCAGCGTGTAGTCGTACTCGGCATTGCTCAAGCGGCGGGCCAGCACTACGCCCGGATCGCCGGCGGCCTTCTTTATTTCTGCCGCGCGGACGGCAGCTACCCAGTCAATGACCTGCTGAGCTTCAGCTGCCGGAGGGGGCGGGATCGGCTTGGGCGGCATTTCGTGGTTCTTTAGGCGCTCCGCCAGCAGGGCCCAACGGGCAAAGTCGTCCGCAACCATATCCACGCTGGTGTAGGACTTGAGATCGAACTGGGCGGGGGCCATCTTGCCGCTATGGCAGGCCACGCAATATTTGCCGACAAAGGGCCGGACCGTCTGCTCAAATTGCTGGTCGATTGGGGGCGTGGCGGGAGTGGCTGCATCCCCCATGGAGGCTGCGGCGAGCGAGAGGGAGAGGAAAAGGGTCCGAAACTTCATTAAAAAGCGCCCCTGGTCTCGAAGTAGGCAGCGAAATCGGCCGGCTGACGGTCACAATGATCGACCATCCGTTAGATGCTGTACCTATCCATATTAGTCTCAACCTGCATCGGAAACGCCGCAAGGGTAAACCTGCCTGGTTTGGGCGCGAAGTAAGCCCCCGCACCTGGCGAGGAGCCTGCCGGAACCCAGGGAAATCCATCTTAGGTAACCGGTTACCTAGGATGGAGGTCCCAAAACGCTGGGGCGCGACGGGATATGGCGAAATCAGGTTGGGTAGAAGAGCGAGTGTCGCAGCTGCGGCGCCATCGATCCCCCAGCCCCGCCAGGCTGAACTGAGGTTTGACACCGGCCCTCCAGGCCCAGGGAGCGGATGGTCTCTCTTCTGCGGTTCTCTCACGCAAGGACTCATGAGGCTTTGGCATTGCCAGCGCTAAAGCGCGTGATGATAGTCGAGAGTCTTTCACGGAGCGCTAAAGCGCTCCTTCCCCCGCATAAATGCGGGGGCTCCCACACCAATTTCTCGATATGCCTTGAGAAAACTTAGGTCCACTACGCTTCCACGGCACGCCGGGACAGGGTGGGGCTGCTGTGAATTATGCGCCATTCGTTTGGGGTATTTTTCGGCTATCCGCGGCCCTAGAATGTGAACTTAAGTCAAAGCTGAAACGAGCGAGGTCCGCTTTGCTCGGGGTTGCTTTTGTAACGAAGCAATGCTGACCGTCACTACGGTGTTCAGGAAACCGCTGAGAAGCCGGAGGATGGATGTGGTTACTCTCGCGCGGCAGCCTGGGCTGGTCGCGATTCCAACCGCTGAGTTCGCGAGCTAAGTTAACAGTGAAGTTGGAAGTGAGAATTGCCTATGTCAATCGTTCCCTTGAATATCGTAGTCACACCGTTTTCTGAACGCGGACAGACGGAACCCTCCACCTGGACCGGTACCGACGCCAGCGACGCCCTCCGGGTGGCCAATCATATCTGGATGCCCACTAACATTCAGTTCCACCTGAAACAAGACATCGTTTTTGACACCCCGCTGGATCTTCCAAAAGGCTCGCGGACCCGCGATCAGCTGGTGCTGGACGTGCTTTCCGACCGGCGTCCCGCCGGGACATTGGTTCATGTGTTCCTCATCAACCGGGTGCAGGGTCTTGTCGCGGGCGGGTTGTCCTATCTCAACAGCGACCCGGAAGCGGCCTGCTTCGTGCAACAGTACGATAACGCGACGTCAAGCGGCCGCGCGCTTGCCCACGAGCTGGGGCACCTGCTGGGTTTAGACCACGTGAAAGTCGACTACCAGAATGAGCGCCTGGCGAAGGTGCAGCTGAACAACCTGATGGTAGAAGGTTTGACCGTCGGGACCAGCCTCACGCCTGCGCAGATCAAGACCGCCAAAGGCGGAAAGCTGGCCAAGAAATTCGGCGGTTGAGCAAACCTAGAATATGAACTTGAGTGAAAGCTGAATGGAGCGAGGTCCGCCTTGCTCATAAAGAGCGCCCGAAGCACCAAAGCTTTGGTTAAGCATTTTTATCGATTGCCCGAAGAGCAGGTCGGAGAGGTACGGATCGATGTACCCGAAGTTCGCATGATTCAAGACATTGAACGTCTCCGCCTTGAACTGCAGGTTCAATCGCTCGTAGAGGTGAAAGTCCTGGCGAAGAGCGGCGTTCAGCTGCACGGCGCCGAATCCGCGTAGAAGGTTCCTGGGCGCGTTTCCTTGTGAATCGCTATCCGGGAGACTAAAGGCCGGATTGGCCGCGTCAGGGCCGCCATTGAATATGCGGTTTCCAGGGTATGCGGAACTATGCAAGTAGAGCGGCCGGTTGGGGATGAGATTGACCCCGCTGTAATAGGGATTGCCCGCGACCGGGTCGAGAAAGAAATTGCCCGAAAGGTTGACGGGGAAAGCCGTTCGCGCAATGAGCCGCCCATCGAGCCCCCAGTTTCCCATCACTCTCTTCAAGAAGGAGATGGGCAGTGGTTTCGGCGAATCCCAGGAGACTGCGGCTTCCAGGTTGTGACGCACGTCTAGATCGGAGTTTCCATGCTCCAGGGGAAACTCTGCATCGGTTGATCCGTAATCCAGGGCGTGGGACCAGGTGTAAGCCGCGAGCGCCTGGATGCCGTGGGCCAGCGTGCGCTGGAACTTGACCTGCATCGACTGATAGCTGGAGGTTAGGCCCGCAGGAAAATAGACGACGTCGGAAAAATTGGGATTGACCTGGATCAGGTTTCGACGCTGCTCCAGCAGCAGCCGGTGACCCTCTGCGCCAACATAGAAGACGGAGAGGGATTCGCTCCTGTCCAGAGCCTTCTCCAGGCCGAGATTCCACTGTACGGTGTAGGGCAACTGCAGATGCGAGGGAAAGGCGTATGCGGTGGTGTTTGTGTAGGGTGGAGCGACGGCAGTCGAGAACGTGAGCTGCGATTGCGTCACCGGCACGGGCACGTTTTGGTAATGAACCGAGGCGCTAAAGCCCACTCCATTGAAAGCGCTCAGCGCCGGCTGACTCCCCGTGTCAAAGAAGACTCCGGCGCCGGCACGTAGGATCAATTCCTTGCCGGGTTGACCGCCGGCTCGCCAAGCCACGCCCAGGCGAGGGGCGAAGTTGTACCAAGTGGTATGCCAGAGCGGTGTTCCTCTGGGCGCCAATTGCAACGTGCCGGGAGCGTTGATATCGCCGCGGACGGTGAAGGCATCCTGCCCATCCTTTCCCGTCGGGGGCGGATTCAGTTCCCAGCGCAGGCCTCCCGATAGAGTAACCACGCTCGACAGTTTCCATTCGTCGAGCGCAAAAGCAGAGAACTGATTGAGAATCGGGCTTGCTGGATGGCTTTTGGTAACGACCAGATCGGACGCAGAATTGTCTGCCAACGCGTTGCGGTTGAGAAAATCAAACTGTACCGAGAGCGCAGCGGGTGTTATGGCGGCGGCGATGCGGCGTTGATCGACGCCGAACTTTAACAGGTGATGTCCAGTTTGCAAACTGAACGTATCGCGGACGTTCCATTGGTGGAGAGTAGCGCTGGCCTGGTTGGTTTCGCTGGCACTATCGCCAATCCCATCTACGTGGACGTACGCTTGCGCCCGGACTGATTCGGTGGAAGCAGGAAGTCCGAGAGCGTTGTTAAGATTTGCTGCCGGGTCAACATAACCAAACCCGCCGTTGAGGACCTGAGTGTTGGTATTCAGGGTTGAGCTGCCGGCGGCGTGACCCAGCCTCAACTCATTGCTGCCAACCGGGGATAGCTGGGCATTCGCTCCGAAGGTCAGGGTTTGCGTGTCGACTTGATTTGCTGTTACTGAATACAGCTGCCTGGTTTGACCGAAGCTGGGCGTTCCGCCATAGCGAAAGAACATTGCCAGCTTGGGAGACACGGTGTGGTCTACCCGCGCACTGGTCGAATTTACGTGGGCGGGCAGCGTATATCCGGACAAAAATGATTGGGCCATCCCAGTGGGATTTCCTGCGGCATTGAAGATTTCCGGATAGCCTCCGCTGGGAAACGCGGCAAACATGGGCACCAGCGCGCTCGGAACTTCCGGGACCTGCCCGCACGAATAAACGGGCGGGAAGTTCGCGCACAGTTGGGGAGTGTATTGAAAGCTTTGTGGAGTCGGCTGCGACAGGTAGAGACCCTCGTAGGAAAAGAAAACGAAGGTCTTATCAAGGCCGTTGTAGACATGAGGCAAAATAACGGGCGCGCCTAAGGTTCCTCCAAAATCAGCCTGGTTGTAGGTTGGCGGAGAGTACGGATCGCCAAAAGCGGCGGAGTTGGCAAACCAGTCACCGGAGTCGAGGACAGAATTGCGAAAATAATCGTACGCACTTCCATGGGCCGTGTTGGTTCCCGAACGGGTGAGAAAGGTAAATTGGCCGCCGGGCGTGCGGCCATATTCGGGTGAATAGGTCGAGGTCAACACACGGAACTCCTGCAAGGCGTCGACCGAAACCAGGCTTTGTGTCGTGCCGACGGCGGTTGAACCAGCGGCAGAGCCGGTGCTCGCAATCCGCGCCTGACGGCCAGTGAGCCCCAGGTTCGTATTCGCAGAAACACCATCGATGAAAAAAGCATTGGATTGCGTGCGCTGACCGTTCACGCTGAAATCGCCTTGGGTGCTGGAGTTCTCCCCCGCAGCCTGCGGGCTTTGCGTAACGATCCCGGGGGTCATGGAAACCAGGTCCTGGAAGCTTCTTCCATTGAGTGGAACATTGGCGACGAACTTGCGATCAACCACGGTACTGACAGATGCGTCGGTCGCATTCAGGGTGAGACCGGCGGCATCCACGGTCACAGACTCGGTTACAGACCCGATCTTCATGCGAATCAGCAAATTCCTGGTGTCGCCGATGTTCAAGACAATTCCGTTCAGCTGCGTGGTGGCGAATCCGCTGCGCTCAATCTGCAGGGTGTAGGTTCCCGGGATAATGCCAGGCAGCAGAAAGCCGCCCTGGTCGTTGGTGACGGTGTCATTCTCCGTTCCGGTCTGCGAATTGATGAGCTTGAGCTTTGCATTCGGGATGGTGGCTCTGAAGAGGTCCTGGACAGTACCCAGGAGGGTGGCGGTGCTGAATTGTCCAAAGGCGCGAAGGGCGAAACAAAGAACAAGCAAGAAGAGAGACCTGGCGCTGGGGATTCGATCATGAAGAACCATGCGTCTGCAACTCACTGGGTTGGGCCTGAGATTCCTCTTAGCACGTTCCCTGCTGCCCCATCGTACAGCAAAGCCCGGTACTTCCAAGCCTGGCGCGGGCGGGATCGTATCCGTGATTGAGTACCACGGCATGCGCGGAGATGGGGTCGGGCAAATTCTCTTTAGAGGTAAAGAGAAGATTTCCGTCCGAATCTACCCTGGGCCTGATTGTTTTTTTCCAAGATCAATCTTACCCGCCTCAGGGTAGATCGACCGGTGGACGCTCTCCTTGAGAGTGAACCTATCCCTGACTAGGAGATTTTCACTTTCGTGCAGATGTTTCTTCAAATGGTTTCGGGTCGCCTTCGAAGCATCCTTATGAGGGCGGTTCCTTAACCACACAATGATGGATACATAATGCCTGGTTTCGTGGGCGATCCAGCCGGCCTATCGGTAATCCGGAAATTTACACAGCAGTATGGGGAAACTGACACTTGACGAGGAAAAGCGGTCTATTTTTTCTAATCACTCTTGCGATGGCGATGGCCGCCGATGGCCAACAAGCTTCCCTGCCAGGGTCTTCTCGCATCGATGTTTTCGCCGGATATTCGTATTGGCAGGCCAATGGATCGGCCGGCGGTGTTGCCTTTTCCAACGCCAATCAGGGCCTTCTTATCAGCGGGGCGTACTATCTGGACCGAAATCTTGGTTTCGAACTCGTTGGCGACTACCACTTCACCGGAGGGAACGATTCTATGCGGTCCGTTTCTGTAGGACCGATCCTGCGAGGCCAGACCTATCACGGATTCACCCCCTTTGTTCATGGGTTGGCTGGGGCCACGAACATGTTGGGGCCGGGCGCGTTCCACATGAACCGTACCGAACCTCAATCGGCCACGTGGGGGCGGGAGATCACGCTTGGCGGAGGCGTGGACTACTCACTCCCCTATTTCCACCATCACCTAAAGCTACGTTTATTTCAGGCAGACTATGTGCTAGAACACGTCGACTTCGGCGCAGGCGGCCTGGCTGACTTCAATTCAGGCCGCTTCAGCACCGGCCTGGTGTGGCGATGGGGCTCGGTACCACCGACACCGCCGGTCACCTTCGCGTGCACAGCGACTCCGCAAATAATCTTCCCTGGCGATCCAGTCAGCGTGATCGGCGTTGCCACCAACCTGGACCGGCACAGGACAGCAACTTTTCGGTGGAGCGGCCGCGGAGTAAGCATGAACGCCTCGAAGCCGATTGTGGAGGTCGAGACCGCTGCCCTCGAGCCAGGCACGTACAGAATTACCGGACACGTAAGCGAGGGCAGACATGCGGGCCAATCCGCCAATTGCAGCGCGCAGTTCACGGTGAAAAGTCTGCCCCAGGGAGGGAGCGCTCATTCACTCGGCTCCGCGCGGCAGGATTAAGTATGCTGCCGTTGAATCGCTGAGGGCCCGCTTAGTAACCAATGGACATTTGGCCGCGTTCATGGGCCGGCTTCTCTATCTCATCCACCAGGGCGATGGCATAGTCGTCAAAGGAAATGCGGCTCTCCCCTTTTGCGTCGGCGATCAGGCTGGTGGTGCCTAAGCGAAATTTGCCCGTCCGTTCGCCCGGGACAAAGTAGGCGCCGGGGCTGAAGTAGGTCCAGTTGATGTCCGACTTCTTCAGGATTTCGAGGGCTTTCTGGTGCGACGTGGCGATCGGGAGGTATTGCTCGGGCAAATGCCCAGACGCAATCAAACTGATGCCTGGGGCGACTTCCAGTAGTCCAGCGCCGCCAACGACGATCAGGCGAGCGTGGCCGGCTTTCTTAACCGCTTGAATCTCTCGCTCGGTGACGCCGAGCAGCGCGTCCGTATCCTCTGGCGGTGGAGCATAAGCGCTGATCACCACGTCTGCGCCGGCGATGATGGAAGCGATCTTGTCGACGCTGCTCAGATCATCCTGGACAGCAGTCGCGGTTGCGGGCAGGCTGGAAGTTTCGCGGGCGACCGCGGTGACCCGGTGTCCGCGGCTCACGAGTTCCTGCAAAATACTTCTGCCGGCGTTGCCGGTGGCTCCATAGAGAACGACGTTCATTTTGACGGCTCCTTCCCTTTGGTGAGGGGTACAGCACTTATTGAGTGTCCTCACTCAAGTATGGATTCAGAAAACCGGCGAGCCGATCACCAATTCAACGCAGGAATCGACGAGTGGTTCAGTGCGATCAGTAAAAAGCGGGCAAAAGCAAGGAGCCTTCCCGTGTACCATTCCTTTTGGCAAGAATTTTTGGGGTAGACCAGATGAATTGGAAAATGCGATTTGCGGGATTGGGGATTCTGACCGGATCGATTGCACTAGCCTGGGCGGGACAGGCAGCAGCCGTGCCGCAAGCACAGCCGACGGCTCGGCCTGCGCCGCCAACGCGCGATCCGCATGCCCCGGGGTATGTGCATGCCAAGGAGCTGCCCGACGGAACAGTGCCGCCGGCGAATCAGGATGGAAACTTCATCCTGGGACCGACGCACCCCCCGGCACCGGAGATGACGGCCCCGGACTTGACGCATGGCAGCGTGATTGAGTTCACCATGAGTTCAGCCGATAGCAAGTACTACCCGGGCATTGCGCGCGACAAGGGGACGTTCGGTACGCCAGACCCGGACAATCCGGCGAAGCTGGTGGTTACGACGAGTCATCCCGCTTCGTATACGCGCAAGGTTGCGGTGTATGTGCCGAAGGATTACGTGCCGGGCAGCGTGGTCCCTTTCATTGTGGGCGCGGACGGGCCGGATCGAATGCTTTTCACTGCGCTGGATGGCCTGATTGCCGAACACAAGCTGCCGGTCATGATCGCCATCTCCATTGGGAACGGCAGCGGCGATGCGCAGGGGAGCGAGCGCGGACTTGAGTACGACACGATGTCGGGGCGCTATGCAGAATTTGTCGAACACGAGGTGCTACCGCTGGTTGAGGAGAAGGCGCAGGTAAAGTTGACGCACGATCCCGATGGGCGGGCAACCACGGGCGGTAGCTCCGGAGGGTCGTGCGCGTTGATTATGGCGTGGTTTCATCCGGAACTCTATCATCGCGTGCTGACCTATTCGGGGACCTATGTGAACCAGCAGTGGCCGTACGATCCTAAGAGTCCGCAGGGCGCCTGGGGGTTCCACGAGCAGTTGATCCCGGAGAACCCGCGGAAGCCGATCCGGATCTGGATGGAGGTTGGTGATAAGGATCTCTACAATCCCAACGTGATGCGCGACAACATGCACGACTGGGTCGAGGCCAACGAGCGCATGGCGAAGGTGCTGGCGGCGAAGGGGTACCACTATCAGTTTGTGTTTGCAGAGAATGCGGGACACGTGGATCGCGCAACGAAGATGCAGACGCTGCCGGAAGCGCTCGAGTATGTGTGGCAGGGCTATCACGCACAAAGCGCGAAGTGAGTGGAACCCACCGCGCGAAGAGCCTGAGAGAAAATCCGGAGATGCCAGAGCGCGAGCTCCGCAGCCGGACGTTGCGTCTGTTTACCTATATTTAGACGTTCGAGGTTGGTGCGCGTGACGGCTTCAACGGTACTTGTGGCTACATGGCGCGACGGGTTGTTCGTCGTCTCCGATGGGACGCGCGACCAGCAGTTCGCCAGTCACTCGGTGAGCGCGCTCGCCTCTGACGGGCATGGCGGCGCGCTCGCTATCATCGACGGACGCTCGCTTTACCGTCGAGCGCCCGACGGCGTATGGTGCACGATCGTCACTGCGGAGTTTGATCTCGCTTGTTGTGTGGCGGTCGGCGACGTTGTCTACGCCGGGACCGACGATGCACATGTTTTGCGCATCAGCGCGGTCGGAGATATAGAGCAACTCCACGGCTTCGACGGGGTCGCCGGACGCGATACGTGGTACGCAGGCTCTGCAATCGTAAACGGTAAGCGCGTCGGGCCGCCGCTCGGGATCCGTTCCATCACCGCCACTTCGGATGGGGCGGTGCTGCTGGCCAATGTCCATGTCGGCGGTATCCCGCGATCGGTGGACGGTGGGGTAACCTGGCAGCCCACGATCTACGTGGATAGCGACGTCCATGAGGTTCGCGCGCATCCAACCCGTGCTGACACCGTGGTGGCCGCAGCCGCAGCCGGGCTTTGCACCAGCAGCGACGGTGGGGCAACATGGGCGGTCGAACAGGTGGGCCTTCAGGCTTTGCATTGCTACGCGGTGGAGTTTGCAGGCGACGACATACTGGTGGCCGCAGCGACGGACCCATTCGCCCCGAAGAGCGCGATCTATCGCCGGGGGCTGGATGAACAGGGTCCACTGGTTATGGTCGCGGGCGGCCTGCCCGTATGGCCGGACGGGGTCGTCCACACGGGTTGCATCGCCACCCAAAGCTCGGCAGTCGCGGTCGCCGACATGGGAGGCAACCTCTACGTATCAGCCGACACCGGCCGCACCTGGTCGCGCCGGGCTGACGGCATTCCAACTCCAAGCAGCGTCCTCATTGTCTGAGGACGAAGCCGAAGACTATGGTGCAAAAGTTGCTGGCCAGCCGCTTTCAACTTGCGGTCGAATCGGTCCGGGCGAGCGAAAGCAGGGGACGCAGTTTCAATCTCTGATCGTCGATGACTGGCTCTACGATTTATCACCCACTGAGGTTCTCGTCATGAGTTCCTCGAAACGGCAGTTAAAGGGACAGGTCGAACTCAGATCATGGAATAACTTCGCGCAGTACACGCTTCCCGGGCCCATGCTCCGGATGTAGACGGCCGCGGCGGCGAGCATCCCAAGAGACGGTGCGGCAAAGTAGATCCAAATCCCGTTCCAGATCCAGGCGAAGAACGCGGAGGAGAAAGTGCGCGCCGGATTGACGCTGAAGCCGGAGATCGACGAGCAAAGAACATAATAGAAAACGGTAATAAGGGCGACCATGAGCGGACTGAACCGTGCCAAGTCCCGGTGATTGGTTGCAAAGAGTACGATGCCCATGAGCAATGCGGAGAGGAGAAACTCTGCGAGAAAGGCGATGGCGCTACCGTGTTCTCCCGGAATCGTGACCACGTAGCGCACCGGCGCAGCGGACAAGTGATGACCGAGCATCTGGTAGGCAAGGAACACGCCCGCCAAGCCGCCCGTGAACTGGGCGATCACGTAACTAACGGCATCCCACCGATGGATTCGGTCAAGCCAGAGATAGGCGAGCGTAATGGCAGGGTTCAAGTGAGCACCGGAGCGGCGGCCGTATGGAGAGCGAATGATGAGAAAGGTTGATACGGCAACCATCCCACCCATCAGAAACGACCTTGCGGTAAACGAAAGTGGGAGACGCCGCAAAGGCGACCCTCCGCTGTAGACAAGCGCGCCCGCGAGGCAGATGCAGATCATCAGGAGGCCAAGTTCTACCGCCTCCATCGAGTATTCCCTCCAGTGCGTTCTGACAGCTTCTGCGTACGAAGCGGATCTGGGGAGGGCTGTGACTAAATAAGAATAGGAAGACATAGGGGACCTGCAGAAAGCACCTCCGGCGTTACCCACGCGACCGATGCCGGCGGAGAGTTGTGGTTAAAAGGTGTTCGATTTCAAATTCTTTTCAAACGAATAACTAATCATAGAGCGATTGGGGGGATTTTCTGCAAATTGTGGCTTCCAGCCAGCGCCTGAATCTCAGCGACCCTTTGGATAAAATCTCATCTTGAAAGGAATTGCCATGTCGCACCATTTCGATACTAAGCTCGCGAAAGAAGACCCAAGCCTCAATCTCTGCGACTTTTATCTATTCGAAGGCGATCCCGGAATGACGGTGATGGCCATGACGGTTAATCCGGATGTAGGCGTGTCAGCCGCGGACGCCCTTCACCCCGAAGGGCTGTACGCATTCCGGTTCGACCTCAACGGCGATGCGCGCGAGGAAGTCACGTTCAAATTTCGTTTCAGCGAACCGCACCATGCAGATAACGACGGGCACAGTCATGTCCAGGGCTTTCAGGTGCGAAGAGCAACAGGCGAGGACGCTATTCGCGGAGCCGCCGGCGATCTCCTGGTGGAGGGCGAAACGGGGAAAGTCGCTACCAAGGCGGGGGTGGGTGCGTACGCCGGCATAGCACCGGAACTCTTCGCGGGCGATGCCTTTGCACTCCACGCATTCCTGACTGCTTTCTACAAGGACCACCGCTATGATGGCGACTCATTTCTGCATCGACAGAACTTCTTTGCAAGGCGTAACGTGACAGCGATGGTCCTTGAGGTACCGAGCCATCTGATCGGCCAGGGTAAGGTCAGCGGCTGGGCCACCATTTCGCTCTATGGGCATGCGCCTGAGACGCAGGTTTCGCGTTGGGGACTGCCCCTCATCACGCATCTCTTCCTCAACGATCCCGACTCACAGGATACGAAGGAGCTGTTCAATACATCGGCGCCTTCTGAAGATGTGACTCTTTTCTCGAAAGCGATTGCAAGCTTCTCAGAGAAGATGACGACTTACGCGGGTTCTGCTGCCGATCCTTCGGAATATGGCAAGCAGATCGCTGGTCGATTGTGCCCGATCACATTGCCTTATGAGCTTGGAACGCCGGCCAAATTTGACCGTAGCGGTTTTAATGGGCGCCCGCTGGGCGACGATGTAATGGATGTTATGTTGACACTGGCATCGAACAAGCGGCTTGCCGACGGAGTGGCCCCGGATGGGAGTCGCATTCGCAATGAGTTCCCCTATTACGGAGCTCCATACACGAAAGACGAGCAGGCCGGACTAACACCCGTCTCGCGTCCCGCAAAGAAATGAAGCCGTCAGGAATCCAACGCTCTTGAGGTAGAAGATTGGTACGTACGATCAGGCGGCGGCGTCCTCGTTTGTCTATGATTCGTTCAAGATGGGGAACGGGCGCATGAATAAAGCGGATGATCAGGACACGGCAGATCGCCTCTCGGCAATTGTCGCGAACTCCCTGGACACTCAGGCGAAAACGCAAGATCTGGCGCGCCAAGCGTATCAAAGCCGCACGCAGTTCCACAGGTTGTTCCGAACTGTGGTCGAAGAAACTCCGGCAGCCATGCGACGACGGCTATTGTTGGAAAGAGCAGCATATCAACTGGGGCGCACCGGAATGCCGGTTACGGACATTGCCCTGGACGCCAACTACGGTTCGTTGGAGGCGTTCACTCGCGCTTTCCGAAAAGCTTTTCGGACTTCTCCCAGCATCTATCGGCGCATGCGTGATCCGCACTTTCATTTGCCCGCGTCCAACAAAATTCACTTTTTTGCCCCTGGTTCGTCAACAAAAGGAGGGAAAGACATGGATTTATTCGATCGTTTTGCAGGCAACGACTCCTGGCACACGCGGCGTTTGCTGGACTACGCGGGTACTTTGACAGAGGAACAATTGGACCGGCCGCTGCCCACCGTCGTAGAGCTTCTGCCTTGGCGAGAGGCGAATAAGACTCTAAGGCAGCTATTAGAAAATATTGTCTTCACTAAGGAAGTCTGGACCGCCGCGCTGTCCGGAGCGGAGATGGATATGAACGGCCCTCCCAAATCGCAGCGCTCCCCGCAAGCGATGCTGCAAAGGCTCGAAAAGACGGATGCTGAACTGCATCGTATTCTTGGTGACATCCGAAACCGCTCCAGCTGGGATGATACCTTCGTCGACGCTCTGTGCGAACCGGCGGAGACCTTCACGTATGGCGGCGTCTTCGCCCATATCATGACATTCAACGCGCATCGCCGATTGATGGCCCTGGACGCTCTACGCCAACTCGGGGTCCAAACCGAAGGTTTCGGCGATCCCATGGAGTATGAAGAAAGTGTGGCACCGTGGAGCCAGCGAGTCGCTGTCAAAATGCCATGAGAGAACACTCCCGAGCGACGATGAGAACGGATTTGCTGCGATTCAACGGCGCTGTCGAGCGCGACCCCACGATCGATGCGTGGATGAAAGAGCGTGCAGGTGAATTGGGAGCGATAGCGCATCAGTGGTTTGAGGTGATGCGAAGATGCGGGGACGAAGTCCGGGAACTTTTGCATGACGGCTGCCCGGTGGCATGTTTGGGAGATGCGCCCTTCGGTTACGTCAATGTATTCACTTCGCACGTAAACGTTGGGTTCTTTCACGGCGCAGCGCTGCCGGATCCAGCCCGCTTGTTGCAAGGCACCGGCAAGTTCATGCGCCATGTGAAGTTGAAACCGGGAACGGCTACGAACGGCGCAGCGCTAACGACGCTCATCGATGCCGCGTACTCAGATATAAAGGCGCTCGTCGAGCACGGCTAGCTTAGAGAAACGCCTTGGGGGGCGTTGGGGAGGTGAGCCGGAGCGACTGCTCCAGGTGCTGGGCTGGGGCGGGCCCAGACAAGCCGGACGCCATGGTGCTGCTCACCGGTTATGGCGTGAAGGCGCACGGGTCCAACAGTTTCCGCATTCGTCAGACCTCGGCCACCAGTTGAAACCGGCTGGCCGCCGCTGTTACTACCTGCACTTGACCGTGACCTGGGTTCGGTTCCTTTCGCAGGAGCAACATGCCCACTGCATGTAGAGCCTGAACATCACGGTGCACCGCTTTCCGGTCGCGCTGGAGCACCGCCGCCAATTCTGTGATGGAACGAGGCTTTTCCCTTGCCGCCTCGCAGAGACGGACACGTTTGGGGGTGATGTGCGACAACAACTCATCCGCGGTGGCAAAAGTGATGCGCTTCTCTGAAGGTATGTGCTCCTTACGGTCCAGTTTGCGGGCGCGTGCCAGTTTGTGTTCTCTCAATTCAGCAAAGCTCTTGGTATCGATTTTTGTTTTCACGCCTTCTCCTTCAGGGCTTCCACTCGTCGAGGAAACGACGCAGGGTTCGTTCGTAGCTGATGAAGCCTGCTGGCTGCACGCTCCCCATCCAATGGCGTTCATGGTGTCCGTGAGCGTTGTCGTAACCGAGTACCCTGCCGTTGTCCTGCCGGCATAAACCAAGGTGAATAAAGACCAGATTGTATTTCACCACCGCTGCGGCATCGTCTACATACACCTCTTCGCGGATGATGCCATAGCTTCCGGATTTGCAGCGTACCTGGTCGACGTCGTCAACAGCCTTGCGGTTTCGTACTCGCTTAGCCACGTTCCATCCTATCACAGGTGTGTTATTCAATGACACACCTGTGATAGGAATCGCCTGTGGGGGCTATCCTTCCGTTTCCGCCGAGTGCAACACCATACGCGAGGGATTCTGCGCTGTGGCCACCATGGTATTTTCCATCAGGAGACCATGACGGCGCAAAATAACCCTCCGCTTGGGCTGTGCTGCAAGCTGCCCCTTATCTCCCCCGAGATTTTGCTCCATCCTGCCCCCCTCTCACCTTAATCGCGAAAATCGAGATCACAACCTAACCGGAATACCATTTTCCTATCTAATGCGTTGGATGGAAGAGAGTGACGAGTCCATACGCCGGGCGATCCTTTCCGGCGACAAGGAAGCTTACAAGGTGCTCATGACGCGCTATACCCAAATTGTCTTCCGGGTGGCTTATCGCATTACCGGCAATGAGTCCGATGCCGAAGAGGCCGTGCAGGAGGTATTCCTGCGCGGATACCAGTCGCTCGGGAGCTTTCAGGGGCGGTCCAGTATGGCGACCTGGTTCTATCGCATCGCAGCCAATTGCGCCCTCGAGGTTGTGGGCAAAAGAAGGCCGGAAGCCCAGAGCCGTGTCGCGGAAGAGAACGATCCGGAACGGAGTGAGGTCCAGTTGGCTGACGTAAAGGCGGGCCCCGACCGGCTGCTATTGAGCCGTGAGATCGAGGCCAGGCAGCAGGCGGCGATGAGCGAACTGACCCCCACCGAGCGCACGGCCTTCGTGCTGCGCCATATGGAAGACCGATCGACGGAAGAAATTGCAGCCGCGCTCAACATCGCTCCCAATGCCGCCAAGCAGGCAGTCTTTCGCGCGGTGCAGAAATTGAGGCGCCAACTCGCGCCCCTATGGGTGAACACATGAAGCATTTGGAAGAAGCAGAACTGGTCGAGCACTACTACGAAGAATCCGCCAATATGGGCGAAAGTGAGCGCCACCTGAAAGCTTGCCCCGTGTGCGCCAAGCGGTACGCGGAGTTGTGCCGAGACCTCGACCGAGTAGCCGCACCCACGCCACCGGCGCGCAGCCAGGATTACGTCGAACAAATCTGGCACTCCATTCGCGCCTCTCTTCCGGTATACGAAAAGGGCAAAAGCAGTTGGATGCGATATTACCGGCCCCTCGGTTGGGCAGCCGCCTGCGTATTGCTGGTTGCCGTAGCCTTCGTCGCCGGGCGCCGGTGGGAGCGCAAACAGACCTCATCGGTAGCCGTGGCGGTTGACCCGCAAGCCCGGCAGCGGGTGGTGATCGTTTTTCTCGGGGACCACCTCGATCGTTCTGAGCGCCTGTTGGTCCAACTCAATCACGCGGATGGCAACGATCTCCCGGCTTTGCCGCTGCGCAGCGAAGCCAGAGAATTGTTGGCCAGCAACCGCCTGGTCAGGCAGAGCGCGATGCAGGCCGGCGACCTCAACGTGGAAGGCTCGCTCGACCGCCTGGAACGTCTGCTGATGGAGCTGGCCAACGAGCCGGACAAGCTCACCGAAGCTGATCTCAACCGCCTTCGGCAGGAGATGAATACCGACGGTCTTCTATTTGACATTCGCGTTTTGCGCTCCCGGGTTCACTCCCCGGGCCCGGAACAGCAGAGCGCTCCAACAGCAACGAAAGGGGTTCCCATCTAAATGAATACGAAATCACTACTGTTCGCTACATTGCTTATTGCCTTATCGGCTCCGCCGGCGCTGTGTGCGGAGTCTCCTTTTCCGCTGGTGGTTGACAACGCAGCCGCTCAAACGAAGGAAGAGACGCTCTACTCGGAAGGTACGCGGGCCATCAACGATGCCCATTGGGCTCAGGCGGAGCAAATCTTCTCTGATCTCGCCTCGCAGCATGGAGCACGGGCGGAAGCAGCCCTGTATTGGGAAGCATATGCCGAAAATAAGCAGGGCAATACCGCCCGTGCTCTCGAGATCTGCGCCGAGCTCAAGCATGCGTACAGCCAAGGAAATTGGGCTAAGGAATGCAGCGCATTGGAAATCGAGATTCATGGCAAGAGCGACGATCCTGTGCCGCCTCAGGCGGAGCAGGATGAAGAGCTGAAGCTGCTCGCCCTCAACTCGCTCATGCAGCAGGATGAAGCGCGCGCACTGCCGATCATTCAACAGATTCTGAACAGCGACAAGTCAGAAAAGCTTAAGGACCGGGCGCTCTTCGTTCTGGCACAGGATCAATCCCCGCAGGCGCAGGCGCTGCTCGGCCAGGTGGCAAGCGGTGAGCGGAACCCGGCCTTGCAGCGGAAGGCCATTCAAATGCTGGCCGTTGGCCGCGGCAAACAAGCCGCCGACACCCTGGCCAACATCTACCGGCAAACCAAGAATGAAGAGGTCAAGAACGCCATTCTCCATACCTATCTCATCATTGGCACGCCCGATCCTCTGGTGGAAGCGGCGCGCCATGAATCGGATCCCCAACTCGTGCGCACCGCGGTGCACACCCTGGGAGCGATGGGCGCTACCTCGCAATTGCTCACTCTTTATCACGACACCAACAGCCCCGAGGTCAAGGCGGAGGTGATCAACGGGTTCATCCCCGCGGGGCAAAAGGGCGCCGAGGCGCTGGGCAGCATCGCCGGCTCTGAGCAGGATCCCGAACTCCGCCGCAAAGCGATTCGCAACCTGGGGATAGCTGGTGGTATGTCCGCGGCGCCTGCGCTGGTCGCAACTTATAAGAAGAATGCAGATCCGGAGACGAAGAAAGCCGTTGCCCAGGCGCTCTTCCTCGCAGGGGATAGCCACGATCTGGTGGAACTTGCCCGCGCCGAGAAGGACCCGGCGGTCAAGCAGTCGCTGGTGCAGCAACTCAGCCTCATGCACAACAAAGAAGCCACCGATTACATGCTTGAAATTCTCAACAAGTAACTGGAAGGAGATCGCTCCATGAACAACAACGCGCTTATGGTCATAACACTCGCTGCCTCCGCGCTGATGACCAGCGCTCAGGAGCCCCGGGTCACGCACACGCAGTTTCACTCCGGACCGGTGAGTCTGGGACTGTCCGCGACGGTGGACCGATTTCGCCACGCCAATGGTCCGCTTTGGCTTGGATATGCGGTGCCGGCTCTTCCGCGAACACATCGTTCTTCGTGTTCGGCTGGGACGGGATCATCAGGAGTGGAAGCTGGATGCTGCAATGAACTTCAACTCGAGGACACAGCAGACAATCTGAATACAGCCGAGGCCGCCTCGCCTGCGCCCGTGCTCGACGTGCTTTTCCGGCTTGACCACGGCGAGATTACAAAGACGCGCGCAGTTCCCGCGGGATGCACGCTTGATGCCGGCGGAGTGCCGTTTGAGTGGCTGACCGATGTACAGGCGGACGACAGTGCTGCCCTTCTCGGCAAGCTTGCCCAGAATGCCGCTGCACTTCGCGACAGCGGAGCCAGGCGCGGCGGGGCAGTCGACGAGAATCTGGCTGCCCTGAGCATGCACGCAACGCCACGCGCAACCGAAGTGCTGGTCTCGCTCGCTTCTGCCGAAAGCAGCGCCTACCTGCGCGAAAAGGCTGCATTCTGGTTGGGCGCGCAGCGCGGGCACGAAGGCTTGCTGGCCTTGCGTCAGCTTGTGCACAGCGAGCAAGACGGCAAGCTCCGCGAGAAGCTCACCTTTGATCTCTCTATCAATTCAGACCCGGCTGCAATGGATGATTTAATTCAGCTGGCGAAGTCGGACGCCGACAGCCGGGTTCGTGCTCAGGCTCTTTTCTGGTTGGCGCAAAAGGCGGGCAAGAAAGCCATCGCCACTTTGAATGCCTCGATAGACAACGATCCCAACTTTGAAGTCAAGAAGAAGGCCGTGTTTGCCCTCAGCCAATTGCCGCGCGAAGAAAGCGTGCCCCAGCTGGTTCATATCGCCGACACCAATTCCAACTTCGCCATTCGCAAGGAGGCGATCTTCTGGCTAGGACAAACCAACGATCCGCGTGCCCTTGCCTACATCGAACAGATGCTCAAACGCTGAGCCGCGGCAGAGAGTTGGCAGGCCGGAGGCCTTCTTCGCCCGAGACAGCTTCAGGAGTCGAAGTGCTGGTGCTGCCATAGCCGTGAAGGGAATCCATATTTCAACAGACCCCGGTGATTCGGGGAAACCATACCTATCGCAGTAAGTTTCAACTGCCTTTCACGAATTACCTCTCAGCGTCAGGGTCTATACTTCTGGAACTGGACATTCGTCCATTGAAGGAGGGCATTGCAATGGTCAAGCCAATTCCCGACGGATATAGCTCTATCACCCCGTATCTCATTTTCGAGGATGCCAACTCCGCGATTGGTTTCTACGAGAAGGCATTCGGCGCGCAGGAACTCTTTCGTATGCCCATGGGAAACCGGATCGCACACGCTGAGATCCAGATCGGAAACTCCCGGGTTATGCTGGCCGACGAGACTCCGCAAATGGATGCGTACGGACCCAAACATCACAACGGATCACCTATCAGTCTGATGCTTTATGTCGACGACGTCGACAGTTTCACCAAGAAGGCGGTCGCAGCAGGAGCCAAGGTCATGCGGCCGGTGAAAGATCAGTTCTACGGCGATCGTTCCGGAACGTTTCTCGATCCGTTTGGCTACAAGTGGACGATCGGCACGCACGTTGAAGACGTCTCACCGGAGGAAATGGAGTCGCGCATGGCGGGCGCGAGCGCGGGTTAGAGTCCTGCACTCCGCTGAAGAAGAATAGACTGGGCCCAACGCGATGGTTTCACAGGGTAGCCTCATCTAAGGGAGCGTTGGGGTATCGGGACCGGCAGGAGTGGGTCACGGAGCATCCACCACGCAGCGAAATCCGATCGTCGCGGCACGATCCCGCCCCGAGGACATGAGCAGGAACTTCTGGTGTTCGTCGAGGCGGTAGGTCTGGGGAAAATACCAGATCGATCCTCGGGGCTGATAGTACGCGCCGCCACGCAGAATCGCCGCGCGCGTGTGCTGGTCGCGAAACTCGTCGGTCCACTGAGAAACGTTTCCGGTCAAGTCGAGCACGCCGAACGCACTGGCTCCCGCGGGAAACGCATCCACATTGGTTGGTGCGCGCATCACCCGCCCGTGGTCAGGGGGAGGAAGCACGCGATCATTCCAATCGTTTCCCCAGGGATAGAGGCGGCCATCGGAACCCTGCGCGGCATATTGCCATTCCCAATCGTGCGGCAGCCGCTTTCCGGCCCACGCCGCATAGGCACGTGCATCTTCCATGGAGACCCAAGTCACCGGCTGGTTCGCCGCACCGGCGGGAAACGTTCCGTTGGACCAGAGCCGCAGAAAATTGTGGTCGTCCGCGGGATGGTAATGCGCGGCGTCGACGAACTTCTTGAACTCGGCATTGGTTACCGGCGTCCGATCGATATAGAACGTCTTCACCTGCAGCCGACGGCGATGAAATCGGCGCGGCGCGTCTTCCCATGGATATTGAACGTCGACGCCGGGATCGTTGCCACCTTCGATTTCGATCCCACGTACGGCAAAATCAAAATCGCCGCCCGGAATACGAATCATGCCGGGAGGAGCGGAGAGAGCTGGTTTTGTCGCCGCCATCTCAACCATGGTCTGGGACAGATACTTCCATTCGCGCGAGTACCCATTGAGCGGTCGTTTGGCGCGCTCGGCCATAAACGCGAGCAGGTCCTTCCATTCGCCGGTCAGCGCCGGAGTCATGAGCACCGCGCCAAAACCAAGGCCTTCCATCACAAATTGCAGCCTATCTTTTCCCCCGGCGAGTTCGGGAGTCAGCTCAACGCCATGCCACAGGTCGTAGTAATGCATCCCGTTGCCATGCGCGATGCTCAGCTCATCGCCCGAGACGTCATATTCGTTGCGATTGACCATCGTCCATAGGGTTGCGTTTTCGCCGGTGAACCTGCTCGCGAAAACGCCTGGCTGCAGGGTCGTCGTATAGGGCTCCCAGTCCGGGCTTTGCAGCGTTTGCCCGAAGGCTCGCTCGATGCGCGTGAATCGCAGCACGGCTTCGGCATCGTGCGGTGTCATCCCATACCAAAAGCCCCACAGATTTTCGAGCGAGGCATAACCGATGCCGTTGAAGAAAGCGTGCTGCAGACTGTTGGTCTTATCGCGCGTGAAGCGATCGGTGACATTAATTGTGTGGCGCGGTTCGAGCCATTTCGCCTGGTTGACCATGGGAACGAACGGATAGGGCGTGTCTTCCCACGTTACCCAGTCGTTCCAACTGATGGTGCTCCATGCGAGCGACTCGTCGCGAATGGCAAATTGAGGTTCGAGTGCAAGCGGATGGTGGGCGGCATGGGCGGCCGCGTGAAAAGCGGCCGGGACATCTTCAAGGGTATCGAAGTTGACGCCGTCGGCGCCGATTTCCGCCATCAACTCCGCAAGCGCCGTGGCGGTGGGTGCGGCCGGCTCGCGCGTGCCAGTGTCCCAGGCGAGGGTGGGGAAGAAGACGCGCACGCCGCGGGCGTGGAATTGGTCGATCATGTGGCGAACGCCGGAAACTCCGCCGGGCATGTCGCGAAGGAGGTCGAATTGGTTGCGGTCGTCTACGCCAAGATTGGGATAGAGCGGCCAGATGAGAACGGCGTCGATGGGGCCGAAGCGTCCTTCGACATCGGCGAGAAAGCGATCAACGGTGTATTGATTTGTGTCCGGATCGAAGAAGGTGCGGTCCCAGATCAGCATTTGGACTTGCGCATACACGTGCTGCGTCCAGGCGAGCTCGGGCCGCTCGTACTCCGTGCCCTGATAACGCAGTCGCTGGAGCCGTTCCGCTCGCCACGCTTTCATTTCCGTCCGCCAGGCATCCGCCGCGGCGGGATTTTCGGGCCCGGGAAGCAATACCTCGGCGGGACCGGCCGGCTGAGTCAGATTGAGCACGCCGGTCGGCGGGACGAGCGCATGACGCGGACGCCACTCATCGGAAAAGGCAGTGGCAGAAATTAATGCGGAGATGGCGAGAGCAAGGTAAAGGAATTTGCGCGGTGAATTCACGTTCTGTCGGTGCACCCCAAAAACTAAGAAGCAGGAAGCTCAACGATTCCCCGCTATTCGCCCAGTGCGATGCTGGATCTTAGAAGAATTGTCCTGGAAGACTGGCCAACCTTGAATTCGTAAGTACCCTTGCAAAGTTTCCAGTCATTTGCCTTGTCGCTCCAAGCAGCAAGGCTGTCGAGGGGTATCTGGAAATTGACGGTTTTGCTCTCCCCAGGGTTCAACTGCAGCTTCTCAAATCCCTTCAATTGAGAAGGGGCTTCTTCGGCACACCTGGGCTCAGCCACATAGACTTGTACGACATCGGATCCCGTACGGTCTCCAGTGTTCTTGATAGTAACGCGGACGGACACTGCATGGGCGATGCGTTTCAGAGTTAGGCTGCTGTACTGGAATTTGGTATACGAGAGGCCGAAGCCGAAGGGGAATAGCGGTGTCTGTTGATGGGTATCGTACCAGCGGTAGCCAACGAGAACTCCCTCTTTGAATTCTGCTTTCCCATTTACACCCGGGTACGACTCTGCATCCGCGCCCGGGCCTTGATCGGGGGATCCCGGGAAAGTCATGGGCAAACGGCCACCCGGATCTGCGTCGCCAAAGAGCACGGCTGCGATGCCGGCGCCACTCTCCTGGCCTGGGTACCAGGCTTCCAGAACGGCATCCACTCTATCCAGCCATGGCATGGCCACGGGTGTAGAAGTATTGAGCACCACGACGGTATGCGGGTTTTGCGCAGCCACGGACTCAATCCATGCATCTTGATTTCCTGGCAAAGGCAACGATGTCTTGTCCATCCCCTCCCCGAGTTGCTCTCCGGCAAAGACGATCGCGATGTCTGCCGACTTCGCGGCCTGCATGGCAGCAGCCATCTCCTCAGGATGGGGAGGATACCAGCCCAAATGGAGCGCGCTCCCGAGCAAGGCGTAGTCATTGGAGTGTTCAATGACCAGCTTTACGGGCACGCCTGCGGTGAGGTGCGCGGCGCCGAAGGCGGTCGACCTGAAATTTACCTTTTGCAACTGGACTATTGTTTTTCCGTCGATCCTCAGGCTTGCGGTTCCCGCTCCGTCGAGCGAGAACATGTATTCTCCGGTGGAGGGAGGCGTGAGCGTTCCCGTCCAGCGCGCGGACCACGACAACTTAGGAGGGCCAAAGGAGAACGTTGCTTGACCCAACTCCGGCGCCGGGAGACCGTGAAGGTCGACGCTCGCGTCGATGCGGGTTAAGGCCGGCTCGCCGGTCAAATTTCCGCTGCGGAAATAGGTGGCCGTGAGACCGTGACCGGAGCCAGAGGACGGGGTGAGGACATCCCCCGCAAGAAGCGGGAGCGGCCGGATGCCCACGCCCACTCCGTGGTAGCTAACTTTCATGGCGGAGCCGGCACGCGCCTCCAGGGCCTCTGCCGGCACGCTCAACTTCTCCACGTAGACGGCCGGGCCTTCTTCCCCAATGATCGCTTGGGGCCCGGCGGCCACACCGATGATGGCAATGGTCTTTACTTTTCCGGCAGTGATCGGCAGCAAGTGATCCTTGTTCTTGAGCAGCACGGCACTCTCTTCGATGATGCTCCTCGACAAGGACACGTGCTGGCTGGTGGATACGCGCGCAGTGGGATTCCCAGGAGCCGGCTGGTCGTAGATGCCCAGATTGAAGATGGGGAAAAGAATGCCGTACAACAAGCGGTCGATGGCCGATTCGGTCAATTGTCCGTGGGCGAGCATTTCCTGCAGCAGCTTTTCCGGGCCGACGAAGGTTACGCCTGCCTTGAGCGCGAGCAGCGGATCGTGCAGGGCGAAGACCGCATCCGGCGTGACCGCGCCGATGAACCCCCACGGCTGGAGTTGGCCCAGTAGTTTCTCGTTGTTACAGGCAAAGACGCCGTTGATCTGGTTGTAGGCGCACATGAGTGCTGCGGCGCCCGCAGACTGGATCGCCGCTCGGAAGCCGGGATAATAAATCTCGTGGAGCGCGCGGTCAGAAATGATCTCGTTGATGCCGGTGAAATCGGGAAAGTGTCCGACGCGATCTGCATCCTGGTTGTTCCCGGCGAAGTGCTTGACCATCGCGATGACATGTTCTTTTTGGATCGCCGATATCTCTGCGGCCGCCATTTGGCCATTCAGGAACGGATCTTCGCCGAAGGTCTCTGCGGACCGGCCCCAGTGCCAGGTGCGCATGATGTTCAAGGTGGGTCCGACGATTTCTGAACTTCCCTTCCCGCGCCATTCCTCCGCGAGCGCCTGGCCGAAGTCAGTGGCGCGATTTCGATCCCAGGTTGCGGCCAGGGCTATTTCATTGGGGAATGCTGTCACTCCCAGCGCGGAGGGTGGCGGCGGGCCTGGGATCGGGCCTTTCGCGTAGCCATTGGGGCCGTCTGCGGGGTTCAGGGGAGGGATTGCGAAGCGGTCGGGCTTTGGTCTTTCGAGGATGTGGCTGATTTTCTCATCGAGGCTCATCGCGTGGATGAGCTCGAGGGCTCTGCATTCCGGCGTCTGCTGCCGGTCGCGCCAGGGGTCAGCGGTGGATGGTGCTTTGCAATTTTCGAGCCGCGGCGCCTGAGATTGGAGAACCTGACCCCTCAGGAGGCAGGCAAACGCAAGAAGGCCGAGAACGGAAGGTTTTCGCACGCTCGATCGGTACGCTGCAAGTATCCGCATTTATCAAGTGCTCCTGCACCCGTGCACGCTCAGAATTATCTTCGTAGAAACATTTCGTGCAGGATGCGCCAGCCCGCTGCCCGCTGGCAAGACTATACTTGCATAGTGTCCGCTCTGCGCAGGGCGCACGCATCGACTTGTCTTCGGAGTGCAACCATGAAATTGACAGGACTATCCATACTCGGTTTCCGTGCAGGCTCAACGACCAAAGAAGTCTTCCATGCTACGAACGCCCGCACCGGGGAGCGCCTGGAGACAGACTTTTTCTCCGCGACAGCAGAAGAAGTAGACGCGGCCGCGGTTCTGGCCGACGAAGCTTTTGCGGTTTATGGTCGAGCGACCGGCCGCGAGAAAGCGGCGTTCTTACGCGCTATCGCCACGAATATCGAATCGATCGCTCCCGAATTGATCGAACGCGCGGAACAGGAAACGGCCCTTCCCAAAGCCCGCTTACAGGGGGAAACTGCGCGTACCTGCGGCCAGCTTCGCTTGTTTGCCCAGGTCGCGGAGGAAGGCTCCTGGGTCATGGCTCGCGTCGACCGCCCCGATGCAGAGCGTAAACCTGCTCCCAAGCCGGACCTGCGCTCCATGCTGCGTCCCCTGGGCCCGGTCGTGGTCTTCGGCGCGAGTAACTTTCCCCTGGCGTTTTCCGTGGCCGGCGGGGATACCGCGTCCGCCCTGGCAGCGGGATGCCCGGTCATCGTCAAAGCCCATTCGGCTCATCCCGGCACCAGCGAGATGGTAGGTCAAGCCGTGCAGCAAGCCGTCCGCCAATGCAATTTGCCCGAAGGTGTTTTTTCCCTTCTGTTTGGCCGCGGTGCGCAAATCGGTGTCGCCCTGATGAAACATCCCCTGGTGAAGGCCGGCGGGTTTACGGGATCACGGGGCGCCGGAAGGCAATTAATGGATACGGCGGCCGCCCGGCCGGAACCGATCCCGTTTTATGCCGAGATGAGCAGCACCAACCCGGTGTTCATCCTTCCCGGCGCGCTGAAAGAACGCGCTGCCAGCATCGCCAGCGGACTGCATGCTTCGTTCACCCTCGGAGCGGGTCAGTTTTGCACCAAACCCGGAATGGTGTTTTTGCCCGAAGGAGCCGACGCTCCGAAGTTCGTCGACCAGCTGCGGCAATCGGTGGATGAGTCGGCCCCCTTCTACTTGCTCACCGGGGGCATACGCTCGGCTTATCAAAGCAGCGTTGCCGATCGCAAGAGCCGGCATGGGGTGAGCGTGGTGGCCGAGAAGTCCATCGCCAGTAATGGCCGGGAACTCGGTGTGGGCGCAGCCCTATTCGAAACAGATGGCCAGACGTTCCTGAAGGACGCGGAACTCGAGGAGGAGATTTTCGGCCCGGCCACCTTGTTAGTCCGCCACGCCACCCGCGAGCAAATGCTGGAGGCCGCACGTAATTTTGAAGGCCACCTCACCGCAACCATCCACGGTACCGAGGAGGACCTGCGCAATTTTGGCGATTTAATTGCGATCCTGGAGAACAAAGCCGGCAGACTTTTGATCAATGGCTTTCCAACCGGAGTCGAGGTTTCCCATGCCATGGTGCATGGTGGGCCGTACCCTTCGACTTCCGATGGGCGTTCCACCTCGGTGGGCAGCCAGGCGATCTTCCGTTTCACGCGGCTCATCTGTTACCAGAATTTTCCCGACGCTGCGCTCCCCGCGGAGTTGAGAAACGAAAATCCTCTTCATATCTGGCGCATGGTGGATGGCGAGATGACCAGAGAGGCCGTCATGCAGCCCCACGAAGTTCCACGGTGAAACCAGCCTGCAGTCTCGGGTGCGGTTAACGCGAACGACGGGTCGAGACAACGGGTCGAGGCGAGAGCACGGTAGGAGGTCAGCATGAAGTCGCTTCCGTTCCTTGGAATCGTGGCTCTCTGCTGTTTGGTTGGTCTTCCCGCTTCTGCCCAGGATTCTTCTGCCGATTCATCACAAGAATCGGATTCCATCCTGACCTTTGCGGCCGTGCCTCTGGGAGCGGCGGACTCGAATCCATGTACGCGCAAATTTATTGATCGAGCGGCGGTGGCTCTCGATATCGAGTATCACGGCCGGAAGCCCCTACATGGATTTCTGGCCGCCATCTATTACCGCGAACCAGGAGAACAAACCGCTGAACACTATGGGCTTTTTACGTATCTAGGCGAAACCATTGTGCCAGGTCAGAAATGGCAATCGATCTATTGCGGGCTGCCCGCAGATGCTGACTTGGAGAATCTCCATTTCAAAGTCGATTTACTCGGGTTCGTGGACCAATCGATCGCGGGACCACGGGACTTGCGCCAATCGAATCGCTTCTACGGCGTACTTGAAGGTATGAATTTCGTTGCCGGAAGTCCGGATGCGAAATATGTCGCGCCTGTGCCGGTCGCCTCCATCAGCGGCGATCCGGTTCCGAGCGGAGACGATTCGTTGCCGCTGGAATTTATAGGAACCGTTGAACGCGACGATTCGGAGCGGCTATCTTTGACCATCGAAGCAACCAATAAAGGATCCGTACCGGTGGTCGGATATGAGTTCAAGATATCGTTTTTCGATCACGCGACGGGTGCGTTCGTCGGGTCAGTCACGACCAAGACCCTCGCCACGACCGGCGACTCCTCAGACTATTTACTTCCGGGCGCCAGTTGGAGTTCGGGCGCGCGCAGGCTTTCTGCTTCTTCCGATGTCATCCCAGACGACTATAAAATTACTTTGGATACAGTGGTGCTTGCCGATGGCAGGGTGTTGGGACCGCGGCGTTCGAGAGAATCGGCTGAATTGCTCGGCATGCTGGAGGCTATCCAGGCTGCCAAGTTAAAGCCGGGAAACGCCCGATGAGATTGGCATTCATCAGGCTCACTTGCACCCGCGCACTGCTCAGGGATGGACCATAGCAGGGCTGCAGAGTCTGCGTTAAAAACTCTGTACCGGGCGGGAAAGCAACACTGCAGGGGCTAAAGCCCGACGTATTCTCAACCATTTACGGCACGACTAAAGTCGTGCCCTGATACAAAGCACGAATTGTTCCGCAGCCTGTAAAGCCCGGTCATTGCTAGGTAAAGCGTTCTCGCGGGTTTGAAAACCCGCTACCCCGGACTCTGATGTCCGGGGCTGGCAGAACTTGGCACAGCTGGCGCGGATGCCCAGTCCCACTCAATGGCTTCCCCTCCCTTGTGCGGCGCGGCATCCACGAGGCTGGATTCTAGAGTGGCTTCACTGTCTGCGTGCTGATGTCCAGCACTTCAGTCACTCCATCGTTCACAAATGTAGCTCTTCCGCCCGGCAGGAGCTTAAGCTCCTTCGTCATCCCTTTGAGGTGCGTGAGCTGCTTGATGCCGGCACCCGTTACATCACTCATCGAGTAAACGTTGTAATCGTAGTTTCCCCCCGACGTGTTGCTCGCAGCCAGGAATAATACGTCCATGCCGTCATGTGTGAATCGCGCCTCACCGTACTCCGGCCCCATGGATGGCTCACCTGGAACATGCGGCTGAAATATCTTGTCCCTGCCTGTCCCGCCCAGGTTGAACTCTTCCAGCAAAGCTCCGATAGGATAGCCGGTTGTGCTTATCAGGAGGCGAGTTCCGCCCGGGTTCCCTGCGTCAAGAGCAATATCCAAAGATCGCAGATCATAGAAGGATGCGTGGGTGACCCGCGTGGGTAGAGCGCCGGCAATGACCGCATTGGATTGGACAGGAATGGAAAACACATCCCAATCGTGACGCGCGGGACGAACGATTGGAGAGTAGTGCCCGGTAAAGTTTGATGCGGCGTAGAACACTTTTGCGCCATCAGGAGAAAAGACCGGATGCAGCGCATCCTCTTCCACGCCGGTTATGCGATGGGGATTTCGTCCATCGGCATCCACCATCCATACCTCCGACTTAGAGTCCGGCGAGCTTGCATATGAGTACACCACGAGCTTGCCATCCGGCGAGAAGCTGGCTTCCGATTCGATTCCGTTCGAGGCTGTCGTAAGACGTACGTTTGCCCCGCTGGATGGGTCCTTGCGATAAAGGAAGGATGAGTTGCCGCTAGCTTTTGAGGACAGAGCCACGTCGCCCGCCGGAGAAACGGCTTGTTGGCCTTCGGGGGGAGCAAAATTTTGCTGGTTCCGATTCCGGGATGATGCAAAAAAGCTTATGGCGACCAGGGCTGCAGCGATCACGATAAGGCTAGCGAGGCTGACAACCGAGATAGCAAGAATTTTCCCTACGCGCATGGCACCCTGCCCAGACCAGTCACTCCCTAGGGATTCGCCTCGCCGGAGGCGGCGGGGTCGTAGTATTCACGCCAGGAGGCGATCTTGCCGCCTTCCAAATCCACGATGATGGCGTCGTGCGAGACACCGCGCTTGCCGTCTTTTCTTCGGGTGATCGCCCAGTCCCACTCGATGGCTAACTTCTTGCCGTCGGGAGAGGCAAAGACATTTTTTATGGTAACGTGCAGATCGCTGAAGTCTTTGAAGTAGTCCTTCATGGAGGCGGCCATTTGGGGGGCGGGCGTGTTTCCCTCAGGGGACATTAAGACCGCAGTGGGCAGCCAGTCGGAGGCGGCCAGGGTGAAGTCCTGCTTCTCCCAGGCTCTTGCCTGACGTTCTACGAGCTGCCGGGCTGCCGTTTGCTGGGCCAGCCCGAGTGCGGATGTGCACAGCATGGCGGCTAATATGAAGTGCTTCGTTCGCTTCACTCTCTTCTTCCCTTCTTTAGCGCGTGATCGTGACCGGCAATTGCGCCGGGACGGCGGCGTAAAACTTTTGCTGGAGTTCCTCAACGCTGTCAAAGTGTTTGCCCTCCACGTGGCGCGCGGGCAGGTCGAAGACCAGCGGCGAGGCGGCAAATGGATAAGGATCGAGGCGGAAGTGACGCTCGCCCAGCCGCTCGACCTCGATCCGGCCCTCGCGGCCTTGGTGCTGAGGCAGAGCGTGTAACAGATCTCCCGGTTTCGGGTAGTCGACACAACTCAGCAGTGAGAGGTTGTCACAGGCTTGCAGCAGGCGGAAGTGATTCTCGATCCGCGCCGGCGAAGTCTCTTCCGGGGTTAGCTGGTTGTCCGCGGCCAGGCGGGCTCGCAGCTCCTCTTGGAATTGCGCTTGCCGGGTGAGAAATGCGTCGAGCAGTGGGAGCTGGTCTGGTTGGATGGTGGTGCGATCGGCCCTGGCGGTCAGCAGATTGTAGGTGTGCATGGAGACCAGCAGGGCGGCATAGGGATCTCGCTCAGCTACCATGCGGACGGCGCGCTCGCGCACGGTGAGATAGTCGGCCAGGTCTATTTCTTCGAAGGCGGAGTATTTGCCTACCAGCTCGACGGAAAAGGCGCTGGGCTTTCCCTGGCGGGTGATTTGGGGTTGCTGATCACGCGCCGCCCAGCCGTCGTCGTGGGCGGTGACTCCACGCAGCACTTGCGCGCGGGGCTCAGGGGCGAGGAAGAGGTCGTTGCCCCATTGCTCGGCGAAGGCTCCGGCGAGGTGGGCGTGGTCCACGTGGGTTACCAACCACCAGCCGGTTTCAGATTCCAGACGAAGCATCGTTCCTCCCAGTAAAGCTAAAGCGTACCTCAGCTCATCAGTGCACGGCAGATACGGCACGGCTAAAGCCTTCTCTGATTCAGAACACGGAGGTACAGCTGAAGCTTGCCACCCACTCAAGCCAAAGGACGGCTTGAATGGGCCACCCATGCTTTGTCACACCCTTCAGAACAAAAACTTGTCTCGGGGGCTAAGCCCTCGTCGTTGGACCACGCCCTTCCTATTCATCCGTCATGGTACGAGCGGATTCGTGCCAGTTGTGCAGAAAATACCATTCCAGAAACATGACCAGAAAAAAGAAGGCAAAACCCAACACCGTCGCGGCCAGTACCAGAGCAAAAAGATAATCCGTCTGCAGTTGGGCGCTGGCGTAGAGGATAGAGTAGCCCAGACCGCCCTCACCTACCCTACTGGAGCCGGCGAAGAGCTCCCCGGTGATGGCTCCGATCACAGAGATGCCGGCGGCTATGCGGATCCCAACAAAGAGCGACGGCACGGCATGCGGCAATCGTAGCCGGGTGAGGATCTGCAAGCGCGAGGCATTGTGCATGAGGAAGAGGTGGATGAGATTCGGCTCTACGCTGATCAGGCCCTGGGTGGTGTTGGCGATGATCGGCGCCAGGCAGATGATGAAGGCCACCAGCGTGACCGACAATGTGCCCGGACCTACCCACATCAATATCAGTGGGGCCACGGCAACGATGGGGACCGTCTGCAACAGGATGGTGTAGGGGTAGAGCATGCGCCGTATCCAGCGGGATTGCGCGAAGAGCAACGCGATCAACACTCCCACAACAATGCTGGCTACCAGGCCTCCTGCCGCCTCCTCAGATGTGATCGCCAACGACGCCATCAGCGAGGGGAAACGGGCGACGACTGCCCTGCCAACGGCCAGGGGCGGGGGCAGCATGTAGGGCGGCAGATGCAAGACGATGTCAAGGCCCTGCCAAATGAGCAGGAGCCCGGCAAAGACGGCCAGCGCGTTGAGCAGGGTTACGAAATATTTCTTCATGCGCTGTGCACCCCGCGCAGCGTCCGGGATACATGGGTCACGTAGGATTCGAACTCCGGGCTCTCGCGCGTGACGCTGGTGCGGGGAAAGGGGAGGTCGATCTCTATTTGTTGTGCGATGCGGCCCGGCGATGGCGCCAGCACAATGATGCGGGTGGAAAGAAAAACCGCCTCGGCGACAGAATGGGTGACGAAGACAGCGGTCCAGTCTTGTTCCGCTCGCAGGCGCAGCAGTTCCTCGTTGAGACGATCGCGGGTCATCTCGTCGAGCGCTCCGAAGGGCTCGTCGAGCAGCAACAGGCGGGGCCTGGTAGCAAGGGCGCGGGCGACCGATACGCGCATCTTCATTCCGCCCGAGAGTTGCCGCGGATAAGCGCGCGCCACATGGGTGAGACCTACCAGCTCAAGGAGGGATTGCACTTTTTGTTTGCGGACTTCGCGGGCGACGTGCTCGAGCTCCAGCCCCAGGCCTACATTGCTGGTGACGGTTCTCCAGGGTAAGAGGGTGGCGTCCTGAAAGATGTAGGAGATGGTTTCTCTTGCGTTCACTGGCGTCATGCCGTCGACCAGGATGGTGCCGGACGTGGCATTGGTAAGTCCGGAGATGAGCTTGAGCAACGTGGACTTGCCGCAGCCGGAAGGACCGATGAGGCTGACAAATTCACCCTTGGCAATGGTGAGATCGATGTGTTGCAGCACGGTGGTGCTGCCATAGCTTTTGCTGACGGCGGAGAGTTCGACTTGCGGTACTCGCACTTCCGCGCTCATGAGGTTGCCGCCAACGGCAGTTCCAACCGGGAGGGATGCTGCGCGTCATGCAGCACCATGTGGGTGGAACGCTGCCAGTTCCACGAGTCCGCCAGCCATGGCTTCACGAGGGTGGATGGATTGCGGTCGTACAGGGGAAAGGCGCTGCCGGCCACTTCCAGCCGGATCGCGTCGCCGGCGGCAAAAACACACGAGGTGGGCTCTAGCTCGATTTGCCAGTGGTGGATGGTGTCTGCTGCGTAACCATGGTCGCGGAAGAGATACGAAGAACGCGCGATGCCTATGCAGACAAAATCAGCTTGACCGTTGGGACGCAGGCGCACCAGTTTGCCGGTGAAGTCGGCGTGGGCGGCAGAGGTGATGGCGTAGAGCTTGAGCTGCGGCGATCCGAAGATGTGGATTGGTTCGGCCAGGGGAGGCGTGGTGAAGACGAGGAGATTGTTGCCTAATTCCATCTGGGCTTGATTGATGGGCCCGGGCAGCGCGGGCGCACCTCCCGGGGCGAGGACTGGGACTTCGGGATCGTAGACGAAAATGTCGCGCGGTTCGGTAGAAGTGGGAGGTGTGGTCGAGAGTGCGCCGTCTCCTTTGCGCGAGTCGGCGCGGCCTGCGCTGTGCAGATAGAGAGAGAGGCTGGTTGGGGGAAAGCTCTCTGCGTCGCACCAGCGATTGGCGCCCAGAGCGAAGTGGCGAATGCGCGGTTGGTGGGTGAATTCCCCGCTGTCTTTTAGCCAGTGATTGAACCAACGCAGCAGCAGCGTGTCGGTGTCGAGGAGTGCCTCGGGGCCGAGGTTGTGCTCGCCGATGATTTCTCCCCACGGGATGTGCACCCAGGGCCCGGCGACCAGATATTGATCTTTTCGCGCGGACAGGGCTCGAAAGCCATTTATGCTGCCGCCCAGGTAGGTATCGAACCAGCCGGAGAAGTGGAGTGCTGGGATGGTGATGCGATGGAGCGATTCGCTCAGGTCGAGGGCGGACCAGTAAGGGCCGGGAGTGTCGTGGGTGATCCAGTCGTGCACGTAGGTGGGCAGGCCCTCGTGCTGCAGTTGGGGATGCAAGCCGTAGGGCGTGACCAAGGGCTGGCTGCGGAGATCGGTCCAGGCCTTTTCCAGGCCGTCGCTGGCGGTGCGGAGTTTGCGGCGGCGAGCATCTGCTTTCAACATCTGCAGACCCCAGCCCAGGGTCGAGGCCAACCGCAGAACTCCCTGACGATAGAACCAGCCGTGATAGAGATCGCATGCGGTCTGGGCGGGGGCGATGCAGAGTAGGCCTTCCGGCTGCTCGGCCGCGGCTAACCACTGGGTGATTCCCTGGTAGGAGAAGCCGTACATGCCTACCTTGCCGTTGGATTCGGTGCGCGTACGGAGCCAGCGGATGGTTTCCGCTCCGTCTCGGCCTTCGGTGCGGAAGGGATAAAAGTCGCCTTCGGAATCCCCGCGGCCGCGCACGTCCTGAATGACTACGTTGTAGCCATGGGCAGCGAACCAGACGGGATGGGCGTAGACCACGGTCGAGGCAATGTCCCTGCCATAGGGTTGACGCATGAGCAGGGTTGGGTGCGGTCCAGGAGCCGGTGGGTAGTAGTGGTCGGAGACCAGTACTACTCCGTCGGACATGGTGCAGTGCTGAGCGCGTTGGAGATGCACGCCGGAGCCGCAGTCGATCATGGGTTAGTTCTCATCAGGAGTGACGGTCGTACAGAAATCTCGAAACTGGCCTTCGATTATCCCACTCAAGCCAACGGCGGGCTTGAATGGGCCACCCAACCTTTTACTGACGTTCAGAGCTTCAGGGTTTATGCCAGTTCTCGTATGCGGCCATGGCGGTCAGGGCTGCTGCAATTCTGGTGGCTGCTTCGTCGATCCAGAGCGTGCCTTTCTCCGCTGTTGCGGGATTGGGATCGCCCATGACTCCGCTGGGCGCAATGTCGCGAGTGAGCCAGGCGAAGTTGGCGGGCGAATTCTCCGGACGCAGGAGCTCGGGTTTTTCAATGTCCGCGATGTAGTTCACGGTGTACTCGTTGGTGTGTACCAGCCCTGGGATGGCGCTGAGCAGAAAGGAGGTTTCTACTTCGCCGGCGTGGAAGCCGTAGGCACGCTCCTGCGCGCCGAGGCCGGTGAAGGCCGCGCCTCCGGAGCCGAAGAGGGAGAAGAGACGGAGATCGAACTCTGCCCGCAGGTCGCGCGCCATCACGTCGACCAAGGATGAGTTGCCTCCATGGGTGTTGAAGAGGGCTAATTTTTTGAAACCAGAAGCGGCGATGCTGGCTCCCAAATCGCGCAACACGGCCATGAAAGTGGTGGAAGATACGGAGAGGGTTCCGGGAAAACCAATGTGCTCGTTGCTTTTGCCGTAACAGACCGCGGGGAGGGCGTAGACCGATGTTTCTTGCGGCATGCGCGCCAGCGCGGCGCCGAGAAGAATGCTGTTGATGAGCGTGTCGGTGGCCAGCGGAAGGTGTGGACCATGCTGCTCGATGGCCGCCGTGGGCAGCACCAGGAGAGTCTTATCGCGGGGCAGCGCGTCGACCTGCTTCCAGGTGAGATAGGCGAAGTTGCGGTTGTCGGGGATCCAGCTCTTCATGCGATGGAGGCTCCGGCGGGGGCTTTTTCGAAAGTGACCATCTTGCCCGGGTTTAACAAGCCCTTGGTGTCGTACTTGTATTTGGCCAGCAGCTGCACGTTGTCGCTCCGGTAACGGCCTCCGCCCTCGACATTGTTCACGTGGGGATTGGCCACGCTGACCCCGATCTCACGACAGTAGTCGATCATTTCGTTCAAGCGCTCTTCGGTGGTAAAGCGGATCACGGGAATAGACCCGGGAAAGACTACGCCCTGGGCGTTCTTCATGAACTCGAGGTGGAATAGAAATTCGCTGCCGAATCGCTGCTTAAGGCGGGCGAACTGGCTGCGGGCAGTCACCGCGTCAAAGGCGCATTGCAGATAGGTGTAGGCAGGATCGGCCTTCATGGCCCAGAGGGTGGTGTGGTTCCAGGTGTAGTCGGAGAGCAGGGGCACCGTACGCAGACCGTGGTAGGGCGCGGAGTGAGTCATTACTCCGCCAGCCTCGCGGACGGCTGCTTCCAGAGTCGCGCGCTGCGCTTCCGCGATGAGGAAAAAAATCAGCGCCTTGCCCTCGGGGGCGAGCGTGCTTACCGGGCTGAAGAACGAAGGGATGGGCCACTCGAAGGTGGTGACAAGGCGCTTGGTCCAATCGTCTGAAGTGGCTACCCGCTCACTGAAATCAAGTGCCTGATCGAAGGTATCGAAGGCCACGGCACATTGCCCCCACGCGACACTGGGGGCCAATGCCAGCCAGGCGCGGGTAATGATGCCATTGGTGCCCCAGGCGTGCAGGATCTCGTGAATGGCTTCTCCTTCATGATGGACGAGGCGAGGTTCGGCTTCCATGGTGACTACGTCGAGGGCACGCACGGTTGCGAAGTCTCGCAGGCCGCCGTGCGCCACCGAGCCGATGCCTCCCGAACCGCCGGCCAGAAAGCCTCCTACTGAGGCCTTCACTACGGTGGACGGGTAGCAACGTAGTTCCCATCCCACTTTGCGCGCCTCGGCTTCGAGCACGCCCAGGCGCACACCCGGCTGGCAGATCGCGACCCCATCGGCGGTGATCGATTCGATCTGGTCCATGCGCGAGAGGTCGAGCAGCACTCCGCCGTGGAGCGGCACCGCCTGGCCGTAGTTCCCTGTCCCCGCGCCTCGCGGCGTGACGGGAATGTCGTGAGCGTAGCAGTAGCGCAGGACATCTTGAATTTCCTTGACGTTCAGGGGGTGAACGACCACGTCGGCTACTTTGCCATCGAGCCGCTTGCGCAGCACAGGGGAGTACCAGTAGAAGTCGCGTGACAGGCGGTTGACGACCTGGGGAACGGTCGAGACCCGCGTAGGGTCGCCCAGGATTGCGGCCAGGGACACTTCAAGCGGCGTCGTCATGTGGCTGTTCCTTTCTCTCCTATGCCTTACGGGTGCCCCAGGTGGCGAAGGCCCCTTGCATTCGCGGATGGGTAAAGAGGCCATTGCAGAGTTCACGCAGGACGGGGCCGATTACGGTGCATTGCATGTCGCTTCGCCGGGCAAGCTCGGCGGCGGGAATCTGGATCTGGCGGCAATAGCGATTCGCATCCTCAATGGTGGCGCCGTAGACCACACGATCGAGCCCTGCCCAGAGAGCATTGGCCATGCACATGGGGCAAGGTTCGCAGGTGGAATAAAGTGTATAGCCCTTGAGGGAGTAGCTCTTGCGTTTTTTCGAGGCCAGGCGCACGGCGCGCAGCTCTGCGTGCGCTGAGGGGTCGTTTTCGATGGCGACTGCATTGCGGCCGCGCATGAGCGTCTCTCCGCTGTGGCTGTCGACGATCAGGGCGCCAAAGGGCACGGGGCGGGGGGTTTTAAAACTAAGCGCAGTAAATTTGACCAGTGCTTTGAGGTGGGCTTCGTCCGCCGCGGTGGCGTCACAGACAGCGAGTTGTTCAACGGTCATGTGAAAGTTTAAATCATTTCCGGAGATCGGGTGCAGGCAGGGCGTGGTATACACAAACCGTTATGTCTCTCTTGCCCCCACTCAAAACAGCCCTTTCCACGCGCGAGCCGGCTGTACAAGCACAGGAAGCGCTGGCGCGCGCCAATAGCAACGCCGGCCGTAACGTGTATCTGGCCCTGGACCGCGAACGCGTGCTTTCGGAAGCGGAGGCCCTGACTGCCCGCTTTCCCAACCCGGAGCAGCGGCCGCTGCTGTTCGGCGTCCCCGTCGGGGTTAAAGATTGCTTCGATGTCGCGGGCTACCCTACCACTTGCGGCTCCCATTTCTATGCGGAGAAGAACGGCATCGCGGCGGCTGACTCCGCCGTGGCTGCGCGGTTGCGACAAGCCGGCGCCCTGATCATGGGCAAGACCCATCTGCATCAGTTGGCCTATGGCATCACGGGCGAGAACAGCGAGTACGGCGATTGCGTGCAGCCTAACAATCCGCAGACGCTCACCGGAGGCTCATCCAGCGGAAGCTCGGCCAGCGTGCAGGAGGGCTCGGCGGTGGCCTCCATCGGCACGGATACGGGGGGATCCATTCGCGTGCCGGCGGCACTGTGCGGGTTAGCGGGCTATCGCTCTTCGCTGGGGCTCGGCGGCGCCCAGGCCTGGGAGGGCGGGTTCCATCTGGCCGTCTCCTTCGACACCCTGGGATGGCTTTTTCGCGATCTGCGCGACGGGCCGGCGTTGGCGGCCGCGCTGCTCGATGTGCCGGTGGTTGCGGCACCGCATGGCGTGACCATCGCTGCCGTGGGCGAGGCATATCTGCACGACTGTGAGCCGGCGGTGTTGGCGATGTATCGCGGGTGGCAGACGGAGCTACGTGGGAGTGGCGCGCAGATTCGTGTTTTCGAGCCTGAGTTCTGGACGGATTCGCGGGAGATCTTTGGTGGCATCCAGGCACACGAGGCAGCCGCAATCCATCGCGGATACTTCGAACACTTTGAACCCACGATCAGGGATCGGCTGGCGTGGGGCGCTTCGCTCTCTGACGCTACCATCGAAGATTTGCGCAAACGCCATGTGGTGTTTCGCCGGAAGATGGATCAGTTGCTGCAGGAGCATGACTTTCTCATGCTGCCGTGCGCGCCTATGACTACTCTGCCAGTTGGCGCGGACCACTCCGCCACGCGGCTGAAGATCCTGCGCTACACCACGCCGATCAGTCTGGCCGGTACGCCCGCAGTCACGCTGTCGGCCAAGGGCGGCGGTGTGCAGTTGGTTGCGGCGCGGGGCGGCGACGCGCGGCTGCTCGCTTTCGCTGCCAGCCTGGGCGAGAAAATTGCTCTCCGGCAATGAGGATGGGAATGCTACGCTGCAATGCATGAGGATGCCTTTACGACTTAGCGTGTTGGTGTTGGGCATGTGCGTTGTGCTGGGGGGCTGCGAACGGAAGGCCTCGAGCGGGCTCACTCCGGTAAAGCTGCAAACGGACTGGTATCCCCAACCAGAGCATGGAGGCTTTTACGACGCCCAGATTCGTGGCTACTACAAGGACGAAGGCCTGGACGTAACCATTCTCCCCAATGGCCCCTATGTGAACTCCACCCAGGAGGTTTCAGTCAACGCGGTGCAGTTTGCCATGGGGTCCTCGGATAATGTCCTGGAGTCGATCGGCAACGACGCCCCATTGGTAGCAGTGATGGCGACGATGCAACGCGATCCGCAGGCGGTGATGGTGCACCAGGATTCTCCGGTTCATAGCTTCAAGGATCTGGATGGGCGTGCGGTGGCGATCCGGCTCGGCGCATCGACCTGGTTTGAGTATCTGGTCAAACGGTACCAGTTGAAAAATGTGCGGGAGATTCCGGCGACGTACAGCGTGGCCAACTTTCTCCAGGACCCTGGATATATCCAGCAGATCTTTGTCACGTCTGAGCCTTTCTTCGCGCGCCAGGCAGGCGTGCCGGTGCGCACTATGCTCATCAGCGAAACGGGATACAACCCGTATCGGGTGGTGGTTACTTCGCGTGCGTTCCTGCAACAGCATCCGGAGACGGTGGCCAAGTTCGTGCGTGCTTCGCTGCGGGGGTGGCGCGATTATTTAAAAAATCCAGATGACATCAATGCCGCGATCGCCAAGCTCAATCCGGCTTTGAGCGTGCCACAGATGAAGTTCAGCTACGAGGCGCTAAGAGATCAACACTTCATCGCCGGTGATGATCCCAGCGGAGCTGAGTTGGGCCGGTTCGATCCGGCGCGGTGGACGAGTATGTACCAGCAACTTCTGGAGTTGAAGGTGATCTCGAAGCCGTTTGATCCGTCCACTGCTTACACGTTGCAGTTCTTGCCTAAAGGGAGCTAGAAGGAGCAGCCGTGGTAGCCCACTCAAGCCAACAGAAGGCTTGAATGGGGCACCCAGCCTTCGCTATACCGAGAGGGAGAGCATTCGGAAGATATATTTTTCGCCCTGAAGGGAAGAAACCGCAGATCCCTCGGCGGCGCTCGGGATGACAAAGTTTAGGGTGGGCAAGACATCATATTTGTTAGGACGGAAGGAAACCGCAGGTCCCCTAAGCGGCAACAGACTTCCGATGCGGGATTCCCCAGCCGGCCACCAGCATCAGCACGATGTAGATAACTTGCATCGCTAAGCGAACCCGCACGCTGGGCAGGTGCAAGCCGCCCACGGTGTGATTGGCGCAGTACACATTCGCTGGGAAGATCGCGACCATTAAGACGGCAAGACAGGCGGAGGCGAGGCGCGTGAACCTGGGCCATAAGAGGCCAATCGCTCCGGCAAGTTCCAGCACTCCAGTGAGCAGAACAAGCTGCGGACGGTAAGGGAAAAAGGGTGGGATGATGCTGGCCAGCAGAGAGGTACGGATAAAGTGAAGTGGTGCGGAGCCCAGCAGAGGCAGAGCTACAACGACGCGCAAAACCCACTGCATCCAGCCAAACGGAGCCCAGCCTCTGCGCCCCCACAGAAAACAGGCGGCCACGGTGATGATCAAAACTGCGGTGGTGATGAAATAGACCATTCGGCTCTCCGTCTGCGATCATAACGGGGCCGGGAGGGTGCGTGCGGAGAACGGTTTCCGAAGTTGCACATCCCCGGCCATCCCGTGTCAGCCGGATGCGATTTTTTGCCGTCGCCTTCCTGTTTGCGGCCGGCATCGTCAACTATCTCGACCGCACTTCTTTCTCCATTGCAAATACCAGCATACGTGCCGACCTGGGCCTCTCTGGCACCCAGATCGGAGCGCTGCTCTCCGCCTTTTCGTTGGCCTACGGGATAGCGCAGCTGCCGATCGGCTTGATGCTCGATCGCCTGGGCTCACGGGTGATTCTGGCCGTAGGCATGTTTGTCTGGTCGCTGGCGCAGATGGCGACGGGCCTGGTCAGCAGCTTCGGAGGTTTCATGGCGACCCGCATTTCGCTGGGCGCAGGGGAAGCGCCGATGATGCCTTGCGGCGTTAAGGTGATGAATGATTGGTTCGGGGTTCGCGATCGCGGACTGCCGACAGGACTGCTGACCGCTTCCAACACCCTCGGAGTCACCGTCGCTCCTCCGATATTGACGGTGATCATGCTGGCCTTTGGCTGGCGAGCAATGTTTGTGAGCGTGGGACTCTTCAGCCTGCTGCTCTCGCTCGCCTGGCATCCCCTCTATCGCGATCGCGAGCGGGTGGCATTGACTCCTGCCGAAGCAGAATCCCTGGGCCTGGAACCGGAGCGGCCGCGGACAGAAATGTCGCTGCGCGTATGGAAGCGGCTATTTCGCTTGCGCACCATCTGGGGCATGATGCTGGGCTTCGGCGGAATCAACTACACCACATGGCTCTATTTATCGTGGCTGCCCGGCTACCTGCAGGCGGAACGGCACCTGACCATCGCCAGGACCGGATGGGTCGCGATCATTCCGTACCTCTTCGGCACAATTGGCTCGATTGTGAGTGGAGGAGCGTCGAACCGGTTGATCCGGCGCGGTCTCGCTCCGATTGCCGCGTGCAAGATTCTTATCGTGGGCGGAATGTTTTGTTCAGCGTTGAGCACACTCGCGGTTGCTTATACAGCCACTGCCACCGGCGCCGTGATCTGCGTGAGCATTGCAATTTTCTTCATCTACTTTGGCGGCAACGCAGGATGGGGGCTTGCGCAGGCATTGTCTCCAGCGCACATGGTTGCCTCGGTGAGCGCGATTCAAAACTTCGGCAGCTTTGTTTGCGCCTCGCTGGCGCCGATCATTACCGGCTGGCTGCTCGACCACACACATTCGTTCCACATTGCGTTGATGATCTGCTCGTTGGCCACCACGCTGGGCGCGCTTTCGTATTGGTTTATCGTAAAGGACCCGATTGAAGAGGGCGCGGCGTGATGATTGCAACTATTGCAGTGACTTTGCCACGGCCGCAAAAAATGACAGGTCATCGACCGGGCTGAAGTCAGCGTCTGGTTTGGGACGCGCGCTCAGCACCACGATGACCAGCTTCTGTTGCGGGTTGATATAGAGATGCTGGCCGAAGATGCCAATCGCCTGGAAGGCGCCGCGATGAATAGGATCGCCCGCGGGAACGGGCCACCATAAATAACCGTAGTCGACGGATTCTCCGCCGATGACGTGGGCACTCCCTGCCTCCTGAAACCATCCCGCGGGCACGACGCGCTGCCCGTTGAGGGTGCCGTCCTGTTGCACCAGTAAGCCGAAGCGCCCGTAGTCGCGCAAGGTTGCGCCCAGACCGCTGCCTGCCAAACCCATGCCACCGGGGGCTTCGACCCACCAGGTAGCATCCTGCTCCATGCCGAGGCGCGACCAGAGCGTCTCAGAAAGATAGGTCGCGAGCGGCTTATGGGTTGCTGCCTCCAGCAACGCCCCTACGAGGAAGGATTCGCCGGTGCTGTAGTTCCAAATGGAACCGGGAGGGCCGGCTTTGGACAGAGTATTCATATAGGCAAGGATTGCGCCGGGCTTCCGCTCTAATTGTTTGTCCAATAACTTTCTGCGGTCCGAATGCGGGTCGGTGTAGGTCTCGTTCCACCTCACTCCGGAGGCCATTTGCATGATGTTGCGGATGCTCACGCCGTCGTAGGGGCCTGCCTTGAGCTGCGGCAGGTAATGAGTCAGAGGCTCATCCAGGCTGGTGATGAAACCCTGCTGGAGCGCTGCGCCCACCAGCGTCGAGGACACGGATTTGGCCATGGAGAACGAGATCCAGCGGGTTGCTGGTCCGGCGCCGAGCTCATAATCTTCGAAGGCCACCTTGCCATCCTTAAGCACGAGCAAGCCGGCAACGCGATTGTCGGCGAGATAGTCGAACAGGTCGTACTCGGCATCGCGTGATTGGAAGTGAACGTTCTTGAGCTGCTTCCCCGCCGGGAGGAGAGGGCGGACCGCTCCGCCGCGGAGCACTTTATTCACCGGAAAGAGGGTGTCACTGTGCTCGAAGGTGACGACCTCTATGCCGGGCAGCATGGCGCCGTCGAATACCTGCCGGGCCCCGGCGGGCTGTTGGGACTGGGCAGATACAGCGAAGAGGAGAAGCGTAAGCCTGAGAATGGTTTTGCGGCCGGGCGAATTCAGGTTCATGGGTGCGAGTCTATGGGGCGGCCTCAGCGCGGACAAGAAGAAAACCGCGCTTTATACGACGGTTAGGGAATACCGCCACGATTGAGGGCAGCAGATACTATGAGACATGGTGCGAAATAGGAAGCAAGCATGAGTGTGGTCACAAAAGTTGATTCGTTGCGTTCGCGGCTGAACTACGAGCCGCAAGTGTTGGGATTTGGAACCAGCGGGCGGCGGGGCAAGGTGGTGGACCTCACCCAACTGGAGATCTATCTCAATGCGCTGGCCGAGTTGGAGTACCTGCAGTCGTTGCCGCTTGCGGAGGGCGGCATCCGGCAGGAGGAAGATTTTTATTTCGCCTATGATCTGCGGCCCAGCTCCAGCGAGTTGGTTGCACAAGAGGGAGGCCGGGGGGAGATTGCTCAGGCCATCGTTAAGGCGATCGGCGACGCAGGCATGCGGGCGGTGAACCTGGGCCGCATACCCACGCCCGCGCTGGCCAGCTTTGCATTGTCGCGTAACAAAGGCAGCATCATGGTAACGGGCAGCCACATTCCCTTCGAACGCAACGGTTACAAAACCAATAGCAGCCAGGGCGAGCTGCTCAAGGAGCAGGAAGCACCGATCAACGAACAGGTGAGGCAGGTACGGCAGAGGCTGTACGAGCAGCCCTGGGACCGATCGTTGTTCAATGAGCGAGGCATGCTCAAGTGCGGCCACCAGGAGCTTCCAGCAGAGCATGGCGATGCACGCGCTGCATACATCGAGCGGTTTACCCATTTTTTCTCGGGCTCCACGCTCGACGGCAAGCGCATCCTGGTCTACCAACACTCGGCGGTGGGGCGGGATTTGCTGGTGGAGATTCTGGAACAACTGGGCGCACAGGTGGTGAAGGGTGGGCGGAGCGATACCTTTGTTCCCATTGATACGGAAAATATCGATGCGGCGCAGCTGGCGGTGATTCAGGGGTTAGCCGATGAGGCGGCCAAGAGCAGCGGGCCGCTGCACGCAGTGGTCTCCACTGACGGCGATAGCGATCGGCCCCTGGTTCTAGGAGTGGACCCGCTGACGGCTAAGGTGCATTTCTTCGGTGGTGATCTGGTTGGCATGGTGGTGGCTGAATATCTGCAGGCGGACGCGGTGGTGGTTCCCATCAGTTGCAACGACGCCATCGATCGAGGGAAGCTCGCGCCCGTGGTAGAGCCGAAGACGCGTATCGGTTCACCTTTCGTGATCGCTGGCATGGAAGCCGCACTCGCCCAGGGGAAGAAGCGGGTTTGCGGATGGGAGCCCAATGGAGGATTCCTGACCGGCTCTTCGATTGCGCGCAACGGCGCTATCCTGCAGCCCCTGCTGACCCGGGACGCGGGTTTGCCTATCTTGGGTGTGCTGTTTGCCGCGGAGCAAAATGGGGTTTCCTTGGTTGATCTGTTCGCCCGTTTGCCCAAGCGCTACAGCCGCGCCGCTTTGCTGAAGCAGTTTCCGCGAGCGACTGCGTTGAAGATCGTGGGCCGATTCACTCCGACCGATGATCATGCGGCAGCATCGGACGCGATCCGAAATGATCTGGCGCAGTTTTTTACGCCGGCGCTGGGATTTGCCGGGATCACGCACGTGGACTATACAGACGGAGTGCGCATTCTGTTCGCCAACGGCGAAGTGGCGCATGTGCGGCCCTCAGGAAATGCGGATGAGTTGCGCATCTACGCCGTTGCCGATACGCAAAGCCGCGCCGACGCGATCGCCGCCATGGGGGTGGCCGAGCCTGCGGGTATCCTGCGCAAGATGGAGAAAGCTGTCGATGGTTGAGGCAGGCGTACTGACGCTGCACGGAGTGGTCCAGCATTACGACTGGGGCGGGCACAACTTCATCCCCGATCTGCTGGGCATGGAAAACGCGACGCGCAAACCGTTCGCCGAATTGTGGATTGGCGCTCATGGGAAGGCGCCATCCATGGCCGAAGCTGGGGGCGCGCAGGAGCCTCTCGACGAGCTGATCGCGGAGGCGCCCGAAGAAATCCTGGGCCAGGCTGCCAACGCCCGTTTCGGTGGCCGGCTGCCTTATCTTTTCAAAATTCTCGACGTGCACAAGATGCTCTCCATTCAAGCGCACCCTACGTTGGCGCAGGCGCGGCGCGGCTTTGCGCGGGAGAACGCTGAGGGCATCCGCCTCGAGGCGGGTTGCCGGAATTACAAGGACGATAACCACAAACCGGAAATCGGCGTGGCACTGACAGAGTTCTGGATGCTGCATGGTTTTCGGCCGCTGGAGCGAATCGCGGAGAGCTTTCGCGAGACGCCTGAGCTCAGTGCGGTGATGCCTGGCTTTCCCCAGCGGCTGGTTCAAGCCGGCCACGATCATGAGATGCGGCGCGGCTTGCTGCGCGAACTCTACAGCACGATTATGACCATGCCTCAGGAGCAAGTGGATGGGTTGCTCGACGGGTTGCTTGCCCGGCTGCAGGCAAAGCCGATCCCGGATAAGAACAGCGCTGACTACTGGGCTTTGCGGGCGGCGGAGAATTTTCCTTTGCCGGGTGGGCACCGCGATCGTGGAATCTTCAGCGTGTATCTGCTGAACCTGGTCCACCTGCTGCCTGGGCAAGGCACTTTCCAGCCGGCGGGCGTTCTGCATGCGTATCTGGAAGGGGTCAATGTTGAGCTGATGGCCAACTCCGACAACGTGCTGCGTGGAGGGCTGACGACCAAGCACGTCGACGTTCCGGAATTGCTGAATATTCTCACCTTCGAGGGCGGTACTCCCCATGTCTTCGGGGGAGAAGTGGTGAGCAGCCAGGAACGCGTGTATCGAACCCCGGCGGAGGAGTTCGAGTTGAGCCGCATCGCGCTCACGCCGCACAGCCGGTACGCCGGCGACGCGCCGTATGGGCCCAAAGCGCTGCTGGTATTGCATGGCTCGGCTTTGGTGACTTCTGCGGGCCAATGCACATCTCTGGGCCGGGGATCGATCGCTTTTGTGCCCTGCGGCACACAATTTGTTATAGAAACGCGGTCAGAAGATTTAGTGG
Source organism: uncultured Acidobacteriaceae bacterium (assembly GCA_963788515.1). Lineage (GTDB taxonomy): Bacteria > Acidobacteriota > Terriglobia > Terriglobales > Acidobacteriaceae > PALSA-350. Next base: position 52,962 of record CAWBGZ010000015.1, read on the forward strand.
TCTTTCAGGCTGGCCTTCCTCGTCACGCTCGTGGGGTGGCTTGATTTTTTGACACTCCAGGTGCGTTAGGGCGCTCATACATCGGCCGACAGCATCGCGCCCACTCAAGCCAAAAGAAGGCTTGAATGGGCCACCCGGGACTTTTTCTGGCGAGAAAAGCTTGAATGGGCCACAGGACTTTTTTGGCCTCTGGGGTTTTCATGCTTTGGCTAGAAAGGCTTCGACTTCCGCGGCAGAGGGCAGCGAGGGTTGGGCGCCGGCCCGGGTTACCGAGATCGCGGCGGCGGCGGCCGCGTAACGGGCGGCGGCGGCGGGTGGTTTTCCCCGGGTGAGGGCGACGGCGAAGGCGGCGTTAAAGCAGTCCCCGGCCGCAGTGGTGTCGACAACCTTTACCGGGAAGGCGGGAATCAGCTGCGCGGTGCAATCGCGTCCGGCCACAAAGACGCCCTGCGACCCGAGCTTGAGGGCTACATTCCGCACCCCCATTGCCAGTAGTTTTTCGGCGGCGGTAGCGGAATCGATGTTGACGCGACCCAACAGGATTTTCGCCTCGGTTTCGTTGGGCGTGAGCCAGGTGGTGCGGCTTAGCAGCGCCTCCGGCAGGGGTACGGCCGGAGCAGGATCCAGCATCAAGGGAGTCTTCGCTTCCGCGGCCTGTTCCGCCAGGCGGATGACGGCGTCCAATGGAGTCTCGAGCTGCACCAGGATCATTTTGGCTTGCTGGACGACGTCCAAATGGGCGTCGATATAGGCGGCAGAAAGCACACGATTGGCCCCTGGGACGACAATGATGGAGTTCTCCCCGTTGTCTGCTCTCGAAATGTGGGCCACTCCGCAGGGTCCGGCCACCATTTGAACCGCGTGGGTATCGACGCCGGCGGCTTTCAGACCGGAGAGCAGCCTCTCGGTGAAGAGGTCTGTGCCGAGAGACGCAATCATGTCCACTTGCGCGCCCAGCTTGGCGACGGCGACGGCCTGGTTGGCGCCCTTGCCTCCGTTGAAAACATCGAAGCTGCTACCCAGAATTGTTTCGCCCGGGGCCGGGAGACGGTTTGCGCACGCTACCAGGTCGATATTGATACTACCGACGACCAACAACCTCTTCTCCACGTTCTTTCCCCCATCCAGTGCCGGCCACAGAGGCCGCCGCTGGAAAGCATATCGCACAGAAGAGATGTTCTGGATTTTGGAGGCGCGGGCCGGAATCGAACCAGCAATAAAAGGCTTTGCAGACCTTCCCCTGACCGCTTGGGTTCCGCGCCATCTTGTAGTAGCTGCCCACTCACCCTACAAGCGTGAGCGGCTTGTGTGAAGTAACTTTAGATCGATTGTGATGTGGAAGACTACACCGTTCCTAACGGCGCCGTTGTCCTTGGTAACCGGAATGGAGTACTGACGCACATAGCCGGTCGATAAAAGCTGTTGCTTGGGAAAAACGTCCGTGTAGCAGGACCTGCTGAATTTCCTGCGGTCGCTGTAGCTCCTTTCGGCCGAGGGCAAGCACGGCTGTGCAAAACTCCGCTTTATTCGAAGGCCGGCAGGGGATACTCTTATCCCGGTTCGAAGGTGCCGGGAGGACGGATGGTCTGGAAAGCAGGTAACAAGCGCAGAGAGTTTCTAAAGCTGGCGGCATTCAGCCTGGCAGGATTCACCACCACTTCGGCGCGAGGTTTGTACCAGGCGCAACGGGAGGTTATCCAGCGGCCGGACACACCTGAGCATGCCATCGATCTGCTGATCAAGGGCAACCAGCGTTACGTCGCCCAGAAGCTTATCTCGTTCCAGGAAGATCTTGACATTTTGAAAGCTGAGACGGAAGAACACCAGGAGCCGTTCGCTGCCGTACTTTCCTGCGCCGACTCGCGCGTGCCGGTCGAATTGGTCTTCGACCAGAGCATCGGTCATGTCTTCGTGGTTCGGGTGGCGGGCAACATCGCCACGCCGGACACCATCGCCAGCCTGGAATATGGCGCGGCGGTGCTGGGAGTAAAAGCCATTCTGGTGCTGGGACACACCAATTGCGGCGCCGTCAAGGCTACCCTGGCAGGCAAGGCGGTACCGGGGCAAATCAGCACCCTGTATCAGTACATCCATCCCGCGACGGCCGGGGCCAACGGCAACCTGACCACTGCCAGCCGGCAAAATGCCAGCCTGCAAGCATCGGTGTTGGCTGAGACGTCGCCGGTTTTGGCCGATCTGGTAAAGCAGAAAAAGCTGGCGATCCATGCAGCCATCTACGACATAGGCAGCGGAAAAGTCAGCTTGCTGTAGCTCTGGGCTGTCTTCCTGAGAGCGATCGTCTACTTCTTGCCTGCAAGACTCTATCCCGCCCACAGATCGTGGGCTACCCGTGTAGACCACCGAGCCTTTCTCCCGTAATCCTGCATGAGCAACAAGCTTGCTCATGCTCCCAGGCGGGCCAGCCGATAGCTCCAGGGATAACCTTGGGTGAACGCGATTGCTTACGCGGGAGGCAAATTGCAGCAGTCGTTGTATCCTTCGTTGCTCCCAGAGCTCCATGACGGACAGCACCTTTTTCGGTGACCAACACCAAAGTTGTAGCTCGACGGCTCTGGTGAAGAATCCGGCCGGTACAACTTTTGCTCAGTACAAAGTCCGGCTATCGAAGACAAGCGTGGTTACATAACCAAACCTTTCCTAATCCTCTGCAATGGTGGTAATTGGATGCTCGGGGCGAGGTACCCATGCTCATTCATGGGCCGCCCCATTTTTGCGCCAAGGGCACGCCGTTGCCAATGAGGTGATGCCACCTCGGGGACCTGCTGAGTAATGTTACTCGACCACCGACCGATATCTTTAGAATAGCGCCGGATTGGGTCTCCATTCTAAGTTCGTACTTGGGCATGAGGAGCGCTCCACTGTGTAGGAGAGAACCTGCAGCAGTACAAGTTACGCTCCGTGCCGGCATGTTTTGGGGTGAGTGCTTACAAGCTATTTAAAGTGCGAAACCAAGGATTGTTTGTATGTGGAATGTATTTCTTTCTGCCTGTTGGAGAATCGCGTCCCCTTCCCGCCGCCATTTGCGGCTGGCCCTGTCAGCTCTGCTGACGGTTGCCAGTACCCTGGCGACGGCAGCGCAGGCGGCTCCGCTATCCACGACGACGACGCTTACGCTTTCTTCGTCATCGGTCGCGTGGAACACGGCGGTGACTTTGACTGCTTCGGTGACGGCTAGCAGCGTCCCAGTGACCGCCGGGACAGTCACTTTCTGCGATGAGTCGTCGTTGGCCACGGGCTGCGAAGATGCCGCTATTGTGGGAAAGGCGCAGTTAGGCGGCCTTGGAACCGCCGCACCGGGCACCGCACAGCTTAAATTCATTCCCGCGATCGGCGTCCATACTTACAAGGCGATCTTCCAGGCGACCGCAACCGCGGCCACCAGCAGCTCCTCCGTGGAAAGCTTGACGGTGACTGGCCTCTATCCGACCACCACAGCGATCAGCGCGTCTGGTAACCCAAGCGGCTATCAGCTGACGGCAACCGTGGTCGGCTTTGCGAATCACCCGCCGCTACTGACGGGCACTGTGTCTTTTCAGGACACAAGCGCCGGCAACTTCGTTTTGGGAACAGCGCCCCTGGGAACGCCGACGTTTGGGCATGGTTTCACCCAGGCGCCGGGTTCGCCAATCCCCACCGGCAACCAGCCTGCAGCCGCCGGCACAGGAGACTTCAACGGGGATGGAAAACCAGATCTGGCAGTCATGGACTCCTATCAGAATGCGATCACCGTTCTGCTGGGCAATGGAGACGGAACATTCACGCCGGCCAGCGGCTCGCCTATTTTTGGAGTCGGAACGACTCCTTGTATCGCCAACGACCAACCTTCGAACTGCTCCATGGCGGTGGGGGATTTTAACCGTGATGGTAACGCTGACCTGGCTGAAACCAGTAGCTTCGACAATACGGTCATCATTCTTCTGGGCCATGGAGACGGCACGTTCACGCCGGCCAACGGCTCGCCGATTTCTGTGGGCACTTTCCCCGAAGCGGTAGGCGTCGCAGATTTCAACAGCGACGGACTTCTGGACCTGGCGGTAGCCAATGCCAAAGACAATACCGTAAGTGTCCTTCTGGGCAATGGAGACGGCAGCTTCACGGCGGCAAGCGGCTCGCCGATTCCGGTGGGCAAGTTCCCGTTTTTCTTAGCAGAAGCAGACTTCAACGGAGATGGCGTAGCCGACATAGCGGCCACCAATGAAGGCGATGACACCGTGAGCCTCCTGCTAAGCAACGGAGACGGAACCTTCACGCCGGCCCCTGGCTCGCCGATTCCTTCGGGCAACTACAACCCCGGCCCGATCGTGGCTGCGGATTTCAACGGGGACGGCAAGGTCGACCTGGCGCTGGCAAACTTCACCCCGGACTACCCCAGCACAACGGGAAATGTCGTGATCCTGCTGGGCCAAGGGGGCGGTACCTTTGCGCCGGCCACCGGGTCGCCGATTACGGTGGGCGTAGATCCGTTCGCCATGGTGGCGCTGGACTTTAACCAGGACGGAAAAACCGACCTGGCCGTCGATAACTATGGCGACATTACTCAACCCCAGACGCAAACCCTAACCGTGCTGCTGGGAGATGGTAAAGGCGGCTTTGCGCCGGCGGGACCGCCGACCCAGCTGGGAGATTCTCCCAACGATCTGGTAGCAGCAGACTTCAACGGGGACGGCGCAACCGACCTGGCGATTCCCGAGTTGGCCGACTTCAACACCACCATCCTGCTGAACTCCTTCACGCAGACGGCAACCGCGAGTGTGTCAAATATCACCATTGCCGGCATCGGTACACACTACGTGGACGCCGTTTATGAAGGGAACACTTCCTTTGCCACCAGCACCTCGTCCACCATCCCGTTGCAGGGCTCGATTATCCCTACAACCTTAACCCTGACTGCCAATCCCGCCGAGCAAATGATCACCATGCCGGTGACGTTTACGGCACAGCTGGGTTCTGTTTCGAACGAACCCTTTTTTACAAATCCAACGGGAACGGTCACCTTCTATGATCAGAGCGTCGGCGTCCAACTGGGAACTGCGCCCATCGGTGCAAACGGGCAGGCAGTTTTCACCATCAGCAGCATCGGCCCCGGTGTACATAGCATCACCGCCAGCTATGGTGGAGATCCCAGCTTCCTATCCAGCACCTCGAATGCAGTGTCAGTCCAGATCGACGAGTTGCGCATCCTTCGGGTAGGAAACAACAACACGACCATCCTGCCCGGAACCACGGTCGTGTATACGCTCCAGGTGGAGCCGCAGGTGGCGACGACATTCCTGTACAACGTGAGCTTCACAGCGACTGGTCTGCCTGCGGGCGCAAGCGCGACGTTCTCTCCCGCGACCCTGCCGGCCGGAGGCAAGATAACGAACATCACGATGACGGTCAAGACAGCAACGACTGCCTTGAACGAGCCACCACCGTCTCCCTTCGAACGTGTGCCGCTCGCCCTGGGACTTTTGCTTCCTCTCTTCGGAACGAAAGCGGTGCGAAGGCGGTTGCGGCGGATCCCCCCATTCCTGGGAATGGCGCTGTTTGCAGCGCTCAGCCTGACTGCAGTTGCGGGACTGAGCGGGTGCTCAGGTGCGGGGCTTTTCGCGGAGCGGAAAGTTCCCTACTCCATCACCGTGACAGCCACCGAAGGGACAGTTCAGCGCTCAACCGAGGTGCCTCTTGCGATCCAGTAGGCGGGTTACGCTGCGCGGTGTGGGAGTAGGTATGCATAGGTCCTTAGCCTTGCTGTTCATGGCGACGATCGTGGGAATGGGCGCGCCCGGCCTGCATGGCCAGGTCGCGCCGGGAGGGAGAGATTTTTCTTTGCCACGGGCAGAGGTCTCCTTGGCCTATAGTCCGACAGAAGTGAACGCGCCTCCCGGTCAATGCGGCTGCTTTTTCATGAACGGCGTCAGCGCCGAGGGAAACTTTCGCACGTATCGCGCCTATACGACGGTGGTCGATGTAACCGCGACCCATGCCGGCAACATCCATAACACGGGTGAACCTTTCTCGATGGTCATGGTGACCGCGGGGACTCGCCTGAATTTCAGGTTTGGACATCAGCGGAGCGACGGATGGGATACGTACCACAACCTCAAGCCTTTCGTGCAAGGCCTGGTGGGTTATGCCCATGGCTTTGATTCGGCTTTTCCGGATAAGGCGGGATTCATTCAATCCTCAGCTAATTCCTTTGCGTTGCTCGCGGGCATTGGGATGGATTACAAGTACCGGAGACATCTCTCCTTTCGCGTAATCCAGGCCGACTACGGATATACCCGGCTGCCCAACCTTGCCGGCAACGATCAGAACTTGCTGCGAATTTCTTCCGGCATCACGATCCATCTGAAGTAGCGAGGTCTAAGAACAACTGACTGTTTCTCGATCTCTCTCGATCCACTCGCGGATATAGGCCGGGCAGTTGCGAAGCTTCGCGCCGCCCGCTTCGCAGCAGGACAAAAATGTGATGGCGTCCTGATCCACCAGCCTTACCTCTTTCATGTCGAGCACGAAGTTCCGGCTTCCGGCTTCCGTGGTGAGGACTTCTCGCAACTCGGTCAGATGCTTGTGCTCAATGCGACCGCTTACCAGCAAAACGACGAGTTCGCCCTCGTCTGTTCTCTCTACTTTCCACATAGGTATTTTCCTTCTGGCGCTGCGTTTCCGTCAGCGCCGTGATGTCTCTGACCCACGTGCTCCGGCAAGATCATCCTGTCCTGATGGCGGCCGGCAATTGTTCCATGCGAGGATCGCCAGGGTGAGGAGGACAACGCTGATTCCGCTCGAGGCACAGCTTAGAGCAGCGCCACACATCATTTGCCAGGTCATGTAAAGATTGCGCATTGCATGTCTCACTTTCCACAGGCACGTTGCTCCGCCGGGGCACGCAGGTCAGCTTTTTTAGAAGCAAGCCGAACACCAAACCCAAATGATTGAATAAAGGAGGGTTATTCCATCCCGAGACGCGGACGCCTTCGGGAATTCGCGAAAGATCGTGAATGAAGGGAGCTTGCCCCGGCCCGCAAGTACCGACGGGATATGAATTCAGCCGACACACTTTGTTTCGAGCGGCTTTATGGGTTAATGTTCATCTAATCCAAAAGGCGGAAGCTGGGGAAGATGACCACGGCTGGCGATAGCAAAAACCGTGAGCGGGTCGAAGAGGCTTCGCGCAAGAGCGAAACGAAGGACCTCTCTCGGATTGACCTTACGCCGGTTGCGATCTACCTGCTGGATGGTGAGGGAAATTTCATCTTGGCAAATGCTGCAGGGGAGGAGCTCCTGCAATCTTCTTCGCAAGCGATCGCCGGCAAGCACATCCTCACTACCTACCTTGCCGAAGAACTTTCCTCATTCGGGGTCCCCGTCGAACAGGAGCAGACCGGCCCGTTCCGTTTCGAGCGCAGATTCGTGCGTAGAGACGGAACAAGTATCCCGGTAGAAGTTTCGCTCTCCGCGATGCTGCCGGGAGGGCGCCAGGCAGTTATCCAGGACATCAGTGAACGTAAACGGGTGGCGGCTGCGGCCGAGAGCGCTCTCGATCAGGCCAGGAAGTCGGAAGACCAACTTCAACTTGTCCTAAACTCGGTCCCCACGATGGTGTGGAGCGACAGCAAGGAAGGAGTGAACGATTTCTGCAATCAGCGCGTGCTGGAGTACGTTGGCATTCCATCTGAGAAGGCGGCAGAGTTTGACTGGAAGAGCAACCTGCATCCGGATGATGCCGCGCGGGTTGAGAGGCAATGGCAGCTGGCCATGGCGACCGGGGAGATGTACGAGGTGGAGAAGCGGGTGCTCGGCGCAGACGGCGCCTACCGCTGGTTTCAAAGTCGCGCCATACCGATGCGCGATGAACAAGGAGAGATCGTCCGCTGGTATGGCGCCGATACCAATATCGATGACCTCAAGCGAGCCGAAGCAGCCCTTGCAGAGCACGCGCGCCAGCTGAGGCAAGTGATCGATCTGGCTCCGCTGCACATGTTTATCTGGGAAGGCGATGCCAGCGCTTCCTACGGAAACCGGGCGACCGTAGAGTACTTCGGCCCCATCCCGCCCATGCCCCCGATGCAGTTTCTTGAGCTGGTTACTCATGCAGACGATCTGGATAAGCTCAAGGCCGGGATCTTGGAGGCGCTGTCGCACGGAAAGGCATTCGCGATGGAAACGCGCATGCGGAGACACGATGGCGTGTATCGCTGGTTTCTCTACCAGATCAGTCCCTTGCGCGACGAACAAGGGCGGATTGTTCGCTGGTGCGGCACGCGGATCGACATTGAGGACCGAAAGCGGGCTGAAGATCGAACCCAAAGGGAAAACCTGGTTCTGCGGGAAGAGATTGAACAGGTCTCGATGTTCGAGGAGATCGTGGGCGTCTCCGCACCACTGCAGCGAGTGTTGGCGCGGGTGGCCAAGGTTGCGCGCACCGACTCCACCGTTCTGATTACCGGTGAAACCGGCACGGGAAAGGAGTTGATCGCCCGCGCGATTCACAAACGCTCGGCCCGCTCCGCGCGAGCATTTGTGAGCGTGAATTGCGCAGCGATCCCGCGGGACCTGATTGCTTCAGAGCTGTTCGGACATGAGAAAGGCGCATTTACCGGGGCGCTACAGCGTAGGCTTGGACGCTTTGAACTGGCCGATGGGGGAACGCTCTTTCTGGATGAGGTGGGCGAACTGCCTGCGGAGACGCAAGTCGCCCTGTTGCGGGTGCTGCAAGAGAGAGAGTTTCAGCGCATGGGCGGCAACCACCCGATCCGCACCGACGTGCGTGTGATCACGGCCACGAACCGCGACCTGCCGGCTGCCATCGCTGAGGGAACTTTTCGCAGCGACTTGTACTATCGCATCCATGTGTTCCCTATCGAGATGCCTGCGCTGCGGGAGCGGAAAGAGGACATTCGCTTGCTGGTGGAGTACTTTATCGACCGCTACTCCAGTAAGTCGGGTAAGAAGCTACGGCGCATCGACAAGAAAAGTCTTGACCGGTTGCAATCGTATCCCTGGCCGGGGAATATTCGTGAGTTACAAAATGTGATCGAGCGCTCTGTGATTCTGTGTGAGACAGAGGATTTTTCGGTCGATGAGAGTTGGCTTTCTCACGAGCGCGCCTCGAGCAGGCCGTTGGCGGATGAGCTGGTGACCCAAGAAAGGGAGATCATAGAGGCTGCTCTCGCCCAGACCAGCGGGCGTGTCTCAGGACCCGCTGGGGCTGCGGCCCGCCTGGGTATGCCGGCTTCGACGCTGGATTCGAAGATCAAATCTCTCAAGATAGACAAGCGCCGCTTCCTTTCTGCGTAGAGCCCAGCTACATTCAGCCAGAGCTGTCCAAATTAGCTTTTTTCGGCTCTGTCCATCTACCTCCACCCGTGCCAAGGTGAGCCGCCCGGAACGCCGTTGTACCGCTAATTTGGACAGCTCTGACTTTCAGCCGAGGTAGTTCCCATAGCCCCTGGTGTCTTTCAATTCGTGCGGGTGGCTTGCCATACGCCGTGCATCCCACGGATTCCGAATGTTCCTTGAATGGTGTCGCCGTTGACCATGCCGCGGAAGGTGAGCGCTTCGCGTGTCCTGGTGCGGAATACGACGCGACGGGACTCGATCGTGCCCACCAGCGAGCCCGACTGGTAGGGGCCCCTGAAAAGGCCGGTGATCGCGGCTCCATCCTGCTTGACATGGATGTATTTGGTAGCAGTTTTTCCATCGTCCCTCTTGGAATAGATGGTCCAGTTACCCGCGACATTGACTGGCTGCCGCACCGCGGCTAACTGCTGGCTTACTGCCTTGTTGCCAACCATCAACATCAGAAAAGAAGAGAAGGAATGAAGCGTGTTCCGGCGATGGTTATTCATAAGCTCCTTTCTCCGGCGAGTAAACTGGCGTGGACCCATCGGTGGGGCTGTAGTCCCTAAGTAACGCGACCAATTCGGCTGTCTTTGGACCTAAGTCCTGTTCATAGATGACGCCGTCGCTCAGAGTAAACGTCATGATGCCCGAATGTTGATAGTCGACGGGGCTGGCGATGACGACAAATCCTCGCGACGTTTTGATCTTCGCGACCGAGTTCCCCTTTGCCGCCCGCTCCTGGGCAGGGAGAATGCGGAACGAGTATCCATCCAATACCAGGGTCTTGCCGGGCGCGCCGGAGTCGAAGACGCCCTTGGCAAAGGCATTCAACCTGCCAAGCGGACTTGGTAGCTGATCTGCCGCAACCTCCCAATAAAGCCCATCCTGCTTACCCGGAGTGCTGATGATGGTGTCGGTGTATGGATGGGCAGGATTTCCGTCGTGTACCCCCTGGCGATAAAGCTCCTCCGCGGTTGCTATCAACCTGCATACATCCATGGCCCGAAGCTCATTTCTTCCAATGCGGCGTGCTTTGAGTTCTTCATGGCCAGCAGCGGCGTTGAAGTACCACTTCGACGCCGCATCTTTAGCGAGGGGAATGGGAAAGGGATAATTGTCGGCGCCAATATAGAGGACCTGGCTACCATCCGTCATCGCCACCCAGCGGTTCATCCGGTCATACTTGCTGGCGAAGGACTCGGACGCAGCCGCGTCTGCGGCGGGATCTCCTGAACTAAGAATCGTTTTTGCCGAGGTGCCCAGAACGCGAGCAATCGCGCTCTCGTCTTTGGCCTGCACTGCTGCCAACAATGCCTGGCCTGCGTCCGACGGAGAAATGAAGGTTGTCTGGGGGATTTCGGCAGTTGTCGTAGCTGCCTTTTTTGAGCAGCCAAGGATAAAAACGAGCGCTAACATAACCGTCGCAGCGACTACCCGGAAGCGCAGCGTGGCGAAGCTTTTAACGTGGGCGTTCATGTTCCTACCTTCCTTATTTTTATTTAATGGATGTGGCGCCAAAGTTCCTGTGCGCTCTAACGCCTACCGCCCCGTTCACCACCACCGCGTTCCTGCGGATGTTGCTGCGGAGGGCGGCGCTGCGGGGGACGTTGCTGAGCTGGCCGCCGCTGCGCGGTACGTTGTTGGCCGCCACGTTGATAGGACGCCGGACGCATACTGGCGCGGCCACGATTGGCTTCGGCGCGGGCAGAGTTTCCGTTGCCGCTCATGGCTGAGCTCGGGCGCTGCCCCCCGAGTAAGTTGGCGCGTTGACTGTCCATGGGTTGATGCTGGACGCCTCCATTGCCACCGATCAAGCCGTGATCGCCATTGCGGCCACCGTCGGGTTGATGCTGCACGCCGCCGTTGCCACCGATCAAACCGTGATCACCGTTGCGGCCGCCATTGGGCTCCCCGGGTCTGAAATCGTTATTCCGGTTATTGGCATTGTCATTGTTTCTGTTCCCGTTGTTGTTGTTGCTGTTTCTGTTGATGACGGTCCTGTTGATGTAGGTGTTGTGGTTGTAGTTGATGTTTCCACCGCCGCCACCTCCTCCCCAGTTACATCCCCATGCACCGAAGCCCCAGGCAACCCCACCGCCCCAGCCCCCGCCGACAAAGCCGCCGCCGCCCAATGCTGCGCCGATGGCTACGCCCGCACCGAAAGAAACGCCGGCCGCAACGGCCACAGGCGGGGTGTAGGCGGGCACAAGGAGGGGCGTTCCGTAGACGATGGCCGGATTGTATTGCGGAACATAAACGACATTGGCATTCGCTGGTTCAATGACGATCGTTTGTGGGCTCTGCTGCACCACTGTGATCTGAGGCGAGGACTGGAGAGTGCCCGCGGCTTGCGCCCTGGCACGCATTACCTGCACCGCAGCCATCACATCGGACTGCTGATTGGTGAATGCCTGCCCCAGGCTCGATGTCCAGGAGAGATTCTTCGCCAGATCATGGAGGACAGAGGGAAATTGCGTCAGCGCTTTCACGCTGGGATCCCAGGACTGTTGATCGACCTGCTGGGTGAGGGCGGTTCCCTGAAGGTTTTGATTCTGGGAGAGCCAGTCATCGGCGAAGGCGACCTGATCGGGATAACTGGCAGCGGCAAGGACCTGGGCCACAAGTGCATCCGGGTAAAGAGCTATGGGAGCAACCAAAGCATTCAGTTGATCTGAGGTCAGCGGTGCAACAGCCGGCGCAGCAGTGGATGAAGGCTGAGGGGAGGTCTGGGCGGCCACTCCCTGCACCAGCAGAATCGCGCACAGCGACATTGAAAGGGCCTGATGTAGCGTCTTCGAAATCATCTCTCTCTCCGCGTTTTAAAAGTGGCGATGTGAGCCTGGCTTTTCCCCGAACTCATATCTATGCACTTCTAATTGCAAGCCGGAGGCCAAACTTAAGCCACTCATAGAAAACGATTTAGCGCATGCGACATTCCCGATTTGCTCGGAAATTCACGAAACTTCGTGAGGGATGATTACAAAGTCCTGCGAGGGAGAAACCGGCGTGGTGGCTAAGCCGGCTGATTAGAAATTGAAGACAGCCTGAAGAAAGATGCTGCGGTTCCCGGCTGTGGAGGCTCCAAAGAATCCGCCTGCCAGGGATTGTGATTCACTGAAGAACGGCGACGAGAGCGTACCGTTCGGTGTTCCCAGGTTCTGATGGTTGAACAGGTTGGTCCCGTAGGCGGTGAGGGTCAGGTTGTAGCGGCGCGAAGTAGTCTGGTCCAGGCGCCCGGGTCCGCCACGGCTCCCGCTCAAGCCACCGGGTCCGAGTCCGCCACCGCCGCGTCCGCCTCCTCCGCCGCCACCGGTCCGTGCAGCGCGACCGCCTTCCACCTTGGGGCCAATGCCAATTACTTTGCTTACGCGCATGTTCAAGCTGACGTTCGAAGGACCGGTGCCGATGCCGTAGGGGATGATCTTTTCGGTGGTGCCGAAGGGGTTCGTATCCAGGCAGCCATACTGAGTGTTCACGACATCTGGTTGGTCGCAACTGGCCGCGAACGTGGGCCGCGCATTGAACTGATTGTTCCTGGTCAGATCGCTGCCGACGGTCACGTTATATGGGCTGCCGGAATTGTAGGCGAAAAAGGGAGTCAGCGAGACACCGTAGGGCGCGGAGAAGTTGCCCAGGATGACGAATCGGTTGTGAACATCGAAGCTGCTTCGTCCGTAATCAAGGCCTGGATCCTGAGCAACCGAAGGTGTGTACGTTACCCCATTGGTATCGGCTTTCGCGTTGGTGTAGGTGTAGAAAGTGAAGAAGCTGAACCGCGGATAACTGGCTCTGCCGGAAACAATAATCTGCTGTTGCCGGTAGACGCCTCCGGACTGATATTGCAGGTTATTCTCCTCTGCACTGGGGAGCGGGGTGGCGGGATAGATGCCTTCATCGGCGGTGGCAAACTCCGGAGCTCCGATATTGTTGGTGAGGTATTGGTGCACGCCTCGTCCATAAAGATAGGTCACATTCCCGGTGATTCTTTTGGCCAGCTGACGATCGACTCCTACGGCCCCCTGCAGGTCTGTAGCCGCATGGAAATGCGGGTCGATGGTGTAGAGCGTCTGTGCCGTGTTCGCATTCGCTACCGACACCGGGCTGACCGGAAAAGTGGGATCAGTGACGGTGGAGACCATCTGGTTGATCCCGTTCTGGTGAATGGCCTGGATCACATAGGGCGTACCGGCGTTGGAGCCGAAGCTATTGGGCACCGTGAAGCGCTGGTAGAACCAGCCGTAGCCGGCACGCAGCACCGTCCTTGGCGGGCGCTTGGCATCGCCGTGCCCCAGGGCATAGGCAAACGAGAATCGAGGGGCAAAGTCGCTCTTATCATTGATTCGGTTCTGCGTTTCCCAGCGCAAGCCGTAGCTGAAGGTAAAGCGCTGGTTTACTTTCCAGTCGTCCTGGTAGAAGAGCGCGGCATCGAACAGAATCGCACGCGCCGTGTATTGATTGACTACTGTTACCTGGTAGGTCTGCGGGGTCTGATTCTCATAAGCAGTCAAGGACTGGAAGTTGTATTGGCCGTTGGTGCCCCCATTGGTGTAGTTCGTGTCGCTATCCGCGCGCAGGCGGGCGCCAAAGTTTAAGGAATGATTGCCCTCGGCCGCCGCGAAGTAGTTCTGCAATTCGTAAATGTTCTGGTCATCGCGTACAGTTCCGCCATTGTTGCCGCCGTCCACAAAGGAGCCTTGCACCGTGATGGTGGGCGAATCATTTTGGGCGATGTTCTGATAGTGGAACCGGCGGTATTGAAAACGAATGTCGTCGACGATGTTCTTGCTCAGCACCAGGCTGTCACTCACCTGCAGCGTGTTCTCCAGGCTTTCGGTGTTGACAGCCTGGGAGGGAAGGGCGAGGGGACCAACGCTTCCGTTGGTAGTGACCGCACGGAAGAAATCGTACCGGAGGGTCAAGGTATTCGCCTGGCCAAGCTGCAGGTCCAACCGCGGACTAATGTCAAGGCGCGAGCTTGGGTTGGGGTAGGCTTCATTCAAGCGTGGTCCGGCGGGGTCGTCCGGGTTGGCGGCATCGATCACGCTCACGTTCTGGTTGTTACGGCCGAACGCGCTGACGAAATACGATGCACTCTTCGAAATGGGACCGCCTACGCTGCCTTGCAGGTTATAGGAGTAGTAGGGCGGTTCCGCCGTTTGTAGAATTGGGTTTCGCGAGTTGAAGGAAGAGTCGTTGCCGCGCGCTTCGATCTGGCCGTGCAGCTTGTCCGTGCCGGGTTTGGTGAGGATTTCTATTCGTCCGTAACCGAGGCGATCAAACTCAGCGGAAAACGGATTCTGGTTGACACGGATCTCGCGGATAGAAGACTTTGGCGGGATCTGTCCGCCGGTAAAGCCGTCAATGTAGATCTCGCCCCCGTTGGGACCAGCGGATGGTCCAGCCAGGGCCTGCAGTTGGCTCTCCAATTCATCGGGGTCGTCGGAAAGTGCATCAAGGTCTTTACCTTTGAGCACCACCGCGTTGGCATTTTGATCCGGGCTGGTATCTACCGTCGGTGCGTCGGCCTCGACCTGCACCTGCTGCTGCTCCATCTGAATTTGCATAGCGATGTTCAGCGTCCTGGTCTGCCCGGCGGTGAGCGTGACCGTGGACGTGAAGGGAGCGAAGCCCGCCGTGGTGGCATTCACGGTGTAGGGGCCGGCAGCCAGACCTCGGACCTGATAAGAACCTGTGCCATCTGCCACGGCGCTCGAGCTTTTTCCAGAAGCCGAAGTGACAGTGACCTGCGCCCGGGGGATGACCGCGCCGGTTGGATCCAACACCCGTCCCTGGATTGCGCCGGTTGGGCCTTGACCGAACGTCCTCGTCGGCGGGGTGAGGGCGCCCAGCAAGACCGCGATCAGGATCAACAAGCGCTTTGTAGGTTTCATCATTGCGTAACGCTGAACTCCAAATGAAACAGTGGGTTGGTAACCCCACTCAAGCCAAAACAAGGCTTGAATGGGCCACCCAAGCCTTCGTTGCCAGTCAAGTGGATGGGGCGCGGCGGCACAGCCTTACGAGATTGACGCGCCGGCGGCACCGTAAGTTTCCCGGACCGGGCAACCCAGGGCTCACGAACGCCAATTATTTAGACGCATATTTTGGGTGAGGCGAAGGCTAGCGAAGGCTTTATTTGGCGAAGAAGCGGTAACGAATATTCCAGTGTCCCGTGCCGCCGGGTTGCACATTCACGTGAATGTAAGCTTCCGGGCAAATGGTGGTGTGGATCGACCAGAAATTAAGCTGCGAGATGGGAGAGTCGGAGGTTTGTTCGACCCCAACCCCGGTATTTCGATTCTCCACCGTGAACTCGTAATCGGCGGGGCTATTCGAAAAGCCCGTCAGGTAGCTGGAGGCGGCCTGTCCTGGACCAGTACCCAGTTCCTGCAGATAGACGATGTCTTTGCCGTCGATTTTGGCGTGCGGCTCCATGGACCGCTTTGCCTGAGGCTCGAAGGGGAAATGCACAGTCATTCCGGGGCCAGTCGGAGCACCGTCGAGCATGAAGAAGTCGTGGTCGTAGACCTGGGTGTCGATCGCCTTGGTCCCGGTATTCTTGATGCGGTGTTCGAGAATGAGAACCGGCCCGTGTTTATCAAGCTTCAGCGTCTTCTCATAGACATAGGCGTAGCCCAGCGGCGATTGCAGTGTCTGGGTAAAGGTCACCTGGTCTTTTTTGACGCGAACCTTCCATTTGCCTAAGTCGACGATGGGATAACGGAAGCCAAACCTGTACGGCGAATCATCGACCTTACGTAGAACGCCGACTCCGGGTTTGATAAAGAGTTCACCCGGTTTCGCCTCGTTGTAATTAATTGAGCTGAGACCGTCGCTCGATCGGAATTCTTCTACCGGCCCGGTGATCGAATCGTTTATCAACGGATCGTAGTGACTGAACCAAACTCCAAAATAAGAATGACCTTTATACGTGAGACAAGGAACCACGCCGGACCAATCGAAGCGCGTCGACCGATAGTAGCCCTTCTGGGTGTCGGGCAAATAAACAACGGCCTGGACCGATCCGTTGGAAAGAACAGCTTTGGGAAAATCGCTGTTGATAAACGAGGCGCAAGGGGAAGAGGAGTCTTTAGCAACCCGGGCTTCCGCCGTTGGAAGTGCGACCACAGCAAAGAGCAGAGCGGCCAGGAGCAACGACTTTTTGTTAGGTGCTTGCAATGAAATCTCCCTCAGCAGATCGATCGTGGTCTCCCATCCTAACCTAAGGGAGTGCAAAGGCGACGTACACACCACCGGAGGGTTTCTTGCTGGTTTGCCCTCCACTCGCGGCGATCACGACATACTGCTTGCCGTTCACCATGTAGGTAGCGGGGGTCGCCAGGCCGGCAAACGGTAGCTGCGTTTCCCATAACAGCTTGCCCGTGTGACTGTCGTAGGCGTGGAATTTTTCATCGAAAACAGTGGCTCCAATAAACAGCAGGCCTCCCGCGGTGACAACCGGACCGCCATAGTTATCCGACCCGGTGTTGCCCATACCTTTGGCGACCAGCTCAGGGTATTCACCGAATGGAATCTTCCACAGATACTTGCCGGTGTTCATGTCGATCGCGCTGAGTGTTCCCCAGGGAGGTGCTGTTGCCGGGTAATTTTCGGGATCAAGAAAGCGGCGAAAGCCGATGGTTTTGTAGGGCATGTCGTTCTTCGCACCGCTGTCTGCTGCTTCCGCGGCTACCGGCTCAGCAGACGGACGCCGCTGCTGCTGCTGTGGAGCCCTGGTCAGGTAGTGCACAACGTCTTCCACCTGCTGGTCGCTCAGGCTGTTGAAGGGCGGCATGCGGCCTTTGCCGGAACGAATGGTGGCGGCAATCTCCTGGTCGGTGAGGATGCCCTCGATCCCACGCAAGGCAGGGACGGAAGGCGGCGAGCCGGCCCGGTTGATGCCGTGGCACATACTGCATTGGTTCTGATAGATCTTTTCTCCTGGGCTGCCCGGCGGAGGAGGAACCGTTAGGCCGACCAGCCACGCAGTGTCATTGGCGTTGACGTAAAAAACTCCTGTCGCTGGATCGACTGCGGGTCCGCCCCATTCGCCACCGCCGGCAAATCCGGGCATGTCGATGGTTAGCTTGTCCACGCTGGGCGGAACGAACTGGCCGCCGGCGATGAAGGTCTTGAATTGCTTGAGCGCCCAGGCATGCGCTTCCGGCGTGCGGTTAGTCAGCGTATCTTCGGTGACGCCCTGGTGCGTGTACGGCTCAGGTGCGGTGGGCAGCCGCTGCGTGCGAGAAGTAACTTCGCCTGGAACATTGCTGGCAGGATAGGCGGACTCCTTGAGCGGGAAGAGCGGCTTCCCTGTCGTGCGATCGAGCAGGAAGACAAAACCCGACTTGGTCGTCTGGGCGATGGCGTCGACCCGCTTGCCGTCGCGCGTGACCGTCAACAGCGCTGGTGGCGCAGGAAAGTCACGGTCCCAAATATCGTGGTGCACTCCTTGAAAATGCCAGATGCGTTTGCCGGTCTCCGCGTCGAGAGCAAGTAGCGTATCGGCAAACAGGTCGTCGCCTACGCGATCGCCGCCATAGAAGTCGAAGACCGCGGACCCGGTGGGCACATAGACGACGCCGCGCTTGGTATCGACCGTCATGCCGGCCCAATTGTTCGCAGCGCCGGCGTTCTTCCAGGCGTCTTTGGGCCAGGTGTCATAGCCGAACTCGCCGGGATGAGGAATGGTGTGAAAGGTCCAGCGCAAAGCGCCGGTGCGCACGTCGAAGGCGCGGATATCGCCGGGAGGGGCGGGATGGGTCTCAGGATTTTGGCCGCCCACGATGATCAGATCTTTGTAAACCGTTCCCGGCGTGGTGAGCGAGACGGACTGCTCCTGGTAGGGCTCGCGCAAGCCTTTGCGCAGATCGATGGAACCATTCTCGCCGAAGGTTGGAATCGGCTTGCCGGTGGCCGCGTCCAGCGCAAACAGAAAGTTGCGCAGAGGAACAAAAATGCGGCTCTCGTGGCCGTCGGTCCAGTAGGAGACGCCGCGCGATCGGGCAAAGCCCAGAACCGTTGCGTTCCACTTCCAAAGCAGTTTGCCCGACGCCGCATCGAGCGCTATGACTCCATGCGACGGCGTGATGGTGTAGAGAACCTTGCCCACAATGATGGGCGATGATTCCAGGTCTCCGCCCTGTTCTCCGGTGTCATACTTCCACGCCACGACCAGATTCTTCACATTGCTGCGATTGATCTGCGCCAGGCTGGAGTAGTGATCCTGCGCGTCCTGGCCGCCGTAGACCGGCCAGTCTGCTTGCTGCGCCGGCGCATTCGCGCCGTATAAGGCAAAGGGCCCGGCAATGCATACGCCTACGCCCACAGCGATCGCCGCGAGTACCCGTCTTTTGCTCATGCTACCGTGGCCCTATGCTCCCCCGGATTTCCTGCGGAGCTTGGTGGCGTTGGCGAGCCTCATGGGGCTTTCCTCACTGAAAGCCGCACTCGCAGTTATGGATGGACCCACGTACAGGAAATCCGGGTCAGGCTTCCGCTTGCGCCCGATTCTTCAGTGCTTTCATGTACGCGAAGCCGTAGGCCTGTTCAGGAAAATGCCCGCCTACCACCTCCGGCGTGTGGTCGAGGATCACGATGCCGTCAAACTTCACTTCAACCAGGGCGGTCATGATCTTGGACATGTCGTAGTATCCATTGTCCATAAAGGTTTCGACGAAGTGCGGAAGCGGTGCGCTGACGTTGCGGAAATGGATCTTCCAGATTTTCTCCGGACCGAAATAGCGGATCATCTCTGCTGGGTCCTTATGCATAAGTGCGGGGCCGCCTTCGTTCCAGCATCCGCAACACAAACAGATGCCGACGTTGGGGCTGTTGGCGATCTCCATGGCTCGCTTGTAGCCTTCGAAGTTGGCGAAGATGCAGCGTGGAACCCCAGCCAGTATGGGCTCCGGTGGGTCATCCGGGTGAATGCCAATGCGGACACTGTTCTCTTCCGCTACCGGCGCAACCTGTTTGATGAAGTAGGTGTAGTTCTCCCAAATCTCATCCTTCGAAAACACGCGGCCGTGGGAAAGAGGCTCGTAGAACTTCTTATCTCCCCAAACACCCACCTTGTTGGGGCTTGCCATATCAAACTCTCTGGCGGAGGCGCCGCGGATGGTGGCTCTACCGCTACTCCAGATGCCGTTGCCCATGTGGGCGTAGGTGGTGTAGTAGATGCCGGCCTGGCCGAGGTTGCGAATGTATTGCTTGTACTCCTCGATCTTTTGATCGCGGCCGGGCAGATTGAGCGTGACCTCAGGCATGTTATGCACGCTTGAGTTGCCGATGTTCCACACTGTGATGCCTGCATCCGCATAGCGCTTCTTGATCTGCATGAAGCCGTCCGCGGTTCTGAGGTCTGGAGTGGAAGCCACACTGACATATTCAGCACCCATCTGCTTGAGAAAAAGCAGGTCATCAGCGCTGGGCTTGGCTGTAGATTGGGCACATAACTTGATCCCAGGAGCGCTCGGGTGCACGGTCGCTGAGGCGGTTCGCGGGGACACAAAAACCCCGGCGGCGGTCAGGGCGCCTCCGACAGCCAGTTTGACAAACTCTCTCCGGTCGGGAGAAAACCCGGTACTCGCTATGTCTGACGTCTTCTGATCGTTTGCTTTCTGTCCCATTTCACCTGTCCTTTAGTGCACAAGAACATACCTCAGGGGTTGAAGTCCTCATCAGGCCAGCATGTGCGGCACGCTGAAATGCGTGCCCTGATACAAGGCCAATCGCCGTACCCCTTTGCCCAACACTATGCATAATAGCGCTTTCCCGATGGTCGTCGACTGCTCTGGCGGCAAAGAGTACAAATGCCGGCAGCCGCTGGATTAGCCACGCAGCCGCTGAGCTAAATATTCAATGCCCTAACAGTTCATTACGGAACTACGGTGGCGGTTTATTTCACGCTTGGCTCCCGCTGCCGGTGAAGCTCGCGGTCGACGGATAGGGATGGGCCCTGGAACCTCGAGACCAAGTTTGGTTGAAGAGGATCGCATAGAACGCGGCCGCACCTGTAAAGTTGTTGGTAGTCGAATCAATCAGAGATCTTCAACCAGGGAAAATATAGGAATGGAGTGGCTGACGCGGAGGTCGTTGCTTAAAACTTCCACCCTCGCACTGGCCTCCGGCCTCGTACACGAGAGCTCTGCGGCCATCTCGGAGGCCTCGGATGCGCGAGTGCGCGCATCTTTTATCCAGAGCGCGTCACAGCACCATCCCACGGTGCTAGGAGCGCCCTCGAATCTCGGGCTGAAACCACCCTCACAGGGGAAAGAGCCGGGCGTTCGATACATGGCTCAGGTGCTTCGTGAGCATGGCATTGTCCCGCGATTAAATGCAGAAGACGCCGGGAACGTTAAGCCACCAAAGTATGGATCAACCATCGATCCGTCTACAAAGATACGAAATGCTTCAGCAATCGGCGAGTATAGTATTCAACTTGCTGACCGCCTTGGCTCCTTACTCGATGAAGGACGATTCCCTGTTGTACTCGGCGGCGACTGCAGCATCCTGCTGGGAAGCGCCTTGGCGATTCGTAGAAGGGGACGATACGGACTTCTCTTTATAGACGGTCATAGCGATCTGCTTACTCCAGAGACCTCTCAAAGTGGAGGTGCGGCGGGCATGGACCTTGCACTTACGATTGGTACTGGTCCTGCAATACTTACGGAGATAGAATCCTCTGCTCCCTATATCCAGCCATCCGATGTAGTTGTATTCGGCTATCGTTTGCCTACACCTAATGAAAGGTCCCCGGCTGCCCCACATCCGCCTATGACAGCATTTTCATTGGACAGAATACGAGCGGAAGGGATCGATCAAACTACCACGGCTGCTGTCAGGCAACTTGAAGGGTCTGGGTTGGGCTTTTGGATTCATGTGGACGTCGATGTCCTCTCTCCGGACTGGATGCCTGCGGTAGATTCACCCGATCCGGGCGGAATGACGCCCACTGAACTGACAAAGGCGCTCAAAAGGGCAATTGCTTCGAGGAAATGTGCCGGCATGGAACTGACGATCTACGATCCGGAACTTGACCCTGCAGGACGATGTGCCACAGTCATCGTAGATATCTTGTCTAATGCGGTTAGGCAGAGCGAATTCAAGGCCTGATAGGAGCAAGAAACGGGCTAGTCAAGGCGACTTGGCGAAAATCCATCTTTCGCTCCTCAAAGCTTTGCTTCCATGCCGAGGCTTAAGGCGGAAAGGATGACCAGGGGACGCCCATTTCTGTGCGCCTCCGCACAACATCTGTGGAGAACGGCTTCGTCTTTACTTCAGAGGCGCGATTTCCAGATTGCGATAGAAGGTTTCAGCGCCCTCTGTCTGAAAGAGTATCTTGCCTTTGGTCGCGTTCAGATCGGTGGCCTCGTTCACCAGCTTGCCATTGACAAAGTACTTTACGTGATCATGGTCAACGACTAGTTCGAGCTGGTTCCATTCTCCGTGCGGCTTCTCTACCTCGCCCACCGGGTCGCGATAGCCGGTTACATTCTGCCATGGCCCTTCGCCGAAGCGAGGTGATTTTACATACTGGTGGGGACCAACCTCCGCTTCGCTCGCGATCAGTTCACCTTTGACCTTGAGAGTGGCACCTTTGACCAGCCAGATGTCGCCCGTACCGCCCTCGACAATCTGGAACTCGAAGGAACGCGGCCACACTCCTTTCGGAGGAGCCAGCAGAGGGCCCGTAATGTTGTAAAGAATCCCGCAGTCCCTGGCCTTGCCCACCCGATCCAGCCAGGTTTTCTCACCCCACTTAAACTGGGCGCGCAGGTAGTAGTTTTCGTATTCCTTTTGGGTCACGATGCCACCGAAATCATCTCCGGAGACGTGGATGATTCCCTGCTCGACCTGAAAGATCTTATCGGTGTCGTTATTCAGGCCTTTCGATTGAAGCAGTATGTCGAAGCCGGTGAGATCCTTGCCGTTAAACAGGCGGACCAACTTGCCATGTGGAGGAATGCCGGTTGCCATCTGGGCAAATCCGCAGGAGCCGATTGCGGCTAAAGCAATGAACAGGCAGACAACTCGTTTCAGACCTGGACGCATTTTGCTGATTTTCCCTCTCTCCTTGCCGATTGTTGCGGATTCCCGACTTGGCATGGGATCATTCTCGGCCGACGCGCGTTCCGAAGCAAGCTCGAACCGCCTGCTGGCTCGCTCGGGGATGTGCCTCGTTGGTGGCCTCCAGCTGGAGACTATTTTTGTGTACGATGGTGAACCATATGCCTCTTCAACGTGCTGTAGCATCCCTCGCGCTACTCGCAGGCCTGGGCAATAGCGCATTCTCACCGTTGCCCGCAATAGCGCAGTCGTCCACGGGGCCAACGGCAACGAACAGCGCTGAGTCCATGGCCGAGGTTTGGCAGAAGGCGAGCGCAAAGTATGATGCCCCTCGCAACGCCATCCTTGCGGACGTAGAGCGCGGGGCCAACCAGGGACCGTTTCGTCCGGACTGGAATTCCCTATCGCAATACCGAGTCCCTGATTGGTACCGGGATGCGAAGTTTGGCATCTTTATTCATTGGGGCGTGTATTCGGTTCCTGCGTTCGGGAGTGAGTGGTATCCGCGCCAGATGTATCTCGCCGGATCACCGGAGAACCAGCATCACGTGAGCGTCTATGGTCCAGTGACAAAGTTTGGGTACAAGGACTTCATCCCCATGTTCAAAGCCCAGCATTATGATCCGCAAGCCTGGGCGAAGCTGTTCAAGGAATCCGGCGCACGATATGTGGTCCCGGTGTTTGAACACCATGACGGCTTTCAGATGTACGACAGCAATCTCTCAGACTGGACCGCCGTGAAGATGGGTCCGCACCGTGACCTGGTGGGCGATCTGGAGAAGGCAACCCGCGCCGAGGGCCTTTACTTTGGAGCTTCATCGCATCGCATCGAGCACGACTGGTTCATGGACGGCGGGCGCAGCATTCCCTCCGACGTGAATGATCCGCAATATGCCGCCTTTTACGGGCCGGCCCAGATTCAGCTGGAGGACAAACAGGACAGTCTGCAGGACAACTGGACCTATGTCAGCCCCGCCTATGCCAACGATTGGCTTGCCCGGGATGCGGAAATTGTCCAGAAGTACCACCCCGACATCATTTTTTTCGACTGGTGGATTGGGCAAGCGTACGTTCGCCCGAATCTGGCTAAGTTTGCTGCTTACTATTACAACGAATCGAGCCAACAGGGTCCGGTCGGCATCATCACGTACAAACTGGTCGATATGCAGAGGGATTCAGCGGTGCTCGATATTGAACGCGGCCAACTGGACAGCTTGCACGACCGCGTTTGGCAGACCGACACCTCGGTCAGCAACAAGTCGTGGGGATACATCGAGCACGATACCTTCAAGACGCCGGCATTCATCGTGCATCAACTCGCCGACGTGGTGAGCAAGAATGGCAACCTCCTGTTGAATATCGGACCGCGTTCCGACGGCACCATTCCGGACGAAGTACAGCAGGTACTGCTGGCGGTTGGTGGCTGGCTGAAGGTCAACGGCGAAGCCATCTACGGAACCCGGCCCTGGGTAAGTTATGGAGAAGGGCCGACCAAGGTGGCGGCGGGATCGTTCCAGGATACGAAAACGCAGAAATATACGGCGGAGGATTTCCGCTTCACGACCAAGGGCAACAATCTTTACGCGATCGAGCTGGCATGGCCCTCGGGCAAGGAAGCAGTCATTCATTCGCTGACCGGAGGGGCGCTCAAGGGCAAGCAGATCCGGAGCGTCGCGCTGCTGGGTTCCGAGGCCCAGGTCACCTACGAACTGCGGGCAGACGGACTGCATATCGCGCTGCCGCCGGAACCGAAGGAAGGATACGCGTATGCCTTTCGGATCGCGCTGGACGGGCCTGCTCGCTAGAAAGCTGCGATCTGAGTCCTTCACGGGAGGACCTTTCCCGGCCAATCCCACTTTCGCAAATCCTTGCTCCACGCCAGACCGATGCTGGCGAAGTTATCAAAGCCGCCACGCGGGTCTTCCTCCGGATAGTCGGATCCGTGAAAGAACATCAGGTAATTCCGCACGCCGGGGACCTGGCGTGCATCGAGCACGAAGCCTGCGGTGATACGTCCGCGTGCCCACGGCCAATCGGTTTGTCCCAGAGTGAGCAACCCGAGGTCCTGCCAACTCTCCAGGTCGGAGGAGCGCTTCACGCCGATCCCGTTGTCGGGCGAGTGGAACAATAGATAGTGGCCATGCTCTACGATCACGCTGGCGTTTTCGCCGGCGCTTGTGGATCCAACAAAGGTCCAGTGCTCGAGGTCACGCGACCATGACCGGCTCACACCATTTTGTTTGAATAAGCACCACCACTTGCCTGGCTCGTCTTTGTCCTCAAAGAGAAACGGATCGATCATCCGGCCCATTTGTTCGACCGGCACATCTGATCCTTTGACGCGCAGTAATTCCGGCGCTCCCCAGTGTTCGAGATCCGGACTGCGCATGATCCAGATGCGTGCGTCGTCGTTACCGTATGGTTCGCCATGGGGGCGGGGATAGGTTTGCAGGCAGATGACCCATTCACCAGCAAAGCGGATGACGTCGCCCGGGCTGCCGTAGTTGAGACGGTTATCGCGCGGGGTCAAGATCCTGGGTTCTGTCCAATGCCTGAGATCAGAACTCTTGCTCCACGCGACATATTGAAACACCTGGCCGGGGCCTTCGATCTTTGTCAGAGTGAAATACAAATAGAACGATCCATTGCTGTAAATCGCTGCCGGATCACGATAGGCTGTCGTTGCATCCCCGCTAAATAGAACAGGATTCTTCAGTGCGTTCAATAAGTAATCAGGATTCGTTCCCAGGCATTGCCTGATGCCAGCCAGCAGCGTTAGCGCAAAACTGGCCGCAAGCAGGCTGCCGATCCTTTGCAATGTTTGACTAAGCACGGCCGCTTTCTATCATAGTTGCGCGCGGTTTACCCGGCCAACGATCTATAACCATAGATGACAGCCGGGGGACGAATGGTGGAGTAGGCCGCCCATCAGACGGGCTGATCGGTAATCTCCTCTTTTCCTGGATCCCAGTACATCTTTCTGCCACTCCAGTAAGACTGGGTAGCCATGATGCACACGATGGCGTGGGAGAAACCGTGATCCACGGTGGCATTCGGCTCTTTGCGCGCCTGCATCGCTGTGAACCAGTTCACCAGGTGATCCACATCATCGTCCGAGGGGCCGAGTGAGTTGGGCGCCGGAGCGCCTGGAACATGCACTACCTCCTCAGCGTCCTTCGCCGGCGCGACAATGGGCACCTGCGCATAGTTCGGACCCGCCCCGTCCTCGGGATCGAATTCGTTCCAGCCGCCTTCACTACTCACGGTGAAGAGCGAGGCGCCTTCCCCACCATAATTGACGATGGTGCCGTCGCGTCCTTGAATACGCGAAAAGCTCCGATAACTATTGCCGAAGGTGGTTTTATAGGTATAGAGAAATCCCTTGGGATAGGTGATTGCCGCGACACAGGTGTCTGGATTGTCCCGTCCATCTTTCCAGGTGAATATGCCGCCGTTGGCGACTACGCTCTCGGGATAGCTTTCATCGGTCCAGAGATGCACCATGTCGCAGCCATGGCTCAGCCACTGATCGAAGATTCCCGAGGAGAAATCTTTATACAATCGGAATTCCAGATAGACGTGGGGATCGAAGGGCCGGTCGGGCTTACCAAGCAGCCAACGCTTCCAATCCGTGTCTTCTTCACGGAGCTTGGACTTCCGGTCATTCAGCCATTGCTTCCATTCCATGTTGCGGTCCATCTCCATTTCGCGGGAGATGCCGGTATCCATTGGATTGAAGCGCCAACGCTCTTCATTCACGTTCCATTCCTGCTCAATATGTACGATCTTGCCGATGCGCCCGGAACGGACGATATCTCGAACTGCCAAAGGATAGGGCTGGCTACGGTGCTGCGTACCCATCTGCACGACTTGCCTTGACTGCTTCACGGCGTCGCGAGCGTCTTTGGCTTCAGAGAGTACATTGGCAAAGGGCTTCTCCACATAGCAATCCTTGCCCGCCTGCACCACCTCGATGCAAAGTTTGGCGTGCTGAAAATCGCCGGTAGCGATCATCACCCCGTCGATATCCTTCCGGGCCAGCATCTCCTCAGAGTACTTATAGGACTGGGGTTCAAGGTTGAAGGCCCTTTTGACCTGGGCTGCCCGCTGCTCCCGGGCCAGACTCCAGAGGTCGCAGACCGCGACTGTCTCCACCGGCATTTTCTTCGCCGCTAGATGCACCATGTGGACATGGCCTTCACTGCGTCCACCGCAGCCAAGCTGCGCCAGACGTATCCGGTCGTTCGCTCCCAGAACCCGGGCGTACGAGCGGGCATCCATTCCAGCAACCAGCATCGCGCCGCCGGCCTGCTTCACAAAGGCCCGGCGGTCGATTCCCGCATTCTCATGATTTGTCATCATCTACTCCGGTCACACACAACAAAGTCTTTCGTCGACGCCAGGGTTGCGCGCCAGATGCCGCTTCGCAAACGGATCACTGCTTTTTGGCGGTGAAGTCTCCCGTCGTGTCGGAAGGGTCTGCCGTCACCGTCCCTTTGAGCGACGTATTCGAATCTAATGCTCCTGTGTAGGTGAGGGTATAAACCGTACCCTCGTACTCCTGATCGTATTTCCACACCACCTGCTTCTCCTTCACGCTTCCCTCGACGGTGAGTACGTGATCGCCATCCACTTTGCAGTTTCCAGAAATCTTGTTATCCACCTGCTTCAAAGTACAGGTGGGGGTAATCGGGTGATCGGCGATTGAGCCGTCTACCTTCCACACGCCGGAAACATCATCGGCCCATGCGGGAAGAGACGCGAACATTAGTAAACAAACAACCTTCTTCATAGTCGTCCTCTATGGTGCTGGTTTCGGCTGGAGCGGCAGCAGTTCGACGGGACCGAGGACCCCGGCGGGGAGCGGCCTTAGAGTCTGCATGCCGGGTTGAGGTGTGAATCGCTCGCCATAACGGCTATTCAAGAGTCGATAATCAGGGGCGGATCGGCCTGCGAGCGAATTGAGGGCCAGATTCGCTACTACAAGCTTTAGATGATTGCGGCCTGGTTTCAATAGCTTTGTAATGTCCAGCCGATAGGGAGGGTGCCAGACGGATCCGGCCAATGTGCCGTTGACGTATACCAATGCCGCTTCCCGGATAGGGCTGTCCATCCACGCTCGCATGCCATCGCTCTGCGGTTTCTCCGCGACTGGGATGCCCGGGCCGAAGTCCAGAAAGAGTGCGGTGCCCGGACGAAGATATGAGGTTTGCAGATCGAGATCTCTTTCGTAGGAGGCTTCTCCCGAGTAAAAGCGAGTCGCTTGATCGTCGGTCCATGAATGCAAGCTATGCATGACAGTCGAGTAGTGAAGGGAAGGAATGGTAACACTCCACTCTTTGCTCAGATCCACCGGTTGCGGCGTAACGGAGGCATGAGTACCAGACTTTGCTGGTTGTTCGCCGGAGGCCGGGGAGTGGGAGGAAAAAGAGACCATCATCGATCCATACGGTGCTAAGTCCAACTCGACCGTAGGCCCATCTCCGCCAGGAGTCACTTGACCGGAAAATGGATCCCAGACTTCTGTATGCTTCGCCGGCGTGCGAAAGGTTGCCACTCGATGAACCGCTTGATTACTGGTATTGGCTACGAAGTAGATGTCGGAATCGTCTTCCATGCGGCGATGAACAAACCCGATTGCCTGCGATGGTGACGAGAGACTGAGGTCTGGCGTGGATAGCTTCCTCAACACGGAGCTCAGTAATAGCTCGTTGGGGAGAAAGTGTCCGCGAGCGGAGGGAGACTGAAACAGGCGTTTCGATATCTCGCGCACCTGCGCCGAGTCTGCATTGGCTTCTTCGAGTCCCGGTGCACGCGAGGGCAATGTGCGGGTGGCAATTACCATTCCGCCCTGCCTGGCAAAGTCCTCGACCTTTTCATAAGTGCGCAGGGGAATGCCCGTTATGCCGGGTAAAATCAGGATCCGATGATGGATGCCAGCCGTATCGATGACACGGGAGTCGACATAATCAAGATTGAATCCGGCATCCACGATCTGCCCGGTCACATCTTTCCCCAGGAGACCGCCAATCACGTCACTGATCGATTCAATGATGTCGTTGGGAACACGGGGACCGGGAGCCGCGTAGGCCCATGCGTCCTCCGTCGGCAGCAGCAGTGCCACATCGTTGACGGGTGCCCCCTGGCGGAGGAGATAGCTTACGCGCTGCATGTACCTGGAAACGTCGGGCATGACGATCCACCAGGGGTTGGCATCGTCTAATGCGCCAGCGGCATAGAACGACCATCCCGGATACGCTGCGTATGGGGGAGAATAGGGCCATCCGTGACCAATCAGTTGGTTCGAGCCCTCTAGAAAATCGACATCAGCTTCGGCTTTCAGATCGAGAGGCGTAGCCCCGAACGGCAGGGTGTGGGTCCAGGTGAACGATTCGGAAGAGGTAACACTCTGCCCGGACAGATGATTGGCCGAGGCAGCCCAGCGGATGGGAGAAAAGCCACGCCAGTATGCTCCTTCGCCTTCCGGCAAATCAGCATACGCGTTGCCGGATAACGTAGCTCCAGGCGGCCCATAGACCTGAGCGCGGAACAGGGTGTGATGCTGGCGGGCCCAGGCGCGAATCTGCTGCAAATAATTCTCCTCCAGCAGCTCGGTCATGGTGCGTCCCCAATCATAGCGGACATCATAGGTCTCTGGCCCAACGTCGGCCGCCAGCGCGGGAAGGTGCGGAATGATGTCGTAACCGCGGCGCTTACGAAATTCTTCTGCCAGGTCTGGCGTCCAATCGGCGCCATAAACTTCCAGACTGTCACTGAAGACCGAATA
Organism: uncultured Acidobacteriaceae bacterium; assembly: GCA_963788515.1. GTDB lineage: Bacteria > Acidobacteriota > Terriglobia > Terriglobales > Acidobacteriaceae > PALSA-350. The sequence continues at coordinate 82,171 of CAWBGZ010000015.1, forward strand.
GGGCGGATCATCTTTGAGAGCCTCCATCATAGGATCCGCAACCTTCTTAAGGTGATTTTCTACAGCGGAGCGGTCGAGGTGATCCAACACGAATCCCTCAGCGTTGACCGCGGCCCGTTTGACCATCATTCCGGTACGGCTGGCAATAAAGAACACCACAATCCGCGCATCCGGCAAAGCTTCGGGCAAAGTCAGGCGCCCGCCGGATACATTTTCAGTCGGGAGACGGCGCATGTCTTTCCAGGTGTTCGAGGCTGCATCCGGGCGCGCGAGAAAGGCCGCCAGGAGACTCTCTCCCGCTCCTATGCTGGGCAGGGGCAAGGAGGTTGCCCCGGCAGCAGGAGAGGTCTTCACCACCCTCAGCGAACCCGACGCTTGCGTCACCGGAGTGTTTGGTCCTCCATAGGGCCAGCCGCTTCCCAGGTTCAGATCGAATCTCATTCCGAGGCGTTCGGCTGTCTGGGCGGCAAAGTGCAATGCTTCGAGAAAGTCCGGGGAAAGGTAGGGAAGATTGACGACGCCATGCTCCGGATCGTCCAGAGTCATGGGATAGACCGGCGCCACTTCAAAGCCGCCGATGCCGGCTGCCTTCATGGCCTGGATCTCGCGCTCCAATTCCGGCTTGGTAACCGCAGGGCCAAACCACCACCAGCGCATCATGATCCGGCTGTTGTCCGGAGGATTCTCGAAGCTTCGCCTCACCTGATCCAGTTGGGAGGCTGCTGGAGGCGCTTCTGCTGACAGCAGCGGCAACAAAATAACCCACAGCGAAATACATGGCAAGAGAGCCCGACGGGCAGACTTCATTGTTTCAACCTCTGCTGGATACGAGCCTATCTGAGCTTATGCCTGCCACCAGTTTTTAGATCAAAATTCCATGCGCAACGCAAACTCGAAAATTCTTGGATCTGCTGCGCCCGTAAGCTGGCCGAACTGGCCGCTGCCGAAAGTAGTGTTCACCGCGTTGAAGTTGGTGTGATTAAAGATATTGAATGCCTCGCTGCGGAACTGCACGGTAGCGTGCTCGCTCACCTGAAAATTCTTGTATAAGCCCATGTCAAAATTCACCAGACCCGGCCCGGGAATGGAACCGTTGCTCGAATTGCCAAAAAATCCATTTGCCGGCTGTGCGAAATGGGCTGTGTTGAACCACTGACTTACGGTTTTGGGACCTTTCACGGATGTTCCCGGAACATAGTCCGGACGAGTGGCCAGCCCCTGCTCGCTTACGCTGAGCAAGGGATCCTGGGAGAAGCCGGTCTGAAAGGTAGTGGACCCGGTGTACACCCACCCTCCCAAGAAGGTACGTTTCAAGCCAGTCGCATCGGGAAAAAACGGCAGATTCCAGATGTGACTGATGGCAAGGATATTCGAAACGTTGGAGTCAGAATTCCCGTAATCCTTTTTATGGTGGTAAATGTCCTGGTTGGCCAAGTCGTTCTGGAAGAGTTCATACCCTTCGTGAGTATCGGTCAGAGAATGGGACCAGGTGTAGGCGGCAGAAATAAACAATCCCTTGGATACCCGGTGACGCACATTCACCAGCAGGCCATTCCAGTTCATGCCGGTACCACTCACGTTGCTGGCAATTTGTCCCCATCCCGGGTAAGGGCCGAAAACATATTCAAATGTGCCGGTATTGATGCTGGGATCATAATCGTAGGGGCCAGTAGGCATGGGCTGATTGATGTCGTATTGGGTCTGCACATGTTTTGCGCTGTCACCGGCGCCCGCTATGGAAAAGACCCAGTTGTGCGGCAATTCCTGTTCCAGCGAAAGGCTGTAAGTCGTGATCTGCGCCATTTGAATATTGAAGTCCTGGGTTTGCAGATTAGGCGCGCCCAAAGGGGTCGCCTGGCCGCTGCCGATGGGATTGGGGAACTGCGGGGTCTCAAGTGTAAGCGAGGTTATGTCGGGATAATTGCTACCGCAGTAGAGGGAACAATCCGAACCTGAAAAGACGCGCGTGTGGGAGATGCCCGCGCCTCCACGCAGCGAGGTCTTGCCAGTACCAAAGACATCCCATGCAAATCCGGCGGTGGGATTGAAGTACCACCGGTGCTTGTTGGTGAAGTTGATTGGCACACCGTTTACGCCGTTGCGCACCAATCCGTTCTCCGGATTGTAATTGGGCGTCGTAGTGATGGAGCCGTCCGCATTGACGATGGGAACGTTCGCCTGGTTGAAGAGGGCGGGATTGAAAGAGGTCTCAAATCCAGACTGGGCATGGGGATTTGGTTCATAGAGGACGCGCAAACCGCCGCTCAACGTGAAGCCGGGCAGGACTTTCCAGTGATCGACCACATAGGGAGATATGATATTGGCTTCGACGTGACCTTCGCGGTTAGTACTTTGCTGATAAAACTGCGCCGAATAGCCAAGCAGGTAATCGGCGATCGAGTTACCGGTAAACCTGCCGTCAAAAGTCCATTGTCCATTGCTGGCGGCGCCGACCAGTTGACGCTTTGATTGGTGTACATAATTGAAGCCGGCCTCGACGAAGTGGGTGCCGTGCGACCAGCTTATGTCGTCGGCGATGGGGATTTCTACGTCACTGCTGGGCTTGGCAGGGCGGTTCGGCCCATCGCCCATGGTTGACCAGCCTCCGGAAAATGTAACCAACGGAAGCTTGTTCGAAAGATAGCCCTCGAACGGCAAGTCGGAATTATAGTCGGGCACATCGGAGAGCTGCCAATTGCCGACCAGCACCAGATTCAAATCGTAAACATTCAGGGAAAGGCTGGCTTGGTTCACCAGACTGGGAGAGAGTATCGAAGTAAATTGGAGCCTGGCCAACTTGTTCATGGTCAGGTCGTTCTCGCGATTGCTCGAATAGGGCGAGCCAGTTTCTGTATTGTACGAGTAGTCCAGCCACTGGTGGGTGTCGAAGTATTCCCCGGTGAAGCGCTGGCGGTCAGTGAAGTTATGATCTACCTTAATTTGCGAATCGATCTCGCTGGTGGTCGTTGGAACTAGGTTCACGTAGTTGTTAAAGCCATTCTGGGTGTAGTTGGGCAATGGGGCCAAAGCATTCAATAGCGTCACCGCATCCGGGACGATGCGATTTGAAGGGATGACCCAAGTGCCGCCTTGTTGGGGGAATGGGAGGCCGGTTGACGGGTCGGTGATCGCCTCATCGAAGACGCCCATGCGCATGGCAGAAGTTGGCGAAGCGCCGAGGTTGATGGAAGCGTCGTGACGAAAGACGCCCTGCTCGCTGAGGAAGAAAAATGTCTTTTCGCGATCCTTATTGTAATGGCCAGGAATAAAGATGGGCCCACCGACGTTGCCGCCAAAAATATTCTGTTTAAGCGCCGGGACCGTAGGGCTGAAGTAGTTGCGGGCATCGAGTGCATCGTTGCGAAAGTACTCGAATAGTGTGCCGTGAAATTGCCGCGAGCCGCTCTTGGTCGTCACCATCACCACCGAGGCGCCCATCAAGCTGTCTTTGGGACTGAAATTGTTCTGATAAGTGCGCACTTCCTGGATTTGATCCGGGTTGGGAAGAATTGTCGTCTGGGCCATATTGCCGGAGTTCATGTTCCAGGTTCCGTCGACCAGGTAGAGCGTCCCAGCGGTTCCCATGCCATTGATCCCCATGGCATTTCGGGTTTCTCTCCCGCCGGTCCCGAGCTGGGTTCCTACATTGACATTCACCACTCCCGGCATGAGCGCGGAAAGTCCCTGATAGTTTCTTCCGTTGAGCGGTATATCGGCGACCTGCTCCTGCGATACCACATTGGAGAGTTCGCTGGTAGTGAGCTGAATCTGCGTAGTGTTTCCGGCAACGGTAACTTGCGACGTCACGCTGCCGACGCTCAGTACGGCATTGATGGTGCTGGTTTGCGCGCCACCCAGGAAGACGCTCGTCACCTGAAATGTGTTGAATCCCGATTTCGATACGGTAACACTGTAGGATCCGACAGGGAGTGCGGCCAAAGTGAAATCGCCGTTCCCGTTCGTCCTGACGGTGTTCTTGACGGAGGTTTCCAGATTCGTCGCAGTCACCTCGGCATCGGGAACGATGGCGCCCGATGAGTCGCGTACGGCGCCGTTGATAATGCCTGACGTGGTTTGTGCGAGAGCGCTGGTTATGAGAAGGAACTGGGCGCAGAAGCCCATCGCCAGAATCAGGACGCCGAAAGATCTGCTTCGCTTGGACACCAATTCCTCCCTAAAAGCCTCTTCTTAACTGGATCGGCTCAGTCACACCCAGGTGTATGTTTTCTAGCCTTGCGCGAAGGTTCTCCGGTGCAAGTGAAGATCATTATCGAGAAAAAACAATGAATGTCAAATATATTTTTTCTATTTTTAAAGCAAATTTTCCCACACCGTGAAACTGCTTTGTTCGAGTGCACTCTCAATTGGATGCTTTATAGGGCCGGGTCCGCAGGATCAGGCACCTCGTGCGGCCACGGGGAGAGCAAAGAAAAGGCAGAGTCGATCGTAATCTGCGTCCAGAAGGATAGAGGCAGATCCTCCTATTTTCTTGCAAGCTGAGAAAATTTTCTTTATGGTTTATCTTTGTGTGTGCGCAGAATAGAGGCACTTCAGTGAATGCAGTCCCTCGCTCTCAATGCGAACGGAGATGCAGTACTACGAGATTTGATGAATGATGGCTGCGAGGTTCGGTTCTAAGGGCATGAAGAAAGCACCTGCTAAAAAAGCCAAAGTGGGGCTGCGAGAGATCGCATCCGCCGCGAATGTGAGTGTGGCCACGGCTTCCCGGGTTTTGAGCGGAAACACCCGGGTCGATCGCGATATTCAAAAAATTGTTTTGGAGCAGGCGAAGAAACTCGGGATCGATCCAGCTCAGCGCAACAAAACCAAGACCTTGGCTTTTCTGCTCAGCAATCGGGCCATGCTGCATGCGTTCCACTCACGGATTCTTAGTGGCGCAGAGGCACACTGCACCGCGAACGGTTGGGACATGGTGTTTCTCTCGTTCAATTACTCGCCTCACGTCCCCTGGACTGAGCTGCACCTGCCGAGAGTGTTGCAGCGCCACGATGTGATCCGAGCGGTCATTTTAGCGGGCACGAACTCGGCAAACCTGATCAAGCTGCTGGTCCACAAGGGCATTGCCTTTGTCGTTCTGGGCAATAACGTAGTCGGCGAGCAGCAGGATCTGAAGCAGAACGATGTGGTCTTTGCCGATGATGTGCAAGGCGGCGAGGACGCGACTCGATATCTGATCGGGTTGGGCCACCGTCACATCTGGTTTGTCGGCAATACCCGCCTGCCATGGTTCGCGCGCTGTTTTGCAGGTTACCAGCGCGCCATGGAAGAGAATGGGCTGGTAGCACGCAAGAGCAGCACCGACTCAGAAGATGAGACAGAGAGTGGATATCTGGGCACCAAGTCACTGCTCGCCCGCGACGAGCCAGTCACAGCCATCCTCGCGGGCAATGATCCTACGGCACACGGTGTGTATAAAGCTCTGCGAGACAAGGGGCTAACGATCCCGGACGACATTAGCGTGGTGGGCTGCGACGATACCGTGGGCACGTGGCTATCTCCAGCCTTGAGCACTACTCGCGAATTTCCCGAGCAGTTGGGAAAGCAACTGGTCGAATTGGTTCTGAAGCGTATTGCCCAACCCGATCAGGATCCTCAGTGCGTGATGATTCCGACCGAATTCATCAAGAGAGACTCGTGCGGGCCGCCCCGGACCACGCGCACCAAAATAGTTCACGAGACCATGCAACGGGCCACGATCAAATGATCTAACACTGCTTTGGCTGGCATAGTGACCCTCCGAGGATCGAAGAGCGAGCGATCATCGCGAATGCTTTTGGTCAAAGAGCGTATCACGCTAGGCGCTATGCGCCCTGGTTCCAGATAAGAACAACCTAAGAGGATTGAACCTATGGAGATGAAGCACTTTGAAGTGGGAACCATGAAGCTGGAGATCCACGCCAACCAAAAGGCAGCCGGCGAAGCGGCCGCGCGGTCCGTAGCGCAGGCGCTCAGGGACCTGGACCAGGCTCGTAGTGAGATAGGCGTTATTTTTGCGACCGGCGCCTCGCAGCTGGAAACGTTACACGCGTTGACCTCGATGCCCGATTTGCCGTGGAGGAAAGTTCATGGTTTCCATCTGGACGAGTACGTTGGGATCGATGAGAATCATCCCGCTTCCTTCCGTCGGTATTTGCGCGAGAATCTGACCGAGCGTGTGCCCATGGCGGAATTCTTTGAGATCGATGGGAGTTCGCCCGATTCCGACCGGGTGCGAGAGAACTACGTTCAAGAACTACGTGAAGCCGACCCGCAACTCTGCTTGTTGGGGATCGGCGAAAACGGGCACCTGGCGTTCAACGATCCCTCGGAGGCAAACTTCCATGATCCTGACGCGATGAAGGTGGTCACACTCGATGCGGCCTGCCGGCAGCAACAGCTTGCAGAAGGTTGGTTTGACAGGTTCGAAGACGTTCCAGAGCGTGCCCTGACGCTTACGATTCCGACATTGCTCAAAGTGCCAAAACTGATTGTTTCGGTTCCCGGGCGCCGCAAGGCGCAGAGTGTACGGCGTACGCTCGAAGAGCCAATATCGACAGCTTGCCCGGCTAGCATCCTGCGCGTTCATCCAGACGTGACCATTTACCTGGACGAGGAGTCCGCTTCGGAACTGAATGGATTTGTGCGATCGAATTGATGGGAAATCCGGAGCGGCGCTTCATGACCGGCTGAGACAGCGACCTAAATGGATAAGATGACCGGAATACAGCCGCAGATAAACTCGGCCCAGCGTAAAGTTCTCGTTTCCAGCAGAACGCGTTGGTGGATTGTCTGGACGCTCTTCTTTTCGACGGTCACCAATTACATCAGCCGCCAGACCTTCTCCGTGCTCGCACCCATGCTGGCCAACGAGTACCACTTCAGCCATTCCGATCTGGGTAGGATTCTCGGTGCTTTTCAGATCTCCTACGCAATTACCTGGCTGCTGGGAGGGATCTTCCTCGACGCCGTGGGCACCCGGCTCGGGCTGGCTCTGGCAGTATGCTTCTGGTCGGTGGTCAACATCTTTACGGGTCTCGCCAGTTCTGTTTCCGGTTTCGCGGCGTTTCGATTTCTGCTGGGGATCGGAGAAGGCCTCAACTGGCCTGGCGCCACCAAGACGGTTGCGGAGTGGTTTCCCAGCGAGGAGCGTAGCCTTGCCGTGGCCATTTTCGACAGCGGCTCCAGCGTGGGAGGAGCCCTGGCTGCCCTGGTCATCCCCTGGATTGCCATTGCCTTTGGGTGGCGCTGGTCTTTTGTTTTTTCCGGAGCGCTGGGGTTGGTTTGGCTGGGGATGTGGCTGCGTATCTACCATCCACTCGATCGTCATCCCAGGGTGAGCCCGGAAGAAGTGGCTCTTATTCGCGCCGGCCAGGACGTGACTCTCCGATTTAAGAAGGGCGGCGTTGCACGATGGCTTCAATTGCTCAAGAGCTCGAATGTTTGGGCCATCGTGCTCGGCCGCGGGATGACCGATCCGATCTGGTGGTTTTATATTTTCTGGCTGCCGCAGTACCTGAGCGACGCGCGAGGATTCAGTCTGAAGAGAATCGCGCTGTTCGCATGGATACCGTTTGTAGCAGCCGATCTGGGTAATTTCACGGGAGGCTTCCTCTCGGGTTATTGCATCCGGCGTGGGATTTCAGTGATTCGCGCTCGCATGTGGGTGTGTGCTATCAGCTGTCTGCCCATCCTCGCCGGCATTCCCGCGGCTCGGGTGCACAGCGCGTACTCTGCTTTGGCGCTGATTTGCGTGGCTCTGTGGGGCTATGCGAGCTGGTCCACCATGGGGCTAACATTGCCCTCCGATCTTTTTCCCCAGGATGTGGTTGCCACGGTAACCGGTCTAAGCGGATTCGCGGCCGGCCTGGCGGGTGCGGTTTTCACGTTCGCGGTAGGGTTCCTGGTGGATCGGTTTTCCTATGCCCCCGCATTCCTGATCGCCGGGCTGCTTCCTATTGTCGCCACCGTCTGCCTGTTCTTGCTTATCTCCGCGCCAACCCCTACGGCTCCGAAGGCCTAAAAGCGTCTCTGCGAGCACTCCGCCTACGAACTAAGTCTTGCAGGGACGGGCTACCTCGCCACAGCAAGCATTAGCCCGTATGTAAGAGGTTGTAAACAGATCCGGCTCTAGAAGCCGCTGAGGGCACATTCCATCCCTAGTCGGACTTTTTTCCCCTCAGCCTGCTGGAACCGCTTAAAGATGGAGAACAAAACGGAGATCGAAAACAAAGTCCTGTGGTTCTTCTTGAGTGATCTGGCTGAAACCGGGGTGGTAGGGATTTAGCACATAGTTGAGCTCTAATTTGTTGACAGCAATGCTGGGCACGCTGAGCACGGCGGTCCTTTGTTCGCGAAACCAATCATCTCCGAATGCCTGGGAGTGCGGCATGTCCATCCAGGCTGCGCGCTCGATGGGTAGCTTATCCGGAACGGTAATCCGCGTGATCACTCGAGGGGGAATTTTCTTCCCGCCGGCATGAATCAGTGTTTCGAGCACTGCAAGGCTGGCATGCTCGGCGGCATAGACAACACGTGTTCCGATCGAGTGCCAGCGGCCCGCTTGCAGAGTGGCGCCCTTGGTGTCAAAGACGCCATGCGACTGGTTGTGCATGCGGAAGATCACCACTAGACGGGAAAACCATATTCAAGGGCGCCCAGAAGAGCCTCCACGGTACGACCGCCCGCTTCTGTCCTGAGGAGAGAATAGGGCGTCGCGCCGCGCAATTCGGGGTGAGGGTGATTGAGCCATTCGGCGGCATCTGCCTCGTTGCCCCAGACGCTCTCCGCTACAGCAAGAATATGGGCGAGCCTGGCAGTGGTCTGGCTCGCGGAAGGACGGAGCGTCTTCCCCGACCGTTTCCAGCTGGAATCGGGGATGATCTCCGCTCTCAGCCTCCCGACCGGAAGAGCGGAGCCCGAAGCCACACGCTCGAACAGGCGGGATGCTTGTGTTTTTGAAATGCCGTGGTCGGCCTGGGCAGCAGCGCGAACCAAGTTCTGAAGCGACCTGGAAGGAGATCCGCTGGAGCCGCGCGCTGAAGTAGACCTGGTAGTTCGCTCCGACTCGCTGATCGCACCCGCCTCGGCAAGCTTCCTCTGGCTCATCGTGTCTTCCTCTTCTCTAGTACCATCATACACGATAGATTGGGGTCATCTGAGCCTACAGCGTATTCGCCACAAATGCGATGCCAAAGAGACGTCAGGCTCGGGCAGGAAAGAATGCGACCAAGAAGTTTGTAGGACGGGATGGTTCCGATTTAGACCCGTGAGAGCGCGGCACCTGGTTTTCTCAGATGCGGAAAGCCTGCTTTACCGGCTAGCTCCGTCGGGGCCCACTCCAGCTTGTCCTGGTCTCCGACGGGGAAACAGTAGATAACGCAGCCCACCGCAAGCTTGCTGACTTCTCACCCGGCCGGCGGTCAACAACCCTTCCACCACTTAGGGAGTGAAGGTCGCTGCCGAAAGGGCGAAGCGTCTATCGAGGGCACCCATCGTGCGCATACGGCCGCCCTGGCCCTTCTCAGGTTTCTAGTAGGACAGAATCTTGTTAAGGGATATCTACGGGGCTTCGCCAAGGGGTTGAGTATCGCTTCCGATGATATGCTCTGTCTGCGTTACTTGAATGCTCACTGCCAGCCTCCGCCCAGGGCCTTGTAAAGTTGAACCAGGCTTTGGTACTCGTTGCCCCGAGCCTGGGCGAGTGTTAGCTCGGCGCTAAATAGCGATCGCTGCCCATCGAGAACTTCAAGATAAGTTGTGATGCCTCCCCGATAACGCCGGAGGGAAGTATCGACTGAATCCTGCAGGTCCTTGACCGTGATCTCCTGCGCGACGCGGACTTGATGAAGTTTCTGATAACCGATCAGAGCATCCGAGACGTCGCGGAACGACAACTGGATAACCTGCTTATAAGCGATCAATTCCTGGCGATGTTGGGATTCAGCCAATCTTAGGTTCCCCCGCAGGGCGCCGCCGGCGAAGATAGGTTGGCTGACCTGGGCACCGTAGGACCAAATTCCAGTTTGTGAACTCATAAGGCCGGTGAAGAGAGTGCTTCGACCAAACGCGCCACCGCCGGAGCCGGTAAGAGAAATCTGCGGAAAGAACGCGGCTCGGGCGACGCCGATCTCGGCGTTGGCGGTGATCAGGTCCTGTTCGACCTGGCGAATGTCTGGCCGCCGTTCGAGCAACGTCGACGGCATTCCCGGCGGCACCTCCGGAGGAAGCGGCTGCTCGGCTAACGGCAGCCCAGGCCGCACGCTCTCAGGATAATGGCCCAGGAGAATACTGATCGCGTCTTCCTCCTGACCGATCAGTCGCTCCAGGTCCGGCACCGCCGCATTGGCAGTGTCCAGCACCTGCTGGGATTGCAGCACATCGAGCTTGGTGGCAAGACCGTGATCGAGCCGCAACCGGGTCAGCTTGACGGAATCTTCCTGGGTCTTCACCGTGTCGCGTGTGATTTGGAGTTCGAGATAGAGCTCCAGAAGTGCGAAGTAGTCGCTGGCCACATCGCTGACAAGCGTGAGTATGACAGTATCCCGCGCATCCTCGGTAGCCAGGAGCTGGGCGCGTGAAGCCTCGGTTGCACGTCGCAGACGGCCGAAGAGATCCAACTGGAATGCCGCATCGGCGGTGAGAGCCAGAATGTTGTAGGTAGCGTGGCTGCTCGGGTCTTTCCCGCCGCCGAAGTTACTGTTCGCTTGCACCTGCGGAAATAAACTGGAGCGCGTGATAGTGACCTGAGCACGCGCAGCACTGATGCGCTCGGTCGCCAACTGAAGGTCGTAATTCTCCTTCAGGGCGGTGCGAATGAGTTGTTGCAATTGCGGATCCCGGAAGACTTGCCACCAGTGGAGGTCGGCAAAGGACGTAGTCTGGACCTGGGCCTGCGGGTTTTCGCTAAGATCACGGTACACGCCCGGAGCGGGAACGATGGGCCGGTGATAATTGGGCCCGACCATGCAGCCGATCATTACCGTCGCGGCCGAGATCGCGGCGACGATCGCGTACGTCCGTGGCGCCAGGTTTTTCATGGCTTGCTCAGTCTCCCTCCGACGGCACATTCGTTCCCGGCGACGCGGACGGAGCTGCCTGCTTGCGGGCGCCCGACCACTTCTCCACCAGGTAGAAGATCCCGGGCACGAAGAAAATGCCGATCAAGCTGGCAGCGAGCATGCCGCCGATCACCGTCGTGCCCATAATTTGACGCGCAACCGACCCGGCACCGGTGGCCATCCACAGCGGCACGCAACCAAGGATGAACGCGAATGAGGTCATCAAAATCGGCCGCAGACGAAGTCTGGCTCCTTCCAGCGCGGCATCGGCAAGAGGCTTTCCGGTCTCGTATTGGTCCTTGGCGAACTCGACGATAAGGATCGCGTTCTTGGCCGCGAGACCGATGAGCATGACCAGCCCGATTTGCGAATAGACATCGGTCTCCATCTGGACCAGATAAGGGGGGAGAAAAAATTGCAGCAGGACACGGCGCAACCACAGGAAGCCAAAGGCCCCAAAAATCGCGACGGGCGTACTGAGCAGCACACTGAAGGGTAACGACCAGCTTTCATAGAGCGCCGCAAGAACGAGAAAGACGAAGAGCAGCGAAAGCGAGAAGATCACTGCAGGTGGCACTCCCTGCCGCGCCTTCTGCTCCAGAAAAGAAATACCCAGATAGTCGAAGCCCATCTCGCTCGGCATCGTCTGCTTGAAAACCTCTTCCAGGGCAGCCGTAGCCTGCTCGGCGCTATAGCCCGGCGCAGCGCTACCGTTAATTTGCGCAGAACGATATTCGTTGTAACGCAAAGTAAATTCCGGGCCGAGGCGCGGTTTGAGGGTGGTAAGTGTGGAGAGGGGGACACTCTCTCCCTTGTTGTTGCGGACATAGAACTGGCCAACGTTTTCCACCCTGGCGCGGTCCTCACCCTCGGCTTCGATATAGACCTGCCACTGGCGGCCGAAGCGATTGAAATAGTTGATGAAATAACCGCCCATGAATGCCTGGATGGTGCGGTAGACATCGCTGAGACTCACGCCTTGCTTCAGCACCTTGTCGCGATCTACCTGGATAAATTCCTGGGGAACATTGGGCAAGAAAGTAGTGCTAAGACTGGCGATTTCCGGGCGTTTTCGAGCGGCGGCAAGAAAGAGGTTGAGATTTCTGGCGAGGAACTGGACATCGCCTCCGGAACGGTCTTCGAGCATAAAGGTGAATCCGCCCGAAGTGCCGACGCCGGGAATGGCAGGCGGGGAAAAACTGAAGGCGACTCCCGCCGGCAACTTGCTCAACTCCCGGTTGAGATGCGCCTTGATCGATTGGAACTGCTCCTCCCTCGAGGTTCGCTGATCCCAGGGCTGGAGGGCCACAGAGAAGAAGGCGCTGTAGCTGGTGCGCACATAACTAAGCAAACTGAAGCCCACAACGCTGGTTGCGTATTTCACCCCCGGGGTGTTGAGGATGACTTTTTCAACCTGGGCGGCCATGGCGGTTGTCCGTTCCATCGAGGCCCCGTCGGGCAGCTGCAGATTGATGTAGGCATAACCCTGGTCCTCATCGGGGAGGAAGCTCGAGGGCACACGGGAGGCAAAAAAAGCCGCTGCTGCGCCACAGGCCACTAGCAGTACAAGCACCACCGCGGTTTTCGTGAGCAACACCCCACTCCAACGGACGTAGATTTCTGTCGCTTGCCCGAAGCGGCCGTTGAACCAATCGAAGAATCTTCTCAGCAGGCCGCGGCTCGGTTGCCGGGGGCGAAGAAGCAGCGCGGAAAGCGCGGGACTGAGGGTAAGCGCGTTGAACGCCGAGAGAACGACGGAGATGGCAATGGTGACGGCAAACTGCTGATACAGCCTGCCGGTGATTCCGGGGATGAAGGCGGTGGGCACAAAGACGGCGGAAAGAACCAGAGCGATGCCAACCACCGGCCCGGAAAGTTCTTCCATCGCTTTTAACGCGGCAGCCTTCGGAGCGAGCCCCTCCTCAATGTGCCGCTCCACGCCCTCGACTACGACGATGGCGTCATCCACCACCAGACCGATCGCCAGCACGAGACCAAAGAGCGAGAGAGTGTTGATGGAAAATCCGAACAGGGGAAAAATGGCGAACGTGCCCACAAGCGAAACGGGCACGGCCAGGAGCGGAATCAAGGTGGAGCGCCAACTCTGAAGGAACAGATAGACAACCAGGATCACCAGGACGAGTGCGATGGCCAGCGTCTTAACAATTTCCTTGATGCCTTCTGTCACCGAAAGAGTGGTATCCAACGCAACCTTGAAATCCATGTCCGCGGGAAAGCGTTGTTTCATTTGCGACATCAATTTGTTGATGCCTGCGGCGGCATCGACCGCGTTGGAGCCGGGCAATTGGTAGATTGAGAGGATAGCGCTGGGCTCTCCATTGAAACGTCCAGCGACGGTATAGTCCTGCGAACCCAGCTCGATGCGCGCGACATCGCGTACGCGGACGGTCCCACCGTCGGGAGTCTCGCGCACCACGATCGCTCCGAATTCTTCCGGCGACACCAGACGGCCCTGGGCGAGAACCGAATAGGTGAATTCCTGGCCTTTGGGGGCAGGCTCGCCTCCTGCCTTCCCTGTCGGGTTCACGGTGTTTTGCGCTTGAATAGCGCTGACGATCTCCGGGACGGTGATGCCCAGCTTGGCCAAGGTGTCAGGTTTTACCCATAAGCGCATCGCATATTGACCGGAGCCGAACACGTTCACGTTGCCGACGCCTGGCGAACGCAGAATGGGGTCAACCAGATTGATGTACGCGTAATTGGCCAGAAACCTGGCGTTATAGGTTCCGTGGGGCGAATAAAGGGCCACCCACATGAGGGGAGCGCTGACCGATTTTCGAACCGTGATTCCGTAGTTGGTGACGTCCGCGGGCAGCTGAGAAGCGGCCTGGGTTTCACGGCTTTGCGCAAGTATGTAGTCGGTGTTGGGATCGGTCTTTACGTCGAAGTCCACGATCAAGGTAGTGGTCGAGTTGGCGGTGGCATTGACCGAATACATGTAGTTCATGTTGTCCACGCCATTCATCTGCTGTTCGATGGGCGTGGCAACCGCTTGCTCCAGGGTTTGAGCGTCGGCGCCGATATAGGTGGCCAGCACTTGAATCTCGGGCGGAGTGATGTTGGGGAATTGCGCGACCGGCAAACTGAGCATGGTGAGGGAGCCAACCAGCACGAGCAAGATCGAGATCACCATGGCGACGATGGGGCGGTCGATAAAGAACTTGGACATGGAATTACCTTCCCGCAGTGTCCAGGGCAAATGGCCTGGGGTTTACTTGCAGTCCCGGGCGCACCTTCTGCACGCCCTCGGCGACCACGCGTTCGCCCGGCTTTAGTCCCTCCGCAATGACCCACTGGTTGCCGACACGATCGCCGACTTTGACGGGCCGGATGTTGACCTTGTTGTCGTCCTCCACGATCGCGACTTGATAGCCGCCTTGCAGCTCCGAGACGGCACGTTGAGGCACCAGCAACGCGCCCTGCTGAATCCGGACAACCGCTCGCACTTTGCCGTACCCGCCGGGACGCAGAATATTTCCAGGATTAGGAAACAGCCCAGCGATTCGAATGGCCCCGGTACTTTCGTTTACCTGGCGATCGGCAAAGAAGAACGTGCCCGGATGCGCATAAGTGGAACCATCGGCCAGAATCAGTTCGAGGCGCAGATTCTTATCAGCCGCTTCTCGAGTAGCCTCGGTTGGGAAGCGTTGTCTCCAGGCAAGGTATTGGGGTTCGCCGACCGTGAAGTAAACCTTGATAGGGTCGACTGTGGACACGGAGGTCACGGGTCCGCTGCCTAGATTGACCAACGCGCCGACCTGAAGCTGAGCCTGCCCGGCGATGCCGTCGATGGGGGCTACGAGGCGGGTGAACTCCAGGTTGATCCTGGCGGTTTCGACCGCAGCCTCGGCGGTTTTGATCAGAGCCTGGGCGGTTTGCACAGTGGCCTTGGCGGCCAGGTTATTCTGCACGGCATTGTCGAGATCCTGCTGGCTCGCTGCCTGTTCTTTGGCTAGCGGGGCGTACTTCTCCACGTCCAGCTGAGTTCTTCCTTGAACAGCTACGTCGGTAGCAAGCTGAGCCTTGGCCTGGGCTAACTGCCCTTCGGCCTGGTCGAGAGCCGCCTGGAACGGCCGGGGATCGATCTCAAAGAGCAACTGGCCCTTCCTGACGAAGGCCCCTTCCTGATAACCCTGCTTGAGCAGGTATCCTGTAACCTGCGCCCGGACGTCAGCATTGGTGAATCCGTCGAGTGTGCCGATCCACTCGCCAAAAATCGGGACATTTTTCTGCTCAACCTGCACAACCTCCACGTTCTGTGGACTATCGGGCTTTGCTCCCGATACATGCTTTGGGTACATCGCTGCAATCATCAGGCCGATGACCAGCAAGCAAACCGCACCGCCTAGCCAGAATTTGTATTTCGAAAGCACGTTCATATTCTTCCCAGGCAGGGCGTACTTCCCCAGGCAGCCGTAAGACCTTATTCAGTGTGCCTGGCTCAGGCGATGCTTAATCCACGGCTCTACGGGGCCCTGGTTTCCATGCGATAGACGAGCTCATGGGGCGAGAACGCAGGCGGCACGAAACTCGTCCGTAAGATTTTCTAACCAAAGAATGCTATTTCCAGCTTGCGATCATGTTAGCGCTTTCCAGCCACAATGTGCCGGCCAGAATAGCAAACATCTCTATGGGACCCGCAAGGAGGTATTGCGAGAACCAGCCAAGAGCATATCGACGCCGAATGAGAATTCATTGCGTATGCTTTGCCGCTTTTGTCGATTTCGATCGTCCCTTCAGCCGGATAAAAGGTGACTGACCATGTGTCCAACCCATCCGGAAGTGTCGCACCAGGCATCGGGCCGTGTACGAATCCTACCCTCCACCGATTTTCCATCGATCGATTTGAGACCAGCGGAGATGCTTTTGAGAAAATGAGTGCAATCGGCCTGGGTACCTGGGAAATACCTGTATTGGCCAATGGCTAAACTTGGAGGCGCGGGTCGGAATCGAACCGACGCATAAAGGTTTTGCAGACCTCTCCCTTACCGCTTGGGTACCGCGCCATCTTGAACAATTGTACCGCCCGGCCGGACAGATCCCGGTCTGGCATCTGCGACTTTCAGATCACTCCAGCTCGCTCCGCAATGACTTTTCGCTTGAATCCTTGAGGGAATCCGGCAATTTCAGCCCTGCGGCTCCCGAAAAGTCGCAGGCGGCTCCGAAGGTAGCCATCTGGAGCGGGAGACGGGACTTGAACCCGCGACCCTCGCCTTGGCAAGGCGATGCTCTACCACTGAGCTACTCCCGCATACGTCCTGAGGCAGTATATCGGGCGGCTCGCCGCCCGGTCAACGCGGCCCCCTATGCCCCATCCGTGAGATAGCTTTCGACCGCCGCCAGTTCCCGATCGACGCCTAACGTCGTATCGACCTTCAGCTTGGGCAGCAGAATGGGCTCAAAATGCTGCTGGATGCTGCGATAGAGCGCCGGATCGCGATTTTTTGCCGGATGACCGGGATCGTTGCGGGCCAGACGCTCTTCCGCGACCGCATCCGCACACGTTACGTGCAGGATGCGCCAACGCGCACCCGCCTGCTCCGCCGCCAACAAAACGTCCTCAATCTGCCTCCGGGTCGAGAAAGTCCGCCCATCGAAGAAGATGTATTTCACCCGCCGGCGCTCCGTCAGGTAGGCGGCTGCCTCCAGGATCGCGCGCATGCACAGTTGATCCTGTTCCGCGCTGTAGTCGGTCAATACGTCTGGAAACAGCGCGCCGCGCACACGGTCCTTATCGAGAATGGCGGCTCCCAGGCGACTCCGCCAGGGCCCTGGCCAGCGTGCTCTTTCCCGGTCCCAGGCAGACCGGCAAAGAGTACCCAGGTGGTCCATTTCTCTGGCAAGGGGCTGCCTATTCGTCCAGCAGCCGGCCGTCGCGCATGTGCAGGATGCGGTCGCCAATCGCCGCCGCTTCGGGGTTGTGCGTGATCATCAATACCGTCTGCTTGAACTCCTGCGTGGAGAGCCGCAACATCTCCAGTACCGCGTCGGAATTGGCAGTGTCGAGATTGCCGGTCGGCTCATCGGCAAGAATAATGGCAGGGCGGGTAATGAGCGCGCGGGCAATCGCGACCCGCTGCTGCTCCCCACCGGAAAGCTCCGCCGGACGATGATCGAGACGCCCAGCGATGCCAAGCATATCGGTAAGGTGACGCAGCAGTTCCTCGTCCTGCGCGCTATGGCTGCCGGCGATGTCGCGCGCGATTTCAATGTTGCCCCGCGCCGTCAGCGTAGGCAGCAGATTGAACTTCTGAAACACGAAGCCAATCTTCGTCTTACGCAATTCGGTGCGCCGGGAGTCGGTCAGCTGGGCAAAATCGATGCCATCGATCAAGACGCTGCCTGCGGTTGCACGCGTCAGGCCGCCAAGAATGTAGAAGAGCGTCGATTTGCCGCTACCCGAGGGGCCAACGATGCTGACAAACTCGCCGGGCGGAACGACAAACGAGACGTTGCTCAGGGCAGGCACGTCTACCTTACCCGCCCGGTAAATCTTGCTTACATTCTTTGCCGCGATGATGGGCTGCACAACGTTGATTGTAGCTGGCCACGAATCAAGCGCCGACCACAACCTCTTCGCCGGCCTCCGCGTGCTGGTGCGCAACCTCCTCCGCAACCAGCGGACGCAGGCCATGCCCCTTCTTGGGGCCGCGCTTGCGGGCGATCATCACGCGAATGCGCTCCAGCATTTCCACCGGGGAGCAGGCTCCCTTGGGGAGAAAGGCGTCGGCACGGTTGGCGCGGTCGAAGGCCTTCACGCTGCCGCTGATCAGGATCGCCGGCACTTCGGGGGCCAGCTCTTTCATGCGGCGGATGAGCTCGTTCCCGTCCATATAGGGCATGATCAGGTCGCTCAGAACCAAATCAATCCCCCCTTCGCGAAACAGCTCCAACGCTCGTTCGCTGCCCACCGCGGTGAGCACGCGATAGCCTCGGGTCTCCAGCATGAATTTGCGAACGGAAAGAGCCTGTTCATTGTCGTCAACACACAAAATAGTTTTCTTCGGCCTCATGGGTCCTAAAATTCTCCTTTCCAAGGAGTGGTGAAACGCGGGCGCACAGTGCATGGGCACGCCCGCCAGGTTGGGGGAGAACGGAAAAAGCCGCCTCAGGGATGGCTCGCGGCAGCGGCGGAACAGAATCCTGCTTGCGGTCAACCAGCTACAAGGTGACGGCAGGTCTCTTCTCAGCAGCAGCGCGCATCCCAAGCGCGTCCGGTCTAAATTCAGTTGTCAGATTTAATGGCCGACAGTTGCGTTACCTGCAAGGAAACGCTTGGACAGAGTACGAAGATGAAAGCGATGTGTAAACGGAGAAGATCAAGCGAAGTGCGGCTTGCTTTTTTGCAAAAGTTCCACCGCTTAACGGCGTCGTGTTGCCAGTGTTGCCTATGGCGGCCATCAGCCCTGTTGAAAGCATGTGAATCGTTCAAGGAAAAGATGTTCTTTTGCAGCAGGATCAGTGCTGCCACAAAAAATAAATTGGAAATGAATCATGACGAGCGTGAGCGCGATTTTAATTTTCTGTCATGTTGCAGTGCGTGACGGCCACTTCGCGCAGCTGCCATGGAGTGTGTGCTGCCGTGCTCAGACCCGCTTCTAAAGTTTGACACCTCATGCCGCGGGTTCTATGCTTGTGACAGTCGAAGCGTTTTTGATTAAGCGAATGATACTCATTGCTCACCACCCCGGTTCCCTCTGTTGCAGCTGTCGATGCCGCACGCTGCGGGTGTGTTTCTAGATCGAATCGCAAGCTTCGAATCCTGTCATACGAAACTCATCCACCCGCAGCTGGCTTAAGCGCCGCGGGCTTCCTCGTGTTTCAAAATCAAGCCTGGAAACGACGCGCAAGGCCATCTGCCAACCCAAGTCTCCACGAGGAACTAAACATGAGCACAGCGACAGAAGCACGCATTCCACGCATCCTTGAACAGGCGCCCGACTTCCAGGCGAAGAGCACGCATGGCGTCATTCAGCTAAGCGATTACACGACCAAAGGAAAATACGTACTGCTCTTCTCCCACCCCTCCGATTTCACCCCGGTGTGCACGACGGAGTTCATCGAATTTGCGCGCCGCTCCAATGATTTTGAGAGATTGAATGTGCAGTTGATCGGGGTGTCGATCGACAGCATCTACTCGCATATCGCCTGGGTGCGCGACATCGAGCGTAACGCCGGTGTGGAAGTGAAGTTCCCGGTGATTGCCGACCTCGACCAGAAGGTATCGCAGGCCTACGGCCTGGTGCATGAAGCGGTCTCTGATACGGCCACGGTACGCGCTGTTTTCGCCATCGATCCGAAGCAGAATATCCGCGCGATTGTTTACTACCCAATGCAATTGGGGCGTAATGTAGATGAGTTGATTCGCATCTTCGAGGCGTTGCAGACCATTGACGGCAACGGCGTCTCCGTTCCGGCAAACTGGAAGTTGGGAGAGCCGGTCATCGTGCCAGCGCCGGCTACGGTGGAAGACGCGCGCAAGCGCACCAACGGCGGCGGAGCAGGACTGACCGTGGAAACCTGGTACCTAGCAAGGAAAGATCTTGCCACCCAGGGCAAGTAGGGAATCTCTGCAGGGCAGTCTCGCGGTGAGACTGCCCTGCAGAGCGATGAGATGAGCACCGGTGGCGAAGTGGCTAACGCGCTGGTCTGCAAAACCAGTATTCGCGGGTTCAATTCCCGCCCGGTGCTCCACAGCCATCACACCCAGAGCAATCGCTCAGAGGTTGGACCTCTATCCTGTTGGTGGAGTGGTCGCCGTCTCCACTTCGTCGTCCGACACATGGATCCGATGCTTCCTGACCAGGGCCGTGAGCTTCTCTCTGAAATGCTTCTGGCCGCCTCTGGCGGGGTGGTTGATCATCTCCTCATTCAAAACCTTCAGTCCTATTTTCCGAAAGGCCTCCGCACACACTAAATATGCTGGGCTCCCGATCAGAATGATTGGAACGTCACCAGAGTCACAGAGACGTAGCACTTTACTCCTCAACTGCGGAAGCGCTTCGCGGATGATCTGCCGTTTTTTCCCAGAGTCCGCCCCATTGGGCATGGGCTGATCCGACGCATCCATCAGGTAAAGGCCATCGGAGCGGAACCTCTGAAGCAGATTGCCTTTCCCCATCCGAACGCGTCGCGCGTCGAACGAACGGGCAGAACCATCCGTAGATTCGCTGAATCCGGTTGCTCTCGGATAGAGAACCTTCATCATCTCCAGAAAGAGAGTATCGCCGTTCTGAAGCTTCGGAAAATAGAAGAATCGGCCAGAGTTCAGAGCTGGTGGAGCTTCAGCTACGAACAGGAGCCGCAGTTGGGACGGCCGGTAAGCTCTTAGAGCCGCAGCGAACTCTGGTGCATACGCCATACGGATTCTCAATCTTCGCAGATCTCGTCCGCATTCTGCTCGCAGAGTGATCGCTATCGTTTGCGTGGAATCGACAGATCCAGATCGGCGCCCGTGAGGTGCTTGGTCAGCAGGATGATCTGGCCCTGGTGCGATTGGAGATGGCCAGTCACGCGACAGATCGCTTCGAGAATGGTCATCGGCGGCCAATTCCCAGTTGGCTGAGGCTGGATGGTTTCGAGCAGGCGCGCAGGCGGAAGCGACGCGATCACTTTGCGGCATTCGGCAAGGGTTGCGGCAAAACGGCTGCGAATCTCCGCGCATCGTTGAGACGGTGAGAGCGCGAATTCTGTGTCTCGGACGCGGACGTCCGGCTGGCCATCGATTCCATGCAGGAACCATTGTCGCAGATTGCCCTCAAGATGCAGGAGAAGGTTGGCAATGGAATTTTCGTGGTCGGCTCCCCGGTGCCACATCTGCTCCTCCGACAGCTTATCGACACAGCGATTGATGGTGTCTTCGGAGCGCCGCATTCCCTCGACCGAGGCGGTAAGGAATAGATGGGTGATCTGGTCAGGCATGAGGGGAACATCATAGATGCAGGCGGGCAAGTTCTTCAAGCGCAATGGCAAGCTGGTGGACGCCACGTTTGATTTCCTGTCCGTTTACGGCGGCGAACCCCAGCTGCAATCCTTCCCGCCCCATCGCACCGCGGCTGTAGATACTGAGCGGAGTTACTTCCACCTTGCGAGCTTGCGCAAGCCGCCTTGCTGCCACACTATCGATTCCCTGGCACAGCCAGCCCACGGTTTGCAGTCCGGCTTCGACGCTCGAGAGCTCGAGCAACCCGGTTAGTTTCGTGCGCCCGCTTTCCATCAAGATCGAAAGCCGCTCGGCATAGACTTCGCGCATGCGCCGCAGGTGCCGGCCGAAATGGCCCTCGGTGATGAAGTCGCAGAGCACGGTTTGTTCAAAGGGCGCAGGGTGGCGATTGAGGACAGATTTTGCCGCTGCGAAGGAATCGACGAGATCCGGCGGAAGCACTAGATAGCCAAGGCGCAACGAAGGAAAGAGCACCTTGCTGAAGCTGCCGGCAAAGAGTACCAGCCCGTGCTGATCCAAACCCTGCATTGCGGGTATGGGCCGCCCGGCATAACGAAATTCGCTATCGTAGTCATCCTCGAAGATCAAAGCGCGCGACCGGCGAGCCCACTCCAGGAGTTGCAGGCGCCGCGCCAGGCTCATCGTAGTGCAAACAGGAAATTGATGCCCCGGGGTGACGTAGACCAGCCTGGCTTTCCGGGCTCGCTGCCCGGGCAACTCCATTCCTTCGCTGCCCACCGGCACCGCACATATCTTCGCCCCAAGGGCTTGGAAAGAGAGGGCGGCGCCGGGATATCCCGGCTCTTCCATGCACACCTGATCGCCAGGGTCCAGAATCAGCCGCCCCGCCAGATCGAGCGCCTCCTGCACTCCGGAAACGATCATTACCTGCTCGGGCTCACACCGAGTTCCCCGCGAGCTGTTGAGATAGTCGGCGACGGCCGTGCGCAACGGAAAATAACCCCTGGTGTCGCAGCCGAGCAGTTGAGGTATGGATAAGTGGCGGAGACGACGTTCTGCTATCCGCGTCCAGATCCTGGTTGGGAACAGATCGAGCGCGGGCAGGTTGGCGCGGAAAGCTCGCGTTGGCCGGCTCTCGAGGTTTGAGAACGGCTGGACACGCAATCCATAGGCGGAGAGCCGGCGCGGCCGTTGCTTGCTGACTGAGAATCTGTGCCTCGGCTCGGGCGCCACCTGGAGCAGGTTTTCTGGCAAGACGCTGCTGACATAGGTACCCGATCCTCTGCTTCCATGGAGGTAGCCTTCGGCCTTCAACTCTTCGAATGCGCTGATCACGGTTCCGCGAGAGAGCCCATATTGCGTGGCCAAATCCCGCGTGGCGGGCAACCTTGAGCCGGGGCGCAAACGGCCGGCCAGAATGCCGGCACGCAAAGCTGCGTAGAGCCAGCGGAATGCGGGCGTCTTTGCTTCCCGCAATGGCAGGACGAGGTTGAACGGAGCGCTGCGCCTGGTCATAGCTGATTCAAAGTGGTACAGCAAGAACCACGATAAGTGGCCCTAGTCGACAGTACCACTTCTTGCTAGCTTGGTGGGCATGCAGAAACGATTCCAGATTCTCAGCCTGCTGCTCGCTTTCCTGACGACTGCAGTTGTAACCACCCAGGCCGCGACCCCTGCTGTCTCTTCGCCGCCCGACGCCCGGGCACGAACTGTATTTTCACAGGCTTTGCCCGCGCTGGATGGAAGCCGGCTGCGGGTGACGACGGTCGAGGTGACCTATCCGCCGGGCGGTTCGTCTGCACCCCACAGCCACCCCTGTCCAGTGATTGGCTATGTCCTCAAGGGCGCTGTGCGGATGCAGGTGAAAGGTGGGGCACTATCCATCTACAAGGCGGGAGATAGTTTCTACGAAGCGCCCAACGGCATTCATCTGGTTTCAGAGAACGCAAGCGCGAAAGAGCCGGCAACCTTCCTGGCTTACTTCATCTGCGATCATTCCGCCCCTCTCTCCGCCAAAGTGCCGGCGATCCACTCGGAAGGAGAGGGCCATCCATGAGGAGGGACCGTCAACGCCGGCGCCTGGTCGACTGGGCTTTTCTGTATGCCCGGGCCACTCTCGGCATCGCATTCCTGTCTGGTATCGCCGACCGATTCGGTCTGTGGCGAGGCAGGAACGTGGGGTACGGAAACTTTGACGGCTTCATTCAATACACGGCCAAGGTGAACTCGTTCATGCCGGCGTCTTCCATTCCGTTCCTCGCCTGGGCGGCCACGATTGCGGAGTTAGTTCTTGGCATCTTTCTGTTAATCGGAGTATGGCTGCGTTGGACAGCCTTAGCCAGTGCCCTTCTGCTGATACTTTTCGGAACTGCCATGGCCATCTCGTTCGGTCTCAAGTCGCCCCTGGACTACTCGGTTTTTTCTGCTTCCGCCACTGCCATTCTGCTTGCACTCAACGAAAGCCGCACCCCAGGCACGCAACGCTAAACAGCACACGCCACTGGAGGGAATATGCATCGTCGATTTTTAATCATCGCCGCAATCGTCCTGGCTGGATGGAGCACAACCGGCATCACCGCCAATCCTGACGAGGGCTCCGATCTACTCAGAGTGCGGGAAGTAGTCTGGCGATCATGGTTCGCCAACGACGCCAGGACCCTCAGAGAACTCGTGCCACCGGAGACCATCGTGATCAGTGCCGGCGAAAAGCAATGGAAACACCAGGCGGCCGTGCTCCAATCTGCTGCTGAATTTCGCGCCCAGGGTGGCAAGCTGATCCGGCTTGAGTTTCCGCGCACAGAGATTCAGCAATTTGGCGAGGTTGCAATTCTATACAGCGCGTACATGGTAGAAACGGAGATGCACGGCAAGCGCTCCATCAGTTCCGGCCGGGCGACCGAAATCTTCGTGCGGCACAATGGCCGATGGACCAATCCCGGTTGGCACACGGATACGGAGAAGTGAGGATTGGAGCTACTCCAATACGAGATCAATCGCCTCGACGAGAGAAGCATAGTCATACGAACCGTCGTGCCTTTGCCCGTTGATGAAAAAGGTCGGCGTTCCGTTGACGCCGCCGCGCACTCCGCCGGTGAAGTCGGCTCGCACGCGGGGCTGAAATTCCTTGGCCTCCAGGGCCTGAAGCAACTCAGCGGGAGCAAGGTTCAACTCCTCCGTTAGCTCTACCAGGAGCTCGTCTCCCAGGCGATCCTGATTCTCGTAAAGCAGATCATGCATTTCCCAGAACTTTTCGTGAGCGCCGGCAAATTCTGCAGTCTCGGCCGCCGGTTCCGCATAGGGATGCATCTGGGTTAAAGGAAAGTTACGAAAAACAAACGACAGGCGCTTGCCGAAATGCTTCTGCACGCGTTTGACGATCGGGTAGGCCTGCCCGCACGAGGGGCACTGGTAGTCTCCGTACTCGACCAGGGTACAAGGGGCACTCTTATCTCCCTGTCGATGATCCTTGGCACTGACCGCCACCGCGAGCTTGGTCATACAAGATCTCCTATTTTTCCAGCGTTTCCAACGCCTGCAGTATTCCGTCTGCGCCGGGATTAACCAGGATCGGCGACAAGTAGCTCCAGGTGATGACCCCGTCTTTGTCGATCACAAAGAGTGCCCGTTGGCTGAATCCTGCCTCTTGATGGTAGGCTCCATAGGCCCGGGACACCGCGCCCTTGGGTTCGAAGTCGGCGGCGAGAGGAAAATGGAGATTGTGATCTTTGGCGTAGGCAGCGTGGCACCAGGCTCCGTCGACGGAAATGCCAATGAGTTCCGCCCCGAATTTCTGAAATTCCGGCAGGACCTCGTTATAGAGGGCCATCTGGTCGCCACAGACCGGGCTCCAGTCCGCGGGATAGAAGGCGAGAATCACCGGCTTTCCGCGTAGTTCGCTGAGCGTTACTTTCTGATCGGGGGTCACGCTAAGAGTAAAATCCGGAGCCTTGGCGCCGGCATTCAAAATTGCAGTCATGAGAGATCCTCCCTTTTGGGATGCACGAACGAGAGATAAGCCTCTCATGTTTTATCAAAAATGGAGGACTTTACATATGCCCACATAGCAATACGCTTTCTTTCATGGCGAGAGCAGCGGCTACGCTTTCGACTCGATGCAAGGAGCTGGAACCGGTGTGATGACTGGGAAAAGCATTGGAGCGCTTCGGATTCCTGAAGCGCAAAAGCCCGGTTCTCCCGCTCAAGCCAAAGCACAGCTTGCACGGGCGCTCAACCGCGTTGATTGGCGTGTTTCGCGGCGGCACGCGATAATTTTGGGATGGCGCAGAGCAGACGATTCATCCTCCGCGAAAGGAGAAACTCGTGGTGACCCAGCTGGAAAAAGGAAAGGCGTTTCGTGCGTTGCACCGGCGCGACCACGCCTTCATCATCCCCAACCCGTGGGACATCGGCACCGCACGGCTGCTGGCCCACCTCGGCTTTGAGGCTTTGGCCAGCACCAGCGGCGGCTACGCTTGCTCCATGGGGCAGAAGGATTACACGATTGGCCGTGAGGCGATGATTGCACACGTTGCTGCGCTCGCCTCCGCCACCGACCTGCCGGTCAGCGCCGATCTTGAGAACGGATTTGCAGATGCGCCCGAGATGGTTGCGGAAACCATTCGCCTGGCGGCAGCCGCGGGAGTGGTGGGAGGCTCAATTGAAGATGCAACCGGGCGGGCAGAACACCCGATTTATGAGCACGCGATGGCAGCGGAGCGAGTGCGGGCGGCGGCAGAGGGTGCGCGCGCTCTGGGCTTTCCGTTCACGCTCACTGCGCGTGCTGAGAACTACCTGAACGGCCGCCGCGATCTGAGAGACACGATCAAGCGGCTGCAGGCCTACCAGGAAGCGGGTGCCGATGTTCTCTACGCTCCAGGCCTTACCAATAAGGACGACATCGCCGCGCTGGTCAGCTCCGTGGATCGCCCGGTCAACGTCCTGATGGGGATTCCAGGCGCTTCGCTGGACCTGGCAGCACTATCGGCGATGGGCGTGCGACGCGTAAGCGTTGGCAGTGCTCTGGCGCGCGCCGCCTTTGGCGCCTTTCTGCGCGCCGCGCAGGAAATGCGACAGCACGGAACCTTTACCTTCGCAGAAGGGGTCGCCAGCAGCCGAGATATCGTGGCCATGTTCGAGAGCTGATCTTCTCATGCGCTTCAGGGAAGCGAATACGCGAAGTCATACGAATGCTTGCCTTCGGTGATGACGATCGTCATCGTGCCCGCGATCCCGACCAACTCATCCGTGCCCGAATCCGGCACAACTGTCACCTTCAACTGCGGCACGCCTCGCTCCATGATCCCCAGGTGGTGCAGGATGAAACTACCGCGGCGCCCGTTGAGTGTGCCCGTCATGCGCTCGATGGCGACGTAAGCGCCTGAGCCTTGCACCGCGGTCATGCCGGTCAGCATCTGCCCTTTGCTGACGGCTTCCAGGTCGCCCTGGAATTGCTTGTCGATCAGCATGCGGCCGAGGGTTGAGCCTTCGCTCTTGTCCTCCGGCAGCTGCGGGGTCAATTTCACGTCAAACGTCCCGTGGGCGTGTATCGTCATAGCTCAGCCTTTCAGTTCTGCAGCGGATAGCGCCGGTGATTAATCTAACCCATAATGCAAGAGCAAGAGAAAGGATCGTCATGACGGAGCAAGCGTTGGCCACGGCAGCAGTGAATTCCTGGAAGTTGAATATCGAGAGAACAGACCGGCTGTTTTCCCCACTGACGGAAGAACAGCTTCTCAAGGAGGTAGCCCCGGGGAAGAACCGGCTGATCTATCTTTGGGGGCACCTGACCGCCGTTCATGATCGTATGCTGCCGCTTATGGTGTTAGGGCCGCGCCTCTATCCTGAATTCGATGCCCTGTTCCTTACCAATCCCGATAAGGCGGCGCCCACACTGCCGACGGCGCGGGAGATAAAGAAAGCCTGGGATGATGTCAACGGCAAATTACTGGCCGGGTTTGAAAGCCTTTCAGCGGCCGCCTGGCTCGAAAAGCACGCCTCTGTTTCCGAAGAAGAGTTCGCCAAGGATCCGCTCCGCAATCGCTTTTCGATCTTGCTGAACCGGACAACCCATATTGCCTTTCATTTAGGGCAGACCGCGCTGATCTCCAAGTGAGCCATTGACCCTTAAGCACAACCACGCCGTGCCGGGAGAGGCGTGGGCAGAGCTCTCTTGCCTTGCGCCTCTCGCCGCGATTTAGAACTCCACTCTTGACCGAACCCCTGACCGGGAACGATGATTCACTACGATCCCTCACTGGTTCCCTTCTTCGCACGGCGGTCTTCCATTGGGCCATGTTTTTCAAGCGGTTAGGCCTGGCTGTCAAATTCAGCAGCCAATCAATCTGCCGGCGGCTGCTCAAGTATGATTGCGTTTCCACGATGATGCGAGCGAGGTACACAAAGCCGCTGGGCTGGGCGATTGCCGGGACTGCGCTGATGGCAGGGATGTTATTGCCGGGGCAAGAGACCTCGGGCGATGCCCCCGTTCTCTCGCTTTCGCGGGCCGTGCAGATTGCTCTCGACAATAACCGACCGGTCAATATCGCCAAGCTGGATATAACCAAATCGAATTGGGAGGTAGCGCAAGCCAAGACCAAACGCTTTCCCGCGATCACCACCTACCTGTTTGCCTCAGGAAATATCACACAGCCGACATTCACCTTTCCCGCAGGAAGTTTCGGCACCTTAACGCCTACGAGCTTCGCCCTTTCCCACGGCATTACGGGCAATGCAGCGGTGCAGATAGCGCAACCGCTCTCGCAGCTATACCAGATCAATCTTGCCGTCCGGCTGCAGCAGTTATCCGCCGATCTCGCCGGCGAACAGTACCAGGGCAAGAGGCAGTCGCTGGCGGCGAATGTGAAGCAGGCCTATTACGCCGCGCTGCAGACAGAGAGCGCCCTGGACGCTGAACAGGCACTGGTCAAGCAGTATGAGGAGACGGTTAGGGTCGCGAGCGATTACCTCTCCCAGGAAGCTGTGCTCAAGTCTGACAGCCTCCAGGCGAAAGCCCAGCTGGCGCAGGCGCGCTATCAGATCATCCAGTTGCACGACACGCTCCAGACGCAGAAAGAGCAAATCAACGAACTGATGGGGCGGGATCTCGATATCCCTTTTCGCACCGAACCGGTGCCTCCGACTACCCCCTCTGAGATGGACTTGAAGGTGGCCCGGCAAACGGCGCTGGCGCAGCGCCCCGAGGTGAAGGAAGCCACGATCGATGTGAGCCGCGCCGATTATGACCGCAAGCTGGCGAAGGCTAAATACATTCCCGACGTGGGCGCGGCCATCCACTATCTCGAGCCAATCAATACCGAGATTTTGCCGCAGAATATTCTTTCCGCTGGTATGGAATTGAAGTGGGACCCCTTCGATTGGGGAGGGCGCAGAGACGAAGTGCGGCAGAAAGATGTAGGCGTGCAGCAGAGCCACTATCAACTGCAGGAGACGCAGGCCCAGGTGCTGCTCGACGTCGACAACAACTTCCGCAAGCTGGAGGAGAGCCGCTCCATGCTCGAGGTGGCCCAGGCCGCGCGCGACGCAGCCAATGAGAAGCTGCGCGAAGTGAGCGATCAGTTCAAACACTCCGCCGTGCTGCTGCGCGACCTGCTGCAACAACAAGCCTCGGTGGCCAACGCCGACCACGAATATGAACAGAGCCTGCTTGCCTTCTGGAATGCAAAAGCTGCCTTTGAGAAAGCTCTAGGGGAAGAGTGAACCTATGAAGCCCATAGCTGTCAACTTCTGGCTCGCTGCGCTCGGGAGTCCCATCCTGCTTGGGGCGATCGCTTGCAAACAGCAGAACTCCGCTGAGACCCTACCGCTGCCCGTACACGCGGCCACGGTACAGAACATAGCGGTGGGAAACGGAGCCAAGTACTCAGCCAGCATTGTGCCTTATGCCCAGGTGGACCTCTCCTTCCAGTCGGGGGGCTATGTCGACCGCATTCGCCAAGTGAAGAGCCCGAGTGGAGGCATGCGCAACATCGATCAAGGGGACTGGGTGCAAAAAGGAACCGTACTGGCCGTGGTGCGGCAACAGGATTATCAGGACAAACTGCAACAGGCCAAGGCGCAGCTGGCGCGCTCCCAGGCGGAATTCGAAAAAGCCAAGCTTACCTTCGATCGCACTTCTGCCCTGTACGCATCGCAGAGCGCAACCAAGCCGGACTACGACTCTGCGACGGCGCAGCTGGCCAGCACCACTGCTTCTGTTTCCGGCGCCCAGGCGCAGGTCAGCGAGGCAAATGTCGCGCTCGCCTATTGCGAGCTGCGGGCGCCGTTCAGCGGATGGGTGGTCAAGCGCAGCATCGATCTGGGCAGCCTGGTAGGGCCGGCAACCAACGGCTTCACCCTGGCAGACACGGAATCGGTGAAGGCCGTCTTCGGTGTCCCCGATACCTCGATCAGCCGCGTCCGGCTGGGCCAGCATCTTGCCATCTCTACCGATGCCCTGCCGCAGCAGTTCGCCGGGCGGGTAAGTGCCATCTCTCCCTCAGCCGATCCGAAGAGCCGCGTCTTCTCAGTAGAAGTGACCATACCCAATCCAAAGAACCAGTTGAAATCGGGAATGATTGCATCGCTCTCGTTGAACGGTGTGCAACTGCCGCAGTCCGTGCTGGCCGTTCCCTTGTCGGCAGTGGTAAGGGATCCGGGCCGGGTGGACAGCTTCGCAGTGATGGTTACCGAAGGCAGTGGCGATGCTGCGACAGCGCGACTGCGAGCGGTCGAACTGGGCGATACCTACGGCAACATGATTGCCGCCAAAGGCGGTCTCAGCGCCGGAGAACAGGTCATCACTACCGGCGTCAGCCTGATCAAGAACGGCGACAAGGTTCGTGTCATTCCTTGAGCGCACCACTGCGATGAGCCAATACGATGAGCCATAAATCCGAAGCCGAATACATCGAGCACACCCACAATACGGCGCGTTTCTTCACCGAGCATCGCCAGGTCTCGATGGTCTTATTGATCGCGGTCTGCGTGTGGGGCTGGTATGGCTACATGCATATGCCCAAGCGGAAAGACCCGAGTATTCCAGTGCGGGTAGCGGTCGCCTCTACGAACTGGCCGGGGGCAACGGCGCAGGAGGTGGAACAGCTAGTAAGCCGGCCAGTAGAACAGACGATGGCGCAAAATGCGTTCATCAAACCTCCTTTGGCCTCCGACTTTGGTATCCGCTCGCTGAGCTTTCCCGGACTTTCCCTGGTCTACGTTCAGCTGGACGATACGGTGACCGATCCCAAGAAGCAGTTCTCTGATATCAACCTTAAACTGAATGCGCTTAACAGCAAGCTGCCCCAGGGCGCGGGCCCGATCCAGTTCAATAGTGATTTTGGCGATACCGCGGCCCTGATGTTGACCATTGCCAGCCCGCGTGCGAGCGACGTCGATATTGCGCTGCGCGCACGGTCCATTCGTACCGCCATTGAGGCAACGCGCGCGGCAGAACCGGCAAAGTCTCCGCAGCCGCGGGTCAGCATTGTTTACGCCTTTCCGTTATCTGTCTCCCCTGAACTGGTGCGCGACGCCTTTGTTGCTGTCTTGCAGGTGGGAGGGCAAAACAAGTATGTCTCTGACCCGCATTTCTTCTCCGGCAGCGGCTTCATCGGGGCGGATGTGAGCTCACCTTTAAGCGACGATGAACTGCGGGCTCTGGGCAATCGCCTGGTGATGGAGAAGTTGCATCAATCGGAGATCCACCCGGATAGCTGGCCGGCCGCGTTCATCCGGAATCCAGCGGACACGGAGGCTCGTCTTGCGGCCGTGGCGGGGGATAAGTACTCCTACCGGGAGCTGGACGACTTCACCGACCTGATGGGAAGAACCATCCAGGGCGCTCCGGAAGTGGCGAAGATTGACCGGAAGGGCGTGCTGCCGGAGCAGATCTACCTGGATTATTCGCAGCAACGCCTGGCCGAATATGGCATGACGCCTTCCAATCTGAAGGACATTTTGGGCGCTCGCAATATCACCCTGCCCGGCGGCCAGCTTGAGGTCGGCCCGCAAAATATTCAGATTGACCCTTCGGGAAAATTCACCAATCCGCAACAGATCGGTGATGTCATCATCGGCTCTTCTTCATCGGCGGCGCAGAGCCCGGTTTATCTGCGCGACCTGGTAGATATTTCCCGTGGGTACCAAAGCCCGGCAAAATATTTGAACTACCTGACCTGGGCCGACAAGGACGGCCATTGGCGCCGCAGCCGCGCCGTGACGCTTGCCGTACAGATGAAGGATGGCGAGCAGATTGACGCCTTCGGCGCGAGCGTCGACGCCAAGATTGCGGCGGTAAAGCAATATCTTCCTGAAGACCTGATCATCGCGCGGACCTCTGACCAGCCCTTGCAGGTGAAAGAGAACCTCAGCCTGTTCATGGATGCGCTCTACGAGGCAATTGCGCTGGTGGTGCTGGTGTCGTGGATCGGTTTCTGGGAATGGCGCTCCGCTGTTCTGATGGCCCTCGCCATCCCCATCACCCTGGCTATGACCTTTGGTGCGTTGTATCTGCTGGGCATCGATATCCAACAGGTTTCCGTCGCCACCTTAATCATTGCCCTCGGGCTGCTGGTGGACGACCCGGTGATTGCCGGCGATTCCATCAAGCGGGCGCTGGCCGAGGGCCATCCGAACATCGTGGCTGCATGGTTAGGTCCCACCAAACTGGCAACCGCCATCATGTATGCCACGGTTACCAATATCGTCGCGTATCTTCCGTTCTTATTGGTGACCGGCAGCACAGGAGAGTTTCTCTACAGCCTGCCCATCGTGATGACGGTGGCGCTGGTGGCCTCGCGCCTGGTTTCGATGACCTTTCTTCCGCTGCTTGGCTACTACCTTCTGCGTCCGGAGAAGAAGGTGGAGAAAACGCTCGAGGAGCGGCGCAACAGCGGCTTTTTCGGTTTGTATGCGCGGGCAGCAAAGTACTCGATTGAACACCGCTGGAAGTTCTTTACCGGTTCCCTGGCCTTCCTCGCTTTGGGAGTCTTCATCTTCTCCCGCTTAAACTCCGCATTCTTTCCCGAAGACGTTCAATATTGGTCGTACATCGATGTGTGGCTGCCCAACGACGCCACACTGGAAGCCACGAATCAAACTGCCCGCCAGGTAGAACAGATTGTCCGTGAACAAGCGGAGCGATTTTCAAAAGAACACCCGCAGAAGGGACATACAGGGGATGTATTGCGTTACGTCACCTCCTTTGTAGGCGGAGGCGGCCCGCGTTTCTGGTTCTCGGCCTCTCCGCAGCTGCAACAATTGAATTATGCGCAGGTATTGATCGAGGTCACGGATAAGGAGATCACTCCGCAGTTCATTAAAGAGCTGCAGCCGGTGCTGACGGCATCCATCCCGGGTGCACGCATGGATGCGCGCCAGTTGCTCACCAATCCCCTCGACTACCCGATTGAGATTCGCATCTCCAGCACGGCGGACGTGAACGCCAAAGACGAGGCAGAAGATATTCGCGGGCTGCGCGCGATCGCCGCCAAGGTAGAGGATATCTTCCGGTCTATCTCGATCGCCGAGCGCACGCGCAATGAATGGGGAGACGAGAATACCCAGATTGCGTTGACCGTCGATCCGGATCGCGCCAATCTGGCAGGCATCACCAATATGGATGTGGCCAATTCTTCCACGGCAGGCATGAGTGGAAGCACGGTGAGCGTTTTGCAGGAAGGCCAGAAGCAGATCCCGATTGTAGCCCGGCTGCGCATGAATGAGCGATCGCAGCTCTCCGATATCCAGAACTTGTATGTCTACGGCTCGCAGGACAATAACAAAATTCCCCTGGTGCAGATTTCCAACATCGATCACGACCTGGTAACCGGCCGTATTGTGCGCCTGGAACAATTCCGCACCATCAATGTGCGCACGTTCCCGGTTGCCGGGCGCTTGAGCTCCGAGGTTCTAAAACAGGCGCTGCCCCGCCTGCAGCAGCTGCAAGCCGAGCTTCCTCCCGGCTACCAGATGAAGATCGGCGGCGAGTATGACAAGACCAAGAGCGGCTTCAAGAACCTGGCGATGGTGATGCTGATTTCGACCGCCGCCATTTACCTCGCGCTGCTCTTTCAATTCAAGAATGCCATCAAGCCGCTGCTTGTTCTGGCGGCCGCGCCCTACGGGATGATGGGTGCATTTGCCGCGTTGTGGATAATGGGCGAGCCGTTCGGCTTCATGGCTTTTTTGGGAGTGGCCAGTCTGATCGGCGTGATCGTGAGCCATTCCATTGTTCTGTTCGACTTTATTGAAGAGCGGCATATTGCGGGAGATGACTTCGAGCTTGCGCTGATCGATGCCGGCATCCTGCGCCTGCGTCCAGTGCTGATCACGGTCTTCGCCACCGTGTTAGCGCTGCTGCCGCTCGCGTTGCACGGCGGCCCGCTGTGGAAGCCGCTCTGCTATGCGCAGATTGGCGGCCTGTTGGTGGCGACGGTTGTGACCAAGTTGCAAGTGCCGGTGATGTATGCCATCTTTGTCCTCGATTTCAAGATTCTCAAATGGGAGAGCCCGGAGACGGAACATACTGGTCCCGTGAACGCTCCGGGGCTCCCGAAACCTACTTTTACCTAGAGAAATACATGTCCATGGGAAAAAGTTTTGCGCTCATATTCGTAGGCGCTCTCTTACTGCAACCGCTTTACGGGCAGACGAATCAAGAGGCCGCCGCCCCGGCCGAAGCTGCCACCCAATCGCCCATCCTCCAGCAGTACGACCAGGCCATCGATCAGGTGGCCGAGCGGGCGATGCAGTCGGTGGTGGAGATTGAGGTCACCGGTTACGGAGTTCCCGAGAGCGACAAGACGATGGGTTTGGACCAGGGGCAGCAACAGTCGCAGCAACAGCAAGCCCTGGAACGGCAGCGCTCCATCGGCTCGGGAGTGATTGTCGACCCGGATGGGTACATCATCACCAACAACCACGTGGTTGCCGGCGCGTTGCGTATCCGTGTGATCATTGCTCCGGCCACGGTAGAGATGGTGGCGGGAAACACGAATCTTCACAACCCGCAGCGGGTGTATGAAGCAAAGCTGATTGGAACCACACGGTATGCGGATTTAGCCTTGATCAAGATTGAAGAGAAGGGTCTCCCCGCAATCCCCTTGCCCGAGCATTACCGGTTTCGCTTAGGGCAAACGGTGATTGCGATTGGCGCGCCCGAAGGCCTGGACCATACTGTCACCAAAGGAATCATCAGCGCGGTAGGCAGGCAGCCCGAGGTGGACCGGCCGATGGTCTATGTGCAAACGGATGCCCCCATCAATCCCGGGAACAGCGGCGGTCCACTGGTCGATCGGAATGGCAACCTGGTGGGAATCAACACATATATTGTTACGTCTGGTGGAGGCAATGAGGGCCTCGGCTTTGCCATTCCGGAGCCCATTGTGCGCTTTGTCTACAGCGAGCTCAAGGCGCACGGAATCGTCTCCACCGTGTCGATCGGGGCGCACGCGCAGACCATCACGCCGGCCCTGGCTGCCGGCCTCAAGCTGCCCCAGGATTGGGGTGTCGTCCTTTCCGACATCGACGCGGGCGGTCCGGCTGCGGCGGCGGGCTTGCGACAGAAGGATGTGGTGACGGGGATTGACGGCGGAAGGGTGGACTCGCTGCCTAAGTACACCGGCTTCCTTTACGTGCATAAGCGCAACACTCCCTTGAAGATGGACGTGCTGCGCGACGGCAAACCGCTGACCGTCTCGGTCACCCCGGTCGATGCGCCTCCAACGATCGACAACTGGTCCGACCTGATTGATCCCAGGAAGGATCTGATTGCCTCTCTGGGAATTTTCGTGATTGATCTCAAAGCCTCCTCGCTGGGAGCCTCGTTGAGTCTCCGCTCGCAGAATGGCGTCCTGGTGGCTGGCCTGCTGAGCGGAGAGCCCGCCACGGCGGCGGATCTCGCGGTCGGCGATGTGATCCGCGCCATAAACGGGAAGCCTCTGGAGGATACGCAGCAGTTGCGGCAGACGCTCGCCGGCTTGAAACGCGGCGACGCGGTGGTGCTTGAGGTGGAACGGCAGTCTGTTCTGCAATATGTAGCGTTTGAGATCGAATGATACTGGGCGGATAACTCTGAGGGGACGATGGTGCATCTACCCACATAGGAGATATAACTATGCCTAATCAAGCCACTCCAAACCTGGGAAACACTGAAAAGCCGTCCACTCTGGATGTTCACACCACTGAGACTCCCGAAGATAAAGCAATAGATCGCGTGGCCGAACGGGCTGCCGAAAAGGCCGGGAAGACGGAAAAAAGGTACGATCGCGATCACGATATTTTCACAAAATAGCCGTCGGAAAAGTTGCTTCAGGCTATGTGGCATGGGCATTCGTCGGTGCCCTGGAGTTTACATTTCCCCATATTTTAGCCGGCTAGCTTGGGTTTCTCACTACAGAGGGCTCGGTCGCAACCTCTCAATGCGCATCGGGAACCCCCCGGGTGCCCCATATCTGCCCGGTTTTGGCAGATGTGGGATACCGCGGCCTTCGACCGGCCATTCCATCCCGCCAACCAATCTCGGGGGGTGTGAAAGCATTTTCATTTCTGGTGAAGTAGAAGTGAAATGCTCTAGCCCATCTACAGCTTGCACAATTGAGGTTTCCGTGAACCAGGCGAGATTTGTCCTCTAGTCCGCCGCTCAGTTGCTAGTCGGGTGCCGGATTGAAAAAGATCTCTCGCACCTCGACCTGCCCCCGAGTGGCGGCGACGCCTTTGCGCGCCCATGCCACCGCCTCGTCCATGTCAGCGCATTCCAATATCCAAAAACCGCCGATGTGTTCCTTGGTCTCAAGGTACGGCCCGTCGGTGATGAGGACTCCGCCATCGGTCTGCGCTCGCAGCGACTTCGCGGACCCAAGGCCGCAAGCGAATTTCCTGACACCGGCAGCAATCAGCTCTTTGTTGAGCGCGTGGATCTCGCGGCCCGTCGCTTCGTCCGCTTGGGACGGGTCGAAGTCGTCGGGCAGGTAACCAGCAACCAAATATTGCGGCATTGTCTTCTCCTGAAATGGTCTTCAAGCAGGCTAGTTGCTCTGCCTTCACTATAACGACGAACGGCGGGACCGGAATTCGACAAGTCGTCCAAAACATTCTGGCTTCGTCTGTTAGATCGAGGAGTTGCACTCCTGGACGGAATTTGGTGGTCCCAGTCTAACCACCAATCTTCAGTCCCGACAGGAAGCTGAGAAAGAATCGAAAATCGTGGGAGGGGAACGGCCGCCGGGGGTTGGTTTATGGGAATGGCTCCCGAGAGACCTTGAGCAGGCCTATCGCGTTTAACGCGGTTTATGGGCAATGGACCGCTGTACAACGACTTTCTAAGCTGTGAGCAAGGTGCGGACGGCGCAATGGCTTCATTACGCGACTGCTGCAGCGGCATCGAGCTTGCGTCGTATGCAAAACCAGCGTGTGATGTTGTAACTGAGACACGCCCATGTCGCTTCCATCGACGCCTTCCATCGTCCACGGCATCGGAACTGTCGAAGCCCGCAACGCTGCTTAATCCAGGCGTGTGGGAATTCCGCAATCTGCGATCGCTGTTTATAGATCTGTTTCGCCTCCTCTGTCATCATCCAGGCTTTGAATGCAATCGTCGCAGCGGGTTCTTCGATGCGCGTAACCTTTCGTCTCCAGCTGGCTGGCGCCTTTTTGGAAGCACACTGATCACGAGACACGCAGCTGCGGCACACCGATTTGGCTGTTCTGTATGCGTGCCGACGCACTCCGTTCGTATCGTTGTAGATGGCGAAATACGTTAGCTTCTCTCCAGCCGGGCAAAGGTAAATATCTCGCTCAGCATCATAGGGAAAAGCACTCGCGATAAAGGCTGGACCGCGACCGCAGGCATCATAATCGGTTGGTCGCCAAGTCTCCTGCCAGGAGCCATAGAAGCTGACTCCAGCCGTCTCCGCCGCCTTTACGGAAGTATGATTGGTAAAGTCGCCATCGGCCACGATCTGCTTCGGCAAGCGCCCCAGCGTCGTCTTGCAGCGATCCAGGGCAGGCTCCAACTGGCGATAGTCAGTCGCGTCGGTAGTAGCCTCCACGTTTATCACCAGCCCGTGGGCAGTATCCGTGACCAACTGCACGTTATAGCTCGGCACCGTTCCACCTTCACCGTTTCTCATCACGTGCGCCTGCGGGTCGGTGCTGGAGGCTCTGGCTACAAACTCCTTGGGATCTCGCTTCCTTGTTCGCTGCAGCCGCTCTACCTCACGCACCGCAGACTCCAGACGGCTTTTTCGTTGCCGGGCTGCACGCCGTTTTGCAGCCACCTGACGGCTGGCTCGTTTATCTTCTTCCGCTGCTTGCGCGTTCATCTTCTGCACTTGGTCTCGCGCCAGTGCCAGATGAGCCTCCAGCTTTTCTTTACGCCGAAAAGTGTTGCCACTGGCGTTGGCCTTTATCTTGGTGCCGTCCAGCGTAACTCGCTCCAAGGTGATCAGCCCCTCGGCGCTCAACATGCCAAGCACCTGGACAAACAGATCGTCGAGTGCCACTTGATGGTCGGAGCGAAATCCGGATAGGGTCCGATAGCTGATCGGTTGACACCCACACAGCCACAACGACCCGGGCTCGAACTCACACTGCCGGGACAACTCCCGCGCCGAGCTGATCCCTCGACCATAGGCGTACAACCACAAGCTGATCAGTAACCGGGGAGATGTATGGCTTCGACCCGCACTGCCTTCTACTGCTGCAATCTCGGCATGGTACAGGCTAAGATCCATTCGACCTACTAACTCCCAGATCGAACGCGCACTATGATCATCGTCGATTAGCTTTTCGACACCGACGGTGCGCAGAATCAGTTGGGAACGATCGATCGATGCCAAGCGTGGAAGAGCGGGTGAGGGGTTCACGCTTGCAGTCTACCGGCTGCACCATTTCCACAACAGTCGCTACCTTGATCCTGCGGCCAATTTCTTCACAGCGTCCTGTCCACTAATTTCCACACCCCCCATAGGCTGTTGCACGCGATCCCAGAAGTTTGCACTTTGAGAGTTTCTCTCCGACACACTGCAGGACTGACCACAAAACCTCCTGACCACAAAACCCAAAACCTAGTCGATGGGCGGACAAAGTTCTAATCGGTCACTTTTCCGCAATAGCGGCGAAAGCCGACATTATTTCCGACGCGCGTTAATTCTCTAATCTTATGGCTCACTTTCGTCTATGGGAGCCGAAAGGGCGATTGCGTCTAATTCTTCGTTTATGCGCTGTGTCGCTTGAGGATATTCCCGGAGCCAACCTTCATTTGGAGACACCCCGACCTGCATTTGCGCAACCTGCTCACCGAGTGTCTTTTCGATCCTCAATGCCTCGTCGCCGTTCGCGGAAACAAACCACGAAAGAGATTGAAATTCGAAAAAGAGGCGGTTGAACATCTGCCGTGAAACCCCGCTGGCTCCAGCGTCTGTGGCAGCTCGCCGCATCCAGATCACATATTCCTCGTCGAGTCGCATGACGGTCTTGATGCCACTCTCCGCAAACCGTTTGATAAGTTCTTTTGGGTCAACTGTAACTATAAGCGTGAAGTCCCCACGTATAAACTGGAACAGGTGTTCCGCATCTCTGATCGACAATGTAAATGGGTAGTAGGGCATCCATTCCCTTGCACTCTTTGCCTCATTGAGGAGACAGACGACCATGCCAGGCTGCATTATTGTTTCACTCACTCCTTTATGTCGCGGATGCAAAAATATTTCAGACCAGGTTCGGGAGCTATGAAGCTCATACTTTTACCCTCAGAGTCTTTAATGCACGCGTTCAACGTATCAATATGTGTGACTTCGGGTACACCTATCTCTACGCGGCGTGTGTGGGGAAGCCCATGAAAATCACGGGCTTCATCCTTCGCATAGAACGCCCCCAAGGCTTCAAGGCTCTTGCGTTGGCGCTTTGTGCGCTTATTTATGTTCCCGCTCGACTTCATTTCGGCTAACATTGGATCGGGACCAATGAGTGCGCATACATCACCCTGTCTGAGCATATTTGTGATGTCGCATAACATCGCCGGAATGCCTGCCTTTGCCACTTCCTTCACGCGTTGCCATTCCAATTTGAATCCCTCTTTGCCAGAGAGTGCACCGGCTTCTTGTTTTGGTGAATAGTCCTCGGTGGAATAGAATGGATGCTTCAAAGAGAATTTATCGATGTAAATGAATGCGATACCATCTCCAAAGCACTTCCATATGAATTTCAGATATTGCTCTTTCTCGACACGCCCCTTGAGGCGCGTGATACGCTTCTTTAGCTGTTTCGCTTGATCCTTAGGGAGTCTCGCGTTCTTGAGGCGAGCCGTCTCCTTCGTGACATCGGCACGCAGTTTTGCAATTCGCCTTTCAGCGCCTCTTATGAGGCGGATGAGATCGCGCTGGAGGGCGACCAGAAGGCTGATGTTTTCTCTCTCGGTCTCCAGTTGCCTGAGCATCGACGTCAGACGCAGAACCATTCTTTTGTATCTTCCATGCATAATGTTACGAAGTAACGAAGTAACAGCACCGCCGTGGTTACCAAAAATTACTTTGCCTCGCCCAGTCAGTCTTTTCCAATTGAAAGGTGAGCCTGAAGGGAAGGGGAAGAGGCAGTTGAGGAAGGCTCCTTTTTGTTTTGAAAATTGGTTAGAGATTATCAGCCGCCGGGCGGAGGGAATGTGGGAATCGCGGAGCGATTTCCAAGGTTCGTGGGAAGGGTGGGAAAACAGTTTTATCGTTTTCCCATGCTTTCCACAAACCTTCATTTCCTGCGCCCTTTAGCCCGTGCTTGAAAATTGGTCAAAGAGTTTGCGCTTGGCCTCTTGCATGCGCCGTGCAGCTTCGGTATCACTGCTGGCGGCGGCCATGTGCTTGAGTGTATCCACAGTGAGACCGGCTCGGAGGTACTGAGCCGGCTGGGGTAGGCTGAGCAGGGTTTCCAGCGGCGTCTGATAGCGACGGTAGATGCGGCGTGTGCGCCCTTTCTGGTCCACTACGAGCTCGGGTTGAGCGCAAGGCCGATGGAAGTTCAGATAAGGGTTGAAAAATTCGTTATAAAAGCGCTGGATGGGCTCAGCATATTGGGAGCGAATATGGCTGTAGCCGATATGTTTGCGAATCACCGCCCCATTCTTGGTCTCCACTAACGCATTGTCATTACTCTGCCGAGGTCGGCTTTTGGTCTGCTCGATGAGCAGCTTGCCCAATAGCTTAGCCACCGTGGCATTGATGAACTCGCTGCCATTATCAGAGTGAAAGCCGAGGATGCGAAAGGGAAATTGCTCCAGCATGGTCTTCAACACCGGCAGTAACCAGGCTTCGGAAATGCGTTCTGTGGCGGCCACAATCTGCCACTGCGTTACCTCGTCAACGGCGTTGATGTGAAAAACACCTTTGGCCCCGTTCTGATCCCCTTGATGTACCGCGTCTAGGCGCAGATAGCCGGGCCTGCCCTGGGGATTGGGGCGCCGGCGCTCCGCAATCGTGACCCCCGTAGGCTTGGTCTTGACATAGTTCAAGCGGCGTTGCCGATAGCCCCGCTCCCGGCGCAGATTGTATATGTGGGAAACGGAGATCGGCCAATCAGCCGTGTCACTTGTGCCCGGCTCAGGCCGGTCATCTTCTCGATATAGCGCCGTAGCAGCCCGCGCGCACCCTTGCCTTGTCTCCCATACTCCTGTTCGCAGAGCACCAGCTCGATCCAGTCGTATACCTGTGCTCGCTTTACCCCAACAAACCGGATTCCTTCGCTGGCTTCTAAAAGCCGGCGAATCTCCTCCAGACTTAACTTCTCCGCTTCCTGCACGCTGATGTTCAATCCTCAGCATGCCTAATCCCTTCAGGCTCATCTTGTGTTGGAAACACGTCCTCCCTTCAGGCTCATCTTGCATTGGAAAAGACTCAGTCTGGACAAGGTCCAAAAACCGTACTAATGTGGGATCAAGAATCCACACCAGCGCTGTCTTACCACAGCAGCCCTGCTTGGCCTTGCACCGGCTTTTTTCACCCGTGCATCCGCCGCCCACTCGCAAAACATCAGCGTTCGTATAAGTAGGGTGCGCTCAGTGCGTCCTCTTGATTGAGCAGTCTTGACAACTTGGAAAGTACCACCAGCCAGCGCCTTGAGGCCCTGCCCGGCCCCTTTGTGTCGGGGCATGGCTTTAGCAGAAAGCCTCGGCGCTAGCCGGCGAATACCTAGACAACTATGGGGGCGGGAAAAATAAAATTTGAGCACCTTCGTAAAACAAAAGACTTAGCCGGCGCCTCGAGCAAAACCAAGACGGGAACACCCCATTCCTTGAAACCAAACCGCAACCAGCGCCCTCGCCCGGGCACTGACCCGAGGGGCGGATCCATCGATCTTTCCCATCTTTTATAAAGCGACGGGACCTCGTCCTGTCACCTCATCTTCGAAGCTCTACCCTCTGGCTGGCCGCCCAACACTGAAACCGCGAACACACCTACGGAAAGCGAATAACCTGAAGAGCAGGTCCTTTCTCGCTTATCGCTCAATCTTTTTCCCAAATGAAAGCGTCGGCGGGGGGCTTATCCCTCTTTTCTCTCACAAAGTGCATTCTTTTTTCGGAAAGCTGCCTGACCTGGCCGCCGCCATCCAGTGTCACTAGATTTGGTGTTGCCTGCTGTCTTTACCACGCTGATGGACAGCCTGATAGGCGCTAACAGTGAGCAGTACGCTTTAGAGGCGATATAGAATAGCCCGGAAGACGACAGTTACGATGCCGTATGAGTTCGGGGACGTGATCCTAGTCCTGTTTCCGTCTACGAACCAAGCCACTTTTAAGCAGCGGCCAGCAGCCATTGTTTGCCGTCAGGCGTTTCGAAAAGCCTCCCTCAGCGGCTAAAGCCGTCAAGCACAGGCCATTTACGGCACGG
Source organism: uncultured Acidobacteriaceae bacterium (assembly GCA_963788515.1). Classification (GTDB taxonomy): domain Bacteria; phylum Acidobacteriota; class Terriglobia; order Terriglobales; family Acidobacteriaceae; genus PALSA-350. The sequence continues at coordinate 124,023 of CAWBGZ010000015.1, forward strand.
CTGAAGCCGTGCCCTTCGTACAGAGTTTCTTCTCACCTGGACAACGTACCTCAGGGGCTAAAGCCCTCAGCGGCGGGAGGATTTACGGCCCGACTGAAAGTCGTGCCCTGATACAAAGCCGCAGAGCGGTGACTACCCAAAATTCTGTGTTCGGCACAATTTAGATCTATCAATCTATTGCGTACAGGGCACCCGGGCGCCGTTTTCAGATTTGCTGGAAGCGGTAAAGAAACGACCCACCATGCAGGTCTAACGCTCCGGTGATCGAGAGTCTACGTCCCCCCGCCGCCGAGATCTCGCGAAGAGGATTAACTTTCCTTGATACATCCCGCAGTGAAAGTTCCTCCAAAATAAGTCATCCATCCTTCATTCGTTGCGCAATGCCACCATGGGTTCCACGCCCGCTGCGCGCCAGGCGGGCAGCGCCGACGCGAGCAACGCTGCCAGTCCTAACGCCAAGGTGGCCGAGGCCAGCATGACCGGATCCCAGGGTCTTACGCTGAACAATTGCTGCGTCATCAGCTTGCCGGCGCCGATCGCGGCGGGAATGCCGATCGCCAAGCCGATGGCCACCTGGGAAAAGGCGCCCCTTAGCACCATGCGCAATACCCTTCCGCGATCGGCGCCCAGCGCCATGCGCACGCCAATCTCCCCCGTGCGCTGCTCCACCATGTAGGCCATCACGCCGTATAGGCCAACCGCCGAAAGCACCAGTCCCAGCGCACCGAACAGAGTCGTCAGGGTCGCAATCATGTCCTCCTGCTGAAAGTCTCCACGGACAACCTCGTCGTAGGAGTCAACCCCATACACCACAAGATCGGGATCGACACTCGCCAACGCTTTGCGCACCTTTTCTTCTATCCCCGGAGGATTGCCGGGCGCCCAAATCACGATGTTGTACAGGTAGTGCGACCAGATCTCCCCAGCCTTATAGACAGGATCGTCCCATTGGGTGGTCTGCGTCTCCGATATCCAATACATGGGCCCGATCGGGTCCTTGTAGTCGTAGGTCATGTAGCGCATGTCTTTCACGACGCCGACGATTTCATACTTGGACGCATATTGGATCTTGTCCGGGCCGAAATGCTGGCCGAGCGGGTTCTCGTTTTTGAAGAATCGCCGGGCGAAGGCTTCATTGACCACGGCTACCGTCCGCGTGGTGGCCGTGTCCTCCTCGGTAAAGGGACGGCCCATGACCATCTTCGCGCCGATGGTTTCGAAAAAGCCCGGCGTCGCGCGCGCCCAGGCGGCGCTCGTATTTTCCTTGGCCGGGGGCTCGGGTCTTCCGGCGATGCGCACGCCGTTGTTCCAGCTATCCCCCGACATCGGCGCATAGAGCACAGGCGCCACCATGCGCACGCCCGGAATCTGCCGCAGGCGATCGTCGATCTCCCGGAACTTCGGCTCCATTTGTTCCGGCTTGTCATTGCCCAGCGTGGGGTTGATCCACGCGAGATAGCGGCCCTCGGTGGCAAATCCGAAATTCTGGTGTTCCAGGTTGCGCAGACTCTTGCCCAGCAAAGCCGCGGCCGACAAGAGAACAATCGACATCGCGGCCTGCCCAATCACTAACGACTTCTGTGCCCAGGAACCACGCCCGCTGACCGCGCGATTCGCTCCGCGCAGCGCCTCGACCGGATCCGCGTGCGAGGTCGTCCACGCCGGAGCGACCCCGAACAGAATGCCGGTGAGCAGCGAGACCCCGAGCGCGAACAGCAGCACAGGCCATGAGGGGGAAGCGCTCACCGGCACATAGTTGTTGGGGTTACCCGCCTCGAAGGCCAGGTAGAGAATCAGCCTGGTTCCTGCATAGGCCACGGCAATCCCCAGCACGCCCCCGGTCACCGCCAGCAGCACTGACTCGACCAGGGCCTTGCGCACCAGGCGATGGCGGGATGCGCCCAGGGCCATTCGTATCGATGTCTGTGCGCGATCTTTCAGCCCCCGCGCCAACATCAAGTTGGCCAGGTTGCCGCAGGCCACCAGCAGCACACAGCCCGCAGCCACCAACAGCAGCGTCAACCCATCGTGATACTGATCGCGCATCGCGGCGACCCCGGCATCGCCCGGCGTCAGGTGCAGGGTGTCTTGTTGCCAGAGCTGCTTCTCTCCCGGCTGCATATCGGGCACGTGGCTGGCCAGCCAATCGTGGAATTCCACCCTGAGTTTGGCTTCGAGCTGGGTGGGACTTACCCCCGGCCGCACACGGCCCAGCAGGTCGAGAAAGCTTCCATCTGGCCGTTTGAGGCGTGCGGTCGCTCCATCGAGGATGAGTTCCGAAGTTAAAGGAAGCCAGAAGTCGGGCGTGCTGCCGCCGCCAAGCCGCGCGCCATAGAAGCCTGGAGGCCCGACGCCAATCACGGTGAAGGGATGCCCGTTGATCTGATAGCCCGCGCCCACCACGGTGGGATCGCCGCCGTACTTCTCTTTCCAGATGCGATAGCTCATCACCGTCACCAGGGGTGCTCCCTGCTGGTCATCGGCATCGGTCATCATGCGCCCGATCCAGGGATTGATGCCGAGGGTGCGGAAGAAATTGCCGGAGACGTACTGCCCGTTGCGGGTATCTGCCGGAGATTGGGATCCGGCTCTCCGCACGCCCAGCGGCGCGTTGCCGGCCTGCAGAGCCGCCAGGTCGGTGAACTCTGGCGTGTGGGCGCGAAAATGCTTGTACATCTCCCAGGAGAACAGGGCGAAGTCTCCGTCGCTGCCTTGTACGTAACCACCCCAGTTGCAGCAGCGAATCTTGTCGCCGATCCGCCATAACTCCTCGGGCTTGACCACCGGGAGGGACTTCAGCATGACCTGATGCACCAGGGTGAAGATGGCGGTGGTGGCTCCGATGCCCAGGGCGAGGGTGATGATCGCCGTCAGCGCGAAGCCGGGGGCCTTTCGTAATTGGCGCAGCGCGTCGCGCATATCTGCCAGCATGCGTTCCTCCGAGGGTTGTCTCCGATGAGGGATACGCAAAGTCTGCGGCGGCGGTTCCGTTGGCTGGATCCATATGGAGAATCCAAAGCTATCCCCGCTCTTTCATTTGTCTCATTTTCGTCGTGCATCGTCAAAGAGCCTCCTTACGAAGAGTAAGAGGATCGAGTGTGTCCCTGGGGCTCGACCCCCTCTACACCATTGCTGCCGTAATCTGCGCCGCAGTGCCCACGGCCAAGACCGCCTACATTCTTGCGGGAGAGTATCACTGCGAGGAAATGTTGGTAGCGTTCACTGTCTCGATGACAACTCTAGCGTCCGTATTTTCGCTCGTGATCTGGCTGTATGGGCTATCCGGGCTGGCAACACGCATCGCTGCCAGGTAAGGGCGGTAAGCTGTCAGACGGTCCCTGCGCTGTTTCCCCGGCGACAGGAGGGGAGCATCGCTGAGCAGGCTTCTCCTCTTGCGTTCCCATACGTGTCCTTATATAGTTCTCCTATTGCTAAGCAATAGGAGAATCACCCTTGGGCGAAAAGACCGATGTTTGGCAGGGCACGCTTGCGCTGATGGTTTTGCGCACGCTGGAAACGCTGGGCCCGTTGCATGGTTACGGGCTGGCGCGCCGGATCGAGCAAACCAGCGGCGATTTGCTGCAATTGAACTACGGCACACTTTATCCGGCTTTGCTGAAGCTCGAGCAGGAAGGCTTCATCCGCTCCCGCTGGGGCGTCTCTGAAAATAACCGCAAGGCAAAATTTTACGAACTCACCAAAGCAGGCCACCGCCAGTTGAAGAAAGCCGCTGCGGAATGGGAGCAGACGACCGCGATCCTGGCGCGCTTTCTCGCTCCGACGGGAGAAGCATAAGGAGACACAATGCGCACTCTACGAGCATTCGGCCTTCGCATTCTCGGCTTCTTCCGGGCGCGCCGGCCGGAAGACGAGTTCGCCGCCGAAATCGAATCTCATGTGGCGCTGCATACCGACGACGGCATCCGCGCAGGACTATCGCCGGAGGAGGCGCGCCGCCAGGCCCTCATCCGGCTGGGCGGCGTAGAACAAACCCGCCAGGCTCATCGCGAACGCCGAACCCTTCCCTGGCTCGATTCCCTTCTCCAGGACACGCGCTATGGCCTGCGCACCCTGCGACGCAGCCCCGGTTTTACCATCACCGCCGTACTCACGCTGGCCCTTGGCATCGGCGCATGCACCGCGATCTTCAGCCTGGTGAATGCAGTGCTGATTCGGTCGCTGCCGTATGGAGATCCAAACCGGCTGGTCTATTTATTCACTCCCAATCCCCACGTCCCTGTCCCGCCCGATGTCATGACTCCCAGCTATGCGGACTTCTATGACATAAAACGACAGAACCACTCCTATAGCGACATGAGCGTCTTTGAGCAGGCAGCCTACAATCTCTCGTCGCAGGGATCGGTGGGGCGGGTGGACGCAGCTCGTGTCGACGAGAGCTTTTTCACCACGCTCCAGTCGGCGCCGGAATTTGGCCGCGCGATTGGCGAGGATGACAATGTGCCGGGCCACGATAAGGTGGCCGTGATCAGCCACGCACTTTGGCAATCGATGTTTGCCGGCAGCACGGAGGTGCTGGAGCGCTCGCTGCCCCTGAATGGCGTCAGCTACAGGATCGTTGGCGTCATGCCGCCGGCGTTCGAATACCCGCGCGGCTCCGACCTACCTTACGGAAACGTGGAGAAAGGGACACACATCTGGATTCCGCTTGCCCTCACCTCCAAACAGAAGGCGGAGCGCGAACTGGGAAACGTTGCCGGCGCGCTCGCTCGCTTGCGCCCAGGTGTTTCAAGGAGCCACGCGCAGTCGGAGATGAGCACCATCATGGTCCGCCTGGACAAGCTCCACAGCGTTGCGATGTTTCCGGAGAGAGGTTGGGGTGCATTAGTAAAAAGCTTTATGGACTACGCTGTCGGCCAGGTAGGCCGCCTGCTGTGGCTGCTGCTTGGTGCGGTGACCATCGTACTGTTGATCGCCTGCGGAAATGCGGCCAACCTGCTGCTGGCAAGGGCCTCGAACCGAATGCGGGAGCTGGGCGTACGCGTCGCCCTGGGTGCGGGCCGCAGACGCATCATTCGCCAACTCCTGACCGAATCGCTTTTGATCGGCGTTGCCGCGGGAGTCATCGGCGTTGGCCTGGCTTCGATCTTCCTGCGCTTCCTGCCACAGCTTGACCCGGGCAACATTCCCCGGCTCAATCAGGCCTCCCTCGATATTCGGGTGATGCTCTTCACGGTCGTCGTGTCTCTGCTTACCAGCGTGTTGACGGGCATCCTGCCCGCATTGGCTGTATCGCGAGTCAGTCCTAGTGTGATCCTGGCCACCGGCAGTAGCGGCCATGTGGCCGGGGTGCATGGCCGCTCGCAAAGCACCCTGATCGTAGTGGAAGCGGCGCTTGTCGTGGTGCTGCTTGCCTGTGCGGGTCTGCTGATTCGGAGTTACATCAACGTCGAATCGGTCGATACAGGATTCTCGCCATCCACCGTCACTGTGAATATCGGGCTCGACCCACGCTATAGCCAACCGCAACAACGTCGTGCATTTTTCAAGAATTTTATTGGCAAGGTCGCTGCTCTTCCGGGCGTGAGCGCGGTTGGAGCAGTCAGCTACCTGCCTCTTAGCAACTCGGAAAGCCTCGGCTATATCTGGGTAGATGGCTTCGCAAACAGCAAAGACCAAATGGCAGAAGGGCGCGGGGTCACACCACAGTACTTCGCAGCAATGAGCATTCCGCTGATCGCCGGGCGCTACTTCACCAAGGATGACGACTCCAACGCAGGAAAGCCGATCATCATCAACCAGCGATTTGCCCAGCTATATTTTGCCAACCACAACCCTCTTGGAGGGCGGATCAGACAGGAGGACAACCAATGGAGCACCATTGTCGGCGTTGTTGCCGACGTGCGCCACTCCAGCCTCGAAGAAACCCCGCAGCCACAGATGTATGGTCCGACTTACGATCTGAACGGCGCATATATCGCCGTCCGCTCTGTGCTTCCACGCTCGACCGTTGCTTCCGAGCTTCGATCAACCTTGAAGTCTCTGGATCCGGGCCTGCCTTTTGGCGATGTTCGGACCATGGGTGACCTGGTATCCGAGGCAACCGCCCGCCGCCGGTTTCAAACATCGTTGCTCACGGCCTTTGCGGCCATCGCTCTATTTCTAGCGTTGGTCGGCCTCTACGGCCTCATGGCGTATTCCGTGAACCGGCGTACCCGTGAACTGGGCATTCGCATGGCTCTCGGTGCGCAGAGGACGGATGTTATGGTGCTTGTCTTGAAGAGAGCGGCAATCCTATTGGGGCTGGGCCTGGTCTCCGGACTGGCCTGCTCATGGATCGCGACGCGGGCCATCAAAGCCTTCCTCTTTGGTGTTGGCGAACACGATCCAGCGACGATTCTGCTGGTCTGTATCCTGCTTGCTGTATGCGGCCTCGCCGCCGCGCTGATCCCGGCTCGCCGTGCCGCATCCATCGATCCCATGCAGGCGCTACGGACGGAGTAGGAGTGAGCGGCCGGCGCTCATCTGCCAGCTCGCGGCCAACACTCTCTGGTACGGCTCGGCCTTGTGCGTATAGACTCGGTCACGCCCGGTAAGAGGTGGCCGAATGCAAGTTCCAAGTTTCTCCGTTACGAGCCGGCTGGGTTGCCGTGTTTTGATCCTGGTGGTCTCGCTGCTGTTTCTAGATATCGGCGCCAGCGCGCAGAGTCCGCATCCGCTCACCGCTGCTGAGGAGCATAGGGTCGATGACCTGGTGAAGGCGATGACACTGCGGCAAAAGCTCGACTTCATCGGAGGCACCGGCTTTGCCACCCGCCCCGAACCGGACTTGAAGGTTCCTGCTCTCGAAATGTCGGACGGTCCTTATGGCGTCCGATCCAACTTTAACTTGCCCGCGACCACCTTCGCCGCCGGTATCTCGCTTGCAGCTTCGTGGGATCGGTCACTTGCGGCCGACGTCGGCGCCGGTATCGGCCGCGACGCTCGCGCGCGCGGCGTACACTTTATGCTTGGCCCGGGAGTGAACATCTATCGCTCGCCGCTGAACGGACGCAACTTTGAGTATTTTGGTGAAGACCCATTTCTCGCTTCCGCAATCGCAGTCGGTTATATCCGTGGCATGCAGGAACAGGGTGTCAGCGCGACGGTCAAGCACTACCTGGGAAACAACAGCGAGTTTCTAAGACACGACTCGAATACCATCATGGACGCGCGCACGGCTCACGAGATTTATCTTCCAGCCTTTGAAGCTGCAGTGAAGGAAGCGCATGTCGGCGCCGTCATGGACTCATACAACCTGATCAATGGTGAGCATGCGACCCAGAACGGTCACTTCAATATCGATATCCTGCGCAAGGAGTGGGGATTCCAAGGAGTATTGATGTCGGACTGGGATGCCACCTACGACGCGATGGCTGCCGCCAACGGCGGTCTCGATGTTGAGATGCCGACGGGGCAGTTTATGAATTACCAGAACCTGAAGCCACTCATCGATGATGGCAAAGTGACGCAAGCGACTATCGATGAGAAGGTTCGTGACATCCTGTCGACAGCGATGCGCTTTGGCTGGCTCGACCGCGAACAGAAGGATCTTGCGCAGTCTTTCGCGGATCCCCGCAACCAGGCCACCGCATTGCAAACCGCGCGGGAAGGCGCCGTACTGCTTAAAAACACGAATGCCTTATTGCCTCTGAATCGGGCGGGGATCAAATCCATCCTTGTCGTCGGTCCTGATGCCTATCCGGCAATTCCGGTCGCTGGGGGAAGCGCAGGTGTGATCCCGTTCGAGAGCGTTAGCGGTTTCCTGGGCGTTGCTGATCGAGCAGGCGCAAACATTTCGGTGCTGTATGATCGCGGGCTTCCCACCATGAATGAAATTGCCAATCGCACCAAGTTGAGTACGGCTGCCGTAAATGGCAAACCTGGCGTGACGCTCGAGACCTTCCCCAACACTGATCTTGCCGGAACGCCCCAATCCACCGCAACGGTTCCCCACGTCAAGTTAGATGGACCAAGCCTGAAGACGCTCATGGAAGATCTTGAGGCCGCGATGGCCCTGATGAGCGCCAGCCCCCCTCATGTGTCGCAGCGCTTCACCGGCTACTTCGACGCACCCGAGGCAGGCAAGTACATCGTCGTGCTCGACGGCTGTAGTGAAGGCTCGGGTACCCGTGTCTACCTCGACGATAAAATGGTCATCGACAACTGGAGCTTGGCCCGCGCTCTTCAGCCGAACGTTACCGTGGACTTCGTTCGTGGCCCGCACAAGCTGGTTGTGGAGCATAAGCAGACGAGCCCGCTCGGCGGCCACCTGGCATTTGCTATCGTGCCGCAGAACAAGATCGTGAACCCTGAAGCTATCCAGATGGCTGCCAAGGCGGATATCGTGCTGGTCGAGGCCGGTTATGCGCAAGACAGTGAGAGCGAAGGCAGTGATCGGACCTTCTCTTTGCCTTATGGCCAGGATGAGTTGATCGCCGAGATAACGAAGGCAAACCCCAAGACGGTGGTTGCGATTACTTCGGGTGGAAACGTCGATTCGCGACCATGGCTATCGAGTGTTCCCGCTCTGTTGGAAACCTGGTATGCCGGGCAGGAAGGCGGCCGAGCATTGGGCGAGATCCTCTTTGGCGAGGTAAATCCCTCCGGTCATCTGCCCGTGACCTTCGAAGTTCGCCCCGAGGACAATCCGACCTTCGCCTACTACTACCCGGCGGAAAACGAGAAGGATGTTACCTACAAAGAGGGGCTCTTTGTAGGCTACCGCGGCTATGAAAGGAATAAGACGGCGCCGCTGTTTCCCTTTGGCTTCGGCCTCTCTTATACGACGTTTGCATTCTCCAACCTGAAGGTGACGCCGGCCGCGAAGAATGCAACCGCCACCATTACCTTCGACCTGACCAATACCGGGACTCGCGAAGGGACCGACGTCGCGCAGGTCTATGTAACCGAGAATCACCCCACAGTGGAGCGGCCTGAGCACGAGTTGAAAGGCTTTGCCAGGGTCAACCTGAAACCAGGCGAAACGCAGCAGGTGTCCATCCATCTAGATAGGCGGGCATTCTCGTTCTTCGACATCCGTTCCAACGCATGGTCGATCGACGGAGATAGCTTCACCATCTCCGTCGGAGATTCCGTTGCAGCGCTTCCGCTCAAGAGCGATTTGCACCTGAACAGCCGGGATTGAGCCCGGGCGATCTTTTGCCGGCAAGAAGCTGGAGCATGCAAAATGAACCATCCTGAAATTCTCAAGATACCTGCCATGCGCAGGCGAGATAGCCAGAGGATCAACACGCGGACTTGATGGTCAGCGAAGCCTCGTCCCAAACTACAGGGCTCTTTCGAAAATACGATTCATTGGCAAGGTGGCAGCCAAGCGCCGCATGGTGTCCGAAGACAACGTCCTGAACGACCGGCTGGCGGGACCGAACCGACTGGAAGAACTTCCACAGATGCGGCCGCAGGTCGTCGTAATCCTCCCCGCTATAGCTGAGGGTTTCGAGAGTCGGCTCTTTGCCTGGAACAGGGTCATGCTCCTCATGCCACTGCTTGACGTAGGCATTCCTCAGGCGGCTGGGGTAAGAGCTTGTGTAATAGCTCGGAGACTTGTCTACGCCTGGCTGGGGGATATAGGTAACACTGGTCCCACGGAGTTCGATGACGCCCTTCGAGCCCATAAAGCGGGTAACTTCGGTTGACTCCGTGCCCAGCGTTAACCGCATATACACGGGAACGTTGTCGTATTCGAAGAGAACGGCCTGGACATCAGGCATGTCCCGCCCGTCTTTCCAGCGGTAGATGCCGCCGAACGCAGACACGCGCTTGGGAACCTCGTTGATGCCCAGCACAAACTGCATGCCGCTGATCAGGTGTACGAGCAAATCTCCAGCGACACCGGTGCCATACTCTCTCCAACAACGCCAGCGTGCAAAGACATAGGGATTCAGAGGTCTTTTGGGAGTGGTTCCAAGCCATGTGTCCCAATCGAGCGTGGCAGGGGACAAGTCCGGAGGAGGGGGATATTCCCAGGCCCCCGTGGGGCTATTTCTGCCCAGGGAGGCTTCGACCAGGCTCAAGTCGCCAATGGCGCCCTGCTGGTAAAGCTCTTTCGCCTTTGCACACAGGACGGAACTTGTGCGCTGCGCGCCTACCTGTACGATGCGATCTGTTTTTTGCGCGGCTGCGACCATGGCCACGCCATCGGCCGGGCTATGAGACATGGGCTTCTCACAGTAGACGTCTTTGCCCGCGGCCAAAGCATCGACCACCACTTGCTTATGCCAGAAATCAGGGACCGCCACGATGATGGCGTCGGTCCCCTTGTCGTCCAGCAACTCCTGATAGCGGCGGGTTGTCTTGATCGGTTTCCCGACGATTTCTGTTGCCAACTCATGACGTCCGTCATAAAGATCAGCTGCTGCTACACATTCGACGCCAGGGAGTTTGACTGCAGTGGTGAGCAGGCCGGACCCCTCCATGCCGACGCCGACGATCGCGAAACGAACCCGGTCGCTGGGCGCAACAATTTGCGCCTCGGCCGCAAAAGATCTGGAATCCAAAAACGTGGATCCACCGGTCAAGGAGGCTCCTGCAACACCAGCGGTCGTCTGCAGAAATTCGCGGCGCGAAAAAACGGCTCTATTCATCCGTTCGATTCTCCTGTTCTGCTCATTCTCTCAGAAGACGCATCTTACAGCGTCGTGCCTATCTCGACTTGCGATTCAGGACCGCTGTCATCAACGCATTTTTGCTAATACTGTGGTCCGGTGGGGTCGGTTATGCGCGATCTTGCCCGAGGGTCTGCTAGAGTGCATTGCTATGGAACATTGCAGCCGGTTCGCGATCGCCCTGCTTTTGTGCGCCGCACCACATCTCCTCCGTGCACAAACTCCCGACACGCCCTCAGCACCCGCCGTACCGGAATGGGCGCAGCCCGGTTCCACTACTCACGTACAGGTGCCGCCTCCGGCGAATTTTCACCGGCCGAGCACGAATTTTGAGACGCCGATCGGCGTATTTCAGGGCCAATCGGACATCGGCAGCGCGGTGGTGCCGGGCAGCGCCAGTTATGACCCCGCAACCAAGCAGTACACGATCCACTCTGCCGGTTACAACATCTGGTACTCGCGGGATGAATTCCGTTTCTTGTGGAAGAAAATGTCGGGCGACTTCTCGCTAGCGGCTGACGTCACCTTCCCTGACCCGAAGGGGTATGGTGACCGCAAAGTGGTCCTGGTGATTCGGCAGAATCTCGAGGACGACTCCAAAGAAGCCATGATCGGCGAGCACGGAGTGGGTATGATCCACCTGGCGTGGCGACCAGACAAAGGCGCGTTCATCAAAGATATGCAGTATCGCTTCGGGGGCACCCTTGCCGGAGTCAAGGCGAAGCGCATCGGAATTGAAAAACATGGCGATGCCATCGCGATCTTCGTCAGCCTGCAAGGCGAACCCATACACCAGCTTGGCCCACCGATCGACCTGCATTTCGACCAGCCGTTCTACGTGGGTATCGGCTTCTGCTCGCACCTACCCGCCACCTCGGATTCCGCCGTGCTCTCCGATGTCGTTCTCGAGCACTCCGCGGGTAAAGTGCGCTAGAGCGCGCCTAAGGCCGTTAAAATTGCCGGCGCTAAAGCGCATGATCGGAGCGCGCAACACTTTCCGGAGCGCTGAAGCGCTCCTTCCCCCGCATAAATGCGGGGGCTCCCACCCCCTGGACCATTCACAGTGATCGACAATATCGCCGACGCACTACACCAGCGTATTTCTTCTTCTAGCTTGCTGTGCCCCACCACACCTCACCCGGAGCAAGGTGGGCGCGCACATAGTCAGGATTGGGTTCCACGCCCAGGCCCGGCTTATCCGGAACTTGAATTCTGCCGTCTTTGACCAGCGGCCCGTCATGCAGGACAAGTTGTTCCCAGGTGACCGACGGGTCGCCCTGATAAAAGCCCCAGGGGAGTTCGTGAGTTTTGGAGGCCGCGGCGCCGAGCGAGGGACTAAGCGCCAGCTCGTGCGCTTTGAAATCACGGATGGCCGCAGCGCAATGGGCCGAAGCGATGGCGCCGAGAGGACCGATCGCGTTGTGCGCCGATACAGGAATGTTGAAGATGTCGGCAAGATCCGCAATCTTTTTCGATTCCAGTAATCCTCCCGACTTAGGTATATCGATCTGTACGATCTTGCAGCCCTGGTGGACGATGAACGGCATGAAACCACGCCGCGTGTACAGGTTCTCGCCGGTAAGGATGGGTACCGGGGATTCCTCCGTGAGCTTGACCCAGGACTCGGAGAAGTCAGGATCCATGGGATCCTCAAGCCACATAGGCTGCATGGGAGCAACCGCGCGCGCGAGGTTGAGCGCATCCGACATGTCCAGCTCCCAGTGGCAGTGGACTGCGATTTCGAAGCGGTCGCCAAGCGCCTCGCGCACGTTGGCGAAACCTTTGGCGTTGATTTCCAAATCATGCAGACTGAGCTGGCGGCTATTAAAGCGTGCGTCCGCGGGGAAAAGGCCGTAGGGGTCCCCTGCGCGCCGGATGTCGGTCTTTACCGCTTCAAAGCCATAACGGTGTTCCTTGACCATGGCCGCCCACTCGCGGCAGGAAGCAGGGTCAAGAAAATCCGCCGGGCTGGTGGTGAGGTAGGCGCGCACACCGCTGCGATATTGGCCGCCCAGTAGTTTGCAGACGGGAACGCCGAGAAGTTTTCCGGCGAGATCCCAAAGCGCAATCTCAACTCCGCTGATCGCGGTGATGGTTACACCGCCGATCGCGCCCGCGCCGCCCGTGCGCAGGATCATCTCGGTGTAAAGCGGGTCGATGTCCAAAGGGTCCTGACCCATGACCGTATCCCGCAGATACCCCAGCATCACGTCTTTGATGCCGAAGCCCCAATAGGCTTCACCGTATCCGCTGACGCCCGCGTCGGTATCGATGCGAACCAGGGTATTACCGCCCGGCTTGCCGACGACCATTACTTTCAAATCGGTGATCTTTACCTTCTTACGCAACGGAGCCGCAAGGGCTGTGTAGTGTCCCAGCACCGAGGATGCCGGAACCAATGCTGCGAGCCCTTGCAACAGATCTCTTCTCTTCATCGGCTACCTCTGAGGACGGGTTGGTGTCACAATCAATTGAGCCACGCCGTTCCCTTCAGCTGTTCATTACGGAACTATGAAAATGGAGCGGTGATCGAACCCATTTATAGTCCAAATTGATGGTGTTGTGGGAGCAACGAATCGTCTTTCTGGGCGCCTAGTTCGTTAGGGAACTAACAACGATGAGCAGAACCGAGGGACGCCATGGAACATGATTTGCAGGACACACTTTCACTGCTCGCCCGTACCCCAGCCGTCCTCAATGCGCTTCTGCGTGATCTACCGGGCGTATGGACGTCGCGCAATGAGGGCGAGAACACCTGGAGTGCCTTCGATGTGGTCGGCCATCTGATTCACGCCGAGCGTACAGATTGGATGCCACGGGTCAGGACGGTGCTGCAGTCTGGCGAGGATCAGGCGTTTGCGGCGTTCGACCGCTGGGGAATGGCACAAGAAATCCAGGGTAAGTCCCTGGGGCAGTTGCTGGATGAATTTGCTCATTTGCGATCTGAGAACCTGGACCAACTGCGTGCCTTGCAGCTGCAGCGCGCAGACCTTCACCGACGCGGGCGGCATCCTGCCTTTGGAGTCGTTACCCTATCAGAGCTGCTGGCCACATGGGTAACGCATGACTTGACTCATCTGCACCAGATCTCGAGGGTCATGGCGCACCAGTACCGCGAGGCCGTGGGCCCGTGGAGCGCATACCTCGGTGTGCTGAAGTGCGCCGGGCACAGCTCTTAAGAACGTCTCTCATGGTCTAGACCGTGGGAACCAGGATCTCGGTGATCAATTCCGCTTCTGGCGTCGTTCTCGGATCATTCCGGTAGTTCTCAATAAAGAAGTCATCCCGCAACGGGAGTTTGGCTTCGGAGATAATCTGCATCACCCGGGCGCTGGCCGGACCGAGGTTCGAGTAAGGGCCAGTCAAGACAAAGCGGCTGAACTTGCCTTCCTGGAACTCCATATAATTCAGCTCCTCGGGCAAAATTGCGGGATGGGCGGCAAGCGAGACCCCGGCCCGGTAGATCATCGGCCCTACTTTATAGAGGCTCATGTATCCCGTGATCTCATTGTGCTCCGCGATCCTGGCAACGAATGTATGCAAGTTCTGCCAAGCTTGGGGAGCGTTGGTTTGGAACGGCCCTACTTTCTCGACAAACACGTAGTGGGTTTTAGGCCAGGTTACGACTTGGGGCTCTTCCGTCAAGTTCATGGCTTCTCCCTTCGGCGTTCAATCCTTGGGCATCCAGCATACGCGTTTATTCGTGTCTGAGAGCGCGCATGGGATCGACGTGGGAGGCGTGTCGCGCTGGGATGGGCTAGAGAGTGCGTGAAAACCGAGAGAGAAACAGCAGGTCCCTAGAACTGAAAGCGGACTCCTAACTGCAACTGCCGGACGTTGAGCGCGAAGTTGCTGTTATTGATGCTCGTCACCTGTCCAAAGGGCGTGGAATACGGAGTTAAGGTGTTGCCATCCCCGATGGTTTTTGAGCCCGTCTGGAGGATGTCATTGACGAAATAGGCGGACGCGTTGGCGGTGGTGACGTTGGGGTGGTTGGCAAGGTTGAATGCTTCGCCCAGGAACTCGAGCCCATAGCGCTCACGGAACAACAGCCGCTTGGAAAGCCGCAGGTCGACGACGTACGTCTCGGGAAGCTGATAGGCATTGCGATCCGTAATTGGGACTCGGTTCGCGGTGGTAGCCCCGGAGCCGTTAAAGGATCCCGTATTGACAATCTTCCGGACAGCATCGCCTGGGGTCACTGTGAGGGTGCTGGAGGAGCCGCTGATGCCGACCGAGTAGGGCAGACCGGTTTGGGCCGAAAAAGCCGGCGCCATCTCAAAGTCATTGGCGAGATAACCCCACGCTCCATGCAGGTGCCAGGGAGTGCTGATCACAGCGGCCATGACCAGGCGGTTGGGCACGTTCTGGTTGGAGTTGCCTTTGTCCAAGCGGATGTTGGTTGGGTCGAGCAACGCGGTAGCCGAGGCTCCGGTGGTGTTGTTTTCTCCATAATCGAGAGCGTGCGACCAGGTGTAGTTTGCGTTGAATTCGATTGAACGCGAGAGCTGATGCTTGAACTGCGCCACGAGCGCTTCGTAATTCGAGGTTACGCCGCTAAAGATATCCGTAATGGAGCTGAAGTTCGGATTGGGTCGCAGATTCTTATTAGCAGTAGCAAAGAACGCATTTGCCTGGAAGGTGGTTCCATCGCGAAGGGGGCCCCGCTGCTGCGGGTCGTCGATGGTGAACGTGACGGGTGTGGGCGCGGGAAGGTTGGTATCTACAAAATCAGGCAGGCGGCGTCCCCACGACCCGAGCCACGAAAGACTGAACACATCGTGGTTAGTCACTTGCGTCTCAACAGTGAGGTCAGCTTGATAGATCTGGGGAACCTTGAAATTAGGGTCGAGATAGTAGACGGTTGCATTGCCGCTGGCTGAGCCGAGGCACGCGCCTTGTTGCGCGGGCGCGACGACCTGGGGAAAAGTGGGAGCGCAGGTTTGCCCGGGATTGAACTGTGGGTTGGTCTGGCTCCCCGCGGCCCCGGCGCCGATAAGCGCCTGATAGAGGGTGGAGTTGATGGCCCGGGCAAAGAACATCCCAAAGCCGCCGCGCACGATGGTTCTGCCGCCACCGTAAGGATCATAGGCAAAGCCCACGCGTGGGCCAAAATTGGTCTTCATGTCGTTTAGCTTAGCGGTTTGCGGAACGTCGGGATTGGCAAGCTGCGGCCCGGGAAAGCTCTCATACTCCCAACGAAGACCCAGAGTAAGGCTGAGCCGGCGAGTTGCCTTCCATTCGTCCTGCGCAAACAAGGAGTAATCGCCGGTGGTAAAGGGAAGTCCCGCAAGACCTCCTCCCTGGTTGAAATAAGTGTAATGTGCCGCCTTGGAATCGGTTCCTGCATTGCCGGCAAGATACAGGTCGGAGAGGTAGTTACCCAGGGTTGTGTTACCGCTGTAGGTATAACCCCCGAATTGGTTGTATAGGTTCGAGAGCAGATCGTAGGTGTGGACATAGTCACCGCCGAACTTGAAGCTGTGGTTTCCGTGGAGCCAGTTCACCGTGTCGGAGATTTGCCAACGACGCTCATCAGGATAGGCGCCGCGGAGAAGAAACTGCGGCGTTCCGATCTGGAAAAAGCCCGTTAGATACACGTTTACCGGCAGTCCTAACGGGTTCGTGTATGTCGGCGTGTTGATCAGGTGACTGCTTTCATACGGAGTAGGCGCCTGGTTGGTCTCGTACTCAAAATCGCGGCCATACATGTAGCGCGCCTCATTGCTCCATACCGGGGTGAAAAGAGAGTCCAGCTTGCCGACGATCCAGGTGTCGCGCACATAGTCGTTGCCGAAGCTTGAGAGCCCATAGGCAACGGCCGGGCTGGTCTGGATGCCGGCTGGGGAGGTCCAGCGCATTCGGTTCGCTTCCACCGAAACGTGATTCCTTGCGTTCATCTGCCAGTCGATTTTGGGGAAGTAGATCGTCTGGTCGCCGGTTCGAGGCACTGTACCCAGGGTTGATTGGAGTCCGGCTATGCCCGCGGTATAAACGCTATACGATCCCACATAGGTGAGGCCGGTATCGGTTGCGATCTGGCAGACATTGGCGTCCTGGTAAGAGGGAGCGGCAGAGCCGGCGCCACCGCACTTCTTGCCGGACGGAAGCGTGGCGTCCGCAGGGGTGTAGAAGTTTGCGTTGGCGCTGGCGCCGGTAATGGTGGCGGCAGCCGGAAAGTCGTGATAGAAGCGGTCCGCCGCGAAGAAAAAGAAGATCTTATCCTTCCAGATCGGGCCGCCTACTGCCAACCCGTATTGGCGGCGGAGGTCGGTAGGCTTGAAGGGAACCACCTGATAGGTGGGCGGCGCGCTGGAAACCTCGACCGGGTGGGTCACAGTGCTGTTGGTGGCTGCCCAAGCGCTGTCACGGTCGAAGTAATAGCCGACCCCGTGAAAGCCATTGCTGCCGCTCTTGGTGACGGAATTTACGATGCCGCCCGCTGAGCGGCCGTATTCGACAGAATAGTTGGAAGTGTTGACCTGGAACTCCTGGACTGATTCCTTGGCGGTCGAATATCCTGCCCGGGTGCGGCCCCGCTCTTCAGCGAAAAAGGCCTGATTGTCATCTGTGCCGTCGATGGTTACATTATTCAGCAGCGTGCTCTGCCCGCGAAAGCTGAGCAACCCGTAGCCGTTCGAGTCGTTGACAACGGCAGGCGTCAGCAGCGCGTAGCTGGACCAGCGATAATTGCTGACCGGCAGATCGTGCAGGGTTTTCTGATCGATGATGCCGGCAAAATCAGGATTTGTGGTGTTCACCAGCGGAGAGGCGCCGCTAACTTCCACCGTTTGCGAGGTTGAGCCAACCCGCACATGAGCATCTATCGTGGTCAACAAGCCAACCTGGACAGTAAGATCTACAGACTTGTAGGGTTCGAAACCAGACGCCGTGATGGTGACACTATAGGTCCCCGGCCGCAGATGCATGACGCGGAAGTATCCGGCGGCATCGCTCCTGGCAGTTTGTTCGGCATTGGTCGCATTCTCGTGCACGGTGATGGTTGCGTCGGCGACAATGGCGCCCGAGGTGTCGACCACTGTGCCTCCGACGGCTCCATCCACCGCCGTCTGGGCATGGGAAACAGGGGCAATCAACGCGCTTAGTAAAGCCAGCAGTGCGAAGAAACTGAATCGAGAAGTTTGCTGCATAACTGGGGTCTCCTCAAAATTGGCGGTTCGATCTTCTGCTAGATGTTGAAGCGGCGTATGCGATGGCGGTGGAGGCTGAACTGTTCGTGACAGCATTGTCGCAAGCCTTCTGCCAAACTATGACAAAGATTTCTTAAATGAATGTGAAATTTTGAGGAGCAAACACTTTGCGTTCACGCTATGAACAGATGTCATGCGGTAACCGTAACTGTGCTGTTTAACGCATTTTTCTCTAGAAGCAGGACAGACGATGCGGACTAAACGCTCTTCCTGGAAGATCGATTCGAACCAGCCTTCCGCAGCCCGGTCCTCGCCCGGCCGGTCGATTCGCGGATGATCAGTTCGGGCTCTACTGCTACCTGGGGTGGAGTCTTGGTCTCCGAAGGCCGCAGCTGTTGCAACAGTAATTTGACCGCCAGTTCGCCCATCTGTTGTAAGGGCTGGCGAATCGTGGTCAGACTTGGTGTCTGGAAGGCTGCCTCTTTGATGTCATCGAAACCCACTACAGAAACATCCTGAGGAACCCTTAATCCGGAATCATGGAGTGCACGAATACACCCTATAGCCGCCACATCGTTGAACGAGAGAACCGCGGTAAAGCTGTGACTATGAGCCAGCAGCTGTTTGACGACCGGATAACCCAACTCAGGCGAGGTCAAATCCTTTTCCAGCTGGATGGTCAATTCCGGCCGGATAGAGAGGCCGAGGTCTTGCGCCACCTCAACGATACCTTGCCACCTTGCTTCGGAATCCGAACTGTAAGGCTGCCCGCGCATAAAGGCGATGGTGCGATGCCCGAGGTTGTACAGATGACAAAGCGATAATTCCGCAGCCCGGCGATGATCGAGCACGACGTTCGTAACCCCGGTCATGCGCTTGTGGCCGGCAATCGCAACTATCGGCAGCGGAAGCTTGTGAGCTAAATTCGTGTCGATCGCTATCAGGCCTTCCGCACCCCGGCTGATCAGCATGCGGGGGTACTGCTCGATCAGGTCGGGCCGGTGGCGGTGGTGGGCGATGAAGTAGAAATACTTTTCCTCGAGAAGCCGGTCTCCAATCCCTGTCATCACTTCTGCGTGATAACCGTCGGCCAATACCGGAACCAGAATGCCGATGGTCATGGTGCGGCGATTTCTCAGGGATCGTGCAAGGAAACTGGGCTCATAGTTGAACTTGAGCGCTGCCTTGCGGATTCGCTCCCGCGTAGCTTCAGGAATGGAGCGTCCTGGAACATCGTTCAGAACGACCGATATTGTCGTTGGATCAAGATTGAGATAAGCCGCAAGGGTCTTGAGACTAACGGGTGCAGGAGGCTGGCTATCGTCGCGCGTGCGCTTTCCCATCGCTGCCGTACCTCGTTCGTGCAAGTGGTTGTTTAGGCCTATAAAAATATCAGCCGCGGCGCTTCTAAACAATAGTTTGTCTAAATACTTTGCCGGCGCCGCCGCCGGGTCAGGCGCCGCCCGGGCCTCGCGGCTGCCCGGCCGCGCCGCGGCGCGCGGGAAGAGCCCCTTCGCCTTCTTTGAGGATGTAGAAGTGATCTGCCCCTACATTAGTCAACGTTTCCACCTTTCCTGAGGGCCAAAAAATCTCGAGCTTATCCACCTTTTCATGTTGAGCGAGGCCGAAGTGGATCCTCAGATCGCTCTGGGAAAGATAGCTTCCCCCGCTCTGGACCTGATCTTCCTGCACAAGGTCGCCTGCAGTTGCGCGTACCCGCGCATTGAGCGCGAGCCGGTTGCCTTTCGACCCCTCCAGTTCGAAGCTGACCCAATGGTTGCGAGGTCCTCCCTGCATCTGCAAGATCATGGGGGTGCCTTCCAGGTTCTCAATCACGATATCCAGGCGCCCATCGTTGAACAGGTCGCCCACCGCAAGCCCCCGGCTTACCTGTGGTATCTGAATCGCCGGGCCGGCAAGCTTACTGATGTCACGAAAGGTGCCGTCGTGTTGGTTGAGATAGAGGAGCTTCGGCTCGCGGAAGGTGGTGCCGATGTCCTTCGTGTCCACCTGCGGATAAACATGCCCGTTGACCATGATCAGATCAGGCCAGCCATCGTTATCCAGATCGAAGAAAGCATCTCCCCATCCCACATAGGAGGTTGTGCCGCGAGCAATACCGGAGGTGTAGGAGACATCGGTGAAGTTGAGGGCGCCGTTGTTACGGTACAACGCGGCATACTCCTCGCTGAAGTGAGTAATGGCGAGCGAGAACAGGCCCTTGTGTTCATAGTCACCGAGCGCCACGCCCATGTTGGCCTGTTCGCTGCCGTCGAGGTTGACGGCGACTCCGGCATCAAGCGCGATGTCAGTAAAGTGACCGTTACCGTCGTTGCGATAAAGGTAATTGGGTTCTCCATCGTTGGCTACAAACAGATCGAGCCGCCCGTCGTTGTTGAAATCACACCAGACTGCCGTCAACCCAAAAAACTTCTGCGCATCGTCCACCCCGGCCGCCTTAGAAACCTCGGTGAAGGTTCCATTGCCGTTGTTGTGATATAGCGCATCAGGAGATCCCTTGAGGCCTCGGGGACCGCATTGTACGGCTATACCATGGTATTGACACGTTGGCCTGGAGCCGAATTCGGGGAGATCCTTGAGGTCTAAATCGACATAATGCGCAACAAAGAGGTCAGCCCAGCCATCGCCGTCGTAGTCGCCAAAAGCCGCACCGGTGGCCCATCCGGAATCCTTGTCCAGGCCTGCCTGATTGGTTACGTTGCTGAACGTTCCATCGTGGTTGTTGTGGTAGAGGACAATCCCGCCAAAGCAGGTGACCAACAGATCGGGCCAGCCGTCATTGTCAAAGTCTCCAATAGAAGCCCCCATGGCCCAGCAGGGATAGCCGACACCGGCCTTTTCCGTAACATCTGTAAACGTGCCATCGTGGTTGTTATGGAAGAGCGCACTCCGCGCTTTGCGGCCGGCCAGGGCCATGTCGATGCTGGGCGCATTGCTGAAGTAAATGTCCGGCCAGCCATCGCGATCGTAGTCGATGAGCGCCACTCCGCCGCTCATAGACTCCACGATGTACTTTTTCGCAGGAGACGAAAGATGGTCGAATTGGATTTTGGTGGAGCGAGTGATATCGACGAGCTGTGGAATTGGCGTGACGGGCGACGGCACGGGTGCCTGGTTGGCTGGTTTCGCAGCAGGGTGCTGGGCTCGACTGGCGTGAGGCGGGCAGAAGATTACAAGCAACAGGCCTGGAAGAGCCAGGTTTCTCAACATGCGCCCTCTTCGCATCCCCATCTCCCCTGGACTGTTTCGGTCGGTCTTTACTTGGTCTCCTCCTCGGTGGACAGTCCAGCCGGATGGAGCTGCATTTCTTTAAAGACCGCCTCCAGCTTTTCTTTCATCAGCTTGTATTTCTTGTACTCATCGACCTCGCGTTGTGAGTCGGCGGCCCGCCCCATCTCACGGTAGATGGTGCTTAAGCGAAAGTGGGCGGCGGCATTCGTGGGTTCGAGCTGGACCGCCCGCTCGAGAATCGGCAACGCCTTGGCCTGTTCGTTCATCGCGATCAAGGTTTTGGCCAGCCCGAAGTCAGCCTCGGCGTCTTCCGGCTGCAAACGGAGTGCGGTGTTGTAGTACTGCAAAGCCAGGGTGGAATCTCCTTTGTGGCTGGAGAGGTCCCCCAGCCGGACGTCTGCTTTTTCGTCCAGGGCGTTCTCGGCGATCGCCGCCTTGTATTCCGATTCCGCTTCCGCCTTGACCTTTGGATCCTCAGAGACGCCATACAACTCTCCCAATTCAAAGTGGATGCCGGGCAGCTTGGGGTCAACCTCGAGGGCCTTCTGAAATTGCTGGCGAGCACCTGGGTTGTTGCCCTGTCTGGCCTCTTCATGCGCCATCACCTGATGCATCTGCGCCGATTCGGGGGCGGCCAGCGCCAGGCTCAGCATGGCTTCCCCGGAAAGATCGGAATACACGCGATAGGCGGCATAGAGTACCGCCGGGTTGGCCGGGTCAGCCTGGCGCATGACATTTACGACCGAGCTGGCCTTTTCCAGTTCCTGGCTAGCGGTATACAGCTCGACCAGTTCCATGCCAATTTGAACTTTTAATTTTGGTTCGTCCACGGCGGCAAACGATGCCTCCAGGTGGGTGCGTGCGTTTGCGCTGTCGCCTGTGCGCTTCTCCGCCATGCCCAGCAGGCCTTCAATTTTGATCAGGTTCGGCTGCATCTCGAGGGCGGTGCGCAGATGGGGCTCGGCCTTGGCATAGTCCCCCTGAAAGAAGAGCAGAACTCCAAGGTTGGCCTGTGCATCCAAGTTTCGCGAATCCAGGGAGACGAGCGCCTGGAGTTCCGGGATGGCGAGGTCGGGCCGCTTCTGATTCAGGTATTGCTGGGCGAGCCGGGAGTGCGCAGCAATCTGGTCCTGCTTGCTACCAGGCGCCTGGGATAGGAGGGGGAGGGTGGTGAGGGATGCAACCAACAGGGTACAGAGTTTTTTTTTAAGCACATCGCCTTCGAATCATACCGCGCCACCCCAGGGGAGAGAAAGCTTTCCCACCCACCGGTTCCCTTCCCGCAACCAGCCGGGGGGCGAGACCGATCCGGGGCCTCGAGCCCTGACCGATGCAAGGGCGTGGGGCGGTGTGAGCCGCAAGACACACGATTGACGATTAGCGGTTGGGTTTCTTTGCTCTCGGCCGACTGTTTCTCACTAACCCCCTCCGAGCTGGGCCGGTGGATTCGCGGACGATCAATTCAGGCGCTACTGCTATCTGCTTAAAGTCCCGGTTGTCGGAAGGAC
The DNA here is from genome assembly GCA_963788515.1 of uncultured Acidobacteriaceae bacterium. GTDB lineage: Bacteria > Acidobacteriota > Terriglobia > Terriglobales > Acidobacteriaceae > PALSA-350. The sequence continues at coordinate 146,559 of CAWBGZ010000015.1, forward strand.
GGAGCTGTTGCAACAGGATCCGCACCGCCAATGCTCCCATCTGGTGAAGGGGCTGTCGAATCGTGGTGAGGCTCGGTGTTTGGAAGGCTGCTTCTTTAATATCGTCGAATCCAACCACAGATACATCCTGTGGTACGCGTAAGCCCACATCATGGAGTGCACGAATGCAGCCTATCGCAGCGATATCGTTGAAGGAGAGAAAGGCGGTAAAGCTACGGTGATGAGTTAGTAGCCGTTTGACTACGGGATAGCCAAGTTCCGGAGACGTCAGGTCTTTCTTGAGTTGAATGGTTAATTCCGGGCGAATTACCAGGCCGAGATCCTGGGCTACCTGGACGATGCCCTGCCACCTTGCGTCAGAATCGGAACTATAGGGTTGTCCGCGCATGAAGGCAATCGTGCGGTGCCCCAGAGCGTAGAGATGACGCAGCGACAGCTCGGCGGCCCGATGATTGTCGAGCACTACATTCGTTACTCCATTCACATGCCGGTGACCGGCGATGGCAACGACCGGCAGCGGAAGATTGTCGACCAGGTTGGTGTCGATGGTAATCAAGCCCTCGGCGCCGCGGCTGATAAGCATGCGAGGATACTGCTGGATAAGGTCGGCCCGATGCCGGTGATGGGCGATAAAGTAGAAATATTTTTCTTCGAGGAGACTATCTCCAATGCCGGTCATCACTTCCGCGTGATAGCCGTCGGCCAGCACCGGAACCAGAATGCCGATCGTCATGGTGTGGCGATTCCTCAAGGACCGGGCAAGAAAACTAGGCTGGTAGTTGAATTTAAGCGCTGCCTGGCGGATGCGCTCCCGGGTCGCTTCGGGAATGGAGCGCCCGGGGACTTCGTTCAGGACGACCGACACCGTCGTCGGGTCGAGCTTGAGGTAAGCCGCGAGCGTCTTGAGACTGACAGGTCGAGAAGGCAGATCGAACGCGCGCTTGCCCATTGGGTGGCTGTGACCTCATCGACTCGAATCTCTATCGATACGAATCTTATCGCTGGCATGCGTTCTAGACAAGGGTTTGTCTAGACAGATTTGCACACCATACGATGGTCATGACAACTACAGGGTGCGTTTAAACAGAGGAGTCGCAACCAGGAGCGTTGCAATCCCAAAGCCAGACAGGAAGAGCAGGTCCATGCGGATCGCCGTAAAACCACCATCTTTGAGGAGAATGGACTTGAAACCGTGGACGGCGTAAGTAAAGGGATCGAGGTGCGCGATTACCTGCAGCCACTTTGGCAACCCTGAGACGGGAGAGATTGCTCCGCTGGGAAAGAAGAGGAGCGTATTCAGTACTCCAAACATCATGCGCGGGACCAGGGGATCCTCGACCCGCACCATCATCAGAAACATCATGCCGTTAAACGCCATCGAGGTGGAGATGATGAGCAACAAGAGCAGGAAAGCAGATTCCGGGTTAAAGATGACGCCCAGACCGGCGAGCAAAGAGCCGATGACGGTGATGCAGATACCTGACAACACCGCCTTGATGGTGCCGGCGAGGTTCAGTCCCATCACCAGCTCGAGACTGGTGATAGGGGTCACGAGATAGCCTTCGTGCACTCCCCGGGCTTTGTCGTCGATGTACAACATCCCGCCGCCGATCATCACGGCCACATACATCGCGAGGGCTACGGAGCCGGCGAGAAGATACTTCATGTACTCGACGTAAGGATAAAGTTCGACGATCTCAAGCGCGATCTGCTGCACCACCTTCTGTTGAATGACGGGAGCATTCAAGGCGTCGACCAGCGATTGCATCTCTGCTTCCAGGCTGCTGCTCATGACCTGGTCGCTGTTATCGACCACCAGGCCGATGGCCGGAGAATCCCCGGCCAGTACACGCCGCGAATACTGTGCCGGGATAATTACTGCTCCGTCGATCTTGCCCGTGCGCACATCTTCCCTGGCCTTTTTCTCATCGTCGTAGGCCACCGTGGTGAAGGTGCGGATATTGACGGCGATGGCATTGAAGGCCTCTTCGATCTTGAGCGCCTGCGAGCCTCGGTCGTAATCGACCACACCCATCCGGGCTCCGCGAATCTTGCCGCCGAAGGCGTTGCCCAGGATGACCAGTTGGACCAGCGGAAGCGCCATCGACATGATCATCAGCGTCGGTGAGCGGAAAAACTTCCGCATCTCTCGTTCGACAATCGCCATCATTCGTTTCATGGTTGCATTCCCGGGCGCGGCGGCATGACGAAGCCCAGCGCCTTGACCTGTTCGTCACGAAGCGCGCGCCCCGTGTAATGCACGAAGACGTCATCGAGCGTGGTGTTCTGTACAGTCAAAGACTTGATGCTTTCGCCATATTGATTCACCATCGCCACTAATTGAGTGGTGGTAAGCGAGCCGTTGGAGGTGAGCAGCCTGTACATGCCTCCGCTCCTGGGCTCCACAGCCGTCACACCGGCCAACTGCTTCAGCCGCTCGGACCACTCCGAAGATTCGTGGGTGAAATGCACTTCCACCACGTTGTCCCCGGGAACACTTTCCTTGAGCGCCATCGGGGTATCGAGTGCGACCAGCTTTCCGTGGTCGACGATCGCGATGCGGTCGCACAGGCGGTCGGCTTCATCCATATAGTGGGTAGTAATCAGCATGGTGAGATTGCGGGTGCTCTTGAGGTGGTTGAGCATCTCCCAAACGGCCACGCGGGAGACCGGATCGAGCCCGGTAGTCGGTTCGTCGAGGAAGAAGATGTGGGGATTGTGGACCAAGCCGCGGGCAATCTCAAGGCGACGCCGCATTCCGCCGGAAAGCGTCTTGGTCTGAGCATTACGCCACTTGAGCAGATCGACTGCTTGCAGCAGATCATTGATATTGCGCTCACGCTCCGCCTTGGGAACCTCGTAGAGCTTGGCATAGATGGAGAGATTTTCTTCGACCGTGAGATCGATGTCGCTGGTAAGCGCCTGGGGAATGACGCCGATGGCTCGCCTGACCGCATCGGGCTCGCGCGAGACGTCATGGCCGGCGATGATTGCCTTCCCGCTGGTGACCGGCAGCAGCGTCGTCATCATGCGAATGAGCGTGCTTTTGCCGGCGCCATTTGGCCCCAGCAGGCCGAAGATCTCCCCTTCGGCGACCTGGAAGGTAATGCCGGCGACGGCCTCGAAATCACCGTAGCGCTTGACGATGTTTTCGACCACGATCGCCGGCTGTGGCTTGCCGGCAGTCATCGCGCCACCAGCTTGTCTTTCGGGATATAGACTTCAGCCAGCATTCCAGGCACGTACCGCATGCCGGGGTTGTCAATCAGAAGCTTCAGGCGGATGGTCTTGATGTCGCGTTTACGGCGGCTCACGTCGCGTTGGGTGGCAAAGTCCCCTTCTGCGGATTTGGCGATCACCTTGCCCTGGATGGTGGCGCCACTTGGCATCACAACTCGAAGGCTATCGCCGAGCTGCACGGAGTCTGCCTCGGTCTCGGGAAGGGGCGCATAGATCCATGTCTGGGTCAAATCTGTAATGGTTACAATCGGCGTTCCAGCCGCGACCACCTCGCCTTGCCGCGCCGCTCTCACGTTGACCTTGCCGGGGATGGGGGATAGGACGCGCGCATATCCCAGTTGAACCTGCGCCTGATCGAGCAGGGCTTGTGCATTCTGCATGTCGCCACGCGTCGCCGCCACTGTCTTGGCAGCCGCCTGCGCTTGAATGGTATTGGCTACCGCGACGTTCAGAGATGCTTGCGCAGCCGCGACATTCGCCTTAGCAGAGTCGACAGCTGCCTGCGCGGCATGCAGCGCTGTGGCCGCCTCATCCCGAGACTGATAGCTCATGATTCCCTGCGCCGCCAATGCAACCGTGCGCGAGGTATCGGCGTTCTGATGGTCGTACTGCGCCTGGGCCTGGACCAGCGCGGCCTGCGCACTACGCAGTTGCGCTTCAGCATTCGTTACCTGGCTTGACGTACCCCCCTGGGTCTGGCGCTCGGTATCGCTCGCTCCCTGCAGCTTGAATCGCTGACTGGCCGCGGTCGCCTCGGCCGCCTGCCGGGCTGCCGCCAGATCCTCACTTTCAATGGTGGCGATTAGTTGGCCGGCGCGCACGTCGTCGCCTTCATCGACGGTAAGGGTTTGGATCCTGCCCGGGATACGCGAGCTGATAATCACTTCATTGGCGTCTACCGTGCCAATGAGTTGCAGATCGTCCGACCGCTGCGCAGTGAAGAAATACCAGCAGAGTGCGATAACCAACAGGATTCCAAGCAAGACAAAGATCCGATTGCGTGCATTCATAAGCACTTTCTCCAAACTCGAGCGTTCCTGACCTTAGGCAGAGGCATATCGGTGAGAACACGCTTGGCCAGGCTCGCTCCATGAGCGCGGTCGACAAACAGGGCGTTGCCGAGAAATTGCACGGCTGCCTTACGGCGGGATTCGATGGCGGCATCATCCAGCGGGTCGAAGGACAGAGTGAGACGCACCATGGGCGCGCTAAGAAAATAAAAAACGTTTGCGCCCAGCGCGGAATAGACCACCTGCAGCCAATCCACCGGGCACAGTTCCCCGGACGCAATCCCCTCGTGGACAACCTGCTGCAACTTTTCCATGAGGGGTCTAAAGACCTGCTTCGCCAGTAGCGGCACTGATTGGCTCTGACCTCGTCGTAAGCGGACCATCTCCTGCTGCATCAGGCTTTGGAAATCGCGCTGGGTGAGAATCCGGTCGAAATGATTCAACGCTGTTCTTAGCAGGCGGTCGCCCGCGCTGCGTGCGGGGTCCAGAACGGAGAGAGCGCGCTCCACCACAGCAGCCGAAGCCTCTTCTAGCGCTGCCGCATAGAGGCCGTTCTTACTCTTGAAGTAGTAGTAGAGGAGAGCTTTGTTGACCTTGGCCGATTCTGCGATGGCATCGGTGCGCGCGCCCGCCAGTCCGTGTTCACTGAATTCGCGAATGGCCGCGCGAAGGATGGTCTTTCGCGTGCGGTCGGCGCGAGTCAGGTGGGAAGCTTTACTGTTCATTGATTAACCAGTTAGTTAAAGTATAGCAGCCGGACAACGGAACAGAATGGGCAAGACTGCGGTTCATCTATTGCGTATCATGCGCTATGGTCCTACTCGAATCCTGCCCGCGCTAACCATCCTCGGTGCCGGGCCGTCCTAAGCTTGTTGCTTCGTGGTTTGGAGGAATCTCTGCCCCCATCTGATCAAGCGGTTCCGGCGCGGATTCCCCCGCCCTGGGTCGTAGGCATGTCGATCTTTCCCTTCGGCCTGGTGATTGGATTCACCGTTACAGCGTTGCCTTTTCTGCTGACGAATCTAGGCATCCCGCTTTACCAGGTGGCCGGTGTCAGCGCCACCGTGATGTCGCCCACCTTCTGGGGATTTCTGCTGCAACCGATTATGGATACGGGGCTTACTCGCCGCGCCTATAGCTGGCTGACGGCGACCGCTTCGGCAATTTGCCTGGCGGCGGGCCTTCTGTTGATCTCACCTGCGCACCTGGGAGCAGCAACGGCACTGCTCACGCTGGCGGAGTTAGGTATGGTGTTATTTTCCGGCGCAGTGAGCGGCTGGACTGCGCAGTTCACGCCGGACCATTTGCGAGGCTCGGTAAGCGGGTGGACCAATGTAGCAAATCTCGGGGGCGGCGCGCTGGGCTCGCTAGCCGTCATGTCTCTGGCCCCACACCTGGCTGTGTACTGGATTGCCCTGGGTCTGGGCGCATGCATTTTGCTCGGTACCGTGCCAACCGCCTTCTTTCCTCAACCGAGGAAATCCTCTTTCCATTTCCGGGAGATCTTCACCGATGCACTGAAGGCCATCTGGCAGGCGTGCAAAACAAAGGAATGCCTGACCGGCTTTGCCCTTTTCCTGGCGCCGGCCAGCGCCGTAGCGGCCATTAACCTGTTTTCCGGGATGGGGAAGGACTTCCATGCCAGCGAACAGACGGTCATCTGGATAACCGGCGCAGGATGCGCCATCAGCACATCGTTGGGCGCGCTTGCCGGAGGATACACCGCAAACCGCATCTCTCGCGGATATCTTTATCTCTGCGCAGGACTCGTCGCCAGCCTGTTTGCGATCACCCTGGCATTCGCTCCGCACACAGCAACAACGTTCATCGTTGGGGTGTTGGTTTATAACGGCATCGCCGGGGTTGTCTATGCGGCCTTCAACGCTCTTGGTTATCAGTTAGTGGGACAGAAGAGTCCGGTTGCCAGCACCCAACTGGGACTATTTTCCGCTGCATCGAACGGCGCCATCGTATACATGACCTGGTTCGACGGGCAGGGCTACAAGTATTTTGGCGTGCGGGGGTTATTGTTGACCGATGGCCTCGCCGGCTCAATCTCCGCAATCCTGCTGCTGTTGTTGCTGGGAAAGCTGCTCAAGAAAAGGCAGCCGGATGCGGTTGAACTCCCCGCTTTGGCTGATGCCGGCTAAGACCGGATTAGCGGCGGCGTTGGGTCTTCGAGTCTGCGTGAAAACTTCACTCACGAATCCAGCCAGGGGGCTGCTGAGGTCTCTTCTGCGGTTCTGTCAGGCGGGGACTAATGAGGCTCTGGCATTGCCAGCGCTAAAGCGCGTGATCATAGCCGAGATTTTTTCACAGAGCACTAAAGCGCTCTTTCCCCCGCATAAATGCGGGGGCTCCCACAACCAATTAGGGGAATGGGGCACCCAGCCTTTGTTACCGGTGTGGTGAGAGGATTTCTGAACCGGCCGTTCTCACTTAGACCCCTTAACGCCGGTTCTGGCGATCGGTTTTCGCCGGGACTTGGGTACCTTACCAATGCGAGGATCCCGGGCGACGATAAGTTCGCAAGCGTGCAGCGCTGCTTCCTCGAAATCGCCAGCGTCGGCGGGAAGAACCTGCCAGCCGGTAATTCTCTTCCCAAATAACTGAATGGATCGCATGCTTGGGAATTCGCGACCCAGGCTCTCGTGATGCTCCTCCGTGGTGGCGAGCCATACGCCATTGTCCGCCGGAGGGTCGCGCCGGTCGCGAAGGATGAGCACAATTTTGTCTCCCAGGTAGACAGCGAGGCAACCGAACATGGTGCGGGTTTCGGTCGGGAGGTGGGCAAGGGCCTCCAGTACAAACTCATACGGAACGGGCTTGCGCCGCTTCACCGGGGAGATCCTGTCGTCCGGCGGCAGAAAGGACGTATTGGCACGAGGAGTTCGCATCGCACCCATTTTGAGGTCGATGCTTCGAATCTGCAACAGGCGAATGCGCAACCCGGATGCATCTCTGATTGCGGCTTGCATATATTCGTTGCACATATAGCCATCTCGCATATAGTATCGGGTCATGGCCGACGACAGCATCACTCCTCTTCTTCCGCTGCAACCGACTACCTTTCATATTCTTCTGTCGCTGACGGATGAAGAGCGGCATGGCTACGCGATCATTCTTGAAGTGGCCAGGCGCACCCAGGGAGAACTGAAGCTGAGTGCGGGCACGCTCTACCGTTCTATTCAGCGGATGCTTGAAGCCGGCCTCATTCTTGAGACCCGGAACAGGCCTGCACCCGAGATGGACGATGAACGCCGCAGATACTACCGCATAACTGCGTTGGGAAAAGCGGTGGCGGAGGCAGAAGCGGGACGGCTGCGTGACTTACTCAAGATGGCGCGTTTGTGCGGGGTCGCGCCCAGGACGACCTAATGAACTTCTATCGGTTGCTACTCCATCTCTATCCCTCGTCGTTCCGGGCGGAATACGGCGACGAGATGAGCGCCATCTTTTCCGTGGAACTGGGCCGCAGGACCGGTATTGCGGCGAGATGCGGGGTCTGGCTTTCTGCGGTGGCCGAAATCTTATTCAACGCGGCCATGGTTCATTGGGAAATCACACGGCGGGACCTGTTTCATTCCGCGCGCTCACTGCTTGGCTCCCCTGGCTTCACTTTGACGGCGGTTCTACTGGTCACCATCGGCATCGGCGCCAACGTTGCCGTCTTTACCCTGGCGAATTTTGTGTTGGTAAGGCCGCTGCCCTTTCCCGAGCCGCAACGGCTGATGAAAGTTTGGGAGAGGCACGCGGGCTACTCCAGGATGGAACTATCGCCGGCAAACTATCGCGACGTGATTGCATCCAGCAAATCGTTCAGCGCTCTGGCAGCTTACAACGGCAATTCGATGAGCCTGGTTGGTCAGGGCGAGCCGCAAAGAATCGAAGGCGCATCTGTGACCGGGAATCTTTTCTCGACTTTGGGAAGGCCGGCTTTCATCGGCCGGTATTTCAATGAGAAGGACGACCAGGCGGGAGCCCCGGGCACGGTGGTATTGAGTTATGCACTCTGGCAGACAGCCTTCGGAGGCGATCCAAACATCGTTGGGAAGCCGGTTTCGCTCGACGATCAACCCTACACAGTCATTGGAGTCATGCCACACGATTTCCGTTTTCCAGCACGCGGAACACAATTCTGGACGCCTTTTCGATTTAAGGAACAGAATTACCAGGACCGCAATGACAACCTTCTGGAGGGGATCGGCCGGCTCAAGCCGGGTGTATCGCCGGCCCAAGCGAAAGGCGAACTGTTGCTGATCGCCGCCCGGCTACGCCGTCAATACCCAAAAGAGAACGAAAATGTCGACTTCTCCGTGATCGGGTTGCGCGATGAGCTCACCACTGAATCCCGGCTTCTACTCCAGGGCTTGTGTGGAGCTGCACTCTGTGTGCTGGTCATCGCGTGCGCTAACCTGGCAAATCTTTTGCTGGCGCGGTCGCTGGCCCGGCAGAGAGAGCTCTCGATTCGCTTGTCGTTGGGCGCGAGCCGCCGTAATCTGCTGCGCCAACTCCTTACCGAGAGCCTTCTTCTCGGGCTGGCTGGAGGCGCCAGCGCAATCGCCGTCGCCGTAGCAGCGTTGCCGCTGCTGTCACGCTTGGTGCCCAACGCACTTCCTATTCAGCAGGTGCCTACGGTGGACGCCCAGACCTTACTCTTTGCCCTGGGACTGACGCTGATTACCATTATTGCCTTCGGCGTCTCTCCCGCACTGCAGGCTTGCAGGGATGCGGGCTTGAGTGGACTTCGCGTGGGCGTGCGTACCGGAGGAACGGGCAATCATGCGGCACGATCTGCGCTGGTAATTGCGGAACTCGGAGCATCCGTGGTGCTGCTGGTTTTGTCCGGATTGTTAATTCGCGCTTTGTGGAAGGTGCAATCCGTAGACCCTGGCTTCAAAACCAGCGGCATCCTGTCGCTGCGCACCGAGTTGCCATTCCCCAAATACAACAAGACCAGCACTCGCGATCAGTTTTACGGCAAAGTGGTAGCCGATGTACGCGGCCTGCCTGGCGTGACCGACGCCGCTTACATCACTAATCTTCCCATGACGTGGGGCGGCGGCATTTGGCCGGTGCTGGTGGACGGACGAAGCCAGATTCGCACCGAAAGCAATTCGGCCAGTATGCGCTTTGTGACCCCCGGATTATTTTCCACCCTGGGCATTTCTGTTAAGTCTGGACGCGCCGTAAGCGAATCTGACACGGTGGATCGACCTTGGGTTGCCGTGGTGAGTGAATCCTTCGTGCGGCGATACTGGCCGAACGAGCAGCCAATCGGACGGCATTTTAATTTTGCCTTTCACGATCACGAGGTCATTGGGGTAGTTGGCGACATCCGAGCGCGGGGCCTGGAGAGAACCAGCGAACCCCAGGTCTATCTCAGCTCCAAACAGGATGTCGATGATGGGTTCACCTACTATGCGCCCAAAGATCTGGTGATCCAATCGACGCAGCCGCCGGAGCGTCTGCTGCCCGCAATCCGGGAGATTATTCACAAGGCTGATCCCGAGCAACCGATCTCGAACATAAGAACCATGGAGGATGTCCTCGCCGGAGAAACTGAATCGCGAACCATCCAGATGCGTGTATTGGTCGTCTTTACCGGCGTAGCGATCGTGCTGGCCGGCCTGGGCCTGTACGGTCTGCTCGCATTCATGGTCTCGATGCGGCAGCAGGAGTTTGGCATTCGGCTGGCTTTAGGCGCCGGCCCGGGAGACCTCTTCAGAATGGTATTACTGCAGGGCGCCAAGCTGGCGGTGGCCGGCTTGCTGCCCGGGCTGGCGCTTGCCTATGTCGCAGCCAGGTTCCTGCAGAGCCTGCTTGCCGGCGTCCAGCCGGCCGACGCGGTTACCTTCTCGGCCGCGGCAGCACTGTGTCTCATCACTACTCTGTTGGGAACCTTGTTCCCCGCGCTTCGGGCTGTGCGGGCTGATCCTACGGCCGTGATGCGCGCCGAGTAGCTACACGGAGCTAGAGCAACGTTTGCCGCTTTACCGTCCTTGATCTCGATAGACGAGACAACGGGAATTGGAGGTGACTACGGCTTGGTTGAACCGGAAAACTCAAGGAGCAGGACCCAATCGTTGTCACCATCGTGGTTCTTTCCCGGTGGCGTGAATTGCTGCGTGCCTGTGTTCGGAAACGGGCTTCCGGAGATGGCTGTATAAGCTCCATTTGTGGGGTCAAACCACCTGGCATTTGCCGCCGCCTTCAAACTATCCATGTTGACGGTGATCGTGCGCGCAGTCGGCATGTAGGCGACCACGAAGGATCCGTCAGAAGTCTTGGCGGCCGTGCAGAAATCGCTCTGGCTGACCCGGGTTTGCAGGGTCCCAGAGCTCCCCAACCCTGCTGTGACGACCGCATGTTCCTGGTCCGGAACAAGATCCTGCCAGGGCAAAGAAGAGAAAAACTTATCCCAAGTGGTTAACTGCGTCACTCCAGCCGTACCCAGATAAAACTTCCATCCCGACGCGAACGTCCAGGTATAAGCACTGCCGTAAAGCTGGCCTGTTCCTCCGCTCAGCATCGTCCAGTACCCTTGTCGTCTAAGCACGGTGGTCGTCCCGTAATCTTGCGGTTTGCCAACCCGCTCTAAATCATAATGCGCCTCAACCAGATAATTCGGAATGGTGGGTTTCTGATTGTAACTATGTAGCATCTGGATATATGTCGGTGAGTAGGTGTAAGTACTGTTCACGGAGACGATCGGCGCCCAATTCGGATCGTCGAGGGAAGAACTTGTATAAACGTTCAGCTCAACCGTTTGCAGCTGTCCCGAGTCAACGGCCTTGATGCCTTTCGCCACCGCCAGGAGCAGTTCGTCATCGGTAGGATTTTTCCAGGTATTAAAGTCATTCCCGTTCAACCAGATGATGTTGCTAAAGCCCTTGTAGCGGTTGCCCAGAAACCGGCCGAAGCTGGCGGCAGCAGCGGGGCCATTGTTGCGCAACGTCGGGACCCACTGGCCGGTCTCGATGGGGTCCAGGAAAACCACCATATTATGGCTCTCCGCTAGTTTGAGCATCTGGTCGACGCGAGCGAAATATGCTTCATTCGGCTTGGTGAGATCGTAATGCGCTGTATCTGTCCCACCGGAAACATAGCCGGAGAAAGGGCGGATCCCATCATAGGTGCTGCCGTCATCGGGACTGTCAGGGTAATAAGGGCCGGCAACGAGGACGTCGATCCACATTGCATTGAATCCGTGAGACTGGCGATCGTCGAAATAGCGCGCTGCGTCCGCCGTCGAAATCATCGTAACCAGAGCCTGGGGAACGTCACCATGAATCAGGAAGGGCTTGCCCTTCTGGTCGACCAGATAGCGTCCGTTGGCGCTGACCTTGAGTGGATAAGTGGCTGGATTTGCGCTCAGAGGATCGCGCTGCAAGCCGCTCACCTGCGCTGTCGCGACAACGGAGCCGAGCAAGGTGAGCACGATAAGCGTAATTTGCAACGGGTTTCGATAGCTGGATAGATCTGGGGCTTTCATTTTCTATGCTTACTCACCTATCGATCCATCCTGACGCGCAATTCTTCTGATTCGAGTCGGATTATAGTCATACCCAGTTAGGAGCTAGCTAGTAATAAACCGACGAATAAATGTTGGAAAACCCCTGTTGCTTCGTGGCTCAACCAGCCGCATCAACACGTAACGAATCAAACATTCGCCGTTTGAACATCCTTGCCTATCTCTTTCAGTTCCACCGCCAAGTGCTCGCCCGGATGTATCGCTTTCATCGTTTCTCTTCCCAGTGGTAATCCGCAATTTCCACATTCGATGGGCCTCTTGCGCCTTCCGGCCACTCAAAGTAAACGCAATCGACGCTGTTGCTGCTAGTATTTTCTCGACACCAAATCCTTCCTATCGGCCTTTTCCAGGGCAATTTCAGTCGTTTCCCTCCAGGTGATCAACGGGCCAAGCGGGCAGTCGTACGAGTCGGGCCAGTTTTCAGGAAAGGAGAATTGACGACATGATCCTTACGTTATTTACCCTCTTTCACGTTGCGTTAAGCCTGGCTGGAATCGCTTCCGGCTTTGTGGTTGTATACGGATTGCTGGCTTCAAAACGGCTGAGTGGCTGGACTCGCTTTTTTCTCGCGACGACTGTCTTGACGAGCGCTACAGGTTTTTTATTCCCGGTTCATCGTTTCTTGCCGTCTCATGCCGTTGGCATCATTTCTCTGATCTTGCTGGCGGTGGCGATCTATCGCACTTTACGCGCGGCACCTGGCCGGTGCGTGGCGCCGCATCTATGCGGTCACTGCGGTGCTCGCGCTCTATCTGAATGTCTTCGTCTTAGTCGTGCAGCTCTTTGAGAAAGTGCCGGCCCTCAAAGCCCTCGCCCCGACGCAGACGGAGCCGCCATTCAAGGTTACGCAGCTGGCAGTATTGACGATCTTCCTTCTGCTTACGATTTTTTCAGCAATCAAGTTCCGCGTCGAACCAACCCAGGCCGCGTAAGACCGCCCGCTAGCCGGCTCGACGACGGCGGTCGCGAGACGGCGTGTGACGGGCAGGGCCGCTGTTTACCTGCCCGTCTCGCTGGCCTAGAATGAAGGGATGGTGAATTTTGCGTCGCAAGGCCGCCGATGACCTTTCCTGAGCATGAACTCCATTTCTTCCAGAAGTTTGGGCTGACCGGGCGCCTGATCGAACGGTGCCTGGGCGAGGCGCTCTCAGCCGGCGGCGATTTCGCGGATCTCTATTTCGAATCTGTGGCCTCCACCGCTATCTCAGTGGATGAGTCGCTGGTCAAATCCGCCAGCCAGGGAGTGAGCGCCGGCTGCGGTATTCGTGTGGTCTCGGGAGATCGCACCGGCTATGCCTACACCGATGACCTTTCCGCGGAACGGCTCATGCGTGCCGCTCGCACGGCGGCGCTGATCGCCGATGGGCCCACCAAGCAAAGTGTTGCCGGCTTCCGCGAGACACCCAAGGCGAGCCTTTACCCTATCTCGGCGGCCGATGCCGACGCGGGGATCGCCCCTAAGCTCTCACTGGTCATGCGCGCCGACCGCGCGGCCCGCGCCTATGACCCGCGCATCGTTCAAGTGCGCGCCGGCTACAACGACGAGCTTCGCCACATTCTCATCGCCGCCTCCGATGGCACCTTCGCCAGCGACACACAGCCGCTTGCCCGCTTCAACTGCTACGTCATCGCGCGCGATGGGTCGAAAAATTCCCGGGGCGGCTCCGGCGGAGGAGGCCGGGTGGATCTCAGCTTCTTCGAGGGCGATAAGTCTCCTGAGCACTTCGCGACGGAAGCGGCCCGCCAGGCCATCCTTCAACTCAATGCGGTTCCTGCTCCGGCAGGCGACATGGAGGTGGTTCTGGGACCCGGCTGGCCAGGCGTTCTGTTGCATGAAGCGGTTGGCCACGGGCTGGAAGCTGATTTCAATCGCAAGAAGACTTCAGCCTTTGCCGGACTCATCGGGCACAAGGTCGCCAGCTCCAAGGTCACCGTGGTGGATAACGGTACGATGCCTTCGCGCCGCGGGTCTTTGAATGTGGATGATGAGGGTTCACCCACCAAGGAAACCGTGCTCATCGAAAACGGCATCCTCAAGGGCTATCTCAGCGATAAGCTTTCTGCGCGTCTCATGGGCATGGCAGACACCGGCAACGGGCGCCGCGAGAGCTATCAGCACATCCCTATGCCGCGTATGACGAATACCTACATGCTCTCGGGCGAAGACAGCCCGGAAGATATAGTGCGCAGCGTGAAGCGAGGGCTCTACGCGGTAAACTTCGGCGGCGGCCAGGTGGATATCACCAGCGGGAAGTTCGTCTTCTCCGCCTCGGAAGCCTACCTGATCGAGGACGGCAAGATCACGGCTCCGGTACGCGACGCTACGCTCATCGGCAACGGCCCGGAAGCGCTCAAATACGTATCCATGGTGGGTAACGATCTCGCCCTGGACGAAGGCATCGGGACCTGCGGCAAAGATGGGCAGAGCGTGCCGGTGGGCGTGGGTATGCCCACCATCAAGCTCGATCGCATGACGGTGGGCGGCACAGGCAGATAATGTCGACAGTCACACCCATCCCGGCGGCAGAAAACAAAACAGAATTGCAACAGCTTGCGGCCGATGTGGTCGAGCGCGCACTGCGTGCCGGGGCCACCGAAGCCGAAGTAGTGATCCGTGAAGGCGACGAATTCTCCACCCTGGTGCGCCTGGGACAAGTGGAAACGCTGAAGGAGTCTGGCGCGCGGGGCATCGGTCTGCGGGTCTTTCTGGGCCCGAGCGGGGCTCATCGCACGGCGAACACCTCCACCAGCGACTTCTCTGAGGCGGGGCTGGCCCACATGATCTCCGGCGCCCTCGATCTGGCCCAGATCACTTCCGAGGATCCTTTTGCCGGCCTTCCGGAAGCAAGCGCGATGGGCCAATTGCCGGGGGATCTTGGACTTTATTACGACGACGTCTATTCCCTGCCTCCGGCGCAGCGCATCGAGTACGCACGGCGCGCCGAGGCCGCGGCGCTCTCCGCCGATCCCCGCCTGCAGAATAGCGATGGGGGCAGCTTCGACGCGGCAACCGGACACAAGGTGATGGCCAATTCCCGCGGCTTTGTGGGTGAGTACCGCCGCTCCTATTGCTCGCTTTCCGCCATGCCTATCGCGCAGTCGGAGAAGGGTGGCATGCAGCGGGACTATTGGTACTCGAGCGCACGCACGCTGTCCCGGCTCGACTCTCCTGAGAGCATTGGAGCCGAGGCGGCCCGGCGCACGCTCCGCCGCCTGGATGCACGCCGTGTCCCCACCCAGAACGTGCCCATTGTCTTTGCCCCGGAAATTGCGCGCTCGCTGGTAGGCAACATCTTCGAAGCCGCCAACGGCGACAGCATTTATCGCGGCGCCTCCTTCTGGGCCAACCAGTTGGGGCAGCAGGTCGCCAGCTCCACCCTGACGGTCATCGATGACGGCACCATGCCCGGCCTTTTTGGAACCTCGCCGTTCGATGGAGAAGGCCTGCCCACGCGGCGAACCGTGATTGTCGAGAATGGCATCCTGAAGAATTACCTGCTGAATACCTACACCGCGCGCAAACTCAATATGCAGAGCACTGCGAATGCTTCGCGCGGACTGGCCGGCACTCCCGGCATCGGCGCCGGCAATCTATTTCTTCAGAAGGGTAAGGTTACGCCGCAACAGCTGCTGGCCGACGTCAAGGCGGGCTTCTATGTGACGGAGCTGATGGGATCCGGCGTCAATATGGTGACCGGCGACTACTCCCGCGGTGCTGCGGGTCTCTGGATCGAAAACGGGGAGCTGACCTTCGCCGTGGAGGAGGTCACCATCGCCGGCAACTTGAAGGAAATGCTCAACAACATCACCGCGATCGCCGACGACCTGGAATTTCGCGGGTCGGTTGCCTCACCCACCTTGCGCATCGACGGAATGACCATCGCCGGGGAATAATCATTGCGTCGGGCGGAGACTGCCCGGTGAGTGAATCTTCGGGGGCCTATGAGCGCCGGTCTAGCCAACTCCATTCGCTTCGATCCGGCTGATCCCCGCGCCAGCCTGGGCGGCCTCCCTGAGGCTCCCGCAGTGTTCGCGCTGTGCGCGGCCGATCCCGCGGCCGAGCCTTACCTCAGCAAAACGCCCAACCTGCGCCGCCGTCTCATGCGCTTTTTACGCGGACCCCAGACCACTACGGGGCAGAGTGATCCTCCCCGCACCAAGCGCCTGCAACTGGCGCACATGGTCGACCATATTGAGTACACGGTCACCGGCTCCGAGTTCGAGTCCTCTCTGTGTCTCTACCAAGCGTCGCAAAGCGCCTTCGGTGACCGGGCCAAAAAGCGCCTGCGCCTGCGCCCTCCGATCTTCTTGCGGATGTCTTTAGACAACCCCTATCCCAGGGTGTACGTGACGGCCAAGATCAGCAAGACGGCGGCCAACGCGCTTTTTGGTCCGTTCCCTTCGCGTGCGGCGGCCGAGCGGTACGCGGATGAGATGCTCAACCTGTTTTTGCTGCGCCGCTGCAGCGAAGACCTCAACCCCAATCCGGCCTTTCCCGGCTGTGTTTATTCGGAAATGAAGATGTGTCTCGCCCCCTGCTACAAGGGATGCTCCGACGAGCGTTATCGGCAGGAATCGGCAGATGTGTTTGCTTTTCTCTCCACCAGCGGCGCCTCCATGCTGGCCAGGCTGGAAGGCGAGCGCAACGCCGCGTCGGAGGCAATGGAATTCGAACGGGCTGCTGCCGTCCACCAGAGGATCCAGAAGGTTCAGACGGTAACCCACCTGGCCAGCGAGGCCGTCCGTCCCTTGGCCCAGCTCTCCGGCATCCTGGTGCAGCCGTCGACGGAGCTTGACCACGTCGCGCTCTTCGGCCTGCGCCGTGGAGTATGGAGTGGGCCGGCGCTGTATTCCATCCTGGGCATGCGCCTGGCAAATGAGCGATCGGGGTCCAGTTCTCTCTTCGCACATCCCTTCGCACTGGAGCCGGTTCCGCTAGAGGGTACGCCTGCCATAGCTGCAAAGGATCTACTGGAGGCGCGGCTGGAGGAGGCGTTGTTGAAACTCGCTCAGTCCGCTCCGAAATCGGTCTCTTCTCAGACCTTATCGGACCACGTGGCGCTGTTCACGCAATGGTTTTACCGTCCGGCGGCGCGCTCCACCGGGGAGATAATATTTGCCGGAGCGGATGGAGAGGTGGCGCGCAAGCCGCTGCTGCGCGCTATCTCCCGCGCCGCCGCAAAAGCCAATAGCGCAAACCCGGAAGAGCTGGCCAAGCCGCCGATCCAGTGGCACGCTTAGGGTCGGAGTGGGCACCCGGAAGGTGCGAAGACGCCCTTCGGGATCTGTCCGAAACCGTGAACCGACGGGTGCCCCACATCTCGCTCGTTTTTCGCGAGATGTGGGATACCGCGAACCTTAATATTCCTTGCCAGTACAGCGAACAAAACTGACCGGCGTAGCGCCGTGGTCTCCCACATCTCGCGAAAAACGAGCGAGATGTCCGGATATCCTGTACGCGGCCCAAGCAACGGCACCGTGTGCGGCTTTCATTGGGGAAAGCCGCATGAAGCCTGTCAACGCCACCAAATCCGGGGGTGTGGGGCACCCATCGGTTGGCGGCGGGGAAAGAGTCTAAAGCTGAACTCCTGCTACACTGAGGGCACGTTGAGGGGTAACCATGGTTGAATTAGTGCCATCCATCCTCTCTGCCGACTTCTCGAAGCTGGCCTTGGAAATTGAGGCCGCCGAGCGCGGTGGCGGCTCTGTTATCCATATCGACATCATGGACGGCCACTTCGTCCCCAACCTCACCATGGGGCCTCCCGTCGTCAAGTCCCTGCGCAAAGTCACCGACCTGCCGCTGGACTGTCACCTGATGATTGAAAACCCCGACGACTTCATCGCCGAGTTCGCAGATGCCGGGGCCAATTGGGTCAGCGTCCACTACGAGGCCTGCCGGCACCTGCACCGCACCCTGGAGTTGATCGCGCAACACGAAATGAAACCCGCCGTGGTGATCAACCCAGCCACCCGGGTTGATTTTCTGGTCGAAATCCTGCCTATGGTCCATCACGTGCTGGTTATGAGCGTTAACCCGGGGTTTGGAGGTCAAAAATTCATTCATTTCTCGCTGGACAAGATCAGACGGTTGGTCGACCTCCGGGCGGAGCTTGATCTCAACTTCAGAATCGAGGTCGATGGGGGAGTGGCCCACGACACCATCGCCTCGGTGGTCGAGGCAGGGGCGGATTTGCTGGTAGCCGGCAGCGCCGTTTTCGATTCCGGGCACCCCGAAAGAGAGGCTCGTATCCTACTCAAAATGGCGCAGGATGCCGAACAGGGCCGGATAGGCCAAAATTTCCATTCCAGGCGGGCCGCCGCCATTTAACATTGAGTAAGTAACTAATGCCGACCGCGGTGGCGGGGCACCACTGCCGGTCACGATTTTGGCTCCGTGGCCGAGCCCTTGCCCATGAGGTGCTATGCAGCGTTTCCTATTCCGGCTCTTCACCCTGTGTCTACTTTGCGCGCTCCCCGCGCCCGCTCAGTTCGGCATCTTCAAGCCTTCCAAACCGGCGACTAAGCCAACGCCAGACGACCCGCTCGCCGGACGCGCGTCCAAGCAGCCGGATAAGGAACTCTTCGACAAGGCCCTGGTGGCCATGAAGAAGGGCAAGTTTGACGTGGCCCGGCTGGATCTGCAGACACTGCTGAATACCTACCCGGAATCCGAATACCAGATGCGCGCCAAGCTTCTCGTGGGCGATACCTGGTTCAAGGAAGGGGGCACGGCTGCGCTGACCCAGGCGGAGGCTGAATACAAGGATTTCATCACCTTCTTTCCCAACCAGCCGGAGGCCGCCGAAGCGCAGATGAAGGTCGCTGACATCTACTACATGCAGATGGAGAAGCCCGACCGCGATCCCAAGAACGCCGAACAAGCCGAGCAGGAATACCGCACCATGATCCAGCAGTTCCCCGACTCGACCTTTGTTCCCCGGGCCAAGCAGCGCCTGCGGGAAGTGCAGGAGGTGCTGGCTGAGCGCCAGTACCAGGTCGGGAGCTTTTATGCCACCCACGAGAACTGGGCAGCCACCATCGCCCGCCTGCAAACGGTTACCGATAACTACCCGCTCTATAGTCATAGCGATCTGGCGCTGATTGGCCTGGGAGACGCCTATGCGGCCGAAGCCCGCTATGTGCAGGGCCTCACGCGAATCAGTCCAAAGGCCAAACAGGAACTCATGAAGGCCTACGATGACCAGGCTGCGGATGCCTATGCCCGGGTGGTCACACGCTATTCCATGGCGCCCCACGTTGAGGATGCCCGGGAGCGCCTGATCGCGCTCAATCGCCCGGTGCCCGAACCGACCAAGGAACAACTCGCCGACAGCGAAGCCGAAGAGCAGAGCCGTACGGGTATCACCTTCAAGGATCGGGCAATGTTACTGGTGAAGCGCGGTCCGGTCACGGTGAACGCGGCGCGTATCGGGGAGCCAACCCTGACCGACCCTCCGGCGATCACGGCGCCCGAAGTGCATAAACGTGACACCGCGCTGTTCACAGCGGCCCTAAACAACCAGCCACTCCCCGCGCCGACCCCGCTTGGGCCACCAGCGGCGGCCCCCACAGTCGCCAGCGGAGCTCCCGCTGGGCCCGAACCGAGCGCCGGCTCGTCGCTGCAATTGGAGAATGTACCCTCCGCGGATAGTGGAACACCTACCGGCAGCGGGCCGAATATCGGTGCAAGCATTGTCAGCACCGGTGAAGGCGGCACAGGCGCAGCGCCAACGCAATCGGGCCCGCCAACGTCTACCCCAGTGGGACCGCCGGTTACGGCGGAAGGCGCAGCTGCGGCGGCTGAGGCGGCCGGAGTGCCCGGCGCGCAAAACCCTGGTGGATTGGCCCCGGTTGGCCCGACCAATAACCAGCCCTTGCCCCCGGTAGAGAAGGCGGCAGAGGCTCCGGCACAGACCAACGATGTGAAAAGCGGAGCTGCTGCCCAGGTGCAGACCGGCACCGATACCGGTGCTACCAACGGCAAATCCAAAAAGAAGACTCCGGCGCCCAAGTTTGATTCGAGCGACGAGTCTTCCAGCAAACACAAGAAAAAGAAGGGCCTCGACAAGCTCAACCCATTCTAGGGACTCCTCTCCCTCAGGAGCAAAGCCCAGTCTATGGCGCAGGGTTAGTACGGACTTAGGCCCGTGCTAACCCTGCGCTGGTGTTGAAAGAAAACCCCATGCCTCGTGACCTGCCTAAAGCCTACGACCCGGCTGCCATCGAAGATCGTTGGGCAGCCTACTGGGTCGAAGAGGATCTCTTTTCCGTGCCGCGGACGGAAGCCTCCTCCTCGCCGATCTTCACCATGTTGCTGCCCCCGCCAAACGTCACCGGGCGGCTGCACATGGGGCACATGCTGGAACACACCGAGATGGACATCCTTACGCGCTGGCGCCGCATGTGCGGGGACCTGGCGCTGTGGATTCCAGGCACTGATCACGCCGGCATAGCCACCCAGCTGATGGTCGAACGCCAGCTTGCCGAAGAGCACAAAACCCGCCAGCAGTTGGGCCGCGAAGCCTTTGTCGAACGGGTGTGGCAGTGGAAACAGCATTACGGCGCTGCCATCCTCGACCAGATGCGCCGGCTGGGTACCAGCGTCGACTGGTCGCGGGAGTATTTCACCATGGATGGGCCGCGCTCCGCAGCGGTTCGCGAGGCCTTCGTCCGGCTGTACGAACAGGGGCTCATCTATCGCGGCGCCTATATCGTCAACTGGTGCCCACGCTGCCAGACCGCTATCTCCGATCTGGAGGTGATCCACGAGGAGCAGCAAGGCAAACTATGGGAGATCCGTTACCCCATCGTGGGAGAACCGGGATTCGTTACTGTGGCGACCACCCGGCCGGAGACTATGCTGGGCGACGTGGCGGTCGCCGTTCACCCGGAGGATGAACGCTATGCTCACCTGCACGGCAAGATGCTCCATCTGCCGCTGACCGGACGCGAGATCCCCGTTGTAACCGACAGCTGGGTGAGCCGCGAGTTCGGTACGGGTGCGGTCAAGGTGACACCTGCGCACGACCCCAACGATTTCGCTCTTGGGCAACGCCAGGGCCTGCCTTCGATCAGTGTCATGGACGAGACGGCGCACATGAATGCCGCCGCCGGCGCTTATGCCGGCCTCGACCGCTACAAAGCGCGGCAGCGGGTGTTGGCCGATCTGGAAGCACAACAATTGCTGGCAGGCGCGCGCGACCACGTGAACTCCATCGGCAAGTGCGACCGTTGCAAGACCGTGGTCGAGCCCCTGCTTTCCACGCAATGGTTTGTCAGAATTCAGCCGCTCGCGGACAAGGCCATCGCCGTGGTGGAGCAAGGCTTTATACGCTTTACACCCGAACAATACTCCAAGACGTACTTCGAGTGGATGCGCAATATCCACGACTGGTGCATCTCGCGCCAGCTGTGGTGGGGCCATCGCATTCCGGCCTGGCACTGCGCTGCCTGCGGCAAGATCACCGTGGCCCGCACCACACCCGAGGTCTGCGCCCATTGCGGCAGCGGTCGTATCGAGCAGGAGAAGGATGTTCTGGACACCTGGTTCTCCTCCGGCCTGTTGCCCTGCTCTTCCCTTGGCTGGCCAGAACACACGCCCGATCTCGACGCGTTTTATCCCACCCGGTTGCTGGTCACCGGTTTTGACATCCTTTTCTTCTGGGTTGCCCGCATGATCATGCTGGGCTGCCATTTCATGCTGGAAGAGCCGATGGCCGACGGCAGCCAGCGCACCCTGAAGGACGCGGTGCCCTTTCGCGAGGTATACATCCATGCCCTGGTACGCGATGCGGACCGGCAGAAGATGTCCAAGACCAAGGGCAACGTCCTCGATCCCATCCAGGTGGTCGAACGCTTCGGGACGGATGCGGTGCGCTTCACGCTGGCGGCGATGGCCGCGCCTGGGACAGACATCGCTTTCAGCGAAGAACGGACGGACGGCTATCGCGCCTTCGCCAATAAAATTTGGAACGCAGCGCGGTTCATCTTCATGCAAATGGAGCGAGCCGCGGAGGCCGGTATCACCATCGATTTAAGCCAGCTTGCGGAGGGACCGGCCGAGGATTCCGACGCCCCACTCGAAGCCAGATGGATTCTATCCCGCTTGCAAAACACTGCGCTCTCAATCAACGAATCGTTGGGGGAGTATCGCTTCCACGAGGCGGCCAACACACTCTATAGCTTTTTCTGGGGCGATTTCTGCGACTGGTACCTGGAAGTGGTTAAGCTGCGTCTCGATTTCGGTGGCCCTCCAACCCCGGTGCGCTCGGCGCTGGCTACCCTGCTTAACGTTTTCGAGTCGGCGCTGCGCCTGCTGTCTCCCTTTATGCCCTTCATCACCGAGGAGATCTGGCAGGCGCTCCACGAGAATCGTGCTCCCGGCAGGTCGATCGCACTCACACGCTATCCCCAGGGTAGACAGGATCTGCTTGACTTGACGGCTGAGCAGCAGATGAAGCGGCTACAGGAGTTGATCGTCGCGGTGCGCGATATGCGGCGGCAGCTGGGAGTGGAAGAGAAGGCCCCGGTGCCAATCCTGCTGCGGGTTGACCCTGCCGAGCGTGCGGGCATCGAAGAGAACAGTGAAATGATCGGGCGCCTGGCCAAGGTCTCGGCTATTGAGTTTGTGAATGCCATGCCCGAAGGCACGGGCGTGCGCTCCGCTCCGGGATTCGATGTAGCCGTGATCTATGAGCGTACGATCGATGTTGCGGTGGAATGCGAGCGCCTCACGAAAGAGCTGGCACGCTTTGAGAAGGAAGTATCCAATGCCGATCGCCAGCTGGCGAATGAGAGTTTCCTCGCCAAAGCTCCGGCCAACGTGGTGGAAGGACTGCGCCGCCGCGCCGCGGAGTTGAGCGTGCTGATTCCCAAGACCCGCTCCGCGCTCGAGAGCCTCGACTGCGACAAAGAGCGGCTGGTTCATTAAGGAAGAAAATGGATTGGAAGAGCAGGCGGGTGGAGGCCACCCTGGAAGCGGCCCTGGTAGAAGATCGGGCGACCAACGACGTCACCACTGCCATGACCATCGAACCCGGGCTGCGGGCGTCGGCTACGGTCTTTGCCAGGCAGGATTGCGTGATCTCCGGTCTGGGTTGTATCCCCCGCTTTCTGGAGATCTTCATCCGCCTCGACAAGAAGACGTCGAGTCGTTTTGAGGTCATCAACCACCCCGAGATGTTCGACGGTGTACGGGTGAAGAAGGGCCAGGCGGTGGCCGTGATTCGCAGCAACGCTCGCGCCATCCTGGCCTGTGAACGCGTGATTCTGAACTTGATGCAACGCATGAGCGGCATCTCCACCTGCACCCGGGAGTACGTGGACGCCGTGGGCGGCACCAAAGCCAAAATACTGGACACGCGCAAGACGGTTCCCGGCCTTCGGGTGCTGGACAAATACGCAGTCCGTTGCGGCGGCGGCGAGAGCCATCGGCTCGACCTTTCCGACGGCATTCTGATCAAGGGCAATCACATCGGGCTTGGCGGCGGTATTCCCAAGGTCCTGGCCCGCGCCTTTGCCGCGCGAACGCCGGGCCAAACAGTACAGTGCGAGGTTCGCAACCTGGCGGAACTGGAACAGGCCCTGGATGGCGGTGCCGAGTCGCTACTGTTGGACAACATGTCCCCGGCAGAGACCAAAAAGGCGGTTGCTGCCGTGCGCGCTCGCGGTCTTACCATCCCACTCGAAGCCTCGGGCGGCATCATCACACTCGAAAATATCCGCAAGTATGCCCTCGCCGGGGTTGATTTCATTTCAGTCGGCGCCTTGACGCAATCCGCCGCGGCTGTTGAGCTGAGCATGCGGGTAACGACAGATATTTTCTAGGTGACCGCTCTAGGATTTCTCTGCTCCACGAACCTCGGGTGCCCCATATCTCGCTCGTTTTTCGCGAGATGTGGGATTCCACGAGGCTCGCCCTCTAGCCCTTGAGGCCTGAAAGACTGCCAGTTCGATGCCGTTCAATCCCACATCTCGCGAAAAACGAGCGAGATATGGGGCACCCGAGGTTTGTTGGCGGATGAGAATACTTAGATTGGTTTTTTCCATTGCTTGATCCCGCTCAAGAAGACGCTTACGATCTGCCCGCAATTGACGACGCCCTGGCCGGCACGCCCTTCGCCGGCAACATTCGCTTTTTCCCTTCCATCCACTCCACCAATGTGTTGGCCATGCGTGAGGCCGACGAGGGCGCGCCCGAAGGCATGGTTTACCTGGCTGACGAGCAGACCGCGGGACGCGGCCGGGGAGCCCATAGCTGGCACTCCGTTCGAGGCGCCGGCCTCTACGTCAGCGTCCTTTTGCGGCCACGCGTCGCGCCGGCGGATATCCTCTGGCTTTCGCTGGCCGCGGGTCTTGCCGTGCGTGAGGCGGTGCGCCAGGTTACCTCGCTCGAGGCCGATATCCGCTGGCCCAACGACTTGCTCTTCGGCAGGAAAAAGTTCTGTGGCATTCTGACCGAGCTGAACGCCGAGGTCACGCGCGTGCGCCACGCCGTGGTGGGCATCGGCATCAACGTGCACCAGGAGAGCTTTCCTGGCGAGCTGGCGCTCATCGCCTCCTCCCTGCGCAGCGAGACGGGGAGATCGTGGGCGCGGCAAGATCTCCTGATCGCTTTGTTACAATCGCTGTACCGGGAGGCACAAGCGCTCAGTGCAGAGACAACCGGCGCGGCCTTGAACATCCTCCGCCGCCTGGAAGGCGCTTCTACCTGGATTCGCGGCAGGCAGGTACATGTAGATGAGGGCCCAGGCTACTCCGGCGTCACCGCGGGCCTCGACACGCGCGGTTTTCTTCTAGTGCGCACAACGGATGGCCTTCGCACCGTGCACTCCGGTGGCGTCCGAAATCATGACTGAAGACTCTATGCTGCTCACCCTCGATGTAGGCAACACCAACACCGTGCTCGGCCTTTACCGGCTGGCTTCCGACGAGCTGGTAACCCACTGGCGCATCAGCACGCTTCGGACGCAGACGGCGGACGAATATGGCGTGCTCTTTCTCAACCTTTTCGCGATGCGGAAAATAGAGGCGACTGAGGTTTCGAGCATCATCATCTCGTCCGTGGTGCCGCCGCTCGAGTCCACTCTCCGCCAGATGTGCGAGCGATACTTCAATCTCAAGCCTATGTTTGTGGAACCCGGCATAAAAACCGGCATGCCCATCCTGGTAGACAACCCAGCCGAATTGGGCGCCGACCGCCTGGTGAATGGCGTGGCAGCCTTCGCGCGTTACGGTGGTCCGTGTATTGTGGTCGACTTCGGCACCGCCACTACCTTCGACGTAATATCGGCCAAGGGCGAATACCTCGGCGGTGTGATCGCCCCGGGCTTGCAGATCTCGGCCGAGGCGCTGTTTTCCCGCGCCGCAAGACTCTCCCGCGTCGACATAAAGAAGCCGGCCAAGGTTGTTGGCACCAATACCATCGCCCACATGCAGAGCGGCCTGTACTACGGCTACATCGGCCTGGTGGACGGCATCCTGGAACGCATGTTGAACGAGACCCGAGGTCCGGACTCGGCATCGGGGGAACCGCCGCCGCACCCGAAGATCATTGCCACCGGCGGCTTGGCACGCCTCATTGTCGACGATTCAAGGTTCATCGACACCATTGATGACATGCTTACGCTCGACGGACTGCGCCTGATCTACGAACGCAACCGCGTAGCCAAGGTCAAGCACAGTCACAGCGAAGCTGCCGGAAAGCGCGCCTGACGCAGTCGTGCAAAATTACTTCAACTACTTTACTGAGATTGAAGAGCACTTCCAGCGCCGCCGCGGTTCGCTGCTTCTGCTTTCCACCATTGACTGGGCGCTGATTGAAACCTGGCGCGAGGCCGGTATCCCGCTGGCCGCAGTGGTGAAGGGCATCGACACCGCCTTTGACAAATACGACGCCCGGAAGAACAAAGCGCGCTTGCGGCGAGTGAACGGCCTGGCGTACTGCGCCCAGGAAGTGATCTCGGCGGTGAAGGAGATGCAGGAAGCCGCCGTGGGAGCCGCCCCTGCCCGGCCAAGCCCTGCGGACCAAGCCGCAGACCAGGGCTTTGAACAGGAACGGATTGCTGCCCATCTGGAAGCAGCAGCGCAGCAGCTCCGCGCAGCACCGCAAAGCGGGTCGCTCGCCGAGATCGCCGATCGTCTCCAAACGGTCGCCGGCGAGGTGAAAGGGAAGCGGCCCCAGCTCGAAGAGCTTGAGCAGTCCCTCACAATTCTTGAAGAAAAACTTTTCGCCATCCTCCTCACTACCGCTCCCGAGGATGTGCTGCTCGCGCTGCGTCAACAGGCCGTTGCCGAACTGGCTCCTTACCGGAGCCGCATGCCGGCTATGCAGATCCGCCAGGTGGAACAGCAATTCCTGCACAAACGGCTACTGGAAAAGTTCAACCTGCCACGGCTCAGCCTGTTCTACATGAGCCAGGCATGAAGCTGCGCATCGAAAAAGCGATCTACGGCGGCGATGGCCTGGCACGTATTTCTCCGGACCAGGCCATATCCAGTGGCAAGACGGTCTTTGTTCCGGGAACGCTGCCCGGGGAACTGGTAGAGGCGAGCATCGCCACAGATCGCCGCAGCTTCTCCACCGGCGATCTCGATGCGATCCTCGAGCCGTCCTTGGAGCGGGTCGTGCCCGGCTGCGAATATGTTCCCCGCTGCGGCGGTTGCCAGTACCAGCATGCGAGCGCTGCGTATCAATTGCAGATGAAGCTCGACATCCTGAAGGAGACTCTGGCGCGAGCCCACCTCCCGGCGCCCGCCGAAATCGGCAGTCTGGCGGGGCCGCCCTGGGGCTATCGCAATCGCATCCGGCTGCACCTGATGAAAGGGCCTGGCATCGGGCTGGCCTATCGCCGGCGTGGATCGCACGACCTTCTCCCGGTGACCCACTGTCCCATTGCCGCTCCCGTTCTCGAACAGGCGGTCGCTGCGGTCACCCGCATTGGCGCAGAGGCCGGTCTGGACAGCCTGTGCGATGAAGTGGAATTCTTCACCAACGGCGAACAGGATCAGCTGCTCGTCTCCCTCTGGCCGGGACCCAGGCAGACTCGACAACCTGCCCGCTTGCACGAGCAGGCACTCGAAGCGTTCGCTGAACAACTGCACGCGCAACTACCCGTCCTCACCGGGGTAGGGCTTTTTGCAGAAGGCGAAATGATGCATTGGGGGCGGCGCTCTCTCACTTACGAGGTCTCCGGAAATCCCTACCAGGTAAGCCTCGGCGGCTTCTTCCAGGTCAATCGCTTTTTGCTGTCCGGATTGCTGCAACTAGCGGTGGAAAACAGCACCGGTGAAAAAAGATCGGGCCGCGTAGCTTGGGATCTGTATTCCGGCGCCGGCCTGTTTGCGCGGGCCCTCGACTTTGAAAACGTAACCGCGGTAGAATCTACTGGTTTTTCGGCCGACGATCTGAAGCACAACCTCGCGGGCAAGAAACACCGCGTTGTCCGTTCCAACACGCTCGACTTTCTGCGCAGCCAGACTCGCGGCTCCGCACGAGCTAAGCCTGACCTTATTCTGCTCGACCCGCCCCGTGCGGGGCTGGGCAAGGAGATCTGCACTCACCTGGGGACTATCGCAGCTCCCGAGATCGTCTATATCTCCTGCGATCCGGCGACGCTCGCTCGCGACCTGCAGTTACTGTTACCGCTTGATTATTCCGTGCATACGATTCACTTGGTGGACCTATTTCCACAGACCTTCCATATCGAAACTGTAACTTTCATTAAGTGTAATTAATGTGTCGCCCGTTGGGACGCCTGTGGGATGATTAGCTGCTCTCAGCCGTCTCTCTCATAGCAGGTCCGAATAAAAACAGGACGGGTGCCCAGGTTCGCGCCAGCGTACCTGGGCCGATAACGATATGTTTCGAACGCTTTCGCTCTATCCCACGAGATTTTCTGTTCGACAGAGCAAGAGCGATCGTAAGGGCTACGCCCATCTTTTTCGGCCCACGTACGCTTGGGCGACCCGGATTTCCTGTACGTGGCTCCATACACAACTGCGTGTGCGGCTTTCAGTAAGGAAAGCCGCATGGGGTTCGACAACGCGACGAGCTCCACAGGAACTCCGGGGGAACGTGGCGCACCCGCCTCACTCCCGTCCCGTGTTACTTCCGTCCTATTCCTTTGTGGTTCTAACTGGTCTGCTGTGACACAGGCTGTGGTAGCTGTGGCGGGAAGACGAGCCCTCGAACGGCTTTCCTTCGCCACCGCGCCCGCGCTCTACGCCGCCCTATGGCTCTCCGCCGGTATCGTCCTGGGAACGTACACTCCTCTGGGCTATTGGGTCGCTCCCGGCGTGCTCATCGCCGCTACTTTGCTACTTACCCTCCTTTCCATAGTGGCCGCGCAGAGAGCCCTGCGCGTCGCCCTCCTGCCCGTGGCCTGCACCTGGCTTCTGCTGGGCTCATTGCTTAGCGAGATCGAACCCGCACCCAACCCGCAGAGCCAACTAAGCCTGATAGCGGACGCTGGCGGCGCCACCACGATCGACGGGAAAGTTACCCGCACCACGCCCATCCGCCTCACGCAATCTACTCTGCCGTTCGGCAACACAACGAGAGAAGAACAGAGTGAGAGTCTGGACCTGCGCGTCACTTCCGCGGATGGCCGCCCGGTGGCAGGTGGTCTGCGCGCTACTCTCTACGGTCCTGCGGGTCAAACATTCCCGTCGATCCACTGCGGGGACCAAATCCATTCGCCGATCGCGATGCGCCTGCCCGAGCGCTACCTCGACCCCGGGGTGTGGGATGCCACCGCGTGGCTTCGCCAGCAAGGCATCGCCGCGTTGGGTTCGCTTAAGGTCTCCAGCGCCACATTTACCCATGGGACCGCAAGAGGCGGCTTTTCTTGCTGGCTGCATTCCGTGCAGCAGGACGGCAGCCAGCGGCTGATTGATTTCGCCGGCTCTTCCTCGGCATCACACCTACCGCGATGGCTGCTGCTCAGCCACGAGGATGCGGGCATGCTGAGCGCCATGATCCTTGGCGACCGCACCTACCTGGATCACCAGGCCCGAGTGGGCTTTGAACGTACCGGCTCTTTTCATCTGCTGGTCGTTTCCGGCATGCACCTGGCAATCTTCGCTGCATGCATCTTCGGCATGGCCGCCCTGCTGCGGTTGCCCCGCTTCTGGTCGACTACCGTGACCATCGCGTGCTCCTTCTGCTACGCACTGCTCGCGGGCTTCGGCGAACCCGTGCAGCGCTCCTTCTGGATGGTCACGCTCTATCTGCTCGCACGCCTGCTCTTCCGGGAACGCAATAGCCTCAACGCGATCGGCTTTGCGGCCGTCTGCCTGCTCGCCCTGGATCCTCGATCCCTCGGGGGAGCGAGCTTCCAGATGACGCTGCTTTCGGTGCTGATCGTCGCCGGAGTCGCGGTTCCTGTGGCCGAGCACACCTTCGGCCCCTACTTGCAGGCGGCGCGGAACCTGGGCCTGGTTGCCATCGACCCTGCCCTACCTCCCAGGCTGGCGCAGTTTCGTGTAACTCTACGGCTCGTCGCCGATCACCTGCAACCGTTGATCGGCCGCCGCCCCGCCCGGTTCCTGCCCCCTGCCTTCGTCCGTCTCACGCTGCGCATCTTCGAGCTGCTGCTGGTCTCGGCGCTGATCGAGCTGGCCATGTCCCTCCCTATGGCCATCTATTTCCACCGTGTCACCGCGCTTGGTTTACCGGTCAATCTGATGGTGGTGCCGCTGATTGGGCTGGCGCTCCCCTCCGCCCTCATCACCTTTGCCACCCTGCTCCTGTGGCCCTCATTGGCCATGGTGCCGGCGGTCGTGACAGCGGCTCTGCTGCACGCCATCAATGG
The DNA here is from genome assembly GCA_963788515.1 of uncultured Acidobacteriaceae bacterium. Taxonomy (GTDB): domain Bacteria; phylum Acidobacteriota; class Terriglobia; order Terriglobales; family Acidobacteriaceae; genus PALSA-350. The sequence continues at coordinate 176,159 of CAWBGZ010000015.1, forward strand.
AATCGTGCAGCTCTTCAGCAGCATGGGTGCGGGGGACATTCGCCTCTCCCGCCCGGGGAGCTTCGCTATCGTTGCCGGTATGTTGCTGATCGGACTGGCTGTTTGGGCGGCACGCAATAGCCGCTTCCCGGTGCTGAGCCCGATCGTCGCGCTGGCCTGTTCTGCCGCATGCGTCTTTTATCCCCGTGCGCTCGCCTACCATCCCGGCGTCCTGGAGGTCACCGCCATCGATGTCGGGCAGGGGGATTCTCTGCTGCTCGTTACACCCCAGGGAAAAACGCTGCTCATCGATGCCGGCGGGCCCATCGGGGGCGCCCAGGCCTCCAACGCCAACTTTGAAATCGGTGAAGACGTCGTCTCCCCTGTCCTGTGGTCCCGCAATATCCGCCGGCTCGACGCCGTCGCCCTCACCCACGCGCACAGCGATCACATGGGTGGCATGCGCTCCGTCTTGCAAAACTTTCGCCCCCGCCAGCTTTGGGTGGGCAGCAACCCGGGTATTCCGGCCTACGAGGCACTCCTGGCCGGAGCTCGCCGGCTCAACATTCCGGTCGAATCCATGGCCGCCGGCGACCACTTTGCCTTCGGGGGCGCGGAGGTTGAAGTGCTTGCTCCACCAGTCGGCTACGTCCCCGGCCCCACCGCCAGCAACGACGATTCCCTGGTACTCCATGTCGCTTACGGACAAACCTCGGTCCTGCTCGAAGGCGACGCCCAAGCGGCCAGCGAGCAGCGCATGCTGGCTGAGGCGCTTCACTCCGACCTGCTGAAGGTTGGCCACCATGGCAGCAAGACGTCGACCACTCCCCGCTTCCTGGCTGCGGTAGCGCCCCGGTTTGCCGTCGTTTCTGTCGCCCACCACAACCCCTACGGCCATCCCAAAATGGAAATCCTCCGTCGCCTGCAGGATAACCATGTCCGCACCTTCCGCACCGACGCCCTGGGCGCCACGTCCTTCTATCTGGATGGCAACTCGGTGACGGCACAGCCCCTGGCGGCAAGGTAGCTTCCACGCAAGTAACCGGGGTGACAAGTCCCCGTGCCCGCAAAGACACCTTTTTGTGTTTCCCTGCCACGGGTTCCGTTATACGATTCGCAACAAAGCAAGCTTTAGCATTTTCACTTCTGAGGCACGCAGAGCAACCAGCCCCGTCGCTGGGCAGCTCAGAAGTGAGAGTGCTTTAAAATCGGAGGAAGGGTTTCCCATGGGGTCACGCGAGTCCGGTCGCAACGAAGAATCTTCCCCCCTACCGCTCAATTCCAGTCAATCGGCTCAATCCGCGCAGGAGAAAATCGAGGAACAGCGCAAGATCCGCCGCCTGCAGATGATGATGGACATGGTTATGTCGGTGATCAGCCAGGATGGAAGCCTTACCGTAGATCAGGCCGCGGAGCTGGTAGCCGATAGCAAGAGAGCCGCGCTGGCCATGTTTCCGGATAAAGAACTGGCATACAACATCATCTACAAGCCGAGACTGCAGCGGTTGATGCGCGAGCGCTATCGCATTCAGTAAGGTTACTTTGCCGCCATGCTTACCAGGCGCATGGTGATCGTTCCCCAGAAGAGCCGGGCGCGCATCTGCACCGGCATGCGACGGTCGTCGTCGGTGTACCAGATCCAGATATTGCCGCGATTCTTGACCACACCTGCATCGGCGATGGGTTGCACCCGGATGGTTTGAAAGGTTCCCGCCTGGGTCACCACCTGCTCGCGTACCTCGGCCTTCATGGTCACATCCACCACCCGCATGGCGTCGGCTACCGGCATGTGGAACATCCCTCCCGGCTGTAGGGGTTGCGAGCCGCCATAGAAAATAGCGGACATCAGGTCCGTAACGCAGGGGGGAATCGGCGATTCCTGATGCTTGCTGGTTCCGCTGACCAGATTTTTTTCTTCCAGAACCTGTTTGCCTTCGCTCGAAAGAAATCGCAAGGTACTGACCAGCTGCCGTCTGCCCTCCTGGAGTTGCTTGTTAAAGCTGGTGGAGCAACCGGTAGTGCGGTTGAAGTAAGACTCAAAGCGATCATTCACACGAAAAAGCAGGTTCACGGCGCCAATCGATTCGCCTGTGGCCACAACGCGCTGCATCCCTCCCACTTGCTCCAGATGGAAGGTGGCGGTCCCCGCAGGGAAGACGCGCCAATCCACGGCGTAGACGAGCGTTTGCTTGGCAGGAAAAGAGAAGGTTGCCGCCGGAGGAAGCAAAGGAGGAAGCGTCTGAGCAATCGCAATCAGCACCGCACAGAAACACGCCATTGCCGCGACAAGTCTTGGATACCGTATCACCGTCAACTCTCCCGGGAATCAATGGCGCAGCCAGAGCGTGGCCACCAGTACAGCGTAAACGGCGCAGGCTCCCAAAAGTGCATTGTATTCGCGGTGTTGGCGATAGAGCGCCCCAGAAAAGGTACCATCGCCTCCCTCTGTCCGCGCCGGTGTCAACCGCGGTAGCAGGCGGGGCACGCGTTGGGCATAGCTCTCGAAGGCGGGAAAGGTGGCGCGCAGAAACTGCTCCTCGGAGTAGATGGTGGGCGCATAAATAACGGCAAAGAGCAGCGCCAGGAGCGCGGTGATCCACAGGCTGCGGGAGGCGGCAGCAAAACCGAAGGCCATCAGAATGGTGCCCAGATACAAAGGATTGCGGGTATACGCATAAGGGCCAGTCACCGTCAATTCGGCGTTTTTCTTCACGTAGCCCGAGGCGTAGGCGCGCAAAAGGATCCCCGGCGCCACCAGCAGCAGGCTCCACGCCAGCGACGCAGCGCTCGGGCTGGCTCGCCAAAGATAAAAAGCGGCAAAGAGAAAACCCGTAGGCACGCGAATACGCCGCGCCACTCTGCTCCAGTTACTCAGCATGCTTTCCTAGCAGCTCCGTAGCTGCGTCCACAACCTGCTGCGGAGTAATGGTCAGCAATCCAGCCTCCGGCTCAGCATGCCGCGAGTGGTCGCGCTTGCTCTCGGGGTGCCGCAGCACCCGGAAGGGCACGCCAAAGGGGCCATTCCTCGCCGGGTCGGTAGGCCCATAAATACCCACCACCGGCTTGCCTAGCGCACAGGCCAGGTGTAACGGCCCCGTGTCTCCCGCGATGACGAGGCAGACCCGGCGGGTCAGAGCGATCAGGCGTTCCAAGGTTGAGTCGGGGGTCGTAAACTCCGGCGCCCGGGCGACACCGGCGCTAGCGCGGACTACCTCGGCAGCGATCCCCTGCTCCTTCGGGCCGGCGTTGACCAGCACCACGCAGCCTCGCGCGTGGAGTTCCGCTGCCACGGCTCCGTAGCGTTCCGGGGGCCAGCGTTTCGCACCCCAGCCCGCGCCTGGGCTGAGCAGGACCACCGGGCCGATAGCACCGCGCAGGACTCCGTCCGCCCACAGTTCAGCATCACGGTTGACTGGCAGCGGGGGAAGAATCGGAGAAAGTCGTTCCCCCGCAGCCGCTGCGCATACTTCCACGGCCTGCTCGATCACGTGCACGCCATGGGTCGGCACCCGTTCACCGAAGAGCCACCGGGCAGCCCACTCGCGCGGACGGTCTTCTCCGATCATGCGCGGGGCGCCGGCCAACCGCCCGGCGAGCGCCGAACGCACCGCTCCCTGCAGATCGATGCACAGATCGTAGCGCTCAGACCGCAGTGCCCGGCGCAATGCGGCGATCTCGCGCAGCGTCTCTCCCCGCAGTGGAGCGCGAGCCCATTCTTTGGCTTCTACCAGATGCGTGCGATCTATCAGAGGCATCTCGCCGTCGTCTTCACCGAGAAGAGCACGCCAGCGGGGCTCGACCGCCCAACCCAGATACCATTTTGGATGGGCCCTCCGCAGAGCAGCAACCGCCGGCAGGGCATGCAGAATATCGCCCATCGCGCCCAGCCGCACGATCAGGACGCGGGTTTGCTCAGATTGCTGTGACAATGGGTCGATTTTCTCATAAATCAGACTTCACTCGACCGTCCCTCCACTGCGCCCTGCTCAGGTCCTAATGAACAAAAGCGGTCGTTGGGCTTCGCCCGTCTTTTTCGGCCCGCGTACGCTGGTGTGAACATGGGGCACTGGTTCCCGGGCACTGGGAAGGAGACATCCTCATCGGCAAGGGAAACCTTTCTCAGGTAGGCACTCTGGCCGAGCGCACTAGCCTCTTTGTCGCCCTGGCGAAGGTGAACAATGGCAAAGCTGAAGGCTTTTGACGACTTTTCTATGCAGGCTGCGGATGCCCGTCTTATGCGCCGCGTACGCTCTCAGCCGAATGAGTGCAACAGCTCGCCGCGTTCTTGATGGGCGGCAAGTCAATAACCGGATTTTGATCAAAAAATCCTGACGGCGCAAGTGTGAAGCCGCACGCAATGCAAGACTGCACTGGATGATCTTCCGGACGCGGCAGATGATGCAGTCCGAAACTATGCCACAGAACCAGATCGGTGTTCTCGATTGGCCGATCCTTGGCTGTCCACGCCGGCAGGCCATCATCGCCCGTCGATTGGTTCACGAACTCGCCCGCGGGGTAACGCTCGTTCACATCGTAAGGCGTGACCCATAGCTGATGCTGCAGGAACCGTCCCCGTCTGCCCGACGGACCGTCCGGATGAGTAAAAGGCCGCACAGCTGAGCGTGCCTCCAGCTTGTACGCTGTTGGCTTGCCAACCCAGTTGGTGGTGCTGGGATTGGTGATTCTCCAATAGCGCATCGTTGAGAAGTCGAAATCGCGCTGGGCTTGAAGCTCAGTTTTCAACGCTGTCTCTTGCACAAAGTAGGCATTGCCGTGCGGGTTCTCCGGCCCCATCGGCAGCGCAATGGTGTCGCATTCGGTGACTGTATTATTCGGTCCGTCCACTTCCATATCAAGTCGGGCCGAAAAGATGTGCTGGTGGATGTGGCCGACGATACCCGGCGCGACCTCGGTGCCGAATTTTCCCGGTTCTCCTGGACGGCAACCCGCAGTATTGATGATTCCGGTGGCCTTCATCTCGTATTCAATCCGCCCGTCCTGGTGCAGATACCAATACGACGCATATTCGTAATTCCCGATGGTTGATATAGAAGAGATGACCAGCTTCCGCGCTCGGCGAACCTCGGTGCGACCGGTACGCATATCGAAATGCTTCCACGACATGCCGGCGTCTTCCTCATGCAGGCAGATGCAACGTTCAATGGTGCGTGGCTGGCCGAAGACATCCGCGACCACGGCATCAAAATAATGGATCACCCCCAGGCAATCGCAGCCCAGGGTCAGAGAGTTCGCCATGCGGCCGAAGCCCAGTTCGCCGCTGTCAAAAACATTCTTGCGATAGTGGCTTCGCTCGGGGGTGCCGTAAGGGACCACCATCTCTGCAATAGACGCGCGATAAACGATGGGACGCCGTTTGGCGTTCTGTGTATAGCCGATGGTGTAAAGCACCAATCCTTCGCGGCCATTGAAGCCTACGCGGAAGTCCCAGTTTTCCCATGTCACCTGGTTGCCCTGGACCACGAAGCCAGCACCATCAGGCTGCACGATATCGAGCCGGGAAGACGGCTTGCGAAACTCAGTAAGAAGATCCGCGTCGTAATTTAAGGGTAGACGCGGAACCGGAATGTAATCGCCGCCGGCTTCGAAATGGTCGTGGACCTCCAGTACATCCAGCGTGCTCACATCAATCAGCGCATGCAGCCCCTCGACCGGATGAGCGTAAAAATTGTCCAGGGGAAACATGCGCATCCAGATGAAGCAATTGAGCACGCGTCGCCCTTGCTCGATGGGGATGTCGAAGTCGCCGGTCGTCCATGGATCAACGCACATGTATTCGAGCTCAGCGAGTAGCCCCCGGCGGCGCAGTGCTTCCTGAAAGCGGGCGTCGGCCTTAACCGTCTCTTCAATCTGCAGGACTTCGGCGATGGCAAGCATCGGTCGAGCCTTCTCTTTGAAGAGCTCCGAGATGACTTTGCCGCTGCCCAGATCCACCAGTCCATCCCACACGCCCATCGTTCCCCGCCGATATACATGGAAGCGGGCCACCCGCGCCGGGGCAGTTTCGGGGGTGTAGTGGCGCACCTTGTCTTTGTCAGGCTCTTGAATATCGATCGTCTCCACCCGCAGGTCCTCACCCCACTGGAAGTGGGCCTCAAGGATGCGCGTGACGGCTACGATCTCAACGGCGGTGAGCGGATCAAACGGATGGCTAACGGCTAGCCCCGCCCCGCTCACGGAAACTCCTTCTGCTTTCGAACCCATGACTACTTCCTCTCAATCACGGGACAGGAGGTTGAAGACTCCTGGCCCGTGGTTGGGTCTACCACTGCAGTCGAACGGCGGCCTGCAGAATGCGGGGATCAAAGGCTGTGCTGATCACCATGAGATTGGGCGAGCCCACGGTGTTCGTGGGATTCTCGAGGTTGCCACGATTGAGGGCGTTAAAGGCTTCAAAACGGAACAGCAGAGAAAGCCGCTCCACAAGGTGAAAATTCTTTTGCAGCGCGTCGTCGGTGCTGGCGAAGCCGGGCCCGTAATAGGAGTTGCGCCCGGTATCTCCGAAAGTGCCAAGCGCGTTTACATCAAAGGCGGCAGGATTTAGGTACTCCGCTACCTGCGCTGCCTTGCTGCGGCCGTTGCCCAAATAGGGGCTGCTGACCAGATCGGCACGATCGTTGCCGACACCGGAACGCGAGTTATCCACACCGCTATACACCGAGAAGGGCTCGCCACTGGTCAAGGAGACAATTGACGCGAGCTCCCAACCTCCCAACGCTGCGTTCGCGAACTTATTTTTTAGATGGACGGGTAGATCCCAAAGCCCGGAGAAGCTAAAGACCTGGGGATGATTAAAGTCGGAAACTGCTCGATCGAAGTTGAGGTCAAAGGGATCGGTTGCGGTTTGTCCCGTCTGCTTGTTGTAGGAAGTAACATCGAGGGACTTAGCCCAGGTGTAGTTGGCCAGGATGGTGAAGCCATTGAGGAAGCGACGTTGGAGAGTCGCCTGGAGCGCGTTGTAGGTGGAGTTTCCATTGGCCTCAACCAGGGTGCTGGAACCAAAGTTTGGATAGAGGGGCCGGCGCTGGTCGGTGGTGGAGGTCGTGGCGCCCACGGAGTAGATTGCCGGGTTCCCTTCGACCAGGTTGGGAAGGTGAGTGCCTTTCGATCCCGCATACGCAACGCGCATAACGAACTGAGCCGGTAGTTGTTGCTCAACCGTCAGGTTCCAGCTGGTTAATTCTGCATTGCGCATGCTTTGCGTGTATCCGTAAGCAACATCGGGAAGCAGAAAGTCGACATTGTGAGGCGGGTTCGGGCTTTGAGGAAACGGATTGACGTTACCTTCATAGGGACTGGTGAGGCTGTTCGCCGAATCGCCGCTGATTTCGACAACCGTTCCCCAGGGAGCCTGATCTGCCTGTGAATTGGTGGAAATGGTGTTGGGTGTGTCGTAGTAGATGCCGAAGCCGCTGCGTACCACAGTGGTGCCATTACCATACACATCCCAGGCGAAGCCGACGCGAGGACCAAAGTTCGTCCATCTACGGTTATAGCCCCCGGGAGGAAGTCCGGGGTCTCCAGCGTAGAGGATCCCCTCCGGAGCATTGGGGTAGACGGTCGATTGTTGGCCAGGCCGCCACGCGACCACCTTGCCGTTTGCGTCGGTGTAGGGGAAGAACGGATCCCAGCGGAGGCCGAGGTTGAGCGTCAGCCGCGGGGTGAGGCGGAAGTCATCTTGGGCAAACAGATCAACGTGGTTAAATATCGTATTTTTGTATTCGCCGACGCCTTGCTCGAGATTGGAAAACTTGCCCACCAGAAAATCTGCCAGGGAGTTTCCGGTAAAAGGAGCCGAGCTATCAAATGAGAAATAACCGTTGGCGCGGTAGTTATTGTTGATGTTGCCTACTCCGTGCCCAACGTCTCCGCCAAAAGTAAAGGTATGTTTTCCTTTGGTCCAACGGACCGTGTCGCTGTACTGTTCCTCGCCGCGGAAGAAGGAGTTTGTATCCTGAGTGTCGAGCAGGAAATATCCGCTCACGTCGTAATAGATCTCGGGCATCTTGTCGTTGTAGTAGTCCGACCCCAACGCGGCAACACCCTTGGGGGGGTAAATGGGAGCGTTGGTGTTGTTGGTGCGGTTGTAGGAGACGAGCGCCTGGTTAAGGAGACTGGGGGTGATCGTATATGTCCATGAGCCCATTACGGTGGTGTTTTGCCAGATCGCCCCCGGCAGATTAGCAAAGTAATTGGCAGGAGCGAGGTAGGCGGGTTGATTGGCCCTGGATAGGAAAAACCTTCCCATAAAGCGATGCTTATCGTTAACGATCTCGTCGCCGCGCACCAGGAACTGGTTATCGGTGAGGTCATTAGGCAAGGCGAAGGAGACGGTCTGGGCTCCAGCTACAGGCGCCGGGATAAACGTGTTGAGCGAGGCCACGCTGACGGGATTGAACTCCGAAGAGGGAATCTGGTTGTTCGGGTAAGGCGCGCCATTGTTGAAGGGGTCGTGTAGCTGAGTGCCCAGCGCGGAAAAGTCCCCTGCCCGTTGCGCGTTGGTAGGCACTACCTGTTGTTGGGTGGTAGGAGCGATGACCGTAGAGGTTCCCTGGTAGGAGAAGAAGAAGAACGTGCGATCCTTGCCGTTGTAGATTTTCGGGATGCGCACCGGACCACCCAGCGTGGCTCCGTACTGGTTGCGCTTGAGCCCGTCACTTTGCTTGCTGCCGTCGGGGTTGAGAGGGGCAAAGTAATTGCCTGCATTCACGGCATTGTTGCGGATGTATTCAAAGGCCGACCCGTGGAGCTGGTTGGTGCCGGAGCGGGTGACGGCGTTCACAATGGCGCCGACGTTGCGGCCATATTCCGCGTTGAATGAGTTGGTCTGCACGCTGAACTCTTGCAAGGCGTCGGGATCCGGCATGGGATTGGGCGCGTTACTGTAGTGGTCGTTATTTTGCGCGCCATCGAGGATGTAGTTGGTGGTGTTGGCGCGGCCGCCATTGACTGAGACAGGGAAGACTCCGGGATAGGTGGTTCCGGAGGTGACGTTTGAGTTTTGCGGATCGAATTGCACCCCGGCGACCAGCTGCATCAACTGAACGGGATTGCGGCCATTCAGAGGGAGGTCCTGAATTCGCTGCTGATCGATAACGGTCTTGAGGGTCATGGACGTGGTATCCACCGTCTCCACTGAGCCGGATACGTCCACGGTTTGATCGACACTTCCGACCTGGAGGTCGATATCCACGCGGGCCGCTTCATTCACTTGCACGCGGATGTTGCTGGCGGAAAACTTCTTAAACCCAGGGGCTTGCACCGATAGCTCGTACGCTCCGGCATCCAGACCGCGGACGAAGTATTCACCGCTGGAATCTGTTTTCGTATGGAAGATTGCGCTGGTTGCCGTATTGGTTACGGTGATGTCAATTCCTGGTGCAACCGCCCCGCTTGCATCCTTCACGACGCCGTTAATGGAGCCAGTAACGTCGGCGGCCTGGAGCAACGTGCTCACTCCGAACAGCGCAAAGAGAATACAGATCGTCCATTTCGAAATCATGCGTGTGAACCTCCGAAAGATAGTCCAGGGGAGAAGCGCCCCAGTTTGGGCCCACTGTTTGAAAGGAGCGTGAATTACTTAAAACTTGGCACAAAGTACCATGAAGTGAAACACTATGCAATATGCATAACTGAATTTATTTTTTGGAATATAGTTTACGTCTGACGAACCCCACCAAATCAGGGCCACGACACTCTACCAGCCCGGGGCCAGACATCTTGAAGGAGGCCGTGTGAAGACAATTCTTTTAACCGGGGCTAGTGGCCGCATTGGACGGCACGTCGTTCCCCTACTGCTCGAACACGGGTATCGGGTGCGTGTGGCCATGCGCCGCCCAAACTCTACGGAGAACTGGTTCAACCAGGCCGAAGTAGTGCAGGGCGAGTTACCGGGACGTGAGTGGGTAGAGGCAGCAGTGGCGGGCACAGACGCAGTGATTCACCTGGCCGGAATCATGCCCCCGGCGGGGGACGATGAGGTGTTCCGCACCAACATCGAAGGAACATACAACATCCTGCAGGCTATTTCGGCCATGGAAAAAAAGCCACGATTGCTCTTTGCCAGCTCCGACGCCACGTATTGCACCGGATGGAGCCTGAGCGCGTACTCAGCTCCGATTCTGGAAGATGCTGAACAGCATCCGTCCGTGTTTTATGGTCTCTCCAAGGTGCTAGGGGAACGGATGTGTCTCTATTACGAGGAACTGCACAAGCTCCCAATCGTGCGCCTCCGGTTTGTCTGGACACTCGAAGCGGAGGAGATTCTCGACCTGTTTGTGAAGGCGCCGTATCGGGACTATCTGGTCGAAGAGGATCGGAAAGTCTGGGATGAAGCAGGCGTCATCGCGGTGCCGTGCGAAGAGGATGGCACCCCTTTCACCGAACATGTGTGCGATGTCCGAGACGCAGCCGAAGCTGTTTTGCTGGCGTTGCAGAGTGACGCTGCGCTTGGGGAGGCTCTCAATATCGCCGGCCCGGAGGCATTTCGTTATGCCGATACCGGAGCGGATCTGGCTGGGATTACCGGCATGCGTACAATCACGGGCCGCTGCCGGGGAATTCACTCGTATGCGCTGAGTATTGAGAAGGCGCGGAAATTGCTGGGGTATCGACCGCAATTCAAGGTAATGAATTCCTTACAGAATGCACTCGCTAAGCGAAAGGAATCGGGTTCGTGATCAGGAGAAGTAAAGGCCCGTTCGATAGCTGCAAAAGAAATGGTGGGAGAGCCATGAGAAGCATTTTCGGAGTGATGCTGGCAATACTTTGCGTTTCGTTTGCTGTTGCGCAAGGGGCCGAGCACACGGACGTCGTTTATAAACAAACGGGACGCTTTGCGGGTTGGCCGGCAAACTATGGCATCTGGTCCTGGGGCAACGAAATCCTGGTGGGCTTTGAAGCCGGATCGTTTCACATGCGGCAGCCCAACGAGCGAGAGCATTCGATCGACTACACGCAACCTTCGGAGCATCTGCTGGCTCGCAGCAGGGATGGGGGCAAGACATGGACGATCGAAAGGACAGCCAGCCTGCTCCCGCCACCGGGCACCAAAGTGGCCGGCGTGCCCACGGAACCCGGGGGAAAGCAGGTCACTGACTGCCCTGGCGAGATTGACTTTACTAACCCCAACTTCATCGCGACCTTCCGTATGGCCGACGTCGATATCGGGCCCTCACGGTTCTACTATTCGCTGGACCGGGGAAAAAACTTCGAGGGGCCTTATCGAGTTCCGGACTTCGGGCAACCGGGAATTGCTGCGCGCACCGATTACCTGATCGACGGCAAACACGACATGACGGTCTTCCTGACGGCGGCCAAATCGAATGGCCACGAGGGGCGAGTGATCTGTGTGCGCACACATGATGGGGGCAAGACTTGGCAGTTCGTCGCTTTCGTAACCCCGGAACCGGCGGGGGATGATCACGCCATCATGCCTTCGTCTGTGCGTCTCTCCGCCGAGTCCATCGTAACCGCCGTTCGCTACAGACACTGGATCGATTTGTACCGCACGGACGATAACGGGAAGACGTGGCGATATGTGAGCCGGCCGGCGCCGGATACTGACAATCCGCCGAGTTTGGTTCATCTGAAGGATGGACGCCTTGCCCTGACGTACGGCCGGCGTACGGCTCCATTTGGAATCCGCGCGCGTCTCAGCTCCGACGACGGCGCGACCTGGGGAGAGGAGATTGTTCTGCGCAGTGATGGGGGTAGTTGGGATCTCGGCTACACCAGGAGCGTGCAACGCCCTGACGGCAAGATCGTCACTGTCTACTATTTCAACGACGCGCCGGATCATGAGCGGCAAATCGATGCCACGATATGGGATCCCAAGTCGCCGAAAGGCAAGTGATGCGGTTAGCTGGTTCGCAATTCCGCGGTGATGGCGCCCGCGGCATCTTTCACTGCGGCGATCAGGCGCTCCTGGTTGGTAAATCTCATTTTAGGCGTGGAGACACTGATCGCAGCTACGGCCTGGCCGTCTTTGCCGAAAATGGGGGCACTGATACAGCATCCGCCCAGTGTGCTTTCTTCGAGATCGCTGGCGTAGCCCTGGGCACGCACGAGGTGGAGTTCCTTGTTCAGAGTGATCTCTTCGACGATGGTGCCGGGCGTGAACCGGACCAGGCCAAAGGATCGCAGCAGCATGTCACGCCGCGTATCTGATTGGAATGCCGTAATGCATTTACCGAGCGAGCTGGCATGAGGAGGAATAAGGCCTCCCACCATGTTTCCCATACTTACGCGGTGGGGACTATCAATGACCGCGATGACCTCTATATGGCTTGCGAAGAGAAATGCAAGGCTGATGGTTTCACGGAATTCCTGGCTCAGATTCTTCATCCAGGTGCGCGAGGCGTCACCTACCTGCTTCAACAGGTGATTTTGCATGAAGCCGGCACCCGGAACGATGGAGAAGCGCTCGCCTTCGAGCCGTTGCAGATAGCCTTCAATTTCCAGCGTGCGCAAAATGCGAAAGGCCGAACTCTTGGGAACGTTCACCTGACGGGACACCTCGGTCAGCGCGAGCGGTTCGTGGCTCTGCTGGAGCAGTTCGAGAACGCGCAGCGCATTGGCGATGGCTTGGGAGTAGTAGCGATACGACGCGCCGGAAGCGCCGTTAGCACCGTTGGTTGAAGGCTCTACCGAAGTCTTAGTTTTGCTCTTCCTGCTCATGTAGAAGTTTCAAGGGTAACTTTGCGATCACTGGTGCGAACACTATGCCTTCACAGGTCATTCACGAAAGATTCAACCGCGTAACCCTTCATCCCTTTCTGAAATGGCTGAATCCGCCCACAGCGTGGGAGATCGACCACGCCCACTCGCGTCTGCTGCTTAGACTGGATCTGCCACCGATTTCTGGCAACGAACCCACTATGGGTTCCGAGCCGACAACGGTCACTTCCTCTACGCCGAGATTTCCGGCGACGCGATTGTCACTACCACCGTTCACTATGACCCTGCGCACCAATACGATCAAGCCGCCTTAATGGTGCGATTCTCTGCCGACTGCTGGTTGAAAGCATCGAACGAATTCGATCCCCCGGGACCGAGCCAGCTGGGAACCGTTGTAACCAACTTCGGTTTTTCGGATTGGTCACTTCAGAATTTCCCTTACGGCGAAACGCCTTCCTATTCTCTGCGTGTACGCCGCGAAGGCATGGACTTCCTGGTAGAACACGCGCCAACGGAAACCGGGCCGTGGACCTTGATGCGTATCGCTCATCTGCATTCCGCTTCGGAGCAGGTTGCACAGATGGGGCTTTATGCGTGTAGTCCAAAAGAGGGAGGGTGCCTGGTAAACGCCAAACTGCTGCGCATTGAGATACCCTGATCTGCAACCCGCAGCAGGGGTAATTGTAGCATCCCTTTGTAGTCTAAAGATTTGCCAGTGAAACAGCGCGTGGTTTGTATTACTGCTTTTAGGCTCAGTCCGCGGCGCTAGCGTTTCTAATGTTGAACAACGTTTTAAAAATGTTGACTTGACTTAGGTCAAATGGTACGTTGGTCCAATTCTCTACCTTGAGCGTACTCAATGAAGCTTCCACTCTCTGGTGTCTTTGCGGCCCTGGTGACCCCGATCGACGATCTTGGCCGCCCCGACTTTGCTGCTTTTGATGGCGTGATCGATTTCGTTGCAGAGCGCGGTGTCGATGGTTTCGTCATTGGAGGCGGCACCGCCGAGTATCCGCATTTTGACGTGAGTAGCCGCGCTGCTATCGCTGCGCGTGCGGTTCGCCGGATCGAGGGCCGAGGGCGGGTCGTGGTTTCCGTTGGAACCTCTTCCATTCACTCCACGCTGGCCCTGACCAGGAGCGTTGCCGACACGGGCTGCGATGCGTTGGTTTTGCCGATGCCCTACTTCTTTCAATACAGCCAGGATGACTTGGTCGCGTATTGCGAAACTGTTTGCAGCTCGGTGGAGATGCCTTTTTTGCTTTATAACCTGCCCTCGTTTACCAACAATCCCATCGAGCCGAAGACGGCTATCCGCTTGCTTAACGAGGTGCCAAATCTAGTCGGGATGAAAGACAGCAGCGGCGATACAGCCTATCTCAAACCCATGGCAGATGCGCGCAAGCAGACCGGCTTCTCGATGTTCGTGGGCGACGACAGCTTGCTGCTTGGCGCCCTTCAGGCGGGCTGGGATGGTGTTGTTTCGGGCATCGCCTGTTTCGTTCCTGAATTGATTACCTCGGTATATCGAAGCTATCGCAACGGCGACGAGGCCCTGGCGACGGCTTACCAGGCGATACTGGACGCGCTGCTCGAACCGGTGGTGCGTCTGCCCATTCCGTGGGGTGTTCGGGTGGGCCTGGCCGCGCGCGGAATCGCAAATGGGCCTTTCCATTTGCCGCCCTCGAAGGAGCGCTTGCGGCAGGCTGATGAGCTGCGCGGTTGGCTGGCCAAATGGACCGCGGATCACGGCCTGAGCTTGAACGAAATTTGGAAACACATTCCAGTCGAACGGGGAGGGCGGGGCACGGTATGAAAGTATTGGGTGTGATTCCGGCGCGCTATAAGTCCACTCGCTTGCCGGCCAAGCCGCTGGCGGATATTTTGGGCAAGCCGATGGTCCAGCACGTCTACGAGAACGCTAAAAGAGCGGTACAACTGGATAGCGTTGTAGTCGCCACGGAGGACCAACGTATCTTCGCGGCGGTGAAGGCATTTGGCGGTATGGTGGTGATGACGAGCCCGGACCATCTATCGGGCACCGACCGGGTAGCGGAGGTGGCTGCGGGGTCCGATGCCGCGATCGTCGTGAATATTCAAGGAGACGAGCCCCTGCTGGAACCGGCGATGATTGACGAGTGCGTTCAGGCGCTCAAGGGCGAACTGTCAGACAGCAACGTCGGCATGTCAACGGTGGTGAAGAGAGTCGGGGAAGACGGCTTTCACGATCCCGGGGTGGTGAAGCTGGTCAAGGATGTCCGTGGGCGAGCTCTTTATTTTTCTCGATCGCTCATTCCGTACCCGCGAGTTCGCACCGAAGCCTTCGGCGTTTTCGAGCATGTTGGGCTCTATGCCTACACAAAAGATTGCCTGCGGAGGCTTTCCAGCCTGCCGCCTGGATACCTGGAGCAGATCGAAAGCCTGGAGCAACTGCGCGCCCTGGAGAACGGGATTGCTATCCAGGTGGTGGAAACCAAGTGCGTGGGCGAATTGGTTTCAGTGGATACCCAGGCAGACCTGGAACGAGTGCGCAAGATTCTCTCAAATGGAGTGAACGGGTGAGACCTTCTGCGGCTACGGTAGCGGGACTGCGAGCATCGCTGCCGGCTTCTACCAAAGACCATTTAGATCAGGCAATCGCGAGCATCGTGCAAGCCAAAGAGCGCGGTGGGCGAGTAGTCGTTGTTACGGGCAGTGGTCCGAATCTCCATGAAGGCGTGACGACGCAGATCGCGGAGCTGATTCGCCACGGCGTGATTGATGGCGTCATCACCAGCTCCGCGGTGGTCGCCCATGAAATGGCGGGCACGCTGGATCGCGTGCGGCGCATCCGCATCGAGCCAGAAGATAACTTCGAATTACCGGTTCACCTGCTTCCGCGCGGCCGGGTTTTTGAAATCACTGTTTTATCCGCCCATCAGCGTTTGGAGATAGAGAAGGAGTTCTCCACCGGGTGGGATATGTACGATCGCCTCGCGGCTCGCGCTGGGAGTTCAGTGATCAAGGCGGCGGGAAACATGGCGTGGCCGCTGGGGCTGCGCACCGAGCGGCTCGCGCAGGAACTGCGGGACGCTGCCAGTCAGTACGGTGTGCCACTTGAATACTTCGCGGGTTTGGGCGCCAACCTTATGACCATGATCGGGGCCGGAGCGCGCAAAGGAGTGCCGGTGCTGGTTTCCATTCCGCAGCTTGTGGGCGGAGGCGCAGCCGGCATCTCCATTGGAGACTCCATCCCGATCGCCCGGCGATCCCGTGCGATCGCAGAGATGCTGGGCAGCGCGGACGTCATCATCGAATCGGCGATCGCGCTCTCGCAGGAGATTCATGACGGCCCGCTGGAGACATATACCGGACACGGCATCTGGGCCGCTTGGGATCAGTTGAACACCTACAGCCTGGAGAAAAAGACGCTTATCCGAATGGATCTCGACCCGAACCTGGAGCGCGCCTGGCAGATGGAGCGCCAGGACGCGGAAGTGCAGGAGGCAATCAATCGTGGGTTGCCGAAGACCAAGATCACCAAGATTCCGTTCCGCATGGAGATGTCGGGCTTTGCACGATTGGAAGGTAGTATTCCGGTCACCGGAGATATTGGCGCGCTTTGGCCGGTATTGACATGCGCGGTAGAAGAGCGTCTCGGGCTTAAGCTGGAATTTGTTTCGGCTCCGCAGGAGAGCGAAGAAGGAAAGCGCATGCGTGATTGGATCGCGGATGAGGTTTGTTATCTCGACCGCGACGCGGCCTATAACGAGGCGCGGCGCAGGTTGACGCCGTTTTCTGGCTCTATCACTGGTGCCGCTGCTGGCCAAGGATCGGCGGCCCAAAGCCACCCCAATGAACTCGTCCGCTAAACATTACAAGTGGTACGTGGTAGGCATGTTGTGGTGGATTGCCTTCTTCAACTATGCCGACCGGCAATCGATCTTCTCTGTTTTTCCGCTCCTCCAGCGTGAATTTCATCTGAACGATACGCAATTGGGACTATTGGGCTCCTCCTTTGCATGGGTGTACGGGCTCTCCGCCCCATTGGCGGGCAGTGTTGCCGACCGCATCCGGCGCAAGACTGCGATTCTGAGCGGCCTGAGAATCTGGAGCCTGGTATGCATGGCGACGGCGCTGTCGCGCAGCTTCGCTCAGCTGCTTTTCTTCCGTGCTGCCGAGGGGTTGGGCGAGACCATCTATTTTCCGGCGTCGATGTCTCTGATCAGTGACTACCACGGCAAGGCCACGCGTTCCCGGGCCATGGGAACCCACCAGACGAGCGTGTACATCGGCGTGATTGCGGGGGGATTTTTCGCCGGGGCAATTGGCCAACGCTACGGTTGGCGTTCCTCGTTTGTCGTCTTCGGGGGATGCGGCCTCGTGCTCAGCCTGGTGTTGAGCAAATTCATCGTGGAACCGGTACGAGGGGCGGCCGACCGTGCAGACATGGGTCCCGACGCGCCGGCGCAGGTTGCTCCGAGGCGCATCTCGGTGCGCGAGTTTTTCAAACTGGTGCGCACCACGCCCACGCTGTTGTTGTGCATGGCGGCCTTCATGTGCGAGAACTTCACCGCAATGATCCTGTTTACCTGGATGCCGACACTGCTCTACCGGAAGTTTCATTTGAGTCTTGCCATGGCCGGGCTTACCGCGACGCTCTACGTGCAGTTGACCAGCATGCTGGGATCGCCGGTTGGGGGATGGCTGGCCGACACGCTTCGCAAGCGCATGGCCGGCGGAAGGATCCTGGTGCAGGCGATCGGCATTCTGTTTGAAGCTCCCTTTGCGATGTGGGCCGCGCTTACCGGTTCGATGAAATGGCTCATCGTCAGCCTGCTGCTGTGGGGAATCTTCAAGGGTTTTTATGAAGCCAATATCTTTGCCTCGGTGTTCGACGTGGTGCGGCCGGAAGCGCGTGGCACTGCGACCGGATTCATGAACATGATGGGCTGGCTCGCCGGCGGCGGGTCGGCTCCGGTGGTGGTGGGGATTCTGGCAGACCGATTCGGTTTAAGCCACGCCATGGCCTACGCCTCAGTCTCGTATGTAATCGCCAGCATTTTGCTGTTGCTTGCTGCAATAGGGTTCGCACGGCGCGATACGCAGCGAATGCAAGCCGAGCTCACCTACGAAATAGTGGGTGCTGCTTAAACTTTCTGGAGGAAACGATGAACCGTCTTCGGTTTCTGGCGCTGGTTGCCTACCTGGTCTGGAGTGCGGGCCTCAACGCGCAGAGCGGCCTTAAGCTGGGCGAACCCGCTGGCCCGGTCACGCTTGTTTCGCCGCAAGGCCTGCAAATTTCCATGAACAATTATGCCGAGCGGCTGGGAACGGCGGTTCTGTTTCTCTCGACGCGAGACGACGGCACACTGGCCAACGCGAATGCGATCGTCACCCTGAATCAAAAGAACCGTCACCACAGGATTCTGTTGGTGGGCGTCTTTCCCGCAGCCGACGAGTCAGGCCCCGAAGTAAGGGCATTCAGCCAGGCTCACGGTTTCAATTTTCCGGTCTACCGGGACCCCGGCGAAACCGCGGTCAAACGATTCGGCGCGCGGGTAACCCCGGAAGCCTTTCTCCTTGATAAGGAAGGCAAACTGGTCTATAGCGGCTCAATTGATGGCTTGGCCACCGCATTAGCTGCGATGGACTCGAGCGCACCATTCCCGGCTTCGATGACTAATGTTCCTGGTTCCCCCATCGACAAATCTCTTCCCCAGCGGCCGATTACCGATCCATTCGGTGAAATCAAATTTTCTTCCGAGCTGATCTTTGACAAGATCCCGGGTTACCCGGTCTTTCACTGCTCTTCCATCACCATAGCGCCAAATGGAGACTTGATCGTTATTTGGTACGGAGGTAGCTATGAGTCTTCGGATGACCAGGTCTTGTTTCTTTCGCGCAGAAAGAAAGGTTCCAGCGACTGGTCGAAACCGGAGATTATTGTTCGTAGCCCTGGACGGCCCCCAGGCAACGCCGTGCTGTTCACGACCCGGGACAATCGCGTATGGATGGTATGGGGCCGCATGGACGGCACGCAACCGATGTTGCGCGGCACGGGCTGGAAAGACTGCACGCTGTTCTTTCGGACTTCTTCGGACAACGGCCGTACCTGGACGGAGGATAAGCCTTTCTTCCACGACACGCTGGGCTGGCTTCCGCGGAATCTGACGATATATCTTGCGGACGGAACTCTGGTTCTACCCATCAGCGACGAACGCAATGGCCATGGCGTCGACCTATCCTTTTTTCTGTCCACTAAAGACAACGGAGCCACCTGGACTCAAAGCGGCATCATGCGCGGCGGCGAGCAGCCCACGTTCATTCAGCGTGGCGACGGTTCGATCCTTGCGTATCTACGAGTGCGGCCGAATATTGTGAGTGCTGAGTCACATGATGGCGGCAAGACTTTCACTACCCCGACGCCCACGCAGTGGAAAAACCCCGACTCCGGCATCTCCATGTGCCGGCTGAAAGATGGACATGTGCTGTTGGTTTTCAATAATCAGGATAACTCTCGGTCACCGTTGCATATTGCGATGTCGGTCGATGATGGCCGGACGTGGAGCAAGCCGCTGGAGCTGGAAAGCAATCCCGGAGAGTATTCGTATCCCTCAGTTTTCCAGGCCCCCGATGGCATGATTCATATCATTTATACGTTTCGGCGCTATTCGATCAAGCATGTTGAAATGAATGAGGATTGGCTCACGAAGCTGGAGCGGCCGGACTGAACAAAAGCAGTCGTTGGGCTTTCCCCGGACTTCCCCAACTTGCCCTAGGCAAGCCCGTTGCCTGAGATGAGAATTTTGGAGGAGAGGTGGGCGAGCACTTCACCCTCGTCTTCCATCTCGACCATAAGCGACGCAATGCGCAGAGGCGCGACCGCATTCAGCCGCTGATGCATGGCGGCGTCTAGCTTCACCTCGTCCTTAGCCGTAGTTACAAATGCGTCACATCTATGTCGCCGGCCGAGTTCGGCCAAGCGGTCGATATCAGCCGCGGAATAGCGATGATGGTCGCGGAAGCTCATCCGCTCCACTACCTCAACACCAGCCGCCGCCAACGAAGCAAAAAATTCCGCGGGACGGGCAATCGCGCAGAAGGCTAGCGCCCGCCTGATGCCGCCGGAGATACACATCGAGCGCCGCAAGCGCCAGAAGCAGCAATCCTTTGCCGCATATACACGAAGGGCAGACTCCAACTCTGCGTCCTCCTGACGCAGCACAATGACGCCGGCGCGTTGCAGCGAGGACAGCGGCTCGCGCAACCGTCCCGCGGGCAGCAGCCGCTCCCGCAGGTCGCTCCGGTGCACGACCACAATGTCTACGTCGCGCGCCAGCTGACGATGCTGAAAACCGTCGTCCAGAAGATGAACGCGGCGCCCTTCTCCTCCCAGCTCGGCTTCCGCCAATAAGCCCGCCTCGTATCGGCTCGCGCCCACGTAGACAGGCACTCTTGCCGCACGCGCGATGAGCAGGGGTTCATCGCCAAATCGCTCCATATCCCCCGCGCTGTCGACACGCTCAGTCTCTTTGCTGGATCGCCCATAACCCCGGGACAAAACGTCGGGATGCAAACCCGCGCTCGCCAGCAGCTGCGCCAGGCAGATCACTAGCGGCGTTTTGCCTGTGCCTCCCACGGACAGATTGCCGATGCTCACGACTGGCCAGCGCAGACGCTGCGCGGCTGCTCGGTCAAAGCGCGCATTTCTGGCCCGCACCAGCGCCCCATAGACCAATGAGAAAGGAGCCAGCAGCGGGGTCATCACGCTTGCTTCTGGGGCAGCAAGCCCAATAGCGCGGCGATCACCCGCCCCGTTGCCCCGGATTGATGATGAAAGACCTCGAGCGCTCGCACGCCCAGATTGTTGGCCGCCTCGTTATCGGTGAGCAGATTCTCCAGAATGGGCACCAGGGTCTCGACGGTGGCCAACTTCAATGCTTCGGCTTGAATCAAGGTATCGACGATAGAGCGGAAATTGGCAAGGTACGTTCCCATGACAATGGGGACGGCGAATTGTGCCGGTTCCAGCGGATTATGGCCTCCCCACGGGATCAGGCTGCCACCCACGAAAGCGACGGTGGCCAGCGCGTAGACAGACGCCAGCTCACCGATCGAGTCCAACAAAATCACCGTGCCGGGTTTGATCTTCGACGGGCGCTTCATCCAGTTGGAACGGCGCACGCTCTGCTGATTCCGGTTTTTCAGCAGCTGGGCGACTTTCGCAAATCGCTCCGCATGGCGCGGGGCAAGAATCATGACGCAGCCGGGGATGGTCTTGCGCAACTGCCCGAAGGCATCCAGCAGCATCTCTTCTTCACCCTCGAGAGTGCTGCCGCAGACCAGCACTCGGGCCCCGGTGCTCAGCTTCTCGCGCAGCGCGGTGGTAATTGCGGCTGGCTCAGCACTCCTCACATCGAACTTGAGATTGCCTGCGAAGGAGACTCGTCCCGCGGGCGCCCCGATCGCCTTCATCCGTTTTACATCTTCTTCGCTCTGCGCCAACACGATGGAGACGCCGGCCAGGATTTGCTTCCACAAGAAGCGCAGCCGCAGATAACGAGGTAATGAGCGATCGGAGATCCGGCCGTTGACGACCGCCACTGGGATAGCAGAGCGACGGCAGGCGGTCAGCAAATTGGGCCAAAACTCCGTCTCCACCAGCACCAGAAGCGCGGGATCCAATCTTTTCAGGTAGCGGCGCACAATCCAGGCGAAATCCAGCGGGAAATAGAAGGTGTGGTCGGCACCGGTGCGTTCCCTGGCCAACCTCTGCCCCGTCCGGGTGGTGGTGGAAAGCAACACGCGATACTGGGGCGCGCAAGCGCTCAACTCATTGACCAGGCGGCTGGCGGCCACGACCTCGCCAACCGAAACCGCATGCACCCAGATGGTCTGCCGGCTATCCCCTTCTCGAAGACGTGCAGGCACCCACCCCAGACGTTCGCTGAGTCCCTCGCGGTACTTGCCGTTCGTGGCCATGGCCAGCAAAAAATAGGGTAGGCCCAACAGCAGCACCCCGAACAACGCGAAACTATAGATGAGGAGCGGCATTGCCGGCCTCTTTACTCCCAACGCCACGGAAGCTCATAATCGAAGCTAGGAATGCCTCGCCGAATCGTTCTGTCTGTATTGGTTGCCGTTGCGCTGTTGTCGTGTCCGCTGTTGCTCTTCCGGGCCCGCGCCGGTGACCATGCAGCGCCTCCTGCGGGAGTAGCGACCAGCTATCCGGCTTTTGACCAGCATCCGAACGAGCAGGTGGCGATCGCCGCCGATCCCTACAACACCAAGGAAAAGGCATCGATCTTCCGTTTCAAATACCTGGAATATGGCTTTATGCCCATCCGCATCATTGTTACCAATAACGGCGATAAGCCTATCTCCCTGATCGATGCGCGTATCAACTTCATCACTGCTCTGGGCGACAAAATACCAGCCGCCGAACCGGAAGACGTCGAGCGTCGCATTGGCGGGGTGAAGCGCCCCGACAGCGGTTACAAATTGCCTGGCCCGTTGCCGCGCATCGGGAATAAGTCTTCTACCAAGAACAAAGACGTCGATGAGGACTTCCATACCTTCGAATACTCGGCCGTGGCCGTCGAGGCCCACACCACCCGCGCCGGCTTTCTCTTCTACGATGTGCAAGGGGTCGCCAATCCGCTGGTAGGGGCCAAGCTCAATCTGCGCATGCTGCGAAATTCCGAGGGCAAAGAGCTCTTTTACTTCGAGATCCCCTTTGACAAATACCTGGCGACCCAGGGGGCTACGGCAACGAACTAGAGCAAAGTTATTCGTAATAGGTCGCGGTGGTCGCATCTGTCTCCCAGATGGTGCAGTCCTTGACCACCACGCGGCCGCCGGTCATCTCGCTTAGTTGACGGTTGGTTTCATCGTAGAAGTAGCGCGCCAGGTTTTCCGCCGACGGGTTGAGCTCGATGAAAGGTTCGAGGTCATTGAGCATCTGGTGGTCAATGCGGTCGATGACCGGCCGCATCACCTGCTTGAGCAGCTTGAAATCCAGCAGTAGCCCGGTTGCGTCCAGTTCCCTGCCGCGCAGCGTCAGGCGAACTTTGTAGTTGTGGCCGTGGGGGTTCTCGCACTTGCCCCGATAGTTGCGCAGGTAGTGTCCAGAGGAGAATCCCGATTCGACCGTAACTTCGTACATGGCCTGTATTGCCCTCGGTTGATTGTAGCTGGTGCCCTATTTGCGGCCTTTATGGCGGCCCAATTGGGCCAATCCTTCGTTTAGCTCCCGCCGCATGCGTTCCTCGCTCCTTCGCTCCACCTGCTCGAACATAGCGGTCAATATCCCTGCAAGGGCGGAAAGGAGGGAGGTCAGGAGGAGAACCAGGCCGACGGTCTTCCACAAAGAGCCGTTGACCGGCAGGCCGGGCTGCAGGGTGTTGGGGATTAGGCTCATCCCGCAGGAAACCAGCGAGAACAGCAGCAGGGTAGCTGCCAGCAGGTAGAGGTTGCGGGACATTGCGCCTTTCATACGAGACCTCACTCCGGGGCCAAGTGAAACAGTCAACCGAACCTCAACCGTCCCCGAAGAAGCGTTCCACTTCCGCGATGTCGCGGGTCAGCCGGTAAGGTGGCAGGCTTTCCAGAAAGACCTTTCCGTAACGCTGCCGCTCGATCCGCGGATCCAGCAACACCAGCACTCCCCTGTCTTCGAGAGAGCGAATCAGCCGCCCGAAGCCCTGCTTCAACGTAATCACCGCCGCCGGTACCTGGTAGTCGAAGAACGGACTGGCTCCGCTGGCCGCAACCGCTCGCATACGCGCCGAAACCACTGGGTCCGTCGGCACTGCGAAGGGCAAACGATCGACGATCACACAGCTCAATGCCTCGCCCTGCACATCCACCCCCTGCCAGAACGAAGAGGTTCCGAAGAGCACGGCGTTGGGAGTGTTCCGGAATTCCTCGAGCAGCGCCTTGCGGGGTGCTGTCCCTTGCAGCAGGCAGGGATAATCCAGCTCCGGCAGCAGACGCTCATAAAGATCGCGCATCTGCTGGTAGCTGGTAAAGAGACAGAAGGCGCGGCCGCGCGTGATATCAAGCACGCGCCGGATGCTGCGCGCCGCCTGGGCGCCAAAGGTGGGCTCACGCGGATCCGGCATCCCCGGCGGCAGGTACAGCAACGCCTGCTCTTCGTAACGGAAATGCGAAGGCACTACCAGCTCCCGCGCGTCGCGCAACCCAAGCCGCTTTCTCAGGTGCCCAAACCCGCCCTGCACGGTCAGCGTCGCAGAGGTGAGAATCACGCTGGGATATTGCTCGAAAAGCAACTCCGAAAGCAACTCGGAAACATCGATGGGCGTTGCCTGCAGGTAGGTATTGCGTCCTCCCTGACGAGGGGAGCCGCCTCTGCGCTCGATCCAGAAGACCGTGTTGACGCTCTCCGCCTCCATCAGAAACCGCAAATGTTCGCGAATGTCGGCCACGCGCTTCTTCAACCCTAGCGCCTCTTCCACGCCGCGCAGCCTTTCCAGCTCGCCCTCCATCCGGTGCAGCGCGTTCATCACTGCCAGGTAGAGGTCGCCGTGTTCCTCCAGAAACTGTTCCCGCTGCTCGAAAGGCATGCGTCCCTCGCCCTGCCCACCGCCGCGCGGCAGCGCCGCAAAAAACATCCGCGCCCGCTCGCGCAGCATGTCTCCACAACCCTTCAGAGCAGT
Organism: uncultured Acidobacteriaceae bacterium; assembly: GCA_963788515.1. Lineage (GTDB taxonomy): Bacteria > Acidobacteriota > Terriglobia > Terriglobales > Acidobacteriaceae > PALSA-350. The sequence goes on from CAWBGZ010000015.1 coordinate 200,494, forward strand.
GGAATGGGCTTGCCTGGCGCGCAGCACCGTCTCCATGTCGCGCACCAGCTCTTCCAGACGCACATTGCTCAGGCTGATGCCGAAATAGCTCGACGCAACATCTTCCAGCTCATGGGCCTCGTCGAAGATCACGGCCGCCGCTTCCGGCAACACACCCGCATCCGGAGCTGCCCGGGCCTGCTGCTTGATGGCCAGGTCAGCAAAGAATAGATGGTGATTCACGATGATCACATCGCTTTCGAGCGCGCGCCTGCGCATCTCGGTGATGAAGCAGCGCTCGTAATCGGGACAGCTCTGCCCCAGGCAGGCCTCTCCACGCGCGTCTACTTTGGACCATACCTGGCTCGCTTCGGGTAGAGCGTCGATCTCTACCCGGTCTCCGGTTTGTGTCGTCTTCTCCCAGGTCGCGATCTGTTGGAACTGGTCGATCTCTTCCAGGCCATTCAGAATGGGTTGGTCACGCAGGGCATAGAGCTTGTTACGGCAGAGATAGTTCGCCCGGCCTTTCATGTAGCAAACGCGCAACGGACCGAGCAACGACTCCAGAAAGGGCACGTCACGGAAAAAGAGCTGCTCCTGCAGATTCTTGGTCCCGGTGGAGATGATGACCCTCTGGCCGGTGCGCAGCGCGGGCAGCAGGTAGGCCAGCGTCTTGCCTGTCCCCGTCCCGGCTTCGACGATCAGGTGTTTGCCTTCCTGCAGGCTGCGTTCCACTGCTCGCGCCATATCCAACTGCCCGCGCCGAAACTCATACGGCAGCGCGGAGTGCGAGAGCATGCCTCCGGGAGAGAAGAAATCGTGCAGCGAAGGCAGTGGCTGGGCGGAGATGGATGCGGTCGACAAGGGCAAACCCGATGAAACTCTAAGTCTATACGGTGGGCTGGTCGATATATGAAAGACTGAAAGAGAGCTTTTCATTGATGAAACCCTTAAAAGGAACCAAGGCGAGAAAGCCCAAACCGCACTCCAAGGGAGGCAAGCGCGCGGCGGTGGCGAAAGGCGCCCGCCGGGCTACGCCTGCTACCCGTGGCCAGCATTCGCGCGCCGAGGTCAAGCGCGGAGCGGCTGCGAAGGCCGCCGCCGAAGCCAGCGCGGCCGCGCGCCTGGGCAAGATCCGGAAACGCCCGGTGCAGTCGACTGGACCGATGCGCCGCATTGAGGTCGAACTACCCGATCCCTTCTTGCCGGAGCAGGCGGCGCCGGCCATCCGCCGCGAAGCGGCGGTAGACACTTCGACCTGGCCGGTTCTGGCCATCGTCGGCCGCCCCAACGTGGGCAAATCCACTCTCTTCAACCGTCTCACCAGTTCCCGCCGCTCGATCGTCGGAGATGAACCCGGCATCACCCGCGACCGAATCTATGGTGAGATCGAGTGGGCCGGCCGCCATGCGCGCGTGGTCGATACCGGCGGCATCCTGCCCGATGACCCGGAGCTGATTCCGTCCGAGATCTTTCGCCAGGCCCGGGTGGCGCTGGATGAGGCCGAATCCATCGTGATGGTGGTCGATGGGCGCACTCCCCTGGCGGCGCCCGATTATGACCTTGCCCGCCTGCTCCTGCGCGGCGGCAAACCTCTGCTGCTGGCAGTCAACAAGATGGACACCGAGCGCATGGAAGAGCAGACCGCCGAGTACCGGCGCCTGGGCATTCGTGAGGTGCTCCCGATCTCCGCCGAACACGGAGTCGGCATCGGCGATCTTCTTGATCACGTCTTCGCTACGCTTAGTTTTCCTGAAACGAAAAGCAGCCTGGAAACAGCGGTAGAAGAAGAACCCGAGGAGGCAGATGGCAGGCCGCATCACCGAACTCATGGCGAGTTCCAGCAGCACGAAACCTCCATCGCCATTATTGGCCGACCCAACGTCGGCAAAAGCACGCTGCTCAACGTCCTCACCGGCTCTTCGCGCGCCATCGTTTCCCCGGTAGCGGGCACCACGCGCGATGCAGTCGATGAGGTCATTGAATACGACGGTGGCCTGCTCCGCTTTGTTGACACCGCCGGTATCCGGCGCAAGGGCAAAACCAAAATGATGGCGGAGAAGCTCTCCGTAGTCATGGCACGCCGCCATCTGGAGGCGGCCGACGTCGCGTTGCTGGTCATCGATGCTACCGAGGGCGTGACTTCTTCCGACGCCACCATCGGCGGCTACGCGCATGAGAGCGGCCGCTCCGTGATCCTGGTGGTGAACAAGTGGGACCTGGTGACCACCGGACGAACCGACGGCAAGCCGCCTGCCGACAAAGAAATCTTCGAAGAGCAGTTACGCAAGGTCCTCAAGTACCTGGCCTATGCGCCGGTGGTCTTTATCTCCGCCGCCGAAGGAAAGAATATTCACACCGTCCTCAAGCTGGTGCTGGAGGTGGCCGCCGAGCGGCGCAAGCGAGTCTCCACCGGCCAGATGAACCGCTTCCTTGAAAAAATTGATTTCCAGCGCGCCACCGTGCCCGCCGCAAACAAGATGCGGATCTTCTATATGACCCAGGCTGCCGTGGCGCCGCCGACCTTCATCCTGTTTACGAATCGGCAGGTGAAGTTGCACTTCGCCTTCCAGCGCTTTCTGGAGAACCAGATACGCGCCGCCTTTGGCTTTCGCGGTTCCCCGATCTGGTTCAAGGTTCGCGCCCGCGACAAGTAAAGTGTTATTCGCGAGCATTCGACTCGCGATGGCGAGTGAAGAGAGAAATTAGCGGCTACAAAAGCTTTGGGTGCCCCATTTGCCCCGATTTCCTGCGGAGGCTTGTGGCGTTGATACACCCCATGCGCCTTTCCTTAATGAAAGGCGCACACGCGGACCTCTCTAGCGCAGCGTGGCAGGAAATCGGGGTCAAGCCGTACTTTGGCTTGAGTGGGCTACTATGCCTCCCCCACTCGTTTGTCATTAGGACCGGCACGTGCACCTTTCTTGCTATTCCCTGCCCCTCTTTTTCATGGGATCGTCGATGAATTCGCTATCGCCGTTCGTCTAATGATGAGCAAGGAGTAAGGGCAATGTGGAACTCCATCGGTTCTTGGTTTTGTATTATGGGCCTGATCATCGGGCCTTTCTCCGTCGGTGTCCTCTTTGAAGAGAAACTGCAACGCGCCAACCGTGAGCTCGGCTCGCGGCTGCTGCGCAGGTATTAAGGCAGTTTCGCAATCATCGCTTAGTTTTCCCTAAGCCCGTTCCGTAGTACGTTTGCGTATGGAAAAAAATCCGCGCCCATGCGCTTTCGCGGCGGCGCTTTTCTGCGCCTTGTTACTGACCCTGCCAGCCCGGACTCAAACCGCAACGCCGCCTGACAAATACCCTGATTTGCCCAGTGAAACACCCGCCCGACTGGAGACACCCACAGCCCCGTTCGACTACGTGCGCAGTGAAGTGATGATCCCCATGCGCGACGGAGTGAAGCTGCACACCGTCATCCTGGTGCCAAAAGGGGCTAAGGGCGCGCCTATCCTGCTAACCCGCACGCCCTACGATGCAAACGCGCTCACTACCCATGAAAGCAGCGCCCACCTGGGGCCCAGCCTCCAGGGCTATGACAACGCCACCGAGGTGATCGTGGAGGGCGGTTATATCCGGGTGGTCCAGGACGTGCGCGGAAAATATGACTCCGAGGGCGACTACGTGATGAACCGCCCCATGCGCGGTCCATTGAATCCAACGCCGGTCGACCACTCGACGGATACGTACGACACCATCGACTGGTTGGTGAAGAATATTCCGGAGAGCAACGGCAAGGTCGGCATCCTCGGTATCTCCTACGACGGCTTTCTGACTTTAACCGCGCTGGTCAATCCTCATCCGGCTCTCAAGGTCGCCGTGCCCATGAATCCCATGGTCGATGGCTGGATGGGCGATGATTGGTTTCATAATGGCGCCTTTCGCGAGCAGAATCTCCCGTACATCTATAACCAGGAAGCGACGCGCGACGGTAAAGCCAAATGGTGGAGTGACAGCCTGGATGACTACAACACCTACATGCAGGCAGGATCCGCGGGGGAACTAGGCCGACGCCATAACCTCGAGCAGGTCGGGTTCTGGCGCAAGGTGCTCGCGCATCCGAGCTACGACAGCTTCTGGAGCGACCAGGCGATGGATAAGATCCTGGCCGCCCAGCCACTCAAAGTGCCCGTCATGTTAGTGGACAGCCTGTGGGATCAGGAAGACATCTACGGAGCCATGGCCGTATACAAGGCCATCAAACCAAAGGACACCGATAACAACAAAGTGTTTCTCGTGATTGGACCGTGGCATCACGGGCAGGAGATTGACGACGCCAGCACCCTGGGTGTCTTGAATTTCGGCGCCGACACCGGGCTCTACTTCCGCCAGCAGATCCTTCGCCCCTTCCTCGACCGCTATCTGAAAGACGAAGCCCCTAAAGAAGAGATTGCTCCCGTCACTGCGTTTGACACCGGAACCAACGTCTGGCGGCGCCTGCCTGCGTGGCCGGCCGGGTGCACAAGTGGTTGCTCCATTCAACCTACGCCGCTCTACCTCACAGAAGGGCTGAAATTGAGCTTCACCGCGCCCAAGCCGGGGGACGCGACATTCGAGGAATATATCTCCGACCCCGCGAAACCTGTTCCTTACCGCGCACGGCCCATCCAGCCCATGGGCTACAGTGCGGGGATGACCTGGTCGGAATGGCTGGTCGACGACCAGCGCGAGCAATCCGGCCGCCCCGATGTCGAGGTCTTCGTCTCTGATGTCTTGAGCGCACCCTTGAAGATCAGCGGGCAGCCGATCGCCAATCTCGTGGCCTCCACCAGCGGCACGGATTCCGACTGGGTGGTGAAGCTCATCGACGTCTATCCCGACGAGGTGGCCAGTGATGCACGCTTAGGCGGATATCAACTCATGATCTCCGCGGACATCTTCCGCGGACGTTATCGCGAGAGCGTGGAGCAGGCTAAGGCCATCGCGGCCAACCAACCCTTGCTCTACCGTTACGCACTGCCCACCGCAAACCACGTCTTCCTGCCCGGGCATCGCATCATGGTGCAGGTACAGTCGAGTTGGTTCCCTTTATACGACCGAAATCCGCAGACCTTCGTGCCCAACATTTTCTGGGCCAAGCCGGCGGATTATCAAAAGGCTACGCAGCGTATTTATCACGCACCCGGGCATGCCAGCTTCATCGAACTGCCGGTGGTGAAGACGCCTTAGCAAGCAAGGAGAATTCCATGAGCACTGCGAAGTGTACGCACGTAAAAGATCATGTAAAGAACGTGAACCCGGACCCCAAGGCTTGCGAGGAGTGTCTCAAGATCGGAGATCGCTGGATCCATCTGCGCATGTGCCTGGAGTGCGGCAAGGTGGGATGTTGCGATTCCTCCAAAAACCGCCATGCCACAGCCCACTTCCACGAGGAGGGGCATCCGATCATGCAATCCGTCGAACCAGGGGAACATTGGCGCTGGTGCTACATCGACCAGATGTATCTCAACTAAGGTTGGCGCTCACCGCCCGATGCGGCTTAAGGAAAAAGACGGGTGCCCCTCGTTCGCCCCAGCGGCCACGGCTTGCCGTGCGTCGTAGATGGGACGAAAATTCGGAGGTAGCCCCAAAAACCGCTAACTTGTTTAGGATGTTTTTCGTTACCCCCACACAAAACCGTCATCCTGAGAGGTTGTGACTTTTTTGATTTTTGAGTTTTTGGCACACTCAACCGGAAGGTTTTTCAAAACTCCCACAACACCGTCATCCTGAGCGAAGCGCCTCGCAGATCTATCGCTTAACAAAGGGTTTTTGGCGCGCAGTCGAAGGACCCCGAGGATGCTTGTTCGCCGACGCTCTTCAGAGCTTTCCGGCCACCAAACCCTGAAAGAAATCAAAAAAGTCACAACCTCTGAGCGCAGCGCGCCCAGGATGACGGTTTTGTGGGAGTTTTGACAAAAAACATCCTAACAAGTTAGCGCTATAGGGTGAAGCCCCACCATTGCTCTTGCCACAGCGCGCCGCTTTGGCCTCATTCGCGTCCTTTTGGGAAAGCGATTGAAAAAAGTCATTTCCGGCCCGGTACGCTGGTGCGAACCTGGGGCACCCGTCCCCCTCCTTAGACACAGATTCGGAAGTCGCCGTCATTACAGCCTCGGCTCGTCTGCTTTGTCTTTGATGAGGATGAGCGCGACGCTGGCAACAACCAGCGCGGTGCCGAAGAGCATCCGCGGAGTGACCAGCTCCCCGGCAAAGAAGTAGCCGAGAGCAACAGCAACCACGGGATTGACATAGGCATGGCTGGCGACGCGCGTGGCAGACATACGGCCAAGCAGCCACACGAAGGCGCTGAATCCCAGGAGCGAGCCCGCCACCACCAGGTAGCCCAGGGCAAGAAAGGCTTTGGCGGAAACGTGCGGGAAGGGGTGCATTTCGCCAGTCAAGGCCGAGAGGACGAGCAGGGTTGCGCCACCGAACATCATCTCCGCGCCGGCGGTAATTCCCTTTGACTTGGGAAGCACCAGCGAACGCGTGAGCACGGCTCCCAAAGACCAGGCGGTCCCGCCCAATAGGATAGCGGCACAGGGCAGGATACCAACGTGCTGCGCATTGTGCAGCAGCAGCAAGAGGACCCCGACGAATCCCACCACGATCGAGATCAGAAGACTCCAGCGGAAGCGCTGCTGACGAAAAACAAAAACCTCCAGGGCAATCGTGATGAGCGGCAGCGTCGCCTCGAGAACGGAGGTGAAGCCGGAAGGTACGTACTGCTCCGCCCAGAACACCGCTCCATACGTCACCACGAACATCAACGAGCCGATGGACAGAAGACTGCCCCACTCCTTGCCCACAGGGCGCGGGCGGCCACAAAGGCGCATCACCGCGTAAAGCAATGTACCGGCAAAGAAGAATCGCGTCCCCGCGGCAAAGAGCGGCGGGACCTCTTGTACCGCGATACGAATCGCCAGGTAGGTGGATCCCCACAAGACGTAAATGGCCGCAAACGCGAGATAAACGCGGAGGTCGATCTTGCTCTTTTGCTTCGCGGCGCTGCTCTCAATAACCGTTGTAGTTGCCATGACTGGTTATATTGTAGACGAGTTCACGCTAACCCTTAAAACTATTTTTAAGAGTTATACTGATGATTGTGAGCCGTTCACTTCCCAAGCCGTTTAAGCTGTCTGCTGGAAATCCCGCCCTGGAGCTCGTCAACACCCTCGACCTGCGCTTCTCCGCAAATCCACAAGACCTGATTCCCAACTATGCGGATCTGCTCCGCTTCGCGGCGCAATTGCGCATCCTGCCCGCGGAACAGGCACGAAAACTTGGCCGCACCGTCCGCGCCCAGGATGGGCAGCGGGTGGTTGCGTCCGCCGTCGAGCTGAGGGAAGCGCTGGCGGCGGTTCTCTACACGTGGCTGGACGGCGGCGAGCCGGCTGATGGGCAAGTGGAAATACTGGAGACGCACTTCCATGCCGCGGCCCAGCATCGCAGCCTTTTCAGTGGCGATGAGCGCCTGGTTTGGAGCTGGTCCGGCTCTGAGCAGCAAGCGGAGTTTCCGCTGTGGATGCTGGCCCAGTCGGCATCCGATTTGCTGGTTTCAGAGGATGCAAAACAGGTGAAAGGCTGCGGCGACCCAACCTGCCGCTGGCTCTTTCTTGACCTGAGCAAGAACCACACCCGGAGATGGTGCGACATGAAGGTCTGCGGCAACCGGATGAAGGCGCGCAGACATCAGGCGCGCCTGCAGGAAATGCCGATATAAACTGGATTGCAGACGATGCATTCGATCCGTGCCGCTACTCCCGCTGACATTCCTTTGATCCTGGATCTTATCCGCGCTCTCGCCACCTATGAGCGAGAGCCCGACGCCGTCAAAACCACCGAGGCCGACCTGCTGCGCGATGGTTTCGGCGACCATCCGTGCTTTGAGTGCCTGATCGCTGAAAATACGGATGGAAAAGAGCCGGAGCCGTCGGGCTTTGCCCTCTTCTTCTATAACTACTCCACCTGGCGGGGCCGCTCCGGCATTCACCTGGAGGATCTGTTTGTGCTGCCCCGATTCCGCGGGCAAGGCATCGGCAAAGCGCTGCTGGCGAGGGTCGCCGCGCGTGCCGCGGAGCGCGGCTGCGTGCGTCTGCAATGGGACGTTCTGGAGTGGAACCAGACAGCTATCGACTTCTACCAGGGCCTGGGCGCGCAGTTTCTCGACGAGTGGCGCATCATGCGGGTGAATGACGATGCGATTCACAGCCTGGCAACTTTGGAGCCGGCCGATTGAGCAGCGCCACCCCGGACCGCATTCGTGTCATCGGCGGCGGCCTGGCCGGCCCGGAGGCCGCCCTGATGGCGGCACGGCACGGCTGCCATGTCGACCTCTATGAGATGCGCACGGTCATCGACGGCACGCTGCGCTCCACGCCGGCTCATCAGACGGCCGACTTTGCTGAGTTGGTCTGCTCCAATTCGCTCAAGTCGGAAAGTGAAAACAGCGCGCCCTGGCTGCTCAAGCAGGAAATGCGCCGCGCCGGCTGCGCACTGCTCAGCTGCGCCGACGCGAGCGCTGTGCCCGCCGGCCACGCCCTGGCCGTCGACCGGGTGGAATTCTCCCGCCTGGTAGCGTGCGCCATCGAACAGGAAAGCCGCATCACGGTCCATCGGGAAGAGCTGACCGAGCTGGATCCCGGTCAGCTCACGATTGTGGCCACCGGTCCGCTCACATCGGCTCCGCTCTGCGCGGAGATTGCCCGGCTGACGGGCAGCGGACAGCTGGCGTTTTACGATTCCATCAGCCCCATCGTCGAAGCCGATTCAATCGACATGGAGCGCGTCTACTTTGCCGCCCGCTACGACAAAGGCACCGCCGATTACATCAACTGCCCCATGTCCAAAGAGGAGTACGAGCGCTTTTACGACGCCCTGGTTTCGGCCGAAGCAGTGGAGAGCCGGGAATGGGAGAAGCTGGAATACTTCGAAGGCTGCCTGCCCATCGAGGAGCTGGCGCGGCGTGGCCGGGAGACGCTTCGCTTTGGCCCCATGAAGCCAGTCGGCCTGCGCGATCCACGCACCGGCAAAGTACCCTGGGCGGTGGTGCAATTGCGCTGTGAGAACCTGCGCGCCGACTCGTACAACCTGGTCGGCCTGCAAAACCACCTGAAGTTCGGCGAGCAGGCCCGCGTTCTGCGCCTGATTCCTGGCCTGGAAAACGCCAAATTCCTCCGCTTTGGCCAGATTCATCGCAATACCTACGTGAATGCGCCCCGGGTACTCACCGAGACGCTCTCACTCCGTGACCATCCCCGGATCCTCATCGCCGGCCAGCTATCGGGGGTGGAGGGCTACACCGAATCCATTGCCACCGGTATGCTCGCCGGTCTGTATGCCGCCCAGCTTGCCCAGGGGCATGCGGCTTCCGCTGTACCTCGTGGCACCGCACTCGGTTCCCTGGTGCACTACATTACCCATGCCCAGGGCAAGGACTTCCAACCCGCAAATATCACCTTCGATCTGCTGCAGCCGCTGGAAGAGTCACAGCGTAAGCAGATTCGCGACAAGCGGGAGCGGCACCGCCTGCAATGCGAGCGCGCCCTGGCGCTTTTTGACGCGTGGTGGCAGGGGAAACTTTCCCCAGCCTGCTGAGCCGAGATACTGACTTTTTTTGGACAGTTGTGGTCTAAGAGACATCCTACTTCCATACAGGGAAGGCGTTCTGCTCTATACAAGAGGCCGCTGGGTTGGCCCCGGCCTTGAATTGTTGTTGCCTTCCATTTAACTTAATCGTGCTATACGGGCGGACCATCCGTTCGTCACAGAGCCGGCAGCCGGTCATTCCGGCAGCAAACCAGCCAATCGCTGCCGCTTCGAGGAGAAATACAATGCGTACGAAACTCATTCTCTGGCTCGCGGGCGTCACGCTTGCCCTCGTTCCGACCCTTGCGGCTGCCCAGGACGCCGCCGTCGCGGCCAAAATCCACGGCCACGTGCAAGACCCGGCCAACGCCCCTATCGTCAACGGCCAGGTGGTATTCAGCACAGATGGCAAGACCCCCCTATACACCTTCACCACCGACCAGAGCGGCGACTATAAGGGCGAGGGCATTAAGCCCGGCGCATACTACCTCACCCTTATCGTGAACGGAAAACCCGTTGACCGCTTTGATAACGTGAAGTTCACCCCCGGCGAGGACGTCCTGCAGGATTTCGACCTGAGCCGTCCCGATTACGTGTCCAAGCTGCCTCCGGAGCAGCGTAAGGCGCTCGAAGAAGCCAAGAAGAAGAATGCGGAAATCAATAAAGAGAACGCGAACGTCGGCAAGCTGAATGAGCTGCTCAAGCAGGCGCGCGCAGACAACGCCGCCAAGAAGTACGACGATGCCGCCACGCTCATGCTGCAGGCCACAGTATTGAAACCCGACGCAGCTGTTCTTTGGCTGGAGCTGGGCATAGCTCAGACTGGACAAAAGAAGTACGACGATGCGCTGGTTTCGCTTAAGAAGGCGTTGGATCTTGATACCAACTCAAAGAAGCCTAATCCTGATGTAGAGGCGGCCGACGACAACGCGTTGGGCGAGGTGTACGCGAATACCAACAAGATCCCTGACGCAACGGCAGCGTATGACTCCGCGGCCAAGCTACAACCTGCAAATGCAGGCATGTTCTATACCAATGAGACCATTGTCCTTAGCCGTGCAGGGCAAACCGACGCCACGATCGCTGCCGCGGACAAGGCGATCGCCGCCGACCCGAACAAGGCAATTGCCTATTACCTGAAGGGACAGGCGCTCATTTCCAAGGCTACCGTCGACCCCAAGACGCAAAAGATCGTCGCGCCTCCGGGTACCGCGGAGGCCTACAACAAATACCTCGAGCTCGCTCCCACCGGGCCCATGGCGCCGGAGGCAAAATCGGTTTTGGCGGAAATCGGGGAGAAGGTTAACACCAAGTACACTGCCAAGCACTAAAACTCGGTTGGAACTTGAGAGAGGGGACGCCGCAGCACCGGGCGTCCCCTCTCTTTGCACCCTCGCTTGAACAACTCTGCTCCATCCCGGGTGGTCAGCTTTGCCGACGCCAGCCGGATCGTCCGGGAGCATGCGGATGGGCTGGCCGGAACGCCGCGGCATCCTTCGCAGCTCATTTCTCTCTCCGATAGCCTGGGCATGGTGCTCTCCGAGCCGGTTTATGCCGACCGGGATCAGCCGCCATTTCCTCGCTCCACCCGCGACGGGTTTGCCTGCCGGGCTGCCGATCTTGCGGCCGGCCTGCCGCTGACAGTCGTTGGATTGATCCGCGCCGGCGAGGCGGGACCTGTCGAAATCTCTGCTGGACAGGCGGTCGAAATAATGACCGGCGCACCTGTACCCGATGGCGCCGACTGCGTGGTCATGGTGGAACACGCGCAGCGCAATGGCAACACGCTCAGCCTCACTCAGGGCCGCAGCATAGCTTCCGGCGAAAACATCGTTCCCAGGGGAGCCGAAGCCCAGTCCGGAAGCGTGGTCGTGCCCCAGGGCACGCGTATCTCCGCCGCCCAGGTCGCCGCAGCCGCCGCCTGTGGTGCGGCCCAGCTCAACGTCTTCGGCCAACCGCGCGTCGCCATCGTCGCCACCGGGGACGAACTAGTCGAAGTGGATCAGCAGCCCCTGGTCCACCAGATTCGCAACTCCAACAGCTATTCGCTCGCGGCACAGGTACTCGCCGCTGGCGCCCAGGCAGTGCGGCTCCCGATTGCGCGCGATGAACGCGGCGATCTCGAAGCGATTGTTCGTAGCGCGCTCCAGGAGGACCTCGTGTTGCTCTCCGGCGGGGTTTCCATGGGCAAATATGACCTGGTCGAAGAGGTCCTGCTCGCTTTGGGCGCCGAGTTCTTCTTTACCGGCGCGCTGATTCAGCCAGGCAAGCCAGTCGTCTTCGGAAGACTTGCCCTGGACGGCCGCCAGATTTACTTCTTCGGGCTTCCTGGCAATCCTGTATCCACCATGGTTACATTCTCACTTTTTGTCGAACCGCTGTTGGGGGCGCTCTGTGGCGATCCCGGGCGCGAACCCCGTTTCGCGCAGGCCTGCCTGGCGAGCGACGTCCATGTGAAGACCGGCCTGACGCGCTTCCTGCCCGCCAGGCTGCGCTCCGTCGCCATGGACGTGACAGTGGAGCCGGTCGTCTGGCAGGGCTCCGGTGACATAGCGAGCGCCAGCCGCTCCAATTGCTTTCTCGTCGTGCCCCCTGACCGTCCACATCTCGCTTCTGGCGAGACGGTCTCGGTGCTGCTAACCTGACGACACGATGGACAAGCTCTCGCATTACGACGCAGAGGGTAGCGCGCATATGGTCGACGTGAGCGCCAAAGTCTCCACACGGCGCGAGGCTGAAGCTTCAGCCTTTGTTGTGCTCTCCGACGCAGTCCTTTCCGCACTGCCCAAAAATCCTAAGGGCAATCCGCTTGAAGTCGCGCGTTTTGCCGGCATTCAAGCGGCCAAGCGCACCGCCGACCTGATCCCTATGTGTCATCCACTGCCCTTGAGCTTTATCGATGTCTCGGCGAACGTTGTCGCTGGCGGTATTGAGATCCGCAGCACGGCTGCGACGGTCGCGGGCACTGGCGTCGAAATGGAAGCGTTGACCGCAGCCGCAGTGGCCGCGCTCACGATCTACGACATGTGCAAGGCTCTGGACAAATCCATCGCAATTCGCGAGATCGTCCTGGTGAGAAAATCAGGAGGAAAGAGCGGCGACTACAGCCGCGCCGAAAAGGCTAGTGGGTAGGCGGAACGGAAGAGAAACCGCAGGTCCCCTCCACTTCGCTACCCCCGGATTTCCTATGGAGTAGTTTCAAGCGTTGCGGCGGAAGCAACGCAGCTCGTGATCGTTGACCATCCCCGACGCCTGCATCCAGGCATAGACGATTACGGGACCGACAAACTTGAAACCACGCTTCTTGAGCGCGGCTGAGATCTCCTCCGAGAGAGCCGTCTTCTTCGCAGGTAGAGCACCAGTCTTGTTCTTGATTGGTTTTCCCCCAGCCAGCTTCCAGGCAAACGCGGAAAAGCCCTCACCGCTGCTTTCCATCTCCTGGTAAATCCGGGCGCCCTGGATCGTCGCCTCGATCTTGGCGCGGGAGCGAATAATCCCCGGATCGCCGAGTAGCCTGGAGATGTCCGGCTCGCTGAAACGCGCCACCTTCTTCGGTTCGAAGCCACGGAACGCCTTGCGAAAGGCTTCGCGCTTGCGCAACACGGTGATCCATGCCAGCCCGGCCTGGAATCCCTCCAGCATGAGCAGCTCCCACAAGGCCCGGCTGTCATACTCGGGTACTCCCCATTCCCGGTCGTGGTAGTCGCGGAGAAGCGGATCGCTCTCTGCCCATGCACAGCGGTGCGGCTTGCTCATTTGGTCCTGTCAATGCCGATCTGCAACGATGACTCCTTACGAACGACGAATTACGGGGATTGGATGCTTCGGTGTTGCAATAGTTGCAGACTTGGGCGGCGGCTCTGCCTCGCGATATATAAGAGTATGAGACAGGAGAGACAACGATGCCGGCGATCGACGAAATAAAGCAACTGCAGGGTGAGATGGTGAGCTGGCGCAGAGATCTACATGCCAATCCCGAGCTGGGATTTGCCGAGACCCGCACTTGTACTTTTATTCAAGAACGACTGCAGTCGTTCGCGGTCGACGAGATCCATGGTTTCACCGGGACTGGTGTTGTGGCTGTCATCCGTGGCCGGGACGGCGAGCAGGCGATCGGCCTGCGCGCGGATATTGACGCCTTGCCTATCCCGGAACAGTCCGGCGTGCCCTACTCTTCCACCAATCCAGGGGTCATGCATGCCTGTGGTCATGACGGGCACACCAGCATGCTGCTTGGCGCAGCCAAATATCTGGCTGCAAGCCGCAGGTTCAAAGGTACGGCCTACTTGATCTTTCAACCGGCCGAGGAAATCGGCGGTGGACGGCAGGTCGTAGCGGATGGATTGTTCGACCGCTTCCCCATGCAGCGAGTCTTCGGCATGCACAATATGCCGACGATGCCGGTGGGGGAATTTTACTGGCGCAACGGCAATATTATGGCCGCGGCCAACTTCTTCGAGATCAAGATCACCGGCCTGGGCGCCCACGCTGCGCAGCCGCATTTCGGAATTGATCCGATCGTGGCCGGCAGCTCCCTGGTCAGCGCGCTGCAGACGATTGTTTCCCGTTCCATCGATCCCAAGCATGCCGCGGTGGTCACTGTGGGCAGCTTCCAGGCCGGCGTGGCCGCTAATGTAATACCTAGCGAGGCAGTGTTGAGGGGAACCGCGCGATGGTTCGACGCCAGGGTCGGGGACACCATCCAACGGGCGATTGTCAGGCTCGCCAAATGTGTTGCTGAGAGCCATGGCGCCACCGCCGAAGTCGAGATGCACATGGTGGCCCCGGCGACAGTCAACGACGAAGCCGCCACGATCCTTGCCCGCAACGCTGCAACTGCGGTCGCGGGTCAGGCCGGAGTTGTCGAAATGGCGGACCCGATCATGGGCGCGGAAGATTTCTCTTACATGCTCGGGGTTAAGCAGGGCGCGTACATTATGCTGGGGGCGCAACGTCCTGGACAGCTCAACCCGATGTTGCACCACCCTTGTTACGATTTCAATGACCAGATCCTTTCCACCGGCGCCGCCTACTGGGCCGCCCTGGTCGAACAGCAGCTAGCCGTCTAGTCCTGGTGCGCCAACAGCGCATACAATCCCACGCAGGGTGGTAATCGGACCAAAGTTGTCGCATATTGAATCTAGTGCGAAAGAGTCGCAGCTAGAAGATGCCGCTGAAACGCTGCAAGCTGTTGAACGAGGTAGAAGCGAAGGGGTTCGGTTGACCGCGCAGAGGCGTGCTTTGATCGAAACCATCCAGGGGGCGGGAGAAAAGCATTACTACGAGGTCAAGACGCAGAAAGACCATCTGCATCTTGCCTCTTTTCGTTGTGGAGAGATTGAGGAGTTTGACAGCCCCACATTCCACCGCCTCGAGCGGGAGATAGCGGCGCCAAATGATTTCGAAGTGCAGGTCATGCGTCTCGAGGTGGGAGGGTTGTGCTGGCCGCCCGCCTGGAAGATCAACCTGCGCGCTCACAATGAATCCCCTTGCCCTCAACGGGCACACGCGTAATAGGGAGGCCTGCGAACCCGAATAGTCCCACGAACTTCTTCATCACCGAAGAAGGGCAGCAACCCGCATTATTCGACATGAAGAACCCGCCAAACATCGTGGTGCATTCAGGCACGGTCGAAGACTGGGTGATCCAAAATACAGCGCTCGAAGATCACACCTTCCACATCCATCAGATTCACTTTCAAGGCTCGAGATCAATGGCCAGCCGATAAATGGTGCGGCCAACCGCGACACCGTCGACCTGCCGTTCTGGAGTGGCATCGATTGGCGGTCTGGTCAATTTTGCACACCTTCGCTGCGAACGGATGCGCCGTTAATCCAAGGAATCCCTCACCGGAGCGACCGTGAGGTGTCCAGCGTTATTCATAGCTCTCTGCATTCGGCTACTATCCATAGGTGATCTTATCCGGCCGTATACCGACTATCACTGTCCTGACGCTGCTCGTTCTTTTCCCCTTGTCCCGGATTGCGGACGCCTACTCCCTTTTCACCCACGAGCAACTGATCGACTTGACGTGGAAGCAGTCGATTGTTCCACTTCTTCTCAGCCGTTACCCAACGCTTACTCCTGCCCAACTGGAGCATGCACGAGCCTACGCCTATGGCGGCTGCGTCATCCAGGACATCGGCTACTATCCCTTGGGCGACAGGTCGTTCTCCGATCTTACCCACTACGTCCGCTCGGGTGACTTTGTCATCAATCTCTTCCGCAACGCGGGGAACGCGGATGAACTCGCATTCGCCGTGGGGGCGTTGTCCCATTACATCGGAGACAGCATCGGGCACTCTGAGGCAACCAACCTGGCCGTTCCCATCGAATTTCCCAAACTCGGCCAAAAGTACGGAACCGTCGTCAGCTATGCTCAGGGCGAACCGCAACATGTCCGGACTGAATTTGCCTTCGATATTAATGAGATTGGTCACGATCGCATGGCTCCGGTTCAGTATCTTCGTCATGTCGGTCTGGAAGTTCCGACCCGCCAGTTAACCCTGGCCTTCTATCAGACGTATGGATTGCACGAGGATTTCACAGGCACCCGCGGCCGGCGTTTGAACGTCGGCGGGTATCGTTTCGCGGTCCGTGCGTTTATTCCTCGCATTGCCTACGCGGTCACGATTCTTCATCGAAGGCACGAGACTACGAACCCGCCCACGGCAGAAGTTGCCGCATTCCAAAAGGAGGTAGCCAGAGTTTCGGCGGAGAATGATTGGGCCCATTACCGCCGAAAGGCCGGAATCGGAACTTATTCGCTAGCGGGCCTTATTTTTATTCTCCCAAAGATCGGTCCACTCACATTGGCCGCGGCGAAAGGGCCAACACCCACTACTGAGGTGCAATACCTACACAGCGTGATCGGTTCCACTTCGACCCTACGGCACGTCCTCGCTCGTTTCACGCCACCTCCAACGACTCGCTCTACCGCCGCCAGCGCTGCCGCTGCCGATACCCGGTCACAGCCCCCGCCGTCGGCCCCGTTACCCGCTAAGCCTTCGGCGAAGCAGGATGTCCCGCGCCAATCCAGGGACCCCAGGCATCCGCTTCCAAATCGTGATCTGGACACCGGCAGCGTAGTCGAACCAGGCGGATATTCGCTTACCGACTCGACCTACGCCGATCTTCTCCACCGCTTGGCTCTTCAGCCGAGTCGCGCAGTTCCGCCGGCCATCAAAGAGGACATAGAAGCTTACTACGCCAATCCCGACTCCCCCATTACCACCAAGAAAAAACCGCAGCTCTGGGCGAGGGTCCAAGCCGACCTCGTCACACTGCAGGGCATCCCTACAAGCACGGAACCTGACCCGTTTCCCACCTATGGCGACGACACAACGGACAACCCTGAAACACCTTGAAGTCTGATTTTCGTGCCGTCCCTCGCGGAACAGAGTCCGAACCCGCCATTGGTGTAGTTTCACATGTCGAGGAAACCACGTTTCAGCGCGATGATGACTGCGTGCGTACGATCGCTGGCGCCGAGTTTGGAGAGGATGCTCTTGAGGTGGCCTTTAACGGTGCGCTCCGAGATACCAAGCTGTTCGGCGATTAGCTTATTCGAACTGCCACTGGCGACTCCGCGAAGCGTTTCCAGCTCCCGGCTGGTGAGTGCATCGTCAGCGACATGCTCGGCCATCTCGACGGCAATTTCCTGGGGAATGCGGCGGTGGCCTGCGTGCACCAGCCGGATGGTATCGATCAACTCCGTCCGCAGCATGCTTTTCAAGAGATACCGGGAAGCTCCTGCCTTGAATGCCCGCAAAGCCTGTACATCTCCTCCATAGGTGGTTGATTGAACCCTCACTTCCCGACTGGCTGCAGCGGCGTCAGGTAAGCCCATCGCTCGATCAGCTGACGGTTAGCAATCCGCCAGATCACAATGCCGGAAAACTCATATGCGGCTCCAGAGGCAGCTTCCGTGCCCGTCCAGTGATTGCGGACCGCCACTCTATCATCCTCGGCGATCAGATCCAGGATTTCAACATGGAGGTCAGGGAACTTCTTATATGCTCCGCCGACGTAGGCTTTCGCGCCTCCCGGGCCGGGAGGCAATCCAGGCGGTACATCCGCACCGTGATCCTGAAACTCGGGCGCAAAATTAACGTCCGCGATGTCCAGATTCTTACGGTTTACAAAGTCCTCAAAATGGTTGCGCACAAACACTTTCATCTCGTCGGCGGTCATCCCGGTCTTTGTGTTCACGGCTTTTTCATCGTGCATCGTATATACCTTCCTTGGTTATGAGCTGGCAAACGCAGTGCGAAAGCTGTCTCGAAATTCTTCCAAGAATGAGAGGATCCTCTTCGGCGGGCGCCGCAACAATTGCGGCAACACTTCGGTTACTTCTCCACCCTGACCGTTGGTGTAATACCGCTGCAGGTCGAGCAATGCGTCCACCTGCCATACCGGCATGCCCATACTCAGCATGCCGATCCGCTGGGCCGTTTCCGGAATATCAACAAAGTTGACCTCCCGATTGCAGACCCTCGCAATCTGTTGAGCTAATTCGGCGTACGTAACTGCCTCTGGACCATTTAGCTCGTACGTCTTTCCAATATGCTCAGCGGGCGATGAAGCCACCTGGGCGATCACTGCGGCAATATCCCGAAGATCCAGATAGCTGATGCGGGTATCGCCCATTGCCGCGAAGAACGCTCCTTGCGCCCGGATGCTGGGTGCGAGATACGCCACGATGTTTTGCATGAAGGAGTTTGGACGAAGAATGGTGAACGGCAACCCGGACGCCTTGAGCTTGTCTTCGACCGTGCGGTGCCAGGCAGGAAACGACTTCGGATAGTCTGCTGCCCCCAATGCAGAGTTCAACACCAGGTGTTGTATACCGCTCTGCCGGCACGCATCGATCACGTTGCTTTCCAGTTCCACCAAAGCAGGAATCGGCGAGCATACGAGATAGACCGCGTCCACGCCGACAAGCGCGTCCTTCATGCTCTCCTTAGAAGAGAAGTCCGCAATCACGGTCGAAACCCCCGTGGGCGCTTTACGAGAATCCTCCTGGTTGCGGTACATCCCGCGAAAAGGCACGCCGCTCGTGAGCAATTCGTTCACGACAGCGCGGCCTGCATTTCCGGAGGCACCGGTAACGAGAATCATGATTTCTCCTTTGCCCTCAGGGCGCAGTCCTGGGGGCTAAGGCGGTATGGTACAACGGCCCTATGGGTTGCGGAAGTACGCACAAATAAGTAAGGTGCGGCGCCCGCAACGCAAAGACAGAAAGTTGGGCGCAATGAAGGACCATCACGATTGTCCCGTGCAAGCCACCATCAATGTACTTTCAGGGAAATGGAAGGTGCAGATTTTATGGCATCTATCGTTCGGTCCAATGCGATTTGCCGAACTGCGTAAGAAACTATTTGATATCACGGAAAAGGTCTTGACCGACCAGTTGCGTCAATTGGAACAGGATGGCGTGATCGAGCGACAGGCCTCCCGCTCGCTTCCGCCGATGGTTACTTACTCACTCAACGCCCAGGGCAAAAAGCTTGTACCCATGATGGAGTCTCTCTGCGATTGGGGTAGTGCGCATTTCCACATCAAACCGAATCTTCCTCGGCCACCTGCAAAGTTGTGAGTGATCGAGCGATCATTTTCTCGACGAGACAAAGTTCGCTACTTCCGCATTGAGTCCACCGTCTGGCCACACCGCTCCCTCGCCGGAGGAAACCCTTCTCGCCGATGCCACGGGCTTGGCGATGGTCAACTGATAGGACTGGTATTCGATGGTCAGTGTCGCCACGCCTCCCATCCGGACGCTGGTCACCGTCTTATTTTCCCTGGGCAAATAAAATCCATCGTCCACCTTCTGATAGGTGTGATGAATCACGGACTTCGTCGTCCAGAACGATGGATTCCGGGCTGGCTGGGCCTCTATACGCGTGACTGCGAAGTCGTGCCCGTCCACCCAGATCTTGCCTCGATACAGAAACCGGCTCTCCACCTTTGGATCAACATCCAGCACATAGTTCGTTCCCTCGGTGCCGGCAAGCGAGAAGGTGTAGTTGTCCGGACCAAGCTCGGTGTGGTTTCGGTTGTTCGAGTCGCCGGCCTGCTCTTCGCTATCCAGCAGCCTTTGAAAAACGCGATTCTGGATCAGCTTCGAACCGGTAGTACTCACGATGTGGAAGCGCTTGGAAGTAGGGGCGTCAAAATTCACCTCCACTTCCATCGTCGCCTCTGCAGAGGCGGGGAAGCCTCGATATTCCAGGCGATAGCTGCGTGTCCCAATGTAGTGCTGCAAACTGGCCGCACGTTCCTTGTTCTTCTCCATCAGCAGCTGCACCACCTGGTCGGCCGAGAGGGCGGGCAAGGCGGGTTGGCCCTGCGGCCACGCGGCGGGCGTGCACGCCAGCAGCACCATCATCGGAAACCAGGAACTCGATCCTGTCCCACGCAGCGATACGTGGTTTCGCTGTCTGCCATCCCGGCCGGCTGTTCGCATTGATTGCCCCCCCTGCGGTTACACGATCGGTAGACCCATGCCACACGCTTTTCGTGGCTTTCTTTCGGAAAAACCACTCCTCACGCTATTTCCGGGGGCAGCGTAATTGTGAGACCGCATTTAGTCTGCCCTTATTGGATGCAAAATGGCTTCTGCTTATCTTTCCTGGCGGTTACGGATGGCACCTTTGGTACGTAACGTCGAGGTAGATTTTTCCCACCCATCACCTCCGGTTTGGTTCTGAACCGCAACAGCGGCGTGGAGTGGCGTCGCCTCTGTCGGGAGTATCGGCGGAGCCGGCCATGGATCGCGTTAAAAGATGCCTAATAGATGGAGCAGGGGTCCAAGTTGGCAATGCCACGCATCCTCCGGTATACAGCTACAGCAGGGAGGATTTATGTCGAAGCTGCGGTATCAATCGGGGTTTGCCAACGAATTTGCGACGGAAGCGGTTGCAGGCGCTTTGCCCAAAGGCCAGAACGCCCCCCAAAAGTCGCCCCTGGGACTTTACACCGAACAGTTCAGCGGTACTCCCTTCACGGCTCCGCGCGCCACCAACCGCCGTGCATGGCTCTATCGCATCCGTCCCTCGGTGACCCACAGGCCCTTCGTTGAACTCCCGGAGAACAGGCTGCGCAGCGGGCCTTTTAACGAAGTTTCGGCTACTCCCAACCAACTCCGATGGGATCCGCCGCCGATTCCCGATACACCCTGCGACTTCCTTGACGGCATCATCACCATGGCCGGCAATGGCGGCCCGGCCGGCCAGACAGGGTGCGCGGTGCACGTCTACGCCGCCAACCAAAGCATGTCCGGCCGTTTCTTTGCCAATGCCGATGGAGAGATGTTGGTCGTGCCCCAGTTGGGTAAGCTGCGCTTCTTTACCGAGCTGGGCATTCTGGAGGTTGCGCCGGGTGAGATCTGCGTTCTTCCCCGCGGTCTCAAGATGCGTGTGGAGCTGCTCGAAGAATCGGCGCGCGGCTATATTTGCGAAAACTACGGTCTCCCCTTCCGCTTGCCTGATCTCGGTCCGATCGGCGCCAACGGGCTGGCGAACCCGCGAGATTTCCTTTCCCCGGTCGCCGCCTTTGAGGATGTGGACGGCAACTTTCAGAGTCTATGCAAGTTTCAGGGCAAGCTGTGGTCTGCGGGTATCGATCACTCGCCCCTCGATGTGGTCGGCTGGCATGGCAACTACGCGCCTTACAAGTACGACATGGCAAACTTCAATTGCATCAACAGCGTCAGCTTCGACCATCCGGACCCCTCGATCTATACGGTGCTCACGGCGCCCACCGCGGTGCCGGGCACAGGCAATGTCGACTTTGGCATTTTCCCTCCGCGCTGGATGGTGGCCGAGCACACCTTCCGCCCGCCCTGGTTCCACCGCAATGCGATGAATGAGTTCATGGGCCTGATCTTTGGCCAATACGATGCCAAGGCCGAAGGCTTCATTCCCGGCTCCGCCAGCCTGCATAGCTGTATGCAGGCACATGGGCCCGATGCGGAAACCTTCGAGCGGGCCGAGAAAGCCGAACTCAAGCCACACTATCTCGCGGATACCCTGGCCTTCATGTTCGAGACCCAGTTGGTGCTTCACCCTACCCGCTTCGCGATGGAGACGGATTGCCTGCAGCGCGATTACTTCCAGGTGTGGCAGGCGCTCAAAAAACACTTCACCGGGAGCCCCGTCCGATAAATGCAACCATGAATGCTACACATAATCCTCAGCGGCAAAGCTGGGTAGCCTCGGCCAATCATGCCGGTTGTGCATTCCCGATCCAGAACCTTCCCTTTGGCGTTTTCCAAAGTGCGGTGCAGCCCGCCGTCGGCGTAGCCATTGGCGACCAGATTCTCGACCTCCGCGGCTGTTGCGACGCGGGTCTATTGGCGTCGCTCCCGGCGAATGTTAAAGAAGCCTGTGCCGCTTCCACGCTCAATCCACTCATGACGAGTGGCCCGGAGTGCTGGCCGCCGCTGCGCGCCCGGCTCAGCGATCTGCTCCGTGCGGATCATCCCGATGCTGCCGATCATCAGCGGTCCGTGGCGCCGCATCTGTGCGCCATGGCAGACGCCACCATGCTCAAGCCCGTGTCGATCGGCAATTACACCGACTTCTATGCCTCAATCCATCACGCCACGAATGTGGGGAGGCTCTTCCGCCCGGAGAACCCGCTGCTGCCCAACTACAAATATGTGCCTATTGGCTATCACGGCCGCGCATCGTCGATTGTTCTCAGCGGTGCACCGGTCAAGCGCCCTGCAGGCCAAATCTTGCCTGCCACTGGCGCGCCACCTCGCCTCGCGCCTACCCAGGCGCTTGACTACGAGATCGAAGCCGGCTTCTTTGTCGGGCCGGGAAACCCTCAGGGCGAAGCCATCCCCATCGATCGCGCTCCCTCGCACCTCTTTGGCATGTGCCTGCTGAACGATTGGACGGCCCGCGACATCCAGGCCTGGGAGTACCAGCCTCTGGGACCCTTCCTCTCCAAGAACTTCGCGACCACCATCTCGCCCTGGATCGTCACCATGGAGGCGCTTGCCCCCTTTCGCATCCCGGCGTTGACGCGTCCGGCTCACGACCCTAAGCCGCTTCCGTACCTGGACTCGGAGCAGGATCGCCAGCAGGGCGGAATCGACCTTACCCTCGAGGTCTACCTCCGTTCCGCTCGCATGCGCGCTACGGGGTGCGATGCGGTGCGGCTCAGCCGCAGCAACCTGGGTGGCCTCTACTGGACGGTCGCTCAATTACTGACCCATCACGCGAGCAACGGGTGCAATCTTCAGTCCGGCGATTTGCTGGGCAGCGGCACTGTCTCCGGACCAACGGACGAGTCCCGTGGATGCCTGCTCGAACTCACCCGGCGCGGTGCCGAGCCTATCACGCTGCCCACAGGGGAGCAGCGCGCTTTTCTCGCCGACGGCGACGAGATCACGTTTCGTGGATATTGCGAGCAACTGGGGTTTGTGAGTATTGGCCTGGGCGAGTGCTCCGGCATCATCATGGAAAACACGTGAAATGGACCATGCGCCCCGCGTACGTGGGCCGCATATGACTTGTCTCGATCGCTTTCACCAGATAGCTCAGCCGGGCTTGTTTGCGAAGGAGCAGCGTTCCTCGCCTTTTCACAGCAAGGCGGGTGCTGTTCCTGAGTGTGGGCCAATCGCAGCTGATTTCATGTAAATTTGGGCCATGGACATCGGCGCACCCATGGCTGTCGTGCCATAGCTCGAAGAGACCGCCAAAAAACCAAGCTGGATATCAACAAGATGGATGCGCAAACCTCTGGCCTTCGCAAAGAAGTACTTGCAAGGACATCGGCGCCCCCAAAGCAGGAGCGGCGGCTGCAATGGGAAGTCGCCCTTCCGATCATCGTTTTGGCTGCGTACTTCGCGGCCCTGATGATCCACTTTGCGTATAGAGGTGACTTGTACCTTTCCTTCTTCGTGGATGACTTCTTCTACTACCTTGTGGTCGCAAAGAACCTGGCGCTTCACGGCGCTTCCACCTTCAACGGTCTGCAGGCGACCAACGGATATCATCCGCTTTGGCTGTTAACGATTGCCCTTCTCTATAAGATTTTCCGCACCCAATTGTCGTTCTTCGTCGCGCTGAGCGTGCTGATCTGGCTATTGGTCTGCGGCAGCTATCGCGCGCTCCGCCGGACTCAGTTATCCCTCGGAATCGAAGGGGATGCCGGTCTTGCATGGGCTTTGCTCTCAATCACCTGCATGGCGGTTCTCGCGCGAAGCGGGATGGAGGTCGGTCTCGCTCTCTTTTGTCTCTCGCTTTTCTGGGAACGCATGGCCACACAGCCTTTGGAGCGCCAAACACCAGCAGCGGCTTTCGTGAGTGGGCTGCTCGCTTCCGCCCTGATGCTGAGCCGGCTCGACGCATCCCTTGTGGTTGCCGCATATGGCGGCCTGACGCTCATCGCGCCATCCGGCGCGCGGCGCACAGCCTTCAGGAAAATCTTCTACTTCAGCGCGGGGCTCTTGCCCGTGGCTATTTATTTCGCGATCAATCGAATCGAATTCGGGACGATGCTGCCGATTTCCGGCATTGCCAAAAATCTCAAGAGCACGTGGTTCCCTTCCGCCAGCACAGTCTCAATACTTGGCGTTCCTCGCCTTATCAATTTCCTGTTTACGTGGCCTTCCCTCACGCTGTGCGCTCTTTTCCTGCTGCATGTGCTTCGAGGACCGGTTGACGCAGACAGCATGGTTCCACCAGACCGGCGCAGAGTACAGCTTTGCGTCGCACTCCACCCCATCATTTTCTATAGTGTCCTCTCGTTCTCCAGCGATTGGCCGATGTGGTGGATCTGGTATCTCTACCCTTTGGTTCCCGTCTGGGCCCTGTTGGGGCCAACATTGATCGCACGATGGATACCACTCACCCGCCCGGCTACGTTGTGGCTGGCCGCCGCAGTCACGTGCGTTTCGCTCGTGATCATCCTGGACCGCGTCAGAACCGAAAGGCCGGCCGTGTTTTCCTTGCAACGAGCTCTCGGTCTGCAGGAGTTTGCTGCGGCCCATCCTGGCCTCTATGGTATGGGTGATACCGCGGGATTGGCATCCTACCTGATGCCGGCGCCTCTATTGCAATTGGAAGGGCTTGTAGGTGACAAGCCCTTTGTGGACCGCATTCGTCGTCAGGAGCCCCTTCTGCAGGCGCTTAATGAACTTGGGGTGGACTATTACGTTACGGTCCGCGCCCAGCCGAACGGGGATTGCTACGATGTCCGAGAGCCTTACTGGGCTGGGGCGCACAGCCCCGCAATGCAGGCGCACCTGTGCATTCACCCAATAGCGGACATCCGTCCCCCGGGCGACCCCCACCATGCCCTGGTATTTGATCTGCGGCCATTACGAGCGGCTGGTGCAAGCAGTGTGTCAAATTAAGAGAAAGTGCCCTGGGCGTTAAGGCAACGCCGGCTGACCCCGCAGCATGCGCTCGATGATTTCATGAATGCGGATCACGTCGAAGGGAGCGGTGACGTCCCGCTCACTTTGCTGTCCGGGATAGTGGATCATCAGCACCGGCCGCTGGTCGAAGCGGCCCTTACTGGCAATTTCTTCTTCCTTACTCCATTGCGGGGTCGGTCGCCACAAAGGCACGCGCCAGGAGTGGTCGGAACAGACGATGACAGCTGTCTTGTCAGCCAAAGGGGTGGCATTTAAGGTCGCCATCAACTGGCTCAGAGTATGGTCGGCGAGCGCCAGATTATCGATATACGTACCAAAGACGCGATGGTGTCCAGGTCTACGGTCATAAATTCCGGGAGGATGCGGCACAGACAGATGGATGAAGACGAAACCGATGCTCTGGTCGCGGATCAGCGCCTGGGCCTGGGGCAAAAGCGCTTCCAGATCGGATGCATGCTTTTCCTGCGCCGGGAAGCCGCCCTTACGCTGCCAGCTCCCCAGCATCTCTTTGAACGGCGCCGCGGCATTCTCCAGGGCAGACTGATCCGGGCTGGTTCCCGTCCAGAGGCCGTCTCCCATTCTCCAGTAACAATAGTCGAGTGTTCCCGCGAGAATTCGGCAATAGGGGTTGTACCAACCGACCACTCCGGTCGTCCAGCCGAGGCGCTGGGCATCTGCGAACAGGGTCTCATTGGCATGGAAAGCGTGCCAGCCCTTTTGCCCGGCCAGCGTAACCCTGGGCTCTCCATCCAGATTGCTCACAAGGTTCTGAATAATGTGGCCGATAAAAAAAGAGGGAATCACCCGTTCCGTGGTATATCCCGCGGGCTGTAGATCGCTAAACGAGATACTCTCACTTTTCAGCCTGTCAAACGCCGGCAAGTTGAGGCCGGGGAAGCGATGATCGAAGACCTGGTCATAGGAGAGCTCGTCGAAAAGGAGCCATACGATCCGGCCGCCGCCCGGCGCATGATTTTGGACAAGAGGCAATCCAGCTCGCGTCACTGGCACGGCGACGTCGCGCGGCTGCGCGCGCAAGCCAAAATACAAGAGCTCGGGAACCATCCATGCCAGGCCACAACCCGCCAGTAGCAACAGCACCAGAAATCCATGCACGCAATGCTTGTAGAGCAAAGGTCGCATGGAGTGCAGGGCCAGCGCCGCCAGGAAAGGTCCCCAGAACAGCAACTCGACGTACAGACGAGGAACCGAAGTTTGCCAGACAGCCGCAACATCACTTACAAAGACTGGAACCAACTCAGCGAAGACCAGCGCCCAGAGGAACGTGCGTACCTCGCCCTCACCCTTTTGAAGAAACGCGAATAGGGTTGCCGCCGACAGGGAGAGGACGATTACGTCGATCAGGCTGCCCCAAACCACGCTCTGTATAGGTAAGAAGCTGTGATAGAAGGCAGAATGGCGAGACGAAAGCAGTGGCCAAACACGCAGGAGCAAGACCAGCATCGCCGCTCCAAAACCCTGGAGGATGGTCTTGAGGTTCATTTTTTCTCGAACAGGAATAAGACGCGGCCGTTGGTCAATTGCTCACGAGCCGCGATGGTGAAATGACGTGTGAATTGCTCTACGAAGAGATCTTCATCCAGATGCTGGTAGAGTTCGTCTCGCCCGCGGCAAAGGTCGATATAGCGCACATCGGTTTTGGGAACCCACTCTACAATACTGGAGCGGCGTGTTAGCGACGCCAGGAGCGTGGCCACGTCAGCCATGGGAATCTGGTCGGCAAGCAGCAGATGATGAAGGATGCCCAACATCATGACGCAATCGAAGCGATCGCGGGCCCGTTCCAGCAGGGTGAGCGACTCGGTATTGCACCATCCGACTGCCGGCGTCGGCCTAGCCACATCCGCGACCAGGGGTAGGATCGGCAGGCCAGCCGTCCGGGCCTCTCTCCAGCTTCGGTCCGAAGAGGCAACATCGGTGTCCCAGGCCACGACCCGTGCGCCCACGCTGGCTGCAACCCGCGAATATTGACCGGTATTGCCCCCAATATCGAGCACCGAGCTGGGGCGCAGCGATTGCATCGCCCGGTCGACGAATTCCTGCTTATGCTGCCGCTCCTGGTCGGTATAGTGATCCGCGGCGGTCTGGTAATCACTCCATCGTGAATCGCGTCCCTTTGGTTCCAGCATATGCAGGGCCCGCGCAAAGCCTTTCAAGTTTCGCTGCAGAACCGCGGCGGCGATTTCCGGCTCCTGCTCCAGCCTGGGCGGCACCCCGCCCTTGCCTTTCCGTTTCTCAAACAGGAAAGGCAGCGTAACCAGGGAGCGAAGCGGCGCGCTCCAGCGCTCGAAACTGGAAAGGTAGGGGTACAGATCGACGGCCTCATAGCCGTCACGACGATTCAGCGTAGCTGCGAGGGGCCAGCCAAGGTGCTTGTATGCCGCCAGCGGGAGGAGGAAAGTACGGGCAAACTGTCCGTAGGCAAGCCACAAAGGGCTGCGCGGGTCGCGACGCTCGACCGACAGCAGGTCCACAAAAACCGGACGCGAGCCTTCAAACAGAATGTTCAGCGGGGTCGCATCTTTGAGGATCCAGCCTTCGCGGAGCAACTGGCCGCATAGTTCGAGCGTCAGGTCGCCTGCCGCGACCCACTGCCCCGGCGTCCATTCCCAGGGATAGGAAGGAAAGAAGACCCGCGGATGCTCCACAAGGAGCGGCTGATCCGCCTCGGCGGACACCACCTGGCTCTCAACCAGATCGCCCTGGTCCGTCCAACGGCGGGCCAGGTCAGACTTCAGGAACCGGACGCATTCTGGTGCGTAGCGAGGGTTGACCGTTCGCAGGACGTGTTCGCCATGAATTCGCAGGGATCCAGCTGGATCACGAAACGTCGCAATGTCTTGCGACGTACCCTGGCTCATGGCTGGTTCTCTATGACCTCTGTCTGGGCACGAGTTGGTGGAGGAATAGGAGAGGATCTGCGCATCGCATGGAGGATCCGCCGCAAGCGATGGCGCATATAGTAAAGTGCGCCGGCGAACATGGACCCGGCGACCTGGAGGAAAACGAAGCCAGATCCTGGATCGACGTAGGCTTGTGCCGGCCTTTCAAATGTCAACAATAGCGCTGCGATCTGCAGGGCGCCGAGCAAAAAAACCAACGAACGCAGAACGCGGGGGGAGCGGCACGGTCTCTTCACGAATCTCCTTGCGTTTACCTATAGTCTCTAACGTTCAACATTACTGGAAAGTTGCCAACGTTTCATCTTTTTTGTCATCTCCGGTTCACACATCCTTGATAGACGGTATCCATGATGCCCGGGTTTACGACGATTTAAGGCAGTTCGCAATTACTGTGGACTGATAAAGATCGCGAAACTGCCCTAGCATGGTTCTATGCTTCCCGCGGGTGACACGCAACTGGTGCAAATACTCGACGCAGCGCTGGCTGACACTGCCCGGCGCAGCGGAGATTGGCTGGTCTGCAAGCCCGGTTGCACCCAATGCTGCGTGGGTGTTTTCGTCATCCATCAGTTGGATGCGGCACGTCTGCAGGAGGGACTCGAGGAGCTTGCCAGGAGCGAGCCGAAACGAGCCCAAGCCGTCCGCGAGCGGGCGCGGAGATCTGTTGAGCGGCTCAGCGCGGACTTTCCTGGTGATCCCATAACGGGACTGCTAGACCCCTCGGAAGAGGCGGAGGCACTTTTCGAAGACTTTGCCAACGACGAGCCCTGTGCTGCGCTCGACCCCGCCACCGGCCTATGTGACCTGTATCGAGCCCGTCCCATGACCTGCCGCGTCTTTGGGCCACCGGTACGCTCGGAGCAGGGTCTCGGCGTCTGCGAGCTTTGTTATCACGGCGCCACCGAGGCGCAGATTGCCGCCTGCGAAATGCCTGTCGATCCGGAAGGGCGCGAAGCGGAGTTGCTGCAGGAGTTCGAGCGATCCTCCGGAAGGCATGGCCGTACCCTGGTTGCTTTCGTGCTCGCCCCATAGTACGGCGCATGTGGTCCAATGGAGCGCTCTGCCGGCCGCGTGCCGGTACAATCAAGTAGACCTGCGCAGAAAGTAGAACCATGCCCACCAAACCAGCCCTGACCTCCGCCCTCGGCACCGCCGCAGCCAACGCCGGCCTGGCCGTTCTCTCCTCCGAAGAGGGGATCGATTTCAATGGCCGGCCGACCACTATCTTCCGCATCGGGCTCTCCCAGGATGCCCCTGCCGAGCGCACCCTGCGGCTGGAGCTGAGCGAGGACTTCGACTTTAATCGTCCTGAGCTATTGCCGGAGATGACCACGCACTTGCGTGACGAGGCCAAGCGATTGCGCAACCCGCGGCCGGATGCCTACGTGACCGTCGCCGGTATGCCGATTATCTTCAGCGACTTCCGTTGGCCTTTCCACCGCTCTGTTTCGGGCGCGGACACATACATCGTCCACGGAGTGGTGCACGTGGCCGACGGCACCGATTCCCTGCTGCACGCAAAGATTTCTGCCAGCATGACCGTGACCTTTGCGGAGATCGTCCCGGCACCGGAACAGCCGTACGCAGAAACTTTCATCTACAGCGCCATTCGCAAGACGCTGGACCAGGGGCAGCTCGAGCTGCTCAAGAGCGGCAACCGCCAGCCCGTTCCCGTGACGACGCGCTATTACAGCCGCTGGCAAAAGAAGTTCTTCTTCAACGACACCGATGACGAAACCCGCCAGCAATTCCTGCTGTTGAAGACCTTCTGGCTCTCTGGCGTGTTGGGCAACTCGCAGCCGGTATGGATCGCAGACCCGCGGGACGCGCAATACCTCAACACCACCGCGGAGGACCTGGTCCGTATGGCAGCGGTGCTGGCCGCCGCCGGATTGGTGACCTTGAGCGCGGAGAATGACGGCGGCGCGGAGTTTGCCGCTGCCACTCCGGCACTGTTGGCGCGCGAAGCCGATTTTCGCGCTCGTCTGCAACAGGCTTTGGCGCTGACCAAGCCGACGTTCAATGAAGAGATGCGCGCCGGCCATACCAACATGTAAGAGAGCGCGCAGAAAAAAAGACTTGTGTGGCGCGGCACCCGACGAGCGTAAAGAGTGCGGTCCAGTGCAATGCCCTCACGGCCTATGCGTCCCGCGGTGTCCTTCGAAGACACGGCCAGTCCAAGGTGGTAAGTTGTTAATTTGCCCACAAACTTGTCATCTCGACCGTAGCGCCGCGAAGTGGAGATGGCTGTACAGGCTGCGGAAAACCCCGCGGCTAAAGCCGGAGGAGAGTAAGTCACTGGCGAGCCGCTCGGCTTGAAAGCCGAGCTCCCCCGCATGAATGCGGGGGCTCCCACCATTGTGCTTTTCCCAGCTACGGTTCCACACAAGCTGCGAAGTTCCCTGCTGCCCTCGAAAATGGATCCAGTCGAAAGAGGCCGCCTCCCGCGGGACTCAAATGCCCTTTGAAATCCATTTCATCATCCCGATCGTTCTTCCCCTGGAAGCCGGTGGGAGCCCCCTGCTTCAGCAGGGGGAGCGACGCTTCAGCGTCGCGGAAAGAGTCGCATTCGTTCCATTGGGCTTTAGCCCCGGCGGTGTTGTTTTCCCGTTCGGTACAGAGTTTTTCCGCAGCCTCTGTAACCCTACCGCCGGGGCGTGCGTCTTAGGCTCAGTCGAGGATCCATGTACAAACTAATTTTCGCGGGAATGGCCATTGCTCTGACGGTGGCCCTGCAGGCACAGACTGGGGTGGACGCGCCGGCGCAGAAAGTGGTGCTGATAGAGTTGTTCACGTCTGAAGGGTGCTCCAGCTGCCCTCCGGCGGATGCGTTGCTCCGGCAGGTGAACGGAAGCCGGACCAGCGGGGACCAGTTGGTGGTCGGCATCAGCGAGCATGTCACTTACTGGAATGGGCTGGGATGGTCCGATCCTTTTTCCTCGCCGGCCTATACGGAGCGGCAAAATGCCTATAGCGAGCGATTCCACCTGGAGGGCGCGTATACGCCGCAGATGGTGATCAACGGAGCAGAGCAGATTGTCGGCAGCGACCGCGCAGCTCTGCTGCGCGCGGTGCAGGCCGAGGAAGCGCAACATCCCCGAGTCTCTGTCCGCATTCTCTCCGTGAATGTGGTTGGAAACACATTGGCGGTGAATTTCTCCATCAGCGGTGACGTGCCGACGCAAGGAGCCGACCTTATGGCAGTCCTGGTGGACGACTCCGATCGCTCCAGCGTCCTTCACGGCGAAAACTCCGGTCAGACCCTGGCGCACGTCGCGGTCGCGCGATCCATCTCCCGTGTGGCTAAACTGCATGCCGCGGGCGAGCGGACGGTGCAGGTGCAGATTCCAGCCACGTTTCCAGTTGCGCAGAAACATCATCTGATCCTGTTCGCGCAAACGCCGGGAAACGGACGCGTGCTCGGCGCCGATACCAAACCACTTTAGAAAGCTTGCATGGCGGCAACCAGCGAAGTACGGGACGAAGCACAGATGATCGCTAAGATCCTTGCCGGCGACTCTCAGCTCTTTCACGAGCTGATTCGTCCCTATGAACGCAGGGTCTATGTCATGGCTCTGTCCTTCCTCCACAATGAAGCCGACGCGGAGGATGCCACCCAGGAGGCGTTCCTCAAGGCCTTTCGCAACCTGTCCAGCTTTCGTGGCGAAGCCAGATTCGGAACATGGCTGGTAAGCATCGCGCTGAACGAGGCACGCAGCCGTATCCGCCACCGGGATACGATCAAGATGCAATCGCTGGATGAGCCCCCGGAGGAACAGGGGCATACGTCCCCATATCTATTACGAGACTGGAAGGAGATACCGTCCGAGGCCCTGGAGCGCAAAGAGGTCAGGCTCCTATTGCAAAAAGCCATCACCGCCCTGCCGCTGATTTACCGCGAGGTCTTTGAACTGAGAGACATCGAGCAACTGAGTATCCATGAGGCCGCTGCAGCGCTCGACATCAGCATAGCCGCAGTGAAAGTCCGCTTGCATCGCGCGCGCATGATGCTGCAAAAGAAATTGGCGCCCGAGTTGAAACAGGTAGCCGCCAGACGGAGGTGGTGGGCGTGGTCATAGAGTGCAAGCACGTGTGGGGACACATCTCCGGCTATCTGGACGCGACTCTCCCAGCGGAGGTGTTGGAACAGGTGCAGAAGCATCTGGAGCATTGCGAGATCTGTTCGGCGATCCTGGACTCAACGCGCAACATCCTGATCCTGACCGCGGACGAGCGAGTCTTTGAGCTACCCCTGGGCTTTAGCGAACGGTTGCATGCCCGCCTGGAAGAGGAGATACGAGGCCTGGCGCCTTAACGCATTTTTGCCAATTAGCAAAAATGCCTTAAGCGTTATGAACGATCCGGTGCGTGATCCACTCCGCCAAGACGAGGGCGAGGGTGATGACTGCGAGCACAATCTGAAAGACTTCCGCTCGCTTTTGTTTGGGGGTTGCGGGGACGGTGCGCCACTGGGAGGACGGCCGGGCGCGGAGGCTGCGGATCCTCCAGATCACATACAGGTTGACGAACGACCCGATGAGCGCGATCGCCATCATGGGAATACGAATCGCATCGGCATGAAATCCGCTCGCGGGCCGGTTGAGCCCAGCAGCCGCGGCCAGCGCGCCCAGGCCGATAATGACACGAACCCCGCTGATAGCCATCACCGCGGTGCAGGCACTCTGCAGCAGGATAAAGAAGAAGCTGGTCGTGCCAACGATCCACGAGCGACGAGTGGAATTTTGTTCTTGCGCGGGCATCTCTTGTTTACCCTACGCCGGTTTAGCGAAACGAAAATTGGGCAGCCAGGGCGAGCTTTTCAAAAAGGCATTTGCTCGGGCACGGCTTCTCCGTCGGCTCGAGGATCGGTTGCGCCATAATGAACCGGCGATGAGTCGTTGGCCTCAACCGCATTGCCCCGTCCCATGCCCTGGAAATAGCGCGGCCACACTTTTACGTCGTGACCCTGGCTTCGTAACCCCACGATCACGTCTGGGGCTACCCCATTTTCGACCCATACGCCACAACCAGCAAAATCGCGCTTGGTGAAGCGCGCTGCTTCCAGCGCGGCCTGAATGTTCATCCCGAAGTCGACAACGTTAGAAACAAACTGCGCGTGCGCCTGGGCCTGGTTGAAGCCGCCCATGATGCCGAAGGCGATGCGCCGATCACCGCTCTGCATAAATGCGGGAATGATGGTGTGAAGCGGACGCGTGCGTGGGCGAAGAGTATTCGGCCGGCCCGGCTCGAGGGTAAATCCGCCGCCGCGATTCTGCAGCGGGAAGCCGGTGCCGGGGGCAACCAAGCCACCACCGAAGGCTCCCGCATTGCTCTGGATCAGAGAGACTTGGTTGCCGTCACGGTCAACGACGGCGAGGTAGGTGGTGTCGCTCGATAGATGAGCAAGGCCCTGCTGCACATCTGAAGGCAGTACGTTGCACGCAGCCTTATCTGTAATCAGCTTCGCCCGCTGTTTGGCCAGATCTTTGGAGATAAGCGCGGCTGTCGGGATGTGGGTAGCGCGGGGATCGCCCACATACTGTTGAAGGTCGGCATAGGCGAGTTTCTTGGCCTCGATCTCGAGGTGCAGGGACTTCTGGCTGTTGTGCGCCCACTCTTTGATTGGGGATTGTTCCATGATGTTTAGCATCTCCAGCGCCGCAATGCCCTGCCCGTTGGGCGGCATCTCGTACACGGTCCAGCCATGATAGGTGGTGCTGACTGGATCAACCCATTCCGGCTGGAATGCGGACAGATCCTCGGCTTCCATAAAACCGCCAAGCTGGCGCTCGAGCTTCAGGATTGCAGCCGCCGTGTCTCCCTGGTAAAACCCATCGCGGCCATGTTCGGCGATCCGCTGGAGCGTCCGCGCCAGTTCCGGATTGCGAAATAACTGCCCGGCGACAGGCGCTTTGCCGCCAGGAAGAAACACCCGGGCAAATTCGGGATCATTGTGGAAAGGCATTCCGTAGGTATCCCAGTTCTCCGCATCCGTCTCTGGGACGGCAATGCCTTTGTCCGCCAGGGCGATGGCGGGCGCCAGATCTTCGGCGAGCGAGAGCTTTCCCCAACGTTGATGCAAAGCGTCCCAGCCGGCGACGGCTCCCGGCACAGTGACCTCGTCAATGGTGCGCATCTTCGTCAGGCCCCTGGCCTTCAAAGCTTCGGGGGTGAGGTTCTTCGGCGCCCACCCACTGGCGTTGAGACCATAGAGATGCTTGGCCTTCGTATCGTAGACAACGGCGAAGAGGTCGCCGCCCACTCCGTTCATCATGGGCTCAATCACCGACAAGGCGGCGTTGGCCGCAATGGCTGCGTCCACTGCGCTGCCACCCCTGGCCAGAATGGCCGCACCCGCCTGAGAGGCTACAGCCTGCAGCGTTGCCACAACGCCGTACTGCGTCATGACCATGGAACGAGCCTGTTCACGGGCAGGGTCTTGCGCTGCCTCCATGGACGGCGCAGCTAACAATCCAAGCAGGACGATCCATACAGCTTTGTTTATGCGGTCGGGCATAGAGTTCTCGAGACTCCGGTTCCACGCGAACTGAATCAGCCGCGGGTTGTAGCTATTGTTCAAGAGTACAGACAGACGAAGACCGCTTTAGGTCACTTCCATGTGCTGCTTTTTGCACCCAAAATGGGCGCATGGTAATTTTTATTGGGCCGCGTCCAGACTGAACGGGAAAGGAATTCTTTGGTAACCATGGCGGCGCTTTGTTCCTTCCTCATCGCGCAAGAGAGTGTTTGCCGATTTGGCCGGGTCTACTCTCACACAATCGTCTGGTCCACGAGACCTCGCACGATCCACTCATCTACGACGGTCTGTTGGGGCAGGACGGTTCAACTACTTTTTGGCCAGGTCTACGTTTTGGTCTTTGGCCAGTTGCTGCGCCATTTGCAGCTGTTCGGAGATGGTCTTGCTGCCTTGCAGGGCGGCGTTTTTTACGCTGAAATCGCGACCGTTTGAGACCTCCATGTGGAACTCACTCAGATCCTCCTTGTGGTCTTTCACCATGTCTTTAATGTAGGCCTGGTCGTAGGCAGCGCCCGAGAGGGCTTGCATCTTGTTCATGAGCGATTTGTCTTTTTTGGAGACTTCGGTGGGGATTTCTACGCCGAGCTGCTGGGCTACGGGCCTCATCTGCTCGTTCATCTTGGTGTGGTCGTCAATCATTTTCCGGGCAAATTGCTTGACCTGGTCGTTGCTGCTCTTTTGCAGGGTGAGTTCGCCCAATTGCACCTCAGCGATGCTGCCCTGCATGGCCTTCCTGACGAAAATTCTATCGATGGCGGCTTGCTGGTCTGCATTCATGCCACCCATGTTTCCCAATTGGTCTGCAGGGTTCGGAATCGGCGTCGTCCCGGGCGTCGTGCCTATGGCCGCACCCGGAGTTTGGCCCTCAGCGGGCGCCTGCGTCCGGGCAAGGGGTGGAGCGATGCAGATGGCTCCGACGAGCAGCAATGCGCTGCCGTACTCAACCAGTTTGCGGCGAACTTTGAGGTTCTTCATAGTTTCCTTCCTCGTCGAGCTGGATGCCAAAGGGCACGGTGTGACCGCCTCCCGGCGAGCGGGAGATTATCCTTAGTAGACGAACAATCCAGTGAAATAGACTGAACGTGATCTTAGAGTTCCTTATCGTAACGATCTGTAGGTCGATCTGGACTTGTTAGGGTCTATCGCGGACCGGCGGCCCGAGGGGCGCTAGCGCCTCCACCCAAAGCTCCGGGTGGTAGCGTTCCTCCTTCGGACAAGGTCTTCATGTTCTCGAGCATCCTGGTGAAGCGTGTGCGCCGGTTGTCGATGTCCTTGTTACGCGCAGCATCGTCGGCGAGGTTGCTATTGTCGAAGACCAGGGTGTAGTTCAGGCGAGTGGTTTTGTCTGTGAGAGCCACTGCCTCGAGTGAGCCGTGGTACATGTTGTAGGCTATGCCTTCGCGGACGGGTTGGGTGTAGGTATAGCTGTACCTGGTTTTTCCTACGAGCACCTCATGCCCGATGGAGCGGATGGTGCCCAGGCTGTTGCCATCACCAGAGAGAATCGTGCAGTCAGGAAACCCCCACTCGCCAATGTCGCAGTACTTGCCAACGCGCGCCCAGACTGCGTCGACGGGTGCATTGACGGTGATGGTCATAGGTATGGCGACGTAGTGGGGACTTGGGGTCTGCAACTGGTCAGGTGTGGGAGTTGGGGGTTGCGTGGTTTCCTTCATAGAAGCCGGCACTTTGCCGCCTTCACCCAGGGTCTTCATGTTCTGGAGAAACGCGGTAAATCGCTTCTTGCGCGCGGCGATCTCGGCGTCGCGCGCAGCGTCGTCGGCGAGGAGGCTGTTGTCGTAGAAGAAACTGTAGATGAGGCGCGACGTCCTGGCGGTAACGGGCACCGCCTCCAGTGTGCCGTGATAGAGGTTGTACTTGGCGTCCTTTCGCACGGGCTGGGTGTAAGTGTAGCTGTGGCTGGTTTTACCGACCAACAACTCGTTCACGATGTTCCGCACGGACGCGTAGCCGCCGTCACCGGCAAGTAGTTTGCAGTCGGGAAACGCCCATTTGCCGATGTCACAGTATTTGCCCACGCGCGCCCAGACTGTATCGACAGGTGCGTTGACGTCCTGGGTCAGCAGGATGGTCACGTAATGCGGATTCGGTACCTGCAGCGGAGCAGGTGCGGGATGCGGCGAGGTGACGGGGGACAACTGCGTGGCAACAGAGGTGGCAGCGAATGTTGCCAGGAACAAGGCGGCTATCCGATACATTTTGATTGATCTCCTAAGAGGACTGCTGGCCTAGATGAGCGGTCTGGCCCAGCAGTCGTTAAGCGCTTTTCGACCCAGTTCATCTTCCCCCGAGATCGGCCTTTCAGCAACTTGCCAGCAACGCATCCAATCGCCACATTGCTTCCGAAACGAGGCGACCGTCCCCGGGTTAGTCCCGATCAAAATCCTTAAATGGTTGATTGTACTGTACTTGAACAATGTCTTTTACGGCATAATGCTGTCTATGACATACTGCTACAGATGGCGTGGGAAGTTGAGTTTTCGGATGAATTTGGAGAGTGGTGGAACGGGCTGGACGCTGTTGAGCAAAAAAGTGTCGACTTTTCCGTAACGTTGCTTTCCGCGGCTGGACCGACGCTGAAAATGCCCCATTCCTCCGGAGTCGAATCATCGCGGCACAAGCACATGCGCGAACTCCGAATCCAGCATGAGGGACGTCGTACAGAGTCCTTTATGCGTTCGATCCGCGGCGCACGGCAATCCTGCTGATGGGCGGTGATAAAACCGGCAACGACCGATGG
The DNA here is from genome assembly GCA_963788515.1 of uncultured Acidobacteriaceae bacterium. Classification (GTDB taxonomy): domain Bacteria; phylum Acidobacteriota; class Terriglobia; order Terriglobales; family Acidobacteriaceae; genus PALSA-350. The sequence continues at coordinate 237,666 of CAWBGZ010000015.1, forward strand.
TACGAAGAGTATGTACCAAAAGGAGATGACATTTACGACCAGCATCTGAAAGAGCTGGAAGACGAATAAGGGTAGAAAGAGAACCAGTCCTCCGTACTGGGTTTCCCACTGAGGAGAGAGACGGTTATGGCAAGAAACTACAAGGAACTGCAAGCAAAGATGAACCCTGCGGATGTTGCAGAAAATCGGCAGCGTGTAAGCGAAGAGTTGCAGCGCATGGCGCTTGACGAGTTGAGAAACGCCAAACAACTCACGCAGGCGGGTCTGGCGGAACTGTTGAACGTTCCGCAGAGTTCGATCTCGCGTATCGAACAACGAACCGACATGTATCTGAGCACATTGCGCAATTATGTTCAGGCAATGGGCGGAGTACTCCAGATTCAAGCGGTGTTTCCCGAAGGCGGCGCGATCGTCATCAACCGGTTCGGGGACTATGAGGATCAGCCGTATATGGTGGTGGTCCGGACAGAAGAGAAGGATGCTTTTCAATTGCAAGCGCGGCCATTTCACCACCAGGGCGGCAGCATGTTCTCCACTCGACCGGTCAAATGGTCAGCGATCGTGAAGGCAATGAAGGCCCTTCATCTCGCGGAATCGGAGATTTTAATGATTCGCAATAGCCTTCAAAAAACGCAAGAGGTGGTGATCGGGGGAAGAGCCGGTCAGAAGATTTTTCAAATTCCGGATTTGGTAGCTGCTGGATTTGAGCCTGTGGCTGCCGTTTAGGTTGCAGGGGAGATACGAAGACCCCGACAGGTACCATCCGGCATACGATTGCGTCTGTTGGCTTTGACGGTTGAGAACGGTTGCCGATTTGTCACTGCCGATGAGCGTTTCGTCAACAAGATTCGGCGGGATAAAAAAAGCCCATTTCATGATCGTGTTGCTGGCTTAGCTGAATCGCTTTCGCGCAAGACTTAACAATTCGTGGTTCAATGCCACGGCTGGCTGTGCCCGACTCGGCAGATGAGAGGGTTCGGTAATGATCCGGGCAAGCAGTCTCAGTGGCAGGTGTTCGCCCACGTCAAAGTAACAATCCCGTCTGACGAGTGATCTTTGGGACCTCACTCACGGGTCGATTTAGCGGCAACTGCCGGCCAGGGCGCGGTTGCGCAAGGAGCCGGCGCCTGCCGGATAAAGGTTCATGAAGATTGTGGTCATTGGCGCCGGTAATCTGGGTTGCGTGTATGGAGGCAATCTTGCGCGCATCGGGCAGGATGTAACCTTGGTTGATACGTGGACCGACCACGTGAGGGCTATCCAGGAGAGCGGCCTGAGGTTGGAAGGCCTCAGCGGTCGTTTCACGGTAAGGGTGGGCGCCACCACCAGCAGCCGCGACCTGGAAGGCGCCGACCTTGCACTGATTTGCGTAAATTCGTACGCCACGGCGGATGCCTCGCGCTCCGCGGCCGAGGTGCTAGCAGAGGACGGATTTTGTCTCACTCTGCAAAATGGCGCTGGAAACGTGGAGATTTTAGAGAATGCTTTGGGCAAAGGGCGCGTTCTGTCAGGGCTCAGTTTCCAAAGTGGGGATCTTGCCGGCCCGGGGTTGGTTCACCACACCAATAACGGGCCGACCTACCTGGGAGAACTCGACGGAGCCCAGACGGATCGGCTGCGTCTGGTCGCCGATCTGTTCGCTCAGGCCGGTCTGAACCCGGTGCTGGTTGACGATATCGTGGCCACCCTCTGGGCAAAGTTCGTGCACAACTGCGGCATTAACGCGATCTGCGCCATCACGAGGCTTCGTCCGGGCCATATCCATGAGGTACCGGAGCTGGATCATTTCCAGAGTCTGATTGTGGCCGAGGCGGTTACGCTGGTGCGCGCGAAAGGTATCGTGCTTTCTGATGCCGATCCAGTCTCGGCGATCAAGGAGTATTGCGCGCACAAGTTTCACCGCCCATCGATGATGCAGCACCTGGAGCGTGGGCAAGTTACCGAGATCGATTCGCTGAACGGATATGTAGCCCGGGAGAGCGCCCTGCTTGGACTTGAGGCTCCATTCAATGCTGCGCTCACGATGCTGATCAAGGGACGCGAGCACAAACCTGATTCATTGGATTGAGATGTTGGGAGATAAAGGAGACAGGATAGGTATTATCCAGAATTGCTGCTGTAGGTATGCTGTCCATTCATCTCCCACGATGCCGAGCATTTGCTTCGGGAGTACTTCCCCCTCGTCCCCTTATCTTTTTGCCAGCGACGCATCGGCAATCACCACATTGCTTCCGAAACGAGTTGACCGGTCCCCGGGTTCCGATCAACTAGCCTTTATGTCGGGCATCAGTGTTCGCCCCGATGCGGCAAGGGAACGCGCAGGAATCCATCCTGGGGCAGCGGTCCAATCGGGGTGCTACGCGACGTATACCAACCCGCAATCACGCCGAAATTGTTGATACTGCTGGGCACTGCATTTACTTCCGCGCCGCCCTCCAGTGGAGGATTGAACGACGTCACCTTGCCTTGCGGGGAGATGACAAAGCCCTGTTTGATTACGCATCCCGGTCCCCCAAAGCAAGTTCCCGTTATGGTGTTTTCCGCATTGATGCTGATAGGGTACAGAGCCCCCAAGAAGTCTCCCTGGATGTCAAACTGGGTAAACGTTCCCGAAGGCGAGAGCAGAAAGACCTGTCCACTGCCCCGTAAGTATCCGACGGCGAATCCCTTTCTGTTGATACTGAAAGCCCATCCAATGATCGGAAACGCGTGGGCCCTTCCATCCGGGTCGCGCAGAAACGGAACCGGGTCCGGCGAAAAAGCAGGACATTGGGCGTAACCGGTTATGCCCCCTTCTCTATTGATGCCTTGTGCGAATGATGTCGCGCAGCCCGGAGGATCGAACGTAATGAATGATCCATCCGCTTTCCGCATGAAGCTGTGGTAATTGCCCGGGAGCGGCAAAGTCTGATAGTACCCTACGATGGTTCCGCTCGCGTTGATACTTTCGGCAACCGTCTGGATGCTTCCCGGGGGATCGAACATTTTGATCTTTCCCGTCCCGTAGCGCACAAAGCCATGCTGGACTTGTTTCGCGTCCGTGTAAGATCCCGCGATGGTACCCTCCAGGTTGATGGTGGTTGGCGTCGTAGAGGTACTGCCCGCTGGATCGAATTTCACAATCTTTCCCCAAAGGTCTCGCACGAAGCCATGCTGGCCGCTTGTTGCGTCGAGATAGTTGCCGGTGACGCTTGCGAAGTCATTGATGGCTTGAGGGAAAGTCCCGGTGCTTCCCGGCACATGAAAGGAAACGTAGAAAGCCTCATCTTCCTGCGTAGCCTCTTGCCCAAACGTGGGCCCCGCTCCGCATAGCAGGCTAACCAGGCAACACGCGGCAATCACGACTTGGCGAATTTTTGAGAAATACATGGCGCACCCCTTGCTTTGCTGTCCCGACTCTTTCAGAAGCGCAAAAGGTGAGCGATCAGACGATCGTTGCGTGCGCGCTCGCTTCGGCCGTCCGAAGGCAAATCGGCAGCTTCTTTCGCGTGGAATGATGATTCCTGCGATGGGCCTACTCTACTTTGGCGGTGAAGAGCATGCTGTGACACAGGTCACGCAGGATGAGATAGTAAGAGACCGTTGCAGATAACACCATTCAGCGGCGCATCGGCAATCACCCCATTGCTTCCGAAACGAGGAGATCTTCCCCGGGTTACCCGTCTCCTTCAAGCCTTAGGGGAACAAGCCAAAAACCACGACGCTGTTTGTTGTTCCCACGGGTGGATAAGGGGTGGATAAGAGGACGTGATACGTATCACCCGGAATTGCTGCAATAGATATATGCTGTCACCGGATTACGGGATTACATCCATGAAAAGACGGTACACTGCTCCGCGTAAGGTTTGCCGCTAAAAACTGCGTTCATCGGAGGACATTCCATGAAAAGGCCGCTGCTGTGGGCCGTTGTGCTGGTCGCTATGTTTGGAACGGGCGCACTGGCGCAGGATCTTTCCGGTAACTGGCAGGGGACGTTGAAGGCCGGCCGGGACCTGCGGGTGATCTTCACCATCTCCAAGGGTGACAAAGATACCTGGACCGCGAAGATGTACAGCATCGATCAGGGCGCGCAGCCGATCCCGGTGAGTTCGGTCACCCAACACGAATCAAACATCAAGATGTCGGTCGAGATGATCGGTGGAACGTTCGAGGGAAAGCTGAGCGACGACGGCAAAACGATGACCGGTGCCTGGACGCAGGGACTGCAGCCGCTTCCTTTGATCCTGGTGCACGCCACGCCGGAGACGGCATGGGAAATTCCCCCACCACCTCCTCCTCCGAAGCGGATACCAGAGGATGCCAATCCGACATTTGAAGTAGCTACGATCAAGCCGACCCAGGAGGGAACGCACTTTACCATCCATCCCACCGGCAGCGGCGAGCTCATCGCCAACGATGTGTCTCTCGCCTACCTCATCAAGTTCGCGTATGAAGTCTCTCCCCGGCAGATCACGAAAGGACCAGCCTGGCTGGACACCGATAAGTATGATGTGAAGGCCAAGCCCGACATCGAGGGTCAGCCGAGCCTGAAGCAAATGAGGGTGATGGTGCAGAAGCTGTTGGCCGATCGTTTTCAGCTTAAGTTCCATCACGAGAAACTCGAGCTGCCCGTGTACGCGGTCACCGTGGCCAAAGGCGGCCCGAAGCTTACCGTGAACGACACCAATCCGAATGGCAACCCTGGCTATGGTGGTGGACCCAAGGGAGGAATGCGCGTCATCAACTCCACCATCGCGGAATTCATCAGCTTTGTCCTGAACGATGCCGTCGCGTTGCCGGTTGTCGATCAGACTGGGCTCGGCTCCACGCGGTACAACTTTGTCCTGAAGTGGACGCCCGATGCATCCCAGTCCGGAGCTATGCCTCCGGGTCCTCCGCCCGCGGACGGTGCGGACGCAGCCCCGGACATTTTCGCCGCGATGCAGCAACAGTTGGGACTGAAGCTGGAATCGAAGAAAGCTCCTGTGGATGTGATGGTGATCGATCACGTCGAGAAGCCGTCACCCAATTAGGTGATTCGGGAGAGCCGAAGTAACCACCGTTGAAAATAACCTATTCTAACGGGCTGGACGACTGGGGGTTACTTCGTCCCGAAATCACCAGAATTTTTCCGATTTCGCTTCTGAGAGCGTTCACCGCCTGCTGATCCGGAGCTTTTCCGTGGGTGCGCCATCGGATTCTGCCCGCTGAATCGACCAGGAGTATGTAGGCGTCATTCGGGTCGGAAAAGTCCGCTAACCTCTGCCAGACATCTTCGTCTTGATAGAGAACAACAAATGTGTCCTGTTCACTTTGCGAAAGGTTTTCGCGCATACTGTGCCGGATCATACCGCGAATCATCTTGGGAGCATCCTGCAACTCCGCTACGCTATAAATTTGCACGTTGCTGTCTGTGGTGAACTCTTGTCTCAACTGTTTGCCCCATCGACCGGAGGAGTCTCCACCTGCACGACTGAATCCGACTATGAAGACTGCGGGACGCCCAGTGACTGCGTCCGGCAACACGATCTTCTTGCCGGAGAGGGTCTCAGCTTCGGTGTGCGGAATGACTTGGGCAGAGAGACTCGCGGCGACCAACAGCATGACCGGGAACGCGAGATAGCTCTTCACAACAATTCCCCTTTCTCCGTGAAAACCGGCTAGGACCAACACAACGGACAGAAAATATTTTATCGCCCTGTCCTCGTCTCGGCGGCTGACTCTGCCTCAGTTGTCGTTGTTCGGCTTGAGCCTATCTGCAAGGAGTCCAACACTTCGCCGCACACTTTGGGATAATCCCTGTAAACCGAGCCATGGATACGAGGTTCAGCTCAGTTGACTTTGCGGGTATCTGGAATGGAAACCAACTACGTAGCAAAACTTGGGCAGCTGCGACGAACCGACCTTCGACCAGCAGCCCTGATCCTTGGCCGCGCCATGCGCGACAATCCTGCGCACGTCCGGGCCTTCGCAATATCGGACCCGGAGCGCCGCCGTCAGGCGCTGGAACGGTTCTTCCGGCCGGTACTGCTCGGTCTCCACCAGAGGGGATTGATTTACGGCGCTTATCGCGATAGCGCGCTTGTAGGAGTCTGCGGCATGGCACGGCCCGGCTTTTGTCAGCCTACTCCTCTTGAAAAGCTGCGCGTGTTACCCGCAGTCGTGTTCGGCAATCCACTCGGCACGGCGCTTCGCGTTCTGAACTGGGCCGAGGCATGGGCGCATCGCGATCCGGAAGGGCCGCACTGGCATCTGGGACCAGTGGCCATCGAACCCTGTGTCCAGCGCCAGGGAATTGGAAGCGCCTTGCTGACCGCGTTCTGTGTGCATATGGATGCCTATGGAGCAGTTGCGTATCTCGAGACCGACCGACGAGCAAACGTTCATTTCTATCAGAAATTCGGGTTCACGGTGGTAGCGGAAGCCGACGTTATGGGAGTACCCAACTGGTTTATGTCCCGTCCTGCTGGACACCCACGCAATGGTTGGCATGCACAAACTCCACCATCTCATTGACCGCCTGATTCTCCGAACCGTTCGCCCATTGTGCATGGGCGCTTGTCGAGCCCCGCCTGACAGTACCAGGAGTTTCGACGACAAGCGTTTCTGAAAGTGTCAGGTCTCTCCGTCTGTCCACGAAACCCTCACGAAACCCTCGGGGGGTAAAAGTGGGACGGCCTCTCTTTCAACCTCTTTTCCCCTAGGAACCGGCACCATCCATCAAGCTCTGTTGGATCATGAACGCACCATTCAGTTGGATCCGAACTTTGCCATGGGATACGGCAGGGTGGGGAGCGATTATTTCAGCACCGGTCAGATTGGCCGGGCAAACGAATACTACGCCACCGTAGACGACACAATTGATGGTGAATAGGTATCCTGTCGACGCATTACGTCCGTGTCGACGCATTACGTCCGATGCCGCGCTGTTGGCACATGGGCGCAGCAGGGCAAATTTAATTGCACAATGTGAGAGAAAAGAGAGATAAGCCCCCTTTGGGCGAGGCTGATGGGATGGCAAACGGGAATCTCCGTTTCGCCTTGACCATTACCTATCATGGATGGCCACGAATTCTCGAGGACTGACCTCAGTCGACGTTGACCGTGCACCGATCTTTTGAGATCATTGATCTCAATGGTCTCATGGAGGACAGATGGCCGGAAATCTACATGTGCGCAATCTTGATGACGATCTCATTGCCCGTCTGAAGCGCCGGGCTGCACGCCATGGGCGCTCCACCGAAGCCGAGCATCGCGAGATCCTTCGTCAGTCTCTGGCGACGGAGGTTGAACCATCCTTTGATCGACTGGCAGCCGATCTCCGTAAGCTGACCAGAGGGCGACGTCAAACGCCATCTGAGGTTCTTCAGCGCGAAGGGCGAACGGAGCGTTGAACACCCTGGTCATCGACGCCAGTATCGCCATCAAATGGGTAGTCGAGGAGGACGGCACGGACTTGGCGCTGGCATTGCGACAGAAGGCGAGACTGATGGCTCCCGACCTGATTGTCGCTGAGTGCGCCAACATCCTGTGGAAGAAGGCCCAGAGGAAGGAACTCAGCAACGACGAGGCGCTTATCGCGGCTCGCCTGCTTCAGAGGGCGGAGATTGAATTGGTCCCGTCTCGGGCGCTCATGGAGTCCGCAACACGGTTGGCAATTGAGTTGGACCATCCGGCTTACGATTGCCTCTACCTGGCTTTGGCGGTTGAGAACGATTGCCGATTTGTCACTGCCGATGAACGTCTCGTCCACAAGATTCGGCGGGATAAGAAAAGCCCATTTCATGACCGTATTTTGGGCTTAAAGCATTTTTCGTAATACTGTGGTCTGGTGGGAGTGGCTATGTGCGGCCATTTTCGACGGAATGGCCGCGTCAAGTTCGGCTCTCCGGTCTACACCATTACGAAAATTGCTATAGCGGAATCGCTTTCGCGCAAGACTTGACGATTCGCGGTTCTATGCGAGTGCTGGTTGCGTCCGACTCGGCAGATGAGAGGGTTCGGTAAAGCAGCAGTCCCGTCTGACGAGTAATCTCCGCGCATCCCCCGATGCAAGTGGCGATCGCGCGTGCCGCGGTCGATGAGGCGCATCGACACGGGCAACTGGTCTTTTCGCATTCCTCAAACCTTGAGGGGACGAAAGTGGCCATCGACGCTGGGGTGGACGTTCTGGCGCATACGCCGGAGGCTACCAGTGGAATCGATGACGTGATGCTGCGGCGCATGATTGCGCAACACATGACGATCATTCCGACACTCAAGCTGTTCTCGCGCGACGACAATATCGCGAAGATTCGCGGGCTCGACTACCGGTTTCACCAGCTTGGGGGAAGGCTGGTCTATGGCACCGACACCGGGTTTCTCCCGGATTACGACCAGAGCGAGGAATTTCGTCAGCTGATGCAGGCTGGGTTTGGATTTCGCGAGGTGCTGGCCATGTTGACGACGGCTCCGGCGGAGCTGTTTCATCTATCGCAGCGCGAGGGCAAGGTGATGCCCGGAATGCGCGGTGATCTGACGATTCTGTCAGAAGACCCGGCGTCGGGGAACCCGGAGGCGTTCACCAAGGCCAGATATACGATCCGTGGCGGGAAGGTGATCTGGCACTCGAATTAGGCGCCGAAGCGATGCGGCGCTATCCGGCGCTGCTTTGCCTTCTCCAGATCCTGAATAAATTCCTCGGTGGCCAGAGGCCGGCCGGTATGCGTGCGTTGGCGAGTGATGGCCAATCTCGCTTCCGTCTCCCCTGCGCTGAGGTACTTCTGCCAAGCTGTGGTCGTCAGTGGCTGCGCCACGGCTCCGGCGTCAAATACTCGTCTTGCTCTTTGGCGCCGCAGTGGCAGGCTGCGCTGGACCAAGGCCACAGCTCCGCCCCCAAGACCAAACCGGCTCTCACCGGATTAAACTCGGTATAGCGCAACGCCTCCCAGAGATGCGACTGGTCCAGCGGGCAAGAGTAATATCGCTCTTGCCAGACGTGTAGAGGTTATCCGGCAGTCATTGTTTGGGCTTGAACCGGCAAAAGATCGGCGTAAACTAACCATATGACCACGAATGATTGGCTGGGTTGCGATCTCTTGGAAGCCGTCGAAGGAAAGGTGTCCGGCGCCGTCGTGTTCAAAGGCACGCGCCTGCCCGTCGAGGCTATCGTCGAGAATGTGGATGCCTTCATGGAGGTGGATGGTCTATCCGAAGACAGTGCTGTTGCAGCCACTTTGCAGTGCTTCCCGTCCGTTCCGAGTGGTGCTGATGGAATTAGAGCCGTCCTGGCCTACCGCGAAGCCCACGAACATCTGCTTCAACCTTGATCAGGGTAATTCTTGACGAGGGTGTACCGAGACAGGTAGGTGATCACCTTCCCTGTCATTCAGTAACAACAGTGCCGACCCAAGGCTGGGCTTCTGTAAAGAACGGGCAGCTTCTGGCTCTGATTGGACAGGCAGGCTTTAGCGTCTTCATCAGCGCAGACAAGAATCTAGAAACGCAGCAGTCACTTCACGGTCGTCCATTTGCGACACTCCTGCTAAGTACAAATCACTGGCCATCCATCAGACCGAACGTCGGCAAAATAGCTGAGGCGCTGAATGCGTGCGAGCCTGGATCGGTCACGAACGTAGACTGCGGGACGTTCGTCTCGCGTCGAGCGCGGAAGCCAAGCCCCCCGTCACCATAAGAGACATTGAAGGGGCCGGAATGCACTGTAATAGGTATGCTCGATTGTAAGCCCCGGCCACATCACTCCGATGCAAGTGGCGATCGCGCGTGCCGCGGTCGATGAGGCACATCGACACGGGCAACTGGTCTTTTCGCATTCCTCAAATCTTGAGGGGACGAAAGTGGCCATCGACGCTGGGGTGGACGTTCTGGCGCATACGCCGGAGGCTACCAGTGGAATCGATGAGGCGATGCTGCGGCGCATGATTGCGCAACACATGACGATCATTCCGACACTCAAGCTGTTTTCGCGCGACGACAATATCGCGAACATTCGCGGGCTCGACTACCGGTTTCACCAGCTTGGGGGAAGGCTGGTTTATGGCAACGACACCGGGTTTCTCCCGGATTACGACCAGAGCGAGGAATTTCGTCAGCTGATGCAGGCTGGGTTTGGATTTCGCGAGGTGCTGGCCATGTTGACGACGGCTCCGGCGGAGCTGTTTCATCTATCGCAGCGCGAAGGCAAGGTGATGCCCGGAATGCGCGGTGATCTGACGATTCTGTCAGAAGACCCGGCGTCGGGGAACCCGGAGGCGTTCACCAAGGTCAGATATACAATTCGTGGCGGCAAGGTCATTTGGCGCTCGAATTAGGCGGCGCTCCTCGCCTTCTTCTTCATCGGCCTGCTCCATTTTGCCGAGAAGTGTCACCCATTTCTTGCCCTCGCCGTGTCTCACTTTTGGGGTGCATTACAGCATACCCTATTACACCTCAAATGCCTGTCGAGGGGGATAGGTGGCATGTCGCCGTATTTCGCCAAAATCCCCTGCAGAAATATGCAAAATGTGAGAGATAAGAGAGATAAGCCCCCCGGGATGCAGTGGAGCCTCTCTGCGTAAAGGGAGTAATGGGTGAAGGCGGCTCTTTTTTAAGGGACGTAGGGATTAGGCGCCCTGTCTTTTCCGGGGCAGCCTAATTTTTAAAATTCGATATTTTTGGGTCTTTTTTGAGCTTTGGCAGCTTAACGGGGAGTGGAGAGCCCAACCAGTCCTTTGTTTCACGAAGAGGATCAAGCTTGGTGGCAAACGGGCGGTATGAATTCCTCATTCATCAAAGGAGTGCCCGTTCCCGTTCGACAAGCTCCCACGGCACACCGGGGCAGGCAGGGCAGGCTCCAGGGGATGTTTTTCCAAATATCAGCGCTAAAAGCGCCGTAAGCGCTATAAGGGGTTGGGTAGACCAAAGTCCTGAAAGACGGTCGATTCGACGGGATGGATATCCGGGCTGCTGCGGCTACGTAGCCCGGACCTACCCAGCGCTATGCAGACTTGAACGTCCGCTGTGGTGTTCTGCTTCCCAAGTTGTCAAAAACTGCTCAATCAAGAGCGCGCACTAGGCGCACCCTGCTCGCCAGCAGGCGCCCGCGCGGGGCGCAGGAACGCTACGGACAGGCTTGATCCGCCGCTTGGACGGTCACCATCACTGTATGCGATTACCGATCCGTCAGATCGACAAGCGCTCATGCTTTTTCGGTGTTTGGGCGGCAGTTGCACGGGTGGAGCGCACCGGTGCGAGGCCAAGCAGAGCCGTCGTGAAGAGGGCGCCGACGTATGGGTTCTTACTTCCAACGTAGTACGGTTTTCTGACCTTGTCCAGAGCAATAAAAATAATTTTGGTAACCATGACGGCGCTCTATTTAGCTCAATATCGCGCAAAAAAGTCACCGCCGATCTTGGATGCGAGACGGGAACGGCGTTTGTCCTTACTATCCTTGCGGGTAAACGACAATGGCCTTCTTCTATGATGGAGGGTGGAGGAACGATGGAATTCAAACAGTACGAGGTCCCTGCGAATGGCATCTCTTTGTACGTAACTGAACTCGGGGAGGGGCCGGTTGTTCTCTTCTGCCACGGGTTTCCAGACACCTCTTATACATGGCGAGAACAGATGAAAGCCGTGGCGTCAGCCGGCTTTCGCGCGATTGCTCCAGACATGCGAGGATACGGACGCAGCTCAGCTCCATCCGACCCAGCTTTGTACACACCGCTGCATACGGCAGGTGACTTGGTGGGACTGCTCGATGCGCTGAATATTCCCAGCTCCGTAATCGTCGGTCACGACTGGGGCGCCAGCCATGCGTGGAATGCTGCGATGATGCGTCCTGACCGATTCAAAGCGGTGTTCTGCCTGAGCGTCCCTTATTTCCCCCGTGGTGATGTCAGCGTCTTCGAGCGTATGCGAACCACCGGGCATGAAAGCGACTTCTACATGTTCGAGCAGATTAAACCGGAAGCCGATCAGATTTGGGCCGATGCTGCCGTTACGATTCCGGGGATTTTGTATTGGGCGTCGGGTTCTGCTCCGATGGATAAGCGATGGAACCCTCTGGACCCTGCGCGAAGCCTTCATCGCCCCGCACCTGGGGCGTTGCCATCATGGGCAAAAGCGGATTACGTGGCTCACAACGTGGCGGAATTCACGCGCACCGGCTTCCACGGTGCATTGAACTACTATCGCGCGGCCGAACCGTATTTCTATCTGTCCGCCGCATGGAAAGGGGCGAAGATTACCCAACCTTCGTTTTATATTTCGGGAAAAGCCGACGGGCTGGCAGCGCTCTACCCTCCTGCCGAAGAGCTTCGCGCTGGGCTTCCGGGCCTTGTCGGGAAGCTTGAGCTCGACAATGTAGGCCATTGGGCACAACACGAGGCCTCAGCCGAGGTCAGCGAACAGCTTGTCAAGTTCCTGCGCACGGTCAACCCGGCCTAGGAGCTCATGATGGCAAAATCTGACACACTCACCGACTACACTTTCCGTTCGCCACGTCACACGACGCACTATTGGCAGGCCGGACCAGCCGACGGGCCTCTGATGTTCTTCCTGCACGGCTGGCCCGAGATCGGCCTGGTGTGGCGCGCGCAGATGGAGGCCTTCGCAGCGGAAGGCTGGCATTGCATTGCGCCAGACATGCGCGGCTACGGCGGTTCGTCTGTGCCCGACGTTGCGGAAGCCTATGCCATAAAAGAGATCGTTGAGGACATGGTCGAGCTACACGATCATCTTGGCGCCAGCCCGGCCATCTGGATCGGACATGATCTCGGAAGCCCCGTTGTCGGGGCGCTGGCCGCGCATCACGCGAAGCGAAGCCGTGGCCTCATCTTTGTTTCCGTTCCATATACGCCGGAAGGCTTCGCGCTTCCCAGTCTCCTGCCGTCCATCGACCGCGAGCTTTATCCCGTCGATCGGTACCCGGACGGACAGTGGGACTACTACCGTTTTTACCTAACCCATTTCGACCAGACGGTCACCGACTTCGATGCCGACATCCGCGCAAGCCTCGCGGCGATATTCCGGAGCGGAAATCCTGAATCAGCGGGCAGGGTCTACCGCTCAGCCATCATCACGCTCAGTGGCGGTTGGTTTGGATCGGAGCATCACGCTCCTGCGATAGAGCCTGATAGGGCACTTTGGCCGCAGTCTGACTTTGAGGTTCTCGTCGATTCGTTCCGCGTGCACGGGTTTCGCCCTGGGAATTCCTGGTATTTGAACGATGCCGCCAACATTGCCTTCGCTCACGCAGCGCCGGATGGTGGACGGCTTCTTCAGCCTGTGCTGTTCCTCAACGGTGAATTCGACGGTCTCTGCGATATCACCCGCAATCGCTCCGGCGAAGCAATGACCTATGCGTGCCAGGACCTCACCGTGACAACTCTGCCCTCGGGCCACTGGTTACCTCTCGAACGCAAAGTAGAAGTAGTCCAAACTCTGCGTTCCTGGCTCAAGGCGAAGTCGCTGTAGTTTGCGATGAAGGCAGCAAAAACATCAGGAAGACTATGAACACACCCACGACATCTCAGACCGCCAGCCCGCTTGCTTCGGTGAAGATCAATCGCACGGCCATCCGCGTGCCGGGAATAGTGACCGGAATCAGTGACCAGACGGGACATAACCCATGATGGTCTCTCGGCGCAGGTGAACGTTCCGTCCGGAAGGTGTGAAAGATTTCGAATGGCCTCGGTTTCGGTGCACTTTTCCTCAAGAATTACCACGAAGGCAAATTGTTGAGGCGGCCGATGCGTAGGGCTCCATTCGGTGTAGGAAAACCAGGACAGGAAAACCAGGACAGACGGACAGTGTGTCGGAGATAGAATTTTGCACACTATATGTTGTAGCCGAACGATGGATCTTGGGCTGCATATTGCGGTTCACGCACCAAAAAAATCATTTCTCCGACACACTGCGGAAGAGACCCTAAAGTGAGCGCGTCTGTCTGATTGCTGATCGACAGTCGCTAATGATCGAATACGAGCGTACATTGATTATCCTGCGCAGGGACCTTTCTGGGCCTTCCGCGCTTTTGCGCGGCCAAGTTGCGGTGCATTTCGTGTTCGAGCGAGCCGATAAATTCTCGCGTCCCTAGAGGCCGGCCCGTATGAGTACTCTGGCGTATCGTCGACACCTCTGATTCAGTTTCCCCTGTGGCAAGGAATGTCCGCCAGCTGCAGGCGGACCAACGAGCTCGCCACAACTCCATCGCCAGACGACCGTCAGGCTGAAGCACACCGCAATGGGCAGCGGCACTGGACCACTCCCAGGTTTCGGCTTTGGATACCAAGCCCGCACGCACCGGATTCAACTCCGTATAACGCAGGGCTTTCCACAAGTGCGACTCATCTAACGGGCAGGAATAGAACCTTCCCTGCCAGACGTGCCCGCTCGAGTGATGGACGGCGTTCCAATAAGCAGCGTATCGGCCGTGCGTATCCTTCATCGTCCGGCCCATAGCATCCACCTTCCCCGGGATCGCGATAAGATGCACGTGGTTCGACATCAAACAGTAGCCGATTAGCTCCAAGCCGTGCAACTCAATGCTTTGTCGCAACAGATCGAGATAAACGTTGCGATCAGCATCGGCGCCGAGGATGAACTGTCGTGCGTTGCCTCGTTGAGTCACGTGATGTGGTACGCCAACGGCAACCACACGGGCCAAACGCGTCATACACCCCACCTCATCCCAAGGAATCACCCTGTGGACGCTTAGAGCGCCTACCAATTCGGTACTAAGGAAGCTGAGCAATGATGCAAGTAGAGGAATGAATTTCTCTTGTAGGTTTCGTTAAGTGTTTTTCACGTTCTTGGCCGAGCCCCATGAAACGGATCAAGAGCGTGGGCAGTGGCGTTGCTGTCTCGCACACAGTCGGATTTGCTTTAGGGTCACTTCCGCAGTGTGTCGGAGAAATGATTTTTTTGGTGGGTGAACAAACGCTTTCGGTCTTGTAGCCACGATCAGCCGTTTTTGCTTCCCCCTCCCTGCAGGACTGGCTGCCCGAGCATCACCTGGCACGATTCGTTGCCGACGTGATGAACGAGTTGGATTTGTCCTCTATCTACGCCAAGTATGAACGGAGCGATGGACGAGGTTTGTCAGCGTACCATCCTGTGCTCATGGCGCGGTTATTGCTTTACGGTTACTGCATCGGAATCACGAGTTCGCGCAAGATCGAGCAGGCTACTTACGATAGCGTGGCGTTTCGCTATTTGGCCGCCGACCAACATCCCGACCACGATACCTTAGCTTTCTTTCGTCAGGAACATGTGGGGGCGCTGGCGGATTTATTCGTACAAGCCTTGAGGCTTTGTCAAAAGGCTGGCTTAGTGAAGTTGGGCAATGTGTCGATCGACGGCACGAAGATGAAGGCCAACGCCAGCACCCGGCGTTCCGTGAAGCACGAACGGATCAGCGAACGGGAAGAGCATTGGCGCGCCGAGGTTGCGCGATTGCTGAGTCAAGCGCAGCAGACCGACCGTGAAGAAGAGCGGCGCCTCAGCCTGGATCCGGCGGCCAACCAGTTGCCCGATGGGTTAGCAAATGCCCAGAAGCGATTGGAGCGACTGCAGCAAGCAAAGGCTGAGTTAGAGCAGGAAGCACAAGCAGAACTAAAAGCTGCTTTGGAAAATTATTCCCCAAGCAAACCTGGTCCCCGTAAGAAATCGGAGCCGACAAGCCAGCCACCGAAGGATCGCCGCCAGCGGGACAAGGAGAAGAAGAGGCGTCAGCGAGCGAGAAAGAACGCCGCTGCGCCCAGCCGGCAATATAACTTCGTCGATCCTGATTCGCGAGTGATGAAAGACAGCGGAGAGAAAGGATTTGTGCAGGCTTACAACGCACAGATTGCAGTGGACTCGCAGGCTCAGATCATCGTAGCCGCGGAGTTGACCCAGCAACCTATCGACCGGCAGCAATTGTTGCCCATGGTGAAGAGTTTACGCAGTATGCAGCCCAAGGGGTGCCAACAACGATCACCGCCGATGCAGGCTATTGGGACACAAGCAGCCTTCTCGATCCTGCGGTTAACGGCATTGAAATGCTGGTAGCACCTGACTCCAAACCGCATTTACCAGGCAGCCCTCTTCCGCCCTGTGCTCCGCATAGCCAGGAAGCGTTTCGCATGAGAGAGATTCTGGCCACGCAAGAGGGAAAAGCCCGCTACGCACTTCGACAGACAACGGTGGAACCGGTCTTCGGCCAGATCAAAGAAGCACGTGGCATCCGCAGATTCCGCTTACGAGGCCTGTTGAACGTGACATCAGAGTGGAAGCTTATCTGTGCCACCCACAATCTTCTCAAACTATTCCGCCATCGAATGACTCTGGCTCACGCCTAACGACCCCAACAGAACCACACCGCTTCCCCATCACTCCTACAGCTCATCCCTCTTCACCAGCTCTTAGGCGCTATCCATCGATTGGGCTACAACATAGGCAGTGCACCTCTGCCTGAAAATGAAGCATCTATCTCCGACACACTGTCCGTCTGTCCTGCTTTCTGTCACACACCCAACCGGCTCCGCTTTCGTCTTAACGATCGCCCCAATCAAGGCACCGAAGAGCTTTCTGCGCCGTTCTTCCTCCCAGCCCTTGTAGGGTCCTTGCCGGCCGGCGAAATCGACCATGTGGAAACCGCTTTCGATGCCGGCCGCCGCTAATGCATCGGGCCACTCGCTTTCGAACTGCTTCCAGGCAGAGTCCTGAGCGACCAGTCCGCCCATCCCTACGAACTTAGAGCGAGGGTCAGCCGCGTGGCCCGATTCGTCCATGTATGCGATCAGCACGGGGAATCCTCCCCCGGCAGTCTACCGAACCCGAGCACTGAAGGGACAAGCACTGAATATCAGACTGCGGGGCCGTGGCTCCACAACACCCCCATTCTGTCGCTTCAATGCCTCCGGCGTGTTCCAAAGAGGGTGGGGTACTCGAAACCCAGTTTCTCGATTGCCTGCGGGTCAGTATGATGGCTTATTGCGGCAAATCAGGGCGCGGAACGAATGACGGATCTCAATCTCACGCAGGCGGAAGCCGATAAGTTGATGGCGATGGAAAAGAGGGCCCTCGATCAGCGGGAGTGGCTGTTTCCTGGCGCTGACGACCGCATTATTGTGCCGCTTGCCTCTGTCGATAAGCGCGAAAGTTTCTTGCTCGACGTGACCCGATATCGGATCAAACTCACCAAGGCCACATTTCAGAACCGAGCCCGTGTGGCCATCGTCCTTTACCGACTAGATATCGATGGGGCGCCGCATCGTAACCCGGACGGCGAGGAAATCCCCTGCCCTCACTTGCACTTCTACCGCGAAGGTTACGGTGCTAAATGGGCGATTCCAGCACCGCTAGATAAATTTTCGAACCCGGCTAACCTATTCTTGACGCTCGATGCCTTTATGGCGCATTGCAACATCACGGACCCACCCACGATTCAAAAAGGCTTGTTTTCATGACGACAACGCAGGAAATCGAGCGGCTTCTAAACGACTATCGCGCCTGGCTCAAAGACAAGACCACACTGCGTGAGGTCAACGGTTCATGGGTCGAAATCACGACGCCTTACCTTGATCGGCATAACGACGCCCTGCAAATTTACGCGCGGTCGGAGAATGGCAGTTACGTGCTTACGGATGATAGCTACATTGTGCGCGACTTGGAAATATCGGGCTGCACTCTCGATACCCCGAAGCGCAAGGATCTCTTGCGGATGACACTTAATGGCTTCGGGGTGCAGATGAAGGGCGATGCTTTAGAAGTCCATGCCACGCCCGAGAACTTCTCGGCTCGGAAACACAACCTCATCCAGGCCATGTTGGCCGTTAACGACCTTTTTTATCTAGCAAGTCCTTTTGTACAGGGATTCTTCATAGAGGACGTGATTGCTTGGCTGGATGTGAGCGATATCCGCTACACGCCCAAGGTTAAACTGACGGGCACAAGCGGCTTCGATCATTTGTTCAACTTCGTTATCCCGAAGTCTCCAAAGAAAAAGCAGCCGGAGCGAATCGTGCAGGCGATCAATCGCCCGTCGCGCGAGAGCGCAGAGGCCTTTATCTACGCATGGAGCGATACGCGCGAGGTTCGGGAACCGGATTCCAAAGCCTATGCCGTCCTTAATGACACCGAACAACAAGTTTCGCCTGGCGTCATCGAGGCATTCCGCAACTACCAAATCAAACCCGTTCTGTTTACTCACCGCAGCGAAATTGTTGACGAGCTTGCGGCTTAAAAACCCCTTTGGCGCCCCGCAGAAACATTGGAGTTGGTATTGAGCATTGAGGGAAAAGTGACCAGACGGAACGTAACCCACTATGTTCTCTCGCGGCAAAGGTGAACGTTCCGTCTGGCCACTAATTTTCTGATCAGTCGCATATGAACGCCTTCTATCGGTGCCGATATCCTGCCGTGCGCTAACGCGTCTCGCACCTCAACTAGGGTTGGGTCGACCTTGTTCAAGCCACGTTCGTCTGCATAGCGATTGTATTTCTTGATCAATTCACCAAGCGAGTCGTAGCTCGACAGCTCGCTCTCCGCGATCTCTGAGCCAATCGACATGGAGTAAAGGTCGTAACCCCATGGAACGCCAAGGGGCCGCGCGTTAGGCTGATCCTGGAGAAAACTGCGTAAGGCAAATTCAAGCGATTGGAAATTAGCCAACAATGAGCCCATGTTGTGTGCGTATGCTTCCAGCTTCAACTTCGTACCCTCGTGTGCCTCGACATCGATCATCCTCTCAGAGCTCTATGCCGAAAATACAATGTCGGAGCAAATACCTTTCGGAGGGCATTGCGGATGGCAACAATGCCGGCTCCCAAGGCACTCTACTCTGCGAAAATCATATTGATTGCGGCCTTGTCCATGCCGTTGTAACAAAACGTGGGCCTGTCCTCACCAAAAAATCGCTTGTAACTTCGCACTGCAGTCGAATCGTTGGGGCTGTTTGCGTCTGCCTTGGTCACCACCAAGATCTCTGGTGCGGTTTTCCGCGCAAGCTCAACACGTTTCAGCAAATACTTGAACTCGAAATCCGCAGCGGGAAGCGAATAGCCGATGAAAACCCATTTGCGCGCTCTTCTTAAGGACTTTTCCGCTTGTAGCCAAGAACTCTCGAACATTGGGGCCCGAAGTGCTTTCTGATAGCTGAACGTTGCGAGCCGAACTCCCAGGTCTACCGCGCAGGCGGGGCACTTCAACCGCACGAGACCCTTTTCTCCATAGAGATCCTCTTCCTCCTCGCTTTGCAACACTTGCGAAGCGAGGCGAGCGACACGACCCACGGGAACTGAATATGACCGTCGGCAACAATCGCAATAGAGCCAGTTAATGGAACCATGCATCTTCGAGATGAGAAGTTGTCGGCTCTTTCGTCGAGTCGGGAGGACCATGTCGTCCTCAATTTCCGCGGGGCGAATCTCGCGGCTATAGAGGGGCTGGAAAGGAGCCTGAATCTCTTCGAGGCATCCCTCTAGTACCACATCCCAGTTCAGGCTCACGAACTCGTGTTTCTTCTCTGACAACCGAGAGACGAAGTCCAGCAATTGCATTCGTTTATTCAGACTCCGTTTCTTGCCGTCCAGGTATGCTGAGTTAAGCATGCGAATGATGCGTGACAAGAGCATCCGTCGAAGGCGACGAAGGTCCTTCGGCGAATACTTAGGTCCCAGATGATGTCCTGTGTTCGCTGAAAGATCGAGCGTCGTAAAGATGTCCTCGAGCTCTGGATATGATGACAGATCGTGGTCGGGGCCAAACCCGAAAGTCTCCAGCACAAAACTGCCCAGATTGGGCATTAGGTGGCGGCTCTTTCCGTGTTTGAATGTACCCGCCTTGAGAAGCTGTTTTGTAAACTCAGATTGGAGCGGTAGACCAGCTATGGCCGAGAACCCCGCACCTAGGATGAAAGCAGTTTTCTTCGAGGTCATTTGACCACCTTTGGCTCGCAATGGGACCGGGCAAGTCATTGTGGTGCCAGCTTCATAGGAGAGGCATTCCGAATCTAGTCTCCGCGGCGCCGTCTCGCATGGAATTTCAGTTAACGAACGTAAATCCATAATTTCTGCAATAGTTATGCTGTCCGTTCATCTCTCCGTCTGCATTCCCTTTTCCTGCATTTCCGACATCACCCAGATCGTCTCCACAGATTTCGGATTTTGCTATTTGCGGATTTAATCTTCACCGTTTTTTTCTAGATGCTTCATCATCAGGCTGTTGTGTGGCACCGCCCCGCTCGTGGTGGGGGCCAAGACTTCGCCCCGAATGTGAGCGCGGATGAGTCCCTCAAGCTTGACGTGCTTCTCGGCGAAATCGTTCATCACCGTGCTCTTGAGAGCCATATACTTGGGTTCGAGGTGCGGATGATCGATCCACGATCCTACCGTGTAATGGAGATGCTCACTTTGTAACCCTTGGACTATATCTTCTGCCAGTGCCGCTATAGTCACCGGGATGAAGATCATCTCCTCGGCCAATATTTGCTGAGTGTTGGATAGAGCTTTTTTGTAATTATCGACGAATTCGACTTTATAGCTGTTCCACTTTTCGGTCTCACCGACGTCGAATAGAATTTCGGCGCTCAGCATTGCGTGGAGAGCAGCGTCGAGGCCAGCAAAACTCTTCCATAGCGCGGCTATGTGTGTGAACTCCTCCTTGGTCCGAAGGTTGTGGACTAAGCCAATAGCGTCCAACTCGATCTGTAAACGGCGTGAATTGTCGGCAAGCTGATTTTGTAGCTGCAGATTGAGCTGGTCAAATTTATAGCGGTCATCCTGCAGGGCGCGGTCAGCCCAGATTTTCCCCAGGAAGCCGGAAAGTCCATAGACGATCGTCCCCCCTCCACCGAGGCTGGCCATAATAGTGCCCACGACTTTTAAGATATCCGTAAATGTCATCTGTGCCGCCGTTGCCCCGAAGTATACGCTCGTGCCCCACGTCTGAGCTGGGGCAGGCTATTGTGAGACCCTTTTGACCACTGGGTTCAAAGCCGCGGCGCTTTCTCGATGAAGGTTCCTTTTAATCCCGTCCACGTCTGGCGGCACCTCCCAAGTAACATTAATTGGCTGTTTTCCACACGGTCGAGTGTTCGATCCCTTTTCGTTCAGGTCAAATTGATCACGAGGTCAAGGTTCGCTGAAGGAGATATCTAGAAATGGGATTACCAGAGAAGGGTCAAATTAGAGAAGATGAGAGGTTACGGCTAACAGAAGGCGAGAGGGTAATTATGCTGTTGCTCACTGAGATACAAGAGCATCTCGAAATGGAGAATAGCTCGAGGAGCAAGCTCCTCCGGGAGGCAATTGTGAGCGGTAATCTATGGAGCATAGAGGAGCTTTTTCCGGAGGTGTTCGACAATATTGAGATAACGAAATCCACCGCAAACGAGGCGCGGGAGGTTCTCGCTATGTGGCAGCGGCTGGAAGAGTCTTTCTCGCGCCTCTCCCTAGCGGAAAAGGAGTGGCTTACTAGTACCGGTCCGCAAGGACAATACGTGAAGTTTATTGGCTTCTCCGAGAATTATGAGGCCGAGCAATCTCATGCTGCCCGATTCTTAGTCAACGCGACCGAGCAATTCAGCTACTTCAAGGGACGCGAATTAAACTCCCATGTGCCAATGTCAGACCAATATCGCCGAATGCTTCCACGATTCACCTCGATCCTTAACGAAGTCGGAAACGGCGACTTTTCCGCGGCGCAATTACATGAGGTTTTGTCTGTCTGATTTTGCAAGCCTTCGATTGGGCTTGAAATGCCGATCAGACAAGGTCGCACAGAAGTCTCTGCTTGCGGGGTAACGCGGGCTGTCAAAGGGAGCAGCTAAGGGGACGGAGCATTGATCAAACCGTAACACACAAGACAAAGGCCGCGATTGCTCGCGGCCTTTGTGGTTTGACGGATGATGCTGAGTTACTCGGCTGCCATTTCTTCGGCTTCGCCTTCCTGCCGCATCAGCTCCAACTCGCGCTCGGCTTCCTCGAAGGCGGCCGTTACTTCTTGCTGCACGCGGGCAGCGGCTTCTTCGAGTTCCTGCGATAGCTGGATGTTGCGGTAGTACTCCATGCCCGTTCCTGCCGGGATGAGGCGACCGACGATGACGTTTTCCTTGAGGCCGCGCAGGCTGTCTACCGAACCGTTGATGCTGGCTTCGGTGAGAACACGCGTGGTCTCCTGGAAGGATGCCGCGGAGATGAAGGAATCGGTCGAGAGCGAGGCCTTGGTGATGCCCAGCAGCAGCGGACGGCCAATCGCCGGCCTGCCACCCTTGGCTATCACACGCTCGTTCTCTTCGCGGAAGCGGAACTTGTCGATCTGCTGTTCCAGCAGGAACGACGTGTCGCCGACTTCCTCGATCTTCACCCAACGCAGCATCTGACGCACGATGGTCTCAATGTGCTTATCTGAGATCGCCACGCCCTGCAAGCGGTAGACTTCCTGGATTTCGTTGACCAGATAGCCTTGCAGCTCCTTCTCGCCAAGTACGGCCAGGATGTCGTGCGGGTTCAGCGGACCGTCCATCAAAGGCTCGCCGGCCTTCAGACGCTCGCCTTCCTGCACGTTCACGTGAACGCCACGCTGCACCGAGTATTCCTTCTCCTCGCCGTTGTCCGCGGTCACGTAGATCTTGCGCTGACCCTTGGCCACTTCACCGAACTTCACCACACCATCGATCTCGCTGATGATTGCGGTTTCACGCGGCTTGCGGGCTTCGAACAGCTCGACCACGCGCGGCAGACCACCGGTGATGTCCTTGGTACGGGTGGTCTCACGCGGGATCTTGGCCAGTACGTCGCCAGGAAAGACCTCGTCGCCATCCTGAATCATGAGGTGAGCACGGCTGGGCATCAGATACCGCTTGTTGCCCTTGGCGCCCGTACCCTTGATGACGATGGCCGGCTGACGCTTCTCATCGGCTGCTTCCGCAACCACGAGACGCGACAGGCCTGTCACTTCATCGACTTCTTCGTTCAGGGTGATGCCTTCCTGCAGATCCTTGAACTGAATGGTGCCGCCGATTTCGGTCAGGATGGCAAAGGTGTAAGGATCCCACTCGACCAACGTCTGACCCAGTTGCACCTGCTGACCATCTTCGACCTTCAACTTGGCGCCGTAGACGACCTGGTAGTGCTCCTTCTCGCGACCACGTTCATCGAGAACCGCGATGGCGCCCGACCGGTTCATGGCCACCAGGTCGCCCGACTTGGCGCGAACGGTGAGCATGTTCAAGAAGCGGACGGTTCCATGATTCTTCGCATCGAGTGAAGACTGCTGGGAAACACGGGAAGCGGTACCACCGATGTGGAAGGTACGCATGGTCAGCTGTGTTCCCGGCTCGCCAATCGATTGCGCAGCGATCACGCCGACTGCCTCGCCCAACTCCACCATGCGGCCGGAAGCAAGGTTGCGTCCGTAGCAGAGAATGCAGACACCGCGCTTGGATTCGCAGGTCAACACCGAACGGATCTTCACCTTCTCGATACCAGCACCCTGGATCGCGTTGGCGAAGTCCTCGCTGATTTCCTGGTTTACGTCGACGATCACCTGGCCTTCGAAGTCCTTGATCTTCTCGAGCGAGACACGGCCGATGATGCGGTCGCGCAGCGGCTCGATGATCTCGCCGGATTCAACGATGGGGCCTACGTAGATGCCTTCGACCGTACCGCAATTCTGCTCGCTGACAATGACGTCCTGGGCCACGTCGACGAGACGGCGGGTAAGGTAACCGGAGTCTGCCGTCTTCAATGCCGTATCCGCGAGGCCCTTGCGAGCGCCGTGGGTGGAGATGAAGTACTGCAGCACGGTGAGACCTTCACGGAAGTTAGCCGTGATCGGCGTTTCAATGATTTCGCCGGAAGGCTTGGCCATGAGGCCGCGCATGCCGGAGAGCTGACGGATCTGCTGTTTGGAACCGCGAGCGCCGGAGTCGGCCATGATGTAAATCGGATTCATCATGCCCTCCTTGTCGGCGTTCTTCATGTTGTCAAACATCTCATCGGCAACCTTCTCGGTTACCGCTGACCAGATCTGGATGACCTTGTTGTTACGCTCGCCATTGGTGATGGCGCCGTCCAGGTACTGCTGCTGCACGGCGATGACCTGCTTTTCCGCATCGCGCACCACGGTGTACTTGGTGTCGGGGATGACCATGTCATCCAGGCCGACAGACAAGCCGCTGCGGGTGGCGTAGGCGAAGCCCAGATCCTTGATGCGGTCGAGCATCTTGACCGTCACTTCCAGACCGAGGTTCAGGTAGCAGTAGTTCACCAACTGGCCAATGCCCTTCTTCTTCAGCAGGCCGTTGACATAAGGCATGCCGTCAGAGAGCGCATCGTTCAGGATGGCGCGGCCGACCGTGGTCGAGATGTACTGCTTGTCGTACATCACCGGCTCGGTGTGGGTCAGGTCCTGATCGTCGTAGGCGGTGGTCATGTCGAGCACCGGCCCGGTGAAGCGCAGACGGATCGGGGTCAGTGTTTCGACCTCTTTGGCCTCGAGCGCCATCAGGACTTCTTCGGTGTTGGCGAAGACGCGGCCTTCGCCCTTGCCACCCTTCTTGGCCTTGGTCAGGTAGTAGAGACCGAGCACCATGTCCTGCGTGGGCACGGTGATCGGCTGACCAGAGGCAGGCGACAGGATGTTGTGCGATGCGAGCATGAGTACGCTGGCTTCTACCTGGGCTTCGGGCGACAGCGGAATGTGCACGGCCATCTGATCGCCATCGAAGTCTGCGTTGAACGCGGTGCAGACGAGAGGATGGATCTTGATTGCCTTGCCTTCTACCAGCACCGGCTCAAAGGCCTGGATACCCAGACGATGGAGCGTAGGCGCACGGTTGAGCAGTACTGGATGGTCCTTGATGACCTCTTCCAGGATGTCCCAAACGATGGGCTCCTGCATTTCGACCATTTCCTTGGCTTGCTTGATGGTCGTGCAGTGCCCGGTCTGTTCCAGCCGGTGATAGATGAAGGGCTTGAACAGTTCGAGCGCCATCTTCTTGGGCAGGCCGCACTGGTGCAGCTTGAGCTCGGGACCGACCACGATGACGGAACGGCCGGAGTAGTCGACGCGCTTGCCTAATAGGTTCTGACGGAAGCGGCCCTGCTTGCCCTTGAGGGTATCGGAGAGCGACTTCAGCGGACGGTTGTTGGCGCCACGCAGGACGCGGCCACGACGGCCGTTATCGAACAGGGCGTCGACTGCTTCCTGAAGCATGCGCTTTTCGTTGCGCACGATGACTTCGGGCGCATGGAGGTCCATCAGCTTCTTGAGGCGGTTGTTGCGGTTGATGACGCGGCGATACAGATCGTTCAGATCCGAGGTCGCGAAGCGGCCGCCATCCAGCGGCACCAGGGGACGCAGTTCCGGCGGAATGACCGGGATCACGTCAAGAATCATCCACTGTGGCTTATTGCCGGACTTGCGGAAGGCCTCGACCACTTTCAGACGCTTGGCGTACTTCAACCGCTTCTGCAGCGAGGTCTCGGTCTTCATGCGCTCGCGCAGCTCGATGGCCAGCTCGTCGACTACGACGCGCTTGAGCAGCTCCTTGATGGCTTCGGCGCCCATCATGCCCTTGAAGCCGGTGGGGCGATATTGGGTGTCGAGCTCGCGGAAGCGGGCTTCGTCCTTGATGATCTCGCGTTCCTTCACGGGCGCGTCGCCTGGATCGACGACTACGTAGCTCTCGAAGTAGAGAACGCTTTCGAGGTCACGCAGAGAGATGTCGAGCAGGTGGCCGATGCGGGACGGCAATCCTTTGAAGAACCACACGTGAGAGCAGGGCGATGCCAGCTCGATGTGACCGAGTCGCTCACGCCGAACCTTGGAGAGAGTGACTTCGACACCGCACTTGTCGCAGATGACTCCGCGATGCTTCATGCGCTTGTATTTGCCGCACAGGCATTCCCAGTCAGTCACCGGGCCAAAGATGCGGGCGCAGAAGAGTCCGTCGCGCTCCGGCTTGAAGGTGCGGTAGTTGATAGTTTCCGGCTTGGTCACTTCCCCGTGCGACCAGCTGCGGATCTTTTCCGGTGAGGCGAGTGAGATGCGGATGGCATCGAAATCGGTAATGGGGCTGGTCAGTTCAAATGGGCTGGAACGGTACAAGACGACCCTCCTTGGCACTCGACTTCAGATCAATACTCCGAAGTGTGCCGGCTACGATCCCGGGATGAATCTGCTCGGCCTGTCCTCCCCGGGAGCGATTCCTTGAGGACAGGCCTTTGTTTTAAGAAATCTGGGAAAAAACCCAGGGGCTAAAGCCCTCAAATTTCGTATCGCTTACGGCCCGACTAAAGTCGTGCCCTGACACAAAACCCCAGCTTTTCCGCGGCTTCTAAAGCCCTGAAGTCTTGCATCGATTACGGCCCGACTAAAGTCGTGCCCTGACACAAAACCCCAGCTTTTCCGCGGCTTCTAAAGCCCTGAAGTCTTGCATCGATTACGGCCCGACTAAAGTCGTGCCCTGACACAAAACCCCAGCTTTTCCGCGGCTTCTAAAGCCCTGAAGTCTTGCATCGATTACGGCCCGACTAAAGTCGCGCCTGACACAAAACCCCAGTTTTCTTGCAACCCATGAAGCCCTGCTTAGTCCGCCGCTGCGACAGCCGGCGCCGGAAGTCTCTTTTCCGGTTGCTTGATCAATTCCACATCGAGACAGAGGGACTGCAGCTCACGAATCAGCACGTTGAACGACTCTGGAACGCCAGGCTCGATGGCCGCCTCGCCCTTGACGATGGCCTCGTAGATCTTGGTACGGCCATAGACGTCATCGGACTTGGCAGTCAGCAGCTCCTGCAGGATGTAGGCAGCGCCGTAGGCTTCGAGCGCCCACACTTCCATCTCACCGAAACGCTGTCCGCCGAATTGCGCTTTGCCACCCAGCGGCTGCTGCGTGATAAGCGAATACGGTCCGATCGAACGCGCGTGAATCTTGTCGTCGACCAGGTGGGAAAGCTTCAGCATGTAGATGTACCCTACCGTTGCAGGCTGCTCGAACTCCTCGCCCGTCATGCCGTCAAAGAGCGGCGTCTTGCCGGAGCTGGGTAGTTCGGCCGCAGCCAACAGCGCTTTGAGCTCTGCTTCTTTGGCGCCGTCGAATACGGCGGTGCCGAACCAGATGCCGCGCTTCATGCCCGCCGCGACCCGTAACAGCATCTCGTCGTCGAGTTCCAGCAGTTGCCGCAGCGTCGCCGTGTTGGCAAAACGCTCCGTCACCAATGCGCGAACCTCGTTGGCATCGTGATTGCGCTGCACCACTTCGGCAATTTTTTCGCCCAGCTGATGTGCGGCCCAGCCCAGATGCGTCTCCAGGATCTGACCCACGTTCATACGCGAAGGAACACCGAGCGGGTTGAGAACGATCTCCACCGGCGTACCGTTGGGCAGGTAAGGCATATCCTCCTCGGGAAGAATGCGGGCAATGACGCCCTTGTTCCCGTGGCGGCCGGCCATCTTATCGCCCACCGACAGCTTGCGCTTCATGGCGATGTAGACCTTGACCAGCTTGATCACGCCTGGCGCCAGCTCATCCCCCTTCTGCAGCTTGCCGATCTTCTCGTTGGTGATCTTGCGCAGCACATCGATCTGGCGCGAGGTCATCTCCTCGATCTCGTCGATCTGCTCGTTGACGCGCGGATCCTTGTCGGCGTAGCGAATACGCTTCAGGTTGCGGGTGGAGATGCGCTCGATGGTATCGCGATCGATGATCTGTTCCTTCACGATGAGGCGCTTGTTGGTGCGCTCGTCGTGCAGGTCAGCCAGCACTTCCTTGCCGCCCAGAATCGATTCCAACCGCTTCAACCGCTCGTCGGTGAGAATGCGGATTTCGTCAGCCAGGTTCTTTTCGAGCTTGGCAATCTGCTCGCCTTCGATCAGCTTGGCGCGCTCGTCCTTCTCCTGACCCTTGCGGGAGAAGATGCGGACATCGACCACGGTGCCTTCGATACCCGGAGGGCAGGTCAACGATGCATCGCGAACATCGCCGGCCTTTTCACCGAAGATGGCGCGCAGCAGCTTCTCTTCCGGTGTGAGCTGGGTTTCGCCTTTGGGCGTTACCTTGCCTACCAGAATGTCGTTGTGCTTGACCTTGGCGCCGATGCGGATGACTCCGCTTTCGTCCAGGTCACGCAGTGCCGACTCGGAGACGTTGGGAATATCACGCGTGATTTCTTCCGGTCCGAGCTTGGTGTCGCGAGCTTCGATTTCAAACTCCTCGATGTGCACCGAGGTGTAATAGTCGTCACGCACCAGCTTTTCAGAGATCAGGATCGCGTCTTCGAAGTTGTAACCGCGCCACGGCATGAAGGCCACCAGGACATTACGCCCCAGAGCCAACTCGCCCTGCTCGGTGCAAGGACCATCGGCGATCACCTGCCCCTTGATCACCCGGTCGCCCTGGCGAACAATCGGCTTCTGATTGATGCAAGTGTTCTGGTTGGAACGCTTGAACTTGATCAGCTGATAGATATCCGAGCCAACCTCGCGGGACAACTGGGTGGGATGATGCTCACCCTCCACGCGGACGATGATGCGCTCGGAGTCAACAGAATCGACGATGCCGTTGCGCTTGGCCAGAATGACGGCTCCGGAGTCGCGCGCAGTGACGCCTTCCATTCCGGTACCCACCAGCGGCGCTTCCGCCACCAGCAGGGGAACCGACTGGCGTTGCATGTTGGCGCCCATCAGGGCGCGGTTGGCGTCGTCGTGCTCGAGGAAGGGCACCAGCGAAGCAGCGACCGAGACCAATTGCTTGGGGCTTACGTCGATGTAATCCACTTCGGCGCGGTTCACGAGGACAAAGTTGCCTTGGCGGCGGGCGTTGACCAGATCGTCGACGATGTGACCGGCGGAATCCAGTTCAATGTTGGCCTGGGCAATGGTGTGACGGTCTTCTTCCCACGCTGACAGATAGAAGGAGAAGGGATCGAACTCGATGACCCGCTTGTGCTCGGCGGCCAACTTCTCGTTCAGCCGCAGTGCTTCTTTCTTTTCCAGCGGATCGCCCACGCGCAAGCCGCTTTCGCCTGCATTCGTGACCTGTACGAAGTCAAGAATGTGACCGTCGCGCACCCGCCGGTAGGGCGACTCGATGAAGCCGTACTCGTTAATGCGGGCAAAGCACGACAGCGAGCTGATGAGGCCGATGTTCGGACCTTCCGGGGTCTCAATGGGGCAGATGCGGCCGTAGTGCGTAGGGTGTACGTCGCGCACTTCAAAGCCCGCACGCTCTCGGCTCAGACCGCCCGGCCCAAGGGCGGAAAGCCGCCGCTTGTGGGTGATCTCAGAGAGAGGGTTGGTCTGATCCATGAACTGCGACAGCTGCGAAGAGCCGAAGAATTCGCGGATGGCCGCCATCACCGGCTTGGCGTTGATCAGGTCATGCGGCATCGCTGTCGACATCTCCTGATACACGCTCATCTTCTCCTTGATAGCGCGCTCCATGCGCACCAGGCCGATGCGGAACTGATTCTCCATCAGCTCGCCGACAGCGCGCACCCGGCGATTGCCGAGGTGATCGATGTCGTCCACTACGCCGATGTTCTTGCGCAGCTTAAGCAAATAACGGATGGTCCCGTAAAAGTCTTCCGGCGTCAGGGTGCGCTTGTCGAGCTGGGTCGCGTCCTGCGATTCGTAGAGCTTGATGTTGAACTTCAGGCG
This sequence comes from uncultured Acidobacteriaceae bacterium, assembly GCA_963788515.1. Taxonomy (GTDB): domain Bacteria; phylum Acidobacteriota; class Terriglobia; order Terriglobales; family Acidobacteriaceae; genus PALSA-350. Next base: position 267,273 of record CAWBGZ010000015.1, read on the forward strand.
GCCTACGCGCGAAAAGTCGTACTTGCGCGGATCGAAGAACATGCCTTCGAATAACGCGGTGGCGGTATCAAGCGTCGGCGGATCACCCGGACGCAGCTTGCGGTAGATCTCAATCAGCGCTTCCTCAGGCTTGCGCACCGAGTCGCGGCGAAGGGTGTTGGTGATGATGTTGCCTACGTCGTCGCGATCGGGGAAGAAGACCTGGAACGACGTGACGCCGCTCTCGGTGATCTTGTGGATCTTGTCCGCGGTCAGCTCGTGATTGGCCTCGAGCAGGACTTCGCCGGTGGTGGTGTCGACCACGTCGGCCAGGGTCATTGCACCGTCCAGCTCGGCGGTTTCAATCTCTACCGAGGTGACTTTGTGGTTGCGCAGCGCCTTGAGGATGCTGGGCGTAATCTTGCGTCCGGAGTGGGCAATCTCTTCGCCCTTCACCACGACTGCGTGGGCCGGCTTGGCGCCCAACAGGTGGGTCCCCTTCTCCGCATCCTCGCTGATCTGCCAGGAAAGCTTGCCATCCTTTACGTTGATGGTGTCGGCCAGGTAGAAGGTCTTGAGGATGTCTTCATCCGATCGCAGACCCAGGGCGCGCAGGAAGATGGTGCCCAGGAACTTGCGCTTGCGGTCGATACGGACGTAGAGGGTGTTCTTCTGGTCGTACTCGAACTCCACCCAAGAACCGCGGTAGGGGATGATCTTGCCCAGGAAGTAGGTGCGGTTGCTGGCCGTCTCAAAGAAAACGCCGGGCGAGCGGTGCAACTGGCTGACGATGACGCGCTCGGTGCCGTTGACGATGAAGGTGCCATTCTGTGTCATCAGCGGAATGTCGCCGAAAAACACTTCCTGTTCCTTAATGTCACGAATGGATTTCGCGCCCGTTTCCGGGTCTTTGTCGTAGATGGTGAGGCGAACAGTCACCTTGAGGGGCGCGGAGTAGGTCATGCCGCGCTCTTCGCACTCCGCCTGGTCATACTTCAACTGCAGACCGACTGGATCACCGCACTTGTTGCAAAAATCGGGGGTGTTCTTGTTGTAGGTGCCGCACTTCTGGCAGAGAACCTCTCCCGGATGGAAGGGGTCGGTGATCACCATGGCTCCGCAGTTGACGCAGGCGGTACGCAGGTGATGCAGTCCCTTGAGGTGACCGCACTTGCACTCCCAGTTGCCAATGGAGAAGTCCACAAAGTCCAGCTGCGAGATGTTGCGGAAATCGGTGATGGGGAAAACCGAGACGAATACGGACTGCAGCCCGTTGTCTTCGCGCTCCGAGGGCAGTTTATCCATCTGCAGAAAGCGCTCATAGGAGCGGCGCTGCACTTCAATCAGGTTCGGGATCTGAATAGCGGTTGGGATCTTGGAAAAATCGAGACGGCTACGAATGGCGCGGTGCTCGTTCGGCATGCTTCACTCCTGAGACTCGTGGGACGCGAGGTGTTGCAAGTTGGGGTACCGGCCGAGTCTCGCGGTTCCCCAGATGTTTTTTGCTGCGCGTTGACGTGTGTTTGCCGCCTCGTGTCGGCGAACACACTGCGCTTTTATTTGCTAGGCAATGTTGACTGACGAGCGAACGTCAGGTTTTAATTGCCCGGTGGCCCCTGGACGGCAAGTCGGGGTCTTAACGCGATCGACTTCAGCGGAGGTTTTCCAGGCAGGCAAGGGCGCAGCACGGTGAGACGCAAACTGCTCGCGGGGACAGTGCTACCCACGAGCGTCACAACCGAATTGTGCACTTGACAAGATGAGAATTTTCGAATCCCGCTGATACCAATACGCCGCGTGTGCGCCGCCCTACAGCAGATCGTTCACCACACCACGAAGTCCGCCGCCCATTTCGCAGGTGTGTGCCGGCACAGAATGCGCCGGAATAGTAGATCGCATACGAAGGATTGCCATCTCTTAAAGAGAATCGCATGCAAAGAACCGCTCGGTCAGGTAACAAGCTTAAGCCTGGCAGAGACGCGCTAAAAATAATCATAGCGCGTCCTGCTTTGGCACGCAACTTGCTAATCGAATAAAAACGACTTTTTTACTTGACTTCGACGGTAGCCACGCCCTCGAACTTTTTACGGACGGTCTCGGCTTCTTCCTTGCTGACGTTTTCCTTCAGCGGCTTGGGGGCGCCATCGACCAGGTCTTTGGCTTCCTTCAGGCCGAGTGAGGTCACTTCCCGCACTGCCTTGATGGTATTGATCTTGTTGGCACCTGCATCCTTGAGGATGACGGTGAACTCGGTCTTCTCTTCAACCGGCGCAGCGACGGCAGCGCCGCCTCCACCACCCGCTACGGCCACCGGGGCTGCGGCTGCCGCCGAAACACCCAGCCGCTCTTCAAGCTTCTTCACCAGAGCCGCCGCGTCCAAAAGGCTCAAGCTTACGATCTGATCTTCCAACTGCTGCAAATCCGCCATTTTTCTCTCCACTGGAACAAAACTTTGGTAACACTCACGTATACTCAGTTGCTACTAGCAGAAGCTCTTATACAGCCTCGCCTACTGCTGCCGCGAAGGTTTCCGATATGCCCAGACCAAGCATCCCTTCACAGTTTCAACAAATTTCTGGGAACCCCAGCAAAATCCTGCACCCGGGCAGGGAAACAATGCCTCAGGGGCTAAAGCCCGTCGTATTTTCAACCATTTACGGCCCGACTAAAGTCGGGCCCTGACACAAAACCTCAGTCTTTTTGCAACCTATAAAGCCCCGTCCATCGGCAGTATTAACGTACGGTCTAAAGGCCGTACCCTTCAGGGCTTGAAGCCCGTACCCTTCATAATCAACAACTTATCCCTCGACAGGCGGCTCGGTAGCCGCAGCCGCCGTTTGCGAATCTTCGTTAGTCCCGGCCGCCTCGGCCTCTGCCGCCGTCGTCTCAGCTACCGGAGCCTCAACCGCCGTCGTCTCAGCCACCGGAGCCGCTGTTTCCGGAGCCTCAACCGCGGGAGCCGTTTCGGCGGGTGCTGACGCCTCGGGAGTCGCCACCGCTGCTGCCGGAGCCGCTGCAACCTCAGGTTTCTCCTCGACCGCTGGCGCTGCTTCTGCGACTGCCGGCTTGCTGGGAGCCGCGGCAGGGGTAAACTTTCCTTGCTCGACTGCCTGGTTGATCACTACCGCGAGATCGCGGCCAGCGGCATTCATGACTGTGACCAAGCGCTGCGCGGGAGCGTTGATGAGGAAGAGCAGCTTGGAGAAGATCGCCTCTCTGGACGGCATCGTCGCCAACTGCTTCACTTCTTCCACGGTGATGACGTGTCCGTCGACAATACCCAGCTTGAAGGTGAATTCAGCGTTCTCCTGCATCCAGGTAGAGAGCGCCTTCGCCAGGGTGACAGGATCGCCACTGGTGTAGGCTACGGACGAAACGCCCTTCAGCCCCTGGAGGGCCAGCTCCACCTTGGTTCCCTTGGAAGCCCGGGCAGCCAGCTTGTTCTTAAGCACCCGGTAACGGCCACCCGCGGTCCGAACCACCTTGCGCAGCTCGTAGTCCTGGGAGACGGTGAGCTTGGCAAAGGTGCCGACAATGGCGCTGGTCGAGCCTTCCAGCTCGTGCGCAAGATGATCGATCTGTACTGCCTTTTTTGCCTTCGTAAGTGCCATAAAACCAGCCTTTTATCCCACCTCGCCGTGCCGGGGAGGGGTTCTACGCGGGGATGCCGGCGTAGGTAAAACTTTATAAAATTCGTACAAAAATCGAATTAGGGCTTAGCAGCGGCCTCAGCAACCTCGCTGTTAAGCGGGATCCCGGGGCCCATGGTCGAGCTCAGCGTAATGCCCTTGATGTACTTGCCCTTAGCCGCTGACGGCTTGGCCCGGACGACGCTGTTGATGACCGTGGTCGCATTGTCGATCAGCTTCTGCGGCGGGAAGGAGAGCTTGCCCACCGGAACGTGCACCAGCGCGGTTTTATCGGTCCGGAACTCGACCTTACCGGCCTTGATCTCCCGAATCGCCGCGGCCACGTCGTTGGTGACGGTGCCGGTCTTGGGATTGGGCATCAGGCCGCGGGGGCCGAGCACCTTACCCAACCGGCCAACGGACTTCATCATGTCCGGGGTGGCGATCAGGGCGTCGAAATCGGTCCAGCTTTCCTTTTGTATCTTCTCTACCATATCTTCGCCGCCCACAATGTCGGCGCCGGCTGCTTCCGCCTCGCGCATGCGGTCGCCGGAGGCGATCACGGCCACTTTCTTGGTCTTGCCTAGTCCGTGCGGCAGAACAACGGTTCCGCGCACCATCTGGTCGGCATGCTTAGGGTCTACGCCGAGACGCAGGGTGAGATCGACGGTCTCGTCGAACTTGGCATATTGAACTTTTTTGAGTAGGGGAACTGCGTCTTGCAGCGAGTACGGCCGGTCTTCCACCTGGGCGCGCACCTTCGCCATGTTTTTGCTGATTTTCTTTGCCATGCTTCCTCTGTCTTCCACCGCCCTGGACCTTGCTGCCGTCCCGCCGTGGTATGGGCCGCTGTTATTGCTTGCGCGACCGTTGACTTGCGTCTGCCTGCTGCTCAAGACGCATTTTTGATTATCTCACAATTTTCTTCCCACTCAAATTTGCGAGAGGGAAAGCGGAACTGCAGATCCCTCGGCTTCGCTCGGGATGACAAAGGGGAGGTTTGCGCTCACCTTTGCAGCCGTGACGAAGGGAGGAGAAGAACCGGTCGGGAACCTTTCAGCTAGGCAGTGACTTCGATCCCCATGGACCGTGCCGTGCCTTTAATGCTCTTTACCGCGGATTCCACGGAAACGGTATTCAGGTCGGGCATCTTCTGCTTGGCAATTTCCAGGATCTGCTTCTCGCTTACCGTGCCTACCTTGTCCTTGTTGGGGGTGCCGGAGCCCTTGGCCAGGTTGGCGGCTTTCTTCAGCAGCACCGCTGCCGGCGGGGTCTTGGTGACAAAGGTAAAGGTGCGGTCCACATAGACCGTGATCACCACTGGGATGATCAGGCCCGCCATTTCCTTGTTCTGGGTCCGCGCGTTGAATTGCTTGCAGAACTCCATGATATTGACCTGCGCCTGGCCTAACGCCGGGCCTACCGGGGGCGCCGGAGTCGCCTTGCCCGCTTCAATCTGCAACTTTACCTGGGTCTGTACTTTCTTAACTGGAGGCATTTCTTAATAACCTTTCACTAACGCATTTTTGCTAATACTGTGATCCGGTGGGATCAGTTATGTGCGGCCATTCTTTGACGGAATGACCGCGTCGGATTCAGTTTTCTCGTCTACACCATTAGCAAAAACGCTCTAAACCACTTTTTCGACTTTGCCGAACTCGAGTTCGACCGGCGTCGACCGCCCAAAGATCGTGACCATCACCTTCAGCGTCTCGCGGTCTTCATTGACCTCGTCGACCACGCCATTGAAATTGGCGAAGGGGCCATCGGTGATGCGTACCGATTCATTCTTCTCGAACTTGATCTTCATCCGCGGCTTGTCTTTGGAAACATCGGTGCGGAAGAGGATCGAACTGACTTCCTGCTCGCTCAACGCAACCGGTTTGTCTCCCGTGCCCAGAAAGCCTGTCACCCGCGGCGTGTTCTTCATCACGTGCCACAGATCGTTATCCAGGTCCATCTCCACCAGCACGTACCCTGGCAGAAAGACCCGTTCGACGGTACGCTTTTTCCCGTTGAAGACCTCGGTCACCGGCTCGGTTGGGATCATGACCCGGCCAATCCTGTTTTGCAGGCCAAAGGCCTGTACCCGGCCCTCGATCGACTCTTTTACTTTGCGTTCAAAGCCCGAATACGCGTGGATGATGTACCACTTGAAACGCTCGTTGGCCGACGGGGTGAGCCCCTCCTCAGGGTTGAGGTGGGGGGTCTCAGGATTTGTTTCTTCCGTCATCGATTTCTCTAATTTCTCTTTCAGCACTTACTGTACCCCGCCCAGCCAGTGCAGCAGCGACTGGATCACACGGCTAAGTACCGCATCCACGACATAGAAATAGGCAGCGAAGGCAAAGACCGTCACAATCACCACCGTCGTTGTGGTCTGCACTTCCTCTCGCGACGGTGTGGTCACTTTGCGCATTTCGCTGCGCACATCCCTAAGAAAATCCGCAGTCCTGGTAAACATCCCCGTGAGCTGGTTGCCCGGCCCAGGACTCTCTTGCCCTCGTTCTGCCAACTTGTCCGCGACTTTTGCCTTGGTCAGAGCCTTCTCGGGCGGTGGGCTCTGCTTCTCGTCGCGAACCACGGTGGTCGACTTCGCCATAATGCTTCCTTCTTCCCCAGGCCCGACTCGCCTAGTCACATGGGGTAATCACGAACACTCACGAACTGGCAGGGGCGGAGGGATTCGAACCCCCAAGTTCGGTTTTGGAGACCGACAGTTTAACCGTTGAGCTTACGCCCCTCAAATTTATAGCGCTCCTCCGGTTACACCTACGGTGGAACCGTTAAAGTGCTGCATCTCTGCCAACGCCAAAAACGGCAACGCTCCGCAAGAGGTTCATGAGCTTCTCGTGGGCTCTCTCGAGCCACCAGGCGGCTTCAGACAATAATACTGCCGTGAAGGGATCCTGACCGATGTCGTATCACCGCGAGCCGTACCAAGGAGCCAGAGGCAGCAAAAAAACAGTCGTTACGTCGAACAAACGCCTTGTTATTTCGTTTCTTTGTGTGCGGTATGCTTGCGGCAGCGATTGCAGAACTTCGAGAACTCAAGCCGGCCTGTGGTCGTCTTCTTGTTCTTCGTCGTCGAGTAATTGCGCTCCTTGCATACCGGACACTGAAGGGTAATTATTTCACGCATTAGTCTATCCTAACCGATTCTGGGGCAATGCCGCCCCTGAAATTTCCAGACTTGAAAAACTGCCCTTTTCCGGAAAAAGCCTGGAAAAGGGCATCCTACTTACTGACTGACTGTTGATTAACCCACTCAAGCCAAAAGGCGGCTTGAATGGGCCACCCAGGTTTCTTCTGGGGCCACCCATTCTCTGCTCTTACTTGATGATTTCGCTGATGGTGCCGGCGCCTACCGTGCGGCCACCCTCGCGGATGGCAAAACGGAGGCCCTTTTCCATGGCCACCGGGGTGTGCAGCTCAATCTCCAGCTGCACATTGTCTCCCGGCATCACCATCTCCGTGCCTTCCGGCAGCTTCGCCGTACCGGTCACATCCGTCGTCCGGAAGTAAAACTGCGGCCGGTAGCCATTGAAGAACGGCGTGTGACGGCCACCCTCTTCCTTGCTCAACACGTAAATCTCGCCCTTGAACTTGGTGTGCGGCGTGATCGAGCCAGGCTTGGCCAATACCATCCCGCGCTCCACGTCTTCCTTGGCAATGCCGCGCAGCAGCAGACCCGCGTTGTCGCCCGCAAGTCCTTCATCCAGCTGCTTCTTGAACATTTCGACCCCGGTGACCACCGTCTTGCGGGTCTCCCGGAAACCGACGATCTCCGCTTCCTCGCCCACCTTGATCTTGCCCCGCTCGATCCTGCCCGTCACCACCGTGCCACGGCCGGAAATCGAGAAAATATCCTCAATCGGCATCAGGAAGGGCTGGTCAATGGCGCGCGCCGGCAAGGGTACGTTCTTGTCTACCGCATCCATCAACTCATCAATCTTCGCTTCCCACTGCGCTTCGCCGTTCAACCCACCCAGGGCAGAGCCGCGAATCACCGGCACATCGTCCCCAGGGAAGTTGTACTTCGACAGCAGCTCCCGGACTTCCATCTCCACCAGGTCGGTCAGCTCCTCGTCCTCGACCGCGTCGCACTTGTTCAGAAACACCACGATGTAGGGAACACCTACCTGGCGGGCCAAGAGCACGTGTTCCTTGGTTTGCGGCATCGGACCATCGGTCGCCGCCACCACCAGAATCGCTCCATCCATTTGCGCCGCGCCGGTAATCATGTTCTTGATGTAGTCGGCGTGGCCCGGGCAGTCCACGTGCGCATAGTGACGGTTGGCCGTCTCATACTCCACGTGCGCGGTGGCAATCGTAATGCCACGCTCCCGCTCCTCAGGCGCATTGTCAATCGAATCAAACGAACGAAACTGTATCTTCGGATTGTGCTTCGACAATACCTTGGTGATCGCCGCCGTCAGCGTCGTCTTGCCGTGATCAATGTGTCCAATCGTCCCCACATTCACGTGCGGCTTGGACCGGTCAAACTTCTCCTTCGCCATCTCGTCCCTCTCTACCTTCCAGTAAACCTCTTGAAACTCGCTCGCCCCGCTCCCCGCTAAGCCTCACAGGGAAAGCTGCCAATCCGTCGCTCCCACACAGTAAGACCGGTAAACCGCCGATCCAGAACGTCGTAGGCGGTCGCATTATTAGCCAGGAACAGATCCAATCCTGTTGCTGAACTCCAGTGGTCGAGGGTGAAGAAGCGGGCCGGGTTGCCTACGCTACCCACCAGTTCCACCCCCAGGAACTCCGGGGAGCGGCGGAAAAGGCGCGCCCAATCCCCATCCGGCCCGTAGGCCGCCACAAACTCCGCCCGGCACTCCTCCTTGACCTGGAACTCCCAGACCACGATATACGTGCTTTCCCGTGCCACTGGGATCGCCAGTTCAGTAGTAGGCATATAACTTTAAAAACCTGGTGCGCAGCTCCGGCGCAACTTTTTCCACCAGTGAAAGGTACAGCTCACGCGCCTGGCCGCGGTCAGAATTGCCCAGTGCCCGATAAGCCTCGGCCGTCGTCCCACCCAGCAGTCCACGCTGCAGCAAGCCCTCGAAATCCCGCACCCGCAGCTTGGATCGCTGCACCCGCTTCAGATACCCGGCGACGTTGCCGGGAGCGAACAAGGGCTCAAGCGACGCCTTGACGGCGGCGAAATGCGCCTCGTCCTCAACCGGTAAGACTGTCTGCACAAACATTTCGGAGGCTCTCACGCAAAAAAAAGTTTGGAGCGGGAGACGGGAATCGAACCCGCGACCAACAGCTTGGAAGGCTGTGACTCTACCACTGAGTTACTCCCGCGGGTCTCCCCAACAACACCCGTAACAACGATGACATCGGTAAAAACGTACCTCAGGGGCTAAACCCTGATTGGCCCAGCCTCTGCGGCATGGAGAAAGAGGTTGCGGAAAAAAACCGCTGAGCCTCGAAAAAGTCATCCCTCAGGGGCTAAACCCTGACCTTTTTGCAAACACTCACGTACGAGCTGAAGCTCGTACCCTTCAAAAACCGGAGTTTTCCGCAAGCTCTAAAGCCCTCATTAGACCAGACTTTTCGGCACTGCTGAAGAGCGGTGCGGAAAGTCGGAAGAGGGATGAACAGGTCCCTCAGCGGCTAAAGCCGGACCTCTTAAAACCATTTACGTACGGGCTCAAGCCCGTACCCTTCAAAGACCGGGTTTGTAAAGGCGTGCCCTTCGTGTGGCTACTCGCCTAATTCTTGGAGCTGATGCTTATCGTTTCCGTTGCAGGTAGGCTTTCGCTCTACCCAACTACGCACCTGTAACAAATCCTGGAGCTGATGACCGGGATTGAACCGGTGACCTCTCCCTTACCAAGGGAGTGCTCTACCGACTGAGCTACATCAGCCCTAAACCTTACCCATGCTATCGCGAAGCGGCGGCAGTGAGCACAATCCGCAATGCGAAAAAACCCAGCAACAGTAATACCACCAAGCGCACCCTACCGGGGTCGATGGTTTTCGCCGCCAAACCTGCGAGGGCTACCAGCAGTGCCAGGGCAATCCATTTGCGCCGCGGCGACCGCGGCCCGGTTTCCACGTGCACTGGTCTGGTCCCTCCACTACGCTACCCCGGATTTCCTGTTGACATCGGGGCGTTGGCGAAATTCATGCGGCTTTCCTCACCGAAAGCCGCACACGTGGTCTCTTGCGAGTGCCGCGTAGCAGGAAATCCGGTGCGCTCCGATCGGGATGACAATTCTCCACTCCAGCATTGCAACCCATGGTGCACAGGGGAGGATTCGAACCTCCGTAGCTCCAAGGAGCGGCAGATTTACAGTCTGCTGCCATTAACCGCTCGGCCACCTGTGCACAACTGCAGACCGGGACAGACATGGCTCCCGATCCGACAAAAAAAATCGCCGCGAAGCCGAAGGCCATCCACACGACCCCATTCCGCAGACGCTTTCCCGCGCAGCCAGCTCAAAGGAAATAGACCGTCAGTGTGGAATGATTGCGGCGGGATACCCTAAAGCATGCTTACCGGCGAAACGAAACTCTGGAGCTGGCGAAGGGACTTGAACCCCCGACCGTCTGATTACAAATCAGATGCTCTACCAGCTGAGCTACGCCAGCCCGAACAGCCGTGTTTCCCGCTCGCGGAGCAGGCTCACAATTGCCAAGGTTACCACAGGCCGGAACGGCTCCGCAATTTGCCGCAGGATCCATTTGGCGCCCGGTGGCGAGCCGAGCGCGATCAGTGAACCGCCGCCGCCGGATGCTATCATTCCTCGATCGATGAGGGTGGTAAACCGTACCCCGCATGCCCAGGCGCACCAAGGCGACCATCATCATTGTTTTGCTCGTCCTGCTGCTGGTGGCGCTGGCTGCGTACCTGCGACGCAAGGCCCCGCCCGAGGCCGCCAGGCTGCTTCCGGAGTCTGACTGCATTCTCTATTTCAACCTCCGGCCGCTGCGCGCCTACACCCACTTCGACCAGCACCAGGTGCCCCACGATCCCCAGTATCAAGCGTTTATCGACGCCACCGGATTCGAATTCGAACGCGACCTGGACGAGGTGGCCTTCGCCCTGCACCGCATGCCCAACCCCCTGGGCCCCAACGGGGCGGTGGCCTACTCTGAGGTCTTTCTTGGTCACCTCGACGGCCAGCGCCTCAGTACTTACCTGGGATCGATCGCCGCGCAAACGGAACAATATGCCGGACACACCATCTACGACATCCCGAGCCATGGCCGCACGGTACGCGTAGCCCTGCTCGGCTACGACATGGTGGCCGCCTCCAACACGCCCACGCCAGAGCAGATTCACTCCATGCTCGACCGCTACCGCACCTCGGCACTGCCCTTTTCCGGCTCTTCTCTGCTCACGGATCATTACGCCGAGGTTCCATTGCTCTCGGTCGCGTGGGGAATTGGGAAGATCAGCGTGCCGCTCAAGAGCGATGGCATCAACCTGATGGGATTTCATTTTCCTATAGCTCTCAACACCACCTTTATCGGTTCCCTGCGCTGGGGTGGTGCTTTGCGCCTCAAGATCGAGGAAATTGCCCCAACGGCGCTGGCCGCCACGGTCTCCTCCGACGCCTTGAATACCCTGGTCGCCATCGGCCGTGCGGCGGAGAACAATCTGCCTTCCGCAATGACCAATGCCGATATACGCGACCTGCTCAATTCCACCAGCATTGAGCACAAGAACGACCGTGCCGTGGTTACGGCTACGCTGCCGGTCGCCCTGCTGCAAAAGCTGGTGACGGCGCCGAACTCTCTGCGCTCCCTGCCTCAGCCGCAACCAAACCGGACCGCGCCCCCGGCCCAATAACGATCTCAGTAGGTGGCGACCGAAACCCGCAACACCTCAGGTTCCGCAGAGAAGTTGAGTCCCCAGTCCGTTTGATCGCCGTTCAAGATGCGCTTGAACTGGAAGACGCCGTTTTCGTAGGCGCCTTCTTCCACCCGCAGGAACTGGCGATGCTTATTTGCATCGGTGGGATGGAAGTCGACGCGGCAGAACAATCCTGTCACGAGAAACTGTTCGTCGTTCAATTGGGCAACCAGGGCGCGCCCTACCGGCTCGGGATTGCCTTTGGCAGGACTATTCCGGACCGCTCCGTAGGAAACCGCCGCGTCCCACGAGCCGAAGTGGAGGGTTTGGGTCAATGCCCCACTCACTTCCGCGACAGCCTGAAGCTTGCCGGCAAAATTAAGGCGGGCGACGTCGCGCATCATGGGGCCGATCAGCCGGTAATTCTGCGCCGTCGGCTCGAGAAAACTCTCTGGCGCCCCGGGTTCGCCGGTTTGCGGGGGGTGCACGCGGGTGTAATCCAGACCGAAGGGCGAAAAGCCTATGGCCTGCAGGCCGAGGGCGGAAAAGAAGAAGCGAGCCACATTGGCGGATCCGCTGGTTTCGGGAACAAACAAGGCATTGTCGGGTCGATGGTAGAGCTCTAACACTTTCAGATAGGCTGCGCTCTCGGACAGGTAGATGTCCGGCGCGAGCAGATCGAGTGCGGGGGCCTCGGCTTTCCAGATGGGAATCACATTGTCGGTGGGGCCTCCACTTTCATAACTACCGGGAGCGCCCGGCTTGAGCGGATCACGCAATGCGGCGTTGGTATAGAGCGGCAGTGGGTAAACTGCCTTCCCTGCGGCGGCAACCTGCTGCACGTACCTGGCAACTGCCCAGGCGTGGAAGCACACTTCGGCCTCGGGACCAAAGACATCCTGCCAATTTGCGGAGGGCGTCGCGGGCCGCTTGTTCATGGCCTTCAGCACGTCCGTTGGAACTGGAGCGGCAAAGAGCTTTTCCGCGGCCGGAGAGTTATCGCGCAGGGCCCCCCAGGTGCCGGTTTCATTTTCCACCTGCACCATCAGCACTGTTCGCTCCGGGTCCGCGGCTTTGAGGTGCTGCATGAACGAGGTGAACGCATGGATGTCGGCGGCGAGCGACGCCGCAGCGAAGGGTGAGGGCGAGTCAACCGGCTCTCCGCGCTTATTGGTCACGTGGAAGTAGCGCTGGGGCTCGCGCTTCATCCACTCGGGCATATAGTGCTGGCTGCCGTTCTTCCAGGTGCCGAACCAAAGCAGGACCAGGTGGACGTGATGTTCGCGCGCCTGAGCCAGGATGGTATCCATCGCGGTGTAGTCGAACTGCCCTGGCTGGGGCTCGAACTGTTCCCAATAGATCGGGATCTCGAGCGTGTTGGCGTGCAGGTATTCGATAGCGGACCACACCTTGGGGAGGGTGGCCGGCCAGTTGCTCGAGTTATTTGCCTGTGCACCCAGGATCAGGAAGGGCGCGTCGTCGACGAACAAGGCGTAGCGGCCGTCCTTCTGGACGAGATGGGGAATGGGGTGTCCGTTGTCCTGTGCCTGCAAATCGAATCCAACACTGCACACCGCCAGAACGACCAGGATCATGGATGTCTTTGTCATTGCTTCTTTGTCCTGCAGACAGGTTAGCAGCGACTAGAGACGCAGGAGTCTTCCGAAGATCAAACGGAAATAGCCTTCGGCATCGATGCTCCGCAAGACCAGGGCGTTCGCGGCCTTTCCGCTTACACCCCACCAATCCACTACGCTGGCGCCCAGGGTTAGGGGGCTTACGCATTCGATATCCACATGAACGTGGCGGCCGGCGAACAGTTGCGGTGACAAAAGCCAGGCAGTCACGGTCGCGTCGTGCAGGGGACCACCGGCCCATCCGTACTTGGCACGGTCAAAGCGCTTGTTCCAATCCAGCAGATGGTAGAAAGCGGTGCCCACCGGCGTGGCTGCGGCGCGCAGCATTTCCAGACGCTCATCGGTAATCAGCGCCTGGTGAGTGCAGTCCAACGGGATCATGGTAATCGCCGCACCGCTCAGGAGGACACGCGCTGCAGCCTCGGGATCGACATAAAAATTGAATTCCGCGGAGGCGGTGATGTTGCCTCCTTCAGACAGGGCGCCGCCCATCAGCACAATGCCCGCGAGATGCTTCGCCAGTCGCGGCTCACGGGCCATGGCTAACGCCACGTTGGTTAACGGCGCAAGGCAACAAAGCGTGACTGCCTGGGCCGGCCGCGACATGACCAGTTCGACGATCACCTCAGGAGCAAACCCGGCACGCAGCGGCGTTTGCGGTTCGGGCAAGTCGTATCCATCGAAGCCTGTGCGCCCATGCACATGCTCGGCTGTGATCAGTGAGCGCGCCAGCGGGGCCGCAGCGCCGGCATAGACAGGGACGTCGCTCCGCTTCGCCAGCTCCAGCGCCTTGCGCGCGTTCTTCGAGGTCAGCTCGAGGGGAACGTTCCCGGCTACGGTGGTGATTGCGAGGACGTGCAGATCCTCAGGCGATGCGAGGGCAGCCAGGAAGGCCACCGCGTCGTCTGGCGATGGGTCGGCGTCGAAGATCACATGGCGCGCCATCTCAGCGCAAGGCCCGCAGCAGAGCCTGCTTCCAGCCCGGAATATCCATCTCCCAGACGACTGTGTGTTTGCGGCCCTGGGTGAGAACGTCGTTCCAGGCAGCGCGGTTTCTGGCATCTGCCGCCACGCCCAGCCGATCGATCACGCTCATGCCACGCGTGATGCCACTATCGACCTGCACATCCATGTAGTGCTGTGAAGAGGCGAGCGCGAGCGCCGGATGGAGCAGGATTGCCATCGCCGTGGGATCGGGAAGTGCGATACCGTGTTCCCCTGTCTGTGTGTGATAGGCTCGGGCGGCCATGTCGTTCGATTGCATGGCAAATTCCGCGAAGCGGGTGCGCAGGGCCAGAATCTCTTCCTTCTCCCTGCTGTTCACGACCGCCGCACCGCGCGAAAGCTGCCAGCCAACCAGTTCGATGGGGAGTTTGGAGCGGAGCACAACCTGCGCCGCTTCCGGGTCCACCCAGAAGTTATACTCGGCGGCCGGGGTCACATTGCCCTCGCAGCAGGGCGCGCCGCCCATCACCACACAGCGGCCCACATTCGCCGCCAGCCCGGGCCATTGCCGGAGCGCCAGCGCCAGGTTTGTCAGCGGGCCCAGGGTGATGATCTCGATGCCCGGATTCGCTGCGATGATGCGCACCATCGCATCCACCGCGAAACCTGCCTCCGCGGTACGCGCCGTGGATCGATAACCGTGATCGCCCAGGCCGTCCCGCCCGTGAAACCATGCGGCATCCTCGAGCGGCCGCATCAACGGCGCCGCGGCGCCGGAGTAGACCGGAACTGGAGACCCGCAAAGCTCCGCGGTGTAGAGGGCGTTATGCGTACCCTGCTCGACAGTGACGTTCCCCGCGACCACGGTAATGGCGAGCACACGCACGAGCGGGGAACGCAGCGCCATCACCAGCGCAACCGCATCATCGGACGCAGTGTCGGTGTCGATAATGATCGTTCGCGGGGTGATTGGCTTCATCGCATTTTGAGGCTAAGACATTTTTGCGTCAGACCCAACCGAATATGTCCTCGGGCCTGAACTTCTCCGGCACCATGGTTCGCGGTGCATCCGCAGAGGCTGTCGACATAATAGTTCCATGGGGAACCGGAAAGTTCCATCCCGGGGATTGGAGTTATCATCAGGAAGGCTTATTCAGCGCACGCGAGAGGAAAACACACATGGCAACGATCGCCAGCACGGAACAGAAGACAGATGCTACTAAGTCATTAGAGAGCGTTCCCCACTGGATTGGCGGGAAGACCGTTGACGGGCAATCGAAATCCTTCGCCGACGTCTTCAACCCTGCCACGGGTGAGGTGAAACGCCGCGTTCCGCTGGATGGGACAGTGGAATTGGAGCAGGCGATTGCTTCTGCCACGGCGGCATTTCCTGAGTGGTCGAACCTGCCGCCGCTGCGCCGCGCACGGGTGCTCTTTCGTTTCCGCGATTTACTGGAGAAGAATACCGACCGAATCGCCGCCATCATCACCTCTGAGCACGGCAAGGTCCTGGACGACGCTCGCGGAGAGGTAACGCGCGGCCTCGAAGTCGTAGAGTTTGCTACGGGCATTCCTCACTTGCTCAAGGGCGAGTTCACCGAGCAGGTCGGCACCGGCATCGACAGCTGGTCTTTCCGGCAACCGTTGGGTGTAGTCGCCGGCATCACCCCTTTCAACTTCCCCGCCATGGTCCCACTGTGGATGCTGCCCATTGCCATCGCCACCGGCAACTGCTTCATCCTCAAGCCCAGTGAGCGAGATCCGTCGGCTTCTCTTGTGCTCGCCGAGCTACTGAAGGAAGCGGGCTTGCCTGACGGCGTGTTTAACGTGGTCCACGGCGACAAGCGCGTGGTAGATGCCATCCTCGATCACAAGGGCATTCAAGCGGTCAGCTTTGTCGGCTCCACGCCGGTAGCGGAGTATGTCTACCGCCGGGGGACCCAGGCCGGCAAGCGTGTGCAGGCCCTGGGCGGGGCGAAAAACCACATGGTCGTGATGCCCGATGCGGACATGGATCAGGCTGCTGACGCGCTCACCGGCGCGGCCTTCGGTTCCGCGGGCGAGCGCTGCATGGCAATCTCGGTCGCGATTGCGGTGGGAGAAGGTACCGCGGAGGCCCTGCTTACGCGTATGAGAGAGCGCATCGCCAAGCTCAAGGTTGCCGATGGCACCGAGAAGGGCGCCGAGATGGGTCCGCTCATCACCGGTGTGCACCGCGACAAAGTCGCCGGGTACATCGAACTGGGCGTAAAAGAAGGTGCGGAACTCTTCGTCGATACCCACACCCAGGAGACGCTGCCCAAAGGCAACGGCTTCTTCCTCGCACCCTGCATCTTCGATCACGTCAAGCCAGAGATGCGTATCTATCGCGAAGAGATCTTTGGTCCCGTCCTGTCGGTGCTGCACGTGCCGCGCTTTCAACAAGCTCTGGAGCTGGTGAATGATCACGAATACGGCAACGGCACCTGCATCTTCACGCGCGACGGAGACACCGCGCGCGCCTTTGCCAACCAGGTGAAGGTGGGCATGGTGGGCATCAATGTACCGATTCCTGTGCCCATGGCCTTCCACAGCTTTGGCGGCTGGAAGCGTTCGCTCTTCGGTGACCACAACGTGCATGGAATGGAAGGTGTCCGTTTCTACACTCACGTCAAGACAGTGACCGGCCGTTGGCCCACTGGCATTCGCGCTGGGGTGAGCACCTCCATGCCGACCCATGGCTGAAGCGATCAGCGATATATGTTTTCTGGTTCAGGACCTCGACCGCGCCATCGAGTTCTATCGCGACCGGGTAGGTTTCAAGCTGCGCCGCCTGGCGCCTGGCTTCGCTGACTTCTTTACCGCAGGAGTCACGCTGGCGCTGTGGCAAGTGGATCACATGCAGACCCACTTGAAGCTGCCGCCGGGAGTTGCCTCCAAAGGCGGCTGGCGCACCATGGCGGCCGTTCAGGTGGAAAGCAAAGACCGGGTGCGCGCGATGCATCAAGAGCTCTCGGCCCGGGGTGTTCCGTTTTTGGTCGAACCGCAAGCCTACCCGTGGAACGCCTATGCCTGTTATTTCACTGACCCCGAAGAAAATTTGTGGGAGATATATACCTGGCAGGAAGGCGGCCATGCGAATCTAATGTTCAGCGGTGAAGCTTGAGCAGTAAACCGGGTCCTCAGGAGCAACCCGGCCGATGACCATCCCCGACCCGGATTTCCTGTCCCGCTACTCCAAACAAGGCAGCGTGTGCGCCTTTCTGTAAGGAAAGGCGCATGAATTTGGGCAGCGCCATCAAGCTCCACAGGAAATCCCGGGGTCGATGACCATCCGTATTGATATCGATCTATTGATACAGAATGGAGCGACGCAGAATGGAACCTACGGAAGCCATCGCTACTCTTACCCACTCTGGCGCCATCGAAGGTTTTGCCATCGAGCCCATTCCGGATGAGCTCAAGACAGTACGCTGGCCGGACCTTTTCCTGTTAGTCAGCAATTTTCTGATCAATCCCTCGACCATCCTCATCGGCGGCCTGGCGGTTGCTTCCGGTCTTTCCTTTTGGGCAACGATTCTAAGCAGCACTCTGGGCATCGTGTTCGCGTTTGCGGCTTACGTCATCATGGCGACGGTTGGGGTGGACTATGGCATCACCGGGCAGGTGGCATGCCGCATGGTCTTCGGCATCCGCGGTGCTAAGTGGCTGCCCTCGGTGATGCGCACCATTGCTTCCGCTTACTGGTTCGCCATGCAGACCATTGTGGGAGCCACGGTGATTGTCGCCATCGGCCACCAGTGGACCGGGCGGTCTTTTTCTGTGGTGCGTACAGGAATGGTTCTGGCCACCCTGCAGGTCTTCTTTGCCCTGATTGGATATAACTGGCTGAAGTTGATCTCCCGGTTTGGACTGCCGGTCAAAGTTGCGGGCATTTTGTATCTATTCTGGGTCCTGGTCCACACTCCGGGCGCGAGTTACCGGCCGCCGGTTGCGCTCCATTTCCATGAGCATCCTGGCGGGGGTTACGTTCTGGCCGCGGTGTGGTTGAACAGCCTGACGGGGGCCTGGCTCACCATGATCACCGATGCCGCTGATTTCTGCCGCTACACGCGCAGCCGCGCCGATATGTGGTGGGGCACGATGCTGGCCGGGGTACTGGCCACCGGATTCTCAGTTTCGCTCGGAGCCTATGGGGCCGCGGCCTCGCTGGGGCGGCAGCCCAATCCGTTTTCGCTCGCCGCCCAGGTGCACCCGCAGTGGCTTACGCTGCTGGTTTTGCTGGTCGTCATCGCGCTCGATGAGATCACCATCAACGTGATGAATCTGTACACCGGGGGGCTTTCTCTCTCGAATCTGTTCGAGGGCCCGGGCAGATTTTGGAACACGCTGTTTGTGGGTATCGTCAGCACCTTTCTTTCCGCCTTTCCGGTGCTGCTTGACCGGCTGGTTCCGTTGACTACAGTGCTGGGCAACCTGTTCGCTCCGCTGGCGGGTGTGTTGCTCTTCCACTACCTGTTCGTCGCGCACATGCGCATCGATGTCCCGGCGCTCTTTGACCCAAAGGGTATTTACCACTACTGGCATGGGGTCAATTTGACGGCAATTCTCTGGTGCTTCCTGGGCGGGGGTATCTATTACCTGCTGCCGATCGCGGCTCTTCCCGCAGTGATCGTGCCCTTGATTACCGGCAGCGGATATTTGTTGACCATGAGACTGCAGGAGCGTTTTCAGCGCGGCTCCGGCGAAAGCCAACAAGACTATGAGCTGCAGGCCTCCTCGGGAAAATGAGCCGGCCCTCTCAGTGGGCGACTTGCCTCAGTTGGGTTGGATGACCGCCAGACCCTTCACTTGCGAAAAATGACGTTTGTTGAAGGTTGCCACGATGCTCCCGCGCTCAAGGGCAGTGGCGGCCACAATCAGGTCATAAGAACCTATAGTCTTGCCGGCACTCTCCAACCTGGCCCAGATACGCGCATGGTGGTACGCCGTTTGTTCCGTGTAGGGAACGACCGGGAGCGCCGCTATGACCGCCTCAAGATATCGCTGCCGTTGCACCCTGTGGCTTGCGGAGGCCCGCTCAACACCATGCCAGAGTTCAGCAACCGTAATAGCCGCTAACTCGAATTGTTCTTCCGCTCGAGACGCTAACCAGCCCTGGAGGTCAAAGACCCCTTTTTCGCCACTGATGATGACGTCGGCATCCAGAATTATCGCCATTTATCCTCAGCGTCCTTCAAAGCCCGGCGCGAGGCCGCCAGATCGCGGCGCCAGGATTTTGATTCACTGTCCGCCAGGTTAGTCTTGGCTAAAAGCTCTGCAAGATCGCGCCCGGTGCAGACCTTGTCTACGTTCGGCGCAAGCTGGGCAACGGGGATGCCATTCTTGACCAGCACGAAGGTGACATCCTGGTAGTGGGCTCGGTTTACGCAGTCAGCGAAGTTTCTAGCCGCTTCCGTGACGCTAATGGATACTTTTTTCATAAAATCAGATTATCAGATTGGAGACAACGACACATCTCTCTTCTTCTTGTAAATCGTCTCGCTTGACATTCCTTTAAGGCATAGAGATCATATGCCTATGAAGGATAGGCCTAAAAGTGGTTTGCCCACTGGAGCGCTCATGCTGCTCATCCTCCGCGTTCTGCATTCGGGCTCATCCCATGGCTATGCCATCGCGCAAAGGATTCATGTGCTCTCCCGCGAAGTGTTGCAGGTGGAGGAGGGCGTACTCTACCCCACGCTGCAACGGATGCTGCTCAAGGGCCTGGTGAAAGCGGAGTGGGGTATCTCCGAAACCAACCGTAAGGTCCGCTTCTATTCCCTCACGCCAGCCGGCCGTAAGCAGCTACAGGCCGAGCTTTCCGACTACCACCGCGTCGCCGACGCTATTCAGACCGTTTTGCGCACTGCCTGAGAGAGGCCTTCGATGGGTGAGCTCTTCCGCCGGCTGCAGTACTTAATGCATTGGCGCCAGCGAAACCGCGAACTGCAGAACGAAATGGAGTTTCATCGCGAGATGATGCCCCAGCCGGATCGCGGAAATTTTGGCAACCGGCTACGTCTACGCGAAGCCGCGCATGAGGTCTGGGGATGGACCTGGCTCGAACGCTGGGGTCAGGACTTTCGTTATGCCGTCCGCCAGTTGCGCAGGAAGTTCGGCTTTTCCATTACCGTCGTAGTTACATTAGCGCTGGGCATAGGTGCAAACCTTGCCGTATTCCAGCTTCTGCAAGGATTGCTGTTCACCCAGCTCCCGGTGGAGAGACCCTCGGAACTCTATTCGCTGCGTTCCGTGACCTCTCCGTTTGATGGGCAGTGGTTTTACTCTTACCCAGCTTACGAGCGGCTGCGGCAGGCGACGGCCAGGTCCGCCGCTGTGATCGCCCACTCAGGCGTGGGCGGCGGTGTGCTTCAGCACAGGAATGGATTTTCTGAAAAAGCGTCCTTTCAGCTGGTCTCGGATAATTTCTTTTCGGCTCTCGGCCTATCGCCTGCCTCCGGCAGGTTATTTCATGCCGCCGATGAAATGGCTGGCCAAGGCGAGCTGCCGGTTATTCTTCGCTACGAGTTTGCGCTGGACAAATTTGGTTCCCTTCGTTCTGTAGTGGGCGTGAAGGCGACACTCAATCGTGTCCCCATCGTAGTGGTTGGCGTGGCTCCGGAGCGCTTCTCCGGCGTGGTGCAAGGAGCTGCTCCCGATTTTTGGCTGCCGCTGGTGGCCCAATCCACCGGGCGTTTTGGGACGTGGTTCGACTCCCTTGGGCCCGGATACGATATTGATCTGGGGCGGCCGTACAGAAATCAGGACGGTGTCTTCTGGCTGTGGGCACTGGCCCGCGTTCCCGATGCTGAAAAGAGCCTGGCGCAAATTCGATGGACACAGGCGATTCAGCCGGATTTACGCAGGATTGGCAATGCGACCAAAGATCCCCGGCAGCGGGAGCACATTCTTCACGCGCAGATGCAACTGGTCTCGGCAGCGAGTGGCGAAGGATCGCTGGGTGCGGAATACATGCGGCCGTTGCTGCTGCTGATGGGCATGGCGGCCATGTTTTTTCTGGTCGGATGTCTCAACCTGGGAAATCTTCAGCTGGCGCGTCTTTCCGGGCGGCAACGGGAAATCAGCGTCCGGGTCGCTTTGGGCGCGAGCCGCTGGCGGATTCTTCGCCAGTTGATGGTCGAGGATCTCCTCTTGCTTGCCATCGGAGGAGTAGCGGCGGTAGCCACCTGTCGCATCGCGAGTTCTCTCCTACTGCGCTGGGCTTCCGGACGGGAGCGGCTGATGCCCGTCGATCTTCATTTCGGACTCCAATTTTTTATCGTAGGCATGGTCCTGCTGTTGGTTGCGCAGATTGGGTTCAGTCTCTTACCCGCCTGGCACATCACGCGCAGTCATCCCGCGGCCGCGCTTGCTTCGCGTGGGAGCAACACGGGTGGCGACGGCAGGCGTGGCATTCGCTGGTCAACGCTGCTACTCGCCGGACAAGTCAGCTTGTCGCTTCTGCTGCTTTCGATGGCGGCGCTCTTTGCCCGGACGCTGCTCAACCTGGGCGCCGTGGATGCAGGACTGGACCGCCGGCATGTCCTTTCCGTCCATCTTGATTTGCTGAACGGTGGTCTCGAGGGGCAGGACGTGACGGTTTTGAATCAACGCATTCTGGACCGGCTGCGGTCGCTGCCGTTTGTGCGCGATGCCGCCATGCAGATGTGCCGCGTCCCGGGCTGCATATGGAATACCGCCATTCACGTTTCCGGCCAGCCGGAACTTTCCCCAGCGCAAATGCATGGAGAAGAAAACCACGTCAGCATGGACTACTTTCGCACCATGGGGATTCCGCTTCTGCAGGGCAGAGTGTTTAACAACGGCGATCGGCGTGATACGCAGCCGGTCGTCATTCTCAATCAGACCTTTGCGCAGAGGCTCTTCGGTAAGCAAGATCCTCTGGGCCATTTCATCGGATACCAGGGGGCTCCCAGCGATCACGTCTTTCAGATTATTGGGGAAGTGGGCGATGCGCAGGTGGATGGGCTGCGTCGTCCCGCGCCCCCGGTGGCCTACTTCTCTCTCGAACAGCGCGCCAATGAGGCGGGCACGATCGAGGTGAGCGCTTTCGGATCTCCGGACAACATCGCGGCGGATATTCGCCGCAGCCTGCAGGCGGTCGCGCCCGGTCTTCCCATTTCTGAAATCGTGCCGCTCGACACCGAGTTCCAGGATGGGTTGTCTACGGAAAAATTGCTGGCGCGGCTGACCGCGACCTTTGCCGGCATGACACTTGCCCTGGCCGCCATAGGGTTCTATGGGTTGCTCTCGTTTCAGGTGGTACGCCGTACCTCAGAAATTGGCATACGGATCGCGTTGGGGGCCACGCGGGGCCAGGTGATCAGGCTCTTCTTGTTTCAGACCGCCACCATTCTGATCGGCGGAATCCTTCCCGGAATTGCGCTCGCTGTGTTGGTTGGACGAAGTGCGCGAACCCTCCTCTATGGGGTTCGGGAGACGGATCCCTGGGCCCTTGCGGTCGCCAGCCTGGTGCTGATTGCGGGCGGTGTGCTGGCGACGCTGATTCCGGCGCGCAGGGCGTCTGCCGTCGATCCCATCCAGACCTTGCGTGCGGAATGAACTCGCGGGCGATCGCCATCGAGCTTCGCGACCAGCGGCTAAAACAAATCCGCTCTAAACTGGAAAGAGGCTCTGGAGGATTTACCCATGAAGTTGACCCATTTCCCCGCTCCCCTCGGTTGCTTCTGCGTAACGACGGGTGCGCTGCTGGCTGCCATCACGCTTTCCACGCTTCCCGCCGCGGCGCAGACGCTGACCGGCCAGGCGGCCTTTACCGACTACACCAAGGAACATCCCGGGGTGCGGCGCAAACTCACGGTCGCCGATCTACCCCAGCCGTATGCCACGCCATCGGCCAATAACGGGCCCGCGATCTTTCCCCGTCCGGACGGCGTGTGGCCTCAGGCCCCGGCTGGTTTCAAGGTGGAGCAATTTGCCACTGCCCTGGATAACCCACGCCTTATGCGCATGGCGCCCAACGGCGACATCTTCCTGGCCGAGTACAACCCCGGAAAGATCCTGGTCTTTCGCGGTATCGGTAAGGATGGCAAGGCGGGCCAGATGGAGGTCTTCGCCTCCGGCCTCAAAGGGCCGTTCGGGATCAACTTCTATCCTAGTGGGCCTAACCCGCAATGGGTATACGTGGGCAACATGGAATCCGTGGTCCGCTTTCCGTACAAGAGTGGCGACCTGAAGGCGAGCGGCCCACCGCAGACCCTGGCCACGCTGCCCGGCGGCGGCGGCCATCGCACTCGGGACGTCGTCTTC
The DNA here is from genome assembly GCA_963788515.1 of uncultured Acidobacteriaceae bacterium. Lineage (GTDB taxonomy): Bacteria > Acidobacteriota > Terriglobia > Terriglobales > Acidobacteriaceae > PALSA-350. Next base: position 290,594 of record CAWBGZ010000015.1, read on the forward strand.
ACTCCCGATGGAAAGCACATGCTGGTCTCGGTGGGCTCGCATTCCAATGACGACGATTCCGATACCACTCCGGCGGAGTTTCACCGCGCCGATGTGCTCGAGTTCACGCCCGAAGGAAAGTTCGAAAAAGTCTACGCCTGGGGCATCCGCAACTGCGTGGGAGAAACCATTCACCCCACCACGGGCGAACTGTGGTGCTCCACCAACGAACGGGACGCGCTGGGGAACAACCTGGTTCCCGATTACATTACCCACGTGCAGGAGGACGGCTTCTACGGTTGGCCCTGGTATTACATGGGCGCCATTCAGGATCCGCGGCAGGCAGGGAAACGTCCGGAACTGAAGTCCAAAGTGATTGTCCCGGACGTGCTGCTCAATCCTCACTTCGCTTCGCTCGAGATGCAGTTCTATGAGGCTTCTCAATTCCCTTCCACTTACCATGGCCGGGCCTTTGCTGCCGAGCATGGTTCCTGGAACCGGGATCCGCGGGGCGGGTATGAAGTGATCACCCTCCCTATGGAGGGCGGCAAGGCTACGGGCGAATATGAAGACTTCCTCACCGGCTTCGTTCTGCCGGGAGGCAAGGTGTGGGGCCGTCCGGTGGGCGTCGCGGTAGCCAAGGACGGATCCCTACTGGTCTCCGACGATGGTTCGAACACCATCTGGCGGGTGAGTTACACGGGAGGAAAAACGGCGGCGTCCGGCCAATAGCGGATGCGCACTTCGGAGTGGATCCAGATCGGGTTTGCGATCCTCCTGGCGGCCGCGGCCTGGATCCAGCCGCTTTTTTCTCATCCCTTACCCCTGCGCCGGCGCTGGACGATCACGTTGCTGGCAGTCGTACCCTGGGCAGCGGTATCGCTGGCGCGCGCAAGCGCGGGTTTCCTGCCGCCGCTTTATGTGTCCACGCTGCGCGACTGGCTTACGGTAGCGCTCTTCCTGGTGCCTTACTGGCAGACAGGCCAATTTTTTCAGGCTCCCAACCACCGCATCGAAGAGAGGCTTATGGCCTTCGACCGGTGGTTGATGCCGCGAGCGGCGGGAACCTCGGGCACATCCCGCACCGGCTTCGGCATGGTGTTGGAAGTCGCCTATCTCTTCTGCTATCCGCTGGTGCCGCTCGGCCTGCTGGCCCTGTATGCGGTGGGGCAACGCAACCATACTGCCGGCTTCTGGCTGGTGGTCCTGGTCGCGACCTATCTCTGTTACGCAATCACACCGTTTGTGCCCGCCTACCCGCCCCGGGACCTGGCCCGCGGGCAAACCACTCCGACCCAAGCGGGGAAAACGCGGATTTTCAATCGCTGGATTCTCAAGCATGGAAGCATCCATGCCATCTCGTTTCCCAGCGCCCACGTGGCCTCTACCTTCGCGGTTTCGCTGGTGCTGCTGCATTACGCGCCCTTTATGGGGCTTATCTTCCTGTTCATCTCTATCTGGATTTCTCTAGGCGCGGTGGTGGGACGGTATCACTATGCGTTGGATGTACTGGCGGGCGCCGCAACCGCATTGGCCGTCTTTGCGGCGTGCTATTCGTATCTTTGACTGAGTGGATTGACTGATGGCGACAAGTATTCTGCTGAGGCCTGGAGAGAAAGCGTACCTCAGGGCCTAAAGGCCGATGTGTTTTGAGGAATAGGTGTCCGGGCTGAAGCCCGGACCTACCCAACGGCGGCTTTTACCGAAAGCCTGACTCACCGTATCCTTTGTTGATAGTGTTTTGCGAACAGCGTCTGGATCAACACGCATTCGCATGTTTGCCGGGCTCACTTGACGCCGAAGAGTTTCATGGCGGCGCCTGCCACCATCTTCCGCGCCGGGCTTTGCGGCTGGCCGTTGGCAGGCGGCAGAAAGATCGTGGTGAGCACCTGGATGCCTGCGGGCAGCTCGGCCGGCCCTCCGGGTGTTGCCGGCGGGAAAAAGCGCGTGAGCGCTTCGCGCGGCTGATTGCGGACCAGGTCGAGCATCGCTACCCGGTGCACGCAGGAAACGGTGCAGAACGGCGCACACGGCTTCTTAGTCGAATACTCGCGGTCCAGGTCAGCCTGGGTGTACTTCTCCAGCGGGATCGCCGGATATCCACGTTGCTGCGAGCAATAGTGCACCAACCCCTGCTCACAGACATAAAGGTAGCGGCTGCCCGCGCGGCATTGCCAGTCGTTCGGCTGACCAAGCGCCAGGTTTTTGTGGAAGAGGTTGTCATAGGCAAAGGCAAACAACGCCGGCTTTCGTTCCTTGAGGATCTGGTCGTAGACGGCGCGTTCGTTCTCTTTCAACGGGTCCAGCTGACCGCCGTGATCGTGGATGATGCCCACCGTGGTCTCAAATCCCAATTCCAAGGCGCGGCGGGTAATCGTCAAGGCGTCTTCGGGATGCGCCATGCCGCCACCCAGAACGGAATTGATATTGACATCGAACTCCGCGTATTGCGACAGCCGCTCGAGCTTGCGATCGAGCACCTTCAGGCTCTTCTTCGAGACCTCGTCCGGCATCACGTTGTCGATGGAGATCTGCAAATGTTCAAGCCCGGCGCGGTTCAGCCGCTGGATGCGCTCCGGAGTCAACAGGTAGCCGTTGGTGATGATCGTGGCGATGGCCCCGTGACTACGAATGGCGCGAATGATCTCGTCTAATTCGGGGTGCAGCAACGGCTCGCCGCCGCTGATGGTGATGATCCCCGTACCCATACCGGCCAGGATTTCGATCCGGCGCAGCATCTCGGCGGTTGGCACGGGATCGGAAACCTTGTCGTACTCGTTGCAGTAGGCGCAGGAGAGATTACAGCGCCGCATGGGAACAATGTGGGCAAGAATCGGATGATGTTTCGACTTGATCGCGCGGGCCACCATCCGCGCCTGGCGTATGCGCCGCTGGTAGGAGCGAAACTTGCGCACGAGTGGAGTGAATGTCATGGAATGAGCATCCCGCTGGAGTTGAGTTTACTCCTCCAGGATCACGCGGTATCTTTGCCACACCGCAATTGAGTTCTGAGCCTGGAGGGAACATGAAGATTTTCCTGCTCCATAGATTCGCCGCGGCCGCCCTCCTGTTGGGAGCCTTCGCGGTCCTGCATTCACAAACCAGTCCAACCCAGACGCAACGATTCCCGCAATTCGAAAACGAAGACGTGAAGGTGTGGAAGTCGGTGGTGATGCCGAACGCACCGCTGACCATGCATCGGCATGAGCATCCGCGCGTGATCATTGCCTTGAGCGGCGGCACCATGAAGATCGTCGACCAGCAGGGCAAATCGGAAGAACACGTTTGGGAGACCGGGAAGGCCTATTGGCTGCCGACCAATCCGCCCAACACCATGCACGCCGACGTAAACGCCGGCGACAAGCCGATGGAAGTGATGGTGGTGGAACTGGAAAAAGAAAAGTAGATTAGCGATAGGCGGCGGCCTGCAGGCCGTACAGCTCCGCGTACTGGCCGCGCTTAGCCATCAGTTCATCATGGGTGCCCACCTCCACCATCCGGGCCCCGTCGAGCACCACGATGAGATCGGCCATGCGCACGGTCGAGAAGCGGTGCGAGACCAGGATCGTGACCCGGCCGCCGGCGCTGTTGTCCCCGCCCCGGGCGGCGGCGGCATAGCGCTCGAAGAGCGCGTGTTCCGTCTCGGCATCGAGCGCCGCCGTCGGTTCGTCGAGAATCAGCAACAGTGGCTGATCGCGCATGAAGCCGCGCGCCAACGCCAGCTTCTGCCACTGACCAAACGATAGCTCCACTCCCTCCGGCCACGTGGGACCAAGCTGGGTGTCGAGCCCTGATTTCAGCCGTTCCACCACGTCGCTTGCACCGGCGCGATCGACCGCCGCGGTCACCGACGGCCGGTCGTCCATGCGCGGAACATCCCCCAAGCCGACGGTGTGCCCGGCGCGAAATTCAAAGCGAAAGAAATCCTGGAACGCGCCCGCGAGACGCGCCCGCCACTCCCCTGCGGGAAGGCGCGCCAGCGGCACGTCGTCCACCATAATCGAACCTGAGGTCGGCTCGTACATCTTGGCCAGCAGTTTGACCAGCGTCGTCTTGCCCGCGCCGTTCTCGCCCACGATCGCGACGACTGCACCCGCCGGCAACAAAACCGATACATCCTCCAACACCACCCGGGAGGTGCCCGGGTAAGCGAAGGAGACGTGCTCGAGCCGCACACCCTGATGCAACACCGAGGGAACCGGCAAATCGCCCGCTGCCGCAATCGAGGCGGCGTAGTCCTCGAGCCACGCCAGGCGGCGCGAACCGTCCATCCAGAATCCACGCAGGAAGCCAATCTCGCCCACGGTGGCGCCAATGTACCCGGACAGCCGCGCACCCGCGGCCAGCACCAGCAGCACTGCGCTGGCAGGCGCCCGCAGATACGAAGAGACAAAGACCACCGCACCCACATACGCCAGGCCGAAGATCGCCCAGCCCAGCGCGTGCCAGAACGCTGAGCCCCAACGCGCTGCCGCCACCGGCCCGTACCAGCGCTCCCACGCTGCCCGGCGGTCGGTGACCAAACGCTCGCCAATGCCGGTGACCCGTACTTCCTTGCCTGGCGGCGCGGTGGTGGCGATGGTGAAGAGGTGACGCGCCAGGCGACCGGTTTGCGCTCCACGCTCCTGTGCGGATCGCTCCACCTCCGGCCGCCAGGTCGAGGTCCATATCGTCGGGATGGCAAAGACGGCGAGCAGCAAGAGCGCCGGATGAATCGACGCCAACAGCGCCATGGTAACGCCCAATCGCAGCATCCATCCCAGCGTGGAGAACAAAGACATGTACATGTGGTCGAGCACAAAGACCTGGTTGCGCAACATGGACAGTCGATCGAGATACTCCGGACGCTCGTGGTGGGCGACCGTCGCCACCGTTGCCTGCAGCCGCGCCACATGGGACTCGAGCGCGATGGTCACTTTATCGCGGAAGCGCCGCTGCATCCGCGTGCTGACCGTGCGCAGAAACCAGGTCGCGGCGGTCGACACGCCGAGGCCAATCGCCGCCCCTTGCATCAACCCCGTTCGGTGCTCCAGGAAGCCTTTGCCCAGCAGCATCAGCCATAAGGCGAGCAGCGCATCGGGGAGCGCTGCCAGCTGCGACAGCACGAACGACACCACCATCAGGCGCGGCTCGTGGCGATATCCCAGCTTGCACAGCCGCCACATGGAGGAGAGCGCCGGCGGCAGCGGCTCCAGTTCAGGCGAGGGACTCATAGACGGTTCCCTCCTCTTCCGGAAGATGGAAGCGCTGCGCCTGCAGATCGAACATGGTCCGATAGCGGCCGCCCAGCGCCATCAGCTGGTCGTGCGAGCCCAGCTCGATGACGCGGCCGTGCTCTAGCACGCAGATACGGTCGGCATGGCGCACGGTCGAAAAGCGATGGGAAATCAGAATGGTGGTCGACTGCCGGGTCGCGGCCAACAGGCGATTGAAGATCTCCGCTTCGCCGCGAACGTCGAGCTGCGCGGTGGGCTCATCCAGCAACACCACGCCGGCGCCGAGGGTGACGGCGGCCAGCGCCCGGGCGAGCGCGACGCGCTGCCATTGGCCGCCGGAAAGGTCCGTGCCCCCGCTGTATCCACGGGCCAGCACCGTATCGAGCGAGGCCAGGTTGGCTGCTCCCGCCCCTTCGAGCGCAGCGATCACAACATCGTCGGGCGCGCCTGCCGGGGCCACGTTGTCGCGCAAGGGCAGCTCCAGGCGGATAAAGTCCTGAAAGACGGCGGTGACGCGGGCACGCCAGGATGCCAGATCGAACGCGCGCAGGTCGACGCCATCAATGGTGATGGCCCCGGACTGGGGATCGTACAGGCGGCACAGCAGCTTGGCGATGGTGGTCTTGCCGGCTCCATTCTGGCCCACGATGGCCAGCGAGGAGCCGGCGGGAATAGTGAGATCGAAGTGTTCGAGCACCGGGGAGCCGCCCGGGTAGGCGAAGCTGACATCGCACAAACGAATCTCCGGCGCGGTCGCCGGCGCGGGGCGAGTGCCCGTGCTGAGCGCACCGGCGGGGCGCATCGCCGGCTCCAGCCGCAGCACCGCGTCCACCGGCGCTGCCGATCCGTCGAGTGCCCAGCTGAATCCGCCGAAGGCAATCATCGATACGCCGACTGCACTCTGCACGTAGACCACGGCTTCCCCGAGCGAGATGCGGCCATGGGCCGCAGCGCTCGCCAGCAGCCAAAACACAAGCACATTCGCCGAAGTCACCAGCAGCAGGCTCCAGAGCACAGGGCGCTCGCGCATACGGGTGGCAGCGTACTGCAGCTCGTGGAGGCGGGTGCGCCGGGCGACAAAGCGTTCGATGGTCCAGCCGGCCAAGCCGAAGAGCCGCAACTCCTTGCTGGCCGGCGGATCCACCGCCAAGCGGTAAGCGTAGTCGGCATCGCGCTGTGCGGCCCGCACTTCCTCAGTGTTCCGGTCGCGCCAGATGGCGCTCTCGCGCAACAACCAATGGGTGGCCAGCCACGCGCCCGCAAGCAGCAGCGGCGCCCACCACGCATAGCGCGCGAGGATGACAGCCGACGCAATCCCCCCGGTCATCTCGACCATGCCGGTGGCAATAAAATCCATGGAGATCGAAAGCGGCGGCCCGGTCATCCCCAGGTCGAAATCGCGGGCCACGGTGAGGTCACTGGTCAGCGCCGGATCTTCCAGATGGCCGATGCCGGGCGGGCGCACGCAGGCCTCGGTGAGCCGGTCATAGAGCCAGGCGGCGGTGCGGTCGCCCAGGTTGGCGCTGACCGCCTGATGGATGGGGCTGAGCACCTGCAGCAGGACAAAGATCGCGCCCGCAAAGGCGAGCGGTCCGGCCAGGCGATGGCCATGCTGCACCGCACCCACCAACACGCCCATGGCAATGGCGAACGCCGCCGGCAGGATGCCGCGCAGCAGCAGCACGGTCCACCAGACCGCCGCCAGGCCAGGAGCTGCCTGGGGCAGCACGGCGAAGAACTTCCATTCCTTGCGCGCCGTCAAAGACTGCAGCATGACCGCGTTCTCCGTCAAAACGGGGCCCGGGAAAGCTCACCCTATAATACGGAATCACACCCGGCGCGCCGGGCCTTGTTTGTCTGCGGCTGAGCATGAGAGATGTTTTGGAACGACGGATCGATCAGGCGCTGGGCCGGCTGCCCGCCGACCTGGTGGTGCGTAACGCCCGCACGCTCAACCTGATCACCGGGGAATTGCAGTCCGGCGACATAGCGGTGTGCGGCGACCACATTGTGGGCACCTTCGACAGCTACCGTGGGGTGGAGGAGATCGACGCCCAGGGGCGCTTCGCCGTGCCCGGCTTTATCGATAGCCACGTACACTGCGAGAGCACGCTGGTGACTCCGGCAGAGTTCGACCGCTGCGTGCTTCCCCACGGCGTCACCACTGCTATTTGCGACCCGCATGAGATCTCGAACGTTCTGGGCCTCGAGGGATTGCAATACTTCCTCGAGGCGGCAGAGCATACTGCGCTGGATCTGCGGGTGCAGCTTTCCTCCTGCGTGCCCGCGACCGACCTCGAAACCTCCGGCGCCCGGCTCACGGCCGCCGACCTGGTTCCCCATCGCCACCACCCCAAGGTGATCGGCCTGGCCGAGTTCATGAACGTGCCCGGCGTATTGCACAAAGATCCCGAGTGCATGGAGAAGCTGGCCGCGTTTGCCGGCCAGCATATCGATGGCCATGCGCCCTTGCTCTCCGGCCCTTCCTTGAATGCTTACTTATCCTGCGGTATTCGTAACTGTCACGAGACCACAAATCTGGCTGAGGGACGGGAAAAACTGTCCAAGGGCATGCAGGTGCTGATCCGCGAGGGATCCGTCTCAAAGGATCTGGAAGCCCTGGCCCCACTCATCAACGAGTTCGTCTCCCCCTTTCTCGGCTTCTGCACCGACGATCGCAACCCCTTGGATATCCGCGAAGAAGGCCACCTGGACTACATGGTGCGCCGGGCGATCGCGCTGGGCGCGCCCTTGGCCGCCGTCTATCGCACCGCCAGCTGGTCGGCAGCCCGGGGCTTTGGACTGGTGGACCGAGGGCTGATCGCTCCCGGATTCCTGGCCGACTTTTTGTTGCTCGACGATCTGGAGAGTTGCGCCATCCATAGCGTCTTCCGCTGCGGCCGGCCGGTGACCCCGGATAGCTTCGCCGGGCGCGTGGCGCCGGCGCCCCCCGGAGGAAACACCATGCACCTCCGACCGGTGACCGCGGAGGCTTTTCGCACCCCCGCCGGCGGCCCGGCGACCCCGGTGATCGGGATCATTCCAGGCAAGATCCTGACCGAGCGGTTAGAGGCGAATCTGCCCCATCGCGAGGGCCGGCGGTTTGCCGATCCCGAGCACGATCTGCTAAAGATCTGTGTGCTCGAACGGCACGGCCGGAACGGCAACATTGGCCGCGGTTTCGTCAAGGGCTTCGGCTTCCGCCAGGGCGCACTTGCCTCCTCGGTCGGCCATGACAGCCACAACATCTGCGTAGTGGGCGCCGGGGACGAGGATATGGCGGTTGCCGTTAACCGCTTGCTGGTGTTGGGTGGGGGATTTGTGGCCGTGCAGGGTGGCCGGATACTCGCCGAGCTCGCCTTGCCCTTCGCCGGCCTCATGAGCTTAGACTCCTTTGAAACGGTGGGCCAGAAACTCTACGCCCTCCGCGGCGCTGTCCAAGCCATGGGTTGTCAGCTCTCGGAGCCGTTCCTGCATTTGGCTTTTCTCCCCCTCCCCGTCATTCCCCACCTGAAGATCACCGACTTCGGGCTGGTGGACGTAGACCGCTTTGCGTTGATTCAGGCCTAAAAACGCTGCGGGAAAACTTTCTGAATAAAGGGCACGGCTTCAGCCCCACCTCCGAAACAGCAGGTCCCTCCACTACGCTTCGCTCCGGTCGGGATGACAATTCTATTGCAAGGTCAGGTATTTCTCGCTAAAGCTCTTACGGGCACAACAGAATTGTCATCCCGTCAACCGGAGCGAAGCGTAGTGGAGGGACCTGCTGTTTCCATCTCTAGTTCTCACACACCCTAAAGCCCTGAGGTACGGCTTTCCCGCCTCGTGCAAAAGTTTATCCGCAGCCTGATGGAGTATTACCGCAAGGGGTAACTTCCGCGTCATGGAGGGTGAAATACCCGCTTTCACTGACCACTCTGTGTTACACCCAGCTACCCCAGGGCACCTGGGCAGGCCCTTTTCGTAAGGGCCCGGGTGCGTTGTGTGCTTGCCAGGGGCCATGCGCCGCTGCCATCCTTTGCATGCTGCTCAGAGAAGCCCGCCTTGTTTTGCGGGTAGAGTCTTGAGGGCTCGCGCAGCCGCAGTCACGCTTGCTTTCGCCCGAATACGGGGGGTGTATGAAGATCTGCCGGATGGTTCTTCTCCTGACGCTCGGGGCGAGCGCGGGAGCGGTGGGAAAGGCGCAGATGCTGCCGGCGGGCAGGTTGCTGCCTGCGGGCACGATGCTGCCTGCGGACACGACGCCGCCGTCCGACACCGTGATGGTGGCCAGCGAGACCATGCCCGGAGGGGTTGAGCTCTTCCCGGAGATGCTGGCCTCCAGCCATCAGGCTCTGCTGCAGGGACTGCCCATGACCCCGGCCATCAGCGAAGGCGTCCTGAACCCGAGCCCGCCGGCAAAGACAGAAACGACACCGAAACGGCTGACCGGCATGGACCGGCTGACCCTGTTCTGGAACGAATCGTATGCCTCCCCGGGAGCCTTCGTAGGGGTTTCGGTCGGCGCCCTGGTGGATCAGGTGCGGCATACGCCGGCCAAGTGGGATGGAGACGGAAGCGGGTACACCCGGCGTTTCGCCAGCGAATACGGCCAGTTGGCCACGCGCAACGTCATTCACGACGGCTTAGCGGGAATCACCGGGCTCGACCCGCGTTACGTCGCATGCAAATGTCAGGGCACGCTGCGGCGCAGCGCCCATGCCCTCAAGCTGACCTTCACGACTTACCGGGAAGACGGACGGCTGACGCTCGACGTTCCCCAGATCGCCAGCGCCTACGGCTCGGGCATGATCTCTACTTATTGGTATCCCCACAACCAGTTCAGTCCCCTGGTGCAGGGAGTTCAGTTCGGCCACGAGCAGATGGGCGAAATCCTGGTTGGCAACCTGGTGCACGAATTCGGTCCGGACATGCAACGCCATTTGCATCTGCACGCCTTGACGGCCCGCCGTCATCCCCGCCCCGACGACGACGACTAGCGTCTGTTCCGTTCTACTCTGCATAGGGAAGGACAAAGAAGTGCGTCTTTTCCCTGGGGATAAGACGCCTCGCGAGCGGCCGCCTGGTAAACCGGAAGGGAAATGCGATAGCCCGGCTAAGCGTTTTCCTGATCTGGTACGCGCTCCTCAGACGCCGTTCAATCCACACCAATGAAACAGAAGAAGTGCTCTAATGGCATGGACAGCGTTACGCCTCCGGGTGGTGAGCGGAGGCGCAGCCTGGGCTATGCTCGTCCGCTCTGGAATCCACCCCAAGGCAGAGCATAAGGAGATCCCATGCGGTCCGGACGATTTTCATTCGCCACGATCTGGCTGTTCCTCTCGCTAGCCACCGCCGGCACGGCCGCGGCACAAAATCCTTTCGTGGGTACCTGGAAGATCAACCAGGAAAAGAGCCAGCTGGCGGGCGACACGCTGAAGTTCGGTCCAGCAGCCGGTAACGCGATCGAGCTATCCGCCGGAGGAATCACTTATTCTTTCCGCGTGGACGGCAACCCCTATGCGCTGCCCACCGGCAACGTGGCCATCTGGAGAGAGACCAGCCCGGATAGCTGGACCACGGAGTATCGCAAGCCCGACGGTAAGCTGATGAGCAGCGACGCCTGGAAGATCTCCCCCGACGGCAAAAGCCTCTCGGTCACCAGCAGCGGGGTGAAGGCCAACGGAGATCTCTACACCGACGACGAAGATTATGTGCGCACCGCAGGCACCCAAGGGTTGATCGGCGCGTGGAAGGGGACCACGGTCAAGCTCAGCTCGCCCAACGAACTGATCATCCAGGAATCCGGGCTGGATGGCCTGATCCTGAAGATTCCCGCCCTCAAAGCCACCGCTCTCACCAATTTCGACGGCAAAGAAGTAGCCGTCGATGGGCCCGACGTTCCCACCGGGCTGCGCCTGGCCCTCCTGCGAACCGGACCCTACAAGTTTCGCATTGTGCAGAAATTGAATGGCAGCCTGGTGGACTCGTCCGAGTACACGGTCTCCGACGATGGCAAAACCATGACCGAGGTAGGTGGAGCACCGGGGGATGCCCCCTCGACCACGGTCTGGGAGAAGCAGCCGACCGCCCTGCCTGCCGGGCCGGCGGATCGCCTCCCCGCCTCGCCCGTGATCCCGTCGCCAGGAGTACACTAGGAATAGTGCACTTGCCTCGACCTCGCCTATAGCCTGTGTTTCTGCTCCAGACGAGCCCACATTTACCCAGTCACGGCACACGATGGAGCCAAGATGAGTTTGATCAAGTCAGTGGATGTACCCAAGCATATGGCCGACCGGCTGAGGTCTCGCCGGATTGCTTCGCGCCTCTCGGGCGGCGCCGCCCAGCAGCCCACCTCACCCGCAACCAAGCCCCTGGTCGCTCCTCCCATCACGCCTGATGGGACACCCACCACCGAACTTCTTGGTCCCGCCAGCCTGTAGAGCATCCTCCCTGCAGCCCAGTGCGGCTTTTCCTGAGGAAAGGCCGCGGCTTGTTCCTGCAATCCGTATCCATCCAAAGATTGAGCACAAATCCGTACCCTGGGTCCAAGACATGACCTGGGCTCGGAACCTATGGTGTGTGGGTACATCGTTCCACACCGATTCTCCAAGCGCTCTGACTGGATTTCCTGTCAAGCTCGGTGACGTTGGCGAATATCATGTGCTTCCGGCTGGCTGGGACGCACACGCGAACGTGGCTGGCGAGCTGGGCAGGAAATCCGGGCCCAGGGCGCTTTTTTTTGCTCCCGGCGGTATTTCCGCTGGGTTCATACTGAAGCCACGGGAAGAGACGCTCGAGATGCACTCCGGTGTTGCGCAGCAAAGGGAAATCCGATGGAGCGGCAGCGGGAAATGACGCGGGCTGCCTGGCAACGGCGTTCCCTGTGGGTATTGCTGCTGGTGTTCTGTCACGCAGCGTGGGCGCTCGATCCGCAACGCTCTCTCGATCACTATGGCCACCAGGCTTGGCGCACCGATTCCGGCCTGCCGCAGAATACCGTTCACTCCATCCTGCAAACCCGCGACGGCTATCTGTGGCTGGGCACTGACGGAGGCCTGGTCCGGTTCGACGGCATCGATTTTGTTACCTTCGATGCCGAAAACACGCCGCAATTCAAAAGCGACAGCGTCTCTGACCTGCTTCAGGATGCGTCCGGTACTTTATGGATCAGCACGGCGGCTGGCCTGTTGAGCTACCGCGGAGGCGTCTTTGCCGCCTACACCACCGCCCAGGGCTTGCCCGCTGATACGGTCTGGTTCAGCTACGAGGACCGCCGCCACCGGCTCTGGGCCATCACGTCGGCCGGCCCCTCCTTTTTCGATGGCAAAGGCTTTGCGCCCATCGCTGGAACCCAGGCCGCCGGCCCAGTGAATCGCCACGCCCTGGCGGAGGACATGCAAGGGACACTGTGGCTGGGGGGAAACAGCGGGGTCTTTGCCCTGGATACACGACCCGCCACCCCACGCGTGGCCCTGCACCTGCTGAGCGGCGCGGAGGTGGAAGCGGTGGAGTTCGACCGCGCACATGACCTCGCACCTACCCTTTGGATCGGCGGCAGCGAGGGCCTGGAACGCTATGCCGGCGGCACGCTCACCCCGATTCTCTTCCCTCATCCACCGGGCAAGAACGAGGTGACGGCCCTCGACCCCGACGCGGACGGCAGCCTATGGGTAGGCACGGCCACCGGCGTGGTCCACGTAGCCCGGGACGGGGCCGCGCTCCCCCTCCAAATCAACGGGCAAGACGGGGAGCGCGTCGACCGGCTGTTTCGCGACCGCCAAAGCGTGCTTTGGGTGGCCACGGAACGCGGAGTTTTCCGGCTTCAGGGCAACCGGCTGCAATCGTTCGCACCCGGTTCGGTCTTAGCCGCCAGTCGCATCCTGTCGCTCTACGAGGACCGCGAAGGCGACCTGTGGATCGGTACCGACTCCGGCGGTCTCAACCTGCTGCGGGATCAGAAGTTCACTACCTACACCACCAGCGACGGGCTCTCCGGCAACCTGGTGCGCTGTGTCTTTGAGAGCCCGCGGGGCGAGCTATGGATCGGTACCGACGGGGCGGGGTTGAATCGGCGCACCAGCACCGGCTTTGCCCACTTGACCACCGCGGACGGGCTTTCCAGCAACGTCATCCTGTCGCTCGCCGGCGGGGCGGGCGGGGACCTGTGGATCGGGACTCCCAATGGACTGAACCTGCTCCACAGGGAAGGAGCCAGCACGCGCATCCAGAAATTCACTTCCGCCGATGGCCTGCCCGACGATTTCATCCGCTCGCTCTACTCTGACCGGGATGGCAGTCTGTGGATCGGCACCCGCCACGGGCTGGCGCATCTGGAAGCAGGCAGGTTCACCAGCTACTCCAGCATGGACGGCCTGGGCAGCGACTTCATCGGCGCCATCTTCCGGGCCGACCCGGACAACCTTTGGATTGGGACTTCGGGCGGGCTGAGCCGCCTGCACGACGGGGCTTTCACCAACTTCACCGTGCAGCAGGGGCTCTCCAACAACACCATCACCGCCATCGCGCCGGATGGGTCCTCCGCTCTTTGGCTGGGCACCAACGGCGGCGGCCTCAACCGTCTGCGCGGGCCGGCGGCCCAGCCCACCATACAAGCGTTTCCCTGGAGCTCGAAGGCGCTGCCGGGCACCGTCTACGGCATCCTCGAGGACGCCGGCGGCCACCTCTGGCTGAGCTCGCAAACCGGGATTTACCGGGTTTCGCTGGCCCAGCTCAATGCCTACCGCACAGGCCATGCGATCACCGTCGACGCCTATGGAACGGCCGACGGCATGAACATCCGCGAGTGCAGCGGGAGCGGCCACCCGGCAGCCTGGAAGCTGGCTGACGGAAGCCTGTGGTTCGCCACCCTGGATGGGATCAGTTTCATCGATCCCGCGCACGCGCCGGAAAACCGCGTGCCGCCTCCGGTGGTCATCGAAAAGGTCCTGGTGGATGACCAGGCGCGTGGTCTCGGGCAGGTACTCACCGTCGAGCCGGGCGCCAACCGGCTCGAATTCCAATACGCCGGGCTCAGCTTCGTTGCTCCGCAAAAAGTGCAATACCGCTACCAGCTGCAGGGCTTCGATCACGGCTGGATCGAGGCCGGCAGCCGGCGCGCAGCCTTTTACACCAATTTGCCCCCGGGCAGTTACCGTTTCCAGGTCATGGCGGCCAACAACGACGGAGTCTGGAATACCGCCGGGGCCTCGTTCGCCCTGCGCCTGCTGCCCCACTTCTACCAGACTTGGTGGTTTTATTCTGCGCTCGCCCTGGCTGGGCTGCTGCTGGGATACCTGGTCTACCGCTGGCGCGTGCTCCAGGTGGAGGCGCAATGGGGCGCGGTGCTGGCGGAGCGGGGACGGCTGGCGCGAGAAATTCACGACACCCTGGCCCAGGGTTTCGTTGGCATCTCGGTGCAGCTCGAACTGGTCGCTCGCCTGCTCGCCGGCTCGCGCGAGGCGGCCCTGCAGCAACTGGACCAGGCACGCGCGCTGGTCCGCGCCAGCCTGGAGGAGGCGCGCACATCCATATGGGACCTCCGTTCCGAGGCCGCGGGTGCGGAAGACCTGCCCGCGCGGCTCAGGCAGAGCTGCAACCGGATTGCCGGTGGGTCTGCGTCCAAGGTGTACCTTCAGGTGAAAGGCACCTACCGCCCGGTGACGCACAAGACGGAGGAGGAACTGTTGCGCATTGGCCAGGAGGCGGTGGCCAACGCGGTGCGCCATGCCGCGGCCACGCGCATCGACGTGCAACTGATCTACGAGGCGGCGCGCGTGTCTCTCCAGGTGGCCGACGACGGACGCGGATTCGAGCCTTCGCCAGACCGGAGCGGGCCGGAGGGTCACTACGGTATCAAGGGCATGCATGAGCGGGCGGAAGAGATTGACGCGGCGCTGGTGCTGGAAAGCACTCCCGGCGGGGGCACGCGGGTTTTAGTCGAAGCACCGCTGGTATGAAAGCGGAGAAAAAGTGGGCAGTATGAGCGATCCCATCCGGATCATGATTGTCGAAGATCACGCCATCGTGCGCCAGGGGCTGGCGGCGTTGCTGCGTACCGTGCCCGATTTTGCTATCGTCGCCGAAGCTTCCGATGGGCGTAAGGCGATCGAGCAGTTTCGTCTCCACCAGCCGGACATCACCTTGATGGACCTGCGCCTGCCGCAGATGAACGGGGTGGAAGCCATCGGCCGCATCCGCATTGACTTCCCCCAGGCGCGCATCATCGTGCTCACCACCTTCGATGGCGATGAGGATATCTACCGCGCCCTGCAGGCAGGGGCCCGGGGCTACCTGCTCAAGGGCATGACCAGCGAAGAGTTGGTGGATGCCATCCGCAGTGTCTACGCCGGCAAATCGCGTATTCCGGCAACGGTCGCCGAACGCCTGGCGGAGCGTATGAGCGCCCCCACCCTGACGGCGCGCGAAACCGAAGTATTGCAATTGATCGTGGGGGGGAACAGCAACAAGGAGATTGCCGCCGGGCTCAACATCTCCGAGGCCACGGTGAAGACTCACATCAACAGCCTGCTCAGCAAGCTGGGAGTGACCGATCGCACCCAGGCCGCCACCACCGCGCTGCAGAGGGGAATCGTGCACCTTGATTAGAGCAGAAACATTCTGGGTGATTAAGCCCAAGCCATCCTGGGTGCTCTGGTTGCTGGCGGCTTTCGCCCTGTGCGGCCAGGCGGCGTGGGCAGGCAACCCGGGGGCCTGGCATAGCGCCAGCGAAGAGGAGCTGCGGGCCGTGATCCCCGCCCGCGCGCCGGTGATCAGCGAACGCATCGAAACTGAGTTCCGCACCGCGTCGGGCATCACCGATGGCAAAGGCCACGCCATCGCCGGGGTGGTGCTCATCACCGCCGGCTACTCCGCCGACGGCAAGTACTCGCACTACTTTGTCTCCCAGGTGCCGCTCAAGGTGGGCGGATTCCTGCTCCCGCCGGGGCAGTACCTGCTCGGCTGGGTGCGGGGACAAGACTCACTGAAGGTGACGTTTTACCTGGCGCAGAGCGGCAAACCGGTGGGACAAGTGGAGGCCACGCGCAATCTCTCCATCACCCGGGTAGAGTCGTTTCGCATCTGGCCTCCAGGCGACAAGGCGCTGATCCAGCTCGGCCGTTTCACTTTCAGTTACGCGCTGGTCCCGTAGGGATGGGCCATGACCAGAGCGGAGTTGTGGCATGCTAGGAAAGTAGCTAGATCACTCAAGTTGCCCGCACTCGCAAAATCGATCGCCCTGGCCGCTGTGGCCCTCCTGCTGGCCGCGGGGTCGGGTTGCCGCCAGACTCCAGACACCGGCCCGGTTGCCGAGGAACCGGGCCGGGCTGTCATTTATCCCGACGGGGCCCACGCGGAGGCGGATATCGCCGCCGCGCTGGCCAAGGCAGCACGAGAAAAAAAGCGCGTCCTGCTTGATTTCGGCGGCAACTGGTGCGGCGACTGCCAGGTGCTCGAGATCTACTTCCACGATTCTGCCAACCGCAACCTGCTCGAAAGCAACTATGTACTGGTTCCCGTCAACATCGGACGCTACGATGAGAATCTTGCCATCGCCGCCCGGTACGGCGTTCCAGTCAGCAAAGGCGTGCCTGCGCTGGCCGTGCTCGACCCCAGCGGCGAAGTGGTTTATAGCCAACGGAACGGCGAGTTCGAGGCCATGCGCAAGCTGGATTCGACTTCGGTCACCGCCTTTCTGCTGCAGTGGAAGGGTTAAGGAAAACCACTCCTCGCGATCTGGATAACGCCGTCGTAGGGTGAAACCGCTTTAAACTCGTCTTGGCCCCGCGATGGCGTTCATGTACCTTCGATGGCATGGGTCGTGGGTTCGAAAAAATCCGCCTCGCCTTGCTGGCTTCGCTCTCGCACGACGTATTCGGCACCGCCAAGGGCGCAGCTTACTCCGCTATTCTCTGTCTCTTTCCTACCATCCTGGTGCTCACTACCCTGCTGGCCCTCACTCCGGAATCCGATACCCTGCGCGGCGAGATGCGCGCCGCCTTTGCCGAGGTGCTCCCGGCAGACACCATAACCCTGCTGCACGCCTACTTCACCAATCAGAAAGTGCGTGGCGAGCAAGTGGTTTTTTCCGCCATCGTGGTCAGCCTGGTGGCCGCCATGGGCATGATGAATTCGCTGATGGAGGGCTTTCGCCGGGCGTATGAGCTGCCGCGCCGGGAATGGAGCTTCTGGGTCGAGCGCCTGGTTTCGCTGATCCTGGTCCCCCTATGCCTCATACCCATGGCATTTGCCACAGTTACGGTTGCTTTTGGCCACCAGATTGAGCAATGGGCCGTCAGCAACAGTTACCATGTCCTGGGCCCCTACGTGCTTGTGATCTGGCGCGTCGTGCGCTGGTCGATCGGCCTGTTCACTACCATCTTCGTGCTGGCCGTGATCTACCAGTTCGGCACCCCCCGGCGGCGGGCCTGGAAATACGTTTTGCCCGGAGCGTCCGGCGCCGCTATCATCTGGTTCCTGGCCACCCTGGGGTTTGGTTTTTATCTCACCCGCTTCGCCGACTACTCCATCGTCTACGGCCCTCTGGGAGCCGTGGTGGCTACCCTGGTCTGGCTCTATATCTCCACCGTCAGCGTGCTGATCGGCGCCGAGTTCAACGCCCATATCTTTCCCAAGCCGCAGCGGCCGGCCAATCCCTCAGCGGTCGAGGAAAAGAGCCCGCCGGCGAAGGAAGCAATGGTGTCCGCTGGAAAAACCGGCTGAAGCCATGTCCCCGCGGGTTCGCATCCCTGTTGTCGAACAGGCCATCGTCTTCCACCGCCCGAGTACGCGTAGAATTGAGCATGCTGGAGACGCTTAGAGCGGTTTCACGATTACGGCGGCAGGTTCACCGGCTACACCCGTCGTGAAATCGCTCAACCGCTACCGGGATTGCAGTATGGGGGACGAATGAGTTTTACCCTGATGGAACCGAGTTATACCCTTCCCACGGACCAACGCCGCCGGGCCAAGATTGTCGCTACCCTTGGCCCCTCCTGTAACCATGAACCGGTTTTCCGCGAACTGGTCCGCGCCGGCCTCGATGTCGCCCGGCTGAACTTCTCCCACGGCACCCTGGCGGAGAAGCTCAAGCTGATCGAAATGGTGCGTAAAGTCTCGAACGAAGAGAATAAGCCGATTTGCATTCTGGGCGATTTGCAGGGTCCGAAAATCCGCACCGGCCGGCTGAAGAACCGCATCCCGGTGCAGCTGAAGGCCGGACAACGGCTCACCATTACTCCCCGCGATATCGCCGGCACCCCCACCCTCATCGCCACCACCTTCCCCACGCTGGCGGAAAATCTGGAACCGGGCGCGCGCATCCTGCTCTCCGACGGATTGATTGAGCTGCACGTGGTGGCCATTCACGGACAGGACACGGAGTGCGAGGTGATCAACGGCGGCATGCTGGGCGAACACAAGGGCATCAACCTGCCCGGGATCCCGGTGCGGGTACCGTCGTTGACCGCCAAGGACGAAGAGGACCTGGAGTTCGCGATTCACAACGGCGTGGACGCCATCGCCGTCTCCTTCGTGCGCACCGCGGAAGACATACGCCTGGTGCGCCATCGCGTAGCCTCCATGGGGGCCGAGACCTGGATCATCGCCAAGCTGGAAAAACCGCAGGCCATTCAGCATCTGGAAAGCATCCTCGAAGCCGCCGACGGGGTCATGGTCGCGCGTGGAGACCTGGGCGTCGAAATGCCGCCGGAGAAGGTGCCGGCCATTCAGAAGCATGTGATCCGCCGGGCCAGCGATTATCGCAAGCCGGTGATTACCGCCACCCAGATGCTGGAGTCGATGGTGGAGAATCCCCGCCCCACGCGGGCGGAGGCCAGCGATGTGGCCAACGCCATCTATGACGGAACCGATGCCGTGATGCTGTCGGCCGAAACCGCCGCCGGTAAATATCCGGTCGAGGCGGTCAAGATGATGGCCAAGATTGTGCTTGAGACCGAAGGCCAGGATCTTCCCCGGGTCAGCGAACGGGGCCAGGCGGGGCACGTACGGCTGTCGGTCGCCGAAACCATTTGCGAATCGATGGCCCACGCTGCCGAGGACCTGGACATCAGCGCCATCGCCGTCTTTACCGAGACCGGGACCACCGCCCGCCAGCTCTCCAAATACCGCCCCAAATCGCCCATCTTCGGGCTGAGCAGCGTGGAACGGGTGATCCATCGCATGACCTTGCTCTGGGGTGTCCACCCCATCCTGTGCAACAAGCTGGCCACCGCAGAGCAGATGGTGGAAACCGCCGAGCGCCTGCTCGAAGAGGGAGGCCACGTCCAGCCGCGGCAGATTCTGGGCATCGTGGCCGGCACCCGGACCAAATCCGGCTCGACCAATTTTCTCCGCCTGCATGTGCTGGGCGACACCCTCTCGGAAACGGCCGCAGTGCGCGAAGAGGCGCTGGCGCGTCCTCGGGGCAAACGGCTGGCCAAGGCGAAACGGCCCAACCAGGCGTTACCCCGGCGGGTGCGCTCCGGCCGCTAGGCTCGAGCTCCCTTTTGGGAAAGGCCCTCCCCAGGCCTTCCCAATCCGTCTCCTGCCTGTCCGCGGGCGCGCCCCGCTCGCTGCGCCGGCGGACAGTCCCTGCTAAGTTAACCAAGGGTAGCAATTCGATGGGCCGCATCCACATACTGCCCGACCAGGTGGCCAACCAGATCGCCGCCGGCGAGGTCGTCGACCGGCCGGCTTCGGTAGTCAAAGAGCTGCTGGAGAATTCTCTCGACGCCGGGGCCACCCGTATCGTCCTCGCAGTCGAGGGCGGAGGGCGCAAGCTTATACGCATCGCCGACGACGGCAGCGGCATGGTGCGCGACGACGCCCTGCTGGCTTTCGAACGCCACGCCACCTCCAAGCTGCGCTCCAGCGACGACCTGCTCTCGATCGCGACCCTGGGCTTTCGCGGCGAAGCGCTGCCCTCGATCGCCTCCATCGCACGGGTGGAGATGGTGACCCGCGCGGCGACGGAAAGCTCCGGCACGCGGGTGGAAATTGCCGGGGGTAAGCTGCTGTCGTGCGAAGATGCGGGCGCGCCTGCGGGGACTACGCTCACGGTACGCGACCTGTTCTTCAATACCCCGGCGCGGCGCAAGTTTCTCAAGTCCGAAACCACCGAGCTGGCACACGTCACCGCGCTGGTTACGCATTACGCCCTGGCTCACCCCGACAAGCACTTCGAGCTGCACTCCGCGACCCATGCCCTGCTGGTCGCACCCCCGGTCCGTCAGGCGGCAGAACGTATCTTTCAGATCTTCGGCCAGAACACGCTGGATCAACTGCTTCCCCTGGCCGCCGAAATCGAATTGGCGCGCACCGGGCTGCCCGAGCCCCCACCGTGGAGACGGCCCGCGGACTACCAGGCACCGGAGCCGGGATGGCTGCGCATCACCGGCTTCACCTCCAAACCGGAGCTTGAGAAACTGAACCGCAACTCCATCTACTGCTTCGTCAATCGCCGACTGGTGCGCGACCGCGTGCTCATGCATGCGGTCAGCGAGGCCTACCGCAATATTCTGCCCCCCACGTCTTTCCCCGTGGTGCTGCTGTTTGTGGAGATGCCGCCCGAGGAAGTGGATGTCAACGTCCATCCCGCCAAGACCGAAGTCCGTTTCCGCCAGGCCAGCTGGCTGCATGACTTTGTGCGCGACACTCTGCGCAACAAACTGACCATGGGCCGGCCGGCGGCGGGGTTTCTGCAGGCGCTCACCGCTCATCCCAGCGCCGCAGCGGCGCTGATTTCCCCGTCCAGCCCACAGTCACCGTCCTCGCCCAGTTTTAGACAGTGGGAGACGCCCAGTTCCAGCGACGACTGGTCGCCCGACCCGCTCCCCGACCCACTCTCCAAACCAGGCGAGCCCGAGGGAGATGGCTTTCGCTTAACGGGTCCGGCCGTTCCCCCGGCTTCCGGCGTGCTTCCCTTCGCCGCCGCGGCGATGGCGCCGGGCGCACTCAAGAACAGCGTGGCAGCTGCAAACGGGGTCGTCTCCTCCAGCTGTTCCTCGGCGCTCCAGGGCGAGGAAGAAGTGGACGCGGAGACCAGCCCCTCGCTGCATGGCCTGGCCTCGCTGCGGCCGCTGGGACAGTTGCGCGAATCCTTCATCCTGGCGGTGAACCAGGAGGGGCTGTGGATCATCGACCAGCACGTGGCCCATGAGCGCGTGCTCTTCGAACGGGTGTTGCGCCAGCGCCAGGTGCAGCAAGTGGAGCGCCAGCGCCTGCTCATGCCCATGCTGATCGACCTGCTGCCGGCACAGATGGTGACCTTCGCCGTCATTGCCCGGGAACTCGAAGCCAATGGCTTCGAGGTGGAGCCCTTCGGTCCGCGCACCATCGCCATCAAGGCGGCTCCAGTCGGACTCGAAGGCTCCGCACTCGAGCGCATGGTGGTCGAGGTGCTGGAGCAGGCGGGCTCGCTCGAACAGGCAGAAAATCTGGAGGCCGCGCGCACCCGGATCGCGGCCTCGATTGCCTGCCACGCGGCCATCAAAGTGAATACTCCGCTCGATCCCGCGCGCATGGAATGGCTGCTGGCTGAGCTGGCCAGAACCGAGCACCCTACCAGCTGCCCGCACGGCCGTCCCATTGTCCTGCGGTATGCTTGGAAGGATATCCAGCGGGCATTTCACCGGATTTAAGGCACTTCTCCGATAGCTTTTGAACCCCTTTGCCACGATTGTGGCGGTATGGACGATGGATCAGATAGCGCCAAACGGGTGCGGTCTGGTCGCGATGACCACGCGCGAAAAGAGACTTTCTTGATAGCAGAGCAACTCCAGGCAGCACGGGCGGCGCACTGGCGCCAGAAGCAAAGCCCCATCCTCACCCTCGATGACGCGCAGAGCTGGCTGGCACAACATCCCCTGTGTCTTTATCTGCCCCGGCAAGGGCAGTTGCCGGCGCCTGCCCCCTCCTTCGTCGAAGCCTGCATAGGGAGCCGGCAAGCCACGCCTGGTGCGGCCGCCATCGAACCAGCGCAGGGGCTGTTGACGCGCCTCATCGCCTCCGGCACCGTGGTGCCGCTGAATCTGCTGGGCGTGGTGGGAGAGCAGCCGGATTTTCTCGCCCACCGCGACGCCCTCCCCTTCGTGCTCGCCCTGCGCGCCGATCCGGACTGGAAGCATGCGCCGCAGAAATCCTCGGGGCACAAGGTCTCTCCCCTGGTGCTCGAACTGTGGAAGCTTCTGGACAAGGAGGGCGCACTCACCGCCGCCGAGGCCCGGGAGACTCTGGGCCGGGAACTGACCGAGGCCGCGGTGCTGCGCGCCTTGTGCGAGCTTTGGTCGGCGCTGCGCATCAGCCCGGTGTTGGCGGACGCGAGCCAGCCGGCACGCTGGGAGATGCTGCGCGTGCGCTACCGCGGGGCGCTCGAGACCGCCAGTACCACTTCCCAGGTAACTGCTCTTTCGTTGCTGGTCTCCATGTACCTGCAATCGGTGTACGCGGCTACGAGCGAAGAGATCGAGATCTTTCTCTCTCCCGTGGCCTCGCGCTCGCGGGTACGGGAAGCGGTGCGCGGCTTGTCGGCCACTCGTCAGATTCATTCGCTCTCCATGGACGCGCAGACTTACCACTTCCTGGAAAATGGCTTGCCGGAGTTCGCGGAGGTGGCTGCCCCCTCTGCCCCTGCGGAAACAGTGGCTTCCCACCCGTCCCTGGCCGTGCAGAGACCCAGGCCGAGAAAGGTCCAGGCAACGGCTCGCCCGCTTTCGCCCGCGGCCTCGTCTGCCCCACCCCCTCCGGCATCCGCTCCCATTTTCCGCCGGCCCAAAACTGGGCCTGCACCCGAACCAGGACCCGAACGGAGGCCCGCATCGGGTCCGGCGCCGAGACCAGCGGCCGCCCAGCCAGCTGCCAGAGGGGGGTGGAAGAGCCCAGCCCGCGCCGGCTTCCAGGGCCAACCTCCATGGAAGCAAGGCAAGCCCGCAACCAGGCCACCTGCGGGTGGAGCGCGCTGGGCGCAAAAAGACGGAAGCAAGCCTCGTCCCGCAGCTGGCTCGCGGCCGCCGTTTGTGCCCGGCCGTACTGCCGCCCGGCCTTATGCCGGACCGGACAACGCAGCGCCGGATTTGCGCGCCGCAGCGCGGCCGGATGCGCGCGGTGGACGACGGCCGGATACTCGTGGTGGACCGCGGCCGAGTGCTCGTGGTGGACCGCGGCCGACTGGAGGACCCGGCGCATGGGCTGGAGCCGGCAAGCGCGAGCGACCCGCGCCCTGGGCTCTCCCGGGTAGGAAGTCCAGCAGCGCGCCCCGGCCTCCCCGCGCCGGCGGCCGGGGGGATGCGCCATTCCGACCAGCCCAGAAGCACCGCGACCGGCCCGATACACGTCCGGCCAACCCGGGTGCTCGACCGTTTCCTCCGCTCGCCCCACGGGGCGAGCGAGGACCCGGGGACCCCAGCCGGGCACGATTTGCTCCCGGTCGTCCCCAGGGTGGCGCTCCGGGTGGTGCGCCGAGATCTCCGTCTGCGTACGGAGCCAATCGTTCGCCGGTTCCCTATCGACCGAATCAGGTGCGCAGTGGAGAAGGTCGGAGCGGGCCTCCACGCGGTGGCCCTCCAGGCGGCTCCCGGCCAACCAGCTTCGGAGCTCCCAGGCCCCACACTCCCAGGGCAGACACCTCCAGACACGAAAGGCCCAAGTTCGACCAGGCACGACGGCCCTTCCCGCGAGCCTCCGGGTCCGCTGGCCCGCGACCGCCGGCGCCCGGGGGCGGCCGCGGGGCAAATCCCAGAAGCAAGAACGACCGGCCGCGTCCGGCCGGCTATGCCCGGCCGGCCGCAAAGCCTGGCGCGAGCGGAGGCGGAAAAGGAGGAAGTGATCGCGGCCCGCGTCCGCCCTTTGTCCCCGGATCCCGGCCGGCCAAGTCCCGGCCACGGGCCAGCGGCTTTGCGGCAAAATCGGGAAAGCCCCCGGCTAGCTTCCGCGGACGCAAGCCGGATAGGAAGAAACCGGGAGCATGATTACCAGCCACAGTTCGCCCCTGGTGGTCGCGATCGACGGCCCGGCCGGCGCCGGGAAGAGTTCGGTCGCAGCCCGCATCGCCGCCCGCTTCGGGTTGTTGAACCTGGAGACCGGCGCCATGTATCGCGCCTTCGCCCTCAAGGCCATCCAGACCGATAGCGACGTCGATGATCGGGAAGAGCTTGGCCAGCTGGCCCTGAAGACGCGCATCCGGCTGCTGCCGGCAGCGCTGGGCAACCGCGTCTTCCTGGACGAGGTCGAGGTCACCAAGCGCATCCGCGAAGCCGACGTGACCGCCGCCGCTTCGCGCGTGAGCGTACACCCGGGCATTCGCCAATGGATGGTTTCCATGCAGCGCCAGCTGGGCGCCGACAGCGGAGTGGTGATGGAGGGGAGGGACATCGGCACCAAGGTCTTCCCCAACGCCGAGGTCAAGATTTTTCTCGATGCGGCGGCCGAAGTGCGCGGCCAGCGCCGCTATCAGCAGAATGGCCCTAACGCGCCCGTTGCCGCCGAATCGGTGCTCGCGGAGCTGCGCGAGCGCGACCGGCGCGACCGCACGCGCGCCGAATCCCCGCTGCAGCCGGCGGCGGACGCGGTGATCATCGATTCCACCGATCTCTCGCTTGACGAGGTGGTGGCCCGGGTCGAATCCATCATCACTGAACGACTGGCCGCCCGCTCGTCTCCGCATCCCCACTAGCGTTCTTCGAAGGGCGGAGGTGGCGCATGGATTTAGCCCCGGGGGGCGCCGGGGGAGCAGGCGGCGCCGGGACAGCGGGCGGTTCTGGCGGCTCTGGCGGACTCTCCATCCCGGTAATCTCAATGTCCCCGTGGTCGGCTACCAATTCGATCGTGGGACCGCCCCCGCCCACCTGGCCGGTAATACTTTGGCCCTCGCCTGCGCTACGAACAGGCAGGTCCAGCTTGGAATCAATGTTGCCGTTCTTGGCCGTCGCCTGCAGCTGAAAGCCTGAGCCCTGGGGAACCGTCAGGTGAATTTCGCCATTGCGGTTGTGGATCTGCAGCTCGCCCAGCGGCGCAATCGCGGCTACAGAAATATCCCCGTCTCCATCCTCCACATGCAGGTCACCGGTAATCCCGGCGCACTCCACATCCTTGGCGCTGGTCGAAATGCGGGCCGGCCCGGTGGCGTTGTTCAGTTGCAGATCGCCGCTGTCGATGGCCAGGTCTCCGGGAATACTGGCAACTTCCACGTCGGTGCGGCTGGAATGAAAATGGACCGGCGCGGTAATATGCGCCAGATCGGTATCCCCGAAGAAGTCGCCGTCCAACGCCACTTTGCCATGCACATCGGTGATGGACACATCGTCCAGCCGGCCCTGTAGCGATAATTCTCCGGAGATGGCATGAGCAGTAAACTCGCCTTTGCTCATGCGCACCTGGACCCCTCCCCCGAGGTTGCCGACTTTTACGTCTCCGCGCAGCGAGGCCACCGTTGCATCCCCGGCGAGACCCTCGATGGTGACGTCACCGTGCCCGGAGTTGACCGTGGGCACGGCGCCGTTGGGGATTTCGACGGTCAGGTCGGCGCGGCCGTCGCTCTTGTCGGCGGCCCGCAAAGTCACGTTCTTGCCATTGATTGTCAGTTGTGGAGCCAGCGCGTCCAGATTGCGCCGGGCGTCGCGATCATTCGACGCATACACCACCTGGTGCGCCTGCACGTGAATCTGATCGTCCCCGGAAGGGGTGACCGTCACGTCCCCATGCGGCACCTGGATGTCGATCGACGCGCCGGCCGGGATCTGCTGGTTCAGGTTTCGGTCGTCATCGTGCTCCTGGCCGAACAAGTGGGAGAAGACATCGTCTTCTACCCCATGCCCGAACAGGTGCATGCCGTGCAGGTGGCTGGTGCGGCTCACCACGTAGCCCAGAATGGCCAGGCAAAGGATCAGGGCGACCAGGCCCCCATGCGAGCGGCGGCCCACGTTGCCGTGGCGGCCGTCGAGCCACCATTCGCCCAGCGAGAGCAAGCCCACGCCGATCAACAGCAGGGGCCACCAACGGATGTACCACTCCCACAGGTGAAACGCATTCAGCTTGTCGGTTTCGACCAGCAGCGCGATCACCCCCAGGACGATCAACACTACCGGGCCAACCATGGAGGGACGGCGGAGCGAGCGCCGGTAATAGCGCTGCGCCCGGGCCGCATCCCGCTGGGAGTAAGGAGGGGGCAGGGTGGCCATCACGCTCTCCTGTTCGGGTCGGCGAGCGGGTCAGCCGCGGTTAAGCCGGAACCGGCGGCGGTGCTTGTAGGCGCATAGGCCCCGGGGTAGAGCGGGGGCACCACGGGAGGAGCCGCGGCGATGGCCGCCCGTTCCGCCAGCCCCAGAACCCCGGCCAGGATCAGGTAGAGTGGCCAGCTGCGGCTGAAGCTGAGGACGCCCCACTGGTTCAACAGCGCGTTGATGCCGACCAGGATCAGGAACGCGGGCCCGCGCAGGCGGCGGATGAGCAGCCAGGTATTCATTGCGGACCTCCTCGCGGGGTGTCCTGCGTTCTGCGGTAGAGCAGCCAGGCGCCGACACCGATAATCACCACCGGCCATACGCGGCTGATCCACTCCTGCTCAAACACTCCCAGGGTCTGCAGCAGCAACACCATCCCGATGATGATCAGCACGATTGCGCCCACCGGATGTTTCTGTTCTGCGGGTTCCGGGGCGGCTGGCGGCCCATACACCGGCGTGCTGAAGGGACTCGAGCCGGGGACCGCCGAGGGCGCGCCCGGAGCCCCGGGCGGCGGGGGCACCCCGTAGGATGCGGTATAGGGAGGCTGTTGCGCCGAACCCTGCCCTGAAACGGATCCGTAGGGGTCCGGTGTAGCCGTTGGGCTACCAGGCGTTGCACCGGGGGAAAAGCCGGCGACATAGGGTGCGCCCACGGGCGGAGAGGCCATGCCCAACCTGGTCCCCAGGTCATTGAGACCGAAGGGATTGGGCAGGGGTAGCCCGTCGCGTCGAGCCTTCGCCGTCTGGGCGGCGTCGAAAACCTGATAAAAGATCCACGCGGCCAGCAACAGGCCAAAGACAAAGCTTTTGTCGGAAAGGCTGACGAAGACCGCAAAAATGAGCACGTGGGCCAGGGCCTTGATGTATTGGCCGTTGTACATGGCGCCCACCCCGGGAATGAAGCCCAGCAGGCCGGCCAGTACGGGATTGGCATGCAAACCAGTCAAGTTGGCGTCAGGATAGGCATTGCCGCCCTGGGGTGAAGGGGACAGGCGAGCCGCGAGGCAGGGTTCGCAATAGACCACGCCTCCTACCGAGCGCATACACCCGGTGCATAGTGGCTTTCCACAGTTCTGACAATAGGCAGCAGCCGCAACCTCAGGATGATTCACGCAGTTCATACCAAGCTCCTTTCCGCTTGGTCTTCAGTTGTTGACCGCAAAGCCCTGAAAACCTCTCTCTTCACTTTTTTTCTTCCACCGCTACTACGGTCGAAACTGGCTGGCAGCTGCAGCCCCGGATTTCCTGTGCACCTTCTGGCTTCGAAGCACTTCATGCGGCTTTCCTTAGAGAAAGCCGCACACGCGGCCGTATCCAATGCAGCGTTCCGGAAATCCGGGTGTGCTTCCGCCTGGGGCGCTGAGAAGCGCTGCGGCTGGACATCATGCACCATCATCGCCGGCAGAGCAGCATCGCCCTTCAACGGCGTGCGCCTGCCCTGGGGTACGGGCGTCTGTGCCCCGCTGGGGGCAGTGGAGCTGGGGCTGCCGCTGCCATCGCGGGGGGACTGCTTGGGAGTTTCATTGGACGTTGGACGGGGTGCGGGTTCCGCCTCTGTGGAGCGCCGCAATTCCCGCACCCGGGCCTCCATCTCATAGACCAGGCGCAGGTTCTCGTAGTACTTCATCACCTGTTCGTTGGTGGAGTAGTACTGCCGGGTCAGGGTGGCGCGCATCCGCGAAGGGCGAAAGTCCGCGGCCCGTACTTCGGTCAGCTTGATCCCGGTCAGGTTGAGGGTCAGGGCGATGGAGAAGAAGGCCATGGCCGCGGTCATCATCAGCCTGGGCTCAAACGCCTGGCGAGCCACCTGGCGGGCCACGGGCAGCACCCGATGCCACCCTGAGCGCGCGGGCACGGCGTGTACCGGGAGAGGAACACCCGGCACGACTCCCGCTTCCTCCCCCGACACCGAGCGCCCGCTGGTGCGGGCCAGAATCTTATGCAGCAGATCCGCCGGGACTTCAGGCTCCGCTGCCAGGTACTCGATCCAGGCCTTCCCCTGCTGGGTTTCTTTGAGCATCTGGGCACAGAGCGCGCATTCGCCATGATGCCGGGCAAAGGCTGCCGCGTCGGCCGCGGGCAGAGTTCCGTCCAGCGCATCGGCGATCAGGCTTTCCCATTCGTCGCACCGTAACACCCGGCCTGGCTGGCCGGACGGCTTATTTTGCTCGCGCTCAGACATTTACATCACCTGCCCTTTAGTACGTTCCAGCAGCCGTGCTAGTTCCGCCCGGCCGCGGCTGATACGAGACTTGACCGTTCCCTGGGGAATGGCCAGCACCTCAGCAATCTCTTTGTAATCCATATCCTGCAGGTCGCGCAGAATAACTGCTTCGCGCAACTCCGGCGACACCTTGGCCAAGGCGTGCTGCACCATCTGTTCCAGCTGGTTGCGTACTGCGTGCTGAAAGGGCGTGGTGCGCTGGTCGACAATGGGTTCCACGTGGGAAGCATCGGTGCCCTGCTCCCAGCCGGCGTCCATGGAGTCGGTTACCCGCTGCTGCCGGGAGCGGCGAAAATGATCGACCAGCAGGTTCCGGGTGAGGGTCGCGACCCAGGTCTGGAAGCTGCCTTTGGCGGCGTCGAAGCTGGCCAGGTTGCCGTACAGCTTGATGAAGACATCCTGGGTCAGGTCTTCGGCGTCATGGGACGAGGCAGTGAAGCGATAACAGAGCGCGTAGACCCGGCGCTGCTGGGCCGCCACCAGCTCCGTCCAGGCGACAGAATCGCCGTCCAGGCAGCGCCTCACCAGCGCGGGCCAATCGACCTCCGGCGCCTCGGCCCTCCGTTCCGCTGGAACCTGCCGGCGCGCACCACCCCCCCGGTCGGGCGGCATATTCGAAGGGAGATTCACCGCTGGCGTTCCTCGGCTTCTAGGATATGGCCTCCCGGGGTCAGGCTGGTAACGCTCACTGCGCGCTCCTGTTTGCGCGATGTTCAACGGGAGCGTGCCGGCCAGACTCATGCATGCTGATACGCGCCGCTCCGGGCTTCGGTTCCATCCCCGTTCCCCCTCAGCGCCACAACCCCCGATCATAGCGCTCGAGCAACCATGCCAAAGCAAAGAGCAGGGTCATCACTCCAGTGCCCCACCAGAAAATCATCATGGGCAAGGAGCCGGCCAGGCTGTTGCCGTCGTGGAGGACTGCACCCCGTCCCGCCCTTCGCTCCCAGGTGCGAAAGATGTATCCGCTTCCCAGGCAAACGGCGGCGGCCAACAATAACATACGCAAGGCGGGCACCAGCTGCTGTTCGAGATGGCTTCCGGGCTCGAGAAAGGCAGTATGGAAGACGGCATCGAGGGAAAGAATACTCAGCAGCAAAGAAGCGAATTTAGCGAGTTCCAGAAACACGGCCAACTCTCACAGTGCCACCCGAAACCAATGCCGAACCACCCGTTCAAGGCGACACCCACTGGATTTTGTGCCGCTCCAGCCACCAGCACGGCGCCTCCGACCGATGGGGAAAGAGCGCCGGCACGCACGGTTGCGCGACTGTCCCCATGTAGTCAAATTCCTCCTTCTGGCCCTTGAGCGGAGTGCGCAAAAACTGCTCCACCTGCACGCTGTCCGATCCTTGAGCGCCGGTTCTGACCCGCAGTGTGATCCAGTCCCCAATGTAGAGAACGACCAGAACGGCCAGCAAACCCTGGAGGATCCGTCCCCACAGACGCTTCATATTGAAAGCCATCCTACTCTGAAACCGGGGGCCTTGGCAGCCGGACTGCTGCGGAGCCAGCCAGTGTTCCGCTTTGCCGTTGAGAATTTAGTTTGACTGCGATTTGACCGTGGATGCTTTACTCTTCGCCAGGATTTGTCAGACTTGCAGCAGTAGGCCCAGGAAGGATCCTGCGCGGTGCAATGACAGTATTTCGCAAGCAGCCGGATGGAGGATGGAAGGTTCTTCGGTCCGTTGGTCCTGGGACCAGGACAGCTAACCTGGATTTCTCTTAGACCTGCCTCTCTCCAATGGCAATGATCGGTTGTCGCAAAATCTTTGAGAGACTCAGGCTAAGTCGTTCTCACTTATGCCAAGCGGACGGTTCCCTTGGCGAAAGCCTGCACATGCCGGAGGAAGCTCCCGATGGCCACGCAGAACCGACGTGAAGCTTTGGGGCACACGGTTGACCGCTCGGGAATCGTGCCGTTGGTCTAAGAGATGCTGCACTGAGCCGAGATAAGTCGCTGCCGGATCACTGGTATTTTTCCGATGGCTTCACTGCACAGGAATGCCACAGCACACCCAAAGAGTGCAGGGCTATCTTGTCGCCCTCGGTGATGACTACCGGATCTACGGCGAGCAGGAAAGCATACTCCATTTCCTTGTTCACGATGACGCACCAATGCTCGTGTTGCACTACGCCGTTACATATCGTGCAGCAGGCCGCAGCATTGTATTTGTTTGACACGCGCCAAACTTCCTGTAACTGCTTCAGTGACCGGTTCAGCTCATCGGCGCCGGGGTTCATAAATCATCCACCCGTTGCATGACGTTCATCCCACCACTCAGCCGCGGCGCTCCGGGCTGGTTGCGCAGGCGGGCGGCCAAATGATTTTCCTAAACCCTCGACCCAGCTGGGGGTGGGTCGGGGAGGATCCATGGCGACGTGATTCCTGCATAGACGGAAGCCTGAACCGATGCACTCGCCGCGAGGGCAACTACACGAAAGGGCTCCATCATCCAACCGTCTTTCACGTGCGCCTCCGTTTGATGTAGACAGCCACTTACAGAAATTGACTATCCGCGTCCACTGTATGCCATACCTTACAATGCCTATCGCCGATAACCCAATAGCGCTTCAGTGTGAGGAGCCCAACTTGACAACGCCGGCAAAACGCTCTTGCACCGGCGGTAACTCCTCAGCGGTACTCGTCCACGCGCATATCCCGGTGACTTACCAACCGCGGCGCGCGTTCTACACCCTGCAAAATGATCTTTCGCGCCAGGAGAATGGCGTTGTCCATATCGTCCATGTGTTTGAGAAACTCATCTTCCGTCAGGTTGGTGATTGCGAGCTGGGAGAAGAGCGAAACGTCGCTAAGGCGGGTTCGAATGGCAAGCACCATCTTAGCCAGGAAAACCTTGAGGACTACCTCTT
This sequence comes from uncultured Acidobacteriaceae bacterium, assembly GCA_963788515.1. Lineage (GTDB taxonomy): Bacteria > Acidobacteriota > Terriglobia > Terriglobales > Acidobacteriaceae > PALSA-350. The sequence continues at coordinate 322,083 of CAWBGZ010000015.1, forward strand.
GTGCCAGCTTCTCGAAATACGCGCTCGGCATCGCTTTAAGAATTGCCTGGTCTTCTGCGGCGATGGCCAGATTGGCCTGAAAGGTGATAAAGCGGCGATGCTCTTTCATCTGCCCGATGTAAATCGACTCTCCGTCCGGCAATGTGGTGAGCAGTCGAAAATTCCACGCCGGATCGGAGACGGGTTGCGTGCACAGACCCGACTCTTGGAGCCAACTTCGAAGAGTCGACTCCAAGTCACCGGCAGCTACGTCGAACTGTTTGAAACGAAGCGCCCGGATGCCCCAAAAGCCAACCAGGACCGCGGATAGCAACGCATATCCAACCATTCCGTAGAACACCATGCTCAACCAGGACAACTCTTCCTCCCGTACTTCCGAAATTGGCGGGAGTCTCTTTCGACCGAGAGATCCCGGAGCAACTCCGTCAGCCAGGCGAGGAGCGGCAACCAAGCAGATATAACACCGCGACGATGACAGTTCGTTGCGCCAGCGCAAGGATGGTTGCGCACTGGCTCGGTGAAGAAGGGATGGGTGAGATAAGGATGACAAGCAGCTGGCGAGGCGCCGCAACGGTGTTTTGGTAAGTCCCTGCGACACAGGGTAACTGCTCCTCGCTCTTTGCCTTTGCTTGGTGTTATGTCATTGACTTGCGCAGCGCGGCCCTGGCCCGCGCAAGGCGGGATTTGGTGGCCGGAATCGAAATTCCCATATCGTCGGCTATCTGCCTGGTGGAATGCCCGTTCCTCTGTCTCAGCTCAACCACGGACCGGAGTGCAGCCGGCAGCTGGCCGATCGCCCGCTGCAGATGCATCGACCTCTCGCATCCTGCATAAATCTTCTCCGGGTCGGTGGAGTGCTCCGAAGTTTGCCAGTAGCGCAAGGACTCTCCCTCAGCGCTTAAATCCATCGATGTTTCAGGGCGGAGACGCTTCCTGCGCAGGATCATGAGTGCTGAGTTGATGCCTATCCGGGTGAACCAGGTGGCGAAGCTCGACCTGCCGTCAAATTGCTGCAAATGCAGGAAGGCGCGCAGCATGGAATCCTGCAGCGCATCCTCCGCATCTTCACGATTCCTGGTCACGCTGTAGATCAGGCTAAAGGCACGTTTCGAGCTACGGGTGCACAGTTCGACGAAGGCCCACTCCTGGCCGGATTGCGCCGCCGCGATCAATACTTCATCGCTCATGGCGTGTGGGTCCGGGTTCAGGTAGATTCTGGTATTCGATACGCTGCACGAACTCATCAAGACGCCTCCAAAGATGATGGCCTGATTCTAAGAGGTTCTGCGCACGATCCGTTTGAGATCACTGTGAGCTAACAGTTGCTCGTTTGCTTCGCAAGAGGCAATATCACAAGGAAACGATGAGACGCTCACTTCACTCCGTTCGTCCCGGTTCTCCGTCCGTTTTTTCTCTACCCAGCCGTCGCCATTTTCTCCTTGGCGCAGCGGCGACCGCGTTGGTCACCGCCCGCGGCAACGCGCTTGCCGCGGCATTTGCTCCGGCCAACGACCATGCCGGCGGTCCGCTGAAGATTGAAGCCGTGGAACTGCTCGAGTTGCATGGCAGGTATAGCGAGGAGGCCGGCGTCAACGGGCAACCACAAGTGAATCCGCTGGACGTATACGACGATCTGCGCCCCGAGCCCTACACCGACAAGCCGTCAGGCACGAAAGAGGTCCATACCAGCGCGATCTATCTTCGCCTGCACACCGACGGCGGTATCGAAGGCCTCTATGGTCCCATCGAGAAAAGCGCGGCCATTGTGGTCGAACAGGAACTGCGTCCGTTTCTGCTGGGCAAGGACGCGCTTGCCGGAGAAGCCTTGTGGGACGAGATGTATCGCTCCAACCGTCACTCGCGCGATGGATTCTTCATGATGGCCATCAGCGCGGTCGACAACACGCTATGGGATGTGCGCGGCCGTTACTACGGCGTACCGGTGTATCGCCTGCTGGGCGGCCCCACGCGCTCATCGGTCGAAATGTATGCCAGTTGCCTCGGCTTTTCGCTGCAGCCGGAAGCGGTGCGCACCCGCGCGCTGGCCATCAAGCAGCAAGGCTTCCGCTACCAGAAGTGGTTCATGGGCTACGGCCCCGGCTCCGGGCCTGAGGGCATGCAGAAGAATGTCGAACTGGTGCGCATTCTGCGCGAGACTCTGGGCGACGACAGCGAGATCATGTTTGACGCCTACAGCGGATGGGATCAGGACTACACCCTGGAATGGGCGCACCAGGTGGAAAAGTACCGCCCCCACTGGATCGAGGAAGCGACGCATCCGGAAAAGATCGAGAGCTTTGCCGCCATGCGCCGCAGCACCACCATTCCCATCGCCTCAGGAGAACACTTCTACGGTAGGTGGGAGGTGGAGCGTTACCTGCAGGCGGGCGCGCTTGCCGTAGTGCAGGCCGATCCGGAGTGGTGCGGTGGCGCCTCGGAGTTGGTACGCATAGGCACCGTCGCTTCGCTGCATGATGTGCCCGTGATTCCCCATGGCCATAGCCTGCGTGCCGCCGTCCACATCATCTGCAGCCAGTCGCCCATGACCTTTCCCCTGGGAGAGTACCTGGTGAACAAGATGCGGCACTACTACCACTTTGAAAGCAATCCGCTGGTTCCAGTCAACGCCCACATCGCCCTGCCCACCGGCCCCGGTTTCAACGTGCAGCTCGATCCCGCCAAAATAGAGTCGCAAACCATACTCAAGCCCGAGTAATATGCGCGGGGATTACTTCGCAGCTCCGCCGCGCAGGAAGAGGACGACGAGGGATGAAACCAGGAATGAAACCAAACCGCAGACAATTCCTCGCGCTTGCCTCGACAGCGGGAGCGTGGGTTCCCTTTTCGCACGCTGCCGCCGGGATGGGGTCAGGCTCGCCTTCGCCGGCGATCGGCGCCGGGCAGGCTAACCTTGCCAGGATTAACGGCTCTGCCCCGCTGTCGCTCTTCGATGGAACCAGCCTGAGCGGATGGCGCGCTCAAGGGCCGGCTCAATGGCGGGTGGAAAACGAAGCGCTCCTCGGATCCTGTGACGCTCCCGGCGGCGGCTGGCTGGCAACGGAGCGCGGCTTCGAGGACTTCGTTCTCAGGTTTGCTTTCCACTCCACCGGCGGAGAAGCCGGGGTGTTGCTGCGCAACGCTCCGCTCGAGTGGTCTCGCTTCTCCCATCCGACTCATACCGGCGGGCAAACCATGGGCGTCTACATAGCGCTCACCGGAACGCACGCAGGAGAGATGTCGTTGCTCACGCTCGATGGGAAAGGAAAACAGATCGACCGCAAGCCCATTCCCGCTCCCGTTCGCGAGGCACACGGGAGCGGGGACGAGATCTATCCCGGGATGTGCGCCCCGATTCCCTGTGCGGGAATCAACGATGCGGAAGCTACCAAGGCCGGCTGGCCTTCGCGACCTTCCATTCACATCACTCCACAGAGCGATGGCTGGCAGCAAATCGAAATCACGCTGCGCGGATCAGCCTGTCCCTGGGATAAGACAGGCATGGCGGAGGCACTCGATGCCAGAAGCCAGTTCGGAACCTTGGCACTCTTTGTCTCCGGCGCGCCCGTTCACTTCAAAGAGCTGTCGCTCTTCGACCTCACGCAGAGAGCCGCCGGGCTGGCGCAGAATGCCGGCAATCCGCGTTTTCATCAGATAACCGACCTCTTCTATGCCGAGGGTGTCGCCGCCGGAGACCTGAACCAGGATGGCTACGACGAAGTAGTGGCAGGTCCGTTCTACTACCTCGGACCGGATTACACGGTCGCGCGGGAGCTCTACCCTCCGGCGACGATCAACCCCGCCGCCGCGAGCGAACATGGCAATTACTCCAACTGCTTTCTCAGTCACATTCACGACTTCACCGGGGACGGATGGCCCGATGTTTTAATGATCATGGGTTTCGGGCCCAGACCTAGCTTCTCGGCGCATCTGTTTGTGAATCCTCGCGGCGAGCGGCGTCACTGGGATAACTACAACGTGGTGCCGTCGGTGAGTTCTGAAACCACGCAGCTCTTCGACATCGACGGCGATGGACACCCGGAGCTCATCCTGACCCAGAACGACCAGGTCGGCTACGCCAAGCCGGACGCCTCCGATCCAACCAGGCCGTGGCAGTTTCATCCGGTTTCGGAGAGAGCGCCGCGGGCCCCGCACGGCATCGGCGTAGGGGATATCAATGGCGACGGCCGCCTGGACATCATCGCCGCCAGCGGCTGGTGGGAGCAGCCGCCCGCTGGAACCAACGGCCTATGGAAATTCCATCCAGCGTCCTTCGGCGCCACCGAAGGAGAGCCTGGCCTGCGCGGGGGCGCCGACATTTTCGTCTATGACGTCAACGGCGACGGAGTTCCCGATGTCATTACCAGCCTCAATGCCCACGGCCCCGGATTAGCCTGGTTCGAGCAACAACGGAGCGCGCAAGGCGAGGTGACCTGGAAGCGCCACCTGATCATGGGCGACCCCTCCACCCCATTGGCTGAACGGGAACCATGGGAGGAGACAGACAAGTCTGTGGCCTTTACCGAGCTGCACGCCCTGGCCTTCGCAAACCTTGACGGCGACGAATTGCCCTCCATCATCACCGGGAAACGCTGGTGGTCGCATGGATACGTCTACGATGAGAACGATGTCGACGATCCGCCGGTGCTCTACCGCTTCCAGCTGGTGCGCCAGTCCGGAGGAGCCGTGGAGTGGATTCCCAGCCTCATCCACAACGCCTCGGGCGTGGGCACGCAAATCCTCGCCAAGGACATCAACCAGGACGGAAAAATTGAGATTGTGACCACGGCACGGAAGGGAACCTTTGTCTTTCATGGCCCGTTCAAAATCTAGAACCTATGGAGAAGACATCATGTTCCTTGCCCGGCATCAGGCTCGAAGACTTCTCAAGATTGCAACCTTCACGGTTGTCATCTCCGGAGCCATCGCCTCAGCCAGCCCAAAGCAGGATGCAAAGGATCACACCACCTGGAGTACCTACCTGGGCAACGCGGATGGCTCTCACTACTCCGCCCTGAAGCAGATTGACCGGTCGAATGTAAATCGGTTGCAGGTGGCCTGGTCCTACGATAGCGGACCCGACCGGCCCTACGAGTTCAATCCCATCGTGGTCGGCAGGACGATGTACATCCTGGCAAAAAATGATTCGATCGTTGCCCTCGACGCGGCCACGGGAAAAGAATTGTGGGCCTATCGCTCCCGCAACCTGGGGCAGCGCATGGAAGGCCATCGCGGCATCAATTACTGGCAGAACGGCGATGGCTCCGATAAGCGCCTTCTGATCAGCTTCGCCAACAACCTGGAGGCCATCAACGCGGCCAACGGCCAGTTAATCACCTCCTTCGGCAAGGACGGCGCGGTCAATTTGAAAGAAGGGCTGGGGCGGGATCCGAACACCATGCACCAGATCCAATCCGGCACTCCCGGCATCGTCTTTGAGGACCTGATTATTCTAGGTTCCTCCACCGGCGAGGACTACAGCTCTCCTCCGGGCGACATTCGCGCCTACGATGTGCGCAGCGGGCGGATGGTCTGGATCTTTCACACCATCCCGCATCCCGGGGAACCCGGATACGAGACCTGGCCCAAGGACGCCTGGAAATCAGCCGGCGGCGTCAATTGCTGGGGCGAGATGAGCCTGGACGAAAAGACGGGCATCGTCTATATCCCCACCGGAGCTCCCGTGTACGACTTCTACGGCGCCGACCGCAAGGGAAACAACCTGTTCGCGGACTCATTGCTGGCGCTCAACGCTCACTCGGGAAAGCTGGTCTGGTACTACCAGCTCATTCACCATGATTTGTGGGACTATGACGCGATGGCCGCCCCGCAACTGCTCACCGTGCGCCACAACGGTGAGGATCTTCCCATCGTGGCTCAGGCTTCCAAGCAGGGCTTTGTTTACGTCTTCCACCGGGCCACGGGCAAACCACTTTGGCCTATTGAGGAACGCGCCGTGCCGGCATCTACTATGCCGGACGAGGAGACTTCTCCCACCCAGCCCTTCCCCACCGCGCCGCCGCCCTTCGCGCGCCAGGCGTTCACCGTGGCGGATCTGGATCCTTATATCCTCAGCCCGGCGGATCGAGCGCGCTGGAAGAAGGTCGTGGAGAACGCGGTGAACCATGGGCTCTTCACTCCTCCCGGACTGACTGACACCATCGAGATGCCCGGTAACCATGGTGGTGTCAATTGGGGTATGACCGCGGCCAATCCTGCCAACGGCACGATGTACGTCGTGTCCATGGATATTCCGGCCATCCTCAAGAACGAGCGTCGCGAGCCACCCTCCCTCTGGCAAATACCCAGCCAGGCACCTCCCGCGGTACAAGGCAAGGCCGTCTACCACGTTTACTGCGAGCGGTGTCATGGCCCGGAGCGCGCGGGTGCGCCGCCCGCGATTCCCTCCCTGGTAAACGCTCCTTCGATCTTTGGCGCAGACACGATCAAGGGGGTGGTGAATTACGGCCTCAATGACATGCCCGCTTTCCCTGATCTCACCGACCGGCTGCTGAACAATCTGCTCTTATATCTCGGCAATCCTGAGAGCGCGCCCGACCCCATTCCCGCGCGCAACGAACCACCGCCCCCTCCAGCGAACGGGGCCTCCGAGCCGGTTCGCTACTGGTCCGGGTACGGCTTGCAGCCTTCGATCATTCGTCCGCCATGGTCCGTGATCACGGCGTACGACCTGAACCAGGGCGTAATCAAATGGCAGGTACCCCTGGGCAATGCTCCCCAGGGCGAGTCCGAGCACCTCAAGGACACCGGCGTCATGATGTCCAGGAACGGGCCTGTCGTGACCGCGAGCGGCCTGGTCTTTATCGCTACGAAAAACGAGGGCAAGCTGCGCGCGTACGACGAGCGAAACGGCAAGGTGGTTTGGGAAACGGATCTCCCCGCAGCGTCCGAAGGTGTCCCGGCAGTCTACGAGGTGGAGGGACGCGAATATATCGTTGTCTGTGCTGCCTCGGCCAAGCAGACAGAGATCCCAAGGGATGGACCTGAGGAGCAATCAGCGCAGCCGGTGCATCGGTCTTACATCGCCTTCGCCTTGCCTAAGGACAAATGATAACTATTTCGTGGTGATGGGTCCGCCCACGACAGACGATCCAGTTCCGCTGCATCCGGTGCTGCCGTAGCGCACAAATTTCTGGATCCGTTTCCCGGTGTCGACTTCCCCGGTATAGAGGTTTCCCTTGCTGTCCAGGCTCACCTGGTGCAGCCAGTGGAAGTCTCCCGGCATCCGCCCGCTGTGGCCCAACCGCCCCAGCTCCTGCAGATTGCTTCGGTTCAGAACATAGATGGTCATGTTGGCGTTGTCTCCGATGTAGAGGCAACTCTGCTCTTTGTCTTTAGAGAAGTTCAAAGAAACGGCGGTGCCAATGATGTTGGTGTGTTCGCTGACAAACTGCTCGGCTACGAAACCGCATTTGCCGGCCGCGCCCGCCGGATTGCTGCAGGGCTTGCCCAGCGCAGGGTCGTGGATATCAAACACCTGAATACGATCATTTCCGCGGTCGCAGACGTAGAGTTTGCCGTCATTGGCAATCTTCACGCAGTGCACGGGGTTACGGAAGAAGGCGGGTTTTTTGTTGCCTTTGAGGTAGTCGTCGATCCAGGTCCCAGCGGCGGCGGCTGCAGCGTCGTCAACGGGACTGTTTCCATAAGCGCCGAAATGCCCAATGTATTTTCCGCTATCGGCGTCCACGATCAGGACCCGGCGATTTCCATAGCCGTCCGCAATGTACAGGCGGTTGGTTGCCGGATCGACCACCATGTCCGCCGCCTGATAGAGCATGGGCGTGCCATTGACACCGCCATGCGTATCGTTGCTGGCCGGCCTGGTCGGCGTTCCACCGATTCTCAACTTGAAATTGCCGTCCATGTCGAACTTCTGTACGAAGCCGTCGCCGCCTTGCTTGTTCGTTGCCCAGGGCGAGCCTCCCTTGTCGGCCGCTGCGGAATTTCCCGAGAGCCAGACGTTGTCGTTCTGGTCGATATAAATTCCGTGCTCACTGCTGGGCCAGAGGCAGCCGGCTTCTGCCTTACACTTACCGCCGATAAACCCGGGGTCCGCCGGACCACCCCAGGCGCGCAGCAACTTTCCCGCAGTATCAAACTCCAACACCGAGGGAGCGGCTTTGCAGCAATCCGCGATTGTGCCATAGGTGCGCACCTGGCCAAGGCCGTTGACCGGCTGCCCCTTCTCGTTTACGGCGCCAGGCACGGGCCCTTCGAGGCCGGCCTCTTCATTGGTCATGGTGCGCGGCCGATTGTAGACCCAGATATGGTCGTGGGGGTCGACATAGAGCCCGCCTATCTGGCCCAGAGTCCAGTTGTTCGGCAGCGGCTGTGGCCATGCCGGATCGACTACGAACCCCGGTGTCTTGCCGGTGCTCGATGCGTGGTAAATCCCGGTCTGCTTGGAGAGCCGGTCAAGAGAGCCGTCATTCTTCAGCAGATTGCTATCGGTGTCGGCGGCCCTGACCAGGCTGGTCAGGGTCAATACCATCATGGCCAGCATGGCCGTCGCTTTGCCGGGAATCATCATGCTCGTCCTTCCGCGTGCGCACCTGGTAAAACCGGTGATCGAGTCGTAGTCCAGTGAATCATGAACGAAGAGCAGCTGGAGTATGATAACCGCGAACGGGAAATGCAAGTCTGCCCTACCGCCGAACCTGCAGATCTGCGGGGGAGGAACGATCAAGAACTCTTGAAGGTTCAATGCGCGCCGGCTGCTTTTTTCTGTTTTTCTCCGAGCTACTCCTTTTGGCGCCCGTCGCCTTCGCGCAATCGAGTCCCTCTGCCACACCCACCACACCCACCTTTAAGACCGGCGCCACGAACGTCCTGGTCGATGTAGTCGTCACCGGCCACCATGGCAAGCCGGTCGAAGGTTTATCCCAGGACAACTTCTCCGTCCTCGAAAACGGTCAGTCGCAGCAAATCGTCTCCTTTGTGTCTCATCCTTCCTCGCCGGCGATCAGCGCGGCCGCGCTTCCTTCTCTGCCTGCCGGCGTCTACACCAATGCTCAGGCGCTATCGGACAACGAGACCGTGGATGTTCTGTTGCTGGACGCACTTAACACGCCGGTCAATGGCCAGGTTCAGTCGCACAGGGCGATGGTGGCGTACTTGAAAACTCTGCCTGCCAACAAGCCTGTCGCTGTGTTCACTCTCTATACGCAACTCCGCCAATTGCAGGACTTCACCACCGATCACAGCGCACTGCTGAAGGCAGTGGATGAGTTCACTCGTTCGCCGCAAAAGTCGCTCTTGTTGAAGACAGCGAAAGACACCGCGGCGCAAATGAAAGATGAGGATGACCTGCTCGAATCAGGCCTGGCCATGCACAACCTGGGAATCGGCGAAATGATGATGCACGAGCTGTAGCAGTTCAATGCCGAGCAGGATTCGTTCAGCATCGATCTTCGCGTGCGCTTCACGCTTTCCGCCTTCGATCAACTGGCTCGCTACCTCTCTGGTATGCCGGGGCGCAAGAACCTTATGTGGCTTTCCGGCTCGTTTCCGCGCGGAGTTTTCCCCAGCCCCGACCTGAAGGATCCTTTCCAGGCAGTGCGTGACTTCAAGTATCCTTCCCAGGCAGGGCGTGACTTCTCCGAGGATATCGAGCACACTGCCGGCCTTCTTGCCAGTGCCCGGGTGGCCGTCTACCCCATGGACGCTCGCGGCCTTTTTCCGCAACCGCTCTCGGCCCCGTCCATCTCTGGTGGCAGCATTGTCCGCACTCCGGATCGCGTCGCCGCCGCCGAGTCCGCGGACTCTGACCTCCATGTGGAGGAACAGTTGAGCCTGGAACAGGTGGCCCGGGCCACTGGTGGCGAAGCCGTTTACAACAGCAACGACCTCAAGGGCGCGCTCACCGAAGTCGATCGCAATGGAACCCACTTACACCCTGGCGTACCTTCCTTCGGGAAATCGCAAAGCGACAAGCTGCGCCGCATCGAAGTGCGGGTCCATCCCGGCAACTATCGTCTGGCTTATCGCCGCAGTTATTCGCTCGCCGCCCCGCCGCCGCACGACAACAGTTTCCTGGTTCTCATGCAACACAACATTCCTGCATCCACGCAGATTTTGTTTCGCTTGTCCCCGCTTGGTGGCGCCGTCCAGCCGCCGACAGCTCCGCTAGCGGGCAGCAATCCTAACGTTCGCCGTCCGGTGACCCGGTATTCCATTGCCTACGACGTTGATGTGGCTCCCCTGGTGCTCATCGCATCCGCGGACGGCGTGCTCCATGGCCAGGCAACACTGGTCTCCATTGCCTATGACCGTGATGGCAAAGCGCTGAACTCTGTCTCCAATACGCTCAGCCTCAACGTGCCGTCCGCGGAATACCACCGCTTCCTGAAGGAGGGCATCCGTTATCGCCAGCAACTCGATCTGCCCGCGCAGGCGGTGTGGCTTCGCGCCGGCATCTTCGACCATGAATCCGGCCTGATTGGCAGCCTTGAAGTACCGTTAGGCAAAGCGAAGTAAAGTGGCCCACGCAACCGAGCCGGCCTCGCCTCTGTATCTCTTCTCTCAGCGCCTTAGCATTTTTCTATGCAGCCCTGGGATGGCTTGATGCGCAGCCTCGCGGTCCGGCTCTTGTTCGCGATCGCTCTGCCCGGGTTCGCGGCTAACCCAATTTCGGTCGGACAATTGGCGAGCCCATCGCCGCATGGTGTCGCTCAGCCTGGCCAGGCGCTACTGTTGCGGTGGAGGTCCGCCACCACCCGGCCCACCGCCGCCCTGCATCCGCTGTTGCATGCGCTCCTGCATGCGCTGTTGATCTGCTTCAAATTGCTTTTTCTGGTCATCGTTCAAAATAGCTTCGATCTTCTTACTGGAGTCGGCGCGAATGCTCATCATCTTGGCCATGCGGTCTTCCCGTGATAGCGAGGAATCCCCGCGCAATGCCTGCATTTGCTGCTGTTGGTCTGCCAGAATAGGTTTGAGTTGCTTTTGCTGATCGGCGGACAGATTGTAGCGCTTGGTCATCTGCTCCAATTGCTGCGCCGGGTCCATCATCCCGCGGTGGCCCCCCATGCCTGGCGTTGGTGGTGGCGCTGCGGTCTCCGGCGGTAGACCGGGTTCCTGGGCAAAGACGTAAGCGCCACTGGCAAGGCATACGGCCAGGACAGCGCTCTGTAAACGAAAACTGATTGGCTTCTTCATCGGAACATTCCTCCATGGCTTGCCGTCTACGAACGCTGGACCTCTGTATAGACGAGAAGCGCGAGGTATTCGATGTCAGCCCACCCAGGCCTGACTATCGCTCAGCGTTCACTAGCATGAACAGATCGGGGGACGCGCTACAGGCCCCTGGTGAAGAGGAGCTCCAGGCGGAGCCGTCGGCATAGGTAATCGCGTTCACGTCCACGGCAGTGATCGCCGTGAAGTGGCTTAGCGAAAGGTCGCGGGAAGCCTGGCCGTTTCCTTTCACGTCCAATGCGACCTCAACCGTCGTTGCCAGGTCAGGCTCGGCTGCGGATAAGGGGATGTATCTCGACTTGTTACTGAATCCATGAACGACGAGTTGCGCGCTCACAATGGACCGCGGCGCGAGATTGATCAAGGTGAGGTGAATGCCCTGGTTCTGATCCGGAAGCCGGACCTGACCATAAGGAAGAGGCTTCCCGTTGATGGCAGGGCCCTCGGCGCTCTTTGACATGGGAAGGCCGGGTCCATGTTTTACTTGCAGGCCGACAGGACAATTGTTGCTGTCCATGTGCGAAGAAGGCGTCGCTAAGGCAAGCTTAGCGTCGGAAAGCACAACGGTCTCTTGTCCGAATGCACATGGGCTTATAAGCAGGATGGCGAGCGAGAGGATGCTGGCGCATTTCATATCTGGCCCCCAGGTCATACTTGCAATGCAACCACGGTACTCCTGTCGGTTTTTGAGAGCAAGGGCCCTGCGACCAGACACCCCTGCCTTAGCTGAACTTGCCCAGCGGTCCTGAGCAAAAGGAACAGGATATTCGAAACGGCGCGGAAGTTTTCTCCGAGGATGCCTCGTACCCTGCGATAGCCCGTCCCTGCCATCGGGGATTCCATGCTCACTACCGTGATGTTGCGAGAGGATCTGTTAGGACGCTCCCGCTGAGTTGTTTCAACTGCCTTCACTCTCTAAAGCGGAAACAATCGTCATAAAGGGAAAGCCTTTCGGAAGTTAGCGGGGTGGCGGGCCAAGTCCCCATGCGGTTAGCTCGCAACTTGGGAGCCAAGGCCGTAAACTCCATAGCATCATCTCAGCCCGCGACTGCGAGGGATTGCGCCATGGATGAGATAAACGACACACGCGATCCGGCCGGCATAACAGCTCTCCTGCAGCAGGTAAAACAAGGGGATGTAGGTGCTGAATCCGAGTTGGTACCGCTCATCTACGGCCAGTTGCGGGCCATTGCTCGCAAACAAATGGCGCACGAACGAGCAGACAACAGCCTGCAGGCAACCATCCTGGTGCACGAAGCTTTTCTGCAGCTGGTGGGCAACTCAGAGATTGATTGGTCCAACCGGGCGCATTTCTTCGCTCTGGCATCGCGCGGGATGCGCCGCACCCTGATAGATCATGCGCGTGCCGCACACGCGCAGAAGCGGCCTGGTGCCAGGCAGAAGGTCGAGATTGAATCTGCGCTGGTATTTGTAGAAGAACAAGCCACCGACTTGCTGGCGCTGGATGAGGCACTCGCGAGGTTGGCAGATTGGGATCCTCGTCAAAGCCGGGTGGTGGAGATGCATTTCTTCGGCGGCCTTGGTTTTGACGAGATAGCCGAGGTGCTGGGTATTTCTGACCGCACCGCAAAACGGGACTGGGCGATGGCGCGGGCCTGGTTATATCGCCAGCTGAGCAAGACGGCGCAGTCGGACGCCAGCGCCTAAGCACCATGGGCCGTGTAGCCGTTGAGGGATAAAGATGGACCGGCCAACCAGCCCGATGACCGCGGAAAGGTGGACGCAGCTCAAGAAGATCTTTGATGCTGCGCAGGGCAAGCCGCTGGCCGAGCAAGCTGAGATGGTACGTGCTCTGGCCCAGGGTGATGAGGAATTAGAGGCGGCCGTCAGAGATCTACTCGCAGCCGATGAAAGTGCGGGCCTCTTCTTGCAAACACCCGCAGCCGAGCTGCATAGTCCGCTCCTGGCGCCTGGCGCGCGTCTGGGTCCGTACCAGATTCTGGGCTTGCTGGGCGAGGGTGGTATGGGCAAGGTCTACCGCGGCCTGGACACGCGACTGGGCCGCGCCGTCGCCATCAAAATCTCCGCCGAGCAGTTCAGCCAGCGCTTCGAGCAAGAGGCGCGGGCCATAGCGGCGCTGAACCATCCCAATATTTGCACCCTCTACGACGTCGGCCCCAACTACCTGGTGACGGAGTTGGTAGAAGGCGAAACTTTGCGTGATTGGCTCCAACACACACCGGCTCTGGAGCGCCGCCTGGAGACCATGAGGCAAGTGCTGGAGGCGCTTCGCGCAGCGCATTGCGCAGGCATTGTGCATCGCGACCTCAAGCCACAAAACATCATGGTTCGTTTCGATGGCTATGTGAAGGTGTTGGATTTCGGTCTTGCCAAACAGTTGCCGACTGCGCGTTCGCCGCTGAGGGATGGCGTCCCGCCGAATACAACCATTCCCGGCCAGATCATGGGAACCGTCGCCTACATGTCTCCGGAGCAAATCCAGGGCCATCCAGTCGATCAGCGCAGCGATTTATTCGCGGTCGGGATTATTCTCTTCGAGATGTTGAACGGACAACACCCCTGGCCGCGCGCATCGATGGTGGATACGCTGCATGCCATCCTTCACGACGACCCGCCTGCTGTAAACGCCACGACCTCATCGGGAGCGCAGCTGGCCCCCATCGTGGACAAACTTCTGCGCAAAAATCCGGCGGAGCGCTATTCACTCGCCGAAGGAGTTCTGGAAGCGCTCAGCACCTGCGTGGTCCCGCAAGTGTCTTCGGCAGGAACCCCCGCCCCAACGGAACGGGGAGCGGGCCGAACGCGCAGTCCTGGGCTAAAGTACCGGATCGCTGCCGTTGCCGTACTGGTTTTGGCGGCCGGCGCGGTCTTCTTCTTCTGGCAGCGGCGCACGCAAGCCAAACCGCTTACGGACAAAGATGTGCTGGTGCTGGCCAACTTCGCCAACACCACCGGCGACCCGGTTTTCGACGGCACGCTGCGCCAGGCGGTCGCCATCCAGCTGGAGCAGTCTCCCTTCCTGAAAATCATGGACGACGAGCAGGTGCAACAGAACCTGCGGCTGATGAGTCTGTCGCCCGGAACGCGCATCACCAACCAGATCGCGCATGACATCTGCGTGCGCGACGCAGCCGCGGGTACGATCGAGGGCTCCATCGCCAGTCTGGGTAAGAGCTACGTCGTCGCCCTCCAGGCGATCACTTGCCCGGGTGGCGCGACCCTCGCCCGGGAGCAGACGCAGGCGGACGACAAGGAGCACGTGTTGAACGCAGTGGGAACCGCCGCGACGGCCATGCGCGCCAGGCTCGGAGAATCGCGCAGCTCGATCCAGAAGTTGAATCGCCCGCTGGAAGAGGCGACCACGGGTTCGCTGGAAGCTCTGCAGACCTACACGGAGGGCAAGGCCCTGCTGACCCAGGGCCGGTTTCTGGCTGCTCGTCCGTTATTCGAGCGCGCAATCGCGCTCGATCCCAATTTCGCCATGGCGTACTACTACGTCGCGATCTCTTTCAACAATGCTGGGGACACTGCTCGCCAGGTCGAATACGAGAGAAAGGCGTTTGCGTTGATCGACCGTGTCTCCGAGTACGAGAGGGTCTCCATCGCGGGAGGTTACTACGATTCGACTGGCGAGTTGGACCAAGTCATCGACGCCTATCGACGGGGTGGCGAGAACTACCCTCGCGTATGGGGTTTTCCTAACAACTTGAGCGAAACCTACATAACCCTGGGGGAATTCGAAGAAGGGCTCAAGGGAGGCCAGGCAGCGAATCAGTTGCAGCCGGATGCTGAACCGCCCTATCGGCGGCTATTGGACGCCTACCTATGCCTGGATCGGCTCGACGAGGCCAGGAAGGTCGTGGAGCGAGCGCGCATGCAGGGTATCAACGGCGCGAGGATCCACCAGCGCTTCCTCGAAATGGCCTACGTCGAGGACGATCAGGCTGCCGTCTCCCGGGAAATTCAATGGTACGCAGGCAAGCCGGAGGAGTACCTCAGCCTAGGCTTGCAGGCGGCCCATCTGAACGTTCTTGGCCGGCGTCGCGAGTCCAGCAAACTCTACAAGCGAGCCGCGGAGACAGCGCTACGCCCGGGGCTCCGCAACGTCGCGGAGGACTTCGAAGAAGCGGATGCGCGGGCCGACGCGCTGGCGGGAAACTGCGAGACTGTGCGCCGCCTGGGGCGTCCGGCGCTGGCGCTGGCGCTGTGCGGAGACGTGGCCAAAGCAGAAAAGCTCGCCGCGGAGACGTCTAAGCTTCTTCCCAACGGAACACTCTGGAACACGGTGCAACTACCCGGGATTCGCGCTGCTATCGAGCTCCATCGCGGTCAGCCGGCCAGAGCGGTGGAACTACTGGCATCCGCCTCGCCTTACGAGCGCGCTTACCCCGAGGCGGTGTATCTGCGGGGCTTGGCGTACCTACGCTTGCGTAAGGGCGTGGAGGCCGCAACTGAGTTCCAAAAGATCTTGGATCATAAAGGCGCCAGTTGGGCTGCCACGTGGCAACATCCGAATTGGGGACTGTACTATTCGATTTCCTACCTGGGTCTGGCACGCGCCTACGAGCTCGCGGGCGACACGCCGAAAGCCAGGAAAGCCTTTCAAGACTTCTTCGCCCTTTGGAAGGACGCGGACCCGGATCTCCCTATCCTCAAACAAGCCCAGGCAGAATACGCCAGGCTGCAATAAGCGGGCGTGAAACGTCCCCTCCTATTGACATTCTATAGAAACAAGCTCACATTCATATAGTCATTCAATAGGAAAACTCCAGTGAGTCCAACGCAGACAAATCTCTTGCAAGGCACACTCGACCTCCTGATCCTGAAATCGCTGGCCCTGGGCGAGATGCACGGGTTAGGTATTTCGCGGCGCATCGAGCAGGTCACGCATGGAACCTTCCAGGTCAAGCCGGGATCGCTCTTTCCCGCTCTGCATCGCATGGAGGAAGCCGGCTGGCTGAGCTCTGTCTGGGGTGAATCGGAAAACAACCGCCGCGCCAAGTTCTACCGGCTCACCAGGGCGGGAGAACGCCAGCTCGGAGCTGAAACAGAGCAATGGAAAAAGGTCGCCTTGGCCATGGCGAGCGTTCTGAAGGCAACCTAAGGGGGTGAACGATGAAGCTCTGGTCCCGCATCAACAGCACCCTGCGCAATCTCTTCCGCAAGCCGCAGATCGAGAGCCAGCTTGATCAGGAACTCCGTGCCTACATCGACCTGGTCACGGATGAAAAGATCTCAACCGGCATGTCCGCTTCCGAGGCCCGTCGTCTCGCGCTGGCAGAACTCGGCGGCATGGAGCAAGTTAAGCAGGCCGTGCGCGAGCACCGCGCCGGAACCGGGATCGAGCTCCTCTGGCAGGATGTGCGCTACGCTCTGCGGCAAATGCGTCGCAACCGCGGTTTCACTCTGACCGCGATCATCACCCTGGGATTAGGAATCGGCGCAACCACAGCTATCTTCTCCGCTGTGTATTCTCTGCTGCTGCGGCCGCTTCCTTATTACAACTCGAGCCGGCTCATGTCGGTGTCGAGCGTGTGGCCCGAAACTAATTCGGACATGATGATCTCTCCGGATTTCGTTACCGCGCAAATGGAGACGAAATCCTTCGAGCAGTTCGCGGGATACGATTACGGCAACGAGAATCTCACCGGCGCCGGGGACCCGCTAAGGGTGATCCGGGCCAACGTAACGTCCAATTTTTTCACCACGCTCGGTATTGTCCCACAGCTCGGACGAACCTTTGCCCCCGGCGAGGATCGGAGTGGCGGACCTCCAGTAATCGTCTTGAGTGACCATCTGTGGCGAAACAAGTTTCACGCCGATCCAGAAATCCTGGGCAAGGCTGCAATCCTGGACAGCAAAGAGCAGACGATTGTCGGTGTGCTACCGCCCCGCTTCACTTTCCCCAATCTTTCCGTGGAACCCGATTATTACGCGCCGGCCCCACTAGAGAGCGACACCACTGTTTCCGTCGCAAAACCAGTCTTCGGGATGAGGGTCATCGCCCGCTTACGCTCGGGAGCCGGCTTCGAACAGGCTCAAGCGGAGATGCAAGCCTTCGTTCAGGCGCGTGCAAAGGGCTATCCCGTCGAAATGGCGCCGTTCGCGAGAGGCCGCCGCATGGTGGTCGAACCGTTGCAGCGTCATCTCACCGGTGACGACCGCAGACCGCTGTTTATTCTTATGGTCTCGGTGTCTGCGGTGCTGCTCATCGCTTGTGCGAATGTCGCCAACCTGCAACTTGCGCGGGCTGTGTCGAGGACGCATGAGACTGCTCTGCGCGGCGCTCTCGGTGCTTCCCGCCTGCGACTCATCCGCCAATTTCTAGTCGAAAGCCTGGTTCTTTCGTCGTTGGCGGCAGCTTTGGGACTTGCCATCGCGTTCGTGGTCACGTCTCTTATTCGACAGGCGGGGGCGCTCGAGGGCGCTCAGGTCTCATCGCCCACCGCGCAACTACTACGTCTCCCGTTTGGCAAAGTGAGTGCTTCGATTGCCGTCGACGGCTGGGTGCTGGCCTTCGCCGTGGGCCTTGCCTTATTAACCACCCTGCTCTTTGGGTTGGCGCCCGCAATCGGTGGAGCGCGCTCTGACCTGAGGAACGCTCTGCAATCGGCCGCCATGCGCATCTCTTCCGGGAAGGAGCAGCGGCTGCTTCGCCACTCACTTCTAATCGTCGAGGTAGGCCTGGCGGTGGTGCTCCTGACCTCCGCCGGCCTTCTTATACGGAGCTTCGTCAACGTTCTCAGCTACGATTCCGGCTTCGACCCAAGTAATACCCTTACCAGTGTCACGCTCATAAGCGGGCAGCAATACGACGCGACGAAGGAGAGAATCTTGAGCTTCGTGGAGCAGGTTCTCCCCAGGTTGCAAGCGCTCCCAGGCGTCCAGGCTGCGGCCCTCGCCAGCGCCCTCCCTCTGGAGCCCACCTTTGCCAACAGTGCGATTACTCCTGCAGGCGTACCCGCTCCTCCCATGGGAACTTGGCCAACGGTATCTCTGATTAGCATCACGCCGGATTATTTCCGCGTTGTTGGCACAGCGATACGCGAAGGCCGCCGGTTCAGTATGGACGACCGGGAGGGCGCGGCTTTGGTCGTCATTGTGAACCGCGCCTTCGCCAAACGATTCTTTAAGGGAGACGCGCTGGGCAAGCGTTTCAACACCAATATCGGAGGAGGGAGTGCCTACGAATTCAAGACCAGGACGATTATCGGCATCGCCGACGACGTCCGGCATGATGGGCTGGAACAGGAGATTCAGCCTGAGGCTTTTGTTCCCATGGCCCAGGTGCCGCAAGGGAGAATCAGCATCGCTCTGCGTACCTGGAATAACCCTGCGTCGCTCTCGAATGCCATGCGCAAGGCTGTCACCGCGGCCGATGCGAAACAACCTATCTTCGATATTCAGACCATGGATCAGCGTGTCTCCGACGCCATCGCGCAGCGCCGGCTCATCATGTTGCTCATTGTCTGCTTTGCGCTGCTGGCAGTGATTCTGTCTGCCGTCGGCGTCTACGGAGTCTTCGCTTATTCGGTCAGCCAGCGCAGGCATGAGATGGGCATACGCCTGGCTCTCGGCGCATCGAGAAACGGCTTGCTGCGCCTCATAGTGATGCAGGCAGCGCGGTTGATAGTAGTGGGCAGCATGCTCGGAGCAGGCGCGGCTTTGCTATTGAGCAGGTTGCTAAGCAGCCTGCTGGTCGGTGTAAAGCCCCATGATCCAGTTTCCTTCTGGCTGGCGTGGGGGCTGATGACAATAGTAGCCCTGATTGCCAGCAGTCTGCCCGCGGCCGACGCAGCGCGTACAGATTTGCTTTCCGTCCTTCATTCAGAGTAGGGCATGCTACTTCTGAAACAGTAGCGGAGCAAAATGAATGAGATTATCGCGCCAGACCGGCCATTGATGGTGACCCGGGGTTTCGATAGCGGTCACCGGAAGGCCTTCGGCTTTGAGCGTGGCGATCACGGTCTGGTTGGGCTTGAGCAGCGCGTCGTCAACACCGCAGGCCATCCACAGCAGACGGAGGTTTGACTTCTGCGCATTGGTCTGAGGAAGCTCCGCGATAGCTTTGGCATTGAGCCCGGCGGAGAAGGTACCGATCCAGGCAAAGAGCTCAGGATGGGTTAGACCGATGAACAGGCTCTCATGGCCACCCATGGAAAGACCGGCGATGGCGCGGTCCTCCCGCTTCTTCGACACGTGATAGTTAGCCTCGATCTGCGGGATCACTTCGCTGAGCAAAGCCTTTTGATAGAGCTCGTAACTTTGGTCACTCAGAGCAGGGGTGCGGCCGGGCTTGAGCACTGCCATGTTGCCGTACCCCAGCGTCATCACCACAATCATCGGCTTGGCTTTGCCCGAGGCAATCAGGCTGTCGAGAATGAAATTCGCCTTCCCCACCTGGGTCCAGCCGTCGGCCGCATCGCTATAACCGTGCAAAAGGTAGAGCACGGGATAACTTTCCCGGGACTTCGGGTTATAGCCGGGGGGCGTGTAAACGTAGTAATCGCTTTGATTGTTGGGCAGGCCCAGGACAACCTGCGAGGTATAGAAATGATGTTCCACGATGCCGTGCGGTATGGACTGCAGCTCCCATGGCTCGGGAGGCGTCCCGGGAACGGTGAGATTGCTCCACAGGGTTAGCATGTTGTCGCGCACATCGGTATTCATGGGATCCAGCGTCGGCGTGCCATCGACGACAAAGCGATAACCATAGATTTCGGGCGCCAGGACGGGGGTGGTCGCTGTCCACAAACCCTCCGCATCCTGCTGCATCGCCGTGACTGCGCCTTCGAGCACCAGGTCGACTTTCTGTGCCTTGGGCGCGCGCAACCGGAGGATCACGGTGCCGTCCGAGTGGATCTCGGGCGAGAGGTAGGGTGGAAATGCAGGCGCGGGGGCAGGGGCATTGGCCGGGGGCGCGGCCGCCGGGGCGGTCGGGGTCTGTGCCAGCCCCAAGACCGGCAGGCCGGTAACAAAAAGGAGGGCGGCACGAAGGGCTCCTTGTTTCATCGCGAAAGTCTATCAAACCAATCACATGGGCTGCTCTTCATTACCAAAGGTTGGAAATAAGTACTGGAACTCTAGCCGAAGTCCTATCGGCCTTCATATAAGTAATGCAGAAGGAGGAACAATGGCTACTGAAAGTTGCAAGCACTGCGGTGAGATGATGACCGAGCAGCCGGCTGCCTATGAAACGGTGCACCTCGCCGGCGTCCCCAAGCATTCCGACCGCTTTTATGAGCAGTGGTTCGTCTGTCGGAACGGTCATCGCACGGGATACATCTCCGGGCGCGGTTATGGTCCCGGGGCGGTTATGGTTGTAAGCCAAACCAATGTAGTCAGCGTTCGCTCCTAGAAACCTTTACAGCGCTGTGCAAAGAAATGCCTTCGGACGTCAGTCCAGGGCATTTTTCTGTTTCCAGCTCAAAACCAGTTTTTCAGGCTCCGGAAAAACTCGCTCAACGAAGGGCACGGCTGAACATTCTGCGGAAAAACTCATGCTTTGTGTCAGGGCACGACTTTAGTCGTGCCGCACACAACGCTACGGATGAGGGCTTTAGCCCCTGAGGCCTTGGTTTTCCTGCCCGCTCCAGACTCTCTTTCCGCAGCCTTTTCAGGCCGTGAGGTACGCTTTTCTCTCCAGGCCACGGCGGAAATTCAAGGAAAATCCGCTCCCCAGGGCCTGAAGGCCAAAAAAGTTCGCCGGTTGATGTCCGGGCTAAAGCCCGGACCTACCCTACAGCGAGTTTTCTCGCAGCCTGTTTAGCCCTGCCCACAAAATGGGCTACACCAGTGTTGGGTTTACGCTGGGTCAGGTGCGTCGGAATGAGGCCAGGATGAATCGTGCTCACAAGATAGCGGTGGCGGTATCGCTGGCGGTGTTGGTTTTGTGCTTGCTGGGAACCCTTATGACCCGGGGTGTGATGGAGAATCTGCCCTTCCTGCATGCGCAAAAATCAGGTTGGAACGCCATCCCTCGCCCCGATGGGATCGTGGACCAGCGGCCGTGGCAAACCGCGAAGACCCTGGCGGCGTTGGCGGTATCGGCGGAGGAACTGCAGCTTGCGCGAGAGGCGGAGCGGCTGGCAGACCACGAGGTAGACCAGAATTTCGCTCAATCTCTGCGCCAGGCCAGTGCGGAAACCAGGCAACTGACCGGCGAGGCACTGGCTTTGCAGCAGCGGGTCGCCGAACTGCAGCAAACCGTCAAAGAGGACCAGGATCGGGTAGCATCCTTGACGGCGAAAGCCGCTCCGCCTGCTGGTGCTGCCGCCAGTTCAGCCGCCGCTGTTGGGCCGGCGGCAGGCGATCTGGATGTTGCCAAGGCCCAGCTAAGCCTTGACCAGGATCAGTTGGCGGACGCAATGGAGGATCTGGCCCGCGCGAGTGGAGATCATCGGGGTGAGATCCAGCGGGAGTTATCGGCGCGCGAAGCGGAGATGAAGAAGTACGATCTGCAGGCGGCAAGCGGCGTGGGACAGGCCGCAGTGGTCTCGGCAACCGAGCACACCACGCTGGCCGCTCAGATTGCGGAGTGGTGGGCACAGCGGAGCAGAAAACAGCTGATCGAGCAGGCGGAGCAGTTGGCGCGCGCGGATGTCGCCGCGCTCACCGCGGATCATGCAAGGCTGCTGCAAGAAGCCCAGACGGCGGAAGCAAGTGCCGCCGCTGCCAAAACAGCCGCGGAGTCAAGTTCCGCCCGGGTTAAGGAACTGCAGGGCCTGGCGACGCAACGGCTTATCTTGAGCATCCTCGACGACCGATTGGCAGCCCAGCAGCAGCTTGCCGCAGTCTACGTTCGCTGGGCCAACCAGGTAGAGCTGCAACACAAGATCATGCTCCACCTGATGCTGCAGTCGCTCACTTTGATCGCGGCCATCGTTCTGCTGACCATCCTGGCCGGCTGGGCCTTACAGGTGGTCTTCGACCGCATCTCGCAAGACCGGCGGCAGAGGCAGACGCTGCGCATCATTCTGAACCTGGGGACACAAGTGATTGGCTTGGTGCTGGTACTGCTGGTCATCTTCGGCACTCCGCAACAGATGCCAACGATTTTGGGCCTGGCTACCGCGGGGTTGACTTTGGTCTTCCAGGACTTCATCCTCGCCTTCTGTGGTTGGTTTGTGCTGATGGGGAAGAACGGAATACGGGTGGGCGATTGGGTCGAGATTGACGGGGTTGGAGGAGAGGCGGTGGAGATCGGACTCTTCCGCACTTGGCTATTGGAGACGGGAAACTGGACGGCGAATGGCCATCCGACGGGGCGGCGGGTTTCCTTCCTGAACGGGTACGCGATTCGCGGGAAGTATTTCAATTTCTCCACTACCGGGCAGTGGATGTGGGATGAGATCAAGGTGAGTATCCCGCCCGGAGCGAAGGCTTATCCATTGATCGACCAGATCCGCGCAGCAGCCGTAGAGGCGACCGCGTCCGATGCCAAGATGGCGGAGGAAGAGTGGAAGCGCGTGACCCACGAGCAGGGCGTACCGCAGTTCAGTGCGACCCCTGCCGTCGATATGCGCCCGGCGGGTGAGGGCGTGGACATCGTAGTGCGCTATGTCACCCGTGCAGGAGTACGCCTGGAGACGCGAAACCGTCTCTTCGGAAAAGTGGTCGAGCTGATGCTGGGTGCGCGGGAGGTAAGCCAAAAGTAGGCGACCCGCGACAGAGCCGCCGCACTGATTTTGCGGTAGAGTAGGCAGCACGGTGTGATCGGATGTCTGGCAAGATCCGCTTCGGAGTGTACGAACTGGACCGGGACGCCATGGAGTTGCGCAAGCATGGCGCGCCGATCCGGTTGCAGGAGCAGCCTTTCCGGGTTTTGGCGATGCTGGCGGAGCGGCCGGGTGAGGTTATCAGCCGTGAGCAGCTGCAAGAGAAGATCTGGGGCAACACTTTCGTTGACTTCGATCAGTCCCTCAACAAAGCAGTGAATCGGGTACGAGAGGCATTGAACGATAATGCCGGCACCCCGCAGTATGTGGAAACGGTTCCGCGGCGAGGATACCGATTTATCGCGCCAGTAGCGGAGATCCCTCAAACGGAAGCGCTGGCCCCGACCGCGCCGGTGAGCACAGGCTCGGCTGAAGGGCCAGCGCAATCCAGATCCCATAGATCCCCCTCCCGCGTCGTGGTCCTCACCGCGCTGGCCATTGTGACCGTGCTCGTCGCGATAGGCACCACGACCGTTACGTGGTTGAGGCAGCCAGCCAAGCACACCTTGCAGGAACCCAGGCATATCACGTCCGTTGGTGTGTTCCCCACACTTTCGCGGGATGGGAAGCTGCTGGCCTACATGTCGAGTATTGGGGGTGGTACAACGCATATCTGGGTGCAACAGACCGCCGAGGGCGAAGCCATTCCGGTAACCACGGATTCTTATCCAGCCGGCCCGCCTGATTTCTCACCCGACGGCACGCACATCGCCTTCTACTCCACAAGAAACGGAGGAGGAATCTACATCACCCCAACTCTGCCTGGCGACCCGAGGCTGGTCGTTTCAACCCCCAGTGCGGAATTCCCGCGATTCTCACCCAGCGGCGATAGCATCCTTTACTTGCGAGACCAGAAGGCGTTCACCGTATCTGTGGACGGCGGCCAGCCGGTCACTCTGCCTCTCAATCAGAACTTCCGCCTATATGGGCCGCCAACTTGGGCTCCCAGTGGGAAGGAGATTCTTTTCTATGGCGTCCGCATCCGTGAGCAAAACAAGCCAACCGCGTGGTGGATCGTGCCATTGGCAGAAGGGGAACCGCGGCTGGCCCAGCTTCCAGGTATTGAGCAAACCGACGGGCTTGCGGTTGCAGTACGCGCGTGGATCCGGAACGCTAACGACCGCGAATGGATCGTCTACTCTACCATTCACCGAGAAAGTTGGAAGCTTTGGCGCATCGGAGTCTCTCCGCGAGGCTCCATAGATCAGAACCCGGAATTGGTCGCTGCCGGTAATGGCGGTCTCAGCCCCGGCGGCTCTGCGTCGGAGGACGGTAAGCTCGCCTACAATATCTGGAGCCACAGCCAATCGATATACCAAATATCGATCAGCGACAACGGCCAGAAGCTGGTGCCCACCGTCCAGATACCTCTCCCCGAGGGGATTCACACATCTCCCTCTGTCTCTCGGGACGGAAAGTGGATGGCTTACAACTCATACACCGCTGGCAAGTCCGACAACATTTTGTTGAGAGATATGAGCATGGGCACGGATCACCTCCTGGACGATAAAGGGAGGTCTCCAGGGCTCTATGAGACTTCGATTTCTCCGGACGGCTCAACGGTGATCTTCGAGCGCGATTGCAAAGAGGGCACCTATCGGGGCGACCCGGAGAGCCCGATTTCGTGCGGCTTCATGGTTGCGGCCGCAGGCGGGCAACTGGAGCAGATCTGCGAGCGCTGCACGCCACGTGGGTTTTCATCCGACGGTTTTGTGATTCTCCTCCAGAAATACGACCTGAATGACCCCGACAAGTCTCGGATTGTCGCCCTCGATCTACGCGCGAGAGCGGAGAAGGATTTCCTGAGTCTTCCGAATGCACCGCTGTTTCACGCTTACTTCTCATGGGATGACCGCTGGGTGGTTTTCAAAAAGTCGCAATCATTGAATTTGCCGGAACCGCTGTCACAAATCCTGATCGCGCCGGTGCGGCACGGCTCACCAGCCACGGAAGCGGAATGGATCGCGGTCACCGACGGACGGCACCGTGACGATAAGCCTCAATTCTCTGCGGATGGGAACACGCTGTATTTCACCTCCACGCGTGATGGAAATCTTTGCATTTGGGCCCAGCGGCTCGATCCGGTGACCAAACACCCGCTGGGTCCACCGTTCGCCTATGAGCATTTTCACGACTCGGCGGGCCGCGCCGGGGCGTTCTACTTCTTCGGATCCGACCTTAGCGTCGGCCGCGACAAGATCCTCATTAACCTGCCGCAGCTACACAGTGATACCTGGATGACACAGATGCCATAGGGCGTGCGGCGCCGACCCTCAATGGCGAATCGCCAGCTCTGAGTCTGCACCAACGGCCCGATGCGCAGTACCGTAACGGTTGGTGAGTTCCCGCATCTCCTCAGGGCTGAAATGAAAGACGTTTTGTGCCATTGCCTGAAAGTCGTTGGTGTCCCAAGTCGCTTTCATCAGGCCCTGTGGGCAGTGGGCCTCACCCAGAAGCAGGTGCCCGACTTCGTGTGCGGCTGCATAGGCGAGCACCACGATCCGAGGGAGGTTTGCGTCGGAAGCTTTCCCCTCGGCCGGCTTTAGAAAAACCGAAGCGTATGTTCCGCCATCGTGGTCGGCAACGGACAGGCCTAAAGTCTCCAAGCGTGCATTCTTCATGTTCTTGCAGATATCAGCGACCACCCTTAGCACGACCTGCCGGGAGCTTCCGGTATGGCTCTCGCACGGCGCCCCACCTCTGGCGCATAGGTCCACCTCCAGCGAGATGCCGGAACTGGCCAGGATTTCCTGGGTACGGGCGACGAGTTCATGGAGAGCTGCCGGGTTCAAACCGGTGTAGTCGTAAACCTGCACCTGGAGTGCAGACGTCTGAGCTGAAACGGTCTTTGCATTGCCGGCCAGCGTCAGGAGAAGGAGCAAAAGGTAACAGCCTCGGTTTTTCATGGGCCGAGACTGCCCGGAAGATCACAGGATAAAAATGGCCTGACGCGGACTTAATCCGGACCCGCATATTCCAGCCGGATGACGAGCTAAGTTATTTCTCAAGAATGGGATGCGGTCGCGCCTTCTGGGGCGGGAAGGAATCGTGCCGGCTTACTTCTGATTGATCAGGAGGCTCTTGGTCTAGCCCTGCTGCATGAAGTCCGGCGAGACCGGATTTTCATAGAGGGAATAGTCGCGCGTGACCACCGTCAACCCGCTTTGGGTCACGAAGTAATTGCGCCGGTCCTCTTCGCGGTCGTAGCCGATCACCGTGCCTTCGGGCAAGTGCACGTCGCGGTCGATGATCGCCCGCCGGATACGGCAATGCCGCCCGATGTCAACGTGGGTGAAGATGATGCTTGATTCGACCTCGGCATACGAATTCACACGCACGTCCTGCGACAGCACGCTGTTGCGCACCACCGCGCCGGAGACGATACAGCCGGCCGAGATCACCGAGTTGATGGCCATGCCGGTGCGCCCCGGTTCGCCGAAGACGAACTTGGCCGGCGGATACTGCCTCTGCCGCGTGCGCATGGGCCATGCCTTGTCATACAAATTGAAAATAGGAGAAACCGACGCCACATCCATGTTGGCGTCGAAGTAAGCTTCGAGCGTTCCCACATCGCGCCAGTAAAGCGCGTTCTGCTTGTTCTCATCGACGAAGTTATAAGCGGAAATCTTATAGCGCCCCAAAATGCCGGGCAGAATGTTGTGCCCGAAGTCATGCTTGGAGTTGGGATCCTCGGCATCTTTCATCAGCGCCGGCAACAGCACGTCGGTGTTGAAAAGATAGATGCCCATGGAGGCATCCACTTTGGTCGGATTAAAGGGCGAGCGCAGGGTAGTGGTCTTTGGCTTCTCCTGAAAACCGATCACCTCGCCTGTCCGGCTCACCTCCACCACCCCGAAACGCGATACATCCGAGGGCTCGATGGGCAGCGTGGCCAACGTCACATCGGCGCCGGCGTGCAAGTGATGATCGAGCATCAGGCCGTAATTCATCTTGTAGATGTGATCGCCGGAAAGGATGAGCACGTGCTTCGGCTGCTCGGCGCCAATCGAATAGATGTTCTGGTAAACGGCGTCTGCCGTGCCCATGTACCAGTTCGCGCTGACCCGCTGCATCGGAGGCAGAATCTCGATGAACTCGCCCAGTTCCTGGGCCACAATGCCGGTCCAGCCTTCGCGGATATGACGATTGAGCGAGAGCGCCTTGTATTGGGTCAGAATGTAGACCCGGCGAAGGTCGGAGTTGATGCAATTGGAGAGCGTGATATCGATAATGCGGTAGTTGCCGCCAAAGGGAACCGCTGGCTTGGCCCGATCTCGCGTAAGGGGGAAAAGCCGCTCACCCGCGCCCCCTGCTAGCAGTACTCCGAGTGTGTCTTTCATTGCATCCCTGCGGTGCCCATGCGCGCTGCCGCTGCCCTCAGGCTGCGTAAAGCGCCGTTGCCAACTCTATACCTGAAGGTGTGATGCTCGAAAGTCCCCTGCGTTCAGCCCTCCTCGACCGAGATGCGCAGGGAGCGCAGAAAGTGTACATCCTGCGCGTTAAAAGGCTCGTCTCCCTGGGAATTTTCGTTCGCCGGGGCTTCCGTCTCCGAGGCCGGCTGTTGTTCTACCTCGTTCAACCCAATCGTCGCTTCCAGCATCAGCAGGACGTCAAAGCCTTGCTTACGGATGTCCTGCACGACCTCGGAGATCTGCTCGGACTCGGAAACCGATTCATGGATGGCCTCCCCCAGCTGCTGGATAAGACGACGAAGTCGTTGATTCAAAGAAGTACCCCCAATCGCCACCTGCGGACGCGGTTTTACCTACCTTACTTGTGATGGCGAAGCGGAGCAATCTGATTCCGTCGACTGGTAAACTTTTGCTATGGAGCCAAAGAAAGTAGGCCGCACGCTCGGCATCGGCGTCCGCGTGGCCTCAAACATGCTCCGCGAACGCGTGGAACGGGCTGCAGCGTCGGCTCCCGCCTCTTCTACGGCCGAAAATGGCCGCCCGGCGCCCACTGCGGCCTCAAAAACAGCCCGCTCCGTACCCATCGGCAGCCGGGTCGCCACCGCCAAGCGGGGTGCAAAGGCCTTTGGCCAGGCTCTCCTCGGCCCCTTTACCCACGCCGGCAGCATATTGTGGCTGGAGATCACCGGGCTCTTTTTCGCCCTCTTCACGCTCTTCTTTGTGCAAAGTGTCTATCGTGTGCGCGGCGCCTGGAGGCAGGGGCCGGAACACTCCCACCTGCTGCTCTATTGCGCATTGGCCTTCGTCTTTGCCTGGTTCTCAGTCAGCTCCTTCATCCGCGCCTACCGTAAGAGCAAGCGGGGACCCAGGTTGCCCGGTAGTGGGCGCTCCTAAGGGAATGCCTCAACCCCTCCATGGGGAAGAGGACCTGGCTGGCTTCGACCCCGATCGCGACCTGGGCTACCCCGGTCAATACCCTTTTACCCGGGGCATCCGGCCCGCCATGTACCGGGGCCGGCTCTGGACCATGCGCCAGTATTCCGGGATGGGGGACGCGGAGCAATCCAACCAGCGCTATAAGTTACTGCTGGACCAGGGCAGCGACGGCCTTTCCGTGGCCTTTGACCTTCCCACTCAAATTGGCTACGACTCCGACTCCCCGTGGGCGGCAGGCGAGGTGGGCAAAGCTGGAGTGGCGATCGATTCCCTCGAAGACATGGAGCGTCTTTTTGCCGGCATCCCGCTGGGCGACCTTTCGACCTCCATGACCATCAACGCCACGGCTATGATTCTTCTCGCCCTGTATGTCGCGGCGGCCCGGCGCTCCGGAGCCGCATTGGAGCAGCTCTCGGGCACAGTGCAGAATGACATCCTGAAGGAGTACGTTGCCCGGGGGACCTATATCTATCCCTTGGCGCTTGGCCTGCGTCTGGTTACGGATCTGTTTGACTGGACCGGCCGACACCTGCCTAAGTGGAATCCCATCTCCATCTCCGGCTACCACATGCGCGAAGCCGGGGCCACCGCCGTGCAGGAAGTGGCCTTCTCCCTGGCCAATGGGCGCGTCTACCTCGAAGCCTTGCGCCATGCCGGCCTCGACGTCGGCCAGGCGGCGCCCCGGTTCTCCTTCTTTTTTGCCGCCCACAATGACTTCCTCGAGGAGGTGGCCAAGTTCCGCGCCGCCCGCCGACTGTGGGCTCGTCTGTTGCGAGAGCAATTCGGTCTGGACGGTGGAGCGCTGCGTTTTCATGCCCAGACCGCCGGCTCGACTCTGACCGCGCAACAACCGGAGAACAACCTCGCCCGCACCGCCTTGCAGGCGCTCTCCGCCGTTCTCGGAGGCGCGCAGTCGCTGCACGTCAACGGCTACGATGAGGCGCTCGGCCTTCCCAGCCAGGAGGCTGCCCTCGTCGCCCTGCGTACGCAACAGATTCTCGCCCGCGAATCAGGCGTCGCCCAGTCCGTTGATCCCCTCGCCGGTTCTTACTACCTCGAATCGCGGACTACGTCCATCGAGCGGGAGGCGCGCGGCTACCTGGAGCAAATCGATGAGCTGGGCGGCATGGTGGCCGCCATCGAACGGGGCTGGGTACAGCGGGAGATTGAAGACGCCGCGTACCGCCACCAGCAGGCCGTCGACGGAGGAGAAACCGTCGTAGTCGGCGTCAACCGCTTTACCAGCCCGCCTGCCCCTCCTGCCCCGGCGAGCCGTGGGGCAAGCCATCGGGGCGAAAGCTCCGCCCGCCTCTCTGACCGGGATGTTGACGAAACCGCTGAACGGCGCCAGATCGAGCGGGTACGCGCACTCCGTGCGCGCCGTGATCCCATCCGCTGGCAGGCGGCCCTTGACCAGGTCACGGAAAAGGCCCGCTCCACCGCCAACCTGATGCCCGCGATCCTGGAGGCAGTCGAGAGCTATGCCACCGTCGGCGAGATCGCCGCCAGCTTGCGCAAGGTCTTTGGCGAATACCAGCAGATGCCGCCACGCTGAGGAAGCAACGCCTAGAGGATATTCACCGCGCGCGCGGCCAGCAGGGCCACGGTGGCGAAGGAGATGCTGGATTGCACCATCATGGCCACTTTTGCCCAACGGGAGAGCACCGGCGAATCGGTAGGAGAGAACGCCGTACTGGTGTTGAAAGCGAGAAAAAGGTAATCCACAAAGCCAGGAGACCAGCCCTGTTCCACCGGCTTCTGCGTCTTCGGCGCCAGGGTCATTTGCGGAAAAAGAAAATCTCCTTCGGTGTGGTTGCCGCGAAGATGGCGGGCATGCGGTCCGCCCGCGTCGAGTCGCCAGTACCACGACGCGAACACCAGGATGTTGGTGACCCACAGGGCGCTAGCCGAGCGCAGCAGATTTGCGGGCGCGATCTGGTGATAGAGGAGAGAGCGGACAAGCAGGTAAAGCGACCAAAGCATGGCTGCGGTGACAACGCCCAGCACGATGTAACCGAGCGTTTGGTTCAGCGCAAAGGAGCCGCGAAGGCGGGCGATCACCACCGGAACCATCAGCACGGAAATCACCGCCAGCAAAAGCCAGGAGGGTCCAATGGTGAGCGAATCAGGCAGGGCGAGATGCAGGCCGCCCACCCCCAAAAGAGCCACCAGAGCGGGCCACCAGGGCTGGGCGGGTTGCATTGGCTTGCCAGGAGCTTGCGTCATCGTCGCCTCTAGCTTATCGCCTCGCCCCCAGGTACAGCCGTTGGCGGATATAATTCTCACGCCATGAATAAACCCACATCCGTGTACCTTATGCTTTTCACGTTGTGCCTGATCCTGCCATTGACTCTATTTATGACCTATGCCTCCGCCAATACAGCAACGCCGGCAAAGCCCCTTCTTGTGGCTACCAACCAGGGTGACCGCGACCTCAGTATCATCGACCCTGTCGCCGCCAAGCAGCTTGCCACCGTACCCGAGGGAGGCATCACCGGCCACGAAGTAGCCACCTCGCCGGATGGCAGAACCGCTTACGTTCCCATCTATGGCAGCTCTGGTGTCGGTAAACCAGGAACCGACGGCCGGGAGATGGTGGTGATTGACATTCCCAGCCGCAAGGTCATCGACAAGGTCGACTTTGGCCATGGAGTGCGGCCCCACTGCCCGGTTTACGATCGGGCAAATGGCTTGCTCTACGTGACCACGGAACTCGACCAGACAGTGACCATCATCGATCCCAAGACACTGAAGATCGTGGGCACGGTCCCCACTGGGCAAAAGGAATCGCACATGCTGGTCATCTCCCGCAACGGGAAACTCGGCTACACCTCGAATGTGGGTGCGGGTTCCGTCTCCGTGCTGGATATGGTCGGCCATAAAACGATCGCCATCATTCCCATATCGTCCGAGTCTCAGCGCATTGCCATCTCCAACGACGACAAAATGGTCTTCACTTCCGACCAGACCAAGCCCCAAATGGCGGTCATCGACACCGCCACCAACAAGATCAAGACGTGGGTCCCATTACCGGCTGTTGGCTATGGAACGTCTCCTACTCCGGACGGCCGCTTCCTGCTGATCGCGCTTCCCAAGGCCAACAAGTTAGCAGTGCTGGACCTCGCCAGTCTTAAGGTCGTGCGCACGGTCGATGTTGCCGAGGATCCGGTCAAGGTGCTTGCTAGCCCCGACGGCAAGGTCGCATATGTTTCCTGCTCCAAGGCGAAACAGATTGCCGTGGTCGATCTGTCGCAGTGGAAGGTAGATTCACTGATCGATGCCGGCGCGGGCGTAGATGGCTTGGCCTGGGCGGGTCCGATACCGCTTGCCGGACCCCACTCCCACCGCGCTCCTACCCTGGGAAAGCAAACCGGCGAATAACGGCCTTTAGGGGATACAGTGCAATAGCTCCTGCGAGCTTCGCTCGGCGGCATTGAGGTATGACCGCCAGTTAACAAAAGTAACCTCCGAAACGACAACCGGCGATGCAAGAAAAGGGTCTCGACGGCCAACTCCGAGCGCGATATCCTGTGGGCAGTTGATTTCGGCAGGAGCGGCTTCTCGGCAGCAGTTTCCTGACCGGCAGTTTCCGGTAGCTTACGGACTAAGCGCGAGCGAAGGATAGCGTTACCGCTGTCCGGTGTCACACCCGATTCTCGTCCAAAATAGGCAACCCAAGCATCCCGCCACGCGGCGGGATTTTCTATTTCCCCATCACGCAGCCCGTCTCGATAGGCAGCCGGGCTGCGAACTTTTCATCCACTAGCCAATTCCCCGTGGAGGCACGACGCTCCCCTTTGTCAGCCCGACCGGAGCGAAGCGTAGTGGAGGGACCTGCTGTGCGCCTTTCCTAAACGCAACTGCCTGCTTCCCTGAGCATTAGAGTCCCCCCTATCCAACTGAAAGTCCTCTCTCAAATCTAAGGAGCCACCTTATGCCCAAAAATGAAGTGAGCGATCCCATCACCGATCAGGAGATGGCCTTTGCCCTCCTGGTCCTCTCTGGCGCCATGACCGACCGTCGTGCCGCCGAAGCCGTCGGCCTCCACCCCGACTCCGCCGCCTCCACCAAAGCCAAACCCAGTGTCCACGCCTACATGCTCGGGCACCGCGCCGCCGTCCAGCAACAGCTCCTCCAGCAAGACGCCGATCTGTCCCCGCATGCCGCGGGGCGCGCCGTGGAGGAACAGCGCCCTCTGAGCCCGAACCGCGAGCAAGTGCTGGCACGCCTCTGGGAACTCGCCTACCTCAGCCCAGAAATGACCCGAAACAGCATTACTGGACAGATCAAGGCCATTTCCATAATCGTGGCCATGCAAAGCTTCATCCCCGACCGGCGCGCTGTCTCTTCAGAGAAGAAATCCGCCCCTGCGCCGGTCAAAGCGGAAATCTATAAATCCGCGTGGCTTCGCGAGCAGGAGGCCTCTGCCTCCAACCCGCAGCCAACCCCTGCCCCTAACCAGGAAGAAGCACAGCAAGAAGAAGCATCAGGAGTCTCCGAACCCGGCCTCGCTCCCGGCTCGCCGGCAGTGGCGCCTTCGAACCCTGGCCCCAGCCAGCCAGCCTTCGCCCCTCGCGTTCCCCTCGCGGAAAACCTGCCGCCTTATGTCCCCCAGGTCACGTTTGCTCCAGACACGAGAGTTCCTCACTCCATCAAAAAGAACCCCTTTGCCCGGTTCCGCTGAACTGCAAATCCTCAAAAACGACCCAAAAATATCGAATTTTATAAATAACTGACCAGGCCTCTTTGCAGAAACGCTGGTGCCCCATTCAAGCGGTCCTTGGGATTGAGTGGGATAGTGGCTCTCGATGTGCTATTTCCGGTTTGCCACGCCAGCCCAAGGGAAAAATCCGCAGAAGGGCACGGGACATCTACGTTTTCGTGAGCCCTGGGTATGATCCCCTTGCCCCGCCTGTCGTGGAGCCTGCCGTGGGCTTGAGTGGGCTACCATGCCGCCCCCCACTCGTCTGTCATTAGGACCGGAGCGAACTGTCCCGGCATGCCGTGGAGCCCGCCGTCGGGCTTCGAGGGGGATACGCATTCTTCACCACAAACAAACTGGACGGGAAGCGACCCGGCTCACCTTAAACGGGACCTGCCAACCTCGCGAAATCTTCGCCTTGTCCGTGCTACCGTTGAGTGTCAGCCACTTCTTCACTAAGGAATTCACCGTGTCCTCTCCCGTCGCTCCCGCCTTGCGCAAGACCGCATTGAATGGTGTCCACCGGCAACTCGGCGCCAAAATGGTCGATTTCGGCGGTTGGGATATGCCGGTCGAGTACTCCGGCATTACCGCCGAGCACATGGCAGTCCGCACCGCTGTCGGGCTCTTTGATGTCAGCCATATGGGTGATATTCAGTTCCGCGGGCCGGGCTCGCTGGCTGCCATCCAGGCCCTCTCCATGAACGATGCATCGAAGCTGGCCGTCGGCCAGGCACAGTATTCGGCCATGCTCTATCCCCAGGGAACGTTCGTCGATGACATCCTGGTGCATAAATTCAGTGACAATGACTACCTTCTGGTCATTAACGCCGGCACTCGCGAGAAGGACTACCAATGGATTCGCTCCCAGGTGGGCTCCTTCGCCGGCGTGCACATCAGTGATTACAGCGACCACTACACCCAGCTCGCCATCCAAGGACCGCGCGCGCAGGATGCGCTGGCAAAGCTGACCAAGGTGGATCTGGGCGCGATCAAGAATTATTGGTTTACCTGGGGAACGGTCTGCGGTCTCCCCAATGTGCTCATTGCGCGCACCGGCTACACCGGAGAAGACGGGTTTGAGATCTACCTGCCCTCCGACGAGCCCACCAGCGCCCGGGTCTGGCAAGAAGTGACGGAAGCCGGTAAGGAGTTCGGCCTGCTCGCCTGCGGCCTGGGTGCCCGCAACACGCTCCGCCTGGAGGCCGCGATGGCTCTCTACGGCCATGAAATCTCTGAAGAGATCAACCTGCTCGAAGCTGGCCTGGAGCGCTTCTCGAAGCTCGGCAAAAGCGACTTTCTGGGCTCCCAGGCACTGTTGCAACTGAAGCAGAGTGGCGCTCCCAAGCGGAAGCTGGTCGGGCTGGAGATGATCGAGCGCGGCATCGCGCGCGATGGCTACAAAGTCTGCAGCCTGGACGGCGAAGCCATCGGCTACGTGACCAGCGGTTCCCCCTCGCCCTACCTGAAAAAGAACATCGCGCTCGCTTACGTGCCGGCGGACCGTACCGCGCCGGGGACGGAAGTGGCGGTCGAGGTGCGCGGGAACCTGGTCAAAGCCAAAGTAGTGCCGACCCCCTTCTACCGCAGAGCCAAGAGGCCGCTTGAAGGAAAGCCGCTTGAAGGAAAGCCCGCTTAAACTGTAGCCGGACAGGCAGATTTGCAGCGGCCTCAAACCCCGCCTTGCGTCCCTGCTGAAAACCGCCGCAAGTTGCACGATCCCGTAGAATAATGAAGGAGAGCAAGACGGATGGCCTATCCAGCGACCTACCGCTATACGCGGGAGCATGAGTGGATTGAGGTAGAAGGTAAGACCGGCAAAGTGGGCATCACCGATTACGCCCAGGACACCCTGGGAGACATTGTTTTTGTGGATCTGCCCAAGCCCGGTTCCAGCGTGGAGCGAGGCAAGGTCTTCGGCAGCGTCGAGTCGGTCAAGGCCGTCTCCGATCTCTACTCCCCCGTGACCGGGACAGTGATCGAAGTGAATGAGGAACTGGCGACGGCTCCGGAGAAGATCAACACCGACGCCCACGGGGCATGGATGCTCAAGGTAGAAATCGCCGACCCCTCTGAAGTCGGCCAGCTGCTCGATGCAGCGGACTATGAAAAGTTCGTCAAAGAGGAAACCCACTGAAGCATGAAAGGCGGGAAGCCGTGAGCGTAATTGAAGATACGCGGAAACTGGTCCAGGACTTTTTGGCGCCAGAACTGCGGTCGATCTCAGCACGGCTCGATGCCCTCGATGCGAAGGTCAGCGATCAGCACCAGCAAACGATGGCCGCCATTGCCAACTTGGCAAACTACCAGGCTGTTCTAGAACGAGTGGCGAAGCTCGAGAGCCGTATTAGTTAGTGACCCAGGGATAGAGGACGCAAGATGCGCTACTTGCCAAAATCGCCGAGCGAACGGATCGAAATGCTTAAGCAGATCGGCGTCCGCTCGATTGATGATCTGTTTTCCACCATCCCCCAGGAGTATCGGCTGGAACGGGACCTGGATGTTCCCCGGCAAATGGGCGAATCGGAGATCGTCGAATACTTTCGCCAGGCATCGCAAAAGAGCGCGGCTGGTTACACCAGCTTCCTCGGAGCCGGCGCCTATCGCCACTACCGGCCCGTCATTATCGATTCGCTTGTCCAGCGCGGCGAGTTCCTCACTTCCTACACGCCCTACCAGGCCGAGATTACCCAGGGCACCCTGCAGGCTATCTTCGAGTTCCAGACCATGATCTGCGAGCTCACCGGCATGGAGATCGCCAACGCCTCCATGTATGACGGATCGACCGGTGCGGCCGAAGCGGTCACCATGGCTGTTCGCATTACTCACCGCAGCGGCGTTCTGGTCTCCAGAACCGTGCATCCCGAGTATCGCGAGGTAATGCAGACCTACGCCCAGCATCAGGGGCTCGCCGCGGAGACGGTCGGTTTCGGCGACGATGGGCGGCTCGACCTGGCCGCGCTGGAACAACGAGTCAGCGAGGAGACTGCCTGCGTCCTGGTGCAGTCGCCGAATTTTTTCGGGGTCATCGAAGATATTCCCGCCATCGCCGAGATCGTTCACAAGAAGGGCGCGCTGTTGATTGTCTCCATCGCCGAAGCCATTTCGCTGGGCGTCGTGCGGCCGCCGGTGGAAGCCGATATCGTCTCCATGGAAGCGCAATCCTTCGGGGTCGCGCTTAGCTATGGCGGTCCCTACTGCGGCGTGATTGCCGCCAAGGAAAAATACCTGCGGCAGATGCCGGGCCGTTTGGTAGGCGAGACCCTGGATAAGGAAGGCCGCCGCGGCTTCGTGCTTACCCTCTCAACCCGCGAGCAGCATATCCGCCGGGAGAAGGCCACCTCCAACATTTGCACCAACCAGGCGCTGGTCGCGTTGATGGCCACCATCTTCCTCACGGTTTATGGCAAAGAGGGCATCCGTGAGCTGGCTTTGCACAACCTGGCCAAGGCCAGCTATGCCGCTCAACAGTTTTCCAGCGTTGGCGGAGCCAAGCTACTCTTCGCCGCCACTCCACGCTTTCATGAGTTTGTGCTCCAAACCTCCGAATCTCCCGAGCAGCTCAACCAACAACTGCTCAAGCAGAAGATCATCGGTGGGCTGCCCCTGGGCCGCTGGTACCCCGAACTGGGCAACGCCAGCCTGTGGTGCACGACTGAGCTCAACACCCGGGAGCAGATTGACCACGCGGCTTCGCTGCTCCAGCTTGACTCCGAAGAAGCCCTCACCCGGGCTTGAAAGGCTAGACCTTATGGCAACCACCAGCCAGGAACAGGCTGCAGGTAAGACCGCACAGCCGGCCGCGCGTCCCTTTGAAGGCACGCGCCACAAGGTGCGCTCGCACCTGAGTCAAAATGAGGCTCTGGTCTTCGAAAAGTCTTCCCCCGGCAAAAAGGCCTACAAGATGCCGCCGCTCGATGTTCCTGAGGTGGACCCTGGTACGTTGCTGGGCCAAGCCGCGCGGACGGATCTGGGCCTTATGCCCGAGCTGAGCGAAATCGAAATCATCCGCCACTTCACCCGCCTATCCACCTGGAACTATGCCATCGATCTCGGCATGTACCCGCTGGGTAGCTGCACCATGAAGTACAACCCGCGGGTCAACGAATTCGTCGCCCGCCTGGAAGGCATTGCCGAAGCCCATCCTTATCAGCCCGAATCGCTCTCCCAGGGTGCCCTCGAAGTGATTCGCCTGCTGCAATCCTGCCTGCTCGACATCACCGGCATGGATGCCATCACGCTACAGCCGGCGGCGGGCGCGCATGGGGAGTTCACCGGCATCCTGCTGGTGCGCGCCTACCATGAGTCCAAGGGGAACCCCCGGACCAAGGTCATCATTCCCGATTCTGCTCACGGAACCAACCCCGCCACCGCAGCCATCTGCGGTTACCAGGTAGAGAATCTCCGCTCCAACTCGCTGGGCATGGTCGACGTCGCTCAACTGGAGCAGATCGTCACCGAAGACACGGCTGCACTGATGCTGACGAATCCCAGCACCATCGGCGTCTTCGAGAGCGAGATTCATAAGATCGCCGACATTCTTCACGCCAAGGGCGCCCTGCTCTACATGGACGGCGCCAACATGAACGCACTGGTCGGCAAGACCCGTCCCGGGGACTTCGGCGTAGATGTAATGCACCTGAACCTGCACAAGACCTTCTCCACCCCGCATGGCGGCGGGGGGCCGGGCTCCGGCCCCGTGGCTGCGAAAAAAATACTGGAACCGTTTTTGCCCACGCCTGTGGTGGTCGAGGGAGCGCCCGATCAGGACGGCCGCCGGACCTTGCGCCTGGACTACGATCGTCCCCAGTCCGTGGGGCGGGTGCGCATGTTCTATGGCAACTTTGGCATGTTCGTTCGCGCCCTGGCGTACATCATGGCCAATGGCCCCGACGGCTTGCGCCAGACCACTGAAGACGCGGTACTAAACGCGAATTACATCCGCAAGAACCTTGAGGATGTGTACGAGCTGCCCTACCGGACGCCCACATTGCATGAGGTGGTTTTCAGCGATCGCCGGCAAACGCAAAAGGGTGTCAAGACGGGTGACATCGCCAAGCGGCTGATCGACTATGGCTTCCATCCATACACCACATCCTTCCCCTTGATCGTGCCTGGGGCCCTGATGATCGAGCCGACGGAAAGCGAATCGAAAGAAGAGCTGGATCTGTTTATCGACGCCATGCGGCAGATCGCGCGCGAGGCAGAGGAAAACCCCGAGTTGGTGCTCAATGCGCCTCATGCCACGCGCATCTCGCGTCTCGACGAGGTGCTGGCGGCGCGCAAACCGGTGCTTCGCTACACCCGGCCAACTTCCGGCAAGCCATAGGGCAAACCCTATCGACTCTGAAAGCAGGAAAGATGCCCGCACCTGAATCCGCGATTGCGCAACGGCGTGACGATCTTGAGCGCTTCGAGTTCATGATGGGAGCGGAGCGGGGCCGGCTTGCCGTCACTCTCGACATGCTCACCGATGCTTTAATCCTCATTGGCCAGCATGGCGTGTACTGTACTTCCACGCGCAATCCATCCAAGCCGGCGCTCGATTTGGAAGCTGTGTTGAGCGAAATCAGCGGCGCCAAAGAGCTGATTCAGTCCGTCATGGAGCAGCTCCGGCTGAAGGGCGAAAGCCCGACGCAGCCGTAACGACCGAAACTGTGGGTACTGTTGTATCCTGTAGGCTGCGCGCCCGTAGCTCAGCTGGATAGAGCGAACGCCTCCGGAGCGTTAGGTCGGGAGTTCGAATCTCTCCGGGCGCACCATTCTTCACCCCCATCGCAAAACTGCTGTGGTGAATATCGAAGCACTTGTCGAGCGCGGGTTTGGGCTTGTTTCAAATTTCGAATTTGTAAATTTGAAACTTTTTTGACATTATAGTAACATCTATGCTAGGGCAGGACATTGCAGTACTACTCAAGATCTGCCTGCTGGCAAGGCCAAGGATCTTGTCAAAAACCTTGGCAGATGAGCTTTTCCTCCCTCCCGGAGAAGTTTCCAAATCCCTGAACCGATGCAAGGATTCCGGGCTCCTCTACTGGTCAGACCTTGAGAAAAGGGTCAACCGGTCCGCCCTGCTGGACTTCCTCGCATACGGTATGAGACACGTGTTTCCTCCCAAGAGGGGCGCACTGGTCCGCGGCGTCCCTACCGCAGCTGCGGCCGAGCCCTTGAAGTCGCACTTCCTGGACGACGGTGAACCACCGCCGGTCTGGCCCTATCCGGAAGGCTCCGTCCGCGGCTTATCGTTCTCGCCCCTCTATAAAAGTGCGCCGAAAGCCGCATTGCTTGATTCCAGGTTTTACGAACTTCTAGCTTTATGCGATGCGATTCGAAGTGGGAGAACCCGGGAACGCGTACTCGCTGTTGAGTTGCTGCGCAAGGCGCTGAATGCCTGATCCAAACTTGCGTCTTCTTGAAGAGGCCACCACAAAGCTCGCTCCTTTTCTGCGCGAGATTGTTTTTGTTGGTGGCGTGACCCCTGGCATTGCTCATTACAGATAAGGCCGCCGCTCCTATTCGCAGCACGGATGACGTGGATGTGATAGCCGAAATCCTTACTTATGTCGACTACATTGCGTTTTCAGAGCGCCTTCGCGAAGCACAGTTCACAGAAGACACGAGCGAGGAGCCACTCACGTGCCGCTGGTTCCATGGGCAGCTGAAACTGGATGTATTGGCACTCAGTAAAGAAGTTTTGGGCTATACCAACATCTGGTATCAGAGAGCCCTGAATCACGCAGCC
This sequence comes from uncultured Acidobacteriaceae bacterium, assembly GCA_963788515.1. GTDB lineage: Bacteria > Acidobacteriota > Terriglobia > Terriglobales > Acidobacteriaceae > PALSA-350. Next base: position 361,788 of record CAWBGZ010000015.1, read on the forward strand.
TCATTTGTTTTGCCGAGTGGCCGACCAATCAGGGTGATCACAGCTCCCTACTTCTTGGGTACCAAGATGGAAGCATTCCGGGGGCGTGGACAGATGGATTTCCTGGCAAGCCACGATCTCGAAGACTTTGTCGCCGTGATCGATGGAAGAAGCACGACACTCCAAGAAATTGCCGATTCCCCAAGCGATGTTCGCGAGTATCTCGCCGAGGCGGCAAGAAGCCTCTTGAGCGAATCTCGCTTTCTCGATGCGGTTCCGGGATTTGTTCTAGATTATGGGCGCGTGCCTTTGATTCTGGAACGGCTGAATCGACTGATGCAGCTTAACGCATAACAGTTCACGGTTCACGCTCGTTCTCCCCACCCATGGCGACGTCTGGAGGGCAAGACATGAAAGCGTCTGCATTTTATCGAATCGCCGCTGTTCTTATGCTGCTTTTTGATGTCGGACATACAGTTGGTTTTCCCTGGTCCGATCCCAAATGGGGAGTGGATCTTGGCTCAATGCGGTCAACTCACTTCGACATTCTGGGGTTCAGCCGGACTTATTGGGATTTCTATGTTGGGCTCGGACTCTTTGTCACCGTGTTTCTTCTACTCGCTGTGGTATTTGTGTGGCAGCTAGGCGGCCTTACGGCAGAGACTTTGGCAATGATCCGGGGCGCCGCGTGGGCGCTCCCCCTTTGCTTTGCCGTCGTCACGGTTTTGAGCTGGAGATACTTCTTTGTCGTCCCTATCGTTTTCTCAATCGTGATTACGGCGTGTTTGACTGCTGCCGCATGGCGTTCAGCCAAGCCAATGCGAAGCCCTTAGTTGCGTGTCGCGAGAGCTGCAGCAATAACACTGGTCGATATACAAATGGCGAGCTCGTTCTCGGCGACGAAGTTGCGCAGGCGAAGATCCTCTCCCCAAGGCGCCACACTCAACCGATGGCCATCCTGAAATGCCGCGTGCGCGTCGGCCCAACCTGCCAGCCCTGAAGCGAGTAGGTAGGTAACACCCGCGAAGAGTGCGCTTCTGAGTATATGCCGGAACCTCAAGCGCGACCGGAACACGATTGCAGCTACTGCGAGCCCGATCAGCGAGCCAATCACGAATTTGATCGCAATGATGATTGCTGCGAAGCCAGATGTCACGAACATAGTTGAACCACTCTAAACAGCGATGTAACCTCAAACTCTATAGAAATCGAAAAATCCAAAGCCCCAGGCACAGGTGAGCAAACACACAATCATCAGCGCCATAAGCAGGCGGACCGTTAAAAGAAGATGCCCATCCGGGTAGAGACTTCTGTATTCACGATGAAGCCGTAGGGTCTTAGATAAATACCAACCCAGCGCTATGAACTGTTCTTCTTTCGGGAGCTTGTCGTTTACCTTCTCCACCATCTGAAAGTTTCCAAACGTTGCTATCAAGCCACACGCCGGGATGCATGCCAGCGCAATAAATCCGATTGTGCCGTGACCCGCCATCCGTTGATTCTAGCCGTCGATCCGGCCTGAAAAGTCTCGATTTCAGTAAGTTCCCCCATTCCGTGCGGTCAGGCTGGGCAAGTTACCCATAATCCCGTATTCCAGGCAGTCGCGGCTTTCTCTTGCTCGCCGCAAACGGCATTTTGCGAAAGGTTAGCTAGACCGTGGCAAAAACGTGACTGGTGTGGGAAACTTCCATTCATGCGGCTGTGCTCGTAGCGGGAATCCTGTCGCGGACAAATGAGCGAGATCGTGCAGAGAATTGGGCTGATGTTGTTTCCTCAAACCATCAGGCCTTTCCTTACCTTTCAATGGATCACTGTATTCGCCGTTGTCATGGGCATCCCTGCTTTGATTTTGAGGCTGACTGTAAGGCTGCCAGCCGACACGGTAGCCCGCCTTCAGCAACAGGAGCACTTCGTAAAATCTCCGTTGTTTCTAATCTGTTACAACATGTTGCTAATAGGGGCACTCTTGCTCGTGTTCTTTACGCGGGCTAAAGCGCAATATTACTGGCTCAGAGTCGTTGGGTTCGGAATGATCCTCGGCGGTGTAATTGGGCAATTGCTGATCATTTTTGTCCCGTGGCGAATGTGACATCAGACTCCCTCAGTGTCATCTCGAAGCACTATTTCCGCAAGCCCCTGAGTCAGGCCAAACGAATCTCCCGTAAAGTCTGGTTGTCGATAAATTCACTGTGACTGTGTGACGGGACCTTCTTCGTTGTGACTGCGCTTGGCCGAGAAAGCTCGCTAAATACTTCAAGGTGGCGGCATTTGGGGGCACGATGACACCGTTGCGAGACGTTTGATTCTGCCCTCGAGTCATCCCTATCCCTCGACACCATGTTCCAGCTGATATCGGTAAGCGGCGTCATCATAATGACCCTGCGACTCGGCAATTAAGCCATCCTCCCCGATATTCCAAACCTCGTAGCCGCTGATACGCACCAGGTGACCCGTCCCGCCGGGCCCGGTGTTGGCGCCGACGAGTGTCCAGTGATACACGGCGCGGTCACCCTGCAGGAGGACGTCGTCTTGAAGCACCTGTAAATCTGGAAACGCTGTCATGAATCCTTGCGCAAACGCAGTAATAGCCTTCCGCCCTACGGCGGGCGGCGAGCCATTCACGCAAAGCCGGCCAGGTGAGTAAAATCCGGCCACGCTCGCGGCGTCCTGACTACACCACGCCGCGGTGTAGAGCCTTGCCAAGTCGCGGAGTTGCGCAGGTTCAGAAGTCATCTGTACCATCCTGTGTTCATGCATATTTGGTTCCACCGGCTCCAACTTACAACTCCCAAATCTGGTCGAGGGGAATCAGGCAGCATCGAAAGCAACTCGAGCAAATTCCCATCCGGGTCTCGGAAATAGAGAGATGCAGCGGGCATCCATCCAATCACTACTGGTTCGTTGGTCGGTTCCCCGCCGAAGTCGAGTGGAACAACATTCGCTGCTCGAAGACGCGCCGGGGCGTCCAACAAGTCAGGAAGATCCGACCGAAAGGCAACGTGGAGGCTCAGCCTCTGGGGACTTGTCCCCACTTCCCACAAACCGAGCATCGAGTTGCCATGCCCACCAATCCAATAAAAAGCAACTCGACGTTCCCAAAATACCTCGGCGAGTTCCAGTCCCAAGGTTTGGCCAAAGAAATTCATGGAGCGTTGCAGGTCGGCAACGTTCAGATGGCTTTCGAAGAGATCGCTAACAGGAATCAAATGCTCATCTCCGTCCTCACCCATCAGGATGGCAGATCTCAACTGTACACACCGATCGCGGCTGCGCCCTGATATCAAGCAAAAGATGTTCGACTTCTAGCCGAGGGCGCAATCTGTTCATTTTCGAACAATGATTTTCGCTAGCGAACAACGCTTCATGTGGCATGACCACACAAGTACTTGAAAACACAGGGGGGCACGTTTCGTTGGATTGGTATTCGAGATGCACCCTGTTTCTGCGAGCCACATCGAACGCCATTGGAAAGAACTGAGACCATGAACCTGAAACGCCTCATCGGCCTCTTGATGGCCCTTGCCTGCTTCAACCCGACGCTGCATGCCCGGAAGAGCTTCTGGGACTGTCCAGACGCTTATTTGGGGCAGTCACGTCCATCCGATATTCCACAGATCTTCGCACCTGGCCTGCTCGCGGATCCCGGAACCATCGTGATGGACCGAATCGGTTTTTCGCCCGATGGAAAAGAGATCTATTACCTACAAGATGACAGATGGTACAGCCTGAAAAACGCTAAGTTGAAAGTCTTCAAGTATGACGGTCACAAGTGGAATGGACCGACAGTTCTGAACGAGCATTTCTTTGCGCCCACATTTTCCGTGGACGGTACGGCACTTTATTTCGAGGTGGAAACCCCTAAACAAATATGGATGTCAAAGCGGACCAGGGATGGATGGACCACTCCTGCCCTGTTTCTCGACGAACCTTTCAGCCTGTATAACTTTTGGCCAACAAAAAGTGGCACCTACTATGTCGGCAGTGATCCCGATGCGGAAGATAAGAAGAACAGCATTACCTTTTCCTTCTCCACCGTGAACGTGTCCCCTGGCGGTGCAACGATCAAGAGCCTGGGAGTTCCTCTGAATGAGCCGGGATACAATGGCGATTTCTATATCTCGCCCGATGAGTCTTACATGATTGTTAGCGCAAAGGAGACGAAGACCGGTGAGTGTGAACTCTACATTTCGTTCCGCAAGTCCAATGAAACATGGAGTGTGCCGGTAAGCCTGGGGCCAAAGATCAATGACGGCGTCGCTCATCGCTGGGGGCAATACGTCACGCCGGACGGCAAATACCTCTTCTATTCCCGCGGCACGAGTGCGAAGGACTGCGCAATCTACTGGGTTCGCTTCGACAAGCTTTTGGAGAGACTCCGGCCAAAGCAACTTTGATGATCACATTGCCCATCACGTTAACTCCGTATGTACTCACTCGTCAGCGAATTCTTTTGCGTGAGCAGCAGCCTGGGCGTGCCTTCGAACATCACCTTGCCGCCCTTCGTGCCGCCTTCGGGGCCCATATCGATGATCCAGTCTGCATTTTTGATCACGCTTGTGTTGTGTTCGATCACAATCACCGTGTTGCCGGCGTCCACCAGTCGGTTCACGATCTCCAGCAGGTGACTGATATCCGACATGTGTAAACCGGTTGTGGGCTCATCCAGCACATAGATGCTGCCTTGCTTGTGCAGTTCACTTGCCAGTTTGAGGCGCTGGCATTCGCCACCGGAGAGCGTGCTCAATGGCTGACCCAGCGTCAGGTAATCGAGGCCCACGTCGCTCATGGCCTGTAGCTTGCTCGTGATCTTGTCGATCTTGAAGTATTCGAGCGCCTGCCCGACAGTCATTTCCAGGACATCGTTGATCGATTTTCCGTTGAGCTTGTATTCCAGCACTTCATCTTTAAATCGTTTGCCCTCGCAGATCTCACATGGCGACTTGACCTCGCCCATCGCCGGGATCTCCGTGTAGATCACGCCCAGTCCCTGGCAGTTCTGGCAGGCGCCTTCCGAATTGAAGCTGAACAGGGATGGGCTCACCTTGTTTGCCGCCGCGAAGGCCTTCCGCACCTCGTCCATGATGCCGGTATAGGTGCCGGGATTGGACCGGCTCGAAACACCCACAGGGGCTTGGTCGATCACAATGCAGTCCGGGTGTTGACGGAGAAAGGTTTGATGAATTAACGAGGTCTTCCCCGAACCTGCCACACCTGTGATCACCGTGAATACACCCTTCGGGATGTCCACGCTCACGTTCTGCAAGTTGTTGGCCTTTGCATTCTTGATCGGCAGTTTTCCACGGGGGGAACGGAAATCGTTTTTGATCGAAACCCGCTGTTTCATATATTTTCCGGTCAGCGTGTCCGCGCTCAACAGGTTCTTGAACGAGCCTTCGTACATGACCTGGCCGCCCTGGCTTCCTGCATGCGGGCCCAGGTCCACGATATGGTCGGCCACTTGAATGACATCAGGATCATGTTCAACCACGAGAACGGTATTTCCTCGGTCGCGCAATTGTTGAAGAAGTTCATTCAAACGATGCACATCACGCGGGTGAAGACCTACGCTGGGTTCGTCGAACACATACATCACGTCCACGAGGCTGCTGCTCAGGTGTTTTACGATCTTCACCCGCTGCGATTCGCCGCCGGAGAGCGTGTCTGTTTCACGATTTAAGGTGAGATATTCGAGGCCGATATCCACGAGATGTTGCAGGCGCTGAATCAGTGTTTTCAAAATGGGTGTGACGTTCGGTTCCTTGATCGTCTTAATCACGCCGATCAACTGGTCGACTTCCATCGAGGCCAGCTCAGCGATGTTGTATCCGCCGATCTTGCACTTCAGCACTTCCTGGCTTAAGCGAGCGCCCTTGCACACCGTACACGGCGCCATCGTGATGTAGGGCGCCACCGCCTTTTGTGTACGTTCAGACATGGTCTTTACGTCGCGTGTAATGTACTTGGCGGTGAACCTGCTGATGACGCCTTCGCAGGTTAAATTGAAGTCCTTGCCGCCGACCTTGGTTTTCAGCTTGTAGGGTTTGCTGTACAAAAGCAGGTCCATTTCCTTTTCGCTGAACTTCGAAAGCTTCTTGTCCATGTCGAAGAGTTTCGACTGGCCGAGGAAGTTCCAGCCCCAACTGTTGACGGCATATTCATGGAACAGGATTGCGCCTTGGTTCAGTGTTTTGGATTTGTCGAGAAACAGATCCAGGTCCACGCCCATCTTGCGGCCGAGGCCATTGCAGTTCGGGCACATGCCCTTCGGGTCGTTGAAGGAAAAGACATTCGCATGGCCCACATACGGTTTGCCGATGTGGGAATACAACCGGCGCAGCACCGGGTAGATGTCGGTGATCGTGCCCATCGTGGAATGGGAGCCGCCGCCGAGCCGTTTCTGATCCACGACGATCGGCATGCTCAGGTTCTCAATGGCATCGGCGTCCGGCTGGGAATAGCGCGGTAGAAAGGTACGGATGAACATGCTGAAGTTCTCGTTCATCTGCCGTTGTGCCTCGGTGGCGAGGGTATCGAAGACGATTGACGATTTACCGGAACCCGAGACGCCGGTGAAGATCGTGATCTTGCGTTTGGGGATGCGCAGCGAGATGTTTTTGAGATTATTCTCGCGCGCACCGCGGATCTCAATGTATTCCTGAGACATGGTTTCCTCTACGGTTTGATATTGATTCAGGCAAATCCCAAAGCTGTCCCTTATGGGAGGAGATATGGAGGGGATCCGCGACAAAGCTAATCAGCCCGCTTGCTGCTTGCTCGCCGTGCCTTCGGCTTGCTCTTGCCCTCGAGATTAAGCGCCACTGCAGCGCAGATGAGATTTTTCAGGGCCGTCTCATCGACCTTATCGCCTTCGTGAATGTCGATGGCGCGCCTGACATTCCCCTCGAGGCTGGAGTTGAATAGACCGGAAGGGTCTTGCAACGCAGCCCCCTTGGCAAATGTCATCTTGACGATGTTCTTGTAGGTCTCTCCGGTGCAGACGATGCCGCCGTGGGACCAGACGGGAGTCCCCATCCACTTCCACTCTTCGACAATCTCAGGGTCTGCCTGGTGTATGATGGCGCGCACCTTCGCGAGCATCTTCCCGCGCCAGTCGCCAAGCTCCTTGATCTTCTGGTCGATGAATGCAGAAGCAGATTCCATGGATGGACCTTTTCCTCGAAAGCTTCAACGTTCGCACCTAATTTAGATGTGCTCAGCGTAACCTGCAACCTTCGCGATGTCCCCGCGTGCGCGCATTCCCGTGACCTAAACAGCCGGCGTGGCCTGCAAGCGGCGCCACAAGAAGTACGAGAGGGCCCAGAGCACGCTGGCGCCCGCCGCCCAGCACCACGCTGCCGGGCCATCGCCTACCGAAAAGTGGGCGATGAGCGCCGAGACGAGCGTGATGGCGAAACCGGCGTAGGCCCACTCCTTTAGCCGCGCGGGGACGGGCGCAAGCACCAGCACCACGCCGAGAAACTTGGCCCAGGAGAGCTCGACCCGAAAGTAGGCGGGGAAACCGAGGTGGATAAACGCCTCCGCCACCTGGGGCAGGCGGAGTTGCGCGTAAGCGGTGAAGCTCATCTGCAGGCAGAAGAGCCCGGTGACGATCCAATAGACGATGGTCGTGGCTTTGGGAGTGGTATTGGCGGCGACGAGGGCTGGCTTCTGCAAGGTCGATTCCATCGGATGCTTCCTCCTATGCTTCAACGTTTCGGCGCGTGGGGCGCCCACTCGGGGGTCTCGATGCCGAACTGCCTTGCGTACTCGGTATTCAATCGTTGCCAACTGCCGAACTTTATCGCGTTGCCACCAACCATGCGTCCAATCGGCGCACCGGCGAGGAGCCTCTCAAGGACGTCGAAGCAGATGTGCCAGCCCGCTGCGCCCCACGCGATGAAGCGGCGATTGATGTTGTGCCACAGCGTCAGGCGCGTTCCTCCACCCAACGCTTCGAGTTCCCACCGGATATCGTTGCCACCCCAGTCGTACTCGAGCAGCCTCGGCGCCTCGGCCCGCTTCACGGTGGTCTCCGAGACCTGTGGCGTCGGCGTCCCGACCGTCGAGAGCTTTACCGGCCCCACGGCGGTCAGGTTCCGATCGGCGTCGAACGGTGCCCATTCGGACAGATGCGCGGGATCGGTCAGCGCCTCCCACACCATCGCCGGCGGGTGACGGAACTCTCGGACGAGGATGAGCGTCCACTTCTCTCCGTCCTTTCGTACCTGCGCCCCGCTGGCGGGACCCGGTGCGTACTGTTCGCGATCGCTCATCTTCTCCTCGTCGGCGCCCACTGGCTGCTATTCTGCTGAGCGTCCGCCCTACCACTTCATCAGCTGCGTGACCTGAATGAGATTGCCGCAGGTGTCGTTCAGCATGGCGATCTTGGAGGCGGTCACGTCCGTTGGTGGCATGGTGAACTGGGCGCCGCGCGCTTTCATACGCTCGTAGTCGGCCTGCACGTCGTCGGTAAAGAACATGGCCGCAGGCTGGTTTTGCTGGAAAATGGCCTGCTGGTAGGCTTTCGCCGCCGGGTTATTGTTCAGCGCCAGCTGCAGCTCAGTGCCGTCCGGCTCCTCGGGCGAGGCCACGGTCAGCCAACGAAATGGGCCCTGACTGAAATCGGCCTTCTTGGCAAAGCCCAGTACTTCCGTATAGAAGCGCAAGGCCTTGTCCTGGTCGTCCACGTATAAGCTCGTGATTTTGATTTTCATTTCGTTTCTCCTTTGTCACGTTCGCGGTTTGGGCCGCGTCGTCTTCTCCTTGTTTTTCCTCTTCGTTGGTGTCGACTGGGCCATGCGGTCCAGGTGGCGTTCGAGAGCATCCAGGTGAGCGGACCAGAACCGGCGGAATGGAGCCAGCCACATATCGACCTCCTGAAGTGGTTCAGGTTTCAGCCGGTAGAGACGGCGCTGTGCGTCCACCGTGGATTCTACGAAACCGGCCTCTCGCAGTACTCTCAGGTGCTTTGACACGGTCGGCTGCGGCATACGAAGTTGACGCTCGATCTCTCCCACCGACTGTTGTGAAGAGACCAGGAGGCTCAATATCGCGCGGCGGTTCGGCTCCGCAATGATTTCGAATACAGATTCCACCCTCTTGGTATACCCCACCGAGCATATACGCGTCAAGGCATATAAAGTATCAGCTGGTACATCCCTGAGGGCATGTTTTTTGCGCCATCAACAATGATTCCGGAACGTCCGTTACATCTTCGACCGGGCACGTCCGTTACAAGTCCCTTGCGGTGGTAGCGGCTTAGGTTGGGTCTGGATCTTGGCGATTGTTTCTAAATACCTCGATCGCCGTAGAGGCGTTGGGAATGTGGGAATCCCAACGGGATTTCCACAGTGAAGGCTAAGGCGGCGTTGCAGCTTCACTTTCCGGAAAGCCATGAATCGTCGATGAATAGCAAAATTCCCGCTTTGTCATGCAGGTACGAGAACATGGCATACCTACTGGGGTATAGTATCTGTTTTATGGGACACACGACAAAATACAAATCCAAACTGACTGTCCGAATGAAGAGAATTCGGGGACAGATGGCCGCCGTCGAAAGAGCCTTGGAGGAAGGGACCGATTGTGCCGAAGTATTGCAATTGGTCGCTGCTGCTCGCGGAGGCATGAACGGCTTGATGGCTGAGCTGATGGAAGGACATCTGCGCCATCACGTGCTGGAACCGGAGGACGGGGACGACCCTCGCGAAGGGGCGGACGAGTTGATGGACATCATTCGCAGATACCTTAAATAGCCAAACCGGGGATACTTCATTGAGACATTGCGCTCGCGCATTGCTATGTATTGTCATGCTCTGCTCTCGCAAGGGACTTGCTCAGGCACCCTTAAGCCTGGCGGATGCAGTCAGCTTTGCGCTGTCGCATCGCGCGGAAATCCGGGCGGCCGCCGATCGCACGGCCGCAGCGGAGGATCAGCGGAAACAAGCCGGCTTCCTTCCCAACCCCCGCATTTTCCTGCAATCGGAAGATCTGCGCAGTTCGCACTTCAATTTCTGGCAAGATTCCGAGACCTTCGCCTATGTGGGCGAGACCCTGGAGACTTCCGGGCGACGCGCTGGACGACTCGCTACGGCCACCCAGGGGCTTGAGGGTAGCCGCCTGCGAGCCGAGCAAGTGCGTCTTGAGATCGCTCTTAGAGTGCGCCAAGCCTATTGGAGGGCGCTAGCGGCTCAATTTCTCGCCAGGCTCTACCGCGAAGACGGTAACTACTTCCGCCAAATCATTGCGTACCACGAAGCCCGATTCCACGAAGGGAAACTTGCCGAAGTGGATCTACTCCGCGTGCGCCTCGAGGGCGAGCGTGTGCACGCGGCGGAAGCTCGAGCGCAGCTGGAATCTGAACGAGCCCTCCTCGACCTGGAGCGCGAGATGGCGTCAGCCGATCGTAAGGACTGGAAGCTCACCGAACCGTTCGAGGCCCTGGACCCTCCGGCCCCTGCACCACCAGGCGGAGATCCCGCCCTACTGCGAGTTGAGGGACAAGCGGCACACCAGGCAATCGCCGTCGCACGCGCTAGCCTCCAGTTGCAGAAGGCCAACGGACGCACGGACCTGGAGGCTCTTGCGGGCTATAAACGCAACCTGGGGGACAACACGGGGCTGGTGGGCCTGCAATGGAATCTGCCCATTTTTGATCGCAACCAGGGTGCCGTTGCTGCCGCAGTTGCCGATACCAGAGCAGCCGAAGAGAATTATGCAGCAGTCCGCCAACGATTGGCCGCGCAGCTATCGATTGCAGAGCGCGAGTACGAGCTCGATCGAGAACAGTATCTTGACGCCTTCAGGCCGCTTCGAGATCAGGCGATCCAGATCTCGGATATCACCCGGGCCGCTTACAACGAAGGTGGTCTCGATCTAGTGCGCCTGCTAGATGCAGAACGAGTGCGGATCGAGGCCGAAGTCTCCTGGGTAGAAGCACTCGAGAGCTATCACCAAAGCGTCGTCGCGCTCGAATACGCCGAGGGGGTGCAGCCGTGAACGTCCTACTTGCCGCTCTATGCATCGGGTTGGAAATTGCTTGTGTCGGTTGTGGCCGGCAACCGGCTGACGGGCTTAGCGCCAAGACCTCAGTGCCCAGCACTCCCGGAGAGGTCGTGATCTCTCCGGCCGAGCAGATCGCACAGAGGATAGAAGTCCAGGCCGTCCAAATACGCGATCTGCCGGCCGTGCTCAGTTTGCCGGGACGCATTGCGCTTCCAGACAACGCGACCTGGCGCGTGGGTGTGCTGACGGACGGGCGTGTCGAAAAGGTATATGCAAACCTCGGGGACTACGTGCATAAGGGGGAAATCCTGGCAAGAATGCACAGCCACGATGTGCATGATGCCCGCGCGGCCTACCAGACTGCGATCGCCGATAGCGTCAAGTTCGATTCCGCGCAGGCCTTGGCACAGACCGAATATGACCGCATACAGAGACTGTACGCCCTGAAAGCAGCCTCCCTTGAAGAAACGCAAATCGCTCACCAGGAGCTCGTCAACGCACAAACAGAGGCGAAGAACGCCAGCATTGCCGTAACCCGTGAGCGAACTCACCTGGAAGACACTTTGGGTGTTCCCGCGGATATTCCTGAAAACTCGCACAATGAAAACGACGAGTTGGTTCCGATCGCCGCGCCCGCGAGCGGGTACGTGCTGGAGAAGAACGTAACCCCTGGTGTGACCATTCAACCGTCGACCGATGCGTTTGTAGTGGGAGACCTGAGCCGCCTGTGGATGCTAGCTTCTGCGAGAGCGGACCAACTCGCTCGACTGCATGTTGGGCAATCCGCGGTTGTGTCTCTTCCGGATGCGCCGGGGCGAACTTTTTCCGGGAAGGTTGTGAATCTCGGCCAGCGCTTCGACCCTATTACACGACAGATGCAGGTTCGCATTGAGTTCACAAACACTGGTGGGCGCTTACGCCCCGAGATGTTGGCGCGGGCCGAACTACCGGTGGGCGAGAAGAAGGCAGCGCTGCTGGTGCCGCAGGAGGCGGTGCAGCAAGTGAATGGGCAGGACGCAGTCTTTGTTCGTTTGTCCGCAGACCATTTCGTCGTGCGTCCGATCCAGGCTGGTGAGCCTGTGCAGGGCATGGTCCAGGTTGTGGCCGGAATTCAACCGGGAGATCAGGTGGTGACCGATGGAAGCTTTCTGGTGAAATCTCAACTCCTCCGCTCCTCGATTGGTGACTGAAAATGTTGAAACGGGTCATAGACTTCACCCTCGCCTATCGCTGGTTGGTCGTGTTGGGCTTGTTTGTATTGCTCGCCGTGGGGGGATATGCGCTTTACACACTTCCCGTCGAGGCCTTTCCCGACCTCACGAACAACCAGGTCACAGTGGTCACAGAGGCGCCCTCCATGCCTCCCACGGAAGTCGAACAACTTGTGACCTATCCCATCGAGCAGGCAATGATGGGCATGCCCAAGCAGCAGGAAGTGCGTTCGCTCTCTGAGCTGGGGCTTTCCATGATCACCATTGTCTTCGACGATTCCGTGCCCATGTACTTTGCACGCCAGTTGGTCAACGAGCGGTTGCAACAGATTACCAGTCAACTACCCAGTGGAATCCAACCAGTATTGGGACTGCCGGCGACAGCTTTCGGCGAACTCTATCAGTACACTTTGAGCGGTCCCATGAGCCCTATGGCGCTTAAGGATCTGCAGGAGTGGCAGATCAAGCGGCAGCTTAGGATGGTACCTGGGGTGAGCGAAGTGAATACCTGGGGCGGTGAGGTAAAGCAGTATCAGATCACCGTCGATCCAGCGGTGCTTGCGCAATACGGCCTGACCCTCAGCGACATAGCGCAGCGGGTGGAGGAGAACAACGAGAATTTTGGCGGCGGGTTTATCGAACATAACGACGAACAGTACACCGTGCGCGGCGCCGGCCGGGTAGATAGCACCGAGGGTCTGGGCGATATCGTTCTGCTGTCACACAATGGAGCACCGGTCCTCCTGCGCGATGTGGCCACTGTGGCGATAGGTCCGGCCCCGCGCCACGGAGCTGTGCTGCGCGACGGCGAAACTGTCTCGGGTATGGTCATCATGCTTAAGGGAGAGAATGGAAAGCGAGTCATTCAGGCGATCAAGCAGCGGATCGCGGAGATGCATCTACCGCCCGACGTGAAGATCAGTCCCTTCTACGACCAGTCCTCGGTCATCGATGGAACCATTCAGACGGTCAAGAAGAATCTCTTCGAAGGCTTCCTTCTGGTGACGGTTATCCTCTTCCTCTTCCTCGGGAATGTCCGTGCGGCGCTCATTACTGCATCAGTGATACCGCTCGCTATGCTGGTGAGCTTCGTCAACATGCGAGTCTTCGGAGTGAGTGCCAACCTGATGAGCCTGGGAGCCATCGACTTCGGAATGATCGTCGATGGCGCTGTGGTGATGATGGAGAACGCCATTCATCGCCTCGAAAAGAGGCCGCCAGGAGAGCCTTCCGTCGAAACCATTCGCTCCGCGGCCTCTGAAGTCGCGCGACCGATGGTGTTCGGCATTGTGATTATCATCGCCGTTTACATTCCTATCTTTTTTTTGGAGGGACTTGAGGGCAGGATGTTCCGGCCGATGGCGTTTACCGTCTGTTCCGCCCTGTTCGGGTCATTGTTCCTGGCACTCATCGCCATTCCGAGCCTCGCGGCCCTGGCTTTCCCGAAGGGATTGCCGGCGGATGATCAATCCTCCCGGCAAAGGTGGATGGACATGATCACCCAGCGCTATATTGCGATGTTGGAGGCTGTTCTTCGCCATCGGACGGTCGCTCTGGTCTGTTCCCTGGTAGTACTCACGGTAGCGCTCGGCTCCCTCGCGTTCATCGGTACCGAGTTCATGCCTCGCTTGGACGAGGGCAGTATCCTGCTGGAAACACGCAAGCTCCCCGGAATTTCTTTGACGGACTCGGTCGAGATCAGCCGGCGCATCGAGAAGACGTTGCGCTCCTTCCCCGAAATTGCCGACGTGACCATTAAGATCGGGCGCCCGGACTTCGCGACCGAGGCAATGGGGATCAACGAAGGGGATACCTATCTTTCGCTGCGGCCGATGCGAGAGTGGACTCGGTTTCATTCCAAGGATGAGTTGATCGATGCCCTGGACCAGGAGTTATCGAAGATCCCGGGTCTCAACTATGACTTTACGCAACCGATGGCGATGCGTGTGGACGAGACCGTCTCCGGCGTGAAGGCCGATTTGGCCATCAAGATATTTGGGGATGATTTCGCAACGCTCAACAACCTGGCCGAACAGGTTGTGCGCCTCGTTGGGTCGGTCCGCGGAGCCGCTGATCCACAGATCGAATTGACTTCCGGAGTGGCCGAGTTGCAAGTGCGTGTCCGGCGAGATCAGTTGGCTCGGTATGGGCTCAACGTAAAAGACGTGCAGCAGGCGGTGGAGGCAGGTGCGTCAGGAGCCATCATCTCGGAGATCATCGATGGGCAAAAACGTTACTCTGTGGCATTAAAGCTTCCTGCGGCCTACCGACGGGATCCTGAAGCGCTGGGCGACGTCCTGCTCCACGCTATGGACGGAGAACAGGTAACCCTCGGCCAGGTCGCCAATATAAGCGTGACTCGTGCTGCCCAGGTCATCAATCGCGAAGAGGGCCAGCGTCGTATGGTAGTCATGTCAAACGTCCGCGGACGGGATCTCGGTAGCTTCGTCCGTGAGGTTCAGGATCGAATCCGCGGGAGAGTCAGTCTGCCTCCCGGATACTCGATCACCTATGGCGGCCAATTCGAGAATCAAGAGCGCGCCACACACCGCCTGATGCTCATCGTTCCGGTGGTGATCAGCATCGTCTTTCTCCTCCTCTACCTCACCTTTCATTCCTTCAAGCAATCGTTGCTGGTGGTCGGTAACATACCCTTTGCGCTGGTTGGCGGCATAGCTGCGCTATGGACGCGAGGGATGAACCTCAATCTCTCCGCTTGCATAGGCTTCATCGCGCTGTTTGGTGTCGCCATGCTCAACGGCGTCGTACTCGTGAGCGCCATCAATCATCTCCGAACGGCCGGCGAATCGACGTACAGTGCGGTTATCGAGGGCTCGCGTAAAAGGCTGCGCCCTGTTTTGATGACAGCGTGCGTGGCCAGCTTTGGCTTCATTCCTATGGCCATCTCGACTTCCACCGGAGCAGAAGTGCAACGTCCATTGGCATCGGTAGTGATCGGCGGTTTATTGAGCTCCACACTCCTCACCCTTTTTCTTCTTCCGACAATGTACGGGTGGATCTTTCATCAGGTCCCTTCACGAGAGCCAGCTCTTACCGGATCGTGAAGGGACTCCCCACATTCATTCATCGCATGATCTGAACCTGCCGAAAGCGAAGTGCTTCCGCGTCAAACTCACCAATCTCAACATCTCGAAAATAGACCTTGTAGAAATTTTGATCGACCTGGTCGAAACCGAGAACCTCGAAGCGAAAAAACTCGCTGACGAACACTCTGCCTTTATGCCAGCTTATGTCGCCGCTGTTGTTCACTTTCCGGAGCATAAATCCTTGCTGATATACGAACTCGATCGAATTTCGAGGCAGCAACACAGCACTTGGCTGATAAACGCTGCCTGGAGTGGCATTGTTTAGTCGCTCGTGAGGTCGTTCGTAATTGAAGACGGAGTGCCAATATCGCGTTCTCGATCGTCTCAGGGGTCCTATGCGAACAGCTGTGAGGCTTACTACTTAGATTTAGCAGCCCTTCGGGCCCATTCTCTTTATAGCGAGTGATCCATCGATAGCCGGTTGGCCGTGACACTCCGAACTCACGGCACAGCTCTGAAACAGACATTTCTTCCTTTTGGTAGCTCGATAGAAATTGGAGACGTTGATCCACGATACGACTCTCTTTCCAGGGCATACCGCATCATCGTGCGTAAGGCCAAAGCTCAGGAACCATAAGGTCCCACGTCTCTGTAGCGCAGGTCCTTGGTCTGTTTTGTAACGCAGGTGCGAAGTACACTCAAATGATTCCGGTCGTCACCAAGCGTTGAGACACCGGCTAGATTGCTGCAGGCGAGGCACGACCTCCGGACACGACCGCGATGAAGCGCTCAAAGAGAATGCGTACTACCGAGCACACGGTACGGGAATAGTAGGGAGGGTCTCCACCGCCTGTTCATTTGCGTGCTGCCTCGTGAGACAACAGGCCGTAGACATCAACTTCGCGCCTCGCTCCCACATAGACATGGCCGTTTGCGATGATTGGAATATTGAACCGAAGGGCCAGCCCGGCACGGTCGCGAGACGGATTCTGCTCACTGACGTAGAGCAACCGGGAGGTATCGAGGGCGTCGAAGGCGAACAACACTGCGTTTGTGTCATCGGCATTCCATGCTTTCGAGTGCAGCACCCAAAGCACACCATCTCGCGAACCGTTCGCCGAAATAGTCGGGGTCGCGCAGATGGCCGGGAAACGGGAACCGCTTGCCGCTTTGAGCGAGAGTTTTCCGTCGCGCAAGGTGAATTGGCGAAGCGCATCATGGTCGCTGTTGCTCAGCACGTAGAGGTTGCGGTTCCAGTAGGCCATTGAGCCACAGACGCCACCACCCGGGCTGGGAATCGTTTGCACCGCGTGGCTGTCACTGTTTGGCTGGTAGTGACCCATGTGAGCGCGGTCGATCAGGTAGATGGTCCCGCCTTTGCCGGCAATAACGATGAGGTGCGGGTGCGATCCCGGTTGGGCCGGCAATAGCACCGGCCCTCCCGAACCTAGATCCTTATCCTTTGCATCCAGTTCGGCAACATTGAACGGCGCGAAATAGTCATAGAGCTTCAGACTTAGGCCGCCCAGTTTCAGCAAACTATCGCCGTAATCACGCCCACCACCGGCTGCGTCGAACCGTCCGTTTCCAGTCGCGAGGAACAGATGGCCCCTTTCATCAGCCGCCGGCCCTGTGTCGCTCGCCCAGAAGCCGCCGTCATCCGCGTCGGGAGACGCATTGAGGACTGCCTTCTGTTTGAGAGTTTGCGCGTCATAAGCCATCACCCAGCCATGGTATGGTCCAACATCGCAGGAAGAACCCCACGTGAGATAGACCGATCCATTTGAGAGCAGGAGCGCGGCACGAGGATTCTCGCGCAACGGATCAAATTCCACTTTCCCCGACTGGCTACCGGCGCCCCTCCCGTTGATCGTGGCCCTGATAGCGACCGGACCCCCGAACTTTTCGAGTCCGGTTGTTACGGCCAGCGCGTGCAAACGCTGCGTGTAATGACTCGACTGCAACCCTGTCCGGTCCTTGGTACGCGCCAGCACATACAGGGTTTCCGTTTCCGCATCGATTACGGGTGTGGACGTAATTCCGACTTCCGGCGCGATAAAGGGGCATTCGACATCGTCCTCCGGAACAGTAGTCACGCCCTTCCTAAGAAGGCTCACGTGCCAGAGCGGCACAGCGGGGTGGCCGTAAGCGTCGAAGGCATATACGCTATCGTGCTCGGTCGCAACAAACAGTACATCGTGCCGGCCCTTGCCAGGTATCTCCAATCCTGCGACGAAGAGCGGTTGCGCGTAGATGTCTCCGTCCACTTTCAGCGTGAATATCTTTCCAAAATGGCGAACATTCACATTGCGCGGAGTCAGGATGGTTTCGACCTGGTTGGCGCCGCTGCGCGCATTGTCATACTGCGACGTAGTCACACTCTGCGCGCCTGTGCGCAGTCCCATCATCAAAACCGGGATCAATATGGATAGCCATGCGAGAGATTTGGAAGCATTCCTCAAATTGCTTCAACACTTTCCTGCGAGCAGATATGCGCTCGGCTATTCCAGTCGAAGCGCAGTCATCGGATCAACGCGCGTTGCACGTTTCGCGGGAATCCAGATGGAGAGGAATGCGACGGCGCTCAGAAGAAGGGGCGTCGCAACGAAAGCAATCGGATCGAGCGCTTTCACGCCGAAGAGGAAGCTTGCCAGAAAACGCGTGAGCCAGAAAGCTCCGCCTGCGCCGATCACCACCCCAACGAACGTGAGCATCATTCCCTGCCTGATTACCATGTTGCGCAGATTCGAAGCCTGTGCTCCAAGCGCCATGCGAACGCCGAGTTCCTGCGTACGCTGCTGTACGGAGTAGGACATGACTCCGTAAATTCCGATGGCCGCCATGAGCAAGCCTGCGGAGCCGAAGACAGTGAGAAGCAGCATGTTGAAGCGCTGGCGCGCGGTATTGCGCGCCTCGATCTCGTCCATGGTGCGAATATGCGCAACCGGCAAACCGCCGCTGGCATCATGAAGAGACGCAGTGATTGCAGGAACAACTGAGCGCGGATCCACCTGGCTTCGGATAATCCACCAGAGCGGCGTCACTCGTGAATTGAGCGCGGTCTCGAGATCCGGCATCTGCGCAAGCGGAATGTACATCATAGGAACGGGATCGCGACTGGGTCCGCCATCGTGCGTGTCGCCCACGATGCCGACAACCTGACGGGGGCCTTCTGCAAAGGCTGGCCCTGCGCCGGGTCCGATCTGGATGCGATCCTTGAGTGGATCGCCTTTCGGCCAATACTGGCGGGCCATGGCCTGGTTGATGATGACGACGCCGGGTGCAGCGGCATCCTCCAGTTCAGTGAAACCGCGGCCACGCAACAGCGGAATTTTGAGTGCGCTGAAGTAGCGCCAGGAAATGGAATAAAAGAGTGCGCCGCCCGTGAAAGGTGAATTCCCCTTGGGACGGCCGACGACATCAAAGATCATGTTGAATCCGCCGGCCATCGGCAGGCAGTTGGACACGCCCACATCGAGCACCCCCGGAACCGCAAGCACACGATCCGTGCCCGCACGAACGACCTGAGCGACAGGCGCCGTCTTCTGGAAGCGGTCGCCGCTCATGGACATGGCCATGCTGATGACATTGTGGGTGGCAAAGCCAGGATCGACAGCCTGCAACTTAAAGAACGTACGGATGAGCAGAGCTGCTCCAATAACAAGCACAAGAGTGAGGCTCATTTCGCCGATGACTAGCGCAGAGCGGAGCTTGCCACTGCGAAAGCCGAGGCCGGAACGGCTGCCGTTTTCGTTGAGCATCGCAGCCAGATTTGGTCGAGAGGCGCTGATGGCGGGGACCAAACCAAAGATGATTCCGGTGAGAACAGAAACGCCCAGCGCAAACAGCAGGATGTTGATATCGAGCGTAACGGCGGAACCATCTTCTCCAATGCGTGGAATGTTGCCGGGGTTGATGCTGAGCAAAAAGCGAACGCCGCCGAACCCAAGAATGAGGCCAAGCATGCCCCCAGCAAGCGAAAGCGTAAGGCTTTCTGTCAGCAGCTGCCGGATGATTTGACTACGGCCGGCTCCGAGAGCCGCACGGGTAGCAAACTCGCGCTTTCTCGAAGAGGCTCTTGCCAGCAGCAGGTTGGCAACATTGGCGCAGGCAATGAGGAGAACGAAGCCGACAGCACCCAACAGTACGAGCAGTGGAAAGCGCGTATCGCCGATCGTTGCCTCCTGGAGTGAAACCACGCCGAATCCGCCGTCGGGTGGAAGGGCATCTTTGCCATAGATACGACGGTACTCATCCGCAGCGAGCCGTAACCGCGCACTGACCTGCGCCAGGGTCACACCGGGCTTGAGACGCGCTGCCACGGTGAAGTAGTGGGCCATGTCCTGCGAGTTCAGATCGAACTGGAAAGGCACCCAGAGATCTGCCGGAGTATCGGTCACAAACCCCCGGCCAATGACTCCGACAATAAGATATGGCTGCCCATCAAGCTGGATAGTCGTGCCGACGGCCTTCGGGTCGGCCCCGTAGCGACTCTTCCAGAGACTGTAGCTCAGCACCGTGACATGCCCACCGTGTGGACTGTCTTCCGCGGTGGTGAAGGTGCGTCCGGCCACAAGGGGAGCGCCGAACAGGCCAAAGTATTCTGCGGAAACGTGAGCGCCCTGCACCTGTTCAGGATGGTCGCCACCCGTGATATTCATCCCGGCGCCGCCGAAGTCGTGGGCCGCGACCTGCTGAAAAATTCCGGTTTGCTGATGCCAGATATTGAATTTCGGGATGTTCGCCCCCGGAAACGATCCCTGTTGGCTGGTATTCCGCATCTCGAACAGTGACTGCGGATCCGGATATGTCAGCGGTTTGAGCAGCACAGTATTGATGACTGAAAAGACGGCTGTATTCACGCCGACGCCGACAGCGATCACAAGAATGGCTATGATGGTAAATCCCGGTGTCTTTGCGAGTCCGCGCAGAGCGAATTGGAAATCGCGCCATGAATCTTCCAGCCAGGGGAAGGAACGATAGCGCCATACCCGCTCCCGCGTTGCGCGAGGATTTCCAAAGCGCAGACGGGCTTGGCGGCGCGCTTCCTGCGGAGGCAGACCGCGCGCGGCATTTCGGTCCTGCTCATGTGCCAGGTGCGACTCGATTTCCTCCGCCAAATCCTCATCTTTTCTGCTGCGATGCATGAAGCGGCGTATGTTCATTGGCGTCACTCTCCTGCTGAAATCGAGTCACCCAAAATAAGACCAATGGCGCGTGTCATCCGGCGCCAGCGGCCGGCGGCGGCGTTCAGTTCCTTCCGGCCTTTGGCAGTGAGCCGGTAAAACTTTGCCCTGCGGTTGTTTTCGCTCACGCCCCATTCCGATTGCAGCCAACCCCGGTCCTCGAGGCGATGCAGCGCGGGATAGAGCGAGCCCTGCTCCACCTCGAGCGCGTTCTCCGATGTGTGCTCGATGACCTGGGCGATGGTGTGTCCATGGGCCGGACCCAGCACCAACGTGCGCAGAATCAGCATGTCCAGAGTGCCCTGCAGGATCTCGCCGGCTTCCGGGGGTCTTTTTGATACCACGTTTGCTTCCTCCACTCGAATGACTATGCAAGAAACCTTATACACCACTCGAATGACTATGGGAAGTGGTTAGAGTCGGGTCAGCGAGGTTCGGAAAAATGAGCTGATGTCCCAGACGCCGACCTACGACAAAGGAGCAACCGGGCCGGACGATCGGGTTGGGATATTTCCGGGAAGACCCCGAAGCATCGAAGAGGTCCACAAGTTGCGGGGCGATCGCGATGTCCACGAGTGCAGATTCTTGGTGGCAGATCCCAGAAATGCTTGCCGCTACCGCGAAGCGAAATGCGCGTTGGAGCAGATCGCGTTATCCGTTTTGGAAACTTAAGGCTTGGAGATAATGGTAAGCCGCTGGGAAGAGTTGCCCGATCTAAACGCGCTCAAGAGCAGCCTCCGCAAGGCGCGAAAGCCCTTGTAAATGCGCAGCGGCGCTCGCTCCCCTGCTGATCTACGCTGCTGCTTGTGCCTCCCCCGCCGGCCTAGCCTCCAAGCCAGAGCTACCTCTGCTGAGGGAGTTGCGCGGTCGGGATACTTCCTTTTGTACTCCTCAATGGCGGTTTGAATTACCAATATGTCGAAGGGCCTAAGTTGAGTCATTCGCTACCTTTCCGGTACCAATGCCTGCGCGCATAGATGTTGACTACACTTGTCGCTATGGCGACGCTTCGTCGCGGTGAGAGTCATGTTTTCGCTTAGTGGCACTCCTCAGGGCACTTCCCACTTGCGCCAGCACTTGATCGGCATTGGTGAGAGGCATCCCGGAGCGCATCGCCTCGTAGAATAACCACAAGCGCTCGAATACTATCGCCAAGCTTTGAATACGACTCTGCAGTCGTACTTCCTCAGCCAGATGCATCGGCGCGGAGGGCGGCTCGCCCACTTCTTCAGCCACCGGACTCGGTCGCTCCGCCGTCATCTCCCTTTGTGCCTCGGCCATCGCATTTCCTGTTGTTGGCATAGCTGTTTTCACCCGCGGGGGAGGCGGATAGCGAACAGAGAGGAGCGTTCAGGGGGGAGATCAACCAGGCTGCTAACTCGGAACGAGTATATGCCGGTCCCATGAAAAGAGCGCGCTATTCTTCGAGTTAGGCGTAAAGCGACCTTGATTGTTCTACCGAGCTTGGTAGGCGTCCAGTATTACTTAGCAGTGTGAGGGTGCACCCGACGGACGAAAGCGCGGCCCGTTCCTTTGCCGTCGACACGATGATCGCTAATGCAGAAACGCCTTGTGGAGGAAGTGGGAAACCGCGTTGCCGGGGAACCTGCCCCAGAGGTCACGCCAGTTAACCGCTATAGGCGACCGAGAAGCAACCGCCGGTTCGAGCCGGTGCTCAAGAGAGGATGTAAGCAGCGCAACGGCCGCAAGCAATTCGGGCCCCTCGGGCGGCTTCTGAAAAATGAATCGCGCACCCTCGGTGCGGCAATAGAGAACAGCGTCCGCCGTAAAGCGATCCGTGAGCAGGATGCCGGGCAGTTTCGTTTCCATCGCGTTGACTCGCCGCAGAAGCTCGATGCCGCTCATGCCTGGCAGACGAATGTCGGATATAAAGCAACCAGAGATCTCAATATCAGGGCTTGCCAGGAAATTCTCGGCAGATGAAAAGAGGCGAACGTCATACCCCGCAGACGACAGAAGGTTTCCAAGCGACTTCAAGACTCGCCCCTCGTCATCCACGATTGCAACGATGGCTTTGGTTGACCTCATACAGCGACCCTCGATGGGGGAGAAGCGACGTTTACATCTTGCGCGAAGAGGCAGAGAGGTGGAGGCGCGGGATGGAATTGAACCACCAAATAAGGTTTTGCAGACCCTTCCCTTTTCTTTTTGGGTTCCGCGCCATCTCTTACGACATTGGCAATAGAACGGTGTTCAAACAAGCGTCACAAGGCAGTGATCAATTCAACAGTTCAGTACTTACTGCGATTCTCCTCGTTGAATCCTTCCTCGAAGGAAGCGATGAAAAAGGGTCATGGAGAATCGCGAACTTGTAGAAGCATACGCGACGATTCGAGATTTGCATCCCACCACTCAGTAACATACTGGCTCAACGTGGTACTCAAACGGTAATCGCTGCGTGATGCACCGCGATCATCGTCCAGGGACACTTAATTTGTGGGAAGGTATGTCTGAATCTTTCGATGCATTCGCACGTACCGCAAGCTTTGCACGCCGGTGCCAGGTTCCAAAATCGAGCCGTGGCCACCGATCCATTTTCTAAGGCTTTGCCGGAGTTGGACTGGTAAGTCAGCGTGTAGTACTCTGAGCCCAATAGCTGCGACCTTCTGATTTCCGCGTCAACGTCGTTGTTGAAGAACAGCTTGCCTCCGGTTTCATTCACGAACACGCCGAAGTTTACGTCCCCCGCATACGGATCGCTAGTACCGATGTCTCCGGCGGCCTCTCCCATGGTGTGCACCTGTGGCGCCTCAAAGGGGAAGATGCGCTGCGGCTTCTTGTCTTCGGTGATCGTGAAGTCGTCTTTGCTAAACCCGGTCACGACCGGGTTAACCTTTCTGTCCAGACCTGTCACATCGAGAAAAACCAAACACGATGTGACTCGAACGGTAGGGATGTGCCGCCGTCTGTTGTTCACGCGTCCTACTTCGGAACCGTTTTTTTTCGTGGCGTCAACAGCAGCTTGATTTGCCGTTAAGACCTTCCTTACACTCAAATAAAGGGTTAGACGCCCCGTTGGCTGCTTGCCTCAGCTGGCTGCCGCTTGGGGTTGGTGTCTCCAGGCACTCAGAAGGGCCGGACAGCATTCATAACAGAAGGCAACTCGCTCGCCGCGTAATGAATATTTCGAGAACGATGACCGTCAAGGAAGCTGCTGCCATCTGGAACGATCCGCGAGCGGATTTTCTGGAGAAGTGGGGAGAAATGTTTGACTTGCGGCTGGAGGAGATAACCCCCGACCACCTGGTGAAATATCAAGCGGATCGCGCCCGGGTTTTGCCGCAATGCATCGTAGACGTTGAGCTACGAGCGCTCAACGCGTTACTAAAGTATGTGGGCCTTCTGGAGTCGAGAAACCGCGACGCAACGGTCTAACGCATTTTGGCCAATACTGTTATCCGGGGGGATCAGTTACGTGCGGCCCTGGTCTATACCATTAGCAAAAATGGTCTAGCCGGAACAGTCAGCTGTCTTTTCGGTAGAGGAGGTCGCGCATCGCCTGCCTCCGAGCCTCGTTCGATTCCATCACAGTTTTGCGCTCGTCAGCGTCCATGCGCCGCTTGGTTGCGGAGTCCGCCTGTTCCGCGGCGCTACACGCCGGGCAGCGATTTGCGAAACCGGGTTTATCCGGTTTCAGTTCAAACTCCTCGGAACACACAACGCAGACTTTGATCGGGAAAGCCATCTGAGTCTTAGAATACAACTCGATGATAATAAAGCATCGGGGCCCGAGTCTACTCGTCTGCCTGCTGGCAGCAGCCTCCTACGCCCATGCCTCGGTCGCCCTGCTCATGGAGGAGCCTTATGGAGAATTTGGCGCCATGAACCCCACGGGCCACGCAGCCGTCTATTTCAATCGCATCTGCGCCGATTCCCCCACCTCGCTGCGCCCTTGTCACGACGGAGAGTTTGGCGTCGTTATCAGCCGCTACCACAAGATCGACGGCTATGACTGGCTCGCCATCCCCCTGGTCGCCTATCTCTACGCCGTCGATTCGCCGAGCGACATTCCCCAGACGGTGGACAAGGAGCAGGTCGCAGCCCTACGCGACGCCTACCGCAAGCAACACCTGCTCGATCTGGCGCCCGATAACCGGCACGGCCGGACCCCCAAAGGCGAGTGGACTGAGTTGGTAGGGTCCTCCTACGACCGGACCATCCACGGCTTTCAGGTCGACAGCACGCCGGCACAAGACCAGCAATTCATCACCACCTTCAACGACCGCCGCAACGTCGGCCACTTCAACCTCCTCTTCCATAACTGTGCCGACTTCTCCCGCGTCGTCCTCGACATCTATCTGCCCCACGCAATCCACCGCAACTTCATCGCCGACGTCGGCCTGATGACTCCCAAACAGGTCGCCCGCTCGTTGGTCAGTTACGGTAAAAAGCACCCCGAACTCAACATGTCCGCCTTCGTCATTCCCCAGGTCCCCGGCAGCATGCCCCGCAGCCACCCCGTCGACGGTGTGGCCGAGTCGCTGGTCAAGAGCAAGAAGTATCTACTGCCCATGGTCTTTTTGGCGCCTGAGGTTACCGGCGGGGTCGTCGTGGCCTATCTGGTCGACGGCCGCTTGAAATTACCCAAGGGAACACCGGCCTTCGAGATTGGCGACGAGGAAACAACCAGCACGCCCGCTTTGCCGCCAGAGTCCCGCAAAGTGCTGCCCGTCCCATCTCGTCCCGCGGCTCAGCCCTAGCGTATTTGTCCACAGTCGAACAGCAATTCGTGATTTCGAACACGAGTTCGTGATTTTCTTAAGCCTCCATCCGGGCGTAAGTCGCTGCAAAGGCAATCTGCCTGACGGTGCTTGCCTGCATTGCCGTTTGGCGCATAGATTGCTGAACAAGGATTACAAATCATGGGCGGATGACAGCTCATGAGCAGCAAATCATAGTCGTGTCTTCTGAGGAGGGTATGCATGGCGCACTTTGAGCGGATAAGAGATGTGGTTTCCGGACCCTTTAGTCCATCCATCATGCAGCAGCGTATGGCCGCCGGGTGGCAATTAGTCTCCATCGAGTGGCGGCGGGAGCTGCCCGGAGATGAAGCGCCCAGCGAAGGCGCCTACCACGAAGAAATCCCCTACGGCTTGCGCATTTCGGACGATTGCCAGCGGCTGGAGGTCGATCCTCGTGAGCGCCGGGCCCTCACCCAGATGATGGATCTCGTCGTTCAGGATTTTCCCTTCTCCAGCATAGCCAGCGACCTGAACGAGAAAGGTTTTCGCACCCGCGACGGGAAGCTATGGAATCAGGTTTCGGTCTTCAAGATGCTTCCGCGGCTGATCGAAATAGGGCCCGGTCTTTTCTCGACCGCAGAGTGGGCCGCACGCCGGGAGAAGCTCTCAAAGACGATTTAGCCCGTTTCCCCGGGGCCATTAGCTGTTGACCACGTTCAGCTTCACCTGGTTGACCGGAATGGTGAAGGTCTTGAGCGGTACCAGCGCGGCCGTTGGTTCGCTTATGGACGTTACCGCTTTGAACTCACAGGCCAGCAACGTGGGCGTGATGGTGAGCACGCCATAACCATGCGTCGATGAGTCCCAGTACTTGATGTGCGGATTGGCTGCGCGAATCACCGGATTAAGCAGGTTGGGGGGAATGCCCATCTGTTTCGCCGGCACCGGGGCGCTGGGCAGTTCCACCTCGGATGCAATGTCCTCTGCCAAATTCGCTGACGAAATAGAACCCACCATCAATTCGATCCCCACCGGGCTTTCGAAGGGATTATCAAAGTCCCGCTTCAGGTAGCCGGCGAGGAAAGTATGCAGATCGCCAGTAATGGCGACGAAATTCTTCACGCCGGAGCTGTGAACCGTCTCAAAGATCAGGTTGCGCTCCTGTCGGTAACCATCCCACTGATCCAGGTCAATGTAAACCAGCGCAAACTTCAACTGCATAAGCATGACCTCGTTCGCCCAGATCTTCCAGGTGGCAGCGGAGCCCGTTAACTGGTCGAGAAACCACTGCCGCTGCGTGAGTCCGAGCATAGTGCGGCCACGGTCACTCATCTCCCCGCAACCGATTGAGAAGTAACGCTGGCCCACGATATTGCTGCCGCAGGGCGGCCCGTCGCGATACAGGCGTTCGTCGGTCACGATCAGGTCCATCAAAGTGCCGAAGCTGAATTTCCGATAGACCTGGATCGACTGCTCCCAATTCTGAGTGGGATCAAATGCCACATCGGCCAGGCCGTATTCGCTCCAGGCCTGATTTGCGGCCTGCCGCAGCGCAGGTTGCGGTGTCGTTGCCGAGTTCGGCGCTGTGTTGTTGTCTGGATGGAAATCCTGGTGGCAGTCGTTGGCGAATTCATGATCGTCCCACAACAGGATGTAAGCAAAATTTTCATGCACCGCCTGCTGGTTGAGATCGCTGCGATAAACCTGGTACAGGTGACGGTAGTCATCGACGGTTTGCGGAATGACACCACCGGAGGCAAAGGGCGGCACCGCGCGCACCGCGTTGGTTTGCGTGATGGTTTCATATATGTAATCGCCCAGGTGCACTACGTATTCGACATCTTCCAGCGCGAGGTAGCTGAGCGCCGTGTAGTAGCCGTTGTTGTAGTCCTGGCAGACCACGTAGCCGATCTTGAGCTGCGCGAGCTCGGCAGTAGCTTCCGGAAGCGTCTTGAAGCGGCCGGTACGGCTGGGCACCAGGTTGTAGATAAACCGATAGTAGAAGACAGAATAAGAGGCCAGAACTGCGTTCGAGAGCGGCAGCTTGACCGTGTTGTCCAGCGCAGGATCTACCGGCGCAACCCCCTGTACCAGGAGCGACGCCGCATTAAAAGTCGGATCCGAGGCTATCTGCCACGCGATGATGCCCCCGGAAGGAGCCCCCATTGCTGTGGGCGCGATGCGCGTCCAGAGCACAATACCGTTGACCTGCGGGTCGCCGGAAGCAACGCTCTGCGGGTAGGTCGCGGCCTGATCCTGCGCAGTATAAGCAGGATCGATGGCAAAGAGACCCTGAAGGTCGTCGGCGCTGAGCCCGGTGAGGTCGGGACTGCTGATAAAAGGTACCTGGTGCGGATACGTTTGCAGAGCCGCACTGAATATTTTGTGAACTGGTGTAACCCAGGCGACGGCGCCTGCCGTGGCGGCCGCGCGGATGAAGTTGCGTCGCTGCATGGGATGAGCCTCCAAATTAAGCTAAATCGGTCGAACTAACAGCGATCCGATCGCCAAGCCCTTGGTGGCATCCGCCCCCAACGGTATCAAGGAACCAAACCACCAGCAAGCCGACTCCGACTGCCCGGAACCGCCGAGCTCTGTTCTGAGCAATCAGATACTCGTTCTTTCTTCTAGGATGCTTCCCTGGATGCGATCCTATGATGAGTGGAGACGAAGTTCGCCTGGTGCCGGAGATGCGCATGAAATTTCTGCTATCGCTCACCCTCATTTGCTTTCTTTTGTTTAGACCCGCGCGGGGAGGGCAGACGCCACCAGCGGCTGATCGAGCAGCAGTGGTCGAGGGCGACAACGCCTTCGCCGTTACGCTGTACGGCCAATTACGCAAGCAACCCGGCAACCTCTTCTTCTCGCCCGAGAGCATTTCCACCGCGCTGGCCATGGCCTATGCCGGGGCACGCGGTGATACCGCCTCCGAGATGGCGAAAACCCTGCACTTCACCCTCCCGCCGGCCCAGCTGCACCCGGCAATGGGTTCCCTACTGAGCAATCTCAACGCCCCGCACGAGGGATATCAGCTGAGCGTGGCCAACGCTCTCTGGGCGCAGCGCGGCTACACGTTTCTCAAAGACTTCCTCGACCTCATGAACAACGATTACAGCGCGGGCTTGAACCAGGTGGATTTCAAAGGCGCGACCGAAGCGGCACGGTTGACCATCAACCACTGGGTGGAGCAAAGAACAGCCAATAAGATCACTGACCTGCTTCAACCTGGTGCACTCAGACCCTCCACGCGGTTAGTGCTGACCAATGCCATCTATTTCAAGGGTGACTGGCAAAGTCAATTCGACAAGGCACAAACCAAAGACGAGGATTTCCACATTTCCCCGGCACAGACGAAGAAAGCACCTCTGATGCATCGTGAGGCCGGTTTCAACTACTTCGACGGGAAAACGTTTCAGGTGTTGGAAATTCCGTACAAAAGCAACGAGCTGTCCATGGTCATCTTCCTGCCCAACGATCTGGGCGGACTGCCTGCGCTGGAACAGTCGCTCACTGCGTCCCACACTCAGCAATGGCTCCGCCAGTTAAGTCCAGTTACTAAGGTCATCGTGACCTTGCCTAAGTTCAAGACAACGCAGGAATTCGAACTTGGGGGCACGTTGGCCGCGATGGGCATGCCCCAGGCATTCCAGCCAAGCGCGGATTTCTCAGGAATGACCGGGAAGAAGGATCTCTTTATTTCCGCAGTGATCCATAAGGCTTACATCGACCTCAATGAGGAAGGAACCGAAGCCGCGGCGGCTACGGCTGTGACTATGAGGACCATGGCGGCTCGGGTGCCGAACCCGGCGCCGCCACCGGTTTTCCGCGCCGACCATCCATTCGTCTTCCTGATTCGCGACAACCGCTCAAACAGTATCCTGTTTATGGGCCGTACGGCCGATCCGACGAGTTAGGAATTTTCTGGGTCGATGGGTAGCAGATGGGAGCGGGAGGGTCGGCGCCCTACTAATCCTTAGGATGCGATCTTCTGAACATGGCCACGATTCCAAGCACCGCCAGGCCGGCGGCACAAATCGCTTCGATCACCAGCGAGGTGGTGATCAAAAGCTGGGCTACCCGGTAGTTGCCCCCGCCGGAGATGCTGATGCCGCTTACACTGCACAGCCCGAACGCCAGGCTGAAGGTTAGGGCGAAAACAGTCGCAAACTTAGACAGGTTTATGGGTTTGTGTGAGGGCCGTACCGGCATCGGGGGTGTGCTCATTCGTTGCTCCTGATCGCGGTTGGCTGGATAGAGCAGAGTCTCATGAGATCTGGCAACAATGCCACTATTCCCGCTATGCATGCCCATTGGATTAAATTGAGCCCGAAAATGAGGGGTTGGGGCTTGAGGAAGTCAATGAGCAGCCGCCACGCAAGGTAGGCAGCTAGAAAAATTCGGAAGGTCGCTCCCTCCGGGTGAGCCCTTTCGTTGTAGCGATGCAGGATAAAGCCGAGAGCGCTGAGGAAGAGGATCTCGTAAAGTTGGGTGGGGTGGCGTAAGACACCATCGCCAAAATTGACGCCCCAGGGCAAGCTGGTCGCAACGCCGTAGGTGCCGTCCGCTGGGCCGGCCAGAAAACAGCCAACACGGCCGATGGCGATGCCCAGGCACAGGGGCACGGCAAAAAGGTCGCCGGCCCGTGCGCGGATGCTACGCAGCCGCTGGATCAGGCCCACGGCAATCCAGCCGCCAAGCAGACCGCCGACGGTCGTCCTGCCGCCGGGCAACAGGAAGGTGCGCCAGGTGATATGCAGGCGAAACACTTGCTCCATCAGGCCAAGGATCCGGCTGCCAAGCAGCGCGCCGATGGCTGCCGCGGCGAGGATCAGCCAGCGCTGGTCTTCCTCGAGCATGTCGCCGGCGCAGCTTCGCCGGAAAACGGCATATGCCAGCGCATAGCCGAGCGTCTCGAAGATCGGGTGCAGCAGCGGATGAGGGCTGAGAGTCACGCCCGGCCAGTGTACCGGTCCAGGCCGCGAACTGACAGGCAAAGGTGTCCCAGGGTGACTTGGTTTGTATCAAGACTGATACAGCTGCCACTTGGTGCGAGTGTACGCAATGCGAAAGTCTTTGCGTTCGGCGTTGCGTTGCGATTGGCTGCCCGCCTCCGTCACCATCATGGCTAGTTCATAGCCATGTTCGAAGGCATAACGCATCCGGGCCTCCAGCAGGGCCGCCTGCAGTCCGCGCCGGCGCATCTCCGGGATCGTCGTTGCCCCGCCAAATAAGGCGATCCCGTCATGGAGACTGAGAGCGCCGGCTGCTCCGGGTTGCCCGTCCAACTCGGCGACAAAGTTCACTGTGTGCTCGCGGGCAAACGCCACAGAACCGAATTCCCCTAGAAAATCCAATAGCTCCGGATGCTCGTGGCCCCATCCCCGGGCATTGATCTGCACCCATAATGCCGCTTCCTCAGCCCCGGCCACGCGCACCGCTATCCCGCCAGGACTGGTCTTCGCGGCCGGCCGCTCCACCGGCCGGTGGAGCACGCTGCTCAGTTCGATCGGCCGGTAACCGCGAGTGCATAGCAGGTCAAGCGTCCCGATGCCCGCCAGGGGGCTTACCTCATGGACAACGACCGCGCCGTGATCCAGAAAAAAGCCCTCAATCCTATCCAGCGCAGCCGGGCTCAGCGGCTCAAAGAGTCCCAACCCAAAACTTTGCGTGACCGGAGAGCTCACTCCGTCGAAGACGGCGTAGGCACCCGCGCACTCCATCCAGGCGGCGCCGCTAGCCGGATGGAGCCGGCCTCGCGCCTCAGCAAATTCGAGGCACGCCCGGCCTTCGGCCCGTTCCAATCGTCGGGAAAGATCGAGATCTGCAAATGCCATTGCTGGTAACGGTACCTAGCTTGTACTCGCCGCACAAGTTTGCCGTCAATATAATCAGCAGGCAAAACCCAAAGGGCCCCTCATGCCAAAAACGTTCCTGCGCTGCGCAAGCAAATGGATCTTGATAACCGCTGCACTCGCCTTTGCAATCCAGCCGGCACGCGCCACGCATCCCCAAAAACACCGTAGGATTGTGCTGATTGCCGGTTCCAAGTCCCATGGACCCGGCATGCACGAGTACCTGAAATCGGCTCGCCTTCTGAAGGTCCTGCTGGACCGTGCTCCCGGCATGAAGAACGTCGAAACCGAGGTGGTCTACGACGGCTGGCCTACGAATGTCTCTGACCTTGACACTGCGGACACCATCGTCTTTATCTCCGATGGCATGCAGTGGTCCCCGTGGACGTTTACTCCTGAGCGCATCGCCGCCATTCAGAAGCAGATAGACCGCGGATGCGGCTTCATGATCTTCCACTTCGCAACCTACATACCTTACCAATTTCAGCAGCAGGGCCTCGCCTGGGCCGGTGGCTATGTCGAATACGACGGGCCCAAGCATCCGCAGATGTTTTTCACGCAAAAGACCCTCACCAGCGAAGTCATCTTCCCGTCACCAAAACATCCCGTCATGAGCGGCGTTAAGCCATTCCAGATCATGGATGAGTTTTATTACAAGGCCACTTTCGTCAGTGGAGATCTTGGTATCACTCCATTGCTTCGCATCCCGGAGCTGCCGGCAGACCCCCGGGTCTTTCCCGGACCACTCGCCGGTCCCAAAGACCAGGTCACCATGTGGGCTTACGATCGTCCGCCCGCACCCGGAAGCAAGACGGCCGGGCGCAGCATCGGAGCGACTTTCGGCCATTTTTATGACAACTGGCAGACCGACGACTACCGTAAGCTTGTTCTCAATGCCATCGTGTGGACCGCTCACATAGACATTCCGAAGGATGGCATACAGTCCACCTGGGCAGACGATGCCGAGGTCGACCGTATACTCGGCCCCACGCCCGCCCCGGTGAAATCACCACTCGAACCTCCGAAATAGGCTCACCGTCCAGCTCGCACAACGACGGAGATACCACAGTAGTTGCTATTACGGTGCGGCGCTAGCCGTCCATGTTGCGGAATTCGTGGACATCAGGATACTGCGCCGTTCTTTGGTGACTTCCATCCCAATCTGAAGAATCGTGCGAAAGGAATGGAAGGACTCCTCCGACAGCTTGTCGGCATCCAGGTCGCGAACGGCCTCGGTAAGAATCTTCAGTAATTCACGCCACGCCTCGTCTAACGGCGGCAGTGAATTGACTTCCTGCACCGAACTGATCAACGCCACTACGCGATTACTGTACTGGTCCGCTTTATCCTTCTGCTTCCTTTGCATCCATCGCTTCAACTCCCAGAGCCAGGAACCGGCCATGAGTCCCACCGTTAAGAACAGGCCCACATAATCCGCATGAGCCAGTAGAAACGATGGCTTGTCTTTGTCATAGAAGCTGAGTGCTCCGGGATGCAGGGCCGGCGCTAGCCCGGCCTGCGGTTGCGGCCTCCGTACTTGCACCAGTAGCAAACGTACTTCCGTCATGCCGGCTGGAATCTGCTGCATCATCTCCTGCCGTCGCTCCATAAGGACTTCGGTGACGGCTCGAATGGCTGTCACACTCGCACTGTCGCGCGCCAGCAAGGTGCGCTGCACTGCAACCGTTGGAAAGTCCTGCGCGGGCACGGGCGGGTTTCCTAAGTACGCCCCCACGGGAATCAGGGCGGCCTCAAACGCTGGATATTTGATCTTCATCGCGGCGGCGTGCTCCACGGGAAGAAATCGCACCCTGCCGGATTGCACCAGTTGCTCAATCGATGGATCGCCGATTGCCCGCACTCGAAAAATAGCGTCCGCCTTTCCTTCGAGGAATGCCTCGGTCGCGGCTTCGTCATTTGCGCCTACAAATTGAAAATCCGCCGCTTGAAGACCAAAGTGCCCCACTACCCGGAGAAAGGACTTATATTGTCCTCCGCTCTGTGCCAGCGCGATCCGCTTGCCTCGCAATCCACCAGGCTCTGTTCCTGCGCATCCTTTGGCACCAACAGTTGGAAGGCGTCGTAGTAGAGCACCGCCAAAGCTCGTGCCCTCGGGCCAGGTGCGATATCGGCCTGCGCGGTGGCCAGTTGCGCACGACCGTCCTCCAGCATTTGCAGGTTTTCGACCGTGCCGCCCGTCTCCAGAAGAGTAATGCGAACCCTGGGATA
This sequence comes from uncultured Acidobacteriaceae bacterium, assembly GCA_963788515.1. Lineage (GTDB taxonomy): Bacteria > Acidobacteriota > Terriglobia > Terriglobales > Acidobacteriaceae > PALSA-350. The sequence goes on from CAWBGZ010000015.1 coordinate 394,996, forward strand.
GTGTCGCTCCACAACCGTCTTCAACCCCTTGCCGAGGATATGGCTTTCTCCGCTCGGTGCCCCGGCTGCCAGGGTTAGATACTCTGTCTTGGAACGCTGTACGAAAACGATCGCGAGCACACCGGCCAAACTTAGGCTGAGCGCCGCCAGAGTAAGTTGTAGGACCCGGTTGAAGTCCTCGTTAATAGATCGTGAAGATAAACGGTTGCAACATAGACAAGGTCCATTCAGCGCCGGGTCTGCATCCACATAAGGTGTTCATTAAAATCCCGCATATGAGGGTAAAGCCTGCCCGCAGTCCTTGTTTTTGTGGGGGACAGCTTCTAGCATTCGTCTCGAGACGCGTTCCGCGCGGAAAGTTGGAAAACAAATGAGCCCTGCCCTTGAGGAACAGCCCTTCCATGATCAGTCGGTCGAAGATGATCGTACCGGCACCAAAGTCGAAACCCTGAAGCAGGCGATTCTCGAGAACCTGCAATACGTGGTGGGCAAGGATTCCTGGTCCGCCACCGAGACGGACTATTTCATGGCCATCGCGTACACCGTGCGCGATCGGATCCTAGCTCGCTGGCTCGCGACTCGGAAGAGCTATTTGGAACATGACGTACGCGTCGTATGTTATTTGTCCGCTGAATATCTGATGGGACCACACCTGGCAAACAATTTGCTGAACCTCAGGGTAGGAGGGCCCCTGCGGCAGGCCACCGAAGAGCTCGGTCTCGATCTGGACCTGATCATCGCTCAGGAAAGCGAACCTGGACTGGGAAACGGTGGCCTGGGGCGCCTCGCGGCATGCTACCTCGACTCTTTGGCTACTCTGGGGGTCCCGGCTATTGGGTACGGAATTCGGTACGAGTTCGGAATGTTTCGCCAGGAAATTCACGACGGGTGGCAAGTGGAGCTCACCGACTATTGGCTTCGCTATGGAAATCCCTGGGAGATCCGGCGGCCCGAGGAATCAGTCGACGTGGCATTCGGCGGCCGCACCGAATCCTGGACAGATCCGCAGGGGCGCTACAAGACCCGTTGGATCCATGCGGAATTGATCACGGGAATTCCCTATGATACGCCGATCCTGGGGTACGGGTCCGGGGTGGCGAACGACCTAAGATTGTGGAAGTCAGAAGCCGGCGACTCCTTTTATTTCGACCGCTTCAACAGCGGCGATTACGGCGGCGCCGTGGCTGCAAAAAATTTTGCCGAAAATATCTCCAAGGTGCTGTACCCAAACGACGACGCACAACAGGGCAAGCAGTTGCGCCTGGAACAACAATATTTCTTCGTGTCCTGCGCGCTGCAGGATATGATCCGTATCCACCTGCATGCCGGCCGCCCCATAGAAACCTTTCACGAGAAGTGGTCCATTCAGCTCAATGACACGCATCCCTCCATCGGCGTGGCTGAACTCATGCGTCTCCTTCTGGATGAACACGATATGGGCTGGGACCAGGCATGGGAGATTACCTCGAACACCTTCAACTACACCAATCACACTCTGTTGCCCGAAGCGCTCGAGCGCTGGCCGTTGACGCTCTTCGCCTCCCTGCTTCCCCGCCATATCGAAATCATCGATGAGATCAATAGCCGCTTTCTGAACGAGGTGCGCAAATGGTTCCCCGGCGACGAGGGGAAAGTGGAGCGCATGTCCATCATTGGAGAGGGGGGAGAAAAACACGTCCGCATGGCTTACCTTGCCTGCGTGGGCAGTAAACACATCAACGGGGTCGCCGAATTGCATACGCAACTGTTGAAGGACGAGGTTCTGCGTGATTTCCACGATCTATGGCCGGAAAAATTCATCAATGTAACCAATGGTGTTACGCCGCGGCGTTGGCTGGCGGTAAGTAGTCCCGAGCAGTCGCAACTAATGACCAGCAAAATTGGTGATGGCTGGATCAGCAACCTCGAGCTACTCAAGCAACTGGAAAGCTATGCCGAGGATTCGGCGTTCCGCGCTGAGTGGCGTACGGTGCAGCGCGACGTCAAGGTAAGACTCGCTCAGTACATCCAGCAGCAAACCGGCTTCTCCGTGGATCCCAGCTCCATGTTCGACAGCCAGGTAAAGCGAATCCACGAGTACAAGCGGCAACACTTGAATGTCCTGTATATTCTTACGCTTTATCTCCGCCTGAAGAGGAATCCCAATCTGGCGATCACGCCCCGCACCTTCCTGTTTGGCGGCAAGGCTGCTGCCGGCTACGCAATGGCAAAGCTGATCATCAAGCTGATTAACTCCGTGGGCGAAGTGATCAATCACGATCCCGAAGTGCAGGAGCGCATTAAGGTGCTTTTTCTTCCCGATTACAACGTCACCTTCGGGCAGAAGGTCTATCCCGCTGCGGACCTGAGTGAGCAGATCTCCACCGCCGGCAAAGAAGCATCGGGAACGGGAAACATGAAGTTCGCCATGAACGGCGCGCTGACGATCGGGACTCTGGACGGCGCGAATATCGAGATCAGGGATGCTGTAGGCTACGAAAACTTCTTCCTGTTCGGCCTGACGTCGCAGCAGGTAATCGCCGCAAAAAATGCCGGCTACCATCCCCGTGCAATCTACGAATCCAACCCCGCCCTCCGGGAAGTCGTGGACAGTATCGCAGCCGGCCAATTCTCCCGCGGTGACCGCAATCTCTTCCGACCTCTGCTCGACGAATTGCTCAATAACGACGCCTACCTGCTATTTGCCGACTATCAATCGTATGTCGACTGTCAGGACCAGGTCTCAGCCACGTTTCTGGACCAGGAAAAGTGGTCGAAAATGTCTATCTATAACGCCGTGCGGATGGGGAGGTTTTCCTCTGACCGGGCGATCGAGGAATATTGCCGGAACATTTGGGAGGTGAACGGACTCTGAGCGGACGGCAAACTACGAGCCTGCGTGCCCATAATTCGATATAGTTACCGTGGATCCGGAACACTGAGTATCCAGCAGGACTATGTCGCATTTTTCACGTTCGCGTCGAGATTTCTTGAAGGCCGCCGGAGCCACTACGGGCGTCGCTCTGCTGCCGGGCACGCTCCCGGGCGTGTCCGCTGACGGCTACAGACAAGCCAAGGCGCCAAGTCCTGAATCGGCCGATTACACATTGACCATAGCCACCAAGCCGCTGGAAGTGGCTCCCAATCGCATTCTTTCCGTCACCACGTACAACGGCCAGTTTCCGGGACCGCTGCTTCGCTTCAAGGAAGGGCAGCAGGTCACCGTCGACGTTCATAACCAGACCGACACACCTGAACAACTCCATTGGCACGGGCAATTCGTCTCGCCCGAAGTCGATGGGGCAGGCGAAGAGGGCACCCCGTTCATTCCTCCACACGGCAATCGCAGGATTTCCTTTGTTCCGAAGCCATCGGGTTTCCGCTTCTACCACACCCACGTCCGCGCTGGTTCTGACCTCTCGGCAGGTCAATACAGCGGGCTCGTGGGACCCGTCTACATCGAGCCCAGGAATCATCCTGGCGACTACGACCGCGAAGTCTTTCTCACCCTGAAGGAGTTTCAACCGACGCTGAGCCGGGGAGGAGACATGGCGATGGACTTCCTCTCACCGCCTGAATCGGTCGCTAGCCTCAAGGACCAGGGGGAGAGCAGGATGAAGGCTTCCCTCGCCAAGGGCATGCCGCACGGCTACGAGGTTGGCTACGATTCCTTCACCATCAACGGACGCATGTTGGGTCACGGAGACCCGATTCGGGTGAAACCAGGGGAGCGCGTCTTGTTTCACGTGCTCAACGGCAGTGCGACCGAGATTCGCAGCCTGGCCCTGCCGGGACACAGCTTTCACGTGGTCGCGATGGATGGCAATCCACTCCCAAAGCCTGTGCGCGTACCGGGTCTGTGGCTGGGAACCGCAGAGCGCATATCAGCCATCGTCGAGATGAACCATCCCGGCGTTTGGGTCCTGGGCGATCTGGCTGACGACGACCGTCATCACGGCATGGGCATCGTGATCGAATATGCCGGTTCGAAAGGCAAGCCGCAGTGGCTCGCGCCGCGACCCTTTAAGTGGAACTACGCGCATTTCGGCAATCCGGGCTCAGCCACGCAACCGCCAGACGAAACGTTCGACATGCTCTTCGAGAAGCAGAATGCGGCGCTCGACGGGTTTAACCAGTGGACGATCAACGGCGTGTCCTATCCCTCGAGCCAGATGATGGCAACGCCGAATTTTCATCTGCGCGAAGGCAAGCGCTACCGCATCCGTATGCGGAATGCGAGCGATGACATTCATCCCATCCATCTGCATCGCCACAGTTTTGAGTTGACTCGCATCGCCGGCCAACCGGCTTCGGGAGTGTTGAAGGATGTGGTCATGGTAGGCGGCTACCAGGAAGTCGAGATTGACTTCGTCGCCGATAATCCCGGTCTAACCCTCTTTCACTGCCACCAGCAGTTGCACATGGATTTCGGTTTCATGACCTTGTTCGACTACACCCCGTAGCTGTTCCGAAAGCGCCGGGTCAGAGATGAGCCCCCCTAGGCTCCGCAGTAGCAGTTTTGCTTGTCTTTCTCCGCCTCGGCTGTACTTCCTCCTGCGGGCCGATCGTCCACCTCGGCTAATTCTGTCGAGCGTCGCAAGAAGAGTCGCTGCGGGGGCGCCTCTTCGTTTCGCTGCAGAGCAACAGACGCTCCGCGGAACCGCTAGTCTTAAAATGTTAAGATTACTTAACCCAATTTTCATGTTCCGGCAATGCAAGCACTCCGGAGACTCTAGTAACCATTGTTCCGGAGGCAGCAATGAAAAAGGCAATTGCTCTATTTTCCCTCGCAGCAGCGTGTTTCGCAGTTTCAGCGATCGCCCAAGAAAACAGTTTCGCCAAAGGCCCCATTAAGCGCGTGCTTCTGATCAGCATCGACGGTATGCACGCGGTGGACTTCACCAACTGCGCTAATGGTATTAGCACCGTCAACGGTGGCGAACCCTACTGCCCGGCGCTTGCCGCCTTGGGCAAGAGCGGCGTCAATTACGTTGCTGCCAGCACCTCAAAACCTTCGGATTCCTTCCCCGGCCTGACCGCTATCGTTACCGGTGGAAGTCCTGCTCTGACCGGCGTGTATTATGACGTCGCGTATTCCCGAAACTATGACGCGCCAGCCAAGACCACCGGCAATGGCGTCGCCGCTGGCCCCTGCACCCCTGGCGCGGCCCCGACCGGCACCACCACCGAATACGAAGAAGGCATCGATATCGATAAGACTAAAGTGAACGGCGGCGCGCCCGGCGCGGCACTTACCGACGGCGGCCTTGCCTCCATCGATCCTAAGAAACTTCCCCGCAACCCCGCGAAGGGCTGTGCTCCCGTTTACCCATGGAACTTTGTCCGCACCAATAGCATCTTCAGCGTCATCCATTCGGTTGGTGGATATGCGGCCTGGTCCGACAAGCATCCCGCCTATTCTTCAGTCTCCTCTGGTCTTGGGCCGGAAGCGCTCGACGACTTCTATGCGCCTGAAATCAACTCCACTGTGATCGGCCTCCCGGGCGTCAAGACTCCTACAGGCTTATCTTGCGACACGATCCTCGATCCAGGCTCGGACGTGACGGCCTGGACCAACAGCTTCCAAAACATTCAGTGCTACGACACCTTGAAGGTCGACGCGATCCTCAACGAGATCAATGGCAAAAACCACCTCGGCACCAAGGGGACAGCGGTACCCAATATTTTCGGCATGAACTTCCAGGCTGTCAGCGTGGGCCAGAAGCTGGTTGAGAAGAGCAACGGCATGACCGGCGGATATCTCGATGCTGCAGGCACCCCATCTGAGGCCCTGCTGGGCGAATTCAAATTCGTCGACGCCTCGATTGGGGCATTCGTCAATGAACTGAAGGCCAAGGGCCTGTACCAATCGACCCTGATCGTGATCACGGCCAAGCACGGCCAGTCGCCCATCGATCCCTCCCGCTACGTCTCGCAGCTCATCAACGGCAGTTCACCCGTCACTCTGCTCTCCAATGCGGGCTATATTCCCTACTCTGAATCCACCAACAATCCTACCGGCATTGGCCCGACGGAAGACGATGTCTCGCTGATCTGGCTGAAGAGTTCTTCCGATACAGAAGCCAGTGTCAAAATCCTCGAAGACAATGCTTCCGTCACGGGGATCGCGCTCGGGCAGCTCTATTACGGGCCCTCGCTCGCGCTTAACTACCACGAGCCAACCGCAGACCCGCGCACGCCCGACATCATCGTAACCCCGAACGTCGGCGTCACCTACTCGGGCAGCAAAGCCAAGCTGTCGGAGCACGGTGGCTTTGCCCATGACGACACCAACGTCGTTCTGCTGCTGTCTAATCCCTCTTTCCAAGCCACGACGGTCAGCGCCTCAGTTGGGACCGCCCAGGTGGCGCCAACCATCCTGCAAGCACTCGACCTGGACCCCAACCGGCTGTATGCCGTTCGTGTTGAAGGGACCCCGGTTCTCCCCAACGTCAAACTCTCCTGGTAGACCCGGCCGCACGATCGGACTCGGCCTGACGATGGACGCTCCCTCGCGGTGCGTCCATTTGTTTTAAGTGTTTCCCACTCGACCCATCTCTTTCGGCGAACTGTTTTTCGCCTGGGTAAATCAGCATTTCAACATTTTCCGTCCGGTCCTTGACACATGGTCTTAAGGAATTAAGACTATACTAAGGTTAAGTGAATCAAGGCGCTCAACCTTCAGAGGGGACCCGCGAGAGAAATGACGCAGCATCTGGTTGATCCGGATACGGAGTTGGACGTTTTGAACTCCAAACATGTGGAACTTTATAGCCAGCACGTCAATCCAACCTGGGTGAAGTTGCTGGATGTTCTGGGACTCAATGTCCGGTACAAACGCGCAGTCGGCGCGGAGTTGCATACAGAGGACGGCCGGATTGTTCTAGACTGTCTGTCCGGCTACTGTGTACACAATGCCGGGCACAATCATCCGCATATTATCGCTGAGCTGATTTCGCAGTTAGAGCGTCAGACACCTTCGATGTTGCAGAGCAATGTGGTGGAGAGCGCCGGGCAACTCGCTTCGCTGCTTTGCGCACGAGCGGGCGGCAAGATTGCCAAGGCTTTCTTCTGCAGCTCCGGCAGTGAAGGCGTGGAAGCAGTCATCAAATTTTCCCGGGCACACACTGGCCGAAACGATATTGTGTATGCAGCCGGCGCGTTCCACGGGCTGACATGCGGCGCACTCTCGCTAATGGGCAGCGATTTCTGGCGAGAAGGTTTCGGCCCCATGCTCGCGGGCACCCACGAAGTACCCTTTGGCAATCTGGCAAAGCTTGAGCAGGTGCTCAAAGAGTGCAAGGTCGCGGCCGTCGTACTGGAGCCGATTCAGGCAGAAGCAGGGATCATACTGCCTGCGAAGGACTATCTTGCCGAGGTACAAAAACTCTGCCACAAATACGATGCCCTTCTGGTGTTGGACGAAGTGCAAACAGGCATGGGACGAACCGGCCGATTCCTGGCGGCCGAGCGCTACGAGGTGACGCCGGACATGGTCGTTCTCGCCAAGGCGCTGAGTGGAGGTTTGGTTCCGGTCGGCGCTGTATTGATGTCGGAGGCTATCTACCAATCAGTGTTTCACTCTCTAGGAAGGGCGTTCATCCACACATCGACCTTCAGCGAAAGTTCGCTGGCCATGCGCGCCGGTTTGGCCACCATGGAGGTTCTGGATCGCGAAGGCCTCGCGGAACGTGCTGACAAACTGGGGATCGCTCTGCGCGATCGTCTGCGCATCGCGCTGACCCCGTTCGAGATGATCAAAGATGTCCGCGGCGAAGGACTGCTTACAGGGATCGAGTTTCAGGCTCCTCGCAGTCTCTCGATGAGACTTTCGTTCCAGGCCTTCCAGGCAATTCATCCAGCCTTGTTCGGTCAGATCCTGGTGATGCGGTTGTTCAAGGACAAAAACATTCTCACGCAAATCTGTGGAAACAACTTCATGGTACTCAAGGTGGCTCCGCCCCTTGTGGTCAGTGAACAGCAGCTGGATGAATGCGTTGCGGCTATAAGGGATGTGCTGGAAATGATGCATTCCTCGGCGGCATTCTGGTCCGACGCGCTGAAGTTAGGCCGGCGGGCTGCCTCCTCTTCTTAGCTATCGACACCGGCCGAGTCTCTGGCGTGTCATCCTCGGCGCCGGCGCGAGGAACCTCTTCCACCTAGTGGATGGGTCGAACCAAATCCTTGGGTGAATATGACACTTCGACTGCTGTCCCTTCTATTGATCACAGCGCTGGTCCCATGTCTTGTCTTTTGTCCCCCGGCGATGGCGCGCGAACAACCAGGTCAGATCGAAGAACCGGCCACGATGCCGAACGCCGGCGCTCCAGGCGCGGAGGCGAATGCCGGTACCTTACCTGACGCTCCAGAAATAGCAGGGCAGCAGGAGCAGAGCATTTCCTCTCCATCTGGCGCTCCGAACAGCGTGCCGGCCGCTAAGGTTGCGGATAACGGAACGCAGACGAAACGTATTCTCTACATCATTCCCAACTTTCGCGCAGTCAGCGCAGACCAGCATCTTCCGCCGCAAACCGTCAAGGAGAAATTCATGACAGCGACGCTCGATAGCGTCGACTATTCTTCCTTTATCTTTGTAGGCATACAGGCCGGAATCGCCCAAGCACGCAACGCCACGCCGGAGTTCCATCAAGGCGCCGCGGGCTACGGAAGGTATTACTGGCACACCTATGCCGACTACGTTGACGAGAATCTGTGGGTCGAGTTTATTCTCCCCGCAGCTCTTCACCAGGATTCGCGATACTACACGCTGGGTCATGGCAGCTTTGCCAAGCGGTTCGCATATTCTGTCTCGCGCATCGCAATCACTCGAACCGACAGCGGCCATACGGCCTTCAATGCCTCCGAGATATTCGGGGCGGGGGCAGCCTCAGGCATCTCTGCCTTCTACTATCCCAGTCAGGAGCGCTCTTTCTCCAACACCTTTCAACTTTGGATGACAAATCTAGCGATCGATGGGGGATCTTCCCTCTTTAAAGAGTTCTGGCCCGACATCAATAACGAATTCTTCCATCAAAAAGATTGAGATCTCGAACCAACGCCATGCCGTCGCGACCATTCTGACCGGTGCGCCAGCAAATTGACAATCAAGTCTTAAGCACTTAAGATATCATTGGTCGGGGCAACCCCTTTCTATCCATGAGAAATGTGCCGGTGCGGGGACGTATGGGTATTGCTTGCAGCTCTGTTTTCTCCGCAGGAGGGTTAGCAAGGCCAGAAGAGCGCTACCACGAGACACGTCAACACAGTTGGCTCTGGCTCAGCAGCCTTGTTCTGATGGTTGCGATCTGCGCTTTGACCAGGGTTGGGCTCCCCCAGCAAACCGAGGGTCAGGCGTCTGTTCCGCCGCCCTCCTGCAGTATCTCGGGGCTAGTTCTGGATGCCAATGGAGCTGCGCTTTCAGGTGCAAACGTGACGCTTGCCGCCCCCAACGGTGTACAGGAGCGCTCACAACTATCGGGCAGCAATGGAGAATTCGCATTCGGCGAGCTCTCCGCGGGCACCTACAGGCTTACCATAGCTTCGCCGGGAATGAAATCGTTTGTCTCCTCTGATATCGTGCTCCGTGCGCAGGAAAGGCGGGAACTTCCACAGATTTCTCTAGCCGTCGCGGGCGCGACCACAGAGGTGGACGTCGTCGTAACCCAAACGGATCTGGCTGAGGAACAGCTCAAGGCCGCAGAGCACCAGCGCGTTTTAGGCGTCCTGCCGAATTTCTACAGCAGCTATATCTGGGACGCGGCACCTCTCAGTTCAAAACAGAAGTTTGATCTGGCCCTCCACTCGATCACAGATCCGGTCGAATTCTTGGGAACCGGCATAGTCGCAGGAGCAGAGCAGGCAAACAACACCTTCTCCGGGTACGGACAAGGCGCGGAAGGCTATGCCAAACGGTACGGCGCCGCATATGCCGACGATGCCATTGGAAGGACGCTCGGCAGCGCCGTTCTGCCCTCGTTGTTGCACCAGGATCCAAGATACTTCTACAGAGGGTCGGGCAGTGTCCGCTCGCGTATGTTTTACGCCATCTCAAGGGCGGTGGTTACAAGAGGCGACAATGGGCGCGTCGAGCCAAACTACTCGAGTGTACTTGGCAGCTTCGCGGCGGGTGGCATCGCGAATCTTTACTATCCTGCCGGGGACCGTGGCGTGGGCCTTACTCTTGGCGATGCGCTCGTCGGCACCGCCGGCCACGCTGTCGATAATCTGATCCGCGAGTTCCTCCTGCGCAAACTCACGTCGAAGGTACCTGCTTACGAAAACGGGAAGCGATAGGCTGCCAAAAGCACAGAACATGCGGCACGACCAGTCCGCTTCGCGGAGCAGCGCGTCGCATGGGCAACCTAACTCTTCAAATAGAAGAGCTGGACCTGTATGCCTGCGCCCAGCGGGGTGGTGCGCCAAAAGGCATGAATACGCATTCCTTTCATTTACGTACGTTGCGGGCCTGGGCTTCCAAGCTACGAATTATTTTTGAAATGTGAGCAAAAGAGGACAGACAACGGCGCAAAAGGAAAACTACTGTCGAAGCACCGCGGCGTAAGTCCAATCCTCTGAGCATAGTGAAGGAGAGTGTGCTATTCCTCATGACTCAGGCGTGAATTCGTGAATCAACCAGTGGCCATGCCGTCGAGGCCAAGTCCCGTGTTTGTTCTGGGAGGCCATCAGGCCAAGTATCCGGAAGGATGAATCAGATGGCTGAGCGAAAGCAAGATGAGTTTGACGCTGCCGCCTTTCTCAACAGGGCCGGTACAGGACGACGAATCGTTCAATTGAAGCCTAAGGAAGCCTTCTTCTCGCAGGGCAATCGCGCTGACTCCGTCTTCTATATTCAGAAAGGCAGCGCAAAGCTTACCGTTGTCTCGATGAATGGCAAAGAGGCCACGATCACCATTCTCGCCGCCGGCGACTTTGCCGGAGAGGAATCGCTTGCCAATATGGGTGGAGTGCGTATGGCGACAGCGACCGCCATCACCAGTTGTACAGCGCTCAAAATCGAGCGGCAAGAGATGATCCGCGTAATGCATGAGGAGCATTCGCTTTCCGATCTTTTTCTGAAATTCTTGCTGGCTCGGAGCATGCGCACCCAGGCCGATCTGATCGATCAACTGTTCAATTCAAGCGAAAAGCGGTTGGCCAGGATCCTCCTTCTGATGGCTAAGTTTGGCAAGCCCGGAGAACCTGAACCCTTAATTCCGCAGATCACCCAGGAAACCCTCGCCGAGATGATTGGCACCACACGGTCTCGTGTCAGCTTCTTCATGAACAGCTTTCGCAAAATGGGTTTCATCGAATACAACGGCCGTATCCGGGTCCACAAGTCGCTGCTCAACGTGGTTCTGCACGATCAATTGCCTCAGCAAAGCGCGGAATAAGACCCTTCTCTCCGTTGGGATTACAAGTTGAATGGGTGGCTTGCGAGCACTGGCCCAAACGCCAGAGTTCAGTCTCTTTTCGAGTGCGCGGCCGGGACTTCCCACTTCTGCGGACTTCCTCAATCAACAAGGGCCTCTGCATCTCCCTTTTCACCCTGGAAATAATTTCCTTGCGAGCTCTAGGGGGAAGACCATGGCCTACCATCGGTGAGCACGCCATGAATGATCTGGCTGAAGTGTTCAAGAATCAAGCAAGTTGTGAAGCTTCCGCTGGGTCCTGCCGATAACGACTGTGTTCCGCGCAGGAACTGACAGTCAAAACCTACGGCGCTGGTGCCGTCGGAGCGGCGGTTCTTGTTGGCAGAGAAAAGGGACTCTGGTAAATGCGCCGAGTCGCCGTCCCCCCTTTTGCGGCTGCTCGACGGACTCACGGTATGAGAGCGATCGCGGTCACGCCGTTTGCTAAGGAGGCTGACCTGCTCCACGAGCACTGCGGCATCGTTTGCAACGGTGACAAAGATTCCCCCATGACCGAAGCACTGAGTCTCCTCATCCCGACCGACTCCGACGAGATCCTCCACGCAAAGGCGCTCGCGCACAGGTACCGTTGCGAATACATCGACCTGACGGACTTCCCCGTCCAGACGGAGGTGCTACGCAGCGTCCCGGTCGACATCATGTTCCGCTACAATTTCCTGCCGCTGGAGCTGCAGGGAAGCAGCCTGGTGATCGCAGTGGCAGACCCGAGTCGCCTGATGATGCTTGATGAAGTCGCCGGACTTCTGGGAAAACACATCATTCCACGCGTCGCCATAGCCTCGCAAATCACCAACCTGCTGAGGAGGACGGAGCAGTCACAGCGGGTGCTGGACGAAGCTACCGAGGGCCTGGTGCCCGACGCCGTCTCACCCGATGACCACCCCGATGAGATCATCTCCATCGAGAAACTGATGTCGCAAGAGGGCTGCGACCCGATCATTCGGCTGGTGGACACCATCATCTTTACCGCCCTCGATCGGCGCGCCTCCGATATTCACTTCGAGACCTACAACCATAACCTTCACGTGAGATACCGCATCGACGGTGTCCTACATCCGGCCTTGGCGCCGATCGCCCGCGAGCACGAATCGACCATCCTGTCGCGCATCAAGATCATGAGCGAACTGGACATTAGTGAGCACCGCGTTCCCCAGGATGGCCGTTTGACGGTCCGTTACAAGAACCGCCTCATCGACATCCGAGTCTCCGTCATGCCCACCGTCCATGGCGAGAACGCCGTGCTGCGCATTCTCGACCAGGAATCGATGAGCGAGAAGTTCAGCAAGCTCACCTTGGATGTGGTCGGCTTTGCCGAGGATGATCTGAAGCGCTTCCGTCGTTATATCGGCGAGCCTTACGGGATGGTGCTGGTCACCGGACCGACCGGTTCGGGCAAGACCACCACACTCTATGCGGCGCTCAACGAAATCAACAGCGACGAAGACAAGATCATTACCATCGAAGATCCGGTGGAATACCAGATCGTCGGTGTCACGCAGATTCCAGTCAACGAGAAGAAGGGACTGACCTTCGCCCGCGGGCTGCGTTCGATTCTGCGCCACGATCCGGACAAGATCATGGTCGGCGAAATCCGCGACAACGAAACCGCGCAAATCGCCATCCAGTCGGCGCTCACCGGCCACCTGGTCTTCACCACTGTGCACGCGAACAACGTCATCGATGTCCTCGGGCGGTTCCTCAACATGGGCGTTGAGGCGTACAACTTCGTCTCCGCCATCAACTGCATCCTGGCCCAGCGGCTGGTGCGCACCATTTGCGAGCATTGCGTCCACAGCGTGAAGTACGATGACAGCGTGCTCCTCGCCAACGGCCTGAAACTAGACAAGGAGTGGCAGGACTTTAACTTCCGCGAGGGCGCAGGCTGCATCGAGTGCAGCGGTACGGGATATCGCGGTCGAACCGCCATCCATGAGCTACTCGATCTGACCGATCCGATTCGACAGATGATTCTGGAAAAAAAATCCAGTTCCGAAATCCGCGAGCTGGCGAAGAAGGAAGGCATGCACTTCCTCCGTGAGTCGGCGCTGGACCGGGTTCGTCGCGGCCTGACGACTCTTCGCGAAATCGACAAGGTCACATTTATTGAGGCCTCTCGCTAGTGCTGACGACGAGCGGTGCGCTGCTGCACATCTTTGTAGCTGTTTTCCTCAGGCCACATAAGAAAGCCGGCCTGAAGACGTGCGCCCGCTGGCTTGTTGACTGGTGAACGACCTGCGAATAATTCGCGTAACGTCCTCATGTGGCCGTGCCAAACCGACGATGAACAACTACGTGAAGGCGACCCCATAGCGTGGCTCATTGGCTTTGAAAGCACAGGGGTCCAGGGCACGCTGGATTCGGCTGCAATGTGAGACACGGGTCGAGCAGGGCGGTCTTCCAGCTCGCTACTGCCTAACCCGCTACGAATGATGCAGGACATGGCGGCAGCCTGCACAAATTCGTTCCGGAGTCGCAGTCGGGAAAGCAGATGGTAAAGGAAAGCGGTCATGCCTGAATTCGATTTGGTCAAGACGGGTGTCGCGGGCCTCGATCCCATCCTCCTGGGTGGGATCCCGAGAAGCAATGTAATCCTGGTGCAGGGCGTGACCGGGAGTGGAAAAACCCTGATGGGCGTCGAGTTTATCTATCGTGGAATCGTCGAATTCGGCGAACCGGGCCTGATCGTGGTGTTTGAGACCGCCCCCGACAAACTGGTACGAGACGCCGCCGGGTTCGGCTGGAATCTGGATGAACTGCAAAAACAGAAGAAGCTGCAAATCATTTTCACCAGTCCGGAGGTCTTCGATCAGGAATTACGGTTGCCCGACAGCCTGCTGCTCGAAACCGCGCGTGAGATTAGCGCCCGGCGAATCTTCGTAGACGGCATCGGGTTGTTAGCCGGTCGAGGCGCCAACAACACTGTGCGCGTCGAGTACCGCGAATTGTTGCAGAAGTTGATCGAGTCGTTGAACCGGGAGAATCTGACCGCCATATTCTCCCTTGAGGTTGGCATTGCACTCGATTCCGTTGCCACGATGGAAACGTCCGACTTTCTGGCTGATACCGTAATCCAGTTGGGCCGCGAACGGATGGGCCGGCGCGCACATCGCTGCCTGGAAGTGGTGAAGAGCCGGGGCCAGGATTTTGACCAGGGACAACACACCCTGCAGATCACCGGGGGCAGGGGTCTGGAGGTTTTCCGTCGCGTTCAGGCGCCTGTCCGCGCCAACTCGGATCAACGCACCTCCAGTAACAAGCGGTCTGTCATCGGGGTGGAGGCTGTCGACTCTCTCATTGGTGGCGGCGTTTTCGATGGATCCACCACCATGGTGATTGGAGTTTCGGGGGTAGGAAAGACCGTGCTGAGCACGCAGATGCTGCGCGAAGGATCACTGCGGCAGAAAACCAGGGGGTTGCTCATCTCACTCGATGAGCATCCCGCGCAAATCATCCGCAATGCTCAGACGCTGGGACTGAACCTGGAAGAGCAGATCGAGGACGGAACCATCAAGATCATGTTCGAAAGTCCGCAAGAGTTGGATATCGATTCCCACTATGCTCGCATTGTCCGGCTGGTGGAGGAAAATGACATACAGCGGATGGTGATTGATGGCATGTCCTCCTATAGCACCGCCGTCGGGGACATCAGCGTATATCGCGATTTCTTCCACGCCGTGGTGTCCTACAGCAAGCATCGTTTGATGACCACTTTCTTCAATTATGAGAATCCTGAATTCCTCGGGATCTCGTCCTATATGCCGGATTTTCCCCTCAGCTCCATCGTCGACAACATCGTTTTGTTGAGCCTGGTAGAGATCGACAACTCGCTTCGCCGCTGCATTTCGGTGGTCAAGTCGCGCGGCAGTCATCATTCGTTCGATACCCGCGAGTTTGTCATCGGCCCGGGGGGAATCTCTCTCGTGCCGCTCGAAGACGCGCTCCCCGCGGTGCCGCTGCAGCGCTACTTCAGCCTGCTGGGCCGGGCGCCGACCAGATTCTCTCATTCTCTTCGAGTGAACGGGTCCCCCGCATTACAGGACACGGAATGAACTTAGGAAGGTTGGGACGGGTGGAGGACGCCGACGAGAATCTGTCACCGCCAGGACCAATGCCCGTTCCCGGCCGTAGCCGCCTGGCAGGTGAAGACGACATGGTGGACCTGTCGCCGCGGATGCGGGCCGAATTGCTTGATCTCGAAGCCTGGGGGGAAATACTTAAAACCTATGGCCGCACCATGGGAGTGGCCGTCGCACTCACCGACGCCAAGGGCTGCCTCCTGGGAGAATCCCAAAATGTACAGCCAGTCTGGAAGCTGATTCATGACGCCGCCCATGGTTGGACTGGCAGATGCCCTTTTTGCATAACGTTGCATGCGCCGTGTACTGCGGTTGCGGAGGCCTTGCATTCAGGTGGGGCGGTGATGGCGCGTGACCAGGCTGGGCTCACTCACGTCGCAGTCCCGCTTTTATTGGGCCGGCAACCCTTAGGGGCAATCATTGCCGGGCAAGTCTTCGACCGCTACCCGGAGCCACTCCCCTTGCGGCGGGTGGCCAAGGACTTTGACGTTGCCCCGCAAGAACTTTGGGGCCTGGCAAGAAAACAGCGCCCGGTAAGCAGCGCCAGCCTGCGCGCGTCGGGCGACTTGCTGTGTGCGCTGGGTCATGCATTTCTGCAGCAACGCTACGGCGCCATCCTCGAGACCAGGCTGGCGGAGAGCAACGGACGTTTTCGGTTGCTGGTAGAGGGAGTCAAGGACCACGCGCTCTTCACCATGGATCCGTTGGGGCGCGTCAGCAGTTGGAATCGCGGCGCAGAACATCTGTTGGGCTACGCTGAGGGCGAAATCGTGGGCCGCAGTTTCGCTTGCATCTTCACCCCGGAAGACATTCAGAATCGCGTGCCGGAGAGTCAACTGCACCAGGCGATGCAAGCCGGCCGGGCCGAGGATGAGGGTTGGCGCGTCCCCGCCAACCGTAAGCAGTTTTGGGCCGATGTCAACATCACCGCTTTGTTGGACGATGGGGGCGAGATTCGCAGCTTCGCCATTATCATGCAAGACGTGACCGAGCGGCGGAGGATCGCTGCCCTGTTGGAAGAAACCCGCCTGGAGCGTGGGCGACTGCAGGAAGAATTCATTTCTCATGTCTCGCACGAACTCCGCACCCCGCTGACCGCGATCTACTTCTTCATCACCAATCTATTCGATGGACTCCTTGGAGATCTGACTCCCGAGCAGCACGCGACGTTGGCGTTGGCAGTCGACAATATCAAACAACTAAAGGATATGGTCAGCGACCTGCTCGACATAACCCGTGTCGAAACTCATAAACTGACCGTCGAGCCCCAGTACGCAAGTCCTGTTAAGCTCATCGCCGAAGTGCTCAGCACCTGTGGAAAGAATGCGGCGCTCAAGTATATCAACCTGCATTCCGACATCCGGCCGGGTCTGCCTTTCATTTGGGCGGACCCCGCCCGGGTGCGGCAAGTCCTCATTAACCTGATCGACAACGGAATCAAGTTTTCTCCCCCAGGGGGAACCGTGACCGTCCGTAGCAACCCCTTCCCGGAGAACCACGGGTTTCTGTGTCTCTCGGTGTCTGACACGGGATGCGGCATCAGCCCGGAAGACCGCGAAGTTGTCTTTGACCGTCTAACGCAGTTAGACAACGGCGTCAAGACGAGTCGCGGCGGTCTGGGCCTGGGTCTGTTCATTTCCAAGGAGCTGGTGTTACGGCACGGTGGGCGCATTTGGGTAGAGAGTGAACTGGGCCACGGCTGCACATTTTCTTTTACTTTGCCTGTGTTCTCCCTGGCCAAACTGTGTGCCCCGATCTTCACCGCGTCTAACCTGGAGTCGGGTTTCGTGACCCTCATTGCCGTGGATGTGGTCGCGGTCGAGGAAGCCATTCAGGCGGATCTCCTACCGGAGATGCGAAAAATTCTGCAGCGCTGCATTCATCCTGGTCAGGATGTGCTGTTGCCCGCGATGAGTGACACCGAGCCGGTAGACAGCTTTTTCATTGTTGCGTGCGCCGGTGAGAGTGGACGCCCGGTCATCGAAAGTCGCATTCGCAAAGAGTTGCAAAGCTTTGACCGGACTTCAAAACTCAAGCCTGTCATCTCCTCAGCCATGTTGCATGTGTTGCCTGGCCCGTCCGGGGAACAGCTCGACGAAGTCGCGGCGCGCATGGAACGATTGATCCATGCGCACCTTCTGGACAAGGAGAAACTCCGATGAGCGGAAAGAAAATCCTGATCGTCGACGATGATCCGCATCTGCTGTTGGGGCTGGCGCCCAGGTTACAAGCCAACAGCTACAGCGTAGTCACCGCGGCGGATGCAATCTCCGCCGTAGCCGTCGCGCGTAGCGAAGCGCCAGACCTGATCATCCTGGATCTCGGTTTCCCGGGGGGCGACGGCTTCCTGGTCATGGAACGAATAAGAAACCTAGCAGCTCTTGCGTCCATCCCGATCATCGTATTAAGCGCCTGGGATCCGGCGGGCAATAGAAAACGTTCGCTCGATGCCGGAGCAGTGGCCTTCTTCCAGAAGCCTCCTGACAACCATGACTTTCTGACTGCGATTCGGCAAGCTTTGGGAGAGACGACCGCACTGTCAACATTCCTTAAGACCTGAATCGCTCCAACGGCCGCCGCCTGCTCCCGCCGAACACTCGTACCCTTCTGGCTGGAATAAGCAAACCGGAATTCGTCAACAAAAAGCTGATCTGTGTCGTCCCCATCGACGCCCCCGTATAGCCGCCGGCTAACTCTTGAGAAAACCAGCGCTGCCGAGCTGCGCTTCGGGCGTGCCTGCTCCCACGATTCCATGAGCAATACTGCACAGACGTAGTTCTTTCCATAAGCGGAAACTCAAGGTAGCTGCCGGCTCGATCTTTACAGAAGGGAAGTAGAAATGTCTAACGACGTCATCCACAGTACGGCAGCAGTTGCCGAAGAGGGCGAAACCCAGGCGCTCCTGGCTCTCATTCGCGAACGGCATTCGACGCGAGGGCCATTCAACCCGGATCGCGAGGTCACCGCGCAGCAGGTGAAGCTAATCCTCGAGGCGGCGCGCTGGGCGCCTACTCCAAACAACATGCAAAACTTTGAGATCGTTGTCGTCGATGAAAAAGACCGCCTTGAAGCAATCGGCAAGATTCCTGCCGAGATGTCCGAGACCTATCTTCGCGAAAATTATGAACAGGTCTCATTCACCGAAGCGGATTTACAAAGCAAGAAGAGGGGCACACTGGCCAGCGTTTATCCCCGGGCATGGACAGATCCCGAGGCGTGGGATCCCGGTTCAGATGCACGGTCGCAGTTGACGCTTCTCAGCAAAGCGGTTTTGCAGCCACAGGTATTGCTGGTCGTTCTTTACAACTCGTCCATGCGCGCCCCGGCATCTAAAGGGGATGCCCTCGGCCACATGGGGCTTGGCTGCGTGATGGAAAATATGTGGCTGATGAGTGCATCTCTGGGATTGGGAATGCACGTACTCACCGTCTTCAGTGATGGTCCCGTCGAAAAAGAAGTAGCGCGTGTCCTCGATATACCGCCACTGATGAAAATCGGTTTTGCTTGCAGCCTTGGCTATCCCGCCGAGCCGGCGGAAGCATACCTAAGGGTGCGCAGGGATCTGGAAGACTTCGTCTACCATAACCGGTTCGGTCATAAGGACGCTTGTGGAGCGCAACCCATCCCCAATGCTTCCCGAAGCTGACATCCTGAGGACCACTGCCGGGCGGTGAAGCAGCGTAACCGCAGTTTACGGATCAGTCTATCTCTTGCCAACGCCGTAAGCGGGCCTGGGGAGTCTGTACGCATGCCCCAATCTGCCGCGAAATATGCCTTCTCATTTCAAGGTAGCAGATATACGGGTCGGACCATGCCCGCATGAATGCCGGCTGGATGTAGCCGGATAGCCACACTCATTCGGCGGCGTCCCCTATAAGAGCCGTAGAGGATGGCCTGCCCGCTGTGAAGCAGAACGATGACACGTGGCCCTTATGCATGAATGCTGTGGACGAGCGGGGGATCCCCTTCCCGGGATACGAAAGGACCGTATGCGCGTGCTCCACCGACGGCGCCAGTGCAAAGCCACGAAAGCGCGGATGGCTCTGATGTTTGTGATCCGCGTCACCAACAACTGTAACGGCCGTCACATCGCTCGCTGGCTGTCTGCGCCTATCATTCGACTTTCAGCAACAAAGTAGATCTGACCGAGGATGACCATGACAGGACCCCAGACCTCACCGGAGCACGCGCAGGCAGGCACATACATCAACGGAACGCAGGCGGACGCCGGCTTTCCGTTCAACAGGATTGTCTATATCGGCGACCTCTCTGGAGATGCCTCCTATGGGCTGCGCTACGCGCAAAAGCTGGCTCACGAACAGCAGGCGGAGCTGGTGCTGGTGCATTCGCTCGATCCCATCGTCTACGCGTTGCCCCACGCTGAGCTAGGTGATCTCGCCGCTCGTGCCGAGTTGGCGCTCATGGAGCACGACCCTCGGCGCCATGGCGCCAATCATGATTCCCTTGTGCAGCGCGAGCAAATCTGCGCGGAGATCCTGACAGAAGCCCGACGGCACTCGGCAAATCTAATCATTCTTGGCACCTTGGGACATACCGCCGCCGGCAGCGTAGCCCTCGCTACGGTATCGCGGCTGTTGCTGGCGGATACGCCTTGTTCCATTTTGACCGTGCCCTCCCCGGCGGAGCCGACCGCTCCCCTATCTCGTTACCTATGGGAAAAGGTGATCGCTGCGACCGACTTTTCCGCAGCCGGCATTGCCGCTCTGGATCTTGCGCAACGCATCGCGCGGCGCACACTCGCGGTGCTGCACAGCACGCTATGCGGCAAAGAGCTGCAATGCTGTCACTGCATGGCTAGGCTTCGCATGCTGGCACCGTTCAACGAATCGCATACCTTGCCGGTCGAGCATCTCGTCGCCTCAGGCGAGGTTACTGTGGCTATCGCTTCTCTGGCGGAGAAGATGCATCCGGATTTATTGGTTCTGGGAGCGCCAGCCGTTGGGATTGACAGTAGCCACCTCGACAACAGCACGGTCTATCACGTGATCGCTGAGTCCCGCTGCCCGGTGCTTTTAGTTCCATCCGGTGCCGAAGGCTGCGGCCAAACTATCGACAAAGCAACCTACGCATGGATAGAAAAAGTGCGCTGCACAGATGGTCAGCCGCAGCTCGAATCTCGACCAAACCCGGCGCCCGAAGAAGTAGCCGGCACCCATTGTGTGCAAAATTGCACAGATTTCGCCGTCATAGGCCCCGATAATCCTCACGAGCAACTTAATAGGTGATTAATTCTGTCGATATTACTTATCGACAATCGTGTAGTTGGGGCTTGTTTGGAAGCATAACTAGTGGATGGGCCAAAGAAATGACCAGAAACCCTGAGGACCTAATGTTGCTTAGATCCGAACTAACGTTTGTTCTGCTTTGCCTGCTCACCGTGGGAGATGCGTGCGCGGTACCCAGCTTTGCTCGCCAAACCGGTCTCTCTTGCAATGTCTGTCACAGTAACCCTCCTGAGCTGACCGCGTTCGGACGTAACTTTAAGCTTAAGGGCTATGTCTTGACCGATTTGACGGACAAAGACAAAGTGGGTAATCAGAAGGACCTGCTGCTGTCTAAATACATCCCGCTGTCTGTCATGATTTTGCTGTCTGACACCGCATTCCAGGCAGATCAGCCGCAATCGCAGAATGGCGCAGCCGGCTTTCCTCAACAGTTGAGCATCTTTCTGGCAGGCGGCTACGCATCGCACTTCGGCGGGTTAGCCCAGTTGACTTATACCCATACGGACGATCACTTCGGTATGGACAACACCGATTTGCGCTATGCCAACCAGGCCAAGTTGGGCGGCCATGATCTAATTTATGGGATCACGTTGAACAACAACCCCACTGTAGAGGATTTGTGGAACAGCACACCCGCCTGGGGCTATCCCTGGATTTCGACCGCATCTGGTGTTGACCCCATCGCGTCGCCTGTCATTAATGGAGCACTGGGGCAAGATGTTGCCGGCGCCGGCATCTATAGCATGTTCGCCTCGCACCTTTATACCGACGTGACATTCTACCGTTCGGAGCATGCCGGGGGCCCGTCGCCCGTCACCGGAACCGGTTACCCCTACAACATCAGTGCGGTTGCTCCCTACTGGCGTGCGGCATGGCAGCAGAACGTAGGGGACAACTACCTCATGGTTGGAAGCTACGGCATAGTGCTCGATTCCCATCCGTCGGCGATCACCGGTCCGGAGGATCATTATGTCGACCCTTCTTTCGACTTTCAGTATGAGCATCCCTTCGGCGCAAACCTGCTCGACGCTCATGGAACTTACATCCATGAGTCTTCTGATCTGGCAGGAGCTTTTGCTGCGGGAACGGCCTCCTTCAAGAACAATCATCTGAATACCTGGAAACTAGACAGCACCTATCACTGGGCCAGCAAGTTTGCCGCGACTGGCGCCCTCTTCGGGACCACCGGGAATGTTGACCCGCTCTTGTATGCGCCAGCCCCACTTACCGGAAGTAATAACGGCAGTCCAAACACCGCCGGCTATATCTTTCAGGGCAGTTACTGGCCGGTGCAGAACATCGACCTTACCGTCGAATATACCGGGTATTACAAGTTCAACGGCGCCAGCACCAACTATGACGGGGCCAATCGCAATGCCTCTGACAACAACACTGTCTACATTGCCCTCTGGGTAAATTTCTAGGAGATCTGATGGAAGACCGACAAGCCCTCGATCCGCAAAAACTCGGTATAGAAGAAGCTCCGGCCATCAACCGCCGCTCCTTCTTCGGTGTTCTGCTTGGCATTGGAACCGCGGGCATGGGCGCCCTCCTCGCCATTCCGGTTCTTCGCTACGCGTTTTATCCCCTGTACGCAAAGGCCGGCCAGAGTGGTTGGTCTGATGCAGGTTCAACCGATGAGTTCGCCAATCTTGCTGTGCCGGCGCTCAAGACGATCGACTTCAAGCAACGGGATGGCTGGCGTGAAGTGGTTTCGTCGCAGTCGGTGTATGTAACCAAGGGAAAAGATGGTCAATTAAAGGTTCTCTCCGCCATCTGCCCTCATCTTGGGTGCAGCGTTTCGTGGCAACACGCGCAGGAGGAATTCGTCTGCCCCTGCCATGGGGGACACTTTGCTCCAGATGGAGCCCTCGTCTCCGGTCCCCCCCCCCGCGGCATGGATGCGCTGCCGCATAAGTTAGAGGACGGAAAGTTGATGGTTCATTTCGAGTATTTTCGATCGAATGTTCCCAACCAGGAAAAATTGAGCTAAATATGCAACCGAAAGATCCAATAAAGGCCGACAGCACGCAAGCGAAAAGCCTGCCAACCCGCCTCTATAGTTGGGTTAACAAGCGTACTGGCCTGGGCAGCATCATGCAGGCATCGCTCGATGAGCCCATCCCCGGCGGCGCACGCCTGGCCTACGTCTTCGGCTCCGGGCTGCTCTTCATCTTTATCTCCCAGGTCATTACTGGTATAGCTCTTGCGCTCTACTATGTTCCCTCCGCCGAGACGGCGCACACCAGCGTTGCCTATATCACCAAGCAGGTCGCGGCAGGGGCGTTCCTGCGCAGCCTGCATTACTACGGTTCGAGCGCAATGATCATTGTGCTCGCCCTGCACTTCCTGCAGACCTTTCTCTGGGGGTCGTTTAAAGGGCGGCGAGAACTGCTCTGGATTTCTGGGGCACTCCTTTCCTTTCTTGTTCTGGCCATGGGCTTCACCGGCTACCTGCTTCCCTGGGATCAGAAGGCCTACTTTGCAACCGCTGTGGGCACCAACATCGTGGGCGAGATCCCTCTCATCGGGGAATGGCTCACTCGACTGCTTCGCGGTGGCGACGCTCTCGGAACCCTAACCCTGTCGCGGTTCTATGTGGCCCACCTGTTCCTCATCCCCGCAGCGATTTTCTTATTCATCGGAGTGCATATAGCGCTGTTCCGCAAGGCTGGCCCCGCAGGCCCGATAGAAGAAGATCCAGTCCATCCCAAATTGCCGGCGGAGGGTTTCTATCCCCGCCAGGTGATCATGGACATGGCCTTTGCCCTGTTGCTCATGATCGGGCTTGGCATCCTGGCCTACTTTCATCCGGTAGCGCTCGGCCCGGTCGCCAATCCCGCGGATACGCAGTTTCTTCCCCGGCCAGAGTGGTACTACCTGTCGATGTTTGAGTGGCTCAAGTTCTGGCAGGGTCGAACGGTGGTATTTGCCATCGTCGTGGTTCCCGGCATCCTCGCTCTGCTGTTCTTTCTGCTGCCGTTTCTGGATCGAAGTTTGGAACGCAGACCATGGCGCAGGCCGATTCCCGTTCTCGCGGTGGCTATTGTCTTGGTGGGCGCCATCTTCCTCGGCATCAAAAGCCGCATGGATGACGCCCGAGACCCTACCAGCGCCGCCCAGATCGCGCTCCAGGACCAGCAGGAAAAGACATACACGGAAGCTCCCTTTGAACCCTATGTCGAAACTCCAGGTGGAGCTGGGCCTGTCGAGGTAGCGACCGGTCCGGTTGAGCCTTCCGTTGCCCTGGGCAAGGGTATCTTTGGCGCCAACGGGTGTTCGGGATGCCATGGAGAGAATGGTACGGGTACGCCCGCAGGCCCCAGCCTGGTTGGCGTTACCAGCAAATTTCGGTCCGACGAGCTAACCGGCTTGCTGCGCGAGCCGAATGCCAAAATGCGCGCCGGTGCTATGCCGGCAGTCGACCTATCCGCAACCGATATGTCTGCCCTGGTGAGCTACCTGGGTGCGCTGGGCACGAGCGCTGCAAATGTCCCCGCGACGCACACTGCCCAACCCCATACTCCAGCGGAACCGCTGCGTGCCGCCAAGCCAAGCCAGCATTTTACAGCGGCGACAGCAACAGCCGCTGCTTCCATTGCGGCGGGACAGAAAATCTTTGAAACCCACGCGTGTTCGGCTTGTCACGGCGCAGATGGGGGCGGAACCGCACGCGCTCCGGCACTGGCTCCTCTTATTGCTAATCTGCCCGATAACCAATTGGCAGGGCTGTTGCGTGATCCAAACGGAAAAATGCGTGCGGGAGGGATGTCCCCGCTGGTCGCGACACCGGAGCAGGAAAAATCTGTGATCGCCTATCTGCGATCTTTGTCCTCGGCAGGCCCGGCGACTGCCCCGCAATCCGCCGAATCTCCTAAACCTAATGCTCCCGAAATCGCGAGCGCCCCAGCCTCTCCGTCGCCTCCATCCAGCGCCGCCACAACTCCAGCTCCGGTTGCTGCGCAAAGTGCGGCGCCAGTGACGGCAAGTACTGCCGGTGGCCGTGCCGTGTTTGTGGCCAATGGCTGTGCCGCGTGCCATGGGCAGAGCGCCGAGGGGACGCACTTCGCTCCGTCCCTCATCGGAGTGGGTCACCGATTCCCCGAGCCTCAACTTACCAACCTGCTGCGTCATCCGGAGAAGAGAATGCGCGACGGAGGCATGCCCCCGGTCAACGTGGACGATGCGCACTTGCAATTGCTGGTCTTGTATCTATCCGGGCTAAGCTCTAGCGCGACTCCGGGAGGTCATCCCGCAGCAGGCTCTTCGTCCACCAGCCCGGCAAGCAGTGTCTCTGCGACACCGGCCACGATTGCTCAGGCGCCGCGGCCTCCGCTAAGTCCAGAGGTTCTGCGCGGTAAGGAAATTTTCCAGCACAACCGCTGTGAGACCTGCCACGGCGTGGGCGGCATGCAGGGAACGGTCGCAGCCCCCGGCTTAGCCGGAACCGCCTCCGTACTTCCCGCGGCAACGCTGGAGGATCTGCTGCGCCACCACAGCAAGCGAATGCAACAAGGCGGCATGCCTCTCACCAACATGAATGGTAAAGATATGAACGCAATTGTTGCCTATATTCGCTCCCTATCGCCGCCAGCCAGCGCGCAGTAACACTGGCCTCAACCGCAGGTTTAGCCCCCCGGGGTCGGGTTTTACGCAGGCTCGTCCCATCCAACCCGAGGTTATTTGTTTTGCGAGTTGTGTTACTTCTTCTGCATAGTGTGGATGTATGCCACGACGTCCGTGATCTGTGTATCTGTAAGCTTTCCGGAAAATGCAGGCATTTTGTTCTTGCCGCCCTTGATAATCGTGGCCAGCTCTGCATCTGATTCCTTCAGAACATCCGGCGAGTTGAATGGATGAGCATTCATGGCCTTGCCGGCAGGTGTATTGCCGAGCCCGTCAGCGCCGTGGCACATCTGGCACTTCGCTTTGTAGGTATCCGCTCCGGTGGATTGCGCCAGGCTCGTGACGGTCCCAAATAGGACGACCAGGCTAACGGCAATCACATGAGTAATTTGTTTAAGCATATGGTAGTGCTCCTTATCTAAGTGTGAGGGGACAGATAGCCCGCATCGTAACTAGAAGGCATAGCGAACCCCCAGGGTGTAGACATTTCCACGGAAGCTGCGGGGAAGAGTAGGGCCAATCGGCGTTCCTTCGCCATAGCTGTAGTAGTCATAGTTCGCCTTCCAGGTCCAGTTCGGATTGAGATCGTAGGCCAGCGTGCCGTAGGGGGTTTGATATTGCGACTGCAGGGATCCTGGCACTTGGCGAATATTGATTGGCGGCGCTTGGCCGTCGGTATCCGACATGCGATAGCCGGCGACTGCATGAAACTTCTTCACCGGGTTAAATACAAATCCGATGGAGCCATACTGCGTCGGCTGATTGTAATAACCGTTGCTTTGGAGTGGCAGCCCCGCTTGCTGGCATACTGGCGGCCCCTGCGGGGTGCCCTCGACGACCGGTGTAGCGGTATAACACTCGAGCGTAGTTGAGAAAACGTCGTCGTACGAATAGCTCAGCTCGATGCTCCACTTTTCGTTGGGAGTGATGACCGTTGCGAAGGAAAAGTCGCGATTATGGGCGAGGTGATTTACCGTCTGGACATTGTCCCGGTCCTCCAGGATATTGAGGGTCCCGGAAAAGTTCAGCCAGGTCTTCGCCTTGTAGTTGGTTCGCAAGACATAATGTTGCAACTGGCGCGGGCTGATGCGGGTAAATGAATTGTCGGCGTACATCCAGTCAAAATTAAAGTTGGCGCGCAACTGTGGCGTGGGCCTGAAAACTATGCCGAAGAGGGACCAGTTTTCATGGATAGGGACGAAGTCGCCGCCCGCATCGGTGATGATGCGGCTACTATAGCGGTAACCCAGCATGAGGCGGGCATAAGGATTGACATCCCAATTGACGTAAAAGGTATTGGTCTTTGTCTTCTGATTGAGAGCCTGGTAGTCGGGCGTTGTGGTCGTCGTGGCGGCGCCGGGCGGCTGAAGCATCGAGGTTCCGGCGTAATCCGTCTCGGTAAAGACGTTGGTCGCTGGCTGGCGGAAATACCAAAAATCAAAGATGTCATTGAGCGCGACCTTGGGTGTCACCTGCCAGGTGGCGCCGTAGTCGGCGTTCACGTTGATGCGCCGCGCGTTGGCCGAGCCAGTGACATCCTCTACGCGATTCTTTGCCCGGGCGTCGAGGCCGTTGAAACTCTCATTGAAGTTTGTGAGGTGGCTGGTTGTCCCCATGTAGAGAAACCGTCCATTCATAGTGAGGTGGGGGATGGACGTGCTCTGGAAGTGAAACTGCTCGCTCGGGAAGAGCGTACGTATAGGAGCGTAACGGCTGTACGAAAGATAGCCGCTGCACGTCGGGTTGACGGTTCCATTCGGGCTGAAGGGTGAAGCGCACGGAGAAGCCCAGACCGAAGAGATGTCGATACCCAAACTGACGGGAGCGCCATTGGAGAGCTGGTAATCGAGCCCGGTGAGCTCCCAATGGGTGTTGCCCTTGTAGTGGGTGATGAACTCGTCGAACCCAACGGTGGTGCCGTGCAGCGGTTTCCAGCTGATACCGCCGTTCCACACATCCGTGGAGTTGCGCCAATATTGGGTGAGCAGCGCCTCGGCTCCGACGTGAATCGTACTATTCGACGGCCCCTGGTTGACATTCTGAAAGTACCCGAAATGCGCGCTGACCACGGAAAGTGGCGCCACCGTCAGGCTCGTGTCGGTCATACGCCGCACCGTATTGTAAAGATGGGGCGTGTCGAGGATCGGAACAAAGGGTGTCGATGTGGGTGGAATGAGCGGATTGGCCAGCAGGTTGTCGTCGAAGTACTGACGATTGCGCCGGAAGCTTGAACGGAACTCGTAGATGCGGCCCTTGGAAAAGTTCAGAAACGTTACGTCGTATGGATCGCCACCGTAACCAAAGCTGGTCGTCGAAAGGGTATCGAATAGGAGCGCGTGCGCCGGATCTACAGCGATCATCTCCAGGGATTGGTCGAGAATGCGAGGCCCGGACTGGAGATTGACCAGCGTGTCATACATGGCGTCGTTGCCGGAATAGCTCGCAATGTGGCCGCCTAGATCGATGGATTGATGAATCGCGTATCCGTAACGAATGTTGTCTCCTGGCGACGGTGGGGGCGGAGGGTCTTGCGTGCTTTTTGGAGCATCGGTCTGAGCAATAGCTGGGGCGCAGGACGCAAAGATCGTAGTGATGGCGATGACCGAAATAAGCAGAGCGCCGCACCGGCGATTCAGCAGAAGCGAAATCAACGAAAATGCGCTCATCATTCCTGGCCATACCTTACTTGAAGAAAATGCTGCTGGCGTTCGAACCATGTATCTGCACGTGGCAGACGGTGCAAGCCTGGTATTGATTCGCCTGGTTATGAAACGACGGCGTGCCCGGCGCCGTGAAATTCATGGATGGCGAGTGACACTGCAAGCAGAGACTGTTCACGTTGTTGCGTGTCAACAAGCGAGGATTTGTCGATCCGTGTGGGAAATGGCACATGGTACAGCCCTCAGTCTTGATGGGCGGATGCTCGTAAACCCATGGCCCGACCGTGTCGATATGACACTTGGTACAGATCGCATCTTGTGTCGCACTCAGTTGCAGCATCTTAGGCTGGAAAGTGCCATGAGGGTCGTGGCAGTCACTGCACTTGATCAACCCTTCGTTGACTCTATGATGGAATGGCTCGGCAAACGCCGCCTTAACGTCTGTATGGCATTGGTAGCAGAGCATGGGCTGGCTCGCTTTGAGCAAAGCGGTCTGCGCTTCGGACTTATGGATACTGTGGCAACTGGTGCAGCCGACGAGAGCATCGCCATGGGCAGTCCGCTCGAAATTCGGGTGATCGCCAACATGGCAAGTCAAGCATCTCTGGGCAACTTGTTTCGGGGTTGCTTTTGTGAATTGAAAGATCTTGCTCGCATCCCCGCCACTATCGACATGGGCCTTGCCGGGCCCGTGGCAGCCCTCGCATGTGACGCCCTTGCCACCGTGCTCAAGTGCCAGCTTGGAATGAGGATTTCCGGCGAAACCCTTCACCTGGTCCTGATGGCACGTCGCGCAGGTCTCGGCGCCGACGTAGTCCGACACGGTGGCGGCAGTAGCAGCGGTCGCGCTCTGAGGCGTGTTGACTGCTTGTTGGTCTTTGACGGCAGCATTCATTCGCCCGGTTTTTGAGAAGCCGGGCAGCACCGCAATCAAGATGACACACAGCAGCACACGTCTCATTCGAGCGTCCCATTGCGGGCGTTTCTCAGTCTTCTTGTACTGAAGATCTGCTTATGCCTTTGAGCACTATGCTCATGCTCGCCTGAGCATAGAAAAATGACTGAGATTTGAATGTGATCGCCATCACACGTGCACCCGTTAAAAGCTGCTGATCGACTCTGTTCTGTGGCCCGCTCAGTGACTTCGAGGAACACCGACACGCGGCGTGATGCATGGCCTTCAACGTGCAAGACGCTGCCCATCGGCCACATAGCCTGATTAGTTATCGCGCCCAACCCACCCGGTACCGGAGGCAACAGGTTGCAGAGCCAACTGGGGTTCCTTGCTTTGCACAGCAGGCGGCTTTGGAGCATCTAACCGGTCTCCGTTGGAGCTCAGGTCGATAATTTCTTGGACTTCCAAGTTTCCCCACTTCTCTCGCGTCTCGTCTGTTCAATTTTGCTCACACTCTTCTGCTTGTCCAGTTTTGAAACAGGTCTACAAGGCATGCTAAGAGTAAGTCCACGGAGGGGTTCAAGGAGAACCCACACTGAAGGGTCACCCTGGCGAGGATCCAAGCCACTGGGGATTGTCTGGCACTTCTGCGGGAGACACATCGATCTCAGCCACAACTCTTTCTTTCGGGCCGCCAGTATGTCGTAAGTCATAAATGGGATACTGTTCCCTTTTGCTCACTTTTGTTCCAGAGTGAGCAATATTGAACAGTCCGCACCGCGTTCGCATAAATAGCCTGAGCCTTCTGGAGTCTCCCCAGGTGGCGCAAGGCTTAGCTCCCTCCAACAGAATTTCTGGTGGGCGCCTTGCCCAGCTTCGAGTCCCGGCCTAAAAGATTCGCTTATGCCTGAAGTTTCCATCGCGAAAGGGAGGCATGCGATCAGCCCTGCCTAGGATGCACCGGATCAGGACTCGCTGGGCAAAGTCATTTCCGGGCCAGAATTCCAGGTCGCATATATGGAATGCGAAACACAGACGAAGAGGTTGGGATGAAACGAGTACCAGTACAAACAAGTACCCTGCGAGCAAACCAGGAAACTGCCTCAGAGAACCGCGCCTTGTTCGAAGCTGAAGGACTGCTGGTCATTAACCTTATGTCTTCCCCGGGCGCAGGCAAGACGACCATGCTGGAAAAGACGATTCGTTGCATGCGGGGCGGTTTTCGGGTCGGCGTCATCGAAGGCGATCTGCAGACCGATCTGGATGCGCAACGCATGCGCGCGCTCGGCGTCCCCTCGCACCAGATCACTACCGGCTCTGTCAGCCATCTTGACGCCCGCATGATCGCGCGCGCGCTCATAGAATTCCCTCTACAGGAACTCGATGTATTGGTCATTGAAAATGTCGGCAACCTCATCTGCCCTGCTTCGGTCGATCTTGGGGAAGGATTGCGCGTCGTTCTTTGCAGCGTGTCAGAAGGCGCAGACAAGCCAAAGAAGTATCCCGTCATGTTTCACAATGCGGACGTTGTTCTGGTGAATAAGACAGACCTGGCCCAGCCTTCGGGAGTGAACCTAAGGGAACTCAGAACCAACATTCGGCAGGTAAATCCCTCTGCAATCATCTTCGCGCTTTCCTGCAGAACCGGCGAAGGTTTTGAAGCTTGGCTCGATTGGTTGCAGCATGCGGTCGTGACCCGGAGCTCCGCAGCTTTTGTAAGGCAGGTTTCTTCCGCCTTCGCCCGGTAGCTATGCGACAACTTGTTGCCATGTGATGGTGACCTCCCCTCGGTGCCCGCGCCATCCTCTGCAAATGGATAATATGAGCTTGGAGGTGTTTGCGCGTGAAACCACCTGCGTGGGTGCTCGTCTGCGCTGCCCTGACTCTTGTTGGCTTCGCAGCCGTCGCGCAGAGCCGCGACTGGGAGTCGCTGGGCAGGCAGTGGTGGTCGCACGTTCAGTTTCTTGCTGACGACAGTCTCGAAGGCCGCCTCACGGGCAGCCCCGGTTTCGAAAAAGCCGCCGCCTACATGGCCGAGCAATTTCGCGCCGCAGGTTTAGAGCCCGCCGGCGTTGACGGTTATCGGCAGCCTATCGAGTTCCAGGTGATGCAGATAGATGAAAATCACTGCGCGCTCGATCTGCTGCGCGATGGAAAAACGCAGCCGCTCAAGCTCGGTGACGATGCGGTGCTCGGCGTCAGTTCGCATGCGGCAGAAAATGTCGAAGCCGGCGCCGTCTTTGTCGGCTACGGTCTCACCGTCCCCGAGTTGCACTATGACGACTTGGCGGGCCAGGACGTGAAGGGCAAAATTGTCGTCTTCATAACCGGCGGCCCGGCCGACATCTCTGGCCCGGTGAAAGCGCATTACCAATCGAGTGAAGAGCGCCGCAAAGCGCTTCACAAAGCGGGGGTCGTCGGCACCATCTCCATACAGAACCCCAGCAGCGCTGAGGTGCCCTGGTCGCGGGTTGCTGCGTCCCGGTTCCAGCCGCGGATGGAATTGAGCGATCCCGGCCGCGACGTGCTGCCTCCGCTCCCCATCGGCATCCAGTTCAACCCCACCCATGCTGAAATGCTCTTCACCGGCAGCGGTCACAGCTTTCAGGAGATCCTGGCGGATCTGAATGCCGGTAAGCCCCTGCCCCACTTTCCCCTCGGGGTGACGGTTCGTGCGCGTGTCGCCATGACGCGCTCGGAGGCGAAATCAGAGAACCTCGTGGGTCTTCTCCCCGGCAGTGACCCTCAACTCAGGAAGGAATATGTCGTCCTCAGTGCGCACCTTGACCATCTCGGCATCGGCCAGCCGGTCAACGGCGACCGCATCTACAACGGTGCCATGGACGATGCCTCAGGCGACGCGTCGCTGATCGAAATCGCCCGGGCAATGAAAGCCTCGGGCGCAAGGCCTAAGCGCTCCATTCTCTTCCTCTCCGTCACCGGGGAAGAAAAAGGCGAACTCGGCTCGCAATACTTTGCTGCACATCCCTCCGTCTCCGGTCCCCTCGTCGCCGACCTCAATATGGATATGTATCTGCCGCTGTTCCCGTTGAAGTACCTTGAAGTCCAGGGCCTGAATGAATCCACCCTGGGCGACGACGTGCGCGCCGTTGCCGCGCTGGCGGGTGTAAAAGTACAGGCCGATAAGGAGCCAGAGCACAATCGATTCATCCGCAGCGACCAGTACAGCTTGATCAAGAAGGGTGTCCCCGCACTTGCATTCAAGTTCGGTTGGGTGGCCGGCACGGCCGAAGAAAAAACCTTTAAGGCCTGGTATGCCGAGCGCTACCATGCCCCTTCAGACGATCTGAGCCAGCCTGTCGACCTCGTGGCCGCAGCCCAATTCGATGCCATCCTGGAAAATCTGGCGTTGCGTGTCGCCAACGCCGATCACCGTCCGGAGTGGAAAGCAAACAGCTTCTTCCGCCGCTTCGTCCACTAGAGCATTTACGACCCCGCTAGTTTGGACGCACCAGCGCCACCGCGGTCAGGTCCTCATGCCTGGGCTTGCGGGCGAGCAGTAAATCGTAGGCACGTGCCCAGGGATGATTTCCGAAGTCATACGCCTCCCGCAGCACCGAGTCGCAGATTTCGGCTGCAGAATCTCCGTTGGAGCGTTCGAGCAGACGCTCGACGCGCTTTGCCCCAAACTCAGCGGCTCCCCGCCGGCTCTCGATAACTCCCTTGGTCACCAGAAGCAGCTTGTCTCCCGGTTCAAACGCCAGCACCGCCGGCTCATAGGTCACGTGCGTGAAGAGTCCCAGCGGCACTCCACCACGCTCCAGAACATGTGCGCTCTCCACATCGCGGAATACAGCCAGCACGCGGCCTGCGTTGCAATAGGTCAGAATGCCAAGTGTCAGATTGAAGCAAGCGAGAAAGGTCGGGGCAAAGCGCACGCCCCTTGCCGCCTCGATCAGCGATCGATTGACATCATGCGCCAATGTGGCAATGGCTTCCGATTCATTTGCGCCCTGCGATCTAAAAAGCTGCCGGGCGGTCTCCCGAAAAGTAATTTGCGCCTCAGCGGCGATCGCGTGGGCCTCCGATCGCGAGCCGGCGATGTCCGTTAACAGAAATACCAGGCGGGATCCTATCGCTATCCCATCGAAGAAGTCGCCCCCGCAACGGTCCGAGTGGTAGCGGGCGCTCAGGTCCAGGCCTTCCAACTGCGTCAAATCCGCCGCACACGGAGCAGGCCCCGTGGTGCTTGGCGCGGTGAGAAAAGAGGCCATCGTATCCTTCCGCACATCGGTGACGACGCTCAACGGCCGCGTACGAAACTGCCTTAACTACCCGATGCTTTTCGATTGTCGCCATGAACTGGCAAGGTACTACTCCAATTAGGCAGATCAAACCGGCTCAGAACAATACACCTACTGTGTGATTGTTCCCGGCCAACGTCAGAACGAAACCAACTGGGTGCAAACCGATCTTCTCAGGCCCAGGTGTAGGCGGAAGTGTCTGCCCCATTGACAAACGGCGCGAAGACTTGCGTAAAACCGCCGATCAGGAAAACGTTGCTTTGGTAACGGGGATCGGTGGGCGAGTAGACGATAGGTTTATGCGCGCCTTGACCGGTAATCACCGGAATCGAGCTCTTCGGACGCATCACGCGCAGGTCTGTGAAGTCATTCCAATCGAGGCAGACCGCCAGCATCGGACGGATTGAATCCAGGATCTCCTGCTTCCGGCCCGCGGTGCCAGGGGGGTACTTGCGAGCCCACCGTTCCACCAATTCTTCATCGAACCACCAGGCGCCATTGGGATTGTTCCTGGGTGAGACCGCCCGGCAGATAGGCTTGCTCCACTCTCGCGCTTTTGGCGCCTCGCGGCTGCCGAACTCGCGTATGCCACTTTTCAGGTCCGTGGAATTGATCAACGCGTGCGCAGCCGCCTTGCATGCCACTGGATCCGGCTGCCCGTTAGGCTTGAGCAGCTTTTCGTAAGCAGGTATTCCGCGTAACCCCGGGAAGACCTTGCTGCTGAGGAGCTGCAAAAGATCATGCTCGACCTGAGTCCACATACATCTCCTCCCGATGCGAATGAACTTATCATTTCATCCCGTCCGCGGCCAAGCGCGGCCGTGGCGCTCATATGCGTTGCCTGGCCCAGCGCCCCCGGCGAAAGAGCACGATGCTGATAAGCACAATGACTGATTGCGCCACGACGACTGAGACGAAAACACCGTTGACCCGCATCGCGGTGTGCATGGCCAGCCACCAGGCGAGCGGAATCTCCAGGATCCAAAAACCAAAGAGATTCACATAGGTAGGGGTAAGCGTGTCGCCCGCCCCATTGAACGCCTGCAGCATCACCATGCCATAGGCGAAGGCAATATTGCCGCAGCTGAAAATGCGCAGACAGTGGATGGCCGTACCCACCACGGCGGGATCCTGGGTGAACAAGCCGATGATCCAGGGGGCAAAGACGATAAAGACAATCCCCACCGAGCCGAGGAAGAGCATGTTCCATAGGCCGGTTCGATACACGGCTTTGCGGGCGCGGTCAGGATGACCCGCACCAAGATTCTGGCCCACCAGGGTCGCGGCAGCATTGCTCAATCCCCAGGAAGGCAAGATCGCGAAGATGACGATGCGAATCGCGATGGTGTAAGCCGCCAGCGCCGGTGAACCGAAGAGGCTGACGATGCGCACCAGGCCGATCCAGCTGGCCTGGCTGATCAGGAACTGCAGAATTCCGGTGATGGATACGCGTACCAGGCGCCAGAGAACCGCGCCCTGCAGGCGCATGTGGCGCCCCAGAATCCGGATACGTTCGGTTCCTTTGCCTAGCCGGTAAAACTGGTAAAGAACGCCGATGCCGCGCCCCGAAAAAGTGGCGAGCGCCGCACCGGTGACGCCGAGTTTGGGAAACGGGCCCAGGCCAAAAATCAGACAGGGATCGAGAATCAGGTTAAGGATATTCGAGACCCATAAGAGGCGCATGGCAATTGCCGCATCCCCAGCGCCGCGGAAGATGGCATTGTTCAGAAACAGCAGCAGAACCACGCCCGAGCCGCCAAGAGCGATCCGGGTGTAGTTCGCGCCGCTGGCAATGATCGCGGGCGTTGCTCCCATCAGGCCCAGCAGCCAGGGCGCCAGGAACAGGAAGGGAAGGCCCAGCACGAACGAAGCGATAAACCCGAGAAAGATTGCCTGGACCGCGGAGATGGCCCCGCCGTCCGGGTCCTTCTCGCCCACCCGGCGCGCGACCATCGCAGTGGTCGACATGCCCAGCCCCATGCCAACGGCGAACACCAGGGTGAGCACCGACTCTGTCAGGCCAACGGTGGCGATCGCGTCCGCACCCAGGCGGCTGACCCAGAACACATCCACCACCGCGAATAGCGACTCGAGTACCATCTCGAGCACCATGGGGATGGCGAGCAGCAGGATGGACCGGTTCAGGCTGCCCTCGGTGTAATCCTGGTGGCTGCCCCGCAGAGCTTCCCGAACGGATTGCCAAAATGTGGGCGTGGACGCGGGTTGGGTCCCGGTTTGCATGGGAAAGCTGTCCTTCCGTCGGTTTCGGGGCCCGGTCAAAGCAAGTTTAGACTGTATGGGTGATCGGCTCGTTGCCGTGTGGCTTAAAGATCCCCGTGATCGAAACTGAGCGGCTCAGGCTGCGAGGCCACACGCTGGATGATTTTCCCCACACCCGGGCGCTTTGGTCAGATGCCTGCGTGGTGGCCTACATGGGAGGCAAGCCACTCACCCGGGAGGAGTGCTGGACCCGTTTTCTACGCTATCTCGGTCATTGGGCTGTTCTCGGCTTCGGTTATTGGGTGGTGGAGGAGAAAGCGACAGGTGACTTTGTAGGTGAGGTCGGTTTTGGAAACTTCAAGCGCGACATGGAACCGCCTCTTGGAGCCACCCCTGAACTGGGCTGGGTCCTTGCTCCTGCGAAACATGGAAAGGGATATGCGACCGAAGCTGCCACAGCGGCGTTGCATTGGGGGCGGAAGCATTTTGGCGCAAACGACTTCGCCTGTCTCATTCACCCCGACCATCGAGCGTCGATCCGAGTTGCCAGAAAGTGCGGCTTCGAACCAGGACTCGTTGGCACCTACAAGGGGAAGCCTGCCATCCTCTTCAAACTCGCGTGAGTGCAAGGGTGCGCTCGCGGTCTGGTAGTCTGCCTTAACTTGGCCCACAAATAATATCTATGACCAACCACCTCATCTGGGCCGCTGGGCTCCTTGGACATGTGCTTCTTCTTGGTGTGCTGTTCGCCCGCAGGCGTGTCGCCCGATTTCCCTGGTTCACCCTGCTCATTGTCTTCTACTTCCTGCGTTCCGTCGGGCTCGCTGCCACGTTGCGTTTCTCCGGTCATCCGGCCCACCGTTTTGCCATCTTGATCCTCGACCTCACCGACGTGCTGCTGCAGTGCGCGGTGCTGGCGGAGCTCACCTGGATCGCACTCCGGCCGCTCGGTGGCATCCGCCGCTTCACCCTGCCTCTGCTCCTGGTTGGGAGTGCCGTGCTCGTGGTTTTGCGCCTGGCGCCGGCACGCTACTCCTCGCTGCGTACGGATTTGGTTCTGCTGCACTTCCTGCTGTCCGTGCTTATGGTGGAGTGGGCGATCGTGCTCGCCTTTCTGCTGCGTCCCCTGCGGCTTTCCTGGCGCAGCCATGTAGTCGCCATCAGCTTCGGCTTCGGCGTCTATTCGGCCGCCCTCCTGTTGGGTGGTGGCTATTTCACCACCGGGCGGGAAATGGGCGACTACGTTTTCTTCTCCTTTTTCCGCATCTCTGTCTATCTGCTGATCCTGCTCTGGTGGGCCATCACCCTCTGGCTAAAAGAACCAAAGCCAAATGTGGTCTAGAAAAGGAACCTCGTTCCAGCAGAACCCAATAGACCCGGGATGTGGACGGATGTTGCCTCACGAAAGCTTTTCCGCGGTATAGGCACTCGGCAGTTGCGTGTGGGGAAAGGCGCACTGCAGGTCCCTCGGCTGCGCTCGGGATGGTGCTTCCGTGAGGAATTCGCTAGTGGCTGAAAGAGGGCAGAGAGCACTTCGTGTCTTGCTCGTTCTTCGCGAGATTTGGGATTTTGCGAAGCTTAACCTCCGTTCTCTCCACCTACGCGAATTCTCCGCTATGCCCTCTTTCAGCCACTAGCGAATTCCTCATGGAAGCACCATCCCACCCTTGTCATCCCGAGCGCAGCCGAGGGACCTGCAGTGCGCCTTTCCCCACACGCAAATGCCGGATCTCACTCACCTCCACTTAAAGCGCGCCCAGCCGCCGCACCCGATGCCCACGCCCACTGAAAGTTGAAGCCTCCAAGCTGCCCGGTGACATCCACCACTTCGCCAATGAAGTAAAGCCCTGGAACCTTGCGACTCTCCATCGTGCGTGCGCTCAACTCGGCAGTGTCCACTCCGCCCGCCGTGACTTCAGCCTTTTCATACCCCTCAGTCCCGGAAGGATAGATAATCCAGCGATGAAGCGCGCCTTCCGCTTCGTCGAGACCCTGGTTCGTCCACGCGGAAGGCGGATGCAGCGCCAACCAGCGGTCTGCCAGGCGATGGGGAAGAACACCGCGGATCGCGCTTCGTGCGCTGGCAAGATTGCGCTGTGCTGGCTGCAAGCGAAGCTCGCCGGTCCACAACCGGTCGGGCGCAAGATCGACCACTACAGCGTCCCCAGGCTGCCAGTACGACGAAACCTGCAACACGGCCGGCCCGCTTATCCCGCGATGAGTGAAGAGCAGCTTTTCCCGAAATCGGCCGGACCCGGCAGAAGTCACGACCTCGGTGGAAACTCCCGCCAGGTCGGCATAGCGCGTCAGGTCTTCAGCAACAAAGGTGAGCGGAACCAGCGCCGGCCGGCACGGCTGCAACCGCAAACCGAACCGCTGCGCAATCTGGTAGCCGAACGGGGTGGCGCCTAATTTGGGAATCGACAACCCCCCGGTGGCAATCACCACGGAACGCCCAGAAAAGAGACCCCGGTCCGTCTGGAGATGGAAACCGTCCTCGTGAACGACCTCACTAATCCGCACGCTCAGCAAGATGGTCACCCCGGCCGCAATACACTCCTGCTCCAGCATGGAAACAATATCGTTCGCCGCCCGGTCGCAAAACAGCTGTCCCAGAGTCTTTTCATGCCAGGGAATCCGGTGCTGTTCTACTAATTCCACAAAGTCAGCGGGAGTGTAACGGGCCAGCGCGGACTTGGCGAAGTGTGGGTTCGCAGAAAGAAAGTTTCCCGCAGTCGTATACAGGTTGGTGAAGTTGCAGCGTCCGCCGCCGGAGATCAGAATCTTCTTACCGATCCGGCTGGCATGGTCAAGCAGGAGAACACGACGGCCGCCGCGGCCGGCGTGGATGGCGCAAAAAAGGCCTGCGGCGCCCGCGCCCACGATGATTACATCGAAGGATCCAGCGCCGGCACTCTTCATTCGATAGGGAAAAGCAACTTCCGATCCGAAGCCATCTACGGCCGCCTGCCCGCCTGCCCCGGCACGCCGTGCGGCCCTCGGCTCGAAACGCGCTTGCGGGCTGGCCTTGGCAGTGTAGCCGGTCCCGATCGCGGGCGCCGCACGGGCTTCCTGGACTGCTCCAGCGGTGCGGCCTTCTTCCGCGCTGCCCGCTTCAGTTGGGTCACTTCGTCTTCATTGAGTTCGCGCGTTTCTCCCGGGGGCACATCGAGCACCAGCGGTCCGAAACCAACCCGCCTGACTTTCTCGACAAAATGGCCGACCTCTTCGAACATCTTGCGGATCTCGCGATTCTTACCTTCGGTCAGCACCACTTCGAACCAGGGATTGTCGGTATCGCGGATCAGGCTGATCTGGGCCGGTTGGGTCATGACGCGGCCCTCCCGCTCCCCGCGCCGGCCGCGCTCGATCATCACCCCGTGACGGAGTTGTTCCAGCGCTTCCTCCCTGGGTTTGCCGCTCACCTTAACCAGGTAGGTTTTTTCGACGTGAGAAGCGGCACTGGTCAGCACGTTGGCCAGCTCGCCGTCATTGGTCATCAGCAACAAGCCTTCGCTCTGGTAATCCAACCTTCCAACGGGAAACAGGCGCGCTCCCGATCGGCCAAAAAATTTCATCACCGTGGGCCGTCCCTCCGGGTCAGAAACCGTGGTGACCACGCCCTTGGGCTTGTTCAACATGAAGTAGCGAAATTGCTGTGGTTTCTTGAGCAGCTTGCCGTCAACCCGGATATGGTCCCGCTCCGCGTCGGCCTTGGAGCCCAGCTCGGTCACCGTCTGGCCATTCACCTGCACCCGTCCGGAGGCAATCAGTTCTTCCGCTTTGCGCCGCGATGCAATGCCGGCGGCAGCCACAATCTTCTGCAAGCGCTGCGGGTTTCGCTCGCTTTCGCGCTCTTCTTTGCCGGTCATGACTCGGCTACCGGACTCGGCTCGACCACGGTATCAGCCTCAGATACCGAGCCGGGCTCGGCTACCACACTGGACTCGGCTACCACACTGGACTCGGCTACCGCACTGGACTCGCCTGCGTCGGCTGCGGGTGTTTCCTGCTGCTCTTCGGCAGCTTCCCGGGAAGATTCAGTTGCAGAAAACGACCCTGGCTCTTCAGAGGAGCGCATGCCCGCATCCTGAACCTCGCCCTCAGCTTCGGACTCAGCCAACTCGCCCGCCATCTTTTCAAACTCTTCCATGCTGGGCAGATCGTTCACGTCCTTCAGCCCGAAGCGCAGTAGAAACTCCTTAGTGGTCTTGTAAAGAATGGGCCGTCCGATCACCGGCTTTCTTCCCGCTGTGGTGATCAACTTGCGGCTGACCAGGCCGCCCAGCACGCCGCCCGAGTCGACTCCCCGTATCTCGCTGACCTCGGGCGCCGTCACGGGCTGCTTGTAGGCAATCACCGCCAGCGTCTCCAGTGCCTGGAGAGAGAGCTTCATCGGCGGCTTCAGGCTTTTCACAAAACCCCGCACCGCATCGTGATATTCCGGCTTGGTCGCCATGCGGTAGCCCCCGGCGATCTCCCGAATCTCCATACCCCGCTCGCTGTTTGCGTAGTCCGCGATCAGCTCGTCAAGCACGCCCTGCAACGCCTGCCGGACCCGGCGGTCGCGCTGTCGCACAGCCTTCTTTTCGTCACCCTCGGCGGCAGGCGCCTCTTCGACCGCGCTCCCGGCATCGGCGTCGGGCGACAGACCAGCCAGCTCGATCTGCTCCTCCGGTTCCTGAGCGGCCACTTCACCCAAGCCCAGCAACACTTCTTCGGAAAAAATGGCGGCAAGCTGAGCCAGGGTAACTGGCTCTTCGGCTGCATAGACGACGGCTTCCAATTTGGCTTTCAGACTCATACTTCCAGACTCATGAAGACTCAATGCGCCCGGAAAAAGAAAAGGCGCCTCGATTCATAGTATCGAAGCACCTCTCTTTTCGCTCGTCTTTGCCGACTCGCCCGGCTGACTTTGTTTAGCCTTTAGGGGCAAACTGCACAAAGATCCAGAACAGGCCCGCCGCCATAAGGGCCGCTACCGGCAAAGTGAAGACCCACGCCGCCGCGATGTTGCGGATAGTGGACCATTGCAGGCCGCTCCTGTTGGCCAGCATGGTGCCGGCCACGCCGGAGGAAAGCACGTGCGTAGTGCTGACCGGCAAACCGTAATTGTCGGCCGCCCAGATGGTGAACATCGCCACGATTTCGGCCGAAGCTCCCTGGGCGTAGGTCAGGTGCGTTTTCCCGATCTTCTCGCCGACTGTGATCACAATCCGCTTCCAGCCAATCATGGTTCCCAGTCCCAGTGCGATCGCCACCGACACCTTGACCCAGGTGGGGATGAACTTGGTGGAAAGATCTAGCTTCTTTTTGTAGTTCGTCATCACCGCGGCTTCTTCCGCCGTAAACACCGGCTTCTTCTGCTTGCCGA
Organism: uncultured Acidobacteriaceae bacterium; assembly: GCA_963788515.1. GTDB lineage: Bacteria > Acidobacteriota > Terriglobia > Terriglobales > Acidobacteriaceae > PALSA-350. Next base: position 435,769 of record CAWBGZ010000015.1, read on the forward strand.
AGAGGCGCAGAGCCTCGCTCGAGATGTACATGTCGTTGCGCACATTCGACTGCTGGTTCGATGGCACAGCCTTCAGCGTCTTGTACTGGTTGACCTCGTGCTCAATCTCGAGGATCATCTGCCGCTCGGCCAGAATAGTGGTCGGCGTCTGCTTTTTGGTCTGTAGATATTCGGTCAGATCCGCACGCGGATCATCAATGATCGCGTTGGAATCAACATGCGCGGTCATCACCTTGGCCGCCTGTTCCGACACGGCGACGAAATCCTGGACCTGGCTGTAGCCCACCGCGTGATTGAGGGCATATGCGGTAGGCACGGTGCCGATCAGGATCAACATGATGAGTCCCATGCCCTTTTGTCCGTCATTGGAGCCGTGGAAAAAACTCACCCCGGTGCAAGTCAGTACCAGCAGGCCGCGAATCCAGAATGGCGGTGGTGCGTCCCCTTTCGGGGCCTCGAATAGCCGAGGGTCTTTGATGACAAACTTGATCAGCAGCAGCAAACAAGCGGAAAGGATGAAGCCAACGAGGGGCGAAACCAGAAGTGCCCGGAATACGTTGCCCACCTGCGACCAATCCACGCCCGAGGTGCCGGTCGAGCCCTGCATCAGCTGGTTGGCCACGCCGACGCCGATAATCGAACCAATGAGCGTGTGCGAACTGGAAGCCGGCAAACCGTACCACCACGTACTCAGATTCCACAGGATTGCGGAAACCAGCAGGGCGAACACCATGGCGAAACCAGCGCCCGATCCTACCTTGAGGATCAACTCCACAGGCAACAGGGAGACTACGGCGAAGGCCACAGCGCCGGAGGATAGCAACACGCCGATCAGATTCCACATGCCTGACCACATCACGGCAATGTGAGGCTCGAGTGAGTGGGTGTAGATGACTGTAGCCACCGCATTGGCGGTATCGTGAAAACCGTTGACGAACTCAAACCCCAGGGCAATCAGCAAGGCCACTGCCAGCAGAAAATAGGCCATTGCAGATGCCGGGTGAGGTACTGCAAACAGGTCGCCGAGCAGCTGCGAGGCCGCCCAGCCGATACCCCCAACCAGAACAATCCCAAAGATGATCAATGGGATCTTGCCCTGTTTTCTGTTCATTTTCTGTTGGAGAAGAGAGCTCTTCCCAGGGGGGGTCAATACTGCTGACGATGCTTCATTCACGTGCGCACACTCCGGACTTCAGGTCTTGGCAACGGTACCAAAGTGTGCCGGTCGCTATTATGAATTGGGGTACCCGGGAATGTTAAAGTTCTGCGAATTCGGCTGGGGACGAACAAATCGTCGCTAGGGCTTTACGCGTACGCCAGGGCTTTACCCGTACGGGCATGAGGTCCGCAAGAGACCACACTTAGTCCCCGTAGGGACGGCTGAAAAACCCAGGACAAAGCCCTGGGCATCCCGGCCCATTTCATGGGACTCCCCCAACATCATTGGGCTTTACCCCTGCCAGTGAAAAGGGGCAAACTACCGCCAGTCGTCCTTAGCCTGCATCAAACCCTGGTTCAATACCGACTCGAATGATGGATGCTTCTTGATATAGACCTCGCCGAAGTTGCTGTCCTGGCGCAACAGCACCGCCTGCAAACGAACCAGCTCCAGCAGCGCCAGAAACATGCAGATCAACGCCCGCTCCGAGCGCGTATTTCTGAGCAGGCTACTCAGCGACACCGGCCGCTCTTCCATGATCAGGCGCCGGCGCACGTAGTCGAGCATTTGCGAGACGGTCACCGCCTCCTCATCCACGTCCAGCACAGGCCTTTGCCGGGCCCGGTCCAGAATCTCCCGGAAAACCCGCACCAGGTCAACTGTGTCGGCCGCGATCTCCTGCTCAGTTCCCTCTTCCGCACGAAACTGCCGCATCGCCGGATTGGTCCAGGTTGCAGCCTCAATCTGTTGTTTCTGCAGCAGCATCTGGGCCGCATTCTTGAAGCGCTCGTGCTCCAGCAGCCGTTCCACCAGCTCCCGTCGTGGATCTTCCTGCTCCCCGTCGGCCCCCTCCGCCAAGGTGCGCGGAAGAAGCATGCGGCTCTTGATGTGGATCAGCAGCGAAGCCACATAAATGAAGTCTGCCGCCGCATCCACCTCGGTCTGCTTCAGACCCTCCACATAGGCCAGAAACTGGGCCGTAATCCGGCCGATGGGGATGTCATAGATATCGATGTCCTGCTTGCGGATCAGATCCAGCAGCAGGTCCAGGGGCCCGTCGTACACTTGACCGACAGAAATGCTGTAAGGCGATGCGCTTTCGGCAGCCTCCCGCTTCTGCGCCTGCTTCTCGGTTTCCTCGCGCTTTTCTTCGCTCATAGCGCGCGCTCTCCATACTCCGGATGCACCAGGTGCATGGCGTCCCTCACCTGCTCCATGGTCTGTTCTGCCCGGGCCCGCGCCAACGCCGAGCCGCTATGCAGAATGTCATGCACCAGGCGGGGCTGCTCCTCATATTGCCTGCGCCGCTCCTGCATGGGCTGGAGTTCGGCCACGATGGCGTCCGCGGCCCAACCCTTGCACTCGATGCAACCTATGCCCGCTGACCGGCAGCCGGCATAGACCTTCTCCAGCGTCGCCAGAGGGGAAAAGACCTTATGCAGATCGCCCACTGGACAAACATCCGGATCCCCGGGATCGCTCCGCCGTACCCGCGCCGGATCGGTCACCATGGTCTTCAGCTTTTGCCGCACCACCGGCTCCGGATCGGTGAGCAGGATGGTGTTGCCATAGCTTTTCGACATCTTGCGCCCATCCGTCCCCGGTAACTTGGGAGAGGGAGTCAACAGCACCTGCGGTTCGGGCAGAATCGGCTCTCCCGGCCCGGGATAAAAATGGTTGAATCGCCGAGCCACTTCCCGGGTCACTTCCACGTGCGCCACCTGGTCTTGCCCCACGGGAACAAAGTCTGCCTGATAGATCAGGATATCCGTTGCCATCAGCAGTGGATATCCGAGAAAGCCATAGGTAGTTAGATCCTTGCCTCCAGCGGCGACGTCGCCAATCTGCAATTGTTGCTCTTTGTAGGTCGGCACCCGCTCCAGCCAGCCAAGGGGCATGATCATCGACAGCAACAGGTGCAACTCGGCGTGTTGCGGCACCAGGGACTGCACGAACAGCACACAGCGCTCCGGGTCCAGCCCCGCCGCCAGCCAATCGAGCGCCACGTCCATCGTGTTTTCCCGAATGTTGGAGGGGTCCGCGTAGTCGGTGGTCAGCGCGTGCCAGTCGGCGACAAAAAAGTAGCAGTTGTAGTCGTACTGCAGGCGCACCCAGTTGTAGAGGGCGCCCATGTAGTTGCCGAGATGCAGTTTGCCGGTGGGCCGCATGCCGCTCAGCACGCGTTTGAGTTGATGCGAGTGTTGATTCACTGGCTCGATTGTACGGAAAACTCAGATCGAGAGCAGCAAAACGCGGAAGAAGCCGAGTACCGGATTAATCATTGCCATGGTGACGCCGCCGCCGAAGAACAGCATGAGGAAGAGGCTCAGGATCCCCAGGCGGTCATAAATCGGGAGCCAGCGATAGGGCAGGATGTGGCGGAAGATATGGCTTCCATCGAGCGGAGGCAGAGGAAGAAGGTTGAAGGCGGCAAGAAACAGATTCAGCAGCATGCCGAAATAAAAAATGAGGGCAAGCGGGTAGGCCACCGGGCTCAAGGCCATGAGCTGGGGATCGAGCCGGGCGAACCCCCCAAGAGCAACCGCACGCACGCAGGCCAGGCCAACCAGCGACGTCTTGGCGATAACGATTAACACCAACAGAGAGATCACCGAGCCAATTACGTTACTTACCGGGCCCGCCAGCGTGGTGAGAATATCGTCGCGCCTAAAATTCTTGAAGTTGCGTGTGTTTACCGGGGTCGGCTTGGCCCAGCCAATCACCGGAATGCGGGTCACCAGCGCCACCAGCGGCAGCATGATCGTGCCTACCGGATCGATATGCTTGAGCGGGTTCAGCGTAATGCGCCCCAGCATCCGTGCCGTTTGGTCGCCCAGCCGCGAAGCCATCCACCCGTGTGCCGACTCGTGCAGGCTGAGCGCGAACAACAAGACGACAAATTGAAAGATCCCCAGGACAAGTTCAGGAGTTCGCATCGGAAGCCTGATGGTAGCACGCCGCCCCATGGCTAAGTACGTTTGCAATCTTCGCGGTGGGAGCTGGCCTTGGCTATTCTTTGCGCTTGATCTCGCGCGCCGGAACGCCTCCCCAGATGGCATGCGGTGGGATGTCCTTGGTGGCTACTCCCATGGCGCCCAGCATGGCGTCTTCGCCTACTTTCACGCCGGCCATCACCGAGGAGTGGTAAGTAAGCCGCGTGCCTGGCCCGACCTCGGTAGTGCGATTCTCCACATCAAGATAATCCGTTGCCTTGTGCCAGTGCGTGTACACCGCCGCGTAGTCGGAGATGGAGGTTCCCTTGCGGATGATGAGCTCGCCGCGGTCATCGAGCATCACGTACTTGTGAATAATGCAGTCGTCTTCCACCGTGAGGTTGTAACCGAAACTGAACTCCACCCCATGGAAGATCTTCACGTTCTTCCCTACGTGCTTGAAGATGTGTTTGGCCAGCATCTTGCGGAAGCGAAAGCCGAGCCAGTGGTTCAACCCCAGCGCCGACCGGTCAAACATCTGCCAAAACCAGATCAACGGCTTGCGCTCAGCATATTTCTCCACGTCCACATCACCGTAGTACTCAGGTTCGAGGGTCACGTTGGCCGGGTCGAGGTTCAGCTGCAGCACATTGCCGGGCAGCTCGGAAATCAGGGTGGTGTTGAGCTTGCCCCCATGGGGGCGGCCCAGATAGATCTGATGCAGCGCGTCGCGCACCAACTCACCCCGCAGCCGCGGCTCCTTGTGGCGCGTGAATTCCTCATCCAGGTGCGCTAGCCAACGCCGATAGACATCTTCGCCCTCGGCCGTCGGGCGTAGCTCACGATACTCATATCTCGGCATGGGTGCCCTTTCCTCCCAGCATACGACGCCAATCGCTATTGAATACTGAATACCGCGTAGACCGTCGCGGAAGCGGTAACTTTTTGCGCGCTGACGCTCAGCGGCTCGACCTCTTTCGGCGCTGGGGCGGCCGACATCATAGCCTGGGCCCGCATCAGCGGCTGGGGTGTGCGCGTAGGAGCCTCATTGCTGGCGTATACCAGCGGCCCCAGCGTGGCATTCAACCCCGCGGCCATCTGCTGCGCGATCTGCCGGGCGCGGTCGAGCGCCAGCTTAGCCGCCTTTGCTTGCAGGGCATCCTGATCCGCGACGCTCCAGGACATCTGCCCGCTTTGGTTGGCGCCCGCCTTCACCGCCACATCCAGAACCTTGGCGCCATTTGCGGCCGCAGTCTTCACGTTCCAGCTCTGCTGCACCTGGAACTTGCGCTCTGTCTTCTCCGCTGGCGTCCAGTCCTGGGTAACGAACTGCTGCACCGGAGCAATGCTTTGCGACTCACTCTGAATCGCATCCTGCGTAACTCCGTCCGCCTTGAGCGCCGCCGCGATGGCATTCGAGATCTTGGAGCCAGTAGCATAGGCCGAGTCCTGGTCTGGACCGTAGGCGACGAAGCCGATCTGCACCGTCACCGTATCCGCATCGGCGTTGGTATCGGCGCTGGTGGTGACGGCGATGGTGCGATTGTCTTTGCTGACCACGATCTGCTGGGCGTGGCTGGGGATAGCGACCGCAGAAAGGATAAGTGCGGCGCAGCCGGCGGCGATTCGTTGCAGTTGGATTGGCATGGTGCAAACTCCCTTACGGCCGGGCCAGGCTTGCTACTTTGCGCAACTGCGCCAGCAGCCGCCGTCCGGCACCTGAGTCTATCGCGTCGGCGGCGCAGCGGACACCGCCGGCAAAATCAGCTGCACGGCCGGCGATGACAATAGCCGCCGCCGCATTCAGCAAAACCACATCCCTCGGCGCCCCCGGTTCGCCCTCAAGAATCTTCTCAATCAACAATGCGTTCCCGCGCGCGTCACAGCCCGCTATCGCGCTCAGCGGAGCCTGCGCCAGGCCCACCTCGCCTGACTCCACGGTAAAGTTGCGGACCGTGTGCTCCCGCACTTCGGCCACGTCGCTTACACCATTCAGTGTGAGTTCATCCAGGCCATCCCGTCCGTGAACCACGAATGCATGCCTCACGCCCAGCCGGGCCAGGGTCGCGGCCACCAGGGGAAGCGCGTCCGGCGCAAAGACTCCAACCACCTGCGCCCTTGCTCCCGCAGGATTGGTCAGAGGGCCGGCAAGATTGAAGATGGTGCGAAAGCCCAGAGCCCGGCGGATCGGTTGCACCCTCTTCATCGCTGGGTGCAGCGCCGGAGCGTAGAGAAACATGAAGCCTGTCTGGCGCAGACACTCCACCGCCATCTCCGGCTCCAACTCGACCGGGACGCCCAGCGCCTCCAGCACATCGGCCGAACCGCACTTCGATGTGAGCCCCCGGTTCCCATGCTTCGCAATCTTGACCCCGGCTGCTGCCGCCACCAGGGCTGCGGCAGTCGAGATATTGAAGGTTCCCTGGCCATCGCTCCCAGTCCCGCAGGTATCCACCAACTGCTCTCGCTCCCCTTCGCTCAAGGGAACTGGCCGGCTCATGGTCCGCATCGCCTGAACGAACCCGGATAGTTCCTCAGCCGTCGCGCCGCGGGTCGCTATCGCGGTCAAAACAGAAGCAATCGCCACATCACTCGCGTCGCCTTCGAGCATCTCCCGCAGCACCGAGTATCCCTGCTCTTGCGTCAGGGTGCCACGCCCTTCGACCACATGCTTGAGCAGCGCTACCAGCTGGGACATCGGCATTCCTTCCTCAAAACATCCTAAACCGCACCTAGGGCTCTGCTCTCACAGAGGAACTCCCGGATGCCCCACTAGATTGAGTCCCGGGGAGCCTGCCCTGAGCTTGTCGAAGGGACGGCTGGGAGTCAGTCTTGTCCAAATTGCGTGGTGGGAGCCCTCGCATTCATGCGGGGGAGCTCGGCATTAGCCGCGGGGTTTTTGAAGCCAGGGCTAAAGCCCGATTGATCGAAGTGCGACTCTTTCCGCGACGCTGAAGCGTCGCTCCCCCTGCTGAAGCAGGGGGCTCCCACCGACACCAATAACCCGGTTTCGGTTTGCCCGGGTTCGTCCTGGCCTACTCTCAGCCGTTCCCCTTCGACAAGCTCAGGGCAGGCTCTACGGGACTCAATTTGGAGAGAGCGGTTCTCACGCAGATTCTTTAGCATCGCGAGAATCCGCAAGCTGACCATACGTTAGACCGCTCCGCTTTGCCCTCGAAGCCCAATCCCTTTAGTATGGAAGTTCTGTCCAAAGACCAAACGAATGAAAATTCACGAGTATCAGGCAAAAGACATCCTGGAGCGGTACGGCGTTGCAGTACCCAAGGGTGAGGTGGCCAACACGCTTGAAGAAGCGTTGGACGTGGCCAAACGGCTCTTTACAAGCGGTGCCAAGGGTGTCGTAGTCAAGGCGCAGATCCACGCCGGCGGCCGAGGCAAGGGTGGCGGCGTTAAGCTCGCCAAAACCCTGGCAGATGCAGAGGAGTACACCACGAAGATCCTCGGCATGCAGCTGGTGACCCACCAGACGGGTCCCCAGGGCCAGAAGGTGCAGAGGGTGCTGATCGAAGAGATGTCGCCGATCGCGCGTGAGCTCTACCTGGGCATCGTGCTCGATCGCGCCACCGCTAAGCTGGTCTTTATGGCCTCCCAGGCAGGCGGCATGGAAATCGAGGAAGTCGCCGCCAAGGACCCGGACGCAATCTACAAGGCTTACATCGACCCCGCAGTCGGCTTCCAGCCCTACCAGGCCCGTAAACTCGCCTTCGCGCTGGGCCTCAAGCCGACGCAAATTAACGACGCGGTCAAGTTCATGACCGGCCTCTACAAAGTATTTCTGGACACCGACGCTTCCCTGCTCGAGATCAATCCCTTCATCACCACCACCGACGACCGCCTGCTGGCGCTCGATTGCAAGATCAACTTCGACGACAATGCCATCTTCCGCCACAAGGAACTGAAGGAACTTCGCGACACCGCCGAAGAAGATCCGTTGGAAGTGGAAGCCTCGAAGTACGCCCTTAACTACATCAAGCTCGACGGCAACATCGCCTGCATGGTCAACGGCGCTGGTCTGGCCATGGCGACCATGGACATCATCCAGTACGCCGGCGGCTCGCCGGCAAACTTCCTCGACGTAGGCGGGGGCGCTAACCAGCAGCAGATCGAGCACGCCTTCGAAATCCTGCTCTCCGATAAGAACGTGCAGGCCGTCTTCATCAATATCTTCGGCGGCATCCTGCGCGTCGACACCCTCGCGCAGGGCGTCGTAGAAGCGGCCAAGAAGACCAATGTGAAGGTTCCCGTGATTCTTCGCCTGGAGGGGACCAACGTTGAGCAGGGGCGAGAAATCCTCAAGCAGTCAGGCCTCAACTTCATCATTGGCGAGACCATGCAGGATGCTGCCGCCAAGGCAGTCAAGGCCGCCAAAGACTACGCCGCCAAGAAGTGAGCACAGCAGTCGAACAGGAATTCTGGAGCAATCTATGTCTGTATTAGTGGACGAAAATACCCGGCTCATCGTGCAAGGCATTACCGGCAAGGAAGGCACCTTCCACGCCAAAGGTTGCGCCGAGTATGGGACCAAGGTAGTGGGCGGAGTGACCCCAGGCAAGGGAGGCACGGTGCACGAGGGCTGGCCGGTCTTCGACACCGTCGCACAAGCAGTCGAGAAGACCGGAGCCAATGCCACTGTCATCTTTGTGCCTCCGCCGTTTGCCGCCGATGCCATCCTCGAAGCCGAAGACGCGGGGTTGCCGCTCATTATCTGCATCACCGAGGGAATCCCCACCAACGACATGGTCAAGGTGTGGAGCGTAGTCAGCAAATCCAAATCCCGCCTGATCGGGCCCAACTGCCCCGGCGTCATTTCTCCGGGAAAGGCCAAGATCGGCATCATGCCCGGCCGCATTCACAAGCAGGGCAGCGTGGGCATTGTCTCCCGCTCCGGCACCCTGACCTACGAAGCCGTCTATCAGCTCACCCAGCGCGGCATCGGGCAGTCGACCGCGATCGGCATCGGTGGCGACCCCATTATCGGCACCACCCACGTCGACGCGCTCAAACTGCTCAATGAGGATCCCGGAACGGAGTCCATCATCCTGATCGGGGAAATTGGAGGCACGGCCGAGGAGGCCGCCGCCGCCTATGTAAAGGCGCACGTCAAGAAGCCGGTCGTGGGCTTCATCGCCGGCCAGACCGCGCCTCCCGGACGCCGCATGGGCCACGCCGGGGCTATCATCTCCGGCGGTCAGGGAACTGCGGCTGACAAGATGAAGGCGCTCACGGAAGCCGGTATCCATGTAGTGCAGTCCCCCGCCGCCATCGGCGAAACATTGGCCAAGGTCATCGGAAAATAGGAGTATTCGTGCAACGCACCTTCAGCATCATCAAGCCCGACGCGGTCCGCAACAGCTATTCGATCGCGATTCTTGCCGAAATCGAAAAGGCGGGCTTCAAAATCGTCGCTATCAAGAAGATGTTTCTCTCCAAGTCGCAGGCCCAGGGCTTTTATGCCGTGCACGCCAAGCGGCCCTTCTTCGATTCGCTCACCACTTTCATGTCTTCGGGCTCCATCATTGCCATGGTCCTGGAGAAGCAAGATGCGATTGCCGACCTACGCAAGCTGATGGGCGCCACCAATCCGGCCGACGCGGCAGAGGGCACCATCCGCAAGCAGTTCGCGGCCTCCATCGAAGAAAATGCCATCCACGGCTCCGACGGCGAGGATACGGCGGCGTTCGAGATCGGCTACTTCTTCGCCGGCTACGAGCTGATTTAGCGCGCCGTGGTCTCTGGAGAGATTCTCCCTGCCCATGCATTGGGCTCCCCATCTCGGAAGTGCCTTGACATGAGGCCGCTGGCCAAGCAAACTTGCGCAGATGGGGCTTAAGTTGCTAAAGCCCAGCGCGTCATACGAGGTCGGCATTGGGTGGATCACCGGCTAGCAAGGTTACCTACACACTTGAGTCCTCGCTTGACAGCGTCAATCGCGTGGAACAGACCGCAGAAGAGATGGCCAGGAACGCCGGCCTGGAAGAAGAGGAGATCTACCGCGTCGCCATGGCGGTGCGTGAAGCAGCGGTCAATGCCGTGCTCCATGGCAACTCCTACGACCCCGAGAAAAGCATTACTGCCTCGTTCGAGAAGACCGCAGATTCCCTGGTTATTCGCATCGCCGACCAGGGAAAAGGGCTGAACCCGGACACACTGCCCGACCCTCTGGCGCCCGAGAATCTGCTGCGCGGATCAGGACGGGGTATCTTTCTCATCCGCTCGTTCATGGATGAGGTACACTTTCGTCAATTGCAGCCCGGCACTGAACTTACCCTCATCAAACATCTAGGAACCGCCCGTTCCGCAATTTAAGGAGGAGTTTTCGTGAGCATGAAAATCAAGACCCGTCAGGTGGACGGGATCACCATTATGGATTGCAGCGGTCGCATTACCCTGGGAGAAGGCAGTGTGCAGCTGCGCGACGCCGTCCGGGACCTGCTCGCCAAAGGCTCCAAGCAGATCCTGCTCAACTTGGGTGACGTAACGTACATCGACAGCTCGGGCATCGGCGAGTTGGTCAGTGCGTTTACCACCGTCCGAAACCAGGGCGGAGACCTTAAACTTCTCAATCTCACCAAAAAGGTCCACGACCTGCTGCAGATCACCAAGCTCTACACCGTGTTTGACGTGAAGGACGACGAGGCGAGCGCAGTCGCTTCCTTTGCTCGCGCCTAAAGTAAAGAAGCTTCAGTTCTAATTGCTACCAACGGCGGGTGTCTCCTTCGCGACCACACGAAGGAGACGCCCGCTGTTTTGTTTGCTTGACCCTAGTGAAGACCGACTAGAAGCTGACCTTAGGCACGTTCTGAGCTCCGGGACTCGCCTGGAAGTAATCGTTGTTCCGTTGGAACCCGCCCATGCTGGCCCAAATGCTGTTGGGAAACTGGCCTATGAATGTGTTGTAGTCCTGAATTTGCTGGTTGTAGCGCATTCTGGCCACGCTGATCCGGTTTTCCGTGCCTGCCAGTTCGTCCGAAAGGCGCTGAAAGTTCTGATTCGATTTCAGGTCGGGATAATTCTCAGACAACGCCAGCAGCCGTCCCAATGCGCCATCGAGCTGGCCGTTGGCTTGAATTGTGGCTTTCGGATCGCCATGTGCGTTCAGTAGACCGGCTCGTGCATTCGCGATGTCGCCGAACACGGTCGTCTCCTGCTTGGCGTACCCCTTCACCGTCTCCACCAGGTTCGGTATCAAATCGGCGCGCCGCTGCAACTGATTGTTCACTTCTCCCCAGGAGGCAGTCACCGCCTCCCGCTTGGTCACCATTTGATTCTTCGCGCTTACATAACTGCCGAAAACCAGCAGCACCGCCAGAAACACCACTACAAGCGCCGCGATTGCTACCCAAAGGCCGCGTCTCATGCGAACGTTCTCCTTCTCTTGCTCAGCATTCTCATTATCAGCCTACCAACTGCCTGAAGCTCCACCGCCACCGGAACTGCCCCCGCCAAATCCACCAAACCCGCCGCCATCGCCGCCGCCACCCCAGCCGCCTCCACCCCCGCGGCCGCCCCAACCACCGCCTCCGCCACCGCCCATAAACATGCCAATCAGGAAGCCGAGCAGGCCGGACCCACCGAGCCGCGCCAGGAGGAAAATCACCCCCAACAGGACCAGGCCCAGCACTACCACTTCGCCCAAGGTGAGCGGCTGCGGCTGGGGGACGGGGGGCGGACCACGACGTCGCTGGGCCGTGAGCGTCACGCCGGCGTCGGCCGCAATCACCCCGGCAATCTGCTGCACCGCCATCGTAATCGCCCCGTCAAAGTCATTCTGGCGCAGATACGGAACCATCTGCCGGCCGATATCCCCTACCCGGCCGTCAGGCAGAATCCCTTCGAGGCCATACCCCACCTCGATGCGGTATTTGCGATCATTCGTCGCGAAGATCAAGAGCAGGCCGCGGTCCGTGCCTTTCTTCCCTACCTTCCACTTGTCTTCGAGCGCCGTGGCGAAGTTCTCAATGGGTTCTCCGTCCAGCGACTTGATGGTGACCACGGCAATCTGCGCGTGGGCCTGGCGATCGACCTGCGTGCACAGCGCATTCAGAGAGGCCTGGGTTTGCGGGGATAACACACCGGCAAAATCGCTTACATAATTTGTGGGTTGGGGCAGGTCCTGCAGCCGCTCTGCCAGCACAAGACTGGAACTGGCAAGAAGAAGTGCAAAGACCGCGAGCAGGCGTGGACGCATTGCCCCCATTGTACTCAGACGCGGTTGTGCCCGCTGCCGGCCGGTAGAAGAGCCGGCCGCCCCAGCGGGCACAGGAACGAGTGCAACAGGCCGTTATTTACTTACTGCCCAGCCATGGACACGTTCTGGTCTTTGGCCATCTGCTGGGCCATCTGTAGATGTTGGGCGATGATCTTGCTGCCCTGGGAGGCCGCATCTCTTACGGTCTGGTCTTGTCCCGAAGACGCTTCCATCTGGAACTCGGTCAGATCCTGCTTGTGATCCTTCACCATGTCCTTGATGTAAGCCTGATCATATGCCGATCCGGAGAGTGACTGCAGCTTGGCCACGGTCTTACGATCATTCTTCGAAACCTGGTCCGGCACAGCCACCCCAAGCTGCTGGGCGACCGGCTTCATTTGCTCGTTCAACTTTGTATGGTCATCGATCATGCGTTGGGCAAACTGCTTTACCTGCTCGTTACTGCTTTTTTCCAGCGTGAGCTGGCCCAACTGTACCTCTGCCATGCTCCCCTGCATCGCCTTGGAGACGAACATCTTGTCCATAGGCGAGGGCTGGCCTGCAGCCTGCATGCCATTCATTTGCGGATCCATGCTCGGGTTCTGCCCCGGAGCCTGGCCCGCCGGACCAGCGGACCCGCGCCCCGCCTGCGCTATGCCCATACTTCCGCATAGCAACATCGCCCCGGCCAGAGCGATGGTTCGTTTGCCGCAATTTGTGGTAAGTTTCACAGTTTACTCCTCATTCGATGGGATGCCTTGTCCCCCCGGTCACGGTGACCTCGACACCCCGCGTTTTGACCCCATGCACAACCAGGCGGAACTCGCCCGCAAGTTATCCTTGATCTATCTATGACCTCAATGCAACCAATTGCTGTACAGCCACCCACTGCCCGCCGCCAGGAAACCGTCACCACCCTTCACGGACACCGGTTGGCCGACGACTACGCGTGGCTGCGCGAGAAAGACAGCCCCGAAGTCATCGCATTTCTCGAGCAGGAGAATGCCTACACCCGCGCCGTCATGAAGCCCACGGAAGAATTGCAGGCCACGCTCTATGCCGAAATGATCAGTCACATCAAAGAGACCGATGTCTCGGTGCCGTTCCAGTACAAGGGTTATTTCTACTACTCGCGCACCGAGCAGGGCGCGCAATATCCCATCTACTGCCGCAAGCATGGCTCCCTCGAAGCTGCCGAAGAGGTCATGCTCGATATGAATCAGATGGCGGCCGGCGAAAGCTTCCTGGCTTTAGGCGCCGTCAGCGTCTCTGATAACGGCAACCTGGTGGCCTACTCGACCGATACTACGGGATTCCGCCAATACACCCTCCACCTTAAAGATTTGAAAACGGGCGAAGTGCTTACCGACCAGGCCGAGCGGGTCGGCTCCGTTGTATGGACCAATGACAACCGCACCCTCTTCTACACCGTTGAGGATGAGGAGACCAAACGGCAGTACCAGCTCTTCCGCCACGTCCTGGGCAGGGCGCAGACCGAGGATGTCCTGGTTTATGAAGAAGCCGACGAACGCTTCAATGTGGGCGCCGGCCGTACCCGCGACGGCAAGTACATCGTTCTCGAGAGCGCCAGCCACACCGCAAGCGAAGAGCGGTTCCTGTCCGCTGATGATCCGGAAGGAATCTGGACGCTGATCGAACCGCGCCGCGACAACATCGAATACTACTCTGACCACCGCGATGGACTTTGGTACCTTCGCGTAAACGACACCGCCAGAACCTTCCGCATCGTCACCGCCCCGGTCGCCACCCCGGGCCGCGCGCACTGGCGCGAGATCATCGCTCACCGTGAAGACGTGATGCTCGAAGATCTGGAGCTCTTCCAATCCTTCGCCGTGCTGGTCGAGCGCGCCAACGGCCTGCCGCAAATGCGCGTTCTGTCTTTCGAAAATCAGGGTGCGTTTGCCCCATCTTCGCGCCAGATTGCATTTCCTGAGCCCACCTACAGCGCGCATCCGCACGTCAACCGCGAATTTGTAACCGATAAGTTTCGTTATGGGTATCAATCGCTGGTCTCACCCACTTCGGTCTACGAGTACGATGTGCAAACCAATCAATCAACGTTGCTCAAAGAGCTGGAGGTGCCGGGCGGCTTCGACCGCTCGCTATACCGCTCCGAGCGCCTCTTTGCCACCGCGCCAGACGGAACCGCCATTCCGGTTTCGATCGTCTACCGCAAAGACCAGAAGGGCGAGGGAACAAACCCTCTCTACATCTATGGCTATGGCTCTTACGGGTATGCTCTTCCCGTAGGTTTCAATTCCAACCGCCTCAGCTTGCTCGATCGCGGATTCGTCCTGGCCTACGCGCACATCCGAGGCGGCGGCGATATGGGCAAGCCATGGCACGATGCCGGGCGGCTCATGCAGAAGATGAACACCTTCACCGATTTCATCGCCGTGACGGAATACCTCACCGCCCACGGCTACGGAGACCCCCACCGCGTCGCCATGGAAGGCGGCAGTGCCGGCGGCCTGCTGATGGGCGCAGTCGCCAATATGCGTCCCGATCTCTATCGCGCCGTTCTCTCCCATGTGCCTTTCGTAGACGTAATGAACACCATGCTCGATCCCACGCTGCCGCTTACCATCGCCGAGTATGAGGAGTGGGGAGACCCTAACCAGGCAGAGGCATTTGCTTACATGCTGCAGTACTCGCCCTACGACAACCTGGAGAGTAAGGCTTACCCTGCGATGCTGGTGAAGACCTCGTTGAACGACAGCCAGGTGATGTACTGGGAGCCCGCCAAGTATGTAGCCAAGCTGCGCACCTTGAAGTCCGATGACCATCTGCTGCTGCTCGAGACCAACATGAGCGCGGGACACGGCGGCGCCTCCGGCCGCTATGACTACCTGAAGGAGATAGCCCTCGACTACGCATTCCTGTTGCAGGAGTTGGCTTAGCCTTAGTGAAGGTGCAGCAAGCGCATTACCCAGCGAAAACCCACGCGTGGCGGCGCCCGCCTGGCTCTCGGTCCACCCATGTAGTACAACCATGTCCCCCGCAGGTCTCGACGATTGACGATTGAGTCTTTGTCCCGGAGAAGCGCGCGTAGCGATAACAGTAAATGGCGAAACGGGCCCACAACCGGATAGTCCAACGGCGAGAGTCGTCCCAATGCCACGAAGACCATGTGTTTCAATACGGATCTGCGATTGGTCACCGGCCGGCTTTCGCGCCCGCGATAAGGGCGCACCGGTACCTCGAAGCCATAAGCCGAGAGTGTCAACAGCGGCTCGTCAAAACCTAATCGGAAAACCTTATCCGTCGTGCCTCCGAGCCGCGCGTTGATTTCAAGAAAATAGAAACCGTCGGTCTCTTCTGAATAGAGCAAGTCGAAGTGAAACGGACCGGTAATCCCCACCTCATCCACAAACTTCCGACAACGATCGGCAATATGGCCATTGAGCCGAAAGGGCCGCAACTCCAGCGAGATCCCCTCGAATTTCATCGGAGCGATAAAGCCCTCGAGCGCAAGCAGTTCACCCGATTCACTCCGGACACCGTGAATCACCACGCTGGGAAGCAAAAGGAACGGCTGAACCAGCAGAGGCTCAGGACCCCACGTCCTTCGCACCAAAAAAGCGCCCAACTCGGATGGAGTTTTCAACACTTCCACCTTGAAGGTTGGGTTCACTCCCTGCGGCGCCGACGGCCGCACACAGACCGGGTAGGCAGCAGGATCGATCGAGCCGGCATCCTCCAGCCGCGAGAGTTGCCACGTGGGCAGAACGCGGAAACCGGAACGCCGTGCAACCGGCAGCTGATCGTGCTTCCATAGCACCCCGAGCAAAGCGTTTTTGCTCGACATCAGAAGCTTGCACCCCCAGGGTAACGACTCTTGGTTAGCCGCCAGCCACACCATCTGGGGATCCCAGAAGGGCAGCAGAGCCTCCGCCTCGGTACGCTGGATGAAGTCGCTGATGACTACAAGGCCCGCCGGCGTTCCTACGTCTTCAAGTCGCATGCACGCCGCAAAGTGTACGGCGGTCGACCATACCACGGGTGTGCTGCATCCCAAACCCAAAACGACGGGACAAATGCCCGCGGCGCGCAACGACCTTGCTGCCGTGAGCATGGACGGCCCGAACGCTCCGAACAGAGCGACGGTGGCAATCTTCCCCGGCGTTTTCGGCAACTCGTCTTGGCCCGGGGGTGGTTTCATCTCGGTGGTGAACAGATCTTATCTGTTCTTCGTGAGATTTTTGTCCGCCGCCAACGTGCGGCAGACTTTACTCGGGGGATTGCGCAGCAAATCAGGAAGGTGAAATAGCTTTGCTGAGGAGTAGCCGTAGGCGGCCTTTGGGTAAGGCCGCCTACCCGGAAAACGCTCTAGTGGTGCTCGTGTCCCCCGCCCCCATTGTTGGGATGCGATTCATTGTGCGGCTGGCCGGCGTTCTCGTGAGGCGGTTCGTTATGCGGCGCCGTGTTGTAATGCGCTTCGTTGTTGGTCGGGCCCTTATAGGTGTTGATCGTGTTGTTGCTGTAAGCCGGATGATTATTGGCGTTGGGCGCGTTGTATGCCGGATGATTGTTGCTGTTGGGTTCGCTGTAAGCCGGATGATTGACGTTGTTCGCGTTATAGGCCGGCCGGTTGTTGGTGTTGTTGTACTCCGTGTGCGTAGCCACACTCGCGTTCGTCATCGGGCGGCTTACCGCCGCCGTGGCAGGTCTTCCGCCATTGACAGCAACAAAGTTGGCCCGGTTGGTGCTGGCAAAGTGTTCGTGGGACATCTGTTCTGACGTCGCTTGAAAATGCGATTCGCGCATCGCCGCCTGCTCCTGACCACTGGGCCTGGCATTGACGCCGCCGGGTCCATTAAAGCTGGTGCGGTTGATCACCGTCGTATTGCGAATCACCGTGTTGTCGATGTAGGTGTTGTGAACAACCGTCGTGTTCACGTGCAACACAGCAGTGTTATAGGCGAAGTGTTCGCCCTCCCAACGCCCGCCATAGAAGCCCACGCCGCCATATCCATAGCCGTAGTTGACCCCGCCATAGAAACCTACGTGGGGACCCCAATAACCGCCATGCCAGACATAAAGTCCGCTGGCGAAGCCCCAGTAGCCGGGAGTCCAGAGAACTCCGGGCCGCGGAGCAAGCACCCAGGTGCCCGGCACCCAGAAGTATCCCGCTTCACCGTAGGCCCAATACCCAGGGGTCCAGAGATAGCCGTCCCCGGGACAAGGCGGCTGAACGTACACCGGCAGCACGGGCGGAGCGATATTGATGGAGAGGAAGACGCCTGCAAAGGAAGAGGCGGGCATGATCGATACCAACAGTGCGAAAAAGAGGGTACGCATAGCGCGGATGGATCGCATTGGATTGCTCCTTGCTGGCTGAACCTGCCGGCTGGCTGCCGGCCCGATATTATGAACGCGGGCTGCGGGATTATGTTGCTGGCGTGGTGACGCAGGTAACATCCGGCCGCGTTCGATCCAACCGTGCTGAGCGTATCGGCGTTGTATGTAGGTGGCTATACCACGTTTGCAGCAAGCGTCCCGTGAGTTACAGCAAGGCTGGTTAGCGGCGGTTAGAACCGCCCAGCAGAGAACCGAGCACCCCGCGCACGATCTGCCGCCCTACGGTGCTGCCCAGCGTGCGCGCGGCGCTCTTGGCCATTGTTTCCACCAGGCTGTCCCCGCGGCGGCCGCCGGAGGAACCGCTGCCCAGCGAAGTAAGTTCGCCAAGCCAGGTCGTAGGTTTCGGCGCAGGCTGCTGAGCAGAAACGGTTTGCGCGGTACGGCCCTTCAACAACTCATACGCCGATTCGCGGTCGACCACCTTCTCGTAGACTCCTGCCACCACGGAATCGCGGATAATCTGTTGCCGTTGCTCGGGAGTAATCGGGCCGATCTGGCTGCGTGGGGGGCAAACCAACCCGCGTTCCACCACTGCCGGCGTTCCCTTCTCATCTAAAAAGGAGACCAGCCCTTCGCCCACCCCCAGCTCCAGAATCACCTGCTCGACGTTGATCTCGGGGTTAGCGCGAAAAGTCTGCGCCGCCGCCTTGACCGCTTTCTGGTCTTTCGGAGTAAATGCGCGGACTGCATGCTGGACTCGGTTGCCAAGCTGGCCCAGGATGCCGTCTGGGACGTCGATGGGATTTTGCGTGACAAAGAACACTCCCACGCCCTTGGACCGGACCAGGCGAACTACCTGGTGGACCTTGTCTTCTATCACTTTCGGCAGGTCGGAAAAAAGCAGATGCGCCTCGTCGAAAAAAAACACCAGCTTGGGCTTTTCCGGATCGCCTACCTCAGGCAGCCGCTCAAAGAGCTCGCTCAGCAACCACAACAGGAACGTGGCATAAAGCTGGGGCGAGTTGATCAGTTTGTCCGCAGCCAGGATATTGACTACGCCACGACCTTGAGGGTCTGTCTGGATCAGATCATCGAGATCGAGCGCCGGTTCGCCCAGGAACTTGCCTCCGCCCTGCTGCTCCAGGGCGAGCAGACCGCGCTGCATCGCTCCGACACTGGCCGCCGAGATATTGCCGTACTGCGTCTGAAGCTCCTTGGCATGCGTGGCTGCATACTGCAGCATCGCCTGCAGGTCCTTGAGATCGAGCAGCAGCAGCCCCTGGTCATCAGCGATCTTGAAAACCGCTGTCAGCACGCCGGCCTGGGTTTCGTTCAGGTTCAGCAGGCGGCTAAAGAGCAAGGGCCCCATTTCCGACACCGTCGCCCGAACCGGATGTCCCTCCTCACCGAAAACGTCCCAGAAGGTTACGGGACACCCCGCGAAGGAGAAGTCGGTCAATTGGAGCTTTTTCACTCGATCGGCGATCTTGGGGTTTTCGACCCCCGGCTGGCTGATCCCGGAAAGGTCGCCCTTCACGTCGGCGGCAAATACCGGGACGCCGATCCGGCTGAAGGCCTCAGCCATCACCTGCAGCGTTACCGTCTTGCCCGTGCCGGTTGCTCCGGCAATCAGACCGTGGCGATTCGACATGGCCGGCAGCAGATAGAGAGGGCCTTTGCTCTGAGCGATCAGCAGCGGTTCGGACATAATCGAAAAAATCTCCTGATGTCGGCAAACCGTTGCCGAAGGAGTTTAATTCTATATTGTGCTGGTTGAAGGAACGCAGGTTCGAGCGAAAAGAGCAAGCGCCCGTGAGCTTAGGCTCACGGGCGCGCTGAAGAGCAGCCCTCCCCCAGAACTGATCCTCGAAGAGAACAATAACGGTCACCTGCACGGTTGGCTACATCACGCTGGTTACATCTATCGGTGACCGAGGAGTAGATTACTTCGCTGCCCGGCAGGCATCGGTCTTTGTGTGATACATCCTTGTGGTGCCCGCAAGCGCTCCTGGGCCCGCTGCCAACCTCCATGAAGCTTCTTCGCAGCCTATACGCGCTCACGATTTTTCTAAGTGCCTTTCTGCTCTTTGTCGTGGAGCCGATGGTGGCCAAGCAACTGCTTCCCACCCTGGGCGGATCGTCCGCCGTATGGACCACCTGCCTGGTCTTCTTTTCTGTAGTGCTCTTGCTCGGTTACCTCTATGCGCATTGGGTTTCCTCAAGATTCACACCCACCCAACAGGCTGTGATCCACGTAGTGCTGCTGACGGCGGCGCTGATGATGCTGGGTATTCGCATAAGCCCCAGGCCTGCCGCAGTTAGCTACCACCCGGCGCTCACCGTCTTCCGGGTGCTGGCTACGGTCATCGGTCTGCCCTACCTTGCGCTATCGGCCACCACGCCGTTACTCAATTCCTGGTACGCCGGCAGTTTCGAGG
The DNA here is from genome assembly GCA_963788515.1 of uncultured Acidobacteriaceae bacterium. Lineage (GTDB taxonomy): Bacteria > Acidobacteriota > Terriglobia > Terriglobales > Acidobacteriaceae > PALSA-350. Next base: position 455,830 of record CAWBGZ010000015.1, read on the forward strand.
GCCGGTCGCCGTATCGGCTCTTTGCCCTCTCCAACTTTGCTTCGCTGCTCGCCTTGGCCAGCTATCCGTCGCTCATTGAACCGCACCTGACCATGAGCCGGCAGACATCGTGGTGGAGTGAGGGCTTTCTGCTCTTCGCCGTGGTCTGCGGAGCGATCGCCTGGCAAGGTCGCAGACGTGTGGTTTCCCCTGTCCTTGTGCAGCCGGTTGAAAACCTTCTGCCCGCTGCCCCAGAGGTCTTCTGGTTTGTGCTTGCCTTGGGCGGCGGCATGATGCTCGTTGCGGTAACCCACCACATGAGCGAGAACGTCGCCGCGATCCCCCTGTTGTGGCTGCCGCCCCTGGGCTTGTATCTGGTGACGTTCATCCTGGCCTTTCAGGGAGCATGGCGGCCCCTACGCCAGTCCATGTTGCGGCTGGTGCTGGTGGCCGTGGCATCCATGGCATACGTGCTGCGGGACATTCGCACCCAACTGCCCATCATGGTGAGTGTGCCGCTGTTCCTGATCGCGCTCTTCGTGACCTGCTTTTTTCTCCACGGCGAGCTTTATGCGCGGCGTCCTGATACTTCGGGCATGACCCGCTTTTACCTCGTTGTCGCCGCGGGAAGCGCGGCCGGCACGCTGTTGGTAGGGGTAATCGCTCCGCTGGTCCTGCGGGCGAATTATGATCTGGCCTGCACCCTGGTGGTGGTGGCCTTGATCGCTTTGGCGGCGACCTGGCATGACGGGTGGGGGCTACGCATGCTTTGGGTAGCGGGCGTGACCGCCGCGATTGTGGTGCTGAGCACGCAGATCCGGCAATACGACGACGATGCAGTCGCCCTGGTGCGCAACTTTTATGGAACCCTGCGGGTCAGGGAAACGCATTTGCCGCCGCAGTCCGATACCGACCGCCAGCTTCTCAACGGGACCATCGAACACGGCGCGGAGTGGTTCGCGCCACAGTTTCTTGACCAGCCCCTCACTTATTACGCGCCCAACTCCGGCCTGGGCCTTGCCATGCGGCTTTGTTGTCGGACCGGCCCCAAGCGCGTCGGGGTGATTGGGCTGGGAACGGGAACGGTCGCCGCTTATGGCAATGCCGGGGACGTGATCCGTTTCTACGAGATCAATCCCTTGGTGGAACGGCTGGCCAGGCTTTGGTTTACTTTTCTGCATGACAGCGCCGCGCGCACCGACGTGGTGCTGGGCGACGCGCGCTTGTCTCTGGCGGCTGAGGCTCCGCAGCACTTCAACGTGATCGTGATCGATGCCTTTTCCGGGGATGCCATCCCTGTGCATCTGTTAACCCGCGAGGCGCTGGCGCTCTATCGCCGGCATCTGCAGCCGGACGGCATTCTCGTCTTCCATGTTTCCAACCAGTACGTCGATCTGGAACAGGTGGTCGCCGCCACCGCCAAAGATGCCGGGCTCATCGCCATGTCGGTCCATTCCCATGGAGACGAGCAGAACGGCCTTTACTACGCCAATTGGATTCTGGTGACCACGAACCAGGCCTTCTTGACTCAACCGGAGGTGGTCAACAACGCCTTCCCAACCCACTTGCCGGCCGACACACGACTGTGGACAGACAACTACAGCAGTCTCTTTCCACTGCTCAAATGGCAAAGCCGATAGTCATCCCGCGCGGGACGGCCGCTCCAAAAGGATAGATAAATGCTGGGTGCCCCATTCAAGCCTTCTGGTGGCTTGAGTGGGCGAAACTGCTGTCCGGCGGAGGGACCTGCAGTTCACTCCCCCCCACTCAGAAATTCGCTACTCCCCAAAATTGATCTGCACACCAAACCGGGCGACGCGCGGTGACGCCAGCGTGAGCGTAGGCGTCTTACCGGCTTGAATCGCACGATCCAAGAGGTTGTCTCCCGCCACAAACGCCACCACGTGGCGGCCGAAGTCATGTGACGCGTAGGCGCCCAGTCGAAAATAGCTGTGCAGCTCGTACTGATTGGCATCGTCGTCATACTGGCGTCCACTGATGCGCCCTTGCACGCTGAGCAATCCCAGGCGCCGCCGGGAAAGGCTGACCTGGGCCGTTGCCATGTTGCGTGCCACCTGAGGAATCCAGTTGCCCACCAGTTGCGGCTCCTGGGCGTACTTGGTGACGGTGGCATCCGCATATTGATACCCGCCTTGGACCCCCAGCCAACTCGCTGGCCGCGAAGCATAATCGAGCGAAATCCCACGGCTCTCAATCTGGCCCAGGTTCTCCCGCTTGAGCAGCGTTGCAGTGGGAGTGCTGCTCAAGGTAAGAGCAGTGATCGGTCGATTGATCTGGGTCCAGAAGTAGCTGACCCGCACCGTAGAGCCAATCGACTCCAGGTCAGCCTGGGCACCTGTCTCCCACCCCGTCGCGCGCTCCGATCGTAGGTCCGGATTCGGCTCCGTGACTTGCGAGCCCACCTGTCCAGTGCGATAAAGCTCATTTTCCGTTGGCCCGCGGTAGGCGCGAAATGCCGACCCGTTCAGCGCCAGCCACGGAGTGAGGCGCCGCGTAATGCCAATGCGCGGATCGAAGGGCGTTTCATTCAAAGACGGCAGCTGGACGGGAGCGCTCGCGGTCTTGAACTGCATGGCATCGTAGTTGGAGAACCAATCTACTCGTCCGGAAGCGCTCAGAGTCCATGCCTTCGGCGTGAAGAGCACCTCGCCGTAGATGCCGCTCTGACGCTGACGCGCGGTGGTGTCGAGAAATCCCCGTGCTCCGGTAAACAAGGTTTCGTTATCGGAAGCGCGCACGTCATGGATGTCGGCGCCGGCGAGAATCAGGAGACGTGTTCCGATCGTCTGATGCCAATGTCCGGCGGCCCCCAACTCGTCGGCTGGAGTTTTTCCAATCCGCGTCAAACCTTCCGCGGTACGAGAGGAATTGATGGTGGAGAAGGTCTGCGAGTAGTGCTCAGTATCGCCGAACAGGCGCACCACCAGGTTGCTCCAATCCGCGCCACCGGCATACCTCCAAAGACGCGTGCTGTTTATCTGGACCGGAGTGCCATTGTGGCGATGCTCATTCAGTACGCCGCCGCGCAGAAAAATCCGACCGGCGTGGCTCAACCCGTGGTCGAACTCGGTGAGCGCATTTTGTGCGTGGACATTCGACGGCTGATCGATCGGGCCGCGAAACTGGGGGGCAACCAGGATGTAGCCGTCGGTGGCCAGGACCTGTCCGCTCACCATGCCTGACCACTTGCCCAGCTGCAAAACTCCCAGCAGGGAGTTATCCGACGTCGCTTCGGAGCCATAGCTGGTGGAGAGTTGAAAGCGATTGGCGTCCGGCCGAACCGGAATGATGCTGATGACGCCCCCGATGGCGCTCGAGCCATACAAATCCGAAGCGCCCCCGCGCACCAGCTCGACGGAATGGATAGCCAGCGGAGGGAATTCCTCCCAATGGACCCAGCCTCCAAACGGATCAAGGATCGGAATCTCGTCGAAGACCACCAGCGAGCGGCTGGCCGCCGTGGATCCAAGGCCGCGCAATGAGACGCCTTCCGTGGTAGGGTTCGCGACCACCGAACTGGTGCGCCGGAAGAGCTCGAAGCCCGGGACCTGGCGTAGCTTGTCATCGAGCGAAATCCCCGCCGCCTGGCGCAGATTCTGGGTGGTGAGAATGCGCGTGCTGGCGGGACTATCTCCCGAAGCGATAGGGGACCGGTAGGCGGTGACCGTAACGCTTTCCAGCGGGTGCTCCAGCAGTACTTGTACCGGGGAAGGTCCTTCCAGGTTGGCTGGCGTGGGCTCAAAGTGGGGAGCGACGATCTGCACCTGGCCTGTTCCCGCAGGCACGCTGAAGCTGCCGTCGGCAGCCGTCGTCCCGAGCACTTGCCCCGCGCTGCCCAGAATCTGAGCTCCGGCCACTGGGTGGTTACGTGCATCCACTATGGTGCCAGTGGTCGCGCCGCCCGATTGTTGGGCCCGGCCCGTCTCCAACGCCAGGAGCAGAAACAGGGCCGGGAAAATCAAGGCGAGGCGCAGGACACGATAGGAAGCCTGATGCAAGCCCGCAGGAGCCACTCCAAAATCATACAGTGACCCCGAGCTTCAAATCCCCGCCTGGCGGACTGCGGAACTCCGGACTTTGAAGGGTACGGGCTTCAGCCCGTACGCAAATGGTTCTAAACAGGTCCGGCTTCAGCCGCTGAGGGACACCGTTCCATCTCTTCTCCGAGCGCCTCCGCAGTCAGTTGGGTCTACTTGGCCGCTGCAACACCTGCTTCGGCTACGCTATGGTCGTCTTTGCCTGAGCCTCCGCTCACGCCGATCGCGCCCACGACCTCTCCTCCGCGTTTAATCGGAATGCCGCCAGCGAAGATCATGATCTTGCCGTTATTCGAAGCGTGGATCCCGAAGAACTGCTGGCCAGACTGCGAGTTCTCTCCCAGCGATTTGGTGTCCAGGTCAAAGGCGCGCGCTGTAAACGCCTTTTTTTGGGCGATGTCAATACTGCCAATCCAGCCGCCGTCCATACGCTCAAAGGCCACCAGGTTGCCACCCGCATCCACGACCGCGATGTTCATCATCACGTTGATCTCTTTTGCCTTTTTGGTGGCGGCCGCGATGATCTGGCGCGCCTCTTCCAGGGTAATTCCAAGTGCTTTTCCCATTGCTTCTCCTCTTTGCATTTGGTCCGCTGTGACTCTAACACAGCTTTTTCATCCATCGCATCACGTACAGATTGAATCCCCGACGAAGCGCTGCGTCCCGGTCAGGCTCGTGATTATGATGCTGTCTACCTTCTGCCTCCGCCGGGCGAACAATTTTTGACCGTCCCGCGCAACTTGGCTATCTTGCCTGGGGAGATACGCTATGGCCCTCAAGCCAAGCCAACAGGACCGCCTCGGTCGGTTGACTGACATTTGTCTTACCCTGCCCGAGGCCACGCGTGAAGACAAGGCATCACACGCCGCCTTCCTCGTCGGCAAGAAGACCTTCGCTTACTACCTTAACAATCATCACGGTGACAACCTCATCAGCGTTTGCTGTAAGGTCTTGCCCGGAGAGAACCAGTTCCTGGTCCAATCGGATCCCGGCCGGTTCTATCTGCCGGCTTACATCGGATCAAGAGGGTGGATCGCTCTCCGCATGGACCTCGCAACACTGAATTGGACCGAGGTTAAAGAATTGATTCATGGGAGCTATATACAGATTGCGCCGAAGCGGCTGGTCTCGCTGCTGAAGCACTGAAGGTTACTTCAGCTCTTCAAACAATTTTTCCCCTTCGCCCGGGGCGAGGAAGCGGTTGGCCTCGAGCCCATGCTGGCGGGTGTACAAGTCGTGATAACGGCCTTCGAGCGCGTAAAGGGTGGAGTGCGTGCCGCGCTCCAGGATCAGGCCGCCTTCTACCACCAGGATCTGATCGGCCCTGCGGATGGTCGACAGGCGATGGGCGATGACAAACGTGGTGCGGCCCTGCATCAGGTAGCTGAGGCCATTCTGAATCATGGCCTCCGATTCGGAGTCGAGCGAAGAGGTCGCTTCATCGAGGATCAGAATGCGCGGGTCAGCAAGAATCGCGCGCGCAATGGAGAGCCGCTGCCGCTGGCCCCCGGAAAGCTTGACTCCCCGCTCGCCCACAATCGTGTCGTAACCCTCGGGAAATCGCAGGGCGAATTCATCTACGCGGGCGATGGAGCAAGCGGAGAGAAACTGCTCCTCCGTCGCATTGGGACGAGAGAAGACCACGTTCTCGCGGATGGTTCCATCGAACAGGAACGATTCCTGCAAGACCACGCCCAGCTGGCTGCGATAGCTATTCAGGCGCACGGTGGAGAGATCTGTACCGTCGACCAGTACCTGGCCGGAATCCGGCTTATGGAAGGCGCAGATCAGGCTGATGATGGTGGATTTGCCCGATCCCGAAGAGCCCACCAGTGCGGTGACCGTTCCAGGACGAGCATGGAAGGAAATACCGTGCAGGACGGGCTTGTCCGGCTCATAGGCAAAGCGCACATCCTCAAAGCGCAGATCGCCTTCAATCGGCCCCATCACCACGGTGCGCCCCGGCTCGGCGTCTTCTTCTCTTTCCGCCAGGATCTCGCTGGTCCGGTCCAGGCCGGCGATCGCCTCGGTCAACTGGGTACCGACATTGACCACCTGGAAGACCGGGGCCACCATAAAGGCCAGGAACATGGTGTAGGTGAAGTAGTCGCCCAGGGTGATCTTGTGGGCCATTTCCTGTCGCGCGCCCAGCCACATCACGGTGGCGCCGACAATGCCCAGAATGGCAGTCGCGGCCAGCGAAAGCAACGAAGTCGCGGTGAGTGAGCGGACTACGTTCTGATAAAGCCGTTCTACGCCGGTGGCAAAGACGCCCGCTTCGCGCTCTTCCGCGTGGTAGCCCTTGACCACCCGCACTCCGCCGAGGGACTCGGTCAGCCGCCCCGTAACCTCGGCATTGATGCGGCCGCGCTCGCGGAAGATAGGACGGATCACGCCGAATGCCTTGCGCAGAATAAAGACGAAGGTAAGCACAAAAGCGAACGAAATAAGAGTGATCTCGGCGCTGATGCGCATAAGGATGAAGAACGCGAGCACGGCGGTAAGCAGCCCGCCTACAAAATCCACCAGGCCGGTGCCGATCAGGTTGCGCACCCCTTCTACGTCGGTCATGATGCGCGATACCAGCACGCCCGTGCGGGTGGCGTCATAAAAGCTGACCGAGAGCCGCCCGATATGCTGCTGGACCTTCATGCGCAGGTCGGCGATCAGCCGCTGGGCCGCCTTCGAAAGTAGCTGGGTCAGGGAAAACGAGGTGATCGCCTGAATGGCGGTTGCCAGCAGAACCGCGCCCACGATCCAGGGCAGTTTCTCGGCTTGCCTTTTGACCAGCACGCCGTCGACCAGGAACTTGGTGGACGCGGGTAGAACCAGGCCGGAGACCCGGTTGATGACCATGAGCACAAACCCGAACGCCAGCAGCCATCGGCGCGGCTTGATCAGGGTCCAGATCTCAGGCAGCACCTTGCGCAGCGGTGGCCTTTTCTTGGGTTCGGTCATGTCGCTGCCGGTGCCTGAACGCACACGGGTGCTTCGTTCGGCACGGAGCGACATCCCCGCTCCTGCACTGGATCGCATGCTCACGGTAAAGTGTCCCTAAACTCTAGCTCGGCGCGCGCTGATAAATGAACGCACGCACAGTAGTACATAGATGAGCAGGAGGAGGGACATCGCTGCTTTTTCTTCGATCGCCGCCGGATAGGGGAAGAGCTTGCCCTTGAAGAGTTGCACCACGGAAATCAGGGCCGGAGAAGTTGCCAGGAATCCCAGCAGGCCAACCGTAACCGCTATGTGCATGAACAGCATGCGCCGCTTGGCCACCGGCGTTTCGGCCATGCCGCCGAAGGTAACCAGCAGGATTCCGAAAGCTGCGGGAATGAGCGAGGTAGGAAATTTGTTGCCGGTGAGCACAAAGCTCGCCACGCCAAGAATGATCAGAACGATACCGAACAGAACAGTGATTTTCGCCATTAAGCATTTTTCCTATAGACCTGGTCCGAAAAGATGGTGTGTACGCAGCTTTTTATCAAGAAAAGCTGCACATCGCCGCTTCTAACAAGTACAAAGCAATAGGAAAAATGCTTTTAAGAGCGGTTATCTCCGCCATGTTTAGATCTCATAGCAGCGCCAAAGCTCGTCCAGGTCGAGGATGAAGCCCTCGACGGGACCACTTCCCCGAACCGTCTTGCCGGATACAGCGGCTGTCTCGCGGCCAGGTTCATAAACATAGACCGTCTTCTTATATGGATCGATCAGCCAGCCCAGCGCCGCGCCGTTCTCTATCCAGCGCTCCATCTTCTGCCGTGCCTTGGGTACGCTATCCGAGACGGAAAGCAGCTCAATGATGAAATCCGGGCAAAGATAAGGGAAGCCGGTCAGATCATCCTTCGTCAATCCCCTCAGCTTCTGTGGCAGCACGTAGGAAGCATCTGGGTTGAGCATAGACCCGTCAGGGAGGAAGAATCCTCCGTTCGAATCGTACGTCCTACCCCGCCGGTGGGTCTTCCACCAGGAGCGGAGTTGCAAAACGATCTCAGCATTTCCATCGCTGGTAAATGATCCAGTGGGTGGGTGCATCAGGATCTCCCCCTCTCTGGTGCGCTCGTAGCGAAACCAGTCGTTGGCGGCGCAGAGCTCCTGGAACTGCGTATCGGTCAAGGGAGGGTCCAGCACCAGCCTGCGCGGCGTTTCTGCGTCAACGGGAAGAAGTGTATCCACGGCCTTGATTTTACTCTCTATCAGGCCACCGTAATTGCGAAACTGCCTTACACGGTAGTCTTGCCTTCGACCGTCAGGATCTTGTCCAGGATCTCTTCCACGATCTTTCGCGGGGGACCTTCGGCACAGACGCGCATCAGATCGGGCGTGACTTCGAGAGTGTCCAGTTGGCTCTGCAAGAGGTCCGGATTCATGTAGTGGTTCTTGCGGTCCTTGAGGCGCTCTTCGAGTACTGCGCGCGAGACCTCGAGCAGGATAAAGCGAATATTCAGCGCCGGAATCTGTGGGGTAAGGGCATCCCGGTAGCTTTGCTTCAAGGCGGAGCAGCCCAGGATGCCGCTAATCCCCGCCTCATACCAACCCAGCAGTAACTGGTGCAGTGCAGCGAGCCAGGGTTTTCGATCCTCGTCCGTCAGCGGGATGCCGGCATGCATCTTGGCGCGGTTGGCCTCGGAATGGAAGTCGTCCGCGTCAGCGAACCGCCAGCCTGTTTCTGCAGCCAGCAGTTTGCCGATCGTGGTTTTGCCCGACCCGGTTACCCCCATGAGCACGAGAATCATAGCTTCCTTTTAATACCACGGGGGGAATGAGCGCAATGGCTATTGGGCAATGGCCTGCTTCACGTCGTCAACCAGGGCCGAGGGGGTCCAGTCGTTGCTTGGATACCAGCGAAAGATCTTGCCGTCGGGCGCGATGACGGCCGTGGAAAGCGAGTGAGTCAGGGTGTTGTTGCTGCCCGAGCTCACGCCCACATCGAAGAACTGCTCCACCGCGTCTAGCTCAGCGGGTGGCGGCACGGCAAAGTCCCAGTGCGAAAACCCCCCGCTGCCGGCGTATGCGCTGCCGTAGCTGCGCAGTACCTTCGGCGTGTCATACCCAGGATCGAAACTGATACTCAGCAGATGAGTCTTATTGGAGAGCTGGGGATCGGCGGCGAGCTGCTGTTGAATGGTGGCGAAGTTGCGGCTCATGCGTATGCAGTAATCCGGCAGAGGGCAGCGCGTGTAGATAAAGGTGACCAGCAATACTTTTCCGCGAAAGTGGTCGATGGCAATGGTCTTGCCGCTCTGATTGAGAAGCTTGAAATCAGGAACCGCTTGCCCCTTTTCGGGGACGTTATACGACTTGCTCGGCTTGTAGTCCGGCTTAGCCTGTGCCGTCACCACGATCTGATCAATCACGCTGGAGGACTCCGAGATCCGCAGCCTGGCGGTAATGTGATCTCCTGGGTGGAGCTCAGTGGCCACCCCAGGCTGGGCCAACTTGTACGGCATGGTCATCGCGCTCATCAAGCCAGGAATGGCCTCGGAGTCGATCAAGACCACCCCGGTGGCCGCATCGGAGCTGACCACAATTCCCTTTAGCTGGTAGGTCGCCGCCTCGCTGGGAATCGCGGTAGACGGCTCCTCTCCCGCTGTATTGCCACCCCGGCAGCCTTGCAGAAGGCCCAAGCCAAACAAAATCGCAGAAGGCCAAACCAGCCTTCTCAAAAATCCCTGCATTTTTCCCTCTCTAACTATCTTAGAGCCTGGCGTACCTTTCCCTCCGACAAACAAATGTCAGGATAAGTAACCACCCTCCACTTGTCATCCCGAGGAGCGGACTTGCCTGTGGCAAGTCAAGGGACTAATTACAACGGCAACAAAAGTATTGGGTGGCCCATTCAAGCCGTACTTGGCTTGAGTGGGCGACGAGCCCTCCCCAAACCCGTTTGTCATTAGGAGAGGTTGTGACTTTTTTAATTTTTGAGTTATGGCACACCCAACCGGAAGGTTTTTCAAAACTTCCACAAGGCCGTCATCCCGAAGCGAAGCCGACTCGCGGTTGCGAGTGAAGAGAGAAATCACACGGACAACAAAAGCTTTGGGTGCCCCATTTGCCCCGATTTCCTGCGGAGGCTTGTGGCGTTGATACACTCCATGCGCCTTTCCTTAACGAAAGGCGCACACGCGGACATCTCTAGTGTCCCGTCCCTAAAGTTCGTTAAAGAACTCCTCTTCGGCTTTGTATCAGGGCACGACTTCAGTCGTGCCGCAAACACTGCAAAACCAAATGGGCTTCAGCCCCTGAACGCAGTTTCTGGAACATTTTCGATTCCTCGAATTGTTCCAGGAACTTCAGGGACAGGACACTAGCACAGCGTGGCAGGAATCGGGGTCAAGCCGTACGCCGCCTGCCCCGCCTGTCCCGGCGTGGGGTGGAGCGTGCCGTGGGGCTTGAGTGGGCTACCATGCCTCCCCCGCTCGTTTGTGATTAGCAGCGAAGCCGACCTGTCCGCGTGCCGCGGAGGGACCTGCGGTACCCCTTCCTCAATCCACTCTAAAAGTGAAATCGATACCGCACCTCCCCATAAATCTGCCGTGGATCGTTATAGTGAAAACCCCCGAACGTGAGGCTGTTGTCCAGTATCGTGCGCGAATTCGCAATATTCGTGGTTTGCACCGAAACCGAAAAATTCTCGCCAATCTCCTTGCCCACGGCCAGGTCCGCCCATGTGTGTCCCGGCAGGTAGGCGGCGGTATACGGGGACGGCGGATCCTGATAGCCATTGGAGAAACCCGAACCATAGTAGATGTTGAAGGATGCATAGACGCGATAGGGAAGATTCCCGTTCATGCCCACATTCAAGGTGTTGCGCTGGTCGTGGTCCAGAGCCGAATATCCTGGGTCCACCGCGCAGTCCGGTGAATCGGGCGGATAGCAGATCAGCCCTCCTGTGACCGGCCCAATCTGCTGCGCTATCTGATTGGAATAGGCCAGATGAAACTGCCCGTAGTGCCATAGGGAAGGTGAGCGGAGCGTAAGCTCCCAGGCTTGAATGAGCGCTCCCTGGACGGTTACGGGGACGAAGATGCTCGATTCGCCGATGTTGCTGTGATCGAGGAAGTTGTTGGCGCGGGTCTGAAAGGTATCAGCATCCAGCAACCATCCGCGCCAGGGTATCTGCACCCCGAATTGATGCTCTTCATCCCGCTCCCCCTTCAAGGCAACGAAGCTGGTGTTATTGCCAGTCGCATATTCCAAGGCGGGTCCGGAAATAGTGGTCAACGGTGGTGGTTGGTAGAAGTGTCCATAAAACCCGCGGAATACCCATTTGAGCTTGGGGATAACGACGGTGGCGCCCACCCGCGGATACATGGCACTTTCCGAGAAAGAACCCTGAAAATTCGACTGCCGAAAGCCGCCGATCAGCGTAAGCCACGTCATGGGTTTGTAGGTGTCCTCAGCATAGAATTCTTCCACTCCGCCACTGAGTTGTTCCGGCTGAGTAAAATTCGGATAACTTCCGTCGTTGAAGACCACCCCGAAAACATCGTTTTCGTGCTGTCCATAGGCATAAAACCCGGCGCTCAGCGCATTCTTCTCGATGAGCGTGGTCGCGATGGATGCCTGCACCCCGCCATAGTTCCCCGCTTGGTCGGAGGTGGTAGCGGTGGGCAGATCTTGCGCGTTGGGATCGTACTTGGCGTCGTTGTAGTGGTAGAAGGGCGACACTTGCAGCAAAGTGGAAGTGTTGAAGTTATGTACCCAGGTAAACGCGGTATAGGCATCCGTCTCATGCTCACCGTCGCGCAGGCCGCTCGAATCATAAAGCTGATTTTGCCAGGAGTCGGGATCAGGATCGTAGGGGATCTGGTAGTAATCCGCGCGTGCCTGCGTCACCAGGCGCAGCTGGTTCTCGGGATCATGGTTGTAGATGAACGAAGCAAACCCTCCATAACCATTACTGGCATCATGAATGGGGGTTTCGATCGGCGGTTGCAATCCGTAATTGCTGCGATTGCCATTGAGACTCGTATACCAGGCAAATTTTTGCGAATGGTCCCCCAGGCTAAGCTGGTCGTTGGTCTGGTAAAAGTTGCCTGCTGTAAGCACCAGCTCAGCCTGGCGATTGCGCTCAAAGCCCGTACGCGGCGCTACATCGAAAATTCCGTATGTACGGTCTCCCAGGCTGGATTGATAGCTCCCCCGGTCAACTTCGAGATAGTCGATGTCCTTGGGATCAATCTGGGGAGCGACGTTACTGGCGATGTTGGTGTTGGGAATGTTCACCCCATCGATCAGCCAGCTCAGCTCATGTCCGCCACGCATGTGCAGCATGTCGTGCGTCATATAAGCTCCCGGCACGTAGTCGGTAATCATCGCCATACTGTTGGTCCGGGACGCTCCCGGCGTGTGGGCGATGTCCTCGCGGCTGACCAGGGTTGTCGGCGTGAAGCTATCCGGATTGGTCTGCGACGTGGTTGTGGTGACCGTGACCGATTGTTGTACAGCGGCGACCGCGAGCTCAAAGTGCAAGACCGGCGAAGTATCCGAAGCTACCGTGATGGTTTCTTTCTCCGTGCTGAAGCCGGACTGGCTCACGGTGATGATGTAAACCCCGACAGGAACCGCAGAGAAGGTGACCTCGCCGTTGGCATTGCTCTTTTCGTTTTCGACGAAATCGGAATCGGCTGCATGCAGGGTAACGGCCGCGCCCGCAATGGGGCGATGACTGGGATCGTGGACGACACCCCGGACGGCCATTAACACAGTCGCCTGTGCTACCGGCAGGCAAACGATGGCGGCGGCGATGAGGACAAATCGGTGCAAGTAGCGAAGAGACATTTCTTCCTCCGAGAGTGACGCAAAGGAGACAAACCTTGAACTTCTGTCCCATCCACGTACCGAGGTGGCCTCATATCTGGGCGCCGCACTTGCGCCAGATATCGGATTCCACGGCCGCTATACCCCGGGTTCTTATTGTCCTGGCAATGCAAGGGTCACCGCGGCATTTTGAGGATGGGAAGTATCTAGACGGAGAAGGAAGGAGGCGGTCCGCGGGGAGCGGAACGGCGAAGCATGCGGGTAGCTACAGCATCCGCAATCCACTGCCGGTCAATGTTGGCGACGGCAAGATTTAAGCTGGAGCGGGAGGCAAAATCTGCGGAGATGGTAACCGTGGTGATGGCTCGAAGGCTCTGCCCAAATGGGCATCCGGGCTGGCGCAGCGTAGGTCCTGCTTCCGACGACGCGTTGGCTGCCATCCCCATTATGCAGGCATGGGCGCCGTGCGCACGGCAGCAGATGGGTACGAGTTGTTGCGGCGCGGCCAGCGCTACCACTGTCGCCGATGGCAACAGAGCTCCGAAAACGCACAGCAACAAAAGCGCCGCAATCCGCCGCATGCAGTGAGTGTACACGGTGTTGCCGCTGCGGCGAAGCAGTAGTCCTAACTATCTAAAACGCTTTAAGCAACGGCTTCAGGGATAGCTTGGTTGTAACTCGCGCTCCTCGCGCGCGAGATGCAAGCTCGCGCTGGTTCAGCTGATTTTTTGTGCATGGCGTCAGAGACGGTGTATGCTGCAACCGTATGCGACGGATTCTCGCAGCCATGCTGGCTTTGCTATTCGGCTACGCGCCGATTGCACCGGCCTTCGCTGCGAACAGCGACGCCCAGCTTCCCGCTTGCTGCCGTCGCGCGGGGCTGCACCATTGCTCGATGATGAGTGCGTCCAGCGATTCCGATCTGGGTCAGACGCAGCTCCAGAACACACCCTCTCATTGTCCGCTCTTCCCTCACTTGGCAATCGTGGGTCACGCCTCCCTTTTTGCGCCGGATACAAGCGGCGTCTATAGTGGCACGATCCAACACCCGGGACTCTCCGCGCGTACTAAAACGTCACATCGCGCTTCTATTTCCCGCGATCATCAGAAGCGTGGCCCCCCCGCTTTTCTCGCCTGATCTCTCTTTATCCCTAAGAACTCTTCGCTGCAAACGGTGTGCGCTCAGCCCACGCAGGTTGTAACCCGCGCCTTTGTTCGCGTTCGCAGCAGGTCCAGCGAAGCGCAATGAGGTGCGCTGTCGTGGACAATTTGCGGCTCGACTTACCACTGATGTATGGAGCAAACATGAACCGCCATAGCTTCACCAGCTATGCAGCTGCCGGTGTGAGGAATGCAATCCTCGTTTGCATCATGCTGCCGTCGCTTTCTACAACCTCGGCTAGGGCTCAAACAGTCACAGCCGCGACACAGCCGGTGCGGATTCAGTTCCAGGCCCGCCTGGCCGGCAAGATCTTCGCCTGCGGCAGCCAATATGAAGGGGTGGGTAGCAAGGCTACTACAGTGACACCGGTCGACCTGAGGTTCTTCGTCTCCCAGATCGAACTGCTCCGCGCGGATGGGTCAGCAACGCCGGTCACCCTTGATCAGGATGGCGTATGGCAGTACCAATCCCTAGCGCTCATCGACCTTGAGGACGCGACCGGGGGCTGCCGCAATGGAAACTCCGCCATGCATCCGGAGCTAACCGGCACGGTCGCAACCGGCGCCTACGTTGGACTGCGTTTCACCCTCGGCGTTCCCTTCGATCTGGATCACCTGGAGAGTTCCACTGCCCCTTCCCCTCTGAACATGACCGCGATGCAATGGAGCTGGCAAAATGGATACAAATTCCTTCGCGCCGAAGTTTCCGCTGTTGCCCCAAAGCCAACCACGACGGCGACATCTGCAATGCAGCCGGCAAAGAGCAACGGTGGACCCTCGGGCAAAAACGCTCCCATGCGGAACCGGACCAGCGGCTCGGGATTTCCCGTGCATCTTGGCAGCACGGGATGTGCCTCCGTCAGTCCCGAGTCCGCTCCAGGTCAGGAGTGCAAAAATCCGAATCGCTCCATCATCACGCTCACCCAATTTGACCCAACCAAAGACATCGTTGTTTTCGATCTGAGTCATCTTCTGGCTCACTCCGATTTGTCAGCCAACAGTGCAGACACGGCTCCGGGCTGCATGTCTTTCGAGGGGGACAAGGACTGCATTCCCATCATGGAGGCTTTGGGGATTCCTTACGGCAGATCTCCGGCCAAGCCGCAGGTGGTGTTTTACCGGGGGACGAACGAGTGACCGTAGGCCGCATCGCCGGGCTGATCATAGCCATCTTCGGCTCAGTCGTCGCCGGCTCCGTGCTGGCGGCAACGTACCAGACAAGTGCGTTTGCATGGAACAAACCAGCCTGGGCGCCCACCCCGGTTGTGCCCGTCGACAATCCCATGAATGCCGCCAAGGTGGCACTGGGTCGTGATCTCTTTTATGACCGGCGTCTTTCCTTGGATCGCAGTATCTCCTGCGCCAGCTGCCACCAGCAGGCGCGTGCATTTACCGATGGACAACGCGTACATCTTGGCGTAACCGGGGAACCTGGCATCCGTAGCTCCATGACTTTGACCAACGTGGCCTTCCTCTCCAGCTACACCTGGGCCAATCCCTTGCTCACCTCCCTCGAAAAGCAAATGCAGGTTCCGCTTTTTTCTGAGCACCCTCTGGAGATGGGTATGGCTGGGCACGATCCCCGGCTCATCGCGGAACTTTCCGGCGACGCGAGTTATCAGAGCCAGTTCGCGCTCGCGTTTCCCGAAGACCACGGACGCATCACCGTGCAAAACCTCACCCGGGCAATTGCCGCCTTTGAGCGGACCCTGCTGTCCTTCAATTCGCCCTACGACCGCTACACACATGGAGAGCCGAATGCCATCTCGCCTGCGGCCAAGCGGGGGCTGGCCCTGTTCTTCGGAGAGCGCCTGGAGTGCTATCACTGCCATGGCGGCATCAACTTTACTGACAATCATATGCAGCAGGGGCAAGCCTTTCCCGAGGCTGGCTTTCACAACACCGGTCTCTACAACGAAGACGGAGCCGGCGCGTACAAGCCCTGGGACCACGGATTGCGTGATGTGACCACCCGCCCGGAAGACGAAGGCGCCTTTCGCACGCCCACCCTGCGCAACATTGCCGTCACCGCTCCTTACATGCACGATGGCTCGCTGCCTACGCTGGAAGCGGTCATTCGCCGCCATTACGCGGTCAAGGGGCACAGCGCCATCGCCGGAAAAGGACCTAGCCCGCTGCGCAGCGAGTTCATCGAAGGTTTCCACCTGAACCAGCGTGAAGTGGAGGATCTGATTGCCTTTCTGAATGCGCTGACCGATACCAGTTTTCTCACCAATCCTGCGTTTGCTGATCCGCACATACGGCAACCAGCGGCACCGCTGGGAAAAACTCATTTCAAGGAGCGTTTGCAATGAATCCATCGCGTCTGACCTCTCGCATACAGCATCTCTTCACCCTTTGTCTGATGACCGCGATTGCGGTCGCACTGGTGTCAGTACCACGCGTCGCGTTCGCTCATGCGGTGTTGCTGCAGTCAACCCCTTCGGTGAACTCGATCGTTCAGGGCCCTGTAGTTTCCATGGTGTTCAAGTTCAATTCGCGCGTGGACGGAAGCAGATCGCAGATCTCTGTTGCCGACCAGAGTGGGCAGTCAACAACCCTCGCCCTCGATAAGCAGCAAGCACTCGACACCCTAACTACCCACGCTTATAAGCTCAGCCCAGGCAAGTACGCTATTCATTGGCAGGTACTGTCGGTCGATGGTCACATCACCCGGGGCGAAGTTCCCTTTGAGGTCAAGTGATGGGCCAGGTCTCACTTCCGTTTCGCTACTGGCGAGTCGTTATAAACACCCCGCCATTGCTTACCGCACCACGAGAGGTTTACACGTGACTAACCGTCGAAGATTCCTGAAGTCCGCAGTCGCGTCTGTACCTGGAGCTCTTCTGGTTAACCGGGCCTCTCTGGCACAGGCCGCGGAGCCAGTTCCGGTGAAGCTTCAGCCTAATTCCATCCCCGTCGACACTCTTCCGCAACACTTCGACGTCGAGCCGGGCATTCACAATCTGGAAAACGGCTACTGGGGCATTATGCCGCGATCGGTGGCGCGGGTGTACGCGGAACAGACGGCATATGTGAATCGCACCAATTCGCTCTGGGCGCGGAACGTGCTACCCGGAGGCGCGTGCCTTGCCGCCGGTGGACGGGAGGCTCGCGAATCGATTGCAGGTATGATCGGCGCACATGCGGACGAGATCGGCATTACCCGCAGCGGCTCCGACGCGCTACAGCTCCTTATCGCGAACTACAAGAACATAAAGGCCGGTGATGCCGTCATCTATTGCGATCTGGACTACGACGCAATGATAGCTTCCATGGACTGGCTCGGCGACCACCGCGGGGCGCAAGTGGTCAAGTTTGCCATGCCAGAACCGGCGACAACCGCCAACATCCTGGCCGCTTATGACGATGTGTTGAAGCGCACGCCGAATGCGAAACTCTTGCTGGTTACTCAGGTGTCCAACCGGACCGGCCTGGTCACGCCGGTGAAGGAAATCGTCGCCATGGCCAAGGCCAAGGGCGTCGATACGATCGTGGATATCGCCCACGGAGTCGCATGCCTCGACTTCCAGATCACCGAGCTCGGTTGCGACTTCGCGGGTTGGTCCGTCCATAAGTGGACCTCAGCACCCCTCGGTACCGGAGCTATGTACATCCGCAAGGCGCGCATAGAAGATATTGAGATCGCGTACGACGACCACGATTTGCCGCCGCACGAAATTGCCGCGCGCGTGCCCGCTGGCACCGTCAACTTCGCAGCTGTGCTGAGCATCCCCAGCGCAGCGGAGTTCCACTTCGCCGTCGGCGCAGCGGCCAAAGAGAAGCATCTCCGCAGCCTCCGTAATCGCTGGGTGGACCAGGTGCGCGATGTCCCTAACATCGAGATATGCGTTCCTGACGATGCTGCCCGCTACTGCGCCATTACCAGCTTCCGGCTGAAGGGCATGCGCACCAACCAGGACGCCCAGCGCGTCCAGCACGTACTCTTCGAGAAATACCGGGTTCTCACGGTCTGGCGCGAAGGAGTGACCAAGGGTCCGGTCGTCCGCGTAACCCCCGGACTTTACAGTAGTATGGCCGACAGCGACGCTCTCGCCAAAGCGCTCCGCAATGAAAACGCCTTGCTCCTATAGCACGCGTTTCAAAATCGAAAAGCAAAGGGTCGTTACGCTCCCACGATAAGCACCGCTGGATATAGGGTGCAGCTTCAGGTATCTAGTGTCCCGTCCCTAAAGTTCGTTGAAGAACTCCTCTTCGGCTTTGTATCAGGGCACGACTTCAGTCGTGCCGCAAACACTGCAAAACCAAATGGGCTTCAGCCCCTGAGCGCAGTTTCTGGAACATTTTCGATTCCTCGAATTGTTCCAGGAACTTCAGGGACAGAACACTAGAGCGGCATTCCGGTGGTTGCGATCGGCATAACATTACAGAATCTCGCGCAGCTTGCGCAGCAATACGATTCTGTGGCCAGCTCTCCCGCCCCGGGGTGACGGGGAGCCGCAGATTCTTTCTCCAAGAGGATTGTTGAGTGTTATGCTGCCGATCAATGCTTGACGCAGAAAAGGTACGGTTGCTCAGTGGTAGGGGTTTTCCCGTTTGCAGGCCCCTTCGTTCTAAAGCTGCATTCCAATGCGGGATCTCTGAAATTTGCACGGTTACGGACGGGCAATGAAACGCGTTGTTTTCCTTTGCGTGTGCTTGTTGGGCGCGATACGGGGATGGGCGGATGCGCATGGCCCGGCGTTCGGTTACTCCACAACTACTTTGGGTTCTGGGGATAGCAGCATCGAAACCGTGGCTATGTCGCGTGGTGGCGTAGTCATGATCGGTCCGCGATTCACCTACGGGCTTACGGAAAACTTCCAAATATCCTTTTCTGCGCCGTTTGATGTTAACTACGGAGAGCATCCGGTGGGCCGATTCACCGCCATGATGCCGGGTGAACCGCAGGCGGAGGCACTCGTTGCGTGGCGATTTCACCACGCCTTAACCGGAATTGGAACCCGCAATGAAAGCACTCTGTATCTGGGAGTTTCCGGAACGACGCAGACATTGCCGCGTCTCGATGGGCCGCCCCTGAGTCGCGAACCGGCGTACTACATCGCCGGAGCGACCGGCCACATTTCCCGACGGTACTACTTTTGGGCAGGCGCAGGTTATCAGCAATATGGCCATTGGGGAGACAGTGAGGACCACCAAAGTAACTCGCTCCTCACTAGCGCGGTCATCGGCTGGCGACCGCAGTTCTTCTTCAAGGATTACCCCAGACCCGATGTACGTTTGTTCTGGGAGACGACCGGCGAGTGGACCGGTTTGGCGCATCGAGGGGGATCCATATCAACGACACCGGTAGGCGGTGGTGGCCACAGCCATACTGCGGGCGTTCACGATACCCCTGCGGACGCGAACGACTATGTCGTTCTGCCAAATTCGGGGGGCGAGGGAATCTTTACCGGCCCCACTTTTTTGTACACTTACCGGGATATCGCATTCCAGGGGGGAGTTATGTTTCCGGTTTGGAGCCAACTGAACGGTACGCAACCCGCCGAAGGAATCCGGGCCTTCATCGGGGTGACCTATTTTTTCCTTAAAGGGCGACGATGATTTTTCCCTGGAAAAAGGCTTTCCGTGGGATAGTCCTCTGCGGCTTATTGCTGGCTATCGAGCCGGTTCGGGCAGAGTATCGGCGGATTCAACTGAAGGTATACGGATTGGACTGCGAATTGTGCGCTCGCGGGTTGAGTGCGTCGATTCATCGAATGGCCGGCGTGCAATCAGTGGAAGTGAGTCTAAAGACCGGGATCCTTGGAATTGATCTCACCCCCGGGAATACGTTCAAAATGAGCGATCTCCGCAATCGCATCCGCGAGAACGGTTTTCGTCCAATGGAAGCAACCGTCACTGCAGTCGGCAGATTCAACGGATCGAAATTTGAAGTTCTCGGCACGGGCGAATCGTACGATGTTGCTGTTCCCGATGCCAAGGGCGTTGGCGATTCGGAATTCACATTTGACATCCGCGCGCACTGAACACGCTCACTTGAGCAAGTTGAATCGCACGAGACCGTGCGTGTACCGGCGCTCCGTTCGAGGTGCTATCGGTGGATGGACATATCACGCGGGTGAAGTTCCCTTTGAGGTGAAGTGACGGGCCAGACGGCGTGAGGCTCGTCATCCGGCACAGCACCAATCTTTGCGGTATAAAACAAGGATGCAACTCCCCCCGGTCATCGCCGCAGCGATCTACGCCGGCGACACCGTCATTGCATCCAGCGCGCGCGCCGCTCGGGCCCTGCGGCGGCTGGATGGCGAAGCCCAGCGCAGACAGGGATTCGAAGCCTGGCAATCCGCCGACATCCTGGACTGGGATAGCTGGTTGCACCGCCTGTGGCAGAAACAACTGCGTTCCGGTCGCGAGACGCGCCTCCTGCTTACAAGCCTGCAGGAAGAACAGCTCTGGGTGCAGTTGATCAAGCCCAGCATCGAGGGCCGGCGCCTGATCTCCGTGGCCGGCGTCGCAGAGCTCGCGCAGCAAGCCTACGCGCTGCTCTGTACCTACGGCGCACTCAACTTCCTCCACGGCGACCGTCTGGGCAATCAGGATGTCGAAAGCTTTCGCGAGTGGGCGCGCGCCTTTGAGCGCACCTGCCGCAAAGAGGAGTGGCTGAGCCGTGCCATGTTACCGCTGGTATTGCGCGAAGCCGTAATCGCAGGCCAGGTGGAAGCAACCGCCCGGCTGGTGCTGACCGGCTTCGATCGCGTCTCGCCCGCGCAGGCACAACTGATCGAAGCTTTTCGCGATCGCGGCCACGACGTCCAGCTAATCGAATCCAGCGAAGTCTCTACCTCGGAGACAACCCTCGTCGAAGCAGTCGATAAACGGGACGAGATCGCGACCTGTGCCTACTGGGTAAAACACGAACTGGCAGCAGCAGGAAACACAGCGCGCATAGCAGTCGTAGTGCCCAACGTCTCCGCTGTGCGCCCCGAGATCGAGAGAATCTTTCGCCAGATACTCGCGCCCCAGGCGGTCGCCATCGGGGAACACGACAAGCCTCTTCCCTTCGAATTCTCTCTAGGAGTTCCTCTCGCCGACGTGCCGATAGCGCGGAGTGCTCTCTTGCTGTTGCGTTGGATGAACGCAGCGCTCTTGCTGGACCAGGTAAGCTGGCTTCTACTCTCCGGCTTTCTTCACCCGCAGCACGACGAACTGCTGCCCATCGCAGAATTCGATGTCAAGTTCCGGCGTCAGGCGATGAGGCAGCCGGAGCAGGATCTCGAAACCTTCCTCTACTCCGCAAACCCGCCCGACAACCTGCGCCGCAGTCTGCAGGCGGGGCGTCGCCTGCTCCCCCAGAATGGCTCCTTGAATTTTGCCCAGTGGATCGACGTGGCCGAGAAGATTCTGGATGCGGTCCATTGGCCCGGAGCGCATCCCCTGCAAAGCGAAGATTTTCAGGTGCAGGCACGATGGTCGCAGCTGCTCGACAGCGTAGCTGCACTGGCCTTCGATGGACGCAAGGCCAGCTACTCTGAGTTCCTCGAAGTGCTCGAGCGGCAGGCGCGGCAGACAATCTTCGCACCCGAGTCGCAGGATGCTGCCGTCCAGATCATGGGACCCTTCGAAGCAGCCGGTCTAACCTTCGACGCGCTCTGGTTTCTAGGCGCCGACGACGCCAGTTGGCCGGCGGTCGCACGGCGCCATCCTTTTCTTACCCGGTCGCTGCAGCAAACCCACAACATGCCGCACGCGGACAGCACTGCCGACTGGAAGCTTGCGCAACAGGTGACCGCACGCCTCGAAAAGAGCACGGCCAAGTGCGTCTTCAGCTATCCCTTGCAGAATGCCGACGGCGTCTGCCGCCCCTCGACGCTGGTGGGCGCCGGCAGGCGAAGAGTACAAGGGAAAACACTGCGGATCTCAATTGGGGCCAATGAATACCTCGCGCAGGAGGACGAATTCCCTGCCCTGCTATCAGAAGACGAGGCAGCGGCGATCCTTCCCTGGCCAGTGGAACAGAATGCCGGGGGCGCTGAAGTCCTCCGCCGCCAGGCAGCCTGCCCATTCCAATCCTTCGCTACCAGGCGGCTCGACGCCAGGCCGATGGACGCGACTGACTGGGGATTGGAAGCGCGCGAGCGTGGCTCGGTGGTGCATAAAATCCTGGAGAACCTGTGGACAGAGTTGAGGACGCGCGATGCCCTCATCGAAGCCCGCGCAGAATCCCGGCTGCATGCCTTGGTTGAGCAACACGTCGCAGCCACATTGCAGAAATACCGGGGCCGTGCGCTGAAGCACAGCTGGACCCAGGCCTATCTCGATGCGGAACAGAAGCGAATCGTCTCTCTCATTGAGGAGTGGTTGGACTACGAAGCCAGGCGCGCGGATTTCACCGTAGAAGCTGGTGAAGAAAAACTAGCAGCAACCGTGGGAGATCTAAAACTGCAAGTGCGCGTGGATCGCATCGACGCAGTCGCCGGCGGCCGCGTCATCATCGACTACAAGACCGGCATGCTGAACGGAGTTTCCTGGGACGGTCCCCGGCCGGACGAGCCGCAACTGCCCCTGTATGCCGGCTTCGGAAAGATCGACCATCTCACCGGCGTGCTGCTGGGACGGGTCCGCGAGGACAACGTGAAATTCATCGGCCGCGTGAAAGACGCGCGGACCGTGATGCCGGGTGAGACCAAGTTGACCAGGCCGCCTTACAGCGAAGATATGCTGCACGGCTGGCAGGATGTTCTAAGCGGCCTGGGACAACAGTTCCTCAGGGGCGAAGCGCAAGTCGACCCTAAGCAGTACCCCAAGACCTGCCAATATTGCGACCTCTCCGGACTCTGCCGCATAGCCGAGAGTGACCGCGCTGCTGCCGGCGACGAAGCGGATGAAGACGATGACTGAACTGCTCTTGCAGCCGGTCGACGAAAGCGCCCGCGCGCAGACACTCGAGACCCGCCAGTCCTTTCTCGTTCAGGCTCCCGCTGGTTCGGGCAAGACGGAACTGCTGACTCGCCGTCTGTTGAAGCTGCTTGCGGAAGTGGACGAACCGGAACAGATCCTGGCCATCACCTTCACCCTCGCCGCGACTGCGGAGATGCGGGAGCGGGTGCTTAGCAAACTGCATGCGGCCCGGGAGACGGCGGAAACGAGTGACGACCTTCCCGAGATCAAGCTCGCACGCCGCGCCCTGGAGAACGACGCCCGGCGCGGATGGAATCTTCTCCAACAGCCAGAGCGGCTCAATATTCAGACCATCGATGCCGTTTGCCTTGCGATCGCGCATGAAACTCCCCTGCTTTCACGGCTGGGTGGATCGCTTTCGCCTACCGACAAACCCCAACCGCTCTATGCCCTCGCGGCTCGGCGCACTCTGTCCCATTTAGGGAGTGAGGAGCCGCTATCAAGCGCCCTGGACGCACTTTTACAGTTGCGCTCGACCAGCCTTCCGGATTGCCAGAAATTGATCGCCGAGATGCTGGATAAACGGGACCAGTGGGGGCGCTACCTGCCTCTCGCCGCCCAGGAAACACTTGATTGGTCGCGTGCCCGCACCAAACTTGAAGAGCCGCTCCGCCGCACACACAACGAAGCCATCCAAAAAGCTCAGTTACTATTCGCAGGCCATCCTGATCTCGCGCAGGAGTTGGTGGAAGTCCTGAGCCATGCCTGCAATCACGTAAATCCGGATTCTGATCTGATCGCGTTGAAGAGTGTCACCGATATTCGCCACCTCACCGATCACGCGCATTGGAACACCCTATGTGACTTCCTGCTTACGCAAAAAGATGAGTGGCGCGCCAACGTCCCCGCTGGAATAGGATTTCCCACTGGCAGAATCGGGACCGCGCCCAGGCAGCGCTACAGAAACTTGCTTGCTTCTCTCGACGCTCATCCCGAGTTCCTCACCATGCTCTCCGAGCTGCGCGCCCTTCCCCCTCAGCACTACACAGAGGAAGAGTCGCAAATGCTGCAGCACATGCTCGTTATTCTGCGCTATGCGGTCGCGGAGCTGCGCCTGGTCTTCGCCGAACGTGGCGTGGTGGACTTCGTCGAACTAGGTCTCGCTGCGCGGCAGGTCTTGCGCGATGACGAGGGCGAATTGAGCGAATTGGCAGCCGATGTTGCCGAACGATGGCCTCATCTTCTGGTGGACGAGTTTCAGGACACATCGCGCAGCCAGTACGAGCTGTTCACCTTGATCGCGGGCGGATGGGAGTCGGCGGGCCGAGGCACCTGCTTCCTGGTCGGCGATCCCATGCAATCGATCTATATGTTTCGCCAAGCTGAGGTAGAGCTCTTCGAACGCACCCGGCGCTACGGCCTGGGCGAAGGAACAGCCGCGGTCCAATTGACACCTTTGCAGTTGCAAACCAATTTTCGCTCCCATGCCGGGCTGGTAGACCGGTTGAACGAAATCTTCGCGCAGATCTTCGGCCCCGCTACAGGCCGTGAATACCAGGTGACCTTCGCCCCCTCCATGTCCCATAGGCCCGCGCCACGCGGCAGCCTGGGCGTGAAGGTGTGGCCCTATATCATCTCCTCCAGAGCCACCCCGGAGCAAAAACGCGCAGCGGACGAAGCAGAAGCCAGGCAGGTGGTCAGCATCATTCAGGAGCACTGGCCCGCGGTGGAAGCGGCAAAGCGTAAGCGGGGCGAATTCCAAATAGCCGTCCTGGTCCGCGCACGCTCCCACCTGGACCTGATTGGGCGACGACTTCGCAAGGCAGAGATCCCCTTCCGTGCGGTAGAAATTGAACAACTGAGCGAACGCCAGGAGGTCAAGGACCTTACGGCGCTCACCCGTGCGCTCCTGCATCCCATGGATCGCATCGCGTGGCTCACCGTACTGCGCGGGCCATGGTGCGGCCTTACCCTCAGGGACCTGCATACCCTCGGCGGTAGCGACGTCAAGGACCATGGGCAACCCGCAATGCTCGCACTGCTGCGCGAGCGCACGCCATTGCTCAGTGAAGACGGGCAGCAGAGAGCCGCTCGCGTGCTTGCGGTGCTCGAAGACGCACTGCGTGGCAGGCATCGCCAAGTCTCTCTGGCCCGATGGGTAGAACGTACCTGGGTGACCCTCGGGGGACGCGCATGCGTCGACCGCGCGGGTTACGCGAACGTCCAAACCTTCTTTGTCATGCTCGAGCAGCTAGGCCCGGAGGCCGCCGGGCTCGAAGAACAGATTGCTGAACTTTGCGCGCAACCCGACCCGGCTGCGGACGAACGCCGCGGTGTGCAGTTGATGACCATCCACAAGGCAAAGGGGCTGGGTTTCGACGTCGTGATTGTGCCTGGCCTGGGACGCGCCACCCGGATCGATTCGCAACCACTGCTTCGCTGGCTGGAACAGACCCGGTTGATTGGCCCGGAGGAAGCGGAGGAGCAGGAATTCGTGGTTGCTCCCATCGGCCGCAACGGAAAACAGGGTGGCATCTATGCCTGGATTGGCGAGCTGCAAGGCCGGCGCGAAGACGATGAAGCCAAGCGCCTGCTTTATGTGGCGGCCACCCGTGCCCGCAAGGAGCTGCATCTGCTGGGGACCGCCGTCACGAAAGTCAACAACGAGCTAAGCCCAGGAGAGCGGCGCAGCCTGCTGGGGATCGCGTGGCCGGCTCTCAAGGACGAGTTCGAGCGTGCGCGTGACCCACAAGAGCCCGCAGCAGACGCGACACCGCAACAAGCGGAATTTGCTTTCCCGCCGGGCTTCCCGTCTATCCAACTGCGCCGCCTGCACGCCGACTGGAGGCCGCCAACGTACGCAACCGCTCCACAACCTCAGGAAAGAAATCCGGAGATCATCGAACGGCCGCGCGGCTCGCTGGCTGCGCGCGCGTTCGGTACTGTTGTGCACGCGCTGCTGGAGGACCTGGCCAAGCTTTCCGGCATCGACGCCGCCGGAGTCTCGCCGGCAATATTCGACGAGGTCGCCGGCTGGCGTGCACGCGCGCTGGCCATCTTGCGCTCCAGCGGGCTGCCGCGAGTGGAGGCTGAGCCGTTGTCAGCAGACGTAGTCCGGGCCCTCCAAGCCGTGCTTCGCGATCCCACAGGACGCTGGATTCTGGGCGCGCACGCCGGCGCGAAAAACGAAATCTCGTGGTCAGCCTGGGCCGGCGAAGTCGTGCAAACGCTGCGCGGCGATCGCATATTTCACGCCGGAGAAACACCCGGATCAGTAGAAGAAACCCATCTATGGATCGTCGACTACAAGACCGCCCGCCATGGCGCCTCCGGGATCGATGCATTTCTCACCCAGGAAAAGGAGAAGTACGCGCGCCAGCTGGAGTCGTATGCCGAGGTCATGCGCAAAGTACAGGGAAACGCCCTGCCCCTGCGCATGGCCCTTTACTTCCCATTGCTGACCAGGCTGGTGTGGTGGTAGGACTTAGGGCAATTTAGGGCGCGAACTTTCCCCCGAGGCCATCCTCATCGCAACCAAGGATGGGTGGCCCATTCAAGCCTGCTGTTGGCTTGAGTGGGATAACAAGACCTTCAGTAGTAGAGGTACTTACGCCACTTATGGTCGGAGTGGCCGATCATGCGCATGATGTGGCGACTGGTATGCAACGAGAAGGGGCGAGGCTCACGCATCAGTTTGATGTCACTGAGCTCGCTGAGCAGATGATTGCCTTTTCTGCGATTGCAGGAGTGGCAGCACGCAACCAGGTTCTCCCAGGTGGAGAGCCCGCCGCGGGAACGAGGCATAACATGGTCGAGCGTAAGTTCTCCCGCGGGCAGAACCACTCCGCAGTACTGGCAGCTGTTGCGATCGCGCAGCAGGATGTTCTTCCGTGAGAGCGCGCGCGTCTGGTGCGGGATGCGGCGATATTCCAGCAGGCGAATGACCGAAGGCATGGGAATGCGCAGCAACGCGGCATGCAAAATGGCGCCCTGTTCCTCTTCCGTCTTGGCCACGCCCTTGAGCACCAGGATCAACGCCCGGCGAGCCCCGCAGATATTGATCGGTTCGTACGATGCATTCAGCACTAGCACCGGCTTTTGCATGGTGTAGGCGGAAGAAACCCGTTGGCCGGGCCACCCTTCATGCGGCTCTACAGGTTCCTTAGGCAGCGCACGGCCCTGCGCGTTTGCTTTCGGCTTGCGTGCGTGGATCATGGCTTTTCCCAAAGACATCTTGATCCTCCGGTACGTACCTTCCAAACCCTACCCGGCCGCCTGGTGGAAACCCGTTCGCAAAAAACCAGGATCCCAGGAAGCGACTCCTTCGCGCTGTGCGCGGGCAACCGTTGCCACCCGGACCGAGGCCGCGCCGGCATTCATCAGCACCCGGCTGCAGGCCCGGGCTGTGGCCCCGGTGGTGTAAATATCATCGACCAGCAAAACGTGCTGTCCAGCCAGTTTGCCGGGGAGAGGCGCAAAAAAAGCGCCGCGCAGATTCTGCCGGCGCTGGTGGGTAGTCAGGCCTGCCTGACTCACCGTAACGCGCACTCGTTTCAGCAAGCTGGTCTGCAGATGCAATCCAAGTTGAGGATGCCGGCGGCGCAACTCCGCCATGGCCGCACGGGCCAGCAACTCGGCATGGTTGAAACCCCTCTGGCGCTGCTTAACCGGGTGCATGGGCACCGGAATCACCAGCATCTGTCGCGGCGCGTCTCCGGACGATGCAAAGGTTTCCAGGCTATCCGCCAGCAGCGTGCCCAGCCGCCGGGCGACGGGCTGCATACTCTCGTACTTGAGCAGATGAACCAGCGAGCGAAGCTCGCCATGGTAGCCCCCGTAGGCCACCGCTTTCACGAAGGCAGGAGCAGCCAGGCGGCATGGCTGGCACAGGAGTTGGGAATCAGGATCGTCACTGGGGGCCGCAGTAGAAAGGTTTGAAATGCCCAGATCCTCCCCGCAGCAAGCGCACAGTGTGCCTGTTTGCGGAGGGAGTCGCGTACAGCAGAAATCACAGATGGGAACGCGGGTAAGACGCAGGAGAGAACGGCTACAAAGGACACAGGAGCAGGGAAACAAAGCACACGAGAGGCTGTCCGCGGGACTTCGCAGCACACGCACAACAGCCCGCCAAACCGAAGTTTGCGCCAGCGGGACGTCGAGAGTCAGGGAGATACTCTGACCAGGAAAGACGCACCTCACAGCCGGCCGGCGAGGCTCGCAGCTGCCCTGCCGCCGATGGCTAGAGTATACGGGCAAGTCAAGGCTGAGCGCCAGCCTATGTTTACGCGGCCTTTTGCGCAGTTTCACGCGGCGCAACCCGCTTGCCGGCAATCGTAGAAGCCACGCCGGCCACCACCAGCGCAGCTCCCACATACTGCAAAGGTGTGGGCCGCTCCTGCGCCAGCAACGACCCGAGCAGCAAAGCGACCAGCGGGTTGACGTAGGCATAGCTGGCCACCCGGGTCACGGGGTCCTGCTTGATGAGCCAGACATAGGCGCTGAAGGCAATGATGGACGCAAAGAGCACGAGATAGCCCATGGAGAACGCTAGGTGCCAATTCCATTGCCGGGAGAGACGCGGGAGCGTGCCCAGCTCCCCGGTTCCGGCGGAAATTAAAAAGAGGAAGGTCCCTCCCCAGAGCATCTGCAGGCCGGAGCTCATGCTGAGTTGCCGCGGCAGATCAAGGTGGCGGCTGGCGATCGTGCCTCCGGCCCAGAAGAAGCACCCCAGCAGCAGGACCAATGCCGATGTGCTGAAGCTACTGTGATGAAAGCCCGTGGGAATCATGAGCACAATGACCCCCGAAATGCCGAGCATGATACCGGCCAGCGCCTTTGCATTCGGCCGTTGTCCACCGGAAAACCACCACTCCGCCAGCAGGACCCAGACCGGAATGGTGGCCGCGATCACCGCCGCCAGGCCCGAAGGCACTTCCTTCTCCGCCCAGAAAAGGCAGCCGTAGTCGCCGGCAAACATGACCAGGCCAAGCACCGCGGTGCCCATCCACTGCCGCCGGTTGGGCTGCGGCATCCCGCGCCAGCGGCTATAGCCATAGAGAATGGCGCCGGCGCACAGAAATCGGAAGCAGGCCGCAAAGAAGGGTGGAGTCACCGCAACCACCTGCCGAATGGCCAGGAACGACGCACCCCAAAGGAAATAGATAGCGCCGTAGGCGAGCAGCTTGCGGAGGGTCATACGTTAGATTAAAGCGGATTCCGCCAAGTCGAGATACAGTTGTTTGCAATCCTTGGGAGGACCATCGAGTGCCGGCAAGCCAGCCAGCTTTTCAACCCTTCGTCTCAGCAACTGAGACCCGCCCTGAACTAACCCCCCGCGCACTGGTGCTGGGCTGCATCTTTGGACTGCTCTTTGGCGCGGTAACCGTCTATGTTGGCCTGCGCGCGGGTTTGACCGTGGGGGCGTCAATCCCCATCTCCGTGCTTTCCATCAGCGTCCTCCGGGCGTTCGGCCGCGCCTCGATCCTGGAAAACAACATCGTCCAAACCACCGGCAATTCGGGGCAGTCGATCGCCTCCGGCGTGATCTTCACCTTGCCGGCCCTGATCTTTCTCGGCTTCAACCTGCAGTACTCGCGCATCTTTCTATTGGCGCTGCTGGGTGGTCTGCTGGGCGTGCTCTTTATGATCCCGTTACGGCGACAATTGATCGTCGAGGAGCATGGCCGGCTCACCTATCCCGAAGGCACGGCCTGCGCAGATGTCCTGCTGGCGGGTGAGCGCGGGGGCTCCTTCGCCGGGCGGGTCTTTCTGGGCCTGGGCTTAGGCGGCATCTACACCCTATTCCAGAATGAAAATCTCTTCGGCGTATGGCCAGGGACGCCAGACTATCAGCCACAGTGGCTGAAAGGCTCCGCGATCCGCGCCGATGTCACTCCCGAATACCTCGGCGTGGGCTACATTATCGGGCCCAGAATCGCCGGGTTGCTTTTTTCCGGGGGCGTCTTTTCCTGGCTGGTTCTCATGCCGGCTATCTATTTCTTCGGCTCCCATTTCCCTGAAGCCATCTATCCCGGGACCAAACCCATTGCGCAAATGTCTCCCAGCGATCTCTGGGCCTCCTACATCCGCCCCATGGGCGCGGGCGCGGTGGCCGCGTCAGGACTCATCACGCTGATCAAGACCATGCCGACCATCTTTGGCGCCTTACGCGCGGCTGCAGGAAACCTTCGCCCCAGTGGTGGCGTAAAGACCGCCCCGCTGCGCACCGACGACGATCTGCCCTTCAGCGTGGTGGTCGGCGGATCTGTAGTCCTGGTGTTGATGATGTTTTTCTTCCTCACCTTCAAGCCGGTGCCAGGAGCGCAAGTGAGCTGGCTCGCTAACCTTGCCGCCGCGGTGCTGGTGGCCATCTTCGGGTTTCTCTTCGTCACCGTGTCCTCGCGCATTGTGGGGTTGATTGGCAGCTCTTCGAATCCTGTCTCGGGCATGACGATCGCCACCCTTATGGCAACCTCCGCGATTTTCCTGGTGAATGGATGGACGGCGCCTGCCTTCGGCGCCCTGGCTATCACCATCGGAGGCGTGGTGTGTATCGCGGCCGCCAATGCAGGCGATACCTCGCAGGATCTCAAGACCGGGTACCTGATTGGCGCCACTCCACGCAAGCAACAGATAGCGCTGGTGATCGGCGCCTGCGTTTCAACGCTGGCCATCGGAGCGACACTGCAATTGATGAACCAGGGGCTGGCAGAGTTCCGCCAGACCGCGAGGCCATGGGATATGGCCATTCCTCATAGCGGAGTGCAGATTGAGGAGCAGCACTTTCACCAGGGGCAGATCCGGGTTATCCAGGGCGATAAAACCGTCGAGACCCGCCCAGGGAATAACTATGTATTACTGAACGCGCTCAATTCGCCGGAGTTGGCGGACGGCAAGTACCTCTACAATCCGCAGACGCAACAAATCGAGGTGCAGTGGATCCAGGGCATTGGAAGCGAGAAGGCTGCGGCGCCGCAAGCCCGGCTGATGGCCACAGTGGTCAATGGCATCCTGGGCCGCAAGCTACCCTGGGGCCTGGTGCTGCTGGGCGTCTTCCTGGTCATTGCTATCGAACTGCTGGGGATTCGTTCCCTATCCTTCGCGGTGGGGGCATATCTTTCGATCGCGACCACGCTGGCCATCTTCGCCGGTGGCATAGTGCGCTGGATGATCGACCGGGCGGTGGAGAAAGCCCGCGCGGACACGATCGAAACTGAGAGTGAGATTAGTCCCGGCTCGCTCTATGCCAGCGGATTGATCGCGGCCGGCGGCATCGTGGGCCTGATGGGTGTCGCGCTCAAGCTTTATGAAACGGCCGCGGGCAAGGAAGATGTGTTGCTGCTGCCGGCAACCAATCCACTGCATCACGATTGGGTGTCGGTGTTGATGTTTGCCCTGCTCGCGGGTTCGCTTTATTACTTTGCCCGCAAGCCGCTTAAGAGCGGGGAATAAAGAAACTGCTATTCGCTGCGCAGGCGCTTCGATGCATCACGCCCGGCGGGACTCGAACCATCGATACGAACTGCAGCTTCGAAGGCCTGTTTGGCACCGTGATTGTCGCTGCGGTCGATGAGGACCTGGCCGTAATAGTCGAGCGCTGCCGCCGCCAGTTCGGGCGGCAGAGTTCCCGTCGCCACTGCACTCTCAGCTCGCGGAGCAATGTAACTAAAATCATCCACTGCCTGCGCACGCCGCTTATAGAAAAAAGGAAGATGCCAGGTGGACGCGGCACGAATGAAGCGGGCTTCCAGATCGTCCGGCGCCCGGTTGACTGCCTGATCCATTTTTGCCAGGCCCTCATTGGCCAGTCTGCGCTTGTCCCATATCGCCCACGTGCGGGCGGCATCCAAAAGCTCCAGGCTGCCGCTGTAGGCATCGACCACCGGGTTGCCGGGGTAGTCCCGGGATAGCGCGGCAAAGCTGGCGCGTGCTTTCTCCGCGGCTGCGCGATCGCCTTGAAGATCGGCAAAGTACTGCTGCCGGGCCTCGGCCAGGCGCTGGTTAAAGTTGGCGGCGGCTGTCTGATGCGCGTTTCCTTCACCTGGAAACAACAGGACCGAGACCATCAGCAGCGCAAACTTAACCGAGCGCAAAGAGCCCATCATAAGAATTGGATACCTTACCCCACGCGGTATGCGCGCTCTTTCCAGGTCACTTGTTGGCCGGCAATCTTGCGCAGCAGGGCATACCACTGAATCGTGAGCAATACAGCAACACCCAACGGATGCAGGCAAGCGCTGAGCAGTGGCTGGCGGTATTTCCAAACGGACAGCAGGCGCGGAACGAAGGACGCCGCCAGGGCGGCCAGTATGAGCGATTGTTCGAGACCGCTATACAGCCCCGGGGCGACCTGTCCCAGCGTGCCGTGGGGCGTGCCGTGGATGAGCAGTGAAAGAGCCAAGAGAAGGGGAAGAATCTGACCGCAGAAAAGCAGAAAAGTGAAGGGCAGGATACGCGAGGGCGAAGCCATCCCTTCCGTGGCATTCTTGGCCAGACCCCGCCAAACCTCCGAAGCACTGTGATACATGCGGCAGGTGGCGAGATGGGTCAGGTCGGCAATATCGGTGCGCAAACTATGACGGCGAAAGAGCTGCGGCAGCAGCAGCCCGTCATGCATCGTATTGCGGATCTGCGCGTGGCCGCCGCTCTTGCGATAGGCATCGCGGCGCACCATAAGGAACTGGCCGCAGCCGACGGCGAAGCCGGGCGCAGACAAGGCGCGCATGCCGGCTAGCGGCAGATAAGAAAGCAGCACGAAGTGAATCAGCGGCAGTAACAGCCACTCCAGGGGAGTCTCCGTCTCCTGCCTGGGAAAGCCGCTTACCAGGTCGGAGCCGGAGCGAGCCAGAAACCCAGACATACGGACGAGGGCCTCGGGAGCAAGACGCACATCTGCGTCGAGAAAGCAGAGGATGCTGGAGCGGGCCTTCGCCGCGAGCGCATGGCAAGCGTGTTGCTTGCCATTCCAGCCGCTCGGCAACGGAGGAGAAGACTCGAGGCGCACGCGCGGATCGCGGGCAGCGAAGCTGACCACGATTTCTGCCGTGCGATCTGTGGAGCCGTCATCGAGCACAATGATCTCGATCTGTACTCCCCGCGAGGCGAGCAGGCTGGTAAGCGACGCGGCGATGACGCGTTCTTCGTTGCGGGCGGGGATAAGCACCGACACGGCATCGGGCAAAACGCATTGTCCCATTTCCGCACAGCTGCCGGCCTCTGGCTCGCGATAGACCAGCATGTTCCACACCCAGAGCACGGCCGGCACCGTCGCGCAGCAGAAGGCGAGTCCAATAAGCCATGCGTTACTCATAACCGGCGGATGCTCCCGTGGCTTCCTTGATACACGCGCCCGCTCAGCAGGGCAAGGAGCTTTTTCCATGCATCATAGACGCCACCAATGCCAACCCGGCCGGAGAGGACGGTGGTAAAGAGCGCCGGATCCCGTAGCTTGGATAGCGCGGCGAGCTCGTCCTGGGCGGCGGCCAGGCCAGCAGCTAACTGCTCGCTCCACTCCGCGGCGCTACGCAGCTGTCCGTCGGGAATCTTGATCGCCTCGCCGCAGGAGATCAGGATCTCCGGCAAGCGCTCATCCCAAAAGGTGTACTCAAAGGCCAGGGGCACCAGTGTGCAGGCGCCGGTTCGTGCCACGAGCGCCGCCAGGCCGGGACGGAAGACTGCGGGCCGGGTGCGCACGTCGGTGAAACGCCCCTCGGGAGTCACCCAGAGGACGGAGTTCGGCGTGGAGAGGATCTTGCCAGCAGCGCGGAGGAACTGGGCGGCTCCGCGCGGGGTTCCACTCTCTACTGCAAATAGGCCCAGCTTGCGGAACATTCCGTAATGCTTCAATGAAACGGCATCCATGGGCGCATGGTGGCGGGCGTCAGGAAGAAAGTAACGCGAGATGACGATGAACGAGAGGGGATCCCACCACGACGCGTGATTGGCGTAGACGACCAGCGGGCCGGGCGCGCTGGGAAAGCGGTCGCTATGGGCCACGCGCATGGCATGAAAATGGCGCCCGATATACCAGTGCAGATACCCGGAAAAAAATGCCAGCATGCGCCGCGACGGCGTGATCAAAGTAGAGTCGCGCGCGCCGATCCTCTCCTGCGATGCCATGCTGCTTTCTCCTGAAACTCTTTCCTGGCATCCGACATGGGGTGCTCAATATTCGATGGTACCGAGAAAACCCCAATTGAGCCCTCTCTACGCATGAGCCAGAAGCTGCTCCGCCTGCCTGCGCGCGGAGACAGCGGCCTCTGCTCCACGATAGTGCTGGTCCAGCGCGTCGGCGGCGATCCAACCGCTCATCATCACCATCGGCATCCCCGGTCCAGGATGGGCTGCCCCTCCCGCAAGGTATAGACCCTCCAGGTCAGGACTGGCATTGGCCGGCTTGAAGGCTCCATTCCAACGCCCGTGACTGGAGATGCCATAGATCGCTCCATTCAGTACCTTGTAGCGCTCAAGAATATCCACCGGCGTGAGAGCGCGCTCAAAGATGATGCGCTCTTCAATATCAACCAGACCTGCTGTGCGCTTGAGCTTATTGAGAATCACCTGGCGATAAGGTGGAAACATTCTTGACCAGTCATGCTTATGGCGCAAAAACGGCGTGTGCACCAGCACATAGAGCGCATCGCCTCCAGCGGGCGCCGTGGTGGGATCCGTAACCGCGGTTGAGGCGAGATAGCAGGTCGGGTCCGGCGCCGGATCCGCGAGGTCGTATATGTAGTGAAATTCCTCATGCGGATCGCGGGAAAAAACAAAGTCATGGTGCGCCAGATGCTCGTAGCGCTGCTTAAGACCGAGGTAAAGCACCACACCCGAGCAAGCAGGCTCGTATTCTCTGCGCTTGTCGAAGCGATCGGCAACCTCGCCGCCAAGCAGTTCGCGATAGGTGCGCACCGCGTCTTCGTTCGAGACCACGGCGTCGAAGCGATGCTCCTCCCCTTTGCTTGTCTCGAGCCCGATAATGGCGCCGCCCTCAATGAGCAGTCGCCTGATCTCAACCGAGGTGTGATAACGAACACCCAGTTCTGTGCCCAGGCGGACCAGCGCCTGGGGCACAGCGCGGGTACCTCCTTTCGGGTACCAGATCCCCTGTTCAGCCTGCATGTGACCAATGGAGCAAAGAATAGCAGGAGAGTTATCCGGCGCCGAGCCCACGTACTGCACATAGTGATCGAGCATCTGGGCTACACGCGGATCCTTAATGAACTCGCGAATAGTTCCAGAGACGCTTTGTCCCAGGCGCATGCTCAAGACATCCTTGAGCACCGAGAGCTGGAAGCTGCCGCCGATATCGAAGGTGTCGCGCATCGAGCCCACCGACTTCCAGAAGAAAAACTTGTCGGAGATGGTGTGCAGCTTTTCAGAGAGCTCCATGAACGAAGCAAAGCGCGCGCCCAGTCCCGGTTCCCTGCCCTCGAGCGATGCGGCCATCTCGCGGACATCGTCCTTCAGATCCAGAACCGTGCCGTCGTCGAAGAAGCAGCGCCATTGCGGATCGAGACGGACCATGTCGAGATAATTATTCATGTCGCGCCCGGCTTCGCAGAAGATACGCCGCAGCACCGAGGGCTGAATCAGAATCGTGGGCCCCATATCGAAGCGAAAACCCTGCTCCTCCAGCACCGCGGCCTTACCACCGAGCCATGGATTCTTTTCAAATACCTCGACCTCGTAGCCACGCGCAGCCAGGGTGCAAGCGGCCGACAGTCCTCCTAATCCTGAACCGATCACTGCAACGTGCATGACGGATCACCCCTCAATCGAGCTTGGATGCACTACGTAAAAGCCGGCGCAGTCCGAGCCAACGCGCGCGCCAGCTACCGCTATGAACAGCCTCGATGTAGGCGGCAAAGAACGGCTCATGATCGGCGGTCGTGGGGCGATAGGCGCGCAGATCGCGGCTGCGTTGCACGACGACCGTCTTGAGCGCCGTCATCTCGAGCAAGCCTTCGCGGCCGCGAGTGACGCCAAAGCCGCTCGCTTTGCGCCCACCGAAGCTTACCCGCGGATCAGCAGTGGCGACAATCAGGTCGTTGATCAGCACAGTGCCGACCGCGAGCCGCGAAGCCAGATCACGGGCCTCCCTCTCCGGCCCGAAGATAGCTGCAGTGAGCGCGTAAGGACAAAGCGCTTGCGCTGCGATTGCAGCGTCCCTGTCCGGCACATCGAAAATGGAAATCACAGGGGCGAAGATGTCGCTCTGCGCGATGCGCATGTCAGGCGATGCCTTGTTGATCACGGCGAAGCGAAGCTCTTCGACCGATCCGTCCATCAGCAGCGAGCCACCCAGATGCCGGGCGTCTTCGAGCAGATCTGCGAGCTGAGCCCGAATGTGCGGCGGCAGCATGACGGCAGGAAGATTCTTGAACTCATCTAACATGGCCGGCTTCAGGCCAGGATGTTCGCCGACCAGGAAAAGGCGGCGCGGCGCCATGCAGGTCGCGGAGCCGTTGAACCGCAGCCCAAAGGCCACCGCCGCAGCCACGCGATCGACTGCAGCGCCGGGCAGGACGAAGACCGCATCGCAGCCTGAGAGCTCCATGACGGCGGGCGTGCAATGCGCTGCCAATTGCCCAAGAACGGCGGTGCCGGTGACTGCTGAGCCAGTGAGAAAGACCTTGTCGACGCCGGCAGCGATGGCATCTGCAGCCGCTTGGGGCGACTCGTCCAGCAGTTGCAGCAAAGCGGAATCGAGGCCAGAGCCCACCAGGACAGCGCGCAGTGCCTCAGCTGCCGCTAAACCACCAGGCGCCGGCTTCCAAAGAACAGCGTTCCCGGCGGCGAGCGCCTGCAATGCCTGCACTCCGGGCAGGAACAGCGGGTAGTTTGCGGGAGCGATGATGAGCACAACACCAAGCGGCTCGCGGCGGGTCTCCGCAGTGACCCGGCGACGCCAGAAGGGGCGAGTGTGCGTGCTCAGCCGCTGACCCGCGAGAATCCAGCGCGCGTCTCTTTCTAAAAATCTGCAGGCCTCGGCCAGCGGCAGCACCTCAGAGACTAACGTATCAGCCACGGTACGATGTAGTGCGCCGGCCTGCTCACAAGGCACACTGCGCGCGATTTCGGCTGCTGTAGCCGCAATGCGGTGCCGCGTTCGGCGCAGAATAGCCAGGCGCGCTCGCAAGCCTGTCCGTGCCCACCTGGACTGCGCTGCTCGGGCGTGGCCGACCACAGCGGATTGAGGCAGCGACGGCTGGTCAGAAACAGAGCTGCGCTGTACTTTTTGCGGCATACTGTTGATTGTGCACCCTGTCGCCATTTCACGACGCTGCTTCGTACATGGCGGCCTCGGCCAGCGCCGGAGTGGCGTCCCACTGGGGCTCAACCTTCAGGTCTTCGAGCAGCAGCCGGGCGGTAATGCGGGCCGATTCGAAGATCACCGGCAAACCGCTGCCGGGATGCGTGCCACCGCCGACCAGGTAGACGCGGTCAAGGTCTTCAAACCGGTTGTGCGGCCTCAGATGCAACATCTGCCTTAGATTGTGCGTCATGCTAAAGGTAGAGCCTTTATGCAGGGCAAACTCCGCGCGCCAGTCTGGCGGCGTGACCACCTTCTCGAAGCGAATGCGCCGTTCCACATCCTTAATGCCGATCTTTTCCAGCTGCTGCAGGGCCAGAGACCGAAAGCGCGCCTGTTGCATGTCCCAGTGGACATTGCGATGTTCGTGCGTCACCGGCAGCAGCACGTAGAGCGTGCTCATCCTCTTCGGCGCCAGCGACGGGTCCGTGACGCAGGCATTCTGCACATAGAAAGACGGGTCGTCTGAGAGCTGGTGCAGTTCTTCTATATCGCGCAGGTTCTGACGGTAGTCCTTTGCCAGGTAAATCGTGTGATGGGAGACCTCGTCATAGCGCCCTTCAATGCCCAGATAAAGCATGAAGGTGGAGCAGGAAAAGCGCTTCTTCTCGATCCTGCTATCGGTCCAGCGGCGCCGAATGCTGTCCGGCACCATGCGCTGCATGGCTTGGGCGAAGTCCGCGTTCACCACCACGGCATCGGCTGCCAGCGTGCGGTTGGCGGTACGCACCGCGGTACATTTGCGGCCGGCAAAAACCATTTCTTCTACCGGCTCGTTGAGCAGCACGCGAGCGCCCAGTTCTTCCGCGATGCGAGCCATTGTCTGGGTGACCGCGCCGCAACCACCTACCGGATGAAAGACTCCGTGCTCATACTCGAGGAAGGAGAGAATGCTGAATAAGCTGGGACAAGTAAACGGCGACATCCCCAGATACTTGGACTGGAAACTGAAGCCGAGACGAATCCGCTCGTCTTTGAAGTGGCTCTGCAGGTCGGAATCGAGTGAGCGCCAGGGACGCAACAGCGGGAGGAGCTTGAGCATGTCAAGCTTGGCCAGATCTCTCCAACTCTCGAAGGGCGACTCGAGAAATGGCGTAAATTTCTCCAGCTTATTGCGATTGTCACAGAAGAAGCGGTGGAAGCCCCGGGCATCCTCCGGGCTGAGCTGGGCGATCGCCTGCTCCATCCGCCCCAGATCCGGCGTAGCCACCAGCTCTCCGCCCGCGCCGAAGACCAGGCGGTAATGGGGATCCAGCCGGTACATCGGGACTTCTTCATCGAGGTCTCTGCCGGCGGCGGAGAAAATCTCACGCAACACTCTGGGGTAGAGAAAAAAAGTTGGCCCGGTATCGAATTTGAAACCGTTCCTTTCCATGGTGGAGGTGCGGCCGCCAACCACTTCTCGCCGTTCCACCACGGTGACGTCGACACCCGACCTGGCCAGCAAAATAGCAGCAGCCAGGCCACCTGGACCGGCCCCGACAATAACGACTTTCTGTTTTGGCTTAATCATTCTGGTCTTAGCGCAGAGATGGAAGATTGATAAGGAATAGAGTTAGCCCTTCTTACCTATCGGCAGTTAGGCCGATTCGAATCGCTATCTCAATTTTTCATAGCTGACACCATCGCGCTACGGCGCGATGCGACCCGATTCCAGCCCAATGGAATTGCCGGGTTTCTTTTTGCTCATGCGAAAACGGAAAGCACGCGTGTCAGTTTGCGACATCAACCCAAAAGCGGTGCATGTGGCTGCTCCGCGAGCGATCGGGCGATAGCGCGCCCCTGACGGACAAGATCAGGTAATCCCACCCCGTGGTAAGGACTGCCGACGAGATGGAGACCGGGGGTGGCGCCTACCATCGATTCCAGCTGCGCCATGCGTTCCAGGTGGCCGACGGCGTATTGCGGAAGGGAGTGTGGCCAACGGCGCACTACCGTTTGCGAGGCTTCCGGCAACGGGCCAAGGACGCGGCTCAGTTGCAAGCGTGCGCGCTCGATGAGTTTATCGTCGCCTTCGCCCTGCAGCACATCGCCCGCGTGGCCGCCAAAGAAGGCGCGCAGCAGGACTGCCCCTTGCGGGACTCGGCCGGGAAACTTCTGATCCACGAAGGTGCAGGCCAACAGCCGGTGCACCGCCCCATGCGCAGCGCTTTCCTCGCCGAAAACCGGCGGCACCACAAAGCCAAAACCGCGCGGGATGCGCATGCGCGCCGCCTGGGCGGGAGCGAAGGCCAGCGCCACCACGATGGCCGAGGTCGCCTGCTGCGGCAGCAAGCCGGCCATACGGGCGCCATGGCCGTTAAGCGGCTGCAGCAGCGAGCGGGTCACGTGGAGCGGAGTGGCCAGCACGACGGCATCGAAGTGGTCTTCACCCCGGGAGGTCACCAGGCGCCAGCTGCCGCGCTCGGACTCGATCCTTATCACCGGCTCTCGCAGGCGCAAAGAACCGGGAGGCAGCTTCGAAACCATGCGCTCGATCAGCATCTCCAGCCCGCCGGCGAGGGTGGTGAAGATGGCTTGTGGGGGCTGTTGCGCTCGTCGCTGCACAGCCTGGACCAAGCTGCCTTCCTCCGCTTCCATGCGGACGAAGGCGGGCATGACCGCACGCACACTGAGCTGCGCGATATCGCCTCCGAATACCGCAGCCAGCAGCGGACCGGCGATGGTGCGGGCAACTTCTTCCCCGAAGTGACGGCGCACAAAGTCGGCCACGGATTCGTCATGATCGGGGGCGGATGCTTTAAGCTCGGCGGCGCGTTTTGGCTCCCGCAGATAGGCAAGCCGGCCCTGCCAACTGAATAGCGGCGATTCCAGCAGTGGACCCCACTTGGCCGGAACCATCATGCGCATGCCGTCAGGGATGGGAACCAGCTGAGCAAGGCGCTCCCCGCCCTGCTGCACATAGGTGCGCCGCCAATGATCGTTGGAGGCGACGATCTGGTCTTCGAGACCCAGCTCCACGGCCAGTTCGCGGGCCCATGGCTTTTCGGTCACCCAGGAATCAGGGCCGCACTCGATGACGAAACCCTGGCGGCGAACTGTTTCTACGATGCCGCCGAGGCGGTCTGAAGCTTCAAAAAGGGTGCACTCCACTCCGTCACAGGCCAATTGATAAGCGGTGGCCACGCCACTGATCCCACCGCCCACTATGGCAATGCGTTTCGGTGGAACCTGGGCCGTCCCAGTGCTCATAAGGCGGCGACGGGCGGAGAAAGAACCTGGGATCGCACAGCGAGGCGAGCGAAGCCTTGCCGGGTCAGATCCTCGAGCGTCGCCGTTAGGAGAGGAGAGTCGTTGAGTGACTGCGGGCGCACAACTTCAAGGCCGATACCGGCTGCAAAATCGCGGAAGCCGATATCGATGTCATAAAGGATCTCGACATGGTCGCAGAGGAAGCCGATGGGCTGGATCACGACCGCCGAATGGCCCTCCTGGCGAAGCGCGGTGAGGGTGTCTTCCACCGTGGGACCGATCCACGTCGCCCCCGACATGCCCTGGCTCTGGAAGGCGAAAAACCAGTCGGCTTCGGTGAGGCCCAAGGGGGCGAGCAGCGCGGCCACATTCGCAGCGGTGCGCTTGGCTTCCACTGAATAAGGGTCGGGACCAGGATCCGGTCTTGGATCGGGCTGGCCTGCGGTAGCTGGAGGCTGCACCTGGATGGTTCTGCAGGGGACGCTGTGGGCGGTAAAGAGCACCGGCGCCATGGAACCAATGCGCGCCGAGAGACTTTGCCAGACCGGCTGCAGGCGTTCGGCGAAGGCCTGGGCAAGTTGGGGATGGTCGGCCCAGCCGTCGATAAAGTCCATCTCGATGGCGCCCCCGGCTTCGGCAAAGGCGGCGCGGCGATAGAGCCCCACGCTGGTGCGGGAGTTCTGGGGCGCAAGACAGATGGCAACGGCCGAGGTAATGCCATCGTCACGCATCTGGCGCACCACTTCGGCGATGTATGGCTTCCAGTTGCGCATGCCCACATAGACCGGAAGACTCAGCGCTTCTGAGAGCAAGCGCCCTTGTTCCAGAGTGAGCTCGGTGAGCGGGCTTGACCCAATGAGACTGTAACGGTGACGAATCTCTTCGACCACGGAGTCGGGCATGGGCCGCCCGCTGGTGATATTGCGCAGGTATTCAGGAATCTGGTCGAGGGATTGCGGCGTTCCATGGGCGAGCAATAGAACCGCGCGGCGCTGCGGTGCGATATCAGCCATGGGAAGGGGCTCCAGTCATGGAGCTGGGCACGGCGCTGAACTCCCGCACATACTGAACCACCCGCTGCACATTTTCGACCGGGGTGCCGGGAACAATGCCGTGCCCCAGATTGAAGATGTGTCCGGGGCGGCCGCCGGCCTGGGCGAGTATCTGGCGCACCCGCTCGCGGAGCAGATCTTCGCCGGCAAAGAGGGTGATGGGGTCGAGGTTGCCTTGCACTGCAACCGCGTGACCCAGCGCAGACCAGCCCTGGTCCAACGGCACCCGCCAATCGAGGCCGATCACGTCGGCGCCGGTCTCGCGCATGGCGGGCAGAAGGGTCGCGGTGTCCACGCCAAAGTAGATGACGGGCACACCCAGCGCCTGCACCTCGCGCACTAACCGGGTGGTCACGGGCAAGACGAAATCGCGGTAATCGGTCGGGCTCAGGGCGCCTGCCCAGCTATCGAAAATCTGGATGACGTCGGCTCCTGCTTCCACCTGCTGGGCCGCATACTCGGCGAGCACGGAAGCAAGCTTCTCCAGCAAGAGCTGCCAGACGGACGGCTCCCGGTACATGAGCGACTTGGTGTAGACGTAATTGCGCGACCCGCCGCCCTCAATCATGTAGCTGGCAAGGGTGAAGGGCGCTCCGCAGAATCCAACGATGCCGATGCGATCCTGGAAGTGGGCTACGACCTTGCGAATAGCCTCGGCCACGTAGCCAAGCTCGTGGGCGCGATCGATGCGCAGGTTCTCCACGTCGTCCGCCGTACGCACCGGGTGGTGAATCACCGGGCCTTCTCCAGCCAGGAACTCAAAGTCGAGGCCCATGCCCTCCAGGGGCAACAACAGGTCGGCAAAGATAATAGCGGCATCGACGTCAAGCTTCTCTGCGGCCGTGATGGTCACCTCAGCGGCAAGTTCGGGGTTTTTGCAGATCTCCAGCAGCGAATGGTGACGGCGTACAGCCTGGTATTCCGGCATGTAGCGGCCGGCCTGGCGCAGGAACCACACCGGGGTCTGGTCCACCGGCTGGCGCAGGCACGCGCGCACAAAACGGCTGCCGCTGGAAAGGCCGGAGCCGGGTTCAGTGGAGCGTTGCTGCAGTAGGGTTTTTTCCGGCATGCTGGCCTTCAATACTTGAGGTTAGCATCCCGGGTGCACCCTCCGGCAGTGGCCGGAGGGTTGGATTCTCCCCGATGAAAATCCCTGGTCGGCGGAAAATGTTGGGTGGCCCATTCAAGCCTTCTTTTGGCTTGAGTGGGATCACTGCTGTCGTCGTACATGTTTTTTCCAAAGAGCGGGCAGAGATATACGCTTCCTGTCCAGCCACTCCCGGATCATTTTTTGTCCCTTTGGGTGACCCATCCGTCATTTGTGGCTGCGAAGGTGTTTAGGGGGCGGTGGAGAAACCGAAGATTGTGACCTCATGATAGGTTTCCCCGGGCTTTAACTCGCTGGTGGGAAACTTGGGGTGGTTGGGCGAGTCGGGAAAATGCTGGGTTTCCAGGCAAAATCCAGCATGCTTGCCATAGACGTGACCGTGTTTCCCATGGAGCGTTCCGTCGAGAAAATTGCCGGAATAGAACTGCATTCCAGGTTGAGTCGTTTCCACAGTTAACACCCGCCCGGTGGTCGGTTCAACCACCCGCGCGGACTGCTGCATGGTTCCGATTTTTCCGTTAAGGACGTAGTTATGGTCATAGCCCCCGCCTAACTTCATTTGCTCGTTGTCGTCATTGATCCGGGCTCCTATGGCGGTTGGGTGATGAAAATCCAGGGGGGTTCCTGCGACCGGGGCCAACTCTCCAGTGGGAATAAGCCCGGAGTCGACGGGCGTGTAGCGGTCAGCGGGAATCATTACCAGGTGGTTGAGAATGGTTCCTTGGCCTTCGCCGGCAAGGTTGAAGTAGCTGTGGTTGGTCAGGTTCAGAACCGTGTCCTTATCGGTGGTGGCAAAGTATTCGATCTTGAGCGCATGCGCTTCGAGCGTGTAGCGGACCCGCGCGGTCAGCGTGCCTGGAAAGCCCTGATCGCCATCCTTGCTTACCAGGGTGAGCTCGACTCCATGGGGGATTTCTTTCCCTTGCCATAACAGCTTGTCGAAGCCTTTGATCCCCCCGTGTAGGGTGTTGACGCCGTCATTCGCCGGCAGCTGATAGCGCTTGCCGTCCAGGGTAAAGGTGGCATGGGCGATGCGGTTGCCATAGCGCCCAACGATGGATCCGAAGTAGCTCTTAGGGTCGGCGGTGTAGCCTGCCAGAGATTCGTAACCGAGGACGATATCAGCGACCTTGCCGGTGCGATCGGGCACCTCAAGAGACACCAGCCGCGCGCCGTAGGTCATAACGCGGGCCTTAATCGCGCCCTCTTCGAGGGTGTAGATCTCCACCTTGGTTCCATCCGGCATATCGCCGAATACAGACTTGGTCACCTTCGCCTCCAGATGCGATGCCAGCGGCATCAGTGTCAACCACAGAAAAACACAGTTAAGTATCTTGCTTTGCTTCGACGGCCTGGCCATCCACAGACTCCTTACATCTCATTCGCGCGCACAGCTCGATCAAGAGCCGCGTCTTCAAACCGTAATGGATACTAAAGCATTTTTCCCTTCGCTGTATCCGCCACCAGGATGGTCCGCCGGCAAACCGCTCCCGCCCGGAGGGGAGCGACTCTAAGACATTGATTTCATGCGGTCAACCGCGGTGGAAGGGCTAGAAAGAGGGGGCAAGGTATTACCAGTCAC
Organism: uncultured Acidobacteriaceae bacterium; assembly: GCA_963788515.1. GTDB lineage: Bacteria > Acidobacteriota > Terriglobia > Terriglobales > Acidobacteriaceae > PALSA-350. The sequence continues at coordinate 499,898 of CAWBGZ010000015.1, forward strand.
GAGTACCTTTATGTCGGCCGTTGTTACCCAATAGTTGTAGCCAGCAGCGCGTGAGCCGCTATGCTACGGAACAAGCGGTGGATCTGGACGACTGCTTGTTGATTCTTCGGGGGAGGGATTCAATTGAAGCAGCCGGCTACGAACCACCGCGAATACATATCCACGAGCGTCGAGGTGACGCTTGACGACGCCCGGGCCACGGCCCTGGAGCGAATCGTCAGCTTGTCGATGGATTACCAGCGCGGCGTCGGCCTGGTGCAATTCCGTAATGGTGTGGATGCTGTGATTGCCTCCACCGGATACCGTCAACTGATCGAGAAACTGCTTGAGATACTCTAACGCCATCACCGAGCTGGGTTCGACCGCACGCCGCCGGCTGGCGTCCCGCGGTTACCACGAGCCGATTGTGTCCCTCTTGTGGACCAGACCCGTCCAGCTCAGCCTGCACCTCGCCAAGCTTTCCTTCTGAGCGCCCAAGCGCTATCCACCTTCCTACCTGAGTTATGATAAAGCGGCTGCGGAGCTGTCGCCATCGCCTGTCGTCATCGCCCGGGAGCGCAGATCTCATGAGGACAGTAATCCATGGTCAATTATCTTGAACTGCCGGTAGGGGAGAAGAGCCCCGAAGTCATTCACGCGGTCATTGAGATTCCCGCGGAAGGCATCAATAAGTACGAGTATGACAAGACTCTGCACGTCTTCCGTCTCGACCGCAATCTGTATTCGCCGGTGCATTATCCCGGCGACTACGGCTTCATTCCCTCCACGCTCAGCGAGGACGGCGATCCGCTGGATGTGCTGGTGCTGGTGGATGCGCCCAGCTTCCCTGGCTGCGTGATGCAGGTTAGGCCCATCGGCCTGTTGGAGATGCTCGATCAGGGAGTGCCGGACGAGAAAGTTCTGGCCGTGGGCAAGAACAACCCACGCTACGCCGATGTTTGGAACTACTCGGAAATTTATCCCCACATGCTCAAGGAAATGACGCACTTCTTCGCCATCTACAAAGACCTTGAAGGCAAGCGTGTGGAGGTCAAAGGGTGGCACGACGCCGCCTACGCCCGCAATAAAGTGGTCGAAGCGGTCAATCGCTTCAAAGACAACAAAACCGCCTCCGAAGCAGGCGGAAACCGCTGACCGGGATCGTCTCCGTTCGCTTCGGATATAATCCCAGCAGCAAAGCCTGGAGAGATGGCCGAGTGGCTGAAGGCGGCGGTTTGCTAAACCGTTGTAGGGGCTAACACCTCTACCGGGGGTTCGAATCCCCCTCTCTCCGCCAGGTTTCTTGCTTTCCATTCATCGTAAAAGGGCCGATACCTCCAAAAGGGGTTTTGCGTCCTGTTGCGTCCCGTTCAGGCCGGGTCCGGTTCTGCTCTATATTTATCCAGCATCGCGATGGTGATCGAGCAAGAATGAGGAGAGCCATGAACGCTGTCCCGGAAAATGGCACTACGGTAGGCCGGAGTAGTAGGCATGTTTGTACGCTGCTTTGGCTGCTGTTTACACCGCTGGCTGTTGCGGCAGAGTTGAAGCCTGAAACGACAGCGTCCTAGCAAAAATACATTGCATCGATCGATGCACAGATGGCGGCGCAAGATCATTCCCAGAGCAGCTTTTTGTGGATCGACCGCGAGGCCGCCCGCCAACAGGCGGTGCGACGGGGGGAGATCGTCAGCCGGCAAGTGAAATCCCTATCAGTGCCAGACGGAATGATTCAGCACTGGATTGGAGGAGTCCTTTCGCCCGACGCTGCCCTTGCCCGGCTAGAAAGGGGATCAGGATTACGCAGTTACGCGAAGGTATACGGGCTTGGGTGGTTCCTTCCCAGGTCCCTTCCATGCCTGTGTAGAAATATGCAAATTAAGCGAGATAAGCGAGATAAGCCAGATAAGTGCTTGGGTGCCCCCCTGGGTTCCTTTGTATGTCCCTTCCATGCCCTGCAGAAATGTGCGCAGTAAGCGCACTAAGCGCATTAAGCCACCCCCTCAATCGAGGGGGGGCCACTTCACTCGAGCCCCGCAAAGCCCACGTGAAAATTTGGCTAAGCCCTTGATTTCATTCAAGGCGCTCAATTCAACTTATTTATTTGAGTATCTTCGTTGTAGCTTGGAGCGTTTTCATGCATGCTCGATATTGTCTCCACGCCTACTTGGTTAACTTCAGGCGTGGCGCGCCTTTTTTGGCTTGTCGTACTTACCATTGTTACTCTTCATATTGCAATTACGGTATATTCCGTCCTTCGCGCGCAAAACCCCGTCCCCCGCAAAAGCCCAAGCAGGGTCGTCTTGCAAAGATAATTCTGAGGTGTGGATACCCACAGCCCGCAGTTAGACGGTTGTGATGGCGGCTAAGTCCTTTGTTTCACGAAGATGGCCAAATTTTATTTTTCCCGCCCCCATCAACTGCTTAGGGGTCCAACGTCCTGGCCAGCTGATTGTTTTCCGAGAGGTCCTCCTTCGAACCACTCTCTCATAGGGGACCTCCATGAGTCCTTCAACGCCCTGAATCATACCGCCACCACAGACAGATGCTTTCTGGCTGCGAAGGCATGGCCGGCCTCGAGAGAGCTCATTTCGGTCCGGGCTGAAGCGCTGCGGCGAGTTAGCCCGGACCTACCCAGCGTCCGCGACCTCTGGCCTGGGACAGTCCCCGGTGGTGCTATTTCCCAAGTTGTCAAAACTGCTCAATCAAGGGGACGCACTGAGCGTACCCTGTATTGCCCGGTTATTTCTTCTCTCCGCAGGCGCCCCGGCGGGGCGCAGGAATGCTGCGGACAGGCGTGATCTTCGTTACATTTCTGTCTGCCACACCCGAGTCATCGCGCGGACAGGCGCTGATGCTTCCCGGTGGTGGGTGGCGGATGCACGGGTAGAGGCGCGGGTGCAAGGCCAAGCAGAGCCGTCGTGGCAAGACGGCGCCGACGTAGGACTCCTCACTTTGACAGTAGTACGGTTTCTGAGCCGCGTCCAGGGCGAGAAACCCACTCTTTGGTAACCATGGCAGAGCTCTGTTAGCTCATCATCGCACAAGGAAATGGTTGCCGATGTGGCCGGTTTATTATCACTCAATCTTCGTGGACGGAGCATGGGCGTCGTTCCTTTTCATCGCGCTTGTCCCGGTTTGTATTGAGGTGAAATGGAACCGGCAGGTCATTTAGGAAGACGGTTGCGAAGAACACCGCAATGGAAGCCTCGGATTGGGCTGACTTGGCCCCGTGTTGTCGTCCCCGGGTTGTCGCGTGTTGCCCAGCCTGATTACCGCTTTCGGGCGCAAACGAACTACTCGACCTCGTACGCTTTGTGCTCCTATACAAAATGTCCAATGGAGTACACCATAAGTGTGCACACCGTGGTCGAAACACCGCAATACCTCAAAGCTTCGGAGTCGATTTTCAGCGAAGCCGGGCGTGAAGATATTGTTGCGGCCATTGCCTCCGAACCAGAAGCGGGTAATTGTCATACCAGGAACCGGTGGCTATCGTAAACGGCGGTTCGGGCGGGCGAGGATAGGCAAGCGTGTCACCCTCGGCCTCGATCAACTTTTCAGACAGCGTCCAGTACGTGCGTAAAGCGAAACACCAGACTGATTACCTGGGGTTTCGTGCGTTCGGTGCTAAATAGTGCTTGCTTACGTATCAATTTTGGTACATAATAGGGTTGTGAATAAAGCCCCGGAGATTCCAGCACAGTTCTACCGCTCCGAGGCTGGCAATGAACCGGTACGGGAGTGGCTGCGGGGACTTGAGGCGGGTGACCGCCGCGCCATCGGGCTTGACTTGATGCGGGTACAGTTCCGCTGGCCCGTGGGGATGCCGCTGGTGCGTAATCTGAAAGATGGCCTCTGGGAGATCCGGTCTACCTTGCCCAGCCAGCGGATCGCACGGCTGATACTTTGCTTTCGCGAGGGCGTGTTGATCGTCCTGCACGGGTCATCAAGAAAACGGAAAAGACACCACCCGCCGATCTGGCGCTGGCAAAACGCAGGATGAAGGAGGTTACGGGATGAAGAAGCGCATGCCACGCAACAAGCACATAGGGTCTTCGGTTAACGACTTCCTCCGGGAGGAGGGGATCCTGGAAGAGGCCCGCGCCATCGCGATCAAGGAAGTGGTCGCGTGGCAGATTCAGCAGGCCATGCAGAAGGACAACGTCACCAAGATGGAGATGGCGAAACGGATGCGCACCAGCCGTGCGGCCCTAAACCGTTTACTCGACCCCAGCAACGACGCGGTCACCCTGCAAACCCTCTCTCGCGCCGCTCATGCCATTGGCCGCGAGCTGCGCATAGAACTGTTGTAGCCATGGTTGAACCTAAGGCAAGAAGGATTCAGGCCGATGCCCAAATAGATGCTTGACGCGAAAAGTACAAGAGTAAAAGGTGGTGACCTTCCGGGTCCGAGATTGTTCTGGTAGTCAAAACAGCGGGTCCCCCACCTCGCTTCGGTCCCACGGCAAGCCGGGGCAGGTGGAATGACAATTCAGTTGGGAACGGACAAAGCGTCCTCGAAGAGATTTGACTATTTGCGACGTACTTGGCAGCCTCGGCTGGATGTATAGGGAGGCGGGCCAACAAATTGATCGCGCGTTGCGCTACTCTCCGCCTTTATTGGCGGGAAAAGCCCTTTCTCAAGACAACCAGGTGACCGTCACCTGGTTGACCGTCACCCCCGAACAATTGCCCGGCGTACACTGCAGTTCGCCCGTGACGCGGCCCATCGGGTCGTACGCATAGGGTTGCCGTTCCGTCGACAGGCTGCCGCCGAGACGCGTCTTTTCGTCTGTAAGATGCCAGATCGTGTTGGCGTTGCCCGAAACGGACGAGCTGTCGTAAGAGTTAGTCCTGGGTGCTTTGTGAGCCCGGGGTAGCCGTTGTCCATCCCCTGCTAAAGCAGGGGGCTCCCATTTCCGTAGTTCCACTACCCTTCTTCCACATCTTTTTTTCCCAAAACCCTGGACAGCAAGACGAAGCTGTAATACGTTCCAACCAAGACCAGCGGCCGGCGAATACCTTTCCCCTTAGTAGCTTATGGGGGCGGAAAAAATAAAACTTGAGCCCCTTCGTAAAACAAAGGACTTAGCCGCCACCTCGACGGAAACCAAAGACGGGAACCTCGCATTCCTGAAACCAAACCGCAACTCAGGGCCGCCGCCCCTGGGACGCCCCAAGGGGCGGATCGATCGATCTTTCTCATCTCAACTCTTTAGGCCGGATTCGCCACGCCGCTGGCTAGCCCGGCCATCCCCGGATTCCCCGGGGCGGCAGGAAATCCCCTCTTCCGCCAGGTTTCTTGCGCTTCAAATCATCGTACGAGGGCCAATACCCCCATAAGGGGCTTTGCGTCCCGTTCGGGCCTGGTCCGATTCTGCCCTATCTTTTTCCAGCATCGCGATGGCGATAGAGCAAGAATAAGGAAGCCATGAACGCTGTCTCAGAAATTGGCGCCCCCACACGCCGGAGCTGGATGCATCTTTGCGCGCTGCTTTGGCTCCTGTTCGCACCGCTGGCTGCGGCGGCAGAGTTGAAGCCTGAAACGACAGCGGCTTACCAAAAGTACATTGCGGCGCTCGATACACAGATGGCGGCGCAAGATCATTCCCAGAGCGGCTTTTTGTGGATCGCCCGCGATGCTGCCCGCCAACAGGCTGTGCGACGGGGGGAGATCGTCACCCAGCAGGTGAAATCGTTGTCAGTGCCGGATGGAATGATTCAGCACTGGATTGGGGGTGTCTTTTTGCCCGGCGCAACCCTTGCCCGGGTGGAGAAAGTGGATCAGGATTACGCAGATTACGCAAAGATATACGGGCCTGACATTAGCCGCGTGAAAGTGCTCTCTCATGAGGGAAACCACTTCGTCGTTTCCTACCGAATCACCAAGACGAAGGTCCTGACCGCTGTGGTGGATACCGTGCAGGCGATCGATTATCTGCCGCTGGGGCCAACCCGGCTGGCAATTCAATCGCGAAGCGAATCGGTGCGGCAGGTAGAGGACGCGGGCAAGCCCTCAGAGCGAGATCTCGCCGAGGGAGAGGGGAGCGGGTTTCTATGGGCGATGAACTCGTATTGGCGCATGGAAGAGCGGGACGGCGGAGTGTATATGGAATGTGAGGCCATCACCCTCAGCAGAGATGTGCCCTTCGGGTTGGGAGCCCTGATTGACCCGATCCTGCAATCCTTTGCGGAGGATTCCCTGAAGAAGACAATGGAAGCGAAGAGGCGGGCCGTCGGATCGACCCAGTGAGGCAGCCCGCCATTTATAATCGCCCCACCATGAAGGCGCATGTTTACGTCACGCTGAAGCGCACCGTCCTCGACCCGCAAGGGCAAACCATCCATGGCGCGCTGAAACGCATGCAATACACCGCCGTGGAGGACGTGCGGCAAGGAAAGTACTTCCAACTTACCCTACGCGCCATGGAAGCCGCCGATGCGCGGGCCGAAGTGGAACGTATCGCCCGCGATGTCTTGACCAACCCAGTGATCGAAGAGTTTACCTACCGCCTGGAAGAATAAGCGCCGCCGGTTACCGACCGTACAATAGACCCATGTGCGGAATCGTGGGATATGTCGGCCCCAAGGACGTAGTCTCGGTCATCCTGGAAGGCTTGAGGCGGCTGGAATACCGCGGATATGACTCCGCCGGTATCGCTGTGGGGACCGCGGGACATGGACTCGAGCTGCGGCGGGCGCCCGGGAAGCTGCGCAACCTGGAAGAAGTGATCCGGCAGCATCCCCTGCACGGCACTTACGGCATTGGCCACACCCGTTGGGCGACCCATGGCAGGCCAACCGAGGAGAACGCCCATCCTCATCGAGACTGCACCGGGCGCATCGTAGTCGTGCATAACGGCATCGTCGAGAATTACCTGGAACTGAAGCGCGAGCTGGCGGAGGAAGGCCACACCTTCGTCACCGAAACCGATACCGAGATCATCGCCCACCTCATAGAGCAGGAAATGCGCTCGGCCGAAACCTCGGGCAAGACGATGCTGCTGGAGGATGCCGTGCGCCGCGCCGCGCGCAGGTTGACCGGCGCTTACGCCATCAGCGTGATCTCCGCCGATGCGCCCGACACCATCGTGACCGCGCGCAATGGCCCGCCGGCCGTGATCGGCGTGGGTGAGGGGGAATCGTTTGTCGCCTCGGATGTGCCTGGAATCCTGCACCACACCCGCATGATGTACTTTCTGGCCGATGGCGATGTGGCCATCCTGACCCCGCAGGGGGTGAAGTTCACCAACCTGGAAGGCGCGCCCGTCGAGCGAAAGGTGGAGAAGATTCTTTGGGACCCGATCCAGGCGGAAAAGGGCGGCTACAAGCACTTCATGCTGAAAGAGATCTGGGAGCAGCCGCGGGCTGTTCGTGACACTACCCTGGGCCGGATCTCGCTCGAAACGGGTGAGGTTTTTCTGGGTGAAATGGAGATATCGGACGATCAGTTCCGTGCGGCGACGCAGGTGAACATCGCCGCCTGCGGCACCAGTTGGCATTCCGCGCTGGCGGGCAAGTACATGATTGAGCGGCTGGCGCGGGTTCCGGTGGAGGTGGATTATGCCAGCGAGTACCGGTATCGCGACCCGATTGCCAATCCGCTCGCACTGGGCATGCTGATTACGCAGTCCGGCGAGACCGCGGACACGCTGGCAGCGCAGCGGGAAATGATCGCCAAAGGGTCGATGACCATCGCCATCTGCAACGTGGTGGGGTCCATGGTAGCGCGGGAAGCGCACGGTACGATTTATACCCACGCCGGTCCCGAGATCGGCGTAGCTTCCACCAAGGCTTTCACCGCCCAGTTGACGGCCCTGTTCCTGTTTGCCCTGCATCTGGCCCAAAAGCGAGGAACGATCGCGGGCCCCGAGAGCGCGGCGCTGGTCGACGAGCTGAGCCGGATCCCGGGAAAGATCGAAGAGGTGCTACGGCAACGCGATGGCGAATGCCGCCAATTGGCCAAGGTCTTTGCCTCCGCGTCGGACTTTCTCTTCTTGGGCCGCGGCATTCACTTTCCTATCGCGCTCGAGGGAGCGTTGAAGCTCAAGGAAATCTCCTACATTCATGCCGAAGGCTATCCGGCAGGGGAGATGAAGCATGGCCCGAATGCCCTGATCGATGAGGCGCTGCCGGTGGTGGTGCTGGCGACCAGCGATGCCTGTAGTCCGGAATCGGTATTGCGGTATGAAAAGACGTTGTCCAACGTCCAGGAAGTGACGGCCCGCTCGGGGCGCGTGATTGCGGTGGCTACCGAGGGCAATAAGCAGATTCGCGAGCTGGTGGAACACGTGATCTATGTGCCCCAGGCGCCGGAACTGTTGGCGCCGCTGCTCGAAGTGGTGCCGCTGCAGTTGCTGGCTTACCACATAGCGGTGCGCCGCGGCTGCGACGTGGATCAGCCGCGAAACCTGGCCAAGTCGGTCACCGTCGAATAGATATTAGCTAGGCAAGACAATGTTGTATTTCACCCGAGGTGAGGGATATTGGGACGGCCACTCTATACTGCGCGGCTGACGCGCAGACTCCTGCTTTCGGAACGCGCGGATTGTTTCCATCTTGAATTCACGATAGAAGAGCTGGAGAAGTTCGATTTCCAGCCGGGCCAGTTTGTCTCGGCCGTAGCCGCGGACGCTGCGGGCAAGCAGCAGACGCGAGCCTACTCCATCGCATCGGCGCCGCGTGCCAACCAGTTCGACGTGTGCGTCAATCGGGTGGAGGGCGGCTTCTTCTCCAACCTGCTGTGCGATCTTGAGGTAGGACAGACGCTTCAGGTGCACGGTCCGCACGGGCTGTTTCTGCTGCGCGCACCACTGACCGACAGCATCTTCATCGCCACCGGGACCGGCATTGCCCCGATGCGCGGCTTTGTCGAACACCTCTTCCCGGACAACGGCGAGGACCGCAGCCAGGGGCGGAACTTCTGGCTGGTGTATGGAACCCGCTACGAGTCGGAGCTCTACTACGAGGACTACTTCGAGAGGATTGCTGCAAGCCGGCCGAATTTCTTTTACTTGAAAACGCTAAGCCGTGCTCAAGATGGATGGGAGGGCGAGCGTGGCTATGTGCAGGACCTGGTGGAACGAATCGCCGTAGAGCACGCGCGCGAAAGTGCGCAGGATCCACGGCCTATCGGCGAGTCCATTTATAACATTCACGCCTACATTTGCGGATTGAATGAGATGGTCGCAGCCAACCGTGATTGCCTGAAGGGCCTGGGTTGGGAAAGAAAGCAGATCATCTTCGAACGCTACGATTGAAAACTCCTGGAAGCTCTGCTGCGCTTCTCCGGTCATCAGGATAGAAGTATTCGCGGCCAGTCAGTTCCAGCGAACCCAAGACCATATCCTGGACTGCGTCCTGAGCTACTCTCAGCCAGACTTGTCCAAATTAGCTTTCTCCGGCTCTGTCCATCCACCTCCACCCGTGCCAAGGTGAGCCACCGCGCCTCAAATTTGTCATCAACCGAAGCGAACCCGGATTTCCTGCTACGCGGCCCTCACCAACGGTCACGTGTGCGGCTTTCCGTTAAAGAAAGCCGCATGAACCTCGCCAACGCCAACAAACTCCACAGGAAATCCGGGGTAGCGCAGCGGAGGGATCTGCAGTCTGCGTTGATGGAAAAACGGCCGTTGTACCGCTCATTTGGACAAGTCTGATTCTCAGTCGTCCCCGTTCGACAGGCTCAGGGCAGGCTCTGCGGGGCTCCACTTTGCCGGTTCACGCGCGGGGGGTCTTGATCGGTTCTCTGCACGCTCTTTACGGCAGGGCAAAGGCTACGTAGACACCACCCGAGGGCTTTCTGCTCGATTGCCCTCCGCCGGCGGCGATCACGACATATTGCTTCCCGTTGACCATGTAGGTGGAAGGAGTAGCCAGACCTGAGAATGGCAGTTGCGTCTCCCACAGCAGCTTTCCGGTGGTCTTGTCGTAAGCGTGGAACTTCTGGTCAAATACGGTCGCACCAATGAAGATGAGTCCGCCGGCGGTAACGACCGGGCCGCCGTAGTTATCTGATCCAGTATTCGCCATGCCTTTGGCTACCAGTTCCGGATATTCGCCGAATGGAATCTTCCACAGATATTTGCCGGTATTCAGGTCAATCGCGCTTAGAGTGCCCCAGGGGGGCGCAGTTGCAGGATAGCCCTCGGGATCGGTGAAGCGGCGAAAGCCAATGGTCTTGTACGGCATGTCGTCGGTCGCATGCCCGGCTCCAGCGCCCTCTGCAGCCACTGGCTCAGCGGAAGAGGCGGCGGCGTGCGCCTTCGGCTTCGGCGGGCGCTGTTCTTGTTGTGGAGCCTTGGTTAGGTAACGCACCACGGCTTGCACCTGTTCGTCACTGAGACTATTGAAGGGTGGCATGCGGCCTCTCCCCTGACGAATGATGCCTGCGATCTCCGGCTCAGTGAGAATGCCCTCGATACCCCATAAGGCAGGAATCGCCGGCGGGGAACCCGCCCGATTGATGCCATGGCAACCGCTGCATTGATTCTGGTAAACACGCTCACCCAAACTTCCTGGCGGCGGCGGAACCGTCAGGCCAACCAGCCAGGCGGTGTCGTTGGCATTGACATACAACACTCCTGTAGAGCGGTCCACCGCGGTGCCACCCCACTCCCCGCCCCCGGCAAATCCCGGCATATCGATGGTGAGCTTGTCGACGCTGGGCGGAATGAACTGGCCGCCGCCGATCATGGTGCTGAACTGCTTAACGGCCCAGGCGTGCGCCTCGGGGGTGCGGTTGGTTAACGTATCTATCGTTGTGCTCTGCTGCGTATAAGGCGCGGGCGCAGTGGGGAGCGGCTGGGTGGGCGAGGTGACTTCGCCAGGGACCTTGCTGGGAGGGAAGGGCAATTCCTGGATGGGGAAAAGCGATTTCCCTGTTGACCGATCAAAAACATAAAGAAGTCCGGACTTCGTCGTCTGTGCTATGGCATCGATTCGCTTGCCGTCCCGCGTAACCGTTACCATCGCCGGCGGCGCAGGAAAATCGCGGTCCCAAAGATCGTGGTGGACGCCCTGAAAGTGCCAGATGCGCTTGCCGGTTGAGGCGTCGAGCGCAATCAGTGAGTCGGCAAACAAATCGTTGCCAATGCGATCTCCGCCATAAAAGTCGAAGACAGCTGAGCCGGTGGGTACATACACGATGCCACGCTTGGCGTCGACCGTCATCCCAGCCCAATTGTTGGCGGCCCCGGCATTTTTCCAGGCGTCTTTGGGCCAGGTGTCATAGCCAAACTCTCCCGGCCGCGGAATAGTGTGGAAGGTCCAGCGCAAGGCCCCGGTACGTACATCGAAGGCGCGAATATCCCCCGGGGGCGCCGGATGGGTTTCAGGATTTGCGCCGCCGACGATAATCAGATCCTTGTAAATGCTTCCCGGTGTGGTCAGCTCGACCGACTGTTGCTGGTAGGGTTCGCGCAATCCTTTGCGCAGGTCGATTCTGCCGTTTTCGCCGAAGCTGGGAATCACCTTGCCCGTGGTTGCATCCAGCGCATAGAGATAGTTGCGGGCGCCGGCGAGGATGCGGCTTTGATGGCCATCGCTCCAATAGGAGACACCTCGTGTCAGCACCTGGCCCGGGAGGTCAAACTCGAAGCGCCAAATCAGCTTGCCCGATACTGCATCCAGAGCAATGACACTGCGGCGCGGTGTGGTGGCATAAAGAACATTGCCGACGATAATGGGGTTGGCCTCGATTCCGCCCTTTTCTCCGGTGTCATACTTCCACGCCACCACAAGGTTTTTCACGTTGTTACGGTTGATCTGCGACAGATCGGAGTAGTGAGTCCCGTCCTGGCCCCCGTAGGCCGGCCAGTCCTGCTGTTCAGCAGCTACGGCTGCCATGAATGAAGTGGTGGTAAAAAAGCCCAATCCCAAAGCTACTGCCGCCGCCTTGAACTTCCCCATCTGCTCGTCAACCTCGACCCCGAAATTATCGTACCCAGCCAAGCCCACCCGGCCGGGCTGGCATTTTCAGCCGCAAATCGGGCCTTCGCCCGCGACCGCCTGATTTTACAGGATGCTGAAGCGCCGGCACCGGCAGAGCGCCGGCACATGGAGGACACCAATGAATCTGCGCGGGTTAAAACGAAGTGCGGCTCTTCCCCCGAGGAAGAGCCGCGACAGGATTGGTTATTGCTGCTCTAGAATTCCTTCCACTCGGTGCCCCGCTCGAGCATGATGGACGCCTGGAACATTGCCCGCGCATAGGCGATGTCATACACCATACCGGTGTATCCGCCGCCGCCCGGATATTGGTTGCGGATGCCGACCGCCTTGTCGTAATCCAATGCCCGCTCATGCTCGGGATAGATCAGGCGGGTGTACTTCACCTTGATCAGCTCCCGCATCACGGCCAGCATATTGTTTTCACCCATGTCGATGAAGGTCTCGGTGTAGTCGTTATGAGGGACTCTGACGACCGGGTTCCGGTAATGCACATGATTGATACGGTCCCGGGTACCAAAGTACTTGCAGACCTCGACTGGATCGACTTCCATCTCCCGCGATACGCCGCATTCGTAGGTAATTCCGTTCGCTGGGCTGTCGACCACCGTGATCAACTTCTTCCAACCTTCGAGAGACGCCATAATCTGTCCCGATCCCCGGGTAACGGCAATGGGAGGATCGTTGGGATGCAGCGCCAAACGTACGTTTGACTGCTCGCACGTGGGAATGACCGCCTGCAGAAAGTAGGTGATGTTCTTCCACAGTTCTTCGTCGGAATGGACGCCTTCCTCGGGCACTGTGGGTAGATTTTCTACTCTATTGATGTTGAACGCAGTGTATCCCGCTCCACCGCGTCCTTCTTCCAGGTAGTAACCTTCGATCGCGCGATGTGCGTACCAGTTGTACTCGATGACGGGCAGACCTACCTTGCCTGCGGCGCGCACAGAACTCTTGAAGTCCTCGATCTCCTTATCGCGAGCGGGTCCGGGACGCCCGTAAATGCAGTTGGGAAAGCCCGCGATCATCATGTTGCCCACCGTCAGGCCGCCGGTCTTGAGCTTATCGACGGTAGCCTGCAGGTCGGCCTCCTGCCAGGGCATTTTGGGGCCGCCCATGAGCACATTGTTCACGCCGATTTGCTTGACCATGCGCATCGATTCATCAGTGATTTCGCGGCCGCCGATGGGAGCGCAAATCTTGGGCGTGTTGGGGCCTTCCTGGGGCATCCCCGGACCGTGCGGGCCCTTGTACTCGGTTCCGTTTGCGGCGGCCGCAGGCAACACCGCGGCAGCCGGTAGAGCCGCCGACAGCGCGGCAGTCGAACAGATTCCCTTCATGAGGGCTCTTCTCGAAAAGTCAGAACTCATAAAAAATTCCTCCTCCTGACCGGCTATCGCATCGACCGTGTGATCTGGCTAGGGTTCAGGTGTGCCAGCCGGACGCCGCTGTTGAGGCGGCTTTAGAGCATCTGCCAGCATCTGATCGAATTCAGAACGAGGCATCTTGAGCATCTCCGGGTGGGCATCCACCCACTTGGACAGGCCTTGAAACTTAGCCGGTGTCCACCCGCCTTCGAACTCAGCGCCGTTCTTGCCTTCTTTATTGAGTTCGAAGTTGTACGCATCCATAAGGTTAGTAAATTCCGCGTGGCTCACTGCCGCTTCGGCCATAATCGCCGGGATAAAGATAACGCCATCTGTCTTGGCCAGGACCAAATCTCCCGGAAGCACAACGGCGCGTCCGATACGGACGGGAGCGTTAATGGCCGTCAACGTCATCTGCATGATGAAGGAGGGATCATAGCCTTTGTAAAAGCCATTGAAATCCGGGATTTCGCGGTTTTCCTCCTGGTCTCTTATGCCGCCATAGAAAACAAAGCCGGTGTGCGTGTGTGCGGCAATGCCGTTGCCCAGGTTGGAACCGATCAACGTACCGTCGATGATCTTTCCCATGCTATCGGCAACATATACGTCACCGAGCTGCAGTTCATTGATTGGCCAGCTGTTGTTAAAGCTGACGCGTCCTTCTGCCTTGCCTTCAGCAGCAATGGCCTTCGCCATGTCCGCCCGGAGCGGCATGTATTGCGCGGTGAGCGCCCGCCCGGCAAACGGCTTTTCGATATGCAGAGCTTGCCAGTCTCCCTCAAATTGATTGTGGTAGCCGTGTTCGCGCAGGTAGTCCCACACATCCTCAATCGACACATCCAAAGCTCGCTTGAGCAGATCGTCCGGCACCTTTGGGCGCCCATCCGGGAAGCGGTCGCCTTTCCAGTCCGAGGTGTAGAACATCATCTGCTCTTTGGTCATCTTTACCTGAGAGAAGGCAGCCGATGCCCCCAACACGGTCCAGATCATCAGCGCAGCCACAATCGTTTTCTTCATAGAGGTCTCCTGCTCTGGAACACGATATCATTCGGGGTTTTTCCCCGAAACGACAGGCATTTGTGCTGACCATTGAGCGAGTTACTGCTTAAGTGGAAGTAACTTGACGTTCCTGAACTCGATCTTGTTTCCTGGCTGGCACTGGAATCCGATCACCCCTTCGGTGTGTTTGGAGTCATGAGCGTCGAGGATGGTTTTTCCATTGAGGATGATCAGGTAGTGATCACCGACTGCCTTGATGTCATAGTCGTTCCACTGCTCATCGAGGATTTTGGTGGGCGCCGCCTTGAGGGAGTCGACCAAACTGCCGGTGTTGTAGCCGGCAGGTTGGTAATCCCAGATTTGTAATTCGTAACCAGTCTTGTGCGGTGCGCCCTCCTTAGTCGAGCGAAGGAAGACGCCGCTATTTGTCTTCTCCGTGGCGCGAAACTGCAGCTTGAGTTCGAAATTGGAAAAGGAGTCGTTGCTGGCCAACCATCCGGCGCTGGTGCCAGGACAGAGAATCGCGCCGTCGGCCACACTCCAATCTCCGGTGGCCGGTGGCTTCGACGTGCTGTAGGGCTGCCAGCCATCCAGATCCTTGCCATCAAAGAGCAACTTCCAACCGTGCGCCGCTTCTTTAGATGTAAGCGTGTTGGGCGAAGCCTGAGCGGCCGCAACGCCGCTCGCCAAAATAGCCAGCCCCATCCCCAGAACGAAACGATAGCTTGTGACGATTCTCATATTTCCTCTCATAGGAGCGCTAGGGCGCGGGCGGGGTCCGCGGCGGACGGGGCTTGAGTCTCTCAGCCATGAGCGCATCGAATTCTGAACGCGGCATCTTCAGCTTCTCGGGATGGGCATCGATCCACTTGGAGAGGCCTTGATATTTTTGCGGCGTCCAACCGCCTTCAAATTCAGCGCCGTTCTTGCCTTCTTTGTTCAATTCGAAATTGTAGTCGTCTTCAAGGCTGGTAAATTCCGCGTGACTGATTGCATCTTCCGCCAAAATCGCGGGGATAAAGATCACTCCGTCGGTCTTGGCCAGGACAAGATCTCCCGGCAACACTACGGCGCGGCCAATACGAATCGGCGCGTTGATCGCGGTCAACTCCATTTGCGCCCAGGCCGAGGGATCGTACCCTTTGTAAAATCCGTTGAAGTTTGGGATTTCCCGGTTCTCTTCCTGATCTCTTATGCCGGCATAGAAAACGAAGCCTGTGTGGGTGTGCGCAGCGATGCCGTTGCCCAGGTTGGAACCGATCAACGTACCTTCTATGATCTTGCCAAAGCCGTCGGCGACATACACATCGCCAATCTGCAATTCATTAATGGGCCAGCTGTTGTTTCCGCTGACGCGGCCTTCGGCCTTGCCTTCCGCAGCAATGGCCTTCGCCATGTCCGCCCGGGTAGGCATATATTGCGCCGTGAGGGCACGGCCGGCGAAAGGCTTTTCAATGTGGAGAGCTTGCCAGTCACCCTCAAACTGATTGGCGTATCCCTTTTGGCGCAGATAGCCCCAGATATCCTCGATCGTACAGTCTACGGCACGCTTGAGCAGATCGTCCGGCACCTTCGGGCGCCCATCAGGAAAGCGGTCGCCTTTCCAATCCGAGGTGTAAAACATCATTTGGTCCCTTGTCATCTTCACCTGAGCAAAGCCTGCCGAAGCTCCCAACGCTGTGCAGACGATGATCGCTGCCAAGATCACTTTTTTCATGAGACTCTCCTGCCGCGGACGGCAAAACTCGATGCACTCGTAGACTGTCCAGGCGCCTATCTAATTATTTGTTGAGCAAACGTATCCTGACGTTCCAGAACTCGATTTTGTTTCGTCAGATCCCGCATTCGCCCCTCTTCAGTCATCAGACAGGCATTTTCCGCTTGCTATACTCGCGTCCGACAATCGCTGCCGACTCTGGCGCTTCAAGCACCATGGCGCCGTCCTGGATCTGTTTGACGACATAATCCGGGCTGTTGTGATCTGCACTTCCTGCGTTGAGGAACATGACCTTGTTCTTCTTGCAAGCGTCGAGGACCGCCTGCCTGACCTTGACCATTTCCGGCCGTGTGCTTACATCCACCTGGGAGCCGTCTTCAGGAAAGATGGAAAGACCATACAGCCAAAAGCTATGATCGCCCGGTCCCCATTCCGCCATCGAGATGCCGGGCAACGCGATCGTCTTGTCGACATCCACATCGGCATAGGTATCTTCGATCTTGACGCCGAAGATCATCTCGCCCTTGGGATTGAGCGGCCACAGATCGGCCACGTGCAGATACTTGTTGTGGTTGACACCCCAGACCTGTGCGGCAAAGCCCGCACTGGAGCCGCGAAGACCCCGCATCTCCAGCTTGGGAACACCCGGATAATCGAACGGATAGCGCATCGCCATCTGGGTCGCGACCTGGACCGCGCCGGCATCGCGCGCGTGGCACATGTGAATGCCATGAACCCCGCAATCCAATAACTGCTCCAGGACCCAGGTGTTGGCCCGCATGTAGGCAGGGTCGAGGCCGATGATGCCCGTCTCCACGAATACGGCCGGCGTGCGATGACCGCTTCGCGTCGGGCCGCCGTCGACAAGACCGCGCATGAACTCGCGCAAACCTGCGAAGTCGAGCGCCCCATGCTCCATTTCACAGTTGATCGCATCCATGTAAGTCCGCGCCATCTTGACGCCCTGTGCGTAGTTGTCCACGCCGGGTCCCATGCCCGAGCCGCCGTAGTAGATCGGCTGGCCGTCTTCCCACAGCTCAATTGCCTTGTTGATGCGGCGTGGCTTGTAGTTCAGGTCGACCGACGAAGGCTGAGTATTGCTGTTGACCGATGCAGCCGTCCCCCGCCCCCGGCGACCAGCGCCGGCCGCAGGAGCGTCTTGCGCCATTACACCCGTGGCTGCCATCCCTACCCCGATGGAGACGCCCGCCGTGAGCAGATCTCTTCTCTTGATTTTCATTCCAGCCCTCCTTGAACTGCTAAAGGTGACTCCCAGAGCCGCAGCATTCGCTAGTAGGGCTGGGGCCTATTGGTGTACTTGCGGCCTATGGCTGCAGTTTCAGGGCTGGCTGGCCCTACCATCACGCCTTCCTTGATCATGGGAATCACGTCTTTCGCGCTGAGCGAGTTTAGGAAGAAGATATGGTTGGCCTTGCAGGCGGCGAGCACTTTGCTGCGTGCCGCAACCATCTTCGGATCCTGGATGGCGGCCTCGCCTCGCGCACGGACACCGAGCGACATTGCCATATCTCCAGGACCCCATTCCGCCATGCCGATGCCAGGCACCTTCAGGTTTTCATCGACATTGGCGAGCGCGTATTTGTCTTCTTCTTTCACGCCAAGGAGCAACTCGCCATTGGGATTGAGCGGCCAGGGATCCGCCTTATCTTCGTACTCCTCCTGAGAGACGCCCCAGATCTGAGCCGCGTTGGCAACTCCGTGAACGCCGCGGCGACCCTCGGGAAGTCCATCGACCCCTACCCCTTCCTGGTGGATGGGAAAGCGCACGGCTTCGACGAAGGCGCGAATCGCGCCGGGATCGTCCGCATGGGTAAGCATGACGCCGTGCACGCCGGTAGCAAGCACCTGGTTAAACATCCAGGCGTTGGCGTGCACCGCCTCGGCGTCCATCCCATTCACCGGCACGTTCACGATCACGGCCGGAGTCCGATGACCGCTTCTGCTTGGGCCGCCCGCCACGAGGCCGCGCATGTACTCCTGCAACCCCTTCACATCGAAGGGAGCATGCTCCATGTCGTAGCTGATGTAATCCGCATAAGTCTGCGCGTCCTTCACCCCTTGCTCATAGGTCCCGTTGGTTCCCGAGTGAGAGCCGGTGTAGTAGACAGGCTGGCCTTCTGCCAGGAGCTCGATCGCCTGGTTAATGCGCTTTGGCTTTGCGGTCTGGGCCGTCTGGGCCGCGATGGTTAGGGTGACCGCCGTCAGCAGAACAGTGACTGATACAAAGAGCGCTCGGCTCCCTATCCGATTCACGACCCCTCCCTTTGACGTTGATCTATCATTGACTATTTATGGCAGGCGGATAGTATTCCAACGAGGCCTTGCAGTGCAAAGGAAAAGTTCTGCACAGTGGCCTTCTCGCTTCGATTGCGAGTGTAAACGGTTCCATGCCACTCGTTGATCTGTCGATCTGAGTGCGAGGGAGCCAATACTCTTGTATTGGAAGCACTTGCTCCCCGGGTGGTACGCTCCTCAGTGGGCAGGATTCGAGGTTTCTGAGGATGGGTACGAGCGGTGCGCGCCTATGCTGTACCACTATCTGGTACCGGGAGCCCCTATGTCGTTCTGCAACTCCGAACGCATCGCGCTTAACCGGCTACGGCGAATGTAAGGAGTTATCGGGCGCCGATCTAAAGCGACGAGTGAGGTAGTCCTGGGGCGCGCCCCATCGGCCTGTGAGGCGCTTCGGCCACCGGTTCCCATAGGTGCCGGATTCGCCACCCTGCATGATGGATCCCTGCGCGCTGCAGAAGAGCCCTGGGTTGGGGTCGATGTAACCGAAAAGGAGCTGGAGAGGAACCAGATCAGATGACACAAAACCTCTTTTCGCTGGACGGTGTGTTCGCTGTTCCGCCGCTGGCGCGGGCGCCCGGGAAAGGCCGCGCTATCGATTTCGAAGAAAGCTCGCGCATCGTTGGTCATATCGCCAAGGGTGGAATTTCCCGGTTTATCTACGGGGGCAATGCCTTTCTCTACCATCTAACGCTGGATGAATATGAGCAGCTGCTGGCATGGCAGGCGGGGATCAAAGAGGATGGGCTCTGGTTCATTCCGAGCGCGGGTCCGTCGTACGGCCGGATGATGGACCAGGCCAAATTGTTGCGGCGCTTTGCCGTCCCTTGCGTAATGACACTTCCCTGCGGAGATCCGCGCGATGCCGCCGGACTGGAACTAGGATTGCGTGAGTTTGCCCAGGCGGCAGACACTCACCTAATGCTCTATCTCAAAGAAGAAACGAACATGGGCGCGGATCTGATGGCCGGCCTGGATACCGTTGCGCAATTGGTCGACGAAGGCATCTGCATCGCAATCAAGTATGCGGTGGTGCGGGAAGATCCGTCGCAGGATCGCTATCTCGACCAACTGCTGAAGCGGGTGGAGCGGCGCAAGGTGATCAGCGGTATCGGCGAGCGTCCGGCGATAAACCATCTTCGCCAATGGGGCCTGTCGGGATTCACTACCGGATCAGGCTGCCTTGCTCCGGCGTTGAGCGCAGCCGTCTTCTCCGCTTGCCGTGCGGGGAATTATGAGGAAGCGGAACACGTCCGGTCTCGTTTCCTGGATCTTGAAGACCTGCGGGATACGTGGGGACCAGCCCGCGTTCTGCATCATGCGCTGGAACTCGCCGGCGTCGCTGCCACCGGGCCCATTCCACCCTTCGTTTCAGAACTTTCGCCGGAGCAGAAGTATCGCGTTCAACCTGTGGCGCAGGAACTCCTGACGCAACAGCAAGAGCTAGTTGCCGGGGATTGAGGGTGAATGTGGTCGAGGCAAGTGGGCATAACTGGTCGCGGCGTAAATTCCTCAAAGTGACGGGGGGCGCCGCGTTTCTCCGCGGGTTCTTCCCTCTCGCTGGCGCGCAGACCGCGCATACCAGAATCAGCGATATTCAAACGATGACGCTGTCCGGCCAACGTACCTATGTTTATGTCAAGGTTGTTGCCGACAATGGGCACTACGGAATCGCTGAGGCTTACGGAACCCCGAGCATCGGTGTAAAGGAACAGATCCAAGCACTGAAACCGTTGCTGGTGGGGAAGAATCCTCTGGAGATCGATGCCATTTATACCTACATGGGCATCGGAGGCCCGGAGCTCTCAGGCACACGGACAGATGGCTCTGCACACTCGCTCATGCGCGCGGCCAGCGGCATTGAAATGGCTCTTTGGGATTTGGCGGGAAAGTGCCTCGGGGTTCCCACAACTACACTCTTGGGAGGAAGGTTCCGGGATAAAGTCCGCGTTTACGACCACGCTGCTCCTCGGGATATGTTAGACAAAGCTTCGTGCCGCGAATGGGCAGACAAGATCAAGGCGGACCCCAGCGGCTTTACCGCGCATAAGATTGGGTTTCGCCATACGGACGTGGCAACCGATAGCGCGCGAGACTTGGGTAATCGAGTGCTCACCACGAGAGAGTTGATGGAGATTGCTCAGGGGTTTGAGAATTGCCGTGAGGCTATCGGATGGGACCATGACCTGATGGTTCATTGCCACTGGGAGTACGACTTGCGCACTTCCATTCAATTGGCGGACGCGGTTGCGCCGATCAAGCCGCTGTGGCTGGAAGATCCGCTTCCAGTGGACTACTCCGAATCGTGGAGAAGGCTATGCGCCAGTTCCCGTGTGCCCATCTGTACGGGTGAGAATCTGGAACGGCGGTCGGGCTTTAAGGATTTCATTATTTATCAGGGATGCGACATCTTGAATCCTGACTTACGCAACAGTGGCGGTTTCCTGGAGACGAAGCGCATCGCAGATATGGCGGATACTTTTGGGTTGCCGATGGCGACGCACAATACCGGGAGTCAATTGCACACCTGGGCCAATTGCCAGTGGGCCGCGTCGATCCGGGACTATATTGCCTGTGAGACCATCACCGGCATGGGTGGCTGGATGGACCAGGTACTGTTGTTGGATGGTCCTTATATCGAAGACGGGCATATCCGCGTCATCGACAAGCCGGGCCTCGGCGCGGAGTTGAACCCGGACGTGGTAAAGGCTCATCTGGCAGAGGGCGAACACTGGTGGGGATAAAACTAATTGAGAGGGCTCCATGAAACGTCGTGAATTGTTGAAGTCCATCGGGGGTGCGGGGTTGCTGGGTCTGGCTTCGCCTTTCTTGCGAGCGCAGGAGCAGGTTGCGCGCGCCACGCGCGGCATGGCAACGCCGCGCATCAAGGATATAAGCGTGATCGAGTGTGAGCCTGCCGGCACGCGGCTCACGGTAGTGAAAATCACTACCGACCAGGACGGGCTCTACGGTTATGGCTGCGCCACATTTACCCAACGTGCAGATCTGATCAAACCGGCGGTCGAAAAATATCTGAAGCCCTTCCTGCTCGGTAAAACGACGGACCGGATCGAAGATATCTGGCAATCGTGCTACGACAGCTCCTATTGGAAGAACGGACCGGTGCTGAACAATGCCATCAGCGGCGTCGATCAGGCACTGTGGGACATCAAGGGGCGTCAGGCAGGTATGCCTGTGTATCAGCTTGCGGGCGGCAAGTGCCGGGAGGCAGTCGATGCCTATACGCACGCCGACGGTCCTGACTTTCAGGCGGTGGTCGAGAGCGCAAAAGGTTTTATCGCCCAGGGTTTTCGCAATGTTCGCGTGCAGGTTGGCATTCCCGGAATGTCAGGCTACGGCTCGAGAACAGGCACAGACAGCACGCTCAAAGCACTCACCGATAAACCACTCTACGAGCCGGCTTATGATTTCCGTCGTTCCTTGAAGCTTCTGGAGGTTTGCCGCCAGGAATTGGGGGATGAAATCGAATTGCTCCATGATATGCACGAGCGACTGACACCCAACCTGGCGGTACAGTTCTGCAAAGAAGCAGAGAAGTTTCACATGTTCTTTTTGGAAGATCCGCTTTCGCCTGAAGACCTGGGCTACTTCCAGCAGATCCGCCAGAACTGTGCGACACCGATCGCCATGGGTGAGCTCTTCAATAGCCCACACGAATGGCAGCCGTTGATCGAAGGACGGCTCATCGATTACATCCGCGTGCACATCTCGCAGGCGGGCGGCTTCAGCCCGGCGCGCAAGATCGCGATCCTGGCCGAACAGTATGGGGTAAAGACCGCCTGGCATGGGCCGGGCGATGTATCGCCGGTAGGCCACATGGCCAACGCGACGCTGGACATTGTCAGCTATAACTTCGGCATCCAGGAATATTCGCCCTTCAATGAAAGAACCCGGGAGATCTTTCACGGCTGTCCAGAGTTGAAAGACGGATACATCTGGGTGAGCGAAAAGCCCGGGTGGGGAATCGAGATCGACGAGCAGGCAGCCGCCAAGGCTCCGTTTACGCCGGGAAGAAATAATCTTAACGGTGGATGGGGAGAGATACGTAAGCGCGACGGCACAGTCATCAAGCAATAAGACAGTTTCGCAATTACTGTGGTCTGACAAAGAGCGCGAGGTGTGGTTTTCCTTGGGAGAAAACCACGAAGAGGCCTATCGCTTCCCGGATTTCCTGCAGCGCGGCACTAGTTGAGAGAGGCTATGTGCGGCTTTCTTCGCGGAAAGCCGCATGCAGTTAGGTGGGCCCACAAAGCTCCACAGGAAATCCGGGTTCGGTCTACACCAATTGCGAACTGCCTAGCCGCGGGAGGTGGTAGTGTCAGCATCGGAACCTGAAAAGCTTCCTGCGCCGGCGCGGCTTGCTCGCCGTGAGCTTCTCAAGCTACCGGCTATAGCCGCTGCTTATGGTCTGCTTCCACCTTCTGCTATGGCGCTCCCTGTTCCACCGGGAACGCCATTCGACGAGGCTGATCCAGAGGGTACAAAGATCGCCATCAAACTCACCGTCGAACACACTACAGACGAGGAGCTGCTCTTCCTGAAACAGATTGGGCTACGCTGGCTGCACGCTGACTTCGGTGACGCAGTATCCTACGAATTCATCAAGGCCACGCGAGATCGCTTTGCCCAATACGGGCTCACCATCGACTGGGCGCTGATGGAGGCCTATCGCTCAAAGAAGATCCAGCTGGGGCAACCGGGCAGAGACGAGGATATCGAGAAATTCAATACCTTCCTTACGGATTGTGGACGTCTGGGCATCCGCACCTCGCACATCGATTTCCACCCGGGAAACACTTACACCACCAACATGATCACGACCCATCGCGGCTATACCGCGCGCGAGTTCAGTGTGGTCGACTTTCGGGAAAAGGTCCAAAAGCAAATGTTCGACCGCGACTACTCGGCGCAGCAGATCTGGGCCAATTACGCTTACTTCCTTGACGCTGTTCTCCCGGTCGCAGAAAAAGCCGGCATTAAGCTGGCTCACCACCCCGACGATCCCCCGATCTCTCCCATGAATGGTGTGGCCAAGGTATTTATCAACTATGCGGGGTACAAACACGCCGAAGACGTGGTTTCGAAGGGCAGCAAGAACTGGGGACTTTGTTTGTGCCTGGGCACGTGGTTAGAAGGCGGCGACACCATGGGCAAGGACGCCGCCACCATGATTCGGGAGTTCGGTGGCCGGGGTAAGATATTCACCGTCCACTTTCGCAATGTCAGTTCCCCACTGCCGCGATTTCACGAGACGTTCCAGGACGACGGCTATCAGGACATGTATCTCCTCATGAAAGCCCTGCGCGAGGTACGCAGCAATGCGTCGCTCATTCCCGACCACTATCCCGGCGTCGTGAGCGACACGAATTTGCGCATCGACAACGCTTATATGGTTTCCGCGATGCGGCAGATGTTGCGGCGTGCCTATGAAGAAGTGGGATGATGCGCCCCCGCACGGTGCTAGCGCCCTAGCCCACTGGGGAAAGAATCGGCAGGCGGTTTGCGGCTGAAGCGGCACCTGTTTGCAACCACTTACGTACGCGTTAAAGAAAGAAACAGCAGGTCCCTCCACTACGCTGCGCTCCGGTCGGGATCACAATTCTATTGCAGGGTCAAGTATTTCTCGCTGAAGCTCTTGGGGCACAACGGAATCTCCGCGGCCTTTCCTAGAGCTTGAAAAGTTCGCGCAGTCGCCGGGTTTGTGCGCGGCTCACCGGAATCTCAGTTTGCTTGCGATCATCCATGCGCAGTTGATAACTGCTCTTGAACCAAGGTACGACTTCCTTGATGTGGTTGATATTCACCACATAGGAGCGGTGAGCTCTCCAGAAGATGGATGGGTCCAGCAGTTCGAGGAGCTCTTCGATCGTCCTGCACTTGGACTGTCCTTCCAGGGTGGGCGTCACCACGGAGATAATGCCCTCCTCGATGGCGGCGAAGCAGATATCCTTCTGATCCGCCAGCAAGAGCCGGTTATGCGCCTGGAGAATAATCTTCCCGCTGCGGGGACGCACACCAGCCTGCTGCTGTTCGATGAGGCGGAATAGCGCATCGAGCCGCGCATCCGACGGCTTGACATCGCTCGACGCACCGATCTCCGCAGGGGGCTCGTCGTCGAGCTGGTGCATCTCCTGCAAGCGTTGGCGTGCGCGCTCGAGAGCCTGCAAGACACGAGCACGGTCAAATGGTTTGAGCAGGTAATCGATGGCGTTGACGTCGAAGGCCCGCACGGCATATTGGTCGAATGCGGTGGCAAAGATGATCTGCGGCATGCGGTCGGCATCGACTCGCTCCAGCAGCTTCTTGAGGACGGCAAAGCCGTCCAAGCCAGGCATCTGCACGTCCAGAAACACTACATCCGGATGGTGGGTGCGAATCAAGTGGACGGCCTCGATGCCATTCTCACCTTGGGCGATGACTTCGACTCCTCCGGCCGCGTCCAGAAGGTATTTGAGCTCTTCGCGCGCTAGCCGTTCATCGTCGACGATCAAAGCAGTCATTGCCATAGGAAAGCTGTCATCTCGCCTGCCCCGGCCTGCCATGGGGCCGTAGCAGAGACATCTCAGTAACGACTTTGAGTATATAGGGAGCGGGGGATGCCCCACTCACCGCAGGCGCTTGGAAGCCGTTCCCACGTGGCGCTCGAGGTTCGCGGCCACTCTTGCCTTGCAAGCTCAGGATTGGAAGGCGCGGAGGCGGGAGGGCATGTTATCCGAGGCCAAACTATGTCCGCAATAGACACAGTAGACGTCAGTAGTGCGCACGCCGCGGTGGCAATTGCCACAGGCCGCGGAGACCTGGTAGGCGCACTGGGGACAGTAGTGAAACTCTGTATGAATACTGGTGCCACAGGACGGGCAGCGCGCGACCACCGGCTGGCGGAGGAGAAAGTACAGCACCAATCCGATGCCGCCCTGCATAGCCAGGCAGATCACCACCCACAGGCGGGTGCTCATGCTGCGGCGCGGTGCATCCCGGCTCACATAACCAACCATGAGCACGTACAACGCGGCCAGCGTGCTCCAGGAGAGAGCGAAGTAAAAGCGGACGCCGAACGGAGCGGCAATGGGATGCATCTTGTGGGCGACCCGATAAGCCGGCAGGATTACCCAGTAGAGATACTGCATGAAGACGAAGACCAGGGAAGCCGCCGCGATCGACCAGCGGGGGATGAGCTTGACCTCCTCCGTGATGGAGGAGGCAGCTTCAGCGTTGTTTACCTGGTTCGTCATTTTTCAATTGGAGGAAAGGTTTCAAAGCCGCGCCGATCATGGTGGACGTGACGTTGTTCTTTCCACACGGCGATGAGCGCCGCCAGCATGGCCAGCAGCAGCATAGCAATGAGGAAGCCCAGCTGCGTGGGGAGATCGAAGAGATGTTCCTCTTCCAGCAGATCCTCCACACCGTTCCAGACGGCCGGCCCGAGCAAGATCAGCATGAGTACAAAGCCCAGGATGGCAAAACCAACATTCCGGCGCTGCAAGGTGCGCTTCTCCTGGGTGGTGATCACGGCATCGCGCACCGCGCGACGGGTCTTTTGCGTAAGCGCCCGGTTGGCGTCGCAATCCAGCCAGGGAATGGAGCGCACCACGTCTGCTAAGGCCCGGTCAGGGCCCCCTTTTTGCTTCCCGTTCATCGCGCTTCTCCCTCCCGTGCTGCGATGCGAGGTTTCAGGGCAGAGAGCCCACGGTAGAGTCGCGACTTAACCGTGGAAAGCGGCGAACGCGTAACCTGAGCGATCTCTTCCAGGGACAGCTCCTCATGGAAGCGGAGTACCAGCACTTCACGATGCAGCGGTTCAAGCGTCAGCAAAGCCTCGGCGACACGCTGCCCGTTTTCATTGGTCTGGTAAGTTTCAAACGGGGAGGGCCCGTCGCCGGCCACATCGAAAGACCGGCCGTCTTCTCCTGCTTCGCGCATGGCTTCCAGGCTGCTCATCGTTCGCTTGCGCCGCACGTCAATGACCAGGTTGCGGGCGATGGTGAAGAGCCAGGTATCAAAGCGGGACTTGCCATTGAACTGGTCGCCACGCTTCAGCACGCGCATCCAGGTCTCTTGAAAGATATCTTCGGCAGTCTCCCGGTTGCCGGTGAGGTAGAGCAGGTAGCGCAGCAGGCGATGCTGGTATTGGACGATCAGCTGATCGAGCAACTCCGGATCGTGACGCTTTAGCCCTTGAGCAACGAGGCTGTTCTCGTTGCAGGACTGGTCGGCAAGGGTTATCGAGGCAGCGCGCATATCTCCCTCTGAGACGTGGGCTGTTTCCCCAAAGACCCCCTGGGTAACCACTTTTTTGAGCTTAGCGGCAAGGACCATAGGATAGTTCCTCCGTCCCGCAGCTGCGTCAGGACGACCCGAGTCCATACAAGAATATAGGAATCAAACGCCTGAAGCCACTCTGAAGGCCCGGGAAACCCTTTCCGGCATTAGAGCAGAAACGGGAAATACGTGGCTGCAAGGGATTCCAGGAAGCGGCCTTTTCTCGATGAAAAAGGCTCAGCGCGGTAGCTGCTCAGCGCACAGCAATCCTATTTCTGCTGTAGCGTCTAAACTTAAGACATGGAGATCCTGTTCGGCCTGCATCCTGTAGAGGAGGCTTTGCGCTCGGGGACGCGGAAATTCGACCACATTTGCATCGCCCGGGAGCGGCAGGACGCGCGGCTGGAAAAGCTGATCCAGGCCTGCCGGGACGCGGGGGTGAAGATGCGCATGGACACCCGCGACCAGCTCACCAAGCTGGCCAGGACTGAAGCGCACCAGGGCGTCGTGGCGATCGTTAGGGCGCGTCAATTCCTTGACCTGGACGACCTGCTGCAGGGCGGAAGACAAAACCGCCTGCTGCTGGCGCTGGATGGGGTGGAAGACCCACAGAACCTGGGAGCACTGCTGCGAACCGCCGAGGGCGCGGGGGTCGACGGGGTGGTGGTTACGGAGCGGCGATCGGCGCCGCTCAGCCCGGTGGCCGTCAAAGCTTCAGCCGGGGCGGCCGAGCACGTGAAGATCGCCAGGGTAGTCAACCTGGTGCGGGCGTTGGAGGAGTTGAAGCAGCGCGACCTGTGGTGCATCGGTCTCGACGAGCGCGGAACCATGGACTATGACGAGTTCGATTTCTCCGTGGGTTGCGTACTGGTGCTGGGCCGTGAAGGCGCGGGGCTGCATGACCTGGTGCGACGCACCTGCGATCACCTGTTGCGTATCCCCATGGCCGGCCGGGTGCATTCCCTGAATGTGAGCGCCGCAGGCGCCGTGGTGCTCTACGAGGCGGCGCGGCAGCGGCGGAAGGCCGCACTGGCAGACGGTTCCGTGCCTGTGCCGGCGCGGACGAAAAAGCAGAAGGGTTTGGGTTCATGAGGTTTTTGGGGTTGGCGGCGGTCGTTGTTGGCATCGGGGTCATATTGGCTTCCTTCGCAGAGGCTCAGGAAACATCTTCTCCCCCAGCGGTCGCTCCCCAGGTACCTGAGGAAAACACCCGTACGGTGATTCTGTCGCGCTCCGTGGAAGACAGCGGCACTAGTCCGGCGGCGGGGGTGGCTCCGGCAGCCAAGGCGTCAAACGCGGCGAGCGACGCGGAACGGCAGGCGATCACCTTCCTTTCCTACGATCTCGATATCCACTTGCAGCCCAGGGAGCACGCGATGGCGGTGCGCGCGCGTATGCTGCTACGCAACGATTCGGGCAGTCCACTGCACCGTCTCCCCTTGCAGATTTCTTCTACGTTGCAATGGACGAGCGCCCGCATAGCCGATGCGCCGGCCACTTTTTCCCAGCAACTGGTGGACAGCGATATTGACCATACCGGGGCGCTGCGTGAGGCGATCATCCCTTTGGCGCAACCTCTTGCCCCGCACCAGACCATCGCAGTCGACCTTACCTACGAAGGCACCGCCGCTCTTTCCGCGACCCGGTTGGAGCAGATCGGAACCCCGGCAGAGATGGCGGAGGGGTCCGATTGGGACCGGGTGTCGGACGAATTTGTGGGCTTGAGGGGCTTCGGCAACGTGGCCTGGTATCCGGTCGCCTCTGTCCCCGTGGCATTGGGCGACGGAGCCAAGTTTTTTGTCGAGGCGGCAGAGGAACGCCAACGTCAGAGCCAGGCCACGGTGACCATGAGGGTGACGGAGGAGTTTTTTGGCGAGGCGCCCAACTTGGCTGTATTGGATGGCGAGACTGTGACCATGACGCCCACATCAATGCCTGCGACTTCGGTGCCTGGAGTCGTGAGCTGTACGCTGCCGCCGACGCGGTTGGGATTTTCGTCGCCCAGCCTGTTTCTGGTCGCCCGGACCCGGCAGGAGGGCGATGGAGTGGCCGTGTTCGCGCGGACAGAGGATGTCGTGAATGCGCAGGCCTATATGACGGCGGCTACGATGGTGCTCCCGTTGATTCACCGCTGGCTGGGCACCGAACCTCGGGGCGTGCTGAACATCGTAGATCTGCCGGAGAAGGGCGACTCCCCGTTTGAAGATGGTTCGGTGCTCTTCACCGATGTACGTAGCGCCGAACCATATAAGCTGGGCGACACTCTCATCCATTCGCTGACCCACCTTTACTTCCACTCACCCTACCCATGGCTGCAGGAAGGCGTAGCCTCCTTTATGGGATCTCTGTGGCTGGAGCAGAATCAAGGGAAGAGTGCCGCCATTCGCCAACTGGATAACTCCCGCGGTGCGCTTTCGCTCGCCGAGCCGGGCGATGCCGCCTCAGCATCTCAGGCTTTGCTGACAGCAAGAGATCCGGTGTACTACCGCACCAAGGCGACGTACGTTCTTTGGATGCTGCGCGACCTCGCTGGGGAACATGCTTTGGCCCAAGCGCTGCGTAGCTATCAACCGGGGTCGGATACAACCGGAACCGGGTTCGAGCAGGTGCTCGAGCAGGCGAGCGGCAAAGATCTGAAGTGGTTTTTCGAGGACTGGGTCTACCACGACCGCGGCCTTCCTGACCTTTCGATAGCCGGCGTGTATCCCAACAAGGCTACGGTGCCCGGTTCCTATATTGTCGCAGTCGATGTAACCAACACCGGAACCGCCGAGGCGGAGGTTCCGGTCTCTGTTTCTTCCGGCACAACCACGGTGATGGAGAGGTTGCGAATCCCGGCAAAGTCGAGGATAAGCCATCGCTTCCTGCTGCAGGGCCAGCCAGCGGAAGTGGCGGTGAACGACGGCACGGTTCCCGAAGTGGAGGCCAGCGTTCATCGCCAGACGCTGGCAGTTCCAGCGGCCCCGGAGTAGGTGTACCCCAGTCAAGCCAAAACAAGGCTTGAAGGGGGCACCCTTCATTGGTTACGGGGAGAGATCTCCCCAATGGCAATGATCGGTTGTCACAAAATCTGTGAGAAATTCAAGCTAGCGGTGCGGCAAGTGGTCATTGCGTTAATTCTCTACTTGCTCTTCGATAGCTTTCACTTCGGGATGTTGCAAGGTCCCGGTGACAGTGAAGGGGTGCGCCGGCGATCCGCCTTTCATGTCTATTTCGCGATCGAACGAAATGGTGCCCGAAAGTGGAATCGCTTCCTGACCGCGAGCAAGCAGGCTGTGGGTTATTTTGATGGTGCTCTCCGCAATGGCCGCGTCGGCGCTCCACTGATCAAAGTGGATGAAGGGCTGGGCGGCAACCGGCAAGGGCTCTTCCGCAGCTAATCCCCCTTTGGTCCAGTCCCAGCGCAAGCTACCGGTGGCAGACTGGACCAAATCTTGCCTATCGAATCCGGACATAGTGATCTGGGTGGAAAAGTTGGCCACGCCGCTGCCCCAATGCTCATCAAAGATACTGCCGAGCGCGCTGGGCGCGGCGTTGGTAACCTGCACATCGAGCTGATATTCCGGCTGGTCGCCGGATGCATCGACCAACCCGGCAAGATGCATCGTTCCATTCGCAAGATGGCCATTCAGCGAGTGGATCTTGATCGAGTTTCCGCTGATATCGAGCGCACCGGTCGCATCATGCACCACCAGCTTGCCGGTCGAGAGAGCGCCAATCCGCACCGTACCGGAGAGGTCGGGCCACTTGACGGAGCGGCGATCGATACGGTCAAGAATTTGTCGCAGTAACTGACCACGTTCACTGGTACCCAGCAAGGTCGATTGAAGTGCGGCGAGATCCAGGGTGGGGAAGACGAGCGAGAAGTGGCCCACGCACGGCGTATTGGAGGTACAAAGCGTCGGGTATTCCAGCGTTCCCTGTGCCTCCAGCCTCCCCAAGCTAATAGATGCATTCGTCCATTCAATCTGGGTGGGGCTCAGGATTCCCTGGGCAGACGTAATCTTGAGCGGCTGGGACAAATAGGATGTCGTGAGTTCGGCATTCCTGATGGCGACGCTGCCCTCAGCCGTCGAGGCGACCACCGGATGCTCCGAGTCGGGTACGGGGAGTAACCACTTACCGCGTACGTCCAGGTCAAGAGCGGCGGTCCCCGCGCCTCCAAGCAATCCGAAGGTCTTGCCGAATGTCTTCAGCCGGGCAAGACTAGTGACGCCGCCCAGGTGCAAATCGAATCCGGCTGGCGTAAATCGGCCGTCCACGGTCACCGGAACCGGCGCACCCATGGCCAGACGCACCGGCTGCAGCAGCAATGCGGGGGATCCTGTCGAGTCGCCCCCCGCCTCTGGGCTCTCGCAGCGGACCCGCACCGGGCCCAGAAGGAACGCCTTACCCCCGTCTGGCGGAGTGAGGCTCAGGGAATCTAGAGCCATTTCACCCGTGATCGAGGGCTGACGGCCGCTTTGTGAGAGGTACTGGAAGCTCCCATTGAGGGCTCCGGTAGCCTGAACCCCGGCGCCCAGGCCGCTGCGCACTTCCTGCAGTCCGGCAAGCACCGCGGCGGCGGGAACACGATCAATCCGAAGCGTGAGTTGCGCCTGGGGGCGGGTTTGTACTTCCTGGATCGAGCCGGCGAGCAGAAGCGCTCCATCACCGACGGGAGAGGAACAGGCAATGCCTTCCAACGATCTTGACCCTCTCCGGAAGGAGGCCCGGCAAGAGGTCTCTACATCCATCGGATGAGCTGGAGTAAATTCGGAACGGTGCAGCCCAGCAACCTTCAGCCGGGTGTTGATCTGCGCCAGGTCGGCGGTTCCCCCCACCACGCTCTCAACATCCAGGCCGCCGCGCCAGCCGATATCGCGGCCGAGAGTGAGCCGGCTCAACTGTCCCAGGGGCACTCCGTTCCATTCCACCTTGAGTTGCAGTGGCATTTCGCCCAGCAAGGGCGCACGATGCAGCGTGCCGTCGATCCGCAGCGTGCCGGTGTCGGCAAGGTCGACAACGAGGTCGGTTCGCACCGGCTGTGCGCGAAAATGCAGCTCCCACGCATCTTCCGGAGCCAGCGAGATGGAAAGGTCGGAGTTCAGGAACGAGAGCGGCTTTTTCTCGTTGCCTTCTTTGAAATTGACGCGCGTGTTCTCCGCCTCGATATAAGGAAAGCGGGGAGTACTGCCGGCATGGCGCTGGCCCGTGGGTGCATTCGGAATGTGCGCCGCCTGCACCAGAACCGAAGCAAAATTCCAACCCCCGTTCCGCTCCCGCACAAGGTTCAAACTGGCGTCGTCGAAATGGATGCGGGAGACTTCCAGCTTGCCCCGCCACAACGACAAGAGTCGCAGGTAAGCAACCACGCTATCGGAGTGAAGGATGGGCTCGGAGCCGAACTGAGGGTCTTCTTCGACGGAAAAATCGGAGAACTCAAAGCCGGGCAGCGGCAGCAATCGAAGCTTGACAGAAGAGATATGTACCTGTCGCCCGATACTACGGCTGATACTGTCGGCAATCCTGTGCTGATACCGGCTGATGTTGACCAGCGGCGGCAGCACAAAGGCAACCACTGACAGCAACACGGCTACGAGCAGAATCCAGCGCCTGGGCGAAGGACGCTTCTCTGCGCCACCCATGCTAACGGACCAAATGGAAGGTTCGGCGCCAGCGGGTCTGGTCGAAGAAGTGAAGAATTACGTGGGTATAGAACTGGAGCTTGTCTCCCACTCCTTCTTTTTCATACTGATTGTCGGGTTCGATGAAAGACCAATAGACAAAGAGTGGGCGGCCAACAATATTAGCTCGAGGCACAAAGCCCCAATAGCGGCCATCCAGGCTGACGGTGCGGTTATCCCCCATGGCGAAGTAACGGCCGGGGGGAACCACGAGGTCTTGTCCCTGAATGTAATTGGGAAGTTCGAGCGCCCAGGTTGGCGTTACGTCCCCGCTCTGCGATGGGGACACGGCGGGAAAATCATCACGGTAGGGAAAATAGTTGCCGTAGTCCGGCATGGCCGCCTGTGGTTCATGTTGTGGCTCGCCATTGAGGAAGACCACGCCGTTGCGCAGGTGGATACGATCGCCGGGAACGCCGATGACCCGCTTTACCAGGTACAGGTCCGGCTCGCCCGGCTTGAAAAAGACAATGATGTCGCCGCGGCGAACATCGCGATAGTAGACAAAGGGCGCCCATGCGGTGCGCGGCGCAAGCGTGATGCGGTCCACCAGCACATGGTCACCGACCAGCAGAGTCTTTTCCATGGAGGACGAGGGGATCTCGAAGTTCTGAAAGATGAAGGTCAGTGCAAAGAGTCCGATGACCAGCACCGTACAGATGGAAGCGAATGCTTCCAGCGGCGTCTCTTCCGTGGCCTGCTGGCTCTTGATCTCAGTTTCTGTGGCTTCCATGGTAATGGGAACAGAACCTCTAGTGAATGACGCGAAACGTGCGGCTCCACCGTGCAAATTCCATGACGGTGTCGATGGGGCTCTTCTCGTGTCCGAGTTTATCATCCGGCAACGGGCTGTCATCGGTCGCCGAAGGCTGGTGCAGCGAAAAGTAAATGATGAAAGGCAAACCCACCACATTGGCACGGGGAACAAAACCCCAGTAGCGGCTATCGCGGCTGTGATTGCGGTTGTCGCCGAGCACGAAATACAGGCCTGGTGGCACTACCAACTCGCCGTTCTGGACATCATGGCGCATCTGTATCCACCAATGCGTATCCACTCCCGGGTCGGTGTAGAGCTTGGCGGGAAACTGGTCGCGGAAGTTGTCCTGATACGCGCCTTCGAAGATCGCGAAAGGCTCACTCTGCTTCTTCCCATTGATGCAGACAACGCCATTTTGCAGACGGATATGGTCGCCGGGTACACCAACGACTCGCTTGACGACGTGATCGGATGGGTCAAGCGGAAAATGGAATACGATCACATCGCCGCGGCTTACCTGCTCATAGGGCAGAAGCCAATGCCAGGCGCCCGGCGGTCCGTACACCGATTTGTTGACCAGCAGGAAGTCCCCAACCAGCAAAGTCCGCTCCATGGACTCGGAGGGAATGCGAAAGGGCTGCACCACAAAAGTGAGCACAAAGACGGCCATGACGATGATGGACAAAAGCGAGCGGAAGGTGTCGAGCAGGTTGGGGAAGACGAGGTGAGTGTGACTGTGGTGGACTGCGCGCGGCGTGACCGCGGTTGCCACAGAAACTGTGGTAACGCTCACTTCTTCCGTAGACACGCGGAAGAACTCCGCTGGTGGTTGATGGGTCAAGAACCGTTACCTTTTGCCAACGGTTCCCGGGCAGGGCTTTGTTTCCTGAGCTTGTCGAACGCCCGGCGCGCAGCCTCCTGCTCGGCCCGTTTCTTGGTGGTGCCCACGCCGCGCGCAAGTGCCTTGGGCCCACTTCCCTCCGCCACTCTTACTTCCACTAAAAAGCGCTTGCGATGATCGGGCCCGCTCTCCGCTTTGAGCACATAATCCGGAGGCCCGGTCTTTTGCGCCTGCAGCAGCTCTTGCAATGCAGTTTTGTGGTCACCCAGGGAGACCCCACGATCAAGCGCCTGGCGTAAATCGTTCACGTAAGGCGCGACCACGTGCTCGTTCACGAAGGCTTCGACCGGGACTAAACCACCGTCCAGATACAGCGCGGCAATCACAGCCTCGACGCAGTTCGCCAGAAGGGTAGACTTCTTCCGCCCCCCGCCTCGTTCCTCTCCCCGCCCCAGCCGCAAATAATTTCCCAGGTCGAGTACAGAGGCCACCTGCGCCAGGTGGCGCCGGCTGACCAGGCTGGCACGGAGGCGTGTCCACTCCCCTTCATGCAAATCGGGAAAACGACGAAAGAGGATCTCGGCAACCACCAGGCCCAGAACTGCGTCTCCTAAGAACTCCAGTTGCTCGTTATCTTCTTCGCGTGAGCAGATGGTTCCCTCGGCCTGCCGTCCCTCGGTGGTTTGCTCGTACGCCAGCGAGCTATGGGTCAGCGCCTTCACCAGCAGTGCCTGCTCGCGGAAGGTGTGACCCAACGCTTCCTGCAGCGTATTGGGAGCGGCCTGTGCCATCAATTTGTTTGCCCTTTCTCCTACTGTATTGCATAGCGAGAGAAATCAGGTGGTTACTGAGGAGTGCCCGCACTCGGCTGGGCACCCGGGTGGGCACCGGCCTGGGGCGGAGCGTCCGGTGCGGAATCGTCTTCCCCCGCGGGCTCGGTGTGCTCCTGCTGCGGAACTGCATACGGCTGCTTCAGACCTTTCTCCGCCGCGAGCCTGGTATCCGCCTCGCCGTCGCGCACGGTCAGTGCCGCCCGGTACTCATTGACAGCTTCTTCCCGCTGGTCCTGAATGTCGTAAATCCGGCCCAGGTAGATGTGCGACCAGGCGAGCATGCGCGGATCCTTGGAGAGGCGGATCGTCTCTTCGAAGTCATGCTGGGCGACCGGCACATCGCGGTGCATAATCGCCACCCGGGCAAGAATGAAGTTGGCGCGTGCGACATCGCCAGATTTATCGGCCACCGACTGTTGCGCCAGAGCGCCCGCGCCGTCGGTGTCGCCCTTCATCAGTTTCATTTCCGCTAGATCGAGGCCTCTCAACTCGCGGGGTGACCGATGCACTACATCGGAGGAGCTTTGCTGGTTGAAGGTAATGTGCTTCACCCGGCTCAATTCGGAGCTCACGTCCATACCGTAGACCATTTCGCCGATGCTTTCCTTGAAGCTCTGCGGCGCTCGCTCAAAGGCGGCGAATGCGTCATAGAAGTACTCCGTGAGCACGTAGCCGTCGGCCATATCTTCCTGGACCAGGTGGCGCCGGACCGCTTCGGCAGCCTCGACCGAGGCATTGTGCTGGTGTGTGGCCGCCTCGAGATCGCTGCGCCGTACATCGGCCGGGATCTTATAAATGGTCACGCCGGTATCCATGGTTCGGGCCTCGACCGCGCGGATCATGCACTCGATCGTCAGGGCCACCACGTCGCTGCGATAGGTGTAATCAAGGGGCGCGTCGTGAACGGTTTTTAGAAACGGCAGCAGCCGGTCGAGGGCCGTGGCCCGGGCGTACAACAGGGGCTCAATCTGGTAGTGCAGGTAAGCATGGCGAACCTCCCGCATGTGGATGGTTCCATTGACGGGCGAGACTACGACTACGTAGTCAGCTCCGTAGACCCGGGCATTGGTCTGTGCGGGGTCAAGCTGAGGCTCAACCACCACCAAAAAGCGGCGGCCGACCGAGGTGCCGGCAGGCGTCTTGAGGTAGATGCCGGTATCGTCGATCATCTTGGTCAAAGAATCGTGGAGCTGGGCCAGCTGCTTATCGTATTGGGGGCGAACACGGAGCCAGATCAGGTGCAGATCGGTCAGTTGGGCGAAGCGGCGCAGCAAGGGCAGAATGTTTTCCACCCCACTGGCGTCCGGAGGCATATCGGCGCCCTGGGCGCTGGGCGCAAGATCCGGCGGCGGCGTGATGAAGAGAGCAAGCGAAATATACTGCGCCAGATCGGCTCCGGTATCGGAAAGCCGATGGTGCTCGATAAAGGTACAAATCTGTTCGTGCGCATCCCGTGCATCGTTCGAAGCCTGGAGCGCCTGGTTGACCTGCTCGCGGACCTGCTGACGCACCACGTCGGAGGCCGCAAGCCCCTGATCATAGCCGCATGCGTTCAGAGCGGTGGCAAGGTCGAAAAGCGCCTCGCTGTTCTGCAGGCTGATTTCGGGACCCGTGGCGTCTACCAAAGCTGGTGAAGCAGCCCTGCCGCCGGCCGATGCTTGGGAATCGGAAGAGCCTTGCGCATGCGCCACCGGCGCGCCCAACCAGATCAGCACCGCTAACGAGGCGACCGCAAGGCGCACGGGAAGAACCCTGGATTGGATAGCGGGATGCTTGCTGTAAAACTGCATAGAGTGCGGCGATTGGCCCTCTCCAAGTCTATGCATTCGCATGAGCGAGGGTCAAACCATCCACAACCGAGGAATCGCTCTTGCCGAGCAGCCACGGTTCCTTTTGACGGGGAACTTCCAAAGAAGAAGAGTACTAGCCGGCTACCGAAACCCCGGAGAAGGAAAGGACAACGGTGCCCCGCACCGGCTGGCCGAAGAGTCGCGCGGGCGCAAAAATGCTGAAGAGCAGGGTGTCTTCCAGCTGGGAACGGGTCTTGACATCGGGGTTTCCGGAGACGATTACGTAGTCGTAGACCCGGCCTTCCCCGTTAACGAAAGCCTGAACCACTACCGGGTTCTCAAGATCCCCAACCCCCCCGGCGGGTTCCAGCGCGGTGTAGAGAAAACGGGGGCTCGAGGCCATGCCAAGGGGTTCGTCACGCGCCAGTAGCGGCTCCGTACCAAACATCCCGATCAGCAACGCAACCCCACCCAGCAGCGCGACAGTGCTGGCAAAACCGGCTGTCACCTGCAAAATCAGGGGGCGAAGGGTATTCTGCCAGCGAATTCGCCCGCGGGCGAATTTCTCCCGGGCAGTATTGGCGGATTCCTGAGACAAGGCAACACGAAGCCGCAGACCCAGATCGGCGGGGGCTTTCGCGGGCCCGATGGAGCTGATCAGGGATTGCGCGATCCGCCACTGCGCGAATTCAGCCGCACAAGCGGAGCAGGCTTCGAGGTGCGCGGCAATCTCCTGCATGGCTGCGCCGCTCACAGCGCCGTCAAGATATGCGGAGAACTGCTGGCGTAAATCAGCGCACTTGCTCACTTGGCCCCCTGGTACTCATCGAAAGTGCTCCCATCGGCTGAAAAGTGGAGTTTGGGCGTTTCGCAGCCGCCTCCGCAAAACCCGCCAGCCGTTCTTTTAGATGAGCGCGCCCGCGCATAAGACGCGACTTTACGGTACCGATATTCACCCCGAGGATCTCCGCCACCTCCTCGTAGGAAAAGCCTTCGATATCCCGCAGGACCACAACGGCATGAAAAGGCTCGGGGATGTGACGCAACTCTTCCTCTACCCGGGCACGCACCTCTTCCTGGGCGGCGCGGTCAAAGGGTGATCCTTGCGCATCAATCAGGGTGTCTTTAAGGCAGAGGGGCTGGCCATCGTTGCTCTCGCCGAACTCGGATTCGATGGTGACTTCCTGGCGTTTGTGGCGCCCCCACCAGCGGCGCTGGTTGCTGGCCTCGCGCAAGGCGATGCGATAGATCCAGGTGCGCAGACTGGAATCTCCATGGAAGCTCCCGATGCCGCGGTAGATCTTGATGAAGACGTCCTGGGTCAGGTCAGCGGCGTCTGCGGGGTCAGGAATGGTGCGGGCAACCAGGCTGTAGATGGGCTGATGATACTTGGCGATCAACCAGGCAAACGCCTCTTCTGAACCGGCTTTCAGCTCAGAGACTATTCCGGCTTCTTCTGACGGTACACCGAGGACGCTTGCAATATTTCCCAAAGCAATGCCTGCCTGCGTGCGAAAGTACTCCATAACATAGCAGGAAGCGTCCACTTGCGTCTCCAAATAGCGCACTCGACTGCCGAGGCAGAGGGCCGGATTCCCCTCGCTACGCCATTCTCAAGCTCTCTCTTTACTTTAGACACCACTTAAGGGACAAGCGGCTCCGGAAAGAGATTACTGAGGTGCTGTGGTGGTGGGCGGTTTTTTCTTGTGTGGTTTCGTACTTTCAGGGCCGTCGTTGACCACAATCCTGGTGGGCGGGGGCGCCGCGGCAGGCGGGTGGGGAGCAGCGGGAGCCTGCGCGTGGGCAACCTGGGCGTCCTGGGCGCTTATGGCCTGCATCAGCCAGGCGCCAAGTTTGGCCCTGCCGTCCTCCAGCCCGGCGCGAGCATCTTCCAGGCTGCTCGCATCGGACGAGGAGCCGGCCAGCCCAGCCGTTTCCGTCACCCTAAGCATCACGTCATAGAGGGCGTCAAGATTGCGGAAGACGGCGAATGCCGGGGAAAGTGCTGCCGGACCACTAGCGGCGGCAGCGGCGTCTGCCTGCGTCATAAGCCCAGGCAACGTGGTGTTGAGGTCTCGCTGCATCGAATTGATGTCCTGCTGAGTGGTGGCGCGGATATCATTGGGCGCCTTCCAGTGGGCAACGTTGAGGTTCGTAATGGCGTTCTGGACGTTAGCCAGGGCGGGGCGCAAGTTGGCCATAGCAAACCCGGTGGGCGCGGGCGCCACGGCAGCAGTGGGAGCGGGGACTGCGGCCGGAGTCTTGGCTGCTTGCGCACGGGCGGCTCCGGAGCCGCCGAGGAATAACAGGGTCAGAAGAGTTACTTGAGCCGAGTGAGGGGGATAGAACATTCTTTCTCCCGAAGAAAACTTTGAAGGAACGGTGGTCACATGCGGAGCGTTTGACGGATTAGGCATGCTCCAGCAGAATAAAGGATGTTCCTCCCTTTGTGGGCCTGTGGCGCAGCTGGGAGCGCGCTTCCATGGCATGGAAGAGGTCATCGGTTCGATCCCGATCAGGTCCACCAAACTTTATCCCCTTTCGAATGAATCACTCCTATCGTCTTTCATAAAAACCTTCAGGGGCGAGGTTAAAGCGAGCCAGGATACTCTAAAGACACGTCCACTCTTTATCCGTGAAAAAGGCCCACTTTTGGCGGGCCTTTTCCGCGCTCTTCAGGGGAGCAACCAGGCCGCGTACGGCACCTGCGTGACCGGGGATCACTTCGGCCCGATGGCCGATCGCCTTCCAGCAGAACGTGGTTGACCGGAACACCAAGGTCAATCATTCCAGACGGTACTTATGTTGGAGAGAACTCTCTACGATGCCCCGCGACGGGTTGCTGGTTGGTTGGGCATGCATGCGTCTACCAGACGCGGAGAACGAAGCCCGCGCTGAGGCGCAGCAGGTTCTGTTCGTTGCCTTGGCCATTGGGTAGTTGTGTACGCAGGTAGTCGGCCTGGATGGCGATGTGTCGATGGATGGTCAGGTCGAGCCCTCCCCCGGCCAGGACTGCCCGCGCGTTGGCCGCTCCTGACAGCGAACCGCCGGAGCCGGGGAACAGCCCGTCGAAGCCGTGAGCTGCGCCTATAAGCCCCTGGACAAAGGGGGTGAATTTTCCGCGTGAGAAACGGTGGCTGAAGCGCGGCCCGACAGTGAAGGCGACCAGAGACAAACCATCGCCGGCGGTCGCGCCGATGGTGGCGGCACGCTCCCCGGTCAAGTCGGCCACCAGCGAAAGCGCCCGAAAGGCGTGGAAAGCGACTTCGCTGCTGCCCCCATTCATGTTGAAGCAGCCGCACTGGCCGGGCGCGGCGAGGGCGTTGGAATTCCCGCGCCGCTGTGAGATTGACCTGTTCGTAAATCCTCTTCGCACGAATGCGAGCCCCGGCAAGCGGGGAGGAAATATGGGAAGCACTCAGAGAGTGCTGATACGCCGGAAGCTATCGGCAATTCGCTGCAATGACTCGAAAGCTCACATCACCCACTGAGGAAAGCCGAACACGAACCAAGAACCTCCCTCCCCCGTTGATGGAGGCCCTCTCTCTTTCGCAACAGCGCATGGACGGATGGATAAAGGGGGCGGTGGACAACTCCATACTTGAAGCTCAGAAGTGCTTGGCCTCGGTAACGACGGACTTTCGAGTCAAGCTGGGAGGTTCCTGGGGACAGCTCTTATGGGGTTGCATTGG
This sequence comes from uncultured Acidobacteriaceae bacterium, assembly GCA_963788515.1. Classification (GTDB taxonomy): domain Bacteria; phylum Acidobacteriota; class Terriglobia; order Terriglobales; family Acidobacteriaceae; genus PALSA-350. The sequence goes on from CAWBGZ010000015.1 coordinate 540,084, forward strand.
AGGCGGTATTCTGGCTGGCGGCCTCTTCCTTGTCAGTGGATTCTGGCTAGGTAGGCATTGGTAAATTCTGGAACCGACACAACGTTGGAAAGCGACATTTATGTTTGGCTTGCATACCTGTTTACGGCGATCGCGGGAGGGACCTTTGCCGTAATCCTGCGGGTTCTCAAGAAAATGCTCCGGAAGAGCCCTGACTGCTGCCTCGATCGGATCTCATTACTGTCAACCTCTGGCGAAGCAAAAGTGATAGCTGCTATGGATAAGGGGGGCCCTTAGCAAGCACGGCATTCAGTCGCTGATCATGACCGTAGATATCGTCAAAAAAGTGCACCGTGCCGTCTTCCTCGGCAACCGCAGTCACATACAAAATAAGCACCGGGATTTTCGTAGCCAGGTTGACTTGGCGATTGTCTTTGCCTGAGTCCATCGCCTTTTGCACTAGCGACAGAGTCCACGGTTGTTGTCCATCGAGTTGATTCCGCAACAAGAAACTGGCTAGCTCGGCTGGCTTCTCTAGCCGGATACAACCTGAACTAAAGTCGCGTCGCGACCTGGAGAATAGCTCGGTTGACGGTGTACTGTGCAGGTAGACAGAATAGGTATTCGGAAACATGAACTTTATCAGACCGAGGGCATTGGTTGGGCCCGGCTTCTGACGTACGAAGTATTTGCCCGAGCGCAGCCCCGCTACCAAGTCATCACCCGGCGACACTAATCTGCCACTGGAGTCGGTTATCTCGAATTTCTCGCGGGCTAAGTATCCACTGTTTTTCATGATGCCGGGGATGACCGTTCTGCGGAGAATTCCGGGCGGAACATTCCAGTAGGGCCGGAACACGATGAACTGTATGTCGTCGGTAAACACTGGCGTTTGCGTTGGGGCGGCCTTGCCCACAACGACGTTCATAGTGAGCGCAAGCTGGTGATCCGCGGAATAGGCCCGTAGCCGAAACTCAGGAATGTTTACCAAAACGGGAGGCTGCTGAAACTCGGTCGGCATCCATCGCCAGCGCTCTAAGGCATCATCAATTTGCTGTACTCGTGTGCTGAGTGGCGTGTTCAACTCCCGGAGAGTTGCTGCGTCTAGCTTGCCGTCGGTCGCAAGACCATGCCTTGCCTGAAAATGCTTTACTCCCTCGACCAGCGCGCCGCTATAGGAATCGAAGTCTCCTCCTTGCTGAAGGTCTCCAATCAATCGCAATCGCTCAGCCAGTTGCGCAGTTCCTGCATACGTATCGCCCGGAGCGATGGTCTTGGTTCCCGACGGCACTTTGGCGCCATCTCCTTTGGCAGCCAAATCCAAGTATTGCTTCAATGCGTTTTCGATGCGGCGGTAGCCGGCGTAGGGTGGCTCAATCTGATCCAGGACAGATTGAACGTTTCCTGCATGGACAACCTGTTGATCAATGAATTCCGGCAGATCGTATTGTTTTGACCGCACATCGATGTCGAATTTCAAGTGTTTGGGGTTGACTCGTCCGATCCGTAGGTCCGAAATATACCGCAGCGTCGATTGCGTCAGACCGGCATCGAACGACGCTTGAGCGACAGCGGATGACCCTTTGAGGGACCTGGCTTTTGTCGCCAGGCTTTCTGCATCATAGTCGCTGGGGTTCAGTCCCTTCAGGCGGCTTGCGCGCAGAGTCTCAAGCAAAGATGTTGCTTGCGACGTTGGCTGATCATCGTTTATCCACAAGGGCGCAAAATTTGCGGATGCGTACAATCTTTTGATTTGCTCTCGATATCCAGCGAAGCCCGGTTTATTCCCCAGCTGCCCCTTCGCTGCCATCGCTCGTAGCTCAGATGATATTGCAGACGAACTGGATACTTCCTGGGCGTTGCTCGCAAGCCCGCTAAGATTAGCCAGATGAAGGATGGCCTGGCGCGGCACGCAGACACTTAGGCAGGCTAAGATCATCGACAAAAATACCTTCATCGGATACATGTGCTTTCCGCCATCTCGATCAACCTCTTCTCTCCACCTTTGGCGCGTTAGTCGAGCGAAACTTTTCCTGTGTCCAGATCGTAATATCCGGCTACGATTTTGAGTTTCTTCTCCTGCACCAAGGGCGCGAGCACCGGAGACGCCCTCTGCAATAGCGCGGCCTGGATTTTTGCGTTGCTTTTGGTTGCGGCTTTCAGGTCGTGTCCGTCTTGGTCGACGGCGGGTTGAATGTGCGGAAAGAGCGAGCTGATCTGCCCCGGAACCGCGTTGCCCTGCATGGCCGCCTTGACTGCGCCGCATCCGGCATGACCGAGGACGAGGATGACCTTGGTTCCGAGGACGGCGGCGCCGTATTCGAGGCTGCCGATGATTTCCGGCGTCACCACGTTGCCGGCGACGCGGGCTACGAAGATGTGTCCGATGGTCTGGTCGAAGATGATTTCGACGGGCACGCGCGAATCGGCGCAAGAGAGCACGGCGGCGAACGGCTCCTGCTTGTCGACCGTATGATCGCGCAGGATTTTCAGGTCCCGATCGAAGCTGGTGAGGCGGCCGGAAACAGAGCGCTCGTTGCCGTCGAGCAGCGCCTTGAGGGCTTCGTCGGGGGTGAGGTTGCTCTGAGCGAGGGCGGGTTCGGTGCTGAAAAAGCTCATCGAGGCCGCGGCGCCGAGGGTGGCTGCCGTTCCAGCCAGAGTAGTGGCGAGAAATTTGCGGCGGGAAAGAGTGGCTTTGGGCAAGATCGGGAGATTGTTCATTGGGATCCTCCTTACGTTGTCATGGCGAAGCAATCATAACCCGCGATGCATTCGCAATTCTTCGAAAAATCAGACCCGGCGGCCCTACGTGAGTTATGCAAGCCATAGCCCTTAACGGCAACGCGTTACTTGTTTTTGCGTGCGACCTTAAAAGCGAGCGAGATACCGACAATTTGGTTTGTGTCCCAGCCACTGGGCAGGTTAACCGACTGTAATAAGTAGTAAGGCCGAACAGAGAATGAATCGGCGATGGGCAGTCGTACTCCCACCTGGAAGCGGTTCTGGGTGTAACTGCTGCCGCCATTGGCGAAGGGGTTATATCCGGGAACGATGAAGAACTCATTGTTCACGACCAGCACCGGACGCCTTGCCATGCGAAGCGGCAAGGTGTAGTCGACGCCGGGGCGAAATCGAAGCCTTCCTGAAGCAGGCCGGTTATCGGGAAACCGTCCTTCGATGAGCGTGCGGAGGATCGGCCGCCACAAGCCTCGGGATGTGCTCAAGGTGAGATTGAGTAGCAATCGGTTTTCGTAAGCAATTGTGGGATTTCCAGGAAAGCGCTGGTAACGATACATCGGTATCAAGGTGAACCAGGGCCGCAGACGAAAGGCAACGCCGCCTTGAACGAAGTACTCGAACAGGTTGGAAGCTCCCTCGTCGAACCGCTCGTAGAATTCGACCTCCAGAGATTTATTTGCCGAAAAGCCGGCGGAAATTCCCTGATCGAGCCAGAGCCCTATCTGCTTCTCATTTTCGGGATCCTCGGGCTCCTGTTGTTGCTGCGCCTTAGCCGGGCCAGCCAAGACGCAACTGCACAGCACCGCAATGACGCACACTATGCGCGACATCGTCGTCCACCTAACTGCGGGACTGTCTCCCGCGCCCGCGGAGATACCTTCTGCAAACGACCCAAGTAGGACTTGAAGCTGACCAGGTTCTGAGTTCCCAGCCATAGGTCTTCGTCAGAAATCTGGAATGTTCGCGCAACGGTACGCCGTCATTTCGACGGCCGGATATTGGTGGCCTTGATGTACTGGTTGCCGAAGCTCTCAATCTGGTACTGTCCGCTCTTTTTATCGAAGCGGATTTTGGCGGCGGCCATGATCTGACCGCTACCTGTGCCCTGGGGATTGAGCTTTACTTGCAGATAGCCGAAGGGGTAGCCGGTGGTGCGCCCGTTGTTATAAAGCTCGACGAAAGGCATCGTTCGAGCGGTAATGATCGTGATGACGGTGTCGCCGTCCTGAGTGCGTTTGCGAGCGATAGCGATCTGATTGCCGGTGGAGCCGACGACGGCGATGCGGCCCCTATCTTCCTTTTCTAATGCCCGCCGAAGCGCGTCGGTGCCTTGGCTTTTGACGAGTTCTGCAAACTTTTGAACATCCTCGTCCGAGGTGTATTGGGTGACTCGGAAATCGAACTGGATGGATTTACCGCCAACACTTCCACCCGTACCAACCGCTACGCCGGAGTAGGCCTCGGATGTTTTGTCCTGGGCCCCCACACCAACGGCTATAAGCAGGAACGCGAAAATACATAGCTTTACTGGTTTACTCAGCAGCATTTGTTTCTCCTTGTAATCCAAGTCGCTCTCATGGCTCAAACAATGAACTACTTCTGGTGGCCCACTACTTCAAGTCCGGCGCAGCCGACTGTACGATCGCCAGATCGACGCTGATGGCAGCATGATCTGAATTTAGGCAGGTTAAGTTCATCGACAAAAATAACTTCATTGGATACATGTGCTGTTCGCTATCTCGATCAACCTCTTCTCTCCCCTTGAGTTTCCCTCTCCAAGAATAGCGGGGCGATCGCGCCGACAAGCGGGGCCTTTACTCCCGCGCTGATCACGGTTCGATTCTCCTCTTCCACTATTCCTCCATGCGCGACCGACTCACTTCGCCTTTTCGACAACTGCCTTCACCCGACCGTCCTGAATCGCACGGTTGAGCGCGGCGTGGTCCTTTTCGTTCTGATCGGCATAGGCGATCGAGAAAGTGACAATGGCTTTGTCGAAAGTGTTGCTGTTGCCCAGGTATCCGCTAATCATGGCAGTCTCCCCGGAGCGAGCATGGGAGAGCGCCAGCGAGTAGCCGCACCCGTCCGCGAACAGGGTCATTTCATCCCTTTGGAAGGTCTCGACGGCAAACTTGATCTTGACGTCCCGTAACTGGCGGACATAGTAGTGGCGTCCTCGCGAGCCCTCGAGCCAGCCGAGGAAAAGGTCGCTGGCGGGCTGCATAAGCCGGTGACCGCTCACCACTCGCTGTCCGTGGTTCGGAAAGACGCTCTTCCCGGCATAGGCCTCCAGAACCGAGGCGCGCGCCTCCTTGACCTGCAGGAGGAGGGGGTCTCTTCCGGCGGCCATGAGCAGGAGCACCCAGCAGGCGGTGCCGACGCTGCCGACACCAACAACCTTGAGCGCGGCGTCTTTGAGTTCGTAGCGATCAAGCAACATGCGATGAGCAGGCGTCAGGGTTTCACGGTACCGGGCGAAGGACCGCTTGACTTCCCGATAAACCTCTCCGGGGGTGTGACCTTCCCAGTGGAAGATCGCCGGGGGCTGGTCTTTGATGACCGGCGACCCACTCAGTTCGCACACAAGCTTGGGGAAGGGACCGTCAGAAGTGTTCCTCTCACGCACCTTCGCCAGACCTTTGATCGCGCGCCGGCGAAACGCGGGATCTTTCATGCCCCTGATCAGCGTCTCGGCCTCGATGGCGAAGTACCACAGATCCAGCACCTTCATTGTGCTGAACTCGGCCATGCGCTGGCGGTAGGACCGGACACAGGTGAGGACCGTATCCTTACCGACCGATTCAGGAAGGCCATTGTCACGACAGGCGATCACGAAGCTGGTCGCCAGACGCTTAAGGTCCCACTCCCAGGGCGCCGGGAGCGTCTCATCGAGGTCGTTGATGGCGAAGATCACTTGCCTCTCCGGGGTGGCGAGACCCCGGAAGTTGACCAGGTGGGAGTCTCCCCCGGATTGCATGCGGAGTCCGGTAGATGGAGTGCTCGCCAGATCGTCCGCCATGGCCAGTGCCGAGCCCCGGTAGAAGGTGAAGGGAGATAGAACCATGCGCCCATGGCGAAGGGGCAGGAGATCGGGGATGCGTCCCTCGTCGGCCTTGAGCACCAGCCGGACTGGATCCGGTCTGCTATGCGGCGGTTTCCATTCGGCGTGCAAGATCCGCGAACACTTGTCCCGCAACGCCTTGCCCATCGCCCGGAGTTCGGCTTGAGTGTGGTGCGCCATGAAGGAGGGAACATTCTTCTCAACGGGTGGCATGGACGTTGACACCCTGAGCGTGGCTGACTTTTCCTTCGTAACACCACCTCCAGGAAAGAGGGGGGTCTTAGCCCCTTACGTTTTTTCGACGACAGCTGAATGCCCTATGTCCACGATGAGCGAGGGATCGGTATCATCCTGTTGAATGGTCAGCAAAAATCTCGTCGACGACGACGGCGACGTAGATCAGTGTCCTTCTGCTCCTCGGGAATTGATGAGCACTATAGATGGCGGCGCATACTGCTGACTACTGCCCTTAGGGGAAGGTCGGCGCGACCGCCGCGAAGATGCCCGCCTCCAGCGTCAGCCGCGTGAGTTCCGCGACGGACTGCACGCCCAGCTTGGTTGTGATTGCCGTGCGGTGCAGTTTCACAGTCCGTTCGTGGATACCGAGATCGGCTGCGATCTGCTTGTTGAGCTTGCCCCGCACCACATGGGCGAGCACTTCGAATTCCCGTTCGCTGAGCGCGTCGAAGCGCGCGCGCAATTCGCGCTGCCGGGCACGCGCGTTGCGAGCGCGCGCATCGCGAGCAAGGGCGCGCCTCAGGGCGTGGAGCAGTTCCTCTTTCGGCGCGCACTTTTCCAGAAAATCCACCGCACCCCCGCGCATCGCACGCACGGTTGAGGGGATGTCGCCGTAGCCGGTGAGAAAGAGAATGGGCAGCGGATCGCGGGTCCGCGCGAGCGCCGATTGCAGATCAAGTCCGTTCATTCCGGGCATCTGCAAATCAGCCAGCACACAGCCCGGCGCATCCACATCGCGCTGGGCGAAAAAGTCACTGGCCGACGAAAATGTCTTCACCGCGAACCCGCTCGCCCGCACCAGGCGCGCCGTCGCTGCGAGAAAGGACGCGTCGTCATCTACGATGTGGACGGTGGGCTCGGTCATTCCGCAACGCCCTCCCGCTCGACCGGCAGCGTGAAACGAAACGCCGCCCCGCTGCCGTTGTTGTTTTCTGCCCAGATCCGCCCGTGGTGTGCCTCAATGATCGTGCGCGAGATAGGCAGCCCCATCCCCATGCCGTTCGGCTTGGTGGTGAAAAAGGGATCGAAGATGTGCGCGAGTTTGTCGGCGGGGATGCTGTGGCCGGAGTCGCTCACATCGATCTCGACGGTCTGCGTTCCGTCCAGCCGCGCGGTCACAGTAACGCGCCGATCCTCCCGGCTAGCCCCATTCAGCGCATCCATGCCGTTGAGAATGAGGTTGAGGAGCACCTGCTGAAGGTGCACGCGATCGCCGCGCACTGGGGGCAGATCTCCCGGCACGTCCACGTCCAGCTTTACCTGCCGCGCCAAAGCGTCGACTCGCACCAGGTGTGCGACGTCGCGAACGAGTTCGCCCACCTCGAGCGTCCGCGTCTCGAGATTGTGCCGCTTGAGCAGCCCGCGCATCCGCTCTATGACCCGGCCTGCACGTTGGTCATCCTCCCGGATGTCGGCAAGGATCGCGCGGATTCGTCGAGGTCCGGGGACGCGTTCTGCATGAAAAGCTCCGCCGCCTCCGCGTTGCGCAGAATCGCTCCGAGCGGCTGATTGATCTCGTGCGCCAGCGCCGAAGCGAGCTGGCCCATCATCGAAACCCGGCCCACATGCGCGATCTCCTGGCGCAAGAGTTGCGTCTCCTGCTCAGTGCGTTTGCGAGCGGTGAAGTCGCGGGAGGCGCCACGAATCCGAACCGGCTTTCCTTTGCCGTCAAACTCGACCCGGCCATGGGAAGAGATCCAGCGCGTTCCGCCATCCGGCAGCATCACGCGGAACTCTGTCTCGTATCTACCTTCCCTCGCGACCGCCCTCTCCATCGTCTGCCGGAGCCCCTCGCGATCGTCCGGATGCAGCCTCTGCAATATGCCATCGAGTTCCAACTGCTCCGAGGGAGCGAAGCCAAACAATTTTCTCCACCTGTCGCTCGCCCAGATTTCGTGTCGCGCCAGGTCCCGAACCCAGATGCCAAAGTCGGCGGCATCGAAGGCCAGGCTCATTTGCTCCTCGCTCGCGCGCAAGCCCGCTTCGCTCGCCCGCAACTGGCGGACGAGTTGCGACGCGCGAATCACTTCACGGCTCAACTCGTATCCCATTGCCGCGACCAAGCCTAAGAAAGGCAGGCTCAAAATGATCGGGAAGCGGAAGTTTCCCCAGAACACCAGAATCGACTCACTCGCTCCGGCCAATACGACGAATGCGATACTCCCGCCCACCATAAGCGCCTTCCGGCGGTCGCCTCGCCGCCAGACCGTAACCCCGGCGTCCACGATATAGATGAGGAGCACCAGATTACTCAACTGGCCGACCAGCACCCAGGGATTGGTCAAGCCCTCGGGCACCGCGACGGATTCTCCCAGAAATGGGACGTGCCACAGAGCAGTGATCTCCTGGTAGTTGAGAGTCTGCCCTGTCAGAAAATTAGCCAGGAGCGAGAGTGTGCGCAGGGCGCAGACCGCCCATGCCAGCCAATAGCGGCCAGCGCCCAGGTAGAACCGTGCGAACCAGGTGATCGATACGACAAACAGCAGCAGCGGCACATGTCCCCACCTCATCGCCGTGCCGAATTCTCCCGGCGTTTGAGACCGCATCATCCACAACTCACAGGGCGCAAAGGCCGCCGAAGCCACTGCCGTCAGGGAAAAAAACAGATACGCCCACTCCGTGTGGTTTCTGAACCAGACCAGAAAGTAAATCCCCGCCAGCGTGAGACACGCGGACGCACCCATGGACCAGATGACAGTAATCCAATTCGTCATGTGGGTAGGGCTCACTCCTCACTTCCACGCTCAGAGCAGCGACGGGCGGCCCAGCCCCGCTACCGGTCCTCTCCGGGCTCGTCCTGTGCGCGCTAAGTTTATGCTGAAGTAGGATCTTTGTGCCACTGGCAGATCTGCTAGTGCGGCACTGGCTGGGCTAGCTATTGTCAGCACGAATCCGGTGTGCAACACGTCGCGGAACCACGCGACTGACGCGGGAGGCGGGCATCTTCACCGCATCCACGCAAACCTTCCCCTAAGGGCAGTAGTCGGGAGCACGCGCCCCATCTATAGTGCTCATCAATTCCCCATGAGCAGAACCGTCCCCATCTACGTCGCCGTCGTCGATGACGACGAAAATCTTTGCCGATCACTCGGCAGGCTGCTGCGTTCGGCGGGCATTCAGTCGATCACCTATACCTCAGCGGAGGCGTTCCTCGCCGACACGAAGCATCCTCAGTTCGACTGCTTGGTGCTCGATATTCAGCTCGGTGGCATGTCAGGCATCGAACTCGCCCGGCGGCTAGTGGCCGAAGGCGGCCACACTCCTTTCATCTACATCACCGCTCACGACGATCTCGAAGGGCGGTCGGCGGCCGAAGCATCGGGTTGTGCGGCTTACTTCCGCAAGAGCGACTCCGGTACCGACGTGCTGGAAGCCATCCGCCGGGTTGCGCTATGAAGGCCAGCGCTTTCGGTCCTCGAAGCGGAGAACTGGACTCCACCGTGCCACGCTGTTCGGCACCAGGACATGGGACCAAAATCGATTGAATGCAAGTCTGAACCGGACTGCGTTCGGTGCATCAGCATCAGGAAGGAACAGGAAAATGAAAGCAATTCGTCTACTCGGGATGGCCAGTATCGTAACGCTGTTGCTGTCCTCCCTTGCTTCAGCGCAGGATGGTAGCGGCATCGAGTATACGCGGACATCCCAGCCCTGCGATGTTGAGCTATCAGGAGCTCGTCGCTCTCGATTAGCAGGAAACGATAGATCCTGTCCTGGCCGCCAAACTCCACACTTTGCTAACCACTCCTTTTGTCAACAATGAAGCGTATTTCGGCGATTCGGCTGTTGCTCGTATCCGCCACATAAATGTTGCCTATGCCATCTGTGAGAACGCCCGAAGGATTGGAAAGAGTGACCCCTCCAAGAATCGAAAGCACCACGCCAGTGGTGCTACCCGCGGCCACGGTCACGATGCGATTGTTTCCCGAATCGGCGATGAAGAGGTTGCCGCTGTTGTTCACCGTCAATCCCTTTGGACTGCTCAGCGTCGTCGTGCCTGATGAAACGCTGGTGGTGAGAACAGCGGCAGCCCCGCCAGAGACCACTTCCACAATGCGGCTGTTGCCGGTATCGGCGATATAGAGATTGTTCCCACCATCGAGTGCTAGTTCCGAAGGAGAGCTCAGGGGGGCACCGATCCCGCTGATGGTTAGGACCGAGGCTGTGCCTTGAGTGTTAACTTCGACGATTCTGCTGTTGCCGGTATCGGCAATAAAGACGTTGCCGGCAGAATCGACAACGATGCCGGCTGGGAAACTGAGTGCGAAGACGCCAGTGGTGGGCAGGGTTTGTACGTTGCCCTGAAACGTCAGGCTGAAACTGCCGTGGGCGGTTTGGCAAACACCAAGGAAGAGAACGCCCAGCAAGCCGCAAAGGGCCTGGCGAAACCGGACAGACAAACTCACAAAACTACCTCCTGGATAGTGCCCGAAAGGGAGCGGGCAGCTCTGAGTCTTTTGCGCAATAGATTGGGGTGCATAACGTCGGGAAAAATCGAAGTCGAGCGCGGGAAAGAAACAGCGTAGCGGCATCTGCAAGCCAGATATTTGCCGGCAGAACCGTTCCTGAATGGCCCAACACGGGAAGAGAGCGAATGACACGCAAGGCTGCCTCTTTTCTCAACCGAGAATCCGGAACGGAAGCAGCAGCGTGGTATCGGAGGAGCCGCAGATCCCGATTTACCTGCCTTCGAACCTAGGTAATCGGTTGAGCACCGCAGCACCTTAGTCCGACGGGTATAAGTGTGTTTTTTCCGGACGCGAGCCCCGAGGCGCAGACAGCAGCGGTCGTCAGTGGATCGGGTGGACCCTCGGTACAAAGGTATGGAGTCGCGGGGTCTCGTTTAAACTGTTTGAAAATAGTAATGTCGGTTCGATTCCGATCAGATCTACCACTACACGAACAACCTAAAGGCGTTCGCTACCGAAATCGACCGAACCGTCGTCTGACGGCGGCCAGCGCGAACCAGTGTCCAGATTCCGTTATCTTTGGTCTCCAGGAAAATCAGCAGGAAATTGAGGGGAAAGATGCGTCGATTTGCAGGAACTCTGTTTTTAGGCATCGTTGGCGTGGCAGTCGCCTTTGCCAGCGTGAGTGCGGCAGACGTAGCAGCCGTAACCTACGTTCGTGCGGGCAAGATGCTGGATGTTCGCACCGGTAAGCTTCTCACCGATCAAGTGATTGTGGTTCGCGGCGACCGCATCGAGCGTATTGCCGCCAGCCACGACGTGCAGATTCCTGCAGGCGCAACGGCCGTGGATTTGACGCGGGCCACCGTGCTGCCGGGACTGATCGATTGCCATACCCACATCATGCTCACGGATACAGACAACTCGCACTATGACGACATTCTGCTCAAACAATCCTGGCAGTACAGGACGATTCTCGCCACCCTGAACGTGAAGCGCGATCTTGAAGCCGGCTTCACGGCCATGCGCGACGTGGAAACGGAAGGCGCGATGTACAGCGACGTCGATGTGCGCAACGCGATCAACCAGGGGCTGATTCCTGGTCCGCGACTCAAAGTCGCCACCCGCGGCATTTCCACCACCGGTGGGTATGGTCTCGAAGGCTATTCGCCGGAAGTCACCGTTCCCATCGGCGTACAAACCATCGATAGTCCTTTCGAAGCCCGCAAAGCCGTCCGTGAACAATTCAATTATGGCGCCGATCTGATCAAGGTTTACGGAACCGATCGATATAGTTTTCTGCCCGATGGAACAGAGGTCAGCGTCGCAGACTTCAGCCGCGAGGAAATGGAAGCCATCGTGGATGAGGCCCGACTGAAGGGCATCAAGGTTGCGTGCCATGCTTATGATGGGCCGGGACTCCACTACTGCATCGATGCGGGAGTGGCCTCGATCGAGCATGGGATCCAACTGGACGACGATGCGATTCGTAAGATGGTCGCCAAAGGAATCTATCTCGTGCCCACGCTCTCGGTTTATTGTTGCGCGCTGGAGAAAGCGGATCTTGCCATGTCTGGAGGCAAAACCAGCCGCATGGCCATCCACGAGGTCAGTTTCAAAAAAGCCCTTGCTGCAGGGGTGAAAATCGCCTTTGGCACCGACGCCGGCCCCTTTCCCCACGGCACCCAGGCGATTGAGTTCGAGTGGATGACCCGCTACGGCATGTCGCCCTTGCAGGCGATTCAATCGGCAACCATAAATGCCGCTGATTTGATGGGTTGGGCAGATCAGATTGGTGCCATCGAGCCGGGAAAATTCGCCGACATGATTGCCGTGGACGGGAATGTGCTCGACGATGTCAAGCAATTGGAGCACGTGCGATTCGTCATGAAGGGCGGCGCAGTCGTCCGCAACGACTACGCAAAGTAGCGCTGATTACGCGGCCCGTCAAGATAGGGTGTTCATGGAAATCCCTATAATCGATACGTGAGCAGCTCTATTGGCAGGAAAATTCGCATCGGCGGAGCCGGAAGGAAGACCAACTTGCATGGCCAGATTGCTGAACATCTGGGCATAAGCATCCTGAGCGGCAAGATCACGCCGGGCGAGGTCCTACCCACGGAGGCGGGGTTGGGAGCGTCGCTTCAGGTAAGCAGGACCGCCATTCGCGAGGCCATCAAGGTTCTGACTTCGAAGGGACTGGTGGAGGTTCGAAGGAAGACTGGAACCCGCGTGCGCCCCAAAAAGGATTGGAATGCACTCGACCCCGATGTGTTGGCATGGCAGTTCTCCGGCGGCAGCCTGCCCGCCGCCATCATGGACCTTCTGGAGCTACGAGAGGTGATCGAGCCCATGTGTGCGCGCATGGCCGCAGAGCGGGCGACGACGGAGGAGATTGCCGAGATCGAGAGAGCGCTCCTCGAGATGGAGCGGTCTGTCGGCAAAACAACGGCCTCCGTTGAGGCCGACCTGTTGTTCCACCTGACAATCCTCGAAGCAACCCATAATTCGTTCATGCGGCCATTTGGCGCCCTGATTCAAGCAGCGTTGCGCGCCAGTTTTCGCCAGACAAACAGAGACACGGCCGCTTACCAGCAGACACTCTTGAAGCATCGCATGGTTTTGACCGCAATCAAGGGCAAAAATCCAGGTGCAGCCCAGGACGCTATGCGTGCCGTTCTCCACGGAGCCCGTCACGATATCCAGCAAGATCTCGATTCCAAAGCTCAGAAGAAAAGGATCCTTACCGAAGAGGTCAGAAGCACAAAAGTACTTCTTCGCGAATAAATCCAACGCCTCGTTCTGTGAACCTATCCACCCCGCTGCCCTCAGACCGCTGAAAGGCTGCGGGCCGGTACATGTGCCGAAAAGGCTTCTACTTCAGAGCGGCCGCCGATCACCAGCGGCGTTCTCTGGTGTATGCCTTTCGGGATTATGTTCAGGATCGGTTCTTCACCGCTGGTGGCAATTCCCCCAGCCTGTTCCGCGATCAACGCCAGCGGGTTCGCTTCGTAAAGCAAGCGCAGCTTGCCACTGGGATGATTCTCCGTGGGAGGGTACAAAAAGACGCCGCCCTTCAACAGCGTTCGGTGGAAATCTGCGACCAATGAACCGATGTAGCGCGAGCTGTATGCCGCGCCTGCTTCGGGCGCCCGCAGCGCGTTGATGTAAGCGCGATAATGCTCCGGAAAAAGGTTGATGTTGGCTTCGTTGCATGAATAGTATTTGCCCTTAGCCGGCATCTTCATCTGCTCATGGCTCAGGACGAACGCTCCAATCGTTGGATCAAGCGTGAACCCATACACTCCACGGCCGGCCGTGTAAACGAGGACAGTCGAAGGACCATAGAGGACATAGCCGGCTGCAAGTTGGCAGCTCCCAGGCTGCAAGACGGATTCGACACCACCCGGAGAGAACTCCCCTTTACGTCGATAGATGGAGAAAATCGTACCGACATTCACGTTCACATCAATGTTGGACGATCCATCGAGGGGATCAAAGACGATCACATATTTTCCAGTATCCTCCCTGCCAAAAGTGACCGGCTCGTCATTCTCCTCAGAGATCAGTGTGGCCACCGAGTCGCGGACGCCGAGACAGTGGAGCAGGGCTTCATTGGCATACACGTCCAGCTTCTGCTGGGTCTCGCCCTGAACATTGGTTTGCCCGGCTGTGCCCACAATGTTGCACAGTCCCGCGCAACGGATCTTGGCTTCAATCATTTTTGCGGCCAGAGTAATTCCTGAAAGAAGCCAGGAGAAGTCCCCCGAAGCATAGGGAACTTCGCGCTGCTGTTGAAGAATATGTTGCTGAAAGGTCGTAATCATCACATCTCTCCCATGCGTTCATGCAGAATTTTCGAGAACTTTAGACGGCCGACATGCGCATCATTTTTTGAACTGGTGCACAGCCGGTTCCGCTTGCCTGAGCCACGGCTAACTGGGCTACAGGCAAGCGCGCCGGAGAACAGGAGACGTAGTCCACGCCAACAGATGCGAAGAACTCGATCGAAGCCGGGTCTCCCCCATGCTCGCCACAAACACCTATCTTGATTCCCGGCTTGACCGCTCTCATTTGCCGGATGGCCATCTCGATGAGCGCGCCGACGCCTTCACGATCAAGAGTGATGAAGGGATCTACCTTCAGGATTCCCTCTTCGATGTAGCGGTCGATGTACTTGCCGGCGTCGTCGCGCGAAAAGCCGAAAGCCATCTGGGTCAGGTCGTTGGTTCCGAAGGAAGCGAAACTGGCATATTGCGCGATGGCCCCGGCACAAACTGCGGCCCGCGGCAACTCGATCATCGTTCCGACGCTATAGTCCACGCTGGCCCGATGATTCGCGAAAACCTCCGCCGCGACCTCATCGATCGACCGGCGGAGCCATTGCATCTCCGCGGCGCTGGCAACCAGCGGCACCATGATTTCCGGAATGGGTACGAACCCTTCGGCAGCCACCTTCAGAGCGGCCTGTAGTATGGCCTTAACCTGCATCTCCAGAATCTCCGGATAGCTGATACTGAGCCGGCAGCCGCGATGTCCCATCATGGGATTGGTTTCGCTCAAACCCTGTATGCGCGTTGCGAGCTGCTCCAGTCTCTCAATTGCCGGAAAGTCCCTGGCTTCTCTCGCCAGAAAGAGCTCAGTCTCTGTTTCCTTTAAGGAAGGTAGAAATTCGTGCAAAGGTGGATCGAGCAGACGGACGGTGACCGGCAGTGACGACATCGCCCGGAAAAGCTCCTCAAAATCGTCTTGTTGCATGGGCAGCAATTTGCTGAGTGCTCGCTTCCGTTCTTCGGTCGAAGAAGCAAGGATCATTGCTCGTACGTAGGGTAATCTCTCAGGCGAGAAAAACATGTGCTCGGTGCGGCAAAGCCCTATGCCAAGCGCGCCCATCATTCTTGCGTTCCAGGCCTCCTCCGGAGTATCCGCGTTCGCACGGATTGCGATTGGCCCTTGTTCGATGGCCCACTCTATGATCGTGTCGAGCGCGTCGTGCTCTGTCTCAGCAGCGTGGAGTGGCACCTTACCTGCGAACACACGACCTATGGAAGCATCCAGAGAGAGCCAATCTCCTTCCCGGAAAACCAGGTCGCGGATTCTCAGCAAGCCTGCGTCAGAATCCACATGAACGTCTTTGGCTCCAGTGATGCAGCACTTGCCCATACCGCGCGCCACCACGGCAGCGTGACTCGTAGCTCCCCCGCAAGCGGTCAGGAAACCGATGGCGGCGGCCATGCCGTGAATGTCGTCCGCGGTAGTCTCCTGACTCACGAGGATGACCGGGTCGCTATCGCGCCCAGCGGCAGCGGCGACGGCCGCAGCCGCAGAAAGCGCAATTCTGCCAACGGCCGCTCCTGGAGAAGCCGATAAGCCACGCGCGATCACTTCGGGAACCCCGAGACTGAAGTCGAGCTGCTGAGCGGTTATCTCCGTCACACTCGCCGGCTTGATCCGGGCGACGGCTTCCTTGCGGGAAATGAGCCCTTCCGTCACCATTTCGACGGCGATTCGGACCGCGGCCAACGCGCTTCGCTTCGCTGTTCGTGTCTGCAGCAGGTAAAGCTTCCCCTGCTCCACGGTGAACTCGAAGTCCTGCACTTCGCGATAGTGCTGCTCCAGCCGGCCCGTGATGTAACTTAGCTGTTGGTATATCTCGGGCATGCTGTTTGCCAGCGCCGAGATGGGCACCGGCGTGCGGGACCCCGCCACAATGTCCTCACCTTGAGCGTTGGCCAGGAATTCCCCAAAAATCGCGTTTTCTCCCGTCGACGGATTTCGCGTGAAACCTACGCCGGTCCCGCTGTGAGCGTCCGCATTGCCAAACACCATGGCCTGGACAGTCACCGCGGTGCCCAAATCATGGGCGATCCCATTGAGCCGGCGATAGCATTGGGCCCGTTCGTTACCCCAGGATTCGAAAACGGCGTTAATCGCCATCGACAACTGCTGTTCGGCGCTCAACGGGAAGTTCGTCATCGCGTAACTGCTAATCGCCTGCTCAAATGCCTCCACTACGGCTCGCAATTCAGCTTCTGAGAAGTCCGCGCTTGCGTTGTCCGCGTGGCTCGGCCTGATCGACTCTATGACAAGATCAAACTTCTTCCTGGGAACCTCCAACACCACCGTCCCATACATCTGCAGCAGGCGGCGGTAAGAGTCGAGTGCGAATCGAAGCGAACCGCTCTGCTCCGCCAAGCCCTGTAGGTTTTCTCGTGTGAGACCTACGTTCAAAATGGTGTCCATCATCCCTGGCATGGAGACGACCGCGCCCGAGCGCACGCTGGTCAAGAGAGGATTGGTAAGGTCGCCAAATGCGCGTCCTACGGAACCGTCAAGCCATGTGATCGCGGCCGCCAATTCCTGGTCGAAGCCAGGCGGCAGGAACTGATGTTCGAGATAGTAGCGGCACGCGCTGGTTGAGATAGTGAAGCCCGGCGGAACAGGAATACCAAGCAACGTCATCTCGGCCAATCCCGCGCCTTTGCCTCCCAACTCAGAGCGCATGGACCCGTCGCCATCGATGGCACGATTCCCAAAGCGATAAATGTATCTGCCGTTCCTTGTCATCTGATTGACCTTTCAAGTGCGAACTCGAATCGACAACGACGTCATGCGTTTTGCTCGTTCAGAAGTTCTTCCGGACGGAAGTGGCCCTTTGCCGCCTTCTTTCAAAAGTCGCGTGGCGACCGGCGGAGTGAAAATTCCCCAGGGGGAACGCATTCTATGGGGAGTAAGAGCGTGCACCATCTCAGGATCGAGAGATTGCCCTCTCACAGCGTCGTTTATGAGCACCCACGCACCCGTTGCTGGAGCTTGGGGAAAGGTCATCTGCCCAAACTGGGTTACAAAGTAGAAGTCATATCCGATCTGGCGCAGTCTGGCGTCGAAAGCCCGGTGGTCGAGCTCATTCCAGCGGACTCCGTCCGGCATTGGCATGTGACCGAAGCCCAGCTTCTTGCCGGGATAGGAAGCCTGCACCTCGGAAGCAAAATGTGCCGCTTCTGCAAGGTCTGTGCTTGGGCTGCGAAAGCAAACTACCTCGGCATACCGGGCAAAGACCAGCGCACGGGAGATGGCCGCATCCAAACCCCCGCAATAGACGTGCGAGTTCTCCCTGGTCCTCATTCCACTCAGGAATCTCCGGTCGCGAGCATCGTCATCGTCCTCTAACGCCGCTGCCGTGCGCGCTTCCGTGCAAGCGAGCACACGCAGAGGATGTCCTAGCAAGCTTGCAGCTTCTCTTGCGGCGTTCAGTCTTCGCACTGTCTCGGCAATGGAAAGCAGTGTCCGGCGAGCGCCGTGATCAACGTTTTGGGCGGTCTGCAGCTGCCCATAGCAGTTCGTAGCCTGCGCCCCTATTTCCATGAGCCGCTGTGCAAGCTCGATTGAGTTGTTGAGCGCTAATTGCGCCGAGGAACTGGATGCCCCCGCCTGAACAGACGAATCGACCGACCATGCTTCCATTACTGCTTCACCTCGCGAAAAGGATTGATTGATCTGGGGAAGGAGGTCAACCGCGTTTCCCCGGGGAGCATTTCCCGATTGACCTGGAACCACCATACCGGGCCGGCGTACCCGGAACAAATACGACTAGTCCGATTCGGACGAGTCCTATTTGGACGGATTGGTTGAAGCGGATAATTTGAATTCTTATTGATAACAGCGGGTGGTTTAGGTATTTTCCGTCTGGGTAAGGACTATTCGTATGACTAAATGCCGGAATATCATGTCCAGAATGTCTCTCCTGAAATACGATGAACCATGACGCTTTCTCAAGGTTTGTTGGACAAACTCAATGCGGCGCTCGTCGACAGGCGCATCGCAGACGGCTTCCAATTGCTCGCTCGGGCAGACAAGGAACTGCAGGCACTGCAGCCCACGGATCCCCATGCTGCAGCCTATCTGCTCTGCATCGCACAGTGGGTCGATCTGGGGTTTCGCAGTGTCGACTATCTCAACGCCATCGCCGCGCGATTCGTGGATGTCCGTCGAGGCCAGATGTCCATCTGCGATTACCTCAACCTCAGGATGGTTGAAGGCCATCTGGCATTTCTTGCGGAAGACGCCGCTCAGGCAATATCGATATTCAGCTTTGTACTGCAGACCGAAACCACGATTATGGAGCCCTATCTCGTGGTAGTGGCTCACTTTTGGAAGTGCCGAGCGCACCGCAGGCAGGGAGAATACGAGCCCGCTCTGCACCATATCCAGGAAGCAAAGCGGTTGGCTCGCGAAATGAAAGCTCCAAAGCTTGTCGCCGTTACCAACATTCACGAAAGCTGGCTTCTGTTTCAGCGCGGCGAAAGACGAGAGGCCATGCGCCTGTTGGATTTGGCAGAGAACGAGCTGAGATCCACTGGGCACGCACTCTCCCTGGGGAATATTGAGTCCGCCAGAGGGAGGTTTGTACGACGTTCGGGCGAATACACGAAAGCTCTTGCTCACTTTGAGAAGGCCGTTGCCATCTATTCCGGCGCCTTCCCGGAGCACCCCAACCTGGCCCGCGCATTGGTCAATGCTGCTTACGTTAAACGTCTGATAGCACTCGACCTGCTCCATCGGTCGAAATCCGGTAAGGCGAGAGGGGCCGATCATGCCCGATACCTCGAAATCTGTCAGGATGCTCTGGCTCTGCTTAGCCGGGCGGGTGAAATTTACTCTCGTCAGCATCATCAGGCTGGGACCGGATCGGTCCTGGTGAACGCTGGGCATCTCCACCTGGATAGCGGAGATATCGATCGGGCAGAGGCTGAAGCTGCTAAAGCCTACCGCCTGGCGGAAGAGCGCCAGGATCACATACTGATGGCCCGGTCCCGCATTCTTCAGGCTACGGTTCAGAATGAGCGAGTGGAAGAGCAGGTCGGGGAGTCGGCGGATTTATCCCTGCATGGTCATCTCGCCCGAACCTACTCCGAGGATGCGATTGCCCTGGCCAAGCTTACGCAAAATAATCGCTTGCTCGCGGGAGCCTACATCGCACGCAGTTCCGTAGCGGCCAATGAATTCTTTCAGGACTGGGAAACAGCGAAGACCTTCGCCGTGCTCGCCGGAGAATTCCTGGGGAAAGATGATCTCGACCATTTGTCGAAAGAACTCATTGTGTTAAAGGCCAGAATCATCAGGGCAACGGGAGTAGATGAGATGTTGCGGGCCTGGTCTGAAGGCATTACGGGAGAAAAGACCTTTCAGGAAGTTACCGAAGAATTCGCCGAGCTGGTGATACCTAAAGTATGGATCAGGGAAGGCAGAAAGGTGTCTCGCGTCGCCGAGCGCCTCTCTATCTCCCCTAAGAAGGTGCGCAGAATACTTGCCAACGTGGATCTGCTGAAACGTCAGTGAATCCAGCCCCCGGCCCGCAGCAGCTCCCCGTATTGGCTGGCCATCCACTCCCGAATAGACTGGATGCATGGCGCTCCAGTTCACCACTTCGTATATCGAGGATTCCCTGGCCCTGTTCCGTCAATACAAGGGGCTCGCTGAACGTGCGATGGAACAGGTCACCGACGAACAGCTACTGGCCACACTCGATCCCGAAACAAACTCAATCGCGATGATCGTCAAGCACCTGTCGGGCAATATGCGCTCCCGCTGGACAGACTTTCTTATCACGGATGGGGAGAAACCAGACCGCGATCGTGACCGGGAGTTCGTGGATCCACCAGCAACCCGCAAGGCGCTGATGGATGCCTGGGCAGATGGGTGGGCACGGCTCTTCGAGGCTCTTGAGCCACTTTCGGAGGCGGACCTCGCACGCACCGTAACCATCCGAGGCGAAGCCCACTCGGTGATGCAGGCGATCAACCGCCAGGTAGCCCATTATTCACTTCATGTGGGGCAGATCGTGATGCTGGCCAAGCATTTCGCCTGCGATCACTGGGAATCGCTCAGCGTGGCAAAAAATCAGTCTGCGGAATTCAATCGCCAGGTTGCTCTCGGAGAGCAAAGCCAAAGGTAAGCATTACTAAAGTGCAAACGGCAATTCTCCTTGTTCCACCTCATCGAGTCCCTCCCCCGAAAGAATCGATGAAATGTCCCGCGGAGAATCGCCGCTTGTTGACGAGAATAGCGGGTTCAGCGAAATAAGCCATCGTTCTTGAGTAACAGATGGGCGAATTGTAGTAACTATGTGTGGTAACGAGTCAGTGGGTCATCGCGTAAACAACATAATTCACACCCAACCGCATACCGAGGTCGGAAAACTGGAGCGGATACCGCGGGGTGTCTGACCACTCCCAGGAATCGCCAATGTCCGAATTCAACGAAATTGCGACCATCACGCGGCCCTTATCGTCATAAATGCCCTGCCAGCGCGCGACCCTTCCATCTTTCTTGTACCCAGTGTCCAGGTGCTCCATGCCCGTAATCCGGTAGCGATCGTCCAGGTCAAAGACGGTATGAAAAATAGGGTCGCTGTTCGGGATATCCACAATGGAGCGCTCGGGAAATACCATCTTCATGGTTCTTTCGAAGTAGGCTTGTTCTTCTGAGCCGTGGAAATCGTCGGCCATAAAGAAGCCGCCGCGCAGCAGATAGTCGCGCAGCTTCTTTGCCTGGGGCTCGGTCAGGCCCCACTCCCCTACCTGGACGGCGTAGAGCCAGGGCCAGTTGTAGACCTCATCGCCATCGTCGAGGTTCACCGCCTGCTCCACCGACCGCGCATCGACACGAGTCAAACGCCTGACTGCCTGTGCGAACGCCCGGTCCGCGCGTGGATAATCCTGTGTCCAAAGCGAGAGGCCCTGCCGCCAGTCGCCATCGAATCTACCGCGGTAGCCGTCCAGGGGACCAGGGGGATACATCAACCGGGCAAACGACCACTCAGCCTGGCGATGCCAATCCCGCGGCAGCGGCAGAGTTTCGCCATATTCGACCGAAGGGTATTCACGGAAAGGCCGCTGCGCGTAAAGCGCCCCCAGCAGGGTTCCGGCGATTACAAGTGCGCAGCCTGATCGCCACAGGGCATGCCTGGAAGTCATTTAAGACCGCCAACAAAGGCTCCGAAGAAAAACACTGAGGCGACCGCCACTGCAACTACACCCCACCAACCTACCAACAGCACTCCCTTCACCCAGGGCAGCAAGCCTGCGGCGGGCTCGGAAACATCCTCCTCGTCCTTGGGAGCGGTCCAGATCTGCCATTGCAGCGTAATTTGCTCCCACGCCCATGCCAGCCTGCTGCATTCTTGCCGGGCGAACTCTGGCTCAAGTTTCTCTCCCTTACTGGATGCACCTTCCCCCCCGGATGCGAGGCGCCTCGCCGCCTCTCGTTTACCCAGGCGCCAAGCCAGCGCCACCTCGGCCGAGGGCGCGGCGCGGCCGGGGAACTTTCTCTCGTACTCATCGATTGCCGATTGAATCTCCAGCATGTCCGTTGGTCTGAGAGTCATTGCATACCGTCCTTCTCGTGGGGTAATCGGCATGAACGATCAACACTCCACGTCATCATGGTAATAGTCTCCGCCTGCCGAAGCGAGCATCGCGGGAGTCCACATAACTTAGACTTCGGTGCCTTTGCCTGGTAACTGCACCGAGGATAGGGCAGTAACCGGAGCGTCCGCCCTTACTACGAATCTTGGATGCATTTGGAAGGGGAAATTCCAACTGTTAGCCCATCTGCGAAGTACAACTGCTTTCTCCGACCGCTTCATTTCTGATGTACCCTTTGGTGGTCCAGACGATTGATTCGTTACAGGAGAAAACCCGTGACAGATGCTACTCGTGGAAATATCGCGGCAGTCATCACGCTTCTGTGCAGTGCAGTTTTCGCAATCTGTCTCACGTTCAGCGTGCATGCCTTTGCCCAGTTTCCGCCAAATCCACACTCCGCTGCTTTTACCGGCGCATGGTGCGCGCAGGGCGACCCCACCAAGCAGGCCTCCATCGCCGATAACGGCGTGTTTCTCACCTTGACCAATGAGAACGGGGATACCTCTACGGGGCAATACCAGGGGCAGAATGCCATTGTTGCGCCGGGATGGCAGTTCGTAACCGGCACGCTCAGCCAGGACGGCAGCCAGATTAATTGGTCCAACGGTACGTTCTGGGCACGATGCAATACCGGGGGAGGCGGGCACCAACGGTTAAACCTGACCGGGACCTGGTACGCCCAAGGGAGCCGCTCCCAGTCGTGCTCCATCCGTCAGCGTGGCAACAATCTGCAGTTAAGCAACGAATCAGGTGACCACGCAAGCGGTCAGATCACCGGAAAACGGCAACTGACGACCAACTGGAATGGGAACAGCATCGTGGGAACCGTCACTGCCAACGGCAACCGCATCAACTGGGATAACGGAACCTTCTGGACACGCATTCGCGTCTACTCAGCGCCGAATTATTGAATGGGAGGTCGGCAGTCTGCGTGAGAGCCGGAAGAGAAACAGCAGATCCCTCCACCACGCTTCGGTCGGGATGAGAAAGTGGAGGGCGGTCAGACAAATGACCGCCAGTGATCCCACAGAATTGTCATCCCGACCGGAGCGAAGAGTAGTGGAGGGACCTGCTGTTTCTCTTCCGATTATTCCGCAAGCTACTAGCCCTTGACCCGCTCCAGTTTCGTCACCCGCCCGGACTGATTCCAATCCGACACGTAGATGTTGGCATCCTGATCGATGTGGCATCCGTGGGCCGCGCTGAAGTTGGCGAGTGCGATATCCCCCGGAAGCAATTTGTAATTGGCCCATTGATCGTGGTTTGGATTGTCTCCCAGGAAAGCGACGGGCACATTGTCTTTATCGAGGATGGTGACGCGTCCCTCCAACTCCGAAACTATTGCGTAGTCACCCCAAAAACTCACCTGGCAAGGACGGCGCATGTGCAGAGTCACATTGCTGACAAACTTGCCATCGAAGTCGTAGTGACTGAGACGCCGGTTTTCGCGGTCGCACACCAGCAAGAGGGGCTGACCGTAACGCAAATCCACTGCCAGCCCATGGCTGCAGTTGCACAAACCGTCTGCAGTTCCCTTCCCGGAATAAGCTGCCTGATAATTGCCGGCCTTGTCGAACTTGAAGATGCGTGAGTCTCCATACCCATTGGCAATGTAGATAGAGCCGTCGGGTCCCGGTACGGCGGCGGTCAGGCGCCATTCATTCGGCGCATGAAAACCCGCTTCAGGGGGAGCCGTGATCTTCTGGACCACAGTTCCATCCGTCTTCATTTTGACAAAGAGCCAATTCTCTTTGGGCGTCCCCTTCTGTACTGTGACATAGAAATACTCTTCATTGTTCTCGTCCGCGTACGTAAGGGAATGGACTTCTGGATACTCATTCGCTATGGTCTTGAGCAGCTTGCCGTCCCGGTCATACACCAGCACGCCGGTTTCGCTCTGCGTGCTGACGTAAAGATTTCCGGCTTTGTCGGTGGCAATGCCGCCGTGGGTCCCCCCGAAAGCTTTTCCTTCGGGTAGTTGCCCCCAGTTCGACACCACGTGATAGGTCCATTCGCCATTTCCGGTTTGAAGCTGTAATGAGTCCAAAGGACGCTCCTTTGATGTTGTCTCCGCGGGCGCTTGCGAGCCCAGCAGGCTCCCCAGCGCAGCAACGGATGTTATGGCACAAAAATCACGACGTTTCATGGTTCTTTCCTCGCTGTGGACTGCCCATCGGCCACGGTCGATATTGGCTGGGCCGGCGTGTTGTAGAGATAAAGATGGCGCAGGCTCTTCATTGAAG
Organism: uncultured Acidobacteriaceae bacterium; assembly: GCA_963788515.1. GTDB lineage: Bacteria > Acidobacteriota > Terriglobia > Terriglobales > Acidobacteriaceae > PALSA-350. The sequence continues at coordinate 564,178 of CAWBGZ010000015.1, forward strand.
AGAGTGGAGCAACCGCCGCCTGCGTCACCTGGGTCCCACTCAGGTTGAGATAGCGTAGCTGCGGCAATTGCGTCAGCTTAGCCAAACCTGCTCCAGTCACTGCGGTTCCTTCCAGATGAATAGCGCGCAGTTGACGAAACTTCGCAAGCGTAGCAAAGCAGGCATCGGTCACCGAAGTGCGTCCCAATTCCACCTCTACGATATAAGGCGCAAATTTCTCCAGGCCTGCAAGCTGAGCATCGCCAAATTTCGCTCCTGCATCGACGGTATTCAAAATGAGGCCATCTCCCAGGTTTCTTGACACCGGCACAAGTGTAACCCCGGCGGACTTCGCTGCCTGCGAGATCTGGGTCATTATTCCGCTGTAGTCGGCTACCTGTGGCAGAGGTGGTTCCTCTTCGCGCACGGAAATGCCGGCAAGCGTCTTTAGTTCAGGAGATGCTCCCTGAGCAATCCATGCCTTGATCCACGCAATCTCCTCAGCCTTCAAAGGGGGCTTGCCTTCGGATGGCATGAACTTCTTATCGTCCGGCGGGAGTGTGATGCGCTTCAACAAAGTGCTTCTCTCCGGGACTCCCGGAATAACGACTGCACCATCTTCGCCGCCCCTCATCAAGTGGTCGTATGAGTCAAGGCGAAGGTTTCCTTTGACCTTACCCTCTCCGTGGCAGGCAACGCAGTTGGCATCGAAGACCGGGTAGATATGCTTGGCATAAAACGAATCGGGATAGGCAAAGGTCTTCGCCTGCACCGTGCCCATGCCGGCTAAACGTTTCAGCGGTTGGGGAAGATACTCGGTCAGGTAGTTATTTCCGTGGGTAAGCGAGCCTCCCTGGTGAGCCGTCCATGCCAATAAAAGCAGTACGCAAGCCAACATCCACGGGTAAACGCCGCGTGCGGATGCCCCCCGAGCCAACACGCAACCCAGTACACCGATGGTCAGCGCAATGCCGCCCCACATGTGGCGCGCCACGCCTGCCCCGGAATCGCCGCTGCCGTAAGCCAGCAGATAACCCAGTGTCATTGCCAGCAGGCAACTAAAAACGCTCAACGACAAAACGAACGACGCCGCTTCCAATAAGGCAGGGCGAAATCTTCCCCCAATCTCCAGCAAGGGGACAAGCAGGATTAAGCCAATGGGAAGATGCACGACCAGCGGGTGGAACCGTCCCAGGAACTGCTGCCAGTCTGCGTGCGTCTTTCCGTCGAGCCTGAAGATCGAAGGCAGCAGCAGCAACAAGACGCTCGCCAGCAGTGACGCAACCCAGACCGGCTTGATCGGCCGGCCATTCGAGAGAACTTTGCTAAGTCGCAATGCCGAGGCCTTTATTCATTATGCGAGCAGACCGTTGACCACACTGGCAGGGGTGGTGCCGGTCAACTTCTGATCTAATCCTTGAAATTTGTAAGTAAGCTTGTTGTGGTCAATGCCCAGGCAATGCAGGATGGTGGCATTAAAGTCCCTGACGGGCACCGGGTCTTTCACCACGTTGTAACTATATTCATCGGTCTCGCCGTAGGTGATTCCCGGCCTCACGCCGCCACCCGCCATCCAGGTGGTAAAGCAGCGAGGATGATGGTCGCGGCCGTAGTTATCCGGCGACAGCCCACCCTGGCTATAAACCGTGCGCCCGAATTCCCCTCCCCAGATCACCAATGTATCGTCAAGCAATCCACGCTGCTTGAGATCCGTGATCAGGGCGTAGGCTGGTCGGTCGGTTTCCTGGCACAGAATGGGCAATAGGCCGGTGACATTCGCGTGCACATCCCACCCGCGCTTATAGATCTGCGTGTAGCGCACCCCACGCTCTGCCATGCGGCGTGCCATGAGGCAATTGTAGGCAAAGGTTCCCGGCTCCTTGGCGTCAGGGCCATAAAGGTCCCAGGTGGACTGCGGCTCTTTACTCATATCCGTGAGTTCAGGCACGGAGGTCTGCATCCGGTACGCCATTTCGTATTGGGAGATACGCGAGTTGGTTTCCGGATCGCCCAGCTCCTGGTAGGTCTGGCGATTGATCTCGTTCACTGCGTCGAGCATCTTGCGCCGCACATCGCTGTTCACTCCCTTGGGGTCGCTCAGAGTAAAGAACGGGATCGCCCGCGGAACGCAAACCGACGCCGGCGTACTCCGAGGAAAGGAAGCCGCTACTCCATAGGCGCGAGGAAACCGGCTGATTATTCTCCTTGGTATTCAGCTTGCTCAACAACACCATGAAGGTAGGCAGGTTGTCGTTCATGCTGCCCAGACCGTAGGAAAGCCACGCTCCGAGACACGGTTTGCCTGCGTTCATGTTTCCGGTGTTCAGAAGCATGATGGCTGGTTCGTGATTGATAGCATCGGTGTTGGTTGACTTGATGATGGTAAGGTCATCTACCATCCGAGCCGTATACGGCATCAGGTCGGTGATCCAGGTGCCTGACTTGCCGTACTGCTTGAATGCCCAGTGAGAGGGCGCTATGGGAAAGCGCGCCTGGCCAGCGGTCATGCCGGTGAGCTGCTGCGCCCCACGGACTGAGTCGGGTATGTCCTTGTCGTAGAGCTGCGCAAGATTCGGTTTGTAATCCAACAGGTCCATCTGCGGTGGGCCGCCGGACATGAACAGGTAGATTGCTCGTTTGGCCTTGGGAGCAAAATTGGGCAGTCTGAGGCTTTGTGGAGAGGGCGGAGCATACACATTGGATGACGTCGGCAGCGAGCGCGTCGCCGGTAAGAACCCGGTCGCCGAACAGGCTTGCCAGCGCTGCCCAGCCAAGCACCTTCCCTGCCTTGCCTAAGAAATGCCGGCGGGTCTCGAGCTCCGCCCACTCCGCCTTCATCCCCTCCGCAATGGGAAGGTCCATGATAGTTGGGCCGTTGTCGGGATCGGTGCACAGCGGGTGTTGCTTCACCTTGTTTCTCCTATTTGTTCAAAGTCTCATCGAGGTTCAGTACCTCGCTTACCACCATGGTCCATGCAGCGAGCTCAGGCGGCGGAATTGCGGGATCCCGCGGCTTTTCCCCAACGGCGATCAGATCACGGGCTGCAGCCGGATCGGCCCTGTAGTGCTGCTCCATCTGGCTCAGAGATTGTTGCAATACAGTTTCCATCTGCGGCGAAGGGTCATGGGAAAGCACCAGGTCGCTGAGATACCTGATCCGCTGCTCCGGCTGCTTGCCACCTTGTTCGATAAGGCGTTGAGCCAGCGCACGCGACGCTTCCACCCATTGCGGATCATTCATAGTTACCAATGCCTGCAGCGGGGTGTCGGTGCGTTGCCGCCGGGTGCAGACCGTGTCGCGCGTAGGAGCGTCGAAGGCGTCCATGTCCGGCGGCATCGCCATGCGCTTCCAATACGTGTAGAGACTGCGCCGATAAAGCGCCTCCCCATGGTCCTGCTTGTACTTCGTAGTATCGCTGGTTGGGTACCCGACCGATTCCCACACATTGTCGGGTTGATACGGCTTCACGCTCGGGCCGCCGATCTTGTTCACCAGTAATCCGCTGGACTCGAAGAGCGATGTCCCGCAGCATCTCGGCATCCATGCGGAAGCGCGGCCCATGAGCCAAAAGCAGATTCCTGGGATCGCGGCCCAACTGGTCAGAGTATGATTTTGCACTCTGGCGGTAGGCGGCGGACATCACCATGAGCTTGTACATATGCTTCATGTCCCATCCACTCTCGCGAAATTCGACTGCCAGCCAGTCAAGCAACTCGGGATGAGAGGGGCGCTGCCCCATGATGCCAAAGTCCTCCGTGGTCTCGACCATGCCAGTGCCGAAGAGCTCATTCCACATGCGATTGACCGTGACCCGCGCCGTCAAGGGATTTTCCGGGCTGACCGTCCAGTCCGCGAGCGCCAGGCGATTGTGCGGCACGCCCGCCGGCAAAGGCGGAAGAAAATGAGGTGTGTTGGCCTCCACTCTCTCCTTACGCGCGGTGTAGATACCACGGGTCAGCACATCCGCATAGGCCAGCGAAGGCCGCTCCGCGGCCACCAGAGAAATATCGCCGCCCTGGGAAAGCTTGTCCAGTTCGGCATCCATTTGTTTCAGCTGGCTGCGAATGGCCTTGGACGGTTCATCCACATTAGCGAAATAAAACTCACTCACCGCATGCCATTGATCCGCATCCCACTGGCCCACGGGCTTGCTGGTGATTTCCGATACGTAGTCTTCAAAGGGAAGTCTCTCCGCTTCCTCTACGCTCAATGCCCGGCCGTAGACTCGGAAATCCTGATAACGCGTGTCGCGGGCCGGTTGTTCATCAGGAGATTCTCTCCCCAGTTGCAGGGGCGCTGTGGTGCGGATGCTGTTACGCGCGAGCGTGTCCGAGATGGTTTTTGTGGCAACGGGCGCTCCATTGACGTAGATTTTTACCCCCGCCGCCCTGCCGGATCCGTCATAGGTAAAGAAGAGGTGATCCCAATGACCATCTGTCGGTAGAGGCGTGACGGTCGCGACCTTGATGCCCCGCATCGGCGTTCGATCCTTGGGCGTGATTACTTTTGGGACTTCGGCCTTAGGCTTTGCGCCTTTCTTGGGCTTATCGGGAACTGGTTCTTCCTTCGGTGCCTGCTCGGCCAGTTCGACGCTGATGATGCCCTTCTCCGTGGTCAGATCCCAGCCCCGATTATGCTGGGTCGAATCCATCTTCGAGACCAACACGCCCGCCACGCTCGACGAAGTAAAATTGGGAGCCGAGCGAAGCATGAACCACCCGCCGCTGGAGAATGGCTGGTTCCGTTCAAAGTCCCCGGTCTGCCCCAGCACTACCCGCGTACTGGTATCCATGCGGAAATCCGGCCACAGCCAGGTCGTTTCTCCCCACTGCGGCTTGAATTTGCCGATGGGAAAGCTCTTCGGATTGGCATTGGGTGCGCTGTTCTTCAACACCTCGCCGCCACCTTCATCCAGGCGCAAGCGAAGCAGCAGCTTTTCCGTCGAGACCGGCTGCGCTGGGTTCTGTTTCGAAGCCAGCCAGTGCTGAACCAAAACTCGTTCTTCTAATCGCGAAGCATCCAGCTGTCGGAGAAGGTCCGCTCGCTTCGCCATCACCTGGTTGTAAGCTTCCACATTCTGTGGCTTCGGCAGGTGAATGACGGGGGCCCAATTCGGCTTGTCGCCGTTGAACGGCTGCTCATCGATATTGTTGAAGAAGGCGCTCAGCTGATAGAAATCTTTCTGCGTGGTCGGATCGTACTTATGGTCATGGCAAACCGCACAACCCACGGTCAAGCCCATGAACGCGGCCCCAAACGCCTCTGTGCGCTCCCTCGCGATGTTGACCCGCAGCTCTTCGGGTATGGTTCCGCCTTCGTTACTGCTCACTCCCGAGCGAACATATCCGCTGGCGATGACCTGGTCGAGGCTTCTCGGAGGCAGTAGATCGCCGGCAATTTGCTCCTTGGCAAATTGATCGAAGGGCTTGTTGGTGTTGAACGCCTTGATCAGATAGTCGCGGTACGCCCAGATATAGCGGCTATTGTCGAAGTGCAATCCATAGGTATCGGCATATCGCGCGTAGTCAAGCCAATAACGCGCCCGCTGTTCGCCAAAAGACGGACTGGCGAGGAGACGGTCCACCAGATGCTCGTAAGCCTGCGGCGCATTGTCCTCGACAAAAGCATTTACTTCTTCGGGGGTGGGCAGCAAGCCGGTCAGATCAAGTGTCACTCTGCGGATGAGGGTGCGTCTATCTGCTTCGGGGGATGGATGCAGACCTTCTTTATTGAGGCGCTGGAGAATAAATGCGTCGATTGGAGTTTGTGCCCAGCCCGCGGACTTGAATTGAGGCACGGCGGGACGTACCGGCTTTTCAAACGCCCAGTGGGGCCGGTAGTGCGCGCCTTCCGCCACCCATTGCTTGAGAATGGCGATTTCCTGGGGCTTCATTGGCTTTGCTTCGCCCAGCGAAGTCTGCGGCATCAGGTAGTGTGGATCCTTGGATTCGATCCGCCGGATCAATTCGCTCTTTTCGGGGTGCCCGGGCACAATGGCATCCGGTTTCCCTGGCCGCTTCCTGAAGGCAGATTCTTCCAGGTCAAGCCTCAGGTTGGCCTTGCGCATCTCCGGATCGGGACCGTGGCAACTAAAGCAGTTGCTGGCAAGGATCGGCTGCACATCCTGGTTGAAGTCAAGATGTTGCTGCGCCGCTGAAGATCTGGAGGGTTTGCCATGGCAACCCGCGGTTGTCGCCAGCAAGGCCGTCCCCATTACCAATGAGCCAGCCCAACGAAAAAACGTCGGCTTGAACGAGACTATGTTCGGGGCCAAGCAGCAGGGACTCCACGTTAAATGGTCGGACCTTTAACGCTAGTCTCCGCTGATAACAACTGTCAACGCGGATTGTTCGCCAAATCCTACGACATCAGCCTGCCTCGAAGCGTCTCGGGCCCGCCCCGTAAGTTATTGACATTGCATGGCCATTTCGACGGAGGAGAAATAGCTCGATAGCCCCGGATCACGAGAAAACTCGTCCTATGCGGCTCAACCCGTCAAACCAACGTCTTTCGTATGGACGGGCGACGGTCACAAGGACGCGGGTATAAGATCAAAATCGCTCTTTCCTATCAGTGAGGGGTGGACTATGGTCAATCGGCGTGAGTTTCTCGATGCGCTTGCGGTAGGCACCGCGGGGCTGGCTATCCGGGCCAATGCCAAGAGCTACGGCCAGATTCTTGGCTCCAACAACCGGCTTAATTTTGCGGTCATCGGCCTTAACAGTCGTGGCTATGCACACCTGTCGGCGCTGAAGGCTAATGAGAAGACCGCCTGCATCACCCATGTGTGCGACGTAGACAGCAATATCCTCAATAAATTTGCTGCCAGTACGCTGAAAGCAATGGGATCAGCGCCCACCGCGGAAAAGGATTTTCGCAAGGTTCTCGACCAGAAGGACGTGGATGCCATCAGTATTGCCACTCCGGACCATTGGCATACTCCGATGGCCATCGACGGGTTGCAGGCGGGCAAGCATGTTTATGTAGAAAAGCCCTGCAGCCACAACCCCGCCGAAGGCGCCCTGCTGGTCGAGGCGCAAAAAAAATACGGCAAGCTGGTGCAAATGGGCACCCAACAGCGCTCGTCGCCCCACACCATCGAGATCGTCGACAAGATCCACAACGGCCTCATCGGCCGGGCCTACTACGCCAAAGCCTGGTACAGCAATACCCGCAAGTCGATTGGGTATGGCAAGCCGGCGCCCATACCTCCCCAGCTCGATTGGGACTTGTGGCAGGGCCCGGCGCCGCGCCGGCCCTATACCGACAATGTGCAGCCATACAACTGGCACTGGTTCAGAATCTATGGCACCGGCGAGGCGCTCAACAATGGCACCCACGAAGTGGATGTGTGCCGCTGGGCGCTTGGCGTCGACTATCCGCAGCGCGTCACGTCGACCGGAGGAAGATACCAGTTCAAGGATGATTGGCAGTTCTACGACACCCTGGTGACCAGCTTCGATTACCAGGACAAGATGATCTCGTGGGAGGGCAAGAGCTGCCAGGGCATGAAGTTTTACAACCGTGACCGTGGCGCGGCGATTATGGGCACTACGGGAACGGTGGTGGTTGATCGCGATGGCTACGAAATTTACGATCTCAAGGGAAATAAGACGAGCGAATATAAAACCGGGAATAAGACGACGTCTTATGATCTGCTCGGCGCCGATTCGATGACCGATGCGCATTTCGCAAACTTCATCGCCGGCATCCGCACCGGCGCAAAGCTGAACGCTCCCATTGCTGTCGGTAACGTCTCCGTCACCATACTGCAGCTCTCCAACATTGCCTGGGAAGTCAATCGCGAATTGCAACTCGACCAGAAAGACGGAAAGATCCAGGACGACTCACAGGCCATGAAGCTGTGGGGCCGGGAGTATGAGAAGGGCTGGGCCCCGCACGTTTAGAACAGATGTTCACTTATGAAAAATATCCTTTCTCGCCGTACTTTCGTCGGCACGGGCGCACTGGCCGCGGCTGCGTACGCAACCTCGGGCACTATGCCGGCTGTGGCGCTGGCTGCAGCGCCAGGTGACACTGCCCCACCAGTCAATTTGGGTTTGTGCAGCTATACCTTTCGCAATTTCGACCGCGCGCATTTGATCGGCTTTATGAAGCAGCTCAACGTGCTGGCGCTGAATGCGAAGGACGTCAAAGACCACCTGCCCATGGATCCGGCGGAAGAGACGAAAGCGCTCGACGACTACCATGAAGCAGGCATTCAGTTGCATGCCGTCGGGACGGTTTACTTTCCCAAAGACGAGGACGACGACATCCGCAGTAAGTTCGAATATGCCAAGCGAGCGGGCGTCTCGGTGATTGTGGCCGGAGACCCGGCCCCGGGTACTCTTCCCCGTATTGAAAAATTCGTGAAGGAGTACGACATACGGTTCGCGATCCACAATCACGGGCCGGAAGATAAATTGTGGCATTCGCCGTTAGATGTTCTGAAGGTCGTAGGTAGTATGGATCCGCGCATGGGCTGCTGCATCGATGTGGGCCACACGGTGCGTGCCGGCACCGATGTGGTGGAAGCGATCAAGCAAGTGGGGCCTCGGCTGTTCAACATGCACGTCAAGGATCTTACCGACTTCACGGCTAAGGAAAGCCAGGTTGCTGTTGGCGACGGATCGATGCCCTTCCGCCGCATCTTTGAAACCCTGATCTCGATGAAGTACAAGGGCTTTGTCGATCTGGAGTATGAAATTCACGGCGACGATCCGATGCCCGGCGTCATTGCCAGCTTCGCCTATATGCGCGGTGTGCTGGCCGGCATGGGTTACGCAACTCACCGCTGAACAGAGTTGCACGCGATTCAAGGGAGAAGGGCCAAAGCATTCTCGCGGTAGATCTGGCGAAGGACTTCCTGCGGCAGATACAGGCCGTGGACTTGCCAGCGGCCCTGCCTGGATGCGTGCGACGGATAGTCGAAATACTCGTCTGCGGTCTCAAGAAAGCGATAGTAGAGACGATACATCTCCTGATCGGGAAGCAGATCCGCGCCAAAGAGTATGCGGCTCGCGTACCGCAGAAAGAACGCGCGGGCCGAATATGGCTGCCGGCCCAGCTCGGCCACGCGAGCACTGATATCGACAGAGACGTTGGGGTAGGTATCGAGCAACTCCGCGACACGGCTGAGGCACTCAGAGGACTCAGCCAAATGGGCGGCGACGAAGGTGGTGCCCGGATGCCGGGCGAAGACACGGTTGCGCTGCTCCAACAACTCCAGCTTGGAGTACTGGGCCCCGTAGAAGCTCCAGTCCGGGTGGGCAGCTAACTCCTCGTATCGTTCGTTGTACGGGTCGATGGGGAGGAAAAAGGCGTCCGGATCCGCGGTGTGAAACATCACCGGAATCTTCAGTTCCGCAGCCTTCTCAAACAGGGGCGCCAGGCGCTCATCGTCGATGCGCAGTAACTGCCCCGAGGCATCGCGCACCGTCAGCCCAAGGTCCTTCCACATCTTCAGCCCGCAGGCGCCGTGTTCAACCAGCCGCTCCAGGCGATCGATGCTGATGCGAAAGAAGTCCGGCCGGTCGATCCCGCTCCAATCCATCCAGCCCATGGTGCTGAAGCGCTCAGGCGCGGCAGAGTGAAAGCGGCGCAGCACCGTCAATGCCTCATCTCCTGTTCGCATCGTGATATTCACGATGCGCTCGATACCGCACGCGTCCATGATGGTGAGCACTTCGCGCGGATCGAGGGAGTCAAGATGGTTGTGATAATCGATGGCCATGACGCTCGGCCGTTCTACCACATGCTCCGCTGTCACCAGCATGCTGCGGGGATGGAAGTCAGTGAGACTCAGATCGACCCTCGCGGTCGCCGTCACCATCGCCTGAAATTTGTCTTGCCCTCCCGATTCACCCGCCATCGATACCCTCTTTCTCTGCCTTCAGCAGTGGACTGTATACACGAACCTGCGATACAACTGCAAGCAATGCAGAGACCGATCGTCAGAGATCGAACCAAGTGGCTGGTTCTGAGTTTTGCATTTCTGGCGACGGTCATCAATTATCTTGACCGGCAAACGCTATCGGTAATGGCGCCCGTGCTGCTGGAAGAGTTCCACATCTCTGCACAACGCTATTCCTACATTGTTTCTGCTTTCATGCTCGCGTACACGGTTGCTAATGGCATCTCCGGCCGGCTGCTGGACCGCCTGGGAACCAGGACCGGCTATGCCTGCACCATTGCCTGGTGGTCGGCGGCAGAAATGCTGTGTGCACTCTCCTCCGGAGCACTCAGCCTCGGCATCTTCCGATTCCTGCTCGGCATGGGGGAGGCAGGCAACTATCCTGCCGGGGTGAAGTTGGTCGCGGAATGGTTTCCCCCGGAAGAGCGATCGCTCGCTTCGGGCATCTTCAACAGCGGCTCCTCCGTCGGAGCGATTCTCGCTCCTCCCTTGCTCGCCTGGATCCTGCTAAGCGCCGGGTGGAGAACAGCGTTTCTTGCTGTGGGCGTACTTGGTTTCCTCTGGCTGGCAGCATGGATCCTCTTTTATCCAGGAGGGAAAGCTGTGGGGCAACGGGATGCAACAGACCGTCTCCCGCTGCAGGCCCTGCTGCGATCGAGATTTCTTTGGCAATTCACCCTGTCCAAGGTCTTCAGTGATCCGGCCTGGTACTTTTACATCTTCTGGGTTCCGCAATACCTGAAGGTTGTCCACGGCTTCTCCATGCGCCGCATTGGCGAGACGGCCTGGATACCCTTCCTCAGCGCCGCCATCGGCAACCTGGCGGGGGGAATCGTATTCACCGCATTGCTGCGCTTAGGTCGAACAGCGGCCACCACACGGCGCATCGCCATTCTTATCTTCTCTCTGCTGATGACGTCTGCGGTCTTCGTCGGCGAAAGCAAGAGCGCTGCCGGGTGCATCGCCCTGATCTCGGTCGCAACCTTCGGTTATACGGGCGCACTGGCAAACCTGCTCGCCGTTCCTGGAGATGTATTTCCCAAAGGGGCAGTGGCCTCTATTTGGGGCTTCGCCAGCATGGGCGCAGGCTTTGGTGGCATGATCTTCAGCCTGGTGACGGGTTGGCTGGTCGAGCGATACTCCTTTCAGCCGACGTTCGTCCTTTTCGGAATCATTCCGTTGCTCTCCGCATGGCTGGTATGGACGCTGCCGAAAACCGAAGAGCTGGCGCCCGCATTGCTCTAGACAATGCGCATGGTCATTCCCCCGTCGATGACTATGTTCTCCCCGGTGATGAAGTCATTTTCAACCAGGCTTGTAATCAGCTCAGCAACATCCTCCGGCTTGCCTTCTTTGTGTAACGGAATGCGATTGTCGATATTGTTCTTCGCCTGTTCCGGGGAAAGAGAATCATGAAAGGGAGTGCGAATGACGCCGGGAGAGACGCAGTTGACCCGGATGCGCTGCTCGGCAAGTTCGCGGGCGAGCACGCGAGCGAACTGCGGCAAAGCGCCTTTCACCACGCCATAAGCGGCCGCGCCCAGACAGCCGCGAAGACCGGCGGCTGATCCCAACAGGATGATCGCTCCCCCGCCTTGCTGCGCCATGTGCGGTGCGGCGGCTCGGGTAAGGTGAAAGATGGAGTGCACGTGAACCGCAAAGGCGTTCATCCAGTTCTCATCCGTGACCGCATAAATGCTGCCCGGAGCGGGCCCGCCGGCCGAGTGCACGAGCACATCGAGGCGGCCGAAGGTTTTGGCTACCTGCTCGACACACGCGCGGCAGGCCGCAGGGTCAGCGACATCTGCCTCGAACGAGCGGGCCGTCCTGCCGTGTCTCTCGACAGCGGAGAGAAGCTCCTCTGGGACCGGCGCGGCCCGTCTGGCCGCGATGGCGATGTGAGCGCCCTTCTCTGCAAGAGTGAGCGCAGTGGCGGCCCCAATACCGCTGGTGCCCCCAGTGACAAGACAAACCTTTCCTTGTAAATCCATGCGAGCCCTTTTCTAAACAAAGCTACTGAGAAGCCGGCAACACCTGCATCTCCGGTATCGAAGCGTGGGTGGGTAATTTTGCGACAAACAAAATTACTTCCGCAACATCTTCAGCCTGCAAAGCCTTCGCCAGCACTTCGGGGGATGGCTTCACCGGCCTTTTTTCCAGCAACTCAGTATTGATGAGACCAGGGCAGATCGCGCAGGTTCTGATGCCGTTCTGCTTCTCTTCCATGCGGATCGCGTGGGCGAGTGCGAGAACTCCACGCTTGGAGGCTTGATACGCAGCACCGGACACATCCGTCAATAGTCCGCTGATCGATGAGAGGTAGATCAGGTGGCCCGAACCAGCCTTCCGCATGGAGGGCAAAATCGCATGCGTAGCGTAGAAGGCTCCGTTGAGATTTGTATCGATGAGCGAGTTCCATATTTCGGGGGTGAGCCGCTCCATCGCCCGGTCGCGAGTATTCGTCCCGCTCGCGAACACCAGGATATCGATCCTTCCGAATTTTTCCAGCGCTGCCTGCGCAAGCAATTGCATGTCTTCTACTTTGGAAGCGTCAGCTCGCCGCACGGTAATATCGCGTTGCTCTCTCGCCAGTTCCTCCTTGAGTGATTGCAACCGGTCTTCACGGCGAGCAGCCGCCACGACCTTCGCCCCTTCGCGCGCGAAGAGCACCGCCGCCGCACGGCCCGTACCGCTTGAGGCACCAACAATCACGACCACCTGGCCGCTTAAGGAAACAGGCATTCTTTACCCCGCCATTGCTATGTAATTTGGAGAGTGATAATACTCCATATGTTTTATACACCTCTGCTGCTGACGCACCGTTTCCATAAGGAACGCACATGATGAGCGATTCCGCACCAAATATGATGTCGCGCCGCACGCTTCTCATGGGCGCGGCTATGTCCGGCGCCTTCCGCGCACTTGCGATAGACACTGCCCAACCTACAGACGGAGCACCGGAAAAGCTGAAGATTTGTGTCTTCTCCAAGCATTTGCAGTGGACCACCGTTGCTGAGGCGGCTGCCATCGCAAGAGATATTGGATTCGATGGCGTGGACCTTACGGTTCGCGCCGGCGGTCACGTTTTGCCCGAACGCGTGGAGACCGATCTTCCAGCGGCGGTAGAGGCGGTTCGCCGCGCCGGACTCACGGTCCCTATGATCTCCACGGAGATTGCCAGTGTGCAAACGCCCCATGTCGAGGCCATGCTGAAAACAGCGAGCCAGCTGGGCATCCGTCAATATCGCTGGGGAGGGTTAACCTATCCGGCAAACCAGGGCATCGGCGAAAGGCTCGATGAATTGAAGCCGCAGGCCAAAGCGCTGGCCGAACTCAACCAGGAACATCAGATCTGCGGCATGTATCACACCCATTCCGGACCAGGACTCGTGGGCGCTCCTATTTGGGATCTTTGGACGATCTTCCAGGGTCTCGATCCTCAGTGGATTGGAATTAACTACGACATCGGTCACGCGACCGTCGAAGGCGGATATGGTGGTTGGATCGCGAGTTCTCGCCTGGTAAAGAATCAAATGCGAGGCATCGCTCTCAAGGACTTTACCTGGCTGCAGAACAAGGGAAAGAATATCCATCACGATCCCTTTGACAAGTCGCTCGGTATTGAAAATGCCTGGGTTCCGCACTGGTGCCCCATGGGCGAGGGCATGGTTAATTTCTCCGGGTTTTTTGCCATCGTCAAAGCGAACGGCTTCTCCGGGCCAGTGCAACTCCACTTTGAGTATTCCGGGCTTGGGGGCGCCGAGAATGGCGACAAGACAATCACGATTCCCAGGCAGGAATTGATTGCAGCCATGCGCAGAGACCTGACCTACACCAGGCGAGTCATGCGCGACCAGCAATTGATCTGAGGTTACGGCATGGCAGCAGCCTGAAGTCGCAGCACGTATGCATATTGCCCGGGAAGAGATGTTGGCAACTCGACTTTGAGGTTCTCCCCTTCCGCACTCCACTTGAGTGGTTGCGGGTCACCCAAAAGGCGGAGTGCAGTTCCCGGCTTGGCCTTGACGTTCAGGAGCGTAACTTCAGAATGCTGCGGCTTGCCCAGGAGGATGGCGTAGAGGTTGCCGTTCTTGCGCGTGAAGCGGACATCGATGCCTTCAGTGCTTTTGCCTGTGGCACGCGTCCACGGTTGCGTGCCGTAGATGGCTTCCCCGTTCTGGTGTAGCCATGTGCCCAGTGCGCGTAGTCGCTCCATCTGGACCGGTGGAATCGTCCCATCTGCCTCGGGGCCAACATCCAGCAGCAGATTGCCGTTCTTGCTGACAATATCCACCAGCAGATAGACCAACGCATCCGGGGCAATCGTCTGTGCCTCGCCCTCGGCGCGATTGTAGCCAAAGGAACGGCCAAGGCCGCGACACTCTTCCCACTTGGTCTTCCGAATTTCATCCACCTTCTCGTACTCCGGTGAAGTGAAGTCGGAATGCTTGACCCCGAAACGGTCGTCCACTACCCCATCGGGCACCTTGTTGTAATAGTCGGCCATGATCTCGAGCGGATGGCCCGATTTTGGCCAGTCAATGTCGTTCCACAGAACCGCCGGATGATAGCGGGCAATTAACTCTTTAATCTGCGCGTCGGCATATTTGCCATAGGCCTCGCTCTGGGGCTTCACCGTCTCGTAATCAGCGGGGGTTCGTATGGGGCCAGGAACAAACGTCCAATCATAACCGCCCGAGTAGTAAAGCCCCATGCGCATGCCTTGCTTGCGGACTGCGATCGTGAGCTCGCCCACGATATCGCGGGTGGCATGCTGCCGGTCTTTGGGGAGCGTGGGGTTCGGCGTGGAACTGGGCCACAGAGTAAATCCCTCATGATGCTTGGTCGTGAGCACGACATACTTGGCGCCCGCATCATGGAAGATGCTTGCCCAAAGCTCCGGTTTCCACTTCATGCTCTCCTGGTCGAAGACCGGAGCGAAGTTGTAGTAGTTGTAGTTGGCTCCGTAGTGCTCGCGATGGTAAGCCTGGGTGGGTGAGCCATCAATGCGCATCACGTTGTAGTACCACTCCGCGTAGGGGTTGTACTTGATGTAGTCGACGTTGCGGAAGTCGTGTTCGGGGTGCGACAACGGAGCCCATCCCGGAACGGAGTACAGGCCCCAATGGATAAAGATGCCCAGCTTGGCATCGGCATACCATTGCGGCAACGGATGCTGGTTGAGCGATGCAAGCGTGGGCTCATAGTGAACCTGCGCATAACCCTGCGAAGTCAACAACCCAAGCAACAACGCTTTGATCAAGGATCTCTTGAGACCACCCACCGTTTCCCACGCCATTCCCATCGCCTCGCATCCGCGCTCTGCATCAAAGCGAAGGTTCTTCGCCCTGATCCTAAATATAAGCCCAGGCGGGACAAGCTGGTGAGTGCTGCGTAGCAGGAGATCCGGGTTCGCTCCGGTTCCTAATGACGAACGAGTTGAGGAGGTATGGTAGCCCACTCGTTTGTCATTAGGACCAGTCGACTCGCAGTGGCGAGTGAGGAGAGAAATTACACGAGCAACAAAAGCTTTGGGTGCCCCATTCAAGCCGTACTTTGGCTTGAGTGGGCTACCATGCCTCCCCCACTCGTTTGTCATTAGGGCCGGAGCGTACGAGGTTGGAGGAGGACGGTCTGCGGCGCATCAGATGCCTAGCTCTTTGGCCAACTGCTCAATCCAAGCCGCCTCATCCTGGAGCGCGTGAGCGGCCAGCACAATCTGCTCATCTGCTTCGCGATAACGCCCCTCCTCGATGGCTTCCCTCACCCCAGGCAAGGTCTTCACGCTGTATCCCGTATACCAGCCGGGGGCATAGAGCACATGCTGCATCCATGGCCTTCGCGGCAAACCTTGCCCGCTGATCAGCTTTCTCTCCGCCAGCGCAAGGTTCTGATTCAGCGTATTCAGCCGATCCGCTGGCAGAGACTTGCCCTGGGTGCCGGCGATCGCCTTGGTGTAGTGTGCCGCCGCCTGGCTCAGAGCGGTGGCGGCATTGTCGAGCGGCGCAAAGTTGAGGTACGGGGGAATCTCCTCCGCTGGAGGCGCGACCGTGGGATTTCGCGGATCGTTGGCCGCCCGGTACACACCGTCATTCAGATTCTGCCTGATCTCTTCCGCTTGCTTGCGACGGGTCTCAAGCAGCCCCTTCACTTCGTCGATGTACTGCGTCACTGTATGCGAAAGGCCCTCAAAATCATAGGGCATGATGTCGGCATCAGCCATGCGCAGGACGCTTAAGCCCGCAGCCTGGGCTAGCGCGCGCCCATAAACAAAATCATAATCGGAGAAATGCGTGTACCAGTAGAAGTCGTCGTAGATGGAGTGATAGTTGCCCGACGGATCTTCTCCCCCGAATCCAAGATTGATCGTGGCAACGCCGATATGGTCGATGAAGGGGCTGAAGTCCGAGCCCGAACCCAGAGCGCCGATGCTCAGGTTGCCGCCGGCGCGTGCTTCGGCATGCTGCGCGGGCGTCCCATGCAGCAGAAAATAAGCCTGCTGGCGTTTGAATACGGGGACCTTCGATTCAGGGTCTTCGACGTCCTTCGCAACGCCATTCATAAGCGACTGCAATGAATGTGACCCCTCGACCTCCAGATAGCCCCGCTCATTGGCGTCGCTATTGATGTAAACGGCGGCATGTTGACGCAGTTCGTCCGCATGCTCTTCCACCCACTCGGTGGAACCGAGAAGCATGGGCTCTTCCCCGTCCCAGGAGGCGTAGATAATGGTGCGCTTCGGCTTCCATCCCTGTTTGGCGAGCTCGCCAAGCGCCCGCGCCTCCTCCAGCAATACCACCTGACCGGAGACCGGATCATCCGCGCCGTTCACCCACGCATCGTGGTGGTTACCACGCAACACCCAAATATCCGGTTCCTCCGCTCCACGCATGGTGGCGATCACGTCGTAAACCGGTTTCAGGTCCCAGTTGAATGCCAGCTTTAGATGAACCTTGGCGGGTCCGGGTCCCAGGCGATAGGTAATCGGAAGCGCTCCACGCCAATTCGCTGGCGCCACCGGACCCTCGATGGCAGCAAGCAGCGGTTGGGCGTCACCATAAGAGATAGGGAGCACGGGAATCTTGGGGATGGATTGCGCATCTTCCCGCTTGAGCCGCTTGGCCTCTTTGGTAGCCCCGACCCCGGGGGTAAGCGGATCGCCAGGATAGAGCGGAGCATCCATCACACTGCCCCGCTGTACGCCCTCGGGCGGACGCATCGGGCCGTTGGGAAAGACAACCTGCGGGCTGTAGCCGTCATCGGCGGGATCGGAATAAATGATGCAGCCAATGGCGCCGTGTTCCGCTGCAATCTTAGGCTTGATGCCTCTCCACGATTCTCCGTAGCGAGCAATGACGATAGCCCCTTTGACGGAGACACCATGACGAGCGAGTTCCTCGTAATCGGCAACCAGGCCGTAGTTCACATACACCAGCGGGGCGGTCACATCTCCATCGGGAGAATAGGCGTTGTACGTGGGTAGCTGCTCGTCCTGTTGCTTCGAGGTCGGATCGACAGCCACCGCTGGTTCTTCCAGCTTGGCGGTGAACGGAGTGGGCGCGACCATCTCCAGCAGCCGCAATTTCGGCGTGGGAAAGAGGACCTGAAACTCCTCGATGTGGGCGTCCCATCCCCACTGCTTATACTGCGCCAGGATCCACTCGGCATTCTCCTTGTCATATGGGGATCCGACATGATGGGGACGAGCGCTGAGCCGCTCCATGTTGGCCCGCATGCGTTGCGGGTCGGGCAGCGCCTTGAAACGCTGCTCCCAGTTCGCTTCAGACGGGGCACTCTGAGCCGTAAAGCCCGCAAGCTGAGCAATCAAAGTACCAGCAAAGGTAAAGATGAGTAGCGTAGCAACAGCTCGGCCCATGCTTGAGAACTTCCCCTCAGAACGAGATGCGAAGACTGAATTGGAGTTCGCGCGGATTGTTGGCATTCGTTATGCTACCAAAGCTACCAACATAATTCGCCGGCAACTGGCCAACTGTACTTAAAGGAAATTCGTTCGACTGGTTAGCGGGATTGTAGAAGTTGGGATGATTGGCACACCACGCTTATCTTCGTCAAGGCGGGCAACTTTACCCGCGGCGGCGAAGAATCCAATATCCCGAGCGGCCTGGGGTCCGCCAACACGCTAACCGGCAGCACCGGTCGCCATAATAGGACCTTCGGTGCAGGATCATCTCTTTGCCGATGCCAACCCGGTCGGTCACGAGCTCACCGTTCATGGGCAGAAATTCCGCATAGTCGGCGTGTTTACCAGCAACGATGAAGACCAGGCAGACATGGTCTTGGTCCCTTACACCACGTTGCAGAAAAAGCTTGATCTGCAGTCGCTGCACAGCATCACGGTGCAGGCTGAACAAGCGGGCGAAACCAGCCGCATCGCCGACGACATCGGGACGCTATTGAGGCAGCGTCATCATCTGAATAGCGCCCCTCCGAATCATTCGACGGAATTGATGGGCAACCAGATGCCGGGTATGGGCGTTGGCGGTGGCACGCCAGACGACTTTACGGTGAAAACGCAGGCCGCCGAGGCGTTGACCAAAGGTTTGTACACTTCGGTCGCTGCCTTTGTACTGGCCAACATGCCCAAGGTAGATCAGATTAATATGCAGGAGATGTCGGGTACGCTGAACCGTGCGCGCAACACCATGACCGCATTGCTGGCCGCCATCGCAACCATCTCCCTGATTGTTGGCGGCATCGGCGTCATGAACATCGTGCTGATGTCTGTGACCGAGCGCACACGAGAAATTGGTATTCGCAGGGCCGTGGGTGCACGGACACGAGATATCCGTCAGCAATTCCTGGTCGAGGCTGTTACTCTAAGCTTATGTGGGGGTGCGATCGGCATTGTCTTCGGTTTTGTGGCGGCTTTGCTCGTTGAACGCGTGTTGGGCTGGCCGGCCTCGATATCGTTGCAAGCCGTCGCGCTGGGATTTGGCATCGCTGCGGCAGCGGGTATTTTCTTTGGATTCTACCCCGCGCATCGAGCATCCAAACTCAATCCAATCGATGCATTGCGCTATGAGTAAGAAACTAATTGCCGCCGTTTTTTGCATGCTCGCTGCTGTGACGGGTTTTGCGGCCGCCTCCCCGACGCTCTCAGGAACCTTTGCCTTCCAGGGCGGCCAAGCCAAGACAGAGGGCCACTTGCGCCTGACCGCGATGGGCAGTAATCCCTTGAAGCAACACATCGACATTTGGATGAGCACTCCGGCCTCGCCGCAGCCGATAAGAAGTTACGCGACAGAGATGACCAAGAAGCTCCACGTGGTCATCGTGAGTTCCGACTTTTCCACCTTCCTCCATGTGCATCCGGTGTTGGGCGCAGACGGCCACTTTACCCTCGACCAGCAATTCCCTGCCCCCGGTCTGTATTACCTCTACGCCGACGGAGAACCCAACGAGGGAGATCACCAGGTATTCCGTTTCAATGTGCAGTTGAGCAAGAACAACACTTCAACGCGTCCTGTGCTGGTGCCGACCGGGAAAGAAGTTTCTGTTGGGCCCTACACCGTGGATTTGAGCAGAGCGCGGTTGCACGCGGGCGAAATGGACACCATCGAGGTCCAGATCTTAAAGGGCGACACGCCGGCCCGCGACTTGCATCCGTATTTAGGAGTGCCAGCGCACGCTGTATTCCTGAACTCGCGGGACCTCACCTATGTTCACGTGCATCCCATGCCCCTGATGACCGGCTCACCCGATTCCATGAACATGCCTCGAATGGATATGTCGAAGATGAAAACGGATATGCCGGACACCGCGAGCTCCCCGCCGGACATGATGCTGCATGTATCCGTAAAGGAGCCGGGAACCTACAAACTCTGGCTGCAATTCCGCGGCGGTGGCCAGCTATACATCGCGCCCTTCGTTCTGGTAGCTAACTAAGCATGCCCTGTAACTGCGTGAACGGAGGCCGGGTGGTTCCAGGCTTCTGGCTTGATCCGCATGCCGAAGCCGGGCTCTTCCGGAACCTGCACCGCACCGTCTTTCGGGACAATGGGATTTTCCAGCATCAGAGGCCAGTCGTGCTCATAAAACCTTTGGCAGCTCTCCTGGATCCACACATTGGGTGACGCAGTCGTCAGATGGGTGGACGCATAGAACAACAGTGGCCCTCCTGCGGTATGTGGAGCAATTGGCAACTCCTGGGCGTCGGCAAGCGCCGCGATTTTGCGCGCCTCCGTCAAACCGCCGCACCAGGTGACATCGAACATCACATACTTCGGCGTCCGCGACTCGAGCAAGCGCTCGAACTGCATCTTGCCTGCCATGCGTTCCCCGACAGTGAGTGGTAGAGAGGTGGCGATCGCGAGTTGGTGATATTGGTCGAAGTTACCCGGCATCAGCATATCTTCCAGCCACATGGGCTTATACGGTTCGAGAGCATGGGCGATGCGGATGGCCGAAGTCAGATTCCACTG
This sequence comes from uncultured Acidobacteriaceae bacterium, assembly GCA_963788515.1. Taxonomy (GTDB): domain Bacteria; phylum Acidobacteriota; class Terriglobia; order Terriglobales; family Acidobacteriaceae; genus PALSA-350. Next base: position 584,513 of record CAWBGZ010000015.1, read on the forward strand.
TCCATGAAACTCGATGGCAATCTCGATCTGATCGCCGAAGGTGTCGCGTAGCTTCTTTACCGGTACCAGCGCTTCGTCGATGTCGGTCCAGGTAATGTACTCGTTCCTGTTGCGTAAGGCGGCTCCATCGAAGGGCCAGATCTTGATGCCCTTGATGCCCCGCGTATCGATCAGCTCGCGCATGATCTTGTCTGGCTCGAGATTGAAATCGTACTTATAGGGAAAGCACGTGTTATACAAGCGGACCTGCGGGTTCGCTTTACCGCCAATCAGCCGGTACACTGGCGCGTTCAACGACTTCCCCAGCAGGTCCCAGAGAGCCAGGTCCAGGGCGCTCAGCACGCGTATCTCCGTGCCCCCGGCAATCTGGAAATCGAAAGCCCGGTAAAGGTCGGCCCAGATCCGTTCGATATCCCGAGGATCCTTGCCGATCAGCGAAGGGGCCAGGCTGTGGATCAACGCAGCCTCCACCGGGTTTCGCGGGTAGGTTTCTCCAATGCCGGAGACGCCGGCGTCGGTGTCGATCTTCAGCCATGTCCAATGCGGCCAAAAGGGGGCGTCGTCTCGTGACTTCCAGTAAACCGTCTCCACCCGCGTGATCTTCATCGGCGCCACAGTCACGGCAAGAGACGCGTAGGCGGCTGCAAGTGGAGTGGCAAGCATTCCAGAAACGAAGGCTCTTCGGCTAATGGGCATTCCGGGATTATAGTCACCCCCCTTAGCGCAATGTCGCCCCAATACTGTCTCGCCTTGCTAATCGCCTCAAGTGGGACTATATATGGTCTCATTTGGGGCGATTGAAATGATGATGCAGGCATCCGTCGATCAGGTCTTTGAACAGTTGGGTGGCAAAGAGGCGATCGGAGTGAAGATCCGCTCCGAAAGTGAAATGGAGGGACTGCTTCGCGAGGGTCTTCCGGCTTCGGTCCTGGCCAACTTTCGCGAGAACTGGGGCTTCACTGTAATGGAGTTGGCGGGCAGCCTCGCCATCCCCAAAAGCACACTGATGCGCATGCTGGGACGTCGCAACCGGATGGCTCCGGGAGATTCCGATCGGGCCTATCGTTTAGCCTCGATTTTGGCCCTGGCGGAAGAAGCGATCGGTGATCGTAAGAATGCACAGCGTTGGCTTAGACAAACGAATGAAGTTCTTGGCAATCAGACCCCGCTGCGAGCGCTCGAGACCGAGATCGGCGTGCGTCGGGTAGAGCAGATTCTAGGGCGCATCGCCTACGGCGGTGTGAGTTAGGTGGAGGTCTACCGGCTTACTCGCCGGAAATTTGCGGGCAAGAATCCCTTTGATGGAGAGGGATCCTACCTCTTTGGGGGCCGCTGGTCGAGCATCCGCACGCGTCTTTGCTACGCGGCAACGCACCGCTCTCTTGCAATTCTTGAATATCGAGCTCACATCGAACTGGCGCTCATGCCAGACGACCTGGTCATCGCAACGCTGGAAATTCCGGACGAGGTTGCGATGCCCCCTACTCCGCCACTCCCCGAAAACTGGAAAGAGTATCCTGCACCGGCCTCGCTCAGGAGGATCGGCGACCGCTTCATTGCGGAGGGGCGGGCCGCTGTCATGCTTATCCCTTCGGTGCTGGTACCCCAAGAAAAGAACGTCATGCTGAATCCATTGCATCCGGATGCCGCGAGAATGGTCCGGCAGCGGCGGCTTGTGCCCTTCCTCTACGATCGAAGGCTCATCTAGAGCATTTTCACTTCTACTCTGGATGCACCAGAAGTGAAAATGCTGTAGCGACCACCTCACAGTGCATACAGGTCCACGTATTCCTGCACCGGCATGCGCTCGAGTGCATGCTGGTCAAGCGAAGCTTCGAGGATTGCCTTCTGTCGTTGCGTCGAAAACCGGCGGCCGAGATTCGTGCGGAACTTCGCTTCGAGCAGAGGGATGCCCTCGCTTCTGCGCCGGCGATGGCCCAGGGGATACTCGACCGTCTCCGTAAACGTGCTGCCATCGCTAAGAGAAAGCGTGAGTGAATTAGCAATGGAGCGCTTCTCCGGATCGTGATAGTCGGCGGTGAAGGCGGGCTCCTCGCTGCAGTGCATCTTCTCCCGCAACGCATCTATGCGCGGATCGGCGGCAAAGGCGTCTTCATAGTCCGAGGCGGTCAGATGCCCAAAAAGGAGAGGAACGGCAACCATGTACTGCACACAGTGGTCGCGGTCGGCAGGATTATTGAGCGGCCCCTTCTTATCGATAATGCGCAGACAGGCTTCGTGGGTACGCAGCTCGATGGAGCTGATATCTTCCGCGGACTTGCCGGCAGCCACCAGCCTTGCGCGCAGGGCCATGGCCACTTCCACGGCGGTCTGTGCATGGAACTCGGCCGGGTAGCTGATCTTGAAGAGAACATTCTCCATCACATAAGAACCGTAAGGCCGCTGGAACGTGAAGGGCCGGCCGCGAAAGAGCACATCGTAAAATCCCCAGCCCTTCGCGGTCAGCACCGAGGGATAGCCCATCTCTCCGGCGCGCACCATGAGGGCAAGACGAACCGCACGGCTGGTCGCGTCGCCGGCTGCCCAGCTCTTGCGTGAGCCGGTGTTGGGCGCGTGGCGATAAGTCCGCAGGCTCTGGCCGTCGACCCAGGCCAGAGACAGCGCATCGAGGATCTGGCTGCGAGTAAGGCCGAGCATCTGTGCCACCACTGCGGTGGAGGCTACTTTCACCAGCACCACGTGGTCGAGTCCAACCTTGTTGAATGAGTTCTCGAGTGCGAGACAACCCTGGATCTCGTGGGCCTTGATCATCGCCGTCAGCACAGCGCGCATAGTGAGTGGTGCCGTGCCGTCGGCAACGGCGGTGCGGGAGAGCCAGTCGGCAACGGCGAGGATTCCCCCCAGATTGTCAGACGGGTGACCCCACTCGGCGGCCAGCCAGGTGTCGTTGAAATCCAGCCAGCGAATCATGGCGCCGATATTGAACGCGGCCTGAACCGGGTCCACCTGAAACGCCGTTCCCGGAACTTTCGCGCCGTTAGGCACGATGGTTCCGGGGACCACCGGCCCGAGCAGTTTGGTGCAGGCAGGATACTCAAGCGCCTCGAGCCCGCAGCCCAGCGTGTCGATCAGGCAGTTGCGCGCGGTGGCATAAGCCAGTTCGCTCTCGATGCTGTAATTGCAAACGTAATCGGCAATATCGACGAGGACCTGGTCATAAGGGGGACGCTCCCCACTGGCATGGACGGACATTCTTATCTCCGGGGGAAATCCTAGTCGCGTTTTTCAATGGGGACGAATGCAAGATCTTCAGGCCCGGTGTAGTTGGCGGTGGGGCGGATGATCTTGCCATCGGCTCGTTGCTCGAGGATGTGAGCGCTCCAACCGGAGGTGCGGGACAGGACAAAAAGCGGGGTAAACATCGCGGTGGGGACCCCCATCAAGTGATAGGCCACGGCGCTGAACCAATCCAGGTTAGGGAACATGCGTTTGGCTTCCCACATCACGGCTTCCAGGCGCTCGGCGATGCGGTACATGGCAAAGTCACCGGTGGATTCAGCTAGCTCGCGCGCGATCCTCTTGATGATGGCGTTGCGCGGATCGCTGACCGTGTAGACCGGATGACCGAAGCCGATAACCACTTCCTTCTTTTCCAGGCGGGCGCGTATATCCCGCTCGGCTTCATCGGGTGAGGCATAGCGCTGCTGAATTTCCAGCGCGACCTCATTGGCTCCGCCGTGCTTGGGTCCGCGCAGCGCGCCAATTGCGCCGGTAATGCAGGAGTAAATATCTGAGCCGGTACCGGCAATGACGCGTGCGGTAAAAGTGGAGGCATTGAATTCGTGCTCAGCATAAAGCACGAGCGAGACCTGCATAGCGCGAATCAACTGCTCGCTCGGCGGTTCCCCATGAAGCAGGGCAAGGAAGTGGCCAGCCAGCGTGTCTTGTCCCGAAACCACGTCGATGCTTCGTCCGTTGCGGCTGAAGTGATGCCAGTAAAGCAGAATCGACCCCACGGTGGCCAGCAGTACATCGGCACACTCGATGGCGCCGGCGGGGTTATGGTCATCTTTTTCCGGCAGGGTGCAGCCCAGGGCAGAGACGCCGGTGCGCAGCACGTCCATGGGGTGGGTCGCCGCAGGTAGCTGTTCCAGCACCGTGCATACGTTGGCCGGCAGGCCTCGCAGGCGCATCAGCTTTTGCTTGTAAGCCGCCAGCTCAATGGCGTTCGGCAGCTTGCCGCGAAGCAACAAGTAAGCCACCTCTTCAAATTCACAATAAGCCGCCAGATCGGCGATGTCATAGCCGCGATAGTGCAGGTCATTGCCGGTTCGGCCCACAGTGCACAGGGCCGTGTTGCCGGCCGGCGTGCCAGAAAGCGTAACAGATTTTTTTGGCTTGAAGGCTGTTTGCTGCGGGTCAACTGTGGTGGCCATCATCGGTCGCTTCTCCCAGGGTTCAACTGCGCTTGGTAGCCTCGAAGAGTTGGTCGAGCTTCTGCTCGTAGGCATAGTAGCCGAGAAACTCGTAGAGCTCGGCGCGGGTCTGCATCAGGCTGAGCACATTGCTCTGCGTACCTTCTGTCCGGATGGCATGGTACACCTTCAGGGCCGCAGCATTCATCGCCCGGTAAGCGGAGCAGCAGAACAGGACAATGTCCACTCCGGCGGCGCCCAGCTCCTGCGTGGTGTAGAGCGGCGTTTGCCCAAACTCTGTGATATTGGCCAGGATGGGCACGCCCACCCTTTCCTTAAAGCTCGCGTACATGGCCAGATCCGTGACCGCCTCGGCAAAGATCATGTCCGCGCCCGCGGCAACGTAGGCAGCGCAGCGATCGAGCGCAGCCGCCAACCCTTCGCCCGCCAGGGCGTCGGTACGCGCCATGATCACGAAGTCCTGATTCGTGCGAGCGTCGACCGCCGCCTTGATGCGATCGACCATCTCCTCCGCCGGAACCACTTCCTTTCCTGGCCGGTGGCCGCAGCGCTTGGCGCCTACCTGGTCTTCGATATGGACCGCGGCCACTCCGGCGCGTTCCATCGAGCGGATGGTGCGGGCGATATTGAAGGCGCTTCCCCAACCCGTGTCGATGTCGACCAACAGCGGCAGGGTAGTGACGTCGGTAATACGGCGGACGTCGACCAGCACATCTTCCATGCTGCTGATACCGAGATCGGGCATCCCGAGCGAGTTGGCCGCCACGCCTCCACCCGAAAGGTAGAGCGCGCGAAAGCCCGTCGCCTGTGCCATGCGCGCCGTGTACGCGTTAATGGCGCCGATCACCTGTAATGGATGCTCCTGCTTCACAGCGGACCGGAAGTGCTCTCCCGGGGAGGCTAGACGTTCAGTACCCACGTGAATCCCTTCGTGACAAGCTAAATCCTACAGCGGTTTCGCAATTGGTGTAGACCGAAGCCAAAGAGCTCTTCGTGGTCCCGGCGCGCCGGGACCACTCCTCGCGAACCTTAACAGACCACAGTAATTGCGAAACCGCTTAAATGGTTGCGGGCAGGCTTGGCGCAGCAAGACATTTTTGTGGCGGATTGGGTACACTCGCCGTGCGCAGCTATGAATAAAGTATTCGCCACTCCCGATGCAGCCGTTGCCGACATTCCCCCGGGCGCAACCGTAATGTTGGGGGGATTTGGGCTTTGCGGCATTCCAGAAAACGCAATTGCCGCCCTGGTGCGCCGCGGCGTGACCGGTCTGCACACCATTTCCAACAACATGGGTATCGACGGCTTCGGCCTCGGCCTGCTGCTCGAGGCGGGTATGATCGCCTCGCACACCGGCAGCTACGTGGGCGAAAACATGCTGCTGGAAAAGCAGGTGATCGCCGGCACCCTCAAGGTGTCGTTGGTCCCGCAAGGCACGCTGGCAGAGCGGATCCGCGCCGGCGGCGCGGGCATTCCCGCCTTCTACACCCCCACCGGCGTCGGCACCCTGGTCGCAGAGGGTAAAGAGGAGCGCACCTTCGACGGCCGCAGATACCTTCTGGAGACAGCGCTCAAGGCGGACTTCGCGCTGGTAAAAGCCTGGAAGGGAGACCGGCAGGGCAACCTGATCTACCGCCGGACCGCGCGCAATTTCAACCCCATGATGGCCGCCGCTGCGCGCATCACCATCGCCGAGGTGGAAGAGCTGGTAGAGCCAGGAGAACTGGATCCCGACGCGATTGTGACCCCTGGCATCTACGTCAAACGCATTTTTCAGTGCACCTCCTGCGAAAAGCGCATCGAACGCCGGACCGTAAGGAGACCCAATGCAGGAGATTGAGAAACGTAATCGCATTGTCAAACGGGTGGCGCAGGAACTCCGCGACGGCTTCTACGTCAACCTCGGCATCGGCATGCCCACGCTGGTCGCCAATCATGTTCCGCCCGGCGTAGAAGTAGTCCTGCAATCGGAGAACGGTATGCTGGGAATCGGGCCCTATCCACTGGAAGAAGAGGTGGACCCCGATCTGATCAACGCCGGCAAAGAGACGGTTTCAGTTCTGCCAGGAACGTCCTTTTTCTCCAGCGCTGATGCCTTCGCCATGATTCGCGGCGGTCACATCGACCTCAGCATCCTGGGCGCGATGGAGGTCGATGCCCACGGGAGCCTGGCCAACTGGATTATCCCCGGCAAAATGGTTAAAGGCATGGGCGGTGCGATGGACCTGGTGGCCAGCGCGCGGCGCGTCATCGTGGCCATGGAACACACCACGCGCGATGGCCGCCCAAAAATCCTTAACGCATGCCGATTGCCCTTAACCGGGGTGGGTGTGGTCGATTCCATAGCCACCGAGTTGGCCTGGATCAGCGTAACCCCGGACGGGTTGGTGCTCGATGAGATAGCACCCGGCATCTCTGTCACCGAGGTCCAGGCACTAACTGAGGCGCCTCTGATCGTCAGCCCCACGCTCCACACCATGAGCTGAAATTATTCGACGGTGTTGCCGCCATTCACCGAAATCTTCTGTCCGGTAATGAATCTGCCTGCATCGCTGGCCAGAAAAGCGACTGTATTGGCCACGTCTTCGGCAGTGCCCATGTGCTTCATCGGAACCTTCTCGGTATAGGAATGGATCTCTGCCTTGGTAGCACCCAAATGGCGTTCAGTAGGAATCCAGCCGGGAGCGACCAGGTTGACCGTGATGCCGGTTGGCCCAAGTTCGCGCGCCCATGACCGCGTTTGACCCAACTGTGCGGCCTTGGCCGCGACATAGTGGGCGAACATCGGGTTGCCGAGTTCGAACACTTCGCTCCCGATTTGAATGATTCTTCCGTAGCTGCGGCTTTTCATCCCGGCTACGACCTGCTGCAGAACAAGCAGCGGCGACTTCACAAAAAACTCCAGTTGGTCCAGGTATCGCTCCCACGTTTGTTCTTCGATGGTCAGAAAAGGTTGCGGACCGGTGGCATTGATCACGGCGATATCGACCTGTTGATAGCTTTCATTGATTGCCTGGATCATCCGCGCGACATCCGCTTCCAGGCGCACATCGGCGTAGAGGGCAGTAGCTTCCCCGCCTTGTTGCTTGATCTGTGCGCATAGTTGTTCGGCGCGGTCTCGCTTGGCGAAGTAATTGACCGCCACCTTCGCCCCTCTGGCGCCGAGCTCGAGAGCAATCGCCGCGCCCAGCCCGCGTGAAGCGCCCGTGACCAGCGCAGTTCGTCCCTTGAGTGTTTCCATATTGACCTCAGTTTTATTCGTCCCGACCAATGCAAAACCCTAAGGGAGCAGCTGCGTTCTGTCAAACCAGCCTTGCCTACACCTGCACTCGATCAGTAGAGACCCGTAGCGGACAGCGGAAAGAGTCCCGCGGGGACGACCGTGCCCCTCACCGTCCCATCGCAGCTGATTGACATGAACCATGTGGAAAGAGTCCCGTTAGGGACGGCTGAAAGTAGCCCAGGACGTACCCGGATTTCCTGTGTAGTTTGGTGGAATCAAAGAGTCTCGTGCGGCTTTCCGTGAAGAAAGCCGCGTACGCAGACCTGTCTAGAGCAGCGTGCAGGAAATCCGGGGCAGTCCTGGGATTCGATCTGGCAGCATGACAAGTCCCGAAGGGACGACTGAGAATTACCCAGGACACCGGTCCTGGGTACACTCGAATCTGAATACGAGCCTTGAGGGTCGGCTGAAAACCATGTCTCATAGTCACATATGTTGTTTGGTTCATGTCGTGTTTGCAACCGCAGAACGCCGGCCGACGATCCGGGAAGACGTGCAGGAAAGGCTTCATAGCTATATCGGCATCGCTCGTGAGAATGGAATTCCGGCCTTGGCCGTTGGCGGCGCCGCTGACCACGTCCACTTGTTGCTTTCCCTGCCGCGTGCTGTTTCCGTGGCAAAGGCCGTCCAATTGCTTAAATCGGGGTCTTCTAAGTGGCTCCATAAAAACTTTCCGAAGCTAACATTTGCATGGCAGGAGGGATATGGAGCTTTCTCGATCGGAGTTTCGCAACGAGTGGCCACGGTGAAATATATCGAAGCTCAGGCCGAACATCACAGGCGGCTCAGCTTTGAAGAGGAATTCAAGAAATTTCTTGCCGTACACGGAATCGAGGGATAGGCTCACCACGCATTTTGCGAGAGCCTCCCGATCGAGCGCAGTACGCCCAGGACTGCGTCCTGGGATATCCTCAACCGTCCCTTCGGGACTACTCCCGTGTTTACTCATACCCAGGACTGCCCAGGATTTCCTGCACGCGGCTCTAGACAGGTCTGAGTATGCGGCTTTCTTCACGGAAAGCCGCACGAGACCCCTTGATTCCACCAAGCTACACAGGAAATCCGGGTACGTCCTGGGCTACTTTCAGCCGTCCCCTTCGGGGACTGGGTGACAACCAATTCCTGTGCCTGATCCTTGGAGCGTTCGTCGGATACACTGCCCCTATCAAAGGAACAAGGAGCTGCTCTTGACATTCTTGCGGTATCTGGCCGTTCTGTCTTTGCTGTTTGCCCAATCCATGCATGCGCGCGCCGACAGCCTGGCCGAGCTGAGCGACAGCTTCTGGCAATGGAGAGCGCAGGAGCAGCCCTTCAGTGACGACGACATCCCGCGCATCGAGCGCCCTGACGCCTTGGTTATCGATTGGTCACCGCAGACCATAACCCAGCGGCTGCAACAGCTCGACGTTTTCGAGCAGCGATGGAAAGCCCTCGCCCCCTCTGCGCAAACCCCGATTCACGACCAGGTGGACTACCGCCTCCTCGGCTCAGCGGTGGCCCGCGTGCGCTGGGAGCTATCCATCGAACAGAGCTGGAAGCGGAACCCGCAGTTCTACGTCGACCAGACGCTGGGATCGGTCTTCATTCTTCTCTTGCCGCCGCCCCCGTTCTCCGAAGCCCGGCAGCAGGAAATCGTCGCGCGCGTCAAGCAGATCCCGGCCACGCTTCAGGCTGCCCAGGAGAACCTGACCGATCTGCGCCAGCCTTTTGTGCAACTCGCCATCGACTCCCTGGATCAGGTCGCCGACCGCTTACAACGCACGGAGAAAGCGCTGGCACCACAACTCACGGCAGCCAACAACCAGGCGCTACAACAGGTCACCCCCGCCGCGATAACCGCGCTCACCCAATACCGCACCTGGCTCACGGAAAAATTGCCCACCGCGCGCAAAGACACGGCCATTGGACGCGACAACTACATATTCTTCCTGAGCAAGGTAGCGCTGCTTCCCTACACACCCGAGCAGTTGCTGGCGATGAGCCAGCAGGAGTGGAGCAGAGCGGTCGCGTTCGAAACCTACCAGCAGGCGCGTCTTGCCGGCTCCCCACCCGCGCCCTTCTTTCCCAGGGCGGCAGCGCAGATGCAAGCCGAAAAGATCGATGAAGAAAAGGTCCGCGCCTTCCTCGTCGACCAGAAAATCCTCAGCGTGCCTGCCTGGATGAAGCACTACCGTAACCTGCTGCTGCCGGCTTACCTCGAGCCCTTCCAGGACATGGGAGAAAACGACGACCTCACCGGGCCTTCGCGCCTTGATCAGGATGGAACCAGCTACATTCACGTGCCTGGTCCCGACCTGGGCTTCTTCAAACTTTCCCAGGCACACGATCCACGGCCCATCCTCGTTCACGAGGGTGTGCCAGGCCACTATTTCCAGCTCTGTCTCGGATGGCACAACTCCGATCCAATCCGTCGCCACTACTATGATTCCGGCGCCAATGAAGGTCTGGGTTTCTACGCCGAAGAGATGATGTTGCAGGCCGGGTTTTTCGATGACAATCCACATACCCGCGAGACCATCTACAGCTTCATGCGTTTGCGCGCGCTGCGTGTGGAGGTGGACGTGAAGCTGGCGCTGGGCGAATTCACCTTGCAGCAGGGCGCTGATTATCTCGCCCGCACCGTCCCCATGGATCGGGCCACCGCGCTCGGCGAGGCGGCCATGTTCTCCAGCACGCCAGGCCAGGGCATCTCCTACCAGATCGGGAAGCTGCAGATCACGCAACTCCTCTCGGATGCCCGCCGCGCCCGAGGAAAGGACTTTTCCATGCTGCAGTTCAACAACTTTGTCTGGAACAACGGCAACGTCCCCATTGCGCTGCAGCGTTGGGAGCTGCTTCAAGACGCAAGCGACGTCCCCTGACCCAACCGGCCAAGCACTCTGCGGATCTGCCATAAGGTGGCCGCCAAAGCAGCAAGTCCGGCGCTCCACACCGCGAACGCGATATGCACCACCCACGCAGGCGCCACGCCGACTCGCCGCAGAACGAAGGGCAGAAAATTCCACTCGGTGATGTGGGCGTAGTCCCACGGATCCTCGGTCATGGCGTGGTTGTTCAAGCCCCAGGCGTCCATCTTCCCCAGCGCGAAAGCAACGATATTCTTCATGCGCAGCAGAATCACGAAAGTCGGATGACCAAGGGTCTCCATCTCGTAGATCTCGAGCGGCAACCAGAAAACCAGTGACACCACTTGAATCAGCGTGCTGAGTGCCAACAGCGCCAATCCAATGAACCACACCGGCTTTGCCAACTGGGGGCGATGACGCAGTAGTAGAGGAACCGCGAGCAGCGACGCCAACTCAACCGCAGTCGAGACATAACGGTCGCCCCAGGCGAAGTCGCCGCTCCACACCGTATAGCGTGCGTAAAAGCTCATGTACGCAAGTAACAGCGGACAACTCATAATCGCGTACGCCTTCACATCCGGGCTGAATCGCTTCCAGGCCACGACGCAGAGAAGAATCATCAGCACGATCAAAGGGTCGAAGAGAAAGATCGACTTCTCCGGCGTGAAGAGCGCCCCGAAAAACCCGACGTGCCAGGGAGTCTCAAACGGATAATTGGGAGGCAGCGCAGGATTGCGCATCCTGGTTTCGCGGCCAATGATCGTGATGTAGGTAACAAAGACTGCTCCAAATCCAAAACGGTAGATTTGATAGAGGCGATCGAGCAATCCGAAAAACAGATAAACCGGCAGAGCGATTGCCATGTAGGCTTTGCATCGTTCCCAAAGAAGCCTCCCCCGTACCCCTTCGAACCACTCCACCAGCAGCAGGAACAACGCTCCAGACAGTAGATCCAGGCCCGTCGGCAGACGGGTCAGCAGATTAAGGCCAAACGCGCCTGAGCCGATTAACAGAGCCCGTCGGCTGCCGGTGCGCAACCACTCGTACTGAAAAGAGAATCCCGTCATCGTCAACAGGAAGATGTAATTGTTCTCCATCATGTTCTGCGTGTAATGGAGATGCGTGGTGGCGAGCAGCAGAGCCAGAACCCCCACCACCGACTGCGTTACTCCGAAATTGAACTGCCGCAGAAAGCGGAAGCAAACCAGCGCCGTCAACACCGTCACCAGGATGTTGATGCTGTAGCTGACGACGATGTCGCGCACGCTGGGGTCGGTGTCGTCATACTCCGCAAAAATAGGCAGCCTTGCGACGTAAGTGCCAACCACATCTGCGGGTAGCAGGAGCAGCGACTGGCCGATGCTGTACCAGCTCTGCAGCTTCCCCCCGCGGCCGTGGACGCCGAATTCCGGAAATTCGTTAGGAAACACCTCCGGTTGGCCAGTCCAAAAGGAATGCGCGGTCTGCAGGCGATGGGTCGTATCAGCAGAGCCCAACTCACCCGATTGCACCACAAAGGCGATGAGACCGGCGGCCAAAGCCAGCAGGAAAAGCGGGTCACGGAACCAGCGTCGAATATTCAATACAGTCATTATGACTTAATGAGGCTGCTTCCCCGCGAGATCGGTAATCAACACCACATCGGAACTACTCCGCGACTGCAACACGGCCAGCTTGCTGGCCGAAGGCGACCAGGCAAAGCCCGTTTGCGTCTCGTGCGTGGGTTCGGTGAGCAGACGTGTCGGCGAACCATCGATCGGCTGATACTGAAGGGCGTTGCTGCCCTTGGAGACAACCGTCAAAACCGCTGCTTTGCCATCGGGAGAAAAGCTGGGGAAGGTACCTTCCAGGTTGCTCGTATCCCAGGGAAGCTGGCGCAGCATCTGGTGCGTCGAAACGTCCCAAATCTGAAGGAAGTACAGTAGGTTTTTGTTAAAGAGCGACATAGCCGACTTTGTGTCACGGGTGAGCGTGACGGAGCCGAAACTCTCGACGTCGAGCTCTTTCCTGGGAGTTCCTCCCGATAGCGGCACAGACCACAAGGAGACCAACGGAACATTCATGCTGGGCCGGATAGTGAAATAAACCGTCTGGCTGTCCGGAGCACAATAGGGTCCGCGCGCTATGCCCGACGTGGTCAGCTGAGTGACCCCGCTCCCATCTCCATCCATACGGAACAGGCGCGACTCCCCTCCTCCCTTGGGGATGGCGATAAACAGAACATGCCCATCCGGGCAGGTGTTGATAAAGGAGCCGATATCCAGTTTGCCGGTATCGATCGGCTGCAGAGTCCCGGTCGTCCGATCCAGTTTGCTGATCCCCACTCCACGGGTAATGAGCCACAGTTGATCCTCATCCGCCCACGCCAACGAAGTCGGAGTGATACGCAGTGGGGTGCTTGATACCATCGCGCCTCCATCTCCATTGTAGTAGGCGACACTCGAGTCCACATTGGTCAACACCGTGGCAATCGTCTTTCCGTCGGCGGAGATCGCCAATTGACTATAGGCGTTGACATCGTTGGTCAGCGTATGAAAGTCGCCGGCAGAGATGCCAACAATGCCGATCTGCCCGCGGTCGGAGTGCGCTTTCTCGTAAAGCACGAGCAGGTGCCTGCCGTCCGGCAACCATGCCAGGTTGGAATTACCGTCGAAGTTCTGGTCGAAGACGATCCCGTCCGGCTGAGCGATGGTTACCGTCTTTTTTGAGGCGACCTCGAGAACCTTGATGGCCGTATCGCCAGGGCCGCTCAATTCGATCCATGCAATCTGGTTGCCGAGGGGTGACCACACCGGGGCCTGCACCTGGTTGCCAGACGTGTAGAGTATCTGGTCGTCGCCGCCGTCCTTGTCCGCAGTGTGGACCTCGGAAAAGTGGTCCTTGTGATCCGGCGTCCACCGCAGGTAGACAAAGTGGCTGCCGTCCGGCGACAGGGCGGCGGCACTGTCTACATCGTGGATGAGCTGGCGCGGCGTGCCGCCAAACACAGGCATCACATAAAGAGAGTGCAGCGCGACATTGTCGGCCGTTCCCCGGGTGAAGTAGAGGTAGTTCGCATCCGGCGAAAAATTCAACCCGACATACTCGTTAGGAAACGCAGTGAGAATCTGTGTGTCTGTATTGGTCGCGATGTTGCGGACCCACAGCGTTCGCTGGCCGTTATCGTTCTTGATCTCGGCCAGGAACTTGCCGTCACCGGATAAGGCGATTCTCTCCAGCGTTCCCGTATTCGTGATCTGGCTGAGCGCCACCGAGGTAAACGGCACCGGGCGCGGCCACAACCGCCAAGCCGCAAATCCCGCAGCAGCAAGCAGCGCCAGGACAACCACTGCTATCGGCAAAGCGCGCGACGTCTTCGCGCGAGGCGGAGCGATGGCGGCTGCAGAAACAACGCCCCCTGACTCATGCTGGACAGGCAGAGAACCGGAGCCACCCGCGCCGGCTGCGCTTCCGCTCGCGGGACCTGACGGCGGCGGAACGCTGCCGCTGCCCGCCCCGCTCGGACTAGAGCCCGGTCCACCCGCGCTTGCGGGGGAGCTGGCGCTCACACCGCCGGCCGCAATCGGCCGTGCTGCGGAGCCACCGCTGCTCTTGCGTTGCAATCGCTTCAGTTCAGCGCGCAGCTCGGCTGCCGATTGCAGGCGCAGTTCCCGGTCCTTTTCCAGAGTCTTGTTGAGCGTCTCCTCCAAATCAGGCGGCAGTTCAGGATTGAGGGTAATCGGAGCGGTAGGAGCGTAGTTGAGAATGCGATCGAAGGTCACCGCCGTAGTCGAACCGCTAAATGGATGTTGCCCCGTCGACAGCTCATACAACACCACACCCAGCGAGAAAACATCGCTGCGGGCATCCAGGCTTTCACCCCGTGCCTGCTCGGGAGACATGTAGGCAATGGTGCCTACCGCCGACCCCGGACTGGTAAGCAGATCGTTCGCATATGGCTCGGCTAGAGTGGCGTCTGCCCGCGCGCCTGGGGTCAGGTACCCATCTTCCAGTTTGGCCAGGCCGAAGTCCAGAATCTTTACCTGTCCGGACGGCGACAAGAAGATATTGCCTGGCTTGATGTCGCGGTGCAGGATGCCCTTACGATGCGCCGCATCCAGCGCGTCGGCCACCTGCACTCCCAGGTCCAGCAGCTTAGGGTACGGCATGGGACGCCGGTAGTAGAGCTTGTCCAGGCTCTGCCCTTCCAGCAGCTCCATCACGATAAAGGGCTGATCGCCGCTTTCGTTCAGCTCGTGGATGGTGCAGATGCCGGGATGGTTCAGCGAAGAGGCGGTGCGCGCTTCCCGCCAAAAGCGTTCCAACGCCGCTGGGTCCTGCCGCGTCGCTTCGGGCAGCAGCTTAATGGCAACGGACCGCCCCAGCTTCTGATCTTCAGCCTCATAGACCACGCCCATTCCACCCTGGCCCAGGCGACGGACGACTCGATAGTGGCCAAGAAGCGTACCTGTACTCAGTTCTTGCACGCAACTATCATGCAGCCCAGAGCAGAGCACGGCAAGCCAAAATCCGCCCGACCTTCTCCGTCGCTCTTAAGCACGGTATTCGCAAGCAGCCCGAAGCATCTTCCAGCATCTCAAACGCGGTCTCTTCTTATAACTACTCCCGGGTGAGCTCCACACGCCGATTGCGCGCACGGCCGGCCAGCGTGTCATTGGTATCGACCGGCCGCGAGGCGCCAAAGCCATCGGTCGAAAGACGCTCGGGTGCGATGTGATACTGCGTAACCAGTGCTTGCTTCACCGCCGCGGCGCGGCGTTTTGAGAGGTCAAGGTTGTAGGCATCTCCCCCCACGTTGTCCGTGTGGCCGCTCACCGTAAGCTTCCAGTCCGGGTTGTCCTTGAGCACCCCGGCAATCTCTTCCAGTACCGGAGTCGATTCGGGCTTGAGCCGGTCACTGGCAAAATCAAAGTAGATGCCGTAGATGTCTACCTTCTTGTTCTCTTTCAGCTGCTGCTCAATCGCGCTCGGCGGCCGAGGCTGATTGCTCTTCTGCGATGGGGGCGCCGGCGGATAGGTGATCTTGATCACCTGCAGCTGCTAGCCTTCTCCCAGCTTCCACGCAAGCATCAGTGGATAGTCAGGCTGATCGAGAATGTAAAAATCCGCACGGCCATCATCGGTAGTGCAGCCGGCGCGCAGAGCAGGTAGCGTCACCGGCTGCGCATTCAAGAGAACGGGAAATGCGAACAAGCCATTCCCTTCTCTTTGCAGGTAGCACTGCTCCTTTGCCAACTTGTCGAGGTCGACGCCGCCCACGTTCTTGGTGTCCGTTCCGGCCAGGGCAGAGAATGTACCCACCAGCGAACCAAGCGCGCCTTTGAGCCCCTGTGGACGAAAACTAAACGAGGTCGAGCCCTTCTGTTTGAGCTCCGCGAGCACCTCTCGGGAAGCGGTAATCGCCGTAGCACCCGGGAAAGATCGAGGGGCGTTACTACTAAAGACCTCAGCATAGTCGTGGGCAGTATTCAGATCTTGCGCCAGCACCAAGCGCTCGACCGCGACCGAATGACTCTGTGAGGAGGTGCCCTCTCCCGCCGTCCCGGGCTTGGAACCTTCCGCACGGTAGGAGAGAGTGATTCCGCTGTCATCCATGCTCACAATCTGCTTCATGGATTCGTAATCTCCGCGCGGACTTGCGATGGCCGTAACCACTAACATGCCTGTTTTCGCTGGAGCGGGGTGATTGATATTCGGCGTCGAAGAAGAGCCGGGGTGCCAGCCGGGAAAGGAAGATGGTGCGAGCGGGGGTGGCGGGCCGCCTGGGCTCGACGGAGCGTTGGCCGACGGCGGCACGCAGGAAAGTACCTCCGCCGTCACCGCATGAACTTTTTCTTTCACCTTCTTCGCCGCGTAGTAGAGTCCAGCAAGCGCAAGTCCCGCTCCGATGAAAAGAATGACCAGCACTGCAATGATCACCTTGAGCAGTGTGTTCGATTTCTTGGGGCCGGAAGCAGGAGCATTGCCTGGTACATAGGTAACAGGAACGGGCGTATAGGCCGGCGGTGCAGCAGGCGATGGCATCGCAGCACTTGGCTGAGGCGATGGCATCGCAGCACTTGGCTGAGGCGATGGCTCGGTGGGTGGTTGGGCCGCGCCGCAAACCGTGCAGAAGTTGCTTCCAGCCACACGAGGGGTTCCACATTTCGTGCAAAAACTCATAGCTCACTCCCCTGAGTGGACACATTGAACTGGATGTGTTTCCCGGCGGAGAGTGTAGCAGAATGCGAATCATGGAGTGCCCCACATCCCCCCGGATATGGGGCCACCCTATGATTTGTGGCGGAGGAGCGCCACAATCCCTACTTATGCTCCAGCGGAGAAGCCACCACTTTGTATCCCGCCGGAATTTGAAAGCTGCTGGTATCGACCGGGGCCACCGAAAAGCCTGAGGTTTCCGTCTGGCTTTCCAATAGAACCCCCGCAGTGGCTGGATCGGCAGTAGCTGCCTGGCTCGGCGCCGAAGAGGTCGAAGGAGCATGGTGCATCAGAGCACCCATGCTGGAACCGCCCAGCGCGCGGCCAAAAGTACCCAGGCGAGACACCTGGCTCCCGGCTTCCTGTGTAGCTGTACCCGTCGCCACCTCTTTGCCCACAGCACCAGCCGTTGATCCCTGATTCTGGCTTTGGCTTTGCGGCAAAGGCGCGACCGAAGGAGCGGCCAGTGGCTGTCCATCGACTGTCATCCCTACGCGTGTCACTTGCAACACTGGAAGTCCACTTACCTTGCCCGATTCCTTCCTCAGCTCCTCCAATGCCTGGGTGCCTCCCGGTTCAGCGGCTATCAGGGAAGTCATCGCCGAGGCAGCCATATCCACCGATAGCTCCTTGGCCATGCGTCCATTAAAGCTGCGCATCTCGGACATTCCCGGTGCGTCCTTGATCAGCCACATTTCGCTGGTCGCGGCCATGCCTCCCTGGGCATTGGTACCGTTAGCATCGGCCGCGTTTGGCGTCATGGTGATCGTGAGCAATACCTCGCTGGCAGTCTGCCCGTCCAGCTGACGAGTTGCTCCGCTATTTGAAATGTGAGCGTTGAAGCTCATTTGGGATCCGCTTGCCGGAGTGGGCTTTGCTCCTTTCGCCTTGGCGGCGGCATCGGCCATCGCCTTCTGCATTTCCTGGAATGTCATCAGCGAGTAAGTGCGCTTATCGTGATCGATCATCGTGATCGTCTGCTCATCAAGATCGATGATCTCCGTCGTATGCGGATTGGACCGTACCATGCGGCCACCATGGATCATCACTGTCGAGGTAGTGGGCGCCAGTGCCTGCTTGGCTTGTGAGCTGAAAGCGCCCGCCATTTTAACCATCCCCATCATGGATCCGCCGGTCACCCGGGTGGTCTCCTGGTAGCTGACATCAGCGAAGGCGAAGGGTTGTAGTAGCAGCAAGCTGCCGGCGATAAGGGCTGGCCATGGTGTCTTCATTGCGATCTCCTTAGGTAACTGTTGATGTATCTATTTGCGTATACGTTCAGACGCGGGGGCTCAATCCTGGACGGGGTGATTCCGCCGAGGCAAAGAGGCCTGCAAAATCTGTATAGAACTCGGCCTACGAATTCAGTTCCCTAACCACGGCCTATGGTTCTGGACGGGTGCCCCATGTTCGCCCCGGCGTACATGGGCCGAAAACGGTTTCTTCAAATGCTTTTACTCTATGTGCGAGAACGGCTTCCATTCTCCAAGTCGGACGGTTCTCGCAGACTAAACGCCCGCCTGCTTTGCCGCCAGCGCGCCGATTACGGGCAGTTTCGTCATCTTGCCTTGGTACGCGCTGTACATGAGAAACGCCCATAACCCAAAGCCACCGGCCATGAGCAACAGATCGATGGGCAATTGAATGAAAAAGAAAAGGCCCTTGGTGATCGCGCTTAGCACCAGGCCGGCGATCATCCAGGCGATCCAGAGCGCAGTCCACGCGACGTTGAAAAAGATCGACTGGAAGGCATGGAAGCGGACAAAGCGATCGCTCTTGTATGGATCAATCACCAGGAAAAGAATGCCGGTGATGATGCCGGCAAGATAGGCGAGGGCGCCGGCAGTATTGGCCTGAAGGCCGGAATTCGCGACCGGCGATGCTGTCATCGCCTGTGCCCTTCCGGAACAAGTGGGGCAAAAGGTTGCGCCGTCGGCAAAGGCGGCTCCACACGACTGACAGAAGCTCATAACTAGTCCTTTCTGTAACTGAAATCAGAGCATTTACAACCGGCTCGCCACCAGCTTGGCCAGCGGCTTGATGTTGTCTGTATTGCACGGGCAACTGATATATGTGAAGTGAGCCACCGAATTGCCCTTGCGGAAGATGATCATGCTCCCTCCGGCCAGATAGGCCTCGTCGCCGATGCCATCCAGATCACCGCTCCCGCTACTGGATGCCGTCCCCGAGCCGCCAGTCACGTACTTGAATGCGCCGCGGTTCATCTTCATTTCCGCCTGGGCATTGCCTGAAGTGAAACTGACAACCAGTACCGGGATTTCACCCGTAGCGGCCTCCGCTGAGAGGGACTTGTCATTTGCTTCCTGCTGCGCAAAAAAACCGCCGGCAAATTTCTGAATGGTCTTCTGCGTCTTGGCATCCGCTCCCAGCCCGCCAATCATGGAGGCCATGTGCTTCGAGGTCACGTCCGCCGGATCGCCCTTGGCGATGTAGCTACAGCCCTCGTCTTTCGCCTCGACGCGGATGACCTGTATTCCCACGGCCTGGCTGACTTCTTCTTTGCTCAGGAAGCGGCAGGGGTTGCCTTTAAATCCTCCTCCTCTGTCGTCGCCACCCGAACCTCCTTTGAGGCCTGCAACGCCATTCAGGAACTCGCCCATTCCGGCGCTTCCTGGGCCGTTGCCGGCCAGCGCTTGCGTTGCGGCAGCGTGAGCCTTTTCCTTGATCTTTTGTGCCGCATACCAAAGTCCCCCCAGCGCAAGCGCTCCTCCGACAAAAAGAAACAACACGACCGCGACGATAACCTTCAGCAGAGTGTTTGATTTTTTCGCGCCAGTAGACAGGTAAGCGTTCCCCGGTGTGTAAGCCCCCGGCGTTGGCGTGTAACTCGCCGGCACTGGTGCATAGGCCGGTTGTGCCGGGGCATAGGTCTGCGCCGGAGCCGGTGTTGGCGGCACGGGAGCAAAACCCCCTTGCACTGGCGTAAACACCCCCGCCTCCGGTGTAGGCGTCGGCGCTGCCGGTGGAAACGTCGACACTACTGGCGTAAAGCTAGCCGGCACGGGGCTAAAGGCAGCCGTATCTGGTGTTGGTGTCGCCGGTGCCGGGTCAAAGGACGAGGGCACTGGCGCATAGGCCGTTTGTACCGGTGTAAATGCCGCGGGCGATGCAAGGGGAACTTTCGCTCCACACCTTCCGCAGAAAACCGCCGTATCACTCAATGCCGAACCGCAATTGCCGCAGAATTTAGCCATCGTCTTTCTCCTTCACGCAGTGGATCTATGTCTCTGGTTAATTTGCCGGCGCACCACGTGCCGCCTACTCACGCGTCAACTCCACACGCCGGTTGCGCGCACGCCCTTCGAGCGTGTCGTTGGTTTCTATGGGGTGCGACGCGCCAAATCCGTTCGTGGATAGACGATCCGGCGCAATGTGGTACTGCGTCACAAGCGCTTGTTTGACCGCGGCGGCGCGGCGTTTCGAGAGGTCGAGGTTATAGGCGTCACCGCCGATATTGTCCGTGTTCCCTTCCACCGTAAGTTTCCAGTCCGGGTTGTCTGTCATCGCCTGCACGATCTGCTTCAGCACTGGCGCGGATTCCGGCTTGATCGTGTCTTTGTTGAAATCGAAGTAGATGCCCCAGGTCACAGCGCGTTTCTGTTCGGCGAGTTGCTTCTCGACCAGATTTACCGGGTGCGGAACGCTGTAGTCGATCTTGGTGACTTCGACCCTGAACCTGCCGTTGTGCGCATGCGGATCTGTAAACCTGAACATCACAACCAACGGATCCAGAGGATCGTCGATCACATACATATCGATCGCGGAGTGGAACGTGCGATCCTTCTTCGGCGTGGGATCTTTTCCCACGGGGTCCATGATGCCCGCGAGATGGATCGCCGGGAGGTTGACACGTTGATCGTTCACGATCATGGGATACGAAACGTCCTGTGGTTCGACCCGGGTGAGCAGGCCGCCGCTACGGGTGGGCTTGACGGCTTCACCCATCGAGAGAACGTCCCAGTAAACAAGATAGCTCTTGCTTGTGGACTTCACCTCCTGGAAGGATTTGTCCGACAACCTCAGTCGAGCCAGACCATGGACGATTTCAGGCATATTTGATCCGGTGACGGTTGCAAAAGTGTTGGCTGTCGCCAAATCTTCGTTGCAGACAGTGTGCGGAGAGCCTGAGCTTTTCCAATCATGGCCGGCGTCGTCTTTGTATGCCTCAGTGGCTGATCTGAGAGAAACAGAGGTCGGTCCCGTGGAAGCGACCGTCACGCGGCTTTCCACATCACCGTTTTTTATCCCCCAGGCAGTTGTGACCACGGTGGCCGGCTGCAACGGAATTCGTGCCGTGCTCTGCGCAGGATAGGGAGCTGCAGTACACGGGATCACAGGGTCTTTCGCCGAGATGCTTTCGACTGGATCGCCGTCATCGTCGCCGCCCCCGAGCATGCTGCCCAGGTTGCCCAAAATCGCTGACACGTCTTTGTTGTCGTCGTCGTTGTGATTCTGCCCGGGCGATGTACCTTTGTTTTCCCCCGGGCCAGGAGTGGGATGCGCGACGGACTGTGCGACGCTGGTCACCTTCTCCTTGACCTTGTAGCCGACGTACACCACGCCGCCAATGCCGATGACCGCTAACAGCGCGAGCACGCCGAGAAAGATGAGCAGCAACGCCAGGCCGCTGCGCTTCTTAGCCGGCGCGAACGCCTGCGGAGACGGAAGCGGCGCAGACTGCCATGACGGCGCTGCCGGTGGCTGAACGGCCGCAGGTTGGACAGTCGCTCCAACCGGCGCGCCACAACCGGTGCAGAACTGGGAACCCGCTTCCATCTTCTGGCCGCATTTCGTGCAAAAGCTCACTGCTTTGCCCCCCAATAAAACCCGGATCGCACTCGGCAATCGGCACTGATCATGATCGGCCTACTTTCCTGAACAGCCATTGGGTATCTCATCCCTTTGATCGATCAAGGTGGCCCTCTTCGGAAGCGCAACAATACTTCCCCAGGGAGGAATGGGCTTTACACCAAACCAACCCAGCACAGTGTTGAGTACACTTGCTACGATCCTTGGCATGCTGTAGCCGATCCCAGCGCCAAGAGTCATGTTGAAGGTTCCCTGGGCGCAAATCGGCGTTGGATTTAACAGTGTGGTACCGATGGATGAGCCTTTGAGCGTTGTGAGCGCGGAAATAAGATCCACGTATGGCCCCGTGGCAAAACTCAAAGCGCCCACACCCACCATGAGTCGCTGGTTGATGGCGAATACCATGGAGTTGATACCGACCGAAATCCCTGTGACCATGCCTGCAAGGTTTTCCTTTACCTCGCCGTGTGGCGGGGTAATCTCCCAGCCTCCTTTGTGGTAGTCAGCCGCTATTTCCCCCGTAAGGCCGATGCCCCCTTCGCCGTGCAGGCGTGACGTCTTGGCGCTGAATGCGCTACTCAAATCGATCGACTGGCTCAGGTCGATTTCCAGCGGCAGAAAAATGCCACCGATCGGAACGGTGATATCCAGGGGGATAAGGCCAGTCTCCTTAATGTTGCCCCCAGTGAATTGCTGGCTGGATGCGGCATCGAACGTTACCGTTACTCCCGCGCCTCCCGCCAGCTGAAGATTTGCCTCAATTGCGCCATTCTCAATCGAGGCGCAAAAGACGACATGCGGATGAATGAGATGGAAGACAATCGTGACCCAGACCCGGAGGCCGTCTTTTTCCTGGTACATCTTGAGTCCCAGGCCTCCGCAATCGACGCAGGGCGTTGCCTGGAGACCATTGAGCGGAATCATCGGAATCTGTGGAACCGGAACCGGAATCGGACCGGGATTGAGGTTGCCCAGGTTGCCCGGACTGGGAACCCCCGGAGGCAGGCTCGGATTAGGTATGGGAACCGAGGTGCCGGGAACAGTAGGGGGGGCCCCAGCCTGCATGGACCGTAACCGGCTTGACGGATGAAAACCACTCCGCAGCAAGGTGGGTTTGCGTACCCGCGCCCGCGAGCCCGTGACCGTCCTCATGGGCGTCCATTGGCCGCTATCCGAGACCACGTAGTACTCCGCGACATGCCACGTACCCGAACCGCTCTCGATGGAAGACTGGGGTCCCGGGGTGCGCGCCTGCATCGCCGATGAATTGACTGCCCCCGGATAGTCGGGAGCGGCAATGGCAATCGCCGAGTTCAGATCCAGCGGCTGGTCGTACAAGAACTTGCCTTGCTTCACCAGGTCCGTCAGCTGCACCGGTCCTAGAATGGCGGATACCTGGTCACCGTTACGCTGGACTGCCAGGACCCTGCCCACCGCGCGCCCCGTGGCAAAGACAATCTTGCCCGGTTGGATTTCGTTGACCTGCGGAGCATTCGCGTCAAAAGTCCACGACAAGCCGTTCGAGGCAAAGGAGCGAATCGCCTGGTCGCCGTGCTCCATCAGGATGATGTCATCCTGGTAAACAATGCCTGCGCCGCGTTTGGGGGCCAGCCCCCATCGCCGCTCACTCTCGGTCATGTCACTGAGCTTGAGAGGGTGCCCGGTCAGGACTGGTCCAGGAACGGAAGCAAAGCCCGGCCACTCCCTGGCATTCGCCGCGCCGCCGATCTCATCTCCGCGCTGCCTCTGCTGACAACCGCTCACCACCAGCAGGCAAGCCATCACGACTGCCGCCCGTAGTAACAGGTCCTTACTCATTCCGCTTCCTCGCCGGGAACAAAGGGGTCGCCGCATTTCCCCGCGACTCTGCGGGAAAAGAACGCACCCGTCAACAGAACTGGCGTTTAAGTGTGCCTTAATAGCAAAGTCATTGCCCTAGAGTCACTTGCGCCCTGCCCTTAACTGGTTACAATGGCCCTTAGCCGCGCTGAGGGCTTTCGCTCTGGAGAGGGTATGCCGGGGACATCGCTAAAAGTGACCCGCTATCGCTTTGGTCCCTTCGACCTGGACCCCGGTGAAGGCACGCTTGCGCGCCACGGGATACGCGTGCGACTCCAGGATCTTCCCTGCCGGCTTTTGGTCATGTTGGTGGAAAGGCCGGGCGAAGTCGTCACCCGAGAGGAACTGCGGCAACATCTGTGGCCGCAAAATACCTTCGTTGAATTTGACAACAGTCTTGGCGTCGCCATCCGCAAGGTGCGTGAGTCACTCAACGACAACGCCGACGCGCCCCAATACGTGGAGACCATACCGCGCCGTGGATATCGATTCGTGGCGCCGGTTATGGTTGAGACCCGGGAGGAGCCTGTAGAGGTTGGGCTGCCACTGCAGCAACCGCACGCAACACCCCCGCCGGTTCCGGCCACCAGCGCACCGGTTGAGACGAAACCCGCTTTTGCCCGGCGCAACATTTACTGGCTGGTGTCAGGGCTGGGATTGCTACTGCTGCTGGCTGCGGGATTGTTTTTTCGGTTCTATCCCAGGCCTCATTCTGTGCCCGCAAGGCCTCAGGCCAGCGTAGTCCCGCCCGTACGGTTACGCCGCTCGGTAGCGGTGCTGGGCTTCCGTAATTTGCCCGGCCGCCATGAGGACGATTGGCTCTCCCCTGTCTTCTCCGAGATGTTGGATACGGAATTGGGTACCCGTGGCGATTTACGTATGGTTTCTGCGGAAGACATTGCCAGGGTCAAGCACGACCTGCCGCCCACCGCCGAAGGCACCCTGGCCAAGGGTACTCTGGAACGGCTCCGGCAGAACCCGGGAGCGGACGTTGTAGTCCTAGGCGCCTACACTCCCTTGCCGGGCAAGGGCGAAAGACGCATCCGGCTCGATCTGCGCGTGCAGGATACGGCTAATGGAGAAACAATCGCCGAGGAGGCCATTACAGGCGACCAGAACAACCTCTTCGATCTGGCTGCGCAGGCGGGCACCCGGCTCCGCAGGCGGCTGGGCCTCACTGCCAATTCCTTCGGAGACGCCAACGAGGCACGGGTGGCGCTTCCTTCTGATCAACAAAGCGCACGGTTGTATGTAGAGGGCCGGGCCAAACTTTGGGCCTTCGATTTTCTTGGCGCTCGCGACCTCCTGCTCAAGGCGGTAGCCGCTGACAGTGAGTTCCCCCTGGCTCACTCTGCCCTGTCTGAAGCCTGGTGGCATCTGGGGTATCAAACCAATGCGCGTGCAGAAGCACAGCGGGCACGGGAGCTCTCACAGGATCTACCGCAAGAGGACCGATTTCTGATCGAAGGCCAGTACTGGCGCGCGAGGGGCGACTGGCCCAAGACCGTGCAGGCCTATCGCACACTTTTCCAGCTATTCCCTGACAGTCTTGACTACGGCCTCCTTCTGGCTACGGCACAAATCGGCTTTCAACCGGCAGCCGCCTTGCAGACCCTGGCAACTCTTCGCCGCCTGCCTGCGCCATTGGGTGACGACCCCCGCATAGACATGACCGAGGCCTCCGCTTGGATTGGCCAGGATCTCATCAAGGCGCGCGCCGCTGCCAAATCGGCGATCGGAAAAGGTCGCGCCCAGGGACGCCCCGTCCTGGTAGCACGAACCTATGGATTTCTATGCGAACAGGGCGTCGGCATTGGTGTCTCCATGGATGACGCCATCGGCGACTGCAAGCTCGCCCGGCAGAGCGCCGAGGCGGAGGGAGATCGCAATGCCGAGGCGATGATGTCGACCGACCTCGCCGCCCTCTACTACCAACAGGGTGAAGTGGCGCGTTCAGGAGATATGTTTCGCGCGGCCATCAATGAGTTCCGGGAAGTCGGGAATTTGGATGGTGTGGGAGCCGCTATGAGCAACCTTGGTGCCGCCCTCCTGACGTCAGGGAATCTCAATCAAGCCAGAAAGCTGCTGCAAGACTCCGTTCCCAACTATCACGCAGTGGAAGACAAAGAGGGGGTAGCGCTCAGTCTCAATACTTTGGGGGATTTGTCCCGCCAGAACGGAAAGCTGCAGGTCGCGGAAACTGCCTACCGCCAAGCCATGGCCACGGCCGAAGAGGCCGGCGATAAATCCGCGATTGCCTATGTCTTCTCCAGCCTCGGGGATGTCCTTGTTGACCAGGGGAACCTGGCAGCGGCTCGTACGTCGTACGAGAAGTCATTGGCCCTGCGCGACCAGGTAGGCGAGAAGCAGCTGGCGCTGGAGACCCAGGTTTCGCTGGCGCAGCTTTCTATAGAGGAAGGACACGCGGCCGAGGCGGAGACTCCTCTGCGGGAGTGGAAGCAACAGTTCCATCAGGAGCGGCAAGCCGACGACGAGCTTGCGGCCGGCACCGCTTTAGCCCGATCTTTGCTGGCCCAGGGCAAACAAGGGGAAGCCGAGACTGAGATCCAAAGATCGCAGGATCTTGCAGCAAAGAGCCAGAATTTGCTGGTCCGCCTTCAGTATGAGCTGGAGTTCGCGCGCGTTTTGCTCGCATCCGATCATCCTGGGATGGCGAAATCACGCTTGGCACAGGTTGCCGAAGAAGCGCGCACACACGGGCTCCTCGGTGTTGAATTAGAAGCCATGCTGGCTGCGGCCGAATTAGAAATTCGATCCGGGCACAAGGCCCTCGCCCAGCAGCAACTGGCTTCGCTCGAGCGCATGGCGCGCGACAAGGGCTTTGGTCTCATCGCCCGTAAGGCAGCAGCTGCCGCTGCTTAGGCTTATCTCATCTCATGATCCGCAGCGAGGCGGCGGCCAATTTGGACAGCACTTGCTGAAACAAATCAGCTACGCCTGTGATTCTTTCAGCCACTAGCCAATTCCTACTGGAAGCACCAACCCACCCTTGTCATCCCGAGCGAAGCCGAGGGACCTGCTGTGCGCCCTTCCCGAACGTAACTGCGCAAGGGAGTCACCTGCACACTAACCCCTATTCGTTCGCTAATCTGGACAGCTCTGAACCTGGACCGCACGCAAATGCTGACCGGCGATCGTCAAAACGAACCCGATTCTCTTTGAGACCAACCCGGTTCCATACATTCAACGGATTACCTGCACACCAGCCCCGATCTATCCGCTAACTTGGGCAGCTCTGATTCGGATTCACACCTGGTTTAAAACTCGATCCTGGCTGCGCGCTTGTTATCTTGGTGATTGTGATCGCCACGCTGCAAACCGAGCGGCTCTTGCTCCAACCGCTCCAGCTCGCCGATGCTGAGCAGACACAACGCCTTTTTCCTCAATGGGAGATGGTCAAGTTCCTGAGCAACCAGATTCCCTGGCCGTATCCCGCGGATGGAGCATTCACCTATTATCGCGATGTCGCGCTCCCCGCAGTCGAGCGTGGGCAACAATGGCACTGGACCTTGAGATTGCGGCAATCGCCGGAAAAACATATCGGGTCCATCGGGCTCATCTCGAAGGATGGGCACGCCACGCGCGGATTCTGGTTGGGACTGCCCTGGCAAGGTCAAGGTCTCATGACGGAGGCGGCGATCGCTGTCAATGACTATTGCTTTGATGTTCTCGGTTTTAACGCATTGCGTGTTCCCAAGGCGGTGGTGAATATCGCGTCGCGGCGCATATCAGAGAAGACGGGGATGCGCGTGATTGCCACCGAGGAGCGTGACTATGTCTCGGGCAGATTGCTCACCGAGATATGGGAGATTACCGCGGAGGAGTGGCGAGAGAAGAGGATGCTGATTCGAGCAAACGAGGCGCCGTCTTGAACCGCCGGGAATTTCAGCTTTCCCTTCTCCAGCTCTCTGCAGCCGCGGTGCTCGCTCCGCGCCTCTTGCGGAGCCTGCACGCGAATGCTTCCTCCGATAACGCAACCCTCTACCAACGCGCGATTGTTATCGATTCACTGTGTTCCCCATTTCTCGACCAGGTGACCGCCCCCAGCCCGGCATTAGTGGCCACGGTTCGGCAGTCGGGAATCACCGCCGTCAATTACACGGTTTCGGATACCACCTTCGAAGGCACGATCAACAATCTCGCCTGGCTGGATGCGTTAGTCGAAAAATATCCCGATGCGTTCACCATTGTTCGCAGATATTCAGACATCGCTCGTGCCAAGCGCGAAAACAAGCTCGGCATCATTCCCGGCTTCCAGTACACCGCATTTCTGGAGGAGAATCCCCAGCGCATCGAGGTCTTCCGCGATCTCGGCGTGCGCATTATGCAGCTCACCTACAACGTGCGCACGGCATTTGGCGATGGCTGTCTGGAGCCAGGCAATGCCGGTTTGAGCAGAGCCGGCCTCGCGGCAGTGAAAAAGATGAATGAGATTGGAGTGGCCGTCGACCTGAGCCACAGCGGCTATCGCACCACTTCCGAAGCCATCGCCGCCTCCTCCAGGCCGGTGCTGATCTCACACTCCGGATGCGCCGCCGTCTATGCGCATCCCCGCAACAAGCCCGACGATATTCTCAAGGCGCTGGCCGGTCGCGGAGGATACTTCGGCGTGTATCTCATGCCTTACCTGGTTGCCTCACCCACGGTTCCCACCCGCCAGCACGTGCTCGATCACCTGGTCCACGCCCTCGATGTGTGCGGCACGGATCACGTCGGCATCGGCTCCGACGGCTCGATTCAGGAGACGATCCTGACCGCCGCGCAGAAAGCCGACTTTGAAGCGGATATCGCTCAGCGCAAGAAACTCGGCATCGGGGCGCCGGGTGAGGATCGTTTTCCCTACGTCCCCGATTTGAATGGGCCGGATCATATGCAGATCATCGCCACAGAGCTGGCCCGTCGAGGCCAGCCCGCATCCGTAATCGAAAAAGTGCTGGGTGCGAATTTCCAACGCGTCTGCGGCGAAATCTGGGGAACTTCCTAAATCAGAACGGAGAACACTCATGCGGGGCAATGGTTCTTTCGCGCACGCTCTTACCCGGCTCGCCCTGGTGAACCTCTTGCTTCTGCTAAGCTGCCCGGCCCAAACGCAAAGCGCGGTGCCCACGCTGCCGGCCGAGGTTCCCGCTACGGCTGATCGCTATGCTGTCCTGATTATGGGAAATCCCGCCGGACAGCAGGCGGTTTGGACCGCGCCGGACGGACAGTTGCACATTTTCTTTCAATTCAACGACCGCGGCCGCGGACCCCAAACCACCAGTGTTCTCAAGTTGAACGCAAATGGTCTGCCGATAGAAGAGACCGTCTCCGGCAACGACTACTTGAAGTCGGCAGTTCACGAGAGCTACATGCTCGCGTCTGGTACCGCCCGTTGGAGGAGCAGTGTCGAGGACGGCGAGAAGAAACTCACTGCGCCGGCTGTTTATTTTTCCATCAACGGCGCACCCGCGGAGCTGGGTATCCTCGCACAAGCAGCGCTGGCAAACGCGGGGAAAATCTCTTTGCTCCCGGACGGTGAGGCAACGATCGACCGTGTCGCCGGGCTGAACCTCGAAATACCCGGCCGGAAAAAGAACGTTACCCTCTACGCCATCGCCGGCCTCGACTTCGCCCCAACCTACGTGTGGCTCGATGACCGCCGCGGTTTCTTCGCGTACGTGGACCCCTGGCAAACTGTTATCCCGGAAGGTTGGGAGGGGGCAGTCAAGGCGATGCAGGCCGCGCAGGACAACGCGGTACATGCCCGCAGCGCGGCCCTGGTAAGCAAACTGAGCCACCCAGCACCTGGCGGTATTGTCTTCACTCATGTCGGCCTCTTCGATGCCCAGTCTGCGAAGATCCTGAAAGACCGGACAGTCGTGATCGCTGGCAATCGTATCGTGAGCGTCGGGCCTTCCGGTCAGGTCTCCGCACCCCCGGGAGCGCAGGTGATCGATGGCTCGGGAAAGACATTGTTGCCCGGCCTGTGGGACATGCACGCACACGTCGGAGATAACGATGGTCTGCTGAACCTGGCGGCCGGCGTCACCACGGTCCGCGATCTGGCCAATGACATCGACACACTGCTGGCCCGCCGCAAGCGCATTGAAGATGGTCAGGAGATCGGAACTCGCATTGTTCTCGCCGGAGTCATCGATGGCCCGGGACCGTACCAGGGACCCACCAAAGTACTGGTTTCCACGGAAGAGGAGGCGCGTGCCGCGGTAGATAATTACGCGCGCCTGGGTTATGTCCAGATCAAGATTTACAGCTCAGTGAAGCCTGAGCTGGTGCCGGCCATCATCCATGAGGCGCACAAGCTGGGCTTGCGCGTCAGCGGACATATTCCGGCAGAGATGACCGCTGCGCAATGTGTCGAACTGGGCTATGACGAAATTCAGCATGCCAACTTCCTGATGCTGAACTTCATGCCCGACGTGAAGAACACCAACACCACCGCTCGCCTCACCGAGGTGGCCAAGCGTGGCGCAGACCTCGATCTTGCTTCGCCGCAGGTGCAGTCCTTCATCAAGCTGCTGCAGGACCATCACACCGTGCTTGACCCTACGCTCAGCATCTTCGAAGAGATGATGACGACTCCTACCGGAAAGATACCGCGCGGCTACCAGCCAATCGCCGAACGCCTTCCACCGCAGGTGCGGCGAGGCTTGCTCTCCAGTGGGCTCACTCCGCTTCCAGGCATGGAGCAGCGGTACCAGCTGTCATTTACCAGAATGATGGAGTTGATCGGGATGATGTATCGAGCCGGCATCCCAATGGAAGACGGCACCGACTCGATGGCCGGTTTCGCTCTGCACCGCGAACTCGAGCTCGACGTGCAGGCCGGCATCCCCGCCAACAAAGTCTTGCAGGATGCCACGCTCAATGCCGCCCGCATCATGAAGTTGGACCACGAGCTGGGTTCGATCGAACCCGGTAAACTAGCCGACCTTACGCTGCTGAATGGCAATCCGGTCGAGAACATCAGCAATATAAGAAAGACCGCGCTGGTGGTGAAGAACGGAGTCATCTATAAGCCGCAAGAACTGTACTCTGCCATTGGCGTGGCGCCCTAGCCGGCCTCGCGCCGAAACGGACTATACTGGACCGGAAATCGCAGGAACGGTAACGGAGAGTATTCGTGAAACGGGATGCAAACGCTCTGACCAAGGCTGTGGTCTGGGGGCTGGTTTTCGGTGGCGCTTGTATGCCCTCTTACACGCAACAGGCAGCGCCCCAGGAACCCGCGCAACACCCGCAGTACTCCGAATTGCCTGCCGGCGCGGGAAGGGACACGCTGATCCGCGTGTGCAGCAAGTGTCATTCCCCGGATAATGTGATCGCGAATGGGCAAGACCGCACCGGCTGGGAAAATACCATCACCAAGATGGCGGGATTCGGCGCGGTCGCGACTGATGACGAATTTACCGAGATCCTGGAGTACTTGGCAAAGAACTTCCCCCCGGCAACCACCATCCATGTGAACCAGGCCACGGCAGCGCAGTTGGAGAGTGGACTGGGACTTACTACCACGGAAGCAGAGGCCGTGATTGATTATCGGAAGAAGAACGGAGACTTCAAGTCCCTGGACGACCTTAAGAAGGTTCCCGGTCTCGATGCCAAAAACCTGGATGCCAAAAAAGATCGCCTGGCGTTCTAACCAGCATTGCGCGCCGGATGCGCCGCCGGAAGAGAAACCGCAGGTCCCTCCACTTCGCTACGCTCCGGCTGGGTGGCCCATTCAAGCCGTTTTTGGGCTTGAGTGGGCTAGCAGCATTCGTTGCCTCTGCCCGTCTCAGGCTGCAAAAAAAACTTGCAAAGACCAGCAAAACCCCCAAGAAAACGCATCTATATGTTGTCAGCGAAATTAAAAGAGGGCCATCTAAGTCAGCCAAATGCCAAGATGATCAATTAATTAATTTTGATCATCTTGATCATCTTGACGAAACAAAGGACTTAGCCGCCAAGATGATCAAACGGCTCACTCCGGCCACACAATTGATTCCGGGATCTGGTCAGCACTTTGCGTTAAGGCCCAGTACTCCACTTCCAATCGCCCTTTGGCGGGGATCCAGCGGTAAGAAGGGACACCGAACAACCGGCCGCGATCCACCATTTCACGGCGTGATTCGGGCACGGGAGAAACCCCAAATTCCATGCCCAGGGTGATGGTGCGGCCGTTCCAGGGTGCGGTGTCGCGGCTGCAGTTTTCCTGCCACATCCCTAACCAGGGGAAATGCTCGCGCTTCCAGATGTATGCCAGCGCCAGATGAAACGTGGGTGAGAAGGCAACGAAGAATTCCTCCTCGCGTTGTCTGTCGCCGAGATGGGAAGTGTATTCGCTCGAAGCCGGAGCAGCGCTCAGGGTGCGCAGGTCGGCGACACCTCCCGCGGAAAGAGGAGCCATCGGCCAGTCGAACTCCGCCGACTGTTTCAGATGCATATTAGCTCCGAAATCAACCTCGGAGACCTTGGACCGGGTTACGGAAGCCCGCAGCTGCGTTGTTCCCTTTTCGATAAATGGCGGACCCAGTGTTACATGCTCTGTCCATCCGATAGGGCGATCCCACGCGGCAAGATTCTCCACGGATTCCCGGATCTTCAAACAGCGACCGCGGAGTTCGATGGATCGCTGAAAATCGAGTTGAGCCAGCGGGAGGTGAGCCTTGGATACAAGGATTCCCTTCCGTTCAGTGATCTCATAGGGAACCACGGAGCCCTCGCCGTGCACGGTCAACCCGGCTGCGGCTTCTTCAGCGGACGGTCCGCCGAAAAAATCGAGACACAGATTGTGGCCCATGATGCCGGCCAGGAGCTTGGCCTCTGAGTCTGGCCCATACTCCGGATGCTTGCTAAGGTCATAGCTGGATGGCTCGATCGAAGGCCACGGAGGGATCCAGAGAGGGCTTACGCCGGCTAGCTTGTCAAAAATCTCGGCAATGTGGCCGCCCTCTCGCGAGACGGTGACGCGCAGATGCTCATTTTCGATCGCCGCCGCTTGGCGGCCTCTAAAGATCGTCGCAGGCACTGGAGACACCCATAGTGAAACACCTCTAACTGGCTGCTGAAAAACTCACCGCACGAAGGGCATGGCTTTTAGCCGTGCCGTACTTAGCTGCAGCCATGAGGCTTTACAGGATGCGGAAAAACTCCGGCCTTTGAAGGGTACGGGCTTCAGCCCGTACGTAAATGGTTGTAATGAGGTCCGGCTTTAGCCACTGAGGGACACATTTTCATCCCTCCTCCGACTTTTTCCGCAGCCTCTGAAGCCCGCTCCCATCGCATAGTGGGTGCGGCACGGCTCAAGCCGCGTACTTAGCTGCAGCGAATTTTTCCCCAGCCTGCTAAGGCAATGTTTTCAACCACACGTTGCGATGCGAGATCTTCACTACCCCGGGGCCTTCAATCTCAAACCCGATCAGCCCTTTCGACTGGCTGAACGTGGGGTCGTTATCGACCAGAACAGCCATCACGTGTCCGTTGACGATATGGATCAGGGTGTTTCCATCGGCGATCACTTCGAACTGATTCCAATCGCCCATCTTGATGAAGGACTTCAGCTCGTCGGAACCCTCCAGGGTGGCCAGTAGCCGCGGCTTCTTCCCCTGATTGGTAACGACCATCTGCCCCCGCCACGCGACAATCCCGCGCGGGCTACTCTGCTCGTAGAGCTGGCCCGTGTACTTGTTGCCATAATCGAAATCCGCCTGGTAGCCCTTCATGTTCCACTTGGCGAATTTCTGCGCCAGGGGGTTCCGCAGTTGTGCCGGCGTGGGTGGAACGTTGAGACTGCGGTATTGGATCCCGCCATTGGCGCCCGCGCCTTCCAGCTTCATCTCTACTCTTAGGTCAAAGTTGGCTGGCTGGCCTCCGCGCCAGATAATGTTCGTCGTGCCGGAAGGATGCTCAGGGCTCGATTCGGCCACCAGGGCGCCATCTTCCACATGCCATATTTCCGAGGAACCATCCCACCCGTTCAAAGTCTTGCCGTCGAAAATCTGCGTGAATCCATCATGATCGTTGAAGTCGATCGGCTCTGGTTGCGTGAAGCCGCCGCCGGCGTGACGTGGGGGCGCCTGCTGGGCGGAGACCTGGGATCCGGCGAGCGGATACATCAGCAACAAACAGATCAAAGCTATGACGGGCGGTCTCACAGATCCGGGTACCATACTTCCTCCTCACACTCCAGCAACCTTCTCCCATTGCCTGGTCTTTGCCGATTTCAACACTGCGTCAGTTACGTAATCCGTGGCCGTGCCGTCCGCGAACGTGGGGGCGACTCTCTCCCCGTTGCCGGTTCCTTGAAGAAAGTCAGCTACCTGGTGGATGAACGTATGCTCGTATCCGATTTGCACCCCAGGCACCCACCAACTTTTCATGTAGGGATGATCGCCATCGCTGATGTGCACACTCCTCCATCCCCGCAGCCGGCTTTCGTCGCGATAATCGAAATACTCCAGCCGGTGCAAGTCGTGGAGATTCCAACCGGCAGAGGCCTTCTCGCCATTTACCTCCAGGCTAAACAGCGCCTTGTGACCGCGAGCGTACCGCGTGGCCTCAAAGATAGCCATCGAGCCGTTGGCGAAGCGGCACAGGAATGCGGATGCATCGTCAATTCCCACCGGTTCAACTTTGCCGGTGAGATTATGCTTGCGTTCCTTGACGAACGTTTCCGTCATGGCTGTCACTTCCACGATGGGCCCGTTCAGCCACAAGGCCATGTCGATGTTATGAGCCAGCAAGTCGCCGGTGACGCCGCTGCCTGCGACAGACACGTCCAGGCGCCACAGCCCCTCACCGCCTTGTGGCAGATCGCTTGAGATGGTCCAATCCTGCAGAAAATTCGAGCGGTAATGGAAGATACGTCCGAAGCGTCCTTCCTCGAGCAGCTGCTTCAGCAGGACGACCGCCGGCACCCGGCGATAGTTGTACCAAACCATGTTGGGAACGTTGGCGGCCTCAACCGCGTCCGTCATGGCTTTCGCTTCCGCCCCCGTGCGTCCCAGCGGCTTCTCGCACATCACCATCTTGCCCGCCTTGGCGGCGGCAATGGCAATCTCCGCGTGGGTATTGTTGGGACTGGCGATATCGATCAGGTCGATATCGTTCCGCTCTATGAGCGCGTGCCAATCAGTCTCTACAGATTGGTAGCCCCAATTCTCAGCGAAGCCTTTCACCCGCTCTGCGCTGCGCGCGCAAACGGCCTTGAGTACAGGCTGGTAGGGTACATCGAAAAAGCGTGGCGCCTGCAGGAACGCGTTGGAGTGCGTTCGCCCCATAAAGCCGTATCCGATCAGGCCAACATTCAGATTCTTCCGTGCCATATCCCCTTAATCCCAGCCGTGGGCGTTACGCACGGCGATCAGCGTCCCCAGTATGTCTTTCCATGTCTTCGGGGCCATCATGGTTGCATTGGGAAACATGCAACCATCCCAGCAGATGTGCTCGTACGCGCGGGTCGGCGCCCCAGTTTCATCGCGCATCCATAGACCAGCCACCGCGATGATATCCATCTTGCCCTTGGGATCGCCGACCACACAGTGGCGTCCGGTCTTATCGTGCGAACCGGAGCCGCTCACGGTGCCGTCGTTCTGGGCCACGTGAAAGTCGATCGTCCAGGGCCGCAAGGCATGCGTCACTGTGCGCAGGGCTTCCATCAGGACGTCCTTTTGCGACCAATCGAAGTCGGCCGGCAGCAGACGGTCTTCCGCGGCGTTGTAGCCCATCGTGTACAGGAGAGAGTGCGCCATGTCCGCCTGAAAACCTAAGGCCTTGGGCCGGTTCACCATCTCCAGCAGTTCGACCATCCGCTTCCAGCTGTGCATACCTCCCCAGCAGATCTCGCCCTCGGCGGCGAGGCGTTCCCCGTGGTCTTCGGCAATGGTGCTGGCCTCACGAAACGTCTGCGCGATGAGCTTGGTGTTGGCAACAGGATCTTTGGCCCACTCCGCAGGCGAGGTTGCGGAATCAATCCGAATCACCCCGTAGCGGCGAATGCCAAGGTCACGCAGCTTCCCAGCGATGACACAGGCCTTCTTCACCTGGGTCAGAAATGCTTTCCGCTCCTGCTCGGAACCCATGGCAGAGCCGCCACCAGTCGGTGGCCACACCGGCGCAACCACCGAGCCGACCACAAGATTGCGCTTCGCTATGCTCTCCGTAAGATGCTTTAGCTCGTCATCGGTGGAGTCGATGCTGATGTGCGGCAACGACAAGAAAAGATCGACTCCATCGAAGCGGATGCCATCGACCTCGGCTTGCGCGGTCAGGTCGAGCATGGTTTCAAGATCGATGAACGGTTCCGAGTCCGGTCCTTTGCCCACCAGGCCGGGCCACATCGCGTTATGGATTGCCGGGTATTTGCGTTGACTGGGTGTGCTCACGGTCCCTCAGACTATTTTTTTATCAGCGGTTTTGCATCCGGATTGCCAGGACCGAAATGCTTAAGCATAACGAGCGGGTCGGACGCGCTTGGGTTCTCGATGCGCACGCCTGCTTTGGCAACATCCGCCGTGACGAATACCTCATCCTCCGTCATCTCTCCGAAACGGATCATGGACGGAGTGGACAATGCCTGGCCGCCCAGTGTCCCATAGCCCTGGGTCACGATCACTCCGTAGGCTGCGCTATCCACGACCGTCGCGCTGCGCTTGGGCAGGATGGTCAATTCCTTGGCCGAGTAGTCGGCCGTGCCGTAGGTAATCCACTTCTCGACGTAACCCTCCGCCTTCATGGATTCCACCGGGTTCACCGGGCGCGGGAAGGTTTTATTGCTCTCCCCGAACCGGGGGTTCACGTTGGCCTCCCAATCGAGCATGCTGATCAGGAAATCGAGATCCTTCTTATGTTCGTCAGGAACATCCTTGGTCAGCAGGTCCCAACCGACGATGCGTCCTTCCACCTCGGATTGGAACATGGCGAATACATCGCTGTTCACCTGCGGCTCGTAGGTCACCAGGGACCCTGGAGCGTGCAGAATCCCCGGGTTGATTTGCCAGCCCGCGCCGGGCTCCAGACGATAGGCCCGCGCGTGGAAAAGAATTCCGTTGTCGCCTTGATTCCACTTTTCCAGGCAGCGCCGGATGTCTTCCTTGGTCGTGCCTGGCTCGAGGCCCATATAGGTGTGGGGAAAATTGTTCTGTACCTGGTTGTATTGCGGCGGGAAGTAATAGGCTTCCGGCTTTCCCTTCTGCCCCACAAGCTTGGCGAACGGATCGCTCTGATGCATATGGTGAGGAATGGGACCCATGTTGTCGAAAAACTTGCACAGCAGGTTCCATCCGCCTTCCCGTTTCATTACGTCGTCGCCCAGCAAAAGATCTCCGGCTGTTTCGACCGCTTCTTTGAGCAGGAATTTGCCACCGCTTTTAGGCCGGACGTAACTCAACCCCTCGTCGGCTAGAGTGTCTGGTCCATTCGAAGCCTTGGTGGTCGAGGAAAACCAGCGTTCGTTGATGCCGCCGCGGTGGCCGCCGAAAGCATAAAGATCATCCGGGTGGAGCTTCAACCTGCGTCCGGGAATCATGAACGATCGGGGCACCCAGCAGGGTTCCAATCGTAGAATGCCTGCGCCGGCGTCGATGGCTTCTTTTATCTGGGCTCTGGTCCGCATTGCTTGCCTTATCTCGCGCCTACTAGTGCTCCAGCGGAATGCCGAAGGAGTAGAGCGTGTTGTCGTGGGTAGTAAAGAATACATGACCGTCGCCGACAGACATGCCGGCCAGGTGGGTATAGGTGTCGATTGCGTCGCCGCTCGAGTACAGCTCTTTGCCGGTCGCGGCATCGAGAGCGTAGAGCGTGGCATGGGCGGAGCCACCGCCTCCATCGAGCGCAAAGACCACCCCATTGGCAATCGCCGGCGGCGCCGGATTTTTGAGATCGCGAGAGATCCAACTGGGGATGAGCACCGGGTGCCCGTCTTTCTCTTCCACCTTGAAGGCCACAATACTGCCATGTGGTGCGCTGCCGTTGGCCGTGGCGAATTTCGCATCATCGGCCACCGGCCCGACGATCGACGCGAAGACCCACGAGGCGCCGGCTTTATCCTGCCAGGTAGCCAGACTCTGCCAGGCGCCGCGCTTAGGAGATTTAGCCACCTTATCCGTCTGTGCCAGGGGAGTGTGATGATCCGATCCGCCCAACGATGCGCTATCCAGTAAGACAAGGGTTCCGTCTTTGCCCGGGGCGGCGATCAGTTCCTTATTCTTGAGGGTCAGGACCACCGGACTGGCACTGAGCGTTTTGCTTTTCGCAGCGTCGGAAGGGGTATACCAGTCCTTCACCTTCAGGTCTTTTTCGTTGAGGGCTACTACGCTATTGGCATAGATGCCCGCAGCGGGATTATCTGCTCCGGCCCCGGTGCTGATATACGCGGTGCCGTCGGCGCCTACTGCCGGCCCGGTTAAGCCCGCGAGCGCCAGTTTTTGAGCTTTGTAGCTGGCCACGGTGTAATCCGGCGTGTTGAGGTCGATGGACCAAATGGCATCCGCAACATTCTTGCAACCGGAGCCCGCAGCAGTGTAGACGAACTTATCGTTGATATTGAGCCCGAAAGAGCTTCCACCCGGCGCGGGGAAAAGCTTTACCGGCGGAGCAAAGTCCAGCCCGGTGGCCATGATCTGTTCATGCAGGTAGCCGTCGCCGGTGAGAACATAGACTCCCCTCAAGCCGAAATATCCGCCTCCTGCACTTCCGCCCAGTCGACGCGCCGAAGGAGCGAGCGGTTCGGCAGGAGGGGGAGGCGTAGCCGGGCGAGGAGTGGCGGGCCTGGGACCTCCGAAATGAATCGCCGGCGGCGCCTCGGCCACGACCTGGATATTCGACCCGCCGCATGCCTGGTGCGCGATCTTGAAGTCCTTCTGCCAAACCAGTTCTCCCAGTTCGGAATCCACGCCATACAAGGTGTTTGCGTCGGCCCAGAGGGCCAGGTCTTTAAATCCACGGCCGGTAATCAGCCCGGGGAAGAGAATGGGCTCGCTGAAAGAGGATGCTTTCGTGGACCCGCTGCCGAGCTTGAGCTTCCACAGAAGCTTGAAATTCTTAGCGACCGTCTCGGTGGTGATTTCCGTTTCCGCCTTCTGCCAGCTGCTATGCGCCGCGTTGGCGTCTGGTGTGGTCCAGAACCCACGAGGGGTGCCTTGCGCGTGGGCCACGCCCGACACGAACATCGCGCCTGCAAAACCAAGCACCACGGGCATGGCGAGAAATCTACGCATCAATCTGTCGTCCCCAAAGCATCGTCCCCAAGTCCTCATGGAGTGTTCATTCCAGGCCAAAGCAGTAAATAGTTCCGTCGAAGGTGCCAAAGATCACCCGGCCCCCGGCCACGGCGATGCCGGCTTGATGCAAAAACGAGGTCACCTGGTCTCCGCTGGAGTAGAGCTCTTTCCCGGTCACGGCATCAAGCGCGTAAAGCTTGGCCGGAATGGAATGTTTGATCCTGGCTTCGTAGCTGAACAGTCCGCCTTGCACGTCGTCCGCCTGGGCGGTGAACTCACCGGCCGCGAGCACAAAGACAACGCCATTGGCGACTACCGGGGGCTCAGCACTCATCATGTCGCGTGAAACCCAGGCCGGGACGAGCTCCATCTTTCCCGCCGTGTCCTTCAACTTAAGCGCGATCACGCCGCCATTGGGGGTGGGACCGTAGGAAACGGGGAAGTCCACCGCCACTGGCCCTCCGATGGGTGCCAGCACCCATCGGGTGCCGTCCGGGCTCTCCCAACTGGCAAAACTGCCCCATGTGCCTTCGGTCTGAAAGTTAACGTTCTTATTCGAGACCAGCGGACTGCGATAGAGAGGAGTCTCGTGGTTCGCTCCACCCAGCGATTTGCTGTCCATCAGGAAATAGCGGCCTTCTTTGCCCGAACCAACCAGGAGATCCCGTCCCTTGTAAGGAAAGACGACGGGGGTGGTATTCATGTCCAGGTCTCGCTTGGTCAGCCACTCGTGGTTACTGGGAGTGTAGTAGTCCTTGAGCGTGAGGCTATCGTTGGAGGACGTATAGGCCTGCACCGTGGTCGATAGCTTTCCGATTGCGACGTCGTAAACACCATCTCCGGTCTCAAAGTAGATGGTTCCGTCGCTGCCGATCGCGGGACCCGCGGTGCCGAAGATTCCACCCTGCGGAGGAGTGGAATTAAAGGCCTTCTTGTTGCTGAGATCGACGGCATACAGCTCATTGGGAACGCCGTGGCACGCTTGCCCGCTCACGGTGTAGACAACGTTGTTCACCAGGTTCAAGCCATAGGCTTTGCCGTAAGGCGCGGGCAACATCTTGATGGGTGCGTCCGGTTCGTCGCCGGTGGCCACATCCATGGTATGCAGGTAGCCGTCGCGGGCGAGCACATAGACAAACCGTTGCGCAACGCCGGCCGGGGTGACCACGGGAGTAGCGGTCAACGCATTGTTGCAAATAAAGCCAGCTCCCTGCCCCGGCTCCTCGGGCCTGTCTGACGACCACTTCAGGTGCCTCTGCCAGACCAGCGCGCCACTAGCGGCATCGACTACGTAGACGTCGTCAGAGGAGCCGGCCAGAATGGCCAGCGTTTTGATCCCAGCAGCCGTATTCACGCCGGCCACGATGAGCGGCTCACGGAACGACTGCATGCCCATCGCCTTGTTATCGGTCTTCAGCTTCCAAAGCAGCCGGATGTTCTTGGCGTTATCGACGGTAATTCTGGTTTCGTTTCTCTGCCACCCGTCGCGCTGGGGGTTGAAACTGCCGGTTGGCCACTCGGCAGCGCCAGTGGATTGGGCGTGGGCTTGAAACTCGGCCGCGGTCAGCCCTGAAACTGCCAGACCGAGGCAAATGTGTGCCGCAAGAGAAAGCACCTTCACGCTGGGAACAATATCAATAAGGAAACAATGTGTCAAAGCACGAGGGGACCGTCCCGATGTGGGGCGTCGTATCATGACCTTGTGCACTTCTGAATCGGAGGAAGTATGTCCACAGCCGTCGATCCACCGGCCGCCTTCGTATCTCCCTCCCCCGCGACCGGCGTTGAGGTTGGGGCGCGACGCGCCGCCATTCCCTGGTACATCTGGGCCGGCGTGCTGGCAATTACCTCGTCCTCGATTGGGGGCGCCTGGGACGTCTCCTGGCACCGGTCCATCGGACGGGATACCTTCTGGACCCCGGCACATATGGCCATCCAGGCCTGCGGCGTCGTCGCCGCCTTCATCTGCGCCTGGCTGGTGGTAAAGTGCACGTTTTTTCGCGACCCCGAGCTGACGCCCGCATCGGTCAGTGTTTTTGGGCTGCGCGCCCCGCTCGGCGTGTTCCTCGCCGGCTGGGGAGGCGTCGCCATGCTCACCTCGGCTCCTTTTGATAACTGGTGGCACAACGCTTATGGCTTGGATGTCAAGATT
This sequence comes from uncultured Acidobacteriaceae bacterium, assembly GCA_963788515.1. Taxonomy (GTDB): domain Bacteria; phylum Acidobacteriota; class Terriglobia; order Terriglobales; family Acidobacteriaceae; genus PALSA-350. The sequence goes on from CAWBGZ010000015.1 coordinate 625,276, forward strand.
GTCAGCCCGCCTCATGCCTTACTCATCCTCGGTCTGCGCGGCATTTCCACGGGCGTCATGTTTCTCATCCTGGCGGCAATGAATCGCGCCGCCGGCGCAGATGCAGGTGGCTTCAGGCGCCTCCAGCGGCTCTTTCTTTATGCTGCGGGCCTCACGATCATCGGCCAGATGTTCTTTCTGCAGGAGTACACCTGGGACGTGGAGTTGCACCAGGCGGCTGCCTATATCGCCATGGGGATCGCGCTTCCCTTCTTCTTTGCCGCCTTCTGGCAGGCCTCAAGGTCACGTTGGGCTGCGACTTTAACGGCTACTGTGTATACCGTGTTTATCATTGCCGAGATCCTGATCCTTCCGCTCTTTCCTGCTCAGCCCAAGCTTGGCCCGGTCTTCTTTCCAGTGACGCATTTCGTTCCAGCGAAGTTCCCTATCCTCATCCTGGTGCCGGCGTTGGCGCTCGATCTGCTGTGGCAGCGGGTGAAGAATTGGAAACCATGGCAGATCGCCTTACTCTCGGGCGTGCTCTTCATTGCTGTCCTCACCGCAGTCGAATGGCCTTTCGCCAAATTCCTGCTTTCTGACGCCAGCAAAAACCGATTCTTCGGCACCATTTACTTCCAGTACAATTCGCGCGCCGATGGTTTCGATCGCTTGCGCCGGTGGTTTCATCCCGATCATGGGTTGGTTCTGTACCTCGGGCTGTTGCGAGCTGCCGTCTACGCGTCCATCTCCGCCTGGCTGGGTCTGCTCTTCGGCCGCTGGATGCGTGGTGTGCAGCGATGAAGGTGGCACGCCCGTTCCTGACCCTGCTCGTTTCCGTTCTGCTGGCGCTGCCTGCGCACGCCCATGTCGGCAGCAAAGACGTGTTCGAGCAGGTGAACGCGGGACCCTACAAGCTGTTCGTGACGATTCGAACGCCCAACGTGATTCCAGGCGTGGCCACGATTGAGGTGCGAACCTCAGGCGCGGCCGCCAGCTCCATCCGCGTGACCCCCACCCCGCTGACTGGCGAAGCCGCGAAACACCCGCCCAGCTCCGACGGCCTGCAGCCCTCTGCCGTCGACCCGGCCTTCTTTACCGGCTCACTTTGGCTCATGGCCTCAGGCTCCTGGCAGGTGCACTTCGATATCGACGGCGCGGCCGGGAAAGCAAGAGCCAGCGTTCCGGTGCCCGCGATGCCGCTTTACATTCTGCCTATGCAGCGCCCGCTAGGCATCGCCCTCGCGTTACTGGGCATCCTGCTGGTGGTCGGGATTGTAGGCATCGTCGCGGCTGCAGTGGGTCAATCGCGACTTGATCCAGGACTCGATGTGGGACTGCAACCCGATCCACCCGCACGGCGGCGGGCACTCATCGCCGGTGCGGTTACCCTCGCGGTCACCATTCTGCTGGTCTATGGAGGGTACAAATGGTGGAACGTGGAAGCTACGGCGTACGCCGCGGATATTTACCACCCGCTCAGCCTGAGCCCGGTGCTCTCGGGCAACACTCTCGATCTCAAGATCGGGCGCTACGATACGGATGCGCAACACACCTTCCGGGCGCGCTCCAACAATGATCTGCTGCCCGATCACGGCCACCTGATGCATCTCTACGCCATTCGCCAGCCGGGTATGGATGCCGTCTTCCACCTGCACCCGGCGCTGGTTTCGGCCGGCGATCTGCGGATGACCCTGCCCTCGATGCCCGCGGGCACCTACCGGCTCTACGCCGATATTGTTCACGCCAACGGCTTCCCGGAAACTCTTACCGCCGATCTGGTCGTTCCCCCCAACTTGCCGGCCGCTCCCCTGGCGGCGGAAGACGCTTCGGGCGCACCGCCTGCGCTGTCGCAAGGTGAACTGGGGACAGCCTACAAGCTGCCTGACGGTTACAGCATGGTATGGGATCGACCCGCTGAGCTCAGCGCGAATACGGGTTACAGCCTTCGCTTCCGGCTAATCGATGCTGCCGGACAGCCTGCCGCCGATGCGCGCCCCTATCTGGGGATGGCCGGTCACGCGGCTTTCGTCAAGACCGACGGTACGGTGTTTGCCCACACGCATCCGGAAGGCTCTGCCGCCATGCAAGCCATGATGATCGCCAACGGCGATTCCGGAGAGATGGCCGCCCCGATGGACGGTATGAACATGGGCGGGCACCCCGGAGACCATGAGAGCGCAGAAAGTAGCTCACCCACGGTCGAATTCCCTTATGGGTTTCCCTCGCCGGGCCGGTATCGCATCTTCGTTCAAATGAAGCACGCAAACACGGTCGAGACAGGGGTCTTCGACGCAGACGTGCACTGAGTCTCCTCCCACCCGATGGAAAGATGCTGCTAAGTGCTCAAATTTTACGCATAAAGATACGGTGCTGTTTGCTGATGCCCAAGATCTGGCTGGACCGTTGAGCACCGAGCATGCCCGCATCGAAGCGTCGGGGAGATCCTTCACCTGATCGTCGCTCTTTTGGGAAAGAACGTTGGTCTTATCCGCGATACCACGACTACCTGCCACCAAAGCAATAGACGTTTCCAGACACTGCCCGACCGCCAAGCCAGGGCCTCTGCCGCGGAAGGAGAGGGCCGATGCGGAAATCTGGTCTCATATGCGTCGATAGCCGATTGAATTGCCAGCATGTCCGAGGGAGTAAGAGTCATGTGCCACCTTGAGCCGAGCCGTCATTTGGGCGCCCATCCATCTGCGGCGCAACGGCTTCGTCCATTCATCGAATGTAATCACTCCGGGTAATCAGCCCTACACCATTGTGAGGAGAGGAAGAGCGAACGTAACCAGTGAGAGATTACCGATGATTCCAGGGTTCGCTTGCGCGGATGGCCACCATTTTGGGCCTTCCGGTGAAGCAACTGCCTTAGGATGCCTCCACTTAGACTCAGCTCAGGATTGCGGGCATAAGAAGAAGCCGGCGAAGCGCTCATCCACAGTTACGTGAGTGTCTCTCCTTGGTGACGTGGCGGCTACAACCAGGTTACCGTTACGATGCACCCATGCATATCCTCTGGGTTATTGCCAAGTTGCTTTTCCTCCTATCACTGGCGCCAGCAGTCGGAGTGCTAGTTGGATTTCCCCTATTCCTGTTGTCCGAGCAAATCAAGATAGTGTGGGCAGGCCGGCCCGTGACAGATGGAGATGGACTCGTGTCTCTGGTCGGAATCAGATAGTGCCCTGGTGGGGCTTGGTAAATCGCTGGACGCAGCAGCGTAACTCCAATCGGGCGCGGCATGCTGCCTTAGCTAAACTATCCTGCTGCCGCATAAATCTCCGCCGGGAAGTTACTCGCCGCGTAGAGCCTTCTGTGGATCAATGTTTGCGATGCGGCGTGCAGGCATCTCAGCAAGCTACTACTGCAACTGTCGCAAGAAAGAACGGAACGGCCGTAAATGTCACCCAATCGTGCGGATGGATGCCGTAAAGAATGCTAGTGGCAAATCGCGTTAACGCGAGAGCACAGGGCAACCCCGGCGCGACCGCGGTGAGGAATTGATGAACGACACCATTCACTTCTTTACCCCGGCCAAGGGCTTTGCCTTTTCTCTCGGCTTGATGGCGCGTCAGGCGTTCTCCGACGCTTTTGCGCACCTGTATGATCCGATTCCATTCATGCAATTCCTGGACGAAACCTATGGACCGGGCGGCAGGATGGAGCGCGACTTCACCGATCCTTCCATTCGCTGGCGAGTCGCAGCCATCGGCGACCAGCCAATCGGCTATGCCAAGCTCTCTCCGTTGGTTGCGCCCGCCCCGGCACCGCAACCAGGGGCGATGGAGTTGCGACAGGTCTACGTCCTTAGACCGTGGCACGGACGAGGAGTAGCAGAGGCACTCATGAACTGGGCGATTGAAACAGCACGTGAAGAAGGTGCGCCCGAGATCTATCTGACCGTGTTCGATCACAATGTACGCGCAAAGCGTTTCTATACCCGTCATGGTTTCTCTGAAGTCGGGCGTTGCACCTTCAGGCTGGGAGATCGCGTCGACGACGACCGCGTCTGGCGAAAACCGTTGCACGCCTGAAGAGTCAGATGACCCGTAGAGTTAATGGACAAAGGAGACGAAGTGCTCGCAGAGCGAGGTGGGTAACTCGATTCGATTTACCTTTTTTGCAATCGCGTCCTACCGTTGCCGAGGGCCTCACGCAGGTGGTTATGCACAGCCAGAACCATCGCGGACAATGTCTTACTCGAATTCGTGAGAATGGCGGAAAGCCACCCACGCTCGACTACATCAAATGGGCCAAAACTCAGGACATCGATCGGAGCCATTCGACGCCACCGAGTCCTGCTGCATAAATACTCCCCAAAGGTGCTCCCGCGGATTCCCTGTCGAGGCTTTGGTTGGCTCCAGGGGTGGCAGTTTTTTGGTGATAGACTCTGGGATTGTGGCGCAATTCGTAATTGAACGCGAGTTACCTGGTGCCGGAACACTATCAGATACGCAGATCCGGGAGATATCGCTGCGCTCGTTGCAGGCATTGAACGCGATGGGGCCGCAGATTCAATGGCTCCACAGTTACGTCACCGAGGACAAGGTCTACTGCGTTTACCTCGCACCTGACGAAGACAGCATTCGGGAGCACGCCCGCCGCGCTGGCATTCCAGCGGACCGTGTCTCGGCAGTACGCCGTCTTATTGATCCCGCGAACCTAAGCTAGCTGTACCCGGCTCCTCGAGCGAATATCGCATAGCATGCTCCAGGCTCATTTCCGAGCCTGTTGCCCAGGCGGCCCGACCAGCCGCCTCACTGAGGGACTTCCAGGCAGGCAACAACCATTGATCGAGTTTTGATTGTTCCGCTTGAGACAGAGGAGCACTGATCAGCCGGCGTAAATGCGCCGCGGCGGCCGCCAGCGTGAGCGTCCGTGCGGCGTATCCTTCTGCCAGAGCGAGAACCGCGTAACCTTCCAGCGCTCGCGCCATGCCGCGCCGATGTCCCAGCCCAGCGAAGATCTCCATGGCTTCACGAAATGCCGTATATGCCGACAGATGGTCTCCCTGCTCAGAATCGATGTAGCCCAAATCTGTCAGCGACCGCGCGCAGCCCCAGGGGTCTCCGGCTTCCTTAAAAGCGGTAAGCGCCCGTTGGTAAAAACCTCGAGCGATCGCGATGTCGCCGGTTGCGCGGGCAATGTCGCCCTGCTGGTTGATGGACCAGGCGGCTCCGCTGCGATCACCGAGTTCCTGGAAAATGCCGGTCGCCTCACCCAACGCCCATCGGGCGCGTGGATAGTCGCCACGAACCTTGACCACGTTGGCGAGATTGTGAAGACAACGTGCGATTGCCGACCGATCCGACAGCAAACGCCAGCAAGCGAGGCTTCGCTCAAAATTGGCTTGTGCGGAGGCGTAGTCGCCTCGATCCCGGGCGGCTATCGCCAGGGCATTCAAAGAGGCGGCAATGCCCGACTCATCCCCCAATTCTTCGTAAAGAGAGAGGCCCTGGCTAAGAGAATGCTCCGCGGCCAGATAATCGCCCTGAGCGGTTGCCAGGGCTCCGATAAAATGCGACACTCTCGCCCGTTCTCTGGTGCGCTGCTCGCCGGCCAGCCGCAGCACCGTCTCCAGCCGGGCCCGCCCCTCGCTCAGGTGTTCACGCATGTCCCAAAATCGAAACAGCGCAACGCAGAGACGCAAACTCCAGTCCAGATCGAGGGTCTGAAACAGCCAGTCGAGAGCGGAACGGAAGTTATCGATCTCAGCGTCGCACTCGGTCAGCCAGCGAGTCCGCTCAGCGGGGCTCAATTCTGGATTTCCTTCCTCCGCCAGGACGAGACAATACGCCGCATGCCCGCGCCGCGCAGCAGCGTGGTCATCGCTCGCCATCAGACGTTCGAGGGCAAATTCGCGAATGGTTTCGAGCATCGCGAACCGCGGCTCGGTCTGGGCCCGGTCCATACGCTGAACCAGATTTTTGTCCACCAGAGACGACAAGCCTTCCAAGGGATCGATACCGAGATCGCGCCTGGTGTTGCAGACAGCCTCTGTGGCTTCCAAAGTGCATCCCCCGACAAAGACGGAGAGCCGCCGAAACAGCGTCTGCTCGGCTTCATTCAGTAGACTGTGACTCCAATCAATGGCTTTGCGGAGGGTTTGTTGCCGTTCCGGCAGATCGAGGGGGCCCCCAGTCAGTAACTGGAGCGGACTTTGCAGCCGATCCAGAATGGCTTGGGGAGACAGAACCTTGGTGCGTGCAGCCGCCAACTCGATTGCCAGGGGCAATCCATCGAGGCGCGAGCAGATTTCCTGGACCGCGGATGTGTTTTCTGAGGTAATGACAAAATCGGGCCAGACGGCTGCGGCGCGTTGGGCAAACAGTTCGATGGCGGAATTCTGCGGCAACGGAGTTACGGGGAATTCCTGTTCGCCGTAGATACGCAGGCAGGAGCGGCTGCTCACCAGGATCTTGAGAGATGGGCATGCTTCTAACGTTTCGGCCAACACAGTTGCCGCGGAGATGACCTGCTCGAAATTGTCCAACAGCAGCAGGAAGGGTCCCGAGTTTTTCAGTTGATCGCCGATCAGTTGTGGAATGGTGCGGTTGGCGACTTGCTGAATTTCGAGGGCATTGGCAAGAGCAATTGCTACCAGGCCGGGCCGCGTGATCGACGCCAAACTGACAAATTGAACACCTCCGATGAACTGGTCAGCAATCGCGGCGGCGACGGCAATCGCCAGGCGCGTTTTACCCGCGCCCCCTGGACCGGTGAGGCTTAACAGCCGGATGTCCTGTCTTAGCAGTAAATCGGAGGCCTCCGTTACTTGTTGTTCCCGCCCGATGAGCGAAGTACGCGGGACCGGCAGATCATAGCGCTTCCTGAGAATCTTCTCCGAAGACAGTTCGCGACCATTGGACAAATCAAACGAATCTGTTGCCGGAAAGCGCTCAGGCGGGGCCGGATGTTGGAACACCGATGCGGTGAACAGGTATCCACGCCGGGGCACCGTTTTTAGCAACTGCTGACGGCCATCATCCAGCGCGCGACGCAACTCGAGGGTACACTGCACCAGTGAATCGTCCGTAACAAAGGCGTTAGGCCACACCGCCTGCATCAGTTCCTGCTTACCGATCAGCAGCCCAGGGTGTTCCACCAGGTACTTCAGGGTTTCAAAGACTTTAGGGCGAAGCTTGATTTCTGCTCCCGCCCGGAGCAAACATCCCCTGGCAATGTCGAGGGTGAACTCACCGAATTGATAGCTTGGGCGGTGCGCTTCCAAGGGTGCCCCCGTTTCGCAGAAGACAGGCAGCTGTGGGCCCGGAATTTTGGCAATTCTTTGGCGTTGTTTCGTTACTTCTCGTCCTGAGGGCCGTTACTTTGAACCTGGTTGGCGAGGCTCAACACTCCGGAGCGCCGGTTGCACGAGGAACAACCCCGCGCTCTACAGAGCGGATTCTAGCAAAACGCGATTCCGGGATGGGCAACCCCAACAAAACAGTAATGATGGCCGAAATAGGAGACGGATCAATATGAGCACAACAATGGTTCCTGCGATAGACATGAACAAACTGAACGCCTTTATTGGTCAATTCGTGACTGATCTCGGCGCCGCAGTTCATACGGGCATGGTGGTCATTGGGGAGAAGCTGGGACTTTACAAAGCGCTCGCCGGCGAAGCACTGACCACTGCGCAACTTGCCGCCAAGACGAAGACTGACGAGCGCTATGTGCGCGAGTGGCTGGCCTCACAAGCTGCAGGTGGCTATATCACCTACGATGAAGAAACTGACAAGTTCAGCCTAAGTGCGGAACAAGCGTTCGCGCTGGCAACAGAAGACAGCCCCGCCTATCTGCCGGGGGCCTTTGAACTCGCTTTGGGCTCGTTAGCGGCGGTTCCAAGGATTGCAGAATCCTTCCGTACTGGCGCCGGCATGGGTTGGCACGAACACGTTGACGGTGTCTTCCATGGGTGTGAAAAGTTCTTTCGTCCCGGTTATGCGGCGAATCTTGTGAGTTCGTGGATACCCGCCTTGCGGGACGTGAAAGAAAAGCTGGAGGCGGGGGCGCGCGTGGCTGACGTCGGCTGCGGGAAGGGAGCTTCTACCATCCTGATGGCAAAAGCATTTCCCAAGTCTCAATTCTTCGGGTTCGACTACCACGACAAATCGATTGAAGCGGCCCGCGAGTCGGCAGCGCGTAACGGTGTTGCGGACCGCGTCACCTTTGCTGTGTCAAACGCAAAAACATTTCCCGGCAAAGATTACGATTTCGTGGCCGTCTTTGATTGTTTGCACGACATGGGGGACCCGATTGGGGCGGCTGCGCACGTACGGCAGTCCCTGGCAAAGAATGGGACGTGGATGATTGTCGAGCCCTTTGCAAATGATCAGTTGAAGGACAATCTGAATCCGGTCGGCCGGGTTTACTACTCGTTCTCGACCCTGCTGTGCACACCTTGTTCGCGATCGCAGGAAGTCGGACTGTGCCTGGGAGCTCAGGCCGGCGAGACCCGCATTCGGGAGGTTGTGACATCGGCCGGATTCAATCGCTTTCGCCGGGCAACGGAAACGCCGTTCAACATCGTTTACGAAGCTCGGCCATGATTAGCTAACACGCAGGGCGACGAAGTGTGGAAAGAAAAGGCAGGCTGCCTTGAGGAATAGAGTGGCAGGGAGTTTGCCGGAAACGGAAGAAGACATGCAACAGGAAGACATCATTGAATTCAAAAGTCAGCTCCGGGGCGATCTGATCGAGCCCACGGACGTGCGGTACGAGAAAGAGCGCAAAGTCTATAACGCCATGATCGATCGCAAACCGCGTTTGATCGCGAAGTGCGCAGACGTAGCCGACGTGATGACCGCCATTCATTTCGGCCGGAAACATGACCTGCGGGTTTCGATTCGAGGCGGAGGCCATAATGCCGGAGGTTTAGGAGTGTGCGACGATGGGCTGGTCATCGACCTTTCCCCTGTCAAGTACGTTCATGTCGACCCAGCGGCACGGACGGTGCGTGTGGGCGGCGGTTGCACCTGGGGCGATGTTGACCACGCGATGCATGCCTTTGGGCTGGCGGTGCCATCCGGGATTATCTCGACGACCGGGGTTGGAGGCTTGACCCTGGGCGGGGGCATGGGACACCTCACGCGAAAGTACGGCTTAACCATCGATAGTTTGTTGGCAGCCGATGTCGTCCTGGCCGATGGAAGATTTGTAGTCGCGAGCGCCAACGAGAATACCGATCTGTTCTGGGCGATCCGTGGAGGCGGAGGAAACTTCGGTGTGGTCACTTCGTTCCTGTTCAAAGCCTATCCGGTGCAAATGGTATGCGCGGGCCCCATGTTGTGGAACCTGGAGCAGGCCTCCGATGTCATGAAGTGGTATCGAGAGTTCATTGTCCAGGCGCCGGACGAGATCAACGGCTTCTTTGCTTTTCTTACCGTCCCACCGGGGCCGCCCTTCCCGGAAGAGTTGCATTTCAAAAAAATGTGCGGCATCGTATGGTGCTCCACCGGAACTCTGGAACAGGCGAATGCGATTCTTGAGCCGGTGCGCAACTTCCGGCGCCCGGCCTTCGAATTTTTCGCGCCCATGCCGTTTCCTGTATTGCAAAGTATGTTCGACGGCCTTTATACCCCGGGCTTGCAGTGGTACTGGAAAGCAGACTTTGTGAAGGAACTGAGCGACGAGGCGATCGCTCTGCACATTAAACACGGCTCGGGGCTGCCCTCGCTGCACTCGACAATGCATCTCTACCCCATCAACGGCGCCGCGCACAAGCCGAGAAACGATGAGACGCCGTGGGACCATCGCGACGCCACCTGGAGCGAGGTGATTGTCGGTGTAGATCCGGATCCTTCGAATGCGGATCACATTACCGCCTGGGCCAGAAACTACTGGGAAGCGCTGCATCCATACGGTGCCGGAGGCGCCTACATAAACTTCATGATGGATGGAGAAGGCGAAGACCGCATTCGCGCGACGTACGGTGATAACTACGAGAGATTGGCCCGGATTAAAGCAAAGTACGATCCCGATAACTTCTTCCGCGTCAATCAGAACATCCGGCCAGAGGTATACGCGAAGTCGTTGTAAGCCGACCAGCCCGAACGTTGACGATCGGACTAGTCATGATGTGGCGTCTCGGAGCCCAGGGGGTGCGGTCTTTGCCCCGCACCCCTTGGCGCTAACGTTCACATTGGCCTTATCAAAGCAGCCGGCATCAAATACCGGGTATCGCCCAGGGTCATGCTGCGGCGGACTTTCGCGAAACCTGGAGCAAAAATCCCGACATGATCGCGGACAGCTACGAAGATTTTGACTCGAACGTTCTCGATGACACCTACACCACGGACGTGTTAAAGATTAAGCCGCCAACGAAGTTCCTTCAGGACCGGTACAAGGGGGCAACTCCGAAAGAAGGCGATTACCATGTCCGTCTGGCCTCGCTACCCCACACTATACGAGATCAATACCTGGGTTTGGCTTTCTGAGCTCAGTGTGAAGGCTGGAACCCGGATTGACCTGGGTTCCGTACCTGAAGCCGAGTGGGATGCCATCGCCAGGTTCGGCTTCGATGGCGTCTGGTTCATGGGGGTTTGGGAACGAAGTCCTGCCGCTATTGCGATTGCCAATCAGAACATGAATCTGATTGCCGATTTCCGGCGAGCCTTACCGGATTTCAAGCCGGAAGATAACGTCGGGTCACCCTATGCCATACGGCGCTACGTGGTGGACACACACCTGGGAGGCCCTGAGGGCCTCGCCATTGCCAGACGAGAACTTGCAAAACGAGGCACCAAGCTGATTCTGGATTTCGTGCCGAACCATGTGGCCCCGGATCACCCCTGGGTCAACGAGCACATTGAGTACTTCCTTCGCGGGACTATCGAGGACGCCAGAAACAATCCGGCATCCTACGTTGAAGCACCAGGGTGCTTCTTTGCCTGCGGACGGGACCCTAACTTCCCGGCATGGCCAGATGTGCTGCAACTGAACGCGTTTCAACCGGGACTTCGACGAGCAGTGATTGAAACGCTCTCCAGCATCGCGGCACTGTGCGATGGAGTCCGTTGCGACATGGCCATGCTTCTGTTGAACCAGATCTTCGAACGCACGTGGGGCGCTCGTGTGGGGCAACCGCCGCTGACCGACTACTGGTGTGAGGTGATCCCCGCGGTTAAGAGCGCGCATCCGGACTTCCGCTTCATCGCCGAAGCTTACTGGGACCTGGAGTGGGAATTGCAGCGCCAGGGTTTCGACTTCTGTTACGACAAGCGGCTCTATGATCGTTTGGAACACGGCGATGCGGAGAGTATTCGGCTTCATCTGACTGCTGATCTCGGCTACCAGCAGAAACTGCTGCGCTTCCTCGAGAACCACGATGAGCCTCGCGCGGCAGTGGCTTTTCCGGGCGCCAAAGAGCGGGGCGCCGCGATCACGGTGTCTTCCCTTCCCGGGGCCAGACTCTTCCATGAAGGACAGTTTGAAGGTCGAAGGATTCGGCTACCGGTTTTTCTGGGCAGGCGGCCGGCAGAGCCCGTCGAAAAAGCCTTGCAGGCCTTTTACGACAGGCTCCTGGCAGCGATCAATGCCCCTATTTTTCGCGACGGGGAATGGAAGCTGTGTGGACGTAGCGGCTGGCCTGACAATCCAAGCTTTCAGAACCTGGTGGCCTGGGGCTGGGCCAGGGACAATGATCGACGCCTGATCGTGGTTAATCTCAGCGACCATGCCTCTCAAGCCCGTGTGCAGGTGCCGTGGGAGGAAGCGCGAGGGGGGACCTGGCGCTTGACGGACGCGTTTTCAGATCTGAGTTACGACCGCGATGGAGACGAGATGGCGGGGCCGGGCTTCTATATAGCATTAGAACCCTGGAGTTACTCCTTTTTTCAGTGTATTCGCATCGGTAAGTGATGACGTTAGCTGGAGCCGAATCGGCCACGGGCACTGAGAGTCAAGCTGTATAGTGCCCGCTGGTGTATTCGGCCTTGGCTCTCTTAAGGATCGGGATGTCCGGGTCAGCGTCTTTCCAAAGGGTCAGGAAATCCTGATATGCCTGCTTCGCATTCGCTGTGTCGCCCTGCATTGCATAAGCTCTGGCCAATTGGAGTTGAGCCACCGCCCCCACCGGGTCGCCAAGAAGAAGACCGGGCTGGCTGAGGACGTGACGAAATTCGGCCGCGGCTTCGGCTCCCTTGTGGGACGCAAGGTAAGCCTCGCCGCGGACAATCGCAGGATAGAAGGTCCCGAAGAAAGCAGAGAACGCGATGTGGGTGACAGCAAGCTCGTGAGGATATGGGATCAGAGATTGTTCAATTGCGTTTACGCCATCACCACGCTGGAGCGCGAACAACCCGCGAAGGGCGGGAAGATAGTTGTATTTGACCGACGTATCTTCCGGAAAGCGATGTTGCAGATCATTCGCGAGTGCCTGAGCTCGCGAAGAATTGGACGAGAGGCCCAACGCAAATGCCGCGGCATACTCCACATCCCGGCTGTTTGAAAGCGCAAGAGCGGCCATCGACCTTCGCCTTGCCTCTATCGAATTTCCGAACAGAGCTTCCGACACCGCGGCGCCAGCTTCATACGTTGCTGCCCTATCCATCTGGCCCGCTTGCTGGGCCAGGACGATCGCGCGATCTGACATCTTTCTGGCCTGCCGCAGTTGACCGGAACGAGCCAAAACAAGCGCCTGCGCGTGCGACATCCAACCTTCGATTCCGGCGTTGCCGATCGCCAGAGCGGCCTCTCGATCCATGGCTGCCAGGTTATTGCGCAGGAACGCGATGTGGTATCGCATCAGCACCAGCTCAGGGAAATCGAGTTCCCGCCCTGCGGCCTGCTGAATCGTACGCTCAGCATCCGCCGGGCGATTTAAGAAGATGTAGCTGGCGGCAAGATTGACATAGGCCGGTGCGAAACTCTGGTCCAGGCTGATCGCCTTCCGGGCTTCATCGATCGCTTTCTCGTACTGGCCCAGTCCTTGATTAATAAATCCAGACAACAGTCCGTGGGGCGTCGGATCTCGAGGATAGGTCTGCGTCCACGGTTCGCAGGTCTGCCGGGCGTCTTCCAGATTCCCGGCAGCCAGTCTCTGATAAAGGGTTGTGATAAACAGCCGCTCCCGGTCGCTGGTGCGGCCGCGCAGCTGGTAGGCCCTGGTTGTGCTTGTTGTCGCCAGAAGGGGTTCGCCCAGGTCTTCATAAAAAATCCCCAGTTGCGCGTGTGCCATGGCAAAATCGGGGTCAATGGCAACAGCCTGCTTGAGATAAGGCACTCCGGCCTCTAAGTTGCTTGAGAAGCCCGCCTTCAATCCTGCGCTGTAGGCCTTCAACGCGTCGAGAGAACCCGTGGTGGCTTCAGCCAATGGAGTTGCGTGTTCCTGCACCGTGGTGAGCGATTCGCCGACCCGAGTTCTGAACTTCACAGCGATTTGACTCAGTGCACTCAAGACATCTTCCTTTCTCGCGGCCTGCGCCTGCTCCGCGTCGAGCAGATCTCCGGTTCCGCAGTGTTCTGCGCGAAGTCCAACAACGTATTGGGTACCGAGATTTGCAATCGATCCCTCAAGGACCGCGGCACTTCCTGTGCGCTCGCAGATCTCGCGAGCTGTCTCAGGGGTCAGCGGCGCATCCGGCGCCCGGCCCATCAGGCGCAGTGTCTTCGCAATGCGCTGCTCGGAAATGAGGCTAAGGAAAGGCGATTGCGCCAGCTGTACGGCCATGCCTTGGCGAAGTGCTCCCTCAAACACGGGATCGCCGGTCGAATTGGCAAAATCAGCTAGCACCACCGTGTCCTTTGCGGTGAGACGGGCCGGGCGCCGCAGCATAACCTGGTGTACCCAGCCAGCCAAGCCGAGCAGGAGAATCACAGCCAGCGATATCCATCCCCATTGCTTTGTCTGCTCCACCTGAACCTGGACCTTGGAGTGGCTGGCGGCAAGAAGATCGACCTCATGCTCGGTGATCGCATGCACGGTCTCGGCAAGGCGATACCCTTGGCCGGCCACCGTAACTATGTAACGGTGGTCCTGCGGGCTCTCGCCCAGCACCTTGCGCAGCATGGAGATGTGGCGGCTAAGGTTGTCCTCTCCCACAAATGTCTCCGGCCACACCGTTTTCATTAAGTCGTCTTTGGTGACGATCTCATTGCCGTGGCGGATCAGAACCATGAGTATGCGGAAGGTCTTCGTGGTCAGAGCGACGGGCTCGCCGGAGCGGAAGAGAAGTTCCCTTTGCGCGTCCACGCGAAAGGGTCCGAATTCGTAGAGTTCCTTGCCCTTCTGACCTTCACTCACGGACATAGGGCTATCCCATCTGACGACCCGGGCCAGGATTCGTGAGGAATTCTAGCATGCGGCCACGCGTGGGCTCGGCCCATTGGCCGACCGTTATCAGCGACTTACACCGCCTCCAGAAGATTTCAGAACATTTCAAGCACGGTTTCAGGACTTTTCCACCTGATTGCCGCCAGCCTGTGTTCGCTCCACCACATGAATCACCCCTGAGAGCAGAAACGCATGGCCAAGCGAACGACCGTCACGATCGAAACAAATTCATTGCTTATCTTCCGGGCACGAGCAGTGCGGCGCGCGTGGTGCCCCCAGTGCGGAGCCGAAGCGGAGATGCTTGTTTCGGCTAACACCGCAGCCTCGCCAGATCCCGGCCAGGATGCGGTCGAGAAATGGCTCAACTCTATGGATCTGCACAGAGGGCAGGCGGGGGATGGAAAGGCACTCATTTGCCTCGATTCTCTGCTTGCTCATGTACAGAACAGGAAAATCACCAAACCGTGAAATGCGCGGTCACCCAATTCGCAAAAGGAGACGATATGAAATCCGGATTGCTGTTTACAACCTGCTGGCTGAGCTTGATGGTCGCCCCAGCTACGCCGCTACAACTCGCTGCGCAGACACAGAAGCCACAGCACCCTCACTACACCATCACAGATCTCGGGCCCTCCTCGACACCCTTCAGCCAGGCGAGCTCGGTAAACAGTATTGGCCTGGTTGCCGGAGTGGCGGCCGTTCCTGACGGCGCACAACACGCTGTCTTGTGGTTCAGAAGATCGTTCTTCGACATCGCTGCACCCGGATTGGGAGGACCCAACAGTGGAGCGGCCAACGTCAACGAAAGTGGGCAGGTTGTTGGCCAGGCTGAGAGCTCTCACCGAGATCCTAATAGCGAAAACTTCTGTGGTTACGGTACCGGCCTCACGTGTCTGCCGTTGCTCTGGCAGTACGGCAAAACATCTACGCTCCCCCTGCTGGGAGGCCATAACGGTTCAGCCGGTCAAATCAACAATCGAGGCGAAGTGGTGGGGTATGTGGAGAATGGCATCCGCGACCCGGAGTGTCCGACCGTGACCAGGGTCAATGGCACCGGACCCCAGATTCTCGATTTTGAAGCAGTGGTGTGGGGACCCCGGCAGGGCGAGATACGGGAACTCCGTCCGCTCCCCGGTGACACCGTTGGCGTGGCATTTGGGATCAACGACGACGGCCAGACCGTCGGTTCATCGGGTTCCTGTGCGAACACCATAATCCCTCCGTTCGCGGCCGGGTTGCACGCCGTGCTATGGGATAAAGATGGGTCCGCTCATGACCTCGGCAACCTCGGCGGAACGGGAAACCCTGATCTGTTGGCCATTGGGAATATCGCTAACGTCATCAATCACCGAGGTCAGGTCGCTGGTGTTTCGGCCATGTCCGGCAACACAACTACGCATGCCTTCTTGTGGACCAGCGAGAGAGGCAAAATGTTGGACCTGGGCACACTTTCCGGGGATGTGAACAGTGCTGCCCTGGGAATCAACGACCGCGGCGATGTGGTTGGAGCCTCTTTCGGCGCGGCTGGACCGATCAACGGAAACCCTCGTGCATTCCTTTGGAGGAGCGGCGTGATGTCCGACATGAACGACCTGATCCCTGCGAATTCGCCCTTGCATCTGCTGACCGCCTTCGGGATCAACGATGCTGGAGAGATCGCGGGCTTTGGCGTGACCAGCGGCGGAGATCTTCACGCTTTCCTGGCGACTCCCTGTAATCGGTGAGCCAACAGGGCGATAGGATACCGATTGCTACCGTTCCTGACGCTCTGCGCCGACCCGGCCAATGGGCTTTCGAACTGGAGCGACGGGCCGCCAGCAACCGGTATCTTTCGCCCCGCCTTTCGCCGGTTCAGCCGCTGCAGAGGGTGAGCGTACACCAGCAAGAATCTACTGCGATGAGGGAATTGCTTTGCTGGGCGGACTCAGACTCTCCCTGAAATGCTATAGCCAGGCGGCACCGAAATCATGCACCTGGTGGGGGAAGGACGCCGAGTTGCACCATCAGTCCGAGCATATCCATGAGGATGCGTGTGTCTTTGATTTTGCCACGCTCAAGCCGGTCAATGACCATGCCCCATACCTTCACAGGTCGTCCGGTAGCAGGCACGCCGAGAAATGCTCCTTGGTGCGTACCAGTCCACTCGAACCGGGTCAGCACTTTGTCGCCCTCGGCAATCTGCTCCTCGATATTGAAGCGCAGATCGGCAAACGCAGCCCGCATACCGCGCAGAACATCATTCAAACCATCTATTCCTGGACCCTGGCCGGGAAACGGAACGCCTCTCCATCATGGTGAAGGAAAGCGAGCCTGAACCCGGCCGCAATGGTAAGAGTGGCCTATTCGGATTTGGCGGGTGCGCCGGCAACGACCAGACGGTTGTCAACGCTGAAGACGCCGGGAGTGGAGTTAGCCTGCATTTCCGCAATGGCCTCATCGCTCGCGTTGTTGACCACACCGTAGAGGGTAACGTTTCCATTTTTCACGATGATGTGGATGGCATGGAAGCCTCGAGGCGGATCATTGGTGATGCCACCGGCCATCATGGCGACGCTGCGACCACCGGGTCCCAATGCTTGCGCGACGCTGCCCTGGTTGGCGTTATATTTCCGCAAGGCTGCCTGGGTATAGATACGGTTATAAACGGCCGCGCGGATGCGATCGTCGTTATTAGAGAGCGGGAGGACTTCGATCTGGTTGTCGACCGATTCGACTCCTGGCAACCCCTTGAGAACGTTGGCTGCGCTGCTCTTGAGCGTCGGACGTGAGGCGAAGCCCCTGAGAACGACAGTCTTGCCTTGGAAGCCGAAGGTGATCCAGTCGAAAACGCCGTAGTTGGTGAGGCTGCCGAGCCGCTTCTGCACCTCTTTGGCGATGCGGAGCGTGTCGTCTTGCGCCCATGTAGGGGCGGGATTCTGGGCAATGAGGGCGGGGGCAGCAAGGCTGAAGATGAGAGCAGCTACCAGTAAAGGCAATGTACGGCGAGTCAGAGGAGACAGAGCTTTCATTGGTCGACTCCGGGCGCTGAAAGAGTTTGACTTCGGTCTGAAAGATACGCCTAAGTGAAATCTGAGTCTACCTTTTTAGGACATTTTTGCGGCCTTCGCAAGCGGGTGATTTGGACGAAACGTCATGCCAGTCTCAGTCTTTAAGGCCGTTTCCGCCTCGAGGGTTATGCGATTTTGCCACGGTAGGACATTTTCACTTTTACTCCGCGCAGACGATGAGCTATGCTCCGGCTCATGCAAATGACCCTGCATCCCGCATTGCTTTTACTGGGGGCCGCTTTGGCCTCGATCCCGACGGCTCCTTCGGCGGTGCTGCTCGAGAACAATGAGGTGAAGGTTGCCCGTGCGCTCGAGAAATATCAAGTGGTGGGAAAGTTTCATCAGCACGATATGAACCGGGTGATGATCTACCTCCAGTCGGGACGGCAAAAATTCGAATATCAGGATGGCAGACCGCCGGCGGTCTTCAATTGGAAGGCGGGGCAGGTGGTGTGGAGCCCTCCAAGCGGGATGCACTCGCCGGAGGTCCTCGATCATGATTTCGACATCATCGAGATCGAACTCAAGACGCCCGGGACGGACAAACCCATCACCGGTAATCTCGATCCGCTCAAGGTGGATCCCAGCCACTACAAGCTGGAATTTGAGAACCCCCAGGTGCGTGTTCTGAGAGTCAATATCCCGCCCCACGGAGTGGCTCCCATGCACGCGCATTCGACTGATCGTGTAACCGTCTTCCTCACCGATCAAAATTTTCAAACCAAAGACTCAACAGGCAAGGTCGCGACGGTTGAACACAAGGCAGGCGACGTCGCCTGGGGGACGGCCATCGAGCATGCGGAAAAGAACCTTAGCGACCAGCCTTTCGAAGCGGTGACTGTCGAACTTAAGAAATAAGCACTGAAGCCGGAAACTAGAGAGCGTTCAGAATAGGCACGCTGACTCATCGGCCATAGAGAAAGGTGCCGCATAAATCAGTTGAGTTGGCGATCGCTTCGGGTGTAAACACCGGCATTTTTTGTCCTGAGAAAAATGCGAGGTGCAAATTGCGCCCGGCAACGAAAGCGGCCACCCACTGAGTATCCTCGGACCCACAGATGGAATTCTTGTGCAGGAATTTTTTTGAGGCCGGTATGCTCAGCCGGTAGAGACTGCCGCGCCCACCGACACTGCTGTCTGCATCGAAGACTGCGCTTACCTCGCCAGGCTCGAGGTCACGGATACGAGCGATTGGGAAACTGGAAAAGTCGATCGCTATCTTGGCATCAGAAAATGCCACGTCGCCGGTAATGGACGCGGCGGGCGAGTTTGCCGCACGCCAAGGTCCTAGTTCCTGCGCTGTAGACGACATACAGCAGGCCAGCACTGATCCCAAAACCACACCGAATAACCTGTCTCGCATCATGCCTGAGGATGACATTCATCGACTCTTTGAGCAACCCCGGCGGTATGTTTCAATTGTGATGGCGCAGCCCAACCGTCCACGATGAGGAAACGAATGCATGGCAACGATACAGGAATTCAGGTGTGAAGTCTGTGGGATTGTGACCAGTAACCCCACCCACTGGTTCGTGATTCGATGTGGAGATTCCGAGCTTACCGTGCACCGATGGAACGCCGAAGCAGCCAACGCGTCGGGAGCCCGGCATTACTGCGGTGAAGCTCACGCCGAGGTGTACATCAGCCGGTGGTTTGAGTCGGTGTGCTCCCCGCCGAAACCAAGCTTCAAATAGTGCCTCGCGAGTCCTCGATACTTCGATTAAGGGGACAGAGTATCGGCAATCTGCGCCAGTATCATGCCATCGCGATGGATGTAGGCGACTTGGACCATTTGCGGATCGACGCGGGCAAACTGCATGACGTTTTCAACAGCTACGGCATCGTCAACAAATTCGAGATCTATCACGGGACGCACACCAGCGCCGTGGCCGACCGGTTCCAGAACCATGTGATGCCGTTCTTCAGCCCGAACCTGTGCGCCGGAAAGAACTGCCGTTGACGGGCTCTTCTCAGGTCAGCTTTCGCAGTGAAACCTTATCAGGACCGGGAAAGTTCGACGGTATGGGAATCGTCACAGTTCCTGTTGCAGCCCATTGGACGCCGCGTGCCAGCAGAGTTTGAAAGCCCACGCATTCAAGGTTTGGATTTGGCTCACCGGCCCAGGTATGCCCAAGCATAGTGGTGTAGACACGGCCTTTGCCGTAGCTCCGGACCCAGTCCATCGGCTCGTTCTGGTTCGACACCGGTGAATGAGCATAGGTAAGAATGGTCAGGCCTTCCGCAGGGCCGTGTTGACCATGGGTGAGTTGCTCGGAAGGATGCATCCACACCCTTGGCATGCCCGCCGTGATGGGATGGTGGGTGTCGCGCACGTGGATTTGAAAGTCCAGCCGTGGAGGATGGCCAGGCTCCAACCCTGTTCCCTGGGGAATGACGATGATTTTGTCGTCATTGGATACAGCCAGTCCGGGCCCAAAGGATGGCGACCGCCACCCCAACCCGATCATTTCGTTATAGGCCTTCCAATTTAGAAAAGCGTTGTTGGCTGCGTGGTAGGCGACCAGACCGCCCCCTCCCCGGACAAATGTTTCCAGGGATTCCTGAACGCTGAGGGGCCATGCGATCCCATCCGCCAGATGGCCCCCATTGAAGTTATTGATCACCACGTCATAGCGGGAAAAATCGGGCTTCCAGGAATTCCACGCATCCTGGGGAGCCCCACGCGGTGGGGTGGTGGATACCTCGACTGAAAACAGGGTGGTCGCGGTCAAGATCTCGGTAATGGCGTGCGTGGCCGTTACCCAGTCATGATTGTTGATGCCATCCACGACGAGGACGCGCACTGGTGAGAACAGGGCGTGCGCATTTTGAGAGGATATTGCCAGCAGCGCGAGCGAGCGTAGCGTGAATTTTCTTCGGGAAATGATCATGCGACGTAAGTAAGCCAGCTCCTTTATACAATTCCCGGAATCAGGTCCGGATTTTCAGACGGAAATAGACGGTGCTGAGCGTTCCCATGAGAAGCAGCAAGGCAAAGCAATAAGGAAGGTAGCGCCAGGGCGCGTCTGGGATTGGGATCAAGCTCAAAAATAGAACCGCCCCAATGACAAGAAGTGTAATGAACGCCACGACAAGTTGCATCACGGTCAATGAGTGATGGCGCTTGAGATAAAAGGGAGCGGCCACGCAGACAGAAAAATACCCCCCCAGAAATCCGAAGGAGGCGATCTGCATTAGATAGTCCATTGCGTTCGCTACGGCCACTCCGCTCGTGATGAGGAGGAAGGGCGTGACCAGGGCCACCAGTCCAATCAGCAGAAGGGCGCGGGATGGCGTCCCATTCACGGGATGGATTCTTGCAAAAAACGGGGCAAATAAGCGCTCCCGCGCCATGGAGAAGATGACTCTCGCCCCGGCGTTCAAGCCTCCCAACGCACAGCCGAAGCAGCTCAGCGCAACACCCAAAGAACTAATCCAGCCCAGCGCAGGTAGCTCGATGGAACGGGCAATCAGATCGAGCGGGGCGTTGGTTTGATCGAGACCAAGATCTCGATGATGCGATAGCGCCGTGATGGAGTAGATGCTGGCCATGAAGAGCAGACCTAAAAGCAAGAGACAAAAGATCATGACGCGTGGAATGGTGCGGGTAGCGGATTGGGCCTCCTCGCCCAAAGTGGTCGAGCTCTCGAAGCCGGCCAGCATCATGAAAGCCAGCACCAGGCCCAGCTTGGTCTGCGGAGCACGGGTGCCCGCCAGATGCAGCTGTGCCTGGTCGATGCCATGGACATTCCGCCACATGGCAACACCCAGGATCAGCACGATGACGCCGACCGAGATCGCCTCGGTGCAAAGCATAACCTTGGTGGAAAGCTTGATATCCCGATACGCCGGCAGCCATGCCAACACAAGGACCAGCAACGTAAGCAGAATGGAACCTGCCTTGCCGATGGGATGATTCGTGAAGTGGGTCATGACCATGCCGAGATAGTAGGCGCTGGCAACTACCGAGCTGGTCACGATAAATGTCATGGCCACAATGTAGGACCAGCCGGCGAGAATACCGGGCCACCGGCCAAGCCCTCTTTCCACATAGCTGCTGAGGGAGCCCGCTGATACGAATCTGGAAGCGAAAACGTTGACGTTGATCGAGATGAGCAAAAAAACGCCAAGAACCCCGAGAAACAAGAGCCAGGTACCGTTTCCGGTTTTCGCGATGAGCAGAGGGATCACGGTTCCAAGAGTCGCGGCGGGCCCCATCGTGCCCACGGCTTGGGCCACATTCTCCAACGCCGAGAGATAATTTCGCCGCAAGGCGTTTCTCCTCGGAACTGCAGGCGGGGAGGCGGACGCTTTATTCACGGCGTTGGTCGTCATGGCGTTTTCTCGGGACTCAATCAAACCGAGCGCAGCACGATGCGAAAGCCGGTCTCGTCGTTGCGGCTATCTGGAAATTTAGGGTTTCGATTCGCCGATTGCAGATAGGCGGGGCGATCGCTTCCCCAGGAGCCGCCCCGGATAATCCTGGCCAAGCTTCCGGGGCAATAGGCGTCGGCACACCATTCCCAAACGTTGCCGGAGAGGTCATACAATCCAAGCGGATTGGGGGCGAAGCTGGCCACAGGAGAGGTGCGGGGAAATGGGTCTACGTAGCCACCAGGGACAACACCCCACCAGGAAGGCATATCGAGACGGGACTCAGCGCCGGCATAGTTGCCGAAGTTCGCGGGCGGAGGCCACCGAGGTCCCCATGGATACGTTCCTGCGCTGTAGTAGAGACGTGCCTCGGGAGAGTCGCCCTCTTCCTCACCAAGTCCGACGGCCATGCTCCATTCGAGGTCGGTGGGGAGACCGTAGCTTTGTGGACCATCCATCTTTCCTGAAGCGCGCTCTTGTACGGTGAGCCAGGCGCAAAATTCGAGGGCGTCGATATAACTGACCCCGACCACGGGATGATCCCCGGTCTGGGCAAAGCCGGGCGAGTCCCAACTGTGCCCATGGGGAAGCCAATCGTAGTCATCTTTACCAAGGGTCAGCATGTTCCCCGTGGCGTCGCATTGCATAGCGGAGACAAAAGCCGCAAAATCCTTTACCCGTGTGGGCCAGGCCGCTAGCCAGGTACCTTGAGTCAGCGGGATGAAGGGGATTCCCAACGTGTTGGTGGTTTGATTCAAGGCCCGCCTTCTTTCCCGTACACAGCCTGCAAAACTGAGAAATTAACCAGTTGGTCCGCGAGCGCAGGATCGAGATGAAACAGGGCGCAGCTCTTCTGCCATGTCGCCAGGCGCATCTGCCCAAGCTGCGGTGATTCGATGGTAGCAAAGCGCTTTATTTCCATCAGCGAGCGCACCTGGTAGTTCAGGTCTTTTCCGGGAAGATATTTGGAGACGAGCATGGCCGCGGTTTCGTTTGGATGCGCAAAGGCCTCCTCCCAACCGCGATTGGTGGCGCGCAGAAACTTGGCCAGAATTTCGGGGTGGGCCTGCAGGAAATCACTGCGTGCGAAATAGACCTGGGAGTAAGTGCTGTAGTTGTTGGCGTAGCCGGGAAAGACATTGAGCTGAATGCCTTTCTCCTCAAGGGCGACCTTTTCATCCAGAAGATAGACGACCTGGGCATCGATCTGCCCAGCCGCCAGGGAGGTGAGGTCATCCCCTATTTTTTTGATTTTGACTCGATTAACTGAAAGGCCGTTGGCTTTCAGCATGATGTCCAGCTGGGGAAGGTCATAGGCGTGGAGACCGATGGTCTTTCCGGCGAGATCGTTGACCTGGCTGAGGCGGCTGCTGCGGAGAGTAATGATGCCTAATGGAGAAGCCTGTAACGTGACCGCAAATGCCTGGATCGGTTGATGTGCGCGGCGAGCTTGTAAAAGCACCATACCGTCGGCGCAGCCGATTACATTGCGCCCCTTGACCACAGGTCCCACGGTGTCGAGCGTCGCTCGATTCACCGGCTCAATAGTGACGTCGAGACCCTGCTGCGCGTACCAGCCCTTTTCCTTTGCGACCAGGAGGCCTGCAAATTGGGCATTCTCGATCCAGTCGAGCTGCACGGTGAGTGGGAACAGTGGCTCGGCCTTGAGCATGGGATGGAAGAGCAGCGCCAGCACCAAACCGATGAGAGGCAGCGCGACACGCTTTGACAGCAGTGCTTTCCCGAATCTCAGCAGAGTGCCTCTCCTTGAACATGGTTCAGCTTGTCCGTTGGCCGCGATAACGTAACGGTAACCGTATCCACATACTAAGCGAGAGTGTTGGGGGTGCCGAAGAGCGGAGTACCCAGGGCCAAAGAACTTGCCCGGGGGGGCGGATTACCAGTAAATCTCAATATGCGCTCTGTTGCGGTTGACGCAGAAAGCCGGATACGACCTTGCCGGATTCATCAGCGTAATAACCGGTAATTACGCCGGTGTCGTTGATGCTGGTGGCGGTGGTTGACGAGCTCCGAGGCGGGTCGAATTCATTGACAAACCCATCCTCCGATCGCACAAAACCATGTGAATCCGCAGGGGTGGCAGGGAGGGTGTAGTTACCGAAGATAGCGCCTGAGCCGTTGATACCGAGGTGTGAGGGCACGAGCGTCCCGGGGGAACTGAAGGTCGTGATCAGGCCATCGGAGGAGCGTACAAAGGCCCCGCTCGCAGGTGCGTCGGGAGTGACCTGGGAGTATGGCGCATTTACATCCGTGGTAAACCATCCAACCACGGACCCATTTGCATTGATACCTGTGGGGAACGTTCCGACGGCTCCGGGAAGAGCAAGCCCAGAGCAGTCACAACTCAAGACAGGATTGGGGACAATACCCTGCCCATACCAGATGGCGCCTCCCGCCTCGTCTATGGAAGAGCTGCTCCCGTAGAAGACGATGGCGCCGCTCGCATTGATGCCGGTCGCGACCGTGGAGTAGATGGCCCCGTCGCTGACGCTAAATGTAGTGATTCCTCCGGTCACCGACCGTACAAAAACCCTGGAGCCCATGGGCACGTCGGGGTAGTTCCCGACAATCTCGCCAGCGTCGTTGATGGCCACCGGCTGAGCAATTTGATTGTTGGCAACGGATTCGTCTGTAGGGGCTGGGAAGGTGGTGATCTGGCCGTCTGCGGTGCGTAGGAAGCCTTGCGGCACGCCTGCGGTGACCTCGTAATACCCGACGACTTCTCCCCCGCTGTTGATAGCGACTGGCTCGGTCAATATGCTTCCCGGCACCTGGAAGGTGTCGATCGTTCCGTCCCCGCTACGAACAAAGCCACCCTGCGTTCCGGCCGCTTCGGTGTAGTAGCCGGTGACAGTTTCAGAGTCGTTGATGCTCATCGGATAGGTACCAATGGCTCCCGGCACCTGGAAGGTAGTGAAAAGATTCGGTCTATCGCGGGCAAAGTTAGGCGTAACTCGGGCGAAATCCTGTGCACCGCACAGCGACCCGCACAGCACAAAAACCGAGGCAATCAAGCGATTCCGGACCGGGAAAAACATGTTTGAAGGCACCTTCTAGGATGGGGCCCGACGAACCTACAGCTCTCAATGCGGTTTTGGTCTTTCCGGAATCCGTAGTCACCGCCGGACTCGAAGCATAGCCGCTTTCAAGTAACGGATGATGGTAACTTTAGTACCCACACAGGTAACCAAAAGCTTGGCATCGCTTGCTCTGACCGAGCGTTTACGGAAGGGTGGGATGCCGGTTCTCTTTCAGAAGCTGTCCGGGAGAAATACCGCTGACGGGCCCTTTTAAACGAACAGGCCCACGCCACCGCTGCCAGAGGCGGTTGCGCGGGTTGGTTGACGGCTCGATGCGACCTGCGAGGATTTCCTACAACGGTTGGGTCGCACTCACCTTCGTGAGTGTTCCTATCATGGCTTCTTCAGCCTGGGTTAGCTGAACAACCAGGCCATCCTGACACCGGAAGCGACCGAAGTAGTTGTCTCCCAGAGTCCAAATGTCTTCGACGATGGCAGCGCCAGAGCCGGCTAGCCGGACGATCTGGCCTCGCTTTAGATCAGACAGTCTCCGAATACCATTCACATAGGCAGATTTCAAAAGGAACCCCCAAAGCGGCATAGGAGCATGCCAAGTATGCTGATTATCATCGACCTCAAATAGCACAGTCAATGTGACGTGTTGCCTGTCGACGTTACCATCTCGCGAGAGGTTCAACTCTCCGGTACCCAAATTGCAGCGTTTAGAAAAATTGCTCCCACCATTGATCGCCGATCTGACACGGAAGGGGGATGGCGCATTCACGATTACTCTAAGCGGTCTACGTAGTCGCCTGCCGTGATTCCCGTGGGACGGCGTGCTTTTCAGGAAGCCGCCTTTGTTCGGCAAACTTTCGTGCCTCACTTTGGGAGATCTTTTCAAGATGCCGCCTGAGGTAGGCGTGCAATGTTTCTTCGGGCTTAAGCGGGATCATTCATTTACCTCAGACTTCAAAGAGTGCAACCAGGCGAATCAGTGAATTTGTACAGATACGAACGGCGATGCCCCCGTTGGCCTTCATCGAGTCCCTCCCCCGAAAGAATCGATGAAAGTGTTCCTGGAGAATCGCCGCTTGTTGATGAGCATACGGGTTTACGCGCAATTCACCATAGTTCTTGGGTGACAGCAAGCCAAATCGTAGTTGTATGCTGTAGGACGAATCGGCGCTGACGTTCAAACCTTTGTGGGACGGTGAGGTCAACACCCTGCCGGTGCACTCAGCAAGCGAGTCCTAGTACAAACCGGCAGACCAGCTTCTGAAGTATCAGGAAAATCCAGCATCCAAAACTTTGGAGTCCTTCAATGAAAAGCCACACGGAGTACCTCGTTTTCGAAACCAAAAAGCGTAAAGAGATGGTGCACATTACCGACCAGGTGGAACAGGTTGTGCGCCGGAGCGGGGTGAAGGATGGGTTGTGCTTCGTCTCACCGATGCACATTACCGCTGCTATTTATGTGAACGATCTTGAGGGCGGGCTGATCGAGGACATCGGCAAGTGGTTGGAGGAGCTTGCGCCGGCACGACCGGATTACAAGCATCACCAGACCGGTGAGGATAATGGCGACGCCCACTTGAAGGCACTCCTGCTGCACCATGAAACAACGCTGCCGGTGACTAAGGGCAAGCTTGACCTGGGAACGTGGCAGAGGGTGTTCTATGCGGAGTTTGATGGGCAACGGCCCAAGCGGGTGATCGTGAAGGTACTAGGAGTTGAGTGAAGCAATCGATGGAGCTGTTGAAAGGTAAAGAGCCTTTATGAAGTTTCCGCGGCTGTAAGCGCATCTGTATGCTGGGGGCACATTGCCGAAAGCGAATACACCAACAGCTACATCAGCCGGGATCCAAACAGAAGGTGGTCCTGCAAATCGATCGAGCCATCCCAATCTGATCCTGGCTATTTGCTGCATGAGCCTGTTGATCGTCGGCATGGACGTCACCATCGTGAACGTCGCCTTGCCGGCGATTCAACACAATCTCCACGCTACCCTCTCAGGACTGCAATGGATCCTTGACGCCTATACGCTCGTGGTCGCCAGCCTCCTGATGCTCTCCGGCTCCCTGTCGGACCGTTTCGGACGGCGGCGTGTTTTTCAGATTGGCCTGGTTCTGTTCACAGCGGGATCGTTGCTGTGCAGTATGGCGAACAGCATCGGCCAGCTGGTCGGTTTCCGTGCCCTTCAGGGTCTGGGCGCGTCCATGCTCAACCCGGTGGCCCTCTCCATCATTGCCAACGCGTTCCCCGACCCAAAGGCCCGGGCACACGCAGTCGGCGTTTGGGGAGCAGTGGCCGGCGTGTCGCTGGCAATTGGTCCGCTGATTGGAGGCGCTTTGACGGAGGCCGTAGGGTGGCGCTCCATCTTCTGGATAAACCTGCCCATCGGCCTGGCCGCCGTGATGTTGGCTGCCAGATTCGTGCCGGAATCGAAAGCGCCGCGAGCACGCGCGTTTGATCCTGTGGGACAACTGCTGGTGTTTGTCAGCCTGGCGTCTCTGACCTCGGCGGTGATTGAGGGGCCACACGCCGGCTGGACATCCTGGCTGATCCTTGGCTCGTTTGCTGCGTCAGGCGCTGCCCTGACGATCTTCTTTATATACGAGCGGCGGCGTAAAGACCCCCTGGTGGACGTACGCTTCTTTCGCAGCATACCGTTCAGCAGTGCGACACTGCTGGCCCTCTGCGCCTTCGCCTCATTTGCCGGCTTTCTCTTTCTGAACGCGCTGTACCTGCAACAGGCACGCGGATTTTCAGCCTTTCACACTGGTCTTTGCACTCTGCCCCTGGCCATCATGATGATCGTATGTGCACCGTTCTCCGGCCGGCTGGTGGGCCGTCACGGGACACGTCCGTCGTTGCTGGCCGCAGGCGCGGCCTTCCTGCTGAGCACCTTGATGCTCACTCGCCTGAGCATCGATACTCCGCTTGCCCTGTTGCTGTTGGCCTACGCGTTGTTTGGACTTGCCCTCGGCATGGTCAACCCGGCGATCACCAACAGCGCCGTCGCCGGCATGCCCTTGTCGCAAGCCGGGGTGGCCGCAGCGATCGCATCCACCGGCCGGCAGGTGGGAGCAGCTCTGGGCGTGGCGGTAGCCGGCACCGTGGTCGCAGCGAGCCGCGCAAATGGTTTGGATTTCACCCAGGCTACCCATCCCATCTGGTGGATCATGACGGGATGCGGCGCTCTCGTTCTACTGCTCGGTTGGGCTTCGAATACGCCTTGGGCGCACAACAGCACGGGCCGAGTCAGGCACCTGTTCGACTGACCGATGAAGTGGGGCGAACCGCTTGCCCTCCATTAGCTTGCTTTGGATCTGCAACTTGCAGCTTAGAGGCGCGGCCTACGCGGCTTCCGGTCGATTCCAATGCCTTCTTGAGAAGAGTCTGCTCCCGTATCCAGGACGGGTAGCAGGTCAGGCGGCAACATGCCGTGCCGTGGGGTGCCACACACAGGACATGCCTCCGTTTTCAATTTGATCTCTGCTCCACAGCATGCACAAAAAGCTGCCATGTCATCTACTCCCTACGCTCCACGGTTGCTACTGACCTTTGGATGAACGCAGGAAGTGCGAGGATTCAGGACGGAAGACGGTTCGGAATATTGGTGTGCAATTCGTCTACGGTGTCATAGAGCCTGGCGGTGCGCACAAACCTACCAGAGCGCTGATGGTCCAGACGGAGATAGTGTGAAAAACAGAGATGGGTCAGTGCATCTCTATGAATGCTGCTACCGGATCGGTAACGGAGGCCATGGCAGCTTCGGCTGGTTACGGCTGCTTCGGCTTGACGGTGAAGAGCTTCAGATCGATCGCGTCCCCCATCACCTTGTAACCTGCGTCGTTGGGATGGAGATGGTCGCCCGGGTCGTCGGCAGGCAGGATGGTGTCGGGATGATTCGGATCCCTGACCGCAGCCTCGAAGTCAACGAAGCCATCGAAGGCGCCGCCGGTGCGAATCCAATCATTCACCGCCTTGCGGATCGCTTCCCCGTTTTCGGTGTAATAGCCGGCGCCGTGGTACGGAGTCAGCGTGCAGCCAATGACCGCGATGCCATGGGCATGAGCTCGCACGATCATCTGATCGAGAGCAAAGATAAGGTCGGCGGCCGTGACGCCATCGGGAACGCTGTGCAGGCGGCCAATATCGTTGATGCCTTCGAGGATGAGTAGATATTTCGCTCCGCTCTGTGCGATCACATCGCGATCGAAGCGCGCCAGCACATTGGGGCCGGCTCCATCCAGAAGTATCTTGTTTCCGCTGATGGCTTCATTCAATACCGCAAGGTGGCGATACTTCGGGTCAGCCTGCAGGCGTCGAGCCAACTCATCGGGCCATCGCTGGTTGGTATCGATGGTCGATCTGGCGCCATCCGTGATGGAATCACCGATGGTAATCACAGCTCCCGCATCGGCCGAGGCAAGAGTGTCGATTCCGTTGAGGTACTCCCAACTGGTCAGCGTAGTTGGCGTCTCCAGGGTGTCGTTGGCGACTACATTGCCGGGCGCGTGATAGCTGGTGGCATTGCCGAGTTGATGCTCGGTAATGGGTCCCGATGGGTTAGGCAGATAGAAGCTGACGGTCAGGTCGGCAAGGGGCGCGAACTTGAAGGGGATAGCATCGCTGACGGCCAGGGCGCCGTTGGGTATGGAAACCGAAGTCTGCCCGTGAAAGGTCAGCGGTTTGCCTGAGCCGGGAACGACCGCCGCACCCTTGAGGGTCTGGGCGATCTGCGCGGCGCCAATCACCAGCGGACCAGTACCGTACAGATTGGAAAAGCGCACCCGCAGCATCTCTCCACCAATACTCACGTGGACCACTTCACGCAGGGTGGCGCCCGTTGTACCCGGAACCAGGAACTGGTCGGCAGTCTTGGCATGAGCGTCCAGCAGAGGCGCAGACGCCCAAGTACCGACCCACTGCTTCTGGTTTGCGTCCGATTTTGCAATGAGCGGCTGCACACACAACGCAGTGGCCAGGGCCACGAACAGCGCCCTGGCCGGCAGCATGGTTCGATTCATGAGGGTTCCTTTTCCAAAAGCGACGTTCAAAACCGCATGTAGGCGCCCACGCTGGGTTCAGAGGTATTCCGCCTGGTCCCCGTAGTCAGCAGGGTCGAATCGAAATCCGGCGTCTTGTAGTTCAGCCCTCGATATTGCAGCCTTAGCCCAAAGTGCGAGGTGAGGATAGCGTAATTGACCCCGAACTCATAAAGTATCGGTATCTCCGTCTGCTGGTTATATTTTTGCCCACCTGTGGTGGTGGGGAGAAATATGAGAGCGCCTACGCCCACCGCGCCAAAGGGCTGAAGGCCGAGAAACGAGGGCCCTTGCACCAGGTAGGCAGCGCTGACCTCATTCAAGTTGTTCTGCACCCCAAAGGGAATCGTGGAGTACCTCTCGCTAAAGCGGGTATAGCTGTAATTGACCTCGTAGCCCAACCAGGGGTGGAAAGACTGCCGGAACGTTGCCAGTGCCCCCAGAGAATCGGTCGGGCTGTCCGAGATGCCGTTGCCGCTGGTGGTCCCGGTGAACTGCCCGAAGATACTGACCGCGCCGTCGATGTTCTTCAATGACTGGGCCATTGCCCGGTTGCCGAGCCCCGCAATAAGAAGAAGAAACAGAAAAGAAAGGGACCTGCGAATGAACATCAGTTTGCCCACGCTCCTGCGCCAGAAAGGAATGAAAAAAGGCTGAGACTTCAGCTTTCAACCCAAAGAGATAGCATACGCCAGCCCACCGTCATGCTCCCCCTGGACCGGGGGGTGCATTACGCTCATCGAGATATTCCTCGATGCACTGATCGAGGATCCCGTGCGCTTGCAGAACGAAATCGATGGCGTCCCGGCCGGCTCCCTGGCCACCGGCATTCGGGGTGACGTAGTGGGCCATGGCCTTTACCTGGTCGCGGGCGTTGGCCACCGCAATAGCCAGCCCGCAGACGCGCATGACCGGCAGATCGATGACGTCATCGCCCACGTAGGCGATCTGATCGAGCGTAAACGATCCCCGCTGCAAGATCTCGCGCACCGCCCGCATCTTGTAGTCCTGGCCCATGTAGACGTATTCCATGCGCAAGGCGCGAGCGCGTTGTGCAACCGCTTCCGAAGTACGCTTGGTGACGACGCCGCAATGGATGCCGCCAATACGGGCAAGTGAAACGCCTACCCCGTCCTGAGCATGAAATCCTTTGGGTTCGAAGGTCTTTTCCGTGGAGCCAAGGGGCAGCGTCCATATCTTGCCATCGGTAAGCACGCCGTCGACATCGAAGAGAATCAGGCGCACCCGGCGGGCGCGTTCAGCAGAAGAGAAATCCATAGCACTATTCATACAACTTTAGTTTTCTCACTGCATCTTGCCTTCACCTCAGCCCAGCGCAATGATGGGAACGTTATGAGAACCATCAGGAACTCCCACTTGCATCTTGCACTAGCCGGCGCCGCGATCGTTCTGGCGCTGGTCGCAGCTCCCGCTTTTGCCTCCTCAAAATATGCCGGCATCTACAGTTCCGAAGCGCCCGATTCCAGCGAACCGACCGGGCCCGCCGGGCCGGCATTCAGCATAAGCCTCGGTCCGGACGGATCGGCTACCGTGACACAGGATCTTGGCAAAGGCGCCATTACTACCTTCGGACATTGGAGCGATGCGGGAAGCCAGGTCACCATCAAGTTTGATGATGTGGAAGGCAAACCCACCGATCCACCGATGGTGCTTCAGCCCAGCCACGATGGACTGCAGGCAGTGACCTGGAACCACACCCTGTGGGGAAAAACGACCCCTCCTCCGCTCAAGAAGGAAGAGTCCAACTGGCACGCCAACAAGAAACACGGCTTCCTCTGAGTGGCAACGCCGCTTCGCGGCGACGCTGGAGCCAACGGGCGCATCCAGATGGTAACTACTTCGCACTGCCGTCCAGGACTCATCCCTTCTTCTTAATCTGGCCCCGGGAGCACGTCCTGGGTGATTCTCAGCCGTCCCTTCAGGCCTCATTGACAGCGGCTCCTACCACCCCTCGCAGATGCTGGGTGGCCCATTCAAGCCGTCCTTTGGCTTGAGTGGGATAACAAACACTGGATGCGCCACTTCCCGTTCGTCAACAGAACCTGCTAGGCAACGACACGCAAGCCGACGCGAAAGCTGCGCCTAAAATAGACGCATGCCTCCCCTCCAAGCCACGCTTCTTGAAGTCGACGACGACGCTGCATTGGACTGGGCGCATCCCGTGGTGCGGGAGTGGTTCACGGCCAGGTTCGGCACACCTACCTCTCCCCAGGAATTGGGCTGGCCTCCGATCCTTGCCGGCAAACCGACCCTGATCTCCGCTCCAACCGGCTCCGGCAAGACGCTGGCCGCCTTTCTCATCTGTATCGACAAACTGATCCGCGAGGCGATGGACGGCTCACTCGCAGCCGCCACCGCGGTGGTCTACGTTTCCCCGCTCAAAGCGCTCAGCAACGATGTGCAGAAGAACCTGGAGCAGCCGCTGCGCGAGATTCAACAACTCGCACTGGAACGCGGCTACCTCTGCGCACCCATCCGCACCGCGGTGCGCACCGGCGATACCTTGCCCGCGGAGCGCCGGGCCATGCTGAAACGGCCGCCGCACATTCTGGTCACTACACCGGAATCGCTCTACATCCTGCTGACCGCGGAGAAGAGCCGTAACAATCTTTGCGCGGTCGAGACGGTAATCGTCGACGAGATCCACGCCGTCGCCGATGACAAGCGCGGCGCCCATCTCACACTTACCCTGGAGCGGCTCGATGCGCTGGTCTGCGGGGAAAACCGGCTGAGCCCGGGAGCCCTGATCAGTGGGCGATCCCAGGCTCCGCTACGCATTGGACTTTCCGCCACCCAGAACCCGATCGAGCTGGTGGCCAGCTTCTTAGGGGGAAGGCGCGGACCTGAAGTGGAGATCGTGCAGGTGGGTCAACACCGCACACTCGATTTGGGCATTGAGGTTCCGGGGGACGAACTGGGATCGGTCGCCACCAACGCGATCTGGGACGATATCTACGAGCGCATGGCGGAGCTGGCGTTGCAGCACCGGTCGACGCTGGTCTTTGTCAATACGCGGGCCATGGCAGAGCGCCTGGCGTTTTGCCTGGGTGAGCGGCTAGGTCCGGAAAATGTAGCCGCACACCACGGCAGTCTCTCCAGGAAGCTTCGCCTGGAAGCGGAGCGCAAACTCAAGAACGGTGAGATTCGGCTACTGGTCGCAACCGCCTCCTTAGAACTGGGCATCGATATCGGCAGCATTGACCTGGTGTGCCAGGTAAGCTCACCGCGCGCCATCGCTGCCGCAATGCAGCGGGTAGGCCGCGCAGGGCATTGGCGCGGCGCCATTCCCAAGGGACGCTTCTTCGTGACCACGCGCGATGACCTGGTGGAGTCCGCGGCGTTGATCCGTGCCATGCGCGCGGGCGTGCTGGACCGGCTGGAGATTCCCCACTGCCCCATCGATGTATTGATGCAGCAGATTGTCGCTGCCTGCGCGGCCGAACCGTGGGAGGAGGACGCGCTCTTTGAGGTCATGCGCCGCGCCCATCCCTACAGCCAGCTCACGCGCAAAGAGTATGACGAAATTCTTTGCCTGCTGACAGAAGGGATCGAAGCCAGCCGCGGACGTTACGGGTCGTACCTGCTGCGCGACCGGGTCAATGGCCGCATGCAGTCGCGGCGGGGCGCGCGGACCATCGCGGTTTCAAATGGCGGCACCATTCCCGACACCGCCGTCTACGCCGTCATCGTGCAGCCCGAAGGCGTACAGATCGCCACCCTGGACGAAGACTTCGCCATCGATTCGTCGGCCGGAGACGTGATTCTGCTGGGCAATACAAGCTGGAGAATCCAGCGTGTGGAAAGCGCCGGGCGGGTGCTGGTGGAGGATGCCCACGGTCAGCCGCCCAATGTGCCGTTCTGGCGGGGCGAGGCTCCGCAGCGGACGCTCGAGCTCTCGGGCTTTGTCTCCAGCTTGCGCCAGGAAATCAGCGTGCGAACCGGTGATGTGCTCCCGGGATACATCAGCCAATCGAATCCCCAGGTAGCGGAGACCGTGGCCTGGCTGAAGCAGGAATGCTGCGTGGATGATGCGGGCGCGGAACAGATGATCGGCTACATCGTCGCCGGCCGCGCCGTGCTGGGAGCCGTACCCGCACTCGACACCATCATCGCCGAGCGTTTCTTCGATGAAGGCGGCGGCATGCAATTGATTCTGCATGCTCCCTTCGGCGGCCGCATCAACAAGGCATGGGGACTGGCGCTAAGAAAGCGCTTCTGCCGGGGCTTCAATTTCGAGCTGCAGGCTGCGGCCACCGATAACGGACTCAACATCTCGCTGGCCGAGCAGCACAGCTTCCCCCTGAGCGACGTCTTCGATTTTCTCACTGAGCAGACGGTCACCGGCCTGCTGGAGCAGGCTTCGCTCGACTCGCCCATCTTCCGCGCGCGGTGGCGCTGGGACGCCGGCCGAAGCCTGCAACTGTTACGGTTTTATAACGGCAAACGCATCGCACCCCAGGTGCAGCGCACCCGCTCCGATGACCTGCTGGCCAGCGTCTTCCCCCAGGTGGCCGCCTGCCAGGAAAACATCGAAGGCGACATCCAAATACCTGAGCATCCGCTGATCCAGGAAGTGATGAAAGATGTGCTGACCGAGGCCATGGATCTCGAAGGCTTGATCCGGCTGCTGGCAGGCATCCGCACCGGCGCAATTCGGTGTCTCGCGGTGGACAGCGCGGTCCCCTCTGCCTTCGCGCATGAACTGCTGAATGCAAATCCGTATGCCTTTCTCGACGATGCGCCGCTCGAAGAGCGCCGCGCTCGTGCTGTAAGCATGCGGGGAATGGTTCCGGATAAGCTGCTGGGCGAAGCAGGGCGGCTGGATCCGGCGGCAATCGTCGAGCTGCGCCAAGAGTGCTGGCCCGACGTGCGCGATGAACACGAGCTGCATGACCTGCTCTGTTCGCTGATCGTGGTGCCGGTGGAGATTCAATCCTGCGCAGGAGCGCTCCACTGGCCCGTGTTTTTCGAGCGGCTGGCAGCCCAAGGCAGGGCCACCGTGGCCGAGCATGCCGGACAACAATACATGGTGGCGGCGGAAAGAACGCAACACCTGCGCCTTTTATGGCCAGGGGTCGTCTTCGAGCAGCCACTTCCCTGCCCACCGGAAGCAAAAGAATTAGTTTTCGGCGATGTGGTTCGCAAAACCGCGCAGGGATGGATGGCGCTGCTCGGCCCGGTCACTTCGCGGATGCTGGGCGTGCGGCTGGGAATGGAGCCGGCGTCCATTTGGGCCGCCATGCTGGTACTGGAGATGCAGGGAACCATTCTGCGCGGGGTATTCGAGGGAAGCAGTCAGGCCGCCCAGGACGAGGATGTGGAATGGT
The DNA here is from genome assembly GCA_963788515.1 of uncultured Acidobacteriaceae bacterium. Taxonomy (GTDB): domain Bacteria; phylum Acidobacteriota; class Terriglobia; order Terriglobales; family Acidobacteriaceae; genus PALSA-350. The sequence goes on from CAWBGZ010000015.1 coordinate 660,391, forward strand.
GCGAGCGCAGGCTGCTACAGCGTATCCACAAGAGGACGCTGGCCGGGCTGCGCAAACAGATCGAGCCGGTTACGCCGGCAGTCTATCTGCAGTGGCTGATGCGTTGGCAGCGGGTCGCGCCGCGGGCGCAACTGAGCGGAGAGTCGGGGGTGTTGGAGGCGCTGCGCCTGCTTGAGGGCTTCGAGGCGCCGGCCATCGAATGGGAGCGGACGCTCTTGCCGCAACGCGTTGCCGGCTACGATCCGCGATGGCTCGATACCCTCTGCCTTGAGGGCGTAGTGGGGTGGGGACGCATCTCTCCGCACCCGGCGTTTGCTACCCATGGCGACTTCGCGGCCCCCAAGCGCGTGGTGCCCACCAGCATGGCCCCGGTGACCTTCTTTCTGCGCGAAGAGGCGCTGTGGATGGATCGCTGCCTGGCGGTGCGGGCAATTCCGGAGCCCGCCCTCCAGGCCTGCCTGAGCGAGCTAGCCTGGCAGGCGCGGGCCCATTTGTTGCAATACGGAGCGGTCTTTGCCGGCGACCTCGTCCGGGGGTTAGGGGTCCCGGCAGAGCAGGTGAACCGCGCCTTGTGGGAGCTGGTGGCCGCCGGCCTGGTCACCGCCGACGGCTTCGATAGCCTGCGGGTGCTGATCGACCCACGGCGCAAGGCCATTCAGAGTGTGCGGCGGCCACGCAACACGGTGGGGCGATGGAGTCTGCTCAACCCAGCGGCTGGAGCGGTTGAGACCCCGGGCGCCCAGGCGGAGCGCCGTGAGGCCGAGCTTGAGTCCGCCTGCTGGATGCTTCTGCGGCGTTACGGAGTGGTCTTCCGCGACCTGCTGGAACGCGAGACCACCATACCCCGCTGGCGGGAACTGGTCGGCATGTTCCGCCGGCTCGAGGCCCGGGGCAGCGTGCGCGGAGGGCGGTTCCTCAGTGGGTTTGGCGGCGAGCAATTCGCCGTGCCGGAGGCGGTGGCTTCCCTGCGCGAAACCCGGCTGACGGGGAACCCTGAGGAGGCCATCACCGTCGCTGCGGCCGACCCGCTCAACCTGGCAGGAATTGTGGTTCCAGGGGAACGGCCAGCCGCTGTTCCGGGAAAAACAGTCACTTTTCTCGGCGGAGCCGTAAGGGTGGAAGAACCTGGCATCGTAGCAACAACGTTTTGATTGAGAACAGTCTCGAATCATTTGCCCCGGCTTGCTAATCTAACCAGCACTAACCTTTATGCAAAAGGGAGGCCGGTAGATGAATCTGATCCTCACCATCATTGCAATCGCCATCTGGGGTTTGTTGGCTGTGATATGGATCCGACGAATCAAGGCACGGCGTGCGTTCGAGCGGCTTAGCATCACGCCCGAAGCGCTCCACGAGCTGATTGTTGCGCACCATGACGTCTTGATTCTGGACGTTCGCCAGCCGCTGGACTTGTTGGCAGACTCGGAGATCATCGAAGGAGCTCAGCGGATTTCTCCCCAGGATGCGACTGCGAATCCGTCGCTGATTCCGGCCGATAAGGAGCTGGTGGTCTACTGCACCTGCCCCAGCGATAAGACGAGTCGCGCTATCGCCGCACGAGCCCAGGTCCTGGCGCCGAGTGTAGATGTATCGAAGGTGAAGTTCCTCAAGGGTGGCCTGGCCGCATGGAAGGCAAAAGGCTACCCAGTGGTGCCTTACGACAAGACCTTTCACCTCGACACCGGGACCTAGGCAGAACGCGAAGGATGGGGTCGGCCTTGTTAGGTTGAGCCTAAAAAAGCGCCCGGCTGTGAGAACCTTCGTTATGCGCTTGCTTCCCCACTTGCTCCCGGGCACCCTTCTCTTGGCAGCATCGTTGCTTCTTCCGTCAACGCCGGCCAAAGCCCAGACTACTCTGGAAAATCGGATTGCCAACCTCCAGAGGATGGACGGCTTTTTTCCCTTGTATTGGGAGGCCAAGACAGGGAAGCTGCTGCTCGAGATCCCTTCGTTCGGCAAGGATTTTCTCTACCTCGATCAACTGCCCTACGGTATCGGATCGAATGATCTATTCCTCGACCGCGGGCAACTGGGCAACGAACATGTTGTGCATTTCATGCGCAGCGGAAACAAGGTGCTGCTGGTGGAGCCGAACCTTGCCTTCCGTTCCTCCTCGTCGGACGACTCCGAACGCGCTGCAGTGAAGCAATCCTTTGCCGAGTCGGTGCTCTTCGGATTCAAGGTGGAAGCGGAGCAGGCCGAGGCCCAGGGTGGCCACGTGCTGGTGGATGCCACGGACTTCTTCCTTCTGGATGCCCACGGAGTCGCAGAGCGCCTGGCCCAAGCCAAGCAAGGCAAATACACGCTCGACCCCGCGCGTTCGGCGATCCTGCCGGAGAGCACGAAGAATTTCCCGCGTAACACTGAAGTCGAAGCCATCCTCACCTTTACCAGCGACGCTCCGGCGGAGAAATCCTACGTCGCCGATGTAACCCCCGATCCCCACGCCCTCACGGTGCGCGAGCACTATTCGTTCATCGAACTGCCGGGGCCGGGCTATACTCCGCGGGCCTATAACCCGAATTCCGGCTACTTCCCAACCGTGTACCGTGATTATTCCGCGGCACTGGGGGCTCCGCTCGACCAGCTCTTCATTACTCGGCACCGGCTGCAGAAGAAAGATCCGACCGCGGCTGTGAGCGATCCGGTGGAACCGATTACTTATTATGTCGACCGTGGGGCGCCGGAGCCGATTCGCACCGCTCTGGTCGAAGGCGCTCGCTGGTGGAACCAGGCCTTCGAGGCCGCGGGCTACCACAACGCCCTCCGGGTCGAGGTGCTGCCCGAAGGCGCGGATCCGATGGACATTCGTTACAACATGATCCAGTGGGTGCATCGCTACACCCGGGGATGGTCTTATGGCGAAGGCGTGATCGATCCACGGACGGGGGAGATCATCAAAGGTCAGGTGACCCTGGGCTCTCTGCGCGCGCGCCAGGACTTTATGATTGCGCAGTCGCTGGTCGATCCGTATCTCGATGGAACGCCGCTGCCCGTGGACAATGCATTGCAGGCCATGGTCCTCGCCCGGGTGCGGCAACTGGCCGCGCATGAAGTGGGGCACACGCTGGGGCTGGCGCACAACTTTGCCGCCAGCTCGCTTGGCCAGGGCACTTCCGTGATGGACTATCCCCACCCGCTCATCACCCTGGACAGCAACGGTAAACCCGACCTGTCCCACGCCTATGCAGTTGGCATCGGTGCGTGGGACAAGGTGGCGATCACGTATGGTTATGCGGAGTTTCCCGCAGACAAGGAAACTGCCGACCTTGCGGATGTGCTGCAGAAGGCGCAAAAGCAGGGCCTGTACTTCATCACTGATGACGATGCACGCCCCCTGGGAAGTGCGCATCCCCACGCTCACCTTTGGGACAACGGGCCAGATCCCGCGGCCGAACTGGATCGCGTGCTCACGGTGCGGGCCGCCGCGTTGCAGCGCTTCGGTCCAAACGCGATTCCGATAGGAACGCCGATGTCGCAGCTCGCGGATGTGCTGGTGCCGCTCTACCTGATGCACCGCTACCAGACGGAGGCGGCTGCCAAGGAAATAGGCGGCCTGGATTATCGCTATGCGGTGCGGGGCGACGGACAGGACGTAACCGCCATCGTTTCTCCAGCCGATCAGCGCAAGGCGCTTACCGCAGTGCTGCGCACGCTCGCACCCGAGACGCTCACATTCCCGGAACCACTGCTGCGGTTGCTACCTCCTGTGGCTCCAGGATATCCGCGCACCCGGGAGAGCTTCGCCGCCTTCACCGGCCTGGCCTTCGATCCGGTAGCGGCTGCCGAGTCAGCCGCCGATCTTACCCTTGCCCTGCTGTTCAATCCGCAGCGCGCTTCGCGTCTGGTGGAGTACCACGCGCGCGACACCGGCAATCCCGGCCTCGATGAAGTCCTGAGCGGCGTGCTGAAGGCTACCTGGCAGGCTCCGCGTGCCAGCGGCCTGGCGGCGGAAACCCAATCGGTGGTAGAAATGGCAACCCTGGAGAATCTGCTTGGCTTGGCGGCATCGAACCAGGCTTCGCCCGAGGCCCGCGCGATCGCCCGCTTTGAGGTGGCCGCATTGAAGACGCAACTCACCGCCTCGAGTACACTGACCCGCGAACGACAGGCGCATCGCGCAGCGGCTCTGGCGCGTATTGCTGAATTCGAGCGGGATCCGGCGAAGTTCGTGCCCGCACCGCCGGTCGAAGCGCCGCCAGGCATGCCGATCGGCGAGGACTACTAGACTCGTTGGACTGAAGCGGCCGCCGCGTGCGGGAAGGTTACGCGTATCCTTTCTTGGGGCAAATCCACGGATGCAACCTGGACAGCGCGCATTTTCTTCCGGGAATAAATTTGCCGGAAACCAGTTCTCATCTGTGGGGGGAAGAAGAGTGGGCGCCAGATGACGCTGTTGCCATGGAAGCGAGCGGTTCGCGAAAGCGGGCCCCAAACGACTGTGTTTGAGGACCTGGCGCTGCCCCTGCTTCCCTCTCTTTATAACGTTGCATTCTGGCTCTCCCGCAACCCCACGGACGCGGAGGATCTGGTGCAGGAGACATTTCTCAAGGCCCTTCGCGGATTCACCAGCTTCGAACCCGGCAGCAACTTCAGGGCATGGATCTTCCGCATTCTCAGAAACACCTATCTCACCTCGCGCACTGGGCTCGCGGCCATGCGGACGGTCGCGCTGGAAGATGAATTAGACGATCGAACTGCTCTTCTTCCCGAAGGCGCGATCGACCGGGAAACACCGGAGAGGAATCTGATCCGCTTGAGCGACCGCGCCGCGCTCCACGCTGCCATGGAGAAGCTGCCTCCGCAGCTGCTGGAGGTAATTCTGCTCTGTGATGTAGAAGAGATGAAGTACAGGGAGATCGCTACCGTCCTCGAGATCCCGATCGGCACGGTCATGTCGCGCATCGCCCGTGCCCGCACCGCATTGCGCGGAGCGCTGCAGGCGAACGTCACACCGAGGGAGTTCCGCGCATGATCGACCATCTCTCTCCCTCCCAGATCAATGCACTTGTCGATGGTGAGCTGTCTCCGGACCAACTCGCCGCCGTCAACGAGCATCTTGCTGGCTGCCCTGCGTGCACTTCACATGCCCTTTACCAAAGCTTGCTCAAGTCCGCTACGGCAAAGGCTGGGCAACGGTATACGCCACCGCTGCATCTGCAGGAGCGTTTGACGCGGTTGGCATCCTCCAGGATAGAGGCTCCCGGGCCACGTACTGGCCATATGTACCCGTCACAGTGGCGTCTTCGCGGGTTGGGCTGGATCGCAGCCGCAGTGCTTCTGCTTGTCTCCGCAAGCACAATGCTCGTGCAACACGCCACGCGCAAGGCGGAGATCGTCTCGGCCGAGCACGCTGCACTGATGACCGAGATCTTCGATCAGCACGTCGCGACGCTTGCCGGGAGCTTGCCGCCGCAGGTACTCTCCACGGATAGGCACACAGTCAAGCCATGGTTTCAGGGAAAACTGCCGTTTAGCTTCAATTTGCCCGAGACCTTGCCACGAGACACTACGCTCGATGGTGCGAACCTGACCTACCTGCACAACCAGCCCGTGGCCCAATTGCTCTATAGCATCGGCAAGCATCGCGTTTCCGTTTTTGTCCGGGAGAAACCCGGCGCTGCCGGAGCAGATGAGTCACCGGCCGAGCACGCGGGATTTCATGTGATGTACTTCCGTACGAATGATCTCGAAGGGTTCGCGGTCAGCGATGTGGATCCAGCGCGCCTGGCCGAACTGATCAGCGCGATCAGGCAGGCGCAAACGACCCGCTAAGCTATCTTGCGCAACCCAGCCCACTTCCCCCACCCAGAACCAATAGACCGCGGTTAGGGAGCCAAATCGGCGTGGCCACTTGGATATCCCCGCGCCTTCTTCGGCCAGGGTGGCAAATTTTCGCCAGGACCTGCGTGACACACAACAGGGCCGCTTCTCATCTCTTCGCGGCGGCGAAGGCTGCGAGAATAAGGTATGCAAGACGAATCCTCACAAGCGAAGCCGCGCCTCGGACCGGTGGCCGGCGAATTGGAGCCCGGAGAGGATTACTACTACGACGGTCCGTATCTCGTCTTTACCGCGCAATACCACTTGAAGCGGGGGACGTGCTGTAACTCGGGCTGCCGGCACTGCCCATACCGAAGTTCCTCCGACGAAGCCTCAGCGCGCGATTAAGGCGTCAGCAACACCTTCCCCGGCACTCCTTTTTCCGCGAGTTCATGGGCCTGCCGGATCTCGGCAAGCGTGAACCGCTTAGCGATCGGGATAGCAAACTCACCGCTTGCGATCTCCTGAGCAAGCTGTTCCAGGCGACGCGCGTCCGGGACCGACCATACCTCGCGAACCTGGACGTCGCGCCCATCAGCTGACTTGGGTTTGCCGACGACCGTGGCCAGGACTCCATTTTTCCTTATGTGAGGAATCAGCCGATCGATCACGTCGCGGCCGACGGTGTCGGCGACCGCGTCCAATGCCTTCAGGCCGGCGAGCGGCATTTCGTCCACGGCGACGACCTCGTCCGCACCCAGCTTTTCTGCCTCTGCCCGCTGAGCAGCGCGAACCCCGGCAATTACGTAGGCTCCATGCTTCTTGGCAACGTAGACCGCAGTTCGTCCCACATTGCCCAGCGCACCAGTGATCAGCACCCTCTGGCCGGAGCGCGGACGCACACCCAACTCAATCAATTGCGTGCCCGTTAGCAGCACCAGGGGCAAAACGCCGGCCTCGACGGGGTTGAGCGCATCCGGCATACGCGCCAGGTCTTGTGCTTTACAAGTCACATACTCCGCGTGGGTCCGGCTGGTGACCGCCAACACCAGGGCATCCACTTTTACCCCGGTGACCCCCTCGCCCAGGGCTACCACTTGACCGGCAAGGTCGTACCCGAGGATGGCAGGGAGCGGGAGCGGCATGATCTCTTTCATCTCTCCGCGCCGTATCTTGTAATCGATCGGATTGATGCTGGTGCCGAAAAGCTTCACCAGCACTTCGCCGGCAGCGGCGAGTGGGATGGGGACCTCCTCATAGACCAGTTGCTCGACACCTCCGTAACCATGTAGCAGTACTGCCTTCATCGCCTGCCTCCGCCATTAAGATGCACCGCCGATCGGGAACGCATGTGAATATCGAGGCCTTATTACATGGACGGAGCGCCCGTGCCGCCGGAAGTTGCAGGCGTAGCAACCGGAGCCGTGGTGGCCGGGCGCACCAGCAGCGCTTGACGTGGAAAGCTGAAGCTCCCGCCAGTATCGTCAATGACATTGACCTGGCAGATGTACAGTCCGGCGGTAAGTTTGTCCAGCGGAATGTCGAAGGCAAACGCGACCGCCCCGCGCCCCGGAACATTCAGGCTGTTGGCCTCCACCAGCGGCGTCTCAAAGACTTTCGTGGTGCCCTGAAGAAACTCGATGCTGGTCAGCACCTGCATGCCGGGCTTGGCTGCGGCAACAGCACCTGCTGCCTTGGCGCCATTCCCGGCGGCCTGCGCGGACGCCGGGTCATAGACCTCATAGAGCATATAGAGGTGCTGATCCGTACGGAAGACATGGACCACATTTGGTACCCAGGTGAAGCCGCCGTTAGAGAGTGGATTGCTGTCATCTTTCTTGGAAGCAGCCACCCGCTGGCTGGAGAGGACGACAGAGCTGAGCTTGAGTGGGAACTTCTTCAGGTCGGGCAGGTTGATATCGGTCTCGAACGAACCCATGCGCCCGGTTTGATTTTCGCGGACCACAAACTTGAGATGATACTTGCCCAGTGGCAGGCTGAAATTGGTGGTGTACTGGATGTTTTTGCGCGAAACCTGCTGCGAGTCATCGATCGCCAGCTTGACCGTCTGGCGTATTTCGGCCATATCCTGACCAGCACTGTTTTTGAGCTCCCCAATGATATCGAGAGTAGCCTTGCTGCGATCTCCTCCCTTGACAAACGGGATCTGCGAGCCGGGCACGATCAAAGATACAGGCACATAAAAGCGAGGCGCTCCGGAACCCGTGTCGCTGCGGAAGTAATAAGCCTGCAAATAGACCTCGACATCGGTGGCAGGCAGGTCGCTGTTTAGCTGCTCCTGCAATTGACGCTCGCGCTCATCCTTGTTGGCATGACGATAGTCGGCCGGAGCGTAATAGCCGGGCCGGTATTCGAGCTTGACATTGGGACGGTTGATCTTGATGGTGAGTCTGCGGTAGCGGCCGTCTTTGAGCGTGTCGGTGGAACGGAAGCCGATGACGTAGTAAGCGGAAGTGTCCTGCTGGATACGTTGAAAGGCTGGGGAAAAGTCGTTGGAATCGAAAAAGGCCTTGCCCCCGGTGTCCGAGGAAAGCGTGGCCATCACTTCCTGGGTATTGAAGTTGGAGTCGAAGTTGTTCTGCAGTGCCGCGCCATTGTAGCCGCTGGTTCCCCGCAGGCTGCCGGTGGAAGCGTCGCCCAGCGGCGAGATCGCCTCCAGTCCACGCGCATCCACGGAATAAATCGACATATTCGCGCGTACCGAGGCATTGATGGCCGCGTGCAGAGAGGCCTGGTTCTCTATGCCATCGCGCTGGATGCCGCCGGAGAAATAGAGCAGGGATTTCTTTTCGTTGATGTAGGCCAGCGAGTGGGCAATATCGGCAAAGGCGAAAAGCTCGCGATCGGTATTCACGTCGTTGTATTCCGATTCATCGGCAGTGAAGGAGGTAGTGTCTTCCACCTGGTTGGTAGTGCTGGTGGCTCCCGATTGAAAGCCTGCACCCTGGGTTCCGGAATAGCTGTTGACTGCATTCAGCAGCAGTTGCTTATTGGCGGTGAAATCACGATCCAACGATAGTGACTGATCGAGCGAGACCACGGCGACCAGGTCAGCCGGCTGCATCTGCTTGTCGATGTAATTCCGAGCCGCGTCCTGCGCCCTTTCAAGGTCTTCCGGCTGCATAGAGGTGATGTCGAAGAACATGATGATGAGGCGATGGTTGCGCAGTTCTGTTGAGGTGGCGCTGCGGTTCATACTGCCCATGATGGTGTTGGGAGCCTTACCGTTGACCGTGGCCTCGTTAAGAGGCGCGGCTTGATCGACACTCTGGAAGTCGAAGCTGATAATTTTTTGCGGCTTGCCATTCTCCTGGACCTGGAAGTCGGCGGCAGTGAGACCACGGAGTATCGCTCCCGTCTTCTTGTCGCGGACCACGACGTTGGTGAGCACCAGGTCGCTATCGACCTTAAGCGTGTAGGCGGTTTGCGTATCGGGCTGCGAGCCGCTCTGCGATGGACTCTGGTCAGCGTTCTGGGCAGCGATATTCGGCGTCGCGGCCAAAACCGCCGCGCCCAGCAGGGCGATCAAGCTGCGCAAATGGCCGGCGACATTCATTCCGAGCTCAATCCTCTCTAAAACCGGTAGCGGGCGTTGAAGGTAAATTGACGCATACCGGCGGCTGAAATTACCTGGCCATACGTTCCCGATCCCAGCGTCGTATCGACGCCTGAGTACTGGACCGTGTTAAAGACATTACTTGCGGTGGCGCGCATCTCGAAGGTACGTGTTTCTGAAAAGCGAACCGTCTTGGAAAGTGAAGCATTGACCGAAACCGTGCCCGGGCCGGGAATTGAGTAACGCGAGGCGGTTCCATAGGTGTTGGCAGGCGCGACAAAGGCATTCTTGTTGAACCAGTTGCCAAGCGAGCCCCCACCGGCGGTGAGCGAGACCCCGGGAATCAGGTCGGGGCGAAGGGATCCCGTGCTCCCGCGCGCCACGTCGGCGGCCGCGGCTTCATAGTGCGGCGTGAGTGCTTCTCCGGTGGCCAACGTGAAGGTACCGGAGAGCGAGATTCCATTGAGGGAATGGGCGACCCAGCCGGTATTTAGCCAGTGTTCGTCCGGTCCAAAGGGCAACTCATAAAGAAAGTTGCCGGTCAGTTTTTGGCGCACGTCGAAGCTCGAATTCGATTCCTCGGCCAGCAGATTCTGCCAGTTTTGCGCTACCACCGTCCCCGTCCCACCGCTGCCTCCAATAGAACTGGCGTTGTCTATGGAATGGCTGTACGTGTAGGTCGCTCCCATGGCTATCCCTCGCTGCAACCGCTTGCGCGCGCTGAATGTCAGCGCGTTGTAATTGGAGAAAGCGATCGAATCCTCATAGTCATAGAGAACACCGCTCAGCGACGCGGTGGCCGAGCGCCCGGGGGCATCGACTATGTCCAGACGGGTGCCTTTGGAGCCGTTGTAGCCGACATTGAGCACAATGCCCAGGGGGAGGGTGCGCTGCACATTAATATTCCATACCTGCACATAGGGAAGCCGGTAGTACTTGTTGACCGCATAGTTGCCCTCGGTTTGCGGTGCGGGGAAGCCTTTTTGCAGCGTGATGATCGCATTCGCCGAGGTTTCATTCGTCTGCACATCGGCGAAGGGCGGCTGGAAAGCGTACTCCTGGATAAACTTCCCGTATTGCCCAACGGCGTAGTTAATGCCATACCCTGCACGCACAACCGTGTCTTTTGCCGCCCTCACGGCAATGCCCAGCCTGGGTGCAAAGTTATTGTGCTCCGGGTAGACCAGGTCACGGGGATACTTTCCGGTATAAGGGCCCACTCCACCTGAAACAACCGTGGCGACAGAAGTAAAGTCATTGCCCGTATCCAGGGTGGAAAGGCGATCGTACTTCTCCGAGTAGGGCGAATAATATTCGTAGCGCAGGCCGAAGAGCAGGGTGAGGTTCGCCATGGCTCTCCAACTGTCCTGGGCATAGGCGTCCCACGCATTCTGCCGCAAATAGGACTTCTGGTAGGGCGCCTGCAACGAACTCTGCTGCGGCAAACCGAGTAACAGGTCGGCCAGCGAAGAACCTGTCGTAGAAGTGCCACCGGGCGTGGTGCCGCTGGTGCCGGGCTTCTCCGTGAAAATGCCGGTGAAGGTATACGTTCCCGTGATGTTGCCGGTATTGCCGAAGAGATCATTGTGGACGCGACGAAAGTCTCCTCCGAAGCGGACGTTGTGCTTCTTGTGTATCCACGACGTGGAGTCGGACGCGGCGATGGTCTGGTTGGTCTGAAAGTTCGGCTGCTGCTCGTTCATGCTGGTGAACTGGTTCAGCGTAAGGTTGGGCAGGCCATAGAGCAACGGGTTATCGGGCAGTCCTTCGAGACCTATCTGGCTGGCGATATCGGTGGTGCTTGTGAAAACGTTCTTGAGCTGCGCTTCGCTGCGGTTCCAATTGAGACCAAGATTATTGGTCATCCTGCCTTTGCCGATCGAATAGCCAAGCGCCACCGAGTATTGATGCGTCTGCTGCTTGCCGCCCAGATCGGGGAAGAGACTCAGTTCATCGGCCGCCTGGTGACTGTAGTTGAAATTCACGTTCACGCTCTGGCGTATGCCTGCGCCACCTTGACCCAGATATTGCCGAATCAGTCCCCCGATCGGGGAGCCTCCCGAACTAGGACCGAAGCTGTGCAGAAAGCGTACCCCGATGCGCGTGGTGTTGGATTCAGAGGAAGCCAGCCGCTGGTAATTCTGGAACTGGCCCGGCAGATTGGGCTGCGGGAAGTAACCGAACAGCGCGGTTGCCTGAGCCGAAATGCGGTCCGCGGGGATGGTGTTGTTAGGGAACGGTGTGCCCGTGAGCGGATCGTAGATGGTAATCGGGACGCCTTCCTGGTTGGTGAGGGAAGAAAGATTGCCCTCGCGTTCTGCAGTCGTGGGCACGCTGCCGTATTGACTGAAGGGAGAGGAAGACCGTTGCCCCGAAGCGTTGAAGAAGATCACGTCTTTGGTATCGTGCTCGATCAGGTGCGGAATATAGGGCGCACCCATAAAAGTGAGTCCAAACTGATTTTGCGCGTAGCTGGGCTGCGGTTCTCTTTGCTCCTTGATGGGGAACGGAGTGGCATTCAGCGCGCTGTTTCCGCCAGTCCAGAAGAAAGCGCCGTGGGGCTGATTGGCCTTAAAGTTGCGGAAGTTGCCGAATCCACCGCCGAAACCGCCGCCTCCACCACGGCCGCCACGACCACCGCCTCCTCCACGCCCCCCACCGCCGCCAAAACCGCCGCCTCCACCGCCAAAACCACCGCCGCCAAAACCACCACCCCCACCGGGTCCACCCCCACCGGGTCCACCTCCACCGGGTCCACCGCCTCCCGGTCCGCCGCCAGGACCACCCTGGCCGCCAAGAGACTGGTCCAGTTCTGCGTTCTGGCGAAGTTGTTCCATATCCACTCCTGCGAAGGGATTGGTGGTTCCGGCCTGGCCGGTGACGGCGACCGAGTCGGTAGAGAAATCCGCGCTCGTGGCAAGCGAGGGCAGGGTTGCTCCCGTAGCGCCACTGTTGACCCCGGCATCCGTCGCGCCTGCGAGCGCGGTAAGCAAATCCAGATTCTGCGCTCCGCCGCCGGTATTGCGCCGCACCGTGCCCGTAGGGCGAGCGCCACCCTGTCCTGGCGACCGGTTCCCCGCTACGCTCTCCTGCGTGGTTTCGGGTGGCACCCGCGATGCCAGGGTCAGGGCAAAGTCGGCCTGTTGATTCACCGGGCTACTTCCCGTGGGCTTGAGCAGTGCAACCTTGGTCTCCGGTGCGAAAGCGGCGAGTTCGGTCTTGAGCACATAGCGGCCACTCACGGGTATGGTCATGGAGTAGTTGCCGTTGATATCGGTGACGGTGGCATAGCGTCGACCGGTCAGCGTATTGGTGGCGACGATGCTCACTCCGGGCAGCGGAATGTTGCCGGATTTGACCGTGCCGTGCACCAACCCGCCGGCGACGGTCGCCTGTGGCGGGACCACCGGCCCAGCGGCAGGTGGCGATTGGGCCGCGGAAGACGCGACCAAAAAGGCGCCCAACAGACACAAGAGTAGAGACATGCGTCGCATCAGACTGGACTTCCCATGGCTATGCACACACAGCTTAGACCTTCCTCGCGACAGGACGTATTCGGACGATTCCCTTGCCCAGGCAGATCCATTCAGAGGCCGGGCGGCGGTCCGGTGGCAGGAGCCGCGGGACCAGGCGGAGGTGATTGGCCGGGCTCTCGCTCGGGGCCATGCGATCCCCCGGTTCGCGGAGGCATGATCCTCAAGTCTGTGGCCAGAAAAGTGTCCGCATGCAGCGTTCCCTGGGCGGTAATAAAATCTCCTACCTTTACGTCGGCCAGGGTCACATCTTCCCTGTGCTTGCGAAACGAAGTGTTCTCATCCACCGCCACAGTCTGCGTCTGCTTGTCGTTGGCACGCTCAATGGTGATCTTGAGCTCATGGATGGCGGTCACTTTGCCCGCCACCCAGGTTTTGCCAAACGCGGCGCGGGCATTGCGGACTTCATTAGCGTCGATGTCGAGCACAAAAACAGCGCCAACGGTCCTGGCTTTGGGGTCGACGATACCGCCGGCCATCAACATGTCGCCCACGTGAATGTCGGCGGCCGCGATCGGCTGCCGATCCTTTATCAGGCGGGTGTTGGCGCTGTAGAGGACCTGGTAGGTCTCCCCTTCCTCAGTGTGGATGGTGAAGCTGCCGGCTGCGGCTGCGGTGACGGTTCCGCGCACCCCGTTCCCCCTGCCAAACGCTCGACCCATGCCATCGCCACCGCCGGGCGGACCCAACCCATCGCCCTCCTGGGCATGGCAAACCGCTGCTGCCGCTACCCATAGAGCCAGAACTACCAATCTCGCCGCGCGTTTCATCCATTAGCCCAAAAACTGCCCGCTGTTTGCTCCATTTAGACGGGGCCGATATGGGTAAGGACGCAGATATGCACTTAAGCGTTGTCGTCAAACAACACTGCGGTAAACTGCCGTGATGCCGACCGACGCCCTTCCTACCCCCGCGCCACCTGCTCCGCCGGCTCACGTGGAACGACATTTTGCCTCGACCGCGCTGGTGCGCGATGTGGTGATCGGGATGTCAGACGGCTTGACGGTTCCCTTTGCCCTGGCGGCAGGTCTCTCCGGGGCGGTGAACTCGGCGCATGTGGTGGTGCTGGCTGGATTGGCTGAGATCGCCGCCGGATCGATTGCCATGGGCCTGGGCGGATTTCTTGCCGCCCAGGGTGATGCCGAGCACTATGCCAGCGAGCGGCTGCGCGAAGAGCGTGAGATTGTCGAGCGGACCCGCGACGAGGAAGAAGAAATCTACGAGATCTTTGAGCAGTATGGAGTGGAACGAAGTGAAAGTATGCCGGTGCTTGAAGCGTTGAAGCGCAGGCCCCAGGCCTGGGTGGACTTTATGATGCGCTTTGAGCTGGGCCTGGAAGAGCCGCAGCGGAACCGGGCCAGCCGCAGCGCGATCACGATCGCTCTTTCGTATGTCGTCGGGGGGCTGGTGCCGCTGGCCCCCTATATGGCTGGAAAGAGCATGCCTACGGCGCTTAGCGTCTCGGTAGCCATCACCCTGGTGGCGCTGCTGGTTTTTGGCGGGGTCAAAGGCAGGCTTACCGGGGCCGGCACGGTGCGCAGCGCAGTCCAGACAGTGGTGATCGGCGGATTGGCGGCCGCTGCGGCCTATCTTCTGGCCCGGCTGCTGAGCGCCCATTGAAGGGCCAGTGAAAAGATTAACGGGCCGTTTACACCCGAAGGCGAAAAATTTAGGCAACATCAAGCCACTTTCGGTCTCTAAGTAGAGGGGGAAACGGTATCTATGACACTATCCAGTGCAACGACGGAGAAGACACCCCGTCTCTTCGAGGAGTTTTCAAGAGTTCGGCGCCAGAGCGAGCAGCTTTGTATTCCCCTGTCGCCAGAGGACATGATGGTGCAGTCGTGCGCCGAAGCCAGCCCAGTCAAGTGGCACCTGGCCCACACCACCTGGTTTTTCGAGACATTTCTGCTGCGCGAGTTCCTCCCGGCCTACCGGGAGTTCAATCCAGACTTCCGCTGGCTTTTCAACAGCTACTACAACTCGGTTTCCGACCAGCCTGAGAAAAAGCTGCGCGCCTCCTTCTCACGGCCACCGGTGGAGACGATCTTCGATTACCGCCGGCATGTGCAGGATGGGATCCAGCGACTGTTAGCCTCCAATTCCCCCGAGGAAGTGACGCGGAGGGTGGTGCTCGGGCTGCACCACGAGCAGCAGCATCAGGAACTACTGGCTTACGACATAAAGCACGCTTTGTGGACTAACCCTCTTCGCCCGGCTTACAGCAATGAGCCAGCCGCCTTCAGCGCGCCTCCGCTTAGCAAACCGGAATGGATTCCTTACCGGGGTGGCGTATTGGATATTGGATTCGCCGGGGATGGCTTCGCTTTTGATAATGAGTTACCCCAACATCCTGAATACCTGCGTCCTTTTGAGCTGGCCTCGAGGTTGGTTTCCTGCAGGGAGTATCTGGATTTCATTGAGGATGGGGGCTACCAGAGATCTGAGCTTTGGCTCTCGGCGGGTTGGGACACTGTCAAAGCCGAGGGCTGGAAGGCCCCTCTCTATTGGCGCCAGCAAGACGACGACTGGCAGGTGTACACCATGTACGGCGAACTGCCACTCACGGAATTAATGCAAACCCCGGTCTGCCACGTGAGCTACTTTGAAGCCGATGCATTTGCCAACTGGCTAGGCAAGCGGCTCCCGACGGAAGCCGAGTGGGAGGTCGCGGCGCAAGTATTGCCGATCACGGGGAACTTGCTGGAAGACGGAATGCTGCACCCGATAGCGCTGGGCGAGGGCCCCGCGAAAGGTCCAGCGCAGATGTTTGGGGATGTGTGGGAGTGGACCGCCAGTCCGTACATCGGGTATCCCGGGTTTCGCGCGGTACCGGGTGCGCTCGGCGAGTACAATGGGAAATTCATGTCCAACCAGATGGTGCTGCGCGGTGGATCAGCGGTCACGCCGGCCTCCCATATCCGTGCCACTTATCGTAATTTCTTTTCTCCTGCGACGCGCTGGCAGTTTTCCGGCATTCGTTTGGCAAACATCTAACCAGAAGCGCGCGGAGATCCCATGTCTGCTATCTCGTTACCCAAGTTGCCGGCGATTGCGTCCAGTCCAATTGCCATGGAAGTTTTGAATGGGCTCACCGAGTCCCCAAAGACGCTGTCACCGTGGTTGTTCTATGACGAGGCAGGATCTCGCCTGTTCGAAGCCATCACCGAACTGCCGGAGTATTACGTTACCCGGACGGAGAGACAAATACTGGCCTCGCACGCGGCCGAGATGATTGCGGCAGCGGCCGGCGGACGCGATCTATCGATCATCGAGCTGGGTGCGGGGACTGCTACCAAGACAGGTTTGCTGCTTAATGCAGCGGTTGCTCATCAGGGAACTGTGATCTACTACCCCATCGATGTGTCGGAGACGGCTCTCGAAGAGGCGCGGACGCGTCTTGAATCCGAGATGCCGGAGGTGACGGTCGAACCGATTGTCGCTGATTACACAGAAGGGATGCGGCAGAACAATGCAGCTGGAATCGATCGCGGCGGAAGACGGTTGGTCTTGTACATCGGCTCCAGCATTGGAAATTTTTCGCCCGCGGATGCGCTCGACGTGCTGCGCGGCGTGCGCGCCCAGTTGTCACCGGGAGACTGCCTGCTGCTGGGCACCGACATGGTGAAGGACACCGAGATGTTGCTCGCCGCCTATGACGATGCCGCAGGAGTTACCGCGAAGTTCAACAAGAATGTCTTGCTTCGCATCAATCGCGAGCTGGACGCAAACTTCAATCCTTACCTCTTTCGTCACCAGGCTCGGTGGAATGAGCAACACTCACGGATCGAGATGCACCTGGAGAGCGTGCTGGCGCAGAAGGTCACGGTGCGGCCGCTGGACTTGGACGTGCGCTTTAACCGGGGAGAGACGATCCACACCGAGAACAGCTATAAGTTTACTGACCAGCGCGTGCTCGATTTGCTGACGCGAGCCGGATTCAAATTGCAGCAGCAATGGAGCGACGCGAATAAGTGGTTCACGGTTTACCTGGCCGCTGCCGACTAATCAGGCGGGGAGTTGCATCCGACGTAAAGCGCGCGGAAGCCCAGGACTAACAAGTCTGTGAGAGCCCAACAAGCCACACAACGCCCTCACCCCTGGACGGGTGCCCCATGTTCGCCTGAGCGTACATGGGTCGGATACGATCTTTTTCGAATGCTTTTACTCCATCGGTCGCGATGTAATCGGTAGGGTGAAAACTTTGGAGGGGCTTCGCCATCTTTTTCAGCCCATGTACGCTGAGGCGAACATGGGGCACCCGTCCAGGGGTGAGGGCGTTGTGTGGCTTGGGTTGCGCCTCTTCGCAAGAAGTTTCCTGCGCCATGCTCTCTTGACTTCACTTCGTTAGGCGCAGCAGAACGACTCCGTGGCGGGGCACGCTCACGGTGTAACTGCCCTGGAGCCTTCCCAGGTCCTTTGCCGCCCAGATGTCGCGAGCCTTTGCACCGCCGGCAAAGCCGACATCACTCAACTTCAACGTCACCGGCAGCGGAGTGTCGTCGCGGTTGAAGAGCCCGACAGCTTCGCCGCCCTTCAGCGGCTTGGCCCAGATCTCCACCGGTCCCACCGCGGAGACGCGATCACCCTGCTTGCCTAACGGATCCTGATCGATGGCGATCACTTCTTTATTGGTTAGGATGGCGGCAGTCTCCGGCGGCATTTTGGAAAGATCGTTGCCAGCCAGCAGCGGCGCGGCGAGCAGGACCCAAAGGCTCATGTGGGTGCGGTTTTCATCGAGCGTGAGCTTGCCGTTCCCCACCTCCAACATGTCGGGATCATTCCAGTGCCCGGGACCGGCATACTTGGCCAGGCCAGCCTGGGAGAAGCCAATCAGAGTCATGCGGTCCCACGTGGGATTGATGTCTCCGGTGGTCCGCCACAGGTTAGCTCCGAGCCCCGGTCCCCATTCCCACACGGCGTCCCATCCGTACTGGCAGAAGCTGTAAACGATGGGACGTCCTGTTGCCAGCAGTGCCTTGTGCATCTTTTCGTAGGCGTCCTTCATCATCTGCGTGGCTTTCGCGGGGTCGTTCGGAGCCTGCTGGGTCATGATCTTGCGATAGCCGCAAAGGTCGTACTTGAGATAGTCGATGCCCCAGGCCGCATACGTCTTCGCGTCTTGCGCTTCGTGCTGATAGCTTCCCTCGTACTTGGCGCAGGTCGTAGGACCGGGCGAAGAGTAGATGCCGATCTTCAGTCCTTTGGAGTGAACGTAATCGGCAAGCCCCTTCATGTCGGGGAATTTGCTGTTGGCGCGGATGTTTCCCTGGGCATCCCGATCGCCCTGCCAGGTGTCGTCAATATTCACGTAGATGTACCCGGCGTCCTTCATGCCCGAGGAGACCATAGCATCTGCCGCAGCGCGGACATCCTTATCCGTGACCTTGCCGGCAAAGAGGTTCCAACTATTCCATCCCATGGGCGGGGTGGCAGCAAGGGTGCTAGTTTGTGCCAGCAGCGCGGAAGGCACGAGGAAGGCAGCAAGCAGCAGGGCGCGGAACGAGTTGAGCATAGTCTCTCCGATACGACGATCTACTATAGGCCACTTCCCTTGCCCGGAGCCAGTGGCTTGAGAATCTCGTCCAGCAGATCCGGAGTTCCCTGGATTCGCTCCAGCCGAGGATACTTCTCGCCGTCGTGATAGTTCAGCCGCACGGTGCGGAATTCATTGTCGGTGGAGACGATGAGCTCAATTGGCTCCGTCGTTCCTTTAGCCCCGCGGATCGCCTGCTTCAGCACCTCACCCGTAAAGCCGTGGCCGTTGACGGCAACTACCCTGGTGCCCGGACCCAGTCCAGCCTGGAAGGCTGGTGAGCCCATCCTGACATCCTGAATGATGCCGGTGGTACTGACCACGAGGCCGGCTGAGAACCATGCGTCCGTTTGGTTGTAGTGGTCGAGGTAGGCCTGCTCGAAGTCCGTGGGCTGGGCGCCATAGGTAAGCCGGTACCCCCCGTGATCGATGCCTCCCAGAGGCGCGTGGTCGACGTGGGTATGTATGCGCTCGATGAGAAAGCCGCGCCAGTCATAAGAGACAACCGCATTCAGGTCAGCTACGATCTCGTCAAAATCGTAGGGCACTACCTTGGGCGGGGTGTTGCCGCCCACAGCGAGAAACTTTACGCAGAAGTCATTCAACGATTTTTTGTCATGGGTCAACTGACGGATGGTCGTATCCGCGTCCAGCCAGAGCAACTCGCCTTCATAGTAGTAATCCTGACCGCGCCGCCAGTTGGCCCAATACGGGTTGACTTCGCGCAATATCTGCGAGGAAATGGCCGTGTCTTCCAGGTTGCGCCAGGTGCGGCCGGGTTTCACGTCGAGGTTGGCAGCATTCCAGGCCAGTGCCTCGCGGTAGATCTCGGGTGTCCATAAGGCGGAGCGCGCTGCCAGCACGTCACCCCAGTATTGCGTCATCCCTTCATAGACCCAGAGCAGGTCTCCTTTCATTGGGGTTGCATAATCCGGGGTGGCCAGTCCCATGGGCCGGCGGTACTTGCCATTCCAGGAGTGGGTAAACTCATGCGGTAGCAGCTGCGCATTGAGCATGGCCAGTTTCGCATCGGAGAGGCCGTTCTTCTCGATCCCGTTGTCACTCGACTGGTGATGCTCCAAGCCTTCCTCGCGAACCACGTCACTCAGGCTAAGAAGAAAATGGTAGGTCTCATAATGGCGCGACGCATACAGCGCGCCTGTCTCCCGGACAAGTTGGTTGAGCGAGGCGAGAAACTCCGGCTTGAGATCGATATCTTCCGCGGCGTCCCCGGCCACGTCCAGGTAGTGCTTCGGTGTCACCTCCGGAGCGAGGGGAAACTCGCGGAAATATCTGCCGGTGATGAGCGGCGAATCCACCAACTGCTCCACCGAGACTGGCGCAAACGAAACCTCCGTTCCCTGCTGGCCGACAACACTGAGTGCGGTGCCAAACTTCCAGCCTGGCGGCATGGTCAGCGAGGCGGCGATAGGAATTTGCGCCACTGGGACGTGCGCCGGATACATGACCACAGAACTCCACTCCAGCACCGTCATGTTGGGGCTGGTAGCCCCGTTCTCATCGGAGCCGGTGTTGCCGGGGGTGGCGAGAAAATCGACCGAAACCTCAAGCCGGCTCACGCCGCTGGGCACCTCGACGTGGATACCGTACATATCCACATCGTCACGGCGCCAGGGTAGATCCTGGCCGTTGGCTCGAATCAACAGGCCGGCAAGATTGTCGATGGGCCCGGTAGGGCGATGGTCTCCGGGAATCCATTGCGGATATTCGAGGGTCAGCGGACCGGCGCTCACCGGTATTTGCAAATGAGCATGCAGCAGGCGGCGTGGTGCATCGGTAAGATCCACATGCAACACGATCGGGGCGGCAGGTCCCTGTGCTGTGCAACGGCCGCCAGATAAAAGGAGCAGCTGAGTGCACGCAATGAGGCCCAGAAGGCTTCTTTTCATCCGTCAATCATTTCACAAGGGGAGAAGGAACCTTAACGATCGCCTCCGAGCACAAGTCGAAGTTGCTGAGACAGGACAGCGGAATCCCACATCTCGGAAAGAACGAGCAAGCCAGGAGAGAGGTTTGCAACCATGACACGCACTGGCGCAAAAGCCCAGGAACAAGCATGATGGATTGGTTTCCGAAAGAGGCTTTCCGATGGCAAAGACAACACCGCAGTCTTACGCAAATCACACCAGGCTGGATCCGGGCTTCCATTTTGTTCTGATCCCCCTGGTGTTCGTTGCGGTCGTTCTCAGCATTATTTCCTTGGTGCATCGTCATAGCCAGCATGCAACGTTGTGGGCCGTGCTGGCCATCGCACTGCTATTGACCGCCGGAAAAGCCAGGAGCTATGCGCTCAAGGTGCAGGATCGGGTCATCCGGCTGGAGGAGCGGCTGCGTCTCGCCCTGCTGCTGCCCGAAGCAGCCAGACCGCGCATCGCAGAGCTGACGGAGCGGCAACTCATCGCGCTTCGCTTTGCGTCGGATGCGGAGCTGCCGGCGCTTGCGATGCGTGCGCTGAACGAAGGGCTGACCAGCAAGCAGATAAAAACCGCTATCGAATCCTGGCGCGCTGACACTTTCCGTGTTTGAGTGGATTCCTTATGCACCAATACGCCCGAGACCCAGGCCGATCACGTAAGTAACGACCCCTTCCACCGCTCCGACCAGCGTCATCTCCAGGCCGCTGCTCCACCAGGAACGGACAGTGACCAGTGACTTGGCCGCGCCCACAGCGAAATGCGCCACCAGCGATACCACTGCGGAGACGATGACGGCGCGGTAACCGCTGAGGAAGAAAAACGGCACGATGGGGATGAAGGCTCCGGCCGCGGTCGAGAGCGCGCCGGAAATCGCCGAGGTGAGCGGATTGCTGAGCGCTTCTTCGGTCGAGTTGAGCCGTTCGGCAGCGAGCGCGCGCAACATCTGTTCCGGTTCACTGGCGATATGGTCCACCATGTGATCGGCGTCTTGCTGCGGAAGGCCCTTGACCTGGTAGTAGAGGGAGAGCAGCTCGCGGGCCTCCGCGCCGTTCATCGCGATGGCCTCACGCTCGCGAGCGAGCTCCGCCTCATAGATTTCGCGCTCGCTCTTGGATGCCAGGTAAGCGCCCGAACCCATGGAGAGCGCGCTGGCGATCATGCCGGCGAGCCCGGAGAGCAGGACCCACTTGCTGTTGCCCAAGGTCGCACCCGAGACGCCGGAGACGATGCCGAAGATGGAACCCAGTCCATCGTTCACCCCGTAAATGGCATCGCCGATCCAGCCTGCTGCATGCGCGCGGCCCTTGTTCCGCTTGGTCAGCATCTGGTCTAAAAGGGCTTGTGGATTGGCCGCCGCGCGGACTCCGCCGACGGGTTTTTGCCTTCGGATCAGACCGCTGAGCTCGCGATAGTGATCCTGCTCGTCTTCGATGACCCGGTTCAGGATGGCCACGCTGGGCGCATCGCCCAGCACTTTGAGCTGCTGGCTGTACCTGGCGATGTCGCGGCTCTCATCGATTTCCAGGCGCCGCAAGGCCAGATCGTCGCCACCGACGCGGGTCTTGAGGCTGCCGGCGTCGCCGGAGGGGCTACCCCTGTAGACTGGCTCGGGCTCCCCCAGTTCACGCAAGCGCCCGGCCCACAGCGCGGCATGCTCCTTTTCCGCAAGGGCCATATTTTCGAGCGTCTGCTTACGCGCGGCCTCCGGCTCCCGCTCAGCGAGCGCCCAGTAGGTGTAATAGCCGGCCATCTCGGCCTGCCAGTTCTTTTCCAGAATCTGGCTCAGCCGCGGGTGGCGGGGCAGGTCGGGTTCGGCTGTCGCGTCAGAATCCAAAGCCTTTTCTCTTTCATGGTGGTTAGGGCACAGCGTAACATCCCTCAGTTAGACTCAAACTCAAAAGGCATCTCTACAATGGTTGACAATGATCAAGTTTGAGCACCTGTTAACAGAGACGCGCCATCCGGATACAGCCCACATTGACCAGCTTTCTACGCGGGAGATGCTGGAGGTAATCAACGCCGCGGATCGCTCCGTGGCCGACGCGGTCCATGCAGAGCTGCCCCGGATTGCGCAGGCGGTCGATGGCATCGCGGACCGGCTGGAGAAAGGCGGCCGTCTTTTCTATACGGGAGCGGGCACCTCCGGTCGGCTCGGCGTGCTGGATGCCTCGGAATGCCCGCCGACCTTCAACGTAGACGCCGGGCTGGTGGTGGGCCTGATTGCCGGCGGCGACCATGCGCTGCGCCATTCGATCGAGGGAGCGGAGGACGATGCCCGTCAGGGCGCGGAAGACCTGAAGGCCCATGACTTGCGCGCCGGGGATGCGCTGGTCGGCATCGCCGCCAGCGGCCGTACACCCTATGTGCTGGGAGGCATGCTTTACGCGAACCAACTGGGCGCACTCACCATAGGGCTGAGCTGCGTCCCGGGCTCTGAAGTGGAGTGCCGGGCGAAGATCGCCATCACTCCGGCGGTGGGGCCTGAGGTCATTACCGGGTCCACGCGCATGCGCGCCGGCACGGCCACCAAGCTGGTACTGAATATGTTGAGCACCGGCGCGATGATCCGGACGGGCATGGTCTACGGCAACCTGATGGTGAACGTGCAGCCGACTAATGAGAAGTTGAGGAACCGTGCCATACGGATCATTGCCGCTGCAACCGGAGTCGACGAAGTTGTGGCCGAAGCGCTGCTGGACCAGGCAGGCACGGTGCGAGTAGCGATCGTGATGCAAAAGCTGGGGATCAAGCGCGAGCAAGCTATGCAAAGGCTGGACGCAGCGCACGGGCGGCTCCGTACGGCACTCGGCGAGGGACCGGAATAGCCCAGTTGTGCCCCACGTGCGTCTATTAGAAAGAGCGTGAACCCGGATTTCCCGTACGCTGCACCGGAAATGACCGCGTGTGCGGCTTTCATTAAGGAAAGCCGCATGGAAGTCAGTCGAAGTCAGAAAGTGCTGCACGGGAAATCCGGGGCTGGCGAGGCGCATAATACAGATATGTTTTGCGCACAGGATGGGAGGCAAGGCCGTGGGTAAGAGTTTTGCTAAGTTGCTGATTATATTGGCGCTTGCGCCCTTTATAGCACTGCCGCTGCTGGCCCAGTCGAAAGACCGGCCCGACCAGGGTTTTGGGCCCATCGATACCAGCGCTCCGGCCACGCCGCCGGACCAGATTGTGCAGAAGTTCGCGGCCAAGGAGAGCGAGTTCCGCCACGCTCTGGACAATTACACCTACCAGCGCGATGTACGCATACAAACCATCAACGATGACGGCAAGGTAGATGGCGAGTACCGGCAAGTGGTACAGATCACATTTGACAGCCAGGGGCGCAAGTCGGAGCACGTGACCTTCGCGCCGCAAAATACGCTGGAACGGATTCAGATGAGCCCGGCCGATGTTTCGGATATTGAGCAGCGGCTGCCTTTCGTGTTGACCACTGAGGATGTGGGGCAATACAACCTGACCTACGTGGGGCGACAAAAAGTGGACGAGGTGGACTGCTACGTTTTTGATGTAGCGCCGAAGGTGATGGAGAAGGGTAAGCGCTACTTAAAAGGACGCATCTGGGTGGACCAGAAGGATTTGCAGATTGTGATCACCAGTGCGAAGAACGTTCCCGATGATATGCGCAAGGGTCACGAGGATCTTTCGCCTCCCTTTACCACTTACCGCGAGCAAGTGGATGGCAAGTATTGGTTTCCGGTGTACACCAAGGCCGATGCCGAGCTGCACTTTTCGGGCGGGACCGGGTACATGGCCCAGGATGTCCGCATTCGCCAGATTGTGCGTTACACGGACTACAAGCAATTTCGTTCGACGGTCAAGCTGATCTTCGAGGGACAGGATGTAACCAACAATACGGGACAGCCCCAACCGAACGGCCAGCAACCGGCCAACGGACAACAGTCGCAGCAGGCTCCGCCGGCTGCGACAGGCCTCACTAGAGCATTTTTGCTAATGGTGTGGGCGAGGAAACACCCTTGCCCACTCAAGCCAAAGTACGGCTTGAATGGGCCACCCAGGAAAAATGCGTCAATCTAGGCGTTATAGGTTGAGGAAGACACCCGGCCTCCTCGGCCGGTCCAGTTGGTATGGAAAAATTCGCCGCGGGGTTTATCGACACGTTCATAGGTGTGGGCGCCAAAGAAATCCCGTTGCGCCTGCAATAGATTTGCCGGCAGCCGCGCTGTACGGTAACCGTCGTAGAACGCCAACGCCGTGGAAAATGCCGGCATAGGCACGCCGATCCTGGTTCCGTAGATGATTGCCCGCCGCCACGACGGATGGTACTTGTTCATCGCTGTCGAGAAGAATTTATCCAGCAGCAAATTCTGCAGCTTCGGGTCGCGGTCGAAAGCCGCCTTGATGTCGCCCAGAAAAATGCTCCGGATGATGCAACCGCCGCGCCACATCAGCGCCACGCCACCCATGTTCAGGTTCCAGCCCTGGTCCTTCTCCGCCGCGCGCAGCAACATGTAACCCTGCGCATAGCTCACGATCTTCGAGCAGTAGAGAGCCAGCCGCACTTCCTCGATGAATTCCTTCTTTCCAGTCACTACCTTGCGCTTGCGTGGTCCTTTCAGCACCTTGGCTGCTGCGACTCGCTCACTCTTCAAGGCGGACAGGCATCGGGCAAAGACACTCTCTCCAATCAGGGTCACTGGCTGTCCCAGGTCGAGCGCAGAAATCGCAGTCCATTTGCCGGTGCCCTTCTGCCCGGCGGCATCGAGAATCTTATCCACCATCGGCTGCCCATCGTCATCCTTCTTGGCGAAGATGGTGGCTGAGATATCAATCAGGAAGCTGTCCAGCTCACCCTTATTCCACTCGGCAAAGACTTCGGCGAGTTCATCGGCTGTGAGCCCCAGCCCGTCCTTCAACAGTTGATAAGCCTCGCCGATCAATTGCATGTCGCCGTACTCAATGCCGTTGTGCACCATCTTGACGTAATGGCCCGCGCCGTCTTCTCCGACCCAGTCGCAGCAGGGAGTCCCATCCTCGACCTTGGCCGCGATGGCCTGGAAGATTTCCTTCACATGCGGCCACGCTTCTTCGTTTCCTCCCGGCATAATCGACGGGCCGAAGCGCGCACCCTCTTCGCCGCCCGAGACCCCGGTTCCGATAAACAGAATGCCTTTGGCGGCCAGATCTTTGGTTCGCCGAGTGGAGTCGGTGTACAACGAGTTGCCGCCATCGATGACGATGTCGCCTTTTTCGAGATATGGCAGCACTTGTTCAATGGTCTGATCGACCACCTCACCGGCCTTGACCATGATCATCACGCGCCGCGGCCTCTTGAGCAGCCCGCACATCTCCTGGATTGAGTGTGCCCCGGCCACCTGCGTTCCCATGGCCTCATTCTCGAGAAAATCGTCCACCTTGGAGACGGTACGGTTGAAGACCGCGACCTTGTACCCATGGTCGTTCATATTCAACACCAGGTTCTGGCCCATCACCGCCAGTCCAATCAATCCGATATCGCAATTCGCTTCCGCCATTTTGGTCTTCCCCTTTATGCACCCGGCCACAAGCATGTTGCACAAGATCCGGTCGGTTCGCGCGATGATACCTGATCTCGGTGAGGGGAGCAAAGAGAGGGAATTGCATTAAGCTCTTTGGCGCGTTCTGACTTTTTTACCGTACTTTCAATCGCTATTCACGAGATGGGGCGAGGCTCCCGGTTAACGTGCCCCTCTTATCTGACTGTGGAGGCAGCGGCGACGCGGAGCCTGGACTTCATCACTATCACCGACCACAATACAGACTCGCAGTATGATCAAATGCGCGAGCGGCTCCAACGAATTGATGAGCAGCCCGCTCTACATTCATTTTTCTCAGGCATCGAAGGACCCGGAATGAACAATTTTAACCTTCCCCGGATGATCAAAGTACTGCTGGCGTTTGCGATTTGCTTCTCTCCGTTGGGCGCGCAACAATCCGTTCCTGGTTCGCGCACAGTGATGGATGCGCATAACTGCTATCCCTACTTTGAATGGTGGGGCGACCGGATCGACCGCGCGCTTTCTGCGGGCACTCCGCTCGCCATTGAACAGGATCTCGCCTGGCACACCGATCCCAAGACCGGGCGCAGCTGGTCTGTTGTTACCCACGGGGAGCCGACTGACGGCACGGAACCAACCATGGATGAGTATTTCTTCAAGCGGGTCCGCCCCATCGTGGAGAAGGCGTTGCGCGACGGAAATCATGGGGATTGGCCGCTCATTACCCTCAACCTGGATTTCAAAGACAACAAGCCGGAACACCTGGCCGCCGTTCTGACGCTGCTGCGGAAATATCAGCCTTGGCTGACTGCGTCGGCGAAAGCTGCGCAGGAAGAAGATGTGCAGCCATTGGACGTGAAACCGATTCTGGTACTTACGGGTGAAGCCGATGCACAACAAACCGTGTTCTACGATCAGTTGCAGACCGGTGATCGGGTACTGGTCTTCGGCGCCATTCACACTGAGGATAAGGAGTCTTCCGCGGCGCCCGAAGTAATGGATCCGATGAAAGCTACGAACTACCGGCGTTGGTGGAACAATCCGTGGAAGGTGGTTGAGGCCGGCGGCCAATCAAACGCTGGAGAGTGGACGCCGGCTAAAATGAACCGGCTGCGCGCGCTGGTAGAGCGAGCCCACGCCAACGGCCTGTGGATACGCTTTTATACGCTCGACGGCGCAACCAAAGCCCAACTCAGTTGCTACGGCTGGTTTCGTGATTACAATTTCGGCTCATTGGCCGCGGCGCGCGTGCGCTGGCGCGCGGCCATTGCTGCTCATGTCGACTATCTCGCGTCGGACCAATATGAACTCGTGGGACGGGAGGTTCGCCAGGCAGTGCCGGCCGCCGCAAAGAAGTGAAATGAAAAGCTGCTCTCAAGCTCTCTCCTTGGTCCTTGCGCTCGAGGGCCTTTGTGCGGCATTGCGTGGCCAGGCACAGGCGCCCGGAGAAGGATTCGCCATTTTGTGGGTGGGCGGCGGAGGCTAGCTGGAAGCCGTCTTCAACTCCGTGACCAACGACCCTACCGGGTTGGTCACCGTGTGCGCAGCAATCGTACCCAGCGATTCGCCGCGACGATACATCAAATACGCCGCCGTTGCTCCGGCAATCAGCGTTCCCCAAAAAAGCACTTTCTTCATTGTGTCTGCCTCCAGGCTCTGCTCTTCCGTGTATAGGATGCAGAAACCCGGATCTTGCATGTAGAGGCTCGCATAAAGTTCAACCGCTGTGGCCAAAGCAATCGGCCTCAGCGCCGTCTTCGTCTTGTACGGCCTAGTCTTAGCCCTGGCCGGGTGCGCCCAGAGGTGAACATGCTTCAGGCCCCGGAGATTGGTTGCCGGGATTGAATGGCCGGTCGACAGCCGCGGTATCCCACATCTGCCAAAACCGGGCAGATATGGGGCACCCGGGGTGCCCGTTGCGCTGGAGAGGTTGCGACCGAACCCGCTGTAGTGTAAGAAACCCGGGATTCCATTACGAGTAGGAAGCTTCGACCGAAAGCTCTTAGTGAGAAATGCGGCTAGCTGAGCTGATCATCCACAACATGGTACCGAGGATCTTCAAGCAAATTGATTTCGACCATCGACTTTGCCTTCTGGAGTAGTTCGTAGCAATCGGGGCTCAGGTGCCGCAAATGCAGGCGCTTACCGGCTTGCTGGTATTTTTGAGCCAATTTGTCGATGGCCTCAAGCGCCGAGTGGTCCACGACCCGGGCGCGCTTAAACTCGACGATCACGTGCGCCGGGTCGTTCCTTGGATCAAAAAGCTCCTGAAAACTCGCGATGGAGGCGAAGAACAGAGTGCCGCTGAGTTCGTATACCTTGCCACCCTTCTCATCCATGCGCGTCCGCACTGAGAGCTGCTTCGCATGTTCCCAGGCAAAGACGAGAGCGGCAATAAGGATGCCCAGAACGACTGCGATTGCCAGATTCGTAAAGACGGTCGCTACCGTGACGACGGCGATGACAAAGGCGTCTTGTTTCGGTATCTTGCCGAAGACCTTGAAAGTTCCCCACTCGAAGGTCTTCTCGCAGACGACGAACATCACTCCGACGAGCGCCGCGATCGGAATGCGCTCGATGAACGACGAGCAGAAGAGAATAAAACTCAGCAAACAAAGGGCGGCAGTGATGCCCGACAGGCGTCTCCTGGCGCCCGAGCCGACGTTGATCATGGTTTGGCCGATCATCGCGCAACCGCCCATCGCTCCGAAAAAACCAGACACGACGTTGCCCGCTCCCTGGGCCAGGCACTCACGGTTGGGCCGGCCTCGGCTGTCTGTTATATCGTCCACTAGGTTGAGGGTCAAAAGCGTCTCGATCAGTCCGACTCCTGCAAGGACGAGGGAGTATGGCAGAACGATCCAGAGAGTGGAAGCATTCCACGGAACAGCAGGCAGATGGAATTTGGGAAGACCCCCGTGGATGGAAGCCATGTCTCTGACAGTCTTTGTGTGTATGCCCGAGAGAATGGCGAACATGGCGATGATGAGGATGGCCGCAAGTGACGCCGGAATCGCCCTGGTAAGTTTGGGAAACAGATAGACGATGAGCATGGTCGCAACAATCAACCCGCCCATCACAAGCAGTTGAGAGCTTCCCATCCAATGCTCTATCCCGGCTGCATCCCTGACCTTGAAGTGCCCTAATTGTGCGCGGAAGACCAGGATAGCGAGGCCATTTACAAAGCCAAGCATCACCGGATGGGGAACCATGCGGATGAACTTCCCCAGGCGAAACAGTGCGAAGGCGATCTGCAGAATGCCCATCAGCACGACTGCGGCGAAAAGGTATTCGATTCCATGCTGGACTACCAGCGCGACCATCACGACAGCGGTGGAACCGGTAGCCCCCGAGATCATGCCCGGGCGGCCACCAAAAGACGCGGTGATGAGGCACATGATAAAAGCCGCGTAAAGTCCGACCAGAGGATTGACGTGGGCCACCAGTGCAAACGCAATCGCTTCCGGAACCAGCGCTAACGCAACGGTAAAGCCCGACAAAATGTTCGTCTTCGCCTCAGAATAGGAAAAGGCGGAGCTTCCAGGTGTCGAGTCTTTTGCTGCGTACACCGGAAAAACACCCAGACGCGGAGCGGCATTGCCTTCATTGGAGCCGCTGTGCAATTGGGTTGCGCGGTTTCTCAAACGATGCGTTTCCCGAAGCGGCAACTGCTCAACAAATGATTCGCCGGCTTCTTCAGAGCGCACCTTCGGAAGTTGCAATGGTTCAGCTTTTGCCACGACTAGGCGCCTCGCATCGAAAGATTAGGAGAGAGAGTAGGCCGAGGAGACGAGTCCGGACCCGGAATGGTTGTGCTCAAGCGGTGGCCTAACCGAATCATGGGAAGTTCAAGCAGGTAGCGGCTCAGACAGGCGCACGCGAGAATCGCCAACACATTCCATGGCGGTTGCTGAAGGTAGTGAAAGGCTCCGAGCGCCTTCTCTGGTGCTATCTCGGGCAAGAAAAGCTCTTGCCAAAGGTAAATGCCGTAGGAGATGGTGCCGATCCAGCGCAGTGGCTTCCATTCCAGTACACGACCAAGCAAACTATCTGGCTGGATCACTGTGCTCAGCACCAGAGCGGGCAGGAGTATCGCTCGCAATAGGTTCAATGCGGGGGCGTGGGCTGCCTCGGCCACAAGCAGTATTGCCAGAACCGGGAGCCATAGCTGAGAGAAACGAACACGCTCGGCATAGCGCTTGATGACAGGAAAGTAGATTGCCGCGAGGCAGCCCCACAACAGCGCGTCGATCCTGGTGTCGGTACGAGCCAACAAATCCGCTGGAAGAAAGACGTTCGCCAACAGCTGGAAATGACCTTCAAGCCCTCGCCATGCGAAAACCGCCATCGCCAGGAAGAAAGCGACTTTGCCCGCCCGCTTCGGTTTCACCGCAACGAGCAGCATGGGCCAAATGAGATAGAAGTGTTCCTCTACGACAAGCGTCCAGAAGTGCGCGGTGTAGAAGCCGCTTTGTTCATCCATCCCGAGCGGCTTGTAATTTCTGTAGAACAACAAGCAACTGGGCAGGTACGAGTAATTTAGGTGGATCGCGCCGAGGGCCGAGACGGCGCAAAGCCCGGCAAGGGCAGCATAGTACGCAGGCAGAATGCGAAAACACCGTCGTATGTAGAAACGGTGCAGGCTGATGCCACCATCGCAGCGATACTCTTGCAGCAGCAGGCCGCAAATAAGAAAACCGCTGATGGCAAAGAAAAGGTCCACTCCAAGAGATCCATGAGCCGACAGTTTGGTCAGCAACGAATCTTCGTGGAAGAACCCGGATCGCCCGTGATACAGGATGACTCCAATGACTGCGAACGCACGCCACCCATCCAGAGTGGGGATATATCGTTTCTGGCGAGCCACGTTCCCTCCACCCGAAAATGCGCGGCTGGCTTGGTAACGTTAGCTCCCATTCTTGCGCAGAGGTAGACAGGGGCCATACGGTCGATCAGACACCAGTATGTTTACTGAGCCCGCCGTCCGGTTACCAAGGCTGAAAACCGTCGGGGGAAACGGTGCTTCTAAAAAGACAAGGCGTCTAACAAGTGCCTTTAGAGGACAGCCTAAGCGGGGGGCTGGGTGGTGTCAAGAAATGCTTAACACGGCGTAATGACTCCTTTACGCCATCGGCACGCGGCGGTAACACCCCCGCGATACCTCAACCGCCCGACCTGAATCGGCGAGCAGCGCGCCACCAATCCGCGGACCGGTGAAGATCTTGCGCACGGCTAGCCATTTCATCCGTGTTCGCTCGTAACGAATCAAGCCGGCGTTTCCAAAACCGGTACGCCAGCCCACGCCTGGATTTTGAAACCTTGAGTAGCCGCTCTAAGGACTGGACCGTGTCGTCGACCCTGGCGGCAGCCGCAAAACCTTCATCGTGGCTCAGGGACTCACAGAAACGTGACCGCAGCAAAGAAAGCAGGCTGACTTGCAGGCGCTCTATTTCGGTAAACTCGATCGCTATGTTTATGGTCTTAATGGCCGCGTGCCATAAGGGGGGCCTGTCGCCAAAGCATCGGCCTGCCTCACGGTCAGCAAGAAAACCGCGCGCTAGTTCAGTGACTGCGTCTGCCTTGCTGCGGAGCTGCGCCTCGATCGTCGCCAGTCGATTCAGGCATATGGAAGACTCGGCCATTGAAAACTCCTGCGGTCAGAGAGAACACGAGCAATGTGGCCCAAAATTGAAGAATGTCCCGAGCGATAGTCTCTCTTTGCGTTATGGGTGACCGGGCGTTCAAGCCCCCCGGGGCAACCAACCTCAAAAGAACTTCCACCGCTTACCGTGCGCCCGATGCTTCCCTGGGGCTTGGAGGCTTCCCATTTCGGCGAAGCACTCCGTGACCTCTCAAGTGCGGATTTCTTGGGTCGGCTCCATCCTGGCCCGTAGCCGTGGTTGCCAACTCCCTGAAATCTTGGGGTTAGCAACGCGGGGCTATAAACATTTGCTTCACTTTAGTTAAGTATCACTTTACACTAAGCTCACCAAGTGGCTTTTTAGTAAACACCACCCCCCACCCCGATAGGCGCGACTCCCTCTTTATGGCGTCTGGTCCTTCAGCAGGAATTGACAAAAGCGCTCGAGAAGCTCCATTCTTCCATGGCAATCCGGCAGTATGACTGGAGCAAATGCGCGGGATCGACCTGATGACTTTTCCGCAAACCGTGATGCAGGATCTGCGCTTCGCCTGCCGGATGCTGCTCCGCAATGCCGGATTCACGGCGGTCGCAGTGTTTGCTCTCGCGGTTGGTATTGGCCTCGACACTGCGGCTTTCACCGCGTATCAGGCTTTTTTCGAGCGAACGCTCGATACCCACGATCCCGCGTCGATGGTCAATTTAGCGCTCATCGAACATACGGGCGCGACTGAACCTTCATTCAGCTACCCCGATTATGAGATATACCGGGACCATGTTCGTTCGTTTAGCGGCGTTATTGCCGCCAGCCAGCCCCAGTACCTTACTGTCTCAGTGCCGGGCGGCGTTGCTCTTCATCACAATGATGGAGGTGGCTCGCTGATCGGAAAGCTTCTTCTACTGCTGCCTCAGATCGGCAACAGCGAAACTGCAATGACCATGGTGGTCTCAGAAAACTACTTCTCAGTCCTGGGAGTGGAGGCTTTACGCGGGCGAACGTTCGGTTCAGCGGACAAGGCGGAACTCGCGGCCTCGCCCTCGGTCCTCATCAGCGAGAACTACTGGCAAAAGCGATTTAAGGGTGATCCCGCCATTCTGGGTAAAACAGTCCGGCTCAATGGCGCGGCGTTCACGATTATCGGCGTGACGCCTCATAACTTTGTGGGAACCTTCATAGCAGCGCCGGACTTCTGGCTTCCGCTCAGCCTTGAGCCTCTTGTTCATCCTGGCGATAACTGGCTGTGGGCGCGTGAAGGGGGCTGCTGCCATCTTTTCGCTCGTCTCGCTCCCGGCGCCGGCATGCGCGAAGCTCAGGCAGAAATGTCGCTGGCCGCCGATCACCTCCGCTCTCTTCACCGTCCCGGTTCCGACCTCGCTCAGCCGGTGAGCGCAATGGTCTGGCCGGGCTCGCCCTTCACCATTCCCATTAAGCAGAATCATGATTTGAGGATATCCATTTTGTTCGTCATGGCCGCCGTTGGAATGGTCCTGGTGGTGGCCTGCGCCAATGTTGCCAGCCTGCAACTGGCCCGCGCTGCTTCGCGCCAGAATGAGCTTTCCATGCGGCTCTCGCTTGGCGCCAGCCGGACGCGCCTCGTTCGCCAATTGCTCACGGAGAGCGCACTGCTCGGGCTGATCGCAGGTGTCTTCGCATTCTTGTTCAGTTGGGCGTTCCTCCAGGCGGCGGTGGTACTGATCGCGGATGCCTTCCCCGATCAGTACGGCACGGTTATTTTTCACGTCACTCCTGACCTCAGGATATTTTCGTTCGTATTCCTCATTTCCGTATTCGCCGGCGTTCTTTTCGGGCTCGCGCCTGCATTGGAAAGTTCTCGCTGGGCCGTTTCCTCTGCGCTCAAGGCGAATGCCGCCACATCGCCCATCCGTAGCCGGCATCTGCGTAACTTCCTCGTGGCCACCCAGGTCGCAGTTTCGGCCGTGCTGGTGATTGCCGGCAGCACGCTTATCCACAGCGCTATTCGCGCGCTATCGATGGAGACGGGCTATGACGATGCACATGTCATCGATCTTAGCCTCCAATTTCCTGAGAGCGTCGAGTACACGCCGGACCACAAGGATGCACTCATCCGCGATCTCCGCACCCGACTTGCCGCGTTGCCGGGCGTGATGGATGTAACTACGGCGCGCGCGCCAGACGACGGCGGGTTACGTTCGGCTGCGGTCTCGCTTAACGCCAAGGAACCGTCACGCCAGAACATGAAGGCGTATCTCTACTACACGTGGATCCAACCGAACTATTTCCAGGCTCTCGGGATTCCGCTGCTTCTCGGCCACGGCTTCACGGCTGAGGCCGGCCAGGCGGAACCGTCCATCGTTGTAAGTGAGTCGGCGGCCAATAAGTTATGGCCCGGAGAAAACCCCGTTGGCCACACTCTTCGGCTGGGCACCGACGGCCTCCCTCATAGCACCGGCGAACCCTTGCCGGATGGCCCAGCCTGGCGGGTCATCGGCATCGCTCGCGATACGCGGGGCGTCCTGCTGGATGGCAGCGACTCGGCGCAGATTTATCTTCCCCTCTCCGATCGTTATCTCCAGAATTATCCGATCCTGGTGCGGACTCGTTCCGACCCGGCGCAGTTGGTTAGCGCTCTTGGTCCGGTGATGGCCTCTGTGGATCCCAACCTCGCCGCGCGGTTCTCCACGTTGGAACAGATGCTGCGCGGAACGGAACCTTTTGTCGCCTCTACGCTGGCGGCGGCCATCGCCACCACCACCGGCATCCTCGGGCTGTTGCTGGCCACGATCGGCATCTACGGCACGGTCAGCTACATTGTTGTCCTGCGCACGCGCGAAGTCGGCATCCGCGTGGCCCTGGGCGCAAAGAAGGGTGACATCCTTGCACTCATCCTGAGTGAAAGCACCCGTCCGGTATTTGCAGGCTTGGCGGCTGGGGTGGTGCTTGCCGGCGGTGTAGCGTACCTGCTCCGCCACGTCCTGTACGGGATCCACACCATCGACGGTATTTCGTTTGGCGGAGTATCGCTCCTATTCGTAGCAGTAGCTCTGGTAGCTGCCCTGGTCCCTTCACAGAGGGCTCTGCGCGTCGAACCGACTGCGGCTCTCCGATGCGAATGAGCATCGCTACGACTCGGATCTGCCCCGCAGGCCCGGCTCTTTGTCCTGCAGTCAGTTCATTGGCAGGCTCGACGTAAACCGCCCCAGGGCCAGGAAGCGGTCTTTTACGATCATTGCGATCATCAGAAATGCCGTAGTGGCATTTCTCGCGGAGAAGGACCGGCCTAAGCGTCTCACGAGCCCGACGTGTCGCTGCCCGAAGTAAGTCTATGACGGAATTCCGAGGGCTCCCGCTTCTGCGTAGAGTTTCAGAGCTCGTACGTCGGGAATGGTCACTTCGTGGCCCTCCATTTCGATCAACCCGTTGTGCTTCAGGCGGCCAAAAGCGCGCGCGACTACATCCCTTACAGAGCCGATGCGGATAGCAATTTCATGCTGGGACAAAGGGAGGTGAAATGCAACTCGACCTTGCATCGGCGCGCCCGCATATTGCGCACTCGTCAATAAGAAGACTGCAAGTCTCTGTCCGACTTCCTGGAAGCACAGGCTCTCCACCAATTGCGCATGCCTTCGCACTCGCTGCGCCATCAACATCAACGCTCTCATCGCCAGCGCCGGATACTTCTTGAAAAAATAGTGAACATCCTGGGTATCGATGAAAAGCACGTCCAGGTCCACGTCTGACATTGCGGACGCCGGATACGGCCCACCATCGAATACCGCGACTTCGGCAACGACGGAGCCGGCAGTATCTACATGCATGACTTGTTCTCTGCCCTCTGCGTTCTGCTGGAAGACCCGTATCTGACCATTCACAACCACAAAGAGCCCTTTCGCCCGGTCGCCCGAAACGAATAGAATTTCTCCCTTCTCGAAGTGAAGTTCCGCCGCACGGTGCGCGATGTCCGCAAGCTCCTCCTCAGCCAGGCACCCGAACAGGGCTGTACGTTGCAAGGCGCTGATTCTTTTGATCTCCGCCGTGTTCTCCACAAACGATGCCTCGACTATGACCTAGGTCATAGCATACCCCTGATCCACCAGTCAGAATCTATCCGTTGAGGCTTTGCCGCCGAGACTAAGGAATCCCCATGTCCACGATTCCACTGGAGGCAGTCCAAATGACTCCTGAGACGGATCCATCGAGTCTACGGGCGCGACCTCGACGCTCACGGAGGACAATGTGATGGAGACCGCAATGGTCACGCCGTCCGAACTCCTGGCGCTACCGAAGAAAAGCTATTTGAACAGCGAACATGGTCTTAAATCGTGGCTTCTTACGCAGGACCACAAGCGCATCGCTCTCCTCTATATCTTCACCACCAGCTTTTTCTTCATCATCGGGGGCACAGCGGCCTCGCTCATTCGATTAGAACTTCTGACCCCCAGCGGCGATCTCGTGGCCACGGACACCTACAACAAGCTGTTCTCCATACACGGCATCATCATGGTGTTTTTCTTTTTGGTGCCGGTGGCGCCAGCCGTCCTGGGCAATTTTCTTATACCGCTGATGATTGGCGCGAAGGACGTGGCCTTCCCGAAAATCAACCTCATAAGCTGGTACCTGTTCGCCGTGGGTGGCTGCGTCGAACTGTATATGATGCTCTGCGGCGGGGTGGATACGGGATGGACTTTCACCACGCCGCTCAGCACACACTTCCTCAACACCAATGTAATCGCCGCCGCCATGGGAATTTTCATTGCCGGCTTCTCGTCCATATTGACTGGGCTCAACTTCATCGTCACCATTCACCGGTTGCGCGCCCCGGGCATGACATGGTTTCGCCTGCCGTTGTTCATCTGGTCTTACTATGCGACGTCCATCATCTTCGTCCTTGCCACGCCGGTAATTGCTATATCCATGGTGCTCCTGGTGCTGGAGCGGGTCTTTGGGATAGGTGTTTTTGATCCTAGACTCGGCGGCGATCCACTTCTCTTTCAACATCTCTTCTGGTTCTATTCCCATCCGGCCGTATACGTCATGATCCTGCCCGGTATGGGGATCATCTCAGAAGTGATTGCATGCTTCTGCAGAAAACGGGTCTTCGGCTACACCGCGGTTGCATTTTCATCCGTAAGCATTGCGGTCTTTAGTTTCTTTGTCTGGGCCCACCATATGTTCATCATGGGTATCTCGAACTATTCCGCCCTCGTTTTCTCCATCATGAGCATGTTTGTCGCTGTACCCTCTGCCATCAAAGTCTTCAATTGGGCGTCAACCATGTACAAGGGCTCGATCTCTTTCGATACGCCCATGCTCTATGCGCTTGGCTTCATCGGCCTTTTCACGATGGGTGGACTGACTGGAGTCTTCCTGGCTTCGCTCGGCATGGACATTCACCTAACCGAAACGTACTTCATCGTGGCCCACTTCCATTACGTCATGGTCGGCGGCATGGTAAGCGCTTACATGGCAGGTTTGCACTTTTGGTGGCCAAAAATTACCGGAAGGATGTACCCGGAATCTTTGGGGAGGTTGGCCGCCGTGATTCTCTTTATCGGGTTCAATCTCACATTCTTTCCGCAGTTTATCCTTGGTTATCTTGGGATGCCTCGACGCTACCATGCGTATCCTCCGGAATTCCAGGTGTTGAATGTCCTCTCGACCGCCGGCGCCTCCATTCTTGCCATCGGCTATCTACTCCCAGCTGCTTATTTCCTCTGGTCGTTGAAGTATGGGAAGATCGCGGGAGCGAATCCGTGGCGAGCTACCGGATTGGAGTGGACGGTCCAGTCGCCTCCCCTTACCGACAATTTTCTTGAAGTCCCCCTGATCACGGAAGAAGCCTACGACTATGACAAGATCGGCGATCGGGTAGAAGTGATGGGTTGAATCCGTCTTCGCAGAACGAATCTGTCGCTTAAGGGTGGCATTGCCAGATCCAACCTGGCGCTACCAACCACCGCACACCGAAGGCCCTCAATGAATGCAGAAACGCGCATCACCGAAACCGAAATCTCGAACCTCGTCGAGCGATTCTATGCAAAGGTCCGCGTGGATCCGGACATCGGCCCTGTCTTCAACGATGCGGTACAGAATTGGGATACCCATTTGGCTCTGCTGAAAGACTTCTGGTCTACGGTGTTGCTGACCACGGGGCGATACAAAGGCAATCCGCTTCTTGCACACTTCCCCTTGCCCATCGAGGAGAGATATTTTGCCCGTTGGCTGGAGCTGTTCTCAGAGACAGCAAACGAGGTCATGCCGGCCTCGCACGCTGCGACGGTTACGCGCAAGGCGGATCTTATCGCGATGAACATGAAACGAGTGCTCGCATCGCGGTGATGGCCTGCCTTCTCTTGCCTGACTCGGAGAACGGCGGCGGCGAACGTTAGATAGAGGAAAGATCAGATATATGGCGACCGAAGGCTTTGCCCATGACGGCACGACTGCGAAGAGCTTGATGCAATTCGACCTTGCCAAGGAGATGATGCACTCCGAACAGAAGAGACCATGGCCCATGGGCCGCTATGCCAGGACGTTGTTAAAAACGCCGGACTTCAGGATGGTACTCGTCTCGATGGATAAGGGCTGCATCTTGAAAGAACATCATGCAGATGGCAGTATTTCTCTCCAGGTGTTGAAGGGTTCCATACGCTTTACTGCTCAAGGAGACGATCACTGTCTGCAGGTAAACAGCGTCTTGACGCTGGGCCCTTCGATCAAACACGAGGTGGAAGCGCTTGAAGAGTCGGCCTTTCTACTCACGATTGCTTGGCCGAGTAACCAGAGCTAGTGGTTCATTGATAAGCGCGAGTATTGGATAGGCGCGAGTATTGCTCGCCCAGCCACAAGGATCGGTGCCCCTCTGCCCGGTTTTTGGCGGGTGTCGGATTCCACAGTATCAGTGACGCCGGGCAACAGCTCCTGCGAGCTTCGCTTGGCGGCATTGCGGACCATTTATGGCAAGACTAGAGTCGTGCCCTGATTACAAAGCATGGGTTTTCGTCGCAGAGAGTTTTCGGTAGCCTGTTCCGTTATTTGTAAAATTTGATATTTTTGGGTCGTTTTGCGGATTTGGCAGCTCAGCGGGGGTCTACAAAGGGGTTCTTTGGCATAGGGAAATACACTCCCAGGTCGGGAACAGAATTGAACAGGGGGGGATATGGCCACCGCGGTTGCGAGGGGGTAGAGCGGTGGGCGGCGGTGGACTGGCTGGGGCCAGGGGCCGGAGGCGCTTCTCTCTCCGAGGCGGGTACGAGTTCATCTTCTTGCTGGGCTGGGGCCAGGGCAGGGGCGGATTTCTTCTCCGCGGAGAGGGCGCGACGGTCGGGGATGAAGTTTTGCATGGCCACGATCATGGAGATGGCCTTGATCTGTCCGGTAATGCTGTTTCGGGTCGTTTCGGGGCTGAGGTGGGCGAGTTCCCAGAGGCGTGCCAGTACTTGCTCGCGGTCCGGACCCACGGGGCGCATTTCCTCCACGGCGCGCCGGGACAGGTCGGCGTCTTGCTGGAGGAGTTGTTGCTGCACGGCGGCGCGGTGCTCGAGCATGAAGGCGCGGACACGGGGTTTGGCTTTCGTGTAAGCGGCGGAGTCGGGGTTGAGGCCGACGGCTTCGGCGGCTTGACGGTCGGTCATGCCGCCAGAGAGGACCTGGCGGGCAAAGGCTATTTCCTGATCGGTGATGGGATCGCTGACTTTATTTTTTGGCATAGGTGGCTCCTAGAATTTGAGAGAAGTTAGAGACAGAGGTTCCGCCGCTGCGGGGAAGCAGGGTGGGTGCACAAAAAATCCCGCCGCGCGGCGGGATGCTTGGATTGCCTTATTTTGTGACAGGGATCGGGTGTGACACCGGACAGCGGTAAAACTGTCCTTCGCTCGCTTTAGGCCGAAACTACCGGCAACTGCCGACCAGCAAGAGGTACGCGAGAGCCGCCCGCTGTGCCGAAATCATCTGCTCACAGGATATCGCGCTGGGGAAATCGGAGTCTGCCGCCGAAACTCTTTTCTTGAATCGCCGGTTATCATTTCGGGGGTTACTTTGGGGTTGACTGGGAGACCCGGGGATCAGAGCCAAATCTCGGATCGCTCAGGATCAACGACTCTTATGGGACGGGATTAAAGGGCAGGATGGCGACTTATGTTGCGGATTCGATTGGTGGGCCCACCAGGACTTGAACCTGGAACCAACGGATTATGAGTCCGCTGCTCTAACCATTGAGCTATAGGCCCTTCAACAACATGGGAGACAGAACTTCAGAGTACATCTATTGCTGGCTCAGCATCACGATGCCCGCTGTGATTCTCTTGATTGTAAACGCCTTCGCGTCCACCGCCGGACGGGAACGGATCTTTGATTACTTGAGTCCTGCTTGCTGTTGCTACGCTGACTCCGAAGTCGAGCGCCATGGCCGTGATTAAAGGGCCCGTCAGACCGAGCGAAGCAACCGTGATCGCGCTTGAACCTGTGTTGGTCAGCATGATGCCCTGGGTAGGACTGGCGATACCGACCCCATCGCCGGCGTACATCGATGCAGGAAGCGTTGCGACCCGGACGGGGAGGATCGTTGTGATCCGGATCATGTGTTAAGGCTGCAGCAGTTCCTTCGCAAGCAGCATGCCACGGAATCATCCTGCAAGCGCGGCGGCGAAAAAAAACCTCGCCCGTAGAACCCGGGCGAGGCCTAAGGAAAAAAGCATGTCTTAGCCTAGAAGGTTGCGAGAGCTCGCGAGACTGTCACAACTGACAGGTCTGCGCGGTATTGACATGCGGTCAAACTCACTTTCGCTAGATACCTCCGCGCATGGCACGGAAAGGGGTGTGGATCAGAATGGCCATATCCATAAAAAAAGTGCGGCTCTGGATATAGCTAAGGTCGTACTGCATATTCTCGTGGATCGGAAAGGCCCGGCCGGCGCTCAGTTGCCATAGGCCGGTAATCCCAGGAATTGCCTGAAGCCGTTGCCGTTGGCGGGAGTTGTAGCGGCGCACAATGAAGGGCATCTCCGGGCGCGGCCCGACCAGCGACATGTTTCCCAGGAAGACATTGATCAGCTGTGGCAGTTCGTCCAGACTGGCCCGCCTGAGAAACCTTCCGATCCTGGTAATTCGAGAATCACAGGATTCGGTCGGAGACAAATCGTATCTCGCCGCGGTCGTATGCATGGAGCGGAACTTGTACATGTCGAAGAGCTTTCCATTGCGACCTACTCTTTTCTGAACGAAAAGTGCGGGGCCGGGCGAGTCCAGCCTTATCAGTACAGCAATCAGAAAAAGTACGGGGGCCAACAACAGGAGAAGAAGAGACGACACGATCACATCTGCCATG
The DNA here is from genome assembly GCA_963788515.1 of uncultured Acidobacteriaceae bacterium. Classification (GTDB taxonomy): domain Bacteria; phylum Acidobacteriota; class Terriglobia; order Terriglobales; family Acidobacteriaceae; genus PALSA-350. Next base: position 701,187 of record CAWBGZ010000015.1, read on the forward strand.
CGCTTGACCAGTGCATAGTGAAAGGGTGCGATGGGGTGAGCTGTGGAGGTAAGCAGCAGGCCGCCCAGGTCGATCGATTCAGTCCACGATGGCTTCTCCACCACCGAGTCCATAAGAAACGCGATCCCCACTCCGGCCTGCTTCGCGGCAGTTGCGGCTGCGGCCAGCTTTTCCGGGGAAAGGTTTGAGACGGCTACGATCAGCATCTTGCACTGACAGGACTGGAGCAGCGGCGTTGTCAGCGGCCCGCTTTGCACGGGAACGGAAAGACCGCGGCGGTCTCCCATCTCGTATATGCGCCCCTCGGCACGCGTGGGGTCATCATCGATCACTGTCACTGGACGCAGTCCCAACCGGGGTGAATCAAGAAGGGCCGGCACCATGCGCCTGGCTGCGTCACCTGCTCCATAAACGACCACACGATCGACGCCGTACTCTCTGACATACAGGATGCGCATCACTGCGATCAGTATCTGCTTCTCAAGAATCAGCACGAGCGGAAGCAGGATGAGAGCGACAAGGAATGCCGCGTTGGGAACGTTCAGATGCAAAAGGAAGCTGCATAGCAGGAGGAGGAGCAGGGACTGAGCGGGAATGCGCAGTGCGTGTTCCGTTGCTCGAATCTGGGGCAGGCTGCCGCCTCCGCGATAAGCACCATCTCTCTGCAGCAGAAGCACCATGAGCAGACCGGCCACGACACTGACAACCGCGACCTCACGCGTGGGATAGTGGGGCTGGCGGCCCATGTGCAGCGATGCGTAGAGAAAATAGGCCGCAAATACTCCCGATGCGCAGGTGAGAACATCCGCCAATACCTCACAGAGAGTCATCACCCTGGCGAACGGCGCTCTGGAAATCACCTGCCTTTCCCCGCGCGAAGCGGCGAGAACCTCCGTGTAGAGGCCCGATGCGAAAGATCCAGCTGCGAACGATCGAGGTGCGGCCATGTTCACCCCTCTGCACGCGAACCCCGTACGTTCCGTGCGGTTATAGAGATTGTCTTTCTGTTGCGGCGGCTTGCAGCGAAGCGGAAAACCTGGCGTTGTGAGGCAGCACAGCAGAGGTTATGAGGCCGCGATAGAGCCCCAGGTACTGCTGGGCAAGAAGCGATGACGAAAACTGGGGCAGAGAGATCGGCGTCCTCGCCGGTTGATTCACGGTCGCGACAATCGCTTCCGCAAGCGCCTTTTCTTCATCTCCGCGCAAGGCTACGAAGCGGCAGTGATCGCCCCCCACTTCGCGAAAGGCCGGTATGTCTGAGCAAACAACGCGACACCCCGCAAGGAGCGCCTCAGCCACCGGCAGACCAAAGCCCTCGGTGATGGAGGGAGTGACCAGCGCTTCGCCTCGCCCATAGCACCACTGCAACTCGGGTTCCGATAGCCCTTCGAGAAAATGGACGCGCCCGTCGAGGCGTAGATCAGACACGAGTCGATGGATACGGCGGCTTTCTGGTCCGGCAATACCGATGACCACAAGTTGCATCTTCCGATCGATCGCTCGATGTCGTAACAGGCGATCGAAGGTCCGCAGCAGCAGCGGGATGTTCTTGTTGCGGCGGTGCTGCGCGACACAGAGCAGGAATGGCTCACCCTGCCATCCAGGGATCGGAGACTGTATGGCGCAGACCGGCTCCGCCTCTACGCAGTTGTAGATGCGGGTGGCTTTTCGCCAGGTGGCGGCCGGCGCATACCGCCTTAACAGAATCCCCGTAATTTCCGAGACGCAGGCAATCGCATCGACATTGCGCAGGCATTGCTGCAGAACCAGCCGGTTGAAGATGCACTTGGGGAAGCCAAAGTTCTTCGGAATCTCATAGGGGTATAAGTCATGCAGGGTCAGTACGGTCGGACACGCGAACGATGCGCCATCCACAGGCATGGGGAAAGTCAGATGGACAACGTCAGCCCGCAGACGAGCAGCTAGAGCCGGCAACTCCCGGTAGTACCACACGTTCCGGCTGAGCGAGCTTACCTCCATCTCGGCGATGTGAATCGTTAGCCGGGGGTCGGGCTCGAAGCCTGCATCCTCGACCATCGCGCGCTGCCAGGGCGCGACCACAAGATGCACCGCGGAAATCTCCGGGAGCTGCAAGAGGCATCGCACCACATTGAAGGCGTGGCGCTGCAACCCCGAGATTTGCGAGGAGAAAGAAGCCGCAGCGATGAGAATCTTCATAATTTCGATACCTCCTGGACCCGGTAAAGTCTGGCGATGGCGTAGACAAGGAACGCTGCTCCCTTTTGCCGCAAGGGCCGGCGCGACGGTGGCAGATATACCAAGGTCCCAACTGCACCGGCGTTCGCCGGGTGCTTTTTCATGCGGCGCCTCGGTGCAGAACGATCGAGCGAGTTCGCTTGCGCACTGCCAGGAGAACCTCGGTCGCAAGTATCTTGCCCGGATGGCCCGGATCGACCCGCGACCAGTAATCTCGTATCAGGATCAGAGCTGCCGTAGTGGCGAAGACAAAGAACGTCAACCCCAGGGCGAGCAACAGCCGGGGAGGAAACGACTTCTTCTCGGGTATTCCGGGAGAGTCGATCACACTCACCACCGGAACATCCTTCGCCTCCTCAATCCGGGCCATCTCGTACTGCTGCGTGAGCAGCTCATACACCGTCTCCTGGACTCGTACGCGGCGGTAAAGATCGGCGTAAGGAACCGCGAGCCGTGGAAGCTGCCTCAATGGCGGATAGAGTTCGCCTTTGTCCTCGAAGTCAGATTGTCCACCGCTGCCTGGGGCGGCCTTCGCGATCAAAGGGGCAGACGAACCCGTCATTTTTTCCAGGTCGCGTTGCAGACTCGCGATGCGGGCTTCTGTCTCGTGGACACGCACATTCCCGTCACCGTAGATCTGACGGAGTGACTCAAGCCCGGACTGTGCGACCAGAAGTTCCCCCTGTATGCGCGCACCCGCATCGACCATGGCACGGGTCTGCTCCTTGATATCGACGGTGCTGTTTCTGCTCGAGAATTCGCTCAGGTCAAGCTGCGCGCGTTCGAGGTCGGCCGCGACTGAGTGCAGGCGCCCCTCGATGAAGACGCGTTCCTGGTGAGCGGTCGAGGTACTGGTCTGCGTAACCAGCTTGTTCAGTTCGTCAAGGTACGCCTGGGCCAGGTCGCGAGCCCGCACGGGATCTTCATCCTCCACCTCAACCGTGATGACGCCGCTCTTCTTGTCCTCGGTGACCGTCGTGCGGTGGGCAAGGCGCTTGGCCGTATCGATGCGATAGCGGTTGCGATACAGCTGTTGCAGATGGAAGCGATCGATGAGATGGCCGCTCACGGTTCCACTGTGCAGAAGGTTGACGAAGAGTGCAGTTGTCGTGTGTGCGCCCAGTAGACCGCCCGCCAGGCTGCCCAGCCCACCCAGGGCACCGGAACGCGATGTGAGCGCGGCGAGCATCATCGCTCCCGAACTCTGTTGATCGGGCGGCATAATGCTCCCGCTGGACTTATAGCGTTTGGGAATGAGGAATGCGAAGGTAAGACCCACGATGAACGCGATGATGGTTACTCGCGCAAGCATGCGGCGATGTTTCCACAGCAGCATCGCACGGACTGCCCAGTGCTCCGGCGTCTGCTCGCCGTGCTCGAAGGCGGGGACAATGGATGCCGGAACGATGGTGGTGAAATTATGCGGATTCGACATGTTTGCCTACAGGGCTGCCACCGAGGCAGTGATGGCGATGGACGAGGCGAGCTGCGCCGTGGTTAGCAGATTTCTCCATAGCAGGGACGCGCCGATGATTTTCTGAGGAACGACGACCACATCGCCGGGATTGAGTTTGGTCGATAACACATTGGCGTCGAACCACTCTCCCGAACGACGGCCGATCACCGAGCCATTGGCACGAATGATGAAGATCTCTTTGCGATTCGCAGTCGAGTTGGTTCCTCCCGCGTGACTCAGGTACCATCCCGCAGTCTCGCCTGGCGCAAAGGTGAGGGCAGTCGCGTTGTAGACCTGCCCGGTGACGAGCACAAAGCCCGGCTGCTTGGGAATCGTAAGCACGTCGCCCCGACGCAGTTCGATATCCGCCGGCGTATTGGCCCAGCTGTCGATATCGGCGGTTATGTGGATCACCATGCGGCCGGCCGGCGGATGACTCTTCAGGTCTTGCAACACCTCATCCTGTTGGGCCTTGATCAGCTGCAACGTGCCGGTGTCACCGCCTGACAGGTTGGGTGAGAGCCGCGCAGCGGCCGAGTTGGTCTCGATCTGCCGAATGAGTTCCTCCCGGCTCTTCTGCTCCAGCTCACGCACTTGCTCCCGGACCAGAACGGCGCCCATGGGATAAGCCGTGGAAAGAAATCCTCCCGCCCTGCGCAAAACAGAGCTGAGGCGTTCGCCATCATGAAAGCCGTAGTTCCCGGGAAATTTGACCTGGCCATCAATGGTTATCGATTCGCCTATATCGTTCCATCCAGTGATCTGGTGGATGGTGAGGATGTCGCCCGGTTTGAGCAGGAGATCCGCATTCAGGTCGGTTCCATCGACAGCCGCCCCAATGCGCACCATGGCGAGACTCTCAACGATCCGATTGCCATTGGTCACGTCATAGCTGGTCAGGTCAGCTTTTTCCAACAGAGCGTCCCGTTTAAACCCGCCCGCCATGCGCACCAGCTGCGCGGCAGTCATACCTTTTGACATGGGGTATGAGCCGGGACGTTGTACCTCACCAAGAATCGTGGCTTTGGGTGCGTCCACTTCGTAACGTCCGAAAATGCGAATGGTATCGAATGGCTGGAGAGCGAGGTTCCCGTTACCGATCAATACATCGGGTACATCAAAATCGATGGTCTCGGCGTGAAGATCCGGGGGAACCAGGCGGACAATCTCTCCATGGGCAGCGGGCTCGGGCAGTATGTCTCGATAGCTGTGCAGCACATCGCCGAGGCGCATGCCATCCATGTAGGGCAACCGGCCCGGACGTGCGACATGGCCCTCCAGATAAACGGCCCGCTCACTATAGGGCAGGATTGGTTCGACGCGAATGCGATCGCCATCCTGTACCTGAAACACATCGATTGCATTGCGATCGGCCTGAGGACTTTGTTCGCCGGCGAGATTCAGTGTGACCGTTTCGCGCTGATGGTTGGGATCGATGCGCTCAATTCTGATGTGGCCAAGCGAAGCGGCAACCGTAAAGCCACCAGCATCCTTGAGGAGCGCAGCCAGCGAAGTTTCGCCGGCTTTCACTTCGTAAATCGCAGGACGCTTTACCGCACCGTAAACCGCGACCTCAGGACCGGCCGGGGGGACCAGCACTGTGTCCCCACTTTCAAAACGGGCGCTTCCGTTGCGAACACCGTGCAGCAGGAAGTCGTAAAGATCGACCTGCTCCACCAGCTGTTGCCCGCGCAAGTGGCGCAATGTGCGCAGCGAACCTGCCGCCGTGGGACCACCAGCGGCGTACAGAGCGCTCAGCGGAGTTGCCAACGAGCTGATGTCGTAACCGCCAGGACGCTGCACGTCGCCGACTACATACACCCGCACGGATCGCAGTCGCGAAACCGTGATCACGACCTGAGCATTGCGATACTGCTGTTTGAGCGCGTTTCCGATCAGGCCCTGTGCCCGGTCCAGAGTGAGGCCCGCAACTTCCAGCGAGCCCGCTTCCGGCAACAGGATACGGCCGCTGCGGTCAACCATGCGGGTGATGCCGACGGTAACGCTGCCCCACATGTTGATCGTGAGGGTGTCCCCCGGACCGACCACGTAGTCCGGTCCCAGAGGTGTGTCCAGCGGGGTGTCGCGAGCCGATACGGCGCGCGCAGCAACCACATCACGGTTCAGGAAGACTTCAGAGCCGAAGCGCTTGAGGCGCGCGGTCTGGTCAGGGATTTGCGTATAAAGATCGCGCATCGACCGCAGATTGTATGGCGAGGGCAGGCGAAGCACTTTCGGCAGATCGGTCGATGAGTTTACCTCTTCGCGATCTCTTTTTTCTCCAGGGGTCGGGCGAGTGCCGGCAGAACCCATCGACCGGGTCGCTGTTGACGGCAGACTACTTGACTCTATGCGCGACTGCCCCGACTCCAGTCCTGATTCGGCCGGGAGCCTTGGTGCATTTACGCCGCCGGTCTGCATGAGGGCGCGTTGCCCAGCGTTCGTGTCCTCGCTCGCGCCACTTAAGCCAGGTGCGCCGCTCTGGAGATCATCGTCGGAGACATATCCACGCGCGCGCAGAAAGCTGGTAATGCTTGCACGCAGGCCGGCGTTGCCGGCAATCTGGTCATAGAGCATCTCGTCGGAGATCTCATTCGCATCGATTTGTGTGCCCTGCTCCTGCATGCGATCAGCCACCTGGGATTTAAGCTCCAACACCAGGTCAGGGTTCTGCTGCAGAATGTCGATGATCTGGCTGGACGAGAGGCTGTATGACGCCGCCGAGTTGCTGGTGTTTGTAAAGCCGTTCGGATCGCTATATTTTTCGCTGCCATCGGTCGTCTCCGTCGCTGCACCATTGTCTGTGTTGGGCTGCGCAGTGGACTGCGGGGTGCGCTGCGCAGGAACAGGGGAAAGCGGCGCCTGACCGTTGGCGGTGGCTCCGCCGGCGAAGAAAACCATCAGCATCGATGCCGCCACGAAGAACGCAATTTGCGGGGCGCGCATGCTGAGGGTAGCGCGGTGCGGAGGCCGGCTTGTGGTCACGTTGACTGCACCGGCGGAAGTGGAAGATTGCTGCATGGGCTTTGAGCTCTATCACTTGAACGTAAGGAACCAGGCCCGTAGGCGTGTCATGCGTTGGTCAGTGAATTGTCATTCTTTTGTTGTCCCGGGAAGAGACTCGAATCCAGTTCTGAAACCTTGGCTTTTCCCAGATGGACGATCAGGATCAGATGCTCCGGGCACGCAACTTCATTTGCTGCCGCCAATGAAATAACTCCCACATATAGCGAGCCCCCTCCACGACGTGAAAGCGCAGGCGGAAACAAATGAAACGGAACTGTATCCGGTATCGGCGGAGGCGCATTGGCAGGGTGTCGTTCGCGGACGCGGGCGAGATGGGCGGGGGCAAGCGCAAAGGCAAGAGCGCCCGGCGCAGCGTACGCTTTGCCGGAACGCCCACGGATGCAAGCTCCCTTTGCAGCAGCAGGTATAGCTTGCTGCCGGGAAAACTGGCGAGAACAGAGCGGGAGCCATACAGTTCTACCCAAAGCCGCGCGAAATCGGGAAGACGATCGACAGTCCAATGGGTAAGCGACGCTGGCGCGAAGTCCCCCATCACCTGAGTAATCAGTAGCGTCACCACACCAAGTGCGGGGGCGGCCCTCGGGTTCTCCTCGGCAAGGCACTGAAGTTCTTGCCAAAAGGCATCATTCTCGCGGTGGGCGAGTACATGGCGGCGAAACTCGAGCAAATGCGCCGCGCGTGAGAAGTCGCTGCACACGTGTTTAAACAAGTGCAGTGCCTGTCCGAGAAGGAGGTCGGCCGGTGAAAGCGCCGGCATGCAGATGCCATGGAAACGACGCTTCACTGCGCGCGCCAACAAGGGGGAGTCACCATTGATATTGGTCTCCACGTGCAGCTCGACGCACCGGTAAGGCACATTCTTGTACAAGTCCTTCAGCGAACCTTCTGGGATATGGTCCGTCTTGAACTCCCAACTTCTGCCGCTGATCGCGTGCAGACGATAGCCTCTGCGCTCGAGCATCTGCCGCGCCTGAGAGATGCTCTTCTCCGCCACCAGAAAATCGAGGTCCAGCTGCGATCGCAACTGCAGCTTCGGTACTGAATGCGGCCAGAACGAAAATCCTTTCAAAATGGCGTAGGAAAGATTGGCGCCCTGAAACTCACGCTGGATCTCTATCGATTCGTCGACCATACCGCGGAGCCGCTCAGTATTGTCGATCAGATTCTGCTGCAGGCGGGCCATGACCGCTCGCGGCAACAGGTCGCTCAGTTGGAGCTCGAGTACTCGATCGAGGAAATACAACGCCAGACCGCTGGTATCCAGCCAGTGCAACAGTTGTTGCCATTCATGATCCGAGAGGTGCCACAACCGCGCGTACTGTTCTGGTAGAGGATCGCAAAAAAGCAGCAGGACGGCCTCGCGCGCTTGCAGTTGCCTGCCCAGAGGCTTGAGTGACGCGTTCGTATGCAGTGTGGACATGGAAGCCAACCTGAGTGCGCCTCGGGATCGCCAACTCTGCATGCGGAGAGCAAATTGCCCGGAGGAACCTGACTGTCCTGACTCTAGCCAGCTCTCGATTACGGATTGTCATGTCACCGTAAAGCGATTGTCATTGCCTTGTCGCCGAGATGGTGACCGAGCGAATTGCGTTGCCAAAGGGGCACAAGCTGGGACATGTTTGAATTCTGCAAGTGACAATCAATTGACAAAATGCAGACCATACCGAGACACATCGGAGCACGATTATCGCTACTGTGGCTGTTATGCCGCGTCCGATCCGGAATCGTCCTCTCTCGAAAATGGCACGGTCAGCGAGGCCAATCGCCTTTGCCCTGGCCTTGCTCTGCTCTGCCCTCTGCGGAGCCGCACAGAACACGCCGCTTTTGTCCGGTGGTGTAGGGTTCCTCACCAACACCAACACCGGTAACACGACCTTCACCCCGATCATCGAGCCTTTGCTGGCGGCGCCGATTGGCCCGCATATTCTGGTTGAGTCGCGGGCGGCCCTGCTCGAGACCTGGGCTCCCAGTGGCAATAGCGCCCAACCCGGCTACGATCACAGCCACTTCATCGGGCTCACTTATCTTCAGGGAGACTACATCGCTTCGCCACACATCACCGTTGTGGGTGGCAGCTTTCTGCTTCCCTGGCAAACCTATAACGAGCGCCTATCACCCATTTGGATCGGGCTCTTCCAGGACGGCCCAATTGCCTCCAACATCGGTCTCATGTCCACAGGCCTCGGCGTCGGTGGCCAGCTTCGCGGATCCGCTATCTCGCGGCCCAAGTACTCCCTCGCCTACGCTGCCTACTTCTCCGCCCTCTCTACAAATTCCCAGTTCTCCTCTCAGCGTTCCTCCGGAGGCCGTACCAGTCTTTACCTACCGGAGAAGCGTCTGGAGATGGGCTTCTCGTACAGTCGCCTGCTACAGGGCACGCATGAGAATTTTTTCGGTACCTACGTCTGGTGGGAGCCGAAGAACACAGCCTTCCGTTTTCGCTCGGAGTTCAACCGCGGCCAGCACGCACAGGGCTATTGGGCCGAGTTCGATTACCGTACGCAGGCCTTCGGTGGCCTCAACAGCTTCATTGGCCGGTTTGAACCTGTGTTTCGCATGCAGCAGACCTTCCGCCTCGACAACTCCACGATCAGCGACGGCGTGCCGCTGGTGAACACGCAACGCGCAGACTTCGGTCTCGACTACAACCTGCCGCACAACACCAGAATTCTTACCAGCTACGCGCGCCAGTTTTCCTCCACCGGAAACCACAACATCTGGGAGACGGGAATCGTCTACCGCTTCCTCTTCCCGGCCTGGAAAGGCAAATGACCATGCGTTCAAAACATCTTTTCGTTGCTCTTGCCATCCTGGCTGCGGCGCCTGCGTTTCCCCAGACTGTGCCGACAGAAAAAAAGCCGGTCACCGTCGCTCGTGCGTCGCAACAGCGTGAAGAAGACAAACAGCTATTAGCTTTGATTGCCCTGACTGGGGCGCCTTTGCTACCGCCGGTTGTGCAGCAGGATCATCCGCCTGCTCCAGCAGCAAGCAAAAAGCCGACAGTCACCCAGGCAGCGCAGCCGCATGAAGACGAAGGCGAGCGCATCTTTCAGCAGAACTGTTCTCGCTGCCACAACGCACCGGAAGGTTTCTCGCCGCGCATCTCCGGCACCATCGTGCGCCACATGCGCGTGCGCGCTTCGCTCAGCAAGCATGACGAGGAGCAGTTGCTCCACTTCTTCAACCCGTGAAGTGCGACAATGTGTTGGGAACTCTCAGGTGAAATGGTTTAGTTTGGATCGTCGCCATCGGATGCCAATCGAGACAACAGCGGGTCCCTCCACTACGCTACCCGGATTTCCTGTCGAGGTTGGTGGCGTTGGCCCGCTCCCGTCCTAATGACAAACGAGTGGGGGAGGCACGGTAGCCCACTCAAGCCAAAATACGGCTTGAATGGGGCACCCAGAGCTCTTGTTGCAGGTGTAATTTCTCTCTTCACTCGCCACCGCGAGTCGACTGCTCCGGATGACAATTCTTCTTGTTAAAGGAATTTGTCAACTCGACCGGAGCGGAGCGCAGCGCCTTCTCTATCGCCTGTTAGGGATAGGATGGGTGCCCCCCGTTCCTATACGGTTCTGTTAGGACACAGGCTCCGCCGGAATGCAATTCCAGACCGGCATCCATTACTACTACTACGGTCAACAACGTTAGCGACCGTTTGGATGAAGGCTTTCGATCTTTTCAATGGCCCATGCGGCGAGGGCAGCGTCTGCCGTGTCCGTCTTCTGTATTGCCTCCAGAGCGGTGAGCGATCCCGTATCGCCCTGCCAGGCCACGATGCGCATCGCCCGCTCGCGTACCCCTTTGTTATCGCTACCGAGCGCCTTGCGCACCTCTGGTAGAGCCGCCGGGTTCGCCTTGACCAGCATCCACTCCGCCCGATCCGCCACTTGCCGATCGCTTGATCCAAGTGCCTGGACCGCGGGCGCGGCATCGGCTGCGATGCGGTCCCACATTTGAAATCCGGCCACAATGCCATCGTAAGATGAAAGACCTTGGTCCGGCCGGAAGGCCAGCGCCGCCAGTTCACGGGTGGCATCATTCCCCTGCAGCATAGCGAGCGCCCGCATCATCTCCATCTGGCACTTGAAGGATTTCATGATCACGTCAATTTCCGGTTGGGTGTATCGAGGCTTGCCCCGTCTTACATTGTCGTCGCGGATGCCCTGCTCGAAAACGACCTCTCGTTGCAACTGCACTGGGATAGCCTTGACGGCTGTTTCCGGTTGGTGCCGCGCAAGCGCCACGGCAGCCGCACCTCGCACCGCGGGATCGTCATGCGACAGCAGCGGCAGCAAGGCGCCGGCGCTCACTTCACCCGGCGCGCGGCCCAGCGCCTGCAGAGCCGATTGCAGTACGTGGGGGTCCTGGTCTCGAAGCAGAGGCAGCAACGCACTTGCCGGAGCATGCAGCATGCCCAGCGCCCAGGCCGCATTCGCGCGCGCATCCGCATTACCGGACTGCAGTGCATCGGTGAAGGCGGATACAGGGGGACGTGGACGTGCCGTGACCAGCGCCAGCGCGGCAGCGCGCGAAACATGATCGTCCGCATCCGATAACCATTGCGCAAAATTCCCCTGAAGCGGAAATCCACTATACCGGGACAGTTCCTGGATGGCCGCCACGCGAGCGCCGCTGTCGCCAGAATCGGCCTTGAGGATGAGTTCGTGCAGCCTGCGTTCCACCGGCCTGCCTACTGCATCCGCGCCCAGCCGGGGATAGTCTACGTTGATGCCATCCACGCCCGCTGCGACTGCGGCTCTCATCCCGGCCAGGTCCATCTCATGATCGTTGGCGGAAAAGTTTGCCACTACGGCTTTGCCCTGGCGGTGGGACTGCCTTACCTGATCCTCGGTCACTCCCGGCTGCACCCATACGGTCCCGTCGCCGACATCGCTCGCTGCCGGATATAACTTCTTCACATCTTCCCATTCACCATTGAATTGGACGCGCTGCAGCATGCCTTCGCGTTCGAGTATCCGCAGCACTTCTGGCCCCAGGCCCTTGTCTTTCATATCCAGGACCAGGCGAATGTCCCGCTCGCGCGCTAACCGTAGTGCGTCCTGGAAGAGGGTCATGTGCATATTCTCGAATCGCTCGCCCATCCATAGGCCTGCATCGCGCAATTGCAGGTCGCCGTAGTAGGTTGTCTCAGCCTCGCCGACGCCGTCGGTCAACCGCTCCAGGATGCCGTCATGGTTAAGCACGATCTTGCCGTCGAGCGTGCGGCGAAGATCGATCTCCACCACATTGCACCCCAGCAACGCAGCTTGATCCAGCGACTCCAGTGTGTTTTCCGGCACGTCTTCATTGGCCGTCCGATGGCAAAGCAACTGCACGCCTCCAGGCAGCAGCACGCCCGCGTGCGCAAGCGGCGCAGCGAACGACGCCAGCAGCAAGGCCATCATGCTCCTCATCTTGGTTCTCCTTGAGTGGGTTCTGCGCGAGCGTCCGATGCTCTTACGGTTGTGCCGGAACAGCGTGTTGTGACGGCGAAAGCAGGAACCGGAAGAGTAGCGCAATGACCAGGATCACGACGGCAAGCGAAAAGAGCACGGGAGGATATCCAAACCTGGTCAAGAGGATGCCGGCGCCGGCCGTGGCAGCGGACGCCACCAGCGCATTGCAGAACAGCGTCATGGCCGCGGCTGTGCTGCGCTCTGCGTCCGGGGTCTCGTTCATCAGCAGATTGTAGAGTCCTGGAGCACTCATCCACTGCGCCGCGGAAAAGGTTAGATAGAGCGCAACAGCCAGTTGTCCATTCCTTGCTCCCGCCATCAAGGCGAGCACAACGGCGGCAAGGATCTGCGTGGCAGCAATGCCTTTTACCAATCCAAGCGCGCGGAGAACAAATGGCGCCAGAAGTCCCATGCACAGCTGCAGCAACTGTACCGTGGAGAAGATCAGTCCTATCTGCGTCATCTGAACATGCAGTTCCCGCGAAAGATAAACATTGCCGAATGGGTTGAACGCAGCCAATACCGCGGACCAGAGAGCCATCAAAGGCAGGAATCGCCACAGGAACGGATTGAGCTTCCAGGCACGCAACCAACTCCAGCGGGTCGCCTGGAAATCGAGCGAGTTTTGTTCCTGAGGCTGCGATGGTATGCGGAGACGCAGCACAGGAATCAGCCCTAAGAAGGCGACAGCGCACGAGACGAGGAGGATGAAGCGCTTCACTTCAGCGGGTTGCATTGCGAAACCCGCCATTCCCAGCCACTGACGCAGATAACCGCAAACAATGCCACCCAACATGCCGGTGCCGACACTGGCCGAGAAGATCAAGCTGAAGCCCGCGGTGCGGTTCTTCTCCGTGGTAAGCCGGGCCACCGCGGGAAGAAAGCAGACGCCCCAACTGCTCATCGCTAAGCCAGCCAGGAACGCCAGCCCGATCTGGGCAGGCTCCCAGACCCACACTGCGCGGATCGCGTTCACCAGGGGAGCGCTCACGAACAGTACGATGAGCAGCGGACGTATACCGATCCTTTGCGCCACCGCACCGGCGGGCAAGGTTCCTACCAGCGAGCCCAGTGTCATTGCGCCGCCTATCCACCCCATGGCCCGCTCATTGAAGCGGTGGTCCAGCAAGTACAGGTTGAATAGAAAAACGTAGATCGCGAACCCGGCGTCGAAGAAGAAAGCAGCCGAGAAAAATATCCAGTAGCCACGACTAAGGTTCTTCTCCTGCAACCAAGCGGAAGGATGCCTCCAGAAGGAGACCGCCGTCGATGCGTCGGGCGTAGGATCGAGCAGCAGTTCCATCAGCGATCCTCCTGCACCAGTACCCGCAACCGATCGATGGCCCAATTCAGGTCAGTGAAGCGCAGCTCAAAAACCTGGACAGTGAGGAGCCGCTCGATAGCCCTATACTGCGTGGCAAGCAACTGTGGCGGACCGTAAAGCATCTGCCGCATGAAGTGACGAGCCACATCCCTCCGGTAGGGCACAAGTTGCTGTGGCGAACTCGCACGCCGGTTCAGAAAGACGATGAAGTCCACCCGCGCCGTTTGCGCGGTGGTGATATTCGCCATGCGTGCAGTCGGCATTTCGATCGAGGGTTTTCCCGCGGCGCGCGGCGTGATCTCAAGGCCTTCAATCTCTGGAAACAGCTGAGCAGCAGACGGCCGGAAGCGGACCTTATGGCAGTCCCCCGTCACCAGCCGCTTGGTTCCTCCATTCAGCAGAAAACTTCCGTCGTCCGTCACATAAGTCCATCCCGCGCGGGCGCATGCATACGATAGCGTCGACTTACCCGCTCCAGAGTCACCGCACAACAGCACGCCTCGTCCATCCAGGGCAACACACCCGGCATGCACCGGCGTTGTATGCCGAGTCGCAACGCAGCAAGCAACCGTTCCCAGGATGAAATACTGCGCGTAGAGGCGATTTCGCAACGCGGCGCGTGAAATCACAATCTTCGCCTGGCAATACTCCAAATCGACCATGCTGTAGTTGTTCGCATCGGCAACACACATCATGAGCGGCCGCATATACCTGTACGTAGGCTCCGGCGGACACTCGGTCGTATGCGTATCCACCACCTGCACATCTGTCCGCAGCGGCTCGGTATCGTGCTGCTGGGTGAAATTTCCCCAAAGCTCCTCGTATTGTTTGAGCACGCTTTCCGAGTTGGTCGTTACTTCGGCCGGGAAGCCAAACGGGTAAAAAGTCGCCTGGAAAGAGAGTTCCGGCGGTTCCATATTGTGCCTTTGAGGCTCTACACGCTGAGATGCGGTGCATGCGGCTTCGAGGTCTTCAATCGATAACATCATCCGTCTCCTGGGTTGTGGTGTTGAAGTGGCGTGGTCCTGTCTCCACTTCAGCTGCGTCTCATCTGTCAGAACACATACCTGGCCGCGAATTGAATGATGCGCGGGTTGGTCACGGTTGAGGTGATTTTGCCGAAGGTGGGGCTTGCCGACGGATTCAGAAGAGTCGGATCGCTGTAGCCCAGGCTGGTGTTGGGGTTACCGAACTGGGGCGTATTGGTCAGGTTGAAGAACTCCACGCGGAAGCGGAAGCTGCTCGATTCCCTCACTGGGAAGACACGCTCCACGGCCATATCGAAGTTGTGTTGACCCGGACCCCGGACAAAGCCAACGCCGCTGTCGCCGAAGTCCTGGTCCGCGAGGCTGGTGCCGTTGGGTGCTTCGGGCGCGCGCGTGAAGGCGCCTGGGTTGAGATAACCATTGATTACACGCGAGAACATCGAACCGTGTGTGGCAGGATCGCCGGTTGCACGCTGGGCTCTCACCTCGCCGCCGAGCAGTCCATAGACAGAGCCCGCATTGCTGTCAAAAACACTGAGCGGAATGCCTGTTTGGAAGACGGCAATACCGGAAAACATCCAGTCAGTAAGCAAGTAGCGCGGCAGTGCCGGGAACGAAGTGAATTTCGGTGCTGCCCAGGCAAAGTTCGCAACCACTCTCTGATCGCGGTCTGTCCCCGCGGGCCCGTAGGAGGAATGCCTGAGGTCATGTTGGTTGTTGGTCGGTAGTTGCAACTCGAAAAGATCGGTACCGACCTCTCCGTTGACTTCATCCAGATTCTTGGACCACGTATAGCTCGCCTGGAGCTGCAAGTTATGCGTCATCCGTTTCGTGATGCTGGTTTGGAGAGCATTGTAGTTGGCGATGAATGGCGAATCCGTGTAGAGCGACCCCTCGCTTACGCCCTGGACCGGCATTCTGGCAGGCACATTGCCGATCGAGTTCGTGGTCTCGCCGTACACCGGGTTCTGGGGACTCGCCAGCAGGGCCTGATCAAATTCAACCTGCCCCGAACGGTGCCTCGATTGGGTTCCCACATATCCCACTTGCAACAGGTAACCACGTCCCACTCCGTATTGCAGGTTCAGGTTGTATTCCTGGGTCGTGCCGTCCAGTATGTTCGGGTTGGTGGCCTCGATAAACGGAGCTGAAGTAGGCGTGCGCGGAGTGTAGATGGGAAAGCTCGAGCTCGGCGGCACCAGGGGAACAAACGGATTCTGCAGCGTCGCCGGGCCGTTGGGCGCCCCGGCCACAATCTGCGTCAGCGTAAAGGGAGGATCGTTGATAGTCTGCTCGGCAAGGGTAGCTGCATGCCGGTCGAAGTAGATACCGTACCCTCCCCGCAGCACGAGAACCGGATTTTCCAGCACTTGCCAGGCAAAGCCAAGCCGCGGCGCAACGTCGCCGTGCGGTGTCTGGTACAGCCCCGCATACGATGTCTTGACCACACCCGATGGCACCGTTTCCGGGAAGTTCGAAGGCAGTGTGTATCCGGTCAAGGTGCCCGTCGCTGGAACCGGGCCCCTGGAGGCGATATTCGGGTTGAAGTTCGACAGGCGCCCGTCCGTCTCTGTCGGCGCGCCGAAGATTTCGTAGCGCAGACCAGCATTGATGGTTAGCCGCGGAGTGAGCTTGATGTCGTCCTGGGCAAAAGCGGCAAAGTCGGTGTAGCGCTCGTTCTTGCGGAAATTGCCTGCTCCTGCAAAGCTGACGCCGATATTGCTCAGGCCAAACGGGCTGCCGTTCTGCGCCGCGCTCTGTCCCAGCAGAAAGTCATCGAAGCCACCGATGATGAGCAGCCCATCGGTCTCTTCCGGATCGTTCTGATCGACCTGGTGCCGCTTGAACTCCAACCCGAAGCGCATGTTGCTCCGTCTCTTGGTAACCGCGACGGTGTCTTGCCAGATGAAAGAGTTCGTCACCTGCCATGCCGAAGGAGTGCCTGCATCGCCGATGGTAAAGCCGCCGACCGTCAGCCCTGGGGCGTTGGTGGTGGTTCCGGTCGGCGTGCCTTCTCCGATGTCCGCCGCCGTGAGCGGATTCTGCAAGGTCGAAAATCCGTCGAAACGCATATAGCCGAAGCGGGCAATGTTTACCATATTCGCGTTGAACACGTGGGTATCTGAAAGCACAAACATGGTGTTCCGATTGAGCTCATTCGTTCCCCAGCCGGGCACGTTCGCCGCATTGGGTGAGAACGGTTCGTCAGTAGTCGCGCGCGAATAAAAGAACCTTCCAGCGAGCGTGTTCCTCTGGCTTAAAACCTGATCGATATCGACCGTGAACTGGTCCTCACGGAAGTGCGCCGGAATGGCATAGGTCGACTCCCCCATCGGCACCTGGTCCGAGGCGTCCTGCCCGCTGCTCGGCAGTGTGACCTGGGGGCTGGGTACAGCGAACTGCCCGTTGGGCAGCTTTGCATTCAGGATCGCCACCGCGACCGGATTGATGTTCGATCCGTCGCAGGCTACCTGCGTTCCGCCCGCCTGGGTCAGATAGCCTGTCGCAGGATTTCCTGCGCTATCCGGGTGACCTGCGGGACAGAACTGGGTTCCCAGGGTGGCCGCCGATCGGTCGGATGTGAGCAACGGCAAAATGGGATGCTGCTCGTCCCCAAGGCCGTTCACTTCGGTCAGTCCCTGATACGAACCAAAGAAAAACGTTTTGTCGCGCACGATCGGGCCACCGACCGCGGCGCCGAATTGGTTGTGCTTCAGATCTGCCCGTGGCTGGCCGTCCAGCTTGGAGAAGAAATCATTCGCGTTGAAGATGTTGTTACGTACAAACTCCCATGCGCTGCCGTGGAATTTGTTGGTCCCGCTCTTGCTTACCAGGTCAACGTTCGCTCCCGTTCCTCGCCCGTACGCGGCGTCGAAGTTCGCTGTCTGCACGCGGAACTCCTGGATCGTATCCGGGGCTGGAATCGCCGTGCCGGCATCGGTTTCAGCAGCAGCAGCTGAATTCTCCGAAAGGTTGTTGGCATCGATGCCATTGAACTGAATGTTATTCGCCGTCGGTGTCGCGCCATCAGAGGCCACGTTCTGCGTGCCACTCCCCAGACTGGTCGCGTTCGGCAAGTCCACCACCACGCCGGGTGAAAGCCCGAGAATTTGCGTGTAGTTTCGATTTGAAAGCGGCAATACCTGGATCGCGTTCTGGTCCACCAGGCTACCCAGTGTCGAACTCTCCAGGTCGGCTATCTCCGGCTTGCCATTTACTTGCACGTCTGCGTTGGTTCCCGCGACGGTTAGCGTCACGTTGACAGAACTGGTCTGGCTCACCGTCACCTGGATCAAACGCGAGGTGCTGGTCGCAAAGCCGCCCGCGCTCACCGTCACGGTGTAGGTTCCCGGGAGCAGAAGCGGCACCCGGAAGACGCCCTCCGATGTCGTCATCACCGAGCGAGAAGCGCCTGTCGCCTCATTGATTGCGCTCACCTCTGCGTTTGGCATCACCCGGGTCGCCGGGTCGTAGACAATGCCCGAGATTGCACCTGTCCCCGGAGTCTGACCGAAAGTTGCGCTTACCGACATAAGAAAAGCTATCGCGTATGCAGCAAGGAAGGTTCTCACTGCAGGGGGCTTTACACATTCGTCTCTCACTGTCTTCCTCGAATAACTAAAGTCGTATTGAGGCTGAGTATGAAGAGATCGCAAGCGCGACTTGTTACCGGCTTGTCATTTCTTTGTCCCGATGTATGCGAGCCTCGGCTTATCTTGAGAAGAGGCCAGGAAGCTTTCAGATTCTTCGATCAATTGACCTTCGCGAAGGCGAAATACCCGCTGAGCACAAAACTGCTTGTGCACACGATGGGTCGCAAGCACAACCGTTATCCCGGAAGTACTCAGATTCTCAAGTACCCGCCCTTCGTTTTCGTCGTCCAACGCGGACGTTGCCTCGTCCAGGAGAAGAAGGGTGACGCCGCGAAGGATGGCTCGAGCGAGACCCAGCCTTTGCCGCTGTCCTCCAGAGAACAAGATTCCGTTATCACCGACGCTGGTGTCGAGACCAAGAGGCAGCGCCGCTACAAATTCCCCCAACCGGGCGGTTGCCAGGGCATCCATCAGCTCTGCATCGCTTTTCTCCGCGAGCCCGAAGAGCAGGTTGTTCCGTATCGAATCGTCGAGAAGGGCAATCTCCTGCGGCACGTACGCGATGCTGGTTCGATCCACACGCACAGTTCCCGCATCCGGTTGACAGACACCGGCGATCAGATTCAGGAGCGAGGTCTTGCCGCTACCAGAGACCCCGCGAAGCACCACACTCTCTCCCACCCGCAGACGCAGGTTCAGGTTTCGCAGGAGCGGCAAGTCTTCATCGAACGAAAAACTCACCCGTTCAAGTTCCAGGGAGAATCCAGCAGCTGGAATTTGAATTGGTAGAGCAGGTGTTCGCTGCAGAAGACATCTGTTCAGTTCGAAATCGACAATGCGAACGTTCTCAAACGAGCCCTCCATTTGACCCGCTATGAACGATATCTGGCTGATCAGAGGAAGCAGGCGTCGAGAGAGGACGAAATAAAAGACCAAAAGGGATAGTACCTGGCGTACGTCGCCATGCCGCAGTTGGACGGCAACCACGACGCCAAGAAAAAGCAATACCACACCTTGATCGGAAAGGATGCGCACTAAGAGCGGAAGAAGAGCGACTTGTCGAGTGCTTACGGCAAGGCTTCCGGCTTGTTCAGCAATCCGGCCATGAAAGAAATCGTGGTTCCCATAGGTGCGAATCTCCTTTCCGGAGGCGAGCATATCCGCCAGACTTCTCTGGAGCATGCGCAGCGAACGCTCGCGCTCCCACGCGGCTCGGTGAAGACTCTTGCGGATGAAGAATCGATGTATTCCATAGAACAGGATGACAGCAGCACCCAGCCCGCACGCCGCCGCCAGATTCTGGTAGACGAGAGCAACGGTCATAATCGTCACGACCGCCGCAGCCGCTATCAGCTCAATGCAGTGAAGATAAAAATTCGAAGCTTCGCGCGCCGTATGAACGGTATGGTTTAAAAGCTCACTGCGATTGCACTCGACGAAGCGCGCCCAGCGCATCTGACTGTAGCCATTGGTGAGCCGAAGCAGGAAATCCTTATACAGATTCTGTATATATCCAACCACGCGGCGGGTCGCGACCAGATCCATTGCGGCCCGAAGCACAACCAGCCCCGCCGTAATCAAGGCAGCCGAGAGGGTCGACTTTGGTGTCCACCAGAAATGATGCGAGGGAGATCCGCCTTGCAAAAGCAGAAATAGCAGATACATTGCCCCGGCGAGCAGCAGATCGCAGAGTCCCACGGCGACTCTCTCTACCACCAGCCATGCAAATAAAAAGCGCTGCCGCTTTCCCGTGAGGAAAAACGCCAACCGAAAACTCTCGCTAAAGCCGAAGGGCCATTTCACGGTCGCTGCATCGACAGGACGCATGGCGGATCGCATGGACATAAGGCGAGGCTACCAGTGCGCGGGCGCTTGAGTTGTCAGAGATGGGTCGCCAAATTGTCAGCGAATTGTCATCTCCATGCAAAGATGTATTCCCCATTCCAGTTCATTGGCCGAGCACCTGCGTGTATGTGGGGATTGAATAACGCCGGCGCGCTCCCTGAAACACGAAGCGAGCGTTTCCGGGTCGATGCGGCCTTATCTGCGCGACAAGCTGATGACAATTGACTAACCGGCGCACGACAACTCATCACATCTAACTCGCTAAGGTGTGATTGAGAGAGTGCACGCAAACGCTTTTGAGGGAGAGAGAAGTCTGATGAAGAAGAAGTTCATGCTGATGGTCCTGCTCGGTGGGGCCCTGATAGGAACGGCGTTCTCCACGTCTACAGTCTGGGCGCAGGCCACGCCCCGGACCATCGACATCACCGCCCATCGGTTTACCTACGATCCAGATGAAATCACCTTGAAAAAGGGAGAGCCAGTGGTGCTCGTATTAAAGAGCCAGGATGTGCCGCACGGGCTGCGCATTCGGGAACTGAACGTCGAGGTCAAAGTAGGTGCGCATGGCACAGCCCGAGTGCAGTTCACTCCGGACAAGACCGGGGATTTTGTCGGCCAGTGCTACGTGTTCTGTGGCTCTGGTCACGGTTCGATGACATTCAAGCTGCATGTTGTGGAATAGAGATGCGCTACGTGATCTTGACTTTGGCCATGGCAGTGGGAATGGCAGGTTGCAAAGCCGATCCCCCAGGAAAGCTGGAAACAAAAATCATAACCTCTGCTGAGCACGAAATCTTCATTGGCAACAAGGAACAGAAAAATCCGCTGCCCGACACGAAGCAAACCTGGGCGGACGGCAAGGAAGCGTTCTCGCACTATTGCGTTGCCTGCCATGGGAACGATGGCCAGAACACGGGTGTTCCCTTCATTGAGCACGTCTCGCCTCCGATTCCGTCGCTGGCGTCTCCTGACGTACAGCGATATACAGACGGCCAGTTGAAGTGGATCCTCGACTATGGGATTCGACCGTCTGGAATGCCCGGCTCAAAAGGAATTCTGAATGACGACGAGCTCTGGTCAATCGTGGTTTTTCTGCGCCATCTTCCTCCGGCCGCCAGTCAGGGTGTTCCGGAAATATACACCCATTGAGTTGTCCAGGTGCTGAAGGCCAGCGTACCGAGAGAGTATGACCACAACCACTGACACGGAAGAAACGAAGAAGGGCAATCAACCGCAAGGGACCGGGCTCGCGTTTGTCGCCGGCTTCTTTTTTTCTTTCCGCATCATGATTGTGCTTCTCTCGGTGCGGGTGCTGGGTACAGCTCCGCGCACTGGCGCCACGTTGAGTCTTGTGTTGAACCTGCTCCTGCTGATACTGGTTTGCTTTCATTCGCTCGGATATGCTCAGCTCACCTTCAGGTCTATGCTGCGGTTGCCGAGTATCCGCTGGGTCCTTGCCTTCCTCGTGTTTTCCTTCTGCAGCCTGGCGTGGAGCGCGACCGTATCGCTGCCAACCTCCGCTGCTTACTGGAGCGGCATAGGTTCCGATGTGGCCATCGTTGTTCTACTGCTTGGCGCCGGATCAGTGACCGGCATATCTCATTCCCTGATGAAGGGCTTCATAGTAAGCGCCTGTTGCCTGGCGCTGATCGCGTGGATCATGCCCGGCCAGTCCGATCTCCGGCTGGGGGATGAAGAGTTTTTCAACACCAACCAGATCGGAAACCTTTGCGCGACCGCCATTTTCCTGGCTCAATATTTGAGCCGCCGCAAAACCGGGCGATGGGGTTTCGCTATTTTCCTGCTGGCGGTGACTCTTCTTCGTAGTTTGAGCAAGACCACGATCGTGGCCTTTCTGATTAGCGAGAGCTTGCTGATCATTTCGGATAGGTCGATAAGCCGACAGACAAAAGTACTCCTCGCCATCGCGGTCATCCTGGTCATCCTCGTCTTCTGGGGGCTGTTCGAGGCTTACTACGATATCTACACCACTGCCGGCAACCAGGCAGAGACGTTCACGGGCCGTACTGCCATCTGGGCCTACGCTCTAACCGCAGCGCTGGAACAGCCATGGATCGGACACGGCTTTGATTCCATGTGGAAGGTCGTTCCCCCCTTCGGTCCCGATCGGTTCGAGGCGCGGCATGCGGAAAACGAACTGCTGCAGCAGTTCTACGCCTACGGGATAGTAGGCATCTGCCTGTTGGTTGGCATATACGGCAGTCTCTATCGGCAAGTCCGCAGGCTTCCACGAGGTCCTCTCAAGATCGTCTTCCTCAGCCTCTTATTGTTTGTGATTGTGCGCGGCCTGGCCGAGGCCGAAGCCTTTGATCTATTGCTCCCTCTATGGTCGATTGTTGTGATCAGCTTGCTGGTAGCCGATGCAAGCATGATGGGCGACCCGGCGAGCGACCATTCGTTCGCGAGGCGCGGCGACGCGCCTAATGCTCCGCAGCCTCTCCGTCATGAGACTGCAGGGCCGGCAGCCAGAACTCTAAGGTGATGGCGCATGACTAAGAGCGCGATCTGCCTAACCCTGTTCGGCCTGCTGTTACCTGCAGCCTTTGCTGAACCAGCTGCTTCCTGCGGAAGCCTGATTTCCGGTTATGCCCAATACGCCCCAGTGGGCTCAACCTACCTTCCTATGGATAGCTGGATTTATCAGGCCATGGATCGTCTCGCAGCACTTGGGCAAGTCGATACCGCTTACGTTGGGATGCGGCCCTGGACCCGATTGAGCATCGTATACATGCTCGAAGCTGCGTCACCGAAGATGCGTGACGTCGCCGAAGAGAGTGAAGCCTGCCTCATC
The DNA here is from genome assembly GCA_963788515.1 of uncultured Acidobacteriaceae bacterium. Classification (GTDB taxonomy): domain Bacteria; phylum Acidobacteriota; class Terriglobia; order Terriglobales; family Acidobacteriaceae; genus PALSA-350. Next base: position 723,906 of record CAWBGZ010000015.1, read on the forward strand.
TATCACGCTGTTCAGAAAGAGCTGCAACCAGACATTGACAGCCTGAAGGACGCTGGGCGGCCGCGGGCGGAGATTGCGAGCGTCTACACCCGGTTCGACGGCATCTCCGGCACGCCCTTAAATGATAGCTATCATCTGGGGCAGAGCATCATCAACGACTATGGCCGTCCCTATCAGGAAGGATTCAACAGCATAGCGGGCTTCAGCACCCGCATGGGCGCGAAGCGCCTGGCTTTTTATTTCCGCGGCGAATATCAGCACGCTCCGTCCGCCACAGGTTATTCACCGGCGCTTGCTGAGCTGCTTTCGGAGAATGACGGCATACCGTTCGCGACCAATCCAAACCAGGACACGATTCCTTTAGGGCCCATTCCTTTGACAAATCACGTGCGGGTAGTTGAGGCGAATTTGTCTTATCTGGTCCTCAACAACGAAATCTCGTTCGGGAAAAATGACCATTGGCTTGGACCGGCCGAAGGGGGAAGCTTCGCATGGAGCAATAACGCCGAGAACATCTACGCGTTTCAAATCGACCGGGTAGAGCCTTTGCGTGTTCCTCTTCTTTCGCGATTGACGGGTCCGTTCCGATATCAGTTCTTTGTCGGCAGCCTGCAGGGGCATACCGTTCCAAACGCACCATGGGTGCATGCTGAGAAGATAAGCTTCAAGCCAACGGTGAACCTCGAATTTGGGTTCGAGCGTACCGTCCTCTGGGGCGGAAAAGATCACGTCCCCATCACGATAGGTAGTTTTCTCAAGAGCTTTTTCAGTTTTCAGGATGTGTCTGCAGCGGAGAAGCTTTCCCGGGGCGATCCGGGGGCGCGATTTGCTACTTTTGACTTTTCCTATCGTCTGCCTTACCTGCGTCATTGGCTGACGCTGTATACGGACTCTCTGGCACACGACGATACCAGTCCGATCAGTGCACCACGTCGCGCAGGTATCCGTCCTGGCCTGTACCTGTCGCATTTCCCTAAGCTTCCTCCGCTTGATCTCCGCGTAGAGGCGGCTAGCACTGATCCTCCGACCAGTCGAAGTAATGGCGGCTTGTTTCTTTATTGGGAGCAAATTCAGAAGCAAGGTTACACCAACAAAGGCTTCATTATGGGGGATTGGATGGGCCGTGAATCCAAGGGTGGCCAGGCGTGGCTCACGTATCACCTTTCGCCAAGGGAGCAGGTGCAGTTGTCCTACAGAAACGCGAAGGCTGCGAAAGATTTCATTCCTGGCGGCACCACCCAGAATGACTTCCGGATTTCCATCACGAAGCGTATCCACAATCACTTTGAAGTGCAGGGAGCGATTCAGTATGAAGGCTGGAAAGCTCCGGTTTTCGAACCACAAAAACAGAGCGATGTCAGCGCCGGCGCACAGATTACCTGGTATCCCTGAAGCCACCTCGACCAGGCGAAGCGATGCGAAGCAATTTAGACCGTAATGTCGTAGTTTCTTGAGAAAGAATCATCTGCGTTTTCACAGACCCGTCTGCCCAGAGGGGATAGGATTCATAGCGCAGAACGACGCCCACTGGCAGCCGTTGTGCGTGAAGGAGTTGCTCATGAAAGCAGCAGTCTGGTATGGCAGGCAGGACGTTCGCGTGGAAGATGTGGCCAATCCTCCCCAACCGCCTCCCGGGCAGCTTCAGGTGGAAGTCGCCTGGTGCGGCATCTGCGGCACCGATCTTCACGAGTACATCGGCGGTCCTGTCTATATCCCACAGCATGCGCCGCACCCTCTCACATCGGTAAGAGCGCCGGTCATCATCGGGCATGAGATGTCGGGGCGGGTTACCGCCGTGGGCGAGGGGGTACAGAACTTTGCCGTCGGCGATCGGGTGGTCGCGTGCCCCATCATTGGCTGTCAACAATGCCGTTGGTGCCGGTCCGGTTCCATGGCGCAGTGCGATCAGGTTGCGTTTCTGGGAACCAGTTGGTGGGGAGGAGCACTGTCAGAACGTTTGAACTTGTATGCGTATCAGTGCTATCACCTGCCGGATTCCATTTCTGACGAAGTGGGTGCCTTGGTGGAGCCATTCTCCGCAACCGTGCGCGCCGTCACCGCGGGGCACATTGGACCGGAGGACAACGTGGCGATTGTGGGCGCGGGGCCGATCGGCCTGATGGCGTTGCTGGCCGCGACTCTCCGCGGAGCGAAGCGGGTGGTGGCTGTAGAAGTTGCCCAGCGGCGTAAGGAGACTGCCATCAGGCTGGGCGCGACCGACGTCATCGATCCGGCAAAGGAAGATGCGGAGAAGCGCGCGCTCGAGATCACTGGCGGACAGGGGTTCGATGTTGTAGTCGAGTGCGCAGGGCAGCCGATGACGGCGCAACTCGCCGGGAAGCTTACCCGGACACGCGGCCGTTTGATCGTGATGGGAGTGTTTGAAAAACCAGCGCCGCTCGACTTTACCGACCTGGTCTTTCGCGAGAAGACGATTACCGGGAGCATGAGCGGTTATGGGCTCTATGACGAAACGATTCGCCTCATGACCGATCCAAGATTCAAGGGTGAGGAACTGATTACCGGCCGCATTCCTTTAGACGATTTGGTCGAGAAGGGCTATCAAGGCCTACTGTATGAGAAAGAAACAAACGTAAAGACGCTGGTATCGCCGCACTAAACCTTGACTGAACCCGGCTGCTTACTGCGTGAGAACCTGGCAGTTCAGAATTCAGTCCCGGAGGGGCTAAAGAGCCTGTGTGAGAACTCCGCGGTTGGGTAGGTCCGGGCTTCAGCCCGGACATCCATCCTCAAGACCCATCGGCCTTCAGGCCCTGAGGTAAGCTTTTGTGTCCATCCGTCCGCATCCATTCAAGGAAGTCGATACCTCAGGGCCTGAAGGCCAGGGAATTTGCCCCGTTGATGTCCGGGCTGAAGCCCGGACCTACCCAACCGCGGAGTTCTCACGCAGACTCTAAAGGCCGTACCCTTCAGAAAAATGAGTTTTCCCGCAAGCTGTTAAGTCGCCGATTCCCGATGACCTTCGGCGGCGCCAGCCATGGGCCAATGCGAAGGGGGTCGACAGCGTGCGCGCGCAGGTCTCACCTCTGAGATCTAGGCCACTTTTCACAGGCTACATCAGCTCTTCTATGAACCCTTTCGCCACATCGGGCGGAATGCGGGAACTCTGCTTGACCAGCGGTTCCGTGGCCAGCACCGGTTCGGACTCATCGAGAGTAGGCACGTCCGTACGCTCGAAGAACTTGCCGATGGGAATTTCATCGCCCCATAGAAGCGACTTCTCCATCGCGGCCATCCAGTTGGTCGAGTCATACTCGGGATTATCTTCGAGCTTCTTCACCCGCGGCCGGAACCACTGGAACGTGTTGTCGTGGTTATAGGTCACGCAGGGGCTGAAGACATCAATGAAAGAGAAACCCTTGTGCTGAATTCCCTGTTTGATCAGGTCGGTAAGGTGCTTCTGATCCGCGCTGAAGCCACGCGCGATGAACGTAGCTCCCGCCGACAGCGCCAGCGAAATGGGATTGATCGGCCCTTCGACGTTGCCAAAGGGCATGCTCTTGGTCTTCATGCCTCTGCGGCTGGTGGGTGAGGTTTGACCGGTGGTAAGGCCGTAGATCTGGTTGTCCATGACGATGTAGAGCAGATCGACGTTGCGGCGCATGGTGTGCATGAAGTGATTGCCGCCGATACCGAAGCCGTCGCCGTCGCCGCCGGTGACCAACACCGTCATGCCATGGTTCGCCATCTTGAAGCCCGTGGCCACGGCGAGTGAGCGCCCATGCAGGGTGTGCATTCCGTAGGTGTTGATAAACCCGGGAAAGTTTGAGGAGCAGCCGATGCCGCTGATGGTTGCGACATCATGATTCGGAATCTGCAACTCAACCAACGCCTTCTGCACCGCGGCGAGCACGCCAAAATCACCACAACCAGGGCACCAGTCGGGATCGACCTTGCCCTTCAGGTCTGCCATGGTGGTCAGTTTTGGAGCCACTGTATCTGTTGCCATCGTTTAGTCTCCTTAGACCATGATCTCGTGCGTTGGAACTGATAGGGTGGTGCTTCCACTCAGCTGCTCCTTTACCGCCTCCACAATGTGGTGCGGCATAAAGGGTTCGCCATCGTATTTGCGGATGTGGCCATTAGCCACGAAGCTGGTTTCGCTGCGCAGGTAGCGGGCGAACTGGCCACTGTAATTGTTCTCAATAATGATGGTGTGGCGCGATCGCTTCAACAAATCGACAATGGCGTCACCGTGTAGCGGCACGAGCCAGCGGATCTGCAGCTGGTTGGCAGTAATTCCCTGCTCAGCAAGCAGTTCGCGTGCCTCTTCGATCACACCCTGGGTCGAACCCCAGCCGATCAGGGTCACGTCGGCCTCCGCCGGTCCTTGCATGGTGGGCGGCGGAACCGAAGCTTCAATCCCCGCCACCTTGCGCATGCGCTTTTCCATCATGGCGCGGCGCTTCACCGTATTGGTGTATTCGTCGCTGATGAGCACGCCATCTTCATCGTGCTCGTCGCTGGACACGACGTGGGTATGACCAGGAACGCCAGGAATGGCGCGGGGCGAAACTCCGCTCTCGGTAATCAGGTAGCGCTTGTAAGATCCGTGGCCGTTGCCGTTCGCGGAGGTAATCATTTCGCCGCGATCGACCTTGGGGTTGAAATCGAGAATCGCGGGTTCGACACTGAGCCGGCCCTCGGCCAGCAGCAGATCGCAAAGCACGATGCCAGGACACTGGAAGCGCTCCGCGATATTGAAGATTTCGGGGATAAGGGTAAAGCAATCGCCAATATCCAAAGGAGCGGCGATTACGCGAGGATAATCCCCAAAGGCCGCACCCAACATCTGCCACAGGTCTCCCTGCTCCGTCTTGGTGGGAACCCCGGTGGACGGACCCGCGCGCTGGCAGTCGATCACGACCACGGGGATTTCGGCCTGGGCGGAAAGCCCGAGCGCTTCGCTCATGAGCGCAAAGCCGCCTCCCGAGGTGGCGCACATGGCGCGAACACCGGCGTGTGCCGCGCCGATCGCCATATTAATAACGCCGATCTCGTCTTCCACCTGGCGGACCATGATCTTGGCTTTGCGGGCGTGCTCGGCCATCCAGTGCAGCACGCCGGTCGATGGGCTCATGGGATAGGCGCAGTAGAATTTGACACCCGCCGCCGCTCCGCCCATCGCCATGGCGGCGTTGCCACCCAACACGGCGTAGCGGTTGTCAGTCATGGGCAGCGGATTGGCGAAGGCTTTGAAGTTTTGTGTGGCGTAGTCATAACCCACCCGCGCCAGGCTCACATTCTCGTCGATGACGGCCTGTTCCTTCTTACGGAATTGCTCGGTGAGCACGCTCTCCAGCGCTTGAAAACCGACGCCGGTCATGCTGAGTGCGGCGCCGATCGCCAGCGTATTTTGGGCGATCTTGTTGCGGCTGATGTCAGCCAGCTTGGAGACCGGGAGCGGGCACAACTGCACCCCTTCCGCCGCCTCGCCAGGCTTGATGGTGTCAGAGTTGTAAATACAGGCGCCGCCGCTGCTCAACAGGCTGAGGTGGCGATTCATCGTGTCCTGGTTCAGGGGGATCAGCAGATCGATGCGATCGCCCATATTGGTGATCTTGTCCGGACCTGTGCGGATGGTAAGGAAGGTATGGCCCCCGCGAATGATGGATTGATAGGCGTTGTAGACGTTCAGGTGCAGTCCACGGCGGCTGAAAATTTTCGCGAAAATGTCGCCGGGGGTAGCAACGCCCTGACCAGCGGCGCCGCCAATACCGATAGCGAAGGACTGCCTCATAGATTCATCTCCAGGCTACGGGAGGCGCCCGCCCAAAAACTTTGTGCGCTTCCTTCTGCGCTGGACATGCTTCGGGGGGCCTCCCTATCTCATTTCATCCAACAAAAATCAGACGCTTTAAATGGCGCCAACTCTGAATGCGGATAAGGATACACCTAGCTCCCGTGGTCTGGCATCTGCCCTGTTTTTCCTCCATGCGGCCTACCCCGGAAGTCTTCAACCAAAAGACGTAACTGGCCCCAATCTTTTGATTCCAAGCAGGATGTGGGCCCGGCTGTGGTTGAGAAGAAGGTTCGCCCGGGCTTCAACTCACGGATCGCAGCATGCAGCCCGGCGCAGAAGGCGTAATCTGGAATGTTTAGTAAATATCGCCATCTGAGGCGATATCCCAAACCAGCCCGGCGCCAGACAGGGGAAAATTTGGGAGAATAATTGTTCTCGGGAAACGTCGAAATATTAGCGGTAAACCACGGAGGGTATTTGGCTTACTGCAGATTTCAACCAATAACCATGGTGAGGAATGGGTAAGAGTCTTCCGATAGCTCCGGTCGAGCACCCCTGGGCCACGATCGTCGTCCTCCTGGCCGCAGCGGTTATTTTTGGAGCAATCCCGCTGTCGCTGGCTCGGTTATGGGCGAAATTCGTATCCCCGGCCAAGCCTGGGTTACAGAAAAATGCAACCTATGAATGTGGACTCGAAGCCAAGGGCGATGCGTGGATGCGGTTGGACGTCTCCTATTATCTGTACGCCATTGTTTTCCTGATCTTCGATGTGGAGGCCGTTTTTCTGCTGCCGTTCGCGGCGGCCTTCACGGGTCTTCCGCTGGCAGCCTGCCTGGCTATGCTGGTTTTCCTGCTCTTGCTGGTGGAGGGTCTGGTCTGGGCCTGCCAAAAAGGCGTGTTGACGTGGAGCTAATGAGGTTTCTATGGACCAGGATTTAAAGACCGAGTTAAGCAAGCACGGGATCTTCGCCACCTCTTTTGAGGAGCTCTATAACTGGGGGCGTAAGAATTCCGTTTGGCCGCTCACCTTCGGCCTGGCCTGCTGCGCTATTGAAATGATCGCGACCACCATGGCGCGCTACGATCTGGCTCGCTTCGGCGCCGAGGTCTTTCGCCCCTCGCCCCGGCAGGCTGACCTGATGATCGTGTCCGGAACGGTGACCAAGAAAATGGCTCCCCAGGTAGTTCGTCTCTATAACCAGATGCCGGAGCCAAAATACGTGATCGCCATGGGAGCTTGCGCCATTTCCGGTGGACCCTTTCGCGATGGGTACAACGTGCTCAAGGGGATCGACCGCTACATCCCGGTCGATGTGCACATTCCCGGCTGCCCCCCGCGGCCTGAGGCCCTGATTCACGCCTTCATGACCTTGCAGGACAAGATCGGCGGCCAACATCTCACGGGAGAGTCGAAGCCAAGGCATCTGCAGCAAGACCTGCCCAGCGAATTTCCAGTGCCGGAGTTTGGCGAGCACGGGCTCGAGCCGCCGCAAAACGACGAGGTCTTTCGTAACCCACTGAAGGTGCTGCAGGGATGACATTGGAAGCAATCAGCAGCCAGTTGCAGGCGGCCATTCCTGGTTGCCAGGCGGAGATTGTCTTCAATGGCAGCCCCTCCGCCCAGAACTCGCTGCTCATCGATCGCCAACATGGACTGGAAGCAGCCACGCTGTTGCGCGACGATTTTCAACTCGATTTTTGTTCCAACGTAACAGCGGTGGACTGGCCGGATCGCGAAAAGACGGAAAAGATCAAGAGAAAGCAACTCGTCGACGGGGTCGAAAAGGAGACAGAGGAGACAAGAAAGACCACCATTCCGGGCTACCTGGAAGTGGTTTACCACCTCTTTTCCATGACCAAGAAAGAAGGGCCGGTGGTGTTACGGATGCGCACAGCCAACCGGACCGACGACGTAACCCTGCCGTCTTTAACTTCAATTTGGAGGAGCGCGGAATTCCAGGAGCGAGAGGCTTTCGACCTGTATGGCATTGTCTTTGAGGGGCATCCGGATCTGCGGCGCATCCTCATGTGGGAGGGTTTTACCGATCATCCCATGCGCAAAGACTATGTTCCTCCGCCTGATGACGATGACTTGGAGATACTGAGGGAGCGATGACCCAGGTAGTGCCCTCCGAGGCCGAGCAGAGCGAGTTGATGGAAATCTCGATGGGCCCTCAGCACCCATCGACCCACGGCGTCTTTCGTATGGATGTTCGCCTGGATGGCGAGCGTGTCGTGCGCCTGAAGCCGGTCTTCGGTTACCTCCACCGGAACCACGAAAAGATCGCCGAGGCAGCCAGTTACCTGGCCGCCATTCCCTACACGGATCGGCTGGACTACCTCTGTTCCATGACCAATAACTGGGGATATGCCCTGGCAGTGGAGCAGCTAGCCGGCATTGCGGTGCCTGAGCGTGCAGAGTATATCCGGGTGATTGTCTCCGAGCTGACCCGGCTGCAGAATCACGCCGGCATGGTGGGCTTTCTGCTGCAGGATATGGGAGCCAGCGGCACGCCTCTGATGTATGCCTTTCGCGAACGGGAAAAGGTGTTGGATCTGTTCGAGTCCTTAAGCGGCGCGCGCATGATGTGCAACTACATGCGCTTCGGCGGGGTGCGCGTGGATTGTTCCTCCGAGTGGCTTGGTCAGGCTGCGAAGCTGGTAGCCGGATTCAACGGCTTCCTGGACGAGTTCGAGCAATTGCTGACGGGGAATGAAATCCTCATGGCGCGCACCCAGGGAGTGGGAGTGCTGCCCCGCGAGCTGGCGATCAATGCCGGCGTTACCGGCCCGGGCCTGCGCGCCAGCGGAGTGAATTATGACATTCGCAAAGTCGACCGCTACGGCATCTATGAGCGCTTCGATTTTCGCGTGCCGCTGGGAGAGCATGGAGACGTCTTCGACCGCTACATGATGCGGGTGCTGGAAATTCGGGAGTCGCTCAAGATTCTCGAGCAGGCTTTGCGCGACATCCCTGAGGGGCCGATTATGGATCCTAAGACCAAGGTGCGTGGCTTACGGCCCAAAGTGGGCGAAGCCTATGCGCGGATTGAATCACCCAAGGGAGAGCTGGGTTTCTATCTGATCAGTGACGGCTCGCCCAACCCATATCGCTACCGGGTGCGGCCGCCGAGCCTGATCAACCTTACCGTGCTCGAGGATATGTGCCTCGGCCACAACATCGCGGATGTCGTGGTGATCCTGGGGAGCATTGACATCGTTATGGGAGAAGTCGACCGTTGAGATTGCCTTAAGTATGCAGAGCGAGGGCACTAGATTATGTTGGGCGTAGGGATTATCAAGGGGTTAGCGGAAACCGCGCGGAACTTTTTCGGCAGCTATGTCGACAAGGACCGGCTGGTAACGGTGCAGTTTCCTGAAGAACGGCTGCCGGTAGCGGAGGCGGCGCGCAACTTCCCTTTCCTCATTTACGATGGCACGGACCCTGAAGAGGGGCTGCGCTGCGTGGCGTGCCAGATTTGTGAGAAAGAGTGCCCGCCAAGATGTATCACCATCGAAAAGAGCAAAGACAAAAAGCCCGACTTTATCGGAAAGCAGCAGTTTTATCCTGCAGTCTTCGATATCGATGTATCGGTTTGCATGAGCTGCCAAATCTGCGTAGAGGTGTGCCCCTTCGACGCCATCCGCATGGACAACGAATTCGAGCTAAGCACCGACGACCGCTTTGGCGGGCTCTTATGGACCAAGGAAAAACTGGCGCGGCCCAATGAGCACTACCTGGCGATCCACCCGACAGAAGCAGCCGAAGTGGAGGCCAGGCGAGCCGAAGAAAAAGCGCAAGCCGACGCCAAGAAGCAGCAACCCGCGGTGACCAAGTAATGCTGGACCAGGTGTTTGTCTTGCTGAAGCAATGGCTTCTGGGCCACTCACCGGCGGCGATTCAGCCGGGGGTTTCGATTCTTCTGACCATTATTCCCATCCTGCTCGTCTTTCCGGTCCTGTTTGCGTTGACCACGGTTCTGGAACGCAAGGGCCTGGGGAGAATTCAGAACCGCTACGGCCCTAACCGGGTAGGGTTTTACGGCATCCTGCAGCCCATGGCGGATGCCGTGAAGTCGCTGACCAAGGAAGACATTGTTCCCGCTTCGGCAGACCACACGGTTCATTTTCTGGCGCCCCTGGTCTTGTTGGCGGTCGCCTTCCTGCCCTATGCGGTTCTACCCATCGGCCGCAACATGATCGCCGCCAACCTGGACGCAGGGGTGTTGTTCTTCTTCGCCATCGGAGCCATTTCCGAGCTGTCCGTTTTTATGGCGGGGTGGTCGAGCCGCAACAAGTATTCCCTGCTCGGCGCCATGCGGGCAGTGGCCCAGATGATCAGCTATGAGGTTCCGCTGCTGCTCTCCTCCATCGCCGTCATCATGGCGGCTGGCTCGTTGTCGACCGTGGAGATCGTGGAGAAGCAAGCGGGCTTTTCAGGAATTTTTCCTCACTGGTATGTGCTTACGCCGTGGGGCTTCACCGGCTTCATCCTTTTTATGATCGCGGCTACGGCTGAAACGAATCGCTCCCCGTTCGACCTGCCGGAGGGAGAGTCCGAGATCATTGCCGGCTATTACATTGAGTACTCCGGCTTCAAGTTCGCACTCTTCTTCCTGGGAGAATACCTGGGCATGTTTGCCATCAGCGGTCTGGGAATCACCTTGTTTCTGGGTGGATGGTCAGCGCCCCTGCCTTTTCTGACCTGGGTGCCCTCCTGGATATGGTTCTTCGCTAAGCTGCTGGGCCTCATCATCGGGTTCATCTGGGTGCGCGGCACATTACCCCGCCTGCGCATGGATCAGTTAATGAACTTTGCCTGGAAGTTCATGTTGCCCATGGCGCTGGTGGTCGTGGTGTCAGCGGGCGCGTGGCGTTTTCTTCCCCAGGGTGTGATCCGTTGGCTGGTTAGCGTAGTGTTTATCGCAGTTGCTTATGTACTGTTGGCCCGTGGCGTCGAGACCAGAAACAAGATCGCGAAACGGACCTATCGTTTTGCCGAATGAGGGAAATGACCGTAGCGTTCCTTATTCTTGCCGCAGTGACCTTGGTGGGGGCGTCTGCCGCGATGCTGTTCCGCGGCCTGGTGCATTGCGCACTGGCGCTGGCGGTGGCATTTGCCGGAATCGGCGCCCTCTACCTTAGCCTGGGAGCACAATTCCTGGGTCTGGCACAGCTGCTGGTCTACGTGGGGGCAATCGCGGTGCTGATCGTCTTTGTCATCCTGCTCACCCGCGGTGGTGATAACGATTCGCCGCCGTTGTCCGCAGCGCGCTGGCCGATGACCGGCCTGCTGGTGGCGTTCGCTCTCTTCGCCATCCTTGCCTGGGCAGTTTTGCATAGCTTCGCAATCCATTCGGCCGGAGCGCCCGCGCCCCAGGCCACCATCCGGCAGTTGGGAACTACTTTGATGGGTAGCTATGTTCTGCCGCTGGAAGTGATTGGCCTTATGCTCACGGCAGCGCTCATAGGAGCAGTGATCGTTGCCATGAAGGAGAACCCGCGATGACGGGTTTGGCTGGATGTTTGCTTGTTTCTTCCATGCTGTTCGCGATCGGTCTTGCCGGCGCGTTGACGCGCAGGAACACAATCCTGGTGCTGGTTGGCATTGAGCTGATGTTGAACGCGGCCAACATTAACTTTGTTGCCTTTTGGCGCTTTGCGCCTCACGCCGAAGCGATGACGGGCATGATCTTTGTGCTCTTCTCGATCGGCGTCGCGGCGGCGGAAGCGGCGGTTGGCCTCGCACTCATTCTCGCCGTCTATCGGCACGCGAAAACAACGGACCTAAGCCAGCTCACTGGGGGCGGCCGGTGACGATTTCCACGCGCCCGCGGACCCTGGGTGCCCCATATCTCGCTCGTTTTTCGCGAGATGCCCGGATTTCCTGTACGCGGCACCGAGCAACGGCCACGTGTGCGGCTTTCATCGAGGAAAGCCGAATGAAGTTCATCAACGCGGACAAACTTCACAGGAAATCCGGGGGCGTGGGATACCACTGCTCTCAACCTTTAACTCTTCCGCTCAAGCAGCAACGAACGTTAAGGTTTGTGGTATCCCACATCTCGCGAAAAACGAGCGAGATATGGGGCACCCAGGGTTTGCGGGCGGGGAAAATTATAAAGCGATCGTCGGGCTTCCCCCGGATTTCCTGTGCAGCTTGTGACTTCGGCGCACTTCATGCGGCCTTCCTTAAAGAAAGCCGCACACGCGGTCCTGTCCAGTGCAGCATGCAGGAAATCCGGGTCGCCCTGTCGTTTTCGGCCCACGTACGCCGGGGCGAACGTGGGGCACCCGTCCATCTCCTTCGGCTGTGGTTTGAGTGGAAGAGCCCAGAGTGGAGGGAACTGTAAGTCTGCCCATGGCCTCCCCCGTCTGGATCGTTCGCTATCTGTGGTTGATTCCGGTGCTCCCTCTGCTGGCCGCGGGCATCGGTGCGCTCCTCAAACGAGAGCAGCGCAGATTCGCGGCCGCCATCGCGATCGCCTCCATGAGTCTTTCGTTTGTGCTTGCGATGGTTGCCTTTGTTCATCTGCTGGGGCAGCCGGAGCGGATCTTTGTCAACTTTCCCTGGATGCAATTCGGATCGGAATGGGTAAAGCTGGGATGGATGTTGGACCCGCTAGCAGCAGTCATGCTGGTCATGGTGACCTTCGTCGGCCTGCTTATTTTCATCTACAGCGTGGCGTATATGCACCACGACGAAAACTTCACTCGGTTTTTCTGCTTCTTATCTCTTTTTGCCGGGGCCATGCTCGGCCTGCTGATCTCCAATAGCCTGCTGCTGCTGTTTATGTGCTGGGAGGTGGTGGGGCTCACGTCGTACCTGCTGATCGGCTTCTGGTATGAGAGGCCCGCAGCCGCCGCGGCGGCCAAGAAGGCCTTCATCACCACCCGGATCGGCGACCTTGGCCTGCTGCTCGGGATGGTGTGGCTCTACGGGCAAACGGGCACGCTGCTCTTCTACGACCATGGCGCAGGATGCATGGAGCACTCCGCACTGTCGTTGCTGACAACGCAAGCAACCGGCATTGCGCTCCTGATCTTCTGCGGAGCAGTTGGCAAATCGGGCCAGCTGCCGCTGCATGTGTGGCTACCGGACGCGATGGAAGGCCCGACGCCGGTGAGCGCCCTGATTCACGCTGCGACGATGGTTGCGGCGGGCGTCTATTTGGTGGCACGCGTTTATCCGCTCATGAGCGTGCCGGGGAGTGCAGCATTGCAAGTAGTCGCCTGGGTTGGCGCCCTCACCGCCATCTTTGCCGCAGTGGTGGCCGTGGCCCAGGACGATATCAAACGCATTCTGGCGTACTCGACCGTCTCGCAGCTCGGCTACATGATGATCGGGCTCGGCGTCGGCGGGGTTGCGGTCGGCGTCTTCCACCTGATTGCCCATGCGTTTTTCAAAGCGCTCCTCTTTCTTGGCGCAGGGTCGGTGATCCACGGTTGCATGGGAGAGCAGGACATTCGCGAAATGGGCGGCCTGCGCAAGTGGATGCCGGTTACCTTTGCCACTTACGCGGTCGGCACCCTGGCATTGTGCGGATTCCCTCTATTCTTCTCCGGGTTTTGGAGCAAAGACGCGATTCTGCATGCCGCTTATGGGTGGAACAGCTCACGGGTACCCTTTTATCTTGGCTCGATCGGTGCATTGCTCACGGCGTTCTACATGACCCGCCAGGTCTGCTACGTGTTTTTCGGCAAGCGGCGCAAAGACCCAACGCCGGATCCCATCGCCCCGTCGGAGTCTGCGGTAGCAGATCCCCATGACGCTGCTCACGAAAGCCCGGCAGCCATGACGGCACCGCTGGTGCTTTTGGCAGTCTTCGCGATCCTGCTGGGCTTCATCGGAACACCAGCATGGCCGTGGTTGCAGGCCTTTTTGGACCTGAAGTCTGCCGGCCTGGACTTTGGGCAATTGATGGAGGACGGATTGCCGCAGCTGATGCTGGCCTCGTCTTTGCTTGTATTCGCCGGCTTAGGGCTGGGTTGGTGGATGTATGGGCACAGGCCGATCAAGCGAGCTGGCGATGCGGATGCTTTGGAGCGCCTGCAGCCGGCACTCTTCCACGCGCTGCGGCAAGGCCTGTACATAGACCAGCTTTACGCGCTGACCATTCAACGGCTGGCCTGGTGGATCGCGAGCCTCGCCGCCTGGATCGATCGATGGGTTTGGAGCGGCATCCCGATCGCGGTGGCGGGCTTGACCAAGGGGCTTGGATGGGTTGATTTCTCCCTCGACCGATGGGTTGTTAATAAGGGTTTTGATGAAGGATGCAACGGCGTGGCCGATGGCGGCCGTCTGTTGGCGCGATTGCAGGATGGACGCATCCAGAACTATCTGCGCTTGTTAGGGGCCGCGGTGGCGGCACTGGCCCTCTTTCTATTGCTGGGACACAGGGGATGAATAGCTTCCACCCCATCCGTTTCCCTCTCATCAGTCTGCTGACCCTGCTTCCCTTCGCAGGAGCGCTTGCCGTGCTCCTACTGGGAAGAGCCAGCCGTTCGGCGGCACGCCTGGCAGCTGCGACTTTTGCCACCGCCGCGGTTGCATACACGTGCGTGCTGTGGCGGCTCTTTCAGCCTGCAGTGCAAGGGATGCAGCTCCAGGAATGGCACGCGTGGGAGCCCTCGATTGGACTTCAGTACCACGTCGGCCTCGACGGCCTTAGCCTGGTGATGCTGGCTGTCTCCTCGATTGTCGTGCTCATGTCCATAGCGGCTTCGTGGAGTAATCCAAAACAAGGGCCGGTCTATTTTTCTCTGCTGCTCTTCCTGGAGACGGGTCTATTCGGGACTTATACTGCGCTTAATTTTCTTCACTGGTTCCTGTACTGGGAGCTGAGCCTGATTCCCGCGTTCTTCCTTATCCGCCTCTGGGGCGGCTCGGGACGAGCGCGAGCGGCGACCCAGTTCTTCGTGTACACCATGGTGGGCAGCATCACTTTGCTGCTTGCATTCCTGGCTATTTTTCTCGCCAGTGGCAGCTTCGACTTTATCGACCTGGCCCAGATGGCGCAGACCGGCCAGCTGGCGGCCGCGATCGGGCAAAACCTGCACTGGTATCAGTGGGACAGCGGCCACATCACCATGTTCCTGTTTTGCGGCGCCTTCCTGGGCTTCGCGGTCAAGACGCCGGTCGTTCCCTTTCACGGTTGGGTGCCTTCGGCCTATACGGAAGCGCCGCCGGAGACGACGATGGTGCTGACCGGCGCGCTGTCAAAGATGGGCGTCTACGGCTTCCTCAGGATCCTGCTCCCCATCTTTCCCGAACAGATGTGGCGCGCGCGCACGATTCTTCTGTGGTTGGCAATAGCCACCATCGTGTTGCCCGCCTTCACCGCATGGGCGCAAACGGATTTAAGGAAGATGTTTGCCTACTCCTCGATCAATCACCTGGGATATTGCATCCTTGGCATCTTTGCTGTAGCCGGCTCTAGCGGCGCGGATGCGCGCCTGGTGAGCGACAAAGCGGCAGCGCTCACCGGAGTGATGCTGCAGCTGTTTAGCCACGGGCTCACGGCAGCGACGCTCTTCTGGTTCCTGGCGCTGCTCGAAAGGCGCAGTGGCGGCGTGCTCGGACTGAACGACTTCGGCGGGCTGCGCCGCGCCATGCCCGTATTCAGCGGCCTGATGGGGATTGCTCTGTTCGCGTCATTGGGCTTGCCCGGGTTGATCGGCTTCCCGGGAGAATTTCTCATCTTTAAAGGAGTGTTCCCACTGACCTGGTGGGCAGCAGCGCTCGCTTTGCTCGGCCTGCTGATGACCGCCGTTTTCCTGCTCACCCTTCTGCAGCGTGTGTTCTCGGGCCCACTGCATGAGCGTTGGGCGCACATGCCAGACCTTACGCTGGGCGAGCGGTGCATGCTTGCTCCCGCTATTGTGCTGATGTTCGTGGTCGGGCTCTATCCGCAACTAATCAGCGGCATGCTGCAAGGCACGGTGATGCAGTTTGTCGGGCAGGTGAGGTACTGACCATGCTTGCCTGGACGATCTACGTCTCCTTTCTTGGCGCAGTTGCGGTTACACTCACACCGGCGAAGAGCCCGGCCGTTACCCGGCTCACCGCTCTGCTCACGGGACTGGCGGGGTTGGGGATTGCGATCGTGGCGGTGCTGCAAGATCGATCGGGCCAGCTGGTCACCATAGTGAAAACGCCGTGGATCCCGCGGCTGGGCATTGAATATCACCTGGCTGCCGATGGCATCAGTCTGACACTGGTTCTGCTGACCGGGATTGCGGCGGTCGCGGGCATACTTTTCTCCTGGGACATCGAACGGCGGGTGAAGGACTTCTTCGCGCTCTACCTGGTACTGATTGGCGCCGTGTATGGCGTCTTTCTCAGCTTCGATCTCTTTCAGCTTTTTGTGTTCTACGAGATCGCGATTATCCCCAAGTACTTTCTCATCGCCATCTGGGGATCGACGCGCCGGGAGTATGCCGCTATGAAGCTGGTGCTCTATTCGTTTGCCGGCAGCGCCCTGGTACTGGCTGGCATGGCCGCCGCATACGTGGTCGCCGGCCAGCACACGCTGAACCTGGAGGCGCTGGCACACTTCCCTTTCCCGGTGCATTTTCAGATGTGGGCCTTCCCGCTGGTCTTCGTGGGCTTCGCCGTGCTCGCGGGCATGTGGCCCTTCCACACCTGGGCGCCGACGGGTCACGCAGCGGCGCCAACCGCCGCTTCGATGCTGCTGGCCGGCGTGGTGATGAAGCTCGGCGCCTACGGTTGCCTGCGGGTAGCGATGATGCTTTTTCCGCGTGGCCTTGGTCCATGGGGCTTTCATGTGCTCGGCTTCGGCTCTTGGCAGCAGGTCTTCGCTGTGCTCGCGCTGATCGGCATCGTCTACGGCGCGACCATCGCCCTGGTGCAAAAGGACCTCAAATTTGTGGTTGGCTACTCCAGCGTTAGCCACATGGGCTTTGTCCTGCTGGGCCTGATGACGCTGAACCAGATTGGACTGTCGGGCGGCGTTTACCAGATGTTTTCCCACGGCATCATCGCCGGGCTGCTGTTTGCCGTGGTGGGGCGCATGGTCTATGACCGCAGCCACACGCGTGACCTGGCGGAGCTATCGCGTATTCCGCTCGCGCGGCTCATTCCCTTTGCGGCCGTGACATTCGTTCTTGCCTTCATGGCCTCCGTAGGCCTGCCCGGGTTCAGCGGCTTTATTGCTGAGCTGCAGGTGCTGATCGGGAGCTGGCGCGCGTTTCCCTGGATGAGCTGCGTCGCAGGGTTCGGCATCCTGATCGGCATTGCCTTTTCGTGGCGCGCGCTGCAGGCTACTTTCTTTGGCGGCAACGAGGAGACTACAGGACAAGCGATGCCTGCGATCACCATGCCCGAACGGCTTGGAGCCTGCCTTCTGCTGGCCAGCACGATTGTGCTGGGTCTCTATCCCAGGTTACTGATGGACCTGATTCTGCCCAGCCTCAATGGGCCGTTGTTCGAGCAGCTTCGCCAGGGTGCGTGGAGATGACAGAACTTCTGCGCTTGACAGCGGCCGAGATCGTGATCGCACTCGCGGGGCTACTGGTCCTGATCCTGGATCTCGGCTTCCTGCGGCGGGCGATGCTTGCGGTCCGCTACCGCGCCGCGGTGGTTTTGTCCTGCATCGGATGCGTGATCGCTCTGGGGATGCTGGTGAAATTCCCTGCACAAGGCGCCCTCCCGGCGGGAATGCTGGTGGTGAACCCGCTGACGCAGCTGGTGCAGATAGCTCTCGTAGTACTTGCGATCCTGGTTCTTCTCCTGGTGACTTCCGCGCGCTTCACCACCCATGTAGGAGAATATTGCGCGCTGATGTTGTTTGCCACCACCGCAATGATGGTGCTGGTGAGCACACAGAACCTGTTGGTCATCTTCATCACCATTGAGTTCCTTAGCCTTTCGCTTTACGTCCTTACCGCGTTTGACAAAGAGAGCCAGGCATCGGCGGAGGCTGGCCTGAAGTATTTTCTCTTTGGCGGCATGTCGGCGGGGATCCTGCTCTTCGGCATGAGCCTGCTCTACGGGCTCTCCGGCTCGCTCGCGCTTGAGGGCATTGCCGCCGCAGTCAACGCTTCGCCGGGCGATTCGCTGTTGACGATCGCCCTGGTTATGGTGGTGGCGGGATTGGGCTTTAAGATTGCAGCCGCGCCCTTCCACATGTGGGCTCCCGAGGTGTACCAGGGAGCGCCGACCCAGAGCGCCGCGCTGGTCGCTTCGAGTTCCAAGGTGGCTAGTTTCTTCGCTTTGTTTGTGCTCTTCTATGTGGGTCTCATAGGGGCGGCCGGGAGCGCCGCTTGGAGAGCTTACTCCGCGGGATGGGCGCCTTTGATCGCGGTTCTCGCCGTTGTCTCGATGCTTTGGGGCAACCTGGCGGCGATTGCGCAAACCAGCTTCCGGCGGCTGCTGGCGTATTCCGCGATCGGGCATGCGGGATACATGTTGATTGCGCTGGTGGTGCACAGCCGGCAAAGTTTGGTGGCGCTGGTGTATTACGTCATCACCTATGCCTTGGCGACTGTGGGCGCCTTTGGTGTTCTCTCTGCGTTGGAGAGTGAAAAGGTGGACAGCATCGCGGATTTCGCCGGCCTGGGTAAGCGCGCTCCGGACGTGGCGTTTTGCCTGCTCATTTTTTTGCTCTCTTTGGCCGGCATTCCTCCACTCGCGGGTTTCTTTGGCAAGTTCTATGTCTTTGTTTCGGCTTTGGACATAGCGGACCATTTTGCTTTGTTATGGCTGGTATTGCTGGCGCTCGCCATGAGCGTGGTTTCGTTCTACTACTACCTGAAGGTTCTCAAACAAGCCTATGTCTCCGAGCCGGCGACGGGAGCCCCAGTCATCCGAGTGCCGCTGTCCACTCGTATCGCTCTGTGGGCGACTGCCGCGCTGGTGGTGATCCTGGGTTGTTTGCCGGATTTGCTGATGAACCGGATTGCGACTGCGCTCCCCTCTGCGTTCCGCTGAGTCCCTGGAGGCGGGCGACCCTCCGCGCACGATGGAGCAGTTGCTGGTGCGTGCCAAGGAATTGAAAGACGGATAACTGGCGCCCGCGCATGAAGCATACCGATGGACAAGCCGAGGACTATCTGGCGCGGGGTTTCCGTGACGTCGACGGGGCCGCAATCGACAAGTTGGCGCGGTGCCTGGCATACATGGATGGCCTTCCGGAATTTCAGCAATACAAGACCACCATCCTGGCGATGATGAAACTCGAGGCGGGCTCCATCGCCGCCGACCTCGGTTGCGGACTGGGTTTCGATGTACGCCGCCTTGCAATGTTAGTCGGCCCCACAGGGCGGGCAATCGGTGTGGACGCGAGCATGACGCTGATGGAATCTGCACGTGCTGCAAGCGCGGGCTTCCCGGCAATCGAGTTTATTCAAGCAGACATCCAGAGTCTCCCCTTTGCGAATGGACTGCTCCACTCCTGCAAGGTGGACCGGACTCTGCAGCACGTCGAGCGGCCGGGCGTGGTCCTCCGCGAGATCTTCCGCACGGTTAGGCCCGGCGGCAACGTGGTCTGCGCCGAACCCGACTGGGGGACCTTCGCCATCGAGGCTTCTTCCCTGGGCAACGCCCGACACCCGATCGCTCGGCAAGTCGCTCAACTATGGAGCGAAGATATCCGCAACCCCCGGATCGGGCGCGACCTTCGAAAACTTTTAGAAGAGACGGGCTTCGTCGATCTGCAGGTCAAGGAGACGGTGTTATCAACACCAACCTTTGAGAGTTCCGAAATCGTTTTCGATATCACACAAAGTGCCGTGCGCCTGGCGGCGAGTAGTGGAAGCGATGAACCCCTTGCGTGGCTGGCAAACTTGCGCGAGAGCGTGAATCCGGTGCGCTGCTCCGTCACGCTTGTTATTCACTTCGCCAGGAGACCCTGATTTTCCTGCCCACACCGTAATTAGGCGTGGAGAACGAAGCGGAAGCGCATATCTTCGCCAAACCACATGATGTAGTTTGTTCCCCAAGCGTTGTTGAAGAGATTGCAATGAACGCCGCCGGAAAGATCGGGTTGCGATCTGGAAAAATTGAGCGGCGATTTTTCCCCGCAAGCAATGAGCGGCGAATCCAGCGTCTCCACAAAGATGGACTGTTGTTCATCCCGATAGCCGAATCCCGCGGAGACGGCGTGCATGTGGCGACCGCCGGAGGAAACCACCTCGAACGGTGATATCTGCTCTCCCGATTTATCCATCATCCAGCCCTGCTGACTGGAGACGATGGGATGAAAGCTCAGCCAAAGCGCTTCGGGCAGACGCATCGCCGGCTTCTGAAACCAATAGAAATTCAATCGGATCACGGGTTCTGCTTTGGGGAGCACCAGCTCTAAATACATCTTCTCCGGGAAGGCCGCTCGTCCTGATTGCAGCGCCACAGGGTCACGGATCTCCAGTCGCGCAAGCAGACGGTGCGCTTCTCCATCTTCCTCCACGTGGAGTTCCGCCAAAGATGGCATCCAGTCACGGCTCTCCGCTCCAAATCGCTCGATGTTGGGCTTCCCGAAGTCTTTCTTCGCCCAATCTTCCGTGCTGATCACATAATTGGAAAAGAATCGCGCGTAATCCTGGGGTGAAAGTGTTTGGTAGGAAAATAGGGCCAGAGGGTGATCGGCTGACGCCCATTCCCGCCCCGATTTCTTGCTGCGCAGACGACAAATCGCTCCCGTACCCGGATCCAGTGCGAGGATGAAATGCGCCGTCTCCATTTCCTTGCCGCCGGGGTTACTGGAGGGATGCGCGAGCTGCGGCGGCTTCGCTTCGAGCTGGTGCAAGGCAGACAATGCCTGATCACGGAGCGGCACAGGGAGCGTAGCGATTCCCTCGAAAAGATCCTGGCGCTTTTCCGCCCAGCTGTGCTGCACCACTTCGTAGTTTTTGGTGTGCAGCATCTCGGCCAGATCGTGGGCGGTGTAGTGGTCGAAATCGAGCCACGTCTTGGTGTCGGTACCCCAGGTGTGCTCAGGCTCAAGAAGAATGTGGCGCAGCAGGGCCAGATCCGTAGCGTCGCCGATGTGAAACTTCTGTTGCGCGAGCCAGGTCTGACGAAGTCGCGCAACCTCACGGTACCTGGCAACCTTCACAGGATCACTCGCGACACCGTAGATCCAGGTATCCCCGATTTCCTGCTTCACCAGGGGCAAGTTACTCCGATAGGCTTCGACGGCATTCGCGATCTCAGTGAGGTTGGTGGGAATCACCTGCGCATTGGGGAATTGGCGGTTCAAATCAGCGCAGATCTTTACGATCTCTTCAGGCTTGTGAGGACCGCTGTTGTCATCTCGCACTTCGATGGCAATGGCCAGATCCGAACCTGGCACACGCGTAACAGCACCATACTCGTGGTGGTACATAACCACCAGCGAGGCTCCTTTCAGATCTGTCCACACAAACAGCGAGGGCACCTCGGCCGGCGTGCTGGCGCCATTCACGCCGATGTCAAGGAATTTCACTCCCTGGGCGGCCAATGGACCAATGAGCCCCCGCGTGTGACCAGGTACATCGGTCATCTTGGCTCCGGTTGTGTTCCGGCCAAATCGACGGTCCAGAGTCTTCGACAAAGCGATGCTTCCGGAAATCATCGATCCATCCATCATCTCAGTTTGCCAACTAAACGGAAGAGCATGCCACGCAATGTCGCCGCTGGAGATAGCATGCTCCATTCGCCGGCGATCGTCGGCTGTGGCCTGCTCGAGATACTCGTAGAGCAACCACGAACCGGTCGTCCAGACGTAGCGGCAGGAACCAGACTGACGCATCTCCTCGGCCACCCGGATCGCCTGGGGAAAGTACTCGGTGAAGTACCGGTGAACCACCGCTGCCTGCGTGTCAATGAAGCCGGCATCGAAATGACACTTGAACATGACCAGGACACGCTTGACCTCACCGTCGGGCGCCGGCGCCTGCATGGGGAAGGATCTGCGGTGCCCGGCGACGATGCCGCCTCCCAGCGCAACAACAGACCTGATAAATTCACGACGCTTCATAGTGGGCCTCGAGAGGTGGGTTCACGCTACACCAAGTGGGGGATGCTGCACAGAACTCGCAAGAATCTTACACGGATGAATCGAGAGGGGACGCGCCCATAGCCTAAACTAATTCCGACAGAGTATTGGACTAGCGTAGTTATTAAAGGAGAAAGTATGCCTCTGGTTCGCATCGATCTTGCTGCGGGCAAATCCCCGGAGTACGGCAAACAGGTTGGCCAGATCATCTACAACGCGTTAACCGATGTGATGAACGCGCCCAAAGGCGACCTGTTCCAGATCATCACCGAGCACCCACAAGCCGGCTTGCAGTTTGACCGGGAATTCCTTGGCATTCATCGATCCGATGACTGCATCTTTGTACAAATCACACTGAATAGCGGTCGAACCGTAGAGATGAAGCAGCGCTTCTACAAAGCCGTCGCCGACGGCCTGCACGAAAACCTGAAACTGCGCAGAGAAGATATCTTCATCAACCTGGTGGAAGTGCCAAAGGAGAACTGGTCCTTCGGCAACGGTGAGGCTCAATACGCACCTGCTACCCCGTAACACGATGTATCGGAATAAACTGGCCGAAGGAGCTCCAATGGCTTGGCAGATCGAGGACGCGAAAGCGTGATTCACGCATCAGGCCTGGCCGTGCTGAAGCTCAATATGGGTTCCCAACCCGTAGTAATGGCCTGCGAAGGTTGCGCGGATGTCCTCATACAGAGGGGCAAGGATCGTCGCCAGACTATCGGCCAGCCCCAACACGTCGGAGACGCCATCAGGGACCGGAGCGCCGAGGCCGCCATAGTACTTCTCGATTTCCTGCCGTATGCGGGCCGCAGACACCCGGATATCTGGAACACCCCCGACCGGCTTCGCGCTCACCTCACTAGCCATCGCGCGCATTATCTGGGCAATATCCTTTTCGAATGCGACGCCAGCCTGGGCGATGGGCGCGGGTAAATTGCTGAGCGGTTTGTGCGCCAGGTATTGCACAGAGGCGATTTGCACCTGCAACAGCGTGCGGATCGAAGGCTGCCACCGGCGGACGTCGTCGCGGATCTGCAGCTTTCGCTGGCGCGAGGGGCCAAACTCGAATAGAACCGCGTCGGCCTGTGCCGTTACTGCCTGAAAGCCAACGTTGAGCTGGTCGCGTAACTTACGAATTCGCTGGATGGCCTTTATCTGGTCTTTCTCCAGCAACTGCTCGGCCAGCTCAGCAAACATCTCGAGATTGTGTGCAAAAACGGACTGCATTTCATCCAGGGCGTTCTTCACCCACAAGCGATCGTAGATGAGCCACATTGACATCAAGCCAAGCAGGACACCAAAAACGCGGTCGCGGGCAATGGCGAGCGAAGTCTGGATGGTAAACTCCTGCAGATTAATGAGGTAAAAGGCCAGGGCGAGCTGCACGCCAAGATAGGAAATCCTTGGAGAGGCGGTCGCAATCCACGAGGAGATTGCGGTCACCGCCATAAACAAGAGAGTGAATCCGGCAATCGAGTCGAGGTATGGCAGCACAAAGATCTGCGCTCCCATACCAAAGATGACGCCGCCGATAATCGCCCCTCCGAGCCGCAGGAGTTGCTTCTGCCGCGATGAGCCGATAGTGGAAAGCGCGGTGATGATACAAGTCGCAATGGAAGTGCTCAGCCCGGGCCAGTCGATTGCGGTGTAGATGATGTAACCGGCCATCGCCGCAAGCGTGCCGCGCAAGGCGAATCGCACGTGGGCGGGATTGGAAAACGCATCGTTGGCGAAGAAATGCGAGGGTTCCTCTTCGTCCAAAGGCGCGGGAACGAACTCGCTCATCTTGGTAGATCCGGAAAATGCGTCAGGAATGAGGGCAACGATCCTCTCCATCGCCGACAAAAAAGGCAGTTCTGACGGTTCCGGTTGCGAAGGCGGAGGTTTTTCGGGCACTCGTCTCAGTACCAGATCCTTGCACACCCTTTCGACCGCGTCTGCGAGGCGTTGGCAGCGGGCCTTGTCGGCAGCGTCGATAAGCGCGTCGCGGCCGCCCGCTTCGGTCGACTGCCTGCGCTCATTGAGAGCGAGTTGGAAGTTAGCGGCTACGTCGGTCAATTGGCCCACAAGGGCTACCGCTGTACCCAACTGCGCCTTGAAGTGCGAGCTGTAAGGAGATCGAAGAATGAGCCTGCGCAGCCTCGATGTACCGACGCTGCCATAAAGGGATAGCATTTTCTCAGTCGTACTATCGAGAGTGCGTTCCTCCACCGCACAGCGTAAGACGCTCTCCACCGTCTGCAGACGAGTCTCGATTCCTTCGGTCAGGTCAGTGGTGGGATGAACGCTGCGAAAGACGTACTCCACAATGATGGTCACCACGATGCCCATTGCGACCACGCCGCCCAACCATAGCGTATTCGAGACCCGGTCGTTTATATTGAGCGTGCTTCGATCCCAGAGCGGAATGGCGCCGGCAATCGTGAAACCAAAAGCCACCGCGGTCAAATAATCGTTCGTGATGCTGATCAGGAAAAAGGAGACGAAGAGGCTGACGGCAACTCCCAGGAAGTGGGTCAGCGGGTCGGCTACAAACATTGCGGCGCCGATCAAGGTGTAGACGGTGGCCAGCAAAAAAGCGGCAATTGCTTTGATCCCGGCGAAGAAGGTGGCGGTGGGATTTTCGCGGCTCAGGAACAGCGTGAAAACTGCGCCCAGGAATCCACCGGGTATTTGGAACGTCATGACCAGCAGCATCACGATGGTCGCGGCGATAGTGACGCGGGCCACAACCCAGGCCCTGCCCGGATAAGGCGTGAGCTCAGTCTTCAGGAAGCGCCAAAACCACTTCCCCGCCTCGTCGAGTGCGCTCGGCTGAGAGACAGCCGGCAACACCTTGCCTTGGGAAGCCATGGCTATTTCGCTCCACGAATCACAACCACCGCGGATTCGCTCAGGCGGAACGGCTCGGACTCCGGCGCATTGATGCGGACACGTACCGGGAAGCGCGTCGCCAAATGCACCCAATTCAACGAGCGCTGCACATCCGGCAACCCTGTGGAGGAGAACGTCCCCACCAGCGTGCTGTCTGGCCGCACACCAAAACCGACACTATCAACCACGCCGTCATATCTCACCGAGGGCCGGGAAAGAACATAGACATCTGCGTGCATGCCGGGCTGGATGTGGTGCAATTGGGTCTCGCGGAAGTTTGCGACCGCCCACCAGGTGCGGGTATCGATCAGCGTAAACACCTGCTGGCCGGTGTGGGCATAAGCGCCCTGGGCGATGGTCAAGTTGGTGACGCGTGCATCAAAAGGCGCGTATACCCTGCAGTTGTTCAGGTTGTACTCCGCCGTGCGAATGGCCGAGGCTCGTCCCTCGCGCTGGGCGGTGAGCGGATCCAGCGTAAGAACACTGTGCTGCGATTGGTCGAATTGCGCGTGGCTTTGCTCCATCGCCGCCTTTGTCTGCTGGTACTGGGCCTGCGCGGATACCACTTGCGCCTGAGCTAAAAGCAGTTGCGACCGGAGCTGCTGCACCGCCTGTTGCCTGGCAGTCACCGCGGTTCTCACCTGGTCCACCTGGTCTACGGTCACGAATTGCTTGGCCAGCAGCGGCTCAATGCGATGAAAGTTATTGGTCTGGTAGAGCAATTCTGCGCTGGCGCTGTCGAGGGCTGCCTGGGTAGCAGCAACATTTGCCTTGGCCTCATTGACCGAGGCCGCGGCTCGATCGACGTTCGCGGCAGCACTATCGGTATTGGCGCGGGCCGCACCTACAGCGCTCACCTGGGATGCAATGGTCCTGCGTTGGTCGATAATCTGACCCTCCAGGGTATTCAGGTCGGACCTCGCCTTTTCCAGCGCGTATTCGTAGGGCCGCGGGTCTATTTGAAATAGGAGCTCACCCTGTTTGCGAAATTGGTTATCCTGCACCGCCAGCTGGGTGATGGGGCCGTCCACCTGCGGAGCGATACCGATGAAGTTAGCAAACACCTCCGCATCATCCGTGCGCGGGTAGTTGTTGGTGCGGCTTATCACCAACGCACCCGTAATCACGGCGGCGACAACGATGGAAATGCTGACAATCCTGCCGAGACGCTGGCGCTGCGGATCTGTGTCGTTTTCGGGCATCGCATCTCCTTTCGGATTAACTGAAGAACACCAGCCAAAGGGTGAAGGTGAAAAATGCAGTCAAGCAGGGGTATACCAGGATGAGCGGCCACAGCAGCTGCTCCTCCAGCTTGATACGCACAAAAAATAAGCGGACGACGACGGCGAGCAGGATGCCTATCACACCGCAGACGATCCACGCGGGGAAAAACGATCCCAGAATATTGAACGAGGGGGCACGCGAACATCCGGCGGCCAACAGTGCAGGAGCGAAGGACGCTCCCACAGCGGTGGTCCGCGTTATGCCTCGGCCAAGTAGCGATCGCGAATTTCCCGTGAATTTTTCCATCCATCTTCCGGTGATTTTTGCGAACATAGGTTTACGGCCCTTTCGTATGCAGCAGGTCGCCCGTCTGAAAAGCTAACGTAGCCATCCCGGTCAGCAGTTGTGTGCGTGCGCTCACATCCGCCGTGCGCGCGGCCGCAAGAGCACGCTGGGCTGAAACCACGTCGATCTGGCTGCGCACTCCGTAGCTGTAGGATTGCAGGGCCGCGTTGTAAGACGAAGAGGCCGCCTCCAGCAAAGCCGCCGCCGCCTTCTGCTGGCGCAGCGCGGTGCGCGCGGTGGAGTATGCCGACCAAACCTGGTTCTCCACCTGATCGCGCATCGCATCGACCTCGGCGGCGGCCTGCTTCTGCTCAGCCTTGGCGCGGGCCAGCCGCTCTTCGCGTGCGAAACCGTCGAACAGATCCCAGGTCAGGCTCAAGTGCGCATTCCAGAACTCCTGATTGGGGGAGTAAACCCCCGGCAACTGATCCTGCAAACCATAGCTCTTGGCGATACCGCCGGTGCCTTCGATACTAAGGGTCGGCAAATAAGCCGTCTTGGCTGCTTTCACTGCGGAGCCGGCAGCGCGCAGCTCTGCCACCTTCTGCATCAGGTCGGGCCTCTGGGCGAGCGCCCGGTCGATGGAGGTTTCGACCGTGACCGTCAAGTCCTGCGGTATGGTCAGCGATTGAATGCTCTCCACCTGCAACTGTCTGGTGGGCGAAACACCAAGGGCTGTAGCCAGGTCGCCGTGCGCAATCTCAGAGGCTCCCACCGCCGCCTGCAGATCATAGTCAGCCTGCGCAGCAGCGCTGCGCGCCTCGAGTACATCGGGCAGTGTCGCCAGCCCGAGTTCGAGACGCGCTTCCGCAGCTTGCTGCACCGTCTGCGCATTTTTGAGATTGGCTTCTGCAGCATCCTCCTGCCCTTTGGCGTTGAGCACCCGGTAGTACGCATCCATCACCTGGAAGATCACCTTGCGATGGGTGTCGTTGAAGAGGAAATTGGCGGCCAGGAGATTGTTCCGGCTGATGTCAATCTCCTCCAGCCTCTTGCCGAAATCGAAGATGGTGTAATCCAGCGCTAACGCGGGAGAGAACGAGAATATAGTCTGGCGGATGTAGTTGGGCGCAAAGAGGAGATTGTAGCGCTCGGTCTGCGCAAGCACCGCCGCAGCCACGGTCGGATACAGCGTTGATTTGCTGATTCCCAGGTCGGCGGCGCGTGCCTTGGCATTTTCCCACGCGACGCGAGTCTCGGGGTTGTTCTGCTCGGCCAGGTTGACCAGCTCAGGCAGCGTATAAATTTTGGTTGGGTCAGGAGCGAAGGCTGGGGCAGATCGCGGCGGGGGCGCGGGCAAACTCGTCGCGCCTTGCCAGGGCTGCTGCGAAGAAAGCGGCGCTCTTTGGGCGCAGGCGATTCCTCCCAGCAATGCCATGAGCAAGGTGGCCGATTTTCTAAGAGATCTCTTCATTCCCGACGCGCCCGCACTCAGACAAGATTTCTTATAGATGTATACCGCAGGTGGTGGTCGTGCACATCCATAGGAAATTTGGCCTGAGCAACCGGATGATAGCATCCCGCTTGCGCAAGGCGTAGGAGGGGTGGGACGGAAAGATTATCGTGGTTCAGCAGGCCAGGATTTCTCTCGGGAACGAGCGGGTTTCTTTACGCAAAGCCGCACACGTGGCCTTGGGTCCGGGGCCGAGAAACAGGAAGTCCGGGTACGCTTCGCGAATGATGACAGGTCTTGGCTGTGCAGAACCAGGGAGGGAAGAAATTGCGGATGGAACATAAAGCATACGGGCGGATTTTTTTGGGTCCGCCCGTTTGTCTGCTTTGGGCTTCGAGGAAGCGACTTACTGATTCGTGATCACTACTTCCAGGTTGAGAGGGGTGGCAATGGGCTGGTTGCTGACCATGCCAGGCGTGAAGCGGTACTGGCTCACGGCAGTAAGGACGCTTGCGTCCACTCCCGCACCAGCTGACTTGAGGATCTTCAGGTCAGATGGTTTGCCATTCTTATCGACAATCATTCCCACAACCACCTTGGTGTCACTGTTGAGCAGACGAGCCGTTCCTGAATCGGCTACGACATCCACTTTATAGATCAACTTGGGAGCGATTACTCCGGTCGAAATACGCTTAACTTGGGGCGCAGATCCATTGCTGGCGACCTGGGTTTGGGCAGGCGTGTTTGCCTGAGCGTGAAGCATAAAAGAGGACAGAGAGAGTATGGCCACTATTAGTTTACGCATATAAATTGATCTCCGAGTTAAAGGTGCCCGTCACCAATCTATCGCTGCATGAAGACGACTGTCAAGATATTTTTTAGACATAGTGAATTCATTAGATATTTTTAACATTTGTTTACTATCAGGTGACTAGTCTCAGAAATGTCTTCCCAAAAGCAAGACCCTGTGAACGTAGAGCAAAACGCCCGCAAAATTCGCGGGCGCAGGCATTTTTGACCAAGGGGACTACTTATTGCGGAAGCGGCGTGCTGCGGGGGAACGACTTGGCTAAGTAGTCGGTGATCTCATCGAATTCTTCGTCCGTGGCGACGGCTCCACGTGCCGACATCGTTTGCACCAGGCTGTTCCATTCCTGCGCGCTCAGGTGTTGGCTGGCGGCTACGTCTGGTGAGTGGCAACCGGAACAAACTCTCACGGTAAGATCATGCCCCGGCCCGGGCGGCAAGTGAGTTTGCGTCGAGGGCACAGAGGCAACAACGTTCGCTGCAGGCGTCTGCGGCTTGGGCAACGACGCGGTTAACGTGCTGGTGCTCTCACCCGTTAAGCTGAACACCACCAGGGAGTCGCCGGCGAGCGCGGCACCGATACCTAAACCGCCGGTGGCTACTACGGCGATATATTGCTGCCCCTTCGCGTCCGCGTAAGTGATGGGAGTGGACTCGGCCGAGGCAGGAAGTTTGACCGTCCAAAGTTCCTTACCGGTCCTGGTGTCGAAGGCCCGGAAGCGCGCATCGTCTGTGGCGCCGATGAATGTCAAACCGCTGGCGGTGACGATGGCTCCGCCAAGGCCTGGCCGGCCCGTATTCTGCTTGCCAACAGGCAGACTATCGGTCACGCCCAGCGTCGATCGCCATGCGATCTTGCCGGTATTCACGTTGACAGCGACTAACTGACCCCACGGCGTTGGCGTGCAGGGCAGATGGTCACTTGGGTTCCAGAAGCGAACAACACCTGCGAGCGGCCCGGAGTTGGAATAGCTACCGTCTGGGTTACGAACTATGCGCATGGGCTGGCCCAGGTTGTTCACATTGACGACAAACAAACCCAGCTTGGGATCGAAAGCCCCGCCGTAGTAATTGACGCCGCCCTGGGTACCCGGCAACGTGACGGTGTAGCGGTCGAGGGCGGTTGGCGTATACGGCACCTCACCCAGCAGCATATTGTTGCTGTCGACATATTCCTCGCACCACGCCTTGTGCTCTGGCGTGTCCTGGTAAAGATTGTCGCGACTGAGCGTGTTTTGCGAAAGCGGCTCAGTCACGACCGGGAAGGGCTGCGTGGGTGAGGTTTTCTCTCCGGGAACATTGCTCTGGGGAACAGGCCGCTCCTCAATGCCATAGATCGGCTTTCCGGTGACGCGATTGAAAATGAACATCAATGCATTCTTGTTAACGGTAGCGACCGCCGGAATCGTCTTGCCGTCACGCTTTACATCGAACAGTATTGGTGGCGTTTCCAGGTCAAGATCCCAAATGTCGTGGTGAACCACCTGGAAGTACCACAACAGTTTTCCGGTCTCTGCGTTGACCGCGACCAGAGAATTACCGAACAGGTTATTACCCGGACGGTCGACGCCGACGCGGTCGTTGTTGGGAGCGCCGAAAGGCATATAAAGAATGCCCCGCGCGACGTCGACAGTCATGTAGCCCCATACGTTTACTCCCGATCGGTCTTTCCAGCTGTCGTCTCCCCACGTATCGTGGCCCACTTCACCCGGGCGCGGCACGGAGTGAAAAGTCCACACCACCTTGCCGGTGCGCGCATCCCAGGCGCGGGTATCGCCGGCGGGTCCAAGGCCGCCGTGCAAGCCGCCCGGCCCTTCACCCGGACCGGAGCCGGTGATTACCAGGTTCTTGTAGATCGTGGGCGGGGTAGGAAGGATATAGCTCTTATCTTTGCCGGTGGTCATCACTTCCGGCGTCTTGAGGTCGACCATGCCGTGGTCGCCAAACTCCTGGTTCAACTGGCCGTTTGCGGCGCTGATGGAATACATGCGGCCGCGGCGAGTGCCGAAAATGATGGCCGGCCCCGCTCCCTCTCCACCCGGCCAGTACGCGGCACCTCGAATGGAAGCCTGGTCACCATCGGGAATTTGAAACATCCATTGTTCGCGGCCGGTGGAAGAGTCCAGGGCAACCACCCTGCTGTAAGGAGTGACCACATACATAGTTGAACCAATCACCAGCGGTTGGTCCTCCGACGGGTGAAACGACGTACTGCTTCCAGGTGGCTTCATGTGGTAGACCCACGCCACTTTCAATTGGCTCACATTCGCTGGATTAATTTCCATCAGAGTGGAGTAGCGCGTGCCCCCGGGGTCGCGGCCGGGCATGGGCCAGTCCCCAGCTCCTGAAGACTCGGCGAGGGCGAAGGTGAGAAGCGGCAGCAGCAACAGAAGACCAAGGAAACTGCACCCAATAGCCAGGTTGGGTTTCTTGTTCAAAGCGATGCACCCTCGGTGTTGAGCTGGGCATTCAGCCTCTCCAGCCCTCGCTCCTGTTCCCGCTGGCGGCCCGCCCGCTCGGGGTTGAGGTAAAGCCAGCATAGGGCGGCAATCACATTGGAGCCGATCATCAGATGAATCAAAGCTGCCCAGTTGCCGGCAGTCCTTTGCAGGATCAATCCGCCAACCACCGGCATGACAAAGCCGGCCAAGTTGCCCAACATATTCATCGTTGCCGCAACCGTCGCCGTGTAAGAGCCCCCGATGTCAACGCACGCGTCCCATGAGATCGGCATGGTGAGGTCGCTGCACAGGCTGGCCCCGCCCATACACAGCATGGCGATCAACACAGTCTGCGTGTGGAGGAAGACGAACAGCAGCAGCGCAGTGCTAAGAAGACCGAAGAAAGCGATTCGGCGGCGCGGCAACCGCACCGGAGCGATGCCGGTGAGCACCGCGCCGAATCCCCCGAAGAGCAGGGGCAGCACTGACAAAGCCGCCGCATGCCCTGCTGTCTGGCCTCGCCCCTCCCGCAAATACGTCGGTAGCCAGGTGATGTAGAAGTACCAGGTAAAGGAAACACAAAAGTACTGCAGGCAAAGAATCATCACCTCGGGCGTAAGCAGCAATGATAACCATTTCTTCTGCCCAGCATGGTGAGTCATCAGGACGCGTGAGGTTTCGAGCAGCTCCCTTTCAGCATCATTCACGGATGTGTGCTGCCTGGGATTGTCCTTGTACCAGAACCAGAAGATCACGCACCACACCAAGCCCAAGCAGGCGAAGGCACCGAACGAATACCTCCAGCCGATGAGCCCGATGGCGGCTAGAACCAGTGGAGGAGTAAAGGCTCCGCCCCAGCGCGCGAAAGCCCAGAGCATTCCCTGAGCTGTGACGCGTTCGCGCGCCGGCAGCCACATGCTGAGCATGCGGGTAAGGATTGGGAAACAACCTGCCTCACCAGCTCCGAAGAGGAACCGAATGACCCAGAGAGAGACGAAATTCCAGGCTGCCCCGGTCACCGCGGTAAAAAACGACCAGCCCAGGACGATCTGTAGCAGGACCCGCCGCACCCCGATCTTATCGCCCAGCAGGCCAATCGGAACCTCGAACAAAGCGTAAGAGAGGCCAAAGGCTCCGAAGACCAGACCCATTTGCGCTTTGTTCAGGTGGAGATCGTGGGAGATGGGCCCGGCGGCTTGCGATATGGCCACCCGCTGCACGTAGGAGAGGATGGCCAGCCCGATTGCCAGCGCAACAATGCTGTACCGTGTTCGGCTTGCCTTCATCCCAGAGACCCTCTTTGCACAGCAAAAAATCCGCCCGGTCAGGGTACCAGCAAGGACCCGTGTGGGGCGAGAGGTATGATCTTGGATGTGGCTATGAAAATCGATCTTTCTGGCAGGACGGCCGTGATCACCGGCGCAAGCCGCGGGCTTGGCGAGGCGATGGCCAAGGCGCTATCGGAAGCGGGAGCCCAGGTCGCCCTGGTGGCGCGCGATGTGAAACGGCTGGAGGCGGTGCGCGATGCGATCACCGCGCAAGGTGGAACAGCGGCTTTTTTTGTTGGCGACGTGACGCGCGAAGAGGACGTCGCTGGGGTGGCAAGAGCCATCCAGGAGCGCTTCGGCCATGCGCAGATCCTGATCAACAACGCAGGAACAAATCTTCGTAAGGACCTGGTCGATTTTTCGGTGGAAGAGTTTCGCGGTGTCGTGGACTCGAGTTTGATTTCCACGTTTCTTATGTGCCGTGCTTTCGTTCCAGGCATGAAGGGTACCGGGTACGGCCGGGTTGTGAATATGGCCTCCATCATGGGTCACATCTCGCTGCCGGGACGCACACCCTATTCCTCCGGCAAGGCGGCCCTGCTCGGGCTTACGCGATCCCTAGCGTTGGAAGTAGCTGCAGAAGGGATCACCGTCAACACCATCAGCCCGGGGCCGTTTGCCACGGACATGAATGCGGTGCTCTTTAACAATCCAGAAATCAATGCGACATTCCTGGCCAACATGCCGGTGGGACGCTGGGGCAAGGTGGAAGAGATCGGCGCCCTGGCATGCTATCTCTGCTCAGAATTCGCCGGCTTCATGACCGGCAGCGACCTTATCATCGATGGCGGCTGGACCGCAAAGTAGTCAGCGATCCACCTTCACCAGGACTAGGGCGTTTGGTTCCAGTCCAGTTTCAGCTTTCCGCCGCTGAGATAAAAGTGTCTAGGCTGTTTCCTTCTCAACATTGCGGCGGGGATCGATAACTTTTTCGCTGCGTCCTTGTAAAATTCTTGTGTCCTTCTGGAGCGTTGGCAAGCGCGCTGACTCCATAAGGCGTATCAGAGGCGTGCGAGCACCAGGACCGTTTGTCTCGGCCCTAGGTGTACATGCTGGCGCGTTTATCTCTGGGATCGTGGTCGGAGTGATCGCCGGCTGCCAACACCGCAGCGGTCAGCTTTGATGGTTGAGATGTGGAGATAACTACGTGGGGCTTATGGAGCACGTCGATGACGCGTTCGTATAGCCGGTTGCGCACCTTGAGGCGGTCAGACGCCCGGGTGACGTAGCGAATCAAAATGTCAACCCCGGCGCCGGAAGGACGCAGGTTCACAGACGAACTCGCGCTGGTGTGGCTCAAACCACTCTGCCGCGGGACACGCTTCCACTCCTGTTCGGCGGACTGAGCGTCCTGCTGCGTCTCTTCCAGGATTGCCTGGTGGAGGAGCGCCGCCTTTGCGTATGTGTCCGGTGTCGCAGGAAGGCTTAGGGACATCTCGTCCCACATCCATTGGCCGGCGGTAGAGAAGTTGAAGAATTGCCCGGTCACGGCAAAGTTGTTGATGAACGTCGCACGCCGGCCGGTCGGATGGCCCTTGTCGGCCCAGGCGCTGTTTTCAAGGATGGTGGTGCGGAAGAGATTGATCTCAATCACTTCGCCGGCCACACCATTGATTTCTACCCAATCACCAACCCGCACTCCGTTCTTCCCCATAAGGATGAACCAGCCGAAAAACGCGACAATGAAACTTTGCAGAGCCACCGTAAGCCCGGCTGTCGCCAGGCCCAGGATGGTCGATATCTGGCTCGGCACGCCAAACACCACCAGCAACACGCACAGCACACCAACCAACTGCACGCCAAGCCGCAGAATTGTGTGCAGGGTTTGCATGCGACGCCGGTCAAATGTCCGGCCATTCATCGCATACCGCTCCAGTAAGGCGGTTCCCATCGATTCCAAAAGGATGACGCAGATGAGAATGAACGCAACTGTCGCCAGCGACCGCAATGCCATGTGGGTCACGATGCGATGCTGCAGCATCACCTGGTTTGCCCACTTGCCGTAGACCGCAGCGAGTTGCTGCTGGGTCTGAATGCGGTCATCGTAGATGCTGAGAAGCTGGCGCTGTTCCCTTCTTTGCTGCAGACTGGCGAGCTTGGTTGCATCGGGCTTCGATGTATTTCCGGCTGCCGCATCCGAGTTGGCGTCGGCCTGTGCTTCCAGCTTGTTGTGCTGCACCGTCAAACTGGCAGCATCCGCTTTTGCTTGCTGCATGGCCTGCTGAATTAGTTCATAGCGGCTGCGTTGGCTGCTCCACGCCCCAACCCTGCCGGCCAGCGTGCCATATTGCCGTGTGGAAAGAACAGCCAGCTGCCCGTTGCTCCCCGTCTGAGCATTGGTCTTGCCCATGGCCGCCTCGTGCGCGGCAAGCTCCTGCTGAATCCTGGTGCGCAGGTCGCCGGATGCCCGGACAAAATCGTGTTGCGCATCGTTTAACTCATCCTGATCGAGATCCAGTTGCGCCTGGGCAACTTTCAGATCGTCATTACCAGCGGCATCGGCCGTGGCCGTCAGGCTCTTTACCCTGGCCTGATCGTCCTTTGCCGTTTGCTGCAGTTCTGCGACCTTCTGGGAGAGTTCGAGCGCTTCCCCGGTGGGTGCGAGCCGCGCGGTGCTGGCCTGGCGCAGAGCTGTGGCAAATGCCTGATTCACCTCGTGGTCGGCCAGGCGTTCCGCTTCGTGCGCAAACTCGTCTTCTTCCTTGCTCACCGCGAGCGGTGAGAGCGCTTGCGCAATCTGCCAGGGGTGCAAGTCGACGACGGTCGTCTGGTTTGTTCCCACTCCACGTTGCGCTCCTTGGCCCTTGAGGAAAGGTAGATGGGCCATCGCGTCCCGTGTCGTCCACGAAACCGCGAGACAAACAACCAGCAAACCCGAGAGGATCAAAAGAGAAATAAACCTGCCCCGGCCAAGCATGCGTTGCAGCGAACCGTGCTCGTGTGCTTGAGGATCGACCGGATTGCTTGCCATGGCCCAATTCTGGCAGTTACCCAGGTTGCAGGGTAGACCCCGGTAGTTGTAGCCGTCCCAAAAAAATCAATGCCTTTATACTCGAAACGACGACTATGCCTCTAAAGATCGATGAGCCGATATGTATCGCCGCCACCAGAGATGTGTGTGGTGAGGGAGTGCTGTGGGAACGGGACACGCAAAGCGTCTATTGGACGGACATCAATCGATTTCTCGCCCATCGCTACGCGTTGAACGACGGCACGCTTAAGACCTGGTTCTTTTCTGAACCGGTAACCTGCGTGATGGAAACCAGCGGCAAGGATACGCTAGCCTTATCCCTCGGCTCCGGCATCGCACTGTGGAAGCCGGGCAGCGATGCGCTGCCTGTACCTTTATTCTCTCTTCCTGGCTGGCCGGCTGTCCGCTGCAACGATGCAGCCGTAGATCCGGGCGGTGCGTTGTGGGTAGGCTCGATGCGCAACAACGTAAAGGCCAATGGTGACTCCGAGCCCGCGGGCGGCACAGACGGCGTGCTATACCGCATCGACGGAACCGGCACGTCTACGGAATGGCGCCGCGACCTGGGCATTTCAAATACCCTGCTCTGG
Source organism: uncultured Acidobacteriaceae bacterium (assembly GCA_963788515.1). Classification (GTDB taxonomy): domain Bacteria; phylum Acidobacteriota; class Terriglobia; order Terriglobales; family Acidobacteriaceae; genus PALSA-350. The sequence continues at coordinate 759,638 of CAWBGZ010000015.1, forward strand.
AGCCCGGATAAGTCCAGGTTCTATTTTGGCGATACCTTGAAAAATTGTATCTGGTCTTATGAATACGACTTAGCCGGCAGATCCATCGCCGGAGAGCAGCCCTTCTTCCAGGGTTTCGAGCGCGGATTACCTGATGGTTCCGCAATGGATACAGAAGGCTATGTTTGGAATTGCCGTTATGGTGGGAACTGTATCGTCCGGGTTGCGCCAAACGGAAAAATCGATCGGGTGATCGAGTTGCCTGTGAGCAGGCCGACGAACTGTACGTTCGGGGGCACACACGGCAATGTGCTCTACATTACCTCAGCTTCGCCCGAAGCCGGGCACTGGGAGCGATTTGGAGGTTGCCTCTTCGCCCTGGAAACCAACGTGACTGGCATGGCTGAGAATAAGTTCCGCCTACCCTAGACCGCGTTCCCCGGAACATAAGTCGCGGCAAAAGAAAAACGAGCCGTGCTCAGATCGAGCGCGGCTCGTTTGTTGAGTGAAGCCAGTTGTCGTGTGCCTTACTTGTGGGTGAGTTGAATCTTGACCCCGCTGGCAGAGAACGCGTTGCTGGTAATCGTCAGCGTGTCGGTGGCCGCACCCGCTTGGGAGTAGGTGACGGTGATGGTGCAACTACCGCCCGGAGCAATCGGTCCGCTGCAGGTGTTGGTTTGGGTGAAGGCGCTGGCCGCTCCATTCGCAAACGTAAGCGACGAGATGGTCAGATTCAGGTTGCCGGTGTTGGTCAGCTTGGTGGTGAGTGACGAGCCCAGAGTCGTCAAGTTGAGTGCTCCGGTATTCACCATCAACTTGGTGACATTGGTGTTCAGGTCGCTCACAAAGATGTTGCCAGACCCGTCCAGGGTGATGCCGGTGGGGTTGGTAAGCCCGGTCAGTGGCACCTGGGTTGTAGGCGCGCCGGCCGAATGATTGTTCGGCACCATGAGAACGCGTTGACCGCTATCGGTGATGAACATATCTCCGTAGGGGTCAAAGGCGATACCTGCAGGCGAGTTCAGCGCACACGTGGTAACGGTGCTATCGCATGGTGCAATGTTTACCGGCGTGGCGCCTGTGCCGTTGAGAGCAATCTGCAGGATCTGATTATTATTTCCGTCGCCAGCATAAAGATTGGCGCCGGAGTTATCGACAGCGAGCGCTTGCGGGAAGCTTACGCTCTGGCTGCCGAGGTTCACCAGGCTGGGCGTGTATGGCGCGTACGTTTCCCCGGGGACCTCGATGATCCGTGGGGTGTTGCCTGCATCCGCGATGTAGATGTTGCCACCGAAGTCGATCCTGGCCGCGGTGGGAACTCCAAGGGTATAGGTCCCTGTACTCACCGTCGATTCGGCCAATGCAGGGTTGAAGCTGACCACCGTGGCTGCGTTGGCGTCCGACACTACGAGGTTGCCGAATGCATCGAAGACCAGGTCGCTGGGGTAAACCAGGTTCTTGGTATTTGCGGCATTCCATTGCGTCAACGCACCGCCTGATGAGGGCAGCGTATCAATCTGTGCCGCGTTGCTGTTGGCCACATACAAAGTGGAGTTGGTGAGGTCCGTGGGGTTAAAGGTCAGGCTCTGCGGCTGGTTGAGGCTGGAGTTCAGTACCACCTGCGTGGCGCTGCTCAGCGAAATCTGCGCCGCGGAACCCAAGCCGGACAGGAACAGATAGAGGATAGGTTCGGCCTGCCCGCCAGAGGAAGTGAAGTTGACCTGCACCACTCCCTTGCGAATGCCAGGCAAGCCTGGTTTGAACGCAATGCTCAAGATGCAAACCGTGCCGGCAGGTTCCTGCGCTCCAGAGACGCAGGTGGTCGCGCCCGTATTGCTGAAGTCGGACGCGCCGCCGCCTCCGGGGTTGAAGTTGAAGGTCATGGCTCCTGCCACTGGGAAGGCGTAGGGTACCTGAATCGTGCTGGTTCCGCCGCCCACGGTCGCAGGGTTCGCCCCAATTGCCGGATTACGCAACGGAATCACGGCTGAGTTACTGGTGGGAACGTAGTTCGTGTCTCCCAGATAGTTCAGCGTTACGGTGTTGTTGCCGGGAACGAAATAGCTGCTGATCACGTTCAGGGTCACGGACGAACTCGCGCCCGACCCGGGTACGAGCGTACCGCTCGCGAGCGTCTGACCATTGAAGACCACATTCACGATTCCAGTCGGAGCGGCGGTGGAACCTGACACGGTCACTGCGTATGGGGTTGGCTGGCTAAAGAAACAGCAGTCGCCGCTGGGGAACAGGGGCGATCCGCCGACGCCAGTGGAGCCCGTGGTGCCGACCACGATCTGTACCGTCGCTGTCGCATTGGTGAAGTCGGTGGTATCGGTGGGTGCGAAGACCACCTGCAAGGTCCACGTGCCGGCAGCGAGAACCGCGCCGGGCGCCGGCGTGTTGGCCGGTAACACGGTGTAAGTATATGTCCCGGCAAGAGGCCCACCCTGGAACGTTGCCGTGGCATCGAGCTGGGTGCCACTCAGCGGCGTCCCAACTGCAATGGCAGCGGGTGTTGGCCAGGTAAGGACGGGCGTCGCCTTGGTCACGACAATCGAGTTGTTCGCGGACGCGCTTGTGTAGCCCGCAGTATTGGATGGAGTGAATGTTACCGACAGAGGATCTGTGCCTACCGGCAACACTGTGCCTGCAGGCGGAGTGTAGGCATAAGTACCCGGCACAACGATCTGAGTATTGGTGCCGAAGCCAAGCGCCAGAATGACTACATGCCGGTTATTGGGGACACTGACGCTCAACAGCGTTCGGGTGGGATCGACAGGGATTTGATATCCATAGAGATCAAAGGTCCCCGCTACCTCTCCGCCAGCCTGGGTGTTCTTGTACGCTGTGGTGGCGACGATCGTCTCCCCCGCATAGCCCGCAGACTGAGCCCATGAGCTCATGTTGATCGTCTTGGTCACCGGGTTGCCGGTGGAATACGTGAGAATGAAGGGCTGGTTTATCTGCCCGGTGGTAGTCGCGGCGCCAATCAGGTAGAGAGCAGAGTAGTTTCCCGGCGCCGGTAGGGTGTACACCGCTCCGTTGGTGATAGCGTCGGGAACCGTTGGCTGCCCGAAGGTGAAGGTCGTGCCCGCGAAGACAACCGAACCGTTGTTCAGCTGATTGTACGAGTAGGTTCCGCCTTGGTTGTCGAAGCCTGGCTGGTTATAAGGAGTACCGTCGGTAGAGGTGGCAATCACCTGCAACTGACTGGTGGGGATAACCGGCGTGGGCCTGGGCGCCCCCATAGCTACCGCATTGAGTTGCGTGGAGCTCAACGGCGTACCGTAGGTGATGGGTGCCGGCGTCGGCCATGAGATGGTTGGCGTGACGATGGGCGTGACCGGGTTTGTCACCACCAGCTGTACGGTGGCGGTCGATGTCGTGTAATCCGTGGTATCGGTCGGAGTGAAAGTTACAGACAGAGTATCTGTCCCAACCGGCTCGATCGTACCCGCGGGGGGATTGTAAACGAATGTTCCCGGTATCTGCGGGGTGGCGAGGTTCATGGACAGCATCACAATGTTCCGGGTATTCGGCAGCTTGACGCTCTTCACCGTCTTGGTGTCGTCAAGAGGAATATCGTATCCATAAACGCACACTGAGTCCGCCTGTGAAGTACCGTCCTGATAGTTGCGCTTCTCACTGCAGTTAACCACCGCCTCGCCCGGCCACCCTGCGGCGTTGAACCAGTCGCTCATATTCTGATTCAGCACCGTCGTCGTGCCATCGGTGTAAGTCACGGTAAAGGTCTCAGCAGGCGGGATGTTATTGACCATCGCGCCAAGCATAAACAGGTCCGTATACTTACCAGTCGGAAGCGTAATCGTACCGCCCCAGACGGCGTCTTTTGCATTGGGGGGACCTATGTCGAAGGTCATGCCGTTCCACACTACGGTCGAACCGAGGGTCGCAGTCGAATAGGAGTAGCCATCGTTATCGAACCCGCCAGTGCCGTATGTCGAGCCTGGAGTATAGATACCCCATACGTTGTAGTAGGTGGAGAGTGGAACCGACACGACGCCGGTGGAAGCCGTCGCATCCAGCTGGAAGCCGCTCAACGGTGTACCGTAAGTGATCGGCGTGGGTGTCGGCCAGGTAATGACCGTTGAATCCTGGGTCACGGTAAGCTGTACCGTCGCCGTCTCCACTGCGTATAAATGATTGTTCGGAGTAAAGGTTACCGAGAGAGTATGTACACCCGCGGCAAGAACCGTGCCGGCATCTGGACTATAGACAAAGGTTCCGCGCTTATTATCTGTCGCATTCAACTGTGTGGCGCTCAGCGCAGTGCCGTAGGAAATTGGCGCAGGCGTCGCCCACTGGAGATTTGATGCCAACAAGGTCGAACCGGCCACAATGTTGCTGGAGCTGGCATTGAAGCCGCAGTCACCCGCATAAGCCGCCTGGTAGCTGTCGGTGCCCCCAGGGGGTACTATCACCAGGGTTGCGATACCGTTTGCCAGTGGCGCAGTGCCGACGATCACTCCATTGTTCGTGAAAGTGACTGATTCTCCATTCGTCGTGGTCGTCCCGTAGTTGTATGGAGAGAGAGTGGCCACGAGGGTGACCTGTTGGCCTACAGCGCCCGCAGCAGGGTTGGCGCTGAGAGCCAGAGCGGTTGCTTTCTTGGCGGGAGTAAAGGTCAACGGCGCCGAAGTGCTCGTACTGTAGTTCCCGTCGCCGCCGTATGTAGCCGTGATGGATTGGGATCCGCATCCAAAGAAAGCGACATTAGACAGGGTTGCCGTCTCCGACTCACCAGAAAGCAGAACGGAGAGACCGTTGGCAGTTACCGCCGTAAGATCGACCTGATCATCGCCGTTAATATCTTGGGCATTGGCGAAGATGGCGTTGCTGCCCACTTGATAATAAGTGGCTGCGCCAAAAGTACCCGTACCCGTGCCCAGCAGAACGCCTACCGTGCCATTTCCGTTATTGGCCGAGATGATGTCGAGTTTGCCATCGCGATTGAAATCTCCAATCGTCAGGTAGTAGGGACCGGTGGCCGGCGTGCCGTCATTCAAGACGTAAGGCACAGGCGCCTGGAAACTGGGGGTCGCCGTACCCTTGTTGAGCAGAATATAGACAGAATTGTCGGGAGCACTGGTCGTGGCGAGGTCCGGGTACCCATCCCCGTTGAAGTCGCCGATCGCTACTGAACCTACCTGGCTGGCCCCGGTGTTGGCGGTGGTAAACGGCTTGAAGGTGCCGTCGCCGTTGCCTTGAAGGATGCTGACATTACTGCTACCATCCGACGCTACCGCCAGATCGAGGAAGCCATCCTTGTTGATATCTCCCACGACGACATTCCACGGCAGGGAGCCAACTGTGTAATAGGACGGTGCGGCAAATGAACCATCGCCGAGACCGAGAATCACGGCCACCTGATTCAAAGCAGTATTGGTGGCGACCAGATCGGCAATGCCGTCCTGGTTGAAGTCGCCGGTGGCGAGCAGTCTCGAGGCTGAAGTAGAGCCGGACGCCGCTACCGGATAGTTCCTGGCTGTCTGGAATGTCCCATCTCCGTTGCCCAGGTAAATATTGACTGAGCCCGTTCCCGCGGCGCTGAGGACCGCAAGATCCTGCTTCCCATCTCCGTTGTAGTCCCCCACCACGACCGATGTTGGCTCGAAAGGAGCAGTGGTGTTGATGGTCGTGCCGTTGGCGAAAGTGCCGTTACCGGCGCCGAGCAGTATAACGATCGGACCGCCGTTGGTGGGAACCGCATAATCGGGCCGCCCATCACCGTTGAAGTCGCCAATCGCCGGCCCATTAGTGCCGCCGGTTTGGCCGTTGTTCAGATTGCTGATGGGATATAGGGTGTAGGGGGTGAAGCCGGTCTTCAGTGTACCGGAGTTGAGAGCAGCCGTGCCGAGAGTGACATTTGAAGTTGTGTCCGTGAAAGTGACACTACCTGTTGGAGCGGACGGACCGAAGGCGGAGACGGTTGCGGTAAGTGACGCATTGGGCGGAGCACCAGCGCTCGCCAGAGCGGTAGCCGACAGGTAAAGTGGGACAAAGCTCACTGCTTGCGATGAGGACGAACTGGTGGCGAACACCGCGGTGCCGCCATAGTTGGCGACAAATTGATGGACTCCCACCCCGCCGACTTCAGTCTCCAGGATCGCCGTGCCAGGATTACCATTGGTCGATTGAACCTGAACCGTGCCCAGGACTTCGCTGACACCGTTATAAGTATCAACAAAAGTCACAGACCCCCCGGCAACGGTAAATTCTGTCGCCGAGACCTGGGCGGTCATGGTGACAACGGCGCCGCTCTGTGGGTTGTCAGGGGTTATAAATAGCGAAGTGGTAGTCGCCGCGGATGCCCATGCCGCAGGCCCACCAGTCACCAACGCGAGAGCGCTCAACAGCACTGGCATCCATCGGCCACGGGATACCTGTCTGAGAGTCATACGGCGCCTAAATGAGAGGATGGGGGAGTGCGTCATGGTCTTCAAAGCTCCGATTCATACGGTTTAGCTCGCAAGCGTTATCTTTTGTGAACAAACGCCTGACAAGAAGGCAGTAATTCATCGCAGTTGTATTGACACAACTGCGGTAATGGGTCGCATCAATTTCCATCAGCGCCTGGAGAATACCGCCCGTTTTGGCACATTGTTATTACTCTTATGGGGGATTTAACGATGGGCTCAAATCCGTACATACGGATGGTTTGTTAACTATTTATCAACCCCTGGAGAGAACTAAATTCCGAACTGCCTCCAGTTAAGGGGCGGGTAACCCGGCAACAGTAACCGATCTAACAAGCACTAAACGGAGAAGCGCTGCCCCAGATTCTGTCAACGACGCCATAGCCATCAAGGATCGACAACGTGGTGAGAAGTTCTCGGCGACAGCGGGAAAGATATTCTCAGAGGATGGAGCATCCATGAATAGAAAACGAGCCGTGCTCAGATCGAGCACGGCTCGTTTGTTTGGTAACGCGGGTTGTGCTAGTCGTTAGTTGTGGGTGAGTTGAATCTTAACCCCGGCGGCAGAGAACGCATTGCTGGTAATCGTCAGCGTGTCGGTGGCCGCACCCGCTTGCGAGTATGTCACAGTGATGGTGCAGCTACCGCCCGGAGCAATCGGTCCGCTGCAGGTGTTGGTTTGGGTGAAGGCGCTGGCCGCTCCATTCGCGAACGTGAGCGATGAGATAGTCAGATTCAAGTTGCCCGTGTTGGTCAGCTTGGTGGTCAGTGACGATCCCAGAGTCGTCAACTTGAGTGCACCGCTGTTCACCAGCAACTCGGTGACATTGGTGTTCAGGTCGCTCACAAAGATGTTGCCAGACCCGTCCAGGGTGATGCCGGTGGGGTTGATAAGCCCCGTCAGTGGCACCTGGGTTGTAGGCGCGCTGGCCGAATGCCCGGCCGGAACCATGAGGACGCGTTGACTGCTATCGGTGATGAACATATCTCCGTAGGGGTCAAAGGCGATGCCTGCAGGCGAGTTCAGCGCACACGTGGTAACGGTGCCGTCGCACGGCGCAATGGCAACCGGCGTAGCGCCTGTGCCGTTGAGAGCAATCTGCAGGATCTGGTTATTGTTTCCGTCGCCAACATAAAGATTGGCGCCAGTGTTATCGACAGCGAGCGCTTGCGGGAAGCTTACGCTCTGGCTGCCGAGGCTCACCAGGCTGGGGGTGTATGGAGCGTATGTTTCGCCAGGGACCTCGATGATCCGCGGAGTGTTGCCTGCATCGGCGATGTAGAGGTTGCCACCGAAGTCAATTCTAGCCGCGGTGGGAAGTCCGAGGGTGTAGGTCCCCGTGCTTATCGTCGATTCGGCCAATGCAGGGTTAAAGCTGACCACCATGGCTGCGTTTGCGTCCGGCACTACCAGGTTGCCGAAAGCATCAAAGACCAGGTCGCTGGGGTAAACCAGGTTCTTGGTATTTGCGGCATTCCATTTCGTCAACGCACCCCCTGATGAGGGCAGCGTATCAATCTGCGCCGCGTTGCTGTTGGCCACGTACAGAGTAGAGTTGGTGAGGTCGTTCGGGTTAAAGGTCAGGCTCTGCGGTTGGTTGAGGCTGGAGTTCAGTACCACCTGGGTGGCGCTGCTCAGCGAAATCTGCGCCGCGGAACCCAAGCCGGACAGGAACAAATAGAGGATAGGTTCGGCCTGCCCGCCAGAGGAAGTGAAGTTGACCTGCACCACTCCTTTGCGAATGCCAGGCAAGCCGGGTTTGAACGCAATGCTCAAGATGCAAACCGTGCCGGCAGGTTCCTGCGCTCCAGAGAGGCAGGTGGTCGCGTCCGTATTGCTGAAGTCGGAGACTCCGCCGCTTGCCGGGTTGAAGTTGAAGGTCATGGCTCCTGCCACTGGGAAGGCGTAGGGTACTTGAATCGTGCTGGTTCCGCCGTTCACGGTCGCAGGGTTCGCCCCAATTGCCGGATTGCGCAAGGGAATGACTGCCGAGCTACTGTTAGGGATGTAGTTTGTGTCTCCCAGGTAGTTCAGGGTCACGGTGTTATTACCGGGGGTGAAGGAGCTGCTTGTCACATTGAAGGTAGCGGTCGAGCTCGCGCCAGATCCCGGGAGGAGCGTACCGCTGCCGAGCGTCTGACCATTGAAGACCACATTCACGGTTCCGGTTGGAGCAGCTGTAGATCCCGACACGGTTATGGCGTAAGGAGTTGGCTGGCTAAAGAAACAGCAATCGCCGCTGGAGAACAGGGGCGATCCGCTGATACCGGTCGAGCCCGTGGCGCCTACTACGATCTGTACGGTTGCCGTCGCGTTGGTAAAGTCTGCGGTATCAGTGGGCTTGAAGACAACCTGCAAGGTCCACGTACCGGCAGCGAGAACCGCACCCTGCGCCGGAGTGTTGGCCGGTAAAACGGTGTAAGTGTAGCTCCCCGGAAGAGACGCGCCCTGGAACGTTGCGGTGGCATCGAGCTGAGTACTACTCAACGCCGTCCCAACTGGAATCGCTGCCGGGGTTGGCCAGTTGAGGATGGGCGTCGCCTGAGTTACGACAATGTGAACGCTACCCGACGCGTTTTTATAGGCGGCAGTGTTGGTTGGAGTGAACTTCACCCTCAACGTATGGGTTCCCACCGACAGCACGGTGCCTGCAACCGGATTGTAGACGTACGTGCCAGGCACGGCGACCTGGGTATTGGTGCCGAAGCCGAGGGCCATGATCACCACATTCCGGGTACTCGGGAGAGTGACGCTCACCAGCGTTCTGGTGGGATCGACAGGAATTTGATATCCGTAGAGATCATAGGTTCCGGACTTTTTGCCGCCAGCCTGCGTGTTCGCGTAAGAGGTAGAAGCGACAACCGTCTCGCCCGCATAGCCTGCCGATGAGCTCCATGAGCTCATGTTTACCGTCTGGGTCACTGTGCCGTTGTTATCGTTATAAGTCAGGATGAAGGGCTGGTTTGTCTCCCCGTTTGTGGTCGCGGCCCCAATCAAGTAGACGTCGGAATAGTTGCCCGGCGCCGGGAGCGTGTAGACCGCTCCATTGGTAAGGGCGTTGGGAACCGTTGGCTGCCCGAGAGTGAACGTCGTGCCCGCATACACAACCGAGCCGTTGCCCAACTGCTGGTAGGAATATGTATTTCCAGCACCGTCAAAGCCCGACAGCAAGTAGCCGGTACCGTCGCTGGAGGTTGAGAGTACCTGCAATTGACTCTGCGGAGTAACAGGAGTCGGTCGCGACAATGCCGTAGCTACCGCATCCAGTTGTGTGGAGCTCAAAGGAGTGCCGTAGGTGATGGACGCGGGTGTCGGCCACTGAATCGTGGGCGTTACGATCGGATTGTTAGGGCTGTCGACCACCAACTGCACGCTTGCCGTGGAGGTGGTGTAGTCCGTGCTGTCAGTAGGAGTGAAGGTCACCGACAGCGTATTTGTACCCACTGGTTCGATCGTGCCCGCGGGAGGATTGTAGACAAATGTTCCCGGAATCGCGGGCGTAGTGAGGTCCATGGACAGCATCACAATGTTCCGGGTATTCGGCAGAGTGACACTCTGCACCGTCTTGGCCGGGTTAAGGGCCATTTGATATCCGTAGACGCATACCGAATCCGCCTGGGTGGTGCCGTCGTCGAAGTTCCGATCAAAATTGCAGTTGACAACGGACTCACCCGGCCACCCTGCCGCGTAGACCCAATCGCTCATATTCTGGGTCAACACCGTCGTGGTGCCGTCGGTGTAAGTCACGGTAAAGGTCTGCGTTGCTCCGATGTTATTCACCATCGCCCCGAGCATAAACAGGTTTGTATATTGCCCCGCAGGCAGGTTAACAGTCTTGTTAGCTACCGCGTCTGGCGCATTGGCTGGACCCAGGTTGAAGGTGAGGCCGTTCCAGACCAGGGTTGAGCCGAGCGTAGTCGTCGAATAGGAGTACCCATCGTTATCGAAGCCGCCCGTGTTGTAGTGGGAGCCGGGGCTGTAGATGCCGCTGACATTGTAGTAGCTGGAGAGCGGGACCGAGACAGTGCCCGACGACGATGTCGCATTCAGCTGGAAGCCGCTTAGCGCCGTTCCATAGGTGATCGGCGTGGGTGTCGGCCAGGTGATGACGGTTGATTCCTGAGATACAGTGATTGGCACGGTAAGCGTCTGCTGACCGTACAACGGGCTACTTGGAGTAAAGGTTACGGAGAGAGTATTTGTTCCCGCGGGGAGAATTGTGCCCGCGGCAGGAGTATAGACGAATGTTCCGGCGACGCTATCCTGCGCATTCAATTGCGTGGCGCTGAGCGGAGTACCATACGTGATCGGCGCAGGATTTGCCCAGGTGAGGTTCGATGCCAACAAGGTTGAACCAGCCACGGTGTTGCTGGTGCTGGTGCTGAAGGCGCAATCGCCCGCGTATCCCGCCTGAAAGCTGTCGCTGCCGGCAGGAAGCGTCACGTTCAGTATGGCAACACCGCTGGAGAGTATCGCCGTGCCGATGGAGACGCCATTGTTGGTAAAGGTGATCGTTTCCCCGTTGGTTGTGGTCGTTCCGTAGTTATAGGGCGCTAGCGTGGCCTGTAAGGTGACCTGCTGACCCACGACGCCATTAACCGGGTTAACCGTGAGAGCCAGGGTGGTTGTCTTCTTGGCAGGGGTAAAGGTCAGAGCCGATGAAGTGCTTGCCCCATAGTTCCCATCGCTGCCATATGTGGCGGTAACGGATTGCGTACCGCATCCAAAAAAGGCCACGTTGGAAATGGAAGCGCTCTCCGACTGACCCGACAGCAGCACGGCGAGGCCAGTGCCTGTCACCGTAGTTATATCCACGCGATCATCGCCGTTAATATCTTGAGCATTGGCGAAGATGGCGTTGCTGCCCACCGGATAATAAGTCGCTGCGCCAAAAGTACCTGTACCTGTGCCCAGCAGAACGCCTACCGTGGCATTGCCGTTATTGGCCGAGATGATGTCGAGTTTGCCATCGCGATCGAAATCTCCAATCGTCAGGTAGTAAGGGCCGGAGGCCGGCGTGCCGTCGTTCAAGACGTAAGGCACTGGCGCCTGGAAGCTTGGAGTCGCCGTGGCCTTGTTGAGCAGGATATAAACAGAATTGTCGGGAGCACTGGTCGTGGCCAGGTCCGGGTAGCCATCCCCGTTGAAGTCGCCGATCGCAACCGAACCTACCTGGCTGGCTCCAGTGTTGGCGGTGGTAAACGGCTTGAAGGTGCCGTCGCCGTTGCCCTGAAGAATGCTGACATTACTGCTACCGTCTGACGCTACCGCGAGATCGAGGAAGCCGTCCTTGTTGATATCGCCCACGACAACGTTCCACGGTTGGTTGCCAACCGGGTAATACGATGGCGCCTGGAATGACCCATCGCCGTTGCCCAGGATTACAGCCACGTTGTTAAGGACAGAATTTGTAGCGACTAGATCCTGAATGCCATCCTGGTTGAAGTCACCAATGGCGAGGAGTCTCGATGCCGAAGTCGTAGCCGCTACTGGATAGTTCTTGGCTGCCTGGAATGTTCCGTTTCCATTGCCCAAGTAGATATTGACTGAACCGGTTCCCGAGGCGCTAAGAACAGCGAGATCCTGCTTGCCGTCTCCGTTGAAGTCTCCCACGACTACCGAGGTCGGCTCGAAGGGAGCCGTGGTGGTAATGGTGGTGCCATTGGTGAAGGTGCCGTTACCGGTGCCTAGCAGAATGACGATGGGGCCGGCGTTGGTGGGAACCGCATAATCGGGCCGCCCATCACCATTGAAGTCGCCAATCGCCGGTCCAATCGTTCCTCCGGTTTGGCCGTTGTTCATGTTGGAGATGGGATAGAGGGTGTAGGGAGTGAAGCCAGTCTGCAGGGTCGAGCTGTTTAGCGCGGCGGTGCCTAGAGTGAAATTCGAGGTTGTATCAGTAAAGGTGACGTTCCCGGTAGGAGTCACCGGTCCGAATGCGGACACCGTTCCGGTCAGCGTGTAATTCCCAGGGGCGCCAGAGCTTGTCAGCGCGGTTGAGGTCAAATAAGGCCCGGCAAAGGTCACGGATTGTGCGGTGGACGAACTGGTCGCGAACACGGCAGTGCCGCCGTAGTTGGCGACGAATTGGTGAACACCTACCCCGCCGACCTCAACCTCCAGAACCGCCGTGCCCGGATTGCCATTGGTCGATTGCACCTGGACCGTACCCAGCACTTCAGTGACACTGTTATAAGTATCAGTAAAGGTCACAGTACCGCCGGCAACGGTAAATTCCGCTGCTGCGACCTGGGCTGTCATGGTGATGACCGCCCCGCTCGAAGGATTGTTGGGGGTCGTGAAGAGCGAAGTGGTCGTTGCCGCGGATGCCCATGCACTGGGCCCACCAGCCACCAACGCGAGAGCGCTCAACAGAACTGGCATCCATCGGCCACGAGATACCTGTCTGGAAGTCACACGGCGGTTATATCCAACTATGGTGGACTGGGTCATGACGTTGAAAGCTCCAATGAGTACGGTTTAGTTCGCAAGCGTGAGCTTTGGAAAACGAACTCCTGACAAACAAGGCAGTAGCACTTGCGGTCGATGGACGTATCAGCTTCCACCAACTGCTGGAGGATATCGTCCGCTTTGGGACATTGTTATTACCCCTACGGGGGAGTTAGCGAACTGGTTCGGGCACTTTGCCCGCACCAAGAGATCCTTCCGGCGAATTACCTACGTGGGTCCGCGTGAGTCCTGACACAGCGTGTCCGCATAAGAGCCACGCTCGAGATAGCCCCGTCGCAGTCACTGATCTCTTATGTCGATTCGAGTCCGGAGGTGCCCATCGATGCATAGACTTGCAGGGAAATGTGCGGAAGATTTCTGACCCTGCTGTATCCTTCCCAGGTGGTGCAGCTCTCCGCAAAGAGGGTTAGGCTGCATGACGGGACGTGGATATGGATAAGAGAGAGTTTTTGAAAACGTCTGGCGCTTTTCTTGCCGGCACCATGTTGTCGCCCTTGGCACCCGGCGAGCAAACCGCCGGCCGGACCAATTGGTCAGGAAACTACACTTACAGCACCGACCGGCTGCATCAGCCACAAACCATCGAGGAAGTGCAGCAGGTGGTAAAGAGCTGCAGCAAGCTCAGGGCGCTCGGGGCTCGCCACTCCTTCAACGGGATTGCCGATAGTACGGAGAATCAGATATCCCTGACCCATCTCAACCAGATGGTCCTGAATCGCCAGGCAGCCACCGTCACCGTAGGAGCAGGTGTCACCTATAGCCAACTGGCGCCATATCTTGAGGGTCAGGGATACGCGCTGCACAATCTGGCCTCCCTGCCCCAAATCTCGGTCGCCGGAGCCATCGCGACAGCTACCCATGGCTCAGGTAATAAGAATGGCAACCTGGCGACGGCCGTCACCGGCCTGGAAGTAGTCACGGCGGACGGGGAGGTGCTGACGCTCTCCCGGGAGCGGGATGGCGATCGATTCCAGGGGACCGCCGTCCACCTGGGTGCGATCGGGGTGATCACCAGGGTTACGCTGGCGGTACAGCCGACCTTTCAGGTCAGCCAAGTGGTTTACGAAAACCTGGCTATGGATCAACTGGAGCATCACCTGGAGGAGATCTTCGCCAGCGGCTACAGCGTCAGTTTGTTCACCGACTGGCAGAATCACAGGATCGGCCAGGTATGGGTCAAACGGCGGGTTGAAGGAGGGAAGGCACCGCAGTTCGCCCCCGAATTACACGGGGCCACACTGGCCACCAGGAAACTCCATCCGCTACCCGGACATTCGGCAGAAAGTTGTACCGAACAACTGGGGGTTCCCGGCCCGTGGTATGAACGGCTGCCTCACTTCCGCATAAACTTCACCCCCAGCAGTGGGGCGGAACTGCAGTCGGAGTATCTGATCCCCCGGGAACGGGGATACGAGGCGATCCTGGCCGTGGAACAGCTTCGAGACCACGTGACTCCCCATCTATTGATCTCGGAGTTGCGGACCGTCGAACGAGACGATCTTTGGATGAGCACGGCTTATCAACGGCCTTCCATGGCTATTCATTTCACCTGGAAACCGGAGTGGCCGGCGGTCAAGAATGTGTTGCCGATGATTGAAGAGAAATTGGCGCCTTTCGACGCACGCCCCCACTGGGGAAAGCTGTTTACCATGTCACCCTCGCGGATAAAGCCGCCGCTTTACCCAAAACTGTCGAGCTACCAGGGGCTTTTGGCACACTACGACCCCCAGGGTAAATTTCGCAATCGCTTCGTAAACACCAATATTTATGGAGCTTGACGGGTGGGGGGAGTCCCAGGTCCCTCCACTGCAACCCGGGTGACAAAGGTCAGCTACTGGACGCAAGCGACCGCACAGGATCGACGGCCTGAGGATGGCAGCCGGCACAATCGTTCGGGTGCGCTACCTGATGTCTTCTTCTGGTTCCTGAAACACTTCTTCCTCGATTTCCATGTCTCGGAACTCGTTGGAGTCGAATACCTGACCACAGTCCAGACATTCGACGTATTCAACGTCTTCTTCACGCGCTACCACGCGGACCTTTGGGTGTTTGCAGGTGGTGTCCATCTGGGAGATTTGAGTGTGCAACCTATTCTTCTGGGCAAGATTGTACCCGCCGGATTCAGCCTGTCAAATCTGTTTCTGTGCATTCCGCCCCGGTTCACAGAATTTAACCAAAAATCAGCTTTGCTGCACGACTTGCAAGGCTCCCTTAAGGGATGCTGCTGACCTCGGTTCAGGTTGACCTGGTCTCTAACTGGATAGCTCGCTGATGGAACGGACCTGCTCTGGTTTAAGGGCGGCGTCCTCCAGCTTGCCGAAGATCATTTTGCCCGATGCAGTCTGCAGAACGCTGGTAACCGTGATTTCGACGGCGCGGCCAATCATGCGCCGGGCGTGGTCCACCACCACCATGGTCCCGTCATCCAGGTAACCCACCCCCTGGTTGTATTCCTTGCCCTCTTTCAGCACCACAATGTTCATTTTTTCGCCGGGCAATACCAGTGGCTTCAATGAGTTGGCAAGATCGTTCAGATTGAGCACCCGCACGCGGTGCAGTTGGGCCACTTTACTGAGGTTGAAATCGTTGGTCAGGATGGGAGCACCCATCTTCTTGGCCAGCTCAATCAGCTTCAGGTCGACCTCCCGCAACTGGGGAAAGTCATCCTCGACGATTTGTACGCCAAGCAAGGGATGGGACTGCATCTTCTGCAGAATATCCAGCCCGCGCCGGCCGCGCTGCCGCCGGGAGTTGTCAGAAGAATCGGCCACGATCTGCAGTTCCCTCAACACGAATTCCGGAACCACCAGCGTTCCTTCCAGGAAGCCGGTTTCCACCACGTCGGCGATGCGCCCATCGATAATGGCGCTGGTGTCGAGGATCTTCTGGTTCCGCTTGCCGGCCGCGGCCCTCTCTCCGGCAAACAGCTCGGCCAGGCCCCCGGTAAAGTTCAGCAGGTCTCCCTTGCTGGCGCCCACCATCAGCCCGATGTAAGACATAAGCATGAGCACGAAAAGCTGCAGCAGGGCCCGGGTTCCCCCCGGCGGCAAGCTTCCCTCCAGCACCATGCCGAAAAGGGCTGCGCCTGCAATGCCCAGCACGCTACCCAAAACGGCGCCAAGAAGGCGCTTGATGCTCAATGCCCGAACGCGCAACTCGAAGACAATGACAGCGGCGGCGGCGACGGCGCCCAGGACAGCCGCAGCCCACGGCTGGAGCGCGAAGGGACGGAGGAAAAAACAGGCCGCGGTGAGAACGAGGATGAATAGTACTCGGATGATAACGAGATCCATGCGGTCTCCCTGCCTAATGCCAAGAGGCGAAACAGCGCGGCAGAAAAAAGTGCAAAATGCAAACCCCCGGAGTATACCGACGCCGCAGGTCTTCGGGCAAAAAGAAATCCCGGAGCCGAGGTTGGAGCGGCTTCGGGATCTTTCGTTCGTGGTTCCAGTTCCCGCTACAGCATTTTCACTTCTGGTGCACACAGAGCCATCGCCCCCAACGTGGCTTTTCCTCAAGAAAAGCCACACTTCGCTGAACTTGAATGTGCAGAGTAGAAGTGAAAATGCTCTAGTACTTGGGTACCCGAGGATCGATCTGCTCGCTCCAGGCTTGAATTCCGCCGGCAAGGTTCTTGACCTTAAATCCTGCCTGCTGCAGGAACTCCGCCGCTTTCTGGCTGCGGCCGCCCACCTTGCACTGCACCACGATCTCACGGCTGCTATCCAGTTCGCCCACGCGGTTGGGCAAGTCACCCAGAGGAATCAGATACCCACCGATCTCCGCGATTTTGTATTCATGCGGTTCCCGCACATCGAGCAGAAAGTAATCCTTGCCCGCGTCGCGCTGCTGCTGGAACGTGGTCACCGCAATCTGCTCGATGCCGTTTATCTGCGGAGCGTCGGCGGCTGGCGCCGGCTGGATTCCGCAAAACTGCTCGTAGTCGATCAGCTTGGTTACGGTTGGATGCGTGCCGCATACCGGGCAGTCCGGGTTCTTGCGCAGCTTCAGCTCGCGGAAGCGCATGTTTAGCGAATCGACCAGCAGCAGGCGACCGATCAGCGGCTCGCCCTGGCCCAGGATCAGCTTGATGACTTCAGTCGCCTGGATCACGCCTACCAGACCGGGCAGGATTCCGAGCACCCCGCCTTCCGCGCACGAGGGGACCAAGCCGGGCGGCGGTGGCTCCGGATAGAGGCACCGGTAGCAAGGCCCCTGTTCGGTGGCAAAGACACTGGCCTGGCCTTCAAAGCGGAAAATCGAGCCGTAGACGTTGGGCTTTCCGCTCAACACGCAGGCGTCGTTGACCAGGTAGCGGGTGGGAAAGTTATCGGTGCCGTCGGCCACGATATCGAAATCCTTGAAGATCTCCATGGCGTTTTCACTCAACAGCATGGTGTTGAATTTGACGATCTTCATGAACGGGTTAAGAGCCTTCAGCTTCTCTTCGGCCGAGTCCAGCTTTAGCCGGCCCACATCCTTGGTGCTGTGGATGATCTGGCGCTGCAGATTGCTCGAGTCGACTACGTCGAAGTCGACCAGTCCCAGCGTCCCAATGCCCGCCGCGGCGAGGTAGAAGGCCAAGGGCGAACCCAGGCCGCCCGTGCCCACGCAGAGCACCTTGGCTGCTTTGAGTTTCTGCTGCCCCTCCATGCCGACCTCGGGCAAGAGCAGGTGGCGGGAGTAGCGCGCGATTTCTTCGTTGCTGAGCGACGGCATCGCCGCCGCTGGTGTTTCGGTAAGTGTCGCCATGCTTGATCCTCTTTCGATTTTCTAAACCCCGCCGGCAATGGAGGGGATAATCGTCAGGCTGTCACTGTCTTTGACCGCCGTGTTTTCCTTGTCGCTCAGGTAGCGAATGTCTTCGTCGTTGAGATAAACGTTCACGAAGGCCCGCAGCTTGCCTTCCTCTGAATACAAATGCTTCTTCAACTCCGGGTGCGTCATGGTCAGTTCATCCAACGCCTGGCCGACCGTCGCGGCTGAAACCGTTACCGTGGCCTGCTTAGCGGCGAACTGACGCAGGGGGGTAGGAATGTGAATCTTCATTCGTCGCACTCTCTTTCTTTTCGTGGGTGGCGCAGAGACTAACGGGGCCGGCGGTCAACAGCGTTCAGGGCACACCTGAATCTCTTCGTCTTCAAACCGCTTGTCATCCTCGCCCGTACCGGCCAGGAAAAACGAATTGGTCTGCGCTGCTACACCTTTTTCGACGCTGGTGATCACGTAGGAGCAGCCCAGCCAATGGGCCTCGTTGAAATCTGTCGGCGACCAGCGCGCAGGATGGTCAGGATGCGAGTGGTAAAAGCCCACGATGTCGAGGCTGCGCTCCCGTGCCTGCCGTTGAATGCTGACCAGCTCCTGGGGGGCAATGTGGTAGCGGTTGTGGGCGGAATCGGTGCGCGTGTTGCCCGCGCGTATGGCCGCCTCAACCCCATGGATGCCATCGAGCGCCTGGCCGAGCAGCACACCGCAACACTCATGGGGATAGGTCTCTTCGCCATGTTGGCGCAGCTGGCTGTAGACCGTATCGCTGATGCGAAGCACCAGCTTATTCTGCTCGACACTTTCAGTCGTGCTACCCATCATTGCTCCCAAAAGCGCTCACTCAGGTACTTGTCGGCTGAATCGCACAGGATGGTGACAATGATAGCGTTCTTGCCTGTGCGCGATACTTCTTCCCCGATCCTGAGACTTGCCGCCACCGCTGCCGCCGCGGAGATGCCTAACAGCAAACCCTCGGTGCGGCCCAGATGCTTGGCCATCTCGTAGGCCCCTTCGGTTGACTGCTCCACGTGGCGGTCTGCCAGGCGGGCATCATAGATAGGAGGCACAATCGCAGTGGCCATATACTTCAAGCCTTCCAGCCCATGAAACGGTGAGTCAGGCTGCATGGCAATGCATTCAATCGTTGGATTCAGCTCCTTCAGACGGCGGGTGACCCCCATGAACGTGCCGCTGGTGCCCAGCCCGGAGAGGAAGTGCGTTATCCGTCCCTCAGTCTGCTGCCAAATCTCGTTTGCCGTACCGTGATAATGGGCCTGCCAGTTGGCGTCGTTGCCATACTGGTCAGCGTAATAGTAGCGGCTCTTGTCCTGCGCCAGCTCGCGCGCCTTCATGATCGCGCCATCCGACCCATCTGCCGGATCGGTCCACACAATGTTCGCCCCGTACGCGGCGAGAATCCGCTTGCGTTCGGGAGAGACATTGGACGGCATGCACAGCGTAACCGGAAAACCGCTAGCCGCGCCCAGCATGGCATACGCGATTCCGGTGTTCCCGCTGGTCGCATCGAGCAAGTGCTTTCCCGCCAGCAATCCCTTGGCTTGGGCTGCGGCCACAATTGAGGAAGCCGCACGATCCTTCACCGAGCCGCCGGGATTCGCCCACTCGGCCTTGCCCAGCAACAGGACCCCTGGCAGATGCGCCGTCAAACGGTCGAGGCGCAGGAGAGGAGTATTCCCAATCCGTTCCAAGATGCTACTGCCCAGGGCGCGCTGCGTCGACCTCACTTCAGTTTGCACTTCAGTTTGCATGTTTTCCGTTCAAAGTCCTTGCTTTTACTGGTCTTCGCTCGTTGCGGCGAGGAGCGCCAGTGTGCGAAAGTTAGAGTGAAGCACCCTTAGTGTAGCGTCCGCTGGAAAATCGAGGCAATCCTTAGTCAGTCGCAAGCTATGCGAACCAAAGTGCACTTCCTGAATTTCGACGAAGTCCTGAGCACCCTGCGCACATTAGCATTTGATGTTCAACCAGTGCCTGGGGTCGCAAACCAGATTCTGGTGCGCAAATACGGCGCCGGAGCGATCCTGGCCCATGCAGCGGTGCCGGCGGGTGCAGATAAGAAGCTTCCGCAGATTGCCGTGACGTGGAAGGAGCGCCCGGGCTTCCTGGTGGGCGGCGAAGTGGCCACGCTGCTGGATCGTGGATACCAGAAATTCTGGAAGTCCAGCCGTCTTGAGGTTCCGGCAACCGCGGATTCCTTGCAGGCGGTGCACCGCTTCGCCGAGGAGTTGCGAGAGGTCGTCGGCGAGCCGAGCCTGTACAACGAGTCCCTGGGCACAACCAGTGATAGCTATCTGTACGATCGCCTCAAAGGCCGTGATTTGCCGCTTGCTGATCGCCCCACGCCGGCTTGGCAGTTGCCTCCAAAGAGCAGTTAGCCACTCCTATTTTTTGGAGCGCTGTCGCTGTAGTTCCCGGTAGAGCTCACTCTTGGAAACACCTCGTTCGCGCGCGACCCGCTTGAGGGCGTCTTTCTCGTCCAAACCCTCAACTTTCATCAGCTGCGACACCTGCTGCAATACACTACCGCCCGGGTTGGCTGGCTGGGCCACGGAAGCGGCACTGATCAAGAGCACGATCTCACCGCGTATGCGGTCGCGGCCCGCCAGCGCTGACCGGACTTCCCGCACCGTGCCGCGCAGAAACTCCTCGTGGACTTTTGTCAGCTCGCGGGCTACCACCACGCGCACGGACTCTCCCCACACCGCCTCCACGTCAGCCAAGGTCTCGAGAATGCGGTGCGGAGCTTCATAAACCACCAGGGTGAGGCCGGCCATGCCAGCGGCCAACGATTCCAGCTCCGTCCGCCGAGTACCTGGCTTCGCTGCCAGAAATCCTGCATAGAAGAAGCGATCCGTATCCAGGCCAGAGGCGACCAATGCAGCAAGGGCGGCATTGGCTCCGGGGATAGGAATGACGGGGACGCCTGCTGCCACCGCTGCGCGCACCAACTCCGACCCCGGATCAGAGAAAGCCGGCGTACCCGCGTCGCTGACCACCGCGACCCGGCCCCCCTGTTGCAACAGGGCCATTAACTCATGCGTTCGCGATTGTTCGTTGTGCTCGTGGTAACTGACGGTGGAGGTGGAGATGCCAAAGTGATTCAGCAGCTTCTGCGTCTGGCGCGTATCCTCGCAGGCAATGCGGTCGACTTCTTTCAGGACCCGTAGCGCACGAAGCGTGATGTCTTCCAGATTGCCGATCGGCGTGGCGACCAAATAGAGGCCGGGTTCGAGGGACAACGATTATTCCTGGCTCTGGCGACGAAGTTTCCGGCTCTCCGCCAGCAGGCTCATGGAGTGCATCAGGTTCTGCAGGGTCACAATGCCGACAATGCGCTCCCCTTCAGTCACCGGCACCAGCGACAGCCCGCGCCCGGCGAAGCGGCTGATCGTGGTCCCCAGTGAATCTTCCGGTTGGGCCACATGGAAGCTGCGCGACATCACTGCCTGCACATAGCCATTGCCTTCGCTGCGCAACGCGGAAAGAATGCTCTGGCGAGAGATGATGCCGACCAGGCTGTCGCCGCGCACCACCGGAAAATCGTCCTGCAGGCTATGAATCGACTTGTGCAGCGCGTCTTCCAGGGTGTCCGACGGAGCCAGCATGGAGAACTCGGTCAGCATAATGTCCTGCATGTTGACGGTATCCACCACACTCTGGAAGAGCACGCCTTGATCTTCCAGCTGAGCGCCGATGAGAATAAAAAATCCTGCCATCAGCAACCACGCGTTCATCAGCACCAGGCCGGCGATGATGGCCGTCATGGCAAGGATCTGACCCAGTCCAGTCGCGACGCGTGAACCCTGCGCCCTGCCCTGTGCCCGGGCCACACCTCCACGCACTACCCTGCCGCCATCCAGCGGATAGGCGGGCAGCAGATTCAGCACGCCGAGGAAGACATTGAGCCACACGATGCTGCGAATCAGGTGCGCGGGCGTGACCCAGGGCCGCTCCAGCAAGTTGAGCGTGGGCGACATGCCGAGCACCAGCATGGCGACTACGAGCGCAAAACTCAGGTTTGCCAGGGGTCCGGTGAGGGCCATACGCCACTGCACTTTGGGGGCACCCGCGTTCTCCGCACTTTCCGCATTCGCGTAGGCCACCAGGCCACCGATGGGCAGAAGCAAAATATTTCTCAGTTGCAAGCCGTGGTAGGCAGCCACGATCATGCGCGCCACTTCGCGCACCGCTACTGCGCCCAGCAAAACCAGCCACAGGCCGATGCCGCGAAGCATGGAGAGATGTACGCTCTCGGTGTAAGCCATACAGATGCCGAGCAGCAGGATGAAGAAGGTGTGAATGCGCAACTCGACACCCATCCATCGTCCTAGGGGGAACGACCATCCACGCATTGCATCCGTCCTTAACGCATTTTTGCTAATACTGTGATCCGGTGGGATCGGTTATGTGCGGCCATTCTTTCCACCCCAGGAACGCAAAGACCCCGTGCCTGAGGGCCCCGGTTTTGGCGGAATGGCCGCGTCGGGTTCAGTTTCCTCACCTACACCATTAGCAAAAATGCTCTAACGCTTGCCGGTTTGCTACTACCTGCATTGTAGAGCCTTACCCTGCGGGTGAGGCTGGGATTCATTCAGCAGCAAAGGATTCATTTACCATCAAATCCGATGCGGGTGATTGGGGGCACATACCGTTCGCGGCGGCTGATCGCGCCCCGCGGGCTGGCCACCCGGCCCACCAGCGATCGCCTGCGCGAGACACTCTTCAATATCCTGGCTCCACGCATCGAGGCCGCTGTCTTCGCCGATCTTTACGCCGGCTCAGGAGCGGTCGGCATCGAGGCTCTGAGCCGCGGCGCACGCCTGGTCTACTTCGTGGACAGCGCTTCGCCGGCAGTGGCCGCGATCCGCGAAAATCTGGCCGCTCTTGAGATTCACTCCGGCTTCAAGATTGAATCCGGGAGCGTCTCTGCCGCATTGCGCAGACTTTCCGAATCCGCCCCAGATAATCGCTGCTCGATCATCTTTCTGGATCCACCGTACGCGGCCGCGGACGACTACGCCCGCACCCTGACCAGCATTGGTCAGCATGCGGATTGCCTGCTGACGCCTAAAGGCATCGTGGTCGCCGAACACGGCCGCAAAATGCAGCCGCCGCTGGCAGAGAGCTACGGCCCACTTGAGCGCTACCGTGTGCTGGAGCAGGGGGACGCGGGTTTGAGCTTCTACGGAAGATAGCCTCCGCCTTTATGCTCGCCAGTCTGGAGATTGACTTCGAACTCCAGTTCCCTATCTGTCTTCATCTCCCAACCCAGCCCGAAGAGCGTCGCATCATGGATAGCGGTGATGCGCACCCCATCCCAACTGAGCCGGCCGGTTTGCCAGGCCTTCCCTTCCCGGCCCCAGGCAAGCAGCGAATGAAAGCTCGAAAATAGCAGGAGATCCTGCTTCGCCAGGGCGCGGATTTCGGTGACCGGGCGATACTCCACCTGCTCCCAGCGCGCTGGATCGCGGGTGTCGATGAGATAGGCGTAGCCGCCCGCGGCAATGCAGATCCATGCGGGGTCCGGGCAGGCCCATACACCAGTGGGCACTTCGGACCCGGAAAAACCCAGAGCGCAAGTGGCCAGGAACTGCCCCGCGCTACCGGGGGGCCGGATCATCACTTCGAGGGCTCCTCGCTCCACCTCTTCTACTTGCGCCGGGTAGACGAATTGCCGCCCGGGCAGGATCAATGGCCGCGAAGCGAGGACCTCTGCCTGCCACGCGTGAGCAAAGGTGGAATCGATCATTGACCGACGCTGGATGCGATAAATGCTTCGACACGCTCCCTCACGCTCGAGACGTGGGTCGGCAAATCGAGCCGGCTGCCGTCTTCGAGCAGAGGAATCAGTTTGTCGAACTCCGGGCCAGAGTGCGCTCCGGTGAGGATGATGCGTACGGGGTGGAAGAGGTCTTTGCCCTTGACGCCGGTCTCGACCTTCACCTCGTTCATCAGCTCCTTAAATCGCTGGGACGTCAAAGCACCTGGTTCTGCGAGGATCTTGGCGGTAAAGGCGCGCACTACGCGCTCTCCCGCTTCCGAACCCAGCAGGGCTGTGTCTTCCTGGGTCACCGGGGCAAGATTCCAAAGTGCGGCCGCCTTTTCCGGTAGCTGTTGGAGCTGGTCCACGGCAGGAAGGAACAATTCCAACACTCGGTCGAACCAATCTTCGATTCCCGCGTTGGAACGCGGCGGCAGCCAGTGCAAGGCTGCGAAATAGGGCCAGGAGAGAACCCTCAACTCAGGCAGCGGCGTTTGCTTGATGACATGCCGGTTCAGCCAGTGCAACTTGTCCCAGTCAAATACCGCGGGGGAGGGCGTGACCCGCTCCAGCTTGAACTCCGCGATCAGCTCTTCGCGGGTGAAGGTCTCGCGCGTTCCGCCTTCAGCGCCCCAGCCGAGCAGGGCGAGATAGTTCGCCAGCGCCTGGGGCAGGATTCCCATTTCCCTGAAGCTGGCCACCGAGGTCGCACCATGACGCTTCGACAGCCGCTCGCGATCGCTGCCCAGGATGGTCGAAAGGTGGGCAAACTGCGGCAGACTCCAACCGAAGGCCTGGTAAATGGCTACCTGCCGCGGAGTGTTCGAGATGTGGTCGTCGCCGCGGATGACATGGGTGATCTGCATGAGCGCGTCGTCGATGGTGACCACGTAGTTGTAGACCGGCACGCCGGAAGAACGGACGAGGATAAAGTCGCTCACCGCCTCGCTCGAAAACTCCACATCCCCGCGCACGATGTCGTGGAAGCGCAGGGGCGCGTCGGGCACCGCCAGGCGTACGGCGAAGCTCTCGCCGGCGGCGGCCCGGGTTTCTGCTTCGCTCGCCGCCAGAGTCCGGCATTTGCCCGAATACATTTGCGTGCGGTGCTCTTGCAGTGCCAGCTGGCGCTCCTGCTCCAGTTCCTCTGTGGTGCAGAAACAGCGATAGGCTTTGCCTTCCGCGAGCAGACGATCTGTGTGCTGCTGGTAAATCTCCATGCGCTCGCTTTGCCGGTAGGGCGCATAGGGGCCGCCGATCTGCGGGCCTTCACTCCAGTCCAGCCCCAGCCAACGCAGATCTTCGATCAGCTGGGTTTCATAGCGCACCTCGCTCCGCTCCACGTCCGTGTCCTCGATGCGCAGCACGAAATCTCCGCCGGTGTGGCGGGCAAAGAGCCAGTTGTAGAGGGCGGTGCGGGCATTGCCCACATGCAACATTCCGGTGGGGGAGGGCGCAAAGCGCACCCGTGTGGTTGGGTTCTGCATAGGTCTGCTCTGATGCTATCAAGCCTAATGAAAGTGCTCCCAGCCGCCAGCCGCCAGCGGGGTACGCTGGCCCCCCCGGCGAGTGATCTCCACCAGCGGTCCTCGTCCGCGTTTTTTCATCCGGCCGATGGCATGCACCAGCACTCCTCCCAATGAGCTGGGCACCACTGTCTTTGGTCCTGCGGTGAAGAGGAGTTCGTAATCTTCTCCGCCGTGCAGCGCCTGCTCCAGAGTGGCACGGGCATCGACGGGGAGGGATGCGGCATCAATCTCTGCGGCCAACTCACTCTCCTCACATAGGTGCGCCAAGTCGGTCGAGAGTCCGTCGCTGAGGTCAATCGCCGCGGTGGCGAGGGTGCCGCGCATCAGCTTGCGGCCGGCGGCGAGCCGGGGCTCCGGATACAAATGGGGATGCCCCCCGGCGTCCTTGTCCATTCTGCGAAAGGTGGTTGGCCGGCGTTCAAGAGCGAGCAACTCGGCCGCGGATCCCCCCAAGGCTCCGGTGACATAAATCAGGTCCCCGGGACGAGCGCCGGAGCGCAGGAGCGATCGCCCCTTAGGCACGCTGCCCAGCAACACGATGTCGGCCACCACCAGGCCTTCGGCATGCTGCAATCCCGGCGGCGACTTGGCCAGATCCCCGCCCGCCAGCGGCACCCGATGGCGTTCAGCCAAAGCCATCAGCCCGTCGAAGAAAGCCTGCATCCAAGATTCACTCGATGATCCACCTGACCCGGTCAGTTCTGCGGGCAGGGCCAGCGAGAGAAAGGCCGCTTCCGGGCGAGCCCCCATGGCCGCCAGATCGCTCAAACCACGCGCCAGGCAGCGATGGCCTATGCTCTGCGGCGGATGCCAATCGCGGCGGAAATGGACATTTTCCAGCGAGAGATCGGTGGTGACGACCAGCTCTTCTCCGCGCCGCGGCCGTAATACAGCGCAATCGTCGCCGATGCCGAGATGCAGGATTCCCTTCTTGCGGTCTCCCGCGCGCAGCTGTCCGGCGCGTTTGCGAATGGCCGCAATCAGCTCCCGTTCGCCGGCTGTCTTTGTTTGACTGGTCTTGCGCTTGGCAGCCATGGCGCCAGCATACCTTTTCCGGCGGAGACAAGGCCCCGTATGGCGATTTAGTAATACCACTTCCGGGTTTGACCCCATAGATTCACTCTGTTAGGGTCAAGATTCGGCACAATGTACGAGAAAGCTACAGCTCATCGGGACCTGCCGTTGAGGTAGTGCGTACAGGAGCCATATCCCCTTTTAGAGTGAGCACTTTGCGCAAACGCTACTACATTATTTTTGTAGCCCGCCAAGAAAATGGTGACTTGCGCAAGATCCCAATCCCCCTCCACTACGCTTATATCTTTGTCGCAGCTGCGGTTATCGGCCTTTTCACCATCACTGGAATGGCCGGCTCCTACAGCCGCATGCTGCTGAAGACGGCGCGCTTTAACCAGGTTCGGACGGAGCGCGAGACGATACGGCACGACTACCTGCAAATGGAGCAGGTCGCCCACGAGAAGGATGTTCAGGCGGCGTCGCTGGGCTCTTTGGCCAGCGAAGTCAGCGCGCTTTACGGGCTGCGGCAAAACAAGTTGATCAAGTCCTCCATGCGGCGGGCGTCGGCGACGACTGGTCCGATAGCCGGCGACGGCATCAGCGATCAACAGTACGGTCAATCCCTGGATCAGCTTCTCGAGCTGCGTTCCTCCGCCATGTCGGGCCAGATTACGCATGGGCTCGACTTCTCGCATCATTTCCCGGCGGCTTTCAGCGGCATCGTGAATTTGGCGGATGCCCCGTCGCAATGGCCGGTGCAGGGGATCGTGACCAGTTCTTTCGGCGCCCGGCTGGACCCCTTTAACGGGGAAGGCGCATTCCACACCGGCATTGATATTGCCACCGCCAAGGGCGAGGCCGTGCGCGCGCCTTCGGACGGTACCGTTGTGAAGGCTGGAATGGGCAACGGCTACGGGCGCGAGGTGGTGATCGATCACGGCCACGGCATCGAGACCATCTACGCTCATCTCTCCGGATTCGCGGTCACGGAAGGACAAGACGTGAGCCGCGGAGATATCCTTGGTTACGTCGGCTCTTCGGGGCACAGCACTGGTCCTCACCTGCACTACGAGGTCCGGATTCACGACACCCCGGTGAATCCGTCCAAGTATCTTCGTGCCGCCGCGCGGCAATTAGCGAGCAGCCCATCCACACCGCCACCTGCACCTGCGCTTACGCCGACATCCACACCAGCGCCCACTCCGGCGCCGGCCGTTGCGGGCGGCGGCGCAGACTAAGCCCGCATTTTCCCGGAGCTTGCTTGCTGTGCCTGGCGATGCTGTGCTGGATGCCGGCTCTGGGGGGGCAAACCTCGAAGGGCAAACGGACCTATTTCGGCTTCGACAGAAATGAGTACCCCGGCGACAGCCTGTTGCCGGCGCTGCACCGCAGCTTTTCCTATGCCGGCTATTGGCTGAACACCCCACCCGGCGCCCGCAGCAACGGCTGGGTAGGCAAGCGCGCCCTTCTCAAGGCGAACGGTTTTGGCTTCCTGATCCTGTACGACGGCCAATTGGATTCCCAGCTCAAAGACAAGGATGCGGCCGCACTCGGCCGTTCGGATGCCGCCGCTGCTATCTCCGCAGCGAAGCGGGAGGGCTTTGGCCCGAGGACGATCCTGTTTCTCGATCAGGAGGAAGGCGGACGCCTGCTGCCGGAGCAGAGCGCTTATCTGTTCGCGTGGGTAGAGGCGGTGCGCGCGTCGCAGTACAAGCCGGGCGTTTATTGTTCCGGCATTCTGGTTCCGGAAGGGTCGAGCCAGATCAGCACGGCGGGCGATATTTTGAACCATGCGGGCGGACGGCCATTGGCCCTGTGGGTCTGGAACGACGCGTGCCCGCCGGCGCCTGGTTGTGTGGTTCCCAAAAAGCCTCTGCAGCCGGCGGCGAGCGGGATTCCGCAAGCGTTGGTTTGGCAATACGCGCAATCGCCACGCAGCCAGTTCGCCCGCCAATGTGGGGCTACGTATGCCGCCGATAACTATTGTTACGCGCCCGGCACGCCGCACAATCCGCAGACTTTTTTGGATCTAAATGTGTCTTCGTCTCCAGACCCCTCCGGGGGACGGTAGGCCTGGTTTTCCCTCGATTTCGGTTTGGCCAAATAAATGAGCGCTAAAAGCGCTATAAGCGCCATAAGCCCGCGGGTTAAAAAAGGGCATAACTGTAAGCCATTTACAATCATATACCTGTAGGAAATTTGGCTCATTCCTCCCAGGACCACGGTAGCGGGGCCGCGTTCCTTCAGGGGCGGTCGTGTCTGCGTGAAAGGCTCCGCTGACACAAATTCAGTCACGAAAAGACGGGTGAATCCGGTACCCTTCTGCGGATTTTTGTTGCCCTTAGGCGGGCGTGGTAGACGGAGATGGCATGTCGAGAGCCATTATCCCACTCACGCCAGAGTACGGCTTGAATGGGCCACCCGTCCTCTGCGAGGGAGATAGGGCCCCCGAGCCGTTTGTCTCAGCCTTCTTGCAGCATGCTGGGTTCTTCCGGGGCGCGGAGCCGGACCAGCCGATCGATGGCGTAGGGCGCCCGATGCGAGGAGGTGTGATAGTGCCGGACCTGCAATTCGCCCAGCAGGCCGATGGCAAGCATCTGAATGCCAGCCAGAATCAAGACGCCCGCAACTACGAAAAGCGGTCCATGCGAGTCCATTACGGCTTGATGGGTAAAGACCTTCAGACCAGCTAAAAACAACGAAATGCCAGAGCCGAGGAAGATACCCAGGGCGCCAAAGGTGCCGAAGAAATGCAGCGGACGAGTCATGTACTTCAACAGGAAACGAATGGTCAGCAGGTCGAAGAAGACACGTACGGTGCGCGAAATTCCGTAGTGGGACTTGCCCCGCTCACGGTTCACATTCCGGATGGGAATCTCGCAAATGCTGGCGCCATACCAGGAGGCGAGCGCCGGGATGAAACGATGCATCTCGCCATAGAGCGGGATGTTGTGGATCACCTCACGACGATAGGCCTTGAAGGTGGTGCCAAAGTCGTGAATGTCGACGCCGGAAAGCCTGGCCATAAGCCAGTTAGCGCAACGCGACGGAAGCCGGCGCATGACGAAGTTGTCGATGCGCTCCTTGCGCCACCCGCTGACCACGTCGTAGCCCTCTTCCAGCTTGGCGACAAACTCGGGGATCTCGGAGGGGTCGTGCTGAAGGTCGCCGTCCATGGCGAGAATGTAGTCCCCCTGGGAATGGTCGAAGCCCGCAGCCAGCGCGGAGGTTTGACCGAAGTTGCGCCGCAGCTTGACCACCAGAACGCGGCTGTCGACGGCTGCAATCTCTTCCAGGAGCTTGTAGGTGCGGTCACTCGATCCGTCGTCTACCAGCACTAGTTCAAAACTGTCGCCAATTTGCTCCATCACCGCCTTCAGGCGATCGTACAGAGCCGTAACGTTCTCTTCCTCGTTATGGAAGGGCACGACAATCGAATACTTCGGCATTCCAACAGTATAAATCCGCAAAAAGAGAACTTTGGACGGGATTTGCGTCTTTTTAAGCGCTCTGGTGTATCTCCTCGACAAGGATCCTTGCGGCACACTCGCAGGCGGCGCGGTCCACATCATGGTGGGTCACCAGGCGTACGAAATTGGGACCCACGGTTGAGGCAAGAACGCCGCGCCTGGCAAGAGCACGGACTAGCGCTTTAGCGTCTCCGTCGCCGTGCAGAGAGAAGATCAGGATGTTGGTCTGCACCAGCAATGGATCGAGCACGACCTGAGGGAGTTCTGCCAAGGCATCGGCCAGCAGCCTGGCGTTGTCATGATCCTCCTGCAGCCGCCCGGTCATCTCGTTCAGGGCGATGAGCCCGGCGGCGGCGAGAACACCTGCCTGACGCATCCCTCCTCCGAGCGCTTTGCGAAAGTTGCGCGCCCGCTCGATGTGAGCGCGGCTGCTCACCAGCATGGAGCCGACCGGAGCACACAATCCCTTGGAGAGACAGAACATGACCGAAGCAAAGCCACTGGTCAGACGATCGACCGGCGTATCCAGGGCTGTCGCGGCATTGAAGATGCGGGCGCCATCGAGATGCACTGGCAATCCGGCATCGGCGGCCCCGGCCCAGATCTCCTGCGTTACCTCCAGCGGCATTACGGTGCCACCAGCCAGGTTGTGGGTGTTTTCGAGCGATATCAGGCCGGTCCGGGAACGGAAATGGAGGCCGGGCGAGACAACTGTCTTGATGAGCGGCCAGGTAAGGATTCCGCGATCGGCATAGACGGTACGCAACTGGCACCCGGAGAAGGCGGAGACCATGGACATTTCCCAGTCCACCAGATGGCCGCGGGATTCACAGATGACTTCCTGGCCGTGCTCGGTGTGCATGCGGACAGCAATCTGGTTGCCCATGGTGCCGGTGGGAACAAACAACGCCGCGTCACGGCCAAAGATCTCGGCGGCGCGCGCTTCCAGGCGGTTGACGGTGGGGTCTTCTCCGTAGACGTCGTCTCCGACTTCGGCGGCAGCCATGGCGGCGCGCATAGCAGGCGTGGGGCGAGTGACGGTATCGCTGCGCAGGTCGATCGTCATTGGATTTGGGGTCATTGGATTTGGAATTCTTCTTTTACTCCGAGGAAACGGGCGAAGACTTCGTTGGAAAAGAGCACTCCGCGAGGGGTAAGTCGCACCACGCTCGCTTCATCGGTGAGCAGGCCGAGATCGCACAGCTCGCGGACCACGGGAAGAAAGATTTCCACCTGCTCACGGCCAAACTCCGTTGCCAGAGCCTTCCATGCGACCCCTGCATTCAAGCGCAGGCCCAGGAACCAGGCCTCCTCCAAATCCTCTAGCGGGCCGAGCCGGCGCACTTCCTTCGCGGTTTCGGGGCCGCGCAGGTACTCGGCCAGCACGGCGGTGTTGCTGAAGCGCAGCGAAGAGCCCTGCGGGGTGCGCAGCATGGAGTGGGCGTCGAGGCCGAAACCCAGATACGGCTGCCGGCGCCAGTACTTCAAGTTGTGGCGTGACTGGCAACCGCTGCGGGCAAAGTTTGAGATCTCATATTGCCGTAGTCCGTTCTGTTCAAGAAAAGCAATGGCGCTCTGGTAGAGATCCGCAGTCAGCTCTTCGCTGGGCACAGTATCCGCGTGATAGCGAGAGCCGCCGGCCAGCAGCTCGCGGCCCAGACGGGAATCCTCATCAATCTCCAGCATGTAAATGCTGGCGTGCTCTACACCGCTGGCAACCAGGACCTCGAGCGATTCCTGCCAACTGGTTGCGGTCTGATGGGGCATGCCCGCGATCAGATCGATGCTCAAATTGCGCAGACCAGCAGAGCGTACCCGTTCGAGGTCTTTGAGCACTACCGCGCGGGTATGAAACCGTCCGGTGGCAGCGGCCTCGCGATCCACCAGCGATTGCACACCGAAGCTGATGCGGTTGACACCCAAGGCAAGCATGGCAGCCAACGCGGGGTCGTCCAGTTGCCCGGGGGCGCATTCGAGCGTGATCTCGGCTTCTGGTGCGACCGTGAACTCCTGGCGCAGGGTATTGGCAAGCTTCCCTAGAAGGGCCGGGGAGAGCACGCTAGGGGTGCCTCCTCCGAGGTAGATGCTGTCAACCTGCTGGGGAATGAGGGCGGCGCCCAGGCGTTGACGTATGCTGCGGATTTCGTCGCAAACGCGGGCGACATATTGCTCATGGGCGCTGACCGACGAAACGCCGGAGGCAAAGTTGCAGTAGGTGCATTTGGCGCGGCAAAAAGGGACCGAGATGTAAATACCGAGAGAATTCATCCGCCGCCAGGACCGTCCTGCTATCTATTCTGACATTCTCCTTTGACGACCGCATTCTGCGTATCCACGTAAAATGAAAGCGGGAGCCCATGGCCGAGCAAACCACCGAGAAGGATCGGAAACCCCAGCAGCACGACGACGACGTTGTGGGCAAGGCGTATGACAGCCGGCTGATGGGGAGACTGCTGACCTACCTTCGGCCTTACAAGCTGCAGGCGGTTATTTCTCTGGTAGCGATCCTGCTCAAGGCCGGCTCTGATGTTCTTGGCCCCTATCTGACCAAGGTCGCGGTGGATCGTTACATGACCGCGCGACCGGCGCCCCATCCGTCGTGGCTGACCCGGTGGCTGAGCTCCAATGCCGCGGTGGGCATTACGCAGATTGCCACCATCTACCTGGCCACGCTGGTGTTCAGCTATCTGCTGGAGTTCGTGCAGACCTACCTGATGCAGTGGACCGGACAGAAGGTCATGTTCGACATGCGCAGCCAGATCTTCCGCCACATCCAGAGGATGCACGTCAGCTTTTTCGACCGCAATCCGGTGGGGCGCCTGGTCACCCGGCTCACCAGCGATGTGGACGCGCTGAACGAGATGTTTACCTCGGGCGTCTTTGCCATCTTCGAGGATGTTTTCGTTCTGATTCTTATTGTCGCCATCATGCTGCGCATGAACTGGTGGCTGGCGCTGATCGCCTTCGCCGTGCTGCCGCTTATCCTGCTAGTGACCCGGGTCTTTCGCAAGCATGTGCGCGACTCCTACCGGCGTATCCGTTCTGCGATTGCGCGCATCAACGCCTCCACCCAGGAGCATGTGAGCGGGATGAGCGTGGTGCAGTTGTTCAACCGCGAGCAGCGCTCCTACGAGGAGTTTGAGGAAGTGAACCGGCAGCACATGGTGGCTTTTAAGGACGCCATCCTTGCCTATGCCCTCTATTATCCGGCGGTGGAGTTGCTGAGTTCGGTGGCGATTGCGCTGGTGATCTGGCTGGGCGGGTTCGGCGTGCTGCGCAACGCAGTCTCCATCGGCGTGCTGGTGGCGTTTATCCAGTACTCCCAACGCTTCTTCCGCCCGATTCAGGACTTGAGCGAGAAATATAACATCCTGCAAGCCGCGATGGCGGCCAGCGAACGCGTTTTCAAGCTGCTGGACACCCCGGCAGAGTTGCAAAGTCCGGCTTCGCCGCGCGCCTGCGACGGTTCCGGCCGGATAGAGTTCCGCCAGGTCTGGTTCACCTATCAAAAACTGGATGCGCAGCAGCTGGCCCGCATTCAGCAAGCGAAAGGGGCGGAGCAGATCGCTGCGGTCTCCCAGGATGTGGAGTGGATTCTTAAAGATGTGTCGTTCGTGATCGAACCCGACCAGACGGCGGCGATTGTGGGTCACACGGGCGCCGGGAAGACCACCATCATCGGCCTGATGATGCGCTTTTACGAGATCCAGAGCGGCAGTGTCTTGATTAATGGCGTGGACGTGCGGGAACAGGATGTGGCCGAGCTGCGCCGCCATTTTGGGGTGGTGCTGCAGGATCCGTTCCTGTTCACCGGGACCATTGCGGAGAACATTCGCCTGGGTTCGGACTGGATCACAGACGAGCGGATGAAGGCGGCGGCGGACGAGGTGAACGTGGGGGATTTTATCCGCTCACTGCCACAGGGGTTCGATGAGCCTCTGCGCGAGCGCGGTAATAGTCTTTCGACAGGGCAGAAGCAGCTAATCAATTTCGCCCGCGCACTGGCGCATGATCCGCGCATCCTGGTGCTCGATGAAGCCACCTCGAGCGTGGATACCGATACCGAAATGCGGGTGCGTTCCGCGCTTGAGCGGATGGTTCAAGGGCGCACTTCGGTCATCGTCGCCCATCGCCTCTCCACGGTGCAGCAGGCGGACAGAATACTGGTTATGCATAAGGGCCAGTTGCGCGAGCTGGGCACGCACCAGGAGCTGTTGGGACAACGCGGGATTTACTGGAAGCTGTATCAACTGCAGTACAAGGATCAGGAAGTGCAGAGTTCCCGGGCGGCGGACGGGTTGCTGGACGCGAAACTGGCGGTCGGCACGGATTAGAAAACGTCTGGATTCTTTGCCAAAATTTTCTGAAATCCGCGCTCCTGGGGCACCTGTTTCTGTGGCTGGGACAGAAAAGGACTTTAGTCGGTATCCCTCGGCTGCATTGGTGATGAAAAAGGGTGGGAGAGGCATGGTAGCCCACTCAAGCCAACAGAAGGCTTGAATGGGGCACCCAACGCCTCGGTTGCCGGTGGAGAGGTGGGCCATTGAAACCGAAAGGAAAACCGCAGGTCCCTCCGCTGCCAATGAGCAGGGTAAGCCATAGCCCGAAGATTTTTCTGTCTGCCGGCGAGGCCAGTGGCGAGCAGTACGGTGCGCTGCTGATGATGGAAATCCGCCGGCTGGCGCCGGAGGCGGAGTTTTTCGGACTGGGCGGCACGCGCATGGCGACCCTGGGGCTGCGCCGGGTGGTGCGCGCAGAAGATGTGGCGGTGATGGGCATTACGGAAGTGATCCTGCACATGCCTCGTATCTACGCCGAATACCGGAAGCTGAAGGCCAGCCTGCGGGCGGAACGGCCGGATATCGCCATCCTGATTGACTTTCCAGACGTAAACCTGAGCCTTGCGGCCGAGCTTCGCCGGTTGAAAATCCCCGTGGTCTATTTCGTGAGCCCGCAAATATGGGCATGGAAAAAGTGGAGGATACGAGGAGTGAGGCGCAACGTCACGCGGATGCTGGTGATTTTTCCTTTCGAAGAGTCCTTCTACCGCACCCACGGCATCGCGGCGGATTTTGTCGGCCATCCGCTGGCAGATCTCGACCGGCCCACAGTGGCCCGGGAGACGTTTGCTAGCGAAAACGGCCTGGATGCGTCAAAATTTTGGGTTGGCTTGCTGCCCGGAAGCCGCACCAGGGAGTTGCTCGCTAACTTGCTGCCAATGCTAGAAGCCGCTCGACTGCTGGGCCCGGGATACGAATACCTCTTGCCTGTGGCCCCCACGCTCCAACATGTGCAGGTGGATGCGCAGGTGCAGGCCCTGGCCGGCCAGGCGAAGGGGGTGACCGTACGGGTGGTTCACGAT
The DNA here is from genome assembly GCA_963788515.1 of uncultured Acidobacteriaceae bacterium. GTDB lineage: Bacteria > Acidobacteriota > Terriglobia > Terriglobales > Acidobacteriaceae > PALSA-350. The sequence continues at coordinate 794,444 of CAWBGZ010000015.1, forward strand.
GCCCGCGCTGTATTGCAGCACGCGCGCGCCAGCATCGTAGCCAGCGGCACGGCCACGGTGGAGGCGGCCCTGATCGGCAATCCCTTCGTAGTGGTCTACCGGGTCTCTCGCATCACCTACGCGGTGGCGCAGAGGGTGATCCGGTTAGCGCATGTGGCCATGGTCAACCTGATCGCCGGACGGCGGATTGTGCCGGAGCTGATCCAGCATGATTTCACCGCATCCAAAGTGGTGGAGCACTTGCGCCCCCTGCTCGAAAACGAGGAGGCTCGTGCAACAATGCAGTCAGACTTGCGCGGCGTTGGGGCGGCACTCAAAGTGAACAACGACGAAGTGAGCAATGACGAAGTGGGCAGAGCCGGGGGGACAGAACAGACTGCGATCGAGCGTGCCGCCCGGATCGCGCTGCAACTGATCCCCACCGCGCCGCAGCCGCAGTTGCAATCAGCTTTGGTTTCACCATGGCCCGTTGAATGACTCCGATGAAGCTTTGTTCCAGCACCAAAGTCCTGATCCTGTCGCTGCTGGTGGTGATGGCCGGCCCGCATCTCTCCGCCGCGGAGCGGCCTACGATCAACATCACGGGCTACGTGATCGATGCCAAGCTCGATCCTGCCGACCACACCCTGAAAGCCACTGCACGGGTTACCTTTACGGCGACCGACACCACGAGCGCCGCGATCTTTGAATTGCACAACGCGCTCAAGGTGGATAGCGTGACCGATGCGCAGAACCACCCGCTGAACGGAGAGCGGGGCCCCAACGCGACCATAAGCATCGCGCTTCCTAGTCCCATGAGGAAGGGCGCGAGCACCACCCTCACTTTTGTGTACGAGGGGACGCTCACCGGCAATGAAGAGAGTCCGGTGGAAGGACTTAAGGTGGCATCGGTCGGCGACCCCATCACTTACCTGCTGTATGCGGGCCGCTGGTTCCCCATGGTCGGTTATCTCACGGACCGGTTTACCGCGGAGATCCATGTGGAAATGCCCAGCGGTTACCGGGTGGTGGGCAGCGGCAGCACAGGTAGCCCGCGACAGGTCTCCGGCGGCATGGAATACACCTTCAACTGGACCAGGCCGAGCTTTCCCGGGACCATCATCGCGGGCAAGTTCAATGAACCCGTGGTGGTCGCGGGCTCGCCCAATGTACGGGTTTACCTGACCGACGCGCACAAGCAGAGCGGTCCGGAGTACGCCCAGACAGCGAACAAGGAGTTCGAGTTCTTTGGCGAGACCTTTGGGGAGTCCTCTACCCGCCTGCTGAATGTAGTCGAACTGCCGGACGACACCTTGCCGGCGTACTGGGCGCCGGAGATCGCGGCGATCGCCGGCGCCCGGATCGCAGACCGGAACAACTATCGCCTGCTGGCCAACACCATGGCGCACCAATGGTGGGGCTGTATGGTCAGCCCGGCTACGCTCAATGACGCCTGGATCACCAATGGCATGTCCCGCTACGGCGAGCTGATGTATTTGGAAAGGGTATCCGGGCAAACGGCATTGCAGGCAGCGGTGATCGACATCTCTGCGGGCGCGCTGGCCTACGACACCATTCCGCTTACTTCGGCGGGACGCCTGGATCCCTTTTCCCCGCAATTCCAGTCCATGACCCTGGAGAAGGGCGCCATGGTCTTCCACATGCTTCGTTGGGAGATCGGCGACGATAACTTCAGCAAGACGCTGCGTGCCCTGATCACACAGTACGGCGACAAACCCACTCGGACCAGAGACGTGGAAAAGGTTGCCGAGGAGCAGTCGCAGCAGCAGCTCACTGCGTTCTTTGCGCAATGGCTGGATGGAACCGGAGCACCGGCGTTCGTGGATAAATACACCGTTTACCGGCTGGGGAACAACAAGGGTTTTCGCACGATTGGGGAGATTGGTCAGGACCTCGATCTATTCAATATGCCGGTCGAGCTGCGGGTCGAGACCGAAGGCAAGACGGAGACCAAACGAGTAGATGTAGTGGGCACCAATTCGCAATATGTCGTGGACACGTTTGGCCGCCCGCGTCACATTGCGATCGACCCGGATAACTGGGTGCTCAAAAATACTCCGGAAATGCAGGTGCGGGTTTCGATTCTACGAGGCCAGCAACTGGTGGCAGAGGGCGACACACCGGGTGCGCTGGCGGAGTACCAAAAGGCGCTCACGGCGAATCCGAACAGCTCCCTGGCGAGTTACCGCATCGGCGAAGTTTTGTTCAACCAGAGGAACTATCAGGCGGCTGCGAATGCCTATCGGGATGCGCTTCGCGGGGACGACGAGCCCAAGTGGACCGAGGTGTGGAGTCACATCGCGCTGGGGAAAATATTCGATGTCACCGGCCAGCGAGACCGGGCGGTGAACGAATACCGGCAGGCAGTGCAGACCAATGACAACACCCAGGGAGCAGTCAACGAAGCGCGCAAGTATCTGCAACAGCCTTATAAGCGGCCGGATAATGAGTGATGCGGAATCTCTGTTGCCCCGCCCGCCGATCGATTGCCTTTATTGCCGAAAAGCTGGGCGAAGTCGTTAAATCCGGTGTACACCTATAGGAAACCCGCTCTAGGTTCCAACAACAACTACAGGAAATCCGGGTTCGGTCTACACCAATTGGGAAACTGCCTAGCCGTGGGGGTGAAAGACATGGAACTTGATCTCGTACAACAACGTCAGCAGGCCCACGATCTCATCGACGCGCTGCCGGAGGAGAAGCTTGGCGCCGTGCGCAACCTTCTCGAGTTGCTAGTTGACCCGCTTTCCCGTTCCCTCTCCACGGCCACCGTCGAGGAAGAAGAGCTCACGCCGGAGACTGCAGCCGGGCTCGACCGATCCCGCGCCTCTCTATCCCGCGGCGAGGGTATCTCCCACCAAGACGTCCTCCGTGAGTTCGGTGCGTGAACGAGGGAAGCAACCTCGAATCCTTATCCATCCTATGGTCGCCGGAAGCCCGCGCTGACCTCCGCGCGATAGACCGCCAGACCGCTCTCGAGATCCTTCACTGTATCGGGCGCTATCTCAACACACGCAACGGAGATGTGAAGAAGCTGAAACCACCTCAAATTGGCTTTCGTCTTCGCTGCGGCGACCACCGCATCTTCTTCGAGCAGCAAGGTGAACACGCAATCGCCGTCACCGGCGTAAGACATCGCCGGGAGGCTTACCGCTGACTCGTCCCCCCATGGATTCGGGTCCTCTGGCCTGCTTGTTCCAGAAGAGGCTTTATTTGAGGTTCAGCGCGGTCATGGCCTCGTCGGCGCTGGGTGAGCTGGCCTTCAGGTACTCGCCCACGCGCTTGCGCTCTTCGGCTGAAAGCGTGGGGCTTAGAGCGAGAATGCGGCGCAGCGTGGTGGCAATGTCGTCGATGTAGTTCATCATTCGGATAGCTTCGCCGGAAAGTGGCATGGTTCTTCCTCGTTACAATAGAGTTTCTATACTCCATTTTCCGTGCTGGGCACGAATTCGTAAAGCGGCCGGCCGCTTTACCTGATCCGGGACTACCGGAGACGCATCCAATGCACCATGTCCGCCACCACCCAGTCACCGTTAGCTGGCGAAGCCGTGCCTGAGCCGGCCCCGGTAAAAGCCAATCCGCGCCAGGAAGCCTCCAACGAAATGAGGGAGTGCGTCGATCGGGTGCTGCACACCGATGCCCGGGTTCCGGTCTCGACCTACCGGGTGCAAATGAACAAAGACTTTACCTTTGCCCACGCTCAGGCCATTGCGGGATACCTGAAGCAGCTGGGCATCGGCGACTTTTACTCCTCGCCAGTCTTTGAAGCCCGCCCGAACAGCATGCACGGGTACGACGTGACCCGTCACGATCGTCTCAATCCTGAGCTTGGCGGAGCTGAAGGGTTTGCCAGTTTTTCAGCGGAGCTGCAACGCAAGGGCCTGGGCCTTCTGCTGGACATCGTTCCCAACCACATGGGTGTGGGCAACGACTCCATCTGGTGGCAGGATGTGCTGGAGAATGGCCACGCCTCGCAATACTCAGAATATTTTGACATCGATTGGAAGCCGCTGAAGGCGGCCATGCGCAACAAGCTTCTCTTGCCGATTCTCGGGGACCAATATGGGGCGGAGCTGGAAGCCAAGCACATCCAGGTATCCATTGAGGACGGGCTGCCGCTGATTCACTATTACGACCACACCATGCCCATCGCGCCGCGCACGCTGCCCATCCTCTTCGACCAACTAAACGCGGCCCAGCCCCTGCCGGAGTTTGTGCGCGCACTGCTGACACGGCTCAGGGACATTCCGCCGCATGAAACGAGCGACGAAGGCCTGCGGGAAAAGCGCCGGGCATTGTTGGCGGAGTTGTCGCCGCAATTGCGCGAGGCGCTACGTTCCCCGGAAATGGAGTCGATTACACAAGAGGCGCTGGCCGACATCAATGGCATCGAAGGGGATCCGCATAGCTTCGACCGGTTGCATCTTCTGCTGGATGCACAGCCTTATCGGCTGGCCTCGTGGCGCACTTCCGCGGAAGAGATCAACTACCGCCGCTTCTTCGACGTGAACGATCTGGTTGGCCTGCGCATGGAAAACCCGGCGGTCTTCGCTGCGACTCATTGCCTGATCCGTTCCCTGATCGCCTCGCACCAGGTGACCGGGCTACGCATCGACCACTGCGATGGCATGTTCAACCCGCGCCAGTACCTGATCCGGCTGCAGCTCTTGTACCTGGCCAGCCAATGCGCCGGGCCGGAGCCCCAGCAGGAGACCGCGGCCAACGGCATCGAGCGCAGCATTCTCGACCCGGTGCGGGGATACGACTGGTCGCAGAGCCAGGGGCCGCTCTACACCGTAGTGGAGAAGATCCTCGAGCCGCGCGAATACCTGCCGCCGGAATGGCCGGTGCGGGGCACCTCCGGCTACGATTTCGTCTACCTCGCCAACGGCATCTTTATCCAGAGCGCCAATGAAAAGCTGTTCAACACGATCTACGCGCAGGTTCTCGGGCATCCCGCCGATGTGGACGAGATTATTTACCGCTCCAAGCTGCAGGTGATGCAGACAGCACTAGCCAGCGAGGTGTATGTACTTACCAACCTGCTCAGCCGGATCGCAGCTTCAAATCGACGGGCGCGCGATTTCACCGACAACATTCTGGAGACCGTCATCCGGGAGACCATTGCCAGTTTTCCCGTCTACCGCACGTACATCGATGACCGGGGGGAGTATGGTGAGCGCGATGCGGCGTTTTTGCGCAGCGCGATTGCCCGCGCCAAGCGACTGAATCCGGATATCAACACCTCGGCCTTCGATTTCCTGCGCGAGACGCTGCTACTCAAGAGCACCTCGCCGAGCAGGCAACCGAAGCCGGACCCGGAAATGCTTTACTTTGCGCTGAAATTCCAGCAACTCACCGGGCCAATCATGGCTAAGGGTGTGGAAGACACGGCGTTCTATGTCTACACCCGCTTTCTTTCCTCCAATGAAGTGGGAGGGTCGGCGAAATCTTTTGGCATCTCGCTCGATACACTGCACCAGAGCAACCAGGGACGTCTCAAGCACTCGCCTGATTCTATGCTGACGACCTCCACCCATGACACCAAGCGCAGCGAAGATGTGCGCAATCGGCTCAATGTGCTTTCTGAACTTCCCCAGCCCTGGTCGTCCTCGGTGCGCCGCTGGCAGCGCATGAACGCAAAGTTCAAGCGCACCCTGGAGGATGGCCGCACGGCCCCGGACCATAACGAGGAATACCTGCTGTATCAAACGATTTTGGGTGCGTGGCCGTGGCAGATGGAGAGTGTGCGGGATCGGGCAGACTACGTGGAAAGGCTAAAACAGTATGCGTCCAAGGCTTTGAGCGAAGCCAAAGTCAACCTTAGCTGGATCAACCCGGACCCCGAGTACGTGGCCGCGGTTCACGCGTTCCTCGATTCCATTCTCATGCCCTCTGCAAGGGGCAGGGAAAACCCGTTTGTTGACTCGATGGAGACTCTGCTACCGCAGCTACGCTTATTTGGCGCAGTGAATTCGCTGGCCCAAGTGGCACTCAAGATCGCCTCTCCCGGGGTCCCGGACTTTTATCAGGGCAGCGAGCTCTGGAACCTGAGCCTGGTCGACCCGGATAACCGGCGGCCCGTGGATTACGGCCTCCGCGCGGGTTATCTCGATGCCCTACACGAGCAAGCAGAGAGAGAAGGCCCAGGCGCGGTGTGCCGCGAACTGCTCGGCAACCTCGCGGACGGCAGGGTGAAGCTTTGGACCACGCATCGCGCGCTTGCGTTGCGGCAGCAGGAACATGCGCTGTTCCGCCGAGGTGAATACCTTCCACTGGAAGTTTCGGGGGAACGCCAGGGGCACGTCATTGCCTTTCAACGCCGTGACCCGGCCACCGGCCGGAGTATTGTGGCGGTGATGCCGCGCTTCGCCTGCACGCTTATGCGGGGCAAGGTGCAATTGCCGCTCGGTGACGCTTGGGGAAAGGATCAGCTTCTCCTGCCCGTTTCACCGGGGACGGGGTACCGCAATGTGTTCACGGATGAGTCAGTCACTGTGGCAGAAGACGGGCTGCCTTTGAGCGTTGTTTTCGCTACTTACCCAGTGGCTCTTTTGGTCAGCGCAGAGTAGCGTCCTTGATGGATTGCAGTGCCTTTTCCAGCGGGATTTCGGCCGCAGGCGTCAGCAGCAGATGGAAGGCATCTCCCACTCAAGCCAAAACCGGGCTTGAATGGGCCACCCGTGGATCTGTCCCGCTCATGATTCGTGGTTAGGACAGAGATTCGGAGCATCGTCATCCGTGCGGATCCTTGAGATGCTGGTCGAGAAAGCTATAGGCATTCTCCCGCATTTCTGGTGTGAAGACGTGGCCGCCGGGCCAGTATGCGAGCACAAGGTTTCCTTTGGGAAAGGCTGATTCCGCGTACGCAAACATTGCCTGGGCTCCTCGAGACCACTTGTCATCGGCAGTCGCTTGCAGCAACAAGGGGCGGGGAGCCACGAGTCTAAGGACGTCTTCCACGTCTCCCACTTGAAGGACGCCCGGAAGACAGAATTCCATCTGCACACCGGTGTCGTGGGTGAAAGACCGCTTATAGTTCACGCATCCGCAGTTGGAGACGGATGCCCGGATGCGGTCATCGATGGCCGGAGCCCAGATGGCCATTCTGCCACCGTAAGAGTGGCCAATGAATCCAATGCGCGATGGGTCCACTTCAGTCCTGCTCGCCAGGTAATCCAACGCCACGCTTACATCATGAAGGCACTTGGAGAGTAAGGTAATTCCCTGCACCAGGCGGCTAGCAAGCTCGTAATATTCTGCTTCGCCGGATGGAGTGCTCCAGTTTCGCTCTTCAAACGCGAGGGCATCGGGTGCGATGACGACATATCCGCGCTGGGCGAGTTCCGCAGCGTAGGCCTGATCCGGATCACCTGCCAAACCTACAACCTCGCTTTTTCCCAAGTGGAACTGCCGCGCATGCTGATGATGGGCAAAGATCGCGGGCGCGGGCTGCTCCATGTGCTTGGGGACCAGCAGGAAGGAGCGGATGCGCTCATTCGACGCGACCGCGTATTCGACTGTTTCTCGCACGTACAGGCCACAATCGCAGGTCTCCAGTACCACGGCATCGAGGGAGCAGCGGGCTGGGAAAGGGCCGAGGAGTTGCTTTAACGCGTGACGATCCATCTGCCTTAGGCCTTTGGCGGCTCTACCCAGCCATCCCGATCCGTTAGCTCTGCGAGTTGCGCGAGGCCCTTCGCTTGTTCGGCGGTGAGGGCATCGGGCGACATGCGCCACGTCCAGTTATTCTCCGGCGTGGCGGGGGTGTTCATCCGTGCTTCCGAACCCAGCACCAGGATGTCCTGCACGGGAAAGAGGCAAACATCGGCCACCGAGGTGGAGGCCGCGCGAATCAAGGTCCACACCACATCGTTCGGCGAGGGGTTGAGATATGCGTGGACCGCGTTCTTTTCCTTCTCCGTGGTGCCGTGCTGCCACCAGCCGAGCGTGGTGTCGTTATCGTGGGTGCCGGTATAGACGACTGTGTTGGTTACATAACGGTGGGGCAGGTAATTGTGGGCGCCGCGGCCGCTGAAGGCGAATTGCAGCACCCGCATGCCCGGCAGGTCGAACTGCTCGCGCAACGTATCCACTTCGCGAGTGATCAGACCTAGATCCTCAGCGATGAGAGGTAGTGGACCTAACTGGTCGCGCAATGCGGCGAAGAGTTCGGCCCCCGGGGCCTTAACCCATTCGCCGTGAATGGCGGTATCATCCTCGGCGGGGATGGCCCAGAAGGCTTCAAAGCCGCGAAAGTGGTCAAGCCGGATAATGTCGTAGAGGGCATGTGCCCGGCGCATGCGATCCACCCACCAGTCGAAGCCCCGGCTTTCCAAGACCTCCCAGTTGTAGATCGGGTTGCCCCAGCGCTGGCCAGTTTCACTGAAATAGTCCGGCGGCACACCGGCAACGCGAATGGGGGTGAGGTCCTCGTGGAATTCGAAGATTTCGGGGTGGGTCCACACGTCAGCGCTGTCGTAGTTGACGAAGATCGCCACGTCTCCAATGAAGCGTATGTCACGCTCTGCGCAGTAGGCGCGCAAGGCCTTCCACTGCTCGTCGAAGGCAAATTGGACGGCCTGCTGGATTTCGAGGTCGTCCCGGCTCTCCTGCTGCAACTGGAGCAGCGCCTTGGCCTCGCGATGCGCCAGATCCTTCGGCCAGGAGGACCAGGAACCGGAGTGGAATCTTTGCCGCAACACGCTGTAGCGCGCGTAATCGAGCAGCCAGAAGGCGTTCTCTTCACGGAAGCGCTGGAAGCGGACCCATTGCTTATCGTCATGGTGGGAGAGAAAGTTCCGTGCGGCCTCCACCAGGAGGGGCCATTTCCGTTGCTCGACTTCGGCAAAGCGTACGTTTCCAGAATGGCCCGGGAGCCCGGCGATACGGTCGGCGGGAATCCATCCGGCTTCTACCAACTTCTCCAAACTGATGAGCAGCGGGTTGCCGGCAAAGGCGGAAAGAGCGGCGTAGGGTGAATTGCCATAGCCGGTAGGGCTCAGCGGCAATACCTGCCACAGCCGCTGCTTGGCGGCAGCGAGAAAATCAGCAAAGGCATAAGCGGCGGGCCCGAAATCTCCAATGCCCCCGTAGGAGGGTAAAGAGGTGATGTGTAGAAGCAGTCCAGACGATCGTTCGAGGGCCATTTAGTACCTGTGTAGGCGGGCGAGAAGAACCATGGCCTTCATTCAGAAATGATTCCAAAGCGGCGGCTGCGGTTGCTTGCAGGGTTATCGACTCGGGAAGCGGACCTGAGCTAAAACCATTGCCAGGACGATTGAGCGTAACCCGAGACGCAGTGGTGCGCAGGTTGAGAAAACGTTCGGTCTTTCCTTTGGGACTATTTCTAGTCAATAGTCCGTTCCCCAGGACTGGCGTTCTGGGGAATTTTCCTGTCCTGCGATTTCAGGTTCCTCAGGCGGTCCGACGGTTCTACCACGATCAGGTCCTCATGACGACGGAGGGTGGCTTATTGAGTGCCGCTTCTCCCACTCAAGCCAAACGACGGCTTGAATGGGCCACCCAGCATTCGTTCCCGTTTAGACTCCGAAGGGGCTGGAGTGGTTAGCTCTGTCCCAGGGGTAGGCCGGTTTGCGCGCGCTTATTCATGCGGATGCCTCCCTGCTTTTCATAGCGATCAGTCAGCGAGGTCACGAAGACGGCGAACATCTGCTCCCGTTTTTCACTGAGCAGCTGCTCGCGTGTGGCGTCGAGATTCTTGGCAATCTCCTCCGCGCTGGGCTCCTGCTTTTCATCAATCTTGGCCACGATGCCGCTGTGCCCGGTGTTGATCGCCTTGCTGAGTTGCCCGACACTCAGATCAAAAAGGTCGGGCGCCGCGGTGGCCAACTCCCCGATATCCGGCACCTGCGCGGTACGGGCCACCAGATCGCTGGTCTTGATGGTGGCGCCGAGCTCCTTGGCAGCCTGGGCGAGACTGTTTTCCGCGTGCGCTTTGTCCGCCAGCTCATTGGTCTTGCGGGCCAGTAGCTGGGGCAACTGCTGTTCCCGGAAATCGTCCACCAGATGCGATTTGTACTCCTCGAATGCCGGCGCATGCGCAGGCTTTACGTCTTCCACCTGGAAGACCGCGAAGCCCTCGCCGGTTCCACTCACCTGGGGAGCCGCTCCCGGCTTGGCGCTGAAGGCCAGGCCGAGCAATTTGGCACCGTCCGGAAGGCCGTTGAGCACTGCGTTCTGCGGCACGTAGTCGGTGGTCACCAATTGCAGATGATGCGCCTCTGCGGTCTTGGCCAGGCTTGACTTGGCGGCTTCTGTGGCCAACTGCTGGGCGTACCTGGCTTGCTGATCTGCTTCCTGCTGGCGGGTCAAGGTCGCCACAATCTGGGCCTTCACTTCTTCCAGAGGTTTCAGGTGCGCGGTCTGCTTCTCTTCCACCTTCAGGATGTGGTAGCCGAACTGGGTCTTGATCACATCGGAGATCTGCCCCGGCTGCAGGGAAAAGGCCGCCTTTTCAAACGCCGGCACGGTGACCCCGCGTTGGATCATACCCAACTCGCCGCCCGCGTCCTTGCTGCCGGGGTCATCCGAGTTGGCCTTGGCCAATGCAGCAAAATCAGCGCCGCCTTTGATCTGCTTCAGCAGGTCCTCGGCTTTTTGCTTGGCCGCCGCGTCGGTCTTGGCGTCGGCGCCGGCCGCCACCTTGATCAGGATATGCCGTACTTTTACTTCCTCCGGAACCTGAAAGTCTTTCTGATGCGCCTGGTAATACTGCTCCACCTGCTGGTTGGTCACCGGAGGCGCGCCATTCGGTACGTCCGTCTGGTTGAGAGCGATGTATGCCAGCTTGCGGGTCTCAGGCACGGCGTCCTTGTAGCGCGCCGCATTCTGCTTGAAAAACGCCTGCAACTCCGCGTCGGTGGGATTGATCTCCTTGCGCAAGTCCTCGGCGTTGAGCACAGCATAGTCAAACTTGATCTTGGTTCCCTGCTGCCGATAGGCGTCGCGCACTTCCTGGTCGGAGACGGTGATGCCGCCGGTGACCATGGCCTGCAGGCGGTTGATCTCGATCTCCTTCTTCACCTGGGTTTCGAAGTCCTGGATGGAGGTGTGGAAGTAGTTGGAGACGAAGTCGGCATAGCGATCCTCGCCGATGAACTGGCCCCCGGGGAAGAGCGCCTGGGCGAAAGGCCCGGTCTGCATGGCCCGGCGGAGATCGGCATCGCCTACCTGGAGCCCCAGGCGATTGGCCTCCTGGAGCAGCACCTCGCGCTGGATCAGGGCCTGCGCCGCCTGGGGCATAAGGTAGGGCAGAACCATATCCGGGTAGTGCTTTTGCTGCAGAATTCTTTCCGCAACCTGCTGCACTTCCGGGGTGGTGATGGCGGTGGTGGTGCCGAAGTAGCGGCCCATGAAGCCTCCGCTGTGCACGGTTGCGTAGTTATCGGATGAGGTCGCTTCGTCGGCAAAAATGCCCGGCACCAGCGTGATGACCATGGTGACTACGGCGACAGCAATGATAACGATGAAGATGATCTTGACGACGCGATTGTCTTTTTGCAGAAAACGGATCATGGGGTAGTGGGGGCTTTCCAGAGCGAATTGCAGAGACTTTGCAAGCTACAAGTATAGATCAGTTGCGGGGGAGGCTATACCTGAGCGGCTAAAGCCGAGTTCATTTGAAAACCATTGCGTACGGCCTGAAGGCCGTACCCTTCAAAAGCGAGCGCTCTCCCATTTCTGACGCAGGATCGCGTCAGAAATGGGGGGGTGAAGGTCGCGGGCTGCAGCTTATCTCCAGCGGCGGTAGTAGTACGGATATCCGTACACATACGGGCGGGGATACGCGTAGACGTATGGGTAAGGATAGGGATAAGCGTAGGCGTACGGATACGGTGCGTAACCCGGAGGAGGCGGCGCATACCCCACGGGCCCGTAACCCGGGGGCGGCGGCGCATACCCGCGATTCTGCGGAGCGGAACTAGCCTCCATCTGGCTAGCCTCGCGGTAAGAAACCGGCTGCACGGTGGCCGCAGCGGTCAGATGAAATGTGAGCACGGATTCCGGGGGAACGACGCTGCGTGGACCCGACGTAGCTGCCGAAGCGCCTAACCCAACGCCGGCGCCGGCGACCGCGCCAATAGCGGCGCCTGGGCCGCCCCCGGCGATGGCTCCGATGGCCGCGCCGAGCGCGGTGGCGCCGACCGTGTTGCCGGCAGTGTAGCCGCCCTTGCCTGGGCTACTGGTGTCAAAGGTATCGGTGGCCAGGGAGTACGAACTTCCGCCCAGACTCAGGGTGGTGAGCCGGAGCGCCATACTTGCGCCCCCCTTCAACTCTCCCGGCTTCTTGACGTCCACTACCTGGCCAGTGACCTGGGCACCACGGGGCACCGCCAACACGTTGCCGACATAGACGCTCTGCGCCACTGTTCCCTGGAAGTACTCGCCTGGTTTCACCTTCTTCGAATCGAGGGGTTCCGTGGTGCGGATCGCCAGCAGCATTCCGGCGGACATAGTGACCGGGCCGGAGGGCGGCGCTGCTTGCGCTGCTCCCTGCGGAGCCTGGTAGCCGTTATACCCGTTGGGCTGGTTCTGGCCGGGCTGATAGGCAGGACGCGGGGGCTGTCCGTAGCCCACCCCTGCTCCGCCCGTAGGGGGAGGTGGCGCCTGGTTCGCACTCTGGTTCGGATCTTGACCGGGATACTGGCTTGGGCCCTGGTCTGCGCTTTGGTTCGGATCCTGCGCCGCATCCGGCGGGGGAATCTGTCCATTCTGCGCATCGGGTGGCGGACCTGCCTGGCCCCAGTCGCCCTGCTGGCCGGGGGTTGGAGTCTGTTGGGCAGTCGTCCCGCGCTGCTGCTGCGCCGCCAAAGCCGGAGCCAGCGCGAGGCTAGCGGTGAGCGTCCCGGAAAGCAGCCATGGCAAACGATTTTTTGTCGATGAATTCATTGCTTTGTAACCCCCTTGCCCAGGCTGGACCCCGATCCGCCGGCCAGGGCTTACTGCAATAGACGGCATATCGCGCAGTCCGTCACAGGTGTGAACCCGGGCGCGCGGCAAAAGTTACTCCAGCCACAACGCCAGGACATCGGGTGCAGGGTACAACAAGGGAGACAACTGCGATATTCATCTTTCGTTATTGCACAATTATTGGAGCATTAAACTTCTCAGCAAAAGTCTGCCTCATGATTGCGGCAGCAATGACCAACCACCGTCATGTTGGGGGTCGCAACGCGGCCGCACAGCCTTATGGCAGAGTGGCATCGCAGCTCACGTGCTCCGCCGCCCTGGTGCCTCCGCCCGAATCTGTAACCTCGGCGCTGTGGCGCGACGCCGAGCCAATCGTCGGAGGAACTTTCGGGCGCTACCGGGTGCGGCTGGCCAAGGACGGGAACGATCGCGTGGCCGCCTGCCGGCTTCGCTTCAACGTCTTCAATGTGGAGATGGGGGAAGGCTTGTCGTCCTCGTACTCGACCGGCCTGGATCGCGACCGCTTCGACCCGGTCTGCGATCACTTGATTGTCGAAAATCAGGAGGATGGACGGGTTGTGGGCACGTACCGGATGCAGTCTGGGCTTACCGCTGCAGCGAGCTTTGGCTACTACAGCGCCCAGGAGTTCGAGTTCGCGCCCTACGAGTGCATCCGCGAGCGGGTCCTGGAACTGGGCCGGGCTTCGATTGATCGCGAGCACCGCTCGAGCGAAGTGCTCACCCTGCTGTGGCGGGGAATTGCCCAATACGCTAAAAACTACGGACTGCGTTACCTGGTTGGCTGCTCTTCCCTGAACTCGACGGATCCCCTGGCCGGCTGGAGCCTCTACCGTGCGCTTGGTTCGCAATTGGTTTCTTCTGAATACTTTACTTTCCCCACCGCTGCTTATGCGTTGCCTAGCGGAGAGGGTGATCCGGCGGTGCCGGTCAAGCTCCCCAAGCTGCTCAGGACCTACCTGGGTGTCGGCGCCAGGATTTGCGGACCGCCCGCCTGGGATCGCGCATTCGGCACGATTGACTTCCTCACCCTACTGGATCTGGAGCAGATCGCCCCGGCGGCGCGTAGCCGCTTCCTGGTGGAGTAATGCCGCGAAGCCTCTACGGCGCACTACGGCTGGCGATCCTCTTCGCTTCCCTGCTCGAAGTGTTGGGACGGTTTGTTCCCATTTACGTTATGTCGGGTGGTCGCGTCTCGACGGCGCGGCGAGCCGCGTGGCTGCACGCTTCCTGCGCCCGCATTGCCAGGCGGCTTTCCCTGGCGCCCATCGTCTCGGGGACCGCGGATGTCTCCGGGCTCACCGTTTCCAATCACCTGACCTATATGGACATCCTGGTGTACGGCGCGGTGCGTCCGTTCGTCTTCGTGGCCAAGTCGGAGGTCCGGGCGTGGCCGCTTCTCGGTACCCTGGCTCGCCTCGGGGGCACGATCTTTGTCGAGCGCGAGCGCAGCCTGCAGGTTGCGAAGACCGGCGAGCAAATGGAGCAGAGGTTGCGGAACGGATCGGCCGTGCTGCTTTTTCCCGAAGGCACCAGCTCCGACGGCCGCGAGGTGCTGCCCTTTCGATCGCCACTCTTCGAGCCTGCGATCCGCGCCGGCGTCAGCATCACGGCAGCGGCGATTCGTTACCATGCCGAAGATGCTACGGAAAGCGAAGTGAGCTATTGGGGAGAGATGGTCTTTTTGCCTCATCTATTTCGCACGCTCTGCGTGCGGGGGCTGAAGGCCGAGATCGGCTTCGATTCCCCTGTCCAGTTCTCCGATCGCAAGACGGCGGCACAGGTGGCGTGGCTGAAGGTGCATGGTTTGCGAACCGAAGCGGCGGTGGTATCCCACTCAAGCCCAACACCAGGGCTTGACCCCGATTTCCTGCCACGCTGTGCTAGTGTCCTGTCCCTGAAGTTCCCGGAACAATTCGAGGAATCGAAAATGTTCCAGAAACTGCGCTCAGGGGCTGAAGCCCATTTGGTTTTGCAGTGTTTGCGGCACGACTGAAGTCGTGCCCTGATACAAAGCCGAAGAGGAGTTCTTTAACGAACTTTAGGGACGGGACACTAGACAGGTCCGCTTGTGCGCCTTTCATTAAGGAAAGGCGCATGGGGTGTATCAACGCCACAAGCCTCCGCAGGAAATCGGGGCAATGGGCCACCCAGCGGTTGGGGCGTATCGCAGGGGAAATGGAACAGGCCGGCGTCGAAGGTTGACGATTTGCGCGCTTCCCTCTTTAACAGCCTAGGGTGTTCGTGGTAGACATGCTTCCATGCCTGCCACTACAGAAAACCATCTACACCTGAGCGAGATCGCTCCGCAAATCATTCAATCGGAAATTCGCTCCATGACGGTGGAGTGCGACGCCGTCGGAGGCGTGAACATGGCGCAGGGGGTGTGCGATACGCCGCTTCCCGCAGTGGTCGAGGAAGCCGCGATCCAGGCTATCCGCGACGGCTACAACATCTATACCCGCATGGACGGAGTGGCCGTGCTGCGCCAGGCCATTGCGGAAAAATTCGAACACTATAACGGCTTGGTCGTCGATCCGGAGAAGGAGGTCCTGGTGGCTTCGGGAGCGACCGGAGCCATGTCCTCTGCGTGCCTGGCGCTGTTTGATCCTGGCGACGAGGTTATCCTGTTCGAACCGTTTTACGGATATCACCACAGCACCCTGCTTTCCATGCGGGTGGTTCCGCTGGTGGTGCCGCTGGCGCCGACGACGTGGGAGATCGACTTTGATCGGCTGCGCGCAGCGATCACTCCTCGCACCCGCGGCGTGGTGATCAACAGCCCTGGCAATCCTTGTGGCAAGGTCTTCAACCTTACCGAACTGGAAGGGATCGCCGCCCTGGCTATCGAGCATGACCTATTCGTGCTGACGGATGAGATCTATGAGTACTTCATCTATGAAGGTCAATCGCATATAAGCCCGGCAACGATTCCCGGTATGGCGGAACGCACGATCACGATCTCGGGGTTCTCCAAGACTTTCAGCATGACCGGCTGGCGGGTCGGGTACCTGGCGGCCAGCAGCAAGTGGATGCCTGCCATCGGCTACTTCCACGATCTGCAATACGTGTGCACTCCCTCGCCATTCCAGTACGCGGCAGCCGCCGGACTGCGGGCCCTGCCAGACAGCTTCTACCAGGGGCTGGCTACCGAGTACCAGGAGAAGCGAGACCAGATCTGCGACGCGCTGGCGGCCGCGGGCATGACCCCTGCAGTACCAGCCGGAGCTTATTATGTGCTGGCCGATGCGAGCCGGGTTGAAGGAGAGCTGGCCAGCGTCAAGGCGCGCAACCTGCTTCGGGCAACCGGGGTGGGGGCGGTCGCGGGATCGGCGTTCTATGAGGGCGGCCGGGGAGAAAAGATCCTCCGCTTCTGCTTTGCCAAGCAGGCGGCGGAACTGGATAGGGCGAGCACAGCCTTGCGGGCGTTTGGGGTGTAAGCGCGTCCCTGGTGATTTTCAGCCGGCTTTGCGGGACTTGCGGAAAAGTGTGCGCCTTTAGCGCCCTAAGCGCTCTAAGCTGCCCGCAGCTCGAGCTGAACCAGGCCTTTGTCGGGTGACCGCCCTGGTTTCCCACAATCCGACCTGCCAGCGCACCGGCCCTCCTATCGCTAACTGACCTTTAATGAGGCAGATAGGAATAAATTGGCGATTCTGGCAGCAAAACGCTACATGATGAATCTATTTGGTGAACCCAAGCATCAGATAGCTTGACAACAATAGACTCAAGTGCGAGTCTAGGTCCACGAACTCGCACACGAGTACTGTGCGTGCAGGAGCAGCGAAGCGATGGCAAAGATTATAGGCATTGATTTAGGCACTACGAACTCAGTGGTGGCAGTGATGGAGGGCGGGGAGCCCAAGGTCATACCCAACGAAGAGGGTGGCCGGACAACCCCGTCCGTCGTCGGGTTTACAAAGAGCGGTGAGCGGTTGGTGGGCCAAGTGGCGAAGCGCCAGGCAATTACCAACCCGGAGAACACAATTTATTCGATCAAGCGTTTCATGGGCCGCCGCGCCAACGAGGTGACCGATGAGATGAAGATGGTGCCTTACAAGGTTAAGGCGCAAGGCGACCACGTAGTGGTGGTGGCGCAGGGTAAGGAATATACGCCGCCCGAAATTTCGGCAATGATTCTGCAGAAACTGAAGAAGGCGGCAGAAGATTACCTCGGGACGACGGTTACAGAGGCGGTCATCACCGTGCCTGCGTATTTCAACGATGCGCAGCGCCAGGCGACCAAAGACGCGGGCAAGATTGCCGGTCTGGATGTAAAGCGTATCGTCAACGAGCCGACGGCGGCGGCGTTGGCTTACGGGCTGGATAAGAAGAAGGACGAGACGATCATCGTCTATGACTTCGGCGGCGGAACCTTTGACGTTTCTGTGCTCGAAGTAGGCGAGGGCGTGATTGAGGTGAAGTCGACCAATGGGGATACTCACCTGGGCGGCGACAACCTCGACCAGCGCATCGTGGACTGGTTGATCGACGAGTTCAAGAAAGACGAACAACTGGATCTGCGGGCCAAGGGCAACGAGATGGCCCTGCAGCGCCTGAAGGATGCGGCAGAGAAGGCCAAGATCGAGCTCTCGACGACCGTCGAGACAGAGATCAACCTGCCCTTTATCACGGCGGATGCGACCGGACCGAAGCACCTGGTCAAGAAGCTGACCCGGGCCAAACTGGAGCAGTTGGTGGAAGACCTGTTGCAGCGCTCGATCGAGCCTTGCAAGAAGGCTATGGCCGATGCCCAGATCGACTCCAGCAAGATCGACGAAGTGGTGCTGGTGGGCGGACAAACCCGCATGCCGCGCATCCAGCAGATCGTGAAGGAGCTCTTCGGCAAGGAACCGCACAAGGGCGTGAATCCGGACGAAGTGGTGGCGATTGGCGCCGCGGTGCAGGCAGGCGTACTGGCCGGCGAAGTAACCGACCTGTTGCTGCTTGACGTCACGCCGTTAACCCTGGCGATCGAAACGCTGGGCGGAGTGGCGACCAAGATGATCGGGCGCAACACAACCATCCCGACCAAGAAGACGGAGACGTTTTCGACGGCAGCCGATAACCAGACAGAAGTGGAAGTGCATGTGTTGCAGGGCGAGCGGCCGATGGCAGCGCAGAACCGGACGTTGGGCAAGTTCAAGCTCAGCGGGATTCCACCGGCTCCGCGTGGAGTACCCCAGGTTGAAGTGACCTTCGACATCGATGCCAACGGCATCCTCAACGTGACGGCAAAAGACAACGCCACGGGCAAGGACCAGAAGATCACTATCACTTCTTCGTCGGGTCTAAGCAAAGAAGAGGTGGATCGCATGGCGAAAGAAGCCGATGCGCACGCCACTGAGGACCAGGCGAAGCGCGAAGAGGTAGAAGCGCGCAACTCGCTCGACAACATGACGTACAACGTCGAGAAGATGCTGAAGGACAACGGCGACAAGGTTTCCGGCAGCGAGAAAAGCGACGTTGAGGCAGCGCTAACCCAGGCTCGTACGGCGCTGCAGGGAAGTTCCAGCGCGGCGGAGCTCAATGCCGCACGGGAGAAATTGACCGCGGCTTCACACAAGCTGGCCGAGGCCATGTACAAAGCGAATGCTTCCGGAGCTACGGCTTCGGGCGACGCCGCGACTGGCACGCCGGACGGTGGAGAAAAGAAGGAAGAAGGCGTGATCGACGCCGAGTACGTGGATGTGGCGGACAAGAAGTAAAGACGCAGGAAACGCAACGGAGGGTTCCGTTGCCGCTCTCAGTCAATACAGGGCATGGGGCGCTCAACCGCTGAGAGGGCCCCGTGCTTATCCAAGTAGCAAACAGGCGGAAGGCAGGGCGAAATGACTGAGACGATGTGGAAATATGAACAGTTGCGAGCGGGGCAGATCTATAACCAGGTCATGTTCAACACTCGCGAGGAAGCGGAGAGCTTCGCCGCCCAGATGAACCGGGTGGAACCCGATCTCTTTTGGCGAATCGAGCCGGTAGAAGCCCGGTTGTGGTGGAACTAACGTAAACCCACGGGTCGCCGGATGGCGACCCGGTTATTTTTAACCTCCGGATCGGACAGAACTAAAAACTAAGCATGGCGACTACACCGACGAAAGATTATTACGCGTTATTGGGAGTCAAGAAGACGGCGACTGCGGACGACATTCGCAAAGCCTTCCGGAAACTCGCCCGAAAGCACCATCCCGACGTGAATCCCGGGGATAAGAAGGCAGAAGAGAAGTTCAAGGAGATTTCGGAAGCCAACGACGTATTGAGCGATGAGAAGAAACGCAAAGTTTACGACGCGTTAGGCTACTACTCCGATCAGATTGATCCCGCTGCCGCAGAAGCGGCGGCTCGCGGTGGGTACGGCTTTCCTGGAGGGGGGCATGCCGGAGGTTCATCACGGCAGCCAGGCGGGGGCCGTGGCGTGCCTGACTTTGGAGGCTTCGACTTCTCCGACTATACGACCGGCCATCCCGGCGAGTCCTCCGGGGGTGGGGCCTCGAGCTGGGGCAGTTTCCGCGATATTTTCTCCGGGGTGTTTTCCCAGGGACAGAAGCAGCAAGGCCCGCAGCCGGGGACCGACCTCGAATACCAGATCACGATTGACTTCTGGACGGCGATCCGCGGCGGCGTAGCGAAGCTCCAGGTGGTGCGGCAGGAAGTGTGCCCCAGCTGCAAAGGGAAACCCTCCAGTGGTGGCGGGGGAGCTTGCCCGGAGTGCCAGGGCACGGGACAAGTGACCCAGATGGGTGGGCGGATGAAATTCAAGATTGCCTGCCCACGCTGTGAGGGCACAGGCAAGTTGGATAGCGAGTGTGCGACCTGCCACGGCGAGGGAACGGTCACCCGGACCGAAGTGGTCGAGGTCCGCATCAAAGCCGGCACCCGAGACGGCCAGCGGATACGGCTGGCGGGCAAAGGGAACGCTGGGATTAACGGCGGACCGGCAGGCGACCTGTACCTGATTATCAAGATCGATAGCCATCCTGTATTCACCCGGGCGGGCGATGATATTCAGATCGTGATCCCGGTAACCGTGCCGGAAGCGGCCCTGGGGGCGAAGATCGAAGTGCCCACCATCGACGGACGGGCCCAGTTGAAGATTCCGCCGGGAACCCAGAGCGGGCAGAAGCTGCGCATGCGCGGGAAAGGGGTTCCTTCGGCGACCCACGATGGGGTGCGTGGCGACCAGATTGTCACCGTGGAGATGGTGGTGCCCCCGCTACGGGATGAACGATCCAAGGAGATTTTGCGGGAGTTTGCCAAACTGAACCCGGAAGACCCGAGAGAGGCGACCTTCGCAGGAGTATGACTCACCTGATGCAGAGGCAAGAGAACCAAAATGCCCACCAAGCGTAAATCCAAAGGCGCGTACATGATCTCGGCAGTTGCCGAGATGTACGAGATCCACCCGCAGACGCTGCGGCTTTATGAGCGCGAAGGACTGCTACAACCTTCACGCACCGTAGGCAACACGCGTCTTTATACGGATGAAGATCTGGAGCGGCTGGAGTTCATTCTGAACCTGGCGCGCGAACTGGGCGTCAACATCGCAGGGATCGCTATTATTCTGCAGATGCGCGAGCGTATGGAGGAGATGAATCGGCAGATGCAGGATTTTGTCGACTATGTGCGCACTGAAATGCTGACCAAGATGCAACCAGGCATGCCGGCCAGCGAGGGCGCAATGATCGCCCTGCGGCGCCCGATGGTGGTGCCTCCGGTTTCCCCCGCGGTTTCGCGCAAGCGCTAGGCTCGCGGCCCACGAATAGGCTTCTTTCAAGACCGTTTATGGGGCAAAGTGTACTCTAAGGAGGGCAGGGGAAATCGATCCTTTTGGCCTCGCCCGGCGATACGAAAATTACCCTGAGTTCAGAGTCGGCTGCAAAGCATGATGAATTTTCTGCTCGTCGTCAGTATCATCGGCATTTTTACCTCCACGGTGTATGCCCTTCTAGTGGCTGCGGGCGCCGTGCGCCTGGCTGCCCGCCGGCATAGGCTCCCGGCAGCCGCGTTTACCCCCCCGGTAAGCCTGCTCAAACCTCTGCACGGGTCGGAACCCGACCTCGAATCTCATCTGCAGAGTTTCTTTGAACAGGATTATCCCCAGTTCGAGATTATCTTTTGCGCCCGCAGCGAGCAGGATCCTGGCCTGGAAATCGCCAGGCGGGTAGCGTCGCGCTACCCGGCGATTCGGTCCAGGTTCCTATGCAGCGGTAATGCTCCGTATGCCAATGCCAAAGTCTGGTCGCTGGAGCGCATGCAGAGCGCGGCGGCATACAGCTTTTTCGTAGTCAGCGACAGCGATGTTTCGGTGACTCCCGGCTATCTGCGGGCAGTGATGGCGCCGTTCGCGGAGGAGCGCGTGGGCATGGTGACCTGCCTTTACCGGGGTGTCGCCGGCAGCAGTTTCTGGTCGCAACTCGAGGCCGTCGGGATGTCGGTCGAAATGACCTCCGGGGTGCTGGTGGCAGAAATGCTGGAAGGCATGAAGTTTGCCCTGGGGCCGACGATGGTGGTGCGGCGGGATAGCCTGGTTCGGGCGGGGGGCTTTCGCGTCCTGGGGCCCTATCACGCGGACGACTTTATGCTGGGGAACCGGATCTCCGCGAGCGGACACAGGGTCGTCCTCTCTACCCACACCATCGAGCATCACGTACTGAATTCGTCTTTTCTCCCTTCCGTGCTGCACCAGATCCGGTGGATGAAAAGCACGCGTTTTTCCCGTCCTAAAGGACATTTCGGGACTGCATTGACCTTCAGCATGCCCTACGGACTGCTGGGCGCAGGGGTGGCGTTGGCCTTCCACCACCCCATGTTGGGTGCCCTGCTGCTGTTGTGGAGTTGGGCCTCGCGGGTGGCGCTGGGTGTGCTGGTGGGCCGCCTGGTGGTGGCGGAGCCCAGGCTGTTAAGGAGTGCGCTGCTGTATCCTCTGCGCGACCTCTTGGGCTTCTGCTATTGGGTCGCAAGCTACGTCAGCAACCAGGTCAGGTGGCGCGGAGAGGTCTATAACTTGCTCCAGGATGGATTTATGAGGAACGGTTCCCAACCCGGCGAGCGCGAGCCGGAAGCCATTCTTACGGCGTAGCTGGCCGGTTCCCCCCGGTGGAAAGCCCTACCAGGGGCTGAAGTGTGTGCGTGAGAACTTCCCCCACGAGCAGTCCCGGAGGGACGGCTGAAGGTGCATCCTGGGTAATTTTCAGCCGTCCCTCCGGGACTGCTCGTGGGGGAAGTTCTCACGCAGACTCTGGAAGCCCGGATCTTTGTTGGGCCTCCACGGCCCGACTGAAGAGTTGCGGAAAAAGTCGCTGAACCTAGAAAAAGTCATCCCTCAGTGGCTAAAGCCGGACCTGTTTGCAACCACTTACGTACGAGCTGAAGCTCGTACCCTTCACTAGCACAGCGTGGCAGGAAACCGGGGTTAAGCCTTCTGTTGGGTGGCGGGTTACACCTGCAACCGAAGCTTTGGGTGGCCCATTCAAGCCGTACTTTGGCTTGAGCGGGCTAGGATGCTCCTTAACCCTTTTGCCCTTAGCGATGAGGGACCTGCCGTTCTGTCGGCTGCAGCGCCATTGGACTTTGTATCAGGACCGGGCTTTTAGCCACTGAGGGAAAGCTTGTGGCCAGCGATGGAGACCCCTCAGTCGACTCCCCAAAAATCATTCTGCTTACAGCGGGCGGTCGGTGTAGAGAGTTTTGTCGGAAAGCTCCTGCAGGAGATAGGCTCGCGTTCCCAGCAGGCCAGCCACGTGGGCCCGAACGTCTCCGGGCACAAAGAGAAATCTGCGTGGCCCATTGCCCCAGAGCGCGAGCAGGTCGGCATCACTGATTAGCACGTGCGGCGCGTCGGGATAATTCGAACCCCAGAGCACAGAGCTGACCCGGCCATTGACCAGCAGCGCCTGCCGGTGGGTGTAGAAAAGGATCGAAGAACCATCGGCCACATCCCCATAGAGGATGAGAGTGGCGTCCCCGCCTTTAGTGAGGTGGTTGATAGTGTCAGCCATGGCGCGCGAAGACAGCATGGGCTCAAAGCGCACCAGGGCAATGTGCGCGGCGATGAGAAAAACGGCGGAGGTGAAGGCAACGCTCACCGTAGCCTCGAAATGGTGGCGCTGCCGGCGCAGCACCCAGGCGACCAGCGGACCGAGCAGAAGGCCGGCAGCGGCCAATCCGGCAGGCAAGCGCAGCGCGGCAAATGATGGTCCGGTGAGATCGAATAAGTGAGACATGGAAAGGGTGTAACCAGCCACGTCGCGATGCGCCAGGAGAGCGCCAATGTCGCTGCCGGAGGGAATAGCGCGTGAGGTCCACAGGCCGTACCCAAGCGCGACCGCGGCTACGATGCCGATCAGAGCAAGTGCCGCTTGGGCTCCGGTAAGCCAATTGCTCACCACGCCGGGTTCGCTTTCCTCGCTGGCCAGAGCCCCGGCGGTGAGCAGCAGCAAGGGGAAGTAAACGGGATAGGTGTAGTACTCCTGGTTGGTGGAGAGGGAGAAAAAGACCAGAATGACAGCGGCATATATGGCGAGCAGCCAGGTGGTTCTGCCGCGGAAGAGCGCCGAGCGCGCAGCCACAGAATAGGGAGCGGGGCGCACGCCAAGCAACCATCGGCTCCGGGCGGCCCACACCCTCCGGATCACCGCGGGCAGATAGATGCTCCAGGGAAAGAGCCAGACCAGGTGCAGGCTCCAATAGAGCGCAAAGGGAAGCTTGTTGTAGTCGACGGGATAGCGCCGGCCAAGAAAGCGCAGCACCTGCTCGTTGATGAAATAGAAATAGAAAAAGCCGTGCACGTTGCCTGGGCTGGGAATATTGCCTACGGGGTGACCTGCGCCGGGATTGCGCAGTCCGGCGAGGATGTGCCATGGCGCGGCGATAGCCAGGAAGAGCAGAATGCCGGAGGGGAGGCGGAATTGACGCCAGCGGCGCCAATCGCCGGTGAGCCACAGATAGGGCACGGCCGCTATGCAAAAGAAAACGGGGGCAACTAACCCTTTGGCCAACATGGCCAACCCGAGCGCCGCCCAGGTAAGGTAAAAGCGGCCAGGTTTCTCATCTTCCAGTCCAATGAGAAAATTGTAGAGAGCGTAGGCCAACAGAAGCGTAAGCAGGACTTCAGGAATGAAGATACGGGTGAAGAGAAAAACGCCCACGCTGGTCAGAATGCTGAGGGCAGCATAAAAAGCGGCGCGATCCCCGTAGGCACGACGGCCCCAGGCCCAAGCCAAGATGGCGAGGCCGAGCACTCCCAGGGTCAGGGGCAGATGAGTAGCAAATACGTTGTATCCGAAGAGGTGGTAATCGACAGCCGCCAACCAGTACGGCAGCGGCGGCTTTTCCAGGTAGCGGATGCCGTCCACTTGCAACGTGACCCAGTCGCCGCTGCGCGCCATATGCTGGGCAGCGCAGGCATGGGTGGCGTCGGCGTCATCCAACAGAGGGGGCGCGAAGAGCGCCGCCACATGGACCGCGGCGAAGACCAGCAGCAGCAGTGTCCAAGCGCGCACCGGCGAGAGGCTAAAGGTATTCTCGGGAGGCGCCTCGAGGGAAAGAGCGAAGTGATTCGACATGGATGCTAAACGCGCGATACGCAAGCAGCAGGATAGCAGCCGTCCGGCTCAGGATCCGCTGGCTCACTTGCTGCCCGTTGCCGAGAATTCCCGCCCGCAGCCCCGTCAAGGGCAGCGTGTGCGGTCCCGGCCAGCCGGGACCGCATGGAGTGCGCTGGACCCATCGAACCCCACGGGAATTCTGGGCCTTGCTGATGCCTTTAACGCCGCGGTGGCGCGAACCATCGACGACGCGGACGCTGATGCAGTCCATCGGGTGAGAACCGGCTCACGCCGTCTGCAGGCGATGCTCGAAGCCACGCTGCGCGAGGCGGGGCCCGCGGCCCGTGCATTGGAGCGGCCGGCGCGCACATGGCTGCGCGAACTCAAGCAAGTTCGCCGGGCTGCCGGCCCGGTGCGCGATCTGGATGTGCAGCGCAAGCTCCTGGAAAACTGGGTAGGCCGGCAGATGCCTGAACAGGACACCACGCCTGGCGGCAGCGACGCGAGCCCGATTGACATTCCCGCAGAAAGAAAGCAGGCAGAATTACTCGATGCGTGGCTCAAGGGCGAGCGCAAGCACCTGGCGCATGGTATGCAGAAGCAGATAAAGAAGCGGCAGCCAGGACTGACGAAAGGGCAGAGCGCTCTCTTTACTGCAATCATCCATGCTCCTCCGGGCCGGCCGAGAGCTGTGCGTGCGGCTGACGCCGTGGCATTGGAGGACTTTGTGCGTGCGGCCGATGCCATGCCGTTGCTGCATGCGGAGAACCTGCATGACTTTCGCAAGGCGACCAAGAAGGCGCGCTATGTGGCCGAAGCGGGTGCTGACGGCCAGGGGTACAGCAGTGTGGCTAAGGCGCTGAAGCGGGTACAGGATGCAATCGGCGACTGGCACGATTGGCTATGCCTGGGCGAAGAAGCCGAGGCGGCCCTGGGGCAGGACGCGCCGGAGTTGAAAGCCGCCTTCAGGCGTGAGATCGAGCATCATTTTGCGGCGGCAATGAAGACCACGCAAAGTATGCGCGGCCAGCTGTTGGGAGAGTGGATGGCGGCCAAATCACCTGGCAAACGACCATCCGCCGCGGTGGCGACCGGCGACCGCCGCATCGCGCCCAACCAACGCTCGGCTTGAAGATAATGTAAGACGAAGTGGTGTATCTTGCATTGCAGACAGCATCATTCCTTTTGCCAGGTAAAACTCCCCCCAGATGCAGACGTACGCGGCGATTGACATTGGTTCCAACTCCTGCCGATTGAAAATCGCCCGAGTTCAGCAACACCAGCTAAAAGTGCTGCACGAGGACCGTGAGGTAACGCGGCTCGGAGCGAGCGTTTTTGAGAGTGGAGTGGTCTCGCCTGAGGCCATGGCGAGCACCTTGGTGGCGCTGAAGCGTTTCTATCGAACGGTCAAGATGCATAGCGCCGACCGTGTGCGCGCGGTAGCCACTTCGGCCTTACGCGACGCGCGGAATGCACAGGCCTTTCTCGCCTGGGTGAAATCAGAAACTGGCTGGGAAGTGGAGATCATTTCCGGTCTGGAAGAGGCACGCCTGATTCATCGTGGGGTGATGGGCGAACCCGGCACGGAAGGCAAATGCCTTCTGATTGACGTGGGCGGCGGTAGTTGCGAAATCACCCTTTCGGAGCGGAAACGCATCACGGAAACAGTGAGCTTACCCCTGGGCGCGGTGCGCCTGACCAAGGAGTTTCTCCCGGGCGACCCCCCAACGGAGGAGGAGCTGGCGCGCTTGAAGCAATTTATTGCGCGCGAGCTGCGCAAGGCGGAACGCCGTCTGGGCGCTTTGCGAGTGTCCCTGGTGATCGCCACCTCGGGAACTGCGGCGGCACTTACCCAGGCCAACCAGGCGCTGGGCAAAAGCAAGACGCCAGCGAAAGGCCGGCGAGTCAAAGGCAAGCCGCTGGCGGAGACGCGCAATGTGCGCCGCCTGACGACCAAGCTGACGGGAATGAGCAGCGCTCAGCGGAGCAGCGTTCCCGGCATTGGGCCCAAACGCACGGAGATCGTCGTGGCGGGCGCCCATGTCTACGCAGAGTTGCTGGAGCGTTTCGCCCTGCCCGGATTCATCTACTCAGAACTTGGGCTGCGCGACGGCATTCTAACCCAGATGTTGGCCGAGCAAGATCCCAAGGCAACGGCCCATCAGCAGTTCGAGCGGGATCGCTGGCAGGGCGTGCTGGCCACCTGCAAACGCTACGGTGTCGACCCCAGGCAAGCCGATGCCGTTCGCCAGCACGCGCTGCAACTCTTCCGCGATCTGCAGGCGGTGCACGAGCTGCCGCCGGAGTACGGATCCTGGCTGGAAGCGGCGGCTATGATGCGCGACGTGGGAAAGTTTATGAACTACCAGGGACACCATCGCCACGCGCAATACATCATTGCCAACTCCGAACTATTCGGATTCACGCCGCCGCAAAGGGCGATCATGTCGGCGATTGCGCGCTATCTGGGCAAATCTCGTCCGGACCCGGCGGACCGTACCATGCGGTATATACCCCCGGAGGACTTCACGCGCGTCCAGCGGGGCGTGGTGTTATTACGCCTGGCAGTCGCGCTGAACCAGGACCGCGCCAGCGACGTGCTCAAAGTGACTTTGCACGTTTACCCGAAGCGGGTGTTAATGGAGCTGAGCCCGGGGCGCACAGGCGCGGAGCTGGAACTCTGGTCACTGCGCAAGGAAGCAGACTATTTCCGCGAAGTATTTCGCCGCGAGCTCTTTGCAGCGCTGGCATAGACCTGGCGCAGCATCCGCGGGTCCAACAGGGAGATCAGTTGTCCCGGGCGGCGGGTGCAGTCGACGCGCGCAATCGCGCCCTTACGCATCCGTATACTGGCCGGCCTGGGCGAACAGATGAGCGAGCCGAGAAACTCGGGCAAGTTGGGATTGTGGCCAACGACCAAAACGTTGTCATAGGCGGAGAGAGGCGCAATCAAAGCCTGGAAGCTGGCGACGGTACCCGACGGCGAGATGGCGTCGGTGATTTGAATTTTGCTATCGTAGGCCACCTCGGTGCCCACCAACGAAGCGGTTTGCAGTGCACGCTTAAGGGGGCTCGAGTAGATGACGTCGAACTGGATTTTTAGCGCGTTCAGGTACCTGGCAATCAGGAGGCACTGCTCTTTGCCTTCCTTATCGAGAGGACGCTTAGCGTCAATGACAGGGTCTACGCGGCTGACTCCCGCGCTTGCATGTCTAAGGATATAAAGGTTCATCGGGTTGGATTTTCTTTCTCATGCAGCGGGAGCCGGCCCCGGACCTGGCTGCGAATCAAGCCCTCGGGGCGAAAGTCTACGTCGCTTCAAATCAGCAAATTCATACGATTGTAACAATTCCCCAGAGGTAAGAGAAGAGATTCGCTCTGGTCAATAGACCGGCGCGGGGGTTGGAAGGGGGTCGAACGGAGCTCCGGGATCGGGATCTGGCGGCGGAAGCGGCACGGGGTTCGGTTCGGGATCGGGACTAAGGCGGTTTCGCAATTACTGTGGGCTGATAAAGATCGCGAGGTGTGGTTTTCCTTGGGAGAAAACCACGAAAAGGCCAATCGCTTCGGTCTACACCAATTGCGAAACTGCCTGGGGATCGGGTCCCGGTCGAGGGAAAACATCGGGATCCGCAGCGGTAGAGCCATAAAACGAAAGATACTCCATCCCACGTGGGAGTGCGGCTGGCCGCAGCCAGTTGCCTCAACCCGCCTAGGGTAATGGCCTCCCAGTCCGGGGAGGTGGTTCCGGCTCATCGGGTAGATTCCCCTCCTCGACGGGGTTCGCTGCTTCCTGGGGAGGGCTCACGCCGCCCAGGGGAAACTTTGTTGCATGCCGGTCGAGAATCGAGACCTGGGGCTGGTCCAGCTTGGGCGAATCGGCGGTGGGGGCGAGGGCAGGGGCAGGCCCGGCGGTCGACACGGGGCCGGGCTCGGGCGCGACTGACGGGCGGAGCGCTGCGTGTTCCGGGTTAGCCCAGGGCTCCGAGCGCAGCTTCTGCACCAGGTCGTGCAGTGTGGGTTCGAACAACCCCGGAAACGGGTCCACCCCAGCGGCAACCGGCACATCCTCTTCTATCATCGCGGCAATCTCTTCCGCCGCCACGATGGGCGGATCGCCAGCCATGACCAGAGTCGCCGCTATTCCCCGCTGCCAGAACCGGCTCGCGAGCAGCAGAAAGAGTCCGAGCTGGGCCACGAGACAAGCCAGCCAGACCTGATGGGCGGGGATAAACCTCTTCCAGAGGTAGAGGCAGAGCGCGAGTGCGCTGACGCCCAGCAGGCCGCTGAGAAAGAAACTGCCCACGGTGCGGAAGAAGTACTTTCCGAGCAAGCGGAGCGCCGGCAACAGCGCCCGAAGGACTCTGCGCTCGCCATCCATGGCATTGCGCACGATATAGACCTCGACCAGATCCCACCAGAGACGCACCAACAGGGCTACGAGCAAGACCACGGCTCCGCTGATTGCGGAGTAAAGAAACATCCTCCGTTCTACGTAAACGGCGCTCGCCCGATCCAGCAGCAGAGCACGTGCGGTCAACAGGATCCCCAGGATAACCGCGGCGATGCAACCGGCCAGAATCGCGGCGCGCAGAAAGCGCCAGAAATAGGCGACTCCCCCGCGCAGCAGCACCGAGAGTCGCGGTGGCTCGGCCGAGACATAGACAAAGGTTGTGCCCGCGAAAAGGACGAAGAGCACCAGGAGTTGCAGCAGATTAAGCCAGGCCGCTGTGTGGATTGCGGTAGGGATAAAGTTATTTTCGCGGAGGTGCATCAACAGCTCGTCGAGATAAGCAACGTCGACAGTGCCGGCAATTCTTTGCGCGGCAAGGCTGTGATCCAGGTAAGGGGCCAGTCCAGTCGCGAACGGGATGCCAGCGAGCAGGCCGAAAACAAGATTCACCGCGTAGGCCCAGATCACAATAGGCCAGTTGCGCAGGGCGAGCTGAAATCCCTGGACAAGAAGATTGGGTAGGGGACGCTTCATCCGAGGTGGTTCCCCTGGAAATTGTGACTCGATCGTGATGTTCACTCAGTGCATGCCCTTCGGAATTGTGGTCAGACCAGGAACGCTAACCATTGCGCCAGTAACTGCTGGGTAACGATCCAGTAGTTGGTCAATTTCAAACGCGCCGTCCGGTCCGATCGCAGCGTGTAACTATTATTGAACGAATTGACGTCGAGCAGGACATTCCGGTCCGGATCCACCTGGGCATAAACCGCTCGCGAAGGTTTGTCCCAGGAGAAGCGGGTCCAGCGGTCCTGGCCATCCCAGGTGGCTTGCTCCTTCGAACCGTCCTCGAATCCTACTTCCAATTTCACGGGAAAGAGGAAGGTACCCTTGCGGCGCAGCATGACAGTGGTATGGTAGGGCCCTCCTGCATTGTTGGATTCCCACCAATCGCTGGGACCGGAAGTGAGCGAGGCCACAGAGTAGTCGAGCACCTCGGTGCCGTAAATAGCCTGCGCCAGGTAAGGCTCCAGATCGCTGCGGCCGGATACTTCTACCAGAGTGTGGAGAAAATCGGTCCCGGTGGGATGGGTAAAGCGATAGCGTCTAAAGTAGATCCGCAAGGCCTGACGAAGCGTGTCCTCGCCCAGCATGGCCTCCAGGGTGTTGAGCGCGGTGGCGGTTTTCCCATAAACAATGGCGCCGTAACTGGCGTCATTGGCGAATTTCCATCCCTGACGCACGATCGGGTCTTCATCGGGATCGGTGAGATAGGCAAGCCGGTGGTCCTCGACGTCGCTGGCATACGCAGTGCGCGCATTCAGCACCGAAGTATTCTGGCCGAAAATCGACCCCATCACTTTGTCTTCACTATAGCTATCAATGCCTTCGTCAAGCCAGGGCTCTTCCATTTCATTGGTGGCGACCATGCCGTACCAATACTGGTGGCCGTATTCGTGGGCGACCGTCACCTCCATGCCGTTGTGAACCCATGACGGCTCCCACCAGTCAGCCTCGCCCGTGAACAGGGTCGGATATTCCATCCCTGCCATATGTGAATCCGGCTCTGGATCGATCATCGTGATTTGTTTGTAGGGATAAGGTCCATACCACTCATCAAACTTCTGCATGCTCTGCTTCAGGATGGAGAGATAGCGAGCGCTCTGATTGGCATGGGAAGCGAGAATCAGGGCGTGCAGTTTCACTGGCCCCAGACTGTTGTCGAAGGTGTCGTCGACGACCTGAAAGTGGGGGGAGGCGGCCCAGGCGAAGTCGTGAATATCTTCGCCGCGAAAGCTGAGCGTCCTGGTGCCATCGGAGTTGGCCTGGTCGCCGGTCTGGATGCCGCTGGCGCCAACGGTATAACGCTCGGGAAGCGTGAGGTTGACGTTGTACGTGCCAAAGTCGGCAAAGAACTCGGTATCAGCGTGGAATTGATGGCAGTTCCACACGCCGTGCCAAAGGACGCCGACTTTAGGAAACCACTGCGCGCCCATGATGAAGTCTCGTTTATATCCAGTCCTGGCAATCGCGAGGGGGAACTTATCGTGAAACGTAAGTTGGAAACGAATCACCTCGCCTGGCGCGAGCGGTTTGGGGAGAGTGATCTCCATCACCGTGTGGTCGTCCTGATTGCCATCGTCGGGCGCGGTGAAGCGCATGTTCTGGGTGAGATCCCCATACCCTTCGGCAGAGATGCTCTTGATCTCGATGGCGCCCTGATCCACCTTGGCGGTTGGGATATCCGTGCCACTCTGATGCCATTCCGCGGCGAAGGTTGACTGGGGACGGAAAGCATTGAGGTAGAGGTGGAAAGGAACGGTGGAGACGGGCTGGTCGGAGGGATTGCGATATTCGAGAATCTCCGTCGCATCCAGGGTTTTTGCACTGGTATCGAGTTTGGCGTCGATCCAGTAGGCGACCACTCGCTGCGATAGTGGCGTGCCGTCAGGAGAATTCACCGCCGATACCTGTCCCGGCGCGGACAGGGCAAGGAACAAGGATCCGGCGGCCGCGGGAAGTAGCGACAGCATGCGCAAGTGCGGGGAGGGCATGCGGCATTCTAGATCATTTTCGCGCGGGAATGCTGGGCAGGGACCAGACCTGAGAGCACAGGAGCCCAGCCAGATAACGGCGGTCGCGGCTGGGCACAAAGCCGCGTGTCATCCGGGAGCTGGGCCTGCGGAGTCTGCGGGCGGCGTGTTCAAGACGCGATCCACGCAGGCTTTCAATCAAATGCGCGCGGACCGCTCTAAAAGGCAAGAACTGCCTCCCGTAGAGCTTGCTTGCGAACAGGTTCCTTCATCCATTCGGCAGAGGACAGGTCGACCTTGACGCCGAGCAAATCCCCCAGACGGCTTTCAAGCCTGCCCACGGTCAACAGCGTAATGCGTTTGGATTTATCGAAATCGGCCATCAGATCGACGTCAGATTGAGGGGAAGCTTCACCACGCGCGACTGATCCGAACACACGCAAATGAACAAGGCCAGCGGCCCTTAGCTCTGGGGCATGCTCTCTCAGGATCACGATGATACGGTCCTTATCCATGGCAAGACTCTGACATATTTCCAGCCTGTCCGGCAATCCCTCGCTTCTTCACAATTCCGCCTTAATTTTCGATTTTTCGGCAAGTTTGTTCCCCCCTCGAGACGGCGGGGAGGGACCAGACCTGAGAGCACAGGAGCCCAGCCAGATAACGGCGGTCGCGGCTGGGCACGAGGCCGCGGTGGAGAAGCAAAGCAGCGTAATCCGGGAGGGCCCGAACAGGAAGCCCGGTAAGCAGGCCGAAGGCGCGATAGAGCAAGCCGATGAACCCGCCTGCCAGATAGGCCGCGAAGGCGTTGCGGGGAATGGCGAACTCCGAGATCACCCATTGCGCGCCCGGGCGAAGATGGGGAAGCAGACGATCGAAGAGTTGCTCCAGTTGATGTGGAAAAAAGCAGTCGAGAAAAAAGTGGGAAACAACCAGATCGTAGGTTCCGGTGGGATTCCATTCGAGAGCATCGGAGTGATGCAGACAGATGCGCCGGCGAGCTTGGGGCCCGGCGCGCTGAATGCGGCGATCGAGAATCCGCAGCATGGATTGGCTGGAGTCGACGACATCCGCGGTCAGGGTGACATTCGCTGTCAGCAGGCGGGCCAGGAAACGTCCATCGCCATCGCCCAAAAGCAGCGCGTGCCGGGCGCCGGCCATGTGTACAAGTTGGGCGTTACGGCAGCGTCCGAGCCAGGGTCCAAGGCTCAGGTATTCGAGCCATCGGTAAGCGCGAGCGATGGGATCGAAATTAACCGCCTGCATGCGAGAGAACACAAGCTAGTGTAGCGAGGTCCAGCAGTGAAAGTGTTCACCGAGCAAATGGGAAAAAGGCCAACGGAGTCAGCAGGGCCGCGTCGGCAGCGATGCGCAGGTGCAGAGGAGAAAAGTGGGCGCTGCGCGCGTCGAGTACAAAAAGCAGTCCACTGCTGAACAGGGCCGCAAGATAAACCGCCGTCAGCCCGCGCGAAGGCGCGAGTAAGGCCGCGGCCAGGGAAAACAGCGCAATCATGGTTACGATGGGACGCAAGTGCAGGCTGGCCCAGCGAGTGGTGGAGTGAGGATTGCCAGCCTCCCACTTCTCGATGCTCACACAATTGATCCAGCAAAGCGCGGCAAAGAAGAGGACGGCGGGCGCCAGTTGCTCTTTGGCCGGCCCGACGCCGTCCCCTGCCCCGAGGCGAGACCAGGCGGGTACGGCAGTGGCAGCAGCGAAGAGAACGGCCACGGCGAGTTCCTTAGGCAGCCAGGGCGAGTGGGTGCGTTTGCTCCTGCGGTGAACGGCAAAGAGATAAAGAAGGGCAAAGACCCCGATCCAGGAATCGTCGCGGAGTGCTTCGGGGTGCATGCGGGTAAGGACGAACCAAGCTAAGAGTATGACCAGTAGCGAAGCTGCCCAGAGAAAGCCCGTGCGATGACGGGCGTGAAAGTGATGGCGCTCGCGTAGCTCCCCACTGCGCTGGCCGAGGCCATCGAGAATGCGGTCGGCGACATAGAGCAACCAGGTGCCAAGGGCGAGAAATAGCGCCGGGAGAAGGGGCAAGTGAAGATGCATGGCGCGGGCGAAGAACCATGACCAGAGAGCGGCGACGGTGGGCGCATCCAGGCTAAGCAGATGCCACCATTCCGCTAGATTGTAGAGGCGCTGAGCCAAACTCCAGTTTACTGCGGCGGAATTGCTTGGGACGCACGATACTGCGCAGGTCGACAATCTTACCAGGAGGGGTGTTATGCGGGGAAAGAAACAGCAGGTCCCTCCACTACGCTACCCCGGATTTCCTCGAGGTTGGTGGCGTTGGCGAGCTTCATGCGGTCCCGGCTGGCCGGGACCGCACACGTGGCCGTTGGCGAGTGCCGCGAAACAGGAAATCCGGGTTCGCTCCGGTGCCGGCGGGTCAGGCGGAGGCTACGGGCTGCTTTCGGGATGCTTTGCGGCGTGGTGGCTTGGGCAAGGCTACGTGCTCTGGAACTGCGACCGCCACCATCTCCGGCTCCCACGCCGGCTGGGGAATGCCGTCAATGCTGTCCCGCCCTTCGGCTAAACGGATGAAGAAGTCCTGGGCGCTGAAACACTTATCCTCGGGTGCGCGGACGCGCGGGTAGTCACCGGCAGCCGTCTCCACGCGGGACTTCGCGGTGTCAGCCAGATAAGCGGCCAGGATCTCGTGGCGGATGCGATTGCGAATCTGTGCATCCCGTATGGGGAAGACTACCTCACAGCGTTCAAAGAGGTTGCGCGGCATCCAGTCGGCGCTGCCACAATAGATTTCGTCCTGGCCCCCGTTGGCAAAGTAAAAGATGCGGCTGTGCTCGAGAAAGCGGCCCACCACCGAGCGCACGCGAATGTTCTCGCTGATCCCTGGCATCCCGGGCCGAATGGAACAAATTCCGCGCACGATCAAGTCGATTTGCACCCCAGCCTTCGAAGCTTCATAGAGGGCTTCAATCACTGCCTGTTCGAGCAAAGAATTCATTTTGGCGATAATGTGCGCCGGCCGGCCGGCTAAGGCGTGTTCGGCTTCGCGATGGATCATGCGGATGGTGCTCTCCGCCAGGGTCAACGGGGCCACCAGCAGAGGAGCGTAATCGTCCGATTCAGAATGGGCAGTGAGGTAATTGAAGACACTATGCACGCTGGCCGTGATCTCCGGGTCGGCCGTCAGCAGGCTGAGGTCGGTGTAGAAGCGGGCGGTATTGGGGTTGTAGTTACCGGTGCCAAGGTGGACATAACGGCGGGTTATGCCGTCCGGGTCGCGGCGAATGAGCATGGCCAGTTTGCAGTGCGTCTTGAGCCCAACGATGCCATGAAAGACCTGCACCCCGGCGTCTTCAAGATTGCGCGCCCAACGGATGTTCGAGGCCTCATCGAAGCGAGCCATCAGCTCCACTACGACGGTTACCTCTTTGGTTTGCGCTGCCTCGGTGAGGGCATGGAACATGGGCGAGTCGGAACTGGTGCGATAGAGGGTCTGCTTCATGGAGACCACGCGCGGATCCTGGGAGCCTAACTGCACGAAGTTGACCACGGCGTCATAGGAATCGTAGGGGTGGTGCAGCAGCAGGTCGTGATGACGGAGTTCGTCGAAAAGATCCTCGGAACGGCGGTTCAGGCGTAGTTCGCGGGGGAGAAAGTCTTTGAATTTGAGGTCCGGGCGCGGCGTATCGCCGTACAAATTCATCAGGCGCGACAGGTTGACCGGCCCGTTGGTGGGGAAAACCTGGGAATCCTCGAGCTCGAAATTCATGCGCAGGCGATCGACGACCTCGTTATCCGCGCCTTCTTCAATTTCCAGGCGCACCGCGTCGCCTTTGCGGCGATTGTGCAACTCGGACCGCACGCTGTCCAGCAGGCTGCGTGATTCTTCCTCCTGGAAATACAGGTTGCTGTTACGAGTGACGCGGAAGGCGGCAGTGGAAAGGATTTCATAACCGCGGTACATGCCGGCAGCATTGTGCTCAATCAGGTCATGGAGAAAGACGAAGTCGTGGGTTCCGGAACTGGAAGGCACGGGCACCAGCCGGGGGAGAGCCCGGGGCACGGTCAGCACGCCCAGCAGTGCCCCGGTAGCGCCCTTGCGTTTGCGGCGCAACAGCAGGGCCAGGCAAAGCGCTTTGTTCAATACGCGGGGGAAAGGGTGGGCGGGGTCGATGGTGATGGGTGTCAGCAGCGGATCGACTTCGCGCTGATAGTAGTCCAGGGCATGGGCTCGGGCGGCTGCGTCGACCTCACCCCACTCCAACACGCGAACGCCATTCTGAGAAAGCGCCGGGCGCAGGTCTTCCGTCCAGCAGCGGTACTGATCGCGCACGAACGTGTGCATATCGCGGACGACGTTATCCAGGGTCTGCCGGGGGGTCAGCCCATCGAAACCCGGTTCGGTATACCCGTCTTCAATGCGTTGCATGATGCCGGCCACACGAATCTCAACAAACTCATCCAGATTGCTGGCGGTAATGGCCAGGAACTTAACCCTTTCGAGCAAGGGATTACTGGAATCCTGGGCTTCTTCGAGGACCCGGCGGTTAAAGCTCAGCCACGATTCGTCGCGGCCGATAAAGAGACTTTGCGGATCTTTGCTCACAATGTCCATAGCGAGGGTTGGGACACCCGTTGTCTCTGTCTACCTTACTAAAGGGTGAAGCAAAATGAATCGGCGATAAAAGCGTCATTTAATGCAGGAAGCTTTCGCCGCTCCCCAGTCGATTTGACGCCCGGAGAGGGGTTGCGGGAGGATGGAAGATGACAGAGCTATCGACGAACACCGGTTCGCAAGGAGAAGTGCATGATCGATCAGGATTGTAGCCAGGCGCCAGGGGCCAGCCTTCGCATGGCCGAGGATACGGCTGTGCAGCTTTTTCAGATCGCGGCCCTGATGCTGGGTGACGAACAACAGGCGGTTTCACTGGTAGAGGAAACGGTGGCCAAGGTAGAAACCGATCCTTGCGCCGAAGCCACGGTAGCCTACGCCGAGGCCCGCTCGTTGCTGGTGCGCACAGCCATGCAACGCATGGCCGGGTTGTACCCGGAAGCGTTTGCCGTGCCAACTGCGGAGGAGTCCGATGCTGCCTGTCTTGAAACCGATGACCTGGGAGCAACAGGTTTAACCGGGGAGCAGTTCGGGGCGTTGTTTTCGGGCGCCGGCCGGGCGGGCATGCGGGAATGGCTGGACCGGCTGGCGCCCGCCTTGCGAGCGGTTTTTGTGCTGCGCGCTGTAGCCGGACAAGACGGGGAGCAGACCGCGGAAAGCCTTCGCCAGAGTGGAGCGAGGGGAGCGCAGGCATGGCGCCGAGACCAGGTCGGTACCGCGTATCGCCAGGCCTTGTGTTCGCTGGCCACTTGCCTGATGAGTTCGAGTACCGCGCTCATGCCCGCCTGAGCGGGAGCAATCCAGGCCGCAAGCCTCGGCTTGGGCGCCGGCCGTGTGACCACTGTGTCCTACCCAGTTTCTTCCCGAAACCGGTGCGCGCGTGTTGCCGGTGGGCCTTCTTTTTGAATAATTAGCAGGCTATTTGGCATCGAAGTGGGTGCTGCTGGCTTTCCGGGCCACAGGTTGCATGCCGAGGTTGACTTGAGGATGAGACAGTGCCGGGGTGAATTGCGGGGGGTGGAGTGGCGATCGCTCGTGATCCTCTTCAGCTTGAGCCTCAGCGCAGTTGCCTCTCCAGGTCAAACCACGGGCGCTGGGGGTAGCGGGCCGTCAAGCAGCGTTGCCGGTGCAATCTCAATTCAGGCGGCGCCGGCACAGGTGAATAGCAGCACCTATCAGGGCAGCATTGTCCAGCAAGCTCCGGTTGCAGAGGTTCTTCCGCTTTCGCTCGATCAAGCGATTCACATGGGGCTTAAATACAACCTGGGCCTGGTGCTCTCCGGGGTGAACTCCGGGTCGGCCGGCGCTCAGCGGCTGCAGCAATTGCAGTCATTGCTGCCCACCGTGAATGGTTCGTTCAAGGAAGCAGATCAACAGACGAATTTAAGGGCCGAGGGGCTCAATTTTCCCGGCCTTCCGGCCGTGATCGGGCCCTATGCGTACACAGACATCCGGGGATCGATGCAATGGTCGCTTTTGAATCTGTCGTCGTTTCGGAACTATATGGCCTCGAAACATAATTTCGAAGGATCGAAACTCTCGGTCGAGGACGCCAGGGATATGGTGGTGCTGACGGTTGGCAATGCGTATCTGTTGTGCGTCGCGGACGCGTCGCGGGTGCAGTCGGCGCAGGCCCAGGTAAACACTTCCAAGGTATCGCTCGATCAGGCAGTGGCGAATCACCAGGCGGGCACGGCTCCCCTGCTCGACGAGCTACGCGCCCGGGTGGACTATCAGACGCAACAGCAAACCTTGATCACGGCGCAAAATCAATATGAGAAAGACAAGATTGCATTGGCGCGCACCATTGGCCTGCCACTGGAACAGAGCTACACATTGACTGACCTGGCGCCCTTTCAGTCGCTGGACAACCTGGACCCGAATGCCGCGGTCCAGGAGGCGCTCGCCCACCGTCGTGACTTGCAGGCGTTGCAGCAGCAGGTAGAGGGCGCCCGGGCTACCCGGTCCGCGGCCACGGCGGAACGTTACCCGACGATATCCTTCGCCGGTGACTACGGGCTGATCGGGCCGACCCTGGGCCATTCCAATGGAACCTTCGACGCCGTGGGAACGGCCACTGTGCCGCTATTCGAAGAGGGCAAGTTACGAGGCGATGCGCAGAACGCGCAAGCACAACTGGAACAGAAGCAGGCACAGTTGAACGACCTGCGGGGGCAGATCAGCGCCGACGTGCGCGACAGCATTCTCGACATACAGGCTGCGGCGAAACAGGTTGCCGTCTCGCACAGCAACGTGGAATTGGCAACCGAGGCTTTGAGCGAAGCGCAACAGCGCTATGCCGCAGGGGTCGCCGACAATCTTGCGGTGTCGCAAGCCCAGTCATCGATGGCCCAGGCGGATGATCAGTATGTCTCCAGCCTCTACCAGCACAACGTGGCGAAACTTTCTCTCGCCCGGGCGCTGGGCATTGCGCAGACAAATTACAAGGATTATGTGGGAGGAAAGTAGCGGTGGCCGAACAGAATCCCGAATCAGGCCGTGCGAGTACCGTGGTAGAGGGTCCCGAGGCCGGCAACAACGACCAGCAGGATCTGGATAGTCCTCCGCGGAAAAAGGGGCAGCGCCGGTTCATCGTCATCGGCGTGGTCGCGGTTCTTATCGTGGGCGCCCTGCTGTTTTGGTGGCACTCCACGTATTACGAAGACACCGACGACGCACAGGTGGATGGTCACCTGATACAGATCAGCGCCCGCGTGGCCGGGCAGGTCATCAAGGTAAACGTGGATCAGAATCAATACGTTCAGGCTGGTACCTTGATCGCCGAGATCGACCCCAAGGACTTCGAGGTGGCGGTACAGCAGGATGAGGCCAGCCTGGAGAGCGCCGAGGCCAACTATGAAGCGGTGCGGGTGAATGTCCCTGTGATCGGGATTAACACCAGTTCCACGCTGCAGTCGGCCTCCTCCGGTCTGCGAAGTTCCGACGCGACGGTGCAGCAGGCACAGCGTCAGCTGGAGGCCGCCCAGGCCCAGGTACAACAGGCGGATGCGAACAACATCAAAGCCCAACTGGATCTGAAGAGATATACGCCGCTGGTGGAAAAAGACGTCATCTCTAAACAGCAGTTCGACGCCACCGTGGCCACGGCGGATGCATCCAAGGCCGCCCTGCTGGGAGCAAAGGCAAACGAGATTGCGGCCGAGGACGCGGTGCGCATTGCCCGCGACCGGGTGGTGCAGTCTCAGGCAGAGTTAAAGACTGCGCAAACCGCTCCGGACCAAGTGAAGATTCAGAAGGCCAAGGCAGACCAGGCGGCCGCTCAGGTGGAGCAGGCACGCGCCGCGCTGGCGCAAGCCAAATTGAATTTGAGCTATACCAGGATTGTTTCTCCCGCTAACGGCATCATCACCAAGAAGAGCCTGGAAGTGGCACAGAACGTCAGCGTAGGCCAAAACCTGATGACGCTGGTTTCGCTGGACGATATCTGGATCACCGCGAACTTCAAGGAGACACAGCTGCGGTTCATGCGTCCCGGGCAGACAGTCAAGATCCACGTGGACGCTTATGGGCGTGACTACGACGGAAAGGTGACGCAGATCGGGGGCGCAACGGGCTCTATGCTAAGCCTGTTTCCGCCGGAAAACGCCACCGGGAATTATGTGAAAGTGGTGCAACGAATCCCGGTTCGGATCGACCTCACGGATCGCAACGAAGACAGCGACCGCTTGCTCAGACCGGGGTTATCGGTGGAACCTACGGTTCGGGTGAAGAACTAGACGGGTTTGGAATTTAGAGGGGAACCGCGGTCGCTCCGCTATGTCGACAGGATGCCTCAGGGGCTAAAGCCGTGCCCTGCATACAAAGCCAACAGCGTTTCCGCTGAGACAGAACCCCAGATCCGT
Organism: uncultured Acidobacteriaceae bacterium; assembly: GCA_963788515.1. Classification (GTDB taxonomy): domain Bacteria; phylum Acidobacteriota; class Terriglobia; order Terriglobales; family Acidobacteriaceae; genus PALSA-350. The sequence continues at coordinate 834,371 of CAWBGZ010000015.1, forward strand.
CGCTTCTAAGGAGAAACGGGTTGGGGCGGCATGGTAGCCCACTCAAGCCATCGGAAGGCTTGACCCCGATTTCCTGCCACGCTGTGCTAGTGTCCTGTCCCTGAAGTTCCTGGAACAATTCGAGGAATCGAAAATGTTCCAGAAACTGCGCTCAGGGGCTGAAGCCCATTTGGTTTTGCAGTGTTTGCGGCACGACTGAAGTCGTGCCCTGATACAAAGCCGAAGAGGAGTTCTTTAACGAACTTTAGGGACGGGACACTAGAGAGGTCGGCGTGTGCGCCTTTCATTAAGGAAAGGCGCATGGAGTGTATCAACGCCACAAACCTCCGCAGGAAATCGGGGCAAATGGGCCACCCGAAGGTTTGGTTGCCGGTGTAACTCGCCACCCGCAGGGTTAGCCGCGAACTTCAACGATATTTATCATCCCCTGCCCCGGGTTGCCGTGGGAGCGGGCGACTCGCGGTGGCGACTGAAAAGAGAAATTACACGGGCTACAACAGCTTGGGGTGGCCCATTCAAGCCGTACGTTGGCTTGAGTGGGCTACGATGCCTCCCCACTCGTTTGTCATTAGATAGCGCAGTGGAGGGATCTGTGGTTCCTTTTTCCCTCAGGTGGTAGCCAGCGCGAGTAGCTCTCCCATGTCGGCTACTGTGGTTGACTCGGTGCCACGCGGGATGGAAGGTCCAATCACAAGGGCCTGGCTGTGGCCTTCAAACCAGACCAGAAACGCGGACTGCTCGGCTCCAGGGAGCCGCTGCTGGTTTAGCCAGTTGTAGTAGGCGCCCATGTCCGCGTCGATCAAGGAGCCAGTCAAATCGAGCTCCACATTGCCCTTGCTAATCGACAGCAACTCATTCATTGGCTTTTGCCGTTGGCGTGGAGCGAAGCGGACTAACATGGTCAACGATTGAGCCCTTCGCAGGGCCTCACGCGCGCTCCACTGGGCGAAAGTGGTGCTGAATATCTGGGTCCCCGAGGCCTCGGTGAGCAGCTTGATTTGAAAGCGGTTCAAAACCGGGTCTCCCGCTTCGTCCATGCCCAGGTCCGCGGGCGTCAGCCGCGCCAAATCGGTGCGCAGTTCCTCCGGCCCCATACCGGGCCGCTGAATCTCGGCTTGCATTTTGCGGAGCAAGGCGGCGCGCACAGGTTCCAATGCCTGATACGAGACACAGGTGAGCGAAGGGTTATGATCCGCTTGCTGGCCACCATCTATGTACCAGTGACCATAAGCAACAGGATGCGCTTTGGCCCGCGCGGCTACTCCGTTCAGCAACAGTTGCAGTCCGTTGTCGGGCTTGACGTGCGCGAAATAGGCGCCATGCGGACGCAGGTTGCGAAACAGCGGCGCATCATATGCGGCGACACCCTGGCCAATGACCGCAATACCGAGCCTGCGCACAGGAATCGGCTGGGGTGGTTTGGCGGCTCGCAAGCGATCGCCGTAAGCAATCGCGGCCTGGCGAAATCCATCCAACTGATGAGTCGTCCACAAGTATGCCGATAGCTGCTCGACAAACTGGGCCGGCTGATTAATCCAATCGAATTGTTCCAGCTTCGACGACAGAGAGAACTGCGCAAAGGCTTGAAACCAGTCGGTCACTTGTTCCGGGGAAAGAGAACTAAGGTTGGCGAGTTCCCCATCGATAGCTGCGCGCTCGGCCGGGAACTTGAAATCGTAGTCGATGACCTCGCGCAACAAGCTGGGCAGAAAGCTGAGCGGAAGCTGCTGGAGCGCGGCGAGATGGGCAACGGCCAGAGCCCTCGCCTGGGGCGGATATAACGCGAACTGACCGGCTTGTAGATCGCGTGGAAGCATGACATTAAACCAACTCTTTGATCGGCCGTCCCCGAGAAAGTGAAGCGGAGAATCCCATCATCGCTCCCAGAGTGGGTACCAGGTCTATCGACTGCATCGGCTGGTCGTAGACCACGCCCTGGCGGACGCCCGCGCCCAAGGCCATCATCCATGTTGTCCGGGAGGCTGCGTCGCCGGTGCGATGGTGCTGAAATCCGTTGCCGCCGGAATCCTCGTCCGCATCCCGTCCAAAATCCGGCAGGATGAACAGCGTCGTGTTGCCGGCATACTCGGGCTCAGATTGCGCAGCCTTCCAAAGCTCAGCACAAAGCCGATCGGTGCGACGAATGCCATCAATATAGAGCGAGTAGGCCCCGGCGTGCGCAACGTCGATGTCGTGCATGGTGATCCAAAGTAAACTGGGAGCCTCCTGCTGCATCAACCGCCGCGCGATATACATCGAAAGCTCGTCCGGGCTGGACAGGGTGAGCGCGTGCGCCTTGAAGTCATCGACCGAAAGCTTCAGGATCATTTCCAGTTGTTGCAACTCGAATTCGCTGCCTGCAAGTTGCGGCGTGTACAGCGGGGTTTCGTAGTTATCACGCAGCAAGTGCGCGTAATCGGTGCCGCTGCCGGACATGGCCGCAGCCAGCAAATGCTTGGGCAGAACCACCCTGGCGCCCAGGCCCGGACCGAAGGAACGGTAGTCGCTTTCTCCGATCCGGTTGAAGCCGTTGCTGGGCGCCACTACCCACGCATCGGAAGGCGGCCGATTCAAATCCTTGCGAAAGTACTCGAAGACGGTCGGATGTTCGGGAGGGATGGCGGAGAAGTTATTGAGTGTTTCGTAGACGCCGGTGGCCAGACTTGCGGTGGCCACATAGTGGCCCAGGATGCCTTGATTCATCACCTGGGTAAAGAAGCTCGCTTGCGGCGCCAATTCATGGATCAGGTGGGGAATATTCTCCTGCCCCTGCGGCGCGAACGTCTCCTGATCGCGCGCACCTCCGCCGAACGTGATCACGATGACCTTGCGCTTCTTGGCTGCAGCGGCTCCGCGCACAAACGGGCTGGCACTGAGCAAAGTAGACCCCAGGGCCACGCCGGCAGCACCGCGCAGGAAATCACGCCGGCTGCGGCCGAGATGTTCCGCGATATTTCTGCCGAAGGATGATTGGGCCGTCAACTCAGATACACCTCATACCGTCTCAGGGCTTGGTGGAAGGGGCGGCCTTGGCGGAATAGACAAACTGTTGGACTTCTGCCCTTTCCTTATCAACCTCAGCCATGTACTGCGCTCGGAGCCGCTGATAGAGAGCGAATTCTTCCTGGGCACGATCCTTTTGCCCGGTGTGTACATAGTCCTGGCCGAGGCGGTAGTGGGCGTCAGGAAGATTCGCATTCAATTCCAGCGCTCGCTGGTATTCAGGGATCGACTTCGCGTACTCATGCTGGTCAGCATATAGATTGCCCAGCTGCACATGCGGTTCGGGGAGCACCGGGTCAAGCGTTACCACCTTTTGCAGCAGCGATTCAATGTGCCGCAGATCGAAGCCGGGATCTTCGGCCCGCTTGCCCTTCCACAAACTCATCGCGTAATAGTAAATTGCCAGTGCATTGTTGGGCTGCAGCTCAGCAAAACGACGAAACCGCTGAATCACGCCGTCCGCCTGATTCGGGGAGCTGTCATAGGCCTTGGAAAGGAAGAGATAACAGCGAGGATCGGCCGGGTTCAAGTCAGCCGCGGCCAGCAGAGCCTTGACTGCCTCGTCATATTTACCCCGCGAGTACAGCGCCATCCCCAGCCCGATCAGCACCCGAGGCGAATTGGGATAGCGCAGCGCAGCCTGCTGAAAAACCTCGATCGCGGGCTCATACGTGCGGTGGATAAGCAGCTCGCTCCCCCAGTCAAACAGGTTGCCCTCACTTGGATCCATGTGCGCGGCGGCTTCATATTCGTTCACCGCCGGCACAAACTCTCCGCTCTTTTCGTCGATCTGAGCCAGCAGGTTGTGCAATTCTCCGGTGTTCTTAATCTGCTCAAGATTTTGAACGAGCTGCGTGGCCTGACCAAGCTTTCCAGTTAGAAAATACGCGAGCGCGAGATCATACCCATTGTCGTAAGAAGGACGAATCTCCTGCGCTTTCTCCAGGAGTGGCACTGCGTCCGCAATCCTTCTGGACTGAATGTAGAGCTCACCCAGATTGTGGTTGGCATCGTAGTCGCGAGGTTCCAGTTCAAGAGCCTTACGAAACTGCCCCTCTGCCAACTCCGATTTGCCTGAATGGAAGAGACTGGCTGCTAGATTCGTTCGGGCGGCTGCCGAATCCGGCTTCAATCGAACCGCGATTTGGAGCTGCTCTACGGCCCTAGCGTCCTGAGACTGTGCAGCATAAACCAGCCCCAAAAGCTCATGAACCTCAAAGGTCCTTGGCGCATAGGGCAACAGGGCTTCCAGCTGCGCCGCAGCCTCGGCAAACCGTCCTGCGTCATACTGCGCGACTGCTGATTGAAACTGACGATCCAATTCCTGGGTCTGGTGCGCCTGGGTCTGGTTTTGATGGTCCTGGCCTGTGGCGAGCGCCGCGCAAAACACAAGAGAACTAAGAACCATCCGCCGGGACCAGTACATTTTGCTCACAGCCCACCTTTGTTGTTGCCGCGTGAGCGAGCGCTACGCAGAAACACCCCGAAAGGCCGCAGAAAGCGGCCTTTACGGGGTGTTTTCATCTTAGCCTAGTAATACAACTTCAAAGAAAATTGTACTTGCCTCGGAGCGTAGGGAGCATTGCGGGTAGATCCGATGGCGCCGAAGTTAGTGTTGTTGAAGTTGGTTGAGTTTGAAATCGAGACAACGCCGTTGCCGCCGAATCCCGGAGCATTGAAATTCGGATGGTTGATGATGTTGAAGAACTCAGCCCGGAACTGCATGCTGAAGCGCTCCGTGATGGGAAAGTTTTTGAATGTGGAGAAGTCGAAATTATGGTACCCCGGCCCGGTAGTCGTTCCCGGACGGTTGCCCAGAACAGCGAAACCAGTCAAAGGTATGCATCCGGCTGGTGAATTTTGTACCGGTTGATAGTCGTCGCCCAACTGGCAAGGCTGTTGGAAGGCTGCGGGGTTTCCAAGCCAATACGGAGTCAAATGGCCGCTTGCATTGGGCCGGACCTTGATTCCGAGCTTCGGGCTTTGCCCGGGAACGGGCACATCGCGGCAGCCTGTGCCAGCGGTCGTGGAGGTCGGGCAATTGAGGGAGAGAGGCTGGCCGCCCTGAAGGGTAGTGATCCAATTGATCATCCACCCTCCGACGAGCCCATTCTCGAGCTTGCTCGCGTTGCTCAGATAATGCTTGCCTTTGCCGAACGGCAGTTCGTACCCGCCGCTGAAATGGAATACGTTGGTAATGTTGAAAGAGGCCAGGGACCAATCTCCACGGACACCAAAGCCCGGCACGTCTGGTGCGCGTGCGCCACTCAGAGTACCGCCATTCAGCAAGTCGCCGGCGTCAGTAAGGGTGCTCGAATATGTGTAAGTGAGGAGGAAATTCAGTCCGTTCGAGAACTGCTGTTCAAGCTTGGTTTGCAAGCCGTTGTAAACGCTGGCTCCAATCATTCGCCCAGTCGAACCGCCTCCGAGATCCGGAAAAGGCTCTTGACCCAGGGTTCCTCCACCGACCGGACCCGTGGTACTGGCGTTGTACGGCAGGAGTGCGGTCACGTTATTCGCGCCAAGGTTCATCTGAAGATTTTGGGCCTTTGTGAATACATAAGCGACCTGCGCCGAGAGTGAGCGATTGATCGCATACTGGAAAGAGAGGTTGGCGGCTACGGTGCTGGGGGTTACGAAATTGAACTGAAGCCCCTGCAGCCCCTGGCCGGTTGCGTTCACATTGAGCGGGGTAAATGCAAAGCAGGAGAAGCCGGACTCAAACGTCGCGGTTCCACCCGGACCTGCTGTCCCGCAGGTAGCGTATGGCGTGTTGTAATGAACAGGCACGACTGAAGATAAGCCGGCGGGAGAGCCGTTCGGAACTTTGGGGTTGTACTCGGTGTTGTATACGAAGGGATAATTCTCACCTATATTCGGTCCGTAACCCTGATTCTCGAAGGCGTTCCAAAATAGACCCACACCGCCGCGCACCACCAGCTTCGGGTCTACCTGATAGGCAAAGCCGAAGCGTGGCGCAAAGTTACTGTATTGTGGCTTGAGCAATCCCTGGCCGTACTTGTCGGTCGACAAAATCGTGATTCCATCCTTGGCCAGCACATCTTGGAAGCCGTTGCCGGCCAAGGACGGATTATTGGCCGTCGAAGACAATTGCCTGTCGTCCTTCCCGGTCGCCGGGATGATGAACGTCGGAGTTCCATTGTAATTGGGAACGAAGTTCGCCTGGCCGCCATTTGTCTCGTTAATGGGTCCAAAGTAGTCCCAACGCAGGCCGAGATTGAGAGTCAGCGTGGGAGTTACCTTCCAGTCGTCCTGGAAATAAGCCGCGAAATAGACTCGTTCGTCGTAGGTTTTGTTGATGTTGGAGGTGCGTACATCGTCAGAGCCTCCGGAGTAATTCACTCCATTCGGAACTGTCGCGGCTGTCGGGGGCAGAATAAATTGCGCGATACCCGTGGTACTGCCGTTATTGCTGGGAATATCTGTGAAGTTGCCGTTATAGTCGAATTGGCCGTGCGCCCAGGCGGGCTGGAGGGTATTGAACACTACGTGCTGGTATTCAACGCCCATCTTGAAGCCGTGAGCGCCGTAAACCTTGGAAAAGTCGTCCACGACCTGAGTCGTCTGGGTGGTTTCGTCCGAAGGCAGGAAGTTGTTGGCGCCCAAAGTCTGTAGCCCACCAAAGCCAAATGCGGGCAGACCGCCGTTGTTATCTGTCTGAGGGATACCCGGAATTCCGTATTGCGCCGGAATGCCGTATGTAGAGCCTTCTGGCCCGAATCGCGAGGTGTGCAGGTGGTCCCATCCGACACGCGCCACATTGACCGTGGTCGGAGAGAACAGATGGGTATAAGCCGCCACACCCTGGAAAGACTTTGCCGTCTGGACGCCTTCCTGGAAGCCGCCGCCGTCAGCGACGCCGCCAAAGGGCCCCGGAATATATTGCGGGTTGTCCCAATAACTGGCCCGCACAAATACCTGGTTTTTGTCGGACACATCGTAGTCGCCCCGGACGTCAAACTGGTTGCTGTGCTGGTAGAGATTGGGACTGTCTGTAAAATTTGAACTGACTCCACTGCTGGTTGGCAGTGGGAAAAGATTCAGCAGCGTGACCGCGTTGGGATCGATGCGGCCGACAGGAATTTGATTCAAACCGGAGCAGGCGGCGAGCGAAATCGTCCCCCCAACACACGTCGCGAGACCGAAGGGATCGCGAACATAGCCAGTAGACGCTGCCGCGATGCCGGTAACGGGATCGACCGTGCCCGCCGTCACCGCCCGTGTGGTCGCAGGGTCGAGGACGGTGCCGACGGGTATCAAACGTCCCAGGGCATCGGCTCGCGACGCGCTCGAGGCATTGGCGGAGACCAGCTCGGAGAGATTGGAGTAGCCGCTGTTGCGCTGCAACACGGTCGGCACTGCGATCCCAGATTGGGTATTGCCTTGTACGCGCCGAAAACCCTGGTAATCACCAAAATAGAAGATCTTGTTCTTTATGACGGGGCCGCCGATGGAAGCTCCGAACTGGTTCCAGCGCAGCTCTCCCTTTTTGACCCCGTTGTTGTCTTCAAACCAGTCCGCTGCGTCGAGCACATCGTTGCGGAAGAATTCCCAGACTGCCCCATGAATTTGGTTCGTGCCGGACTTGACCGTAGCGTTGAGGACGGCTCCCGCGGCACGGCCCAGCTCGGCACTGAAGTCCGAAGTCTGGACCTTGAATTCCTGGATCGCGTCGGGCGGAGGAAGAACAACAAAGTTTGTTCCGTTGAGGAAGTCGACATTGTCGGAATTGTTATCAATGCCGTCCAGCAGGTAGTTATTCTGCGACGGGCGCAGACCGTTGGCGGAGAAGGCTCCGTTCGCGGCATTGCCGCGAGTGTCCGCCTGCGGAGTGTTCACGCCGGCCGCCAGTTGAGCCAGGAAAGTAAAGTTGCGTCCATTCAAAGGCAGGTCATTCACGCTCCGCTCGTTGACCACTTGCCCGACCGACGCATCCTCGGTCTGCAACTCGGGCGGTGCGGCGGTCACCTCAACGGTTTCCGACGCGGCGCCGGTTTTAAGCTCAATATTGACACGCAGATTCTGACTCACCGCCACCTTCACATTCTGCTGGGTGGTCACAGAGAAGCCTGTAGCAGTGGCGGACACGGAGTAGTTCCCGATTCTGACGGGCGAGAAGGTGTATACGCCGGCGCTGTCGGTATTCGTCACCACGGACAAACCCTGGTCCGTATTCAAGAGTGTCACTCGCGCGTTGGGAACCACTGCGCCAGTGGCATCCTGAACCAGCCCAGTAACTGATCCTTCATCGACCTGGCCGAATGCACACGGCGCCAGAAGCAGGCAGATGGATGTAAGGGTTATGCAACCAAAGAATTTAAACCGGCGTGAGAAATTGCGATCATAGCCCATCCGAAAAACCTCCAAGTCTTTGAAACTACGGTCATTTTGCGCTGTAGAGCGCTGACTCGATTGCTTAATCGTTTTCAACAGAGGCTCCAGTAACCGTTTTCCGCAGTGGCCCAGTAACCGGTTACATCGTTGCCGAAAAAAAGCTAGTCCAGACCAATAACATTTGTCAACCAAAAGGTTGAGATCATTTCAGCCAAAAGGTGGAAATCGTGCCCGGTGAAGGTCGAGATGGTCCTGGGGGCGGTCTCATCAAGCGCTCCGTCGCTGTCCTAGGGGCTCAAAGCCCGTACCCTTTAGAGGAAAGGTACCTCAGGGGCTTCTGAAGTGTCTGCGTGAGAACTCCGCGGTTGGGTAGGTCCGGGCTTCAGCCCGGACATCAACGGGGCAAGTTCCTTGGCCTTTAGGCCCTGAGGAATGGATTTCCTTGAATGGATGCGGATGGATCGACAGAAAAGCTTACCTCAGGGCCTGAAGGCCGATGGGTCTTGAGGATGGATGTCCGGGCTGAAGCCCGGACCTACCCAACCGCGGAGCTCTCACGCAGGCTATAAAGCCCTCGTCAGCCCAGCCCGTTGCGGCACGGCTGAACAGGCTGCGCAAGAACTCATGCTTTGTATCAGGGCACGACGTTAAGTCGTGCCGTACATGTTTGAGAAAGGGTCGGGCTTTAGCCCCTGCGGTGTTGCTTTCCCGCCCTCCACAGAGTTTTTCCGCAGCCTCCAAAGCCCGGGCCTACCCAACAGCGACTTTGATAGCAGCCTATGAAGCCGTGCCCTTCGTCCAAAACCGGCGGTTCGGGCTGAGGTGATTCAAGGCTGGATCGCGCCTTGGCGGCACTCTGCAGACAGCTTGCCGGCGAGAGCATCTTTACTGTTACTGTGATGGGACGGGATCGACGGAATGGCTGCGTTCCATCCAGTCTTTCGTTCACACCAAGCGTAAGAATGCTCCAGGCGGAACCATAAGGATGTCGCGTCACAAAAACGAGATCCGGTTCCCTTCCCGGCGGGCCGTCCTTAAGAGCATGGGGTTGGCGCCCCTACTCCTCCGTCCGGCTCCCTTCCATGGATACTCGTTTTTGTTCGGTCCGCCCGAGGGCCTCCCGAATCGAAACGCCGGTTTGCCTTTCTCCGATGTTCGTCTGACGCCCCACTATCCGGCAGCCTCCCCTTTGGAAGATGTCCTCCGTCTGGTCGCTCCGGGTTCCGATGATTACGTTGCTGAAAAATATGCCTGGGAAATTGAGTCACTTCTCAAACAGTGGGGCCAGGCCCTCAAGGCATCGGTTCGCGACCTCTCAATCCTGGCAAAGTCACTGGACCCATCGATCGAAGCCTCCCCCCTCGTTCCGGCCAGGGAAATCACGCTGCGTGACGGGAACGGGATCACTCTCGCGAGAAGATTGTTTGACGGCAAGATTGTTCCCGGGCGGGAGCGGTTTCTCCAGGAGATCCGGGCCTGGTTGGGGCAGGTCTCAGGGGTGGAGACTGCGGAATTCGAAATTACCGGTATCGAAGAAATCGCCAGTGTCCCGCCGTCGGTTCGCCCTGCGGTTCGTCTTGACATCCGCTATGACATTGTCACCAAGCGGAAAGATGAGCGGCGTGAAGAGCGGGTTGGATCATGGCGCACCGAGTGGTCACGCGATGCAGCCGAGGGATGGAAAGCCCGAAGGTGGGAGGCCAGCGAGGAAACACTCAGCGTTACGCATGGACCGATGTTTGTTGACATAACCTCGCAAACTCTCGGCCGAGCGGAATCGTACACAAACCAGCTGCTTCGTGGCTCCGACTATTGGCGTACAGTCCTGGATGGCGCATGCGGCATAGACGTTTACGGCAACAATGGAGTGGCGGCGGGTGACTTCGACAATGACGGTTTCGATGATCTCTATGTGTGCCAGCCGTCGGGCCTGCCAAACCGGCTTTACCGCAACCGCGGCGACGGGACACTGGAAGATGTAACAGAAAAATCCGGGGTCGGAGTGCTGGACAATACTGCGTGCGCCCTGTTCGCCGATTTTGAAAACAAGGGACGCCAGGATCTTCTTGTGGTTTGCGGCAGCGGTCCCCTGCTCTTCCTGAATCAAGGGAATGGGACCTTCTCGATCAAGCGCGACGCCTTCAAGTTTGAGCGTCCTCCGCAAGGAACGTTTACGCATGCGGCTGTAGCCGACTACGATCGTGACGGACGTCTCGATGTTTACTTCTGCCTCTATAGCTACTACCTGGGGCTGGATCAGTATCACTATCCAGTGCCCTATTTCGACGCCCGGAATGGCCCACCCAATTTTCTGCTGCACAACGAAGGGGACGCAACCTTTGTAGACAGAACCGAGGCGGCAGGATTGAATGCCGAGAACGAGCGCTATAGTTTCGCTTGCGCCTGGGGCGACTATGCTGCCAACGGCTTGCCCGATCTTTATGTGGCCAACGATTTCGGGCGCAGCAACCTGTACCGCAACAACGGTGATGGGACGTTCACCGCTGTCTCGGGCGAAGCCAGCATCGACGATCCGGGGGCTGGAATGAGCGCGTGCTGGTCTGATTTCGATAACGACGGCAAACAGGATGTCTACGTTGCCGACATGTGGTCGTCCGCGGGGCAGAGGGTTTCCGGGCAAAAGCGCTTTCACGAAAAAGCGCCGGAAGATATCCGCGCACTCTACCGGCGGCACGCGCGAGGCAATGCGCTCTATCGAAACCTGGGGAATGGAAAGTTTCAAAACATCAGCCGGCAAGCCGGAGTCGAGATGGGCCGTTGGTCCTGGTCTTCGGATTTCTGGGATTTCGATCACGATGGCTTCCCTGATCTCTACGTCGCCAACGGATACATCTCCGCGCCGGAACGGAACGACCTGGCGAGTTTTTTCTGGCGGCAGGTGGTAGCGAAATCGCCTGAGGATGCTACCCCCTCATTGGCGTACGAGCATGGATGGAATGCAATTAATGAATTGATTCGGTCAGACCGCTCCTGGAGCGGCTATGAACGAAATGTCATGTTCGCGAACAACCGCGATGGCACGTTCACCGAGGTTTCAGGCGCGGTGGGATTGGACTTTCCTGAGGACAGCCGCTCCTTTGTTCTCGCCGATATCGACCATGACGGCCGGTTAGAGGTCATCTTGAAAAACCGGAATGCCCCGCAATTGCGGATCTTGCACAACGTGATGAGGGAACTTGGTCAATCGATCGCCTTCCGCCTACAGGGCAAAAAGAGCAACCGCGATGGCATCGGAACCTCGATCACAATCGAAGTAGGCACCCTCCGCCAGACGAAGTATTTGCAGGCAGGATCGGGGTTTATTGCCCAGCACACCAAAGAAATTTTTTTTGGCGTTGGAAAACCGGAAGGCACAATTCGAGCCACGGTCCGCTGGCCAAGTGGGCTTTCTCAGGAATTCGAAAGTATCCCGGTCAACCATCGCATCGAAATTGAGGAGGGCTCCTCTGCATTTGCGGCCAAGCCATTCGCCGCACCACCTCAGGCCTACGCGCAAGCTGGACCACCGGCAAAGCTGGAACCGCTGCCCTCGCAAATAGACACGTGGCTGATTGAACCCTTGCAAGCACCGGCATTTTCCCTGCCCGACCTCGCGGGCAACATGCGAGCACTGGAAAGTTTGCGGGGTGGCTGCGTGCTTCTCAATTTCTGGGCGACTACGGCGCCGCTCTGCGCAGGCCAGCTCAGGCTTCTCCATCAGAACCAGCCGGCGCTGGCCAAAAGCCAGCTGGAGATTTTAGCTGTAAACGTCGACGACGCAGGCGATATACAAACGGCACGGTCGTTTGCGGCCCGGGAGAGGTTCTCTTTTCCTGTCCTTTTTGCGACGGAAGACGCGGCCGGTGTTTATAACATCATCTACCGTTACCTATTCGACCGTCGCCGGGACCTCGCAATTCCCACCTCCTTCCTGCTCGATAGAGAAGGCATGATCGTCAAGATGTATCAAGGGCCGATCGATCCTCAGCGGTTATTGGGGGATGTCAAGGCGATCCCCACCACCGCAGCCGATCGCATCGGAAAGGCGCTTCCGTTTGGCGGGGTGCGCTATCACGATGCCTTCCAGCGCAACGACTTTACCTACGGAGTGGCGCTCTTCCAGCATGGCTACCTCAACGCGGCGGCCGCCTCCTTCGAGCAGGTCATCGCGCAGAAACCGGACAACGCGGAAGCCTATTACAACCTTGGCACGCTCCACCTGAGGCGAAATGATCTTCAGCAGGCGCGTCAATATATGGAACAAACCTTGAAGCTGCGCGCGAATTATCCAGAAGCATGGAACAATCTTGGTATGATCGCGGCCCAACAAGGGCAACCAGACGAAGCAGTGCGGGACTTCCAGCAGTCACTCAGTCAGAGACCGAACTACGCGATCGCGTTGCTCAACCTGGGAAATCTGTATCGCCGTCAGGGCGCGTTTGATAAGGCACAAACTCTCTTGCTTCGGGCGCTCGAGATTCAACCCGATGATCCTGAGACGAACTATAGCCTCGGGATGTTTTACGCTCAGCAAGGCCAAACGCAATCGGCGGCGGATTATCTGCAGAAAGCAATCGATCTGCGCCCAGGTTATCCCGAGGCCCTGAACAACCTCGGCGTTCTCCTGGTTCGAGCCAGGAATTATGGAACTGCCGAAGCCCAATTCAAGACGTGCATCCGGGTGGCTCCAAACTTCGACCAGCCGTACCTCAATCTTGCCCGTCTATACGTGATGCAGAATGATAAGCAGAAGGCAAGAGAAGTCCTGCTGGAACTGCTGCGCGTGCAGCCTCAACATCAGGGGGCGCAACAGGCCCTCGAAATGCTAAAATCGCTGCCTTGATGGGCACTCGGCAACGGTATGTGTGGATGGTGGGTCGCGTATTCATGCAGCGAGCAACCAGAATCGCGATTGCATGGTCCACCGCGTCGAGCTTATGCCGGGTGGGAAGTCTCTTTTTGCTTCTTCTTGGCAGCCTGACGCTCGCTGCTCAGCAGCCTCACCATTCCGCTACCCCCCGGGAAGCAGATCAATCTTCTAAACCCTCCCCAAATCTCCAGCAGGCTGAAGAGCTACGCCGGCAGGGCCTATTCGATCAGGCGAAGGGTAAGGTGCAAGAGGAACTGCAGCGTAATCCTGCCAGCGTGGAAGCCTACAACATGCTGGGCTTTATCTACATCGACGAAAAGGACTACGGCAACGCTGTCGAAGCATTCCAGCATGCCTTGAAAGTCGCTCCTGGTTCAGCGAAGACGCGCAACAACCTGGGAAACGTCTATATGTCTGAGCAGAAGCCTGATTTGGCCGAGAATGAATTTCGAACCGTTTTGCGGACTGATCCCGGCAACCGCGATGCGAACTACAACCTTGGCCTCTTGCTGATGAGCAAGGGATCGCCCGGCGAAGCCATTCCGCACTTTGAACGCGTACGTCCCGCGACGGTCGCAGCACAGTTCAATTTGATTCGTGCTTATCTTGCAAGCAACCGCACCGCGGAGGGCTTGCGGCTGGCAACCGAACTTTCGGCCCAGAACAAGGATAATATCCAGCTTCATTTCTCACTTGGAATCATGCTGGCCTCGGAAAAACAATACAAGCCGGCGGAGTTAGAACTGGAAAAGGCCGATGCTTTGCGGCCGGGCACCTTCGAGATCCTCTACAACCTGGGACAAGCCTACCTTCGCGCCGGCGCATACTCCAACGCGGAATTCGCACTCAACCGCGCACTCAAGTTGAAACCCGACTCGCCTGAGACGCTCCACCTGCTTGCGCAGGTCTATTCGAATGAGTCGCGCCCACTGGACGCACTCGATCTGCTGGTGCGCGCTCACAAACTTGCGCCGGAGAATACAGACGTTATCCTTCTGATGGCCCGAGTCAGCATGACTCAGAATTATTACGAAGATGCGATACCGCTTCTGGAATCGGGCCTGGCGATCGCCCCACAGCGCGCCGATCTGCTGGCCGCACTGGGCGAAAGCTATTTCATGGCAGGCAAAGTGGACAAGGCCATCGAAGAATTCCAGAAACTGATCAAACTCGATCCATCTGCGCGATCATACGTGTACCTTGGCATTTCTTACCGGCATCTGGGGCGATTCGACGAGGCTAAACAATATTTTCAGGGCGGCCTTAAGCTCGATCCTCACTGCAGCGTGTGCCTATTTAATCTCGGTCTTATAGCAGAGCGCCAGGGAGACAACGCGCAAGCCGAAGCAATGTTTCAGCAGGCGCTCCACTCCAATCCGGACTCTGCCGCAGCACTGCTGGAGCTAGCCAACCTGCGCATCGGGAGCAAGAAATATGCAGAAGCCGCCGACCTGCTCAGGAAATACGTAGAGGTTAGCCGTACCCCGGCGACCGGATATTACAAGCTTGCGATGGTGGAACGAAGTCTGCACCAGACCGAGGCCGCCGATCGCGATCTAAAGGTATTTCAAACACTCTCCAAAGACGCTCCCACCGGTCCATATCCGTATGAGCACCTTTTCGACTATCTGGATAATCGCTCGAAGCTCGCTCCCCAGGCTCAGAATCAATTTGATATTACGCAACTCCACGACGAGATCAGCAAGCATCCGGATCAGCCGGAGGATCTGTACTTGCTGGCCGAGGCTTATCTGAAATCCGGAAAGACGGCGGAGGCGAAAGACACCATCGCTCAGCTCGACAAGTTAAGCGCAGGCGACTACCGCACACAAAATGGGGTGGGCGTCCTGCTCGCCCGTTACCACCTGTATGACGATGCCATCCAGCATTTCCGCGTTGCGTTGCAGGCGAACCCAGGCTCGGACGAGGTAATATTCAACATTGCCGACGCTTACTTCCGAAAAGGTCAGTATGCCGAAGCACTCGATGCCGCCGGGCAGGTTTCGGAGCAGGGCCGCAAAGACGATCCCTACCTGGCTCTGCTGGGAGATATCTACGCGCACCTGGGTGACGCCGCCCGCGCTGAAGAGATTTACCGCGATGCCATCCGCCGTAATCCAGACAACGATCAGGATTATCTGGCGCTGTCGCTGCTGCAGTTGCGGGAGCATAACATCGCCGGCGCAAACCAGACACTGCTGCAAGGACAGGCCCGCATCCCAGGCTCGGGAAAGATTCTCTGGGGCCTGGGTCTTGCTTCAGCCCTGGAAGGCAACACCGCAGAAGCCGGCCGGCATTTCGAGCGGGTGGTGGATTTGCTTCCGGAATGGCCTGGCAGCTATTCGACCCTGGGTATTTTCTATTTTGAGACCGGACAGATCGATAAGGCTAGAGAAGTCCTGAACCGTTTTAAGAACAGCAGCGAACACGGCGCCCTGGACATCAACCGGATTGAACAGGTCCTGGCTGCGGCGCCGGCGACCTCCCCGGCTGCCAATGAACCCATGACCATGGCCAACCGGCAGCAACTGCTAGGACTCGCGCTGGCGCTTGCGGACAGGACACTCTGAGACGTGGCGCAGACTTCTCTCGTACTGATTGCCATCGTTGCCGCAACCTGCGTGGCCCAAGCCCAACAGGCGGCAAAGACACTAGACACCCCGATCACCGTTCGCTACACAGACATTCGCAAGGCGGCCGGCATCACCTTCCTGCAGGACTCCACGCAAACAGACCAGAAGTACTATCTCGAAACCATGGGCACCGGTGTCGGATGGATCGATTACGACCAGGATGGCCTCATGGACCTCTACTTTGTTCAGTCTGCCGCCACCGACATTTACAAACCTCCGGCGCCCTTGCGTTCCGCGCTTTATCACAACAACGGGGACGGTACGTTTACTGACGTCACCGAAAAAGCCGGCGTGGGCGGCGAAGGACATTATGGGCAGGGCGTGGCTGTGGGAGACTTCGATAATGACGGCTGGCCCGATCTCTACGTGACCGGTTATGGGCGAGCCATTCTTTACCGCAACAATCACAACGGCACCTTCACCGACGTCACTGCCAAGACCGGACTTGCCGATGAGGGTGAATGGTCAACCAGTGCAGGATGGTTTGACTACGACAAAGACGGTTGGCTCGACCTGGTGGTCACCAATTACATTGAGTGGACCCCAAAAAACAATCTCTGGTGTGGAGAACGCGCTCCTGGTTATCGCTCTTATTGCAATCCAGGCAACTACAAGGGACAGAAGACCAAGCTGTACCACAACAACCATGATGGCACCTTTACCGACGTCAGCGACAAGTCAGGCGTGGGCCTGCCCGAATCGAAAGGGATGGGCGTGGTGCTGGCCGACTTCGACAATGACGGCTGGCCGGATATTGCGATTGCCAATGACACCTGGCCGAATTTTCTGTTTCTGAATAATCACGACGGCACCTTCAAGGATGTCTCCCTGATATCCGGGCTGGCCGTCAGCGAGGATGGGAAATACGAGGCAGGAATGGGCATAGACGCCGCGGATGTCAACGGAGACGGCCTACTGGACGTATACATCACCCATCTTGACTTCGAATTAAACCGGCTGTACCTCAACAACGGCGATAAGACCTTTACCGATGACACGTATAGCTCCGGAATCGGCGCCAAGGCGAGGCTGCTTAGCGGGGTGGCAGCCAAGTTCCTCGACTACGACAACGATGGCTGGATTGACATCCTGCAATTGAATGGCGCCATGTTGGACAATGTGAGCCTTTACCATAGCGAGGTCACCTACAAAGAACCGCTGCTGATGTTCCGCAACCTGGGCCAGGGCCGGTTCGAAATGGCGTCCGCTCAGCTCGGTCCCGACTTCCTTCGTCCGGTTGCGGGGCGTGGTCTGGCTACCGCGGATTTCGACAACGATGGCGACCTCGATATTGCCGTCAACAACCGCGGCGATTATCCGGAGCTGCTGCGTAATGACGGAGGCAATGCCAATCACTGGCTGGAAGTGCAATTGATCGGGACAAAATCCAACCGCGACGGCACCGGCGCCGCGCTGAAACTTACCTCGGAAGGGTTTGTGCAGGTGCGCCAGGCTGAGGGGGGAACGAGCTATATGTCGGCCAGTGATCCGCGGATTCAGTTTGGCCTGGGCAAGCGGGCCAAAATCGAATCGCTCGTGATCACGTGGCCCAGCGGGCAGGTAGACAAACTGGCCAATGTGCCCATCGATCAAATCATTGCCGTCAAAGAAGGCTCGGGCGTCGTTCCTCATCCATTCCCAAAAGTGCCAACCAGATGAATCTCTATAATCATCGCAATCTATGATTTTTCCGCGACGGCGTTTTCTAGGCTCCTCTCTCTTCATGCTCGGCAGCGCGCTGACAGACGTTCTTACGACTCCCCTGTGGCGGTGGAGAGAACCGGCACTGGTCGAAGCCGCAGTGTCGAGTCCCACAACGTCGCCGGTCCAGTTTGTCGATGTGGCTCAGCAAGCCGGACTGACCAGCCCGAACGTGTGGGGCGGCGTCGATCACAAACGGTCCATCATTGAGGCCAAGGGCAGCGGACTGGCTTTTTTTGACTATGACAACGACGGCTGGCTGGACATCTACCTTACCAACGGGGACCGGCTCGATTCTCATTGGCCGCCTGGCAAGGCGCCGATTTCTCATCTGTATAAGAACAACCGCGATGGCACGTTTACCGATGTCACGGAAAAAGCGGGCCTGGGCCGCACCGGTTGGCAGACCGGAGTCTGCGTAGGCGATTACGACAATGATGGGTGGGACGACCTGTTTTGCTGTTTCTGGGGCCACAACATTCTTTTTCATAACAACGGAAACGGCACCTTTAGCGACCTCACGCAGAAGGCCGGTCTAAGCCAGGCGCAAGTTCGCTGGGGAGCCGGTTGCACGTTTCTCGATTACGACCGCGACAGCCACCTTGATCTCTTCGTTTGCAACTACCTCAAGCTGGATCCGGCAACGATTCCTCCGCCTGAAAACACCACTTATTGCCAGTGGAAGGGGGTTCCCATCATGTGCGGCCCGCGCGGCCTTCCTGGCGACACAAACATTCTCTACCACAACAATGGAGATGGCACCTTTACCGATGTTTCTGAGAAATCGGGGATTCTGAAACCGGGGCCGCGCTACTCCATCACCGCCGTCTCCTACGATTTCGATAACGACGGCTGGCCGGACATTTATGTGGCCGTCGACTCCGAACCCAGCATTCTGTTCAAAAACAATCACGATGGCACATTCACCGATATCGCCGTCATGGCTGGCTGTGCCTACAGCGACAATGGCCACGAGCAGGCAGGCATGGGTGTAGGCGTGGCCGACTATGACTGTGACGGATGGTTTGACATCTTCAAGACCAATTTCGCAGATGATACGTGCAACCTGTACCACAACAACGGCGATGGAACCTTCACCGATGTCACGTTCGAGTCCGGCGTCGGAGTCAACAACCGTTATGTGGCGTGGGGCTGCGCTTTTGTCGATTATGACAATGACGGCTGGCAAGACATCATCCAGATCAACGGACACGTCTACCCGGAGATCGATCAATACAATTTTGGCCAGACTTTCAAGAATCCACGACTGGTCTATAAGAATCTTGGCAACGGCCGGTTCAAAGACGTGTCCTCGGAAATGGGGACGGGCATCAGCGAGCATTTCTCCAGCCGGGGCGCCGCGTTCGGAGACTACAACAACGACGGCGACATGGATGTGCTGGTTTTGAATCTGAACGATTTGCCCTCATTGCTTCGCAATGAAGGCGGCAACAAACAGAACTGGATCAAGATCAAGCTGGTGGGAACCAAGTGCAATCGCACGGCGATTGGAGCGCGGGTGCGGGTCGTTACGGGAAAGCATGTGCAAATGGATGAGGTCCACAGCGGCACCAGCGTCATGTCGCAATCGGATCTGCGACTTCACTTCGGCCTGGGGAAAGCGGAGATGGTGGATTTAATCGAAGTGAAATGGCCGACTACGCAGAAGATCGAGAAATTTACGGAGGTAAAGGCAAATCAGATCATTACCATCCGCGAGGGCGGAGGGATCGTTTCGGGGTCAAAGCCGCGAGCTACGTAAGCACTCGTCTTTCGGCGGTGCTTCCTACAGTTTCGAAGTCTATGTTTCCGGCCGAATGGCCGCGGTGGATTGACGAATCACCAGTTCTGCACGAACGATGTGGGTAACGCCGCGAGTTTCGCCGCGCTGGCTTGCGGCATACAGCGAGTCGAAGGCAAATGCTGCAATCTCAGCCCGCGACAAGCGGATCGTCGTAAGGGGTGGTGGCATAAAGCTGCTGAGCGCGATGTCGTCGAAGCCTACCACCGAAATGTCCCCCGGAACCCTTAGCCCTGCCGCATACACGGCGCCCATGATTCCGATGGCGGTAAGATCGTTCGAAGCTAACACGGCGGTCGGCCGCACCCGCAGCTTCAATATCTCTAACATCGCCGCGTAGCCTCCATCAAAGCGATGGTTGCCCGCACGAATGTAGTCGTCGCTGCACTCGAGATTTTTCCGTCGCAGCGATGCTAGAAAAGCCTCATGGCGCGTTCTGGCGGAAGCGAGATTGTCCGGCCCGCTGACAAAGGCAATCCTACGGTGGCCCAATGAGGTTAAGTGATCGATCGCCTGGTCGACACCGCTGTCGTAGTCAAGCGAGATGTTGCTGATTCCGTCTGCGATTGCTCCGGTGTCTAGAAAAACGATGGGGATGCCCCGGCCGTTCAACATCTGGATAAGTTCGGGCTCCATCTCAGAAGTCATGATGGCCACTCCATCCACCTTGCGCTCCAGCATCCGGCGCACGCAAACCTCCATGCGCTCTGGCTGATAGTCAGTATTGGCAATCAGCACTTCATGGCCATGCTCCACCGCCAGGCGCTCAAAGCATTTCACCAGTTCAGGAAAGAACGGATTTTCAATGTCGGAGATGATCAGGCCATAGATATGGCTCTTGCCTGTGCCGAGAGTGCGTGCATGGGTGTTGGGGTAATAACCACTGCGTTGGATCACCGCCCGGACACGCTTTTCGGTACGCGCGTCGACAGGCGCCGTGCCGTTCACGACTCGTGAAACGGTGGCTGTGGAAACCCCGGCTCTCTTCGCTACTTCCCTGATGTTCATGTGCGGTGCTTCACGTAGGGTGGAACGAACGGGGAGGCCGAACCCGCTTGCAGCCGTAAACATTAGGGCCGTCGCTTGGGTCGCGACCCTTTTTTTGATCTTATGATACACCGCGCATTTCAGAGTGTGCGATGCCCGGGGCAGGATTCGCAGTCTGGAGTAACCGGGAAACTACTACAAAAGACCCACCTGCTATTTCTTTAACAATGCATCAAGCCCTGCCTGGGCGATTTGCTCGTCGATCTCAGACTTGGCGCCGCTGGCCGCGATCCCGCCGAGGAGCTGGCCGTCCACCCGAACCGGCAGACCTCCCTGGTTGGGAAAAAAGTTGGGGAATGCAAGGTCTTCCACGTGGCCATTCTTGACCGCCTCGGCTCCTTCTCTTGAAGGGGCGCCGTAGGCGGCAGCGTGCCGCGCCTTCTTCTGGGCAAACTGTAAGGTGTTGAGCGAGGCGCCGTCTTCCTTTTCAAGAAAGAGCAAATTGCCGCTTTCATCCACGATACAGATGGTCACTTGCACGTTCAGCTCGCTGGCTTTCGCTTCGGCGGCAGCTACCATCGTCTTGATGGCGGCCAGGTTCAAATACTTCCGGCTCGGCAGATCGCTGCCATACATGGTCACCGCCGAAAGCAGCATCACGGCCAATAGCTTGCACATGCGAAAGTCTCCTCCTCGTATTCACTGGGCCGGCGGAGCCGCCGGCTTGCCCTTGCAGAACTACCAAGAACTGCTTAACCTCACGCCGCTGGCGTTCGACAGCGGCTGCCTGCTGCTTTTCGATCTCGTCATGCAGTTGAAATTCCTGTTTGGCCTTTTCGGGTAATCCGATCCGATCATAGGCCACGCCTAACCGATAATGCGCTTCGCCGAGCTGTGGGTCCACGTCAATCGCCCTGGTGTAAAAGCCGATCGCCATTTCAAAATTATGTTGCGAGGACGAGAGGATGCCTAACTGCAGGTACGCGTCGCCGCATTTAGGATCGATGGACACAGCTTTGGTAAGCAGGGTTTTGACTTGGCGCAAGGCCTCCTGATCCATCGGCTGTTTCTGCCGTTTCCAGATGGCCATGGCGTAGAAGTAATTCGCGAGCGAGTTTCCAGGTTGCTGCTGCACAAACCGCGCCAGTCTCGGCTCAATGCACGCCAGTGGCTCGGGGGCGGCCATTTCTATCCTGCCCATGAAGATGTAGGGCTCAGGATCCGCCGGATTCAGGTCGGAAGCCCGGCAGAGACTATCGGCCGCCTGGTCATAGAGAGCGCCGGCAAACTGCGCCGAGCCCAGCGCCGCCAACATGCGGGCCGACTCCGGATGCGCTTTGGTTCCATTCTTGAAAACCTCAGCAGCTTGCCACACCGCCCGGTGAAGTAACAGCTCCGAGCCCCAGGCAAAATAATTCTGTTCGCTGGGATCAAGGCGGACCGCCTGCTCATCTTCATGGACAGCGGCCAGAGGATCGCCCATTTTCTCGTCAAGCTCGCCCAACAGGCGGTGTAGGCCGGCATCGTCCTGATGCGCCAGCAATTTCTCGACATGATCACGCGACTGCGAGAAATCGCCGGTTTCTTCGTAGGCTCGTGCCAGATCGTACTCGTTGCCACGGTTCGCGGGATCGATCCGGTACGCGGTCTGCAACAGCGGAACCGACTGCGGATAACGCCCGGCATGGAGATAGAACTCGCCCAGCTGATGGTTTGCCTCAAAACTCCCGGGAGCCCCGGCCAGAGCGGCGCGCAGGTTGCTTTCCGATTCATTCGCTTTGCTTGGGCCAGTGAGCGAACCCGGCGCGCTGCCTTGGGGTTTGAGGGTTAGAGTTTCACGGGCCAGAGCTTCGCTGGTGCGCAGGGTGGCATCCGATCCATGGCCGCCCACGGCGGTCCAATCGGTCACGCCCGCGACGGTGAAATTCGGCTTATCGGCAAATTCCATGGCTGCGGTAGACGCGGCTGCGGCATCTGCATCGAGGACCAGCTCGACTTGTTTTTGATTCCCGCCGGTAGAGGCAACAACGACGGTGGAACGGCTGCGTAGCCCCGACTTCTCCGCGATGAGCGTATACCTCCCAGGCGTCAGAGCCGAGAATACGAAGGCGCCAGTTGGGGTGGTCCTCGCCTCCGCTGTCGTCGGCACATCCTTGCGTTCAAGCCTTACCGAAGCGTCGCCCACCGGTTTGCCGGCGGAGTCCAGGACGATGCCCGTGATTTGGGTGGTAGCGTGGTCGGCGGTTTGCGAAGAGCGTGGCTGCGCAACCGCGATGGGGATCGACATGCTCATCAGGAGCACGACACCGGCGAGAACGGATCGAAGGCTTGGAGACGAACACGGCGATCCAGAAAAACCATTCACGAGGCGACCTGACTTTTGCTGTCTGGGGAATTTTACTAGAGCATTTTTGCTAATGGTGTAGACCGGGAAACTGAACCCGACGCGGCCATTCCGCCAAAACCGGGGCCCCCGGGCACGCGATCTTTGCGTACCCGGGGTGGAAAGAATGGCCGCACATAACTGATCCCACCGGATCACAGTATTAGCAAAAATGCGTTAGGTGGCCCATTCTATTCGGCCGCCCGTTTGGGAACGTTGGCTGTTGCCGACCGCACGCTCCCGTTCCGTCGGGATCTGCTGATACAAGTCGCTGATTTGCATCGCATTACCGCGGGGAACATGCAGCCCGTCACGGTCGTAACGAACACCCGGGCCAATCCGCAGTGCGAGGACCCACTCTGATTCGGTTACACTGACCGCAAGCGCCCACCGGCTGCGGACCGGGAGCTTTCGAGCTCTTCACGTGCGCGCGCTCAAGTTGAGAACGCTTGCTATCCATCGCACCGTTTCCCCGCTTGCCATCATCTATAGGGAAGACTCTTAGAGGCAGACGCGTTATGCCGTTAGCGTACGATTTTTTCCTGCATTTCGCTTACGTCATCCTTTTCCTATGGGTGATGGGGGAGCAGCTCGGCGTCCCCGTGCCGAGCCTACCCCTGCTGCTGGCTGCAGGTACATTGACCGCGACTCACAAGCTATCGCTACCACTAGTCCTGTTCGCGGTGGTGGCCGGTTGCTTTGTCAGCGATACCCTCTGGTACATGTTGGGCCAGCGTTTTGGCGGCACCATGGTGAAACTGGTGTGCCGGCTCTCCTTTGAGAGGTCCACCTGCGTCCGCAAGACCGAAGACTATTTCACCAAGTACGGCGAGCAGGCATTGCTGGTAGCCAAGTTTGTGCCGGGGTTAGGCACGGTGGCAGCGCCCATTGCCGGCCAGACGGGCATGAAGTATCGCGTCTTTCTGGCTTACGATCTTGCCGGTGCCCTGTTTTGGGCGGCGACGATTACCCTTGCCGGGCGCTTCTTCGGCGACGTTCTGCGCGTCCATCCTGACGCGCTTTCCTGGATGGAACACTTCGCGGGCGCGCTGTTCCTGCTCGCCGTCATCGGCTTGCTAGCCTATCGAGTGTGGAAGCAGCAGGCCTTCCTGAAGCAGGTTCGGACCTCACGGTTGGATCCGGAGGAGCTGAAACGGATGTTGGACAGTGGCCAGAGCCCGTATATCGTCGACTTGCGTCATCCGCTCGACTATCTCCCCGACCCACGGGTGCTGCCGGGCGCGATCCGCCTCTCACCCGAGACCCTGATGCAGCGCAGCGGTGAGATTCCTCGCGACCGCGACGTGATCCTCTACTGCACCTGTCCCAGCGAAGCAACGGCCGCGAAGATGGCAATGAAGCTCCGGCAGAACGGAATCTATCGCGTTCGTCCATTGCTCGGGGGCTTCGATCAGTGGAAGAAGCTTGGTTATCCGTTGGAGCAGTACGAGGAACAGCCGGCAAGTATCGCCTGATATCGCAGTCGCAAAACGCTCCGCCCTCCCTCCTCTGGTGCCATCCCCGCTCCTCTTTCACTCGGACGATGTAACGAAGTCGATACGCCTACGACGAGAACGCCTGCCAAGGCAGGTAAGGATCGATGACAATTCGGCCAGGACGCACGTTGCCCCACTGCTAAAGCAAGAAATCCCTACTTCCGGGGATTGGCCCCCGGGAGATGCTCGTGTTAGGTTTCCTTTGCTCGAGGTATCGCCCAGGGATCCAACCCTATGATGCGGACCGGACCGGGCAGGATCGGGAGATGTTGGTATGGCGTTTACAGAGACTTACCACTGCGATGTTTGCGGGAATCCAAGGGGCGAGGCAGAGGACTGGTGGCTGGCGTTAACCGAGCCGGCAGCCCTCATTCCCGCGGCTCCTGAGCAGCCGATGCTAAGACTCACGCCATGGAATGTCCTGCTCTCCCACGCCGCCAAGGTCCGGCACTTATGCGGCGCGCGCTGCGCCCAGACCCTGATGGACCGGTGGATGCGCGGCGAGTAGCGACGCAGCCGTACCCAGTCAAAAACCAGCCGTTCACTCGGCGCCAAGCCCGGTGGTTTTCTTCTCCCCGGATAGTATGGTGATGAGGCACCCCCATAGCCGGGGCGTGGAGACCGCATTGGCATACGACGACCTCAGGGCCTGGATCAAGGCACTCGACAAAGCAGGCGAGTTGAAGCACATCCACGAGTCCGTGGACCCCATCCTCGAGATGGCCGAGATTACCGACAGGGTGTCCAAGTGGGGCAGGCGCCGTAGTGTGGATGTTGGGTCGAAAAGTGCCCCGGGCGGTCCGGCGTTGCTGTTTGAGAACGTAAAAGGATACCCAGGCCACCTGGTGCTGATGAACCAGTTCGGCAGTGAGCGGCGCATGAAACTGGCGCTCAACGTAGATAGCCTCGATGACGTGGCGGAACGCATCGAGGGCCTGCTCCAGCTCAAATCTCCCGAAGGTCTTTTGGGGAAGTTGAAAATGCTTCCCATGCTGGCGGAAGTGGGCCGGTTTTTTCCTCGCACGGTTGCGGCCAAAGACGCTCCCTGCAAGCAGGTCATCCTGCGGGAGAACTTCAGCGTGCTGGACTTTCCCGTACTCCAGTGCTGGCCGCTGGATGGCGGCCGCTTCATTACCTTGCCGTGCGTGATCACCCGCGACCCGAAGAGCGGAAAACGCAACGTGGGCATGTATCGCATGCAGGTCTATGACGGACAAACCACAGGCATGCACTGGCAACGGCAGAAGGTGGCCGCGGAGCACCTGCGTGAGCGGCTGCGGGCAACGGCTGTCGCCGATGCTTCCGGAGATGCCAGCGCCGCGCGCGTCCGGGTGATGGCGGAGACGGCAGGCGGGACTACCGCTGCCTCATCCACGATCGGCGTGGCCCAGAGCAAGGACCGGCGGCTGGAAGTGGCGGTGGTTATCGGCACCGATCCAGCACTCACCTTCTCCGCCATTGTGCCCGCGCCTCCAGAGGTCGAAGAGTTCGTCATTGCAGGATTTCTTCGCCAGCAGGCAGTGGAACTGGTCAATTGCGAAACCGTTGACCTCCAAGTCCCGGCAAATGCGGAGATCGTTCTCGAAGGCTACGTGGAGTTGGACGAACTGCGCATGGAAGGCCCATTTGGCGATCACACTGGCTTCTACACCATGGAGGAGGAGTACCCGGTATTTCACATCACCTGCATCACGCATCGCAAGGATCCGGTGTATGCCGCGACCATCGTAGGCAAGCCGCCGATGGAAGATGCCTGGATGGGCAAAGCGGTGGAACGTATTTTTCTGCCGCTGATGAGGCTGACCATCCCGGAGATTGTGGATGTGAACCTGCCGGTGGAAGGCGTGTTTCACAACCTGATGATCGTCTCCATCCGCAAGAGCTATGCCGGGCAGGCGCGCAAAGTGATGCACGGCATCTGGTCGTTGGGCCAGGCGATGTTTACCAAGTGCGTGATCGTGGTGGACGAGGATTGCGATGTGCAGGACCTGGGCGAAGTGACGCTGCGCGTAGCCAACAACATCGACCCCGAGCGCGACATCCAGTTCACACTGGGCCCGGTCGACTCACTCGATCATGCCTCGCGCCTGCCCAACTACGGCAGCAAGATGGGCATTGATGCCACCCGCAAATGGAAGGCAGAAGGCTTCACGCGTCCATGGCCACCCATGATCGCCATGGACGCAGCCACCAGGGCGCGCGTGGATGAGATATGGAAGAAGCTGGGGCTGGATTAGGATTAGAAGCGGTACCAATGAGAGACGAGATCGGGCAATTGGGGCAGGAACTGGGCCGGAAGAAGAAAGAGGAGTGGCCCCGCGTGGAGCAGGGCGAGTACCGCAGCTTTCGCGCGGTGCATCCTTTTGATGAGCGCTTCGGCGTCGAGACCAGCGGGCTCATCTACGAGCTGCGTTCCGGCCATCCCCATGATCTGTACAACAATGGTTACTTTGCCGTAGCACCTTCGGTGTTTCACGCGGTCCTGGGCGCGATGCTGGAGCGGCTGCACCTGGACTATCGGCGTTTCTGCTTTGTGGATGTGGGATCAGGGAAAGGCCGCGCCCTGTTGCTGGCTTCCGACTACCCATTTCGCGAGATTATTGGCATCGAACTCTCTCCTGAGCTGGACCGCGTCGCCAGGGCCAACATCGCGCGTTATGACCGAGCGAAGGGCGGTCTGCTTCCTCGACCGCCAGTGATCTCCATGCAAGGCGATGCGACCGAGTTCTCCTGGCCACCCGGGCCGCTCATCGTCTACATGTGGAACGCCTTTGCCGGGCCGGTCATGGAGCGGGTCTTCCATAACCTGGAAGCTTCGCTCAAACAACACCCGCGCGAGTTGTACCTGGTGTACATCCACCCGGAACTGGAGTCGATGCTCGCTGGGCTTCCCTGGCTCACCAGGCTCTGGCAGGAAGAGTTCGCGATGAGCGAGGAGGACTTTGAGGCGTGGGCCTTTCCCAACCGGGCTGAGGTGTGCACCATCTACCGGGCGCAATCCCCTCGGTAACGGCTGTTGAGGTGAGAACTGCCCTATCCCTTTCCCTCTGGCAACTTCAAAAGGTCCAGGCTAGGCCCAGCCTTTACCCGTCAGACTTCTTCCGCAGCCCCAGCGGAAACAAACGTTGGGTGGCCCATTCAAGCCGTTTTTGGGCTTGAGTGGGATAGTGGCTCTCTATGTGCCACTCCCCGTGTACCACTCCCGCCCAAGGTGATGAAAATCGGCATAACCTGCAGCTCTATCCATCCCCCCGCTAACGGCTGTTGAGGTGAGCATTGCCCTCCCTCATGTCATCCCGACTTGCGCCCAAATCCCTTGTCCCACAACCTGTTTATCCCGGACCTACCCAACAGTGGCAGGGAGCTGGCAACCCACACTAAAGTTTAAAAAAGCAGGTGACTATTTCCCGCCGAGGTCGCGGTTCGCGGCACAAAAGGGTATGCCTTCGATGCTACGATTGCCTTGAATCTGGGTACGGGAGGATCTGTCACTTCCCACCCCGTTAACAGGAGAAGCACTCCAGGCAAATGAAATCGGCGCAGCTTTCTCTCAAGAAAAGCTGAACAGAACCGATATAAGCAGTATCACGGCAGCTGTAGATATTTCTCGTTACGAGTTCCCTCCCCCCGGGGACCGACCGAGATATTACGAAGTGAATTGCCACACACCGTCCTCTTCTGTACGGGTCCAAAACAGGAGAATGCCCGGTCCCCCCACCGCGCGATTTCGTGAACCACGGACATTTACGCGCACGGTGCGTTTCACCGCTCGGGAGAAGGATCGGATGTTTCCAATGAAGTGCCTCCAAAGATGGTTACGCAACACAGGCGTGTGCCTGCTGATGGGATCGACGGCTTGCGCCGTGACCTGGGCGCAGGATCTGGGCGGGTATTACTCCAATCGCAAGGTGTTGAGCGGATTTGTGGAGTATTCCAACGATTCCAGCCACATGCTGCTGGGCTACGCCGAAGGACGCAAGATAAGCGCGATCGGGGCCGGCATGGAGAGACGGAGTTTTTTAACCGCTAATGTTTCCGGCGCGTGGGTGGCCGAGGTGCGGCCCTTTATGTCCGTAACCGACCCCACGATGAAGGGCTTCGCCCTGGAGTTTCCCCAACAGCCCGCCTATTCAGGAATTGTTAGTTTCACCTCGCCTGTTCCCGTGGATAAGCCGGTAACCAGCACACCCTTGAATGTGATTCTGGTAACCCAGAATCAGATCTACCCCGGCACCGCAACCTACATGGGCGGAACGCGATCGACCTATGTGACCGCCTTCAGCCCGCTGGGATACAAGCTCAGTGCCTTCCCCAGCAAGCGCATTCAGCCGTTCGTAACCGGCTTGGGCGGCTTCGCGGTAGCTACCCGGGACATACCGGTATTCAATAGCAGCGCCTTCAACTACACCTTCGAAGTCGGGGGCGGCGTGGAGTGGTATCAAACGCATACGCGCTCGTGCCGCTTCGAGTATCGCTACCATCATCTTGCCAACACCGGCAATGCCGCCGAAAATCCGGGCATCGATTCGGGCGTCCTAAAGGTGACCTATTCCTTTGGGCGGTAGCCACTTAGCCTGAAGCTGCAGGTTTCTTGGGAACCCCTTCTTGCGCAGGATCGGCTATAATTATTGCCAAGATGAGCAGAAGGCCGTTCCGCTTTCTGTATTCATATTTAATCAAGGGAGATTGAAATGAAAACGAAAGTCTGGACCCGCCCTGATTTCGAAGAAGTAAGCCTTGGCTGCGAGATCAACTGCTACGCTCCTGCAGAATAAGCCTGAATGATCTTCAAACTACTGGGGACCGCCGCAGGCGGCGGTTTTCCCCAGTGGAACTGTGCCTGCATTCTGTGCGACCTTTGCCGAAATTTCCCTGATGTCGTCCGGCCTCGCTTGCAACTACAAGCAGCGTTTTCCACCAGCGCCGGAAAGTGGTTCCTGATCAATGCTTCGCCGGATCTCAGGTTCCAGATCGAATCAAACCCCGAACTTCAACCCCTAGCTCTGCACGGCAAGCGCAATACGCCCATCGAAGGAATCATCCTGACCAGCGCTGATCTGGACCAGGTGCTGGGATTACTTTTGCTGCGGGAGTTTCAGCCCCTCACCGTCTACGCCACTGGCCTGGTCCGCCGTACGCTTGAAGCCAACAGTTTTTTTCGCATGCTGGAACGGGTGGCCAACCAGCTCACCTGGGTGGAAATTCATCCCGGAAAAGCATTTGCTTTGGACGGCAATGTGACCTGCACTCCCATAGCCCTCTCCGGATCCCTGCCGTATTACGCGCGTGGGTTTTCCGGGGATGACCTGGTAGAGCCGGGCCAGGCTTCGCTTGGTCTTTTGTTAGAAGCCGATGGCCGCCGGCTCGCCTACACACCCTCGCTCCCCGAAGTCACAGACGCCATCCGGGACCTCTATGACTCCTGCGACGTAATTCTGGTCGATGGCACCTTCTGGAGCGATGCAGAGCTCAGCCGTACTCATTCCGGAACGCCGCTGGCGCGGGCGATCGGTCATGTACCGATGAGTGGGGATGATGGGACAATCGCTCTATTGGCTGGTACAGCCGCGCGGCAACGAATCTTCGTCCACATCAATAACACGAACCCGGTACTGGATAGCCGCAGTGCCGAATGCAAATATGTAAGCGACGCCGGTTGGCAAATAGGACAGGACGGATGGCAACTCAACTAACACCCAGCGCTAAGACTCGCGAAGATAGGAATCTTCTTTCCCCTGAGGAACTGCGCGGCCGCCTCCAGGCCGTAGGAGAAAGCCGGTACCATCATCTCCATCCCTTTCACCTGCGTATGCACGCAGGCGAACTGACGCGCGGTCAGTTGCAGGCATGGGCGCTGAATCGCTACTACTATCAGAGCCGTATCCCGATCAAAGATTCCCTGCTGCTCGCCAAGAGCGATGACCCCGCTTTCCGCCGCGCGTGGAGAAAACGGATCCTCGACCACGATGGAGACCAGACCGGCTATGGCGGCATTGAGAAATGGATACAGCTCGCTGAAGCCACTGGCCTTTCGCGCGACCAGGTAATTCCCTGCACCGGTGTTTTGCCGGGTGTGATCTTTGCCGTGGATGCCTATCTGGCGTTAGTGCGCGACAGTCCTTTGCTGATTGCCGTCGCCTCTTCGCTGACCGAGCTGTTCTCGCGCAGCCTCATCTCTCTGCGCATGGACCAGCTTCGGCTGCACTATCCGTATCTCGCTCATGGCTTGAGTTATTTTGAGGGCCGCTTGACGCAGGCGCCGGAAGACGCCGCGTTCGCCCTGGATTATGTCTGCAGCCACGCCGCGACACGTGCCGAGCAAGAGCAGGTGATCCAGGCACTGGAACGGAAATGCGCGATCCTGTGGGCGCAGCTCGACGCAATCGACTACGCTTACGTGGTTCCCGGCAACATCCCGCCTGGATGCTTCGTCCCTAAGGCGGAGAGGGGCTGAGATGGACTTGTATGCTACCCCGCGGCTGGCGCCTGGGTGCCGCTTGCATCCGACAGAAGCAGTGATGCTGATCCCGGAGGGAACGCTGAAGCTGCAGGGCCCGGCGCGCGAAATCCTCGCGCAACTCGATGGAAAGCAGAGCGTCGCGTCCATTGTGGACGAACTCGTTAAACAATACGAAGGCGTGGATAGCGACGATATACGGCAGGACGTCCTCAGTCTGCTGGATCGCATGGAGCAACGTGGTGTAGTGCGGGTCTAACCTGATGCCAGACAACCAGTCACCGTCGCCTGCCAAGCCATTCTCTCTCATTGCCGAGATTACGCATCGGTGCCCATTGCATTGTCTCTACTGCTCCAATCCGCTGGAGCTGCAACGGGCAGAAGGGGAGCTTTCGACTGGGGACTGGAAGCGGGTGTTTCAGCAGGCAGCTCAACTCGGGATTCTGCACGTACATCTCACCGGCGGCGAACCCCTGGCTCGCAAAGACTTAACCGAGTTGATTCGCGCGGCCCGCGATGCGGGACTGTACGTGAACATGATCACCTCCGGCGTCGGTCTTGGCGAAGAGCGTCTGGCTGGACTGGTCGACGCCGGCCTGGAACACCTGCAACTGAGCTTTCAAGACCTGGATGAGACGACCGCTAACCACATCGCGGGAACTCGAGCCCATGCCCTCAAGCTCGCACTGATTCCCGTCCTCAAAAAGTTTCCATTGGCCTTCACCGTGAACCTGGTCGTACACCGCATGAACCTGGACCGGCTGGAGGCCTTCATCGCGCTGGCCGAGGAGTTCGCTCCCGACCGCCTGGAAATTGCTCACGTCCAGTACTACGGCTGGGCGCTGAAAAACCGCTCTCTTCTCATGCCAACCCAGGAGCAAGTGGATCGTTCTTTACCGATCATCGAGGCCGCTAAAGAACGGCTGAAAGGCAGGATCCATCTTGAAGCCGTCTTCCCCGATTACTTTGGCAGCTTCCCCAAGGCTTGTGTAGGCGGTTGGGGACGGCAGATGATGCTCATCGATCCGCTCGGGCAGGCGTTGCCTTGCCACGCAGCCGCGGTCATTCCCGATCTGCACTTCGATAGCGTGCGCGACCATGATCTCTCATGGATCTGGAAATCTTCCCCGGCATTTAACCGCTTCAGGGGCGATGCCTGGATGTCGGAGACCTGCCTCGCCTGTCCCCGCAAGGAGCGTGACTTTGGGGGCTGCCGCTGCCAGGCGTTTCTACTTACCGGGGACGCCGAGGCTATCGACCCGGTTTGCCAATACAGCCCGAATCACGAACTACTAACGCTGCTGCGCATGCCTTCCGAGAACCCCCTTCCCATCTGGAGAGGGTAGCGGCGAATGGCTTCCGCCGTACGAGACGTGCGTCTGCTTATCCTGGCGGCTTCCGCGGGATCAGCGGATGGGTGGAGCTACTTCGGACTCGGCCACGCTTTTGTCGCGAATATGACCGGCAACACGGTCCTGCTGGGCATTGCGGTGTTTCAGAACCCTGGCGATCTACTCCATCCTGCAATTTCGCTGGCATGTTATGCCGCCGGCGCGGTGCTCGGTTCGCTTTTGACAGCCAAGGTAGTACCCGGCACGGTTTGGTCGAAGGCGATCTCCTGGACCCTGATGCTGGAAGCTTTCCTATTGCTGGCCGCTGAAGCTGGTTGGATGGCGATTCACCTCCGCATGAGCCACTCGCCCAGACTTGAACTTTTGCTGGCCACCGTAGCGCTCGCGATCGGAATGCAAAGCGGCGCCATGGTGCAGCTGAAAATTCCCGGTATCGTCACCACCTACATCACCGGCACCTGGACCACCATGCTCAGCGGGCTGGTGCGTTTGGCCAGACATGAGCAGCAGCAACCACATGGACAAGAGGTGGAATTCGAGAAGCGGCTGGCGATGCAGGCCGCCGTCTTGTCGGTGTATTTTCTCTCAGCGGTGCTCACGGGGTGGCTCTTCCGCCACTTGCCTCTCGCAGTCGGCGTGCTACCGGGATTGAGCGCGCTTCTGGTTGCCCTTCACGGCCTGATCTTCAATGACTGAGCCTATTCGGGGCTCTTGTCTTAGTGGCCGATGTCCAGACCGAACTTGGGGGAGGTGTTTGTTCCCGTTATTTTCACCGGGATTTCTGCTCCGGCGCCATGTTTGTGAAAGAAGGGGTCGGCTACTTTCAACGCCCAGCTCTTCCACCTCGACGCCACCATCTGCGATAGCTTCGCATCCGTCCTCACCTTGCCGGTGAAGTCGAATTTCTTGCCATCCAGCGTGTAGACGCCCGCCAGTTGCACCGTCGCCCCAGGCAGGGTGTAGTTCAGGTTCTGGAAAACCAGCTTCCCCTCGCCCATCTGGAACTTTCCCGTCATGTGGGAACTCACGTCCTCCGCTCCGGGCTTGGCGTCCTTTGGATCACCCTGCGCCCGTAGGCTCAGCATGTCCACTTTGTCCTGCAACTCCGGATTCGTAAAGTGCATGCGTTTCAGCGTGAAGTCGCCTTTGAGCCCCAGCTTCTGAGTTACGCTTTCTTTCCCTGGAGGGATGTGCAGTTTTGTTTTCATGGCCAGGACGCCCGTCATCACCACGGGCTGCGTCTTGACGGCCAGTTGCAGGAAGTCTTGTATGCGGCCCGCCGGGACATCGACGTCGAGGTCGATGATATGCCCCTTTCCCTTGACGTTGACCACCTCGCCGCGGCAGGAAAACTCCGACTCCCCCAACTTCGCGTCGACTGGTTGCAGATAGGTGTCGCCTGTCGTGCCGTCAACAATCGCGGAAAATTGCGTATGCAAAGGAACAGGATGGTTTGCGGTATCCAGCGAAAAATCCGGCACGTCGGCTACGCCATGCACCTGGATCCGGTCGAGTTGACCGTTGAACTCACCCACGGAATGCAGCATTCCCCCGATTCCTTTGATGGTGTTCAAGTCAGCATGGTCGAAGGTGTACTTGCCGGTCACGGTTGAGTCGCCCGGAGTCTCCGTATCCCACGGCCCAAAGGTGCCGGTAGCGTGAATTTCCCCCTTCGGCACCGCGTTGGTCAGATTCGCGTCATAGGGCCACGGAGAATTTGGGCCCACGTCATGCAGCACTATGTGGCGTAGCTCGAATACCTTCGGATCTTTATTTGGCTTGTCGGTGCCAATCACCAGCCGGGAATCGTTGCACACGATCTCATCCACGACAATCTTGATTTTTCCTTGATGCCGGGACTTGGCTGCGTTCTGTTGCCGCATCGATTTGGGCGGGATGTTGATTACCAGGCCCTGCACCTGCACCGCCCCTACGTGCGTTGGCTTTAGGAACAAACCCATCAACCGGGCATGAAAATCGAATTGCTGCACTGCAATAAGCGGATCCTTTGCCCCCGCGGCCACCACATCGTCCGGGGCGAATATCCGCAGCCCTTTTCCTGTGACCGCCAAGCCCTTGATGACGGATACCTGCAGGTCGTCCAACTCCACGTGGCTGTTGAATCGGGTGCTGAGGGTTTCGATCACCCGCCCCTTCAGGATCGGCTCCGCTCTTTTTAGCATCACTTCGCCCACCACAAAAAGCACCACGAGAGCGATCAAGGTGATCCAGATCACCCATCGCCAGCGTTTGTGCTCTCGCGGACCGAGCTTCGCCCGGTCTTCCACCACGTCGTTCTTTACAGTGTTCACGATCAATCCCTGTACAGTCGATGCGGTCTTGCCGGTTTTAGTTTCCGCATGAGGGCAAATTCGCCCGTTTTCGAGTACAAAGGCGGTCTGTGCCGGGTCTATACGCCGGGCTTAGCTTACATGAACGACGGGGCGCTGGTGGCGTTCTTTGATGGCGCGGCGCAGGACTTCGTGGGTGAGCGGGGCGGTATCGCCTTCGCCCAAAAAGACGAAACGCGTTAAATTAACCATCGGGCTCACGTCGGTCCAGTGAAAGTAGACGTGAGGAATACATCCCGTGGTCTGCTTCAAGTGAATCAGCAGAGCGGCGATGGAATTGGCCACGACGGCGCTCCTGGCGCGGAGAACGCGATTGGCGCCTTCGCGGAATCCCTGGACGACAATTCGTTCGGTGAATTCGGAAGTATCTCCGCGATCGACCTCAATAAAGTAGATGGAATCGTCCTGCAATAGTCCGTGGAGTTCGCGCAGCTCAATGTTGGCCTGTTCGAGGTCTTTATTGGCGGCATTGTGCGGGTTCCATGCGATCAGGCGGATGGTCTTGCCTTCGCTTTCGGCCAGCAGGGCCTGGGCTTGAGGGTCGAGGTCGATGCCGGTGATACGCAGCTCGGTGGAGCGGAAGGCCCGCGAAACCAGGGACATGAAGATCATCGTGAAGATGAAGATGCAGGAGATCTTGAGCCCTTCAGGACGCTCATAGATATTGACCAGGGTGGTGTAGATGAAGATGAGGGAGACGCCGCCAAGAGCGAAGCGGGAGGGAACCGTTCGTGCCGCAAGGGTGACCGCGCAGGAGGCGGAGGTGATCAGGACGAGCACGCCCGTAGCGTAGGCTCCGCCCTGGGCATCGACATCGGCGTGAAAGAGGCGCGTAACCATGAAGGCGACGGCCATGAAGACCAGGACAAGCGGGCGCGAGGCCCGGGCCCACTCGGGCGCCATGCCAAAGCCAGGAAGGTAGCGCGGGATGAGGTTCAGAAGGCCCGCCATGGCGGAGGCGCCGGCGAAGGCAAGAATAAGGATGGTGCTTGCGTCATAGAGAGTGCCGAAACCGTTACCCAGATATTGGTGGGCCAGGAAGGCCATGGCTCTGCCGTTGGCTTGCCCGCCTTCTTTGAAATCGGCCGCGGGGATGAGCAGGGTGGTGACAATGCTGGTGGCCATCAGGAAGACGCTCATGATGATGGCGGCGGTGGCGAGCAGACGCCTGGTATTGCGGACGCGGGCCTCGAGGTTGTTGTCGCACTCGATCAGAGGCATGACGGCTACGCCGGTCTCGAAGCCCGAGAGGCCGAGGGCGAGGCGCGGGAAGAGCAAGACCGAGATGCCGATGATGGAGAACAGGCTCCCATGTCGGGCGAATATGGCGTGTTTCCATTCGAGCAATAGCCGGGGTTGCTCGAGGACATGGACGAGGCCCGCGACCGTTGCGATGACGTTCAGCGCGAGATAGATGCCCACCAGAACGACGGCGATGTTGATCGCTTCCTTAAAGCCTTTCAGGAAGATGGCTCCCAGGATGGCAAGAAGAAAGAGGGTGACGGCCATCTGGTTCTGCAGGAAACGTGGAGTGTAGGGATTATGAACAAAGTGGGCAGCTGCATCGGCTGCGGACAGCGTCATGGTGATGACGAAATCCGTGGTAGCAAAACCCAAAAGGACAAGCACGAAGACCTTGCCGCTCCAGCCCGGGAATAGTTTTTCCAGCATCGCAATGCTTCCCTGGCCGTAGGGGCTGGCGGCAGCCACGCGGTTGTAAACCGGCAACGCGGCGAACAGGGTTACCAGGACGAGGACTAGGGTTGCGATCGGAGAGAGAAGACCGGCAGCGAGGAAAGCGATACCGGATTGGTAGCCGAGGGTGGAGAAATAGTCGACGCCGGTGAGGCACATGACCCGCCACCACGGGTGTTTGCTGGTGTCGCCGTGTACGTGAGCACTTTCGGGGCGTTCGAGATCAGAGAAAAACCAATCGGCAAAAGACAAGAGCTTGTTTGTCTCCTCAAATTCTTACCTGGACGACCATGGCCTTTGCACGGAGTAGGTGGGGGTCGCCGTGGAGCCGGCTTTGCTGATCGTTAAGAGCCTTCGCCGGGAAAGCCATCCCGCCGCTGCCTGAGCCGAGCTTTTTGATATCCCCACCGACTCCGCGAGTTGTTGATAGCTGACGGTAACGGCGCGGCCTTGGCGCTGCTGCTCCGCGGCAAGCCACAAATACACCAGAAAGCTCACCGGCCTGCGATCGTGCCCGACGAGGTCGCGCATTAAAACATCAACCACGTACTCATCCACCATCAGCATCGCTATACCGACCATCAATATAGCATTGAGTACCTGATTGCATCTGCTCGAGGAGCAAGTTATGTTGCGAGCCTGGAGGAAGCAGCATGATTCGCGGCATCAAGATTGTCAGTATTCCCGTGCGCAACCAGGATGTTGCGTTGAAGTTCTACACCGAGAAAATTGGGTTTAAGGTGGCGACCGATCAGCCTTTTGGGCCCGGCCAACGCTGGATTGAACTTCTGATCCCGGGCGCTGATACGGCCCTGGCCCTGTTCACTCCCCAAGGTCATGAAGACAGGATTGGAGGTTTCCAACCACTTACCTTCTGGTGCGACGACGTTTTTGCCACGGCAAAGATTTTCAAATCCAGGGGTGTGGAACTGGCTGCCGAGCCGAAGAAGGAGGTGTGGGGAACGATGGCGAAATTCAAGGACCCCGATGGCAATGAATTCGTATTTTCGAGCAGGTAAACCTGATACCGTGCTCTAGATGAATACGCAAAGTGAATTTGACGCAATTGTCATTGGCACCGGGGCGGGCGGCGGGACGCTGGCCCTGCACCTCGCCCAAGCGGGCAAGAACATCCTGATCCTGGAGC
Source organism: uncultured Acidobacteriaceae bacterium (assembly GCA_963788515.1). Lineage (GTDB taxonomy): Bacteria > Acidobacteriota > Terriglobia > Terriglobales > Acidobacteriaceae > PALSA-350. The sequence goes on from CAWBGZ010000015.1 coordinate 871,602, forward strand.
GCGGCCCCTTCATGCCACAGGAGAAGCTCAACTGGGACACCTCCGCCGTCTTCCTGGACAACCGCTACCACACCAAAGAAACCTGGCAGGATAAGGATGGCAAGCCGCTCCACCCCCAGCAGGCCTATTTCGTGGGAGGTCAAACCAAGGTGTACGGCGCGGCGATGTTCCGCATGCGCGCCGAAGACTTTGGCGTCATCCACCATAAAGGGGGGATCTCTCCCGCGTGGCCCATCACCTACGCTGATATGGAGCCCTTCTATTGCCGCGCGGAAGATCTTTTCCACGTCCACGGCGACCTGGGCACGGCGCCCACGGTCCCCGGCGGATACGGCTCATCCTTTGACCCCACGGAGCCCTTTCACTCCATCAAGTACCCTTATCCGGCGTTTACCAACGAACCTCGCATGCAGACCATCGAGGACGACGTACGCAAGCTCGGCATCCACACCTTCCCCATTCCCCTGGGGCTCAAGCGCAACGAGGCGGACCCGGTGGCATCGAAGTGTGTGCGTTGCGACACCTGCGACGGCTACCCTTGCCTGGTCCATGCCAAGTCGGATGCGGACATCAACTGCATCCGGCAGATCATGCATTGGCCTAATGTCACCCTGATGACAAACTCCCGCGTAACCCGGCTGCTGACCAATAGCAGCGGTACTGCCGTCACCGCGGTTGAGGTCATCCACTCCGGGCCGGAGGCTGCTTCCAAAGACGGTAACGCCGCAACCTATCGCGCCGGCATCTTCGCCGTATGTGCCGGCGCCATCAACTCCGCGGTCATTCTGCTCGCGTCCGCCAACGACAAGCACCCCAAGGGGCTGGCCAATGGTTCCGACCAGGTCGGACGGAACTTCATGTATCACCAGGCCGATGCCCTGCTCTCGCTTGGACCGGAGGGCAACGAGGACAGCTATACCAAGACCTGGGGCACAAACGACTTTTACTTCAAGGATTCAGACCCGGCGTATCCGTTTCCCCTGGGGCAGGTGCAACCGGTGGGCAGCTTCCATCACGAGATGATGAAAGGGGATGCGCCACCGCTGACGCCGGGTTTTGTGCTGGAGACGATGAAGCACCACGCTGTGCCATGGTGGCTCACAACGGAAGATCTGCCAGACCCTGAAAATCGAGTTACGCTGCATAACGCAACGCCGCTTTCGGTAGAGAGCCGGCAGCCCGGCGTTTCTGGCGCCCATCCTTCGGGGGACACTGGGCGCACCAATGAGTCCGAGCCGGTCACGGATTCGGCGCCGAAGCGCATTCAGCTTTCGTACACCCCTAACAACGTTGAATCATTCAATCGCCTCAAGGACCGCTGGGTCGACATACTTAAGCAGGCTGGGCATGCGAGGACTTCTGTCCCGCTGCATGCTTATTTCAAGAAGCGTATACCGCTGGAGGGTGTCGGGCATCAGAACGGAACTTGCCGCATGGGAACTGACCCCGCGGCCAGCGTGCTCGACCCGCATTGCAAGGCTCATGATCTCGACAATCTTTATGTGGTGGATGCGTCGTGCTTTGTGTCTGCAAGTGCGGTCAATCCGTCGCTGACCATCATCGCCAATGCCATCCGAGTCGCCGACCATTTGTTGACGGAGCGGCTCAAGTAAGGGCTTGCACACCCTCGATGGAGCATGCCTTTGGAATTCCGCAGACGCAGGCATTCTATTCGCCAAAATATTCCATTGACGGAATATCTCCTTTGAGGAATACTATTCTCATGGCCTGGGAAGTAGAAGCCAGCGACGAGTTCAAGGATTGGTACGAGAGCTTGGATGAGGCAGAGCGCGCCAGCGTCGCGGAGAATGTGGATATGCTCGAAGAGTATGGCCCTGCCCTGGGTCGTCCGTACGCAGACACCATCCGGGAATCGCGCTATCCGAATATGAAGGAAATCAGGATCCAACATCAAGGGAAGCCCTACCGTATCCTGTTTGCTTTCGATCCCCGGCGACGCGCCTACCTGATTCTGGGTGGTGACAAAACAGGCGACGCGAACTGGTACGTGGAGGCGATTCGTAAGGCCGAGGCTATCTATGCTCTGCACCTTAAAGAGATCGAACGAGGATAGGAATAAGGCAAGAACGAAAGAATTCGGGCTCGCGAAGGTGTCCGTGGAGGGTAGATCAAGATGACACACAATTGGAAAGCAATTCGTGGAAAGTTCTCACCAGATCGTGAAGCGCGGATTCGCCAGCGTGTAAAAGAAGCTGTCACAGTAATGACCCTTCACCAACTTCGGGAGGCGCGAAGCCTCACGCAAGTTAATCTGGCAAAAGTCCTTAACGTCAACCAGGGTGCAGTGTCCAAGATGGAAAAGCGCACAGATATGTATGTCTCCACACTACGCAGCTATATCAAAGCGATGGGCGGGGATCTCCAAATCAAGGCCGTATTCCCTGAAGGTGAAGTACAGATAGAACAGTTTCAGGGGCTTGAAGATTGAAGCCGGGACGATTGCCGATGGCATTCGAATTGTGGACCGCCCGTTGGTGGAGCGACTGCTGAAAGGGATTGCATCAGCAATTTCGGTGGGATACTCTGGCGCACAACCCTGGGGGTCTCAGATGCGCATCCTCATCCTCTTGTGTTGCATGGTTGCTATGGGAATGGCCCAGCAGCAGGTGCAGCCACCTACGCGACCGGCGCGGTCTCAGGATGGAGGCACGCGCGAGGTCCTGGAAAGCATCGTGATTCCGCCGCTGGCCAACGCACCTTTTTCCGGCACCCTGGCCACGGAGTGGGCCCGCCCCATGGCCGACGGCGGCACATATACTCTTGCAAATAAACGCCACATTGTGCGCGACAGCGCAGGGCGCATCTATGAGGAACGATGGCTGCTGGTCCCCGAAGGAAGCGACATCAAGTCGTCGATGAACTTCATCCAGATTGCCGACCCGAACAACCACACGCTCTACACCTGCAACACCTTCAAAAAGATCTGCGATCTAACACAATATCGCCCGCCGCAGTCTGCGGCGTTTGAAGGCGAAGAACTGCCCGCACGCTCATTTCAGACCAAGGACGCCTCGCAAACGGTCGAAGATCTGGGCATGAAGAATCTGCTGGGTGTGGATACGGTTGGCACGCGCCAAACCACCACGATCAAAAGCGGTGTGGTGGGGAACGATCGGCCTTTCCAGATTGTGCTGGAGTTCTGGCACTCGCCGCGGTTGGGATTCAATCTGCAGTCTATCCGGTCCGATCCACGCATCGGGACGCAGACATTTACGATTACGGAGTTGGAGACGGCGGAGCCCGATCCACAACTCTTCGCCGTTCCCGAAGGGTACCATGTGGTGGATCAGCAAACGAGCCCTCAGATTTCCTGGTAGGACGGATACAGAAATCCCGAACGTTAGCGCAACAAAAGCTTTGGGTGCCCCATTCAAGCCGTACTTTGGCTTGAGTGGGCTACCATGCCTCCCCCACTCGTTTGTCATTAGGACCGAGCGTAACCGGATTTCCCGCTACGGGGCCCTCGCCAGCGGCCACGCATGGCGTCCGGGCCAGCCGGGACGCCATGACGTTCGCCAACGCCACCAACCTCGACAGGAAATCCAAGGTAGCGTAGTGGAGAGGCCCGCGGTTCTTCCTGCTTCTCGCAGCCCGCTATGCGTAGCGAAATAGGGCTTTGAAGCCGTAGTCCATGTGCTGCTGGATATGGCAGTGAAACAAAGACAGGCCGGGCTGGTCGGCAACGAAGTCTACTACCGCCCGACCGTAATATGGAACCACTACCGTGTCTTTTATGATGCCGCCGGTTTTGGTGCCGTTCATTTCCACCAGCTCGAACTGGTGGCGATGCAGATGGAGAGGGTGAGCGTCATCGGTGCGGTTGCGAAATACCAGACGGTAGCGCGTGCCCTGCTTGAGCACGAACTCTTTGTCGTGCGGATATGGTTTTCCGTTCACCAGCCAGGTATTGAACTTGCCTGATCCTCCAGGGATCTTTTCGAAAATCATGTCGATGGTCTGGTCCGGCGGAATAGGATTCGCGCTGACCTTGCCGAAAATGGTGTAGTCCCATGGGGTGCGCGGGGCCACCCATTGCGGCTGGCGATGCTGATTCTCGTATTCCACAATAATGCCCAGACCGGTGTTGCGAATTCTCTCTTCCGTCGCGCCCAGGATCCACACTCCCGGCTGGTTCATCTCGACGATTGCATCCACTCGTTCGCCTGCGCCGATCAAAATCCCATCCACCTTCTGGGGAACCGGCACCGGATTGCCATCCAGCGCAATCACTTGAAATTGATGGCCCGCAAACGCAATACGCCGGTTCTCAATCGCGCTGGCATTGAGCAAGTGCATCAGCACCCGCTGGCCCTGCTTCACCCTGATCGGCTCCCCTGCGCCCAGCGACTTGTCGTTGATGGAATAGGTCATCGAGTTGACTTCTAGTCCGTTCGGATCGGTGTTCAGCACTGCGGGCTTCTCGGGCTGGGGGCCACCGTGGCCGTCATCATCGTCATCTTCCATACTGCTGGTGAAGAACGGCTCCCAGTCACGCAGCGAGAGAAAAAGCTCCTGGTCATATTGCCCGGGGTCATGGCCCGCATCGACGTAGACGAAGCCAAACTGGCCGGTATAGGTGCCGCGATGCAAGTCTGCGCCGGCCATGGCGTGCGAGTGGTACCAACGCGAGCCGGCCGGACGGGGGGTGAGTTGATAGCGGCGCCTTCCTCGAGGAGGCACCGGAGGCGTGCCTTGCTCCTCCACTCCATCGACATCCGAAGGGATTAACATGCCGTGCCAGTGCACCAACTCTGGTACATCCGTATCGTTAAATACATCTACACTTACGGTTTTGCCTTCACGCATGCGCAGCACCGGTCCGGGAGAGGTGTCATTGTATCCGGTAGTGCTGAGAATGTGGTCGGGGGCGAGCTCCACGGTGACTGGAGCGATGCGGAGGGTGTAATCCGCTTTGCTGGTTTCGTTCGTGGGCGCAGAGGCGCCCATCTGCATTTGCGGGGCTTGGGCGAGCAGCCTGGCAGTTCCCGCATGGGCGATGGCCGCGCCGCCAACCTTCATGAAGTCGCGCCGCTTCAAAAAACTGCCCCCTCGGCCTGACCTGAGCAAATCGTCTCACGGGCCAGGATGTCATGCAAGCAGAGCCGGCCGCTGGACATTTGCATGTGGCAACAAACTACTCGGTCCTGGGCTGCGTCTATCAGACGAGAGCTCCAGACGTTCTGGTAATCTCAACGTACGCGCTGATGGCATTTCGCTATCGGGCTTGACCAGCGAGCTGATCTCTACGCGACCGTCCGTCTAGGGATCGGGCGCACCTCGCAGATCTCCCCCCGATCCACGATATAGCGAAATGCTATTTAGGATTCCGCTCATGAAGCTCCTGCAAGCCAGTTCGGCTGCGCTCGTCGGGATGGCGCTGTGCTCCGCGCTCTACGCTTACCAGCGGACGGCGGATTTCGGCTTCAGCGATGATGCGGAAACCAACGTAAAGGCAGAATTCTACTGGTCGCGTCTCAGTTACAACGCAGCCGTTGGCAGCAGTTTCGCGGGGGGTTACGGAGGTTATGGCGGTTTCGGGGGCTACGGCTGGCGCCATTCCTGGTCCCGCGACTATCCCAAAGCGGACCGCCAGGTTCTGCTGGCGGTGAAACGCCTGACTCGCATCCAGGGGCGCTCTACCGAACAAGTCGTCAACCTCGATTCCGACGAGATTTTTAACTACCCCTGGATCTATGCCGTTCAGGTACAAACGTGGTCCTTTACGGACGAGGAAGCCAAGCGTTTGCGGGAATACCTGCTTAAGGGCGGTTTCCTGATGGTGGACGACTTTCACGGCACTGCAGATTGGGAAGATTTTATGAACGGCATGCGCGAGGTCTTTCCCGACCGGCCGATCGAAGACCTGGAGGGCAAGGACGAAATCTTTCACGTGCTTTACGATCTGGATGAGCGCATGCAGATCCCCGGGGAACAATATATACAGACCGGCAGGACGTACGAAAAGGATGGCTACGTGCCCAAGTGGCGGGCCATCCGGGATGACAAGGGCCGTATCATGGTCGCCATCTGTCACAACATGCACCTGGGCGACGCCTGGGAATGGGCGGACGATCCCGATTACCCCGAACCCTTCGCTTCCATGGCTTTCCGGGTGGCGTTGAATTACATCGTTTACGGCATGACGCATTGAAGCTTTCGCCGCGTGTCGCATAGCACCACCAGCAGTTTTGAAAAATGATTGAACGACCGACCGCGGGAAACTTCGGACCATGTTCCAATTTTTCTTCAAGTACCCGATCCCGGTGTTTTCCAAAGGCCAGTTTGTCCTGCTTGGCTCCTGGCCTGGTTGGGTGCTACTGCTGCTTATCGTCGCGTCCACGGCCGGGCTGGGGCTACTCATCCGGTCGCGTCTGCCGCAGGCGGCGCCGAACATAAGCAAGTGGCGTGCAGGCGCGGTATGGCTACTGCAGTCTTTGCTCATCGCCACCGTGCTGGTCTTGCTTTGGCAGCCCGCGATCACGGTGGCCGAGCTGGCGCCACAGCAAAACGTAATCGCCGTTGTACTCGATGATTCACACAGCATGGCGATTGCCGATGGCAGCGGCAAGCTTACCCGGGAAGCTGCGGCGCAAAAGGCGCTCGAGGACGGTGTGCTGGCAGGATTGCAAAAGAAGTTTCAGGTCCGGCTCTACCGGCTTGACAGCCGGGTAGCCCGGGCTGCGGCGCTCACGGAAATACAGCCCACCGCCCCCGCTACCCACATCAACGACGGCCTGAGACAACTCGTAACCGAGACCTCCGATCTGCCGGTTGGCGCAATCGTGCTGCTCAGCGACGGCTCAGAGAACTCCACCGATGGCTCGGGAGATCTGGCCATCGAAACCATTCATGCGCTGCGCAATCGCCGCTTACCCGTGCATACCGTCGGCTTCGGCAAAGAGCAGGCGGCGCACGATCTTGAGTTGATGGATGTAAGAGTGGCTTCCCGGGCCATGACCGGCTCGCGCATCCCCGCAATCGTTACCTTCCATCAAAGAGGCTACGCCGGCAGCAAGGCTCTGCTGGCGATTCGCGACGGAGACAAGACGCTTGATTCCCGCGAGGTCACACTCGGGGCCGACGGCGCCACCCAGGTGGAAACGATCTTTTTTAGCCCCGGAGACGCTGGAGTCAAGAGTTTGCATTTCTCGCTCGGTCCGCTGGCGAATGAAGAGAATCTCGCCAACAATGTAGTCACCCGCCTGTTGGGCGTGACCGGCGACAAACGGCGCATTCTCTATGTCGAAGGCGAGCCGCGATGGGAGTACAAATTCATACGGCGAGCTGAGGACGACGACAAGATCGTGCAGGTAGCCTCCATGCTGCGCACCACCGAGAACAAGATCTACAGGCAAGGAATCAGCGATCCCAAGGAACTGGAGAATGGTTTCCCTGTCCGCCCGGAAGATCTCTTTGGTTACCAGGGCATTATCCTGGGCTCGGTAGAGGCTGGCTACTTCACACCATTGCAACAGGAGTTGCTGCGCGAGTTCGTTGACCGCCGCGGCGGTGGACTGCTCTTCCTTGGCGGGCGCTTCTCGCTTGGAGATGGAGGATGGGGCGGCTCGAGCCTGGTGGACTTGCTGCCTACCTATCTACCCAACAGCAGGAACACGTTCCACCGCGATCCGGCAACGGTTGAACTTACAGCAGCCGGGGCGGATAGTCCGATCACGCGTCTCATGGACGATCCGGCAAAGAACGTCGAGCGCTGGAGGAAGCTGACCTATCTGATGGACTACCAGGACGCAGGTACGGCCAAGCCCGGCGCCGCGGTGTTAATCCAGATGAACGTCGGCGCACGCAAACTACCGTTGCTTGTGACACAGAATTACGGCCGCGGACGCACCGCGGTGATGGCCACCTCGGGGACGTGGCGCTGGCAGATGAGCCAACCCCTGGGCGACCCGGCGCACAATCTTTTCTGGCAGCAACTGCTGCGCTGGCTGGTGCTGGATTCTCCGGGACAAGTGGTGGTGACCGCTCCCCATCACACTCTTATGGATGATGGCCACATTGAGCTCACGGCAAACGTACGCGATAAGGAGTACATGCCGGCCCCCGACGCACGGGTGACCGCACATCTCATCGGACCAAACGGCATCTCGGTGATGTTGGACATGACGCCGGCCGCAGACAACCCCGGAGTGTTCCACGCTGCGTGGACTGCGGACAAACCCGGCTCTTATCTGGCTGAGGTGAGCGCACAAAAGGGAACGCAGGATCTGGGCAGCGACACACTGCCCTTTGAACGAATCGATGGAGTTGCCGAGAATTTTCACACGGTGCAGAACCGCGAGCTACTGGAAAAGCTGGCGACAGAAACCGGCGGACGGTATTGGAGGCCGGAAGAGCTGAGCCGGCTGCCCAGCGAAATCTCTTACTCGGATGCGGGGATCTCGGTGCGAGACATGAAAGAGCTATGGAACATGCCGGTAGTGTTCCTGTGGCTGCTCCTGCTTATGGCGGCGGAATGGCTGCTGCGGCGGAAGTGGGGTGTGGTATGAGATTAGTCTTGCTGTGGCTGCTGATGGCCGCACTCCCCGCGCATGCGAGCGTGTACTACGTGACAGTCGCCGGACTTGGTGGCGAACCGGACTACGAACAGCGATTCACAGCCAACGCCAGGGACCTGGATAAACTATTCAAAGACTCCGGCAATAGCGCACATGTATACACCTTGACCGGCAGCCAGGCCACGCGGGCGCAGCTTACAGAGACTATGACTTCGATCGCCCATGAGGCGCGGCCCGAAGATGATTTCGTGCTCATCCTGATTGGGCATGGCTCGTTCGATGGCGCCGACTACAAGTTCAACCTGGTTGGCCCGGACATCACCGCACAAGAACTTGCTAACCTCTGTGATCGCATCCCCACCAGGCGTCAGCTGATTGTCAACGCAACCAGCGCGAGCGGCGGCTCGGTAGCTGCGTTCGAAAAACCAGGGCGAGGGGTGATTGCAGCAACCAAGAACGGCACCGAGAAGAATGCCACGGTCTTTGCACGCTACTGGGTGGAGGCGTTGCAGGACCCCACCGCCGATGTGGACAAGAGCGACTCCATCAGCGCGATGGAGGCATTCGCCTACGCGCAACGGAAGACGGCAGCATTCTATGAATCGCAAAAACGCCTGGCGACGGAGCATCCTGTTTTTGAGGACACGGGCAGGAACGAGCCAGTCCGCGAGCCGTCAAAGAGCGAAGGGATGCTGCTGGCGAGCTTCCCTGTGCTGCGCATTGGCGCTGCCCAAAAGCAAGCGAATGATCCCGCGAAGCAGGCACTGCTGGCGAAGAAAGAAGATCTGGAGCAAAAAATTGATGCGCTCAAATATCAGAAAGCCGCAATGGACCCCGCTGACTACAAGCAGCAGTTGACTGCGGCGCTGGTGCAGTTGGCGCAAGTGCAACAGGAACTGGACAAATGAACTGGCAAAAGAAATCAGTCGCTGTACTGGCAATGGTGCTCGGAGGTATGAGCGATTGCCTGGGCGCAACTCCGGATAGCTGTCAGACTCTGCGCAAACATGGCCAGAAGACCGAAGCGCAAGCCTGCTTTGAGTCGCTGGTTCCCAGCAACTCTGCTTACAACCGGGCGGAAGGCTACTGGGGCCTGGAACAGTATGACCAGGCTAACGAGCAGTTCAGGATTGCAACCGCACCCCCTGACAGCGACCCTCTCTATAAGGTTCGCTGGGGAATGCTGCTGCACCAGCGATTCAACAACACGGATGCCGTGGGCCTCTTCCAGGAAGCACTGCAGAAGGATCCCAAAAATGCGCAGGCCTATTTAGGACTCGCGATCGTCAGCGCGGACGGCTTCGACGGTAAGGCCACGGACTATGCCAGCCGAGCCCTGCTGCTCGACCCTAAGCTGGTGGAGGCGCATGAATTCGCAGCCAACCTCGCCCTGGAAAACGCGGATACAGAACACGCCGTCGCTGAGGCGGATGAGGCACTCCGATTGTCCCCCGACGCCCTGAACGCGATGGCCATCCATGCCGCGGTTGAGTTGCTTGCGGACCGCTCCCCCGACATGTGGTTAGACAAGATAAAGAAAGTCAACCCCGGCTATGCTGAGGGCTACGTCCACGTGGCGCATTATCTTGAGCTCAACTACCGCTTTGAAGACGCCATCACCTACGATCGCAAGGCGATTGAAGCCGATCCCAAATATTGGCCCGCTCGTTCTCAGCTAGGGGTCGGGCTGATGCGCCTGGGTCAGGAAGATGAGCCCTTCCAACAACTGGAGATGTGCTACAACAACGGCTACCGCGATGCTCAGACAGTGAACAGCTTGCGGCTTTTGGATAGCTACAAGAATTTCGTTACCTACAAAGAGAACGGCACTATCCTGCGGCTGCGCAAGAGTGAAGCGGATCTTTTGCACCCGTACTTTGAAGCGGAGCTGCAACGCATAATAGCCACTTACAACCAGAAATATAAGATGAAGCTCACCGGCCCGGTGCAAGTTGAGGTCTATCCCGACCACGAGGACTTTGCTGTGCGCACTATGGGCATGCCCGGCCTGGGCGCGCTGGGCGTCACCTTTGGGCAAGTGGTAGCCATGGACAGTCCCTCGGCGCACAAGCCCGGCGATTTTAACTGGGGCAGCACGCTTTGGCATGAGATGAGCCACGTCTACATTCTTTCGGCCACAAACCATCGCGTGCCGCGCTGGTTCACGGAAGGGCTTGCCGTGCACGAAGAGACCCAGGTGTCACCGGAGTGGGGTGATCGCGTGTCGCCGGAGATCCTGATCGCCATCCGTGATAAGAAGTTGCTGCCGGTGGCAAAGCTGGACCGCGGTTTCATCTTCCCGGAGTATCCGGCGCAGGTCGTCGTGTCTTATTTTGAGGCGGGAAGCATTTGCGACTACATCCACACCCAGTGGGGCGAGGGCAAACTGCTCGATATGGTCCATTCGTACGCGCAACTCAAAACCACAACCCAGGTGATTCAAGACGATCTTGGCGTCTCTCCGGAGGAATTCGACAAGCAATACCTGCAGTGGATAGACAAAAAATACGGCGCGCAGGCCGCCAACTTTGAACAGTCCCGCAAAGCGCTGGAACAACTGGTAGCGGCGGCCAAACAGAATCAGTATGACTCCGTGATCCAGGAGGGCGAAGCCGTCCGCCGCATGTATCCCGAGTACGTCGGGGACGCCAACCCCTATGAATTTATCGCCTCGGCATATTTGGCAAGGGGCGATAAGAAGGCCGCGGAAACCGCGCTTGTTGTTTATGAAAAGGTCGGCGGCGACGACCCGGCAACTCTCAAGAAGCTCGCCTCGCTCGAAGAAGAGTTGGGCCAGCCCAAGGAAGCTGCTGCGACCCTGGACCGCATCAACTACATTTACCCGGTCCACGATGAGGATCTGCACCGCCACCTGGGTGATTTGTGGTTTGCGCAAGCGAACTATGCTGGAGCGATCCGCGAGTACACAGCCCTGGTGGCGCTGAACCCACTCGACAAGGCGGGAGCGCACTTCAGCCTTGCCCAGGCTTACTACGCATCAGGACAGCGCGATAAAGCCGAGGAAAGCGTCCTGGCTGCGCTGGAAGCCGCGCCGGGGTATCGTCCGGCGCAAAAGTTGCTGTTGGAGATCGAACACCCGGAACAGAAGGATTCACCCAAAACGAACTGACCGGAGCGGAGTGATGCACAAGAGGATTAGAAATCGAGATTTGTGGAGCGGAAAGACTACACAGGCCACAAAAGCTTTGGGTGCCCCATTCAAGCCGTACGGCGCCTGCCCCGGCGCGCCGTGGGGCTTGAGTGGGCTACCATGCCTCCCCCACTCGTTTGTCATTAGGGCCGAAGCGTACCCGGATTTCCTGCCACGCGGCACTCATCAAAACCACGTGTGCGGCTTTCCGTAAAGAACCCCGGGTGCCCCACATCTCGCTCGTTTTTCGCGAGATGTGGGATACCACGAACCTCTCCCCTTTTTAGAAACCGTGTAGTCAAGAGGAAGGAAACAGCCGATGGTCACGATCCCTGAACTTAGCCAGGACGCAGCCCAACTGCAACAACGCATCGAAAGGTTTTATGCGGTCCGCGATGGCATCCTCGCCCAGGTGCGCCAGGTAATCGTCGGCCAGGAAGATGTCCTGGACCAGATCCTTACCGCGCTGTTTGTCGGGGGGCATTGCCTGATCACCGGCTTGCCCGGCACGGCCAAGACGCTGATGGTGCGCACCATTGCGGAGACACTGGGCCTGACGTTCCGGCGCATCCAGTTCACGCCCGACTTGATGCCCTCAGATATTACCGGCACGGACATTATTGAAGAAGACCTCACGACCGGACATCGTAAGTGGACCTTCGTGCACGGCCCGATCTTTGGCAACATTGTGCTGGCCGACGAAATTAACCGCACTCCGCCCAAGACCCAGGCGGCATTGCTCGAAGCCATGCAGGAACGCTCCTGCACCGTGCGCGGTCACGTCTATCCGCTGCCCGCGCCCTTTTTCGTGTTGGCCACCCAGAACCCGATCGAGCTCGAAGGCACTTATCCTCTGCCCGAGGCACAGCTCGACCGGTTCCTCTTTAACACCATCCTCGACTACCTAAGCGCCGGCGACGAGCTCAAAGTGGTGGACCTGACAACAACGACCCATGTGGCCAAGGTGGAACCGGTGACCACGGCCCAGGAGTTACTCGACTTCCAGCAACTGGTCCGCATGGTGCCCATCGGCGAACCGGTAGCAAAGTATGTCGTCAGCCTGGTGCGCGCGACAAGATACAAGAATGAGAACGCGCCCGATTTCGTAAAGAAGTATGTCAACTACGGCGGCAGCATTCGGGCCGCGCAGTTTATAGTGCTGGCGGCAAAAGCGCGCGCCCTCTCCCGCCGCCGCTACCATGTCACTTACGACGACGTCACCTCGCTTGCCATCCCAGTGCTACGCCATCGCATCCTGCTTAACTTTCATGCTGAGTCGGAGCGCGTGGATGCCGATGAGATCCTCCGCCGCCTGATCGAACACATGCCGCCGCCGAAGGAGGCCTGATGCTGCAGCGCTTTCTCGATCCCGGTGTGCTGGCTAGTATCAGCAGCCTTGACCTGCTCGCCAGGACAGTGGTGGATGGCTTTGTCGCCGGCCTCCATCGCTCTCCGGACTTTGGCTTCAGTTCCGAGTTCGCTGAGTACCGCGCCTACACGCCCGGGGACGATCTGCGCCATGTCGACTGGAACTTATTTGCCCGCACCGAGCGCTGCTACCTGAAGCGCTATCGCGGAGACACCAACAGCCAGCTCACCATCCTGCTCGACGCCAGCAATTCGATGGACTACACGTCAAGCCAAGCCAGGCCGAGCAAGATGGATTATGCGCGCTTCGCCGCCGCCTCGCTGTTCTATCTCGCCATCCACAATCAGCGGGATGCGGCCGGCCTCATTGTCTTTGACGATGAGGTGCGCAACTACGTCCGGCCCTCCACGCGGCAAGGCCAGCTGCACCGCCTGTTAGCCGGGCTGGAGCAAGCGGAGCCGCGTGCCCGCACAGACTTTAACAAGCCGCTGCTTCACTTCCAGAATCTCCTGCATCGGCGCGGCATTGTGATCATGTTCTCCGATTTCTATGAAGATCCGGCCACCATCGTGCGCACGATTGAGCCGCTGCGCTACCACGGCAATGAGGTGGTTTTGTTTCATGTGCTCGATCCGAAAGAGATACGGCCAGATCTGCGCGGACCAGCCATTCTCGTAGACCTGGAGACGGACCAACGAATGGAAGTGATTCCAGAGTACACGCGGAAGGAGTACAGCAGAAAGATCGACGACCATATCGAGCAACTGCGCAACCGCACGCGCGGCGCCGGCATGGATTACCACCTGCTGGTGACCGACCAGCCGCTCGACACCACACTGCGTGAGTACCTCGCTATTCGCCAAGGGGAGCGATGATGGGATTTCTCAATCCATGGTTTTTATCTGCCCTGGCGGCGATTGGCTTGCCCATCTACATTCATCTGCTACGCCGCCACATTGTTCCCCCGCAACCCTTCAGTTCCCTCATGTTTTTTGAGCGCGGCACACAAAGCTCCACACGCCACCGGCGGCTGCGCTATTTGCTGCTGTTTTCCTTGCGCACTGCATTGCTGCTGCTGTTGATGCTTGCGTTTGCCAATCCCTTTATCCGGCGGGCCGGCAGTAGCACCAGCGACAAGCTGCTGCTGGTGGTGGTCGACAACTCGTTCAGCATGAAGGCCGGATCAAGGTTTGCGGATGCCAAACAAGGAGCGTTGCAGCTGCTGGCTTCGAGGCCCCGATCGCAGCGCGCCGAGGTCATGGCACTGGGCGGCCGGCTGGCGATTTTGACCCAGCCGATCCAGGACCCTGGCGCTCTCCGTTCGGCAGTCGAGAGTATTCAGCCTGGAGATTCGCGTGCGAATTTAGGTGAGCTTGCGCACGGAGTCCGCGTCCTGGTCGAGACCGTGCGCACGCCAGTAGAGCTACACCTCTTCAGCGACATGCAGAAAACCGGCATGCCGGCGAACTTCGCTGACATCGAGTTGCCCGCGAATGTAACTGTCGTTCCGCATCCGGTAGGAACTGCCGCCACGCCCAACTGGACGGTCGAAGGTGTGAACGCCCCGGCTCAACTAGCCGACGCGAAAGATCCGAAAAAATCGCGGGTGCAGGCGGTGATTGCCGGCTATGGAACTCCCGCTGCTTCGAGAACAGTCTCTCTCGTCGTCAACGGCAAGACCGTCGCGACCCGCAAAGTGGATATTGCGGCGGATGGCCGGGCAACGGTTGAGTTTCCAGCGCTCGATGTGCCCTACGGGCTTAACCATTGTGCGGTCAAGATCGATTCTGCAGACGGCTTCCCTGCAGACGATGTAAGCGTGTTCTCCGTCAAACGGGCCGATCCGGAGCGGGTGTTGTTCGTGCACCAGGCCAGCGATACGCGCTCTCCTCTTTACTTTGGCGCGGCACTGGCTGCGGCGAGTCAGGCGTCCTTCACTTTGCAATCCATCGATAGCGAAAAGTCGGCCGACATGGATCCCGCAAAGTATGCATTTGTTGTGCTCTCCGATGCGGTTGCACTGCCTTCCATCTTCGAAAATGCTCTGACGCGGTACGTCCGCGGCGGCGGTAGTGTCCTGATTGCAGCCGGAACTTCGGCCGCGCACCATGCGCGCATTCCCATCTTCGGCGGAACTTCATCGGACGCACATTCTTATTCGCGCGATGGTTATGCCGTGGTTGGCCAGACCGACCTTACGCATCCAGCGATGAACGATGCCGCGGGATGGACCGATCTGAAGATCTATTACGTCGCCGGCGTAGACGCTGAAGGTGCGCGCGTGATCGTGCGGCTCACGGATCAAACACCACTGCTGATGGAGAAGCAGATTGGAGAGGGCCGCGTGCTGCTGCTCGCCTCTGGACTGGACAACCTGACCAACGACCTGCCGGTCCGTCCTGCGTTTGTGGCGTTTGTTGATCGCACCGCGCGCTATCTCGCGGGAAGTGACAACATCGGTGGCAGCAGGCTGGTGGATTCATTTGTTCCGCTTCGCACCGCCGCGGCCCGAACCGCCAACCCCTCCGCAGGGGTCGAGATCATCGACCCTGATGGTCATCGCGCTTTGTCGCTGGCGGAAGCGGCCTCAGCACAGTCTTTCCAGTTAACGCGCGCGGGCTTCTACCAGATCCGCTTCGCGAATGGCCACACCGCGCTGATTGGCGTGAATCCAGACGCCCGAGAATCCGACCTGCAGCCCATCGCGAATGATCTGCTGCAACTCTGGGGTAAAGGTTCGCCGTCGCCCCAGCCCGGCACTACCGGTTACGTGCAGGAAAAATATACCGTCCATAGCATCTGGTGGTACGTTATGCTGCTTGTATTGGTGGCGGCGGTTGCCGAGTCCATCGTTGCCAGCCGCTACCTCGGCACACAGAGGGAGGAGGCATGAGCAACCCCAACTCGAATCGAGATAAGCTCAACCTCTATATCCAGCAACTGCACCAGCGGTTGCGTCTGGGTGTATCGCTGCGTGGTGTGGCCATCCTCATGGCTACGGCACTCCTCACAACCGTATTCCTTGTTCTCATTCTGAATGCGTTTGCCTTTCCGGTGCGCGGCCTCACTGGCGCTCGTTCGCTGCTATTGGTTGCGCTTGCCTTGGCTGCGGCATTCGGCCTTGCGCTTCCCATGCGCCGTCTTACGCGTGGGCGGGCCGCGGCGGTGGCGGAATCCACCTACCCCGAATTTCAGCAGCGGCTGCTCACCTTTGATGACCGCGAAAAACGGGGCAACGATCCTTTTCTCGAATTGCTTGCGGCCGACACACTTTCCGTAGCCAGGAATGTGCCCCCAGCAAACCTGGCGCCCAACAACCGCCTTTATTTTCTGGCGGGCGCGGGCTTCGCGTGCGTGGCCGTGCTTGCGTGGCTTGTGGCCGCAGGCCCCGGCTACCTTGGCTATGGGGCATCGTTGCTCTGGACCGGACCCAAGGCTGCGCCTCTTTACGACATACGCGTTACCCCGGGCGACGTTGCCGTGCGGCGCAACAGCGATCAACTGGTGACGGCACAGGTCATCGGGCTCAAACCGGACAAGGTGCAGCTGTTTGCGCACTACCAGAGCGCCCGCAATAAAGCCTGGGAGCCGGTCGCAATGCAGCCGCAAAGCGACGCCTCCGCACCTCCTGGAACCTCGAACTTCCAATTCCTCTTCGCCGGACTTCCTGAAAACGTCGAATACTACGTCCAGGCCGATCACCTGACCTCGCGTCATTTCAAAGTCCGCGTGGTTGATTTGCCCGCAGTCAAGCAAATGAAGGTCACCTACCACTACCCGAAATGGACGGGCATGCCTCAGGTTACCGAGGAGCACGGTGGCGACCTGCGCGCCATCGAGGGGACGACTGCCGAGCTGACCGTGCGCATGGACCACCCGCTGCGCAACGGCCAACTCACGCTCGATGACGGAAAGCAGATTACGCTCAGCGGCGGCGAAGGGAATGTGTACAAGGGTTCCATCCTCATGCAAAAGGATGGCGCGTACCACGTTGCCGCGCTCGATCAGGGCCAGCCAGTTCGCCTCTCGGAGGACTACTTCATCGCTACCGACAAAGCGAACCCACCGCAGGTCGCCATCGATCGTCCTGTCAGCGATTACCGCGCCAGTCCCATAGAGGAAGTTACCGTCGGCGTGAAGGCTTCGGACGATTTTGGCCTGAACAAAATGAGTCTTCATTATTCGGTGAACGGTGGCCCGGAGAAAACCGTCGACCTGTTGCAGAAGCCTGGCGCCAAGAGTGCGGATGGTAAGACAACCCTGAGCCTGGAAGATTTCAAGCTGGTTCCCGGAGACCTGGTTAGCCTGTACGCCACGGCGAAAGACGGACACGCGGAAGCGCGCACGGATATGTCCTTCATCCAGGCCGATCCATTTGAGCGCGAGTTTTCGCAATCGCAGCAGATGGGCGGTGGTGGCGGAGGAGGCGGTGGCGGGGGAAGCCAGACGGACATTTCCAAACGCGAGAAGGAGCTGATCGCCGCGACATGGAAGCGGCAGAATGAGAAGACTGCCACGCCCAAGGACTCAGCGGAAGCCGGCAAGTTTCTTTCTGAAGTGCAGACCAAGCTGCAGGAGCAGGCGTTGTCCCTGGCAGCACGGATGGATAGCAGGGATTTGTCGTCTGCGAATGAGGAATTCAATAGCTTTGGCCATGACATGCAAGCAGCCGCCACTGCCATGACGCCATCGTCCGAGAAGCTGAAGCAAATGCAGTGGCACGACGCGATTCCCATGGAGCAGAAAGCGCTGCAGTATCTGCTGCGTGCCGAGGCGACCTTCCGCAAGATAGAGGTTGCGTTCAGCCAGCAACGCGGTGGAGGTGGTGGTGGAGGCGGCGCGGGTCGTGATCTTGCCAGCCTCTTCGATCTTGAACTCGACACAGAGAAAAACCAATACGAGACGGCGCAAACCGGGTCCGCGGCAGAACAGCGCGCTAAGGCGGTTGACGATGCTCTGCAGAAGCTGGATGCCCTGGCGCGGCGGCAGGAAGAGTTGGCCCAGCAGCAGCGCAACCGCCCGCAAACCATGCAGGAGCGGTGGCAGCAGGAGATGCTGCGCCGTGAGGCCGAGGAGCTGCAGAAACAGTTAGAGCAGCTGGCGCAGAACAGTCAGCCCAAGAGCGATCAGCAAGGTCAACAGGGTGGTCAGCAGCAACAGGGACAACAAGGCCAACAGGGTCAGGCGAGTCAACAAGGGCAACAAGGGCAGCAGAGCGCCGGTGGGTCATCGAGTGGATCCTCTTCGGGTGGACAGTCCTCCCAGTCTCGGGCCGGAGGGTCGAGAGCTCAATCGAATGCGGACGGAGGTGCGAACGATCCTCGTGTGACCCAGGCATTGAATCGGCTGCGCGAGGCTGATCAGGAGATGAAGCGGAGCGCCGGGCAACCGCAGAGCGGAGACGCTGCGAAACAGGCGGCCGACCAACTGCGTCAGGCTGCAAGCCTCATGAGCGGTGCGCAGCAACAACAGGCCACGGGCAAGCTCGATTCGCTCTCCCATGAAAGCGACCGGCTCAGCAAGGAAGAACATGCCCAGGCGGATCGCATTCGTGGGTTGGCTGGCCGACCAGAGGCATCCAGCCAGGCAGACTATACGGCCAGGCTTCAGCAGCGCAACAAGCTGGCGGAGGATCGGCAGCAACTCTCCGACGATCTTTCCCAGCTGGAAAAGAATTTGCGGAATGCGGCCCGGGAGCTGGCGCCGACTCAGCCGCAAGCGTCTTCCAAGTTGCGCGATGCGCTGGGCGGTATGGACCAGACCGATCTGACGAATCGTGTGCAGCGAACCGCGGACTGGCTCCGGCGTGGAATCAACCCCAACGCGAACGGAACGGAAGAGGGCATCAGCAAAGGTCTCGATCAGTTGAGCCAACAGGTCCACCAGGCGCAACAGGGGCTGGGTCCGGGCAAGCCATCGCAAGGCCAGGGTGAGCAAACCGCTGCCCTCGACCATGTCGAACGCCTTCGCAACCAGATCGAGTCCCTGACTGCGCGAGGGCAAAATCCGTTGGGGCGCCAGCCTGGCCAACAGCAGGGTCAGGGTGGTCAGCAACAGGGTCAGGGTGGTCAGCAACAGGGACAACAGGGCGGACAGCCGGGCCAGCAGCCAGGTCAGAGTGGACAGTTTGGTCAACGTCAAGGGAGTTGGAGCAGCCGCGGTGGCCCAGGCACTCAAATGGCTCAGAACGGCGGCGGGAATCAACGCGGGGGAAACCAGGTCGCTCAGGATAATCTAAGCGGCGACGTCGGCAACTGGCGCTCTGGCGGCGGAGCGGTGGGCACAGCCTGGAACAACATCAATACGGGGAACAACCATTTCGACCGGTCCGGCGGGCCTGCTGCTCCAGATAATTCGCCCATACCCGCTGATCCTGAAGCTACCTACCGGCAGGGGTTGTCGGAGTTGGACCAGCTGCACCACCTGGCCCAGAATGACCCCACAGCTCTCAAGGAGATTCAGGACTTGGTGCGTGAGATGCAGCGGCTTGATCCCCGCCGCTTCCCGGGGAATCCGGCGTTGGTGGAACAGCTCCATACCGAGGTGCTCAGCGTAGTCGACAAACTGGAACTTCAACTGCGCCACGATTCAGACGACCAGACGCAGGGGCAGGTGCGCACCGCCAAAGAGCCGCCGGTTCCCCCCGGTTACGAAGAAGCTGTGGCTGAATACTTTCGCCGCCTTGGCAAGGGCCAATAGGAAAGGCAGTTAAAGTAACCTCCGAAACGATAACCGGCGATGCAAGAAAAGGGTCTCGACGGCCAACTCCGAGCGCGATATCCTGTGAGCAGTTGATTTCGGCAGGGGCGGCTTCTCGGCAGCAGTTCCCTGACCGGCAGTTTCCGGTAGCTTACGGACTAAGCGCGAGCGAAGGACGGTTTTAACCGCCGTCCGGTGGCACACCCGATCCCTGTCACAAAATAGGCAACCCAAGCATCCCGCCACGCGGCGGGATTTTCTATTGCTCTCGTTCCTCACAAAGGATGGGTGCCCCACATCTCGCTCGTCTTTCGCGAGATGTGGGATACCACATCGCTTTCCCTCTAACGCTCGATTCACCCGATGCACTTTTCGGTCAACACATCCACACCCTGCAGCCCCCGACCCAGAAAACCTCTACCCCTAACTTCTCTCGAATCTAAGGAGCCACCTATGCCCAATGAAGTGAGCGATCCCATCACCGATCAGGAAATAGCCTTTGCCCTCCTGGTCCTCTCTGGCGACATGACCGACCGTCGTGCCGCCGAAGCCGTCGGCCTCAACCCCGACTCCGCCGCCTACACCAAAGCCAAACCCAGTGTCCACGCCTACATGCTCGGGCACCGCGCCGCCGTCCAGCAGCAGCTCCTCCAGCAAGACGCCGACCTGTCCCGCCGAGCCGTGGAGGAACAGCGTCCTCTGAGCCCGAACCGCGAGCAAGTACTGGCACGCCTCTGGGACCTCGCCTACCTCAGCCCCGAAATGACCCGAGGCAGCATTACCGGGCAGGTCAAGGCCATTTCCATGATCGTGGCCATGCAAGACTTCATCCCCGACCGTCGCGCACTCTCTGCGGAGAAGAAACCCGCCCCTGCGCCGGTCAACGCCGAAATCTATAAATCTGCGTGGCTTCGCGAGCAGCAGGCCTCTGCCGCCAACCCGCAGCCAAGCCCTGCCCCTCAACAGGAAGAAGCACAGCAACAAGAAGCATCTGCCCGCCCCGGCGTGCCGTGGGGAGTCCCCGAGCCCGGCCCCGCTCCCGGCTCGCCGGCAGAGGCGCCTCCGGACCCTGGCCACAGCCAGCCCACCTTCGCCCTGCGCGTTCCCCTCGCGGAAAACCTGCCGCCTTATGTCCCCCAGGTCGCGTTTGTTCCAGACACGAGAGTTCCTCACTCCATCAAAAAGAACCCCTTTGCCCGCTTCCGCTGAACTGCAAATGCTAAAAAGGACCCAAAAATATCGAATTTTATAAATAACTGAACAGGCCTCTTTGCAGCTCCACAAATGCTGGGTTGGCCCGGGGTGGCTGGGTGGCCCATTCAAGCCGTCCTTTGGCTTGAGTGGGATAGTGGCTCTCGATGTGCCATTTCCGCTCGGCCACACCCAAGGAGGCAATCCAGGAAAAAAGCTAATTTGGACAAGTCTGTAGCCGCGTGGCAAAGGGGCGGTCCATGTTGAACAAGGACTGAGATGAATGATTGCCGGCATCGCCCCACAAAAGCCGGCGAAGCACAGGAGCAGCTTAGCTGTTACTCGCCGTGGTAGTCCTTGAACAGCTCCGGAAACTGCTGCTTGAGGGCGTCGATCTTCGGGCGATCACACACCATGATGTAAGGATTGTTCGGATTGTGCAGTGCGTAGTCCTGGTGGTACGACTCAGCATCGTAAAAGCCCTTCAAGAGAACGACCTCGGTCACGATCGGTTTGGGAAAGACTTTGGCCGCGTCCAGTTGCGCGATGTAGGCCTTGCTGATCTTCTGCTGCTCATCGCTGCTATAGAAAATAACCGAGCGGTAGGACGATCCAACGTCCGGTCCCTGGCGATTCAGTTGGGTAGGGTCGTGAGCCACGGAGAAGAAGATGCGCAGTAGCTGGCCATAGGTGATTTTCGAGGGATCGAAAACGATCTTCACCGACTCCGCGTGCCCGGTATTCTCTTCGCTCACCTGGTCGTAGGTCGCGGTGGATGCTGAACCGCCGGAGTATCCCGCGGTTGTGGAAAGTACCCCTTTGACGCGCTCGAAGACAGACTGAGTGCCCCAGAAACAGCCTCCGGCAAACACTGCAGTCTGCTTCCCCGGGGTCTGGGCAAGGGCACTATCGCTGGCCGGAGGCGGTATCGGCGCCCTGGCTGCGGCGCTGCAGCCGATAGAGGCAGCAAAGGCGATCAAAAGCGCAACCATGGTGTTACGCATCGCAAAGGAACTGAACATAGAAATCTCCATCCGGTTCTGAGACGAACTTACGCTACAGAAGTTACAGCCGATCTCAATGGATTTGCACGCTGCTTCATTTCGCTTGTGGGGGACAGGCCGCCTCAAACTCATCGTAGCTGCCTTCCTGGAGCGTCACGTGCGCGATCTCCTTACCCGCCGGATGGTTTGGGTCGTGTGCCTTATAGAGCGCGCCGTCTGTTAAAAACGCGCTGGAAAGGGCCTTGTGATCGTCCAGCACCAGCTGGCGGTCGCCCCACTTTCCGTAGAAATCGAGATATGGCCTGCGATCGGTAAGGAACTGGGTTTTCCACCCTGGCGCATTAGACATGTAGAGGTGAATCGGTTGACCCAGCGTATCCAATGGAAGGTGGCGTGGCATGCTGCCACCGAGCGAAAGCCGATAGCGCTCGCCCTTTGGTGTACATAGATAGGCGATACCCGAAAGGTTGGTCGTCAAGTACATTTTGCTACCGCGTGATGTTGGCTGTACGCGAACAAACAACACGTATTCACCGCCGGCGGAGGCAACGTTCGTCCGTCCCAGACCTTGCCAGTAAGGAAGCGGATGAAAGTGTCCTCCCAAATAAAATCCCCATGGAGCGAACACCGCCGTCACCAGGAGAAAAAAGGCCCCGCCGCAGACGAGAATCACGATTAACTGAGTCAGCAGTCCAAATCGACGTCGGCGGCGCGGCGGCCCAGCAGGTAAGTTCATTCGATTGCGCAAACCAAGTTCCCTTCGTGAGGCCGCCCCAGCAGGCCGCGGAAAAACTCCGGTCTCTGGAAAAACTCCGGTTTTTGAAGGGTACGGGCTACCTCGCCGCAGCGAGCATCAGCCCGTACGTAAGTGATTAAAAGCAGGAACGGCTTTAGCCACTGAGGGACGCATGCTCATCCCTATCCGGACTTTATCCGCAGCCCGCCCCAGCACCCCAAGCTCACCTTCGGTAACCCGTTATAATAGGGGAGCTTCTACCTTCGGGAAAAACCTATGGCATTTAAGAGCTCGCTGACCGCTAAGCTGTTTGTTTTCTTCACGCTGCTGGGTGTGTTCCCATCCGGCGCGGTAAATGTTAGCACCCAGGCGGCCTCCCCTTCTTACCGGCTACGCCTCTATCATCTGCACACCGGCGAACATATCGATGTGGTTTACCGGATAGGTAATCAGTACCTGCCCGATCGCGTTGCAGAATTAGACCATTTTCTGCGCGACCACCGCACCGGCGACGTAAAGGAATACGACCTCAAAGAATTCGATCTACTGCACGATCTGCTCGCCAAGCTGGGGCGCCCCGACGGCGAAATCGATATCGTTTGTGGTTACCGCACCCCGTGGAGCAACGACTACCTGCGGCAACATGGGCACGGGGTTGCCGAACATAGCCAGCACATGGAAGCAAAGGCCATCGATATTCGCATTCCAGGAGTTTCCAGTGCGGAGGTTCGCGATGCGGCCTTGTCGATGGGCCGCGGCGGAGTGGGCTACTACGCGCAATCCGATTTTGTTCACGTAGACGTAGGCCGTGTTCGCCGCTGGTAGCATCTCCCCTTATCACGGATAAGGCGGTCCCTTCGCCAGCACTGCATTGAGCGTCTGGTCATGGCCGTAGATGTCGTTAAAGAAATAGACTTCGCCATCCTCCTCTACCACCGCGGTCAGATAGATAATCACCACCGGAACTGGGGGCGCCAAATTCACCTGCTGATTATCCGGCCCGGATTGCATCGCCGCCTTTACCGCGTCCGGAGTCCATTTGGGCTGGTCTCGCAGTAGCCACGCTGCCAGATCCGCCGGCTTTCCCACGCGTATGCATCCGTGGCTGAAGTCGCGCCGCGATTGAGCGAACAGCGACTGAGCCGGTGTGTCGTGAAGGTATACATTGTGCTCGTTGGGAAATATGAACTTGACGAGACCGAGCGAGTTTGACGGTCCCGGCCTCTGGCGCACCAGCAGCTTGCCGGAACGCAATTGCGCCAGAACGTCAGCACTCACCGCTCCGCTGGTAACAATCTTGCCGCTCTGGTCCGTCACTTCGAAGTTCTTCTTCGCCAGGTAGCCGCCGTCTTTTTGCAGCGCGGGAATGATCTCCCCACGCGTGATGCTCAAGGGAACATTCCAGTATGGCCGGAAGATGATGTACTTCATCTGGTCTGCAAAGACAGGGGTCTCATTGCGTACTGCTTTGCCTACGACGACATTCATGCGCATGGCAACGCGGTGATCGGGTGAAAATACGCGCAAGACGAACTCAGGGATGTTGACCGCTACGGGCAGCGGCGAAAAGTCCGCGGGCAGCCATCTCCACCGCTCTAACGCATCGTCCAACTGCTGAACGCGGAAGCTCAAAGGTGTATTCAGCTGGCGCACTGTGTCCTTGCCGAGCCGGCCGTCCGCCCCTAATCCGTGCCGGGTTTGAAAATGCTTGACCCCGTCGACTAACGCGCCTTCGTAGATCCCGGGCTTTGCATTGTCAACCGCGCCCTGCGGTAGATCGCCCAGTAATTGCAGACGTTGCCCCAGCGCCTCGGCCCCCGCGTAGGCATCTCCCGTGCCCAGCGTCTTTTGCACATCGGGCAGCGGCGGGCTGTGATCTTTATCCGCAAGCCCCAGATAGGTCTGGAGCGCCTGCTCGGTGCGCTGGTAGCCGAAGTAGGGCGGTTCTACCTGGCTCAATACCTCGGGCACGTTACTTGCTCCCAGGAGTTTCTGTGTCAGAAACTGTGGCAGGTCGTATTTTTTTTGCTGCACATCGATGCCGAACTTGAACTGCTTTGGGTTGACCCGTCCTATGTGCAGGTCAGAAATGTAGCGCATCGCGCTCACGGTGAGCGCCGCATCGAAATGGGCCACCGTGTTTGCATCGCCCAGTGCGTTCTTAAGCGCGTTCAGGCGCTGAGGCCAGCGGGATGCATCGTACTCTTCCGGGTTGAGCCCTTTTTGCCGGCTGTTTTGAAACGCATTGATCACCGCCAGCGCCTGGTTTGTCGCTTGTCCGCCGCGGACCCACACCGGCGCGTAGTTCACCGACTGATACAGCGCCTGAACCTGCTGGCCGTAGTCGGAAAAGTTGGGAAATGTCAGGTCCGCCAGCGTCCCCGCAGCGGCAATCGTTCGCAGCTCTCCGGCGACCGCCTCCGCATTCAGGGTAGGGCCCGCCTGCGCTGGAGTAGGCGCGATTTGGGAGTGGCATCCAAGGGCAAGAAAGAACAGGGTGAGGATGGAAACGATCGAAGCCACGTGGCGTCTTACTGGAATCATGATCAATTACCTTCAAGCGGTCCTTAACCGGACACGGTTTTTCTGAATGACCCGAGACTGAGGTCCTGGGCTGTTTCAATGCCGCACTGCTTTGATCTCGGATTCCGCTTCACGATTCGGCCCGAATAGCAATTTTTGTGCGCACTTCGAAACCGCAAACTACGCGCTGGACGACACCAGCGCCGGCGTCAGCAGCGAGGTGGTGGCTTCGACTCCAGGAGCCAAGCGGGTAAGGGTAATCACCGTGATGTCGTCCTCCTGGCCGAAGGCGACGGCCGCCTCGGTGGCTTGCTTCGCGTCCGGTTGGGTTGCGATCAGGGCCCGCAGGCGTTCGAAGCTGAAGATATCGCCGGTGGCATTGCGCGCCTCGAGCAGGCCATCGGTATAAAGGGTGAGCCGGTCCCCGATAGCGAGGCGGAGCTTTAATGTCTCGTATTTGGCGGCTAGATCGAGGCCAAGCGGCAGAGCGCCTGGCGAGCTGAGTTCGGTCTTGTTCAGGTACGGAGGAGGATGCCCGGCATTCGCCAGAATGCATTCTCCGTCTGGATCCAGCCTCATAGCCAGACAGGTCACAAACCCGTCTTTCAGGCGGCCATACAGGCGGCGGTTGAGTATAGAAAGGACTTCCGACGGATCGTCCATGGTGTCCGCCACTGTCCGGATAGTTCCAACGATCAGCGAGACGGTCATGGCTGCCTTCAGCCCCTTGCCGCTCACATCGCCTAAAACCAACAAAGCGGAACCGTCAGGCAGAGCGATGAGCTGAAAGAAATCGCCGCCAACCTGCTGGGCGGGCCGATAGGCGCTGGTCACCGCGTAGCCATCGAGTGAGGGAAGCGTCTCCGGGATGAGCACCTGTTGCAGCTCCTGCGCACTCTTGAACTCCTGTTCAAGAACGCCCTGGCGCTCACTCTGTTCAATCGAGTAGCGGTAAACCGCGTACACGATGGAGATCAGCAGAAAGGCAAATTCCAACGTAGACAAATTGAACCGATTACCGCCCACGATAAACAACGGCGATGCGGTCTTTTGCGAGATGGTCCAGTGAGTGAAGCGTACGCCCTGACCTGTGAAATTCTGGAAGCCCAGCGTCAACTGGGTCAGCGCGGCGAGGATAGCCATCAGCCAGCGCGCGGTATCCAGCCGCTTTCCGAGCGCGAAGCCAATCAGCACCAGCGGATAGGCTTCAATCAACATGGTCGGTATGGTGAGCAGGGCGTCGCCTGTCTGCAAGAGTTTTACGTGGGGGCCGCTCCAGTCCAGCATGGTCAACACCCCGTCGCCGGCTCCGCAGAAAATCGAGATGTAGGCCAGAATGCGGGTCCATCGGGGTAGAAAAGGATGGCGATCTAACTCCAGCAGATACAGCAACAGATACCAGATGGCGATGTCTGCAAAGGAGAGAAGGGGTTGCGTGATGCCGTTAACGACGCCAGCCGTAAAGGGCAAGCGGAGGCTGCCGAAAAAGGCTGAGAGCAACAGAGCGGAAGCCCAGACGGACATCCAGAGCAACACCCGTTGCTTGCGATTGCGGAACCAGGAGAGGAAGCCAAGCAACGCGATCAGCGCATAGATGAGCTGGACCGCGGAGCCAAACAGGCGGCCCCGAAGCCAGCGATAGCTGAGATTACCTTTGTAGGCGGCGATGGCGTCGGCCGGCCCAGCCAGGGGTGGTGCGTTCAGGCCTCCGGCTTCGCCGGTATCAGAAGAGACGTAAGGCGCCTTCCACACTCTGAAGGCAAGCACCCCGGCTCCCGGCCGGCCCAGCCCGATTATCTGAGCCGGAAGGTTCGCGTAATAGAAAGCGTGCGGCGGCAATTTTCCCTGGTGACCGATCAGACTCCCATTCCAGTAGACCTCATAGGCGTCATCGATGGGCGGCAGGAGGAGCGCGAGATCCGATTCGACCCCAGCCACCGGGACAAAGTTCACATGGCGGCGGTACCAGGCATAACCCGTGTAGCCGAAGTGGGCCTGGTCGCCCCAGGGTTTGTCTACTCCAATCCGCTCCCAGCCAGAGTCATCCAGCGTGGGCGAGGCCCAGTCGGGGTTATCTCCCAGGTGAAACTGCCAATCGCCGTCCAGCGCGACGGTACCCTTGCCCAGCCCCTCTATGTTCAAAGGAGCCTGCAGCGGCACGGCCGAAGCTCGCGCATTCAGGGAGGCAAACACGACAAACACAAAGGCAGGCAACAACTTACCGCGCAGAATACCCCTTATCATGATTCCAGAATGATACCCGTTCGAAGACTATTGGAAGGAATGCAATCTTGGGAACGGCGCGGTAGCGGAACCTGCTTTCTTATCTACGGCGGTGCAGTGCGTGGCCATAGATAGAGCTGATGACCAGAAGGTTATCAACCCTTGAGTAGCCAAAAATGAGCAAGATATCAAGATTGTGAATTTTGGGGCTAAACTTATCGAACCTGTGTTGGGCCTTTGAAATGTACCTTAAACGTGTCCGCTAAAAAGCAAATCTGGCGCCTCGCATTGCCGATAGCGCTCCTCGCGATCGTTATGGCGACGACGCTTGGGGCAGTCTGGCATCATCATGGCAACGCTCCCGCGGACACCTGCCCGATCTGCCATCTCACCCATCAAGCCATCGAGTCGACGCCTTCGGGCATCCATGTGTGTGTTGCGTTTCCCGCGGGGCCTGGGCCGGAACCTCAAGCTGATCACTTCTCCCCAAATCCCTCCGTCCGGCGCATTCCTGTGCGCGGACCCCCGGCCTAGTCAGCCTCCTCTGTACGTGCCGTTCGCGGCCCGCCAATCTGTATACCGTCCTCCTTAAGAGGCTGACCTCTCATGCGTTTACTACGTTTGCGTTTTCCATTTCTGTTGGTCATCGTATTTGTGTCCGGTGGCGCCGGGGCGCAATCCCCACCGGTTCAGTCGCCGTCGCCCCCGGCGCACTCGCTTGCGCAAAATCGGGCCGCGGTGACCATCTCGCTCGACGACGCCATTCAGATGGCGCTCGAACACAACCACAACATCCTGGCTGCGCGCACCACGATCCAGCAGAACGAAGCGGAAGAAACCACGGCGAATCTGCGGCCGAATCCAGTGCTCTTAAGCGATTGGCAGTTTTTGCCGATTTTTCAGCCAAGTCAATTCAGCGCCGACTACCTCGACAACACGGCGCAGTTCGACCTGGGCGTCAGCTATCTGTTTGAGCGAGGCAAGAAACGGCAGCACCGTCTGCAGGCCGCCAAAGATCTGACCGCCCAGTCACGGTCGCTGGTTGCCGACAATGAGCGCAGCCTCACCTTCAGCGTCGCCAGCCAATTCATCAATGTGGAACTCGCCGAATCCACTCTTCAGCTGGCCATTCAAGATCTCAACAGCTTCCAGAAAAGCGTGGACATCGGCGAAGCGCGTTACAAAGCGGGCGATATCGGCGAGGGCGATCTGCTGAAGATCAAGCTCCAGCTGCTTCAATTTCAAACCGACGTATCCGCTGCGCAGCTCGCCAGGGTCCAGGGGCTCTCGGACTTGCGGCAACTGCTGGGCTACGAATCGATAGCACCGGACTATGACGTCGCCGGGGCGTTTGACTACCAGCCAGTCAAGGGCAACCTGGACGACTTTCAGGCAAAAGCCCTGCAGAGCAGACCGGACTTGCGGGCAGCGCAGCAGGGAGTCACCGCCGCGAACAGCCAACACGCGTTGCAACAGGCGATCGGCAAAAGAGACGTCACCGCTGCCATCGATTACACCCACATCGGTGATCTGAACGACGTCTCCCTGTTTGGACAAATACAAATGCCGTTTTTCGATCGTAACCAGGGGGAAATAGCGCGCGCTGGCTTCGCCATCACGCAAGCGCAGGAGCAGGAGAGGTTTGCCAACGGACAGGTACTGACGGACGTGAGGGATGCATTTGAGAATTTGCGTACCAACGACCAGATCGTCGGCCTCTATCGCTCGGGTTACATAAGCGAGGCGCAACAGTCCCGCGACATCAGCGAGTACGCCTACCGGCATGGCGCTGCGAGCCTGCTGGATTTCCTCGACGCGGAGCGCAGCTATCGGGCCACACAACTCGCCTACCGACAGGCGCTCGCTTCGTACCTTCTCGCGCTCGAACAGCTTCGCGAAGCTGTCGGAACCAGGAGCTTGCCATGACCATCGGACCAATCACGTACCGCAACCGCGGGTTCGAAAGTGCGATGGCTCTGGCTTTCGCCTTGACGATCACCGCCTGCAGCTCAAACGATCGCAAGGGAGCGGGCCAAATGACCTCGTATTCCGCGAGTACTTCTCCCTCTGCGGTCGCCCAGCTCTTCACCCTGCCGCCTGACCAGATGTCGCACGTGCGGGTAGTCACCGTTGAGCCCACCAGGTTAACGCGCACGCTTCGGCTTACGGGCGCCGTGGCCTACAACGCGTTTGACACTACGCCGGTCATCACCCAGGTCGGCGGCCCCGTCAGCCGCATCCTGGTAGTGCCCGGGCAGCATGTCAAAACCGGCCAGCCAATGCTCGACGTGAGCAGCCCCGATTATTCTCAGTTGCTGGACGCCTATTTGAAGGCGGCGGATTCTTACCGCCTCGCGGATAAGAATTACGTCCGTGCTCAAGACCTGTACCAGCACCAGGCCATCGCCCTGCGCGATCTGGAGCAAGCCGAATCGGATCGTAATCAGGCCCAGGCGGACCTGAACGCGGCTGACCAGGGAATGAAGATTCTGGGTATCAGGAATCCAGCCGACCTGGCGAAGGCGCCGAGTTCAGCGCTCATTCCCGTGCTTGCCCCCATCGGTGGCGAGGTAGTGGAGCGCCTGGTTTCACCGGGCCAGGTGGTCCAAGCGGGCCAGACCCAGGCCTTTACGATCTCGAACCTCAGCACGGTATGGGTTCTGGCCAATGTGTACCAGGCGGACCTGGCCTCGGTGCGCACCGGAGACGACGTTGTAGTGCAAACGGACGCATATCCGGGTAACTTCCACGGGCGGATTTCCTACGTCTCACCCGCCCTCGATCCAAACACCAGAACGCTGCAAGCGCGCATTGTCGTGGACAACCCCGGGGAGAAACTGAAACGGGATATGTATTGCACGGTCACGGTAACGGCGGGTTCGATCGCGAACGCCATCGCCGTACCCGACGCATCGGTTCTGCGCGACGACAACAACCAACCCTTCGTGTATCTGGCCACCGGCGCAAATCAGTTTGGCCGGCGAGACGTGGAGATTGGTCAAAGCCTGAATGGACAGACGCAAATTCTAAGGGGTCTTACCCCTGGAGAGAAGATTGTAGGCGACGGCAGCTTGTTTCTTCAGTTTGCTAATTCGCTGCAACACTGAGGAGCTCGGCATGATTCATCACCTGGTCCGGTTTGCGCTGCGGCAGCGGCTGTTAGTGCTGCTGCTGGTGGCGTTCATTGCCGTCGGCGGAGCGATCTCGTTCCAGCACATGCCAGTGGACGCCTACCCCGATCTTTCTCCACCGATGGTCGAAGTCATCACCCAATGGCCCGGACACGCGGCCGAAGAAATCGAACGCCTGGTCACGGTGCCGACGGAAGTGGAAATGAACGGCGTGCCCAAGATGGCGGTGATGCGCTCGATTTCTCTCTATGGACTTTCCGACGTCATCATGACCTTTGACGAAGGCACAGACGATTATTTCGCGCGCCAAGTGGTCTTCCAACGCCTGAGCGAGGTCGCCTACCCAACCGGCGTCACTCCTACGCTGGCGCCGCTGGCGAGCCCGTCAGGGTTGGTTTACCGGTATGTGCTTGAGAGCCCTGACCGCACGCCGCAGGAGCTGAAGGTCTATGAAGACTGGATCATCGAGCGCGAATACAAACAGGTTTCCGGGGTTGCGGACGATTCCGGTTTCGGCGGCACGGTGATGCAGTACCAGGTGCTGCTCGACCCGGCGAAACTCTATGCGTATCACGTCACGGTGCCGACGGTTGTACAGCAACTCTCCGTCAACAATTCCAATGCCGGCGGTGGATTTTATTCGCAAGGCGGCCAATTTTATTATGTTCGCGGCCTGGGGTTGGTGCGCGATACGTTCGACATTGGCGACGTGATCGTGGGCTCGCAAAATGGAGTGCCGGTGCGTATCCGCGACATTGGCGACGTGACCATCGGCAACGCGCCGCGCCTGGGCGAGTTCGGCTTCAACAAGAAGGATGATGCGGTCGAAGGCGTCATCATGATGCGGCGCGGGGAGCAGACGCAAACCGTGCTGAAGGGTGTGGAAGCAAAAACGCAGCAGCTGAATGAACACATTCTGCCTGCGGACATAAAGGTGAAACCATACTACGACCGCAGCGACCTCGTACAGCTAACGATCGACACGGTCGAACACAACATGCTGGTGGGCATGGCCCTGGTGCTCATCGTTCTGATGGCTTTCCTGGTGAGTATTCGGGCCGCGGTGATCGTCGCCCTCACCATCCCGCTGGCGCTGCTGTTTTCATTCATCTTTTTGCATGCGCGGGGAGTCGCTGCGAACCTGCTTTCGATTGGCGCCATAGATTTCGGAATTCTCATCGATGGAACGTTGGTGATGGTGGAGAACGTCTTCCGCGAACTGGGCGCACGTGAGGGCCAGAGCTACGACCTGGAAGAGGTGATCCTGGCGGCAGCCAAGGACGTCGATCGCCCTATCTTCTATTCGGTCGCAGTGATTATCGCCGGCTATCTGCCGATCTATGCTCTCGGCGGACCTTCGGGCAAGCTCTTTAAGCCCATGGCCGATACGGTGTCGATCGCGCTGATTGGGGCCCTGATCCTGACCCTTACTTTTGTTCCCGTCATGTGTGCCTACTGGTTCAAACGAGGCGTACACGAGCGCGAAAACAAGCCCTTTGAATGGTTGCGCAAAAAGTATGCTTCAGAGCTCGATTGGTGCCTCGACCACCCGAAGATAACCATCATCGTAGCCACCTTGATCTTCGCTGCCACGCTCCTGCTCGTCCCCTTCATTGGCGGAGAGTTTATGCCTCACCTCGACGAAGGTGCGCTCTGGGTGCGGGCGACGATGCCCTACACGGTTTCGTTTGAGGAAGCCAGCAGGTTCTCGCCCCAGGTGCGCAAGATCCTGATGAAATATCCGATGGTGACCGACGTTGGCTCCGAGCTTGGCCGTCCCGACGACGGCACGGACCCCACCGGATTTTTCAACGACGAGTTCTATGTGGGCCTGAGGCCCTACAACGATGCTTCGTGGAAGAGCGGTTCCATCCATAGCAAGGCTCAACTGACCGAGGACATTCAAAGACAGCTCAGCGCGTTTCCGGGAGTCATCTTCAATTACACGCAGCCGGCCGAAGATGCGGTGGACGAAGCATTGACGGGGCTCAAGAGCGCACTCGCGGTAAAGATTTATGGCCCCGACCTGAATGTTCTGCAAAGCAAGGCGCTCGAAATCAAGCGGCGGCTCTCACAAGTACCTGGATTCACAGAGCTGACCGTGGTGCGCGAACTCGGCCAGCCGAGCCTGCTGATCGACGTGGATCGCGACAAGATTGCCCGCTATGGCGTCAACGTCGCGGACGTGGAGGCGGTGGTGCAGGCGGCCGTAGGCGGCCAGGCGGCTACACAGGTCATCCAGGGGGAGAAATTATTCGACCTGGTGGTGCGCATGAAGCCTGAATTCCGCGGGAATGCGCAGGAGATTGGCAACCTGCTGGTGGGAACGCCTACTGGACAGCAGATTCCCCTGCGCGATCTTTCGAATATCCACGAGGCAGGGGGCGCCTCTTTCATCTATCGCGAAAACAACTCACGCTACATCGGCGTGCAATACAGCATCGAAGGGCGCGACCTGCAGGGCGGGGTTCTCGATGGACAGCGAGCTATCGCGGATCTTACCAAGTCGCTGCCGGCCGGCTATCGGCTTGAGTGGGGAGGCGAGTATGGCGAATTTCTTGAAGCCAAACACCAGATCGAATTCATTGGGCCGCTTTCGTTGCTGATTATTTTCATGATTTTGTTTGCGCTTTACGGCAACTTCAAATTCCCGGTGACCATTGCTCTGGGCGTCATCCTTACGGAACCTGTGGGCGCGTTGATTGCGCTCAAGCTGACGCACACTCCATTCAGCGTCTCATCGGCTCTGGGCTTGCTGGCATTGATGGGCGTGTCCGTCGAAACTGCCGTGATTCTTGTCTCCTACATCAATAAGCTGCGCCTGGAAAATAAAGACATTCGCACGGCAACCCGCGAGGCTTCGCTCCTGCGGCTGCGGCCCATTGTGATGACCGCCCTGGTCGCCTGCCTGGGATTGTTGCCCGCCGCGCTTTCCACCGGCATTGGTTCTGACACGCAAAGGCCCTTTGCGATTGTGATCGTCGCCGGGCTGATCTCGCGGCTCTTTCTTGGTTTCTTTGTCAACCCTGTGCTGTATGAGATGGTCGCCCGCGACGGCGACGTCTTGCAGGTCTGAGGGGTGAAATCGCTTAATCCGAACTCGAAACGCAATAAGCAGGAAAGTGCCTGACGCCTGTTGTCATGAACTCTTCAATGGTCTCGACCGGTTGAATACCGCCCCTGGCTCCCACCGCCATGCAATTGAGTGCGGCCGCGGCGCAAGCGAAGTCGAGTTGTCGCTCCAGGGGCCAATCCTGAAGTAGCCCGTAGATAAACCCTGCGTGGAAGATATCTCCAGCACCGGTGGTGTCGACGACCGGAACACGATAAGCCGCAGTGTGGTGCAGGTGCTTCCCATCCCAAGCCAGCACGCCATCGTGGCCAAGCGTCGCGGCGGCGAGACGGCATCCATAGCGACGTTGCATTTGACGCAAGGCCATTTCTAAATCGGGCTCCCCCATGAGCCGGGAGGGGATATCCCTGCTCACGATGAGATAGTCGACGCTCTCCAGGAGCTTCTCTAAACCTGGATACAGCTCGTCCAGATCGGCGATCACGGGTATACCGGCGGCGCGGGCCCAACCGGCGGCCACGGTTGCGGCCTCCGTGTCGTAGCCATCGACGTGAAGGGCTCGCGCATTCACGATCCACTGGCGATCGAGATGAGTAGGCTTCAGGACGACCCTCTCATCGCGCCGGCAAAGTACGGTCCTCTCGCCCCCGCCGTCAACCAGGATGAGTGACTGCGGGCTTGCTCCTCCCTCAACGGTGACGATCTGGGTCTCTACGCCTGCGCGGGCGAACGCTTCTTGATGAAGAGTCGCAGCGGCATCGTCGCCAAGTATGCCAGCGTATCGCGTTGACATGCCCCAGTTCTGACAAGCCACCACTGCGGTGGCGACCTGGCCTCCAGGCAGTACGTTGGCAGAACGATATTCAACCTTCGAACCACGTGCCGGGTAATCCGCGAGAGCGATGAGCGTATCTGTCGCGTTCAGGCCGACACCGACAAGGTCAACCTTGGGCGGCTTCGTCATCCTGCCAGTGTAAATGGAGATAAGTTACGGGCCCTAAGAAACCCAAAAACCTTCGTGCACTTTGCCCGCCTCGTCTTCCAGGAAAGGTCCAGCGACCACGATCGGCTTCTGTCCGCGGGCAAAGACTTCGCGGCAGGGCAGATCGAGGGTGGGATTTTGCGTATGGCTCCCGGTGTACCGCAGCAGGCCGGTCTCCGGTAGCGCGAAGACCACCCGGCCGATGCCGATCCAATAAATCGCGCCGGCACACATGGCGCAAGGTTCGGTGCTGGTGTACAGAGTGCACCTGGCGAGCTCGGCTTCGGTCAGCAGGCGGGCGGCCTGGCTGCAGGCCACCATCTCGGCATGCTGCGTCGGCTCGCCGTTGGGCCGTACTGCATTGTTGCGTGCGGCGACGACTGTCTCGCCCCGCTCATTGACAATCAGCGAGCCAAAGGGGTGGCGGCCGTCGTTACGCGCCTGGCGCGCCAATTCAATCGCCTGCCGCAAAAAATTCAGATCCTGTTCGGTTACTTGTTCCGTTACTGCTTCCATCGTTCAGACCTCCGTTTTTTGGCGAAAAGAAAAGGTTGAGAAGGACCGCGGTCGCGGCAGTCAGAAAGATGCCACTGTTCAAGAAGAGCCGCGCGGCATCCGGAGCGTGGGCAAAGAGTTGGGGCGAAGCAATGGGCAACACCCCCATACTCACCGAGACGGCCACGATGATCGCATTACTGGTTCCCTGGTAGCGCACGCGGGTCAACTCCTCAATGCCGGCCATGGCTGTCATGCCGAACATCACGATCGATGCGCCACCCAGGACAGGCCGCGGAATCCCAGCGATGACGGCGGCCAGTTTAGGAAGAAATCCCAGCAGGACCAGCAGGCCGCCGCCGGCCGCGACTGCAAACCGGCTCTTGACCTTGGAGAGTGCGAGCAGACCGGTATTTTGCGAGTACACGTTGTAAGGGAAGCTGTTGAACAACCCGCCCAGCACGGTCGAAAGCCCATCTGCGCGGAAGGCCGCCGTTAACGTCGCCGGGCCGATCGGGCGACCGGTAATCTCGCCGATCGCCAGACAGTTGCCGGTGGTCTCGGTCATCACCACCAGCATGGAAAGGCTCATCACCAAAGCAGGCAGCAACACGAAATGCGGGCGACCGAAGAGGAGTGGATGCGCCAGGGCAAACCACGGCGTGGCCGGCACCTGCCTGAAGCTGGCCTGGCCGGCCAAGGCGGCCAATGCGGTGCCACTCAGTAGCCCCAGTAACACGCTGAGGTTGGCGATCATGCCGCGGCCGAAGCGCTGGATGGCCACGATCAGCACGATCGTGGCCAGACCCAATCCCAGGTGGCCGAAACTGCCGAAGTCCGCCGCCGAGGGGTCGCCCCCGCCCAGCCATCCGCCGGCTACCGGCAGCAGCGATAGCCCAATCACTGTGATCACGGAGCCGATCACTACGGGAGGAAAAAAGCGCAGCATACGGCTGAACCAGGGCCCCACCAGGATGGTGAACAAGCCGCAGCTGATGACCGCCCCATACAAGGCCGGGACGCCGTAATGGCTACCGATGAGAATCATAGGTGCGACGCAAATGAAGGAGCAACCCTGGATCAGAGGAAGACGCGCGCCAAACTTCCACCAGCCCATAGTTTGCAGCAGGGTTGCCAAGCCAGAGGTAAACAGATCGGCGCTGATCAGCGCAATCACCTGCTTCGGCGTGAAGTGGAGCGCGCTGCCTAGAATCAGCGGCACCGCCACCGTGCCGGCATACATCACCAGTACGTGCTGCAGGCCGAACAAGAACAACTGAGGAAGCCCCTCAACTTCATCGATGGCATTGGCGGAGGCTGGCGTAGCTGCAGACCCGGGCACCGGGTTGCGAGGGCCCACGCTTACCTCCGGGTCGGCTGAGGCTGTCATTGGAGGTTACATAATAGCGTGGATGGAAGCCGCGTCCGTGTCCATTGTTGGTCGACGAGTGGTACCTACCGCAGACCGGTCCAAGTTAGGTTGGAGAGGTTACCTAGCAGACCTGATCTACCGAACCACCCTCTATGGTTCTGGACGGGTGCCCCTCGTTCGCCTCAGCGTACGTGGGCCGAAAATAATATGTTTCGAATGCTCTTACTCTGCGGAGGAAGATGCTAGCCTGAGCGACCTTCTCTTGCCCGCATAGCAAGAGCGTTGGAGGGCTTCCCCCGGATTTCCTGTTGAGTTTGGTGGCGTTGTCGAGCCGCATGCGGCTTTCCTTACCGAAAGCCGCACACGTGGCCGTTGGTGAGTGCCACGTAGCAGGAAATCCGGGTCGCCCGTCTTTTTCGGCCCATGTACGCTGGTGCGAACATGGGGCACCCGTCCAGGGAAAGTGGGCTTGGCTGGTTGCTCAACTCCAGCCGATCACCGACCGGCGTGTCAACCAGATAGCCCTTCACAGGTTGATATCCCGGCCTGTATCTCTGTCACGGTCAGTTTCTTGTTGTTCTGCGAAGCGGTCTCATTTAGTAATGGCGCATGACTCCTAAACCTTGCCGTCCTATCTCAACGTTGAGGGCATTTTGTTTGTTGGCCGCGCTGGCCAGCGCATCCCTGGTATTGGCGCAAGCACCGGCTGCCGGTCCAGCCAAGCTGGTGGTGAAGAACGCCTTCATCCTGACTATGGCGCCGAACCAGCGCGAGCCGGTGAAGGGCTACCTGGTGGTCGGAGAGGATGGCCGGCTACTGACGGTTGCGGCGGGCGATCCGCCAGCTGGGCTGCTGGCCAAGGAAAACCTGGACGCCGGCGGCCACTGGGTTATCCCTGGCTTTATCTCTGCCCATAGCCACCTATGGCAGAGCGCTTTCCGCGGCCTGGGTGCAGACCAGACCCTATTGGGATGGATCGATGCGCTCTATAAGCCCGCCATCAAAGCCAGCCCGGACGATATGTACTGGTTCACCCTGGATGGCGCGCTCGACCATCTGCAGCATGGTATTACTACGGCTTACAACTTCAACTTCGAAGCGCGGACAAGAGCCCCAACAGCGGTCACCGCGGATGAGTACGACAAGAGTGGATTTCGCGGGGAGATGGACTCGGGGATCCGCTTCGTCCACAGCATGTCCGTGGGCCGGGCTACCGCTTTGGGGGTGCAGCCCAGCTATGGATTTGAGCAGGCGCGGGCGCCATTAAAAGCCTTTCTGGATTGGACGGCTACGCAGCCGAAGTCGAGCCACTTTCTCTCCGTAATGATCAGCGGCGGGACAGCATTCAACAATACCTATCAACAGACATTGATGGAGAAGCAGCTGGGAGACGAGTTCCATCTGGGAAACGAAACCCACTACCTGGAACCGCCGGAGACGCAGTACGAGCAGCAGAGCAAGTTTCGCTGGTTCATGGATAGCGGGTTGCTTTCGAAGCAGCTGATCTTCGGGCACTTCATTCATACCAACAGCTTCATTGTGGCGGAGAGCGCGAAAGCGGGCGTGGCGATGTCCTGGAATCCCCTCTCGAATGGGCGGCTGGCGTCGGGAGTGGCGGACATCCCCGCTTATTTGAAGGCCGGCATCCGGGTGGGCATGGGCGTCGATGGCGAGGCCAGCGCCGATATCGCGGATCCCTTTGAAAATATGCGCACTGGGCTCTACGCCATCCGCGACAAATATGAGAATGCGACCATCATGAGCCCGTACGACGTGCTGCGGTTGCACACCATGGGCAGCGCGGATGTGCTCGGCGTGGCCGACCGCCTGGGCAGCCTGGAGCCGGGGAAGTTTGCCGACTTCCTGGTGATCGATCCAACCCTCTTCCGAACGATTTTTGATCCTTACGCTTCCCTGGTTTTTGTAGCCGGCGAGCGGGACCTGGAACGGGTTTACGTGGGCGGCGATTTGCTGGTGCAGAATGGAGCGATGCTTAAACAAGACATGGTGAAGGAGAGAGCAGAAGTGAACAAGCGCGTGGCTGCTTTGCGCTGAGAATTTTCACCAGGATGTCCAAATGGAATCCCCTCACACGTCATGGTAGTAGCGGACGACAACGCCCGCTTAAAATCGATGACGGAGGTTTCTATGCAATATCTATTGATGCTCTATGCGGACGAGGCGGGCTGGTCCAACATGTCGAAGAGTGAGCAGCAACAGGGAATGGCAGCTTACATGGCATACAGTGAAGCACTGAAGGCGGCGGGCGCTTTGCAGGGTTCGAACCGGCTGCAGCCAATCTCAACCGCGACCACGGTGCGCACCGTCAACGGCAAGTCACAAGTGTTGGATGGCCCCTACGTGGATTCAAAGGAGCAGCTGGGCGGCTATTATTTGATCGACGTACCCGATTTGGATGCCGCTCTCTCCTGGGCAGCTCGCTGCCCAGGCGCCGGTCATGGGGTGGTCGAAGTTCGCCCGATCTGGAGCATGCCTGAGGCCAGCCGAGCACAGAATCTCCAACACGCTACGGCTTGAGAAACCAGCCATGCCCTCATGTGAAGGCGACCAGCAGGCGCGCAGCACGGCAGAAGCGGTTGCGCGCCGCAGCTACGGCAAGCTGGTCGCCTTTCTTTCCGCACGCACCCACGATGTGGCTGCCTCCGAGGATGCGCTCTCAGAGGCCTTCGCATCGGCGCTGGCAGACTGGCCGAACCATGGATCCCCGGCAAACCCGGAAGCGTGGCTGCTGACCGTTGCCCGGCGCAAGCTGATCGATATGGCCCGGCGACAGCACAGCAGCGACCTGGTAGACGAGGACCTGGAGCAGATCGCCACCGTGGTGGGCACGACTCCCGCGGATTGGGAGATTCCAGACCGTCGGCTGGCGTTGATGTTCGCTTGCGCGCATCCCGCCATTGACGCCGGCATCCGCGCACCGTTGATTCTGCAGGTCATCCTGGGACTTGATGCGGCAACCATCGCATCCGCGTTCCTCATGTCCCCTACAGCCATGGGCAAACGCCTGGTGCGGGCTAAGAGCAAGATCCGGGAGGCTGCGATTCCGTTTTGCGTTCCTGAGCGCGAAGAACTGCCCGGACGCCTCGATACGGTACTTGCGGCTATCTACGCCGCGTTCTCCGAGGGATGGAGCGATGCGGCGGGCACTGACACCGCGCGACGCGATCTCACCGGCGAAGCTTTCTTTCTGGCTCAGCTGGTGACCGAACTGATGCCGGCGGAGCCGGAGGCGCTCGGCCTGCTCGCATTGATGTTGCACGCGGAGGCCCGCCGCTGCGCGCGACGCAGCGAAGGCGGCGAGTACATTTCCCTGGGCGAGCAGGATCCTGCGCGCTGGGACCTACGAATGATCGATGAAGCCGAAACGCTGCTTCTACGCGCCCGCGCCTTTGGCGCCGTAGGCCGCTATCAACTTGAAGCCGCAGTCCAGTCTGCGCACGTGCATCGCCGCCGCACGGGCCAGGCCAACTGGGAAGCAGTGTTGCAGATCTACGACGCGCTCTTCGCCATCACCGGCTCACCGGTAGTGGCCATCAATCGCGCGCTGGTTCTGGCGGAGCTGCAGGGCCCGCAGGCAGCCCTCGAAGCCATGCCCGACCCGGCTTGCGATACGCGATTGGTCGAATACCAGCCCTACTGGGCAGCGCGCGCGGAGCTATTGGCGAATACAGGTGCGCATGGGGACGCTTGGCATGCATACGAGATTGCCATCGGCCTGGAGCGCGATCCCGCGGTCCGCCGCTTCCTCGAGCGCCGCCGACTGGCATTCGAAGCTTCAAAGGCCCGATGAAAAGTTGAGGGTCAGTGGATCAAATGGAGCGCCTGCGCTCCGTTCACAACGGCATCCGTGACCAGGCGCTGGTCGAAGGTGGCAAGTTGTCCACCGTGTGCTCTGGCGAGCGCCAGCAAATAGGTGTCCGTCACTTGCGCGGAATCCAGAAGCCGGCCGCGGTCCACTCGCCCTGCATCAAGAAGGGTAATGTCATCGGGCCAAAAATCGTGGCCGGGCAATCCGCACAACGCGGTCAGTAGTTCTGCAACCACCGCAGGTGCGCCAGGGTAATTCGGGTAACGCGCGTGCCCGACGATTCGCAGGACACCGTTTTCCGTGAGCGGGCAGGTAGCCCACGCTTTCTTCCCCGAGGCCGCAAACCACTCGTGGGCCCGGTCATGCTGGATATGAGCGGGGTCGATCAATGCGATGAGGACGTTGATA
Source organism: uncultured Acidobacteriaceae bacterium (assembly GCA_963788515.1). Taxonomy (GTDB): domain Bacteria; phylum Acidobacteriota; class Terriglobia; order Terriglobales; family Acidobacteriaceae; genus PALSA-350. The sequence goes on from CAWBGZ010000015.1 coordinate 912,325, forward strand.
TCGATCAGAAACCGCTTCAACCCAGCTCCTCGCGCAACTGATGCACCAGCTCTGATGTCACCCTTGCCGTGCCCGCACGCACCGGCAATAAGGGAACGCCGTTCCGCGTCTTTCGCCGAGATTCAAGTGGATTCAACGCCCGCCTGGCAAGCGAGGATATGACCTCGCCCACCGTCTTGTCTTGCGCTGCGGCCATTTCCTTCGCTGCACTCAACACATCATCATCAATAGATAGGGTAGTACGCATCACCACTCCTTCTGCATCAAACATCATACATCAGATGCATTACCTTTTTCAAGGAAGGGTTCAGCACTGTAGTAATTTCAACTGCCATCTGGAAACCCGCCGCGGTGCAAGACCATGGGGTAGTGCGGAAACACCTCAGGCCTGGGAACGGATGCACGCCAACCTTCGGGATAAGGGTCCAATCCACGAAAAAATGGGGATCGCTGCGCCATTGGGTCGCCCGCCAACCGCTCAAGCAACTCCCGCAGATGGCCGATCGCCTTCGCGCTAAAGCGTACCCGCCAACGCTCTTCAATCGCCCGCACCAGCTGACGGTACCTGTCCTGTGCGTTCCGGCCTTTGGAAGTGAGCAGAAGCACTTTCCCCCGGCTCCCGGCCGATTTGGGTTGGATCACGGCATATCCGCGCTTGCAGAGAAAGCTCAATGACATCGCGACCGCCTGCTTTGACACTCCGGAAAGGCGCGGGAGGTCGCTCACCTCGACCCCTTCCTCAGGTGTGAGACGCAGGACATTGGCACTGATGGCGAGCGACACCTCCGATTCCCGCTCGAACTCAATGGTGAAGCACAGCAGAACCTTGGAGAGGAGCGAAGCCAGGGAGCCGGTGCCAGTTGCTCCATTCGTCGCCGCACGCCGCGAGTCTTCAGGCCCACTGGTGAACAGTCCATAGCCCAGGATCGGAAGACCATCGGGCAACGCGATGCCAATCCGGCTGAGTATTGTGGCCAGTGATTCGCGAAGATGGTCGATGGGTTCTTCGCCGAAGCGCTCCCGCCAGCGCCCCTCGATGAGGCTCTCCAGTGTTCGCCAGATCTCGATAGCCTTTCGCCCCCCAGGCGTAGGATGGACCATCGCATTGGGTTCGACGACGATGTAACCCCACCACTCTCCCATGCGGGTCAACCAGATGCGCATGTTCTTGGCGGTCATCTGCAGCCGCTGTTGCAGCTCGCGAACTGTGATTCCCTCTTCATCGACAAAGCGCATAAAGTTCGACCACATGACTCGGGACACCAGCCAGGGAACTGGGCGCGAATGAGTGGTCGAGCCATGGTTCGTCGTCCGATGCGGCACCTGGTGCTCGAACTCATTGTCGAACTCGATGGTAAAAGCAACCAGCGCGTGCGATAGCAGGGTAGGCAGAGGCAGGCGGCCATCCATGCACCAATGATCCCACGGGAGTGGCTGCTTGCCTGGTCTGGATTTCGCCGTGTCAAGCGCTACGGCGATATGCGAGAATCGGTTTCCGGCCTAAAATCCAGGAATTTCGACAAGGCAAGGTCTCATGTCTGACAAAGCAACCGCCAGCCCCCTTACGCTTGACGTTGTCCGTGCGGGCGATGCACTCGTTGTGCGCTGCAACGGCAAATTGGTGGCGGGCGTGAACGATATTCTCTACGTCAAGGTCAGCCAGCTGATTCCGGACACCAGGAGAATTGTCCTGGACTTGACCAACCTTACCCGTGTAGACAGCATGGGCCTGGGCACACTGGTTCGTCTTTACGTTTCTGGCCGGTCGGCAGGCTGTAGTTTAGAGCTCATCAATCTTGGCAAACAGGTTCGGCAGCTTCTTGGCACCACGGGTCTCATGAAGGTGTTCGCCGATATCGGGCAGAATGGCATCAAGATGTGCTGATCGTGAGATACGTTCTCGTACAACTTGGAGCAGTGATTCATTCTTGACCCACGCAGCTCGGAGCATGGGTCAGTCTACTTTGCCGGCGGAAACAGCCGTTCGTCTCAAGCGATGGCCTCAGGCTTGCCGGCACAAATGCGCGAGAACTGCGGATGTGCTGCATGGATGACCAGATTGTGTTCTCGGCCTTGAGTCACAACACTCGGGACCCTTAAGACTGCGCTTCGGGCTTCGTGGATCCACTGGTCGCCGAAAGCGCGCGAGCCCACCATATCCTCGGCGTCCCAATCTTGAACGTCACTGATTCGTACGTTCTCTATCGCCACATCATCCGGGATATCGATTCGAATTACCTTGTGATTTCTCGGGGGAAGTGTCAGGTTGGCATGGACCAGAACCTCCAGGAGTGCGCCTGCGTAGGTCTCCGCCTCATAAATGACGCGTTGCCCAATCGAGTTCCATCGGCCTCCATGGAGCACCGCGCCAGTTGGATCGAAGATCGGATGGCGCGCATCGGCGATGCGATATGCGAACACCTAAGCCGGAAGTCCGAAGAAGAGCTTGTCGAGCAGGCCTTCCACTCTGCGCGCGCCAAGCTCCGTGCGTGCGGCCTCCAGTGGAGTTTGCCCGCTGAGTTCGCGGTGCCGCTTAGTCATCCACTCTCGGGCCTGCTCGCGGTCGTCCCAGGTGAACTCCGCCGCAGCGAGCACTCTGGCAAGACGTTCGGTTCGTTCGCTCTCATCGACCGATAGGCGCTTCGTTCGCCGCTTCCACGTAGCCTGTGGGACCACCTTGAACTTGTACGCACTTGCCGTACGGGGATCGGCATAGAGCCGGGCGGAGAGCCGCTCCAGGGAGCGCTTCGGGAGACCGGCCGAAACGGCAGATTCAAGCTCGTGGATGGTGCGGATCGAGCCGCCGAGGCCCAGAATGTAAGCGATCGATTGGGGTTCAATCATTGAGCTCTCTCCATAGGCTCAGGATAGCCTATTTGTTGGCTCACTCGGCACTCGGCGGACAATGCCTGGACCGGAAGCAGTTTGCCCCATGAGTGACGCCGAAGCCGGCTGTGACAGCGATCACAGACCCGGTGATCCCGCCGGCTCCAGACTTGATATCGGAGCTGAGCAGAATGTCAAACGACTATCTTGAGAAGGGATACACCTGTATCTACAAGAGCATCGAAAAGGGCTGCCTGCGTTGCAGGTCACATCAGCCCTGCCCACCGCTGATCGTGATTGCCATGCGGTACGCGCGAGAGATTGCCAAATCTTCAGTATCCGATCAATGGCTGCGCGCCGACCCACCGACGTGACGCTCATCACAGAATCTATGCCCTATAAGCCGTAGGCTTGCGCTTGAAGGGAAGGGAGGACATGATGTCTACCACAATCGATAACATCAAAACCAATGACGAGTTGAGGACGGCGGTTCTCCGCGAGATTGAATGGCGCCCCGACATTCAATCGCAGGATATCAACGTCAAGGTCTCGGGCTCGACCGTGGCGCTTACAGGATTCGTTCATACGTTTGCCGAAAAGGCGAGCGCGGAGAGAGCCGCGAAGACAGTTCGTGGAGTAGTCTCCATCGCCAACGACATCGAGGTGCGACCCAGCACGCGTACCGATCCTGAGATAGCACGCGACGTTCAACACGTTCTCAGGTCTCACGCCCTGGTCCCAGAGACGAAGATTACTGCAACCGTGCACGAGGGGTTCGTCACTTTAGAAGGCGCCGCGGAGTGGAACTACCAGAAAGCATCCGCGCTAGAGGCCGCCGAGAGGGTTCGTGGGGTCAGGGGTGTCATCAATCTGATAGCTGTCAAGACACAGGTTTCACCCGCCTCGGTTAAGGGCGCAATCGAAGCTGCGCTGCGCCGCAGTGCTGAGCTCGATGCGCGGAGCATCCAGGTTTCTTCACAGGGCAGTACAGTCGAGTTGACCGGAAAGGTACATTCTTTTGCGGAACGCGAAGGAGCCGAACGTGCAGCCTGGGCCGCCCCGGGAATCGAGTCCGTCGTGAACCGCATTCAAGTCACTTACTAGCAGACTGAATCCTGACGCGCAGATGGGGGAGCTGCGCGCGGGCACGCCACGCCGGGGAGACCAAGCCATCGAGCGCCAGTGATTGCTGCAGTGAACCGGCGTGGCCGTACAGCCCCATGAAAGAGGTCCCTTATGATCGGACATTGCTTCAATCCAAAGTGCAACGAGGAACTGCGCTATCTCCGGCAAGGTTCGGTCTATCAATGGGAGAGGGGTATTGAGCAGGACTTCCACTCTGAATTCTTCTGGTTGTGCCCAATCTGCTCACCCATATTCAAGGTGGTCTCCGACCATGACGGGGAGCCCTCGTTGGCCCGTGCCGAACTCAAAGACGAGTGCGGCCAGAGGGATTCTCGAATTAGAAGGGTGCTGAGGGAAGTGGTGGAAGAATGCGTGGTTCCCCAACTGCCCGAAACTCAAGATGTACGACGGGTAACCTTATGACGCAAAATAATACGCTTCCTGTTTATGCAGAATCCATTCACTACGATCTAAAAGAACTGCTCGTAGCCTATGACTTTTCTGAAGCGGCAGACTCCTCGCTAAAGTACGCGGTGATGTTGTCTAAGAAGTTTGGGTCCTTCATTCACCTCATCGGCGTGCAGAGCCCAGCCGAATACGCCAGCGCTCTGGAGGCCGGACCACTCGCAATGCAAATGTCTCAGCGGGATCTTCAATCTGGCCTCAAAAATATAGAAGAGCGCCTGCGGGAGGAAGGGATATGGAGCGATTATGTCCGGCGGATTGGCAATGTTTCGGACACGATCGAAGGAGCTATCCTCGAGCGTACGCCGGATCTTCTTTTGCTTGGCGCCTTCGGCTACGGTCGAATCGACCGGCCACGCCTTGGCTCAACCGCCGAGCACCTTCTTCGAACAGTCCGCTGTCCAGTACTCGTTCTGGGGCCCCACGCACTTCTCCGCGACCGCGAGGCTCCTGCTATTCGGCGCATTCTCTGCGCTATGACCTCAGTCGAGTCCCCTGACGATATTCTCGCGTTTGCCGGCCACTTTGCTGCCCAAATGGGAGCGAGCCTGGAGCTCGTACATGTCATGGATCCCACGCATCAGCATGTTCGGCGCAAAGATAACGAGCAACGATGCGAAGAATGGGCGGGCAAATTGCGTGATCGAGGTATCACCGTGAGTTGGACCGTTGTCCATGGGCGTGCCGACGAGGCAATTGCCGCTCGTGCTGCCAAGTCGAAGTCTTCTCTCATTCTGTTCGGCCTCCACCGCAGTGGCAACCAGGCGACCGACTGTGCCGACGGCGTGGTGAGCGCTACGATTCGCGAAGCGCACTGCCCGGTAATGACGGTGCCTTCGAACTTCTCGGGCTGATGCGGATATCGTTAAACAAAGTTTGGATCTTAGGAGGTTCAGTATGACGATTATTGGAAACCAGATTGCGGTGACGCTCGACACCATTCTATTTGCCACAGACTTCTCACCCAGCGCAGAAGCCGCCAAGGTATATGTGCAAGCCCTCGCAGAGCGCTATCAGTCGAGGGTTCGCCTGATGCATGTCGTCGATCTTGCTGCCGCTTTCAAGAGCTCGGACGCGGGCCTCAGCCTCGACATCTTTCGCAGGTTTGGAGAAGAATCCCTGGGCCGCCTGAAGAACGACATGGACTTAAAGCAAATACGCTCCGAGGCCGTCTTACGTGAAGGAACAGACCCAGCCACCGAGATTCTGCAGGCAGCCCAGGACAGGAATATCAGCCTGTTAGTGATCGGAACGCGCGGTCACAAAGGCGTGGCTAGACTGGTTCTTGGATCGACCGCGGAAGAGCTGATTCACAAAACCAGATGTCCGGTTCTCACCATCGGACCTGCGGTACCGCCGCCAAAGCTGCCGGTAAGCTTTCAGAGAATCGTGTACGCCACGGATTTTTCTCCGGAGGCGGCCAAGGCTTGCGTGTTTGCCTTATCGTTCGCCCAGGACTTCGGCGCCCATCTCTACCTGTGTCATGTGCTGCCGGACCCAGATGGCTCTGGTCAAATGAACGACCAGGAACTGAACGATCGGTTTGTGAGCGCGTTGCAGCGATTGGTTCCCGACGTGGCCCGGGAATGGTGCGAACCAGAATGTGTTCTGGAGCACGGATTTGCCGCGGACGGCATTCTGTTACTCGCCCAGCGGGTGAAAGCCGATCTCATTGTGTTGGGTACGCGTAGAACCTCATCATGGTTCGACAATTTTAAAACCGGCGTGGCGTTCCAGGTGATCAGCGAAAGCACTTGCCCGGTGCTTACCATCCGAGAGTAGCCCCCGGGCGCTGGCCAGCCACTAGGCGTAGTCGCTCCTTTCGATGCCCAATTTCCTGAGTTTGGAATTCAAGGTCGTTCGCTTGAGCCCAAGCTTCTCCGCCGCCCCCCCACTTCCGCCGATCATTCCCCTCGCTTCCCTGAGAACACGCAGGATGTGTTCTCGCTCCGCGGCATGGAAATTAAGATCAGAGATAGTTTCACTTGCGTCTTCCGGCTTTTCCATCTCGGCCAGGGGGGCCCGCAGGGTTGAGCCGGGGGTAAGAATGACTGCCCGCTCAATGAAGTTTTCCAACTCTCTCACATTGCCGGGCCATGACCAGGCCACCAGGGCCGACATGGTTTGCTCCGGAATCTCTTGAATGGGCTTGTTCATGCGTCTCGCGTGTTTGTTGACGAAGTAACGGACGAGCAGTGGAATATCCGAGGTCCTTATGCGCAGCGGAGGGATAGTAATGGGGAAAACTCGCAGGCGATAGTATAGGTCGCTGCGAAACTCGCCGGTCTTGATCATCTTGGCAAGGTCGCGATTGGTGGCCGCGATCAGCCGAACATCCACCGGAATCGTCTTTCTTCCACCGAGCCGCTCGATCTCCTTCTCTTGCAGAGCACGCAAGAGTTTGGGTTGGAGCTCTAGAGGCAGGTCTCCGATCTCGTCGAGGAAGAGCGTGCCCATATGAGCTAGTTCCAATCGCCCGATTCGTTGGGAGATGGCGCCGGTGAAAGCGCCTTTTTCATGGCCAAAAAGCTCGCTCTCCAACAAGCCCAGAGGGATCGCGGAGCAATTTAACTTGACGAAGGTCCGGTCACGCCGCGGACTGATGGTGTGAATGGACCTCGCGATCAACTCCTTGCCGGTCCCGGTCTCGCCCAGGATCAGCACGGTTGCGTCGGTTGGCGCGACGGTTTCCACCTGCTTCAACACGGTCTTCAGACCGTGACTTTCACCGACGATTTCTTCGAAGTTGTACTCTGTGCGCAGCTCCTCCTCCAGATAGCGTTTTTCCTCTTTCAGCTTGCTGCTGAGCTGAACAATTCGGCGGTACGCGTGGTCGATCCCGATGGTTCCAGCGATCAGGCTTGCCGCCTGGAGGAGCATCTCTATATGGCGTTGGTCGAAAGCGGCTTGGCGCCGGCTGCCTACGAATAGGGTGCCGATCACTTCACCTCGGCAGTTCAGAGGAACCCAGCAACCTGACTTAACTCCGGCCTTCAGTTGATAGGTGGGTGGACCAAGGTTCGTGGAGTCAAATTGGCTCATCAGAAGTGGTTCCTGGTTGATAAAGACCCAGCCTTCCGGCGTTCCTTTGATGGGGAGAATCACCTCCTGAGAAAAGGCCGGTTCGCCGGCCGATGGTAGTTCCTGCAGGTGCAACTCTTGGGCGTTACTGACGTCGTGAAGGGCAATGGCCGCGTAGTCGTGGGGGATCAAGCGCTGAAGACTCGCCTCGATGGCAGTCAACATCTGCCGGATGTCCGGGTTGGCCAGTACCGCTTTGCCGAGTTCAAGCACCAGCGACTCTTCTGTGCGCTTGCGATCTGTGAAGTCACGCGTGACTTTAGAAAATCCGACGAGCAGACCGTGCTGCCCGCGTAAGGCGGTGATGATCACATTCGCCCAGAAGCGTGAGCCGTCTTTGCGAATCCTCCACCCTTCGTCTTCGAATCTGCCTTCGGCTGCGGCTACCTCTAATTCGTGCTGGGGCTTGCCCCGCTCGACACTTTCCTGGGGATAGAACTTCGAGAAGTGCTGGCCGACGATCTCGTCTGCCGTATACCCCTTAATTCGTTCTGCGCCGGAATTCCAGGTGGCGACTCTTCCTCCCGGATCAAGCATGAAGATCGCATAGTCTATGGCGCCTTCCACCAGAAGGCGAAATCGCTCTTCGCTCTGGCGCAAGGCGGTCTCGGCCTGCTTGCGCTCGGTGATGTCGCGCACCACCGTCAAAACGGAATGGTCGCCACCGGCTTCGACTGGGCTGAGCAGGATGTCGACGGGAAACTCAGTTCCGTCTTTCCGGAGACCGTAGAGTTCGAGGCCGGTCCCCATTGGGCGCACAACAGGCGCAGCCAGATAAACACTGCGACGTTGAGGATGCCGGGTGCGAAATCGCTCAGGGATGAGAATTTCTACGAGGTTGCCGATCAGCTCTCCCGGGCTGTAGCCAAAAAGCCGTTCGGTTGCCGGGCTGACTGCAGAGATATGGCCGTCGATGCTGGTAACAATAATTGCATCCGGAGAGGCCAGGAAAAGCTTCTCAAACAGCGCGTGCGCATGCTCAGAAGCGTCCTTTGGGACGAGTGGCTCGAGCTTACCTGCCGGATGCTTCATGGTGCAATTCAGATGTCGACGCTTTCAGAATATCTGAGGAGTATACCAGCAGAGCGAAGGTGCCACTCATCCGCAGAGCGACCCTCCGTCAGTCTCCGCTGATCGCCATGAGCGCCGAGCGATCGGGAATCATGACTGTGGTTCCTCTGAGGGTGACGAGATGTTTATGCTTAAAATCGCTCAGCGTCCGCGTGATCGTCTCGCGGGTCGATCCCAGGCACGCAGCAATCTGCTCATGGGTCAGGGGTACTCTGATCTGAGTCGCTTCCTGTTTTTCATCCGAAGACCAGTGCAGGAAGAGGCGCGCCAGCTTCTCATGGGCGGAGGTTGAGAGGCCGATTGTGCGCAGTTGCTCGCAAGCCCGCCCATACTGCAGATTCAGCTGGCGGATGACTGCTTCGTACGCCTCAGGAAAGCGGTGAACGAAGCACAGGAAATCCTCTCTGCGGATGAACACGATCTGCGAAGGGTAAAGAATTTCTGCAGTGACCTCGTAGGGGACTCCGGACATCGAAGCGCTAAGACCGATAACCTCTCCTGGTTTCGCCATTTGCAGGATAAGCGTCTTGCCTCCTTTTGAGCTTACTGAGAGCTTGACCTTGCCGGAGCAGACAAGAAAGACTCCGCGCGCTGGTTCGTTCTCCATGAACAAGATCGATCCCGCGGGATAGCGGGAAGGGAGCTTGATCGACTCAAATTCCTTCGCTGCCGCGGGCGTCAGATGGCAAAGAAATCCGTTCTGCTTCAGATTGCAGTTTTCACAAGTGGAAGTTGGGGTATGTTCGCTTGTTCTTAGCATATTAGCTCTCCTCGGCCGGCTCCATCGTTATGTCTCGCTTAGCTTGATTGGCAAAATATTGAGTTAAGGGCGAGTCAGCGAAGATCTCCGCGCCGGTCGCCTTGACGATTTCGCGAAGAATTCGGGCGCCGTTTGAGTCAACATAGGTGACTCCCCGGAGATCCAGCTGCAACGTTGGTTGTTTGCTCAAAGCCCACAACCCGCGCCATGTCTTGCCCAACTCGGCCGCCCAGGGGCCTACTACTCTACCCTCGATCTTCAGTGTTGCCAGGGCTGTCTCGTGGTCCATCGAAATTCTCAGCATTTGTTTTTCCTTCGCTGCTCCTTGTAGAGCAAACCAGGTACCAAAGGCTGAGTGCGCCAAGCCAAGTTGAGGTTTATTGAAAGCAGGCGACTTAGGGGTGAAAGGCTCGCCCAAAACCGGGAAGGGGCTTGACTGGATGACGAGCATTGAGACGAAATATCGTCGCCCCGACGAGGGAATCGTCTCCTTTGGCGCCCCCAACGGACCGGAATCAGCCTGTGGAATGCTCCTCTTGCCGGATGCCGAGCCTTATTCTGCGTGCAGTGCCACCACTGGATCCACTCGCATGGCCCGACGTGCCGGCAGATAGCATGCGAGGAGCCCCGCCGACGCGAGCAGCAAAGAGACACCGGCCAGCGTCAGCGGATCCATGGCAGAGACGCCGTAAAGCGCGTTGCGCAACAGACGCGTAACCGCGAACGACACGGCAACGCCAATCGTCAGGCCGGCAAGCATAAGCCGCGTTCCCTGCCCAATCACCAGGTGTAAGACCTGCGTTCGTGAAGCCCCCAGTGCGATGCGGATGCCGATCTCATGCATTCGCTGACGAGTGGCGTACGCCACTACCCCATAAATTCCCACCGTCGCAAGCGCTAGAGCAATCAGGCCGAAGCCACCCACGAACACGCCGCCGACGCGCGCGAATATGCTAGACAGACGCATGCTCGTTTCGAAGCTCATTACGTCGAAAACAGGCACATCCGGGCCGAGCGCATGCACCGCGGCTCCCACGGCAGAAGCCATGACCTGCGGGTCAGAGGATGTGCGCAGGTGGATAAACGATTGACGCTGGGGGAACTGATAGAGCGAGAGGTAAACGATGGGTTCGGGCTCTTCGTTCATGCGATAGTGACGGCTATTCCCCACTACGCCCACAATAATGCAGCGGCGGTTCTGGATACGCAATTCGTGGCCGAGAGCGCTCTGCCTGGGCCAGTAGATGTTCGCCATCGTCTGATCCACGATAGCCACCGATTGCACATGATCGTCATCATGGGACGTGAAGTCGCGGCCCATGAGTAGTGGAATGCGCATGGTCCGGAAGTAATTCGGGGTTACCGCTGCCCTCTGCGTCGCCATCGATTCATGCATCCGCGGTACATAGCCCTCGGGAACAATTTCGTCAGTTCGTCGTGAAAGGGCGAGCGGCACCCAATCTGCCAGCGCGGCGGAGTCCGCCCCTGGCAGTCCCTCCAGCCGGGTAAGCAGTTGCCGCTGGAAAGCAGTGACGTCCTCGCGCGAATAACCGGCCGCGTCCAGATCGAAGGACGCGAGTAGCAGGTGGCCCGGAGTGAAGCCGGGGTTTGCGCGGTCGACGTTGCGCAGGGTGCGAAGAAAAAGAGCGGCGCACACCAACAAGACCATCGACATCGCAATTTGCGCTACCACCAGGCTGCTCGAGAGGCGCGTCTTGCTAGCCCCCGCGGAAACGTTGCCCGTCTCCTGCTTCAACGCCTCCAAAGGCGCGAGATGCGACGTACGCACGGCGGGCAAAATGCCAAAGAGCAGGCCGGCCATTATCGACATCAACAGAGTCATGAGTAGAACGGTTCCGTCTACGTGGCCATTCAGCGTGATTGGACTGCTGGTCGGCGGGATGAAGGAAGCGAACGTACCGGCTGTCCATGTGGTGAGAATCATTGCCAGGATGCCACCGGCCAGGGACAGGAGCATACTTTCCATCATAAGTTGCCGGATCACGCGCCCACGACCAGCACCCAATGCCAATCGAATGGCGGTCTCCCGTCGCTGGGTCATCGACCGTACCAGCAATAGAGTGGCCACGTTCGCACAGGCCAAAAGAAGCACCAGGCAGGCCAACCCCAGCAACAAAGGAAGCGTGGATGCGAGGTAGACGTTAGCGCCAAAGGGGGACCGCCATAGCGGGTAGAGCGACAAATTGTTCGGTCCGCGATGCGATTCCGGATACTCCGCGGCGAGTTGCTGCATCAGACGGTTGAGTTCATCCTGAGCTGCACCCAGACTCACGCCGGGACGGAGCCTGCCCACTACATTGAGCCACTGCGCGCTGCGATTAAGGATGCGGTCGCCGCCCCAAACTATCTTATCGTTGGTCAGCGGTGTCCATAAGTCGGCGCGAATGCCTGTCTTGCAGCCAATGAAGTCCTTTGGCGCGACGCCAATGATGGTAAAGGGATGGCGGTTGATCTCAAACTCCCGGCCAAGGATGGATGTATCACCTGCAAAGTGCGTCTGCCACAACGCGTAGCTAATCACGACAACATTGGCGCCGCCAGCAGGCTGCTCTTCCTGGGGTAGAAACCCGCGACCGAGGCTGAGCCTAACGCCCAGGAGGCGAAAATAGTTTGCGGTAGTGAGCGCGCCGTATACCCGGACCGGCTTGCCAGTGCCGGTGAGGGACATCCAGTCATCATGGTAGCCGAGCAAGCCGGCAAGCAGGCGGTTGCGTTGCTCCACGTCCTTAAGGTCCAGGTAGGAGAAAGGAGCGATTGGGTTCTCGTTGGCCTCGCCTCGCTCCACGCTGAAAAAGTTACTGGCGTGCGTCACGGCTGGGATGGGCGTCAGCAGCGTGGCTTGGATCCAACTGAAGATGGTGCTGTTCGCGCTGATTCCCAGGGCAAGGGTTAGTATGGCGGCGACCGCGAATCCCGGGGCCCGGCGAATCTGGCGAACCGAATAGACGAAATCCTGGACCAGTCCATTCATACGACAGCCTCCTGCGTGTTCATGGAATATACGGTCAACGACTACCTATAGATCTGGAGCGTACTTTCCGCGGTGATCGAAATCACGTATAAACATCAAGACCGAGAGCTCGGCGCACTTTACCGTGACACGGCGCCAGGCAACGATGGCAGCAAGAGGCCGCTGCGGCCTCGATCGGTGGAATGAGCCGCCCCAGTTCAACCGCTCCTACTACAAGAGGAAACCCGGCATCAGAGATTGTATGACAGAGATTCAGATCAACCGCTCCTCTTCCTTCGCGGCAGTCGCTCTCGGAGCAACCGCGGTGGGTGCGCTCGCAATTGGCGCTGCTGCTATTGGTGCACTCGCGATCGGCGCGCTAACCATAAGAAAACTTCGCCTGGTAGAAGGCAGGCTCAAAGACCTTCACATCGACCGACTTACCATTGGAGAACTTGACTTACAGTCGAAGCACCAGGCTGAATAGCGATCCTTTAATGGGTTTGCCAAACCAGGCAGGACGTGGAGCCCGCTAACCACCGAACGAATGGTAGTGGGGGATCGTTATCTATGCGGTCTGCGAATGGCGTAGTGTGAGAACCGGGCACCTGGCCTCGGCGATTACGTTGTACACGGTGTTGTCGCCGTGCACCGGCCAGAAGGCCGTGTCGGGATTTGAGCCCATAACAATCAGATCGGCACCGAGCTTCTCGGCCACGTGAAGAATCTGATCCACAATTTCCCCAGCTCCAACCATTACCGTAGCTGTCGTCCACAGTGGCGCTTCCTCAGGTATGAGACGCGTAAGTTCGAAGGCCGTCCATCGGACAAGACGTTCGGACGCATACTCGGCGTGCAGGTCGCGAGGCAAGACGTGCAACAACGTTATTTCGGCCTGGTAGAACTGGCCCAGTCCCACGGCGAGCTTGGCAGTCTCCTGGTAACCGGATGACAGCGAGACAGGATGCAGGATTCTGCTGGGCTGACCGTGAGCAAAGGGCCGCGCGTGAGGTCCTACCGTCCATACGGGAACGTTTGTGCTTTTTAGAATTTCGTGCGCGGTAGAGCCCAGGAAGAACTTTTTGAGATTACGCCGGCCGTGGGTACCCAGAATAACTCGCCCGGCGTGTACCTGGCCGACGAGTTCCGCGATTTCATCGCGAGGATGGCCGCGTCGAATCACAACTTCGCAATCGATTCCAGCGGCGCGCACTTGCGCCGCAGCGCCGCCAAGAGTTCGCCTAGCATGGTCAAGAACCTTTTGCTCCTCTCTCCTGGCAACGTCCGCGACCAGGAGGACGGCTGGTTCCAAAGAGTCGGATTGTACAGGTGGAATCACATGGCTCAAGACAAGCGACGCGGCACAGGCCTTGCATTGCGAGATCGCATTCGGGATAAGGTAGTCGAGGTCCGTTAAATCGCTCGCTACGAGAATCTTATCCGGAACCATGAGTGCCGAGGGGTTGGGGGGACGGTGCGTTTCAGCGATAGTCATACGAACTCTCCAGAATGAGGATCCCCCATTCCTGATCTCTTGGCTGTGATCGAGGACACAACAGGTGAACCCCACCCATTTTCCGCTCGACCTCGGGTAAAAGCGGCTCTGCACTCCCCGATGTGATTCCTGTCACAGCCAGCAGGTCGTTGGGTCCGCTAACTTGTCTGTAAAGCCGCCTATGATATCCGGGCGGGGTCGACAGTCTCAGCAAGAGGAGCACTTATGGCTACCATGAATCCCGTCGCCGTTACATTTGAACGAATCCTCGTTCCGACAGATTTCTCTGAAATGTCGGAACGTGCGTTAGAGTACGCCAAAGCAATCGCCAAGCAGGATCATTCGCAGTTGCTGCTTGTTCATGTGAGTCCACCGATCAACCTGATTACCCCTCCCGAAGCAGCCTGGATCGACGAATCTGAGATCCAGTCGGCACATGAAGAACGTTTGGAGCAGAGTGGCGCATCGCTGCGCTCCGAAGGCTATCGGGCGCGGACGATCTCGCTCACGGGACCGTTGTACGATGAGCTTCTTTCCGCGGTGAAGCAAAATGAGGTGGACTTGATCGTCCTTGGAACCCACGGCAGAAAAGGCTACGACCGGCTTCTACTTGGCTCGGATGCGGAAGCCATCCTGAGGCACGCGTGTTGCGCGGTGCTTTTGGTAGGGCCAGCGGCGCCGGCTCTCCAGGGAAAAACATGGCATCTGCGCGAAGTGATCTGTGCCACAACTCTCGATCCACGCTCGGCCCATGTTGCCGCATTCGCGCATAAGCTCGCGGCCCAGCATGGAGCAGACCTGGTTCTCTTTCATGCGCAAAATCCGGAGAGCCCAGACGCGGATTGGGTTTCGTTTGAAGAAGCCTTCCATCGCCATGTTCCCGGAGGTCTCGGAAGCTGCTCGTGCTTGCGAACTCGGCTTATCAGTACGGCCCCGGGAACCAGCATCGTTGATCTCGCCAAGCAACGTGGCTGCGACCTGATTGTGATGGGTGCGCACCCGGCATCCTCGATGGCGACGCATCTGTCACCTGGAACTGCAGCCAAGGTGCTGATCGAGGCTCCCTGCCCGGTGATGACCATGCTCGAGTGCTAGACGGGCGCGGGCCTTCCATGAGCAGCGACGCTCTCGCCACGGTGAGAGCGTCGCTGCTTGATGCACAAGCTATCGGAGGGTTTCCGCGCGTGCATGGTTAAGACCTGATACCGGTTTGATGGTCTTCACCGCCTGCCATTGCAGGAAGTACATCGAGAGCAGCATCTGCAGTCCCATGAACAACGAATAACTAGCCACCACGGCCAGAGACTCTCGCTCATCCTGGCCGGCGACCGCAAGCAAAGCGCCCGCGAATGCAAATCCGATGCCAGCCAGGATATACATGATTGTCTGCTCCCGCGTGGTGCCTTTCCAGGACCTGGCAAGAACGACTTTGCCTACACTGAGGGAAAGGGCATAGACGGTAAGGACATAGCAGAGCATTTGGATGGTTGCGCCCGGATAGAGAATCAGGAAGACACTGCAGGCGGCAGCGGCCGTGCTTACAACTAGAAAACCCCGGAGCCTGCTCACTCGATGGCAACCGAGGCCGGCAGCGCAGATCCAATCTACGCCGGCGATGAAGAGCAAAGACGCCGCTACCAGTAACATCGCAAAGGCGCCCCCAATGACGTAAAACAAGAGATTTGTCATCGTCGCACGAACATAGAAGAGTGCCAGACCCAGGCCCAACATCGTCCAACCGTGAATCACCATCAGTCTGATACGGGTGTTTTGTGTTAATCGAATCATATGCACCTCTGCAAGATTGAAGTGTGGCAGCGGGCGCGAAGGTCGGCGGTGATGCCCGTCACAGATGAGGCCCTTGCAAAATCGCTACGAGACACCCTGCGCCACGGAAGATGAGCGGCCATTGACCCGCTGCTGCTTTGTGTCGGGTCCGTTCCGGAGGGTGAATGTGGGACAGGGGGCCTGAGCTATGACTCGATAGGCAACGCCGGTGCGGGAAGCGGCCGTGATAGGCGATGCTGCAAGCGCACCGAGGATAAGCAGCTCGGGCCGTAGAGCCGAGCACTCGGAGACAATCTCTTCCGCCGGTTCTCCATAACGAATCCGAATCCGGGACACAAGATGCGTTTGCTTTGACCCTTTCAGCATCTCGTCGATGGTTGACATGGCTTCCGCATAAATCCCATCGTGCATGCGATCCTGCTCCAGGACGTAGAGCACCGTGAGCTCGGCTGCCATTTCGGCGGCAAGCTCCACCGCGAACTGGAAGCTCTTTTCCGGGCCATGGCGCAGAGAGGTGGCAATGATAACCCGGCGAGGGTTGCTCTGGGGCGTCGGCTGGAAATGGGGACCCACGGTACAAACGGGAATATCCAAACTGCGTATCAATGTCTCTGCCACGGAGCCGAGAAGAAGCTTACCTAACTTCCCCCTGCTGGAGGTACCGAGAATCAAGCGCTTCACCCCGCGTTCGCGAATAAACTCCATTACCTGGTCAACCGGGTACCAGCGGCGCACTTCATACGCACAAGCCAGATTTTCCGCCTTCAATTGGGTTGCAACTTTGGCCAGGATAGCCTCAGCATCGCGGAACGCCTTCTCCTTCCTGGTGAAAGGAAATGCTCCGGATTCAATCGAGACGTAGGCATCCGGAGGGATTACGTGGAGTAGCCAAATCATGGCGCCAGTCGCTTTGGCTTGTTCAATGGCCACGGGAAGCAGAAAGTCCAGGTCATTCAAATCCGTAGCTACCAAAATGGACTTCGGCCGGATAATCGAGGACAGATGCATCGGATCCATCGCGCGCTCCTTACGGTAGAGCAGTATTAAGAGGTATGAGCCGGAACTACAAGTACAGGGCAGTGGGCGCCACGAATGATTGCCGATAGCTTGGTCCGCGGTACATGATCTGCCAGAGTGGACCGATGCCGTGCGCCCAGAACAATTAAATTCGCGTTGCTTTCCTGTGCGGAGTTAACGACGGCCGCGGCAATATCACCCGTTTTCACCTGATATTGCAAGGTGCACCATTCCCCAGAGTCGTTGGGCAATAGTTCTCGAAGTTTTCCCATCGTGCTCAGCTCGCTTCGTGCTTGATCCTCTGTGGCGGTTGCGTGGGACATTACATTGACTACAGTCAACCTGGCGTTGTAATCCTGCGCCAGAGAGCTGGCGTATTGAACCGAGCGCGAAGCCTCGTCGGAAAAGTCCGTGGCCAGCACAATGGACCTGATGGGGCGAAAGGTCTTGTTGCACATGGGTCCGGCCACGAGAACGGGATACTTCAGGCGGCGGATTGCCCATTCGGCGACGGATCCGAGAGCCAGCTTCGACAACCCGTGGCGCCCGTGGGAGCCCACCACAAGCAAGTCGATGCTGTTGGCTTGACCGGCGGATTGAATCGCATCACTGGGCGCGCCCAGGAACACGATTTCTTTATGCTTCACGGTTCGCAGATCAGGGACGCGCTGGGCATATTTGTGGAGGTTTTCGCGCGCAGCCTCCAGATTCACCAGCTGGAGCTCGGGAATCGGCCCTGCCATGTCGACGGCATAGAAATCCGGCTCGACCGCATGGAGTACATAAAGCCGCGCGTGAAATTCTTTAGCGAGCCTCGCTGCCAGCTTTACCGCGGTCGCACTTGCGGAAGAATAGTCCGTAGCCACCAGAATGGATCGGAATCGAAGGCCTACTGGCCCCAAACGAGAGCTCTCGCGCTCCTTTTGTGGTGCGCTACTACATGCGGTTATCACAACAAACCTCTTTCTCCGGCAACCTGTCCGCATTGCTACCGAGCGGAGTCTGTTGTGAGCATCGCTTGAGAACGGCTTTGTGTCTGTGATCGACATCACAGGCCATTCCCTGGCCGGCGAGCCATCCTCTCGCTCCAATGCTGTGACGGGTATCACGGTCAAACCGCGCTCATCCGCCTATAGTTGCGATGACTAAGAGATAAAGATCAGCTTCACAGGAGACGAAAACGATGAATCCCAGCACCCTGAAATTCAAAACCATAGCCGTAGCAATCGACCTGAGCGAGGCGACTTCTCCGGCGCTCCGCTATGCGCAGGTAATGGCCCGGATGTATGACTCAACACTGGTGCTTGTTCATGTTATCGACCCCCTCGCTTATGCATTCCCGAAGGGAGCGCCTTCCCTGGTTAGCGCGAATGCCGCGGCGGCTGCCGAACTGAAGAGGATGGAGGAAGAGACAAGTGCCCTGGGAATCCCGGTTCATTCCGTCATTGAAAGTGGGATCGTCTGCGAGCGCATTTTGGAGGCGATCAGTGAGCACCATGCGGAGCTGCTCCTATTGGGAACTCGCGCGAAGACGGAAGCAGGCCGGGTTGCGTTAGGTACTGTCGCGAGGCAACTTCTGGCCAGGTCGCGCTGCCCTATCATGACGATCTCACCAGATGCGCTCACCTCTTTGCCGTGGGCCGGATGTTGGCGGCGCGTTCTAGCGGCTACCGATTTTTCCCAAGCGTCTATCCGAGCCCTGCGGTGCGCGCACCAGGTGGCCTTGCGGCAACTGGTACTGCTCCATGTTCCGCAGGGTGAAAATGGCTTGGAGGATATACGTTGCAGAGAAAGACTGCGCTATCTCGCTCCCTTCAATGAATCGCACACGGTTCCTGTAGAGCACATTGTCGCTCCCGGTTCCGCGGGCAAACTGATCGCTGAATATGCCGAGAAGTTCGGGGCGGATCTGGTCGTACTCGGTTCCCCCGAAAACGAGCTGGCAGAAGAAGACTTCGGCACCAGCACGGTGTTACAGGTGATCTCGAAGGTAAAATGCCCGGTGCTGTGCTTACCCTTCGTCGAGAGTACGAGTCCAGCGGAACTGAAACACGAAGTTGTGAGTGCGGGCGGTGTGGGAGAGTGACTTCCCCGGATTAGTTTGGTGAGCGCCGGGAGGAGGCGACCCTCAAGGAATTGGCTGGACGACCGGCCCCCCTACTTATCGTCGGCCTTATTCTTGTGGAGCATCCGCTTGATGTCCGGAGCAAACTCCGCAATCGCATCGATCACCACACCCACCCACGCCTGGGTGGCGACGTTTTGATAGCCCTTGGTCAACACGCTAGGGTAGTTAGGCTCCCACGAGGCGACGGTCACTCCAGCTCCAAACGCAGCCGCATACGACATGATCTGAGGTCGTATCTTTTTGTCATCTCCACCGCCGTATGTGATGAAGTTGCGGACAACAGCGTGGCGCATTCTTGGCCAGGCGCCGTCGCAGCTGCAGCGGTCATAACGAGGCTCGAACCCGACGGCCGCGTTGCCCAACGACGTTAGCGAGTTCTGAATAATGTTCCCGGCGTGGAGCGAGCCCAGGCGTTTGGCAAAACCCGAAGCACCATCTCCCCAATCCGGTTCGGTATCCTTGATCTGGTCATGTATGGAGAAGAATGCGGTCTTCACGTAGATTCCGGGAGTTGTATAGGTCTGCCGCAGATACAGCTTAAAACGCTCCTCGCCGGTGAGCGGCTGAATGGGTGCATCTTTGGGAAGGTATGCGCCATAGAGCCAATTCACGGGCAGGGTAGTGTTTTCTGAAGTTGCTGGGGTTGACGGAGTTTTGTTTGGTTCTTGTGCGAAACATGAGGCGATCAGAAATGGCACAACAAGAAGAAACGCGCGTGCGGTGAGGAACTTCACCTGGTGCAGGCCGCGTGAAAACCGGCAGTTCATTCTCTGAAGCGACGCAAGCCGGCACGCGCATGGCATTCCATGAACATTGGGCATCGATCGACCTTTAGCTTCAGTGGCGAAGCAAATCTGCAGCCGCATTGCCATTCTTTGATCAGCCGCAGGTCAGCACCGTCACGTGGAATGGCACTAAGATTCCACCAGCCATTTCATCACCCGCGATGACTGTTGGAGAACTGTCATTTGCGACAGGTATGAGGAGGGTTTAGCGTGGTGTGTGGATAAGTCGGCGGGCTTTGGCAGATCTACCGCAAAAGAGACGTTCCGGGCCGACAAGGATGGGGCCCGCTTAAGCGCCGGCACCAGGCTTTCTTTTGGATCTCGGGGTTCCCAACGGCCACGGTGGGAGCAGCACATGCCCAGAATCCCAGCAGCCCCGACAGCGACCGCCATGATTGTTGTGCAGGGGACACAGTAGGGAAGAGCAGCCGTCTTCCGTGCACTTGAGAAGGCCCGCAGTGGCCCAGCAGCTCACACATCTCGCCAGCATGATGACGCCTCCGTGACGATTGTGCGGGGTCGCCACAAGCAATACTGTTCAATTTTGCTCACAGCCAAGCTCGATCCCTTTTGAGAGATTCCATGAGGCTCGCGGCTTCGATGATGGCAGGAAAACCGCGCGTGGGTGTTTGGCCCGGCAAAGATTTCCTTTCGCGGCGGGCAAGCTAAACTTCGATCCCGGGCTAAGGCAATGCATACCATGCGCCGCGCCCGCTGCCGTGGAGGGCGAGATGGCCTTGCGCAACCAGTTGGCGGAAGTGCTGCTTCAACGTGTTTCTGCTGGTGCCGGTCAGTTTTACGATGTCGCTGATGATCACCCTTCCGTGTTCGCGGGCGTGTTCGATGATCCGCAGTGAGAGTTCAGGCAGCGCCGCAAGAACGAGCTTTTCCCGTTCGATTTTTTTCGCCAGCTGCTTCATTTGTTGTTGCAGCGCGCGAAGGAAAAACATCACCCATGGCTGCCAGTCATATTTCCGAGCTCAGAGACCGGAATCAGGACCCGGCCGTCAATGCGCCGTGCCGTCTTGGTAGTCCACGGAGGCACTTTGTGCCGGTGTGGGATCGTCCTGGTGGAGATTCCTTTGCGCTGCTTCTGTTTTTTCCGAGCGCCATCCATCACAGTTGGTGAATGCGACAAGTTATCGAGATCGATATTTGCCTCAATCACTCCGATTCCGGGACTGCACCGACAAATTTCTTCATGAAACCTACTCTAGCCCGTGCTCCCTACCCAAAGCCTTCTCTTTAACAAGCAAATCCAAAACTCGCGCGCGGATCTCCTCCCGAGTCTTGCGAACCGCGTCGAGGCCTTGGCCCTTTGGATCGGGCAGTGGCCAGTCGTCGCGGCGAAGACCCGGTACGTAAGGACAATCATCGCCACAACCCATCGTAATCAGCAACTCTGCCTCTCGAGCCAGCTCCGCGGTTAGTCTCTGCGGCTTGGCATTTCGCAGATCAATGCCAACTTCAAGCATGGCGTCCACCACCACCGGATGAACGTGCTCCGCCGGCTGAGTCCCGGCAGAAACTGCCCTGGCCTTTGCCGGATCGGCGAACTGATTAAAAAACGCAGCCGACATCTGGGAACGCCCTGCATTGTGAACACACGCAAAGATTACTTTCTGCACATCTCCTCCATCTTTTCCAACCGCAGAGCAGCTACCCAATGATGGGCTGCCATCTGAACCGGATCCCAGGGGCTACTGAGCGGCGGGGTATAACTGAGATCCAGGTCACCCAGTTCCTCGACCATCATGCCGCGATAAAGACCCGTCGCGAAGATGTCGACTCGCTTTGAAATTTCTGCTCCCCACGCCCCCAGAATTTGGGCGCCCAGCAGACATTGCGTGTGACGATCGCCGGTCACACGAACGCGCATCTCTTTTGCCCCTGGGTAATACGCTTTGTGGTCGAAGCTTGTGTTCTCAACCGTGTATGGCGAATAGCCTTCGTGCAAAGCCTCATCCTGTCGAAGCCCTGTGCGCGCAGCCACCAGATCGAAAATCTTTACCACTTGCGTTCCCATCGACCCGGCAAATTCGCGATCGCCTCCGGCAGCATTCTCCCCCGCGCATCGCCCCTGTTTGTGTGCTGTAGTGCCCAAAGGCAGATAAGTGTAGCGATCCAGCTGACGATGCCACGTCTCCACACAATCTCCGGCCGCGTAGATATCTGGAATCGCAGTCTCCATGCGCCGGTTCACACGCAGCGCTCCCTTAGTCCCGGTCGCGACACCCGCCTCTACACCGAGCCGTGCGTTCGGCTTCACTCCTACGGCAACCAAGACCATCTCGCAGTCTTCCTCGAGGCCGCCGCTACCCGAGAGGTGCAAGTGGTCTCCGGCCCTTGTTACGGCTTGCACTTCGACGTCCGTGTGGATCTTTACGCCACGCCGCTCTAATTCCCCGCTGATGACCTCGCCAAAGCATGGCTCGACGGTCGGTAAGACGGATGGTGTGCGGCTGGCGATCGTCACTTCCATTCCGCGATGCGTCAATGCATCCGCCATCTCGAGTCCGATATATCCCGCTCCCACGATGACCGCTCTCCGCGGTTCCCTTGAAGCAAGCAATTCATTCACCACAAAGCTGTCATTCATGGTGTGAAGGGGAAAAACCCCAGGTAAATCCAGGCCGGCGATGGGTAGCGTAACTGGGCTGGCGCCAGTCGCGATCACCAGCTTGTCGTAGGCGTGACTGACCACCTTGCCATCACGATCCATGGCAAGAACTTTTTTCCCCGATGCATCGATGCGGGTGGCCTCTTGACCGCGATGGAGCGTAATTCCGTCGAACCGGGTTCGATGAGCGAGACTATGCCAATCCGGCGTCTCCCCGCTGAGGTAAAACGGTAACCCGCAAATGCTGTAGTTGGGAAAGTCGTCAGCGAGCAGAATCGCGATGTCCGCGTCGCCGTCCAGTTCCTGGGCACGCAAAGCGGCGCTGATTCCGGCATCGCTCCCGCCTATGACCAGCATCCGCATCTTCGTCTTCCTCGATCCAGGCTTCTTTAAAGCTGTCGGTTGCACGCATCAGAAACGATGAATTTCGTGCAAGTCTCTCTTGCTGAAGTCGCGTTACCGCTTTCCAATATCATCGATTTCCCGCTGCAGGGAAAAAGTATCCAGGCTGTGCAAAGGCAGCGAGATAAAGAGACTGATACGCCGGTCGAGCGAGGTAAACGCATCGCGAAAAGCGCGTTCCACCTGCTCAGGTGTTCCTTCCACGGCAGCGGGGTCCGGTATGCCCCAGTGAGCCGTCATCGGCTGCCCTGGCCAAAATGGGCATACCTCCTTAGCCGCGTTGTCGCAGACGGTGAAGACGAAGCTCAAAGGGGGTGCATCGGGCCGCGAGAATTCTTCCCACGACTTACTACGCAAACCTTTGGTGGGTAAATGGGCCGAATCCAATTGTTTGATTGCCTCCGGCCGCACAATTCCGCTGGGGTGGCTCCCCGCACTGTATGCGGTGAAAGCCCGCCCCCCCTTGCGGTTCATAATGGCCTCTGCCATGATCGATCGCGCCGAATTGCCGGTGCATAGAAAAAGTACGTTGTAATGTGATTGCATATTCAACCATCCTTGCGGGCTTCCTGGTACAGGTTCGCTCTTGCGTAAAACCTCTCGAAAGCTGGAAGACTTACGAACAGCAACTTGGCCCACAGCAAGTCTTAGGTACCGCGCCTGCGGGTTTCACCCCGTAGACCTTCACACTGGCAGCGGCGGCATTCACGTCATAGCCAGACAGCAGCGCTGCCAGATCTTCGTGAAGCGTCGCCGGCCGATCCGTTGAGCAGCAAGCGTCAGCAACGACTGCCGAGCCATTCGGGCTCTCCATGCTCGGCGAGCAGCAGGCTGCTTGGTTTTCAACCTTGGCATAGGCATTCAGATCAGCCCCGCTGTCGATAACCTCGACGTGTTCAAAACCAGCTGCCAGCAGTCCATCACGATACGCATCGACGTGGATCGCTCCCGCGATACAACCGACGTATGCCGCCAGGCTTTGCGCAACAGCCAGGGGTAACTCGCCTTTGAGCGCAATGTCGCTCACGGCCAGCCGCCCACCCGGTTTTAGAATTCTGGCAATCTCCCGAAATACGGCCGGCTTGTCCGGAGCGAGATTGATGACACAATTGCTGATGACGCAATCGACCGAGGCGTCCGGGAGTGGGATCCGATCGATCTCAGCTAGCTGGAACTCCACGTTCTTATAACCACCTGCCAGCGCATTTGCCCGGGCACGTTCGATCATCGCCGGAGTCATGTCAATACCGATCGCGCGGCCCTCCGGACCAACCAGCTGAGACGCGAGGAAAACATCCAATCCCCCGCCCGAGCCGAGATCGACAATCACTTCCCCAGGCCGAATGGAAGCAATCGCCGTAGGATTCCCGCAGGAAAGCCCCATATTTGCTTCCGCGGGAATGGAGGAGAGTTCGTCTGCGCTATATCCAAACGCCTCGGCTACGGCTTTGACTCCCGCGTCTTTGGTTGAAAGCGTGCTGTTGGCAACGGCCGCGTACCTGGACTGCACCGATTCAAGCAACTGCTCTGTCATTGATCCCTCCAGGGGTACATATTCGCTAAAACGACTATATGTCCTCTGGACACATTCGTCAATACGTATATAATTATTTCCATGAAGGTGAAGGACAAGAATTTCAACATCGAGCGCTTCTTCCAGGCTTTGGGCGACAATACCCGGCTGCGCCTCCTCAATCTCATGGGCGATCAGGAAATCTGCGTCTGTTATTTCGTCGAGATTCTTGATCAACCCCAGCCCAAAATATCCCGGCACCTTGCTTACCTGAGGAGCGCCGGAATTGTGGCCGCCCGGCGGGAGGGGAAATGGATACATTACCGAATCGTGATGCCGCCCAATATAGGTGCGGCCCAGGTCCTGCAACAGACACTGGCCTGGCTCAAAGAAGAGCGCACTATGCAGGCTGATCGATCCCGGCTTTCCAGGGCCTGCTGCAGTCCCGGAAAGTTTGAGGCCCTGCAGGGCGCCCCGCTTCCGACTCAAATCGATCTAACCACGGCCACCCCAGCGAGGTAATTATGTCCAGCATTCCCTACACTCAGGGCCAGGTGTGCGCCCCGTTGCCGCGTAAGAAACTTTCTTTTCTCGATCGCTTCCTCACCCTTTGGATCTTTCTTGCCATGGCCGCCGGGGTCGCGCTGGGTCATTTCATCCCCGAATCCGCTTCGTTTGTAAACCGCTTCCAGCTGGGCACTACCAATATCCCCATCGCCATCGGGCTCATCATCATGATGTATCCACCCCTCGCCAAGGTGCGCTACGAAAAGTTGGGGGAAGTTTTCCGCAATCGAAAGGTCCTCGGCCTTTCTTTGGCACAAAATTGGTTGATCGGCCCTGTGCTTATGTTTCTCCTTGCCATCCTCTTTCTGCGCGGCGAGCCGGCCTACATGCGCGGTCTTATTCTTATCGGTATCGCCCGCTGCATTGCAATGGTGTTGGTATGGAATGAACTTGCAGGCGGAGACACGGATTATGTCGCTGGGCTTGTCGCTCTCAATAGCATTTTCCAGGTCGTTTTCTACAGCCTCTACGCTTGGTTATTTATCACCATTCTGCCTACCCTGTTCGGGTTGAAAGGGGCTGTCGTCCATGTGAGCATCGGCCAAATCGCCCAGAGCGTGTTCATCTATCTGGGTGTCCCATTCCTTGCCGGCATGCTGACCCGCTTTGCCTTGGTCCGAGCAAAAGGAGAAGAGTGGTATCGCACCCAATTCATCCCGCGTATCAGCCCCTTCACGCTGGTCGCGTTACTCTTCACGATCCTGGTGATGTTCAGCCTAAAGGGCAACCTGATCGTGAAGCTTCCGCTCGATGTTCTGCGGATCGCGGTACCGCTGTTGATCTATTTTGTCGTCATGTTTCTGGTCAGCTTCTGGATGGGCCGTAAGCTGGGAGCCGACTACGCGCAAACCGCGACGCTCTCCTTCACCGCAGCAGGCAATAATTTCGAGCTGGCCATCGCCGTCGCGGTAGCCGTCTTCGGATTGAACTCCGGCGAGGCGTTCGTGGGAGTCATCGGGCCGCTCATCGAAGTCCCAGCGCTCATCGGTCTGGTCAACGTGGCGTTCTGGTTGCGCAAACAGTATTTTTTCCCGGGAGAGCTTGCCGACATCAAAACGTAAATGCAGCACCGCGCCCGTCGCAGCCGGGTTTTCGAGTCACGAGTTTGGCTGGTATAAATCGTCCTTTCTGTCAGGCGCTTGTTCGTTGCGGCTTACTCTTAGCGAGAGCGGAATAGGGTCTCCACTCACTGATTGTGCATGATCCGCTTGCAATTGCTTCCTTTAAGCGTTTGGCGTCCTGGTTCAGCTGCTCTTCATCTCTGAAGATCTGTCGCAAGAACTCCAGCAACAACTTCCTGCCCGATTCTCTGGGAGCGGCAATGCGATAGAAAACTCGATAACCGTCACGACGATCCACGACCATGTCCGAATTTTTTAGATAAGCAAGGTGCCTGGAAATATTCGGCTGTGAGTTCTCGAGAACGTATTGGATGTCGCAGACACAGAGCTCGCCATGCAGCAAAAGATTTACGATCCTTAGCCGGTTCGCATCCGCAAGCGCCTTGAAAATCTGTTCCACGTCCATCGTTAGTCCAATCCGGAGCACTTCTAATTGCCGCCTCTCCACCCAACTCTGCCGGCTGTGCGCTCAGGCGGTGGTGAGCTCTTCATACCCATATTCGCATACAGTAATACCCGTAGCAGGTGGCGTCCGTGAAGAACCCCCAGAGACAGCCGCGAATTCATCCCTTTTTAATGTTCGCCTAGTTAATGTGTCTATGCGTACAGGCGTATACACAAATCTATCCCGATCTTTGACAAATGGTATCTGGACGCATGAGAGGCTTCGTATGAATACACGATCCCGTCCAAAGTCTGTCCCTGCGGCATCCAAGCGCCGCGCTCTGGCCGCAGCTTCCGCGGCTTTTACCCTACTCTTCGCGATCGGCTGCACCAACTATTCCGAGGATGGAAAGCCTCCAGCGGAGCCTACCTTTGCCACAACTCAGGTCCGAACATTCGGCGCCGCCGGCAGTACCTTCATTGCTCCACTTATGTCGCGCTGGAGTAACGACTATGAAAAAGCCCACAA
The DNA here is from genome assembly GCA_963788515.1 of uncultured Acidobacteriaceae bacterium. Classification (GTDB taxonomy): domain Bacteria; phylum Acidobacteriota; class Terriglobia; order Terriglobales; family Acidobacteriaceae; genus PALSA-350. The sequence continues at coordinate 938,973 of CAWBGZ010000015.1, forward strand.
CGTGCGGGTCAATTACAGATCTATCGGTAGCGGTGCTGGACTCAGTGAATTGAAACAGGGCTTGCTCACCTTCGCGGTGAGCGATGCTCCGCTGAGCGACTCGCAATTGAAAGACCTGCCTGCTCTCGTGCAGGTGCCCGTTACCGCGGGGCCAGTCTGCGTGATTTACAACCTAGCCGGACTGAACGTCCCTTTACGATTGAGCGGCAAAACTCTGGCAGACATCTACTCGGGGAACATTGTGAATTGGCAGGATCCAGCCATCACCAGGGAAAACCCCGGCGTAAAGTTGCCCCACGCGGCGATAACGGTGGTACATCGCGCTGATGGCAGCGGAACTACCAGCATCTTCACCAGCTATCTCAGCGCTGTCAGCGCAGGCTGGTCAGCAAAATTCGGCCATGATCTCGTTGTGAATTGGCCGATCGGTATCGGGGCCGCCGGGAGCCAAAACGTTCTTCGCGGCGTCCAACAGCAGCCCGGCTCAATTGGCTACCTCGAACTTAGCTACGCTAAGCAAGCCAATCTGCCTGTCGCCGCAATCGAGAATGAGGGGCACGAATTCGTCCGTCCAAGCCCTGGCAGCGCCGCTCTGGCCATCACCGCGTTCAACGATGCACTGACGCAAGACCTTCGAACATCCATCGTGAATCCACCTGCGTCCGCGAAGGGGGCCTATCCCATCTCAGGCCTCACATACGTGCTGATCCCTCGCGACAATCGCAGTGCTGGCGAGCAAAAGGCTTTCAAAGACTTCCTTAGCTACGCAATTACCGCAGGGCAGGACTCAGCCGAGGAACTTTCTTACACGAAATTGCCCGCCGAGGTGCAGCAGAAGAGTCAAACCTTGCTGATGCAACTGACCGAAAACGGCCAACCTCTAAGGTGAGAGTCAAGGGCTTAGCTGGGGCATTGATTGGTGCCGGGAGGGGGTCGAACCCCCCTCGGCGGATTTCGAGTTTTCCAAAAATACCGTAAGTCTATGATAAATAAGCGTAATCGAGCGTAATTAGCGAACCAGCTAAACCCATTCCCACCTGTAATTTAGCGTAGCTTGCCGAAATTAGTGCGAACTGACGTCTGTGCTCGAACGTGCGGGGATAATTTGGCCTCTGCGGTCGCCAAAGACTGTTCGGAAAACACAAGACAAAGATGACCGCAAATTACTCTGGAACGGGTTTGAGCAGTAACGAGAGATATTGATGCACGAAAGCAACGGCCATGCTGCCTTCTCCTACGCTGCTGGAAACGCGCTTGATCGAGTTGTAGCGAACGTCACCTACACAGAAGAAGCCCGGAAGATTTGTTTCCAGCAGAAATGGAGCACGATCTGCCGCCCAACCTGGCTGGTCGCTCACCTCGCGCCCCGTGCGGACATAGCCGTTTTCGCGTTGGAGTTGAGGTGGCAACCAATGGGTTACTGCATCGGCCCCGATCATGACAAACAGTGCATCTGCAGCCCGCCGGATGACAGGCTCCTCGGTTTTCCGGGTTTCTATTGCTTTCAAACAATCCGTACCGTCAGCAGAGATCACCTGAGTTTCCGTCTCCACCCGAATGCCCGGCACGAGAGCGATCTGATCGATCAAGTATTGCGACATGCTGCGTTTCAGATCCTCGCCGCGGACCAGCATGGTCACTGAACTCGCGTAATCTGCGAAGAACAGTGCAGCCTGGCCGGCAGAGTTGCCGGCGCCGATGATAAAGATGCGCTTTCCTGCCACCGTGGGGGCCTCCGTAAGTGCGGCCCCATACAAGACTCCACGTCCGATGAAGCGATCGACGCCGGACGCCTCAAGTCTGCGCCAAGCAACTCCGGTCGCCAGGATCACCGTCTTTGTGGCAACCGTATCGCTGCCGTCCAGTCCAATCGTGTATGCGCCATCGAGATGCGGAACGATCTCCTGGACTTCTCGGGTGAGAACCACTTCGGCTCCAAACTTAGCCGCCTGCCGGAATGCGCGCTGACTGAGGTCGTCTCCTGATATCCCATTGGGGAAGCCGAGGTAATTCTCGATGCGAGAAGATGTGCCAGCCTGACCGCCGGGAGCCTTGCGCTCGACCAACAAGACGCTGAGCCCTTCCGACGCTCCGTAGACGGCAGCCGCGAGTCCCGCTGGGCCGCCGCCAATAATCACCACGTCATAGCTTTGCTGACGGGGAGCTGTTTGGAATCCGAGCGCTTCAGCTACCTTACGAACCGTAGGAGGATGGCTGACGCAAACCGACCCATCCACGACCACGGATAGCCCCTCAACTTCGCAAACTTGGCTAGTCGAAACCGGCCGGGCGCTTCGATCGCGGTCGGCCCACTCATAAGGGATTCGATTCATGCTCAGGAAGGTGCGAATCTCCCGGCAGTCGTCATCAAATCTCGATCCGACTACCTGTACGCGGCTGGAGGGAAGACTCAGCATGTACTTCTGCACGACTTGTACCCGCTCGTTAAGGGTCTGTAAGATCACCGCGCTGCACTCGGGCGAGCGTCGGATCAATTCCTGGAGGTGTTGCGGATCGAGCCGTGCCAAGTGGCAAGCTGTCTTCGCGCGGACGGAGGCGGGAGCTGACGTTGCCATGAGAATGGCCAATTCGCCAAAGAAATCGCCCGGCTTGTGCTCTGATACTTCAGTTCGACGCCCCATCACATCTTTGAGCACTTCCGTGGTTCCGTCCATCACAACAAAAAAAGGGGTGGGCTCACCTTCGTGAATGAGATACTCACCCGGTTCCAGATGAAGATCGGCAGCCTGCTGCGAGAGCCACACAAGGTTCGCGTCATTCAAGCAGGAAAAGATTGGTATTTTCTTCAACTCCGAGGATGTCAGCATGACGACTGGTGTCCTTCTTTCTGTGCGGTGAGGACGGGGCCAGGGCCAAGGTTTTCAGTATGGGGCGGCATATGATGCACTGAAGCAACGAGGGCGACGAACTCCGGAAATGATTCAAATTCAGTTCTCAAATGCTCCCACTCACGCACAAATAAGGGACTACGGAACCTCCGGTCGGCGGAACGGAGCATCAACTCCCACATTCGTTTTGGTATGCGGCGTTCGCAAAATAGAAGATAGGTTAGTGAAACCAGCGTGCAGAATCGCAACATCGAAATGGTTAAATCGTCCGTCCGCTCAGGAAGCTCCGTGCCAACAGGCACACTCAGCCAGAATGCCACCGAAGAGTTTTTCAACAGTTCGTCATACTGGGCAGACATTGCCAGGAAGATCTGCGTCTTCACCTGCTCGCGGTGATTTAAGACCGCGACAACCACACCGAGACCTCCCATCAGAAGCGACAATAATGTTGCGTATTGGATGATGTGCCCAAAGTTCATATCGGTCACGCATGCACCCCCGATATTGCAGGCATCTCTGCCGGTTTCTCTGAAGCAGCAGAAGCCGTGTGCTCCGTTTGTTCCCAACGGATCAACTTCAGATCCAGCACGACGAAGGAATAGAGGACGGGAACGAGCAGAAGCGTCACGAAAGTAGCGATCGTCAGTCCCCCAATTTGCGCATAGCAAAGAGGCTCCCAAAGCGGGCCGCCGTGTGCAGCCAACGGAAACAGCGCAATCACTGTGGCCGCAACCGTGATCATCACTGGCCGCAAGCGAAGGATGCCGGCATCGATCAGCGCCAACTCCAATTCCTCGCCCTCTTCTCGCCGCTCCTCGATAAATTCAAACAGTACAATTATGTGGCTCACAATCACACCGATGAGGCTGATGATTCCGAGGAATGCCATAAATCCAAAGGGCTGGCCCATAATGGCGAGTGAAAATATTGCACCGACAACGCCGTACGGAATGGCAGCAAAGACGATGAGGGGTTTGAAGGCATTCTTGAACTGTGCGAGGAGTGCCAAGTAAATGGCGCTAACGCAAATGAGCAGCACCGTAGTGAGATCAGCAAAGCCGCTGACCTGCTCTTTTTGCTCGCCTGCGAAGCGGAATGTGAACCCGTCGGGAAGCTGCTTCTGGAATGCGTCCAGCTTGGGCATCGCCGCTGCGATTACCTCCGAAGGTAAATGCCCCTGCGTAGGCCAGCACTGGACGGTAATGGTCCGGTACTGATCGAAGCGTCGGATTTTAGACGTTACCGGACTCAGGGCAGTCGTCGCCACCTGATCGAGAGGCACTGGAGCGGTGTCTTGCCGCGAGAAGACGTATAGACTGCGCAGATCGGAGAGTTGGGACCGCTCTTCCATCTGCATGCGTCCAACAATCGGAACCTGCTTGTTGCCATCTCTCAAAACTCCAGCCGTAATGCCATGAAGAGCCGCACCGACGGAATCGGAGACGTCTGCGTTTGTGACGTGCGCCAGGTTTGCCCGGTCCGCATCGACGTGCACCACTTCTCTCGCACTCGGCTCGCCCCAATCGTCTCGAACTCTGGCGGCGATGGGGATGTCGCGAAAGATTTGCTTTAGCTGTTCGGCTTCCGCTCTGAGACGTGGCAGATCTTCGCCGGAGATTCTGACCTGAATCGGAATTCCAACCGGCTTGCCCGTTTCGAGAGTCCTCGTATCTATGATTGCTCCAGGAATTTGTTTATCCAGTTCCGGCTGCAAAAGGGCAAGCAGAGGCGTCGTATCATGATTGTCTTTGGTTCGCAGAATCACCTGCGCATAGTTGGTTTGCCTGTCCTCAGGTGTGGCGCTGCTCCAGAAGCGAGGACCGCCGCCTCCGACAAAGGTGGTCATCGATTGCAGAACATCCTTTGAGTGCCCATGCTCCGGATGGCTTTTGCCATATTCTTCCGCGACCCGGCGGGTGATGGATTCCACCTGCTGAGCAACCGCGCTGGTCGCGCTCGCGGGAGTGTCTTCAGGCAGCCACACGTCGATGTAAGAAAAGTATTGAAGGTCCTTTGGAAAGAACTGCGGTTTCAGCGTGGAGAATACTACGCCGCCCGCTACCAGCAGACCGAGCGATGCTGCCAGGCAGACTTTCCTGTGTTCAATGGCCTTCTTCGCCGTTCGAAAATACCAACCCGTGAACCCGCGCTGCCGCCTCTCCTCGATAGAAGTTTCGCTCCTGCTTTCCAATAGAAACGAACTGATGAGCGGCACAAAGGTCATCGAGACGAACAGGGCCGCCAGCAGCGAACAACTGATGACGATCGGCAGACTGTACAGGAATTTCCCTGTATCTCCGGGCAACAGCAGAAACGGTAGATAGGAGACGATATTCGTAACCGTCGCATATGCCATGGTCTTGAATAGCTTCGTCGGTCCCTGCCATGCTGCGACCGACCTTGGCTGGCCGGCGCCCAGTTCGCGGACGATAGCGTCGCCTGACACCACGGGCACGTCGACCAACAGGCCCAGCGCGATGATCAATGAAGCGATCGAGACCTGTTGCAGATCGATCCCGAGTGTGCTGATGACGCCAAAGGTGAGCGCAAGCGTAATCGGCATGGATACCGCAATCAGAATGGCCGTCCGCCAGCTCCAGAAGCCAATCAAAGCCACGACGACCACCAGCACTAGCGCCTCGATCAAGCTGTGGCTGAAGAGCTCAATGCTATCGTGGACCTGCAGTGGTTGGTCCGAGGTCCTGGCCAGCACCAGATCGGCCGGCAATGTCTTTCTGACACTCGCCAGATTGGCGTCCACCTGTTTTCCAAAAGATCCGATCTGTTCTCCCTTCTTCATCTGGACCGAGAGCGTAATCGCGCGTGTCGTGATCCATCTGCCGTTTTCGTCGCGGCGCGTGTACCGATTAAGGAACGAGGGGGGATTCTCGTATCCCCTGTCGATGTCCACGAGATCCCGCAAGTAAAGCGGCGTTCCGTTCGGCGACGTGCCTATCACTACATTCCGCAGGTCGTCGATACTCTTGAACTCGCCTGTGGTGTTGACATTGACCGTGCGTCCGCGTGCATTGAGCGTTTGGCCGCTCTCCGGTAGATTCCGGGCAGCGAGGATATTGGAAAGATCCGTCGGCCTTAGCTTGTATTGCGCCAGGCGCTGCTGCGAGAAATTCAGAAATACGTTCTCGTCCAGTACTCCGGAACGTTCTGCCTTCGCCACGATCGACAGCGTTTTGAGGCTTCGCTGAAGGGTATCGGTAAAGTCGTCCAGGTCGCGATAGGTGTACTTGTCACCGGCCACGGCCTGAAGCGCCGCGGTGGTGTTTGCCGGTTCGTCGATGATCGCAGGTTTCCATGCATCGGGATGAAGTTCGTCGGTCTGCAGGTTCTGATTTGCGAACTTCCTCAAGGCCGACTGCAGATCAGGAGTGCTGAGGTTCGTCGCCAGGTCCACCCCTGTGAACCCCGCTCCCGAAAACACTCGCACATCGGAACATAGATGTTGGGTTGCCATGTCTCGGGTCACCCACGACAACTTGCGCTCGACTTCGTCGCTGTCGATAGATTGCGGAAAAACCACAACAATGGAACGCCGCGGCTGAGTATGCGTATCCAAACCAGTCCGAACCTGCCGGACCTGTGTCTCAACTAGTTTGCTTATCCAGGCGACCTGGACTGGATCGGCCGGCGGACTCGCTACCGTCAGCATCAATGCAGACGTATCCCCGAAGTCTTTGATGTACAAAATCGGACCGGCGCCCTGCGGAAGGTCGTGGATGGCGTCCAGCCTGATCTTGACGTCGTCCAGTTCTTTATCCCTATCGTACTTTCCCTTTTCTGCCAGTTCGAATTGGACCATCGCAGAACCGGTTCTGGAGGCGCTCTTGATCTCCGTCACCCATTGGTTTGAGGCGAGCGCCTGTTCGACTTTCCTGGTCACCAGTTGCTCTACCTGTTCGGCCGATGTTCCCTGCCAAGGCACGATAATCATCGCCTGGCGTACAGGAATGTCCGGGTCTTTCCGTTGGGGCATCTTCAACAGTCCGTAGATTCCCCAGAGGAGCGCGACCGCAAGGGAAACCCAGGCGATGTGTCGCTGCTCGAGGAAGAAGCGGGCGAGATTCTGTTTCTTGTCCGTGGACTGCTCATTGTGTGCGTGTGTCATTGCTGCGTCTCCTGGTTGACCATCCGGATCAGACTTCCGTTGCTTAGCTGGTTAGTACGGTTGACGACGATTCGTTCGCCGGGCGTAAGGCCTTCGTCGATGACGACCGACTTGCCGAAGGTTTCACCAACCCTCACACTCTTCAATTGCGCAAACTGGTTTCCATCGCGCTCCGTCACGGTGAAGACCGAATAGTTATTCGAACCGGATTCCGCGGTCGTCAAAGCAGTCAGTGGTACTACAGGCACAGTTTGCGCATTCGCTTGCTCTATACGGATGCGTGCGATCATGCCAACCTTGAACAGGCGATCCCGGTTTGGCAGAGTAACCTCGATGTTGAAAACCCGGGACTCACGGTTGGCGGAGGCAGAGATTCCCGTAATTTGCCCTGTGAAGGCCCGCCCCTGTAATGCATCAAGCTGCACAGGCACCGGTGCTCCCAGCTTGAGGCGTGCCAGCATGCTATCGGGAACTCCGAAGTTCACCTTTACGACGCGCGTGTCGTCGAGCGTGAACGCCCTTGTCCCTGCAGCAACCAGACTGCCCGGTTCCACACTCTTTTCGACGATGACTCCAGGCATGGGAGCGTTCACGCTCGTATCGCCAAGATTGATCCGCGCGGAGACAGCCTGCGCCGACGCAGCGCTCAACTGCCCGCGGCGCGCCTCGATCTCGCGCACGGCGGCTTCCACACTGGCAGTTGCCGAGGCGTGCTGATCCACCGCCGCATCGTAGTCCGGACGAGTCATTGCTTTGGCGGCATAGAGCGCTTGTGCACGCTCAAAATCAAGATCCGCCTTTGCCTGGTCGGCCTTTGCTCGGTTGAGTTCCGCTTGCGAAGCATCAAGCGTACCCTGCGCTGAGCGCTGCTGGCCGACCGCGGAGTTGAGCGAGGCTTCATAATCGGAGCTGCGCAGTCGGGCCAGTGGGGCACCGGCAGGTATTTCGTCGCCTACCTGCACATCACGCATCCGACCATCGACGCCCTTCACTCGATACAGAGCGCCGATATAACCGGGTTCTTTGAAGGCCAGCTGAACCTCAGCGTCCGGACGAATCTCGCCGGAGTAAGTCCAACTGGGCTGGACCTGCTGCATAGCCACGATCTCCGCCACAACGGGAACCGGCTCTGGCCCCGCCTTCTGCGTCTTTGCGCAGCCGGCGAGAACCGAAAACACAGCAAAACTTAAAATTCCAATTGAGATACGCATCATTCTTCTCCTATCGCCTTTTTCAAATCGGCCCTAGCCTTCCAGAAGGCAGTGAGAGCCTGTTGCTGCTGGCTGTCCGCGGATGCCAGATCCGACTGTGCTTGATACAAATCTCTGCTTAATGCCGCTTCGCGCTTCACCTTCTCCTGCAACTCTTTGAGCTTCTGCCGGGCTGCACGTTCGCTTGCATCGCTGAGGGTCAGTTGTCGGCGGGAGTTCTCTAACTGCCGGCACGCATTTCTCACCTCCAGGAGAACGGCTCGTTCCGTAGCGCCGACGTCCACCTTGGCCTGCTCTTCCTTGGTTCGCTTTTCGTCGTATTCGTGGTGCTTGCGTCCCCAGTCCCACGGTTCCCACCGAAGCGACATACCCACTGTCCCGACGTTGCTTGGAAAAACATTCTCGAAATTCGCTGTTGTGTAGTAACTGAATGCCAGACTCACGTCGGGGATATATTCCGCCTTCTTCGCCCGCGCGTCGTAATTGGCTTGCTGCACCTGAATCTTCGCCTTCTTCACCTCTGGCCGGTTTTGAAGAGCGCGGGCTTCCATGGCTTGGGGTGTGGCGAGATCGGTATCTGCATCGCCGATCGCAGCAACCCGAAACTGCGTGTGTACGTCCCGGCCCATCAGATCGTTCAATCTTTCGCTCGCCGACGCGACCCTGTCGCTGGCATCGCTGATGGCGTTCTGTATCTTCAAAAGCTGCGCATCGGCGTTCAGCAAATCCGATTCGAGAATCGTCTCTTTACCGCGGTTCACTAATGCCAGACGATGCGATTCCCGGTAGTAAGGGAGTGACGCCTGAAGACTATCCAAAGCGCTCTGTGCCTCGACAACCGCGTAGTAAGCACGTCGAACCTGGTCGACCACCTCCAGACGCGTTTTCACCTGGTCCTGGCGCGTACCTTCCAGCCCCAGCTCTAGAGCTTTCAATTGCAAATGGAGCTGGTACTGCGTCGAAAGCGGCTGGGCAACCGAAACATTCACTATGCCTACGGGTTTTCGCGGGATCTCGACTTTCTGATTCGTCGCCGGGATCGGGCCGGTCGCGGTGTATACCCCAAGCGAGCCCGCCGGGTAAGTAACCGATGGCTCGGTAACCAGTTGGGCGCCGAGCGCAGTGACCTGCGTATTCGCAAAACGTCTTGTCTTATTCGCAGCCAGATCGTCAGCGGCCCGGAGTGTATCGAGGCTGGCGGTCTTCAGACTGCTGTTGTTCGCAACAGCTTGTTCAACCGCCTGTTCGAGAGTCAATTCAGGGAGGTTTAACTGTTCTCCCGCTGGCTGTTCAACCGTGGGCGGGGGGGACAGAGGTGCGAGATTCTGGCCTCGCGCCAGCAGCGCCATCGTCCCCAGAGTTAAGGCCAAGCAGGTTGTTAGAATGCGTCGTTTCATGAGGCAATGGTGCCTCGAACGCGGAAGCGGGGGGAGTAATGCCTCGTAAGCCCTACGTAAGCCTTTCGTAAGCTAACGGTGTTGCTTTCGGGACCTGTCAGTGCGACAAGTTTAGCTTTTTCAAGAGATTGGCAAACCTGCGGTCAGCGTGAAGAGGATGGAAAAACGGCTCGATCGCCAGGAGATTCACGAAGTTGGTTTTGTGGTCGATCGCTTCGTCCAGGCGCTGGAGCGCCAGATCGAAATCTCCCTTCCCGACTGCAGCGAAACCTTCTGCCAGGGGAGTGACGTATTGCCGCCCCGCGAGTTGATGCAGTCTCTCGATACATTCTTCGGCTCGCAATAAGCTGCCTTCCTGAGCATGAGCTGCGGCAAGCAGACCGATATCCAATGGTGAGGCAGATGGCGAAAGACACTGTATCACCGCGCCGTAACGCCGCTGTTGGAAGTGCAAAAGGCCTTCATACAATCGCGCTTCAGGAAAGTCTCGATCCAGTTCGAAAGACTGCCGGAGATGCTCCGCGGCCGATGAATAGTCTCCTTTTACATAATGAAGGTAAGCCATCCGCGCGCAGTCGCTGGCCGAGAGCGGGTCCAGCTCCGTCGAGCGGCAAAGTCCAGACTCTGCCGCGCCGATGTCTCCCTGGCACAAGAAAGCCATGGCACGAAACATATGCGCCGGCGCGTGACTGGGTTGTAGTTTCAGCGCGCGGTCACACAGTTTCTCGGCTTCATCCCAACGATGCTCAAACCAGGCGCGAAGTGCGCCCAGCACCGTGCATGTGTCGCCCGATTCAGGATCGAGCGCATAACCGCGTTCCGCGTTTGCCTTCACTTCTGGATACACATCACGGCCGGAGACCATCCCGAACTGGGCAAGAAGGCCGCGGGCTGCAGCCATGCCACTGTACGCGAGAGCGTAGTCGGGATAAGCCTCTGTGAGCCTTCGTAGCTGCTCGAGGGCGGCCTGCAGCGTTTCAGGCGACTGCTGGTGAATCAGAAACCGAGCTCGGAGGTACCTTGTATATGCGTCAAGATCAGGAGGGGAGGACCGTACTGCTCCTTGTGCTTTCGGCATGTGAAGCCGGAGTATGTCCGCAACGGATTGCGCGATCTCTTCCTGGATCGCGAACACGTCCTGGAGCTCGCGCCGGAACGTCTCCGACCAGATGTGATGACCGGATTCGGTCTGAATCGCCTGGGCAGTGATTCGCAGTTGTTCGCCGGCCTTCCTCACGCTTCCTTCGATGACAAGATTCGCGCCGAGACGCTGCCCTACTTCCCGGATATCGATGTTGGCACCCTTGAAGTGAAAGGCCGATGTCCGCGCAATCACGTTCAAACCGGATACCCGCGTAAGCGAGTTCGTGATCTCTTCACTGATCCCGTCGCAAAAATAGTCCTGCTCCGGTTCCGGACTCATGTTCACGAACGGCAACACGGCAACGCATATACGGCCCGGTGGCGGTGCGGCGTCAATTTCTTCGCGATGCTTTGCTGGTTGGGCGTCAAGCCACCGGAAGACCGGGACATAACTGCCCGGGCGCAATCCAATCAGAACCGGATCAACCGTACCCTGCCCGTCCTCGTAATAGGCCTTCAACTTCGCTCTCAGACGACGAGCCTCGACCCGAACAATCGCGTCGATGTTCGGATCGTACTCCGAGGTACGGTCGAACACCTCCATTGCAATCGAGAACTCCTTAAGGCTATCGATATCTCCATCGATTGTCCGATTCACGATGTGTGTCAGAAATCGGCATAACCGGACTGACGAAACGAAAACTGGGCTATTCACCACGCGCGCCAATTGGTCGCGAATTGCCGTCGCCGGCACGGGGTCGGCGGCAGAGTTGGCGAGAGATTTTTCGGATGACAAGGGCGGCGTTGGCACGTGCTTCTCCCCCATTCATTATGCTCCACGAGATTTCGCAGTCTTACGGCGAGCTTACGGCGGCTTACGGCCAACCGAAGGCCTGAGGGCTTAGCGTGGAATCAGGCAGCGTTAGAGAATCGATGCAGACCGACAGACGAGCAGGAATAGTAATTTTCGTGTCCAACAGGATCCCGGAAGCCACCATCGCGCAGGACATCGAAGCGCGCGGACTGGTTGTGCAGCAGGCGCGCAGCATCAGAGCGGCAGTTGATTTGCTCAACTCGGCGCGCGAGAAGACCGTGATCGTCACGGAACTCGCCCTGGCTGATGGTAATTGGAGAGATCTCGTCGAACGGATGAGGAGTATTGATATCTGTGTGCCGATTGTACTCGCAACTTCTTCCAGGACCGCGGAACTCTGGTGGGACGCACTCGAATGCGGCATCGAGCACATTCTGCCCGAGTATCTCATTGCTTCTCGCTTGTATCAGCTTTTGCAAACGCAAGGCGCATCATGAAAAAGATCAGGCCGCGACTGTGAGATCGAACCTCTGATGCTAACAAGCAGAGTGTTGGCCTGCATCGCCGACCACCAGATGCAGGCAAGAATCTCAAGTACCAGGCTTTGAAAGAAATGAACGCTCAAGCAGAACTGGCACGAACGCAGGGGTAGGAACAGTTAGAAATTTTGTGAAGGAGAATAGGTTGGCGGAACGAAACTAATCGTTCGGCAAACGGTGGCTCATACGTCCCAGGACGTCTTTCAGGTGAACCGATTACCAAGTCCGCTGCGCATTCCGTAATCTGGCGTAATAAGGATAATTAGCAGAATAAAGTCCGCCGCAAGCGGTTATTGAAACGACAGTGGATGCGCGCTGTACCTGAACTGGTACCTTGGTGCAGGACCGACCCGAAAAAACCCAAAAGACGGCGCACTAACGAGCGCGGCAAGCCTCTGATTCCACAGAGGCTATTGGGATTTTAGTATGGTGCCGGGAGGGGGGGTCGAACCCCCACGAGGTTGCCCTCGGCGGATTTTGAGTCCGCTGCGTCTGCCAGTTCCGCCATCCCGGCTCGGGAGGTGCACCCAGTTTAACCCGGACGCCACATCCCTGGAAGAGCTCGGGATATTGGAGAGCGCATTTTCGTCAGAGGAAGCAACCCGACAGCGCGAGATAGGTGGCTTCGACGGCGATGGATGGACGCTAACGCTGCATGGCGATCTCCGCCCCGTAAAGCGCCAGCAGCGGATGGTAAATGACGGCACGAAACTCGTATTTGCCTTTCGGCGAGAGGCCGTCGATATGGGCTGCAAAAGGGCCGGGCTGGGAGATGGTCTGTGCCGGCGTCGCCGTCCACGCGGCGGAACGCGAGTTCACGTCTTCCCCGAGAATCGGGCGGTATTCAAAGCCAGCCCGCAGGGATGAGCTATCGCCCATATCGAGCACCTCGCCCCGCAGCGTCTCCTGCTGGCTGGATGATTCGGCGACTGACCCGGTGGTCTGCACGTGGGGCGGAGTAAGAGCCGGTTCGGCGTTGGTAATCTTCAGGACGGCCGGGTTTGGCCAGCGAAAGTTGTCCTGCAGCCGTTGGGTCTGCATCACGCGCACATGGAGGCCATCCTTTTCCTGATGCCAGCTGGATTTGGGCTTGATTTCAGGGTGGTACTCGACCACCTGGTCATTTTGGCCGAGCACGCTCACCTCCGTCCTGGAGGTCGCGCGGACCGAATGCAGCGTGAATTCCTTCCAGGTCGCACGCGGCCAAGGCGAATCGGATTCGACGATCGCGTAGAGCGCCTGGTTGTCTTTCTTTTTCGTGAACCAGATGTCACCTTCATTGGTAATGACCCAGGGCCTCACGGCATAAATCGCGTCCGAGTTCACGAACATCCAGAGGGCTATTTCGCGCAGGCGTTCTTCCTCTTCAATCGGCAGCTCGCCATTGGGCTTAGGGCCGATATTGAGCAGGAAGTTGCCGCCCTTGGCGCGCGTCTGGATCAGCAGGCGAATCAGCTCACCTCCGGATTTGTAGTGCTCATTCTGCGGCTGGTATTGCCACGCAGTGCCCATGGTCATGCAGGTCTCCCACGCGCCGGGCAGCGGCATTCCGGGAACAGTGAGCTCGGGCGTCTTGATGGCCCCCCGGGTAACGATGATGTCAGGATTCAGCTTCCAGGCAAGGTCGCGCAGGCCGACCGCTTCCCCGTCAAGAAAAAGCGCATCGATTTTTCCGTAGCGTGTCAGCAGCTCGCGGATCTGGGTCTGATCGTATTCCATGAGACCCGGATTATTGCGCGGTTGCACACCCGGAACCGAGCGCTCGATGGTCTTGCCGTTCTGGTGAAGCCACCAGAAATCATCGGGCGAATAATAAACACCGGCGGCGATATCCTGGGAACGGAAGGCATCAAAGACTTCCCTGGTGATATCGCGATGAAAGGGCGTATTCATGATGCCGAAGGGGGTCGTCGTAGTGTCGAACATGGCAAAGCCGGAATGGTGCTTGGCCGTGAACATGACGTAGCGGATACCGGCCAGATGCGCCAAACGAGCCCAATCCAATGGATGAAAATCGTGCGGGTCAAAGGTTTTGGGCAGGTCTTCGAAGAATCGGTCAGTGTATTCCGGAGATGCGCCGACCAGTGAGTGGCTGATGACTACGCCAAGCTGACTGTCCACGCTCCAGTGAATGAAGAGGCCGAAACCCTGATCGCGGAACCACTCCAGCCGCTCCGCTTTATTCAGCGAGCCCACTTCCGGATCATCCGCGGCAGCGAAGCAGGCTAAAGCAAAGAAATTGCCGGCGAGGAGGATGAACGCCAGCAGGCGCAGGGTACGGATATGCAAATGCGTTCGGGACATGGGAGGTTGACCCATACAAATCCTCGTGTGAGGTTACCCACAACCATATAGGAAACTGGTCTCTCTTCGTGATCGTGGTGCGAAGTGGCGCCGTGGATACGTATCAACGAACACGCTTCCTGTGACTTACAAACCTGAGGTGACACCTGCTCAGCGCTGGATTTCAATCAGTAGGACCCAGGCATCAAGCAGAGCGCTCGCAAACAACATGATCACAGCCACGACAAGCCAATAGAGTCCGCCTCCTCTCAAAAAGAATAATGATGCACCGCAGACAATGAGTGGTAATGCGGACAACTGAGTCAGTGTTCCGTAAAGCCATTTTTGCCGGCGGCTTACGTATGGGTTGCCGTGGGTATGCGCCCGCTGCAGGACCGTGATCACGATCCATACAAAAGTCCCAAGAACCATTAACTCTAAACCAAGCAAATGCTGCGACTGGCCGGGAACGAGACATAGGCTGGCAGCGAAGAGAATCCCTACGAGGGTTACTAAAGCTTTGGCAACTCTCGGTGAGATGAGGGTAGGCAAGGACCCTGGCGAGGTTAATGGAAACTGCGACGAAGAGAAGGCCGGTAAGGGCCGAAGAGGCGCCCACTTCCGCAGAGAGGAAGCTTGACCATTGGGTTGGGAGGTACGGATCATCGAAACCAAGCATTGCCTATTTATCTCCGAGTTCCGAGTGCAGAGTACAGCCTGCGTACCGCGTATCTCTCCGCCTTTTCAACCGATAGCAAAACAGCGGCCGATGTGAAACCCTAGATACACAACATCATGGGAATGTCCTACTGGTACCGGCGAGTCTTCCTGCTCGCCATCCCGCTTATTTTTTCGAACCTGACCCAGCCGCTGCTCTCCATGGTGGACACGATCCTCTCCGGCCATCTGCCCGGCCCGGCGGCACTGGGCGGCGTTGCCGTGGGAGGCATCTTTTTCAACTCTGTCTACTGGACCTTCGGCTTCCTGCGCATGGCGACAACGGGCCTGGTCGCGCAGTCGCATGGGGCCGGAGACCAGGACCAGGTCATGCACCACTTCGGCCGCGCGCTGCTCACCGCGTTGCTCATCGGAGCCTTGATCCTCGCTTTCCAGAAGCCGCTCATCTCGGCAGCGCTGGCGCTGCTTGGCGCCAGCTCAGAAGTGCATCGTAACGCACTGGTCTATTGCGGTATCCGCATCTGGTCGGCACCGGCAGCGTTGGCTAACTACACCATCCTCGGCTACCTTCTGGGTAAGCAGCGTGCCCGAACCGCGTTGCTGCTGCAAGCAGGGATTAACATCGTCAACGTAATCGTGGCGCTGACTCTGGTCTTACGGTGGCACTGGGGCGTCGCCGGCATCGCCACGGCGACCATGGCCGCCGAATGGAC
Organism: uncultured Acidobacteriaceae bacterium; assembly: GCA_963788515.1. GTDB lineage: Bacteria > Acidobacteriota > Terriglobia > Terriglobales > Acidobacteriaceae > PALSA-350. The sequence goes on from CAWBGZ010000015.1 coordinate 954,663, forward strand.
CGGATGCGTTTTCGGTCTTGCCCTCATGCTGGCCAGCGGCGCTCACCCAAGCCATGTGCGCTGGAGCGAACTGGTCGACGGCGGAAGCCTGCGCCGGCTCTTTGCCCTCAACCGCGACATCCTTCTGCGTACACTGAGTCTGGTTGCAGCCTACGCCTGGTTCACCCGCACCGGCGCCCGCTCAGGAAATACGATCCTGGCTGCGAATGCGGTCCTCATCAACTTTCTTTGGATCGCCGGCTACGGGCTGGATGGGTTTGCCAATGCCACTGAGGCGTTGGTTGGCGAGGCGATCGGCGCACGACGCGTGGCTGACTTCCGGGCTGTACTGAAGGCCAGCTCAGTTTCGGCGTTCACGGTCGCCGCTGCGATTTCGCTCCTATACTTCTTTTTCGGCCGCGGCATCATTGCTATTTTCACGAATCAGGAGCCGATACGCTCGCTCGCCGGTCAGTTTCTTCCCTGGCTGATCGTGTTGCCCCTGGTGGCCGTGTGGAGTTTTATGCTCGACGGCGTTTTCATCGGCGCCACGCGCGCCCAGGAGCTACGCAACAGCATGGTGATCTCGCTCGCGGGATTCCTCGGCCTGGCCATCGTACTCACAGCTCGCTTCGGCAATCACGGCTTGTGGTGCGCGATGCTGGCCTTCATGGCTCTGCGGGCGACTACCCTGGCCCTGCACCTGCCCGGAGTCGAACGAAAATCATTTGCGATCGCTGAAGATCCGGTCAAGGCATAGCTCGGCCGAGTCGAGGTGAATGTCTTTATTTTTAGCCTCTACCGTCAGGCGCGGCTTCCCGGCGGAACCACTCACAACGCGAGAACCAGGGCAAGAAATCCTAATGCAAAACAGAAGTGCGTCGCGTCGGTCCGTGGTCAGAAGTGGCAGTTTCCCGGGTCTGCAACCTCAATCCGACGCGCGGCACCTGCGGGAATGAGTTGCACAACGACGGTTTTTGCCTCGACCGCGCCTTCGTCCCGGAGGATGTGCACATGGTCCCCACCGGGATCAACAAACGCCGTTCCCGTTTTATACACATGTGGTTTGCAATCGGGATCGTGCCCTTCATAATCCGTTACCGCTCCGGCCGTCACGATGATCAGGCTATGCCCAGGGTGCGAGTGCCAGCCGGTGCTTCCGCCAGGCGCCCACACATTGCTCTGCACGTACACGTCTGACAAGCCCTTCGTCTCTTGCAGTGACACCCACTCATTCACTTCCGCCTTCAGGCCATGCGGAAAGGAGTTGGATACATCCATATCGCCAATCCGGCCTACAGCGAGCACGGTGCTCTTGTACCCTTCAGCCGTCGTGGCCAGGGCCTTTCTATGATGATAAAGAGCCGTGGCCGCGATGGCGGCACTGGCCAAGACCAGACACGTGAGTCTCCTGCGCGTATCGACCTCCTTGTCTCTTCGGTCGGCGATGGCCATGGACGGACACCAACGGCCTATATTTTCTCGGTGGCCGAACCGGTTACTCGAAATCCGTTCGCAATTGGTGTGACCTCGGCATCGACGAGCGTGATGTGGTGAGTGTGGGCGCCCCTGGCATTCGGATCAAAATTTTTGTTGCCTGTCGTCAGGACCCAACCATCAGAAAATTCCATATTCAGGGCTGCGGAAAAATCCGCCTTGGCTGAGTCACAGTTCCACTTCAAGGACCATGGGCCTCGAACCTCATACGGACCAACTCCAGCACTGGTTTGGGGCGAGTAGGCGTTAATCACCCCGCTAAATGTCCTATGTCTCAGATTTTCCACCAGCGCACCGACACTTACCGCCAGCACCAATAGGACCGCTGAGGCTGCGCGCTGTCCACTCGAAAGCTTTGCTTTTCATGAAAGACCTCCAATTTGCGATTCACTTGCGACGCAAGGACACCATCGAGCCCCTGGCGAGTGCATGCAAGCGGTAAGGGACAGAATGGCCGCCGTTTCCGCAACTTGCCGTCGAATGCAGTGCTTCGCCGTGCCTTTGCCGGGTAGGGAGGCTACAATTTTGGTTCCCGGGGGTTCGTCATAACTGGGGCCAGGAGAGCGCAATGGGCCAACCACCCCTCGCTACACCCACGCCCGAGAGACCGCTCGAAGACCGGCTGGATTCGTGGAAGGAGATCGCGGCATACCTCAAACGCGACGTGACCACGGTGCAGCGCTGGGAGAAGCGAGAGGGGATGCCCGTCCACCGGCACCTGCACGACAGGATGGGCTCGGTCTACGCCTCCCGGGCGGAATTGGATGCGTGGACGCGCAGCCGAAATCCTGCAACCGCGCAAGAGAACGGGAACGATCCCCTGCCCCAACCCCTTGCGCCGCCGCGGCCGGCAACTGGGACTTTTCTTACCCGGTGGACTTTTGTCTTGCCGGTGGCATTGGCGGGAGCCGCGTTGGCGATTGGTATAGGCCTCTGGCTTGAGAGGACGGAATATTTCTGGCGAAACCCCATAGCAAATGCACACTTTCAGACGGTCACGGACTTCGACGGATTGGAGCAGGAGGCTGCGGTGTCACGCGATGGCCATCTGGTGGCATTTCTATCGGACCGGAGCGGACCAATGGACGTCTGGCTTACCCAAGTCGGTTCGGGTGAGTTCCACAACCTTACCCACGGGACTATTCCGGAACTCGTGAATCCATCGATCCGAACCCTGGGCTTCTCGCCCGATGGATCCCTGGTCACCTTTTGGGTTCGCAAGCCGGGCGGTTCGAGCGGCGGCGACATCGGGGTTTGGGCGGTCCCTACATTGGGCGGCGAGCCGCGGCCGTACCTTGAAGGTGTGGCCGAGTACGACTGGTCGCACGACGGCTCCCGGCTCGCATACCACACGCCCGGGCCCGGAGACCCGCTGTTCGTGTCGAACGGCAGCCTTAAATCGAAGGATGGGCCCATTTTCACTGCGCCTGCCGGGCTCCACAGTCACTTTCCGTTGTGGGCACCCGACGGGTCATTCATTTACTTCGCCGAGGGTAGACTCCCGGACAAACTGGACATCTGGCGGATCCGGCCAGCCGGCGGAACCCCTGAGCGGATCACCTCGCACATGGGGGGTGTGAGTCATCCGATACTACTGGATCGGCGAACCCTGATGTACCTTGCTAGCGACCCCGATGGTTCGGGGCCGTGGCTTTACAGCATGGACGTTGAGCACCGCATTCCCCACCGGTTGCCCTCTGCCCTTGACCGGTATACGTCGCTGGCGGCCAGCGCTGACGGTCGCCGTCTGGTGGTTACTCTGGCAAGTCCGCGCAGAACACTCTGGAGCTTGCGCCTTCCCCCGTCGATCGATGACTCACCTGAGGAGGTTTCATCGGCTGCACAAATCTCGCTTACCACCAGCACCGGGTTCTCCCCACGACTAGGTGCAAATTACCTTTTGTATGTTTCAGCAACTGGCGCGGGCGAGGGTATCTGGAAGCTCGCCGACGGAACGGCCACGGAGTTATGGAGCGGAGAGGGAGCGCAGGTCTTTGGCGGCCCGGCGATTGCCCCCGACGGACGGCATATCGCATTTTCGATCCGGCAACATGGGCAAACGCTCTTGTACGTGATGCAGACCGACGGCGCGAACGCGCGCATCGTTTCTGATTCGCTCGACCTGCAAGGCGCTCCGGCATGGGCGCCCGACGGCCAATCAATCACCACGGCGGCCGACGATCACGGCGTTCCACATCTCTTCCGCGTGCCCATCGACGGCCGCTCCCCCGATTCTTTTGTCCGGGAGTATTCGGTCGATCCTGCCTGGGCACCCGACGGCCGCTTCCTGGTGTACTCGGGACCCGACATCGGCGCCACGTTCTCGGCGAAAGCCATCGCGGCCGATGCCACACCCCATCCCCTGCCTGCCTTGAACCTGACTCGAGGGGCTCGACACGTTGCCTTCCTGCCTGGAGGAGGAGCACTCGTGCTCCTGCGAGGAGAGATTCAACATAAGGATCTCTGGCTCATCGACCTGGCGACAGGCGCTGAGCGGCAGTTGACCAACCTCCCCGCCGACTTCGACATTCGCGACTTCGACATCTCGCCCGACGGTCGCGACGTTGTCCTTGAACGAGCGCAGGCGCGGTCGGACATTGTGCTGTTGGATCTCGCGCGGCCGTAACCTGGAGAGATCATGCTCTTAGCCGCGTATCCGAACGGGATCGAGCTGGGGCGGTACACCCGCTTCGAGCGCATGTAACCATGTGCGAATATCATTGCAGAGCAAGTCAACTGAGAGGTCTCCGAAGCCCGCGGGGTAGCGCTCGAGCCGGGCCAGGGCGGCTTGCAATAACAGCGCAGTTCCCTGGGGGTTATTACGTTGCAGGTGATGGAAGGCTGCTGTCACCTGAATCAACCCCTGCAAAAACATTTTCTCCGGCTCCTGCGCCTGCAGCCACACACTTTCCCACGCTTCATGAGCGGCAAAAAACTCGCCTGCATCATAGAGACGCAGGCCTTCTGCAAGTGCGCCCTGCGTCCAATCGAAATTCATTCACTGCGCCCCATGTCCCACGCTAACATCGTACGGACAGATGATGTTCCCATTGGCCGCAATGAGTCTAGAGCACACTGAGCCGGCGCGCGTTCTCATCGATGCCGGCTGGTTCTCCATGGGGTCCGACGCCGGTCAAGATGTGGAAGGGCCTGTTCATCGCGTCTGGGTGGATTCCTTTTCCATGGCGGCAACACAAGTCACGGTTGGGGAATACGCGCGGTTTCTGGATGCCACCGGCAGCGTACCACCTCCATACTGGGGCGAAGCCAACTTCTGTCATCCTCAGCAGCCTGTGGTAGCCGTTTCGTGGTTCGACGCCATCGCATATTGCGCGTGGCTTTCCGCAATGGCCGGCTCGCTGTATCGGCTGCCCACGGAGGCAGAGTGGGAACGGGCGGCGCGCGGGGGCGCAGAGGGATTTGCCTTTCCCTGGGGCAATGATCCGCCGACGTCCCGGCCTGACTACCACGCTCGCTGGAAGGCCGGTCCTGAGCCGGTCGGACAATCCGCGCCGAATGCTTATGGCTTGTTTGAGATGTGCGAAAACGTTCATGAGTGGTGTAGCGATTGGTTCGGGGCCGACTACTATACGATTTCGCCTGACCGGAATCCGCAGGGACCGGAAGAAGGCAACCGAAAAGCATCGCGCGGAGGTTCGTGGCGTCACCAAATCAAGATCTCACGATGTTCCGCACGTTCCAGCATTCCGCCGGAATTCAAATACGCTGATTATGGCTTTCGCGTGATTAGCAACAGGAATCGCTGAGTGCGGCGCGCGTAGGACTATTCGCCCGATGCTTTTGACTGATCTTCAAATACTGTCATCGTTCAAGTCGATCTGGCTCGTGGTGGAACCATTTGACTCGGCTTTTCGTAACTACCATGAGGATGCAACCACTCTACAGCTGGTCGTGGGTCGAGGCGCGGGTTGCGCAGACCATCGAAGTTTGGAATGGTGGCGCGGCGCAGGCGACGCAAGACAGGCCGCAGTACAGCCCTATAGAGCAACAAAAGCGGGAGAAGGCATACGACCAGGGGTTACTGGCTGTTGAACAAGAGGTGAAGAGGAACCCGCGGAGCAAAGCGCAGCGCATCCAAGCCCAGGATCGAATCGTAGCATCATTCGCTCGGTTTTCCGCCACCGCACTGGACCTGGAGGGGGACGCCGTTAAGCTCCTCACAGATGATTTCCTACCGGTGGGCACTAAGCTTGCCCGGTGGGCAAGACGGTTCGACGCAAGCTTAGGTATGGCCGATATTATTCAGGCATGCCGCAATGCCTGGACAGCTTGCGGAATGCAACCGTTGCTCGGTGAGCCCGTTGGAATTACACCATCCATCGTGGGATACAGCCTCCTGTACCCATATAGCGACAACTATCTGGATCGTGAGGACATCTCCGCTCGAGCGAAGCTCCGGTTCAGTGAGCGTTTTCGGGGTCGGTTGCTTGGCGAGAGACTTTCAGCCCAGGACGATCGCGAGGCCGCGCTGTGGACATTGGTTACGTTGATCGAGGAACAATATCCTCGCGCGCGTTATCCCCAGGTCTTTGACTGCCTGTTGGCGATTCACCGGGCACAAGAGGAGAGTATCGCGCAACTGAGAAGCTGTAGCCATTCCGTTGACGCCGAGGTGTTGCGGATGAGCTGTGCAAAAGGTGGCAGTTCTGTACTGGGTGACGCTTGCCTGGCTCATGGCTGGCTCAGCACGGAAGAAAGTAGATTCTCGTTTGAATGGGGTGTGCTCCTTCAACTGGGAGACGACTTGCAGGATGTGCGTGAGGATTTACGGCGTGGTTCGGTCACTCTGTTTACTCGCGCCGCTCGGCTGGGTAGACCTCTAGATGAGCTCGTAATTCAGCTTCTGAACTTCAGCGAGCAAGTAGGAGTCCGGATGGACCACTTGCCGAACGGCACCGAGACGCTCAAGAATCTGCTGAGGATGAGCTGGCGATCGCTCATCGTCGGGGCAGTAGCGAACTCACACGAATTTTTCTCTCCAGGGTTCCTGGACCAAGCTGAACGCTGGTCTCCGTTTCGTTTTGAATTTCTCCGGAGACGGAACCAGCGATTGACCAGCCGGCAGGGTTTATATGCGATCCTCTTCGATGCTTTCTTTGAAGCACGTGAAGGCGATGATGACGGACTGCCACCGCCAGACCATCGAAAGCTTTCCTGCCTCGAGGCTGATGTTGAGCCTCCGGCGGATGTGACAGCCAAGCCTATTTATTGCGCCGGTGGAACCGAAGACTTTACCTGACAGGGCTGGTGGCAAAGCAATTGCGGTTCCGGAGCGGGCAAAGCAGGCGCAGCTTGGAGGGCTTCGCGGTCAAGATCGGCGGCGCCGATCCGGCCTCCGTTTGCGGTCTCGGTCAACACGCGAATGCTTCGTGTCTTGGACGGGACTCGTACCGTGATCTGCAAATGGGTCACCAGTTTGGCCAGATGCGATGGGTCCTGCGTGGGGGCGGATAGGTATAGCGTTTGCACCTTGGAAGCCACAATGTCCTGGTTACCCGTAACGCTCGCCGCGGCCAGGGTGATCTCGGCGCTGCTCTTTCCGTTACCGATTGCCTGCCACTCGATGCCTTTCGATTGCAGAAGCAAGTTTATGTCGGCCGTGTGGTTCTCCGGGTGCCGTACGATGCCGGAGACCTTGAGATCCAGCGCCGCATAAGGTACGGTGGCTCGGGAGGCCTCGGCAAGGTTGATCTTTGTCTGCCAGCGAGGATCGACAGGCGCGTTTCTATCCGGCGCGTAGTAGCCGGTCTTGGTCACCGCGCGCAGATTGTGGTCGCGCAGGGTGACGCGGATCTGGCGAAATTTTCCGTTCGCGTCCCCGCCGCGAGGCTGGTAAGTGAGCGTGTAATACTCCGAACCCAGTTGCTGCGATCGCCCAATCTCCGCGTCAACGTCATTGCGGTTATAGAAGAGCTGCCCCCCGGTCTCGTTGACAAATACGCCGAAGTTGATGTTCTCCGCAAATGGATGATCGTTGTCGATATTCTCTGCTGCGTACGCCGCACTGATTGGCACTGGTGACCTACCGCTCAGGTTTGCAAAGTGCCCCACCTTCAAGCCGGGATAAATAACGAAGAGGGTTATCCGGGCATCTACCAGCATGTTGGTTGTGGCGTGCATATATTGCTGGACTTCGTGGACCATTGGCTGAGGCCAATGCCCGGTGCCGAAGCTAGGGCTTCCATGACCTACCCACACAATGTTTTTCCGTCCGGGCACTCCTTTGTTCTGGAGCGAAATCTGTTGCAGTGCGTCGAGTGATTGGTTAAACCGTTCCTCATCGAAGCTGTCGGCCGCCCACTTGTATGGGATCACAGGTGGCAAATGATCGAGGGCGTAGAGCAGGTCCGCCTTGTTTCGGGTGGGGCCCTGCATCAGTTCCAGGGATTTGTTACCGATCACCATCATCTCAGCGGGGGAGTTCAAGACGGGCGGCTGCGCTGCTAAGTACTTTCGGACGGAATAGCGGATGAAGGCAAAATCCTCAAAGCTCGAATTCAGCAGATCGAGCACGAAGATGGTCACGGGCGCCTTCCCTTCCGGATTATCGTCACCGGCAAGCGCACTAATCGTGTGGGTCGCGGGCGCTTCAAAAGAAAAGATAGCCTGCGGTCTCTTATCTTCTGTGATGGTGAAGTCGTCCTTGGTCAGCCCGTTGACCACCGGGCGGCCTTTCTTGTCCAGCACCGTCACATCCAGAAAGACCAGTCGCGACGTCACTTGGATCGTCAGCGTGTCGGAGGGTCCTTGTTGACCTTGAGCAGATGAATCCGGAAAGAAAGCCGCTACCAATAGGACAGCCGCGCAGAGCGCTCGGAGGTGTCTCATGGCCAACCCTCGCTCGAAGTTTACTCCTGTTGGCTGCCGTTCTTCCGGCATGGGTATATCGAGCCATAGGCTGACAAGAAAAAGTTTCCCCTTGACATTCGACAAGAGGGCAATTAAGTCTCTTGTCAGGCAAATCTGCGGCGGTGGACCCGTTACTTGGCGCGCTCCAGAGGTGTTTTCATGATCAACGAGTTTCTAACTCGCTTGCGCTTCCTCCTGTCGAGGAGACGCGGCGGTGAGCTGGACGCGGAACTGCAGTTCCACATTGAGGAGTCCATCCAGGCCGGGATCGCAAACGGGATCACACCGGAAGAGGCGCGCCGGAGGGCGCTGATTCAATTTGGCGGCTTCGAACGCACTCGGGAGCAATGCCACGAGCAGCATCCCCGGTGGTGGATGGCGACGGTGCTTCAGGACCTGCGCTATGCATTGCGCGGTTTTCGGCGCAATCCCCTCTTCACTGCTACGGTCATCGCTACCCTTGGCCTGGGCATCGGGGTAACAACCGCCGTCTTCAGCGTGGTGGATCCGATTCTCTTCCGTAGCCTTCCGTATGCGCATGCGGATCGCCTGGTTTCGGTTGGCCTCGTGGCCCCGATCATTCAACAGGAATTCATGCTCGGCGGCTCCTACTATGACTGGCGAGACCATCAAACAGCCTTCAGTTCGCTGACATCTGAAATCGGAACCAACTCCTGCGACCTGACCCAGGAGCAGCCGCTCCGGTTGAGCTGCGCCAGCGTGGAATCGAACTTCCTGCCGACGCTTGGCATCCGCCCGGTCTTAGGCCGCAACTTTACCCCCTCTGAAGACCGCCCGAATGCTCCCAGAGTTGCCCTCATCTCTTATGGGTTATGGAAACGCCGATTTGGCGCGAGTATCGATATCCTGGGAAAGACGGTCAACATCGATGGCCACGAAACGCGTGTGATCGGCGTACTGCCTTCTGACTTCGAGATGCCAACCCTTGAAGCCGCGGATGTAGTCATTCCCCAAGCCCTCGATGAAGCCCAACAACGCAAAGTGGGCTCCGGGAGCGTGTTGTATGCCTTTGCCCGCCTCAAGCCGGGAATGAGTATCGAGCAGGCCAAGTCTGCTTTGCAACCGTTATTCAATTACTCGCTCAGTTTGGCTCCTGCTGCGTTTCGCAATGAAGTTCACCTCCGAGTTCGCTCCCTGCGCGATCGCCAAATGCAAGACGTGCGTCTGATGGCGTGGCTCTTACTCGGGGCGGTTCTAGCCGTGCTGCTGATCTCATGCGCAAATGTGGCTGGTTTGTTGGTGGTCCGCGGTACAAGCCGGCAACGGGAGTTGGCGGTCCGTTCGGCACTCGGGGCCAGCCGCGCCCGGCTGACGCGTCAGTTCCTGACCGAAGCACTGGTTCTGTCCGCGGCAGGTGCAGTGGTGGGGTGTGCAGTGGCGGAAGTGCTGTTGCGCTTCTTTATTGCGATGGCCCCGGAAGACCTGCCTTTTCTTCAGACAGTCCATCTCGATGTTCGCATCATATTCGTCACCATCCTGGTCTCATTCTTCTGCGGAATCCTCTTCGGTGTCGCATCCGCATGGCAACGCCCACGCTCGCAGGCGCTCGTCGGGCGCTCACCAATCGCTATCGCAAAAACCACTTTGCGGCAATGGCTGGTGGTTTCCCAACTGACCATCAGCACGGTTCTACTTGCGGCAGCCATGCTCCTCTCCCGGACCTTCGTGAATCTTGAATCGCAGGCGCTCGGCATACAAACAAAAAGTGTACTGACCACCAGCATCACATTAGGGCAGAAGAACTATCCCTCGCAGGAACGTCAAATGGCTTTCTTTCAACAGGTGCAAGCGCGTCTACGGCAGCTACCCGGTGCCGGCGTGGTCGCGCTGAGCGATACGCTTCCGCCCGGGGGCAACCACCAGGACAATATCTATGCAGCGATGGCAGTCGCGGGCAAACCGCTTCCCACCGGACCGACCGGCGGCCGAGTTACCTGGCGTTGGGTTTCTCCCGAGTATTTTCGCGCCTTGAATATCCCCATTATCAAAGGCCAGGGCTTCAGCGAAGAAGAGCTCCGTTCCCCAAGTCACTTTGTCGTCTTGAGTAAATTGCTTGCGGATCGTTTGTTTCCGGGAGAAGACCCGATCGGGCGGCAGATCCAGGTACCGAAACTCACTGGACCCATGTACACCGTGGTCGGCGTCGCCCAGAATGTAAAAAATGGCGGTTTGGCAGGTGAAGACGAGCCCGAATATTACCGCCTCAGACGTAACCGGGCCGAAGATTGGGATGGCACGTCTGCCATCGTTCTGAAAACCTCGTTGCCATCAGAAATGGCGTCTCAATGGATGCGTGCGGAGATATCCGCCGTGGATGCAACCACACCTTTCACCATTCAAACCATGCGCCAGCGCGTCGACAAGTTGGCGGCGGGCCCAAGATTTGTTACGGCGCTGGTCTTGTTTTTTGCAGCCTCCGGATTACTGCTCTCCGTCGTTGGGCTCTACGGCATCATCTCGTTTGCCGCCGCCCAGCGCACCCAGGAGATTGGCCTGCGCATGGCCCTGGGCGCCAGCAGACTCGACATACTATGGCTCATCACCTGGGAGGGAGCACGTCTCACGGTCTTGGGCGGCTTGCTTGGAGCCGGCGCTGCACTCGGAATATCGCAGCTGTTCAAGAGCTTGCTGTATAAAGTTGGACCGCATGATCCGTTCAGCTTTCTCGCAGTCGCAATGCTATTGGCTTTTGTCGCGCTTGTTGCCTCGTTGCTGCCGGGACGAACGGCCATGAAGGTCGATCCTGCCGTCGCTCTTCGTTCTGAATAGCGCAGGTCCTGCTCATGCAGGAAAATTACCAGGGCTTGGAGCGGGCTACGGCGATGCCACGCACCTCGTTGGGATATGTTCCGCTGACGGCACAGTAGAAATGATAGAGAACGCCTTCGTGGGCAACGACGGAAGGCTTGTGAGCAAAGGTTTCGTCGATGCTGCCAGGAGCGCCGGTATCGATGAGGACTCCGGGCGCCTTGACGAATGAGTAGGGATTGGAGCCCAGGGCGAGCATCTCGCTGGCGCGGCCGGGGCGTTGGTAACGGAAGCCGTAGTAGAACATGGCGTACTCACGGCCATTTTTCACGACGAAGGGATTCGAGGCGAAGCGGCTGTCGCGGGCGTCCGGTGTGGCCGGCTTGGTCGAGGAGATGGGGTTGCCGGCAGGGTAGGTCGCACTGCCGCGCGGGCCGTTGGTCAGGATGGGATTTTGCGGGTAACGGGTCCAGGTCTTTAGATCCGTCGAGGTGGCGACACCCGTCTGTTCGCGCCAGCCTCCGCCTTCACTCGGTGGAAGGGGGTCGGTCTTGGCGTTGTAGTAGAGGTAGTAGGTTCCATGGTCGAGCATCAGGTCCGGACGGTAGAGACCGCCGTGCTCCCACGCAGCCCCATCCTGCGGGGTGAGGATAGGTTCGCCGAGCTGCCAGTGGAGAAGATCCTCTGAGGCGGCAAGCCCGATGACCGCCGCGCCTTCTTCATAACCGGCGCTGGGATATGCATTCCAGGCTCCGATGTATTTGCCGTTGACCTTGATGGCTTCGCCACGAGACCGGAGCTGTTTGTCGCGAAGAATGGAGCTCAAAGCGAGGTTGTACCGGGTGTACTTCGACGCAGGGTCACGCGGGGCTACGAGAGCGGTGCGCGTCCAGTGGAGCAAATCGGCGGAAGCGGCAAGTCCGGTCTGGTAGCCGATGCCGTCCCAACCGATGTAAAGCATCTGGAAGGCTCCGTCGGCGTAGAAGACGATGGGATCATCGATGCTGCGGTAATCAAAATCGCCTTTGTGGCCGGTGGCCGAGAGGATAAGCCTGGGGTATTTATAGGGAGTACGAAAGGGCGCCAACTCATCCGGAGCGGCCATCACAATACGCCGTGCAGTGGAGGCGGAGGCGCCGACGGCGGCCGCATTGCGCAGGAAGCGACGACGAGTACTGTTCATAGGACGGATTCACCGATTCTATTATTCCTACGCAATAGCAGTTGTGGCTTGTCGAGTGGGATTTTGGGATCGATTTCGCGCACCAACCGGCGGATCTCCGGCAAGAGCGCAGTGGAATCGCCTGCAACCTTGGGTTCTCTACTGGCTTTGTGCCAGTTGACCCCGTAGCCAGGACAATCGATCGCGACGTGCATCTGGATCCAGAAACATCTGATAGTGGGAACCTGATTCATAGACTTTCAACTGATTCGTCCCGCAGACATAAGGCGTAAACTCCCGCACATACTCTTGCTGTATGACCTCATCGCCGGTACCAAACTGGAAAAGTAGAGGGATGTTCGAGCAACGCTGCAGGTACTCGCTTGCGTCGATCCCTTTGGAGGCCTCTGCGTAATTGTCCATGATGCCCGGCTGGAGTCCCTCGCGAATGCGAAGAACGTCTGGATGCAGGCTGGTCCGCCAGAACTCACTCATGCGGGGAACACCGGCAATCAAAATCGCACTCTTTGAACGAGCGTCTACCGCTGCGACAATACTTGCGATCCACGCACCAAAGCTAAAACCTACAAGCGCACCGTGGCACATATCGATATCCGCCCTAAGAGACAAGTAGTCCAGGCCGCGCCTCACCGTGATGACGGTTTGCGCAAATCTGTCCCGGTCCTGATCTGGACGCGAGAAGTCCGGGAAGGCCCGCGCCTGCGGAAGATCGATCAGAAGGGATGCGATGCCTAGCTCAGCCATCAGACTAGCCTCAGCCAAAAAAGCGTTGCGGTCCTGCCCTCCGCCGTGAAGGGCAACAACGAAGGGGGACGCTCCTGATTGGCGTGGCACGATCAGCCAGGCTCGCGCTTTCTCTAGGCATCCAGGTAGGCGATAGGACAATTCATGCAGGTCGCCTTGAACGAGCCTCTCTACAAGAGATGAAATCGCCTCGATCGGAGATGATAGATCATATTCGAACAACCGTTGATATTCCTTTTCCATTGGCGTTCATTCGAGCGAAATTAGGCGGTCCATGAATACACCGTTGTCAGTCTCCGTACACGCCGCCTTGCGAAATGTGAGATTGAAGGCGAGTGTTCCATCATCGACGTATCGTTCATCGCTGAGTGTAATTCTTCTTTGCCTCAGCGATGACAGCGTCTCACTTATTAGAATTGCGGGCCTGTTTCACTCCGAGCGCGCCGAGGAATGAATCGGCGACTGCTACTTCAAGGTTCCTGGGAGCTTTGCCTCCAAGTTTACGCAGGAAGACGTTGCGGTAAATGAGTGGGCCGAGCAGAAGGGCGAATCCTACCTCGGGGTCTAGATCGGGCCTAAGAATGCCGCGCTGCTTGCCACGCGCCATCATGCTGCCAAGAGCCTTGCGGGCCGGCTCAATCACCCGGGAACGCCATGCATCTCCGAAGATCCGATTGTGTGAGGCGTAGGCAATGAGGTGCGGCATAATCTGTTCTCTCATCATCTTGCGGTCGACTGCCGGGTCATGCTGCAACTGCGCGATCAAATCCGCGCGAAAATCGCCCGAATCGAATACGGGCGGCTCCTTGTCGAGGCCGTGAAGGTAGCCAAGGACCTCAAGGCATAATGAGTCCTTGGCCGGCCAGTGACGATAGATGGTCGCTTTGCTCACCCCTGAAGCCCTGGCGATCGCGTCCATACTGGTGGCCTCAAGGCCGTGCTCGGCAAAGAGGGACACCGCCGCCTCGATGACCTGACTGTGCGCTCGTTCGCTTTTCTGTTTCGCCATCGTCAGGGGAATCTACACTTCGATTTTAGAAAAGAGGTATGCACCGGTGGTGACAAAGACGGCGGCGATCATGCCCAGAATCGAGAGGTCGAAGGCGGCGTTGAAATGCCATGCGTTGATGAGCGCCCCTCGAAGGCCGTCGACGCCGTAGGTCAAAGGATCCAGCCGCGTAATCAGCGCCATGAATGCAGGAAGATTCGCCAGCGGAAATAGCGCCCCGGAAAGAAAGAAGATAGGCATCACCAGGAAGTTCATGACCAGCTGAAAACCCTGCATGTCCTTAATGACGGATCCGATCGCGGTGCCCAGGGCGGCGAATACAACGGCGATCATGATGACGAACAGAAAGGCAACCGGAATGGCCACCCAGCTGTGAGGGCGGAAGCCGGCAATGAGGCAGATCAGCAGAATGAGTGAACCCTGAATAATAGCGACCGTGGCCCCGCCAAGGGTGCGGCCGAGCATGATTTGAATACGCGGTACGGGAGCGACCAGGGTTTCTTTAAGGAAACCAAATTGACGGTCCCAGAGCATGGCAATGCCGGAGAAGACTGAGCTGAAGAGCACCGTCATCCCTATGACGCCTGGCGCCATAAATTGCAGATAGCTGCCATGGCCGGCCTGGCGGAAGACCGGGCCCAATCCAAAGCCCAAAGCGAGTAGATAAAGGCAGGGTTGCCCGAGGGAGACCACTATCTGCACGCGCGAACGCACGTATCGCTTCAACTCGCGCAGCCAGAGAATGTATATGGCGCCCATTTATCTCCTCCACATCTTTGCAACTTGGCGCAGCGCGTCCGCCGAGTTTGCAGCCTCGTCGCGCAAGGTTGAACCGGTGAGGGCGAGAAATGCGCCCTCGAGAGAATCGGTTGTAGTTTGCTGCTTCAGCTCCGTGGGCGTCCCTTGGGCGACAACGGCGCCGTGGTCGATGATGGCGATGCGGTGGGCCACCCGTTCCGCTTCATCCATGTAGTGGGTGGTGAGAAAAACGGTAGTCTGTTCTGTCTCGTTCAAGTGCTTCACATGATTCCAGAGCAGGTTACGGCTCTGCGGATCAAGCCCGAGAGTCGGTTCATCGAGGAAGAGGATGCGTGGGGTGTGCAGCAGACCTCGGGCGATCTCAAGACGGCGCTTCATGCCTCCGGAAAAGCTCTTTACATAGCTATCCCGGCGATCCCATAACTCGAATAGTTTGAGCAGGTGCTCGGTTCGCGTTTCGCGCAGCTGGCGAGGCACGTGATAGAGGATGCCGTGGAGGGTCATGTTCTCGTAAGCGGTCTGTTCGTTATCGAGACTGGGATCCTGAAAAACGATGCCGAAGCGTTTCCGCGCCTCTTTCTGGCTGGTACGCGGATCGAGACCATCCAGCTCGATGCTTCCGCTGGTCGGCTGCATAAGGGTCGTCAGCATTTTGATGGTGGTGGTCTTGCCCGCGCCGTTCGGTCCCAGAAAGGCAAAGATCTCGCCTTGGGCTACTTCAAAGGAGATATCGCGGACAGCGGTGAAATCCCCAAAGGTCTTTACCAGATGCTGAACCTTAATCATGCCAGCCCCATAACGATACTGAACGGTATCGTTTTCCATGTCAAGTCGAAGGCTTCCGTGGACCTTCGGTTGCACTTTTTCAGAGGATTCCGAAGTTACTGTTTCGTTTCCAACGGGTGCTGTGAGTCCTCGAAGAACTGGTTCTGCAGCCGCAGGCTTTCCTGGTCTGCTTTGATGGCCTTGAGCGCTTCGGCAATCTGACGGGACCATTCCTTCTGATCGAATTCACCTAGTTGCCGGTTAGCGGCCGCGCCGTCACCCGCATAATGGTTCGGGAAGCGTGAATACCACCAGATACCGGTATACACACCATCTGGTAGAGACAGTCGTTTTTGGTCCGCCCCGGACTCCTGGGTGGCTCGGTCCATATGGACGAGGTCCGGCCGGGCAACGAGCAGATGTGAAGTCTCCGATTCACCAGCGTGCATGTCGGTCTGAGTCTTCATTGCCGGCCGCCCGGGCACGTTCTCGTGCGGCAATCCAAACACGTAGACCACGTAATCGCGCGGACTGGCCAACTGCGACTGCGCGAACAGGGGGAGCAGCGACTCGTTCCCGCCGTGACCGTTCACAATCACTACTTTCTTACAGCCGTTGCGCGCCATCTCCTTCACTGTTTCCTGCAGCAATGTGAGTTGCGTGGGCAGACTGTAGGCGACCGTTCCGGGCTGCTGCTGCGCCTCGAAAATTTGCCCAAAATAATACTCGGGAAAAACAACAGCGTACTGCTGCTGCACTGCGTTCAATACCGCGAATCGCACGTCGAGCAAATCTGTACCCAACGGCAAATGCGGTCCGTGCTTCTCGATGATGCCGAAAGGCAGAACGCAAACACCCTGCGCTTGATGGACCGCCTGGACGAAATCGGGTCCGGTGAGTTCTTCCCACTTTGCGGGAAGGGCGGTTTGCGCGAAACAAGTGGAGAGAAGGAGAACGAACATCGTGAGGACTGCACTCAATGTATTTTTAATCACAGAACCCTCCTCGATCTCCCATCCAGCAGTTCAGCTGATTCCCCTGAACTGCTAGGCCGACGACCAAATGTCTATGGGAGCCTTCAGCTAAATTCTCCGCGACCATGCGGATCTTGCCTGTTGGGAATCATACCCAATCCACTGGGCACCAGCTCGATAAGGGTGGGAGTGCCGCTTCTATGGTGTTTTAGGCGTGTCTCGAAGCTGACACTAAAGAGCGTACGAAAGAATCGCGCACCATGGATCACTGGCAGCTCGACAAGTAGGCGTGCTCGGCAAATGTTACTCGTCAGGAACGGATCCGCAGTACGATTTTTCCCAGGACGTGTCCTTGTTCGATCGTGTGGTGTGCCTCGACCACGTCCTTAAGCGGAAATACCTGGATCCTTAGCGGAATAGTTCGCCAACCAATGGCAGCATTCAAGCGGACGAACGCTTCATGCGACATCGCAGCATCAAATGCCAACCCAGGATGGCCGCTGAAATGTGGCTTGGGTTCGACGCCATTGGGATAGGCAAACGGCGCCCCCCCTTTCAGGTGAGACAAGAAGGCAGGAAGCACGTCACTGTTTGCCGTGACAAGAGCAGCATCGAATCCTTGCGGCGCGATATGCCTCAGCAAGCCCTCGCGCTCCGAGGAATTTGGACCGATGGTGCGTGCCGCTCCAAGCGAACGAACATACTCCTGCGCGTCAGGCTGTGCCGAGCCGACGACCGTGGCGCCTGCAACATTCGCGAGCCAAACTGCCATGGAACCAACGCCTCCGCTGGCGCCAAACACGAGTACAGTTTGACCACTGTTCACTTTCAAGAGCTCGAGCCCGGAGAGAGCCGTCAAGGCGACGCAGGGCATAGCACCGGCAACCGACATTTCGAGTTGGCTTGGAACAAGCGCCACCCGGTCAGCCAGAACGCTCACATACTCCGCATGAAACCCTCCAGTTGGGTTGCCGTAGCTATAGGAGTACACGCGATCGCCTACTTTGAACCTGCTAACGTCAGCAGCAACGGCGGCAATCGTTCCACTGCCATCGGCGCCGAGGATCGTTCCCGGCTCGACTGGTCCCCAGGAGCCCGCTCGTTGTGCCGCATCCCACACTCCAAGCCCGGCATACTCGAGCGCGATGATTACGTGATTGCGCGCAAGCCCGGGTACGGGTACGTCCTTGATGTGGAGCGTCTTGGGTGGTCCGGCGGTATCCACTACCGCCGCCTTCATGGTCTTTGGAAGTCCTGATGTTGTGGTCATTTCGTATCCCATCGTTTCAAAGGCTGGTTTCCCTGGACACCGATGGTCGACATCTGTATCCAGGCTGCGCCGGTCTTCATTGCCGCCAACGGCAGCCCCGTGAGGACGAGATCTATCGGGAAATCGGAAAGCAGACGGCCCAACTCGGCTACGCCGGCCGGGACTACAAGAAGCCGCCGGAGGCGATCGCAGCTATACGGGACGGGGCAGCAATCTAAAGCGTTCGTCAGGCGCGCCTTCACCTGGCGGATAGAATCCCAGGATTGGAAGTCAGTCCCGGCGGAAGTGGCCGAGTTGTCCCGCGTAGGTCCGGGCGATCAGCCAGATCGTGGTGGCTGTCAGCTGTGTTCCGGTTGCGAAGCACCAGGAGAAGGCCGGAGGTGGTCCATCGCTTTACGATGTGTGTCTTTGCGCACTCGCCACAAAGCCAAAAGAAACGGCTGGGTAAGGACTTTATCGCGAATGCGCCATCGTCTGGCCGGACCTGATCATCAGAATACGATTCCAATTCGAGCAACTTGAGCCTTCCCTCCCGCAGGTAGAGCAACTCTTTAGAACACTGTGGATTCGCGCACTGCATAACCAAAGTGCGCTTGCTCTCTACAATGTCTGGTTGGCCGGACAGGAAATTACGGACATCACGTTCCTTACGCAAACTCATAGCTACTCCATTTCGTGCCCTTGCATACCTAGACCTGGTACTCGGCTGGATCATTGCTAAGGCTGGAGGCAAGGAACGATCTTTTGCGGACACTCTTTCGGGTCCACTGCGCTAAGTTAGTCCATCTGAACTGATAAGAACTGCGTCATCACAGTATGGAACGGTGGGGAATCTCTCCGCCGTGCAAGACCGTATGAACCAGGTTCAGACGCCCTGAGGTACTCTTGGCAATCACTCCGAGAAGGCGGGGATTAAGCGCCTTCCCGTGTCAGAAAGCTGACAGTTCTACGCTGTTGCGTGAACGGCGATCTTATGGAAGGTCGAGTTGACAACGTCAGAGGTCTGAACTGTGGGCGTCCCTTCGATAAACCTTGCCATCGCCCTCAACACCTCTGGGTAAGAATTGGCGTTGTAAGTTTCTGCGCTGGCTTTGTTGTCCCACAGACTAATGGCGGTCATATCGGTTCCGCCGGGACCGGAGAACGTAATTTCGTCCTTAAAGCCATTTTGCTTACGAAGTAATGGAAGAATGTCCTTGTCAAACGTTCGGGTGTAATCAGCAAGCATATTCGATTTCAGATGGAACGAAACGTTACGAGCAAACATATGTCAACCTCCTAAGGTTGTTATTCGCTAAGAATAGGGAGTACTTCAGATGGGCTGACTTAGTTCAGGGAACCTGAAAGAGGAGAAGCATGCTCACTCCACCTACTCAGTGCATGTAGGTGGCCCTCTGCATCAACCGCGTAACCTGTTGTTTCGATACGTCTCATAGCAGGACCGGTACCGAAGGGGCTGTTCTGTCGTGTACTTTTGGCGGGAAAGGCGGCCCGAACGGCAACCTTTACCTACCTCGGTTGCAGGGGGATTAGGGCCGATCCGGAATTCCCGCAAAATCGCGTTGCTTGGCCGAGCCCGCGCTCGAAGCTCCCCAACAGAGAAATAGGTATCCTGTCTCTGCAGGAAGCCCTATAGCATGAAGAAATCCTGGAGGCTCGCGTGAATTCGACTCGCCGTGTTCCGCCGGTCTGGCTGATGGGCATCTCGAATGCTTCCTTCGGGCTGTACAGCGGCATAGCATTTTTCGCGATACCCCAGTTGCTGGCGGCGCGCCATGTTTCGGAGGCAAGAATCGCCGCAATCACTGCGATGGCGTTGTCCCCTAACTTCTGGGCGGTCGTGTTTGGCCCTATGCTCGACGTGCGATTCAGCCGCCGTTGGTATGCTACTTTCTTCGCCGCCCTGGCATCTGTCCTGGTCTTCATCGCGCTCATCAACCTGAGTCACCTCGCTGTGCTTGAAGCCGCGCTCGTGGGCGGCTCTACAGCGGGCATACTATCGACGACGGCGCTTGGCGGATGGCTCTCGACGGTCTGTCCTAAAACCGAAGAGAACAAGCTCAGCGCGTGGTACAACCTCGCGTACATTTGTTCTTCGGGCCTGGCGATGATTGTTGCGGGCGAATTAGTTCGCCATCTGCCGTTATGGCTGGCGGCGGGAGCTCTGGGGGCGATCGTTTTTCTTCCCGCTACCCTCTTTCTGCTTATTCCTGCTCCCGGTCCGGATCGGAGGCTGGCCGGGGAAAGCTTTGCCCAGTTCAGTCGCGAGATCATCGCACTTTTGCGCCGGCGGGAAGTGCTGATCACGCTGCTGCTCTTCATTACACCTTGCGGTTCATTCGCGTTGACCAACCTGCTTGGTGGAGTCGGCAACGACTTCAACGCCTCACCGAGAATGGTGGGCCTTGCCGGTGGAGCAGGGGCAATCGTTCCCGGTATGCTCGGCTGCCTGCTCTATCCTTTTCTTGCCAAACGGATGCCGCTGCGCTTTCTCTATCTCGCCAATGGAGCATTAGGCGGCCTTTTCACGCTGAGCCTGGTGGTGCTACCCCACGCCCCATGGACCTTTGTGCTTGCCCTACTCGGCGAATTTCTGTTCCAGGCGGTCTCCTACACCGGCACGGTTGCCCTTTCCTTTGAGGCGATAGGGCAGAACAATCCGTTGGCGGCAACCGCCTTCACATTTTTGATCGCAGCGACCAATGTTCCGGTTGCTTATATGTTGTACCTGGACGGCAGGGCCTATTCCTTTGGAGGAGTACGCGGCAGCTTCGCTGCAGACGCCGTAATCAGCATTGTTGTCTGCCTGCTGATCGGTTTGCTTCTGTCCCGGCTTCGGGGCGAGGCATTTGGTTCCGGCATTCCAGCCCACACGCTGCTGCCCGATGAATGAGAGACAGAGCACCAGCGCCTGCTCTAAGCAATCGAATTCGCGTTCCGGTTCCGCACGCGCCCCGGCATCAAGGGAGCAAGCCGCACCTCCAGCGCAGCCTCGTTCCGCTTGTACGCAATACCGGCCAGGATGAACACAAATCCTATGACCGTCAGGGCAAAGGTGAATCCGAGCGAGTTTTTGAAGTAGGTCTCGGCTTCGTTCGCGAGATAGAAGAACACGCCGATACCACCGAAAATAAGGAACACCTTACGCCTGAGGAGGACCGCAACAAACATCATGAACAAGTGAATCGGACAATACATGGCCTTTGAAAACTGGCCACCGTTTCCCATCAGCGTGAGGCCGCCGCTGAATGTGAGCACCCCGAAGAGATAGAACCAAAAGGCGAAGTCCAACTCGCGAGCGCCATCCAAGAGGTAGCCGGCAGTGATCATAAGCAAACCAAAAATCACCGATATCCAACACTCCTGGTGGATGGTCCAGCGTTTTCCAAACAGGAGAGCCGTAGCATCCATGGAGAGGAACCACAAGGCATAAGCCGCCGGCGCCGTGATGAACGGGAACCTGACCTTTGAAAGTGCCAGGGCGGAAACAATCACGGTGGCGATCTCCATCACCACCCAACTTCCATGGATCAGGGGATGGAAGCGCGTGTAGGAACCAGGATCCGTCGCTGGCCACCAACCCAAGGCACGTTCAATACCGTATACCGCCAGCGGGGTCATGCAGACAGCAACTGTCACCAATAACCCGCCTGGGATTCTTGTGGATGCAGACCGGAAAAGCCGCAGCCCCACTGCTCCGAATAGAACCGCATACGCAATGGCGATCCCGGTAATCGCCGGACCCGAAAGCCGGTCCCAGGCACTAGTCACGAACCATCCCATTGCCCCGATGATGAGCAGTGCCCCAAGATAGTAGCTGACATGGGCCGCTTCAAACGCCGGCGCGCTCTGCGGTTCCGCGGCAAGGGCCGCCTCGATCTTTTCCCATGTTCCGGCCGGCAGACCAGCCCGCTCCACGGCCGCCCGCAACTGAGGCCCATTGATTTTCTTCATGCTCGGGAGTATAGCTCCGTGAGGGCAGGTCTAAACCCCGCGGGGCCGAAGTCCAGCAGCCGCGCCTACAGTTTCAACTGTGCCTTTGACCGGATCGCCTTGTACGGGCACTTGCGTTCAAACTCGGCGAAGTTCACCTTGATCCCCAAGCCTGGAGCATCCGGCAACTGAACCCGGCCATCCTTCTGCGTCGGGTAGGTACCATCGGTCATCTCGCGGAACAGGCCGTTATCCTCGCCTTCACCTTCGTGAATCAGGAAATTCCGGCACACCGACATGGTGGACATCGACGCCATGTGCGCTATCGGTCCGCTGCATTGGTGCGGCGCCACCTCTACTCCATACGCCTCCGCCATGTTGGCGATCTTGCGCAACTCCGTCACCCCACCCGCATGCATGACGTCGGGCTGGATAATCGCCGCCCCTTTCACGTCGAGCAGTTGCTTGAACTCGAAACGTGAGAACAGGCCCTCGCCGGTGGCAATGGGAACCGGGCTCTTCGCCGCCACTTCCCCCAGCCCCGCGGGATTTTCGCGCAAGGTCGGCTCCTCCATAAATAGCGGATGATAGGGCGCAATGGCATTGGCAAACTGAATCGCCGAGCGGATGGAAAATGTCTCCGCACATTCGAGAGCAATATCCATCTGCGCACCGAAGACCTTGCGAATCGCAGCCAATTCGGCGACATCCTGATCGATGCGCTCGAGTTCAGTCGTGGCCTGGGGCAGCGTGTACTTGACCGCCGTCCAGCCTTGCTCTCGGGTGCGCGCAGCCAGGTCGGTGACCGCAGCGATGTCGCGCTTCCCGGGCGGAATCGACGCATCCCAGTGGGTATAGTAGACCCGCAAATTGCTCTGGATTGGACCGCCGAGGAGCGCGTACAAAGGCACTCCCAGACGCTTCGCTTCGATATCCCAAAGCGCCATGTCGATAGCCGAAAGGCCGGTCATCAGCGCCGGGCCGTTGCGCCAGCGCGTGGCCACATAGTAAACGCGATCCCAATGCGCTTCCGGACCAGCGGGATCGAGCCCCACATACTCCGGCTCCAGCCAGCGGAGCACGGATTCCGCTATGTCGGTGCGGCTCTCAAGGGTCGCTTCGCCCAGCCCGCTGATGCCCGCATCGGTGTGCAC
The DNA here is from genome assembly GCA_963788515.1 of uncultured Acidobacteriaceae bacterium. GTDB lineage: Bacteria > Acidobacteriota > Terriglobia > Terriglobales > Acidobacteriaceae > PALSA-350. The sequence continues at coordinate 977,569 of CAWBGZ010000015.1, forward strand.
CTCGACAAACATCAGATCACGCCAGCGCACAGAAACTTTGTGGATCGCAAAGCCGGTGATTTTCACCTTTCCCAGCGGGGCTACCGATTGGAATGCTGAGGCCAAAGGGACAGCTGCGAGACTCTTAATCAGGGATCTTCTATTCACAGTGCGGAATCATATCTCACCGAGATGGCTCCCTCAGTCATACGGAAACGCGTTATCTTGGAAAGGCTTCGATCGTTTCTCTGGAGGAACAGCCAATGGGACACAAATACGCCAATATTCTTGAAACCGTCGGCAACACGCCCGTGGTCAGGATCAATAAGCTGGCTCCGCCCGGCGTAAACCTCTTTGTCAAAGTTGAGGCCTTCAACCCCCTCGGTTCGGTCAAAGATCGCCTGGCCCTGGGCGTGATCGAGGATGCAGAGAAGACCGGAAAACTGAAACCGGGCCAGACGGTAATCGAGGCGACCAGCGGCAATACGGGCATCGGGCTGGCCATGGTATGTGCCCAAAAAGGGTATCCGCTGGTGCTCACGATGGCGGAGACCTTCAGCATTGAGCGGCGCAAATTGATGCGATTCCTGGGAGCAAAGGTCGTGATTACCCCCGCCGCGGGTAGAGGCTTCGGCATGGTTGCCAAGGCCATAGAACTGGCGAAAGCGCATGGCTGGTTTCTCACCCGGCAGTTCGAAAATGAAGCCAACGCAGACGTGCACTCCCGAACCACGGCAAAAGAGATTTTGGACGACTTCCAGGGCGAGCGGCTGGACTACTGGGTGACCGGTTTTGGCACCGGCGGCACATTGAAGGGTGTATCGCGAGTACTCGCTAAAGAACGGCCTGAGACCAAGATCGTGGTCTGCGAGCCGGACGACGCGGCCATGCTCTCCAGCGGGATTGCTCAGGAAAGAAATCCCGACGGGTCGCCGGCAGCGCCCCACCCCGCTTGGAAACCACACCCCCAGCAGGGCTGGAGCCCGGACTTCATACCCAAGCTTGCTGGGGACGCCGTGGACATGAAGGTGGTCAGTCAGATCCTACGCATCCCAAACGCGGAGGCCATGCGTTGCAGCAAGGAACTCGCCCAGAAGGAAGGAATCTTTGTGGGCATTTCCTCGGGCGCAACCTTTTCGGGAGCACTCAAGGTCTGTGAAGAAGCACCCAAGGGTTCAACGATTCTGTGCATGTTGCCGGACACCGGAGAACGCTACCTGAGCACTCCGCTCTTCGCCGATGTTTCCGTTGACATGACGCCGGAAGAAGTGGAGATTGCACACTCCACGCCCAGCGCATGGCTGCAGCCGGCGTAAGCAGATCAAACCGGAGATGGCATGAGCAAGCAAAGGCGGAGCGTTACCAGGAGCCGATTCGAGCTCGAGGAAATGGGTGAGACGGCGTACCTCGAGTTTGATATGGATAGCGCGGGATGGATCACGCTGTTGCATACCGAGGTGCCCGAAGCCCTTCGCGGGCGGGGCATCGCGGGAGAACTGGCGAAGACGGGACTGGAATACGCACGCGACAACCAATTGAAAGTGGACGTGGTGTGTCCGCTGGTTGCGAACTACATTTCGAAACACCCCGAGTTTCAACCGTTGGTAGGCCGATAATTGACCGGTTCTACCAAAGGCGGCGAACACCGAACCCGTCCAGTTTCGTATCCTTGCTGAGAATTGGTATGTCGGCCGCTAAAGCTTGGGCAGCGATCATGCGATCGAATGGATCGCCATGATCGGCGATGAGCCGTCCAGCGCGGAGCGCACTCTCGGCTTCGATTGGAAGCATCGTATAGCCGGAGTCCTCCATAGTTTCGAGGAAGTCTCTCTCGAGACTGTCTGCCCCCGGGAGTTTGCCGAGGCGTACTTTCGTAGCGATCTCCCATGCAGTTGCCGCGGATACGAAAATCTCATTGAGCGGATCGGCCATGATTTCCGCTACTTGGCGGCTCAGGGATGCCGGCGAAATCTTTGCCCAGATCAGGGTGTGCGTGTCGAGTAAAACCCTCACTCCCCTGTCCACCCTTCCGGAAGGTCTTCCCAGAAAGCGTCCGTCAAAACAAAGTTCGGATCTTCCAGACCGCCCAGACGCTTCTTCGGGGTGGGATGGATTGCCTCCAGCTTCGCGATCGGCTTTTTATCGCGGCCAGAGGTGATGATCACGGTCTCTCCTGCCTGAGCTTTCTTCAGAAGTTCAGAGAGGTTCGTCTTTGCTTCGAAAATGGTCGCTGTGATCATCGGCCTTCTACCTGAATGCTAACTTATTTTAGCTAAGATAATCTGGACAGTCAACCTCACGGGATGACGAGATATTGTTCCAGCTTTCCGTCGGGCATCTCGTAGGTGGTCACTTTCAGTTCCCGTTCGGGAAAGGTGGCGGCGAAGACGCGGAAGATCATGCCGCCACGTGCTTCCTCTTTCGTCTGCTTGAAACTGAGCGGCGGTCCCAGGGGCTTGAGGCTGGCGGCAAAATCGTCGATGGTCTGCTGGTTGAAGTACGCGTTGCAGTAGTCGGTGAACAGCTTGCGGTCGATGTGGCCGTCGGCGAGCCCATTGAAAATGGCGAGCGCCTGAGCCTCTTCTTTGGTCGGGGCAGAGGCGGCAACGCCCAAGATCATCGGCGCCACCCGATCGGCGATCATACTCGCAGCCTGGGTAGCCATTTCATTGGTGAACACCACAATAGCCGCCCGGGCGCTGGGGAAGACCTGGTTCTCTGAGACGAATCCCGAAACTTCTCCGGAGTGCTCAATCATCATGTGGCCATCGCGTCTCTTCAGGAAGACGCCCAGGCCGTAGCCGCTGTTGTCGCCGTTTTTGAGCAGAACCGGGGTGAACATCTGGGTGTAAGAGGCGGGGGAAAGCAGCGATCGATCGATCAGACTGATGTCCCACAGCGCCAGGTCATGGGCCGGCATGGCCAGCTCACCGGCCGCAAACATCCACCCGGCGCCCTCCTGCGGCGAAGGACGGGGCGGCCCCAGGGCGTAGCGCTCGTAACCCGTGGGATCGGCTGCCGGCAATCGGCTGGCATCCGCGTCGTAGACGTTCACCATGCCTAACGGCAAGAAGATCCTCTTCTCCAGTAGGTCGATCAGGGGCGTGCCGCTGACTTGCTCCACGATGCGGCCCGCGATTACATAATTGGTGTTGGAATATTGCCACTGCGTGCCGGGGTCGAAATCAAGTGGCCTTTTGCCCCATACGTCCAGGATGTGCTGTGCGGTTGTGGGCGCCATCATGGAGGTCATCACGTAGTCCTCCGGCCAGTAGTCCTGGTAGCCGGAGGTATGCGAAAGCAGCATGCGAATCGTCACTTCGCGGGAACGCGTCAGCTCAGGGAGGTACTTCGAGACCGGGTCATCGAGGGTCAGCTTGCCTTCCTGCGCGAGAAATAGCACGGCGGCCGCAGTGAACTGCTTGCTGATGGACCCGATGGAGTACTGCATTTGCGGAGTTGCTTCCATCGCCGGCGCGAGCCTTGCCTGCCCGTAGGCCTGGAGATAAGCGATGCGGCCGTCCTTCACGATCGCGATGGAGGCACTGGGCACTTTGGTCGATGACAAGATCTGGTTAACGGCAGCGTCGATCTTTGATTTCAAGTCTTCCGGGAGGGCCGCAGCCGCCACTCCAGGGGTGGATTGTGCTTGCAATCCGGGGCTGATCGTCGGGATAACAGTGAGCAACAGCAGCGTGAGCATTGATTTCAGCATCATGGCTTCGATTGTAAGAGCCTGCTATGGTTGGCATTCGCGTCTTTCGTCGTTTTGAGAAACACGTCTAAAATACCCTCGCAACCCTCAATGGAGGATCCGCAATGCTTACCCGCAGAGAGTTCAACCGCCTGGCCATGGCCGGCGCTGCGTCACAAGTGGTTTCACCCCTCCTGGCGCAGGGCGGCGATCGCAAGATCGGCTATTGCATTATCGGCCTGGGCCGCATTTCCATGGGTCACTTCATGCCCGGGGTCCTGGCAAGCAAGAACTCACGCATCACCGGATTGGTGAGCGGGCATCGCGAGAAGGCGCTGGCTGAGGCGGCTAAGTATGGGGTCCCGGAAAGCTCCATCTATAGCTACGAGAACATGGACCAGTTCAAGAACAACCCCGCTATCGACGCGGTCTACGTGGCACTGCCCAACAGCATGCATGCGGAGTACACGATTCGCTCCGCGAAAGCGGGAAAGCACGTGCTGTGCGAGAAGCCGATGGCCACCACAGTCGCGGATTCGCTGGCGATGATCAAGGCATGCAAGGACGCGAACAAAAAACTGATGATCGCCTATCGCTGCCACTACGAACCGACCAACCTGCGCGCCATGCAGCTTATCCGCGATGGGAAGCTGGGAAAGATCCAGGCGATTGAGAGCGCCAATGGCTTTAACGAAAGGGCCGGCGAATGGAGGCTTGATCGCAAGCTGGCCGGCGGCGGTCCGCTGATGGACATGGGTGTCTATTCACTCAACGCGTGTCGCTATCTCACCGGCGAGGAGCCGATCGATTTGAAGGCCTTTTCGTCTGTGGTCGATCACGATGGCCGATTCGATACGGTAGAAGAGAATGTCTCGTGGACGATGAAGTTTCCGTCCGGAGCGGTGGCCAGTTGCAACACCACCTACGGCGCGCCGATGAACGGTTTTTACCGGGTGCATGGGTCGTTGGGATTCTTGTACGCGGAGCCGGCGTTCCCTTACCAGGGACTCCATCTTACGGCTCAGTTTGCCGACCCGGCGGGGGGCAAGCCGATTGTGCTCGATGAGCCCAATCCGAATAAGGACCCTTCGCAGTTCACTGCGCAAGCCGAATACTTCTCCAGCTGCATTCTCGAAGACAAAACACCGAAGACGGCCGGCGAAGAGGGTTTGCTGGACATGCAATACATGTCGAAGATCTATGAGTCTTGCGGATTGCCGTCGCTGTAACTCGGGACGTTTTTGTTGATCGGCAATGAAAGCTGATCTAGTATTGAGCCTCCCCTACAGACGACCCCAGGCAACGATTCCGGTGCTATACCTTACCCTCTGGGGATGAGGACCTAATGGTCACGGGCAGCGCCAGTCCCAGCACCGCAAAAGTAGGACCGCCCGGGCCCTTGGATGACGCCGGTTACAACTTTTTGCCACCACGGCTGAGAGCTCAGCTGTTCGTTCTTCCCAGCTTGATGCGCAATCCGCCGGATTACTTTGCGCAGACCGCCGGGAGATATGGAGGGGTGGTCACGCTGAGCCCCAACCGCGCCTATTTGATCACCGATCTGGACGGGATCAAGCACGTTCTGCAAGACAACCATACAAACTACATCAAAGGCCCCTGGTACCAGGTGCTGCGACCCTTGATGGGGGATGGATTATTCTCCATCGACGGCGATGATTGGAAGCGGCAGCGACGGCTGGTGCAGCCGGCGTTTCAGCGGAAGCATCACCCCAGGATGGCCGGCATTATGGTCGATTCCACGTCTCGAATGCTCCAGCGTTGGGAGGGGAACGCATCCCGAGCTGAAGCTGTGGATGGGCGCGCTGAGGTCATTCTGCTCACGCTCGAAATCCTCTTACGCAACATGTTCAGTGGGGATTTGATCGGCTCGGAGCAGGTCCTACGAGATGCCATTCTCGATTGCTCCCGTCACATGGACCTGATTAGCGCGGTGAAGTTGGTCAAACTCCTTACATGGTTTCGCTTTGCCAAGAGGCGTCGCTTTGAGCGCGGCGTCCGTACGTTGGATCAGTTCGTTCTTCGCGTTATCGAGGAGCGACGGCGAAATAAGGTCGACAACGGTGACCTGGTGTCGCTGCTTCTCTGGGCCCGCGATGAGCAGACCGGGGAGTCAATGAGCGATCGCCAGATCCGCGACGAACTCAAGACCATGCTGCAGGCGGGGAACGACACCGTGGCTGATGCTATTTCCTGGACCTGGTATCTCCTGGCCAAGCACCCCGGGGTACGGGAACGGGTCGAACTGGAAGTCGATGCGGCGCTGAAAGGCCGGCCGCCAGGCTTCGAAGATTTGCCCGCTCTCGAGTACACCCGCCGCGTAATCCTGGAGACGATGCGGCTTTACCCGCCTGGCTGGGTTTTCGCCCGGAGCGTGCTGAAGGAAGATGTGATTGGAGGATTCCGAATTCCTGCCGAGGCTCTCGTCATAATAAGCCCGTACGTGATGCACCGGCTACCGGGCTTATGGGAAGATCCGGAGAGGTTCGATCCCGACCGCTTCCTGGCAGAGAGGTCGCAAGGGCGGCCGCGTTTTGCCTACTTCCCTTTCAGTGCGGGACCGCGCCAGTGTATCGGAGCCGATGTTGCGATGATGGAGGCGCAAATGATCGTCGCCATGGCCGCGCAGCGGTACCGGCTCTCGGTGCCGGCAGACCTTTCTCCCGGGCTCAACGCCCGCATCAGCCTGACCGCGGATCGTGCTATCGCACTTACGCCCATCGCTCGCCTGTCTCACGTAGTCACTCAGGCTCCTGGCGGGACTGTTTAACCATGTGCGGAATTGCAGGCGAGTTTATCTTCGATCCAAAGGGACGGGTCGATGAGTCGATTATCGTTCCCATGGTTTCGGCGATCCGCCATCGTGGTCCCGATCAATGGGGATACTATCTCGGGTGCTCGGGCTCGGTTCTGCTGATCAACACGCGGCTGTCGATTGTCGATCTCTCGAATGGCCGTCAGCCGCTCTCCAACGAGGATGGCTCGGTCTGGGTAGTCCTGAATGGCGAACTTTACGGATTCCAGGACATCGCCAAGGATCTCGAGTCGAGGGGCCATCGTTTTCGCACCCGCAGCGACACCGAAATTATCGTTCACCTGTACGAAGAATACGGTGAAGACTTTGTGTCTCACCTGCGGGGCGAATTCGCTATCGCCCTTCTGGACCAGAGGAATGAGGTCTTGTATCTCGTCCGTGACCGTTTCGGTATCAAGCCTCTGTTTTATTCCCGGCTGAACGACTCGCTGGTGTTCGGCTCGGAAATCAAGGCTATTCTGGGAAATCGAAAGGTCCGAGCGCGCCTGGATCACGTCAGCCTTTTCTATATGTTCCACGGTTTGCTGCTGCCCGAAACGACTTGTTTTGAGAACATTCGGACGGTCGAACCCGGATGCATGTTGCGCATCTCGCGCTCTGCAGTAACCCTGCACCGTTACTGGGATCTTCCCCTGGACGGCGAGGTAGCCCACGCCAACGAGGAGGAAGCAATCGAAGAGTTCCGGCGATTGTTCTATGAAGCCGTGCGTTTGCGGTTGCATGGCGACGTGGAAGTCGGAGCGTATGTCTCAGGAGGTCTGGATTCAACTTCGGTCGCCGCGACGGCGGCCCAGATCGGTGGGCGGCCGGTCAAAGCCTTCACGATTGAGTTTGACGACAAAAAGCTGAACGAGGGAGAAGCAGCGGCGGAATTTGCGCAAGCCAGAGGTTTCGAGCACCACAAGATCCGGATCGGCCCCGGAGACCTGGCGCCTCACTTCGAGCGCGCCTTGTGGCATAGCGAGATCGCGGTGAGCAACAGCCACGGAACAGCCAAGATGATTCTGTCAGAGCTGGCTCGGCGCCATGTCAAGGTTGTGTTGACCGGCGAGGGCGCTGACGAAACGCTGGGGGGCTATAACGTTTTTCACCACATTGCCCTGCTCGATGAAGTTCGCACCCATCCTCAAGATCGGGAGCGGCGAGCCGCGCTCGAGACGCTGCTCGCCAAAGAGCATTCAGGGATCGCCCTTCTCAACACGGGGATCTTACCGATACGGGCGTTGCCGGAATACGATCGCATCTCTGGGTTGTTTGGCGCCTACCCCTACGCCATGGCTCGCGCGCTGCGAACCGCGAAGAAAGTTCGATTCGTCATGTCCGGCGATTTTCGGCGGGAAGTCGCCGGAATCGATCCCATCGCCGAAATGGCTGAGCGGATCGGCCGTGGCAGGATGAAGTCCCTCTCGGCGGTCGCCGCGCACCAATACTATCTTTTCAAGGCCGACATGCCGTCCTACAACCTCAACTTTCTTGGCGACCGGGTCGAAATGGCTCACTCCATCGAGGGCCGATTGCCATTTCTCGATCACAAACTGGTTGAGTTTGCGTTTTCGCTTCCAGTGTCACTCAAGCTGCGGAACGGGGTCGGCAAGTACATCCTGCGCCGTGCCATTGCCGAGACGCTGCCCTCCGCGTTGCTGGTGAAGAAACGCCCGTTCGTCGCAGGATCGAGTGAGACGCTGGGACTGGACAGGGACTCTGAGCTTTCGGCGCGATACCTGAACAGTCGTGCCATCCGTGAGACCGGATTGTTCAACCCGCAGGTCCTGGGAGGGCTGCGCCGCAGCCTCCCCCACCTTCGCCGCGGCTCCCGGCTTTTGAGCCTGACGGAGACGCTGTTAACTGCAGTGGTCTCCATCAACGCTATCAACGAAATGTTTTGCCAACGCTTCGAGAACTCAGCGGCGCGGTTCAATCTTCCCCGGCCCGACTCCACTTTGGCGGGCGGGCGGATCTGATGGTTTCCGCGGAAGGATGAGATTTTCGGTTTTGATCGACTAATATAAGCCGATTCACTAATATCTCTCTGTCTACCAATCCCCTGCTGCAACGTTTGGGAAGCACTCTCTGCCAAGGCGTGAGCCGTCGCATGTGGGAGGGTGGAGGATGAGATGACGAGAACGATCAGCACCGAAACTCCTCCGTCGGTGACATCCACTTCAGACACAAACGGGGCCGACGGCAACGCCCCGCGGCGCCGCAATTCGTTCCCTGTGATCGCCAAGGTAGCTATTGTGGCGGCGGTTGTATTGGCTGGTTACTTCCTCTGGAGTCAATTCATCGTTGCGCCCAAGATCCCACACAGCGTGGTGGCGCTGAGCGGCCGCATCGAGGGCGACGATTCGGCAGTTGCACCTAAAGCGACCGGCCGCATCCTGGAAGTCCGGTTCCGAGAGGGAGACTCGGTCAAAGCGGGAGATACGATCGCGGTCCTTGACGACGCGCAGGTCTTCGCACGGGAAGACCAGGCCCGTGCGGCGGTCACGGTGGCCGAGGCGCGGTTGAAATCCGCAAACGACCAGGTCGCGGTATTTCAGGAACAACTGCAGCAAAACGATTTGCAAACGGAGCAATCGAAAATCGATGCGAGTGGGCGAGTGCGCCAGGCCGAGGCCGACGTAGCGGCTGCGGAAGCTGACTTGGCGAACCAGGAAGCTGCCTTCGAGATTGCGGACTTTGACCGGACCGCTTACAACAAGTTGCGCAAGACAGACGCGGTGTCGGAACGCCAGGCCAGGCAGGCCAACGCTACGGCGGAACAGCAGGCAGCGGCAGTGGCTGCTGCAAAGCGCAAACTCGAGTCGGTGAAGGGCATGCTGACCATTGCCCAGGCGACGCTTTCCAATCCCGGCATTCGCGGGTTCCAGGCATCGACGGTACGCAAGCAACTCGCGCAGCAGCGATCGGAGATTGCCTATGCCAAGGCGTTAGCGGACCAGGCGCGCTTCCAGCTGGCGGAAGCGCAAGCGACCCGTAGCGACTTGACGGTCAAGGCGCCCTTCGACGGCACGGTCATGACGCGGGCCGCTGAGCCGGGCGAGGTGGTGCAGGCAGGCACGACGATTGTGACCCTGCTGGATCTCAACCGGGTGTACCTTCGGGGCTTCATCCCCGAGGGGCAGATCGGCAAAGTGAGGGTTGGCCAAGCGGCACAGGTCTACCTGGACTCCGACCCGACAAAGGCGCTCGACGCGTATGTGGAACGGATTGATCCGCAGGCCACATTTACTCCGGAAAATACATACTTTCGCGACGACCGCGTAAAGCAAGTGGTGGGCGTGAAGCTGCGGCTGAAGGGCGGCATCGGGTTTGCCAAGCCGGGCATGCCCGCCGATGGAGCGGTCCTGGTTGAGGGCAGCACATGGCCGCCCGGCCGGTTTAACCGATGAGACGCCGGTGGTGACCTCAGCGCCCCCGGCGCCGCTCGGGCCGGCGGTTGCCTTGACAGCAAGCGCGATCCGCATCCGCGACCTGGTGAAGCGCTACGGCTCGATGGAGGCGGTAAGCGGGATCAGCTTCGACGTGCACGAGGGCGAAATCTTCGGCCTGATCGGGCCCGATGGGGCGGGCAAGACCTCAACCTTTCAAATTGCCGCCGGCGTTATGGAGTCCACGTCCGGCGGGGTTGAGATTTTCGGCATTCCGGCGCGCGAGGCTCGTGCGCAAACGGGTTATCTCACACAAAACTTCAGTCTGTATCCGGATCTCACGGTCGACGAAAACATTCGTTACATCGGGAATCTGCGGCGCGTGCCCCGGGAAGATATTGTGGCGCGGGGGCAGCACTATCTGCGGATGTTCGACATGGATCGCTTCAGCGCGCGGCTGGCCGGACAACTGAGCGGCGGCATGAAGCAAAAATTGGCGCTGGCGTGCGCGCTGGTGCCGGAGCCACGGGTTTTGCTCCTGGACGAGCCGACTACGGGCGTGGATCCCGTTTCGCGGCGTGAGTTCTGGGACGCCCTGGCTCACCTGGCCGCGGACGGACTAACAATCCTGTTGGCAACCCCGTACCTGGATGAAGCGGAGCGATGCCATCGCGTCGCGCTGATGCACCAGGGGGAAATTCACGACATGGGCACACCCAGCGATCTACGGGGGAGATTGGGAGCTCGGCGAATGGAGGTGCGCACCTCGAATCTTGCGGTCGCGGAGGAAGTTCTCTCACCTTTGGCGGGGCCAGAGCGGGAGATTCTCGACGTACAACGCTTTGGCGACCGGCTGGACCTGCTGACACCCCGTCCGGATGCGGCTCGCGTGATTATCGAAGAGCATCTCCGCGCCGCCGGCCTGCAGGTGCAACAGATATTGCTGGATGATCCGACACTTGAGAACACCTTTGTGGCGCGGCTACGGGCCCTGGGAGAGGAAGTACACGATGAGCCTTTCCCGGGCCGCCATGACCGTACGCAACGGACAGGTCAGGTGGCGATTGGGGCCTCGCGGCTCACCCGGCAGTTTGGATCCTTTACCGCAGTGCACGATGTAAGTCTCGAAGTCCATTACGGCGAGATCTATGGACTCTTAGGGGCAAATGGGGCGGGAAAAACCACCACTATCAAGATGCTGTGTGGCCTAGTCGCACCTACTCGGGGGATAGTGCAACTGGCCGGTTGGACGAAGCAACTGCGATCCAGCGAAGTACGCCAGAGTATTGGCTACATGTCGCAGAAATTCTCCCTGTATAACGACCTCTCGATTGAAGAGAACCTGGAGTTTTTCGCCGGGGTATACGGGGTACCGCGCGAGGAGCGCGAGGAAAAGAAGCGATGGGTGCTCGAGTTTTCCGGGCTCGAAGGGCGCGAGCAGCAACTCACGGGGAGCCTGCCCCAGGGCTGGAAGCAGCGAGTGGCTTTCGGATCGGCGATTATGCATGAACCGAGTGTGCTGTTTCTGGATGAGCCGACATCGGGAGTCGATCCGCTGGCGCGCCGGTCTTTCTGGAAGATGATCAATCGGCTGGCGGACGCGGGCACGGCGATCCTTGTGACGACTCACTACCTGGAAGAGGCGGAGCAATGCAACCGGCTGGGATTGATGGTGGCAGGCGAACTGGTGGCTGAGGGTACTCCAACCTCCATCAAGGCGGCACAGGAAGGCCAATTGATGGAGTTTGTCACCGATCAGCCGCAACGCGCGCTGGATCTTTTGAAAGACGCCTCGGAACGATGGAGAATTTCGCTTTTTGGCGACCGGTTGCACGTCATTCTTAACCAGGATCAAGCCACCGGCGAGAGAATCTACCGCGAGAGGTTGGCGGCTGCGGGGATCAAGGTGATTTCCGCCAAGCCGGGGCGGTTCTCATTGGAAGACGTGTTCATCAGCATGGTGGAAAAGGCCCGTTCCAAGGCCGAAGCCGGAGTTGAGGAGTAATACCCATGCGCCGAATTCTAGCCCAGGCCGGCAAGGAGCTCATCCAACTAGTGCGCGATAAGCGGGCGCTGGCTTTGGCGCTGGCCCTGCCGGTGATACAGCTCATTACGATGGGGTCGGCGATTTCGCTGGACGTCAAGAATCTCCCCCTGGCGATCCAGGATTTCGACAATTCCCCGGCGTCGCGCCAGTTGGTCGAGGCGTTCCGCGAATCGATCTCATTCCACGTGGTTCCGTTTCCCGTAGATCAGCGGCCTGACGAGGTGTTCATCACCAATGATGCCCGCGCTGTATTGATCATTCCCGAACGCTTTGGACGCGATCTAGAGCGCGGCGCAAAAACACCGGTACAGGTGCTGGTGGACGCATCCGATTCCAACACAGCGCGGCTGATCGAAGGATATGCCTCACAGATCACAGCCGGGTTCAACCAGGGAAACGAGGGGGCAGCAAACCCCGCACCGGTAAAGGCCGCAATTCGCTTCTGGTATAACCCTGGGCTTTCCTCGAAGAAGTTTTACGGTCCGGGAGTCTTCGTCCTGGCGATCTCGCTTTTCCCTCCCCTGTTGGCCACGCTGGCGATGGCCCGGGAAGGAGAACAATTGACCATTTTGCAGGTCTACGTTTCCAATATCTCGGCGCACGAATTTCTTCTAGGGAAGATCCTGGCATTTGTGGTTGTGGCCCTGGCGGATGTGCTTCTGCTGCTGGTGTTGCTATTCACTTATTTTGGACTGGGTATCGCCGGCGACCCGACGCCGTTCCTGGTATCGACGGTGTTGTATGCGTTCTGCGTGGCGGCGTTCGGCACCATGATTGGGGCGGCCATTCCGAATCAGGCGGCGGCGATGCAGGCAGTGGCGCTGGGCGGGTTCCTGCTGGTGTTCATGCTTTCCGGTCTTATTTTTCCCATCCAGAATATTCCCGTTCAGATTCGCTGGCTTTCGAATTTGATCTGGGGCCGTTATTACATTGATATCGTGCGCGACTTTCTGTTGCAGGGCGGGGGCTGGCCCGCGGTGTGGTGGAAGGTGATTCTTATTGGCATCATGGGGTGGGTTTTTTACATGCTGGCGTGGAGCAAAATGCGCCGCATGCAGCTGGCGGCATAGAGATGAGGCCCTTTCTCCAAACCATTGTGAGTGATCGGTTTGGCGCGCTGCTGCGCAAGGAATTCGAGCAGATCCGGCGCGACCGGCGCCTCACCCTGTCGCTGATTGTTCCTCCGATATTGCAACTGCTGTTATTCAGCGTGGTATTGAATGCCACCGTGTCGGATCTGCGGCTGGGCGTGATTGACGACAGCCGGACGCCGCTGAGCCGCGACCTGGTGGCAAACCTGACCGAGAGCCGCAGCTTTCGGCTAGCCGGCTACTACTATGCCGTGGACCAACTGGGTGACGCGATCAGCCGTGGCAATCTCGATGCCGGCGTCGTCATACCCCGGGATTTTGCTCGCGATCTGGAACGGGGACGGCCAGTGACGGTGCAGCTTCTTCTGAACGCCATGAATGCCAACACCGCCACCATCGCGCGATCCTATGCGCAGGGCGTGATCAGTACGTGGGACGATGGGTTGCCCGGAAGCGGATTGCACGCCCGCTTTGCGCAGGTCGACACGGTCGCGGTGAGCCGCCGGGGGCAGGCCATCATGACTCGAGCGTTCCTTTTTAATCCGGGGCTCATCAATAGCTGGTTTGTGATCACTGGAATCCTGGGTCTGCTGATCATCCTGAACGGATCCATTGTCGCCTCGGCCGCCATGGTGAAAGAGCGCGAAGCGGGCACCATCGAACAACTGGTTATGTCGCCGGCGACTACATCGGAGATCATCATCGCCAAGATGGCGCCGCTCTTTGTGTTGCTGCTGTTCATGGTGATTTTTGCCACTGCTTTCATCAGGTTTGCCTTCAATGTTCCATTTCACGGCAACCTGCTGGTGGTGTTCTGCGGTGCGTCGTTGTGCATCCTCTCCGGCATCGCACTGGGCACAGTCATTGCGACATTTTCAAGGTCCGCGCAGCAGGCGCAGCTCACCAGCTTCTTTGTCAACCCCCTGCTCACCACGGCGTCGGGCGCGGTCACACCGGCCGAGGCTGTACCGCAGTGGCTGCAGCCGCTCGTGTGGGTTAATCCTATTCGTCATTTCAGCGTGATCGCCCGCTCCAACATGATCAAGGGCACCGGCTTCACGCCCTTATGGCCCAACTTTTTGGTACTGGGCCTTTTCACTCTCATGCTGGTGGTGCTCAGCGTCTGGCGCTTCCGCAAAATGCTCAGCTGAGCTGCGATGCCCGCGCGGGTACATCTTCCGGTGGGCGGCACCGAGAATATACTCCGACGGCATCAAGCGCGGTGTGTCTTTCCAGTATTGCGAGGAGAGCCCTGGCCATAGGATGGTTCCGTTGCCGCTTTCCTCCAGGTACCAGCTCTTGCAGCCGGAGGCGTAGACGGTGCGGCTCATGCGTTGCTGCAGCCGCACGTTGAAGCGCGCCTGTTCCTCGGGACGAACCTCGATGGAGTGGGCGCCGCTGCGCCGCATCCATTTCAGGCACTGCAGGATGTAGCGGGTCTGCGGTCTGCTCCAGGCTAATGGCAACACACAGGCCGCCAAAGCCGCTGCCGATGATCAGCACTTCAAATCTGGAGTCATGGCTTTTACCGCGAGGACATCGGATCGATCCCGTTTGGAGCTGCGCGCATCAGGGAATACGATTCGCGCAAAACCCTCCACCAAAGCATGGGGAAGCCGATGAACGGAGTGATGAGGAATTGCTTGCGCTGGCGAGGCGTCAGGAGGCTCACGACATGGCGGTGCAAGCGAAGCTGCTGATACCAGGGAATACTGGCCACCAGGTGGTGCTCCCAGTGACACGGGGATCCCCATGGGCCTCCGCCGAGGAACATTCCCCAGAACCCGAAGCCGAAACTGCGCGACCCGTTCAGATTGTCCAGCGGCATCAGGTTATGTTCGGTGAACTGCCGCAACCGGTCGAGGTAGAACCCAAGATGGGTGAACAACAGAAGCACCATGATGATGAACCAACCTCCCCATAACTTGTAAGCCAGGTACATGTAGGTCCCCTGGTAGAGAAGCGCCACCGCCAAGGTGATCCAGCGGCTCCTGGTGTAATTGGGAGGACGGTGGAGCACGAAGTCGGAGAAATTGATTACGACGGCAAAGGGTAGAAACGTCAGCCAGTAGCGGCGCGGGGTCACGAAGTTCAGAAACTCCGCATCTTCCTCGGTGCCGAACCTGGAGTGATGAATCATGTGTTTTTCGGAGTAGAAGTCAGGAACTCCGCCGGTGATGCGGCCAAGATGATAAGTAGCGAAGTTACCGAAACGGCTGAGCGGACCGCGGGGCGGAAAGATGATTCTGTGGGCCGCGCCCTCGTGCATGGTGAACACGCCGAACGAATACATCAACCAGCAGTGGAGCAGGCCACAGATCACTCCAGCGACCGCGGTAGCACCCCCGGGGTTATGGCTCCTCGGCGCCAGCCATAAGCCAGGAAGCCTTAGCAACACCAAATAGTCACCACCCAGCAGCACAACCAACACCAACAGGCTTATCAGACAGTGCAGTACGTAATGAGACTTATACCAGCGATGCAGTTCTCTGCCCCGCTCCATGATGGAGTGGACCTGTTCTCGGCTGAGGGGCTCGAACGGCAGTTGCTTTTCGTTCACCTTCGCCCAGCGGATTTCTTCCGGATGAATGTGCATCGGCGTCTCTCCCGTTATGCCTTACCCGCCAGCTTGGCGAACCACCAACTTAGACCGACAAACAGAAAGCGCCAGTCTTTGAGGAACTCCGGCGGTTTGCCCTCAAATGCGTGACCGATAAACTGGAGCACCCATCCGACCACGAATAGACCAGCCACCCACCACCAGACATGCGGCCGCCAGATGGCCAGAGGAATCATGAGTATGGAAACGGCGATCACGGGGATGCCGACGGTGTGGCATGCGCGATTCACCGAATTCTGATGGCTGGTCGAATACTGCCTGATCCATTCGTCCCGACTTTTGCCCAGCATGGTGTATCCCTCGCTATGTTGTTCTTCCGGTGGCTCTGGAGAATGCGTTGGCATCGCGCACGACACGCCAGAGCAACTGCGGAAACCCGAGGCCCGGTGGCAGCAGAAACTGCTGCCTTTGTTTTTCAGAAAGCAGCCCCACCATGAAATGGTGCAGAGCGATCTGCTGATACCAGGGGATGCTCGCGACCAGATGGTGAACCATATGGCATGGCTGCCCCCAAGGCCCGCCTCCTACCAACAGCCCGGAGAAACCCGCGCCGAAACTTCGCGCGCCGCTCTTGTTTTCGAGCGGCATCAGGTTGTGCTCAGTGAACTGCCGCATGCGGTCGAAGTAGAAGCCTACGTGCGGCAGCAGCAGGAGCACGACGAGCACAAACAACCCTCCAAAACTGCGGAAGAGCAAGTAGGCGTAGATTCCGTTATAGAGCGCGGCAATCAGCCCGGAGATGACGCGACCTCGGGTGTAGGCGAGCGGGCGATGGATGACGAAGTCACTGTAGTTGAGAAAGGTGCCCAGGGGCAGCAGCATGCGCCAGAAGCGGCGAGGCCGGACGAAGTTAAGAAACTCGGAATCCTGCTCGGTGCCGAACCTGGCATGGTGCGCCATGTGGCACGCCGCATAGTAATTGGGTTCGGCAGCCGAAAGCCGGCACAGATTCACAGCCAGGAACTGTGCGGCCCGGCTCAACCGTCTATTTCCAGGGAAGATAAGCTTGTGCGCGGCGCCCTCGTGCAAGGTATAGATGGCCAGCGAGTAGAGTAGCCAGCTGTGAAGAGCCCCGGCTAATACTGCCGTTGCCACCAGCAATCCCGTTCCCGGGCGGCCGTTCGAGGGCAGAATCCAACGCGGCATCTGCAGCAGAACCACCCAATCCATCGCCAGAACAAAAGCGATCACCAGTGCATTGATCAGCGCGTGCGTGCGGGGATGGGCTTTGAACCACTTGTACAATTGACGACCGCGGTCCAGGATTAGCCGCGTTTGTTCGCTGCTGAGATCTTCGAAGGCATGTCCCAGCGTGTACTCCCTGGCCATTTCCAACTCATCGAGATGAATCTTCATGGATGGACCTCACGACTGTGCTGCCCTGATTTCGCGAATCCTTTCGCCCAGGGTTCCGTTCAGACCTTCAATTTTCTCCATGGCATGGCGGTAGCTATGGGCGACGATTTCATCCGCCAGGTGCCAGTCGGTCCGTTTGAACCCGAGCATTTCCGGCTGCAACATTAAATCAGCTGAACCCTCGCGTGTCATGCGATAAGAGATCCCGCCAAACTCGAGCGTGCGCATCAGGATGAGGGGGATGCTGGGCATAAAAGACTTCTTGGAGCCCCACAAGCCGAAGCGGCTGCGCAGCGCCTGAAGGCCGCTGACGGTGTACCCGTAGTCCTCCACGTCTTCCAATTCGTGAGGTGGGGAAACGTCCACGCCGATGGTGATTCCATTTCCGCAGAAAACGCGCATCAGATCCACGGGCACGTTGTTGATCGAGCCGCCGTCGACGTGCAGTTCACCACCGTAGACGATGGGGGGAAAGATTCCCGGCGCCCGGCTGCTGGCCAAAGCCGCCTTGGTCAGGCCGCCACTCTTATGCAAGGTCAGCTCCGCGCGGTTCAGATTGGCGGAGACGCAAAAGAACGGGTGCCACAGATCTTCGATACGAGCTTCGCCGAAGAAGCGGGCGACCAGATCGCTGAATTTGCGGCCGCTCTTGAAGGCGATAAAGGGTAGCGTCATGTCGTTGAAAGAATCGCGGCAACCGCTCCGGATCTCTTCGATGATGCGCTCGTTCGACCATCCACTGGCCCACAGGGCGCCAATCAAGCCTCCCATGCTGGCTCCGCCCACCGCATCCAGGGGAATGTTGCAATCGGCGAGTGCGCGGAAGACGCCGATGTGCGCCAGCCCGCGGGCAAAGCCGCCGCCCAACGTGAGCCCGACGGCACGGCCGGTCAAAAATCTTGCCACCCGGGCGAAGTCCCCGCGGTTGCCGAGCCGGACGTGATGGTGACGATCCACCTTTCGCGGAGTCAGCCATCGCTGGGTGCCGGATGGCTTGTCATTTTCCTGGATCAGGACCAGGGTTTTCGACTGGGCTGCGTCGGGGGGCAGGCGGGCAATCAGTTCTGTCTCAATTTCGCCCGGCTTGGGATCCTGACTGGCATGTCCCACGATGACCCCGCGATCGGCCTGCCGTACGCAACGCTCCGTCCAGGGGGTGAGGCTGTCGTCGGCTTCGTAGACGACGTAGTTGTGCTTGTTTTCCAAACCGCTTAGCCAGTCGATGAAAAGAATGCGGTTGCCATCCCAGTCTGAGGTCTGCGCGAAGCCCTCCCTGCCGAAGGCCGCATCCACGCGGGCACTGGACACCCGCGCGACCGTACCGTAAGCGGCGAGAGCTTCACAGAACTGGTCACAGAAGGCTTTGAAGGCTGCACCCGGGGAGGCCGGGATCAACGCAATATTATTAATGCGGGATGAAGCCCTAAACGTTCCCGCAGTGACCTGTTGCGCCCTGCGCGCCATCCGGGAAGCAAAAATGCGCATCACTTCCTGGGGATATTTGGTCAACAGCTGGTCGTAAGCGGCAGAAGACAACCGGCCCAGGTAGGTATCGCGGACGGCGCAGATGGAATCCGGCCGTGGATCGCCGGTAACCAGCCCGAGCTCACCGATCGTTTCACCCCGCCCGAGTTCGATCAGCAGTGTCTCGTGTGCGCGATCTTCCGGCAAAACGCGAAGCCGTCCGCTGAGAACGATGTATAGCGCGTCGCTCGCGTCTCCTTTCCGGAACAGGAACTCGCCGCTGTAGAGCGTCATGGGCTCAAGTTCGGCTTCCAACGCCTGTCGAAATGCCCTACTGAGTGGACCGAGCAGTTTTTCGTCTTTCAAAGAAGCACGCAGCAAGTCGCGCTCCAAAGTCGAGTGGATCAAGCCGGCAAAGGAAAGGCGCGAATCGTGATTACGATCCGCAATTTCGCCGAGGGCTTTCTTGGAGATGATGCCTACCAGAGCATCTCCGCGGCTCGTAAGGTGAACGGGATGTGCCTGGACTGCGGGGTCCCTATTCAGGAACACAGTGGCCTGCGGTTCCAGTTCTCGAACTGTTTCTCCGGTATTGCCGGAGAGAAACACTTTTCCCAACAAAACAATCAGGACGGCAGGTTCGGACGATTCCGGGAGAACGAGAGAATCATTCTGCAGACTGGTCAAAGAAAGGTGTTCGACGAATTGTTCCAGACCGGGTCCCGCGACCCCTCTGAGAACCGGCAGAAGGGAGATAATCCGAGCTATCTCTAAGCGGTCCGGAAACATTGGTAGAGATGCTACCACTCCCGCTTGCCTCAAGGGCGCTTTTGCAGTTCACCGTCCAAGCGGATGACTAAAGGTGGGCAGCGGGCAAGGAAATGCTTCCGTAACTGTAGGGCAAGTTCCGCGCGAGTACCCAGATCAAAGATGACCAAAGTCCCGACGGAGGGTGGCTAGAATTACCCAAGGATAGCGTCCTGGGGTAATTTCGGTATTCCGCACGGGCCTGTCTTTTGGGGGTATACACGCAGCCGGGCTGCCTCCAGGGCTTTATAGGCTGCAGAAAAACTCTGCAGCCGGCGGGAAAGCAACACTGCAGGAGCTAAAGAGAGTGCGTGAGAAACGAGAGAGAAACAGACAGTCGCTCCAGTGCGCTACGCTCCGGTCCGGTCCTAATGACAAATGAGTGGGGGAAGCATGGTAGCCCACTCAAGCCAAAGTACGGCTTGAATGGGGCACCCAAAGCTTTTGTAGCCCGTCTAATTGCTCTCTTGGTAAACAGCCGGAGCGTTGCCAAACTTTAATTGAGAAAGTGAGAGAAAAGAGAGATAAGCCCCCCGGATTGGAAGCTGGTTGGCTTCGATTGCGAGCCGAGGGGGCGATTTCCATGATTCAAAGGGCGCCCCCACGGCACGATCCGACGAGGTGCGCGATCCTGGCCACGACGCTATTCGCTATTTGATTTGTTACAGATACCGATGCGCGTTAGGGTAGTTTCGGTCAGGGGTTAGGAAAATTATTTTCTGGGCGAACTGGCGACGGATGGGTAGCTCTCTAAAGCCGTCTATCCGCGACTGAGCCTGAGGATGGTTGGTCGAGGCTTGAGTGCGCGCTAAAAAGCTCCGCCAGCGATGGACGGAATTACCAACACTTCATCACCATCTTTGAAGGCGTATTCATCGTTTCCCAGAAAGCGGATGTCCTCTTCATTGACATAGAAGTTGATGAAGCGCCGTACCTTGCCGTCGTTATCGCGCAAATGAGGTTTGAGCGCAGGAAAGCTTGTTTCGATCTCGGTGATCAGTTGAGGCAGATTCGCTGCCGAAGATTGAATCTCCCGGGTGCCATTGGTGTGTTTTTGAAATGCGTTCGGCAGCACTACTTTAACGGACATACACTTCCTCCCCCGCGTCCTTTTCTTCCAGATCCTGCTCGACCATGGCCTCAAAGTCAGCCAAACGCGGGCGAATCGCTTGCTTCTGTTCATATTTGCCCTGCAGCACATCCAGGGTCTTCAGACCGTTGCCGGTAATCGCGACCACAGTGAGATCGTCTGCGGCAATCCGGCCGTGGGCGTAAAGGCGGGCGGTCACTGCGGTGGTCACGCCGCCTGCCGTTTCTGTAAAGACGCCTTCGGTCTCGGCCAGCTCCTGGATCGCCGAAACGATCTCGACGTCGGAGACATCTTCCGCCCAGCCACCGCTTTCACGAATGGCGCGGATGGCATACGGCCCGTCTGCCGGATTGCCGATTGCCAGGGAGCGCGCAATCGTGTTCGGCCGTTGCGGCTCGTGATGGGACAAGCCATTCTTTACCGCGTGAGCAATGGGGGAGCAGCCAGTGGCCTGCGCTCCAAAAAAGCGCACCGGCTTATCCTCCACCAGGCCGAGCTCGACCAGCTCGCCAAAGGCCTTGTGGATCTTGGAAATCAGTGCGCCGCCAGCCATGGGAACGACTACGTTGTCGGGCAGCTGCCAGCCCAGTTGCTCAGCGATCTCGTAGCCCACGGTTTTGGAACCTTCGGCGTAATAAGGACGAAGATTGACATTCACAAAGCCCCAGTTGTAGCGCTCCGCAATCTGCGTGCTCAGCCGGTTCACCTGGTCGTAGTTGCCATCGATCCGCACCAGGTTTGCGCCATAGACCTGGGTGTTCAGAATCTTGGCCGGCTCCAGATCGGTCGGGACCAATATGTAGGTTTTCAGGCCCAGGCGCGCGGCGTGGGCGGCCACGGCATTAGCCAGGTTTCCGGTTGAGGAGCAACCTACCGTATCGAAGCCGAAGATCTTGGCCCTCGCCAGGGCGACCGAGACCACGCGATCCTTAAAGCTCAGCGTGGGCAGGCAGACAGCGTCGTTCTTGATGTAGAGATTGGTGGCGCCAATGCGCTTGGCCAGCCGCGGAGCCGCCATCAGGGGAGTCATGCCAGAAGGAGTGGTGGGCACGTAGTCGTCGGGCAGAGGCAGGAGCGCCTGGTAGCGCCACATGCTTTGCGGTCCCCGGGCAATGGCCTCACGGGTGAAGGTCTTCCTGGCCGCAGCCATGTCGTAGGCTACTTCGAGCGAGGAAAAACACTCATCGCAGCTGGAAAGCGGCTGGTTCGGAAAGCGCTTGCCACATTCCCTACAGCACAATTCGTAAAATGATGCCATCATGCCCTCAAATCGAGAGCAGCAGATGCACGGGCACTACGTGACGAACTCTAAACCGCGGTACTGCATGGAATTAGCGAGATGCGCATACTATGCACCCCGAATCTCATGTTCCCCAATTCTTTTCAGAACCTAGGAGAGAGTTGACACCATACTCCTGGTTTGCCCAGGCAGGTTGTCGTGGCGTCACAGGGCCCGTCCCTCAGCCACTCTTCATGAAATTCAGGCTCGCTCACAAGGAGCAAACTTGAATAATCGATTTCTAGCACAGTCGCCTACGGACCGCAAGTGGCGTCTTCAGCCAACAAGGCACGCCGGAAGTGCATCTGATTGGTAACATTAGATAGGAATCAATTACCGAGCCTGCGGAGGGTCTGGTCCGCTCAGAAAATCGGAACTCCGAATCGGAACTCCATGACGGAAGCCAGTCCACAGTCCTCCCGCAACGCATGGCGCGAGCGGGTCCAAGCGCTCAAGAACGTGCCCCCCGTGCTCGGCATTTTGTGGCAATCGGGGCCGGCCGTGGTGGTGTGGGGCCTGGTGCTGCGCATTCTGGTGGCTGCCCTGCCGGCCGCGATTGCCTATGTTGCGGCAAAGATCATTAACGGCGTACAGCATGTTTTCAGCCACCAGGGAATGGTTCCTCACTTTTGGTGGCTGGTGGTACTGGAAGCCGGCCTTAACGTGCTCTCCGGTCTGCTGACGCGCGGCGTCGATTACAGCGATAGCCTGCTTGCCGACCGGTACACGCACTTCGTCAGCGTCCGGGTGATGCGCCAGGCGGCCGCGCTGGACCTGACCACCTACGAAGATCCCGTTTTCTATGACCGGCTGGAACGGGCCAGGGTACAGGCCACCGATCGCCTGGCGATGATCCAGCAGATGGGCCGGCTCTTCCAGCAGACCCTGACCACGCTGATCTGGACGTCCATCCTGCTCTGGTACTCGCCCTGGCTAGTGCTTCTGCTTGCTCTGGGCGTTCTCCCCACCTTCCTGGGAGAAACCCACTTTGCCTTCCTGGGATATGCGAAGAACTTCCGTCAGACTCCGGCCAAACGCCAGATGGACTACCTGCGCCAGGTGGCCGGCAGCCGGGAAGGCGCCAAAGAACTCAAGCTCTTCAATCTTAGCCCGTACCTGACCAATCGGTTCACCCGGCTCTCCCAGACCATCTACGAGGAGAATGTTGCCCTCTCGCGCAAGAAACTGCTGGCCGGCGGCCTGCTTGGAGTCATTGCGACCCTTGGCTACTATGGCGCCTATGCCTTCGTGATCTGGCGCGCGGTCAGCGGGAGCTACTCTGATATTGGAGAGTTCTACTATCTGACCAATGCCATCATTCAGGCCTCCAGCAATCTGCAGCAGGTGTTTTCTACGGCGTCGGGCATAGCGGACCAGGCTCTCTTCCTCACCGATTTGCTGGCCTTCTTCGAGATGAAACCCACGGTCGCGGCAAACCCCGATGGGGCGTTGATACCGCGTCCTATCCGCCGCGGCTTTGAGTTTCGCAATGTCAGCTTTGCCTATCCCGGCACCACGCGGCGGGTGCTGAGCAACTTCAACTTCACTCTCGCGCCTGGCGAGCGGATCGCGTTGATCGGCGAAAACGGCCAGGGCAAGACGACCGTGGTCAAGCTGATAACCAGGCTGTACGACCCGACCGAGGGGCAAATTCTGCTGGATGGCATTGACCTGCGCGAGTACAAGCTGGAAGATTTACACCACGAAATCGGGGTCATCTTTCAGGACTTCATGCGATACGAGATGACCGCGCGGGAAAACATCAGCGTGGGGCGGGTGGAAAGCGAACACTCGCAGACAGAGATCGAGTCGGCTGCCCACAAGAGCCTGGCAGAGAGCGTGATCGCCAAGCTGCCCGAGGGCTACGACCAGATGCTGGGCCGCCGCTTCGAGAGCGGGGTGGAGTTGTCAGGCGGAGAATGGCAGCGGGTCGCGCTGGCTCGCGCGTACCTGCGAGACGCCCAGTTGCTGGTGTTGGATGAACCTACGGCTGCGCTCGACGCACGCAGCGAGTTGGAAGTCTTCGAACGCTTCGCCGAGCTGACCACCGGGAAGATGGCGCTGCTGATCTCGCACCGCTTTTCGACCGTCCGCATGGCCGATCGCATCGTAGTGCTGGAGGGCGGAAGACTGGTGGAAGAAGGAACGCATCCCCAACTGATAGCGCTTGGCGGGCGCTACGCAAGTATGTTCGAGATGCAGGCGGCAAGCTATCGTTGATTCACTGACCCTAACGCCCGAAAGAGAATTTATGACCGACACTTTACAAAGCTCGGGCCAGCCCCTTAACACCAACCCGGAGTCGCATTCTACTTACACCGCCGACTCATTGCGGGCTTATGCCGACAAGGTCGCCCCTGGCTGGCATGTCGCACACAAGCCGAAGGGCTCAGGCAGCTTTGGCCGCCGCATCGACGCGACGGCCCAATCACTTGACCAGCTTTACGTGATCCTCGACGCCAGGCCGGTGCCAACTTATGAACCAGGAGTCCCGCTGGATCCGTTGCTCGAGTTGCGGCAAAACCCGCGGCTGCTGCGCTCCGTTGTTACCGAGACCCACACGATACGCAAAAAATTAGGCCGTTTACCCCGAACGCTGCGCGACCAGGAAAACGACGAGCCACGAATCGTAACCGTGGCGGATGCTTACTTGCAGGCTACCGGCTCGGAATACCATCCCCACGCGATCAAGATCTTTATTGACCAGGTGCAGAAGTACGATGCGCTGGAGCTCAACGAATTATGGGCGCTGGCACCAGTGCTCAAATTCCTGCTGCTGGAAGAAGTCATTATGCAGGCCAATGGCGTCATCCAGGATGAGAACTCGCACACCGAGGCCGGGGCCGAATTACTCAAGACGCGCATGAGAAGCCTGCGCGACATCGGCTATGCCGATTGGTTTACCTTGATCGAGCCGTTAGTCGTTTATGATCCCGTTCTCCAGAACGATCCAGCCAATGCATACAAGTTTATGGACTTCGACAGCCGGGAGGCTTACCGCAAGCGCGTGGCCGAGATTGCCCGACACTCCGATTGCTCCGAGCTGGAAGTAGCGCAGGCGGCGCTGACACTGGCCCTGGAATCCAGGGAAAAGCACCGGGTTGAGGACCCGCGGCTTCGTGTTCGCCGCGCGCACATCGGCTACTACCTCATCGATCGCGGCTTTCCCCTGCTCGCCTCACGGGTCGGCTATCGCCCCCGGTTCATCGACCGCATACGCCTTACGATGCGCAACCATGCGGACGATTTTTATATTGGCGGCATTCAGATTATTACCGTGGTGCTCATCGGCCTGATCCTGGCCCCCCTGGTGCCCACCTACCCGATCTTCGGCGGGCTTACCCTGGCCTTTCTGCTTTTGCTGCTCCCAGCAACGCAGGGCGCGGTCGACCTGGTTAACAACACCATCACTGTAGTCTTCAAGGCGTATGCGCTGCCCAAGCTGGACTTCTCGAAGGGCGTGCCGGAGCCGTTCACTACGTTAGTCGTGGTGCCCACACTGCTGATGAAGGAAAAGCAAGTGCGCGAGCTTTTTGACGAGCTCGAGGTACGTTACCTGGCTAACCAGGATCGGAACATCCACTTTGGCCTGCTTACCGATCTTCCTGACTCGGTCACGCGCCCGCGGCAGAACGACACGGACCCGCTAGTCGAGTTGGCAATTCAGCTCACCGACGAGCTGAACGAGCGCTATGCTTCGGCAGGAGCCGGATCGTTTTTCCTGCTGCACCGCCATCGCATCTTCAACGCGCGCCAGGGCGTTTGGATGGGATGGGAACGCAAGCGCGGCAAGCTGCTGGATCTCAATAAGCTACTCAAAGGCCAGTTTGATCCTTTCCCGGTGAAGGCCGGCAACCTGAGTGCGCTGGCGCACGCACAATACGTCATCACGCTGGACTCGGATACGCAGCTTCCGCGAGGCACGGCGCACACCATGATCGGCGCCATGGCTCATCCGCTCAACCGCGCCATCATTGATCCGGATCTCCGCATCGTCACCGAGGGATACGGCATCCTGCAGCCGCGGGTCGGCGTCAGCGTGCAATCGGCGTCGCGCTCGCGGCTGGCTTCCATCTACTCCGGGCAGACGGGCTTTGACATCTACACTCGCGCCATCTCAGACGCCTACCAGGACCTCTATGGCGAGGGCATGTTTACCGGTAAAGGTATTTACGAGATCAATGCGCTGCACGCGGTTCTGGATCGACGCTTTCCCCGTAATTCCCTGCTCAGCCACGACCTGATCGAGGGATCGTATGCGCGGGTTGGTTTGACCACGGATATCGAGGTCATCGACGATTACCCATCGCACTATAGCGCCTACACACGGCGTAAACACCGCTGGGTGCGCGGCGACTGGCAGATTGCCCAATGGCTCTTCTCCAAGGTCCCGGATGAATCGGGGCGGTATGTCCGCAATCCCATCGCCACCATCTCGCGCTGGAAGATCTTCGACAATCTTCGCCGGTCGCTGGTGGACGTCCTTACCTTTGCCTTGCTGCTCGCCGGCTGGCTTGGACTGCCCGGCGGCGCACTTTATTGGACAGCGGTCACCCTGTTCCTGATGTTTGTGCCCTCGCTGGTGCAGTTTGTCTTCAGCGTGGGCCGCGCCTACTTCACCAAGCTGCCGGGCGCCATGCGCGACGCGGTGAGCGGCTTTGGGCAGGGCACGTTTATCAGCCTGCTCACCTTGGTTTTCCTGCCCCACCAGACGCTGCTTGCCCTGGACGCGATCATCCGCTCGCTGGTGCGCAGCTTTATCACCGGTCAGCGGCTTCTGGAATGGGAAACTGCTGCCGAGGCTGAAGCTACGAAGGGCCATCGGACGCCGGTCGACCGCTACCTCGCGGTGACTCCACTGGTCGCCCTGGTGGTCGGTCTGCTGGTCTTCCTGCGCCATCCGGAATCACTGCTGGTGGCGCTCCCTATTCTTATCTTGTGGGGCTTTGCCGGGGTCATCACCGCCTGGCTTAACAGCTCGCCGCAGCAGACCAAGCTGAAGCTCACAGCAGGAAGAGGATACGTTCCTGCGCCAGCTGGCGCTGAGGACGTGGCGGTTCTTCTACCAGTTTGGGGGGGCGAGCCACAACTATCTCATCCCGGATAATGTCGAGGAAGACGGTCTCTTTGAGGCGGCGCGCGTCTCGCCCACCAATTTTGGCCTGTTGCTCAATGCCCGGCAGGCTGCGAATACCTTCGGCTATCTCACCATTCCCGAATTTATTGCCCTGACCGAGCGCAGTCTCGAGACCTACGACAAGCTGGAGAAGTATCGCGGCCACATCTACAACTGGTACGACACGCGCACGCTTATCCCCATCCGCCCTATCACCATCTCTTCGGTTGATAGCGGAAACCTGGCGGCCTCGTTCTATACCTTGCGCAGTGGTTGCCGCAGTATGCTGCGTGAACCGTTGCTTGGATCCCGGACTCTTTACCGGTATTCGCGATCATTGGCATCTACTTACGGGCCTGCACGATGCACCTGCCGGCCTGGAGGGTCTGGAGCCGCCTGCGGCAGACGCGGATGCCGATACATGGATCGCGTGGGCCCTGGCCAAGGTCGATGCGCCTGAGTTTTCCGTGGCTGTTCCCGACGGCAGCGAGGCCTCCTGGTGGCTCGCTGAAACCCGTCGGCGGATCCGTGCGGTGGTCCAACTGGTTCGCGATTACATGCCGTGGCTCCTACCCCAATTCGCGCCGCTGTTCGCATTGCCTCCACTGCAGGGACTTCGCGAGACTGCCATCGCGGTGCAGACGGGAGCCGCCAGTGGCCTGGCTGTCGATCTGGATGCCCGTATCGCCAAGGCCGCAACCGGCATGGCTTCCAATGCACCGGAGGCCAAGCTGGCGCAAGAGTTGCGCCGCGCGATCACGCCGGCGCGGGAAGGCCTGAAGGCGCTCACCAGTGGGTTGCACGACCTGGCATCGGAGGCAATGCGATTTGCCACGGAAATGGACTTCGGTTTCCTGATGGATCATTCGCGCCTGCTACTTTCCATCGGTTATGAAATCGAGCGACAGCATCTGCACCAGGCCTGCTATGACCTGCTTTGTAGCGAAGCCCGCATTGCGGCATTCATTACTGTGGCCAAGGGAGAGGCACCGCAGCAAAGCTGGTTCAAGCTAGGCCGCATCCACACCATGGCCTATGGACACGCCGTGCTCATCTCCTGGACCGGCACCATGTTCGAGTACCTGATGCCCTCGCTCTGGATGCGCAGTTATCCCGACACCCTGGTCTCGCGCGCGCTCAGCGGCGTGGTGGCGATCCAGCGCGCCTTCGGGAAAGAGTACGGTATCCCGTGGGGTATCTCTGAATCGGGCTGGGCAGGCATCGACGACCATGGTCACTACCACTACCAGGCTTTCGGCATTCCCCCCATCGCGCTCAAGTGGGACGCGGTGGCGGGCCCAGTGGTCTCGCCCTATTCCACCTGCCTCGCATTGGGCATCGATCCCGTTGAATCCATGCGAAACCTTAAGCGCATGGCGAAGATGGGCTGGAGCGGAGCTTATGGATTCTACGAGGCGGCAGATTACCAGGAATCGCTCAAAACGCCCAAGCTGGTGCGGGAGTGGATGGCCCACCACCAGGGTATGTCGCTGTTGGCCGTGCTGAACCTGCTCTATGACAACATTGTGCAGGATTGGTTCCACGCCAATGCGCACCTGGAGGCGACGCAATTGCTACTGCACGAAAAGCCGATGCATAAGGCAGCGCTCAAGGCTGAGTTCCAGGCAGCACAGCCGCGCAAAAAGGCGAGCTAGCGTGGTGCATCCCTCATGAAGTCGTGTATCTGGTTGAGCCGGGGAAAGGGGACGGGTGGGGGAGGCATCGTAGCCCACTCAAGCCAAAGTGCGGCTTGAATGGGGCACCCAAAGCTTTTGTTGCCCGTGTAATTGCTCCCGTAACTGGCCACAGGCGAGTCGGCTCCTCGGGATGACAGACGAGTGGGGGAGCATCGTAGCCCACTCAAGCCCCACGGCACGCCGGGGCAGGCGCCGTACGGCTTGACCCCGATTTCCTGCCACGCTGTGCTAGTGTGCTGTCCCTGAAGTTCGTGGAACAATTCGAGGAATCGAAAATGTTCCAGAAACTGCGCTCAGGGGCTGAAGCCCATTTGGTTTTGCAGTGTTTGCGGCACGACTGAAGTCGTGCCCTGATACAAAGCCGAAGAGGAGTTCTTTAACGAACTTTAGGGACGGGACACTAGAGAGATCCGCGCGTGCGCCTTTCATTAAGGAAAGGCGCATGGGGTGTATCAACGCCACAGACCCCGGCAGGAAATCGGGGCAAATGAGGCACCCAAGACGTTTCGGTGTGACGCAGTACACCAGCGTGGGTTTTCGCAGGACGGAAAAAGAAGCTTCTAACCTACCGGCAGGTCACGAGGCTGGTCGTCTTCTTCGTTCTTTCCCAGGGCCTGCTGGACGCCGCGCACCAGCGCTTCAGGATTGAACTCGGCCCGGATGATCTCGTCCGGGCAGTCGCTTTCGATGGCCACGCGATAATTGCAGACAAAGGCAACGTGCTGATTCGGAACGACCTTCTTGATCTCGTCGCAGAGCTCCTGGGCGCTCTGCACCCGGATATCTGACTCAACATCGATCAATACGAGGTCGTAGTCTTGCTGGGTGACTTCATCCAATGCCCGGCTCGAATAGAGCGTCGACTGCACTTCGAAACCGTGCATACGGAGAATTTCGTCGCGCAAACCCTTGATGTTTTCCCGGCTGCTGACGTGGAAAATCCGCTGCCGTCCATTGCCACCTGTTACCTTCGCGTGCATCAGGAGATGCTACCAGCACCGGTGATGATTTCCTAGATGTGTCTTAGAAGCTTAAGCCGTCACTTCACCGCATCTGATTCGGCTGCAGCATGATGCGGCAACCCGATGGACGGTACCAGCATGTCTTCCTTGCGATAGATCAGGGTTGTCGCATTGAGCGAAGCCAGCTCGAAGCCGTGGCCATGGGTGATGGCGTCGGTGGGGCAGGCCTCCACGCAGTATCCGCAAAAGATGCACCGGTTGTAGTCGATGTTGTAGACCTTGGCATACCGCTCGGCGCTGGAGATTCTCTGCTCGGCCGTATTTTCCGCCGCCTCGATATAAATGCAGTTGGCCGGGCAGGCTGCCGCGCACAGGAAGCAGGCAACACATTTCTCCAGACCGTTCTCATCCCGCTGCAGCACATGGGCGCCGCGAAAGCGATCCTGAAAGTGAGCGCCCCGGTTGGGTCCCGGTCCGTCGGGGTAGTTTTCCACCTCGGTGGGCTGCAGCATCTCCCGAAAGGTGATGCTCATTCCCTTGGCCACTCCCGCTATGTTTCGCACAATGGACATGGCACAAGTATACGATGCCGGGGGCAATTCCCTTCAAGGGTCCTTATCGAGGCCTGGAGCTTTCTGAGAACCAGCTTCTTCGATGATCGACTCTGATTTTGACGGATTCTGCTTAGATCCAATTTCTTCTAAGCAGCCACACTTTGATGGTTTGCGTCAGGCCCATATAGGCAAGCAGCGTCAACACCAGGATCGGCCAGTAAAGGCCTGGCAGATGCGCCAGGCCCAGCGAAGAGGCCAACGGCGAGTAGGGCAACCACGCTCCGAAGGCCATGATGGACAACGTCGTGACGGTCAACGGCCAACTCGCGCGACTCTGCAGGAATGGGATCCTGTTGGTGCGAATGACATGAATGATCAGTGTCTGCGTCATCAGCGATTCGACGAACCAGCCGGTCTGAAACACGGATGCGCGGGACGGATCCCAGCACTTGAACACCCAGAGCATAACGAAGAAAGTCGTATAGTCGAAGATCGAGCTGATGGGGCCGATGAACAGAATGAAGCGCTTGATCTCACCGATGTTCCATGGGCGCGGCTGCGCCACTTGCTCCTCGTCCACTGCGTCCGTGGGAATCGGCACTTGCGAGAAGTCGTACAGCAGGTTGTTGGTCAATACCTGAATCGGGGCCATCGGAATGAAGGGGAGAAAGGCGCTCGCTCCCAGAACGCTGAACATGTTTCCGAAGTTGGAGCTCGCTCCCATGCGAATGTACTTGAGGATGTTGGCGAAGACCTTGCGGCCCTCGATCACGCCACCTTCCAGCACCATAAGATCCTTCTCCAGCAAGATCAGATCTGCCGATTCCTTGGCGATGTCCGTAGCCGTATCGACGGAGATGCCGATGTCTGCGGCCCGCAACGCGGGAGCATCGTTGATACCGTCGCCCATGAATCCGACGACGTGTCCCTTGGCCCGGAGGACGCGGACGATGCGCTGCTTGTGGGCTGGAGAGAGGCGAGCGAAGAGCGTTGTCTTGTCCGCCGCCTCGGCCAGTTCGGGGTCGGACATTTTCTCCACGTCTGCGCCCAGGAGCATGGGATCGGCCGAGAGACCAACATCCGCGCATACCTTGCGGCTGATGAGTTGGTTGTCACCGGTGAGAATTTTTACTGCGACGCCATGCTTGTGAAGGGCCTCGATGGCACGTGCCGCGCTGGCTTTGGGCGGATCCAGAAACGCGACATATCCTTTGAGGACAAGGTCGCATTCGTCATCTCTTGAGCAAGCCTGCTTTCGCCGGCAGCTCCTTGGTGGCCACAGCCAGAACCCGAAAGCCGTCGTTGCTGAGACTCTCGTACTCATCCTTAAGCCCGTTCATCAGGTCAGGGTCCATCGGGGACAGCTTTCCGTCGCAGTTCGAAGTGAGAGCACTGCTGGAAGACCTCTTCCGGAGCGCCCTTGGTGAGCAGGATCGCTTTGCCTTCAGGATCCTCCACCAGGACGGACATCATGCGGCGGGTGAAGTCGAAGGGGATCTCGTCCAGCTTTTTGTACTTCTCGACCAGCGCTTGTCGTGGAAATCGGGGCTATCCAGAATTGCGCGGTCGAGCAGGTTCTTGAGGCCGGTCTGGAAGTGGCTAATCAGGTAGCCGTCCAGGAGCACTTCCTCACTTTCCTCTCCCGCAACGTTGCAGTGGCGCTGCAGGACGACGCGGTCTTCGGTGAGCGTGCCGGTCTTGTCGGTGCACAACACGTCCATGCCTCCGAAGTTCTGGATGGCGTTCGAGCCGCTTGACGATCACCTTCTTGCGGCTCATGGCGAGCGCGCCCTTGGAGAGGCAGACGGAGACGATCATGGGCAGCATCTCCGGGGTGAGGCCCACGGCCACGGCCATCGCGAAGAAGAATGCGCTCTTCCAATCGTGCTTGGTGAACCCGTTGATGAGGAAGACCAGGGGCACCATGACCGCCATGAGCTGGATCATGAGCCAGGTGAAGCGGCTGAGGCCCTGATCGAAGCTGGTCGGCGGCGATTCTCCAGTGATGGAGCCGGCCATGCTGCCGAGATAGGTGTGGACGCCGGTCGCGACTACGACTGCGGTCGCCGTGCCGCTTTCGACGCTGGTCCCCATGAAGCAGGTGTTGTTGAGCTCGGTCGGTGAACTCACAACCCTGGTTTCGGGATCGTGGAACTTCTCGACAGGGAAGCGACTCACCGGTGAGGCTACCCTGGCTAACGAAGAGGTCTTTGGAAGTGAGGACTCGCACGTCGCCCGGAATCATGTCGCCCGCAGAGAGCTTGATGATGTCCCCGGGCACCAGGTCGCGCAGCGGCATTTCCTTCGCCTGGCCATCCCGAATGACGGTGGCGGTCACATGGATCATGGCCTTGAGCTTCGCCGCCGCCGCGTCTGCCCGGGCCTCCTGCAGGAAGCGCAGCGTGACGCTGAGCACCACCATGGCCGCCATTACGGTTCCGGCGCGCGCGTCGCCGGTAGCGAAGGAAATGGACGACAAAGCCGCCAGCAGAATCACCAGCGGATTACGAACGATCTTCAGCAGACGGAGCGGCCAGCCCTGGCGGCGTTCCTGCGCCACCTCATTCGGACCTGTGGTGCGCAGCCGCTCTTCGGCCTCGGTTTGGGTCAGCCCAGCGGGTGAGGTCCGCAGATAGCGGAGCAACTCTTCGCCGTCTTTTCCTGCGGCCTCGAGAACCGCTGGTGAAACACGGATACCGTGATCCTTCGCCTTGGATTGAATGGGAGGCTTACCAGAGGGAGGATGGCTCGCCGCGAGGCCACGGTCTCCGGTCCCGCCGGCCGCAATTGGAGACTGCACCTTGTCATCCGTTTCAGGCGTTGTCATCGTTCCTCTGGCTGCCGCAGCGTAGATTAGGAATGTGCTGTCATCCGCGTAGCCGGAATGCCAGTACGCTCCAGATAATTCCCGAGAATAACTCGAAGCCGGAGAGCGTCAGGGTTGTGGGCCGGGCGGCTTGGTGGAAATGCTGGAGAAACAGTATCCCCACGCAAAGAGATACAAGTCCGGCAACCGTGAGGAGAACCAAGTTGGACCGCTCGGCTCGCAGCTTAATGGCCAGTGCTATCTGAAAACATCCTGCGCCCAGGGCGTGAATCCCCGCAAGCAGGGCGAGGGATTGCGAAGTCAGCATCAGGGAAATGCCAATATAAACACCCAGTAGCAACGCGAAGCAGCCTTCACCGAGCGCCAGCCACCAGAGATGCAAGCGATGTTCATAGGCAAAACCGGCTGCCACAGCTAAAAGAAGGCCGTTGCTGAGAACGAAAGAACCGAGCAGAAGGCTCAGGTAAACGAGTGTGACTGGATCGAAGAAGAAAATTCCCAAGAAGCTGCTGGTGAGAAAGAGGACCACGGCAAAAACGACGGCCAGGCCTCCGCGAACGGCAAATATCCACCAACAGAGGGTTATCGGCCGCTCCACCGCGAGATTCAGCGCCTGGGAACTCATGCCGCCGCGCTCAGGGAGTATTTGGCCGGCCGATCAGGACGGCTTTGGCGAAAGAAGAAGTAGATGAGGACGCTCACCACCGCCGCATAGGCGCACCACAGGGAAGTGAATTCATAACGCTTTACCATCATCACGGTGAGGAGACCTATCAAGTTGAGCCCGCCCAAGAGGACCAGAGTACGAAACCCTGAAAAGAACAGAGCCCCGCAGGTTGCAGTGACATAGAGCACCGCGACCACGGTCGTGGTGGTTATCTGGTTGATGTAGACGATGCCGTGACCGGCCGCGGAGACGTGCAGGGGATAAGCGATCAGCCCCCACAGCAAGTAAACCGTCAGCCCGGCACCCAAGAGTGAAAAATCAAGCATTCGCCGTTGGTGGCCCCCGGTTGGCTCGATCAGCAAAACGCTCAGTGGCAGGAGAAAAGGGAGCAGGCCCTGGGCATACAAGATGTAGGCTGCGGCAGCATCATGGGTCACGATGGGCGGAAGCCTGCCATCCAGCCCGAGCCAGACAAACCCCTCAGTGAACTGATGCAGTGCAAAGAGGAGTGGCATGGCCGCAAAGAGCAGTTCGCGACGATGCTTGACTTCGGTCAGCGTCACCACTCCGATGGCGCCCAGTACGGCGCTGCCAATAAAGTTCGCACTAGCTGAGAAGCACACGTAACCCCTCCACAAACGAAATCATACGTTAGCACTTCGGCTTGCTTCCCTGCCCCGTGGGGTATCATTTCTTGCGGCCGCTGCTTCGGTGCCCGCGTCCTCAGGAGCAATGACCGAATGCTTGCAGAACAGCACACCCGGAAGAGATTTTTCCTCGCATTCCTGCTTTTCATTCTTAGCGCCATCTCTTTTCTCGACCGCACAAATATTTCCATCGCGGGCCTGCAGATCAGCTCCGAGTACGGCCTGGGCAACCAGCATCTGGGCTGGATCTTCAGTGCGTTTCTGATTGGCTACGCCGGCTTTCAGGTTCCCGCTGGATGGCTCGCCTCCCGCTTTGGTCCGCGACTGGTGATTGCGCTGGGGGTGGTGTGGTGGGGCGTTGCCACTGCGCTCACCACACTGATACCCCGCGGCATTCCCCAGGCTGTGCTGCTGCTGATCGGCATTCGTTTTGCACTGGGCGCCGGCGAAGCCGTCATATATCCGTCAGCTAACCAGTTCGTCGCCCGCTGGGTACCGGAGAAGGAACGGGGGCTCGTGAATGGGCTCATCTTCGCCGGAGTGGGCGCGGGCAGCGGCCTCACTCCGCCACTGCTGGCATGGTTCATCCTCCATCATGGGTGGCGTTCCGCCTTCTGGTTCAGCGCCATCATCGGAGTGGTGGCGGGAGCGGTGTGGTGGTGGTTCTCTCGGGACACCCCCGAAGAAGACCCCAAGGTTTCGCCGGCGGAGCTGAAGATTATTCGCCAGGGGATCGCAGAGATTGCCCCTGATGACGACGGTTCCGCTCCAGGAGTCATATCCTGGTCGGCCATCTTGCGCCGCCGCGATCTGCTGGCGCTGATCCTCAGCTACTTCGGTTTCGGTTACACCGCGTGGATCTTCTTCAGCTGGTTCTTCCTCTACATGGCGCAGGTGCGTGGTTTCAATCTCAAGGCCAGCGCGATGTTTTCCATGCTTCCCTTTTTGTCGATGACCGTCGGCTGCCTGGGCGGGGGCGCGCTCAGTGACCGCCTTACGCAAGCCTACGGGCTGCGTGTAGGGCGATGCGGGCTGGCTGCAGTCGCGTACCTCTTTACCGCTGTCTTCCTGGTACTTGGTTCGAGAGTGGAGAGCCCGCAGTTGGCGGGGGTCATCCTCGCGGGCGGAGCCGGTGCGTTGTATGTCTCGCAAAGTTCGTTCTGGTCTGTGTCGGCTGATATTGCGGGGCGCAGTTCCGGTGTCTTCTCCAGCATGGTCAACATGGGAGCGCAGATCGGGGGCGCGGTGACCGCATCACTCACACCCTGGGTAGCACAGCGCTTCGGCTGGACCACGTCCTTCGCGATTGCCGCCGCGCTCGCCGTGGTCGGGGCGGGGCTCTGGATGACGGTGCATCCGGAGCGCCCGCTGAGCGCATGACGATGACTCGACTTCTGCAAAGTGCGCTGTTGGGGGCGGTTTTGGCCGCATCTACATTGGCCGCAGAGGTGCGGACGCCGACGCAAGAAGGCATTGTGTACGGGGTTGCCGACGGCCAGCAGTTGACCATGGACTACTATGCGCCCAAGGGCACTGGGCCGCATCCAATCGCAATCATTATTCATGGAGGCGGCTACCAGCGCGGAAACAGCAAGAGCGGGAGCGAAGCTTACTGCGCGGATTTCCTGGCGCCTGCCGGGTACGCGGTCTTCTCCATCAACTATCGGCTGGCTCCGACGTATCCCTATCCTTATATGGTGTATGACGTGGAACGGGCAATCCGTTTCCTACGCCACAATGCGAGCCGATGGGACGGAGAGGCAAATCGCATCGCGCTGGTCGGTGGTTCGGCTGGGGGTTTTCTGAGCAATATGGTGGGGCTCTTGAATTTGCCCGGCGATCCGTCGGCGGCCGATCCGGTGGATCGCGAGAGCGCTCAGGTGCAGGCCGTGGTGACGCTGTTTGCGCAGAGTAGTTTTGCCACGGTTCCGCTGAATGCGGATGTGCATGCCTTGCTTGACCCGTTGATCCAGGAAAAAGGCGAAGCCGAGGCGTTGAAGGAGGCTTCTCCGATCACCTATGTGCACAAGGGTGATCCTCCGTTCCTGCAGATTCTTGGCGACAAAGATGAGTACATCCCTTTCAGCGAGGCGACCAATCTGGATGCGGCGCTGCGCAAGGTTGGGGTATCGAGCGAGATCATTCGTATTCCTGGTGGAATGCATGGGACCGGCGGCTGGCATAAGCTGCCGGGTGTGCCCGACTGGGAGGTACAGATGACACAGTGGCTCAACGGTACGCTGGGGCATCAGGGTCCGGTGGGTGAAGGGGTTCGCAAACGCGAGGCACCACCGGCTTAAGGAGCCGTTCGAGAGTTGCTGGGATAGAGATGTGGGGCTCATGGCGTTTGTTGTAAATGGGAAGTCGCAAATCGAGAGCCCTTATCCCACTCAAGCCAAAGGACGGCTTGAATGGGGCACCCAATATTTGTTGCCAGGCGAGCGTGGGGCACCCGTCCTGTTCTAACCAAATTCGGCCAGAACGCAGACACTGGACGCCCGGTAGCTTACCTCAAAATTTGAGCGCGAAAAGCGCTATAAGCGCTATAAGCCCATTGGGGTGGCGGCTAAGTCCTTTGTTTTACGAAGATGATCAAGATGATCAAAAATAACTAATTTGAGCATCTTCGTATATGTTGGCTTAGACCGCCGACTGGCAGGCTCTCTCCCACCTATTAGATCCAAATCTGCGGAGTTTCGATTGGCTTTGTAGAAATATTTCTCGCTAAATGCCCGGATGACGCATGCGCACGGCGTACAAAGAATGGTCGCTGAGCAAGTAGAGGGTGCGGCGGTCTTTGCCTCCGAAGAGGATGTCGTGCGGACGCTCGGGGACGTCGATGCTGCCGAGGGGTTTACCCGCGGGGGAATAAGCAAAGATCTGGCCGGCGGCCAGATAGACGTTGCCGTCAGCGTCCTGGGCCAGGCTTTCTCCACCCTGCTCGACGAACGTGGTGATCTGCGATAACGAGCCATCGGCATTGAGCAGGCCGCGATAGGTTCGCTGCTCGGCTTCGTTGGTGGCATAGAAGGGTTTGCCTTCCGTTCCTTTGACCAAACCATAGGCTTCGAGGACAGGGGCCCATTTGGTGCCGAAGTATGGCTCACCCTGCACGATTGGGGCGTTCGTGGGAATGAAAATACTGTTGTCGGGGGAAACGAACTGGAACGTCGTGCGCGTGCCCAGGCCCTTCTCGAACATCTGTTGCAGCGACGTATACGTATAGGGCTGAGTGGCAGAAAGCGTCTCTGCGAAGTCGCCGTTGAACCAGTAATCAACCGGCAATGCCGGAGTAAGACCGGGACGCTCGGCCGCAGGCTCGAGAGGCAGGAGTGCGAGCTTCGCTTCGGGATCCGCGGAATTTGGATTCAAAGAGTAGGCGGTGAGTTCCTTGCCGCCGGAAGAGACAACGATCAGGTCACCTGCCTTATCGAAGACGAGGTTGACGGGATCGAGCGGAGCATCACTCACGACGGCAGCGTATTCCGAGTCCGTCGACCAGCGGTAGATGCGCTGGAATTGCGCATCTACGAAGTAGAGCTGACCGGCTGCATCGACAGCGGCACCGGAGATGTTGAAGAAGCCGGTGGCGAGGCGCTGCACCTGAGCGCCCTTCTCGATGAGGTTTGCATCGTCCGCGCGAGTTGCGGGTATCGGCTTGTCGTCGTTGATATCGAGATAGGCAAACTCGCGGTCACGCACCTGGGTGTGCAGCGTCTGATCGACGATGGCGTCTTCAAAGGGCACTTTGTTCGAACGCACTGCCTGACGGCAGACGCCGGCTGCATCGCAAAAGCCAATGGAGCTGTTGGCATCCACATGCACGTTGCGGAATTGGATGTTGGTGGAGTCGGCGACTCGCACCGCGTAAGGGAAAGGCTTCTCCATGTGGGTAACACGATAGCCGTGATAGTTGGCGATGGTGAGGTTGCTGGAGTGATCGATTTCAAGCGACGACGCATTCTGGCTTTCGCCGCTCTCTTCCTCGGTCTGCAGCGCGTAGAGCTGCCAGTTAGAAACGTTCTTCAGCTTGAACTCCGCACGGACATGGTGTTCGCTGGAGATCTCATATACAAAGCCAGGGATCGTGGTGTTCGAAACCTGCATACCGGCTTGAGCGAAAGTGTCCGGCGTCCAGATGTTGGCGAAGGTCCCACCGCCTCCATCGACCCAAAGGCTGGGATATTGCGAGTCCCATGGGCGATGTGGATTGGGATCGGCGGAGTGAGTAGCGTTGTAGGGGTTCACGCGGGTGCCATCGGGATTGTTGGTGCCGTGGCCTCCCAGGAGGCGGACGTCGTCCACGAGAGAGTTCTTGCCAGAGCGCCAAAGAAGAGCGGTGGCGCGGGGGTTGAAACCACCGGTGAAGATGCCGAGGCCGGTGATGATGTTGGCTCCGCCGGCAGGCGCGAGCAAGAGCGGCTTGGGGGCTCCGGGGCCTTCAAATCCAGGGGTTCCATCTGGGAGATCGAATTGCGTGGTGCTGGGGTGGAGGCCGATCAGGACGGTGCCGGGGCGAAGCGTGAGCGTGTCGTGCAACAGGTAGCGGCCGCTGGGGAAATAGAGCACAGGATGCTCATCAATGGCTTTCTGCAGCGCAGCCGTGTCGTCGGTTTGGTTGTCGCCTTTTACGCCGAGGGTGGATACATTCACCCAGTTGGCGGCTGCCGGCAGCGGACTGATCGCAGGCGGCGTGGGGGGCGGCAGAGCAGCGAGTGGTGAGGACTCATAGCGCGTCTCGAAGGCTGCTTTCGCGCCCGGATAGGCGATGCCAAGACCATGGGAGAAGACGCTGACGTGATACGTATCCGCAACTTGTCTGAATTCGCGGCCACTCTCGCGCAACTTGGCGAAGATGGGTACGTGGCTGCAGTCGATGTTCTCAAAATTGATTTCGGTCATGCGGCTGGCATCGTTGCTGATGACCACCGCTGGCCCTGGGATGTTCTCGAAGCGGGAGTCTTTAATCCAGAGCTGGTCGGAGTAGTGGGGATCGATCGAGACGGCAATGGGAACGTTGCGGAAGTCATCGTGGACCAGGGTGAGGCCGGTCTCGTTTTCGCGGATGGCGGCCTCCCGCTGGCCGTCGAAGGTGGAATCGATGAGCGTGAACTGCCAAGCCGGGGAAGGTTTGCGCGCCATGATGCCGTACTGGCCGCCGTGAAAGTGGAGATCCTCGGCTTCATTGGCGACTTCATGCACGCCTGCAAATCCGGAGCCGATGTTGAAGTCGATGTGGCTGAGAAAGGCGTGCTGCGCGGCGTGGAAACGAATCGCGACCGCTCCGGCGTTGCCGGGACCGATCTCGAAGTCGACGTTGCTCATGGCCGAGTAGAAGGTACCGGGGTTGGCGTCGGGAACCTCGCGGCTGGGTGGAACGACGCCCCGTGGCGTGGGCGGCGGATGGTAGAAGGATCGAGCTCCTGCGGCCTGCTGGCGTGGGCGCGCGCCGGCGAAGAAGAACATGTAGGCGATACCGTCCTGATATCCAGGCGTGTTTTCGCCGAGCACGAAGACTGGCCGCTCCGCCCCGTAACCGATGATGCGCACACCGGGCCAAAGATAGATGGTCCGGCTGATGCGGTAGCGGCCCTGGGGAACGAAGACGATGCCCTCCCCTTTGCCGGCCTGAAGCTGGTCGATCGCTGCCTGAAGGGCTGCGCTATCGTCTCCCTGGCCGTCAGCGTGCGTATGGAACTCGTCGGCCGTGAAGTATACGGCGGCCGGGTCGTCCAGTCGCGTGGGATAAGTGGAGGCCGCAGAACAGGGGACCGTGAAGAGAAGAGGCGCGAGCAGGAACAACAGAGATTTCATGGGGTCAGCCTTGGTAAAGAATATGGCACTTATGTGTATGGTCTGCCAATGCGAGATCCGGATTTCCGGTACGTGTCCCTGAGCGACTGCCGCGTGTGCGGCTTTCATTGAGGAAGCCGCATGGAGGGCCTCAACGCCAATAAGCTTCACAGGAAATCCGGGGGTGGGATTAGATAGAGGACTGTCCAACGATGCGATAAGTTTCAGTGGACAGACTAACAATTAAGCTAGATACCGCATTGCGGTATACTACTTTTCCTTTGACAATGATGCAATCGGTTATCTATAAAGCTACGCGCTCCCTATTGGTGATGCTGGGACTGCATAAGTTTGTGTCTCATGAAGCCGCAATGTTGTGCGGCTGCGCGCAGGGTTCACACGGCAATCCATGCGACCCGCTGGGCAATGCGTTATTCTTCTCTTTGCCATAGCGATGAATCTTACCCGAGTCTTGCCGTAAGCATGCCCAAGAAGATGAAGATCAACGAAGTAGTAATGTGCATGATTGTGCGCGGAAGAGCAGTAAACGGTCTAACCGAGAGAACAACCGAAGGGGGAACGTAACAATGTCAGATTCCAATGGATGGAAATTCAATCGCCGTGGTGTGCTTAAGTCTTCGATGGCCGTGCTGGGCGGCAGTCTTCTCAGCCGTTACAGCCTGGAAAAGGCCGCGGCCGAACAAGAGCCGGCAGTGAAGAACGTGAACCTGCACTCCAGCCCATCGACGCTGAAGATTACCGACATGCGCTACGCGATTATCGTCAAGCCCGGCCCCAGCCCCTGCCCCGTCATTCGCATCGACACCAACCAGGGTGTCTATGGTTTGGGTGAAGTGCGCGATGGAGCGGGCTATCAATACGCGATGGTGCTGAAGAGCCGCATTGTCGGAGAGAATCCACTGAATGTCGATTTTCTCTTTCAGAAGATCCAGCAGTTTGGCGGTATCTCTCGCCAGGCGGGCGGTGTGGCCGCGGTTGAAATGGCTCTGTGGGACATTGCGGGCAAGGTTTACAGCTGTCCGGTGTACCAGATGCTTGGCGGCCAGTGGCGCGATAAGATCCGCATCTATGCCGATACGACAGAGTCGGAGGATCCGAAGGTGTACGGGGCTCGAGCCAAGGAGCGCGTAGCCATGGGTCTTACCTGGATGAAGATGGACCTGGGGATCAATGTGCTCGAGGGTATGCCGGGCATGGTGATGGAGCCGGCGGGCCAGAGCAAGTGGGAGCTGCGCAATCAGCCTCATCCGTTTATGGCCACAGAGGTAACCGATAAGGGCATCGACAGGCTTTGCGAATATGTAGCTGCGGTACGGGATAACATCGGCTACGACATGCCGCTGTCGATGGATCACCTGGGCCATATCGGCGTGAAGTCGGTGATCAAGCTGGGCAAGGCGTATGAGAAATACAACCTGGAGTGGATCGAAGATGTGATTCCCTGGTACTACACCGATCTGCTGAAGGAGATCACCGATGCCAGCCCCACGCCGACGATTACCGGGGAGGACATATACGAGGTAGCTGACTTCGAAAAGCTGTGCAGCGTTCACGCTGTGGACAAGATCCATCCGGATCTAGCGACCTCGGGCGGCATTTTGCGCACCCACAAGATCGGCGACATGGCCTTTGAGTATGGCGTGCCGATGGCAATGCACTTTGCGGGCACCCCTGTTAGTTGCATGGCGAATGTGCACTGCGCGGCCGCGACCCGCAACTTCCTGGCACTGGAGAATCACTCGCTGGATGTGCCGTGGTGGCAGGATCTGGTCACTGGGCTGGATAAGCCGATGATCAACAAGGGGTTCATCAAGGTTCCGGATACTCCAGGGTTGGGCGTTGTGCTGAATGATGAGGAGTGCAAAAAACACTTGAAGCCGGGTACAGGGTACTTCGAGCCGACGCCGAGGTGGGACGAGTCTCAGTCTGGCGACGACGCTACCTTCAGCTAGGGAGTGGTGGGACGAGGGCGCGATACGTGCAGGGTATCGCGCCTTTTTTGTTTTGGAATGGTCTTCGTTGCGAGTCAAGTGGAACTGCAGATCCCTCGGCTGCGCTGCGGGACAGGTCGGCTGCGCTGCGCTCCGCTCGGAGGTTGTGACTTTTTTGATTTCTTTCAGGTTTTGGTGGCCGGAAAGCTCTGAGGAGCATCGGCTAACAAGCATCCTCGGGGTCCTTCGACTGCGCGCCAAAACGCATAGTTAAGCCGATAGATCTGCGAGGCGCTTCGCTCAGAGGTTGTGACTTTATTGATTTTTGCGCTGTTTGGCAGCACCTAACCTTTTTGTTTTCAGCGTCGGCTTTTGTGTGCAACCAATAAAGTCACAAACTCTCAGGATGACGGTCTTGTGGGAGTTTTGAAAAACCTTCCGGTTGAGTGTGGGTGACAAAATTTAGGGCGACTGCATACCTCTAATTCTGTGAGATGGATGGGAAGATTTGCACTTCACGCATTCGTTTCCGGCCCTTCGCCTCGAGTGTAACGGACGGTTAGTAATACGTTCGTGGGGCTTCGCCCCGTCATATTCGGCCCACGTACGCTTGGGCGAACGTGGGGCACCCGTCCAGGAGTAAGGAATGGTTGTTGTCTTATTCGTTCATTAGGCAACTACCGGTCCTGGTTTCTGCCTACTCGTCGGTTACGCAGCCTAGGGCG
The DNA here is from genome assembly GCA_963788515.1 of uncultured Acidobacteriaceae bacterium. Lineage (GTDB taxonomy): Bacteria > Acidobacteriota > Terriglobia > Terriglobales > Acidobacteriaceae > PALSA-350. The sequence continues at coordinate 1,020,140 of CAWBGZ010000015.1, forward strand.
GCGCTCTTTACGCAGCGGATGTACTTGGCTAACGTGCCCCGCTCCGCTTTGTAGGGCGGCATCCGCCAGGCCTTGCGGCGGGCTGCTAGTTCTTCATCGGACAGCGCCACGCTGATCTCATTCTTACTGGCATCGATGGTGATCACATCGCCTGTGCGCACGAGCGCGATCGGGCCGCCTTCCTGGGCTTCCGGCGTGACATGGCCGACGATGAAGCCGTGGGAACCGCCGGAAAAACGGCCGTCGGTCATCAAGGCTACGTCTTTGCCCAACCCCGCTCCCATGATGGCCGAAGTGGGGGTCAACATCTCGGGCATACCGGGGCCACCCTTGGGGCCTTCATAGCGAATGACGAGAACCTGGCCTTTGGCAATCTTTCCTTCCTCCAGAGCCTTGACCATCAATTCTTCGGAATCAAAGACATTGGCGGGTCCAGAAAAGCGGAGCCCTTCCTTGCCCGTGATCTTGGCCACCGCACCTTCAGGGGCAAGGTTGCCTCTGAGTATCTGCAGGTGACTGGTTGCCTTGAGCGGATTAGAAACGGGGCGCACGATCTGCTGGCCGGCGCGCAGGCCGGGTAGGTCCTTTACATTCTCCGCGAGCGTCTTGCCCGTCACGGTGACGCAGTCGCCGTGCAGCATTCCCTCTGCAAGCAGCATCTTCATCACCCCGGGGAGGCCGCCGACGGCTTGCAGGTCTTCCATGACGTAAGAGCCGCTGGGTTTGAAATCAGAGAGCAACGGGGTTTTATTGCTGACCTTCTGGAAATCGTCAATGGTGAGGGGCACGTTCACAGAACGCGCTATGGCAATCAGATGCAGCACGGCGTTGGTGGAGCCACCCAAGGCTGCAACTATCACCATTGCGTTTTCGAACGCCTGGCGTGTCATAATGTCGCGCGGCTTCAAATCCAGGCTGAGCAGGTTCAGAATCGCGGCGCCGGCACGAAAACATTCATCGAGCTTCAGGGGATCTTCCGCGGGCGTGGAGGAACTATAGGGCAGGCTCATGCCCAAGGTCTCGATGGCAGAGGCCATGGTGTTCGCGGTGTACATCCCGCCGCACGCGCCCGCTCCCGGACAGGAATGGCGCACGATCCCCTGACGCTGCTCCTCGGAGATGGTATGAGTGATGAACTCGCCATAACTCTGGAAGGCGGAGATGATGTCCAACTTCTGATTCCCCAAATGACCGGCGCGGATGGTGCCGCCATAAACCATCAGGCTGGGCCGGTTCAGCCGGCCCATGGCGATCAGGCATCCGGGCATGTTCTTGTCGCAGCCAGGAATCGAGACGTTGGCGTCGTACCACTGCGCGCCCATCACAGTTTCGATGGAGTCGGCGATCAGGTCGCGGGATTGCAGCGAATAGCTCATGCCGTCGGTGCCCATGGAGATTCCGTCGCTTACCCCAATGGTGTTGAAGCGCAGGCCAACCATTCCGGCGGCGGCTACCCCTTCCTTCACCTTTTCGGCGAGATGAAGTAGATGCATATTGCAGGGATTGCCTTCAAACCAAACGCTGGCAATCCCGACCTGCGGCTTGGCCATATCGGATTCGCGGAGGCCGGTCGCATAGAGCATGGCCTGGGATGCCCCTTGAGACTTGGGCTGTGTAATCTGAGAGCTGTACCTGTTCAACGGTTTGGTCGTTTTACTCATAACGACCAGTGTAACGTCTGTTTTCCGGCCGTGGGGGCCTTCAAATGCAATCAACGGTCTGGTGGCAGTACGGCATTCTTTACGAGGTGTATCCGCGGTCATTTCAGGACGCGAACGGCGACGGCATCGGCGATCTTCAAGGCATCTTGCAGCGGCTCGATTACCTGGCGAGTCTGGGCATCAAGGGGGTTTGGATTGCGCCCTTCTACCCCTCGCCCATGGCCGATTTCGGCTACGACATCGCCGACTACTGCAACGTCGACCCCATCTTCGGCACGCTGGCCGACTTTGACCAACTGCTTCGGGCTATCCACGAACGCGGCCTCAAACTGATTCTCGACTTCGTGCCCAACCATACCTCGGACCAGCATCCCTGGTTCCTGGAGAGCCGTTCGTCGCTCACCAATCCAAAGCGCGATTGGTACCTGTGGCGCGATCCTGCTCCCGATGGCGGGCCGCCCAACAACTGGCTGAGCAACTTCGGCGGTTCGGCCTGGACCAAAGATGGCAGCCAGTACTACTGCCATTCGTTTTTGAAGCAGCAGCCGGATGTGAACTGGCGCAAACCGGAGCTGCGCACAGCTATGTACAACGTGCTTCGCTTCTGGCTGGACCGCGGCGTGGATGGGTTTCGCGTGGACGTGATGTGGATGCTGATCAAAGACGATCAGTTTCGCAATAACCCGGTTAATCCCGCGAGCGCGCCGGATGCGCCTGCATCGATGCGCCTGCTTCCCGTTTACAACACCAATCGCCCCGAGGTGCATACGATCGTGGCGGAGATGCGGGCTATATTGGACTCCTACCGCGACCGCTTGCTCATTGGAGAGATCTATCTTCCGTTCGATCAGCTTGCGACCTACTACGGGCAGGATCTCAAGGGTGCGCAACTGCCCTTCAACTTCCATCTGATCCAGTGCCCGTGGAATGCGGATGCGATTGCCAAGGTAATTACAGAGTATGAGGCGGCGTTGCCGGTGGGCGCGTGGCCGAATTGGGTGATGGGGAACCACGACCAATCGCGCATCGCCACCCGCATCGGCAACGCGCAGGCGCGCATCGCGGCCATGTTGCTGCTGACGCTCCGTGGCACGCCTACGATGTACTACGGCGATGAGATCGGCATGACGGACGCTCGGATTGCCTCCGCGGAAGTGCAGGATCCGGCGGAGAAGAACGAGCCCGGCAAGGGCATGGGACGCGACCCGGAGCGCACTCCTATGCAATGGGATGGTTCGCGATTGGCCGGGTTCACCACGGGGACGCCGTGGCTTCGGCTGGGGGCCGATCATGCGACGGTCAACGTGGCCACGCTTTCGGGTGAGAGCGAGTCGGTGCTGAGCCTGTATCGCAACCTGATCGGGCTGCGAAACGCGACGGCAGCCTTGAACAGCGGCCGCGTCGAAGGTGTCTGCAGCGATGGCCATATTCTCCGCTATGAGCGGGTCGATGATGGGCAACGTTTCGCGATCCTGCTCAACTTCAATCAGAGCCATGCGGAGGCGCCGATGGCTGCCGGCCACATCGTTGCTTCAACCCACATGGATCGCTCCGGCGATGCGGTGGAGTCGAGGATCCCGCTTCGGCCGTTTGAAGGAGTGATTATCAAGAACGACTAAACCCCTCAGCGGGTAAAGAGGCTGCGGAAAAACTCCCCAGCGGGCAGGAAGCAACACCTCAGGGGCTAAAGCCCGACGTATATCAACGATTTGCGGCACGACTAAAGTCATGCCCTGATACAAAACATGAGTTTTTCCGCAGCCTGTAAAGCCGAATTTATTTCAAAGCATTTACGTACGGCCTCAAGGCCGTACCCTTCAGAGGGCCTTAGGGCAAGTTAGAATGCGCAGCAGAGGCACCATGTCTAAATCACGCAGGCAGTTCCTAGCCAACAGCTCCATTGGCCTTCTTGGTATCGCCGTCACGTCCTGCAAGCAGGAGCAGAAGCCTGCCGCCCAGCTGCCACCGGGGGCGCCTCCGGCCTTCGCGACCGCGCCGCCCGTCGGGCCGGAGGTATCGCCATCGACCTTTGCCGAAGCAGAAAAGCTAGTTCAGGTGGAGCTGACTGAGAACGAGCGCAAGGAGGCGGCCGAGAGCTGGCGGAGCGCCATGGCTCCGCTGTACGAGCGGCGTACCGGCCCACGCAAAGTGGCGCTGGAAGAGACGTTGGCGCCCTGGTCTCACTGCGAAGCGACCCTGCCCGGACAGCAGTCAGGCCCGTCGCGCAACCTGTTCGTGCGCAGCAAGAGCGATCCAAAGACCGATGAGGGCCCGCTGCCCGCCAGCGACGAGGACATCGCCTTTGCTCCGGTAACCCAGCTGTCACGATGGATCGAGACGCGCAAGCTGACCTCGGAGCGGCTTACCAACATCTACCTGCAGCGCATCGAACACTTCAATCCCACGCTGCTTTGCGTAATCACGCCGACGCGCGAGCTGGCCATCGCACAGGCCAAACAGGCTGACCAGGAGATCGCGGCAGGCCACTACCGCGGTCCGCTTCACGGCATTCCCTGGGGCGGTAAGGATCTGCTGGACACGGCCGGGATTCCGACGACCTACGGTGCCGAGCCTTTCAGGAACCGCGTGCCCACGGAGGATGCCACCGTGGTCAAGCGTTTGCAGCAGGCAGGCGCGGTGCTGGTGGCCAAGCTGAGCATGGGCGCGTTGGCGCTCAACGATGTCTGGTTTGGCGGCCAGACAAAGAACCCCTGGCTGCTTGCGGAAGGGTCGTCCGGCTCAAGCGCAGGGCCGGGCGCTGCGACGGCCGCCGGCTTGGTGGGCTTCGCTATCGGCAGCGAGACCGGCGGCAGCATCATAGGCCCCAGCATGCGCTGTGGCGTTACAGGCCTGCGGCCGACCTTTGGCCGGGTTCCGCGCACTGGCGCCATGACACTCTGCTGGTCGCTCGACAAGCTGGGCCCGATGACACGCAGTGTGGAGGACGCCATGCTGGTGCTGGAGGCCATCACCGGACCGGATGCGGGCGACGTATCGAGCGTGCCCAGCAAGCTGGACTACGACGCGGCGGCGAAGGTGGAGGGTCTGCGTGTAGGCTACTTTCCCCAATGGATGAAAGAGGCCCCGGCAACCGACGTCGATCGCGCGGCGCTGGAAACGGTGAAGAAGCTGGGCATGGTCCCAGTCGAGGTGGCCATCCCTAACTGGCCTTATGATTCGCTGCAGCTGATCCTCTTTGCCGAAGCGGCTGCCGCCTTCGAGGAGTTGACGCTGACACACGGGGTGGATCAGCTCAAGATGCAGGTGCCGGACGCGTGGCCCAATTCGTTTCGCCAGGCACGCTTTCTTTCCGCGGTGGATTTCGTGCAGACCGATCGCTTTCGGCGAAAAGTAGCCAAGGAGATGAGCCGCGTCTTCTCCCAGGTGGATCTGCTTCTGGTTCCCTCCCTGCGCGACGAGATGCTTACGATTACCAACTTTACGGGCCAACCATCGCTTACCCTGCGCGCAGGATTCATCGAGGTCTCGGAAGCGCGCAGTGACTGGGCGCCCGATCCGGCCAACCCACCGGCCAAATTCTCGCCGCCACGACGGGTGCCTCATGGCATCACCCTCATCGGCCGACTCTTCGATGAGGGCAGGTTGGGGACCGTCGGTTTAGCGATGGAACGGAATTTCCATGTTGCAGACGAGCGGCCGCCGGGGTTTTAGTGTCAGTTCTCGATTCCATTCGCGTGGTCGAACTTACGGAGGCGCTGGCCGGCCCTTACTGCGCCATGATGCTTGGGGATTTCGGCGCCGACGTCATCAAGGTCGAGCGCAGGGAGACCGGGGACCAGTCGCGAAGTTGGGGACCTCCGTTTGTGGGCAGCGAGTCCGCCTATTTCCTGGCTACCAATCGCAATAAGCGTTCGCTCTCGCTCGACTACGATCAACCGCTGGGGGCTGAGATTCTTCACCGCCTGCTGGCGACAGCAGATGTGTTCCTCATCAACCAGCGTAACCGGGTTTCTCTGGAACGGCGTGGCTTGGATGCGGAGACCATGTGCGCGCGTTATCCGCAACTCGTTTACTGCGCCATCTCGGGTTACGGACACTCGGGCCCCAAATCCGGACTGCCGGGTTACGACATCATTGCGCAGGCCCAGGCGGGGATCATGAGCTTTACCGGAGAACCGGAGGGCGAGCCGGTTCGCTATCCAATCGCGATTGCGGATATGACCTGCGGTCTCTACTCCGCGCTGGGAATTCTTGCCGCCTTACTTGCGCGGGAAAAAACCGGGGCCGGACAGGCGCTGGATATGGCGCTCTTCGATTCGCAACTGACATTGCTCATCAACGCGGGCAGCAGCTACCTGAATGCCGGCGAATCTCCACAGCGTTGGGGCAATGCGCATCCCAGCATTGTTCCCTACCAGGTCTTTCGGGGAAGAGACGGCCGCCATTTTGTCGCTGCCGTGGGCACAGACGCGCTGTGGCTTCGCTTTCTCCGCGTTATCGATGCCGTGGAGACATTGGGCGCCGACCCACGTTTTCGCACCAATGCCTTGCGTACGAAACATCGCGTGGTATTAATTTCCGCGCTGTACTCGATCTTCGATCGCGCGCCAGCGAGTGAGTGGCTGAGCCGGCTCAGCGCGGAGGATATCCCAGCGTCGGCTATCCACACGGTGGGCGAAGCCGTAAACGATCCGCAGGCGCTGGCGCGAGGACTGATCGTGGAGATCAAGCACCCCACTCTCGATACGGTGCGGAGTATCGCCAACCCGGTGCGGCTTTCGTCTACGCCGGTGTTGTACCGGCTCCCTCCACCCTTGCTGGGAGAGCATAGTGCGGAGATTCTGCAGAGTCTCGACTACTCGAGTGAGGAGATTGTCGCTGCTATGCGCGAACACGCTATCTGAGTTGATTTCATGCGTGAATTGTGGTATAATACTAAAGTCTTAGTTTCGCAAATCTCATCATAGAGAGCGTCCATGAATTCCTCTCCGAGCGCAATGGAAACGTTTTTCAGAAATCAGGAGCGCAACAGCAACAGCGGCGCAATCGGGCCGCTGATTTCTCAATTTTCCGATGTATTCCTGGTCGCCGGGCCTCAAGGCGCCCAGGTTGTGCAGGCGAATGCGTTCGCTCTTGCATTACCAAAACGCAAGAAGCTGTTCGACGATATGGGCTGCCAATCCACTGAGCTTGTTTCCCTGCGCGAAACTACACTGAATGGCCCATACACGATGGTGGAAACACGTTGGCGCATGACGTTTGCCTCTGAGGGTCAATCCACCGAGAAGATTCAGGCTGACTCAACGTTCATTGTCTACACCGGTGGCGAGGAGCCGAAGATCGTGATGTACCTACCGCATGGAGACGCCTTGGCGACGTTAGCGAACCGTCGAGTCAAGGCTTAGCAAGAACCGCCTTACCGCCGGTTGGGTTTATCTGTTGCCTTTGGACCGAGAACAGAAGCTGGCAACTACGGCAGTTTTTGTTGCAGTATTTTTTTCTAAAAAACCACCCTGGATTTTTGTCATCTTCTACCGCTTGCAGGATCGGCCCTGTCGAGTGGAACCGCAGGTCCCTCGGCTGCGCTCCTAATGACAAACGAGTGGGAGAGGCATGGCAGCCCACTCAAGCCAAAATACGGCTTGAATGGGGCACCCAGAACTTTTGTTGCCGGTGTAATTGCTCCCTTGACTTGCCACAGGTAAGTCCGCTCCTGGGGATGACAAAGTTTAAGTGGTTGGCTGACCTTGGCGTTGGTTATTGGGATGGAGAGTTCTGACAGTGGTTGCGGCCGAGAGGGAAACTGCAGGTTCCTCGGCTTCGCTCCCACGGCACGCCGGGGCAGGCCGGGATCGCTAGGGGTTAGATGGCCGCGTTAGATAAGAGCTGGTGCCGGTAATGTGTAAGGATCAAGGAATGGGTATAGAGCTGGTTGACCGCGATGTGCTGCTGGTGATCGACGTGCAGAATGACTTCTGCGATGGTGGCGCTCTTCCGGTACCGGGCGGCCAGGAAGTAGTGCCAGTAATCCATCGTATGGCCGCGCGCTTCCAACATTTGATCCTGACCCAGGACTGGCACCCACGCGATCATCATTCTTTCGCATCGAATCATCCCGGACGCGTTCCGTTCGACACTGTGGAGACGGCTCACGGCGAACAGGTGCTGTGGCCCGACCATTGCGTGCAAGGAAGCGTGGGTGCCGATTTCTACGCGCATCTTCGTCCCGATAATGCGGAGCTGATTCTGCGCAAGGGCTTTCGCAAAGACATCGACTCCTATTCGGCTTTCCGGGAGAACGATCGCATCACCCGTACCGGCCTTACCGGCTATCTGCGCGAGCGCGGACTGGGGCGAATCTTTCTCGCGGGCCTGGCCTACGACTACTGCGTGCGTCACTCCGCCATCGACGGGGTGCAGGCCGGCTTCGAGACCTACGTGGTGGAAGACGCCTGCAGGGCCATCAGCCTGGGTAACTCCGTCGCTGCCACCAACCATGCTTTCTATGAAGCCGGCGTGCGTCGCATCACCAGCGAGATGCTGGGAGCCCAGAACGCATGAGTCTCCGCAGACACGTGTTGCTGCTTGCCCAGCTCTCGCTGTGCCTGACCATGCTGCACGCGCAGGATAGCCATGTGATTCCAAGGGCCGAGGAAAGCCAGCAGATTCCTGGCCCGCAATGCGACTTTGTCCCTGACGAGGATGCCGCCCGAGCCAGGCTATGCACGCCGGCCGCGCAAAGTACGCGCTCAGATATGGGGCACCCGTCGATTTGTTGTCGGGACAGAGCTCTAAAAGCTCGTTAACGTTATAGTGGACTTCTTGCATGAAGCCATCGGTCGTTATTCTTGCTTATAACTCTGTCGAGACGTTAGGGACAACGCTTGCTCAGGCGCTGCAGATTTCTGACGACCTGCACGTAGTGGACTCCTTCAGCACAGATGACACAGTGGCGCTCAGCCTGCAGCACGGAGCCCAGGTGGTACAGCATGCGTTCGAAAGCTATGGAGCACAGAGAAATTGGGCGATCGATCATCTGGCGCTCCGTTACCCGTGGCAGCTGCACCTGGACGCCGACGAGCGGCTGACGCCGGAATTGATCGCGTCGATCCAAAGTTTGGCGGAGAACCCTGCCGACTCCGGCTTTTTGATTGCTCGCCTGGTGCAGTTTTTGGGGCGGCAGATGCGGCATGGGGGCATGTCTCCCACTTGGCATCTGCGGCTCTTCCGCAACGGCGCCGGGCGCTGCGAGGAACGCAAATACGACCAGCACTTCTACTTGACACAGGGTTCGGCCGGCCGGCTTCAGGGCTACATGATCGATGAGATCTGCATGTCGCTGTCAGAATGGACTGCACGGCATAACCGATGGTCGGATGCGGAGGTGATGGAGCACACACAGGCAATGGATGCAGTGCGCATCCAGCCTCGCTTCTGGGGAAATCCGGTGGAGCGCAAACGCTTTCTGCGCGGGCTGTACAATCGCGCTCCGCTCTTCGTTCGCCCCTACGCGCTTTTTTTCTACCGGTATGTTCTGCGCCTGGGCTTCCTCGACGGCCGGGAGGGGTTCATCTTCTGGACTCTGCAGACATTCTGGTTCCGCTTTCTGATCGACGCCAAGCTCTTCGAGCAGCGGAAAAAGAAAACAATTTAGAATGGAACAATTGGCGGAGGAACCATGCTAGAAGTCTGTTCAGTAATCAGCGGAGCGCTTATCGTTTTCGTCGCGCTGGTGTTGTGGGCCAATGGCGGGCGGCTCAAGAGCGAAAACGACCACTAGGTTGTGGGATCGGGGTTGGGATTGCGGAGGGGGAAGATCAGGATACGACGGGTAGTTTGACGGTAAATTCGGTCTTGCCGGGTACTGAGTCGAGGAGAATTTCTCCGCCAAACTTGTCCACCACAATATGGCGAACAATGTCGAGGCCTAACCCGGTGCCCTGCCCCGTGGGCTTGGTAGTAAAGAATGGCTCAAAGATCAGTTTTTTGTTTTCCTCTGGGACGCCCGGACCAGCATCGGCGATGGTGATGCCAACCCTGTCGTCTTCCACCCAGGTGCGTACACTCACGACGCCCTTTTGCGGAGATGCGTCGATGGCATTGTCAAGCAGGTTGGTCCACACCTGGCTCAGACCGATGCCGCACGTGGAAAGTGGCGGCAGACTGGGGGCAAACAGCTTCTCCACCGTCAACTCTTTTTGGCGAAACTTGTGGCCGAGAATGACCAGAGTACTCTGAATGCTGTCGTGGACATCGAGTTGATGTCGCTGCGGCTTGTCTTCATACGCGTACTTCTTGACCGCTCCGACCAGGTCAGTCACGCGGGAGACACTCTCTTCAATGGTTCCCACCAGTTGGACGCTGGAGATGAGGGCTTCCATCCAATTCAGCGGATCGGATAAGGTGTTGCCGGGAAACTCGTGCTGCGCGCATTCCAGCGCCTGGGAATCGAAACCAATCGCGGAAAGTGTCGCCGCCAGCTTCCAGGAATTCTCAATGCCGTGTGACTCCAGCCACGATGCCAACTCGTCTTCCGCGTCTGCCTGGTCCATGGAACTCATCGCCGCCGGCTTTTGGGGTTTCAACGCCTGCTCCTGCAGAACGCGCAGGCATTCGGACTGACTTTTGGTCATAACCTCGTCGTTACCGCACATGCGCAAGCTGATCTGTTGCAACCGGCTCAGATTTTCTCGCATTTGTGAAGCAGCGCGCCGGGCAGCGGCTCCCGGATTATTCAATTCGTGCATCAGGCCGGCGGCCATCGTACCTAAAGAAATAAGCTTTTCACGATGCAGCTCCTGAGACTGGTAGAGCTGCAGCCTGCGTGCCATATTACCCAAAACTCCAATACGCACCTGCGGGCAGGCAAACATGAGGTTCCAGAAGAGTTCTTCCCGCAAATAGACGGCGGTGCATGGTTTGAGGACGGTAATCACCGCTTCGGAGTCCTTGCCCATCAGCAGGGGAAACTCGCCAAAGGTTTCGCCGGCACTCATCGTGCCAATCAGCATGAGGTCCCCATTATCCTGACGCTTCTGCAGGCGAAGCTCGCCTGCGAGCAGAATCCAGAAGCCGCGGCGGGTCCGGGCGATGTCAAAGAGGTCGGCACCCACATCGGCGTGGACCAGTTCCACCCTGTCCAGGCATCGGAGGTCTTCTATCGAGACACCGGCGAAGAGCGGCACCTTCTGCAGCTGCGGGAGGAGGCTGGCTGCCTCCACCTGCTCTACCTTCGAACTTTGCTGAACGTCTGTCATTGGCTTAGAAGCCCGCCAGGTACTGATGGATAAATTGCACGGAAATCGACCCCTCACCGACCGCGGACGCCACCCGCTTGATGGAGCCGCGGCGCACATCGCCGGCGACAAAAATCCCTGGAACGCTGGTCTCGAGCAAGTACGGATCTCTGGGCAGGTTCCAACTCTTAGCCATTTTTCCGTCCACCTTCAGGTCAGAACCAGAGAGCAGGAAGCCATTGGCGTCGCGCATAATCGTGTCCGGGAGCCAATCTGTATTGGGCGCCGCCCCGATAAAGATGAACAAACCACTCGCCGGTACGGTCTCCTCGTTCTCGGGCCCACACAGGCGCAAACAGGATAAGCGGGTCTCACCCAAAGCTTCCACCACCTGACATCGCGTTTTAACCTCTATATTCGATGTACCGGCAATCTGATCGATTAAATATTTCGACATGCTGCTCTTGAGGGAATCGGCTCTTACCAGCATGGTTACCTTTTTTGCGTACTTGGAGAAGTACATGGCGGCCTGCCCAGCCGAGTTTGCCCCCCCGACAATGAAGACATTCTCGTCTTTGCACGCCCGGGCTTCGGCCATCGCCGCCCCGTAATATACCCCTGCCCCGGTCAGACGCTCCACCCCGGGGGTGGTCAAGCGGCGGTAATAGACGCCTACAGCGATCAGGCAAGCGTGGCACGAGACTTCCCGGCCATCGGCCAATTGCACAATGTTGTAGTTGTTCTCGGTGCGGATGCCGGTCGCCTTCTGGGTCAGCAATTCCGCCCCGAAGCGGGTGGCCTGGATAAGCGCCCGACGTGCCAGGTCATCGCCCCGCACGCCTTCGGGAAAGCCCAGGTAATTCTCAATTCTGGAACTGGAACCTGCCTGTCCTCCGGGCGCTTCATCTTCAATCACCAACGTCCGCAGACCTTCCGATGCGCCATAGACAGCCGCTGCGAGGCCGGCCAAACCCGCGCCGACGATCACCAGGTCGTAGAACTCCTTGGTCGCCTGGGTACGCAAACCAATCTTGGCGGCCAGTTCCATTTGGCCGGGCTGCACCAGAGAGGTGCCATCCCCAAAAAGGACCACCGGCAGTTTGCGGTCATCCAACTTGAAACGGGTGAGCAACTCCACGGCCTCGGCGTCCTGCTCCGGATCCAGCCAGACGTAGGGAACCTGATTGCGGGAAAGAAAGTCCCTTACCTGGTGGTCGCGCAGGGTGTACCGCGGCCCTACGACCCGCAAACCTTCAAAGGGTGGTGTATAGCCCTCCTTCCAGGTTTCCAGCAGGTCATTCAAGACCGGGTAGAGGCGTTCTTCGGGCGGATCCCATGGCTTGGTGAGGTAGTAGTTGATCTTGGCCGTGTTGATGGCCTGGATCGCCGCCTCGGTATCGGCGTAGGCGGTGAGGAGAGCACGCTTGGCGTCGGGGAAGTATTCGATCGCCTTGCCCAGAAACTCTACCCCAGACATGCCGGGCATGCGCTGGTCTGAGACAAATAAAGCGACCGTGTCTCCCCGCTTTTTCAATTGGTCACAGGTGTCGAGTGCCGCCTGGCCGGACGCCGCACGCTGGATGCGATAGTTCGCACCGTATTGGCGGCGCAGATCCTGGACCACCATCTCCAGGACGCTTACATCGTCGTCTACCGCGAGAATGACTGGCTTGCCCATGCTTCTTTAGTGTATTGAATGCGCGCCGCTTCGTCTCGTTCGCACAGTTTTCGCTACACCCAAATCCAGTCACGACAGCAACTTGAGGCCGCGCCCCTGCCACTTTCGTGGGGTTTCATTTCCTGCCCAAGCCGCTAGGCTTGAGATCACCAGCAACTCATACTCTCTGGGCTCGGTAGCGGAGAGAAACGTACTAAAGGTGTCGCAAAACAGGACAGCTTAGAACGAATGATGGCCGGTGGCCGATAGCGTGATTATGCGGCCGCCTGATTACCGGCGGCAGTACGCGTCACACCCGCTGCGGCAGGGTTAGGGCAAGAAGATTGCGAATCGAAGCGACACGAGGCTCAAGGCAGCACGATGAATAAAATTATCCTGGCTGACAACCAAGCAATCTTTCGCGCTGGCATTGCAAAGGTCCTGGCGAGCGAAGAAGACTTCCGCGTAGCCGCACAGTGTGCGGACCTCGAACGTCTACTGCTCTCCGTCGATGCGTACCGTTCGTCCATCGTTCTGTTTGCTTCTGCTTTGAGGCCCGAATATCAGGATTTGATGTCGCACGTTAAGGCCGCCGGAAGCCGCGCGGTGGTGATTGCCGAGAACGGAGAGCCGGCGCAGATTTTCACCGCTCATGACATCCGCGGGGTGGTTTATCGCAATACGACCGGCCAGGCGTTGGTGGAGTGCGTGCATCGGGTGATCAAAGGCTTCTCTTCGATTCAGCGGCCGGCTGAGGCCATTGGTTCCGAGGAAGAAGATTCTGTCGGCGCGCGTGTCCGCGATCGGCTCACGCCCAAGGAAATGAAGATCGTCGCCCTCATCGTGCAGGGCTGCAAGAACAAAGAGATTGCGCTGCGGCTGGGCACCACCGAACAGGTGATCAAGAACTATCTACGCAGCGTATACGACAAGACGGGCGTTTCCGATCGCCTTGAGCTTGCTTTGTTTACCATCCACCATCGGATCCTGGCAGCGGCCGCGGCAGAGGCGGGCAACTCGGTTCAGATGCGGACTGCGTAAAGGTCCCTGAGACTGCCGAAGATGGCCCTCAGGGGCTTAGGCCGGATTCTTTGCAAAGCGTTTACGTACGGCCTAAAGGCCGTACCCTTCAGAAACAAGAGTTTTTCCGCAGCCTGTGAAATCAGACCAGCCTATGCGGCACAACAAAGCCAATGGCGTTTCAGCCAGATATTATGGCTTCGATGGAATTGGACGACGACGCCAGGGCTAAAGCCCAATGAACGGAATTGCGACTCTTACCGCGACGCTGAAGCGTCGCTCCCCCTGCTAAAGCAGGGGGCTCCCACCAGGCTTCGATTGGAGAGTCGGGCGCAGCCTGTAAGGCCTCTGTTTGCAGACAGTGCATGTATCGGCTAAAGCCCGTGCCCTTGGGGCGAGAGGGCAGCTCCAATAGGAGCCGGGGCCGCTGTGTTACTGTTGCCATAGACCACACTGGGGTGCCCCGCGTTTGACCCTGGCCTAAGGAAAATGCCGCAACAGTCGAACCTGTTTTCGTCCAGTCCCCAAAACGGCTCGACCGTGGAAGAACGGCAACCCGCGCCGCAACGACCCTCCCGGATTCCTCTCTGGCTTCGCCGCGTGGAACTCTATCTTTATGTCGTCATCCGTATCTACATCGGCGTGATTGTGCTGGTGCTTCCCTGGTACGCGCCGCTGTGGGCGGACAATGAACTTATCAACCACTTTCCGCGCGTGGCCACGTTTCTGATGTACGGGGCAGTGCGCGGGATGATCTCCGGCCTCGGCCTGTTGAACTTGTGGATTGCGGTCATGGAAGCCGTGCACTTTCGCCGATCCACCTCTTGAGAGCATGAAGCATAAAACCGGCAAACCGCCCGACCTCCATCGCGCTCCCCTCTCCTACCAGAACCCTGCCTTTGTGAACAGTCCCGACGGCCGGCTGGTGCGCATCATCTCGGAATACTCCGAGCCACTGGCGCGTTTCCGGCGTGAGCGCATTCAGGACACCATTGTGTTCTTCGGGTCAGCGCGCTTCCGGGCCCACGAGGACGCCAGCCAGGAGCTCGAACTCGAACTTCTCGATAAACCCGGATCGGCCGCCCCGGCGCCGGACGCGGAGCAACCCGCGACAGAGGAAGAGATAGCCAAGGGGACAGCAAGCGAGCTGCGCCGCCGGCGAGCGGAGGCTGGCGTCGAAATGGCTCGCTACTACGAGGACGCCCGGCAACTGGCCTCCATGGTGACCAAATGGACGCAGACCCTGAAAGGACGTCGTCACCGTTTCGTCGTTACCTCGGGAGGCGGACCCGGGATCATGGAAGCCGCAAACCGGGGCGCCTACGAGGCCGGCGGCAAATCCATCGGGCTGAATATCCGCTTGCCCTTTGAACAGGCGCCCAACCCGTACATCACGCCTTCGCTGAACTTCGAATTCCACTACTTCTTCATGCGTAAGTACTGGTTTGCGTATCTGGCCAAAGCTTTGGTTGTCTTCCCCGGCGGCTTTGGCACGCTGGACGAGATGTTTGAAGTGCTGACCCTGGTGCAGACGGAAAAGCTGGCCAAGAAGATCAGCATCGTGGTTTACGGCTCGGCGTATTGGAATAGCATCCTCAACCTGGATGTGCTGGTCGACAAAGGCGCAATTTCCGCCCAGGATCGCGCCCTCTTTCATATGGCCGATACACCGGAAGAGGCCTTTGAAGTCCTCAAAGCGGAACTGACCCGGTATCACCTGGAACCAGAAGCGCGCCGCCAGGCACCGCCGAATGTGGAAGAGGAACCCCTCCTCAATCCCGACATAACCGGCACACGGTAACGCATTTTCACTCCTGCGCGGCGCAGGGAAGTCCGGCAAAGTGCGGATTTTCTTGAGGAAAAGCCGCGAACGGACATTTCCGTGGCGGAGACGGGTTATCCAGGCTGGTTCCAGCCAAATTTCGATATCAATTCGCCTCCCCGTAACTCGCCATTCATGGATTGCACAACATACTGGGCATATGAGAGCGATCACGCAGTTACTGTGTGGCAGCACGGGCCAGGGTGCGGTTGCTCCAGCGTAACGCATTTTTGCTAATACCGTGGTCCGGTGGGATCCGTTATGTGTAGCCATTCTTTCCACCCCGGGCACGCAAAGACCGCGTGTCCCGGGGGCCCCGGCTTTAGCGGAATGGCTACGTCGGGTTCAGTTTCCTGGTCTACACCATTAGCAAAAATGCTGTAGGCACGACGGATGGAGGAAGAGATGACAGGTTCCCGTATCTCGTATCTCTGGAACAACGGCCGCGCAGCAGAGGGCTTCGCTTCGGGTGTCTCGCTTCATAGTCATACCAATCGCTCCAAAGAGACACTCGATTTCATCGTCAAACTGGCCAACGAGCACCGCATCTTCAAAGGGATCATCGCCCGGGAGGAGAAGCGTTGCCGGCAAAAGCATCGCCTGCAGATCGACTACGCGGCGAGTTACTGGACTCCGCCGCTGACCCCCAGGCTGGCCTTTGATTTGGAAAGCCGGCAGATCGCGGAGCAGCTCCAGGTGCAGCCGCTGGTGTCGATCACCGATCATGACGATATCCAGGCGCCCATGCTGCTGCGCACCGTGGCCAGCGCCCGCCACATCCCGGTTTCGGTGGAGTGGACGACGCCCTTCGGCAAGGATCAGGCCTTCCACCTTGGCATCCACAACCTGCCCAGCGCGTCGGGAGCCGAGTGGATGCGTCGATTTGAAGAATTCACCGCAAACCCGTCGGACGCGCGGTTGACGGAGATGCTCGCCGCACTGCACGACCTTCCCAACGTGCTCATCGTGTTCAATCATCCGCACTGGGATCTCTACAAGATCGGCCAGGAGTTGCATCAACAGCGAGTGGAGGAGTTTCTCACCCAGAACAGCCGCTGCATCCATGCGGTCGAATTAAATGGCCTGCGCAATTGGGAAGAGAATCGGCTGGTGAAGCGGCTGGCTGCTCGTTGGAACAAATTGCTGATCTCCGGGGGCGACCGGCACGGCCTGGAGCCGAATGCCAACGTGAACCTGACGCAAGCGACCAGCTTCAACGAGTTCGTCTACGAGATTCGCCGCGAGAATCGCAGCCACGTGCTCTTCATGCCACAATACGCAGAACCGTGGAAGCATCGCATCATGCGCTCCACGGTGGATGCCATTCGCGACTATCCCGATTTCCCTGAAGGATCGCGCCGTTGGGATGAACGCGTCTATCACCCGGATGTGCACGGGGTCGATCGCCCCATCAGCCAACTTTGGCCCGCCGGGGAGGCGCCGGCTTACATGCGGATGGTCATCCAGTTTGTCCGCATGCTGGGGAGCAACCCGGTCAGCAACAGTCTACGGTTTGCGTGGAACGAATCGCACGAGTTGCAATTCGCGTTGGGCGAGCGCGAAGCATTCTAGAGCACTTTCACTTCTCTACTGCACAGGAAGGCGCAGCGAGGTGCGGCTGTTTCTTGAGGAAAAGCCGCCTCGGAAGCGGTCGCTTTGTCTGCATCGGAAGCGAAAATGCCGACCGGTTAAATCTTCTCGCTACGCCCTCGCGCGGATACACTCTGCCTATGCAACCGGCGGCCCCCAGGGTGGCGTATTTTCCAGATACGTTTTACGAGATCAACGGGGTGGCCCACACCAGCCGGCACTTTGAGGCCTTTGCGCAACGAAGAAATCTGCCTTTCTTTTGTCTCCATCCGGGCAAGCGGGATAGTGCGATACGCGAGCAACAACTGGGCGAGTTGACGACGCTCGAGATTCCCCGCGGCAGCGCCGTTTCCTTTCGTTTGGAAAAGGATCTCACCTTCGATCCTGCATTCCTGCGCCACAAGAAATTCCTGGAAGAACGTCTGCGCGCGTTCCGCCCGGATATTGTCCACGTCACCGGACCGAGCGAGCCGGGCATTCTGGGCACGTGGCTGGCCAGGAATCTGAAGGTTCCGTTGGTCGCCTCATGGCATACAAATCTCCACGAATATGCGGCGCAGCGTTCCGGGTGGTTTTTGCGCATGCTTCCCCGCAGCAAACGACCTGCCGCAGAGAAAAAGATTGAAGACGCCTCGTTACTCGCATGTGCCCGGTTTTATCGGATGGCTGAGGTTCTCTTCGCGCCCAATGTCGACTTATGCCGCCTGCTGGAGCAGTTCACCGGCCGCCACTGCGCCCTGATGCCTCGCGGCGTGGATACGCTTGCCTTCTCGCCGGAACATCGCACGCGTAACGGCACAGGAGAGCCATTTGTGCTCGGGTTTTGCGGACGGCTGTCGATTGAGAAGAATGTATCTCTGCTGGCACGTATCCGGACGGAGCTGATGGAGCGCGGCATCAGCAATTTTCGGTTTCTGATTATTGGGCACGGCAAAGAAGAGGGCCGGCTGCGGCAACATCTGCCAAACGCGGACTTCACCGGCGTGCTGCGCGGCCTGGAACTGTCGCGCGCGTACGCGAATATGGATCTGTTTGTGTTCCCTTCCCATACCGACACTTTCGGCAATGTCGTGCTGGAGGCTCTCGCGTCCGCCGTTCCAGCGGTCGTCACGCCAGATGGCGGACCTCGGTACATTGTGAAGGATGGAGAGACGGGTTCGATTGCCACAGACGACGGATTTTCGACTGCAGTCGCCAAGCTTATTCTCGATCCGGAGCTTCACGCGCGGATGCGGCTGGCGGCACGGACCTATGCGCTGTCGGCTTCTTGGGATTCGGTCTTCGAGGGTGTCTACAGCACCTACGAGGAGGTGCTTGCCAGCCACGGACGGTAGGGGTGGAGAGAACCGCAGGTCCCTCCGCTCCGCTACGCTCCGGTCGGGATGACAAACGCGTGGGGGAGGCATGGTAGCCCACTCAAGCCAAAGTACGGCTTGAATGGGGCACCCAGAACTTTTGTTGCCTGTGTAATTGCTCCCTTAAGTTGCAACAGGCGGGTCGGCTCCCGGGATGACAAACGAGTGGGTAACTTGCCCAGTAGGCCTCCGCTGACTGGGCTCGAAGGATTTGCTGTCTTCCCAACTATCTACTGGATTTGGCCGATGTAGACGCCGTAGGGCGGCAGTTTGATCGACGTGAGCGAGTCAGGATCTGCGCTGCCGGGTGTTGCTAAGAGGGTCTTTAGCTGCTTGCCGGTCACCCCCAGGGGCGATAAATCAAACGTTGCGGTTTGTGGATGCGGAGTAAAGTTACAGACGACCAGCACAGATTGCCCGTCGGGCGCTTTACGTAACCATGACAGAATGTTGTTGTCGTTCACGTTGAGCATGGTCAACACACCATCATGCAGGGCCGGATTCTCACGGCGCAACTGTATCAGCCGCTGGTACCAGCTCAAGAGCGAATCGTCCTCGCGCGACTCCAGGGCAACATTGACCGTCTTGGACGACGACGGTACCGGCAGCCATGGGGTAGCGGAAGCGGCGGTAAAGCCGGCGTTGGGCGAGCCATCCCACTGCATCGGCGTGCGCTCGCCATCGCGGCCTTTCTCCGCCGGCCAACCAATCTTGCCGATGGGATCCTTTACATCCTCGACGCGCGTTGGAGGCGTGGTCGTCATGCCCAGTTCCTCGCCGTAATACATCATGGCCGTGGAACGAGTAGCCAAGAGAAGAGTGGCGATCACCCGGGCGATGTCGAGGTTGTGCTTTCCGTCGCCATAACGATTCCAACTACGGGGGTTGTCGTGGTTGTCGAAAACAAACAGCGGCTGGTCGTCATCGATATCATGTTCTGCCTGGTCAATGCGGCTGCGAAAGGTCCCCGCGTCCAGCTTGTTGAGGAAGCCGACCTGCATGTCCATAGGCAGTTGCAATTCGTCATGGTCCGCGCCGTACCACTTGCGCAACTCCTCGATATTGGGCAGATACGTTTCGCCGATCAGAACACGGTTCCCCGGATAGCCGTTCGTTACTTTGCGCAGCGAACGCATCACCTGGTGGACCTGTGGCAGATTGCTGGTCATCGAGTCGTCAAGATTCGGATCGCCATATGCATTGGTGCCGGGCAACACCTTCTCGTCTCTCATCTGGTCGTCTTCAAACAGCGTGGGCACGGCATCGAGGCGAAAACCAGCCACTCCCTTATTCAGCCAGAATTGAAAGGCCCCAAAGACGGCGTGCTCGACCGCCGGATTCTTCCAGTTCAGATCGGGCTGCTCGGCATAGAACTTGTGGTAGTACCACTGTGACGTTTTAGGATCGAACTTCCACGCCGAATGGCCGAAAATCGACTGCCAGTTGTTAGGGGGGATCCCCGGACCCTTGCCATCGCGCCATACATACCAGTCGCGCTTGGGGTTGGTCTTCGAACTCTCGGAGGCGATGAACCAGGGATGCTTATCAGAAGTGTGGTTCACCACCATGTCCATGATGATGCGAATCTTTCGCTTCCTGGCCTCGGCCAGCAGGCGGTCGAAATCAGCCATGGTTCCGTATTGGGGATCGATCGCCTGGTAGTCAGAAACGTCATATCCGAAATCGACCTGGGGCGAAGGATAGATGGGCGAAAGCCAAATGGCGTCGACGCCCAGGCTCTGGAGGTAATCCAGCCGCTGGGTGATGCCATTGAGGTCGCCGACTCCGTCGCCGTTCGAATCCTGGAAGCTGCGGGGATAGATCTCGTAAATGACCGCATGTTTCCACCAGGGATCACTTTTGGCCGGGGCTTGCCCCGAGGCGCCGGCACCACTCAGGACAAGCCCGGCAAAGACCGCCAAATGAATTGCTATTTTGCGCATAGGCAAATTTACGCCTCATTTCTTTTTAAGGCGATCGAAGTCAAGGTCGAAATGAGGGTCGGAGCGTGTGCCATCGATCTTGAACGGTACCTCGGTGCCAGCGCCATTCTTTTGAAAGACGCGGTCAAACGGCATCAGCAGGACACCCTTCCACCCCCCGACCATCCGTGACACCGTGGCTTGCATATCGGCAGTCCCGGCGAAGTTGAATTTAGCGCCATCCAGGCTATAAACGCCGGCGAGCTTGACGCTTGCCCCCGGAATATCGTAGTGGACGTTCGACAGGTTCAGGCTCGCATCCGTGAGGTTGAAATCGCCCCGCATCTGGGAGCGGACTACGTCGATCTTTCCGTTCCTGGCTTGCTGGGTGGCCAGCTCCACCTCACCCTGGCTTCGCAGGCTGAGTTCGTCAACTCGATTCTGAATTTTTTCGCTGCTGAAGCGGCCGTTGATGATGGCGAAGTTGCCTTGCAGCCGCAGCCTGTGGGCAACGTCCTGCGTTCCGGGCGGCAGATCGAGGGTAGTGTGCAGCTTGACCTGGCCCTGCATGATCGGCGGATCGGTGCGCACGGCCAGCCGCAGCAGGTCTTCGATCCTGGCCTGGTCCATGGCCACGTCGAGGTAGACGTGACGTCCAGTTTCTCCCTTCTCGCGCACGACGTATCCCCGCGCGGTCAGAAAGGAATGAAGAAACTGCGCATTGACTGGCTGCAGATAGGTATTGCCATCCGTGCCATCCACGATGGCGTGGAACTCGGTATGCAGCGGGACCTTGTGCCCGCTGATCTTCACTTGAAAGTCCGGGGTGTCGGTCTTGCCATCCACAACGATCTTGTCCAGAGTGCCCTGGTATCTCCCCTCGGAGGAGAGAATCCCGCCGATGCCCTTAAGGGTGCCCAGGTCCGCATCGTGGAAGGAGTAGGTGCCGCCCACGGCGGTCGTTCCCGGCTGCGCTGCGTTCCAGGGGCCGAAATAGCCGCGGCTCGCGATTTGGCCAACTGGCTTGGGATTGGTCAACACGGCGTCAAAATCCATCGGCTGGCCGGCGCCTATGCTGCGCAAGGTAAGGCTCTGGATGACAAATTGGACCGGGAGCTTGCCCGGCTTGTCCGTGCCCAGGGAGAGCACGGTATCGGTGCAGTCCATCTCGCCGACTATGATGCTCACCTTGCTGCCTTTACCCTGGCCGCTGTTCAGCTGGGGCAGGTCTTTGCGCTGGCTTTTAGGCGGCAGATTGATGCGCAGTCCCTCCACCTCAACATGGCTGATGTGCATGGGAGAGCGCACCAGACTGCGATACCCGGTGCGAAAGGCAAAGCGCCGCACGGAGAACGTCGGCGTGGCAGACTCAATGTTGTAGGGATAGATAGCGACGTCTTTGCCTGAGACCTCGAAGCCACGCAGGAGAGACACTTCAAATGCTCCCATCTCCACGCGGCTGTGGAACCGGGCGGAAAGGCTTTGCAGCAAACGAGCGCGCAAGATTGGCTCCGCCCGGGATAGAAGGATTTCGAAGGTAGCTGCCGCCACAACGACGATCACCAGGGCGCCAATCCCCACCCACAAGAGTGCCCGATGTCTTCGACCCGCCACGACCTCGCCTTTCTTCTTAAGCGGCATGTAACATCGCAATGAATATCGCAATTGGGGAGGGAGCTTGCGATGACCTTTCGGATTTTTGCCCTCTTACTGCTGCAGTTCATTGGTCAACAGATTTGGGCCCAGGCACTCCCCTCATCTTCGCTTACCATTGATGCCTACATTCACCAGGGATGGGACAGCCTTTCCCGTTCCATGTCGGAGTGCAAGTCCCTGGTCGACCCCAAGGTCACCGCTCCGCCCGTGCTTTATCTTCCCTTCGGTGCGCCCACGCCGCCCGAACTGCTGCGCCTGCGCACCCAATGCAAAATCCAGATTGCCCATCTTCCCCATCGCATCGAGCACCTGGGGGACGTAAAGGAATCGGAAATTCCGCAGCCAGGATTGCTCTACTTACCCAACCGCTACGTGGTGCCGGGGGGACGGTTCAACGAGATGTTCGGTTGGGACAGCTACTTCATCATCTTAGGCCTGTTGCGCGACGGCCGGGTGGATCTGGCCCGCGGCATGGTAGAGAACTTCTTCTACGAGATTGAGAACTATGGAGCGGTGCTCAATGCCAACCGCACCTACTTCCTCACTCGCTCGCAGCCGCCGTTCTTAAGCTCCATGATTCGCGCGGTCTTCGACGCGGCGTGTGCCCGCGACCGGTCGCCTGCCAACCTGGCGCGGCAAAAGCAGTGGTTGGCCCGCGCTTACCGCTACGCCCGCCGCGATCACGATTTCTGGTTGAGCAGCATTCACCGCGCCGGGGAGACCGGGTTGGCCCGATATTTCGACATCGGCGAGGGGCCGGTGCCCGATATTGCCGATCACAGCAGCTACTACATCGACGTCATTAACTGGCTGGTTGCTCATCCCGAGATCCACACCAGCTACCTGATCACTGCGCCACAAAATCCGTCGCCGGCCGAGCAAGCTGAGCTCGCAAAAACCAGTTGCGATGCTACCCATTCCGTCGTTTGCGGACTCGCCTGGGCGCATGGCTATCGTCTTACCCGCGACTTTTACAAGGGCGACCGTTCGGTGCGGGAGTCTGGTTTCGATATTTCGTTCCGGTTTGGTCCGTTCAGCGGTTCTACACACCATTACGCTGCCGTCGGTCTAAACAGCCTGCTCTACCACTACGAACGGGACCTGGCTGACTTTGCCGATATGGTTGGGCTGGGGGCGCAGCGCGGTCAATG
The DNA here is from genome assembly GCA_963788515.1 of uncultured Acidobacteriaceae bacterium. Taxonomy (GTDB): domain Bacteria; phylum Acidobacteriota; class Terriglobia; order Terriglobales; family Acidobacteriaceae; genus PALSA-350. The sequence goes on from CAWBGZ010000015.1 coordinate 1,043,171, forward strand.
GTTGAAAATGGCCGAAGCCCGCCAGCAGGCGATCAACAAGTACCTGTGGAACCGCGACAAAGGAATGTTTTTTGATTACGACTTCACCACTGGGCAACAATCAACTTACGTGTACGCGACGACCTTCTATCCGCTTTGGGCAAGCCTGGTTACAAAAGAACAAGCGGCGGCTGTCGACAAGAATCTCCCCCTCCTCGATCGGCCCGGAGGCTTGGCCAGCAGCACTTATGTGAGCGGTCTGCAATGGGATTTGCCTTTCGGGTGGGCCCCGCTGAACTGGCTCGCGGCCGACGGCCTGTGGACCAATGGTTACGTCAACGATGCTCGCCGGGTTGCGCAGGAATTCACCCATACTGTCCGCACCAGCTTCGAAAAGGAAGGGACGATCCATGAGAAATACAATGTCGAGACCGGATCGTCGAATGTGGACGTGATCGCCGGTTATCAAAACGTGATCGGTTTCGGGTGGACGAATGCGGTCTACGTTGAGTTGGAGCACCTGTTAGAATCGACCACCCCAGGAAAGAAAAAGAATGACCCGTAATCACGCACTGCCTCCCCCGGAGCGTCGCGCCTTCGGACAATCCCGGCGCAAGCAGGTGCGCCGCCAGGAGCAGAACCGATGGCGTGCGTCCGACCGGCAGACCGATCCCATGGACGCCCTGGCCGCCTCCTCCGTGGGGCGAGTGCCGGCGCTACTGGCCATCAAGTGGGAGCGGATGGCAGCTTCGCCCTTCGGGTTCTTTCGCGGCGCCGTTCCGGTGATGGCCGCCGACCTGGCGGTGCTACCCCATACCGGCATCTTTACCCAGCTATGCGGGGACGCACATGTTCGGAACCTGGGCGCCTTTGCTGCACCCGATGGCCGGCTGCTCTTCGACATTAACGACTTCGACGAAACCATCCGCGGACCCTTTGAGTGGGACGTGAAGCGTCTGGCCACCAGTATCATCCTGGCCGGCCGCGAAGCCGGCAGTAAGAGCGCTGCCTGTGGTGAGGCGGCCGCCATTTTGCTGCAAGCCTATCGCCGGTCGATGCACGCTTTCGCGCGCATGCCGGTCTTGGACGTAGCGCGCTTTCAGGTGCATCGGCTACAACGCATTGCACCAGTTTCGCAGGTGTTGCGCCAGGCCGAAAGGGCAACGCCGCTGAACAACCAGGCGCACCTTACCGAACTTCCGAAGGCGGCTGCCAAAGGGGGAAAGGGCGCGCAACCTGCTCATCGCATCTTCATCGAACACAAGCCTCTGCAATTCCGTCTGACGGGTGCGAAGGCGGCCCACATTCTCGATTCGCTTAGCTTGTACCGCGAGAGCCTGCTGCCCGAGCGCCAGCACTTTTTCGATTTGTACCGCCCGCTCGACGTCGCGTTCCGGGTGGTGGGTACGGGCAGCGTTGGGTTGCGCGATTACGTTGTCTACATGGAAGGCAATGGCACTGACGATCCGCTGTTCCTGCAGATCAAGGAGGAGCCTAACTCCACCTATGCCCCGTACCTGGGGGAAATGGGGTCGCCGCAACACCAGGGCCACCGTGTGGTCCAGGGCCAGCGATCGATGCAGTTTCTTTCCGATCTCCTTCTCGGCTGGACCACGATCAACAATCGCCATTATCTGGTGAGACAGTTGAATGACCACAAGGCGTCGATCGCAATCGAAGATCTGAAGGGCGAGGGACTGAACCAATATGCTGAGATTTGCGGAGAATTGCTGGCGCGCGGTCACGCGCGCTCGGGTGACGCGATCGCGCTTTCCGGCTACATTGGCACTTCGGATCGGTTTATTGAAGCCATCGCGGAGTTCGCGGTCGATTACGCCGACCAGACAGAGGTCGACTACGAAGAATTTATGCATTCGCGCTTCGCACCCCACACTGCGCGTAAGAAGGCTCCGGCGAAGAAGGCAGCGGCAAAACGGAGACCCAAGCGTAAGAAGCCGCCGGTAATCAAGGAATCGGTGCCTCCGTGGGATTCCGATGCTGGTTGAGAGAAGTGCAGGTCCCCTTCGTTCTACTTCGCTCAGGGCAGGCTCTCGGCTTCCTTCGGATTTCCTGTCGGACTTCGTGGTTTCGGTAGAGCTCATGCGGCTTTCCTTTAAGAAAGCCGCATACGTGGCCGTTGATGGTGAAGCGTGTAGGAAATCCGGAGTTCGCTCGGAGGCTGTGACTTTTTTGATTTCTTTCAGGTCTTGGTGGCCGGAAAGCTCTGAAGCGCGTCGGCTAACAAGCATCCTCGGGGTCCTTCGACTGCGCGCCAAAGCCCCTTGTTTAAGCGATGGATCTGCTTGGCGCTTCGCTCAGGATGACGGCCTTGTGGGGCTTGTGGATGAAAAATCCCAGACGGTTGAGGGTAGCTAGGGCTACTGGTGGCGCAAGGCTCGAATGGGATCTACGCGCGATGCGTGCCTTGCTGGGCCAAATGCTGCCAGCAGGGCGATGATGAACAATAATGCAGCGACCCCGGCCAAAGTCAGCGGGTCGGAAGGCTTCAGTCCATAAAGCATCGCACTCAGAAAACGCGCCAGCCAGAGGGCGCTGCCCAGTCCCAGCGTGACTCCAGCCAACGCCATCCAGGATGCCTCGCGCAACACCAGGCGTAGCACCTGCCCAGCCTGCGCTCCGAGGGCCATGCGAATGCCGATTTCTCCGGTGCGTCTCGCCACCGTGTAGGCCATGATGCCGTAGATCCCAATGCAAGCCAGCATCACCGCCAGGATGCCAAAGCCACTTGCTAGCTGGGCAAAGATGCGCTCGCCGGACATGGTTGCCTTGATCTGTTCCGTCATGCTGCGCACATCGATCAACGGCAAGTCACGGTCCATCGAGGCGACAACGGTGCGCGCCTGGCTCAATATGCTCCCTGGCTCCGCTTCCGTATGGATCTCAACTACCATGCGGCCCAGCACAAGGGCTTGCGCATACGGCAGATAGAAAGTCGCTGGCGTCTCACTCCGCAGATCCGCATATCGCGTATCGGCGGCAATGCCAACGATCTGCACGGGCGCGTTTACTTCGTCCCCATCGGCTTCAAAGGTCTGGCCTATAGGGTTTTCGTTGGGAAAGAACTGCCGTGCCAGGGCGCGATTCACCACTGCGACTTTGGGCGAGGCAGGGGTGTCGTGAACATCGAAACCGCGTCCCTGCAGAATTGGGATACCCATCGTCTGAAAGAAATTCGCTCCCACGTGGTTGGTTTGTACGCGTACAGCTTCCGTCTCCACTGGCCTGCCGGAGACATGAAAGGTTGATCCGGAGTGTCCGTCGCCAATGATTGCAATATTGCTCATGGTCACCGAGTGGACACCAGGAATCGCAGCCAGCTTCTCTTCCAGTTGCTGATAGAACAACATCATCTGCGGATCGCTATATCGGGTGCGTGGCGGGTTCAGACGAAAAAGGAGCATGTGGTCCGCGCGGAATCCGAGCGGCGTGTGACTTAGGTTGGCCAGCGTGCGCACGAATAGACCGGCGCCAATGAGCAGAATGGTTGAAAGTTCGATCTGAAAGATGACCAGCGCTTTACCAAACCAGATCCCGTGTCCGCCTGCTGTTGCGTGATCTGCGTCGCTCATTGCGGTGTTTCCATCGGAGCGTGTCGCCCGCCACGCAGGAACGATGCCGAAGAGGACACCCGTCACTAGTGAAAGTCCTGCAGAGAACGCGAACACCTGCCAATCAAAATCGACTTGTGTCATGGCAGGTTGCGAGGGAGATGCGAGCAAGCGCGGGATCACATTGCGCCCCAGGTAGCCAAGCCCCAGCCCGGCCACGCCGCCTATGCTCGAAAGCAGCAGGCTCTCTGTGAGCATCTGTCGCAGGATGTGCATCCGGCCCGCTCCCAGTGCCAGCCGCGTGCTCATTTCACGCCGGCGGGTCGCCGCACGCGCAAGCAGAAGATTCGCCAGGTTGACGCAGACTAGCAACAAGACCAGACCGGCAAGCGCAAACAACACATACAACGATTTGGCAAACCCATCTTTCAAGTAATCCAGTCCCCGATTCCCTGGTTCCAGCCGGAGATGAAACTGATCCATCCCCTTGGCCCGTGGGAGGTCAACCATCGCTTTCTGTCGCAAAACGAGATCGAGCGCCGCCTGCGCGCGCGCCTCAGGCACGCGGGGACGGAGCCGCGCGAGAATCAACACCCACCAGGATTGCGGATTATTCAGCAGAGAGGTACTGCGTGACTCCGTCAGTTGTTCACGAGGCACGAGCAGCGGCTGCATGGTCAGCGGAACGAACATGCGTACCGCTTGTCCCATCTGTAAGCCGGTGAATCTGGCTGGGGTTACTCCAACGACCGTGACGGGGACTCCGTTGACAAAGATGGTCTTGCCCAGCACCGACCTTGATCGTCCGAAGCGTTCCGTCCAATAGCCCTCGCTGATTACGGCCACCGGACCCTTGCCCTGACCTGCATCGTCCGCAGGTATGAGAGGCCGGCCAAGTATCGGCTCCACGCCCAGCCCGCTGAACGCGTTTCCGCTCACCATCTCAGCATCAATCAGCTCCGGGTTTCCGTCTACGGTGACTGTCATCGGAATCGGCCTGAAGGCAATCAGATCGGCAAAGACCTCGGTCTTTTTGCGCAGCTCTACCAGTACGGGGTAAGAGAAGGCCGTGCTGCGCAAGCCGCCTTCCGGCGTTGCGCCAACATCGCCCCACACGGGAGGCACAGGCTGCTGGTGGCCGCTCACCCACGTCAACAGCCGCAGTTCCTGCGGGTTCTTCACCGGCAAGCTGTCCAGTAGCACTTTCTTCGCGATGGTGAAGATGGCGGTATTGGCACCGATTCCGAGCGCCAGGGAGATGACAGCAACGGTTGCCAAGGATGGGCTGCGACGGAGCTGGCGTGCACCAAAGCGCAGGTCGCGGCCCAAATTGGCCAGCGGCATGATCGACCTCATCTCACGCCGGCTTTGCTGCAACAGGGGAATATTGCCAAATTGGCGGCGTGCAGCCAAACGCGCTTCTTCCGGGCTCATGCCCCGGCGGATGCCTTGCTCGGTGAGCAGCTGGAGATGCATCCGCATCTCCTCGTCGAAATCGAGGTCAGCCTTTCGCCGGCCGAAGAAGCCGCGGAGCCTGGCCGCAAAAACACGCGACAGGGAACGCATTATTTTTGACCTTCCTGGGCCAGCACGCGGCCTATAACTCCAGCGATACGCTCCCAGTTTTCAGTCTCAACCCCCAGCTGCTTCAACCCGCGCTTGGTGATGGAGTAGAACCTCGCCTTGCGGTTGTTTTCTGAGGCGCCCCACTCGGAAACGATCCATCCTTGTTGTTGAAGCCGTAGCAGAGAGGTATATACGGTGCCTTCGTTCAACTTCAGCACCTCTTCGCTCAGCTGCTCCAGGCGACGGGCAATCCCGAATCCGTGCAGAGGGCCCAGCACATGGAGGGTTTTCAGAATCATCAGATCCAGCGTGCCTTGCAGGACTTCCGATCTTTCAGTTGTCATCATTTCGCTCCCGGGGACCGCTCCTTTGGATATTGCAAAGAAGATAGCATTGCTCCCCTTGGAATGTCCACAGGAGAAACTTCCGGCTTTTGCTGGGAGCCGTTAGGCAATGCGACAATGGGAGCAGCGCCTCGGCGCTGCTTTCTTATGCTCCAACTCTCTGATGCCGGCAAACGGTTTGGCCCCCGCGTTCTGTTCGAGAATGCCGACTGGCTCATCACGCCCAATGAGCGCACGGCGCTGGTGGGCGCCAACGGCACCGGAAAATCCACTCTACTTAAGGTGCTCGCCGGCACCGAATCGCTCGACTACGGTACCGTGCAGCGCACGCGCGGCATGACTATTGGCTATCTTCCGCAGGAAGGTCTCGAACTCCGTGGACGCAGCGTTTTTGCCGAGTGCCTCTCGGTCTTTGCCGAGTTGCGTGACATGGAGCAGGAACTCGAAACCCTTTCCACGCGGCTGGCCGAGTTTGACCCGGCGACGGCGGAATACGCCGCGGCAGCCGATCGCTTTTCTCATCTTGATTCCCACTTTCGCGCCCATAACGGCTACGCACTCGACGCGCAGGTGGGCTCGGTACTGAGCGGGCTGGGCTTCAGCAAGCATGACTGGTCGCGGCAGACGGAGGAATTTTCCGGCGGATGGCAGATGCGCATCGCCCTGGCCAAGCTGCTGCTGCAGAAGCCCAGCCTGTTGCTGCTCGACGAGCCGACCAATCACCTGGACCTGGAAACCCGCAATTGGCTGGAGGATTACCTCCACAGTTATCCCAATGGCTACATCCTCATCTCCCACGATCGCTATTTTCTCGACGTTACGGTCGATAAGACGATCGAGATATGGAACAAGGCTCTGCACGTTTACCACGGCAACTACGAAAAGTATCTGGTGCAGAAAGACGAGCGGCGCGCGCAGCTGGCCGCGGCTTACAAAAACCAGCGGGAGCACATCGAGCATCTTGAAGCCTTCATCAGCCGCTTTCGCTATCAGGCCACCAAGGCCAAGCAGGTGCAGAGCCGCATCAAGGAACTGGACAAGATCGTGCGCATCGAGATCCCGGTCGAAGAGCAGGCGATCCATTTCAGCTTTCCCCAGCCGCAGGCTTCCGGCCGTACCGTGGTGGAGGTCTCCGGTCTGGCCAAGAACTATGGCCCGAAGCAGGTGCTCGAGGATGTGAGCTTCACCATCGACCGCGGCGACCGCATCGCCCTCGTAGGTGTGAACGGCGCGGGCAAGTCGACCCTGATCCGCATGCTCTCGGGCATGGAGCCGCCCTCTAGCGGCACGCTTCGGCTGGGCCACAACGTCACCGCGGAGTATTTTGCCCAGGATCAATACAAGGTGCTGGACGGCGATGCCCGCATGCTGGACGACATCAGCAACACCGCGCCGCGGGTATCCACCACCGAGTTGCGCAGCCTGCTGGGCTGCTTCCTCTTCTCCGGCGACGATGTCTTCAAACCGCTGGGCGTGCTTTCAGGAGGAGAGCGCAACCGCTATGCCCTAGCCCGCATCCTGGTAAGCCCGGCGAACTTTCTCCTGCTGGATGAGCCCACCAACCACCTTGACCTGCGGGCCAAGGATGTTCTGCTCGAGGCCATCGCCTCTTTCAACGGAACCGTGGTCATGGTCTCGCATGATCGCTACTTTATCGATCGCCTCGCGACCCGCATCTTTGAAGTGGAGGGTGGACACGTGCACGTCTATCCCGGCAACTACGAAGACTATCTGTATCGCAAGCAGATGGCGGAGACCAAGGGGAGCGCATCGAATGGCGCCGCGGTTGTGGACGTACCTCAGGAGCCGGTTAAGGTCGATGCTGCGGCAGGTAAGGTTCGCCGCCTTAACCCGATCAAGCTGCGCCAGTTGCAGGAGCGCTGCAGTTTCGTCGAAGAAGAGATCCCCCGAGTTGAGAGCTCCATCGCCAATGCGGAGGAATCTCTTGGCGTCTATGAGAGCCAGAAGGCAACGCAGCGCCTGACTCAGCTACTGGAAAGTTTGCGCGAACAGCATGCCTCGCTTACCGCCGAATGGGAAGAGTTGGTTAATCAGCTGGAGCAGCAGGCGTAGCGCAGCGTTACAAACTGGTTCCTGTTGCCATGGAAGTTGCAGGGGAAGACCTGCCACATGCATTAGAGTAAAGCCAGCGTTCCTATCAGTCGATGACAGGCTTGAGTACACCGACCCAACGTAAAGGCTTTGCAGCACGCTCGTCTGCATTTACTGTCAGCGCGGGTATTTTGCTCAGCCGGCTCCTTGGGCTGGTGCGAGATCGGGTTTTTGCTCACTTTTTCGGCAACTCATATGCTGCCGATGCGTTCCGCGGCGCCTTCCGCATTCCCAACTTTCTGCAAACTCTTTTTGGCGAGGGTGTGCTCTCCGCTTCATTCATCCCCGTATATGCCCGCCTGCGGGCGGAGGAGCGGCACGAAGAAGCCTCGCAGCTGGCTGAAGCGATCTTCGCCATACTGTTTTTGATCGGGTCGCTGCTGACATTGGCTGGAGTCTTCGCTGCCCCCTGGCTAATCGATGTCATTGTGCCCGGCTTCCAGGGCGAGACTCGCCTGCTCGCCGTCCAGCTGGTGCAGGTCTTATTTCCCGGAGCAGCGCTGCTGGTTCTTTCGGCTTGGTGCCTGGGGATCCTGAACAGTCACCGAAAATTCTTCCTCTCGTATGCTGCGCCGGTGATCTGGAATGTGGCTATCATCACGGCGTTGTTATGGAAGGGTGGACATGTAGGGGAGTCCAGGCTGGCGGTGTTGATTTCTATCGCTTCTGTCATCGGCAGCGGCCTGCAGTTTGCGGTGCAGTTGCCGACGGTGATGGGCTTTCTGCGACCGTTAAATCTGAAGTTCGCATTCGGCACCGAGCATGTGCGGACCGTGGTGCGAAACTTTTTCCCGGTGTTTCTGAGCCGCGGAGTGGTGCAGATCAGCGCGTATGTCGACTCGTTTTTGGCCAGCTTTTTGCCGATGGGCGCGGTATCTGCCCTGGCTTACGCGCAGACCCTGAATTCGCTGCCTGTGAGCTTGTTCGGCATGGCAATCTCTGCCGCCGAGCTGCCCGCTATGTCGAGTGCCTTGGGAACGCAGGAAGAGATAGGAGCAGTGCTGCGGCGGCGGTTGGAGCTGGGCCTACAAAATATTGCGTTTTTCGTGGTTCCTTCCGCAGTGGCGTTTATCGTTCTCGGCGACGTGGTCGTTGCCACCATATACCGAGGGGGGAACTTCGTGGCCAACGATGTGACCTTCGTGTGGAGTGTGCTGGCGGGGTCGGGGGTCGGGCTGCTGGCTTCGACATCCGGCAGGCTATATTCCTCGGCGTTCTATGCGTTGCGGGACACGCGCACTCCCTTGAACTTCGCGATCATCCGTGTGGTGTTGACCGTGGTCATGGGTTATCTGTTCGCGTTACCGCTTCCGAAGCTACTGGGTATTGATCGCCACTGGGGCGTCGCGGGGCTTACGCTGTCAGCGGGAATCGCCGGCTGGGTGGAGTTTTCCTTGCTGCGCCGCGCTCTTCAGGCACGCATCGGCGCCATTGTGTTGCCGCCCTACCGGGTCGCGCGGCTTTGGGCTGGCGCACTCGTATCCGCCGCAATTGCTTATGGAGTCAAGCTGGTGCAGCCGTTCCATTATCCGCCGCTGATTGGGTTGTGCGTGCTTTCGGCGTTTGGGTTAGGGTATCTGTTGTTCACCAGGGTGCTGGGGGTTGCAGCTCCGGGCAGTTTGCGGAGATTGCTGAGTAGAGGATAGGGGGCGGCCGGGGCCTTGGTGTGCAGTTGCGATGAGGAAAGGCGCACTGCAGGTCCCTCGGCTGCGCTTCCACGGCACGCCGGGACAGGTCGCTACGCTGCTAATGACAAACGAGTGGGGAGGCATGGTAGCCCACTCAAGCCAAAGTACGGCTTGAATGGGGCACCCAAAGGTTTTGTTGCCCGTGTAATTGCTCCGTTGACCTGCCACAGGCGAGTCGCCTCCTCGGGATGGCAAAGTAGAGGGTAGGCGCTCACCTCCAGCAGCCGTTACCAAGGGATGGACGGAGCCGCAGGTTACCTGCGATGTTCATCACCCGTCCCTAACTACAGGCAATGGCTAGGGGTTTAACTTATGCCCAGCTTGTGCATGTAGTCGGCGTCGATTTTCAGGCCTTCCATGGGGGGTACGTTGTAGCCCTCCTGCTCGACGAAGCAGTGCTTCACCACTCCGGCCTTTGCTGCTTCTTCGAAAATAGGACCGTAGTTGATCGAGCCCTGCCCAAGCTCAACGATCGTGGGCACATTCGTTATCGATGAGGACGCAGTAATTCCCTTGAAATCCTTTACGTGCAGCATGCTGATGCGGGTGGGATATTTCCGCAGATAGTCGATGGGGTTTGCCCCTCCAACCGTGACCCAACCGCAATCCATCTCCATAGTGACGTGGGCGGGATCGGTCAGACGCAACAACTCAACGTACGGCACGACGCCATCGATCGCATGGAACTCCATGGTGTGGTTGTGATAGCCGAACTGCAGCCCTGCGGCGCTTACTTTTGCGCCAATGACATTGAACTGCTCCGCATTCCATCGCCAGTCTTCCAGGTTGAACGCGTTCGCCCGGTCCTTCGGATTAATATTCTTTACCCGCGAGGGATCTTTGAACCCGGGGAAAGAACAGATGATGTAATGGACACCAACCTCTTTACTGAATGCCAGAATCTCATCGAGCTGCTTATGCAAATCGTCTGAGGAATAATGCGCGCTGACCAGGTGCAGGCCGGCATTGCTCATAGCCTGCTTCACTTCGGCCGCGCTGTGATTGTAGTAACCGGCCGATTCCACTTCGCGAAAGCCCAAAGAGCCGATCTGCTTGAGTGTGCCGTCGTAATCCTTAGGTAAAAGCTCGCGGACCGAATAGAGTTGAAGTCCCAATGGCACATGCAATGTTTTTGCGTAGGACTTGCTGCCGTGCAGAAGCGCAGAACCATAGATGAGGGAAGCGGAACCGGCCTTAACAAAATCTCTCCGTGACTGTTTCACAATGACACCCTTTTCCTTTCGCTATAGAGCTAGTTTGGCAGACCGAATGCAATGACGTTGGAACCCATGGTGACGGCAACATATTGCTCATGGTCGAACATGTAGGTCATGGGCGAAGAATGCGGGGACTGGCTGGTCTGGAAACTCCAGAGTGGCTTACCGGTCTTCGCATCCGCGGCGGCAAACGCACCGTCGTCGGCTCCGTACAGGACCACACCTCCGGCAGTGCTGAGCACGCCACCCATACTATCCGCAGCGCCGGTCTGGGGCAGCTCCCATATTGCCTTGCCGGTTTGGATGTCGAACGCGCGCAGAACCCGGCGGCCCGGAACGGCTGGGTCAGCGCTGTTGGATCCCCCCATGTAGCCGTGGCCCAGTTGAAACGGCATGTCGGTGCGGGTGAAGATGCCGCACTTGTCGTTGGTCTGCACGTAGTAGAGCGAAGTAAGAGGATTCCAGGAGGCCGAATACCAGTTGGACGCGCCGTTCAGCCAGGGGCAGACCGGCGTGCCCTCATGGGTTGGCTCTTTGCCCGGAGCGACGATTGGCCGGCCCTCAGGGGTCAGGCCGGTCGCCCAGGTGAGCTCAGTGGTATAGGGCTTCCCCAGCAGAAACTTGCCATCGGTGCGGTCGAGCACATAGAAGAAGCCATTACGGTTTGCCTGCACCATCAGCTTGCGTGGTTTACCATCCCACACGGCATCGATCAACGACGGAGGAGCCATGGCGTCATAGTCATGCACGTCGTGAGGCGTGAACTGGAAGTACCACTTCAGTTTGCCCGTTTTGGGATCAAGCGCGACTACAGAGTCGGTATAAAGATTGTCGCCCGGCCGATCGTCTCCAATCAGGTCGTCGCCGGGATTGCCGACAGGCCAATAGACCGTGTCCAACTCCTTGTCGTAGGTGCCCGTCATCCAGGTAGCTCCACCCGGATGATCGATTCCCGGTCCCTGCCAGGTCTCCGAGCCGGGCTCGCCGCGTTTCGGCACGGTCCAAAAGCGCCACAACTCCTTGCCTGACGACTGGTCGAATGCTGCCACAAAGCCGCGCGCGCCTTCGTCTCCACCCGAGGTGCCGGAGATGACCATCGTACCGACCACCAGCGGTGCGCCGGTGGCGTTGTAATTGTTATGCCAGTCAGCTAACGGCGTCTCCCAGATCAGCGCACCGGTGATCCGGTTGAGCGCGATCAGGTGGGCGTTGTCGGTAACCATGAAGACTTTGTCGCCGGCGACCGCTACGCCTCGGTTTGCGCCGGAAACGGCATTTCCGACGAGCCCCTGGGTGCGGGGGCGCTGGTAGTGCCATATCTGGCGTCCGCTACCCGCATCGAGCGCATAGCATTCGTTGGCATAAGTCACATACATGACGCCGCCGGCGACGATGGGAGTCGCCTGCACACTCCAGGTGCCAGGCAGGGAAAAGATCCACTTGGGCTGTAATCGTGAAGCATTGGCGCTGGTGATCTGGGTGAGCTCGCTGTAACGGCTGCCAGACGTTTGTCCGTTGTAACTCGGCCAGTCGGCCTGCGACGTCACCACCCTGTACTCACCGGAATCCATCTTGCGCAGGAGATACAGCTGATGGTCGTCGCCCAGCATCTGCATATCGCTTGCGGAACGGTTCAATGCAGTGCCTTCCAGCGTTTTACCGTCTTCCAACTTAACTGAAGCGCGCGATGTGGCCGTGCCCCAAAAAGGCTTTAAGGTGCGTAGGAAGCTGATCAGGTTCGCGCGTTGCTGATCGACGATATCGGGAAATGCCGGCATGCCCGAGGACGGCAGGCCACTGTGCAATAGCTTTATGAGTTCGTCGTCACTGCGCAAGGGCACCCGTTCCACGATCGCCGGGGCAAACTCGCCGCCCATGCCGTTGGTGCCATGGCACGAGGCACAGCGGGTGGCGAAAACCTGTTGACCCGCTGCCTGGGGCGAGCCCGGGGGCAGCTTCGGAGGAGGAGGAAACTGTGCCTGGACGGCGCCTGTCGACGACGCTGCCAGAAGAACGCTGAATATCCCAGCCCGTAACGAGTTGCCCGGTGTTCGCTTCCCAATCCCACTCCGCATCGCGTCCCATCCCCTTGGTTCGTAATTCTCTAGAGTAATTTGCCTCGCGGGCTACATGACAAATGTCAGCGATTCTTTTGACAAAAGACACTATTGCGCGCGACCCGGCAGCCAGAAGATATCTCCAGAGGCAAAGGAGGGGTAATGGCCGCGAGCGTCGCTCTTGAAGTTTGCCACAACGCAAGCATTGGCGATTTGGAGGGTTCCGTGATCGCGTCGCTGCGGAGCGTAAGCAAGAGATTTGGCCAGCACATCGCGCTGGATCGTCTGTCACTCGAGCTTCGCCGTGGAGAAGTGGTCGCCTTGCTAGGGCCAAATGGCGCCGGCAAGACGACCGCCGTGCGTCTGCTGCTGGGCTTGAGCCAGGCGACCTCGGGCGAAGTACGCATCTTTGGCGGCAATCCGAGAGACCGGGCCAGCCGCTTGCGGCTAGGCGCGATGCTGCAGGTCGGCCGCATGCCAGAGACGCTGCGGGTGCGCGAGCACTTGCAGCTCTTTAGCAGCTATTACGCCAACCCGCGTCCGCTTGAGGAGCTGCTGGCGGTCGCCGGACTGGAAGGTCTGGAGGAGAAGCTTTTTGGCACGCTCTCCGGCGGACAAAAGCAGCGCGTGCTCTTCGCTCTCGCTCTCTGCGGCGATCCTGATCTTATCTGTCTCGATGAACCGACACTCGGTATGGATGTGGAGGCCCGGCGGGCGATGTGGGAACAAGTGCGCAAGCTGGCCGCGATGGGGAAGACTATTTTGCTCACAACTCACTACCTGGAGGAAGCGGACGCGCTGGCCAGTAGAATCATCGTCATCCAAAAAGGAAAAGTGATTGCGGAAGGGACGCCGCAGGAGCTCAAGACGGCGGATGGTTCCCGATCGATTCGCTGCATGACATCGCTCCAAGCGTCTTTTATCTCAGATTTGCCAGGAGTGACCAGCGTGGAGCAGGAGGGTAACGCCATGCTGGTGCGCACGGCCACACCTGAGGCGGTGCTGCGCACCATGCTCGCGCACGATGCTGCACTGAGCGGGCTGGAAGTGCGAGCCGCCGCTCTGGAAGATGCCTTTCTTGCGCTCACCAACAACACCCCGGCAGTTTTGCAATAGGAGGCACCATGGCCACGACAATCGCCCTCAACCTGCCGCGCACACAGCCATCGCTGCCGCACATCTACTTCAGCGAAGTGCGCTTTGAATTGCTCAAGCTATCGCGCAATCGCAGCTATCTTTTCTCGATGATTGGCTTTCCCGTGGTCTTTTATCTGCTGTTCGGCGTCACCAACAAGGCTTCAGTCTTTCAAGGCCATACCATTGCCCGGTACCTGCTGGCCGGGTATGCATGTTTTGGTGCGATGGGCTCTTCCCTCTTCGGCATTGGCGCCGGGCTGGCGCTGGAGCGGGGCCACGGATGGCTGGAAATGAAACGCGCAAGCCCCATGCCCGCGGCCGCCTACCTGCTGGCGAAATTGTGCGTCAGCATCACCTTCGCCGTTTGCATTACGATCCTGCTGATGATTCTGGGAACCGCCCTGGCCGGTGTCCATGTCACGATCTTCGAAGCGGTACGGCTGCTGTCGGTGATTGCCGCCGGTGTTGTACCCTTCGCCAGCCTGGGGTTGGTTATCGGCCTGTTGATGCCATCCAATGCGACGCCGGGAGTGATCAACCTGATCTATCTGCCACTGTCGTTTTGCGGAGGACTGTGGATGCCCATCGAGGCGTTGCCGCATTGGTTGCAACAGATCGCGCATGGGTTACCGTCGTTCTGGTTTGCCCGCCTGGCACTGGGGTCGCTAGGCTACAGCAGTAGTTCCGCTTTGCAGGCCTGGGCGCTCCTAGCGTTCTATACGGTAGTATTTTTGCTAGCCGCAGCGTTCATCTTCCGCAGGCAGGAGGCCCAGGCCTAGCATGACGCCACAATCGGCTGAGCGTTGGAGTGTTGAGAGCTGGATGCGCGATTGGGTCAAACGCGATTGCCGGGAGGGGTGGCGAGACTCGAGCCAGCTTCCCAGGCACGGCTGGCGGTTTTTGTTCGACTATGAGCACAACATCTGGCTGGTCTTTTTAGGCTTTTGGGTTATTGAACCGTACCTGGACCACGCGCCGTTCATCAAGTGGGTCTGGTTAGCCGTCGCTCTCGTTCTCTTCCTTTCCTTTTATTGGCTGGCGCATTTCGGGCCGCGCAGGGCCCGCCGGTTCTGGGTGCTGGCTATGTTTCTCCTGGGCATGATCTATGTGCCGATCAACCAGAGTGCCTGGGGAATCTATATCTTTATCGCGGCCTCGCTGCCGGAGGTATCGGAGTCGACCAACACGGTGATCGGTCTACTGCTGTTGCAGTGTGGAGCGATCATCGCGCAAAGCTGGTCGTTCCATCTGTCCGCGTGGACCTGGAGTATGGGCATAGGCTTCACCTTGCTGGTCGGCATGAACCGGCTGCGAATGGAGCAGAAACATCGAGCCGATGCCAAGTTGCGCATGGCGCATGAGGAGATCGAACAACTGGCTAAGACCGCCGAACGGGAGCGTATCGCTCGCGACATGCACGATATTCTCGGCCACTCGCTATCGTTGATCGTGCTTAAGAGCGAGTTAGCAGGGCGCTTACTTGGGAGCCAACCTACGCGGGCGGCGCTCGAGATCGCAGAGATTGAGACCACCGCGAGGCAAGCACTGGCTGAAGTGCGCAAGACAATTAGCGGCTACCGCTCCGAGGGATTTGCCTCGGAGCTGACGCGCGCAGCCCAGGTGCTGGAAACAGCAGGGGTGCGACTGACGAGGCCAGCAACTGCCCCGCACCTCACACCACGGCATGAGGCCACCCTTTCGCTGGTGCTGCGTGAGGCGGTAACCAACATTGTGCGCCACGCAGGCGCCAGGGAGTGCTCGATTGAAGTCTCCACGGCAGAAGACCGCACGCAACTAGTGATCGCCGATGACGGCCGGGGCGACATCCGCCAGGAAGGCAATGGATTGCGCGGCATGCGGGAGCGGGTGCAGGAGTTGGGTGGCAGTCTATCGTTGGATTCGAATCGGGGCACTCGCCTGCAGATCGAATTGCCCCAACTCAATGGAAATGCTGAGGTCACTCAGCCGTGAGCAAACAGATTCGCGTCGTCCTGGCTGAGGACCAGGCGATGGTGCTGGGCGCACTGGCTGCTTTGCTCGAGATTGAGAAAGACATCGCCGTGGTGGCACGGGCGCGCAATGGACGTGAGGCGATGACGCTGGTGGCGCAGCACGCACCCGATGTGCTGGTCACCGATATAGAAATGCCGGAGATGAGCGGGCTGACGCTTGCGGCTGAAGTGCACGGCCGGTATCCGCGCGTGCACATTGTGATTCTTACCACATTTGCCCGCGCTGGCTATCTACGCCGCGCAATGGATGCCGGCGCACAAGGATACATGCTCAAGGATCGTCCCGCTGCTGAGCTGGCGGAGTGCGTGCGGCGTGTCTGCCAGGGCCTGCGCGTAGTGGACCCTGAGCTTGCCGCTGAGGCCTGGACGCAGGAGCCGGACCCGTTGAGCGAACGAGAGCGGCAGATTTTGTGGAGGGCCGGTGAGGGTAAGTCCGGAGCAGAGATTGCGGTGGATCTCCATTTGTCCGAAGGCACAGTGCGCAATTATCTGTCAGAGGCCATCAATAAGCTCGGCGCTGCCAATCGCATCGAGGCGGCTCGGCTGGCGCGCAGTAAGGGGTGGTTGTAAAGAGAGCGAACCGCAGGTCCCTCCACTGCGCTTCGCTCCGGTCGGGATGACAAGGTTGGGGTGGGGACTTCATCCACATCTGTTGCTGGTTAAGAGAATTGCAGATCCCTCCACGACACGCCGGAACAGGTCGGCTTCGCTCGGCGCCCGTGACTCTATAGATCTTTCGTGTGTAGCCCTCGACTTCAAACAAGACCGTCATCCTGAGAGTTTGTGACTTTATTGGTTGCACACAAAAGCCAACGCTGAAAACAAAAAGGTTAGGTGCTGCCAAACAGCGCAAAAATCAATAAAGTCACAACCTCTGAGCGCAGCGCCAAACAGATTTGTCACGCGACGGAGTACTCATAGCGTGGAGTCGAAGGACCCCGGCGGCCCTGATCTTACCCCATGCTGCTTGGAGCTTTTCAACCGCCGAAGCCCCGCACCTCCACCAACCTTGGTATGGAAGATTATTGCAGTGCATGAAAAGCTGTAACCCGTGACTATCAATTGCGTACCTCAACAGATCCTGTTCTCGAGCTTCGGTGGTCGAAAGCTCCGAGCGGCAATGGGTAAGATCAGGGCCGCCGAGGTCCTTCGACTCCGCGCTCCGAGTACTCCGTCGCGTGACAAATCTGTTTGGCGCTGCGCTCTAGGATGACGGTCTTGTTTGAAGTCGAGGGCTACACGCGAAAGATCTGTAAAGTCACGGGCTCTCAGGATGACAAAGGATAGAGTCGCGTATCCATTCAGCATTTGCTAGTGGAGTTCGAGGGTTTCTATCTGCTTTCCGATCCGCCGTTACTTGTTTTGCCCCATGGGACGATGACACTTGTCATCCGATTCTTGTGACAAGGTGCACTGTTTCGTTTGAGTGCCGGCTGCGATTCTCAACTTATGAATCGTTGGACTGGCATATTCCTCTTTGCAGCACTGAGCATTGGCGGAAATCTGCTCGGGCAAAACTGCGGGACCCTCAGCGGCACGGTGCTCGATCCTTCCGGGGCTGCCGTCGTAGGCGCAGAGGTCCATCTGCAGGGCAACACGCCACAGAACACCACCACCGGCGCGCACGGATCTTTCATTCTGCATTGTGTCGGTAATCAACCCTACCAGATCACGGTCGACGCTGATGGTTTTGCGGAGAGCCAGGTGAATGGCCGCGGCTTGGCGAACATTACCGTTCAGTTGCGCATCGCGGATGTTCACACCGAGGTCGAGGTAGGGGAAAACAATGGCGTGTCCGTCGATACGGATCACGGCGCCGGCACACACACGCTGACGGCCCAGGACCTGCAAGGCATGGCCGATGATCCCGACGACTTCAAACGCCAGTTACAAGTGCTCGCCGCGAGCAGTGGAGGGGCTCCCGGCCAGGGCATCATTACCGTCGACGGATTCCAGAACAGCAGCTCTCTGCCTCCGAAGTCCTCCATCGCTTCGATCCGCGTAAACCCTGACATGTTCTCGTCTGAATATGACCGTCCGCCGTACCAGGGGGGCCGGGTTGAGATCTTCACCAAACCAGGCCGCGATTCGCTGCACGGAGCCCTCTTCTTCACCGACAGCGAGTCTGGGCTGAATGCAACCGATCCCTTCGCGGTGAGCGCCACACCGGCAGGCAAGCGGCGCTATGGATTTGAATTCGGCGGTCCCATCCGCAAACAGAAAAGCGATTTCTTTCTCGCTTTGGAGAGGCGCGATATCAACGAGTACAACGTGGTGAACGCGGTGGTGTTGAACAGCCAGGACGAGGAGACACCGCTGAGTGAAAATGTTCCGGCGCCGCAGCGGCTGTGGATCGGCAGCGCGCGTACCGATTGGCAGTTGAACGCCAAAAACATGCTGGCGGTGACCTACTCCGCGAACATAAACAACTCCGACAACGTAGGCAGCGGCGGCCTGGTGCTGGAGGAGGCGGGCTACGGGAGCACGGTGAGCGAGCAGGACCTGCGGCTGACCGATATCTTCACCCTTAGCCCTACGCTTCTGCACGAGACCCACATCGGCTTCACCTGGAAGAACACTACGGATCTACCGCTCTCAACTGCGCCCAGCCTGCAGGTGGCCGGCGCTTTTACCGGAGGGGGCGCCACGGCAGGTCATCTGCAGGATCGCGAGCGCGATCTCGAAGTGGACGACGATATCCTGTGGACCCATCACAAGCACTCGGTGAAGATTGGCGTTGCTTCGCTGGGCATCCTGGTTCACGACGTCGACCCGGATACGTTCAACGGCGCCTTCGTCTTCGGGGGCGGGCTGGTCCCGGCTCTCGGCGATGGCACGCAACAGGCTGCGATCTCTGGATTGGAACAGTACCGGCGAACATTGCTCGACTTACCCGGCGGTGTGCCCACCACCTACAACGTCACCCAGGGCACCGCACTGGTCCCCTTCTCACAGTGGCGCGTGGCAGGTTACGCGCAAGACCAATGGACGCTGAAGCCAACCCTATCGATCGCATTAGGATTGCGCTATGCGCTGCAAACATCCCCGGGCAGCTTTGGAAACCTGGTTCCCAGGGTTGGCATCGCATGGTCACCCGATCGCAAACAGCGGTGGGTGATTCACGCACGCGCCGGCCTGTTTTCGAGTGCGGTGATGCCGGATGTGACCACCGAGGCTTACCGGCTGAATGGCGTGCGCCAAAGCCAGACGCTGCTCTACTCGCCCTCGTTCACGCAACCGCTCGTGCCAACGCCTTCCACGATTACCGTGGCAACCACTCGGCAATTCGCCCCCGGCGTGGGGCAAACGTGGTCGTTCCAGTCTCAGCTTGGCATAGAGCACGAACTACCCCAACACTGGCATGCGCAGGCAAACCTATTTGACGCGCAAGCCTGGGGCACGCTTCGCTCGCGCAACATCAACGCGCCGCTGGTCAATGAGAGCACGGCCAATCCCCTGCTTGCTCCGCGACCCATTGCACCGGGCAGGAACCTCTTCCAGTTTGAACAGTCCGGCCACCTCCATGGCCAGGTGGTCTTTTTGGGAGTGGATCAGCATAGCTACAAGCGCTTTGGTATCTTTGTCGGTTACTTATATTTCAATCTGAAGACGGATGCGGATTCGGCCACGCTGTTTCCACAATCCAGCTACTCTGAACGCGGGGAAACAGCGCGCGCCTCCTGGGAGTCGACCCAGCGGCTGTTCGCGATTGGGCAGCTGAATCTGCCGGCGAAGCTCTCGCTCACCAGCCAATTCGATGCTTCCTCCGGAGACCCCTACAACGTAATCACCGGCATGGATAACAACGGAGACGGCGTCTTTAACGATCGCCCTTCTCTTGCTGCACAACCGGGCACCGGCACCTATCAAACGCCCTTCGGCCTGCTGAACACGACTGCCCTGAATGGCTCGCTGGGGCGGAACGTAGGAACCATGCCAGCGCTGATCCATCTGGATAGCAACCTGAGCCGCACCTTTGAGCTTCACTCCCACGGCCTCGCGGCCGACCGGCACCAGAGCATCACGCTGAATGTGCGTTCGGCTAACCTGCTCAACCACACCAATGTGACCACGGTGGGCAACGTGGTCGGCTCACCTACGTTCACTCAGCCATTAGCCGCGGAAGCCGCGCGGCGAGTGGAGTTCGGTATCCGGTACACCTTCTGAAAGGAAAAGCCATGCTTAAATTTCTTACTCTTTCTCTTCTAGTCGTCAGTGCGGTCATGATGGCCGCGCAAACCGCAGAACCTGTGCTTCCCCCTCCGATGGCTCCCGAGCAGATCATCTACCGGCACTGGCCGGAACAGTTTGTGCAGTGGATTGGCCCGGAACTGCCCTATACGATGATTGAACTTTATGTCGACCCGGGCAGCGGCGCGACGCCTCTCTATGAAGCGGTGCTTACCGAGCGGGCTACGGGCAAGCGGGTGCACTACTCGAACCAGCAGCAGATGGTGGAAATGAACAAACGCTCAGGCGCGGACGCCTACCTTACCAACATGCAGCTCGACCGGCCGGCAAATGCAGGCACTGGCGCCACCTACCTGTTGCGATTCGTCGATCACGCGGGCCAGCCGGTGGCGTGGCAGTGGATTCAAGGTTCTGACATGAGTGAGCGTGGAGGGGGCAGCTCGCCCGGCGGTCTCGAGCCGCCCGTGCTGATATATCGCGGACGCTCGGCGGTCGCCGGCGAAGGCACGGCGCTCAAAATCGGGAATACAGTCAGCACGGCCGATGTGTGGACGGAGATCAGCCAACCGCCCTACTTTGTTGCCTATCATGGGGCATTCTCTGAGAACGTCGATATCGCTGTGTTTGCAGGTGCTGGGCAGCAATGGACGACGATCACCGGGCCAAACACTCTGGCCGCCGGCGCGGAATGGAAACTGAAGGCACAGGATGGTCTGGGCTGCAGCCTGCGTGTGCAGGCGATGAACGGCGATCATGCGACCATCGTCGATACCGACGATCATCTGCCCGGCAGAACGATTGCCATCGAAGCGACCTGGACGAATGGGGCATGGTCGATTGAAAAACTGCACTACTCCGCAGCGGGAGTGGATGCGAATCAGGGGTTGACTATCTCGTTTGCCCCGGGCACGAATGCGAGCGGAGCGCAGTCGAAATTCGAGGTCATCGCCGGGCGCAAGACGCGGATCGCGAGCGGAACGGTGCATAGGGACCCGGCGCAACCGCGTGTGGGATGGGAGTTCAAAGATCCCGACTGGCTGAGGGGCAAGACTGCCTGGATCGGGAGCGCGGTGGTGAGCCCCAGACCAGCGGCCACCGAAACAGCTGCCAGGTGACGTAAATCTCTGAGAGAACATGCCGCGAAGGAAATAGACTTGCGGCATGCATGCCACCCTTGAACACCTTTTTTATGGGTTGATCCTGCTGGTTGCTGGACTGGGGTGCGGGCTGGTGAAAACGCTCGCCTCCTCGGGTTCGGCGATCTCGCTCCCGGTGCTGCTGATTCCGCTGCTTCTCCGGCACTAGGGCAGTTTCGCAATTACTGTGGCCTGACAAAGATCGCGAGGTGTGGTTTTCCTTGGGAGAAAACCACGAAAAGACCTGTCGCTTCCCGGATTTCCTGCAGCGCGGCACTAGTGGAGAGAGGCGATGTGCGGCTTTCTTCACGGAAAGCCGCATGCAGTTCGGTGGCCCCACAAAGCTCCACAGGAAATCCGGGTTCGGTCTACACCAATTGCGAAACTGCTGAAACACCCGGCAACCATGGATCACATTATTTCTGGCGTGACTCTGCTTCAGCCAGCCATCCCCGGCGTAACAGCTCCGGGGGCACACTCGTCAGGTAGGGCTTGATGTCAAGAATAGGCGTTCCGTCGAGCATGTCGACTCCGCGAACATGCAGCGATGCGTTCTCTCGACGAATCAACTCCACGACGGTAAGACCAATCGGGTTGGGACGACGGGGAGATCGGGTGGCAAAGACTCCGTGGGGGCGATCGTCGAAGGGGGGTATGCCGACCAGATCGAAATCGCCGGATCGGTGAAACTCCCAGAGGACGAAGAGGTGGGAGAATCCTTCAATATCGATGAGCCCGGGCTCGAATTCGGGCAAGATCTTGAGTACACCTTCGGCTCCATGCTTCGCGTGCAGACCCTTGGGAATCTCACTGGTTTGGTTATAGGGGCTGCTCACGAATCCAATGGGCTGGGCAACAAACATATAAGCTCCTGTCTTCCCTTCTCCATGATAGCTGCGCGACGCGAATGGCTTGATGCCGTTGACAGATCATGAGACGGTGATAGGGATGAAAATCGCCAGTTGGAACGTCAATTCGATTCGTGCCCGGCTTGACCATGTCGTCGCGTGGCTGAAGGCGCGCACTCCGGATGTGCTGCTGATGCAGGAGTTGAAGGGGGCGGAGTTTCCGGCAGAGATATTCAAAGAGCTGGGCTATGAAAGTGCGGCCGTAACCCAGAAAGCTTATAACGGGGTCGCAATTTTGTCCCGCCATTCGATGGAAACAATCAATACCACCCTGGCCGGCGATGAGCTGGACAGCCATGCGCGCTATCTGGAAACGACCATCGACGGCCTCCGCGTAGTCAATATCTATCTGCCCAACGGCAATCCCGTGGGAAGCGACAAATTCGCCTACAAGCTGGCCTGGATGGACAGGCTACAGAAGGAAATGAGCGCCTGGCGGAAGGAGGGTTTGCCGGTGTTGATCGGGGGCGACTTCAATGTGATCCCGGAGGATATCGATTGCCACAAGCCGGCCTCGTGGATCCATGACGCGCTGTTTCAGCCGGAGCCGCGGGCGCGCTACCGGGCACTGCTTGGTCTCGGCTATACCGACGCGTTCCGCGCGCTCCATCCGGACGAGGGTGGCCAGTTCACTTTCTGGGATTATTGGCGGCAGGCGTTCGAACATAATCGCGGCATTCGTATCGACCACTTCCTGCTGTCGCCGCAGGTGGCCGAACGTTTGCAAAGCTGCGAGATTGATCGTGGGCCGAGGGCTCAGCCGCAACCGTCCGACCATACACCCATCATGGTGGAGCTGCGATAGTCGATTACTATCACTCTGTGCGCATGCTTCGAAACCTGGCTCTTGCTCTGCCCCTGTTGACGCTCGGTGCAAGGGCGCAAACGCTCACCATCACCCACGTAACGGTCATCGACACGGTCACGGGCAAAACCCAACCGAACACCACGGTAACGATTCGCGGAAACCGCATCACCGGCATTGCTCCCTCGAGCAGGCGCGATTCCAATTCAGGACAAATTGTCGATGCCAAGGGCGAATACCTCATCCCTGGGCTTTGGGATATGCATACCCACGTCTACTTCGATAACACCGCCGGGGATGGAAGCGACCTTATTCTCCCGCTCTTCCTCGCCAATGGCGTAACAGGTGTCCGCGATATGGGCAGCGAGCTTGACGCCGTTCTCGAGGCTCGCAGCCAGATCACCGCGCACCGTCTGCTGGGCCCGCGCATGGTTGTCGCCGGACCGATGCTCGACGGCCCCAAGTCCACTTACAAAGCCGTCATCCCCATCAGCACGCCGGAGGACGGGCGCAAGGCGGTCGACATGCTCAAGAGTCGTGGAGTCGACTTCATCAAGGTCCAGTCGGGCGTTCCACGCGAGGCATACTTTGCCATCGCAGATGAGGCGAAAAAGGACGGGATCGCGTTCGAAGGCCACGTCCCCGACGCCGTCCGCGCGGCAGAAGCAGTAGCTGCGAACCAGTTTACCTTCGAGCACCTCATTGGAATCTTCGAAGCCAGTTCTCCCGATGAGGACAAATATCTCATCGGCAAAAAGGGGCCCGGTCTGTTCCTCGAGAGCTACGACCCGGTGCTCGAGGCCAAGATCATTCAGCTGTTGGCGGCCCATCATGTCTGGCAGTGCCCGACGCTCTTCTGGGAGCGAGGCCAGTGGCTGGTGGATGCGATCGACTACACCCAGGACCCGGACCTGCCCTACGCAGGCCACAGCTGGGTCACCAAGCAGTGGCCTGCGTCGCAAGCCTCCATCCTCAAGTCTCTCGACACCGACCCGCTCGCGGTGCGGGAGAAATTTGTTGTTCACGAGCTCGACATCGTGCGCAAGCTGCATGCCGCCAACGTGCCCTTTCTGGCCGGCACGGACACGCCGGCAGGCGTGGATGTAATCCCTGGGATCAGCCTCCATCTTGAGCTGCAGCGCTTCGTCGCGGCGGGTTTTACTCCGCTCCAGGCCTTACAGACCGCAACGCTTAACCCGGCGGATTTCTATCACAAACGGGACGACTACGGCACCGTCGAGACAGGCCGGATCGCCGACCTGGTCCTGCTAGAAGCCAATCCGTTGGACAACATTGCCAACACGCGCACGATTGCGGGCGTGGTTGCAGACGGACACTACATGTCAAAAGACGATCTGGAACAGCTACGCGCTCGACTCAAGCGGCTTGCCGCCACCCGGTAGCCACATAGCCATCCAGTAGCTTGCCCGGAGGCCTTGAAGCCCGCTGGTCCAGCTAGCCTGAATTTCTGCAACGGATCCCGAGATCCATGATCATCTACACCCTGCACAGTCAGCGGTCGAGGTCCGCGGAATCCCACATCTGCCAAAACCGGGCAGATATGGGGCACCCGTCATTCGTTACCGGCACAGAGAGGCAGGTCTATGAGCAATCCAGGCCAGCTGGGCTACTGGTCAGGTTGTAAATCAATCCGAACGGGTCCTTCACGTAACATCGGGGAAATTCCGGCTCATCCTTGATGACTACGCAACCGTTCTTCACCAGCCGGAGCTTGGCTTCTTCGACACTGGCCACCGTGACTTCGAAAACCGGCCCCAACGCCGGGCCGCGCTCAATAAATAGGTTGATGTGTCGGCCATGCACACTGACCATGTGCGGCACTTCTTCGGTGATCTCGAACCCGAGTTGCTCGACGTAGAAGGATGCGGCCTTCTTCGGGTCTTGCGCTTGAATCAGAATGTCCGTACCAAAGCTGTTTGCCATGAGACCCCTTCCGGTCAATTTGGATCGCTTTCCACAAACGACTTTAACCTCGCCAGCGCTACGTCCCACTGCTTCGAGACCAGTTCCAGATACTCCTTCATCTCAATCACCGGTTGCGGATCGAATTGAAACAGACTCTGCCTCCCCTCACGCGTGCCATGCACAATCCGCACCCGCTCCAGCACGCGCAGATGCTTGGTCACCGCCTGGCGCGTGAGCTTGGTCCCTTCGGTCAACTTCGCAATCGAATACCGCTGCCCACTACACAGCCTGGCGAGCAGCAATAACCGGGTCTCGTCGCCCAACGCAGCAAAGACTGCCGCCTTTGCCCGAGCGCTGCTAGGACGCTTTCGTGACATAGGCCTGAATATTCTTCATTTGCTGTGCCCACCCACTGTCATTCCTGAGGATCGCCTCAGCCCGCCGTTCG
This sequence comes from uncultured Acidobacteriaceae bacterium, assembly GCA_963788515.1. Classification (GTDB taxonomy): domain Bacteria; phylum Acidobacteriota; class Terriglobia; order Terriglobales; family Acidobacteriaceae; genus PALSA-350. The sequence continues at coordinate 1,068,266 of CAWBGZ010000015.1, forward strand.
GCGGGAATCTTGTCAAAGCCGGACTCCGTCACCGTGAGCAAGGCGCCGGTTGCAGTGGCCGTCAGGCGGAACTCAATCAGCGTGGACTCCTCCTGCGCGTAATCTACTTTCGGGTCGACCGCGTAGGGATGCCAGGTGAAAGAGAAGAGCGTCTGCGGCTCGATCTCCTTGATCACAATCTCCATCCGCACATGCTCATATCCAGGATGGGTTATCTGACCGGCCACCAGCTTTCCAGCCACAAAGGGCCCGTCCATTTTGACCAGGAACCATTCGCCAAACTGGCGGGAATCCGTCAGAGCTTGCCAAACCCGCGACACAGGGGCTGTAATCTCAATGTGCTTCTCAATCCGATCTGCCATAAAAGCAACCTCCGGGTTGCATATTAGTGTAGGCTAAAACAATCCTCGAAAACATGCAACCAATAAGTTGCTAATTCCCAAAAGACGGCGGTCAACTTATTTGAGAAGTGATTGTTTCGTCGAAGAACAGGATATGGGTAGCGTCGGGGCTTGCAACGGGCGCAAAGCCGATCCTTTCGTAAAGGCGTGCCGCCCCCGCGTTCTCAGCGCGCAGGCGTACACAGCGGAAGTGGGTCCGGGCCTGGGCGACGAGAGCGATCACCAGGGCTCTCCCTATACCCTTGTCTCGCCATGCGGGCCGCACGTAAACACGGCGAATGCGGCCCACGTCGGGACGCCCGGCAAAGGGATCACAATTCAGGCCTCCCACAGCAACCAGCAGGCCCTGATCCAGATAGCCACAGAGGGCCTCTCCCGGTGCGTCGAAGCGGTTCTGAGCGCTCGCCCATTCCTCCACTAGAGTGTCGATGAAGTCATAGCCCTCGGCCCGCGCCTCTGCATGCAGGCGCTCCATGCCCGGGACAGGCAACTCAATTTTCTCGATCGAGATCACCGCTTCCATGATAAAGACAGCGGCTGTTCAGGCCGTTGGGCCTGCATAGGTTTGAGTCGCTTTTTGGGATAATTCATCTAAGGCGCTATGGGGAAGAGACTATCCGTTTCGGTATTGGATCTTGTGGGCATGCGGCCGGGCGAGCCGGCAGGCAGCGCAATCGGCCGCTCGGTAGATTTGGCGCAGCACGTAGAGGAGTGGGGATATCAGCGTTACTGGCTGGCGGAACATCACTCCATTGCCGGCCTGGCGTGCTCGGCCACAGCAGTGCTGATCGGGCATGTGGCGGCAGCAACCAAGACGATGCGCGTGGGCAGCGGTGGAGTGATGCTGCCCAACCATGCACCGCTGGTGGTGGCGGAACAATTTGGGACTCTGGAGGCACTGTATCCGGGGCGCATCGATTTGGGGCTGGGACGGGCTCCGGGCGGCGACTTTGCGACTATGCGGGCACTGCGCCGGGATCTGCACCAAAGCGGAGACGATTTTCCGGCGCTGCTGGAAGAACTGCGGACTTACCTTGGACCAGAGAAGCCGGGGCAAGCGGTCAGAGCGATTCCGGGCCAGGGCAGCAATGTGCCCATCACCCTATTAGGGTCGAGCGGATTCAGCGCTCAACTGGCGGCCATGCTGGGCCTGCCTTTTGCTTTTGCCGCACACTTTGCGCCTGATTATTTGTATACCGCGGCGCAAATGTACCGTGAACGGTTCCTGCCGAGTGCAGTGTTGCGCCGGCCCCACCTGATGGTAGGCGTACAAATAATCGCAGCAGAAACCGATGCAGCGGCCCGGCGACTGTTCACCACTCCGCAGCAGCGATTTCTGCAATTGATCCGCAATCGGCCGGTAGAGTTGTTGCCTCCGGTAGATTCCATGGAGCCGCTGTGGCAGGCGTGGGAGCGGGAGGCGGTAGAGTCCAAACTGGGCGCGGCCATCATAGGATCGGACGCAACGGTGAAGGCAGGGATCGAAAGGCTGATCGCGGATACGGGCGCCGACGAGCTGATTGTGGTGACGGACACCTACGAACATGCGGACCGGCTCAAGTCTTACCAACGCGTAGCCGCCCTTGCCAACACCATCGAGGTAGAGCCCTCAGTACAGGCGAGAGCCTAAACCAGCGGCCGCAATCGCCGTTCGCCGCGCTGCCAACGGCGCAGGCGATCGAATGACAAGGTAATCCCGGTAAGCGAAAGCAACGCCGCTCCGCATGCCGTAACCAGGGCAAGGGTCTCTCCCCACCAGCCACCAGCTTCGCCGGTATGTGCGAAGCGAACCCAACTGCGCCATTGTTGACCCCGGCTCAAGGCAGAGAAGGGCTCGCGACGCCGTACCTGCAGAGTTTTGGGATCAATCAAGACCTGCTCTCTCACTTCCGGGTGGCCGCCGTCACCGCGGTCCACGATAAAGTTCAGCCCGGGTGTACCAGACGCCAGGCGCAGAGTTGCGCTCTGCCAACCATTTACATTGCTCGTCGCCTGGGTAAAGGCCTGGTCAAGGTGCTCGGGCAGAGCGTGTTTCCCAACCTCATGACGTCGTGGACCGGCGTTTCCGTTGCGAACCGGCAGCGGGCTCCGTGCGAGACGGAATAGAAGCGCATTGGCAGATGGGAAAGCCATAATCACGCCCGTCATGACCACGATCGCGAGCGGCAAACCGATCCAGAATCCGGTGACCTTATGCCAGTTGTAATTGCGTGCGCGTCCGCGCGCGCGCAGGCGAGGCACAGTGCCGGCGCGCCATGAGGTGCGGGTCCAGCGATGCGGCAGCCAAAGGATGGCGCCGGAGACAAGCTGAAAGAGCAACAACAAGGCAACCGCACCCTTCACCGCAGTTGCGGCGGCGTGGTGGGCGTTGCTCAGCCCGAACCAACGATGCAACGCTGTGACCTGAGCAAAGAATGCGCGAAGGCGCGGCGATACAGGACCCTGCACCCGGCCCGAACGAGGATCTACGAAAAACACGTCGCGGTTCGCGGTCTCAATTTCGACGGGCAAATCCGCGTCCTGATGTAGGGTCAACGCGTCCACGGGAGCGGAGAGTGACGTCGCAGCGTGGGCGAGCAACACGTCGAGCGGCATCCGCGGGGCTGTGGACATGGCTGGTTCTGCGGCGTAGAAGCTCCGATCAGCCGCATGCACGATCGGCCGCTCATAAGCCAGCAACGCGCCGGTCACGGAGAAAAAGACGATGAGGGCGCCGGCCACCACGCCTGCGCCAAGATGCATCCAGAAAAATACCCGGCGCACCCGAATCTACACCTCAGCCCATTGCCTTAGGAGGTTGTGGTAGATACCGGTAAGTTGCACGGCCGCCGGGCTGGCCGGCAGATCGCGGTTCACGCGCTGGGTTGCGTTGTCGAGGTCGAAGAGCAGGGTACGCTGGGCGTCGCTGCGCACCATACTCTGTATCCAGAAAAACGAGGAGACACGCCGGCCGCGAGTGACCGGCTCCACCCGGTGCAGACTCGACGATGGATACACCACCATGTGTCCAAGCGGCAGCTTGGCCTTGTGAATGCCGTAGGTGTCTTCGATGATCAGGCCGCCGCCATCGTAGTCCTCAGGTGGCGTGAGGAAGAGGGTGGCGGAAAGATCGCTGCGCACGCGGTGCGAACTTCCTTTCACGTGGCGAATCGCATTGTCCACGTGGGTTCCGAAAGACTGCCCTCCACCATAGCTGTTGAAGAGCGGGGGAAAGACCTTCATGGGCAACGCGGCGGAGATGAAGAGCGGATTCTGCCCCAACGCGGTCAGGATCATATCGCCAATCTCCAATGCGGCCGGGTCCCCTTCAGCGATTTGCAGGTTGTCCTTGGCCTGGGCCGACTGATGGCCGGCAGTCAGGCGGCCATCCACCCATTCGGCTGACGATAAGGTTTGCCGCGCGTGTGCTATCTGCGCGGCAGTCAAAACATTGGGAACTGTAATCAACATGATTGCTTTTGCCTTTGGTTAACGCATTTTTGCTAGTACTGTGGTCCGGTGGGGTCCGCTATGTGCGGCCATTTTTCAGCGGAATGGCCGCGTTGAGTTTAGTTTTCTGGTCTACACCATTAGCAAAAAATGTCTAGAACCTGAAGGTGAGACCGAAGAGACCGGAAGTGCCCGCTCCGGGCACGATGTGGGCGGGATGAATTTCGTCGATGTAGTTGTGGTTAGCAATGTTGAAGACATTCACCTGAAAAGCCAGATTGTCGGTCAGCGAATAGCGGCCCATCGCATCGAGTACGACGTAGCCTGGCACCTGCTTGACCAGCCCGGTGGTGGGATCGAGCGGGACCGTCGAGCTGGCAGTGCGACTGCCAACATAGTTGCCGCCGCCGCCAATGGTCAGCCGGTGCATGGGTTCGAAGGTCGTCCACAAGTTGAAGAGGTTGTCGGGCACGTTTGCCAGCCGGTAGCCCACCGCCAGTGGGTAGTATTGCGACTTCACCACTTCACTGTGCATATAGGTGTAGCTGGAGAGAACCTGCCAGTGAGAGCTGATGCGGCCGTTCACCACCAGCTCGGCGCCATCGACGCGTTGCGTCCCGGCCAACACGTAGAGCAGCGAGTTGGAGGGGGAGGGTTCGCGTGCATTTTCTTTTGTGGTGCGAAATAGATCCGCGCGCAGAGACAAGCGGGCGTTATTCAGGTCCCACTTGTTGCCAACTTCATACGAACGATTGAATTCCGGCGCCAGGTTTGCGGTGCCGGTGCCGGCGGGCCCGACGGTAAGTGAGAGAGCCTCAGCGGAGGGATTGAAGGATGTGCCGTAGTCGAAGTAGATGCTGCCGAAACTGGTTGGCTTGAAGACAGCAGCGGCACGCCAGCTCGGCTTGCGGTCCAGGCGGGAGGGGTACGTGATGGTGGGAGGACCCTGGACAATCGACCCACCTGCAACCGCCATCTTCGGCGTGGGATAGGCGACGCTCTTCTCGTCGGTGAGGAAGCGGTCAAAGCGGGCGCCTCCGATCAGCTCCCAGTGGCTGCCAAACTGCATGGTGTCGAGGAGATAGAGACCATAACTGGTGGAGGTTACATGAACGTCGGATGAGGGAGCGGATGTGCCGCTGAAGCTCTGCCTTTCGTTGGGAACCAGCAGGTTAGTCGTGGGGACGGTATTGATCGTCTGGCCGGCCGGGTTGATGTAGTTGAAGGTGGGGCGCTTGGGGTCGGAGGTTTCGCGTCCACCTTCCGCTCCGATGACCACGATGTGCTGGATGCCCGCGGTCTTCAAGTGAGCTGTGGCGTCCAGCTGATCCCAGAGCAAGCCCTCGTTGCTGAAGGTGGCAATCTGATTGCGGTTGACAGAGATCTGGCTGAGCGGGGTCGCAGGGGTAATCAAGCCGGCGGTAGCGTTGTTCAACTGCGGCTCGGTGATACGCGCGTCGCGCTGGTTGTTCGCAAACCGTATGCGGTTGCGCAGGATCGCCCAGTCGGAGATGTCGTGCTCGACTTTGAGCGTAACCATGTCCACGTCGGTGCGCAGGTAGTTGCCATCGCGGAAGCCGTAGTAGTTGTGGCGCGGGACTGGCGACGCCTGATTGAAGTACCAGGGAATGCCATAGTCGGGAATATCGTTTTCAGCGAAATGGAAATAGCTGGCGGTAAGCCGGTTTGCCGTGCCCATGCCGAGAGCCAGACTGGGCGCCACACCAAAGCGGCGATTCTCCGTGACATCGCGTTCGGCCACATTGGATTCATGAGCCACCAGGTTGAGCCGAACCGCAGCCCCGTGGCTGGGATTCCCCAGCGGCTGGTTGATGTCGGTAACGAAACGCCGGGTAAGGTCCGTGCCGAAATCTCCCTCGGCAATGATGAATGGATGGTTTACGGGGGTCTTGCTTACCTGGTTGATCACGCCGCCGGTCGATCCCCGCCCAAAGGTCACCGACGACGGCCCCTCCAACACCTCAACCTCCTGGTAATTGAAAGAGTCGCGGTAGTAGCTACCGAAATCGCGCATGCCATCGAGAAAGATGTCATTGCGGGCGGTAAACCCGCGCAGGGTAAGGTTGTCCCCCTGCGACCCTCCCTCGCCGGCTGCCAGGCTGATGCCCGGAGCGTTCCGCAGGGTGTCGCGCAAGGTGGTCGCGCCCTCCTCCTGGATGATCGCCTGGGAGATGGTGGTGATCGACTGCGGAGTATCCAGCAATGGCACCGGGTACCGGTCCAGGCTCAATTGCGGAGAAGAATCCTGCACAGTGACTGATTCGCTGGCTCGCACGGAGATGCTCACGCGGCCGGTATTGTCGATCTGATAGGAGAGACCGGTGCCAGCCAGCAAAGCGCGCAGGGCCTGGTCTTCTGTGTAAAGGCCGTTCACCCCGGGTGATCTGAAACCGGCAAGGGTCCCCGCGGGCAGTGAAAACGTGACCTCGACGCCGTTAATGCGCTCGTAGGCGCTGATGGTTGCGTCCAGTGGCCCGGCGGGGATATTCAATCGCCTGACCGTCAGGCTCTGTTCCTTACCGCTCCCTGGGGCTGCATGGATGTCCTGCGCCCAAGCCGGCGTAGCCCTGCTGATCGAGAAAGCAGCATAGGCGGCCACTGTGCCTGCGGTGAGCCAGGCTTTCCCTTTACTCTTGCGTCCGCGCTCTTGTGCCGGTTGAGGAGTGTGTGGGGAGCGATCTCTCATGCTACTGGTCTCCTGCACGCAACCGGTTCGCAGAGCGTTCGCGCGAACGCTCTCCACCGGCTTGATAGGGGCATGAGCAGAGACCTATAGTAGGAGGCACTGCGGCTGCCAAGTCGTAGGTTCCCGGGTCCTCGCATCTCTCGGCCAAGAGCTGCATGCGGGGACTTGGGGTCAAGTTAACTATCACTTCACAGAAGTGCGACCAATTCGGTCTGGCTTAATATACGATCCAATCGGTCGCATTTCAAGTCGTTCGCCAGATCTTTACAGAAAAATTGCCGACGCCAACTGGACTCCATCGCCTAGCTGACAAGGCGATGCCACCCCAGCGCATGGCCGATGGCGAATAGGCCGCAAATTTTGAGGAGAGTCGGGGTACCACTGACCGGCAGCGATACTTCCCCACTCAGATATTGCTCATCCCGCCATCAATCAGTAGCTCGCTGCCGACAGTAAATGCAGATTCATCCGAGGCGAGAAAGACCACCGCGTGGGCGATTTCAGCGGGGGTTCCAAACCGCCCCAGCGGAACCTGTCCCTGGATCGAAGTAGCGACCGCCTTCAACTGCTCCTCAGAGAAACCGAGTTTGCTGTAGAGCGGAGTCGAGATGGGGCCAGGGCTCACCGCGTTCACGCGGATGCCGCGCGCGATCAACTCTCCGGACAGGGTGCGGACAAGTGACAACAAAGCAGCTTTAGAGGCCGCATAGACAGTGGTGTTGGGCATGCCTATGTGCGCGTTGACCGAGCCGTTGAGCACTATCGACGCCGGATTTGCGAAGACAGGCAGCAACGCCTGAATGAGAAAATAGGGCCCTTTCAGATTGATGGCGAAAGAACGGTCGAACGCATCGACGTCAAACTGGTCCAGCGGCCGCATGTCGACGACCCCGGCATTCACAAATAAGACATCGAGCCCGCCGAAGGCCTGGTGGACGGCCTCCGCGACCTGCTTCTGGGCTGCGGCATCGCTCGCATCAGAGGCGATCACCAGCACTTCGGGGCCGAGCTCCTTGCGGGCCGCTTCCAGCGTCTTTGGATTCATGCCGGTGATGGCCACGCGTGCGCCTTCGGTTAGAAATTCGCGGGCGGTTTCAAGGCCAATACCGGTGGTGCCGCCGGTAATGAGAGCTCGTTTCCCTTTCAATCTGTTCATGACCACTCCTGCTATTTAGCTCCGGTTATTTAGCCTGGGATGACGATCACAACTTTTCCATAGCCGAGCTCGCCCCGGACTTCCCCGCTGTAGGCGTCCGATGCTTCGTCGAAAGGTACGACGGCGTTGACATAGGTCTTGAGTTTTCCAGAGTCAAGCAACCCGGCAACTTCACGCAGTTGTTTCTGATTCGGCTCGACGATGAAGAAAGCGTCCTTGACTCGCTGGTCTGCGTTCTCAGGAAGGTCCGAGGCGATGGTGACCAGCCGGCCTCCGGCATTCAGCGTGCTCCAGGATCGGTCGAGCGTATCCCCACCCACGGTGTCGAAGACGACGTCCACTTTACCGCTGCGATCCTCGAAGCGCGATGCTTTGTAGTCGATAACTTGATCCGCGCCGAGTTCCGCGACTAGTTTCAAGTTATTCTGAGAGGCGGTAGCGATCACATGCGCACCATGCAGGTGAGCAAGTTGCACCGCAAACAGACCGACCGCGCCCGTCCCGCCTTGTACCAGTACTCGCTCGCCGGGCTGCATCTTTGCCCGTTCGAAGAGACCCTGCCATGCGGTTAATGCTCCAATCGGTACGGTAGCCGCGGCCTGGTGGCTCAGAGTAGCCGGTTTCGGCGCAATGCTCTGCGCTTGTGTCACGCAAAACTCGGCGGTTGCGCCGTCAACAAACCAGTCGCTCATGCCGTAGACGTCCTGACCGGCCTCGAAGCCCCTGGTGTTTTTTCCAAGTGCCGCCACGACGCCAGAGAACTCGTGCCCGGGTACGGCGCCCTTGCGTTGGGTCCCATCTTTTGCGTGAGTGGTCGGATACCAGTGCAGTTCGGTTGGCGTTACGCCGGCGGCACGGATGCGGACCAACAATTCGCCTTCGCCCGGCTCTGGTGGCGGTATCTCGGCTGCGATGAGTGCCGGGCCCTGCCCTGAATCATTTACCTGCATTGCTTTCATTGGACGCTCGACACGATGCGGTAACTCCGCACGTAAAATAAAGAGATGACTGGAAACGTGCAGGGGATGGCGGATTTTTTTAGGGGTCGCCTAAAGGCGGTCGTTGGCATTCAGCCTTTCTTTTCGACCCATGTACGCCCGAGGGAACATTGCACCCGTCCAGCGTTCTGACATTGTGTTTAAAGCCGCACTTTGCTCCGACCGTGCTCCCGGCTCACCCCGTCTGCGTCGCTTCCTGCATAATCAAAGGCAATGACTCTGCTTTGGAAACCGGAGAACTGGCCCCTTCGCCTAGCTGAACTGGAAGCCCGCACGGGCGACATCAAAGAGGCGCCACTGCGGCGCGACGTCCGTTCGCTGGGCATGCTCCTGGGCCAGGTTTTGCGCGAGCAGGCGGGCGATCCGCTCTTCGGCGAAGTGGAAGAGCTACGGCAGATCGCTATCCGCCGGCGTGAAGCCCAAAATGGCGAAGGCGCGCAGCCATTCGCCAGCGCGTTGGGCAGCGTCCACTCGCTGGACACCGTGCAGGCCTATCGCCTGGCGCGCGCCTTCGCCTTTTACTTCGAGCTCATCAACCTGGCCGAGACCAACCATCGCAAACGGAGGCGGCTCTCCCTGCAGCTTTCCGGTGAGGCGCAGCGCGGATCCCTCAGGGGAACGCTGCGCGCCATGCGCGCTGCCGGCATATCTGGCGAAGCAGCCGTGGAGTGGCTACGCTCAATCTCCATTATTCCTGTCTTTACCGCGCACCCCACCGAGGTGGCTCGGCGGGTAGTGATGTTTAAACGGCGCCGGATCGCAGACTTGCTGGAGCAGCTGGATCGCATCCCGCTCTCCGATGAGCAACTGGAACAATACGAAGAAAGCCTCACTGCGGAGATCACCGCTCTGTGGGAGACCGACGAGGTTCGAACCCGGCGCCCAACGGTGCGCGACGAGGTGAAGATGGGCCTTGACTACTACGATGCTTCCATCTATGCCACCCTGCCCGGTCTCTATACCGAAGTGGCCGCGGCCTTCGAGGCGGAGTATGGTATCTGCCTAAGCTTGACCGAGATGCCGGTGCTGCTTTCTTTCGGCTCATGGATCGGCGGCGACCGCGACGGCAATCCCTACGTAACGCCCCAGGTCACGCGCGAAGCGTTGCAGATGGCTCGTGAACATCTCCTGGCGCATTATCAGCAGGAACTTCAGCTGATCCTCGATCTGCTCACCAGTTCGGCACAGCAGGCGCCCGTCAGCACCGAGTTGGAACTGCGGCTGCAGAATTATCTCGGTGCCCTCAACACCACCGGCCAGCAGGCGTTCGGAGAGCGCTACGAGTACGAATCGTACCGGCGCTTCCTGAGCTGCGTCCGGGTGCGCCTCGCTGGGGTTGGCGATTCCCTTTCTGACGGATACCCGCCGCTCGCACTGGACGCAACGCTGGCTGGTTTACCCGCGTACAAGTCGGCGCAGGAGTTTCTGGAGGACCTGCAGATGGTGCATGCCAGCCTGGTGGAAAACCGAGGCCCGCGGCTGGCCCAGGCGCTGATTGATCCGTTGCTGCTCGAGGTGCGCACCTACGGTCTTCACCTGCAGACCCTGGATATCCGTCAGCATGCGCGGCTGCATACAGCTGCGCTCGAAGAAGCCTCGGCCTGGAAATGTGACCCGGCGCGCGCATCGTCGGTGCCGGCACCGCTGACCCCGGCCTCCGCCGACGTGATCGAGACCTTCCGAACGATTGCTGAGCTAAAGGCATCGTGCGCGCCTGAGGCCATTCGTCATTACGTGATTAGCGGCGCCGCCAGCAGCGAAGATGTGCTCAACGTGATCTGGCTTGCCCGGCTGGGTGGCGTACGCGTCGAGGGCAGTGGCGCGGGTGCGGGTGACCCGGGCCTGATGCCGGTTCCGCTGTTCGAATCGATTGAAGACCTGCGCAATGCGCCGGCTATCTGCCGCGAGTTGTGGCAGTCGCCAAGCTACCGTCAGCTGCTCCAGTCGTGGAACAACACGCAGGAGATCATGCTGGGCTATTCCGACTCCAACAAAGACGGCGGCATGCTCACCAGCACCTGGGAGATCTTTCGTGCCCACCGGGCCCTGCACCAGGTGGCAAGCGAGTGCGGCGTGCGCCTCCGCCTCTTCCACGGGCGAGGAGGTACGGTGGGGCGGGGCGGCGGGCCTACGCACCGATCCATTTATGCCCAGCCGGCAGGTGCGTTTACGGGGCAGATCCGCATCACCGAGCAAGGCGAAGTGTTGAACTGGAAGTATGCCGACGTGATTCTGGCCGAGCGCAATCTCGAGCTCATGATCGCGGCCTCGCTCGATGCGCTGGCTCGTCCGAATGCGCGCAACCCTGAGGGCCATTTCACCGGGGTTCTGGCGCCGGAGTGGGAGGCTGCCTTCGCGGAGTTGTCGGACGTGGCCTTCGCCTTTTACCGTGAACATATTTTGCAGGACCCGGAAGTACTGCAGTATTTCGAAGAGGCCACGCCGGTTGCCGAATTGGAGCATGCCAAGATTGGCTCGCGCCCATCGCGTCGCGGTGGGCGCCGCAGCCTCGCCGACCTGCGGGCGATTCCCTGGGTCTTTGGCTGGACCCAGAGCCGGCAACTAGTTCCGGCGTGGTTCGCGGTTGGCCACGCGCTCGAATCCTACGGGCAGAAACCAAGCGGCGCGGCGGTCCTGGCGACCATGGCGCGTGAGTTCCCGCTCTTCATCGACCTCATCCGCAATGTGGAGATGGCACTGGCCAAGTCCGATTTCGGCATCGCTCAGCTTTACGCCTCGCTGGTCGCGGATGCCGGGCTTCGGGATCGCGTGTTCAACAAGCTGGAAGCGGAGTTCCATCGCACTCGAAGAAGCATCCTGGCGATTACAGGGCAGACCGAATTGCTTCAGAACAACCAGGTTCTCGCCCGCTCGATTCGCTTGCGGAATCCTTATGTCGATCCGATTAGTTTGATCCAGGTCGACCTGTTGCGGCGCAAGCGCGCTGGAGATGATTCAGACGCCATCAATCGTGCGATCTCGGCCACCATCAACGGGATCTCCGCCGGTTTGCGCAATACCGGATAAGCAGGAGTTGTTGGCGGAAATTGCGGATCCCTCCGCCACCGTTCAGGTCCCGTAGGCTACACAGACCTCGGATTGGTCGGGAAAAATATAAGCGGCGAAGTCCTGTTCCGTCATGGTCAAGCGGCTCTCCCAAAGCTTACGCAGAGACGGAACGCGCTCGACCAAGTGTTCGAATTCAGGCTTCAGGTAGACGACGTACACTTCTCTCGGATGACGCCACAGAGAGTATTCGAGGTTCGCCATGACCCGCTCAAAGACCGGCCCGACAAAAGGATGCCACATGAAGATGACCAGCGGAACCGGGGGAAAGACAAAGTCGCGCACATCACTGAGGATGCACTGCACGTCGTTGCATTGGCGGCCGGGCGGTTGATACAGCGCGATGTTCCGTGTAGCGGCTGCGTGCAACTCGGGGATGAACTCGACGCCGAGCACCTGCTGAAAGGGGAAATTGGAGGCAAGCAGCATAATGCGCCCCTTGCCCGCTCCAAGGTCGACAAACGTGAAGCGCTCGAAATCGATGTCCAGGCGCGCAAATGCCTGGTGAAAGAGCGAGGGAGCCGTGGCATAAAAGCCAGTGTTGTGGATGTTTTTCCTCCGCCGGCTATCGAGGAGTTCCTCCGCGGCAATCAAGCCGCTGGTGTCGGTTCCAAATTCGTCGTCGAAGGGGTGTACCGGGTTGAATTGCTTTGCTGGCTTGGATCCCCGCGATAGCTGGCCCATGATTTTGCCTGGCGCCGCGGTTAAGGTGCCCATCACTCCGCGTTTCGCCACCGCACGCTGCAGCACAAAACCTACTTGACTCAATTTCATGCGACTACCCCACTTTCTCGGGTATTTAAAATGTGACAGTAACTACGACAGTATCTAATAGCCTGATTCAACCACGTTGATAAGCGGCTCTCCCCGCGCAAAACGCTGCGCCTGCTCACTGGCCAGCTTCAGTGCACGCTTGAGGAACTGGGCACTGGCTCCTGCGATATGGGGGGTGATCAACAGGTTGGGCGCCTTCCACAGCGGATGTCCCGCAGGCAGCGGCTCGGGTTCGGTCACATCGATGGCAGCCCGGATTCTCCCCTCGTTGAGAGCCTGGACCAATGCCTCTGTCTCGACCAGCGGGCCGCGTGCTGCATTCACCAGCAGGGCTCCACGCTTCATTCTGGCGATTCTATCCGCGTCCATAAGGTGCATGGTCTCCTCGGTCAACGGCGCAATCAGAACCACAATGTCGGCCTGAGGCAGCAGCTCGTCCAGCTGCGATACCGGCTCCACACCCTCACGGGCACGGCGTGCCACGCGCAGGATGCGGGGTCCAAAGGGGGTCAACCTCGATTCAATGGCCCTCCCGATGGAACCGTAGCCAACGATCAAAACGGTTGTAACCTCCAGCTCATCGATTAGCGCCGGGGAACGAAGCCCCGGTGGCAACGCATGAGATTCAACAGAGAGCTCTCCTGCCCGCCGCCGGCCGGCCCAATCCTCCTGTTGCTGCAAGGAGAAATAGAACGGCAGGTGTTTCTGCATGGCGAGGATCACCGCCACTGCCCACTCGGCCGTGGGGGCGTCATGCACACCCTGCGCATCGCACAGGGTTAGTCCCGAAGGCAATAACTGTTGCAGCCGGTCCACCCCCGCCATCAGGGACTGCACCACCTGCAGCCCGTGCAAATGCGGTAGTTGGCGGCGCGCAATCTTCAGGTTTATTGGCGCTATCCACATGTCGATCTCCACGTCGCCTTCGGGCTCGTCTGCAATCCGCACCAGCTCTACTTCCCGGGTAAAGTCCTGGAGCAGCGCCGGAGCGATCGACTCCTGAATTCCTGTACGAAGCATCCTTGACCTCAAAGCAGTTGATAGACCACCAAGGGTTGAACTCCAGAATGCCAAGGATGAAGCGGGGCGTGGGGGGTACGCCTCTGGATTTTTGAGGTGTGACCAAAGTAGCACACGAAAGGTCCGAAGAAGGACCACTATCAGCGCGCGGTATCGAAAGATATGCCCGATGAAAAGTGGCGCTTAAAGCCGTAAAGCATATCTGGACAGTAGAGAAGAAATCGCCTTAGTGATTCCCGAGCATCAACTTCGCGATGGTGGCCAACTGCATATTCGATGTGCCCTCGTAGATCTTGCCGATCTTGGCGTCGCGGTAATACTTCTCGACCGGATAGTCCTTGACGAAGCCATAGCCGCCAAAGACTTCGACGGCCTGGCTGGCAACGCGTTCCGCCACCTGGGAGGAAAAGTATTTGCACATCGCCGCTTCCTTGAGGAAGGCGAGACCGTTGTCCTTGAGGCGGGCACAGTTATAAACGAGCAGCCTGGTGGCTTCGATTTCGGTGGCCATTTCTGCGAGGGCGAACTGAACCGCCTGAAATTCCCCGATGGCTTTGCCGAATTGCTTGCGTTCGAAGGCGTATCGCGCGGCATGGGACCAGGCGCCCTGGGCCAGACCAAGCATCTGCGCTCCGATACCGATACGACCTTCGTTGAGAGTTTCGATAGCGATCTTGTAACCCTTCCCCGGCTCGCCCAGCACGTTGGCAGCGGGCACCTTACAGTCTTCGAGAATGATTTCGCAGGTGGAGGATGCGCGAATGCCGAGTTTGTCCTCTTTCTTGCCAATAGAAAATCCGGGCGCGCGCTTGTCCACCAGGAACGCGGTGATGCCTTTGTATCCAGCGCCCGGATCCAAAGTCGCGAAGACGATGAAGAGGCCGGCCTCACGGGCGTTGGTGATCCAAAGCTTCTGCCCGTTGAGCAGGTAGTAATCTCCTCGCTTTTCCGCCCGCATCTGCAGTGCGAAAGCATCGGAGCCAGAGCCGGCCTCGCTCAACGCATAGGCACCCACGGTGTCGGTCGCAAGCCGGGGAAGAAGAAGTTTTTTTTGCTCTGGCGTGGCCCATCGCAACAGGGCATTGATGCAAAGCGTGTTCTGCACGTCGATCAGGACGCCCACCGATGGGTCGACGGCAGAGATCTCTTCCACAGCGAGAATGGCCTCGAAGAAAGTGCCTCCGGAGCCACCGTACTCAACGGGAATTTCGATGCCCATCAGGCCGAGATTGAAGAGCTGGGGAATCAGCTCAGGGTGAAAATGCTGCTGTTCGTCCATGGTACGAACCAGGGGCGCGATATTTTCTTGCGCAAACTGGCGGACGGTGGAGCGAAAGAGCTGTTCATCTTCCGAAAGCAGGGTGAGCGGGGAAGCGGGTTGAGTCGCAAGAACTGAATCTGCCACGGGAATAAACTATCCGTTGCCATGCCTGCCTGTCCAGCAAGCCCCCAGAGCATTTTCACCGCTGGTGTTTACAGGCAACCAATCCTGCTCGCGGCTTTTCCCGACACTACGTCGCACTCTTCTGTGCGCTGTAGAGGTGAAATGCTTTACATGGGTAAATGCGGCTTGGGAACGGAGAGAAGGCGGGGCACACTTCGTGCGCGCCGGGCATGAAAGTCGTGCCGGGCAGAGGAACCGCGGTGCACGATGGATAGCTTTTCCCGTTCGAGGATCTTACGCGCCTGCATGCGGGCGTGGTTCGACCAGGGGCCGATGGGATCGAGCTTGATGTAGTTTGTCCAGTGGCGCAGGGCTGCGCGCCGCTCGCCGGTACGTTCGTAGGCCAAGGCGACGTTGTAGTGCGCGTCGCCGTAGTGGGGCACCAAGCGAATCGCGGTGCAGTAAGCCGCGATGGCCTCGGGAAGCCGCTGCAGCTCGTCCAGCACATTTCCAAGGTCGAAGAAGGCCAGGGCATAATTCGGGTCCGCCGCGGTGGCCCGGCGGTAGAGTCTCTCGGCCTCGATAAACTGCCGCTGGTTGTACTGAATGGTCCCCAGATTGATGCAGGCGGGTGCGTGGTGTGGATCGAGCCCAAGGATGGCCTCATAGTGGGTCACAGCTTCTTGCGTCTTGCCCCGCTCTTCCATGCGCACCGCTTCGAAGAAGAGGCCTTGCACGCGCGATTCCCGCGCAGCCTGATGGCTGGCGGCAGAACTTACTTCGGCAAGCTGACTATGGTGCGGAGAGTCAAAGTCGAATACGAATTGGCGAGCAATCGGCTCCATCATGGCGCCGCTGAGGCGAAAGGCGAGCCGGGTTCCGTTACGCACTGTGCTCGCTTCAAGCAAAGGGTTGGCCACGCCGCAGACCTGGCGCATGGCATGAATCGAGGCGCGAATGCTGGCGACCGATAGGCGGGTGGCGCGAAGGTCGCGCAGCTTGCGCAGCTGGACCAGGTCCTGAAAGGAATAGATTTCGCTTTGGTTGATGAGCCCGGAACGTTCCCAGGAGGAAAGCTGCTTGAGCTGAATGCGCAAAATGCGGAGTACATCTTGCCGGCTGTATTGGGTAACAGTGATTTGCTCTTTGGAGGCCGTCACCCCTCGCACCTCAGCTTCTTTGGCGATTATGCGGAGGCGCTGACTCGATCGCAAGCGATACGGAAAAATAACAGTGGATAAGCGGTACCAAACTCGGTGCAGGAACAAGGAAAGGAAACTCCCGGCACGCTCACTCTTCGATGGGAGGGAAGACGGTCGTATGGAGCCGACGATCGGACTTGAACCGATGACCTGCTGATTACGAATCAGCTGCTCTACCAACTGAGCTACGTCGGCGCGCTCCGGTTGCACGTACCTTGTCGGATTGTAACTACGCCGTCGCTACGCGTAAAGAAGGGTCCACGGAGCGTCGAGGACCAGGCGCATCCGCGGTTGCGGGAAAACGAAAAGGCCACCCGGCAACAGGGCGGCCTTTCCTCTAGGGAGAATAGTTCCAACGGAGGCAAAGCCATCAGAACTTTCTGGCGAAATCTTATGGTTGGCTCCCGAGGGTGTCAAGGCAAAATCAATACGCACTTAAGTTGTTCTTAATGAAATGGTTAGAGGGATCATTGTTTTGATACGATGCAACCGCCGGGCGGCCTGCTGCAAGCCCAAAAAGGCCACAAGCCGCTTGAAGCTGAGCACTTAGTGGCTTGTGTGCACCGTAGCTGGTTCATTTCAGGAAGTGAAATTCTCTGGCGAAAGGGTAACCCCCGGGGCGATTGGTTGAACCGCTTAGAGCGTTTTGCTAATACTCTGGTCCGGTGGGATCAGCCATGTGCGGCCATTCTGTGGCGGAATGGCCGCGTCGAGTTCGGTTTCCTGGTCTACGCCCTTAGCAAAAATCGCTTAGTCCTCGAGGTGGAGACTGATGAACTCGGTCTCTTCCTGAAAAGCGGAAGCGGGCTTGCCGCGAAGAACCCGGTAAAGTGCGCGGCCGCCACCCAGAAAGAGACCCAGCAGGATCGCAGCGCCACCCAGGATGCCGGTCAGGGCGAAGATGCCCAAAATCAATCGAGCAACCTTGGAGCCATCGCTGATGTAACCCTGCGGGTTGTTCCAGACAATGTCGGCCTGGTAGTTGACCTGGTTCAGGAGCTTGTGCGCTACGGCCTCCGGGAGCGATCCGCTGACCACTGCGATGACGGGACCGCTGCGCCGCGTCAGGACGGAGCCTGGACGGCTCTCCGCCAGCGGCTGCGGCCAGGTGGCCTGGGTGTTGCCCGCCTTGAGAAAGGCGTCGATGTCGCGCAGGCGGGCCGCTGCCAATTGCGGGGTGGGGTATATCAGCAGCGTTACCTGTCCGTCGCCATCGCGGTCGGAGTAGAGCGCGGTGACCGCTTCCGCACTGGAAGCAAAGCCAACCAGGGACACAGGGAGCACGCCGCCAGTACGGGCGTAGGCTTCCGGCCCGAGCGAGTAGTGGGTAAGACCTAGCTCAAGACCCTGGCGGGGAAGATAGCCGGGCAGAGGAGGAGCGACATTCGCCGAGCCCGGGGGTTGGGGCAGATCCTTGGCAAGCTCGCGCAGCTCTGACGCCGTCATGGGGGTGACGTGATCAAGTGTGGCGTCCACCAACGTGGCGCCGTTCCAGAACAAGACGTGACTGCCGTCCCAGGCAGCGGTGCGGCCGATCTGCTCCGCTATGCTGCCGGGCCGCCGATAAAAAGTGAACGCGCCATACGCGCCGCTTGCATCCTGAAAACGGATGGCGCGGACGTTGAGCTTGTTATCTCCATTGGCATAGTGCGCGGAGGCGAATTGCTGGAATCCGTATTCTTTGAGCACGGCCGCGTTGGCAGCATCCGCAGTTTCGGGAGCACTGCTTTCCTGGGCGGGTGCGCTCTGGCTCCATCCGGCAAAGTCCGTGGGTAGCAAAGAGGGAGCCGCGGCCGGGCTAGACGGCTGGGCCAACGCCGGCAACGCCAGCGCAGACAGTAAAAAAACCGAGGCCGGGAGCGCGCGAAGGACGGGGAGAATAGACGGACTGCGCAAGGTACGGAGCATACGCGCCTGTTGAGAGACTAGAGCATTTCTCCCGTGGGTGTCGAATGGGTGTTCAGTTGCCGTTGGGACGGCCGGAACTCTGAGCCAGGCGAACGCCGCTCAGGCCGCTGATGTACCTCGATACTCCGCGATAGAGCGATTCGGCGATGCGTTGGCGATAGGCAGGCTGCTCCAGCTCGTGCGCATCGTCGGAATTGGTGAGGAAGGATATCTCGGCCAGAATGGACGGCATGTTGGCGCCGATCAGCACTACGAACGGCGCCTTCTTGATGCCGCGGTCGCGCAGTCCCGGGTTGCCCTCTTCCAGGTCGGTGTAGAGCGACTTCTGCACGTCGACAGCAAACTCGCGCGATTCGTCGATCTTGTCCTTGAGGGTGATTTTCTTTACCAGGTCAGAGAGCTCGTGAATGGACTCGTCCGAGACAGCGTTCTCCCGGGCGGCTACCTCCAGCGCATCGGGCGAGGTGGTGAAGTTGAGGTAATAGGTCTCCACGCCACGCGCAGAGGAGTCGGGGCTGGAATTAGCGTGAATGGAGAGGAAGAGGTCAGCCTGTGCCTTGTTGGCGATGGCCGTGCGCGTCTCCAGCGGTATGAAGGTGTCGTTATCGCGGGTAAAGATGACGTCGGCTCCCAGGCGCTGCTTGAGCAGCTTGCCCAGACGGAGGGCGACATCGAGCACCACTTGCTTTTCTTCAATGCCACCCGGTCCCACGGTACCGGAGTCATGTCCCCCGTGGCCGGCATCAATGACGATGCGCCCGATCTTGAGGCCGAGGGTGCGTACCAGGGATCGCTCGCCAGCGGCGGTGGGCTCCGCTTCATGCATGGGCGGGGAGAGATTGTCATTGTTCTCCACAAGGGTGGGGGATGCGGGATGCATGGGGCTTGGCTTCTTGCGGTTGCTGATGGGTGGCGGCGTAGTGGATGCAAGAGAGCCGTCATCTGCCTGAGACGCAGGGACTGTTCCCGCCACCGAGGCAGCGATAGGGTGAGTGGTGGGATGATCCGTGGCCTGGACGCGATTGGGCTGTTGGCCCAGCGATGCGATGTCCTGGGTCGCGGTACGCCGTGCGACGGACGGGGCTATAGGAACTGAGGTCTGCTGCGGGTTGGCAACGGGTGGTTGAGCCGGGAGCGAGTTCGTGCTTGGGCTCGTGTTGCGTGGGGCTCCCGATGGGGGAAGACTGGCCAGGTTCGCTGTTGGGATAGAGCCCGGCTTAAGGCCATGAATGTCGATAATGAGGCGCCACGGATTGGGAAGCAGAAAGGCTGAGTAGTCGGAGACGGAGCTTACATCGAGCACAATCCGGGTTACGTTGTTGGAGAATTGCGCGGCGCGGATGCGCTTGAGAAAGCCATCGTCGATCACTTCGACCGATCTGCCGTTCAACGACGGCTCCAGGCGTGCGCCATAAAGATCAAAGTAGATGCGGTCGGGTCCGGGAACGCGAGCGGCCTGATAGGCCACCTGATTTTGCAGATCGATGGCGATGCGCGTATAGACGGGCGTGGACCAGTGACGAATTCCGCTCACCAGGGAGACCTGCCCGGGGTTCGGCGCGGAGAATGCGCTGGGTTGAACTTCACGCGGCACAGAAGACACCGGCTGGGTAGCCGGCGACGTCACAGCTGGAGGCGGACGCCATGGAGCCGGGGTCTGCTGCGGCTGGATGACCGGCGGGGCCGTGGCAGGCGCGGAATGCGGTTGCTGCGACTCGATGGCAGCTGCCAGAACGGCGTTCCGTTCCGCGGTGTGATGGGCCTGCCGGGGTGGATGCTCTTCCTGGTGGATTTCGTTCAGCTCGAGCTTGGCTTGCTGTGCCAGCGGGTGCTGCGGGTAGACCCTGAGAAACTGCTGGAACTTATTCTTGGCCTGATCGCGATCCACCAGGTCGTGGCGGTAGATCTCACCCTCGGCGAAGAGGGCGGAGAAGCGGTATTGGCTGCCAGGATATTGCAGGCTCAGGAATTCGTATTGGCCGATGGCGTCGCGGAGGAGTGTTGGATCGGAGAAGTGGCGGCCTTCTTCGCTGAGGAGCTGAGCCACGGCGAAGACACTGGCATCGGCTTTGGGGGATGCGGGATTGTTGTGGTAGATGGCGCGATAGGCATCGAGAACCCGGCTGTAGGCGAGCTGAGTACGTTGCGATTCAGGACGGGCTTCGAGGGCTGCACGCAGGTGCTGCGCACGGTCAAAAGGGCTGGAGGAAGTGGCGTGCGCGGAAAGACAGCCGAAAACGATGATGCAGACGACGCGGGCCTGCCGAGCCGGCTTCATGCAGCTTCGAGAGCAGAACGCACGGAGCAAACGCGCGGCAAGGAGCATAGTTGCGGAAGCGGATCAACCGTTCCTCCGCCAGAGCTAACCCGATTATAGGTCGGCTAGTTGCGAGCAGCAATGAAGGATGGCAGGGAAGTACCTGGGGGTAAAGGGGCCCCGGTTTGGGATTTTTCTCCCGGCCACCAATGACGGGTGGCCCATATCTCGCTCGTTTTTTGCGAGATATGGGATACCACAGCCGTGAACGACTAAGTTTCGCACCCTCGCGGGTGAGGGAAAGCTTCGTGGCATCCCACATCTCGCAAAAAACGAGCGAGATATGGGGCACCCCGTCATTGGTGGCCGGGAAAGAGTTCAAACCATTTAGACGCTAAGGGCTGTCTTGCCAAGCAGATCGCGCACTACTTCGGGCGCGCTGGCCAGAGCAGCGTTGAGCGCGGATGCGTCCTTACCGCCAGCCTCTGCCATGTCAGGACGGCCGCCGCCGGAGCCGCCTACTTTTTGCGCCAAGGGTCCGATGATTTTCCCGGCGGAGAGGCGGCTGGTGAGATCGCGCGTTACTCCGGCGATGAGGGCGACCTTTCCGTCTTCCTGCGCTGAACCCAGAACCACTACTCCCGAGCCGAGCTTGTTGCGGAGATTATCGACCAACGTACGCAGTTGCCCGCGATCCATAGAGTCGTCAACCCGCTGCGCGAGCACCTGGATTCCGTCCACCACAACCGCCTGGCTGGCTGCCGACGCAACTGACGAAGCCGCCGACTTCATCCGCACCTGGTCGAGTTCACGACGCAGCTTCTTGATCTCTTCCTCTTGCGAGGAGAGCTTGCTGCGAAGTTCCTCGGCCCGCTGCTCGCGGCGGAACTCACCTAGTGAGCCGAGCCCGGTTACCGCCTCTACGCGGCGCACGCCAGAGGAAACTCCACCTTCGCTGAGCAGCTTGACCAGCCCGATTTCCCCGCTGGCTCCGGTGTGGGTTCCGCCACAGAGCTCAGTGGAGAAGTCGCCGATTTTCACCACCCGGACCTTCTCGCCGTACTTCTCACCGAACAAGGCCATGGCGTGGTATTCGTTCACCGCGACGTCGATGGGCACGTCCTCGAGTGTCTCCACTTTGTTGTTGGCGAGCACCTGGCGGTTAATCAGCTCTTCTATATCTGCAAGCTCTTCCTCGGCGACGCCCGTGAAGTGGGAAAAATCAAAGCGCAAATGTTCGGGATCGACCCGCGAACCGGCCTGCTTGACGTGTTTGCCCAGAACTTCCCGCAGGGCAGCATGCAAGAGATGAGTGCCGGTATGGTTGCGGCGAATGGCGGAACGGGTTTCTGTATCCACCACAGTATCGACGTAGTTGCCCAGTTCGATGGGCTGGCGGAGGTAGACCTTGTGCGCGCGAACTCCCTGCACCGGCTGCACGCAACCCAGAACATCGGCAACGACTACGTTGTGGTCGTCGGAATAGAGCCAGCCCGTGTCCCCCACCTGGCCGCCGGAGTCGGCATAGAACGAGGTGTGATCGAGCACGATCTCGACACTCTCACCGGCAATCGCCTGAGGCACGCCCACGCCATCCCTGACGATGGCGATCACCTCACAATGCTGCGAGGTGAGCTGGCGATAGCCTTCAAAGATGGTCTTGGGCAGCGAGCGGAAGGCCGGGCTGGCCGAGGCCTTGGCGCCGCCCTTCCAGGAAGCGCGGGCACGCGTCTGCTCTTCGCCGCGAGCTTGCTCAAAGCCGGTCAGATCGAAATAGATGCCCTGGTCGCGCGCGGCGTCCATCATGAAGTCAAGCGGCAGGCCATAGGTCTCGTAGAGATGGAAGGCGGTCGAGCCGGGCAGCGTTCCATCTTTGCGGACCTGCTCGATGGCGGCATCCAGCTGCTTTGATCCCAGGGCGAGCGTCCTGCCAAAGCGCTCTTCCTCGGCGCGGACGACTCGAGCGACGCGATCGGCGCTCTCGACCAGCTCCGGATAGGCAGTCTGCATCTCGTCGCGCACCGCTTCGACCATGCGGTACATGAAGGGATCTTCCTGCCCCAGCATGCGTCCGTGGCGGATGCCCCGGCGCAGGATTTTGCGCAGGACGTAGCCGCGGCCTTCGTTGGCGGGGAGTACTCCGTCGGAGATGAGAAAGGTCGCGGCGCGGGAATGGTCGGCGATGATGCGCAGCGAAGCATCCGCGGGGGTGCTCCCATCCTGGTAGCGGGTATGGGTCAGTTCCCCGGCACGGGCGATCAGCGGAGTAAAAAGATCGGTTTCGAAGTTGGAGAGCTTGCCCTGGAGTACAGCAGCCAAGCGCTCCAGCCCGGCCCCGGTGTCAATGGAGGGCTTGGGCAACAGGTGGAGTTCCCCTTGCTGGTCGCGATCGAATTGCATGAAGACCAGGTTCCAGATCTCCACGTAGCGAGCATCGTCCTCGCCGAAGGGCTTGTCCTCCCCGGTCTCCGACGCTTCCAGGCCCATGTCATAGAAAATCTCCGAGCACGGGCCGCAGGGACCGGTGTCTCCCATAGACCAGAAATTATCCTTCATGCCCAGCTCGTGGATGCGCTCCGGGGGCACGCCCTGACCACGCCACAGCTCGTAGGCCTCCTCGTCCCGCGGAATGCCCTCTTCCCCTTTGAAGATGGTGACGTAGAGCTTGTCCTTGGGTAGGGCAAGCCACTCGGGCGACGTAACCAGCTCCCAGGCGAAGGCGACAGCGTCGCGCTTGAAGTAGTCACCAAAGCTGAAGTTGCCCAGCATCTCGAAGAAGGTATGGTGGCGGCGGGTGAAGCCGACGTTCTCCAGATCGTTGTGCTTGCCGCCGGCGCGCACACACTTCTGCGAAGTGACGGCGCGGTTGTAGTCGCGGCGCTCCACCCCTAGGAATACGTCTTTGAACTGGTTCATGCCCGCATTGGTGAAGAGCAATGTGGGGTCGTTCGCCGGGACGAGCGAGGAGGAATGCACACGACGGTGCTGCTTCGAGGCGAAAAAGCGCAGGAAGGTTTCCCGTATCTCAGAACCAGAGCGGTACTGCATCCCTTAAGTCTAGAGCATTTCTTCCGTTCATTGGCCGGTGACCGGAGTGTTCTCAGCCCGGTAGACGACCTGCCCGTTGTAAATCGTCATCTCGCACTTCAGGTTTCGCAGCTCAGCGGCCGGAATGGTGTACATGTCCTTATCCCAAACGGCGATGTCCGCTTCTTTGCCGGGTTCGATTGAGCCGACCTTGTTTTCCAGGAACAATTGCCGGGCGGCCCAGGCGGTGTAGGCACGCAGTGCGGTATGCACATCGACCGACTCGGCGGTTCCGAAAGGCTGCGCTCCGTAAACGCCCTTAGCAGTCTCGCGCTCAACCGCCGCCCAGAGCCCGAAGCGGGCCGGCAGCGGGGTCACAGAGTAGTCCGAGCCCCCGGCCCAGAGAATTCCCCGAGACTGGTAGGTGTGGAAGGGATTTAAGCGGAGTGCGCGTGCGGGACCGAAGTTGCCTGCATACGTATCGCCGATCCACCAGGTGAAGGGCGGCTGCGACTCCGGATAGCCGGCGTCATATTGTTTCTGGAGGGATGCGATGGTGTCGATGGCGTGATCGGTTGGTATGTTGGCGTGGATGATGCTGTGCCGCAGCCCGAAGGTAGGCTTCTCCCTCAACACCTGCGCATAGGTATCCACCACCCAGTCGATAGCGTGATCACCGATGGCATGCGTGCCGACAGAGACACCGGCCTGATGAAAGAGACGGACCATCTGACGGTAGACTTCAGGATCGATCGAGGGATAGCCGTAATTGCCGCGGTCGATGCCGGTGGAGTTCTTATTCCACTCCTTATAGACCCAGGCAGTCCTGGCCCCTCCGCTTCCATCCATATAGAGCTTGGCTCCGCACGAGAGCACATTGCCATCGCCTAAAGAATTCGGCGGCCGGGGTAGCGCCTGGATGCGGGCGAGCGCTGCGCGTGCAGATTCGAGGGTAGTGCCCCCGTGCCAGAGTACGCACACGTGCACGGTCAATTTCTTCTCTTCCAGTAGTTGGTGATAGGCGTCCCAAATCGCCGGTTGAATGTCAGGGTCTTTCACCGCGGTCATTCCCTCGCGGTGCAGCGTATCGACCATGCGGAGAATTCCGTTGCGCGATTGCTGCGGCGTTGGCGGCGGAATGAGCGCGACGACCGCGTCCATGGCCGCCTCCTTCAACACGCCCGTGGGCACACCCTGCGGATCACGGTCGATGGTCCCGGCCTGAGGATTGCTGGTTGCGCCGGTAATGTGCGCCAACCGCAGCGCTTCATGATTGGCGACGCCATAGTGTCCCGTGGTGTGGATGAGCCAGACAGGATTGTTGGGCGCCACCTCGTCCAGGTCGGAAGCTACGATGTAGCGGCGCTCTGCCAGCTTGCCTTCATCCCAACCGGCACCGGTAAGCCATTCGCCCGGCTTTAGCTTGACGGCCGCTGCGTGCACCCGGCGTTTTACCTCATCCACGGTTGCGGCGTCGCTCAGACTCACGGAGTAGAGCTCGTCGACTCCGCCGGTGGCGATGTGGGCATGGCTGTCAATTAGCCCTGGTGTTGCAGTTCGCCCATGGAGATCGATCACTCTCACTTTGGGCTTGGCAAGCTGCAGAATTTCCCGGTCGGAACCGACGGCGATGATTTTTCCCTGACGAATGGCAACTGCCTGGGCTATCGAGTCCCTGGCATCTACGGTCAGGATTCTTCCGTGGACCAGAATCAGATCGGGCGTTTGAGCGGATGCTGCGAGACCCGACAGGAGGCAGGCGAGGGCAATCGTCTTGAACATGAGAGTGAGTTCACTCTAACGAATCTTGGTTCGCGGCGACACCTGGCACCTACCTGCTGCGACAGTTTTGAAAAAAACAATGGTCGGGCTTCCCCGGAATTCCTGTCGAGTTTGGTGGCCTTGGCGAACCTCATGCGGCTTTCCTTACTGAAAGCCGCACACGTGGTCGTTAGTGATTGCCGCGTAGCAGGAAATCCGGGTCGCCCGTCTTTTTCGGCCCACGTACGCTCAGGCGAACGTGGGGCACCCGTCCTGTTTTATCGAGGATCCTGTTGCCTGACAGATGACGGCAAGAATTTCCTTAGGAGTCTTTAGCCGAGTCATCCTCCGGCAAAACCAGATCGAGCTCCCAGCTCTTCAGCAGGGTAGAGATGACGGCAAAAGAAAAGCCCGCACCCACCAGGCGGCGGACCAGACGCGCCGTCTCCTTTTCGTCTTGCGGCTTTTTAATCCGCTTGCGGGCAACGTAGCGCCGCACCAACTCCTCTTCGGTAACCTGCGCGTAGGCGGTTTCAAGCGAACTGGCGACCAGTTCGGCTTGCACACCCTTGCGGGTGAGTTCCTGTTGCACCCGGCGCTTACCGAAACTTTGGTTCTCCTGGCGCAAACGGGCGTAGGTGGAGGCAAAGGCGCGATCGTCGAGATAGTGCTGGTCGGCAAGGCGCGCGACTACGGCCGCCATCTTGCTCTCGCCCGTCTCTCCCGGCTCGACGCGACGGCTCATCAGGCGTTTGAGTTCCGCCACGGTACGCATCTGCCGGGCTAGCGCGCCGACGGCGTATTGGTAGAGAGCGGCCTCGTCGAGCGGCTCTGGCCTACGGCGCGAACGGAAAGGCATACACGCTCAAAGGCCGAGCAACTTCCGATTGGTTTCACGGTCCGCCTGGCCGCCTGCGAAGTCATCGAAGGCATGCTCCGTGACGCGGATGATGTGGTCGCGGATGAAGGGCGCGCCCTCGCGTGCACCATCTTCCGGATGCTTTAGCGCGCACTCCCACTCCATGACCGCCCAGCCAGGAAAGTCGTACTGCGCGAGTTTGCTGAAGATGCCGCCGAAGTCGACCTGCCCATCGCCCAGGGAGCGAAAGCGCCCGGGACGGTCGATCCAGTCCTGATAACCACCATAGACACCCGATCGGCCGGTGGGATTGAACTCGGCATCCTTCACATGGAAGGCACGAATGCGCTCGTGGTAGATGTCGATGAAGGCCAGATAGTCAAGCTGCTGCAGCACGAAGTGGCTGGGATCGTAGAGAATGTTGGCGCGTGGATGGCCCCCGACAGCAGCCAGGAATCGTTCGAAGGTGACCCCATCGTGCAGGTCTTCTCCGGGGTGGATCTCAAAGCAGAGGTCGACCCCATGCTCTTCAAAGACATCGAGAATCGGCTTCCACCGGCGGCCCAGTTCGGAGAAGGCCTCGTCGACCAATCCCGCGGGCCGCTGAGGCCAGGGATAAACGTACGGCCACGCCAACGCTCCGGAGAACGTGGCGTGCGCCTTGAGTTTGAGGTTGCGGCTGGCTTTTGCCCCGAACAGCAGCTGCTGTGTTGCCCACTCTCGCCGGGCCTTCGGATTCCCTGCCACCTCCGGCGGAGCAAAACCGTCAAACTGCAGGTCGTAGGCTGGATGGACCGCGATCAGTTGTCCCTGAAGATGGGTGGAGAGCTCGGTTAACTGGAGCCCCAAACCGTGCAGCATGCCCAACAGCTGGTCGCAATAAGCCTGGCTCTCGGCGGCCTGCTTCAGGTCGAAGAGACGCTTATCCCAGCTCGGGATCTGGATGCCCTTGAAGCCCAGACCAGCGGCCCATTTGGAGATGTCTTCGAGTGTGTTGAATGGTTTCTGATCAGCAGCGAATTGGGCCAGAAAGATTGCCGGCCCCTTAACAGTTTTCATAGGCTCACCCACCCGGCACGCGTCCGGCTGCTGGTTACCGCTCGCTCTACAAAGGTCATGCTGCGCAGTCCCTCGTGGATGCCAGGGACCAGGTCGCTCAGTTGCGCAGAAGGATCGCTGAAGCGAGCGCGAACCGCGGTCGCGAAGTCGCGATAGATATTAGCAAATGCCTCTACCAATCCCTCAGGGTGACCCATGGGTAGACGAAAATCGCGCCGCACCGAAGGCGCCAGATAGTCCCCGGCTGCGTGCAGGGTTTGACTCGGCTGCCCTATCCAGTTCACGTCCAGGTGATTGGGATTCTCCTGCCACCAGTGGAGGCCACCCTTTTCGCCATAGAGATGAAGCTGCAAGTCGTTGCGATCACCGGCGGCGATCTGAGATACAAACAGAACTCCTGGGGCGCCGTTATCGAGCTTGAGCAGTACGTTGCAGTCGTCGTCCAGTGAACGGCCGGCTACGACCTTGTTGAGATCCGCGCAGATTTCCGCCACCTGGCGTCCGCTTACGTACTCGAGCAGGTTGAATGCATGGACGCCGATATCGCCAATCGCTCCTCCCAACCCCGACTGCGCGGGGTCAGATCGCCACGCCGCCTGCTTGTGTCCCGTGGCTTCGAGCGAGGTGCTCAGCCAGCCTTGCGAGTATTGCACCACGGCTTTCCGGATCTTGCCTAACGCGCCGCTGCGTGCCATGAGTCGCGCCTCGCGCACCAGCGGGTACCCGGTGTAGGTGAAGGTCAAGCCATAGAGAAGGCCAGTGCGGCGGACGATTCCCGCCAACGTCTGCGCCTCTTCGAGGGTGGCTGTAGCCGGCTTGTCGCTCATCACGTGGAACCCATGCTCCAGAGCGGCAGCCGCGATGGGCAGATGGAGATGATTCGGGGTAACGATGCAGACAAAATCGATGGCATCTTCCCGTTTGCTCTCCCGGTCCATCATCTCTTCAAAATTTGTATACGCGCGGTCCGGGCTAATGCCGTAGGTCACACCGGCCTGCCGCGATCGTGCCGCATCCTGACTGAAAGCTCCCGCGACCAGTTCAATGGTTCCATCCAACTCGGCCGCCATGCAGTGTACGGGCCCAATAAAAGAACCCGCGCCACCACCCACCATCCCCATACGAAGCCGTCTGCCCTGCTGCTCCATCTTTATCTTTCGCCCTCCTACCGCCGGGCTCCATGCTAAAGCATTTTGTCAGGCTTGAATAAAACCGCGCTGGGCGACGGCGATGTTGCCCCGGGAGGAATTTTTCACCAGGTACATCATCTGGTCGGCGGCGCCGATGATCTCCTGGATCGAGCTGCCGTCCTCCGGGTAACTGGCTATGCCGAAGCTGGCCATCATGCGCAGCTCCAACCCCTCGCTCCGCAGGTACTGCGTGTCGTGTAATGCATGCAAGAGGCGCTGGGTGACCTCAAGGGCTGCATCCTTCCCCGTCTGCGGCAGCAGAACGATGAACTCGTCTCCGCCGTAGCGGAAGGCCGAATCAATTCCCCGTACATTCTGCTTGATGGTCCGGGCAATCTCCGCCAGCAGCCGGCTGCCGGTCAGGTGCCCGTGCAGGTCGTTGACGCGCTTGAAGTGATCCAGGTCGATAAAGATCAGGCTGAACGGAAGGTTGAAGCGGCGGGAACGCTCCAGCTCGACCTCGGTGATGGAAAACAAGTGCCGCGAGTTGAATAAGCCGGTGCAATCATCGGTGATGGTCAATTCCTGAATGCGTTCCACGGCGCGCACATTCTGAATCGCAATCGCCGCGTAGTCGCACAGTACCTGCAGGAACGCCATGGTTTCCCCGGTCAGCGTGGACGCGCGATAGTTAAGCAGCTCAATCACGCCCAGGGTGCGATCCCGGCAGCGCAGCGGTATGCAGATGGCGGATCGTACCGGTGAGAGAAACGACGCGTCACCCTCCACAGTGAAACGAGGATCGTTGCCAGGGTCCGACACGATAACCGGCTCGCCGTGCTGAGCCACCCAGCCGGCGATCCCCTCGCCCATACCGACCCGCAGGTTGCGATCGCCGGACGACTTGCCGGCCGCGACCGCGTAGTAGAGATTCTGCTGTTCCTCGTCGACGATCAGCAGGGACCAGGATTCCGGCTCGAAAAACTGCTCCATCTGGAGCATGATGGCGCCCAAAATCGAATCCAGGTCCAGGGAAGAGGTCAGCGCGCGCGCAACGTCGTGAAAGACCATCAGGTCCTTCGGTAGTGTCTGACGTTCTGGGAAGGATCGATCGACCATTCCTGGCGCTCAGCCTCCGATATGAACCATGCTGCGAGAGGGTTTCAGAAAGCCGGGCTCGCCAATATGGTGGCGTGCTTCTTTGGTCTCGACGGTCTTTTCAATAAATGCTGCGAGATCCTCGTCGGAACCGTCGCGCGCCATTACACCGTAGAGATCGTGGTCGAAGTGGGAGAAGAGGCAGGTTCGGATTTTGCCGTCGGAGGTGAGACGGATGCGGCTGCAAGCTCCGCAAAAGGCCTGTGATACAGGCGCGATGATGCCGACTTCACCGATGCCATCGTCGAAGGTATAGCGGCGCGCGGTTTCACCAGGGCTATTGGCGGCCAGGGGAACCAACGGGCGAAAGCTGTTGAGACAGCTCACCACCTCCTCGAGCGGGACGACTACCTCGCGGGTCCACAAGCGGTCCTCTTCCAGCGGCATGAACTCGATAAAGCGAACGATCACGCCCTCGTCGCGCGAGAAGCGGGCGAAGGGAACGATCTGGTCCTCGTTGAAGCCGCGCAACAGCACACAGTTCACCTTGACCGGACCGAGACCTGCGCGCTGGGCCGCCCGCACTCCGGCCAACACCTTGTCGAAGCTGCCGGGAATTCGCGTGATGCGCTCGAAGATTGCCGAGTCGACGGCGTCCATGCTGACCGTGATCCGGCTAAGGCCGGCACGGGCGAGGGGAGCAGCCATCTCGGCCAGGAGGTGTCCATTGGTGGTGACGGCAAGGTCCAGCGGTTTCGGGTCGCCAACCGCGTTGGTGCGGAGCTGGGCAAGTTGCGTCACCAGAGGTAGAAGGCCCTTCCGCAGGAGCGGTTCGCCCCCGGTCAGGCGGACTTTTTCGATGCCCAGGGAAACGAAAATGCGGATGAGCCGGAAGTAGTCCTCCATGGCGAGCTCCGCAAATTGAGCGCCCTGTGAGCCGGTACGGCAGTAAACACACTTGTAGTTGCAGCGGTCGGTAATGGAGACCCGGAGGTCTGTGATGGTGCGTCCAAATTTGTCTTTAAGCCGAACAGGAGACAGCGGACTCGTCGCCGGGGCTTCGCGGGCGCCAACGGGCGGGTTGAGTACAGCGGCCGGACTGCGCAGACTGCGGGAAGACATGAGAGGGATCTCCAACCTACCACTTCAGGGTAATTGGATGCACGCGTTGCCTTCGGGCCCGCCGCGAAGGCTGGACCGGGCACGCCCGGTATCTCTAGCACAATTAGAGCATTTTTGCGTCTTTACGCTGCTTTTCAATTAAGTAAGCTGCACTTGACATCCACCGTGAGCAACGTAGACGGGAAAAGAAAATGCTCTAAACCGTGCCGGTACAGCAACTCCGGGCTTCCCAATGCCCCAATCCTGCACTATAGTCAGTTAAATCAATGGATACTCCGACAGAGACGAAATCACCAGTTCGCCAGGGAACAGTAGGATTTCCTTCTTCTTCCGGCAAGTCTTTCAATGGATATTTCAGCGCGGACAAGCGTTGGAATTTCCGTAAAAACGACCTCATCGACGCGCGCGCCCGGCGGCTCTTCGAGACCACGGCCTTGGCCTGCAACCACGATGCCTACCCTTTTCAGATTCCCCTGGAAGGAAGGACCGGCCCCCAGGTGCGGGCGGACGGTCATTCCATGCTCATGCTGTCGTCCTACGACTATTTAGGACTGATCGGCGACCCGCGGATTGACGCTGCTGCGATTGAGGCAATCAGAAAATACGGCACCGGCACCGGCGGTGCTCGCTTGCTTACCGGCACCACAGACCAGCATATCCTGATGGAGCGCGATATTGCTGCCTACAAGGGCACCGAAGCGGCTATCACCTTCAGCTCAGGCTACTTAGCAAATGTTGCAGTGCTGGGTGCGCTGCTTGGACCGGCCGATCGCGTGATCATGGATTCGCTCTGCCATCGCAGCCTGACCGATGCCTGCCGCTTTGCCGGGGTGCAGTTGCAGCGTTTCCGGCATAACGATGCCTCATCGTTGCGCCAGGAGCTGCAAAACGGATCGCCGGCCAACCGCACGCTGGTTATCTCTGACGGTGTTTTTTCCATGGATGGCGACGTTTGCCATCTGCCAGAGATTCTCGAAGTCAAAGAGGAGTTCGGTTTCTTTCTGCTGGTCGACGAATCGCATGCCTCCGGTGTGCTCGGGGCTTGTGGCCGCGGCACCGATGAACACTTCGGCATACCCACGGATGCGGTCGACATTTGGACTGGTTCCCTTGCCAAGTCGATCCCTTCGACCGGCGGCTTTGCAGCCGTTTCGCAGGAACTCGCTATCTATCTCCAGCACGGGGCGTCCCCATTCATTTTTTCGGCTGCGCTGAGCCCGGCCGCAGTGGCTGCGATCCGCGAGGGGTTTGCGATTCTGAAGAGCGAACCGGAACGGGTCGCCAAAATCAAGCACAACGCGGACTTTCTGCGCAGCGGCCTCTGCTCGCTAGGCTATGACACCGGGTTGTCGGAGACGGCGGTGATTCCAGTGATTCTCAACGACGAGACAACGACTGGCTTGTTCGCCCGGCGGCTCCGCGACCACGGCGTTCTAGCCACCCCGGTGCTGTTTCCCGCAGTTCCTCAGGACTCAGCACGGCTGCGGCTATGTGTGACCGCCGCGCATACGCAGAGCGACCTGGAATACGCGCTCGATGTCTTCGAAAAGATGGCTCGCAACTAAGCCCAGCGGGTCGTCCAATTCTCTTTCAGGCACTTACGGCCCGACCAGTCGTGCCCTGATGCAAAGCCAAAAACCTTGGTTTATCAGGGATAGGCGCGGAAGGCCAATACTGCGTTCAACCCGCCAAAGGCGAAGGATTGCGACAACGCAACCTCTACGCTGGCGGCGCGGGCGTGGTTAGGAATCACGTCCAATGCACACTGCGGGTCCGGCTCCGTGAAATTGGCGGTAGGGGGCAGCACGCCGTTGCTGAGGGCCAGTACCGTGGCGACGGCTTCGATCGCTCCCGCCGCACCCAGTGTGTGCCCGTGCATGGACTTGGTGGAACTCACCGGGAGCGTTGTGGCACGGCCACCGAAGACAGCGTGGATTGCCGCCGCCTCCATACGATCATTGGCCTCAGTCGCTGTTCCGTGGGCGTTGATGTAGCCCACCTGCTCCGGAACCAGACCGCCATCGCGCAGCGCGGAACGGATCGCTCGAGCGGCGCCTTCGGCGGAAGGCTGGGTGACGTGGCAGGCATCTGCCGACATGCCAAAACCCACGATCTCAGCCAGTGGTTTCGCTCCACGCGCCAGGGCGCTCTCGAGCGGCTCCAGAATCAGCATCGCCGCGCCTTCTCCCAGAATCATTCCGGTGCGTTTGGCAGAAAAGGGGCGGCAGGTGTCGGGGCTGACCACGCGCATCGCCTCCCATGCCTTCAATCCGCCGAGAAAAAGTGGAGCTTCACTGCCCCCGGCAATGGCCAGGGGCGCAGCACCGGACCGCACCATCCAGAGTGCGTTGCCAATAGCATGAGCCGACGAAGAGCAGGCGGTGGAGAAGGTATACGCGGGCCCGTGCAGGCCGAACTCCATAGAAATGTGGCTCGCTCCCGCGTTACTCATTCCCAGCGGGATGGTCAGCGGGTGGACGCGATGCCTGCCATGATGGAAGAGTTCCCAATATCCGATTTCGTCTGTAAATCTGCCGCCCATGCAGGAACCGGTAATGACCGCTGCGCTCTCGCGCAGCTCCTCAGTCCATTCAATTCGGGCCATCGTCACCGCCTCGCGGGCAGCAATGACTGAAAACTGCGCGAAGCGGTCCATGAAGCTGAGTGTTTTGCGGGCAAAGTACGTTTCAGCGTCGTAACCGAGCACCGCGGCGCCATTCTTGAAGCGGACCTGGCTCATGCCCATTTCCGGGACAGGCCCGACGTCGTTCGGTATCGGACCGATTCCAGATTGACCGCTGGCAAGTGAGTGCCAGAACCCTTCGCGGTCAAGCCCCAGAGCGCTGATGACGCCCATTCCTGATATGACAACTCGCATCTACACCGTTTTCATGAAGGATTGTGCTGGACCGAGGGTAACAAACTCCGCGTCTCACCGATAGCAGTGAGCTTAGTCGGTCGCAGCCTGGGCAGAGGGGTTTTGCTTGGAATCCACCAGGTAGGTGACGCCGTCGATCATTTCGCGGATGGTCTGGATCTTCTTTGCGTCTTCGTCTTTGATCTCGATATCGAACTCGCTTTCGAGGTCGAAGAGGATATTGATGCTGTCCATCGAATCGATGCCCAACTCTTCGAAGGTGCTGTCGGGCTTGACCTTTTCCAGAGGAATCCGCTGGGTGGTGGCAATCACTCGCAGAACGCGTGCTTGGATCGTCTCAGACATATGGGCCTTCGTAGAACCGCAGTGCTGCCCCGAGGACATGTCGTCAGGGCGAGGAAGTGAACTGTTTCAGTAACGTTAAACCGGGAGCCAAGTACTGGCAATAGTTTGTCATTGAAAGCGAATTTTTCAAACCTTTGCTATACAAGAGGAAAATTAGTGGGCCTCGGCGACCGCCAGACGCCGGGCGGTGCGCCAGGCGTAATGCAAGGCGGAGACGATGGTCAACGCAGCGGTGGCATAAAGGGCCACGGTGCGCAGCATAATCAACGGTACGGGAGCATAGATCTGGCAGAGCAGGACTGCAAGCAGCGCCAGGATCTGGGCGCAGGTACTTGCCTTGCCATAGATGCTGGGACGGAAATCGCGCATGCCGAGACTGATATAGAGGAGTGCGGCGACGATGAGAATGCCCAAGTCGCGGCTAAATACCAGGACAGTGACCCGCCTCGGTACGAGCTGCTGGTGCATGAGAACCAGGAACAGCGTGCTCAGCAAGAGCTTATCGGTCACGGGATCGAGGTACTGGCCGATCTGGGTTTGCTGCTTGAGCAGTCGCGCAGCCAGGCCGTCGAGGCCGTCGCTGAGTCCGGCGACGACGAAGAGGCAAAGCGCGGTCTTGTAGTGGGACTCAAGCACCGCGATAACAAGAAAAGGTATGAGGCAAAGGCGCAGGAAAGTAAGCAGGTTAGGAGCTGCGCGTAATTCTTTCAGCAAGGGTTTCCGATCTTCCTGGGTACAATCCAGAACCTTGATGGTACATGAGCTTTTGGTATGATAGCGTGATGCACTGCGCAGGCGCGTAGCTCAGTCGGATGTTAGAGAATTGCAACGATACAGGCGCGTAGCTCAGTTGGTTAGAGCGCTACCTTGACACGGTAGAGGTCAGGAGTTCGAGTCTCCTCGTGCCTACCATATTTCGGTTCAAGTAAAGATGAGCGCCCCGGCATCGCCGGGAAGGTCAGGAGTTCGGTGTCCTCGTGCCTACCATTTTTCGGTTATGCCGACCGCATACGTTCGAAAGAGCCAATCCACCGGGAAATTCTACATTGGCTCGGCGGTGGATCTGGAGCAGCGACTTGCGGAACACCACCGCGGCCACCGCCCATACACCCGTAATCGAGGACCGTGGGTTCTAGCTTATAGCGAACAATACGAAACGCTGCGAGAAGCTCGTAAGCGAGAACTCCAATTGAAGTCCTGGAAGTCCAGACGTTCTGTACAGGAGCTGATCGACGCAGCTGGCCAAGAATCGTGCCGAAGATCAGGAGTTAACGTCTTGACGCCACTGTTCGGCCTGCGCCGCTTGATCTGGACCGCCGATTGGTTCATACAACTCAGCCGCCTTCTCCATCCACCCATCCCCTGCCGACAACGATCCATCTACTTCGCGGACATGGTAGGGTAGTGCGTGCTGATGGTATCCACGGAGTGACTTATGGCTCAGTTCGACGAGCAGGTTGCTTTGGTCACGGGTGCGACATCCGGAATTGGGCGAGCCACCGCGCTCGCGTTTGCCAAAGCGGGCGCCAGCGTCATCGCCGCCGGCAGGCGCCAGCTGGAAGGAGAAGAGACTGTGGAGATGATCCGCAAGGCGGGGGGTTCCGCAACATTCGTCCGAATGGATGTTCGGGTCGAGGCCGAGGTGGAGCATTTGATTGATCAGACGGTTTCGCTCCATGGCCGGCTTGATTACGCATTCAACAACGCCGGTACGATTGTGTTTTCGGGAATCGCTGACGAAACGGAGGCCGACTTTGGCTCCGTCATCGACACCAACGTGAAGGGTGTCTTCACCTTCGTAAAACATGAAATCCGTCAGATGATCCAGCAAGGCCGAGGCGCCATCGTAAACGCGTCGTCTCTGGCAGGAGTGAAAGGCTCGCGCAAGAGAAGCCTTTACGCCGCAAGCAAGCATGCCGTCATAGGTCTGACAAATTCCGCTGCCCTGGAAGTTGCAGCGCTTGGCATAAGGATAAATGCGGTTTGTCCGGGAGCTATCGAGGGCGCGATGGACGAACTATTCATGAGCTACTTCCAAATGACGAAAGAACAGATGGTGGATGCCATTCCCCTTCGACGCATGGGCAAGCCAGAAGATGTGGCTGCGGCCGTGCTCTTTCTTTGCTCGCCCCAGGCGGCGTTTATTACGGGAGTTGCTCTGCCAGTCGACGGTGGGCTCTCCGCCGGGTGAACGTCGCTTCGTCCTAGCGCGGGAACTGCACTTGAAATTGTGGGTTACTGACGGCTTTTTTCTGCTCATCCCTGGCGGCCGCTATTCATTCATGCAAAAGCTGCTTGGCATTTTCCAGAACTTTCAGCCGCTTCGGCGACAGGTTTTTACACGCGCCATTGATGTAGAACGCCAGCATGCGCATCCCGGACGAAGGGCCTTTGGGCGATACCTAGGTTGACGCGAGTTCGCGCGCAATTGTCTTCGCATCCTTGTTAAACAGGCCGGAACCCGGGTGCGTGGAATCCGTGTCCACCGCTGCCGACCATTTACTGCCGGGGGAGTTGGCGTGAGAATCGCCTCAGCTGGATTTTTTGGCAACCATGGAAAGCCCCCTTACTTGCTGGGATGCAGTCCAATAAGGAACCGGCTTTTCTGCCGAACCGTTCGGTAGATCTCCTGCATCAAAAGGCCGTAACTTTTGACCGGCAAAGGCAGTCGAAATGGGCAACAAGAAAGCGCACTTTTTCTGGGTCGGAATACTCGCGCTCTCGTTCTCTACGGTACGGGCTCAAACCCCGCAACAGATCATCCAACAGGCCGTCAGCGCTGAACGGACAGCAGACCAGAACGACCACTCCAACTGGGTATACCTGGAAGAAAGCGATAAGCCGAAAGAACACATTCTGCAGTGGGTGGCCGGTACTCAGCGGGGCAACGTCGAACGCGTCCTCGAAAAGGACGACCGTGAGCTGCCCGAGACCCAACAGCGGGAGCTCATTCAAAAATTCCTGCACGACCCCAGAGCCCAGAACAAACAGATCTCAGAGGGCAATCACGATAATCAGCAGATCGACGACCTGCTCAAACTTTTGCCCGCCGCCTTTATCTGGACACAAACGGGAGTGACCCCAAGTACGACTTCACTGCACTTTGAACCTGCGCCGAACTTCCACCCGCCTACGCGCGAGGCTCGTGTCTTCAGCAGCATGACCGGCGATCTGGTGGTCGATAACCAGCAACACCGCATCTGCAAAATCAAGGGCCACCTCCTCCACGACGTTACCTTCGGCGGAGGGCTGCTGGGGAGACTGAAAGAGCGCAGCTCCTTTGCCCTGGAACAGCAACAGGTTGGCCCGTCGATTTGGGAACTGACGGCAATCCACGTCCATCTCGAAGGCAACGCCCTGCTGTTCAAGAGCGTATCGCTACAGCAAGATGACAAGCGGTCGAGATTCCAGCCCGAAGCGGCAAACATATCACTGGAGCAGGCCGCCATTTCCCTTATGAGCGAGCCGCAGCTAGTCGCCTGCAGCAGCGGCTCCCTGAATAGTGGACCAGGGTCAGGAGCGCAGGTCGGATGTGTCGAAAAGGTCTCCGTCAGCAAAGGATTGAAGCCTTAACTACTTCTGGACGGACTCCGCTTCCATATTGGCCGAGTTGTTTGCCGCGGAATGAGCCTGTTGCAGGCGGTATCCGGCCCGGGTCCGCACGTGATACTTCTGCAGGTCCTTCCCTACCAGCTTGACGGTGATGGTGCGCCATCCGGTGCTGGGATTGGGCTGCGGATAGTAGCTAAGCGCGTAAAGGTGCGCCAGATCTTCCTGGATGAAGGCGAAGGCCTTCTTTTC
Source organism: uncultured Acidobacteriaceae bacterium (assembly GCA_963788515.1). Classification (GTDB taxonomy): domain Bacteria; phylum Acidobacteriota; class Terriglobia; order Terriglobales; family Acidobacteriaceae; genus PALSA-350. The sequence goes on from CAWBGZ010000015.1 coordinate 1,105,648, forward strand.
GTCGCTCCAGCTGCGGGCGAAATAGGCCTTGCCGCCCGTGGCCTTGCTCATGCGCTCGAAGACCGCCGTCGAGATCGGCTCCAGCTGCGCTTCGCGGGTGCTGATCATGTAGATGATCGTGCCCGTGGATTGGGCCAGTTCCGCCACATCTTCAGGCGGCACCAGGCTGGCGTTATCGGGACCGTTGGAGAAGACCACGACAACTTTGCGTCCTGTGTAGCGAGCCGCGTCTTCAACGGTCATCAGCAGGCAGTTATAGAGAGCGGCATCGTCGCCGGCAACTGTACTCCTCACCCCGCGCAGTACCTGCGAGCGATCGGAGGTAAGGGCTGAATTTCGGGAAAGGTCGCGACTGTACGAATAGAAGGCCACCTTGTTCGCGCCTCCCAGGGAGCGAACAAAATCGGTGATTGCATCCTGCGCGAAGACAAAGCCCCGGTACATGTAGTTGCTGGTATCGAAAAGAACAAAGACATTGGCGCCTGGAATCTGGGAGGGCAAGGTCGCAATGTCCTCGCCGACTCCAGCGGGATGGCCTGTCGCCTCGGCCGCCGGCGCTTTCGTTTTCGCGGCTAGTTGCACGCTGGGCGCGGCCGGTTTGCCAGGAGCCGCATTCGCCGCCGTCTGAATGATCTGTCGAGTCGGCTCGTTGCCTTCTTCAAAGGTGGCGATTCTTTCCGGGATCTTGTCCTCGGTGATGACAAAGTTCTCCGGACCAAGGCCGGAAATATAGTTGCCTTTGCTATCAGTCACAGCGACGTTTAACTGCACCAGATCCACATTCACGCGGATGTTCGTCGTGTCGTCCTGGGCACCGGTAAAGCGGCTGCCAAAGAACACGAAACCAACTGCGATAAGAACGAAGAGAAGAGGTCGCTTTGCCATTATGTGTCCTGTATCCCGTTTATTTGTGGCCGGCCGGGGCCGAGTTTACTGGAACTTGTTCTTGCTGCACACCCAATTGCTGGTTGGATGAGGCGGCTTCCGTCAATTGAGGCAGGACGATCTTGCCCTGACGGAACTCCTCGCCGGTCTCCTTCATGGCCCGGGTCAGCGCCAGCCAGTCCTCGATGTCGGTCGCGAAAATGTTCGCCACCATGTGGCGAGTCAACTCGGGGACCAGGCGATTCAACATGACGGGTGAGTAACCCTTCTCATCCGCGAGCCGCGCCCAATACAAATTGCTGGAGTCCCACGACTCCCCCAACAAGCGGCTGGAGCTGCCACCGAAGGCGGGGAACGGCTGCACGTTGAGGAGCTCGCAGGCATAGCTCTGGGCCAGAACCGGATGAGGGGTGCCAAAATCCCGGGAGATACGCTGCAGGTTGACTTCAGCCGGATATTGCCGGATGAGCGTGTCCAATTCCCCGCCCGCCGTTCCCCAGGATGCGGTTTCCTGGGGAAAATTATGACGATACACTGCAGCAAGATGAAGGGTATCTGCCGGAGTGACGCGAGAGAGGCTGGCGCCGGCGTCGCCGGCCGCAAGGGCCTGCTCTAATTGTCCCAGCCGCTGCGAGGGCAGGCGCTCGGAGAGAATACCGATCACTTGGCCGCGCAGTTCCTGGTTCGTCGCCGCAGCAGTGACAAGCTCCTCCCCGGAGCGTTGATAGAGACTTACGGCATGGAGCTCGTTGCTAGTCACATTCCACCAGCGGGGCAGTGTCGCGCTGACCAGCAGGTTTGCCGTTACCTCCTTCCAGATCAGTGCCTGCACGTTTTTCGGGGCAATGAAGTCCTCCTCGCTGGTCGCCAGCACATAGGGCAACTCAGCCAGCGACCCCACCAGATAGGCGCCTCCACCGGCGGGTGATCCCTGGTTGAACAATTCGGGAGCCTGCCAGAGCTGGGTCACGCCCATAATGGTTTCTCCCGAAAAATCGTGTGAACGCACAAAGAGAGGATTGTTGTGCAGGAGCTGGGCACCGGGTGGCTCGTAATAGGCGTAATTCAAGCCGACCAGCGAGTCCCTGAGAAACGGCGTAAGTTGACCGCGGGCGGCTTCCAGTTGAGAGCGGGAGCCAGGTGTCCTGATTACCTTGGTAAGGTCGACATGCACCTGGAGTTCGCTATGACGGTTGGCATACACTCCCGGCGCCCATTCTGTCTTCTCGCTTTCGGTAAAGATGGGGCGGGGCAACTCGAATTCCTTGAGTTCATTGGCCAAGGGAATCAAATTGCTGCCCGCGGGCGCTCCCTGCGCCATGCGCGAAAGGCCATTGCCGAGCGCGAACAAGGTATCCAGCGACACCAGGCGCTGGTCGTCGAGCACCGCCCGCATTCTACCGGCCATTTCCTGCCGGATACGTTGCCCCTCGGCAGATTGTTGCGGAGGGCCTGCCAGCAGCTCAATGAATTCGCCCTGGGAGAGATCGGATTTGCCGCTCGCCGCCAGCATCAGCGTTCCCAGGGAAGTGTGACCCGCGTCAAAGAGGTGGGCTGGAGAACTAATTGCCGCGAAGGGAGCAACCGCCTGCTGCCAGGATTGGTTCAGATCACTGTCCCGGATTTCCCCCTGGCGAGCAAGAATTTGCCAGAGTCCCAGGTTCGCCTGAAACACGCCCATGGCATTTCCGCGCAGGCTGTGGTCGTGGATTCCATCGATTGCGTCGGTCACTTTGACGAACTGCGTAATCGAGGCATCATTCAAGTTGGGAAATTCAGAAAACACCAGGTACCAGTTGCTAAGCTGGGAAAATTTAGTGGCCAAAAGAAGCACCGTCTGCGGGGTAAGGTGCTTATCCACAGCGCGCCTTCTATCCACTTCATTGAGCATGAGATAGATCTGCAGTGGTCCCTGGTCAGTATCGATGCGAGACAACCCGGCCATGCATTCGAGCAGTTGTTCGGGACGCTTCCATGAACGCGAGCGCCTTGCCCAATCATGGACGACTTTCGAATCACTTTTCTGAGCCAGGATTTGCTTCCACACATCGAGACTGCCGGGGATACGGGGTTCGCCATCCGGTCCCCACTGCAAGCGAGTGAACAACATCAACAGGGCAGGGGCCTTACGAAAAACGGCCCTGGCGGGATTGGCGGTTGGCTCCGGCTCGCGAAACGCCTCGTAGAGACGCCTGAGACGCGGAGATGTGGTTAAGTACGCCTGCTGGGAGACGTTTACCCGCGACAGAGTATCGTAATAGACCGCCAACCACCCGTTGTCTGTGCCTGCCAGGGCGATGACAAAGTCCCCCGGCGACCTTGGGCTAACGCCCGACAGTTCCTTCCAACCGGCTTCGGCGGAGGGTCCTCCGGGCACGACTACCCGGCCGCCACGAATGAGTATCTGGGTTCCGTAAAAATCAAGAACCGGACCATAGGGCAGAAGTCTGCCCAAGCCCGGCGAGCGTTCTAGCGAATTCCTGGTTTCGGTATCGCTATTGGAGAGCGCCCAATAGAGGCGGTCAACGGCCGGCTCGTGCAACAGGATGTCCACCAGCGATTGCGCGCCCCTGCTCTTGACACTGCTGAGCGCCCGCCAGTCGGTTTCGTTAAAGAGCACGGGGACGCGGGAACTGGGGAAGGCGTACGTAAAAGGCGTTCCCCTGTCGAGCGCCTCTTCCAGCGCAGTTAGAGGAAAACCTGAATCCGTCGTGAGGAAGGCGCGTTCCGGATCCGCAGTCATGAGAACGGAGTCCTTTTGCCCGCAAGCCGGCCGCGCGTGATAGCCGAGGATGCTCAACAAGGGCTCCGCCTCCGCACAATTGGTAACGCGTATGACGCCGCCTGGCCCGGCCAGCATTTGCAGCTCTCTCGCCTGGTGAAGATAGCGGTCGACCAGGCGTAGAAACTCAGTGGGCACGCCGTTTAGATAGCCAGTGGCGTACGCATTGCGCGCGAGCAGGGGCAACACATCCTCGGGAGCTATCTGCTGGCTGATACCAGCCATGCGCAGGAAGGATCTCAGGGGGCCAGGAATGACGACGGTCTCCTGCGCGGGAGCGGGCTGGGCCACGGCGCGTACAGGCCGGGTGGGCGACGACTGAGAGCGGGAAGTGGTGGAACGAGCCGCGCTGCCCGCCTGCGCCCAGGAAAGTGAGCACTGGCAGAACACGCCGGCAGCGAGAAGAGCGGACAAACAGGTTACAGACTTCACGGCGGCACGCCTCTCAGGGAAACTTCGAGACTTGGGGGCAACTACGATTTCGAAAGAACCACACTTGAACATGGCCCACACCAGCGAAAGAACCCCGAGATTTGTCACAACTTTCCAGTAAAGTTATTCCTGTTTTGCGACGTCCCCCTGGTCCACTGCTTTCGTGTGAGACAAGATACACCACCCGCAAAGGCAAGGGGTGAATATCTATTCGGGGCATCGAAAGCGCGCGACTGGAACGGAGGTTGCACCTGAATAGTGCAAGGAGGTTAAGCCGTCGGGGTCCCAAAGGTAACCGAAATGCAGCGGCCGTACTGACAGAGGTTGTCAAAATGATTATCGAAATGCGCACCTATAAGACGACGCCAGGAATGCGTTCCCGATTTCTCGAGATATTTCGTTCCAAGAGTATTCCAGCGCACAGAGAAATCGGAATGAAAATCCTGGGTCCGTTTCATTCCATCGAAGATCCTGACACGTTTTTTTTCATGCGGGGGTTTCCTGACTTGCCTTCGCGCGAGCCGATGAAAGCGAAGTTCTATGAAGGCGCGCTGTGGAAGGCGGAGCTGGAGAACCTACTGATGCCCATGTTGGAAAAATACGAAGTGGTGGTGGTCGAAGACAACGAGCATCTGATTCATTGGTAACAGGATGCCCCTACCGTCGATTTGCAGGGTGCGCGCAACGGCAGTTATTGTGGCAGGGGCGTTGCCTGCAACTTCCCGTTGGCTTCCGTTGGAGATTAACTATGCGTTTTCTGCGTCTTGTGCTGGCCTTGGCGGTCTGTCTGCTCGCGCTTCCGCTGACTGCTGCGGCAGCGGTGCAGCTGCCGAATCTCTTCTCGAATCATGCGGTTCTGCAGCGCGACCGCCCGGTCCGCATCTGGGGTTGGGGTCATGCCGGAGAGAACGTCACCGTCCGGTTCCATAGCCAGACAGTCACCGCGCAGACCGATCCGGATGGCTACTGGGAAGTGTGGCTCAAACCGGAGTCAGCTGGGGGGCCCTACACGCTGACGGTAAGCGGCGACTCCACTCCCAATCCTCTGGAGCGGACGGATATTCTGGTCGGGGATGTGTGGCTGGCTTCAGGACAGTCGAATATGGAGTTTCCCCTCGCCGGCTTTACCGGCACCGTTCCCGCACCGCTGAAGGATGGAGAAAAGGAGATTGCCGCGGCGAACCATCCGAGGATTCGCCTGCTTGTTCAGAAAAAAGCAACATCCCCTGTCCCGCTCAACGAAGCTTCGGACGCCTGGACGGAATGCACTCCGGATACCGCTCGTCACTTCTCCGCGGTCGCTTACTTCTTTGGCCGTGAGATCTCGGAGCGCGAAAATGTTCCCGTTGGGCTCATTGACACGACCTGGGGCGGCACACCTGCCCATTCCTGGATCAGTCCCGAGGCATTGGCAAGCGCCAATCTCACCTCAGTCTTTGTAGATGGGGGAACGATCGCCCAGGATCAGGGGCGAGCTGACCAGATCCGGGCCAATAACGCACGCGAAGACGCCGCCCTGCAGGCGGAAGGAAAGCCGCCTGTTACTCACCCGCGCATCGCTTACGATCATGGGGGAGCGTGGACTCCTGGAACTCTGTTCAACGCCATGATTGCCCCCTATACGCGCTTCACCATCAGAGGTGTTCTTTGGTACCAGGGTGAAACTGATAGCGACGCCAAACGCGCGCCTTACTATTTTCGAGTTTTCTCCACGCTCATCTCCGACTGGAGACACCAATGGGGCGAGGGAGACTTTCCCTTCTTCTTCGTGCAGATTTCCAGCTTCAATTCGACCGCTCCCGGTTGGCCGCTGGTGCGGGACGCCCAGCGACGCACCCTGATATTGCGCAATACCGGCATGGCGGTCACGCTCGATGTGGGCACCCCGGACAACGTCCATCCACCCGACAAGCAAACGGTCGGCGACCGCCTGGCGCTGGCCGCCCGGGCCACGGTGTACGGAGAAAAGATCGAGTACAGCTCGCCGGAATTTCTGCAAGCGACCACGGAGCCAAGCGCGATGCGCGTTTGGTTCACTCACGCCGAGGGACTCACCACACGTGGTCAGGAATTGGGCGGCTTTGAGCTTGCTGGAGACGACCATAACTTCCTGCCCGCCACGGCAAAGATCGAAAAGATTGGAGGGAGCGATACGGTCCTGGTCTCGTCTCCCAAAATCGCCTTCCCCCGTTTTGTGCGTTACGACTGGTCGGGCGTGGTGACAACCTTCCTCTACAATCGCGCCGGTCTGCCCGCCGGGACATTCACCTCGGAATGATTGCGCCTGGAAAGCGCGATGCTGCTCTGTGTCAATCTTTCGTGAATCAAACGCCAGTCCCATTGACGACGCGCACACGGTGCCCTAGATTCACAGGACATGGACGATACAACTTTCGACCAACTTTTGAGGGATTACAGACAGGCTATCGACAACTGGCTGGACGCGATTCGCGCCGAAGAGGCTTTGGCCAACGACGATCACTCCATGGTCGAGATGGAAAAGTGGGATGCGGCCGGCTTTGTCGCCCACGATGCCGAAGCCAGGGCAAAAAAGGCGCGTGACCAGTATAAGAACGCGCTACGGAAGAAGAATTACGGCTTTTGATCGCCCTTTACAAATCCCTAACAACTCCACATCGCAATCCTTATGAAAAAAGCCCTCCTACGCCCCTGCAGACGTACCCGTGGGAGTCGCAAACAGAAGAGGGCCGCCATTACGGCTGCTGACTTCCACATGGAAAGCACGCTTCGTTTCGTTGCCGAAAATGTCGATCACTCGTACGAGGATGCGTCGATTACCCGCCTCTTCGTACGAGTGATCGACGGAGACGAGCGGGAGCCTTCTTTCTTTGCGCGTTCGGTACGCCGCCCAGCCCTGCAGGAACGCATCGCTCTGAGAGTCCCAGTCCACCGCCCAGTAGTCGACATAGTCGGACCAGGTCGTTACCCTACTGCGCACGTCTTCGGGAACCAGTTCGGGATGCAAAACAACAAAGTCCTTGAGCGCTACGCGCACGGTGAAATTGTTTGATTGCTTAATCTCCGCCTCCAAGTAAGCCAGGGGGAAGAAACGCACGTTACCGCTGCCGGTTGCGTCGTGCTCCATCACCTCTCGCGGTATCTGCAAGAGAAAAAGGTCGATCCCTTTCTTACGGGCGCTCTCGACCATCACGTCGTATCGCCCGGCTTCCCAATCCCAGGCGAGTACGTGCAATGCTCGCTGCTTCAAGGTTGCGCATTCGTCCAGCGCAGCTTCGATCGCAAGCTTTGTCAGCGGCGCATCCACGGATCCGACGTGCACAAGCGCCTCGCTCTTACTACCGTGAATGTACTCGCGGCCGCCGACCGGTTGAGCACTATAGAGCTTGAGCATGAACGCCATGTAGGCGTGCTGGTCACGCTCACCGAAGTGAGTTCCCTGCCAGTATCGGCGCTCATACGCGCCCAGGCTCAGCATCTCGAAGGGCCTGCACTTTTTGATCCCGAGCAAGCGCTTCCTGGTGGCGTGGATGCCCCAGCGGCCGAGGTCGCAACCAATCCAGCGGCGATCGAGCTTTTCGGCAACCGAAAGCATGGTGCCGGAACCGCTGAAGAAATCGGCTACGAGATCGCCCTCGCAGGACGCTGCTTGCACGATCCTCTGCAGCAGAGCCTCGGGCTTCTGAGTGGGGTATCCGCAGTTCTCCGTGCGATCAGCGGGCTGAAGCATGGAGATTCTCCAGACATCGTCCACGGTCCGCTCATCGGTCTCGCGATACATCACTTTCCCGTTGGCGCCCTTCGCGTTGACGATTGCCGCCTTCTCCCTGTCCCACTGGCGGACCAGTTGTTTTACTTTGCCCTCCGCCCGCTTCTCAAGTTGTGGATTGAACCGGTAGGACCCACCCTTGCGATACCAGAACACAACATCGTGATTGGAGGCGAAGCGTTTCACGTTGCCTTGAAATTTGTTGTAGTAGTACCACACGATTTCGTTGAGAAAATTCTCCGCACCGAATACCTCATCGGCGGTCGCTCGCAGCAGGTGACCCATGTGCCAGTCGCAGTGCAGGAACAGGCTCCCGTTGGGAGAAAGCAGATCACGGATCAGTCGCAGGCGCTCTGTGATCATCGCCAGGTAAGAGCCCACACCGATCTTCCAGGTGTCTCGATATGCAGTCTCGTCCGCGGCCGACGGTTGCCTGGTTATTTCCTGCTCTCCAATTTGGGTCGTGAAGGAAAAATCTGCGCCCGTAGCAAAAGGCGGGTCGATGTAGATAAGGTCCACCTTACCTGCAAACTCTTCCAGCAACGATCCCATCACGAGCAGGTTTTCGCCCCAGATGAGCTTGTTCCGCCATTCCGCCTGGCGCTTGGCCTCGGCATGGTTGAAGATCTCCGTCACCTGAAAGGGCAGGTTGGCCCTCGGGGCTTGAGCTAGCGTGCCGTCCTCGCGGTACTTGCCGGGCCAGACCAGCTCTGTTTTGGTGACTTGGATCTTTGCCATGGGTTGGCGCCTTACTTAGAATATTCGCTCTGCTGCGGTGACAGCTGAACCGCAGGTCCCCGTTCGACTTCGCTCAGGGCAGGCTCTCCACTACGCTCCGCTCCGGTCCTAGTGACAAACGGGTTGTTGGGGGGCATCGTCGCCCACTCAAGCCAAAGTACGGCTTGAATGGGCCACCCAATGCTTTTGTTGCCGTTGTAATTTCTCTCTTCACTCGCCACCGCGAGTTGACTGCTCCCACGGCGCGTAGCGTAGTGGAGAGCCTGCCCTGAGCGAAGTCGAACGGGGACCTGCGGTTTCCCATTCTTATGCCGCGAAGGTGCGGTGGATGCGCGGCTCTCATCTTGTCATCCCACCCGTCCCGGCGTGCCGCGGAAGCGCAGTGCAGCGAAGGGTAACTACTCTACGTCGAACAAGTTGGCGGCAGCGCCCTCCGCACTCTCCGCGTTCACTTCGGCGCGGTCCTCTGCGAACCACGACGCTTGAGCATTCAAGAGTGAAACCGCGTGTTCAATAGACCGGTAGCCACACTCAATGTCGTGCCGTAGCAATTCTTCAAGTTCGGAACGACTCTGAATATCCATGACAATAGGCTACCTGAATTTCAACGGCCCTCGACCGGGACCAGGGGGCATGGTACCAGCTTGACAAATGGCCAAATCCAGACTCACATCAATCGAAACGAGTTAAGGGACGGCAGTGGGGTCCAAACCTACGGAAAAGAATCGACCCATAAGTCCTGATCGACCAATGGTAATCATGATGGAGATAATATGCACTTGTTGTCGATGAGGGTCCTCTGTGGTGTGGCCTTGTGTGGCATTCCCCTGCACGCCATCGCTCAGGCTGGTATCCGGAATGGCCAGGTGAGGATTTCCTTTTCCTGCGGACAGGGCTGTCTTTGGGAATATGGTGTAACCCAAACGGGTTCCACCTATCAATTTGCTCCGCCAACTTTTTTGATCGATGGAAAGCAGCTTCCTGCTGTAGTGCACCATTTCGCTCCAGTTGGAAATCCGACCCATCTGGACAACGGCGTCACGGAATATTTCTTTGCAGGCACGCTTGCACAAGACCCTCATCTTCAGCTGCACGTTCAGTTCCAGGTCAATGACGTAGTTCCAGTCATTCGCTTTCGTTACCTGCTTAAAGCGGATCAACCGCGAACACTCAGCGGCACAAACGGCCTCACCTACCTGCAAACTTCTCTCAAGCAATTACCGCAGGCGGAGGAAGTCACGCTCTCCAACTTTGCTCAGCTCACACACAGTTACACACTTTCCGAACAACCGATTGAAGACCGCTACTTCCAGGATAGCTGGACCCTTATGGGCCCTATCCTTGCGGCTAGCGATAGCCATCGCAGCTTTCTGCTCGCTTATGAACATGGCTCCCAGGTTCCGGATGCATTTCTGCGCTATCAGCTCAGCCCTGATCGAAGCGTTCGCCTGACATCGGTTAAGGGTAACTATGTCCCTGGGCAAATGGTGGATGCTGAGCATCCCTTTCAAACCATTTGGATGGAGACCGCCGCGGCGCAAGGCGGGATCGATCCACTTGCGTCCGCGTATCGCCAGTTCGTGCTGAAATTCATGACGCAGAATCCGGCGACGCGAAAACCCTACATTTTCTATAACACCTGGAACTTTCAGGAACGCAATAAATGGTGGAACGGCAAGCCCTATCTCGCATCGATGAATGAAGACCGCATCCTCAAAGAAATCGACGTGGCCCACCGGATCGGAGTGGATGTCTTCGTGCTGGATACAGGCTGGTACGAGAAGACTGGCGACTGGACGGTAAGCACCAAGCGTTTCCCTGATGGATTGAAAACGGTCAAGCAGAAGCTGGATGGCTACGGCATGAAACTCGGTTTATGGTTTGGCCCCACGACGGCTGCTGCGTCCAGCCGAGTGGTGCGCGAGCACCCCGAATGGCGCAGATCCTGGGATGGACAAGTAGGCGAACCTCAGGAAGTTTGGGAGACGGAGAAGAGTTACAAGATGTGCATGGTCAGCGGGTACGCCGATGCCTTCGCCGATGAGCTGATCCGCCTTGCCAAAGAGGTGGGCGTTACTTATTTCAAGTGGGACGCGATTGCTCAGTATGGATGCAACGACCCGCATCACAATCATGGCAACGAGAGCAACACTCCGCAGGATCGGTCTGACTCGTATGGATTTCAACTTGTCCAGTACATGAGCCGGGTGGCGGATAAGGTTGCCGCTGCGGTGCCCGGAGCGATAGTGGACTTTGACGTGACGGAAGGGGGCCGGGCGATGGGCCTGGCGTTTCTTTCCTCTGGGAAGTATTTCCTGATCAACAACGGGCCTTACTACCAAAACTATGACATACCAATTGATTTAGAGCGGACTAATTCAAACCTGTTCTTCTACCAGGGGCCCGCGCGCACCTGGATCGCACGCTCACCGTTAACCTTCGATAAATGGATACCATCCACCTTGTTTCTCACGCATTACTTTCCCGATGACCCGCAGCAATGGCAGGAAGTGGATGTTGCCTCACTCATTCTCGGGCAAAATGGAATATGGGGTGATCTGCTGAATATTTCAGACTCCGGCGTGACCTTCATTGGCAGCACACTGGCCAGGTACAAGCAGGTCCGCGACGATATTACGGAGAGCGATCCTGTGGTGGCCGGCATCGTTTCTACCAGCCCCGAGGTTCACGAAAAAATCTCCGCCCGCACAGGCCGTGGTGCGGTTGTGATCTTCGCGACGGAACGCGGCACCTACCAATATATTACGAGCCATAAAGTGGTGAATGAGCATTGGGCCAGCGATGGTGTAACGGTCTCGCAAGACTCGGCCGGCCGCGCGAAGATCGAAGCAAACTTCGAGAAGCCGGGAGCCAAGATACTCTTCTTCGGAGTCCACTAATCGATATAGTCCGGAGCTTTCTTGAGGCGATTAAAGGTTTCAGGGTTGTGCTCGATCCACAATTGCGCGCCGCTCTGCTTGAGGTACGCTTCCATCGCAGCGCGGCTCTTCATGGTTTGTTCCTTGTTCGCTTCATCCGGCGGAGCCTCGGTGGCGTGGCGCTCTTCTGCATAATGCCAGAGATCCCCGGCGATCAGAACGGGTCCAGTCTTGGGTAGCTTCAACGCCAACACCTGGTGTCCGGGAGTGTGGCCCGGTGCGGACTTGATAACTACGGTCCCATCGCCGAACACATCGTAGTCGGTGAGCGGCAGGATGATCGTCTTGCTGTTCTTGAGCTGGTTGTATCTGGCCTCCTCCTCTGGCTTCCTGGCGAACATCGCATCCCGCTCGGCCGCATGGACCAACCACGTGGACCCGGCGAATGCGTTGGCGTTGGCAATGTGATCAAAGTGGTAATGGGAAAAGGCGATATACGTGATGTCCTGCGGCGGATAGCCTAGCGCCGTCAATTGGGGCAGCAGAGGCCTGGGGGAGCTTATGGTCATGGAGTCCTCCGATTCGGTCACGGGACCAGCCCCTTTGAATGCGCTGTCGGGGATCAAGCCAACGTCCCACATCAGCGTTCCCTTGGGATGAACGATAAGGTAGCAAGGCACCACCATATCCGTGTTCTTCACGTCCTCCTTCTTCAGGGAAAAATCCGTTGCCTTCAATCCTTTGATTAGGCCGCAGTCGAAGAGGTATACCCTTAAGGACTTCACAGGGGCTGCTTTTTTCTGAGCGGGTGAAGGCTGCGCCGCGAACGCAAAGGCGAGCAGCAAAACGAGTGCTATGCAGGATTTCCGGGTCTTCATCTTGACTCCCATTTCGAGCTTCTGGATAAATCTAGCCTATTTCAGATTGATCGGATTATCCCAGGCACCGCTGCCGGTCGAGTCCCATACGGAAAGTCGAATCCACTTTTTGCCGGTGGCATCGAAGGGAATCCTGAACTCCCTAGTGCCGAAGGGCATCGTGTCTTTCAGGTCGATGAACTTGTGTTCCGTCCTGGTACCGTCGCCCCACACCAAGTCAGCGAAGTCGAGCGGGAACGTGTATTCGATGCTTGCTGTGTAGACGCTATTTACACCGCTGCCCTGGACACCCCAATTGTGGAAGAGCACTTCGCCATTAGTGCCGTAAAAATCTCCGCGGCGGATCGCCTCCAGAACCGGAGACCAGCTTTCGTTGTACATGGGAACTTTATCCAGCTTGAGATAGTTGATGGCCAGCTGGGGATACGTTTCATCGTCCGGCCACTTGGTGTATGTATCTCCTTCGGTAATCATGTATTTCGCCTTGGGCGCCCAGTTGCTCATGTCGTCTTCGACCCCGAAGCAGCGAACTTCGCACTCTTCCTTCTCTGACAAGTCGACCGGAAGAGATTCCCACGAGGCGCCGATAAACCGGTCGCTCAGGAAAAACGCTTTGTCTTTATAGGCTCTGGGATAGCCTTCGGAGTTCTTGGTTTCCGGGTGGGTCGTCCACATGATGGCATTCTCTTTGTTGATAAAGTTCAGAATGTCTTCCGCGGAGCCCAAATGGTAGACATGGCCATACTCTGGAAGATCCTCTTCGAATGGCTGGCCCTCTGGACGGCTATTGCCTGTACTCGGCCCGGCTTTTGGTTCATGCGGGCCCAATGTATGGGTATAGTAGACCGGCTTTGGAGTCATCAGGTACCAATGGCCGCCGATGTACGCATCGGGCTCTTCTGCAGGAATGACTAAGAAGTCTTTGTCTGAGACACGCTGTGAACCTTCAAAATAGACCTTCTGCTCCGCGAACCGAATAGGCCCGGGATCGCTGGGATGCGAGTCGTCGTGGAAGTCACCCAGGTAGAGGATGTTCACTCCCAGGGCGCGGAAGACCGCAACCCAGGGTGGCTGGTAATCCAACGTCTTGCGATCGCGCAGCTGTTCGTTGAAGTCCATGTGGATGTGGCCGGTCATGACCTTGTAGCCAGGCACGGGTTTGAAAACATCATTATGTGTATAGGCGAGCACGGAATCACGTGTTGACCGATCGTCGCCCGCGTTCAGGTAGTAGTAGACCGCCATACGCTGCTCAGTCCCGGCAGGTGCGTTGTAGAGGGCGTAATTGTCCGCATGCCCTCGCGAGGTCTCGGTGCGCCGCTTCCATTCGGCGTCGGTTGCACCCCAGGGATGGTAGCCCTCGCCCTGATCAGGCCACATGACCCCCAGAGAGAACGAGGAGTCCGTGTCTTTGCGGTAGTAAACGTAGCCCAGGTTTACTTCGTCCTCGCGGGCAAAGAAGAACTTGTGTGGCGACGGAAACACGGCCAGAGAACCTGGGCCGACATCCAGAATCGCCAAGCGATTGCGCGCCCGCAGTGCGACCGGTTCTGTATTCGGTGCTCCTGCGAAGTATTCTGTTTGTGTGTGCTCCGCTGTGTCACGCCATATGAGCCTGGTCTCGGGAGAAACGGGAAAGCCCTTCAACCCCGCCTTGTAGATGTACGCGACGGAGGGCTCCTGGGTCTTCGCGACCGCTTCCTGCCGAAGCAGGTTCGTTCCCTTGTAGGCAATGAACCGCAGATCGCCCGCAAAGATGCCCAGCTTCAATCCATCAAAGGTGACACTCAGTTGGTTTCCCTCGGTAGCTACCTTGCAGGTGCTGGATTGGTAGCTAACGGAGGCATGGGTAATTTCGGCTTCGGTACGCGGCAAATCGGTGGTGTCTCCTCGACCCGGAATCACCAGGGGAGCATCCCAAAAGGTGTTCCACTTTCGCCTGCTTTCCTCTTCGGGCGTGTCCAGATTGAGGGCCTTCAATTGTGTCCGTTGGGCCTGCGAGATGCGACGCTTTCCGGTCGAGACCTGAAAATCCGGGGTTAGGTCTTTCCCCAGCACAGTCCATCCGCCTGAACCTGCCCGTACAGCAAGTTCCTGAACGATTGCCTGCCCATCGCGGATGCCAAACGACGCCCGAAGTTGCTGGCCGCCTTCGCCCTGCCAACTCATCGTCACTACTCCGCCGCTGGTGGTTGCTTTCAGCCCATCCGTGGCCTTGTAGCTTTTAAGATCACAGTTCAGTGATTGCGCGGCCGCAACGCCGGTCAACATTGCTAAACTCAGCAGCAATCCACGAAAGCTCATCTACACTCCCCAACACTTTATCCCGCATTCAAGCCGTGAAGATTGCGCGATCATCCCCGGAGGGCCCGTTCGCGGTACCAATCATCGGCCACGGGTGCGGCTTTCATTAAGGAAAGCCGCATGAAGTTCATCAACGTCAACGAGCTTCACAGGAAATCCGGGTCCGTGCGGTATCTGTTGTTTGACGCAGACGGAAATGGTTTTGGCGATAGAGGGCTCACTATAGCGAAATTTCCTGGGCGTTGAATAGCGTATAGGTGACAAACCTGTTGCTGACCGGTTACAAGGAGAGTGGCTCAATCAGCCGCGGGCTATCCACAAGCCCTTTAAGAGGAGGAACACCGTAGAATGCCCGACCAGTCACTCGTTCTGACGGCTCTGCTTCATCCCGTGACTGCCGGCGCTGGCTTTCTAATCACGGTGGTGCCGACCAGGACGCAGCTCATCCATCTGTCTGCGGTGGATGTACTGATTATCGCGGTCTATTTCGCCATGGTCCTCTTCATCGGCTTCTACGTAAAGAGTGGCACCAAGACCAGCAAAGAGTTCTTTATGGCTGGGCGGGAGATGACGGCGTGGATCGCGGGGCTGAGCTTTGTCTCCGCGAACCTTGGCTCGCTGGAGTTGATGGGCTGGGCCGGGTCCACCTATCAGTACGGCATACTCGCGCTGCATGCTTACTGGGTCGCGGCCATACCAGCCATGTTGTTTCTGGGCCTGGTGATGATGCCCTTCTACTATATTTCCAAGGTCTACTCCGTTCCCGGATATCTGCATCTGCGCTTTGGTAATCCCACGCGAGCGTTTTCTGCCATCAGCTTTGCCTTTATGACCATCCTGATGAGCGGCATCAATATGTATTCCATGGCCCTGGTGATGAAAGTCGTTCTGGGGTGGAACCTGAACTTCAGCATCTGGCTCTCTTCTCTGGTGGTGGCGATCTACGTAGCCCTGGGAGGGCTGCGTTCCGCGATCTTCAATGAGATTCTTCAGTTCGTCCTGATCTGGGCAGGGGCTCTGCTGGTTCCCATTCTCGGCATGATTGAAGTGGGGGGCTGGAGAAACCTTACCCAGCGGATCCAAACCAACTTAGGACGGTCAGACTATACCCACCTTTGGAGCACGATGGGCCATTTCAAAGATAATCCCATGGGGGTCCACTGGACCGGCCTTGTTCTGGGTTGGGGTTTTGTACTGTCGTTTGGTTACTGGACTACCGACTTTCTGGTGGTGCAGCGGGTGCTCGCGGCCAATAGCCTGCGCTCAGCCCGGCTGGCGCCCATTATCGGCGCGGCCTTCAAGATGATGGTGCCCCTCATTGTCATCCTCCCTGGACTTCTGGCGTTGGCCGTTTTGCCGTTTCATTTGCTGCCCGAAGGCGTGGCCGTGGCCACCAACGGGCACAGCTACAACGAGGTACTTCCGCTGATGCTGGTGCGCTATTGTGGCCCTGGGCTTATCGGGCTCGGCGTCACTGCGCTGATCGCAGGTTTCATGTCGGGCATGGCAGGCAACGTGAGTGCATTCTCGACGGTATGGACCTACGACATTTATGGGGCGTTCCTGAACAAGAAGGCCGCAGACGCGCATTACGTCGCGATGGGGCGTTGGTGCACGCTGATTGGTGTGCTGGTATCCGTAGGCACTGCTTACCTGGTCCAACATTCCGCCAGCATCATGGACTATGCCATGCAACTTTTCAGCTTCTTCATCGCCCCACTTTTTGGAACCGTGATCTTGGGCATGCTCTGGAAGCGCGCCACCAACCAGGGTGGCTTCTGGGGTCTGCTCGCAGGCACGTTAACTTCGATTGGCCTTTGGATTTGGGTGGTAAAGGACCCCTCCGCCTTACGTTATGTCGCGCTCTCTCCGGACGCGAAAGAGATGGCCGAGAATATGTACCGCGCGTTGTGGGCCTGGGTGGTTTGTGTGGGCGTTACCGTCGTGGTGAGCCTGCTAACAAAGCCGCGGAACGTGCGCGAACTGGAAGGGCTGGTGATGGGGGTCACTACGCTACCCACCAGAGAGAAATGCCATTGGTACCAGGAACCAATATTCTGGGGAGGGGTGGTCGCCGCCGTTTTTGTAGTTTTAAATATTGCGCTTTGGTAGAAGACCCGGGGGCGGGGCCTGCTTCCTAACGGAACCAATTAGAAACTGGTGCCGCACGTTCGCCTCAGCGTACGTGGGCCGAAAACGATAGGTTTCGAATGCTTTTACTTTTCCAGCCTAGATTCGCCGCTAAACATCGAAAAAAACAAAAACGATGATGGGCTTCGCCCGTCCTCTTCAACCCACGTACGCTTGGGCGAACGTGGGGCACCCGTCCATTCTTTAACACCCGTCCAATCTTTATTGGTTTTGTTGGCAGGCAGGGTGCGAGGCTCCATGCACCAATTGCCGCAATGGCGACACGAGCACAAAGACTGTAGAAATAGTTATTGGAGGATTGATGGCTCGGCCCTGGTTGAAAACATGGATGTGCCTGCTGCTGCTTTTGCCCGCCACCTGCGTATGGTCAGCGGACCCTCCCGAGTGGACGACGCCGATTGCACCGTTTCAGATTGCGGACAATCTCTACTACGTGGGAAGCAAGGATCTGGCGTCGTACCTGGTGGTGACTCCCCAGGGCGACATCCTGATCAACTCCAGCCTGGAGAGTTCGCCTCCTTTGATTCAAAAGAGCGTGGCGAAGCTTGGGTTTCACTTCAACGACATCAAGATCCTGCTGATCAGCCATGCACATTTCGACCACGATGCGGGCAGCGCAGAGATCAAGCGGCTGACGGGCGCACAGTACATGGTGATGGATGGCGATGTGCCCGTGGTGGAGAGTGGAGGCGCCAAGGACTTCAACTACCCTAAAGACCTCTATCCGGCAGTGAAGGTGGATCGTGTGTTGCACGATGGCGACCAGGTACGGCTGGGGGGCGTGGTACTGGTTGCACATAAGACGGCGGGGCATACCCGCGGCTGTACCACCTGGACGATGCGAGCGCCCGTGGCCGGCCAACTTCGCGACGTGGTGATTGTAGGAAGCTGGAATGTGAACCCCGGATTCCGTTTGGTAGACCGGTCCGGACGACCCGCTTCCTATCCTGGGATTGCTGCGGATTATCAGCGAACCTTCGTTACCTTGAAGGGACTGCCATGCGATGTGTTCCTCGGGGCGCACGGAGCCTACTTTGGAATGCTCGAAAAACTGCAACAAGCGCAGGCTGGAGCGGGAGAGGAGGTCTGGATTGACCCAGAGGGTTATCGCGCAGCCGTGGCCGAGCGGCAACAGGCATTTGAGGCGGAGTGGAAGCGCCAGCAGGGCGGCGGCTAACGTTCAACGCAACAGCGTGCTAAAGCTGCAGTCGATCGATCGTGGCCTGATCTGGTCTTCCGTTGAAGTATTTGACCAGCGCGGCAGCGAACACATGGTTGCCAAGGATTTGCAGCGGAGAGCCATGGGCGACCACCCAGGCAAAGAGTGTGACCGAGGAGTGAAACTTCAGATCGTCGGGATAGCCGAAGATGTCGTGGATGGACCGGCCGTCCACAGCGTTGACCAGGGCGGTGCAGTCACGAAGGCGGTCGCCAAGGACGGGATGCATAAGGTAGGCGTCGGCCTCGCCAGGACCGGAAATGGCAAAACGCTGCGCCAAAGGACTGGAACCGAGACCTCTTATCTGGGGGAAGATGAACCACATCCAATGGGATTGCTTTTGTCCCGCCAATAGCTCCGAGCGCACTTGTTTAAAGCAGGAGGCTTGCGCGTCGACGAATCGCTGCAGACAGTAAGGATCATTAGCTTCCCCATTCGCCTCAGTCGTCATTGCGTTTTCCTTTATGGCATCTTATGGTCGCGCCGGGGATGCTGAAAGGTTACTCTCGGCATAGAGGTCCGCGCCATCACAGTTGCCTGCCCGTTCGCGGGCTGATACCGCTAACAATCCAATAAGGATGGGAATGCTCGGAAAAGCGTTACGCAAGGGCAAGCTGTATATGAATCCGGTGCCTACCTCGGTGGGTGGGTGGTCCACATTCTTGCAGGTACTGTGGCGCTATCTGACCAACCGGGAGGAACGCACGCCAAAACGCAGTCTGGGACCGTTCCGCACGGATACTCGGGTCTATGAGGATCCACCGGCGAGTGGGTTGCGGGTGACGTGGATGGGCCACTCGTCCACGCTGCTGGAGATCGATGGGGTGCGGGTGCTGATAGACCCCGTGTGGGAGCAGCGGGCGGCTCCGTTCGAGTGGGCAGGGCCAAAGCGCTTCTTCGCCCCTCCTCTGCCCCTGAAGGAGATGCCGCGGATCGATGTAGTGCTTCTCTCGCACGACCACTACGACCATCTTGGGGCGAACACCGTCGAAAACCTGGCGAAGAACCAAGCGACTGCTGGGGCGCAGTGGGTGACGACGCTTGGCGTGGGCGACATCCTTCGGAAGCTGGGCGTGAAAAACGTTCGCGAATTGGACTGGACAGAGAGTTTGCGGGTAGGGGTTTTGGAATTGACCGCATTGCCGTCGCGCCACTTCTCTGGACGGAGTCTCCTCACCCGATTTGAGACGCTTTGGGCATCGTTTCTTCTCGCCGGCCCCAGACACCGTGTCTACTACGGCGCGGATTCGGGGGAATGGGAGGGATTTAGAGAAATTGGGCAAGCGTACGGGCCCTTCGATCTGACGATGTTGGAGATTGGCGCCTTCGATCCCATGTGGGCAGATATTCATATGGGACCGGATGGAGCGGTGAGAACATTTCGCGCCATGGGCGCCACGGGACTGATGATGCCTATTCACTGGGGGCTGTTCAGTCTTGCGCTGCATGGCTGGCGGCAGCCGATCGAGCGCGTATATGCCGCGGAGGGCCTGAAGATTTGGGCGCCGGAGCCGGGAATGCCGACGGAAGTCGTACCCGGGACTGAAGTGCGGTCGGAGTGGTGGCGACTGTAAACTCTGCGCGCTTATGGTTAACTATCAACGCATGTCTGCCAAATCTTTTTTGATTGCTCTGGCTCTCTGCGTGGCGGCGCCAGTCCACGTTCGCGCCCAGGCAGCTGCTGATTCCTATCGCAGCTGGGGAGTCTATGGCGGCGGACCGGATAACATTCATTATTCGAGCCTCGACCAGATCAACCGCGATAACGTGCATTCCTTAGAGGTTGCCTGGACCTTCGATAGCGGAGACCAGCATCCGCAATCGGAGATGGAGTGCAATCCGATCGTGGTGGATGGAGTCTTGTATGCGATCACGCCAAACGGGGACGTAGTCGCTTTGGATGCAGCGACAGGCGCACTGCACTGGCGGTTCGACGCCAATCAAGGCCTCAAGAACGTTGGCAAGGTTCGCAATCGCGGCGTGACCTATTGGGCCGACGGAAAGGATCAGCGCATCTTCGTTGGTGTGCGCCAGTATCTCTTCGCACTGGACGCCCAATCGGGAAAGCCGGTTACCGCTTTTGGCGAAGCGGGTCACATCGATCTGCGCGAAGGTCTGGGCCGTGAACCCTTGAATTGGGTCACGATGACCAGCCCGGCGGTGGTTTACAAGGATCTTGTGATCGTCGGCGGCGCGATGAGTGAGGTGCTCCCCGCCTCTCCGGGAGATATTCGCGCCTTCGATGCGCACAGCGGGCAGTTGCGGTGGTCTTTCCATACCATTCCTCACCCTGGCGAATTGGGATACAAGACATGGCCCAAGACGGCGTGGACGTATAGCGGGGCAGCTAACAATTGGTCCGGCATGTCGCTCGATGTAAAGCGCGGAATTGTGTTTGTTCCCACCGGCTCGGCAGCCTCGGACTTCTACGGCGACAATCGAATCGGCGACGATTTATTCGCCAACTGCCTGATCGCACTGAATGCAGAGACCGGTAAGCGGATCTGGCATTTCCAGTTAGTGCATCACGACATCTGGGATCGCGACTTGCCAGCGCCACCCGCCCTGGTAACCGTGAAACGCAAGGGCCAAGATGTGGATGCGCTGGCCCAGACGACCAAGCAGGGGTTTGTCTTTCTCTTTGATCGAGAGACGGGCAAGCCGCTGTTTCCGATCAAGAGCCGGAGCTATCCGCCGTCGGATCTTGAGGGTGAGGTCACGGCGAAAAAGCAGTCATTGCCCGTGCTGCCGGCTCCTTACGCACGTCAGAAGCTGACCGCGGATATGATTACGACGCGCACGCCCGAGGCTCACCAGGAAGCACTCGACCATTTCATGAAAGTGCGCAGCAATGGGCAGTTCATTCCTGGAAGTACGCAGGGCACCATCATCTTCCCCGGCTTCGATGGAGGTGCGGAGTGGGGCGGAGGCGCTTTTGATCCGACCAGCGGCCTGTTCTATGTAAATGCGAATGAAATGGCCTGGATCTTGCGCCTGGTTCCACAGAAGCCACGCACGGTTGAGGCCAATGGGCGAGATATTTTTCTGCGCAACTGTTCCGCTTGTCACCGTTCCGATAGGACCGGAGCGCCTCCAGAGTTTCCTTCCTTGATTGGCGTAGCCGATCGCTACGATGAGGGGACGGTCAAGCACCTGATCTCACAAGGTGCCGGCCGCATGCCCGGCTTCGCCAACCTGGGTGAGGATCAAGTGCAGGCCGTATTTGAATACATCTATTACGGCAAGGAAGTGGTGGTGAAAGACAAAGGGCCATCGCCCCTGGATGCCAAATACATCAGCGACGGATACAATAAATTCCTCGACAAGGATGGCTATCCAGCCATTCAACCGCCCTGGGGCACTTTAACCGCCATCGATCTGACTAGCGGCAAAACTATGTGGAAGATTCCCCTCGGGGAGTATCCGCAACTTGCCGCCAAGGGGCTCACCGGCACGGGCAGCGAGAACTATGGCGGCCCGGTTGTGACTGCGGGTGGCCTGCTGTTTATCGGCGCCACCAGCTACGACAAGGTTTTTCGCGCGTTGGACAAAACCACCGGTAAGGTCCTGTGGCAGACCACGCTGGCTGCGGCCGGAAATGCCACGCCTTCCACGTATGAAGTGAATGGCCGGCAATACGTCGTCATTGCCGCTGGCGGAGGAAAGTCCCCTGCGCCCTCAGGCGGCAGCCTGGTGGCCTTCGCGCTGCCCAAATAGCCTGTCCGGCAAGCGCCGTGCGTGCGGATAGGGTTCTCTGCTACCATGCAGCGCATGCTCACTCGCCGGACTCTCGTAGGCATGACAGCAGCATCGTTAGCTGGCCGTGCCCTTGCCCCTCGAAACCTCGCTGCACAGACGCAGGCCGATTCTGGCCAGGCAAACACACAGTTCTCCGTCATGATTTGGACGTTGAACAAACTCGGCACCTTCGAAGAAAACCTGGACCGCGTTGCGTTGGCTGGCTACCACCACGTAGAACTAGTTGGAGAATTCAAAAAATGGTCCGAGGACGATTATCACCGCATCCTCGCGCGCATGCAGACGTTGAGGATCTCGGTAGATGCGACGTCTGGCGTCGGCCCGGGCTTCGCGGACCCCTCCGGAGGAGATGCGTTCCTCGCTGCCCTGAAGGATCTCATTCCAGCCGCCAAGCGATTGGAGTGTAAGCAGATTATTCTGCTCTCGGGTAAGCGCATCGAGGGCGCCCCCGCCGGAAGCCAGCATACGGCCTCCATCGAGGCGCTGAAACGCGCCGCGGATGTGCTTAGCAGCGCGGGCCTGGTAGCAGTGATCGAACCCATCGACCGGATTGAGAACCCGACCATCTACCTGGATGGCGTGACCGAGGCTTTTGAAATCGCGAAGGCCGTGGGCAGCCCCAACGTGAAAGTGTTGTATGACGTCTATCACGAGCAGCGGGAGTTCGGAAATCTGATCGAAAAGTTCGAGGCTCACATTGACCAGGTGGGCTTGATTCACATCGCCGACGTTCCCGGACGTCACGAGCCCGGCACCGGAGAGATCAACTACTTGAACATTTATCGCAAGCTGGCTCAGTTGGGCTACAAGGGTACGATTGCCATGGAGTTTTACCCTACTGGCGACATCGTGGAAACGCTACGGCGCGCACGAGATCAGGCTCGGTTATTGGTTTCCTGAGGGGGGCCCCATATTCAGATCTGCTTGAGATCTGGAGGGACCTGCTGTTTCTTCTTTCGACGCAACAATCAGTTTCGACCCATCGGTCCAACGATCGGTGCAATCGGTACGTCCACCGTAGCTATGAACCGCGAGCCTTCAGGACCGTAGATGGCTCGCGGCTCTGGAAACAACATCAGACACAACGGATAAAGCACGGTCGGCAACACCAGCGCAGCTACCAAGGATACATCGAGGCCCCCGGCCAGATTGCCCAGCCAGCCTACGAAATGATCAGGGATATTCACCGCCAGCAGCGCAACCACTGAAGACGGAATCCACGCGGCCATGCCCGCCACGTTCCAACCACCCTTGAACCAGTACGGGCCGCCGGTTTGGCCACGATTGAAAATTTGCATCGCATCCGGAATATAAAACCCCCGGCGCACCACGTATCCAATCATCATGATGACCATCCATGGCGTGGTCGTGACGATGATCAGCGAGACGAACGTCGAAATAGACCCAAAGAGACTGAAATAGAACCGGCCGGCAAAGATGAGCACGCAAGCCAGCGTGCCGATCAATAAAGTGGCCCGCGGCCGGCTGAGACGCGGAAAAACACTGGAGAAGTCGAGCCCGGTTCCATAAAGAGAGGTGGTCCCGGTAGACATGCCGCTCAACACAGCGAGTAGGAGCAACGGCGCCAGAAAATAAACCGGCGCTACCGTCAACAGGCCGCCCGTGTAATCGGCGCGTGCCAGATAGTCCGGGGCACGCCTGGCAACGACCGAAGCGGTGATCACCCCAAAGAGAAAAGGCAACAAGGTGAGCCACTGGGCAGCGATCGTGGCCGCGATGAGTTTCGGCTTGCTGGTGCTGCGCGGCAGGTATCGCGTCCAGTCCCCGAGAAATGCACCAAAGGAAATTGGATTCGATAACACGATCAACGCCGAGCTGATGAAGATCGGCCAGAATCCTCGGGCGCCCCAGCGTAGACCAGATCCGGCATAGCCCGGGTCGAAGAGAGTCCAAAAAGCAGCCAGGCCCAGGACGAACAAGGCGGTACTGGCAACGACCGCGATCTTGTTGACCAACAGCATCATGCGAAAACCATAAATACAAACAATCAGCACGCTGAGTGCAAAGACCGCGTATACCAGGGCAACCTGAAGGTCTGACCCGCGGATGTGAAACACCAGGCGTGCTGCGCCAACCACCGCGTCGCCACTCGACCAGACGCTGATGGCAAAGAAGGCAATGGCGGTGAGAAGGCTCAGAAAGGAGCCCACGATCCGGCCGACAACCCCGAAGTGCGCGCTGGAAGAAACTGCATTGTTAGTCCCATTGATGGGACCGAAGATCGACATGGGCGCCAGGATGAGCGAACCGATAACCACGCCCAAAATCGCTGCTGCAGTGGCCTGCCAGAAAGAAAGTCCAAACATGATGGGAAACGCGCCCAGCACCGCGGTGGCAAGGGAGTTGGCTCCTCCCCAGCACAGGCGCATGAAGTCAAAAATCGATGAGTCCCGGTCCTGGTCGGGGATGGACTCGACCCCGTGCTGCTCGACCGTGGTGATCGATGCGTCAGTCACTGATCGCGTCCAGTTGGATTTCCACCAGCCATTCCGGATCCACCAGCCGGCTCACTTCCACCAGGGTCGATGCCGGAGGCTTCTCGCCAAAGGCTGCCTTGGCGATGGGCTTCTCATACTTCATGTACTCATCCATATCCGTCGTGAAGGTATAGATGTGAATCACGTTCGCCCAGGTAAGGTTCACCGCCTGGAGTGCTCGCGTGGCCATCTCGTAAACCACTTTGAGCTGCTCCTGCATGTCGCCCTTGCCGAGGTTTTCACATTGCAATCCAATGGCGACCTGGCCGCCGATGCGATAGAGATAGCGTCCCTGCGCTCTGACGACATGCGTGTACAGGTTGTCTATCGGTCGATGGAGCGTATCCGGATTGATCAGGTCGATTTGCATCATTTGTCCTTAACTAACAAAAGAGACAGAGTTGCTCGAACAGGAGGTTCGCCGCCAACAGGGATGTGATGTCGGCACTATCGAACTGAGGGGACACTTCCACCAAATCGGAGCCCACATAGTCCAGGCCCCGCAATGCACGCACCAGGTTCAGGATTTGTACGCTGGAGAGACCTCCGACCTGGGGAGTGCCGGTTCCCGGAGCAAATGCCGGATCCACCACGTCGATATCGAGACTGAGGTATGTTTTGATGCCCTTGAATGCCTTCAGCTTCTCGCGGATGAGCGGGAGCCCCTGTTCATGGAACTCCTCCGCAGTAACCATCGTGATCTTGCGCTCACGCGCATAGTCCAAATCGTTGGCGCCATAGAGCTGACCGCGCAAGCCGATCTGCAGGATGTTCGGCTCAGCTAACAAGCCTTCCTCGATGGCGCGGCGCACTGGCGTTCCGTGGGAATACTTCATACCCCAATATTGGTCCCAGGTGTCGGAGTGCGCATCCAGTTGGATGAGCCCAACCGGTCCATGAGCAGCGTGGATGGCCCGCAGAATCGGCAACAAGATTGAGTGATCGCCACCCACGCACATGGGTACGGTGCCGGCTTCAAGAATCGGGGCTAAGCCCGCGGTAATTTTGTGGAAGGTATCCTCGATCGAGATCGGGTTGACCGACAGATCTCCGTAGTCGGCAACACGCAGCCGCTCAAAAGGATTGAGGTCAAGCACCGGATGATAGGGCCTGATGATCGCCGACTGCTCTCGAATGCGCCGGGGGCCGAACCGGGGGCCGGTTCGATACGTAGTGCCGCCGTCGTAGGGAACGCCGATGAGCGCTACATCCAGCCGGCTCTCGTCCGGGATATGCGGAAGCCGCATAAACGTGGCGATCCCCGCGAAGCGCGGATAATCGAGCGCATCGATCGGCATGGGATGCGGTTCGGCAAGCTGTTTAAGTTTGTAGCGGGTGTCGATTACCTTGGCCATATTCGGTTGGCTCCATTCGATTTGAGCAGAGGCATGTGCCGAAACAACCAAGCCCTTTTTGGCCCAGCACACTTTCTTGCCGTCTTTCGTGATGACCTGTCTTAATTGTTAAGTGGGCGTTGCCTATTTCATGCGCACTGCGCCTGGATTTGTGGCTTCGGGGGAGGTCAAAATCGGATGGAGCGGCAGCGCAGCGGTGTCAATGATACTTCCCTCCTTCATGACCAGTGACATCTTGCGTACGTTCTCAATATCTTCCAGCGGGTCAGCGTCGAGAACCACCAGGTCGGCCATCTTGCCGGGTTCGAGCGTCCCAATCTGATCCAGTTTATGATAGGCCGCCGCAATGTTCTTGGTGGCTCCCTGCAGGATCGCCATGTTGGTCATGCCTCGCTGATGCATCGCCCGCATATCCAGAAATTCGCCTTCACCCAGCGGGGTGCCCACAAAACCTCCCGCAGCGGTGATATCGGGATCGAGTACGCTGGCGTCGGTCGAAACCAAAAGGGGCACTCCTGCCTTGATGAGGCGAACCTCGTTCTCCAGGTTGTAACTAACATGTTCCTTGCCGTTATCCGCATCGGACCCGCGAAACTTGTTGTCGCGCACCTGTTCCTTCTCTGCGTCCGTGAGTAGCCTCCACTGGGTTCCACAGTAGAACTTCTTGTCGAGCATGCGCTGAATGGTGGCATCATCAATGCGTGAAGCGTGTGTGATGGAACAGTGCTGTGCCATGTCCACGCCGGCATCCAACACGGATTTCAGACCCTCGGCCGACTCCTGGTGAGTTTGAATGATCTTGCCTGCGGCGTGCACCGCCTCCACCATCGCTCGCTGCTGCTCCGGGGTGAAGCGCAACACGTTTTCCTCTCCCGTTGAGCTATTGATCGGCCTGCCATCTCCATTGGCGCCGTACTTCACAAAGTCAACCCCCAGCGCCACGTACTTAGTCATCTCTTCACGAACCTGGTCAGGTGTTTTCCAGGAGAGGTCCGGGCCGCCGTTCTTTTCAAACATTGCATTGATGCGCTTCTGGAATGCGGGGGTCGCTGCCTCCATCGAGGCCGAGGTGGTAAAGACCGCGCGAAAGCCCACGATGTCTCCGGCTATATACATCCGGCTGCCGGGAATCTCCCCGCGGTTGATGCGATCGCGCACCCGCATAAGCGGATCCATGGGTCCCATCGAGTCGAAGACGGTGGTAAATCCGTACTTCAAAGCGACCTGCGCTGCCTCTTCCACCAGGCCATCGAAGTTGTTCTCGTAGCGGGCCAGAAACTCTATATGTTCCCAGCCCGGCCAGGAGACAAAGTGAACATTGGCGTCCATCAAGCCAGGAACGATGTATTTGCCGCCTAGTTTCACCTCGCGCGCGCCGGCGGGCACAGAGACAGACGCATGCGGACCCACAGCAACAATCCGCTTGTCCTTAACGACGATGACTCCGTCGTGGATTGGGGGGCCTCCATTGCCATCGATGATGGTCGCACCGGTAAGAGCCAGGGTCTGCGCCCTGCCTGCCTGCGCAAAGCCAAGACACAACAGAATCAGGATGAGGAGTTCTCTCGTAGGCCGCATGGGTATCCTTTTTCTCAAAACTCGTAGCGCAGTGCAAACTGCATCACACGCGGGTTGGTGAGTAACCCCGTATAGGTACCAAAATTCGTGGAGTTTGTCAGGGAGGGCTGATTCGAGTTGACGTTGAAGCGAGTGAAGTTGCCCACGTTAAACACTTCCCAGCGAAATTGCAGAGACTGCCCGTCGCTCCACGGCATGGTCCAACGCTTACTCAACGCAGAATCCCAGGCCAGGAATCCGTCGCCGCGCACAGTGTTACGGCTCCCTGATTGTCCAGGATAAGTAAATTCATAAGCGTTGAAAGCAGCAGTCGGGTTCTTGAACATGAGCACCTGGCCATTGCTTGCCTTGGTATCCTTCCCCGCCTGGATCGGTGCTATCTGGGTCCCATAGCCGGCGTTGGCGCCGTTGGTGGGTAGATTGATGCCGTTGCTGACGGAGAAGGGCAGCCCGCTGGTAAGCCGGTAAATCCCGGAAAACTGCCAACCACCGATCACTGCATCCACCCAGCCGGGAGTGTCGGCGGCGAAGCGTTTCCCATGGCCAACCGGTAGTTCCGCCACCCAGTTGGCGTTGAACTGTTGAGTCATATCGAAGTCGGAAACTGCGTACATCTGACTTGGGGAGAACGCGTTGATGATGTTGGCGGGCACAAGACCATTGGTCGGGTTGACGCGCGCTGCCGCGGAGGTCAAATCGAGCGACCTGGAGAAGCTGTAGTTCAGATCGAAGGAAAGTCCGTGTGCGGGGCGCTTGCGAAAGGTTACTTGCAACGCATTGTAGTTCGCCCCGCCCACCGATTGCCAACCATTCAAAGAATAGAATTGCGGATCGTAGTAGGTATACGGGCCCAATGAGCTACAGCCATTGGGGCAAATGAAACCAGGGATGTCGAGGAAATACGGAATGAAGGTTTCGTTATAGAGATAGATCTGTTCCATCGAGTAGATGGCCTGCAAAGCCGAACACTGCCCTGGACCACAGGCATCTGTTGGGCTGGATTGCGTGATGGGCTGAAATAGATCTTCCCAGTAAGCCGAGGTCGGTCCGACCGTGGCCGGCGTTATCTGCGATAAAGGCACACCCTGCCGGGCAAGGGTCGATAGGCGCGACATGGCAGTGAAGTAGTCGACACCCGATTGTGGATCGACCAGGTTCATTGGCTGGGCAAAATCGTTGATCGACTCCAGGCGATGCGCCAGGCGCCCCAGATAGGTGACCTCCAGCGACGAGCTCGAAGAGAGCTCGCGGGCCACCGAAAGATTCAGCATGTAGACATAGGGCGTCTTCAGGTTCTGATCCAGGCTGAAGCCACCAGAGAATCCGCCTGCGTCAAATCCCACGGGAGGCGTCTGCGGGAAACCTCCGGGCGGCGCGGGCAGCATGATCAATCCATTGGCTACATTGGGACAGCCATACGTGGGAATGGCCGTCAGGCTGGTTACGCGAGGAGCGCAAGTAACGTCCTGTGATCCGAGTGGAGTCTGCAGGGTGGTTGAAAGGCCGAAGGAACCATACTGCCCAAAGCTATTGATCAGCTCCGCACCGAAGTGATCGTAGGCCATGGCAAACCCGGTGCGCACAGTGGTCTTAGGGGTAGGAGAGTAGGCGATAGAGACCCGCGGCGCCAGGTTCTTGTAGCTCCAGTTGTAAAACGGAGGACCATTATTCTTCGATCCACCCAACACATACTCGATCGTCGGATCCGCATTCGATGGAATGCCCTTCGCCATATTCGCTTCCCTGAGCGCAGCCCACTGCCCTAATGGCATGGTGGATGCGACCTGCAACCCGTTGATCTCGGTCGGCGGCGATTCGAGCTGGTAGCGCACGCCAAAGTTGATAGTGAGGTTCGACTTTACCCGGAAAGAGTCCTGGAGGAAGAAGTCATACTGCGTCAGCGAGTAGTTACGTTTGACCGCAGCACCCTGGGGCTGCACGCTGCCACTCTTGGTGTAGTTATAGTTGGCGGTCACATCCGTGATGATGCCGAGAGCATCAAAAGCCGCCTGATCGTAGGAGTAAGTAAAGTTCGGGCTCACGGCTGGAAATCCATTGGCCGCGGGATCAAAGGGGCTGCCTGTTCCTGCGAAGCCACCGGTATCGATGTAAGTCGTCGCCAGGCTGGCCTGGCTAAAGGAGTTGTTCTGGCTCACCGTGTTATCGCGGATGTACTCGAAGTTGCCGCCGAACTGGATGGTGTGCGCTCCTTTCGTCCAGGAGACGCTATCGTTGATGTCATAAACCGGCAGGGTGACGGAGCTGGAACGGGTAATACCGCCGCTGATGTTATTAATACCGAGAAAGGGCGCCTGGCTGTCGCCGAGGTTGCCTATACTGGCGCGGGTCAACCCGAAGCGAAGGTCATTGACCAGCGTTGGCTTGAACGCCGCGGTGTATCCAATTGCGAAGCCCTTGCTGCGATCTTCGGTGACTATTTCCGGCGGCGACCCGGGCAAGTAAGGAGGTGAATTGACGTAATCATTCTGCATGCTGCCCCGGGCGAACAGCGTGTGGTTCCCTGCGGCATCCAGCTTGTAATCGAAGCGGGCGATGTACACGTTGTAGGTGGCGGGCGCTGAGCCGGCAAAGCGGTAGCCAGAGAAGTTTAATCCGTCACCAACCGAGTTATCGTTGGGCAGAGGAAAGGTATTGAAATACTGCAGCATAGCAGCATTGGGACCGATGCCGAGTGGATCCCAACTTTGCAGGTTCTGGGCCGTTGCCGTGGTCACACCGCCGGTACTGTTTGTGTACAGGACTGACCCCGCACGAAGGGTCGCAGTGGGCACCGTCGTGACCACGCTATCCTTCTGCGCATCCCGCCGTCCCTCGTAGTTAAGGAAGAAGAAGAGTTTGTCTTTCTTGATGGGCCCGCCCACGGCCACACCGAAGAGGTTGCGATTGAGCTGCGGAGCCTTGTTTGGCAACCCGCTATTGACCTGAGACTGCTTCACGAAATAATCATTCGCACTGGTCGCTGTATTGCGAAGGTATTCGTAAAAGGCGCCGTGAAATGCGTTACCCCCGCTCTTAGTCAACAGCGCCACCTGCGCGCCAGATGAATTGCCATCGGCAGCGGTGGGGTTCGAGGTGGTGACACGAAACTCTTCCAGCGCGTCGGGGGTGGTACGTAGAACCGAAGTAAACGCATAGCCGTTGGCCTGGTCGGTTACGTCGACTCCATCCAGGGTCACGATTGTCTGATCGCTGCGCGCCCCGTTCACGGCTCCGCTGCGCGTATCCTCGTTCAGATTGATATCTGTCCGATTGCCGAGATAGCTGACCCCCGGCTGTAGGCTTAACAGGTCGACCACGTTCCTCGACTCAATCGGCAGTTGCTGGATCTGCTGCGCCTCGAAGGCATTGCCTACTGTCGCATCTTCCGTATTGAGGGTTTGCGCCTCCCCCGTTACGGTGACGGTGTTGACCTGGGTGCCTATGCGCAAAGCAATGTCGGCGGTTGCGGGCGTGTTGACCAGAAGGTGTAAATTATCCAGCTTGGCCGCTTCAAAGCCCGAGGCGTTCACCGTGAGCGAATAGATTCCTGGGGGAACGTTAAGAAATTGATACACACCGTCTGCTGCTGAATGAACGGTGCGGCTGAAGCCGGTTTGCGGATTGGCGAGTTCGACAGACGCACCGGGAACCACGCTCCCCGACTGCTCGGTAATCGTGCCTCGCACCGAGGAGGAAGATTGCGCAAAGGCGGTTGTGTCCCATAAGAAAAGGGCTGTGACCATCAGCAGCGTGGCACGCAACATGTGAGCCATAAGTATCGACACCCTCCCAGCCAGGCGGCGCTTCGCGGGCCCTCGGCTATGTTCAACCGGGACACTACGGGTAGCTCGCCGAAACGAGTACGACTCTCTGGATTTGCCACGACATGGTGGGTACTTCAAGGAAATGGAACCTGCGGGCTCTAAGATTCACACCGTTGGTGTGAGCCGCACAACGAGCATTCGGATCGACTCGATAGATCGATAAAACTCGATGAACAGGGACCGTATTACGTTGAACTTGGTGCGAGTGTATCAATACGGCAGCACCGTTCCATCACAAGCGGTCAACATTCACATTGATCTCAATCAATGTATTTGCTAGCATCTGCCCACTCCTATGCGCGCTAAAGTCTCCGACCTCGATCTACGTCTTCTGCGCATCTTCCTGGCTGTGGTCGATGCGAAGGGGCTCTCTGAAGCGCAGGCCGCTCTTAACATCGGCCAGCCCACCATCAGCACCCACCTGGCGACTCTTGAAGCGCGGGTGGGATTTCGCCTGTGCGAGCGCGGGCGGAGCGGCTTTCATCTCACGCCCAAGGGGGAGAAGTTTGTTGCAGCCGCGCGAACGTTGCTCAACACAGTCACTGATTTCGGAAACTCAGTGCGGAACATGGATAAGACACTCGTGGGGAATCTACGGCTTGGCTTGATCGATCACGCGCCTACTGGCCTGATGCAACAGGTTAGCAATAGCATCGCCGCGTTTCGAAAGAGGAGCGAAGCCGTGAGGTTTTCCATCGCAGTGCATCCCCCACGCGATCTCGAAGAGCGACTCATTCATGGGGAGTTGGACCTGGTGTTCAGCTATTTCTGGCGACACCTCCCGAGCATGGAATACAGGAGCCTGTTTAAAGAGCGCCAGATTGCCTGTTGCGGGCACGGGCACCCTTTGTTTGCCAAGGCGGGCGTGGTTTCCACCGAGGAAGCCGCAGAACATGAATGGACCTGGCGTAGTTACCCGTTGCCCAACGCAGTCGTCGTGCGCCCGCACGAATCGGTGACTGCAGTTGCGGATGACATGGAAGCGGTAGCGATTTTGATCATGTCCGGAAGATATTTGGGATACCTTCCTCAGCAATTTGCCGAGCCGTTTATAAGCAAAAGGCTGCTAGCTCCACTAAATCCCAAGCTGCTCACCTACCATGTGCAGTTTGAAATGGTCTATCGGCGTCCGTCAGGGAAAGACGATGTATTGTTGGCATTTCTACAGGATTTGAAGGGTGCGCACGAAGGGGCTGGTTCACGGGGTACGCGTAGACACTAGTGGACCGTAACAACTGATTTGGTAGAACCTCAGGGGCTAAAGCCCAATTCTTTCCCAGCCCGTGCGGCCCGACTAAAAGTCGGGCCCTGATACAAAGCACGAGAGCCGTGACCCTTAGAAGGGTCGCGCATTTTCGCAGATTTCGTTCTACTCCTGAATCAGCTGTTACAGGCCACTAGTCCCCGACTCCCTAAGAATTGCCCCGTGTGACGAACCCTGGGTACCCCATATCTCGCTCGTTTTTCGCGAGATATGGGATGCCACGAAGGTTAGTCCTTCACCTTTGAGGATGAACTGGAAGTTGCTAGTGAGAGTGACTATGCCTGCCCATGGCCAATTCACCTGGTTCTGACCGCGTGCCCAATCTACGCCGGTCGGCATGCTCTACGCGCGTGTTTAACCACTCCAAAACGCGGTCCAGGCCTACCTTGTGCTTGAGGTCGGTGAAGAGGAAAGGTTTTTGCCCTCGCATCTTTTTGGAATCGCGATCCATCACCTCAAGCGAGGCCCCTACCTGCTCGGCGAGATCGATTTTGTTGATTACCAGCAACGAAGACCGGGTAACACCCGGGCCGCCCTTTCTCGGGATCTTGTCGCCGCCGGCAACGTCAATGACATAAATCCAGTCGTCCACCAGCTCGGGACTGAAGGCCGCGGAAAGATTGTCTCCGCCGCTCTCCACCAGAACCAGCTCCAGCCCTGGATGCGCCTTCTCCAAATCATCGATGGCTTCCAGATTCATCGATGCATCTTCACGTATCGCTGCGTGCGGACAGCCACCCGTCTCTACTCCGCGAATGCGCTTGGCATCGAGCGAGCCCTGGCGCACCAGGAACTCAGCATCTTCCGTGGTGTAGATATCATTGGTCACCACGGCCAGGCTCATCTTCGGCGAAAGTGCGCGGCACAGACAATCCACCAAGGCTGTTTTGCCGGAGCCAACCGGTCCGGCGATGCCAATGCGAAATGCGCGGGTCTGATTTGTCGACAAAGCTTGCTTCTCCGTTAAAACAAGAAATATCGCTGGGCAAGAGGCAGCTCGACCGCAGGCTCACAGGTGAGCAGTTCCCCGTCAGCCCGAACCTCGTAGGTTTCCGGATCGACCTGAATTTGCGGCGTGGCGCTGTTGTGGACCATATCGCTCTTGCCAACCGAGCGGCAGTCCTGCACCGCAACCGCCGGCGTACGCAGATCGAGCCGGTCAAGACTCCCGCTTTCCAACGCCTGTCTGGAAGTGAACAGGAGACTGGTGGAAGACGGAGCGCTGCCGAAGCTGCCGAACATTCCACGATACAAGACTGGCTGCGGGGTTGGAATGGAAGCGTTCGAGTCGCCCATCACGCTCCAAGCAATGAAGCCGCCCTTGATAATCATCTCCGGCTTGGCGCCGAAAAATGCAGGCTTCCACAGAACCAGGTCTGCGAGCTTGCCGGGTTCAATCGAACCGACATGAGCGCTGATGCCGTGAGTGATCGCAGGATTGATGGTGTACTTGGCGACGTACCGCTTGATGCGCAGATTGTCGTTGCGGCTCGAATCTTCACGCAGCGCCCCGCGTTGCACCTTCATCTTATGAGCCGTCTGCCAGGTGCGCATGACCACCTCTCCAATGCGTCCCATTGCCTGACTATCACTGGAAATCATGCTGAAGACGCCAAGGTCGTGCAGAATGTCTTCGGCGGCAATCGTTTCCGGCCGAATGCGGCTCTCGGCGAAAGCAACATCTTCGGGCACATTTGGATTGAGGTGGTGACAAACCATCAGCATGTCGAGATGTTCGGCAATGGTATTGACCGTGTAAGGCCTGGTGGGATTGGTCGATGAGGGCAATACATTGGGCAACGCGGCGATGCGAATGATGTCCGGCGCGTGTCCCCCGCCTGCGCCTTCGGTATGGTAGGTGTGAACCGTGCGCCCGTTAATAGCGTGGATGGTGTCTTCCACAAAGCCCGCCTCGTTCAGGGTATCGGTATGAATGGCTACCTGGACGTCGGCGGCATCTGCAACCCGTAAGCAACAGTCAATCGCTGCCGGGGTAGTTCCCCAATCTTCGTGCAGCTTCAGCCCACACGCCCCGGCGCGGACTTGTTCTTCGAGCGGGCCCGGCGTCCCTGCATTACCCTTCCCCAAAAATCCGAAGTTCATCGGCCAGGCTTCCGCAGCCTGGAACATGCGGGCCAGGTTCCAGGAGCCTGGAGTGCATGTGGTCGCGCAAGTCCCGGTGGCGGGCCCCGTTCCACCGCCGATCATGGTCGTGATCCCCCCGCACAATGCCTCGTAGACTTGCTGCGGAGCAATGAAATGGACGTGACTATCGATGGCTCCCGCGGTGACGATCAGGTTTTCTGCCGCAATTACTTCCGTCGCCGCGCCTACGACCAACTCAGGATCCACTCCATCCATGACGTCGGGGTTGCCGGCTTTGCCCACCTTGACGATGCGGCCATCGCGCACCCCGATGTCCCCTTTGACGATGCCCCAGTGGTCGATGATGAGTGCATTCGTAACCACCAGGTCGAGCGCCCCAGGCTGGGATTCATGTAGCGCCCGGGCACTCTGCCCCATGCCGTCGCGAATAGTCTTTCCTCCGCCGAAGGTAATTTCGTCGCCATAGACAGTGAAGTCCCGCTCCACCTCCAGCATCAGATCCGTATCCGCAAGACGAACCCTGTCCCGCGTGGTTGGGCCATACAGATCGGCATAAACGCGGCGCGAGATGCTTCGACTCATGCGTGCTCCTTCAGCTCTCCGTCCACTGCACCGCGGTGACCCCAGATGCTACGGGAGCCGGCAAAAGCTACCAGCGAGACGGCCCTCTCATCGCCCGGCTCAAAGCGCGCGGCTGTTCCCGAAGGGATATCGAGGCGCATCCCATAGGCAGCCGGCCGATCGAACTGGAGCGCCGGATTCACCTCATAAAAGTGGTAGTGGCTGCCCACTTGAACGGGACGGTCGCCCGTGTGCCGCACCACCACCCGCGCCACGGCGCGGCCGTTGTTGATCACAATCTCGTCTTCGGCCAGCAGATACTCTCCGGGTTCCATCCTGCTCCTCCTGTGCCGCGACCAGCGAAGCTGGTTTACTGAATAGGGTCGTGCAGGGTAACGAGTTTCGTGCCCTCGGGAAAGGTTGCCTCGGCCTGCACTTCGTGGATCATGCCGGCCACACCTTCCATCACCTCATGCCGGCTGAGGATGGTGCCCCCTAAGGACATGATCTCGGCCACCGATTTGCCGTCGCGCGCCAACTCGAGAATCTCCGCCGTAAGAATGGCCACGGCTTCAGGGTAATTCAACTTCAGCCCGCGCTGCTTTCGCCTGCGGGCTACGTCAGCGGCCACGTGGATCAATAACCGTTCCTGTTCTCGCGGAGTCAAGTGCACAACGGTTCTCCTTCAGTAGGTTCTGCGCGGTGGCGAGGCGGCGCGTCCGCATAGGTACTTCTTGGCCGATGTCCAGAAACAAAAAAGATCTTCCATGATATGCAGGGCCGAATGCGAGAGCCCGCGGACCAACAGGCCGTCCGCGGTAAGAGCCGTGGCGCCCCAGAGGGTGGTCCCATGGCTGCGCTCTTGTGCGATCTCTCTCAGCATCTGTTCCAGGGTGATCCAGGTGTTCGCGTCCTCGCTGCTACGGCAGATCATAAACGAAGTGAGATAGCGGAAGCTGCCAAAGCGCGCGAGAGACGACAGCTTTGCCTGCTGGGGATGGAAACTCATCCGGTCCATATAAATCGGCTGGCCCTGGCTCCATATGCGGGTATTGATGCGTAGAGATGCATACGCGAACGATTCGCCGCTGGCTACTCTTCCAGGCGCAATCATTTCCCACCAGAATAAGGTCGCGCCGGGCTCGAGGTGTACGTCGGTGCGCTGTTCGAATCGCGCATCACGGAAAGGGATGATGGAATCCGGCAGGTATTCGAGCAAGGCGCCTTGGCCGATGTGGATTTCGCTCAGCTGCAAAGCATCGGCCGCGTATTCGCGAGGGCGGTAGACGCGGGTAGAACCGGTAGTCGTGATTTGCGCAGCGGCCCCGGCATCGAGCTTGATGTGCAAGCTCAAACGATCGCCGCCGAAGACCCCACCGGAGACATTGTTGAGATGCACCAGGCTTTCCCCGGCTGGATTGGGAAATGCGCGTACCACTTTCCACGGCGGATCCTGTTGCAGGCAATGCAGCTGGGTTCCGCCGGCCGCGGCAGAGAACGCCAGGCGCAACTGCGCGTGCATCATCAGCTGATGAAGAGCCGGGTCGGCAAACCGGGATGACGGCTGGAAGCCACGTCCAACAACGGTTGAGAGAGGCTCGCTTCGTTCACTCGCGTTTCCCGGGCAACGGCCAAGGTTTCCAGGATGACCGGCTTAAGTTGCCAGAGGATCGTGGCAGCGCCGGATTGACCGAGAGGCAAAAGGCGCTGGCAGGCCGAAACCAGCCCCGACAAGGATTGATGAAGATAAGCCGCCACGACTTCATCTCGAGCAGAACCGATGCAACGGCCTACATGGCCGAACATCAAAGAAAAATGCGAAGGGCTCGTGGCGTACGGAAGGGGCATGGCAAATGCCTCGGCAGCCAGCCCGGCAAGACGCTTGCCTAAACGAAGGCTTGCTTCACGGGTTTCGCGTGCCGGTTTCATAGCGCTCATGCGTTGGTTCAGCTGTTGCCATTGCTGCACCGAGGAAGCGTCGTAGCCTGCATAGACAAATACGGCTTCCAGGCGGCCCGCCTCTTCCAGATATCCTTGAAAGAACTCCGGCAGATCGCCCACCTCCAGATCACACTCAACCACCAGGCTTTCCAGCCCGAAGCTGTGCGCCGCCGCGCCTACTGGCAACGCGCTATCGGCAAGATGGAGCAGTTGCAAAAACTGCAGTGCGCTCATGACGGAAGATCTCCGCAGGGTGAAGTGCTACCGAGGATCGACTTTCTTCTTCTTGCTCTTTGCGGCCGGCTTACGCACGGTCGAGGTGCGCTTCGTCTTACCGGCCGTGCCGTTCTTCTCTACCCGTAACTTCCACGCCGTGTGCAATGCACCAGCAAGTACATCCTCTTTGGCCGCTGCCAGGCGGATGTGAGTCGCTCCCATTCTGCCCCATCCACCGGCAACCGGCAAAAACACCTCGGGTTGCTCTTGCACAAACGCTGCTTGCTGCTCCGGTGAAAGCATCAGGTTGCCATATCCGTGCTGCTGGGATGCGAGCGTAGCGAATATTCTGCCCCCCACTCGAAAGTCTGGTGATCCCACGTGCGAACTTTCCTCTGCACCATCCAGAAGCAGAGCAAGGCGTCGGAAATCAGCAGCGTTCATCTCGACAATCCGTCAACGAACCAGCGTAGATAGAGGGCCATAGCGATACCCAGCGCGGCGAGCAGCAGTCCCAGGATGACAGCATCGGTGGAGACTCGCCCCGCTCTCCATGATCCGGAACGCAGCTCACGAATCAATTGAAAATGCCGCACTACGGCGGAAAGCGTTACGACGACGCCCAAGGCGACCAACATCACTCCCGACCAGAGGGAGAGACCGGTGGTTTGGGCGGGCAGATGGGACATGCTGCCACTAAACTCGCGAAGAAACAGTCCGAAACGGCTGACGGCGAAGCCAACGGCCATCAAACCCAGCCCGGTACGAATCCAGGCTAGAAAGGTCCTTTCCGCTGCGAAGTATACCCTGGGGTCCTGTTCAGCGGGCTTATCCATGGAGGGATTGTATCTGTAGGATGGCTAACCGTAACTCAGTTCTTAAGCCCTCGGGGAGAGCAACTTACGGACGCGATCACGCAGCTGTGCCGCATCAAACGGCGCCCGGACCTTCATGTCGTTGTCGAAATACACGAACACATCACGACGCTTTCGTTTCGGGGCATCGCGTTTACTTGCTCTTCTGCCGTTGTACACCTCGCCGCCGCAGGCCCAGGTCAGAATGCGACGAGCCCAGATGTCGAGCGCCTCAGCGTCATAGCCGCTGGCATACAGCTCTTTGCTGCCATGAAGACGGCAATAAACAAAGTTGGAAGTCAGATCCATCAACAAGGGCCATTCCACGGTGTCCGCCACCACCAGCCCGACACCGTGGCGTCTGAGAAGCTTAATAAACTCCTCGTTGACAAAACTTTCATGACGAATCTCGAGGGCGTGCCGCAAGGCAGAGTCCTGGCGGACTTGGAACCAGGAACGGTCATCCAGACGCTCATCGTGGTTGCGCGCCAGCTCTGCCGCCTGCTTTCTCGTCCTGGGCAGCAGGGCAAAGAAGAGATCGAGACGTTCGGGCTCGAACTGGAAGTTTGGCGGCAATTGCCAGAGGATGGGCCCGAGTTTAGACCCAAATTGCAGCAGCCCCTGGGCAAAGAAGTTCGCCAGCGGCGCCTCCACCTCGCGCAGGCGGCGCATATGAGTTAGGTAACGAGAGCCTTTGATAGAAAATGTGAATTCCTGTGGCGTCTCGGCATACCACCGGGCAAAGCTCTCGCGCCGTTGTAGCGAGTAGAACGATCCATTCAGCTCGATGGTGTCGAATTGTCGCGATGCAAACTCCAGCTCTCTCCGATGAGGCAGCTTTTCGGGGTAAAAAACACCGCGCCAGCCTTTATATCTCCAGCCCGAGATGCCGATGTGTATCTTGCCCGGGGATCCTGCGGATGTCCTGTCGGGGCTTCTACTGAGGCGCAACTTGACTCCGTGCCTGATGGCGGTCCTGAGCGCTCTTCCGAATCTTTTCGTAGGTCTTGGTTAACTCCTCGAGCTCGAGGTCAGACAAGTTCTCAACATCGATCATTTGATTCTTGGCCTTGTCGACTGCATGAATCAGCTCGTTCAACTTCAAGTGTATGGCTCTTGCATCCCGGTTCTGGGTATTCTGGATGAGAAACACCATGAGAAAGGTGACAATCGTTGTGCCTGTATTGATAACCAGCTGCCAGGTATCAGAGTAATGAAAAATCGGGCCTGTGAGACCCCAAACAACGATGACCCCAATCGCGGCGACAAATGCCCAGCGGGAGCCAAGATAGTGCGAGCTACGGGCGGCAAACTTTCCGAACCGGTCGGAACCGGTTGCGGCCACCGTCGCGGTCTCGGCCGGAATTCCTTTGGATTCTTTCGTCACTTTTACGGTGACTTTAGCAGAGTTCACAATGGCCTCCGGCGCCTGGCACAACTCTATCTCAATTTCCGGGCTTGGTCACCGGCCGAAGCTCGGACAGACATCCTGCGGCAAACCTAAGATCCGATACCAAACCGGCGATCTCCGCTTCCTTCGCGGCAGGCAGGAACTCCAGGGTAGACCTCAGACTCGGGTCAAAGAGCTTCATAGCTCATTTATGATGCAATATTTGGCGGCTGAGGCAAGGTAAGGGCGAAGGATGTTCGCCCCTTGACTATCGCTGGACCTATAGAGGGAGAGGAAGAGCGCGGTGTTGACCACAAGTGAAAGGTTCGAAGCGGTCGTACAGCGTTAACTTGACTTCTTTTTTGGTGCTTTCGCACCCTTCTTGCGTGCTTCGGAAAGTCCAATCGCGATCGCTTGCTTCCTGCTCTTGACCGTGCCGCCCTTACCGCCTTTGCCGGACTTGAGGGTACCGCTTTTTTCGCGGTGTACCGCGCTCTTTACGCTCTTGCTCGCGGCGCTTCCATACTTTGCCATGGTTTCCCTTTATGACTTATGACGCCTGGGGGTCTGGTGAGGCCGGCCTACGCCGTGCAAGCGCAGGCCGTCCGTGGGCTAGGCCGCAGCCTGGAAATTGACACGCTCGGCTATTTCACTGAGCACTTCATCAGCATTGATCTCCTGCTCTTCAATGGCTTCCAGAACCATCGCGTCATCTGTCAGGCCCAAAATCTCGGCCCAGCGGCGCAGCGTTCCATAAACTGCGATCTCGTGGTGCTCAACCTGTTGGGCGGCGCCGATGAGCGCGATATCTCTGATCGAAGAGTCGGTGACGTCCGTGATCGTATCGGACGCTTCGGTCGTAAGCCCGTTAATTACCTTGCACGTCTCGGTCTTGCTCTCGCCGATATTGCGCTGCAGCAGGCTCTCCACCATGGTCACATGTCCCTTGGTTTCTTCAAGGTGGGTTTGGAAAGCCGTAGTCAGCTCGATGTCAGTGGACTTTTCAATCAGGTCCGGAAGGGCCTTAGTGATCTTCTGCTCCATATCAAGCGCTTTCTTTAAGTTGCTTATATAGAGGGTGCGTAGATCCTGGATGTTTGCTGAAAATACTTTCATTGTTCTAGAACTCCTTTGGATGAATGAACGTTTGAGGTCGTGCGCGGGTGAGATGTGGAAAGCGTCTTCGGTCGCAGCGCTATTGGGTAGGATGCACCCGCTAGATCAAGGTTGCCGTGATGAGGGCTGCGACCTGGCTGCCGAGGCTATCATCAAGCCCCCCCCTCTTTGCGGCTTCCGGCCGGAAAAGCCCAATCACGACCATATCTCGATCAAACGCTGATTCTGGTCGTCCTTTGAGCGCCCGGATGTCGAGTTAGCTCATAGAGATACTCAGAGTCGCCACCTTTTAGGGGCCGAGGACGTCTATTTGATCGAGCTCTGTTCGCACCAGTATGACCCTAAAAGGGGACTTGCAATCACTTCGGCCAGAAACCTCAGGGGTCTATAATCGCTTATCGCGAGGAAAGTTCAGATGAACCTCCCGGAAGAATCCGCAGTCCTGTCGTCGTGGAAAGATATCGCCAAGTACATGGGCAAGGGTGTCCGGACAGTACAACGATGGGAACGTCACCTCGGACTTCCGGTTCGCCGTCCCAACGGCGCCTTGCATAAGAGTGCGGTCCTGCTCGATCGCAGTGACCTGGATGCGTGGTTGGCAACGCGCTTCTCCGCTCGCGTCGCGGTGAGGGATCTAGCGGCAAAGGGAACCAGACCGTCAGATTCCGCACGCGACACCCTCAAAGAAGGCATCCGGACCGCCCGTGCACTTCGAGACGCCAATCAAGCACTGACGCAACAGATTACTGAATCCATCCGCCTGCTAACCGAGCGATGCGATCGGCTCAGCAACCATGCCTTGGAGGTCCCCTGGTGTCTTCCAGCTTCGGCAACCCAGGAACCGCCGGCGGTCGCCTCGGCGAGGGAATCCAAGCGAATCGCCTGAGGTCTCTGGCTCCCGCTTTCCCACGGTATCCGTTCTACGACAAGCGCAGACACTGCACGGGATGCTTGGAGGAGTATTCTCTGTGCAGAGAATACTCCGGGCATTTCTGATGTGAATTTTCCCGTCTATGACAGCCGTGAAGAGAAGGC
Source organism: uncultured Acidobacteriaceae bacterium (assembly GCA_963788515.1). Lineage (GTDB taxonomy): Bacteria > Acidobacteriota > Terriglobia > Terriglobales > Acidobacteriaceae > PALSA-350. Next base: position 1,147,161 of record CAWBGZ010000015.1, read on the forward strand.
TTAAAACGCCGGCCGCAAAGCAGCCCCCTCGCGAAGCGAAAGAAGCTGTCTTAGAGGCTGGCTCCGTCCCGAACCGCTCGCAGCGATTTCCGATCGTCGGCATCGGCGCTTCGGCTGGAGGCCTCGAAGCAGCGACGAGCATGTTCAAGGAGCTTTCACCTGTCCTGGGCATGGCTTATGTCCTCGTGCTTCACCTGGATCCTGCCCGGGAGAGCGCAGTCACCGAGATATTGGCCCGCGCTACACGGATGCCGGTACTACAGGCAAAGGAGGATATGCGGGTTGAGCCTGATCATGTTTATGTGATCCCGCCTAATTGCGAAATGACGATCGCTGAATGGGTTCTGCATCTGTCAAGCCGCCAGGAGCGAAGGTCGTCCAATACAACAATCGACACGTTTCTGCGATCGCTGGCCCTGGCGCACGGAAGCGATGCGATCGGCGTGATCCTTTCGGGAACCGCTTCGGACGGCACCCATGGTCTCGCAGCCATCAAGGGGGAAGCGGGTATCACCTTCGCCCAGGAGCCGACTTCGGCCAAATACGATGGCATGCCGGCAAGTGCGATCGCCTCCGGCTGTGTCGATTTCGTGATGACCCCCACGGGCATAGCGCAGGAGATCGCTCGCATCCGTCATCATCCTTATATTGCCGACGGGCACAAGCAGGAGTCGGAGCACTTAGGGGAGGAAAGCGATCTGGATCTGATCTTTCGCCTGCTGCGGCGGAGAACCCGGGTCGATTTTTCGGGATACAAATCCCCTACCATCGCGCGCCGCATCCAGCGTCGCATGGCGCTGCAAAAGATCGAGAAGCTCAAGAGTTACGGCGCTTTCCTGCAGCGCGAACCCCAGGAGGTGAATGCCCTCTATCACGATCTTCTGATCAATGTGACCAGCTTCTTCCGCAACCCGGAGGCATTCGAAGCTCTCCAGCACGTGGTCTATCCGGAGATTCTGAAGGCGCGGACCTCCGCCTCGGCGCCGGTCCGCATCTGGGTTCCGGGTTGTTCGACCGGCGAAGAGACTTACTCGCACGCGATTTCTCTCGTCGAGTACCTGGGGGAAGAACGAGCCGATATTCCGATCCAGGTCTTCGGCACAGACCTCAGCGAGAGCGCAATTCAGCGCGCCCGGGCGGCCGTATACAAGGAGAACATCGAGGCGGACGTGACCCCGGTACGGCTGCGCCGGTTCTTTCACAAAACCGATGGCGGCTACCAGATTCGAAAGAGAATCCGGGATCTCTGCATTTTTTCCACGCAAAACGTCTTCAACGACCCTCCCTTTTCCCGTATGGATCTGCTCAGTTGCCGCAACGTGATGATTTACTTGAGCCAGTCCCTGCAGAAAAGGGTCATACCGATTTTTCACTACGCGTTGAACCCTACCGGGTTCCTCATGCTGGGAAGTACCGAGGGGCTGCTTGGGGCAGGTTCGGAGCTTTTCGAAATGACGGATAAGAAGCAAAAAATCTTTCGTAAGAGATTGGTGTCGACGCCGCTCGCCTCCGGCTTTTCTGTGGGCAGGCCTGAACCGGAACCAAGCGGAGCGCAACCATCGGCCTCATCCTCGAAGCCTACAGAAGCACTTAAGGTCCCGATGGAGTTGCAGCGAGAGGCGGATCGTCTCCTTTTGTCTCGGTACGTGCCGCCCGCAGTGCTGATTAACCATCAGCTTGAGATTCTCCAGACCAGAGGGCATACGGCGTCGTTTCTGGAACTCCCTCCGGGAAAGGCCAGCCTCAACCTGCTGAAAATGGCGCGGCCCGGGTTGCTGTTTGAGCTGCGAAGCGCAATCGAGGAAGCAAGGGATAAAGGCTTTGAAGCCATACGGCAGGACGTGCGTGCGGAAGAGGATGGAAAGAGCAAAACGGTCAACATACGGGTGATTCCCTTCAAAGTTTCCAGCCAGGAGCAGTACAGCTTCCTGATTATTTTCGAAACTAGTTCGTCCGTTGTTGGCGTATCTGCTAACGATCGGTTGCCGGCGCCCGGGATTGCAAATATACCGCCGAGTTCCCTGGTGCTCGACCCCATCATGACCGAGGAACAGTCTGCGCTGGGGAGACAGATCGTCCACTTGGGGCAGGAGTTAGCGGCAACTCGGGAATATCTGCAGTCCATTATTGAGTCGCAGGAAGGTACCAACGAAGAGCTGCAGTCGGCCAATGAAGAGATTCAATCGGGCAACGAAGAGCTGCAAAGCACCAACGAGGAGCTACAAACCTCGAAAGAGGAGTTGGAGTCGGCCAACGAAGAACTGCATACTGTCAACGAGGAGATGCAGCATCGCAACGAACTCCTCACCCAGCTGAACAACGACCTTACCAATCTGCTGTATAGCGTAAATTTGCCGATTGTTATGCTGAGTGCCGATCTGAGTGTTCGCCGGTTCACGCCTCAGGCGGCGGCAACGCTGGGTCTTAACTCCAATGATATCGGCCGCCCTATGCCGAGGCTGAGGCTCAAAATCGACATGGGCAATCTGGAACAGAATCTGCTTGATGTCATCCAGCAGGTGCAGTCCAAGCAATTCAGCGTGCAGGACAATGATGGAAAGTGGTGCATCCTGCGCATTGTTCCCTACCGAACTATGGATAACCGAATCGACGGAGTTGTGCTCAGCGTGGTGAGCGAGCTCGCAAATCCCTCCGGCCAGCCCGACGGAATCGACGGAAGAACGGCAGGGAGGGCGCATCTAAAGAAGACCCGGAGCAAAGCTCCTGATGGGCCGCGACGTAAGTAAGAGCTCTGGCAGCGCAATAGCCTTTTCCCTGGCGCTGCGGCAACCCCAGACCCTTTGGGGCCTTCTACATAATCATGTTGCAACAGAGGCGACTCGCTATGAAGGAGATAGGTCCAGCTAAATCGCCGCGCGACCCTCCAGGCGACGAACGTACGCTTCGCCTGGAAGTGGCCTTGCGCCGGTCGGAAAAACTTGCCATGGCGGGCCGGCTCGCCGCTTCGGTGATGCACGAGATCAATAATCCTTCGCAGGCGATCGCTGACCTTGTCTACCTGCTTGGGAAAGAAGCGGACCGCCCGGATTTGGTCCGTGCCCGCGCCGCGCAGATAGAAGAACAACTGGTTCGGATACAGTACATTGCCCGGCAAACCCTCTCCTTTTTTCGGGATACGCCGCAGATCCAGACTAAGGATCTGGTTCCCCTGGTGGATGCGGCGTTACGCTACCACTCCGCCTTGCTGCAGGAAAAGCGGATCCAGGTGCGGAGGGACTTGCCGGATATGCTGATCGGCGCGATCTACCCGGGTGACTTTCTTCAGCTGGTTTCCAACCTGGTGCGCAATTCAGCCGAGGCGCTTCCCATCGGGGGCGTGCTTTGCGTGCGTCTGCGGGCAGCCGGTACAAATGGCCGTCTGACCATCGCGGACAACGGCCGAGGCATCCCGTTGAGAGTTCGGGCGAGGCTTTTTGAAGCCTTTCAAAGCGATAAAGCCGAGGCAGGCAATGGTCTGGGGCTATGGATTTGCAAGACCATCGTGGACAAACACGGGGGACAAATTCATTGGCGTAGCTGTACGGAAGGCAAGGCTCGCGGGACAGCCTTTTCGGTGTTGTTACCTTTGGGCGGCCCGATCGATGAGATAGGCCAAGTCAATCCTTCTTACGCCGCCGGGTGACCGGGCTGCCTACGGTTTGGCCAGGTCGGCGACCATTTTTAGCAGATCGTCAATACTCCTGACCGGCTCCAGCAATTCATCAAAGAGGCCGGGCACTTGTCGAATATCGTTGAGACCGGTGAGGCGCAGCAGCTTATCGGCAGGCCGGTCTTTACGAATGGCGACCGCCAGCAGCGCCAGTTCATAGAACTCCAGCGTGTGGCAAAAAACCCAAACGCGAACCCCTTGGATCTTCCTGAGTTCCGCCGTTACCTGGTCCGGAGTCATCGAGTGGACGCTGTAACCGGCTGTACTGATGACCATCGCCCGAAGGCGCAAAAGCTCCTCGTCCCGGCCGATCTGAACCACCATGTTGGGCCTCTGTGCGCTGTGGCAATGAGGATCAACGGGAATTGAAAACGGGATTACTCTTCCGGGTAGCATCGGCCACTCATTTCTGACTGCAGCTCTGTGCGCCAAGGATAGGACGGGGAAGGTTGTTTGCCAGGCCCTCTGAAACAGCTGGTGCCTGCCGTCTTAGAATCGATGCCCACAAGCGCGAGCCTACCGGAGGGCTCCAGGTGCTAAAAGCGTCAAATAGCGCCACACGCTCTCGCCTACGCGGGGCGACCGAAAACGGGCTTCTTATTCCGGAGCTGTGAGGCCTTCTACGGTTAAGCTGACCAGCTTGATGTCCTCGAAAGCGAACTGCTGCGCCGGCGAGCAGGAGACAAGCTCTCTTATGGTGGGGCGCTGCCGCACTGAGCTGCAGCCATTGGGGGCTTTACAGTTTGCGTGAGAATTGGAAAAGAAACAGCAGGTCCCTCCACTGCGCTACGCTCCGGGATGACAATTCTGTGGGACCACTGACAGCCGTTCGTCAGACCGCTTTTGAGGCCATTTTCCTGCAAAAGAATTGTCATCCCATCAACCGGAGCGTAGCGCAGTGGAGGGACCCGCTGTTTCTCTTCCAATTCTCACGCTAACTCTAAAGCCCTGGGGAAGGTTTTTCCAATAGTTCACGCCGAACCACTGAACAGGCCGCGGAAAAACTCTGCAGTGGGCAGAAAAGCAACACCGCAGGGGCTAAAGCCCGACCTATTGTCAACGAATGTGCGGCCCGACTAAAGAGCTTGCGGAAAAACTCCGGTTTCTGAAGGGTACGAGCTTCAGCTCGTACGTAAGTGTTTGCAAACAGGTCCGGCTTTAGCCACTGAGGGATGACTTTTTCTAGGTTCAGCAACTTTTTTCCGCAACCTCTAAAGTCGGGCCCTGATACAAAGCAATGAGTTTTCCGCAGCCGGTATGGTCAGAGTACCCAGGCTGCATTTTCAATGCGCCACTACTCTCAAAATCCTTCACCTTAGAGGCGGAGTCTTCCACCGGCTTGGAAATAGATTTCGTAACCATAACTACTCTCTGACCAGAAAAAGAAGTACCCAAAGACCGCCCGCAAAGCTGCTGCCATCGAAACCACCGCGGAAAACCAATTTCCAGCGCGAACGAACGAAAGGAAAGGGCCGGCCTGATGCCGGCCTCTGGTTTCCCCACCCCTCCACAATTCGAGGAGTCAACGTCGGTCGATTCGATGATCTGGAAAAGCTTTGCATTGTTGCGGGAAGAGTCCGTCGGTTGCTGCGATTCTCCTTGGCCGACGGCAAGCGGAGGAAATCGCGAAAACCCGTTCCCCTTCCCGCACAACTTTATATAAAGATGCTGCCCGGTACGCGCTGGTGGCCTCAGCCTCGAAAGTTCTCGGCTTAACGCATAATGGAAGGAGTGCCGACATGACAAGCACCAACGATAGAACCGGCTCCTCGGCACCACACCTCGCTGCTTATGCATGGGAGAGCTTTCTCGATCGCGCGCCGCTGGCTCTCGACCGAGCACAGATGGCACCTTCACTGCGGGGCAAACGGATTCTGATCACCGGGGCCGGCGGCTCGATCGGTTCGGCTTTGTCCCGCGGCATCGCCGAGTTTGCGCCAAAGCAACTGGTGTTGCTGGAAGCCGCAGAGCGGAATCTTTATGAGATCGACACAGCTTTGCGGCAACTGCCCTACCCCATCGAACACGTGTCCGTGTTGGGCAGCGTCTCTCATCCTGTCCTGCTGGCCGAGATATTCCTCCGTTACCGGCCCCAGATCATTTATCACGCAGCCGCGTTCAAGCATGTTCCCCTGATGGAGCAGAATCCCTTTGCTGCGATCGAGAACAATGCGATCGGCACCCATCTGCTGGTGCAGGCCGCCGGCGCCCACGCCGAAACTGAGCAATTGATTTTGCTGTCCACCGACAAGGCCGTTGACCCGGTGAGCATCATGGGGGCATCGAAGCGGATAGCAGAGCTGGTTATGTTAGCGCCGCGCGCTGCGTCCATCCGGATGAAAGTGGTGCGCCTGGGCAATGTCCTGGGATCGGAAGGAAGTATCGTTCCCCTTTTCTTAAAGCAAATACTGTGCGGGCAGCCGGTAACAGTCACGCATCCCGAGGTTCGGCGTTACTTCCTCACCCCTGCGGACGCGGTTACCCTACTGCTGCATGCGGCTTCCGCGGAGACTCCGCAAGGCATACTGGTGCCGGAGTTGGGGGAGCCGGTGCCGGTAGTAGCGCTCGCGCAGCATCTGATGACAAACGGATACGGCTCTACCACTAGCCTGGTGCCCGTCGTCTTTACCCAGCTGCGGCCCGGCGACAAGATGTGTGAAGCGCTGCTCTCTGACCGAGAATCGTACCTTGCCCACGCAGATTCGGGGCAGCCGCTGCGGGCGGCCAGAAGCCCCTGTCTCGCTGGCACTGTTCTGGATGAGATTTTGCAACAACTACAGCAGTCCTGCCGCGAGCGCTCCCTGGCACAGTTATTGGCGGCAGTCTTACGCGCGGTGCCTGAGTATCAGCCAAGCGGGCTTATCCAGGCTCTGCGCGAGGAAACGCCATGAAGCGCACGATTGCCGTGGTGACCACTTCCCGCGCCGACTATAGCCATCTCTATTGGCCTTTACACGATCTGGCGCGGCGCGAAGACGTCGACCTGAAGCTGATCGTGCTGGGCGCACATCTCTCACCTCAGTTCGGGGAGACGGTGAAAGAGATTGAGAAGGATGGGTTGCCCATTGCCGCCCGGCTCGAGTGCCTTCTCAGTTCGGATACCGACGTAGGCATGGCAAAGACACTGGGCGTGGCTGTGCTTTCCCTGGCCGACCTGTTGGGGCAGATGCGGCCCGATCTGCTGCTGCTGATCGCGGATCGTTATGAGATGCTTGCACCCGCGGCTGTGGCGCTCACGCTGCGTATTCCCATCGCACATATTGAAGGCGGAGAAATCAGCGAAGGAGCCATCGACGATGCGGTGAGAAACGCGCTCACCAAGATGAGCCACATTCACCTCACTTCGACGGAAGGTGCGCGTGCCCGCGTGATCGCGATGGGTGAGGAGCCGTGGAGGGTCCACCGTGCCGGTGCTCCCTCGCTCGACCATCTTCGCCGCAGCCGTTTACTCGACGTCCATGAACTCGAGGAGCGACTCGATCTCGAGCTCAGACATCCTACGGTCGTGGTCGCGTATCATCCGGTGACCATCATGCGGGATACAACGCAGGAGGCCGATTCCCTCTTTGCTGCCCTGGGACAACTGGACGCACAAATACTCTTCTGCTACCCCAACGCCGATGCGGGCAGCCATGCGCTGCTGGAGAGGACGCGAGCCTTTCTCTCAACTCGCAGCAGTGCCAAAGTCTACGTCAACCTGGACTCGGTCGCTTACTGGAGCCTGCTTCGCCAGGTTGCCCTGCTCATCGGTAACTCCAGCAGTGGCATTATGGAGGCTGCATCGTTTGCTTTGCCGGTAGTGAATGTGGGTTTCCGGCAGAAGGGCCGCGAGCGGGCCCGTAATGTGCTGGATGCGGAGCCGGAGACCCATGCCATCCTCGCGAGAATGACCGAGGCCCTGAGCGCTGAGTTCCACGAGTCGCTCGCGGGCATGACCAATCCTTATGGAGACGGACACGCATCGCAGAAAATCGTGCAGGTACTCACGACGGTTCCCCTCTCCGAAGAGTTGATCGTCAAGCGTGCCGTCACTCTTCCATGAAGATCCCCTTATCCGCCCCCGACATAACCGAGACCGAGATCGAAGCAGTCGTTGCCGTGTTGCGCACTCCGCGGCTTAGCCTCGGCCCGGTGAGCGAAGAATTTGAGGCGGCGGTTGCCCGATACGTTTCCGTGCCCCATGCGGTAGCGGTCAGCTCCGGAACCGCCGGCCTCCATCTTTGTATCCGCGCGCTGGGCATCAGTGAGGGGGATGAGGTCATAGTTCCCTCGTTCACCTTCATCGCTGCCGCGAACGCCATTCGTTATGAACGTGCAATCCCGGTGTTTGCCGATATCGACCCGGTCACGCTGAACATCGACCCACAGAGGGTTGAGGAAGCCATCACACCCAGGACACGAGCCATCGTGGTGGTCCACACCTTTGGGCTCCCCGCTGAGATTTCGACGATTCTCGAGATTGCCGAAAGGCATGGGCTGTTGGTGATTGAGGATGCCTGCGAGGCGATTGGAGCAGAGCACCGCGGCCGCAAAGCCGGCTCCATGGGGCATGCCGGTGTCTTCGCCTTCTACCCCAACAAACAGATCACCACCGGCGAAGGCGGCGTCGTGGTCACGCGGGATGAGGCCCTCGCCCGGCGCATCCGGGCTCTGCGCAATCAGGGACGGTATGAAAGCGACGACTGGTTTCAGCATACTGAGCTGGGCTATAACTATCGCATTTCCGAGATCAATTGCGCCTTGGGGCTGGCGCAGATGTCGCGACTCGAACAGATCCTGCACAAGCGCGCAGCCGTCGCGTCGGCCTATCATCAGCGGCTCAGCCGGTATCAGGAGCTTACTCTTCCACCCCTTTCGGTCGCTGATGGCCGCGTGAGTTGGTTTGTCTATGTCGTGCGCCTGCATACCAGCGCTCACCTTGAACGGCATGCAGTCATGCGCGGACTGGCCGCTGCCGGCATCGCCTCCGGAAGGTACTTCGCTCCCATTCATTTACAGCCCAGCTATGCTGCATGGCGAAATTCTGCAAATCTGCCGGTCACTGAGGCCGAAGCTACACGCACCATTGCGCTCCCCTTCTTCAACAACATCGAAGCCGGAGCAATGGATACGGTTTGTGAGCACCCTGGGCCGTCTACTGTTACCCGTCAAGCTCCTTGAGCTGATTTGCGACTCCGCTAAAGCGAATTGAATCTGCCATTTCCAACCCAAGCGCCGTGTTCTATAGTCGAGCATGGATTCTTTCGCGATCGTGTGATCGCAGCCGGAGCAGAATGCGTCGCCCAGCCCTAGTTTCATCGTCTCGCAGCGCCCTGTCGGGTTTTGTCCTCTTCGCCGCACTACTTATTGGCGCAACAGCCGGGAGCGCGGATGTTACCCCATCCAAGCAGACGGAAGCAGCGAAGCTAAACAATTTCGGCACCGCCCTGATGAATCAGCAGCTGCTGGACAAAGCGCAGGCCAAATTCGCTGAGGCCTACCAGCTCGATCCTTCGCTGGTCCATGCCGAGGTGAACCGCGGCATCGCGCTGATCTACCTGCAGAAAATGCCGGAAGCCGAGCAAGCGCTCAAACAAGCCGCGGCCCAGGACCCCAAGGATCCGCACATCTGGTATGCGTTGGGCATTTTGTACCGCATTGAAGCCGAGTATCAGCAGTCCCTGGAAAGCTTCCAACGGGCAGCGGCTCTTGATCCGGACGACGCCGACACTCACTACTTCCTGGGTTCCGTATTGCTCGAATTGCATCAACCGGAGCAGGCTCTTACCGAATTCCAGGCTGCTTTGCGGCTGAACCCCATTCATGCATCGGCTCAATTTGGCTTAGCCAAAGCCTTACAGCGCCTGGGACGGCGAGATGAGGCGACCACTGCGTTCAAGCGCTTCGAAACGCTGAACCAGGAGAAGATCGGCTTTCCTCTGGCACACACCTATGGCGATGAGGGCCACTACTCGCTGGTACAAGATGCGCTGACCGTGAACCCGCAAGTGGGCGCGATGATTCCGCTTACGTTCACCGCGCAGACCATCGATCACCTAGCCGCTGCGGTGGCTAAGCCAGGCGATCGCCCCCAGGGCGGAGCATGCCTGGTTGCGCCCGCTGGCGAACACTCGTATCTGCTGGTGATGGCATCGGGGCCGGATGCGATCCGGACGTATGCCCTATCTGGCAACGGAAGCTTTGCGCTGGTGCCCGACGCTCAGACCGGCCTGGTGGCCAGCGGTACCGGCGTGGCCTGCACCGTCGGCGACTTCGACAACGATGGCCTGCCGGATGTGGCTGTGGCACTGACCGATCGCGTACTGCTGTTCAAGAACCATGGTGGTGGCAAATTCTCCGACGTGACCGCGGCCACGGGTGTGCAACCAGCCAATCAGCCTGCCGGCATCACTTTCGTCGATTATGACCACGACGGCGACCTGGACCTCTTTGTGACCGGCCAACCCTCCGCGGCTGGAGCGAAGCCCAACGTTCTGTGGCGCAACAACGGCAACGGTACCTTTACCAATTGGACGGAGCAAGCCGGTCTTGGAGGGGAAGGGACGACCGTGGCCGCAACGCTGTCTGACCTCAACAACGACCGCGCAGTCGATCTGCTGGTCACCGGCTCCGGGCAGGCGCCTACCTTCTTTGCCAACCCGCGCGAGGGCCAGTTCAAGTCTTCTTCACTCTTTGCAGCGACCGGTCTTGCTTCGACGGTGGGGGCTGTGGTGCTCGACTTCAACAAGGATGGGTGGATGGATGTCGCTCTCACCCACTCTGGCAGCCCGGGTATCTCACTGTGGAGGAACGTACAGGGCAAGCGGTTTGAGCGCGTCCCTTTACCGGTACAAAATGTGACCGCAGGTTGGGGTCTGACCGCCATCGATCTGGACAACGATGGTTGGCTCGACCTGGTAGCCGCGGTGGAAACAGCGCACGGGCCGGAACTGCGCGCCCTGCGGAATCGGGGGGCGGCGGGCTTTGAGGATGTAACCGCGCAAGTGAAACTCGACCAGGTGAAGCTGGTTCAACCTCGGGCTCTGATTGCCGCCGATGTCGACGGCGACGGTGCTGCCGACCTGATCCTCACCCAGCCAAATGGCGACCCCTTGCTCCTGCGCAACCAGGGCGGCAATCGCAATCACTCTGTGCTGATTTCGATGAAGGGCGTTGCCGACAATAAGTCGGCGATCGGCGCCAAGGTAGAGGTCTTTGCCGATGGCGTTTGGCAGAAGTTTGAGATCACTGGAGCCTCTGGTTATCTCAGCCAGGGAGCGCAGCAGCTTCTTGCCGGCATTGGTAGTGCGGAACATGCGGACATGGTGCGGATACTGTGGCCCACCGGTGTTCCTCAGGATGAAACCGACCTGGCCACGAAGACCTCTATTGCCATCACCGAACTGGACCGCCGGGGAAGTTCCTGTCCCACTCTGTTTGCCTGGAACGGAAAGAAGTACGAATTCATCTCAGACGTGATCGGCGCCGCAGTGGTTGGCCACTGGGTTTCGCCCACGGCAAAAAACAATGCCGATCCGGATGAATGGATCAAGGTGGAAGGTTCGCAGCTTCGCCCGCGCGCAGGATATCTCAGCCTGCGTTTTGGTGAACCGATGGAAGAGGTCAACTATCTTGACCAGGTTCGCTTGATAGCAATCGATCATCCTGTGGCCACCGAGGTGTATCCCAACGAGCGCTTTCTCAATGAACCTCCCTTTGCTTCCGGCCGCGCTGTGTTGAGCGCGGACGCGCATCCTGTTGCCGGAGCATGGGACGACAAGGGCCGCGATGTCAGCGCACTGCTGCGCACCCGCGATCACCAATACGTGCGCGACTTCACCAACCTGCCCTTCGCCGGCTTTGCCAACCAGCACACGCTCACGCTTGATGTGGGCGAATGGACCAATGCGAATCCTTTGCGGCTGTTGCTGCACGGCTTCATCGAGTATTTTTCAGCGAGTTCCATGTATGCCGCGTGGCAGTCGAATCTTGAACCCATGCCACCCTACGTGGAAGCACAGTTGCCGGACGGCAGCTGGAAGCGGGTCATCAACGAGATGGGCTTCCCCGCCGGACTGCCGCGCACCATCGTAGTGGATCTTACGGGCAAGCTACCGCCGGGTACGCGCCGCATCCGGCTCACCACTAATCTGCAGATCTACTGGGACCAGGCATTGATCGACAACGGGCCGGAGGCGCCCCAGCACGTACGCCAGACGGAGCTGCCCCTGGCTTCAGCGCAGCTTGCTTTTCGTGGATACCCGGAGCAGGTCGATGGCAAGACGCCGGGCGATCTGACGTACAACTATCAACACATCAGCCAGACCGGACCTTTTACCCGCTCTCGCGGCAGCTATACCCGCTACGGGGAAGTCACTCCCTTGCTCAAGTCAGTCGATGAAACCTTTGTGATCTTCGGCAGCGGTGAAGATATTGACGTGGAATTCAGCACCGCGTCCCTGCCTCCGTTGACACCGGGCTGGAAGCGTGACTACTTTTTCTATGCCAACGGCTTCGTCAAGGATATGGATTTCTACGAGGCAAGTCCTTTCACTGTTGCCGACATGCCGTTCCACGGGATGAGCACCTATCCCTACCCAGCGAGTGAGCACTATCCGCAGGACGAACAGCGCATGCAATACGAGCTGGAATGGAACGACCGCTTCGACTCCGGGCGCGGAGTGCAGCAATACGCATTTCATTACAAGCCGCGCGTGATGCTGCCGCCGGTGGTCAAACCGGCGCAGTGAACGGCCTCACCGTTGTGCCCGCGGTCGAGCTTCTGTCCATGCTCAGGCGGGGGCAAATCTCTCCGCTGGAATTGGCCGGTGAATACATCCGGCAGATCGAACGCTTGAATCCTCAGCTGGGGGCGCTGGTCGATTTTGACGCCGATCGGGTGCTTGCGCAGGCCCGCGCGCTCGAGAACTTGAGCGGCCCCCGCGGCCCCCTCTTCGGGTTGCCGGTGACCATCAAGTCTTCGATCGCCACCGCCGGATACCGGTGTGAGACCGGCAGCCTGCTAAACCGTGGCTATGTTCCCCATGAAAACGCAACCGTGGTGGATCGCATGAAGCGAGCCGGCGCGGTGGTTCTGGGAACCACCAACTGTCCTGAGTTCCTGATGGCTTACGAGAGTGACAACCGTCTATACGGACCAACGGCGAATCCCTGGGATTTGGAGCGAACCGCCGGAGGATCGAGCGGCGGCGAATCGGCAGCGATCGCCGCCGGCCTTTCCGCGGGTGGACTAGGCAGCGATAGCGGGGGCTCGGTGCGTGAGCCGGCTCACTTTACCGGAATATGCTCGCTCAAGCCCACGCCGGGCCGCATCCCCGCACGCGGTCATTTGCCATCATGCGATGGGCCCTTTGCTAATCTTGGTGCGATCGGCCCCATGGCACGCACCATCCGTGATGTCACGCTCCTCTTCATCACTCTCTCCGGACAGGATGCTCTCGATCCCGTGAGCCCACCGGTCGGCCTCAGGAATGAGTCGCTGGAAGATTTGCGGCGCGTTCCCATCGCCTTCTTTGAAGACGATGGCCTCATCCCGGTCACTCCGGAGACTCGCCAGGCGGTGCAGGATGCAGCGCGCACGCTCGAAACCCAAGGCTTTAGCGTGCGCCGGTTTCGTCCCCGCGCGCTTGAGGAGGCACGGCAATTGTGGTGGAAGTTTTTTGTCCGCGGCGGCGCCATGCTTCTCGATCCGTTGGTCCATGGGCGGCAGTCGGAGCTGAGCCCAACGTTCCTTGACTTCCTCTCGATCGCGCACAGCGAGCCGCCGCTATCCGCGCAGGAACTGCTTGCGGCCTGGATGGATTGCGATCACGTGCGGCGCAAGCTGCTCGCGGAGATGGAGAGTTTTCCCATCCTTCTGTGTCCCGTCTGCGCGATTCCCGCCTTTCGCCATGGGGAACGTGCGTGGGACGTGGAAGGCCGGCAAGTGAAGTATCTCGATGCCATGCGCTACACGCAATGGTTCAATTTGCTCGGTGCACCCGCAGCGGTTGTGCCGGTAGGCTGGTCATCCGAGGGCTTGCCGATTGGGGTACAGATTGTAGGGCGTCCCTTCGAAGACGAACGAGTGCTTGGCATCGCAGCCGCAGTTGAGGCGAACTATGGGTATAAGCCACCACCAATGTGCCTTTGACCAGGGTGTAAGGCGAACTGCAGTTTCTATCGTGCGGCAACTGAGGCTTAGGTGCTCAGGTGGTGGCGCACGTCTGCGCCGCGGACCCAGAAGATGACGTCTTCTGAGATGTTGGTCGCGTGGTCGGCAACCCGCTCCAGGTTGCGAGCAATCATCAGCGCATGCAGTGCCTGGGGAGTGTAGCGGGGTTGCTCTTTGATCAGATTGGAAAGGGCAAAAAAGGCAGTATCGTTGATTTTATCCACGTTATCGTCCATGGTCAGCACAGAGGTGGCCAGTTCCGCGTCCGCCTCGATGAACGCCTGCAGGGCTTTACGTACCATGGCAGAGGCGAGCGACGCCATGCGCGGAATGTCGACCGGCAAATCCACTACCGGGAAGGCTTGAAGATCCCGCACCCGGTCGCTGATGCTCACCGCCTGGTCACCCACACGTTCCAGGTCAGCGTTGATCTTGATGACCGCGAGAATGAAGCGCAAATCGATCGCCATCGGCTGCTCCATGGCAAGCAGGTCAAGCGCCATCTGATCGATCTCGCGCTCGAAGCTGTTGATCGAAATCTCGCTGCGGACCACCAGGTCGCAAAGAGAAAGGTCGCGCACACGGTAGGCCTCAACGGCTCGCTGGATAGCCTGCTCCGCCATGCCTGCCATGACGAGAAGCCGCTCTTTCAGATCGTCGAGTTTCCGATGAAATCGAATCCGCGTCATCCGAACCTACCTGTAATGTAATCCTCTGTCCGCTTATCGGTGGGGTTGGTAAAGATCTTGTGTGTTGCGTCGAATTCCACCAGTTTGCCATTGAGGAAGAAACCCGTGTTCTCCGCTACCCGCGCCGCCTGTTGCATGTTATGGGTCACGATCACAATGGTGTACTGCGACTTGAGCTGAAAGATAAGATCTTCGATCTTCGCTGTGGAGACCGGATCCAGCGCCGAGGCCGGCTCGTCCATCAGCATCACCTCCGGATCCACAGCCAAAGCGCGCGCGATGCAAAGGCGTTGCTGCTGGCCGCCGGAGAGGCTGGCGCCAGACTTCTTCTTAAGATCGTCCTTCACTTCTTCCCAAAGAGCGGCCTGCTGCAGCGAGCGCTCGACCACTTCATCGAGCACCTTTCGGTTTCGAAATCCATTGAGGCGGAGACCAGACGCCACGTTGTCGTAGATCGACATGGTTGGAAACGGATTCGGCCGCTGAAAAACCATCCCGATCCGGCGGCGGATCTCCACCGGCGAGGCTTGGGCATAGATGTCTACCGGACCGACGCGCACCGTCCCAGTAACGCGACCGATCGGGTTGGTCTCGTGCATACGATTGAGGCAGCGCACAAACGTGGACTTACCGCAACCCGAGGGCCCGATGAGGGCAGTGGCGTGGTTCGCCGGAATCCGCAGGCTGATGCTCTGAAGGGTGTGGTTGGTGCCGTACCACGCATTCAGGTCAGACACTTCGATCTCTACGCCCACTAGCTTGCCCCTTTCAGAACACCACGGCCTGCGACATACCGGACGAGTGCGACGGACAGGACGATGAGCACGATCAACACCAGCGCGCCGGCCCAGGCTAGACGATGCCATTCGTCGTATGGCGAGATCGCATACACAAAAATCTGCAAGGGTAATGCCGCAATCGGCTGGTTGAGGCTCACGCTCCAGAACTGGTTCCCGAAAGCGGTAAAGAGCAAAGGGGCTGTCTCCCCCGCCACCCTGGCGAAGGCCAACATGCAGCCGGTAATGACGCCCGGCGAGGCAGTGCGCAGAGTAATGGAAAGAACCGACCGCCAGTTCGGCACACCTAGCCCGAGAGCCGCCTCGCGCACATTCAGGGGCACCATCAGCAGCATCTCTTCGGTCGTGCGGGTGATGGTCGGGATCATCATGATACCGAGCGCCACGCCGCCGGAAAGCGCGGAGAAGCCTTTTTGCGGTAAGACAATGAGGGTGAACACGGCAATGCCCATGACGATCGAGGGCACGCCGTTGAGCACGTCGGCGGTAAATCTGACCATGTTGGCCAAACGTTTATTGCGGCCAAACTCCGCGACGTAGATGCCGCCGGCAATGCCGATAGGCACGCCCATGAGACTGGCGATTGCCAATAGAACACCAGACCCAACGATGGCATTGGCCATCCCGCCGCCCACCTCACCCACGGGCTTGGGTATCTGGCTAAAGAAAGCGAGATTGAGGGAACTGGCGCCTTTAAAGATGAGGTAGCAAAAAATAGCGATAAGCGGTGCCATGACCAGGATGGTGGCGCCCACGGCAGCAATGGTGGCCAGGTGATTGGCAAAGATCCGCCAAACCCGGTTGAAAGTCCGAGCGCGTAGCAGGGGCATAGCGGTGTTAGAAGAGGCCATTCGCTAAGTTCCTCTCACCGGCGCGCCGCGAGTGACAGCCCAAACCAGCACCCGGGCCAGCGCATTCACGATGATGGTGACGATAAACAGCGCCAACCCGATTTCAATCAAGGCACTGCGGGAAAGGTCGTCGGCGGCCTCGCTGAACTCATTGGCGATGACGCTGGCCATGCTGTAGGCCGGGGCCAGCAGAGAGCGCGCGATTTCCGGCCGGTTGCCGATGACCATGGTGACCGCCATGGTTTCGCCCAGGGCGCGGCCAAGGCCGAGGATCACGGCACCCACGATGCCGATGCGCGCATTGCGCAGCACGCCCATGCGGATCATCTCCCAGCGCGTGGCTCCCAGGGCCAGCACCGCTTCCCGCTGGGAATAGGGAACCGCCGAGATCACCTCGCGGGTAAGGGACGAGATGATGGGCAGAATCATGATGGAGAGAATCACGCCCGCTGAGAACATTCCGTAACCATAGTTCGGACCGGCGAAGATCCCTGACCAGCCCAGGGTCTTGATGAGGAAGGGATACAAATATTGGCGCAGCAACGGAACCATAACAAAAACTGCCCAGAGACCATAAACCACGCTGGGAATAGCAGCCAGCAACTCCGTAAAGAAGGCCAGGAAGCCGCGCAGGAAGGCCGGACACATCTCGGTAAGGAAGATGGCGACACCCACCGCCAGAGGCACGGCGATGATGAGCGACAAGATCGACGAGACCACGGTGCCGTAGATAAAGGGTAGTGCTCCGAAGTTGCCGTTAACTGGATCCCAGGCGGAACCAAAGAAGAACGACATTCCGAATTTTTGAATGGTGAGCTTCGAGCCGGAAATGAGCTCAACCAGGATCAACACCACGATGGCGAAGATGCTGAGGGCGCACACCAGCATGAGCGTGCTAAAGGCGCGATCGGCAAGCGAGGAGTTGCCGCAATTCAGAAGATATGTGCGGACGGGAGAGGGCGACGGCTCAGCGCCGGGTGACGGACTGCTTTCTGTTCGCTGGGTCACGTCAGCCTGGCCAGCCACTCGCGGCACCTGAGTCTCTGAGTTCACCACTCATACCGTAGCGGTCTTTAGTGAATTTCAGGTTAAACCAGCCACGCCCAAACCTTTTGAAATGAAAAAGATTATCCTGCGTGGACCAAATAGAGAGATCACTGCCGGGCCAGAATAACATCAGGCACACACCGGTGGCGTGCGCCTGGCTGGAATCAAAGCGTCTACTTAAGTGTGTTGATGGTGGCACTGACCTTCTGCGCTACCGAAGCAGGAAGCGGGGCGTAGTAGAGTGAACTGGCCTCGTTCTGATGCTGCAGCATCCATTTGAGAAAATCGATCAGAACCTTCCCATTGGCAGGATCCTTAGCAGGTTGCGGAATCAGGAGCCAGGTAAAGCTGGAGATTGGATAAGCGTTTCCAGGTGCATTGGTAATGGAAACGCGGTAATCGGCTGGCATGCTCTTGACGCTGGCGGCCGCTTCCGACACTCCTTCAATGGAAGCCTTCAACCAGGTTCCTCCCGCGCTCTTTACCGAGGCGAACGGAATCTTGTTCTGCAAGGCGTAAATGAGTTCGACATACCCAATCGCGCCCGGCGATTGGCGTACAAAGCCGGCAACACCTTCGTTGCCCTTGGCGCCAATCCCCCTCGGCCAACTCGGCGCCGCACCTTTACCGGGGCCGCTTGCCCAATCTTTACTGATCTTGGAGAGGTAGTCGGTAAAGATGAAAGTGGTGCCGCTTCCGTCAGAACGGTGGACCACAAAAATATCCTGGGAGGGTAGCTTGACTCCCGGATTGTCCTTGGCTATTCGGGCATCGTCCCACTTGGAGATTTTGCCCAAGTAGATATCAGCCATGACGTCTGGCCCTATGCGCAGTTCACTGACACCCTGGAGGTTGAAAATCGGGACCACTGCACCCAGCACGGCAGGAATGGCCTGAATCTTGACCTTGGAGGCGGCCAGTTGTTCGTCTGTCATGGTGACGTCGCTAGCGCCGAAATCAACCGTTCCGGCCGTCACCTGGCGGATGCCCCCGCCGCTCCCAATCGACTGGTAATTGATCGTGACCCCGGGATGGGAGGCCATGTACTCACTAAACCACTTGGAATAAATAGGATATGGGAAGGTCGCTCCCGCTCCATTGAGCTTTTGCGCGTGGCCCACGCAGACCGTTGCACTCACAGCAGCGGCCAACAGCCAAATTGTCTTTCTCACGTTCCACCTCAGGAAAATCACCCTGATTTTCAGTTGTGTCTGTGAACGAGTCTTTACAAGGCGATGAATATGGCGAGAAAAGCATTCCCAGCGGTGGTCACAAACATTTATCTTTCAACAGTTTGCGTAGATGGCTGCGGAATAGTCCCGGTTAGAGGCGGCGCCGGCGCGCCGGGATCTGCAACACAGGGCAGGCGAAAGAGAAAGGTCGCACCTAATCCAAGTTCGCTCTCCACGCGGATATGCCCGCCATGGGCCTGAACAATATGCTTGGCGATCGCCAGCCCCAGTCCAGTCCCGCCGGATTCGCGCGAGCGGGCTTTATCCACCCGGTAGAAGCGCTCAAAGATACGAGGCAGATGCTCATACGCGATGCCGGGGCCAAAATCCTGAACGTAGAATTCGATCGTCGCTTCCTGCTTGCGCGCCCCCACCCTCACGCGACCGCCTGCCTTGCCATATTTCATTGCATTCTCTACCAGGTTTCCAAAGACCTGGCTGAGAGCGTCGAGATCTGCCATCACCGGTTCATCGGTGGTCTCGCCCACTTCGAGGATCGCCGCTGAATCAAGCACCAGCCCCGCCAGGGAGCCAACCGCTTCTTCGACCAGCCGGGAAGCCTGGATTTTTTGCAGCCGGAGCTTGTAGTCGCCGGATTCCACGCTGGCCAGGGCTAGCAGGTCTTCGGTAAGACGGTTCATGCGCGCCGCGTTCTTGAGAATAATCTGCAGGAACTCGCGCGCTTGACTGCTGAGATCGCCGTCATCGAGCAGGGTCTCGACGTATCCCGTAATACAGGTGAGCGGAGTGCGCAGTTCATGGGACACGTTGGCCACGAAGTCCCTGCGGGTGGTCTCAGAACGCTCGATTTCCGAGACGTCATGCAGCACGGCGACCGCGCCCCCACCGGGCATGGGTGCAGCGTTGACCTCAAAAATCTTGCCCGGGGAAACGGAGGTGGCTCGCCGGCGGCTCGCCTGGCGTAGGGTGAGGGCCGCCCCCACCGCGGACAGGACCTCAGGATCGCGAACGGAATGCACCAGGGCACGGCCCTCCTGCACTGGACTCAACGCGATCCGCTGCATCACGGCATTGCACCAACTCACCTGTCCCTGCGGGTCGATGGCGATGACCGCCTCCTGCATGCTGTCCAGCAGCGCCGTCAGCTCGCTGCGGCTGCTTTCCAGGGCATGAAAGCTGTGTTCCAGCCGGCTGGCGGTAACGTCGAGCGCGTGAGCGACGGCGGAGATCTCATCCAGATTGCCCTCTTCCATTCGGGCCGAGAGATCCCCGGCGGCAATCCGGTTGGCAAAAACCACGATGCGGGCCAGGCGCTTGGCAGCCCGCTGCGCCAGCCATGCCGCCAGCAGCGTTGCCACCACCAGTGAGAGGAGCGAAGCCAGCACAATGCCCCGGCGCAGTACGTGCACGGCCGCAGGAACGCCGGTAAAAGGGTAAGCCAGGCGAACCACCAGGGGGCCGGCGGGAACGGCAACGTAAAGCATGCGCCCTCGCCTTGCGCGGCCCAGGGGCTGGTGTTGATCAAGGACCGCGGCGACCTCAGGAGCGTGCGCCCCGGCAACTCTCCCGGCATCGCCCTGAGAGGAGGCCACCATCCGTCCCTGGGCATCGAAGATGGCTACGTCTGCACCAGTGGCAGCTGCATCGAGGCGGGCCATCGGCTGCAAATACTGAGCATCAAAAGACTGAGTATCAGGGGACGCAACACCGGAGGCGCTTATGTTCGCTGCCAGCAGGCGGGCTTCGCCCACCAGTGACTCCTCCGCCTGCGTGCGCAGGGATTGTTCCATGACCTGGCGTAGGGAGAAATCGAGCACCACCATGCCCAGGAAAAGGACCACCACGAAAGCGAAGAACAGCTTGCTGAAGACCCTGCCCGTCACGAGGCTATCCTCTTTTTTCATAAGCCGGAACGTTGGCAGCGTTTACCCCGGCAGAGCCTAGGAAGCTGACTTGCGCGGTTCCTCCACCAGCCGGGGGACCTCGAAACGGTAGCCCGCGCCACGGACGGTCTTGAGAAAACGGGGGCTCTCGGGATCAGTCTCAATTTTCTCACGGATGCGCCGCACATAGACGTCGACGGAGCGGGGGGTCACAAAGCGGGCATCTCCCCAGACCGCGTCGAGCAGGTGATCGCGACTGAAGACGCGGCCAGGATGCCGGGCCAGGTAATCCAGCAGGCGAAACTCGGTTGCGGTGGTGGTGGTGAGTTCTCCCCGCACCTTCAGTTGCATCGCACTGGCGTCAATGACCACTTCCTCAAAGCTGATGATGGAGGGCGCCGTGGGCCGTTCAAAGCGGCGCAGCACGGCTTTGACCCTGGCAATCAGTTCGCGGGTGGCGAAGGGTTTGGTGATGTAGTCGTCGGCACCCAGTTCCAGGCCGAGGACGCGATCGTTTTCACCCGCCCGGGCGGTGAGAAAGATGATCGGGATCGTGCTTAGAGCGGGATTGCTGCGCAGGCGGCGGCACACGTCGAGGCCGTCTCCGCCGGGAACCATGATGTCCAGCAGAAAGAGCACGGGCGCCTGGCGCTCGGCGTCAGGGACCAGGTTTGCCGGGGTGCTATAGACACGTACACCAAAACCTGCGGCTTCCAGATGATGCTGTACCAAGCGCGAAATATCTGGATCATCTTCAAGGACGCATACGGTCTGGCTCAACTGGGTCTCCCTCAGGTTCGTGCCGCTCAGGATACGGCCACTTAAGTGGCAGGAGAGAACGCTCTAAGCGGATGCGTTTAGCGTAACCTAACTGGATAGAGGGAATGCAAAACTACGGTGAATCCTTGTCAATTTGCGAGAAATCCCGGCATTCCCCGAGTTTCCTGTCAATAGCAAGTTTCAAACATGGCACTCACCGGCTGCATTGTGGCATTTATTAGGGTAGATCAATACCCAGGACGGTAAACACCGTGTCGCGTCCAGTCATCTTGTGTATCGACGATGAAGATCTCGGCCTTGAGATCCGGAAGATGGTTCTCGAGCGTGAGGGCTTCTCCGTGCTGACGGCGAAGGACGGGGTGTCTGGTTTATCGATCTTCGATACCCAGGAGATTGACGCAGTGATCGTGGATTACGCTATGCCGGGCATGGACGGGGGTCAGGTAGCCGCCATCCTGCGCAAGCGTAAGCCAGACATACCGATCCTCATGCTTTCGGCCTATGTCGCCCTTCCCGAAGAGGTGATGCGGGTGGTGAGTGTCTCGGCAACCAAAGGGGATGGCGCCTTCACCCTGGTTGAAAAGCTGAAGGACCTCTTGCAGACAAACGCATCCGATGGACGAGGCGGCTCCCGGTGAATCTCCATCAGTTCCGGCAAATCCTGGTTACCACGGTACTGCTGCCTTTGGTCTTGCTTCTCCTCCTGGCCCTGGTGCTTGCCTGGCAGTTCCAGCGCACCCTGCGGGAGCAGCGAAGGATTGACCACACCGATCGCATCACTGCGATGCTAAACGAGTTGGAACGGCTGGTGGTCGATCAGGAGACCGGCCTCAGGGATTACCAGCTCACCCACGATCCGAGTACCCTTGAGCCCTATCAGAATGCGGAAGGCGCACTGCACGGAACTTTGGATCGCCTGCTGTACCTGGTCCGAGACGATCCTGACCAGCTTATGCGGCTACGCCAGATACGCGACAGCCATGAACTGTGGATGGGATTTGCCGGTAAGGCGCTGGACAATCTGCGGGCAGGAAAGATATTTGGGGATACGGCACTCGACCTGAACGGGGGTCAGCTGATGGCCCTCTTGCGGACCCGGATCGGCGCGATGACCCAGATCGAGGTGAAGCGGCGCGACGAGGAGGTAGAGTCCACCAACTCGCAGGTTCGTACGCTCATGGCGATTCTGATTTTGTCCTCCATTGGAACTGGTATCGTCCTGGGCATCTACACCCAGCGAAATATGAGGGAAGTCTCCAGGGCGTTCCGAACTTCACTGGAAGAAGCGCACGAGCGCGCGGATGAGCTGATCGAGAGCCGGCAATGGCTGCAAACTACGCTGGAATCGGTGGGCGACGCCTTAATTGCATGCAATCACCAGCGCCGCGTGGAACTTATGAATCCGGTGGCTCAGCAACTGACTGGCTGGACGCTGGAGGAGGCGAAGGGGAGGCGTCTCGAAACCGTCTTCTGCACCACGGATGAAGAAACACGCGAACCGGTACAGAACCCCGGCTCGTGGGCGGAGACCAAAGACCCCACAGCCACGAATCATTTGCGGCTGCTCGCCAAGGACGGCACGGAGTACTTGATCGATCAAAGTGCTGCCCCGATTCGCGACGCCAAGGGCGAGGTCGCCGGGGTGGTGCTGGTCTTCCGCGATGTCACCGATCTGCGGCGAAGAGATGAGGCCCTGATGGCACACGAGAAACTGGCCGTTGCCGGGCGCCTTTCCGCAAGCATTGCCCATGAAATACATAATCCACTGGACTCGGTCGCCAACCTTCATTACCTGATGGCAAACGAGAACGATCCGGCCCTGCAGCAGCGCTACCTCGCCATGGCCCAGCAGGAACTGAACCGTACCCTGCAGATAAGCCGCGCCATGCTCGGCCTTTATCGCGAGCCGAAGGCCCCGGTTGAAGTGGATTTGCGCGAGCTACTCGAAAGCGTGCTGCTATTGCTCGACCGGCAGTTGAAAGACCAATCCATTGCGATCGACCGGAGGCTGGGCGATGGGGCCGCCGTCCAGGGTTTCCCCGGTGAATTGCGGCAGGTCTTCACCAATCTGATCACCAACGCGGCCGAAGCATCGGGGCGGGGCGGACGGGTGCAGGTCCTGATCGAGTCGTCGTTCCCCACGGATAGCCGTCCCGGCGCTTTGGTGACGATTACTGACAGCGGTCCCGGCATTGAAGATGCCCACCTTGTCAAACTTTTCAAGCCCTTCTTCACCACCAAGGGCGAGCAGGGCACCGGCCTCGGCTTGTGGGTGAGCCGGGGAATCGTAGAAAAGCATGGCGGCAAGATAGAGCTGACCAACAGTACGGATCCCATTTTTCCCGGAGCGGCCGTGCGCGTCTATCTTCCCGCGCTGGGGCCGGCAGCGGCCTTGGCCGGTGCGGGCAACTACCGCGGGCAACAGCCACTCTCCTAAGGGTAGGCTCAGAGACAGCAGGTCCCTCCGCTACGCTTCCACGGCATCCGGGACAGGTCGCTACGGTCCTAATGACAAACGGGTGGGGAGGCATCGTAGCCCACTCAAGCCAAAATGCGGCTTGAATGGGCCACCCAAGCTTTTGTTGCGGTTCCGCAGCCTGTAAGGGCCGGACCTACCCACCGGCGTCTTTCCGCAGCCTTTTACGGACGCCGCGCTTTAAAGCGCAGTCGCACGTAGTCAGCCGTCCAGTTCCCCTCGCGATCGCACAGAACCGGTTTGAGCAGGCTGACGATCTGCTCGATAGCCGCCGGCCGCTCGGCGACAGGCAATTGCTCGAGCACGCTGCGGCGGAAGGTCTGGAGCCAGTCGGCCATGCCCGAAGGCAGCGGCGTAGGCCGCGGCGTTAGAGTGATCTCCTCGACCAGGAAGCCATGGCTCTCCAACCGGGTGCGATACTCAGTGCTGCTAAAGAAGCGATTGCTCTCGATGCGCTCCGCCGGTACGTCGCGGTTGGTCAAGACCGCCAGCAGCGCTATACGAATCGCGGCGATGTTTCCTTGCCCACCACATTCGGCTACGAAGCGGCCCCCCGGCCTGAGCGCCCGGTACACGCCCTCAAGCACAGCATCCTGGTCGGTCATCCAGTGCAGCGCTGCGTTGGAAAAGACGGCGTCGAATTCCCGCTCGAACGGCAGCGCTTCTCCGCTGGCATAGCGCGCGTCCACTCCCCGTTCTTTGGCCGCGGCAATCATCTGCGGCGAGGAGTCGACCCCAACCATGCTCGCTCCCGATTCGGCAATCTGCTGGGTAAGGAAGCCGTCGCCGCACCCCAGGTCCAGGATGCGTTCGCCCGCCAGCGGCTGCAGTGCCGCCACCAGCGAGCCGGCGAGCAAGGCTACAAACCGCCCGTTGCCGGCGTAAAGGGATGCATCCCACGTTTGCTGCATGGCTCCATTCTAGAGCTTTGCTTCTTGTGAGTGTGGAACCGCAGGTCTCTTTAGATCGATGCCACCGGAAGCAGCGTAAGGTCGTCGACCAACCCCACTTCCTTCTGCACGAAAGGCTCCGCATAGCGGACGCCGCCCAGCAGGCCATAATGCCGGGCCAGGGAGAAGGTGCGTTCGCGGATCTCCTCGTGGGGCACAAAAAGTGTCCCACCTGCGGGCTGATCGGCATATTGCGACCGATAGGCGAGCAGGGCGCGAAAACGTTCTTCAATGCAGGACGTGATGTCGACGACAAAGCTGGGCCGCACATCGGCGTAGAGGCTGGCATAGACGATTTTGAAGGGCCGGAAAGGCGGCTCGCTGGTTTCGATTTTTGCCAAGCCAGATAAGAAGCAGGCCTCATACCCGAGAGCGGAGCTGTTGTA
This sequence comes from uncultured Acidobacteriaceae bacterium, assembly GCA_963788515.1. Classification (GTDB taxonomy): domain Bacteria; phylum Acidobacteriota; class Terriglobia; order Terriglobales; family Acidobacteriaceae; genus PALSA-350. The sequence continues at coordinate 1,172,036 of CAWBGZ010000015.1, forward strand.
GTGGTCCGGATGCCGGCCTTGCCAGTAGGGCAAAATCACCACCCGCGGCCGCAACTGCCGCAGCTTGCGAACGATCCTGATGCGGTTCTCCCAGGTGTTTTCCACCCGGCCATCGGGAATGTCGAGCGCTCCCCGCCAGGCCACGCACAGGATGCGAGCAGCCTCCTCGGCTTCCCGGGCCCGCTCTTCCGCGGAACCGCGGGTGCCCGCTTCCCCCTGGGTCAGGTCGAGAATGGCCGTGCGCAGTTGCAGCGCATGCATGCGCAAGAGCGTCCCGCCACAGGTCTGCTCTACGTCGTCGCGATGGGCAGCGACGGCCAGAACGTCGACTGCATCCGGGCCGCTCATGCCGCGAAACGCTTAATAAGTGGTGTTGTTGTCATCGCTCGGTGCGTCCATGTAGGCGACATCGTAAGCCGTGCCGATTACGGTCACCTGCGAATTATCCAGAGACGAACCATCGACCGTGTTGTAGATGTACACCTGGCCGCCCTCGGCGGTATAGACCTTGTGGAGGCTGGTCACCGCGGCAATGCCGGTCGCGTCGCCCTTGTAAGAGTCGATCATGGTAACCGAGTTGCTTGAGGTGTTGAACATCGTGAGGCAACCGAGGTCGGTGGTGGCGCCTTGATGGTAGCGTTCGCCCTGGGTACAGAGCTGCGACCCGACCCAGAGCGTATTGTCGTCACCGAATAGCATCTTCAGATGCGTCCCATCGCTGATGGAGTACGCACCCGTGACCTGCTTGGCGTTGGTGTCGAGTATGGAGAGGAAGCCGGCAAAAAAGCCGTCAGGTTGCAGCTGCTGGCCGGCGAGATACAAGAGACTTCCGTTGGCGATGGCATCGGTGGTCCCGCCGGGAACAGGCACCGTGGCGGTCACGTTGGTCGGAGCACCCGGCGGCACCGGCGCGCCGCTCTGGATGATGATCCCGGCCACCGGCAGGAAGCTGACGCTGGCCTGCACCCCTCCACACTCCGGGCCGCAGTTGAGCACAAAGGCCGTAGCGCCATCGGGAGAAAACACCGCCTTGGTGGGTCGATCAAAAGCGCCCGGCACTGGCAGCAGGCAGTACACAGGCAGGTTTTGCGGTTCGCAATCCTCCGCGTTCGAGGGAGCCTTCTGATTCGTCTGCAGCTTGTAAACGCTGTAGACCAGGTTGCTGTTCTGAATGAAGGCCAGGGCCGCCGAACCACTTGGGTTGATGGACACGCGGAAGACGTTGGGCAGATTTAACCCATAGCTGGTGCCGAGACCCCGGTCCTGCACGGTGAGCGTGTGCGAAGCCTGGTTGGCGGCAAAAACGTACCTCTGGTCGCGCGAGATATACACGCTGGAGGACGCTCCGTTCAAGGTTACGGTGGTGGTTTGCTTTTCCTGGGCGTAATTCAACAAGGCATAGCTGCCATCCCCGGCGCCGTAGACCGCTCCGGCCTGCTCTTCGGGCATATTCTGGATAGTTAGGGGATCGGCGCCGGAGTATCCCGCGACATTGAAGGAGGCAACCTTGTTGTTGAAGCTGTGGCGGATGTCGTAATGGGCATCGACGATCTGCAGCGTGCCCTTGGTCAGGGCGCCAGGGTTTTGGACCGCAATCAGTACACGGTTGAGGATTCCGCTGGGGGGCAAAGCCCGGCCGCCAAAGTAATAGCTCTGGCCACAACCGGCCAGAAGAACGAATACAGAGCAGGCTAGCGCACAAAGGGCACACAACGACCGGAGACTTCTTTTCTTCAACCTAAGACCTCACCAGAATCACCACGCGGCGGACATGCGGGAAAGGCCAAGTATAACAAAGCGGCGGTTGGCTTTCGCGCCTCGGGTGGCTTAGCATAGTTAGACTTACCCTATGAAGAACCGGCTCACAGAGATCTTCGGAACGCGAACGGTGCTGTGCGATGGGGCCATGGGCACCAGCCTGTACGCTCGGGGCATCTTCATCAATCGCTGCTACGACGAGTTAAATCTGTCTCAGCCGGAGCTGGTGCGGACCGTCCACGAGGAGTATCTGCAGGCGGGCGCGGAGATCATCGAGACCAATACTTTTGGCGCCAATGCCCTACGTTTGCAGCGCTATGGCCTCGCGGACAAAGTGATCGAGATCAATCGCGCCGGCGCCGAAATTGCGCGCAAGGCGGTGAACCAGCGAGCCGACAAGCAAAGCGGAAAGGCATGGGTTGCGGGCGCTGTCGGGCCCCTGGGCGCACGACTGGAACCGCTGGGAAAGATCGGCCTCGAAGAGGCGCGCGAAGCCTTTGCGGAGCAGATTCGCGGTCTGGCGGAAGGTGGGGTCGATCTTCTGTTGATCGAGACCGTTTCCGCATTGAATGAGGCGGAACAGGCCATTCTTGCAGCAAAATCGACCGCTCCGTCGCTGCCGATTTTGGTGATGGTAACCGTCGATGAGGAAGCAAACTGCCTGGATGGCTCTTCCCCGGAGACGGCCGCCGCCCGCTTAACCGAATGGGGTGCGGATGCCATCGGCTGCAACTGCAGCGTAGGACCGGCGACGGTACTTACTGCGATCGAACGCATGGCGACGGCCACCAATCTGCCCTTGGTCGCCATGCCCAATGCCGGCATGCCGCGCGCCGTGGAGGGACGCAACATTTACCTCTGCTCGCCGGAATATATGGCGAGCTTCGCTCGCAAGCTGGTAAAGGCAGGTGTTCAATTTGTGGGCGGCTGCTGCGGCACCACGCCCAGTCATATCCGGTCGATGAAATCTTCCCTGCGCGCCATGGGTGCGATGGAGGTATCGCACACTCAAGTGAAGCAGACGCCTGTCGCGTCCGAGGTCGAGCCCGCGCCACTGGCTGAGCGATCGCGCCTCGGTGGGCTGATCGCCAGCGGCACCTTTGTCACCATGGTTGAGATGGTCCCTCCCAAGGGCATCGCCTGTGAGCGCGAACTCGCGGCGGCTCGGATGCTGCTGCAAAACGGGGTCCACATCATCAATGTCCCCGATCTGTCTCGAGCGGCGCCGCGCATGAGCGCGCAGAGTCTGTGTATCCAGATTCAGCAGACCGGCATGGAAACGCTGCTGCACTATACCTGCCGCGACCGCAACTTGCTAAGCATCCAGTCGGACCTGCTGGGGGCTTCTTCGATCGGCTTGAAGAATATTCTTTGCCTCACCGGCGATCCCCCCAAGCTGGGCAATTATCCCGATGCCACGGCGGTTTTCGACGTGGATGCCATTGGATTGGTGAACATCGTACGGCGGTTGAACCACGGATTGGATCTGGGAAGCAATCCCGTCGGTGTTTCGAGCGGCTTGACCATTGGCGTGGCCGCCAATCCCGGGTTGCCGGACATGGACAATGAGATTCGACGCTTCGCCTACAAGGTAGAAGCGGGCGCTGAATATGCGATCACCCAGCCGGTATTTGACCTGAAGCTGCTGGAGGCTTTCCTCAAGCGCATTGAGGGTTTTCGCATCCCGGTGATTGCGGGTATCTGGCCGCTGACCAGCCTGCGCAATGCTGAATTCATGAAGAACGATCTGCGGGTCTCCATGCCCGACGAGATCATGCTGCGCATGCAAAAGGCGGACACTCCCGATCGAGCGCGCGCAGAAGGAATTCTGATCGCACGGGAGATGCTGGCCGCGGCACGCCCCATGATCCAGGGGGTGCAGGTCAGCGCGCCGTTTGGGCGCTACCCCGGCGCGGTAGAGATTCTAGAGGTTGTTCTACCCCAGGAAAGGGCCGGCGTTGGCAACGTTTGAGGAATCGCTGAAACAGTTGGAGACCATCGTGGCTCAACTGGAGCGCGGTGATCTGCCGCTCGAAGACTCGATCAAGATGTTCGAGGAGGGCATGCGGCTCTCTGCGCAATGCAAGCAAGAGCTGGATAACGCCGAAAGCAAGGTACAGATTTTGCTCAAGCAACGCGACGGTTCCATCAAGGCCGAGCCTTTCCCCCTGAAATAGAGAACTGTAGATCCCTGGCTGCGGTCCTAATGACAGACGGGTTGAGGAGGCATCCTAGCCCACCCAAGCCAAAGTACGGCTTGAATGGGGCACCCATCAAGTAACTTGTTTTCAATTAGTTGAGGCTATCGCCCGGTCCACAAAATCGACCAGATCGTCGCCGATCAGGTCTGGGGGCGTTATCAGGAAGCGTGGCTTGCCTGCCAGCAGCCGCAAAGAGACCTGGTTCCATTGCGGTATGAGCTCCCGCCCCGATGAACGCAGCAACACCGCGTCCGCGCGGTCCAGAAACAGCCGTGCGGAGTCTTTGAAGTCCGCTGTGGCATGATCCAGGACCGTGAGATAGAGATCAGGACGCAGAAACTGCAGCAAGCTGTTGGACTCGAAGATCATGTTCTCGGCCGCCTGAATCTCCTGGCGAATACGCGGCATGGCATCAGCCAAGCATCCGATGCGGGTGCGGACCCAGAGCGAGCGCTTAGCCCCGGCAGCTAGAAAGCGGGCGCTGTCGGTGCCGGTATTGGGATCGCGCTCAGCGCTGATGGCGATCGTATGCTCGTCCGTCTGGCAATCACAGGGCTCGCCATTTGCGCTGCAAAACCCGTGGCCGAACTGGGTTATCTTGCAGGCGGTCCAGTTGCGCTCGGGCAGGCGGGCGATCAAGGCGGCCACCACCGAGGTCTTTCCCACGCTGCGCGAATGCCCGCCCACGACCACAATAGCCATCTACTTTTCTCCGGATTTGGAGGCCAGTCGGGCCAGGGTCGCCAATTCCTTCAGGTACTGCCGGACTGGTTTGGCCGGGGTTCCCCAAAAGACGATTCCCGGCCCGAGAAGTTTTTTCTTGGGCAGGATGCCGCCCTGTCCGCCGACGATGACCCCGGGACCGATCAGAGCATGATCGCCCATGCCTACCTGGCCGCCCAGGATTGCGCCGTCGCCCACCGTACTCGAACCTGAAATGCCGGTCTGGGCGGCGATGACGACATTGCGTCCAATGTTGCAGTTGTGACCAATGTGAATCAGGTTGTCGAGCTTGGTGCCGCGGGCGATGCGGGTTTCTTCGAGGGCGCCGCGGTCAATGGTTGTGTTGGCGCCTACCTCCACATCGTCCTCGATGATCAGCGTTCCCTGTTGGGGAAACTGAGTGTACTCGCCACTCGCCCGATCGCGGACGTAGCCGAAGCCGTCGGCACCCAGCACCGCCCCGGCGTGGATCACCACCCGATCGCCGAGGGTGACGCCCGGGTAGATGACGACCCGGGGGTAGAGGCGGCAATTGCTGCCGATGGAGACGCCGGCGCCGATCACGACTCCGCTGCCGATGGAGGTGGCTGCGCCGATGCTGGCTCCCTCCTCGATGAAGGCATGGGGGCCAATCGAGACGTCCCCGGCAATCTGCACTCCAGGTGCAACCACAGCGGTAGCGTGGATGGAGGGAACGAGCGGTGCGGCGCGCAGCAACACTGCTGCCCGGGCGAAGGCCAGGCGCGGCTGGGGAACGCGCAGAACCGGTTTGCTCCCGTTCAGGACTCCGACCTGCGGGGAAGCAAGAACGGCAGCAGCAGAGGATGCAAGCGCACTCGCAAAGGAGGCTTCGTCTTCGGCGAACACCAGGCATCCCGGCCCCGCCGCCGCGATGCTGGAGACCCCGGTGATGACCGGATCCGCCGAGCCGCGATCGACCTCCGCTCCAAGGCTTACCGCCAGTTGACTCAGCGTGATGCTCGCAGGCAAGTCTTTGCTCCTGTTCCGGCTCAAGTGTAGATCGCTGCCTCTCCCTGTGGCCGAGTCTTCCAGCGGCGGTGTACCCAAAGCCATTGGTCGGGATATTGGCGAATGTAGTCCTCAATCACCTTGGTGAACAAGGCGGTATTGGCAATGGCATCCGCCTCCACGTCGCCGCTGCAGGCCAAGTCCAGGGGCGCGCCGAAGCGCAGCACATACTGCTGCGTTGCCTCCTCCCAGAGCAGAAAGCCGGGCAGCACCTGGGCCCCGGTCTTCATGGCGACGCGCGCCAGTCCAGATCCGGTGCAGGCAGGATGACCAAAGAAATCGACGAACGCACCCTGAGGCGGCGTCATGTTGGTGTCCATCAGGATGCCTACCGTCTCGCCACGGCGCATGGAGGCCAGCAAGCCGCGGGCAAAGTCGTCCTTATGAAGCACTTGATTGCCGTGCAGACATCGGATCTGGTTGACCAGGTGGTCGACCAGCGGGTTATCCAGACGGCGGATGACGATGCTCATGGGATAGCCCATGAGCGAGTGATAGAAGCTCGATAATTCCCACGCGCCCAGATGGCCGGTGAGGATGAGAACTCCTTTACCCTGATCGCGTGCCGCCAGGTAGTGCTCCAGCCCCTCATAACGGATGAAGCGGTTGGTCATCTCCGGGGTGTAATACGGCATCTGACAGAACTCGGCCAGCAACCAGCCCAAATTGCGATAGAGCCGGCGCAGGATTTGTTGCCGCTCCGCGGCTGTCTTTTGGGGAAACGCCAAGCTTAGATTACGATGGCCGGCGCGCCGCAAGCGTGGGGTGAGGACCAGGGCGAGTCTTCCGACCAGCGCCCCGATTCCCCGGGCGACACCCCTTGGGGGCATGCCGAGAAGTTTCACCAGTGTCCACACCACTATGAATTCCAGTCGTCTTCGCATCCGCCTGCACAGCTGTCTCCCGAGCCCCAACAGCCAATTCAGTCTAAACGGCACCCAAAAAAACTGCCCGGTATCGCCGGGCAGTTTTGAAAACAGGAGCAAAAAGGGAGACGGAGAAGAAAGGGCTATTTCCTGACTTCGGAGAAATACTTTGCTACCGTGCGCACAAAAGGCTGTGCATACGGCGGGGTCGCAACTTCCCCTTTCAGGATCTGTGCACTGGGGTGGGCAACGCCGTAGAATGCCCGAGTCGCATCCGTATTTTCGTTTACCACGGCTCCGGTGAGGTCGACGCCGGCGAAGAGTCCTTTGGCTCGAGAATAGGTAAGCAACTCGGCGGTAAGCTTCCAGTCGGTCGCAGCCTGGGAATCGCGGCCTACCGGGCCCGCGGCGGCTGACGCATCGCCACCGATCTTGAACTTGCTCTTCAACAGGTCCTGGAACCCCTTTTCGTTGACAGCAACGAGAACCAGGTCGGTGGATTGGCCGCCGATCTGAAATCCGAAACTTCCGCCGGCGATCATGATAAAGGCGGGAGCGCTCCAGCCGTGGCCGGTGCGGCAGGTGACGACGCCCTGACCGTACTCCGCGCCCACTACGAAGGCGCCTTTCTTCACACTGGGAACAACACCCACGCATGTGGCCTGAGACATGATCTGATTTGGGATCGCCTTGTCCGGGGTGGCCATAATCGCATCCAGAACGTCTTTCGCGCTGGCGATGCGCGCTTCGATCGTAGCCTTATCGTCGGCAGCAGAGGCAGACAAGGCAGTGAGGACCATCCCAACTGCACAAAAAATTGCGAAGAGCTGTTTCATGGTCTTCCAAATCTCCAAGTGGGACATTGGTCCGCACGTTACCAAATTCGCTGATGTTAACGAAGTTTAGCCCAAGCTAAAGTTAGCCTAGGTCAATTATGCAAGAGGAAACGCCGATTCGAAGCTTATCTTCCGGGCATCCGATCCGCCCTACGACTACGCGGGACGGAGAAAGGACGCGTGATTGCTAAGATGCAGGCATTGCGCAAGAGGTTGAGTCAATTGCAGTAGCGAGGAGCAGGAGAGACAGGACAGAGGAGTAAAAAATGGGGGCTGGTGATTGCAGCGTTCGCCATCAGAAGCCCCGTCCCCAGATCTGCGTTGTTTCTAAAGTAACTGTCGTCCAAGACGGGTAACCAAGCAATGTCACTAAGGTACCCTGACCTAAAGTACCCCCTCTGTAGGAGGCCTTTATTCCGGGTTCGGAGCGACGATCGAGTTGGTCACCGCGTAGATAGACAGGGCGATGCGGTTCTCCACCCCAACCTTACGCATGAGTTTGGCCACATGCGCTTTGACTGTTCGCTCTTCGATGCCCAGCGTCCTGGCAATCTCGCGGTTGGATCGCGCGGCGACCAGCAACTTGAGCACCTCGGTCTCGCGGGCCGTGAACTGAGCCGAAGCCGGGGCCGCGGAACGAGAAGGCCGGGTTGCACGATCGACAAAAATGGACAATACCCGTCGCGGAGCCCAGATGGACCCCTGGCTCACGATCTCGATCGCCTGTTCGACCTGTTGTGGCGTAGCGTTGGCTTCGAGATACGCCTTGGCTCCCGACGTGATCGCCTGCAATATGACCTCGTCGTTAGCCTCCGGGCCCATAACGATCAGCCGGACATCGGGTCGAAGCCCATGGATGGTGCCCACCAACGGCAACGGGAGTTTGTCCCCGTGCAGGCCCACCAGGGCCAGCTTGAACTCCTGATCGGCCAGGAACTGCGCCAGTTCGAAAACCACAAACTCGATGCGGGGATGATCCTGAAAGAGGGTGACAAAACCCTGCACGCGGATGGGCTCCGGTTCAAGCAGCGCCACCCGCAAGCGGGAAGGTGATTTCGTGGGTTCGGCCATCACAACTTTGGCAGCACTATACCCTGTTGCTTCTGGTACTTACCCTTGCGGTCCGCGTAGCTGATCTCGCAGGCCTCGTCCCCACGGAAGAACAGGATCTGGCAGAGACCCTCGTTGGCATAGATCCGGGCCGGTAACGGCGTAGTGTTTGAAATTTCCAGGGTCACGAAGCCCTCCCATTCCGGCTCGAAGGGAGTGACGTTGACGATAATGCCGCAACGGGCGTAAGTCGATTTGCCCACGCAGATGGTAAGCACATCGCGAGGAATTTTGAAGTATTCAACCGACCTGGCAAGGGCGAAGGAATTGGGAGGAATAAGAACCGAGTCGGCAGTGACGGTGACGAAAGACCGCTCATCGAAGTTTTTGGGGTCGATGACTGCGCTGTTGACGTTGGTGAAGATCTTGAACTCATCGGAAACGCGAAGGTCATAGCCGTAGGAGGAGAGGCCATAGGAGATGACCCCTTCCCTGACTTGTTTTTCGCTGAAAGGGACGATCATCCCCTTCAGCGACTGCTCGCGAATCCACCGGTCGGACTGAATGGACATGCAACTCCTTAAGAAAAAACCTGCTCGGCAGAGCCAAGCGCGGTGAAAAGGTAGAAGGGGCCTGATGCTGGAAACTGCATCTTACGGCAGCCCGGGGTCATTGACAATCACTTGCAGTAGCCGGCCGCTCGAAGCCGCTGGACCATAGAGGAAACACACTATACGATGAGGACGTAGCTCCGGCCTTGCAGTTACCTACACATCCCTCGGGGTAAAGGCATTGATTAAACAGGACATCATCCATCAAGTAATCGCCAAGACCGGACTACCGCGCAACAAGGCGGAGGCGGCTGTTGACACGGTTTTCGAAAGCCTGAAAAAAGCTCTCGCTTCGGGCGACCGGATTGAGCTTCGGGGTTTTGGGGTCTTCAATGTGCGCCCGCGGAAAACTGGCATTGGCCGCAATCCGCGGACCGGTGCGGAAGTGACCATCACTCCCGGCAAGGCTGTTCGCTTCAAGCCGGGCAAGGAACTTCACCTGCTGGATTCATAGCCCCCGGCCCATGGCAGCACCGAGCACTGCGGATCCGGATTTCCTGTCGAACTCGTTGGCGTTGACGAGTTTCATGCGGCTTTCCTTAATGAAAGCCGCATACCCTACCCTGTATGGAGCCTCGTGCAGGAAATCCGGGGACAATCCGCTTCTCCCGCGTCCTCAAGAGCACTGGGATTTTCCTCATAGGCCATCGAACTCCATTGCCTGGTTGCCGCTAGGTCTGCTGCTGGCGAGTATCGTCACCACCGCGAGCACGGGCGCGCTGCTCATGCGGAACTTCCGCCTGGACCAGCCGCCGCTGGCCAGCGAAGGCGATCTTTTCCCGTTGCACTGGATCTGGAATCATCCTTCAGCGCTGGCTAGCGGCTGGTCTTTCTCGCTGGCGCTTTTAGGGATCCTGCTGGCCCACGAGGCGGGGCACTATTTCCTCTGCCGCCGCCATGGTATTAGCGCTTCGTGGCCTTACGTGCTGCCCGCGCCCACGCTCAGTGGAACCGCCGGCGCGGTGATCCGGATCCGCTCCCGGATTCCCTCGCGCCGGGCGCTGATCGAAGTGGGCATCGCAGGACCGATTGCGGGATACCTGGTAGCGTTCCCCACGACGATCCTGGGTATCCTGCTCTCCCGGCCGGTCGACGGCGGAACGGCTCCGGCGCTGGTCCAATTTCACCAGCCATTGACCGTCGCGCTCCTGGACCGGATCCTCAGCGCCTGGATTCCTGGAGTGCCGGCTCTGACCAACCTGCTTCCCCACCCCATCCTCATAGCGAGTTGGGTCGGTCTCTTTGTCACCTCGCTGAACCTCATTCCCGCGGGCCAGCTGGATGGCGGTCATATCCTGTACGCGATTTCGCCCCGCTGGCACCGCAGGATGACCTGGATCGTGCCCATTGTGTTGCTGGGCATGGGCGTCACTTTATGGACCGGCTGGGTGCTTTGGGGAGTGATCCTTCTGCTGCCGGCGATGCGTCACCCCCATGTTCCCTATTTTCCTCGCCTACCCTATAAGCATCGCTGGCTTTGTGTGCTGGCGCTCGCTCTTCTGTTGCTGACGTTCCTTCCCGCGCCGTTTCAAGGCACCAGCGTCCTCGACCTGTTCCGCTAGCTTTGTTTTGGCGCTTCTCCCGCCGACCGAACCTTCGGGTGCTGCATATCCCAGACTAGAAACTATCGTTCGGCTAGAGTAGGATTAAGTAGGATTCTATCCTATGGAACGTAGGAGGCTTTCATGCGCTCAACCCGGCAACTCAGTATTACGCTGCCGAACGAGATGGCTGAGCTGGTCCGCGCGAAGGTTGCTAACGGCGAGTATGCGACCGAGAGCGAAGTGATCCGCGATGGACTACGCACTCTCCTCGCGCGTGATCGCGCTGTGGAAGATTGGTTACGGGAGAAGGTGGCCCCTGCATACGACGCACTTAAGGCCGATCCGTCTCGTACGGTATCCGTGGATCATGTGCGCGCGGCATTATCGTCCGAGCACCGGAAAGCCACTGCCAAGAAACGCTAGTGCCCTACACTGTCGTCTTCACTCCCGAGGCAGAAGCACAACTGACGGAGCTGTACGGCTACATCGCTGTCGCAGCATCTCCAGACATCGCTGCCCAATACACCGACGCCATAGTGACGTACTGCGAAAGTCTGCGGACGTTGCCTCTCCGCGGCGCCAGCCGCGAGGATATCCGGCCAGGTGTGCGCATTACCAGCTATCGAAAGCGCGTCGTCGTCGCCTTCGAGATAGATGCCGACCGGGTAAACATAATCGGAATCTTTTACGGTGGTCAGGACTACGAAACGGTCTTGCAAGAAGACGACGAAGAAGCCTGAGATTCGGACCATGGCCTGCCGCTGGGCTGCATGTCCCAGACTAGAAACTATCTCCAAGGGCACTTAGGCGTTAAAGATTCAGCACATAGCGGGCATGCTTGCGCTCGCCGGAACGAATGAGTGCGCCCTTTTCGGTGAGGTCCGCCAAATCGCGGGTCGTAGTCGCGGGAGAAGATCCAGTGATCGTGCTATAGTTGCCCGCGCTCAGACCGTCCTTGAATCCTTCCGGGCCTTCGCGGAACATGCGCAGGAGGGCCTTCCGCTGCCTCTCATTGATCTGGCCGCGCAGCCGATCCAGCAACTTCGCTTTGGCGATGATGAATTCGACCTGTGCGATGATCCGGCGCTGTGCTTCCAACGCGATTTCCGCGAACCAAACCAGCCATTGCGTGATGTCATTCCGGCGATTGGCCCTTTCAAGAGACTCATAATAGCTCTTTTGGTGCGCCAAGATGGTGGTCGCCAAAGAGACGAGCACCGGCTGGCCGAAGCTCTGCGTCATTGCTTTTTCAGCGATGGCGCGCCCGATTCGCCCGTTTCCGTCTTCGAATGGATGGATCGACTCGAAGAACAGATGGGCCGTGCCTGCGCGCGTAATCACAGGTAACGGTTCCTTGCTGCCCGGCGCAGTGCGATTGAACCATGAAACGAACCGCTTCATCTCTGCCGGGACTTGTTTCGAGGGCGGAGCCTCAAAATGCACTAATGAAGCACCGATTGGACCGGAGACAACCTGCATTGGTTCCCGGCTGGTGCGGTATCTCCCAATATCGGCGAGGTCTTTCCTCCCGGAAGTCACCATCCGGTGCCAGCCAAACAGCGTTTTGTCAGAAAGTGGCTGTGAAAATGACCGATAGAGATCGACCATCATTTCGGCAATGCCCTGTTCCGCGGGCATCACGCGCCTTTTATCGAGAGGCGTCAGTCCGAGCTGACGCCGAATAGACGACTGCACACTGGCCCGATTGAGCACTTCGCCTTCGATGGCCGACGTGGTCACGGCCTCCTCGCTCATTAATTCCACGAGGAGTTGATTGTGTTCGTCTTCGCCCAGATGCTTGACTGTGCCGATGGCAACGCCCGCACCAAGCAGGAACTGCTGTTCGGCTGCGGATAACCGCAAGGGGTCCCACTTGAAATTGGGCCAATTTGGTTGTTGCCAATTCCATGTCATGAGCGATAGCTCGCCTCTCTATCGCTCACTATACATCGATTTATGATCGATAGCGGCCATTCCTATCGCTCACGCTCGATGCTTTTATGCCCGGAGAACGTCTTGGCGCAGGCTCTCGCCGACCATCGTAGCAAGCTGCTGAGGATCAAGAGTTCGGCGAGTCACCGCTTCACCATGTGTCCCTCGGCTTCGCTCTAATGACAAACGAGTGGGGGAGGCATGGTAGCCCACTCAAGCCAAAGTACGGCTTGAATGGGGCACCCAAAGCTTTTGTAGCCCGTGTAATTTCTTTCACTCGCCACCGCGAGTCGACATTGCTCTCGCCGCTTCCACCAGGTTTTTACATCAGGTTCACAGCATCGACGTCGACGATGATGTTGCGGCGCGGAATACCAAGCGTTTCTGCCTGCGCCAGGCCTGCCCGCAGCGTCCGGGCCATGGCCTGCCGCTGGTCTGCCTTAAGCAAAAGGTGAAAGCGATAGATGCGTTTGATGCGCACGATCGGCGCGCTTGCGGGTCCCAGAACGCGCACGTGTTCCAGCGGCATCGCAGCGAAACACTTGCCCAGGCTGGTGGCCCATCCAGCGGCCTCCTCCAAGCGCGGGCTCTGGATGATGATGTTGGCCAACACCGCGTGAGGCGGGTAGTGCATCCACTTGCGGTACTGCATCTCCTTTTTTGCAAATGCCTTGAAATCATGCGCGGCCGCGCACTGAATGGCATAGTGTTCGGGATAATAGCTCTGCACCAGGACGTTGCCGGGCAGGTCTCCGCGTCCAGCACGGCCGGAGACCTGGGTGAGGAGTTGGAAGACACGTTCCGCGGCGCGGAAATCCGGCAAGCCGAGCGCATGGTCTGCTCCCACCACCCCGACGAAAGTGACCCCATGGATATCGTGGCCCTTGGCGATCATCTGCGTACCGACCAGCAGGTTGATATGCCCGCTGTGCAGGCGCTCGAGCAGGTGCTCCATATCGAAACGGTTACGGATCGTGTCGCGGTCCATGCGGCCGATGCGGGCCTGAGGAAATAACTCCTGCAGACGCTCTTCGCCTTGCTGCGAGCCGGCTCCCAGGTAAAACAAATGTTCGCTCTCGCACTTGGGACATCGCTTGGGAACCGTCTTAACGTATCCGCAATAGTGACATTTTAGCCGTTGGCCCGAGGGGCTCGTCGCCGCTGTCCGTGGATCGTCCGGGAGAATAGGCTTGTGGTGAGTGAGAGCAATGGCGCAGTTCTCGCATTGCATCTTCTCCCCGCAGGCCCGGCATAACACGGCAAAGGAATAGCCGCGCCGGTTGAGCAGGATAATGGCCTGCTCCCCGCGATCGAGGGCGGCTTTGGTCTGCTCCAGCAGGACGCGGGAGAAGATACTCTCCTGCCCCGTCTGCTGGAATTCCTGCCGCATGTCCACCAGCTCCACCACCGGCAGCGGCCGCTGGTTGACCCGCTCATTCATTTCTACAAGCGAATACTTCCCCAACTCGGCATTGCGCCAGGATTCGAGCGACGGAGTGGCCGAGCCCAGAACGACGGCGGCACGGCTGATCTTGGCCCGCATCACGGCAACATCGCGGGCGTGGTAGCGGGGGATCTCCTCCTGCTTGTACGAGGTGTCATGCTCTTCGTCGACGATGAGGAGACCCAGGTTCCCAACCGGCGCGAAGACGGCCGACCGGGTGCCGACCACAATGCGCGCTTCTCCGCGCCGGATGCGATACCACTGCTCAGCTCGCTCGTCCGGAGTGAGTGCGGAGTGCAAGAGGGCCACACTGGCGCCAAAGGACGAGTGCAACTGAGCCGCCATGGCCGGGGTGAGACCGATCTCCGGAACCAGCAGAATGGCCGAGCGGCCTGCGAGCAGCGTGTGCTGCATGGCAGCCAGATAGACTGCCGTCTTGCCCGAGCCAGTCACGCCGTATAACAGGGAGGTGCTGAAGGCGTTGCCATCAAGGGTGGCCACGATATGCTCGAGCGCCACCTGCTGGGCCGGGTTGAGCACGTGTTGGATGTGTGGCGCCGCCCCAGCAAGATGAAACGCCGCCGGCCGGTCTTCGATGGTCACCAGGCCCCGCTTCACCAGGGTCTGCAAGGTGGTCGCAGGCAGGTCCAGCCGGCGCAAGGCAGGAACCGGCAACGATCCACCCGCGCCGGCAAGTTCGGCCAGAATAGCAAGTTGATTGTCATTCAGCTTGGGCGGCCGCTTATCCGCTACCAGGACCGCATAGCGCAGCATACGGCGGGCATCGCGCGGCGCGGCTTCGGTTTCGCGCAGCAGCCACTTCTTGCGCAGCATGCCGGTCAACAGTTCGGCCGTGGCTCCGGTGGCATGACGCAGGGTTCCACTCCTGGCCGGTTGCCCGTCGGATAGATAGTTCAGCACTGTGTACTCGAGGTTCTGTTGGTCCGCGGTGAGGCGCGAGCGGCGCGAGGAACCCTGCTGAGCGCCGTCGAGCAGAATGGCTTGGCCGATTTCGCTGATGCGGTAGTTGGTGGAGCGGCGCACCTCTGCGGTAAGCGGAAGCATGCTGCGCAGCACCTCGCCCAACGGCGCGACGTAATACTGCGCAATCCAGGCGGCCAACTCCATCAGCTCGGGGTTGAGAATCGGCTCCTGGTCAAGCACCGCGTCGATTGGCCGCGCCTCGACCGGCGGAGCTTCATCGTGCAGCCGGGTAACCACGCCAATCAGCTTTTCGTTGCGGAAAGGCACAACCACGCGGCCGCCAACGGGTGGATCGTCTTCGGCCTTTAGCTTGTAGGTAAAGGCACGGTCGATCGGTACCGGCAGCACAACGTCACAGAAAATGGACATTAACGAGACGGAACAGACAATCCCAGCTCAGCCATGGCAAGCTTGAGGTCTTGCCAGGCTTCTTTTTTCTGCCGTGGATCGCGCAACAGAAACGCCGGGTGATAGGTTACGACCAGTTTGGTTCCCCGGCAGGCATGGATGCGCCCGCGCAGCCCGCTGAGGGAGGATTTGACGCCAAGCAGGTAAGTGGCAGCGGTGGAACCCAAGGCTACCAGGACCTCCGGCCGGATCACGTCGATCTGCTGGAAGAGAAAAGGGGAACAGGTGTTGGCCTCCTCCGGTTCCGGCACGCGGTTCTGTGGTGGCCGGCACTTGACGATGTTGGCGATGTAGACCTGCTCCCGCTTGAGCCCGGTGGCGGCGATCATGTTGTTCAGCAGTTGGCCGGCACGACCGACAAATGGCAGCCCCTGCGCATCCTCATCTGCTCCGGGCCCCTCGCCCACAAACATGAGGCGGGCGTTGGGGTCTCCGTCGCCGAAGACGATCTTGTTGCGGCCGCGGCTGAGCGCACAACGGGTACAGTCGCCAATCTCGTATTGGATCGCGCGCAGTGCTTCGGGACGGCTGGCCGGAGCAACAAACGATCCGATGCTCGGCTGCAAAGGGACGGGCTTGCGTGGGGGAATGACGGGCTCCTGTGCAGGGAGTGAGAGAGAGACAGGATCGTCCTCTACCTTCTCCTCGGCAAACTGGGGATGGCTGCGACGATAAAAATCGAAGATACCAAGATCGCGCAGGTACTGCATGTGCGCGGCTATGGCTTGCTGCAATTGGGGATCAAACGGCATGCTGAACCGGAATTCCTATAGCTTACATGCGCAAAGAGAGAACCGCCGCTGCTTCGGAACTCTGTACCGTCCACGAATCGTGGGTGGGCGGGAATTTCCAACCGAGCTTGATTGGACGGTGTAGCCCTGTGGTATCCCACATCTCGCGAAAAACAAGCGAGATATGGGGCCCACCCATCAATATCTGAACAAACGGCTGACCTACTCCTGCAACTTGGAGTTGCTCGATACCAGACCGGTCTCGGCAACCAGAGAAGCTGGCCGGCGCAGCGCGATCACTTCATCCAGAATGCGGCCGGCCAGTTCGCGCTTGGTCATCTCGGGCAGTTCAATGGCGGTTTTTGGGGTCAGAAAGGTTGCGGCATTGCGATCGGAATCAAATCCCAGCCCAGGACGGGAGACGTCGTTGAGCACGATCGCGTCGGCCCCCTTACGCAAGAGCTTGTCGCGGCCATGTACCAGGAGATTTTCCGTCTCCGCGGCAAAGCCGATCACCAACGTACCCGGCCGCTTGGAGCGCACCACTTCGCGCAGAATGTCTTCGGTCGGTTCGAACTCCAACGTGATTGGCCCGGTCCGTTTCATCTTCTGCTCGGCCAACACCCGCGGGCGGTAGTCGGCAACGGCGGCGGCTTTGATGACGATCGTGGCCTGATCGAGGTGCCTGAGAACGGCGCGGCGCATATCGTCCGCGCTCACCACAGAAACCAGCTCGCAATTGGCCGGCGGACGGAGGGACGAGGGGCCACTCACCAGCACCACGCGTGCTCCCCGGCGCTGCGCCTCTTCGGCCACGGCATAGCCCATCTTGCCGCTCGAGCGATTCCCTAAAAAGCGCACCGGATCGATGGCTTCGCGGGTTCCGGCGGCGGTCACCAGAACGGTCTCTCCCACTAAATCGTTGCGGTGATGGAGTTGCCCCAGTACGGCCTCGACAATCGCCTCCGGCTCGGCCAACCGGCCGCTCCCCGTCATGCCGCAGGCCAGGGGGCCCTTTTCGGGCGGCACCACCCTCACCCCGCGCCCTTCAAGAATCTCCATATTGGCCCGGGTGGCCGGATGCTCCCACATATTCACATTCATCGCCGGAGCCACAATGACTGGTGCGCGGGTGGCCAGAAACAGGGTGGTCAGGAAGTCATCGGCCAGCCCGTGAGCAAATTTTGCCAGGATGTTGGCGGTCGCCGGGGCAACCACCAGGGCTTCGGTCGACTGGGCTTCGCCAATGTGCTCAATGGATGAGTCGAGATCGCCTTCGGTACTGTCCGGCGAGGGCCACAGCCCGGTGATGACTTTGTGGCCGGTGAGTGATGCAAAGGTCAGCGGGGTGATGAACTTCTGGGCAGCCTCCGTCATCACCACGTGGACATCCAGCGCCTGGCGCTGTAAGGCTCGCACCAATTCGGCCGCCTTGTAGGCGGCAATGCCCCC
Source organism: uncultured Acidobacteriaceae bacterium (assembly GCA_963788515.1). Classification (GTDB taxonomy): domain Bacteria; phylum Acidobacteriota; class Terriglobia; order Terriglobales; family Acidobacteriaceae; genus PALSA-350. Next base: position 1,189,605 of record CAWBGZ010000015.1, read on the forward strand.
GGAGACACCGACCGTGACCTTCATAGCGTTGATTGTACGACGGCGACGTCTGTGCCCTAACGGTATCGAATAAGAATAGGCTGCTATCCCACTCAAGCCAAAAGGCGGCTTGAATGGGCCACCCAGCCTTTGCTTGCATGCTCAAATGGGCAGTCGACTGGCGTCAGCGTGGCTTTACCTCTGAGGGCACCGCTTTTTCGATCGGATTTCATGGGCCGCCGCCCACCCCAGCGCCAAAACCCGCGCGTGGCGAGTTACACCGGCAACCAAGCTTTGGGTGGCCCATTCAAGCCCTCTTTTGGCTTGAGTGGGCTAGGATGCTCCTTAATCCTTTTGCCCTCCTGTCGGGAACGCCATTGGCTTTGTATCAGGACAGGCCTGTTGCGCGCTAGGAGTCCGCGTCGTGCGGATCGTGCGGATCCATCACGACGTCTTCCAGCAATTCCGCCCGGGGCGGAGCTGCCGTAACCTTGCCGGCGGCGATCTCTTCCTGAGCTACACGGCAGGCCTTGTTGGAGCGGGAATCAATCAGCGGCTGGGAACCATTCTGAAGTTGCCGGGCGCGGCGGGCTGCCATGACCACATAACGAAAATTGCTGTCAAGACCGTTCTCTGACGTCATTTTGGCTCCTGTCGAGGGTTTGTCGCCGGCAGTCAGGCACGGGTGGCGTGCATGTCGAGCAAACCAAACGAGGCAAGCACCGGTTCCAAGCGGTCGGTGGCGTTTACCTGCCGGCATTTATCGGCGAGCTGCATCATGCGGGCAGTCTCAGGGTCTTGCGGCGCTCCATGACGCCTTGCCCTTTCCGCGATCACGATTGCTTTCAACGACTCAACCGCATAATCAAGCTTATCGTTAACCAGGATATAGCGGTACTGGCGGTAGGCCTCGATCTCTCCTCTGGCCTTGGCTAACCGCCGTGCGATCTCTTGCTCGTCGAGGCTGCCTTCGGCGACGCTCCGGTTGCGTAGGCGCATCTGCAACTCATCCGGGTTGGGAGGAAGTACAAAGATGCTCACCGCATCCGGAATCTTCTCCCGCACCAGGGCGGCGCCCTGAACATCGATGTCAAGCAGAAGATCCTTGCCAGCCGCCTGGGCGTCGGTCATTGAGCGGCGGGCGGTGCCGTAGTAGTTGCCGAAGACGCTGGCCCACTCCAGAAACTCTCCGCGATCGATCATCTCCTGGAACCGGGCAGGCGAAGTGTAGTGATATTCGCGACCCTGCTGTTCAGAGCCGCGCGGGGCACGGGTCGTGTAGGAGACGGAGAATTCAATATCCGTCACTAGCGAACGCAGCTGGTTCACCAACGTCGATTTGCCAGAGCCGGAGGGAGCCGAGATGATGAACAGAATGCCTGCCAAAGTGTTTACCTGATGATACATCGGCCCGCTACGTGCGGAGTCCCGCACAAGTGTTACTCAAGATTCTGCACCTGTTCGCGGGCTTTTTCGATCTCCGATTTCATTCCCAGCCCCAAATCAGTAATTCGCTGACCATTTCCGCTCACTCCACCGGTCTTGGAAAGCAGGGTGTTAGCCTCGCGATTCATCTCCTGCAGCAGAAAATCGAGCTTCTTGCCCATCTCGCCGCCAGCCTCCAGCAGCGAGTGAAAGTGCTGGATGTGGGTGCGCAGGCGGGTGACCTCTTCTTCCACATCGCTGCGCTCGGCGAGCATGGCCGCCTCCTGCAGCACGCGGTCGCGGTCGACGCCCGCATTGCCGTTCAGCAGGCCGGAGATACGCTGGCTGATGCGCTCAAAGTAGGCCTTCTGCACCTCCTGCCGCATGTGTGCGACCTGGGATACAGCGCTGTCCAGGCGCTCCATGGTGACGCCCAGCTCCGCAGCAAGGGACGCGCCCTCCTGGCCGCGCATGTGGTTCAAAGCCTCGACCAGGCGGCCGGTTTGCGCGGCCACGTCTTCTTCCAGCGCCTGCATCTCCTCGGCGCTGAAGCGGGTTTCGCCAGTCAAGACCCCGGGCAGGCGAAAGATGACATTCAGATCGGGCTGTTGCTGGAGCGCGCTCTCAGTCGCGGCGGTGCGGAAGGCAGCGATATAACCCTGCAGGAGGTCACGGTCAAAGTGGGCGCTGGGTCGAAGGCCAGATTCCACCGTCAAGGTAACCTCAAGGTGGCCGCGCAGTACCTTTTCCTTGAGAAGCCGGCGCAGCCGCATCTCCAGCGGCTCGGCGCCGGGCGGCATGCGCATGTGCAGATCGAGAAACCGGTGGTTGACGCTCTTCAGGCTGAGGTTCCAAGCCAAAGCGTCGTTTACGCGGCCGCTGACCCGGGCAAAGCCGGTCATGGAATATATGGGGGGAGTTTTACCGCCGGATATCCTCAAAGCTCGACCTCTGCGCTCAAGGCAGGCTCGAGATTAGTCGGAAGCACGTTCCCCGGGAATTCAGCTGGATCCATGAACTGCAACTGGTAAAGACGCTGGTAGGTGGCAGAGACACGGAGCAACTCTTCGTGCGGACCAATGGCGGTGACATGGCCATCTTCGATGACCGCGATGCGTGAGGCTCGACGGACGGTCGACAGCCGATGAGCGATAACGAAGACGGTGCGGCCGGCAATCAGATTGGAAAGCGCGATCTGCACCAACGACTCGCTCTCCGAATCCAGCGCCGAGGTGGCCTCATCGAGAATGAGAATAGGAGCGTTCTTGAGCAGTGCCCGGGCGATGGCGATCCGTTGGCGCTCTCCGCCCGAAAGGCGAAAGCCCTTTTCGCCGATCACGGTATTGTATTTTTCCGGCAGGCGCTCGATGAAGTCGTGCGCCAGCGCAGCCTTCGCGGATGCGATCACCCGGCTCATGGGAATCCCGGCCTCACCGTAGGCGATATTGTTGCGCACCGTATCGTTGAAGAGAATTGTTTCCTGGGTCACGTTCCCAATCTGCGATCGGAGAGAGGCCAGGCTCACATCCCGCAGGTCATGGCCGTCGATGCGGATGCTGCCCGCGGTCACGTCAAAAAAGCGTGGGATCAGGTTCACCAGGGTGGACTTGCCGGCGCCGCTGGGGCCGACCAACGCCACTACCTCACCCCGCGGGACGACCAGGCTGATATCTCTCAGCACCTGGCGTTCGCCTTCTTCATTGCGATAGTCGAAGCAGACGTTCTCAATCCGGATCTCCTGCCGGAAGTCTTTGAGTACGAGAGCACCAACCTTTTCCCGCACCTCGTCCTGGGTATCCATGAAGCGAAAAATCTCCGACGATGCGCCCAGTGCCTGTTGGAAGTTGTTGTAGAAGAGAGCGAATTTGCGTACCGGATCGTACAGCTTGAAGACTGCGATGATAAAGGCGAAAAAGGTACCGGCGGTGAGCGAGTGGGCCCTGATGCCGTCGCGGCCAACCAGGAGCAATAGGGCGATCGCCACCGCTCCAATCGAATCCATCAACGGTGAGCTGATGGCCTGTGCGCGCACCGAACGAAGGTTGGCATGGAAGAGCCGGCGGGCTGCTTGCTTGAATCGCGTCATCTCCCAAAGCTCCATATTGAAGGCTTTGACGATGCGATTCCCGGTGATGGTCTCGTGCAGAATGTTCTGTATCTCCGCCAGCTTGTCTTGTCCCCGGCGCGTCGTCTGCCGCACCTCGCGCCCGATTCTGCGCGCCGAGACCAAAACGACGGGAACAAAGAGCAGCAGAACCCAGGCCAGCTTGCCGCCCAGGGCCACGACTACGCAGGCGGTGAAGATCAAGGTGAAAAACTGCTGCAAAAGCTCCGCCAGCACCGACGACATGGCAAATTGCACGCGCTCAATATCGTTGATCAGCGTGGAAACGATGGTGCCGGTGGCGTGCTGTTGGAAGAAGGAGACGGAGCGACGCAGGATGGCGTCGTACAGATCGTCGCGCAGGTCCGTGATCATGCCGAATCCGGCATAATTCACCAGGTACGTTCCGCAATAATCGAATATCCCCTTGAGCAGAGTAGAAGCGACCAGGGCAAAAGCGACGATCGCCCATTCATTGTGGAAGTGCGCCGGCACGATTTGTTGCAGGCTTATGCTGAAGCGAGGACCGAAGAGCGGAATCTTGCGGTCGGGTGCATTCGGGTTGAGCACGCGATCGAAAATGGGGCCAACCAGCAAGAGGCGGAAGGCATCGAGGAGACCCACGCCGGCCATCAAAATGACCGACGAAAACGCCTGCAGCCAATACGGCTGCACATAACCCATCAGGCGCAGCAGCTTCTTCACGCGGAAACCCCGTAGGCGCGGCGCTGCATGGAACGCATCCAGCTATTGTAATCGCCCGCCCGAGCGCCGGTCTTCCTCCTTTTGCTCCACTTCGTATGGACATGGCAAGGGGCACCCGTCCAAGGGAAATGGGCTTGGTCGCCCGCCTCAATGGGGCATGTCCCGATGGACGGCCTTGACCCGGTAGCCCTCTTTGGCCAGCCGCTTGCGCACCTCTTCGGCAATCATCACCGAACGGTGCTGTCCGCCCGTACAGCCAAAAGCCACGGTCAGGTAGCTCTTTCCCTCCTCAATGTAATGGGGCAGCAGAAAGAGCAGCAGCTGCGTGATCCGGTCCAGAAACTCAGTCGTCTGGGGGAACTCACGAATGTATTTGGCTACCTTGGGATGGCGGCCGGTCAGATGCCGGAACTCAGGCACGAAGTGCGGATTGGGCAAAAATCTGACGTCGAAGACTAAATCCGCCTCCAGAGGCACGCCGTTCTTGTAGCCGAAACTGATGGAGGAAACCAGCAGGTTCTTGTCCGTATCGCCACGCTCAAACTTCTGCAGGATGTAGGCGCGCAATTCATGGACGTTGTAACTGGAAGTATCGACATTGATATCGGCCAGGTTGCGGATGGGATCAAGCAGTTTTCTCTCGGCGTGAATTGCGCGCACCACGGTTTCCGTTCGACCCAGAGGATGGGGACGCCGCGTTTCCGAAAATCGCCGGAGCAAGGAAGGGTCGGAGGCATCGAGAAAGACCACTGTGGTCGCAAGCACTTTTCTGACCTGGCGAAGGATCGCCGGAAAGCGGTCCAGATGCTGACCTTCGCGAACGTCGACCACCAGTGCCGCCCGATTAATCTCTGCCGATTGCCGGACCAGGTCGGCAAATGCAGGGATCAACTCCAGCGGCATATTGTCGACCGCGTAGAAGCCCAAATCCTCAAACGCCTTGAGCGCCGAAGCCTTGCCGGAGCCGGAGAGTCCGGTCAGAATCACCAATTCCGAAGCCACCGTGGGGACGACGGCTACCGCCTTCTTGTTGGATTTACGAGCGCCGGGCTTGGCCGCCTTAACCTGCTCGGGGGAAGCACGTCTGCGTGGCATGGGGCCATCGTAGCATTCACGAGAGCCTCTGCATGTTCAGAGCGAATCCCGATTTGAGACAAACCTAAATGGACCAGCGGCCGTTCTGCAGCAGCACCTGTGCCTTCTCCCCGGTAACCGGGGCTGAAAACAGATGTCCCTGGCCCAGATCGCAGCCGTACTTGAGCAGTGCTTCCAGTTGTTCCCGGCTTTCGATGCCCTCAGCCAGCATGTGTACTTCGAGCATGCGCCCCAGATCAAAGATGGTTTGCAGGATCGCCGCCTGCTTACCCGGAATTGGCAGGTAGGCGATCAAGCGGCGGTCGACTTTGACCAGATCAATCGGCAAACGGATGAAGTGGTTCATCGATGCCAAGCCAGCGCCAAAGTTATCCAGGGCGGCGCTTACTTTTAGATCAGCCATGCCTTGAAAGACCGCAAGCGCTCCCTCCGGATCCTCGTTCACGGCGGCCTCGGTCACTTCGAGTCGCAGCTGTTCCGGGGAGAACTTCCATTTGGCCAGCAGCTCGGCGAGGTGGCCCAGCAATTGAGGGTCTGTGAACTGGCGCAACGACAAATTTACATCGATGCGCGGCTTGACGTCCGGCTGCGTTTCCGACCAGGAACTCAGTTGCCGGCACACCTGCTCCAGCACAAAGAGACCGATGGGAATAATGGTTCCCGTCTCCTCGGCCGTGGGCAGAAAATCCTGAAGCGGCACGAAGTCTCCGTCCGGCCGGCGCCACCGCAGCAAGGCCTCAAAGCCCTCGATTTCGCCGTTGGCAAGCCGGTAAATCGGCTGATACCAAACCTCGAACTCTTTGTTTTCGAGGGCGCTCCGCAAGTCCTGCTCCCGCCTCATCTGTGCTGCCACGTGCACATGCATGGAACCGTCAAAGACCTCGTGCCGTGCGTGGCCATTGGACTTGGCCTGATACATGGCAAAGTCCGCGTCGCGCAAGATCTGTTCCGGACTGGTGTGGTCCAGAGTCCCGAAGGCAATGCCTATACTGGCGGAAACGAAGACTTCATGGCCGTTCACTTCGACCGGCAGGCCAATATCGTGCTGCGCGCGTTCGGCAATCCTGGTTACATCCGACACGTTGGTGACGTCCTCGATGAGGATGGCAAATTCATCCCCTCCAAAGCGAGCCACCGTATCCTCGGGGCGAAAGCAGGCTCGCAGGCGAGCCGCCATGCGCACCAGCAAATCGTCGCCACTGGCATGGCCCAGGTTATCGTTCACCGCCTTGAAGCGGTCCAGATCGAGAAACATGACCGCAAAATTGAGCTGGGAATGCCGTTGCTGCCGGGCCATGGTGAGCTGCAGACGGTCGAGGAACAATGCCCGGTTAGCCAGGCCCGTCAGAGGATCGTGCATGGCGTCATGCTGCAGACGGGCGTCGGTCTGTTTCTTCTCGCGGATGTCACGGTAGCTGACAAAATTGCCCACTTCCACCCCCGCCATACTGATCGGAGCCACCAGGATAGACACATCAATAAGCTCGCCGGACTTGTGCAGGCGCACCGTCTCCATCGACGCCCGGCCATGAAGCTGCATGGTGTGCTCGAGCATGTCAAACTCATGCCGACGTGTTTCTGGAATGAGAATGTCGTACGTGTTCTGTCCCAGCGCTTCATCGGGATTGAAGCCGAAGAGGGACTCAAACTCCCGATTGATATGCAGAATCTTAGAGCCGCGCGTGATCATGATGGCTTCCGGAGCGGCATTCAAAAGTTGCTCCAGGAAGTTCGACGGCGAGCCGTGCTCCGCTCCTTTTCCCGGGTCTTGTTCCAAATCCTTTTCCGGGGCGCGCTGGGAGCGCAAAGCGACAATCAGCAGCTCCGGTTCCGGTTCCACCCGCAGCATACGAAAGCTGCCGCGCACCGGCACCGAGGCGTCCAGGGGTGTCCGCATCTGGCAATTGAAATCGGAGGAATACGACTGGCTGCCGGAGCCGAAGACATGGGCGGACCCGCGCAACGACGTTCCCGGATGCGCATAGGCAAAGCCGGGGAACTGCCCACGGAAGAGGTCGTCCACCGCGAGCACGGCGCCTTCCTCCAGGTGCAGAATCTCGCGAGCAACACGGTTTGCGTAGACAATGCTGTTGCCGCGCTGCACAAAGACGTAGCAGGGCAAGGCTTCGAGGAGTGACTTTTGCTGGGCCGTGAGCACGGCGACATCAGCTTCTGAATTCATAGTTGGATCGCCGCAGCGGAGAGCCCCCACAGGGTTGAGTATCAAGGCCGCTTTCCAAGCAGGAGTATCCCCTGAAAGAAGTACCGCAAAACTCCGAGGTCGCAGTTACTTAGGTCCTTAAGATCAGCTTGCGTGCGATGCTCGCCCGGCGTCGCTGATTTTGATTGTCACTTCACTTGCCCATGGCTTGCCGTGGGGCGTGCCGGGGGGCCCGAGCGTAGCCTGGCGGATGGATGGCCTGTGGTTGGGGAAATTTAGCACTGCGTTTGCGACGAATGGGTCAAGCCATCCGAACTTTCAGGGCGCTTCAATCAATTCCATCTTGCCATCACGCTTCCGATGTAGAACCTTGACGTTACCTTCGTTATCCCGAAAAACAAAAACGTCCCGGTCGCGAAACTCCGCCTCCTTGACCGCCTCTTCGAGAGTCATCGGGCGCAGCGCCACCGAGTCGAGCGAGCGGACGACGTGAGGCTCGGCAATAGGCACGCGGGCTGGAAACGAATGTACGGTGACCGGGATCGCGGGCTGCGCGTGACTTTTGCCGTTGGTTGCTCCATTGCTAGCTTTGGCGCCTTTGCTCTCGGCCACACTTCCCCGGCCGCTGCGCGCGACACCGCTCTCTTCCACCTGTTTTTCCTGTTTGGGCTGACGCTTGCGCGTGCGCTGCTTATCTTTGTAGCGCGTCGCCTGCGATTCGGCTTTCACCAGTGCGTCGCGCAGAGCAGTCTCCATGCTGGCGCTGGATTCGCACAGGGCAACCAGCGTACATGCCCGGGTCTTGATGGTGACTTCGGCGATTTGCCGGTGTTTTTCCGCGGTCAGAACCACGTGGGCGCTGGTGATCTTGCCGAGAATCCGGGCGATACGCTCGATTCCCTCTTCTGCTAATGTCCGCAGCGGCTTGGTGATGGCCACCTGCCTGCCCGTGCATTCAACCGGCATGCTGATACTCCTAACGCAGTTTCGCAATTACTGTGACCCCGTAAAGATCGCGAGGTGTGGTCCCGGCGCACCCCACGGCTCGCCGGGGCAGGGCGGGACCACATAAAAAGGCCGATCGCGAGGTCTACACCAATTGCAAACGGCTCTAGAGCCAATTCCGCAGCCCGCAAGATGCCCGATTTTATAGCACTTTTAGAATCGCGGTCTTGTTGGTGAGATTGGCTGGGTGCAGCCCTTCCTGTTGAAGAGCCGCGTTGATTCCAGTGTACTCGTGTACACGAATAGTAAAAATGCTTAACTCAATCCCGGACCCGGCGTTGGTGGGTGCTGGGTATGCGTAGATCTTCGCGGTACTTGGCTACCGTGCGGCGGGTGACATCAATGCCCTGAGCTTCGAGCATGCTGGCGATCAAATCATCGGTGAGGGGCTTGCGCGGATCTTCTTCATCAATCAACTTCTTGACCTTGCGTTTGAGCAGCATCAGTGGGGTGCTGCCTCCCTCCGGCCCGTGGACACCTTCGGAGAAAAAGAAGCGCAGCTCAAAAACGCCCTGCGATGTGTGCACATACTTGCTCGAGACCGCGCGGCTGACGGTCGAAGGATGGACGCCAATCTCTTCGGCAACTTCCTTAATCATCATCGGCTTGAGGGCGTCCACACCACGCTCCAGGAACTCGCCCTGGCGGCGCACAATCGCTTCGCAAGTTCTCAGGATGGTGTTCTTGCGCTGCTCGATGTTACGCATAAGTTGCAGCGCCGAGCGGTAGCGCTCTTTGACGTATTCCTTAACGTCTCTTTCCGTGCCTTCCTGCGACAGCAGTTTGCGATAGCCGTGATTGAGACGCAGGGTGGGCAGATCTTCCTCATTCATGACCACGACAAACTCGCCGCCGCGCTTGACAAAGGCCACATCGGGCTCGATCAGCCGCGCATCGGAGCGGTTAAATCGCTGCCCGGGACGAGGATCGAGACTGCGAATGAAGTCGATGGCGTGCTGAATGGCTTCCGGTTGCGTGCTCAGGGCCTTGGCCATCTCACGCAGGTCGCGTTTCTGCAACAGAGACAAATGCTGATCCACGATGCGAGCCGCCAGCGCGAAGACGTGCAATTTGTCTTCGTGCGCACCGCACGCGTGGGCTGCTTCGCCTTCTCCGCCGCCGTTGACCATTTCCGGGGCAACGGACCCCAGCGTTGCCGAGCGGTGGCGCCCGAGCGCCAGCTGAAATTCACGGCGCTGGGCTTCTATCTGCACCAGCAGGCACTCGCGCAAGCTCCGCGTGGCCACGCCCACAGGATCGAGATTCTGCACCAATTGCACTGCCTCGGTCAGCAACTCGGAGGCGGCAAGAGGTGCGGCGGCCGGAGCAGGTTCGTACTCACGCACAAATCCCGCTAACAATTCCTCGTCCTCGGCCAACAGATAACCGTCTTCGTCCAGGTTGCCCACCACATATTCGGCGGCAGCGCGCAGGTCGCCGCTGAGGTTAAGGGAGCCCAGTTGCCAAAAGAGATGGTCCGTGAGGGTGCTGGGCTGGGACAGGAAATTTTCAAAAGATGGCTTGTCGGTTTGCTCAAAACCGTTGGGCGTGCGGAAGCCCGGATCCAGATAGTCCTGGAAATAGGATCCAAAATCAATCTCGTCGAAAGGGTCACGCTTGTCGCGCTCGGCCTGGGCGGCAACCTCTTCTACACTTCGATCGCGCTCGGCTTCTTTGAGGGCGATGTCATCGATGAGAGGAACGCTCTCTTCCAACTCTTCCAGCACCGGATTCTCCACAATCTCGGTGTTGATCAACTCTTTCAGCTCCAGCTTGTTGAGCGCCAGCACACTGACCATCTGCATCAGGCCAGGCGTCAATATCTGACGCTGTGCAACCTTCAAGCTTAGCTTTGGTTGTAGAAGAGCCATGGCATCCCACCGCTTCAAGTGCTTGAGCAATTTCACTTCTACTCTACAAAGTCCAGTTCAGCGAGGTGCGGCCTTTTTTCCACCCCAGTTTTGAGCAAAAGCCACGTCTGAAACGGTCACTCCGTATGCACCAGAAGTGAAAATGCTGTAGCGGCCTTAGTTTACCTTTTCTGAGCCTTTGTGGTGGAAGGCTTTTCCGTTGCCCGTGCCGGTGTGGCCTAAGCCGGCTCCAGATAGACGAAGGGGCGCGAAATGGCGCCGGTTACGTTGGTGCAAACCCGGGACATCTCGAAACGTGCGCGTGCGACGCACTCTAGTTCAGGGAAAAACCCTCGCCCAGATAGACCCGGCGTACCTCGGGATCTTTGCCCAGCTGCTCCGGGGTTCCGGTGCGAAAGATACGCCCTTCATTGATGATGTAAGCACGATCGGTAACCGAGAGTGTTTCGCGGACATTGTGATCCGTGATTAACACTCCGATTCCGCTTGCTTTCAAGTCGAAGATGATCTCCTGCAAATCCAGCACAGCAATCGGATCGATGCCGGAAAACGGCTCATCGAGCAGGATGAAGGAAGGCTGGATGCAGAGGCAGCGGGCGATCTCCACCCGGCGCCGTTCGCCGCCGGAAAGCGCATAGCCGCGGGTCTTGCGGATGTGGCCCAGATTCAACTGGTCGAGTAGCTTTTCCGTCCGGGCACGACGCACTTCGAGCGAAATCGACTGCACTTCGAGCACGGCAAGGATGTTTTCTTCTACCGTCAGCTTACGAAAAACGGAGGGTTCCTGGGGCAAATAGCTAATGCCGTATTGCCGTGCCCGCAAATACATGGGCACACGCGTGATATCTATGTCATCGACGAAGACCAGTCCCGTATCGGGAGCGATGAGCCCCACAATCATGTAAAAGCTGGTGGTCTTGCCGGCGCCATTCGGGCCCAGTAGCCCGACCACCTCGCCCTGGCAGACTTCAAGGTTGACGCCCCGAACGACCTGCCGGCCCTTATACGACTTGCCGATTTCGTCAGTACTAAGCTTTTGCATTCATTTCGCTACACGGGTCTGAGTCACTGCTTTAGAAGCACCGCCACTTACCACGACGCTATCATCGCGATCATTGAAAATCAACGCAGTCCCGGTTACCGTGCCGCGTACCTGGTCGGTGAGACGCGGAGGCGCAGCACTCGTTCCAGTGAGCACAAACTTGCCATCCTGCGCAGTGTACGTGAGATCCTCGCCCGTTCCCTTGCGTCCTGGTTGCTGGAGTTCGACCGCTCCGCGGGCGACGATCTTCGATACCTGGCTGCCCGGCTGCTCCGGAATCTTGCCGGGCGACGGGGCTGTAGGCCCATGAGTGGACTGCCCGGGCGCAGGGCTGAAGTACACATCCATGGAACTCGAGCGCAGAACGCCAGATGAAGTCTGCGCCACCACCGCTCCGCTGAAAACCGCTTTGTGCTCAGCCTCGGCGTAGAACAGAGTACGGCTCTCGAGACGAACCACAGAGGTTTGAGCGATTCGGGCAGGGGTGGGGGGTGTACCCTTCGCGCTGCTGGGGGAACTGGTGAAGACTGCGTTCACCGCCGCTGCATCGCCCCCCGGACCATGCGCGGCCAGCGTGGCCCGCACCCGGGAGAATTCCAGCACCGGCGCGGAAACAGAATCGCTTCCCTGCCACAGGCGGGCTGGCTCCCCCGGCTTCCCGTAAAAAGTGGTCAGATCCGTTGCGCGATCGAGATGTGCATGGTCGGCCACCACATGCACCGGTCCGGGTCCGGCAAAGACCACGTTCGGCTGTTGTCCGCTCGACTGCCGATAGGTCGCCTTGACGCCAGCGATCGCATTGGCATTGCCGGTCGCGCGTTCCACTTCGATGGTTCCCGCGCTCAATTCTCCGTTTGCGTCGCGGATACGCGGGTCTCCTGACAACTGCACCACCTGACTGGCGGCGTCATAGGCCGCTCGCTGGGCGACGGCGGTGGTCACAGCAGGCACTGCCCCGCCAGGCTGGCCGGCCGAATCGGCTGGCTTGGCCGGCGTTTCCTGGTTTAGAGTTACGTTTCCCACCTGCACCGCAGACTGCAACTGGGCGGCGGGCTGCGCGGTGGGAGTATAGGCTTTTCCTTTGGCCGCCCTGGTATCTGGCTTAGAAGGAGCAAGATGCGGCGGCGCAAACGTGAGCAACAGGTTGTCGCCCGTGCTGCTCTGCTTTACCCCGTTAGGGCTTACCAAGACCAGGCTGGTATGGCCGGTTCCACGCAGACTGGAGAGAACCTCTCCGTCCGCTAGCGTGGCAAAGAGTTGATCGCCTTGTACGGTCGTGTCTTCGGGCGGCGTTTTGGAGTAGATCGTGTGCACGTTCAGCCGCGCTCCTCCCACGGCGAGAATGTGCTCGGCCATGGGGCGGCGGTCCGGTCCGGGGGCGAAGTCGATGTCGACCTTGGAGGCTCCCACCTGGCGGGTGGTTGACTCGGGAGGGTTCTGTTTCGACTTGCCCGAAGCGCCGGCAACCGGGGGCAACTTCTCCTCATCGACCACCGAAACAGCGTCGCGCAACTGCGCGTGTTTGATGGTGGTTGGCTGCGGACCGAACAAGAGCGTCCCGGAGGAGGCCGACCCATGCAGCAGGCGCGCGGCATTATTGGCGACGTAGAGCAACCCGCCATCCAAAACCGCCTGCTCCAGTTCGCTCTTGGGGCCCAGATCAAGATGCGCTTTGCGGGTGTTGATCTGTTGGCCGTCACTGCCGGTGAGAATCACGTTGCCTTGCGCTTCAATCTGGTAGGCCGATCCATCGGACCGGAAGGACACCGTCGCCTGGTCTGAGGAGCTTTGACTGTCGGCATATTCAGTGACGTCCTGAAGCAGATACAGCAGGCGGCTGGAGCGATCGAACTGCGCATGATGGGCACGGACTGCCAGCGGGTTTCCGTCCACGCTCGAGTTAAAAGCCACGTCGGCAGCCAGGATCATGATTCCTGTCTGCGAGTCGAAGCTGGCACCGGTCGCGCTGCCGGCTGCTGCGGCCAAGCGGAACTCGATCTTTTCTGTGGTGCTTGCGAGCCCCGTCTTTTTGTTGAATACCAGGCCCGAGGTCTTGACGTGCACGGTACTCTTGCCTTCGCCCTCATCCAACGGGGCCTTACCGGTCGGCGCCCCGGAGCCGGCGGATCCCTGAAGATCGATTTGGACTTCACCCATGGCGCGGGCAATACCGTTGACCGGATCCCAATCGAAATTACTGCCGTATATGCGGTTGGACGGTGCTCCCTGCGCGCTATAGAGAGTGATGCTCACGTCGTGCAGCTCAAGGTGGCCGTCACTCTTGAACTGCACCGCCTTCGAGGCATGAAGACTGTATATCGTGTGACCGGCGCGTGACTCGGAGTGGGTGAACCCCTGGGTGGACTGCTGGATGGACGTTCCCAATCCAGATGGCAGGTCATGGCCAAACCGGCGGCCCTGCCACCGGCCGTAGACAAAAAATCCCGCGATGGCGGCGACCAGCAGCCCGGCGATTACGGCGATCCAGGTGCGCAAGCGAGCTGGCGTTACGCCCATATTCTTAATCTTCTCATCGGCCATTTCTCTCTGCGGGGCAGTTTGGGGAAAGCTTAAAATGGTCAGATGGCTGATCGGCTGTACCTGAGTCTATGGTTTCCTAATTTTCGCCTTCCCGCTCTTGGTCCGGCGATCGTCTCGGTGCTGAAGCAGTTCTCCGGGGCAGGGCACTCCCTGCGGGTACATGCCGCGGCTGCCTACCCGATCTCCTGGAACGAGGCCCCCGTTTACCAAAGGATTTATGAGGAAGACGAGGTCAAGGAGTCTGCGCCGGAGCAAGCGGTGGCCGAGGCTACAGAGATACTTCATGACGACTTTGCCTATGAATTCGAGCTTCCCTGGGATCTGTGGATAGCAGAAACCGTGGGCGGACTTGATCCGATCTGGAAACAGGAACCCGTGCTGGTGCACGTAGTTGGCTTCGGGCCGCACTTCGACGAGGAGGCCTACGAGCAAAATGGGCAAGTCCGGGTTGATTTCGGCTTGGACACAGCCTTCCTGCTGGAAGATGTGGATCTGGACCAGATTGGCGCGGAGCACGTGAAGCGCAATGTTCAGAAGCTGGTGGAAGTCACTAACGCCATTCAGGAGAACTGCGGGATCAGTAGCCGCCTGTTGTGGTCCGATTCGGGCGAAAACCTCGCCCAAAAGCTCATTGCCAGGTTACAGCGGGTCAATTGAGGGAGAAAATCTACCTCGCCGGCTGCGGCCGATGAGGACTGTCCAAGCTGTGGCAAGGCCGCTGTTGGGTAGGTCCGAGCCGGACCTACCGAAAGCGACCCTTTTCCGCAGCCCGCCCAAGCGGCGCCTTTCGTTGAGAGTCTGCTGCGCCCGGGCTATTGTGCGTGCAGAACGTTGCCGTGACGAACATCCGCTCCGCGTACCCAGAAGATGACGTCCTCTGCCATGTTGGTGGCATGGTCGGCAATGCGCTCCAGGCTGCGGGAAATGAACAACAGGTTGACGGCAGAATGGGCTGAGGTCGAGTCCTGCGCGATACAATCAAGCAGCACGCTCTTGGCCCTGCGGTTCATCTCGTCGACCGCGTCATCCATGGCCAGCACGCTGTGAGCCAGCTCCGCGTCGCGCTCGGTGAGCGCCTGCAGCGCCTTCCGGACCATGGTCATCGATAGTTCCGCCATGCGCGGAATGTCCACTGGAAAATCACACGGCTGGCTGCTGGCAAGCTCTTCAGCCAGCAAAGCAATCGTCATGGACTGGTCGCCGACCCGCTCCAGGTCAGAGTTAATCTTGATGGCGGCCAGAACAAAGCGCAGATCCACAGCCATGGGCTGTTCCATAGCCAGAAGGTCGAGCGCCATCTGATCGATCTCCCGCTCCGAGCGGTTGATGATGGCTTCATTCAAACGCACATTCGCGCACGCTGAAAGTTCTCCGTGGCAGTGTGCGTCCAGCGCAAACCGTAGCGTTTGTTCCGCCACACCGGCCATTTCGAGAAGGCGCTCACGAAGGCTCTCGAGTTTTTGATGAAAAGATATTCTGGTCACTGGTCAGGCCTCCTTTGTCGGATTCTCCCTATTGCTGTCTGCCTGGTGTTCTTCTGTTCGCTCACAAGACACAAAAGGGAGGGTCCGCACCGCAGAATGCACCGTTGCCGGTTCAAAAATCTACGATCCGTTGAGTTAATATACCTTCTTTAACATTCTATTAACACGCCTGATTTATTAGGCGGGCGCAAATTTATACGGAAGTTGTATCAACCTGAGCTCAGTACCAGCCACAATCTCTGGTCGCGCAAAGCGAAGCTACGAATGCTAAGGGGAGACCTAACCGGGGACGATCTCGGAGAAGTCGGCGATGCGGGAAAAATCACTGAGCACAGAAGCAATCAAAGCCAAGCGGTTCCTGCGTAGGTGAGCCTCCGGCGCCATGACCATGACTTGGTCAAAAAAACCATCGATCGCGGGTCGCAACGTAGCGATACACTCCAACGCTTCCGGATATTCCTGCCGGGCGCGAAGAGCTTCCACCTGGGGCGCGACTCTGGACGTCTCTGCGTATAGGTGTTGCTCGGCCGACTCGGTGAGATCGTCGATCGAAATTGAGTCGCCGTATTGATCTTGTTTTTCCGCAGCCTGGCGGAGGATATTTTTGATTCGCTTGAATGCAGTGGAGATGGCGACCAGGTCCTCCGATCCGCGGACCTGGGTGAGCGCCTGTGCCCGCGTGATGGCATCCGTTACCGTCGTCAGCCCGGTCGAGAGCACCGCGTTGACTACGTCATACGTGAAGCCGCGGACTTCACGCAGGTAAAAGTCGAGGCGTTCCTTGAGAAACACCACCAGCGTACTGGCGCCCTTCCCGGATCGGGCTCGCGGCAAAGATTCCAGGGCCATGGTCTCGAGTGCCGACAAGGTAAGGGGCAAGCCCGATTCGGCGAGGATTTTGATGACTCCATTGGCGGCGCGGCGCAGCGCGAACGGGTCTTTGGATCCGCTTGGCTCGAGGCCAATGGCAAACATCTCCGCGATGGTTGCCATCCGATCCGCCAGGCCCAGGATCTGCCCTTCCACCGTGCCCGGAATTCCATCGTCCGTCGAGGCCGGCATGTACTGCGAGTAAATGGCTTGTGCTACAGTGTCGCCCAACCCTTGCGCCCGGGCGTACAGTCCCCCGACGATGCCCTGCAGCTCGGTGAATTCCTTCACCAGCTCAGTGGTGAGATCGGTCTTGGCCAGCCGGACCGCCTGTTCGAGTGCCGCACGATCAAGCAGGATGGACTGGGCAGCAACGGCGGCGGCGATGGCTTTCGTCATCAGCAAGTTGCTTTCAGTTTTGCTGAAGTAGCTGCCCAGATCCCTTTGAAAGGTGACGGTTTTGAGTTTTTCCAACCGCTCCTGGAGGGGAATCTTCTGGTCGTAATTCCAAAAGAAGCGAGCATCATTGAAGCGGGCGCGCAGCACTCGCTCGTTGCCATGGCGGATGATCGCCATACCTGCGCCATCCACTTCCGTATTCAACACCGCCAGGAAATGAGGCGCCAGTGCGTGCTGCTGGTCTTCGACCGCGAAATACTTCTGATGGTCGCGCATTACCGTGACCAGGACTTCCTCCGGCAATGAGAGGTATTCGGGCTGGAAGTTCCCGGCCAGTACCGTCGGCCACTCCGTAAGGTGAGTGACCTGATCGACCAGGGCCTCATCTTCCCGCCAGCGAGCGCCCGGGAAGTTCCGGGTGGCGGCGTCGAGCGCCTTGCGGATGCGATGGCGGCGCGCGATGACGTCGGCCACCACAAAGGCTGCCTCGAGCGTTGCCAGGTAAGCAGCAGGACTCGCGATGGGGACGGGACGATCTCCAAAGAGGACGCGATGGCCGTAGCTGAAATTGGCAGCTCGAATACCGGCGAACTCCAGCGGCACCACACTTCCGTCGAGCATACAAAGTAACCAGCGCAGCGGGCGGACAAAGCGCTCCGGTTTGTTGGGCCGCCAGTACATGGTCTTGGGCCATGAGAGCGCGCCAATTTCCTGCGGCAGCGAGTCATTCAGAACCTTTTCAGCGCTCTGCCCTGGCCGTTGCACGGTGGCCGCAGCGTATTCGCCTTTGGGGGTGGTGATCTTTTCGAGCGCAGTGACCGCGACGCCGGCTTTCTTGGCGAAAGCCTGGGCTGCCGGGCCGGGCTGTCCCTCGGGGAAGGCTGCTTTCCAGGAAGGGCCGGTAAGTTGTTCCTGCATATCGAGTTGCCGGGAGAGCACGCCTTCGACGCGCACCGCCAGCCGCCGTGGAGTGGAGTAGCTGGTCACCACAGCAGCAGCGTCCAGTAAACGCGCCCGCGTCAGCACAGCCTCCAGGCGGCGCGCCAGTTCGGCCTCGGCCGCCGCAATCATCCGCGCCGGTATCTCTTCCAGGCCTATTTCCAGTAGCAGCTCAGGCATACGATTCCCATCGATCTTTCAAATACCCGCGCAAATCATGCGCGGGAGGTAGTCTGCGCAATCATGCGCGAATAGGCCTTAGCAATGCCGACGGCGAGGACCCGGATGCGGGCGATGATGCCGACGCGCTCGGTCACCGAGATCGCGCCCCGGGCATCGAGCAGATTGAAGAGATGTGAGCACTTGAGGCAAAGGTCGTAAGCAGCCAGCACGGGAAAGCGGCGATGCTCGACCGCGGTAAGCTCCTCCGGCTGCTGCGCGGCCCGGCTCAGCAGTTGTTGGCACTCCGACTCGTAGAGCCGCAGGTGCTCCCAGAGTTTCTCCACGTCGGCGTCCTCGAAGTTGTAAACCGAGAACTGTACTTCCTCGAGATAGCGAACCTCACCGTAAGTGACGGGATCAGGAGTGCGCGCCCAGACCACGTCGTAAATGGAATCGACGTCTTGCAAAAAGGCGGCGATGCGCTCCAGTCCATAGGTGATTTCCCCTGAAATGGGGTCCAGATCAAGGCCGCCACACTGCTGGAAGTAAGTAAACTGGGTGATCTCCAGTCCATCCAGCATGACCTGCCAGCCGATGCCCCAGGCTCCCAGCGTAGGCGCCTCCCAGTTGTCCTCTTCAAACTTGAGGTCGTGCTGGCGCAGGTCAATGCCGATGGCGGCCAGGGATTCCAGGTAGATTTCCTGGACATTGACGGGCGGCGGCTTCAGCACCACCTGAAACTGGGTGTGTTTAAAGAGCCGGTTGGGGTTCTCGCCGTAGCGCCCGTCCGCGGGCCGACGGGAAGGCTGAGCGTAGGCCACGGAGAACGGCCGCGGATCCAGTACGCGCAGAAAGGTCTCCGGCGACATGGTGCCGGCGCCAACCTCAACGTCATAAGGCTGTTGCAATACGCATCCACGCTCGGCCCAAAAGGTTTGCAGACGAAAGAGGAGTTCCTGAAAGGTAAGCGCACTGTTTACTTGCAAAGCCACCGTTGGATTCTAAATCAAACTCCAGCCCTGCCTAAGCGGGAGCCAATTCAGCTAAACTGGTTTGCCCATTCATTGAAGGAGGAGTCTGCTATGCAAAGCCGTATTGTCGGCACCACCTTGCCCGTTCTCGAGTTCGTCCTGGAGCCGAACGAGACCGTGATCTCAGAAGCCGGAGAACTCTCCTGGATGAGTAGCTCGATCCAGATGCAGACCCACACTCAGTTTGGCGGGGGAGGAGGGTTCCTGGGCGCGTTAAAACGAGTAGCGGGTGGGGGAAGCCTGTTCATGACCGAATACAGCGCCGTTGGTGCCCGCGGCGAGATTGCCTTTGCCACCCGGGTCCCCGGGCACATCCAGCCGGTCCAGGTCGGCCCCGGAATGGAGTATCTGATCCACCGCCATGGTTTTCTCTGCGCCACCTCTCAGGTCTCGCTCGGGGTGGGCTTCCAGCAATCCCTGGGAGCGGGGGTCTTCGGCGGAGACGGATTTCTGCTGCAGAAGGTGACTGGGCAAGGCGCCTGCTGGATCGAGTTGTCCGGCGAACTGATCGTCAAGGATCTGGCTGCGGGAGAGACTCTGCGCGTACACCCAGGGCACGTGGGAGCCTTCCAATCCAGCGTTGCTTTTCAGATCACCAGGATTGCGGGAATCAAGAACATGATCTTCGGCGGTGACGGCATCTTTCTCGCCGCCCTGACCGGCCCTGGCCGGGTCTGGCTACAAACGCTGCCCATCGCCAAACTAGCTCATCAGCTGATGCAATACATGCCTTCACCCGCCAGAGAGCGAACCGAGGGCGGAGTTGTGGGTGGCATCGTGGGCTCGCTTCTGAGTGGGTCTTGAGGGGGGAGGGACCGCAGGTCCCTCCACTACGCTTCGCTTCGGTTGACGGGATGACAAACGAGTGGGGGAGGCATGGTAGCCCACTCAAGCCAAAGTGCGGCTTGAATGGGGCACCCAAAGCTTTTGTTGCCCGAGTAATTTCTCTCTTCACTCGCCACCGCGAGTCGACTGCTCCCACGGCAAGCCAGGGCGGGCGAAGCGTAGCGAAGTGGAGGGACCTGCAGTTTCTCTGGTCGGCGATCGTGCGGCTTCCTAACCACCAGCCAGCCGTGACAACGCCGCGGCGCTTGTGAGTTTCCGCTCCAGATGGCGCTCCAGACTTTGGATGGCGAAGCGGCGCAGGTCGGCGCCACGGCTGCGGGGCCATGGTTCAGCGGCAAAGGCAGACGCCGGAGAGCGGAAGATACGCACCGCCAGCACCTGAGAATCCGGTGTCAGCGTGGCGCCGTGAGAACTGTGGTCTCCCACCTGTTTGTGTTCGACACAGACTAGCCCATCCGAGAAAAAATGAAAATAGGCCGGCTGGCCGGCAAGCGAGGCGCCGCAGAAGAGGCAGCGGCTAAGGTCCGGGAGCCAACCCATAAGACGCGTCGTCCAGAGAGCAAAGTAGGTGATCGGCATCCATATGTGATCGACACGAGTCTGCTCCAGCACCGAGAGCAGCAGGCGGAAGACCACGTCGTGCGGATCGTGGTCGGGGAGCGTCTGCTCCAAAACCTCGGCAAAAAAAGCGAGGGCTGCGGCCCGAGCATAGTCAACCGGCTCGGCAAGAGGGGAGTGCAGAATTTCGAAAGAGTCCAAGCGCACCAGCTCCTGGCTGGACTTTTCAGCGTAATGGGCACGCACATGGGTCATCGGTTCGAGCGCGCCGCCGAAACGACGGCGCGACCTTGCCGCTGACTTGGCAACACCCTTTATCTTTCCGAAATCCCGGGTGAAGAGGGAAACGATCTGGTCGGCTTCATGAACGGGCCAGGTACGGAGGACAACGGCTTCCACCTGGTGAGCGATCATGGCTGCGCAACAGCGCCGGCCGGCCTAGCGGCCGAAGTGGGCAGAGTTCTTGTCAGCAAAACCCGCCCACTTCTCAGGCAGATCGTCGCCGGCGAAAATTGCCGACACTGGGCAGACTGGAACACACGCGCCGCAGTCGATACATTCCACCGGATCGATGAAGAGCTGGTCGGTTTCGGCGTATTTCGCTTCATCTTTCTTGGGATGAATGCAATCTACCGGGCACGCATCGACGCAGGCTGTGTCCTTAGTTCCAATGCAGGGTTCTGCGATCACGTAAGTCATAATCACCGTTCTCCGGAACGCGAATAAGTGAAACCAAATTGTACAGCAGGAATGGGAATCGCAAGTGCCTGCTATGAGCGCGCCAGGCGGCGTGCTGCGAACTCGGCGGCTGTGGGCACGGGTTCGATCTCGCGGCCGGCGAACATGTCACGAAAAAAGCCCAGGATTTCCTCCGTGAGCAGACCGTTGGTGGCCAGAACCTCCTCGCTATCGAGACGAAAAGGCGTGCCGTCGAAGCGGACCATGGCCCCACCCGCCTCCAGCACCAGCAACGCACCGGCCGCTGTATCCCAGGGGTTCAGATTGAATTCCCAGTAGCCGTCGACACGGCCGGCTGCCGTATAGGCCAAGTCGAGCGCCGCAGCACCCGCGCGGCGCACTCCGTGAGAACGCAACGTCAGCTGTTGGTAAAAGTGAATGTTCGGGTTGGCGTGGCGCTTGTGGCTGGGAAAGCCGGTGGACAGCAGACTCTCCTGCAAGTACCGGACTGGCGACACATGCAGACGGCGAACCTCGCCCGTTGGCCCTTGCAACCACGCTCCCTTGGCCTTTTCCGCGGCGAAGAGCTCGCGGTGAACAGGATCATAGACCACGCCCGCTATCAACTCCCCATCCTGTTCCGGCGGCAGCCCCGCCGGGCGGTGTTCGAGGCCTAGCGAGACATTGAAGAAGGGAAAGCCGTGGGCGAAATTGGTGGTGCCATCCAACGGATCGACATACCACCGGTAGGCGCTCTCCAGGCCAGAGCGTGTTCCTTCTTCGCCGTAGATGCCGTGACCGGGAAATTCTTTGTTGAGCCGGCTAACGATGAGTTTTTCCGATGCCCGATCGGCTTCGGTCACCAGGTCCACATCGCCTTTATATTCCGCGGTCACGCCGCGATTGAAGTAGCCACGAAGAAGTTCGCCAGCCTCGAGGGCAATGCCTGCCGCTCCAGCGGCAAAACCAAGATCCAGTTGCTTGGGAAAGTTGCTCAACGTGTACTTCTCTCGACCACGCCGTTGGCACTGCGCCCGTTGCCTTCTTCGCGCCGGCCGCGTTCGCTGATTGTGCGGATCTGGTGTTTATATATGAAAAGATTAGGCTGCCCTTCGCGGGTCACTCGGATCATGGTGTCGTCGAAATACTCAATCCATCCGGAAACGCTCTCGCCGTCGCGGAGTTTAACCGTCACCTTCACTTGCTTCTCACTCAAAAACCGTAGGTAAAGGGTCTCCTGGCCGGTCTCGCCAAGAGGGGGCGCCTTCTTACCCCGCCGGGTTGGATTCTGGGTTGCCATAATGTGCATGATAGCCGGATACAGAGATGCCAAAACCGGTATCCGCGGATGCACTCAAAAATCCACGTGAGCCCGCACCCCGGGAACCACGACCGGGCCCCGGTCCCGATTGTAGCCCGGATTATTGACAAAGGAGAGTTGCACCCCCATGTAAAGACCGCTCACCACGTGCAGGTTGTAATAAGTCTCGCTGACCACTTCGCGGCCGTAGTTGAGATGGCCGTCCCCGAGGATGAACCCCAGGCCTCCGAGGGCGAGATACGCGCGGTGCTTGGTGCTGATGCCTCCCGATTCGAAGGCGCTTCCGATCTGGTCTTCTTTTCTGCCCCACGCGTCACCGGGGAGTTCGAAGCCGAACGACACGGTGCTGTTCATCTCCGTGTAGGCGAACGACTCTTTGTGGCCCTCGTTCCACCCGGCACGGAAATAGACGCGGAAATTGGCTGGGAGGTCCTGCTCCAGATTGAGACCGAAGCCCTGCTTCAACGAATCCTGGTGGCGGTACAGCGTAATGTCAGGAACCGGATTGATGCCCTGCTGATAGCCCGCAATGGCTTGGCCGTAGTCGCCCATATTGGCATGGTTTAGGTAAGCCAGGGGCCGAATGTGTGTTTCCAGGCCCTGAAACCATTGCGGCTTCCACTCCAACTCCAGGTTGTCGGCGCGGGCTTTGCGCAGATCGGCCTCGAGATCAATTCCATTGGCCACGGTGGGCATCAGCGCTTCCGCATAGCGGACCTCGAATTTCGGCCCGGCATAACTGAGCATGGCAGCGACCGTGTAGCCGCGC
Organism: uncultured Acidobacteriaceae bacterium; assembly: GCA_963788515.1. Taxonomy (GTDB): domain Bacteria; phylum Acidobacteriota; class Terriglobia; order Terriglobales; family Acidobacteriaceae; genus PALSA-350. Next base: position 1,212,590 of record CAWBGZ010000015.1, read on the forward strand.
GTGTTCGCAGCGTAATCGTAAGCGCCATTGTTATCGATGGCCCAATTGGTGAACTGCAGATGGCTATCGCTGCCCACGGCGTTAAGGTCGAAGAAGTCAACCATAGACATCTTGCCCATGGTGAATTCGATGCGTTGCCTGGGAATCGAGTCTTGCAGATAGAAGGGGTTGGGCTGTTCCTCAACGCGGTTCGCGGTCAAAGGAACGGTGTAGTGAATAAAATAGCGGGCAGCATACACACCCTGGCCCAGGGTGGGATTGCGCACCACGTCGAGATTAGGGAACGCCGCAATTCCGAGAGCGTTGCTCAGACCCTTTCCTCCAGCCTCCTCCGCATCGAAAATAAATTCGGTCCAGCGGGTAAGCTTGATTCCCGTGTACAGGGTGAGCACCCGGGAAAGTGCGGTCGTTTCCACTCGGCTCTGGAAGCTGTTGGTCCCGGCATAGGGCGAGTGAAAGGGATTATGGGCCTGAAAGATGAAGTTGGCCTGGCCAGAGATCCATACGCGATTGGCGATGAGGTGGTGGGAGAAGACGGCAGGATTCTCCTGATCGTCGGACTGATCCGCCTCCCGCTGGTTGATCTGGGGCAACGATTCCCGACGAGCGGGCGTGGGCTTAACCGGAGGAGCTTGCTGCCCGGGAGCCTGGGGCTGGGGAGCGTCGGGCAGCGCACGCACCGCCGTGGGCTGCCCGGATACCGTGGTGGCCTTGGCATGGTGCGCGGGCAGGCAAAGCAGCACGACAGAAAGCAAAGGCCAAGGACGCATCTAAGCTCCGCAGAGGAATAGGAACCTCGGACGAGGTTAATTGACGAAACCTTAACAAATGTTTCGGGGGCTTGAATTCTTCAGTTCCTGGTAAAAGATTCAGCTATGGCACGATGCGGTTGACCGGCCGACAACAGGGGATACCTCGTCCGCTACTGTGGAGTATCAGGCTTCGGCGTTATATGGAGCGTTTCCCCCACGTGCCTGGCTGACGTTCCTAACGCGTGCATAGTGTTTCGGTAGCTCTTCTGCAGGGCGTCACCTGTAGAGCCTCCCGCGGTCGAAACAGCGGTACTGGTGGAATCCCCTGCAACCGAGATGGCCGAGGTCGTGTTTTGCCCCCCGCTCGCGATCGCTTGTCCGGTAGAACTGCTCACTGCGATGACTCCACGGGCTGGGTGTCTCCCGGCGTTGAACCATGCGATATCGCTATCCGGAAGTTGGTTGAGACGAGCTACAGGGCCTGCCGGGAAGTTCGTGGTCGCCATTTTGCCCGCCAGCGGCCAGGCGGTAGACGAGATAAACAAGGAACCGTTCATCGGCGCACCAACCTCTCCCAGGTTGATGAGCTTCCCGGGCGCCAGCGCTATCATGTTCACGCATTTGTCCGCTCCACATCCGCCCTGGCACAGAGCCTGGTTGAGATAGGAAGCATGCTTACCCGGAGATATCCAAACCTGGGCGCCATGGTCTTCTGCGTGCAGGGTGGAGGCGCGAGCGATCTGGCTTACATCGCAAACGGTGTGCTCGTGCGCTGCAGCGTACCAATACAACGCTTTCCATGTTGCAGAAGCGATGTGGCTGTCGGATGCGCGCACCAGCACCGAAACATGCTCGGTATCCAGCGGATGGCCATGAGCCCCGCAATCTCTTCTCCACAGGTGGTAGTAGTGGATCTCCGCGGTCGGCAAACCCACGGATGTCTTGGACGGAGACACCTGACCATAGATGGTGCCGTTCTCGGTCACCGGTTCGGGCTTCTCGACGCCGCGGCGAAACTCCCCTGGGATGTCGGAGCAGTCTTGTTTCCCAACAATAAAAGTTGGCCTGAACTGCACCAAAAGAGACTGTTCCAATGCATCACTCAAGCCGTCCTGATCGGCATCGACGTGAGCCGTGCCCCCTTGCTCTTGCGCTAGAGAGCGGCCGACGACTACTGACAAGAAAATTGCAGCGAGCAGCAAAGGAAAACGCATACTCAGTTTTGATGCAGGATCAGAAGCAGGCCCGCAAAAACAAATCACGGTACCGGCGAAGGATAATACCCGGGCCGATTGCGGATGACGTAACCCGCACCGGCGGCTGGGCTACGCAGCTTGACGGAGATGCTGCGAAAGCCGCTGCCTGAGCGATTTGATGGATAGTAGCCGAGCAGGTATTGGGTCCGCAGATCTTCAGATAGTTGCGCAAACGTCCTGTCCAGCGAAGAGGAATCGGCGTAGTAGTACTTGCCCCCGGTCTCCTGGGCAAGAGTAATCAGAGCGTGTTCGCCGGCCAGATCGCGGCCGGCGCTGGCGGAGATGGGAACATCGATGATGGGGTAAACCATCACCTCTCCGCGCAAAGCCTGTTCCAGCGCCTGGTCATAGGTGGTGCCTTTGACGGTGTTGCCCCCGTCGGAGATGATCACCAGCACTTTGCGGCCGGATCGCGGCGCCAGGCTTTGCGCAGCAAGATAGACGCCGCTATAAAGCGCTGTGGCTGAGCCTCGCCCCATGTCGTTCAATCCGCGGTCGACGCGGCCCAGGTTGTTGGTAAAGAAAACCACCTCGCGCACATTGTCGGAAAACTCCATCAGGTCCAGGTGGTCGACCGGGCGCAGGAGCGAATGCACAAAATGTCTTGCCGCCTCCTGCTCCAGGCCGAGGTCCTTATGCACGCTGCCGCTGGTGTCGATGGCCAGGACAATCTCGAGTGGAAGCTCGGACTGGCGCTCAAATACAGCGATCTTCTGTGGGTGGTCATCCTCCGAGAGCAGAAACTCGTCCCGGGTGAGGCCGGGCACAGGAGCCCCTTTGTCATCGGTAACATTGACGAAGACATTCACCAACCGGACATTCACGCTAATGGTGGGTGGCTCCGTGGATGATGCCTTCACCGCGTTCGGCGCCCCTGCCTGGGCATGGCCGGCGAAGCTGCAGAGAGTGACCGCCCAGCAAACTACCGCAACACTGAATGGTTTCACGCGCCGGCCGTTCCCTTCTCCGCCAGGCCGGATGGGAACGGCTCGCCATCGGCCCACACCGCTCCATCTTCGAAGTGTTCCTTTTTCCAGATGGGGACTGTTTTCTTAAGCGTATCGATGAGCCAACGGCAGGCTTCGAATGCCTGTGCGCGATGTGCGGAAGCGACAGCGATCAGAACGCTTGTTTCGCCAACGTTGAGCCGGCCCAGGCGGTGCACGATGGTTACCTGGCGAACGCCATGCGCTGCGATCGCCTCATCCGCAAGGCCCTGCATCTGCAGCAGAGCCATCTCCTGGTATGCCTCGTAGACCAGAAAGAGGGTGCGCCGCCCCCGGGTGTTGTTGCGGACAATGCCGTCAAAGACCACCACGGCCCCATCCTCCCCCTGCTTGATGGCGGCGACCAACGACTCAGCATCGATGGGTTCTCGCACCAAAGCGACCACTGGGGCTGCGGAACCGCCACTGACCGGAGGAAGAAGCGCCACTTCATCTCCGTCGCGCAGCCCGCAATCACGCGCCGCATAGCTTCGGTTCACGGCAATCGCCAGCGCCCTCCATAACTCTGTCTGCTGCGGCAGCAACTGACGGTAATGTTCAAGCACCGCATCCACGGTCGCGCCGGAGGGCAGATGGAGCGTCTGGCTCTCACACGCCAACATCTCCTTCAACACGCCAAAGAACAGGACCGTGACCCGCATGGGAAGAGCATATCGGAAGGCCATCCCCGATTTCCTGTTGGTATTGGTAGCGTTGACGAACCTCATGCGCCTTTCCTTAAGAGAAAGGCGCACACACAATCGTTTCCAGCGCAGCGTGGCAGGAAATCCGGGTCTGACATGAGGTTAGACTCGGCCATCGGCAAAATGGCGGGGTATCCAAGGATGGTTCAGACCAGGACGGGGATATTGGCCACGCCCGCGGTTCCAAAAACTCTGCGGTAGCGCGCTATTTCTGATTTAAGGCCGGTTGCCTTGGAGAAATTATCCGAGAGTTTCACCGCCGGCCGGCCATCGGCCTCGGTCATCTTGCAGATTAGGCTGGCAGGATGGAACCCATTGCGGCCACCGGGATGGCAGCCGCGGAAGTCGTTGGTCAGCAGCGTGCCCCATCCGGCGCTGAAACGGATGCGCCGGCCAGGAGTCCATTTCGCTGGGTCGTTGAGGTCAGCAGCGCCGCGAAAGTCCTGCGGCGTAAGGCCCGGCGCCATGGTTCCCATGAAATAGGCGTGGAGGCCAAGGATGTCTTCTACATCCATGGCATCTGAGGCGATGATCAGCTTCTGCCTGGGATCCCGCCCCCGCTGCTTCAGCCAGGCAATATATTCGTCTCCAGCAACGTAGGGGTCCTTGCTGTCGATGCGCTGCCCGGTCCAGTCCGCTGTCCAATCCGGGGCATCGGCCAGGAACTGCGTCGTACCGTAAGTGTCGGGCAGCATGATACGAATCTCGCGATCATAAGTGCTTTGCCACAGCTCCAGGATGCGATATTGAGAGCTCTTCAACTCGGCGTCGCTGGAGGCCATGGCAGCCAGCGCCATGGGGAGTTCGTGGGCATTGGTGCCTACCGCTTCGAGGTTATGTTTGTAGGCCAGATAAGTGTTGGACGTGCCGGAAAAATGCTCCCCAAGCGCCGTGTTCATGGCGTTCACCACATATTCCTGCCAAAGAAAACTGTGCCGGCGCCGGGTGCCGAAGTCCGCCACCCTGAGTTCAGGTACCCCGGTCAGCCGTTCAATCTTGCCCCATAGCTTGGCCTTAGCTTGGGCGTAAAGAATATCCAGCTCGAATTCGCTCATGCCCTTGAACGCGGCGCGCGACTTCAGCTCGTTGAGGATGGAGAGGGCGTAGATCTCCCACATCGTCGCTTCGGTCCAGAGCCCGTCGAATTCCAGGTGGAATTCTCCATCCCTGACCGTAAGCCGGTAGCTGGATAGGCGGAAGCCATGTCCCAGCCACTCGATAAAGTCCGGTTCGAAGATACCGCGACGGCCGAAGAAGGTGTTGCCGGCCAGCCAGATCAGTTCCGATTTCAGAAAGCGCAGGCTGCGCACGTGCTCCAGCTGTTGCAATACCTCTTCGCGCGCAATCGCATCCGCGAGGCGCAGGGATGAGGATCGGTTGCTCACCGAGAACGACACTTGCGTCGTAGGGAAATGCTTCCAGATGAACTGAAGCATCAGCAGCTTGTAAAAATCCGTATCCAGCAGGGATCGCACCACCGGGTCCAGATCCCAGTTATGGTTATGCGCCCGCTCCGCAAAATCAATGATCATCGATGTCCTTGGGGATTACGCCTCGCCGGGGCTGGAGATTTAGATGGTTGAGGCAGGTCTTAGGAGGCTATAAAGCAATGCGCATCTCGAATTTCTGCGCTGCTGGCTCGACGATCTGCACAACCCCGTGCCCGGGATTGACCTCTTCCCGCAGACGCAGGAGGCCAAGCTTCTTGAGCTTGTTCACATCCCTGGTCACCGAGCCACGGTTGCGACCCAGTTCCTCGGCCAGTGCCGAAATACTCAACCGCTTCTTCCGCACTACCTGGCAGAGCCGGATGCGTTGTACCGTAAGACATTCGATCATCAGCAGGGGGTCTTCGAAGGTGATGACTCTCTGTGCCTCCAGCCTCTCACCCTTTTCCCGTCTCCTAGCGCGATCCAGGGAGCGCCGCACGTGACCTTCAAATCCGTCGAAGAAAACCTTAGTCTTCATAGCCTCTCCTGAGTTCGCCAACTTCTGTATAAAAGCGCTCCGCCGTTGCGGGGTAGTCTTTAAATGCCGTCGGAGTCGCCTCACCCATGTAGTGACGCTCGTGGACACCGTGTGCGTTATCGAAGCCGAGCACGCGCCCGTGATCGCCTCCGAACAGATGGGGCAAAAGGAAGGCGAGATTGTAGCGAACCACATCACCCTTCTCGTCGACCCAGACTTCTTCGCGGACAATGCCGACTCCACCTCCGCACCAAAACTCGTTCTCGTCGTCGGTGTCCTTGCGTAGGCGGAGCTTTTTTCCCACCCTTAGAATCCTAATCCAGGTGATGCGCTCAACGCAACATCTGCACTTGGCCTGCGCATTACCTGGCGCCTAAGCAAAAGGCCCGCTGGTTAGCGGGCCTTCTCAAGGAGATAGAGCAGCAGGTCTTAGACCTCGGCGTGTTCGATAATCGTTTCCCGAACTGCCTCGTCCTTCTTCTCTTCGCTGACCGACTTGGGCAGCGCCACCGCGAGCACGTCTTCGATACGGCTGGCATAGTGGATACGCACACCTTCGATTTGATCTGCGGTCAGGTCTTCCTCTACGTTTTGACGATTTTCCGCGGGGAAAATCACGTCCAGCACCCCGGCGCGTTTCGCGGCGAGAAACTTCTCCTTCACGCCGCCGATCGGGAGAACATTGCCGCTGAGCGTGATCTCACCAGTCATCGCCGTTAGTGGATGAACGGGAGTGTCGGTCATGAGTGAAACCAGGGTGGTTGCCATGGTGACACCGGCCGACGGACCGTCCTTGGGGATCGCTCCTGCGGGAACATGGATGTGGATATCCAGATCCTTGGTGAAGTCCTCTTCCAGCCCCAGCGAGGTGGCATTGGAGCGTACCCAGGTAAGCGCAGCCTGCATGGACTCCTGCATGACCTCGCCGATCTGCCCGGTCATCTTGAAGCCGCCTTTACCCTTCATGCGGTTGGCTTCGATGAACAGCACATCGCCACCTGCCGGGGTCCAAGCCAGACCGACCGCTACGCCGGCACGCCGGGTGCGCTCAGCCAACTCAGTATCGACCCGTACCTTGATACCGCCCAGGAACTCCTGAATCACTGCCCGGTCGACAACCAGCGTGCCTGTCTTGCCTTCGGCAATGCGGCGCGCCTGCTTGCGGCAAACCGTGCTGATCAGCTGTTCCAGTTTGCGCACGCCCGCTTCTCGCGTGTAGTGGCGCACGATGTAGCGAACGCCTTCTTCTGGAAACTCGATCTCGGGTACGCCACCCTCCTTGGGCTCGATACCGTTTTCCTTAATCTGCCGCGGGATGAGGTAACGAAACGCAATGTGAGTCTTCTCGTCCTCGGTGTAGCCCGACAGGTCGATGATCTCCATGCGGTCGCGCAACGGCTCCGGAATCGGATCGAGCATGTTCGCAGTGCAGATGAACAGCACTTTGGACAGATCGAACGGCACGTCCAGGTAGTTGTCCCGGAATGTATTGTTTTGCTCCGGATCCAGCGTTTCCAGCAGAGCCGACGCCGGGTCACCACGGAAGTCGCGTCCCAGCTTGTCAATCTCGTCCAGCATAAAGACGGGATCGTTGGTTTCCGCGCGGCGCAGCGCCTGCATGATCTGCCCAGGCAGGGCTCCGATGTAAGTACGGCGATGACCGCGGATTTCGGCTTCGTCGTGCATGCCGCCGAGCGAGATACGCTGGAATTTGCGGCCCAGGGCACGCGCAATGCTGCGGCCAAGCGAGGTTTTGCCTACGCCGGGAGGTCCGACGAAGCAGAGGATCGGCCCTTTCATATCGGGCTTGAGACGGCGCACACTCAGGTAGTCGAGAATGCGATCTTTTACCCGCTTCAGATCGTAGTGATCCAGGTCGAGGATTTCCTTCGCCTTGGCAATATCGACTTCGCCGCCGGTCGACTTGGCCCACGGCAGTACCGCCAGCCACTCGACGTAATTGCGCGTGAGTGAGTAGTCGGCTGCCATCGGAGACATCCGCGAGAGCCGGTTCAGCTCCTTCGTGGCTTCCTTCTTCACCTCGGCCGGCATGCCTGCGGCTTCGATCTTCTGCCGCAACTCCTCGATGTCCTTCTGTCCCTCGTCCAGCTCGCCGATTTCCTTCTGGATGGCTTTCAGCTGTTCACGCAGGTAGTAATCGCGCTGCGACTGCTGCACCTGGTCCTGGACTTCGGTCTGGATCTTGTTGCGCAGTTGCTGGACTTCTGCTTCCTTGGCCAGATGCTTATTGATGCGCTCCATGCGCAACATCACGTCTGGCGTTTCCAGCAGTTCCTGTTTGTCGGTCGTGGCCAGGAAGGGCAGTGAGGAGGCAATGAAGTCGACCAGGCGCCCCGGATCTTCAATGTTGAGCGCGATGGTTTGCAGCTCGTCGGAGAGTGTAGGCGAAGTAGTGACGATCTGCTGGAATTGGGCAATCACATTCCTCTGCAGCGCCTCCAGTTCGGCGCTCTTGCCCGGATCCACTTCCGGCAGATGATCGACCGAAGCCATCATGAATGGTTCAAGTTGAGCAAATTCCCCCAGCCTGACGCGCTCGGTGCCCTCGGTAAAAACAAAAAGGCTCTGGTTGGGCATCTTGACAACTTTGTGCACCGTCGCCAGGGTACCTACGGAATACAAGTCGCTGGGTTGCGGACTGTCCATGCGCTCGTCGCGCTGCGCGACCACCACAATGGTTTTCTGCTCTCCCAGGGACTGAATGAGTTGAATGGAGCTCTCCCGGCCAACGGTCAGCGGCAGTACGGCGTGCGGAAACAGAACGGTGCTGCGAACGGGCAGAATGGGCAAGACTCTGCCCTGAGAGCCGCCCTGCTCCCGCCGAGTGGGATCGCTTGGATTAATGATGCTTAAGAAATCGCTCGCCATGAGTATCCTTCTATCAGATTATCGACTATAAGATGCTGCAGATCCCCTAAAGTCGCAAAAGGCCAGCTGCTGCCCCTTTTTGATGCCAAATTCCGGCTCTCCACCAACTGGGAGATTTCTTCTCCAGCCCCCGGTTTCATCGGTCTCGCCTGACCACTCGATCATCGCTCACCTCCCGCGCGGGCCCTTAGGAAATCGGCTGGGCGGACGAATAGTGACCTAACTCCTTGACCAGAATGCACTTCCGGCGGAGTTCCCGGAGTGCGGCGCTGGTCGCGGCCGGATCGGAGACCTGGTAGTCAACGTAAAACACGTATTGCCACGGCTGGCCCTGGACTGGGCGAGATTCTACCTTGCACAGGTTCGTGTTGTGCTCGGCGAACACCTGTAGCGCCGCAACCAGGGTTCCCGGACGGTTGGCGACGGTAAAGGCGATGCTGACCTTGTCTGCGCCGGGTACTGGCCGGACCTGGACACGGCTGCGGATCAGGAAAAAACGAGTGTAGTTGGCCGGATTGTCCTCGATGCCGGCAGCCAGCACCTCTCCCCCGTACGCCAGTGCGGCTTGTTCGCTGGCGATGGCGCCGGACGCTCGCTCCCCCAGGCCGGTTATATGCTTCACGCTGCCTGCAGTGTCGTAGAAGGGGGTGGGCGTCATGTTGAGATGCTGGTCGAAAAATCGCCGGCATTGAGCGAGGGCAATGGGGTGGGACAGGACCTGGCGAATATCTTCGACTCTGCTGCCCGGAACGCCGATGAGATTGTGGCGGATGCGCAGCAGGGATTCGCGCTCGATTTGCACATCGGAGTGCAAGAGAAGGTCGAAGTGCTCAACCACAGAACCGGCAAGAGAATTCTCGATGGGGATGACTGCGGCGCAGACCTCAGCGTTCTCCACTCGTTTGAAAACCTCTGCGGAGAGTGCACAGGTAACAATGGTTGCCTGCGGTTCTATCTTAAGCGCCGCTTCGTGGCTAAAAGATCCGAGCTCTCCCTGAATGGCGATCCGCATCTCTGCCCCGAAGACTTAATTTTGATCATACGGCAACCCACTCGAATGAGAGCGCACCAAAGTACAGCGTAGCAAGACTTTTAGTAAGGAGAAACAGGCGATGCTTTGGACAATTTTTCTGGTGTTACTTGTACTTTGGCTGGTTGGCTTTATCGGATTCCACGTGGTTGCGTGGTACATCCATATCTTGCTGATCATTGCGCTGGTGGTGCTGGTAATTCAGTTGATCGGTGGGAGACGGGCGATTTGAACTCAGCTTCCTTTTTCCGTCCCGGCAGGTATGCCGGGACGAACGGGGAAGCATCTCAGTAAATCAGGTGCCTGTGCCATCGCAGGCAAGGAGAACAGACCATGAATAAGGACCAAGTAACCGGCAAAGTGGAACAGGCAGCGGGCAAGGTAAAGCAAGGTGTTGGCGAAACCATAGGCAATCAGAAACTCGCCAATCAGGGCGTGGCTGACCAAGTGAAGGGCGCCGCCAAGGAAACCTGGGGCAACGTGAAAGATGCTGCCGCGGTAACAACCGATCGTCATCATAAGGAAGCGGAGCGCAAAGCAGATGACGCGCGGGCCGGCGTACGTGAAAAGGTGGACGAAGTGCACGACAGCATCAACGAGAGAATCGATGCACACAAGGCAAGCGAACGCGAGAAGGCAAAGACGGCCTAATTGAGTAGATGGAAGATCAAACGCACTCGGATCTCATCCGGGTGCGTTTGATTATTTGTGGGCACAATTCAGTGCGCCGCTGGATGATGCAAGAGAAGCGCAGCCGCAACGAAAAAGAAGAAGACCATGGAGATGATTCCGTTCATGGTAAAAAACGCAGCGTTCAAGCGCCGCAGATCCGTGGGAGAAACGATGAGATGCTCGTAAAGCAACAAGATGGCGACAGCGGCGACCCCTACCCAGGCAATGGCATTGAGTTGAAATAACTGCAGCAGCCAACACAGCAAGCCCAGCATGGCTAAATGCATAACGCGTGCAATCCAAAAGGCGGCCTCGATTCCCCAGGTTCCGGGGATGCTCTTCAGGCCCGCCTCCCGATCATGCGCCATGTCCTGGCAGGCGTAGAGCACATCAAATCCTCCCACCCAGAAAAGAACTGCGGCGGTGAGCACTACGATGCGCGGATCCAGCGATCCGCGGATGGCGATCCAGGCGGCAGCGGGAGCTATCCCCAGCGACAGGCCGAGCACCAGGTGAGACCACCGGGTAAACCGCTTGGTGTAGGAGTACAGCAGGAGCACCGCCAGGACCACCGGAGAGAGCAACAAGGTTTCTCTGTTCAGTTGCGCGGCCGCCAGAATAAAGGCCAGCGACATGACCACCGTAAAGCCGGCGACAAAGCGGCGGCTCAGCATCCCGGCCGGAATCGCGCGCGCGGCTGTGCGGGGATTGGCGGCATCGAGGCGGGCATCGGCCCATCGATTGAACGCCATGGCCGCCGACCGCGCGGTGATCATGCAGAGGACGATCCAGAAGACTTTGTGCCATTCCGGCCACCCGGCGGCGGCGAGCATCGCCCCAGCAAGAGCAAAGGGAAGAGCAAAAATCGAGTGCTCCCACTTGATCATTTCGAGCGTAGTGCCAACATTGCGCAGCCAAGCCATGTATTGAGTGTACCGGGGCGCGAGCTGGGCCGAGCCAATGTTTCGGACCTGGTTCCCTCACAAAGGGACGTGCCCCATATCTCGCTGGTTTTTCGCGAGATGTGGGATGCCGCCGATATTGACCGCTAAATACACCGGACGAATCGAGAGTGGGAGGGAAAACCTGTGGAATCCCACATCTCGCGAAAAACCAGCGAGATATGGGCCACCCGGCTTTTGGTGAGAGGGCTAGCTGATTTCGTTGAGTAGCCTACAGTCTGTCCGCGAGCCTACACCAAAACAAAATGGCCCGCCCTTCGCAAAAGGAACGGGCGGGCCACCTATGGCAATCGTTCGACTGGAAACTACTTCTCGTTCGATGCGTTGGCCACCTGAAGGTCGTTGGTTACCTTAAAGACGCCTGGCACACTGTTGGCGCGAATGCCCGCGACATCCTTATCGGCCTTGCTAAGTACTACGCCATTCAGGGTGACATTCCCATTGACCACCGTAATGCGGATGGGCTGCGCCGGGTCAATGGCGTACTTGTTCAAGCTGGGGTAGCCGTAAACAGCCCGATAGACTGCCATTCGTGTGCGGTCATCCATGGGCGAGACGGGGTCGACCTGGATGTTGTCGATGACGTCTTGCACCCCCGGAAAATGGCTCGCCAAAGAAACCGCGGAGTCGGCCGCGACCGGTCCCAGCGCATTGCCGGCCAGAGTCACTGCACCATTCTGCACGTTGACGGTGATAGCGTTAAACGCATTGCCATAGCCCACGCGATCGTACTGCAGCTTCTTCACGATGGCCTGCTGCAGCTGCGCATCTGACATTTCTCCTGCGCGGGCAACCTGCAGCTTGTTGCGAACGGCGACCACGTTCTTGACGCGATGCGCTTTCTTATCGATCTCTTCCTTGGTTGCAAAGTCCTTGACCGTGCCTTCCAGATCGACGATTCCATTCTTGACCGAGATTTGCACGCCCGGGAACTTCTTTAATTGGTTCTGTAGTTCTGCCTGAATGTTGTTATCGGTTTGCGCGCTCTGCCCTACTGCATACGATGCCTGGGGAATCAAAACCTGAGAACCTAGAGCCAGAACAGCAGCCAGCGCCAAAATCGAACCATGGGATGCCTTCTTCATTTCCTCTCCTCTTTATTCGGTCTACGATTAACCGCTTCGCGAGCAAGTCTACTGATAGGAACACGCACTCTGGCCCTGGGTTGCACATCTCTGTTTACTACGAGCGTCAGATGCCGTCAACGATAGCGTTTGTGAACTTTGAGCACCACGCTGAAGACTCCGGATTCGTCGCGCAACGCGACCACGGAAACGGTCTGCGTGACATTCACCTGAGCTTGTATGAGCTGTTGCGCAGTGGCGTTCACATTGGTGGCGTAAGTGACCTGAACGTTGCGTGAAATATTCTGCTGTACCGTAATCCGGGCACTCGAACTACCGATGCTGCCCACATAAGTAGGATCAATCTTGACGCTGCCCACGCCAAAAAGCCGTTGCACTCGGCTACCAACCGCGGCGTTAAGAGCGCCTCCCAGCAGAGCACTCGTAGTCGGGTCCACACCCACCGACTGCTCCTGCTGCGAATACAGCTGCTGCTCTTCCTGCGTCCGGCCCAGGGCCAGCAGGGAGATGACGTCGGCCTGCGGCAGTGGAGGTTCAGAGCGAAAGGTCGGCGTCAGTTGGCTGGTGCTGCCGTGCAGCCCGATGGTCACGTCGTATTCCTCCACCCGGGTCGTGGCATCGATATCGATGATGGGCTCGATCCTGACCGGATTGGTGAAGAAGATTTCGCCATGCTGCAACTGGTAGGTTGTGCCGGCAAACGTGGCAGTGCCGTCGGTCACATTGATGCGGCCGAGAATTGCCGGCTGAGCGACGGTTCCGCGGATACGCAGATCGACGCTGCCCGCTAACTGCGCGTAGGAATTCTGAAAGTCCAGCTGGGGCGCGGAGAAGATGTGAACATCCAGCCGCACATGGCTGGAGGGTGCGTTGGGGTCTGGCGGTATGGTGGCCGTTGGAGTCGCGGCAAAGCTGGCAAAATCCACATTGGGACCGATGATGAAGCGCGTGATCTGAACGCTGCCGCTCAGCAGCATATTGGCCTCGGAGCCCTGCAGGTGCAGCGTGGTATCGGCCGTGGCGCTGATACCCAAGTAGCGAACCCGTATATCTTTCCCGGTCGCGGTAAAGTCTCCATAGATGCCCTGCTGATAGGTGATAAAACCTCCGAACTTCAACTGGCCGCCGCCGGTCGTGCCCACCAGGTCCTGCACCGCAAGCCGGTTCTGGTCGAAGATCAGATTTCCATTCAACTTGCTGATGCCGTTAGGCAGGTCCTTGAGTGCCAGGGCTACGTTCGCAAGGTGAACCCGTCCGGAGAATGACGGTTGCGTAAGCGTCCCGCTGGCATCGAGGTTGAAGTCAAGGTGGCCGGAGGAGGTAATGTCTGGATCGAAGGTCTGTGCCAGCTTCATGTTGACGGCGCCGTTGCCGGTAATCGCCAGTTCCTGATCGCCCATCAGACCAGCCGTGCCGGTGACCGACACATCGGTATCCGGGCCGGTGATATGAGCCTGGGTGAGATGCAGAACGCCGTCATGCAGCGAAGCCCGCAGCGGTCCCGTTGCCTGGAGCGGAATGTTCTGCAGGGTGACGGAGAACTGGTTGATTTCCATGTCCCCACTGAACTGCCTGGGCTCCCGTAGAGGACCGGCCACGTTGATCGTGCCCCCGATGGATGAGTTACCGGTAACACTCTGCACATGAAAGGCGCGCAGAAAGGGAGCGATGTTGAGGTGGGTCAACACCAGGTTGGCCCGGGTCTCAAAGTTGCCATGCAGGTCGGTCTGGCCCTTGACCTGTAACCCAGCCGCTGCCAGGCTGTTCTGGGCGGTGAAATATGCCGTGGTTCCCTGGGTATGCGCGACCACTTCCAGGGCACCGGCCGGCTGGCCTCCCAACACCAGGTTGCGCAGATGAAGGCCAGCCAGGATCGAAGGCGAATCGATGGTGCCGGAAGCATGAGCGTCAAACTTCAAAGCCCCCGCTACGGCAAGCCTCGGATCTTTGGACTGGGGAAAATGAGCCAGTTCAAAATTGCTCCCGTCCAGATTGCCCAGGAAGTGTTTGGTCTCCAGGTTGTAGTTTCCATTGCCGACGACAGTGGCGCCATCCTGGAGCAAGGTGAGTTTGGTCAGTTGGATGTCTTGTCCTGACAAATTCAGGGTGGCGGCCAGACTGTGATAGGGCTGGCCTTCGATGGCGCCGCCCTGGACCGTAAGATTGGCTCCCCCATTAAGATCGCCCAGCGTCCCGCCCGCATGAGCCTGCAGGTTGAGAGTACCGGTGATCGGCAGATCCTGGCCGGCAATTGCCAGCAGGTCGGTGAGCGCCGCGTTCTGTACCTGGGCGGTGGCAGTGAGGGGGGATTCATTATCGAAATCCTGCCGCCGCCGGTTGATGCGATGGGCCTGCAGTTGTCCGGAGGCGTGAATCACTGTCGTGCCACGGGTGAGCGCCGCTTGCTCCACGGAGATGAGGCTGGAGGAGTAGCTGCCGGTGGCATCCAGGTGGTCCCAGGCCATGGTGGAGACTTTAGCCGCAGGCGCTGAGGATGGCGGTCCGGGCGTCGACCCGGCAGCCGGCAACGCCACCGGTCCGACAGAGGGGTGCGCCGTCTGCTGCGGGGTCGAGGCGGCAGCAGACGGGAGAACGAATACGCTGGAAAAATTTGTAGCGGTCAGATGACCCTGGAATGCGGGATCGAGCAGAGAGCCGTTCGCCGTCCCATCAAAGGTCGCTTCTCCGTGGAGCTGGATAGGAAGACCCGAAATACCCTTCTTGGCGCCGATGCCCAGGTCCAACACCTTGAGCACGCGATCAAACTCGCCCAGATTACGATTGGTCAGATGAACCGACAGGTTGGAAGGCTCACTGAGCGGGTACACCCCGAGTGAGCCGGTGGTGTTGAGCGTAGTCGCCGGACTTTGCGCCTCCAGCCGATTGATCTGGATCCTGCCTCCACGCTGGAAGTACTTAGCATCCACCGCGCCGCTAAGCGGAACCTGGCCCGCGGCAACCGACGGCGGAGGACTCATCGCGAGCGTGGCGGCGACCGTGAGGTCGTCCACCGAACCCGTCCAATCGACGTTCACGTTTCCCTCGCCTGCTGTATCGAAGCCCAAATCCCGATATCCAGGGTCGGCGACGCTCTGCAATACAGTGCTTAGGCGCACACCGTGCACTCGGGCATGTATGGCCATGATCTGTCGCTTGGCTGCGGTCGGCGGCAGGTTGTCGGGCAGCATCCAGTTGAGGAAGCGCAGGTCGGCGTTGATGATCCCGCCCTCGCGTGGCCGGGCAACCAACCCGGGCAAGCCGATCTCGTCCGGGGTGACGTGCAGGCGAGTGGTCGCGTTGAGTCCGTCAATCCATACGTAAGGATTAACATAGCTGGCGTTGATCAATTTCGCCGTGCCGTCCAGAGCATACGGACTGGTCTTGCTTCCCTGACCCGTAAGGGTGAGCTCCACGCTCCCGCGCCGCAAGCCATCGACCACCCCCAACGCCGTCACCTCCGCCAGCTCCACGGTACCGCCCGCTGAGACCTTCCACTCCGGGTTTGCATAGTGGACTAGATTGCCGGATGCCTGGAGATTGCTTTTTCCAGTAGTAAAGTGCAGCGATTTGAGATCGACCGCGTCACGGGCCGCCTCCACGCTGAGTGCCAATTGGCTGTGAATGGCCGCGGCTTTCCCTTGTTGGGCAGTGAGATCGGAGCAGGTAACCTGGCCGAGATAGTGATCGCTGGCCGGCGCGTAGGTGATCACAACCCCTAGATCGTTGGCAGCCAGTTGGAATGGAATGGCGCGCTGATTGAACAAGGCCATGCCGTCGTGCACTTCGACCCGGTTGGCCTGCAGATCGAAGATCGTCCTGGTCGCCGACCCGCTGCTGCTCTCCTTCGCCTTCGGCGTGGGCTGGTTCGTGCGGCCATCGGGGTAGACGATGAGATGAACGGCGGGGCGATCGACCTCCAGAAAGTCGAGACCAAGCCTGGCATCCACCAACGAAAGGATTTTTGCCCGCGCGTAAAGGCGCTCCACATGGGCATAGGGCAATTCACCAGGACCTTCAAGGCCGTGAATCGTCAGACCATCCACTTCCAAAGCGAGATGGCGCAGGCTCCAGCGCAAAGACTGCAGTTCCACGCGGCCCCCGGTGGCGTCTTCGAGGACGTGGATCACCCTCTGCCGGACGAGGTTGGAAAAATGCGGCGTGGAAGCATAGAACAGCAGTCCGGCGACAACCAGAACCAGCAACAGCAGCAACCCGCCGCCTACCCTCCAGAGGTATCCCCAGGCGCTGATGCGCCGGCCGGCCAGAGGCAGGGGTGAAGGAGGCAAGCTGCTCATGGCTGTCCTCCCGAACCGGACTCTTCGTCCCCAGTCCCGGTGGTCCCTACCCGCCCGTAGGCGGGATCCAGAATGCTGACGCTGCCTTCATTCTTCAGACTTTGTAACCATTCCAGCAACAGGGAGCTCACTCTCCGTTGCAACAGAATCTCCTCGATCCGGCTGGAGACGGTCGCCAGCGGCGGGGGCTTGATCGTTTTGTTCCGGAACTGGGGAACAAGGCTCTTGTTGTAGTAGTCCGCAATCTCGGCCTGGCTTATCCGCGCACCGGAGCCGAAGCGCGATTGGATAAACGAGAGAATCAGCATGCGTTGGCCCCAATGCGCCTCGACCTCCTTCTCCGTCAGCCCTTTTGCACGCAGAAAATCTTGCCAGCCGGCGTCGGTTTCGCAGTGATACTGCGCACAATCGGGAATCACGCTGCGCAGTTGCGTAATGCGCTGTTGTACTTCTTCCGGGGTGGGGGGCGTAATCGTCTGTGTGGTCTGCATTTGTTGCAGGATGAGATCGCGGTCGATCAGACGCTGCAGAGCCCGTTGCGGCGTGTTGCGTGCGCTGTCGATGCTGAACGGCTGCAAGACAGCGTAGCCCATCTCTTCGTTCACATCGCTTTGCAGGATAACGCTGCCGTTGATGACGGCGACTACGTGATCGAGGACCACAGCCCCCTTTGGTATCGGCGCAGGCGGTATGGAGGCGACGGACGATACGGGGGTCGCGGCCGGCGTATTGCCGTCTTGCTGAGCCCACGCGCCTACACTCATCAGCACCATGAAAGCCAATATCCAAACTCTGCCCTTGCCCACAGCCATGGGGCACCACGCATCTGTCCTCACCGATTTCATGGTCATCAGAAGGCCTGCCCGATGCTGAAAAAAAAGTTGAAGTGGCCCGCCTGGCCGACGTGCGGGTCGGGAACGGTGGAGGTGGTGGTGTAGTCGTAGATGATCGGGTAGATCGGTGGGTTGAGGTTATAGCTGAAGTCCAGGCGCACCGGCCCAATGGGTGTGTGGTAGCGGAGACCCAAGCCCACAGCGTGGGAAAAGTCGTTGAAGTCGCAGGTATCCGGCGTGTTGTAGGTGTCGTAGGGTACAGAGACATCGCGGCAGGTCCAGCTGTGGGGCTGCTTGGTGCGCAGGGCCGCGGGCCAGACCTGGGAAGAATTCTCAAAGGCGTTCCCCATGTCGTGAAAAAGGACGAAACTAAGGTCTCGGCCCACCCAACGCAGGGTGGGAGGCGGGGTGCGGAGCTCCAGCGTGTTGACGAACACGCCGGCGCCGCCCACAGGATAGCCGGTCTGGGGATCTCGGGGCCCGGCGGCATTGATGGGAAAGCCGCGATGTGAGGTGGCACCGCCCGCATAGAGCCGCTCGGGAAGAGGGATCAACAGCTGGTCGCCTTCGCCAAAGGCTCGTTCCTGTCCATAGCGGGTCTGGCGCGCGACCACCCAGTGATCCCGTCCAAAGTCGTAATAGGTGGCATTGCTGACTTCGACCCGGTCGAAGTTGGCCTGGGAGCCGAATTTGCTGTCGGCCAGAAATTCTTCTCCGGTGGTAAAGCTGCCGTGGTGAGCGTCGAGCGCCACGTCTCGAGTATCGCGGATCCAGGTAACTCCCGGCCCGCCCACGCGCACCGGTTGCGCCAGCAAGGGAATTTCCTCCAGGCTGACCTGCAGACTAGCCGCATTCACCACCACCCGCCGGTAAGAGAAGGAATAGATCAGGGTGGTCGGTTTGGTCAGGCGCTGAGAGAGGCGAATCGCCCCGGAGAGAATCGACGCCCGATAGGTGGTAATCACCGCGCTGTTGTTGTACCCGCCCGAGAGGGTAAGGTTGAGCGAAGGCTTGTTCCAGAGATGCGGGTCCTGGTAGCTCAGCAGGGCCACCTGCTCCAGGGTTCCGTAGTTGGTGCGTAAGGTGATGGACTGATCGGTGCCCCGCAGATTGGTACGGCTGACATTGAACAAAATGCGTGGACTGGCGCCGGTGTGACCGTTGGGATTGCAATTGTAGTTGTTTTGGATCCCTAGCTGGATTTGCTCCTCCAAAGAGAGACAACCTTCGGTGGGCGTGCCCGTCTGCACCTCAAAGCCGAAGCCGTAGCTGATATCCCAACGCTTGGCCTCGGTCAGATTCAGCAGGACATTTTTATAGCTTTCCGCGCCGTTTGGATTCTGGATGGCCGTATCGACTTCGTTGAACAGGGCAAGATCGTAGAGCTTGCGCTGCATCTGCAGCAGGGCCGTCTGATTGAGCGGGTCGCCCGGGTGCAGCAGGATGCGCTGCTGCACTACAGACGGTCTGGTCTGATCCAGGCCCGAGACAATGACCTTGCGCACGAAGAACTGTTTGCCTGGGACCACTTTCATGGTGAAATCCACGGCATCCGGGTGATCCGGTTCGGTTTGCTGGAACAGGCTTACCTGGGCATTGTCATAGCCTTTGCTTAAGTAGTAGGTCTGCACCAGGTTGCGATCATCATTGATGTTGACGGCCGAGTAAGGTTGACCTACCTGGGCATTGAGGAAAGGGCGAATTTCGCCCAGTTGTTCGGCTGTAGCTCCCTCAATGTCATATTTGCCGATACGGCTCTGCGGCCCTTCGTCGATGATGTAGGTGATTTTGAAGTGGGAGACCTTATTCGGTTTCCCGGAGCCAGTGTCGCTGTCCACAAAATCGGTGGTGACCTTAACTCCGTTGAAACCATTGCTCTGGTAGAGCGCCTTTATGCTGGAAACATCCTGACTGACCAGTTGCTGGCTGAAGGCACCATCACGGTCCAGCAGACTGGACGGCCGAACATTCAGGCGTTGGGCAATCAGCGGCGTGCTGAAATACTTATTGCCGCTGATTGAGACCGAATCGACTACGTGCCGTTTGCCCAACTCCACGGTATAGAGCGCGGTCAGGTGCTGGGCATCGGCTCGCACCGGCTGGTGCGAGACCTTTACATCGAAGTAGCCTTTGCCCTCGAAGTAGTTACGCAGGTTCTGCGAGCCTTCGTTGAGCAGGTCCTGGTCCACCGTCCCCTCCTCGAAGACGGGTACCAGTTTCTCTATCTGGCTGCGGCTGATCTTGGCGCCTTCCACCTTCACCAACACCAGCGGCCCCTGGTGGGCAAGAAACGTATAGTTCAACCGGTTCAAGGGAGGTACGTACTCTTTGGAAGTAAGGCTTACCGTTGCCGCCAGCCGCTCTCGTTTGTTGTATTGCTTGCGCAGATTACTCAAGGCCCGGCTGACGGTCTTGCGGGTAACCTTGGAATTTCGCTTGAGCTTGCCTCGCTTGCGGAACTGGGCTTCGGTCAGCCCGCTATCCCCGGTCAACTCCACGTCGCCCACCCGCGCGGGATTGCCCGGAAAGGTCTCGAAATTCAGGTCCACCAGCGAGTTTTCCCGGTCGATGACCGTCGTCCTCGCTACCTGTCCCCGGTAAAAGCCGTTGTTCTGGAGTGCCGCGATGACATCCGGTTCTGCCAGCGCCGCCTTGCTTTCCGAATAGGCCGTTCCTGCCTGAATCTGGGTGGCGCTCTGCAGTACGGCAGCGAGGCGATCGTCTTTCACTCCGTCCACGTTCACCCGGCCCACGAAGAGGCGTGGGACCCCGGAGAAGATGATGGACACGTTATTGCCTGCGCGCACCCCAGCCACTTCAATGGTCTCGTAAAGACCAGTGGCGTAGAGACTGCGCAGACTTTCGCGCACCTTGGCCGGATCGAGGGGAACACCCGCCTGTTGCGCAAGCTGGCTGGGCAGCGGCGTCAGGAGACCTTCGTTCACCCCATCAAAGGAAATGCTCACCACCTGCAAACCCGCCCAGTCCAGCAACAGACCCGGCTGTGAATCCGGCGCCGCGGCAGGGACGGAGGCCGGTTTTGCCGCGCTTGCCTGGGCGCTGCACAGCGGAGAGCAAAATGCGCCCATAACCAGCGCCAGCGAACCGCACAGCGCTAGAGCTGGAACTCCAACAAGGCGGCTTCGATCGAGGACGGCAACTGGCTTTTTTGTAAACGAAAAAGGGCGTAAGAGGGAGCGGCCTCGTGTATGGATATCCGTTTTCTGCTGTAAGCGCACGAATGGAAGCAATGGGGTCAAAACAACAAAGTTCCTCTCCGGCAGGCGTCGCGCTCGCCCATCGAACACTCTAGCTGGCGCACCGACGGCCGGATCGCCATCGCAGCGCTCTCTCTCTGAATCTCTATACTAAGACGTGGTCATGATGTACGGGAGAGCGCAGTGGAACCGATTGACGAGCGTTACTCGCGCCAGGTGCTTTATCCCGGGATCGGGGAGCAGGGCCAGAGGCAATTGGCCCGCAGCCATGTAGCCGTAGTGGGATGCGGGGCCACCGGGGCCGCCGCAGCGGCGCTGCTGGCGCGTGCCGGGGTGGGTACCCTGACCCTGGTCGACCGCGACTTCGTGGAGGAGAGCAATCTGCAGCGGCAAGTTCTTTTTGACGAGGCGGATGCCCGTGAAGCACTGCCCAAGGCGGAAGCCGCCCGGCGCAAGATCGCGCAGTTTAACAGCCGCACCGAGGTGCGGGCGCACGTGGCCGATCTGGTGCCGTCCAATATCCACGCTCTGCTCGGTCAAGCGGCAATTCTGCTCGACGCCACAGATAATTTCGAGACCCGCTACCTGTTGAACGACTACGCTGTGGAACGGCACCGCCCGTGGATTTACGCTGCCGCCATTGGGGCTTACGCAGCCACCATGAATATCCTGCCAGGGGAGACGGCCTGCCTGGCCTGCCTCTTTCCCAAGCCGCCCGCAGGCACGGTGGACACCTGCGACACGGCTGGGATTCTCAACACGGCCGTCAATTTCGCCGCCTCCGTGGAGGTCACCGAGGCGTTGAAGTTTCTCGTGGGGGCGCGGGACAAAATGCGCCGTACCCTGCTGGGCCGCGACCTGTGGACCAATGACCAGGCCGAGGTCAACGCGGCCGTCCCACGGGCACGATGCACGGTCTGCCAGCTGCGGGACTTTACCCATCTCCGAGGAGAGGATCGCCCCCAGATCACGCTCTGCGGACGGAACTCGGTCCAGATCCATGAGCACCATCGCCCGGTGGACTTTGCCGAGATGCAGCGCCGCCTGGAGCCCCACGGCAAGGTAAACTTTAACCGCCTCTTGTTGCGTTTCGAGCGCGGAGAGTATACGGTCACGGTGTTTGCGGACGGACGGGCGCTGGTGCAGGGTACCACCGACGTCGCCCTCGCCCGCAGCCTCTATGCGCGCTTCATCGGCAGCTAAGAGAACGTCTCGCGCTGTAAGTATGGACGTGAGAGCCTGCTGGTATCCCACTCAAGCCGCCACGGCACGCAGGGGCGGGCAAAAGAGGGCTTGAATGGGCCGCCCGCCTTTGTTGCCGGTTAAGGCTGGTGAGACCCAACCATCTCGACGGGAAATCCGGGGGCAACTCCTAAGCGGCATTCTGCTTCCCAGAGCAAGGCCACTTTTATTCAATATGAGCGTGTTCCATGCTGAAAGCGAACATCCGCCCGCAAACGTGGGATAGCAACCCTCGAACTTCTCTTTTAGAGGTACCAATGTCTATACCCAGCAAGGATTTGGCGACAACACCCGGACCCACAGCACCGGCCAAGGCGCCCAACCAGCATTTACGCCGTAATCCCCCCATCGCAGGCGAGGCTGACGCCATCCAGAAAGCCCAGAGCGGCGACGCCGCATCGTTCGAAATGCTGTATGCCCTGCACAAGCGGCGGGTCTATTCTCTGTGCCTTCGTATGCTGGGCAACGTAGCCGAAGCCGAGGATCTGACCCAGGAGGCGTTTTTGCAGCTCTATCGCAAGATTGCCACTTTTCGCGGGGACTCAGCGTTTTCCACCTGGCTGCATCGTCTGGCGGTCAACGTTGTGCTCATGCATCTGCGCAAGAAGGGCCTGCCCCAGGTTTCGCTTGAAGAGACGCTTGAACCCTCTCAGGAGGACGGACCCCGCAAGGACATTGGCGCCCGCGATCTGACGCTGTCCGGCTCTGTGGATCGCGTGACCCTGGAACGAGCGATTGAAAATCTCCCTCCCGGCTATCGTCTGGTTTTTGTATTGCACGATGTGGAGGGCTACGAACACAATGAAATCGCAGGGATGCTGGAGTGTTCCATCGGCAACAGCAAATCGCAGCTGCATAAGGCGCGCATGAAGCTGCGCGACCTTCTGAAGTCGGGCCAAAGGAAAGAGGCTGTTTTATGAGCAATGTCCGGAAAGGTGCGAACGGGACCACCGTCGATTGCGCCGTTTTTCAGGACCAGCTGCCCAGCTTGTTCGAGTCGGGCGAAGATCTGAATACGCAACCACACCTGAAGACCTGCGAGAATTGCAGCGCGCTGGTGCGTGATCTCGAGTACATTGCGCAACAAGCCAAGCTGCTGCTGCCCATTCACGATCCCAGCCCTGAAGTCTGGGAGAACATTCAGACCGCGCTGAAAAAGGAACCCTCGCGCAGCAAGTAGAACTTTTGGGAAAACTAGATCTGGGTCAGGTCAGGCTGAACCTTTCGGGTACCCCTGTCCCGGTCTCTTCTCCCCGGCGTAGCCTTTCCCACCCGCTATAATCCGCAGATGGCATGAGCGAGCAGGCGGAGCAAAGGATGCAACGGGAGCCAACCGGACGGGCACAACAGCGGCTCTCCCGGCTGATCCTGACCGGTTTCATGGGCGCAGGCAAATCCACCGTCGGCGCGATCCTGGCCCGGCAGCTGGGCTGGCGATTTATCGATCTGGACGACGTGATTGAGGCCTCGAGCCAGTGCACGGTCGCGGAGATCTTTCGCGACTACGGCGAAGCAGATTTTCGCCGACGAGAGCGGCAGGCGGTTGAGCAGTTAAGCAACCGGGAGCAGATCGTGCTGGCGCTCGGCGGTGGCGCGGTCGAGGATGAGTCCACCCGTTCGCGGTTGATCCATCCGCCCGATAACTGCCTGGTTTTCCTTGAAGCTCCACTACCTGAACTGCTGGCGCGCTGCAATGTCGAAGGGAAAGTACGCCCCCTGCTGGCCGCGCCCGAATCGTTAGCAGCCCGTCATCACCGCCGCCTGGCGTATTACCGGGCGGCCCACGTCACCGTGGTCACCACCGGCCTGACGCCGCAGGCAGTGGCCGATCGAGTGCTCGAGCAGGTATCCATACGTTGGCTGGTGGGCGTAAGAAGGAGGCATGGGGCACATGACAAGTCCTGAAGTGGTGGCGGAAGTGGTTACTCCTGCTCCCGTCCAGGCATCACGGACACGCTCGGTGCGGGGCTACATTGTCTTCGCCTTTGCCATCGCTTTGGCCCTGCTGATCGCGTACCTGATGCGGGAGATTCTGTTGTTGCTCTACGTCAGCGCTCTCTTCGCCGTGGTGCTCAGCCCTGTGATCCAAGGCATTATGCGGCTCCATATCAGGCGCTGGCGTCCCGGCCAGGGGCTGTCTATCGTTCTCCTGTTGCTGAGCGTGGGGGGCGCCGCCACCCTCTTTTTCGCCTTTGCCCTGCCGCCCGTGCTGCACGACTTGCAAGAATTGATCAGCGAATTGCCGACGCGGGGTCCCCAGCTGCTCGATAAGATCCATAACGTTCCGTTCGCTTCCCACTTCAATTTTTCCGGTTTGAATGCCAAACTCCAGGGATTTGCGTCCAACTTCGCGGAATATCTCTTTCTCTCTATCAGCGGATGGGCCAGCAAGCTGGCTGATGTTGGGGCGGTCATCTTTCTCACTATCTATTTCATGCTGGAGGGAGACGGGGCCTATCACTGGGTGCTTTCGTTCCTCCCCAAATCCGCCCGCGGACGGTTGAACGCGACTCTCTTGCGCGCCGACGCGCGCATGGGCAGATGGCTCCTGGGGCAGGGCGGCCTGATGCTCATCCTGGGCCTCTGCAGCCTCATCGTCTTCGAACTGCTCCACGTCCGTTACGGTTATGCTCTGGCCGTGCTGATGGGCGTTTTGAACATCGTTCCCATCGTGGGGGCGATGATCTCGATGGCCCTGGTCGTGTTGGCGGCAGCCATCGACTCCTGGGAGAAAGTGGTGGGCGTGCTGGTGTTCTATGCCATTTACGCCCAGGTAGAGACTTCCTACCTGACGCCACGCATTATGGAGAGCAGCGTAGACCTCCCCGCGCTGGGGGTCCTGGTCGCCCTGCTGATGGGCTCGAAGCTGGCCGGCGTGATCGGGGCAATGATTGCCGTGCCAACCGCAGTGCTGGTCTCGGTGTTGATCCAGGAGTACCTGGTCCAGCATGATGAGGCCATTCCTTCCGAGACCGCATCTTAAGCTCATTGGAAACTACGAAACCATGACCGGCAGCGGCGGTGACCGCTTGCTATCATGAAGGCAGTAGGCGCCTGTAATCCATGTTGAAGAATCAGATCCATCCCGCCCACCCGCAAACCAGGACTGCGCTATGATTCCCGCGACCGGCCTGGCTGGCCCGGGCGTAGACCACGTGCCCGGGCTGGCGACGGTCGTCGCGCCCCAGGGAAAGACGCGGCATTCTTGGATCGCAGACTATCAGGAGCTGTTCAAGGTCCGCGTGACCTCCATGGTGGTCCTGACCGCATGGGCCGGCTTTTATCTGGGCTCGATGCGCTCCGGCATCACCAGCATGCATTGGGGTCTGGTCGAATCGCTGGCCGGCATCGCGTTGGTGTCGTGTGGGGCCAGCGTGATGAACCAGGTGATCGAGCGCAAGATCGACGCGCGGATGGTAAGGACAGCGCAACGCCCGTTGGCCGCGGGCCGCTTCGGCATGTTGCATGGCTTGGCCCTCGGCATGGCGTGCTTCGCCGCCGGCGCTCTGGTGCTGGCGTGGTTTACCAACCCGGTCACCGTACTGCTCACCCTGCTGACGGGGTTTAGCTACGTCGCCGTCTACACCCCGCTCAAGCCCTACACCACGCTGGCTACGTTTATTGGTGCATTTCCCGGCGCCATGCCTCCCCTGCTGGGCTGGACCGCCGCTCGCGGCGTCATCGAGTGGCCGGCGGTGGCCCTATTCGCCATTCTTTTCATCTGGCAGTTTCCCCATTTCATGGCCATTGCCTGGCTCTATCGCGATGACTACGCCAAGGCCGGCATTCGCATGCTGCCGGTAGTTCAGCCGGATGGCTGGTCCACGGCCTGCGAAGCGTTGATTTATGCCGTACTGATGATTCCGGTAAGCGCCGTTCCGTACTACCTGCACCTGACCGGGCCCGTCTACCTGGTGGCAGCTGTGCTGCTGGGACTGGTTTATCTGGCCTATACGATTCGCTTTGCCCGCATCACCCGGGCGCTCACCACGGCCGAGTCGCGCGGCTACGCGCGCGACTTGTTACGCGCCAGCGTTATCTACCTACCGCTGCTGCTCACCGTGATGATGCTGAACGCAACCGGAAGGAGATAAGCCTATGGCGACGCTGAGCCAACAACCCGCGGCGAAGGTTCCGGTCGGTAGTGTGCCGGAGCCGTTGCCCATTCAGCTCGACTGCCTCTCCCACAACTACGGCGACCGCCTGGCGCTCGACAACCTGAGCTTTGCCGTCCAGCCGGCTGAGATCTTCGGCCTGCTCGGTCCCAATGGCAGCGGCAAGACAACTCTCTTTCGCATCCTTTCAACGTTGATGGTGCCCAGCGGTGGAACCGCGCGGATCCAGGGCTTCGACGTCGCCCGGGAACCGAACCAGGCGCGGCAGCAGACCGGCATTGTCTTTCAGGCCAGAAGCCTGGACATCAAGTTAACCGTGGCCGAGAACCTCAAGCACCAGGGCCACCTGTACGGTCTGAGCGGCGAAACGCTGAAGCGGCGAAGTGAAGAAGTACTGCGCCGGGTGGGCCTCTCTGACCGGGCCAGGGATTATGTAGAAACCCTTTCTGGCGGCATGCAGCGGCGGGTCGAGTTGGCCAAGGGCCTCATCCATTCCCCGGCAGTGTTGCTGCTGGACGAGCCGTCCACCGGTCTCGATCCTGGCGCGCGCCGCGATATGTGGCAGTACCTGCGCACGCTGCGCGACCAGGAGGGTGTTTCTATCCTGGTGACCACCCACCTGATGGAAGAAGCCGAACATTGCGACCGCCTAGCCATTCTCAACCAAGGCAACCTGGTCGCGCTGGGCTCTCCGGCACAGTTGAAGTCAGCCATCGGCGGCGACGTAGTTCTGTTTGAGACCGCGAGCCCGGAGGCAGCGCGTTCGCTGGCGGAACGCATGGCCACCCGCTTTGCGGTGCAGCCGGGTGTGCTGGGCAGCACCGTCCGCCTGGAACGGCCCGAGGGCCATCGCCTGGTAACCGCCGTGGTCGAGGCCTTTCCCGGCGAGATCGACGGCATCTCCGTGGCTCGTCCCTCGCTCGAAGATGTGTTCATCCAACGCACGGGCCATCGCTTTTGGGAAGATGCCGCCCTGGAAAGGGAGAAGGAGGCATCATGGCAACCCTAGCCGCAACCGCTCCACGCACGCGCCCGACCGTGGCCCCCGGTATCTGGCTGCCGGCCTACTCCCTGTGGCTGCGCGAGCTGGTCCGTTTTTATCGCCAGAAGGCACGAGTGGCGGGCGTGATTGCCTCGCCGCTGATCTTTTGGGTAGTTCTGGGCGCGGGCTTTGCTCACAGCTTCCGGACCAGAGATGGCGGCGGAAGCTCCGCCCACTATCTAGGCTATTTTTTCCCGGGGTCGGTAGCCATGATCGTGCTCTTTACCGCCATCTTCAGCATGATGTCGCTGATCCAGGACCGCAACGAGGGGTTCCTGCTCTCGGTGCTGGCGGCCCCGGTCAGCCGCTCGTCCATTGTTCTGGGCAAAGTGCTGGGTGGCGCAACGCTGGCGGCGGTGCAGGGGATCATCTTCCTCGTTTTTGGGCCGCTGGTCGGGATTCGCATGACCCCGTCGGCGATCGGGTTGAGCATGCTGGTGATCCTGATGATCAGCTTTGAGCTGACCGCGCTGGGCTTTGCCATCGCCTGGCCGATGGATTCGACCCAGGCTTTTCACGCCATCGTGAACCTGCTGTTGATACCTCTTTGGCTGCTCTCGGGCGCACTGTTTCCGCTCAGCGGGGCGGCTGGCTGGATGCGCTTCTGCATGCTGCTCAATCCTCTGACGTATGGGGTGGAGGCGCTGCGCGGCAGCTTGTTTCCCGACGCCCCGACGCAATTTTCTCTGCCCGTCAACCTGGCCGTCACCGCCGGTTTTTGCCTGCTGACCTTTCTCGCGGCCTGGGCCATCGTGAACCGGCGTACCAATCGCCCGTCGGCTTGAACCAATTCAGAAAGAGGAGGTCGACTTGAAGATGGTTGTGGCGGAAACCAACCAGCGGCCATCCGTGGCCCTGCCGGTGGTTCTGATTGTGGCGGTGAGCGCGGCCGCGGTTTGCTTTTTGCTGTGGCTGATTTACCTGCACCATCCGCTGGATGCTTCCGTGGCCCGCCTGCGTTTTCTGCCCACGCTCAATGCGGTGCTCAACGGCCTTTGTACGGTCGCGCTATTGACCGGGTATTACTTTATCCGGCACCGCAATGTGCCCGCCCACCGGGTGTCGATGATGATTGCGTTTGTCTTCTCTTCACTCTTTCTGGTCAGCTACATCGTCAATCATGCACTGCACGGGGACACAATCTTTCCCAATGTGGGTATGGTGAAGACGGTTTATCTGTGGATTTTATTCAGCCACATCACACTATCGATCGTGGCGCTGCCGATGGTGCTGACAACCTTCTTTTTCTCGCTCAGCGGGCGCTTCCGGCAGCATCGCAAGCTTGCCCGGTTTACGCTGCCCATCTGGCTCTACGTCTCCGTCACCGGGGTGGTGGTGCACACCATGCTCGCTGCATGGCGGTAAGCTAATGCCGGACGACGGCACGCGGCAACTTCTGTGGGCCGGCATTTGGATTTTGCTGGTGGGCGGCGTGGCTGCACTTTTGACAGCGACCGTCTTTGGCGGGATCGGCATACACGGTCCGCACACCAACTCCGGTTGGCTCTCGCTGCTGCTGGCCCTGATGTGCCTGCCGTTCGGCATCATGCTGACAACGCTGGGAGCGGCCAAGTGGCTGCGCAATCGCCGCCTGGCACGGGGACGGGATCGGTGATGAGATGAACAGCGTTTCCATTAAGGTTTTTTCATAGTCTCCGCTCCAGCAACGCCGCGGAGCGAGTTCTGCTATGCTTCAGCCTTACCCAAAATAGAAGGAACATTATGGCAAAAAGCGTTAATAAAGTTATTCTCCTGGGCAACGTTGGCAAAGACCCGGAAGTCAAGTTTTTGCCCAGCGGTTTGCCGGTCGCCAACCTCACCCTGGCAACCTCTGATCGCTTCAAAGACAAAGCCGGCGAGTGGCAGGACCGGACCGAGTGGCACAACCTGACCGCCTACCAGCGGACGGCGGAAATCATTCGTGACTACGTGAAGAAGGGTTCGAAGCTATACGTCGAAGGCCGGATCCAGACCCGCTCGTGGGACGACCAGGCATCGGGGCAGAAGAAGTACCGCACCGAAATCATCGTCAACGATGTGGTCTTGCTGTCGGGCCGCAGTGAGGGAGACGGCGGCGGTGGACCGCGCTCGAACACGAGTTCGTTCGATCAAAGGGCGCCGGTGCACCACGAAGAGTTTGCCGGCACGGAAATCACTGACGACGATATTCCTTTCTGACCGGACAACGGAAGGATCCAACAGTGTGCCGTCCCTGTCCCGTCTACATTTTCAGCCGGGTTTCACGAGTTTGTGCAGGTCAGGAATCTGCGCAAGGTCAGACCGTGGAATAGGTCCGATCCGAGTAGGTCAGGGCTTTAGCCCTGGCACCCAACAAGACTGAGCACTCGGGCTCGCTATGGATTTTCTTAGTCTCCGGGTTGAGCAGTCTGCTTTTGGCGGACGGTGATGCTTATGCCATTTTCCTCGCACCACTCCCGCAAGATTTCCCCGAATGCCTGGCGGCGAAATCGATTCCATTCTCCCCACAGATTGTGGTTCGCTATCTGCTCCTTGAATCGCCGAAACGGATGACTCCCCTGGATCACTCGGAGAAGCGTGGCCCGAATGTTATCTCGCTTTACCTGGTGGCAAAACTCGTTCATGATGTTCCACTCGTTCACCTCGAATCGACCAGGGAGCGCGAGATACCGGTCTGTGGTTTCGATAAGGACTGCCACTTCGGCTTCTTCCTTTTGCCAATCTGGAAGCGACTCGATCTTCTCCGATTCCGCTTCGCTGAGCGAGAGCGACTCCTCCGAGATCAAAAGGACTTCGCCCGTTTCGCGATCGAGGTAGGAAAACAAGGAATCAGATTGTTCTTCCAGGGCATCGATCAGGTCGTCGAGTGAGACTGAAGTTGGCATGAGTGGAATACCTCCCAGCAGCGACTCCCATCAGACGCTCGAGAGAATTACAAGCCGGACCTTGGCCCCTGTCAACCCTCTTTCGCGGCTGCCAATGCCCGCGAGCGGCGCTCACGGATACAGGCGGGTTCGGTTCCATGCACCGGACTCGCGGGTAAACAAGAACCGGTCATGCAGCCGGTCCGCCCCATGTATCCAAAACTCGATTCGCTCCGCGTGCACGCAAAACCCGCACCAGTGCGGCGGGCGCGGCACTTCTCCCGGATACTCCTGGGCAAATCTCCGGAAGCTCTCTTCCAGTTCTTCACGGCTGCCGAGCGGCCGGCTCTGCTGCGAGACGGCGGCGCCGATCTGACTGTTGCGCGACCGGCTGTGAAAATACGCGTCCACTTCGGCCGCCTCCATCTGCGTTACCTGTCCCTCCACCCGTACTTGCCGGCGGAGCGTCTTCCAGTGGAAACACATCGCTGCCCTGGGGTTGGTCTGCAGTTCCATCCCTTTCCTGCTTTCGGCATTGGTAAAGAAGCAGAAGCCGCGCTCGTCCGCGCGTTTTACCAGCACCATGCGGACGCTGGGCGCGCCCTCTAATGTCGAAGTGGCCAGGGCCGCAGCATTGGGGTCATTCGGCTCGCTCCTCTCCGCTTCCTCAAGCCATAGACGGAAGAGTTCCAGTGGATCGCTATACTCCTGATCGTTCATATTTTCGATGGTAGCCCCGGGCCTTGGCATCGCATTACCTTACGCGAAACAGAGACTCGCTCTTTCCTTCGCATCCATATCGATGTGGGCACACTTCGCCAGGTGCTTTGACGGATAATGAGGCCTTATGGTCAGCCCAAAATTGGCATTCCTTGATGAAGAGCAAGTGCGCGAGGCGCTCTCCTACGAAGAGCTGATCCCTGCGATCCGGGAGGCGCTCATGGATTTCTCCGCCGGCCGCGTGCAACAGCCAGTGCGCGCCATCATTCCGGTCTCATCCTATGGGGGCTGGTTCGGGGTCATGCCTGCCGTGTACGGCACGGTGATGGGCGCCAAGATGGTTACCTTCTATCCGGGCAATGCGGAGTTGCAGAAGCACACCCACATGGCGATGATTCAACTCTTCCGCGCCGACACTGGCGAGCCCCTGGCGACTATGGACGGGCGATTGATCACCGAGATGCGCACCGCCGCCGTATCCGCGGTAGCCATTGACCATCTTGCACATCCTCACGCCAAAGTGCTGGGCATACTGGGCAGCGGGGTGCAGGCTCGCTCACACTTCCGCGCGCTGGCCGGGATCCGTTCTTTTGCAGAAGTCAGAGTCTGGAGCCGGACGCAAGATCATGCCCGGCAATTCGCCGCTGAGATCGGAGCACGAGTGACCACCGCGGAAGAAGCAGTCTCTGGCGCGGACGTTGTTCTGGCCCTGACCAGTTCCCCGCAACCGATTCTCTGCGGACGCTGGCTGCGCACGGATGCGATGGTGTGCGCCATCGGCGCCGCCACCCCGGACCGCCGCGAACTGGACGAAGAGACCATGGGTGGCGCGGTGGTCGTCGAATCCCGCGAGTCTGCATTGCGGGAAGCGGGAGATATTGTTCTCGCACACGCAGAGGTGAGCGCGGAAATTGGCGAGCTGCTGAACGGCGCGCAGCTTAATCGGGGAGATCGGCCGGTGGTCTTCAAATCAGTTGGCATCGCGGTCGAGGATATCGCTGCCGCAAAACTCGTCTACGACAAATTCACTGCACGGTAGGGATTCATCACTTGTTCAAGCACGCCATCGTTCGTTTGCCAGGAACCAATTTTGCCCAGGGACTCACCACCGTTCACCTGGGAGTTCCGCTCTACGACAAAGTACTCCAGCAGCATGCACGCTATTGCGAAGCGCTGCAGGAATGTGGCCTCAGCCTCACCACGCTGGATGCGGACCTCGACCATCCCGACTCCGCGTTTGTGGAAGACACAGCTGTGGTGACTGCGCGTAGCGCCATCCTGACGCGGCCCGGCGCGCGCAGCCGCCAGGGCGAAGTGGCTGCGATGCACGTCGCCCTGCGCTGCTTCTTTCCTGCCGCGGCGGAGATTGAGGCGCCGGGAACGCTGGACGGAGGCGATATCTGCGAGGCTGAGGATCGCTTCTTCCTCGGACGGTCGCACCGCACCAACGAAGAGGGCGCTCGTCAACTGGCGGCCCATCTCGCCCGGGAAGGCTACGCCTCTGCGGTGATCGATGTTCGGGGAATGAGTAGCATTCTCCACCTCAAGAGCGGCATCTCCTACATCGGCGACGACACGCTGGTGGTGATGGAAGAGATGGCGGGGCATGAGCTGTTCAAGGGCTATGAACTGATTCGAGTGACTGAGCAAGAGAGCTACGCCGCCAACTGCGTGCGGGTCAACGAACGGGTGCTGGTGGCAGCCGGGTACCCGCTGCTCACAGCAGAACTCAAAGCTCGTGGGTTTCAGCCTTTGGAACTCGACATGTCAGAGTTTCAAAAGATGGACGGCGGGCTCAGCTGTCTTTCTTTGCGGTTTTAGCACCGGAAGGCAATGACTCACTGGACACTTGCGTTTAGGAATGGCGCACTGCAGACGAAGCATCGTACAGCACATCCGGTTAGCGTAGAGGAGAAATCCCGTCAATCCAGGGGCGACTCTTTCTTCCAGTTAAAGTGGCGGCCGATGATCCCTTTGATGATCCAGTGATCTGTGGACGCCGTAGCGCCGACGCCCACGCCGAAGTTAATTTCCCACTTGGGCGAGACATTCAAGTCGGTGACCATAAAGACCTGTTGCTGCTGGTTATGCAAAGAATAAAAGTCTCCCACCTCGCCGTAATCAGCGTAGTATTCGATCCCGCCGCTGATCTTTTTTGTGAAGTCATAGCTGAGCTTCGCCGCGGGGGCAAAACCCACGCCCTGGGAAACCCCGGGACCATGCAAGGTACGCTCGAACGCCGGGTTAACCGCCATGTACCAGCGACCCATATATTTGTCGATGATCGGCCGTATCTCCCACGTCCAGGTATCCGGCGAATACACCGCCCGCTGATAGCCAACCTCCGTCGACAGGCTCACGCCCACCGGCCAATGCCAGGAGTCGGGCACGCGCACCCTGGGCCGGATATGATCCCCTACCCACTGCACGCCATGGCCGTTCTGCTCGCTGGTAAAAACATAAAAGCCCACTTCCGACCAACCGGTCAGCCCCTGCGTGATCTCGAGTGTCTCGTGTTCCTGATGGTTGGTGGGATACACGCCGTCGATCACGTTCTTTTGCCCATCCAAGGTATAGTTGGAATGGAGCTCAATCATGGTGCTCTTTGGCTCTACCGTGTCCGCGCCGTAGACCTGGATCTCATAGTTGCCCTGGGCGTAAGCCGGCAGCGCACTGCAGAGCGCAGCCAGGATCCAGATCCACCACCTCAGCCGTGGCCAGGCGTTACGCATAGCGAAAGAGCATCATGAACCCGGCATCCATATGGTTCTGCTGGTGGCAATGAAACAGAGTTGGTCCGGGGTCGTTGGCCGTGAACTCGACATCCAGCTGTGTCTGCGCGTCTACCAACACGGTGTCTTTCAGGATACCGTGGGTTTCCGGCCGGCCAGGCAAGCGGCGCAATTCGAAGCTGTGCCGGTGCAGGTGAACCGGATGATCATTGTTGCTGCGGTTGATGAATGACAGACGATAGCGCTGGCCCGCGGTAAGCAGAGGGCTGGCGGTCTCGGGGTAAGACTTCCCGTTGATGGTCCAATGATCCATGGCCCCGTGTCCGGCAAACTTCGATGCGAAGATCAGGGGAATCGTAACCGCATTGGTTTCCTGAGCGGGCGCCTGATCGGGCGAGGCGAAGCGCAGGTAGTCCCAGGAAAGTTCATCGGGCTGCTCCCATCGCGGCTGGCCGCTGCTACCCGCGTACTCGACCGCGATGCCCATGCCCGCCGCCAGGATGTGTTTGCGCACTTCGCCCAGGACCCAGGCGCCGGCATGGTTCATCTCTACCAGCGCGCTGACGCGCTCAGCGGGAGCCAGGCGAAGCATGGGAACCAGTTGCGGCTGAGGCACCTGATTGCCGTCGAGTGCGATCACCTTGAACTGGTGTCCTGCGAGAGCGATCCAGTGCACTTCCGTCGCACTTGAATTCAGGATTTGAAACAGGACTCGCTCCCCGGACTTTACCCTCAGCGGCTCCCCGAAGCCCAGGACGCGGCCATTGATGGTGGACACGTTGTAGGCCGGATCCATGGAGCCATCGGCGCTCGCGAGCAGATCTCCATCCCAATCGTGCAACGCCAGGAAAATCTCCTGGTCATAGCGCGCCGGGCTCTCGCGCGGTTCGACCAGTAGAAATCCATGTTGCCCTGTGTATTGGCCGCGGTGGAGATCTTTGCCGGCAAAAACGTGGGTATGGTACCAGCGGAAACCCGCAGGACGTGGGGTGAAAGTGTAGCGCGCGTGGCCGCCCGCGGGGATGATTGGCGTACCCTCCTCCATTGCGCCATCCACCTGCGAGGGCAGGAAGAGGCCGTGCCAATGAACCACTTCGCTGTTGCCTGTGTGGTTGGTCACGTCGATGGTGACCGGCCGGCCTTCTTTGAGGCGCAACAGCGGCCCGGGCACCTGTTGGTTATAAGCGGTGGTCTTAATGGTGCGACGCGGAGCGAGTTCGAGCGCATAGGCTGCGATGTCGATGCTGTAGTCAGCGGGGATGACTTGCTGGGCGCGTCCGCCCAGCGCCGCCGAAGCGGCGGTCATGCCGGAAAGCTTGAGCAACTCACGCCGGGTAACCAAACCTCATCTTAACAAATTAAGAGACCTCCGAATCTCCGTCTGTCGGAAGATGATTGTCGCCTGGCGCAACGGCGCGCTGGGTGCATCTGAGTAGGTGAGAGAATTTTCCGCCACAGAGCAGGATGAATAAGCGAGAGGAAGGGTCGATACAGGAAATATGCGGTCGAAAGATGCGCGATACTTACACCAGATTGCTGCGCGGCGCCGGCCGCTGTTGCTTCTGTTGCCGCTGGCGCTGCTGGCCGCGATGGGACTTCCTGCGTTTACGACGCAGAACGCGGGAACGTTACGCAGGGATGCGATCCTCGACCATCTGAACGCGGTCATTGACTGGTACCGGCATGCCATGACGCGGGTTCAGACCGTAGGTCTTCCCAGCGACGCGATGTATCAGTTCAATGCCCAGAGCATGGCCGCGGACGTGGCGCAACTCGCTTTTCAGTCCGCCCAGGCCGAAGCGGCGCTCCTGCCCGCTACCAGTCCGACCGGTGGCGGCAGCGAGACCCCCGCGCAGCAGAATCTATCCAAGCTGCAGAACGATGTGAATACCCGCATCAGCGCGCTCCAGACACAGATCAATACGCTCAACCAGCAAATATCGGGAGCGCGCAAAGCCAAGCTGCAGGACCTGAAGGCACAGAGAGATCGTGCGCAAGGCGAGTTGGACCTGAACAACGCCATGCACCAGACCTTCGAGCAGATGTCGCAGTTCGTCACGACGAATGGCGAGAGTGCCGCCGGTGGCCTCGAAGAGCAGCATCGACGAACTGCGGCGTTCGGTTCCCGAGCTTACCAGCGCAGGCGCCGCCCAGACTGCCGTGAAGCCACCCAGCGCACCCACTGCCATGCCGGCCTCCGCCGGCTTGATTGGCGAAGTGGTGCAGCTCTACGAGCAGCTTCAGGGCATGCATCAGATCAGCCTGCTGATGGAGGAGACCGCGCACGTGAAGGACGTGGCGTTGAGACTCCGCGCCCCTCTTCGGGCCACGCTGCGAACCACCATCCAGCAAGGGCAGCAGCTGGCCAACCCAAGCGCGAGCCCGCTCCCTGCAGCCCCCGCCCAGCCAGAGCAGCGTGGCCATGCACAACCAGATCAGGACCGGCAGCAATTTGATGTGCTGGCTGCGCGTTTCAAGCAAATTGCCAGTGCGGCGGTTCCCTTGCGAGAGGAGATCATCCTGCTCGACCAGAGCCGCTCCAATCTGCTGGAGTGGCGACAATCCGTGGTCCACGCGTCGAGTCGCATTTTGCGATCCATCGTCTTCCGCGTCATAGCCGTTGCCCTGGCCATCGGCATCATCCTGCTGCTTTCAGAGATATGGCGCCGGATCACCTTCCGCTACATTTCCGATGTGCGCCGGCGGCGGCAATTTCTTCTCCTGCGCCGCATCGTGATGGGCTTTTGCATGGGCATCGTGCTCATTCTTGGCTTTGTCAGCGAGTTCAGCTCCCTGGCCACTTTTGCAGGCTTCATCACCGCGGGACTGGCGGTTGGCTTGCAGACGATTCTGCTGTCGGTCGCAGCCTATTTCTTCCTGGTGGGGCGATGGGGCATCCGCGTTGGCGACCGCGTCAGCGTCGCCGGGGTGACCGGCGATGTGGTCGACGTGGGACTGGTGCGTCTGTACCTGATGGAGCTGGCGGGAACTGGCGTGGACCTCTATCCCACCGGCCGCATCGTGGTCTTTTCCAACTCCGTCCTCTTTCAGGCGACCACTCCGCTTTTCAAACAACTACCAGGCTCGGAGTACACCTGGCACGAGGTGGCCGTCGCGTTAAGTGCGGAGGGCAAGGTAGGACTCGTAGAGACGCAACTGCTGGACGCGGTGCACTCCGTGCATTCCGCCTATGGCGAGGAACTGCAGCGGCAATTAGGAACCATGGAACGCCGCATCGATATTCAGATGAAGGCGCCGGAGCCGCACGGACAGCTGCAATACACCGATACCGGCCTGGAGTACGTAGTGCGCTATCCGGTGGGATTGCACCAGGTTTCCGAAGCGGACGAGAAAATCACCCGCAAACTGCTGGAACTGCTGCGGCAGCAGCCCGATCTGCAGGCGAGTGTCTCCGGCTTCCCCAAAATTCGCGCCGCGGTCAAAGGATAAACGCGAGCTGAGAATCAGGGCTGGGGCAAGGTCATCGCATTCAGGAGCGCGACCGCCCCGGGCACGCCAAGATCGGACGCCACCGGCTGAAAATTCGACCGCACCTCGTGCTGATCCTTGCTGATGGCTTTGAAGAAGACCACGCGCCCCGAGATATGGACGTCCAAAAGGCTGGTCTTCCAGCGATTTTCGGCAACACGCTCCCGCTCAATCTGAAAGCTGCCCCCCTTCTCGACCCGGCCCAGCAGGCCAAAGCCAAAATCGATCTCGTTCACGATATGCGCGTCCACTTTCACCAGCCGCTTCAGCTGCGGCTGAATCCAGATCTCCCCCGCCAGGGCGTGGTACACGCGAGCTTCATAGGTCGGAGGGGTGTAAGCCGGGTTCGGCTTGAACGAAAGCCGCAGGTTGCCATCCGTCATGCCGTCATACCCGTAAGTGAAAGCCTCGGGCATCGCGGCCATGAGCCGCTGCAAGCGCTGCTCCTCAGCCTGGGCGTCCTGCTTCATCCGCGCCTGCTCGGCGGAATTCTTTAGCAGGTTGTTGAGCCGCTCTGTCTCTTTCTTCTGCGCCGCCGGATCGAGGGGCCGGCCCTGGCGCGCCAACACCCGGTGCACCACTCCTGACCGCGTCTCAACCTCCTGCTGCACCACGGTCTGGGACGCCACCCGCTTCTCGACCCGGTATTCCCACAAGCTGATCTGGCGGCGTTCCTGGAGCTCGTTGTAAACCACGTCCTTAACCAGATCATGAGGGGATTGAAACGGATTTTGCGCCCGGAGAACAGGCACGGCACACAACAGCAGCGCCCCGGCCACGGGGAGAACGGATCTTATCATGTGCCTTTATGTGCCTTGTTACACTCAACTCATGCTAGACGAGACTACATTCCGCCGCCACTGCGACACCGCGATGGATGCCCTCAAGAAGAGCCTCATCGAGGCCGAGGAAGAGGGTGGTTTTGAAGTAGAAGAACAGAATGGCGTGCTCAATATCTTGTTTGAGGAGCCGCCAGGCAAATTTGTCATCACCCCCAACACTCCGCCACGCCAGGTATGGATTTCCGCGCTTTCCACCAGCTTCAAGCTCGACTGGTCAGAAGCGGCTGCGAACTTTGTGCTCCCTAAAACCGGGGAAACACTTCCCGCGGTGGTTGAAAGGGTCATCAAGGAACATCTGGGCTCCGAGTCAATAACCCTGCACTGAAAAAGGATTTCCTATTCCGATGAACCAAGAAGATACGCGAAGAGTGGCTTTCTTTACGGAAAGCCACATGAAGTCATGTGACCCTTGTTTACAGCAATAGGAAATCCTTTAGAGTGCCGATGCGTAAGACGCTCTCCGTCGCCATCATCACGCGCAATGAAGAAGCCAATCTCGGACGCACCCTGGGCAGTGTGGCCTGGGCCGACGAGATCGTAGTCGTGGATTCCGGTTCCGACGATCGAACCGAAGAGATTGCTCGCAGCTTTCGCTCCCGGTTCTTCCTGGAGGAGTGGAAGGGTTTCGCTCCGCAGAAGAACTCCGCACTCGAAAAATGCAGCGGTGACTGGGTGCTCTCGCTCGATGCTGACGAGGTTCTGAGCGATGAGTTGGCCAAAGAGATCTGGGAACTGCTGGAGGGCGATCCGCCCTTCGACGGATACGCTTTGCCGCGGCGGAATCTCTTTCTCGGCCGCTGGATGCGCTTTGGCGGGTTCTATCCCGACCCCAAGCTGCGGCTCTTTCGCCGTGGCGCAGCCGAGTTCGAAGCCCGCCCAGTGCATGAAACGCTGCACTTTGTAGGCCAGGCCGGTAGGCTCAAGGGCGACATGGTGCACGATGCCTATCCCACCCTGGTCGCCTATATCGCCCACATGGACCGCTACAGCACGCTGGGGGCAGAGCAGGCGGTGACCACCGGCAGAGCCGGCCGCGCACTGCCGGCTTTTGTGGTCAACGTTGTCCTGAACCCCCTGGCCACCTTTCTCTACAACTACTTTTTCCGTCTCGGCTTTCTCGATGGACGCGAAGGTTTGCTGCTGCACCTGTATCACTCGGTCTACGTAAGCTGGAAGTACGCCAAGGCCTGGGAGCAGGCGCGCATCGGGTAGCGGATCGCCTCGTATAGTGATGACTTGTCAGGCGGAAATCCGCAGAGATTTAGCTATCGTCGTCTGCGAGTTGCCCTATCAGCAAACTCCCCAGATAGGCTGCTAATTGGCTTACATCGAAGTCGCCCATTTCCCAACGTTCGTCAGCGGCCTTAAGGGCAGCATAGTAAGGCCCTCGGTTTTCCCGGATACGCTCTGGCACGATTTTCTTTCCTCCCAGCAACCTGCCCTGTTTCATGCAAATGAGGTAATAGCAGGCTGCCCTCGCTGTTCTGCCGTTTCCCTCAACGAAGGGATGGATCCAATTGAGCCTCCACAGGGCATATGCAGGAAGGAGCGTCGGATGGTCTACGACCGTCCAGTTTTCATGGATGACCGAGATGAGGCGGTCCATTTCATCGGGCACATCTCTGAAATGCGGCGGCCGATGATTTCCAACGTAAATAGGGCTTTGACGGTAACGCCCACCAAACTGGGCGATGTTAGCGACTGCGACCGCATTCAGCGACCACAGCGTGTACTTATCGAACGCTTCGATACCCTTAGAAAAGCCTACCTCGATGCAATTAAGCAGGAGGTCGTATTGCCTCAAGAGGTTCTGTTCTTGGATTCTTGCAAACAGCTCCGGAGAGTCTTTCTCTCGAACGGACATATCGGATGGCCTGCGATACCAGGGGCCTAATCAACATCAATCTAGCAACCGAACGTGTTTCGAGGATTGCCTCACGCTCTCTTTCGTGATCGCCTCCAAGCCGAGTGCGTTGCCGAAAGCAAAACTGATCCTTTGTTCGCGTAGTTCGTCTTCCGTTACCTGGCTGTTGCGGGACTCGTCGAGCAGACGCGTAAGTGCTTCGTCCACCGCCGGTACATCCAAGAACTGTTTACGCTCTGCCATATGCTCTCCGGCTCGTCGATGGCCAATGGTATGACATTCCCTTCATCGGCGTGTGGAATATTCCTGATCTGTCGAATAGAAATGGATCCATGTTTAATTCTAACCGGGGTCCCTTTGATTTCGAGGAATCCAGCCTATCCCGCCTTGCTCACCCCAAGCGCCCACGCCTATGCTGATCAGTTCGCTTCGCGGTGAGGTGCGGCCATGACGAAGAGTGACGGCAAGCCAGCGGAAGCCCCGGAATCAGATACCACCGATCTCTTCCGCGACCGCCATCCCTCGCCGGCAGAGGAGGAATGGGCCGCGACGACCCTGGCCGCCGCACTCCGGAAAAACCCTGAGCAGCCCATCGGCGCCCCCGGGGGCAGCAACCGCGACGAGCTGGGCCACGCACGCTTTACCACCGTCTCCGGCGTTCCCGTGCACCGGCTCTACACCCCGGCCGACCTGCCCCAGGATTGGGCGGCCGCCCCGCCCAGCCTTCCTGGCGAGCCCCCCTACACCCGCGGCATCCACAGCACAGGCTACCGCGGCAAACTTTGGACCATGCGTCAATTCTCCGGTTTTGCCACCCCGGAGGAGACCAACGCCCGTTACCGCTATTTGCTGGAGAATGGCGGCGGAGGACTATCCGTCGCTTTCGATCTGCCCACCTTGATGGGTTATGACTCCGATGCTGCGGAGAGCGAAGGCGAGGTGGGTAAGTGCGGGGTGGCCATCGATTCCCTCGAAGACATGGAGACTCTTTTCTCCGCCATTGATCTCGAAAAGACCAGCGTCTCCATGACCATCAACTCGCCCGCCAATGTGCTCTGGGCCATGTACCTGGTGACCGTCGAAAAGCAGGGCGGCGACTGGAAGAAGATCGCGGGCACGCTGCAGAACGACATCCTCAAGGAATACATCGCGCAGAAGGAGTACATCTTTCCGCCCCAGCCCTCGA
The DNA here is from genome assembly GCA_963788515.1 of uncultured Acidobacteriaceae bacterium. Taxonomy (GTDB): domain Bacteria; phylum Acidobacteriota; class Terriglobia; order Terriglobales; family Acidobacteriaceae; genus PALSA-350. Next base: position 1,253,315 of record CAWBGZ010000015.1, read on the forward strand.
TGCGCCTGGTGGTCGACACGATCGAGTTCGGGTCGCTCTTCACCCCACGCTTTAACCCCATCTCCATCAGCGGATATCACATCCGCGAGGCCGGTTCGACCGCGCTGCAGGAGCTGGCCTTCACCCTCTATGACGGGGTGGAGTATGTAGAGTGGGCTTTGCGCCGCGGGCTCCAGATCGATGATTTCGCTCCCCGCTTGAGCTTCTTCTTCAACGCCCACAACGACTTCTTCGAAGAGATCGGCAAGTTCCGCGCTGCCCGCAAGGTCTGGTATCGCCTGATGACGGAACGTTTTGGCGCCCGGGATCCGCGATCGCACTGGATGCGATTTCACACCCAGACCGCAGGTGTTTCGCTGACCGCGCAGCAGCCTAAGAACAATATTGCGCGGGTGGCCATCCAGGCCCTGGCCGCAGTGCTGGGGGGCACGCAAAGCCTGCATACCGACGGCTTCGACGAGGCACTTGCCCTGCCGACCGAGGATGCGGCCCGCATTGCCTTGCGCACGCAACAGATCCTGGCCTACGAATCCGGCGTCGCCAACACGGTTGACCCCCTCGGCGGGTCGTATTTTGTGGAACGGTTGACCTTGGACATGGAAAAAGGCGCCTTCGATTATTTCCAAAAGCTGGACGCAATGGGGGGCATGGTGCGAGCCATCGAACGCGGCTTTCCCCAGAAGGAAGTTGCCGACGCCAGCTACGCCTACCAACGGGCGGTGGAGAGCCGGGAAAAAATCATCGTCGGCGTCAATGACTACGTGGTCGACGAAGAGCCTCCGGAAATCCTCCACATCGGCGAGACGGTACGCGATTGGCAGAGCGCCAAGCTCGAACGGCTGCGTGCGCGGCGCTCCAACCAGGCGGTCGGTCACAGCCTCGATGCCCTCCGCCAAACGCTCAAGGCGGAGGCCGCCCCGGGGCGCGGCACCCTGTGCGCCGCGAATACCATGCCCTGCCTGCTGGAGTGTGTACGCGTGTACGCCACCCTGGGCGAGATCTGCAATGCAATGCGTGATGTTTTAGGTACTTACGAGGAAGTCAGCATTTCCTAGAGCGTTCCGCCCACAGTCTCATTACTCCGGAACGGGAAAGTGGTGACCCAAAAGCGGACGGACCTACCACCAAAGAGTCATGCGTCTACAACTTGTTCTTTCGCCAGGGCCTGGGAACGTGTTTTTCTAGGTCTGTTGAGACCGCCACTCCCTCACACAGGACCCTATGGACAACAAAAACACTATGTTCTATTCATTGCAGTTGCGCCTGGTGAAGGACGTACCGGGCGATTCCGCCAGCCAAAAGGTTGAGCTGATTGCGTTGCCTGAGGGACCGGGCGAGCCACGCCGGGCCCACTTCGAGCATTGGGAGCCCTTGTCGCACCGCTTATCCGCGGTAGCCAGCAGCACCCCGTTCCACCTAAAAGTCATTTACCGGACCATGGATGCCGGTCTGACCGCCTCTCTGATCGATCGCGCCACCGGCGCCCGGCAAATCTTTTCCCTCGATCAATTGAAGGACCTCGGCCTGGCTAGCTAGCTTTTTCGCAGTCGGCCCTGGCACGGCCTCAGGCTCAGGAAACTCTCTGAAGAGCACCGGCCCTCAGTCCAGGCATAAGAGGGTGCGTGAGAACTGGCGAACCAGCAGGTTCTCACACACCCTCATAAGCCCGTTGTTCTTGCTCTCTTTCATGTACGGGCTGAAGCCCGTACCCTTCATTCAGAGAATTTTCCGTAGCCTGGAAACCCCCTAACCTGCGTCCCCTTCGTGGCCCGCGTTTGCCTCTCCCCGGCAAGGCCACCCAAAAGCCGCTTTACGCCAGCTTCAGGACAGATTATGGTGGCACAATTACGTTCGGAAGCCTCACAGGGAAGAGCAGATGCCAGACAAGCAGCAAGCGGTGCTGGAGTACGAGGCGGCCGGCGCGTCCGATCAGGGGCGAACTCGCAAATCCAACGAAGACGCTTATGGCCTGAGTCTCCGCAACAGCGAAGGCGCCTGCAATTTTGTGGTTTGCGATGGCATGGGGGGCGCGGCCGCGGGAGAAGTCGCCAGCCGCCTGGCGGTTGACGCTATGCTTCGTGCCATGGATGAGGGTGTGCTGACGCTCGAAACCTTCCAGCAGGCCGTAGACGCGGCCAACCACAGCGTGCATCGCAGCGCAGCACAGGATCCATCCCGGGCAGGCATGGGAACGACGCTGGTGGCCATGGCCACCCGTGGCAATCATGCCTGGGTGGCTCACGTCGGAGATAGCCGCTGCTATCGCATGCGGGACGGCAAACTGGAGCGCCTGACCCACGACCATTCGCTGGTCGATGAGCAGGTGCGTCTGGGGCAGCTGACCCCGGCGCAGGCCGAGACCTCCCCCATGCGCAACGTGATCACCCGGGCGGTAGGCACGCAAGACGAGGTAGCCGCGGATGTGATCGAGTTTGTGGTCGCGCCCGGAGACCTCTACTTGCTGGCCTCCGATGGCCTGATGCGGGAAGTGAATGATGAGCAGATTGCAGCGATTCTACGTACCGCAGGGCAGCTGGAACAGACCCTGGCGCAGCTGATTGGGGCAGCGAATGCGGCTGGGGGCCACGACAACATCACTTGCCTGCTGGCGCGCGCACGGTAAAGCTTCATGAGCACAATCCAGTCAGTGGGAGTCGTGGGCGCCGGGACCATGGGCAATGGCATCGCCCACGTCTTTGCCCGCAGCGGGTTTCAGGTATTGCTCTGCGAGATCGAACAGCGTTTTCTCGATCGCGGGCTGGCAGCGATTCGTAAAAATATGGAGCGCGAGGCGGCCAAGGGCAAAGTAACCGCAGCCGAAGCGGAAACTGCCCTGGGATTGATCCGCGGCACTCTGCAGGGACAGGATCTGGCGGTATGCGATTTTGTCATCGAGGCGGCGCCGGAGCGCTTCGCCCTCAAACAGGAACTCTTCATGGAGCTGGATGCGGTGTTGAAGCCGGAGGTGATTCTGGCTTCGAACACTTCTTCCATTTCGATCACCCGTCTGGCCGCCCAGACCCAGAGGCCGGGCAAGGTGATCGGGATGCACTTTTTCAACCCGGTCCCGGTGATGAAACTGGTGGAGGTGATCCGGGGGCTGGAGACGACCGACGAAACCTTCGCCCGAGTCAAGGCTCTGGCCGAAACGCTGGGCAAGTCGCCCGTCGAGGTGCAGGACGCGCCCGGGTTTGTCTCTAACCGGGTGCTGATGCCAATGCTCAACGAGGCCATGTACGCGGTCATGGAAGGGGTAGCTACGCCCGAGGCAGTAGACCAGGTTTTCCAGCTGGGCATGGCCCACCCCATGGGGCCGCTGGCGCTGGCCGACTTTATTGGACTCGATGTCTGTCTGGACATCATGCGGGTGATGGTCGAAGGCCTGGGCGACCCGAAGTACCGGCCTTGCCCGCTGCTCGTTCGCATGGTGGATGCCGGCTGGCTGGGGCGAAAGTCGGGGCGGGGCTTCTACCGCTACTGAGACCGGCCCAATTTGGTGCAAATATAGTGGGCTGGGAGTGCCGCGGGTGGCACCTCTCAAGTGCAACCGCCCTTAAATCAACAGCCGGGAAGCGTATGCTTTTCGCATGATGAGGATGACCGTGCTGGCCTCTGGCTCCAAGGGGAACAGCACTCTGGTGTCCAGCAGCCGGACGCGCATCCTGGTGGATGCGGGCCTCTCTTGCCGGGAACTGCTCAAGCGCATGCAGATGGCGAATGAGGACCCCGCGGCCATCGATGCCCTGCTGATCACCCACGAACACCAGGACCACGTGCAGGGAGTCGCCGTACTGGCGCGTAAGCTCGGCGTGCCCGTCTACTTCACCAAGGCCACCCACCGCGCCTGGATGCGTTGGATGATGCCTCACAAGCGGATCACCTACGCGGCCTGGCTGGCACAGCGGCAGCAGGATCTGGCCCAGCAGAAGGCGGTTACTCCCGCCGATGAGGACATCTCGTGCGCGGAGGAGGCTCCCCAGTCCAATCGGGAGGAACCCAGGCCTGAGGAGACCAGGACGGACGATCCGTGCCGGCTGCCCGGGGTGGAATACTTCGCCGCCGGGAGCGGATTCCTGATCGGCGACATTGCCATCACCCCGTTTACCATTCCTCACGACGCAGCCGACCCGGTGGGTTTCGTTTTTGAAGCCGACGGCGTGCGCATGGCCATCGCCACCGACTTGGGATATATGCCGCCCAACGTCAAAATGGCGATCCGCAACTGTGATGTTCTTATGCTCGAAAGCAATCACGATCTGGAAATGCTGCGCGACGGACCCTACCCTTGGTCGGTCAAGCAGCGGGTCATGTCCCGGGTAGGACACTTATCCAATGAGGCCGCATCCGATTTCTTAGAGAAGAATTACGATGGAAATGCCTCTTATGTCGTTTTGGCGCATCTATCTGAATGTAACAATCTGCCCGCGCTGGCAAAAGTGACTGCGGAACGGGCGCTGCGGGACCGTATGAGCCTGCTGGCCAATAAGCTGATTCTGGCGGAACAAGATACTCCGCTGGAGCCCATTTGCTTATAATGGGTGTAGGTCATTGGCCGGGCTTTCCGGCCATGCGAATTGACTGGCCAGACCGGGCGATGATGTTACTATGGTGTAAAGCGGCTAAATATAACAATGCAAACGACAGCATGCACTGATCGAGTAGTAGGCGACATACTTTCCAGCTGGAGATATGACATCTCCGGGATTACTCCCGAGATGCGCCGTGATTACGAACAGCATCTTGTGGAATGCGCGCATTGCTGCTCGCGACAACGGCTGCATCGCACCGTCGATGTAGTTCTTATCGGCTTGAGCACTGTATCGATCGCAGCCTTCTTATTTGGCCTGGCGGTCATTCACCGGGTGCAGCCTTTGCAGCACTGGGCCCTGCTGGATCTGCACTTGTGGCAGATGTCTATTGTGTTGAGCCTGCAAGCGGCGGCGATCGCCGGCCTGCTGTTTTCGCTGTTGATCTGGGTTTTGGCAGCTGTAGCCACCCCGGCGCCTGTCTATCTTGCAGAAGTCGCGATGGCTCAAGCGCGCGTCCTGCAGGATCGAATTCCCGAAGAGTTGCGCGAGCGGCTGATGCGCAACGTAGCCTAAGGCAAAGGCCCAAGTTTTAACGCATTTTTGCTAATACTGTGGTCCGGTGGGATCAGTTATGTGCGGCCATTCTTGGCGGAATGGCCGCGTTGAGTATCAGTTTTCTGGTCTACACCATTAGCAAAAATGCTCTAGCGGCCCCTATTCTCGCTGAGAATAGGGGCTTTGTCTTGGTGGGCGGGTCGTGTTGCTCTCCCCTATTTCTCATTCATCTGGACGGCCCCGGTCAGGTCTGCGACCCGGGCGACGTGATGGCGAGCGCACCACCGCTCCAGAGATTCCGCGATCCGCTGCACTGCCCGCGGATCGGCATAGCTGGCCGTGCCCACCTGAACCGTGGTCGCTCCAGCCAACAGGAACTCAACCGCGTCTTCCCCGCTGGTGATACCGCCCAGACCGCAAATCGGGATGGAGACGGCGCGAGCCGCCTCATAGACCATGCGCACGGCAATCGGCTTGATCGCCGGCCCGGAAAGTCCGCCGGTGTTGTTGGCGATGCGCGGGCGGCGAGTCTCGATATCGATAGAGAGGGATAAGAAGGTATTGACCAGAGAGAGCGCGTCGGCGCCGGCGTTCTCGGCACATTTTGCCATTTGCGCGATCGAGGTGACGTTGGGCGAAAGCTTGACGATCAGGGGCCGCCGCGCCACCGCCTTGGCGCGCGTGACCAGCTGGTCGAGGATTCCGGTATCGGTGCCGAAGACCATTCCGCCGTGTTGGGTATTGGGGCACGAGGCATTCAACTCATAGGCGGCGATGCCGGGCGCGTGGTTGAGCGCTTCGATCACCGCAACGTAGTCCCGTATCTCGTAGCCGAAGATGTTGGCAATGCAGGCCGTGCCGGAATGGGGCCGCAGCGCGGGAAGCTTTTTCTCAATGAAGGCCTTGACCCCAATGTTCTGCAACCCGATGGCATTGATCATGCCTCCGGGGGTCTCAATCAGCCGTGGGGCCTGGTTGCCCGCCATGGGCTCCGCAGATAGGCCCTTGGTGATGAAGCCGCCTATCCGGTTGAGCGAGACAACATCTTCAAATTCAATACCATAGCCGAATGTTCCGCTGGCGGCGATGACCGGGTTGCGGAGCAGGATGCCGGCGAAGCGAACGCTCATATCAGGCTTCACTGGCTAGCCGCGCCCTCCTGCGGAGCCCGGCTTGAACCTTTCGCCGGGCGCGCACCGGGCAGAGCAGGCTGAGTGCGGATAGCCTGCACCAGCACCGTACCCACGGAAGCCGACGGTTGCGTGACCCCCAGCAGGGAGGCCAGGGTCGCGGCAAGATCGACGGGCTGCACCCGGCCATGATAGATGCCGGGGGTAAACGGCGATCCATAAAACGCCAGTGGGACATGGCGGTCGTAGGACCAGGGACTGAAATGCGTGGTGCCGCCCTTCAGCGTCTGCATCTGGTAGGCCGCTGGAATCACCATGACGTACCAGCCGCCATTAGGGCTGTAACTGTGGGCCAGCAGCAGTCCCCACTCTGACGGAGGCAGCTGGCCTGAGGCCAGCTGTTCGCGGGTGTACGTCCGCACCACGATCGCGGTGGCAGGCAAGCGAACCGGTGGCGGGGAAGGCGGGCTGCTTGCCTTGGCCGCCAGCGCAGCGGCGGCAGCGGCGCGGTTTCTGGAGCGCTGTTTAGAGCCGGCGCCGGTCGAAGGCGTGGTACGAGGCAGAGTCGGCGGGTTTGGGTTGGTCGCGGTGTTGGGCGGCGGGACAGCATTCGGGCTCTGGGCAGCATTCGGGCTCTGGGCTGTATTGCGACTCTGAGTAGCCGCATCGCCGGCCGGCGGTGGCTCCGGTTTGGCCGCGTCGCCCGAGGGCGCTAATGCTTCGACCGCAGCCGGGATCGCCTGCTGAACGGCCTGCTCCGCCTCCTGCTCGTTGATCCCTGCGACTTCAAACGACGGACGGTTGAGCTGCAGGTAAGGCAGCTCCTGCTGCGGCAGCAGGTAATCGATTTTCTCTCCCGGAGAAAATTTGGCATTCATGGAGTCGTTGATGTTGGCGGTGAACTTGCCCATGTCGATGGTTGCCGCGGGCATGCCCAAGGCGAGGGCCTGTGCAGGAACAGGCGCGACCCCATGGTCGGCGGAGAGCGCGATCCAGGTGCTCGCCAGGCCGCCGGGTATGTTTTTTTCGAGCCAGGAGAAGAAGCTGTCGAGCTGCTGGTCAAGGCTGTCCACCATTTGCCGCGCCTGGGGCGAGTCCGGTCCGAACTGGTGACCCACAATGTCGTTGGCGGAAAGGCTCACCACCAGCAAGTCGGTCACCGGATGGCTACCCAGTTGTTCGCCGGTGATGAGCGCGCGCGCGAAATCGAGCTCGTAGGCGTTGGCCGCCGGCGTGGATCCCACCGCCTCGTAGAACGGCCTGGTGCCCGGGCTACCTGCCTCCTGCTCAGCCTGAGCGATACGGTCCCCGGAGTTAAAGGTGGTGGCCCAGTCGGGCAGCGCGTCCATGTAATAGCTGGAGGTGATAAAGGAGCCGGAGGCGGCGTCGATCCAGTAAGCGCCGTTGGCCGAATACCCGGCGGGTAGAATGGCGGCGCGATCTTTCAGCGAGACGCCAAAGACTTTGGCCTCGCCGCCAGTCGCCAGGCGCAGCGAATCGCCCACCGTGGAGGCGCGAAGATTGAGCGGGGAGGTCCCCCCGGTCTTGCTGGGATGGATCTCGCCCACGATGCGGTAGCGATCGTCCTCGACGGAGGAGACGGGACGTTGCTTGTTGCGGCTCAAGTCCCACCACTCGTTGGACGCGATCCCGTGGCCGTCGGTGTAGGCTCCGGTGCCCAGCGTGGCGTGGCCGGGGGCGGTCTTGGTGTTGGCGTAGTCGTAGTAGCAATCTTCAAAATAAGCGCCGTGATCGAGAAAAAGGCGAAAGCCCCGGCCTTTTAGATCGGCGCGGTACCGGTCAAGATAGTCGGCACGAAACTGATCGACCACCAGAATGATGACCAGCCTGGGGTGTGCATCGTAGGCGCTGGCCCGGGCCAGTGGCGTCCCTGGAATCACCAGTAAGGCAACCAGCAACCGGCAAAAACTGCACTTGAGCTTGGACATAGCAACCCTGATTAGTATCGCAAAACATCAGCGAAACGGGTGCCGGAGCTCCCGATTCGATACGGGGGTATGTGCCGAAAGCGAAGGTCTCCGTCGCTCGTATACTTTCACCTATGTTGAGGACTCTCCCCTTCCTGCTTGCCGCCTTCGCGTCGACTGCCCCTTACCTAACGGCCCAGATCACAGTCAGCTTTCCCGCCGCCGTTTCGTCCAGGCCGCTCGACGGCCGGGTTTTGCTGCTACTCTCGACCGATCCTGCGAAAGAACCGCGCATGCAGATCGACGACAGCCCTCGTTCGCAGATCATCTTCGGCACCACGGTCGATGCGCTTGCCCCCGATCAGCCGGTCACCATCACCGCCGAGGCCGCCGGTTACCCCATCCGTTCGCTCGACCAGGTGCCTGTGGGCGATTACTACGTACAGGCCGTGCTCAACGTGTACCAGACCTTCCACCGTGCCGACGGCACCACCGTGAAGCTCGCGCCCGACCGTGGCGAAGGCCAGCACTGGAACCTCGCCCCGGGCAATTTTTATTCCAGGCCGGTGAAAGTCCACATCGACAGCAACACCCGGCTTGCCGTCCGGCTCACCGAAACCATCCCGCCCATCCGCCCCAAGCCCGACACTAAGTACGTTCGCCACATCCGCATCCAGAGTCAGCTCCTGACAAGGTTCTGGGGCACGCCGATGTACCTCTCCGCCATCGTCCTGGTGCCTGAGGGCTTCGACGAGCATCCTAACGCCCACTTCCCCATCGCCATCTTTCACGACCACTTTGTGGACGGCATGGATGACTTTCGCACCATCCCGCCCGACCCCGATCTCAAGCCCGATTACTCGGAACGCTTCCACCTGGCTGGTTACAACCGCATCCAGCAACAGGAGGCCTACAACGAATACAAGCAGTGGATCAGCCCCGGCTTTCCTCGCATCCTGGTAGTCAAGATCCAGCACGCCAACCCGTTTTATGACGATTCGTATGCGGTCAACTCCGCCAACCTCGGGCCGTATGGCGACGCCATCGAGACTGAACTGCTGCCCGCCATCGAAAAGCAGTTTCGCGGCTTAACCGGCGGTTGGGCGCACTTCGTCTATGGCGGATCCACAGGCGGCTGGGAGTCGCTGGCGGTGCAGATCTTCTATCCCAGGGAATACAACGGCGCTTTTGTCGCCTGCCCCGACCCGGTCGACTTTCATGCCTACATGACCGCTGACCTCTACCAGCAACCGAACTTCTTCTATCTCCAGGGAGCTCACAAGCAGGTGGAGCAGCCCACCATGCGCAACTATCTAGGCCAGACCTTGATGTCGGCGCGCGACAATGCCGCCTACGAAGCTGCCCTGGGCGACCACGGGCGCTCGGGAGAGCAGCTAGACATTTGGCAGGCGGTCTACGGCCCGGTGGGCCCGGATGGTTACCCGGCGCAGATCTTCGACAAGCAGACGGGGGCCATCGATCACCAGGTGGCCGCCTACTGGCACGATCACTATGACCTGGACGCCATCCTCCAGCGCGACTGGGAGAAACTGGGCCCGCTGCTCCAGGGCAAGCTCCATCTATACGTTGGCTCCGCCGACACTTACTTTCTCAACGACGCCGTGTACCTCATGCAGGACTTTCTCGACCAAACCGGGACCCCGGGTCACGGGGTCCCTTACGAGGGCGAGGTGAAATATGGGGACCGGGCCGAGCACTGCTGGAACGGCGACCCCAAACTGCCCAATGCGCTCTCTCGCCTGCACTACAACACCATGTACCTGCCCAAGATCATGGACCGTATCCAGAAGACCGCTCCCGCTGACGCCGACATGAGCTGGAAGTATTAAGTTCCGATAAAGCACTTTCACTTCTGGTGTGAAGAGAGCAACCAGGGCTGGCGCGACTTTTCCTCACGAAAAGCCGCACTTCGCTGCACTCGGCGGTGCGGGGTAGAACTCAAAATGCTCTAAACTTAAGGCTTATGCTCGATTTGAATTTTGTGCGGGCCAACCTGGAGCTGGTGGAAGAGAAACTCCGTGCCCGGGGCATGGATCCGGTGACTCTGCTGGGCGACTTTCGCGAGCTGGACCGGGAGCGGCGCGCCCGCATCACCCAGGCGGAGAGCCTGCAGGCGCAGCGCAACAAGCTCAGCCAGGAGGTAGCGCGCAGCCGCAAGGCCGGCGCGGACGCAGCCCAGATAGCCGCGGTGATGGATCAGACTCGGGAGCTGAAGCAGGAGACCGAGGAGCAGGAGCGAGGCGCTGCCCAGGCGGAAGAAGCCATGCGCGCGCTCTTGATTGCCATCCCCAATCTGCCCCAGGACAGCGTGCCCCTGGGAAAGAGCGAAGCAGACAATGTAGAGGTACTGCGCTGGGGCCAACAGCCCGCGTTTGACTTTGTCCCCAAGCCGCATTGGGAGCTGGGTGAGGGTTTAGGCATCCTGGACTTCGCGCGAGCGGCCAAAATCTCGGGTGCGCGTTTTGCCGTCTACTGGGGACTGGGAGCCCGCCTGGAGCGAGCCCTCGCGGCCTTCATGCTCGATGTCCACACCCGAGAGCACGGGTACCTCGAAGTGTTGCCTCCCTTCCTGGTAAACAGCGGCTCCCTGTTTGGCACCGGCCAGTTGCCAAAATTTAAGGCGGATCTTTTCAAGTGCGAGGACGTCGACCTTTACCTGATTCCCACCGCAGAGGTGCCGGTGACTAACCTGTATCGCGAAGAAGTCCTCGAAGAAGCGCAATTGCCCATAAGCCTGGTGGCTTACACGCCTTGCTTCCGCTCCGAGGCGGGCTCTTACGGCAAGGATGTGCGTGGAATCATCCGCCAGCATCAATTTCAAAAGGTCGAGCTGGTCAAATTTGCCCGCCCCGATCAGTCGAACCAAGAGCACGAGAAACTCACCAGCCACGCGGAGGCAATCCTGCAAAGGCTGGAACTGCCTTATCGCAAAGTTTTGCTCTGCACCGGAGATACCGGCGCAGCCTCATCCAAGACCTACGACCTGGAAGTCTGGCTGCCTGGGCAGGGGTTGTACCGCGAAATCTCTTCCTGCTCCAACTTCGAGGCCTACCAGGCGCGGCGGGCCAATATTCGTTACAAGCCCCAGGGCAGAAACAAGACGGAGTGGGTGCACACGCTTAACGGCAGTGGCCTGGCGATCGGGCGCACCTGGCTCGCCATCCTTGAGAATTATCAACAAGCCGACGGTTCGGTGCGGGTGCCGAAGGTACTGCAACCCTATATGGGCGGTGAAGAAGTGATCCGGAAGTAACGACGATGCAGCGAATTGTAAAGAGCTACTTGTTCTGGACTTATCCACGAGGCAGTTTTCACTACGACGTGATGGTGACCCTCATCCTGGTGTTCCTCTTCGTTTCGCCGCGGCTGATCAACTACCGCGATCGCCCCCAGGAAACCCTCACTTCCACCAAGGACATCCTGGTGCGGGCGAATGGACCGAATGCATGGACCTATCAGATTGGGGCCGACCAGCTTGCCGACACCAGCAACGACGCCAGGTTGCGGGGGGAACTGCTACAGCGTATTCAAGCCATTTCCGGCAACGTGCAGATTGACCGCTATCGCGAGGAGAAAGATGCCAGCGGCCACGTGACCCAGTATCGAGTCTGGGCTCATCGCTAGGTGAACCGCAGACCTCTCTATTGCAGCTTCGCTCCTGGGTTTAACCCTGAGAGAAAAATCGTCGCTGGGTAGGTCCGGGCTTTAGCCCGGACATCAGCCGGGCAAGTTCTTTGGCCTTTAGGCCCTGGGGCATGATTTTCTTTTGATCTCCGCAAATGCATGGAGGAAAAAGCGTACCTCAGGGCCTGAAGGCCAATAGGGTTTGAGCGTGGGTGTCCTGGCTAAAGCCCGGACCTACCCAGCAACCGGTTTTTCGGCAGCCTGTTCAGCCAGTGGTGAGGAAAGCAGAACTGGCGCGGCTTTAGAGGGTGTGTGAGTACCGGGGGAAACGATTCGACCGCAGTCGCAACCTGGTGTGGAGATTTGGGTTCACCTCAATGCGGAAAAAGAAACCCACAGCGGCGCGGCGGCGTCCAACAGCCGTTAAGGAGATCCATGGTTGATGTAAAGAAGATGATTCCATTGTTCTGCCTGGGATTGCTGTACTCGCTGCCAGGTCCCTCGCCGGCTCAAACCGCATCGCCGGCCGGCAATGCGGATCTGCAGAGGGTCATCACCCAACTGAACGCGGCTGCAAGCAAGTTCGTGAGCGCCCAAGCGGACTTTACCTGGGACCAATACCAGGCGGTGGTCGATGAACATGATTTGCAGACCGGCACCATCTATTTTGAGCGCAAGAAGGGTGGTTCCACCCGAACCGCCGCTTATCTCAAGAAAGACAACGGGAAAGACGCACCCAAGACTGTGCTCTATGACAGTGGAGAAGCGCAGTTTTATGAACCAACCATTAAGCAGTTGACCATCCTGCGGGCCGGAGCCAATCGGGCCCAGTGGGAAAGCTTTCTGACCCTGGGTTTCGGCGGCAGCGGCACAGATCTCCAGGCCAACTGGAAGGTAAGCTTGCTGGACATCGAGACCATGAACGGAGTCTCAGTCGCCAAGCTTGACCTGGTCCCGTTGCAACAGAAAGTCCTGGATATGTTCCCCCACGTGACCATCTGGATCGATCCAACCCAGGGCGTTAGCTACAAGCAAATCTTCTACGAGCCTGGCGGGGACAACCGGACTGCCACTTACACGAACATTCGCTACAACCAACCCATCGCGAACGATATTTTCGAAATCAAGCCGGCGCCCGGCACCAATCGCGTGGTCAAGTAGGCTGCCCATGCGGCGGGTCACAACGACTGAACGCAACCGCCGCCAGAAGGATCAAAAGCGGATAACATTCCAGCGTATAGCGCGGTTCGGGCGCCTCCAGGGTGACCAATAACAGGCTGCGCAGGGCAATCAGGGCCACCATGGATCCTGCCAGACGCGGCCAGCGAAGGACGCCCCAAAAAGCCGCCAACATGTACGCCAGGTTCAGTGCCCCGTAGAGGATAGCCACGCGCGTCGCTGCGGGATGCCGGGCGTACTGCCACCAGCGCAGAGGAACGTTGTTCAACGTCTCCACCCGCGGGCGCAGCCACATGTCAGCCAGGCGCAGAAGAGGCAGGCCCACGTAATAGCGAAGGGGATGCGCGCGGGCGCGCTCGGCGGCCAGCTGGGCGAAGCCGGCATCGAGTTCGGGCGTCAGCGTGGTGGTGTCGTTGTACTGCTGGAGGATTCGTTGCGTCTGCTGATATTGTGCGGCGTTGTCGTAGGCACGCGCGGGCAGATTGGCGGGATCGATACGGTCGCTGTTACCGTTCCAGTAAATTTCGCTGGTTGTGGTAAAGTCAGCGGCCAGACTCCTGATCCAGCGCACAAAGCCAGGAAAGGCGAATTCTCCGGGGTCGTTGGCGTAGCGTGGCGCGAGCGGCTGGAAGACATGGAAGGTACGTTGGTTGCGCATCGTCCAGGCCACGAAAGGAAGCAGCGAAAGCAGCGCGGAAAGCATGGCCAGGCGGAGTGCGGAAGCCCATCCCAGCGAGTGGCGGCCGTAAACGATGAGCGATATCCACAAGACCACGGCCAGCAAGGCGCCATCGGGGCGAAGCAGCGCGGCATAGCTCCAGGAAAAGATCAGGGCAGCCGTCCACTGCAGCCGCGGGCCTTCCAGCACCTCCGCCAGGGCGCGAAAGCCCAGCGCGACACAGAAGATGGAGAGGGTTTCGGTCAGCGGGGCGGCAGCGTAAAGTGCGGTGAAGGGGCAGAGCGCGGCCAGCAGCAGCGCCACCTGGCCGGCCCGTGGCCCGCAAATCTTCGCCGCCAGGCCGCCAATGAGCAGGCAGGCACTCAGGTCGATGATTGCCTGCAAGTACAGCACCGCGTGATAGTTGGCCAAGCCGAAGACAGCGAAACAGAGGGCCAGAAATGCCGGGTAGCCAGGCAAGCGCGTGAGCGTGGACTCAATGGTGTCAGGGCCCGAGGCATGGCCCACGGTGTGGCCGTAGATACCATGGGTGAGCCAATTGCCGGCGATGTCCCCATAGACCAGCGAATCGCCCTGGATTTGCGGGTGCGCGTGGATCGCCCATAGGCGCAGGGCGGCTCCGGCTGCCAGCACAACCAGCGGAAACAGCCATCCCCGGCGGCCTCGTAGATGCATGCAACAGCATCATACAGTTGGTGGAAAAGGCTTTGTCCTCAATGAGTGACCCTGGGGTCCCTGGTCAGCAAAGAGTCTTGGAAGTAGCGCTCGCATAGTTCCTGTAAGCTTTCAGCAGGCATGAATCGCCAGATTTTCTTCGATCCGCAGCGGAAACGCTGGAAACGCCTCCGGCGCATCCTGGACGCGGTGGCGGTGGTGTCCACCGTGATTCTGGTGCTGTTTTTTCTCAACGTGGTGAAGACTCAGCGTCTGCCAGAGCTCCTGCTGCCCACGCCTAAACGGAATTACCGGGCTATCCAGGAGCAAGCCGCCGCTGCCATCAAGGCCAAGTACTCTAAGGGAGCGCATCGCAAGACCAGCCGCAAGCCTTCGGAGATCCCTTTCAACTCCGGCGAGAGTTTGCGTGCGGCCTACTACGTCGACGATGACGCGGGCAGCTTTGCCTCGTTAAAAAACCACATCCACCAGATCGATATGCTCTTCCCCGATTGGCTGTATGTGACCAGGTCCGACGGCACACTTGAAGGCGCCTACATTGCGGAGGCTCCGCTGCGTGCTTTCCCGGTTCTGGATGCGCACGGCGTGCACAGCGTCGACCCGCAAAACAAGGTGCATGATCTGATTGCGGCCGCACATGAGGAGCTGGAAATCTTTCCGGAGTTAAAGAACTACAACGTCCTGACGCAGGAATGGGATCAGCACGCGGCCGAGATGGTGAAAAATCCCGCGGCACGGTCCAACCTTGAGCGCCAGGTGTTAACGTTTCTGGCCGCCAACCCCACCTATCACGGACTTAGCCTCGATTTGGAGGATCTTCCCGACGATGCGCTACCCGGGTATCACTCCCTGATCAGCGAACTATACGGCCTGATGCACCCCAAGAATCTGCGCCTTTTTGTCAATGAGAGTGTGGGCGCGGAAGACGACGAGCTCGCTTTCCTATCCCAGCAAACCGACGGCATCCTGTTAATGAATTACGACGAACATGAGGAGACGGGCGGCCCCGGACCCATCGCGTCGCAAGACTGGTTTGAAGACAACTTGAAGCGCGCTCTCAAAGTTGTTCCTAAGCAGAAGCTGATCTGCGCCATTGGCAACTATGGGTACGACTGGACCATGTCTTTGCCCACCAAGGGTAAGCACGGAGTGGCCAAGGTGCTGAACACCGACGACATCTCAGTGCAGGATGGATGGCAAGCGGCCTCCGATGCGAATGCGGACGTACGCCTGGCTGGCGATGAGCTCAACCCACATTTTGCTTACGACGATGAAGACAACCATGTGCGCCACCAGGTCTGGATGCTGGATGCGGTGACCGCGTTGAATGAGCTGCGCGCCGCGCGGCAGATGGGCGTACAGACAATCGCCTTATGGCGGCTGGGGCGCGAAGATCCATCGCTGTGGTCCATCTGGGACCATCCAAGCGACATGAAGGCGCCGCAGTCACTCAAGCAGGTACCGCCCGGCGACGATGTCACCACCGACGGGGATGGCGACATTCTGCACATTACCGGGGAACCGCATCCAGGCTCGCGCACCATAGACATGGATTCCTACAACTGGACCGTGACCGATGAGCACATGCTGACCTATCCCTCGCCCTACACCATCGAGTATTACGGTTACAAGCCGGGGGTGGTAGCGCTGAGCTTCGACGATGGCCCTGACCCCAAGTGGACACCCAAAGTGCTGGACATTCTCAAGCGGGAGGGTGTCAAAGCTACCTTCATGATGATCGGCGAACAGGCTCAGGACAATGTGGGCTTGATGAAGCGGGTGATGGCCGAAGGGCACGAGATCGGGAATCACACTTGGACCCATCCTGACATCAGCGAGATCTCGACCCGCCAGATGGAATTAGAGCTGAACCTTACGGAACGGTTGTTTGGCAGCAAGCTGGGGGTTAAGCCGCTTTATTTCCGCCCTCCCTACTCGATCGATCAGGAGCCGGATACCAATGACCAGACAGCGCCTGCCTATCTGATCCAGAAGATGGGTTACACCATCATTGGCAACAAGATCGATACCGGCGATTGGGACGAACGCCAGCGCAAGACCCCGGAAGGCATTCTCAACGATGTGCTCGTGCAATTGGACCTGATGAAGAACAAGCCGCAGTTTCGCGGCAGCATCATCCTGATGCACGACGGCGGGGGCGACCGCAGCGTGACGGTTGCGGCGCTGCCGGTGCTGATCGCGGGGTTGCGTGCCCATGGCTACGTCTTCGAGCAAGTCTCCGACCTGATGGGGAAGACGCGAGCCGAAGTGATGCCCCCCCTGAACTCCAAAGAACGATGGCAGGCGCGGGTTGATTCCGTTGCCTTCTTTGCCTGGGCCTTCTTCAATCACTTTGTCGTCAGCCTCTTCTTTTTGGGCGATATCCTGATGAGCGCTCGCCTCATCCTGGTGGGCATTTTCGCTTTGATCGACCGGCTGCGCAAACGCCACGTGCCTGAAGTGGCCGACGGCTTTCTACCCCGGGTGGCGGTATTGATTCCCGCCTACAACGAAGAGAAAGTCATCGTGCGCACCATCCGGTCGGTGCTGAACTCCGACTATCCCCACTTGCGCATCGTTGTGATTGACGACGGCTCGTCGGATCGCACCTCTGAGGTGGCGCGTGAGGCCTTTCCCGATGAGATCGCAGCCGGCCTGTTGACGGTACTGCGCAAGGCGAATGAGGGTAAGGCGGAGGCGCTCAACTTTGCCGTTGTCGATCTGAGAGAAGAGTTCTACGTGGGGATTGACGCCGATACGGTAATCGCGGCGGATGCGGTGTCGAAACTGGTCTGCCATTTTGCCGACCCGAGGATCGGCGCGGTCGCCGGCAACGCTAAAGTCGGCAATCGGGTGAACCTGTGGACCCGTTGGCAGGCCCTCGAGTACATCACCAGCCAGAACTTCGAGCGCCGTGCTTTAGATCTTTTTGACGTGGTGACGGTGGTTCCCGGCGCTATCGGCGCATGGCGGACCGAGGCCGTGCGCCAGGGCGGATGCTATCCGGTCAATACTGTCGCCGAGGATGCCGACCTGACCATGAATTTGCTGGAGCAGGGCTACAAAGTAATTTACGAAGATCGCGCCCTGGCCTTTACCGAGGCGCCAACCACCGCACGCGGTCTCATGCGGCAACGGTTCCGCTGGTCCTTCGGCACGCTGCAAGCCATCTACAAGCACCAGGCCGCCTTCCTCAAAAACCGGGCGATGGGGTTGTTTGCTTTGCCGAACATCCTGGTTTTCCAGATCCTGCTGCCGCTGGTCTCGCCCTTTATCGACGTGATGTTTGTCGCCGGCGTCCTTCACTACCTGCTCGATCGCCACTTCCACCCGGAGGCGGCAAACGCCGCCAACTTCGAAAAACTGCTGACTTTTTTCCTCGCCTTTTTGATCATCGACTTCGTCACCTCCGCCCTGGCCTTCAGCCTGGAGCGCCGGCACGCTGCCAACAAGGGCGACGGCTGGCTGCTCTTCCACATCTGGCTGCAGCGCTTTGCCTATCGCCAACTCTTTTCCCTGGTGCTCTTTAAGACCGTGAAGCGGGCCATCGACGGGCGCCCCTTCAACTGGGACAAGCTGGAACGCACGGCCAAAATGTCAGCCCAGACGGAGCGCCTCACCGCCACCCGGTAGATACTCACAGGCGCGAGAGTAAAATTGCCTTTGTCATGCCAACTGCACAGATCAGCACCGTCATTCAGCCTGTTTCCCCTAAAGGGGTCTTCCGCAACGAACCTTTCATCGACTTCAGCGATTTTGAAAACGTGCATGCGATGCAGGCTGCGCTCACCCGCGTGGGCGACATGCTCGGTCACGAGTATGAGCTCATCATCGGTGGAGAGCGAAGCCGCACGACGGAAAAGATCGAGTCGTTGAATCCGGCCCGGCCCGCGCAGGTGGTCGGGGTGCACCAGAAGGCCGGCCTCGAACACGCCGAGAGAGCGATGCAGGCGGCGCTCGATGCATTTGCCACGTGGCAATATGTGGCCGTGGACGAGCGCGCGGCCTTGCTGCTGCAGACGGCCGAGCTGATTCGCAAACGCAAATTTGAGTTCTGCGCGTGGCTGACCTACGAGGTGGGCAAGAACTGGGTTGAGGCCGATGCCGATGTAGCCGAGACCATTGACTTTCTGGAGTTCTATGCACGGGAGGCTTTGCGCCTGGCGCAGGCGACGACGCCGATCCAACTGCCCGGAGAGCGCAATCAACTGCTGTACATCCCGGTCGGCGTTTGCGCCGTGATTCCGCCCTGGAATTTTCCCTTCGCCATTATGGCCGGCATGACCGCCGCGGCCATCGTGACTGGCAACACAGTGATCCTGAAGCCTTCGAGCGAATCGCCTACCATTGCGGCCCGGTTTCTCAATGTGCTGGAAGAGGCGGGTATGCCCCCCGGGGTGGTGAACTTCTGTCCCGGCTCTGGTAGCACCTTTGGCAACGCAATCGTCGAACACCCCAAAACGCGCCTGATCGCCTTCACCGGCTCCAAGGAAGTGGGGCTCGATATCCACGCGCGCGCCGCCCAGACTAAAAAAGGTCAGATCTGGATCAAGCGCACCATCCTCGAGATGGGCGGCAAGGATTCGATCATCGTGAGCACGGATTGCGATCTGGACGCCGCGGTCGAGGGCGTCGTCGCGGCTGCCTTCGGCTTCAGCGGGCAGAAGTGCTCGGCCTGCTCCCGCGCCATTGTGGAAGATTCTGTTTATGACGTTTTTCTGGAGCGCGTGCGCGACCGGGTGGAAACGCTGCGGGTAGGCGACCCGGCTGCCAATGCGAACCTGGGGCCGGTGGTAAGCCGCTCAGCGATGGATACAATCCTCTCCTACATCCAGATCGGCAAGGGCGAGGGACGGCTCCTGGCGGGTGGCCATGCGGTGGCGAGCGCCGAAGGCGGCTACTATGTGGAACCAACCGTAATCGCGGATGTGGCGCCCACGGCGCGTATCGCTCAGGAAGAGATTTTTGGGCCGGTCCTGGCGGTGATTCGAGCCCGTGACTTCGACCACGCGCTGGAGATTGCAAACAACACAGAATATGGGCTGACCGGCGCCCTCTACTCGAGCTCACACGAAAAGCTGGAGCACGCGCGGCGCGTGTTCCATGTTGGGAACCTGTACCTCAACCGCAAGTGCACCGGGGCCATGGTCGGCGCGCATCCCTTCGGCGGCTTCAACATGTCGGGAACCGACTCCAAAGCCGGCGGGCCGGATTACTTGCTGCTCTTCACCCAGGCCAAGTCAATCGCCGAAAAGCTTTAGCTTACTTGAGTGGAACGCCTGGCGGCGGAGGAAGATTGCGATTCTTCAGCCACTCTGCGCTAATGCTTTGATTGGCGGGTTGCGGGGGCACCTGACCAAGATCCGGCATGAAGATTTCCAGTCCGGCTTGCGGGGTCATGCGGGTGTATCCATTCACCAACTGTGCCTGGTAGTTCACCAGATCGAGGTCAAACCAGGCGTCTTTCGACGCATCGATCATGACGATATCGACATGGTGCATGGTCAACTTGCCGAAGTCCAGCGTGCCGCCCTTCAAGGCCAGAAAGTTGTGCCACTCCGCGGTGCGTGCTGCGTCATTCTGCGCGTCGCCGTACATCACCTCAATATCCGGGTTCACCGCGCGCACGCTGGTAAGTTTCCCATGGATATGCGGAGCCGGAAGCAGCTTCTGCGTATCGAAGTAGATGTCGTTTTGCGAAAGTTCAACGCCGGCAACGCTGGTCTTTCCCATTAAGTCCGCAATAGTGACATGAAAGTCGCCCAACAGGCCTTTGACCGGAAGCTTCAATACCGACAGCCGATCCACATGCAAGTGGATCCGGCCATCCGGCGATGCAGAAATCGTCCCATCCAATCCGACAGGCAGCGGAATATGAAACTTGTGAATCGTGCCGTGCACGGATATCTGGCTTCCGTTCCCGGTAAGCGAAATGTTCTGGAGCGGAGAGCCTGAGACGTTGCCCGCATTCAAATAGTGGCTGATATCGCCGATATTCGCGTGGATGATTCCCCTCTGCACCTCAAGCACGAACGAGTCCGGATCGTCGAAAGACGGGTTGACGCTCTTTTTCGTTCGTATCATCTGTCCGTTGAGCCAGCGAACGTAGATGCGGAAGTCCGGCCCTTTTCTCAACATGAGATTGTGGGCATATATCCGCGTTGGGTTCCGCTCGTCCGCTGCAGCAGTTGCAGGAACGGTTTGGGCGGGATCAGCGTCCGCTGCTTGCGGCGCCGGCCGGCCATGTCTGACTCCGGCAAACCAGGCAAGGCAGCCCACAAGTATCAGAACGACAATGGCGCCGCCGGCCAGCACATGAGAACGCTTCACGCTTAGCTGAGAAGGCCTCAAGCTGGGGTAGGGTTGCGCCGGGGACGACGATTCGCCTGCAAAATCTTCTTGCGCAGGCGCAAAGACTTAGGAGTAACCTCCACCAGCTCGTCTTCCGCTATGAACTCGATCGCCTGCTCCAGGTTCATGGGCTTGAAAGGCACCAGGCGGATGGCGTCGTCAGCGCTTGAGGCGCGCATATTGGTGAGCTTCTTCTCGCGCACCACATTTACGTCTAGATCGTTGTCGCGCGAGTGCTCGCCAATCACCATGCCTTCGTAGACCTCAACGCCGGCGGTGAGGAAGAGCACACCACGATCCTGCAATCCGTTGAGCGCGTAGGCCGTGGTCGCCCCATTGCGATCGGAAATCAGCGCTCCACTGGGCCGCTGAGGTATTTCCCCCTGGTAGGGCATGTAACCGTCAAAGAGCGCATTCATCACGATGGTGCCGCGCGTTTCGGTGAGCATCTCGCTGCGCAGCCCGATCAGGCCGCGGCTGGGAACGCGGAACTCCAACCGTACCCGCCCGTAGCCGTGATTGTGCATCTTCACCATTTCCCCACGCCTGGGCCCCAGTCGCTCGATCACGGTTCCGACAAAATTGTCAGGAACGTCGATGGTGAGGTGTTCTACCGGTTCCAGCACTTTGCCATCGACAGTCTTGGTAACAATCTCGGGCCGCCCCACCATCAGCTCAAAGCCTTCGCGGCGCATCATCTCGATCAGGATGGCAAGCTGCAACTCTCCGCGGCCCAGAACCTTGAAGCTGTCGGGACTGCCTGTCTCCTCCACGCGGATCGAGACATTGGTGAGCAGTTCCTTATCCAGGCGCTCGCGCAAATTACGGGAGGTGACATACTGCCCTTCCCTGCCTGCCATAGGCGAGTTGTTGACCGAAAACTGCATGGCGATAGTTGGCTCATCGATCACAATCAACGGCAGCGGCGCGGGATTTTCGAGACTGGTGATGGTTTCGCCGATAGTGATGCCGGTGACCCCGGCGATGGCGACGATATCGCCCACTTGGGTAACCTCGGTATCGGTTCGTTTTAGCCCATTGAATGTAAACAGCTTGGTGATCTTGGTCTTCAACAGCGATCCGTCGCGCCGCGAGATGTTCACCTCGTCCCCGTTGTGCAGGGTTCCGTTGAACACCCGCGCAATGGCCAGGCGCCCCAGGTAGTCGGAGTAATCGAGGTTGGTGACCAGGATCTGCAGCGGCCCGTCCGGGTCTCCGCTGGCCGGTGGAATGGTGGAGAGAATGGTTTCAAAGAGCGGTTGCAGGTTCTCGCCGGGTTCGGTCAAGGAGGTACTTGCTGTGCCCAGCTTGGCGTTGGTGTACAGCACCGGGAAGTCCAGCTGGTCTTCCGCCGCGTCCAGGTCAATGAATAGGTCGTAGACCTCGTCCAGAACCTCTTTGGGGCGCGCGTCGGGACGGTCAATTTTATTGATGACCAGGATGGGCAGCAGCTTGGCTTCGAGCGCCTTGGAGAGCACATAGCGGGTTTGCGGCAAGGGACCTTCCGAAGCATCGACTAGCAGCATGACCCCGTCCACCATCTTCAGGGCGCGTTCCACCTCGCCCCCGAAGTCAGCGTGGCCCGGGGTATCGACAATGTTGATCTTGGTGTCCTGGAACTGGATAGCCGTGTTCTTGGCCAGAATGGTAATGCCGCGTTCCTTCTCCAGTTCGTTCGAATCCATAACTCGCTCGGTAAGGGCTTCGTTGGCACGGAAGGTGCCGGCCTGGCGCAACATGGCATCCACGAGCGTCGTCTTGCCATGGTCGACGTGGGCAATGATGGCGATATTTCTGATGGGCGTGCTCACGGGCGAGGAATTCCTATTCTTCCGGGTCTCGGAAAGCGGTTGGTTGAGTTGACTAGCCGTTCGTTGACGCGCTGGCTGGAAATGGCAGGCAGGACAACCGGGCAATGCCTTCTCTATAGTCTAACAGCCTGCCGCCCGGGCGAGGGCGTAGGCAGTTGCGATAGGGAAAGGCGCACCGCAGGTCCGCCTTTCCTCATCGCAACTGCATACCAAGGTTGGAGGTTCCTACCCCCTCCTACTTCGGAGCAGGACCTCTCACCACCTGGACGAAATCATCCAGCCGGAGCTGCCGGGCAAAGGCTTCTTTGACCTGATCGGCGCTGAGCTCGAAGTACTTCTTCGCAGCGACAATCGGCTCATCGAGCGGCAGCCCAATCACCGCCCGGCGCAGCAGGCCTTGCGCTACCCCTTCCTCACTTGACTCGCCGAGAGGAATCTGACGCAACAGTAACGCCTTGGCCAGGTGCAACTCTTCCGGCGAAACGTCCTGGGTACGCATCTGGTCGAGGTCGCGCTGGACCAATGCCCTGGCTTTCGAGACCTTATCCGGATCGCAACCGTAAGTGACCGAATAACTGGCCCGAGTCTTCGAAGCCTCCATGTCCACGTTCACGTTGTAAACGTAGCCCGATACCTGGCGCAGATCATGGTAGAGCCGGGTGGCATAGAAGCCGCCACCGAGCACGTGATTGCCCAACTGCAAAGGATAGTAATCGGGATCAAACCGGTTCAGGTTCAACTGCTGCGCCAGGGTCACCGAGTCCTGCACCGCCTGCGGGTCGGGAACGTTGGCAGCCGAAGCCTTATTCACCGGTATTGGCGGAAGCGTCGTCTCCGGCTTGGGTCCTTCAGCCTTCCAGGCACCAAACCACTTTGCGATCACCGCCTTGGCCTCGTCGGGCGAGACATCACCGATCACCACAATAGTGGTCAGGTCGGGACGCACGGTCGAGGCATGATACTGCTTCACATTGTCCAACGTCACCGTGCCCAGCGTGGCCGGGGTAGCCTCGCGCAACTCCGGATCACCGGGCGGCAGCAACCCTATATCCAGAGCGCGCGAAGTCCGGTATCCCGGGCTCTTCAGATTGCCGGCAACAAATTGGATGGTCTGGTCCTTGACTACTCCAAATGCCTCTGCGGGAAGCGCGGGATGCAGTTCGTTGTCCGCTAGCAATTCCACTGCGCGAGAGAAGTGTTCCTTCAATACCTGCAC
The DNA here is from genome assembly GCA_963788515.1 of uncultured Acidobacteriaceae bacterium. Lineage (GTDB taxonomy): Bacteria > Acidobacteriota > Terriglobia > Terriglobales > Acidobacteriaceae > PALSA-350. The sequence continues at coordinate 1,277,013 of CAWBGZ010000015.1, forward strand.
GGAGAAATCGAAACCTGCGCTCTCGTTGGCGGCAATGTCATCCAACGCCTTCTGAAAAGCAATGCGGTCGAGCGTCTGGGTGCCGTAAGAATAGAGTCCGTCGAGAATGTCGGAGACTCCCTCCTGCCCCTTGGGGGTCTGCAGGTCGGCGTTGTTTTTAACCGTGCCCACAACGGTTACGGTTGGGCTGGTGGAATCGGACTTCACAATCAGGCGAAGACCGTTTGGCAGTGTGGTATCCGAGGCGACGATATAGTCGGCCGGAACTTTCAGCTGCGAGAGCGACGCGGCGGCCCACGGCGGCAGGACGACCGGCTTGGTAGGAGCGGAGGTCATCTTCTCTTCCCCACCGAAGCCCTTGGCGGCGACAGCCTCGCCCGAGGGCGACGGCTTCAGCGTTGCGGTGATGGAGTTGGCGCTCACCAGGTATTGTTTTGCCACCCGGTTCACATCCGCCAACGTGACCTTCCGGATCGCCTGGAGATCGTCGTCCGGAGAATTGCGGCCTTCGGCGGTAAGCGATTCCGACCACACCGAAGCCAAGCCGGGGATAGAGTTGCGCTGAAACTCGGCGGAGGCAATTTCGCTGCGCTTGGCTGCATCGAAAAGGTCCTGGGGCAGACCCTTCTGTGCATAGTTCTCGATGATCTGGCGCATCTCGTTCATGGGGCCGGTGGCATCGGCGCCGGCGGGCAGAGCGATCTCGGCAAAACCCACGCTGGCCTTGGGATAGCTTTCGGCAACACCGAAGGATGCGTACAGCGCTTTGCCCGCGGGCACCATGCCATAAATGTCGCCCCGCTGGCTAGCCAGTATGTCTCCCAGAATCTGGGTGGCTGCGTAATCCTCCGCCGAATCGGTCCCCGGCATGCGATAGGCAATAAAACCCAGCACGTAGGGCAGGTTGCTATCCAGGGTGAAAGTCTCCGGCTTGACCGGAGTCAGGTTGATGGCGGGGTGCGCCGGCACCGGGTGGTTGGGGATGTCACCATACAACTGCTTTACCTTGGCCAGGGTGGCCGCCGGATCCACGTCGCCGACGATCACCAGGATGGCATTGCCCGGCGTATACCACTGCTTGTAAAAGGCATGCAGCATGGCGCCGGTGGTGGCATCGAAAGACGGCCTCGTCCCCAAAGGATCATGGGAGTATGGCGTGCCGGCAAACATATCTGCGTTCAGGCGATCGATAAATTTATAGGTGGGATTGGAGAGGTCGCGGGACACCTCCTGCTCGATCGCGCCGCGTTCGTGCGCCCACTCCTCTTCGGAGTCGTCTACGCCGCGCAGGCAGGCCGCCTGGGCCTGGAGAGCCACGTCCAGATCGGCGGCGGGAACAGTGGTGAAGTACTGGGTGATATTTTGCTGCGTGTCGGCATTATCCCGGCCGCCCAGCTGGGCATAGATGGCTGCTGTTTGGTCTGCGGTCATGCCGGTACAGCCGCGAAATGCCATGTGTTCCTCGGCATGGGCCGACCCCGGAAACCCGGGCGGCGTCTCATCCCCGCCTACCTTGAAGTTCAGCTCCACCGTGACCACGGGCGCCAGCGCATTGCGCACAATGACGACCTGCAAACCGTTGGAAAGCGTGGCGCGCGTGACATTACTGGGGTCCGCAGCGTTCAGACGCGATGCGCCCGTGGTAAGCAGGAACAGCAAAGTCAGTAGAGCTTTAAACTTCACTTTCATTTCTCCGATGGGGATTCTCGCCGATGGCTTTCTTTAGACGCGCTGCTTCCAGTTTTGCACGCCGGGGCCTACTCCCGGTAGTACAGGAGGTTCAAGCTCATCCCCTAACAAATCTGCGGGTGCCCCATATCTCGCTCGTTTTTCGCGAGATATGGGATACCACGACTCTTTCCCCTTAACCGTTCATACTGACCGCAGAAGCTCAGGAAATTGGTCCCTGTATCCCACATCTCGTGAAAAACGAGTGAGAGGGGCACTCGAACACTTGTGAAGGGTCCAGAGCTTACTCCAGCGGCATGACATCCACGCCCACCTTCAGGCTGTGTTTTGCGCCCCCCAGCAGGACCCCGCGAATGGGGCTGACGTCGCTGTAGTCCCTGCCCCAGGCCAGGGTGATGTGCCCATCGGAGGGTACGCAGTTGTTGGTAGGGTCGAAATCCACCCAACCAAAGCGGGGGCACCAGGCAGCGCACCAGGCATGCGAGGCGTCGGAGCCTACCAGGCGCGGGCGTCCGGGGGGCGGCATCGTGCGCAGATAGCCGCTGACGTAACGCGCGGGGAGTCCGAGCGAGCGCATGCAGGCAATCTGCAGATGAGAGAAATCCTGGCAAACCCCGCGCCGCTTTTCGAAGAAGGTTTCGACCGGGGTAGTCACCTCGGTCGCCTTGGCGTCAAAGCGGAAATCCTGATGGATGCGGGCCGTGAGATCGAAGACCGCCTCAAGCAGCGGACGCCCCTGCGGAAAAGAGGCCCGGGCGTAAGCAGCCAGCTCCGGCTTAGCCGAGACCCGGATCGAGTCGAAGACAAACTGGTAAGCGTTCAGCCCCGCCTGGCTGTGATCCTCCGGCACCGTCTCGCGCACCGTCTCCCAGGCAGGAGATTCAGAGAAGTGAGGCCGGGGCACCGGATAAACCTCCAACTCGCTACTCGCTTCCACGGTCATCCGGGTGTGCGACTCGGGCAGTGTAAACGAGCTGACAGTGTTGCCGAAGTAGTCGATATGGGTGGTCGCGTGGAAAGGCGGCACTGGCCAGACGGATAATTCACTGGCCCGGCGTCTCTGCCCGGGAAGATCGCGGGGCGTTAGGCGAACCACGTGATGGGAAACAGAAACCGCCTGTACATAGTCGTAGATGGTTTGGTGCCGGACACGGTAAATCACGTGGCACGCTCCATTTCCGCGTGGCTGAAATAAGTGTTGGCAATGGCTTCCGCAAATGCGGGCAAAGCGTTCCCAAGGTCTTCTAGCAGGCCATCCAGGCGGGTGCGGCGTCTGCCATTAGGCGCCTCGCAGAGCAATTCGACATCCGCATTCAGCAGCAAGGCTGCCGCCGCTTCCATCTGTCTCTGCTTCAACAGCGGCCAACCTGTTCCCGAGGGCATGCCGGAGAGCCCAGCACAGTGCCGCGCCAGGTCCTTAAGCTGGGAGGCGAGAGAGCGCGGATTGGCTTCGTCATTCATGAGCAGATCGAGCACCGGCGCAGCCTGCAGGACGGTGAAGTAGCGCGAGCGGTAGGTGATGGAGCTATCGGCCACCTCCAGCAGCATCTCGAGCGACGGCCAGTTCTCCGGGTCAACCGGGACCACGATCGAGCGCAACAGTTCGATCAACTGCACGGAACGCTCGATACGCCGGCCGATGTTGAGAAAGTGCCAGCCTGGTCCGCGGGTGATGTTGCCGGCTTCAATGCCACGCAAAGCGGCCAGCGTCAGGATGCAGCTGTTCAATACCACCAGCGCGTCCGCCGCCGAGACATAGCCCCAGGCGACGCGGTCCGAGGCCCGGGCCAGGCTGCCCATCTGGCTCACGATGCGCAGCAGATCGGCCGAAAGACGGTCCCGGACCTGGGCCGCGGCGCGCGTCGCCCGGCTGAGATTGGCGTTCAGGCTGTCGCTGCGCTGCTCCTCAAAGATGAGCGAGAGTATCTCCTTCTCCAAATCTCCCTGCTGATCGAGCTTGCCTTGTGGGTCGTCCTTCGCCAGGCGCGAGTAGGGAGATTCCAGGCACTCATACAACTGCATCATCGATCGCCATCCGACAGTTTCCGGAGCCCAGGATTCGCCGGTCATGCGCGCCAGGATGCAACGCAGCACGCGGGCCAGATGCTCACACCGTTCGGCATAGCGGCCCAACCAGAAGAGATGTTCGGCGGCGCGGCTGGGCAGATCGCTGCTGACCCCCCGATGCAGCTCCACGGGCAGGTCCCGAGGACGGCGCATGGTGAAATGGTCGACCGGCTGACGGGAAAGCACCCAGGTGTCCTTGCTGCCGCCGCCGTGCTGCATGGAAACGATGGGGGAGTCGGGTGATGGGGAAACCCGGGTCAATCCTCCCGGCATCACGATCCAACTGTCTCCCGCGGCCGCGATATAGACCCGCAATACCACCCGCCGCGGCATCAGCGAGCCGTCTGCCCATACCGGGACGCTGGACAGGTTCAGCAGCTCTTGCCCCACAAACTCGTTGGGCTGCTCCTCCAGCTGGTCGAGGATGCGCGCACGTTCCATGGGGTCAAGTCTGCCCCCGAACACCGGCTCCATGCCCTTGGCAGGAAAGGCCGGCTTGATCACCAGAAAATCCAGGTTCTCGCGCACATAGCGCCGAGCCCGGGGCTGACCGCACCACCAGGTAGCCACTGAGGGCAGCGCCAGGCGCTCACCCAGCAAGCTGCGGCTGAGGCCGGGGAGAAAGGGGATAAACGCCGAGGTTTCCAGCAGCCCGCTGCCCAGCGCGTTGGCCACCGCTACGTTGCCGGCGCGGACCGCCTCCACCAAACCAGGCACTCCAAGATAGGAGTCGGAACGCAACTCGAGGGGATCGCAAAAGCCATCGTCCATGCGCCGCAGAACCACGTCCACCGGCCTGAGCCCTTCGAGCGACTTGAGAAAGACCCGGTTCTCCCGCACCGTCAAATCGCCTCCCTGGACCAGGGTGAATCCTAGATAACGCGCCAAGTAGGAATGCTCGAAGTAAGTCTCGTTCAGCGGGCCGGGGGTAAGCAGCACTACCCGCGGATGGGTGCGTGGGGAGGGTGAAAGGCGCAGTAAGGTCTCGCGAAAGGCGCGAAAAAAGGAGGCCAGCCGGTGCACCTGGGCTTCGCGAAAGAGGTCGGGAAAGGTCTCCGCCATGACAATCCGGTTCTCCAGAGCGTAGCCGGCGCCGGAAGGCGCCTGGGTGCGGTCGGAGATTACCCACCACTGGCCATCGGGCGAGCGCGCCAGGTCGACAGCCAGCAGGTGGAGGTAGGTGGACGAAGGGACCGGGATGCCGTGGCAGGCGCGCCAGAAGGCTGGATTGCCAAACACCAGCGCGGACGGAAGATCCCCGTTCAGGAGCAGCTTCTGGGGCCCATACAGATCGGCAAGAATGGTGTTGAGCAGCCGGGCACGCTGGATCAGGCCCGCTTCCAGATAGCTCCATTCCGCAGGCTGGATGAGCAGCGGCACGGCATCCAGACTCCACGGGCGGTCGGTGCCCAGGGGGTCCCCATAAACGTTGTAGCTGACCCCGTTTTCCCGGATGCGCTGCCGTGCGATCTGCCAGCGGTGAGCCAGCTCTTTGCCGCCCAGAGAAGACAAGGAAGCGATATACCGGTCCCAGTGGGGGCGAAGCACGCCCGGCTCCACGCACATCTCGTCGTAAACGCCAGGGGCCTGGCGATAGTCGGCGGTCAGTAGCGGGTCGTCCAACGTCTCGGGCATGCTATAGGGCTTGCGGGCTCCGGCGTAAATCCAGGGTTAAGGGAAACTCCACATTGCGCTCTTGCGGTGGAACGGTAACCGGGCCCGGGGTGTGGCCAAAACTGGTGAACCTGGCCAGGCGGCGGCTCTCGGCTTCATACGCATTCACAGGAAACTGCTCGTTGGCTCGTCCGCCGGGATGCACCACATGGTAAGTGCAGCCCCCGATCGCATGTCCAGACCAGGTATCCACGAGGTCAAAGACCAGTGGGCTGTGGATCGGGATGTCGGGATGCAGACAGGAGGCCGGCTGCCAGGCCCGGTAGCGGACACCGGCGACAAACTCGCCTGCGTCCCCGGTAGGATGCAGTGGCACCGCCCGCCCATTGCAAAGCACAGCGTAGCGGGGAGCAATCATCCCTGTCACCTTGACCTGCAAACGCTCGACCGACGAATCCACACTGCGGGCAGTGCCGCCGCTGGAGGCTTCTTCACCCAAAACGTTCCAGGGTTCGAGCGCGTGCCGCAGCTCCAGCTGGATGCCCCGCGCGCTCACCGAGCCGATGAGAGGAAAGCGAAACTCAAAGTGCGGAGCGAACCATTCGCTGCGGAAGCCATATCCGGCCCGGGCAAGGTCGTTCACCACGTCTTCCCAATCGAGCTGCACGAAATGGGGCAGCATGAAGCGGTCGTGCAGGCTGGTTCCCCAGGCGATCAATTTCTGCCGGTAAGGCTTGCGCCAGAAGAGTGCGATCAGCGCCCGCACTAAGAGTTGTTGAGTGAGGCTCATGCGCGCGTGGGGCGGCATCTCAAAGGCGCGCAACTCAAGCAAGCCGAGCCGCGACCCAGCCCCTTCCGGCGGGTCGAGCTTGTCGATGCAGAACTCTGCGCGATGGGTGCTCCCGGTTACGTCGGTAAGCAAATGGCGGAAGAGGCGGTCTGCCATGCGCGAGGAAACCGGGGTTCCACCCCGTTCGGGAATCTGGTCGAAGGCAATTTCCAGCTCGTAAAGCGATTCGACACGGCCCTCGTCGACCCTCGGGTGCTGGCTGGTGGGACCAATAAACAAGCCGGAAAGCAGATAGGAAAGCGAAGGATGGTTTTGCCAGTAATTGACCATGCTGCGCAGCAGGTCGGGTCGGCGAAGAAACGCGCTGTCGTCGGCCGTGGGGCCGCCAATCACCAGGTGGTTTCCGCCGCCGGTGCCGGTGTGCTGCCCGTCGAGCATGAACTTCTCCGTTCCCAGGCGGGTCTGGCGAGCCAACTCATATACAGACGTGATGTTCTCGACCAGCGCGTCCCAGCTCGCTGCGGGCTGAATGTTTACCTCAATCACGCCGGGATCGGGAGTGACTTTGAAGACCGAGATACGAGTGTCATTCGGCGGTGTGTAGCCTTCGAAGACCACCGGCATCGAGAGATGCGCAGCAGTGTCTTCAATGGCGGCGACCAGGTCAAGATAGTCCGCGAGGTAATCGACCGGCGGCATGAAGATAAAGAGCTTGCCCTCGCGCGCCTGCACGCAGAGCGCCGGCCGGGTGAGGGTCACCGCTTGCTGGTCATCCTTCTTGGGCTTGGCCTTATCTGCGGCGGACTCCGGTTCATCTGCGAATGTCGGGTTGAAGAACCGGCCCATCTGGCGTTCCGGCCGTGGGGGCAGCTTGTCCCGCCGCTGGAAAGGGTCGGTATGGAAGGCGTAGGTCACATCTTCCAGCTTGGTCCACGGCAGCGATTCGAGCGGAAGACGGTACCCCATGGGCGAATCGCCAGGAGTCAAAAACATCCGTTTGGACAGCGGGAACCACGGTTGGCTGGTCCATCGCGGCGTACCGGCCCGGGTGGGGATGCGTCGCAACGGCAGCACAAAGCCGATCGGCTGCTCCGCGCCTTGTTCAAACATGTGCGCCAGCTTTACCCGCTCGTGAAATTCTTTGACCTTGGGGTCCAGCGGATCGATGATTTCCGGCAGCCGCCGCTCCTTCCACAGGTGGAAGAAAATGTCCTCGTAGGCGGTGATGGTGAAGGCAGAACTCACTTGCAGGCGGAGGGTCAGGGCTTCGAGAAACTTGTGTGCTTCGGGTGCTCCATAGCCGTAATCTTTGCCGTCCTCGGCAAAGAGGCTTTGGTTCTCCCAGATGGGAACGCTATCTTTGCGCCAGTAACACCCCAGGGCCCAACGAGGCAGCTCTTCCCCCGGGTACCACTTGCCCTGCCCGAAATGCAGCAGCGCGCCGGTGGAGAAGCGGTCGCGCATTCTGTACAGCAATTCCACCGCGAGCTTGCGCTTGGCCGGGCTCATGGCGGTGGTCGCCCACTCGCTGCCATTGCGATCGTCGAGCGAGACGAAGGTCGGCTCGCCGCCCATGGTGAGGCGCACGTCTCCCACTTGCAGATCCACATCTACCTGGTGGCCCAGCGCATCGATCTGCTGCCACTGCTCTTCGGAGTAGGGCTTGGTGACCCGCGGCGATTCGTAGATCCGCTGCACGGTCATGGAGTAGCTGAAATCCGTCTTGCAAAATTCCAGGGGACCAGAGATGGGCGCGGCGCTCCCTGCATCGGGCGTGCAGGCGAGCGGGATATGTCCTTCGCCGGCCAGCAGCCCTGAAGTGGGATCGAAGCCAACCCAACCAGCGCCTGGGAGAAAGACCTCGGCCCATGCGTGCAGATCGGTAAAGTCGGTGGAAGCTCCGCCGGGGCCCTCGAGTGGTTTCACGTCGGCGGTGAGTTGGATCAGGTAGCCGGAGACGAAACGGGCCGCCAGCCCCAGGTTGCGTAGGATCTGCACCAGCAGCCACGCTGAGTCGCGGCAGGAGCCGGTGCCCAGGGTGAGGGTTTGCTGGCAGCTCTGCACCCCGTGCTCCAGGCGGATGACGTAGCCGACGTCGCGCTGTACCCGTTGATTGAGGCTGACCAGAAAATCTAACGTGGGCGTGCTGACCCGGGGCACCTGGGATAGAAAAGCGGCAAGTTTAGGCCCCGGCGTTTCGGCTTCCAGAAAGGGGCGCAGTTCACGGGCCAGGGAGTTCTCGTAGACAAATGGGATTTTCTCCGCGTACGGCTCGAGAAAGAAATCGAAAGGATTGAAGATCGCCATTTCGGCAACCAGGTCCACCTCAACTGAAAACTCCGTGGTTTTTTCCGGGAATACCAGGCGGGCGAGATAGTTGGCCTGCGGGTCTTGCTGCCAGTTAATGAAGTGCTTCTGGGGAAGCACTTTGAGCGAATAGGCCAGGATCGGAGTGCGACAATGCGGGGCCGGGCGCAGCCGGATGGTTTGTGGCCCCAGCATCACTGGACGGTCGTAACGATAGTGCGTCTTGTGATTCAGCGCAATGTGAATTGCCATAGGGCGGAGTTCCTATAGCTTACATGCGCCTTTGGGAAGTACCGCCGACGAAAGATGGCAGTCCCGTCGCCAGTATGATGTTTTCATGTCACCGACTACGCCCGTTGCCTCCGAAGTTCTCGCTCGCGCCAGGAAGATCAAGCTGTTCCTGATGGACGTGGACGGCACGCTGACCGACGGCAGCGTCAACCTTATCTCCCTGCCGAACAATGGCGGTGTGGCCGAGATGAAAGGCTTCAACTCTCAGGATGGCATGGGGTTGAAACTGGCGCACACCATGGGCATCCGCACTGGCTTCATCACGGGAAGGAAATCCCCCGCAGTTTCGCAGCGCGCCCACGAGTTGGAAGTGGAGTTCGTCTATCTCGGCCAGGCAACCAAGATGGCCGCCTTTGACGAGTGTCTGCAGAAGGCCAACGTACAGGCAGACGAGGTGGCCTACATGGGCGACGATCTACCCGACATGCCGGTGGCTAAGCGCGCCGGCCTGGCAGTTGCCGTCGCCAACGCGGCTCCGGAGCTAAAGGCCATCAGCCACTACGTCACCGCCAAAGGGGGCGGAGAGGGCTCGGCGAGGGAAGTAGTGGAACTTATCCTGAAGGCCCAGGGAAGATGGGAAGAGGCAATTCCCCGGGCACTCGCCTAATACTCTCCGGCCGTCAAACCTATTCGGGGAATAAGTCGTCTAAGAGCCAGAAATGCTGTGCATTGGGTTCCTTTTGACCCCACAAGGACACCTTCACCTTCGGGCGTAAAGGGTAGGTTATAGTAACAGTGATGCGCAATAAGCAAGCAAAAGATCACGTGCGGCACTGGAAGCTCGCCCTTGCTCTTTGCTGTGCCCTGCTGCTGATTTTCGGCGCGACGGTTCAGGTTGCGCACGTTCATACCGCCACAGACGTATCTCACGCCGGTTGCGCTCTTTGCGCCACCGCGCACGTAGCCATTGCTTCGACAGCACCCATCGCGGTGCCCCTCGCGGCGAGCCAGATGGCGGCGCCTGTCGCCGATCTGCAACCAGCGTTCGCGCGCCGCTCCCTGGATTTTTCGCTCTATACCAGACCCCCTCCCGTTGACATTGCTTTCTCCTAAGGCAATTTCAGCAACCAACTATCCCCCGGGAGTCGGTATATGTGCTCATTTCCAAGACGTTTCGTCTTTGTTTTTTTCCCATTTCTTCTGCTAGCGCCGGCGGTCCATCTTTATGCCCAGACGGCAGCCGGCACCATCACTGGAACGGTCACCGACGCCTCCGGTGCGGTGATACCCGGCGCCACCGTCACCATTGAAAACCCGGTGAGCGGGCTCTCGCGGACCGCCAAGACCGACGCGGCAGGCCAATATCGTTTCGGCAATCTGCCCTTCAACCCCTATCACCTGGTTGCCAACGCACCCGGCTTTTCACCCTTCACCGCGGATGTACCGGTGCGTTCCTCCGTAGCCGTCTCGCCCATCATCAAATTGCAGGTGGGAGGCGCCTCCACCACGGTTACGGTTACCGGGGACGACCTGCTGGAGAACGACACCTCTCTCCACACCGACATTGACCGTAATCTGATCGAGAAGCTGCCGCTGGAAAGCTCGTCCTCCTCGGTCAGCTCGCTGGTGACGCTCTCCACTCCCGGAGTGGCCGCGGATTCCAACGGCCTCTTCCATGGGCTTGGCGATCACGCTTCCAATTCGTTTTCCGTCGACGGCCAGCCGATCACCGATCAGCAGAGCAAGGTTTTCTCTAACCAGATTCCTTCCAATTCCATCCAGTCGATCCAGGTCATTGCCGGTGCCCCGCCCGCCGAGTACGGGGATAAGACCAGCCTGGTGATAGAAGTGACCACGCGATCCGGCCAGGGTCTCACCAAGCCAACGGGCAGTATTACCTCCTCCTACGGGTCCTTTGGCTCAGCCACGGGTGGCATTGATATTGGCTACGGTTCGCAAACGTGGGGTAACTTCTTCGAGCTCGATGGATTGAATACCGGCCGCTTCCTCGATACGCCGGAGTTTGTGGTCTTCCACGACAAGGGAAATGAACAAAACGCTTTTGATCGGGTGGATTATCAATTCACCCCGGTCGATGCTGTGCACCTGAACCTGAACTACAGCCGCTCCTGGTTTCAGACCCCGAACAGCTACGACAACTTGAATGTGCTCGATCAATATGGCAACGACGTGGGCGATACCGATCAGAAATCCGAGATCCAGACGTTTGATATTGCGCCTACTTACACCCGGATCCTTGGCAATAGTTCGGTTTTTAACTTCGGCCCTTACATCCGGAAAGATAGCTATCAGTACTTCCCCAGCGAGAACCCGCTCGCGGATCTTGGCCCCCCGAACCTCCAGAACCAAACCATCGCCCAGTACCGGACCCTGACCAATGCCGGGGTCCATTCCGATCTGACATATAACAAGGGAAACCAAAGCATTAAGGGCGGCGTGATTTATGCCCAGACCTTCCTTCGTGAGCGTGACAGCCTGGGCATCGTGAGTCCGACCTTCAACTCACCCTGCCTGAATGCCGCGGGAAGTCCCGTGGACGGATTCACCAGCCCTGCAGAATGCGCAGCTGCGGGATACCAGGCGAACGTCGCCTTCAATCCGGTGCTGTTGCCCTATGACCTCACGCGGGCCGGCAGCAATTACAACTACTTTGGCCACGCGGATATTAAGGAACTGGCGCTCTATATCGAAGATTCGATCAAAGCCGGCAACTGGCTATTCAATCTAGGCATACGGGGCGACCTTTACAACGGCCTGGCCACCGCCTCTCAAGCAGAGCCGCGCGTAGGTCTTTCCTACAGCGTGAAGCCTACCAACACCGTGCTCCGCCTCTCTTATGCCCGTACCCTGGAGACGCCGTTCAACGAAAATCTTGTGCTCTCCAGCCAGGGTTGCGCCAACGAAGTGCTCTCTCCCTTGCTATCTTGTTCAGCCGGGGTGCAGGGAACACTGCAGCCGGGCTTTCGCAATGAATTCCATGCTGGCCTGCAGCAGGCTTTCGGAAAAAATATCGTCTTCAGCGGCGAATACATCTGGAAGTACACCCATAACGCATTCGACTTCAGCGTTCTGGGCAACACCCCCATCACCTTTCCCATCGACTGGCACAATTCGAAGGTCCCCGGTTTCGCATTGCGTACCGATGTGCCCAACTTTCATCACATCTCGGCGTTTGTCGTGATGTCCTCAGTGGCTGCACGCTTCTTTCCGCCGCAGGTTGCTGGAGCAGGCGCTACGGTCGGCCAGCCCGGATTGCCCTTCCGCATCGATCATGATGAACGATTCAACCAGACGACGCACGTGCAATATCAACTGCCTTTTCACTGGAGCCCCTGGATCGGCTTCAACTGGCGTTACGACAGCGGTCTCGTTGCCGGATCGGCGCCCTGCTACAACCCGCTCTCGAACGATCCAAACAGCGCGTGTGCAGACACCTCAACCACACTCAGCGGGCAGCCGGCAGTGGACCTCAGCGGTTTGACCGCAGACCAGCAGTTTGAAGCGGGCCTCACTTGCGGAGACATCAAGGCCACGCCCAACACTCCGCTGCCCACACCCTGCCCGGCGTCTGAGTATGGCTCCACGCTGCTCAAGATTCCGGCCCCGGGCACTGGCGATAACGACCGTAATCCCTCCCGCATTCGGCAGCGGAGCCTCTTCGACGTCTCCCTCGGCGAAGACAATCTCTTCCGCGGGGATCGTTACAAGTGGAGTCTCCAGGTGACGGGCGTGAATATCGCGAACAAGACCGCACTTTACAACTTCCTCTCCACCTTCAGCGGCACGCACTTCGTCACGCCGCGTTCGTTGACAGCGGAACTCGGATTCCACTTTTAAGGAAATTCCCGGTCAGGATCTTGCTGAGGCTGATAAAAAATCGGGCACACATTTAAGGTATGGTTGATCTAACCTCGCTCCCCACGTCGCTGGGCGAATCGTTCGAGAGAGAAAAGACAAGATGCCCTTGAAAACAGAAGACGCTTCCCTGAACGGAGCCGGTGTCGCGGTGAACCGCCATCCTCTGGATCCACTCACGGCGGCTGAGATCACAGAGGTCACGCGCGTTCTCCAGGACCACTTTCAGTGGGGCCCGGACCTACGGGTCGAGACCATCGACATCAACGAGCCCGCCAAGGACCTGGTGCGCAATTACGACCCGAAAAAACCGACGCCTCCCATTGCGCGTTTCCATGTCTATCAGCATGGGATCATGGGTGTGTGGCAGGGATTAGTGGATCTCGGCAGCCGCAAGGTTATCTCGAAGAACTTCAGAGCTGACGCCCGACCGATGCTTGCTGTCCAGGAGATTCTGGATATTGAAGCATTGGTCAAAGCCGACGCTCGCTTTCAGGAAGCGCTGCGCCGCCGTGGGTTGCTCGCCGAACTTGAATATATGTGTGTCGATCCTTGGACAACGGGCGACTTCAACATCCCCATCGAGCAAGGCCGCCGGGTTCTCAACTGCTTCGTTTTTATGAGGACGTTTCCCCTCGACAACTTTTACGCCCACCCCGTCGAGGGATTGCACGCATTAATTGACGTGAGCACGCTGGAGGTGCTGGATGTTCATGATCATTTCGCAGCCAACGGAGATTACATTCCGGTTCCGCGCACGCCGCTGAATTACGACGCCGAGCTTTTGCAGAAGTTTCGCCAGCCGTCTGCGCGCCTCGACGTAGTGCAGCCGGATGGCGCCGGTTTCATAGTGCAGGGCAACCAGGTGACATGGGAGAACTGGGACTTTCGCGTGGGCTTCAACGGGCGAGAGGGATTGGTGCTTTATACCATCGGCTATACGCAGGAGGGCAAGCGGCGGCCTATCGTCTATCGCGCGTCGATCGCCGAAATGGTGGTGCCTTACGGCACGCCGGAGAGAAGCCACTATCGTAAGAACGTTTTCGATAGCGGCGAACTCGGCTTCGGCCGCATGGCAAACTCGTTGACCCTGGGTTGCGATTGTCTGGGCGTGATCCATTATTTCGATGCCGTGGTATCGGATCTGTTTGGCAATCCGCGCACTATCGAGAGGTGCATCTGCCTGCACGAGGAAGATGCCGGCATGTCGTGGAAACATTTCGATATGCGTACCGGCCGCACCGAGGTGCGCCGGGCGCGGCGCCTGGTGATCTCATCAATTTCTACGATTGGCAACTACGAATATGCGTCCTATTGGTATCTGCACCAGGATGGGCGCATTGAGTATGAGATGAAGGCTACGGGCATTATCAACACTGCCGGTTGCATCCCCGGCGAACCGGGAAAATTTGGCGCCGAGGTGGCGCCGGGCATTGTGGGCCACATCCATCAGCATATTTTTTCCGCCCGGCTCGATATGGAAGTAGATGGGCCGAACAATACCGTGACCGAGTGCGATACGATCGCGCTGCCGGTGGGGCCCGAGAACCCGTGGGGCAATGCCTACTATGTGCAGGAGACGCCGCTGAAAACGGAATCCCAGGCGCAACGCGACTTCGACTTTTCCAAGATGCGCTACTGGAGAATTACCAACCCCAACACCACCAACTGGGTGGGCAAGCCAACCGCGTATAAGCTCGAGGCCAAGTCAGCGGTGCATCCGTATACGCACCCGGATAGCCCATCGGGCAAGCGGGGACGCTTCCTTCAGCATCAACTCTGGGTGACGCCCTTCCATGAGAACGAGCGTTACCCGGCGGGCGAGTTCGTAAACCAATCCACCGGCGATGATGGCCTGCCGGCATGGACCGCCAAAGACCGGGCAATCGAGAACACCGACGTAGTCCTTTGGCACAGCTTCGGCGTGCATCATCTGCCGCGCCCGGAAGATCATCCGGTACAGTCCTGCGTGATGTGCGGCTTCACCCTCGCGCCGTCCGGCTTTTTCGATCAGAATCCGGTGATCGATCTGCCGCCTATGAAGAATGCGGCCAGCTGTTGCGCCCATGCCGCTGACTGAGCTTCTCCCCGGGCGATAAAATTGGTGGCCCATTCAAGCCTTCTGTTGGCTTGAGTGGGTAACGCCGCAGTTGGGCAACGCGCTGTTGTGTATGTCCGGGCTACCTCGCCGCAGCGAGCGCTTCTTCCGCGCGCAGCGCCAGACCGCGCGCCACCGAAATAAACTCGTCCCCGGTTCGAATGCGCTCCTCCCCAAACCGTTCCCTGAAGATACGGCGAACCGCAGGTACCAGCGAACTACCACCGGTGAGAAAGACCCGATCGACCTGGCGACAGCGGACGCCCGACTTTTCCAGCAGCGAATCGACGCACTGCTCGATACTGCGTAGCTCGTCCGCGATCCAACCTTCAAATTCCGCGCGTGTGACAGCGATGCGAAGGTCCATGCTGCCGTCGCGAAAATGGAACTCCGCTACCTCGGAATGAGATAGCTCAAACTTGACTCGCTGAACTGCCTGGTGAAGGTGGTAACCAAGATCTTCATCGATCAACGTGATCAAGGCTTCGATCTTTTCCGGTTCCAAAGCGCGGAGACGAGCGCTCTTCAAAATCTCCATCACATTTGCTGTGCGCAAAAAGGACAAGTAATGCCAGCGCTCCAGGTTGGCATAAATCCACGCCGGCACCGCGGGCAAAATCTTGTTGAGCGAACGCGCAAACGATTCCGACCCCAACGCGGGGGAGACGAGCTTGCGCACGATCCTGGCGTCGAAGGCATCGCCCGCCAGACCGACACCGCTGTTGCCAAGCAAATCCTGCGGCTTGCGGCCACGCTTGCGCACTCCGGGGCCAACATGCAGCAAGGAGAAGTCACTGGTGCCGCCGCCAAAATCACCGATCAGGATGAGCTCGTCGTGATCGAGGGTCGATTCGTAGGCGTAAGCCGCTGCCACCGGTTCCATTTCAAAATCCACCCGGTCGAACCCGGCCTCCGTGAACGCCTGCCGCAAGCGAGAGAGAGCAAACTCCTGATCTTCTTCGGTCTCCGCGCCGACAAACCGCACCGGGCGGCCCACCATGGCATAACCAATAGGAGACTGGAACCTGCGTTCCGCGTGGCGGCGCAAATCGGCGAGTATGCGTGAAATCAGATCCTCGAGCGTGCAATGGCGGCCGAATACCGCCGTTCCTGTGAGTGTGCGATCCGAAAGGTAGGATTTGAGCGACTGAATCAGCCGGCCCTTATTCTCCGCCGCCAGGTAGTGCTCGATTGCAGATGGGCCAGTCCAAGTGTGCGTTTGTTTCCGCACCCCGTGTTTGATCTGCTGCAGATAGAGCACCGAACGAAACGAAAATGTTTCGCCGGCATTGGTGGGGAAGGCGACCAGTTCCACGGGCCCGTTGCCGGACGCGCGCGCAACGGTGCTGTTGGTGGTGCCGAAGTCGATGCCGATCGCAGGGACCTGATCTAGCGCTTGCTGCATTCTCTCCATTATTCCGCATGCCGGCACCCAGACACGATTCTGGATACGATTCCTGGGTCCGGGGCTATCATGGTCGAGAGGCGGTCGCATGAGAGCACGCCAGTATCGGAAGCTTATCCTGCGGTTATTTCTTGTGGCCGCGGCCAGTCTTGTGCCATGGAATTCGGCGCGCAGCTTGGCGATGCCCCTGCCCGCGGTGGACTCTCCCCTCCACAAAGTGATAGTGATCGGGTTCGTTGGCGGCTTCGTCAGGCATGACGATGCCAAGCACGCCGAAGTGCAATTTGCCACGCGTCTGCGCAACCGTTATGCCTCGGCTGTCGATGTAAAGGTTTTCGGCAATCACTCTGGACAAGAGGCGCTCCGCTACGTCCTCCGTCTTCTGGATACCAACCGTGACGGCATCCTCACCGCGCTCGAGAAAGGCCAGGCGAGAATCATCATCTTTGGACACAGCTGGGGTGGAACGGAGACCGTCCTCTTGGCCCGCGCTTTCGAGCGGCAGCGTATCCCGGTGCTGCTCACCATCCAGGTAGACAGTATTGCCAAACCGGGCCAGGGAAATATTGCCATCCCAGCCAACGTGGCTCATGCAGTCAATTTTTATCAGTCCAGTGGCCTGCTTCACGGACACTCACAAATCCTCGCCGTGGATCCGGAACGTACCAACATCATTGGCAATTTTCATATGACTTATAAGGACCATCCTGTCAATTGCGACCAGTTTCCCTGGTTCGCACGGACCTTCACCAAACCTCACATTGAAATCGAGAATGATCCGCGGGTATGGGCAGAGGCTGCCTCATTGATCGATGCCGAGCTTTCGGGGGCGCAGCCCATCGCCCAGGCGCACTCCATGCAAGCGCGCTGATATCCCGCCAAAACAAATATGTAACAGGATTTGTTTCATACCTCCCCGTTTGCGAAGCTTCAAGTGACAATGCGAGAATGGCTTAATGCAAAGATCATGGGCAACGAAGATAAACCTGCTGGCTGCCGGTATGGTCCTCCTGGGGAGCGCAGCCGCCCAGCAGACGCCGGCGACCACACCCGCAGCGAAGGCCAAACCAAGCACCACGACCCAGCACAAGGCAACGGCGACGGCCACGCCTAGGCCATTGGAGCTGGTGACCGACAAAGACAAGCAAAGCTACGCCATCGGTCTGAACGTGGGCAAGAGCCTGCACCGGGACTCCATCGACGTCGAACCCAAGTTTGTGCTCCAGGGAATAGAAGATGCCTTGGGCGATGGCAAGCTTCTGCTAACCGATGACCAGATTAGGACGGTCATGACCGAGCTGCAGACCCAGGTGCGGCAACAGCAGGAAGAGAAGAGGCTTGCCTTGGCGGAAAGCAACAAAAAGGACGGCGCGTCATTCCTGGCTGCGAACGCCACCAAAGAAGGCGTGGTCACGCTGCCCAGCGGCTTGCAGTACAAAATCCTGGTCGCCGGAACGGGTCCCAAGCCTACCGCCGACGATACCGTGATTTGCAACTACCGGGGGACACTGCTCGACAACACCGAATTCGATAGCTCCTACAAGCGCGGCCAGCCGATGACCTTCCGTGTCGGCGGAGTGATCAAGGGTTGGACGGAGGCTTTGCAATTGATGCCCGTGGGATCGAAATGGCAGCTGTTCATTCCCCCGGATCTCGCCTATGGCGACCGTGGTCAGGGCCCCGGTGGGCCGAACGCCACGCTCATCTTCGAGGTGGAGTTGCTCTCGATTCAGCCGAAGACCCCACCGGCCGCGGCTCCCGCAACGCCGTAATCGCGCTGGCAATACACTTGGTTCGTCAACCATTTTCACTTCTGGTGTATGCAGAGCGGCGACTCCCGACGCGGCTTTTCCTCAAGAAAAGCCGCACATCGCTGAACTTGCCTGTGCGGAGTAGAAGTGAAAAATGTTCCCAAGAGGAGAACCATGCGTCGAGAAAACCTGACTATCGCTTTGTTGTCGATCATCGCGGTTGCCCTGGTGGCGATCGCCGTGCAACCAATCTTCGTCCCGCGCCCGGCGGAGGCGCAATCCGGGCCGCCCTATCCGCTCTACATTGAGCCTGGCTCTGAGCTGTTACGGGCGCCGGACGGCAGTAAACAGGTTTACGGCAAGGTGATGGTGGACATGCGCACCGGGAAAATCTGGGGCTTTCCGACGCTCGCGCCACAGTCCTATCCCAGCAACAACCTGCAAAACAAGCCGCCCACCTCGCGCCCCTTCGAGCTGGGAAGGTTCGCTTTGGAAGACACCAACAAATAGGGCTTTAGCGGTTGTGAATACATGGGGCGTTTTAACCCCTTGAAATACGCAAAGGATGGGTGGCCCATTCAAGCCGTTCTTTGGCTTGAGTGGGTGCAAGCTTTAGCCGTGCCGCACAGCCCGCAACTATGAGGGCTTCAGAGCCTGCGTGAGAATCGCGGGATCATAATCGAGTCCCGAAGAGCCTGCCCTGAGTTTGTCGAAGGGTACAGCCTATTCAGTTCAGCGCGTAGGCAGCGTCAACTTGAGCAGCACAACAGCATCGACATACATACCTTGCCAACGGACGCCCAGGTGGAGATGCGGGCCGGTCACCCTGCCGGTAGCCCCACTTAGGCCAAGGCGCTGCCCTTTATGGACGCGATCTCCCACTTTCACCTCTATCTTGGACAGGTGCATGTAGAGGGTCGAGAACTGCTGCCCGTGATCCACCACCACCAGGTTCCCCTCATAAAACATGCCCTGGGCGATGATCACGACTCCATCGTTGGCGGCCACCACGGGCGTTCCCGAAGGAGCATGGAAGTCGGTTCCCCGATGGATGCTGGCTAGCTTGCCGTTGAACATGCGTCGCGTCCCAAAGGAATCGGTAGGCGTGAAGGGCACGGGCGATTGAAAGCTGCCGTTCCATAAGGGCTCGCTGATGGTGTGAGCGAAGGCCGCATCCTTCACCGCTTTGTCGGCTGCAATACGTTGCAGCGTTGCGGCGTCTGGCGCTACAAATTTTTCCTCTACGTGCAGCGTGGTGGTCCTATAGCTACCTGGCAGCACCGTCACCTGCTGGCTGGCGTGTAGTTCCCCACCATCGGCTCCGGTCGCGGTAAGCTCCAGCGGATAAGTTCCCGGCGGCTGCTCCACGTCGACGCCCGCCAGCGCGTACCAGGTGTTGCCCTGCTGAGCCCGCGTGAACACCAGCGCGTGATCGAGCCATGTGCCATGGAGCGAATCCGCAGCCTGGTCGAGTTCGATCCGGAAGAGCACGGGCGAACCGCTTTCCAGCCGCTGCGGAGACCAGCTGATAACCCGAAAACCCGCATTTTTCTGTGCGTCCAATGCCGGAAGGGCCAGGAACAGAACGACCGCCAGCCAGGGAAGCTGGCGCAAAGACCGAAGATGAGCTAGGGGATGGATCTTGAAGGCCACGGGCAACGGTAGCATACTGGAGCACGAGGATCGACTATGCGACGCAGGACTTTTCTCTCGACTTCCGCTGCGGCAGGACTAGGCGTTTTTGCCTGGGGCGGCCGGACCTTACAGGCCAGCGCGGGAGACATACCGAAGCGTACCTTCGGAAAGACCGGCGAGCGCCTGACGATCGTCGGCCAGGCCGGCGGCCGGTTCCCTTTGTGCACCTTTGAGGAGGCCAAAGCGGTCACCCTGCGCGCCTATGAACTCGGCATCAATTATTTCGATTGTGCGCGCCTCTACTGGGACGGTAAGTCGGAAGAGGTCTATGGCGCCGTGCTGCCGCCGTACCGCAAAAACATCTTCCTCACCACGAAATCCGCGCAACGTAGCCGCAAGGGCGCCGAAGCGGATCTGGAGATGTCTCTGCGTGCGCTCAAGACGGACCACGTGGATCTGTGGCAGATGCACCAGGTAAGTACGCAGGAGGAAGTGGAGCAGATCTTCGCCCCCGGCGGCGCGATCGAGGCATTTGAAGCCGCCAAAAAAGCAGGTAAGTGCCGGTTCATTGGATTCACCGGCCACCATGATCCCCAGGTCCACCTGGCCATGCTGAAGAAGTACGATCACTACGACACCATCCTTATGCCCCTGCATGCGGCCGATCCCGGCTACCAGAGTTTCGAGAAGAACGTGCTGCCGGTAGCCGTCGCGCGCGGCATGGGCATCCAGGGAATGAAGAGCACCGCGAATGCCAAGCTGCTGCAGGCCATTGCGTTGAAGGAGTGCCTCTCCTACGCTCTCAGTCTGCCGGTGCATTGCGTCGCGCTCGGCTGCACCACTGTCGGCCAGGTCGAAGACGATGTGCGCATCGCGCAGGAATTCAAGCCGTTAGATGAAGCGCAGCTTGACCAGATCCGCGAAAAGGTGGCGAAACTGAAAGGTCCGCAGTTGGAAGACTGGAAGATCAACACCGAAACCGCCACCGCAAGCACCTACCGGGATGGCGGATTCGCTTGAGTGTTCAGGCTCCCAGAACGAACCGGAGCCCTGGGGTAAAAAGAATCCGTCACTGTTTCCTATCCACAACCATCGTGGTATCCGCTCCCCTGGTCTGCGATAGTCAACGCGACCGATGGAGGCGTGGAGATGAAGAAGCTGCTGTTTTGTGTGAGAGCCACGGTGTTGCTATCTTTTGCGTCCGCCCACGCGGCCGATCTACCGGATGTGAAAGAAGGTCTCTGGTCGAACCAGACGCAAACCATCGACAACCCCGGCAATAAGCGAGGCGGCGGCACTCTGACCATCTGCCGCAGCCACGCCTATGACCAATATGTGAAAAATCTTGCAGCTAAGATGCCGGGGTGCCAGAAGCTAAGTGAGAACCTGAGCGGACATACGCTCACCACCGCCTTACGATGCACCGTGGCCAATACTGTGATCGATACGAAGGAAACGGCCACCTTCCAGGGTGATACCGCAATCCACGCTGAGACTCATGCCACATACACCCCACCGTTGTACGGCGTGAGCGACTCCACCATGACCATGGACCAGAAATATCTCGGCAGTTGTCCTGCGGACATGCAACCCGGAGACATGAAGGGCGCCGACGGAAAAATCGTCAATGGCTGGAAACACTAACGCTCTAGCCCGACCTACTTCTCCATCGTGAGCACGACCCGGAACCTCGCCTTTCCCGACATCATGCGCTCGTAAGCCTCACTCGCGCGCTCCAGCGGGTAGCTTTCGTTCATCGAGCGCACGCCGGAGAGCACGCTGAACGCAAGCGTATCCTGTGAATCGAGCGACGTTCCTGAATACCAGCCTTTGACCTGCTGCGATTGCAAGAGAAGCTGGAGCGCGGGTACTTCCAACGAGGGTACGGCGCCCACGATCATGAAGGTCCCGGTTGGCATAAGGCCTCCGATCACCGACTTCATTGCGTCCGCGCTGGTCACGGTGGCGAGGATCACTTTGGCGCCTCCCAGTTTCAACAACTCCGCTGCCGGATCCTGCACTGCGTTATCGACGTAGTGCGACGCGCCAAGCTTCCTGGCGAGTGCTTCTTTGTCTTGCCCGCGTCCGATGGCGACGGTATTGAATCCACTCTTGGCTGCGTACTGAATGCCCAGATGGCCCAGTCCACCCAAGCCGATCACGGCAACCACGTCGCCTGGGCGAGCGCCGCTGTTGCGCAGGCAATTGTAGGTCGTGACCCCGGCGCACATGAGCGGAGCGGCTTCAACCGACGACAGCGCTTCAGGCACCAAGGCCAGTGCCGTGGCGGGCGCAACCAAATACTCTGCATAGCCACCGTCCCGGGTAACGCCGGTGACCAGGGTGCTCGTCTCGCAGGCAAAAAAGTTCCCTCGCCGGCAACGGTCGCAGTAACCGCAGTAGCCTCCATTCCAACCCACGCCCACACGTTCACCAACCTTCCATCGGGGAACGTTCGGGCCAAGGGCATCGACCATCCCGATCACCTCGTGGCCGGGAACCCGCGGATACTCAATCCCTGGAAACAATCCGTCCTTGGTCACGGAATCGCTGTGACAGACTCCGCAGGCCTGCACCTTGATGCGTACCGCACCGGACTCAGGCTCGGGAATCTCCCGTTCCACCATCTCCAATGGACCGCCCGCTTTAGCAATTTGCACTGCGCGCATTTTCGCCATGAAAATCCCTCCAGAACAGCGTGGCCATTGTAAGGCCGGCTCGTTAAGACTTCTTGACTCCTGGTTTTTGCAAAGTGACGCATCTGCCCGCAGATTTTTCTAAAAGCATAGGAAGCGAAAACGCTCCGAGGCTCCGTGAAAATTCGCCGGAGGAACAGCTCGGCTTCACAGGCTGCAAGAAAAACTCACTGGACGAAGGGCACGGCTTTTTCGATCGGATGTTCATGGCCGCCGCCTACCCCAGCGCCAAACCTGCGGGCGGCGAGTTACACCGGCAACCAAAGCTTTGGGTGGCCCATTTGCCCCGATTTCCTGCGGAAGCTTGTGGCGTTGATACACTCCATGCGCCTTTCCCTAATGAAAGGCGCACACGCGGGCCTCACTAGTGTCCCGTCCCTAAAGTTCGTTAAAGAACTCCTCTTCGGCTTTGTATCAGGGCACGACTTCAGTCGTGCCGCAAACACTGCAAAACCAAATGGGCTTCAGCCCCTGAGCGCAGTTTCTGGAACATTTTCGATTCCTCGAATTGTTCCAGAAACTTCAGGGACAGGAAACTAGCACAGCGTGGCAGGAAATCGGGGTCAAGCCTTCTGTTGGCTTGAGTGGGCTACGATGCTCCTTGACCCCTATTGCCCTGAGCGCTTAGGGACTTGCCGTTCTGTCGGCTGGACGCCATTGGGTTTGTATCAGGACCGGGCTAAAGCCCTCATCCGTCCTCGGCCTGTGTGGCACGCCTGAAGCCGTGCCCTTCGTCCGGCAACCTTTTCCGCAGCTCCTAGAACAACGCAAACCTCACTTCCCCGGTTTGTGGGTGCTGGCGATAAAAGCGGAAACCTTCTGGTGAAGTTGTTTAAGCGAGTCCTCGTGGAGATACACCATGTGTCCGGACATGTACCAGGAGAACTGGATATTCTGCCTCAAACTGGCCTGGATCGGCAGGTGATTCATCTCGTACCGGGCGGCGAAGTACGGTGTGGCCAGATCGAAATAACCGCCGTTCAGCATGACCTTAAGGCGGGGGTTGTACTTCATCGCGGTGGCAAGATCAGGCATGACGTTGACCCCCCAGGATTCGCCCGGAGAATCGGGAGCCTTGTGTTTGAACTCCCAGGTATTGTTAACGGCTTCGGACTCCGGCAGGTAGGTGAGGCCGTCGCCGAATTTGAGCTGGCGGCGGACATAGTCATTCAGCGCCGCAACATAAGCCGATGAGATCGCCGCGGCCTGCGGGTCGTAGGCCGCTTCCTCAGCCAGCGGGTCGATGGTTGGGCCGGAGAACCGGCTGTCCAGCCGGCCGGTGGTGAGATCTTCACTGCCCTGCAGATTATGGTTGAACTGACCGGTGTTGACGCGCAAGTCGGCCTTGAGGATGTAGGCGACCGGTAGGCCGGTGTACTGGTGCAGCTTTTCGGCGATGGCCTGGCGGCTAGTCTCGGGCAGCTGCGAACCTTGAGCCAGGGCTGAAGCATAGTCGCCCATGGCAAATTGCTCTACCTCGGCGAGGAAAGGCTCGAGCGCTGGGGGTTGGGTGGGCAGGCGTTTGTGATAGTAGGCAGTGGCAGCGAAGGTGGGGAGCGCCAGCTGATAGGGGACATCGATGCCGGGGTTCCATTGTGGCGCGTCGGCACTGTCGTCGTAATTCAGAACTTGCGAAAGCAGAATGACGCCGTTGAGATCGATGTGGCTTTCTGTCTCGAGAATCCCCGCGATCACCGCTGAGCGGGTGGTGCCGTAGCTCTCTCCGAAGAGATATTTGGGCGAGTTCCAGCGCTGGTAAGTCGAGAGGAAGCGCGCGATAAAGCGGGCAAAGGCATGGCCGTCGGGATCCACTCCCCAGAACGCTTTCTCCTTGTCCTTCCCGAAGAGACGGCCGAAGCCGGTGCCCGGCGCATCGATAAAGACCAGGTCACTCGCATCCAGCAGGCTGTAGGCATTATCAACCAGCTCATAAGGCGCGGGGCTGGTGTGCTGATCGTCTGCGGTAACAATGCGCCGCGGACCGAATGCGCCCATGTGCAGCCACATGGTGGAACTGCCAGGACCGCCGTTGTAAATGAAGGTTACGGGACGTGATTCCGCCGGGACATCTTTCTTGAAGTAAGCCACATAGAACATGCGTGCCGTGGGCGGGGAATCGGCGGTTTCTTTCCCCGCAGCCGGGTTTATGCCCAGGGCGGCGTCGGCCTCGTTGGTTGCTGCGACCAGGATGGTGCCCGCGACCGCCTGGTAATTGATGGTTTGGCCTGCAACAGTCACCGAGCCCTGGGTGGTGGAGTCTTTGGGGACAACTGGTTCTGCATCGGCCTTGGCGGCGTCTTTTGCTGGTGCGTCTTTACCGGCTTCTTGCGCGGCAGCGGAACCAGGGCCGGCCGCGAACAGAAGCATCAGGCAGCAACTGACCACGGTGAGGAAAGGGCGGAGGCGAAAGTTCTGCAAGGGTGACAGGTTCCTTTGGAATGAGGTTGTTCCGGTGGCAGCTACAAATAAGTTGCGCTCAACGTACTGTACTTCGGTGGTAGGTCCCCACCAATAAAGTTACCAAAGATGGTGCAACTGGCTCTTCCAGGCTGGGTCTATCTGGAGCGAGCGGCCAAGCATGTGATGTGAATAAGCAGCCGCCAGAAAACAGGAGCGTCCCATGAGACTTGTCACGGCTATTCTTGCATCTGCTCTCGTCATCGCCCCCACGGCGATGATAGCCCAAACCACTCCCACACCTGGCGCACACGACTATAACATTGGCCAGCGCAAAGTCGATCAGCAGGGCCGCATCGCAAACGGCGTCAGGAGCGGCCAGTTGACCGCAGGTGAGACCGCGCGCCTGGAACACCAGGAAGCCGGCATCAACCGGGAAGAGCGCGGTATGCGTGCCCAGGATAACGGTCACCTGACAAAACAGGATCGTCAGGTTATCCATGCGCAGCAGAACCAGGAATCCCGTCGCATCTACCGCGACAAACACAACGCAGCGGTTCGCTAACCCAAAGAGAGTGGCCGCTCCGCCAGGAACGGCCACTCTCTCGAGGACGCAAACCCACGAGCGTCTCCCTAACTATCGCTCAGCCATATGCTTTCCCTCAGAGGCTAAAGCCTCAAACACTTGGCCTTAAGCGGACAGGCTAAAGCCCGTCCCCTTCAACACTATGCAGCGGGTTTTGAAGGGGTGGGGCTTCAGAGGCTGCGGAAAAACTCGCTCAACGAGGGACACGGATTTACAGGCTGCGGAAAAACTCATGTTTTGTATCAGGGCACGACTTTAGTCGTGCCGTAAATGATTGCGAATAGGTCGGGCTTTAGCCCCTGAGGTGTTGCTTTCCCGCTCGGTACAGAGTTTCTCCGCAGCCGCTTCAGCCCCGCCGTGAGACCTGCGCCGAGTTTGCGGCTTTAGAAGCCGCTGAGGGATCGGTCGAGGAATCAGCACAAGACTTGAGAATCCCCCTTCATCGGATGAGTCCACATTCAGATGACAGGATCAGGGCTTTGGCGTAGACTCAAGCCCACTGCGCCATTTTGCGTCATGGCCGAAGTCTCGTCGATGCGCCGGGCATCCCGATTGACCTCCCGGTAGTGTTCTGTCCAGCTGTGCCGTGGGCCCCTTTGTACCTTTGGCGTCAAGGATGACTCCGGCCTTGTGCCATGTTTGTGACTCATTGAGAAAGGGGCGCCATGCCCTCTGTACCAGATCCTCGACTCAACGTCCTCCCCAGCCAGCCGCAAACCACATCGTCTCTTCCAGTCCCAACCGCTGAACCCGAGATCTCCAATGAGTTAAAGAACGCTACTTTCCCGCCGCTAGGGTCGAATATCAAGGTTTTGATGGTGTGGCCAAGTTTCCCGCCGTCGTTCTGGGGCTTTGAGGGCGTTCTGGAGATGATTCCCGAGCAGGCCATGACGCCGCCGCTCGGCCTCATCACCGTCGCTGCGCTCTGTCCGGCGACCTGGGAGCTCCGCTTGAAGGATCATGCCTTCGAAGAGTTGCTGGATGAGGATTTCGCGTGGGCTGACCTGGTGATGATAAGCGCCATGCACGCCCAACGTGCCGACGCGCTGACCACCTTGGCCCGCGCCCGCGCCATGGGCAAGCGCACCTTCGTGGGCGGTCCCTGGGCCAGTACACAACCCGAGGTCGTGTTGGAAGTGGCCGATCATGTGTTGGTCGGCGAGGCAGACGAGGTCTTTCCTGGAATCGCCACCGCACTCGAACAAGGGACAGCACACGCGCTGTACCACGTTATCGACAAACCCGACATGACGCGCAGCCCGGTGCCTCGCTTCGACCTGCTGCACCGGAATAAATACAGCTCCATGCCCATCCAGTTTTCCCGAGGATGCCCCTTCCAGTGTGAATTCTGCGACATCATCACCATTTACGGTCGCCGGCCGCGCGCGAAAACGCCCAAGCAAGTCATTCGCGAGCTGGAAACCTTGATCAACCTGGGCTGGCGCAACGAGGTGTTCATCGTCGATGACAACTTCATCGGCAACAGTCATCAAGCATTAGCGCTTTCGCTCGAACTCATCGAGTGGCAAAAGCAGCACGATTACCCATTCGCGTTCAGTACCGAGGCTTCGATCGACCTGGCCTCGAAGACCGAACTTCTGGACGCCATGGTCGCCGCGAATTTCATGATGGTCTTCATCGGCATCGAGACCCCGTCTGCCGAAGCTCTGAAAGAGACGCACAAGTTTCAGAATCTGCGCAAAAACAATGTCGACCAGGTACGCATCATTCAGGAGAAGGGTTTGTGGGTGCTGGCCGGCTTTATTGTCGGTTTCGATTCCGACGACGAGACCATCTTTGCCCGGCAGCTGGAGTTTATCGACCGGACAGCGATCCCCTGGGCTATGGCCGGTATATTGATGGCGCCGCCGACCACCGCCTTATTCGATCGCATGAAACGGGAAGGGCGACTGATCGAGGACAGCCAATCCATCACCCAATTTGGCCTCCCGAATTTCCGCACCGTACTGCCCCTGCCCATCCTGCTGCGCGGCCTTTGCACCCTGCTAACCGGCCTATACAAACCGGATGCCTTTTTTGAGCGCGCTTATAACTCCTTGAAGGTGTGGCAGCCCATAGCAACGCAGAAGCCGCCCTACCTGGGCATGATCTACAACGTGCGTTGCCTCTCTGCCTCCATATGGCGGCAGGGCATCCGCTCCAATTACCGCAGCAGCTATTGGAAATTCCTCTACCGGACCGTCAGCTCCTTTTGGCGCTCACCGGCGAAACTGTGGATAGGCTTCTCGCTGTTGCTCTCCGCACAGCATTTCCTTCTCTACTCCAAGGTGGTGATCGACCACCTCGAGGAAGAGGCTGAGAAGGTGGAACGCAAAGAACAGGCCGCCGCTAAGAGCACGGTGAGCGATTTCGTTGGAGTCGAAGCGGTCAGCTAAAACGGGCTGCTTCTAACTCCCTCCCAACCAGGATCGTAGAATCCCATATCTCGCTCGTTTTTCGCGAGATGTGGGATTCCACGATCCTGAACCCCTCGATCTACAGCTAGCTTACAAAGTCGAGAGCTACGACCTCATGCACTCCGATCGAAGGCACCGTGAGCCGAATCGACGCACCATCCTTACGGTACGGCGGACTCCCGCCCGCCACCAGTAAACGCACCGCGCTGACTCGCCGGCCTTCCGGGATAAGGATGCTGACCTCCTGATTCGGAAGCGGGATCACTTCGCGCAGCGGCCCCTTCATCATCATGGGATTGGTGAGGTTGACCAGGTGTACGGTCATCGAATTCTTTTGACTCCACACGGAAATATCCAGAACACCCTTGCCCTCCGCCGTCACCGGAGCGGGCTCGTTGGTGGCCCACAGAACTGCATTGCGCAGCAGTTTCGCCTGGTCCACATCCAGCACCTCCCAGAAAGTGCGATCGATGTCGGCGGGGAAATACACCACTCGGCCGCGACCGGTCTCGCGTAGCAACACCCCCGGCTCCCGCGTCTTTGCCGGCTGGGTAAATACCTCTTCCATGGGCAGGTCAGGATAGGGGGGCACCAGGAGCAGCGGCGAATAGCCGGCGCTGCCCAAGGGCGTGACGGAAACGCTATGAGTGCCGTTGATAATCCGGGTCGCATCTTCAAAACCCGCCAGCAGCGGGGAGAATTGGCCGGTCCCGGGATCCTTCTCCAGTGTCAGATACGAATTGAGTAGCGGGCCCTCTTCCTTGCCGGTAAACGAAGTGCCAAAGAGCGACGTCAGGCCGAAGTCGTTGCGCCGGACACCCCACTCGTCATAGAGCGAGGTCTCATAAGTGGCGACTATGCTTCCCCCCTGCTCCACATAGGCACGAATCTGATCGCACTGTTGCGTGGAGAGCGCAGCGATGTTGGGCAGGATCAGCGTCTTGAAGCGGTCAATATGCTCGGGATCGAGCAAATGATCGTGCACCATTTCAAAGGGGATGCGGGCTTCGACCAGCGCCTGATAAAAACCCAGCGCCGGATCTTCTACCTTGGCGCGCGCATCCTCTCCGCCGTAGAATGAGGCTGTTTGCTGGGAATAGACCATGGCCACGCGCGCGAACGACCTCTCATTGCGCAGATAGCCCTGGTTGGCATAGTGCCATTGATAAATCTCCTCGACCACCGGTAGCCAGCGCCGGTCAATCGGTTTGGCGTTGAACTTGACGAACCAGGGCCGAAGATCCTGGGCCATTCCGTCCGCCACCCAAAGCCGAATCTCATCGCCATTCTGCACCGAGTCTTTCCAGCGATACTTTTCTTCCAGGCCCACGCTGAAGATGCCGGCGATAGCCTTTTGTCCCAGGGTGGCGCGATACTCCTTGCCATTTTTTCCATTGGCCCAGGGAGCCATCAGGCCGCTTCTCGCCTGGCGATCGGCAAAGAGCGTAGGAGCCAGCTCGCCGATGGTCTTCATATCGAGCTCGCTGAGCGCCCCGCCGCCGGCGTTCGCCAGGTAGCTGGCGTTGGGATTGATGGCTTGTATCTTTTCATTCCACAGCCGCCATAGTTCGAAGAGCCGCTGCTGGTGCCACACAATATATTGCCGCCGCGCCGGATCCTGGGGATTGAGCGTGCGCGGCAGGCTCAGTCCGGAGAAGGCATGAAAGTTTTCCTGGCAATGCTCGCAATAACACATGCCTGAACCCGCCCAGCGGTTGGTAAAGATACCGTCGGGCGTGTACCTGGTCATGATCTCCACATGAACCTGGGTCATGAAGTCGAAGTTGTAAGGGCCTAACGCACAGGTGATCCAGAAGTCCGGATCGGAGGGATGGCGCCGCTTCTTGCCCTGGGCATCGACGGCGATCCAGTCGGGGTGCGCGTCATACACGTCCTGTCGGGCAGCATGCGCATCGGTGCGGGCCACCACGTTCATCCCCTGCTTGCGGCATCCCTTCATGATGTCTCCGAAGGCGTCTGTATTGCCCAGCCACTTGCTGCGGTAGTGCAGAGGAATCTCCGTGGGGTAGAAGGCCACACTGCCGCCGGCGCTGAGGCAGGCCGCATCGGCATGGATCTTCTGAAAATACTCAAGCCAGAAAGCCAGGTCGTAATTCCCCGGGTCATCTTCAACAAAAGCCAATTGCGCCCACCGCATCGGGCGGTCATACCATCCCGGGTTGCCGACCACGGTCTTGGTTTCTTCGGCTGAGAGGGCCGGTACGCCAAAAAAACGGGCGGCGGTTACCCCCGCCGCCTGCTTGAGAAACGCCCTTCTACTATTTGCCATGTACTACTCCTGGAACGGTCGTTTCAGCCACTCCCCAATTCCACTTGCAACAAAAGCTCTGGGTGCCCCATTCAAGCCGTACTTTGGCTTGAGTGGGCTAGGATGCCTCCCCGACCCGTTTGTCATAAAGACCGCAGCCGAGTGCTGTGGTATCCCACTCAAGCTAAAGTACGGCTTGAATGGGGCACCCAGCATTGGATTGGGGTTCAGCGAAACTGCAGGTCGCTCCGCAAAGCTTCGGTCCCACGGCACGCCGGGGCAGGCGGGATGACAAAGGGTAGAGTGGCGAATTACCTTGGCATTTGTTAGCGGGTTCGAAAGCTATGCCGAACGCGCCTTTTCCGCAACCTCTTCAGCCCATCCCCTCAAAGCGCTCCGCTCCCCAACCCTTTCAGCCACTAGCTAATTCCCCATGGAAGCGCCCCTCTCCCCTTTGTCATCCCGAGCGAAGCCGAGGGACCTGCTGTGCGCCTTTCCCGAACGCAACTGTCAAATTGAGTCACTGCCCGAGCCATGGATGGAGCTACCCCCAAGCAGCCACCTCACCCCTTGCCAGCTGTTTCTTTAACCGCGCTCACTTCGCATCCTGCCAGCTCCTCCAGCACGCGAATCGATCCGCAAATATCTTCTTCCCCATACCCCTTGGCCATCGCAGCCTGATACAGCTGTTGCGTCAAACCCGTAAGCATCAACGGAACTCCCAACTCCGAACCGAGATCCACTGCAAGCCCTATGTCCTTCTCCAGCCACTTGACGGAGAAATTTGTCGAGAAATCGCG
Organism: uncultured Acidobacteriaceae bacterium; assembly: GCA_963788515.1. Taxonomy (GTDB): domain Bacteria; phylum Acidobacteriota; class Terriglobia; order Terriglobales; family Acidobacteriaceae; genus PALSA-350. Next base: position 1,307,641 of record CAWBGZ010000015.1, read on the forward strand.
CTTGAACACCATCGGCGCCTTGATGGCAATCAACCCCGACCGCGCCGCGCTGTTGTTCAGAATATCCAGCATGAGCTCGGGATCCACCCCGGCCTTGGTGCTCAACACCAATCCCTCGTTGAACGCCTGCAACAAATTGCCCAGGATCAGGTTCTGGGTAAGCTTGGCGCGCAAGCCCATGCCCGACTTGCCGCAGTAATAAAGCGTCTTGCCCATGGCCTCGAAGAAGGGTTTGACGTGGGCAAAGACCTCTTGCTTGCCGCCTATCATGAAGGTGAGCGTCCCCCCCTCCGCACCGCCTTTCGAGCCGGTACAGGGGGCATCCAGAAATTCGATGCCCAGCCCGGCCAGTTCCTCCGCCATGCGGCTGCTCTCGAGCGGCGAGACGGTGCTGCAGTCAGCAATGACAAATCCTTTCTTCGCCCCTTTGACCAGCCCCTTGTCGCCCAGGATGACTCCCCGGGACATAGCCGTATCGCCAACACAAAGAAAAGCACATTCACTGTTCTGGGCAACCTCCGCGGGCGTTGCGCAGAACAACGCGCCCGTGGAATCGGCCAGCTCCTTCGCCTTCTTCTGGTTATGGGACCAGACCGCCACATCGTGGCCGCCTGTCACTAGATGACGAGCCATGGGGCCACCCATGATGCCGAGTCCTAAAAATCCTAGTTTTGCCATTTGATCGCTCCTGGTAGGGGTTTGCTAACGGGCGTGGACGAGGTAGGCATACACCATGACCTCGACGCCGATGGCTGTCGCCATGATGATGCTATGCCTCAGGGTAAATCGAAACAGCTTCGCCTGGTCGGCGACGGACATGGCGGTGGCCGCCGCCGCGACGGCGATGTTCTGCACGCTGATCATCTTACCCACGACGCCACCGGCGGAGTTGGCCGCCGCCATCAGCGTGGGCTCAAAGCCCAACCGGCCGGCGGTCACCACCTGCAGGTTGCCAAAGAGTGCGTTGGCTGAAGTATCCGAGCCGGTCAGGAAGACACCGAGCCAGCCGAGTAACGGGCTGAAGAACGGAAACAGCCTGCCGGACGCAGCAAATGCCAGCCCCAGCGTGGCGGTCGCGCCGCAATAGTTCATCACGAAGGCCATGGCAAGCACGGCGGTGACCGTCAGGGTGGGCAAAAAGAGCTGGCGGCATACCGCCAGCAGAAGACGCGCGAAGGCACCCAGGGGCATGCGCAAAAGCAGAGCCGACAACAGGGCCGCGAACATGCAAGCAGTGCCGGCGGCGGAGAGAAAATTCAACTGATAGACCGCCTTGTAAAGGGTCGGCTTGGCGACCACCGGCGGCATCATCATCACGTGATTGTGCAAGAGCGGCCAGCCGACGCTGAGGGTGACGGAGTTCAGCAGCGCCTGGAAGGGCTTGAAGCCCCAAAGCAGCACCAGGATCACCAGCAGACCGTAGGGCATCCAGGCGCCCACAATCTCTCCTGTCCCATGCTTCCGATCGTTCGACCCGGGAGCGAGGGGCGCGAACTTCTGCACCGCCGGGTTGTACGGGGGCGGAAACTCCATCATGCCGGCGGTTGGGTCTACCGCTTGCGGATCCACCTTCTCCAATTCCCTGTCCCACATCGCCGCCGGGCGCCAAAAGCGAAGCAGCACGAGCAACCCGCCCAAGGCACAAAGCGAACTCATGATGTCGGTCAGTTGCGGACCCACAAAATTCGACATGAGGAACTGGACCGAGGCGAAGACGCCGCCCACCACCACTACCGCCGGCCACACCTCCAGCATGCCGCGCCAACCCACCATGATGCAGACCAGGTAGGTGGGAACGAATAAGGACAGCGGAGCACAGAGACGCCCCACCGCGCCGCTCAGCTTATCCAGCGGCAAGCCGGTAATCCCAGCCAACGTGACCACAGGAATGCCGATGGAACCAAATGCTACGGGGGCAGTATTCGCCACCAGGCAGAGCGCCGAGGCGTAAAAGGGAGAGAAGCCGAGGCCGACCAGCATGGCCGCGGCGACCGCCACCGGGGTCCCGAAGCCAGCTGCGCCCTCCACGAATGCCCCAAAAGCAAAGGCGATCAAGAGCGCCTGCAGACGGGCATCGCTGGTCAGGTTCCCCATGGACGACTTGATGATTTCGAATTTGCCCGTTTCCACCGTAACGCGGTAGAGGGTAATGGCCCAAAAGACGATCCACGAGATGGGAAATAATCCAAAGCCGGCGCCATAGGTGGCTGCGCTCACGGTGAGCGTGGGCGGTAAGTGGTAGGCAAAGAGCGCGACCACCAACGCCACGGCCAATGCGCAAAGGGAGGCGACCCAAGCTGCCTTGCGCCGCACACCCAGCAGGAAAAGCAACGTAAGTATAGGTAAGGAAGCAATGACCGAGGAGAATGCGAGGCCACGCCCGAAAAGGGTGTAGCTCTGGGACCACGCTGGGCTCATCTGGGCGGGCTCTCTCTTGGAGTCAGGTGTACGAATTCTACTTGCGGTGTCAGGCGTCAGTCTATGCGAACCCTCGCCCCTGATGGTGAAACCGCATAGGATAGTAGCCACATGCTCTCCGCAGCCATCCTCGCCGAGTTACGCGATGCCGTGGGCGCCGACGGCCTGATCATCGAGCGCAACCAGCTGCAAACCTACGAATGTGATGCCCTTGCCGTGCTGCGCAGCCTGCCCGGCGCCGTGATTCTGCCTCGCTCCACCGCGCAACTGCAGAAGGCCGTAGCCATCTGCGCCCGGCATCACATACCCTTCGTAGGCCGCGGAGCCGGCACTGGCCTATCCGGAGGAGCGATGCCCGACGACCGGGGCATCGTGATCAGCTTTGCCCGCATGACCAAATTCCTGGCCACCGATATTCCCAACCAGCGCATCACCGTGGAAGCCGGGGTGATCAACGCTCACGTTACCCAACGCGTGGCGCCCACGGGTCACTTTTATGCGCCCGATCCCTCTTCGCAAACGGTGTGCACGATTGGAGGCAATGTCGCGGAAAACTCCGGCGGAGCACATTGCCTCAAGTATGGTTTCACCACTACTCATGTGCTGGCCCTCGACGTAGTTCTACCGACCGGCGAACTGGTCCACCTCGGCTCGCCCACGCTCGACCCGCCCGGTTACGACCTGGCCGGGGTCTTCGTCGGTTCTGAGGGAACACTGGGGGTCGCCAGTTCCATGACGCTGCGCATTGTGCGCCGCCCCGAAACCGTTCAGGTTTTGTTGGCCGCCTTTGACTCCATCTCGGCCGCGGGGCAGACCGTTTCGGACATCATTGCCGCCTCCATCCTGCCGGCGGCTATGGAGATCATGGACCGCCTCGCCATCCAGGCTGCCGAAGCCGCTGTACACCCGCATTATCCGGAGTGCGAAGCGCTGTTGCTGGTGGAGCTGGACGGCCCTTCCGCCGAGGTCGATCTGCAGATGCAACAGGTCCGCAAGATCTGTAAAGACAATGGCGCATGGGAGGATCGGTTGGCGCAGAGCGAGCAGGAGCGGATGCTGGTGTGGAAAGGCCGCAAGGCAGCCTTCGCCGCCGCCGGCCGCCTTTCCCCCGACTACATCGTGCAGGACGGAGTGATACCGCGCACCAAGCTACCCATGGTGTTGGAAAAGATTGCAGAGATGGCGGCGGAAGTGGGGCTGCGGGTCTCGAATGTCTTTCACGCCGGCGACGGGAACCTACATCCCCTGGTGCTTTTCGATGCTTCGATCCCCGGCCAGGAGGAGATGGCCGTCGACTTGTCGACCCGCATACTGCATCTGTGCGTCGACCAGGGGGGCTCGATCACCGGCGAACATGGAGTGGGCCGGGACAAGCAGCAGGCCATGGGATATATGTTTTCCGAGCCCGACCTGGACACCATGCAGCGGGTGCGCTGCAGCTTCGACCCGGAAAATATCGCCAACCCCGATAAAGTCTTTCCTCGCCCCCGGCTGTGCGGCGAGAAAACCGGCAAGTATACCCCTCACCCTCTGGAGACCGCGGGCGTCGCGGAGTACTTTTGATCTGCCTCTAGGACAGTTTCTTATTCCGCCATCATGAATGCTGCTTCAACCAATTCGCAAACCATCACTGCTTCCTTGGCGGCCATTACCGGGCCCGACCACCTGCTGGCCTTGGACAGCGCGACCGCCGTCGCTCCGGCCAATACCGAGGAGGTCGCGGCCATTCTTCGCTTCGCGCACGAAAACCGGCTCGCGGTGGTTCCCTGGGGCGGCGGTACAAAACAAGGCTGGGGTTATCCCGTGACGCCGGCGGTGCTAATGGAGACGCATCGCCTGAATGTAATCCGGGAACATACCTGGCAGGACATGACCTGCACCGTCGAAGCCGGCTGTACCTGGGCGTCCCTGCAGTCGGCCCTGGCGAAACATGGCCAGTGCGTTGCCCTCGATCCACTTTGGCCCGAGAGAGCGACGGTGGGCGGCATCGTCGCCACCAACGACTCAGGCGTGCTCCGGCTGCGCTACGGAGGCCTGCGCGACCTGATTATCGGCATGACGATTGTGCTGGCGGACGGGACCATTGCCCGCACCGGAGGGAAAGTAGTCAAAAACGTTGCCGGCTATGACTTGCATAAATTGATGATTGGGGCCTTCGGCACCCTCGGCGTCATCACCTCGGTAAACTTCCGATTGCATTCCATACCGAAGTCCACGCAATGCTTTACCTTCTCCGCGCCGTCCGCCAAACCGCTGGGTGAGTGGCTGCTCAAGCTGCTCCACCAGCAGCTCAGCACCCTGTCGATCCAGCTCCGGGGTACGGCGGAGGGATTCCATCTTGATATCCAACTCGCCTCTTTGCCCGAGGTTCTGCACACCCAGGCCGAAATGCTGGAGTCGATGGCGCGCGTCGAAGGCCTTGCGATGGAGGCTGCGACCGAGGCGGTCTGGGATGCCCGGCAACAACTCCTCGCCCATTCCAACGATTTCGCCTGCAAGGCCACCATGCTTCCCTCGGAGATTGCCCCATTCGCCGAACGGGTTCGCAGCCTGGGCGGCGAGTCCGTGACCCAGGCCACCGGGATCATGATGGCGGGCTTCCCGGCTACGGCTGCCGGGCACCTACAGCAATTGCGGCGTGAATTGGAAGCCGCGAGCGGATCGCTGATGGTCCTCAAGCAGCCGGCAGAAAGTAAGGTCGATTGCTGGGGAACCCTGCCCGATAGTCTTCCCTTGATGCGCGAGATCAAGCGCAGGTTCGATCCTGAAGTTGTTCTCAATCCTGGCCGCTTCTTGGGCGGCATATAGACTCGAAAAAAATGAGCGAAGGGGGAACGAAACCTCACTGAATTGGATCTAATTACATGAAGAACCAACTCTTTCAGGAACAGAATCGCAAATGGGGGGGGTAGCCCCCTAAACGATTTATGGGGGCGGGAAAAATAAAAATTTGAGCACCTTGGCAAAACAAAGGACTTAGCCGCGATTCAGAAGGAGTTCTGACGGGTCTGGTGCCATACCAGAGCCCAATAGGAACAGGACGGGTGCCCCATGTTTGCACCGGCAAAGCCGGGGCACTACATGGGTTGAAAAAGCCGGGGCGACCCGGATTTCCTGTACGCTGCCGTTAATGCGGCCGCGTATGCGGCTTTCATTAAGGAAAGCCGCATGAAGTGCGTCGGAGCCACCAAGCTGCGCGGGAAATCCCGGGGAAGCCCCTACGATTGTATTTGCTTGCTGAACCCGCAAGAGCATTTAGCTTACTTACCCGCGCCTCCGGCAAGACAGTCCCGAAGGGGATGGCTGAAAATTACCCAGGACTCCCCCATGTAATCTACACAAGAAAACCTATGGCCCAAGTCACCCAGCGCGAACCCGCAAAGCCTTCCAACTTCGACGCCCACAAGCCGCCGGAAACAGCACTGATCGACGACTGCGTGCACTGCGGCTTCTGCCTTCCCGCCTGCCCTACGTACGTGCTCTGGGGCGAGGAGATGGATTCACCGCGTGGCCGTATCTACATGATGAAGAAGTCCGCCCAGGGCGAGGCTCCGCTCGACCAGCGCTTCCGCTTGCATATGGACAACTGCCTGGGCTGCATGGCCTGCATGACCGCCTGCCCCTCAGGGGTGCAGTACAACAAGCTGATCGAAGACACGCGCGCCCAGGTGGAGCGCAATATCCCGCGCACCACCACGGATAGCCTCTTCCGCAGGCTCCTCTTTGCCACCTTCCCGTACGTGAAACGCCTGCGCCTGCTGGCTCTGCCCATGCTGATCTACCAGCGGTCCGGCCTGCAGAAGCTGGTGCGCGCCAGCGGCCTGCTGCGGTTACTGCCCAAACGGCTGTCGCAAATGGAAGCCTTGCTACCCCGCGTCCCTACAGGCTTTATGCAGGGCCTGCCCACCCATGTGTCCCCTGTTTCGGAACCCCGGCGCCGGGTGGGAATGCTCTCCGGTTGTGTGCAGCAGGTCTTCTTTCAGCACGTGAACCAGGCCACCGCACGGGTGCTCGCTGCGGAAGGCTGCGAGGTGATCATCCCGCAGGCCCAGCAGTGTTGCGGCGCCCTCATGCTGCACTCTGGTCTCGACGAACAAGCCGCCTCGCTCGCGCGCCAGATGATCGCCGCCTTCGAAGCGGCCAACGTGGACACCATCGTCATCAACGCGGCGGGTTGCGGCTCCACCATGAAGGAATACGGCCATCTGCTGCGCGACGATCCCGCATGGGCCGCGCGCGCCGCCGCCTTCAGCGCCAAATGCAAAGACATCTCCGAGATTCTGTGCGAACTGCCCGCACGTTCCCCGCGCCACCCTCTTCCGATGCGAGTGGCCTACCACGACGCTTGCCACCTGCGCCACGCACAGGCCATCCACGCTGAGCCGCGGCGGCTGCTGGCTACCATTCCCGAACTCGAAGTCGCGGAGATCGAAGAGGCTTCTCTCTGCTGTGGCTCGGCTGGTGTCTATAACCTGCTCAATCCTGAGCCGGCCAACCAACTGGGCGACCGCAAGGTAGAAAACCTGCTCGCGACCAAGGCAGACGCTGTCATCTCCGCGAATCCTGGCTGCCTGCTGCAGCTGATGAGTTCGCTGCGCCGGCGCGGGCTCGCGGACATGCCCGCTTTTCACATGGTTGAGCTGCTGGACGCATCCATAAGAAACGTTCCCCTGGCGGGCGTAAAATAAGGCTCGCGGAGACATCATGACGAACTCGACGGTAACGGCGCCCACGGTGACGATTGCAGGTTCACAAGGCGCAGCGGAAGCGGAAATTCTTACCCCGAAAGCGCTTGAATTCCTGGGCGCCCTGGCGAGCAACTTCGAGGCCGAGCGGCAGCGCTTATTGGCTGCCCGCGTGGCCAGGGCAGAAGCACTGCGCACGGGTAAACTCTATGATTTTCTGCCGGAGACGGCTTCCGTCCGCCAGGCTGAGTGGCGCGTCGCGCCCATCCCTGCCGACCTTGAGGACCGTCGCACCGAGATTACCGGCCCGGTCGATCGCAAGATGGTGATCAACGCGCTCAACTCCGGCGCGAAAGTCTTCATGGCCGATTTCGAGGATTCCACCTCGCCCACCTGGCGCAACGTGATCGATGGCCAGGTGAACCTGCGGGATGCGATACGGCGCGAGATCAGCTTCGCCAGCCCCGAGGGCAAGCAATACAAACTCAACCAGAAGACGGCTACGCTTTTCGTGCGACCGCGCGGATGGCACCTGCCCGAGAAACACCTCTTGGTGCAAGGCCAGCCCATCTCAGCTTCGCTCTTCGATTTTGGCTTGTACTTCTTTCACAACGCCGCCGAGCTCAAAGCACGCGGGACGGGTCCTTACTTCTACCTGCCCAAGATGGAAAGCCATCGCGAAGCGCGCCTGTGGAATAGCGTTTTTAACTTCGCGCAGGATGCGCTCGGCATACCGCGCGGCACCATCCGCGCCACCGTGCTCATCGAAACCTTGCCCGCGGCCTTCGAAATGGATGAGATTCTCTTTGAGCTGAAGGACCACTCCGCCGGCTTGAATTGCGGCCGCTGGGATTACATCTTCAGCTTCATCAAGAAATTCAGTTACCGCGAGGACCTAGCGCTTCCCGACCGTTCCACCATCACTATGGACCGGCACTTCCTCAGGTCCTACGTCGAACTGCTGATCGAAACCTGCCACCGTCGCGGTATCCATGCCATGGGTGGCATGGCGGCGCAGATTCCCATCAAGCGCGACGCCGAGGCCAATGAACGCGCCATGGAGCGCGTGCGCCAGGATAAACTGCGCGAGGTAAAGGCCGGACACGATGGAACCTGGGTGGCGCATCCCGGACTGGTGCCGGTGGCCAAAGCGATCTTTGATGAATACATGCCGGAACCCAACCAGATTGCGCGCCGCAATCCCGGCATCCATATCCAGGCTTCAGACTTGCTGGCCGTGCCCGAAGGCGAGATCACGCGCAAAGGCCTGGAGATGAACATCGACATCGGCTTGCGTTATCTCGCCGCCTGGCTCGATGGCCTGGGCTGCGTGCCCATCTACGATCTGATGGAAGACGCGGCCACCGCGGAAATTTCGCGCGCGCAACTCTGGCAATGGGCGCACCATGGCGGCCGCATGACCGACGGCGTCACGCTCGATGTGCCCATCGTGCTGGCCACGATTCCGGTAGTTCTGGACCGCATCAAGCAGGAACTTGGAGAGGAGCGCTTTGCCGCCAGCAAATTTACTGCGGCCGCCAAACTCTTCGAACAGATGATCGCGGCCAGGCAGCTTCCGGAATTTCTAACCTCGGTTGCTTACGACTCGATCGATTAATGCCCCGAACCTAATGCCCCAGACGTGATGCCCCGGACCCAATGTTAGACGCGTTCAGGATGCTCGCCAATTACAACCGCATCGCAAATGAGCGGCTCTACGAGAAGTGTGGCCAGCTGGACCCGGTGGAGTATCGAAAGCAACGCCAGGGCTCTTTTGGCAGCATTCACGGGCTGCTGAACCATCTATTGTTGGGGGACCGTATCTGGATGTCGCGGTTCGCTGGTGGCGGCAATACGACACCGCCGTTGAACTCTATTCTCTTCGACAACTTTGCTGAGCTCCGCTCCGCGCGAGCCGCACAGGACGAGGAAATCGAAACCTTCTTCGCCAAGGCTGGTACCGATTTTCTGGAAAGGCAACTTTCCTATGTCAACAACCAGGGCAAGGATTATGTGGAAGCGGTCCCAGTCGCTGTGCTTCACTTCTTCAACCACCAGACGCATCACCGCGGCCAGGTGCATGTGATGATCAGCCAGACAGACGTCAAGCCGCCATCGCTTGATATGCATCGCATTCTCAATCCCTAATGAAAACAACAACCCTGCTCGCATTGCTTCTGATTCTCGGCTTGAGCCTGGCTGCAGGCGCTCAGGAGAACCCCTTGGCAGGGGTGATTGATATTCATGTGCACTGTGCACCAGACAGCACGCCGCGCTCCATCGACGCCATCGACATTGCCCGGCTGGCCAAGAGGCGCGGTATGGTTGGCCTGGTGCTCAAGAACCACTACGAGCCGACCGCCTCGCTCGCCTACGTGGTACGCAAAGAGGTCCCCGGAATCGAAGTATTTGGCGGCGTGGATCTCAATCTTTCGGTGGGCGGCATGAACCCCTCAGCGGTCGAACACATGGCGGCGACGACCGGTGGCTACGGCCGTTTCGTCTGGATGAGCACATTCGATTCTGAGCAGCAGGTGCGCTACTCCAAACAAGACCGCCCTTTCGTGCAGATCTCGCGCGATGGTCAGTTGCTGCCCGAGGTGAAGCAAGTCATCGCGGTGATCGCCAAGCGCAACCTGGTGATGGCGACCGGACACCCCAGCCCGGAAGAGGCTCTGCTGATGGTCCGCGAAGCCCGCGCCCAGGGGGTGAAGCATATCGTAGTGACCCACGCCATGATCGCGCCCATTCACATGTCGGATAAGCAGATGCTCGAAGCCGCGCAGATGGGCGCGTATATCGAGTTTGTCTACAGCGGGCTCACCGGCTCGGGGAAAGAGTTCACCTTTAGAGACTATGCCCGGGCGATTCACTACGTGGGAGTAGAACACTGCATTCTTTCAAGCGACATGGGGCAGCTTGAAAATCCTTTGCACCCGGATGGCCTGGTCGCGATGTTCGATGGCCTCAAGAAAGAAGGAATCAGCGATACCGAGATCAACCGCATGGCGAAAGAAAACCCCGCTCGCCTGCTCGGACTGGAATAGCTACTCGGTGCGGAGGGCCTTCGCAGGATCGATGGACGCGGCACGCCGTGCAGGAATGAAGCTGGCGAGCAGCGCTGACGCAGCAAGCACGCACACCACGGAGATCGCTGTGCCCGCATCGCGTGGACTGACACCAAAGAGCATGCTGCGGAGAAGGCTGGTGGCGGCGAAGGAGCAGAGGATGCCGCCAACGATGCCCAGCGCTGCCAGCCAGCACGCCTCGCGCAAAATGAGCCGATAGACCGATGCGCGTTGTGCGCCGAGGGCCATGCGCACCCCAATCTCACGCGTGCGCTGACCTACGGAATAGGAGATAACGCCGTAGAGCCCAACCGTGCCGAGCAGAAGCGCAAGTGCGGCAAAGCCCGCAACCAGCACCGCGGCCGAACGATGGAGATAGGCCGATGGGGAATTATCGATGTGGTCCGACATCGTCTCTTCCTCATCCGCGATCAACCCACGATCGATCTGATGGGCCGCCTGGACCATGGAAGGGAGGATGCTCGCCGCAGACTGAGATGTGCGCACCGTCACATAGAAATCGCTCCAGGGAACCTGGTTGAACGGCTCATAAATGCCCGCGATGGGCTTCCCATCCAGTGGCCCTTCCTTGATGTCATCGACCACGCCGATGATCTCGGTGGGATGGTCCGCGTCGAATACGCCGATGAGCCGCTTTCCCAGCGGCTCTTCCCCAGGAAACATCTGTCTCGCCATGGTTCGATTGATAATGGCTACATAGGGCCGGGAAGCATCATCTGACTCAGTGAAATATCGACCCTCAAGAATCCGTGCTCGCAGAGTTTCTAAGTACCCAACGCTCGCGCTCCGAACGATCGCCTCGTCACCCCCGCCAACGTATGACCTACCGACGACACGAAAATACTTGAAGAAAGCTACGTAAGATTCTCCGCCAGCAACGGCAAGCTGCGAAGATACACCTACGGAAGTGACTCCGGGCAGGGCCGACATGCGGGCGATGACTTGCCGCTCCAAGGCGATGCTTTCCGGGTCTGTCTGCGAGCCCGTCCCAGAGGCGTGCGACGAGACATGCAACACCGCCAGATGATTGGCAGAGATGCCGATGTCTTCATGCAATAACAGGTAGAAGCTCTTGGCCAGTAAACCGGCGCTTACCAGCAGGACCACCGTGACCGCTAACTCAACCGCCACCAGGCTTGCGCCTACTCTGCGCCAACTCCTGCCTGCAGCCGTGCGGCCACCCTCCATGAGCCCCTCCTGCATGTCCGATAGAAAGAGCTGCAGCGCCGGCCCCCCGGAAAAAAGAAGGCCACCGAAGATCGAAAGGCTGCATGCGAAGACCAGAAGATGCAGGTTGAAATGGAGGCCTTCGAGGTAAGGCATATTCTCGAGCAAGGCAGCAGGTATCAGCCCGGGCAGTATCCTGATCGCACCCCATCCAAGCACCAGGCCGAGGAGGCATCCAGAGCCTGCAAGCAAGAAGCCTTCCACCGCGAACTGGAGAACGAGTCGAGCGCGCCCAGCTCCCAGCGCTCCGCGAACGGCAATCTCTCGCCTACGGCTCTCTGCCCGCACCAGCAGCAGACTGGAAACATTGACAAACCCGATCAGGGACAGAAGGCCCGCTCCGGCCAGCAGTGCGATCAGGGTCGGCCGGATCTCTCCCAGGATTGCGTCCCCAAGGGGAGTAACCGTCGCGCTTCGATCCCGGTTGGAATGCGGATACTGCGCCGCAATCTGCGCCGCGATGGATTCCAGGTCCGTACCGGCTGCGACAGCGGAAACCCTTTCCTTCAGCCGCCCTACCCCATAAAGGGCATGGCAATCATGAGGCATATCCGCACAAAAGCCATGCAGCGTGGTCCAAAATTCTGCTGGCTCAACCGGCGCAAAATGAAACCCGCGAGGCAAGACGCCAACCACAACCAACGGAACTCCATCCAACGTGACTCTTTCGCCCAATACGCGAGTGCTCCCCGCGAAACGCTTCTGCCATGTTTCGTAGCTCAGGATCACTACCGGCTGGGCGTTCTTCTCATCTTCACCCGGCCTAAAGTCGCGGCCGAGAAATGGGACCACACCCAGGGTGTGGAAGAAACCGTCGCTCACACGTGCTCCAGATACTGCCTCCGGAATGGCTGCCGTGGTGAATTCGAAGCTATCTGGTCGATAAGCATCGAGCGATGACAAACTGCGGTTCAGCCGCTTCCATTCCAGGTAGTCATAGTCCGAGAGGTGGTACCGATCGCCGAGCGGAATGCGCTCATAAAGGGCTACCAGCCGCGACGGGTCGCGATAAGGCAGCGGCCTGACCAGGGCCGCATCGACAAATGCGAAGATCGCGGTGCTGGCGCCAATACCCAGCGCGAAGATGACCACCGCGGTGAAGGTAAAGCCCGGATTCTTACGCAGCTGGCGAACCGCAAAACGAAGATCCTGCAGGATCGTCCCCATAGCAAGAGCTTCCCATGCCTCGCGTTATTTCGCCTCCAGCGAATTGTCGGCCCGATCATCATCCGGCAACACGTGATCAGGATCCACCTTCACCGAGGCCACGGGCTTATCTCCCGGCCACACCACCTCGCTCTTTGATTCCCAGGTCTCGACCGGCAGGCGGAAGCGCGTCGTTGTACCGTCGGTATACTTCACCTCCACCGTCGCGGGCAATACCAGCTGGCCTTTGTTCACGAACGTCACCTGGTCGCCGTCGATCTTGGTGACCGCGAGGTTGAAGCGCCAGTTGTTCATATACCACCCGCGCCAGAACCAATCCAGATCCTCTCCACCCTCGCTGCTCATTTCGCGGAAGAAGTCCGAAGGAGCGGGGTGCTTGAACGCCCAGTCCCGGATGTACTTGCGAAAGGCCCAGTCGAAGCGCTGCTTGCCCAGAATCTGCTCCCGCAGCAACACCATTCCGTACGCTCCCTTGAAGTAGCTCACCGGATGCGTGATCGGCCAGGTGTAGGCATCGGCCGGCATCAGCAGTGCTGGGGCAGCAGGATCATCGAGCACCTTAAGAATCGTGTCGGGCGGCTCGCCTCCGGCTGAGTACTCCGAGTCGCGCTTCGGCCCATAGACGCCGCCCTGAAATTCGGCGGACTCGCCGATGTCAATAAAAGTGTTGAAGCCCTCATCCATGAAGGCATTGCGCCGCTCATTCGATCCCACGATCATGGGAAACCAGGTATGCCCAATCTCGTGCGCGGAAATCCAGAAGAGCACTTTGCCCTTGTCTTCGATGCCGTCGAAGATGATGCCGGGATACTCCATGCCTTCGGAGAAACCCGCTACGTTGATGGCTGCAGGGTACGGATAGGGGAACCACTGCTGTGAAAAGCGCTCCACCGTGTCCTTCACGTATTCGGTCGAACGTCCCCACGCAGCATCGCCGGCGCTCTCCGGCGGGTATACGCTTTCCGCCAGGCTCTTCTTCCCCTGGGGAAGATTGATGCGCGCCGCGTCCCACATAAATATCGGGCTCGCGCTCCAGGCCACATCCCGGGTCTGATCCATATGGAAGTGCCAGGTAAGCGTACCGCCCGCCTTTGGCCTGCTCGCAGGGTCGCTCACGTCCGCCGCGGTCCTGATCGCTACCGTCTTGTCGCTGTTGCGGGCCTCTTGCAGCCGCGCGATCTGCGTGCTGGTAAGCACATCTTTTTCATTGACCAGCTCACCTGAACCGGCCACGATCATTTCGCTGGGCACGGTTACGTAATAGTCAAAGTGTCCATACTCCAGGTAAAACTCGCTGCCGATATAGGGGAGCGTGTCCCACCCGTGAAGATCGTCGTAGACGCACATGCGCGGATACCACTGCGCGATGTCATAGATGTCTCCCTGCTTCGATGAAGCCCACGAGGTGCGGCCGCCCCATACACCCGGGATCTGGTAGTGATATTTGATGTGGATCTTCAGCACGCTGCCTTTGGGCGCCATGGGCTGAGGCAGGCGGATCTGCATGCGCGTGTCGTCTACCAGATAGTCAGCCTTGAGCGATTCCTTGCCGCGCTCAATCGTGACCGACTCCAGCACAAAGCCTTCGGTTGTGCGCCCATTGGGGTTCTCCTCGCTGTCGGGAACGGGAGTCCTTCGCCGCGGTCCACCGTTGACGATCCGCCCGCGCGCGTCTTTGCGATAGATGTTCTGCTCCATGTGGATCCATAGGCTGGTCAGCGAATCAGGGCTGTTGTTGGTGTAGGTGATGACCTCGTCGTTTTCGAGCACCTTGGCGGTCGTGTCCAGCGTTGCGTGCATCTCGTAGTCTGCCTGGTTCTGCCAGTACGAAGGCCCGGGAGCGCCATCACTCGAGCGATAGGCGTTCACTGGATCGGGCAGGGTGAGCGGCGCAAAGGTCAGCCGCGGGTCATAGGCAGCCGATCCTGCCGCGGCAGAGGTTTGCGACCACGCAGCGGGCAAGAAAACAGAGACAGCCATCAGCAGACAGAGAGAGCGCATCGATTCAAAGCTCCTGGCCAAGCAGATTGCCACAGCGGTTCTCTCAGCATACTCATAGATCCAGGGAAACGTCAGGTTTTCGCTGAAGGCACTGGCAGGGAGAAATGAAGCCACCATTGCCTCCCTTGTAAGCTCACCAGCTGAAGCCTCCAGAGGGTGGGGGCCATGCTCCGCAGAGCTGGCGAAGCAAAACGATCCGCCCGAAGTGATAAGCGTTGTGGGCCGCCAGGCTCTCCAGCTGTTCGCGGACCGACATGATGCGGACGGGATTGCCCGGTCGCGATGGGCAGCGGACGGATTGTTCGAGTCTCTTCTCGTCACCAGCCAGGACGGCCGCCTGCTGATTACCCACGAAGAAGCGTTGGCGTAACTGCTCCCAGGGTTCGGCGTCGCTCGCGGGAAACCCGGCCGACGGATGCGACGGAAAGGGTGTCTCGACTCCGTTTACCCAGTCCAGGGTGACCTGCTGCCAGAAGGCGATGTGCCAGAGTTCCTGATAGATGGTGTGCGGAGCACCCTCCATCACTCGATGAGCGATATCGCTTTGAATCCCTTCAAGGATATGGGCGGGTGGTGCTGCTGCGCTGTCACCGATAAGGGTCTGCTGTAATTCGTTCATCGTCACTCTCAATTACGGCTCCCGATCAAGGATGTATCTTCTCCTGTCTTTCCAGCATGGCAACGAATTCGGCGATCTTTCGTGCGCGGGTCTCCGCTTTCTTTACCGTTTGTATGCGAAACAGAATTGCGTACCGGTTTCGGCTTTCCAGGGTGGCAAAGAATGCCTTTGCCTTGGCACTCTTGTTCAGCGCAGCCAGAAAATCATCCGGCACAGTCGCGTTGCGCGGTGAGTCGTAGGCTCGTTCCCAGCGCCCGTCCTTTTTAGCACGCAGCACCTCTTTGAGCCCGCTGTCTCTCATCCGGCCGCATTCGATCATCGCCGTTGCCTTTTGTCGATTGATCTTCGACCAGATGCTTCGCTGACCGCGTGGAGTAAATCGCTGTAGCCATGCGCTGGCGCTTTCCAGCCTCTTCTGTGCGTCGATCCATCCAAAACAGAGCGCGGAGTCTAACGCCTCGGCATGAGTCAAGGAGCGAATTTTGGATCCCTTCTTCGCGATCCGCAGCCACACACCGCTGGCCTTTCGATGATTCTGCGACAACCAGGCTTCCCACGCTTGCTGGTGCTCGAAAAGGAGAACCTGCGGCTCCTCTCGTACGCCTTTGAACTTCATGTGATCCAAATTAGCCACCTGTTTCCGCAGTAGGACTCCATGTATACTCCAGCCACTTTGACAGGGCCAGATTAGAAATTTCCGCGGTTCAATTCAAAACTTCAAAAGGAGTTCCTCCATGGCATTACTCCGCTACTCCCGGTTCGTGCTATTTTTGGGGCTGCTGACGATCCTGGCCCTTCGTGGTTTCTCGGGTTCGGCGCTTGCCGCCAACGCCGCAGGATCGCCAAACGCCGCCCCACATATCTCAGACGCAATTGATGAAGCAAGCTTAGTCCGGCTAGCCGGCCATACCCATCCGCTTGCTGCTCCGAAATACGATCAAGGGGCGGTCGAGGACAGTTTTCCCATGGAGCACATGTTCCTGCAACTGCGGCGCAGCCCGGAGCAGGAAGAGGCATTGGCGCGTTCGATTGCCGAACGCCAGGATCCGAATTCCGCCAACTATCACCAATGGTTTACAGCCGAGGAACTGGGCAGGAACTTCGGCCCGGCGCAGCAGGATATCGAGACGGTTACCCAATGGTTGAGTTCGCATGGGCTTAAAGTCAACGTCGTTTCCAAGAACGGACTGACCATCGATGTATCGGGCACGGCGGCCCAGGTACGCGAAGCGTTTCACACCGAGATCCATAGGTACGTGGTCAACGGCAAGCAACACATCGCCAATGCCAGCGATCCTTCGATCCCAGCCGCCCTCACCCCTGTCGTTGTCGGTGTCGTCTCTCTGCACAACTTCATGCCAAAGCCGGCGTTGAGCAAACCGATCCAGAGCTTCTCTTTTCCCTGCAACGGATGTCCCGATGGGTTTGACGGCGTTCCGCAGTATGACGAAGCGCCGGCGGACCTGGCCACCATCTATAACGTGACCCCGCTCTACAGAGCCAATAAGCCGATCACCGGCAAAGGGCAAACTGTGGTTGTGCTTGAGGATACGGACATCAATCCGGCCGACGTAGCGACCTTTCGCAAAGCATTCGGCCTGGCTTCGTATTCCGGGACGTTCCACCAGATTCATCCCGGGGATGGCTGCGCTGATCCGGGATTGAATGGCGCGGAAGGAGAAGCTGCTCTCGATGCGGAGTGGGCAGGCGGCGTAGCGCCTGACGCGAAGGTCGAACTCGCCTCGTGTGCAGACACTGAGACCAACTTCGGAGCCTTCATCGCTGCCCAGAATCTGCTGGACAGTAAGTCACCTCCAGCCATCATGAGTCTGAGCTATTTGGAGTGCGAGGCCGACAACGGACCCAGTAGCAATGCCTACGTCAATGCTCTGTGGCAACAAGCAGCAGGTGAGGGAGTGTCGGTGTTCGTTGCCGCCGGAGACAACGGCGCGGCCGGGTGCGACGACTTCGATCTACCCTCGCCCACCTGGTCAACTGGAGGAATTGCAGCCAACGCCCTGGCCTCCAGCCCCTACGATGTCGCTACCGGCGGCACGGATTTTCTGGATACCTTCGAGGGCACCAATAACAAATACTGGACCTCAACCAACAACCCGATTGGAAAGTCCGCGAAGTCTTACGTTCCCGAGATGCCCTGGAACGATTCGTGCGGCAGCAGCATACTTTTCAGCTTCTATGGGTACACGCGTAGCGTGGCATTCTGCAACAGTGACATCGGATCGAATTTCCTTAACGTGATCGGCGGCAGCGGCGCTCCCAGCATCGTATATCCCAAGCCCTCGTGGCAGACCGGGGTCGTAGGTATTCCCAACGATGGCAAGCGCGACTTGCCCGATGTCTCCCTGTTTGCTTCGAACGCGTTCTGGTCGCACGCGATCCTCTTCTGCATGTCAGATGTGGCCCAGGGAGGAGCTCCCTGCGACTACACCAACGGCACAGACACGTTGTTCAATAGCGCCGGCGGCACTTCCTTTACCGCTCCTCAACTTGCCAGTATCCAGGCCTTGATCAATCAGAAAGCAGGCGGTCCCCAGGGCAACCCCGATCCGATTTTTTACAAGATGGCGAAGGCTGAGTACGGAAGCGCCTCCAGCCCAAACAAGGCAAAGCTGTCGGCATGCAATGCCTCCAAGGGCAGCAGCGTGTCGTCTTCCTGCGTCTTTTATGACGTAACCGTGGGAAATAACGTGGTTCCGTGCTTCGGAACCAATAACTGTTACGACCCTTCGCCGACGGAGTACGGTATTCTTGCTACCTCCAACATATACGCAATCGAAGCGTATCCTGCGGCCACCGGCTGGGACTTCGCCACCGGTCTCGGCAGCATCAACGTCACCAACTTAGTGAACAATTGGCCGTAGGCCAAGATCGCACTTCCTGCCCACTTCGGGCGCCGGCAGATCACGCGCCAACCCGAAGTGTTTTCCTTTCCAGGCAAAGCACTTAACACCTTTTACCTGAACGATCAGCGAAGAACCCTCCTCTCGACCGTGCAACCATTCACAACGACGACCAACTCGGTTTCCGCGGTGAGCAACAACTTCAACGCCGACTGAGACTGCGCGATCTGGTTCTGGCGCAGATCCTATGCGTTGTCGGTAGTTCCTGGGTCGGAGTCGCCGCGGGCCTCGGCCGGGCGCAGGCTCTCACCTGGATCGCCGCCATGCTGGTCTTTTACGTTCCTATGGCGGGCTCCGTCATCTGTCTCAACCGCGTATGGCCACTGGAAGGCGGCCTCTACGTCTGGGCGCACAAGGCGTTCGGCGATCTAGGTGGGTTCCTTACCGCCTGGAACCTGTGGGTTTACGGCATTACGATCGCGGCTGCTATCCTCTATGCCCTGCCCACTGAACTTGCATACCTCATCGGCCCTTCTGCAGCGGGGCTTTCTGAGAATCATCTTGCGTCGCTTGCGATCATCGCCGTGGTGATCGCAGGGATCACGATCTCGGCCCTTCGCGGCCTGGAGGTCGGTAAGTGGATTCATAACCTTGGCGCCGCCGCCATACTGCTGGCTTATGCCGGACTCATTCTGTTGCCACTGTGGGCGCTTTGGCACCATGTGCCCATCCATTGGCCAGCATTGGCGTTGAAACTTCCGCCGCCCAACCTGCGTTCGCTCGCGCTGTTCGGTCAGATGATTTTTGGCGCGCTTTGCGGTCTGGAGTACATCGCGATCCTGGCCGGGGAGAGCAGGCATGCTGCGCGCAGCATCGGACAGTCGGTATGGATCTCCTCACCCGTCATCTGTGCCATGTTCATTCTTGGCACCAGCTCTGTTTTTGCCTTTAGCCAACGCGGCCACATCGACTTTATTGCTCCCATCCCACAGACAGTTCGTTTGGCGTTGGGGAGCACCGGACTGGGCAGCGTGTTTGCCGTAACTGCAATTCTTCTTCTCCAGATGCGATTGCTTGCGGCGGCGAGCTACCTGTTTACCGGAGTCACTCGTCTTCCCATGGCCGTGGGTTGGGATGAGCTCGTCCCGGCCTGGTTTACACGTCTCCACCTGCGCTGGCGGACACCGGCGAACTCCATCCTATGCACGTCGGTCCTTATCTTCCTGCTGCTGGTGCTGGCGAGCGTGGGAGTGCACGCGCAGGAGGCCTACCAGCTACTCTCGAATGCCGGTCTCGCCCACTACGAGCTTGCCTATCTGGCGATGTTTGCCATCCCCATCGTTGGAGTCGGCGCTCTTCGCGGGTCCATGCCCTGGTGGCTAAAATGCACATCGCTGATTGGCTTTTGCGCCACGCTCTTCAGCCTGCTGATCTCGGCCTATCCGTTCGTCGACGTAGTCAACCCGCGCGTCTATGCTGCCAAGATCCTGGGCACGACCGCTTGCAGCAACTTGATTGGCTTTGTCTTTTATAAGCTGCGCACTCAGAACAGAACCTGAAGCAGTAACCCCGCGCCTTGCGAAAGCTACTCGTAGCGCAACGCGTTCTGGGGATCAATCCTGGTTGCGCGCCACGCCGGAACCCAGCAGGCCACAAAGGCAACCAGGGCGAGAAATAGAGGCACCATGGTGAAGGTTATGGTGTCGTGGGGGCGAATGCCATAGAGGAAACTACTCAATAATCCCGCTACCGCGAAGGCGGCGGGCAGGCCAATCGCCATGGCGATGACGGTGAGCACCATACCCTGGCGAAGAATGAGCCGATGGACCGCGCTGAGCTGCGCCCCTAACGCGATACGAATGCCAATCTCGCGCGTGCGGCGGCTGACCGAGTAGCTCATGACGCCATAGAGGCCGATGGCAGCCAGCACCAACCCAATGAACCCAAAAATCCCGAAGAGCGTGCCTGCCAGGCGAGGCAGAAAGAGCGCCTGGCGCAAATGTTCCTGCATGGTTTCGGAGTTGTACACGGCCATGGTGGAATCGAGATTATGGATCTGAACGCGCACCGCATTTGCGATGCCGGCCGCATTGCCAGTGAAATGGACGACTAGTTCATATCCCAAGAAGGAGGGATCGCTTCCCGTGCTTTGTGCAAGAGAACGGAAGAGAACATAGCGAGTGTCCTCGCCCAGGGTCCGCGACTTGATGTTTTGGACGACGCCGATGATCTCGTAGGAAACTCCTCCCCCGTTGACGCGTTGTCCAATGGGATTCTCCTTGGGGAAGAATCGTTCCGCAAAAGCCCGATTGACGATGGCGACTTTGGAACCGTTGGCTGCTTCGTTGGCGAAGTCGCGACCTGCTAGCCGTGGAATCCCCATGGTTTCGAAATAGCCCGGAGACGCCATATACAGCTCCACAGTTGGATAGGGGCCGGTGGCCTTCGAATCCGCTTCCAGGCGGAAACCGTCACTCCGGTTTCCCCCGGACAATGGGGCGCTGTCTGTAGCGGCCACCGAAAGGACGCCTGGAACCGCTGCTACACGCTGGCGTAGTTGTTCAAGGAATTGGGTGGTGCGCTCAGGCGAGTAGCCGTGGACGCGCGGATCGACAGACAGCATGACAACATCGCGCGAGCGGAATCCAATGTCGATACCCACGGCCCGTTCGAGGCTGCGCAAAAACAGGCCGGTAACGCAGAGCAGAACCAGTGACATGACAATCTGCGCGACCACAAGAACATTACGCAAGTTCAGGCGGCGGCCGGGGCGGACGAAACTATCCTCGCCCTTGAGCGCGCTGGCCAGAATAGGACGCGAAGCTATCCAGGCGGGTCCGAACCCAAACACCAGGCCTGTTCCCACGCTGAGAACGAAGGTGTACAGCAGAACGCGCCAATCGATGCTGACGGTCGTGTCCAGCGGCACCGGCGCCGGGATGCGGAATGCGGAAAGTGCTGAGGTAGCCCAAAGGGTCAGGAGCATACCGAATAGTCCACCTGCAAGGGCCAGCAGCAAGCTTTCCACCAGCATCTGCTCCAATAGCTGGCGTCGCGTCGCCCCGAGGGCAATGCGCACAGCCATTTCACGCTGGCGACTGGCCGATTGACTGAGGAGGAGATTGGCCACATTGGCGCAGGCAATGCCAAGGACGAGCAAAACGACGACGGACAACGCCGCGATAAAGAGCAGCACCGCCGACTTATCTCTGGGGGGAAGAGAGCCTGCCTGATCCATGAAGAAGCCTCGGCCTTTATCGGTGCCGGGATATGTTCTGGCGAAGCGTTGGGCCAGGGTGGCGAGTTCCGCAGCTGCATGGGACTGGGTTATGCCTGGTTTGAGGCGCCCTACAACTGTCAGCCAGTTCCAATCGCGCGCGCTTCGACTGGGAACGTTGGGGGCGAGCTGCTCCACGTTGCCGAGTGGTACCCAGAATTCAGGATCGAGTATCAGGTCCAGACCTCGAAAGCCACGGGGAGCCACTCCGACAACCGTAAACATGTGGCCAGAGAGCGGGATGGCTTTGCCCAGGATGGCGGGGTCGGACGCGAAACGCCGTTGCCAGAGACGGTGGCTGAGGACAATGACGGGAAGCCGTTCTTCGCTGGCCAGGAAGCCGCGGCCAAGGTACATACGGACCTGGGAGACATTGAAAAAGTTGGCAGTGGCCGATTGGCCCCAGACGCGCTCTGGCTCACCAGAACCACCAATCGATGCAGGTAAGAGTTCGTAGTAAGCAGCCACGCCGGAAAACGACTGGGTTTGGTCGCGAACATCCGTGTAGACCGGCCAGGGAAAGCTATTGCAGCAACGATCACCCTGGTACGTGGTATGGAGAGCCATAAGCGTGCCGGGATCGCCGACCGGCGCGGGCCGAAGCACGAACCGGCTGACCACAGAAAAGATGGTGGAGTTACCAGCAATGCCCAGTCCAACGGAGAAGATGACGGCGAATGCCAATCCTGGCGACCGGGCGAGACGCCGAAAGCTATAGATCAAGTTTTGCCGCAGTGCCGCCATAGTGCTTTATCCGTGTGGCGCGGATTCGCTCTCATCGCTTACTTACGGTGCAGCGCGTGTCGAGGTTCCCCGGTTTGGGGAAAATTCTTCGGGCGCGACTAGTGGAAACTGCTAGGCGGGTAGGTCCAGCTCAGAGATACGCCGGCGAAGATAGCGAAGTTCGACGGCATTGGTGGTGAGAGCCAGACCGCGATGGTAGCTCTCGCGTGCTTCCGCATTGCGGCCCATGCGGCGCAGTAGGTCGGCGCGGGCTGCATGGTAAAGGTGATAAGCATCAAGTTCGCCGCAAGCGCCCAGGCCATCGATCAACGCTAAGCCGCGCTCCAGGCTTTCACTCATCGCAATGGCTACGGCGTGGTTGAGCGAGACGATGGGCGAGGGCTGGGTTGTGCCGAGGATGGAGTAGAGCGCGGCGATTTGCTTCCAGTCGGTTTCGGCGGCTGTGCCGGCCTCGGCATGGACGGCGGCGATAGCCGCCTGGAGCTGATAGGTGCCGGGATTGCGGCGGCCCAACGCCCGCTCGACCAGCCGGATACCCTCGTCAATCTGATCCCGGTGCCAGAGAGAACGATCCTGCTCTTCAAGCGGCACCAGTTCCCCGTTTTCGTTGGAGCGAGCATCGCGGCGCGAGTCATGCAGGAGCATGAGGGCCAACAGAGCCATGCTCTCCGGATTGTCTGGCATGAGTTCCACCAGCGTACGCGCCAGGCGAATGGCCTCGGCGCAGAGCTCGCGGCGTATGAGACTATCGCCGGAACTCGCGGAGTAGCCTTCATTGAAGATGAGATAGAGAACCGCCTGCACCGCAGCCAGACGTTCAGGCAGAGAAGCGGGACTGGGAACCTGGTAAGGAATGCGCGCTTGCTGAATCTTGCGCTGCGCTCGCACCAGGCGTTGCGCAAGCGTGGGCTCGGGAACCAGAAAGGCGCGGGCGATCTCGGGCGTGGTGAGGCCGCCAAGAGTTCGCAGCGTGAGCGCCACCTGCGCTTGCATGTTGAGCGCGGGGTGGCAACAGGTAAAGATCAGGCTCAGCCGGTCATCTTCAAAAGGGCGGCTCATTTCCTCGTCGATCGCGCAGGTGCGCGATGCGTACTCATACAGCAGCTGGTCTTCATGGTTGCGCCGCGTCTGTTCGCGGCGTGCGTAGTCGATGAGCTTGCGGCGCGCCGTGGCCGTGATCCAGGCAGCGGGATTGCCGGGAACACCCTCGGCTCGCCAGCTTACAACGGCGGCGGCGAACGCGTCTTGCATCGCCTCCTCAGCGAGGTCGAAGGAGTGCGATACGCGAATCAGGCCGGCAATGATGCGCCCTGATTCGCTCCGGAAAACCGCTTCGACCGTAGCCAGGTGTTCATCCATTCGCGGTAGGAAACTCGCGGATGGGACGGACCTCTACGCATCCAGTCCGGCCGGCGCAGGCAGTTGGTATTTTTGCAGCCCAGGCAAGAGCTTCATCGAGATCCTGGCAGTCGAGGATGTAATAGCCGGCCAACTGTTCCTTGGTTTCGGCAAATGGGCCGTCGGTAATCAGCGCCCCGCCATCGTGCAGGCGAACGGTGGTGGCCGTGGTGCTGGCCTGAAGAGGATCGGCGGCGCGCAAAACGCCGCGTTGCCGAGCCTCTTGCATGACAGCCCGGTGAGCCGCGGCGACTGCGCTCATATCATCGTGCGTGACCGACTCATCTTCCTGCGAGTAAATCAACATCATGTAGCGCATAGCGAGCCTTCAGTGCGATCGGGAGCCAGGAAAATTAGCATCCGCTTTTATTTCGCGGATCTGCTCGGTGTGCCGTGCGGTATGCGATCCGGTAGCCAACAGCCACTGATAACCATCCCATGCCCCGAAGAGAGGATGTGGCCTGACGCGTCCGCGGAGCAAGGGGGCGGCGAGGAGTTGCATCGTCCGTTCGCGGCTGCTGAGGAAATGTTGCAGTGCTTCGACGCCGCTCCAGCGTCCTTCAGGACAAACCGGTTCGGGAGCCTTGACCTTTGTAGAGCGTTTTGGCACCTCGTTCAAGATGACCTCATCCATTTCGCTTTGCTTGCTGGCTGATTCCGCTTCGGGAGCACTGCTCATATTCCCAATGATGGCATGGACGCGGCCTTCGATGAGGACCAGGTGTTCAAGGTTTTCAGTGATGGACCAGCTCTCATAAGTGGGCCGGAAGCCCCATTGCAAGGCCGTCAGCCCGGTCACTGATTCGACAAGCGCGTCGCGCGTGACCGAGAGATGGCGCGACGCTTTAGCAATCTGGTCTGCCGTCAATGCGAGCTCTGAGCTTGAGGGCGAAGTTGTATCGATCATGGCGCCTCCCTGGCAGGGGTTAGGGTGTGAATGGAGCTAGCCGAAGATCATGATGGGCCGCACTTCGACGGAGCCATAGCGGGCAGCGGGGATGCCGGATGCAATCGAAGCCGCTTCATCGATATTCGCCGCTTCGAGCAGGTAGTAACCCCCGAGCTGTTCCTTGGTTTCCGCGAAGGGCCCGTCAGTGGTTAAGGTCTTGCCGTCACGCACGCGTACTGTCTTGGCAGTGCCAGTGGGCTGGAGCGCCTGCCCGGACTTAATTGCGCCGGCGTACTTTTTCCCGAAGGCGCCATACTCGGCAAACTCCGACTCGGGATATCCGTTGGCAAAACGCTTCTCGGCTTCGTAGATCAGGACTAGATATTGCATAATCTTCTTCCTCCTGCCTGTACGACGTCTGAGTTAGACAGAATCGACAATGGCGGGGAAATAATTTTGTTGATCTACAGGCGGTGCATACAAACAACAAGGTTTCCGCGCGAGCAAGCTCCGGACCCTTCAAGTTTGCAAGGGGGAAAGGCGCACAGCAGGTCCCCGTTCGACTTCGCTCAGGGCAGGCTCTCGGCTTCGCTCGGGATGACAAGGGTAGGGTGGGGCTTCCAGGAGGAATTGGCTAGTGGCTGAAGGAGGATCGCCCCAGCGTACGTAAGGCACCCGTCCAGTTTCTATCGAGTTCCGCCAAGGCGCAGACGCCCCTCAGGCAGCCTGGAGTTTTTGCATCAGCGCTTGAATGTCCATGTAGTTCCAGCCTTCGGTGATCTGGTTGCCTTTGACGATCGCGAAGGTCGAGCCCACGAGGGTCTCCTTCTTGCCGCTGGCGGGAAAGCCGAAGTGATCGCCCAGATGGGTCATGGAGACTCGCCAGCGAACGGCGACCCGATCACCCTCGGTGATTACCTCCTCCACATCAACGTGCACGTCGGGGAAAGCGCCGCAAAAGGTACGGTGCACGGCCTTAAAGCCTTCGGGGCCCACAAGCACCGAATCCGCTTCCGGAAAGCCGTGAGACTTGCCTTGTGGGCTAAACATTTCGTCAATGGCTGCTTCGCTTTTTTGGTTCCAGACCTGCTCGAACCAGCGCCTCACTAGAAGTTTGTTGGCCTCGGACATATACCCCTCCGTTTCGCGGAGAAGCTTAGAGCATTTCTGGCCTTGATGTATACAGCTGCTTATTACAAGCGACAGCCAGCGTTTCGTAGGGAAAGGTCACCTGGGCCTTTCCGGCCAGTTCCGGTGAAGTGGCGATGATTTTCCGGAGCTCAGCCTTGACACGCTCCTGTTCGGCGGGCGGGAGTGCCGCCATGAAGCTAACCGACAAGATGCGGTCGACAATCACCCGCTCGGGATCGCCGGTATGCAGGTTGGGAAATCGCTGTTCGCGAAGGGGACCAAACCCGTCCGCAGGAAACTGGGCTCGCCATTTCTGGCTGTGGTAGCGGGGAGCATCGCCCTCAAAGCGCTTCATGATCCGGGTAAGGGCTGCGACCCATTCGACATTATTGTCGCGGACGTTCCAGACCAGACCCAGGGAACCACCCGGCTTGAGCACGCGATGGATCTCATGAAGCGCTTCGGGCGTAGCGAACCAGTGAAAGCATTGCGCGCAGACGACGGCGTCCACCGATGCGCCGCCCAGCGGAATGGCTTCGGCTGTGCCGCTCCTGGGTTCAACTTCGGGATACTGGCGTACCAGTTGTTCCAGCATCGCCGGTACAGGTTCCACCGCGATCACCTTCGCTCCCGTGGCCAGAAGACTACGCGAGAACTTCCCTGTGCCTGCGCCTAAATCGAGAACGGTTTTGCTGCTGTTGAGCCCTAGCTCGCCGGTCAACCATGCTTCGATTTCTGGCGGATATTCCGGACGGCCCGCAACGTAATTGGCCGCACCCGCCGCAAAGCCCTGGGCTGCAGTGTGATGAATCTTTGCCATGGGTTCTCGCCTTCCCAGGTTGGGAAGACGTAGATTAATTCATTTGCCGGTATAGAAGCTGTATTTTGCCGTGTACGGAACCCGCTCTTCGCCGCTACCACATGCTTTAGCAGGAGCAGAACCTCCATGCGTTTCGGTCCGGCGGATGTAAAGCACGTTCGCCAGTTTGCCACTGCCGCTACCGGGAACGGCTTGCACCAGCAACCAGGGCACGGAAGAAGCATCTCCCGCAGGCCGGCTTGCAATCGCTTTGCCTTTTATTTCACTTCCATCCTCGAGCCTCCAGGTTGGACCGGCAAAATGGGTTCCGATCTCCTGTCCATGTTGGTCCAGAAGCTTAGCTTCGGGAGCCTTGAGTGTCCAATGTTCATCGGTACAGGTATAGATTTGCGAGCCTTGCCCCGTAGCTTCGAATAGCAACCCGGTTCCAGCGGGAGGCTCCACCGAGGACGACGGCTGTTTCCCCTGGAGCAACAGAATCGAGTACGCAATAAGACTGAGGGCAAAGACTCTTCGCAACATCTTCCTTACCTCTTATGCATCCTCCTACTCAGGAAAGGACGCACACACTCCCTGGAAGCACGCAGGTGACCAAAGTCTGGCCTCGCATCCGTGCTGAGTTTCTTCAACTTACAAACGATGTGGAGCGCGAACTGTCCACAAACCCAGTTCAATGTCCATCACCGGACAGATTTGTAGTCGCTTCGCTACGGCACACGGGGAGTGGCTTGTGGAGCGGTCCCGGCGGGGGCAGTGTTGGGTGGGAGACCCGTACCAGCAGGCGCAGGTTGGCTCGCATAGAAGGCGATGTCCTTAGCCGCCTTGGTTTCGACGTTAGGCTTCTGCAAAAAGCCGAGATCGCGAAACCAATCGATGAAGCGGAATTGCCAGGTGCCAAAGGGTATGCCGTTGCGGTCGGTCAGGCCGCCAGTCATGTGGCTGCCGTCGCGCAGCAGGTCGCCGGGGTGGCGGCCATTGGCATAAATGTGCATCTCGAGGTTCGGCACGCGAAGGGCCAGCATGGCGGCAAAGTATTCGTCGGCCCAGATGGCATGCACCTGGTCATCGGAGCCTGCAGAGGCAATGAACGAGGGGGGCACGTTCCGCGGGATCAGCGGGGCAACGCGATTACGGGCGAAGGGCGTGGGGCCGGGATAGATGACGCCCACAAAGTCCGGGCGCGAAGAAATGCCTGCCAGAGGATCTCCCGGAGCGCTGTTCTTCTTGTCAAAGTCGTCGTAGAGCACGGCCGCAGCGGTTGCCAATTCCGCGCCAGCGGAAAAGCCCATGATGCCGATCTTGTGGGGATCGATATTCCATTCCTTAGCATGCGCGCGCACCAAACGAATGGACTGCTGGGCATCGTACACCTCATCGGTGCGGGGGTTGTATCCGTCACGGCGCAGGCGACTCCGCAGGATAATGGTGTTGACCCCGTAGTTATAGAAGAAGGGAACGAAATCCGCCCCCTCCGAGCCCACGTTCAGCGTGTTGTGGCCTCCGCCCGGCACCAGGATTACGGCGGCGCCGGTATTCAGTCCGCGGTCGACGGTGTGCACTTCGATCGATGGGTTGTGTATGTTGACGATGCTGTTGATTCGTCCCGGCACGGATTGGCTCATGTTGTACTGCTCGGCCTCGCGTACGCGGTCCTTATTAAGGAAGGGGGAGCTGGGCGGATAAAGCGTGACCACGACTCCGCCTGGCAGGATGGGCTGCGGTGCGTAAGGAGCATTCGTGGATGGCCCTGGCTGGGACACTCCTAAAGGAGCAGGCAGCGCCGGAGTGTTTTGGGCGAGGCAAACCGCCAGAAGCGGTAAGAAGGCAGGAAACAGCAAAACAGATTTTTTCATTGTTATTGTTCTCAGCCGCTCACTTGGCCGGGTAATTAGAGGCTCCGGAGTCGGGCAAAATGTGGATAGTGTGCAGCCATATCTCCGCGGTCTGGGGCCAGGTAGTCACGGGGAGGGCAGTCCGGCGCAGGCCGTATCCATGGCCACCCTGGGCGTAAATGTGCAGCTCCGCCGGCACCTTGGCAGCCTTCAGGGCAAGAAAATAGACCACGGCATTCTCTACATGAACGGGATCGTCCTCAGCTTGCACCAGGAAGGTAGGCGGAGTTTGATCGGTGGGATGAATGTCGGGATTCGGCGCGTAGTTCTGGTCTGCGAGCGCAAGATAGCCAGGATAGATGATGGCCGCAAAATCGGGGCGGCAGCTGAGCTTGTCGGCCGCATCGAGCGGATCGTAGAGTCTCTGGTCGAAGTGAGTGCTTAAAGCGGCAGCAAGGTGCGCGCCGGCCGAGAAGCCCAGGACTCCAACCCGGTTCGGATCAATGTGCCACTCGGCGGCGTGGGAGCGCACGATGCCGAGGGCACGCTGAGCATCTTGTAGCGGCGCCGAAGATTTGGGATATGGGCCCGGTTCGGGCACGCGGTACTTAACCAGGATGCAGCTGGTGCCGGCAGCATTGAGCCAGTCACATACTTCGGTCCCTTCGATGTCAATGGCCAGGATACGGTAGCCACCTCCAGGGAATACAACCACGGCGGCGCCGGTGTTTGTTCCTTTGGGCGTGTAGAGCGTTAGCGTGGGATTGGAAACATTGCCGATACGGATGACCGGTTTGCCGCCGGGGCTGCCATCTTTGGCGGTCGTCATGTCGCCTTCCGGCCCCGTACTCGGCTGGGCTCCCGGGGCTCCGTTGGGCCATAGGGGCATGGTCAGATGATCGGGAGAGGGCGGCCATGCGGGGGCTTGTGCGAAGAGAGCGGTGGAGGCTGCCGCGAACGCGGCGATGATCAGAAGACCCTTGCGCATGAAAAGGACACCTTTCGAACCTGGATCTCCCGTACGCTTCACTGGAAATGTCCGCGTGAGGGGCTTTCATTAAGGAAAGCCGCTTGAAGTGCGCCGAAGGCACAAACTGCACTGGAGATCCGGGCAACCGCAGCCATGATCGCAGCCGCAAGGGTTGTGGTGCAAGACGGGCTCTCATTGGACCCGATGAGTCTGGGTGAGGTCAAAGGTGTCGGTAAACAGTCGTGGTATCCCACATCTCGCGAAAAACGAGCGAGATGTGGGGCACCCGGGGTTTAGCTGGAAGGAAAGATTGTAAAAAGGGATTTCGTTAACAGGCTGCGGAAAAATCAGAAGGGAGGCTGGCAAAAGCAATCGAAACATATCATTTTCGGCCCACGTACGCTAAGGCGAACGTGGGGCACCCGTCTCGTTCTTACACCCGGCTATTCCCATTGGGTTTCACTAGGGCACCGGCTCCGCCGGAACTTTGACGCAGCTTGCTTAAGCACGCAGCGACGGGCCCAGCAGGTCTTCGATGCGCACCGGGAGTTTGCGCACGCGCAAGCCGGTGGCGTGATAAACGGCATTAGTGATGGCTGGAGCAATGCCTGCCAAGCCAATCTCTCCTACCCCGCGCGCTCCCAGAGGATTAATGACCTTGTCGGGATAGTCGAGGAAGGTCACGTCGATATGCGGAGAGTCGGCATGGGTGGCCACGATGTAATCAGCAAGGTTGTTGTTGATGGGAGCGCCAAAGCGCGGGTCGTAGACCGTCTCTTCGAAGAGGGCCATGCCAACACCCATCACGACCGCACCCTCAATCTGGTTACGAGCGGGCTTGGGATTGATGATGTGGCCGGCATCAATCACAGTCACCACCCGTGAGACACGAAGGCGAGCGGTTTCGGGCTGCCACGTCACCTCTGCGAACTGTGCTCCGAAGGAGTGCTTGGAGTGCTTGCTGTTTGGATCGCCAAGGGTGCCCTCCGACTTTCCCTGGCCCGAGGCGGCGCGGATGTTGCCGGCAGTAAGAATCTGCTCGTATCTCACCCCGGTGTCAGGTGATTTGTCTTTGAGATGGACGCATCCGTTGGTGAAAGCCATCAGCTCCGGTTTCTGCCCGGCTAGCCCCAGTTCCTGGCTTTGACTGCCGATGAGAAAGAGAAGTTGTTGCGCTTTCTCAATCGCATCGACGACAGCCGGAATAACGGAAGCGGTGGCCCAGGAGCCGCCGGAGATAGGCCCAGGCGGGAGATCCGAGTCGCCTAAAACAACCTCGATTTTATGGTTGGGGATACCGGTCTTCCCGGAAACGATTTGCGAAAGGACGGTGTACGTGCCGGTGCCAATATCCTGAGTGGCGCAGGAGACGCGTGCGGTTCCATCGTCATGCAAATCAACGGTGGCTTCGGTAGCCATGCGCTCGGCAATCCAGGAGCAGCCGGCAACACCCCAGCCCAGAATCAAGCCATCCTTCTTCATTGAGCCAACCTGTGGAGTGCGCTGCGGCCAGCCGAATTTTTCTGCGCCGACGTTGACGCACTCGACGAAGTGGCGCGAAGAGAAGGGCATGTTCTTGCCCTCGTCGATCTGAGGCTCATTCAGGAGGCGGAGCTTGATCGGATCCATGTTGAGCTTGATGGCCAGCTCATCCATCGCCGACTCGAGCGCGAAGAGGCCAGGCACGGCGCCAGGACCACGCATGGAGGTTGGGGTGCCGACATTGCGGCGGACCAGGCCAGAGGTAGCGCGAAGATTGGGCGTGCTGTAGCTGTAGCTGGTGGCCTCACTGCAACCCTCGGAGTAGTCGTCGAGGATCGAGGTGTGGTTGAGCGAGTCGTGCATGAGGGAGACCAGCTTACCGTCGGGCGTGACGCCGAGACGGATGCGCTGCTGGGTACGCGGGCGATGCCCAACGGTTTGAAACATCATGTCGCGGGTCACCACCAGCTTGACTGGGCGGTTGAGGTTGCGCGCCGCTGAGGCGGCGATCAGGCAGTGGGTCCAGGGCCAAAGCTTGCCTCCGAAGCCGGAGCCAAGAAAGCGGGAGATGACGCGGACGTTCTCCGGCGGCACCCCGAGCATCTGGGCTAACACATCGCGATGGTTCATGACCGCCTGCGTGGTTTCGTAGAGGGTGAAGTTTTGTCCGTCCCAGCTGGCGACGCTGGCGTGCAGCTCGATCGGGTTGTGGGTCTCGGTTGGGGTGACGTAGGTTTCGTCCACCTTGACCGGAGCGGATTGAAAGGCCTCGTCTGGATGACCGCGATGGCTGTCAACGGTGGGCTTGTCATCGGTCTCGAGGTGTTCGCGCACATCTGGTTTTTCCGCCTTGTAGGTTATTTTGACGGCTTTCGCTGCGGCCACCGCCTGTTCGTAGGTGAGTGCCACCACCGCGGCGACGTATTGTCCGTAGTAGCGAATGACGTCGTCATCGAATGGCGGACGGCGCTCGTCGAGAATTCCCGTCAAGCCATCAGGCGACGGCGCAGATCGGAAGAGCTTGCCCAGATTCTGGCGGGTATACACGGCCTTGACTCCTGGCATGGCCCGAGCGCCGCTGGTGTCAATGGCGGTGACGGTGCCCTTGGCGATGGTGGCGCAGACCGGCACGGCGTAAAGCATGCCTGGCAGATTGTGGTCAGACGTATACATGGCGACGCCGCTGACTTTGAGCGGACCATCGACGCGGGGCAAGCCGGCGTCTGTCCGGGGAGGAAGGTTGAGTGTCGATGCCATGAGTCTTTCTCCTCTGGTGGTCTTACGCGGTTTGGGTTGCGAGGGTGAGAGCGTGGGTGATGCAGCGCTTGGCGAGCTCGACCTTAAATCCGTTTTCGCTTTGCGGCTGCGCGCCGTGCAGAGCCGCCTCGGCCGCTTGGCGGAATGTTTTCTCATCTACCGCTTTGCCATGTAACGCTTTCTCCGCCTCGAACGAGCGCCAGGGCTTGGTGCCTACGCCTCCCAGGGCAACGCGAACAAAGACCAGCTTGCCGGCGCTGACCTCGGCCACAACAGCAGCCGAGGATAAGGCGAATTCGTAAGAGGCCCGGTCGCGTAGTTTCAGGTAGACCTGTTTGCTATTGGGCTTGGGTGCGGGCAAAGTGACGAAGGTGATCAGGTCACCCGGCTCAAGCACGTTTTCCCGTTGTGGGGTGTTGCCGGGAACCAGGAAGAACTCGCCGATCGGTACCTCCCGCTCACCCTTCGAGCCCTGGATGTGGATGGTCGCTTCGAGAGCAGTGAGGGCCACGTTCATGTCGGACGGGTTGGTGGCGATGCAGTCCTTGCTGGTGCCCAGGATAGCAAGCGTGCGGTTGTCGCCTTCGATAGCGGAGCAGCCGGAGCCGGGCTCGCGCTTATTGCAGGCCATGGCATCGTTGCGGAAATACATGCAGCGGGTGCGTTGCAGAAGATTGCCGCCGGTGGTCGCCATGTTGCGAAGCTGGGCGGACGCGCCGGCGAGCAAGGCTTGGGAGAGAACGGAGTAGTCGCTTGAAACTGCGGGATGATGAGCCAGATCGGAGTTGCGCACCAGGGCGCCGATTTTCAGGCGGCCGTCGGGCAGTTTTTCGACCTTATCCAGCGGCAGGCGATTGATGTCCACGACCTGAGTGGGCCGCTCAACATTCAGCTTCATGAGGTCGAGCAAGGTTGTTCCCCCGGCGATGAACCGGATCTGCGCGCCCTGCTGCGCGGTGCTGGACTGGGCCGCGGCCTGAATGGCTTGCGGTATGCCGGCAGCCTGGGTGTACTTGAACATTTCCATGACGCGATCTCCTATGCCTGCTGGCGGACGTCTTGTATGGCCGCGACGATGTTGGGGTAGGCTCCGCAGCGGCAGATATTGCCGCTCATGAGCTCCTTGACGTCAGCGTCGGATGGGCCGCATTTCTCCTTGAGCAGGGCCACGGCGGACATAATCTGGCCCGAGGTACAGTAACCGCACTGGTAGCCGTCGTGCTTCACGAAGGATGCCTGCATCGGGTGCAGGTTGCCTGGCTGGCCGAGTCCTTCGATGGTGGTGATCTCGTCCCCCTGGTGCATGGCTGCCAGGGTCAGGCAGGAGTTGATGCGCCGGCCGTTCACGTGCACGGTGCAGGCTCCGCACTGGCCGTGATCGCAACCCTTCTTTGCGCCGGTGAGGCTGATGGTCTCGCGCAGGCAGTCGAGGAGCGTGGTGCGCGGATCGATTTCGAGGTCAAGCTGCTTGCCGTTGACACGCAGGCTGACAGGGATAGCTCCCTCGATCGTTTCGGTGGGGGCGCCAGTCGCGGTTGGCGCCATGGGCGGCGCGGTTTGCGACCCCGCTACGATAGGAACGGCGCTCGCAGCGACGCCGACGGCGCCGAGCGAGGAAAGGAATGAACGGCGGCTAACGCGGCCAGTTAAGGAATCTTGCTTCTCCCTGGGGTGCAGTCTCTTCTTCTCGCTGGTCATGCGGTCTCCATCTGCTCTAAGAGAGCCATTTTTATGATAACGGTCTCCGACCAAACTTTGCTTGTGCCTTACACCGCAGTCAAAGTAGTGTGATGCTACGAACATGCGCATTTCCCTTCGCCGGCGAATTTCCGCCTTGTGCTGCCTGACCCTGCTCACGCTGATCGCGGCGCCTGCGAAGGCGGCGACTCCGTCCCTCGGTATTTTTCAGGATCATGCAGACGTGGGGACCGTTTTGCACCCCGGATCCGTAGAATACGACCCGGCCCAGCAGACCTATACGATCAGCGGCAGCGGCGCAAACATGTGGTTCGGGGAGGATGACTTTCACTACCTCTGGACCAAGGTCTCCGGGGATGTGTCGCTGACCGCAGATATCACCTTCGTTGGCGCCACCGGCAACAATCATCGAAAAGCGGTGCTGATGATCCGGCAAAGCCTGGATGCAAACTCGCCCGCTGTGGACCTTGCCTGGCACGGAGATGGCCTTACCTCGCTGCAATACCGGGATGCACCGGGCGCCAACACGCACGAGGTGGAATCAAATATCTCCGCACCGCGAACAGTGCGCATCGAAAAGCGCGGCGACTATTTCTACGCTTTTGTCTCCGGAAGCGACGGCAAGTTGCAGGCCAGCGGGGCCTCCACGAAACTGGCACTGACGGGTCCCTTCTATATCGGTATTGGCGTTTGCGCGCACGATAAGGACGTGACCGAGAAGGCGGTCTTTTCGAATGTGAAGTTGGTTTCTCTTGCGCCGGCAACGGGGAAGCCGGTCCTGTATAGCGCGCTCGAGACAATCACGGTAGCCTCGACCGACCGCCGCGTGGCCTACGTGGCGCCCATCCACTTTGAAGCGCCGAACTGGTCGCGCGACGGCTCGTTCTTTCTCTTCAACAGCGAGGGCAAATTGTACCGCGTGGCGCTCAACGGAAGCGAACCGACGGGTATCAACACCGATCCGCAAAACCGTTGCAACAACGACCACGGCATTTCACCCGACGGCCAGTCGATGGCCATCAGCTGCCAGTCAGAAAGCACTCACGGCTCGTCCATTTACGTTGTGCCGATCAATGGTGGAACGCCCCGGCCGATCACGCAGTATTCGCCGTCTTATTGGCATGGATGGTCGCCCGACGGGAAAACGTTGGCCTACGCCGGCCAGCGTGGGGACTTCGATATCTATACCATTCCCGTGACCGGCGGACAGGAGACCAGGCTGACCACAGCCAAGGGACTGGACGATGGCCCGGAGTACAGCCCGGATGGAGCATACATTTACTTCAACTCCGAGCGCACTGGATTGATGCAAATATGGCGGATGAAGGCAGATGGAAGCGGGCAGAAACAGGTGCTATCCGATGAAACCAACGACTGGTTCCCGCACGTCTCTTCTGATGGAAAGTGGATGGTCTTTCTCTCTTATGAGAGAGACGTGAGCGGCCATCCGGCGGAAAAAGACGTAGAACTCAACCTGATGTCGATGGAAGACAAGAAAGTGCACGTGCTGGCCAAGCTTTTTGGCGGCCAGGGAACCATTAACGTTCCCTCGTGGTCACCCGACAGCAAGAAGCTCGCTTTCGTGAGCTATGAGTTGCTACCGGAAGATAGCGTGAACGCAAAATAGGAGGCAATCTTCGTGGCTCTGAGAAGTACCCTGGTCTTCACCGCAGCCCTTATGTTCGCAGCCGTGGGCTCCCACGCAGCCGATGTACAGCAGCCCACCACCGAGTCGATCGACCTGAATGCGTATAACGCGATCCGCGAGGAAGGATTGCAGCGTTCGCGCATTATGGATTACGCCGGAGGCCTGATCGATGGCATCGGACCTCGGCTGACCGGATCGCCCAACATGGCCAAGGCAAACGCGTGGACGCGGGACCAGCTCACGAAGATGGGGTGCGTAAATGCGAACCTGGAAGACTGGGGTGAGTTTGGCATGGGCTGGCAGCAGCTCAACACCTGGGTTCGCATGACAGAACCAGATACGGCTGTCTTTGTGGCCCAAGCCACTCCATGGTCGCCCTCCACCAACGGGCCCGTAACCGCGCAGGCTGTCTCGGTCGTGGTCAACGAGGCGGCCGACATGGCCAAATACAAGGGAAAACTTTCGGGGAAGATTGTATTGCTCGGCGCAATGCGCGATGTACCGGTACCGGACAAGCCCTTTTTTGAGCGCTACAGCGACAAGGACCTCAAGGACCTCGAGTCACTTCCGCTCGAAAGCGAGCAAGCGGAGACGCGGGCGCGCATGGAACGCTCAGTCAAACGCTACAAGCTTCAGAGTGAGCTCATTCCCTTCCTGGCCGCGGAGAAGGTCATCGCCGTGATCGTGCCTAGCCGCGACGGACATGACGGGGGAGGCACTGGGATCATCTTCGACGACAACGGCGCCTCGCTCGGCCGCACACCATACCACAGAGATACGGCGGTCCCATTTCCCGTGGTGGTGGCGCAGATTGAGAGCTACGGCCGGGTGTTTCGTTTGCTCGAAAACCACGTTCCGGTTTCGATCGAGATGAACGTGGAAACCAAGTTCACTGGAGACCACGAGCACGGTTTCGACACGGTCGCGGAAATCCCGGGAACCGATCCTGCGCTCAAGGACGAGGTGGTGATGGTCGGCGGCCACCTGGATAGCTGGATCTCCGGCACCGGGGCTACGGATAACGGGGCAGGCTCGGTCGTTGCTTTGGAGGTGATGCGCATTCTTAATGCGCTCAAAGTTAAGCCGCGGCGGACCATCCGCATCGCTTTATGGACTGGCGAAGAGGGAGGACTCTTCGGCAGCCGGGGATATGTAACCCAGCATTTCGGCAGCTTCCCCCGCTCCACGGCTTCGGACCAGATGCAGCTGTCGGAATACGCGAGGAAGCCGGCGGGGCCGCTTACGCTAAAGCCCGAGCAAAAACTTATCTCGGCGTATTTCAACGTCGACAACGGAACGGGCAGGATTCGCGGCATCTACACCCAGGGCAACGCCGCGGTGGACTCTATTTTTGCGCAATGGATGGCTCCGCTGAAGGATTTGGGTGTAACTACTGTAAGCAATCGGGACACGGGTGGCACTGACCACCTATCGTTTGATGCTGTCGGCATCCCTGGCTTCCAGTTCATCCAGGATCCGATGGACTACGAGACACGCACCCACCATTCCGACATGGACACGTATGAGCACCTGCAGGCAACGGACCTGAAGCAGATCGCGGTGGTGGAAGCCATCTTTGTCTATAACGCCGCCATGCGCGAACAGATGATCCCACGCAAGCCTTTGCCTCATCCAGAACTGCTGGAGCAGCAGGCGAAGCCGCTCACGGACTTGTATCCTACGGCTGTTCTTCCGCAGTGAGGCGGGGCAGCTGGCATTGGTTAGGGGTTGAGTGAAACTGCAGGTCCCTCGGCTACGCTCGGGATGACAAATTGTAGGGTGGTGTTTCCATGGGGAAGTGGCTAGCGGCTGAAAGAACCGCAGGTCCCTCCACTGCGCTACGGAATGGAAATCGCGGCTAACTGCGACTCTGTCCATCCACCTCCACTTATGCCAAGGTGAGCCACAGCCCTTAGATTTGTCATCCCGAGCGAAGCCGAGGGACCTGCAGTTCAGCGGACCTCTCGTGGAAATGTTTTTTTCGAGCGAGCGCAGCTCTGCTGCTTCTTCCTCGGTAGCTACTGTTCTGGCCAGTTATAGGTGGTAATCAGTTGTCCTTCATCGCTGACTAGCAGGAGGGCCGCGCGACCATTTTCGAGCTGGCCGGAGAATTCTTTGCCGCTGCGCATATCGCGGAAAGACACTGATTTCTCGTTGGATTCGGAAGTTAGTACGTATAGGGTAGCTTTGGGCAGGCGCGTTGGACAGATCAATATACCTGCATCGGTCACGGTCGTGGTGTAGGTTGGCGAAATATTAGCAGCCTTCATTGCATACCGATAGATGTCGCCCACGGCCTGCAGATTTTGGTTGAGTTCGATGGGTAGAGTTGCGAACAGGATTCTCCCTTTTCCCAAAGGCAGCTCGGCCCAATCCTTGTCTCCGGACATTTGTGCGCGGCTCAGGATCGTGGTCTTGTTGCCCGCAAAGGTAAACTCCTCTTCGCCGCCAGGCCACTTGAAGTGGTTGCTACGCAGAGTAAGTGGAGCATCTACGTAACCCAGCCCGACCTGATCCTGCCTTCCCGTCGGGTGAAAATGTGCGTCTCCAGCGAATGGTCCGGTCACGAGTAATATGGCTCCGGCTTTCACTCGGGCTACGATTGCCTGCCAGGCAGTTTCGGTCAGCACAAACGGCGAGGGCAAAATGATGAGCTTGGGCGACCCGAGGGATGCAATCTGGTACTCGCCGACTGCGTAAGCTTCTCCACGCGCATAGTAATAGAGCGCGCGAACGGCATTCTGCTGCGCCTCGATGGCCAACGCGTTGGAGACGGAGAGCTGCAAGGACTGAGGCAGGATGAGGGCGATATCCGGCTTGATGAAGTCGGTTGCATACGGCGCCACGCGCTCGGCGAACTCTCCCAATCTTTGCATCATGGGCTCCCACAGCTTGGCCGAGCCATCGCTGCGCTGCATGCCGAAGTCGACTTCGCGAGCCCAATCCCACTGCATCGCTCCGGAACTGCCGGCGGCGAAGCCCAGGGCCCACTTTCGTTCGGTGAGCGGCAGCCCGGTGAGCTCGTCGTAGCGCCATGTTCCGTCGGGAGCCCAGACGGGTTGATAACCGGTCTCACCTGTGATGTTCGGCATGCCCTGGCGTTTGGCCACGATCGAATCCCATAACAGAGCGTCGTCTTGCCAATACGTGTGATTGGTGGTGAAGGAAACACCAGTCGACCCATAGAACTGATTCAGCACGCGATTGGTGACGCCACCTTCATCCTGCCCGACGTCGATGAGCTGGCTGCTGCCAGAATGACGAATCACGGCAACCATGGATTGCACCCAGCGGCTGAACATATCCTGCGCGAACAGGTTGTAGTCGACGGCGCGCACCTGGCGGGGATTTCCGTAACGCTCATAGGTAAGGTCCGCGACACTGGGCAGCGGGATGCTGTCAAAGCTGCCGAGTTGCTCCGGCGTCTGAGCCCATGCGTCCCCCAGGGCTCGCAGGTCTTTGTACCGATCTCGCAGCCACGCATGCCAGGCGTTTACCTCCGCCGCATCTCCGTTGGGTACGTTTCCTTTGAATATCTGCAGGGGATTGGAGAAGCTCGGCTCATTGATAAGGTCCCAGCAGAGCCATGGAACGGTGGCGAACCTCTTCACAACCGCACCTACGTAGGCCTGCTGTGCATGCAAAGCATCTTCATCGAGATAGGGGTTCTTCTGGGGAGCGTCTGCCGGCCGGGCTGTTGCGCCCGAAGCAGGAGAAAAGGCGAAGAAGGTGAAGTTAACGGAGATGCCATGGTGATGAGCACAGATGAGAAAGGCTTCCAGGTTGCGTAGGAAGCGCTCGTCCGGCTCTCCTGTTGCAGGCTCTATGAATTTGGCATTCTTCATCCAGACGCCGGTGCGGACGAAGGTGACGCCGTGCGCCGCCATCTCCGCAAAATCCTTCTCCCACACCACAGCGTTGCGGGGACCGGAGAAGTCCCAGCCATTCTCTTCGGTGGTGAAGTAATTGGTGCCAACGGGGAAGAAGGGCTTTCCGCCGCGTGTGAGGAAATCACCGTTGACTCCGAGGGCTTCGCCTTGATCCAGAGAACTGCGTTCGGCGACCCAGAAGCCATTTTCGTAGAACTCCCGAAAGCTCCCCTGCTGACGATAGGTGGCGCGGAGCTTGTAGAAGCCGGCGGGAAGCGGCGTTCGAAAAAGCGCCGGGAGGTCGGCGATCGCACCGTTCTCTACCCCCAGGGTAGCGGCGGCAAGGACCTTATCCGAGGCCAAGAGCTCCACACGCACTTCGCCGTTTACTGGGGAGGGCTGGAGCAGATGCAGCGTGATCTGAGGAGGCTCGTTCGGTCTGAGAACAGAGTACAGCGTCTCCACCGAGAGGCTGGTGGTGCCCTGGCGCGCATAACCGGCAGACTGGCGAATGAGCGCCATGCCATCCTGACTTTCCCAGTATCCGGATGCGGGCTGAAAGTCCAGGCAAACGATGCGGCTCCCGGCCATTACACCTCCCGGTGGGTGGTCGACAACGATGACAGGTGCTGCTACCAGCAGTCCGGCGGAGTCGACCATGTAGCCAAGGCCGTTGAGATGACCCTCCACGGTGAAGAACTTCTCTGCCTGCAGCTTGGGCGTTGTTGCAAAGGAGTAGCCCGGTTTCCAGGCGAAATGAGCATCCCGCGGTACGGGCACTTCGTAGGTATGGCGCAAATCGAGAGCCCGGGCGTAGGTATCCTGCGGACGGCCCTGGACGAAGTTTCCGTCAACCTGCGTGACTGGTACGCGCAATGGCTGCCCGCCGAGGACGAGAAGATTTCCGCCGAGTTGCAGGTAGGTTTCGATCGCCTTCCAGGCATCGGTGGGAACAGCAGAGCCGTAAGGCAGCACCAGGAGCTCGGTGTTGGCGAGGGCCCCCGGAGCCTGCAGCGCCTTCAGATCCAGAACCGAGAGATGGAAGGAGGGCTGCCGATCATTCAGAGCCGCGGAGAGGGTGGAGCGATCGAGCGGTTGGCTGGA
The DNA here is from genome assembly GCA_963788515.1 of uncultured Acidobacteriaceae bacterium. Classification (GTDB taxonomy): domain Bacteria; phylum Acidobacteriota; class Terriglobia; order Terriglobales; family Acidobacteriaceae; genus PALSA-350. The sequence continues at coordinate 1,347,827 of CAWBGZ010000015.1, forward strand.
TACGGTCGGGAATCCAGGCTGCCAGAAGACGGCTACCTGGGCCACAAGCGGGGAGGAAAGGAGTGAGAGGAGTACGGTGACGCGAAGGAGTGTGTGCATGGGGAAGCTTGGTGATTCATGTGTGCGTCCGCGCTGAAATTGTACATCCGGGGCGTGCGCTAAACGCACTTTGGTGCAGTCGAAGCAAAAGATGATTAAATACGTGCGTGCACTCACCAGGTTCGAAAGGCGTGTCCCTATGTCTTCTATCTCCCGTCGCAAGATGCTTAAAACCACAATCGCCGGCACGGCACTCGCTTCCAGTTCCTCTATTTCCTGGGCTCAGGAGAAAGCCGCGGCTCCGGCCGAAGGTCCGATTCAACGGAAAGGCAACATCCGGCAGTCTGTGAGCCGCTGGTGCTATCCGAAGATGAGCCTGGACGAATTGTGTGTCTACGGGGCGCAGATCGGATTGAAGGGCGTCGACCTTCTGGAGCCGGCAGACTTTGAAACACCCCAGAAATATGGGCTGATCTGTACCATGGGCTACGTCGAAGCGGGCACGATTCCTGATGCCCTCAACGTAGTTGCCAATCACGACAAGATCGAGGCAGGACTGCGTAAGAACGTCCCGCTGGCCGCAAAGGCGGGCGTGCCCAATGTCATTACGTTTTCTGGAAATCGCCGCGGAATGTCCGATGAAGAGGGCGCTAAGAATGTGATTCTGGGGCTGAACCGGATGAAGAAAATTGTGGAGGACAATAACGTGGTCCTTTGTCTGGAGCTTTTGAATAGCAAGGTCAACCATAAGGATTACATGGCGGACCACACCGCCTGGGGCGTGGCAGTGATGAAGGAAGTAAATTCCCCTCACGTGAAGCTGCTTTACGACATTTACCACATGCAGATTATGGAGGGCGATTTGATCGCGACCATCCAGGCAAATATCCAATGGCTGGGCCACTTCCACACGGGCGGTGTCCCGGGGCGCCACGAGCTGAATGATAAGCAGGAGGTGCAATGGGATGGCGTAATGCGCGGGATTGTGGAATCAGGCTATAAGGGATATGTTGCGCATGAGTTCGTCCCCACCGGCGATCCCCGCGCCTCGCTGCTGCAGGCCGTCAACCTTTGCGACGTTTAGTGACAATCGATTGACAATCGGTTAAAGCCGGTGCTGTATTATCGGGGCATATCGGGAGGAGTCCGTGCGCAAGCTAGCTCTTATTGTCACGTTACTGGCCGCCGGGGTCTGCATGGCCATACCGGCGAAGAACGTTTACAGCTTTACCTTGAAGTCCATCGATGGGCCGCCAATCAGCCTGGGGAGTTACCGGGGTAAGGTTCTTCTGCTGGTGAACGTGGCCAGCAAATGCGGATACACGCCGCAGTACGCCGGCCTGGAAGCGCTCTATAAAAAGTACAAGGACCGCGGCTTGGTGATAGTTGGTATCCCGGCCAATAACTTCGCGTCGCAAGAGCCGGGCACTAATGCAGAGATCAAAACATTCTGCCACAACAAGTACGACGTCACTTTTCCCATGATGGCCAAGGTTAGCGTATTGGGCGAAGATAAGGCGCCGCTCTACGCCTTTTTGACGGATAAGTCGGTGAACCCGCAGATTGGCGGCGACATCAAGTGGAACTTCACCAAGTTTTTGTTCGACCGCAACGGCAAGCCGGTGGAGCGTTTTGAACCGGCGGTAACTCCCGACTCGCCCCAGGTGATCGCTGCCATCGAAGCTGCACTCGCACAATAGCGTAGTGGGCTGTGTTTCCGCATCTCCTCAGCATTTCTGAATCTGGTGTGGGGGCGCATTGAGCGCTCCCCACAGTTGAAATGCCAAGGGAGCGATTCACGGCCGAATGCCGCACGTCGGGCTTAACGCATCTGAAGGGATTGCCTAATCCTGGCATCGAGGGCCGTTGAAGAGCATACTCCGCTTCTCGCCACCAAGATATATAGACGATGTTTACTCCAATCGCGGTAGCGTGTCATCTCGGCCGCGGGCAGCGGCGGATAAACAAATTCAGTATAGATTGAGCTATCGGGGCTCTTTAAGAGCGACTCCGCAAACACGTCATAACTTACGATGACGTCAGGACGCATTTCGCTAACGAAGCCGGCTGGAATTTCTCCCAAGTCGCCGGAACTTCTCTCGTCGGGAACTCGCATGGGGTGATACTTAATTGCGGACGGCGTAGCCAGGCCGACCGCATCAAGAATCTCGCCTTCAAAACCCTCTCCCAAGCCTCCAATTTCAGAGCTCATCAGTCTGGCACCTGGACACTCCTGATAAATGGAGTGCCCTACAGAAAGATACTCTATCGTCCGGATATCAAACTTATCGGCACCGTCGAGCGAAGCGTTATTAAGCGCGTAGGCTGCAAGTTCCTTCCCGGAGGTCATGGGATTTATGAACGCCAAGAAGGCCACGATAGCAATATATCTTCTCCACCCTTTGCTTTCGAAGCCAGGTACGCTCAAGATGAGCCCCAGCACGATGAGCGTGGACGCGAGGGGACGGTACCAGGGGAATATCAAGGTTTTCTTCCAAATGTAGCAGAGATCTAGCAGCGCGCCAGCGGAGACCATAATGCCAGGAACAATGAGCTTGCGCCGGAGTTTGCGTGTGGCAAATGCCAGCAGGGCAGCTATGAGCAGACAAGTGCGCAATACAGCAAAAGGTTCGTTGAATCCGAGGCCTAGGGATCCTGCTGTACGGGCGTAAGAGCCTGCATACACGGCTGCCTTTGCTCTTAATGTGTTTGGAACCAAGGTCCCATATTGATAGAGGAGATACACAGCTATCACCGACAAGACTATCGCCGCGATGACGGCCGGCGTGACTTGGAGACGCTTTGCGACGAGAGCAAAAGCCACCAGCACGACTAACACCGCGAAGTATTCATAGCGAGTAAAGCCAGCAAGTACCAACAGGCTTAGCCACCAGATGTTCCCGATTTCGAACAGGTAAATCGAGGCCAGGACAAGCCCCACTGCCAAGGTCGATTCCATTTGCTGAATAGTGCTTTGAAGCAGGATGAGGAAGACTGCCGCCGGCGGAATGAGAGAGAGCAGGATCGCTCGAAGAGTGTGCAGATGTAGATTCCGGGAAATCATCAGGAAACTCATTGTGCAGGCGAGCCCCATGCTAGCCGCCTCGAGTGCCAGAGCCGCTGGAAAACCATGACAAAGCCACGCGCTCACGCCCAGCAGAAGTGTCCATACGGGCGACGAAGTTACCATTACCTTTTCGCCTAGATTGAAGTATCCATGCCCAGTGGTCATGAGGTGGGTTGCTATGCGCAAATGAATATACGAATCGTCAGCCGCCAAAATGCGAAGGCGGTAATCGATGGAGAGGCAGATCAGCGAAGATGCCAATAGTACGATCCACGCCAAGGCGCTGTTGCACTTACGGTAGTATGCGGGATCAAACGATGTTGATAGGGGGAAGGACATATGGATAACCTCGGTTCTCGGCCAGTGCTCGGGGAATCGTGCAGGGAGGGGCTATAGCGGCGTACTGCTGCCGCGCTTGCTGTAATACAGCCCGATATCGCGCCAAGTCCGAGCCACTTTTTCGCGGATGTCCCACCGGTTCGCGTTGGATCTGCCTTTGCTCTGGACGGGCATATTGACAATCGGCCGAAATTCTGGCAATGACTTGTGCGGATATGCTTTCAGTCCTTCGATCCAACGCGCGTCCGCTGCGTACTCCAGAATATCCGGCCAACGGGCAATCTCTCTTCGCACTACCACATTCGCCGTATCGGTCACCTTGAGGCCGGGCGGATCATGGAAGAATGGCTTTCCACGGCGAAGGATGGGAAAGAGCGCCCAATGCGGTCTGTCTTCGAGATTCCTCGCTATATCCTCAAGTATTTTGTCGTCGGTTAAGTAATTGTCATCGTCGAGCATGAGGCAATAGTCCCCTGTAGCCAGTTCCCACGCGTTATGCCGGCAGGTATTGCCGTAGTTATGGTGAGGTACAGGGCATTTGATGACGGAGCGCCGGGGGTCATGAATCCCGGCTAACAATGCGTGATCCAGCTTGGCTCGGTCGACCATGACGATGTGCTGCCAATCAGAAAGGGACTGGCGGTCGACCGAGTTGCATACCCTAACCAGGCTGCTTCTCTGGAGCGTGGGGGTGATGATGGTAAATCTCATGATTCCGTTATCGACAGCACCGGGTTCTCATTTAATTCAAAAATCGACGGAGCGATCGATCTCTCGTTCAATCAGCGAGCCCTCGGGGCTTGGGCGCATTCGTGACCCGCAGACGCAGCCACTCCTGTTTGAGGCCCACGCAGGCGATCACAAAGATCATCGAGCCAAGATGCTTCGGTTCAAAGAGAAAGCTTTCATCAAGATTATAGATGAGTGTAAGTATGACGATGGCGAGATACCATTCCACTGCTCCCAGCTGCGTCTGGTCCCGGGACCGGAGAAGACAAACCACTCCATCTCGCAGGGCGAATCCGAAGACCAGCACGACGATGGTCAACCCCACCGCACCCATCTCGAGCATGACGTCAAGAAAGCCGCTCTGTGCCTGTGCCAGAACCCAAGAGACTTCCAGAATTACTCGATACGATTCGCCTTCGAGCGCAAGCCAGAACGCCTGGTAGCCGTAACCGAGCAGAGGGCGCTTGGCGATCGAATCGATGACCGCGCTCCATATCCCGGTGCGCCCGGTTAAGGTCGCATCTTTCCCAAGCAGGCTGAACAGCAGATCCGGCGTAGCCACAATCATCACTATAGCGACGGAAAGAACCCCGAGCAGGAGGATACATAGGACAAAGTAGTCCTTATTGCGAAAGCGATGCAGCGTCTTCATGGCCAGGAAATAGACGATGTAGACTGCGGTCAGCAGGTACGCTGTGGCTGCCCTTGAAAAGGCAATGGCAATCAGGCAGAAAATGATCTGCGAAATCCGAACGGAACGGAAAAACAAGGTGCGCCCGCGGCAGGACACGGCCATGGTCAGGAAAAACAGCGCCATGTTACCGAGACAATTCTTTGCGCTGAAGATGCCCTTCCATGCCGCGGAATGCCCACCCATCCTATCCAGGCCGTACTGCGGAAGGGCCAGGGCAAACACGATACTGGCAACGATCGTCGCTGTACCCAAAATAAGAAACAGCTCCAGTAGCTCATCGAAGGTGTAGCGGGACATGATGTAGTACATGAGCAGAATGGTGGCCAGAAGCAAGGCGCCGGAGCTGATGGTGCGGCTCGCCAGTTGCGAGACCGGAAAGAGCAGAAGCGCGATCACAGGGAAACTGGTCACCAGTTTCATCTGCATGCTCAGGCGGCGAACCGCCTGGTGTCGCTGAGCGACAAAGATCATGCAAAGCACAAACATACTTAGTTTGACGAGGCGCTCCCCGAGAGCCCCACCCTCGGAGACGGTGCCGACCGCGCGCAGAGCGGTAGGGGAATTAAAAAACGGTGAGACGCCATCGAGGGCAAAGTAGAGCAGCGGCAGCAACAGACCCCAGGTCGAAGCGCGGCTCCAGATACTTGCTGACTCTGCGGCCGGGCGTTCCATACTTCTCCGGTCATCTCTGACCGTGATTTGACCGAATGGTTGGACAGTTGCCAAGACAGACTCCCGATGAGGAAGAAGGATGGAATCCATTAGTGGAGGTAGATAGCCGCGGAAGTAGCGGAAGCGAGAATCCCCTGGCTATTCACTGCGAGATTGCGTACGAAACTGAAGGGGACATAGACCACATCGTCGGGCAGTAAGGCAACATCCGGCATCTTGCCCTTCTGCATCGCACCCACGGGCAACTTAATTTCCTGCACTCCTTGGGGAGTCTCGCGCACCAGCCTCGACTTGCCAACGGCAGCCGTATGGTTGGCGTAGCCGGCCAGCGCGATGGCTTGCAACGCGGTCATCTTCGAGTTGTTTGTATTTATCGGATAGCCGCCCGGCCGCAACACGTCGCCGAGCACATACACCACTGGGACCTTGGACACGACGATCGAATCGCCCGGGTAGATCATGGGATCGTCCGACAAGGCTGTTCCGCCCGCATTGGAATAGTAGTAATCGACCTTTTGTTTGGCGGGGCCGAAGCGTTGAATGGTAATGTGGCGATCCGCGACATAAGTCAGTCCGCCGGCCATCGCGAGAACGTCCACCACTCGGTGGGGGGTGTCGATCTCGTAAGTCCCTGGCTTCTGCACTTCCCCCATCACCGACGCGTTCTGGGTTGCGTAGGCTTCTACGTTCACCGAGACCTGGGGGTGGAGCATGATACCTGCGGCCTGGAGTCTACGGTCGATGAGCGCGGCAGCCTGCTCCGGAGTCAAGCCGGCTACGTGGACGTTGCCCAGAAAGTTGAAGGGAACATTCCCGGTATCGGTCACCCTGGCGTGCTGCTCCATTTCCGGCGTGTCGTAGACCAGAAGGTGCAGCAGATCGCCGGGTCCGATCAGCAGGCTGTCCTTCTGAGCCGGTGAACTGGCGGCAAGCGAAAAGAGCAGCAAGAGGGTCGAGAATCGCGGTAGATGGTTCATCAGGCTTTGGCAGCCTCCCTTTCACGTTGTGGATACGGGACGAATCCGTCGGCCGGCTGCTCTTTCACGCCGTTGACGACAATATTGATCTTGCGTCCGCTGGTGGACTGCACGTCTTCCAGCATGCGATAGCTCTTTTCCAACGCCGGCAAAGGCGTCTTGCCGTGCCGGGCAAGGAGCAGCACCGAGTTGACCATGGAGCTGAGCACAACCGAGTCAGTGAACTGCAGCAGGGGCGGTCCATCCAGAAGCACCAGGTCATATTGCGATTCCCAAACCTTCAACAGATCCGCCATCTGACTCGAGGCGAGAAGTTCCGCGGGATACGGAGGCAGGGGTCCTGCCGGTATGAGGAACAACCCGGGAACTTCGAGCACTGGTATCACCACGGATGCGCCGTGGTCAGGCGAAAGGCCGGCGAGCACCGTACTTAACCCGGTGCGCGGGTCAACCTCCAGGTTGCGGTGAAGAAATGGATGACGAAGGTTGGCATCGCACAACAAGACCCGCTTTCCCTGCTGGGCAAAAAGAATGGCCAGGTTCCAGCTGAGAAAGCTCTTTCCCTCCCCTGCCAGGGAACTGGTGATCAGCACTGAACGGGGAGGCGCTCCACTGCGCGACAGCAGCAGAGAAGTGCGTAGCGAGCGCAGCGATTCGACAAAGAGGGAATGGGGGCGGTCTAACGCGGGCAAGGGTGATTTCTCGATCCAGCTCGCTCCGCCAGCCACGGCAGGCAGCTCCTTTTGGTAGGGCAGTGCGCACAGCGCCAAGGGCCCCAGCTCACGGGAGATCTCCCGCAGATCGTGAATTTTGGTGTCGGTCACATCGCGCAGCAGCGCGGCGACGACACCAAAAGCCAAACCGGCGAGCAGCGATCCCCCGAGGTAGAGCAACACTACCGGCTTGGCCGGACTATCGCTGGCCTTGGCCCAGTCGACGATGGAGATGTTGGTAGAGTGCAGGCCGGCCAAGAGTCCCGACTCTTTCAGGTGGCGCAGCATATCGTCATAGAGGGAACGGGTCTGGTCAGCCTCCTGGCGGACCATCTGGTATTCAATCGTCTTGTTATTGAGTGCTTCCGCCTCGCTTTTGTCGGCGTTGAAATCGCGGCGCGTCTTTTCCTCTGTCTGTTGGGCCACCATGAAGTCGCTGTGGGCACGCCCGGCCACGCGACCCACCTCCGCTTGAATCGCTGCCTGTACCGCGTTCAGATTTCCGCGCACCTCGGCCAGTTTGGGATAGGCGGGACCGAATTTGGCGGAGAGCTCCTCGAGCTGCCCCTGAAGGGTCGTCTCCTGCAAACGCAGGTTCTGAATCAAGCTGAGGGAAGTGGCGACAGCGGCGGAAGAACCGCCGCTCATCGCGCTTCCGCCCAACCCCGAAATCAGCTCCGCGTTGCCGCTCTTCACTACATCGTTGATCGCACCCTTGAGTATGCGGTTGGACTGCGCCTGGGCTTCGGCCTGGGTCGCCATCTGCAGCTTCTCGAGGGTTGGGCTATACACCTGGTCGCGGCCTTCGCGATCCACTTCGCCCAGGGCGAAGACACCCGACTCCTGTTGCAGCTTCACCACCTTCGCTTGTAACTCCTGGGTCTTGGCACGCAGCTCTCCAAGCTGCCCGCTCAACCAGGAAGACGCCTGCATAGTCGCGTCGTAGCGCGCCTGATAGCCCTTCTCGATCAAGCCTTGCAGCAAGTGGTTGACTACCGTTGCCGCCAGCTGCGGATCGGGACTTAGATAGGACACGTCGATCAGCCGCGTTCCGGCCACCGGCTTTACTGTCAGCCGGCGATGAAAGATCTTCAGCACCCGCATGCGCCGATGGGGTGAGTTCTCGAGCGTAGCGCCCGGTGAGTCGGCTACTCCTCGGGGCCCGAGCAGAGCGAACAACCAACCAACTGGCGACCATTTCGCCCGATAATCCTCGGTTTGCTCAAGGTGGAGATCTTCGATCACGCGCAGGGCGAGCGAATCGGACTGCAGGATCTGCGCCTGGGTTTGGATAATCATGTTTACTTCCAGCGCGTCGGACGGAGCGTCCGCGCTATCCGTCTGAATGCCCAGAGCACTGGTCGACTCTTTCTGAACTTCGATCTCTCCCACCGACCGATAGCGCCGCGTAGAAGTTGCGAGAGCCAGGATCGCGAGCAGCAAGCATGCGGAGAGGCTGACGTAGATGATGGCACGCCGGCGGGTCAGCATCATGCCAACTTCGCGCAGCGTGAGTTCCGGTGGCGGCGCGGGTGCCGCAATGACGACGTGTGAGGGTTGAAACGCTAGCTTATCGGGGATAGGAGACCTCCGCTCATAACCAGGAGAGAAATTCGCCTGCTACGGAACACCATGCGCTGCGTGTCATCCCGTCGCATCAGACGGGCCGGCTAAGCACGGTAGCAAAACGATCTTTCAACCGCAGGAAGGGCGACTCGACCCAGCGATACGATGCCCACGCGAGTAGGACGGTCAGCGCCAGTCCCAGCGCCTTGGTAGCCAGCAGTGACCATCCCCAACGTGGATGGAGCAGGTCGATCATGAAGAGAAGTCCGATGAAATGCAGCATATAAAGCCCGTAACTGATCTTGCCCAGGCGCACCACCCAGGCGCTCCCCAACAGCCACGAACGGCTGCCCAGGCACGCATACAGAATCGCCACCGCTCCCACCGAGATCACCAAGCGTGCTCCCACCAAGATCACGAGGCGTCCCAGCACGGTGTCCATATTGAACGGCCCCGGCTGATCGCTAAGCCACGCCGAAGCCGCGGTCCACGCGGTAAGTCCCACGGCCAGAAACAGCCCACGCATGTCTCGAGTAAGCCGGGGCAAACGATCCGCGAACAGCGCCAGTAAGATACCTAGCGCCAGCGAGCCACTGCGCGAGATGCTGCCGTAATAGATATAGCCCCGGCTCAGACCGGCCAGCACGACGCCGATCTGGCTAAGGGTGGCGAGCAGGAAGGCGCCCATCGCTGCCATGATCATGCCGCGCCGCCCGAACATCTTCATCAGCACCGGCCATATCAGGTAGAACTGCTCCTCGATCGAGACCGTCCACAAAGGACCGCAGACGGACATGGGATGGCCGAAGGCTACATTGATCCAGTTGCCGACAAACAACAGGTAGCCGACAACGTAGTACCAGGGAAGGCTTTGCCCCGGAACGGTATGGGCCAGCACGACGGCCACCACCATCACCAGGAAGTAGAGCGGCCAGATGCGCAGAATACGCCGGATGTAGAACAAGCGGAGCGAGAGGCCGCCGGTCTGCTCGCGTTCCCGCAGCAGCAGCGTAGTGATAAGGAAAGCGCTCAATGCGAAGAACAAGTCCACGCCGTCCGCTCCTGAACTGGCAACCGCCGCCCACAGCGACGGCAGCGGAATGTGCAAGCCGCGATAGAAGGCCGGCTGCTGGGGTAACGTGTGATAGACGAATACGGCCAGAAAGGCGTAGAACCGCAATCCGTCTAGCTCCGGCTGATAGAAGCGTCGCGGGGGATGCACGATCGCGGAGGGAAGCTCGCCCATTACCTGAGCCAGTTGCGCCATCTCGTCATCCTCTTTCCAGCAAATGGGTAAAAACGTCTTCCAGGCGCTCAGTCTGCCGCAGCAGATTGAACTGCGCGACCACCCGTGTCCTGCCGGCGGCGCTGTAGCGCTGCCACAATTCATCGTTCTCCAGCAGCGCCAGCAGCGCCGCCGCCAATCGCGTGGGGTCGCGCTCGGTCACCAGCAAACCCGTCTCTCCGTGCTTCACGGCTTCCGGGATTCCCCCACTCAGGGTGCTGACCACCGGCAAGCCCATGGCCTGGGCTTCGATGAACACCATGCCAAAGCCCTCGGCGTCGCCGGAAGCGGCCACCACGCTGGGGACGCAGAAGACGGTTGCCCGCGCCATCCACTCGCGCACCATCGCGGCAGCCGCGGAGCACGGGAACGCAGGCGCGCGACCTGCGCCTGGGTTGGACCGGCATAGCGAAAGCGGAGTTCGCGCAGCCGGCCCGCCAGGCCGCCGCCATCCACCGTCCAGCTAGTATCTTCCGGCAATTCGATACCCGCTGTTCTGCGCCAGCCTACGAAGAACGGCGAGAATCGCCGCATGGCTGCAGCCTGGGCCACGATGAAGGTCTCCGAGATCGGCAACAGCTGGATGCGGAAAACCACGATGGTTCCCTTTTCCTGAGTCTGGTTCATGGCAGCCGGGCACCCGTCCGGGCTCCGTTGCTGAGCACCTCGCGGTAGAGTTGCTCGTAGCGGGGCGCGATCTGCTTCCAGGAGAACCGCCGGGTGGCGGCCCGCGCCGCTTCGCCGATGGCTGCCAATTTCTCTGCCGGCAGGGCCAGAACCGCTTCGATCTGCGCCGCCAGCCCCGCCGCGTCCTGATCGATCAGGAAGCCGCTCACCCCGTGTTCGACCACGTCAGGATGCGCGCCAACGGCGGTGACCACCACGGTCGTGGCCGAGCTCATCGCTTCGATCGTCGACAGTCCAAAACCCTCGTAACTAGAAGCGGAGACGAACAGATGCGCCCGCTCGAGCAGCCGGCGTAACTCTTCGCTCCCCACGGCGCCATGGAAGCGCACCCGGCCCTCCAGGCCGAGCTCCACCACGCGGCGCTCGAGCGTGCTGCGCAGCCGGGCGAAATCGGCCCCTACCCACTCCAGCCGCAACCGTGGACAACGATGCTTCAGCTCTGCCATCGCCTGCAGCACTTTGTCTACCCGCTTGTTCTCGGCCAGGCGCGAGATGCCCAACAGCAGGCCGACCTCTACGCGTTTCTTCAGGCTCCAGAAACCATCGAGGTTGGCTCCGTTCTCAATCACCCGGATGCGTTCCGCGGGCACAATCCGGGCGAACATCTCGCGATCGTGCTGGCTTACACAAACCACCGCCCCCACCGCGCTCAGCGATTGCCGGGTAACGGTCTTGAAGTACCATTCTTTGAAAGCATGGGCGCGCTCGGTATGGAAGAAACCACCGTGCGTGCTGATCACCAGCGGGATGCGATGCACCCGGCGCAGCAGACTTAAGTAGTCAACGAAGAAATCAATGGCATGAATGTGGACCAGGTCGTAGCCGTGGATCGCCCGTAGTGCGGCCGGGGCCACCGGGTAGCGGCGCGGCCCCCAATGGCGGATGCGGCGCACCGGAACCCCGGCTTCGACGGACTCCGCCGGCGCCAGCGCCCCGGTCGAAAAGAGCAGGCGAAGGGTCGCCACCTGCACCGTGTGCCCGCTGTGCTGCAGGGCGACGCTCAAGCCTTCGACCACACTCTCCATGCCCCCCTGGGCCGGAAGAAACTGCCGGGTGAGCTGCAGGATCCTCATAGGGAATGCACCAGGGCGTGGAGTGCGGGGCGGCGCGCCATCCAATCGCGCAAGCAGCGGCGGCGGCGGCGAGGCAGCAGCCAGATGGCCAGGAAGATGGCATAGTCGCGCGGCGTGCTGCTGCCATGGCGCAGGGCCTCGCTCAGCAGCAGGGGGAAGGCGCGCCATTGGCCCTGGTCCGAGGCCTCGGAAGCAATCTGGTACAGGACAAAACCGGACAGAGCCCGCGGAGTGAACAGGTGCCGATCGCGCCGGACCCAGGCTAGCGAGTACTCCCAGTTGGACTTGCTGCTTACAGTGACCCGCTCCTCCTCTATGTTGTGAATGGTCAGCACCTGCTCGGCAAACACTACCTGTGTCCCGGGCACGCGGCCCATGCGCAGCACCCACTCGGTGTCCTGATGTTTCAACTGGCCACTCTTGAACGGCTGCGCCAACATCAAGGAGCGGCGCACGAAGAAAGTCGACGTCTGGATGTATCCCTCGCCCCGGGTCAGCGAACGCCGCGCCAGCAGATACTCGCCAATCTGCTCATCGCCCGCCGGCATGCGCCGCGGCCAAACATAGTCTCGACCCGGAGTGCGCGCGATCATCCTGCAGGTCCCGATCAACACCGGCGCGGTCGATGCGCACACGGCATCGAGCTGCGCCTGGAGCTTACCCGGAAGCCATTCGTCGTCGTCATCCAGGAACGCAATCCATTCTCCCGCCGCGGCATCCACGCCCCGGTTACGCGCGTCCGATCCACCCACGCTCGACGCCAGCGCCAGCACGCGCAGCCGTCCATCCTGGTGCGTCAACTCTTCGAGGACAACACGGGTTTCCGGGTCCGGGCCATCGATGACCACCACCACCTCAATGTCGCGCAGAGTCTGTGCCAGCGCGCTCTGCACGGCGCGCCGCAGCAGTTCGGGCCGTCCTCGAGTGGGGATCACGGCAGAGACGGTAACCATGGTTGACTCCTTCATCGTCAAGCCCAACAAATGATCGAGTGGGATATTAAAAATCTGCCTTCACCTGTGAACCCAAAACGGGTTCACGAATGGAAGGCGCCGGTTCGTGCGGTCGTGATCAACCTCTGTGCGGCGCGGACTGCAGGGATTCCGCAATGGCGTAATACGCGGCTTTCGGCTGATAGTTGGCGTCGAAGGGAAGCGGGCGCACCGGCAGCCCATCCGGACGTGGGCGGTATCCAGCAATCCAGCTGAAACGATCCGCCAGACCCCAGGTGACAACCCCCGTACCGCGGGTTGGCGCAGGGTCGCAGTTAGAAATTTGCTATAGACTGCAGCGACCGCCTGATCACGTGCTGCAGGATTTGCAGGTAGGGTTAGATCCTGCACATCCAGCTCAGTGATAAAGATCTTCATTCCTCGCCGCGCTAACTGGCCCAGAAACGCTTCATAGCTCGCGTCGCCCAAGACCGCTGCCTGCTCCGCCCGCAGATGGGCCTCGAGCCCAATGCCCTGGATAGGAACGCCGTGCGCCAGCATGCGGTCGAGCAGGGCCAACATAGCCGTGCGCTTGTTCTGCCCAAAGCCATTCGACACTTCGAGGTACGTCTCGTTCCACACCAGCAGAGCCCTGGCGTCGGCGGCTGCGGTAGCGCGGAAAGCAAGCTCCAGGTAATCGGCGCCACAACTCCGCAGCCAGATAGTATCTCGCAGTCCATCGGGGCGCTGACTTCCCGGATCGAGCACCTCGTTCACCACATCCCAGGAATACAACTTGCCGGCAAAATGTCCCGCTACCCTGGTGATGTGGTCTGCCATGATCCCGCGGCCGCTTGCTCTGTTCAGTTGCGGCTCCGCCCACGCCGGCAACGCCTCGTGCCAGATCAGGGTGTGGCCCCGTACCTGGAGATGATTCGTAGCGCAGAAGGTGACGAATCTGTCTGCGTTCGCGAAGTCATATACCCCGGGTTGACTGCTCAACGAACTCCACTTCATATGCACTTCCGGAGTGGCGATGCCGCATTGTGAAAGGAACAGCTGCTGGTACTCGGGGGCCTGCACGCAATACTTCAGCGCCAGGCAAGAGCCGAACGACAGGCCTTTTTGCCCTGCCAACTGCTGCAGTGAGCGGGTTACCGGCTGGGCGTTTGCTCCTGGCTGGGACCACTGTGCCACGCCCAGGCTGCTGAGAGCTGTGATAAAGTCTCTGCGATTGATAAACGCCCCCTGGATTAACTGAGTCCCTGTGCGCCGGTTCTGAGCTTGCCTGCGCTGCGGTGGCGCGGATAATCCATCAGCAACAGCAGCAGAATGTACCAGGGCTCAATGAAATACCGCTTGAAGAGCCGGGTCGGATCATGCGCCATGCGGAAGGCCCATTCCAGCCCGAGTTGACCCGACCAGCGGGGCGGTGTCGGCACTGCACCGGCGACATAGTCGAAGGCGGCGCCGACCGAGGAGAGGATCACGGGAGCATCCAACCGGGCGCAATTTTCCTGGGTCCAGAACTCCTGTCGCGGCATGCCCATCCCTACCATCAACAGATCAGGCGCGTATGCATTGATACGCTGCAACATGGCTTCGTTATCGGAGCTGCCATAGCGGGCGTCAAAATATCCTTCGCTGACTTCGATCTGCAGGGCCGGGTAGAGTCTACGCAGTTCCGACGCTCCTTTCTCCGCCGCGCCTTTGGAGGATCCCAGGTGAAAGACCCTCCACCCTTTACAAGCTGCAAGCTCCATCAACGGATAAGTCCAATCGGCCAGAGTCACGCGGTGACGGCGTTCCAGGCGATAGCCATAGAGCCGCCCGAGCGCCACCAGAGGCATACCGTCGATATGGGTCCAGCGAACACGAGCATAAAATTCCCGCATCTTGGCATGACGATGAAAAAGATAAAGGCTATGCAGGTTATGGTTCGCTATGATCCATCTTTGGCGCTCACGAATCCCCTGCTCCACCAGCTTATTCATTTCAGACAACGACCTGGGCTGGAGTGTGACCCCGAGAAAGGCTACCGTTTCGGTGTTATTTACGCAGTCCGGACGTAACGCGGTCATGCGGGGGAGTCTCCTGGTAAATCTGCAACGGTTCAACGATTGCTTCTAACACCATCAGCCCTGGAAGCCAATGCAGGAGATACTTCACAAGACAATAGTGCTATCGGGTGATTACGTTCGTTCTTTAATCTAGGCAGAAGGTTACAGAACGGCTGCTGGAAAGCAACCTTGGTCTTTGAAAAACACTGTACTGACCATGAACCGCGTTCTAAGTTGAAACTCTGGTGTCCCACTTTGACCACGTCTGATTACCGCTAAGACCTGGCCCACACGTTTGCACCTGGGGATCGCTATCAGTCCACTTAGACAAGGGAGCTGTCTTTCCCACGCCCGCTTGGCTGCGTCTGCACGACGGACGGGAATTGCCGCTCCAAAGTCGGACGGTAAGTAAATTCTGCATCCTAACCTGCTCAACCCAGCGTAGAGGTTTGCCGAAGAACGCAGCACTTACACTCATCGTGTGGCCTAGGATCAGTTCGCGACTTCAGCCGGCGCCGCCTCCTTGGGGGAGCGGCTTCGTGGGCTGCGTTCTCCCTCCTTCAAGGTTGCGGCTACACTTCGAACTACATCTACACCCCGCCTTCGGGCAATCCCCTACCCGTGCCTGACGGTCCTATTGTCCAGGCTTCGCTGACGGTAACGGAGATCGCCAGCGGGACGATTCCGCCGCGCTTCATGGGTTTGAGTTATGAGAAGGCCGCGATGACTTATTCCTATTTTCATGTGTCCAATCGTCACCTCATTGCGCTCTTTCGGCGTCTTGGCGACGGCGTTCTTCGCATTGGAGGCGGATCGGTCGACCGGGTATTGTGGACGACCGAAACTAAGGGAACTCACTTGCAGGTCACTCCCACGGAAATCAAGGCTCTGGCCGGCTTTCTGCAAGCGGCCGGATGGCTGTGCCTCTACGGGGTTAACCTTGCAACCTCCACTCCCGCCCAGGCTGCTGAAGAGGTAGCTTATGCAGTCTCGGTTCTCGGTCCAACTCTTCTCGGCATCGAGATCGGCAATGAGCCGGACGAGTACGGCGTAGCGGGAAATTTCTTTGCTGGTAATTGGACCTTCGAAGACTATTTCGCCCGCTGGGATCTGTTTCGTTCCGCGATCCTCCAGTCTGCGCCCAATGTAGCAATCACCGGCCCAGCAGCAGCCGGTGGGAACCACATCACCACGTGGACCTTGCCTTTCGGCCAGGTAGCTACGGCGGCCGAGATCACATTGCTGACTCAGCACTACTATCGCGACTACTATAGCGCCAGCGGAGGGAAGCCGACCCCGACCGCAACTTTCCTGGTCAGCCCCGACAGCCAACTCACCAGCGAGCTGACCATACTGAACGCGGGGGCCCAGCAGCTGGGCGTTCCCTACCGGATAAGTGAATGCAACTCCTATAACAAGGGCGGCATTCCCGGCGTCAGCAACAGTTATGCCTCCTCCCTGTGGGTGATTGATTTTCTTTTTGATGTGGCTTTGGGTGGTGGGACCGGAGTCAACATGCATGGGGGCGGGCGCACGCCAGGCTATACCCCGATCGCCGATGACTCGGGTGGCGTGATCGAAGCCCGGCCGGAATACTACGGTCTGTTGCTCTTTGCCCTCGCTGGTCCCGGAACGCTGCTCGAAACCCAGCTCTCGGCCGGGACGGTCGACGCCACGGCGTATGCAGTGAGGACCGCGAGTGGAGGCCTGAATCTGGTGGTGGTCAACAAAGACACCCTGCAGAATCTGACCCTCACCATCGCCACCAGCCAGACCATCCGGTTAGCGACGCTGCAAACGATGACGGGAGCGAGCCTGGCGGCAACCACCGGAGTTACTATCCAGGGCGCCACCGTGAACCCGGACGGTACCTTCTTCCCCGCCGTCCCAGGCACGCTGACGCCTGCGGGTACACAGACGACGTGCTTCATCCCCGTACTGACCGCGGCGCTGATCAGCATCACCTGATCCGCCTGGAGCCTCTAGCCGCATGTGCGCCCGACTCATTTTATCGTCGTGCCTTTTTGGGAATTCAACGTCGTGTTCTTTGGGAAATTTTCTAGACACTGCGCGCCACCTCTCCTAGATTTGTCTGGGAAGAGCTCTCGCATTTCGTCGCAGCGCCATAGAGCGCCGGCCACGAAGTGTTTTCATCCTCAGCGCGGCATTGCTACCTTGCCAATTCTGCTGGCCACCTCAACACCTGGAAGCACAGTATGCCAAGTTGCAGTTCTCATAGCCTCTCTTTTCCAATTTTCCGCGTACCGTCAACCTTGCTCTCGGACTTCGCCTCTGATTCTTCCGAGCAACGATCTGCGGCAAGGCAGCCAAGCTCAACCAAGCACATCCTGTTAATGACCGCGACCATCACGCCTCACAATGCGCGGAACCTGGCGCGCACCGACCCCTCTGCCCGGTTGAAGGACTACAACGACGCGCTCGGATTCTACCTCGGTTTATTGGATCGTCCGCTGCACGGGATCGTCTTCGTGGAAAACTCCGACAGCGACGTAAGCACTCTGCGGAAGTTGGTTGCCGCCCGCGGGTTGACTGGGCGGGTTGAGTTCCTGTGCAACTACGGAATTCACCTTTATTCAGAAAAGGGCCGCGCCCACGGCGAGTTCAAGCTGCTGGATTATGCCATGACGGCTTCGCGCATGGTGGTTAAAGCTGAGGCGAACCATGTGGTCTGGAAGATTACCGGTCGATATATGGTGAAAAATCTAGCTTCGATGATCGCCAGTGCCCCGCGCGGCTTCGACGCATACGTGGACATGAAGGACCACCCGAGGCGCTGGATGGACATGCGCCTGATGGCCTGGACTACGGACGGATACGACCGCATCTTCCGCGGCGTTGCCGACGATCTCGACTCAAAGACACACGAGATGTTCATGCGAGATTATCTGCCCAAGCGAGCCCAGGGCGCGCGTCTCGTTCCGCGCTTCTCGAAAGAACCGTTCATCGACGGCGTCCGCGGCTGGGACAACAGCAATTATTCCAAGGGCACAGAGCTTCTCAAGTGTTATGTACGCAGCGCAGGCCGCGTGCTTGCTCCGTGGTACTGGATCTAATCCTTGCCCGCGCGGGGGTTCAACAGGAAAGCGTTGGTGATCGGACCACTTCCGCGGGCGTTCACAAGATAGCTAGAGGCCCTTCATGGAGAAGAACAAGGTGTGTAGAAGAATTGCGAGATCAAGAAAGATGCCGCGGTTCTCGATATAGTACAAGTCATACTCAAGCGCCTCGTGGATGACGAACTTGCGGTCGCCGCTGAGTTGCCACAAGCCGGTCAACCCTTGAGGAACGGCAAGTCTGCGCCGGTCAAGCGGCGTGTAGGTGTCTGTGATATAGGGCATCTCCGGGCGAGGTCCGACCAGAGACATCTCTCCCATCAGGACATTCAGCAACTGAGGGAGTTCGTCCAGGCTGGTTCTTCTTAGGAACCTTCCCGCGGGCGTAATGCGCGCGTCTTCCGAGCTTTCGGGAGAGCGCCCATATTTTGGGGTGTCTACGTACATAGTGCGGAATTTAAGCATGACAAATCTTCTTCCGGCTTGCCCCGTCCGCTCCTGGCGAAAGAGGACCGGGCCGCCGGAAGTCGCTTTGACCATGATGGCGGCGACCACCCACATGGGGAGCGTGAGCAGAATGAGTACAGAAGACAAGAGCAGGTCGAGGACTCGCTTGAAAATACTGTAAGGCAGTGGGTGGTCGCCATCGCCATCGAATGTCGTGACCATGAGACCGTCAATCATCTGCACCGAGGTGCAGCGCTCGGCAAAGTTGGGGTGACCCGCACCCACCAAAGAGACCCTCACCCCGGCTGTGGCCGCTAGAGCCAGAAGCTCATGCATGCGTGGCTGGGACACCGTTTGGGTGACGAATATCTCTTGAATGTCCAGAGAACGCAGGAGAGATTGCGAGAGCGGTTCGGAAATGACGGGCACATGGTGTTTTAGGTTGTAATCATGGCTATAGATGACACGGCGGCTATCAAACCCACTTTCATCCAGAAACCCAACTGGTATCTGGCCCAGGTGGGGGGAATGCAGCAGGTACGAAAAGAGGCGGCGAGTCTCCCGGTTTGTGCCGCAGATGAGCACCCGGCGCTGGTGGGCCGGAGACGAAGTCCAATCGCGAATGAGCCTGCTGGTTGAGTATTTCTGCATGACCAGCAAGAGCGTGGAAAACGCCCAGAAATAGGTTAGAAGCAGGCGCGGCGTATCGGCCTTGGTGAAGTAATTACCGACCGAAAGCAGTGTCAGGCCGTAAACGGAAACCCTGAGAATGCATGCCGTATCTGCTACCTGCAGCAGGGTGGCGCGCTGTGCATAGAGATGATGGGCCTGGGCGAGAATGACGAAGGCCACTCCATACTTGAGGGAAAGATCTGCCCACAGTAGCCACGCGCCGCTTCCAGCCAGCGGCCTATGCAGCTCATAGAGCAGGATGCCGGCGAGGCACGCGAGAGCAATGCAGCAGAAATCGAGCAGCGCGGGAATGGCCACTCCAATTGCGCCGCGCAGAATCATGGAAGGCTGCGCGGGGACTGAAGGAGAGGGGAACCCAATCTGCTCGGCAGAGGGTAGAGGAAAGTCGGTCGCCATGAACTCCCGCCTGTGGTTTCAGTAGACTTCGATCAACTGTTTGCCGCACGTGAGTCCGCAGCTCACTGTCGCTCCGGTTTCACGGGGACCCGAACGTGGAAGATTCTTCGCGCTGGCGACTAATAGACAACAGGGCTCCCATCCGCAGGCAGAGACAGCTATTCCCACTTGCGTGAGCCAGAATGGAATCAGAGGATGCTGACTCCTTATATTGGACAACCTATCTTATATCTACTTACTTCTATTTAGATCACCGCCGGTCAAACACCAAGTTATCCATGCAGCGACGACTTACAGCATCGACGCACGGTTACTTTGTGATGATCCAAGCCAAACGGTGACAGAATATCCGGTAGAAATCAACTTTAGTTTGGTAGAAATGAGAGGCCAGCAACAAATGAAGTCCTGCTTTGGGCCGCTGTTGTCCCGTTAAGGAGCACATGAATTACCGCATGCAGTTATGGTGGCAATTTGCGTCGTATCAAGGTGAAACGCTTCTAAGATAAATCGAAGTTACGGGGCGTTTTGATGTGAGACGTTGCGAAATATGTGGACCCACTCGCGCACGATTGACCTCCATGGTGCGTGGCCGGCGGGAATGAATGAGGTTGGTGCGCAATCGGTTTTCCGCCGATGGAGGTGTATATCCGGACACCAAGAAGGGCTTGATGCGCGATCTGATGCGAAGCCGGCTGGCTAAGAACGCCAGCTGGATGTTTCTCGGCCAGGGCCTTAACTTCGCTGTGCAGGCATGCTACTTTATCCTGCTCGCACGCCTGCTCGGCGCCAACCAATATGGAATCCTTGTGGGCGCCACGGCCGCCGTTGGATTGCTGAGTCAATACAGCATGCTCGGATCGGGCTTGGTTATGCTCCGCCAGGTGAGCCGTCATAGAAGCGAATTCCCGCAATATTGGGGCAACGTGCTCATCACCATTCTCAGCGTTGGTTTCCTTGTGATCCTGGCCTTGGCCTTCTTCGGCAAGTGGATGGTCGGCCCGGCGAGCGCATCGATCATCGTTCTCGTCGCCGCGGGTGAGTGCACCTGCGCGCGAGTCGCCGAGGGTGGGGGCCAGGCTTTCCAGGCCTTCGAACAGTTCAAGCTTATGGCCGTGCTCACCTCGCTCACCAACCTCACGCGCCTGGCGACCGCTGCCGGCATGGTGCTTGTTCTGCACCATGCGACCGTGCGCCAGTGGGCGATGGCTTCGCTCTTCGTCTCTTGCCTCTCTGGCACGATGGCTCTGGTCCTGGTGACCACTCGTCTTGGCTGGCCCAAAGCCGACTTTCGCCTGCTTCGTGGGCGAGCCCTGGAGGGCCTCGGTTTCTCCGTCGCCGCCAGCACCACTTCGGTTTACAACGATATCGATAAGACCATGCTCAGCCGCTACGGGATGCTTGCCGCGGATGGGACTTACAGCATGGCCTATCGGGTCATCGACATGAGTTGCACGCCCATCCGCGCGCTTCAGTCGGCTGCCTTCCCGCGCTTTTGCCAGATGGGCAGGAACGGCGCACGAGGCTCGATTGCGTTCACGGGCAAACTGCTGGGCAAGACCTTGCCCTTTGGCCTGCTTGCCGCCGCCGTCATGTTTCTCACCGCGCCGATCATTCCTCACGTGGTAGGCCGCAGCTTCGCCGACAGCGTCTCCGCGCTGCAATGGCTGTGCCTGCTGCCGGTCTTCCGCAGCCTCCACCTCGGTGCCGGAGACACGCTCACCGGCGCCGGCTACCAGCGCTACCGCACCGTCGCGCAGCTCAGCGCGGCCGGGCTCAACTTCGGCCTCAACCTCTGGCTCATCCCCGCTTACTCATGGCACGGAGCAGCCTGGTCGAGTCTGGTCACGGATGGCAGCCTGGCCGCGGGCAACTGGATCCTTCTCGGGCTGCTGATTCGCCGTGAGAACCACCCCTTCCTCGAACCACAAGCGGCCGCGATATAAGCCACCAGAAAAGGCCGATCGGTATGATATGGGGATATTCCCTGGATGCCTTTCAGGAAAGGTTGCATAGTATGCGCACGCGCTTGATCACGGCGGCACTCTTATTTGGGATTTGTGCACATGGGGTTGGTGCAGACGGGCAGACGGTACAACAGAAGGCGGCTACGAAGACTCTGGCGCGCAAGGCGCAAGCCGATTGCGATGCTCAAACCGCAAGAGTCGGCAGGACCTTTACCGCGGTGGTGAAAGAAACCCGGGTGTATTCCGTTTTCTATTCGCCAAAATATACAAAATGCCTGGCTGCGGTGTACCTTCCGCTCAATAAGGATTTGATCGCGGCCAGCGTGATTAACCTGGATAGCGCCGCCGGAACGCCGCATATCGTTTGGGAAAACCTGTTTGCGAAACCATTTGACGCGATCTCTGAACTCGATCGGCAGATCGACAAGCTAAGCAAATGAAACGGGGCTCGGCGGCGTGTTCCCGGATTTCCTGTACGCTGCGCTGGACACGGTCGCCTGTGCGGCTTTCATTAAGGAAAGCCGCATGAACTTCGCCAACGCCACCAAACTT
The DNA here is from genome assembly GCA_963788515.1 of uncultured Acidobacteriaceae bacterium. GTDB lineage: Bacteria > Acidobacteriota > Terriglobia > Terriglobales > Acidobacteriaceae > PALSA-350. Next base: position 1,369,786 of record CAWBGZ010000015.1, read on the forward strand.
CACAGGAAATCCGGGGGGTTCCCCCTGAAACGACTCGGCGTACTCGCGATCAAGCCCAGCTGTCTGGCGGCGCTGGCTCTGGGTATTGTCTGGAACGTGCGCTTCGGGGTGGCTGACCTGTTGGCCCGCCGGAACCAGCCCGACAGTACTCGTTTAGCCATGCGGTGGATGCCGGTGGATGGCGCATATCCGGCGCAACTGGCCGACGAGATCTATGCCATCGATCCGGCATCGGCGAAATCGCTGCTGCAGCGGGCGGTACGACTCAATCGCTACGATGCGTCCAGTTGGATCCAACTGGCGCTTTTGTCCGAAGCTGGGGATGATCTACCAGGGGCCGAAGAGGCTCTGCTACAAGCCGCGAGCGTGAATGCCACCTTTCTTCCCAGCTGGTCGCTGGCCAACTTCTATTTTCGCCGGGAGAACACGGCGCGTTTCTGGTACTGGGCCCAGAAGGCCGCCACGATGGATCCGGACGACGCTGCGCCCTTGTTCCGCCTGGCCTGGTACGTGAGTCCGAATGCGGGGGAGATTGCGAGCCGGCTGCAGATAAGAAGGCCGCTCGTCGCAGTCCAATTCGTAAATTTTCTAATGGCTCAAGGGGACGCAAAGGGGGTGACGGAAGCTGCGTCGCACCTGCTGACGGCCAACAGTGAGGACAACGCACGAACCCTGCTGGGGGTTTGCGATTGGCTGATCGCGAACAAGCGTCCTGACCTGGCGTTACCCTTGTGGAATGGTCTTGTGACCCGTGGTCAGCTGGCTTACGCCCCACTTGCGGCGGACTCCGCAGACGCAGTCACCAACGGCCGATTTGGCAAATCGCCCATTTCCCGAGGCTTCGACTGGCATCTCGAGACGGTCGAGGGGGTGAGTTCTTTTCTGAACACAGGTCCAAATGCACTTGGTTTCGAATTTTCCGGGGACGAGCCGGATGGTTTTGTGCTCATGGACCAGACCGCTCCAGTGCAAGCCCGAAAGGACTATGCCCTGGCCGTCCATTATGCGACCACCGGCATTGCTCCAGGCAGCGGACTTGAATGGTCGGTGACGGACGATCGATCGGGCGCCGTGCTAGCCAGGACGGGGAGTCTTTCCGCAGAGCCAGGAGGGGTGGCATACGCCTGCTTTACGGCCCCGGATGGAGCCGCGTTTGCGCATTTATCACTGCTTTACCAACGGCAGCCGGGCACGGTGAGGGTTGAGGGAAAGCTTACGCTCTCAGAAGTCCGCCTCTCCTTGACTACTGCTGAGCACTGCCCGGGGCCGAAAATCTCCACTTCCGGGGCTGATTCTCCCGCGTTCTGAGACTACACTCAAGAAACAGCGGGTGGAGGGCGATTGATCGTCGACCTGGCAGGCGGACCGCGAGATGACATTCGGGACCGTGAGGCGTATAACAGCGCCAACCGGCGCCGGCAACTTGCCAGCGGCCCACCCAAGACTGGATTAGGCGTTCTTCAGCATCCGTCATGACGCAGCTCAAAATTGCCGCAACCCATTTTGCGTTGCCACAGGCAGGCGATTCCCCACGCTATTGGGATCGCACTGGGGCGGGCATTCGCGCCTGCCTGATAAGTACGTGCTGGCTCAGTGCGTGCTTGATTGCACTGGCCGGAACCGTCTACGCGCAGCAATCGGAGCGAGCCATTTCCCCGGTCTCGAATTTCGATTACGCCTACTCCAATTTACCCACCCAGCCAGTTGGGCCCGATGATCTGCTGGCGCTCTCTGTCTACGATTCCCCGGAGCTGACGCGCACGGTGCGTGTGGATGCCGATGGCAATATCCGCCTGCCTATGCTTAAAGACCCGATCCAGGTGCGGGGCATGGTTCCTTCTCAGCTCGAATCGGCGATTGCCAAATCGTTGATCAAGGGAAATGTGCTGGTCGATCCCATCGTGACCGTGACCATCGTTGAGTATCAGAGCCGGCCGGTCAACGTGGTTGGGGCGGTCAGGAACCCCCTGGTCTTTCAGGCGACGCGGCCCATTCCGCTGCTGGATGCGATCGCGCGGGCAGGAGGGATGAGAGAAGATGCCGGCTCCGATATTGTTGTCAGCAAGGAAGTCATGCAGGGGGGAAAGCCTGCCCGGATCACGCAGACGATACCCGTGCGGAAGCTGATCGACAATGCCGACCCCGCGCTCAACGTGATGCTGCACGGCGGCGAAGAAGTGCTGGTTCCCGAGGCGCTCAAGATCTACGTGGTGGGCAACGTCAAGAAACCCGGAGCGTACCCGGTAAGAAATGATGAAGAGACTACGATTCTGCAGCTGCTGGCTCTCTCAGAGGGCCTGACCCCCTACTCTGCCAAGATGGCCTATGTGTACCGCAGGTCGCCAAGCGGCACCAGAACGGAAGTGCCCGTCCCATTGGCGCAGATCATGAAGCGCAAATCTCCAGATGTGCCCTTGGAGGCGAACGACATACTTTACATCCCGGATAACAACGGAAAACGTCTCACGGCAGAGACCTTAGACCGGATCGCAGGGCTGGGAACCGCTACCGCTACCGACTATATTATCTGGCACTGAGACCGGCCAACATGCGTAAAGAAGAGATTGCGATTCCAATTGAGAGAGCAGACGACAGCGCAAATAGTTTGGAGCGCAGGGCTATCTCGCCTCGTGTTGTTCTTCCTTTGGTCGAAAAAGAGGCGCCGCTCAACGGCCCCTCGCTGTCTCAATATCTTTGGGTTGTTAAGCGTCACCGCTGGAAGCTGGTTGCATTCATAGTTTTTTCGGTAATTGCCACCGTAATTGTTTCCAAGCGTTTGACACCTCTCTATGAGTCCACCGCGGTCATTGATATCGACCGGCAGACTCCAGCCGCGGTGCTTGGCGCTGAGAGCACGACCGCAGTCAACTCGGCGGATGTGGAGAACTATCTCACCACCCAGGAACAAATCGTGCAATCGGACGCCGTTCTGCGTCCGGTAGTCGAGAAGTACCATCTCATGACCCCGGCTCTGCGCAAGCTGGCGAACGATAAGCTGCTCTCTTCGCGCCTTAAGGATGCGCCGATTAAGCTACCCGCTTTGAAGGTCACGCGTCCGCTGCATACCTTTCTACTTCTGATCAGTTACCGGTCTCCGGATCCGCAGCTGTCTGCCGATGTGGTCAACGATATTGCCCGCAGCTACATACGGCATACGTACGACATTCGCTTTCAGGCGGCTTCGCAGATGACGGGCTATATGGAAAAGCAACTGGAAGAGTTGAAGGCCCAAATGGAGCGTTCCGCGGGGGCGCTGGCCAACCTTGAGAAAGATCTCGATGTGATCAATCCGGAGGAAAAAACCAATGTATTTTCCGCCCGGCTGCTGCACCTCGATAACGACCTCACGGCGGCTGAGGTGGATCGGGCAAGTAAGGAAGCCGCTTATAACGCGGTGAAAGGCGGCTCGTTGCCGGCAGCAGAAGCGTCCGACCAGGGGGAGCAGTTACGCGCCCTGGAGGCAAAGCTGAACGAATCCACAGAGAAGTTCGCGGAGATTCAGACTCAATTCGGCTCATCCCATCCCGTCTACAAGAAAGCGGCCAGCCAGGTAAGCGAATTGCAGTGGCAAATCGATGTTTTACGGCGGCGAATCGTGCAGAGGGTGGGCATCGATTACCAGCAGGCGGTGAATCGGGAAAGCCTTTTACGCCAGGACATGACCCAGGCCAAGGTTGAGTTCGACCAGATGAATGCGCGGTCCTTTGAATACAAGGCGCTGAAGCAGGAGGCAGATACCGACAAGGCGCTGTACGAGGAGCTGATCCGCAAGATTCGCGAAGCCGGCATCAACGCCAGTTTCGAAAGCAGTTCCATCCGGCTGGCGGATGTCGCTCGTCCCGCGCTTTATCCGTCATTTCCCAAGACGACCCTTAACACCTTGCTGGCGTTATTGGGATCCGCCATCATCGGCCTGAGCATCATCTTTCTTATGGATGCCCTGGATACGACCGTTGTGGACAGCGAGCATCTGCAGCGTGAGCTGCGCGTTCCTCTGCTTCCTTCGCTGCCCGTGGGCAAATTTACGATGGGAACCTTGCCCATGCAGGAACTGCCCGTGGATCCGGACGCCAAGTTTAACGGAATCGCTGCCAAGGATACGCTGGCGACGCCGAACGCAGCCTTTGATGAAGCCATTCGCACTTTGCGCAGCTCTATTTTGCTCTCCGCCGGCCTGGAGCACCATCCCCGGAGCATCCTGGTAACCTCCGCCTCACCGGCCGAAGGTAAGTCGACGATCGCGCTCTACCTGGCCGCGGCTCACAGCCAGCAGCAACGCAGGACGCTTTTGATTGACGGCGATATGCGCCGGCCGGTCATCAAACTGGGAGTTTCCAACGACCGCGGTCTTTCCGATGTGGTCAATGGCACCATGCATTGGAAGGAGGCTGTCCAGACTCCGTACGCCTATCCGGATCTGGATGTTCTGTCGGCAGGTCCATCGTCGCGAAGGGTCGCAGACCGGATCGGGATTGTGCTGCGTTCGATTCTGGATGAGGCCGAGCGTGAGTACGATCTGGTGGTCATCGATTCGCCTCCACTACTGGGCTTCGCCGAACCCCTGGAGATTGCTGCGCTCGCAGACAGCGTGATTATCGTTGCCCGGGCCGGTCGCACGAACCGTAGCGCGGTGGCCAGCGTGGTGGAACAACTCAAACGAGTGCGCGCAAATATCATTGGCATCGTTCTCAACGGGGTACGGGCGGACATGAGCTCGCAATATTACTACTACAGCCCGCGCTATTACAGTCACTACACCACTCGCGATCGCTAGTGCTCGCCTCCCAGGAACAAGTTGGCGCCCTTTCCAGCCACCAGCACAATCTAGGAGGCGCAAAAGCGATGCCGATGGCAAAGAGCAGGATCGTCTATCTGTGTGTCTGGTCGGGAGAAGCGGACCAGGCGCGCGCTCTGGCGAGCAGCCGCTATCCCGCGATCGAGATCGTAGAATTCCCGTATCGCAAGTTGCGAGAGAGCAGCTTCTCGGAGCGGATTCGTCTACTTCGCGGCATTCGCGGCAAGGCTCTCGTCTTTTACTTTCGATCCCTCGACCAATTGAAGTACAGACGGATCCTTGAATGCATCCATTTCCTGCACCGGTGCCGGGAGACTGTGCTATGCGATCGCAGCGGGCAATGGAAAACGATGCGAACCGTCGATATTCTGCGGTCGGCTCCCGCAGTTCTGTTCAGCATCCTGGTTGATCTGAAGACTCTGATCTCTTGGTGGTGTTATCTCAAGCTTAGCGTGATGCGGGCTGCACCTGTTCCTACCGGCATAGGCAACGGTGAACCCAAGATCGCATATCTGATTCCCAGTCCGGAGACGCTGGGATCAAGCGGCGGGGCCATCAGTCACATTCGCGGATTCCTGTACGGAGTTAAGAGCACCGCGAGAACCTGCCGCGTCTTCAGCGGCACTGGATTAGCGCAGGATGCTTTCGAAAGCGAGATCGTCGTGCCGCTGAGCCGTTCTTACTTTTTCTGGGAAGCCCCCATACTTGCCTACAATCTAGTCTTTGCCCGCGGAGTGCAGGAACATCTCTCATCGGCCACTCCCGGGGTTTTTTATCAACGGCATTGTCGTTTTGCGATTGCCGGAGCGCTGCTTTCGAGACGTTTACAGGTTCCTTTGATTCTTGAATACAACGGTCCGCAAGGGTGGATCGCAGATCACTGGGATCCAACCCCTTTTCGGGGTTTGATCAGGTTGTGCGAAGAAGTGACGTTGAGCTGCGCGGCCAGGATCATTGTGGTTTCCGAAGCCCTCAGAGCAGAGTTGGCGGGAAGAGGTATTCGGGCCGATCGCATTCGGGTGAATCCGAATGCCGTTGATCCCGAATATTTTTATCCCGGACGGGGGAGAGAATCAGGACGCAGAGCGCTTCATGTAGAGCCCGACGAGGTGCTGATCGGCTTTGCCGGATCATTCAGCCTATGGCATGGGATAGAGATCCTACAGCAGGCCATCGTCCAGCTGTTGAGCAGCCGTCGCGGTTGCCGCCTGCGCTTTGTTCTGATGGGCGATGGCTTGCTCCATGGAGAAATGCGTTCCGTCCTGGCAGCGTTCGAGAAGACGGGAGCGGTGATATTTACCGGATCGCTGCCCAGCGATAAGGTGGCCGAATACCTTGATGCCTCGGACATTCTGGTTTCACCGCATATTCCTATGCCGGACGGCAGCCGATTCTTCGGGTCGCCTACCAAGCTCTTTGAATATATGGCGATGGGTAAGAGCATCGTCGCCAGCCGGCTGGAGCAACTCGCCGAAGTTCTGGAGCATGACCGGACCGCCTGGCTGGTAACCCCGGGCAATGTCGAAGAGCTTGCGGAGGCGATTCTGCGACTTGCCCTGGACCCGGCGAAACGCGAATCACTTGGCGCCGCGGCGCGGCGTGCCGCAGTCGAACGGCACAGCTGGGCGCGGAACGTCTCGTGGGCCTTAAGCGATATGCCCTCGCAAACAGCCGAGAGCCTCGATTGCAGCGGCAGTTCGCTGACACTCCCACGCTCGACTGGGAATCCGGGGTGAAGCTGCGCACGATTGCTAGCGCAGTACGCCGAGAACCCCTGCCTGCCCTGTTAGCTGAAGCCGCATGGCGTGGGGTCCGGTCCATTCGTAGATCGATTTTTCGGATCGCAGGCCAAGGCGGCGATTGTCCGGTCACTTTCCGTCCTATCGGCTATTACCGGCTGAACAGGAACCTTGTTTCTGAGCGCTCCCGCGAAGCTATCCTCGCTTATGCTGACGCAATTCTCCGTGGAGAGTATCCGTTGATGGGGTATGGCGCCCCCAATCTCGGGAGGAACCCCGACTGGCAGGGTGACTGGGTTTCCGGAAAAAACTGGCCGGTCGAAGCCTCCGGAAAAATGCAAATCGTTCGTCACGACGGATCGGATGTGAAGGCTCCCTGGGAGCTCTCGCGTCTGCAATTCGCCCCGGTAGTCGCTAAAGCCTACGTGCTGACCGGCGATCGCAAATACCGGGAGGCTCTCCGGTCTTTGCTGGCAGACTGGATGGCGCGCAATCCGCTGGGGAAGGGAGTGAATTGGACGGTGGCGATGGAAGCAGCGCTACGGGGGACCAGTCTCTGCCTCACCATGGAGCTGTTATGGCCGTTTACCGCCGAAGAAAAACCCTGGCTCGATCAGATAACCGCTTCGCTTTGGCAGCATCTTCGATTTATTGAAGCCTATAGCGAGTTCTCTTTCTTGCGGCGCAGCAATCATTACCTGAGCAACATCGTCGGGCTAACAACCTTGTCTGCATATCTCCATGGCCCCCGCATGGATCAGCGGCTGCAAAGATATGCTAACGCTGTACAACGGGAGATTCTGCTTCAGACGTACGCAGACGGAGGCGATTGTGAGGCTTCCACCGGTTACCACGTTCTGGTAGGGCAGATGTTTCTGCATTCGTTCGTGGTGCAGCAGCGACGCACATGCGTGATGGCAGCGGAGTTCGCCGGGCGCTTGCGACAGATGTTCGAATGGATCGCTTCTCTGGCCGATGACGGCTGGAAGCTGCCACACCTCGGGGATTGTGATAACGGCAGGGTCGAGTTGCTCGGTGACGATATTGCTCAAACGATGCTCCCGGCCATAGAAAGGAACTCCCTGCGGGTTGGGTCCCTTTGTGGGCTGGCATCTTCTCTGCTCCAGATCCCGATAGGAGGCGAGGCGGAGGACGCGGTATGGCTTGGGCTTGCGACCGGCGTCCACGCAGGCAAGCCCGAGCAGAAGCCAGTCTCGATCATGCCCGACTCTGGAATTGCGGTGCTGCGCTCAGGGGAAGCGTCGGTGATCTTTTGCACGATGCCGAATGGACTTCGCGGGCTGGGCAGTCATACTCATTGCGACAAATTGTCCGTTGTCTTTCGCCTGGGCACGGAAGAGGTTTTCTGCGATAGCGGCAGCCGATGCTACACGCGTTCGGCAGAGTTGCGAAACCTTGATCGCTCCACCCGGGCGCACAATACTCTGGTAGTGGATGGAGCGGACCAGAATATCGTTCCCGCCGACCCTGGGTTGCTTTTTCTGTGCGGCAATGAGGCCGTTGTCTCGAGGATTGCGATATTGGAAGACGGCGAGACGGCTGTGCGAGCATCGCACCAGGGCTATTCCAGAATTGGCGTCGAGCACCACAGAACGGTACAACTGTTCAAGCGCTCATGGACGATCCTTGATGAGGTGACTGGAGCGGGAAAGCATTTGCTGGAGCTGCGGTATATCCTGGGTCCCGAATGGCGTGTTTCTTCTGAGATGATGACTGGAGAAACGGTCAGCTGCGTCATTGTGGGCTCTCGTCGGCTGGTTCTCCAGTGCGAAGCCGAAACTCCCCTGGGGTTGATCATCCTGCCGGTGCAGATCTCGCGGGAATATGGCGCCGGGTTGCCTGCGAGTTGTATCCAGATTCAAACCACGGCGGGCCTCCCTGCTAGAGTGCAGACCAGGGTGGAATGGGATTGATAGTGGAAGCCGAAGATAAGAATGCGCTTGAGGGTGAGAGTATCGTCTGTTTCGCGGGCGAAGACTGGTGGTACCACCATCCTCACTCCAAGAATCATCTGCTCAAGCGCTATGCGCTGCGGAACAAGGTTCTTTTTGTCAATTCCATCAGCATGGGGCTGCCTTCCATAGGGAACCCGGATTTTTTCCTCAAGATCAAACGGAAGCTCAGGAGCTATACCCGCTGGTTGCGCAAGGTTCCTGAGGGTCTGTGGGTGATGACGCCGGTGAACCTGCCGCTTTACGGGTCGAGGGCCGGCCGGTGGCTCAACCGAGTCCTGTTGGTCGCGCAACTGCGTCTGGCCATGTTGCTGCTTCACATCTCACGTCCGATCCTGTGGGTCGCGATCCCTACCGCCGCGGAGATGGCAGGCCGTCTGGACGAGAAGCTGCTTCTTTACCAGGTATCCGACAAATACGATGCCAACGAAGACAGCGCCCTGTCGGCACAAGTGATTCGCAGATACGATCGTCAGCTAAAAGATACGGCCGACGTGGTCTTGTACTCGGGCCGCAAGCTATTTCTCGAGGCAACCGAGCCCCATCGATTTTTTCTCGAGCAGGCGGTCGATTTCGATCATTTTGCCAATTTGAAGGTAGAGCCCGCACCGGAGCTTGAAGGTATCCCACATCCGATTTTGGGTTACTTCGGCACGATGGATTACGTGATGGACACCGAGCTGATGACGGAGGTTGCCCGTTTGCGGCCCAACTGGCACTGGGTACTACTCGGCCTCAAGTCGAACCTGGTGCGGATCTCAGCCCCTAACATCCATTTCCTGGGATCGAAACCGTATCGTGACCTGCCGAGCTACATTCGGCGGTTCGACGTGTGCGTTCTGCCCTGGCGGGAAAACAACATCTTCACTAGCTATGGAAGCGCGATCAAGGTGCGCGAATATCTGGCCACAGGAAAGCCGGTGGTGATGGCGCCGCTTTACGAGTACCTGCAGACGCCCGGCCTGCGGTTTTACCGCGGCACGCAGGAGTTCATCGCGCAGGTTGAAGCGGCGCTGGCAGAGGACTCTCCGGCGCTTGCGGCGCAGCGCCAGGGGGTGGTGAAAGAAGGCACCTGGGATGAAAGAGCGAGCCAGCTTGCGGCGCTCATCCATTCTCTCCTGCGCGGCCAGCAGTACTCGCATCCCCCTGCAGAACTCCATCCCCTCATGGAAGGGCATTGAATGCGCGCTTTGCTGGAAGATTTGAAGTCCGGGCAAGTTGCGTCTTATGACGTGCCGGCTCCTGAGCTGCAAGGAGGAGGGATCCTTGTGCGCACGGCTTTTTCCGCGATCAGCTCGGGCACGGAGAAGGCGGCGGTGGAGGCCGGCCGCAAATCCATCTTTGGGAAAGCATTGGCTCGTCCCGATCTGGTGAAACAGGTGCTTGCCTATGCGCAATCGAATGGCATCAAGGCGGCCCGTCAGAAAGTGCAGGCGCGCCTGGAGACGCTCTCCTCCCTCGGCTATTCCTGCTCTGGCTTCGTGATCGAGGTCGGTGCCGGCGTAGACGGGTTTCAGCCTGGCGACCGGGTGGCTTGCGCCGGCACCGGCTATGCCAGCCACTGCGAGATCAACTTTGTGCCCGCAAATCTCGCCGTTCGCCTTCCCGATAATGTCGATATGGAGACTGCATCGCTGACGACGATCGGGGCCATTGCTGTCCAGGGCGTACGCCAGGCAAACGTCACCTTTGGAGAGACGGTGGCCGTGATCGGCGTGGGTCTGGTCGGCGTTTTGGCAATTCAGCTCTTGCGTGCCGCCGGCTGCCGGGTGGTTGCTATCGATCTCTCCCAAGACCGCGCTGCGAAGGCTGCATCGCTAGGGGCTCACCTTGGGCTGTGCACAAGCGATCCGGGACTGGAAAGCGCGATTGCGACCTTCTCGCGCTACGGAGTGGATGCGGCATTGATTACCGCTGCTTCCAAATCGGCCGACCCGCTGGAATTGGCGGCGAAGCTCCTGAGGGACCGCGGCCGCATCTCGGTGATCGGAGATGTCGGCATGGGCGTATCTCGAGCGAACATGTACAGGAAAGAGATCTCCTTAACGATGTCTCGCTCCTACGGTCCGGGCCGCTACGATCCTCGCTACGAAGAAGGAGGGCAGGATTATCCGATCGGTTTTGTTCGCTGGACGGAGAAGCGGAACATGGAGGCTTTCCTGGATCTCCTGTCTTCTGGTGAGCTTCACTTAGAGCCGCTGCTAGCGCATCGTTTCCCGGTGGAGGAAGGCGAGAAGGCGTATGCCCTCGTGGAAGCCGGGGCATACACCGGGATTATCGATTACCACGCGACTGGTGAGCGGCGCTCTGAGGTTAAGCCGTCTTCGCCGGCGCTTGCTGTGCAATCGAGACCGAACGACAAACTGCGCGTGGGATGCATTGGCGCGGGAGGGTTTGCGCGCGCCATTATCTTTCCCCATCTCCGTTCGACGGCGGGGCTGACGTTGGAATCGGTTGCCACCAGCACGGGCGCGGCTGCCGCATCGGCGCGCACTGGGTTTGGTTTCACCCTCGCTGAATCCCCATCCGAACTGCTCGCCAACCCCAACCTGGATGCGGTCTTCATTCTTACCCGGCACAACAGTCATGCCGCCTATGTGGAGAGCGCCCTGGAGCGAGGCAAGCGTGTCTTTGTCGAAAAGCCGCTGGCAATCAACCGCGAGCAGCTGGAGACGCTGCAAACCGCCTACGCAAGAGCCCTGGCAGAGAACCGATCGCCTTTTCTCATGGTGGGTTTCAATCGCCGCTTCTCGCCGCTTACGGAAAAGCTGAAGAGCTTCTTCGCCGGCCGCACCGAGCCCATGCTGGTGCACATCCGCTGCAATGCCGGGTTTATTCCCCGTGACAGCTGGATCCAGGACCCGGAGAATGGCGGCAGAATCGTTGGCGAGTTGTGTCATTTTATCGATTGGGCGCGCGCTGTTGTGAGGTTCCCCATGCGCACCGTGACCGCCGCGGCATTGCCGGACGCTGGCCGCTACAGCCGCGACAACCTCACGGTCACCATCGGCTTCGAGGATGGCTCAGTGGCAAATCTGCTGTACGCTGCAAATGGGGACAGGGCGGTTGCTAAGGAATACTTCGAGGTATTCTGCGGAAGCAGCATCGCCCGCATCGATGACTTCAAAGCTCTCTACCTTTCCCGCAATGGCAAGACTGAGACATTGAAAGGCGGACGAGACAAGGGCCATCGCCGGGAAGTGGAGCTGACTGTCGAAGCCATGAGGCAGGGCAAAGCCGCACCCATCCCGTTTGAAGAATTAATCGAGGTGACGGAGGCCACCTTCGCCGTCGAGGCAGCGATCAGGATGCAAAAGATGGTGTCGCTGAGTTGAAACTGATACCCGGTCATATCGATGGAATTTTCTAGAAACTCCGGAACAGCAGATGTTGGACCGTCAGGCGGGGCGAATCCGCTCTACTGGGTACTCTTTTTATTGTCTTTGGTGCCGCTTTGCATCGTGCTTCCAATGGCGCCGGTTAAAGTGGGCATCGCAGTCATCGTGGGGTGGATCGCGCTGATCTGGATTTCGATCAGCATCGTACGCGGCCATTTTCATTACGCTGTTCCTCTGTGGGTGGCCGTGTATCCGTACTGCTACTATTTCTTCTCATTCCCGGCGGAACGGTCCATCTTCACCGTCGATCGCGCATTCTCTGTGCTGCTCGCAATTGAAATGATCGCCGTCTCGCGGCGGGCCTTCGCGGGGGCACCTTTAACGCGCGACATGCGTACCAGCGCCTATCTTTGGGGTCTCTATCTACTGGTCTGTTTTTTTTCTCTCGCCGGACACTCCCCGTCCGAGGTGTTGCCTTCCTATCGTTTGTTGGTAGACGGGATGGTGTTGCCTGCAGTGCTTGGCCTGTATGCGATGCGTTACTTTCCACTGATCGAGGACCTTCAGAAGCTGCACGCCTGTGCATGCATCTTGGGCCTAGGCATCTTCATCGTCGGGCTCTTTGAATTGACCACCGGTATCGACCTGCTTCCCTGGAACGGCTCCGAACCGATGTTTACGGATACGCAGCTCAGGCGAGCCGATGGACCCTTTGAGCAGCAGATCGTTTTATCCATGGTGGCGATCCTCGCCTTCTTCTTTATCGTCTATTTGCGGCGGCTGCTGCCGCGTGATATCTCCGCGTGGCAGATGCTGCTTCATAGGACAGGGTGCCTGGCCTCACTCGGGGCAGCGCTACTTCCACTGAATCGCGGCCTCATATTTGCACTGATTCCGATTGCGATCATCGACTCCTATTCACGATACCGCCTGATCTCGCGTCGAATGTGGGCAGCATTTTTTGCCTTGATCCTGCTCACGACGATCGCCACAAAGTTGCTCGATCCGCGACTCTATGAGGATCGCGTTTCCAGTCCGGACAATGTCTATCAGCGCATTGCCCAGCATCAGGAAACGTTGCGCGTGGTTCGTGAGTATCCGCTCTTCGGCGTAGGATTCGGTTTATACCACGATGTTGCCTCTCGGAATCCGCAATATATGGCCCGATGGAAGGGCATCGAGTCGATGAACGTTCAACACAATGTGCTGATGACAGTCCTTTCGGACCAAGGCATAGTCGGCCTGTTCCTTTATGCGTCGGCACAGGCCTTTCTCATTCGAGCAATGTGGCGGATCCGAAAAGCCTATCCCCCAGGCTGGCTCGCGTTTCTTTATTGCCTTCTCATTTACGTCCTGATCGGCTTGGACTACGCCACTGTATACTTTTCCGACATCAACCTGTTTTACATGTTTATCCTCGGCGTACTGTACCAGATGCAGACCAGAATGGCTCGCGCAGAAGGGCCTGCTGGCCTGACTTCTCTGCAGCTCTTAGAGCAGACATAGCAGGCCAGCCCAAAACGCGCATCGCGGAAAGCAGATGAATACGCCTGACCAATCATCGACAGGAGGCGCCAGGAAGGCCGTGCCGCCGGGAGAAGAGTTGCGAGGCGTTACGAGGGCAGCGCATATCTCCTCCCGACTCAGCCATGCCGCCTGCAAGGTCGCCTTTCTCATGGTCGTTGCCAGTTATGCGGCCGCCTTTTGTCGAGCAGAGAATCGACCAACGCGACCTGGCTTGAGTACCTGCAGCTATTCAGAACAGATTTACAACAGTGATGCGTCTCTTATGCAGCAACGCCAGGCGCCTACTCATTTCAGGCTGATGACGAGTCGTTATGTTGCCATGGTGCAGGCAGAACGAGGTTATCAGTGCAGTGGAACGGCCACGGTTGGATTCGACGGACGTCGTTACTTGCAGACGGGGAGGAGCGACGATCCTGGGATGATGGAGCTGATACCGAGCGTTTCACACTTCATCGGAATGTCGCTGGCAGATACCTACGACATCGTTATATTTGCAGTTATCGCTTCGGGCCTTCTGATCGGCTATGCCGGCTTTTGGAACCTTTATCCTGACCGGCAATTGCGTGGGATAGGTGCTGTTGTGTTTCTTTGCCTGGGGATTGCAGAGGCGAAAGTGGCCGATGAGTATATGTTTCAGATCTCTCCGCTTATAGCCGGGATTCCCTGGTTGCTGCACTTCGGGCTTAACCGAAAATCCTTCGCGCTGACGATGAGTGCAACTCTGCTTGCTTTTTGTTGCTCATGGTGTTCACTTGTGAGGAGCGGAAGCATCGTTATTTGCGTGACCTTCTTGCTTACGATGTTCGTTACGCGATTTCGTATCCAAAAGCCTCTGGTACCAATCCTGCTTATCGTGCTTGCGTGCGTTCCGTCCTTGCTCTATGAGCGTTCTTTGATCGCTCGGCGCGACGCTGCCCTGGCCAAAGTTGGCCAGACGCCGACGGCCGTGAATAGTCACGCTCTCTGGCATACCGTTTACATAGGTCTTGGATTTATTCCTAACTCTGAGGTATCAGAGTACCGAGACGGTGTTGCGGGTGAGAAGGTTCGGTCGATCGATCCAACTGCGGCATATGCATCCGCAAAATATGAGGCCATCCTTCGGCGTGAGCTGTGGGGCATAGTGAAGCGCAGACCTTGGCTGGTGATTCAAAGCGTAGCGGCCAAAGCGGCCATCGTGATCGTCTTGGCGTTGATTTTGTTATATCCTGTGCGCCGGCTGATGTTTACTGAAAGGGCGGCTCTCTGGTTTGATGCCGCCTTTGTTCTGACTATGGCAATGAGCGCAATGAATGGAATCGTGGCTGTTCCCAGGCCCTCCTACCTGCTTACGTTCCTTTGCCTGACTTTCCTATACTCTTCCGTTAAGCTGTGCCGAAGGTACTATCTATCAAAACGGAATTTGCCCGGGTTGGCATCCTTGAAGGATGTTTGAGCGATTTTGGTTGCGGATCGTTGCTCCAAAGGGTGATAAACTTGTGCGCGTCGGGGGCGCCTGCGCCCTAGAGGTAGGAATGCTCGTCAAGCTACAGTCCGCCATCTCGCTGTTTACCTGCAGCTGCCTGGTCAGTGTGGCTGCGTCGCCATCGAGCATCGGCTTCGTCGTGACAAACGGTCAAGTGCAGGTCGATGGAGCCGTCGTGCACGGCAACTCCACCCTGTTCCAGGGGAATGTAGTACAGACGGGAAATGCGACCTCGGATCTCATGTTCCCCGGGGGCTCCAACCTGCTCCTTCAGCCCGAGTCAGCGGTCAAGGTATTCCGTGAGTATGGCGTTCTTGAGCGCGGAGCGGCCATCCAGCGGGGTCACCATGCACTGGTTGTCGATGGGCTTACTGTGTCTTCCTTATCCCCTCAGGGTGCTGTCTTTATAGGCATGCAAGACAGGTCCCATCTTAAGGTAGCCGCGCAAAGCGGAGCCGCTGAGGTTCGCAATCCAGCGGGAGCACTGGTGGCGCGACTGGAACCAGGCAAGGTGCTGAGCTTTGTAATCCAGGTTTCACCGCAGGACTCAAATGCAACAGCACCGCAGCCGAATCCGTCCCCTGCAGCTTCGGGACAGGCCTCACAGCCGGCAGGGGTTCAGCTGACGCTGCACGGCATACTTCGTAAGGACCATCCGGGACGTTATGGGCACTATTTATTGACTGATCTAGCGACGAACGTAACCTACGAACTACAGGGGTCAGGGCTAGATGATCTGGTTGGCGCGTCCGTAGAGGTTACCGGTAGCACCTTTGATACAACGGCTGCGGAAGGGGCCTCCAAGGTGATGTCGGTCTCCGATATTCACCAGATGCCGCTGAGCGAGATACGCGGAGGTACTCCAACAGTAAACCCTCCCGCAGCGGCCCCACCCACCCCTTCCGGTGAAACCGTTCCTTCCAATGGCGCGGGACCAGAAGTCGGCGCCAATCCCGAAGCTAAAGCCCCTCCAGAGGTGAACAACGCCCCCACGCCTCCTCCTCTACCCCAACACAGCGATACCGCGAAAATCTTAGTCATCGTGGGGATCGCCGCTGGCGCAGTAGTCGGAGTGGCTCTTGGGTTGGGCGGTGGCAAGTCATCAACCGTCAGCCCTGAATAGGCCGAGACTCCTGTTTGTGTTGGGTGGCCACTGCCATAGAAAGAATCAGAATAGGCCACGCTCCAACGGCCGGACGCGAGAACGGATAATCGAACATCGCGTGGACCAGGACCGCGATCACGCCAATCCCCCAGATCGAGCGAATCGCCGGCCTGAGCCCCCAAAGGGCGAGAGAAAGCATGGCGAGCCCAACCGGTAAGCCCCCTTCAGCAGTCCATTGCAGCCAGTCACAATGTGCCTGATTCACAATGGCTCCGGGATCGAACGTGGCATAGGCGGGATACACCGCAGGCCAGCAACCAAGCCCCCAGCCAATCAAGGGATGCACGGCGATCATGTGCAGAGTGGAGATTGCGAACTGAAGGCGGCCCAGGGTCAGGGCTTCGGAATAAAACCGCTCCGTTGCTGTTTCAAATCCCACAATCATGGTCAGGATTACGGTGATCCCCGCGAGGGCCAGTGCCAGAACTCCGATTCTTCGACCACCTTCAGGCTTTTGCACGTGCGACAGAATCAAGACAGCAAGCACCTCAGCCAAAGCGATCATAAGTCCTCCTCGCGAAGCACTCACCACTACCGACGTAAGCAGCACTGCCGAAACCCCAAGGAACCTGTAGGACTCTTTGGTTTTGCTGAGTGCGAGGACGAGCGCAACGGGGAGAATGGCCTCGATGAAGACCGCGAAGTGAGTGTGATAGACGATTGGCCCCATCACGAACTCATGGTAGCCGGTAGTAAATAAGCCGAATACTTTTTCGGGTGATAGATATGCCTGGAGAATGGCCTCTACGGCAACTACAAAGGCGAACCACACCATCGCCGTGCGAGCGACTTTAGCCAACCTTCCTTCATTCAGGGCAGCTACCCCTATGTAATAGACAGCGGCCCAGGTCATCCACTGCAGAGTTGCACGCTCAGTCGCAAATCGGTTGATAGTCCAGCCGGAGACTAGTTGCAGGCATCCCCAAAGAACGACGAAACTCAGGGCGAACAAAGGGAAACGGGTGCCACTTGGAGGGGCCAGTTTTAAAACAATCGCTATTCCTGCGATCAAGAACACGGATATCTCGAAGAGCGCCACGGGCAAGTAAGCAGTGACCCAAAGTGTGAGTGTGGCCAAGAAGAAGGCCAGCAATAATGAGAGTAGGAGCAACACTTCTGTTGTAATGGGGCGGATCCCGGAAGCAGGTTTCTTTGTCGTTGTCATGAACCTAAAACTTTTGACCCTTGACCACCAAAAACCAGCCGAATAATGGGGCCAGGAACTCGAATGGTTTGCACTGATGTTTTTCGATTGAGATATCAGGACCGAAGACTTGCCTTAGCTTCCGTCCGGTATAGAGAGCGATATAAATTGGCGCTTCACTATTTTCAATGTGTAATTTCCATTTCAAGCCATACCTCAGAAAACGAAATAGCGTGAAATATGACCAGAAGGCATAGACATGGATGTTGATCTTCCCACCTGGACGAAGGACTCGGAACATCTCACGCACCGCTTGTTCTGGTTGTTCGCAGTGATGAAGAACGCCATGCGAATAGACATAGTCGAAGCTTTCATCCTCAAAAGGAAGGTGCCGCATGTCGCCTTGATGAATGACCGCGAGGCCCTCAAGGCGTTCGCGGGCCAGATCTACATGTCTCGTGGTCACGTCAACACCGGTTGCAATGGCTCCGTGCTTTGCAAATTGCAGCAGGTCGGCGCCGGTTCCGCAGCCTATTTCGAGAACCTTCTCTCCCCGATGCTGGCGAAACTCTGCGACCTCGTACAGCCAGGGATAAATGGAGTAGCGCTCCTGCTCGGTCAGAAACAAAGGAGTCTCATCCCAATGAGTTTGGGCAAGCTGTGCAGCGTCAGACATCCCTTACACCATACCGCGTGGAGAAGCTATTGGGTGACAACGAGAGATTCAATTTGATCGGCTGAGCTGCGGCTCTTGCCCTGGATGAATTCCTTCCACCAGAGAGCAAAATTCAGCAGGAACCAGGCATCCCGTCCCCGCCCTGCTTGAATCAGCTTCATCACCTCACGTTGATCCAGGAAATCAGATTGATCGCAGAACGTCCGCAGTTCCTGCCTGGCGAATTCTCCAAATTGCTGGAAGAACCATTCGTATATCGGCACGCCAAAGCCTTGCTTCTCGCGATCGATAATCTCATCGGGTATAAGGCCCCGCACCGCCTTCTTTAAGATGTGCTTTGATTCATGTCCGCGCGTGATTACCTGCTCCGGAATGCTCATTGCCAGCTCCACGAACTTGTGGTCGAGAAAGGGAACTCGCGTCTCCAGACTAACGCCCATTCCCATTTTGTCGAGCCGCATGAGAAGCAGTTCCGGCAGGCGCAGGTTCAGGTCGAGGTAGGTCATCCACTTGACCGGAGTTCTTTCCCAGGCTTTCTGCAGGAAACGCTCATGAATGGGACTTATCGCCGTCCAGGAAGTCTGGTTGCGGAAACGGCGCCGGAGCCGGGGCGAAAGCAGGTCCAGCTTGGCGCGCTGCGAGAAGGCGTGGACCCCACCCCAGAAGACCGGGAATCCGGAACTCGCACGCCAAAGCAGCTCATAAGCCGGGCTGTGAGACTTGCCGAGCGCACTTAGTCCCAAAAGGCCAATCCTCTTGGCGGCGCGTGGAACTGGATACGCGTCCCAGCGAATCAGGTTGAGGATTTGTTTCCAATGCTTATAGCCCCAAAACAGCTCATCCGATCCTTCCCCTGCCTGGGCGACGACAACGCCGTGATCGCGCGCCAGCTTGGAGAGGAAATACACAGGCATGCAAACAGGATCGGCGATGGGCTCATCCTGCAGGTAGATCATGCGGGGGAGGAAGTCGAGAAAGTCCTGCTGGGTGAGCACCCGTTCATGATGAACGGCTCCAATGCTTGCTGCGAACTGACTGGCTTGCGGCAGTTCGCTCTTGCAGCCGCGGTAGTCCCTGTCATACCCAACAGAAAAAGTGTTAACACCTTCTGAAGCCGACTCGGAAAAAAGTGCAGCATTGGTGCTGGAGTCAATCCCGCCAGAAAGAAAAACTCCCACCGGAACATCGCTTACGGTACGCAGCGCCACGCTTGTGCGGAGTTCCGCAAGCAGGCGCTCAGCAATCTCTTCTTCCGAAACGCCCGTCAGTGGCGTGGTGTGGTCAAGAACATCCCAGTACCTTTCTTCACGGCGCTGGCCATCCGCGTCCATGGTCAGGAACGAACCGGCCTGCAGTTTATGGATCCCAGCGAACAAAGTGTCCGGCGCAGGGGTGGAGATGAAGGACAGGTAATGAAAGAGTACTTCTTCGTTCACAGCACGAACCTGGTCAGGATCCTGAAGCAGGGCTTTGATTTCCGATGCGAACGTGATCCGCCCATGATGAATGCTGTAATAGAGCGGCTTGACGCCGACTCGGTCGCGTATGAGCCAGAGACGGCGCACCCTTGCATCCCAGAGGGCGATGGCGAACATGCCGCGAAATTTCTGCAGAGATGCGATGCCCCATTCTTCAAAGGCGTGCAGGATCACCTCGGTGTCCGAATGGTCCGTTTTCCAGTGGCGGTGGCCTTTTTCTTCAAGCTCGCGCCTGATCGCAGCATGGTTATAAATCTCACCGTTGAAGACGATCTGCAGCGACCCCTCCCCATTGCTCATGGGTTGGGCAGCGGCCGTAGAAAGATCAATGATGGAAAGCCGCCGATGTGCGAGACCCACGCGGCGGTCCGGCGAAATCCATAAGCCGGCGCCGTCCGGGCCACGATGAACCATCGCCTCCCGCATGCGGACAAGGAATTCCGTCGTTACCTCAAAGTTGCTGTTTTTGAACGCCAGTACGCCGGTAATTCCGCACATCGGAAGGTACCAAGCTTATACCCTAACAGCAGGATCCGTTATGGACGAAGTGACTGAGCAGGTAATCCGCGAATTCTGGGACGCTCACCCGTGCGGTGAAAGCCAGGTCGAGAGTCTGAGCGTGGATCACGAGGCATTTTTTCAACGCTATGATGCTTTTCGCTACCGTCTGGAAGCCCACATTTTGCGTCGCCTGGATGCGATCGATTTTGAGGGCAAGCGCGTTCTTGAAATTGGTTTAGGACAAGGCGCTGATTCCGAGCAGATGATCCGTCGAGGAGCCATATGGTCTGGCCTCGACTTGTCGCCCGAATCCATAAGCCGGGTTTCGACGAGGTTACGCCTCCGCAGGCTCCCTTACGAGAGGCTCGAGCGTGGCAACGCTCTGTCGATGCCGTTTCGTGACAACAGCTTTGACATCGTGTTTTCTCATGGTGTCCTTCACCATATCCCTGACGTCTTAGGCGTACAAAAAGAGATTGCCCGTGTGCTCAAGCCGGGTGGACACCTGATCGTGATGCTGTATGCTCGCCGCTCACTCAATTATCTATTGTCCATCTCGATCCTGCGCCGTCTAGGTATCGCCGTTCTATACCTCTATCGAGCGCAAGGGACGGGGGTCGTCGCCGGCCATCTTGAAAACGCGAAAAAGATGGGGCTATGGACGTATCTCAAGATGTCCAATTTCATTCATGCCAATACAGACGGCCCATCCAACCCGTACAGTAAGGTTTACGACCTATCTGCTGTAGAAAAGGACTTTCCTGGGTTCGCGCTGGAGAAGAGTTATCAGGATCATATGCACGCTCCCCCTGTCCCGGTATCTCTCCTCAAACCGCTTGCGGGTGTTCTAGGTTGGCATCTCTGGGTACACTTAATCTCACGCAAGACATAGGGTCGTTTTCAACGGTCGGAGCAGCTCTGCGATCAGAGCAAAGGACGGGATGGGCAACAACCGCTTGAGAATCATGAGCATCGTCGGCGCCCGGCCGAACATGATGAAGATCGCTCCGCTGATGGCCGAGTTGCGCCTGCACAAGGAAATCGAGCCGGTCCTGGTGCATACCGGCCAGCACTATGACTACAGCATGTCGCAGGTTTTTTTCGATCAGCTACCCCTCCAGCCTCCTGACTACAACCTGGAAGTCGGATCGGGCAAGCACTACACACAAACCGCAGAGATCATGCGCAAGTTTGGCGAGCTTGTCGAGCACGACCGCCCAGACATGGTGGTGGTTGCAGGCGATGTGAATTCCACCATCGCTTGTGCCCTGGTTGCGGCCAAGGAGAGAATCCCAGTCGCGCATGTCGAAGCGGGATTGCGTAGCTTTGACCGGACTATGCCTGAGGAGATTAATCGCATCCTGACCGATGCGCTGTCAGAGCTCCTCTTTACCACGGAAGAGAGCGCCAACCAGAATCTGTCGAACGAGGGAGTCGACCCTGCCAAGGTCTTCTTCGTGGGAAATCTGATGATTGATTCCCTGATGAGCGCCATGGAAATGTCGCGAGGATCCTCGTTGCGCTCAGCGTTGGGCCTGAACGCGCAAGCCTACGCCGTCCTCACCCTGCATCGTCCTTGCAACGTGGATGACAAAGATCAACTGATGCGCACGCTCGACGCCATCGCCCAGGTTGCACAGCGTATTCCCGTAATTTTCCCGGCGCATCCGAGAACGGCACAGAACATTGAAGCGGCACGGGCAACGGACGGGCTCAGAGCAGTGAGAACGTGGAATGGGAAAGAAATCGCTGGGCCGGGCCTATGGATGATGCCCCCCGCTTCCTATCTGGATTTTCTCGACCTCATCCAGCATGCTGTCATGGTCATCACGGATTCTGGTGGTGTGCAGGAAGAGACGACCTTCCTCGGGGTGCCATGCCTGACGTATCGCAACAACACGGAACGGCCGGTCACCGTCTCCATGGGCACCAACAGATTGGTTGGACGGGACCCTCGGCGCTTACTGGACAGCGCCCTCAATGTCCTCGAGAACGGCGGCTTGGAAGGCTCGGCCCTTGTGCGCCCTCCTCTTTGGGATGGGCAGACGGCTTCGAGAATCGTCCGTATTCTCAAGCAGGCCTGGCAACGCAATTTGGTCGATGCCGCGGAGCCTGTGCCTCTGTGACGCGGAGCACCTTAAACGAATCGTCCAGCCTGACCCAGACGATTGAAGCGCCGCGCACGTGGATCGAAACCAGGAAGTTTTGTCCGGACCGGTTGGATTATGATGCTCCGGGAAGCAAAATGCGCATCTGGATCGACCTGGATAACTCGCCCCACGCCCAATTCTTCCCCCCTCTCATCGGGAGACTCGAAGAGGCCGGCTATGAAGTCCTGCTGACCGCCAGGCGCTTCGGCCAGGTGGAAGAGATTACGGAATCGCATGGGCTACACTGTGTGGTCATCGGCCGGCACCGCACCCCTCATTTCTTTGTGACCCGTGCGTTCGCCACGGTAGTCCGAGCGTTGCGGCTAGCCTTATACGGGCGCAAAAACCGTCCCGCCATAGCGGTGAACCATGGCTCCCGTGCCCAGGTGCTGGCCTCGTGGCTCCTGCGCATTCCGGTCATGACTATTTATGACTACGAATTCGTTGACTCGGAGGTCTTTTCGAGAATGGCGACGAAACTTCTCTTGCCGGAGACGATTCCCGCCGTCACCCTGGAACGCCGGCACGTAAACATGAAAAAGGTGATCCGCTATCCGGGCTTCAAGGAAAACGTGTATCTGAGCGGCTGGCATAACTCGCCCGGGGTGATGGAAGAGCTGGAACTGGATCCGGGCCGGCTGATTATTACCGTCCGCCCTCCCGCCACCTGGGCTCACTACCAGGATCCCTTTTCCGAGGTTCTTTTCCGGGCGCTGGTGGAACGCCTGCGTGGGGATCGAGATGCGCAAGTCGTTGTGCTGCCCCGGACCCAGGAACAGGGAGAAAGGCTGAAAAGTTCCTACGGAATGCACTCGGCTCCCTTCCGGGTTTCCGACAAAGCGGTGGACGCCCTCAGCCTGATGGCACATTCCGACGCCGTTTTGAGCGGAGGCGGCACCATGGCCCGCGAGGCTGCAATCATTGGTACCCCTGCTTACAGCCTGTTTGCGGGCAAACCCGGTGCAGTCGATGCGGCACTCGAGCGTGATGGGAAACTGACCATCCTGAGAAAGATCGAGGAAGTAAGAAACCTGCGCTTCGAGAAGAGCGCCCGCTCCTTCCGCTTTAACAGCGCGGATGCCCGGACGGGAGAGGTAATCCTGCAACACATAATTGCCCTGGGAAGCTGACCTCACGGTAAGATTTTGATAGATAAGCGCCTGCCGTCGATTTCTCTCTTTTTTTAAGGGAATCGCCGAGCAACGGACGCCGTCGCGGGATTTTCAGAAGAGGAAGCTATAGTGAGGCGATTTATCGGGTTTGTATTTCTGGCGACGAGTCTATCGCTCGTGGCTCAAGATCAGAACGCTGGGTGGCAACCGGATCTGACTCGCCTACAGACCTACACTTCCCACCGTGCTTCGAGTTCAGACCCCACGGGGGCCAATGCGGATGCCCGCAGGGTGGAGCCCGGTGCTTCGCTGACCGTGTTGGACACGGATGGCCCGGGTAGAATTTCGCATCTTTGGTTTACCATCTCGAGCGACGAGCCCTACCACCTAAAACGCATCGTGCTGCGCATCTATTGGGATGGCGAGGCGACACCCAGCGTGGAAGCACCGATCGGGGACTTCTTCGGATTGGGCCTGGGAGACTACTACTCCTGGCAGTCTGAGTTGCTATCCGTGGGAAGCGAAAACAGCCTCAATAGCTTTTTCCCCATGCCCTTCCAGCGGCACGCCAAGGTCACAATTTCGAACGAGGGCAAGCAGCCGATCGGCAGCCTGTATTACAACATCGATTACCAGACAGACTCGCACCCACTGGCCCCCGGCACCCTGTATTTTCACGCCCAATATCGCCAGGCACAGCCCAACCACGGATGGACCAACAACTGGACCACCAACGGCGATCCGCTGGTGGATGACAAGCGGAACCTGAATGGCCAGGATAACTATGTGTGGATGGAGGCGAAAGGGAGCGGCCAGTTCGTGGGTGTCACCATGTCCGTTCTGCAAAACCAGGATGGCTGGTGGGGTGAAGGCGACGACATGTTCTTTGTCGACGATGACGCGACCCCGGCGATTTCCGGCACCGGCTCGGAAGACTACTTCCTGGGCGCGTGGGATTTCGGGGGCAAGCCGTTCTCGTATCAGCTCTACGGGGCGCCGGTGGTCGGCCCGGAACTGGCCGGCAGCAGATCAAGCGTCTACCGTTTTCATCTCGACGCTCCCATCCCTTTCCGGCGGTCTTTCAAGGCCACGATCGAGCACGGAAACGCCAATCATCGCTCGGATAATTACTACTCTGTTGCCTATTGGTATCAGACAGAACCGCATGCTGCTTTTCCTCCTCTGCCGCCGGTCGACCAGAGGCTGCCCGTGGTTCAACAAGTGGGTGGGCCAGGGAACGCCAACGCGGTCAGCAATCCCGCGGCCCCAGCTGCGAGGCCAGCTCCAGCGCCCGCCACTCCCCCGAGGTAGCGCCTTTGCTCCGCGGTGAACACCGGGTGCTTAGACTGCTTGACGATGAATTAGCAATCTTGCGGCTCCAGCCAGACGCTGCGATTCCTTTGTGGCTCAGTATTCCCTCTGGCCCCCTGGTGTCTGTAACTCGCACCGCGCATGAGCTGTCTATCGTTTGTCCGTCTGGTTTGGTGCCCTCGACGGTCGAGTGCGAGGCCGGCTGGAGGGCATTCACAATCGAAGGGAAGCTGGAGTTTTCGGCGGTGGGCGTTCTTGCAGGCATCCTCAATCCCCTTGCGGAGGCCGGCATCAGCATCCTGGCGCTCTCTACGTTTGATACAGATTACGTGCTCGTCCGCGCCGCCATGCTTGACACGGCAAGGGCGGTGCTCCGTCAGAGTTTCGCGTGGATCGAATGAGAACCGTTGCCACGGGAAAAAGACAGACGGAGGCAACCCTTCGGCCTCGTAGCCCACTCAAGCCAAAGTACGGCTTGAATGGGGCACCCAACGCTTTTATTGCCGTTGTAATTTCTCTCTTCACTTGCCGACGCAAGTCAACTGCTCGGATGACAATTTAATATAGTCTCGGCATCCTGGTGGAGAGCCGTCATGACAGAGAAACCTAGCTTCCAGCGCTTCCGTCTGCAGGAAGTCGCCCGATCCTTTCCGGATACGGCGGAGACCCTTTTGCTGGATACCTATCTCACGGACGAAGAGGCGGCCAGCTCGCGGGTGTTCCGCGTTTACCGGGAGACACCGCCGCATTACCACGTGGGCTCCGATGAGTATCTCTATGTTCTCTCGGGAAGAGGCACCTTCTGGATGGGAGACGCCTCGAACGGAGCAGAGTTCGCTCCGGGCGACTTGCTCTTCTTCAAGCGCCGTATTGTTCATGCTCTGCCCTGCATCCTTGAGGGGCCGGTCGCCTTCCTTGCCATCGACACGCCGAGACGCGACCCAAAGGACATCATCTTTGTAAATCCTGCTGATGGCACGCCGGAGACTTTCGTCCGCGCGCGCTCGTTGGGGCACCCAGACTAGTCCGGGTTTCTCACTCTACAGAGGGCTCGGTCGTAACCTCTCAATGCGCACGGGAACCCCGGGTGCCCCATATCTGCCTGATTTTGGCAGATGTGGGATACCGCAGCTGTCGACCGGCCATTCCATCCCGGCAACCAATCTCCTGAGGCCCTGGGTTCAGACGGGCGGAAGGGACGGCTGCGGCTTCGCAATAAACAGGGCAAGCTACACTTAGTAATAGTTCGTTAGTATGTAAATCTCTTTTTTGGAATTGGCAAGGTCTTTTCCAGGCCCGCACACTGAAACCTCCCTGGATCCGCGTACGTCGCCCTCTATTGATTTCCCCCTCCTTGATTCACCCCTTAAGCCGGGAAGGACAGAGCTATTTTGAAAAGCTTGTAAAAAGTAGTTGCATTACGCTGGGTCTTCATACATCCTTATGGAACTTTACAAAGTAAACACAGGCCTGCGATAGCACGCGCCTGCCGGCCCCAGACTCCTGCGACTCTGTGAGGTTAGAAATGCAATTTCTCCGAGAGCTGAAGAAGTTATTCGTTGTCCCTTCCCCCGGCGTGCTGACTAGCCGTTCCCTTTGTCTCTGTTTGCTTTTGCTAGTCGGCGCCGCTCCCCTGCGGGCAGACGTGACGGGATCCATCCTTGGTTACGTCCGTGACAGCTCTGGAGGTGCACTTCCTAACGCGACCTTGACTGTGACCCAGGCTTCCACCGGCTATACCCGCACGGCAACTACAGATGGATCGGGTCAGTACACCATTCTCGCGTTGCCTCCTGGAACTTACCGCCTGACCGCTGCCGACGCCGGTTTCGAGAATGGGGTGGTTGCGAATATCAATCTCAACGTCAACGATGCGTTGAAATTCGACTTCGTTCTTAAGATAGGTAACGTCAGTCAGACCGTCTCTGTCGACGCAAGCGCAGTGCAAGTCGATACGACCACTACCTCGATGGGTACTACGATCACGTCTTCGCAGATTCTGGCCATGCCGCTCAACGGCCGTTCGTACCTCGACCTGCTGGCACTTCAGCCCGGCGTTGCTCCTTCGAATACGGTCAGCACCTACAACGATCGCGCTCCCGCTTCCGGCCTCTACGGATCGTCGGGGAATGTCTCCACCGATGGCCAGCCTGAGTGGGCCAACGCCTTCCTGGTTAACGGTGCTGAGGTCAATGAGACCAAGAATATGGGCGCCGGTTTAATTCCAGACGCTGACTCGGTGGCTGAGTTTCGTCTCATCACCAACAGTTTCAGCGCTGAGTACGGCAAGTTTACCGGATCCGTCATGAACACGGTGACTAAGTCCGGAACCAACAGCTTTCATGGAACTCTCTTCGAGTTTTACCGCAATCAGAAGATGGATGCGATCAACTACTTCGACACCACCAAGGCGGAGCTGAAGCGCCATCAGTACGGCGGCGTCTTCGGTGGTCCGATCTTGAAGGATAAGCTATTCAGCTTCACAGACTTTCAGCAAACGCGTCAGAACGCGGGAGCGAGCACGGGGCTGGTGCAGGTTCTCAGTAACGATGAACGGAACGGCATCTTCTCCGACGCCATACTGAATACGCCTGTCCAGGGCGACTCCTGGGCCGCAACGCTCCAGGCTCGTGGCGGCGGAGTCATCAACGGTGCGGGAGGAGTATGCCAGCCTCCGGCTTGCACCCCCACTCTTTATAACCAACTCGGCACGCCGGTGATGACCACCGACAACAGCGGTAACGCCGTGCCGGGCCGCAACATTTCGGCCTATATGGACCCTGTGTCCAAGTTGACATTGCCACTCATTCCCGCGGCAAATCAACCCGGTGGCTTCAACTACGAGGACTCGAGCCACGTGGGAACCATCGTCGATACCAACATGGCCGAGCGCATCGACTTCGTGAATCAAAAGACCGGGGACTGGTCGTTCTACTATCACTACGACGACGCAACGGCGGTCAACCCCGTCTATGCCCAGGCCACCACGAACCCCGGGCTCCCGACTCTGCCCGGCTTTCCAGTCACTGAGCCGTCGCGCAACCAGTTGTTCGTGATGAGCAACACGAAAACCATCGGGTCGAGTACGGTCAACGTTGCCCGCATCCAATTCTTTCGTAGTGCAGTTCACACGGCACAACCTTCATCCTCGTCGACGATTCCCTCCTACTCTCAGTATGGCTTCAATACCGATGGTGCGACCGGTGGGTTGGTCAACTCCGGGCCTCCCGGATACCCGTCGTCCGTACCGACTCTTTATTTCAACAGTTTCGCGATCGGCAACAACTGGCTGAATCTCTATCAGCCGGAAACCAATTACGGTGTTGGCGACAACGCCAGCAGGACGTTTGGCAGGCACTCGCTGAGCTTTGGCGGCGACTTCCGGTACTACCAGCTAAATGCCCGAAACACCTGCGGACCGAACGGATATTTCAACTTCAACGGAGTCGAGACGGGGGCTGACGTCTCTGACTACTTTATCGGTGCTCCGGCCTCTTTCATCCAATGCTCCATCCAGTTGCTCGACAACCGTACCCGCTACGGCGGGCTCTTCATCGAGGATTCCTGGAAGGCCGCTCCCAACCTCACCATTAACGCCGGTTTCCGCTGGGACGTCGCCCGGCCCTGGAGCGATGTCTATGGCCGCCTGACAACCCCGGTTCCAGGAGTTCAATCCGTCAAGTTTCCCAACTCGCCTCCGGGCAACCTGGTTCCGGGTGATCCGGGAGTTCCAAGCACCATCTCTCCCACCCGGTGGCGCAACTTTGGACCGCGCCTTGGCATCGCCTACGCCCCTTCCGGCGGCCTGTGGGGCGCTGCGGGCAAGACCAGCATTCGCGCGGCCTTCGGTCTCTACTATCTGGGCGTCGCGGATAATGGCAACTTCGGAATTCTCGGTGACGCTCCCTGGGGCCTCTACTGGGATTCGCCGCAGCCGGTGGAATTCGGAAGCCCTTACATCACCCGGCCGACCGGTGTTTCGCAAGGTCAGCACTTTCCCTTTACCTTTCCATCAGGCCCCGGACCGTTTCCCAACTTCCAGTTTGGAAACCTCATGCCTCTCTACGTGCCGGGCTACTACAACCACAACAAGACCGACACCGCCCAGCACTTCAACCTCTCTGTCCAGCGGCAGCTGGACAGGTCGACAGTCTTGACGGTGGCGTACGTGGCAACGCTAGCGCATCACATTGAGCATGCCGTACCTTTGCTCTACGGTGATGCATCGCTCTGCTTGTCGCTGGCTGGTTGCGGGCCGTATGCCGAAGCCGGCGTCTACACGCAGAACGGGCAGAATATCTACGGCACATTGGTGGGACCGATCGACAACCAGACCATCAGCCCGAACTACCACAACTCTGCCGGAGGCCCGGTTGTGGCTTTTGCCGAATCAGAATACGTGCAAAACTCGGGAAACTCTAACTACAACTCACTACAGATCTCGGCGGAACGGCGCGCCAGCGACGTCACTTACCTGCTTTCCTACACTTACTCCAAATCGTTGGATGATGTAGGCGCGCTCTGGGACCCGCGCGATCCCCTCCGTAACTATGGCCAATCGTCGTGGGACATGCGCCATAACTTTGTAGCCAGCTACACCTGGAACCTTCCCTTTGCCCATTTTTTTGGGCCTCACCGGTACACCAACGGTTGGCAGATCACGGGCATCAGCCGATTCAACACTGGCTTCCCCGTCAGCCTGCAGAGCAGTGGC
This sequence comes from uncultured Acidobacteriaceae bacterium, assembly GCA_963788515.1. GTDB lineage: Bacteria > Acidobacteriota > Terriglobia > Terriglobales > Acidobacteriaceae > PALSA-350. Next base: position 1,398,874 of record CAWBGZ010000015.1, read on the forward strand.
GACGCCGCTCTGACCAACATCAACCTCGACTATCCGAACCAGGTAGCTCCCCTGCAGAAATTGAATCCACGCCTCCCTGGACATAACTATTTCAACACCTCGGCGTTCGCCAGTAACCTCAGCTGCGGCTTTGAAGTCTGCGGTGTGACTGGCAGCGCAAAGCAGTACCTCTTCCATGGGCCAGGAACGATCAACACAGATATGGGAGTGGAGAAAGACACCAAGATTACCGAGAGAACAACCCTCAACCTGCGCATTGAGATGTTCAACGTTTTCAACCATGCCAACTTTATTGACGTGATTGGTAATGCGAACAGCAGCCAGTTCGGTCAGTCCACTAACACCGCATCGGCTCGCATCGGTCAGATAAGCGGCAAGTTCATTTTCTAACCGGGCACTTGCAAAGATGTGTTAGCAGACCACGCAGGCTCCCGGTCCCCATTGGGAGCCTGCGAATTGTTTTGTGAAAGAGTGTTGCTCATGAAAATGACCCGTCTAGCGTGGCTCATCGCTCCTGTCTTGCTGTGTAATGCGGCGGTTGCACAGGCACCCGCTAAGAAGCACCTGCTTGTCCTGGGCGAGGAAAAGGGATATCGCCACGAGTCGGTCTCCCACGCCATGGCCGTGATCGAGCACCTCGGCGAGCAAACTGGCCTGTGGGATACGACGATCCGCACGGATACAGAGGTTTTGACCAAGAAGAAACTCGAATTCAACGCCAAGAATCTCAATGACTTTGACGCGATCCTGATGTTTACCGGTGGTGACCTGGAAATGGATGCGCAGCAGAAGGCAGATTTCCTCTCCTTTATTCATGACGATGGAAAGGGATTAGTGGGTGTGCATAGCGCCGCAATTACCTGGGTCAAGTGGCCTGAGTTTGTCGACATGCTTGGAGGGGATTTCGATGAGCACCCCTGGCTGACCTTCGATGCGCCCATCATTGTCGAAGACCCGGCGTTTCCGGGCATGCAGCAATGGCCACATGAGTTCGTCCTTCACGATGAGATCTACCAGATGAAGGACTTTTCTCGTGATAAGGTGCGCGTGCTGATGCGTCTCGACCCCTGCAAGCTGGATCTTAAGAACCCCAAGGTGCATCGCCAGGATCATGATTTTGCGGTTACCTGGGCGAAGTCTTATGGTAAAGGCCGCGTCTACTACTCGACCCTCGGGCACCCGAAAGACAATTGGGATGATCCGCGACTGCAGAAGATGTACACCGAGGCGATCAAGTGGGCGATGGGTTTGGAATCTGCTGACATCACCCCGCAGCCGGCGCCGGCCGCCAATATGGCCTGCAAGTAGCGCTAAACTATTCAGGAAACAGGGGGTAGACAACCATGTGGAAGTTGCTTGCGGTTTTATTGATAACGCTGGGAACTGCTTCGGCGGAGGTTCATCCGACCCTTGCGCTCGGTTCTCCAGCGCCCGATTTCGCGCTTCCCGGTGTGGATGGTCAAGTTCACAAGCTAAGTGATTACGCGGCAAGCCCTGTTCTGGCGGTCGTTTTCACTTGCAATCACTGCCCCATTGCGCAGATGTACGAGAAGCGTATTCAACAGTTGGCGGCAGACTACAAGGACAAGGGTGTAGCCGTAGTCGCGATTCAAGGTAACGATCCGCAGGCCATCCGCATCGACGAACTGGACTCGTCCGACGTAAGCGACACTTTGCCGGAGATGAAGATCCGGGTGCAGTACAAGCACCTTACGTATCCGTATCTCTATGACGGCGACACGCAGAAGGTGACGCGCGCCTACGGACCCCAGGCGACTCCGCACATTTTCATTTTCGATCAACAAAGGCACCTTCGCTATGAAGGCCGCATCGATAATAGCTACCGAACGGAGTTGGTGAAAACCCAGGATGCGCGCAACGCAATCGATGCTCTGCTTGCCCACAAGGAAGTAGCGGTGAAACACACCGGCGTCTTTGGATGCTCCACCAAGTGGAGCGAGAAAGCAGCCGGCAGGCAGGCGGCGCTGGAAAAGATTGACGAGCAGCCGGTCACTGTCGAGATGATTTCGAAGGCGGAGCTAGCAAAGCTGCGCAGCAACCCTACCCACCAGATGATGCTGGTCGACTTCTGGGCGACCTGGTGCGGCTCGTGCATCGTGGAGTTCGCCGATTTGCAAGATACTCTGCGCATGTATGGCGCGCGCGATTATTCCGTGGTAACGGTGTCGGCGAATATGCCGGACGAACAGCCAAGCGTACTGCGCTTTCTTCAGAAGAAACACGCGACCAGCCGGAATTATCTCTTTGATTCGCAAGATACCGCCAGCTTGCAAACCGCGTTTGACCCTAAGTGGGACTCTGCCGTGCCTTATACCATTCTCCTGTCGGGAGACGGCAAAGTGCTTTACAAGCAGTTGGGCTCAGCAGATATGCTTGAGCTCAAGCGCATCATTTTGGCCAACCTGCCGTCAGACTACAAAGGTTTCAATCAATACTGGAAGAACAACTGAGCTGGGTTTTGCAGTTTGATAGCGCGCGACCCGCGGGGCACGGCTTTCAGTCGCGCCCCGCGTTCAGAGCGTACCTCAGGGGCTAAAGAGGTTGCTTGAGAACCGCAGTTCATCTGGGAGGGACGGCTGAAAACGAGCTGAGACACCGCTCCTGGCTTTGCCGGCTCTCGCAGAATTAGTAATGATGCCAGGATTGCATCCTGGGATATTCTCAGCCGTCCCTGCGGGACTGGTCCGTGGTGTCAAATCCTACCCAGGACTCACGTCCTGGGCTACTTTCAGCCGTCCCTTCGGGACTGAGTTCTGGGGCCGCAGGTTCTCACGCGGACTGTAAAGCCCTCGTCAGTTCTGCCGGTTGCGGCACGGCTGAAAGCCTTGCCCTGATACAAAATATATTTCTCAACCGACATCAGTGGCCTGCCCTTTGCCATCCCGACCTACGGCAAAGTGGGCGTAGCGTGGTCTTGCCGGAAGAATTGAGATGAGAAAGATCGATCGATCCGCCCTTGGGACGTGCCAGGGGCGGCGGCCCCAGGTTGCGGTTTGGTTTCAGGAATGCAAGGTTCCCGTCTTTGGTTTCCGTCCAGGTGGCGGCTAAGTCCTTTGTTTTACGAAGGGGCTCAAATTTTATTTTTTCCCGCCCCCATAGCTATCTATGGGTAGCGGTACTTGATGAGCAGAATTATCGGAGTCTTGGTTAGGACGGTATTACAGTTCGGGTTTACCGTCAGAGTTCCTGGAAAAAAAGATGTGGAAGAAGGGTAGGGGAACTACGGCGACGAAGGGGCATGCTGTTCAGCTGGAAAGCAGGCGCGACGCTGCGGTATCGATCGCCAGGTGAATGGCTCCGTTAACCTGCGCGTCGGGACCCAGAGTGCTGCGCAGCACCCTGGGCTGCACTCGCTGATCCCGCTGAATGAGAATCTCCTGGGTCAGCTTCCACAAGGCGGGGTGCATGCCCACGCTGCCGCCCAACACAAACAGTGGGCAGTTGAGTACGACCGCCAGGTTGTAGATGGCATAGGCAAGCGTCTGTGCGGATCTTTGGAGAACGGTCTGGGCTAAGGCTTCACCTGCCAGCGCATGGTCAAAAATCTGGGTAGCGACCAGATCCCTTGGAAGCTCGGTACGCTCTTCGCGCCAAAGACTCTGCCATTGCGCCTTGATGCCCTCGCCTCCCACGATGCTCTCGAGAGCCCCCGGTTCCCCACTTTCCACTGGCTTCACCGATGTTCCGGGAACAAGCATGTAGCCGATCTCTCCGGCGGACCAATTCATGCCATGAAAGAGCTTCCCGTTGAGCACGATGCCCGCGCCGATGCCTGTGCCGATGGCGAGAAAGACAAAGTCTCGTATTCCTTGTGCGACGCCGATCTTACTCTCCGCAATCGCGGCCGTATTCACATCGTTCTCCACCGCCGCCGGCACACCGAGCGTGGCCTCCAGCAACGCGCGCAGAGGAACGTCTCGCCAGCCCATGAGATAGGACGTGGCAAGCACAACGCCCTCATCCACATCCGTGACGCCTGGCGCCCCGGCGGCAACGGCGCGGAGCAAGCTGCGCGATAAACCCTTCTGTTGTAGAAGGTCTTCCACGCCTTCGTGAATCAGGCGCACGACTACCTCGGGGTCACGAATACCCGCAGTGGAGACCTTCCACTTCGCCAAAACTTCGCCGTTCATGCCGGCGAGAGCGAGACGCAGGCTGGTGCCTCCGATATCGGCGCCTACGACATAGCCCGTCTCTGGCGCCATTAATATCTCCTGCGGACTCCTATTGGCGCTGGAGGGTTCTTGTTGCAACATCGACTCAATAACCTCGGATATGGATGAATACACTGCCGGGCCTGCCTTAATCTGTTACGGCGCGACAACAGACTGCCGCGCGCTGATACTCTCCAACTCGCGCCCTGCCGTCTCTGGAATAATGAAGCGCACAAAGACGAGGGTCAGAATGCAAAACGCTCCGAAGATTATGAAGGTCAGCGAAGTGCCCGCGGCTTTGATGAGAGACAGGAACGTAAGTGAAACCAAAAAATTTGATGTGCCGAAACTCAGTGTGGCAGCGGCAACGCCCCGCCCGCGCACGCGCAGTGGAAATACTTCAGAGACCAGTATCCATGCGATCGGCCCGATACTAAACGCGTAGCATGCGATGAAAGACATCAGGCAGGCGGTGGCGATGATGCCCAACGACTTTCCGAGCGCAGCCTGATTGTGAAAGCAAATCGCAAGCACAAAAAGCGCGGCCGTCATGCCGCCGATGCCCGCATAGAGAAGCGGCTTCCGGCCCAGACGGTCCACAAGCACCAGTGCGATCACGGTCGCAAGCACATTGGTAATGGCCACCAGAAGAGTCGCGAAAATTGCACTCTTATCCGAACTGATGCCGGCCAGTGAGAATATCTGGGGGCCGTAATAGACCACGGCGTTGATACCGGTTGCCGGCGTCAGCAACATAAAGCCAACGGCGATGAAGAGGGAGCCGCGCACCGCCGGACTCCAGAGCGCACTCCATCGGCGCTCCATTTTGGTCAGCAGGCTGACGCGAATGTCTTCCAAGAGCAATTTCGCGCCCGCCTCATCTGTATAAGTTGTGAGCACGGATTCGGCTTCAGCCAACCTGTTCTGCGCGTACAGCCAGCGGGGACTCTCTGGCACCGTAAGAACCATGAAGAGAAACAGCAGCGCTGGGAGTAGTCCGAAGGCAAACATCAGCCTCCACCCTTGCGGCCCGGCAAACCAGTAGCCCACCAGATCTGCCAGGGCAATGCCCAATGTGAGAGCAAACTGGTATAAGCCGATGAGCATTCCGCGCGATTTTGGGGGAGAGAGCTCGGAGACATATACGGGCGCCGTAACCGAAGTAAAGCCGACAGCCACGCCGAGCAGTGCGCGGGCGATGAACAGTATGTAGACATTCGGGGATAACGGGGCAAGGATGGACCCGGCGATGAAAAGGACTGCGCCCCAGACCAGGGTTTTGCGCCTGCCAATGCGGTCGGCCACGGTGCCGCCCACCAGCGCCCCGACCATCACCCCGACCAGCACGGCAATGACCAGGACCTCCTGCATCATGGTCGAAAGATGGAACGAGTCGCGCACGAAGATCAAGGCGGCGGCGATGACACCCATGTCAAAGCCGTAAAGAATACCTCCCAATCCAGCGATGAAAGAGACCCTCCGAATGAAGGCCTGATTCACGTACGGCTGGCGAATGGATGGGTCGTTCAATACGTTTTCACCTATGCCGAATGATAACCTTTAACCACGGGGATTTGCCCCTCTTTTTAACGAATCTTTTCTAACAAAGTAGCGGTTGTTTTGGTCCGAGGAAGGTGTTATGGCAGAAAACAAAACGGAAGCGCCACGCTGGATAGCCGGTATTGAGCCGGCCAAGGAATTGCTCGCCGCGACGGGAACCCAAATTCTGGAAATCGAGTGCCGGGAGCAACCAGAACGGCTTCGCCAGCTGCTCGGGGCATACGCGGGCGATTCTGCTATCCAGGCGGAGCTCAAGAAGTTTCGCGAACTCGCTGCGAAAAGGGGCCCAGTACTGTTTATCGGCATGGGCGCTTCTTATTGTTCTTCGATCAGCGGATCGGTTCTGCTGCAATCGCACGGACGTCCCGCATTTTCGGTCGATGCCGGAGAGTGGCTGCATTATGCGTCTTCGGTGTGGGATGACGCGGCGCTCTCGATCCTGCTCACCACCTCCGGGGAGAGTGCGGAGCTGGTGGAACTTTTCAAGCGCGGGGGCAACCGGGCTCTCGGCCTGATCTGTAACAACCCCGCAAGCACCTGCTGGCGTCTGGCGCAGAATAAGCTCCCCATCCTGGCAGGACCGGAATACGGCAACGCCACCAAGACCTACACCAACGCTACAGCAGCCGCCATCATCCTGGCCTCTGAAATCGTAGGCCGGCCATGGCAGCAGGAGGCCGAGCGCGCGGCCGAGGTTTTCTCGGCTCATCTGGGCCCTATCTTCGCTATGCGCAGCGATCTGGAAAGATTCTGCCGGGGCGCGGCGAATACCGAAATTGTTGGCCGCGGCGCGGCCTATGGGGGCGCCTTCATGAGCGCGCTCTGTATCCGCGAAATGAGCGGCCATCGGGCCGCGGCGCACACTGGCGCTGGTTTTAAGCATGGGCCCAATCTTGATGTGGACGCTTCGCACGTCGCCATTATCTTTGCCCTGGGCCGGGCCGCCGAACTCGGCATCAAGCTGGCCCAGGAATGTAACCGTCGCGGAGGTAGGGTGGTGCTGGTTTCGAGCGAAGAGCAGAGTGCGACTGAAAAATTGTTTCCGGTGAGGATCGACGCGGTGCCCGAACCCTGGGAGGGCATTACATCCCTGCTGGTTCCGCAGGCGCTCACGCTGGCAATGGTCGAACGGACTGGGTGCCGGCTTACCCCGCGATTCCAGTACGGTGTTATGGAGCAGTAGGTCCGCCGCGAAGGCTAGGCACTAACCCTGGCCCGATTGGCCCCAAGAAGTGAAACAGCAGCTCCCTCCACTCCGCTGCACTCCGGTCCCTAATGACAAACGAGTGGGGGAGGCATGGTAGCCCACTCAAGCCAAAGTACGGCTTGAATGGGGCACCCAAAGCTTTTGTTGCCCGTGTAATTGCTCCCTTAACTTGCCACAGGCGAGTCGGCTCCTTGATGACAAAAGGGGAGGGTAACGCTCCCTTTGTCATCCCGCGCGCAGCGGAGTGGAGCGACCTGCGGTTTCACTTCACCGTCCTATGGCTCGTGTGGGAGGGTAAGGGTGGGGTTCTGATCGAAAAAGTTGACCGGGCGAATCAGGAAATCGTGCCAGAGCGTCGGCATGACAGGCCAATCTTCCAGGCGGACAACATGGTGGAAGCCCAGTGTGTACCAACCGACAATATCGGTGTTCTCGATGGAACGATTCGCCTTGGTCCATTCGGGTAGGCCGCGAAGCCCGTCGTTATTGGTGACATAAGTACCCGCAGCATAGCGTTCTTCCGGGCGGTAAGGCGTAACCCACATCTGGTGCCCGGAAAAAGCTCCTACGCGCTGCGCCGGGTCGTCGAGCGGGATGCTCGAGACTGCCGTGGCGCCGGGCATGATCTCCCATCCGGTAGGGTAGCCGCGCGCGTCGTGCTCCGCTGGATTGATGAAGTGCCACATCGCTGGATGACGCAGATCGAGATCAAGAATGGCGTCCTTTTCCGTGTGGGCGATGGAGGATTGGGCTGCCCAGATGATCTTGCGCGAATGGCCCGAAAGCGGCTCCTGCACCAGGCGGTCGATCATGAAGCTGTTGTTGGGGCCATCGACGTCAAGATCGAGCCGGTAAGAAAAATAGTGATCGTGATTGACGGCCAGCAGATTTGGCGCAACCAGTGTGCCGTGCTCCAGCTTACCGGGCTCCTCGCCCATGGAGTGAGCTACCGTCTGCTCCTTCACGCCTTTGGTCTCGACGATCCCGGTCGCACCCACCGCAACCCGGATGGTTCCATCCTGCTGGAATATCCAATCGAGCAGGTAGTCATAATTTCCGGCGACCGCGGCCGTGCGCAGCACCAGCTCACGGCTGGGGCGGGCACTGATCACACTCCCTTCGAGGTGCCTCCATGCCGGACTGTCGCTAGCGTGTTCGAAGAGGCATGCCAGTTGTGGCTTCAGAATCGGAGCGCCCGCATCGGAAGGCACCAGGCCGGTAAAGTACTGCGCATGGGCAGGGCAATCGTCGGGACCGACAGGCTTAATCAGGCCGCCAAGAAGGAACTCCCCGGCATCGACAAAGGCTCTAGTGTCCCAGCCTGGATCGGAATCCATGTAGGGCACATACATCTCTGAGAGCGAGCCCTCGTACATGACGGAACGTAGACGGTCTCCATCCTGGTAGCGCACGAGGTTGATCACGGGACCGACACGAGGATCCAGCCGAAAGCGAAAGTGCCAGTTCTGCCAAACGACTTCGCCTTTGTCGATCGTGTAGCTGGGGCCCAGGGGCTGAGTCACGAGCAAAGGCTTGGTCCCGGCGCGTGGCGTAGCTTCTCCTTCCTCGTAGTTGATATCTCCCGCCGACATAGGCACGGGATCGTTGTCGATCACCTTGAGGACCTTCTCGCTGGTGAGGTCGGCGAGGATATACACGCCTTCGATTGCCCGGCCCCAGGGGTGATAGACGCCGTGCGAATCGGTGCAATCGCCAAAGCCGATACGGCTGCTTGTCTGCTCGGGAAAGATCATCCATGTAATGGGGATAGGCTCACAACGCACACCCGAAAGATCGGTGACCCCGTGGCGCTTGAGCGCCGCGATCACGCGGGGGTCCTTCTTGACCACGTCATTCATGGTGTCGAGCTCTGACTCGGTAATGGGGGCCTGGACGCCCGGAACCTGATTCCAGGACTCGAGCTTGTGCGCCGCGATATCGACCCGGGCTTCGATGGTCTTGCCCTGGTCCTCGAGGATGACATCGGCCTCGCGAGGGATGGGATCTCCATCTTTCCAGGTCAGTACCTTGTCTTTGGCCGGCTCGTGCAGCAGCACGCTGGAGAATAGCGTTTTATCGCTCAGATGGCCGCTCTGCTGGAGAACATCATGGACGGTCCAGTATTCGTCCGTGGTGAGAGCATCCAACGGATGGTGCGGCACTCTGCTTTGGGCATAGATCGATGCTGTTAGGGCGGAAAACGCGAGCAGGCTGTAGAGAGAAGTCCTTGCGCTCATCATTTGGTGGTCATGTCCTCCCAGAGTAGGGCCGCCGGCGCGAATCCAAATCGTAGCACACTTCATAATCTTTAGTTACAATGATCGGGCGGGAAGGTGGCAGCGTCCGATTTTGTCCAGGTGGTATAAAGGGTGGTTAAGTTTTGGGGCAACGGAGAGGCCGCTTGCCCGCTTTTAACCCCCCTGGACCCACAACGCCGTAATTTTCTCCCATATTCTTAAGTCGGTTTTTCTTTGAAGAACGAAAGTATTCCGGTCGGCAGGCCCTCACTTCTCCGCCATACCAACGCGCTTCGCGTACTGAAGCTCCTGCGCGAGACCGGTTCGTGTTCCAAAGCGGACCTGGTACGCGCTTCCGGGTTGAGCGCCCCGACCATCACCAACGTGGTGGGCGATCTGTTATCCGCCGACCTGATCAAGCCGCTGGGCGAGGGTGAGTCTAACGGAGGCCGGCCTCCGGACATGATTTCGTTCAAGGCGGAGCGTGGTTGCGTGCTCGCCGTGAAAATTACTGCTGACAGCCTTTCATTCCTGCTTACGGACCTGAATGGGCGTGAACTCGACACCCAGATCATCCCGCTGGCAAACCGGAAAACAACCCCTGACGCCATTTGCATCTACATCGGGGAAGAGGTGCGGAGGCTGCTGCGCAAGCACCGGAAAAAGCGGGAGCAGTTGCTCGCACTGGTAGTGGGTGTACCGGCCATCACCAACGTAGATGAAGGCGTCGTGCTATCCATCAGCACCCTGGAAAACTGGCGTTCCGTCCCGCTGCGCGCCAAGCTGAACAGAATCGTAGACTGCCTGGTGATTATTGAAAACGATACCAACCTGGCCGCTCAGGGCGAACGATACTGCGGGGCTGCGCAGGCAGAAGAGACCTTCATCCTGATTCACATCGGCCCGAATGTGGGCGCCGGGATCGTCCTGGGCGGCCAGATTTACCATGGATCGCAATGGTCCGCGGGTGAAATCGCCTACCTCCGTCTACCGAACACGTCGCGCAAACGCCCGACACTTTATGAGTTTGGTGAGCTCGACACGTTGCTGACCAGCTCGGGAATTCTCGAGAGCTGGCAAGAGGTAAAAAAGAAGCCCGGCCAGGATGCCGCGGAGCTTGAAAAGATGGACGCGTTGGCAGTCCTCGATCTGGCCCAGGCCGGGGATGCTCGCGCGGAAAAGATCGTCCAGCACCGGGCCAGCATCGTGGCGGACATCATCGTGAACCTCTCGCTCATTTTGAATCCCGGCCTTATTTTGTTAGAGGGAGAAGTGGGCAGCCACGCCGCACTTATCAATGCGGTACAAAAGCAGCTTCAGGAGAGCGAGTTCGCGGTCACCAAGATCGGCGTCGGTAAGCTGGGGAACACATCCGTCCTCTGGGGAGCCATTGCCATCGCACTGGAGATGATTCCCTCCGTTTTGCTGCCACAGCCGTTGAGCTGATTGCGTGCTCACGGCAAAGTAAAGGCGACGTACGTGCTGCCCGAAGGCGCCTTTGGATCTTTACCCCCACCGCTCGCGATCACCACATACTGCCTGCCGTCGATCATGTAGGTAGCAGGAGTCGCCGTTCCCGCAAAGGACAAGACGGTTTCCCAAAGCAGCTTACCGGTCCTGCTATCAAAGGCTCTGAATTTCTTGTCATAGACCGTTGCAGCGATGAACAGGAGATCACCGGCAGTGAGGATGGGGCCGCCGTAATTCTCTGAACCGGTGTTGTTCATGCCCTTGGCGGCGAGGGCCGGATATTCCCCCAGTGGAATCTTCCACAGATAGCGGCCTGTGTTCAGGTCGATTGCGTTGAGTGTTCCCCACGGCGGAGTGATCGCGGGGTAGCCTTCAACATCGACAAAATCTCGCGATCCCGTGACTTCGTACTTCATGGTGGTGCCATCGGCAGCGCTGGAGTAGATCGCTCCCTTGTCCGGATCCGCTGCAGCCTCTTGTGGGGCTTGTTTGGTCAGAAACTGGATGAGGGCGCGCATGTGCTCGTCGCGAAGGTTGGGAAAGGATGGCATACGGCCGCCACCCTGGGCGATTTTGGCTTCGATCTGTGCGGGCGAAAGCCGCTTATCCACGTCGACCAGGGAAGGATAGTTGGGGGGCGAACCGGAGAGATCCTTGCCGTGACAAAGGCTGCATTGGTTGTGGTAGATTCTCTCGCCTGTACTGGCGCTTGGATGATTCTCGGTCAGGCCCAGAACGCACGCCGCTTCGTTCGCGTTCACATAGATCACGCCGCGGGTGCGATCCACTGCCGGCCCTCCCCATTCGGCGCCCCCAAGAAAACAAGGAAAGACGACGGTCTCCTGGTCGAGGCCGATGGGTAGAAACTGACCGCCACTGCGAAAGGTGGCAAACTCCTTCACTGCCCTCTCGTGCGCTTCCTGGGTGCGCGTGGTGAGCAGATCCTGGGTAAGCATCTGCCGGGTGAAGGGCGCCGGCATCGTGGGTGACGGCTGGGTGAGCGCAGTCACTTCCCCGGGAACCTGGCTCGCAGGATAGGGCCGTTCCTCAATGGGAAAAAGCGGCTTGCCGGTAGTGCGATCGAAGAGATAGAGAAATCCCTGCTTGGTGGTTTGTGCGACCGCATCGACGCAGTGGCCATTGTGCCTTACCGTGAGCAGCGCCGGGGGCGATGGAAAGTCGCGATCCCAGATGTCGTGGTGCACTCCTTGAAAGTGCCAAAGGCGTTTGCCGGTCTTCGCGTCGAGCGCGAGCAGGGTGTCTGCGAAGAGGTCGTCGCCTACCCGATCTGCCCCGTAGAAATCAAAGACCGCGGAGCCGGTGGGAATGTATACGATGCCGCGTTTTTGGTCGAGCGCCATCCCGGCCCAGTTGTTGGCCGCGCCCGCGGTCTTCCAGGCATCCGGGGGCCATGTAGCGTACCCGAATTCATCGGGATGTGGGATGGTGTGAAAGCTCCAACGTAGGGCGCCCGTGCGCACATCGAAGGCGCGAATGTCGCCCGGAGGAGAAGGATAGGTCTCAGGATTGCGACCACCGACGATGATCAAATCCTGGTAAACCATCCCGGGACTGGTGAGGTCTACGGACTGAGTAAGGTAGTCTCCGCGCAGACCTTTGCGCAGATCGATTCTTCCTTGCTCGCCAAATGAGAGGATGACTTTGCCTGTTTGTGCATCGAGCGCGTAGAGATAATGCGTTACGCCGGCTAAGACTCGACCATGCTGGCTGTCCGTCCAGTAGGCGAGACCACGGGACGGTTGCTTGCTGGGCACGCCCGAATCAAATTTCCAGAGAAGCTTGCCGGTTGAGGCGTCGAGCGCTATGACTTTTTGCGAGGCGGTATAGGCGAAGAGCGTCCGCCCGATGATGATCGGGCTTGTTTCCAGGCCGCCCACTTCGGCGGCATCGAACTTCCAGGCCTCTTTAAGGTTGTGTACATTGCCTCGATTGATTTGGGATAGGGGGGAGTAGTGGTCGCCTTCAGGCTGGCCACCATAGACGGGCCAGTCGTATTGGGGCGGTAACGGATTGCTCTTGCAAGCTTGGGCATGCAGGACCGGTGATGCCGCTATTGCTACGGCGAAGAAAGCGACCCAAGCGGCAAGAATCCGGCTCATTGTCTACTCCAAACTTTGTCCTAACCACGATGCGTGGCCCACACCCGGCGTTTGCGTGGAGGAGTGGCGCACCGCAGGTCCCTCCACGGCACGCCAGGACAGGTCGACTCTAATGACAAACGAGTGGGGAGGCATGGTAGCCCACTCAAGCCAAAGTACGGCTTGAATGGGGCACCCAAAGCTTTTGTTGCCCGTGTAATTGCTCCCTTGACTTGCCACAGGCGAGTCGCCTCCTCGGGATGACAAATCTGACCTTTGTTTCAAGCCTTGATGATTTGTTAGTGGATGAGGATTGGGTGGTTTGCCCTCGCGGTCTCCCACATCTCACGAAAAACGAGCGAGATGTGGGGCCCACCCATCGGTCCATCCGCAGAGAGAAATCCCAGAGGTTAGTTTTTGCCCAGCAGCCATGTGGTTGCATTTTCAATGAGGGTGTTCTGTATCGGGCTGGTGAAGATTTTGTCCCCATGGCCCATATTCATATAGAGCATCTTGTACTGCGTGTTCGTCCACACTACGGGAATATCACCGTCCGTCAACAGACTCTTGATGCCCAACGGGTAATTTGCCGGGTCTAGCGTGAGCAGCACATGGATATGGCTATCAAGACGAGGACTCGGCTTCCAGCGGTACCACTCATTCGTGGGCGAGACAAATGTTTCCGGCAGATTGCGCGTGACGGGACTGGCCCGGTCGTCCACGATCAGTTTCGCAGGCAAGGGCGGCCAGCTGTTGTTGTCAAAAACCCCTCCACCAATGAACGTCATAAACCATGGCCACTTGGTGGTCTTGTCGTTGTAAGCGGATACGTGGAAGCCAAGCCAGGCGCCGCCTCCCTTCATGTATCTCTCAAATGCCTCTCGCTCCGCCTGGTTATGGGGAAACTCGTTGAGCCATACAACCAGCTGGTAGGACTTCAGATTTTTATCATTCAGATCTTCCCAATTGGTCGTTGCTTCCAGCGCGAAGTTTTGTTTCTGGGCCAGCGCCGCGAAGAACCGCAGAGCATCCAGCGCGAAGAGAACGTGATCGTTTTCTACGTTCAGCGAATAGAAAATCAATACCCTCGGCTGCGAGGTCTTGACCTCCTGGGCGCTGGCGCCTGCAGAAACGATGAACATGCACAGGGTCAGCGCGACGAAATATCTCTTCACTGGCCTGCACCCCAGAAGATTGCGTTCCTGAAAAGCTGGGTGAAGTCTTTGTTCTGAAACAAGTCCGGGTGATGACCCATAAAAATGTAGATGTTCCTGGCCTTGACGTGTTCGTTGGTCCAAACCACGGGATGGTCTCCCATGGTGATCATGCTCTTCGGGATCGTAGGTCGACTCATCGACACTGGCCAAAACATGAACGGTCGAACGATTGGACTTGCTCCAGGTGTACCACTCCTCCTGCTGCACAACAAAGGAAGAGGGCAGCCCTTTGGTTGCCGGATGATTTGGATCATCCACCTTCACAGTCGCCGTAGCGAACTGCGCGATGTAGCTGGTGTACCGGATATCCCCCATGAAATGCGACCACCATGGCCACATCGGGTATCCATCAAAATCCCCCAGGAGCATGGCATGGTGAAAGCCGATCCAGCCGCCGGTGCCGCGCGTGATGTAGCGTTCGAAGGCTTTCTTGGCCACCGGGGTCCAGCGATACGGCGGATAGTTGAGCTGAATAAACAGCTTGTACTTCGCCAGGAAGGCATCGTTGATGGGATCGGTGTTGGTAGATGTAGTCGATGGCAAAGTCATTCTCGTCGGCCAATTGCTGCAGCCACACTTTGGCAGCGGCTACGAACTCGTTGTGCGGCGTATTCCCCGACTCTGCGATCGCCACCACGCGGAACTTGACCGGGTGACTGGGAGTATCCAGAGCATGCGCCGTGACGGCCGCAATCGAAACCACCAGAAACATGAGCATCTTCAAAGACAACTTCTTTAATACGATCATCGCGTAGCCCCACCTCGAATCACCGTAACGTTGTTGCTGCTGAAATTGGCGACATACACCAGATGAGCCGGCGCATCGATACCGATAGCATACGGAATTGTGCCCACATCTACCTTCTTGACCGGGAGATTGGTCTTGCCGTCGATCACGGTCACGTTGGCTGTGCGCTGATTCCCCACATAGATCTGATCGCTTTGCTCATCGATCGCGAGAGCCTGCGGATGCGTCCCCAAACTGACGGTCTTGCTTACGGAATCAGTAGTCTCGTCGATCACCGCCATGGTGTCGTTGCCATAGCTCAGAACGTAGGCCTTCTTGGTCGCGGGATTTACTTCCACCGCAAAAGGAATAGGGCCTACGTCCACGGTAGTCGTGGCATTGGTTGCCCCCTGGATGATCGTCACGCTGGCGCTGTCTTCGTTCACCGCATAGATTTTGTCTGACTTGGTGTCCACGGCGATCGCCCAGGGGTGCTTACCGGCCTGTACGGCAGTCGTAGCCCCAGTCGCTGCATCAATCACGGTTACATCCTGGCTCCCGTAATTGACCGTATACACCTTGTTGGTTGCAGGATTGAGGACAATGCCGCGGGGGCCCTGCCCCACCTGGACGGTTGTGGTTGCATTGGTGGCCCCATCGATGACTGTAACGCTATGGCCAAAATTGTTGGCCGCGTAGATCTTATTCGTGGCCGTATTGAC
Organism: uncultured Acidobacteriaceae bacterium; assembly: GCA_963788515.1. Lineage (GTDB taxonomy): Bacteria > Acidobacteriota > Terriglobia > Terriglobales > Acidobacteriaceae > PALSA-350. Next base: position 1,414,288 of record CAWBGZ010000015.1, read on the forward strand.
CGCGAGCGCCTGGGGATAGCTACCCACGTGCACCGTTGCGCTCACCACATTGGTGACTCCATCAATCACCGAAACCGAATCCGCGCCCGCATTGGTTACGTAAACCTTGTTGGTTACGGGGTTGACCACGACGGCCTCGGGGCGATCTTCCACGCTTACGGTGGAAGTTGCGCGTGTCGTCCCGTCGATGATGGTCACTGAGCTGCTGCCGTGGTTCACCACGTAGACCTTGTGCGTTACTGGATTCACCGCGACTGCTATCGGCGTATTGCCTACGGACACAGTCGCGATTGCCGTCTGTGCCTGCGACATAAGTGGCGCGACGGTGGTGGCGAGGATAGCTATTCCTGTGGGGAAAAGAGGCCTCATTTTTGCAGCCAATAATTATTAAGCCCGATATAGGCCGAGGGCAGATTGGCAAGAATCGTCCGGCGCAGTTTCAGCGTATCGATTGGCGCGTCCGTCTGGTACAGGACGTTGCCGTCGGCGTCGAGCAGAATCGTGTAAGGAACGTCGGGGCCGGACTCCCACTTGGGGTCGAATGCCTTCTGCAATGCGGCGGTGTTGTCTGAGTCGAAGAGGAGGTTGCGGCTGGTGGCGTGCGTCTGGTTCAACCACTGCGTAACCGCCGGCTTTTCAGCCGGCTTGTCCATCGATACGACCACCAGTTCAAAATTGCGATCGCTGTACATCCGGTAGATGTCCTGGATACCCGCGAATTCCTGCAGGCAGGCACTGCATTGTGTCGACCAGAATTGAATCAGCCTGACATTGCCGTCCGGATTTGTGTGCAGAGACTTCAGCGCATCCGCCGAGACCATCTGAAGCGAAATAGGTTGTGCATTCAGCTTCTCCATGAAGGCCACGTTGGCCGCCTCTTTGTCGCTCCACTTGGTGGAGCAACCGAAAGCTCCCGTGTGTTTGACGGCTACCTCCTTGTCCGCCAGCAGTGCGTCGATCGCATCCAGCGCATAGTGCCTTTTGACGAACTCAATGCGGTAGCTATCATCGATGGCTCCTTCATAGCGCAGCTTGCGCTGCTGGTCGAAGATAAAGATGTGCGGAGAGGCTTGGGGGCCGTAGGCGTGGGAAACACTCTCGGTCTCGCCGTCGTAGAGGTAGGGGTACGGTAGATGCTTGTACGCTACCCTGATCTTCATCTCCTCCAGGGTGTCGCTCACGTCAGACGAATCGAGTTCGTCGATGCGGATGGCCTTGGGATCGTTGGGGCTGATGGCTACGACAGCCACACCCTTGTCCTTGTAATCGTTATAGAGTTGGGTGACCCGGCCCTCGTACATTTGCGCGTTGGGACAGTGATCGCAGGTAAATACCACGACCAGAAGCTTGCTGGACGCGTAGTCACTCAGCTTGTGAATTTTCCCATCGACGCCAGGCAATGCGAAGTCCGGTGCGGGCGAACCTAAGGGCAGGATCGGATGCTCCGCTGCAAAACAGGTGAGTGGAAAAACCAGCAGAGCAAGCAAGCTGAAGATCGCTTTTTGCTTAAGTCCAGAGAATGTTGACATCCTTCCGCTCCTCTACCCTTGACAAGAATCTCGATGCGAATATTTGTGGTATCCCACCCTTCGCAAAAGCGCGAAGGATGGGGCACCCATCGCAACCACCCATCGTTCGCTGCAATTCCAGACTAGGCTCCGGAGAAGCCATATTTCCAGGCGAACGCGACGTTCGTACGCATGTCGTCCCTGACATCATCGTCCCCTTCCTTCTCGTACTCGATGGCGACCAGATGGCGGAAGTTCTGCCGGTGCAGTTCCGCTTCGACCTCGGGGATTTTGGCGATCCCGCTTCCCAGCAGCACGTTTTCCCCACTGCCGACCGCCTTGACGTCCTTAAGATGGACCAGGTTCAAACGCGGCGCCAGTTTGCGGACCGCGTCCACCGGATCGTATCCGCAGGCTGCGAAGTGACCTGTATCTGCCGTGGCTCCGCAATTTGCCGAAAGGCCGGCAAGCGCGTTGAGCACGTCTTCCGGGCTCTCGTAGGGAAACTTTACGCCGGGAAAGAAATGGTTGTGGATGGAGAAGGTGAGCCCGGCCTCCGTGACGCTGCGATCGATATGCTTGAGCAAGTCACTTCCGGTTGCATCGCCGGTGATGTTGTGCGCCCCCAGTAACTGCGCGAAGCGAACGGCACTCGCTACCTCCTGCTCATTTTTGAGTGTGGCCGCGTAGTAGGAGACGCATCGAATGCTTGCCTTGTCGAGCTTTTCTCGTGAGGTTCGGACCAGCTCGTCGCTGGGGTGGCTCATCACCATAAATTCGCCACGGGACATCTCGATCTGTTGGTTGTGCAGACCATTGGTGGGCAGCAGAATCTCCAACTGCGCCAGCATGTCGTCGAAGGAGAGCGCGTGATAGCTGAACGTCCCAATGCCGATGGTTAACGGTGCTAGCGCGTAAAGGGGCAAGGCATTGGCAGCAAGACATATTGCCGTGGTTTTAACGAAGGTTCTTCGCGTGATCATAGGTGGGAAGTATTTTTACTGAGTACTTGAAGCTGTTTCGTTTGTGGGCAGCGGCAGCAGATCTTTGGCCGGGGTAGCGGCCGGAAAGGCTACATTGAAAAAGCAAACCATCATCTCATCGGAGCTTTGCTGTCCCCAGGTAACTGTCTTGGTAGGATCGGGGTTTTCGGGGTTCTTGGCCGAGTTATCGTAGTGCGCTGTGCACTCGATCCTGGTGCCCGCGGGCAGAACGATCGGTTTTGCCAGGTTGTACCACAGCTGCCAGTGCCAGTTGTAGTGGGGCACGTTGAGGATGGCGCGTGTTTCTCCGTTGGGGAATACCAGCCGGTACGACATATCTTTGCCGCGCATATGCATGTGGGGATGCATACCCAACAGGGTCACCTCACGGCGCACAGTAAAGGAGGCATCCACGCGGTAATCGGGATCTCCGGGAGGAATCTTGAATTTCTCATTGCCTGTAGACAAAGTCATGACACGATCTTTTGGGGGCTCTTTCGCCAGCACCAGCCCTACGTTCGCCTGGTCTGTCGTGGCCTTCCCTTCGGGCATGTAGTGGACTTCCAGCACAATGTCTGAGCCGGCCGGAATCAGTTTTGCCTGCCCGGGCTCAAACATGTCCGGCGGCTGGCCGGGAGCGTAACCGACCAGCCAGTCATTGGGCACGTCATCCTGCGGAGCCTTCTCCCCTGTCTTGGCGGGTGGGGCTTCAAAGAATTGTTCTTCCGGTTGTCCCTTGAAATAATTCGATCCCGGTTTACGAACATAGGCGACGATATGGTGCACGACGGAGCGATCGCTCGGCGCGGCCTCCACATCCTGAACCCACGTGTCCTTGGTAAAGCCGGTGGGCAAAATCACATACTGGTATTCCAGGATTCCGGTCGCTGGAATAGGAAACGGCCGGGGTAATTGAAAAACCTTGTCTGGCTTGGGAATGGTCCATCCGGTAATGAAGTTGAGCGGCGGCGGCAGATCTTTGGGGTCGCCCTTGGGTGCACCCGCATCCGCCCAGGCGGCGATGGTATCGATCTGCGCCTGGGTCAGCGAGCGGTTATTTTCAAACTTCTCGGTGTGCCCATCCTCAAACCATGGCGGCATGGCACGGGTGACCGCCATTTGCTTCATCGCCAGTGCCCAGGGGCGCGTATCTTCATAGGTCAGCATGGAGAAGGGCGTGCCTTCTCCCGGGCGATGACAGCCCTGGCAGTGCTGCTGCAGAATGGGTGCAACATCCTTGGAGAAGGTTATGTTCGATGGATGGGTGACGGGAATGGTCGCGGCCGGGTCTGGCTGGTGGCTCGCCATACCGGCCATTTGCCCCAGCAGGCACGCCGTGGTCGAAAGCTGCAATGCTGCTATTGCCAGTGCCCGCTTCATGCCCACTCCACTCCGTTTGATTAATTAGGAACGATTCATTAGTATGTGCGCATCAAGTATGGACCGGACGCACTCCGCCCGGCAATCTTTTTTTGATTGAAGGACGGAATGAAGCTCTTGCGCTATCTCACTGTTTTTTGCGCGCTGGCATGCACTGCGCATGGAGAAATGCCCGCCTGCTACAAGTCGGTAAACAGCGTGACCTGGCTGGTGCAGAATGTCGACCTGGCCAAAAAGGGTTGGATCCCGCTAGGCCTGTCTGACATTCAGGAATACCCGGATGTCGTGCTGACCGGCAAAGACCACGGCAAGCCGGTGAAGATGTGGGCCTGGGAGATCACAGGCCACCTGGGAAACCTTACGGTGAACATGATTCAACCGGCAGAAGGGCAGCTGAATGCCTGGAACGACTTCCTGGGCAAGCATGGCGATGGCATCTTCTCCATCGTGCATGAGGTCAAGTCCCAGGCGGAGATGGAAAAGGAAATCAATCGCATGCATGCTCTCGGCGTCGGGGTACTGCAGCAACTGAGCCTCGAGCGGGATGGCAAGCGGATCACCTACACCTACTTCGACACCGAGCCGCAGGGGAAGTTTGTCCTGGGGCTGGTTTACTGGCCCGGGGGCGCACCTGCTCCAGGGCCGCCGGGCAAGGTTTCTCACCTCGCGCCGGTAGTCCGCGAATTGGAGCCCGTCTCGGCCTACTGGCAGAAGCTGGGCTTTCCCGCATTTCGCATGGAGCATGCGACTCCGCGGCAGGATTCCACCTACCGGGACAAACCACTGTGGTTTGCGTTTGAAGTCGGCTACCAGAATTACGACCAGTTCAGTTACGAATGGATTTCCGCACCCGCGACGCCTCCGAACATTTACGCCGACTTCCTCAAAAAGCACACAGAAGGTATTCAGCATCTGGGCATGCCGGTGGACGACTTGAATCAGGCGGTGGCCGAGTATGAGAAGCTCGGCTACCACGTGTGGCAGTCCGGAGCATGGGGAGACGTAGGCAAGAAGGACTCTGGCCAGTACGACTACATGGATACCGACTCCATTGGGGGCGTGAGCGTGGAGTTGATCCACGCCTATAAGTAGCTAGCCCGGTGACAAATCACGGGTGCCCCATATCTGCCCGGTTTTGGCAGATGTGGGATTCCACGGACCTCGACCGCCGACTGGCAGGGTGTAGATGATCATCGATCTGGGGATCCGTTGCAGTAGGGAAAGCTGCCGGTCCAGCGCAGTGGAATCCCACATCTGCCAAAACCGGGCAGATATGGGGCACCCGTGATTTGTTACCGGTAGAGAGACGCATTTGTTACGAGTAGAGAGAGGCAGCTCTGTGAGAAATCCAGGCTAAGGCTTCGCCGGAGGATGGGCCATCTCCATCGCCCAAACCCCAGCCGGCCGCATGTACATGGAGGCGCGGAAGTTTCCCGTGATGTCCCAGGCCTCTGGCGTGCGGAACCAATAACCTTTGCTCTCGTAAATGACGTGATAGAGGCCCCAGGCCGTCTTATAAGCCTGGTCGTTCATTCCTTCGCTCAAGAGCAATGCGGCAAAGCCTAAGGTTGTTCCCGCCCATACTTCCCTTGCCTGCTCGTTATTGATGATCGAACCATCCGCAGCCATGCCATTTGCGGCGCCCATCTGCCCGCCGGCAAATTTCATGACGTTGTAGTCGAAGATCTTCTTTGCCGCGGAGAGCTGCATCTCGTGGGGAACCAGGTCGCCCAGGCCAAGCATGTTGGCATACCACTGGCCGGCGAGCTGGTCTGCCTGAATGGCGTTCTGGTTTTCGCTCTCCGTGTCGTAACGGAAATACTCGCCGTTCCATAGCTTGCTGATGTAGGTCTGCCGGGCCTTCTGAAAAAGCTGGCTATATTCTTCCGCCGCCGCCTTATCTCCTAAAATCAGAGCCGTCTCTTCTCCTGCACGCAGGGCCGCAAGCCACAAGCCACCGGAGTAAGCACTCACCCCGCGCACCACCCATGAGTCGTAGGTCTGGTCGGGATAGCCGCTGTTCTCGGGTACTCCGCCACCATGGTCGAACTGGCGCAGATAGGTGATCGCTTCTTTCACGGCCGGCCAGGTCTCGCGCAGAAATGCGGTATCCTTTCGTCCAGTAAAGACGTAGTCACGGTAGACCATCAGGATGAACTTGGAGTTGAGGTCTTTCCAGTCGTTGGTATCCTGCCAGCCGGGCTGATTGACGGCAACAAAGGGATCGCCTTCGGGCACGCCAAGGTCGTGAGGCACCGCACCTTTCTTTTTTCTTTTATGCAGAACGGGCTCCCCGGTCTGCTCGGTTTTCCAAACCCACAGGCCCTTCTCCGGCCACTCCCGCGGCACGGTGTCCGCAAACTCCCGCAGGACCTGCTTGTCTATGTCTGGCCAGAACTTCAGCAAGGGGAGCGAGGCATAAAACCGAACGTCTAGCGTGCCGTAATAGGCATAGTCAAAACATTCCAACAAGGCAAAGGATGCGGGAAGCTTCTTGTCGGTCCCCGCCTTTCTGCCCCAGAATGTGCCTCCATCGGCCAGAGCGTAGAGCTCGTTAAAGAGCATGCCCCGATACCAGAGCGGTTTGCTTTCGTCGTTTACATAGGGCGCCTGCCAGGTGTCGATGGCATCGCTCCATCGGGCGGCATTAATCAGACCGTCGCGCGCAATCGCCCACGCATTGGTTCCCGTCGTGCCATAAAAATCCGTGTAGCGCCGGTTCCACTTGCGCCCCTGGCCGAACTGGACCACGGGTAGATCCCACGAGATCACCATGGGGATGATCTTTTTCTCTCCCGGTTGCAGGGTAAAGCGCAGTGCAATGGCGCCGGCTAGTTTTTCGCTGTCGCTGACCCAGGAGGTATCGCTGTTGGCGAGCCGTCCGTCTTTAGAGAAAGGCGCCCAGACTGCCTTGCCGTCTCCCTGCGCGAGAAAAGTTGTCTGGTAGGTAACTTCCACTCCAGCGGTTTCGAGAGCTGCGATCGCAAACTGGCCGTCCCACTCGTTCAGTTCTTTATCGTCACGGCCGCGGTCGAAGACGATGCCCTTTATGGTGCCGGCCGATCCTACCGCTTCACTGGCAAACTGGTTGTAGTTGCCCTGGTTGGGCGTGCCGTTGAAGTCATGGGTAAAGGTGCGAAACCATCCCCCCATATTGGCCCAGGAAAGAAGCACGGAGACGGTTACCGCATGGTCAGTTGGATTGTCCGCGTGCCAACGGTAGACCGCTACTGGATAGCTGGATTCGTGATAGTTGTTGGGGAGCACAGGCGAGAACTGTTCCAGCACCACATGCGCGGGAAACTTCTTCCACTGGTAGTCGTACCAGGACTTCGGATATAAGGCGGAGTACTCACCGGCTCCCACGGGGTAATCCCACGCCCAGCTTGCCAACTCGCCCTTATTCGGATGGCCGGTCATCAAGACCTGCGCGGTGCCCTGGGGATCACCCTCCGACTTTTGGTACATGGCGAATTGGTTCACATAAACGGGCTCATACTTGTGTACGCCAGCCTTGATGTGCCAACGGGCGAAGTCGCCGCGATAGGTGCGCGAGAAGGTGCCCGCACCCATACCGCCGACCGGTGCGCCCTGCCAATAGCCATCGTCAATGTCGGTGCCATTTTTCGCTACCCCGGGTGAGGCAAGAGGAAGCCCGATGGGGCGGCTCCATGCGGCTTTCGGTATCTCGCTGGCAGCGAATGCTGCCGAGGAGCACGCAACCAGGAAGAAACACACGACCGCCTGCAGCCACAATTTCTTGGTCAAGACTCCTCCAGGTTAGACCGGTTCCCAAATGAGCTTGGCGTTGGTAAGCTCTCGAGCGCCGAGCGCACCCAATTCGCGGCCGACGCCGGAGCCCTTGACGCCGCCGAAAGGTGCTCGCGGATCCGAACGGACAAAGTCGTTAATGAACACCGCTCCGGCTTCGATCTGTGCCGCAACAGCGTTGGCGCGGGCCGCATCCTTGCTGCAGACAGCCGCGCCCAATCCAAACTCCGTATCATTGGCCAACCGGATCGCCTCTTCGTCGGTCTTGAAAGTGAAGAAGAGCGCGACCGGACCAAAAAACTCTTCCCGCGCCACCGGCGCGTCGTGGGGCAGGTCGACCAGCACCGTCGGAGGATAGAAATAGCCCGGCCCATCCAGAGACTTGCCGCCGGTGAGCACACGCGCGCCGGCGGCCTTTGCATCGGAAACCTGGCGCTCCGTTGTCGCGCGTAGGTCTTCGCGAGCCTGGGGACCCAGCTTGGTGTCTGGCAAGAGGGGGTCGCCGACCTTGAGCGCGGATGCCTGCTCGACAAACGCTTTGGTGAAGGCCTCCGCGATCGGCTCGGCGATGAAAAAGCGCTTGGCCGCAATGCAACTCTGTGCGTTGTTGGAGTAGCGCGAGGTCACTCCCAGCTGCACCGCCTTCGCGATGTCGGCATCCTCAAGCACGATGAACGGATCGGAGCCGCCTAGTTCCAGCACCACCTTCTTGCCGTGCAGGCCGGCTTGCTGCGCAACGGCGCGCCCGGCCGCGACGCTACCCGTAACCGTCACTGCGCGTATGCGTCGATCCGCGATCATAGCCGGCACCGCGCCCCGCTGCACAGAAAGATTGACGTAGAGCCCTTCAGGGCCATCGGCATCTCTCACCAGTTTCTCGAGCGCAAGCGCGCAACCCTGCACGGTCTCAGCATGCTTCACCACCACCGTGTTTCCCACCAGCGCAGTCGGGATAAAGAAACGCAACACCTGCCAGAAGGGCAGATTCCAGGGCATGATGGCGAGGATCGGACCAAGCGATTCGTAGACCACGCGGCCTGGAGTGCCTGGAATGGGTTCGGGCTGGATATACGCGGCGCCTTCCTGGGCAAAATGAGCCGCGCCGAAGGCTGCCTTTTTCACTTCGCCGCGCGCCTCACCGATCGGCTTGCCCATCTCCAGCGTGATCAGCCGCGCATACTCTTCCACGCGGCTTTCCAGCAGATTCGCCAGGCGAAGGAGAAACGCTGTCCGCTCAGAGAGGGGCGTACGCGACCAGTGTTTCCATCCGTCCCAGGCACTCTGCAAACGCAGCTCAACCTCGTCGGCGCTGTGCTCCGGATAGGTGTTCAGCAGCTCTCCGGTAGTTGGGTTCCTCGATTCGAATGACATAGGACCTCTTCGTAATACGACTGTTCAGACTAAGTACACGTGCTGAGAAAACGATCAACACAGGTAGCGAGGACTTCTTCGCCCGGGCGCTTCCACCAGTTTTGCGCGGAGAAGATCTCAACCTCCTGCGGCCCGTGGTATCCGGCGCCTTCAATCAGGGAACGGATCGATCGCAGGTCGATCACTCCGTCGCCCATCATCCCGCGGTCCAGCAGAAGATCGCGTGTCGGCACCAGCCAATCGCAGATGTGATGAGCCAGGATGCGCCCGCCGGCGCCTGCCCGCTGGATTTGCTCTTCCAACTTCGGATCCCACCAGACATGGTAGACATCAATCGCGACGCCCACCCCCTCACCCAGCAGATCACAAAGATCGAGCGCTTGTTCCAGGGTGTTGACGCAAGAGCGATCGGCAGCGTACATGGGATGCAAAGGTTCGATCGCCAGGGGCATGCGGTTGGCGCGCGCATGGGGCAGGATCGCGGCTATGCCGTCGGCCACCATCTCACGTGCGACGCGGATGTCATGCGAATCCCCGGGCAATCCTCCCACCACCAGCACCAGGCAATCGGCTTGAAGGGCAACCGCCTCATCGATCGCGCGCTTGTTGTCATCGATGGCTGCATCCAGGCCGGCCTTATCTGCTGCGGGAAACATGCCGCCGCGACAAAGCCCGGTAACGCGGAGCTTGTTGGAGCGAACAATCTCGGCTGCTTCTGCCAGACCCGTCGACTGCACCTGGTCGCGCCATGGTGCAATAGCGGTAATGCCCTGGGCCAGGCAAGCATCCACCGCCTGACCCATCGTGTACTGCTGGCGCACGGTGGCCAGATTGATGGACAGGTCATTGATGGGCAGATCGTGGATGCTCACGCTGCTCACACATTTCCACCTGGGGTGTCGGCAGACAACGCCGGCACATCCACCCAGCGACGCTCGGCCCAACTCTTCAAGCCAAGCTCGGCCAACTGCACGCCCTTCGCTCCTTCAAGCAGGTCAAAGCTCCACGGCTTGTTCTCCACCACGTAACGGATAAAGTCTTCCCACTGCAGCTTGAAGCCGTTCTCGTAGACCTGGGTGTCGGGCACCTCGTCCCACTGCTCGGTGAACTTCATCGTCTGCGGAACGTCGGGATTCCATACCGGCCGCGGGGTGTTTACGCGATGCTGCGTATAGCACCGGCTCAAACCCGCCACCGCGGATCCATGCGTTCCATCGACCTGAAAGGTCACCAGGTCATCCCGGCGTACGCGCACCGCCCAGGACGAATTGATATGCGCGATCACTCCGCCCTTGAGCTGAAAAGTAGCGTAGGCCGCATCGTCAGCATCGGCCTTATACGCTGCCCCACTCTCATCGACGCGTTGCGTGATATGGGTTGCGCCAATGCAACTGACGGACTGTACGGCGCCAAACAGATTGTCGAGCACATATCGCCAGTGGGGCAGCATATCCAGGATGATGCCTCCCCCGTCGGCCTTACGGTAGTTCCACGAAGGCCGCTGTGTGGGCTGCAGGTCGCCCTCAAACACCCAATAGCCAAACTCGCCGCGCACGGAGAGGATGCGGCCGAAGAAGCCTGCGTCCTTCAGCATGCGTAGTTTGCGCAGACCCGGCAGATAGAGCTTGTCCTGCACGACTCCACTCTTCACCCCGTGCTTGCGGGCCAGGCGCACCAGAAAAAGCGATTCCTCGACTGTTTCGGAGAGCGGCTTCTCACAATAAACATGTTTTCCGGCCTCGATCGCGCGGGCCAGCAGAGGAACACGCATCTGGGTCGAGCCGGCGTCGAAGAAAATAGTGTCCTCGGGGTTGGCAAGCGCGGAATCGAGGTCTTTCGCGACCCGCTTGATACCATGCCGCTCCGCCACGCTGGAAACCTTCTCCAAATTACGGCCTACGAGGATCGGGTCGGGCATAGCCCGGTCGCCATTGGATAGCGTCACTCCGCCCTGATCTCTGATAGCCACGATGGAACGGACCAGGTGCTGGTTGTAGCCCATCCTTCCGGTGATGCCATGCATGATGATGCCGATGCGCTGACTAGACAAGGTCTGCTCCGTCGTTTTTAGTTTCTAATGTTTGTTTCATAAGCCGCCCCAGTTCGTCAACTCCGTCCGCGGTCTGCACCAGTAACCCTACACGATAGGAGTTAGGAGGCGTGTGCGTAACGGGGAAGAAACAGCAGGTCCCTGCGCTGACCCGGATTTCCTGTCGAGCTGGGTGGCTTTGGCAAACTTCTTGCGGCGTTTTCTACGGAAAGCCGCACACGTGGTCGTTGGCGAATGCCGCGTGGCAGGAAATCCGAGTAAGCTCCGGTCGGAGGTTGTGACTTTTTTTGACTTCTTTCAGGTTTTGTCCCTAGAAAGCTCTTAAGAGCGTCTGCTAACAATCATCCTCGGGGTCCTTCGACTGCGCGCCAAAACCCTTTGTTAAGCGACAGATCTGCGAGGCGCTTCGCTCAGAGGTTGTGACTTTATTGATTTTTGCGCTGTTTGGCAGCACCTAACCTTTTTGTTTTCAGCGTTGGCTTTTGTGTGCAACCAATAAAGTCACAAACTCTCAGGATGACGGTCTTGCGGGAGTTTCGAAAAACCTTTTGTTCCCCGTTACGCACAAACCTTCGTTACGCCAGCAGTTGGTTCACGGCGCGATCCGATTCGGCGATGGAAGCGCGATGGTCCATGATTCCAGAAAGATCGGAATTGGCGAAGGCGATTTTGCCGAAAGGAGCTCGCCTCATTACTTCTCGGGGAGCGATCTTGCCCTCAGATCCAAAGAAGAAGCCCGGCTGGCCGCAGAGATAGGCATGGCCCCAACGATTCACGATAATGCCGGCGATATCCCGCCGCGCATCAAAGCCGCTGCGCGCAAACATCAGCGTCATTTGCTCTCGAATCTGCCGCTCATATTCCGAGTAGGGTATGCTCAGCAGGCGCATCCGTCCCCGCGTGCACTGCTGCGGCAGTGGAACTCCCGGCTCGGTAAACGTGATTTTCATACGAAGCACGGTTGGATCGTCGGGGGTGACCGTGGGCGGAACGTCTCCACATAGCGCGACTTTGCGGACGGCGAGCCAGGGATAGACCCCTTCGAAACACTGGCATTCCGTGATCCCCATCTTCGCCATGAAACGCCAGTTGCGTATAGCAACGTTGATGACGGCGCAAGGCATGCGGTAGAACTGCTGGTAGGCAGCGCGATAATCTTCCGGTAAATCGGAAATGGTCTTCGCGGTGGTCCAGCCCGCGGACATCACCACCGATTTTGCGCGTACGGTATGCAGCCGGCCGTCGACCGCGTAGCTGACACGAACGCCGTCACCCTCGTGCCGCACATCCGCCACCGTTGCACCCAACCGTATGCGCACCGGCTGACCTTCGCGATCAAGCTTGGTAAAGTCCACCGGGCCAAGGCACATGCCGGCCAATGTGTTGGGACCAGGCATCGCCTCCGGGATCATGGCTTTCACGATAAAACGCGCAATGCCGGTGTTTCCGCCGGGGAATATCTGCTCGCCGACTTCGTTCTTCCAGGGGAAAAGCACCTCTGGAGCGTAATACGCGTAGGCAGAGTTCTCGTCGGCCGAAGAGCCCGCCCAATCTGCCGCAACTGGCATATAGGTCCGAATGAATTCGCGGGTCAGGCCGTCGCGCTGCATCAGGTGGTCTTCAAGGGTGATGCGGTCGAGAGCCCGCGAAATCTCGTCGCCGTCGACCTTAGGCGGAGCAAATGTTTGATTGCCTGCGCGCGCCCTGATCAATTGTTGCCTAGTCGCCTCGGGGACGGGGGCTCCGGCGAGCTTTTTGCCCCAGGGATCGAAGAGCCAAAACCCCTCGGGATGGCCGAAACGCGCTCCAAAGAACATTCCCGAATTCTTGCTGCCCCGGGCATAAGGAAGGGTGTTCACGTCCAGTTCAGGCTGGCCGCCGCCCCATTTCTGGTATTCCAACGGCTTACCGTCAAAGCCAATCGATTCGTAAAACCTCTGCGTGAGCGAAGACGGAAGGGAAGGAAAGTACGTGGCCGAACCCTGGCCTGCCATCAACCGGTGCCCATCCACCATAAACTCATTACGGCGAGCTTCGCCGCCGAAGATGGAGTGGTCTTCCAACACCAGGCAGCGTTTCGACCGCCCCGTCTTTTCAGAAAAAAGATGAGCGGCGGCCAATCCGCTGATACCGCCTCCGACCACCACGCAATCGAAGGTCTCTCCGGTCGCTTGCGCGTTCTTGAGCTGGCTGGCGTACAGTCCATCGCGAATGCCGTGGCCCGCGGTCATTACGGCATGGGTATTCCCGTTCGCCGTGGCGTAGTCTCCTGTGCCGCCGTAACCATCCCAGTCTTCCTTGGCCATCATGGCCGGCGCGCCCGCGGGGCCGGCGAAGGGACGGCCATCGAGGAAATCTGCACGGGCAATCTCCGCATCCATGCCCAGTGAGCGATCTGCTGGCGAGCCCTGTGATTTTTGCGGCGGGAGTTCCACTTGGTTGTGCCCTCCGGGCGAGCTGCGGTGCTACACTGCGACCACTGTACTATAGTACGTTTCGTTACAAAGTTTCACACCGAATCGACAAACCCGGGAGCCCAAGTTCCGTTGGGAGGGTAAACGATGAAGCGCAGACGGTTCCTTCAACTGGCGGCGAGTGCCGCTGCCGGAACGTTGGTCCAGCACTCTCCCGCCTTGTCTTGTTCCGCGGGGCAGATCTCAGCCGCGGACGTGCTGTCTTTAGCCGTGGGCGAGCCGCCTCTGGGTGCGATGGACGCATCGCACGCGGGATTTGACGCCAACCGCCGTCCAGCCGTTGGGCCCGACCAGATGATTGAGATGCTGCTAGAGAAAAGGAGCGACGGCATCTATCAATGGACCATCGATGGGCGACTCCACGCGGCGGAAGCTCTGTTTCCGCAGCAGGGCAAGCGATATCGACTGCGCATGATGAATGCGACGGGCGGGGTTCACTCCGTATCCCTGCAGCACCACAGCTTTGAACTCACGCGCATCCACCAGGTCCCGGTCTCAGGGATCTTCAAGAACACGGTCCGTCTTGAACGTTACAATGTCGTCGAAGCGGATGTCCTCATAAGACGTGCCGGCCCCTTATTGCTGCGTTACCCAAGCAGTTAGCCGTAGACTGGAGCTACGGGGCAGTTGTGGGCACGCAGCCCGAAGCTGAAGCGGTCGGTACTCCGCATCCACTTCCCCGGGATCCATTCGCACTGGTTTGCGAAGAAGAAGCAGGGCATCTTCCTATGTCAAAAACGACCGGACTCACAGATAACGGCTTTTCCCGTCGACGCTTTTTTCGCTGGACTGGTGGGCTCGCTGCCACCTTTGGCGCCCCCAGGACTTTCGCCTCCGCGACGAACGAAGAAGTGGAAGGCGAAGACTATTACGACAAGCTGGGCGTGCCGAAGATCATCAACGCAGCCGGCACCTACACCACTCTAACCGCGGCGTGCATGCCGCCAGTGGTATTGGCCGCCGTGCAGAAGGCGGCGCTGCATCCGGTGCGTCTGCACGACCTGCAAACGAAGTCTGGCGAGTACATTGCTCAGCGTCTCAAATGCGAAGGCGCAGTGGTGACCTCGGGCGCATCAGGAGCGATTACACTCGCCACCGCCGCCTGCCTGCAATCTGCAAACAACATCTCGCCCTTGGCCATGCCGCAAGCGATCGATGGCCTGAAGAACCAGGTGATCGTGCAGCGGGCACACCGCTACGGTTACGATCACGCAATGTTTCTCTGTGGCGCCCGAGTGACGGAGGTGGTCACTGCCGACGACTACAAGCGCGCCTGCGCCGCCGGGAATGCCATCATGACTAATTTCTTCAACGCAGCGGAAGAGGAAGACGGCGAGGCCGGCACGGCGCAGATCGGCCGCGAGGAGTGGCTTCGTATTGCGCACGAGCACAACATCCCATGCCATCTCGACGCGGCGGCAGATATGCCTCCTATTTCCAATCTGTGGAAGTACACCGGTATGGGCTTCGACCTGGTTGCCTTTTCTGGCGGCAAGGGAATGCGCGGTCCGCAGAACGCAGGTTTGCTACTGGGTAAGAAACATCTCACCGATCTGGCACAGCAGAACAATAACCCCGGTGAGGGCGTGGGCCGCGGTATGAAGGTGGCCAAGGAGCAGATCGTTGGCATGGTGGCAGCTGTCGACTGGGTTCTCTCGCATACAGAGGAATCGATGCAAGGGGATTATCAAAAACGCGCTGACCTGATCATCGCGGCGGTCAAGGGGATACCCTCCGTTACCACCGAGACGGTCGTTCCCAGGATCGCGAACCATGTCCCGCATGTGCTCATACGCTTCGATCCTTCGGTGAGAGGCGTAACGACAGAAGAGGTTTTGACGGCGCTGCGCGAAGGCAAGCCGTCCATTGAACTGAACCCCAATAGCGGGCAACCACCTAACCAGGGTATTCCATCGAACGCAAACACACTGGTGGTCGGGGTGTGGATGCTACAGCCGGGCGAAGATGCGATTGTCGGCCGCCGTATCCGCGAGGCGCTCACCAGCAAGGCCTAGTGAACGAACGAGGTCAGGTACCTACCGGAAACAAGGCGCTCCACGACGGATCCAGGTACAGCCATCTTTGGCTGCTGAACCAGCTGGTCGGTATATCAGGCACGTGCAGCAGGCCGTGACCGCTCAAACAGACAAGCTCAGTCCCATTCCAGGCGAGGAAGTTTCTTGAGAATTGCCCGACGCGCGCCGGATTGGTCAAGGTGCACAGGCAGACAGGACAACGCCTTCGCTGATCGCGCAAAGCCCAGCGGAACGCGAAGAGCAACGCCCAGAATGAGCTGAAGGCCTCAAGGAGTTCAGACGTGGCAACAGACATGGAGCTACTCGAGTACGCGAGGTCAAGCGATGCAAAGTAAACCAGGGGGATGATCAGGATGAACTTAGCGGACAAGAAGGCCCAGCGGCGAACGCGTGTGGTCCAAGGAACATGGTTGCTATGAGCCGGGTATTCTCCGAGCGGCAGAGACGTGGTCGCAGGCAAGGCCACGCAAGCAAGAAGCAGGGCACCTAAAAAGATCGACAACGGCTCACGAACGCGCTCGGCGAGGGACTCGCACACGAACCAGTCATAGCTGTCGTCTTTTCGAGCAACATACATCTGACGCCGGCCGTCTGGCCCAGACCTGAATACCGGCGGCGAAGCGTGGCCGAGTACATATCCCTCAGTGTCAGCCGGCAAAGTGGACAGAGCCAGGTCTCCCTCCAGGAGCCAAAGATCCGTCCGGCCTGGAAGCAACCAATCTTCGTCCTGGATGATCCCCGCAATCATCGCCTGCTGCCCATCCACCTGCAGCATGTGACCGAAGACGTGAGCATCCCCGTGGAAGTACTTGAGCCACGCACTCCGGCTGAGTACGAGTCTTGCGGGGTAGTCAGCCATGCCTCGAACTTCATATGACATGGGAACTCCCAGCAGCTCGAAGAGATTTGAGCTTGCACGAGCGATCGGGAGCTCAGTTGAGGAGTCCGTCCCAATGGCGAGTCGCTTCATGGCCAAACGATAAAAAGCAAGACCGGTAAACAAGTGACCTGAGTTCCGGTTCCACGCTTCATAGTCTGAGAATTCTACGGTTGGATAGGATGCGGTCTCGAAGCCGCCGCGGGAAACCATCACCAGGTCGCTCGCATCCCGATACGGGCTCGGTCGAACCACCTTCCAAACGCTGGGGCAGTCGCATGCAATCAGCAAGGTCGCGGCTGCCAGGACCGTAAAAATCAGGATGCAGCGCGAAGGCATCCCCTGCCTGAACCACTGGCGCGCCACCGGAGTGGCATGGTTTCTCCTCAGCCAAAGCGCGTCTTTGAAAGCGCCGAGACTGAACGCCGTTATTTCCTCTTTCTGGTGCAACGCGGCGGGCCCATCGTTCTGATTGCAGATGTGCCAAACATGCCAGAGTTCTGCCCGCCATTCTTCGAGCCACTCTGCGCGGGCCGCCCTGGGCACGAGGATTGCCGCCATCTTTAGCATGCCGGTACAGACGAACAGCGAATGGGCCAGCCCTCGCATTCTCATGCGTTCTCGACCTCGGGAGATGGGATCAGCTTGGTTAGGAGCGGATAACGCTTGGACGCTGTGTCGAGGGTGGTTCGGCCATTCCGGGTGAGCTTGTAGTATTTGCGCAGCGGTCTTTGCTCTGCATCCGCAATCGACTGACGCTCCCAGCGAGAGACAATCAGACCGTCTCGCTCCAGTCGACGCATCGCCGGGTACACGGTTCCACTGGGAAGACCGGTTACCTCCATCACACTAAAACCATAGATATGGCCGGCATGGATCGCCTGCAGAATCATCGCAGCGGTATGCGAGAGTTTCGGTTCTGCCATGCGCGCATTATATCTATGTAGCACACTACTTGACAATTTTATACGTAGTTTGCTACATAGGGTACAGAATCGGAGAGGCCCGTGCTCGAGGTAACCCATCTTTGCAAGCGCTATCGGGGGATCCCGTCGATCGAGGACATCAACTTTCGTGTCCGGGCAGGTGAGATCGTCGGCTACCTCGGACCCAACGGATCGGGAAAGTCCACAACGGTAAAGATCATTACCGGCCTGCTTCAACCGAATGAGGGAAGCGTCCTGTTCGAAGGCAAGGATATCCGTGACGATATGGTCAGTTTTCGCAGCATTTTAGGCTATGTTCCCGAAGAAGCGCACGTCTACAGCTATCTGTCTGGTTTGGAATACCTGCAGCTGGTGGGCAGGCTGCGCGGCCTGGACGAGAGCGACATCGAGCGTAAGGCCACCCAGATGTTGAAACTCCTGGGGCTGGAATCCTGGCGATACTCGCCCATTTCCTTCTATTCAAAAGGCATGAAGCAGCGCGTTCTGATTGCTGCCGCCCTGATGCACAACCCTAAGTTGCTGATATTCGACGAGCCTCTCTCCGGACTGGATGTCGTCTCCGCACGGCTCTTCAAGGACCTGCTCCAGGAACTTGCCGCACAGGGCAAAGCAATTCTGTACATCTCCCATGTTCTCGAAGTGGTAGAGCAGGTCTGCGACCGGGTGATCGTGATTGCGAAAGGCAAGATATTGGCCGACGCTGCGCCCGCTGAGCTCGCGAAAGTCATGCGGCTAGCCAATTTGCAGGATGTCTTTGCACAGCTGGTTCAGCAGGAAGACACTCGAGTATTGGCCCGGCAGCTGGTTGACGTCATGAGGGTGCACGATGCATAGCCGATCCCGTCTGTCGATCTGGCAAGCGGATGACTCCTTGCTCTCGTCGGCAGGACAGAAGCAGTTCAAGCTTCTGGTTCGACATCTCCTTGACCGATTCTTCAACAACGAGATTGTTTCCGTGAACGGGGAGACATTGGCGCTCATCATGACGGTCGCCTGGGCCATCGCACTTCCAACCCTGGTCGCCACAATCTTTCTCTTCCCTGCCTATCACGCCTTCGCGCCGCGACCTCCCATTCCACCCTTCTGGGGCCGAGTCGCAGACCATTACGGCTTCGTGATGTACTCCTGGGTGGTCATGGGCGCAATCACCGTATTTGAATGGGATCTTCTGGTTCCAAATGTGTTGGACGTCTTCGTCCTTTCGGTGCTGCCTATTGCGCAGCGAAGACTTCTTCTGGCCAGAGTCGCTGCCGTCTTAACTTTTTTGGGGCTTTTTCTGATCGGCACAAGCTCACTGGGAGTCATCCTGTTTCCAGCCGCCACGGAGCCGTCCGATTTGCCGCGAGCGTACGCTGCTCACTTCGTTGCTGTGACATCCGCCGGCCTTTGTTCTGCCTCCCTGGTGTTGGCTTTGCAGGGATCGCTCATTAGTCTCCTGGGTGCACGGCTCTTTCGCGCGATCTCTTCGTTTCTCCAAAGTCTTGTCTTGATGGTGCTCTCGACCGTCTTATTTCTGTTCCCGGTTTTTTCGCGGTCTCTGGAATCATTGATCCAGTCGGGGAGCACGGCCGTGCGCTGGTTTCCTCCGTTCTGGTTCCTGGGCGTCTACGAATCTATAGTGGCGGGTTCATCCGCCTTGCCGGCATTCACCCAGCTCGCCCATACCGGCTACCGGGCAACAGGCTGGCTGATGGTGATCGCAGGCATCACGTATCCGCTCGCATACGCGCGCTGCACGCGTCAAGCCGTGGAGGGCTCGATCGCGCCCAATTCGAGAGGCTTGCTCGTGCGGCCTGTCAACCGCATACTGCATGCGACGCTGGTACGGACTCCACCAAGGCGCGCCGTCTATCACTTTATAAGCCAGACATTGTTTCGCTCACAACGCCACCGCCTTTACCTTGCGATGTACGCGGGGGTGGGCATCGCGCTGGCAGGTGTGTGGGTCGTCGCTTTACGAGTAGAGGGCGGCCATATCAGGATCGCTATCTCGTCGAGCGGGGTACGCCTGGCGGTCCCGACGCTTGCCTTCTGGATCGTCGCCGGACTGTGCACCTCGCTCCTCTCTCCCGCCGATCCGGCAGGAAGTTGGGTCTTCCGGCTGATCCACGGCAACGCCTCATCGGATCACCTGGCCGCTACCAAACTTTGGGTGTTGCTTTGGGCAATGAGCATGACCCTCGGCGCAGTTGCCGTTTTGCAAATCATCTCCTATCCAGAACTGCGCGCTCCGAGGGAACTGGTTACCCAAGTCCTGGTAGCGGCGGGTATTTGTCTTTTGCTGACCGATGCTTTTTCGCTCCAGACCGCGACCATCCCATTTACCGAGGCGCGGGTGCCCCGCAACACGGACCTGGGTTTCATCCTTCTGCGCTACATTGTCTTTTTCCCTATTCTGGTAGTCGCAACCGTGAACTATGAATGGTGGATCGAGGCAAGTGCAGGCCACCTGGTCATCACGATACTAGGCATCATCACGGCGCACTTTGCGTTGGGCTACATCCAGCGGCGCATACAGAGGGAGCGGGTAAGTCGAAGTGTTGCGCAGGAGGAAGGAGAGGTTTCCCGAGTGCTAGGCCTCAGCATTTGATTCGAGCTTTGAGTGCACTACGCCGTGGCGGCTAGGAGATGCGTTGCGCATTGCGCGAGATATATTCGTCCAGCGATGCATCCGGGCCGATGTAGTGGAACTCCTCAGCATATTGCAGCCCGTACTTCCCTCCAGTGGTGTGATCGCGGGTGACAAACGCCGCCTGAATGAACTCCTTTGTCGCCACATCGAGATTCCCGCTCAGAGCGGGAACGCGCAGGCCCCGCGCCGTGAGGCTGTCTACCAGGTCCTTCACCATGTGTACGATCATGGTCTCGCAGGCTGCAATGGCTGCGATCTTCTGCGGAAGGAAAGCTCCAATATCCACCACCCGGTTCACCAGCTGCGGTCCGCGTGCAAAGTAGTACTTCTCTGAGACTGAGTGCGGTTTCAAGCCGGCATCAAACTGTTCGGGAAAATCGAGGAGACCGCTGGACATCCAACAGGCGGCCTCTACCGCTTGCGCCGTCACATAATGGTCTGGATTTTCCTCGTAGTGACCCCACGGGTCATAACTGAAAACTGTATCCACTTTGAGTAAGCGGAAAAGAAAGATCAAGCGGCCGCGAAGTTCCGTTCTCGATACATCGTCGAGGCGATGATTGCGATAGCTTAGGTCGTAGGCCTTCTTGAAGCCAAGGCTCTTGACCAGTTGCGCCGTATCACGCTCATTGGCCAGCACCGTCTCCCCTAGCGACAGGTGATAAGAATCCTTTTCGTCATTGCTGGTGCGGATAAAGTAGCCGGTGTAGCCTTCGCTCAGGAGCTTCGCCAGCGTGCCGCCGGCGAAGATTGGGCCATCATCCAGATGAGGAGCAACCAGAGCGAGGACCTTTCCCCGATGCGGCTGGCCGGGGCTGGATCGCTCGGTGACCACCTGCTCGGCAGCCCCGCTCAGAGCTTCTCCTCGGCCACTCGCCGCCAAAGTTGCTGTTGCGATCTCTAGAAATTCCCGACGCCGCACAAGACCTCCTTGCCTGGAAACTGTCGATTCGGTCCAATCGATCCGACCAGTGGTCGATTCCAAATGTTACAGGATGGACATACGCCTGCCAGGAAGAACACTTGACAGGTGTACTATCTACATCGACATGCCGATTCAGGACAGGATTTTTGGCAAGCCGCTGGCGACGAGTGAAGAACGTGCCGAACAGATTGGGGTGGGAGCCGGCATCCCCATCTTCGGGCTTGATGCCCTAACCAGCGCGGCGTATGGCCCAGAGGCCGCGCTGGCCCTGTTGATCCCTTTAGGCATAGCCGGGACACAGTACCTGCTGCCGATCATCACTTCGATCCTGATCCTGCTGGTCATCGTCTTTTTCAGCTACCGACAGACCATTGCTGCCTACCCCAACGGTGGTGGCAGCTATACCGTAGCGACGGAAAACCTGGGCGAACGAGCAGGCCTGCTGGCCGCGGCGGCGCTGATGATTGATTACATCCTTACCGCGGCGGTAGGTATCTCGGCCGGCGTGACTGCGTTGACTTCTGCGCTGCCCAAGTTACAGCCCCACACTCTGGCACTCTGCCTGCTGATCCTGGCCATCCTGGCGACGGTGAATTTGCGCGGGGTAAAAGACACCGGCACCGCATTCATCGTGCCCACATTTCTGTTTATCGGGACATTGATGACCCTGATCGGAGTGGGCGTCTACAAGACTTTTGCAGCGGGGGGCCACCCACTTCCGGTGACCGCGATGCCCACCCCATTGCCGCAAACCGTTCAATACCTGGGCCTGTGGATGTTGCTGAAGGCGTTCTCCGGCGGCTGCGCGGCAATGACAGGTGTAGAGGCGGTCTCCAATGGCGTGATGGCGTTCCGGGAGCCCAGAGCCAGAAACGCACAATACGCGCTTACAGTCATCATCGGCATTTTGATCGTGCTGCTGTACGGCACGGCGTGGCTGACCAAGCACTATCAAATTATGGCCATGGACCCTGACGCGCGGGGCTATCAAAGTCTTCTGAGCCTGCTAGTGACGGCTGTTTTTGGCCGCGGATGGTTCTATTTCCTGACCATGGGAAGCGTGCTGTTGGCCTTGGCCTTGAGCGCGAACACTGCGTTTGCCGATTTTCCCCGCCTGACCCGGGCGATCGCGTTGCACGACTACCTACCGCATGTCTTCATCCTAAGAGGTCGCCGCCTGCTGTTCTCGCACGGTATCTACGCGCTGACCGGCCTGACGGCAGTGATTTTGATCCTCTTCAAGGGCGTGACAGACAGATTGATTCCGCTGTACGCGATCGGCGCATTCTTGGCATTCACCCTCTCGCAGGCGGGCATGGTCATGCACTGGAAGAGGCAGGAAGGCGAGCACAAAGGCCGCACCTGGCACATGTTGGTAAATGGGACCGGGGCGGTCGCGACGGGGCTCACAACGTGTGTGGTACTGGCCTCGAAGTTCAGAGCCGGGGCATGGGTGACTGCACTGCTGGTTCCAACATTGATTCTGCTCATGTATTCCGTCAAGAAGCACTACACGCGCATTCAGGATGAAATGAGGGACATGGATCGGCTCAACCTGGCAAATCTTGAGTCGCCTCTGGTTGTCATTCCCATGTCAGGATGGAACCGAATATCAGAAAAGGCCTTGAGGTTTGGCCTGCTGCTTTCAAAAGATATCAAGGTCGTTCATGTTCATTCCGAGGATGAAGCCCACGGAATTGACCAGGAGTGGAATGAAAAAATCCTGGCTCCCATTCGCGAGCGAGGCATACCGGACCCGGAGTTGGTGACCATCCCTTCAAGCTATCGCTTCGTCATCGCGCCGCTGATGGATTACATCCTGCAGCTGGAGTCGGAAAACCCGGGGAGGAAAGTCGCGGTCTTATTGCCGGAACTGGTGGTGCGGCACTGGTGGGAAAACCTGCTGCACAATCAACGGGTCCAGTTGCTGAAAATTTTGCTGCTGGTGCGCGGCAATCAACGCATCGTGGTGGTGAACATTCCCTGGTATCTGTAGGCACAATGCGTCATTGGGGCGCGACCCAGCCATCGGAGAGTTCCGCGCGAAGCAGTATGGTTCCAATGTTCTTATGCCCGAACTCGGCAGAAACCGCAAATTGCTGCCAGCCAGGTAACTTGGCCGCGGGCGCCGCAGCCAGGACCCTAAGATAGTACCGACCGTGGGGAGCGATGGTGGCAGGAGCAACGGGCGTGACCTTCCATCCGTCTGGCGCCTTCACAGAGAATGTCGTGTCGATCGCTGAACCCAACGGGTTTTCCACGACCAGCGGAATAACCAGGGTTCCATCCACGTGAACTGAAACCTCTACGGGAACAATACTGGCCAAATGATCGAGTCCATGGGCCTGCCAAAACTTATGGTAGTAGCTCCATGGGTCGCCAATTTCCAGGGTAGGTTCGAAATAGGTCGCTGCGGTAAATCCGGGGGGACGCTGGTAAGCAATGCCATCAGGGACTACGCCCGTGAACACGTCATCGGTAACAGCAGAAGGCACGAGAGATTTTCCGAAAATCAGTTCCACTGGCCCGGTTGCGATTTTCGCTATCTCGTCGGACGATGAACCTAGGGTGTTGCCGGCTATCTCGTTCGCAACTTTCGTACCACCTTGTGACTGGTGATAGGTAAACGCCTCCGCGGCCAGCATCCCATAGCTCACATGGCGTGAGGGAGAGATCTCCTGCGACGAGTACTGCGGGCCCTTGCCGGTGGAAATGTCGTGGGTTGAGTTATAGAAATAATAGATCTTCTGCGGCTGCCACGGTCGGAGACCCTCGGTCAGATTCGCATTCTTGTCCGGGTTCGAGGCGGGAGAAACCTGCTCCGAAAATACAGTTGGATCTCCGGCCAGGTCGAAGGCCTCGGTCGCCAGCACGCCAGATGCCTGATGGTCGGCATGGTTCTCACCCGTAGCAAAATCCGGAAGCCAGGTGAGAATCACCGACGGCTGGGTGATGCGAACAATGCGGACCAACTCGTCCAGGCAGCGGCCGTGGCCACAGTGTTCCAGGGAGGTCAACACGTTCTGGCTCACGGTATCGTGACCACCGAGAAACCAGACGTTTGTGATGCCCAGTGAGCCTACGGCACGGCGGGCCTCTATCTGGCGAATGTCGCCCAAAGCCGCGGCCTGCTCCGGGCCCACATCGTTGTTTCCTTCGTCACCGGCAGTTTGATATACCACCGCCACCCGCTTGTGATTCTCGTATATTTCACGCGCCAGGTATGCCGTGGCCATCACTTCATCGTCGGGATGAGCAACCACCAGCAGTATGTCGGCTTTATAGCGCGGGTCGGGCGGACGGTTGTTTGCGCGGTAGCTATCCGGCTTGGAGTCTGGAGCATTCTGAGCCCACGTAGCACTCGAGCCCAAAGCCACGAGAAGCCCCGCGCCGAGAGCAATTCGCATTGTCACACTAAATCGCCTCATCCGTTCCTCGCCTGCTAGTACAGCTCTTCGATCGCCTTTTGAGACTCAGGGAGCACTTGTCCCCCATCGACGACGATTGTTTGCCCGGTGATATAGGCTGCTTCGTCGCTCGCAAGAAAGAGCGCAGCGTAGGCGATATCCTCAACGGATCCGAGCCTGCGCGCGGGGATCGCTGACGTCATCCTGGCAATGTATTCCGGACCAAGGTCCTGGAGTCCTTCGGTAAGAATATTTCCAGGAAGGACGGCATTGACGGTGATGTTGAAGGGAGCGAGCTCAATGGCCGCCGTGCGTATAAAGCCGAGCTGCCCCGCCTTGCTGGCTGCGTAGTGGCTCCAGCCGGCATTGCCGGTGATGGGACCGGTGATGGAAGAAGTAACCACGATGCGTCCCCTGCCCCGAGCTTTGAGCCCGGGCAGGCAGGCCTGGACGGAAAGAAAAGTCCCTTTGAGGTTGATATCCATGACCTGATCCCAATCGGCCGCACTTATATCGAAGAGGGCCGCGGATGGGTAGACTCCCGCGTTGCAGCAGAGGACGTCAATGCTGCCATGCCGTTCGATCGCAGTTTGCGCCATGCGGACGTTGTCTTCCACGCGGGAAACGTCCGCGGCGACGGCGCTCACGATTCCCCCGCTGGCTCTGATTTCAGCGGCTGCGGCTTCGGCCTGGGAGAGGTCCCGTGAGGCAATGAGAACACGCGCTCCCTTGCTCGCAAAAACCCGCGCTATGCCCTTCCCGATTCCCTTGCTTGCCCCGGTCACGATGACCGAACGCCCTTCGATCGATGTCAGCATGTTCATCCATTTGGTTTGAGGATGGACCCATCATATTCGCTCTATTTCTGGAGTGATGGAGGTTGCCCCCTTATGAGTTTGCGCGAGAGCCGGAACACGCAAACTCCTTATGCCCGGAGGTACGGTTTCAAGTAAGTATCCAAGTCGTGCCGGATTTCATCGGGACTTGCGACCTTGCGGTGGGAATCAGCACCGGGCGCCGGCGGAGCAACGCGCGTGGTTGTGCCTGGGCGGAATACACGCCGGGCAATCAACACGCCGACGTCGCTTTGAGGAAACATGGAGCTGGCCGCCTCGATGCGTCCGAACTGATCGAACGCGTCGCGAACCTTACCTGCGTGATAGGAGTCATAAGCAGAAGCGTAGAGATCGGCTAGGCTCACGAACGGGCAGTGGCCAACGAACCCTCGTTCCATCTCCGTGATCATGGTGGTGACTCCCTTGCCGGAAAAGCAATTGAGTTGCTCGTCGGTCCGTCTCCTGATTTCTGTCACCCGCACCAGAGGATCGCCCGCTTCATCTTTCACGTAGCGAAACGTGGGTATGGTGTTAAACATCTCAACCACCAGGTCGACGCTGAAGTCGCCGCCGGTCTGCGCAAACAGCGGCAGGGAGGTCACCTTGCCAAGCCGCTGGTAGAAGAGCAGCAATTCGGAGGGCGCCGTCACGCCAGGCGGAGCGATACAAATGATGGCGTCCGCACCAAGCTTCTCCGCCTGCCGGGCATAGCGCTCGGTTTCCTTGAAATCTGCGGTGCGACTCTGCACCCCGATCACGATCGCCGTGGTACCGCCGCGGGCGGCGGAGAGGATGGTCTCCGCGCCGTGCATCCTCTCCTCTTCAGTCAGCGTCGTCCATCCACTGGCAATCTGCGGCCAAGCCAGGCCGTGCACGCCGCCTCGCCGGCAAAACTGCACCTGCGCTGCCAAGCCGTCAAAATCCACCTCATTCTGCGCATTCACCGGAGTAAACCCAATTGGGAATACGCCTGCCAGCCGCCGCGCTGACGTCTGTGCACGCATAACATGTGGGATTGCTAACGAGGCGGCCCCTAGCGAGAGAGCCCCAAGAAATTGCCTGCGATCCAGACCGGAAATTCCTTTCATCGTTCCTCCCTCTCCACCGTGCCCATGCCGATTCACTTGAAGAAAATCAACCGGGCTTTCGCATCCACCGTGGACGCGTCGACGCCGGGAATGGATTTCAGGTCGGCCAGGCCGGTGAATTTCTGCGTGCTCCGCCGCGCAGTGATTGCCTGCGCAGTTGCTTCCGGCACATTCAACACGATCTCCAGCTCGTCCGCGGGGGCCGTGTTCACGTTGATCGTCGTCATGGTGCGGTGGAGATAGTCCATGATGTCATCGAACTGCTCGTCGGTGCCGCTGGCCCCCTGATCCACCATCTTCTGCACGGTGTCGTGCCAGTCGTCATAGCTCATGGGCGTGTCCATGACGATTTGCAGATTGTGGCACTTGGCGCAGACCGCTTTGAGCGATTGGCCTTCCCGCACCAGGCGGGGATTCGGAGGCGCAACCTCAGCGCCCCGGGCCGTGGCGAACAGGGCTGCCACGAGCAGGACCCGGCTCACCCGCGCAGGCAAAGTCGTTTTCAAGACGAATGCCATGGTTGAATTACTTTGTGGGGACTGCATGGACTGGGGTCACACCCGTAAGCGTGATGGGTGCGCTGCCCGGCATCGGCGTGACATGCGGACCTACACCCAGCTGTTCCGCAGTCTGGTAGTCACCGAAACCATTGGCGAATTGGTTCGAGACCCGCTGGACGTGGCCATTGTCGAAGGTCATGTCCAGAAGCTTTTCGCTGTACATGGTGTGTCCATATTCGTCCTGCATCTGGCCGACGATCTTGTGCGTGCTCACCTCGATGATGTCGCCCGAAGAGGCATAGGCATACTTGCCATCCAGGCCGAAGGTCATCCAGTAGGTGCCAGCCGGGGTGTCGATGGTGTCGATTTCCTTCGGATCATCGGTATTGGAGAAAATGTGAATCTTCTTGAAGATACCGTCGGCAAGCCAGATCTCTTTTTCATCCGGGGTCAACGCGATGCCGTGGCTGGGGCAGCCATGGGGGATGTGCGGACGCGGGTTCGCGTTCCATTTCGATTTCCAGTCCACACTGGTCACCTCGACTGACTTGATGACCTGGCCGGTCGCGACGTCAGCAATCAAAAAGCCCAGGAAATTGTTGTTGTTGGCGTAGATCCTGGTTGAATCCTTGTTGAGCACGAAGACCCGCACGTTATCGGGAAAGCGGATGGTCTTGATGACCTTGCGCGACTTGACATCGGAGATCGTGAGCACCTTGTTGTTAGGCGACATGAAGGCCGTCTTGCCATCCGCGCTCAGGTTCAGGTTGTGCGAATTGGGGCTCTCCGGCGCTTCGAGTTTGCCGATCAGCCTGCCGGTCCTGGCGTCGACTTCATACCAATAGTCCTGCAGGTCGCCGCCGACCACCACGATCTTGCCATCCGGCGTAACCTGGGGACGCTCGCAACATTTACCGTCCAGCGTGACCGACCAGACCATCTTGTCGGTGCCCAGGTCGATCGCACCCAACCGGCCGCGCGCCGCGACATAGATCAGGTTCGTGACCGGGCTGGCGGCCACGCCGGAGACCTGCTCAGGGCTCATGCTGCCGGCGTATTCCCAGGTTGGAATGCGTTTGACGAAGCGGTAATTGTCGTTGGCATCGAGCACCACGATGCCAACGCCATTGAGCCAGCCGGCCCGCTCGAGCGAACCGGGCAGAACCACGTAGATCAGGTGCCGCCCTCGGGGACGAAAGCTGTCATTGACCTTTGCCGGCGCGCGGGGAGCAGGTGACTGGGCGTTTGCTGCAATCGCACCGGCCAGTAACAAAGCCGCCAAGAGCCAGCAGGTTGACTTGAGGTTGATTTCCATTCCACCAAATGAGACGACTTTGCACATGATTTTGTCCACGGCTTTTTGCCGGCGACCGATCTGGAGGTGGATGCCAGAGCCAAGAGTACCACCGGGATAGCGGCCAACGGCCTTTCGCAAGATCTGATTAGCCGACTACCGCGACTAAAATGGTAAAACCGTGGTCACTGAGGGAGCGCCTTGCGGACTGCCGTCCTATCCGACATTCATGGAAACCTCACCGCATTTGAGGCGGTGCTTGTGCATCTCAAGCAAACATCCCCCGACCTGGTGCTTCACGGAGGCGACTTAGCCGACCCCGGATCCAGCCCGATCGAGATTGTCGATCAGATTCGTCACTTCGGTTGGCACGGGGTGATGGGCAATACCGATGAAATGCTTGTCCGGCCTGATTCCTTAGAAGATTTTGCAAACCAGTCTTCCGCTCCGCCGGCTCTGTGGACGGCCATCCGAGAGATAGCGTCGGTTACCCGTTCG
Organism: uncultured Acidobacteriaceae bacterium; assembly: GCA_963788515.1. GTDB lineage: Bacteria > Acidobacteriota > Terriglobia > Terriglobales > Acidobacteriaceae > PALSA-350. Next base: position 1,442,865 of record CAWBGZ010000015.1, read on the forward strand.
GTTCTGGGAGATGAGAGATTGGCGTGGCTGCGCGAACAGCCGCTGGTAAGCGCGCAAGATGCTTTCGCACTGGTCCACGCGACTCCTGAGAGCTGCTGGCGAGCACCTGCTGACGAGGCCAGCGAGGCTGAGCTCAATACCCTCTACGGCCCACTCGACAGGCCGATCGTTGTCTTTGGGCATACCCATCGCCCTTTTATTCGCCACATGGCCGGGAGTCCCCGGCTTCTCATCAATACCGGAAGCGTTGGGCTTCCTTACGACGGTGACCCCCGTGCTTCCTATTTGCTCTTCGACGGGAACAGCCCGTCGATCCAGAGGGTCGAGTACGACCTGGAAAAAGAATGGAAGGCTCTGTCCTCCTGTGGCCTGCCTGGTGCAGCGTGGACCGCAAAAATGCTGCGCACCAGCTCTCCGCAGATGCCATAGATCGCCACTTTGCTTTGTGGTCTGGTGGTCGAGTCAACGTGGAAGGAGCTCGAACTCCTCAATTGCGATCCTGGCTCCCGTCTTCGCGCGTTCTGTATCGGGAAAGAAAATGACGGTCATCTCATCAAATTGTTCGATCCTCGGGTGATTCGGAATGGAGAACCGGAGCACCTCCTGGACTGGTGAAGACTTCACAGAAAAGTGGCCTGGTTCCGTCGAAATCACAGGCTGTTGATCCAGGTAGAGCGTCGGCTTTCCGATAGAGGTCGAGTCGGTAAGCAAGACCCCAAGAGCAATCCTGCCCGGGATGTTGTCGTGGTTCTCGATGGTCATCTGAATTTCTCGACAACCGGTCAACTGGATGGCAGTGCCAAGACTCTGACGCGCTTCCATGAGCAGTGGAACGAAGTCGGTGGAGTGAATATTAACTGCCAACGGCGTCCCGTGGACCACGTGGGCCCTCAACCCAGGGCTTTTGCGCGGCGGCCGGAAATACCAGTAAGGCCCATCGAAGCGAATCACCATCGGCTTGGTTATTCGAACTACTTGAGACGAAGTCCCGGATGACGTCGGAGCAAGCAATTTCTTCTTCTTGGGAACTGGCCAGAGGATGATGCTTTCGTATCCTGAGATCGCGGCGGCGGAATTCCCGGGCCGGCGTTTCTCTTGCAGAACTCTGCTCACGGAGCTACGGTCTGGAGCAGACGCGGCGCTCATGGCGTTCGAATAAATTCCGCGTTGAAAACCCAGAAGCAGCACCGCCGTCGTGAGCAAGACGGCTGTCAATCCTTCTCGAGCCAGTCGCAGCGCGGGACCCGACTGGCTTTCCTTATTTTCCGGCGGCCATCCACCCGCAAGAGTTGATTTCCAAGCCAGCAGGAAGGTGCATAGAGCCAATAGGATGCTAGCAGTTAGGATCGCGTGTTTGTGCAGGGCGAAGAACCCGCCATACATGCAGAGCGCAATGAAGAAGGCATGTCCCTCCCGGGAAGGCGTTAGAAGGGATTGTGTGAACAGCTCCCGGCCCTCCGTTTTCCAGCCAGCCTGATGAAGAGTGGCGGCATCCGGCGTCAGAATTTTTCGCAGACCAATCGCCATGAGTGCGGCCCCCATTGCCCCTACCAGAGCTGCGCCGATTGAGCCCTGGCGGGACAGCAGCACAACGGAAGGTATCCAGATCCAGCCGACTGCGCTGCTGAGCGCGAAGAGGCTCAAGGATGATGAAGGGCTCATCCGGGAGGGAGCCCAGAAGAAGCAGGTGGCCGCTAAGCCTGCCAGGACGGCGGCGGAGACGTAAGTAAGGGCCGCAAGGAAGGCCCTTGCCAGCGAGAGAGAGTGAGCGGCAGGCCATTGGCAGAGCAAGTATTCCGCAACCAACGAAGTGAGCGAGCCGGCGATAATAAGAACACCGAGATAGGTCCCCGCCCTCCTTCGACCCATATAAGCGCCCCTTAGAGCGCCACCGGCTTTCGAGAAAACCTCTCCAGGATTTCTTGACGAGTCAGAAGCGCAAAGTGTACTCTCCTATCGTTACTAGGAGAGTATCACCAAGATGGGCAAGCAAGTCGACCTCTTGCAGGGAACACTGGAAATATTGATTCTCAAGGCCATATCTCTAGGCCCGCTGCACGGCTACGGCATGCTCCTGCGCATCCAGCAGATCTCCGGCCAACGGCTGGAGATTCCTCAAGGTTCCTTCTATATCGCCCTTTATCGAATTGAGCACAAGGGGTGGATAAAAGGCGAATGGGGAGAGTCAGAAAACAATCGCCGGGCGAAATTCTATCGGCTTACTCCTGCCGGCGCCCGTCAGCTTAAATCTGAGATGGAAAAGTGGTCGCAGATGACCGATGTCGTCAATGCGGTCCTATGCGCAACGCCTGAACAGATATGATCTTTTTGGCCCAGCTTCGATCCTGGTGGAATGCACTTGCTCGTCGCAAGCGCATCGACAAGGATATTGAGGCTGAGCTGCAATTCCATATGGACGCTCACACCCAACAGCTTATTGAAGCCGGCATCTCTGCATCGGAGGCTGCACGAAGGGCAAGGATAGAGTTCGGCCGTGTCGACGTGCAGAAGGAAAAGTACCGCTCTGCCATCGGGTTGCAGCCGCTTCACGAGATCGGCGGAGATATTCGCTACGGTCTCCGCTCCCTCTACAAGAAACCAGTGGTCTCACTGGTTGCGTTTTTTTCTCTTGCTCTTGGAATAGGCGCTACAACGGCGATCTTCAGCCTCATCTACACCGCGCTGCTTCATCCGTTTCCCTACGCCGGCGCGGATCGCATCGTGAACCCTGCGGTGATTAACGAGGAACATCCTGAGGTTCCAACCTGGTTCGCCCTCACACCGTCTCAGTTTGATAGCCTGAGCAAAGCCAAGTCGATTGAAAGCATCGTCGGCTTCTCGCTGGTTGGACTCACAGCGACCGGCGAGGACCTTGCCGAAGATGTGCGCGTAGCATACATCACGAGCAATGCGTCCAGCTTCTTCGGCGTGCCAGTGAGGCTCGGCCGCAATATTCAACCCTTCGACGTAGCGAAGGGTATGCCGCCTTCCAATGTGGTTGTTCTCGACTACAAGTTCTGGCAGCGCACATACGATCGCGACCGCAAAGTCGTTGGGCAGCTCCTGCAGCTGAACCACGAGAATTACACCATCGTCGGGGTGATGCCGCGACGCTTCGCCTTTACCCAGACCGTGGGCAATGCTGACGTCTACATCCCATGGACTCCTGCGAGAGTTTCTCACCTGTTTCCGTGGATCAAGCTCAGACCAGGAGTGAGCATCGCCACCGCAAATGCCGAGTTGCAGTCTTTCCTTAATCAGTTCAAGCGGGAGACTCCAAAACACTTCCCCGCCCTGTTCCATGTCAGCGTTCAGCCGATTATCGAGCCATATGTGGATCGCACAGGGCGCACACTGGCGCTGCTCTTTGCATCGGTGATCGTTCTGCTTCTCATTGGCTGCGCCAACTGCTCTATCCTCCTCTTCGCACATGGTGAGTCTCGCCAGCACGAGTTGGCCATCCGTAGTGCCGTCGGAGCTAGCCGTTTCCGCATCGTGCGGCAACTACTGATCGAGTCACTTGCCATCTCCTGCGCAGGGGCGGTGATCGGCGTCGCTGTCTCGTTCTGGCTTGCGGGCCTTCCGCTCCGGCTTATGCCCGGCGCATTTCCTCAGGAAGCAGCCATTACCATAAATCTCCCCATCCTGGCTTTTTCCGTCGCACTTGCACTTATCACCGGTCTGCTCTTCGGTCTCTCACCAGCTCTGCACTTGTCGCGGCCAAACGTCTCGCAAGTCGTCCAGAGCATTGCTCGGATCGCCGGCGGCAGCAGCAGGAAAGGAACCCTCAATCTCCTCATCGGGGGCCAAATTGCCCTGACCTTCGTCCTGCTCGGCTCTGCGGCAGCCGCGATCGCAGGCTTCATGAAGATTACGTCCACCAGGCTAGGGTACGATCCACACAACGTCATTGCAATTGGCATCCCGCTTAAGAGAGATACCAGGAAAAACCAGGTGGAACGCGCGACCTACGTCGACCAGCTTCGCGAACGTGTTGCGGCCGTTCCCGGTGTCATCTCCGTTGCCGTAACGTCGAGCGGGATTCCGCCGTCTCTACCGCTCGGCGGGAACGGAATAAACACCCCGTTTGAAATCCTTGGCGGGCAATCACCGCAGGAACGGCAGGCAGCCTACTTCCTTGTCGGTTCCGAGTACTTTGCTACCCTCAAGATTCCTATGCTCAGCGGCAGGGTATGGAACCAGACGGAGAATCAGCACGGCGATTCCGTTGCCGTCATCAATCACACTCTTGCCCAGCGTGATTGGCCTGGGGGAGACGCGATCGGCCATCAAATCCGCATCGCCTCGCTGAAAGACGATGGAAAACCTCTTTCCGCGGCCTCTCCTCAAAGCGGTGAGTGGCGTCAGATTATTGGCGTCGTCGCCGACTCAAAAAATAATGGCCTCGATCAGCCGGCTGCTCCAGCGATCTTCGTTCCTTACACAACGTTTATGTGGGATCACACGCAACTGTTCATCCGCGCGGCAAATTCACCCCTCGCATCGCTCCAGGCCATACGAACCGCATTGCACTCCGTCGACCCGGAACAGCGGGCGGAGACGGAGGTCGACGACCTCGAAGAGTGGCTTCAGGGCCAACCGATATGGTCGCAGCAACGCCTCTTCTCCGTCCTCTTCTCCTTCTTTGCCTTTCTAGCTCTTGCCCTCTCGTCAGTTGGCCTCGCCAGCACGGTTACGTTTGCCATCGCGCGGCGCAGGAACGAACTCGGTATTCGCATGGCACTGGGTGCGCAGCGATCACACATCGTATGGATCGTCGTCAGAACTACGCTGGGGACAGTGGCCTTTGGCATCGCCGTCGGCCTTCTGCTGAATCTCTCTCTCGAAAAAGTGCTCCAGCACTGGACGCCTGGCAGTGCCTTTGCTCCATGGATCCTCGTTTGGGCTACGCTGCTTCTTCTGATATGCAGCACACTCGCGTCCCTTCTGCCGGCAACGCAGGCAGCTAATTTGGATCCCATACAGACGCTCCGCTGCGACTAGCGATGGATCTTAGTAACTGGGCGGCGTTCGGCCCGTCCCTCAATGACTGACTTGCAAGGGACGTTCGCGGGGATTCGGCACTATGGGTCGATAATCGTGCCATCCCAGACCGGCGATCCCTGCCGAGAATACTGACCCAGGTCGGTCCAGTCTTCGCGGGTAATGCCATTCAGGTCCCACACCACCCGTCCGTCACGCACTGTCAGCTCGCAAACCAGCTTCTCGCTGCCTGCCATACGTGCGCCGTTGGTATCCACAAACCCAAAATGGCCTTTCTCCAGATGCAGCACGGCAACATCCGCGTCCGCACCCACGGAAAGATTGCCTAGCTCGTCGTGCTTAATTTCATGCGCTGGATTGGAGGTGGACATCCGGATTACGTCATCGAGCGAAACGCCCAGGTTCAGAAACTTCGACATCACATTCAGCATGTCTTTCATACCCGAATTCATGCTGTCATTATGCAGATCGGTCGAAATTGAATCCGGGACAAAGCCTTGCCGCACGGCGGGCTCGGCCTGGCGGAATAGAAAACTGCCGCCGCCGTGACCAACGTCAAAGATGACGCCGCGCTTTCTTGCCGCGAAGAGATACGGCCGGACCTTGCCATCTGGGTTAAGCATTGGGACTTCGTCCAGGTACATGTGGGTGGAGATGTCGCCGGGGCGCAGTTTGTTCGACACCAACTCCTCATAGGGCCGCTGCGGGCGAAAGGTCCCAAAATCGACCATCACGGGGATATTGGCGATTGTTCCTGCCTGCACCGCCCGCTCCACCGGAATCCATTCCGGACCGTCATAGTGAGCCGTCTTGATCCCCACGATCACCTGCGGATATCTCAGGGCCTGGGCGGCGGTTGCCTGAGGATCCATGTCTTCCAGATTCTGTTCATACTTGCCGCCGCGCATGCCACTGCCGACAATATTGATAAAAGCGAGAACGCGCGTGATGGAGCGGTCCATCACTTTATCCTTGAAATCGGGAAAATTTCTCCAGCCCGAACTGCCAGCATCCACGGCTGTAGTCACTCCGCTGCGCAGGGTAAATCCATCGGGGTATACACCGTGGTCGCCTACGTAGGAGTGGCGCTCGCCGGTACCCGCGTATGCATGTACGTGGATGTCTACCAGACCAGGCGTCACATAAAGGCCAGTAACATCGACCACCTTGGCGCCAGGGCCGGCCTGAATATGCTCGGCGACTTCGGCAATCTTGTGGTCCTTGATTGCCACATCGCGTACTGCGTCTATCCCGTTCCTGGGATCGATGACATGGCCTCCCTTGAGGACAAGGTCATAAGACGGTTGAGCATGAAGCGACCTGAAAGGCAGAAGGACAATCAACAAGAAAACCTTCAACAAACGTGCTGGCCCGGCATGAGTACTTTGTTTTCGAACAACCAAGAAGAAATCCACAATAAGGTATCCCCTTCAAAGGGTAGACACACGGCCCGACCGAAGGCGGGGTGTGCGCGAGAACTTAGCAGTGCAGCGCAGCGGCGCCCCACCTTTCGCAAAAACAAATGAACGGTGGGGCACCCATGGTCGGTTGGGGGGGAAGTTTGCCACAGCCGCTGTAGTCTTGAGCGGCTGTGCCGCCTGGTATTAGAACACTATCTTTCCTGCCAGCTGGATCGCTCGCGAACTGGTGCCGGTTCTGGTGGAAGTCACGGTGCCAAAATCTCCCCACGTCGTCGGATCAGCCGGGTCCCACCCACCCTGCATGTCGGAGTTCGGGTTGGACAGAGCAGGATGATTAAAGAGGTTCCCGGCCTCGGCTCGGAATTGGAATTTTAGCCTCTCCCAGATTCCGAAGTCCTTGAAGACCGATGCATTCACAACGGCTAAGCCAGGACCATACAACGGGTTTCGTCGTGTATTGCCAAAAGTGAAGAGCGCCGGATAAGTAAATGCGGAACCATCGATGCAGGAGTTGATCGGATTGCTAATGTAAAACTTGGTGTTGCAATTGGCAGAAGGGTTATGTACCCAGTCTGGCCGTTGCACGTTTCCATTCGGCTGGCTAACGTTCGCCTGGTCATTATCAAGATAGATGTTATAGGGCATGCCGCTCTCAAGGGTCACGATGGTGTTTACCTGCCAACCGCCCAATGTGTTTCTCATGAGAGCGCCGGAGCCGTCGAACTTCGGCAGGTCGTACGTGGCAATCGCCACAAAACGATTGCGAATATCCCAGTTCGAGCTGGCGTAGTCAAGGTTGATGTTGTACTGGTCCATCGTGGTTCCGCCGTTGTTTGAGTTATCGGAGATATCCAGGTCGTGCGACCAGGTGTAGCTTAGCTGGCCGGATAGCCCATGGGTCGCACGCTGGCGAAGAATGGCAGTGAAACCGTTGTAGTGAGAATATTCGTCATTCTGGATGGTGCGAATCCTTCCGAAGAGCTGGTTCGGACGGCGTCCATTGATATCTCCCACTGGACCGCCCGGCTGGGGCGAGTTGTTATAAAAGTCGCGGTCGAGATGGATCGCATGAGACCCCAGGTACTGCAACTCGGCACCTGCCCCATTCCACAACTCTTGTCCCCACGACAGATTCCACTGATAGAGTTCCTGGGTCGGCAAGTGAGGGCCCATCGTGACGGCATTCACATAGGTCCCGGGAATTCCCGCTACTGGAGAGCCTGCACCCGCCCCTGGAGTGGGATTGGTGAAAGTCAAAAGGTTTGTTGACTGACCGTTATAGGCGACCGATGCGGAAAGTGGATAATTCTGGGTGGTCAGGGTGTAGGTATTCAACTGGTTGGCATTCCAGTAGATGCCGAAACCGCCCCGGATTACGGTCGTACTCGTGGCGCGGTACGCGAATCCCAACCGAGGCGCCCAATCATTGTGGGTTGGATCGATGAACTTGAAGCCGGGTGTTGGTTGGAACGTCCCTGGCGTGGTTGCGGTACTTGCTGGGATCAGAGCTGTATCGTCCGCATTCAAGATTCGGGTGTACCCATTCAAACTGTAAGGCACGGTCGGCAGCTCGTAACGCAGACCATAATTCAACGTGAGCTTTTGGACAACCTGCCAGTTGTCGAGCACGAAGAACCCATCTCGCCACTCGCCGATCGAACCCTTGGTTGGGTACACGGGAGTAGTGGACGACTGCGCCAGGCCCAAAACGAAATCGGCCGCGCCATAACCTGTACTTGTGTAGCCCGCACTCGCGCTGCCGGGGGTTCCATTGAAATTAAAAACTCCGCGCGCATCGTTCGCCGCCTCGCGACCGATCGTGAGCTTGCGCAACTCGGCGCCGGCCATGATATTGTGGCGGCCGTGGGTATAGCTCAACTCGTCGTACCCGTCGATCGTTCGATCGTCTTGATACCAGTTGGCGCCTGTGTTACCTAGCGTTGGACTGCCACCGAGCACGTCGATATAAAACGACGGTATCCCGGGGTTGCCGTACACTGTGTCCGAATTGAAGCCCGGGATCCCCAGCGCTGTCCCGGCATCCTTTGGGCCGTAGACAGCAAAATAATCAAGATTGTTTGAAATCACAGTATTCAGCCCGATCCGGAAATCATTCACCAGGCTGGGCGTGAGGATGCGCGTGTAGCCAAGGGCATAGTTGCGTGTATTTGTCGGTCCGTAAGAGCCGTTGGTGGGAATATTAGCGCCGCCTACAACATTAATGTCCTGCCAGTGATAACGGAAAAAGAGCCGGTTCTTGTCGCCTATATTTTCGTCAACGCGGTCCAGAGTCTGCGTAATTGCCAGGTTGTTGGGGAAACTGTTCTGCAGATTGTTTTGCACCCCGCTGAGATTGGGCAGGGGCATATACGCCTCCAGCTTCTGCGCGATCACCCCGGACGCACTATTCAATTCCGAAGCCGGAATCTGGTTGTTGGGGTAGGGTTGCCCGGTTAAGGGGTCGGTAATCTGAACACCTGCTTCGGAGAAATCTCCAGCTCTCTCTGCCGAGGTAAGCGTCGAAGCAATGCCGGAAGATTGCGAAATCTGGTTGAGCTTCTCGTAGGAACCGAAGAAGAATGTCTTGTTCCGGCCGTTATACAGTTTCGGAATATAGACGGGGCCGCCCAGATCGAAACCATATTGGTTGTAATGCTCAATCAGCTTGGGGCTGCCTGGTGCATCGAAGAACTGATGCGCATTCAAGGCCGTGTTCTGAATATAGTCGTAAACCGCCCCGTGCAAATCGTTGCTTCCGGACTTGCTGACCAGGTTGACGTGTAGCCCCAGATAAGAACCATATTGGGCAGGGTAGTTCCCACTCTGCATCTGCACTTCTGAGATCATGTCTGAACTTGGCCGCGCGGGCGCCAGGGTGATCAGGTTATTCATGATCGAAACACCATCGAGCGTCATACTGCTCTGGATCTCGCGTTGACCGGCGCCGATAAAATCTTCTCCGGGCGGCACGCCGTTGTAACCGGACGAGGGTCCGATGGTGACGTTGGACGCCGTCGCAGCAATCTCCAGGGCGTTGTGCCCCATCAGCGGCAAGTCCTGCACAGCCTTGGTATCAAAGGTTTCGCCCAAGGTTGCATCGTCTGTTGGGATCGGCGGGGTAGATGCCGAGACGCTTACCGATTGCGTCTCAGACCCCACCTTGAGCGAGAAGTCCGTGCGGACCGCCTGATCAATGGGCACGATCGTGCCTGTCTTCGTTACCTTGGTAAAGCCAGTCTGCTCGACAGTGATGTCGTATGTGCCCGGAGGAATGAACTTGATCGAATAGTAGCCCTGCGCGTTGGTTGTGCCGGGGAAAACCACTCCCGTCGAAGCTTCCACGGCAGTTACCTTGACCCCAACAACCGCGCTGCCGGCCGAATCCAACACGGTTCCCACGAGCGCAGTATTATTTGCCACTTGCGCCGGCATCGAAACAGCAAAGGCTGCGACACCTGTGATTGCTATCAGCACTGTACGAAGGACAAACAGACGCTTCATTCTCTTCAGCTCCCTTCAGGTTGGGACGCAAACAAACGTGCGGCCGGTGGGAAACTTATGATCTATGCGGCGCTTGCACATCTCTTCCGCGCCGCTAGTATGTCAAAAGAACTGGCCTACCTATCACTCATCGGACTATCTTTAAGCTCCTCCCTCCAATACTTAGAAAGGGAGAAAGTGCCGCGCCAGGAAAGAATCGGCATGCGAGACGCAACCACGTCTGACCAAAACCTGGATAAATCTGATCCGAGCTTTTGATCCCAAATAGAGTCGAGTCTTGTGAAACAAGGATTAGTAAGCATCTCACTACAGGAGCGCTAAGCTGTCATCAGGCTGTTGCCATGTCCGGAGATAGGACAAATGTCCTATCTCCGAAAGAGCTTCCTCAACGCCTAACATTAGAGTCCGGGTCCGAGTGGGAGTAGTGTTTGGCCCGGCAGCAGGCGCGGCTCGACGCTACTACAAATGCACCAGCCCACGTTGGATGGCGTAGATTGCGGCTTGGGTGCGATCGCGGACGCACATCTTGTCGAGTACGCTGCTCACGTGGATACGCACGGTTTTCTCGGCTATATGCAAGTGCTCGGCGATGTCACGATTGCTTTGCCCGCGGGTGATGCAGGTGAGTACTTCATGCTCGCGAGGAGTTAACTCGACCAGAGAGGTCCGCTCTGCCAGGCGGTCACGCGCCGTGGGCGGCAGATAGCGCATGCCCCGATGCGCAGCGACGATGGCCTCGACTAACTCTTCTCCACTCGTATTCTTGTTTAGATACGCCATGGCGCCGTTGCGGATGGCGCGATAGATATCCTCGCTACCTTCGTAGTTGCTGAGTACGACAATCTTAGCCGTCCTGGATAGCTTACGAATAGCTGCTATGGCATCGAACCCGTTCATGCCCGGCAAGCGGAGATCCATGACAGTCACGTCAGGCGTGCATTGCCGGTAAAGCTCGATGCCGCCGGCTCCGTCACTTGCCTCGCCCACAATCACAATGTCGCCGTGCCCAGTGAGGACGGAGCGCAATGCCATGCGCGCAAGGAAGTGATCTTCGATCAGAAGCACCCGGATTGCCAATTGCTCACCCTCCTTGCAGCTGCATTTGAAAGGGCACGTGGACCAATATCTCGGTGCCGTTGCCTGCCGATGTCTCTACACGCAGGCTTCCACCCAGCTTGCGAGCGCGTTCCTCCATAACCGGAATGCCGAAGTGGCCATGCAAGGCCGCGAGTTTGTCCGAAGCCCGAAAGCCGCATCCATCGTCCTTGACGGACAAACTTAGCCAGTCCGTGTGGTATTGCACGTGTACGGAGATGATATTCGGCAAGGCGTGACGGAGAGCATTGGTTACCGCCTCCTGCCCGATGCAGACGAGATGATGGACGCAACCAGGAGCCAGCGCCACCTCCTGGCCTTCCACCTGCAAGCGCATATCGACACCCTCCTTGGCGCTCAATGGCCGCAATGCGTTCGACAATGCGCTCGAGAGTGGCCCTGTCGCTTCCTGATTCTCTCGTAAGTCCCAAAGGATGCGGCGGGCTTCGGCCTGGCAGTGTCGAACCATGTTTCTGGCCAGTTCACACGCTTTCGCTGCAGGACTCGTTTCGCCTCCAAGCAGACGCGCTGTTGTCTCCATCTGCCATGAGATCGCGGCAAAGCCGGCCATCAGTGTATCGTGCCACTCGCGCGCGATTCGATTGCGCTCCTCGAGTACCACGCCAAGCTCCCCTTTTGCGCGAGCCAGCCTCCAACGAAACAAACGTACAGCGGCGGCCGCCGCAAGGACGCATAAGAGAGCGTAAAACCACCACGCCTGGTAGAAGTACGGCCGCTGATGAACCGCTGTGCTCGCTATCCTGTCGTTCCACGCAGAACCTGCGTTGCGCGCCTCCACCAGGAAATGGTAGTGACCGGGCGGAAGCTTGCGATAGTGTGCACCTCGGGACCGGGTCACTGTCCAGTCGCGGTCATACCCATCAAGCTTGTAGCGGAACTCCATTTGTGCGGGATTCGCGAGATTTTGCGAATTGAACTGAAAGACCAGATCCTCGAGGCCGGGGGACAGCTCCAGTTTGTCATTGGTAGCGACGCTGATATCGTCCAACAAGACCCCGGTCAACTGGGCCGGGTGGGCGGCCGCAAGCACCGCCCCTTCAGGATCGGTATGAACCAGACCTTTGGCGGTTGCAAACCACAGCCTGCCGTCCTTAGTTCGGGTAGAGTTTGGCTGAGCTACCCCAAGACACTCGCTGCTCGGCATGCCGTCGGCCTTGCCCAGCAGGACGTAATCCAGCCTCTTCCGCTTCTGTTGCGCCAACTCTTCCAACTGCTGTCGTTGCACGCGGACGATCCCGCGCGAGGTGCCCATCCACAGAAATCCCTGGCCGTCATCGAGCACAGAGAAAATCGTGTAGTTCACCATCCCACTGAGCGTATTGAGGTGAAAGGCATGGTCGCCCTTTAGCAAGTCGAGTCCTCCACCCTTGGTGCCCACCCAAATGTTCCTCGCGTTGTCGATGGAGACGGACAACACGTAGGGATGAGAAAGCCCCTCCACCCTGCGGACCTCGTCGCCCCGCACGCGATAGAGCCCCGCCGACGTGCCCACCAAAATGACCCCGTCGTCACTCTGCGCCAGGCAGGTGACGAGTTTGTCTTTTAGCAGGAGTATGCCTTTGTCCTTAGCTGGAACCCCATCCGCGTAGTGCAGCAAGCCGGTGTAGGTACCCACCCAGAAGCCACCATGTTTGTCGCTTAGCAGGGCACTTACGGCGTCAGTGAGCGACTCGCGGCCGAGGAGGAAGTGCTGAAAGCCAGCCCCGTGGTAGCGGAATAGCCCGTTGAACCAGGTGCCTATCCACACGTTACCGGCGGCGTCTTCCTCCAGTGTGCGAATCGCTGCGGAGTTACCCGGCAGCGACTCGCGTAGGAACCTGCCCTGCTTAAGCCGGAACAATCCTTCGCCCCAGGTCCCAATCCATAAGTTTCCACTGTGGTCCTCAAGGATGGCGGCGGGCTGCACCTCTCGCATTGCTCGCGGCTCATCTCGCAAGGGCATCAGCGCCGCTACGCGCCAACGGGCCAGTCCACCGCTGGAGAGGCCAACCCAAAGGTTATGCTCATCGTCCTCGTAGAGCGAGCGCACACTGTCGCCCGCCAGGCCATCCTTCGTTGTCCAGCAGGAAAACCTCGAACCCGCGACCCGGCAAAGCCCCTGGTTGTTGGTACCGACCCACATATTTCCCTGGTCGTCGTCAACCAGCGCAGTGACGTCGTTCTTGAATCCTGCCACCAACTCTTGCGTATATTCGTCGCCTGCCGTGCGAGTCGCTTTTCCTACGGAGGGCGTCAGCCGCACCAGCCCATCACGCAAGCCGACCCACAGCACTCCATGGCGGTCGTAGTAGATCGCAACCGCATCCCCAGTTACCTTGTGGTGCAGCTCATGGTGTTCCAGAACATGTGTATGCACGCCCCGCGCGGTGAGGTGAAAGACACCGTCAGACGTGAGCACAAAGATGCCACCGTGCCCATCTTCGGCGAAGGGCGTGGTAATGTCGCCCGAGACTGGGCCGAGATTGGCAAGCAGCTCGACAGTTTGAGTTCCGCCATGGACAGTGATTCGCTCTATTCCATTGTCGGTAGCCGCCCAGATAGTGCCAGCCGCGTCCTCGAACAGGCCGCGAATTCGCTCCTGATAAAACCCTGCCTGCTCGCTGACGTTGATTGCGGCGCCCGCAGTCTGACGGATAATTCCCCGATCGTCTGTACCGATCCAGAGGTCGCCGCGGCGACTTACCAGCAGTGAGTTCACGGCCTCGCTGGCGGCCGGGTCGGTTGCATCTACGCGGATTGGACTAAAGCGCAGACCATCAAACGACGCCACACCGCCGTAGGTGGCGATCAACAACCGGCCGCCGGGCACCTGGGCGATGGCGCGCAACTCGCTCTGCGGCAAGCCGTCTTCCACCTGCCACTCCTGCTTTTGATATTCCGAGAGAGGAACGGTGGCCGATACTGCAGACAAACAGGGGCTCAGCGCCAGCGGAAGAAGCAACATCTGCCGCAACAACCGGTGTCGTAAGCCATTGCTCCTTCGCCGTTTGCATGGCCAAGGGGTAACAAAGTCCGCATAAGCCATAGGAAGGTAAATATCGATGACTTTACCCCATCACAGGCAGGACCCCGTTTGCAACCTAATTTTGCTTCTAACGATCAGCTGCCGAAGGTCATCCGCACTGAGGCGGTCGATTCGTAACCGGAGGGTAGGATCGACGCTTGCCTGACCTGGGGACCGGGAAGACCCGAAAAAGCCACGGCTGAGGGGGTAGATGGCCAGCGGAGGATTCCAAGCCTCTAAGGGCCTTTGGCAAAGACTGTCACGTTCCTTGACAAACCAAGCTGCGCGCTGTTTTCATCGTTCGCGGTAATGCTATCGCAATTATTAAACAACCGTTTGTCTCACAGCTTAGGCCAGGAAGAACCCGGAATTGAAAGGGGAGGTCATGAATCCGAGAGTCGTCTTGTTGCTGTTGTGTGTGCTCCTATCGTGGCCGGCAAAATCCGCGAAAGCACAAGAGCCAGGGGAGGTTCGACTTTGGTTGACGACTCCGGATCGATCCCAATTGCTGACCCTCCAGAAAGTTCCTCTACGCTTTTCCGGGTCCGGCGATCTCGCTCCCACGGTCGAAGTCAACGATGACCAGCAATATCAGACCATCGACGGTTTCGGTTTCGCCCTGACCGGCGGAAGCGCGCAGCTTCTTATGCGCATGGAGCCAGCTCAGAGAGGCGCACTCCTGAGAGAACTGTTCGCGACCTCTGGGGAGGGTATCCGCGTCAGCTACTTAAGAGTGAGCATCGCATCCTCGGATATGAATGCCCGCGTATATTCCTACGATGATCTACCGGAGGGCAAAACAGATGTAGAGTTGGCCAAATTTAGCCTTGGCCCCGATCGGGAGGATGTGATCCCGGTCCTCAAGGAGATTCTGGCGATCAACCCCCATATCCAGATCCTTGGTTCGCCCTGGTCGGCTCCAGCATGGATGAAAACAAATGACAAACCGAAGGGCGGCAGTCTGAAGCCCGAGTTTTATGGGGCGTACGCGGAGTATTTTGTGAAATACATCGAAGGGATGAAAGCCGAAGGAATCACCATCAACGCCATCACGGTTCAGAACGAACCCCTGAACCCGAAAAATACACCGAGCATGGTGATGTTCGCCGCAGAAGAAGCTACATTTATCGCGAAGTACTTAGGGCCCTCCTTTCAGAAGGCCGGAATCACAACAAAAATACTCCTCTACGACCATAATGCCGACGTCCCCTCGTACCCCCTATCGATCCTGGCAGACCCCGACGCCTGCAAGTATGTCGATGGCATTGCCTTTCACTTGTACGGCGGTGACGTCTCCACATTGACCAAGGTGCATGATGAATACCCGAACAAGAACTTATACCTGACCGAGCAATCGGTGACCGGGCCTCCGAGCGAACCGCTCGGCATCGCTGCGGCTGTAGGCTGGGTCATCGTGGGCCCAACCCGCAATTGGAGCCGAAACGCGCTCCTGTGGAATCTTGCGGCCGACCCCAATAACGGACCGCATACCAACGACGGTGGATGCACGGGATGCCAGGGGGCGATCACCCTCGACGGCAACAAGGTAGATCGCAACCTCGCCTTTTACACGGTTGCACACGTCTCCAGGTTTGTGCCTCCCGGTTCGATCCGGATCGGGTCAACTGAGATGGAACAACTGGCAGATGTCGCCTTTCACACTGCGGATGGAAAAATTGCCCTCGTCATGTCGAATATAAGTAATTTTCCCAAGACCTTGAACGTGCGTTATCACAGCAGGGTATTTAGCACGACCCTGCCTGCAGAGTCCGTAGGAACTTATGTCTGGTGAGCGTACGGCGGCAAGATGGACCGCCCCCTGCATCCAGATCGGGAGCCGAACCAGCGTTCTCCTGGGCCGGTTGAGCATCGTTCTAGCTCTGCTCGTCTGCGCTCCGGGCCCGGCTATGGCGGCGCGCGCTGCGAGTCCGGATTTCGGCCCCAACGTTCTCATCTTTGATCCATCCATGCCGGCAGCCACCATCCAGAAGGCGATCGACGGAGTTTACGCCGTACAGCTGCACAATGAGTTTGGACCTCAACGCAATGCTTTCTTGTTTATGCCGGGCAACTACCACGTGGACGTCCCAGTGGGGTACTACACGGAGGTGATGGGGCTTGGCGCTTCGCCCGACGACACGCGCATCGTTGGAAACGTCCATACCGATGCCAGCCTGCCGAACGACAATGCGACCACTACCTTCTGGAGAGCTGCGGAGGGGTTTTCGGTCACGCCCGCGGGCGGCAGCATGCAGTGGGCGGTTTCGCAGGCTGTCCCTCTGCGCCGGATGCACGTTGCAGGAAACCTGGTTCTCCATCAAGATCATGGCTGGGCAAGCGGAGGCTGGATGTCGGATGACCTGGTGGACGGGAATGTTGATTCCGGAAGCCAGCAGCAATGGATCTCAAGGAACTGCAAGTGGGGTACCTGGACGGGCTCAAACTGGAACATGGTTTTCGTGGGCGTCGTTCATCCGCCTGCGGGTAAGTGGCCATCACCGCCCTATACTCGTGTGCCTGTAACTCCGATAGTGCGCGAGAAACCATTTCTGCAGGTGAACAAGGCTGGAGATTTCAGCGTGCGCATTCCGGCGCTGCGCACCAACAGTGCGGGCATCACCTGGCAGGGTGGCGAAACCCCAGGTAGAACCATACCCTTCAGCGGGTTCTATATCGCCCGGGCAGGCGTCGACACAGCGGACAGTATCAATGCTCAGCTTGCTCACAGCAAGAATCTGCTCTTTACGCCCGGTCTATATGACCTGGACTCTCCGATTCGTGTCACCCGCCCCAACACTGTAGTGCTGGGATTCGGTTTTGCCACGTTGCGTCCCATCCATGGCACGGCTGCCATGACGACTGCGGATGCGGACGGCATCATCATTGCCGGCCTGCTGTTCGATGCCGGACCGATTCAATCGCCCGTCCTGCTCCAGGTTGGACCGGATGGAAGCACGGCCAGCCATGAGAAGAATCCCATCTCTCTTCACGATGTTTTTTTCCGGGTTGGAGGCGCCGAGGTTGGCCGTACGCGGATCAACCTGGAGATCAACAGCAACGACACGATCGTCGACCACACCTGGATATGGCGCGCAGATCATGGCTCCGGCGTCGGATGGAACCTCAACACCAGCGCTAACGGGATGGTGGTAAATGGCAATGGCGTGACGATCTATGGTCTGTTGGTCGAACATCATCAGCAGTTCCAGGTCCTTTGGAACGGCAACGCTGGCCGAACTTACTTCTACCAATCTGAAATTCCTTACGATCCTCCTGATCAGGCAAGCTACTCGAGCGCACCAGGCGTAAACGGCTGGGCATCTTACAAGGTAGCCAACTCTGTGATCACCCATGAAGCCTGGGGTCTTGGCATTTACAGTGTCTTTCAACACCCCGGCGTGGTGCTGAGCCGGGCCATTGAGACGCCGCGGAACGCGCATGTCCAGTTTCACGACATGATCACCGTCTGCCTCGGCGACCTCGGCGAAATCACCAACGTTATCAACAACACAGGTGGGGCAACGGCGATTCACCCACGCGTCGACCGTAAGGTCACCGATTATCCAGAGCCGACCGCAGATGCCGGTCGTTAAGTGGAAGACCTTCGCCATCGCTTGCTCTCTAGCGGATACCGCGACGCGACCCGACAAGTTGCAAAAGCGTAAAGCCTAATATCACTATCGCTAACCAGCCAAACCAGTCGCCCATAGCGAGATAGATGGTGCCGTCGTGGGCCACCGGTATCTTCGTGATGAGCGTGGCGAACGGGGCGGAATCGCTTCGGACCTCCGCTAAAATACGGCCCCGGTCGTCGCTCAC
Organism: uncultured Acidobacteriaceae bacterium; assembly: GCA_963788515.1. Classification (GTDB taxonomy): domain Bacteria; phylum Acidobacteriota; class Terriglobia; order Terriglobales; family Acidobacteriaceae; genus PALSA-350. Next base: position 1,460,730 of record CAWBGZ010000015.1, read on the forward strand.
GGTCAGGTAGCCACCCTTCGCGGCGCGGGTGATGCTGAAGCCGTCTTCCACGCCGCGCATCACTGCCATGTGGCCATGCCAGGCGCGGTCCACGTTGAAGTCCCAAGCGGGCACCAGCATCAAGCCCACGCCCTCCTGGCCATACTGGCGCGAGAGCGCGGTGAAATCCATGTCTTTACAGATGGCCACGGCCCAGGTTCCGGGAGTTTTTGGAAGGACAGTCAGAGTCTTACCTGCCGTCAAGTTCGATTCGAAAGGCGGCAGAAGATGATGTTTCTCATAGGTCAGCACTGGACGGTTCGGCGTGTAGATTCTTGCCTGGTTGTATCGCGCCGGCGAGGCTACGTTGACCTCACCCACTACGATGGTCGCCCCAGCCCGGTTGGCCAAAGACTGGAAGATGGAGTCCGCGGATTGATTCTCGGATTCGAGTACCACCCCGATCTTCTCCGGAAGAACGATGACTTGCGCACCGCGCGCAGCAAGTTGTTCGGCTGTTTGCGCATAGAGATTGAGTAGGCGATCCGTCTCCGCACCGTTCGGGAGTGTATTCGCGTCAGAGGCGATGAGGCCTACCTCTACTTCCTTTTGCGGACGCGGAAGCGCAAGGCGTATCTCTCCGAAGATCAGTACCGCAACGATGACGCTGAGGGCTGCAGTAACAAGATGGAACGCCTGCTTCGGAGCCGTCGTTCTGAGATGCAGCCCGATCGCGAGAGCTGCAGAAAACAGGAGGAGCACGAAGGTCATGCCCCAGGGGCCTGTGATCGAGGCGAGTTGCAGGAATGCCAGAAACTTGAGCTGTGTGTAAGCAAGATTGGTCGCCGTCCCATGCACACTCACGAGGTTGCCCAGGTATTCGAAGGAGACCCAGGCCGCCGGGAAGGCAAGCATGCCGCTCCAAACAGCGCCACGCAACACCAACGCCCGAAAGAGCAATACCGATAAAGCGAAAGCCAGCGCCTCCATGGAGAATATCGCCAGCCATACGAAGAATGGCGTCCCAAGAAGATGAAAGTAACTCCACATATTAAGGCTGGCGATCAGCCACGAAAGACCGGCGACCAACGCCGTGTTCAACCATGAGCTACGCAGGGCAAACCACAGGACAGGTACGGGCGCCAACCAGAGCAGGGGCCACCATGGGTTGAGTCCGCTGCCAAACCAGACCAGGATCACGGTTAAAAAAGACGCCAGGAGTGCCGTAATGATGAGCTGAGATCTACTTTCGAATGCCATCAATGTACCTCGAGAATGATCTGTGACAAAGAGATCGAAATCCTGCGGCAGATGTGGCAATGCGTCCGCCTAAATAAAGCATCACGAGCCCCTGCAGCAGGGCCCCCGTCTCGAAGACGATTTCCCACACGTCATCTTTTTGGAAGTATCCGCTGTCCATGCCTTCCTGTATCAATGCCGCCATCACGTTTGCCGTGGGAGACTTGCCCGCCTTAAAGTCCCGTGGATATTGGCGAGATCCTTCGCGACGCTTGAGGAACATGAGTTCGAAGAGCCGTGGATGCTGCAAAGCGAAATCCAGGTTGAGGTCGAGCACCTTTGTGAGCCGCTTCTGGATATCCATGGGCAAGGACCCGGCAGTCAGACGGCCGCTTAGCTCTTCAAACCCTGCATCTGCCAGTGCATTGAGAAGGCCCGTGCGATCGGGATAATGGCGATAGACAGCCATGGGAGTGATGCCGACCATGGCAGCGACGCGCCGCATCGTCACAGCGTCTTCGCCCTCCTTGTTCAATAGCTTCCGGGCTGCCGTAGCAATTTTTTCCGAGGTCGATTTCGTGTTCACGTATACAGTGTATACATAAATGAAACTGACGTCGACTAGCCCGCTTAAGGAGACCGGTTTGCCAGGCAATTTCACGGTTTTGGATCGTTTGGAAACCGAGCTGTGCTTTACGGCCGGGCAGGCATAAGATTGAAGCCTGGAGGAATTTCGATGTTATACAAAAAGATCAATGTCGAGTTGGTCGTGGTCGCCGATGAGGCCGAGGCCGTTGTCTCGGAGTTGAACGCTGCGCTCGATCGCCTGGAAGAGAAGCACACACTTTTCGGCGGAGGGATTGAGACTGTCGCTTTTAAGCACCGGGGAACACGAAAGAAATCGGCGCTCGCGCATACCTTGGCCGCGGGAGAAACGGTCGCGGTTGCAGTCAGGGCGGCACGCGGGAGCGTAGCGAACGCTTTCCGCGCAGTCATCTGATGGCTGGCTATTGGTATGATGGCCGGCCAAACTGTATGGCGGAGGGAGAGGGATTCGAACCCCCGTTACCCTTTCGGGTAAAGCGGTTTTCAAGACCGCCTGTTTCAACCGCTCACACATCCCTCCGCGAGAGCAGCAACGCTCCTAATGATACGACGTTAGCCCTACTACCCGCCTACAACCTGATCGGTAGGGCGGGGTGAACTTAGGACGGACAGAGGGGTTTAGCGCCGCTTCCAGCGCGTGGCGCAGAGCACGCACATCAACTGCGGAAACCGTATACAAGGTGAAATCGCCTAAGCCCCTATTTCCGCCCGGCTTGCTGCGCGACAGCCCACCCTCGTGGTAGGTGACCGGGCTCACCTTCGGCTTGCGCAATGAGGAATGGAACTCAGAGGCGTTCGTTCTTCTGGCGAGCTCGCCTATGTTCTCCTGCCGAACCGTTCCGCCGGCCATCACTCCGATCCGGCCAGCGGCTCTTGCGACCATGTTCGCGATACGATTTGCGCCTTGCATGGCGTTCTCCGCGCCACCCGAAGTCAGGATGCGATCAGCTCCCGCCGCAATGACCTCCTCCAGAGCATCTTCCATCTGTGGCGCCCAGTCGATGGCGCGATGGAAGGTCACTTCCAGCGGACGAGCCTGCTCGACGAGCTCGCGTGTTCGCTCTATGTCCACCTGCCCATCCTGAAGAAGCACTCCCAGCACGACTCCATTTACACCGTAAGATTTGGCTCGTGCGATGTCTCGCTTCATGACCGCGAACTCCTGGGTGGCATAGGTAAAATCTCCGGCCCGAGGCCGGATGATGGTGAAAACCGGAATCGAGAGACACTCCCGGACTGCGCCGATCAAGCCCGAACTCGGCGTGATGCCGCCTTCCAAAAGCGAGGAGCACAATTCAACGCGTTGTGCGCCGCCACTCTGTGCCGCGCTCGCGGACTCAAGCGAATCGACGCAAATTTCGAGGACCTTTCGTTCCCGACTACTGAAGCTGGAAGTATCCATCGGTTTCCTGGACGGCGTAGGGACGCCGTGATGTCAAAGGGCAAACGTACCATCCAAATGACTTAAACGCCCAATATTGCACAAATGCGCAGACAGGCGTAATCAGATTGTTCGTTTTGCGGGTTTTGCCTTGGTCCGGGCCCCCCTCGGTGTCTCACCCGTAGGCCGTTTACCATAAGAACAGGCCAAGAGATGGGTCGAGTTCGGCCATACGTCTTTCCGGAGAAGGGTCTAGCATCGTTCTAGCCAAATGACAGCCGCCCGCACCGCCAGCCGCAGGTCCTTCGAACGCACGCTCGCCAGCGCCAAGCGAACGATGGTGCTGAGCGAGATCGTGAGCCTGGCCATCGACAGCTTTCGCACCAACAAAGTGCGCGTCATGCTCACCTCGCTGGGTATGGTCATCGGGTCGGCCTCGCTCATTCTGGTCTTTACCATTGGCTTGACCGGCAAACAATATATTCTCCGTTTAATCCAGGCCATCGGGACCAACATGGTGGAAGTGGAGTATTCCGGCGGCGGACCGGGATCGAACGCGCAACACGATTTCCGCAACGATTACCTAAAGCGGGAAGATGAGACGGCCGTCCTGGAGCAGGTGCCGGCTGTCGCCTACTCCTCACCCATGCTGCAGATGCATGATCGCATCGGCTTCGGCAATGGCGTGGTGAAAGATATTCTGGTGCTGGGCGTCGCCCCCCAGTACCGGCAGGTACGCAACCTGGTCTTGATCAACGGACGCTTCTTTGACGAGGAGGACGATGCCGGACACGCCAAGGTCGCCGTGGTGACCGAGGCCTTTGCACGGCAAAAGTTTGGCACCACCGCAGCCGTGAATCGCTCGTTTGAGATCAAGGGCATCCCGTTCACCGTGATCGGTACTTTCAAAGAAGCAGTGGATACCCTGGGAGAGACCGAGGTTGCCGATCAGACCATTCTGATTCCTTACTCAGTCGCGCGCTACTTTACCGGCACCGATGACATAAAGATGATTTTCTTTTCCGTCCGGGATTCCGGCGATGTTGAGCTGGCCACCAAGCAGATTCTTAGCGTCATCCAGTCTCGCCACCAGCGCACCTCGGTCTATACGGCGCAGACGCTCACCGAATTGCTAAGCACGGCGGCCGCGATTGCCAATGCCCTGACCCTGGTCCTGCTGCTGGTATCGTCGATCACGCTGGCGGTAGGCGGTATCGGCATCATGAACATCATGCTGGCGAATGTGCGTTCACGGATCCGGGAGATCGGCATTCGTAAGGCGCTGGGGGCAACCTACCGCGAAATCAAGCTGCAGTTCCTGATTGAGGCAGTCTTCATTTCGCTGAGCGGCGGCATTATCGGGACGATTCTCGGCCTGGCGGTTCCCTATTCTGTCCGGCTCTTCACCTCGTACCGCATTCCGATCTCAGGGCTCTCCGCGATTATCGCGCTGGCGGCGGCGACGATAGTGGGCGTCGTCTTCGGCACTCTTCCCGCCACTCGCGCCGCGCAGCTGGATCCGGTCGAGTCCCTGAAGTATGAGTAGTGGCAGGACGCTCACGCAACGGGTTCTGCTTCTCGTCCTGCTTTCTCTATCCGCTCACTTGTGGGCATCCTCAGCTTCGGTTCCACTGCGCACCGGTTGGAAGCTGCAGTCCGGCTGCGTGGCCAGGTCTTCAGGCGACCGCATCTCACTGCCCGAGTATCGAACCGCGGGCTGGATCGACGCGGCCGTCCCGGGCACGGTGCTGGGCTCGCAAGTGGCGGCTGGAGTTTTCCCCGATCCCTTCTTCGGGATGAATCTGCGCAAGATCCCCGGCACGGATTACCCCGTTGGCAAGATCTTCGGCTACCTGCCCATGAGCGACAAGAGCCCGTATCGTTGTTCCTGGTGGTATCGCACAGAGTTCGCTTCGCCGGCCGCGCCGGGAAGAATCACCTGGCTGCACTTCGACGGCATCAACTACCGCGCGAACATCTGGCTGAACGGAAAGCAGGTGGCGGGGAGCGATCAGGTTGCCGGCGCCTTTCGGTCTTACGATTTCGATGTGTCCGCGTACCTCGCCCGCAGCCAGAAGAATGTACTCGCGGTTGAGGTCTTCGCGCAGACTGAGCACGACCTGGGCATCGACTTTCTGGATTGGAATCCGGCGCCGGCCGATAAGAGCCTTGGACTTTGGCGTGGAGTTTCCCTGGATACGACCGGCGCTGTAACCGTCAGAAATCCTTCGGTGTCCACGCGCTTCCTGAAGGATGATCTGAGCGAGGCCGAGCTGCGGCTGGTGGCAGACGTCGCCAATGATGCGGAACATCCGGTCAAGGCTACGGTAACCGCTGCCATCGGATCGATCCACCTTCAACAGGGGGTCACGCTGGCTGCAAAGGAAACGAGGGCGGTCTCTTTCGACGCGGCTGGTTTTAAGCAGCTGCGGATCAAAAATCCGGCGGTTTGGTGGCCGTACCAATATGGTGAGCCTCATCTCGAGCGGTTGACGGTAGCGGCCGATGCGAACGGCGCCGAGTCGGATGCCAGGAGCATCCGGTTCGGGATCCGCGAGGTGCAGGCGACGCTTAACGAGAAGGGTTTTCTGCAGTTTCGTATCAATCACCGTGACATTCTGATTCGCGGCGGCGGATGGGACCCGGACCTGTTCTATCGTGAACCCCGGGAACGACTGCGCCAGGAGCTGGCGTACGTGAAACACATGAACCTGAACTCGATCCGGCTGGAGGGTAAGCTGGGCAGCGAGGATATGTTTGACCTGGCAGATGAGATGGGGATCCTCATCATGCCGGGCTGGCAGTGCTGCGATTTCTGGCAGCATTGGGACAAGTGGACAGCGAAGGACCATGAGATCGCCAACGCTTCCCTTTACAGCCAGATCAGCCGGCTTCGCGGGCATCCCAGTGTGTTTGTGTGGCTCAATGGCAGTGACGAAATTCCTGTGCCGCACGTGGAGAAGGACTACCTTGCCGTACTGCAGGAGCGCGACTGGCCGAACCCCATCCTGAACAACGCGGCCGACCGAACATCGAAGATCACCGGGGCCAGCGGTGTGAAGATGACGGGGCCCTATGACTACGTTCCGCCGGAATACTGGTATCTCGACAAAAACCGTTTCGGCGGCGCATTCGGCTTCAACACCGAGACTGGTCCGGGGGCCGCTGTGCCGGCGGTAGCGAGCATCCGGCGCACGCTGCCGCGGAAGAGCTGGTGGCCGATCGACGAGCAGTGGGACTATCACGCCGCGTTAGGCAAGTTTGCACAGTACACGCGCTTCAACGGCGCCATGGCGGCCACGTACGGGCCGGCCACCAGCCTCGAGAACTACACGCTGAAAGCGCAGGTCATGGCCTATGACGGTGAGCGGGCGATGTTCGAGGCCTATGGCGCTAACAAGTACCGGGCGACCGGAGTGATCCAGTGGATGCTCAACAACGCGTGGCCTTCGTTTTACTGGCACCTGTATGACTACTACCTGGTTCCCGGGGGAGGGTACTTTGGCACACGGAAGGCGAATGAGCCGTTGCATGTGCAGTACCGTTTCGATGATCGCAACATAGTAGTGGTCAACTCCACTCTTGCGGCTTATCAGGGTTTGCGGGTACATGCCAAGGTGCTCGATCTAGCCGGCCAGGAACGATTTGCGCACGAGTCCTCGTTGAACGTGGCCGGTGATGGAGTCGCCATAGCGTTCGCTGTGCCTGGGCAAAGCAGCACCTCTTTCCTTAAGCTTGAGCTTCGCGACGCCCAGGGAAGGATGGTGAGCCAGAACTTTTATTGGGTCCCAGCCAAGCTGGCACAGCTCGACTGGGCAAAGACCACCTACGTGAACACACCTGCTCTCAGCTACGCTGACATGCGCGACCTCTCGAGCTTGTCCCGGGCGTCGGTCCGATGGTCAGCGAGAAGAGCGAACGAGCACGGCGAAGTCACCGTGGATCTGAAGAACAGCGGACGCTCGGTCGCCTTTTTTTTGCATCTCCGTGTGGTCAAGGCGGGCACGGATGAGGAGATCGCGCCGATTTTCTGGAACGATAACTTCATCTCGCTCATGCCCGGGGAAGCGAGAGCATTGACGGTAAGCGGGCTGCCTGATGCGAAGGGAGCGGTGGAGATCAAGCTCGATGGGTGGAATGTGGAGCCGCGACGGTTCCGACTCGCTCCTAACCGATAGACGGATAAGAACCGCAGGATCGTAGCCCACTCAAGCCAAAATACGGCTTGAATGGGCCACCCAAAGCTTTTGTTGCGGTTGTAATTTCTCTCTTCACTCGCCACCGCGAGTCGACTCCTCAGGATGACAACATGGAGAGCCGTGGTAATCCCATATCTCGCGAAAAACGAGCGAGATATGGCCCACCCAGTCGTTGGTTGCCGGTAAAGTGCGCGGGGTCATTTCCTGTTTCAACTCGGCGCACCGAGTCACCCCCAAGAGAATTTGTCATCTCGACCGAACGTACCGGAGTGGAGAGAGCTGCTGCCTACAGCCACGCACTGAAAAGATGGCCGGCGGTTCCGCGCACCGCGAGCTGGTCGCTACGTCCACCAAAATAACGCGCGTTGATCTCTGGTGCGCCAAGGTCCTCAAGGCCGTGGAAGCCTGAGAACTCGGCGGCAATTTCAGCCGGTGTAAAGAACAGCCGGAAGGGCTCGCCTGCTTTTTCGACCCTGGAGGCAAGCGAGTCGTGCGCGAGCCGTTCGAGTAGCGGGAGTGCGGCGCGCGGCTGTCCGTAGTCCAAGGTCAGGCCGCTTCCGGGAGGCTGCTCGGAGATGAAACCGAGAGTTCCGCGGAAGGCTTCGAGAGTGAGGTAGGGAACGACACCCAGCCAGGCGAAGAAGGCCGGAGCGCTGTGGTTGAAACCGGCGTCACGCAGCTGGTCCGAGAGTGATTGGCGTTCAAAATCGACCGGCGTGTAGGTGACGCTTCCTGGAATGGTAATGCGGTTGCGTTGCAAGAGCTCGCGCTTCCATTGTTGGGTGGCAGGATGGTCTACCTCAAAGACGCGAAGCTGTCGGAAGGGGTTGCGGTAGGCGAAGGTGTCGAGTCCGGCGCCGAGCAAGACGTATTGTTCGACGCCACCCTCGACCGCCTTCCCCAGGTTGTCTTCGGCATAACGGCTGCGGGCGACGAGAAATGCACGAAGCGCGATGGAGAAGGGGCGGTCGAGCCGCACCGGCGTACGCCGCAGCTCCTCTGCGTAAGTCGTACCAAGGACCGCGACTGCCATAGGATCGTCAAACACAATGGGCGAGTCGTGAAGCTGGTGAGCCGCACGGCGCAGGGCTACGCTGAGCGCGGTTCGCGATGGGATGGCTTGTTCCATGTCCGGCGGCTACCGGCCCCCGCGCTGGATGACAGTAAGAGAACTAGGCAAGCGGGTCTGCGCTCCAATTCGGCGTTGCTGGCCTGAATAGATTAAGTCCGTGCAAGCGGCGGCGCAAGTGGATCGGGAGTATGGCCAGGGGTCAGACTTATTTTGCCTGGACTTCCACTCTCGCCGGCACTACGTTCCAACCGCGAAGGGCGATGGTTGCAGCACTTGCCTGGGCCTGCGGATAACTGATCTCCACTACGCGCTTTTCTCCCGGTAACAGTGACAGGTAGTTGTCGGAGTAGTACGCGGGCAAGATCCGCTCTCCGTCGCTTGTCCGCAGCAGGGTCAGTTTGGCTGCGACGGCTACGGCCGCTCCGGTGTTCTCCAACGCAACCGCGATGCGAGCGTCACCCCCTGCATTCGTTTCGGCGGCCGCCCTGGCGGTTACAGCTACCTGTGGCAGGTTGTTCATCCCGCGGTAGGTTTCGCTGTCTGCCGCGTACCAGTAGAAGTTCTGCGCAAGCAGCGCACCTTGCGCATCCTTCAACTCCATCTCGACGAACACTACTTCCTTCGCGCTCGCCAGGCCAACGTCGACCAGGTATGAGGGGGTGACTGCGTGCGCCGGCGCGGAGACCGCCTCCTGATGATCAAAGACGCTGGTACCGTCGCCGCGCACCGCGTGTACCTGCAGAGTCGCGTCCGCAATTGCTTTCTCTGTGTTGTTGACAATCGCCGCATGCAGGTCGGGCAGATTCATTTGCACATGGACGGGCTCGGCCGCCTTCTTGACCCCGTAGAAGGAGGCCTGGGTGTCATAGTCTGAGCTGAAAATCTGCCACATGGTGCTTGGCCATGCCGGCTGCGTCATCCACAGCAATCGCCCGCTATTCGGCGCCCACAGGTGCGCGTTGAAGCCCTCGAAGATGGCGCGATGATCGACATAGTTCAACAACTGGGCCTTGCGCTCGAAATCCGGGAGACTTGCCGGCTCACCAAACTCCGTGGCTATCTCCTGCATGAACGGGGCGACGTCTCCATTCCCACTCTGATGCCAATCGTGGTAAGCCCAGGCATCGCTGACGGGCCATTGGTCTGCGGGCGCGATGGTGTGTTGGAACGATTCCAGGGTCGACATCGACGGCGTGCCCACTTCCACGGAGAATCCCCGGTCCAGCGTGGTGAAGAACTTCGAAGGCGGCTTGTAACTATAAGGGCCGCTGTTCTGCAGATTCACCTGGTTGGAACTGGCCGAGAAGTAACGCGTACCGTCCACCTCTCTGATCAGCTTCTCCAATCCTTGGTTGATGATCGGAGGGGGAACGCCTTCGTTGCGCCCGCACCAGACGGCGATCGAAGGATGATTGCGAAAACGCAGAATCGTATCCTTTGCATTGGCCAGGAAGAGCGCAGGGTCTGCCGGCTCGAGGTTGTAGTTTTGTGTCGAGTCCCAGAAGTCGTTCCAAACCAACAGGCCATACTCGTCAGCCAAATCGTAGAAGACCTCTTCGGTATCCTGGCCCATCCAGTTGCGAATCATGTTCAAGTGCGCGTCGCGATGCAGCCGGAAGGGTTCGAGATGTTCCCGCGAGACGCGCTTGCGATAATCGTCCATGCCCCAGTTGCCGCCCTTGCAGGCGATGCGTACTCCGTTCACGCGGATCACCAGATAAGGAGCCGTTTTCAGGTCAGTTAAGGCGCGCAGTGAGCGGGAGTTCTCCGCTCCGGGATAGAGGGAGGCTACCCACCCCAGCGAGGTCTGTCGCAGCGCATCGTGCGACTGGTCCACTACTTTCTCGCCCCTGGTCGCTGAAGGGGAGAGCGTTTCAGGTTTCCCTGTGTATCCAGGAGCGAGAGCTCGTAGCTGACCTCCCGCATGCCAAACCGCACCTTCTTTTCCGAGAGTGTTCTGCCACCGGCCGCGAACCAGACCTTCATGGTGTGGAGCGTGGGATCGCCGTATCCGTTCGGCCACCATAACCTGGGCTGCTTGACCTTCAACTGCGCGTAGTCGGCCGGGGCAAGACGAACCTCGACTGCGTTTCCGTTTACGGTAACTTGTTTGGTTACATTCACGTCGTCGAAGGAAACATGCACGTCACCGCGTACGGGCGACTTCGACCGGCTGGTGAGGGGCACGTCAATTTCCACATCTGCCTCGCTGTCATCGTGTTGGGGCAAAGTGGTGATCACTTGCACATCTCCCACGCGCACTGCGCCCGAGGCGGTCAGCGTCACATCCTGCCAGATGCCGGAGTTGCGATCGCGCACGCCGGGGATCCTGCGGTGCTTTCATCCCTGCCTGACCACGGGTTTGCACGGGCCATTTGATCGAACCGTCCTCGAATTCCACCAGGTTGAAGTCCGGTGGGTTTTGATACAACCGCGGTAACTCGCTGCCTGCCAGTGCGCGGCGCATGAGCGTAAGGCCGACCAACTCGCCGCCAAAGTGTTGGGCGTCGCTGATGGACGAGGTCGTCGGGGCAAGGTTCAGCAGAGGAGCCAGCGCTACATCGGCGAGCGGGCCATGGCCCACCTCTGCGCCGTCGGCGTAAAGGCGTGTTTCCTGATCTGAAAACGTTAGCGGCCAGCAGATGCCAGGATCCAGGGGCGAGCGTCACATCCGAACGAACCACGGCATCGCGCCCGGCATACAGCGCCAGCTTGCCATCGCTGGTGCCCAAAGACCGCGAGCCGGCAAAATTGGGATTGCCCACGACCGCGATGACTGTATTGCCTACCATCGGCCTGGCCACGCGCACCCCCAGCCGTAAATCGACCACTGCGCCCCAGGATCGAGCAGCACATCGTTGGCAGCCAGCGGCTTCGATAAACCCGTGCCCAGTTCCAGAAATACCGCGTTGTAGGGGCCATAGGCGATGGCGCCATCGGGCCTTTGGGCGGCGCCCGGGGCGACCAAGGACAACAGCAGGACGACAGTTGCGAATGCAAATTTCTTATCGCCTTGCCAAAGTGCGTGCATGCGAAAGGTCTCGTTTCCTGTTGCTGTTCGCGTTGCGCCGGCGCAGAAAGATCGCCCGGCTCACACGTAACCGCAGTATTCCCCTCCGCTGAGCCGCAGACGATTCTAGCAGCGCGGTACCGGGGTTGCGCCCAGCGATGTGCCGCCCCGCGAGGGGGCGACCCAGCTCAGCGCTTCGCTGCGCAGTTCCGACAGCGAATCATCCCAAAAAATGAGCACGAAAAGCGCTACAAGCGTCATAAGGTACTTCGCGATCACCGCGGTTTGCCTCGTTTCCAGTACCTGATGACTGCAAAAGCCGAGGTGCCGTTCGCCCTCGGGAGGCAAGGACCCATACCAGACGGGCGCCCGATCGCAGGGAAAAGCCGCCGGCTACGCCTGAAGGCTCGACCGGAGGAGCTGGAGGTCCGGGCGTTTGGTCCATGGATCGTCAATCAAGACACTCCGTCCAGGGAGACGCTTCGCGTGTATTTGGGTAAGCGCAGGTATAGATTCGATTCCGGGGAGTTTCGTTCAGCACTTAGGAACTTTATTTCTGGCCGGTCAGCAGCGCCGCACGCTTCATGCCCCGCGCAGGATCGGCTAAGGCGGTGGAGGACTTAGGATAGGTCCACAACACGCGAACCCTATTTGCCCAGGTCTGGATCCAGCGACCTGGGAATGGCCGTTACTCAACACTGGAGTCCGAAACAATGATCCGCCTGCAATTCTTCGCACCCCTGCTTCTACTTCTGGCTCCTGCTGCCGCTTTGGCCCAGGACCCGGCCCACGCCACCGAGTTTCGTATGCAGCATCCCGGCAACGGACCCGGCGGCGAGCCGCGCATTGCCTTCCTTTCTCACCGGCTCGGCAACGACCACGCCGAGGGTATCTCCCTGCTGGATATGAACGGCGACGGCTTTGCTGACCTACTGAGCGGAGCCTACTGGTATGAGAACCCCGGCCGCAACGGCGGCGCGTGGAAGCAGCACCAGTTCCGCACCGTCGGCATCCACGGTGAATTCGTCTCGGACTGCGGCGAGTGGATCGTCGACGTCGACCACGATGGTCTGCCCGATCTGGTTACGACCGGCTGGATATCCAACGGCGTGCAGTGGTATCGCAATCCCGGACCGCAGGCCACCGCTGCCGGCGCCATGTGGAAGGCGGAAAAGATCACCGACAGTTACGATACCGAGGGTGGCGCCTTCTTCGACATCAATGGAGACGGCAAGCCCGACCTGGCTCTCGCCCACTACAACCGATCCGGCGTTCTCTGGATCGACTTCGGCAAAGGTCAGCCGCGGGTCCACCACCTGGGAGGCCGGGAGCAGGACGGCCACGGCATCGGCATCGCCGACATCAACGGGGACGGCAAAGCGGACATCCTCACGACCCACGGATGGTTCCAGCAGATCGACGCCGCCCACGATCAGTGGACGTGGCACGGCGACTGGAACCTGGGCGACGCCGGCTTTCCGATCCTCGGGTACGACGTGAACCACGACGGCAGGCTCGACCTCATCTACGGCCAGGGCCACAGCTATGGACTCTACTGGCTGGAGCAGGCCGGCACCCCTGACCACCCTCTCTGGATCCGTCACACCATCGACGAATCTTTTTCGCAATCGCACGCGCTCTTGCTTGCCGACATCGACGGTGACGGCACTCCCGAACTCATCACCGGCAAACGCTACCGCGGCCACGCGGGTGGAGACCCCGGTTCCTACGATCCTGTTGTGATCTACGCTTACAAGCTGCCCAGCAAAGCTGCACCGTCGTCCGCCGCAAACACCACTCCGGGCGTCGTTGCAACGATGCGCATCGCCGCTCCTGCGGACGATCCCGTCTTCACGCGCATGACTCTGTCAGTCAATGGAACGGCTAGCGCGGGAACGCAATTCATTGCCGCCGACCTCGACAAAGATGGTGACATTGACCTGGCGATGGCCGGCAAACTCGGCGTGCACGTCCTCGAAAACCTCAAGGTCAACGATGTACCAAAGTCCGTCCGCGAAGACACACAGCCCCTCGAGCGAAAGTGGCCATTCCCTGGCGAAGGCCAGGAGGTGCCACAGGAGAATGGTCCCAAGCCATAGACGCGGCCGCTTCGCTCCTACGCTGCGAACACGGCTAGGTGGCATCGGACGTCCGTTGGCTGCAGGGCGTCTCCTTTCTGGGTCTCAGGGTTTGGGTCCAGTCCATCGATGGGGTTAGCCGCCGCAGGAGCCACACTGTGTGGAATGGGAGCCGATGATGTCCGTATCCCCAACGCACGCATATGACTGCGCACTCTGCGCAACCCCTATGGTTATCGGCGTAGCCTAAACCTATGAGCGCGTGATGGACGATTCAACAAAGACCCTGACCTCCTACACGCGGTTTTTGTCCCTTCAATGCCTGTGCAGAAATGTGCAGGCGCAATGACAAAAGTGTTGCGCAGGCATCGTAGCCCACTCAAGCCAACGTACGGCTTGAATGGGGCACCCAAAGCTTGATTGCCGGTTGAGTGAGTCCCACGGTTTGAGAGGAGACAAACGAAACGAGCCTGCTCCACAGGGAACAGGCTCGTCGTTTAACAACACTGGCCGTAATCAGATTTGTCTAACACGTCCGCGCGTGACCAGGCGGAGTAGTAGGGTAAGTATCACGGCCCCGATGACGGCGACGATGATGGTGTAGACGAGGCCGCCAGCCCCAGCAAAGCCCAGGTGCGACATAATGAAGCCACCTGCCAAAGCTCCCAGGATGCCGATAACGATATCCATGAGAGGGCCATACCCTCCACCACTCATGATCTTTCCTGTGAGCCAACCGGCAATAAGACCTACGATGATCCACCAAATGAATGCAAACATAGTCCCTTCCTTTATCCTGCAGTGGAATGAAATTCCCGGGGGAGAAGCAAGGACACTCAGATACCGCCCTATCCTAGACCAATGAGAAGCATTCTGCACAATACAAGTTGTCACTCGCTGGACTTATTTCAGAGATAGACCTTGTGTATCTCAGGAGCTACGCACAATGAAGCTTAGGTTCTCTCCCCTCGTCCTCTTCCCCTGCCTGCTAGTTACACCCATGCGGGCGGAAGTCCGGCTGGCCAGCGTGATTACTGACCACGCAGTCCTGCAACGCGACACCCCCATCCATCTGTGGGGCGAGGCCTCGCCGGCGGAGAAGATCACCATCACCTTCCACGGCCAGTCCGTCGCGACTACCGCAAGCCGGCTGGGCCTGTGGGAGGCCTGGCTCCTGCCGGAGACGGCCGGCGGCCCTTTCACGCTCACCGTCCGCGGCAGCACAGAACTTACGCGGTCTGACCTGCTGGTGGGCGACGTCTGGTTCGCTTCCGGGCAGTCGAACATGGAAATGCCACTTGGCGGATTTCCTCCGTCGGCGCACATCACCAACGCCGACCAGGAGATCGCCCAGGCCGACCTGCCCCAGGTTCGCCTGCTGCTTATGGAGCACAAGTCCTCCGCTTCTCCAGTGGCCGGCATCTCCGCCGCCTGGCAAGCCTGCACCCCGGCGACGGCGAAGGACTTTTCCGCGGTGGCCTACTTCTTCGCGCGCGAGATCAGCCGGCGGGAACACATTCCTATCGGTGTGATCGACTCGTCATGGGGAGGCACGCCCATCGATTCATGGATCAGTCTCGACGCACTTTCCGCCGACGCTTCGCTGATGCCCGCCTTCGCCGCGCGAGCGCACTTCGCCGACATGCAGACGCACTTGGAACAGATAGAGGCCGCCGAGAAGGCCGCTGACGCTGAGGCTGCCGCCCATCACCAGCCCGCGCCCTCACATCCATGGCACCCCGACCCAGCTTCCTGGATTCCCGCCGCGCTCTATAACGGTATGGTGGCGCCCTTCACCCCCTACACCATCAAGGGTTTCCTCTGGTACCAGGGCGAGACCGACAGCGCTCCCGATCGCGCGGACCTGTATGCGAAACTACTGCCTACCCTGATCGCCGATTGGCGACGGCATTGGCACCAGGGGAATCTGCCCTTCCTCTTTGTTCAGATCTCGAGCTTCGAGTCGCCGCAAGAAAACTGGGGATTGATTCGCGATAGCCAGCGGCGTGCTCTCGATGTAGCCAACACTGGTATGGCCGTCACGCTCGACATTGGGCAGCGCGATAATGTACATCCGCCGGACAAGCAAACGGTGAGCGCACGCCTTGCCCTGGCTGCGCGCGCCCTGGCGTACGGAGAGCCCGCGCTCGCATTCAACGGGCCGCTCTATCGCCAGACCACGCGGGAATCCGGGTCTCTACGAGTCTGGTTCGATCACGCGGAAGGCCTACACAGCAGTGGCGCCGCCGTACTGGGCTTTGAGGTCGCCGGCGCCGATGGTCACTTTGTTTCCGCGACTGCTTCCGTGCAGGGTACGTCGGTGGTGGTCTCTTCGCCTGAGGTCACGGAGCCAACGCAGGTCCGTTATGCGTGGCAGACCTTCACCGATGCCAATCTCTACAATGGCGTGCCGCTGCCTGCCTCCACCTTTGTCGCGGAGGTTCCCTGACAGAAACGCCGAGGGCTGGACCTCCTATATCTCGCCTCGAACCACTTGCGAAATATGGGAAGCCCAGCCCTCGGCCGTCTTTGTTGGACGCCGCGGGAGCGGCTAGTGTCGGCCTCACCGGGAGCGCCTCCACCGACCGCGCCGGCTGCATGTGACCCACCCATCCCAGAGCCACCTTGCATGCCGCCGCCGGAGTACGATGGGCTGGACGACGGAGCGGACGCTGAGCCGACAGACCGGGCTGGTCCCGAACTTCGCATTCCGCTGGTACCGGGCTGCATCGACCCGTGCTGGGCCTCCGCCGGCCCGTGCGGGGCGCCGCCGTAATAAATATTCGTGCTGGCAGCTCCGTGCTGGGACGCCTGGTTGGAGAAACTGTTGAGCTTGCCCAGAGTGCCACGTGGCACCCCAAAGCCAGCGGAGTCTTTGCGGAAGACAAAGGTGTCGTGTTCGCCGAGAGTCGAAGCTGGGATCGCCCTCAGATTCACAGGCACGAGAGTTGGTTGAGCTGCTGCCGGAGGACGGATTGGTGGATGAGGACGCGGGGTGAACGTGCCGCCACCGCCGGAAGCGGGGTTGGCGGGGTTACCGACGAACGAATTGTTGGCCAGCCCCATCCAGGCGCCGCCCGGCATCCAACCCCAACCGATCCCTTGACAGAAAGACCAGCTGCCGTAGTGGTAAGGAGTCCAGCCCCAGGGATAGGGCGAAACCCAGGAATAGCCTGCGCTGGGATAGTACGCCCATGCACCGCTGCCGTATGGATCCCAGCTCGCACTGGCAAAATATGGCCGCCACATGGAGCCGCCGCATCCGGAGGAGAAACTCCCGTAGTAATTCATATCGTTGATGCCGTAGGAGTAGGGTGAGTTTCCATACGAGCTCGCGTTGGCAAAGCTCTTGTGGTACTGCATCGCGTTTTTGTCCCAGGCGTCTAACGGATCCTCGGTCACGTTCTTGGCGACGACGGCTGGGGTTTGACCTGCCAGGGCAAATGTCACTGTCTTATCTTTGCCCACAGTGCTGGTTCCCGAGGGTTCCACAATCATCGCGTTCCCGTGCAAGACTGCCAGGCTGGCCTGGTCCGCTGTCAGCGATAGGCGGATGTGGCTGTCGGGCGGCAGGTCGATCTTGTTCTGACCGACGTTCACGGTGAACTCGTTGCCCTTGGTGTTTATCAGGCTCACGTAGACCATGCCCTGCACCACATTGATGGCAGATGCCTTGGCACCGGAGGGAAGAAGTTCGAGGCGGGGAAACTCAACCAGTGAGTTCGGGGCCACGCGCACGGTGCTGTTGTCTTCGAACTCGATTTCCGCGACGCCGTTGCCTGTCTTGAGCCTCTCTCCCTCGATCACCGGAAGGTTTGACATGGCAGTTTCAAACCCTTTGCCGGTTTGACGGTCTAGTTGCACTTCGCCCTTGACCTCACTGAGGCGGACGATGCGTATTTTGGAGTGACCGGAGACGGTAGGGGAAGGCTGCGAACTTGCGTTGTCGGGGACGGGGTTGGGGTTGGGAATGGTTTCGCTGGCGTTGTCGCTGGCCGATGTAGCCGCAGGCGCGTTGGACTCTTGCGCCCTGGAGGATATTCCAATCACCATCCATGCTATTAGAGCCGCGGTGCAGATTCCAGAATTGGTTCGCATGTCCGCCTCCTCTCAATTCCGGCAGGGGACTTTAGTTGTCTTCAGTTAACTCGGAAAGGGAGCTTTTCCGACTGGCTTCCTGCAGCACCAGGTAACGACACGGATGTTAGCATCTTCTGCTCACAGAAGGCGAGGGCCTTGTTTACCTCATAAATAGTCACTTTGGCGCGGACGCCAGAAGCACGTGAGACTTGGGATTAGCGGGGCGAGAGCGTGATGTCCATCTGATAGAAGCGAAAGAGATTCTCCTCTCCCGGCGCATCCGCGGCTACTGCCTGGTAGCGATCGAGGACATCGGCAACAAAGGCAAGACGCTCGGCTTCGGGGAGATGCTGCGTCCACTCAACAAAGGTCACCGAGCTGAAGGCCAAAAAGGCAGCGCGCGATTGAAAATCCCAAGCCTTGGCCTGGCTATGCGTGCGGCAAACCTGAAAGCCGTTCCGCTCGGCCAGGTCTACGTATTGCTCCACGGTGAGGTGAATATACGGATCGCGAAAGCGCTCGAAGTAGCTGCTCCAACGTGCGGAGAGGCGGGTCTCTTCGATGGTGTCTTCGAGACTTTTCCGCTTACCTTTTGACACCATCCGCAGTTGTACCTGGCCATCTGGCTTGACGGCGGAGTGAATGGATTGGAGCGCCTGGTCCTGCTGCGGAACCCAGTGCAGCGCGTTAAACGAAACCACGAGATCGAATTCGTGGTGGTACGGCAATTGCCGCACATCGGCGACGGCAAAGCGAAGATTGGGGTGAAGTGCCGGGTTGCTGTTTGCCGCCGCGAAGGCAATCATGCGGCTGGAGGCATCGACACCGACGACCGCACCCTCGGGAACGCGCGCCGCAATCTCTGCGGTGGTCTTGCCGTTTCCACAGCCGATATCGAGAATGCGTTCCGTGCCTTTGAGGTCGAGCAACAAAAGGACCTCTTCGGCCATGGCCGCCTGGAGCGCGGAAATCCGTGCATATTCAGATGGGTTCCATTCGGTCATTTGGGTGGGTTCTTCCCTCGGGGCCCTCATCCGTTGGAATCCGGTGCGGCCCGGCTAAAGAGCCTCCGGAAAAGGTGCTGCTTCGAGGGGAATCATCCCTCAGAGGCTAAAGCCGCATTCGTGCAAAGCATTAACGTACGGCCTGAAGGCCGTACCCTTCAGAAGAATTTTGTTTTTCCGCAACCTGCCAAGCTCTGCCCTGATACAAAGCCAACCTATCACCGATGTTGACCACCCAGTGCGGCGAGTGGGTCAAGACTCAAAAGGATAGCGCAGTGGAATCCCACATCTCGCGAAAAACGAGCGAGATACCCGGATTTCCTGTGCGCAGCACCAAGAGACGGCCACGTATGCGGTCCCGGCCAGCCGGGACCGCATGAAGTTTATCAACGCCAACAGACTTCGCAGGAAATCGGGGTTTTGGGCCACCCGTCGGTCCGTGGCGGGGAAAAAGCTCGCGGTTTGCCCTATCTAGACGCAGATCGCGGACGCATCGGAGGAAAGTATGAGCCATGCGGGATCGCCCGCGACGTGCTTCAGGCGGACGATTTCGTCACCGACGACCAGGTCGTAGTCGCCCAGGCCGATGTGCTGGCCGACTTCAGCATCCATGGAGTGAACGATTGCTTTCAGCCTCAGGAAGGAGCCATTGGAATTGGTTGTTTCCACCAACTGGTGGCTGATTTTGTAGCTTACGTAAATGACCGGTGCGCGCTTGCCTGTGGGCACCAATCTTCCTTTTCCGTATCCTAAGTCCATAGTCTGCTGGGCCTCTTCTCACTGCGAAGTCATACCAAGCTATAGACAGTTTTTTGAGCGTGCGTCATCCCCCGAAAGCGGAATGCTTCGGTTCAGCGCCCCTTTTGGGTTAGGAGATTCGCTGCCCCTCGGTACACGGGAGGCCGGCCGCTTTGCCAGGACCGTGTGAAGCCGGGGCTTTGCCCCGGGCAGCAGCCCACGCGGGGAGCAGAGACGCGGATCGGGAGCGGCGCAGGGCTACGGGGTTGGCGCGCGCGAAAGGATTCAAGCCGGCTCGCCCCAATACGATGGCGAAGGCAAACACGGTGTAAACCTGGGCGATGACGGCCGCCCACCCGATTCCCACCGCACTGAACCTGGGCGCCAATAGGAAGGCGACCAGAATACCCACCAGACCGGCAGTGAAGTTGACGATGTTGAATTGATTGTCCAGGTGATTGGGCAAGAGTAACTGGAAGGTGACCACGGTGCACACCGCGGTCAAAGGAATCCAGAGGGCGAAGACGCGCAACACGGGTACCGAATCCTGGAAGGCGGAGCCCAGGACAAAGTGCACAAGCATCGGAGCCCCCAAAAAGATAGACAGGCCGAGAGCCATCCCCAGCCCGCCCAAGAGAAACAGGCTCAGCCTTACCGTCTTCATGGCACGGCTGGGATCGTTCTGTGCCTGTTGCGTCAGTTTGGGGTAAAGCGCCTGGTTCACCGGCCACAGTCCTTGCTGGAAGACGCGCGTGATCCGTTCGGCGCCGGCATATTCGCCCAACAGCGCTACCGGCGCGACAGAACCAAGGATTAGGCGGTTGACCGAGCCGGAAAGCCCTTGCACCACGCGAAACAGGAACATCGATCCCCCCAGTCGAAGGGCACTCCACATGGAAGCTGGGGTCGGCCACGCAAAACCGACTTCGCGATAGGCGAGGACGACAGTGACGCCGTGCGCCACTACGCAACCGACACACTGGGCCGCCATCACCTTCCATCCGTCGTCGGGCTTATGAACCAGCACAAAGATACTGAGGGTGGCCAGAACCTTGCCGCCTATTTCCAGAGCGCTGGCCAGACGCATGCGCTCCAGACCCTGGAAGAACCACAACATATTGATACCCTGGCAGACGCCCCAAATCGTACTGGACCAAAACAAGGCCATGGATGGAGCAATATGGTGGGTAAAGCGGCGGGAAAACAGGGCCCCGGCGATACACACAATGGCCAGCAGAGACTTGGCGCCCAAGACTCCGGAGATCAGCGCGGAGAGCCGTTTGGGGTCATCGCGCTGCAGCGAAGTCTCGCGCGAGGCGGAGATATCGAAGCCATACTCGACGACGCTGGCAATCACCACACCGATTGCCTGGGCAAAGACAACGACGCCCCACCCGGACGGACCCAGGACGCGCGCGAGATAAGGAAAGGTGAGCAGGGGTAGTGCGTAGGTGCAGACCTGCACCCCGTAGAGGGCGATCACATTGTGGACAAAGCCGTTGCGCAGCAGCTTCCTGGGACTGAAATTCGTCAAGGGGATGGTAGCGGGCGAGTTTCGGGGGCGAATTTCATGGAAGCGTCGCAGCAGATTCATCGTCGGTTCCTCGCATGGACGGGCATAACGGCAAATCTGAGCGGGGCGTTCGCGATACACTGGCCAAAAGTGCCACAAAGCGGAGTCCCTGGGCTGCTCACGATGCCGGAGAAATGTAATTGCAGTTGGAGGTTTCCCGGGGAACACTCATCCCCGGCAGACAACCGTCGCTGTTCTATGCCGCGCCGATAGGAGGAATATCGGCTGCTCTCGAGCCGACTTGATTTGAGATGCTGGGTAACGGCGAATCGTCACCTCGCCCTATGCAAGATGCTTTATCTTTCTTTATCGCTTTGCAATCATTGGCCGAGGGGGCGGAATGGGGGCAGGGATGGTGATCACCGACGGTTCGGGGTTTTGAGCCTCAGCAGCAGCCAGCTTTTCTCGCAGGCGAAGCTTCATGCCCTGGTTTCCACCGGCAGGAGCCAGAACGGGCACTAACCGCGAAGAACGGGCCCGGCGAACGGCTGCGGGGCTGGCCGGCGCAAAAGGATTCAAGCCCGCTCGGCCTAACACAACGCACATGGCAACCAGGGTGTAGAGCTGGGCGGCGACGGCCGACCATGCGATCCCTACCGCACTGAACCTGGGCGCCAACAGGAAGGCGGCCGCAATGCCTACCAAGCCGGCAGTGAAGTTGACGATGTTGAATTGATTGTCCAGGTGATTGGGCAACAGCAACTGGAAGATGATTACGGTGCACAGTGCGGTCAACGGAATCCAAAGGGCGAAGACACGCAGCACGGGCACAGAATTTTGAAAGGCTGGGCCCAGGACAAAATGCACAAACATCGGAGCACCCAGAAAGATAGCCAGGCCGAGGGCCATTCCCAGGCCGCCCAAGAGAAGTAGGCTCAGCCTTACGGTCCGCATGGCGCGCCTGGGATCGTTTTGCGCCTGTTGGGTCAGTTTCGGGTAAAGCGCCTGGTTCACCGGCCACATTCCCTGCTGAAAAACGCGCGTGATTCGTTCCGCGCCGGCATACTCACCCAGCACCGCAACCGGCGCCACCGATCCCAAGACCAGCCGGTTGACCGAACCGGAAACGCTTTGCACTGCGCGGAAGAGGAACATCGACCCTCCCAGCCGAAGAGCATTCCACACGGAAGACGGTGTCGGCCACGCAAAACCGACTTCGCGATAGGCAAGGACGACGGTGACGCCGTGCGCCACTACGCAACCGACACACTGGGCCGCCATCACCTTCCATCCGTCGTCGGGCTTATGAACCAGCACGAAGATGCTCAGGGTGGCCACAACCTTGCCGCCTATTTCAAGGGCGCTGGCCAGACGCATGCGCTCCAGACCCTGGAAGAACCACAACATATTGATACCCTGGCAGACGCCCCAAATCGTACTGGACCAAAACAAGGCCATGGATGGAGCAATATGGTGGGTAAATTGCCGGGAAAATATCGCTCCCGCGATGCACACGACGGCCAGCAGAGACTTGGCGCCCAAGACTCCGGAGATCAGCGCGGAGAGCCGTTTCGGATCGTTGCGTTGCCGCGAGGTCTCGCGCGAGGCGGAGATGTCGAAGCCATACTCGACGACACTCGCGATCACATCACCGATGGCCTGGGCAAAGACGACAACACCCCACCCTGATGGACCCAGTACATGCGCGAGATAAGGAAACGTGAGCAGAGGCAATACGTAGGTGCACGCCTGTACACCGTAGAGCGCGATTACGTTGTGTACGAAACCGCTACGCAGCAGCTTTTTGGTACCTGTGGAGGCGCCGTCACCGAGTGGGGTCTGGGCGCGAAGGTAACGGGAACGTCGCAGTAATCTCAGCGCCATTCCTCGCATGTTGGGGCTCTCGTCTCCGCGTCCAGGTCTATAGCTAGCTATAGCGGCTTTGAACGGCGGGCGTTATCCCCTTAAAGAGGAATTACCGATGCCCGGAGCAACATAACTTTGGGTTTTTCCCGCAGGCGATCCCCATGGGCTTCTGAGGAAAAGACAGAAGGAAGCGCTTTCCTGCAAGACGTTATCCGCATCCCTCAGCGGCTAAAGCCGAATTCATTGCAAGGCATTCGACCTACGGCCTGATGCTCGCTGCGGCGAGGTAGGTCGTACCCTTCAGAAAATGTGCTTTCCCGCAACCTGTAGGGTTCTGTCCGCGTTCAAGAGGATCTAAGGCTTCTGCGCCGACGGAGTAAGGAACTTGTCGACATTGCTTTTATCGACCAGGGACACACCGGTGTCGACGAAAGCTGGGATGGGCGATTGTGCATCCGACCCGTAGTCTCGAGCCAGGGGCTTGAGCGGGTAATGATGGAGATCATCGAGAGCCTTGAGACCAAGGAAAGCCATGGTAAAAGGCTTCTGGGAAATGGTGGCCTGGATGGTGCCGTCTTTGACCAGCTCAAGCGTCGCCTGGTCGACGTCCATGGCCATGAGCATAGCGTCTTGCGGCTTGGTGCGTTTGAAGGCTTCGCCTACATCCTTGCCGGCTGATGCTTCCAGACATATGTATGCGTTTATTTTCGCCGCCCCTGTCCGCGCCAGGTATTCCTGCGCCTTATCCATCGCCGCGGTGGACTCTCCCTTGATGTCAAAGACCTCGACAATCTTGATTCCGGGATAGTTGGCAAATACATCCTTGTACCCTTTGAGCCGCTCCTCAAGATTGGGCTGCCCCGGCATGGAGAAGAAGACAGCATTCCCTTTGCCGTTCAACCGGGTGGCCACGAATTCGCCACCTAACCGTCCCGCCTCCAGGTTGTTGGTGCCGATGAAGTAGAGGCGCTGGCTGTCTGGGGCATCGGAGTCGATGGTAATGACGGGAATCCCGGCATCCATCGCCTTGTTGATCTCGGGCCCCATCAATTTGGGATCGGAGACGGAGACCAGAATGCCCGCGGGCTTTCTGGCAACGGCGGCGCGAAACTCATCCACTTCGATAGCCGGATTGAAAGTATCGGGCCCGCGCATATCTTCCGTCACGCCATACTGCGCGGCGGCCCTTTCGAATCCTTCGTGCGCCGACTGCCAGTAACTTAGATTGATGTTGGTGGCGATGAGAAAGTAGTGTTCAGATTTCTGGTGGCGTTCACAGCCGCCGACAACCATGGAAAAGGCCATGGCCAATGCCGCCAGGAAAATCTGCTTTTCGCGCATCTTCATAGTCCGCCTCATAGTCCCCCTCCGGGGGCGATCGATCACGTTTGCGACCACAGTGGACCGGGAGAGCCTATGCGAAACGGGGCATCCCGGTGAGGCGCCGAATTCTACTCCTAACGGTTCTAGAATGAAAAGAGACTTTTCACAGCTGGGGAAATGGAATGTCACCACGATGAAGGCATTGGTCACGGGAAGTGCCGGGCACCTGGGTGAGGCCCTGGTGCGAAGCTTGCGGGATTTGCGATACGAGGTGGTTGGACTCGACATCCTTGAGTCGCCCTTTACCACCCACGTTGGCTCGATTGCAGATCGCTCCCAGGTACGGCGCTGCATGCATGGCGTTGGGGCAGTCTTCCATGCCGCAACGCTGCACAAACCGCATGTTGCCACCCATCGCCGGCAAGACTTTGTCGATACCAACATTACCGGCACGCTCAATCTACTGGAAGAAGCCGTCGCGGCAGGCGTCGAGTCGTTTGTTTACACCAGCACTACCAGTGTTTTTGGCGATGCGCTGGCGCCGCCTCGAGAGGCAGCCGCGGCGTGGATCACTGAGGACGTCACGCCCGTTCCCAAGAATATCTACGGTGTGACCAAGGCGGCAGCCGAAGATCTGTGCGAGCTATTCCATCGCAACCAAAGCCTGGCCTGCGTCGTGTTGCGGACGTCGCGGTTCTTTCCTGAGGAGGATGACGACCCGCAGGTTCGGAACAACTACTGCGACGCTAATGCCAAGGCCAATGAATACCTCTACCGCCGAGTTGACATTGAAGATGTGGTAAGCGCCCACCTGTTAGCCACACAGCACGCCTCTGCGCTCGGGTTCCGCAAATATATCATCAGTGCAACCACGCCCTTTCGCCCGAGTGATCTTGCAGAGCTGCGCATCCACGCGCCCGGCGTGGTGGGCCGGCGAGTTCCAGAGTATGAGGCCGAGTTTGTCCGGCGGCAATGGAAGATGTTCCCCAGTATCGATCGGGTCTATGTGAATGAGCGCGCGCGCAAGGAACTGGGCTGGCGGCCGCAGCATGACTTCCACTCCATCCTCGATAGGCTGAAACGAGGCGATGAGGTGCGCAGCCCTCTCGCGCAGCTGGTGGGATCGAAGGGCTATCATGCTGAAGTTTTCAGCGACGGACCATTCCCGGTGGAAGAGCCTGTGGCGCGCCAGAGAACCCCGACTAAGGTATAAACACGATTCTGCGTTCCTCGCCCTTGCGAGTCCAGGCTTCTTCCACCTTGCTCAACGGCACCGGGTCAATGTCTATCGCGAACCGCACCTTGGATGCGGCAGCAAACATCGTGCTTAGCGATTGCAGGATGGCTTGTGAGGAAAGGCTGCCCAGGCCGCTGCCCAGCAGTTCTACGCCGGAGCTGCGCAGCAGTTGGGCAGGCAGTGTAATGGTGTTTCCGCTGATCGAGCCTATCTGGACAAAGCGGATGCGTGGCTCGCCATCAGGAGATCCATGGCCGGCCGCGGCGGCTAAAATCGCTTCCGCCGAGGGTCCCCAGAGGAAGTCAAGAACAACCTGGACGCCCCGCAGTGCCGAGCGGAAACTCCGCAACAGGTCCTCGCGCGGCAGGCTCAATGAGATGGTCTCGTTCGCACCCAGAGCTTCCAATCCCGCCAGCGCTTCTGGATTGCGGCCGGTAGCGATGATCTTCGCTGCACCCAAATATTTTGCGACCTGGATGGCCTGCTTACCGGCGATGCCGGTAGCCCCGTTGATCATCACCACTTCTCCCGCCTGAAGCTTCGCTCTGCCGAGCAGGGAACCCCAGGTCGCGAGCCCAGGATTTCCGAGAGCGGCTGCAACGGCGTCATCCATATCCGCAGCCAGCGGAATGGTCCTGGACGGGGAAACCACGGTGTATTCGGCCATGGAACCGAAGGGCGCGCGGGGAGAAATAAAGTAGAAGCGAGCACCGTCTGCCGCGACGCCGACCCCATCGTTTCCTGGAGTGAACGGAAGGGTCGTGCCACTGCTGTAATGCGATCCGCTCGCTTGGCCACGTACCAGGTTGCTGAGCGCCGCGGCTCGAACCTTGAGCAGGACTTCCCCCTGGTTCGGCACCGGTGGAGGGGTCTCGCGATAGCGCGGCGGAGCGCTGAAATCCTCTACCAGGGCTGCATGCATATCTGATTCTCCAACCTCTTCTCGAAATTATAGAATCCACCGGATCCGGATTTTCTGTCGAGCCAGCTGGCGCTGGCGAACTTTATGCGGGTCCTGCGGACGCCCGTGCAGGAAATCCGGAGTCGCCTGCGGAGCCACTTACGCCGAACGTGCTCGACCATTTAAAAAATGGAATATGAGTACCACTCGAACGATGCCCGGAGGTTGGGTCAACCGCAAGAATATTCCGCGCGGTCCCAATGGGCGTGGTCTGTGCCGCTGGTGCTCGCTGGAAGTGCCCGCGCGGCGCTTTACCTTCTGCTCAGAGTACTGCGTCCACGAATGGAAGTTGCGGTCTCAGCCGGGATATTTACGCGAGCAGATCTTGAAGCGTGACGGCGGTGTTTGCGCCCATTGCGGTCTGAACACAATCAGGGAGCACGTCAAGTTGAAGCGAGCGCGCGGTGATGCGCGCTTAACCCTGATGCGGCACTGGGGACTCAACACGCGCATGCGCAAGAGTCTGTGGGATGCCGATCATATTCTGCCGGTAACGGAAGGCGGCGGGGAATGCGACCTGGATAACATCCGCACGCTCTGCCTGCGTTGTCATCGATCGGTGACCGCGCAGCTGCGGGAGCGAATTCGTCGCGCTAAAGTAGCGGCCATGCTCGCTGCAGAGGCGGAGCAGAGCGTAGAAGGAGGCGCCTTCTCTACCAGGCGGCGTGAACAATAGGCCAGGCGTTCCCCCGAACGCCCGGCCTGGAATGAGAGGGTTCGTCCATTCCGCTAAATTTGATGCGGGCGAACCCGATTCCGTAGTCGGACCTCGGACAAAATCCACAATCGAAAACGCGTCGCCGTGAAAATGGCCAGGGCCGGGCAACCCCACAGCCTAACGATAACCTGGCGCAGCGAAAGAATGGTTTCATAGTGCTCCAGCTCGATGTTGCATTTGCGGTGCATGTTTTTGCTGGGACATATTACGCCGATGGGATCATTTCGCCGCTGAGGCCCAGGTTCCCAGTAGCGATCTGCAAGCGCTCATTTGTGGACACTCCTCACTCCCGAATTTCCACTGGCGAATTTTGTGGGTTGCGGATATATTTGCTTGCGCTCGGGTTTGTTCGGCTCACCGGTCGAGTGAATCTTCCGGAAGATTTGCAGCCATGACTCACCCGGCTTTGTACCTGCATTACCTGCTTTTTTTCTGCCTTGGGTCTCTCTTTTGCTTCCTAATCAGCACTTGATTTCGCAATGACGCGCTGGATCGCGCGTGTGCAAAAAAGCAGGGGTGCAACTATTTTGCGGGTTGATCGGGCTCAGGATTCAAGCGATGAGCACGGCGGGCCCATTGGTCAGAGATCGTCACATTGAATGGAGATCTACTAGTGAAAGTGATCGACGAGCATGATGTCGCCGGTCATATCGCCAGATTGTGAAGAAAGTATCCAACGGCCATCGGGCGAAACCGACACAGCAGAGATATTCTTGTCCACTTCAACAATTGGGCGTACCCGACTGGTCGCGAAATCAAAGTAGCGTAGAGACTTGGGCGCCTCGGCAGGAACAAAATAGATACCGCTGGGAGAGAGGGTCCAAAGGTCGGCGTTATTCAGGAGGGGCAACCCATCCACTTCTGATTCCGTACCGGGCTGCGGCGGAAGAGCCACTTGCTTCAGAGTCGAGCTCTCGTACTTGCTCGCAAAATAAACGGTCCTCCCATCCAAAGACTCTCGCGGATTGATCGCATCGGTATCTTTGGCTAGTGCAATTGCGTCTCCGCCGGAAGCCGGACATCGATAGATACCCGTCCTGCCGGGTTCGTTGGATCTGAAATATATCCAGTTTCCATCGCGGGACCAGTGAGGTCGAGTAGCGTCGGAGATATTTGTGACCAGTTTTTCAGGCTTCCGTTCGGCCACGTCGGCCACATATATTCCCCAGTGTTCCCCGGCAAACGAGTCAAACACTATCCTGTTTCCGTCTGGCGACCATTGCGGGCTGCCACTCACATAATTGGGATTTGAGATCTGCACCAGGTTGCTGCCATCGTCACTGGTGATCCAAACTCCTTGCAGGCCAGATCGTAAAGACGCAAAGACAATGCGCTTCCCGTCCGGAGAGTACTGAGCGTCGAACTGTGCCCTCGAGGAAGGGATGAGTTCTACAGCCGGAGATTCCGGCTGTAGCAGGTCTCGGCGCCAGATGCCTGACTTAGTGAAAAGAGAGCTGTAGGCAAGCTTGTTGGTCTTCGCGGAAACTGTGGGCAGCATTGCGCTTTCTGCGAAGGCAAACCGTTTCGTCGACCCATTTTCGACAGAAGCTTCGCCGAGTTCATCTGAGAACCCGTTCCCAAGGGGAAAAAGAGAATAAATGAGTTTCTCGTCATCGGCCGACCAGGTTAACCCATTTGGAAAAGCCCGAAATGACGCAATCGTTTTCGGCTGGCCACCCCGGATGGCTGAGTCAAACAGAACGGCGTCGAACCCCCCTCGCAAACACCAGTATGCGAGGTACTCGCCGTTGTGGGAGAACGCCGGCAGCCCTTCACCGATGCATCCTGGGCTGATCGGAATCTGCCTGGTCTCCAACGTTTCCGTGGAGAGGAGATAGATTCTTGCATGTTTGTCTTGTGGCACTCCATCTGCGAAGGCAATCCACTTCCCGTCCGGCGACCAACTGATAAGACTGAAGTTGACAAGTGTGAAGTTAATCGCGGCGGTTCCTGTGGAGCGTAATTTTCTTTCAGGGCCGCCAAGGGCGGGAACAACATAGATTCCGGTGTTAGCGCCGGCTATGCGGTGAAACGCGATCTGGGTGCCGTCAGGAGACCATGCCGGACTTATCCACTGCGAGGGATGCTGCGTCAGGCGGAGAAGAGTCTCGCTCCCGAGGGCCTTTACGTATAGGTCGAAGCCTTTCTCCCCGTGTGCTGGATCACCGGTCCATGCGAAAGCGATTCTGGAGCCATCGGGAGAAAAAGCCGGGGAGGTCGCATGCCCGGCCAGAGCTGTAAACGGAACGGCGGTCAGGGTCACCTGCTCCTGCGGCCGCTGCGGCCGATGCAATCGATAAGCAACTACGGCTGCAATGGCAACGACCGAGATGGCAAGAATGCCCGCAGCGATCTTCAACCAGCGTCGGGCCAGGAAGCCGTGATCTGGTTCGACCGCAACGATAGGCTGGATCGGTGCCTCCAACTCACCGATAAATCGATATCCCCGCCGAGGCAGCGTCTCGACAAAGCGCGGATTTTCCGCAGAATCACCCAGCGCTTCCCGAATCTTGTTAATAGCGGTATTTAGATTGTGATCGACGTCGACAAAGGTGTCCGGCCAGAGCCGTTTCTGCAATTCCTCCCGCGTCACTACGTCGCCGGGACGCTCCAGCAGAATGCTGAGAACCTGAAACGGCTGCCCACCGAACTTCTGCTTCACTCCAGCTTTGCGCAATTCACCGGTGCGAAGGTCAACTTCAAAATTTTCGAACCGCAGGAGTCGAACCTGGCGCTCGGTCTCTGCCATCGGTAGGGTGTCCTCGCGATCTATCAGCCGAACCGATCACATCTCCGGGCCACGGGAGAACACCGTAAACATCAGATAAGCAATCAGTTATGCAACGAGATTCTTGCGACCTTTCATTGACCAGCATTTTACTCGCTATTGATTGAGGTTAGGCCTGAACAGACTGCGCACCAGCAGTGCATTCGTTCCGCCGGTGCGCAGTTGCCCAAGTGAACTTCAGTTCAGCTTTCTCTTGCTCAGCTAAGCACTCGGTAGCGATTTGGGTTTTCAGGAGCTTGCCCCCACCTGGTTTGGCTGGCTTGACATGCGAAAAAACGGCTCTTGGGTACAATCTATTGCATACGAGAGCACCGAGTCTCGTGGCATACCTGAAGAAACATAATCGCGAAGACGGGGTGCCGGCGAGACGACCTTCGGGTGAGTACTTACCCTGAGGCTTGTGAGGACAGTGCGAGCGAGCCCGCGGTTAACCTCGAAACATTTAGAAGATACAGATTGAGTGCGTGAAAGGCCTATGCATAAGAGGCGAACCAAAGTGCTGGATGATCTGTCGAACTGGATTGGCGGGTGGCGGTTTTTTGCGAGGATATGGCCTGCGATCATCTGCATTCCTTTGTTCGCTCTAAATTCAATTGCAATGGCACAGCCAAATACGAAGAACGTCCTCATTCTCTTTCACTATCCTGCGCCCGTGGTAGATCCCGCTTACGTTGATCAAATCGAATCCTTATTGCGGGCCCGCGTTCCAGGGCAGGTCAACTTCTATATCGAGCACATGGAGGCGACGCGCGTCGAAGACAAGGATTACCAGCAAAACCTGACCGATTCTCTTCGCAACACCTATCGTCGCCGCAAGCTGGATCTCGTAATGTTGTCGGGTTATCCGTCGCTCGATTTGGTTCTGAGACATCGCAACGAATTGTTTCCTGGCGTGCCGATCGTCTACTTTTCTATGGAGACTCGCAACATAGCGGGCCGGACATGGCCCGGAATCACCGGGGTGACCGAGACTCAGGATGTGAGGGCCGTGATCGACCTGGCGCTTCGTCTCCATCCGAATACCGACACGATGGCGATCATCACTGGTAAATCGGATATAGAAACATTCTGGTTGGGAAAACTCCATTCCGAACTACTCCACCATCGAAATAAGGTGAAGGAAATTGACCTGGTTGATCTTCCGACAGATCAGATACTGCAAAAGGTGGGTCAGCTGCCGCCAAAGACCGTCGTCTTTTTCGAACTTCAGCCACGGGAATCCATTCATCCTGCGATTGGAGTGTGGGATGTCCTCGCGCAGATCGGACAACGTCTCCCGACTTATTGCATCTTTCCCTATCAATGTGTGGGACACGGCGCCATTGCAGGCATTGAATCGAGCGGTAGAGACGAAGTCATCACATTAGCCGTTACCCTTGCGGCGCGGATTCTCTCCGGTGAGCAGGTAGATCACATTCCCGTTGTTCACCCCTCGGGAACCCAAACCCTGGCGGACTGGGCGCAGCTCCATCGGTGGAATATCCCGGAGTCGGCACTCCCGAAGGACACCCGTTTCTATAATCGTGCTCCCACGCTGTGGGAGCGCGGCCGCAAGTATTTCATTCCTGCCCTTGTGGTGATCGTCGCCCAGGCGCTCTTGATTCTCGCTTTACTGTGGCAGCGAGCGCGTAAACGGAAGGCGGAAGCAAAGGTTCGCGAGAGCGAGAAACGGTTCCGGGTGATGGTGGACACCGCGCCTTCACTGGTCTGGATGTGTGATGCGCAAGGGAAGATCACGTATCTGAACGAGAGCCGGCTTGCATTCACCGGCCTGGGCCCGAAGGCAGCCCACAGCGACATTTGGGCCGAGCATATCCATCCGGATGATCTGAAGAACCTTCTGGATACGGTTTCTCAGGCATTGAAGACCCGGCAGCGGTTTTCCATGGAGTATCGTCTTCGTCGAAGCGACGGGGTCTATCGTTGGATGCTGGATGTTGCAGCTCCCAGGGTCAACGGGGATGGTTCATTTGCCGGGTTCATCGGCTCGGGGACCGATACGACAGATCAGAAGCTTGCCCAGCAGGCGTTGGAAAAAGTAAGCGGTCAACTGATCGAAGCGCAGGAAAAGGAGCGCGGCCGTATCGCGAGAGATCTGCATGACGATATCTGCCAGAGGTTGGCGCTTCTGGCGATGGAGATTTCCCTGGCAAATCGCAGCGCAGATGAGTCGGCGGAGACCACGAAACAGCGCCTGCAGGAAATCCAGAAGCATTGCTGTGAAATCGCGGGGGACGTGCAATCCTTGTCACACCAACTGCACTCGTCAAAACTCGACTACCTAGGTGTGGTGACCGCCATCAAAGGGTTCTGCGACGAGTTTTCAAGGCAACACGAAGTCAGCATCAAGGTCACGGATGGGAATGTTCCTCGCGAATTGCCCCAGGACATTTCGCTGTGCCTTTTCCGAGTCGCACAGGAAGCCCTGCATAACGCTGTAAAATACAGCGGGACGAACCAATTCAATGTGCAGTTGCTTGGCATGGAGGACTGCGTTCAACTCGTCGTCTCCGACGCAGGCGTAGGCTTTGACGTGGAGGCGGCGAAGAGGAATCGTGGATTGGGGCTGGTTAGCATGCAGGAACGGGTACATCTGGTACACGGAACGCTCTCGGTCGAGTCCCAGGCCGGAAAGGGAACAAAGATCCTCGCGGTCGTGCCGCTGGTGGATGAGGACGCGGTTGAGCTCAAGGTTGCGTCGAGAGATGAATTGGAGATCCCCTCTTAAGTCATGTCCGGCGCTAGACACTCGCCTGCCGTTCTCCGCTAACGGCAAATTGCCACTGCCCCTATCGGTCCCGAGTCAAAACATTCAACTTCCCGGGGCAAATGGTGATTACCGCCTGAAACGCGTAGAATCACGTCAGCAGTGACCGCCCATGAAAAGAACATCCATAACGAGCTCTGATGGTAGGGGTGGTATGTCTTGGGTGTGGGCGGCCGGAAGTCGAATAGCTCTTCTCCTCACGGCAGTACTTGTGCTGGTTATGCCGTGGACCGAGTATTTCTGGCATTTTGACAAGTTTCTCCACGGTGGTCAGGACTTTGAGTTGGGCCTGCTATCAGTGGCGACTTTCATTTGCCTGATTTTAGTAATGTTGCAGCATGGTAAACGTGAAGTCACATTGATTCTGGCGATTCGCACATGGATCTGCTTCATTTTGCAACGTGACGATGATCCCGCCACAGGAATGCTTTCCAGGCTGGTGGCTGAGTTGCACCCCTCCGCATTCGCCCTTCCAGCACTAGGCCGATACACCCTTCCCATTCGGGTATAGTCCCGTCTCCGGCAGTTACAAGAATGGCTCGGCTGAGCCGACGTAATTTCCTGCAATCAGGTTGACCGCTCATGCGGTCTGTCGCGGAGAATCAATGAAAAAGTCTGAAGTCTTCCAGGCCTGGGCCAGTATTCTCACTGGTCGCGCCCCATCGCTCTCCATTGAAATCACAAAGGAATGTCCACTTCGCTGTCCCGGCTGCTATGCGTTCGACGCAGCTCACCTTGGAAGCACCACACTGTTGCGCCAGCTCTCCGACTACAAAGGAGACGAACTCGTGACTCGCATTCTCGTGATCCTGGATGAGCTCAAACCACTCCATGTCTCATTGGTCGGAGGTGATCCGCTCGTACGCTATCGCGAGCTGGAACAGCTACTTCCACAGATCGAGGCGCGTAACATCCATACCCAGCTTGTCACCAGCGCTTTCAGAGTGATCCCCTTGCAATGGAAGCATTACAAAAAACTGAACGTAGTCGTCTCCATAGACGGCCTTCAACCCGAGCACGACGAGCGCAGAAAACCAGCAACCTACGAGCGGATTCTGAAGAATATTGTCGACGCTCGAGTCACGATTCACTCCACGATCACCTCTCAGATTGCTTCCCGATCGGGGTATCTTGAGGAGTTCCTTGCTTTTTGGAGCGAGAATCCCGCCATCAAAAAGATCTGGTTCAGTCTATTCACGCCGCAGCGCGGTGCGATCGATCCTGAAATCCTTTCGCCAAATCAGCGCACCGCAGTCATGAACGAGCTTCGGCGACTCCGTCCTCTTTATCCGAAGCTCGACATGCACGATATAGTCATCGATGAGATCGCCGTGCCGCCCTCCAGTCCTGAAGAGTGCATATTTGCCCGAACGACAGAAACGATTTCGGCGGATCTAATGACACGGATCACGCCTTGCCAATTCGGAGGGGACCCCGACTGCTCTCAATGCGGCTGCATTGCCTCTATGGGGCTCGCCGCGGTGGGCCACCACAAGGTATTTGGGGGACTCACCGCCGGTCACCTCTTTATGGCGTCAGACCGGGTTGGCAAAGGGTGGCGTAAGCTTCAAGAGAGCTTTTCTCCGAAACCAGTTGCGCACGCAGAACCCGTCCCATTCAAGATCCTTTCCAGCTGATCACTGAAAGCAAGCACCTATAGAAGTTAGCTTTGGACAACAGCCGCTGCAGATTAGAAGCAGAAGGGCTGCGCACCATTCTGCCTGAAAACTCTGATTTCTCACCAGTAAGGTCCCACCGTCCCGAGTCTCCTAAAAGCATCGTTCTGTCGGAGTACCACTTGAACTATCTGGAGCAGGCCTTTGCCATCGTCAACATCCTGGTTTTTGCCAAGGTCCTGCTGACGCAGAATCACCTAGCGGGCCTTTTTCGAAAAGTATCGAGGAGCATACGGGCAAAAGGGCGCGAACGCCGGAGTAAAATCAGCCTGTGGGCGTTCGATAACCGAATTCGTTCACTTGAAATCACAGTGTCCTCTTCCGATAGCGGCGCCTGATTGATCCCAGTCGGCTTTACATGATGGTTCAAGAATGACTTAGATCTCCTGCAATTCCCGTGTCTGGCTTGCTCCACCTTAAGCTGACGGCCAAATGGTCGTACTCGTTTCGTACCTAGCTGAACCTAGGCTCAACCTCTACTGTCAAGATAGACAGGTGAAGATCCTCCCCTTTGTGCTCATTTTCTAGTGCCTTGAGGGGATGGTAATGCTCAAAGTCCGCAACTACTATCGGCTGGGTATTTTGCGGCGATTCAGGCCCAAGAGGGCCTGAATCGCTAAAAACCGACAGCGTGAGTCATTCTCCATGGTTAGAGAGTAACTGTAACTGTCTTCCTGGTGGGTCCAGTTCATTCTTGTTCGCCGGGCGCCTCGTCCTTCTTCCAAGCATCCCGATCGTGGAGGTCGTCAGTTGGTATCCATCTTGAAAACGAATTCCGGCGAGCGTCTCAAGTTGTTGCGAGTATTTGAGCCCTTGATGGTCATCACCGGTATCGTGCAACCCCTTGCGACGCTGCCGTCACTCTCCAAGCTGTATCTCACCCACACTCAGCATGCATCTGGTCAATCGTTGACAACCTGGTCCATATTCGCACTTGCTAGCCTATTGTGGGTCACCTACGGGCTGCTTAACCGCAAGCCTGCTATTTATGTTGGCAACATCATCGGCTCGGTGATGGATTTGCTGATGGTGAATGGTATCTTGTTACATGCCGGATGGACCTATTGAGGCTCCTCTATCGACCTGCCGCTAATGACAGGTGTAATCTCTCCTTATCTTTCGATGCGTTGGTATCGGCAGGAACGACGCTTGGCCGGTCTTTATTTCGGCTCATAGCACCAGTTGGCCACACGATTTGCATTATGTGAGATCTCAGTCTTCCCGGATCGGGGGATTTCAACGTTTTGCCCCGCGGAGATCGTGAAGGAGAGGAACCGAGCGTCCTGTGCTTAATCGCCAAACAGCAGATCGGGCTTACGGATTCTCCCAAGATGGCATGACCGACCACTGCGGAGCGTCCCCGCCTTGCGGTTGACTGCGGTAATTCCCGCCCGGCATCTGGGCCGTTGGATCACGTCCAGGTATGCTGCTTACGCGAACCATCTGCGTTCTTAGTAGTAATCAAGTGAAGGAAAACAAAGTGGCGCGAAGCACCCGCTCTTCTCTGCTCCTCTCACTACTCATCTGGTTTGGTCTCGACGCCTGGTCGCTGGCCCAATCCATACAGTTGGCGCCTGCACCCATTGAGCAGATCACGGTCGGCGATTCTACAGCGCCGCTCAACGTGCCATGGAAGTTTCATGTCGGCGATTCACCGGTCGATCCGGCATCCCATGCTCCGTTGTGGGCCGAGCCAACATTCGACGACTCGAAGTGGGAGACGGTGGACTTGCCGCCGCCGGACGGTTCATTGGATCCCGTCTACGGAGTTTCGGGGATGGTGCCGGGCTGGACGGCTCGTGGATATGCGGGCCATTGGGGGTACGGTTGGTATCGCATCAGGGTGCAGGTGACGGCTCCGGCCGGGATGAAACTGGCCATCGAGGGGCCGCCGGGCGTGGATGACGGCTACCAGGTCTTCCAGAACGGGAATCTGCGTCGATAGTTGGAAGCGCATCTGCAGTCCGTTTGCCGCAAAGCCGTGCTATAGCGACGGCCCACCTCAGCCAATGAGCGTGTCCAATTCCGCAAAGCTCGCAGTCCCCTCCATGGGACCTTTGCGCGTCACGGCAATCGCCCCACTGGCGCAGGCATAGCGCAGCGAGTGATCAACCGCTTTACCTTGTTCACGGCACGCCGCATAGGTGGCGCAGAAGCAGTCGCCGGCGCCAGTGGGGTCGACCTCGCGGACCGCGAACGCCGGTAGGTCCAGTCGGCACGAGCGGTCGAAATAGGTGCAGCCGGCGCTGCCGTGCTTCACGACGATTTCTCGAATTCCGAGGTCGAGTAGCGGCTCGATGGCTTCGGCCTCCGTTTGGGCATCCACGAGCAGGGCCACCTCATCGCCGCTGGGCAGGAACACGTCGGTCTGCTCGAGGATCGATCGCAGCGCCTCCCGAGTGCCCGCACTTCTGAGTATCTCCGGCCGGACGTTCGGGTCGAAGGAGATTACCCCACCTTGACGCTTCACCATGCCGATCGCCTTGCGGACGGCCGCGGTAATTCCTGGAGAGAATAGTGAGGAACCCATGACGTGAAACCATGAGCAATCCGCGAGCACCGGCTCGGTTATTGACGACGCTGAGAGGCGGCTGGAAGCGCTATTGGCAATGTTGAAGATAAAGTGGCGCTCGCCCGTCTCCGTGTAGGTGACAAACGCGCTCCCGGTAACCGTGTCGGCGAGCATCGTGATGGCACTCGTGTCCACGCCGTCGCGCCGCAGGCGGTCGATGTTCATCCAACCGAAATCGTCGTCACCGACGCAGCCGATGATCCCGGCCGAACGTCCGAGCCGGCCGACCTGGTCGATGAAGATGGCGGGAGCGCCGCTCGGGAAAGGCCCCACCAGGGTGCCGGGCCTGCGGAAGCTCTGGCCGCGCTCGGTCGCCATGATCTCTACCAGGATCTCCCCGATCGTCATGATCCGGGCCATTCGACGGCTCCTTGTGCGGCCCCTTGGTCTGCAATCGATTGCGACCGCGCACAGAATAACGCATTTTCCGAATTGTAGAGTTACTTCAGGTGGAAGCATTGGCAACTGTCGTCGCCCGCCGGAGCGCACAACGATGAGACTAGACTCTTTTTGCGTGTCGCGCCCTCGTCGCTGCGACGGCTTTTGCGACGAGTGTCTCAAGCACCTTCATGTCTACATCCGCGAGTCTCTTGATGTACAGGCAGCCCTTACCGGTGGTGTGTTCGCCGAGCTTGGCGAGTAGCGCCTCACTTCCATCAAAACCGAGCGTGCCGTACAACACATTTGCGGCCTTGCGCGGCGAAAAACCAACGATGAGCATATCGCCTTCGCGCCCGTTCTCGTAGATATAGTGGTAGTTGTCGAATCCGACGATCGACGGACCCCACATCGCGGGCTCGCGAATTGCCCCAGGACATTTCGCTGTGCCTTTTCCGAGTCGCACAGGAAGCCCTGCATAACGCTGTAAAATACAGCGGGACGAACCAATTCATTGTGCAGTTGCTTGGCATGGAGGACTGCGTTCAACTCGTCGTCTCCGACGCAGGCGTAGGCTTTGACGTGGAGGCGGCGAAGAGGAATCGTGGATTGGGGCTGGTGAGCATGCAGGAACGGGTACATCTGGTACACGGAACGCTCTCGGTCGAGTCCCAGGCCGGAAAGGGAACAAAGATCCTCGCGGTCGTGCCGCTGGTGGATGAGGACGCGGTTGAGCTCAAGGTTGCGTCGAGGGATGCACTCGATGATCCACTCCTGACCCGTGACCGATGATAGAACTCGCTTTCCGGTTTCAGTTGGCGGTCGCCAAGTCACTTATCGGACCCAATCAAAGAATTCAAGTTCCGGAGCAATGAGGAGCAGATCCGACCATCCATGTAATTTGGTTGACGCCCGTTATGTTGGCAATGAAAGCTATCTTCCCATTCTTGCCGCGATCAGCGGCAGGGGCGGGTGTTGCGCAAAGCATATTCAGACCCGCATTGTGCTTGGGGCCGAGACAATGAGGGTTCTGCGGAGGAACAGTACGCCGAAGGGCTGACGCGACGATGCAATTTACGCCGCGGGGCCGGTCACTCGGGCGGTTTCACACCCCAATCAGGGGTGAGGCAGTTGCCAATGAAGCAGTTCTCCGGCTTCACGAGATGACTGCCGATTTCCCGTCCGTGCGAACCGTCCGCGTTCATGATGAAAAGGTTCCCGCTTGCCTCGAGCGACTCGCCGCTCTGGAAGGCGATCTTCGTCCCATCCGGCGAATAGCTTGGGTCCAAAGATACCGATGGCCCCCGGGACACGGCTAGCGCAGGGTGAGGCGCCTGCCGTTGAGGGCGTGGCGGGTGCGATTGCCCCTGTGAAGGCGGAAAGCCGCACCCAGACTCGCAGGAACCATCCCGGCCGGGCTTCATCAACGGACTTATCGATCCCTCCCGATCAAGTCGGCCTGTTTACGCACCACGCCATGAAGGGGCTGTGGCCCGAAATGTGTCGTCGCAGGCCCCCCGAACACCAACGTGATGTTCGAATTCGTGACCGAGTACGGGACCTCATCGCCTCCGGTCACGCAGACCTGCAGCGTGGATACAGGCGGATCCTGCTCGAAGGGGGCAATGCTGCCGTTCCCCGTCAACAGGCTGACCGTGCCGTTCAACTGAAAGCCCTTAAGGGTGGCGGGAGGCATGTATGTGGGGCAACCGGTCATGTCCCAGGTGATCTTGGCATTCTTCAGTTTGATATGGTGCGTGTGAGGGTTCACCAGGGGTTGCGTCGGATCTACAGCGCCTGTCGTTGTTCTCCCATAGCCGGACATCGTCATATCCGCTGCGAAGTCGGCGGTGCCCCATTCCGGGTGGACGTCCATTGACCATTGACCGTGCATCTCCCATGGGCTGCCTTTGACACTCGAACTCAACGGCGAATAATCGTTGATCAGGCCACTGAAGTGCGCCAGCCTAAGTTCCTGGGCCAAAGCACTGGTGCCTGCAAGCAACAAAAGGAGTGAGAGATTGCGCACCGCCGAAGTAAGCATTTTGCTTTTCATGAAGGATCTCCGATTTGCGACTGACTAGAGCCGCACCGACACAATGGAGCACCTGAGTGGCGGCCACAAGCGTTAAAGCGCGGAATTGCCGCCGATTCCTCTACTTGCCGTCGAATGCTGTCGTTTGCCGTGCCTTTGCCAGGCGGAATCAGGGAGGAACAGGTGCAGATTTGGTTGGCGCCCCTGGATGCGTGAGCGTCCTTACGCTGCTATCGAGGAGGTCGCGATCCGGGAACGGCCAAAATAAGGAGCACTGAGTTGGCCGCGAATCGCCGCAAATTATTTTTTGTGAGAAAGGAGAGGAGTACTCTCCGCGTCCGATTCTCCACGAAAGGCACTACACTATCCCTCCCATGAAGGGGTCACTAACGCTTGCCCTTCCAGTCTCCACCCGGCCGGCAAAGCGCGCTTCCGCATGTGAGCCAGTTGCCTTGACCGTGTAGTCATACCAGCCGTGAGTCTGTTCGAGATGCAGAACAACTGATATTTCCTGGAGTGGTTCGATTCTTCTGGACACAGAGCTTGTCTTGTACGCATTGTCTCTGATTTCGATGCTGACGGGTTTGCCGGCCGCGTTGCGCAGATGCACCAACAGGTTTCCCGTCAGATCCTTCCCTCCGTGCTCGTAGGCCGTCCGTACCTCGACAGGGCGTGAATCTGCGCGGCCAGTAAAGGATCGGTAGAAGCCGTTCGGACCGTGCACTTCCATCACATAACCCGCATCGGCGAATAGGGCGAAGGGATATTGGCGCGTCAGGCTGTCACCTGCCTTGACCGCGTAGGTGGCAGCCATCATTCCGGCACCGGCGCCGCTCGCTTCTTTCATGTTCCGGAGATAGACGTTAAAAGGGGCGCCGGCAGCTCTCGCTCCATGCACTTGATTCCCGGCGCTGAGGCGGATTTCAAAACATTTGCCGTCTGCGCCGAGATTCCCATCCGCATAGAGCTCGTACGGAAGTGCGCATGCAGGGCAGATGCCTGGTTCCTGATGCGGCATCAGCGCAGATTGGCGCGGAGACCGGTTGATCTGTTCGATCTGGCCGGGGGTGAGTTTTCTGTAATTCGATGGGAGCTCTTTGTAGCGAGCTTTCTCGATACTGACGACAAACTTGTTCCGGTTGAGAAAATCAAGCGCGGCTTCTTCAGGATCATAAGGACGAAAGACCGAAGTGAGGTCCCCGGAGATCGCTCGCCGCCAAGCGCTGATGTTCTCTTCGAGTACAGTCTTGCCGTACTTCTGCTGAATGAATCGTTCGAGGAACATCAGCGTGGAGGTGTGATCGAAGTGTTGGGAGTTCACCCAACCGCCGCGGCTCCACGGTGAAGCAACGATCATGGGCACGCGAAATCCCATACCCATGGGACCGGAGCGCGCCTCGTTCTTCGCCACGCCCTGGCGCAATTCATCTTCCTTGTAGCAGTACTCGAGACCGGTATCAACGCCGGCGGACGCTCCGCCGGTTTCAGGGCGCTTCGGGTCGGCCGCGACGAACGACGGGGCATGATCAAAGTAGCCGTCGTTCTCGTCGTAGGTAAGGATGAAGATTGTTTTCTTCCAAACCTCGGGATTGCTGGTCAAGATGTCCATCACTTCCGAGATGTACCAGGCTCCGTACCAAGCCGAGGTTGGATGATCGGAGAATTTTTCGGGAGCCGACAGCCACGAAATGGTGGGCAGCTTGGCTTCGTTCACATCCTTACGAAATTGATAGAAAATGTCGCCCGCAGGAACCTTCATGCTCTGCGATTTGCCTTCGGATGCAAAAGGCAGAGTAGCGAGTGCGTGGTAGTCAGGCTCGCCGGCATTGGTGACGAATGCCGCATGATGCAATGCTTTCTGCTGCTCAGAGAGCTGGCTATATGTCGCTTCGCCACCTTTGGCCACCGACGCCTTAAACGATTCGATCTGGCTTTGCATCTCACCCAGACGCGCGTGAAGCTCAGCCATTGCCGCAGGGTCTTTTTCTGCAGAGATCTCTGATTCAAGCTTCGCCGCACGGGCCGAAAGCTCGGAAATCCATCGCTCCGCGGCTGGAATATATCCCGGATATGCCTCGACATGGTAGGCGGCGAAGCATTCCAGGATGTTGTCGCCGAAGTTCGAGAGCCATGCCTCCTCTTCGCCGGAAAGCCCAGAGCGAGTCAGCTCGTTCTGGTAGGACTTCCAGCTGATTGCAGCATCCTGCAGCCGCTCTGGAAAGGTCTTCCAACTCATTCCGCCGTAGTCAATTTCCTCATTGCGCATATAGACCCTCGAATCCACGCGCTGCTGGTCGCGGATGGTCCCGGTCCAGAAGTAGCTGCGGTTGGGCGAGGTGCTGGTCATCACGGAGCAGTAATTCTGATCGCAAACTGTGAATGCGTCCGCCAGGGCGTAATAGAAGGGCAAATCTTCTCGAGTGTAGTGGCCCATGGTCAGCGGCAGGTGGGCGTATTCCTTCGTTCCGGAACGCTTGGCCTCGAGCCACCCGTCATGGCGGCCTTCATTCCAGGCATCGACCTGGCTATCGCGGGAATGCGGCAGATCGCCCATCCAGGTGGCGCGGGTGTCATGAATGTCGAGCCGCCACGGGGCGTAGGAGTTGCCCAAGGCATCGGTCTGCACAAAGACAGAATTGCCGTTCACGAGCCGAATCGCGCGCGGGTCGTTGAACCCGCGCACACCCCGAAGAGTGCCGAAGGCGTGGTCGAACGAACGGTTCTCCTGCATCAGGATCACGACATGTTCCGCGTCAAGGTACGTCGAGCCCGGTGCCGGTTCCATTGCGTACGCGCGCTGAATTGATTCCGGAATCAGTTCGGAGATTCCGGCCGCGCCGGATACCATCGCTGCAAGTTTGAGAAAGTCACGTCGATTCCGCATACTCTTTCTTTTCTCACTGTGCTTTTAGAGTAACGTGAAGACCGCTGTGTGCTCTGTCGAGCCCGGGCCTTCCCTCTGCCCAATAAGGGATCAAGCTCCAGTTTATGAGAAGTGACGGGAAGCGCGCTTATGGATCGCTATCGTAATGCCTGGGACAAAAACCCTCTACCGGGCCGCGGCCGGTTCCATCCGATGGTCATAGCTGGCTTCATTGGCGGTTAAAGAACGTGGCGTGGGAATTCTGCCGTGGGCGGTTTGCGAGCGATCCTGAATTACTCCGCAGAGGGCCTGTGAAGTCGCGCTATCCGTAAGTTCCCCGGTCAAACCCCATCGGGACGGAATTTACCGGAGGCCTGCCCGGATTGCCGCTTGCCTCAATAATCCCATTCACCTGCGACTTGCAGGACAGCGGTACCCTCATCGTCACAGCCACCACCGGAGACGATGTAGTTCCCGGTTATCCGACCGCTTCCATCATCGTTCAGGGACCCGAGAAAAGTGAGCATGCCGTTGCTGGTCTCAGCTTCGAGGCTCACAGACATGCCGAGAATGAAACTGCCGGAGGGAAATGTTCCTGGCTGGATGGTTCCAGCGCTCAAGCAAGGCGTGTTGAAAGTGGTGGTTCCGGTGATTCCAAAGCTGCCATCGGAGCTTGCGCTGCTGCTCTGAGCGATTTTGCCCACTATGTTGAAAGTCTTTTGGGCAGAATTGGTGAAGGTGCCGCTCAGGTTATTACCGATATTCCAAACGTTGATCCCGGTGAGCTTTCCCTGGTAGCCGGCGGCACACCCACCGTTGATTTTGTATGTCCCATTGAAGGTGAAGTCGGCGAAATTCCCGGTGAAAGTGACGACCTGTCCGTCAATGGCCGCGGAGGTCAAAGATGTACCCGCCGCGGTCACAGTACCCGTCAAGACTATGGTGGTTAATCGGTCGAAACAATTGGAACCGTCGATATGGAGCGCGCCGCTGACCGCGGTGCCAGCAGCGCCGGCCCGGCCGACACTGCCCGAAAACGTAAGGGGAGGCTTTCCGGGGGGAGTGGACGCTGCGGTAAATTGCCAATTACTAAAAACTGTCGGGGTCTGGGTTGCTGTGGGAACAGCCTGTGCCGGACTTCCTGGCGCCGGTGCTGGTGCACCTGCACACCCGCAGAAAACAACGGTGACCGCAAGAGCAAGAATGATCTCCAAGCGTGCCATGGAATCTCCTCTCTCACCCGATATAGTGCAAGAGGGTCGCTGAACGTCTCATGAAAGCTCCTCCTTCACCAAACGTCGCCAAGCTGCTCCTGATAACACGAGGATGCAATGGCCTGCAATGTCAGGCTTGTTACCGTGCCTTCACCATGGCATGCTCGCTCGTTTCTGCCTCTGCTGCAGCAGCTTACGGACTCGTTCAGACAGCGCGAGGTTTGGCCTCTCGACATGGTCGCTCGCCGCGATGTCGGCGCCGTCGACGTTATACGTCGGGGTCGCCAGGAACGAGTGCGTTTCGCCGGTGCTGATTAGCATGGCAGTGCCGACGATCTGCCCCAAGTCATTGTTCGAGGTGCCTTCCGTGATGTATAGGCCAGAATTCGCAGGAATGAGCGTGTTGAGGTCGGTGATCACGCCGTTCTGCCACACCACGCCGCGGCCGTTGAACGAGGCATCAGAAGACCTGCCAACGATCTCGCCAGTACTGTTAATGCTTTCGGCTACGCTATGAACGTCGCCGGGAAGCGTGCCGAGATCTTTCATTACGCCCTTCTCCCAAAGGAAGGCATGAAAGGTCGCATCACCGGACAGGCCGGAAAATCCAACCACCTGGCCCAGGTTGTTGAGGTCCTGGGGTGCGTTGTTCGTGGTGCCCCCGAGGCTGCCGAGGTTGAACGGCTTGCCGTTCACCCAGAGCACCGCGTGACCCGTGCCTCCGAACGCTTCGGTTCCGCAGGGCCCCGTCTGGCCGACAGCTTCGCCCCAGTCATTGATTGCGTACGCCACCCCCACCGGGTCGTTGTCCAACGTAGGCAATTCATAGACACGGCCTTGTCTCCAAAGGACAGGTTTGTATTGCAGAACCTGGCCGGTGCCGGCGCAGGTCGGCTCCTCGATCTTATTTTCCGCGCTCCCAGCGAGATCACCCAGGTCATTGGTTCCGAAGCCGGCGCCGTTATGGCCGCCGAGTGTGGGCTCCGCGGTCATGGCGCCGCGGTGCCAATAAAATGCGCGACAGATCAGCTGGGTACCGAAGCCGCAGAAGTCTTCCCCGTTGGG
The DNA here is from genome assembly GCA_963788515.1 of uncultured Acidobacteriaceae bacterium. Lineage (GTDB taxonomy): Bacteria > Acidobacteriota > Terriglobia > Terriglobales > Acidobacteriaceae > PALSA-350. The sequence continues at coordinate 1,505,092 of CAWBGZ010000015.1, forward strand.
ATCGGGAGTGGATTTATCTGAGGACCCTCCGCCGTCTCCGAAGTCGTTTGGGCGAAAATCGGAAAAGCTATTCGGGCCACCCAACGTGCCGAGGTCGGTCATCACGCCATTGCGCCAAAGAAACGAGTGGGAAACGTCATCATTGGGCAGCGTCGAATAGCCCAAAACCCATCCGCTGTCGCTGATCCCACCGGCAAAAGCAAACGTCCCACCCAGTGTGCCGAGGTCTTTGACCGTGTAACGAGCCTTAGGCGCCGCCTGTAGCTGTGCGTGGGTAGCCAGCACTGTCAGGAATATTGCTGCAGTCATCCGCGTCAGTTTTGCTGATTTCATCTTCACTCCTCCCGGGAAACCGAGCGTTTCTTGCGCCGGAGTCTGGCGTTTGAAACAGGCACGGGCCCGTAACCTCACAATGTGTGTAAGCTGATCCAGAGAAGTGCCGGCTGGCAATAGACCCGCACCTGTCCCCGCCTTAATTCTTATGTCCTCCCTCAAGGCGTTGGAAAACATAGGGGATACGGCGGAGTACCGGGCGCGGGTTACAATTGGCAACTGCCCCCCCGGGAGAAGCCAGTGATATCAGAGCCAAGCAAGGGCGAAGGCACGGTCCGCATAGGGGATGATTTCGAGTTTGAACCGCGCTTCCGCAGATTGCGCCGGGCCGGTTGCGTGCTCAAACTGCAGCGGGTCCCCCTGGAAGCTTTGGCTGCCTTGATTGAGCAGAAGGGGCAGATCGTCAGCCGCGATCAGTTAGCGGAGAAGATCTGGGGTAAGGGGGTATCCCTCGATGCCGACAACAGCCTCAATGTAGCCATCCGCAAACTCCGTCAGGCCCTGGGGGACAATCCGGAAGAACCACACTTCATCCAGACGATCACTGGCCAGGGGTATCGCCTCATCGCATCTGTCGTCGAGGACGACCTTAAGGTTCATTTGGAACAGCAACCGGTTGCTGCGGAGGCAGAGCCCCTTGCCCTCGAATCTGCGATCGGTGGGGAACCTGGGATGGGCGAGCCAAGGGTCCGGCGATGGCCGCTTTTGGCCGCTGGGGCCTTGCTTGTTGTGGTGATTGCCGCCGGCTGGCTTTATTGGGCACGTGTCCACAAAAGCCTTCGCCAGCCAGCGACGGGGAGACTCATGCTCGCCGTCCTCCCATTCGAGAACCTTACGGAAGATGGGGGGCAGGATTACTTCAGCGACGGACTCACGGAAGAGATGATTACCCAGGTGGGCAATCTGGATCCTCAACAACTGGGGGTGATCGGGCGGACCTCGGTCATGTACTACAAGAATCGTCAGCAGCCTTTGCTGCAGCTGGGCCACGATCTGGGAGTGCAGTACGTGTTGGAGGGCAGCGTTCGGCGCGATCACGAGAAGGCACGCATTTCAGTACGACTGCTTCGAGTGGCCGACGGCGCGACGCTATGGACGGACTCTTTCGACCGAAGCGTCGGCGATGTGCTGGCGTTGCAGTCCGAGATCGCGCAACGAATCGGCGGCAAGTTGCTGATTCAGGTCCTCGGCCGCGCCAAACGCACGCCCACCAGCCCTGAGGTTGTGGAAGCGTACCTGCGCGGCCGCTTCGAGCTGAACCGCCCCGATAGTCGAGAAGCGGCTCTAGGGTATTTCGAGCGCACCATCGCGCTGGATCCCTCCTATGCTCCCGCGTACGCGGGTCTGGCTGATTTCTATTGTTTCCGCGCGGTTAAAGATGACGAGGGTTCCGAACGGGCGTGGCGACTGGCGGAGCAGAATGCGACCAAGGCGATGTCGTTGGACGGCAATAGCGAGGAGGCGCACATTGCCATTGCCCGGATCAAGCTGATGCACGATTGGGATTGGCGCGCCGCGCGTGAACACGCGTTGCGCGCCTTGCAGTTGAATCCCAGCTCGCCTGAAGCCCATTCCGTATTCGCCCTATATCTCCGGATCGCGGGCGACATCCCAGAGGATTTGATCCACCGCAGGCAGGCGCTTGCAATGGATCCTTATCGGGAGGACCTGAAACAAGAGCTCTTATCCGAACAGTATTTTGCGCACGACTACCAGAGTCTTGCGGCCTCAGCGCGGCATAGACTTGGCAGTGACCCTAACAATCTGGATGCCCACGTCGGCCTTTGCGGCAGCCTGGGACATCTGAGTCTCTTCGCTGAGTCTGTCGCCGAATGCGGCAAAGCGCTCGTGTTAGAAGGGCAGCCTGACTGGGCAGCGGCCTATGCGCAGGAATATCGGCGGCGCGGGTATAAGGCGGCGAGTTTGTTCGTAGCCAGGAAGCAATTAGATGCGATCCTGGCGGGTCCTCATCCGGATCTTTGGGAGTTAGCAAACGCATACGTGGCGGCAGGGATGAAAGAGAAAACCTTTCAGACTTTGTTCCAGGGATTGTCAACGCACGAACCAGGACTGTTGCAGATCCGCGTAGACCCGGACTTCGACTCGATTCGCGAGGATTCACGCTATCTTGAACTCGTTCGCGAAATCGGGTTCCCAAACGAGTGAGTGAACTGACGACAGAATTTATGGGGAGCGCGAGCTTCCAACAACGTGCGATGTTGCTGCCGAGAGGCGCGTTGCAAGTACCGGCCGGAGGCCGCCATTCTTTTCTCAGCTTTACCAAGGACGTGCGTTGCGTCCTGATGCATCTAAGAGGGTCTGGAGAGAATGCCCTACAGGCTCTGAGATTCTCGGTTAGTGCGCGCCGAAGCCCGCCAACAAGGCCGTCGCTGCGAACAGTAAGGTGTCGCCCACATAGTTGACCCCTTCCACCGCAAGGGGAAGGTGGATCTCCGTCGCAAGAATGGGAACGTAGAAGAAGATCGTGAGTAGCAGAAGCACTACGCCCGCACTGGCCGCGGCAATGCGGCGAGTGCGGCGAATCATCAGCCCAACGCCTGCAACGAGCAAGGTTGCGCCGACGATATAGGCAAGTAGTGCCGGCACCGGGACCCAAGCCGGCGTCATCTTTTCCAATGGAACGCCGGGCACGAATCGGGGGAAGAGAAAGTGCTCGATCGCATAGAAGACGAACGTACACGCGACAAATAACCGGCCCAAGATGATGAGCGTGGCGCCTGCCGATCTCCCGCGTGGCCATAGGCTGCCTGCCAGCACCATCGCTCCCCCGGCGAAGGCCGTTTCGCGTACCGTGAGCGTCCAGAACAGCCGCTCATGTGCGTGCTTCGGCAGGTTGGGCAGGTCGACTGTGGCGACGATGATGAGGAACAGCAGTGCGAGCAAGGACGCCGACCAGCGCACATACCGCCACGCAATGAAGCTGATGGCCGCAGCCAGCAGAGCAGCGCCCACGAAATAGGTCCAGAACAGGGCTCCCGGCAGCCAGCGCGGCACGATGCCTGAGAGATCGCGCGCTGCCAGAAAATGTTCTGCGGCAAAGATCGCCAGCGCGACGGCTTCAAAGACGGGTCCGAGCACAAGAACCTTGTCGGCGCCCGAAGCTGCCGCGAACCGTGCCCGGACAAGAAAGAGTCCGGCTAGCAGCGCGGCAATTCCCGTTCCAATCATTCCCCAGGTCTCTACGGACATAGATGTCTCTCCTGTGATCGAGGACCAAACGGTGGCCGAATCAGGGCCTGTCCCACGTGGGTGTGCCGTGGACAAAACAAGAAACACGACATGCGCGGTTCCGGAGTTTCAGACACACGAAAGCCACGGATCCACCTTTTCCGTACCGCCTGCTACTGCTTCGTACACGCGGTGACCAGGTTCTTGTAGACTTCCTCGGCGTGATCGTATGCCGCACGTGCGGCCCCTTGCTCGGCCGCTGAAATTCGCGGCGCCTTCTGTGTCCACAACTGATGCACGGCATCCAGGTCCCATTGGGCGCTCGCGCGGGACGCACAAATCGGCTTCTTGCCCACGATGACGAATATGGGATTCGTATGCGCCGCCGGCAATATTCGCATGGTGACCCAACTGCTCTCCGCAATCGGCACATCGAACGAGACACTGCGGATATTTCCATCCGCGAGGATCTTCTTTTGAGCAACTACCTTGCCATTGACGATAAGTTCGAGCGGCACCTCCCGTGAGTTCCCGAGACGGGCCCGTTCAATCGCCCAATACGGCTTCTTGTCATACGACAGTGTCTTGATATCCGGATTCGGCACGACATCGAGCAGAGCGGCAACGCGAACCGAAGCGTGAATGGTCCCCGCGGATGATAAGTCTACCTCGCTCGAGTGCGTGCCTACCCCAATGCCATCGACCGTATAGTCCATCAGATGGGCGCGGCCTTCCGACACATAACTGCGTCCCGACCTTATTCCGTCGATCCAGTTCTCATAGGACAAAGGCCCATCCCCCTTTACATAACTTCGTGCTTCCCCTACGCGCGCATCGTCGATACAAGGAAAGTCAGTTTCCCCGGCAATTTTGGTGCGAAATCCAACGTTCAAGGTGTGATACCAGATGCTGAGCTCCCACACATCCGGAGTGTCACCGGCTGAAATAAAGTCAACGGCATTCGGTTCGGTCACATCCACGATGTATTCGTTCGCCCCGATACCATCAAAAGCGGGCATCTGAAAGCTGGGTACCTGATCATCGGCAACCTCCAGGCCCCATCCTGAATGCGCGAAACCGACCACCGCATCCTGGCCTTTAGCCCATTTGAGAATCGGCATATCCCACGTGGGCCAGTCTTCGATCTTTTTTGTATTCGGATAGTCCTGGTTCTTAAGCCCCAACAGAACGAGATGCCCTGCGTGGCTGGACGGGAATCCTGAAACCTCCAGGTCATAATGCATTCTGGATTTGCTTTGCGACAACGGATCGTCGTGACCGGAAAAGAACTGCTTCTGGTAGTAGTAGTCTGGTCCCCAGGTAAGAACCGCGCCAATGTTGAGCTTCTCCCCTTGTATCTGCCTCATCATATCTTTCGGCAGGACGCCCTCGGCCGGGTTCTGATAGTGAGAACATCCAGCGGCATGGACGTGGCTATCCCCCGAATACCATCCAAATTCTGATGGATCTACCCAGCGTTCTAACTTGAAGCTTAACTCTTGAGGTGTCGTGGAATCGACCGAAACCTCCGTCACTTGGGCGCGGTACTCGGGACCACCAGTACTTGAGATGGTGTAGTCCCCGGGAGGCAAAGAGATCGACTCGCCATCAGAACGATAGATTTGAGGCTGAAAAAAGAAATCGGGCGCCAGCCGTTTGGAAGGGTTGGGGTACACACGATTGTAGCGGTCACGGATCGTCAACGACGCCATGGTCGGACGACCCGTTTCGTCAACGATGTGTAGCTTGATCTGGTGCTCCGGCTGGGCGTGAAAGAGGACCACAACGTCGTTGCGAAAACCTATGTCCTGTGTGCCTTGCCCGACGTTGAAACTGATTTCGGCTGACCGCTGGCCTGCATCGCGGCTGTACACCTCCAAAAGCTGGTATTCCACGGGAAGGCCGGAGAGCTGCTTCTGCATCGGAGGAGTTTTGACTACGGAGATATTTGCCCAGCGATCGCGCACGTCACTCTCAGTTAACGACATTGGCGGAGCGGGACTTCCGGTCGAACGAATATAGACGTCGCCACTATTTGGGCTGGCTGCGAACAGGGGTGACGTAACCCCAGCGCGATTGATGACCTTCACCAGGAAAAAGCGGGACCCACCCTGGATAAGGGCGGCCTCCGCCGGACCACGCTGTACTTTGACCCGGCTTTCCGCGTTGATGTCGACAATTGCGAGTACAAAGGGATCCAACGCTAGCTGCAAGAAGTTTGCGGCCGCTTGATCGTCATGTTCAGAAAGCGCCTTGTTGATCGCGTCCTGTGTGCTCTTCAGGAACGGCTGGCCCAGAAATTCGAGTGCTGCCTGCAGGCGCCGCGCTTGTTGCGCCAACGGCTGGATCGGCACAGCCGGCAGGTCATCTCCTAATGGTCCTTCTGTCGCGTGCTGGTGGTCTGCCGGGGAATGAATAGGAGGATTTACCCCTGACTGCCATGCACGCCTCTGTTGGTCCGGACCCGATGCCTGCGCATAGGCGCTCGTCTGTGGCGGGATGGCAAAAACGAAAGCGAGCAGCGCGTAATAGACAAAATAAGGTGAGGTAGTTCGGGTTCTTGTATTCATTGATTCCGGGATTCTTTCCCCCTCCGACCTGAAACTTAGTTCTGCAAGGACGCCTGAGAGTGATCGAGAGTAGCCCAGGACTGACCAGGATTTCCTGCACGCTACTAATCTAGACAGTTCTGGCATGCGGTCCCGGCCAGTGCAGCGTACAGGAAATCCGGGTCGCCCCCCATCGTTTTCGGCCCAGGTACGCTTTAGGCGAACCTGGGGCACCCGTCCTGTTCCTTTCGACCTTGCCAGGACACAGACTTCGCAGGGAGTGGTCTCAATGGGAATGTACACCCAGCACTGCCCCGGATTTCCCGTCCGCTGCTCTGATCGAATCTGCGTATGCGGTCCCGGCCAGCGGCGTGACGTGATGCTACGAGGTTGAAGCCAGAGGGCAGACCTTCAGTGAAACGAGCAGTCCCGGCTAACAAAGGGGTTGCTGCTACGCGATGCGTGGATGCAGGCGCGAGCACTTTGAGCTTGTGCGGGTCGTCAAGCTGCTCATGTTCCGATTCTCGAGTTGCATGTGCGGAAGGCAAGCTGCGCCGGGACCAGCCTGGAATGCACCACACCTTTGCTTTGGCCCGCCCAGATATTGGTTGTCTTTTGCCATGCCGCTCATGCACACTTATCTCGCACAAGATAAGAGACATCGCAGTTTGGGACCCTTTTCATGAACAATTTTGCCTTGCCCAGAATTACTCTTCAGACTGTCTGTCTTTTTGTCGCCTTCATCCTCCTTTTTAGCTGTGGCAGGTCCGCCAACGCACAAAGTTCCTCGGCAATTTTCCCGGTCGCAAGCCCCATCGCCCTCCCCGCCGGTGCCAGCCCCTTCTTTACCGGCGACTTCAACGGCGATGGCCAGCTGGATCTGGCCTATTACTTAACCACCGGCAACGCTTCAACATCTGTAGGGATCCAGCTGAACTTCCGCAGCAGCGCGCCGACTACCGTGACCACGCCTCTTTGTGTTGCCGGCGCCTTTCAGCCCAGCATTGCGGATGTGAACAATGACAAAAAGCTGGACCTTGTTTATTCCTGCAATGGCTTTTTGACTATCCAGCTGGGGAACGGAGACGGCACTTTCCAGCCTCCTGCATATTTCGGCCAATATTCGACGACATCGCCAGTGATCGCGGATTTGAATGGCGATGGGTATCTCGATATCGCCGCCCTTAGCCCCACCGCGAACGCCCCTCCGCAAGTGTCTGTCTTTCTGAACCAGGGCTCCACGGCGCCTGGGGTGTTCGCAACTCCCACGATGTATGCGGCCCCCACTGGTGCGACTGGTCTTTCTGCCGGCGACTTTAATGGAGACGGCAAACAGGACCTAGTGACAGCTATCCTCCCTACCGGCATAGATATCCAGATTGCATTTAATGCGTTTTCGATTCTCTACGGCAATGGGGACGGCACTCTGAACGCTCCAACGACACAATCGGTCGCTCCCTTTTACGGCTTCACGGCTGGCGATTTTAATGGTGATGGCGTTACGGATCTTGCCTTGCTGCTGGCGCCCACGGCTAATATCGTTCTCACTTCGGTGCAGATTCTGCTGGGGAACAACAGTGAACGCTTCAGCCAGGGCGCCGCGCTCCCTGTGGCCGCCACCCCGCTCGCTGGTGGTTTGCCGCTGCCGATGGCCGCGGTTGCTCTCACCAACGACGGCAATCTGGATCTCGTGGTGTATGCCAATGTCATGTATGTCTTCCGTGGAGATGGCAAGGGTGGTTTTACGCCGACCGGTACCTATGCAGTCTCCGCTCAAGCGAATGGGGCGCCTGGTGGGGCGGGATATTTGTTCGCGGATGTTAATGGAGATGGGAATCAGGATTTGATCATCCCAAGCACGGTTTCTGGCGCCTTCCTCTTGCTGGGCAATGGAGGCAGCACCTTTCAGGCGCAGCCTGGTACGCCAATCTACGGTCCAGTCGCGGACGTGAACAACGATGGCATCGCTGACATGGTCTTCCTTCCGGCGCTGGGAGGGAACTATTTTGGTACAGCACTCGGCAGAGGAGATGGTAGCTTCGCAATCCTGAACCAAACAACGCCGGTTCCCGCCGCACAAACCGGGTACGTGCTCATGACCGGAGACTTCAATGAGGACGGGAAGACCGACGCCCTTGCGATTCAACCTGGATCCGTTGGCCACAACGCGTTGACTTGTGTGGCTCCAGATGCCCAACTGCTCTCGTATCTCGGAAGTGGTGACGGGCGGTTCCAGGCTAAGGGAACAGCTCTCGCTCTGGGAGTCAGCGGAGCAGGCGCGGGAGCAACCGGTGATTTTAATTCCGACGGAAATCTCGACATCATTCTTCCCTACAACTGTAATCCGACGGGACTTTTATTTTTGCCTGGGCATGGGGATGGGACGTTTGGCAGCCCCGTCGACCTCAATGCACAAGGCGGGAATAATCCAGTGCCGCTCGTTGGCGATCTGAATAACGATAAGAAACTGGACTTTATTTGGAACGGTGTTGTCTTTCTGGGGAACGGGGACGGAACATTCAAGCAGCTTCCCCTCACCATTCCTGCTGGAAGTGGAGTGATCGCCCTTGCCGACCTCAACGGGGACGGAATCCTGGACGTGGTGTCGGGCAAGGGTAGCGGGCCAAGTACCGGTAGTGCGATCTACGCTGGGAATGGAGATGGCACCTTCCAGGGAACGCCCCTCTTCACAGTGCCGTTGGCACCCTACCAGTATCAGTACTCGATTGCTGCGGGAGATGTTAGCGGGGATGGCAATTCGGATCTACTTGTTGGCGAGGACGGAATTAACGGTCCTAATGTCGCGGTTTTCCTCGGAGACGGACACGGTAACTTCACCGCGGATACGAATACCTACTACATCACACCGTCGCAATCAGCTCCTGCTTCGACGATGGCAACCCGGCTCAACAATCTGGCCCCGGCTCTATCCAATGACAACAAGCTAGATGTCTTAGTTGGGCTGCCTCAGGAGAACGGCGGCGCGTATCTTGTTTCCTTGTTAAACCAGAACAATCCGGCGCCCGCTAAGCCCGCGCCCCTCACCAGTGAAACCGCCCTGCAGACATCATTGGCAACAGCCGCTCCAGGCGCCCCAATTACCCTGACAGCATCTGTTTTCGGAAGTAGTCCGACGGGTTCGGTCTCGTTTACTGCCAATGGCAATAACCTGGGGACGGAAGTTATTGTCAATGGAATCGCAACGCTAGCGACATCCTTTGCCAATATCGGCAGCTATTCGCTCACGGCCACCTATGAAGGAGACAGCAACAATACGGCCAGCACTTCTTCTCCCGTCGGCATCACGATAACGCCCGCGAGCAGTACCACCACCCTGCAGGCAACGCCGAGCGCGGGCAATGAGAATGGACAGATCACATTGAAGGCAACGGTGAGCGGCGACAGTCCGACGGGTTCGGTCTCCTTCGCGGCTGGCACAACCAGCCTGGGAACAGCCACGCTTACAAATGGTGTGGCCACGCTGCAAACGTCATTTGCCACTGCCGGCAGCTACGCGGTCACGGCGACCTATGCCGGCGATCAGAATAACGCGCCCAGCACCTCCAGCGCGGTCACGATCACGATCGCCACACCTGATTTTACGATTGCTGCGACGCCCACATCCGCATCCGTAACTCCGGGGCAGACGGCAAACTTTACCTTCACGGTAAGCCCGGTGGCCGGCTACTCGGGCACGGTGCAATTCTCCTGTGGAACATTACCGAGTATGGCTTCGTGTGTATTTACTCCGTCGAGCGTGACGCCGTCGGGTGGTTCACCAGTCTCCAGCACGTTGACTGTCACCACGGCAAGTACAACAGCCATGCTCAACATGGAGAGGCGGTCCAGCCCGTCGCTCCCGCCATGGATCCCCGCAAGCGGACTCGCCGTAGCCGGAGCCGTGGGTATTGCTTTCGCTCCCCGGAAGATCCAACGCTGGAACCGGCTATTGCGATTACTTAGCTTGGGATTGTTGTTGGCGTCGATATCTCTGTCAGCGTTGGGTTGTGGCGGCAGCAACAGTTCTCCGTCCACCCCCGCTACTACGCCCGCAGGTTCCTATGCAATTTCCGTGAACGCGACCGGCAGTGCAGGCGGGCCGCAGCATTCGGTAAGCATAGCGTTGGTAGTCCAATAACCGGCTTTTCCCGGCCCTACGCAGTAACAGATTGTGTCGCTCCCGTTTGCACGGAAAGCGGCAACCGCCGGACAGTCCGTTTTTCAAAGGGATACGCGAACGCGATAAGTGATTGATTCTAACGCATTTTTGCTAATACGGCGGTCCGGTGGGATCAGCCATGTGCGGCCATTCTTCGGCGGAATGGCCGCGTTGAGTTTGGTTTTCTGGTCTACACCATTAGCAAAAATACTCTAATGGTCGGGGCGGAGGGATTCGAACCCCCGACCCTCTGCTCCCAAAGCAGATGCGCTACCAGGCTACGCTACGCCCCGATTCCCGGATTGTATCGCAACCAGCGTTCCTCAGGCGTGCCGGCCAAGCCACTCCAGAAACCAAAGGATAAGGAAGATGGGGGCCAGAAAGAGCGCGCCGAGTGTCACCGCAATCAACATGAGGAAGACCCAGTCTCGCCACGTCTGCCGCCGCGACTGCTGCAGGTGGCGAACGATCAGCGCGTAGTTGCGGCGGTTGGCCTTCCACGCGATATCAAAGGCATCACCCAACAGAGGAATCGTCCCCAGCAGTACCTCGATGCCGATGTTTACCACCATTCTGACCAGCGTGATATAGGGCACGCCTCGCACCCAAGCCGCGAAGACTATGACTGAAGAAGCCAAGCCGCCGATAATGTCTCCCAGGCCAGGGACGAGACCGATGATGCCATCCAGTCCGAAGCGGATGGAGGTGCCGGGGACACGAAACCAGTCATCGAGTACGTGGGCCAGCATGTCGAGATTTTCATCCGCGAACAGGCCGCTGGCCTTCTTGAAACGAGAGGGAGGGCCCGGCGTCTGGGGAGGAAGAATCTCGGGTTGGCGATTGCTGGGCATAGGCAAAAACGCAGCGGATAGCGGGCTCGGAAGGACCTTCCGAGCCGCTTCGGCCGCGAACCCGGATGTTACAATCTAAGTCTATATGGCGGCTATAGTTCAGTGGCAGAACGCCGGACTGTGGCTCCGGATGTCGTGGGTTCGACCCCCACTAGCCGCCCCAATCGCAGCCATTTCTACCCGCCGCTGCTCTCGATTGCTTCCGGTTCAACGTGTTCAGGGAAGCTTGAACAGGCGGAGTTAGCCCCAGGTGGAAAACGCCGACGTGACCACCCAACCCTCTTCTTCCACACCCTCTGTTTGGCTCGGCTGCTCCGGCTGGGCTTATCCGACCTGGAAGCCGGAATTCTACCCGCCCAAAACGTCCGCGAAGAAAATGCTGGAGTACTACGCGACACAGCTCAACTCCGTCGAGGTGAACTACACCTTCCGCCATTTGCCTTCCGCAACCACCGTCGAGGGGTGGTTGGCGCAGACCGGAGCGAACTTTCGCTTCTCATTCAAAGCTCCGCAGCGCATTACGCATATCAAGCGGCTGAAGGAGTGCAGCGACGCGCTCAGTGCCTTCTACTCGGCCCTGCTGCCGGTGATCCGCGCAGGCCGCATGGGGGTGGTTCTCTTTCAGTTGCCTCCGAATCTCAAGGCAGACCCGGCGAGGCTTGCGAGCTTCCTGAAAGAAGCTGCGCCCGAGAACACGGGCACTCTCCGCGTCGCCTTTGAATTCCGGCATACCTCGTGGTTTGCAAGCGAGATCTTCGACTTGCTGCGCCAGCATCACGCCGCGCTCTGTGTAGCCGAGAGCGACGAGTTGCAGACACCCGACGTCCTCACTGCGCCATTCTCCTGCTACCGGCTGCGCAAGAGCGACTACGGGGAGGCCGACTTGCAGCAGATCGAAAGGCAGCTTGCGGCGAAGGCCACGCAGGGAGATGTTTTTGCGTATATCAAGCACGAGGACACCCCCAAGGGCGCGTTGCAGGCGGCCTCCCTGCTGGCGAGGTTGAAAGCGCCGTGAGGGATGCGAGCGAACTTCTCGCCGATACGGCGAGCCACTTCACGGCCACGCCCCTGGAAGAATTCCTTCCCCGGCGATTTTTGCGCAACGCCCACCTGCAGACGTTGGCAGGCAACTTTCTGCCTCGCCAATATGTTTTGCCAGAACCCGAAGCGCACATTATTCAGGTGGACGCAGGCGAAGCCGACGCGGCTGGGGATGCCTGGAAATCCGACTCGAAGGCAGTCAACCGGCTAACGCAAGCGCGAGCGGACGTCCGGTCGCGCGGTGCAAGCTACGTGCTTTGCCACTGCCATTGGCAGCCGAACGCCGGCCAGTGCCTGACCGTTCTGCTGGTGCACGGCCTGGAAGGATCCTCGCGCTCGCAATATGTGCTGGGGAATTCGGCGCGGGCGTGGGCCACTGGATGCAATGTCATTCGCATGAACATGCGCAACTGCGGGGGAACCGAGGATCTGTCACCGACGCTGTATCATTCCGGCCTGTCGGGTGATGTTGCAGCCGTAATGCGTACGCTGGCCGCGGAGAAAGGGCTCCGGGCATTCGCGCTGATCGGCTACTCCATGGGGGGCAACCTGGTGCTGAAGCTGGCGGGTGAGCTGGGCGCAGGTGGACCAGACTACGTGAAGGCTGTGGTCGGCGTCTCGCCGGCGATGGATTTGGCCGTCTCCGCGGATGCGCTGCATAGCGTTTCCAACCGCGTCTACGAATGGAAATTTCTGAACGGTCTGCGACGGCGCTTTCGGCGCAAAGCGGAACTCTTTCCTGCCCTCTATTCCACCGAAGGGCTGGAGAGGATTACGACCTTACGCCAGTTTGACGACAAGATCACTGCGCGCTATTCCGGCTTCCGCGGCGCGGACGACTACTATGACCGCGCCTCCAGTTCCCACGGGGCGCCACGGATTGCCGTGCCCGCATTGATTCTGCATGCCCTCGATGATCCCTTTATCCGGATGTTGCCATCGACCCGCGCTGCTTTGCTGGGGAATCCCCGGGTTCGGCTGATCGAGACGGCGCATGGCGGCCATTGCGCCTTCCTGGCGCCGGCGGTCGACTACGATGGCTATTGGGCGGAGAAGCTGTTACTGGATTTTCTGCTCTCGGTGACGAAACCCTGATGGAGGCTGATTGGTCTGTTGCGCTCGCCTCGACTGATCCGGTAATCACCGTTCCCTGGGCCGCGTCCAGCGACGACGAAGACAGGTGCAGATTCGTAGACTTGCGCCTAGGTTCCCACCTGGTCGACGAAATAGAAGAGGCTCGGGGGAGACCGGTGTTGCGGTCTGCATTGCTCCTGCTCAACGACGTCGCTTCGCCGCTCTGGACTGCTAAGTGCGATGCGTGGAGCAGCAGCCCCGAGCAAGGTGACGAGCCATTCGATCCTTTCGAGATGGATGCCGAGCCCGGAGAGACAGCTTTTGGCGCCGGCTCGTATATCGACCTGCTATTCCGCGATTTGCAGACTCGTCAGTACTTCGAAGCCCAGGAGCGGTGGCTGCGCGCGGTGACGGAAAGGTTGCGGGAACTACCGGCAAAGGCGGCGCGGGTTGAACTTGTAATGCGGCTCGCACTGGTGGACGGCATTCCGGGCTTTGGTGTGACCTGGTTCGTCGAGGGCTGCGGCGCGACTGCAGAATGCGCCGATCAAGGCTGGAGCCAGGCACTCGATCTCGCCCTAATGGCGATCATGAATGTGGACTGATAAAGATCCCGAGGTGTGGTCCCGGCGCGCCGGGACCACGAAAAGGCCTAACCTCGGTTCACACAAATTGCTAAGCTGCCATAGCTTCGATGCGGCGCACGAGGGACGATACAATGGCAGAAACGGGCGAGTAGCTCAATTGGATAGAGCACCGGCCTTCTAAGCCGGGGGTTGTGGGTTCAAGCCCCGCCTCGCCCACCAAATATAGAATCAATTAGTTAGGCTGCGCTCCGTCAATCTTTCGATGGGCAATTGTCGAACTAATGGACGTAGAGGTGGGACACGAAACTGGGAAGAGCCAGAACCGGGGAGGCGAACTTCTGCCCCCCGGCTTCTCTTCTGTTTTCACTCACCAGCTTATGCGGATGGCAAATTGCATCACTCGAGGATCGCCAGAGAGCGAGGTAATTGAGGCCGCGCTCCCGCTGCTCACATTCCCATTCGGCTGGCCAAACAATGCGTGGTTGGCAACGTTGAATACCTCCCAACGTGCTTCCGCATTCCAGCTCTCGTGGATGGGTATGTTCTTAATGAGCGCCGCATCGAAGACCTGCGTATTTGGCCCATTCAGGGTATTCCGGCTTCCATTGCCAACCACGTACTTGCCGGGGTCGACAAATGGGTTGGTCAATCCGGAGCCGTAAGCGGAGCAGGCGCTATTTGCGCTGGTGTAGAAGAAGCAGGCTTGCGCCTTGGGGTAATGCACGGGTCCAACCACGTTGGGAACGGCGGTCGCGTATCCGTAGGCATCGAGCAAGCTGCTTTCGCTCCCCCAATTCGCGGTGAAAGGGTGCCCGCTGTAGAACGTGTAAACCCCGGAAGTACTCCAGTTGCCCAGGACCCAGGCCAGCCATCCAGAATTCAGCATCTGCTTACCGTGGCCAAACGGAAGATCGTAAACATATGTGCCCGAGATGCGCTGTGGGATATTAAAGTCGCTGGGACCATACCACGCGCTGTAATTGCGGCCGTTGGGCGGATCGCCGGAGTTGGTTTCCAGTTCTTCCGGCGTGTCGTCGAGACTGCGGGAGTAGGTATAGGCCACACGCACACTCAATCCCTTCGCCTTCGGGTGAGTGAGACTAGCTTGCAACCCGTTGTAGTTGCCATAGCCGATCGGTGTGGTGTATTCGATTTGTCCGAAATTGGAGTACGGCTGAACCTTGGTGCTGACCCCACCGGAGATGATCGGCTGGTTGTAGTCGTAGATAACATCCAGATGAGTTGATTTGGTACCTACATAATCTGCTTCCGCCAGCCAGTTGTTGGAGAGCTCTCTCTGGAAGCCGAAACTCCACTGCTGCACGCTCGGCGCGTGGGCTGTGGGATTAAGAGCGCGGATGTGAAACGCCTGCAGCGCGTTGAGATTGATGGTCGTGGGATCGAGAAAGTTCGCCGGGAAGCCGACCGACGGGGTTATCACGGGAAAGCTGTTACTGGCCTCCGTCTTATTCACCAGGTTGGGGGGGTTCAATGCCAGCTGATCTTCGCTGCCGAAGCGCTCGAAGAGCGTGTAATAGAGTCCGTAGCCCCCGCGCACCACGGTCTTGGAATCGAGCGCGTAGGAAACACCGAAACGGGGACCGAAGTTCTTGGTGGTGGGGTTGACCAATGCCCGATTACTCAGCGACCCGCTCTTGGCGAAAACCAGCGAGCCACTGCCTGCCGGATCAAAATTGGCCATCCGGTTCTGGCCTTCCAGGGCAGGCGTCGAGAAGTCGTAACGCAGGCCCAGATTCAGCGTCAGGCGGGGCGTCACCTTCCAGTCATCTTCTACGAAGCCTGAAGCCATCCAAATACGTTGGTCGACGAAAAACACATTCGTCAATTGTGTGTACTGGGTGGCCCCAAGCAAACCGTCTGCATAGGACAGGCCAGTAAACACGCCGGTAAAGGTCAGATCGCCGCGCGTGCCTGGCTCATCCTGGAAGATATTGCGCATGGGCGCGAAGACAGTTCCGCCGAATTTGAGGCTGTGCCTGCCCAACGTCCAGTTGAGCGTGTCGTTGTATTGGTAGAGCATGGGAATTTGGCGCTTGGGCAGAAAGTCGGGAGAGCCCAAAAAGGTTTTGTTGGTAAACGTGGTCAGCGGCACGCCTCCCCCGATAGCTGGGTTGTCGGGGATACCGGGCACAAAGCTCCCGGCCATCTGTGGCAGCCCGAAGGGCTGCTGGGCGGCATAGGAATAGTCGCGCACCCAGCCAAAGCGGAACTCATTTACGATGCGCGGGTTAACGACGCGCGTCCATCCCAATACCACGCTATTGCCGCTCAGCGCCTGGTTGCCCCAGGCGGAGGTGGAGGTGCCGTCGGCAAGACCGCCAAAATAACCCGGAATCATCCGCGTGCGGTTGAAGTAGTTGTATCGGGCAAAGACTGTATCCGAGGAATAAGGCGTCCAGTCAACCCGGCCGTCGTAGCTGTCGTTGTTGTCGATGGCCGATCCGGTTCGGCTGTAATTGTTCAGCTCGGGAAAGGTCGCCGAGCCGGGCTTGTAATTCGGCTCGGGGAAGAGAGCGATCAGGGCTGCCACCGACGAGTCTATCCTGTCTGCCGGGATCTGGTTGTTGGGGAATGCCTGGCAGCCCGCACTGATGGTGTAGGGCTTGGGGCATGTGGTTGGGTCGATGACGGTGGGATAATTCGCGACCCCCGCCACGGCCGCAGCCGCATTGCTGAAGTCACCCACCCGTTCGTTGTCCAACGGCACGGTCGAGATGCGGGAAAGTCCCTGCTTGATCCGCGTGCCCTCGTAGTTAAAGAAGAAAAAGAGCCGGTCGCGCTTGATGGGGCCACCCAGGCTGGCACCGAACTGGTTCTGGTTGTCTTCGGCCTTCCGCGTGGTGCTGCGCTTGGTGAAGTAGTCGAAGGCGTCAAAGTACTGGTTACGCACAAACTCATAGGCTGTTCCGTGCAGCTGGTTTGACCCGCTACGCGTATTCACAGAAACCACGGCCCCCGGTCCGCGGCCATACTCCGCCGAGTAAGGGTTGGTGATCACGTTGAATTCCGAGATCACGTCAACCGAAGGATGTGCCGACTCGGTGCTCAGTTCCTGTACATTTTCGGAAAAGGTGTTGTTGTCGATGCCATCCAGAAGAAAGTTATTCTGCAGCGAGTGAACCCCATTGACGTTAAAGCTGCCTGTACGGCCGGATGAAGTTGCGCCGCTCTGGTTGGTGTAGCGATTGATCTGCACCCCGGGCACGGTGCGCAGCAGATCGTCCCAGTTGCGCAGGTAGAGTGGGGTGTTGGCGATCGTATCCTGAGTTACCAGCGTGCTGATCGACGCGTCGTCGCGCGACAGATTGACCGCCTGCGCGCTTACCTGGACGGTCTGGTTGTCGGCCCCAACGGTGAGATGCAAGTCCAGCCGCACCCGCTCACCAACGCCGACCGATACTCCCTGCTTGAGCGTGGTGAAACCCGGATTGCTGACGGTTACGATGTAGTCCCCGATCGGCAGGTCGGCGAGAAGATAGCTGCCGTCAGACCCACTTTTGGTCGAACGCTGGTAGCCGGTGGCGACTCCGTTTGCGGTAACGGTCGCTCCACTGACGACCGCCTCGGAGGCATCCATCACCTGTCCGCTGAGGTTGCCGGTGGTGACCTGTGCCCGGCATGAAACAGAGGGCATCAAGAGCAGCAGCAAAACCGGCAGAATCGTAACAGCGAAGATTCTGGAGACGCCTCTGCGGACGTCGTACAGAGAGGGGGTGCGTTTCTGAATCGGGTGGTGTTTCATTGGTTAGGCGCTCCTGTAAATGTCGTTCTTGCCAATGCTTCACTGGCGTCAGGCTAGGTGCGCCGAATGGGCGCAGAAAGTGTTTACCCTCCGTTCAAGCGGGGTATACCCCTGTGGCAACATGCGCTAACTATGGGCCGCCAAATCACTTAGGCGAGTTGTAAATTCTCCGTGAAGAGGCCTCTTCCCTGCGCTGCGGGAGGCCAAATTCATCGAACATTCACTGACCGAAGATAGCCTCAAATTTGAGCAACCACTGCAAGCGCCACCACGCTGCGGCGGGATGACAGGCGTTGGCGGGACTGATGAACCCAAGGAGCACGACGTGAAGAATACGTCCCCTTCTTCCGAGAGCGTTCACTCCTCCAACCACGAGGAGGATCCCCGCTGGCTGCTGGTAGAAAGGATCGTCGCCAGCCGGCACTTGAACAAAGCGCCGCTGCTCTCCAAGTTCCTTCTGCACATTTGTGAGGAGTTGCTGAGCGGTCGCCAGGCCGAAATCACTGGATACCAAATCGGCGTCCGGGTCTTCGACCGGCCGCCGGACTATCGAACGGTCGAAGACAATATCGTGCGCAACTACGCTCGCCAGCTTCGCAAGCGTCTCGTTGAGTACTTCGCCGCGGAAGGGTTAACCGAGCCGGTGCGGATCGAGATCCCCCTAGGGGGTTACGTTCCGGTCTTTGTCCCACGGGAGGTACTGCCCGGGATTACACCCCTCATGGCCGTCCCGGTACGCGTCCCTATCAACGGTCCGAACAACCTTCCGACGATCGCGCCGGAGTCGGGGCCGCCGGCCATTGTTTCTGAGGCGGGCCATCCGAAGCCGCGACGGCCGCAGTTCAGATGGCTCGCTTTGTACAGCGTCGCCCTGGTCGGCGTTACCTTAGCGGCGACTCTTTGGCTGACCAGGAAGCCGTCCCTGATCGAGCCAGCGCGTCCATTATGGGCGGCGCTTTTTCATTCTCCGTTGGACACCTATATCGTGCCCGCAGACTGCGGCTTCAATATGGTGGAAGACCTGGCGCAGCGAAACCTAAGCCTCTCGGACTATCTGAGAAGCGATTACCTGACGGTTCCCTTGCCGGCGATGGATGCCCACAGTTCCAGTGACTTGCGTACACAGGAATTCACCAGCTTCGTCGACCTTGAAGTCGTGTCCTCGCTCTCTCGTCTTCCCGAGGTCGACCCGCAACATCTGATCCTTCGTTTCCCCCGCGACCTGCGATTGGCGGACCTGAAACATTCCAACGTCATCCTCATTGGTTCAATCGGCAGTAATCCCTGGACGGAAGTGCTGCAGAAGAACGTCAACTTCCGCGTGCTTTATCGCGACCACATGCAAGAAGCCTGGATCTCGAATTCGAATCCACAGCCGGGGGAAGCCTCCTCCTACGCCAGCCACTGGAACGAACCTGCTCACGAGACGTATGCCTTGATCACCTTCCGGCCCAATCTCGCCGGCACCGGCCACCTGTTGGTGATCCAGGGACTTGACGTGGCCGGCACACAGGCGGCGGCGGAAACCCTTTTTCGCGGCGACGCTATCGCGCCGGTGCTCAAGAAGGCTCTGTTGCCGGGTGGAACGCTTCGCTCTTTCGAGGTCCTGCTTCAGTCCACCAGCCTGGAGTCCAATGCCGCCAACACGCAGATCATAGCCAGCCGCATCTACTGAAGGGCGCACTCACCTTAAGTTGAAACCATCATCCCGGTTTGAAACGATCTTCCAGGCTCCGTCACTAACAGGAGCAAGCTGACGGAGGACGTTGCGATGAAAGTACTCACGGATTTCGCAGGCCAGAATTGGCTCATTACGCCGGCGGCGCTCGCTGTCGGGGAAGTTCCTCCGGCGAGCATCCACGACCAGAAATTTCTGCTCGTGCTGTCGGGCGTGGTAATAGCGAACCTCGAAGGAAACAGTACCTCGCAGTGGCTCCACGAAACACTATCGTTCCTTCCAGACATGGCGGGACCGCAGAATTCGGGGCCGCTGAACTGGGCGATTAGCCGATTTTCCATTCCCAAGCCGCCCGGCCAGAACTACAGCATTCAATTCTCGCTGGAAGAATGGGCGCCGTTCGCCTCGCTCAGTTCGATCTACGATCAGGACCAGTCGATCAACGCCGGGTTTGCAGTCGACGTTTGGCGGCCCAACCATTTTGCCACCGGGACCGATGCCCTCACCCATTCGCCGGTGGGCAACCTGTTTACGGGGATCAATGTCGACGTGGCTGTGAGTGACACCGACGCCTGGATTTACCGGGTTGGGTACAACGTCACGCTCCTGGGAAAGATCGTGTTTGTGACTACTCCAAAAACGTTGTTCCTTTCGAACTTCAATGCCACACAAGATGGCGCTTCGCCCTCCACCGTGCAGGCCGTGGGCACAGCGAAGGTCGAAGGGTCGGTCAAGAACGTGATGGTCATTGATCCTCCCTTTCCCCATACCGATAAATGGGTGGAGATCATTGGACTGCCACCCACCAGCGAGGGAATCGTCAGTTTCTTGGGTCTGCTTACGGAAGTTGACGGGGAAGGCGTCTACAACTTTTCTGCGGCGGTGTTTATGCCGACCCCTACTCCTGAGACGGCCAGCACTTCTGTGGCATCGCTCAGTTTCGAGACAGCGAACGAACAGGAGTTCATGCACATCGATTTCACACCGCAAAACACGGTGCGCATCGACGACACGGTCAACATCGGCTCCTTTGTGTACGACCAGGTGTTCCTGGTGCAGGTGACTCTGAATATTTCTACGACTCAATCGACCGCGCACGTGGTGGTTTCGGGAGGCGGGGCATCGGGCGACAGTATCTACACCATGCCTGAGCCGTTTCAGATCCTTTCGCCGCAGTTTGGTGCGATTCGGCTGTGGAAAGGATTCGGGAACCAGGGCAGCTTCGAGGCAACGAATATTCTTGTTACCCGCGAACCCTAGCCTCTAGGCACGGCTCGCCCAGTACCCACCTTTCGTGATGACGGTTCTTACCGATTTTCAAGCAGAACTTTGTAACGTTCGGCGGATAGCCGCCACTATGTCGATGTTTGATAGATGGGGCGGGTACCAGACGGTCAGGAAATGCCTGCCACGCTTGTCTGGTGCTTCACTTCCATCCTGCCGGCCGCGATTCTCCACGAACTTCTTTATCGACTCTTTCGGGGGGAGGATTCGATAAAGTGGAACGGGGAGGATCGCAGGTGGCATAGACGATCCTATCCCTCACATTAGTCATGCTTTACCTCCATCTACCGCGCGAGCGAGATATCACCTTTTGCCCTTTGTAGGCGGGTCTTCGGGCGACTGGCTATGGGCATTTCTTCACGAGTGGATATTGCTCTCGGTCGTGATTGGGAGGACAATAAAACACGCAAGTGTCTGATTGCATCGCCGCAATCGGAGAAGTATTGCTTACAGGAGGCGAGCGATGGGTGAGATTCCCAATCTACCGTTCTACGGCGTGAAACTCTGGTTCGCGGTTGCGATTCTGACCTCAGCCAGTGTTCCCCTGTTCGGAGAGGTGTCCCAGACACCTTCCGCCCAAACCGCGGCTGGCCCTCCGCAGCAAGTGTCCGCTTCCGCTCCACAGCGCAAGACTCTATCTCTTGAACCGCTTCCAACTGAAATGAAGGCAGACATTTTAATGGCCCGCGGAGAGTACGCCGCAGCGATCGTCGCGTATCAGCAAGGCAACCTAAAATCGGCTATTACCTGGAACAGCATAGGCATGGCCTATCACCATCTTTTCGCCCTGGAGGAAGCGCGTAAGGCTTACCAGACGGCACTTGCGATCAATCCTCGCTTCGCCCCTGCTTCTAACAACCTTGCCGCCGTGTACTACGGCCAACACGATTTCCATGATGCTGAGCGTTTTTACAAGCGAGCGCTGAAACATACTTCGGAAAGCGCGGTCATCTTCTGCAACCTGGGCACCGCCTACTTCGCCGAAGCAAAATACAAGCAAGGCATGAAGGCGTATCGCAAGGCCTTCGAAATCGATGAGAAGGTCTTTGCCCCCCAGTCGTCCGCCATGATCGAAGCTGGCAGCTCCCGTGAACAACGGATCGCCATGAACTACTTTGTCGCAGCAACCTACGCCAGGGTGGGAAAACAAGAACAGGCGCTCATCTATCTTCGCAAGGCAATGGATGAGGGCTTCAGCGACCGTAAGCGTCTGAGTGAAGACAAGGATTTCGCCACCCTGCGAACCACGCCGGAGTTTCAGCATCTGCTGGACCAGGAAAATCTGAATTAATCTAAACAAGCTTGCTTTCCCGTTAGTCGCGATGACGTGAATCGACGGCTGTGAGATTCAGCGTAGACCGGTTCGACTATGGTTCTGTGCGTACTGCTCCTGATTGACCCATGACGATTACATTACGGTCGGCCTTTCGTGGACGGGCGCTTACACCCTGGCTTCATTTCAGTATCTCGATTTCATCCGCGAGGCCTGCTTGTACCGGCAAGTTGGTGACGGCCGCCGAAGATTCCTCAAGGTTGATCGATTCTCGCTGTAAGGCGATCGACAGCCGCCTCCGCGCCTATCCTATTCGCGAAAGCGCCAAACGCCGCCGTGCTGTCACCTGCCATTGTGACCTCCCTATCAGCCATCCTCTTGTTCTTAAATAGAGCGGCGATTAGCTGTCTTCCTCAACTGAAGAACCGTTCAAGGCGGCCGCGTTTACCTCTTTCGCAATGAGCGTTAGTTTTTTGTCAGCTGCTTCTTCCTCTTTCAATGTCGCGTCCAACAGGGCAACGATATCTTTTTGACCGAGCAGCCTGGCGTACTCTCGAACCCCTCCGTACCCTGCCATCTCATAGTGCTCCACACGCTGAGCGGCGGTTATAAGACCGGAATCGCGAAGATCGCCCTTTTTTGTCTCTTCCAGAACCTCGGCACCTTCGGAGAGAACGCCCTTCATGCCCTCACAGGTCTTGCCCGTGCCCTTTTTCTTGAGTATTTCGAAGATCGTTTCCAGGCGCCCGATCTGACCGTTGGTTTCTTCCAGGTGGCTCTGAAAAGCATCTTTAAGTTTAGGCGCCGTGGCCGCCCTGGCCATCTTCGGCAGCGCCTTGGTAATCTGCTTCTCTGCGGAATAAAGGTCTTTTAGTTCATCCAGAAACAGCTCCTGCAAACTTTCTACACTCATGTGTTGCCCCTCGAGGCGATACATTCTGCCTTCCGTTTCATAGATGCGAGAAGCCGCGACCGAGCACAAACCGGCGGTACACTTTTCTTCATTGCCTACGCGGGAAAAGTACTTTGTTCGGTTGGCAACACGCTGCCTGGGAACCGCATCTGTTGAACCGGTCAATCTATCAGCAATGCTGGATTAACATCTTTCGACTGTCAGGTTA
>CAWBGZ010000016.1:0-62286 GCA_963788515.1 uncultured Acidobacteriaceae bacterium
GGGCTCTTGTGCGAGAGTAACCGCGCAGTAGGAGGTAGCAAAGGCGCAACCCTGGGGACCGAAGCCGCTGTACTCACCCAGGAAGGGTGGGTTCTGCCATAGACCCTGGGCCCCCTGGCTCCACGCGGAGTCGTGGAAGATGGCATAACCGGCGCGCAGCACGGTTTTATCGCTACCCAACACCTTCCAGGTGCCGCCGATCCGCGGTTCGAGACCGGTCCAGTCCATCTGGATGCCCCCCGCATTATTCACACCATTTTGGTTGGAAACCAGAAGTTGCCCAGTCGTGGGAATGTAGTCAGCTTGGCGTCCGTGTTCCTCTGTGATGGGCGTCGTCATGTCATACGCCAAGCCGATATTGACGGTTATCGTCGGTGTGACCCTCCAATTATCTTCGGCGTAAGGACGGTAGACCTTCCAGCGGCGCCCGCCGACCGGGCCCTCATACGTCTGGTCATGAATGGCCAGACCCGTGATCCCGAGCAGGAAGTCGGCCTCTGAATTGCCCGCCAGGTTGATGGCGCTGTTGCCAGTAAAGTTACCGGCGACGCCGACGATCCAGAAGCCATCCTGGAAAGCCTCAGTGCCCACGTTCATTTGATTAGCGCGATAGTCGATCCCGAACCTGAAGTCGTGCTTATTGTGGATGTAATCGAGCGAGTCGCGGAAAGAGAAGATGTTGGTTCCACCCTGGAACGGAGAGTAGCCGCGATCGCCCAGGGACCAATAGCCGCCCTGAAACTCGGTCGAAACCAGCCCGCAGCTGTAAAAGTTAGTACAGGTGGTGCTGCCTGCAGCGCATCCCAGGTTAGCGTTGGGAATGCCGCCGGGCACGATGTTGGCGGAGGCGCAGGTCCCCGTGCCTTGCGAAGTGATGTAGTCGAATATGCGGTTATAACCAAAGGTGGCCTGGTTGACCATGTTGGCGTTGAACACGTGGGTTTCGCCCAGGGCGAGGTTGCGCGCGTGGTTTCTGATGCGTTGGTTGCTGCCGAAGGCGTTGGCTTCGGCAAAGCCTGGTGAGCCGCCGGGCACAAAAGAGAATGCCTGCTCGTAGCTGAAACGGCCAAAGGCATTATCCTTTTCGGAAAACGTATGGTCCAGCCGGATATCGAACCTGGTATCGTCCAGCTGCCGCACGGGCTGACTGGTGTAGTTGATGCCCGCGCTGGCATTGCTGGCGTTGGGATCGGGGTACAGGTTAATCATCGCCTGCCCAATGGGATTGATCAGGTTGCCTGGAAGCTTGTTGCAGGCAGTGCCTGGGGCCTGGCTCCCATCGGGTTTGCCAGGGAGAGCGTTGCCTGCGCCATCGCACTGGAAATAAATGTTGGGAAACACGTTCGGGTTGGTGGACGCCCCAACCATGTTGGGGTTCGCGATGACCAGACCAGAGACAGGATTGCCGAAAGGGTCGCTGGAGTAATCACCGGTGCGCATGGCCAGCGAAGGGACTAAGCCGGTAAAGGGAATATCCTGGAGCTGATATTTTTGTTCACCATCGATGAAGAAAAAGGTCTTGTTCTTGCGAATGGGGCCGCCAACCGAGCCGCCAAAATCGTTCAGGTTGAACTTTTGCTTCGAGGTGGCGAAGTAGCTGTCGGCGTCGAGAGAGGTGTTGCGCAGAAATTCGTAGAGGGTTCCGTGAAAGTCGTTGGACCCGGATTTTGTCGTAACGATCACGGTTGGGCCGGCTCGGGTACCGTATTCGGCGGAGTAGGTGTAGGTCAGGACCTTGAACTCCGAAATATCATCGATGGAGGAAAAAATAGCGATGCCGCCTGCGGTCAGCTCGTTATTGTCGACGCCATCCAGCAGCCAGTCGCTGCTATTGGGGCGGGACCCGCCGACCGATAGCGAGAAGGGTCCGCGCGCAGCCACTTCACTGCTGGCGGCGGAGGTGAAAAAGCTGTTGGGATTGGTCTCTGCCGTAGCGCCGGCGGTGAGCGTGGCGAGTTGCACGAAATTGCGGCCATTCAAGGGGAGCTGCGACACCTGCTGCGAGGTGATGACCTGGCCGAGTGATGGATTGGCGGCCTCGACAGCTACGGCCTCACCGGAAACTTGAACTGTGGTCGTTACAGTGGCGGGCACGAGCGAAAAATCGAGTTCGCGGGCTTCATCAATCTGGAGATGCAGGTCTTTGGATTCAGCGCTTTGAAAGCCCGTCGCATCCACGTGCACGGTGTAGGTTGCAACCGGGAGTAAGGGAAGCAGATAGTGTCCGGCACTGTCTGTCTTGGTGTCTCGAGCCAGACCGGTTCCCTGAGAGGTAGCAATGACAGTCGCTCCGGGGATACCCGAACCGGATTTATCGAGGACGTTGCCCGAGAAACTTCCAGTGGCTTGGCCATACATGGCCGGGGAGACCAAAAGCGCGAGCACCCAGACAACGACGAACTCAAGTATCCTGCGGGACTTTGAATCGGCCTGGCCTTCCACCGATTTCGTACACTTGTTGCCAACGATCGTGCGCTCCATCGTAAACCCCTCTCGACTAAACGGCTAAGGTGGCTTTTGCATGACTGGGCTGCCCAGGGTGATTAGACTGTAAGAATTAGGCGGTCGAAAGTCAACGTAAGTTTGCCCGACTCCCTTCTCGAGACGATCGACATTTTTCGGAATTTGTTTAATGGGGTGCCGCGATATTCTATGTCAAGCGTCCTTGTTCAACCGAACAGGATCATGAAGACGCTGGCAATCATCAGATTGTAGCCTTGCCCGTGACGGGTGATTACAAGCTTTTGGCGATACACTTTGCGGAAACGATCCCGGATTGACAAAGCCGGTTACGTTTGCCGCGATGGCGCTCATGACGTATCTTCCGTTCGTTTTTCTCTTTATCCTCTGGCTCTGAGCCTTGACACTTCAAACCGTTTTCGACCAGAGATTTCAGCTTAGGCGGCTGCAGTTTTGTCAACCGCTCATATTCGACAGGAAAAATGAGGAGAAGGCTCTAACTGTTCGCCATCTTGCCAAAGACATCGAGCGCGAACTCCAGATGGGCTGGCGTGTGCGCCGCGGTGACGCAAAGGCGGAGCCGCGCCGAACCTTGCGGCACTGCTGGAAAGAGGACGGGAGCGGCCAGGATGCCGTGATCGCGGAGCCGTCGTGCAAAGAGCGCAGTGGTCACTTCATCTTTCAAGATGAGGGGAATGACCGCGGTCTCGGAGAGCCCGGTGTCATAGCCGAGGTTGCGCAGACCACAACGGAGGAAGTTGGCGTTCTGCGCGGTTCTTGCCACACGCTCCGGTTCTTGCGCGAGAATGCACAATCCTTCGCGGATCGCCGCCACTGACGCGGGGCTCAACGCAGCGGAAAAAATATAGGGTGAGGAGGCATGCTGCAGAAAGATGGCAAGCTCTTGCGAACAGGCGACGAATCCACCGGTGGAGGGAATCGCCTTGGCCAACGAACCCGTCCAGATATCCACTTCACTCGCGGCAATGCCGAAGTGTTCATCGACGCCGCGGCCATGGGCCCCGAGCACACCGGTGGCATGCGAATCATCCACTAACAGGAAGCAGTCGAATTCCTTCTTGATCTCGATAATCTCGGGTAGCAGGCAAATGTCGCCGTCCATGGAAAATACGCCGTCTGTAATGATGAGCGTGCGGTTAGCCGCCGGCCCGTTCTTGATCTCCTGGCGCAGCGAGTCCGGATCGTTATGCTGGAAACGCTGCAACTGGACACCGGCAAATCGACAGGCGTCGGTCAGACTGCGATGGCAGAGGGTGTCCATGATGACGCGATCCGCCGGCCCGAAGAGCGCCCCGATGACAGCGACATTGGCGGCATAGCCAGAACTGTAAGTGACGGCCGCCTCGGTCCCGCGAAAGGCTGCCAGGTCCTGTTCCATACGGCGGTGCTGGTCGGTTGTTCCGGTAAGCAAGCGTGCGCCGCCGGTGCCGGTTCCATATTTCCTGATGGCCTCGATGGCTGCGGCGTCGATGCGCGGATCGCCAATCAGTCCTAAGTAGTCGTAGGAGGACAACATCAGCATGGCGTGGCCGTCCGCCCGCACCTCCGGCCCCGTCCTTTCCTCTAAGGGAATCTGGAAAGGATAGGCGTCAGCGCTGCATGCCAGGGCGGTCGTCTCAAACAGGCGCCGTCCGCGGGCGTCGATCAGATCGCCCTTGCTAAATTTCAAGCTTCTTGCGGTGGAGAAATACCCATCGAAAAGCTGGCCGGACGAGGAAGGGAAGTGGACTGTTTCCCGTGGCATATCTTTCAGTTCGGTTGAAACGTCTATCGGTGCGGCTGTTTTTGAGGTCACAATAGGTCCCTTCTGGTGCAACAAACCCACGACTTCAAAGGATTACAGAAGGACGAAGCCGGGTCGTTGCTCCAGAGCAACCAGCGGACAGCTTGTCCAGCAAGAGTAGCGGCGCAAAGGCAAGCAGGCTGGGTTTTTAGTCAGGCAGAAGTGCTAAGATCACGCCGCGATAGCCGGTAGGGAAAGCGAAGCAGGACTTTCCCCCGGCGCTTTACCAGGATGCCCTCGCGCTGCCATGCGCTCAACAAGCGGCTGGCGGTGAAAAGAGAGATGTTAGCTTCCTCGGCAAGCTCCTCATTTCTGACGTCGAGTTCGACGCCCCCCGCGACTTTCTGGCCAATTCCGTCGGCCAGGTTGGTCAGTACTCGAGCGAGACGCTCCGGAGCCGAGTTGCAGACCAGCGATGAGTGAGCGGCGCGATAGGCAGCGAGGTAATCAAATGAGATCAGCAAGGCGTTTTCCACTAACCTGGAGTGTTGCTCACATAGGCTGCGTATTGCGCTTCTGCTCCAAACCAGCACGCTGATGGCCGTCGTCGCTTCCGTACAGACAAGGTATTCCGCAGGTTCAGCCAGCACCGCCGCTTCGCCGAACAGATCTCCCTGGGTTACCCGAAGAAGAACAATCTTTTCGCCATCCTGCGTCAGGAAGAAGCGGCGCGCGCGGCCGGTCAGCAGTAGAAATAATTGCCCGGCGGAATATCCCTGGGTGAAGATCACTGACTTTGCAGGGAAGCGCTTCTGGACTCCGGCCGCAACGATGGTTTTGATGTCAGTCTCATCCATGCCCGCAAAAAATCGTGGCCTCCGCTCCCGGAGGAACGCCGCGATCGGGGTATTCATATGTATCGTTTTGCCTTGAGATGCCATCCATACCCCGCTGCTTGCGGCTCTTTGACTAGTTCGTTCCGGTTCGGGCCTGGCCAGGAAATTGGAGCGCCTCACTAGCCCGCAGTTCAGCCAAATGGCGAACGATATCGTTTACCTTTTCGGGGTCGAGCGCCGGGTCTTTGGATTGGTAGGTCAACCGGGTGGGCCCGGCAAAACCAGTACCCGCAGCCTCTACGATTGCAGCGATCTTTAAAAGGATTTCCTGGCGAATGGCAGTGAGTTCCTTCCAGTCGCCTGTCTTGCCGTAAGCGAACAACTCAAACTGGAAAGCCGCCCCCTCGAAATTAGTGATCCGCACCCTGGAGGTTCCAGGCTCGATCGCGGGGTCTTCATCGAAGACCGCCTGCACGCTGTCCAGCACAAAGCGCAATTGTTCGACCCGGGTTTCAATACGCAGCGAGAAGTTTTGGCTGATTAGCAACTTGGGACGAGCTTTCATGTTCTCGAACTGCATTTGCGCGAGCGCGCCGTTGGGTACCACCAACAGGTTTTGGTCGAGAGTTCGCATCTTCAGAGAGCGAAGTCCGATGTCTTCGACCGTTCCCATTCGATCGCCGATTTTGCAAAAATCGCCCACCTGTATCGCTCTGTCCATCAGCAATGAGACTCCGCCGATAAGGTTTTCCAGAGTTTTTTGCGCGGCCAGTGCGACGGCCAGGCCCCCGATGCCGAGCCCGGCGAGGGTTGTGGTTATGTTCAATCCGAGGATGGCAAGGGCAGCTACCAGCGCGATGACCAATATCCCGACGCGGTTCATTCTCTGCATCAGGATCAGGATCGACTCGCCGCCCTTGCGGTGGGTACGCGTCTGGTTGAGGGCGTGGCTGAAGCCCTGGTCGGAGATCCTGCTCAGGAGCCAACCGAAACATATGACGAGGACGGCTACGAGGAGGCGAACATAGTAGACGCGATACAAGAGCGGCGGCTGCAGCAAGTACACGAAAAAGCCATGCAGCAGGAGGGCCATCATGCAGCGGAGCGGCATGCCGACCGGTGTTTGCCAAACGGAAGTGAAAGGATGTCCGCGAAGCTTACACCAGGCTCGGCGTGGCGCGCTGAGCAGAAACGTCAACAACCACGCCAGCAACCACGATAGCGGGAAGGAAAGCAGCCAGGCGATCCATTGCGTCGAGGTCATCGCCAGGATGGACGTGCCGCTCAGCAGGAAAAGCCTGAATCGACCTAGCAAGGTCGGGGCTTCGCTCTCCGCGAGGGCGTAGAGCTTGGGAATACTGGCCACGGTGCCACGCGAGATGAGCCAGATCTTCCCGGCGACGGGATCGTTGACCCGCACTAGGATGAGGTCCGAGGTAATGCCACCTACGGTTGTGGTGCCGGCACGTACCTGGCCAAGTGGAAGCCCGGGTTCCACTGAGCCATTGGGATCATCGCTGAGCAGGTTGAGGTTGCCCTGGAAGTAAGGGTACAGAGTGTGAAGTTGCCTGGCGAGCTGCGGCAGGTTTATGTGTTGGCCCGGAGGGATTTGCAGGAAGCGAGCGGCAACTTCGTAGTCGCCGCTCGCTTCGTATTTCAGAAAACCTATCATCGCACCGCGAGGCGTTTCACGTCCGAGCGGGTCGACGGATGCTGTAGCTTCAGGTTGAGCGGTGGCCGGCGGTTTAACGGCCTTTGGAAGCTGGGCCTGCGAAGACGTTGCTGAGCCGACGGCTAAGAGGACAACAACGGCGACGCTGAGGGCGAAGGTGTGGCGACCTTCGCCCTGTCGGTTCTTTCGTAGCAGGGACATGTGTTTTTGCACGATCACTCGAAACTGCTGTTTTCTCCACTCGGCCTGCTGTTACTCGAGATGTACTTCAGCGGGCCACAGCTGCTACGGCTTCTGTTGGTTCCTTGGCAAAGCCGCTCGACTTTGCCGACCTCGAGGAACTTCTCCGCGTTCACGCGGCCGAACATCTCGATCAGTTTTCCCACCAGGCCGGTCCATCCGGTCTGATGGCTGGCCCCGAGGCCCGCGCCATTGTCACCGTGGAAGTACTCGAAGAACAGGATGTAGTCCTTCCATTGCGGGTCAGTCTGGAACTTTTCCGTGCCGCCGTACACCGGGCGCCGGCCGGACTCATCCCGCGTGAAGATCGAGGTCAGACGATGAGCGATCTCCCGTGCGACCTCGAAAAGGTTCATCAGCTTACCCGAGCCGGTCGGGCACTCAACCTTGAAGTTGTCTCCGTGATACAGGTAGAAGGACAACAAAGCACGAATGAGGACCGCATTCACGGGCATCCAAACGGGACCGCGCCAGTTGGAGTTACCGCCGAACATGCCTGTGTCCGACTCCGCCGGAAGATAATTCACCTTGTATTCCTGGCCATTTACGTAGAGGACAAAGGGATGCTGGTCCGTGATATTTGGAGAGTGCACGAATGCCATGAGGGACCCAGGAATTCGTTCTCGTCGAGCATATGGCTTAAGATCCGCCGCAACCGGTCGGGGTTTACGATGGCAGCAATACCGCGCTCGGCATAGCCGAGATGACCGGGGCCGGTGGGATGAATATTTTCCATCAGTTCGGGCATCCGCCGCATGCGTTCGCGAGTATCTTCAGCATTCCAGGTACCTTGTCACGCTGCCAGGGCTCGATCACCGTGGTGGCAGCCAGCGGAAGCAGCCCTACCATGGAGCGAACCTTGAGCCGCTGTGAGCTGCCGTCGGGCAGGCGAAGGACGTCGTAGTAGAAACCATCCTCCTCGTCCCACATACCCTCGGGTCCGGTTTGATTCATGGCGCGACCGATCCAGAGGAGATGGTCCATGAACTTTATCGCCATGTCCTGATAGAACGCATCGTGCGACGCCAGCTCGACAGCGATCTCCAGCATGTTCTGGCAGAACATGCTGACCCACGCCGTGCCGTCCGCCTGCTCCAGATGGCCGCCGTTGGGCAGCGGCGCGCTGCGATCGAAGACGCCGATGTTATCCAGCCCCAGAAAGCCGCCTTCAAACAGATTGTTGCCAAAGCGGTCTTTGCGGTTGACCCACCAGCTGAAATTCAGCATCAGCTTGGAAAAGGAACGCTTGAGGAAGTCAATATCGCCTTGTCCGGTTGCAGCTTGTTCCGTCCGGTACAGGAAAATGGTGGCCCAGGCATGCACCGGGGGATTCACGTCGCTAAAGTTCCACTCATAGGCCGGGATCTGACCGGTGGGATGCAGGAAGAACTCCTGCAGCATTAAATCGAGCTGTGCTTTCGCGAAGTCCGTGTCCACCGTAGTGAGAGCGATGGTGTGAAACGCCAAATCCCACGCTGCATACCAGGGATATTCCCACTTGTCGGGCATGGAGATAACGTGCTGATTCACCATGTGGAACCATTCCACGTTCCGCATGACACGCCTGCTGAACTTCATGGGGTCGTTGTCATGCTCGGTGAGCCATTTGTCCACGTCAAAGAAAAAGAATTGCTTGGACCAGAGCATACCGGCCATGGACTGGCGCAGGACGCGCGCCTCATCCTCGCTGACGTGAGACGGCGTAACCTTGCGATAGAACTGGTCTGCCTCATCCTGGCGGGTTTTCAAGGTCGCGGCGAAGTCTTTGAACGGATCGCCAATAGATGCAGGAGCCGCGTCGGTGAGGCGCAGGCGGACGGTGGCTGTTTTTCCCGCAGCCACATTCAACTTATAGTGTGCAGCAGATTTGGTTCCTGTTTGCGCAGCGTTCACCCCGTTGGCATTGCCTTCCACTACATAGTTGTTGATTCCGTCCTTGACGTAAGGGGAGTTGTTGGGGGTGCCGAAGATGCGTTCATTATTGGTCTCGTTCTCGGTGAACAGGAGGGGGACATCTCCCTCGCAATACAGATACCGTTCCCCCAAATCGGTCTGGAAGGTAGCAATGGCCTGAGCGCCTTTCAGTCCTTTCACCTGTTTCAAAGACGGCTTGGGGGTTCCGGGCCACCAGGTCCAGGTATTGCGAAACCAGAGCGTTGGCAGCACGTGTATCTCGGCCGCCTCGGGCCCGCGGTTGGCCACGGTGATCTGGATCAGCACGTCCTCCGGACCCTGCTTGGCGTATTCCACGAAGACATCGAAGTAGCGGTCTTCAGCGAAAATGCCGGTATCCAGCAGTTCGTACTCCATGTCGAAGCGATTGCGGCCTCGGTTGGTCTGGATCAGATTGAGATAGGGAAACGCCGCCTGGGGATACTTGTACAAATACTTCATGTACGAGTGGGTAGGCGTGCTGTCGAGGTAGAAGTAGTATTCCTTAAGGTCCTCTCCGTGGTTGGCCTCGCTGTTGGTGAGGCCGAAGGCGCGTTCTTTGAGAATCGGGTCTTTGCCGTTCCACAGGGCCACGCTAAAGCACAACAACTGCTTATCATCGCTGAAGCCGGCGAGACCATCTTCACCCCAGTGATAGGCGCGGGAGCGAGCCATGTCATGAGTGAAGTAGTCCCAGGCATTGCCATCCTGACTGTAGTCTTCTCGCACCGTCCCCCATTGCCGCTCGCTTAGGTAAGGTCCCCATTTCCTCCATGGTGTATTGGCGGTGCGCGCCTCTTCCAGTCGGGTCGTTTCCGGATCCTGAGTCATTCTGTGCCTCTTCCTCTTGGGCGGAGTCGCCTCAATGTTTTCTCGCAATGTGGCTAATTGTGGTTTTGCAAACCACCGGAGGTGCGAAACTTTCGATGGAGGGCCCTGCACTACTTATTGAGCAATTGAAGATGAGGGAACGGGTTCTTTAGCATCGGCGCTCCCTGTTCCTCAGGGGAGTCACTTTCACTCGCAGCTAAAGGCATCATTCTCTTTGCGCGAGTTTTTGTCTACTGGCAATAATGACAGGGGGGAGGGATTCATCCGGCATTTACGTGGTTGTGCCGGATGGTTGTCATGACTGGCGTCTTTGACAACCATTCTCCTCCGATCATCTTCCTATCGGCAGGGCCACCGGTTGTGCCAGCCGGAACTCGATCAGGGATTCGCTGGGAATCGAGATTTGCTGGCCCTTCTTGGTGGCAGCGACGGCCGTTCCCGCGCCGGCGCCGGCGAGCACGCCAATTCCGGCTCCCTTTCCTCCTCCTGCCAACCCGCCGATGAGCGCACCCAGTCCCGCACCGCCGACAACCTTCTTCGCCGTATTCGACCCTTCGCCTTTTCCTTCGATTTCGTAGGTGCTGGTCAGCAGCGGATAGGAGGTTCCGTTCATCACAATTTCCGTCAATTCCAGTCCAAGTTCGGAACTTCCCTTCATCTTGCCGGCGGATGAAGCCGTAGCAAGTACGCCGTAGACGGGGGTGCCTCGTCGCGCCACCACCACGTTGTCGGCTTGCAGATTTGTCTCCAGGGTGCCATGGAACCGGTAACCCGCCTTCTGCTTGCTGGAATCGATGGAATCGGCCATGCGTACCAGGACCCGGGTGCCAGCTGGAACCGTGACCCTTTTCTGTGCTGCAGCGGTCAAGGCTGTCATCCCGGTTACCAGCCCAACGAGCAGTGTGGTGGCTCGAATCATTCCATTGCGCATTTCAGTCTCCTCTTTTCGGAAGTTACGAGCCTTGCCCAACTATCGGCAGCGAAGAATCGATTTGCAGATCGATAATCAAAAGTAGTTGGTCCTCGACCTGGATAAAGCGCGCTGCCGTAACTCCACCCAGGGCCTGCCTGACACGCTCGTAGTACTTTGCCAGGAGCTCCGATCGCTGCTTGCGGTAAGAGAGCCCATTTTTGATCAGATCGTCTGCTTTTTCATCCGTCATCTGATCGTAGGTGCTTGCATACTCTTTGATGTTCGCCACCCTCAGGTCGTTCAGCTTGGCCAGTTCTGTGTCGTACTCTTCGTAGATAGGCCAGAATTTTGCTGCATCCGCAGCACTTAGCTGCATCACCGCACCCATCATCTCGGCTTTCTGCTGCCGAACATCGGCACGGAGGAGATCGATGTACGCCTGGATGTTTTGAGGATCAGAGTTCAGCGCCGGTTGTGCAGTATCCTGGGCCGTCGCGGCCGGGGCAAAGGCGAGCAAAGCCGTAACCAGGGCCATAACCAGGGCCCAGATTGCTTTCTGTATGTTCATTCTTAATCCTCCGTGCAAAATGCCGGCCAACCGCCACCCATGGTGGCGAGCGCGATTGCCTCGACTTCGAGATGCCTTTGTCATTTTGACAGATACCGTCTAGATGACCCAGACAGCATAACCGTGCCTCGCTGAAATGGGTACTGTCTTTTATGCCAGTGGATGACGCAGGAAAGGTTAATCAATCGCACAATACCGGCATAGCTGATTTACCCGCGCACGCAACCGCCAAAGACGAAACCATTGGGTGTTGGCCGTCGCGATAGGGGATGACGAACTGGTAAACAATCTGGCGGGCCAGAGCCCTCAGCCCCTGATATTTTCGTCGGGCCCACTGCTATTAATGCTAGATGTCCATCTTGAATCCGCGGATTAGCCTTGGAGTTGCATTCAGGAACGCTCCGGGGAACCATGACCGACCCGGCGGTCAGGTCTTGACTACCGAGTGCTTATGCGAGAGAAAGCGACCGTCATCGGGGGCGCTAATCAAAACTGCGGCCAGCCAGGCACGAAGCGCTTGGCGACGCGCGGGTCTTTGGTGCTCTGCGTCCTCGTGCTGGCTGCATCTGCTCATCTTGGCTTTGCCGCGGATACGTCGCCCGCCAAAAACGTTCTGGTCTTGTATAGCTTTACTGACGGTGACGCTCAGAGTGATCTTGAGGTTCTGAAGTCAAGCACGCGATCTCATGTGGGCACGCCTGTGGACTTCCACGTGGAATATCTCGGGTCGTCTCGTTTCGATGCTCCGGGTTACGAACAAGGAGTGAGCGAATCGCTGGCTAGCGTATATGGCGGCAAAAAGATCGATCTTGTCATTACCTCCTTCTACCCGGCGTTTCGGTTCGCCGTCGATCATCGCGAGGAGATATTTCCTGGAGTATCCATACTTTTTACGTCTGTTCCTCGCAGGAGGCTGGACGGTCGGAAGATAGGGCCACGTGTGGCCGGAATCACCATGAACTTCGATATTCAGGGAACGATCGATTTGGCACTCCGCCTCCAGCCCGATAGTAGGAACGCAGCAGTAATTGCCGGAGCTGCAGAACCCGACCGGTACTGGTTGGCAGTTATCAATCAGGAGCTCCGGCGGTACCAATCGACGTTGAGCGTAACCGATCTGGTGGGGCTTCCACCCGAGCGACTACTTGAGCGAGTCAAGGCGCTTCCTCCTCATACTTTTGTTTTATTTCAAGAGGTCCCAGAGGGGGCGGTGCAACCTGTGGTCGGCTCCTTTGACGTCATCTCGGCGATCGCTCATCAGTTCCCGACGTATTGCTTTGTGAAACGCTGCATGGGTCACGGAACGATCGGCGGAGTCTACCCTGATGCGGTCGAACAGGCGAGGGAGGCAGGCGAGATGGCTGGGCGGATACTCTCCGGGGAAACTCCAGAGAGCATTCCTGTCATGGAGGGTCCTCCGGCCCTCGCTCAGGTGGACTGGCGTCAGCTTCGCCGCTGGAACATGCCGGAAACTGCACTTCCGCTCGGCGCCGTTGTCCTGTATCGGCCGCCAACATTGCTGGCGCACTACGCGAAATACTTCGGTGCGGGGCTCTTACTGATCCTGGTGCAGGCCGGATTAATCCTCGGCTTGCTGCTGCAAAGAGCGCGGAGCCGGAAAGTCGACCTTCGACTTAGGGAAAGCGAAGAGCGCTTCCGCCTGATGGCGGACACGACCCCTGCCCTGGTTTGGATGTGTGACCAGGAGGGGACGGTCACCTATCTAAATGACAGGCGGATTGACTTCACCGGCCGCGACTTGGCGGCTGGATTCGGAGATGTGTGGTCGGCATTCATTCACCCTGATGATTTGCAGCATGTCCTGAAGGCAAATGCAAAGGCACTTCAGCAACGAAAAGAGTATTCCAAGGAATACCGGCTACGGCGGCGGGATGGAGTGTACCGGTGGATGCTGGATACTGCGGCGCCGCGGGTCAACGGCGATGGCTCCTTTGCCGGGTTTGTTGGTTCTGCCGCTGACATTACCGATCAGAAACTGGCACGGGAAGAGTTGGAAAAGATCGGTGGGAAATTGATCGAAGCGCAGGAAGAGGAACGCACCCGCATAGCCAGAGAACTTCACGACGACATCTGCCAGAGGCTGGCACTCCTCTCGATGGAACTGGAACAAGCGAATCGGAATACGAGCGGTTCAAACGGTTCGCCAAAACTCGAGGAGATCCGAAAACATTGTGCTGAGATCGCTGGTGATGTTCAGGCGTTGTCCCACAAACTCCACTCTTCGAAGCTCGAGTATCTTGGTTTAGCAGCCGCTATCAGGGGTTTCTGTCGCGAATTCTCTCAGCAGCACAACCTGAGCGTCCAGTTCGCCGAAGAGAACGTTCCCCGCTATTTGCCCCGCGATATTTCTCTCGCTCTGTTTCGAGTGACACAAGAAGCATTGCAGAATGCCCTAAAACACAGCGGCGCCAGCCAATTTTCTGTAGCTTTGCGGGGCTCGGCAAATGAGATTCAGCTTGAAGTCAGTGACCAGGGTACAGGGTTCAATGTGGAGGAAGCAAAGTGGGACAAAGGATTGGGGCTGGTCAGCATGCAGGAGCGGGTTCATCTGGTCCACGGCGCCTTCACCGTCCAGTCAACAGTGGATAGTGGAACGACAATCTTAGTCCGGGTTCCCCTGGTCCCAGAAGTAGAGGCTTCGGCAACTGCTGCCGCAAGCGCATGAGCTTTTATTATAGAGGAGGGTAGTATGAGACGGACACGTATCTTGCTTGCCGACGATCACACGATGATCAGTGCCGGCCTTGCAAAACTGTTGGAACCTCATTACGAAGTCGTAGGCAGTGTAGAAGACGGCCGCGCGCTGCTGAAAGCGGCCGAAGAACTCAAGCCCGACGTGGTGCTGCTGGATATCGGCATGCCTCTGCTCAATGGCCTGGACGCGGCCCGCGAGCTGAAGAAAAAAATGCCTTCGATCAAACTGATTTTTCTCACCATGGAGTCTGATTCCTACATTGCCGCAGAAGCATTTCGGGCGGGTGCGCTAGCCTATCTGCTAAAAACATCGCGGCCTACCGAGTTATTGCAGGCCGTGCATGACGCAGTGAGAGGGATCTCCTACGTTACCCCGCAGATTGGCCGCGCTATGGAAGACAGGTTTATCCGGGATCCCAGGGCGCTGGCTCCAAAGCAACTCACCGGACGGCAGCGGGAAGTGCTGCAAATGCTGGCCGAGGGTCGCTCCATGAAAGAGATTGCCTATGTTCTGGAAATCGCCCACCGTACGGTGCGGTTTCACAAGTACCAGATCATGGAGGAGTTAGGGATCACGACAAACTCGGACCTGGTCAAGTACGCCATGAGGCAAGGAATGATCTCGGCCTAAGAGAGAGAACAGTGTTGCCGATGCTACTGTCGCAGGTGACAGTAGGCAAATATCACATACAAGGAGAATCATCGTGTAAATGTCTATCGCTTTGGCCACCGAAGGGATTGCAGTGGATAAGATTCGAGTGGTGCTGGCCGATGATCATCAAGAGATCATCGCAAAAGTTCGGGGAGTACTCGGTGATGAGTTTGAAGTGATCGAGGCCGTGGAGAATGGCAATCAAGCTGTGAGTGCCGTGCTCGCGCTGGATCCTGACGTTTTCGTGACCGACATTTCGATGCCACTCCTGAACGGGCTCCAGGCCGCAAGACGCATCCAGAACGCCAATCCCCGAGTCAAGATCATCTTCTTGACCATTCATGAGGATCGGGATTTTATTGCAGCGGCGTTCTCTGCGGGAGCGATGGGTTACGTCACCAAGCGCCGCCTTTCGGTCGATCTGGTTTTCGCGATTCAAGAGGCGCTGAAGGGTCACACCTTTGTGTCTAATTCAACGCGGAGTTAAATTCACGCTCCAGCAATGCAGGCGATCCAGGGTGCGAGATCGGTAGCTTGCCCGGCCCCTGAAAAATGCGGCTGGAAGCGGGTCTCATGTTCTCGGCCGAAGCCGCAAAGGCAACTATGAGATCGCTTCCAGCCCTGATGCTCGCGTGTTCCATGGCCATCGCCGCATCTTCATTGCAGCCGGTTTGTGCGCAAGACCTCTCTCCCCGCGCATATCTCATCACGCCGCGGGATTTCAATGCGGTCAACCTGACGTACTCTTTCTTCCACGGCGGCATTGATTTCGACGGAGCTGCTCCGATCACTGGTGCGACCGGGACCTACAGCGTACCGATCCTTGGCTACTATCATTCGTTCAGCTTTTTCGGGCGCTCGGCTAATGTGAACGCCGGTCTGCCCTACGCCGTAGGCAACTTCCAGGGCAACCTGGCGGGCCAGCCGCGACATCTCTACCGCTCTGGTCTGGTGGATTTTACTTCCCGGATATCGGTGAACCTGATGGGTGGGCCATCGATGGCACCCCGAGAGTATATGAGATGGAAGCAAAAGACGTTATTGGGTCTCAGCCTGAAGGTGCTGGCTCCCACGGGTCAATATGACCCGGCTAAACTGGTAAATTGGGGTACGAACCGCTGGGCCTTCAAACCGGAACTTGGCTATTCCAGACGTTGGCGCAATTGGATACTCGATACTTACGGTGGAGCGTGGTTCTATACCACCAACCCGCAATATTATTCGCCACCAAATCCCAAGCCGCAAAGTGAAAATCCGATCGGAAGCTTTGAAGGCCACTTGAGTTACGATGTCAAGCCAAGGCTATGGTTTTCGCTGGACGGAAATTACTGGTTCGGGGGCGCTACCAGCTTGAATGGCGTAGCGAATCCCGCTACCCGCCAAAGGAGTTCCCGCGTCGGCGTCACGGCTTCGGTCCCCTTGGGCAAACACCAATCGGTGAAAGTCAGTTATAACAATGGCGCCTACATCCGATTTGGCGGGAACTACCAAAATGTCTCCGTCGGATGGCAGTATTCATGGCTCGGCAGGCCTTAATCAGGACTGCCGGCTGCAGCTATGCTACGGCGTCACCGGAGCCCCTGGAGCGGGTTTCGGAATGCGGAAGGTGTACACCACCCCAAAGACGATGGTAGTGCCCTTCGTGGTGGCCAACGCCTTGTATTCCTTTTCGTATTTGAAGAATACATTCCAATCATGCTTAAGATCGATATAGTTGACCTGCCCACCGGCGGCGTGCATGTAATAGAAGGGGACTAGCCGTTCAAAGGCATCCACGATTGTGTTGTTGCTTCTGTTGCGCGACATTTGCGCCTGGTCGTATCCGATAATCCCGATCTGGGCCACTTTGGTTATGTTCTTTGTCTTCAAAAACGGCTTGTTCAATGGAATGGCTTGACCTAGTCCCCACTCATCACTCCAGGCTGCCCCGGGTGTCAGCTGGACGTTGATGGGCAACGTCCCGAACATGGTGCTGATGTCCCCGGACCGGGTGGTTTTTGATCCGTGGGTCTCCCAATTGCCCATGATGTTGGCCGTGGTTCCCTGGTCCTTGGTGATGTAAAAGGTGGAACCGGCGGTGAAGTCGCTGCCCCAGTAACCGGACCCGACATTACTTGTGGCGCCCGGCGTGTAGCGGCCGGTGGGCGCCACAAAGGCATATCCCGCCCACCAGTCCGCCCGCGGAGCGTGCCAAGCTAGATTTGCTAGTTGAAACCACGTATCCGCAAGGGCGAAGCCCCCGGATCCAAGAGTCGTGCCATTCCCCAGGAACGGCAGCACGAGCGAGCCGGTAGCTATCGTGGGAAAAGCGACAAACGGCGCGAACTTCGCCCCAAGAATTTTGAACTTCGGAATATAAAAGAAGAAGTTCTCCACGGCCCAGATGTTGTACGTGCCCGTCGCCTTAACTGGAGTGCCGTTTTCAAGATTCAGCTGGTGGGCATTGAAGTTGAGGTTGTAGTCCCCGTAGGTGAATCCAGGATCGGGCATGATGCCGGCGTTCAAGCCGTATTGGCCAGGCTGATATTGGCCGTGCTGTTGCGCCATGAGCGATGAGGTAATGGATAGCGCGATGCAGATAAGAACAGCGAGCTTCCACCTGTTTTGAATGATCCTAGTCATTGAGCCGTTTCTCCAGTTCGCGAAAGGTCGACACTTCACACCAAGCGCACAGCCTTCCAAGGTGGTGTCCTTCATCATGGAGCACGGGCGGTGTACGAGGAACTGGCAAAAGTAGCAGTCACCGGAAAAATAGCAAGCAGCGAGGTCGCTTCGTGCGCCAAACTCCTGGATTCAGGATCACCACCAGCTGCCCTGCTTCAAAATCCAGGGTCGCGCACTGAATGTTTTGGAAGTAGATTGGTCAAGGCTCCGCGGGAGTGGACCAGGTCTTACGTACCTATGGATATTTGTGAGTGGTTCTCTGGCGAAAATGCTAGCTGACGGCTTGAAGTCTCAGCCCTACACTTGGATTCAAAACTACGCACTCATCTAAAGCGTGAGGATGCACAGAGGGTATGGAAGCAATCCTGGTCAGCTCGGCAGTCTTCTTGGTAGTCTTCGGTGGAGCGCTCGCCGGCATGAGGCTTCGGCTGGTCTTGCCCCAGAATCAGCTCGGGCCGGAGGTCAAGGAAATCGTTCGACTGGCGGTTGGCCTGCTGGTAACCATGACCGCGTTGGTCCTGGGAATGCTTGTTTCCACCGCGAACTCCTCTTACCAACAGCGCAAGGACCAGCTCACCGAGATGGCGTCAGATTTTGTAGGCGTCGACCGCCTGTTGGGAAGCTATGGGCCGGAGACCGAGCCGGCTCGTCAAGAGTTGCATTCGCTGGCGGAGGCCAGCTTGGTTCGCATTTGGCCAAACCAGGGATCCCGGGAAGCGCAGTTAAGACCCGCGGACACCGGCCAAATCTTCTATGACCAATTACAGTTGCTCAAGCCAAAGAATGACGTGCAGGTTGCGGTCAAAGCCGCTGCTATCTCCGCGGCTATTGGCTTACGGCGCACCTATTGGTTAATGTTTCTTGGGTCGGAGGGGAGCTCCCTCTCACGTCCTCTACTGGTGGTTGTGGTCGCGTGGTTGACTGCCATCTTCATCAGCTTCGGGCTTTTCGCTCCCCGCAACAATACAGTGTTCGTGACGCTGGTCATCTGCGCAGTCGCCGTTTCGGGTGCAGTCTTTATCATCATGGCCATGTATACGCCCTTCAGCGGAGTCATGAAGATTTCCTCCTTGCCTCTTCGCGACGCGCTAATCCGGATGGCGCCCTGAAAAGCAGACTATCCGCCAATTCAGCGTTTCGCGAGCTCAATGGGCTTTCCTCGAAAAATAGATATTCACCGTCAGCCCGATAGCATTCACCTGCTTGTTGGGCTTCTTGCCGGTATTGTTTTGGTGCTCATAGTAAGGATTGAACTCGAAGTGCTTTCCAACGGGGAGCTGGGTGCCGGCATAGAGTTCCGTCGTACTCCACTTGCTGTATTGGCTTTCGTAATAAAACTCAGCGCTGGCATAGGGCATGAGATGGTAAGAGCGAATTGCGTAGGTGCGTTGCAGAGACAGCATATTGCGATAGCGCCAGGTGAACGTTCCGTTGCTCCATTCAAGATCTGCACGGTTTCTGTCGCTCAACAGCAGTTGGGCCTTTAGCGGAAGGTGCGATGTGGCTGCGAGGGCAAGGCGATTGGTGGAGGGCGAATTCGGGGCAGTCAGAAAGCTGTAG
Source organism: uncultured Acidobacteriaceae bacterium (assembly GCA_963788515.1). Lineage (GTDB taxonomy): Bacteria > Acidobacteriota > Terriglobia > Terriglobales > Acidobacteriaceae > PALSA-350. Next base: position 18,788 of record CAWBGZ010000016.1, read on the forward strand.
CCCGCTGTCAGGACAAGTGGCCGTGATTTGGAATCGTCCAGATCGAAAGTAGTAATGTTCTTGAGCCTGACCAGAGGTTTCAGGTAGAACTCCATGCTGGGGCCAATCGAGACCTGGGTGGAGTCGCCTCCCTCTCTGGTATCCTTTGCCTGAAAGCTGACCCGTATATTCGGCTTGAGCTTCAGGTATGTGTTGACTTCGGGCAGAAACTCCGTTTCTTGCGTGCTTTCTCCGCTTCCAGTCCTGCAGAAGAGGATGAGAAGGACTAGAGCAAGGCAGCAGGTGCGAAAGACGCGCCCGGGCTCAAGGTCTTCAGTAAAAAGCATGGCTCCTGAACCTGCGAGACTGCGTTTCGCCATTCGTAGAGGCACCTGGCTTCCGTTTTGAGGTTGGCTGACCCGCCATATCGCGAAGTATTCCGGGTTTTCGACGTTGGCGTAAGTAGCAAATCTGCTAGCGGACAGCGGGAAATAGTGCGAAGTCCCGGGCTGGGATTGGTGCTGGCGGGAAAGCGAAGAGCAGGCAATTCCGAAGAGAGGTTTCTCCTCATTTGCCCGCTCATTCCATCGGTCCTTGGGCCGCCTGTCGGCCTAAAGATCGTCGGCAGCCAAATATTTCAGTGGCAATACTACGACTTCTGCTAGTTTGCGGCACACCAGCAAGTTGGTAGCCTTTCTTAAAGAGAGGCTTTAATTAATGAACAGATCTCAAAAATTTCGGATGCATTCCGTCGTCGCCGCCCTGGCGGTCGCTTTTGTTTGCGGACCCACAGCTCCAGCCCAAACGGGCACAGGGGATCCGAATGTCCAAAAAGCAAAGGACATTCTGCTGAAGGGCGTGGCGAGCGGCAATCCCGACACGCGTACACTGGCGGTTCAGTCAGCCAGCCTTATTGGGGACCGCTCGGAAGTGTTAAACAAGCTGTATTCGATGTTGGAAACGGACAAGGATGTCCCCACCAAAATAACCATCATCGCTACGCTGGGCAGTTTCAATAATCCCGCAGTGATTCCAAGCCTACAAAAAGCGCTCCAGGATCCGGTGCCGGAGGTCGAAATGGCGGCGGCGCTGGCGCTCTACGGTCTCAAGCAGCCGGACGGGAAAGCCTTTCTGATGGATGTACTGGAGGGAAAGAAAAAGGCAACCTCCGGTTTTATGAGCAGCGAGAAGAGGTCGTTGGCGCGAATGACCCATACTCCGACCACCACCCTGCTCGGCATGGTGGCCAATGAATTTACCTTGCCAGGCTTGGGCTCTGGCATGGAATCGGCGGTCGGGCTTTCGGCGGATCCGGCTTCGATGGCTTCGTCGTCGGTGATATTTTCGCTGGCTAAAGATAAGGACGACCCCGCCGTTTGGGCCGCGCTGGAGGCGGCGCTGGGGGACAAAGAATGGGCCATACGCGCCGCAGCCGTCCATGTGATCGCGATGCATGACGATCCAGCCTTGTTGGGTAAGATAGCTCCGCTCATGGACGATAAAAAGGAGCAGGTGAGTTTCCGCGCGGCTGCGGGTTATATTCGCCTGTATATCATCCTGCACAAGTCTCAATAGTTTCGTCTTAACAGCTTTGCCACAGGCATACCTATCGCAGGATAGGTGTGCCTCTTTTTATCTCAAGCGGTTTCAGGCTTCCTGTTCCGACATACCACCGCACCCTGTCACTTCTGCCAGTTCACCCGGGGAGCTACGGTTGTTAGCCTTTTCTTGGATCTCAAATATGAGAGGGGTTTTATGCCTTATCACTGGAGAGTATGCCGAGGCCTTTTGTTGTGTTCGATATTAGCGCTGTGCGTTTGTGCGGTTGCGAGGGCGCAGGAGCAGCTGGCAGTGGCGAGCCCATCAGATCAAGCGACCAGCGGTACCTTGGCAACGCCGACCACTTCGACCACTTCTGCGCCGTCGATCGATGACGATCCTCACTGGCACTTTGTAAGTCTGTCTTATTTGTGGTTGCCGGGCATCTCCGGAACCGTCGGCGCCAAGGGGTACAGCACCAGGGTTGCTGTAAGTCCTGGTGACGTGCTGAGCCATTTCAATATCGGGATCATGGGATCTTTTGAACCCCAGTACAAACGTTGGAGTCTTCCCGTCGATTTTGTCTGGGCCAAGCTCTCCGATACCAAAGCGTCCGTCAGGTTGCCTGGCTACTCCGCTAAGGCCACGGTGAAAGAGGGCATTTTTACTCAGAAGGTGAACTACCTGGTTGTGAACGGCAAGATGGTGAAGATCCGCGCTACGGCAGGCGTTCGCGGCTGGTATGTCAGCGAGAACCTTCAACTGCAGCCCCCAACACCGCCGAACTTCAGTGTGGGGACATCGCAAGGATGGGCTGACGTCGTCGGGGGAGCAAATATCATAGTACCTTTTTCACCAAAAATCGCAGTCTTTATCACCGGCGACGCCGGCGGCGGGGGCGCTAATGTCGATTATCAGGTCGCCAGCTTCGCCAACTATCAGATAAAGCCGAAGTGGGGCATAGGCGTCGGTTACCGGTACCTGGACGTGAATTACCGCAATTCCAATCAAAACATCCTGGACTTCCACCAAAGCGGAATCGCTTTCACGCTCATTTGGAAGTACGGCAAGCAGCCCCCGGCCCAGTAGACCAACATTTGGCGCCATCGGCCGGGTAGGAGCAATACCAGACTTGTCCAAATAGATGGTGGGAGCCCCCGCATTTATCCGGGGGGAAGGAGCGCTTGAGCGCTCCGTGAAAGAGTCTTCGCTCCGATCACGCGCTTTAGCGCTGGCAATCCCAAAGCGGCATTCGTCCCTGCGTGAAAGAACCGCAGGAGAGAACCTCCCATGCCTAGGACTCTGATGAGCACAATAGGCGCGCGGAGGCGCTGACTACAGCCCTTAAGGGAAGGTCTTTGCGGGCACCGTGAAGATGGCCGCCTCGTCGCTTTGCCGCGTGAGTTCCGCTACAGATTGCCCGCGTACTTCTCTCCTGATGGAAGTGGCGGTGCAGCTTTACCGTGCGCCATGGATACCAAGATCGCCGGCGATCTGCTTGTTGAGCCTGCCCTGAACGACGTGGGCGAGTACTTCGAACTCCCGTTGGGTGAGCATATCGAAGCGAGCGCGTGACTCCCGCTGCCGGGTACGCTTCTCGCGTTCCTGTGAATCCCGGGCAAGAGAGCGCCTCACCGCGTCTAGCTGTCCGACGCTGGGGAGCAGGCAGATCTCCGACCCAAAGCCTCCAAACACTAACAGCAAACTGGTGGCCGCTTAACTGCGAAAGTGCTAGTTCGTGCTCGAATCATTGCCGGGGTGTTCCGGCAATGAGCCGGGCCTTTGCGAAACCTTTATCATTAGCGAATTTTCTTCGCAGGGAAAGCTTGCCCCCATGAGAGAGGAGACAATGGAAAAAACGCGTAGGAGCCCAATTGATTATGAACATGCAAGGAGTCATCTAAGTTGCGTGCTTGTTCTGGCTACACCTGCATTCGCGCGAGAAAGTACCGACGTCATTGTTATGAAGAACGGCGATCGCCTTACAGGAGAGATCAAGGGACTTAACGCCGGTGTTCTCTATATGAGTATCGCGTACATACTTGGAACAAGCTCAGTTCAATGGTCGAAAGTGGCCCGCCTGGAGAGCAAACAGTTGTTCCTGGTGAAGACCGAGGATGGGTCGGTGTACACGGGGACTCTTAGCACCAAGGAAACGGCGAGCGGTCGCCCTACGGAAATTACGGTCGTAGAGACTTCGGCGAAAAGCGTGATCGAGAGCCCGCGGATCGTTCAAATGGACATGACTTCGAAGAAGTTCTTCCAGCGGTTCAACGGCGACATAGATACGGGAATCCTCTACTCGAAAGGCAACGAATCGACGCAGTACAGCCTGGCTTCCCAGCTCTCGTGGAATGCCTCGTTCTATGGCAACTGGGACAGCCGCCCGCCGCCCGGCCTTTCCGGCAGTGATTATGGCTCCAGTTCGGGACTTAGCTGGACGTTTGGCAACAAGTGAAAACCGTGCGATTTATGAGGGTAACTATCCACACGTCATCGCCGCCTTGCTCCGACCGCCATGCTTGGCCTTTCATCGGTGCGCTCTACCCGCGCATCTGCCGCCAACCACCGGGAAAGCATCCGCGCTTGTCGGCGTGATGACTCGGTGGTCGCAAACGATATTGCGAAATCAAAAGCGACGGACCCACGCGTGTCCAAAGCAATCCTGAGCCCGCGCGGGCGTGTTTAGAGCAGATATCACTGCGTAAGCAGGGTGCACTCGATGCGTCCGCTTGATTGAGAAGTTTCGACAACTTGTACAACACCACTGGACACCGGTTTGACGCGACGATTAGGTTCCAACTCATTTGTTTGCGCGGCGCAGGGTTTCATGGGGCAATTCACCAAACAATTCAAGGTATTGCTCAGCGAAGCGACTGAGGTGCCAGAAGCCCAACTCGAGCGCAACATCGGTCACTGACGTCGAATCAGTACTTCGCCGCTGCAATGCACGGCGCACAGCGTTCAGACGGACGCGGCGAAGATAGGTGGCCGGTCCCATGCCGAGCGTGCCCTGGAACGCCCGATTCAGGGTCCTTCGCGGTACTTCGCATGCGGCGCAGAGTTCAGTTACGGAAGAATTGACGAGGACCGATTTGTGCGCATACTGATCAATCTGCCGCACCATCGAAGCGGCCCGCTGCTCCGCTCCATTTGAGCCCTCTGGGAGCTGTTGCTCGACGGTCTTCACGAAGTCACACACCAACTCCTCTTCGAAGTTCGCCAACGCGATGGGAGAGTTGCGGACCTGCGAGTCGGACTGGATGATCGCCGCCCCAGCGGCGAAATATTCGATGATTTTAAGTCGCAGATTGGGTGACGGTTCAAACACCGAGCAAGATGGCAGCTTTCCATCTTGGAATTGCAGGTGGAGTTGCGGGAAGTGTTTTGCAAAAACATCATCGCACAGGTTGAAACAAGCGACCTTGAAATTCCGGCCGTAAACCCCGTCGTGTTCCGCGAAAGGCCGGTGGATCATGAGTGATCCGGCACGCACTTCCACTCCGTGCTGCAGCGACCGCGTTCTGCTGTCCAATATCACTGAAAGCGTCCATAAGTTCGGAAAGGTACCTATGCCGCGAAGCGACAAGTCAGTTTCAAGATAGGAGAACTGACCGCCTGGCAAGCCAACGCGCACATGGCGACCCCGTAGCCGGCCGGGTTCAAGTTGGGAAATCTCCACGTTGGCATCAGCGAGGACCATTGCGTAAGATTCCGCTTCGCGAATGATGTATTCGAAATAATCGGTTCGCGGCTCCCAGTTCTTCGCTTGCATAGTTCCTCAGTACACCCAACCGTCTTACGCCCCGTACTTCGTTGGCTTAAGGTCCAATGCAGCAAATCATGCGACTGGCCCAAAACGGATAGCCGATTCTCCCAGCACCCGATATGTTAGCACCAGTCACCAAGGCAGCTGTGATGTTCATCACAGACCTATCTTCCCGGTAGGCCTAAGTTCTATCTCGGGTGGAGGATCAAATTACGTGCTGTTGGGGTTCTTTGTTCCTTACGTTCCGTCGTTTCTAATGCTGTTTTCTCGGCGAAGTGATTGCAAGGGCTGTGGGATTATCAGGTTCCTCCTTTCAACACACTACTGTCACTTGTGACAGTTACCGGGGTTGCGACGGCGCATTATTGTCCGTGCGCAACGAAACCAACTTAATAGGTTGTGTGATGAAAGAGAGGTCCATGCGCCACTCAAGATATCAAGCACTGACTGTTGTTTTTCTGCTTCTGCTAAGCGAAGGCTGCAAGAAGTCTCCCGTTAGCTCTGAGTCTCCGGCCCCCGTGGCTACTCCCGCCCCCGTCCAAACTGCTCCGGTGCCTGCGGCTGAACCCGCTGTGCCACCACCTTCGTTTTCCGCGGCGCAAAAGATCGGGATGTTCGCGTATCCCCGGAACAATCAGAGCCACGACCAGCAACTCACGGATGAGTATGCCTGCTATACCGCGGTCCAGCAGCAGACCGGAATAAATCCGGACGCTGCGGCGCGCGCAGGTCCGTCTGCAGCACAGATACAGGCGGCTCAACAGCAAGCTGCCGCCAACGCGCCACAGGCCCAGGGGGGACGAGCGCGCGGCGCAGCGAAAGGCGCTGCCGGCGGAGCAATGGTCGGAGCGATCACGGGAAATGCCGGCCGGGGTGCGGCTATCGGAGCGACTGTCGGAACGGTACGCGGGGGAAGAAAACAGACCCAGGCAAACGAGCAGTCCAAGCAGCAGGCGGCTCAGTCGGCTGGAGCACAAGCACAACAGCAAGCCAATCAAGCCAAGGCCGCTTACAACCAGCAGATGGCTACCTTCAAGCGAGGATTCTCGGCTTGCATGGATGCCCGCGGTTATTCGGTCAAATAGGGTGAACGGGAGAAGGATAATCGCCGAGGTGAAGTAACGCAAAACAGCCGGCGAGTCTCGAAGTTTTGCGCGCCCAAGGGACTACCAGTTTTTGCCGAGACAAGGAACGTGAGTACGACTGTGAAAAACACCATTGGGGGTCTTGCAGTGATCGTGGTCGCGCTGTTAACCGGCGGCTGCAGTCAGGTCACCACCACTCAAAATGCCCCGCAGAGCGAGACCGCACGCAAGCCAGTCGAGGCAAAGAAGCCGGATTATTCCCCCTACCCGGACCAGAAGTTTCCCAACCGTGTCTACTGGGGCGTTGCCCACGTGCACACCGGCTACTCCTTCGACTCGGGAATGTTTGGTGTAACGACAACTCCCGACGACCTCTTCAGGGTCGCCAGAGGTGGAGAAGTTGTGCTCGACAACGGCCAGCGCTTCAAACAGGATCGGCCGCTCGACTGGGTCTCCATCACCGATCACGCCGAGTACATGGGCATCTCCGATCAAATTCGCGCCGGCAGCCCTGAGCTCCTCGCCAGCCCCCAGGGCAAGCGGTGGTACGAGATGTCAAAGACGAGCCCTCAGGAGGGTGTCAAAGCCGCCATCGAAGCGGTGGTCTCCATGCAGACCGGCAAGCCGGTCTTCGACGCCTCAAAACTCACGGCCGCAGCCTGGGCGCACGCCACCGCGGCAGCCGAGAAGTGGAACGAGCCCGGCGTTTTCACCACGCTGCACGGCTTCGAGTGGACCTCCGCGCCCGGCGGTAACAACCTTCATCGCACCGTTATTTTCCGCGACGCCGCGGACAAGGTGAATCAGGTCGTTCCCTTTTCCACCTTCGATAGCCAGGACCCAGCGGACCTGTGGAAATACATGGACGCGTACGTGAAGAAAACTGGTGGCGCGGTGCTCGCCATCCCCCACAACGGCAACCTGAGCAATGGCCAAATGTATACGGCCGAGACCTTTGGCGGAAAGCCCATCGACCGGGCCTACGCCGAGGCGCGCGCCAGCCACGAGCCACTCCTGGAGGCGACGCAGATCAAGGGAGACAGCGAGACCCATCCCTACCTTTCGCCCAACGACGAATTCGCCAATTTTGAACGTTGGGACATTAATTTCAGCAAAATGGAGCCGGCGGCCAATAGCACCCTCCACGGCAACTACGTCCGCTCGGCGCTCAAGCTGGGATTGGAGCTGGAAGCCAGGCTTGGAGCCAACCCATATAAGTCCGGCCTGATCGGCGGGAGCGATGCCCATATCGGCGTGGTCACAACCCGGGAAGACAACTTCTTCGGTGAGTTTGCCAACGGGTTACCAGCTCCGGACCGTTGGAAAACCCCGCTCGCTATGGTCCACAATGATCCAAAGCAAGGGCCCCTGATGTCGGTCTGGGGCGAACAAGCGGCGGGCCTCGGGGGCGTATGGGCGCGCGAGAACACCCGCGCGGGGATCTGGGACGCGCTTAAGCGCAAGGAGGTTTACGCCACCACCGGCGATCGGCCGATCGTACGTGTCTTCGCAGGCTGGGACTTCGTTCTTGCCGACCGCGATCGCCCCGACTTCGCGGAGAACGGCTACGCTCATGGTGTGCCCATGGGTGGAGACCTCGAGTCCGCACCTGCAGGCAAAGCTCCGGTCTTCCTGGTGCGCGCCATGCGTGACCCCGACGGCCCCAATCTCGATCGTATCCAGGTCATCAAGGGCTGGCTGGGCAGCGACGGCAAGGCCCAGGAGCGCATCTTCGATGTGGCCGTCTCCGGCGGCCGCAAGATCGGCCCGGATGGCCGCTGCAAGACCTCGGTCGGCAACACCGTGGACGTGGCGAACGCCAGCTACACCAATACCATCGGCACCCCGACTCTCGAAGCGTTTTGGAAAGATCCGGCATTCGACGCTAAGCAGAACGCGTTCTACTACGTCCGCGTGATTCAGATCCCGTCGCCCCGATGGACGGCCTACGACCAGAAGCGTTACGTCATCAAAATGCCCGACTACGTTCCCATGACAGTTACCGATCGTGCCTACACCTCGCCGATCTGGTACTCGCCGGCAAAATGATGCGGAACTTTATCCGGAATCTCGCGCGCGAACCGCTGTTGCACTTCCTCCTTTTAGGGATTGCGATCTTCGCAATCTATAACCTGGGGCCCAAGCGCTCCAGCGGCGACGGGGGAAAGATCGTTGTCACGCAGGGCCAACTTGCCTCCATGTGGGAGGGCTTCACACGCACCCGGCAACGAGAGCCCACCAATGAGGAATGGGAGGGCTTGATCCGCGATCGGGTGCGGCAAGAAGTCTATTACCGTGAGGCGTTGGCGCTGAGCCTGGACAAGGACGACACCATCATCCGGCGCCGCTTGCAGCAGAAGATGGAATTCATCTCCGATGATGTCGCTGCCCAGAGCCAGCCAACCAACGACCAGTTGAGTGCCTATCTGCAGGCGCACCCCGATTCGTTTCGGGTGCCACCAAGGTTTACCTTCCGTCAGGTGTTTCTCAACCCGGAGAAGCACGGCAAAAACCTCGCGCGCGACAGCGGGCAACTACTGGCGCAGCTAAACCATGAGAGCGGCAAGACCGATATCTCCTCGCTGGGAGATACGGTCATGCTGGACCACCAGTACCACACGTTGCCGGCCAGTGAGGTCGCGCATCTGTTCGGCGATCGGTTCGCGAAGACTCTGGAAGGGCTTTCCCCCGGTCGATGGCAAGGGCCGATCGAGTCCGCCTTCGGTGTGCACCTGGTGTTCGTGAGCCAACACGTGGAAGGACGGATACCCGCGCTGGCGGAGGTGCGCGACGCCGTGCGCCGTGAGTGGGAGGATGCGAATCGCCTGGAAGCGAAAGATAGATTTTACCGCGGCCTGCTCAAACGTTACACGGTGACGATTGAAAAGCCGGAGCTGGCGGAAGCAAAGAACGCCCCAACCAGGAAATGAAATGAAAACCAAACTCTTCATCCTGGCTCTGCTCCTCACATTCGCGCCGGCAGTGTTGGCCCACGAAGTGCGGCCCGCGTATCTCGAGCTGCGCCAAACCGGGCTCGAGACCTACGACGTACTTTGGAAAGTGCCGGGCCAGGGAGACCTGCACCTCGGGCTTTATGTGGAACTGCCCGCAACCTGCACCAACGTCACCGAGCCTCGCGGTTCGACAGTCGACAACGCCTATACCGAACGCTGGACCGTAAAGTGCCCGGGCGGTCTCAGCGGCGGTACCATTCACATTGCCGGCCTCAGTGTGACCGTAGTCGACGTGCTCGTGCGCTTTGAGCGTCTCGATGGCAGCACTCAGATCACCCGGCTTACACCATCATCGCCCTCCTTCGTCGTTGAAGCCTCGCCGGGCCGTTTCGAAGTCGTGGCGACGTACTTGCGGCTCGGCGTGGAGCACATCCTTTTAGGCCCCGATCACCTGCTGTTTGTGCTCGGTTTGCTGCTGATCGTGAAACAGCGCCTGATGCTGCTCAAGACGATTACTGCCTTCACTGTTGCTCACAGCATAACCTTGGCGATCGCAACCTTCGGTTATGCGAGTGCTCCAGTGCTTCCTTTGAACGCGGCGATTGCGCTCAGTATCCTCTTCCTCGGTCCGGAGATCGTCCGCTCCTGGCGCGGTGAAACCAGCTTCACCATCGAGCATCCATGGGTCGTGGCCTTTTGCTTCGGCTTGCTGCATGGATTCGGATTTGCCTCCGCGCTCACCAATGCCGGCCTGCCGCCAGCTGACCTGCCGCTCGCGTTGCTGAATTTCAATATCGGCGTCGAGATCGGCCAACTCTCTTTCGTATTCTTGATCCTGCTGCTCGAGCGGTCCTTTCGGATCCTGGAAGTACGCTGGCCACGATGGGTTGAATTCTTGCCCGGCTATACCGTTGGCACATTAGGCGCTTTTTGGACGATTCAACGCGTGGCACTTTTATTCGGTGGTGCGCGATGATCTGCCAACGAAATCAGTTTCTGATGCGGCGCACCGCCGCTCTTGTGACCATACTGCTCTGGGCGCAGGTTGCTTTGGCCCACCCACAGGCGGGCGAAGCCAAGGGGTTTCTCACGGGATTTAGGCATCCCATCTCCGGACTCGATCACGTGCTCGCAATGGTCGCCGTCGGGTTGTGGGGCGCACAACTTGGCTCTCCTGCCATCTGGCTTTTGCCGGTCGCGTTCCCCATGGTCATGGCCTTCGGCGGCATGCTGGGTCTGATGGGTGTGCCTCTCCCTGGGGTGGAATATGGGATCGCAGCCTCCGCCATCTTGCTCGGGGCGGTTGTGTTGTTCGAGATGCGTCCGCCGCTTGCCGTAGCAGCGGTTCTGGTCGGTGTCTTCGCTATCTTCCATGGGCATGCGCACGGCACGGAACTGCCGCCTGGAGAGAGCGGCATGCTGTACAGCATTGGATTCGTCATCGCCACCGGCTGCCTGCATGGAGTGGGCATCAGCATCGGGGTGGTCCACCGATGGCTGTGGGGACAGCGAATGCTGCGAGTAGCAGGTGCCCTGGTCGCGGCCGGAGGCGTGTTCTTCATGTGGAAGGCATTCTGATGAAGACTGAACGCAATTCGCGGCTGCCACTTTACGCGATCATTGTCTTCACCATCGCGATGTGTCCCACAGCGGCCGAAGCACATTTGACTTCGACCGGAATGGGCCCCGTCTATGACGGGCTGATGCACTTTCTCATGAGCCCGGAGGATCTGATTTCAGTGCTCGCTCTCGCTTTGCTGGCCGGCCTTCGTGGCGCCGCCTACGGTCGCCGGGCACTTTTGGTCCTTCCCATGGCGTGGCTGATCGGTGGACTGGCTGGACTAGCTGCGACAGCGGTGAACGCCATCGGAGTGTCTACCGCAATCACATTCCTACTGCTGGGCGCATTGGTTGCTCTCGACGTCGAGCTATCGCTGCGTGTGACAACCGCGCTCGCAGCGCTGCTAGGGCTCTATCATGGATACCTGAATGGCGCGGGGATGGGACTGCTCGGCTCTGCTTCGTTAGTCTTGCTCGGGCTGGTGTTCGCCGTGTTCGTTCTGGTCTCACTCACCGCCGCATTCGTTGTACAGCTGCAAGCGCCCTGGGCGCGCATCGCGGTGCGCGTGGTCGGCAGCTGGATCGTAGCCAGCGGACTGCTGATGTTGGGGTGGAGCCTGCATGGCAAGCTCTGATCTGACAAATCGTTTTGCAAGGCCGCGATCAGGTGAGATGGGACTTATCATCGCGGGCCCGTTTGAAGTTAACAAGGAGATTCCGATATGTCGAAGCTGAAGGATCTAAAACTTAAACTCGCGTTTTCCGGTGCTTTTAACCTGGTGAAGTATGCGCCGGAGAAATTCGCAGGTATGGCATTTAACCGGACTGATGAAGTCCACGCTGACCTCGTGGGCGTCGCCGAAGTAAACGCCAGGCTCGAGCAGCACTCGGTCACGTATGACCTGCCCGAACCGATGTTCGGGACCGACAAGGGGATGAATCCCATGGAGGCCTATCTCGCAGGTGGCCTGTCCTGTTTCCTTGGGACGTACTTCCTGTACGGGTATCCCATGGGGGTAAAGATCGACCAGGCATGGGCGGATGCAGAAGGGAATTGGGATCTCCGTGGAGTATTCGGCACAGAAGGCCCCCCTCGGTTCCGCGAAATCCGGCTCACCACACACATTGTGGGATCGGAGGATCCTGAGGATTATCGGGAACTCTTCGAACTGGCACAGCAGCGCTCCCCTGGGTACCACCTCATCCTGGACCCTCTCAATGTTGTCACCAGCATCGACGTCTCTCAAGTCAAGTTGTACGAAGTGGCGGAGGGCCTGATGGAGTTCATGAAGGCTTCCGCGGAGCGGTTTTCACAAAACCCGCAAAGCGCAAAGAAGACGGAAAGGATCCACACCGAGTGGATCGTGGACGGGATAGGAATGAACGTCAAGCTGGGAAAACACGCTCTCAGAATCGATGAAGCGAAGCCTCTTGGAACCGGGCAGGGTCCCAACCCCACGCGGGTGCAATTCGCTGCTCTTGCGTCCTGCATGGCGCAGACCTTCCGCTACACCGCCGCGCGGTGCGGAGTCAGATTCGACCGGCTTTCTGTGGATGTCGAGGCCGACCTTGACTTCCGCGGCACACTCGGTGTCCCGGGGATTTCAGTTCCGTACTCGGAGGTACGAATCAAGCTTCATGTCGCGGGGTCCGAAAGCGCCGACCGCTACCGGGAGCTCATGGAGGAAGTAAAAAAGTGCTCCCCGGTTTACAACACGGCGATCCACGGCGTGAACGCAGTCGCCGGGCTGGAAATCATGAAGACCAGGCCCCGCCTCAAAGAGGAGGCTGTCTTATGAATAACAAGAAAAGTACACGACAGAGATTGAGCTATGAGGTCCGGGAGATTGCCGTGGCAGTCGTCCACTTTCCTACCCGGATGTTTTTATCCGTTTCTCCGGCAGAAACGCCCACAAGCGGAAACAGGCACTAGCCATGCCCACCCAGGACCCTGCCATCGAACGCTTTACCAAGCGCACTTTCACGCTGCCGCTCCTGGCGCGCTCGCTCGGGGCCGTTCTCCTGCGCCTGCCGGTGCTCGCGATGGCGGTGGTGCGGCCGGCCGTCCGGAGCGCGTTGCGCGAGCAAGTTATGCTCGGCGTCAACTCGGTGAACGGGTGCCGCTATTGCAACTGGGCACACACTGGATTTGCGCTTGCTCACGGCGTCAATCTTGATGAACTGGCGTACTTGCTCGATACCGGGACGTTCGGAAAAATGGACGAGCGTGACGCCACGGCCATCCTGTTCGCGCAGAACTTCGCCGAGACGCTTCGCAAACCGACCCCGGAAGCGCGCGCCGCCCTTGCACAACGATTCACGGCGTATGAGCGTCGCGAGCTCATGGCCCATATCCACGCCATATATTTCGGCAGCCTCTGTGGCAATAGCGCCGACGCCTGGCTCGCCCGGCTTTCGGGCCGGAAGATCGAAGACGGCCATCCGGTCCCCGAAGCGCTCGCCGCTCTCTTGCTTGCTCCGGCGCTTTTCATCGGCTGGCTTCGGAGCCGTACCTTCAGGCCTCAGGCGATGGAAAAGTTGTGAGATTAAAGCCCCCTCAGGAGAGTAGATGCCAATAGCAAAGCTCTTACCAAATCGGAGGTTTGACTTGGGCCGCAAGATCGAGTCGTGGCAGCACCGGCACGCAGAAGGCAAGGCACTTCGCCGGGCAGCCCCGCTAGAATCGCACGCTAAGTACACGCCGGCGAAGGATCGGCCGGATCCGTTGCAATTACTGGCAAAGAGCAACGCGGGACGCCAGGCTCATTTCATCCCGTTGCGTATGGGGCGCATGGCATCCTCGCCGTTTGCCTACTTGCGGGGATCGGCATGCGTGATGGCTTCGGACCTCTCGAAGCTACCCATCAGTGGCATATCGGTGGTGATCGACGGCGATGCACACATCAACAATTTTGGCATGTATGGTACGCCACAGCGCGAAGTGGTGTTTGACCTGAACGATTTCGACGAGGCAATCATCGGTCCGTGGGAGTGGGATTTGAAGCGAATGGTGGCCAGCGTGAACGTTGCCGGGCGGCAGAATGGTCTGAATCGCCGCGAGCGGGCCGCAGCAGTGAAACAAGGTGTTGAGGGCTACCGATTCAATGTGCATCGCCTGGAGAAGATGGGTGTCTTAGATGTCTGGTATCTGCATGCATTTCCAGGACGTGATAACCCCATCGCGAAGATTGACCCCAAGTCGAAAGCAGTCATCTCGAAAACATTGAACAAAGCGTTACGCACTGACAATCGCGCCCTATTGCCTAAAGTCGCTGATAGCAACGGCCATGGAAGATGGACCTTCCGCGACGATCCCCCCGTCCTCACTACTATCAGCAAGGAAACCAAGGCAAAAGTAACTGAGGCATTGAACCGCTACTCCGCCAGCATTGGGCTGGAGCGGCGCGCAATGCTGGGACGCTATCACATCGCGGACATAGCGCACCGGGTCGTCGGTATCGGTTCAGTGGGTACAAGGGCCTACCTCGTCCTCTTGTTTGGGATTGGGGATGACGATCCCTTATTTCTGCAGATGAAGGAGTGTGTTTGGGCGTCTCATGCTCCTTACCTTCCGCCTCTCCCCAAGGAGTATGCTAACGACGCCCTCAGGGTGGTGACCGGACAGCGGGCGCTGCAAGCTTCTTCTGATCCAATGCTCGGCCACACCGAGATGGACGGACGGAAATACCTTGTCCGGCAAATGAAGAACCTGAAAGCCTCTATGCCAGTAGAATTTCTCACCGGCGCATCCTTCAACTTTTACGCATGGGCTTGCGGTGCAATCCTCGCCAGGGCTCACTCGCGAACGGGTGACCCCGCGCGCATTGCCGGCTACTGCGGGAATTCCGAAACACTGGATGATGCTTTAGCCGAATGGGCGGAAAGTTACGGCGATCAGACAGAGGAGGATCACGCAGATCTGCTCGCGTCGATCAAGAAAGGGAAAACCAAAGCCGACATCCTGTCGGACGATGGAAGCTAGCAGACCACGTTTCACACAGGGACTACGTCCAACCAGGATACTCTGGTGACCGGCGGAAGGACGTTGCCTTGCGAGGAGTGGAACCCCAGTCAGCGACTGCGACACCGGCAACTGCAGGAATCGCCGGTGGGGAGATTCCGACCCTGCTGCGCCGCGAACCTACGCACTGCGTCCGCGCCCGCTAACCGGGTCCTGCTATTAAAGGGACTCGCCTTGCTGTAGCACAAGCTTATACGCGACGTAATATTTATAGATGTTACTCACATATTCGACTGTCACCTGTCCCACGCTTTGAGAAACTAACAGCTCAACGTTCCCGAACCATTTGTTGGGGTCTAGTCCCCTGGCGGGCGCCTGCTTACGAAGTTCCGCGATGCGGGTGGGGCCGGCGTTATACGCAGCAAAGGTAAGCAGAAGGCGATTCATCGGATCAATCTTCGGGTCGTTGAAATAAGTATCCGAGATGGTGTGCAACATCTTGATTCCGGCATGGATGTTGTTTTCGGCCGTACCCACATTGGGGATGCTGATGGGCGCGGCCGCAGCGATCGCCGGTTTGACCTGCATGATTCCGACCGCCCCGCCATGCCTCGCTGCTTGATTGAGCATGGATTCCTGATACCCCTGGGCAACGACCAGCAGGTAATCGAGGTTGTACTGCGATGCGTACTTCTTGAAAAAGATAACGGTCTGGTTGAAGGCATCCAGTTGTGCCTTGGTGGTCGGATTCGTGACCCACTTGGTGTTCTGCAAATACCGCCTCATGAGCGTGTTGCCGAACGACGTTCCCGCCATGTGGGTTTTGGTGAACTCATCTACCACTGCCTTGAGCTTGGGGTTGTTCTTGCGCATTGCCCATGCCAGGGTCCCTTCATTCGCGATGACGAGATTCGGTTGGGGAGTTATGTCGGGAAGCACGCTGGCCCAGAGTTTGGCGCGATCGGTAATGGTAACGGTTGCAGGGATAATCCCCGCGTTCACCATCTCCAGCAGGTCCTCGTCCAATAGGTTTTTGTCGGCGCTCTCGATCTGAATGGGTGGCTTGCCCTGCTTCTGCAGTAAGGCATTCACCTTTTGCAGATTCGCGGCATACGTGGTGAGCGGATTGACGAATATTTTCTTCCCACTGAGGTCCTGCAAGGAGGAGACGGGGCCGAAATTCTTCCCCGTCACCACGATCTGCTTCACATCGGTTTCTATCGGGGAGGAGAACGCAACCCGCTGTTCGCGTTCGGGCGTTACCGTCAACGCGTAAGCGATCAGGTCACCCACTCCCTGGGTCAGGGCCTTTTCCACTTGATCGGGACGGACTGGAATGAAGGTAACTTGCACCGGCTGCTTGCCGGTATGCAGCTTCTCATTGACCGATTGTTCGAAAGCCCGGAGCGCCTCGTAATAAATGCCCTGCGGCCGGCCATTCACGTAGAAGAAACCGGAACGGCTGTAGAGGACGAGCGCCCGAATGTTCCCGCGCTTGACCATGGCGTCCAGGTCGTCAGTATGACGCTCGAAATTCAACGGCAGGCTTCCGCTACCGGCCTGGGGCGCTGTCTTGTCAGGTGGCGTAGGGGAAGTAAGAGCAGACGCAGGCCGCGGCACGATCATCGTAGCCGCGGCGAGAAAGACGAGGACCAGGACGTTTTTCCGGATACCCGTTGGGAAATGCACCATGATCAAACTCCGAGCGGCTCATGCAAGGACATGAGGGTTGGGCGAACGTCGAGGGGGAGTTCCAGTGGATGCGGATTCCGCTAGTTTCCGGCCGTGGTTCCGATGGCCTCGCCGGAAACGACGATCTCCACCCGCCGGTTTTGCTGTCTACCGACGGCCGTATCATTGCTGGCCACTGGATCCGCGGATCCCATGCCCATGGGACGTGACCGTGGCGGGATTCAGTCCCTGCTGCACCAGGAATGTGCGCACCGCGTCCGCTCGTTGTCCGGAGAGCTTGAGGTTAAATTGATCGCTGCCCGTACTGTCGGTGTAGCCGGCTATTTTCAGCGTCAAGCCAGGGTGTGCCAGGATTACCCCCGACATCTTTGCCAGAGCCAGCGTTGCGGGCTGGGAGAGCTGATATTTGCCGGAAGCGAAGAGCACATCGGCCATGGTGACGACTAACCCTCGTGGTGTATCCACGGTTTGCAGCACCGCGTTCAATTGGGCTAAGAGTTGGGCGCGGAGCTGGCGCTGTGCCGCTACCGCCTGCGCAGCTTCTGCAGCCGATTTACGGGCCGCTTCGTCCGCCGCCTGCCGGGCCGCGTCCGCCTCTGCGCGGGCCTGTGCTTCCTTGGCCGCTAGAGCCTGGGCCTCGGCGCTACGCTGGGCCTCTGCTTCCTGTTCTGCTTTTAACTGTGCTTCGCGTTGCGCTGCGGCCGCGGCTCTATCTGCCTCCGCTTGCTTGGCCTGTGCCGCCTTCTCTTCGGCCTCTGCCTTTACGGCGATGGAGCGGGCGTCCTCTGCCTGCTGGGTTGCACTGCGCGCAGCAGTCAAGATCGGATTCTTTTGCTTGCGGGCAATGTAATCGTCCATCTGTGCCTGCGCCTGCTGCGCGGTGGCCCAGGCGGTCGCGGCATACTTGGGCGCGCCTTGTAGTTGTGCAATGCGTAAAGCATTCCGAGCCTCATAGACGATCAGAGGAACCTTGGGATCGATCACCAGCGGCTGAAGCTGACTTTCGTGGTAAGTGCTGCGGCTCAAAAGTTGGGCCACCACCGGTGTTATCTGACCCTTGGTATCACTGGTGGGAGCTCCTTGCAGCACCACCTCTTCACTGGCGTAGGAAACAGCGAAGTAGGGCTCGGCGGTGACAATCATGGCAAAATTCGGCAGCTGTGTGGTTACGGTCAGTTTGCTTTTGTCACCGTTCAGCTGAAACTCTCCCAGGTTGCGGGCGCGGCCCTCCGGAGTGATCGCCCACAGCACGTAGGTCAGGAACTCGGGCCCCAGCTGGTTGGCCGGCGACATCTTTTGCAGCTCAGCCTGGATGATAATGACGCCCTTCTTGTTTTCCACCTTGGCTTGGCCTTTGGCGTAAGGCAGTAAGGGGGTGGGCGTGAAGTCGATGGTGCTCGTGGTGTTGTTGGGATAGCTTACGGCCTGTGCAGTGCGCGAGACGCGGATGTTGATGTTGATGACCGACGACGGAGCCGCCGCCTGGTCTTGAGAAAATCCAGGCAAGTTGCAGCAGAGTAAGCCCACGACAAACACTATCTTTTTCATAACATTCCTTTTCATGGAGGGTCGAGGCGGAGAAAAGCCGCGACCTCAGGAAAGCAGTGGGTCCAGCCACCGCCAGCCCAATCATAAGGCCACGCGGGACGCGGAGAAAAGCATCTCGTTCAGGGAAGTACCGGCCCTGCCCGAGAGTAACGCTCCGCGCTGACAACTTGATTTTCAAAGAGGCACGATACTTTGAACACTAGCAAAAATAGCAGCGGGGTGTTTAATCTTTTGGAACCCCGGGGTTACGGTAATGCACCTGGCGCCTGCAGCTGGTCATTCCTGTTATTGCGGATGGAGCGACTGAGCGAGGCTCTCAAGATTCTGTGGCCGCACGCGGATGATGCCTCCACGGGGGCTATCGATGTCTGCGATGAGAAAGAACGAGATCGCCACAACCAGCGTAAGTACCATAAACACTGTACCTTCCGCACCGGTACGGCGAATGCAGTAGCCAATCAGCACGTTGCAACATACCGCGATCGCCAGCATCAAGGTCCATGCCGAAGGCGGGATGCGGTTCCACCAGGCGGCCTGTGTATACCCCTGCGAATTCAATACATCGTTCATGCCTGAAACCACCAGTGCGTTCACGGGGTTTGGCTGCGATGTCGCCGGAGCCACAACTGTGGACCACAGCTCGGTCTGTAGCCGAGCCGTATCGGCGTCCACTGGGACAAGATTTCGCACCCTGCGGATGGTATAGAACAAGATTCGCTGACGGGTATAGTTTGCCAGCAGGGTCCGCACTCTCTGCGCTTCGGCGGCAGGCAACAGGTCTGCCCGGACATATTCCGTGCCGATTGCGTTCGCTTCCGCCTCCTCGTAGTTCTTGCGCTGCTCATATCTGCTAATGGCCATGGAAAACGTGAAACCAATAATGAGGCCCAGCAGGGTCAGCGTAGCCCCCAGGACGAGGCCGGGATCAGCACCCGGGGCTTCCTCAAATGCTCGGCTCTTCTTGCGGAACGAGGTGCCGATCCATCCTGAGAGCCAAAGCAGGAAGAACGAAACAACAAGGACAACAACCGGAAAGTTCGTCAGGCGGAACGCATCCATTACTCTGTCGCTTCCTTTCTCGAAAGGTCCTGCTCAGGCCGCGCGGCGTTCCCAATTGAGGGGCGGCTCCCGGCCAGACTACGTCCTTCCGCGATTTATCTTAAGCGATAACCGCATTTGGGAAGACACTATCATCTAATCGGGCACGTACGACCGAGGGTGCAGCCCGCGATTAAGTGATTTGAGAACCGTTTGCGGCAAAAAGACGCGTTGCATCGTGGCGCGAACTTCCGATGCAACGCGTAAGCAAAAAAGCGTCTAAAATCAGCGGCTTCCTGGAATCAGTGTCGAGCATCGCCAACGGTCGCGATTGCCATCGCTGCAAGCACGAAGGCGCAATGTCTTTTGACCGCCGATTTATGCGGCTACCGCTCGCTGGTCGCATTTGAACTTCCTCTCGTTTAAGCGGAGGATAGCGGCCGTAGTATCGCGAGGGATATTGGCAAAATTAACGGCTTCGACACTCCAAAAGTGCTAAACTGCCCGGCAGCCGCTCCTTATATGGAAAGCTGTGCGCGACGGCTATG
This sequence comes from uncultured Acidobacteriaceae bacterium, assembly GCA_963788515.1. Classification (GTDB taxonomy): domain Bacteria; phylum Acidobacteriota; class Terriglobia; order Terriglobales; family Acidobacteriaceae; genus PALSA-350. Next base: position 38,461 of record CAWBGZ010000016.1, read on the forward strand.
GGCGCGTGTCGGCCGGTGCCGGCGAGGAATGCCTTTTTTGGGGCTTACCGCGAATTTCCTGCCCTGCGAATCAAAGGACAACGAACTCGTGGATCTCGAAGGGTATTTGTTGTGATGAAGTGGTAGACTTGGTGCTCACTCGGGCGATGGCGTAATATGGCGTCTGAATTTCCAGACCCATTTATTATCGTCACGCCAACATGTGAGTGATATGCTCGGGGTCCGACGGACGCGACCGTTGTTCTTCCAGGACGGTGACGTGGCCTCATTGCTGATATTCTTTCGCCAACACGGGCCATGTTCAAAGGCTGTTTTTCAGGAGAGCTCTTGTGAGAGAACAAAAACCCTCGGCGCGCATTCTAATTGCAGATGATCATCAACTCCTGGCGGACGCATGCAAAAGTTTGCTGGAGCCCGAGTTTCAGGTAGTTGGCATTGTGACCGACGGCCGGCGTTTGATCGCCGCGGCAGCTGAGCTGAAACCCGACATCATCATCCTCGATATCTATATGCCGCACCTAAATGGACTGGATGCGGGGGGCCAGGTGAAGCAGAAGTGCCCCGGGGTGAAGCTGGTCTTTTTGACCATGACGATGGCCGCCGATGTAGCGGCCGAGGCTTTTCGCCGCGGTGCTTCCGCCTACGTGCTCAAACAATCCGCGGGTGACGAACTCCTGCTTGCGATCCGCAAGGTCAACCAGGGCGCGTCATACCTCTCCCCACTGATTGTCAAGGAAACCGTGATGTACCTCTTGAACCAGGGCGAGAATTTCAACGAACAGAAGCACATCACGAAACGGCAGAGTGAGATTCTGCAGTTGCTGGCCGAAGGTATGTCGATGAAAGAAGTGGCCAATGTGATCGACATCAAGCCAGGCACGGTGGCTTTTCACAAATACCGGATGATGGAGACCTTGAACGTCAAGACGAACGCCGAACTGCTTGAATATGCAATCAAGCGGCACATGACCCCTGCATAGGCTCTTCTCGGCGCTCCGAACCTTGAGACAACCCGGCCGTCGTACCTGAAATGCGGGTTTGCACCCGGTTTCGGCTGTTTAAGCGGCGAGACGTCCTCCTCACACCTGTCGCAAGTGACAGTTACTTCTGAGAAGAACCCTCGATAGCCTACCCCTGCTGGAAACTCCATCTCCTCTGAAGCCGAGCAGTGGATTGATGCGACTGGCTGAGCGGGCCAGTTGTCTCCCGTGCGTGAACTGCATCTGTTCTGGCCTGGCAGATTAACGCCTTTTTGTGCATCGAGGAGGAATTATGATTGGGACCTTCGTGAAACAGCTTCTGGCAACGGTGCTCGCTTTCCTGCTCATCATTACCGCCACGCCCTTGGAAGTCGGAGCTCAGCAGACCGGGTACTCGGGACAGGGAACGCCGCTGACTGCGGAAGAACTGCAGGGATTGGTGGCGCCGATTGCGCTGTACCCAGACTCATTGGTGGCTCAGATCCTGGGGGCTTCGAGCTTTCCAGACCAGGTCACAGCCGCCGCAGCTTTTCTGCAGCAAAACAGCAGTCTCACAGGGTCCCCTCTGATGTACGCGGTTGATCCGCAGCCATGGGATCCAAGCGTCAAGGCCATGACACAATTTCCTTCGGTGCTGGATAACATGGCCAAGAACCTCAGCTGGACCTCCGCGTTAGGAGAGGCGTATACCACCCAGGGCCCGGATGTCATGACGGCCGTGCAGGTATTGCGGGCCAAGGCAAAAGCCGCCGGCAACCTGAAATCAGGCCAGCAGATCACTGTTGTGCAGCAATCGCCGCAAGTCATCGTGATTCAATCGGCGAGTCCGCAAGTCGTCTATGTCCCCCAGTACAACCCTGCGGTTGTCTATGGCACGCCTTACGTGACGCCGGGGTACAGCACAGCGGCTGTGGTTACTACCGCTGTGGTGGCGTTCGGGGTCGGCATCGCGGTTGGGGCAATGATGAGCAATGGTTGTTGCGGCTGGGGTTATAGTTATTGGAACTGCGGCTGGCACGGCTCTACCACGGTGGTGTACCGCGGCGGTGCGTATTACGGAAACCCTGCCTGGCACGGCACCACGACGTCTGCGTATGGGCCGTACGGTTCGGCGCACTACAGCACTGGCTATAACTCGGCCACTGGGACTTACGCACGCGGAGGCACGGTCTCGAACGGCTACGGCAGCGCTAGCGCCGGCCAGGCGTACAACCCGAGGACCGGGACGTATGCGCAGGGAGGGTCCGTCTCAAACGCCTATGGCACCACAAGTGCCGGGAGCGCCTACAACAACAGAACCGGGGCCTCGGCATCCACAGTGCAGAATTCCAATGCTTATGGGAGCTCGGGAGCCTCGACGTATTCGAAGAACGGCAACACTGCTTACTCGCAGCACAACACGAACGCTAATGGAACCACAGCCTCGATGACCTCCTCGACCGGCGCCAAGGCCTATGGCGCGTCGGGTGCGAACGGCAACAGCGCCGCCTACGGCGAGACCGCAAATGGCAACAAGTATGCAGCCGCGAATGGGAACACCTACTCAAACACCGGGAGCGGCTGGAAGGGCTCGAGTTCGAACACGCAGAAATACAATTCATCCAGCTACTCCGGCCAAAGCGCACCCAAGAGCAGTTCAAGTTACAGCGGCTGGGGAGGGCAGGATAAGAGCAGCGGCTCATCGGCCTTCAACAGCGGTGGTGGTGGCTGGCAATCCAGGGAGTCCAGTGCTCGCGGCGCTGAAAGCAGAGGCGGTGGCGGTGGGTGGGGAGGTCGCAGGTGAACGCCATGGCCCCGATGGAAGAGACCTGGATGAGCAGTAGTGTTGAAGTGTCTGATACTCGAAGGTTTGGAGAACTGGGCATGTCACGGGCAGCGCGCAGAATCTCGGTTACCACCTGGGTAATGCTTCTGGCTCTTATCGTCGTCCTTGCCGGCTGCAAGAAAGCCGACGAGCCTTCGCAAACAACATTTGCTTCCCCCGACGACGCAGGCAACGGCCTACTGACTGCGGCCAAGACGGGAGGTATCGACCCGATGCTGGCAATCTTTGGTAGCGACTCAAAAAGTATCATCTCCTCCGGCGATCCGGTGCAGGACAAGGCCACGGTGGCCGCCTTTGTGGCCGGGTATGGACAAATGCACCGGTGGCGCAAGATGCCCGACGGAAGCCAGATCCTTCTGATCGGTGCGCAGAACTTTCCCTTCCCGATTCCGCTTAAAAAGAACGCTGCCGGCCACTGGTTCTTCGACACGGCTGCGGGAAAAGATGAGATTTTGCGCCGGCGTATCGGCCGCAACGAACTGGCGGTCATTGACGTGTGTGATGCACTGGGTGATGCTCAGGTCGATTACTACTCACGTCTGTCGGGCAGCAACAAGCAATACGCCCTGAAATTCATCAGTTCCCCGGGAAAGCAGGACGGTTTGTATTGGGAGTCGCCGGAAGGCCAGCCCAAAAGTCCGTTGGGACCGCTATTGGCGTATGCAACCGCTGAAGGGTATAGCGAAAAGCCCAAGGAACACCAGCCTTTCCACGGCTACTACTTCCGTATGCTGACCAAGCAAGGCGGCAACGCACCAGGCGGCGCCAAGGACTATGTGGTCAATGGGAAGATGGTGGGTGGTTTTGCCTTCGTCGCCTATCCTGCTGAATACGGCAACACCGGCGTGATGACATTCATGATGAGCCAAGCTGGCGTGTTGGTGCAGAAGGACCTGGGAAAGACTACGGAAGAAACAGCATCCGCAATGACTGAATTTAATCCCGATTCCAGCTGGACCGTTGTGCAGCCGTGATCGGAGAGTAGTTGCCACAGTTTGCCAGGAAGAGGATATAGATGAAGACCCAAGTTACGCGGGGCGAGATCGTCACCGCCGTTGCTGCACTGCTCCTTTCCGCTTTGCCAGTCCTTGCGCAAAGTCCCGAATTACAACAGAAGCTTGCCGAGATCAAAACGGCTATGGCGGCCAATAAACAAGCGCTTGCTCATTACACCTGGCAAGAAACGCAAACCACGAGCATTAAGGGTGAGGTAAAGAAGCAACAAGTTTACCAGGTGAGCGTGGGACCCGACGGTCAGCAGAAGACCCAGATCGGTGGTTCGCAAGCTCCACCACCGCCCAGTGGCGGCAGACTCAAGCAGCATGTAATCGAGAAAAAGACGGCTGAGTTCCAGGACTACGGTGAGCAGATTGCGGCTCTGGCAAAGCAATATACGCAGCCTGATCCAGGAAAGCTGCAAGCCGCCTTCCAGGCGGGCAACGTCTCGCTTCAGCCAGGTGGCGGGGAAGGCGTAGTCTCACTGGTGATTAAGAACTACATCAAGCCGAACGATTCGGTAACCCTTGTATTCAGCCGGCAAACCAAGGCGATTCAGAGCATCCAGGTGGCGACTTACCTCAGCGACCCGTCGGATGCAGTGACCATCGCGGCACAGTTCGCCAAGTTGCCTGACGGCACCAACCACGTTACCAGCACGCAGATCAATGGCGTCAGCAAGCAGTTGACCGTGGTAACCCAGAACTCGAACTATCAGCCGGTCTAGTGTTGAAAACCCAGGCGGTGGGCTTTTCCCCGCCGCTGGACCTACTTTCCGAGCATACCCTTCTTCAGGCTGGCGGTCGGCGGCTTGGGGCCGAACCACACTGAGAAGATCACCTGACCGAAGGCCGGTCCTGCGATAGTTAACTTATCCTTGCCGTCGATCGCAACGGTTGTTCCCTTGGCCGGGACATAAGTAAAGACCATCTGCTCGCCCACCTTGACCGGCTCGAGTGCGGCGAGAAACTTATCCGTGTTGGCCTTCATCGTCGTCTCGGCAGCCGGAGTATTGTCCTTGAATGACTGGTCGAATGCATCCGTCATCTGCTTGGTGCTCGCGTCATGCAAGAATTGCATCACGATCCGCTTGGGTTCGTCGGCCTTGATGATACCGTCGGCATCGGTTGACTTATGCTCGAGATAGAGCCCGGCGACATAGACCTTGACCATGAACTCCGTGCGCAGGCCGAGCCCATTGAGGACCAGAGATTTGTCAGCGACCGTGGTTGTGTCCGGCAGGTTCACGCCTGCCAGGCTGGCGGCGTGTAGATTGAACGGCGATGCGGCCATAAAAATGGCGGCGGCAAGCGGCAGCACGGTCTTGCGCATGAGAACTCCTCAGTAAATGAAATCAAGCGCTAAGCTATCCAGTGTGGTTCGCTTGGACAACTAGCATCATTGCTAGTGTGGCACTTGGCCCGGTACGGGGGGAGGTATCAAAGCCGGCGACGATGGTAGCTGGCAACTTTTGATGCCCCGGCTACTAAATTTGACAGTACCCCGGGCTCTTCTTTGCTTGAATACTTGGGAGTGATCATGAGCCATCGCGAGTGCTTGAGTTTGCCCGTTCGTCGCGCGTGAGCTACGGGTTTCCGCGTTGTTAGGGAGAGTGGGGCGGAGCAGCTCAGGAAAAGCTCTCGCCGCTTCGCATGCCTGCATGGGCCGCAGCCGTGTAGCTCCGAATGAAGCGCATCGAGAGGCGTCTGGTCCCCGTTTCTTGCAAGGCCAGATACGCCGGTTATGACAGCACATCCAGGGGCAACCATGAAACTCCGAGCCGCACAATCATCGCTTCTATCCTGCATTTTGTTGTCTACCAGTATTGGCACCCCCCAGGAGGTGGCTAAGCCGGCTGTGGCCGGGCACCCAAAGCTTGGGATCGTTCTCGAGGGTGGCGGTGCACTGGGCCTCGCCCATATCGGCGTTTTGCAGTGGATGGAAGAACACCGTATTCCAGTAAGCTATGTCGCCGGAACCAGCATGGGGGGGTTGGTCGGAGGGATCTACGCTACCGGACGGACTCCCGCGGAGGTCAGGGAGATTACCAACACCATCAATTGGAACGAGGTGCTGAGAGGCCAGACACCGTTCCAGGATCTCTCGTTTCGGCGCAAGCAGGACGCCCATGAAGTACCGAACAGTCTCGAATTCGGCCTGGCCAAGGGTCTGCAGTTTCCCGGGGGCTTCAATTCAGGGCAGCAGGTCTCGCTGATTCTGGACAAAGTTGCTCTTCCGTATTCCGAACTCAAGAGCTTCAACGATCTCCCTATCCCGTTTGCCTGTGTAGCAACTGACCTCGTTTCCGGAAAACCGCACGTCTTTCGCAGCGGCCCCCTGGCGCTGGCATTACGATCGACGATGTCTCTTCCGGGCATCTTCACGCCGGTCAGAACCGACGATCACATCTACGCAGACGGCGGCTTGCTCAACAACATTCCGATCGACGTCGCCAAAGAGATGGGGGCGGACATAGTTCTTGGTATCCACCTGGAAACACAGCCGCTCAGCCCGACGGCGCCCCTTTCCAGCTTTGCCGTGCTGGGCGAGTCTATCTCCGTCATGATCGCCGCGAACGAACTTCGCTCCATGGAGCAGGCGGATCTGCTGGTGAGCGTGCCGCTGCAGAAGTACAACGCTCTGGATTATGGCGCCGCTGATGCCATCATCAAGGCGGGCTATGATGCAGCTGCTGCGAAGGAGAAGGTTCTCATTGCCTTCTCAGTGAGCGAAGCCGAGTGGCAGAAATATCTGGCGGAGCGGAATGCGCGGAAGAAAACAACACCTATCCCCGAGTTTATCCAGGTTGCCGGCACCGGCAAGGACCTGGCCAGTTCAATCGAGCAGAGACTATCCCCAGACGTTGGCAAGCCAGTAGACACCGCGAAATTGGATGCACAGGTGTTGAGACTCCAGGGCCAGGGACGTTTCGCAAACGTCGGTTATTCGATGGTTGAAAAGGACGGGAAGCAGGGACTGCAGATATCAACCGACCCGAAGCCCTACGCGCCCCCGACCGTGCGTCCTATTCTTCTCATCGATGGTTCCGACTATAACAACGTGCTTTTCAGTATGGGAGCACGCATCACCTTTATCGATTTCGGCAGCTACCGGTCCGAGTTGCGCAGCGACGTCATCATAGGCTCGCAATATCTGATCGATAGCGAGTACTACCATCCATTCAAGCCGACCAGCAATTGGTTTATGGCTCCGCGCGGAGGCGCCAACAGCCAGCAAGATTACGTCTACAACGGCGATACGGAGACCGCGACGTACCGAGTACGGCAGGTCTTAGGCGGCATGGACGTGGGATACGGATTTGGAACTACGGGAGAATTGAGATTTGGGTACGAAGGCGGATGGGAAAAGCTTTCGCCCCAGATCGGAAACGCGGCTGTTCTACCCACGGTTTCAGGAGGAACTGGGGATGTCAGGCTGCAGTTTCAGCTGAACAGGCTGGATAACGCGGTGATACCCCGCTCCGGCCAAAGTCTTCTGATGTACACCAAGGGGTACAACGCGAATCCAGCGGCTTCCGGCCCGTTTCCACTCTCTGAGGTCCAGTCGCAAAACTTCTTTCGTCTGAACAAGCCGTCTTCGATGTTCTTCAACGCTTCCGGTGGAAGCAGTTATGGTTACAAAGCCGGAATACCGGCCTTCTCGCTGGGTGGGTCGCAGCGCCTGCTCGCCTGGAATACGAACGAGTTGTACACAAACCAATATTTCCTGGGACAACTCGGATATATTCGCGAGCTCGCACAACTACCTCCCTTGTTGGGCAGCAATATCGAGTTCATTGGTATGTACGAGGTAGGGAAGACATACAAACTGGCCCTCGGTCCACCGCCGCCCAACCTCCCCATGGATGGTGCGATTGGGTTTATCGTGAACACGATATTTGGACCCGTCGAAGTTGCAGGTGCTATCGGCGATTACGGCCGGGGGAGATTCTTCTTCCGGATTGGGCGCATATTCTAAAGCAAACTTCAGGTGACGTTGCGTTTGGAAGTAGCATGGCGTCGTCAGCGCCCTTCGCCGCGCTCGCGCGGACGATTTGTTGCTGGGCTTGCGAGCAAAAATGCGAAGCGGAGACCTGACACGGTATGAAAATTCGGGTCATCATTTTCACCCTTACGCTCTTATTCTGTTCGCCTCTCTTCGCGCGCGAGAGCACTGACGTAATCGTGATGAAGAATGGCGATCGTATGACCTGCGAGATCAAGGCGCTGAGCGCCGGTGTGCTTTCGGTCAAGCTGAAATACGTGCAGGGCACCATCGGAGTGCAGTGGTCGGAAGTGGCGCGTCTGGAGAGCAACCAGCTGTTTCTGGTGCGGACAGAGGACGGTACGGTCTATACCGGTAAGCTGTCGACGGCCGCAGCCCCGGGCCAACGTGCAGCGAGCATTGAAGTCGCGCTGACCCCAGAGAAAGAAGTGGAGCTTTCCCAGTCGCAGGTGATCAAACTGAACCAGACGGCCGAGGGCTTCTGGCGAAGATTTAATGGGACGCTCAACACCGGCATCCTTTATTCCAAGGGGAATGAATCGACTCAGTACAACATCTCCTCCCTGGTGGAGTACCGCAGAGAGCGGTGGTCGGCTCAGGCGAGCACAAATTCCAGCTTGTCATCGAGTAGCGGCGCCAGCCTCTCCACCCGAAACCAGGAGAATCTCAGCACCATGAGGCTGTTGCCCTGGAAGAACTGGTTTTATTCGGGAACCGGAGATTTCCTGCAAAGTTCGGTGCAGGGAATCGATTTGCAAACCACGCTCGGCGGAGGCGTCGGGCGATTCTTACGGAACAGCAACCAGTCAAGCCTCTACGTACTGGGCGGCCTCGCATGGCAGAACGCGCGATACCAGAGCTACACGGCTAGCCAAAGCGCGCAAAATTCTGCTGCTGCGCTGGTTATGGCTGATCTCCAAATCTTCCGCTTCAAGAAGACAAATTTGGATATCTCTGCGGTCATCCTGCCGGGAATCTCGGAGCCAGGACGCGTCCGTACGAATATGAACGCGTCTTACTACATCAAGCTGTTCAGTGATTTGTCCTGGAATTTCTCGTTCTATGGCAACTGGGATAATCAGCCACCTCCGACCCTTTCAGGCAGCGACTACGGAACAAGCTCGGGGCTCAGTTGGACGTTCGGAAATAGATAGCCAGGCCCGTAGCGTCTGCGTGGGAACTGCTTACAAGCTCAGTCCCGTTAGGAGTCTGTGTCATAGCAGAATCCCCAAGAAACTGGACGGGTGCCCCATGTTTGCACCGGCGAAGCCGGGGCACTACATCGGTTGAACAAGACGGGGCGTTAGCCCCCACGATTGCATTTGGTGAACCCACAGAAACGGTTTTACAGCAAAAGCATTCAGCCGGATCTATACGCTCCTGCTATGACATAGCCTATTATGGCGCGGAGTCGAACAGCCTGTCCCGAACGTAGCCGAGGGAACCCCGACGGTCTTTATCTCGCCCATGCTGTTCGGACCTTTTCGACCACCGCAGCCCAGGGCTACTCTCAATCGTCCCTGCGGCGTTTGAGAGTGGAGTTGTCACGTAGACTCCGAAGGCCTGGCAAATCAGGCCTTAAATAGGCTGGTAGTTCGAATTCTGTGTCACGACCGTCAACTGCTTGCTGGCCCCGTTTATCTGCGTGCCGGTGACGTGGTTTGTGCCGTCAGGCAGCTTGGCGAATTGGGCTGCGATAGTTACGGCATCCTTAGGGTCATCAAGGTAACTCGCGACCCGGATACTCTGAATTGCCTTGTTCTGCTTGTTGAAGACGAGCGTAACCTGATCCCCCGGCTTGATGTAGTTCTTAATGTTGAGGGTGACGTGGCTTTCGCCTCCACCTAATTGCAGCGAGATATTCCCCTGTTGGTAGGCCTGTTGCAGTCGATCGGGGTCCGGCTGGGTATATTGCCTTGCCAGGTCGGCGATCTGCTGGCCGTAGTCTTGAAACTCCGCCTTCTTCTTGGCCACGATATGGCGCTTCAACGGGCCGCCGCTTGGCTGATCCGGCTGGGCATTGATGGGGGTTTTCTGCTGCTGGCCGTCGGGTCCAACGCTTACCAGGAAGAGCTGTTGTTTCTTGACCTCCCCCTTGATGCTGGTAGTGACGGACTCCTGCCAGTTGTAATGAGCAAGAGCCTTCTTATTGGCCGCGGATGCAACCTTGATCTCCGCAATCCGCGCCTGCAGCGCCGCCGCGTTCTGCGCGACGGCCGGTGGAGCGGAAAAGAGCAGCGCAGCAAAGGCGGTAGTCAGCGAGGTTGCGAGCACGGTAGAGGGGCGGGGCGCGAGGCCAATCTTCATAGAATCCTCTGGTAGTAGTGGTATCTGGATGACCTTACGATCTTAACCGAATACCACCCTACCACTTGCGCCTGGAAAGAAGTATTGCGGAGGTCCGGCGAGGACCTCCGCAGCGGAAAAACCCCATGCCTGCTAAGAACCGGGTGGGTCCGGTCCCGCGGTTCGGGCAAGAACGGACAGGCTTAGGTGCCAGCTATGCCCTTGTTTTGCAGGATCATGACCACCACCCGGCGATTCTGGGCTTGACCTTCCGCGGTCTTGTCGGGAGCTACCTGGTCCGCCGTCCCCATGGCGCCCGGCGCCAGCATGTTGGTTAGTGGAACGTTGGCGTCCTGCTCCAGATACTGAGTAACGGCATTGGCGCGCTCAACGCTCAACCTTTGGTTCAGCTCCGCGGATCCGACCGCCGAAGCGTATCCCTTTACCTGGATCACGTACCCGGTGACCGTGAGTGCCTGCTCCGCCAGCTTTTTGAGTTGAGGTTTATATTGCGGCTGCACGGTAGTTTGACCGTTGCCAAACAGGACGGTCACTTCGCCCAGAATGTTGTAGTCGCCCAGTTCGCCGAAGCGTTTATTGGCGGCGGCTATGGCGGCCTTGTTCGCGGCAATCTTCTGATCTGCCGCGCTGAGTTGCGCCTGCTGTGCGGCCAAGGCTGCCTGCTGCGCCGCCAGAGCCTGCTCGTTGGCAGAGATCTTTGCCTGGTCAGCCTGTTGTGCTGCCACGGTCGGCTGCAGTCCCGCTTGGGCGTCCATGGCGGCTTTCAAATCATTGCCCTTGAATTTGACCGTTTCCGCCACCAACTGGCCCTGATCATTGGTCGTTCCCTGCACCTGCACCGGAAGACCCGGGATCAGGCACGTCATGGCCATCTGCTTTTTCCGTGCTTTCAAGAGGCCCTGCACTTCATCCACTTCCGTCGTCGGAGTAAGCAATACGACGAGTTTGGGTGTGTCGACGGTCTGTATTGTCATGGTGGCGCCGCTTCGTCCGTTGATCACTCCCTGGACGCTTTGGGCTTGCGTCGTAGTTGTGCCAGCTACGAGGATGAACAAGGCCATCACAACGGCGGGTATAGTGAAGATGGATTTTAAGTTGATTTTCATGCGATTCCTTCTTCCATTCAGTGCGTTATCGGGCATTACGATTCTTGATCGTCAGAGGCGATCGCGATACTGGCAAAACTACAAGAGACAGGAGAAACCTCTTGCAGGGGTAAGTGAAATCACTTTGAGTCCGCGGATGACCGCAAGTAAACACGTCACCTGAAACTCCCCCGCCGTTCCAAGGTCCCCCTTGATGGACAGTTTTTCTGGTTCCCTGGCAGGCTGCGGAAAACTCTGGTTTTTGAAGGGTACGGGTTTCAACCCGTACGTAAATGGATGTGAACAGGTCCGGCTTTAGCCGCTGACGGACACATATTCATCCCTATCCGGACTTTTTCCGCAGTCTGCTAGTACTATTGCCAGTCCTTTTGCCGGCTGTTCAGGCGTTTAATTTCCCAGTAAGACAAGGAGAACTTGTGAGCTTCAGAAGACGTTTCCATAGCGTCCCAATGCAACTGTGCATGGGTGCGGTGATCTTGCAACCAACGCGGAGAACCCGTCACGAAGGAATGGTTTTCACGGGAGGCGGTCGTGCCCGTTGGGTTGGACTCCAATGCCTCCTGTTCCTGGCATGGATGTTGTGTCCCGGAGCGTCAGCGCAGGACAAGTCCGCCGCCGGCTATACGCGGACATCCCAGTCTCCGCTGCTGAACTATCAGGAACTTGTCGCCCTGGGCGCGCAGGAAACGGTGGATCCCGCCCTGGCTGCAAAATTACACACCTTGCTAACCACCCCCTTCATTAACAACCAGGCATATTTCAACGGAACAAAGCCGCTACGGCCCGATCTCAAGGGGATGGGACCCTCGCTGCGCCTGGTGGAATGGAACATCGAGCGCGGAATCGAACTTGAGAAGATCAAGCAATTGCTGACTGATAAGCAAGGCTTCCTCAAGGAAGTGCACAGTGAGGCCGCCGGCAATACGAACCCTGAAAAGGCAACCGACGAGGTGCTACGGCAGCAGATGGACGTGCTTCAGTCGGCGGACGTGCTGGTATTGAATGAAGTCGACTGGGGCATGAAGAGAAGCGACTACCGTGCCGTCGTAAAGGAGCTTGCCGATGCCCTCAAGATGAATTGGGCCTATGGGGTCGAGTTTGTCGAAGTGGATCCAAAAATCCTGGGTACCCAGTCGTTTGCCAATGTGGAGAATCAAGGCGAGCGAAAGGAGTTGGAAGATCTATTTAGCGTCGATAAGGCGCGCCTTCTTGGATTGCATGGCAGCGCCATACTGTCGCGTTATCCCCTGCGCGATGTGAAACTCGTTCCCTTTCAGTATCAGGCTTACGACTGGTACAACAGCGAAAAGAAGTACGGGACCATCGAAGCCGGGAAACGTAAGGGGGCGAGCCTTCTCTTCGGCGAAGAGATCGTCCGCGAGGTGCGCCGCGGAGGGCGCACGAACCTGATTGCCACCATCGATCTGCCTGATCTTCCTGGACAGCAGGTCACCATTGTTGCGGCGCATCTGGAGAATCGTACCACTCCGAAGGGACGAGTGAAGGAGATGGATGAGATTCTTGACCTCACTCGCCCGATCTCTCACCCGGTGATTATTGCCGGGGATATGAACACGACGGGGACGGACGGCTCGGTGGTCAGCATAAAATCGGCTGTACTCAAGAAGCTGAACGATCCTTCATTCTGGGCCACAAAAGGGGTCAAGTACGCGACTGGCGTGGGTTTTGGCATGGATATAGCCGGCCTGGCCTTCAAGACGACGAAGTTTCAGAGTGACCCTACTGCGTCCGGCGTTCCCTTGCTGGCGGCCAACCCCGAACAGGGACTTTTTAAAGACCTGAATAAGTTTCGATTTAACGATCAGACGCGGCTTGACTATCGCGGCGATGCCGAGTTCTCGGTACTTGGCCGCGACGGAACCTTGGGTAACTCGAATGAGCGAGGCAGTAAGGGATTTATGACGACCTTCGCTTTGCCTCGTACCCTGGGGGTGAAGGGAAAATACAGGCTCGACTGGGTATTTGTGAAGGCGTATCTGAAAGATGATCCTAAATCGGCTGACTCCTATCGCTTTGCCCCTCATTTCGCCCGCACCATGAACGAAGCCAATGACGCATTCGACAGTCCTTTGTCAGATCATGCCGCGATCAGCGTCGATTTGCCGATTGTGCAGTCGGCTGCGCCTGCTTCGAAGAAGTAACGAACGGAGAAAGAAATGTTCCTACAGAAACCGGATGCGGCGGTTGCAGTGACGTTTTGTGGTGATTCCGCCGGCGACAGCAGGGAATTGGCGCGGGGCGGCCGATGAGCAATGTTGTGGCGCAGACACATTCGACGCGGGGCCTGGCTGTCAGGCTTCTGAAGATAGTAGCCCTGGCGTTCGTCTGGCTGGTTTTGGCAATGCTCTCTTTGTGGGCGATGGCGGCCCTGTACATCGATGTCCGTCTCTCCTGGTTGAGGCTGCCACTGACGATCCTTTATGCAATCGTCCTGATTGCGATTGTGGCGAAGTATAAGCTACGGGTCCGATCCGCCCTGTTATGGGTCGTATGCTTTTGCCTGGTCCTTGCCTGGTGGCTAAGCTTGAAACCGACAAATATTGCCGACTGGCAGCCTGACGTGGATCGGCCCGCATGGGTGGAAATGAATGGAGATCGACTGGTCATCCACAATCTGCGCAATTGTGACTACCGCAGTGAGACCGACTACAGCAATTGCTGGAGCGATCGTACGGTGAATCTCTCGGATCTACGCGGCGCAGATTTGTTTTTCACCACCTGGGGTGTGAAATGGATCGGTCATCCGATCCTGAGCTTCCAGTTCGGGGATGGCCAGCACGTCGCATTCTCCATTGAAGCCCGCTACAAAGGCAGCCAGGCTTACTCCGCTATCCTCGGATTCTTTCGCCAATATGAGCTCATCTTCGTGGTTGCGGATGAACGCGACGTGATTCGTCTACGAACCAACTTCAGAAAGGACGAAGAGGTTTTCCTCTACCATGCGAGCATGGGGGCTGACACGGCACGCGCTATTTTTCTTACCTACGTTGAGTATCTAAACCAGCTAAAGGATCATCCTGAGTGGTACAACGCTTTGACCAGGAATTGCACCACGACCCTGGACAAGCAAATCGCCTCAGAAGTCGCCAAGCCTCAACCCTGGAACTATCAATTCCTGGTGAACGGGACCCTGGACGAATTGCTATATGACCGCGGCCGGCTGGTGACAGACGGGCTATCGTTTCCAGAGTTAAAGAGCCGCGCACACATCAATGCGGCCGGAAAAGCAGCGGGTAACTCGCCGGACTACTCTGCGCTTATTCGGGTGGGTCGGCCTGGCTTTGAAAATGATAAGTGAGCGGCTTGGGGCTCATCGGTGCGAAAGCAAACTAGAAACCTTCTGAAGGGATATGACGGCGAATAGGATGTTAGAGTACTGAGTGTGGCTGCAGTAACTGATGCCTGGAAGCTCAGTCCCGTTAGGGACGGCTGAGAATTACCCAGGACGCAGTCCTGGGCTACTCTCAATCGTCGCTGCGAGATTTGAGAGTGGAGTTCTCACGCAGACTCTTTAGCCCCTGAGGGTCGCTCTTCTCTGAAGGGTACGGGCTACCCCGCCGCAGCCTGATTTATCGAACAACAACCAACATATTGCAACTGAAAGAGGATGAAGCCAGTGAAAGAAATGCGACTTATCGTGATGTTAACTATCCTGTTGGGAGCCTCGGGCGCCATCGCCCAAACCGCAACCACGGACCAAACCGGCACTGATACCGATATCGCGCTCTTGCGAACCGATGTTCAGGCACAAAAGACCGACGTCATCGCGCACACCATGCAGTTCAATGACACCGACGCGAAGGTTTTCTGGCCACTGTACCGGGAGTATGCGAACAAGCAGCAAATCATCGGAGATCAGCGCGTGAGCCTGATCAAGGATTATGCCTCGCACTACGACACCATTGACGACGCCCAGGCGGACGGATTGATGGCCCGCATGCTGGCCTTCGAGAAGTCCAGAACCGACCTTCGAGCCGAGTACTATCCTAAGTTCAAGAAGGCAATCGGCGCCAAGCAGGCTGCCAAATTCATGCAGGTCGATAATCGTTTGACCCTGCTGGTTGATTTGCAGCTCGCAAATGCAATACCGATCATTCAGTAAAACCCTGAAACCACAAGAGCGCTGCTGGTGTCACCCTCGGGGGGAGGGAACTTAGTCCTTCCCTTGAAAGGTCTTCTTCACGGCGTGCAATGGGTGCTTGTGGAAGACATAGTGGCCAATCAGCCATCCGGCAGCTCCTCCCACCAGAACGTCGGTCGGGAAATGCTCCTGCCCCAGCACGCGCATCAGGCTCACACTCGTGGCCAGGGAATAAGCGCCTACCTGCACCCACTTCGATGGGTATTCTCCCGCGACCACTCCTGCCACAGTCCATGCCAGCATGCTATGTGAAGACGGAAATGAGTTGTTCTTGCCGGGGCTCGAGGAGAAGAAGTCGCCCGCGGCATTGTTGTACAGGGGTCGCTCACGCCGGAAGATAATTTTCGCGACCTGGTCCACCACCACGCTATCGGCAAGCGCCTCGCCGCTCAAGATGCCGGTCTCGCGCGCATGCGCGTTGCCTTGGAAGAGTCCCACACCATACAGCGCCACCGGGATGGCGAACTCGCTGCCCAGCAGGGCGTTCGACGCATTCACGCTGTCCTTATTAAAGGAGGGGTTGTGGGACAGGTCGCGCATAGCGTCGGTATCGGTCTCGAGCGTCACAGCGGTGGCCGCGCCAAGGGGCAGCAGCCAAATCAAATCGTGGACCCTTATCCGGATCGGGCTGGTCCAGATAGGGATTTGGTCTTTCAGGATGGCGAGCGGCAGATCCTTCTCAGTGACGGCAGGTTGCGCAACCGGAGCGTCTGGCAGGGGATCTGCCGGCGCGAGCGCAGGCGGCATTAAGACAAGTGTGAGGGAATGGAAAGCAGAGGCATAGCTTGCGCCACATCCGGCTCCGCAGATACAGAGAGAGACCGCGATCCATCGGAATATCTTCTGAGCCCAGATAGCTGCTCCCCCTTGCTTATTGCTCTAGCCACAACCTAACACGCGAAGCTGCGAGAATCCACATGAGCGAAAGGCAGGTTTGCCGGTTCCGCACCTGGGCCGCAATCTCCAACGGGGTAGGGCCACCACGAGCCTCATCTTCTGATAAACTCAGGGCTGTCGTTGCGATGGATTTGTTTGATGTCCAATCGGGCTCAGAGCCAAGGCCAAAGCAGCGAAAAAGTAGAAACGGATGACTGGGCTGGACTGCCAGGTTGTTCATTCTACGGGACATAGGGCTAAGTTTAAGCCTGCGTCTGGGGACGTAGCTCAGTTGGTTAGAGCGCTGCCCTGTCACGGCAGAGGTCGCGGGTTCGAGCCCCGTCGTCCCCGCCATATAACTCTAATAGAATTAAGAGTTATATAGACCCCAGACAGCAAAATCATGCATTTTCATCACCATCACCATCGCAGCATTCGCCGCGCAGATTGCTCTAACACGCGCCTGCATTAGCGCACCTCTACAGGGGCTGCGGCTGCAGCGATTTCAGTGTCTCCGCGATCGCCGCGAGGTTACAGAGAGCGCAGGAAATTCAGCAAGCCCTGTGTTGCTGTGCACTCAATTGCCCAAAAAGACTGACAACGGCCTTGGCCTCCGAACCGAACCCGCGGGTTCGAGTCCCGTCGCTCCAGCCAGAAATTCAGAGCGACAGTTAGAGTTTTCACGACCCCGGCGCGTTGATGATCAGACGATAGCTGGTGAAGACACGGCGAACTCCAGATGCCAACCATCCGATTTTCGTGATGTGAGCATGAGCCACTGCCAAATTCAACGGAGCCCGTCAGGCAGCACACAGACGAACAAGGCAGGAATCGGGTCGATTACGTTTGCCTGCTCGAGCTGTTCGCCCTTGCTGACCTCTAACTTTATTTCACGCGCGGCTGCCATTTCTACCCTCAAATCCGGGCATCGTCTTACGCGATTCCCGGAACGCTGGTTCCTTCCTGAAGGATGGGCCGCGAGATACCGAACCTTGTCATCCTGGCAAGCAGCGTGGTTCTTTTCAGTCCGAGTTTCGCCGCTGCGCCGCGCGGTCCACCGACTATCCAGCCGGCCTGCTCAAGTGTTTCCAAAATCAAAGTCCGTTCCCAGTCTTCCAAGGTCATAGATGAGTGGAAAGTTCGGGTGTGATGCAGACTGGGGATCATGAGCTCTGTTTGCTTTTTGTGAAGTGGGTTTGGGAGCACGCCGTCCCGCGAAAGGATCACCGCGCGCTCCACCAAGTTCTGTAACTCGCGAATGTTGCCAGGCCAGGAGTACCACTGGAAGGCAGCCATGGTTTCCGGAGGGATGTTGTGGACTTGCTTCCCCATGCGGCGGCCAAACATCTTCGCGAAATGCGTGACAAGAGCAGGAATATCTTCCCGGCGCTCTCGGAGCGCTGGCAGCAAGATGGGGAAGACGTTCAGCCGATAATACAGGTCATTGCGAAATTGCCCGCCAGCTACCATCTTCGCGAGATTCCGATTGGTTGCGGCTACCAGCCGCACGTCCAGTTTGTGCGTGCGGCCGCTCCCTAAACGCTCGAATTCCTGCTCTTGCAAGACACGCAGCAACTTGGGCTGCAGGCCAGGAGGGATGTCACCGACTTCGTCCAAGAACAGCGTACCCGTATCGGCCGTTTCGAAGCGTCCGATCTTCTGCGCAATCGCACCGGTAAAGGCACCCTTCTCATGACCAAACAATTCATTTTCCAGGAGATCCAGGGGAATCGCCGCACAATTTAGCTTTATAAATGGTCGCCCGCAACGCCGACTGGCGTTGTGAATGGCGTGTGCGATGAGTTCCTTTCCCGTGCCGGTTTCCCCCTCGATGAGGACAGTCGAATCAGTGGAAGCCACCTGTTCTACTTGTTCGAGAACAGATTCCAGGGCGGCGCTATTGCCGATGATCCGCTCAAATCTTCGATCAGGTTGGTCTCCATCAGGACACGTGACGGCGGTTGCATACTCTAGCACTAGTAATCTCCTCTCATTCGATCGGGTTGTTTAGCCCTGTCGCTCACAAATCAAGTGCTGCTCTGACCGTTTTGAGCAATAGTTGATAATCCAACGGTTTCGCCATGAACTCGACTGCGCCCTCTCTCATCGCTTTAATCCGTACCCTGGCGCCCCCATTGCTTGCAATAAAGATGATCGGAATATTGCATTGCTCCCGTTTGAGCCTGGACTGCAGTTCCAAACCCGACATCCCCGGCATTTGGATCTCAGCTATCAGACACCCGAATTCACAGTGCAAATCGTATTCAAGAAATTCTTCCGCCGACCCAAAGCACCGCGCCACGAGCCCAGTCGACTCGATTGAGTGCCGTAGCGAGTCTTGCATCGAATCATCGTCATCGATGATGGCAATCAATTTGGGCATTTTGGGGCCACTGGCAAGCCGCGAACTGCGCGTCGTTTGATCCGTCTCGCGCATGCTGTCTGATTACCGTAGTCGCAAGGGGGTGTAAAGGGAACGGCGGTGATTTTGCGATGAAATCGGAGTGAAATCGGGAAGTCTTTGATTCTTAATGATGTTAGCCGCGCGGCTGATGCTGACCTCCAGCTTTTACTTCGACAAGTACGAGACCGATGATAGAGTTTGTTACTCCATATCGATGTACGGTTCCCATGCAAACTCTTTCCTCAGGACGCGTTCTGTTCGGAACCTTTGAGCTCGACCTCCGCACGGGTGAACTCCGATCCATCGAGGCGCCCGATCCTAACAATAAGGTTCTCCTCAGAGAACAGGTGTTTCAGGTTTTGCGGATGCTCCTTGAACGTGAGGGCAAGATCGTTACCCGCGAGGAAATCAAGGGAAGATTATGGCCGAACGACACAGTTGTGGATTTCGACCGCAGCATCAATGCGACGATCAAGGCCCTGCGCCGTGCCCTGGGGGATTCAGCGGACAACCCTCGGTACATCGAGACCTTGGCACGGCGCGGCTACCGATTGATGGTCATGACCGAGTACATGGAGTCAACGTCGGGAATCACACCCGGAGAGGTCGCCGCAGAGGCGCCCCTTCCATCAAGCTCGCTCACGGGAAAGAAGGTTTCGCATTACCGCGTACTCGATGTCATCGGGGCCGGCGGCATGGGAGTGGTTTTCAAGGCGGAGGATCTCAAACTAGGCCGGCTGGTAGCCTTGAAGTTTTTGCCGGAAGAGTTCGCCGGTGAGGCGGCTGCCCTCAAGCGTTTTGAGCGTGAAGCCCAAACTGCCTCCGCTCTGAACCATCCCAATATCTGCACCATCTACGAAATTGAAGAGCATGAGGGACAGCCTTTCATCGCCATGGAGCTTCTTCAAGGGGAGAATCTGCGTGACCGCTTGCTTGCCTCGAAGCAAAAACCGCTACCCCTGGGTGAACTGTTAGGGATTTCGGCCCAAATTTGCGATGGCTTGCAGGCCGCGCATGATCAAGGAATCATTCACCGCGACATCAAGCCGGCCAATATCTTCCTGTGCAAGTCTGGCCCGGTAAAAATACTGGACTTCGGATTGGCGAAGTTGGCCGGCAGTGATGTGGCGCTGGAGAGAGCGGAAACCCGGAGCGCTACGGTACCCAAGACTCCTTCGCCCGAAGGTCTGAACAAGGCGCTCACCCGCACAGGAACTACGGCGGGGACAGCAGCATACATGTCGCCGGAGCAGGTACGGCATGAGGAACTCGATACTCGCAGTGACCTGTTCTCGTTCGGATTAGTGGCTTATGAGATGGCCTGCGGACAGCGGGCATTTACAGGGCAAACGCCCGCGGATGTTCACCAGGCCATTCTGCATCAGACTCCCGCTCCGGCCAGAGCGCGCAATCCTGTCCTGCCCCGCAGCCTCGAACTCCTGTTGGCAAAGGCCCTCGAGAAAGACCGCGATCGACGGTACCAATCGGCGACCGAGATGAAGGATGATCTCAAGCGGATCACGCGGGAGGGCCACCCAGCAAGATGGCGGACCCGGTGGGGGTTGGCGGCGGGCGCGCTGCTCGCAGTTGGAGCGCTCAGTTTATGGTGCTACGAGGTTTACCACCATCGCATCACTCTCGCGCCCACCGACACAATTGTGCTGGCCGACCTCGACAATCGAACGACCGACCCTGTTTTCGACGACGCTTTGAACACTGTGTTGCGCTATGGATTGGAGCAGACGCCATACTTAAACCTGCTGGGATTGGATAAAGCGTACGCCACCATGGGGCAGCTGAAACTTGCGCCGGCCGCCAGGATCACGCCAGAGGTCGCACGCCAGATTTGTCGGAAAACCAACAGCAAGATGGTGATCTCCGATTCAATCGCCGACGCCGGTAACCGGTATCACCTGGAGATCAGAGCGCTCGACTGCGGGTCAGGAGCAACCTTGGTCGAGGAGCAGGAGGACGTCAATAGCAGGAATAAAGTCGTCCACGAGCTGGGAGTTACAGCAGTACGCCTTCGCTCGAAACTCGGAGAGCCCTCAGATTCGCTGGCGCGCTTCAATCAGCCGCTGGAAAAGGCGCTCAGCGCTTCGCCTGAAGCTCTACAGGCCGCCACTCAAGGGAACAAACCCTACCTCGCCGGCGACGCTGAGGGGGCGCTCAAACTCTTTCAGCGAGCCGTCGAGCTGGATCCAAAATTTGCCCTGGGGTATTGGCGCATGGGCGCGGCCTACCTTTTCCTGGGTAAAACTGAGTTATCGGCGGCTTCGACACGCGTGCATACCAACTCCGCGACCGGTTGACCGAGAAGGACCGGTTGAATAACGAAATCGACTATTACGGGCGGGTGACCGGCGACTGGGAGAAAGAATATTCTTCCGTGCTTCGTTTCTTAGAAATATTTCCTCGGGATGTGCTCGCTCATGCCAACCTCCGGGCTGCATTCGTGTATCTCGGCCAGCCCGGCCGCGCCGCTGACGAAGCGGCTGAAACGGCGCGGTTGCGGCCAAGCTCATATTATTTCGGTGCCGCGATACGTTCATCCGGTACGCAAGCAGATTCAGTGAGGCAAAGGCATGGCTCGCCCGGGCGGACGCTCTTAAACTCGACAATTCACTCATCCGCCGGGAGAGACTCATTGTGGCATTCGCTACAGGCGACAGGGACAACGTCGAAAGGATCCTCAAGGAGGAGGAGCGAGGCAGCTATCGAGAAGACTTCCTGTATGAACATTCCTTGATCGAGGTTCAGCAGGGTCGCTTTCACTCCGCCGAACGTCTGCGACTGCAAGCTTTGGGGCGAACTTCGAGGCTAGCAATGCTGACTGGCGGGTGGTCCTCGGCCTGGAGAGAACGCTGAAGTGGGAATGGACGTGCAAGCTCGACGCTACGAAAGCAAGGCAGCCGGAAGCCCATGATTGCAATAGCAGGATCGCCCTGGCGCTCGCGCTCGCGCGATCAGGACGAAGAGCCGAAGCCGGTAGACTCGCGGACGAGATCAGTGCGGGAGGCCGGAGGACACGCTCGTGCAGCATTATTTCATTCCCACCAGCCGGGCCTCGATCAAACTGCGACAACACGATCCGGCGGCAGCAATCGATCTGCTTCGCGGCACCGCCAAGTACGATCTGCGTTTACGGGATCGGTCGATTCTGTGATACCCCGCCGACATCCGCGGACTCGCATACCTGGGGCTCGGCGATGGCCAATGAGCCGCGGCGCAGTTTGCAAAGCTGATCGACAATCCCGGTTTTAGCGTGAGACATGTCATCGGACCCCTGGCCTGGCTACAACTGGGACGCGCGCAGAAGATGATGGGCGACAACGCATCCGCCCGCAAATCTTACGAAGAATTCCTGGTAACTTTCGAAAGATGCCGATCCCGATCTTCCCGTCTACCAACAAGCCAAAGCCGAGTACGCCCAGCTCCAAAAACAAGGTGGCCAGACGCGGTGACTACGTCACCTCGTCGCCAAAGTGAATGAGAAATGGCCACTCGTCCATCACCGCCCTCCTTCCAGCGGATGAGTGATGTCCTGCGAACTCACCCATCAATCAAACTGCTCGCTGCTGAGCAGACAGAGCTTCAGTGCCGCATCGCGCGGATTGAGATTGTCGTGGTATGCAGTGAGTGAGATCTTCGCCGCCTTCTCGTATCGATCGATTTAACGTCATCGATGAGGTCAATCAACCGTTACAGTAGCCGCAAAGAGGTGTAAATGGAACGGCGGTGATTTCGCGATGAACTGCGAAACCAAGGAAACTATTGATTCATTCTGGGTTAGCCGCATAAGCTGACGATAGTCTCCGGCTTTACTTCGACAAATACGAGACCGATGGTACAGTTTGTTACTCCATGTCTATGTACGGGTCCGATGCAAACTCTTTCCTCAGGACGCGTTCTGTTCGGAACCTTCGAGTTCGACCTTCGCACGGGTGAACTCCGATCCATCGAGGAGGCCGATCCTAACAATAAGGTTCTCCTCAGAGAACAGGTGTTTCAGGTTTTGCGGATGCTCCTTGAACGTGAGGGCAAGATCGTTACCCGCGAGGAAATCAAGGGAAGATTATGGCCGAACGACACAGTTGTGGATTTCGACCGCAGCATCAATGCGACAATCAAGGCCCTGTCCGCTCTGGGGGATTCGGCGGACAACCCTCGGTACATCGAGACCTTGGCACGGCGTGGCTATGCTTGATTTATGGTCATGACCGAGTACATGAAGTCAACGCCGGGAATCGCACCCGGACAGATCACCGCGGAGGAGCCCCTTGAATCAAGCTCGCTCACGGGAAAGAAGGTTTCGCATTACTGCGTACTCGATGTCATCGGAGTCGGTGGCATGGGAGTGGTTTTCAAGGCGGAGGATCTCAAACTAGGCCGGCTGGTAGCCTTGAAGTTTTTGCCGGAAGAGTTCGCCGGTGAGGCGGCTGCCCTCAAGCGTTTTGAGCGTGAAGCCCAAACTGCCTCCGCTCTGAACCATCCCAATATCTGCACCATCTACGAAATTGAAGAGCATGAGGGACAGCCTTTCATCGCCATGGAGCTTCTTCAAGGGGAAGAATCTGCGTGATCACCTGTCTTCCTCGGAGCGAAAACCGCTACCGCTGGCAGAACTGTTAGGGATTTCGGCCCAAATTTCTGCGACGGCTTGCAGGCCGCGCATGACAAAGGAATCATTCACCGAGACATCAAGCCGGCCAATATCTTCCTGTGCAAGTCCGGCACGGTAAAGATACTGGACTTCGGATTGGCGAAGTTGGCCGGAAGCGAATCGCGTTCGGAGAAGCGGGAGGCAGTGCGCACTACAGAACGAGCAATTCCTTCCGGTGAAAGTCTGAAGAAGGCGCTCACCCGCACAGGAACTACGGCGGGGACAGCAGCATACATGTCGCCGGAGCAGGTACGGCATGAGGAACTCGATACTCGCAGTGACCTGTTCTCGTTCGGATTAGTGGCTTATGAGATGGCCTGCGGACAGCGGGCATTTACAGGGCAAACGCTGGTGGATGTTCATGAGGCCATCCTGCATCGACCTCCCGCTCCGGCCAGAGCCCGCAATCCGGTGCTGCCACGCAGCTTCGATCTCGTGCTGGCAAAGGCGCTCGAGAAAGACCGCAATCGACGTTACCAGTCAGCGACCGCACTGAAGGATG
>CAWBGZ010000017.1:0-151259 GCA_963788515.1 uncultured Acidobacteriaceae bacterium
GAAAATTCGGCGGCGCGCGCCATCGCCCAGTTACGCCGGCTGCTGGGTGACGATATCCGCGAGCCGCGCTACATTACGACTGTCGCCACGATCGGCTACAGATTTGTCTGCCCGGTTGAAGTTTCAGAAGATGATAGCGGCAACCCGGTGCCGCCGAAACAGCAAGGTCTCGGGGTCTTGACCGAGGGTATTCAGCCCGATCTCAACTTGGCGGAAATCGCTCCCGAGTCTCTAGCGTTGACTAACAATGGGTCTGCGAGCGCGATCCTCACCAGTGTTGCACCGCAGAATAGGCCGAGGTACCGGGGGCGATTGCTGGTTGCCGCGGCTGTTTTTGCGATTAGCTTCGCGATCCTCGTCCTGTATTTGCATCGTCCGCTGCCGCCTCCCCACGTCTCGGAATATCTCCAGATCACGCACGATGGTCGTGGGAAGGTTCTCGGTCGGGGCTGACCGAAACAGGCTCTATTTAAATCGAGTCGGGCCGCCCTCCATTGCGGAGGTTGCGATTTCGGGAGGAGAGATCGCGCCTATTCCGGTTGCGCTTTCCAGTCCCTGGTTGAGAAACGTGTCGCCGGACGGATCGAGTCTTCTGGTCAGCTCTTTTGACCAGGCCGGCCTCTGGACCGCGGGAGTGGTGGCAGGTTCATTACGTTGGGTTTCGGGAACTTCCACTGATAGCGCAGTGTGGTCTCCCGATGGACGGTTTATAGCCTCTACCGCGGGTAGCGGAGACGTTATGGTGATGCGGAGTGATGGCTCCGATGCTCGCAAGCTGTTCCCTTTACCAGGACCCGCTGACGAGGATAGTACTGTCGGGGACCTGGCCTGGTCCCGGATGGGACCAGGATCAGATTCACTCGGAATCGGCAACTGTGGGAAGTCGCTTCCAATGGGACGAATCTCCGCCGTTTGCTGCCGGGCTGGCATTCCTCGTCCTGGCTTTGTTGCGGCCACTGGACGCCGGACGGTGCATTTTTTCTGTTTCTTTCCGGCGACAATTTATTGTTGACTAGCCACTTGCTCCTTCCCGGTTCCGAATTGTGGGCGCTTGATGAACGGGGGTCCTGGTTGCGGCATCAACCGATCGAGCCGGTGCAACTGACTTCAGGCTCGGCCCGCTGGTCAGCTCCGATCCCCTCCGCTGACAACAAGAAGGTATTCGCCCAGAGCATTAGCCTCCATGGTGAGCTCGTCCGCCTGGATTCAAAGTCCGGGGAATTGAAACCCTATCTCGACGGCGTTTCTGCCGAGTTCGTGATCTTTTCTCATGACGCCCGGTTGTGGCCTATGTATCTTTTCCTGATGGAGTCTTGTGGAGGGCCAATCAGGATAACAGCGGGCGCGTGCGGCTGACCGACCCGCCCCTATATCCCAGGGACCCACATTGGTCGCCGGACGGAACAGAGATCCTGTTCACGGGATTGCCTGCGCAAGGTCGGCTCGCGAGCTATGTTGTGTCGTCTCAAGGTGGTGGGCCCCGTCGCGCTCTGCCCGGTGATGATGGGCAAGAGACCGAAGCTGATTGGTCTCCTAACGGCCGGCAAATTGTTTTCTCCTGGTGGAGTTGTAAGGCGAACGATCCAGGGGTCATACGGATTCTTAACCTTAATGAGCATTCCGTCATCACCGTTCCCGGGTCGCAAGAGATGTTCTTCCCCCGCTGGTCTCCCAACGGGAGATACATCGCAACGTTATCCTCATCGGGAAGCGTGGCAGTCTTTGACATAGAGGCGAAGCGATGGTTTCCGCTGCCGACAGGTGATGTGGATTTTCCAGTTTGGTCGAGGGACAGCCGATTTATTTACTTCCTGCGATGGCACAGTCGTTCGGGTAATTCGGGCATGTACCGAGTGGCCGTTTTTGGCGGAAAGGTAGAGTTGGTCATCGATTTGAACGAGGTCCAGTATACTGGCTCTCTTCGTGGCATTTGGATGGGACTAGACCCGACGGATGCACCACTATTGCTGCGCGACGCCGGGACAAATGATGTTTACGGATTGACACTGGATAGGAAGTAACGACTCTAGCTACCCTTCTTGAAGGTAGATGGCAAAGTCTTTGCAGATAACTCCGACAGGATACTAGCCTGGCGAAGTTATCTCCGCAGTCCCCATATTTCGCCGGACAACTGAGCGACAGGTCTCTTGTGTTCTAACGGATATTTGCAAATCAGAAGTGTTCGGGTTTGAGCGCTCAAAATAATTGACTGGACACAAACTGCCTGTAAAGCCTCGTTTTCGGTAACTCGCCGTTTGGGCCCATGGGGAAAACAAAGCATTCGAGATCCCCCTTCTGCGTCAATCAACGAGAAACCCTGCGATCTTCAACCAAAAGGCTGAAAAACCATTTGTCCGGATAGCCGACTTGAACGAAGCCGCTGGCGCGGCGGACACTGCCTTAGCGTGGAGCAGCCAGCAGCGGTGGCTGAGGTAAGGTTGGGTCACAAGGAGGGAGGTTCCTGTGACCCATCTACGCAAGAAGATGCTGGAAGAACTCCAGCGGCGCAACTACTCCGAGGGAACGACGCGAGCGTATCTGCATGCGGTCGAGCAGTTCGCCGTACACTTTGGAAAATCACCAGACAAGTTGGGGCCGGATGATCTCAGAAGCTATCAGGCATATCTGCTGGTCGAGCGCAAGCTGGCAGTGGGAAGCGTGGCCTCGGTGATCACCCAAAACCAGCCATAGATGATCAAGTGAAAAGCGGCCATAGAGAGAAGGCTTAAGGCAGAGCTACTGCAGGGGGGAAGTTAGCCTCTGTGGTCATGAGCCACGTCTTGAGCAGAGAAAAACGAGAACAAGTCATCGCATTGGGCCGGCTGGGCTGGTCGTTGCGGCGCATCGAGCAGGCGACTGGAGTGCGCCGGGAAACAGCGGGCGACTATCTTCGCGTTGCGGGGATTGCTCTGCGACGTCCCGGCGGCTGGGGACGGCAGGGTCCTTCAAAACCGGCCATAGACCCGATCACCGACTCTGAGGGCGGGGATTCAAAAGCGGCCATAGAGGTGATCACCGACCTTTTGGCCAGGAAACCGGGTTGTGGACCGGCGAGCGACTGCGAACCTTACCGTGAACTGATCGCGCTGGAGTTGGAACGTGGCCGGAACGCGATGGGAATCTGGCAGGATCTGGTCGACAGCCACGGGTTCGCGGGCGGTTACCAGAGCGTGCGACGATTCGTGCGCAACTTGCGCGGCGCCGCAACGCCGGAAGTGCGGGCGATCATCGAAACTCCGGCCGGCGAAGAATGCCAGGTTGACTACGGCACGGGGCCGATGGTGCGCGATCCGGATAATGGCAAGTATCGGCGCACGCGGCTGTTTGTTCTGACGCTGGGTTGTAGTCGGAAGTGTGTTCGCCTGCTGGTCTTCCGTTCCAGTGCGCGGGTATGGGCCGAGCTTCACGAGAAGGCATTTCGCCGGCTTGGCGGTTCGCCGCGGATCGTGGTTCTCGATAACCTTCGCGAGGGCGTGCTGTCTGCAGACTTCTACGATCCCTGTGTGAACCCCTTGTATCGCGATGTTCTGGCGCACTACAGTGCGACGGCGCTGCCATGCAAAGTGCGCGATCCGGATCGAAAAGGAAAAGTCGAGAGCGGCGTCAACCATGCGCAAATGACGCCGTTGAAGGGCAAGAAGTTCGAGAGCCTGGAAGAGGCGCAGGCGTATCTGGACCACTGGGAAGAGCGCTGGGCCGACACGCGCATCCACGGCCGGACCAAGCGGCAGGTAGCGGCGATGTTCGCCGAAGAGAAGCCCCACCTGCAGCCGCTGCCGTTGGAGCCGTTCCGCTACTACCAGTATGGCGAGCGCACGGTTCACCTGGATGGCTGTGTCGAAGTGGAAGCTGCTTATTATGGCGCGCCGCCGGGCTGGATTGGGCGGAAGGTCAACGTACAGTGGGACGCGATGTTCGTCAGGCTTGTTGATCCACGCACCGGTGAGCTGCTGCGCGAGCATCTGAGCGGCAAGCGTGGCGCTCATCGTATCCGCGCTGCGGATCGCCCGCGTCGTACGCCGCTGCCGTTGCTTCAGCTGCTGGCACGTGCGCACAAGGCGGGAGCCAATATCGGCGCTGTCTGCGACGCCATCCATACTCGCCAGGGCGAACTCGGAATGCGTCGCATCCAGGGCGTTCTCCGACTGGTCAAACAATATGGCAGCGCAGCCTCAGACGGTGCCTGTGCGGCGGCGCTGGAACTGCGCGTGCCCGAGTATCGCTTCGTACGCCGCTATCTGGAGCGCAGTCCACAGGCTCCTCTCACTCTGCGACAAGTCGATCCACTCATTCGCGAGCTCAGCCAGTATCGCGACCTGATTCAGCAACGCATCAACTTCAAGGAACCCAATCCATGAACCTAATCGAACTCAATCGCTCCCTGGT
The DNA here is from genome assembly GCA_963788515.1 of uncultured Acidobacteriaceae bacterium. Lineage (GTDB taxonomy): Bacteria > Acidobacteriota > Terriglobia > Terriglobales > Acidobacteriaceae > PALSA-350. Next base: position 4,387 of record CAWBGZ010000017.1, read on the forward strand.
ACAACTGCGCCTGAGCGGCATGGCTGCAGTGATGGAAACCCGCCTTCTGCAAGCGCAGTCGGAAAGCATGGCGCCCATCGACCTGATCTCCATGCTGGTCTCTGACGAACTTGCCTGCCGTAGCAAGCGGCTACTGGACAGACGCAATAAGCAGGCGCAGTTCCGTGATGCAAACAAGTTGCTCGATAGCTTCGACTTCCAGTTCAATCCTAAGATGAACCGCAGTCTTGTTTTCGATCTGGCCACTGCGAACTGGGTCGGCAAGCGCGAAGACGCCTTGTTCCTCGGGCCGCCTGGCAGCGGCAAAAGTCACTGCGCACAAGCCATCGGACACGCCGTCATCCAGCAGGGTTACCGCGTGTTGTATCGCGAAGCACACAGGCTGTTGGAAGAACTGGCCGACGCCACGCTCGATGGCAAACGCAAGGAGTTGATGGAGCAGCTGACCACCGTGCCGCTGCTGATCGTCGACGACCTGGGAATGCGCAAACTGCCGCTGACCGCTGCCGAGGAACTGTTAGAGATCATCATGCGCCGTTACGAACGAGCGAGCACACTTCTAACGTCCAACAGACCGGTAGAAGACTGGGGAAAACTGCTAGGAGACAGCGCCGCTGTCACCGCCATGCTGGATCGCTTGCTGCATCACGGTCACGTTCTCAAGTGCGGCCCGCGCAGTTGGCGCACCAAAACCGGCAGTACGGGAGATGCACAATGACAAAAGCAAGAGCAAAGAAAAATGCAATAAGGAATGCCGGGCAAAGAACGCCCGGCGGCGTCGCGACTCGCGATCCAGAGGCCTCCCACGACGGAGCCTCACCATAGGAATCTCTATAGAAACACGAAACCCTCCGCCGGAAGGCCCCATCAGGCAAACCGCAGAGGGTCTCGATTACCGATTCCTTCGGAGCCAGCCCCGTGTCATCGGCCCTGGATCACTCCGCAGGGCGCGACCCCGGCAGAGCGACTACAACACTAACACGCAATCAAAGGCTCCGATCATCAACGCGCCACTCTCTGCCTTGCAAATCTACACGTCGGCAAGGTAAAACAATCACGTCTTCTGCCACTCTCTATGGCCGCTTTTAACCCGATCACGTATGGCCGGATTTAACGTGATCACCGAGGGCGTGGTGGCTCGCGTTGCAGCGCTTCGCTTCTTCTTCGTTACGTTCCTGCCGGCGGTTTCGATCCAACCTGCTCCCACTGGGTTCACCCCAGGCATCCTTTTTTTCTCCCGGTGAAGGTCCTCAGCCGCGTGTTCCGCGGCAAATTCCTCGATTTCCTTCAACGAGTCCCACGCCAGCATCTTCCTGGTCTGGACTCCACCCTCATACGCAGCTTGCTACGCGAGGACTGGGTCGTCTACGCCAAGCCCGCTTTTGGGCAGCCCGAACGTGTGCTTCGTTACCTTGGCCGTTACACCCACCGCGTGGCCATCAGCAACCAGCGTCTGCTCAGCTTCGATGGTCACAACGTGACCTTCCGATGGAGAGACTATGCCCACGGCAACAAGCAACGCATCATGGCTCTCACCGCAACCGAGTTCCTGCGTCGCTTTTGCCAGCATGTCCTGCCTCGAGGCTTCGTCCGCATCCGGCACTTCGGCTACCTTGCCAGTGCGCACCGTACGGCTTTGCTCGCACTCGCTCGCCTTCACCTGAAAAGCCACCCGCTGCCCGGTCTTCCCATCGCGAGTCCCCAGCTAGCTACCTGGCGCTGCCCGCGTTGCGGAGCCCACATGCATATCGGGCCCAACCTAACCTCGCAACAACTGGCCTTCCGATGCAGACTGCCCGACTCTTCCTGACCTCGTCGCCACCGCTATCGCTTAGCAACGTGTTCCGCCACGTCTTCGCCGACCTGCGCCTCAACGCGAAAATGGCGACTCAATCCCTGATTTCTTGTCTCTTGGTGATCGCGAAACTGGTCCCTCGGCCGGTGATCACCTCTCTGAACGCCCTTTTGCTGTTCGCGTCAGAGGCCCCTTCGCTGCTTTTCCTGAGACCTATCTCGCCCTCGGCTCCATAGCAGCGCCCACCACTGCCACCGGCTTCCTTCTAGTCTCCTTATCGAAAATGCCTCGGAGCATCCCCAGCACCCTGAGAATCCTGCCCCGAGGCATTTCCGATCAAGGCTAACGACTTTTCGTTCAAGTGCCAATTTCCGAATTATGACTTAGAACTGGGAGGACGCCTTCGGCAGCGTTAGCCGTAACCTTTTGTGAGCGCGAGACACTCAAACGCGCTAAGAACGTGGTCAAATTGACGAACAAATCTGAATAACGGATCTCGAATGAGAACGAACCCGTTCTTAGACAGTTTTCAGTACATGTTCACATTGCAGAGTTGGACGACGATTGCGTTCGACCTGCTCCTGCTGGCGGGCATCATCCTGGCCATTTTGGCCTACCGGCTCTACCCTGAACAGCGCTCCATTTATCACGTTTGGACATGGCTGGCTCGCACCGTGATCGGTGCGATGTGGTGGCAACAGGTCATTTGGAAAGTGCCACCAAATTACGGCGGGCTTCGGTTCTGGACGTCGGAGATGGTCAAGTTCGCGTCCACCGACCTTCAGCGGGCTTTTGTGTCGAATGTGGTGCTAGCTCACTTCGGCTTTTTCGCACCACAAGTGTTCGCGGTTGAAGCCCTCATCAGTTTGACGCTACTGCTCGGCGTCTGGTCCCGTCTCGGCTCATTGCTGGGCGCGGCCATGGCCATCAACTTATCGCAGGGCCTGTATCGTTCTCCTGGAGAATGGCCATGGCAATACGTATTCCTGATTGTCGTCATGGTCCAGTTTTTCCTGGTACCGCCGGGGAGGAGTCTGGGCCTGGATACCTTAATGAACCGGCATGACCGAGCCAATCGGGGCAAGATGTCTCGTCTGCTGCGGTGGGCACGTTGAATCGACTGTCAAAACCCGGTAGGGAGAGAAGAGCCTGCAAGATTCGAAACATCGATTACTCGAAATATGGTTTCCATCCCGAGTGGGCCGCGCGGGCTGCGGCTCGCGGTTGCCTTTTCGCAGTCCCGGCCTCGAAAACTGGCGCCGAAAACCGTACTAGCCAAAAGGAACGCGGAAATGACGAGCGGCTCGCAAGTATCCAGCTCGAAGACACGCCGGGTACCATGGAAACTTAATGAACCCTTCAGATCGATGCCCCTTATTTGACCATGCCCTTAACTCGCCATCGGTGTTTAAGCCCGAGGAATTAGTAAGCTCAGTCCGCGAAACCAGGGGCTTGCCGGAGTTGAGCGTTCCCGCACTTTGCGTTCTTGACTTCGATGGCGATCTGACCGATTGGCTCTCGAGTCATGGTATGGCAGCACCTTTTGAACCTTGGGCGTGTTTTCACACCACGATGTATTTGGTCGAAGCCAAGGGCATCCGCTGTGGCCTGATCGCGCGGACAATCGGCGGCCCTTATGCGGTGCTGATTGCCGAACAGCTCCGTGTGGCGGGGGCGCGCCTAATTTTAGGCCTCACTTCCGCCGGACGCGTCTCCCCCTCGTTCCGGCTTCCAGGTCTTGTTGTAGTGACCTGTGCTGTGCGGGATGAGGGCACATCGCTCCACTACTTGCCTCCCGGCGAGGACGTCGCTTGCCCCACACCGATTAGCGATCTGCTTAGTTCCGAACTCACCGACTTGGGTCGGACGGTCGTTCAGGGATCAGTTTGGACCACTGATGCGCCTTACCGGGAAACGATCGAGCAGCTCCAGCATCATGCGAACGCCGGCGTTCTCGCGGTTGAAATGCAGGCGGCGTCACTCTTCGCCTTCGCCACCGCCCGCCAAGTGGACATTGGGATCGTCGCTCATGTAACTAACGCGTTGGATTATGGCGACGAGCAATTCGACAAAGGCTCTAATGAAGACAGTTTTGCTATCATGCAGGCGATGCTTCGCGCTGGTCGCAGGTACCTGGAGCTTCCGGAAATAACCTAAGCCCATAGCCCATAGATTGGGTTGTCCGGACAGCCGGCCCCTCACGGCCAAATACCCGAATAACCGGCTTCTCGGAGATGGCTGATCAGCATGTCCGCCGAGCTTCGTGCAAAAATCCGATTTCCGGTGACATGCCGTCACGCTATAGCCGCGGGAACTGGGCTGCCGGTCGGCTGTTCCAAAAGGGTTACTGCAGGCAGCCCTGTAAAGATCTCATTCCGGGAGCTGAAAGTGACGCTCTGTCGTGTGCCAGAAGCAAATGATTCTGGCACGTCGTGAACAGTCCTCTGCAGCCGTGGATCGTTTGCTAATACGCTCACAGGGGAATCCATACTCACCTTGCACTCTGGAACATGTTCGATGCCAGCCGAGGTCTTCTTGTTTGTGCCGATTGATTAAATGATTGAATTAATATGTATTTGCAGACAATTTGACACCGTGAAGGTATATTAGGCGAAATCCCCCACTTCAACGCACAGAAGGAATTTCATGCCTGCAAGTCTGCTGTGCGTTGGGAAGGATGCCGAACTCTTGCGAACTCGGTGCGCCGTCCTGAGTCAATCTGGGTACGATGCGAAATCAGCTACCGTACCGGAAGCCGAGCTTCTGCTGAATACCGAGCAGTTCGACCTCATCATAGTCTCCGCGTTTTTAGACGAAGGGGAAAAGGGCCGCATCCTTTCCGCAGCCGGTAAGTTGCCTACCCTCATGTTGCGCGGATTAACGCTCGCTCCGGAACTGCTGGACGAAGTGGAGCGGATGTTAAGGGGAACCTCTGACCAGCAGTTCTACACTTCACACGTGACGTGAGGATACGGCTACGCTTTTGTCCAACCCCTCATAAACGTTAAGCCATTTCGTAACACGTTGCTATTGACACCAATACAAGCCTGATGACGTGTCAAATTTGGCGAACACGCCCTCGTGTCACAAGGCGGAGCAATAACGTTAAAACGACTGCTCCAAGCACAGCGACAAAGACCGAGTAGAGCAGCCCGCCTTGACCTGCGAAGCCGACGGACTGCATCAGGAAACCGCCAACAACTGCGCCGATGACACCGACTACGAACATTGCGCAACCGCCGCATGATCGGGGGCCACGGTTCGCATCTGATCAGCGTCCTAGATACTTGAGGTAATGTGATGAAGAAGTGTCCGTCATGCCACGCCATCTTGAGGGAAACGACCACACCGTCGCCGGTTCCTGCGTTGCAGCTAAAGCCGACTGAGGGCACGCCTGAGGTCTCAGGGGTCAGGGTCCGATATGAGTGTAGCCAATGTGGTCATACAGACGAGTCGTTTGCCAAGCCGGCTCCGGCCCCAGGCATGGATGATCCGCTTCTGACGCTCGCATGGCATTGCGAGATCAATGGCTTACCAATGGTTGTAGTTGGCATCAGTCGCCACCAGCCAGAACTGTTCGCGAGGAGCTTCTGGGATGCTATCTATCGCCTCGATGAGAGCTGTATCAAGGGCAAAGTGCAGTGATAGACAGCGTCAAAGATGACCTCACTCTACGGCGGAAGGTCGGAAGTTCAGCCGGGAGCCTCGCGCACCCGTGTCTTGGAGTCAGGGTGGTGTGCAAGGTGCCCTACAGAAGTAGACCGCGGAGGATCGCAAATTGGCATCTGACAAGTAATGCACCTCGTTTCTCTTGGCCGCCTTACTCATATCTTTATTCAGTATGGGTACTTGGCGGTGTTTGTCGGCCTCCTCGCCGAGGGCGCTGGCCTCCCCTTGCCCGGAGAGACGCTGCTTCTTATCGCGAGCGCGCTCGCATCGCGTCCAACCGGGCTGAACATTGGATGGGTCGCGCTTGTCGCATTCTGTACTACGTCTGCCGGCGATAACATAGGCTTTTACGTGGGGCGCTCGGGTGGACAGGCTCTGCTCGATCGCTATGGTAGAAAGCTTCACATCGGCCCCGGAAGCATTCAGCGAGGTCGGGACTTCATTAGCAAGCACGGGGCCGTAGGAGTGTTCTGCGCACGATTCATCGCGGGCGTACGAGTGCTAAACGGTCTGGTTGCGGGTTCACTCCTTATGAGCTGGCCGCGCTTCTTCCTTTTCGACATCCTGGGAGCCGCTTGTTGGGTCGGCCTGATCTGCTGTATCGGCTACTTCTTTGGAGACAGGCTATCTTGGCTTATTCATCTCATGGGCCGCACCGGACTGATATTGCTCGCATCAGCGGTGATCGTGGTCGCATTCTGGGTCATGGTTCAGAGAGACGAGCGCCGAAAGGTTGGACGTGATGCTAGACCAAAGCACCAGCGGCCCGCCAAACATAAAGCTCCCAAACATCATGCCGCACCTTCACAGCGTATTGAACGCAGTACATAACCCCACAGAAAATGCGGACGACCGAGCCGCGCTGGACGAGAGTTAGTATTTTTTCGTAAGCTGGGTTGCCCGCACTTCATGTTGTTTGCAGATTGCGCAACTCTGTCGATGCGAGTAAAGCCGATTTGCGCCAGTGTTCCGCTCGACCAATGCCTTTTGCCTGAGTAAGTAAGCGCGTTGCAACTGATCATGCCCCGGCGGGACTACGGCCTGCGGGTGCACATATTCGGCCCACACTCGGAGAGCCCTCTCATACGCCCGTTCCAATCGTTCAGATTCCACGCACACCATACGATATGTGATGCCTGCGTGGTGCGGAGAGAAGCCTCGGTTCGGGGGCCCCCCGTTAGACCCGTCCAAGAATGGAAGCCGCAGCCTCGGGGCGCGCCCCATGCTGCAGGATTATTCCCGGATGGCCGCCGGGGCTTCCTGATTTACAAGAAATACAGGCCCCAGCTGAGCGCTTGGGGATACCTGCTATTTACGCTGGAGCTGCGATGGCGGCTGCGCTGAAGTTCCCACGTTTTGAGAGAGCCGGATCTTTCCTGGGCCTGTCAGCATCTCTGCTGCGGTGCCGATCTTGATGCTTCTTGGTTTGACTAGCGCGACACTTGCGCAGACTGTGGAAAGTCTGCCAGCAGCAGACGAGGATCCCTTCGTGGGGTTCGTGGCAAACGACGCGAATAAGTCGCGCCCAAAACCAGAGAAAAATGCATAGTAGCCATCCCCATGAGATCAGCGAACGTTATATCGTCCTTTCTCCTCTCTCAGGAGGATTCACTGGCTGCCTCGATTCTCCGAGGCTCGGTCGCCGCGAAAGACTTCTTATGCGCCGGCAGGAATTGCGCCAGGACCGGAAAGAACGGCCGCACTACATCCAGATGCTCATCCGCTCTGGCAACAAACGCATCAAACCGCTTCGTGAAGTCGGCTGGCCGCGCTTGCGCCTCCTGCATTCCGTTTAATTTCTCCAGCAGGTCGGCGAGCATCGCGCTGCTTGAAACTTCACCGGCAAGTTTGGCGCGCAGGGATGCAAAGACCGCATCGTAGGAAGCGGCTCTTCCGAATTCTTGCGGGGAATGGATATTCATGCACTTCACCTGCGTTTCTGATGACCAATCTGTCGTCAGCGATCCAATAATTGGGACGTTCACTGTCAAAGCGTTACGGTGGATTTCTTAAGAAAATATACGTTCCGGGGCCAGAAGATGTTCCCTCTCCAAAAGCTGCGACAGATAAGCTAAACAGGGCCCCATGAAGCCGGGGCTGCGCGACACCTCCTCCGTCGATCTGCTCTAACTTGTTGCCTACATTCAAATAAACGGCAGTTCTGGGGGCACTTCAAGAAAGGTAATGCCACGTACGCTAAGTGAAATTCAGGTCACATAAGTCTCTCGAATCAGCAAAATTTAAGCAGGGAGTGGGCCGCTCTTCGGCAAACCAGAACCGGCTGCCAGTGTCCGTCTAAACTGTTGAAACCATTGCATCCCTTCTTTGCAAAGGCACATAAATTTCCGTTTCTTGAGGTGTCCCCAGATAGGCCGAACCTAGGAAGCATGGCGCCAGTCCCCGACCCTACAAATTTGCCTGAGATGTCTATGGCCTGGAGAGTCGAACTTACCTATAACCCCGTTTGAACTAAGCCGCTCGCGCGGCGGACGCTACGCGTGCCGACAATCAGGCATTTTCTTATGCGTAGAACCTTCATTGCTGGAGCATAATGGAGGCATTGTGACCTGCTGCTTCTCTCAACGATACCGTTCCCAGGCAGTCGTGAAGCGGTCAAACAGCAAAAGTACGATTGAATTCCCATAGCGAACTGCATCCGCCGCAAACGCGAGCGGCCCACTTGAAACGGCTCTATCGAAACTGCCCACCAGAGATGCTCTGGCTAGCCGCTTTTTGGCTCCGGGCACTCCCGATAGAGTCCTAACGTTTTGCGGGAACTACTGCAACCCAACGATTGTTTACGAGTAATTGAACGATCGCTAGCGATACTCAATTTGCTTCAAATATCGGCAAATGAGTCAACCTGATCATCTTCGGGCCCATCTGGCCTATTGCTACCGTCTGCGGGGGTAGGCCACAGCTTCGCGGGTCTCTATCGCTGCCCGCGCAGATGCGACCGTTGCAGCATGGGGAGGGCGCATAAACCGCAAGTTACTCCTCGAGTATGGCACCTCCGAAGGCCGGTCTCCCGCCCACAGAAGTGTAGAAGGCATAGAACGCTATCGCCGCCATGAGTAGAATCCCCGCCAGACTAATGCCCGCAAACCAGGCAGAGGCCTGGGTAGTCAGGGGGAAGGTCAGCAGGACTCCATAGAAGACGAAATTCGTCACGATGGTCAGAAACCCGAAGCGAGTCATCAAAAACACAGCCAGACCACCCACGATCAGGCCACCCACCAAGACATCCGCAAGGGGCTGTGCCGTCGCAAAGTCGAAGAAAACGCCCCAGGAAATGAATGCGAGGGCAGCTAACCAGTCCTTGCGCAGCAAGGCCCGGAGAAGGGCCAGGAAAAACAGACCGGCAAGCCAGAAAATAGGCGCGTACATCAAGATAATAGATACATCGGAAATCGTGGAGCGCGCGCCCAGTAACACCCACTCTGGACCGGAGTGGGGTTGGGTCGGAGGATAGCCGAGCCAGGAGGGAATGAACCACACCACCCTTCCGAGAACCCCCGTAGACGGCCCTGAGAGACAACCGGCTAGCACATCGCGTCCCACCAATGGATCCCGAAAGTCTCCGGCCAGCAAGCGGCTCCAGGATACAAGCGTGGCCGGCCAGTGGCGGCGCACATATGGCTCCAGGCCATTGTAGAGAAGCCAGCTGAAAGAGGACCAGGCAAGCCCCCAAACCAACGCCTCCACGGAAAGCGGGAATTCGCTGAAACTCGAGACGTGGTGCGCGCCGAAGAGCCATGCCACCGCCCAAGCCGCAAATACAAAGGCCGCCAGCCGAAAAGCCCCGCGCCGATCCCCCCGGCCCAGGCGCAGGTTCCGCCGCGCGAGCAGTACACCACTCAACAGCAGGGAAAAGAACACAAAGATGAACACTGACAGGGCCACACTCTCGCCGACGGTCGGCTGATCCGGATGCCTGGGTTTAGGGAGGGTCCAGGGACCGATCACCTGGAAGTAGACGGGTTTGCCCCGAAAAGCTGCGGCCTCAATCCGCATCGGAATATCGGGCCGCTCCGCCAGGAATCCAATCCACGCAGCGCGCACGTCGCTGGATACCGGGGGCGTCCAGATTGGTTGCGCTGGCTGCCACTGGGACGGATCGAGTTCGGCGGCAGAGAACAGCGGTGCCCAATCAGGCGGCAATGCCGCGTTTGCCGAGTTCTCTACCTGGGCTGGAACTGCGATCAACTGCGTAAGGCGACCCAGGGGATTGAGGCTGACCAGCGTCATCCCGGCCTCATCCAACGGTGGGTCGTCCGTCCACACCGCGCCCAACATGGGTGCATCCGAGAAGAGGTAAGCGGCATGAGCCGCGAGCGGCCGGGGGCTGCCGCGATACCAAAACACAAACGCCCCGGTCTCCAGCTGATCCCAACGCCCTTTCGATTTGTCGTGTTGCTCTATATAGCGCAGGAAGTCTCTTCCTTCGTAGAATCCCATCGCCGTGTCCGCCGGTGGCTCGGGATACCCGGCACTGTGCAGAATGTCCCGCGCGCGCTCGGCAAGGGCTTCTGGAGGTTTTATAAGCGGCACGCGCCGGTAGAGCATCGTTCGCGCACTCAACAGAATGCAGGCAGTAACCGCCGCAATGACGCTGGCGAGCATTATCCAAGCCAGGAGCGGCCGCAGGCCTTCGGAATTTCCCGAAGCAGCGACCATCTCGGGCGACGGCGTTTCTCCTGCCGCAAGCGCAGCGGCCAGAGGATCCCCGCCCGGAAACGCAGCTGCCACCTGCCTAACCGAAGGTGGGCGTTTTGCCGGATCTTTTTGCAGACAGCGCAGGATCGCGCTTTCCACTGCCGGATCAATATCCTTTACCACCGACGACGGTGTCCTGGGGGAAGACTCCAGATGTGCCCGTCGCCACTCGAGCGGAGTGTTTGCCCGATACGGAAGGTGCCCGGTAAACAGCTCATAAAATACCAGTCCCAGCGAGTAAATATCGGTGCGAATGCTGGCCTCGCCCTTTCCAATCTGTTCCGGAGCCATGTAGGCCGGTGTACCCGCAACCTCGCTCCGGGCAGTTGCGTCGTCATGGTGGAGGGCTAGCCCGAAGTCCGTGATGCGCACCCGCCCTCGTCCATCGAGCATGATGTTGGCCGGCTTCAGATCACGGTGCAGCAACCCGCAGTCATGTGCGGCTGATAGACCGGCGCAGATCTGGTGCGCGGTCTCCAAAGCCTTGTCCGGTGGCAAACGACCTATGCGGCGCAGCAATGACGCAAGATCTTCGCCGTCGATGTACTCCATCGTGAGAAAGTGCCGGCCGTTTACCTCACCGATGTCGTAGACACGACAGACATTCGGGTGCGAAACCTGGCGGGCATTACGCACTTCAGCATGGAATCTCGCAAGAGCGGCCGTGTCGTGCTGGAGCGAGGCCGGGAGAAACTTGAGTGCTACAACATTGCCAAGCTTGAGGTCTTCAGCGCGATAGACCTCGCCCATGCCGCCGCGGCCAAGCAGAGCAACGATCCGATACCGGGCGGCCAAAACCACCCCAGGTGAGAATCCTTCGCTTTGCGGTGGGTGCACAGTCGCCGCAGATCCGGCAGCAGTAGCACTCCGCTCCAGAGTCGGCGTGCCGGAAATAGAAATGGCACCCCCGCAGGAAGAGCACAAACGGGAGTTCTCAGAACATACCGCCCCGCAGCCAGAGCAGGTGATCATGCTGGCGGATTGTATCCCACTGCGACACGAGGTAGTGAAGCATTCTTTGAGCGAGTCGCCTCGGCACTTAGATAACTGCGGTTCCAGTTAGTTGTTTAACGCGCTGCCGCCAGAAGTAAAAAGCTCCGCTAACTTCGCCACAAAGTGCGTTGCGTGGAAGTGCCATTAGCGATGGCCGGCGAATTCGGGGACGATTACGGACAATCCGAAGTGATCCTGCGTAGTGCCTGAAGTCGGGTTTTCGGTAAGTTCCCCAGCGGGAGAGGTGAAGCGACGGGAAGTTACCGAAATTCCCGTTCACGGGAACTCGACGTCAGCGCTGAACGGCGACCAGTCCGAAAAGCCGACTCGATCAAATGCTAATTTCCGGATTACCGCTTGGAACTGGGAAGACGCCTTTGCCAGCTTTAGCGTAACCTGTTCTGGCGCAAGGCACTCAAACGAATCTTAATAACGGATCTCCATGAGAACGAACCCATTCATAGACAGCTTTAAATACATGTGCACCGTGCAGAGTTGGACGACCATTGTGTTCGATGTGCTTCTGCTGGCGGGCATCATCCTGGCCATCTTGGTCTACCGTCTCTACCCTGAACAGCGCTCCGTTTATCACGTATGGACATGGCTCGCTCGCACCGTGATGGGTGCGATGTGGTGGCAACAGGTCATTTGGAAAGTGCCGCCAAATTACGGCGGGCTTCGGTTCTGGACGTCAGAGATGGTGAAATTCGCGTCGAGCGACCTTCAGCGGGCTTTTGTGTCGAATGTGGTGCTGGCTCATTTCGGCTTTTTCGCACCACAAGTGTTCGCGGTCGAAGCCTTGATCAGTGTGACGCTACTGCTCGGCGCCTGGTCCCGTCTCGGCTCATTGCTGGGCGCGGCCATGGCCATCAACTTGTCGCAGGGCCTGTATCGTTCTCCTGGAGAATGGCCGTGGCAGTACATATTCCTGATCATCGTCATGGTCCAGTTTTTCCTGGTACCGCCGGGGCGGAGTCTGGGCCTGGATAGCTTCCTTAACCATTATGACCGGGTCAATCAAAGCGGAATCTCACGTCTGCTGCGGTGGGCCCGTTGAATCGACTGTCTAACCCGGTTTCGTCGAGAAAAGCTGCAAGATACAAAACGAGGGTCACTCGAATTATGGTTTCCCTTCCGGTCGAAAACCGATGCAGAAACCCCACTAGACAAAGGAATGCGGAAATGAAGAAGCAGTTCGCAAGCATCAAGGTCGAAGAACCCCGGTTACTATGGATATTGAATGAACCCTTCAGAGCGATGCCCCTTATTCGACCATGCCCTTAACTCGCCGTCGGTATTTAAGCCCGAGGTATTGGTGAACTCAGTCCGCGAAACCAGGGGCTTGCCGGAGTTGAGCGTTCCCGCAATGTGCGTTCTTGACTTCGATGGCGATCTGACCGATTGGCTCTCGAGTCATGGCATGGCAACACCTTTTGAACCTTGGGCGTGCTTTCATACCACGATGTATTTGGTCGAAGCCAATGGCATCCGCTGCGGCCTGATCGCCCGCACAATCGGCGGCCCTTACGCCGTGTTGATTGCCGAACAGCTCCGTGTGGTGGGGGCACGCCTAATTTTAGGCCTCACTTCCGCCGGACGCGTATCTCCCTCGTTCCAGCTTCCAGGTCTTGTTGTCGTGACCTGTGCTGTGCGGGATGAGGGCACATCGCTCCACTACTTGCCTCCCGGCGAGCACGTCGCTTGCCCCACACCGATTGGCAATCTGCTTAGCGCCGAACTCACCGGTTTGGGCTGGACGGTCGTTCAGGGATCAGTTTGGACCACTGATGCGCCTTACCGGGAAACGACCGAGCAACTCCAGCGTCACGCAGATGCCGGCGTTCTTGCGGTGGAAATGCAGGCGGCGTCGCTCTTCGCCTTCGCCACTGCCCGCCGAGTGGACATTGGCATCGTAGCTCACGTAACGAACGCGTTGGATTATGACGACCGGCAATTCGAGAAGGGCTCTGATGCAGATAGCGTTGCTATCTTGCAGGCGATGATGCGCGCTGGTCTCAGGTACCTGGAGCTTGCAGCCATAGCCTGAGCCACATGGCTATAGACGCCTCGCGTGAGCTGATCCGCGAGCAAGCACCCCGATATGCAGTCCGAATTCTAAGCGATGTGATTCAGGATCGATGACACTCTCCCCAGAGTTGTTTGGAGCAAAACAACCCACACTATCGAAATGTCTGGAACAGCCTGCGACGACCGGTGTTCCTGTCAGACGGGATACCTCATCCCACCAAGACCCGGGGGGAAGGCAAATCAAAGTTGCCAGCGAGCAGTCGAAGCTCCCGGAACAGGCATGTTGTCGCCGTCCGTCCTCACCCTCCCGCGCCTGGCGGCTGCAAAGTAAATCCTCTCCGCGCACGCCACAACCCTGTCGCCATTGTTTGCCAAGCCAGATGTTGGGCCCCTGCCTTAAGCGGAGGTTAAGGTTCCCCTCCTAGGATGAAGGCTGAAAGCAAGGTGCGCTATGCGATTAGCGAATGTTTGCATGGCAGCTGCTTTTGTGGCAATGGGAAATGCCTCCGTCGCCGAGGATCGAGTTAAGAAATCGGACCTTCCCGCTGCTGTACAGAAAACTGCCGATGCACAAAGTGCCGGCGCAACTGTTCTTGGTTACACGAAAGATATCGAACACCGGCACGTCGAATATGAAGTGCAGTTAATGGTTGGCGATCACACCAAGGATGTGACGATCGATCCACAAGGGAACATTCTGGAGGTGGAAGAGCAGGTTGCCCCGGATGCGCTGCCCGCAAACGTGTTTCACGGTCTCAGTGCGCAAGCCCGGAAAGGCAGGCTTTCGAAGGTTGAATCGTTGACCAGGCACGGCAAGGTCGTTGCCTACGAGGCCCAGGTGATCACCGGCGGAAAGCAATCGGAGATTCAGGTTGGACCCGACGGTGAAAAACTCGCTCATAAAAAGTAACAGTTCCACGAATACCTTCGGCAAGCCTCCGAGCAGGTCGCCCTCGCAAAGTGATGTCGGTAGTAGGGCGCTTTATCGCCCTGGAGTAGAAATCTTAGAGGCTGAAGACGAGGTGTAAGATATCCCTCGCAATACGGTTCGGCCTCTCCGCCCCGCCTGTCTAAGACATATCGTCGGCTCATCTTGCAATGTCAAGTTTCCCTCGTGGCGCGGTGTGGACATGGTGTTTCTCAAACACGTAATGCCCGATCAGCCATCCCGCAACGCATGCCGACGGGGACCATCACCGTAGTTGCAGAGGAACTAACCTCAAACGCGTAGCTCGCAGGACACACGGCGACGCAAATGATCCACAAACAGGCCGCGATCCGCGGGAGGATACGTAGGGTAAACTGGCGGACGCGTTCTATTTCTCCTTCCAGAAGTTCATCCCGAGTTATGGGATCGAGGCCGAAGCGTCCTATCACGAACTGGCCGTCTTTGTTGAAGTGGACCATGAGAGCGGATACGCTATCGCACCTCCCAGCAGGCGAAGACCGGAGCTCATTTGGACCAGACTTTGGCGTTCTGCATCCGTCTGCGGCCGAAGAGAACCGGAGGTGGCACGCGCCAGTTGACTACCCAACCGCGCCGCGTTGATTCGTGTCGGGGCCTTCGTCATCAAGTGGTAGGGAATCTTGATTAAGCCAACCTGAAGACGAATCCTGCCTTGAAGGCCAAGGTCGCATCGCCACCTGGATCGGCGCTCCCGGATCGGAGGGGTAGAACACATCTTCAGCTTCGCTTCATGTTTGCCCGATAGGCTTGAACAAGCATGGAGTTCAGGCCCCTGCTAGCCGGACGGTCGGCTTGCAAAGCACTGTTTCCAGACAAGGAGTTCTCATGCACCGACACGTGTTTGTCTTCACCGTCGCCACCGCAACGGCACTGTGGGCGCAGTCCAGTAACCTCTATCAAATCACCCACACGTATGCGCTGGGTGGGAACGGAAGCTGGGATTACGTTGTGCCCGACCCGACCAGTCACCGTGTCTACATCGCGCGTCAGACTCGCGTGATGGTTGTGGACGAAGACAGCGGAAAACTACTGGGAGAAGTGCCCGACGTCCACGGTGCGCACGGAACGGCAATTGCCGAAGACTCCGGCCATGGGTTTGCCACTTCGAGCGAAGACAAATCCGTGGTGATGTTCGATCTCAAGACCTTCAACGTGCTGCGGCGGATCCCGGCCGCGGAAGATGCCGATGCGATTCTCTTCGACGGGGTTTCAAACCGGATCTTTACTCTGAATGGGGACGCCCACTCCTCAACGGTAATCGATCCGCGCGACGGAAAAGTGATCAAGAATCTCCCTCTTGGCGGCAAGCCGGAATACGGTGTCTCGGCCGACGACGGAAAAGTGTATGCAAATCTCACCGATACGAGCGAGGTAGTTGAAATTGACGCGAAGAGCGCCACAGTAGAGCGCCGATGGTCCACCGCTCCATGCAAGCAGCCGGTCTCGATGGCCGTTGATAGGGTTCACCATCGTCTGTTTAGCGGATGCCGTAGCGGCGTTATGGCGGTGTCTGACTACCAGGCAGGCAAAGCGGTGGTGACCCTTCCGATCGGAAAGGGAGTCGACGGTGCCGGATACGACGCGAGCACGGGGAACGTCTTTGCTTCCAATGCGGATGGCACCCTCACGGTGATTCATCAGGACGGCCCAGATCAATATCACGTGATCGAAACAGTGACCACACCGGTTGGCTCCCGTAACATGGGTCTCGATCCCAGCAACCATCGCCTGTTCATCGTCTCAGCAAAATTTGGCGATGCTCCTGCGGGCGGAGCAAGAAGACCTGTGCTGCCCGACACGTTCACGTTGATGACGATTGAGCGTAGCCAGTCGGGGCATTGATACTTTAGTTGGGATTTGATCATCTCTTCTCGCAGCTGGCACCGCGGCAGGTTTCTGGTGGCGTAAGACTATCGACCACGATCATATCGCGGTTCTCAAATCGACCAGTGAGAAGCAAATGCACTCGCCGATCGGAGCGGGACACGAGGCGAGTATAGGCGAAGATAAGCTGAAAACAATTCACAGGCGTTACGTTACCCAAATTATCCCAGCAGCACCAGAACTTACCAAGGATGGCCCAGACCATGACCAGCTTCGGGCAGGGAGCCTGACAGAAAGCGGGCCGACCCGAACAGGTCTCATAACTCTTGACATGAAGCACCCTGGAAAGCCCAGTGCGGGAAATCTTCGGGAAATCTGCACGCTGGGTTTGACGCGGCGAGGACTGAAAACCAGTTTACGGTTCGCCTATTGAGGCACTCTCAGAGGAAACGGAGAGCAACAGCTAGGCCCAACCTACGAAACATGGCGCCAGTCCTCGACCCTACAAGTTGCCCCCAGCCAGCGGACCCCGCTGGGAAGTTACCTACAACCCCGTTTTCATAGCACTTGGATTGTGCGGCCTGGATTTTTGGCGATGTGACAATTCCAGGATTGCCGAGGGGCGAGGGCCGCAACTGCCGGTAACGACGGTGTCCGTTGGGTGAAGCTGGCGGAACTAGCCCTCCGAGGGCAAATCAATATGGTTAATCACGACCACCTCTACCTTAGCTTTTGTCGGTTCCAGCTTAAGTCCAAGCTGCTCCTGTAGGGCGGTGAACAAGGAAGGACCTTTCAAAACAGATCCCCTTCGGTCCCACGGCTTATCCCTATTTGCCGAAAGGAAATACCATGCCAAGCCTCGTTCAAGAACCATCAATCCCACGCGTTCGTGAGCCGAAGAGAGTCTTCACGCCTGCGGAGGGATGTTGTGATTCATGCGAAAGAGATTTGTTGGATCATATTGAGCCTTGAGTATCTCCAGTCGCGCGTACTTCGCACCGTAAGCTGACCTGACGCGCTCGATAGGTTCATCGGAGGTCATGTGGTTTGAATAGACCGCATCCATGACGAATGGCTGACACGTCTTCCAAAGATCCCGCGCCCAAGCCATATTCCTGGCGTCTTCGACTCGATCCGTCCAGTTCGCGATGATGGACATCTCGAAGTTCGCATCACGGTGGTCGAACGCCATCTTCTCCTTCGCCACTCGGCGGATTGCGCCCTTGGTCTCGAACAGAAGTATCAGCGAGTATGGCGACGGCATCGCATCGGCGCCCCGGCGTAAAACCTCAACCAGTCCATCTCGAAGCGTGTCCACAAAGTTCGACTTCCAGTAATACCGGTTTCCCACCGGCACGGCCGCGTCCAGCATCTGCTGCACCTCCGTGTACCGCATAGGCCGGATGGTATCCACGATTGGCGGTCCGAACTTGCGGAGAGGTCTGAGAACATCTTCGCCTTCGTCGCTCGGACCGGCGTATACCCCAATCACGCCAACTAGAGGCGTGCCGTCCGGGCCGTTCAGGAATCCGAACGTCGTGTCCAGCTCATCCGGGCTGTTGCGCAGGAATTCTCGATAGAACGCAGCCAGTTCGGCCGCGCGATCGCGAGGATGCAGCATCAGCCCCGCGAACACGCCGGGAAGTGGATGCAGGCGATAACGAAACGAGGTGGCGACGCCAAAGTTCGCGCCGGCGCCGCGCATGGCCCAGAACAAATCCGGATTGATGTCTTCGCTGGCGGTCATAACCTCGCCATCTGCGGTGACCAGTTCAACCGACAGCAGATTGTCGCAGGTCGCGCCGTGCTTCGACATCAGATAACCCAGGCCGCCGCCCAGAGTCAGGCCTGCAATGCCGGTGTGCGACACTTGCCCGCCGGTTGTCGCCAGCCCATGGGATTGCGAAGCAGCGTCGAACTCTCCCCAAACCACGCCCGCGCCAGCAACGGCCTCGCGAACAGCTGGATCCACCGCGACACGCTTCATGAGAGTGAGATCGATGACGACACCGTGCTGGCAGATAGCATTCCCTGCTACTCCATGCCCACCGCTGCGCACACTGAGCGGCAGTTCCTCGCTACGCGCCAGTTTGATCGCAGCTGCAACATCCGCGTTCGATGTGCAGCGCGCGATCAACGCCGGTGTGCGTTCAATCATTCCGTTCCATATTCGGCACGCCGCCGGATAACCGTCGTGTTCGGGCGCAAGCAGCCGCTCTTCAAATCGGCTCTGCCACCGGTCGACAAGCGTCGTTGACCGTGCGTCGCTCATAGGGCTCCCCCTTAAGCCGGAATCTCCTTCTTCGGTGCCGGTTCGAGGGAAGTGTATCGTTCCTGGGACAGATTGCAAGCCCCAAACACTTGGATCGCCGGACCGATGTTGAATCACGGTAGGCATACCGGACGTATGGAGCGCTGACTTTGGCGTGCGATCTTGTACTTCCTGCAAAGTCGGGTTTTCAGTAAATTCCCCCCCAGTGGGCACGGCCGGGCAAGTTACCGGGAACGTTTTTAAGGAGCTTGATCTTCGGGTGGTTTCCTAACAGTCGACCCAGGGAGGAGCTCGATTCGGCGGCTCGACGACTGAAGGTCAGGATAACGTAGGTAGTCGCTAGCTACTTCTTCGGTGTCACGTATTCCACGCGCACCTGCTCGATGGTCCCGTTGAACTTGAACGGCACTTTGTCGTAATAGTCAAGCGACACCGGCGATCCATGGACAATGCCGATGTCGAGGCAGTCGTTGGCGGTGAAGATCAGCGGTGCGGATATCGGTACCTGACCCGTGGCAACCACTTCGCCATTGACCTTCATCGTGATGTTTAGCGGTCCACCCGGCTTGGGGACTAAGTATGTCGTCTCGACCTCGATCTTCACCTTTCCGGTGGGAAGCTTCCGCTTGGCACGAATCTTCGTACGCTGAATGATGAACAGGTTGTATTCGTAGCAGAGGATGCCGTCCTCCACGAAGCACGTGAGACCACCGGAATTCGCTCCCAGCTTGTAGAGCACACCGTTGGCATTGGCTGGGATCTCGGCGTCGATGGTAACCACGTTTGGCTTGTTGCCCAGGGCCGGCGCGCAGAACTCCGGAATACGGACGGCGTTTCCGGAGAAGGTCCACTCCGTGTATGGGGGCGCGATCCGCAACTCGGGGTGCAGTAGGGGAACCCAAAGGCCACCGCCGATGGGAAGCACCTTGTTCTTCGTAGCTTCAATGAGGAAAAGATCCTTCAGTTGGGCCAGCTTCTCCGGCATTTTTGTGGCCAGATCGTTGGCCTGACTCCAGTCTTCCTCCAGGTTGTAAAGTTCCCAAACGTCGTTGTCCGGGGTCCACTCTTTAATACCTGGAGGCAAGCCGGGAAGCCACGGAGCCCGTGGTCCAAAAGCGGAAGCCATCCACCCATCGTGATAGATGGCGCGGCTGCCCATGATCTCAAAGTACTGGGTGAGCATTTGGCCTTTGGCCTTGGGTTCGTCAAAGGAGTAGGCGAAGCTCACGCCATCGATTGGATCCTGAGGAACACCGTTGACTTCGAGTGGGGGTGTGATTCCGACGACTTCATAAATTGTGGGGACGATGTCGTTGCAGTGATGGAACTGTGGGCGCGGTGTGGAATCGGGCTTGATCTTTGCCGGCCACCGGATGATCAGCGGGTTGCGCGTGCCGCCGAAGTGCGACGCTAGAAGCTTAGTCCCTTTGTACGGAGTGCTGCCCGCCCACGCCCACCCAGCATGGTACTGGTTGTCGGCCTTGGGCGTGCCGAGCGCGTCGAGCCCACCAACGTCGTCCAGAGCCCTGATGTGCTGCTGAACGGTGGAGGGAATGCCGTTTTGCGCCAGCAACTCGCTGATGGTGCCGTTCTGGCCCTCCGCAGAGGAACCGTTGTCGCCCCAGATGTAGAAGATGAGGGTGTTGTCGGCATAGCCAAGCTTGTCGATTTCGTCGATGATGCGGCCGGCCTGAACATCCACGTGTTCGGCAAACCCGGCGGCCACTTCCATCAGGCGGCGCTGAAAGGGCCTCTCGTCTTCAGGGATGCTCTCCCATGACGGCATCGATTCGTGCCGGGGCGTGAGTACCGCGTCTTCGGGAATCCAGCCCTTCTCTTTTGCGCGCTTGAAGACGCGCTCACGGTACGCGTCCCAGCCGTCATCGAACTTACCCTTATATTTGTCGGCCCACTCTTTCATAATGTGGTGCGGCCCGTGTATGGCGCCGCTCGCCCAGTACATATAGAACGGCTTGTCCGGCTGTAGGGCCTTGTGTGTCTGCAGCCATCCGATGGCGTCGTCCGCCAGATCCTCGCTGAGATGGTAACCCTCCTCCGGGCTCTTGGGTGGCAGGACGACTGTGGTATTCCTAACCAGGTTCGGTTCATACTGCGACGCCTCGCCTGCTAGGAATCCGTAGAAATATTCGAAACCCAAACTCGTCGGCCAGTTCTCGAAGGGACCAGCAACGGTCGTTTCCTCGGCCGGCGTGTTGTGCCACTTTCCAAAAGCGGAGGTATTGTAACCGTAGTCTTTAAGCACCTCGGCAACCAGCGCACTGCTCTTGGGGATGTGCCCCGAATATCCATCCCAGTCGTTCGCCAGCTCTGCGATCTGGCCGGAACCGACCCGGTGGTGATTCCTGCCAGTGAGAATCGAAGCACGCGTGGGCGAGCACATGGCTGTGGTGTGAAACCGGTTGAGCGAGATCCCTCCCATGGCGACGCGGTCCATCGTCCGGGTTTGGACCTCGCCCCCCAGGGTGGAAGGCAGGGCCGGACCTGCGTCGTCGATCAGCACGATGAGGATGTTGGGCGCATCAGGGGGAAGCCGGTGCGGTTCTTTGCGCTGCCTGTAGATTGATTCCTGCATCGTGCGGCCAGCGACGCTCGCCGACGGTGTGGGTGGGAAAGGTAGATAATCCTGCTTGATTGCTTTGTCATCCGCACTCATCGTTTTTTCCTATCTGCCCTCATCGGCGCGCCTATCCTATGGCCACCTTCCGCGCCAAGTCACCTGTCACTAGCGACAGTCTGCGGGGCGATGGCAGCGCACTTCGGATTTCTGCGGACCGTCGAGCGACTTGAAAAATGCCGAAGTGCCAGAAAAGTCGGGTTCTCGGTGTGTGTCCAGCTTAAGGCTGGCGTATTCAGTAGGAGGTAGACCTACCAGGGCAAGAGTCAAGACCCTGTAGCTAGGATCGCATTCGCGGAGGAAACGAAGCGAATGAAGCCGATCGACAAAGCCATCTTTGGGATGGTGAGCGAGTCATTGGGCCGCAACGAAAGTGAACGCATAGGTGGCCTCGAAAACCGAAAACTCCAGGGGCCGAGCCCGCACCGAAAGGGCGAAGCCAACATGGACCGCCGCAACTGACTGAAGCGGTGGGACACTCTGGCGGGGTGTTAGCGGCAGCACGATGACAAGGATGCGCTAAGCAACTGGAGAAGCCCTCCTCGTCCCGCGAGAAATCGGCGGAGCAGGAAGTCGTATAACTGGCGAACCCAGGAAATCGATGGAAGACGAGAGGGCGACGGAGGGGCCAGTAGTAGCGGTGAAGCGGAGTAATGTCCGTGGAGCGAAGCGGCCCTGCTGATGTGCAAAGACTCCAACCCGAAGGAAGGCAAGGGTGAATGATAAAGGCACCCATTAGTTTGCAAGACCTGAGAAGGAGCCTATACGTCAAGGCGAAGGCTGAAACAACTTGGCGTTTCTGGGGATTGTACGTCCACGTCTGCAAGGTGGCAACGCTTCGCGAAGCTTACCAGATGGCCAAGAAGAACAACGGGGCCCCAGGAATGGATGGGGTCACGTTCGAAGCCATTGAAGAAGGCGGAGTGGAGAAGTTCCTACAGCAGATACGGGACGAACTTGTCACCAACACGTATCGGTCCACACCGGTTCGGAGGAAGGAGATCCCGAAGGACGGGGGCAACAAAGCCCGCGTCCTTTCGATTCCTGCAATTCGTGACCGCGTGGTTCAAGGTGCGCTGAAGCTCATCTTGGAGCCGATCTTCGAAGCTGATTTTCAACCGGGGTCCTATGGCTACCGGCCAAAACGGACAGCCCATCAAGCGGTCATCCGGGTGGCGCAAGCGATTGTGAGCGGCAAAACCCGCGTCATCGATCTTGATTTACGGGCCTACTTTGACAACCTGCGGCATGATCAGGTGTTGGCGAAGGTGGCGCGAAGAATCCAAGATGCAACGGTGATGCGGCTGCTGAAGAAAATCCTGAAGTCGACCGGAAAGAAGGGGGTTCCCCAAGGGGGTGTGATTTCGCCGCTGCTCAGTAATCTCTATCTCAACGAGGTAGACCAGATGCTGGAGAAGGCGATTACCACCACCCGCTTTGGACAATACACCCGTGTTCAGTATGCGCGTTTTGCAGACGACATGGTGTTATTGATCGACTCCCATCCGCGACAGGACTGGCTGGTTAGGGCGGTTGCAAGACGAGTCCGGGAAGAATTAGCCAAACTCAAAGTGGAGATCAACGAAGAGAAGAGCCGGATGGTAGACCTATCGAAGGGAGAGAGCTTCTGCTTCCTGGGGTTCGAGTACCGTCTTATCCGAAGCCGATTCGGAAAGTGGTGGCCCCAGTATGTGCCCAGGCTGAAAAAGCGGACGGCCCTGTTGGCAAAGCTCAAGACCGTCTTCCAACGATACCTTAGCCAGCCTGTGGAACGGGTGATTGAAGAGATCAATCCGATCCTACGAGGTTGGGTGAACTACTTCGCGGCAGGCCACTCGAGCCAGTGCTCTTCGTTTATCAGCCAATGGGTGGAAAGGAAGATTCGGCGGCACCTGATGCGCGCCCAGGGACTCCAGGGGTTCGGGTGGGAGCAGTGGAGTAAGGACTGGCTCTACCACACGCTCGGGTTGTTTCACGACTATCGCGTGCGGTGGCAGGGAGCCTGACAGAAAGCGGTCCCACCGAATAGGCCTCATAACCCTTGACATGAAGCACACAGGAAAGCCCAGTGCGGGAAATCCGCACGCTGGGTTTGACGAGGCGGGGACTGGAATCCAGCTTACGGTTTGGCTAGTGAGGCACTCTCAGAGGAAACGGAGAGAAACAGATAGGTCGAACCTACGAAGCATGGCGCCAGTCCTCGACCCTACAACTTGCCGGAGCAAACGGATGATTCGCTTCAGCGTTGTTCACAAGTTGTCGGGCCGGGTCGACTCGTATCTCGCTCATCCTGTGCGACGCATGCCCGCCTGTCGATCGGTGCCAAAACCAAATGATTTCGGCACACTTGTGGGGCAATCAACCTCAGGTTTTTCGCTTTCGTTTAAATCTCCCCGATGGCCGAACCGATACAAATACTGACCGTGGAACTGGACGGTGAGGATGGTTTACTTGTGACATTTTCAGACGGAACAACCGCCGGGTATGTGACGGAGGAACTTCTGGAGCTGAGGCTGCACCGCGAACCTAGACCAGGGAGCGGTCCTGCATCACTTGGTAGGCTCGATGGACGTACCGTTTCCGGGCGAATGGTAGAGCCAGAAACCAACTGCGATCACCAGCGTCACGATGATGAACACGCCGAGCAACAATCGGGCGATATTTGAAGGGCAGAACTGTCCGACACGCGGAATACTCACACCGACGAGGTCTCAGGATGCCTTGCTGAATTCTTGGATGGGTATCATCGTTTTGCTCGACTGCTTCACGGTTGGGAGGTCTAGGAGCAATTCTTGACGAGCAATCAGTAGCAGAAGAGTTTTGCCGAGTTGCAAGACTCGTTCATGGTCGATTTGCCTGCGTTCGATCATCGCGTCTCCTCCTGTGCTTAAATTTTGATGCCAGAAGGTTGCCGAGAACCTGTGGAAAAAGTTATTTGCAGGGCGTCATCTTTTTCGCGGGCGGTTCGAAGGCAGCAGCGATATGCTCGCAGTCTCCCAGCAGTCGAAACAGCGACCGAGATACCGGTTGCCGTGATGAGCACACAGCAAGTTTGGACAGCCTTCCTTGGAACACTTCGCAAGATTCTGCGTAGTCCAACAGATCGAGCACCTCGGCTGCATGAGAAGACCTCACACGTTATCCGAAGTGTAGGGCGAGGCGGCCCAAATGCTTCTACGACAAATGACGCCGAGGTAGCGTCAATCAGCCGCGGCTTCTAGGCCAGAGCGGTACGAGTGGATGAAGTCAGACGTTAGTCACCTTGATCTCAGCAGCTAACTTCTGCAGAAACCTGACATCAGAATCCAGCTCCTTGGCCAGGCCACTGATGACGGCTTTGGTCGGCATCACCTTGCCATTAATCATCCTCAGCAGCTCAGCAGGATCAATTCCAAGCTTCTCACCCAACTCGAAGACGTTCTTGTTGGCTCGGACGCAGAGTGCGCCGATGTGCTTGCTGAACTCGTATACCTTTGGCTCCGTCATTGCTTAGTGTCGGACGTACCAGATGATGCCCGCAGCCACCACCATGACCCCCAGAGCTACGGCCCTAATTGTTCGAGACGGTTTTGCCAGTCGCTGTTGCCTTTCATGCCAAGCACCTCAGTAGCACATCAGTATAGACCGGCACGACTGCTTATTCCGGTCGGCAACACTGAACCGTCACGAGGCATCGAGAGCGACGTGGAGTGCGAGTGCCTTCATCCTCTCGTCAACCAGGCCCACATATGCGATGGTCGCGGCTGGATCATGAAGTGAGTGACGAATTAGATAAATAAGATTGGCAATCGCTTCCAGGGAGTCTCTGAGGTCTTGGTCCATTCTGCACAAATAGAAGCATTTAGGAACTCTGTCTGAGCAATTTTGCTCACACTTGATCTCCGGCAGCTTCTAACCCGTTTACGTCGCACTCAGCAAACGAGCGACGGCATTCCGAAGCAACTCCGGCTTGTAGATATCAGACGTGAACGTCGTTGCACCCAAGCGTCGGGGCTCTCCGTCGTAAGAGAGAGCCAAAACTTTGATGTATGGATGCAGCTTAGTCGCCTGAGCGATCAGTTCTCCCACCGTGGAGTCCGGCACGGACTGACAGAAAATGAGAAGATCGTATGGGCGTTCCGTTAACGCCTCTAATGCGCCTCTCGCCTCTATAGTGACAACCTCCCAGTCCGACAGAAGCTGGGCGCGTGTATTAAGGAGAGGCTGGTACTCTCCCACCAGCAGGATGGCGGCTTGCATTTGTATTCTCCTTTGGAATCTTGCCAAGGGCCCCTAAAGAAGAAGAGTCACGTCTGAATAAATTTTACTCGGGAGCAATAAAGAGCAAGCGTCATTTTGCGCCATAGCCGGCATCCGGTCCACTCAGGGCCGCGTCAGTTTTCGATGTTGCTCAGGCGTCAGACGCAAGTAGCAACCTCCCCGCCCGTTCTCTATCGCGTGCTCCAATATTTGCCGGCTCTCCGAATCTCCCCAGGCTTCCCCGCGCCGTGCGAGTTCTCGGATCTTTTCTGGATCGGTAAACGTGAACGTCCTGGGCAGCGGCGTCTTGGCATCAGTTTCGAGGAATGAGACCTGCCAACCTGCCCGGTAGAAGAACGTCATATAGACGCGATGGCTCGGACGGTCGTAGCGACTCATGACGGCCAGTATAGGCGAAAATAAGGCGAACATTTCTCACAGGCGAGGCCCCGCCTGAATGGACAGATGGCTGCTACTATTGTTGTGCAGTTCACCCGGGGCACGCCATCTCAAACCGCTAGGAGAACCAATGCACACTTATTGTGTGGTCCTTCGGCCCCAGCACTCGTTGAACTCCCTATATCCACACACGAAGCGCTACTACCTCAGAGCTAAGTCGGCTGCTCAAGCAATGCTTATTGCGTCGGAGGACCCTGAATGGCTCGTATTTGGGGTTGAGCCTGCGCGCATGTCCGCTCTCCCGCCACAAAGTGACCGCTCAGTGTCTACGGAGAATTCGATCGTTGCTTAGGTAGTCCAACCGAGTAACGGTCTGCGCCGAAGAAGGTACGTATATCGCAGGCTTGTTTTAAGCCCCTGGGCGAGCCGGGAAGGTGATCAAGTTCTTAGCTGACTGGCGGCGATGAAAGACCTCCACTGCAGGATCGCCGCTAGGTCTTCTCGCTCTACGTCGCGCGTGGGCGCGCGTCTCAGGCGCGCTGGGCTCCGAAGACTGTCGCTCGGCCAGGCGTGCTATCTCGGCTCTAAGGCGGTCAATCTCGGCTTGAATGGCAGGATGTATGAGTTCTGCCGAGGTTGGTAGCGGGGCGGGTGGGGTTGGCTCGGTCTCCGGGTGCACCGTAGGGTGCTCCAGAGCTTCAAGGGCCGCCATTTTGGTGTCGTGCTGCTGGATTGAATAGTGGCTCTGCATTGCCTCGCTGATGTGACCCGCGATCTCTTTGGACACCTGCGGGCTCACGGCAGGGTTGCTGAGTAGCTTTGTGATCGCCTGCACGCGGCAATCGTATACGCGGAATTTTGGCAGGCCGGCTTCTTTGCGGATGCCATTGAAAGCGGTCGTTATGGAACCCATTGGCTCATCGAAGAGCCATGGCCCCTTTCGCTTTCGGGGGCGGTGAGGCAGGATGAACTCATCATCCCTTGATCCGCCCAGGTCTGCCCAGCGATCCAGGATCCAACCTATCGATTCATACGCCGCGGCATTCATGGGAATCGTACGATCGCGATAAAAATTCTTTGCTCCGTCCCGCACGAGCAGACTTCGCTTTTTCAGATCTACATCACGGCGACGGATGTGGCGTAGCTCCCCGAATCCCATGGTCGTGCTCAGCATGACGAGCATGCAATGGGCCGCTAGGCGCCACTTCGGCCTGGAAAACGCCACCTCTCGCAGGATTCGCTCCTCGTCTGCGCTGATGCTATGGCCGCCGCGGCGCTTGGGCACCCGCAAAGGCTTGTAAAGATCGGCAATTGGCTTCCAGCAGCGGGCTTCCTTGAGGACCATTTGCAGAACACACACCTCGCTGTTGAGTAGGTATGCCCCCGCTTTTTTGCCGCGCTCATCTTGGTAACGTCGTATGTCGGCTATTGTGATGTCCCGCAGCAAAATCTCGCCAAAGAATGGGCGGAGTACCTTTAGGGCACCCGCGTAGTTCTTCATGGTGTTTGGCTTGATGTACCGGCTGTGCTGCTCAAGCCAGAAAGCAGACGCGGCAGGGAATGGCATTGAAGACAAGGGGGATTCGTTCATGCTGCACCGCCATTCTGAGCCGCTCGGATAGCTGTGCCCGTGCCGATGCCCAACTGGGCTGCGATCGTGCGCCAGGGGACATCCTGAGCGCGTAGGGCCCGGATTTTATCTGCGTTGGCATAGGTTCGGGGTCGACCGATTCTGCTTCCCCGCTTCCGAGCAGCGTGCATGCCGGCGGAAACCCGCTCCTTGATCAGCTCCCGCTCAAACTGAGCCATGGCGCCAATGATGTGCATCATGAGTCGGCCGGAGGGCGTGCTGAGGTCGAGATTGTCGCGCAGGGAGATAAAGGCCACACCGTAGGCGCTCAGGTCCTCGATCGTCGTGACCAGGTGTTTGAGGCTGCGGCCAAGCCGGTCCAGCTTCCAGCAGACGACAGCGTCAAAGGCCCGAGAATGGGCGGCGGCGAGCATACGGTTGAGCTCTGGCCTGGATTCCCTGGACCCGCTTACGCCGAGGTCGACATATTCCGCAGTGACTTCCCAGCCGCGGCGGGCAGCGTATTCGCGAAGCTCGGCAAGCTGCATTTCGGGGTTCTGGCTGTGGAGGGTAGAAACACGAGCGTAGATCGCGATGCGTTGGCTCATGGCTGCACCGCCTTCGTCAGCGCTTTCTCAAGCTGGTGAAAGTACTTGGCGAACAGATGAGGGCATGGCTTGATCCGTTGCAATGCGTCCTCGGCCAGAGCGATTCCAATGGCCCAGGCGTCGGCCTCGTTTTTGATCAGCGCGGCAGTTCGTGGATCGCAGCTGCTGGATCTCGGGCCGCTCAGCTGCCGGTACTCCTCTTTGGCCAGGGGAAGAAGAATTTCGATCGCCGCGAGAAGCTGTGGTGCTTCTACCGACAAGCGGAGCTGCTGCTCGACGAGGCTGGTTGTTTGTGCGGGCGCCGGCGTGCTTTTGGCGCGGATTTGAGGGGAATGAAACGGACTGCTACTTTGGGTGGTAGCCATTGTTGCCTCCTTTACAGGCGACTTCGGTTAGCGCTCCGTGGGTGCTGATAACACCTGCGGGGCGCGCTTTGTTTAGGGCTTGGTCACGATGCGGTCACTATGGAGCATGTAAACATGTGCGAACTGGTACAAGCGAAGACTAGTGGAAAAAGGCTTTAAGTGCAATAGTTTTGTAGATTTATACTAGCGCTGGCAAGTCCTATGCAAAGTGCCAACAGCGGTCACGAATGGCCCTTTCACGGCGATAACACGGGTTCAAATCCCGTCGGGGACGCCAATCAATGATTTAACGGTCTTCACGTTCTTGCCTGATCAGCCCTTCATCATGGGGTGAGTTGTCACGATCCATCCTTCCACTATTTTGAGAAATGATTTCGCGTGGGCTAGGAGTTCGTCTGCCTCGGTTGTGGTGGCGATCGTCGCGCCGGTGTAATCAATTTCGTTTCGTTTGCGGCGGCAGGCGTCAAAATAATCAGCCAATTGCTCGGCTCGCTTGCCGAGCGACAATTTGGCTCCTTCAAATGTCAAGCGATGATGGCCTGGCAAGCTTGCGATTCTATATCCAGCACAAGCGATTGCCATCTTCGCTGTCTGAAGCGCGGCGTTATAGGCTGTAGCAAAGCGGCGATCCTCGGAGAGCGCCGGGATCGCAGCGTCTGCCAGATCGCGGGCTACAAGCCGGCGGAGGTCGCTCAGTTCCTGACGACTCGCCGTGTGTCGATGGACGCTATTGCTTTGAAGCAGTGTCTTCCAGCTCATTCAGCGAACCCTTCAGCGGAATTGTCTTAGCGTCCATCACCGAGCTGAGGAAGTGATCGGCCGATGCCAATTTCCGATGGAACTCCCCCGGGGAAAACAGAGTGACGTTTACTTCGCGACGAAAGCGGCTCTCAAGTTTTCGCAAGACAGGGAGCAGATCGATCTGCCGTAGCGTTCCCACAACCATCAGGTCTATATCGCTGCCGGCGTGTTCCTCACCACGCGCAATCGATCCGTACAACAAGGCTAGTTCGATTCGCCCGCCGAATTTCTCAATTGCGGCTTGGACCTCTGGAACAATCCCGACCGTCTTCTCAACCAGCCCCCTGAGTTCCGGGAAGACCGGAGATTCGGTGTTTGCCTTAAAGTAAATCCGTCGCCCATCTTGACGCCGCAAGAGAAACCCAGAGGCGACGAGCGACGCCAGTTCCCGCTGAAGACTCGAAGGAGTGACCTCCAAATGCCGGGCCAATTCGGTCATGAACCACCAGTGATCGGGTTGAAGTAGCGTTGCTGAGAGCACGCCTGCCCGAACCGCTGGAAAGAGGACGTCGAGCGTGCCATGTGTACGCATGATGCGTAATTGTATACGTAAAATGCGTATCTAGGCTCCCTGTTTTCTGGGTCGCTCACAGCCAATGCGGCTCCCGACGTCCAATTCGGAGACGCGGGCCGCCCCTTCCGTTCCTGATTCTTCGCGGACTTCTGCGGAGCACTTAAGCTGTTCGGTAAAGTTGCTGGGATTCGTTCCGATGCATTCTGATTCTCAGCAGTGCCTTAATGTTGCGATTTGATAGGGGCTTTCACGGCGACAACACGGGTTCAAATCCCGTTGGGGACGCGGCCCAATCCTGTTTCTATATATTGCTACATAGTGATATAGTCAAGCAATGGTACGAATCCCTACCCGCATGGGCGACAAAATGATGGAACTGGTCGCTCGGCGCTTCCGCACCCTCGGCGAACCTTACCGCCTACGCTTGCTTCAGATGCTTGAGGAAGGTGAGATGAGTGTCGGGGATCTGGTAGCCGGGCTCGATGGAAATCAGTCGAATGTTTCGAAACATCTGCAAATTCTCCATGACGCGGGTTTGGTCGGGCGCAGACGTGCTGGTACTACCGTGCTCTACTCGATCAGCGATCCCATGGTATTCAAGCTCTGCGATCTGGTTTGCCGCAGCGAGGCAGATAAATTGAGGGATGAGCTCGAAGAGCTGAGCCCACAGAACGCCGCCAAGGCGAAGAAGTAGATCTGCTGGCCTTGCTGCACAGAGGCGGGCGGAGCCTCGGCCGGTCGATATCTCCTGCGACCCAATAAGCACTTACAAGAGCGAGCAACCGCTCTTCAGGCCCATAGCCTTCAGTATATTTTCAGCCAGACACCACTTCGTCAAAGCCGACTGGAAGAGATTCAGTCCTACGAATACAGTCAGAAGTAGCCAGTACGGCGAAACCCAATGCGCTAGGGCTACGGAGAGCAAAACCATACTTCCCGCCACGAGGCGTACTCCATTCTCTAAAGTCATCGTATTGCCTCCACCAACACTTTCTGTGCGGTATAAGCCGCTCATAGTTCCAATTCAACAGATCCGTGTCGAGCAATGCAGTGATGCAGCTCACAGCGCACATGGCCACGGAGTGACTCTGTGATGACGATCACCGCGGAACCTTTCGTTGAAGTTGGAGATTCAGTCATATCCCGTCGATATCTCATTATGAGACCACGTGTATATAGTATATGACTAAATAGTGATATAGTTGTTAAGAAATGTATGCCAGTGATAGCCGGTCGCGCAGCCAGTCATGTCTAATGTCGTGTGGTTTGGCGTTTCTGGTGCGACAGGCATTTATAGCGGCCGCCCCGGAAGAAGCTGCCAGTAGCCTGGGAACTGGGTATTGGCATTCTTGGAATGATCAAGTGAGGCGCCAATGAGGGCAAAAACGACCACGAGGGTACTGCTCTGCGCAGTGTTCGCGGCTGTTCCGGCAATCAGCATAGGGCAGACTTCTCCCCCTCTGGTTCTTACGCTCGATGAGGCGGTGGCGGCGGCTTGTGCAGGAAATCCGGAAATCCTGATTGCAACTGCCAATCGCGATGGGGCGACCGCCGGGGTTCGCGCTGCTCGTGCAGCCATACTGCCCAGGATCGGTGTGGCAGAGGTGGCTACCGAATCGACTGATCCGGTATTCGCGTTCGGAGCGCGCTTGCGGCAGGGGCGCTTTACGAATGCGGATTTCTCGGCACCGTTTCTCAATGACCCAGGACCCACCTCGGACTACATGAGTACAGCCGGACTGGACTGGACGGTGTTTGATTCCGGCCGCACACAGCATGCGATGCGTGGAGCGCAAGCAGCCTTGACAGCATCCCATCGGCAAGCGGACGCCACGGCGCAGAGCGTCGCGTTCGCCACCATTCGCGCCTATTACCGCGCGTTGCTTGCCGACGATGAGAAGTCAACCACTCTGGCAGCGGTAAAGCGGGCGCAGGCATTTGCCAGGGAGACTCGTGATCGGGTGGATGCGGGCATGGCGCTGGTTGCCGACGCCATGCAGGCGGATGTCGAGCTTTCACAGCGCCAGGAAGACGAGACGGAAGCCGAATCGAATTCCGTACTCGCGTATTCCGATCTGGCGGCAACGCTGGGCGACTCCTCGAAGACTTTTACCCTGGCGACTCCACCGGGGACGCCGGGGGAAAATGCAAAACCACTGCCGGTGTTGCAACAGGAGGCTCTCCAGAAGCGGCCAGATCTGCTTGCCCTTCGCAGCCGCGTCGTCTCCGCGACGGAACAGGTTAAGGCGAGCCGCTCGGCGTTTGGCCCGCAAGTGGGCACGTTTGCCAATGTTCAAGCAGACAATCCTCACCCGTTTGGTGGGGGCGCTACAAACTGGACCGTGGGCGGAAAAATCGAATTGCAGGTCTTCGACGGAGGCGCACGACGCGCCGCAGTCTCAAAGGCATCCGCGGACGCACAAATTGCCCAGGCCGCACTCAAACAACTGGAGACCCAGGCCGTGCTCGATGTGCAGAGGGCCTTCTACGCCCGGCAAACGGCACAGCGAAAGTACGCCATCTCAGACGCCATGTTGAACCAGACACGCGAGTCCCTCCGCACTGCTCAGGATCGATATAGAGCCGGCCTGGTGACAGTAGCTGAGGTGCTGCGGCAGCAGGAACAGTTGGGCGCGATGGAACTCGACCGCACCCAGGCGTTACACGAGTGGTGGATTGCGAGTGCTCAACTTCGCCTTGCGACCGGAGACCTCGTTCCACCCGCGACAGAGGTGAAACCATGAAGAAATTCTCCACCGGAGCCACACTTCTATTGCTGATCTGCGCGGGCTGTTCCAGGCATCCTCAAACGCTGCCCGATCGGACGCCGCCTGTGATGGCGGCGGTCATCGCGGTCAGCACGGCGACGGTTCCTTCGGCGCTGTCATTTACCGGAGTGATTGCCGCCCAGCAGGCGGCGGACATTTCATCGCAAATTCTAGCGCCAATCGCAGAGCTTCGCGTGCGGGAAGGGGATCGGGTGGCCAGGGGGCAGATCCTGGTCCGTCTTTCCTCCGCCGCCCTGGCTGCAGGAGTACAGCAGGCGGAGTCGCAAGTCGCGGCAGCCCGCCAACAGGAGAGTGCCGCGGCGGTCCAGGAACTTCTGGCCTCCGAGACCTTGGCACGCTACCAGACGCTGGATCAACGCCACTCCGTTACCCCCCACGAATTCGACCAGGTGAGAGCCGGATTTGCGGCTGCGCAAGCTCAGCATCAGGCAGCGGCGGCCCAGGTGCAGGCAGCGCAATCGGCTGCAACTCAGTCCCACGCGAACCAGGCGTTCACCGTCATCGCTGCTCCTTTTGCCGGAGTGGTGACGGCAAAGTTTGTCGATGCCGGCGCGATGGCCACTCCCGGTACGCCCTTAGTGCGCATTGAGGACGTGCGCCAACACGAGGTCGATATCCAGGTGAACGAGTCAATGCTGCCTAAGCTTCGCCTGGGATCGTTGGTGCAGGTAAGTACCAGCGCCGCGAACTCCACGGATGCCTCCACGAATGCAAAGATCCGCGAGATTGTTCCGACCGCCGACCCGGCTGCCCATACGTTCATGGTAAAGATCGCATTGCCTGCGTCGACCGGACTTTATTCCGGGATGACTGCAAACGTTGTTGTCCCGACGGCCAAGCTGAGCGCCATTACTCTTCCCAGGAGCTCGATCAGGGAGCGCGGTCAGCTTGATTCCGTTCTCGCTCTGGACGCCAGTTCGGTGGCGCAGATTCGTTACGTGAACCTGGGCCGGCTGTTCGGCGACCGTGTGGAAGTGACAAGTGGACTTAACGCCGGGGACAGGGTGTTAGCCCATCCCGATGACGCCCTGATTGGGCGCCGAATTGAGCCGCGGCCATGAGCAGGTTAGGCATCGCGGGGACGATCGCGCATACCTTCATCCGTTCGAAGCTCACGCTGCTGTTGGTGATCGCCGCACTTGCGTTGGGGGCCTTCAGCATTGTCGAAATTGCTCGCGAAGAAGAGCCGCAAATCGTTGTGCCGATGATCGATGTTTTCGTGCAGATGCCCGGGGCGTCAGCGAAGGAAGTGGAAGAGCGTGTCAGCGCGCCGCTCGAACTTCTGATTCGCGACATTCCTGGAGTCGAGTATGTGTACTCCACCAGCCAGCCCGGTGTTGGCATGGTGACCGCGCGCTTCTATGTCGGGCAGAAGGAAGACGATGCCATCGTGCAGACGTTCAAGAAGCTGAATGGCGCTGCCGACGCAATGCCCATGGGTGCGAGCGCAGCCCTGGTTAAGGTGCGCTCCATCAATGACGTTCCCATGATGGCGCTGACCCTCTCGGGCAAGAACTATGACAGCACACGTCTGCGCCTGGTCGCGAACGAGATCGAGCGCAAAGTCAAGCAGGTGGATGACGTCTCGGTAACCGAGATTCTGGGTGGGCAGCCGCGGCGCGTGAACGTGTTCTTTCGCTCGGAAAAGCTTGCGGCTTATCGCCTCTCACCCGACGCACTCGCGAGGGCGCTGCAGGGCTCGAATTATCAGAACACTCCGATCGAGTTTGCCGCGGGAGGGAGTGAGAAGGCACTACAGGCAGGGAGCTATCTTACCTCGGTCGCGGACGTGCAGAATGCGGTAGTCGGTGCTGCCGCGGGACACCCGGTCTTTCTGCGCGATGTTGCCCAGGTAACAGAGACTCCGGCACAGCCTGATGATTATGTGCTCTTCGCGCCCGGCAAGGCTTTCCAGAATCCACCGGACGAGCTTCCCGCAGTGACCATCACGGTCGCAAAGCGAGCGGGCACCAATGCGACCGTCATTTCCGAACAGATCCAGGAACGGTTGGCGGAGATGCGGGGTACGCTGATTCCTCCGGACCTGAATGTCGTCATTACACGTAACTACGGTGAGACCGCCAAGAACAAGTCGGACGAACTTCTCGAACATCTCCTGATCGCCACATTATCGGTCACGCTCCTGATCGCGGTCGCACTTGGGCTGCGTGAATCGGGAGTGGTGTTGATTGCAATCCCGGTGACCCTCGCACTCACAGTGACAATGTTCTTCCTTTACGGCTATACCATCAACCGGATCACACTCTTTGCGCTCATCTTTTCCATCGGAATTCTAGTCGACGACGCGATTGTTGTGGTCGAGAACATCGTGCGTCATTTCCGCTTGCCCGAAAATCGGGAAAAAGATTTCGCAGAGGTGGCAGTGGCTGCGGTCGATGAAGTGGGCAATCCAACGATTCTGGCCACCTTCGCCGTGGTGGCTGCGATCCTTCCCATGGCGTTTGTGCGTGGTCTTATGGGTCCGTACATGCGTCCGATTCCAATCGGCGCCTCGTCCGCCATGATGTTTTCTCTCCTGGTCGCGTTCGCCATCTCGCCCTGGGCGGCTCTGATTCTGCTCAAGGGCCGCGCCGAGGAAAATGGTGATCACCAACAGGAAAGCCGCCTGACGCTGATCTACCGCCGCCTGATGGGTATGTTGATCTCTCGTCCCCGGAACAGCTTGATCTTTCTCGGAACGGTAGTCCTGCTGCTTCTTTTTGCAATCCTGTTCGTGCCCTTGAAGTTGGTGAAGGTTAAGATGCTTCCCTTTGACAACAAAAGCGAATTTCAGGTCATTCTCGATATGCCCAAAGGGACCACACTCGAGCGCACCACGGAGATTGCTCAACAGTTGGGCCGCCGGATAGCGCAGGAACCGGAAGTCACCGACTACCAGGTTTATGCGGGCGTCGCCGCACCCTACAACTTCAATGGCCTTGTCCGGCACTACTTCCTTCGCCACGGGCCGGCTGAGGCGGACATCCAGGTGAATCTCACTGCGCGCCATGACCGCGCGGCTCAGAGTCATGACATTGCCAAGCGCCTGCGTCCTGACCTTACGCGCATCGCAGACAGCGCCGGCGCGTACATTCAGGTTGCCGAGGTTCCGCCGGGTCCACCGGTTCAACAGACGCTGGTCGCCGAAATTTACGGACCAGATTATGCCCGGCAGATAGAACTGGCTCGGCAAGTCAAACAGGTCTTCCAGCAGACCCCCGGTGTGGTGGACGTAGCCTGGGCGGTTGCCGCACCGGAACAGCAGTTCAACTTCACTCTCGATCCGGAGAAGGTAGCGCTCGCCGGCTTGACTGCGCAGCAGATCTCCTCGGAACTCGTCGCCGGCCTCGAAGGTAAAGATGTTGGACTACTCCACGACAGTCGCTCGCGGGAAGACATCCCGATCCGCCTGCGACTGGCTCGAGAGGCGCGATCCAGCGTGGA
Source organism: uncultured Acidobacteriaceae bacterium (assembly GCA_963788515.1). Lineage (GTDB taxonomy): Bacteria > Acidobacteriota > Terriglobia > Terriglobales > Acidobacteriaceae > PALSA-350. Next base: position 40,015 of record CAWBGZ010000017.1, read on the forward strand.
AGATATCGCCAACTTTCGCTTGCCCCTTCCTTCAGGAGCACAAACATCCCTCAGCGAGCTATCTTCCATGCGGCAGGGCGTGATAGAACAGCCCATCTTCCGCAAGAACCTGCGCCCCGTGGTCTACATCCTCGGCGACGTGGCGGGTGCAGAGGAAAGCCCGGTATACGCCATTCTCAAGATGAAGCCCGCCATCAGCAAACTCACCGCGCCGGATGGTTACAAGATTACGCAATACTCCGCGGAGTTACCCCGGAGCACGGAACATTACTCGCTTAAGTGGGATGGAGAGTGGCAGATAACCTACGAAGTGTTTCGCGATCTTGGCCTGGCGTTCGCTGCGGTGTTGGTTCTGATCTACGTACTCGTCGTGGGGTGGTTCCGTTCGTTTACAACTCCATTGGTGATTATGGCTCCGATTCCGCTGACGCTCGTGGGCATTCTGCCGACACACGCTTTGCTGGGAGCATTCTTCACTGCCACTTCGATGATCGGCTTCATCGCCGGCGCGGGAATCATTGTCAGGAACTCGATTATTCTGGTGGACTTCATCGAGATGCGCAGGCGGGAAGGGATGGCGCTGGCTGAGGCAGTCATCGACGCGGGCGCCGTCCGCTTCCGCCCCATGCTGCTCACCGCGGCTGCGGTCGTGATCGGCTCGTCGGTGATCCTCTCCGATCCTATCTTCCAGGGGTTAGCGATTTCTCTGATGGCAGGAGAGGTCGCTTCAACCCTCCTGTCGCGTATCGCCGTGCCCGTCCTCTACTACCACGCACAGCATCGATTCGAATCATAGAAAGGCCGGTATTTCGGGGATACGACAGGATGCCAGTCTCTGTGACGCCCCGTCACGGCCGGCAGTCAATCGTTTTTGTATAAGCGATAAGAATCAACCTAGAGGCGAAATCAATGAAAATTCTTCTTCCCGTAGATGGTTCGAAACACGGTGGGGCCGCTGTTCCGAGCACAAGACATCGATCGTGGCCGCCTCGTCCACGGCAGAGAGCCGGTAGGCAGCACGCCTATTTGCCAGGGCACGAGCCCCCAGCGCCGCTGAAAGCGGCAAATGTAGCCGGCAATGCTACTGGTATCGCCCCCAATATCGATGTGAGCAACAACGGAATAATCTCGCTCCGCGGCATCGCGTGGAAATAGGCACACACACCGATCAGCAGGATGACAGCCGCATTGAACAATGCGAGATTGCGCACAATCCGCAGCACTGCCTTCTGCTGGGAACTCTCGACGTGCGCTATGCGAACCAGTTCCGCGGTTCGTCCGAACTTGGTGCGAGCGCCGGTGGATGTGACCATGGCCGTCGCTTCGCCCCGCCGCACCAGCGCTCCCGCATAGGTATTCACACCGGCACCAGCTTCAATGGGAAGAGACTCGCCGGTCAGCATGGATTGATCGAGTGAAACAGATCCTGCTACAAGGTGAACGTCGCCGGGACTACACCACCAGCGACAACTTGACTACGTCACCACGCACCAATTCTGCAGCTGGTATGGTTTTCCATGTCCCATCGCGGTGTACGGACGCATTCAAGGCGACGCGCAAAGGTTCCCAGTGCACAATGACGTCGTGGACTGGCCTTCCAGCTTTGGAAACAGCTGCGTTATAGTCCTCGCCTAAGAGACAGGGTTGTGTTTGGGGTGCACAGGGGGGTGGCTCACCCAGACTCTTTTGGTGCGGCGGATCGTACTCCGGGGCGGCTATGAAGTCACTGTTTTGAAGTGGGCCTCTCTCGCTGTTCGTCCTGGGCTAGCGGGGGGAGACCTTATGTCCCTCTGTGCAAAGTTCCCCAAGATCGCACAACTCCAGTGCGCTAGATGAAAACGAGGTCTACACTAGTCTGCCAGGAGGATTCAAGATGCCGCAGGTGACCGTGTATAAGCCAAATGGCGAGACTCTTTTATCAACGAACGCGAAGAAGTTTGAGCAGACCAAGGGGGCTTTAATACTTCATCTTGAGGGTAAAGACGCTGAGGCTCACGGTTCTACTTGGATTACGACTTTGCCTTTCTTGATCCAATGCGGGCGTGACTTCAACGATTCACGTTGTTTGTAGCGCCATAAATGGCTATTGACCTGGTCGCTCTGGAACATCGAGGCGACCGCCTCGCTCTCTCGCCATGACTTCATGGCGGGGATGGGTCAGCTTGGCTCACGGCTGCGTTCTCGGGTCCTAAAAGGGGATGCTTCAAGCGGTGCGACGCCACCAGGACCGAAATCCTCCAATAGGAGGGGCGGCCCATTCACGCCTTCTTTTGCCGGCCCCGGCGTGCCGTTGGTCTTGAGCGGGTGGGCTGCTCGGTCGTTACCCAAAGTGAAGATGAGCACACGCAAGAACGTTGGCCGATCGATCCGCTCTCACCCGCCGGCGGATATGCGAACCGTTCCTAATTCGCAGGCGAAACGCAGGATTCTGCGTGATGGTGCGAGAGCGAACGAATTTCGCGACGAGGCTTTTCGTCGCATCATTCTTTCCATTCCGGCTGGAAAAGTCAGCACCTATGGACGGGTTGCGGCAGCGGCAGGTTATCCGCTCTACCATCGCGCAGTCGCGCGGCTACTGCGCACCGATCCGCCAGACCATCTCCCGTGGCACCGGGTGCTCGGCGCCGGCGGTGAGATCAAGCTTCGCCACGATGCCGAGAAGGAACAAAGAGCACGCTTGAAGATGGAAGGGGTAAAGTTCCGCGGCAAGCGTGTGGACATGGAGCGTTTTGAGTACGCAATTCGCTCGTGGGAAACCTTCGAATGAACACAGCACCTATACCCGCCCTGGCCTATTGAACCTGGAATGCCGGCGAGATCGTCCTTGTACTCATGTGATCGATCTTTATTCGCTCGAATGGAGCGCCCCTGAGGCGAGTTTCCCCTAGAGCCAGGCCGTTTAGGCATCCGCTGAGACCCCAAACTACTGATTTCCCGACGTCTAGAAGGCATTATGTACTGCACTATCTGTCATTACTGTATATACTGAAATAACAGACGTGGAGGAATGTTATGGCCCTGTCTAAGGCGGCGAGCGAGTTCATAGTTCACTGGGGAGAGATGGGCAGCCGATGGGGCGTGAACCGCACCGTGGCGCAGGTGCATGCGCTGCTGTACCTGGCGTCAGAGCCGCTCACCGCCGAGGACATCGCAGAAGCGATCTCCGTGGCGCGTTCCAACGTGAGCACCAGCCTGCGAGAGCTGCAGAACTGGCAACTCGTGCAGGCGACGCACCAGTTGGGAGACCGGCGCGACTACTTCTCTACCTCGCACGATGTGTGGCAGCTCTTTCTCACCGTGCTCCAGCAGCGCGTAGAGCGCGAGATCGAGCCGACGATCGCCGCTCTTGGCCGTCTTGCCACGGAGGCACGGGCGGAGAAGCAGCCAGAGGTGACCGCACGCATCGAGGCCATGCATGCCTTTCTACAGCACGTGCATGGCTGGTACCAGCAGATGACCAAGCTGCCGCCCAGCACTCTGCGCAGCCTGATGAGCCTGGGCGCAAGTATTGAGAAGTGGCTGCCGGTCCGGCGCAAAGCAAAGGGGGAGAGATGATTGCCGCAGACGTCCATAGGATCGAACAAGCCGGGGCTCAGCCACGCTCTGCTACACGCGTTGCGCCACAAATCGGTTTGGAGCAGTACTACAGCGAGGCGGGCCCGGATTACGCAGCGTGGAGCCGCGAGTTCAACATGCACTTCGGCTTCTACCGCGCGGGCGCAAATCCGCTGCACCGCGAAGCCATGTTGGAGCAGATGAATGCCGAGGTGCTTTCGCGGTTGCAGGTGGATGGCATCGCCGAGCCACGGCTGCTCGACCTTGGCTGCGGCCTCGGCGCTACGTTGCGTAGCTTTGCCGGCCGCCTGCCACACGCGTCGTTGCTGGGACTGACGCGAGTGCCGTGGCAGGTGGAACACGCACGTGCGCTAAGCAAAGCAACCGGCTGCGGCGAGCGTCTGCAAGTCATCGAGGGCGACTACGAAGAAACCACTCTGCCAGGCTCCAGCTTTGACGGCGTATACGCGCTGGAGAGCAGTTGCCATGCGCACGGGGCCGACAAGGCTGTGCTGCTGGCGGAGGCGCACCGCCTGTTGCGGCCCGGCGGACGCATCGTCGTTGCAGACGGCTTTCTCGCCAGAAACTGGTTCGCCGGCGCGCTCCAGCGGCGCATCTACCGCAAGCTGTGCGAATGCTGGGTGATCGAAGAGCTGGCTCAGCTTAACCGGTTCACGGCACGGCTGGAACAACTGGGCTTCGTTGACATCACGGTTGAGTGTCTGCAGATGCGTGTAGCGCCTTCAGTTGCGCACGTCCCCTGGGTGACGCTCAAGTTCCTCGTGACCGATGTGCTGTTCGGCGAGCGGAAGATGACCCGCGCACGCTGGAACAACGTGCTTGCGCCGCTGCTGCTGCCGCTGGTCAGCGCGCCACTGGGGCCGATGGCCTACTGCCTGGTCACGGCGAAGAAACGATAGGTTCAGCCGGCTGCGCAGGCGCGGCATGCTTCCCCTTCCACTTCTACAAAGGAACATATCGCAAACTCCTGTAGAAGTGCAAAGGAAACTGCGATAACCAGCATTCCGGATACAGAGGTTTGCAGAACAAACGGCTTTTTGGCCGTCTCGTCTTTGAGGACGGAAATATTTCCGCCTTCGCTTCACTCCGGCATCGGCTTTCTCTTCAGATGCCGATTTGCCGGCGCGCTGCAGGTTGAGCCGAAGGTCCGAGGGACGCATGCTACTCGAGGATCTTCCCGATGAGCCACATGTGCCCGAACGGGTCCACCACTGCGCCTTGCAGCATGCGCCGGATGGGGTACGGCCCCGTCGTGGAATGCGTGTGTTCTTCCACTGGACTTCTGAAAACGGCGCCCACGGCCAGCGCCTGGCGTTGCACGGCTTCCGGATCGTCGACGAAGAGTTCGATGCGGACGGTCGTGAACCCAGCAGCGACAGGACCGCATGTGCCGTGAGGGGGTGACGCGGTAGCAAGAAAGAATCCGGCGCCGTGAATCGAGAGACCAGCGACAACATGCTCGCCGCCGCCCAGATGCCAAAGCACGTTGGCATCGAAAGCTGCCTGATAGAACTCGATCGCAGCATTTGCATCGCCAACAGCCAACATGGGGGAAATTTGAGGCGGCAGCACTGCCGCGTGTGACACAGTTGCGCCCCACTGGCCGGGGCTCACGTCCCGCGCATGACGCGAGAACAGCCAATGGTGGCCAGCCAGGTCCTCGGCGCCATACTGCAGCTCGCCATAAATAGTCTCGTGCAGATCTTCCAGTATGGTGACGCCGGCAGATTTCGCCCGCTCGAAATGCGCGTCGATCTGTTCGATGAAGACAGTGAGGCTTTGCGTTCCAGAGCCAAGCTGCTTCGGAGTCGCGCGCTCACGCTCGGCCCTTTGCAGCATGATCCAGGCGTTGCCGGCACGCATCTGCGCTCCGCTGACCGGATCGCCGTATCGGTAATGCTCAACGAAACCGAACGCATTGCTGAGCCACGCTATGGCTTCCTCCACATCCCGGTAAGTTACGTGAGGAAGCACCGTGTTCGTCGGTACCGAGTGATTCGAGATCACCAGTCATGTCCATCCTGGGAAGATCGCGCGACCCACCTAGTCGAGCGTCAGACAATTAGGATAGTGAATCCGGGGCCAGTTCGCATGGTAAAAAAGCGCCAACTGTGTCCAGCGCAAGCCCGGCCCGCACTTGGGGCAGGATGTCGTGCGTCTGTCCATATCCAGCGGCTAGCCGGCCCAAATTTGCTCCCAGGGAGCATAGTGACCAACGGCAGCCAGAAATACATGGATGCCGAATGCAATTGCCAGGATAACAAGGGCGAGTACGCCAATGGATACCAGCAAAACGCTGAAGGCTTTCACTTGGCCATTGGCGATTGTCAGCATCGTGGCGTCAGCGTACCTGACGTTCGGAGAGCGCGAAACATCACCAGCATGGGTTACGGGGGAGCGTACGATCCACACTAAAGTGCGGAGATAGCCGATCCCCTCGGCCAAAATGCCGCAACTTATTCTTCGCATCCACCACCTTTAGTCACTTTCGCGCGTGACTATTGGTTCTCGGCTGGGCCGGCCCCCGGCGTCTAAAGCTGCGCCGTCGGTGTCACCGGGAAATCTCTTCGAGCGCGAGATTCCGCGTGCGCGGCCCCATCCATCCAATCACTGCCATTACGATCAACATCGCTGCTGCGATAAACACGAACACGCCAGTCGTGCCGAAGTTCTTCAGCACGCCGGCGATGAAAAACGAAGTGAAAATTGCCGAAAAGCGGCTCCACGAGTAAACGAAGCCCACCGCAGTCGACCGGATGCTCGTCGGGAAAAGCTCTGTCTGGTAGGCATGAAAGCTGTAAGACATGATGTTGCTTGCAAGCGTCAGTCCGACGCCCATCGCGATCAGCAGTATCCCACCCGAAACCTGGCTGAATGTCAGCCCGCAAACCACGATGGCTGCTGCAGTGGCGACGATCACGCTCTTGCGCTCAAACTTGTCGGCGATCAAGAGACCAATCAAAGGCCCGACCGGCGCTGAAATTGCGATGATCGATGAATACAGCAGGCTCGTCGTGAGCGTGATGCCCTGTTTGACCAGCAGCGTCGGCACCCAGTTGGCGAAGCCGTAGAAGCCGACCGTCTGGCAGACGTTAAAAATGATCATCATCGCTGCGCGCTTACCATACGGCGCCTTCCACAAATCGAAGAACGTCTGGGTTTTGGCTGGAGGTTGGGGTTGGGTCGCGGCAGGAGCGGGAAGTGGCTGTCCGTACTCTCTTGCGACCGTCTCCTCCAGCTTCGACATCACACGGTCGGCTTCCGCGAGCCGCCCCTTCTGCGCCAACCATCGCGGGCTTTCTGGCAATACGCGACGAATGAACCAGACAAACAGGGCTCCGTGCGCTCCGATGATCACTACCCAACGCCAGCCGTCGAGGCCCAAGGGCTTGTTCGGCACCAGCAAGTACGACAGGAACGCCGCCAGAGGCACAGCCAAAAAGCCTACTGCCTGCTCGCAGGCAAAAGCGCGTCCCCGGATGTGCTTGGGCGCCAGTTCGGAGATATACGTGCCGATGGTGACTAATTCCACTCCAATGCCGAGCCCCGCCATAAAACGCCAGAGGTTCAGGCCTGCAGCCGTGACCTGAAATGCCATGACAAGGTTCGCCACGGTATAAAACAGCAGCGAGTACGTAAAGATCGCACGACGTCCAAAACGGTCTGCGAGAAACCCGCAACAAATCGTGCCGATGAAAAGCCCCGAGAACAGGGATGCGATAAAGGCTGCCACCCCCTTCATGCCAAAGAGGCCGGCCGTGGTAGTCGTCAGAATCCCGCTCTTCACCAGTCCCGGTGCGATATACCCGGAATAGAGCAGATCGTAGAGTTCAAAAAAGAAGCCGAGGCTCAGCAGGACGATGAATTTCCACATCGTCCGCGTGGCTGGGAGCCGGTCAAGCCGCGCGGAAATCGTGCCCGCAGAGAGCAGAGGAGATTCGGCCGGAATGTGCTTCGCTTCTTGGCTTCCCATGTTCTAATGCGCGCATTGCGCTTCTCTGGATCTTTACTGATGGGTTTCAGGGCACCGCGGCGAGAAGATAATTCGCATTAAAGCAGTCAGAGCGGGAGTCGACGCGGGAGAAGCTCACGCAACAGGATTGTTTCTTCGGGTCCCAGAACCACCCATGTCGACGCATTCCGGTCATCCACTTGCAGCAGAAGTTCGCGGCAACGGCCGCATGGCGGTAATATAGCGCCCTCGCTGTTTACGGCAACAATCATACGGATCTCGGATTCGCGCGCCTTTAGCATATCGGCCACCGCGGCGTGTTCAGCGCAAAATCCAAGGCTGCATGCCGTGTCGATACATACGCCGCTATACACCTTCGATTCAGCGGTGATCAGTGCGGACGCAACGCTGCCGGCAGAGCAATCCGCGCTTGGGTTAAACGGCCGTGCAAGTGACGCCGCGAGTTCGATGAGGTCCCTTGGGTTCACGTCACAAGCATACTGCCTTCCCAGCATGGCTCGGGCGGGCGGGAGCAGCAGCTTCAGGAGGCGTTGGAGAGTCTCCGGAAATAGGTTTGCGGGGTTAACCTTTTTTGTCCTTCTGCAGAAATGTGCGCAGTAAGCGCATTAAGTCCTGCTTTCTGCTACCGGTTCGCCACATATTCCATCTGCCCTGGCCGAGTATTCCATCGAAGGACAACGCTCCAGCCTTCGCGAGCCGGCAAGCGCCGGCGCTCCAACCTACTCACTTAAGTTCCGGGGACATGCCATCTGGTGGATGGCGGCAGATGCACGGGTAGAGTGATTGCCGATGGGGCCGGTTTACTCTCACCCCAACGGTAGAGCACGCCGGTACAACCTTTATGATTGCAATTGGAGGATTGCCAGGTGGCCACTGTAAAGCTCTGGACCGATGAGGAGGCCGCCGCCATCCCAGCGGTCAAGGCCGTGTTCGACGATATACGCGCTACGCGCAAGTCAGATTTTGTGAACAATTTCTGGCGCGCTCTCGCCAATCAGCCTGGCCTCCTTGAGCGAACGTGGGCGAGTGTCAAACAGGTGATGATTGAGCCCGGAGTGCTCGATCCGGTTACAAAAGAGCTGATCTATATAGCGGTATCTACGGCGAACAGCTGCAGCTACTGCGTCCATTCGCACACGGCCGCGGCGCGCGCCAAGGGCCTCTCCGACAAACAGTATGCTGAGTTCCTGGCGATACTTGGCATGGCAGCGGAAACGAATACATTGGCCAATTCACTGCAAATCCCCGTAGATCGAGAGTTCCTTATGGGCTAACGCATTTTTGCCAATACTGTTGTCCGGTGGGATCAGCTATGTGCGGGGCATTCTTTCCACCCGATCACGCAAGGACGGCGTGTACGGGGGCCCCGGTTTTGGCGGAATGACCGCGTCGGGTTCAGTTTCCTGGTCTACACCATTAGCAAAATGCTCTAAACCCGGCCGCCGATCCGATGAAGAAGTTCATTCACCGTAATACCTGTGCGTCTGATACGTGCATGATCGAAGTCGAGTAGCCAATACGTTCGTCTCTCCCGCGTCTTCAACCGGCGGACGCCCAGACGGGAAGTTACCCGACTTTTCGGGCACGGCCCACACCCAGCAATCTCTCATTCGGAGAAGAGGCACCAGTAATATCCTGGGCAACTGGCTGGCTCTGCATTTCGTCCCTCATGGGGTAAGACATCAAGCACATCGCCCTGGCCCTTCCCTTCTGGATAGCGGATGAAATCGACAGCGTTGCCAGTCCCATATGCTTGACGGGAGCCATCCGCGAACACGACGGTGAAAATCGTGTATCCCATTCCAGATTCACCAGCCTCGTACAACTTGTTTGCAAGCCGTGCGGGCAAACGGCTCGGACTCTCGGCCAGAGCATCCACATCCGCGACTGAAATGTAGTTCTTCCCGCGATCTTGCTGGGGATAAACGCCCCATTGCCTGATATACGGTCCCTCAAGTACGACATAGACGCACACGAGAACGGTCCCATCCTTCATGCGTGCCGCACAGGGCCAATAGGCAAGATCTCCAGATTGGCTCGGGGTGATCGCGCTTAGGTCATCCCGCAGTTTATCGGGCAACTTTGGGATATCCGGTCTCACGTGCCAAGACTTTCTGTCCTTCGCCATGCTTTTACGAATAAAGTGGAAAGGCTTATCGGGTGAGAAGGTGTCATTCACGCCCACCAATTTGTTCAAAAACGAGATTCCAACGACGGGAGCGAACGGCCCTTCACTTCCCGTCGAGTTTCGTCCGAACGGACGAGGATGAGGATAGCCTGCCACAATTCCGACGATGAGTAGCGAACCGTCCTCAAGAAGGTCGCAAACCCCTAGGTCAACATCAGGGCAGATATGCTCTTCGTCGATGAAAACACGTTCCACAATGTGTTCAACGATGTTCTCCGTTGCGCGCTCTGATCGACCCAGCCACTGCAACGAGAACGTACGAGGCAATTTCTGCCCGGCCTTGTCCTCAGCGAAGAGAATTGCCTCTTCGAGCGCCATCGAAACAAAAGTCGAGAATTCTTCACGATTCATAGGGCTCAGCAACCGCGATCAGAATGACATGTGAAGGCCACGCGCTGCCTGAAATCTCTTTGCTTACGAGGGCTTGCTGTCAGTGCTCCTCTTCAGGGGCAAGTATGAGATCGAATTGACGGTGGCTTACTCATCGCGATCACCCTAAGATGCGAAACCGGCCACCGATCATGGTTTGCTGCTCCACGTGCGTACCGCTTCTGGATTCATGAGCGCTTTCACGAACACTCCTCCTACTACCGATCGAGCTTGAAAGGCAATTTGCCGTCCGGTCTCTGTGTCGTAGTAGTCAGTTGTAGGGACCCGGGAGGTGGATGTATCGATCCATCGCACCAGGCGATCCATCATATCGCGCCATTGTGCGGGATCATCGGCCAGTGATGCTGTCCAGACCTCCCAATCCAGCTTCGTAATGGTCTTGCGGTTGTCCAACGGCAGCCCATAGGTCTTCATCTGTTTCATATAAAAAGACCACTCCGTCTGCATCACCTTTGCCGGAAAAAGATGCAGTCCCAGCAGCTCGTCCCACACCAGGTTGTATTTCTGACTCCAGGTGCCGGGCTGATCGAAGGCCAACTTGTAGTGGTTGCCATCAATCGCCATCGCCTCCCACTGCGCCGGCAGTTTGCGGACAACACGTTCATAGCGATCCGCAAGATCTTTCTCTCCTACATTGCGCGAGATCTCCACGAACGCTCCCAACGCCTCGATCGCCTTGATGGACAGATTGGTATTGTGGGCAAGATGACCGGCAAAGTCGTCGGTGCTGAGTTGATTCTCAGGATCCATGCCTTTCGTTTCCAGATACTCCGCCCATTGCTTTAACTGCGGCATGTACTTTCGGGCGAGATCCCAGTTATGCTCAGCACGTTCTAATCCGGTGATCATCAGGATGAGATTGGCGCTCTCTTCGACGGGCATCTGATCATCTTCATTGAGCTCACCGCCGCCGTATACCTGTCCGTCCGCGAGCGGATAGGTTCCCAGGTCATGGGGAGCAAAAGGAAAGCGCCAACGTGGCAACGCCGCGTAGCGCATCACTGGTTCCAGTTGAGCCTGCAGCAGCTTCGGGTTGAAGAGTAGAAAAAAAGGCGACGACGGGTACGTAACGTCTACGGTGTCAATACAGCCGTTGCTGTCATTCTCCTTGGAAAAGAACATCGGCGTTCCGTCCACGTCAGCCGCCAGCTTGTGCGCTGCAATCGTCTGCCGAAAGACCAGGCTGGTCAGGTATGCGTAGTCGTCTCCACCCACTGCGCGCATGCTCGCCACCAACTCAGGGTCGAACTTCTCTGCCCGCGCCACCAGCGAGGGATAATCCTGCTCTGCCTGATTGAGCATCGCGGCGGTCGTTATCCCGTTGCGCTGCCAGTAATCGCGCAACCTGCGGCCCAGGTACTCGATCGCGGCGCCGTCGGTGTAAGCCAGCAGGACATGCCGGCTCACCGCGGCGCCGGTAATCAGCCCTAGCGGCAGTTTCACGGCAAGATGTGGCGCGCGGGCGCGCGAACTCGAGACCTCGCTAGGCATCTCCATGTCGTCCATCCGGGCCAGCGATCCTCGCTCAATGAACTCCTCCATGGCCTGGGCGGATATCTCAGTCTCTGCCCCGGCTGTCTCCGGCACGGCCAGGTGGAAGTAGCCCCAATCGATGCGAACGCGGTCTCCCGACTGATGCATGGTGGCCTGATCGCGTGTGCCCACATTCAGCGAAGTCAACGATCCCACTTGCGAGCGGCCCCAAACCACGGGCTGCGCCGGCTGGTCGACCGCGATCATCGGGTCCACATCGAGCAGCAGGTCGAGCTGGTGCGCGGCTCCGTCGGTCGAAACGGCCTCCCAGGTGAGATAAGTGACGGGCCGCGAGAGAACGTCGAGATCCTGAGGAAATAGCGGTGTGAAGAATGTGACCCGCAGCTCGATCCCGCCCTGGCGAAAGACGTATTTCGACCGTAGCGGTGTAACTTCCACCGATATCTGCGGCATAGCGTCAACAGCAGGTTTCCCTCGTGCGCGGCGCGGCGACAGACCCATCCATCGGTAGAGGTGGCCATCGATCCGAACCAGGCCGGTCATCGGCTGGGGCGATCCCGACCAGTGTTGCGTCGGCACATCGGTGAGCTTGTCGGCCATGGACCAGACGCTGAAGTACGGATCGTTTGCGATCAGCGGGACCGCCGCCGGCCGATGGAGAGAGGGATTTTGCGCCCACCCGGAGGAGGCGATAAGAACCATGGGTGCAAGAGCTTTAAGAGACCGCCCAAGACACTTAAAAGCGAACAAAAAAATCATGTCACAACCAGGCATCTGGATTTTAACCACAACGGAGCGCAATCAATTGCGCTACATCTTTATTTCAGGAAACGCAGTAATGCGCAGCTTGGCTGCCGCATACGGAATTAGCGTGATCGTCTCTTCAGGTTGATCGCTCGTCACTGGACTTTCCGGCACCGGATCCGCAACCCCATCCACCGCCCGCCATTGCGGCAGCTTGTGCCCTTTCACTTCCAGCTTGACCGGTGTGTGCCTGGCGCTGAAAGGTAGCTCCTTCATCTCTGTTTCCACTACCGCGATGCCGTAGGTCGGGGATGCGGGATCGAGAGCAAGGGCATAGTTCCACTGGGTGGTAGGGTATATCTGCCAGTCGGCCGTCATGCCACGGTCGCGGAGCTTCAGCCAGTCTTCCCCGATGCCGTAAGAGAAGACCAGGGGTCCACGCTCCACCGCAACCGAACCGTGGAACCAGCGCGACACACGCGGTTCAAGAGGGAACTCAACTTCCACCCGATCGCCGGCCTTCCAGGTTCTCTCCATGCGTGCAAACGAGCCGGGAGCGGGTTGTGGTTGCACCTGGTCATTGATAAGGATCCTGGTTCCCCCCGCCCATTGTGGAATGCGCAGCAGCAGAGGAAATGCAAGCGGAGAGGCTGGGTTGACCGTCAGGTGTACCCTTCCGCGGAAGGGATAATTGGTCTCTTCCACAAGGTGTACCTGCGTGCTGCGAACCATCGTGCGCACTTCGCACGGCGCGTACGCCGCCGCCACCAGGCCATCGTCGTGCGATAGCATGAACAGACTCGCCGCAAACTTCGGCCAGCCCTGGTTAAAGTTCGCCGTGCAGCAGCCGAAGTTCGGCTCCAGTCCGAACAGGTTCGACTCCGGACCATCCGTGGTCCACGGCCTCGCGTGCAGGCTGCACTCCACTTGATTCGGCTCCTGGTTGTATTGGTGCGCCCACATGTCGTCGGTCAGCGTACCCGGCAGTGCGTTGAATGCCAGCCGTTCCAGCCGGTCGCCGAGTGCCGGGGCGCCGAGGATCGCCAGCGACTGCTCCAGTGAGAACATGTATTCCACCACCGTGCACAGTTCGGAGCCTTGCGACGGATTGGGTCCGGCAAGGTGCTCGTCGCAGGAGAACATCCCGTTCGGAAGACCGTGATATCTGTCCAGCTCCGCGATCATCTGCAGCACCGCCTTGCGATCTGTCTCCGAGCCTGAGAAAACAGACCAAACCGGGCCGGTCTTGATCGCCTGACCGTTGTTCACCCCGTGCGTCGCCAGTGCAAGGTCTTTCAGCCCGCCTCCTTCTTGCAGCTGGATGTACTCGCGCGTAATGCGCTCTTTGTATTTGAAATTCGCATACTGCGCGATCCAATCGTATCCCTGGGTATGCAGCATCCTTACCAGGTCCAGCAGCTTCGGATCGCCGGTACGGTTATAAAGCCACAAGATGCTAAGCACCTCATCCTGCCAACGGAACTTTCCCCAGTCGCGCAGTGGCCGCTTGGGCAGCTCCGCAAGCTGGTACTGGAAATAACGCTGCATCAGAGGGATGACCCGAGGATCTCCGGTCGCCTCCTGATATTGTGTGAGTACCTTCAACATCACGATCCGCGGCCACCAGTCGTCGTTGGACTGCGGACCAAACATGCCGCTGGGTGCCTGGTTGTCCAAGGTCCAATCGATATACTTCTGCGCTTTTGCTTTCAGCCGCGCATCGTCCAGCAGAAACGCAAGCGGTGTCAGACCATCCAGGAAATAAGGTCCGCGCTCCCAGGACTCGCCGCTACCTCCAAGCCATCCGCTGGTCGGGCCCACATCAGGCCATGTCTCATCCAGATGACCGCTGAGGCCGTCTGCCTGAACCTGCAGTTGCGCCCGCAGCCACCCAGCCGGCCGGATCGCACCCAACGGCAGCAGGTAGAAAGCGTTCTGCATAAGGGGTGCGCGATTCTTCACCGCCGCCGGCCAGCCAGGGGGCGCTGAACTTGCGAACGCTGCGCTGCTCCATCCTGCCAAGCGCGCTGGAAGGGCACTCGTCAGACCAGCTAGTCCAAGCCGCTTGAGGAACAGGCGCCTGCTGAAATGATCCTGTATACCGGAGGACACCAAGACACTCCTTGCTCGCGACGAACCGGTAGCAGGACGGAACCACAAACCGCATAGGCCGGTAGTCAATCTATTCTATAGATAATGATGTTCTTGTAACTGTCGCCGTATTGTCTCGGGCGTATCTCAGAACAAAATTAGCTGAATGCCGCGCGGAGACGCGCCGCAGTGAACGGCACGGTACGCAAACGAACGCCGGTCGCGTCGAAGATGGCGTTAGCCAGCGCAGCCGGGACGGGTGTGCCCGCAGCCTCTCCCGCACCAAAAGCTGTCAGGTCCGGGTGATCCAACAGCGCAACCTGGATAACGGGCGCCTCCGGAAACCGCAGGATAGGATAACTGCTCCAATCGACGCTGGTAACATGCGTGCCGTCGAACGTCACTTCTTCATGCAGGGTGCGACTCAACGCCTGCATGATGTTGCCTTCTACCTGGTTGAGTAAACCATCGGGATTCATGATGAGGCCACAGTCGTGTGCACATGCGACGCGCCGCACCGTTACCTTGCCCCGCGCACGATCCACAGCGACTTCCATCGCCATGCCGGTATAGCTCTCCGCCTGCTTGTAGTGCACATACGCAAAGCCTCGGCCGATCGACAGCCCATCCGACGCTGTTTCTGTGATCTGTTTATTGGGTGAAGGCCGCGGTTGCCAGCCGATCATCGCCTTCGCACGGTCGATGGCGGCCAGTGCTCGCGGGTCCGTGAGGTCACGGCGTCGAAAAGCGACTGCATCGATGGCCGCAGCCGATGCCAATTCGTCGGTGAAGCTCTCCACCGCAAAAACGGTGCCCATCTTACCCGGCGCGCGCAGGTTCGATAGTCGAATCGGCGTGTTCTTCAACCCGCGGGCAGAGACGATGAGATTGGGAACGGAATACGGCGGATCGAGATTTTGTGTCACAGGAACGCCGCCACTACGCCCGGCTTCAGACGGCATACCCGCCGAAGCAGGGCCGAGGAGTGAGCCAGTCCATTGCGGACCGGTAAATCCCGACGCCTTGCTTTCCCAGGCCACGATCCTTCCGTCGGCATCGATCCCGCCGCGTAGTTCCAGCAACTGCGCCGGTCCCTTCGGATCCCATGCCAGCTCATCCTCGCGCATCCATTGCAGTCGAACCGGTTTACCGGCCGCCCGTGAAAGCAATACTGCGTCGGCAGCGGCATCGAAGGCGCCATTGCTCCCGTACGACCCGGAACCATCCAGGTAATTCACTTGCAGGTTTTCAACCGGGATGTTGAAAGTCTTCGCCAGCAGGGATCGCATGCCGAACGTGTCCTGTGTTGACGACCATATCGTAGTTGCAGAATCCTTTACATCAGCGATCACACAGGATGGGCCCAGAGACGCATGGCTCTGGAAAGGCCAATAGTAACCAGCAGTGAGCTGCTTCGAAGCAGCGGGGAGTGCCGTCGCGGTGTCGCCCCGTTCGATGACCGATTGCTGGTGCTCGCTCGCGGCCGCTTGCATGGTGCGGTCCAGTCCAGCGCTCAACGGTAGCGGCTGCCCTTTACTCCAGGTGGCTTTCAGTGCACGCGCCGCTCGTACGGCAGCCCATTCATTCCCGGCGACAACGCCCAGAAAGCTTTCAACACGTACGATCCGCACATTGGGGATGCCGCCGATAGAGGCTTCATCCACCGCAATCAACTGGGCCCCAATGGCATTCGGCCGGATCACTCGGCCATGCAACATCTCCGGGATATGGAGGTCCTGGATAAAGACATGGCGGCCCGTACATTTGGGAGGAACGTCTGTGCGCAGGATGGGCTTGCCAACGACGGTGTACTTCGCGCGATCCATCAAAGGAGCTTTCGCGTCCACCTTGACGTCGAAGCGCTTTCCGCCTACCAGAGAGCCAATGGAGATCCCTTTGCCGCCAGCGACCGGTCTCACTTCGCCTTCAGAGATGGTGAGCAGGGAGGTCTCGCACTTTAGCAGCGTCGACGCCCTTTCGAGCAGAGCCATGCGCGCCGTGGCAGCTGCTTGTCGAATGTCAGCCCCGGCCCTGGGAACGCCCGAACTACCACCGGTTCCGCCGTGATTCGGCGTGGTGCCGGTATCGCCCTGGATAACCGTGAAACGCTCCACCGGAATGTCCAATTCCTCTGCGGCAATCTGCCGATACACGGTGTTGATACCAGTACCGATATCCACGTGGCTGGTGAAGATGGTGACCGTTCCGTCTTCGTGGATGGCCAAAAAACTATCGACTTCCTGCGGAACCGGATGAGATGGGCCGGTGCCACCCGGCGAAGGACCCTGCCCGAAAATGTATCTGGGCACGACGGCCGCCGTGCCGAAACTGATCACTAAGGCGCCCCCGGATTTGAGAAGGCTGCGGCGAGAGAAAGTCTTTGCCGTGATCATCGTTTGCTCTCGTTAATGCGCTTTCGCGGCGCGCATGACAGCGTTAAGAATCCGGGTGTGCGTTCCGCATCGGCACAGATGGACGGCCAGGCCGCTCTTCACTTGCTCCAGCGTGGGGTTTGGATTCTTGCTCAGCAGTTCGGTAGCGGCCATCACCATGCCGGTGGTGCAATATCCGCATTGCGCAGCCTGTTCCGCGATGAACGCGGCTTGAACACGGCTGGGC
Source organism: uncultured Acidobacteriaceae bacterium (assembly GCA_963788515.1). GTDB lineage: Bacteria > Acidobacteriota > Terriglobia > Terriglobales > Acidobacteriaceae > PALSA-350. The sequence continues at coordinate 57,090 of CAWBGZ010000017.1, forward strand.
TTCTCTGCGGTGCCCAAAGCCTCGATCGTAGTAACTTCGCGGCCTCCGACCTGAGACACCGGCGTAGTGCAGGAACGCGTAGCCTTGCCATCGATCAGAACGGTGCACGCACCGCATTGGCCCAATCCGCATCCGAATTTCGCGCCGTGCAGATCGAGATCGTTGCGCAGGATGTAGAGTACAGGCTGATCCGGATCCCACGAATCGACGCTGACTGCCCGGCCATTGACACGAAATTTGTAGGCTGCCATAAATTTGTTCGACGTCAATCGTTCGCAATCATACAACTTTTTTTCCGGGCGACAGAAGCAAGCCATGCACCACGCACTCGGCTGCAAAGGCGGATATCATGGCGACGCAGCCCAGCGTTTAGGTGGCGAGCGTGGTATTTTCGGATAGAGTAAACGCCGCGAGAACCGACACCCGATGGAACCCGATCCAATCAGCGCACCCCAACCCGTAGCTAGCTTGCCCGCCCTTGCGCAGCCGGTAGCCGCGTCGCTCACCCGCGCCGCGATCTTCCTGGTCGTGACGCTCAATCCGGGTGTTGAAAATCGCACTACGTTGCGCTCGTTCTGCGCTGATCTCTCCGGGCTGCTGCGCGCGGTAGAATTTCGCGACTTGGAGGGCCAGCTCTCCTGCGTGATGGGGCTTGGATCCGAGGCGTGGGACCGCCTCTTTGGTTCGCCCCGGCCGGCAGAACTGCATCCCTTCCGGGAATTCCGCGCCGGGCCGCGCCATGCGGTCGCCACGCCCGGCGACTTGTTGTTCCACATCCGTGCCAAGCGCATGGATCTATGCTTCGAGCTTGCCACACAACTGATGACGCGCATCGGAACCGCCGTTTCGCCGGTGGACGAAGTACACGGCTTCCGTTACTTCGACGACCGTGACCTCATAGGTTTCGTCGACGGGACGGAGAATCCGCGGGGCGCGGCAGCCATCGACGCCGTACTTATCGGCGAGGAGGACGCCGCTTTCGCCGGGGGCAGCTACGTCATCGTGCAGAAATATCTCCACAATCTGGACGCATGGAACGCGATTCCCATCGAGGCGCAGGAACGCATCATTGGGCGCACCAAGCTCTCCGACATCGAATTGGACGACTCCGTCAAGCCAACCTCAGCTCACAACGCGCTCACCACCATCGTTGAGGGTGGGAAAGAAATCAAGATCCTGCGCGACAACATGCCCTTCGGCCGGCCCACGCATGGTGAATTTGGCACCTACTTCATCGGCTACAGCCGTTCGCCTCGCACCATCGAGCAGATGCTCGAAAATATGTTCGTCGGCCAGCCGCCCGGCAACTACGACCGGCTGCTCGACTTCAGCCGCCCCGTCACCGGAAACCTGTTCTTCGTGCCCTCCGCAACGTTTTTGGACGACGTGACAGAAGACCAGCCTGCGGTTACGGAGGCCCCGCCGCCGGCAGCGGCCAGCCCCGCTCTACCCACCCCATCGGTGCGCGACGGTTCTCTCGGCATCGGTTCCCTTAAAGGAGACATCCGACATGAATAATCTCCATCGCGAGCTCGCCCCCATTTCCGATTCGGCATGGGCCGAGATTGAAGAGGAAACATCGCGTACGCTCAAGCGCTACCTCGCCGGGCGGCGTGTCGTCGACGTACAGGGGCCCAACGGGACCCTACTCTCCGCCGTGGGCACCGGCCACCTGCTGTCGATCTCTGCCCCGGCTGACGGCATAGTCGCCAGGCAGCGCGAGGTGAAGCCACTGGTCGAGTTGCGTGTTCCCTTCGAGCTCGATCGCCAGCAGATCGACGACGTCGACCGTGGCGCCAACGACTCAGACTGGCAACCGACAAAGGACGCCGCCCGGCAGATCGCCTTTGCCGAGGATGGAGCCATATTCGACGGCTATGCCGCCGCCGGCATTCAAGGTGTCCGCCAGGGGACCAGCAACCCCATCATGACCCTCCCTACCGACGTGCGCGATTACCCGGAAGCCATTGCCCAGGCCTTGAGCCAGTTGCGTCTGGTTGGCGTCAACGGCCCTTACTCGGTCTTGCTCGGCGCCGATGCCTATACCGCCCTCGCCGAGACCAGCGACCACGGCTACCCGGTGCTGGAGCACGTCAAGCGGCTGGTGAACGATCAAATCATCTGGGCTCCCGCCATCGCCGGCGCGTTCGTGCTCACCACCCGTGGCGGCGATTTCGCGCTACATCTCGGCCAGGATGTCTCCATCGGCTATCTCAGCCACACCGATACCGCTGTACGCTTATATCTGCAGGAGACTTTCACTTTCCTCCCGCTCACCAGCGAGGCCGCCGTTGCACTGGCTCCCCCCACAAAGACAACGACTTAGACATCACCAGGTGAGGACATATGGTCAAACACATTGCAGGCATTAACCCTTCCGTTCCGCCAAGTGGCACTGGATGCGTGGAGTGCCTGGCCTCCGGTGCTTGGTGGCTTCATCTTCGCCGCTGTGCGGAATGCGGGCACATAGGCTGCTGTGACAGCTCCCCATCGCAGCACGCGCGCAAACATTTCCACACCGCCGGGCATCCCATCATGCAGAGCTTCGAGCCGGGGGAAGCGTGGTTTTGGAACTTCCAAACTGAGAGCGAGGTGGAAGGCCAGAGACTCGCGCCCCCGCACGCCCACCCCTCGAGCCAGCCCGCTCCAGGTCCCCGTGGTCGAGTACCCGTGGATTGGGAGCAGAAACTTCACAGTTGAGGACGAAAAACATTTTCGCCTTCCCCCGCATAAATGCGGGGGCTCCCACCTAGAGTCCTGTCCCTGCAGTTCCTGGAACAATTCGAGGAATCGAAAATGTTCCAGAAACTGCGCTCAGGGGCTGAAGCCCATTTGGTTTTGCAGTGTTTGCGGCACGACTGAAGTCGTGCCCTGATACAAAGCCGAAGAGGAGTTCTTTAACGAACTTTAGGGACGGGACACTAGAGTCCGAGAACCCGGTGTCAAAACCTCCAACTATCCCGCGCAGCAAGCGCCGTCATTGCGAAAAAAGAATGCACTTTGTGAGAGAAAAGAGGGATAAGCCCTCTCAACCAAGGGGTCCCACTCCACTCGGCCCCCGCAAGACGCGCGTGTACACCGGAGCGTTTTGCAAAAAAAATGAGCGCGAAAAGCGCTATAAGCGCTATAAGTCCTGTGGGGTGAGACCGACGGGATGGTAAACAGCCAGAGCAGCGCAAATTTTAATTGAAAAAGTGAGAGAAAAGAGGGATAAGCCCCCCGGCCGGCGCTTTCATTCGGGAAAAAGATTGAGCGATAAGCGAGGAAAGACCTGCTCTTCAGGTTATTCGCTTTCCGTAGGTGTGTCCGCGGTTTCAGTGTTGGGCGGCCAGCCAGAGGGTAGAGCTTCGAAGATGAGGTGACAGGATGAGATCCCGTCGCTTTATTAAAGATGAGAAAGATCGATGGATCCGCCCCTCGGGGCGTGCCCGGGCGAGGGCCCTGGTTGCGGTATGGTTTCAGGAATGGGGTGTTCCCGTCTTGGTTTCCCTCGAGGTGCCGGCTAAGTCCTTTGTTTTACGAAGGTGCTCAAATTTTATTTTTCCCGCCCCCATAGTTGTTTAGGTATTCGCCGGCTAGAGCATTTTCACTTCTACTCTGCACAGGTGAGTGCGGCGAGGTGCGGCTTTTCTTGAGGAAAAGCCGCGTCGGGATCGGTTGCTCTGTATGCACCAGAAGTGAAAATGCTTTAGCGGCGAGGCTTTCGGCTAAAGACATGCCCCAACGCAAAGGGGGCCGGGCAGGGCCTCAAGGCGCTGGCCAGTGGTACTTTCCAAGTTGTCAAGACTGCTCAATCGAGAGGACGCACTGAGCGCACCCTACTTATACGAACGCTGATGTTTTGCGAGTGGGCGGCGGATGCACGGGTGAAGAAAGCCGGTGCAAGGCCAAGCAAGGCCGTCATGGCACGACGGCGCTGACGTGTGGATTCTTACTCACACAGTAGTACGGTTTTTGGATCGCGTCGAGAGCGGGAGAAGATTTCTTTGGTAACCATGGCGGCGCTCTATTACTTCATCGTCGCGCAAGGAAGTGATTACCGATGTGGCCCGTTTACTCTTACTCAATCTTCGTGGACGGGGCCTGGGCATCGTTCCCGCGGGCGGATGTCCGGGGCACGCGGCATTGATGAATACTCGATGGCCTGGTGTTAATTCGCAACAGAGCGAACTGTATGCCTCCATTTCGATCGCAGGCGTCGTTCCCAACGCCATGCGCACGCATCGCCCCAAGCAGAATGCCACGCTTCTGTAACTGATCGAGTATTCATAATCTGGTTTTCACCGCCATCGGCGGCCTGGCAACAAGATCTACAGGAAATCCGGGTTCGGTCTACACCAATTGCGAAACCGCCCTAGCGTGCACTAAGACTGACCGGGTTGTTTCTTCAGAAGCCTCCATAGCTGGTGCACCGCACCCGCCATTTGGTCTGCCGGAGTGGCTGCAAACCCAAGCACGAACCCATGGCGCGGCTTATTCATATAACAGGGGGACAGTGGCCATAGGCATAAGCCGTACTTTGCTGCCTGACTCGCGATTTCTACGTCGTTAAATCCTGATGGGAGGGTCACCGTCAGGTGCATTCCGGCTCCCGCGCCGTGGATCTCCAGCATATCCCCGCAAGTGTTCTGCACGCTCTCCACCAGAGCAGTCCGGCGTTCCTTATAGAGTGCCCGCATGCGGCGAATATGCAGGGCAAATCGACCGGCAAGGATGAAATCTGTGAGCACTTCCTGGAATAAGCAGGAGGGGAAGATACCTAACGAGAATCGTACTGCCATAAATCTTTGAATGAGATCGGGCGGGATAACGATATAACTCATTCTTACGGACGGAAAGATAACCCTGCTGAATGTCCCAATGTAAATCACGCGTGCGTCCGAATCGATCCCCTGAAGGGAGGGAACCGATGTAGTGTCGTAACGGTATGCGCCGTCATAGTCGTCTTCCAGAACCCATGCTCCATTATCCCGAGCCCAATCCAGCAGATGCAGCCGGCGAGAAGCGCTCATGGTAACGCCGAGGGGATATTGGTGCGACGGCGTAACAAACGCGGCCCGCGCTTTCGGCAGCAGATTAATCCCTGCAGACACATTTATGCCTTCGTCGTCTACCGGGACCGGGACAATGCGGCAGCCTGCCCCGAGCAGAACCGACTGTGCAAGCTGGTAGCCCGGCTCTTCGATCCACACCGGGTCGCCAGGATCCAGCAGCACCCTCGCCGTGATTTCCAGAGCCTGTTGCGATCCCGATACGATCATGATTTGCGACGGGTCGCATTCGACAGCCCTCGCGGTGCGGAGGTAAGAGCAGATTGCGTCTCGGAAGCGATCAAGCCCCATCGGGTCGTTGTGATGAATGGCGCGCAAACGCGATCTTCGACCGTGTTCAGCCAGCAGCTTGGACCACGCTCCGAAAGGAAACTGATCGAGCGCGGACTGGTGGACTCCGAAGGGTCCCCAGCCATGTCGCCACGGAACAGTTTCGCATCGTGGTAATAACGAGGAACGCCGGGAAAGACAACGAGATCCTCCCGTGGTTGACCGTGATCTTCTACCGTGTGGGAGTTGACCCGGCAATGATGCCGAAACGAAGGTTCCCGATCCGACTCGACTTTCGAAGTAACCCTCGGATAGCAACCGTGCATAGGCGCCGAGGACCGGACAGCGGGATACTTCCAGATCTTCCGCCAGGTGCCTGCTGGAAGGTACTTGTTGTCCGGGCTGCAAATCGCCACGGAGAATTGCGGCACGGAAACCTTCGCAGATCTGGCGGTGCAGCGGAAGCGTATCAAGGCGGTCGATAGGGATGACGGGTGCAATTCCTGACAAGTCTTTCGCCACTTCTTTCACTCCGCTGGTATTCGCCTAGTTATGCTGAACCCACACTGCGGCCTCCGCTGCGGTTAGTGATGTTCAGCCTGGAACTGGAACTTCGCCTTGAGCTGAAGAATGCGTGGATCGGAGCCGGCGCCCAGGGCCGCTGCAGAAGACGCTGGTCGACGGCGTCACGTCAGTCTTTGCTTACTGCTGACGGAAAGGTGGATTTCCCCCCGAAGTAGCACTCAATGGTCTCCACTTTCCCGTCTCTGAGCCGGAAATACTCTACATTCCGGAATGATTTACCGTTCCTTGTGTGGCAAAGATATTTCACAAACGCCTCGTTGCCACTTCCGAACACCCGCTCCAGATCAAATCGATCGATAAAGTTAACCTGTGTATCCCAGCATTGCGTTTTGAAAGCGCTCTTACTGACGTGGTCGTCGCCGGCCGCGCTCGTGAAGGTAAAGTTGTCGGCCATCAGGGCCTCAAATTGACCCTGGTCCTTTTTCTCCCATGCCTGATACCACCTTCGGACAATTTCTTCGTAGGTCGGGCTCCGCTCCGTACCTGCGCGCGCCCGTGCGGTTACCAAGAGCCCCGCCGCTCCAGCCAATGCGCAAGCTCCCGATTGGAGCGCCTTCCGCCGTGATATTCCGATCCTTGTCATGTCCATCCGCCTTTTCCAGCTCTTGGGTTAGTGGCTTCTGGGGCCACGCTATCGAATCGGCAACCCCGTATCATTTCGCCCTTCGGCGCCGTTTTGGGACTGTTGCCGAAATTCCCGATGGCCCGGGCGGCGCGGAACTCGGCGATGGTTGGAACAGCAGCTCGATGTATCGCCGCAGATGATCAATGCACTGCGCCGCAATCGCAGCACCACCCCGGGCCTTGGCCAGGATGAACGCGCCCTGGAGGGTGGCCTGGGTGTAGAGCGCGAGACTTTCGGCGGTCCATTCGGGGCGCATGCCGCGCTGCCGCATCGCCTCTTCCATGTCGGCCAGCAGTGTTGCCGCGTGCCCGCTGATGCTCCGGTTGCATGCCTCGCGGATCGCCGGGTGGGTGTCGTAGACCTCCTGCACCATCGTCCCCGCCAGGCAGGTAAAGTCGGGCAACTCTCCCGTCAGCAGCGTCTTACGAAGGTCCACATAGGCCAGCAACCGCTCCAGCGGGTCGGCTAGCTGGTGGTAGGACGCGGAGCCAAACTGCGCCTCCGTGCCCTCAATCCAATAGTCGGCCGCGGCCAGCGCCAGTTCGTCCTTGCTGTCAAAGTGGTGGAAGAAGCTTCCTTTGGTCAGACCAGCCGCCTCGCAGACGTCCTCAACCCGCGTGGCCGTATATCCCTTAACGCGGATCACCCGGATCGCAGCCTGCAGGAGTTTGGTTTTCGATTCGTGTCTCGCTTCGGCTATCGGCATTTTGGTACCAACCAGTGGGTATGTGCTGTAACTATACCGATTGGTTGGTACGCTGATCAAGATGAATCTTTGCTAACCGGGATCCCTACACCAAACGTCAAAAATCGTACGCTAGCGACCTGAGACAGAGCGGGGCAAACTGGCGAGAAACGCGTTTCAAGTAAGCCGCTCGCGCGGCGGACGCTACGCCGTGCCGACAATCAGGCATTTTCTTATGCGTAGAACCTTCATTGCTGGAGCATAATGGAGCCATTGTGAGCTGCTGCTTCTCTCAACGATACCGTTCCCAGGCAGTCGTGAAGCGGTCAAACAGCAAAAGTACGATTGAATTCCCATAGCAAACCGCATCCGCCGCAAACGCGAGCAACCCACTTGAAACGGCTCTATCGAAACTGCCCACCAGAGATGCTCTGGCTAGCCGCTTTTTGGCTCCGGGCACTCCCGATAGAGTCCTAACGTTTTTCGGTACCAATCCGGAAGGCGCGTGGATTACTTCCGGGTGGGCGGTAAACCGTCCAGAACGCTGAGTCCGTGAGAATCTCGATGAGTGCTGCGATTTACCACTCGTCGAGAAGCGCAAGGGGTCGGTGGGCCGCAACCAAGTGTCCGAACAGCCGGTGACTCGGGAGTCAATCCGGTAAAGACTAGTTACCTAACGCAACTTTGCAGGAACTTCGCTGTCTCAAGCATCCGGTGACTGATCGAACTCTAGCGTCAGAGGACGGAAAGCCAAGGAGTATCAACACCAGCGGAGCCTTGACCGCGTCCACGTAGTGCCCTTAGGACATGCGCTTCTCATGTTCCGCCCCGAAGGGTTAACGCAAACTTGCAAGCCAAGAGGCACAATAGATGCTCCAAACTCTGGATACAGGGTTTAGTCTCTCCAGGATTACACACTGATTGCCTTGAAAGTACCTGTCACTTCGGTCAGTTACGGCGAGCACTCTCCCTGACTATGGTTGACCATCGGACTTGGTCCGATGCCGACCATCTCGACGTATCCGTTGGTCATCCCTGTTGATGGGAATCGGAGCCGTCTGAGCAATGCAGTCAACGCTTTTTCTCGGAGAATGCTGCTGGATTGGAGTTGAATAATTGCTGACATCGCCCTTCGGATTGATTATCGCCGCCTCCGGAGTTATCACCGCCGGGGCGGGTCTCACGGCGCTTCTTGCCCCCCAGCTGTTTTTGCGATTAGGGTTCGGAGTGGAAAGCGCCCACAGTTCGATGGTGTTCTTTGTCAGGCACTGGGGAGTGCTGATCTCTGTAGTGGGCGCATTGATCGTGTATAGCGCAGGTGCTCCGGCGGTTCGCACGCCGGTCTTAATGGGTGCCGCCGTCGAGAAGATTGCAATAGGGTTACTGGTCTTTCTCGGGTCTATGAAACGGACGAGCGTAATGACAGCTGGGGTACTCGGGGATGGCCTCTTTGCCATTCTGTACATCGCATATCTTGCAGAGCACTAGCATCTGTATCAAACCGCGATTGAGTATAAGGACCGTTACCCAGGGGCGGAATAGTTTTTTATCGCGGGCTATTCAAACACCCGAGGCCGCTTTAAAGAGTTCACCCCACCTGTCGTAAGTGACAGTAGAACTGAACGACGCTCGTCTGCATGATGTTGCACGCAGCGGTATCCTGACACGGATTCGCATGCACAAATACTCGGAGAAAGGATCATCTATGTCTGAAAAACAACCCAATATCCTGATTATGTGGGGCGATGACATTGGCATGTGGAATGTAAGTTGGTACAGCCGAGGCCTAATGGGCTACCGCACGCCAAACATCGACCGCATCGCGAACGAAGGCATCGCCTTCACAGACTACTATGGCCAGCAGAGTTGCACGGCTGGACGTGCAGCCTTCATCACCGGCCAGAATCCGCTCCGGACAGGCATGACGAAGGTCGGTATGCCGGGTTCGACTCTTGGCCTGCAGCCAGAAGATCCAACCATCGCGGAACTGCTCAAACCCCTGGGCTATGCGACGGGCCAGTTCGGAAAGAACCACCTTGGCGACAGGAATGAATACCTGCCGACGGTGCGCGGATTCGATGAGTTCTTCGGCATCCTCTATCATCTCAACGCAGAAGAGGAACCCGAAGACGTTGACTATCCCAAAGATCCGGGTTTCTTCGAGAAATTCGGGCCCAGAGGAGTGCTGGACTGCTTCGCGACCGACAAGGATGATCCAGCGACCGATCCCCGCTTTGGCCGAGTAGGCAAGCAGACGGTTAAGGACACCGGTATCCTTACCAAGAAACGGATGGAAACCGTTGACGATGAGATTACCGAACGAGCCCTCGGCTTCATCGACCAGAGCCACAAATCTGGTAAGCCTTTTTTCATGTGGTTCAACTCGACGGCCATGCATTTTAGAACCCACTGCGCCCCGAAGCATGCCGGCAGGACGGGTCAGGGATTCTACAACGATGTCATGGCCGCTCATGATGATCACGTCGGGCAACTGCTGAACAAGCTCGATGAGCTGGGTATCGCCGACGACACCATCGTCATGTACTCAACCGATAATGGACCGCATTTCAACGCCTGGCCCGATGGCGGCATCACACCTTTTCGTTCCGAGAAAGACACTAACTGGGAGGGTGGCTGGAGGGTTCCCTGCCTGATGCGCTGGCCCGCAAAATTCAAGGCCGGTACTATCCTCAACGACATCGTAGGTCACCAGGATATGTTGCCTACGCTCCTGGCTGCTGCTGGAGATCCGAACATCAGCCAAAAGCTGCTCAACGGGTATAAGGTGGGCGACAAAACCTACACGGTCCACATCGATGGCTACAACGTTTTGCCATACCTGACTGGCGAAGTGAAGGAGAGTCCGCGAAAGAACTTCTTCTACGTCAGCGATGACGGCGACATCCTAGGGATCCGGTTGGGCGACTGGAAGATCATTTTGATGGAGCAGAGGGCCAAGCAACTGGCGTGCTGGGAAGAACCATTCGTGAAGCTTCGCTCCCCAAAGTTCGCGCACCTGCGCCGCGATCCTTGCGAGCGGGCTGAGGAAAACTCGAACACTTACTTCGACTGGTGCCTTAGCAAGATTCCCCAGTTGTACAAGATGCAGGAGGTTGTGGCGGAACAGATCGCGGATTTCGTTAAGTATCCGCCGCGTCAGAAGCCGGCGTCATTCAACCTCGATACGGTTATGCACAAACTGGCTGAAGCGCACCAGGCCGCGCAGGCCGGCACGCAGGCCGCGCAGGCCAGTGTGCCAAGCAAGAGCAAGGGCGGGACCGCTGTCGCGGCTGATTAGCGACAAATTAAAGGGGAGGTCGAGAGAAGACCTCCCTTGCAACAATCACGATTCCACACCGGAAAGGAATATTGACATGTCAACAGCGACTTTGGAAAAACCCAAGTGGCTCGTGGGTGATGGGCTGGAATGCGGAGAACAAGGTTTGTACCATCTCCCCAAAGATCATGCCTGGCACAGCGGCCCAACCTATTTCTGCAACGACTACTTTGAGTGGCACTACTTCACCTTCCTCGGTAAGGACCAGAAGACCGGCCATGACATCTCACTCTTCTGGTGTGCGATGTCGCAGGGGTTTTCTGCCCAGCTCAACCGCCCGGTCATGTTCCTGTTCTTCGCATGGCACGACAAAGTGACCGGCGAATTCATTAACACGACCGTTGTCCCGTCCAGCAAGTTTCAATCCAGCGGCTCTGACGGGTCCGGTTTCGGGTTCCAATACGCTCTGAACGATCCCGATGGGAAAGCGATTGGGATCAGCTACAAACACGCAGGAGAACAGTGGCACTTCAAATCATCCGCCCCGGCAGGCAGCAAGATTGAAGGCCATCCCCACGAAGTGGACGTCACTGCCGTGACCCAGGCTCCCGGGTACATCCCAAGCGCATATTGGGGCCTGGAGAGCATCGGCTTCCAGAAACTCTATAACCAGAATCCCGAGACCATGTATGGGCTGACGTACTACTACACGGCCCCCGATATGGAAATGAAGGGAAGCGTAACGCTCGCCGACGGCGTTCACCAGATCGAGGGTCAGGCGTGGTTCGAACATCAGTGGGGCAACTTTCGCAACACGGAGCAGGCTCGATACTTCTGGGGATATGCTCGCTTTGATAACGGCGATACCATTACCTGGCGCCAGTATTACGGCAACCCGGTTGGCAAACTGAACGTGGAAGTGCCGTTCGATACGGTAGCTGCTCGCAAAGGGTGGGACGAACCGCATCCCGAGGTGAACCGGTTTGCCTTTATCCCCAAGGGACAAGCGCCTCAGTACTCGTTTGGGCCCTCGTTCTTGTTCACTCCACTCAAGTGGTGGAAATCTCCAGCATCGGGTGTGGAATACCCGTGGTGGGGTGAAATGAAGACTCCGAAAGGAACCTTTTACCTTTCACCAACCTTCCCGGCTCAGGAAAGTGCGGCTCTTGCCGGAGCATTCATCGAGGGCGCTTTGCACCTTCGTAAGGACTCGATTGAGGGGCCGATTGTGGCCCAGGGGTTCTGCGAGTTAGTCCAGATGCCTGCGTTGGGTGCACCCCCTACTCGTGGACTTCCGGAACGAACCGACCTCCAGTTCGACGGCGGTTTGAATCGGAAATGAGCCGAATTCGGAAGATCAGGAAATGAACTCGCATTCGGAAGATTAACCGACGTATCGCCCTGATGGACTTGTTTCCCCGGTAGACATCTGCCTGCCGGGGAAACTTTTGCAACGCGACATTTCTGACTTTACCCAGGGGGCATTGGTTATAGGTCCACTTGTTACAGGTCTGATCGCGCTCGCGTGCGTCGTAAGTGGCGCATTGGTGGGAATGATTTTTCGCAGACACGTGCCAGATGAATACCAGGGCGCCGATTCGAAAGAAGTCGTAAGGTTGGTGATGGGGCTGGTTGTTACGACAGTGGCATTGGCGCTCGGACTCCTGGTTGGCTCGGCCAAGAGCTTTTACGACACTCAAAACGCCGAGATGGCCCAGCTCGCCGCGAACTACATCATGCTGGATCGGATTCTCGGTTATTACGGGCCCGAGGCGGCCGACGCGCGCGCCGAGTTGCGTACGGTACTGGCGCATCAGGTGGAAACACCAGGACTGATGGCCCGAAGCAAATCCTATCTAGATATCCGGTCGGGTGCTCAAATGGGAGATACTCTCTTCGACAAAATGGAGAAGCTTTCTCCGAAAGACGATAGCCAACGGTATTTCAAACAGCAGGCCTTGAACCGGGGAATCCAGCTGGGCGAAGTACGCTGGCTGATGTATGAACAGAATACCGTCCCGTTTCCACGATTCCTGCTGGTCATGCTCGTCGGCTGGCTGGTCGTACTGTTTGTGAGCTTCGGAATCTTTGCGCCTCGTAACCCATTAGTGCTGGCCGGCCTTTTCGTGTCCGCCACAGTAGTTTGCGGGGCAATTCTTTTGATTCTCGCGATGTATCATCCTCAAGGTGTGCTGATTCGCGTGTCGGATGCTCCCGTGCGTGCCACGATGGAGCAGCTTGGGAAATAGCGACGAGCGCCTATCCACGGAGTGCAGGCAGATGCCGCCCGCCGTGTGTGTGACTGGCGAAGGCTGCGCTCGTTTACATAGCGAAGCCATATACGAGCATTACCCGGCGACTACTTACGAAGACTCAACTTGGTGCTGCCCAGTCGAGGGAATAAACATCCTCCGTGCCGGTGTCCTGCAACATCAATGGCGAGTCGTTGGGGTCAAGGCCGAGCCAGATACCCGTTCCGGTTGGAGCGAAACCCTTCAAATCCGCTACCTGCTCGAGTTTGCGGTCGCTGATCCGGATTCTAAGGACTGCTGGGTTGTCTGGAACGCGGACAAAGTACACGTATTGCCCGTCGCGCGACCAGTTATGATAAGTGACCGGCATCCCTGCCAACAAATCGGACCACCTGCCGGTTTCGAAATCGAACAGAACCATTTTCAGAGCGTCCCCGGTCAATGCGACGATATATCGTCCGTTTGGCGACCAGAGAGGTGCGGTATAGCCGTCGGAACCGGGCACGGATACCACACGGTGCGTGCGCAGATCCAACAATTTGACCGTCCGGGAGTTGTTCGGTAGAGCCTGCTCGAACAGGATCCTGTCTCCGTTTGGCGACCAGGTCGGCTCATAGCGAGGAACGCCATCGTCCGGCAGCAGTTGCTCCGGCGTGCCTCCGTTGACCGATATCATGTAAATCCTATTGGGTTCGCCCGTCTGCTCCGCTCTGAACACAAGTTGTTTTCCATCCGGTGACCAGCGTGCATTCATTGGACGGAGCGGCGGATCAGTGAGACGTAGTCGCTCGCTTCCGTCAAGCCTGCTCCGCCAGAGAATACCTTCAGGATAGGTAACGTAAGCGGTCCACTGTCCATCCTTGGAAAAGGTCATCTGCTCAACGGACAAGCCGGAGAAAAAAGAAACGAATTGGCCAATGCTACGGTCGTAGCGGGACAACGTTCCACGCTTGCTACGGCCAACGACGAAGAGCTGTTTTCCGTCCTTGCCGGGAAGAGGAGTCGCGAGTGTCAGCGGGCTATTTGTCAACTGTATAGGCTTGCCATCAGTGCGGCCAAAGAGTCCAGCCCGATCCGGCAATGCCCATATCTGACCCTGCGCTTGAAAGATGAAGTATTTTCCGTCCGGAGTCCATTTGCCATCCGCCTCAACGGAGGGCTTGTGCCAGCCCGGGAGCAGAGGGTGGAGGTGTGTTCCCTGTGCTGTTACTTCCCACAGCGAAAGACTTCCATTGTTGATGACATTTAGGAAGGTGAATCGAAGCCTACGCCCATCCGGTGAGAACTGAGGTCCATAGACTATCCCCGGCAGCGAAGCCAGTTTCTGCGATCCCGTCCCGTCGCTTTCCGCCAGGAAGAGATCGCGGCCATTGCAATACGCGAGCTTCGATCCATCGGGAGACCAGTTCGCATCGGTTGCCAAGATCGTTCCTATTCGTCGCGGCGCACCACCCAGGATCGGAATTCGCCAAATGCGGCCGGGGAACAGGATGGAGTTGCCCGGGTACTCAACCGCGAGAAGATCGTTGCCATTCGGTGATAGCGCCAGAGGATACATTCTTGGAGAGGGAACTCCAATGCGGACCGAATCGCCACCGGAAACGGGCATCTGCGCGATTCCGAAGAAATTGTATAACCCCAAGCCCAGATAGAGCCTCGAACCATCGGTGGCTACCAGAGCCTTTACCTCGCCGTCATGCGTGAGCTGCGTGTAGCCTGAAACCCTCAGCACCGGGTCTTGGCTCCTCCCGTAATAGATGAGCATCGCGACGACGGCAATCAGCAATGCAGGGAGAGCCGCGACCCAACGCCGGCGCAGAATCGCCCAAGTTGATCTCGGCTGGCTGCTTATCGCGGATGTTGGAAGTACGTGCGCTGACGGTTCTATCTGCAAGGGAGCGTCTATCACCTCCGCCGAGTTGCGCTGCAGTCGCTTCAAGTCTGTGCAGATCTCCCACGCATGCTGGTACCGCAGCTCGCGGTCCTTTTTCAGGCATCGATCGATGATTCGCGCTAATTCAGCCGGAACATCAGGATTCAGCTGAACGGGACTGATCTGGACTTGCTGAACGATGGAGATCAGAAGCTCTCCGGTGGTATCTCCTGCGAACGGCGAGCGGCCGGTGCACATCTCGTAAAGCGCGATGCCGAAAGAGAATAGATCGGTGCGCGTGTCGACCTGTCCACCGAGCGCCTGCTCGGGCGACATGTATGCGGCCGTTCCCAGTGCGGCACCAAGGCCGTCAGTGAGTTGCTCTCGCTCCAGGAAAGACTCCTCCCCAGCGGCCGCGAGTTCCTTAATGGGTGCGATCTTTGCCAGGCCAAAGTCCAGGACCTTGGCCCCCCCGCGTTTGGTAATGAAGATGTTTGCGGGCTTAATGTCGCGGTGGATGATGCCCTTCTCATGCGCCGCTTCGAGGGCGTCCGTGACGTCGATGGCGATTTTGATCACGCGATCGATGGGAAGCGGGCCTTCTTGAATCAACTGTTTCAGCGTTTCGCCATCCAGAAACTCCATGGCGATGAAGGTACGCCCGCCTTCTTCAGCGATCTCATGAATGGTGCAGATGTTGGGATGGTTCAGCGCTGAAGCCGAACGCGCTTCGCGCCGGAAACGCTCCAGAACCGCGCCATCGTTGGCGAGGTGATCCGGCAGGAACTTGAGCGCGACAAACCGGCCAAGGATAGTGTCTTGTGCCTTGTAAACCACGCCCATGCCACCGCCGCCGATCTTCTCCAATCCGCGGTAATGGGAGATGTTTGCTTCGCTCATGGGGATATCTTCGTAAACATCCAGAAAATCTCGTCCCAGTTGAATCCATACTTTACAGCGGCCTTGCCCGGAGTCGCGTTTTGCAAGGACCATTCTAGCGGGTAGGTCAGCACGCTGGTTCGATGCCGGGAACTGATTGTTCAGCCCGCAGCGCAAAGTCGGCTTGTCGAACAGGGGCCCTTCGGGCTGACGTGGAGTTCCCGTGAAACGGTTATAGGTAAATTCCCCCATGAGACTTCTCCACTTCTCCGGCAAGGGGAAATGATTGAAAATGCGACTTTGCAGGCACCACGACGGGTCCGGGCCGCGTCTGCCAACTTGGACGGAATCTTCTTCTTTGGTCATGAGCGGATGTCGCCAACCCGGACAGAACTCCGTTCTTGGGGTAATTTCCGGATAGCCGGTAATCCGGCCGGAACCCAGAATTTCCGCACCGAGCGGCTCGATTAGAGCCTCATTTATTGCGCTTCCCAATCGCTGAGCTTGATTTGCGGTAAGACAAGCGACCGCGTGAAGTGATCTTCCGCCTCATACATTCGCATGACGACGCGCGACTGCGGAAGTTGCGATCCATCGACAGGAAACTTCGCCAGCCCGGACGGATCGCGGAATGGAAGGTTTGTGCCGAAGTGGCTGAAATTGTCAGGCACCTGGTCCCCAAACGGCCCATAGTCTGATCGGCAGGATGACTGGGGAGGATTTTGCGCTCCTGTGGACGCATTCTCAAGAAACACATTCCCACATATGGGCCCCTTCCCCGGTTGCATGCAGTGAAGCTCTACCGCAGTTCCGGCTTCGTTCATTTTCGTCTTGCACCAGCCCAACGAAGGCATCCGCACAGAGCCATCGAGCGCTGGCAGCGAGTAAGATCTGGCGAGTCCGAATAGAGTCAGTGAATAGTCGACGCGAAGTTGCACAAGTTGATCCTTCGCACTCTGGTATATCCGCATCGGGAATGCAATCTTCTGGTAGACGGGCACTTCTAGGGGCTTTGGGCCCTCTCGGGCGACTTCGAAACTGTCTCCGGTTCCGTGGTAGATCAAGCGTCCGTCTTGGCCTTTCACATGCACTTCGACCCGATCGCTCAGGAGAATTGCATCGTTGCGGACACCGGCAACTTGTAAGGGTAGAAACACTCCAGCGTTGTCTTCGCCGCCACGGCGCTGGGTATTCTCTGAGGAAGCAACCAGGCCCGACGGCGACTTGAACTTTCCCCTCACCTGGTCAAATGTCACCTCAGTTTCCGCTCCGGCGCCTGGCTTCGACGAAAGCCGCTCCTCGATGGCAAACGCAGGCCTCCACGGCAGAAACTGCGATGTAAGCAGTAACAAGCCGAAGGCAATCAACAGCAAACGTGCCGTGGTCGTCTTTCTGCGAAAATATTGAAGTCCAATAATCACGCTGGCCGCAAACGTCACCAGTGCAAATCGGAATACCTCTCCAATCCATCCGACCCCACTGTGCGTTACGGCAATAAGAGTCCCATGCGCAGATGCATTTATGTAGCTAGAAAGCGTCAAGAATGCCCCGATGATGAAAGTACATCCGCACGCGAAAATGAATGCTTCCGTCATGTTCTTAGTTACCGAAGAGAAAGCAAAAATCGGCAGTATCAGAAAAAAGAGAAGAACGATGATGTGCGACGTCGCGGAGACTAAGGACGAACGCCATGAAAACCCGTTTGCAAGTCCTTGAAAGAGATTCGCTGCAAATATCGGCCCCTCCACCATGATGACCACAAACAGGAACTTCTCTAGAAGCAAACCTCCGCGAGGAATTGGCCGCGTAAGCCAGTCATGCCGGGCTCCTGGTATCGCCTCAAGGTGGACGATCGCAGCAATCAGAAACATGCTGCCAAAAAACGCAAGCTGCGGAACCGTTTCCGAGAGCATTTCGAGCATAGCGTCTTCGCCGAATAGGCCAATTTTGAAGAAGATGAAAGCTGCAATCCAGTGAAGCGACGCGACCATGATTACGAAGACCCAAAGCAGCTTCCAGTCTTTCTTGAAAATGTGCCAGACCATTTCCGCCTACCTTTCCTTAAGCCCTGCCGTCGCGAGCGGCCCGCGCCAAGGTTGTAAAGATGGACCGTAGCGCCATCGGTTGTAAATCGATCTCTCGCACACCGTTGATTCGGGAACGAATCCGTTCATTCAGACTACTTTCATCGAACCCGCTGTCAACAAACGTCAGCACGTTCCCCATCGTTCGCATTTCGATCCATTCTCTGGGAGTCTGGTTCGGCCGGGTCGCTTGGACATCGAGCGTCACATGGACTTCGCGGAACCGTCTCGTCAGGTCGCTCATCGTTTCCTGAAAAAGCAGCTTTCCCTCATCGAGAAACGCGACGTGCGTTGCGACGCCATCGATTTCACCCAGTTCATGTGATGAGATCAAGATCGTCATCTCGCCGGCCTGATCGAGTAGCCCTTCCATGAATTCATCGCGCACCAATGGATCGAGCCCGCTGAAAGGCTCGTCGAGAATTAATAGCCTCGGACGATATGGCAATGCGCACATCAGCGCCATTTTCATGCGCATGCCGTGCGACAGGTCGCCGATCTTCCGGTCGAGAGGTAAACGCAGTTGGCGCGAGACGGATAATTCAAGGTCACGGTCCCACGTGGGATAGAAGAGTCGCAGATAGGATGTATATTCTTCAACCGTCAGGCGCGATGGCATGCCTTGGTTTTCGGAGACGTACCCGATCTGCGCAAGCTCCCGTGTCGAAATTTTCCGAGAATTGATGCCAAGCAACGTCGCGCTTCCGCGTGTCGGTTCCAGGATGTTCATCAGCACTTTGATTGTCGTAGTCTTCCCCGCCCCGTTTGCCCCTATCATCGCGAATGCACTTCCGTCGGGCACGTCGAAGCTTAAGCCGCGGAGCGCTTCAAAGCGGCCGAATTTCTTCCAAAGATTTTCTATGCGGATCATTTGCGGCTCACCTCCTGAGACTTTTCTAGCCTTGCCCATTGGTCCTGAATCGCTTGCATAACGTCGCCGATGTCGAGCTCCATTCGCTTCGCCTCGACCACAAGTTGTTCCACCTCGTGTTGCAAGAGACGCTTTCGGTCGCCGGGCCTCGGCTCTGGGATTTCTGCGACGACGGTCCCAATCCCCGGACGTACTTCGAGCCAGCGCTCCTGAATCAAATGCTGTACAACTTTATGTGCTGTGTTGGGGTGGATTTTGAATTCGATTGCGAGTGTTCGAACAGAAGGAAATGCCTGGCCCGGCTGAAGCTCACCACTGATGAAAGACCTTTTGATGGCAAACAATAGCTGATCAAAGATGGACTCGCCCGGTTGCAGATTGAGGCGGAATAGTGTCACAGCAATACTGTGACACCAGTGACGTCATTTGTCAAAGCATCTAACAACGCGCACGCAGGCATGCTCTGAGATACAAAAATGGATCATCTGCTGCGAACGTCTACCCAATAGGCCGCGGGGGTAGTTTGGCGATCGGTCCGGAATCTCTAACAAAGCGAAATCAAAGAAACCTCGATTATGAAGAGAGCCGAGCCACTCATCTAGACTGGATTCAGCCTTAAATAGCGGTTCCGGGCGATTGTCGCCTATCCGGACAGAACCGCATTGTTTGGGGATACTCCGGATTGGCGGTTGATCCAGACGGAAACCCCGAATTCGCCTTCCAGGCGCTCGATTCGCGCCTCGGTGATAATGCTCCAAATGTCATTCAAAGTTGCGAAATACAATAGAACTTGTGAGCGCCAGGATCATCAGCTGAGTCTTTCAACTAGTGGAGCCTAGTGTAAACATGGCGATCCGTGGTATGCGTCTCGTCGCATCCTTCTTGGCATTGTGCATTCCTGCCTTCGCCCAACTCCGCCCGCAAGTCGTCGATCAAGTCCAGTATCCGAAACCGGTGGATCTTAGCGGGCAATCTTGGACTGACGCCTTTGCATCCCTGAACAAGATCATGAGCAGAGAGTATCCGTTCACCCAGTGGCGCCGCATCGACTGGACTGCGCTTTACAGCAAGTACTCGCCCCGCATCGTCGAGGCCGAGCGGCGGGGTGATTCCGATGCCTTTCGGAAAACACTGCGCGAATACATCTATTCGTTCCCCGACGGCCATGTGAAGATTTCCGGCCCATTTGATGACCTTCGTTATCGAGACATCGGCGGAGGGTTCGGCTTTGTCCTCACGCCTCTGGATGATGGGCGAGTCGTATGCTATATCGTCATGGACGGCGGGCCAGCTGCGAGTGCAGGAGTGGAACCCGGGGCCGAGGTTCTGTCTTTGAACGGTAGGCAGATCAAAGATGCGGCGCTTGCTCAGCCTATTCTTTGGACTCGAAGACCCGTGTCTACTTCGGCGCAACGCCGGATTGAACAATTTCGCTATCTTTCGCGAGCGCCGGTTGGAACGAAGGTTAGTCTAGTCCTCAAAAACCCGGGTGATGCGGCTCCGAAGACGGTTACGCTCACGGCGGTGGATGATCATTTCGCATATCTCAATAGATCGCAAATGCCGGCTCCGGTCCAAGAGCAACGCAAACTCTTCAGCCATAAAGTGCTCGACAGCGGAATCGGATATATCGCCATTTTTGGCGAGGACTTTACCACGATCCCCGAATTCGAATCCATCTTGCAGCAGATGATTGATGCCAAAGTACCGGCTCTCATTCTCGACCTTCGCCGCAACCAAGGTGGCGATGACTCAGCTTCGGCTCGCTTGTCATCGTACTTTCAAACACACAAGAGCCTCTTCGAATATGCCGAATATTTCGATGAAGGGACTGGTAAGTTCGAAATTCTTCGCAGCGGCACTTTGTATGTAACTCCACTTCGGCCCCACTTCACCGGCCCTGTCATTGCTCTGATCGGGACTGGTACGGGAAGTTCGGGCGAGGGCGTTGCCATGGAGATCGAACGCGCACCGCGGGGTCGCACACTCGGCTTCGATGGTACCGCTGGTTTTTTCGGCATTGACGGAGGTACGGCCAAGCTGCCCGGCCAAATCGAGGTTGAGTTTCCGATAGGAGCGTCTCTCAACGCGAAGCGACAGATCCAACTCGACAGCAACGGCACGGGCAGTGGCGGCGTGCCGCCGCAGATCAGGATTTCTCGCACCTATGACAACATGCTCGCCATTGGCCAAGGCCAAGATGTCGAATTGAGAGAAGCTCAACGTGAACTAACGAGAAGACAGGGCAGCGAAGGGCAGTGGGCCGCTGCGCGTCCGATCCACCCAAATCGTCAATGACAGATAATAAACGCCCGCCGATCAAACGTTTTAAGCTGAATCAACGACTCCAGGCCAATGCACGTTTCCAGCCGCGACGCGCCCCAATCTTTGGAGTCCCGGGAGGATCGTCGCCAACTCGGAAGTGACGCAGTTTTGGAGCTACATCCTGGTTGCCGGTGATCCAGACACAATCCAGAAGTTCTGATAATTTCCGTGGGGGCCTGTCACTTATGACAGTTACAGGGAGTTGCACCGTGCTTATACGCTAATACGCGCACAGGTCAGAGAGGAAAACGATGAGCGCGGATCACAACCCAATCAAGCAGGATTTCCTACCTTTCCCACCAACGCCATCGGCGAGTATCGCCGGGCGCACGATGCAGGAATCGGTCTACAAGCGGCGCGTTGAGTCCCGCCGGCTCCCCGCTGACGCTCCGAACATCCTCATCGTGCTGATCGACGACGCAGGTCCCGGTCTGCCTTCCACCCTGGGGGGCGAAGTTCAAACCCGGACAATGGACCGCATCGCCATGGGGGGAATCTCACTCAACCGCTTCCACACTACGGCCATGTGCTCGCCCACACGGGCTTCTATACTGACCGGCCGGAATCACCACCGCGTTGGCAGCGGGCAGATCGCGGAGCTGGCGAACGACTGGGACGGATATTCGGGGCACATCCCAAAGAGCAGTGCGCTGGCAGCAGAGGTACTGAAAGACTACGGCTACAGTACTGCTGCATGGGGAAAGTGGCACAACACACCGGCTGAGGAAACGACAGCCGCCGGCCCTTTCGAGAACTGGCCGACGAGCCTGGGTTTCGAATATTTCTACGGATTCCTCGCAGGCGAGGCCTCGCAGTATGACCCGAACCTGGTGCGGAACACTACGGTCGTCCTGCCGCCCAAAAGCCCGGAGCAAGGCTACCACCTCAGCGAAGACATCGCGGAAGACGCCATCGGCTGGCTGAACAGGCACAAGGCCTTACAGCCGGACAAACCGTTCTTTATGTACTGGGCGAGCGGCGCCATCCACGGGCCGCACCACATTATGAAAGAGTGGGCCGACAAATATAAGGGTAAGTTCGATGACGGCTGGGATGCCTACCGTGAGCGCGTCTTCAAGCGCGCCAAAGAGAAGAGCTGGATCCCCGCCGATGCCCAACTCACACCCCGGCACGAGACGATGCCGTCATGGGAGAGCATCCCCGAAGACGAGAAGCCCTTCCAGCGCCGTCTTATGGAAGTGGCCGCCGGGTTCGCCGAACACGTGGATGTTCAGGCCGGCCGGGTGATCGACGAAATCGACAAGCTCGGCTATGGCGACAACACGCTCATCTTCTACATCTGGGGTGACAACGGTTCCTCGGCAGAGGGTCAGGACGGCACAATTAGCGAGCTGCTGGCGCAAAACGGTATTCCAACCACCGTCAAGCAGCACATTGCAGCGCTCGATGCGCTTGGCGGCCTCGACGTCCTGGGCTCACCCAAGGCCGACAACCAATATCACGCGGGTTGGGCCTGGGCCGGGAGCACGCCATACAAAGGGACCAAACTTCTAGCCTCGCACTTAGGCGGCACGCGCAATCCCTTGGTCATCCAGTGGCCGGCAAAGATCAAACCCGATGCCAAACCGCGCCCACAGTTCCATCACTGTAACGACATCGTCCCCACAATTTACGAAGTTGTCGGCATCACACCACCGCTTGAGGTCAACGGCGTTCCTCAAGATCCAATCGACGGCGTGAGTTTCGCCTACTGCTTTGGCGACGCCAAGGCCAAGGGCCAAATGCTCACCCAGTACTTCGAGATCATGGGCAGCCGCGCCATCTATCACGATGGCTGGATGGCCTCGGCTTTTGGCCCGCGCATCCCCTGGGTTCCCGGTTTGCCTCCAGGTATTCGGGAGTGGACGCCGGACAACGACGTTTGGGAGCTCTACAATCTTGAAGAAGACTGGAGCCAGGCGAATGATCTGGCCGCAAAAATGCCGGAGAAGCTGGCTCAATTGAAGGATCTCTTTCTCATCGAGGCTACCAGGAACAAGGTGCTTCCCATCGGAGGTGGCCTTTGGGTTCCCTTGTTGCACCCCGAAATGCGCATCGCGCCGCCGTACACCGAGTGGACCTTCGCCGGCGATACCGTTCGCATGCCGGAGTTCTGTGCACCGGCGCTGGGCAACAAACCCAACCTTGTCACCATTGACGCCGATATCCCATCCAACGCAAACGGTGTGCTCTACAAACTGGGTGCGAACTCGGGGGGCCTCACGTGTTTCGTAGAAGAGGGCATCCTCTGCTACGAATACAACCTTTTCATCATTCAGCGCACAAAAATCCGCGCCCAGCAGAAGCTACCCGTCGGTAAGGTAAAGATCGAGATAGAGACGACGTACATAGTGCCCCGGCCTGGCGGACCGCTGAACATCACTATGAAGGTGAATGGTCAAGTGGTTGCCGCAGGTCAGGTCCCGATATCCGCGCCTCTGATCTTCACCGCCAACGACTGCCTCGACATCGGCATTGCCCTCGGCTCGCCGGTGTCGCTGGACTACTTCGACAAGGCACCTTTCAAGTTCAATGGGACCATCGAGCAGGTGCGCGTGGAGTACGTGGCAGCGAAGAAGGAACCAGCTGTTAATGAGGCTCCAGAACTGGCGGCTAACGCCCGAGGATGATTTCTAATCGCGTGGAGCGCGGTCATATTGCCTCTATCATTTGCCTGCTCGCCAGAGAGGGAGCAGGATGGCGATGTCCCGCACCACTCCGGGTATGGTCGCCTAACCGTAAGTTACTGGTTAAGCATCAGCCCGCCAAAAGTGTGACTGCCAGGCTGGTCTTAACTTGCTCCAGCGTCTAAAGCCCTCTAATATTTTCAGCTGTTTACGGCACGGCTGAAGCCGTGCCCTGATACAAAACCTGGAAAACATTTATTTAATGAACTTCCGGGGCAGGACACTACCTGTCCTCTAAAAAATAGCAATAGGATTGAAAAGCGAACCCGTGCCACCCGGCAGCCGCAACGGGGCAGCTACCACGAGAAATTCCCAACGCCCTTCCTCCTCGCAGACTTTGACCAACTCCTCGAATTGCAGGCTGTCGGCGCAAGCCATCCCCATGGAGGCAATTTGCAGGGCATGGATCGGGCCGGCCATTCCCTCCACATTGCTGGGAACCGTTTCGCCGTCGCCATCCGGAAAAAACGCGGCCACCTTTCGCTCGTGCAGCATGCGGATCGTTTCCACGTGCAAGCCGGCTTTTCCTTCTCCGCCGTATCCGTTTGTCCAGGGGCCCAATGCAAGCCGTCGACAGTGATGGCCGGTGCGGAAAACAAAGATATCTCCTTCCCCGAGACGAACGCCTTCCGCCGTCTCAGCCGCCTCCAGTTCCGCTGTGGTCACCGCTTCTCCCGGCTCCAGCCACTTGACTCCACGCAGGCGTGGGATATCGACCAGCACCCCACGGCCGACGATGCCGTGCGCGTAAGCGGTGATGTCCTGAATTGTGGTGCCCTGGGAGGTTACGGCGCTCATCGGCTTGCCGTTATACAGCTTCCCCTTCATGGCGATGTGACAGAGCGCGTCGATGTGGGTGTAGCAGTCGCCATGAATCTCGCTCCCCAGGAAATCCGCACAGTATTGCGGCTCTCCCCAGGCTGATCGGATGTCAAAGCCCCGAACTATGTGGTGCGCTGCCGGGTGGGGATTGTCGGGTCCCGCCACCTTGTTGATGGGGATTGCCATCGAGACCGACCGCCCGGAACGCACCAGGCCCGCAGCCCGCCGGATATGCTCCGGCTGAATGTAATTCAGCGTCCCCTTTTCGTCATCGTCACCCCATCGGCCCCAATTGCACACTGCCTGAAATAACTCCTCGAACTCTGCTCTGGATACGTAGGAGGGTGTTGTTTTCGCCATCGTATGCCTTCTCGGTGCCTTTTTAGTCGGTCAGGATATCGAAGTAGCCATGCCCGCGTGGACAATCAGCGAGAGATCGGTAGCCGTAACGCCAAGATAACACTCTGCGCTCTCCGGCTCTGAACGCGAATATCATGGCCACTGAAAGCTTTCCACCCATAACAAAATGACAAAATCGAGTGAAGTCCAACAGCGTTTTTACTGCAGTCTCTGCCTCCTCTTAGCGCTCGCCTGCGGGTGCGTCTCCTTCGTGGATGGACAATCCCGTACCGGCGCTGCAGCGGACGCGATGACGAAAGCTCCGGCCGATGTCAAGCCGGGCAGCATCACCTACGAGGATGTTCCGTATCCATACCCGGTGAGCTACCTGCCGCTGACACTCTACGGCCAGGACGAGCGCATGGCGTACATGGACATTCCGCCCGCAGGCCAGCCGAACGGCCGGACCGTTGTACTACTCCATGGAATGAATTTCGGGGGTTTCTACTTCGGTGGTCCGATCGATGCCCTGCGCAAGGCAGGCTTTCGCGTTGTCGTGCCCGATCAGATCGGATTCGGCCGTTCCTCGAAACCGGTCATCCCTTACAACTTTCACGATATGGCGATGAACACGCGCACGCTGCTGCAATCGCTCGGCATAGCCAAGGCAGCGATCGTGGGACACTCCATGGGCGGTATGCTGGCAGCCCGCTTCGCCGCTTCTTATCCGGAGATGACAGAGCGCGTCGTCCTCTACGATCCCATCGGACTCACCGATGTACGTTGGAGCCAACCATGGCACAGTGCAGAGGAAGCCTACAAGGCGACCATGGCGCGCACCCAGGATCAGGTCTGGCAAGCCGCCTATGCCAATATTCAGCGCTACTTTCCCGATGCCTGGAAACCGGAATATGAGCAGTATGTGCGCATCTTGTACGCCCCAACGCTCAGCGGCGATTGGCCACGCCTCGCCATGGTGCGCTCCATCTATCAGCAGATCACTTATCTGGATCCGGTCGTCGATGACTGGGCACACATAAAGGTCAAGGCACTCGTTTTGGGCGGAGAGAGGGACGGTCGGAATTTTCCCGCGCTGGCCAAACACATCGCCGACACGATTCCTGGCGCCGAGCTGGTGATCATTCCAAACGTGGGCCACGTACCTCACCTTCAAGTCCCCGATATCTTCAATCGCGAGCTGCTGAAGTTTCTGAAGTCGCAAGAACGGAATTAAGTCAGAGCCTGGTTTGTAGACTCTTTCTATGACCTCGCTCGCGAGCATGAGGGCCCAGCTTCGCCGGCTGATTGGGCGCGTGGCCCAGCACGCGCGCAAACATTTCCACACCGCCGGGCATCCTATCATTCAGAGCTTCGAGCCGGGAGAAGGGTGGTTTTGGAACTTCCAAACCGAGATCGAGGTGGAAGGCTCAAGGCTTGCGCCCCCAGAAGCCCACCCGATGAGCCAGCCTACTCCAGGTCCCCGGGGTCGAGTCCCAGTGGATTGGGAGCAAAAGCTTCACGGTTGAGGGCGAAAGGAATTTTGTTCTCCCAACATGTGACTCGGTACCGCGCCGCGGCATCTCTGGATGTACAGGGTAAAGTTCCAAGAGCGTATCTTGGGAACGTACAGGAGTTAAATCATGAAAGCGACACAGCGACTTCGTGACCTCGGCCAAAGTTTGTGGCTCGACAATATTACCCGTGACATCCTCGATAACGGCACGCTGAAGAAATATCGCGACGAATTCAGCGTCACCGGTTTGACCTCGAACCCGAGCATCTTCGAACATGCCATTTCTGGCAGCAAGTCCTACGATTCCGAGATCACTCGGCTCGAGAAAACAGGATTGTCCGGAGAGGACTTATTTTTCGAGCTCGCTCTGCAAGATCTGACCAGGGCCGCCGATCTTTTTGCGCCGATTCACCAACGCACTGCGGGCGTTGACGGATTTGTTTCATTGGAAGTGTCGCCCCTATTGGCGAACGACACAGAGAAATCTGTGGCCGCTGCAAAACTGCTGCACGATAAGGCGAATCGTCCGAACCTGTTCATCAAGATCCCAGGAACGAAAGAGGGAGTCCCGGCCATTGAAGAGTCCATCGCCTCGGGCGTGCCCATCAATGTCACGTTGCTCTTTTCGCGGGAGCAATATCTTGCGTCGGCGGAGGCCTATCTACGCGGACTGGAGCGGCGAGTCGGAGCCGGCCTCAGTCTTGATATTCGTTCGGTTGCCTCGGTCTTCGTGAGCCGCTGGGATAAGGCAGTGTTGACGAAAGTATCAGAATCCCTGCGAGACAAGTTGGGCATAGCCATCGGCCAGCAAATCTATAAGGCGTACAGAGACATGCTGGAGTCCGATCGGTGGCAGCGGCTGGCAAATTTTGGCGCCCGTCCGCAACGGCTGCTCTTTGCCAGCACCGGCACCAAGGATCCAAAAGCCTCCGACGTGCTGTATATCGGCGCCCTGGCTGCGCCGCAAACCGTCAATACGATCCCGGAGGAAACGCTGATCGCTTTTCAGGATCATGGACAGGTCAGCGGAACTTTGCCCCGAGATGGCGGCGATTGCGAACAAGTGCTGGCCGCGTTCATCCGGGAGGGAATCGACCTGGGCAAGCTCGCAGCCGATTTGCAGTCCGAGGGCGCAAGCTCCTTTGACGATTCGTGGCAGAAACTTCTGACGGCAATTCAAACCAAGAGCAGAGCCTTACAGGCGGTGAGCTAGCCTCCTCGGCGCGCTGACCGCCCCGGCTTGCCTAAATCGAGTTTGAAGCCCAGAATGATCGCGGTCAATTTTCTGAGCGGCGCTGTGTTCCGCATGGAAGGGAAGCCATTCTCATCATGGGACCTGCTCGTCGCTCCGACCCCTCATCGTCGCCCATCCAGGAAATAGACGTTCTATGGATCACCGCGGGCCTGAGCTGCGACGGAGACACCATCGCGATGACGGCAGCCACCCAGCCCAGTATCGAGGACATTGTCCTGGGAGCCCTTCCCTGGATTCCTAAAGTGCATTTCTATAATCCTTTTCTCGCCTCCGATGTTGGAGAGGACTTCATGGAGCATTTCCATCGGGCGGCGAAAGGGAAGTCGAACCCTTTCATCCTCGTGATGGAGGGCTCCATTCCGGATGAAACCAATAAAGAGGAAGGCTATTGGGCATCCTTCGGTACCGATCAGGCAACCGGTCAGCCCATCACAACCTGTCAATGGATCGATTGGCTGGCCCCGAAAGCATGGGCAGTCATTGCCGCGGGAACCTGCGCGACCTACGGCGGAATTCACGCCATGGAAGGCAATCCCACCGGCTGCATGGGACTCCCCGACTATCTTGGTTGGCAGTGGCGCTCGAAAGCAGATATCCCCATCGTTTGTGTTCCCGGGTGCCCCGTGCAACCGGACAATTTCATGGAGACGCTCCTATATTTACTCCACATGGCCGCTGGGCGCGCCCCCATGATCCCGCTCGACGACGCTCTGCGTCCGACCTGGCTCTTTGGGAGCACCGTACATGAAGGCTGCGATCGTGGCGGCTACTATGAGCAGGCGCAGTTTGCAGAGGAGTATGGATCGCCGCTGTGCATCGTAAAGTTGGGATGCTGGGGCCCGGTGGTGCAGTGCAATGTGGGCAAGCGTGGTTGGATGGCGGGCCTAGGTGGCTGCCCCAATGTAGGAGGTATCTGCATCGGATGCACCATGCCGGGGTTTCCCGACAAGTTTATGCCCTTCATGAATCAGCCTCCGGGCTCCTTGTTATCGTCCGCCGCCGTCCAAACCTATGGGCGGGCCATTCATGCCCTGCGCCGCTTTACTCAGGCATCGCTCAATAAAGAACCAGTCTGGCGGCAAAGGCATCGTGTTCCAGGCAATCAGAATGGTTCCGGGACGAGTCGCTGATGGCGAGCGACTGAACATGCGGCATTTGGAGTGAACCATGTCTTCGCTTGCGCGAACCGTTCGAACACCGAAGAGTAGTCAAAGCCAGGTCGCTGACGCCGATGCAGGCCTGCCCGATATCGCTGAAGCGGAAGCTGTCCTGCTTGATCTCGCAAAAGTATTTGCCGACCCAGGCTTGAATGCTGTCCTGCCTGTTTTGCATCAACTCACGGAAAATAAGCATGCACTGGCTGCGGATGAGCAAGCCCCAAATCTTGAGGCCAAGTACCGTGCTTTGTTGGAGCAGATACCGGCAGTTGTCTTCATGGCTTATCTCGACCGCGGTATCAGCGAAGCCTATGTGAGCCCGCAGATTGAAGCGGCCCTCGGATATTCGCGCGAAGAATGGCTGGAGGATCCGGTCCGCTGGTATCAACACATTCACCCCGATGACAAGCAACGCTGGAGCCTGGAAGCTGCCGAGATGTTCCTCTCCGGCAAGCCGCTGCGCTCCGCCTATCGAGTCATCGCGCGCGATGGCCGCGTGATCTGGTTCCATTGCGATGCCAGAATGATGCGCCTGGAAGACGGTCGCCCCTGGTGTATTCATGGTGTCGCCTTCGACATCTCAGATATCAAACGCATCGAAGAGGAACTTCAGGAAGAACGCAACTTCGTCTCCGCAATCCTGGACACCGTCGGAGCGCTGGTCGTCGTCCTCGACAACGAAGGACGTATCTTGCGCTTCAACCCGGCTTGTGAACTCACCACGGGCTATTCGATGGAGGAGGTTCAGGGCAAATGCATCTGGGACCTCTTTCTTCTTCCCGAGGAAGTAGATCGCTTCAAGGCCAATTTTGAGATGCTGCGCACAGATCTTCTTCCTCAGGACTATCAGACCTGTTGGCTTACGCGCCATGGAGAGCAGCGGCTGATCGCATGGTCGAGTACGCTGCTTCCCGGCAATGGAGAGACGGCCCGTTACATCATCGCCACAGGTATCGACATCACGGAACGAAAGCATTTGGAAAAGGCAATCCTGGATATAAGTGCCCGAGAGCAGCGGAGAATTGGGCAGGACCTGCACGATGGTCTCGGCCAGCATCTCACTGGGATCGCATTCATGGCCAAAGTACATGAAGCAAAATTGGCAGAACAAAATAGGTCAGAAACTGAGGATGCAGCCAAGATTGTGAAGCTGGTGAACGAAGCCATTCATAAGACGCGCGAATTAGCCAGGGGACTGCTGCCGGTACTCTCTGATTCCCAGGGTCTGATGTCTGCATTGCAGCTGTGGGCGGCTGAAGTAGAAGACCTGTTTGGAGTATCATGCCGCTTTCAGTGTGAAACACCTGTCCTGATTCATGATGACACCATGGCCACGCATCTTTACCACATCGCTCAGGAAGCAGTGAATAATGCGATCAAGCACGGTGAGCCTCGAAAAGTTCTGATTCAGTTGACGGCCGAAGAGGGCCGGGGCAAATTGCTGATAAAAGATGACGGCAAGGGCATTGTGGAGAATCCAGCGAATACTCAGGGTATGGGCTTGCATATCATGAATTATCGGGCGGGAGTGATTGGCGGCGTTCTTGAAGCACGCCGGGACACTCCGCGAGGAACGATCGTTACTTGTACCTTTCCGGTGGAAGACAGTGAATAGCGTTCCCATGACTGAGGCTGCCAAGTCGCAAGGTGTCACGCGGGTTAAGAAGAAAACTGTCTTCATCGTGGATGATCATCCCTTATTGCGTCAGGGGCTGGCGTTATTAGTGAACCGGGAACGGGATCTTGCCGTTTGCGGTGAAGCGGAAGAAGCGCAGACCGCCATGAGGGAAATCGCGGCCAAAAAGCCTGACATCCTGATTGTGGACATCTCGCTGAATGGTCCGGATGGACTGGAACTGTTGAAGAACCTGCGGACGCTATATCCGAACCTTCCCGTGTTAATCCTCTCCATGCATGACGAGTCAATTTATGCTGAGCGCGCGCTGCGAGCCCGTGCCAACGGCTACATCATGAAGCAGGAAGCCACTGAGAAAGTCCTGGTGGCCTTGCGCCGCATTCTCGGCGGAGACATCTATCTTAGCGATCGAATGGCGAACAAGTTACTGCACCAATACATCAGCGGCGCGTCGGCGGACATGCACTCCCGTCTTTCCGCTCTTTCCGATCGTGAGCTTGAGGTCTTCCGCCTGATCGGTGAAGGTCGCAGCACGCGCCAGATCGCGGAGAAACTGCACCTCAGTATAAAAACCGTTGAAACCTACCAGGCTCACATCAAAGACAAGCTGTCTCTCCACAGCGGGCGCGAGCTGGTGCAACACGCCATCCAAGCGAACATCACCGAGAAAACATCGTAGGACTGCGAGCTGGACAAGTGCCTCTCGTTCCCCCACGAAGGACGGGCGCCCCATATCTGCCCGGTTTTGGCAGATGTGGGATTCCGCGGACCTCGATCGCTGACTGTGCGGGGTGGAGATGATCATGGATCTCGGGATTAGTTGCAGTAGAGAAAGCGGCCGGTCGAGGCGGTGGAATCCCACATCTGCCAAAACCGGGCAGATATGGGGCACCCGTCCTCTGTTACCGGGAGAGAATCTCGCCAATGGCTGCCCCTCCAACATCGGGGATCCCCCGATGCGAAGCCGAGTATTTGGTATGAGAAGAAAATAGGGCCGGTCCTGCTTGTGAGTCGAAGACGCCTTCTGTTTCTATGGCTTATCCGCTTGTAGGGGTGGCGTGCCTGCCATTTCCACGAGACAGAAAGTCGAGAGGAGCGTCCAGCATATGGCAAAGGAAGCAGCGCCCTACGGCCGAGTCACGCAGAAGAAACCCGCCGTGGCTGAAGTACACATAGTCTGGATCACCGCTGGTCTGGGCTGTGATGGAGACTCGGTATCGATCACAGCCGCCACCCAGCCCAGCGTGGAAGATGTGCTGTTAGGCGCAATTCCTGGCTTACCCGCGGTGCATCTGCACAATCCTGTCCTCGCCTACGAGAACGGTGACGATTTTCTCAAGTACTGGTACCTGGCGGAACAGGGCAAGCTAGATCCCTTCGTCCTCGTCGTAGAGGGTTCCATTCCCAACGAGAAGATTAAGAAAGAGGGCTACTGGGCGGGACTGGGAACCAATCCCAACACCGGCCAACCAATCACCACCAATGAATGGATTGATCGCCTGACGCCGAAAGCGCTCGCCGTCGTCGCCTGCGGCACCTGCGCAACCTATGGTGGCATTCACGCCATGGAGGGCAATCCCACAGGCTGCATGGGCCTGGCCGATTATCTCGGTTGGGATTGGAAATCCAAGGCGGGCCTTCCCATCGTGAACGTTCCAGGCTGCCCGGTGCAGCCGGACAATTTCATGGAGACGGTTCTCTACCTTCTGTATCAGGTCGCCGGCCTCGCTCCTATGATCCCGCTCGATGATCAACTGCGGCCCAAATGGCTGTTCGAGAGGACCGTGCACGACGGTTGCGACCGCGCCGGCTACTACGAGCAAGGTGACTTCGCCACCGCGTACGGTTCTCCCAAGTGCATTGTGAAGCTTGGCTGCTGGGGACCGGTGGTCAACTGCAACGTGCCCAAGCGCGGCTGGATGGCCGGCATCGGCGGCTGCCCCAATGTGGGCGGCATCTGCATCGGTTGCACCATGCCCGGCTTCCCGGATAAATTCATGCCGTTCATGGATGAGCCCCCCGGCGCGAAGGTCTCAAGCGCGGCTATCGGCATTTACGGCCAGGCGATCCGTGCTCTCCGGTCGATGACCAACGACACTGTGAATCAAGAGCCTAAGTGGCGGCACCGGCGTGCCGAACTGACAACCGGCTATCACCCCAGTTCCTACTAACCCAAGACTGATAAAGGAGCCACCAAGATGGGCACCATTACTGCTGAGCACCAGCAAGAAGCCGCGCAAAAAAGCCAGTTAGTAGAGATGAATTGGGACCCGATTACACGAATCGTCGGCAGCCTCGGCATCTTTACCAAAATCGACTTCGGCAAACGGAAAGTTGCGGAATGTCACAGCACTTCCTCGATCTTTCGCGGCTACAGCATCTTCATGAAGGGGAAGGATCCCCGCGACGCCCACTTCATCACCAGCCGCATCTGCGGCATTTGCGGTGACAACCACGCCACCTGCGCCACGTATGCGCAGAACATGGCCTTTGGCGTGAAGCCGCCCCCCATTGCCGAATGGATTGTCAACCTGGGTGAAGCGGCCGAGTACATGTTCGACCACAATATCTTTCAGGACAATCTGGTCGGCGTGGACTTCTGCGAACAGATGGTAAAGGAGACCAACCCCGGCGTCTGGGAGAAAGCGACAAAGACCGCTTCACCCCACGCCGAACTACACGGTTACCGCACCATTGGCGAAATCATGACGGCGCTCAATCCGTTTAAGGGAGCGTTCTATCTGGAAGCGTTGCAGATGAGCCGTATGACCCGCGAGATGTTCTGCCTGATGGAAGGACGCCACGTGCATCCTTCTACCCTGTATCCAGGCGGGGTGGGTACGGTACCCACGGTTCAGCTCTTCACCGATTACATCGTACGGCTGATGAAATACGTGGAATTCATGAAGAAGGTTGTGCCGCTGCACGATGACCTTTTCGATTTCTTCTACGAAGCCCTCCCCGGTTACGAAGAGGTTGGGCGGCGGCGCATTCTTCTTGGTTGCTGGGGCTCGTTCAACAATCCTGACGTCTGCGATTACACCTACGAAAAGATGACCGAATGGGGTCGCGGCATGTTCGTCACTCCCGGCGTGGTGGTCGATGGCCAACTGGTCACCACAGACCTGGTCGACATCAATTTGAATATCCGTATTCTGCTGGGCAGCTCCTATTACGACGATTGGCAGAATTCAGAAGCGTTCGTGAAAAAGGACCCGTTGGGAAATCCTGTGGACCAACGCCACCCCTGGAACCAAAGCACCTTCCCGCGGCCGCAGAAGCGCGACTTTGGCGGCAAGTACACCTGGGTCATGTCTCCCCGTTGGTACGACAAGCGCACCGGAGACTACCTGGCCCTCGATACGGGCGGTGGCCCAATCGCGCGTTTCTGGGCGACCGCACTCGCTGGCATCGTAGACATTGGTTACATCAAGGCCACCGGCCACAGTGTAAAGATTTACCTTCCCAAGACCATGTCGAAGCCCGAAGTCGAGTTCGAGTGGAAGATTCCCAAATGGAGCAACGCGATCGAACGGGATCGTGCGCGCACTTACTTCCAGGCTTATTCTGCTGCGGCCGCTCTTCACTTTGCCGAGCAGGCGCTGGCTGAGCTGCATGCCGGCAGAACCAAGACGTGGAATGATTTCAAAGTTCCGGAAGAAGCGATCGGCTGCGGTTTCCACGAGGCCGTCCGCGGCGTGTTGTCGCATCACGTGGTGATTAAAAACCACAAGATCGCCAACTATCATCCGTATCCGCCAACTCCGTGGAACGCAAATCCTCGCGACAGCTTTGGCACCCCCGGCCCCTACGAAGACGCAGTGCAGAACACGCCAATCTTCGAAGAAAACGGCCCGGAAAACTTCAAAGGCATAGACATCATGCGGGCCGTCAGAAGCTTCGATCCCTGCTTGCCCTGCGGTGTGCACATGTATCTGGGGAACGGCAAGGTGCTTCAGACCCATCACTCTCCCATGTTTGGTCAGCAACTACCTTGAACAGGGTGCGATGCGACTCTGGTCTGTGAAGAGTCGGGCTTCAGCAGTTCCTCAGCGGCTGAAGCCGGATTCATTGCAAAGCATTTACGTACGGCCTGCAGGCCGTACCCTTCAGAGAGTGAGTTTTGCGCAGCCTGTGAAATCGGTGCTCTTCCAGCGGACGCGAGTAGAGAAGGAGTGGCGTGGATAGGGAAAAAGAATTCCAGGAAAAGATGCGGCAGCTCGGCACTCTGGTCGGTGAACTCGACCAACTGCCGGGTGGCGGTTCAAAAGTTGCGGCCCGGGAGCTGGTCCAGCTTCTTATGGAGGTGCATCGCACCGGGCTGGAACGAATCATGGAGCTGGTCTTTGAATTGGAGAGGGAATCAGGAAGGGAAGCGGGAGCGCCGGGCGGGGTCATCATCGACAGGCTCGGCCAGGACCCGATCGTGCGCAACCTGCTTCTTCTCTATTCTCTGCATCCCGATGACCTGGAAACCCGGGTTGTGCGGGCGCTCGATGGTATAAGAGCACGTTTGCGCAAATTCGATAGCAGGGTGGAGTTGGTCAGTCTTCATGAGGGAGCCGTCCAACTCCGGCTTCACACCTCCGGTCACGCCTGTGGATCCACGACCAAGGATCTGCGCTCCATCGTGGAAGGCGGCATCTACGATCTCGCGCCGGATGTGACCTCGTTGACGATCCTTGCACCGGAAGAGGAGTCTTCTTCTGGCTTTGTTCCCCTGCAGAACTTGCTCAAGCACTCAGTAGCTGCGCATTCCTTAGCGGTTCACGGCGCGGGAGCGGATGGTGCCGATTGAGACCGCGTTGTTGTTTGGCTGAGAGAGGCTAAGGATGCCTGCTGCTGGAACACCTACGTTCGATCAGGCCTTCGCTACGCTACGCCAGTTCGCCCGGCCGCGGCCGCCGGCCGAGCGCTGCGAATTATGCAGCGCTGCCCTGGCGCATGAACATCCGCACCTGGTTGAGATTTCCTTGCGCCAGATTGTTTGCGCCTGTGAAGCCTGTGCCACCCTGTTTGATGGCATGGCGAATGGCAAATACCGGCGCGTCTCCAGGCGCGCTCAATTTCTGGCGAACTTCCAGTTGACCGAAGCGCAGTGGGAAAACCTGTACATCCCCATCAACATGGCGTTCTTCTTCCAATCGAGCGTGGAAGGGAAAGTGGTCGCCCTCTACCCCAGCCCTGCCGGAGCAGTGGAATCCCTCCTTTCGCTCGACGCCTGGAATGAGATCGTGCAGGAGAACCCAACCCTTAGCCAGTTACAACCCGATATAGAGGCCTTGCTCGTCAACCGAGTGGGTCACGCGCATGAATGGGCGTCGGCCGAATACTATATTGCCCCCATCGATGAGTGTTATCGGCTCGTCGGCCTGATTCGCGCCAACTGGAAAGGGCTCTCTGGAGGTTCCGAGGTTTGGATGGAGATCGGGCGCTTCTTCTCCGACCTGCGGTCTCACGCAGACGTAGTCAATGGGGAAGCAAACGTCCAAACAACGAACTGAAGTTCGCAAGCGAAAGGAGATGTGCCGTGGCTTTTGAATTGTCAGAAACGACCGCGAATGGAAATGACAAGGATACCCTTTACATGCTTGGGGGCATTTCCATGATTGTCTTCGGGGCGGGATTAATTCTTTCCAATCCGTTTGTACGCCGCTACATGTCGCAGATTGGAGTCGGCAATCTAGCCAGTGCCGCCATGCCCGATATCCAGCGCTATTTCAAATTGCGGGCAATGTCGGAGCCGAAGCGGAGCTAGCTGCATGGCCGAGATTTCGACTGCCACTGTGGAAGCGGCGCAAACTCCAGCGGATCGCTACGTCATTGACGGCCGGTCAAGCCGGTTCACTGTGCAGACCTTTGCCACGGGAATGCTGGCCAGGATGGGGCACAATCCAACCATCGGCATTCGTGACTTCAGCGGTGAAATGAAGTTTAACCCTGAGAAGCTTGAAGCCGGCTCATTCCACCTCGTCATCAAGTCAGCATCGCTCAGCGTGCAGGACGACATAAGCGACAAAGATCTCCGTGAAATTGAACGCCTGATGAAACTTGAGGTTTTGGAGACGGCAAAGTTTCCCGAGATTGTCTATGACGCGCCCAGCGTCTCGGTAACGAAAATGGCTGACGCGCTGTATTCGGCCACTCTCAATGGAAACCTGGCCCTGCATGGTGTCACCCGCAATCAGCCAATCGCCGTGCGTGTCGCATTATTCGGAACCATGCTACGGGCCTCTGGTGATTTCACACTGGACCAGACCGACTACAACATCAAACTGGTTTCTGTAGCCGGGGGCGCACTTAAGTTGAAAGACGAGCTCAAGTTTTCCTTCGAGATCGTGGCACGGAAACAAGAATGAGATAAAGCCCTTACTCAGTTCTTTACACCGGCAACCAAGGCTGTGGGTGCCCTATCATTACCCCTGGACGGGCGTAATCACAAAAGGGTTTGGGGGAGGTATGGTCGCCCACTCAAGCCAATAGAAGGCTTGAATGGGCCACCCAAAGCCTTGCTTGCCGGTTCAGGGACCACGACTCGAAGGAAAATTGCGGATCCGCAGTTTCACCTTCACGGAAAAAAGAAATGGGCGAACATTCGTCCGCCCACGGAAACGACTCTGTCCACGACTTCACAGCCACTCAGCGGTGCTTGATGAACGTGCCGTCCTGTAACTCCCCAACCGCCTGCCGTAGTTGCTCCTGGGTGTTCATCACGATCGGTCCATACCACGCCACCGGCTCCTCAATCGGCTTGCCCGATACCAGCAGGAATCGTATGCCTTCCTCGCCCGCCTGCACCACGATCTCGTCTCCGCGATCAAAGAGCACCAGCGAATGATTGCCCGCATCGTAGACGGGCGGCGCCTCCGGTTTTGCGGCCTGCTCGGTCAGCACTGCGCGGGGTCGAGAAGAGTCCCTGAATGTGCCCGAGCCTGCAAACACATAGGCGAAAGCGTTGCGCGTAGTGTCGACCTGCAGCCGCTTCCGCCGGCCCGGGGCAACGGAAATATCGAGATAATTCGGATCGGCAGCCACACCTTCCACCGGTCCTCGTTTCCCCCAGAACTCGCCGCAGATTACGCGCACGTGAGTGCCGTCATCGTCGGTGACCTCGGGGATCGCGCTGGCCGGAATGTCCTGATAGCGCGGGTCGGTCATCTTCAATCTCGAAGGCAGGTTGGCCCACAACTGGAAGCCGTGCATCCGCCCCTGCTTATCGCCCTTGGGCATCTCCTGGTGCAGGATGCCGCTGCCGGCGGTCATCCACTGCACGTCGCCGGAGGTCATCTTTCCCCGGTTGCCCAGGCTGTCGCCATGCTCGACGGAACCGGCAAGCACGTAAGTGATAGTCTCGATCCCGCGATGAGGATGCCACGGAAATCCCGCAACATAGTCCTCCGGGTTCTCATTGCGAAAGTCGTCCAAAAGCAAAAAAGGATCGAAGTCTTTGGTTTTGCCGAAGCCGAAGGCGCGCTGCAACTTTACGCCCGCGCCCTCGATCGTCGGCTTGGTTTCAATTATCTGTCTCACTGCGCGGAGTGACATACTTCCCCTCTTCTCCCGGCGGTCCGGAAAATTCAAGCCTTTACAAACTGCACGTCGAGCGTGATAGTGACCTCGTCACCGACCAGAAAGCCGCCACTCTCGAGCGCTGCATTCCAGGTCAGGCCGAAATCCTTGCGGCTGATCTTTGTCGTCGCTGATACGCCAACCCGGGTATTTCCCCAGGGATCCTTCGCCGGTGGGGTCGGGCCTTCAGCTGAAAACACCACCTTGCGGGTTACGCCCCGGATGGTGAGGTCTCCTTCAATGGACAGTTCTCCGTCCCGGACCAGGCTGATGCCCGTGGACTTGAACGAGAGCGTAGGGAACTTCTCCACATCGAAGAAGTCGGCGCTCTTGAGATGCGCATCGCGCTGGGCATCGCGAGTTTCCAGGGAGGCTGCTTCGATCAGGGCCTCGACCCGGGAATTGGCCAGGTTCGATTCATCCAGGGTCAACGTCCCTGTGACCTTGGCGAAATTTCCCTTCACGTGAGAGATCATCATGTGTTTGACTTTGAACTCGGCGGAGGAATGAGCCGGGTCGATGTTCCATGTTGTGGTTGCGCTGGTGGTTGGCGAGGTCGCGGTGGTGTTCATGGGTAGTTCTCCTTTCGTTACAATAGATGCGTTCAAACGATAATCGTTGCAACAAATATATTTGCCAAAAATTAACTCACTTCGACTTGGGCGGCGTGTAGTAGTTCGGCCAGTCTCTGTAGCCGTTCCCGGCCCAGGTGGCCGAGTTGCCTGCGATGGGTTTCCTGCACCGGTTCATCCAGGCGGCCCAGCAATTTGAGCCCTTGCGGTGTGATCCGGGCCATCACCATGCGTCGGTCCTTGGTTTCCCGGGTGCGTGAGATCAGCCCCCGCTTTTCCAGGCGGTCCAGCAGGCGGGTAATGTCCGGATCCCGTGTAATCATGCGGTTGGCAACTTCGCCGCAGGGCAGCCCTTCGGGCGCCCCGCGCAGGATGCGGAGCACGTTGTACTGCGTCGCCGAGAGATCCTCTCGCTTGAGAACCTCGATCAGCCCACGGGACAGCATGTCCGTCGTACGCAGCAGGTCCAGGAAAGCCGTTTCCTCGGGATGGGCTGGTCGCCGCCGCTGGTCTAACTGGATCGCTTCCTTCATCTGAATAAACAGTAGTCGTTGCAACGATTATTGTCAAGACGAACTTATGCTGCTCAAGTATGCAGCTTTCCGCAAAGAAAACCGCAGGCTGGCGGTTCGGCTGGAAGCAGATTTAGCCGCGTCGGTGCCATGCTATGGCTCTCCTCCTGCCCCAGCGGATGTCCCCAAAATCAAGGTGGCTGTTCTGGTCCAACACGGGGAACTCGACACGCGGTTGGCAGCGACGTGGCCTGCGTACGACCAGGCACTGACGGCGGCAAAGGTTCCCCATGATGGCTATACCTACCCTGGTGCCGTTCATGGGCTTCCATTGCGATGCCACCCCGGACGCTACAACAAAGCCGCGGCCGATCTAGCGTGGCAGTGCACGATTGACTGGTTCAACGAATACGCGCAAAGCTGATTCCGCCCGTCCACGCAAGCTCACTCAGCCCTCGTCGGCCGATGGACCGTACATGCCCGGGATCGGAGCGCCAAGCGTCCGAAGGTCGCGGCCCAACTGCGCGCGGTGATGAATAAGGTGATTGAGCACCCAGGTGCGGAAGACCGCGTATCGCGAATCGCTGATCCAGACCTGGTCGCCGGCCGTCATCTTCCAGTTGTCGTTCCATTTGGCTGTATCTAGGCTCGCAAGAGTCTGCTTTGCTTTCAACGTCTCTGCGTCGAACTTCTCCAGGATTTCAGCTTTGCTTGCCGGTTGCCAGGGCTTGTAGCTGTCCATATCGAAGTTCAGGCCGTTCTTGGATAGTGTGTCAACGCCCCATGATCCGGCTGTTTCCGCGACATGAGCAGCAAGACGGCCCAGAGTCATGGATTTAGGGTTTGCCTTCCAGTTCAGATCGGCATCGGCTGGAATCGAGTCCAGCATCTTTCGCGTCGAGACAAGCTCACGGTCGTACTCGGCGATCAGTTCCTTCTG
The DNA here is from genome assembly GCA_963788515.1 of uncultured Acidobacteriaceae bacterium. GTDB lineage: Bacteria > Acidobacteriota > Terriglobia > Terriglobales > Acidobacteriaceae > PALSA-350. Next base: position 96,869 of record CAWBGZ010000017.1, read on the forward strand.
TATATCCATCAGAAACCTCCGGTATTTCTGTGCCCGACAAGCATACGAGAAGTTCCCAACAAAGTCAGAAGCAAAAGATGAACCTGCCGTGGGCTATCGGCTCACGGCATCGAAGGGAAGAAACATAGTGAATACAGTTCCGCTACGACCTGCCTTCTGACTGCTTCGGAAACGTAGGCTGCCGTGATGGCGATTGATGATCTCGCTACTTATCCACAGGCCGAGCCCTGTGCCGTTGATACCCTTCGTCGTGTAGAACGGCTCAAACATCCTGCTCTGAACCGAGGCCGGTATACCTTTGCCGGTATCAGCAACGGAAATGACCATACCCCGCCGGCCTGTACTCCACTCTGTGCCCTCGCGACTGCGCAGCAGCAGACGGCCGCCCAGCGGATGCAAGGCATCGATGGCATTGCTCACCAGGTTGCTGAGCACTTGTCGAATCTCACCTTCGAAACAACGCACCGGCTGCACTGCACGCTTGCGGTCCTCGACGCGAACGCCGGAGTTCATGATGCGGCTTTGAAAAACAGAAACAACACCATCGATGAGTTCCTCCCCTGTGATCTCCTGGGGGCTACTCGATTGCTTATGGAAGCGAAGGGTCTGGTTCGTGATGGCCGAGACGCGCCGCAACTCCCGTTCCGCATCACGTACGTACTCCTTAGTCTCCGTTGCATCGTTGCTGCGCGCAGCCAGATACAACAGATTGGTGACCGACTCCAGGGGATTATTGATCTCGTGGGCGATCGATGCTGCCATGCGGCCCACGACTGCCAGCTTTTCACTTTGCATCAGCGCTCGCTCAGCTTTCTTCTGCTGTGTAATTTCGAGCGACGCGGCAGTGATCGCCTGAACTGTTCCGTCAGCGGCGACCACCGGGAAGTAGCTCACTGTCCAGTAACGATGCTCGCCGGGGCGCGTGGCTAATTCCCCTTCCAAGGGAAAATTTATGACCGGTTCACCGGCAAGCACCTGCTCAAATAACTCTCTTAATCCCTCGATGGGAGCCATCTCGGTCAGGGTGCGGCCCACGATCTCTTCCGGCGCCAGACCGAAAAACTCTGCCTGCCTATTGTTCAGCCGCAGATAGCGGAAATCTTTTGTGTCAAATAAGGCCAGTCCAATAGGCGCCGTTCGGTACACAGTTTCAATCTCTGCTAGCTGCCGTTCCGCCTGTTCCGACTTTTCTTTCAATGCCTCGCGCGCTGCTCTCTCCTCCGTGACATCCCGGGAAAAGGTGACGATGCCCTCCGGGGTTGGATAGACATCGATGCGGAGCCAGCGATTAAGCGGTTCAGGATAATGCGCTTCAAACGCGCTCGAGACTTTCTTATTCATCGCCCGGGAGAAATGTTCGACGTAGGGCGATCCTTCGTAGACCGCCTCAGGGAAAGCTTCCCATACGTTTCGTCCGATAATCTCGCGATCCGGGGCGTAGAGTTCAGCCGCTCTTGGATTCAGGTAGGTCATCACCCAACTGCGATCGATCCCCACGATCGCGTCCGTTGTCGCTCCTAAGACCTGGCTGAGCCGTTTGGTGATCTCCTCCCTCTCCCGTTCCGCCGCCCGCTTCTCCTCAATATCTCGGAAGACAAGGACAATTCCGTTCAACCGACCGGCGTCGTCAAAGATAGGAGCACCGCTGTCATCAATTGCGATCTCCCTTCCTGACCTTGCTAAAAGCACGGTGTGATTTGCCAGGCCGACGGCCCGGCCAGTGTTCTTCACCCGGTCGGCTGGACTATCCACCGGCTGGTGAGTGGTTTCGTTTACGATTTGGAACACGTTCGCCAGCGGTTCTCCCTGGGCGTCTTCCATGGTCCATCCGGTTAGCTGTTCAGCGACTGGGTTCATCCGCGTGATGCGGGCTTCGGCATCGGTCACAATCACTGCGTCACCGATGCTCTGCAACACGCGCAAAGCACGCGCCTCACTCTCCCGCAGGCTTTGCACCGCGGTTACCTCGCGGGTGATGTCCTGGCAAATCACAAGCACTCCCAGAACCTCTCCGTCCGGGGAGAAGATTGGACTGTAGTTGTAGGTCCAGCGAATGTCCTGTATCCGCCCATTGCGCATGATTGGAACCAGGGCATTCTCGTAATAAACCGTCTCACGGCCTACCATGACCCGTTGCAGGTTTGGACCGACGATCTGCCATGCGTCCCACCAGCACTGCTCGGCTGTCTGGCCGAGAGCGGAGGGATGCCGCTCGGCGAGCAGAGGAACGAAGGCGTCGTTGTAAAGCTGAACCAGCTCTGTGCCCCAAAACACCAGCGAAGGAAAGGCGCACGCGAGCATCAGGTTCACGTGGCAGAGAAGGCCGTCGGGCCAGTCCTCGATTCTTCCCAAGGCTGTCGAGGTCCAGTCATGAGCCCGAACTCGTTCGGCCATCTGGCTGTTGCCGTGTATAAGGTTGGCCGGATTTCGCTGGCCCGTGATTGGAGATCCAGGTTTGATCGACATGTCGGATAAACGCGAGGCAACCTAAGCTTAGATGAAGTCCTGCGAGAGACCAAGCTGGGGGGATGTAACTGCGCCGGCCTGGTTTACACCTTACAGAAGATGCTTCGATCTATACGGTCGGCCGCGAACCGATGATAAGGATCTGCACTAGCCTTCTCGCACTTTGCGCCCAGTCTGGCCCCGACGCAACATTGGAGACGCCGATAAGCGCCCGAAGCAGATCCAGTGGATCGAGGTCGGGTCGTATATCCCCGCTCTCGATGGCTCGCCCCACCAGCGCCTGAATTGCTCCTTTGATCTGTGCGCCGGATGCTTCGAATAGCTTCGAGGGTCCGCCGACCAGCGTGTTCAATGCCGGTGCGATGATCTGCTTGGTCGCGATGTAATCAATAAAGAGCAGCATCCAGGCCCGCAACGCCTCGATCGGAGCCATCGCCCCGGCAAACTCCCGCTCTGCTGCCGCCAGCTTTTCTACCTCAGAGCGATAGACCGCTTCAAGCAGTGCGTCGCGCGTAGGAAAGTGGCGGTAGAGCGTCCCCGGTCCAATGCCGGCCCGTTTGGCAACATCGTCCAGGCTAATGTTCGCGCCCGATCGGGTGAAAGCTTCCTTCGCCGTCTCGAGGATGCGCTCCCGGTTGCGTTGCGCATCGGCGCGCGGCTTTCGGCCAGCGGATTGTTGAGGCTTAGAGGCCATAAAGGGCACTTGCAAGCGGAGATATTCTCCGCTTATCATCGAATTACGGAGACACTCTCCGTTTTATCTGTAGCGCGGCGGCTAGTCAATGAAGATGACCACGCACGCGCCTCGACGTGTCCGATAAGCGGGAGGAAGACAATGGCGAATGTATTTGGTGCGACTTCAACCACGGAAGATGTGTTGTCCGGTGTAGATCTGCAGGGCAAACGGGTTTTGGTTACGGGCGTTTCGGCTGGGCTCGGTGTGGAGACTGCTCGGTCTCTCGCCGCGCATGGCGCGCAGGTGGTGGGTGCGGCGCGAGATTTGGCCAAGGCGGAGGCGGCGACCACCCAGGTGCGAAGCGACGCTGCGGGCCGCGGGGGAAGCTTCGAGCTGGTAGCCCTCGATCTCGCCAGTCTCGCAAGTGTGCGTGCCTGTGCCGACGGGCTGCTCGCAACGAGTAAACCGTTCGACCTGGTCATCGCCAATGCGGGAGTCATGGCCACCCCGTTCGGTCATACGGCGGACGGTTTTGAAACCCAGTTTGGCACCAATCACCTGGGCCACTTTGTCCTCGTTAACCGGATTGCGCCACTGATGCAAGCCGGATCGCGGCTGATCAACTTGTCTTCTTCCGGTCACCGGTTCTCCAACGTCGACCTTCAGGACACCAACTTTGAGCAGACGCCCTATGAACCTTTCGTTGCCTATGGTCGATCGAAGACCGCGAACATCCTTTTTGCCGTTGCATTCGACCAACGTCATCGGAAGCATGGCATACGCGCTGCGGCCGTGCATCCGGGAGGCATACAGACCGAGTTGGGCCGCCACATGGGCGCGAGCCATGTGCAAACCATGATCGACCAGATGAACAAGCAGCTTGCCGCGGAGGGTAAGGCGCCTTTCCAGTGGAAGACGATTCCTCAGGGAGCAGCAACTTCGGTGTGGGCCGGTGTCGTGGCTGCTGCTGACGAGATTGGCGGACGTTATTGCGAGAATTGCCACGTGGGCAAGATCGTAGCGGACGATGTGACCATCAGCGCCATCAGCGAAGGGGTACGCGCCTATGCGCTGGATCCAAACGCTGCTCAGGCCCTCTGGAGGAAAAGTGAAGAACTGGTTGGCGAGTCCTTTTAGAGTAAGGTGAGTGCGAACAGCATGTCTCGACGATCTCCTGCGAATGGTTAATCATCATGCACTGGCCAGACCCCTGATTTCGCAACCACCAGAGTGGCAGCACCCGAAATCTGTAACCGCTACGTTACTGGCACTGAATGGTGCTGATGCAGAATGCGCCACCGGCCATCAATCTTTCGCAAACCCATGGTCAATCGAAATTCCAGCTCTTCCCGCTTGCCCGTAGGATCGACATCTACGCATCGCCGGTCGCGGTAGCGAAAGCCACGTCTTTTCCGGCAGTGATCTTCACGTCATCAAAGTCGAACGCGACTGGCCTCTCGGCCCGCGAGAAAAAGGTTTCCCATGTCGCCATGTAGGCGTCCAGTCCTCGCGATAAGAACGGAGGCGGCACATCGAACAACAACATCTCAGCGTCGTGATCCGCGCGAATCCCTTCCAGGTTGTCTTCACGAACCGCTTTGGCCCACCTCTCGATAAGCGCCTGGATATCCATTTCATCCTGGGACGACGGCTGTTGTTGACTTCCTTTTGCGTACCGTCCATCAGGATAAACAACCTTAGGAGGAATTGCGCATCGATGCGCCAGTCAGCTGGTCTCGGAAGTCGAAAGCCACCACCCATTCCCAAAGCACCAGCAGGTCTCATCTGGTGATGCCTTGAGTCTCAGCGAGCGTACCTTCCCGGAATCTCCGCGCCTGAATGCTTCAGCAAGCCTTTTCGCTGTCTCTCTGTCTCTCGCCCCAGCGCAAGGGATAAACATCGCCGCTGAGAGAAAGCGCGCGCCAAACTGTTCTTCTGTAACCCGTGTGATCAGCAGCATGCCTCCTAGACCAGGCATATCTCCGAGTCCATCCGGAGTGAGTGGAAAGAGCAATCGTCCGCTCGGACGTAGCGCGTCCAGCCAACTTTGCAACGGGGCGGTCGACCCTGCGCTGACATAAATAACATCGCAATTGGGGAGCGAGGCTTCCGCTCCGGACTCCTGGTGGACAGTCACATTCGGCAGATCTGCGAGACACCGAGCCGCTCTCTCTGCCAGGACTGGTTCAATTTCATAAGCAGAAACCTCTCCGCTCGGACCTGCAAGCTCTGCCAAAACCGCCGAATAGTAACCCGATCCTGCTCCAATGTGGACGACAGTTTCTCCTTCCATCACATTGAGCGCAGCTAGACAGAGTGCATGCAACATAGGCTGGCCGTTATTGATCCATCGCGCCTCATCCAGTGCGACGACAATATCCTGATAGAGAAATGCAGGATCATCGGATGGAGTTTCTATGTATCCGCCTACGGTAAACACTTTCCACGGTCCTGGCCCAAGATAGCGTTCCCGAGGCGTTGCCATGAACGCGTACGTGAGTCGGCTTTTCGGCATTCCCACGCTGGAAGTGATCAAATGTGCATAAAACGCCCGATGAGCTTCCAGTGTCGTCATATTTCCTCCTCAAGATCATTTTCGATCCTTGATATTTGCCTTATTTGGCGTCTCACACAGCCGCGTTAGCTCTGTTCTGCTTCGCCTTCACTCTGTTTTGATCGAGCCAGCCTCGAAACGTCTTCGAGCATCGATAGACATGCTACGCTCCGAATCCGAAATTGCACCGTCGGCCGCGCCAGAGCGACCGAATTGCGCCAAGTAGCTTGCCGCTAGTGCACGCGAGAACACAATCACCCGGTTGCAAGGCGGATATCACTGAACCCAACGTCGGCCGGTATCCCGCTGACCCGTAACCAAACCGTGGTCTACATTGACTGCGAGTTCCGGGCGGCTTACCCGCAAACCGGAAGTGACGTCAAGTCCGGCTAAAGCAAAACGATTTCGCCGTGGTTTAGGATGGCCTCAGGGAAAAGATACGTCGATGAATCGATAGATCACTGAAGGAGTTTAGCGATGCTCGGTGTTTGCCGGTCCGCTTACCGTCAGCTCCGCCAATCGCGTGGTTTCGCCATCACCGCGATCCTCATTCTCGCGATTGGCATCGGCGTCACCACAGCCATGTACAGTATTCTGTACGCGGTTGTTCTGCAACCTCTGCCCTTCTCCGAGCCTGATCAGCTGGTCGCCATATCTGCCAAGCCGTGGGACTGGCTATCTCTCCCAACCCTCCAGGATTGGCAGCGCAATAGTCGTGCCTTCCAGTCCATTGCGGCCTACACGGGTTGGTCCCCGCGGATCCAGTCCTCAGCCGGTATTAGCCAGGCTAATGCCATCCTGGTGTCGCAGAATTTTCTGCGGACACTGGCCCCCGGTCTCGCGCTGGGTCACGACTTCGCGCAAACAGCACAGGAAGCCGACTGTTTCGGTCAGGCTATCGTGAGCGATGCTTACTGGCGGCGCATGGGTGGTGGTCGAACACTCGCGGATCGCACACTCCAACTCGATCACAAGACCTACTCCATTGTCGGCGTTCTCGCCCCCAGCGCTGCACTGGAAGAAATGGATGCATTGGACCAGCCGTCGATCCTCACACCCATTGGATGCGATCCAGCCAAATCGCCGTCAGACCGGGGCTCTTCCTCGTTTCGGGCAATGGGCCGCCTGCGACCCGGCGTATCGCTCCATGAAGCGGCCGCGGAGATCGAGACCAGGCAGCAAAACCTGTCACGCGAGTACCGGGGGCAATATCCACCCGGACTTACGCCGTTCCTGCTCCCGCTAGCTGATTCTATGGCCGGTACCGCGACACGAGCGGCTCTCTTCGCCTCGCTCGCCACTTGTGGACTGCTGCTGGTGATCTCGTGCGCCAATCTGACCAATCTCCTCCTGGCGCGGAATACGCGGCGTCGCTCAGAGTTCGCCCTTCGCTCTACATTAGGCGCCACGCCGCGACACCTGCTAGTGCAAATGTTGGCGGAGAATTGCCTGCTGGCAGTCACCGGGGCGATGATCGGCGTATTGTTTGCGGCTGTGTTGGTGCGCGCTGTGACTCGCGTCCATGTCGTGCATTTGCCTCGGCTGGCGCAGTCCAGGCTCAGTTTGCATGCGCTGGCATTTGCCGGATTGGTCGCAATCATGGTCACACTCCTGCTCACCGTGCTGCCGGCGATGCGAAGTCTGCGGCCTGGGCTACTTGCCGACTTCACCAATGGCACGGGTCCCGGGAACTCTGCGTCCAGGGGATTGAGGCGTGCTGGGCGTCTGCTCGTCGCCGGGCAACTCGCCATGGCGCTTGTTTTGGTTGCAGGCGCAGGGTGGATGGTGTCCTCACTCCTTACCTTGCTGTATCAGCCGCTCGGCTTTGAGCCAGATCGCCTGATCATTGCCAGTACAGACCTGCGTGGACCTGTCCCCAGCGCCACCGTTCCACCCGCCAAAACTCTGGCTGTCCTGAATCAGGCGTTAGCTGAACTTGGGAGGCTTCCCGGGGTAGTCGACGTGGCCGCCGCCAACGATAAGCCGCTGGGTGGCAGAGTGAATCGATATGAGTTCTGCGCCGATGTGCACCCTGAGCAATGTAACCAACCCAGCCTGAGAGCTCCAGATGTTTTCCTCGTCACCCCCGGATATTTCCATGTCATCGGGCAGCAGCTCTATCGCGGGCGGCCGCTCAACACCGCCGATGATGGCCGGAATCACGTGGCCATCGTAAACCGGGCGCTCGCGGCGCAGGAGTGGCCCGGCCAGAGCCCGATCGGCCGACGTATCTATTCGGGCGATCTCCACGCGTGGGCGACCGTAGTTGGCGAAGTGGGCGATGTTCACAGCTATTCGCTTGAACGCGCGCCTGTCCCAAATCTCTACCTGCCAGAGGCGGATGGGCCCGATACATCCATGACCATGATGATTCATACGCAGGGTAACCCTGCGCTGATGGACGAGACGGTGCGCCACGCTCTGCGCCGGGATGGCGATCTTACCGTTCGATATGTGGAGAGCATGCCCGAGTGGATGGCGCACCAGGTGGTTCTTCGCCGGTTCTCGATGTGGGTAGCCCTGGCATTCGGCGGTTTAGCTCTGGGCCTTGCGATCCTTGGTACCTATGGGTTGCTCGCATTCGAGCTCTCGATACGGGAGCGCGAGATCGGCATACGTCTGGCTCTTGGCTCGTCGCGTTCAGCGATCGTCTCCCTGCTTCTCAGGCAGGAGTCGCTTTGGATCGGTGGGGGAATGGCGTTCGGACTCGTCGGCGCAGGGATGATGGGCTTTCTATTACGGGCACAGTTCTTCCACGCACGCGCTGCCTCCGTGGCGGTGCTCACTGCATCCTCACTCCTGCTCGCTCTGCCGGCACTTGCCGCCGTAGCAATCCTCGGCCGCCGCGCGAGCCTTCTCGATCCAATCGTCACCCTGCGTCGAGAGTAGCTACTCGCAAGCGCGTCTCTTGGAATGAGGACAACGAAGTGATCGATGTCGTAACTCGTTGAGCGACTCCCCCCTGAAGTCATCACTCGAGAACCGGGCTGGATTCTCTTGACAATCAATGGTCGAGTGTCTACCATCGATCTCATTGAGGGTCGAATGTCTTCCATGGCAAGGCAGACACCACAACGCGCAAACCTTCTCCAGGGCACGCTCGATATGCTCGTGCTTCGAACGCTTCTTTACGGTCCGGCGCACGGCCACCAGATCGGCAAGCACATCCAGCGGACCACAAACGACTTTTTGCAGATGCAGCACGGATCGCTTTATCCAGCATTGCATCGTCTGGAGCGAAGAGGGTGGGTCACCTCCAAATGGGAGATGGCGCCCGACCGCAACCGGGAGTTCAAGTACTACCGGCTAACAGAGAAAGGCAAGAAGCAGCTCGTGGTCGAAGAGTCGGAATGGAAGCAGATGGCGGAAGCTGTGGCGCGCGTGATGTGGCCCGCCGCTGAGGAGAGCTGACATGCGACCGTGGCGGACCAAGAAAAGAGATGCGGATCTGGAACGAGAGCTGCAGTCTGATCTCGACTTGGAAGAAGAAGAACAGCGGGAACGTGGACTGTCATCGGAAGAGGCGCGGTATGCGGCTTTGCGCGCTTTTGGCAATCCCACGCTGATTCACGAGCAAACTCATGCAGCCTGGTCCTGGAGCTGGCTCGAATCCCTGGTAAGCGACTTGAAGTACGGATATCGCGGAATGTGTCGCAATGCGGGTTCGACTCTATTTGCGATTCTCATTGTCGGCCTCGGTATCGGCGGCGCTTCGACAGTATTCAGCGTGGTCAATGCGCTGCTGTTACGTCCGCTTCCTTTTCGCGATCCGGGACAGTTGGTATGGATTTCCAACGCGGAAGACTATAGCACCCAAGCCGAACACTATATAGACCTCCGGGACCAGAATCACTCGTTCACCGATCTGGCCGGCTGGTCCGGCTTCTACAGTGCGGGCGACAAGGAATTGACAGGGACCGGCGAGCCGCAGCGTCTAACGAGCGTTGCGGTTACCGGGAACTTGTTCACATTGCTGGGAGTGGAACCCGCGATCGGACGATTGTTTACCAGGGAGGAGTGCCAAGGCAAGTATTCCGCGCCGCCCGCTATCTTGTTGAGCGATAGCTTTTGGCGCAGGCGGTTTGCATCAAACCCGGACGTCGTGGGACAGAAGCTGACGTTGAACAATCAGCCGGTGACGGTCGCCGGTGTCTTGCCCGCGTCGTTCGACTTCGCGAGCGTCTTTGCCCCGGGCACGCCAATCGATGCCTTTGTTCCCTGGCCGCTCACGGACAAGACGAAACCTGCCGGAAACACGATGGCCATCGTAGGAAGGTTGAAACCCGGCGTTACCGTCGAAGGTGCTCAGGCTGAGCTCACCGTCCTGGCAGAACATCTTGACAGCGAGCATCCAGAACGGAACCCGGTCCACCCGACGCTGGTTCCGCTGGAAAAGCACGTGAGCGGGCAAGTGCGTCCAGCGCTCGTGGTGCTGATGTGCGCTGTGGGTGTCGTCATGTTGATCGTCTGCGCCAATCTTTCGCATCTACAGATGGCGCGCATGGGGACGCGACAAAAGGAAATGGCGGTACGAGCGGCATTAGGAGCTGGGCGTTTTCGGATGCTGCGACAAGTGCTCACTGAGAGCGTAGCCCTTTCGTGTTGTGGTGCCGCGCTGGGCCTACTTCTGGCTGTGGCGGGCACGCGCGGGCTGGCGCATCTCAATGCGTTCAACCTTCCTCTTCTGGAAAGCGTTCGGGTCGATCGAGCCACGCTTGCCTTCACCTTGTTGGCGGCGGTGGTTTCGGGCGTGCTCTTTGGCTTGGCGCCTGCGCTGCAAGTTCCGGCGTACAAGCTCCGCGAGGGTCTGCAAGACGCGGGCCGCGAGTCGAGTGGAACCGGCCGTCATGGCTGGTTCCGTGACGGGCTTGTGGTCTCACAGTTCGCCCTCGCCTGCGTGCTGCTGGTGGGCGCGGCGCTGCTTATTCAAAGTTTTCTGCGCGTGCTGGATGTCAAGCTAGGGTTTCAACCGGAGCGCGCAGCCGCGTTGCGGATCGACCCGGGTGTTCGGTTCTCGGGTCTCGCGCAACAAGATGCATTTATCGACGATGTGCTGCATCGCGCCCGGTCCATCCCGGGCATCGCGGCGGCTGGGATCGCCGATGTGCTGCCGATGGACGGGGACAGGTCATGGCAAGTCTCAGGCAAAGGACAGGTTTACGAAAAAGGCCATCACCCGGAGGCATTTATTCGCGTCGTGAGTGATGGATACTTTGGGGCCCTGGGAATCGCGTTGAAGTCGGGGAGAGAATTCACTGAGAGCGATCGAGCGTCGAGCGAACCCGTAGCGATGGTGAATGAGACGATGGCTCGCACTCTGTGGCCCGGGCAGGATGCGATCGGACAGATGCTGACGCAGGACGGCGGCCGGCGAGTCGTCGGTGTGGTTGCCGATGTCCATCATGGAGGGCCCGAGAGTCTGGGCGGGTCTGAAATGTATCTGCCAATGCGTCAAACCGGGGACTTTGCGGCGATGAAGCTTGTGGTGCGCACCGCGCTGCCTCCAGATAGTTTGGCGGCAGGTATCCGAACAGTGCTGCGGCCACTCGATCCAAATCTCCCGGTCACCGAGTTTCAAACGCTTCAGGGGTTGGTCAACAAAGTGGTGTCGCCACGGCGGTTTCTGGTCATCCTGCTGTCAGGATTTGCGGGGTTCGCGCTGTTGCTTGCATCGCTTGGGATTTACGCGCTGATTTCTTATTCGGTGAATCAGCGCACCAGAGAAATTGGTATACGTATGGCGTTGGGGGCGAGCTCCGGGCTTGTGCGGCGAGGGGTTCTCGCCAGGACGCTGCGACTCGCTCTCGCCGGGGTGGCGCTCGGGACGCTCGGCTCTTTCGCGTTAAGTAAGTGGATCGAGTCCTTGCTATTTGCCACAACACCGACGGATCCGGCGGTCTTCTCGGGCGTAAGTTTGCTCCTCTGCGCAATTGCGTTGGTTGCTGCGTACGTTCCAGCACGGCGAGCCTCGCGCATCGACCCGATGCAGGCGTTGCGAACAGAATAACGCTGCCCTCCCGGGATTTCGGCGAACGCCTCAATTGGCCCGTAATCGCCGGTGCAATCATTGTTCAGCAAGGGATAGTCCCGCCATTGTCATGCTGGACCAGAGCAAACCGAAGCCGAATCGCCTCCCATACAATTTGATCTTCGCACTGCCTGCACAGTCCCATTTCCGGTAAATTGACTGAGCCGGGGTTGCTCAAAACGGCGCTTTTTGGAAGCTTCGCGTCAACTTATGGAAAGCCTTGTTATCTTGAGTGCTAGCTCGAGGCTTACTAGTCCTCCGCTGTGGTCAATGCCGCAACTACATGCGTCCAGTCATTCAAGTCTCCGGAGTTCGCAAGACCTACGGCCGCACCGTGGCGGTCGATGAGGTGTCGTTGGAGGTCAACAAGGGCGAAATTTTTGGTTTGATCGGCCCCAACGGTGCTGGAAAGACCACCACAATGGAGTGCATCGAAGGGCTGCGCAGGCCTGATCGGGGCACCATCTCGGTTCTGGGTCTTGATCCCCATCGTCAAGTCCACAAGCTGCAGGATCGCATCGGGGTTCAGCTCCAGCAAGCGCAACTGCAGAAGCGTATCAAAGTTTGGGAGGCGGTAGACCTGTGGGCCTCATTGTACCGGAAGAAGGCGATTGATGCCGAACACTTACTCCAACAGCTCGGACTCACCGATAAGCGAGACACCTGGTTCATGAACCTCTCCGGAGGCCAGAAGCAGCGGCTGTTTATTGCCCTTGCGCTGATCAACGATCCGGAGGTGGTGTTTCTCGACGAGCTGACCACTGGGCTGGACCCGCAGTCGCGACGGGCGATCTGGGATCTGGTGCGCGGCATCCGTGACCGCGGCAAGACCGTCTTCCTCACCACCCATCTGATGGAGGAGGCCGAGCGGCTGTGCGACCGCGTAGCTATCATTGAGCACGGACGGATCATCGACATGGACAGTCCGGGTCTGCTTGTCGACCGGCATTGCCCTGAGCGAACTGTCATTCTCACTACGGAGGACCCGATCGTGGCCGAGCGCCTTCGGGCCATCCCAGGAGTAGACGCCGTGATCTGCAACGAGAAACGAATCACCATTCGCGGTCGCGGCGACGACCTGGTGACCGGGGTGATTGATTGCCTTTCCGAGAACCGGATCCGGGTCACCGATTTCCGGACGATTCTCCCCAACCTTGAGGATGTCTTTCTCAAGCTGACTGGTCACTCGATTCGCGAATAGGCGCAATGATGATGCTGCGTGGACTTTGGAAGCTGACTTGGGTCGAGATCAAAATCTTTCTGCGCGAGCCGCTTGGCGCATTCGGCACCATTGCGTTCCCCGTTCTCATTTTCCTCGCGTGGGGCCGAGTAGCCAGCCGCAGACTCGCACCGTCGTCATTAGCCGCCAACAGCTTTATCCGGGTGGATCTTCCGGTCTTCGCGTCGCTCCTGATCGCCGTCAGCGCTGTGCTTTCCCTGGTCACGATTATCTCGATCTACCGCGAAGGCGGCATCCTCAAGCGACTCCGCGCCACGCCGCTGCGGCCGCAGACGATCCTCACTGCCCACGTGCTCGTCAAGCTGATGCTCACTGCAGCTACGCTGGCCTTGATGGTCCTGGCGGGTAAGCGCTACTACCCGGTCGGCGTTCATGTTCCCTTGTTCTCGTTCACGATTGCGCTGCTGATCAGCACCTGGAGCATCTTGTCGATCGGTTTTCTCATCGCCAGTATCGTTCCGACGGCGCGCTTTGCGCAGCCGGTCGGCGCTATCATTCTTTACCCGATGATCGCTCTCTCGGGACTCTTCGTGCCGGTTGAATCGCTGCCGCCAGTGCTTCACGCGGTGGCGCGGGTGCTTCCGCTAACCTACGCTGTGCCTCTGCTCCAGGGAATCTGGAACGGTGACGCATGGTTGGCCCACCTGGGCGACCTGGCGGCATTAGCCGTAGTCTTTGTCGTTTGCACGGCGATTTCGGCAAAGGTTTTTCGTTGGGAGTAGCCGGCGGGAGTTCGTGGTCCCTCACGCACGACCCTGAAACACCGGCCCTTATACTTCGCCGTCGTCCTCTGCCGCGCGACTGAACACCAATGATCCGGTCTGATGGTGAGTCGCGCGGGTATTTGTAGTCGTTTCACGGGGGCTATCCGGGACTAATTTTTGTCGTACCATGGTGCGCATGAGCAAGGCATCGTCAGTCAATCGCATGGCAGCCCACAGGGCCTCGAGCGACGCCGTCGAGGCCTACATTGCCGCCGTCCCCGAGCCCACTCGAACCACTCTTCGTCAGCTTCGTGAGATCATCCGCTCCGCCGTCCCCAACGGGTCCTTCGAGGTCATCTCCTACGGCATTCCAGCTTTTGCGTTGCCCAAGCCATTTTTTGGCTATGCCGCCTTCAAGAATCATTTGAGCGTCCTTCCATTTAGTGGCTCACTGTTCAGCAGCTTCGCCGAGGAACTGAAACCGTACACTCGAACGAAGAGCAGCCTTCATTTGCCCTTCGACAAACCACTGCCCGCCTCGCTGATCCGCAAGCTAGTCCGCGCTCGGGTGGCCTCTATACCCAGTTCGACACGTCGGAGTTCCTAGAAGCTCGAGCAGTCATTGCAGTTGTGCTTACTTGGGCCACGTCTTCACCATCGCAGGTGATCTATGATGACCGGTATGTTGAAAAATAATTGTCCCAGTTTTTCGCGGCGGGAGTTCCTGACCATCGCGATGGGTGCCGGCGGCGCCATGCTGCTCGGGCCGGCATGGCTGAATGCAGCCGCAGATGGGATGGATCCGCGCGTTGCGCAGGTCATGTCTCGGACCATAAGCATCGACATGCACAACCATGTTTATCCGGCGGGCACGGAACCGCATCCGCAGAATGGTCAGCCGCAACGGCAGGGGGAGCAACCGCAGGCTCCCGGCCTATCGCTGGCGGAAGAGATAAGACGCTCAGGGCTTACCGCCGTCTGTGCAAGCTTCGTGCTGGATTTCGCGCCAAATGGCAAGCCAGGTGATGCGCGAGACAACTTCCTCCGCTGGCTGACTGCGATCGACGTGCAGTTGGAAAAAGGACACATTCACCGCGCACTGAACCTGAAAGACCTGCAGGCCGCGCATAACCATGGTCAACCAACGATCGTCCAGACGGTCGAAGGATCACAGTTCATTGAGGGTCACCTGGACCGGGTGGAAGAGGTGTACAAACGCGGTGTGCGTGACCTTCAACTGCTTCACGAGCGAGACGACCTGGTGTCCCCGTTAGGCGACGTGATCACCTCACCCGCGCACCTTGGTGGTTTGACGGCTTTTGGTGCAGAAGTAGTGAAGGAGTGCAACCGATTGGGGATCGTGGTGGACCTGGCTCACGCCAGCCCCGAAACAGTGCTGGGCGCGTTGAAGGTGGCCACGCAGCCGGTCCTCGTGTCGCACACCGGCCTCGACAGTCGACTAGGTAACGACCCCAGGATGGCGGAAATCATGAAGCCACACTTGATCAGCAAGGAACACGCGAAGGTCGTCGCCGACGCCGGCGGCGTGATCGGCGTGTGGACGAAACTGGCCGGCTCGCCGAAAGACTTTGTGGAGAACATCAAGGCGATGGTGGACGCAGTGGGCATCGACCACGTTGGTGTGGGCACCGACACAGATCTGCTTTCCTCGCGTGTTGGCCAAGGCACCAACAAGGCATGGCCGGGCCTGACTGGAGGATTTTTCCCTGCGGTTGTCGGCGAGATGCTACTGCAGGGCTTTACCGCAGATGATATCGGAAAAGTGGGTGGCGGAAACTTCGGCCGCATCTTTGGCAAGGTTACGGCTGGCCACGCCTAAGCTGCAGTATTGCGAAATTGCCTTAAGCTACCGGCCGGTCATCTTCTCCAGGTGTTCCGGATACCGATCACCCTGTACCGGCACCTTCGTAGTGGCGCTCTCGATCTCGCGCAGGTCGTCCGGCGTCAGTTCGATCGAGGCGGCTCCGATATTTTCCTCCAGACGAGAGAGCTTCGTCGTGCCCGGAATCGGAACAATCCACGGCTTCTGCGCCAGCAGCCACGCAAGAGCAATCTGGGCAGGCGTCGCGTTCTTGTTATTTGCAATGCCGCCCAGCACATCGACAAAGACCTGGTTAGCCTTCATGGCTTCCGGCGCAAAGCGTGGCAGCTTACTGCGAAAATCGCTGCTGCCCAGCCGGGTGTTCTCGTTCATCTTACCCGTCAGGAAACCCCGCCCCAGCGGGCTATACGGAACCAGGCCGATACCAAGCTCCTCCAGCGTTGCGATCACTTCCGCTTCAGGCTTCCGCCACCACAGCGAGTACTCGCTTTGCAGCGCCGTCACCGGCTGGACGGCATGCGCGCGCCGAATCGTCTGTACTCCTGCCTCAGAAAGGCCGAAGTGCTTCACCTTGCCTTCTTGAATAAGTTCCTTCACCGCTCCCGCAACCTCTTCGATCGGCACCTCGGGATCTGCGCGGTGTTGGTAAAAGAGGTCGATGGAATCGATGTTCAGGCGCTTCAGCGAGGCCTCAGCTACCGCTTTGATGTGTTCTGGCCGGCTATTCAAACCCTGCCACACCGAGCTTCCATCCGGATTGAGCTGGAAGCCGAACTTAGTCGCAATCACCACTTTGTCGCGAATGGACGAGAGAGCTTTACCTACAAGCACCTCATTCGTGAACGGGCCATACGCCTCGGCCGTGTCGAAGAACGTGATCCCGCGATCCACGGCCGCATGCATGAGCGAGACCATCTCCCGTTCGTCCTGAACCACTCCATAGGAAAAGTTCATGCCCATACAGCCCAAGCCAAGAGCCGAGACTTCCAGGTTGCTGTTTCCCAGTTTCCGCTTCTGCATTTCCAATCTCCTCACGTTGTGGCGGGCCAGACGGGTGCCGGGCTACCCAGGAAACCACTACAGGTAAAACCCCAGACCGAAGGCAACCGAAAGCAACACAACAACCCACGGCAATTGGGCGAGATATTGCCAACCTCCAGCGACGGCTACGGGTCCCTCATATCCCAGCTTTCTGACGTTCCTGCTCGTCATGCCAGTTGTCGTAGAAAATGACTAACATCCACATGACGGTTGCAGCAATGAGTCCGCCAAGAAGTCCCTTTGGAAAGATGAGTAATCCTTTGAGGATCCGCCAGAGCATAACCACTCCAGGCCTATTGGGCATAAGCCACCTCGATTCTGTGAGCCATTCTACTTCCGGGCGCTGTGCCGGTACCCAACGACGGATCAGTAGTCCATTCCGCATAATCCCGCGGTATCAGCGGAATGCAATCCCAAGGTCATTACCGTGGTCTTTCAGGCCCCACAATAGGCGCACGCTGTGGCGAAGCCGCGGTCGAATTCCGAAAAATCCTGGATCGCCGCGGCCTCGCAGGTAGCGAGCCAATGTCCTCAGCCCTTGAGGAACGCCAACAGGTCGGCGTTGATCGTCTCCGCTTGCGTGGTGGGCATGCCGTGCGGGAAGTCCTTGTAGGTTTTCAGGGTTCCGTTCTTCAGCAGCTTTGCGGACAGCGGACCGGCGGCGACATAGGGCACGATCTGGTCGTCTTCGCTGTGCATAACCAACACCGGAACGGTGATCTTCTTGAGGTCTTCCGTGAAATCGGTCTGGGAAAAGGCCACAATGCCGTCGTAATGCGCCTTGGCGCCGCCCATCATGCCCTGGCGCCACCAATTTTGGATGACGGCCTCCGAGGCTTTCGCGCCCGGCCGGTTGTAGCCATAGAAAGGCCCGACCGGCAGGTCGCGATAGAATTGCGAACGATTGGCGGCGAGTTGCGCCTGCAGATCATCAAACACTTCCTTGGGAAGGCCGAGCGGATTGGCCGCCGTCTTCAGCATGAGCGGCGGCACCGCGCTGATCAGCGCTGCCTTGGCCACCCGGCTTTCGCCGTGCCGACCCAGATAGCGCGTCACCTCGCCGCCGCCGGTGGAATGGCCGACATGGATGGCGTTTTTCAGGTCGAGATGCGCCGTAAGAGCCGCCAGGTCGTCGGCGTAATGGTCCATATCGTGGCCGTCGGCGGTCTGGGTGGAGCGGCCATGGCCGCGGCGGTCATGGGCGATCACGCGATAGCCATGATGCAGGAAGAACAGCAACTGCGTGTCCCAATCGTCGGCCGACAGCGGCCAGCCATGGCTGAACACAATTGGCTGGCCCGAACCCCAGTCCTTGTAGAAGATCTCCATTCCGTCTTTGGTGGTGATGGTGGGCATATGAGCTCCTTTGAAATAGCAGTTAACGGAACCCATTAAACCACACTCGCGTTTACAGTTTCATGAGCGCCGTTGCCCAAGCACATCGTCTACGTGAAACCCGGCAAGGGCTATGAGCAGAAGGAAATCAAAATCGAGGACGAAGCGGAAGGCCGCGCTGTTATCGCGGGGCTGAGCGATGGTATTTCGGTGGCTATGCTCCCAAGGAAAACCGCGATACTTAGCAGTCCACAGTAATTGCGAAACTGCATTAATTCTCCGATGGTTTCTCTATGTGGTCGATGATGTAGTACTCCACCGGTCCCTTTTGCGGCTGCAATTTGAGACCAAGCTGTTCTTGCAAAGCGTCGAGGAGCGATGGACGATCCAGGAGGCCCGGGGGTAGATTCTCCCTCGGAATGTTGGGCGGGAGGTCCGGCATAAAGGAAAGCGTGAAATCGTAGTTCTTGTCCAGGCCGGTTTTGTTGATCACCGGCCATTCCTCCGGCAGGCGCCGCTGCCCCAGGAAAAAGCAGAAGTACTGCATGGGAACCCTCGTCCCCACAAAGATGTTATCCGGGCCCGGGAGGATCGGAATCTTGATCTGTGGGCTCTCGTTGATCTTCATCTTTGACCCCGATTCATCCAAAACCAGTGCATACACCGGACCTTCCTTGACTTCCTTGTGGAATTTCAGATTGAACCGATCCGCGAGCAGGTCTTCCTGAAACATCACATGAAGGTCGTCAAGGCTGTAAGCGTGATCCGCCTTGGCCTCAATATCGTAGCCTTGACTATTGAGCCAGTCCGGACCACCCGTGATTTGTCGGCCTGGCACTTTGTACATCAGGCTGGATCATGCCCTTCACCGGAAAGTTCTGGACTAAGTACCCATTGCCTCCAGGCAACGGTTTGATACCGCCCCCGCGTCCTCCCGGCTGAGAGGGCCGAATTACCGCCTACATCGAAAAGTCAGCCGGGCCGGTTTGTCCTGTCCCTGAGCAGGCACAAGTACACCAACCCAAGGAACGCCGGAAAGACGGATAGCTAAAGCCCACTTGACCGGAAAACGTTGCTACGCGGTGCTTCATGGTTTGCCTCGATAAGATCGCCCTTCCAGCCGGCGTTCCGCGGAGCGATCTGCAGTCCTTTGCTCAACAACTATCATTTTTTCGGCTCTTCGACATCGCGCCGCCCAATCCCTAGCATCAGACTGGATGAGGATTAAAGCTATGGACCCTAAAATCCTGGTTCCTGTGGTTGTTGCCGTAGTCATCATTATCGTCGTCGCAGCACTGTTCGCGGCGAAACGGAAGAGCGTCCAATTAAAAGAACGATTCGGACCAGAATACGACCGCCTCGTCCAGCAAAACGGTGGCGCGGCCCATGTAGAAAACGTGTCGGGCCAAAAGAGAGAAGCGAGTGGAGAAGTTTTCCATCCGTCCCTTGTCCCCGGGTGACCGCGAGCGATACGCGGAAGAGTGGGAACTGGTGCAGCGACGGTTCGTTGACGATCCTTCCATGGCAGTCACCGAAGCAGACAACCTGGTGACAGCCGTCATGAGTGCAAGAGGATATCCGATGGTTGACTTTGAGCAGCGGGCTGCGGACGTCTCGGTGAATCACCCCACAGTGGTACAGAACTATCGATCCGCCCGGGAGATCGTCCTCCGTCATGGTAAGGGGCGATCGACCACTGAAGATCTGCGACAAGCCATGGTCTACTTCCGCTCGCTGTTCGAAGAACTACTCGGTTCCCCAAAACCCGAAAAAATAGGAGTCTCCAATGAGCGAATTGCTTCTAACCATGAGAAACTAACCACCGCGGATATTGCCCATCCTGAGATAGCCAGGGAAGCTCAGCTGCCCGCAATGGAAGGTCGCAATCTGCAGCCCGTTCCACCCCTCACAGCCTACCAGGCAGCGCCTTCGTTTCCCGAGGACGAAATGCAGAACTTCCGGGCAAGCTGGGATCAGGTTCAAACCTCATTCGTAGATGAACCGAGGCAGGCGGTAGAACAGGCCGATAGTCTGGTGGCGAATGTAGTCAAGCGCATCGCCGAGCAATTCTCAGCCGAACGTGCGCAACTCGAAAAACAGTGGGACAGTGGTGACAATGTTTCCACGGAAGATCTGCGTCAGGCGTTCAGGCGTTATCGGTCGTTTTTCGACCGCCTCCTCACCTTCTAACTCGAGTGGACCCACCCTTCGCACTTTTTGCGAAGGGTGGCAACCACGTGACAGAGCTTTCCGGTAATGCACGCACCAGTCAACGACCTCAAAGGCGAGCGCTTCGTGAGCGAACTGCGACGTGTCATGGTCGAGCCAGGTGTCCGACGCCATCTCCATGCATCCGTGACTGCGCGCCCAGTCTTCCGCCGCAGCCAGGAGTTTTGCGCCGACACCCTTCCTCCGGTGGCGTTCCGAGACGAACCAACCCTCGACGAACCCGACCGGAATTCTCGCGTCGCAGCCGTCTGCGTGCGAGCGCAAGCCAACCTCCAGAAAACCGACTAAATCCCCATTGCCTATTTCCGCTACCAGAATGGAAAGCGGCATCGTCGAGTCCGGCTTCCCAGAGAGGGTTGCTGCCAGTTCCTGCTTATCTTCCTCGGCGGTAAGTTTCGGCCACAGGGCTCGCCGCATAAGTGAGAGCTGCTCCCGGTCCGATGGCGTAGCTGGCCTGACGCGAATTTCCATTCCGCTAGGATAGTCTCCAGATGCTCACCTGGTCGTGTAGCCGCCGTCGAAAACCCAGTTTGCCCCGGTAACCGAAGCAGCGGCCGGGCTGAACAGGAACGAGACCAGCTCCCCTATTTCCTCAACGGTGATAAAGCGCTTGACCAGAAGCAAGTCGAGCGCCGTCTCAGGATCGATTCGGCCAGACTCAATGAGCTGGTTGGTCACATGGGTCTTCACACTCGCCGGAGAGATGGCCACCACGCGAACACGGGGCGCGAGTTCCACGGCCAGGGCACGGGTCATGGCTACCAACGCGCCCTTCGTACCAGCGTAAGCAGCAAGATTAAGATTCCCGATCAGCGCATTTACCGAGGCGATGTTCACGATACAGGGATCCTGGTCGTCGGCCTTCAGCTGGGAGAAAAAACGGCAAGCGAGAAAATAGGGAGTCCTTTGATTAATGGCGACCACCCGATCGAATTCTTCGACCGTTGTCTGCAACGCCGGCTTATGGAAGCTCCAGGCTCCGCAATTCACTAACCCATTCAGCGAACCAACTGCGCGCACGCTCTCATCGATCAGGTAGGCGGCGGCATCAGGCTCAGCCAGATCATGCACGAGGGCAATCGCACGACCGGCGAATTCCGGTTCTTCTGCCCGCTCCCGCACTTTGACGTCAACGTCGGTCAGCACCAGTTGGGCCCCCGCGGTAGCCAGAGTCTTCGCGATGCCAAGACCAAGTCCGTTGGCTGCTCCAGTAACCAGGATTCGGCGATGGGAATGGTTGAAGCTCATAGAGTCAAACGAAAATCGACCTTCTCCGTTCACAAATTTTGAAGATTGCCGCGTGCACTTACTTGCACATGATCTCTTCCCATTCTTTGGCGAACATATTTAGCTTGGCGTCAGGATTCTCCGGGTGCGCAAGGATCAGTTCTTCGTTCACATCCACGCCCCACCCTGGCTCTGTCGGAACGTTATAGTAGCCCCGCTCCACCCGTGGTGTTCCGGGAGTCAGGTCGCAACGCCAGGGCACGTCATAGTCTTCAAAGGTCTCCAGGATGTCGAAGTTCGGAATGTTTGCGCAAAGGTGCATCGCAATCACCGTGCCCAGCGGTCCCCGGCAGTTATGTGGAGCGACACTCACGTAAAACGTCTCCGCGATGGCGGCAATCTTCTTCGTTTCCAGAAATCCCCCGCTGTAAATAATGTCCGGTTGAATCAGATGCGCGGCTTTGCGGGAAAGCAGATCGAGAAATCCAAACCGGCTATAGGTATGCTCACCGGTGGCGACGCGCAAGGGAGAGCTCGCGACCACTTGCGCCATGGACTCATGATTGTGCGCAGGAATCGGCTCCTCGCACCAGCGTGGCCGGTACGGAACCATCGCACGAATGGCCTCAAGCGCCATGATCGGACTGAACCGCCCATGGAACTCAAGCATCAGATCGATGTTTTCTCCCACCGCGCCACGCACTGCTTCCACGATTCGGCAAGCCTGTCTCAGTTCTTCGCTTGAAAGTTCCCGGCCGCCGGGGCCGAAGGGATCGAATTTCATTGCCTTGTAGCCACGACCGACTACTTCCTGAGCTCGATCACCAATCTTCGAGAGGTCTCCCTGGAAGGCATACCACCCATTCGCGTAGACCTGGACTTTTTTGCGAACCGCACCGCCCACCAGGTTGTATACCGGCTGACCCAAAGCCTTCCCCACCAGGTCCCACATCGCCGTCTCGATTCCCGCCATGGCGGCATACATGATCGGTCCCGTGTTGTGCTCAATCTGATAGAGCTTGAACCAAAGGTCCTCAATGTTGAAGGGGCTCATGCCGATGACATATCGCCGGCCGAAATCGAGGATCAGATCCCGAACTGCCGACTCTTTCCATTCAAGAGTTCCGTCACCCCATCCGATCATGCCTTCATCCGTCGTCAGCTTGACGAACAGAAAATTGCGCCACGCCGTTCCGGTCAAAAACACTTCGACATTTGTAATCTTCATGGAATCTCAGCTCCAGTGCGCAGTCTCTCTAGGCTCCGGAAACAGCTGCCAGGGCCACTTTGCTTTTGAGCTGCCCCAGCCCGTCGAGAATTGCCCGAAGCTCCTCGCGCACGGCGGCATCCACCGGGCTTAGTGGCGCCCGCGAAACCCCAACGGGTATGCCGCGAAGAGCAGCGCTCTCGCGGCATACAGCCAGCCAATGCGGACTTGCTTCATTCGTTCCCATGGCCCGGTATTCGAGCCGGATAATCGGCAGGATGCGCATCCAGAGCGCTCGCGCTTGATCCAGGTTTTTCTCTTGTATAAGCAGCCGGCATAATTGGACCGCCAGCCCCGGCGCGATCATCGGTATTCCTCCGATCCAACCGTCCGCCCCAATCGCGAGCGCGGCAAACGCCGTGATGTCGATGCCGGCAAATACCGCGAACTCTTTTCCGCACAGCAGACGCGTGTCCTGCACCCTGGAAATCTCCATGTGCGACCACTTGACCGCGTGGACCACATCCTCCGCGGCAAGCATCTGGATCTCTTCCGGGGTGATTTCGACACCGGTCAGCACCGGGACGTTGTAAACCATGATGGGCAGGCCCACCTTCTCGCGGACTCGACGGAAATGATTCAAGACGTCCTGCTTTGGCGGCCGCAGCAGATAGGGAGCCATCAGCATCAGCCCGTCACAGCCAATGGACCGGGCGTGCTGACTGAGCTCAATCGTGGTCGCGGTGCTGTAATCGCTGGTTCCAGCGTAGATCGGAATGCGGCCTGCAACCTCGTCCACAATGGCTTCGAGAGCCTTCATTCTCTCGGTGGTACTCATGGCGACTGGTTCCCCGGCGCTCCCCAGCGGCGTCAGACCATCCACGCCTTCCTCCAGCAGGAAGCGTACAAAGGCCCGCGTTCCCTGGGTACTAAGAGAGCCGTCGCTGTGAAAGGCGGTGACCGTCGGTGCGAATACCCCACTCAATCGTGGCTTTTTCGAAGCATCAGTGCTCATTGTGTCCCCCGTATCCATATCATCGTCCTAAGTGAAAAGAAAAGGCGAGTCAACTTAGTTCCCCATGGAACATCTCGCTCCATATCTCCTCGCTCGTTGTCGATCTTGACAGTGCCAGCCGCGGCGGATATGGTTCTTCCCGCCCTGACACGGATCATTTACTGGAAAGAAGATCAAGCCGCTTTGTCCTTGTCCCTTACCCCGCTAGACCTCATCATCTGCTGTCTTGCGGTGACCGCGAGCATTGCAACCGGCCTAACGATCGCGATCCGCAAGGGCGCCGGCGAGACAAGCTCGCAGTTCTTCTTAGCTGGGCGCCGGCTCGGCTGGCCCTTAGTCGGCGCGTCGCTCTTTGCCACCAATATTGGCGCGGAGCATCTGGTCGGTCTCTCCGGGGACGCATATCGATACGGCCTGTCCGCCGGCACAGTCGAGCTCACCACGTGCATCTGCCTGGGAGTTGCTTGTGCATGTCTGTTTCCTTATTACATTCGGGCCAAAGTGTATACCATTCCGGAATTCCTGGAACTCCGCTACAACCGGACAGCCCGCGTCTTCTTTTCCGGCCTGATGCTCGTCATCTGCATCATGACCAAACTCGCCTTCCACCTTTATGCCGGAGCTCTCGTACTTCATGGTTTGCTCGGATGGAATGTCATGTCCATGGTCTGGCTGATGGGATCCGCCGTCGCCATCATCACCATCGTGGGCGGATTCACCGCGGTGGCCTACACTGACTCGATTCAAACCGCCATCATGATTGCGGGTTGCGGCCTGGTCCTTTTCATTGGTCTGGGCAAGGTAGGTGGCTGGCACGCGCTGGTTAGCAAAATGCCGCTGGCCATGCACGTGGCCAAGGGATACGCTGATCCCAACTATCCCTTTTGGGGCGTGCTGTTAACCGCTCTTTATGGTGGCGTCTTCTATTGGGGAATGGACCAGGTCAACGTGCAGCGCGTCCTCGGCGCCACCAACCTTCGGGAAGCTCGCCACGGCGCGATGTTCGCGACCCTGCTCAAGCTCAGCCCGATCTTTATCTTCGCCTTGCCAGGAGTCATTGCCGCAGCTCTCTATCCCGGACGCGATCCAAAGACAACGTTCATTACTCTGCTGAACGATCTGGTCCCCACCGGAGTACGAGGCCTGGTTCTGGCAGCTCTTATTTGCGCGCTCATTGGGTCGTCGCTCTCGGTAATGAATTCTGTATCGACGCTCATCGTTCGAGATTTTCTCCTGCACTTCAAGAAGAACGCCACGGATAGAACGCAGGTCATGATGGGGCGGGCCGCCATTCTGGTAAGTACTCCACTTGCGGTCGCGGCCGCCTATCTCATCTACACCACTCCGGAAGGTCTCTATAAGTACCTTCAGGCGATGTCGATCTACCTGGTCATGCCCATCACGCCCGCGATCTTTTTCGGAATTGTCAGCAAGCGAATGACAGTTCAGGGCGCTATCGCCTCGACGATTGCCGGCACCTCGCTGGGCACTCTGTTTGTTGCCGATCAACTCATTGGGGCCAGGGGTGCACGGTTATTTCCCTGGCTGCATTGGACGTTGACGCTGAACTACACTTATCGGGGGCTGTGGGGAACCATGGCAACAATCGCTGTTCTGTTTATTGTGTCCCACCTGACCAAGGCGCCGGATCTCGCAAAAGTGAAGGGCCTTACCGTGGATTGGCATGCGCGTAGCAGTCCATTCGAAGGTCTATCCGATTGGCGGCTGCACTGGAGCGCGCTCGCCCTCGCCACCATAGCTATTTACGCCTGGCTGGCTTAGCCTCTTCACGAAAACGGCACTGTTGCCTGGGAGCAGGTTTCGCTGTAACCCTGATGGTCACGCCAACGGGAAAGAATGTACACTCCGGACTTGCGGTAACTCGCTCTTCCGGAGCTCGGCCTTGCTGAAACTCTTTCCAGGTCTACGGCCATTCAAGCCTGCAGCCGCCTTGCGCGATGCTCTTGCCGGGTTCACGCTCGCTGCCATGAATATCCCGCAAGCTTTGGGTTACACCAAGATTGCCGGCATGCCGGTGGTGACTGGTCTCTACACCTTGTTGCTGCCCCTTATGGGTTTCGCGGCTTTTGGCTCCTCCTCGTTACCTGGTGGTTTCTGCTGACTCCGCCACCGCCGCTATCTTTGCCAGTGGAGTTTCCGGCATGGCGCCCGCCGCCAGCGCTCGCTATGTAGCGCTGGCGGGTGGGGTTGCCTTGCTTACTGCCGCGTTCCTGTTATTGGCGCGATTACTGAAGCTCGGCTTCATCGCCGACTTTCTCTCTCAAACGGTGCTCGACGGCTTTCTAACCGGGGTTGGGTTCCAGGTCGGCATCGCTGTGCTCGGAGAGATGTTGGGAATGGAGATCTCCGCGAGACGAACGCTCCTGCAATTGGCCCAGGTCTTCAGAAGACTGCCCCAGGTGCATTTGCCAACCTTGGCCGTTTCCGCCGTTGTGGTCGGCGCTCTTCTTCTATTTCGCCGCTTTGCACCCAGAATGCCAGGTTCGTTTATCACGGTTGCTGGAGCCATAGCGGCGAGCGCACTTTGGAATTTCAGCGGGCGCGGCATTACTATCATCGGCCCGGTGGCAGGCGGTCTGCCTCATCTTGGGTTCCCGGCCGTAAGTTGGAGAGATCTTACGCCGCTGACCCGCATCGCCGCGTCGTGCTGCATCATGATCATCACCCAGAGCGCCGCAACCGCGCGGGTCTATGCGGCGCGCCATCGGCAGCAGTTAGATGAGAATGCCGACCTGGCCGGTCTTTCTGCAGCCAACGCTATGGCCGGTTTGAGCGGAGCCTTCGTCGTCAACGGAAGTCCCACGCAGACCGCCATGGTCGAAAGCGCGGGCGCCCAAAGCCAGGTGGCGCAGCTTGCCACCGCGGCGATCGTGGCGCTGGTTCTGCTCTTTCTCACCCGGCCGCTCGAATACCTGCCGCGTTGCGTGCTCGGCGCGCTGGTCTTCATGATCGCCATCCGCTTGATCAAGTTAACCACCCTCCTGGCGATTCGCCGCGAGAGTCCGGGCGAGTTTGCCTTGGCTCTCACCACCGCGGGGGTCGTCGTTGCTGCGGGTGTCGAGCCGGGGATCTTGCTGGCGATGATCCTCTCCCTATTCCGCATCGTCCGGCACAGCTATCACCCCCACACCGGCGTCATGGTTCCGAACCAGGACGGAACCTGGAATCTGAATCCCGTGGCGCCAGGCATGGTGACGGAAACCGGGCTGGTGATGTACCGCTTCGGAGCGACCCTGTTCTATGCAAATGCCAACCGGTTTGCGGAAGAGGTGACTTGCCTGGTAGGGCAACCTCCATCGCAGGTCCGCTGGCTGATTGTCGACGCGGAAGCCATCACGCATTTGGATTACTCCGCAGCGCGCGTTGTTCAAGAGCTGCAGCAGAACCTGTCGAGCGGCGGAACTCAATTAGGCTTTGCCCGGATTCCCTGGGACTTAAGGGCAGATCTCGCTCGCCATCACGTCACCGAATCTATCAACCCTTCGTTGATCTTTAACCGGCTTCATGACGCACTCGCGGCTTTCGCGAAACTGGAGCGCCCTTGAAACTCATTTTGCCGCAAGTTTCATCCACGCTTCATGCAGGGAAACCCGCGTCCATCCACTTCTTGAACAGTGAAATATGGTCTGACGGCCATGGTGCGTCTGGAGGCATCAAGCCGGACGACACCTGATCGTAGACGCTTTGCGCGTTAGCCGGGACGGACATCCAGGCGGGATCGTCAAGACGAACCCCTGCTCTACCCATGCACTTGATGTCCCCGTCTCGGAAAAGAGGGCGGATATCTGTCGCAAAACTGAGAGCCATTTAGCCTCCTTGTAGTTCAGGGAAGAAAAACTCGACTGCCGGAGTCTACACCTGGGTCGAAAGCGTTTCTACTGCAGGCACACGAGAAAGGTCCCGTCGCTGAGAACGAGGGCCACCGCAGCTATCCACATCTCGGTAAACAGGATCAGTTTTGCGGGGATCGACGATTCGCCCAGAGCTGTTTGCCCTGGGGTTTTGGCTGACCGTGCTCAGCCGTTTTCTCTTGCAACAGAATAGAGCAGGGTGGCAGCATACCGGTTGCAGCAACTTCGGCGCCGATAGCAAGTTTCTATTGGGGTTCCGCGGCGGGGGGAGTAATATCCCGGCAAACCGCTAATGCTGGTTCGCAATGAGTGTAGACCGGAGCGGCAGGCCTTTTCGTGGTCCCGGCGTGCCGGGACCACGCCTCGCGATCTTTATCAGTTCACAGTAATTGCGAAACGGCCTTCATGCTAGTTCCCGTGACTTCACGGAGGTTTTCATGCCCGATACGGTGGCCAGCCCCGAAGCATCCACCCCGCTCAGCCAGGTGGAGCGAGTCATCGATACTTTTGTCGCCCCCTCCAAGACCTTCCACGATATTCTGCGCAGCTCCAGCTGGTGGTTGCCTTGGCTGTTGGGCGTACTCGTGACGCTGGGGTATAGTGCGGCAATCCAGCAGAAGATTGGCTGGGACAAGACATACGCCAACATTTTGCAACACAGCTCGGAGGCGCAGCAGGAGAGGTTTGCGCAGCTTCCGCCTGATCAGCAGGTGAGACAGAAAGCGATCGCGGCTTCTTTCACCAAATACATTGTTTGGGCTTCACCGGTTCTGGGGCTGCTCATTGCGGCCATCGCGGCGGGAGTGCTGCTGATGACGCTGAATTTCGGGCTGGGTGGTCATGCCAAATTCGGCCAGATCTTCGCGGTGTGGATGTACGCGACTCTGCCCTGGCTGGTTCAGGGAATCCTCGCCATCATTGTGCTCTTTGCCGGGCTGGATGCCGATGCATTCAATCTCAAGAACCCGGTAGGCACGAATCTCGGATATTACCTGCCCTCGGATTGGCCCCAGTGGCTCATCGCTTTCGGGACCGCGATGGACGTTTTGACAATCTGGGCCATCATTCTGCTGACCATCGGTTGCGCCATCGTGGCAAGAACAAAGCTGGCCGCAACCGCAACGGCGGTGGGGGTCTGGTGGATTCTAATCACGCTGGTCAAGGTGGGTGCGGCGGCGATATCGTAGGTTCCTAACAGTTGCAGGCTTGCATATTCTGACTACCTGCCACGAAGGGTCATAAGCGCCACCGCTAAGAGCTGCCTGGCAATCGAGTCGCGGGCCGAGATTTTTTGGCTATCGAGCAAACGAGCATAGTGAGTACGGCAAATCACCGGCGTGACTTCATCATTGCCGTGTACCAGGTATTTGGTGCGGCACATCTCCCCCGGCGTCGCGAAACAAGTAGAGCAGTAGACATCAATTTCATCCACCATAGGGTGTCTCTCTATACCAAGGACGGCGCGTACGAGAATTAAAGAACCCGGGCATTTTTCGCATTCTTCAAGGTAATTTCGACCGCCAGCAGGACCGCCCGGTCGGCATCCGTAAGCGGCTTCTTCGCCTTCCGCTCGTACGAATCACGCAACCGCTCCAAGGCGGTCGTCAGATCGTGGTTGCTCTGGATAACGCCCCGAAACCACTTCTCGAGCTTACCTTCGATGGCAGCCACGGGCGCAACGAACGGCAGAACCTTGCAAGGCGGATTGTTCGATTTGATCATTGTTTCGTTCTGATATTTCATGAAGACCTCTGGACCACTGCAGACGCAACAACGGCGATCCTCCCTGTTCCACTATCGAGTCCCTCCCCCGAAAGAATCGATCACAGAGCCCTGGAGAATCGCCGCTTGTTGAAGAGCATAGCGCTTCCACCAGGATTTGCTACAGTTCTTGCGTAACGCAGGAGAAGATTGTAGTAATCGCTGATGGTAATGGTGCTCTGCGGCATGATGTGCTTTCGCTGTGTGCATCCGGGCTTGAAGTGTAAAGGGAGATATGAGGGAGAGCAAGCACGAAAAGAACTACGATCTGGCAATCGCCGGTGAACTGAACATGGATCTGATCATGTACGGCCTGCCGCTCGCTATGCCAACCGAACGCGAGCTGCTCGGAACGGAATTTATCTCCACGCTGGGCAGCTCATCGGCGATCCTCGCGCACAATGCCGCGACCCTGGGGATGCGCGTGCGCTTTTCCACGTTGGTCGGGAAGGACGATTTCGGCCGAATGGCACTCGGCCGTCTTGCCGAGGCAGGGGTAGACACCTCCGGTTCCCTGGTCGACGCTTCGCTATCGACGGGCGTATCCATTGTGCTGCCGCATGGCGCGGAACGCCATATCCTGACCTACCTGGGAAGCATTGTGGCGCTTACTGTCGATCACCTCGATTTTGATAGCTTGGCCCAGGCCCGCCACTTTCATCTTTCGTCGCTCTATTTGCAGACCGGCCTCCACCGCGGCCTGGTTGACCTGCTGCAATTCCTCAAGTCCGCGGGGCTCAGCATCTCGCTGGATACCAACGACGACCCAGAGAACAGGTGGGGCCCGCCGTTGCAGGAGATACTGCCCTACGTCGACCTCCTGATGCCCAGTGAGGGGGAAATCTGCCGCATGGCTGGGGGGTGCGACCTCGATGAGGCTATGCAGCGCCTGGGAGATAAGGTGCCGACGATCGTTGTCAAGCGAGGGCCGCGGGGCTGCCGCGTCAAGCACCAGGAACAGCTCTTTGACGTTCCCGGCGTGAGCGTCGTTCCCGTCGACACCATCGGGGCCGGAGACAGCTTTGACGCGGGCTTTCTTTCCGCTTATCTGAAAGGGATGGATCTCGCGACTTGTGCCCGGGCCGGCAATATTACGGGTGCGCTGTCGACCTTGTCCACGGGAGGGACGGAAGCCTTTCGTGACGCCTCCGTGCGGGAGTCATTTCTGCAAAAGCAAGGCTATCCCGGAAGGTGAAAAGTGGAGTGGATTAGGCATCGCCGTCTTCCTCGTGGATGCGGAACGACCGCACTACACGCGTGATGGCGCCGCCAGGACTTGGGTCATCGGGGTTCACCTGGGCGTGGATGCTAAGGTGATAGGCCAGCAACTGGGCGAAGGGAATTTCGAACGGAGTACGCAGGCGATCGGGCAGGGCGGATGCGCTGGCCTGCACAAACCAGTCGTGTTGCCATGGCGAGCAGGCGACATCTCCAATCACCGCAAGCTTCCCCAGTCCACGTTGGCTGAGGTCCTCGACCAGTTCCTCCTCGTAACGCCGTTTGCTTGCGTCTGACGATGCGAAACAGACGATCGGCGTGTCTTCCCGCACGAACGACAAAGGCCCGTGCCGCAAACCGAGAAACGTCTCTGGCATAGCCATCACCCGGCCGGCAGTCAGTTCGATCACCTTGAGCGATGCCTCCCAGGTCAGAGCACGCATCCCCGAGGCGAGCACAACAATACGGTCCCCGGAAGAGCGGGCGATCTTCTCCGCGGTCGCATTCCATTCCGGAAGATGGCTGGACACCGAGCTGCAAATGGCCGGAAGATGTTCCGCAATCTGAGGCCCGTGAATCAGAGCCAGGCCGCCCAATACCAGGTTCGAGAAGGAGCTGGTCATGGCCAGGCTGCGATCGTTGGTTCCAGGGTCAAGACAGATCGCCTGGACGCCAGGGGTGTGCGCCAGCCGCCCCTTCGCATTGCAGACGATGGCCAGGTGTTTGACTGCGGGAAAGAGCTTCTTAATCCTTTCCACTACCGCTGCGCTTTCCGGGCTGTCTCCCGAACGCGCGAGCGAGAGGAGCAGTCCGCCCTCAGCGAACTGGGGCACGGCGAGCGCGACCTCTGACGCCGATTGCAGCAGGAGATCGGTAGTCGGGATGGCCCGTGCGCCCGGCCAGGCATCGGCGATGGCCAGGGCAGCATAAGCCGATGTCCCGGCGCCGGTCAGGATGACCGGCAAGCCGTCAAATTGCTGTGCCGCTCCAGCAGACAGCACACGCTCAAGAGTGGTGGGCCATAAAGCCGGCTGTTGGGCTATTTCAGAAGCAACCAGGCTATCGGTTGGATAGGGGACTGCGATTTGCTTTGGCACTGGATTCGTTCCTTTGTATGCTACTGCTCTGTGTCGCACAGCGAAGCACCTCGCCGCCCTCATGAAGATACCGGAAAATGGGCGGTATATGATGGTTAACCAGCCTTTCGTTAGAGCTTTTCGCCCCGTCAAAGGGGCCGGTGTAACTTAGAGAGGAACGGCCGGGAGCGCCTGTTCTCTTCAACTCCTGAACGATCGGCAGCGACGATGAGCACCAGTACCGTCCTTACACCTCCAATCACCCTCGACTACAGCCTCACCGGGGTCAACTCCACCATGGCTGTGGAGAAGGGGCTCGCCGAGGCGGAGTGGTATCAATCTCCCGTGCCCCGTGAGATCATGCGGGGGCTGCTTCAGCGTCGTGACGGGCCCGCGATCCGGGACACGATTCTTTGGTTTGCTCTGATCCTCGGTGCCGGCTTCCTGACCTATGCCCTTTGGGGGTCATGGTGGGCCATCCTCCCGTACATGGTGTACAGCGTTCTTTACGCCTCGACCTCCGACTCCCGTTGGCACGAGACCGGCCACGGTACCGCGTTCAAGACCGACTGGATGAATAACGCTCTCTATGAAATCGCATCGTTTATGGTCATGCGGGAGTCCACGGTCTGGCGTTGGAGTCACACCCGCCACCACAGCGACACAATCATCGTCGGCCGCGACCCGGAGATCGCCGTCCCGCGCCCTCCAGACTTGAAGGGCATGGTCATGTCGTTCTTCAACCTGCGGGTTTATCGGAAGTATTTCTCTCAGATTGTCATGCATTCCCTGGGGCGGATGTTTGCCGAGGAGAAAACGTACATTCCCGAGGTGGAGTTTCCCAAGGTCTATCGCAAGGCACGCGTGTACGTTGCCATCTACCTCATCGTCATAGGGCTCTCTATCTGGAGCCGCAGCATCCTGCCACTGCTGCTCGTGGGGTTGACGAATCTATTCGGCACCTGGCTGCTGGTTACTTACGGGTACACGCAGCACGCGGGCCTGGCTGAGAATGTGCTCGATCACCGGCTCAACTGCCGCACGGTATACATGTGCTGGATCCACCGCTATCTGTACTGGAACATGAACTACCACGTCGAGCACCATATGTTCCCGCTGGTGCCTTATCACGCCCTGCCCAGGTTGCATGCCGCGGTCAAGGATGATTGCCCCACGCCCTATCCAAGCCTTTTCTCCGCCTGGCGTGAAATCGTGCCCACTGTTCTCAAGCAGGTCAGGGATCCCGGATATCACGTCAAGCGCCGGCTCCCCGTACCAAGAATACGGGCGCGAGAAGCCTCGCACTCCTCGCAAGGAAATCCGGATTCCGAGGGTTGGATCGAAGCTTGTGCCGCTGCCGATCTCGGCCTTGCTGACGTCGTTCGCTTCGACCACGGCAAGAAGACCTATGCACTCTACCGCACCGACGATGGCGAGCTCTACGCAACCGACGGATTGTGCACCCATGGCAATGTTCATCTTTCCCTCGGCCTGGTAAAGGGAAAGCTCATCGAGTGCTCCAAGCACAATGGACGCTTCAACCTCATCGATGGGTCGCCCGCGCGCGTTCCAATCTGTCGTGGTCTGGTCACATATCCGATTACGGAGCGCAGCGGTCGAATCTTTGTCAACGTGAGCCGGGCCGGCGGTGTCGGCGCCCGGCCGCAAAAGACCTATCAGTTACGCGTCGTCAGTAATAACAACGTGGCCACATTTATTAAAGAGCTGGTTCTCGAACCGTTGGATGCTGCCGAAAAGATTTCCTTTACCCCGGGTGATTACCTGCAACTCGATATCCCCGTTTACCAGGAAATCCGTTTTCGCGAGTTCGACATTCCCCAGCCCTTCGCTGCTGTCTGGGAACATCAGCATGTCTTCGATCTTGTGGCGCGTAACCCTGAGGCGGGCCGGCGGAACAACTACTCGCTTGCCAGCAACCAGGAGCGGGATCGCACGCTTCGCTTCAACGTGCGCATTGCCACGCCGCCTCCAGGCCAGGATTGCGCTCCGGGCGTCGGCTCCAGTTACGTTTTCAGCCTCAAGCCTGGAGACATTGTTTCTGCTATCGGACCATTCGGCGATTTCCATATCAGGCCCACGCAACGGGAGATGGTCTACATTGGCGGGGGAGCCGGTATGGCTCCCCTCCGCGCCCACCTCTCCCACTTGCTCGAAACCGAGCAGAGCGCCCGCAAGGTCAGCTTTTGGTATGGCGCACGATCAAAGCAGGAGATCTTCTACGAGGACTACTTCCAGGATCTAGCGAAGGTACACCGCAACTTTGCCTTCCACCTCGCCCTCTCGGCGCCGCTGCCCGAGGACGACTGGGCCGGCCACTTGGGGTTCATCCACCAGGTGGTGCTGGAGAAACATCTCAGCCAGCACGACAACCCAAGGGCTGTCGAATATTACCTCTGCGGTCCGCCCCTGATGATCAAGGCCTGCATTAAGATGCTCGCCGACCTGGGCGTCTCGTCCAGCCATATCTCCTACGACGAGTTCTAAGCGAGCAATGCGGTTTGGTGGTGGGGGCCCCGCATTTATGCGGGGGGAAGAGCGCTTGAGCGCTCTGTGAAAGAGTCTCGGCTCTCATCACGCGCTTTAGCGCTGGCATGAGCAAAGTCTGGGTGGCCCATTCAAGCCGTCCTTTGGCTTGAGTGGGATAGTGGCTCTCGATGTGCCATTTCCGGTTTGCCGCGCCCGCCCAAGGAAAAAAATTCCCCAGAAGGACACGGGACATAGAAGTTTTCGACTCTGCCGAAAAGGGCCTGTAGGACGAGGGCTTTAGCCCCAGCGGCGCTATTTCCCTTTCAGTTCGGCTTCGGCCAGCGCAGCACAACCTGCAATGAAGCCACGATTTTTGCAGCATTCAATAGCGCTTGGCAAGGCCCAGGACTATCCGGATTGATAGGTGGGAGCCCCCGCATTTATGCGGGGGAAGAGCGCTTGAGCGCTCTGTGAAAGAGTCTCGACTCTCATCACGCGCTTTAGCGCTGGCAAGGCTAAAGCCTTCGCAACCTCTGAGAGCCCGCGCTTCGCCCCTTGAGTTTCTCCTACGCTGTTTAGCTGTGCACGGCGGCAGCCGCGGTCATCCGGGATTTCATATCTCTGGTGTCCAGGAAGGCCGACTTATAGTCATGAGCAAAGGCCTTGAACGGGCGGGGAGGCGCTCCCGTGACATCTTCTACGGCCGAAGAGATGTTGGATGCTTCGCCCCGCCGGTAGTGGACATAATCCTCAATCAGGCCTTCTGCCTGCCAGCCGGGCATATGGAGACCGCGAAGAGCTTCTCGAAATCCTTGCTCTGGTACGTCCACGAATTCAACGGGTCGATGCAGCGCCTCCGACAGCTGTGCAGCCATCTCGGCATGCGTCAGTGCTTCCGGTCCGGTGATGTCGTAGGTTTTTCCTTCGTGCCCGCTCTTGGTCAGCGCCGCCACTGCTACTGCGGCTATGTCGCGAACGTCGACGACACTTACCCGCGCGTCGCCCGCGGGAGCAAAAAATCGGCCCTCCGATGCGATCGAACGACCAATCATGAGCAGCCCTTGCATATAGAGGTTGGGACGAAGGTGGGTGTAGCTCATTCCCGATGTGCGCAAGGCCTCTTCGATGGCGGCATGGTAGCGCAGAAAGCGCAGAGGGGAATCGGACGCGGCATGCAGCTGAGAGAGGTAGACGATATGTTTCACTTCCGTCTCTCGTGCCAGCTCTACGAAGCGCAACTGGCGTTCCTCAACCTGCTCAGACGAATTCGTAACCAGGAAGGCACGCTGAACGCCGCTGAGGACTTTGCGCAGACTGGCCGGATCGTCAAAGTCTGCTTCCACGTATTCCAATTCCACGTTGGGCGTGCCACGCATGACATCGTTTTGCCGATGAACCATGGCGCGAACCGGTTCTTTTCTTCCGGACAAGCGCCTGATGATTTCAACGCCGTTCTTTCCCGTGGCTCCCGTCACCAGAATCATTCGCGTCCTCCCGTTCTCTTTGAGATAGACGCCACGACGTGGTAGTTGCCCAGCCCGTGTATTTCCTAGGGCGTGGATTCCGGGAGCACCTGGAGCGGAGCAGTCTACGGGTTATACGCGCTTGCGGGCGCCTGGCTCTTGTTTTGGCGGGGATTGATCGGCGTCTGGAAGGACCGGCTTGGGCAAATGCGCAACTTCGTATTGGGCCTGGATCAGCTGCCTGCGGACATCTGGCAAGGACGGAACCTTCTTGCCTGGCCGCCGAATCCGGAATGCGGAAGTCAGATCGCCAAAAGTGCTTCGCCGCCAATCGCTGATGTTCGGCTCCCGCACCCCGGTGAATTGCTCCAAAAACTGAAGAACCGAGGTGTGATCAAAGGGTTGACTGCAAACCCATCCTCCAGTGATCCAGGGCGAAATGAGGATGCAGGGCACCCGGAACCCGCCGCCTATCGGGAGACCGTTCACATACTCGTCAGCTGTACCCGCGGGAGGCACAGGTGGTGGCACATGATCGAAGATGCCGTCGTTCTCGTCGTAGTTAAGAATAAATACGGTCTTTGCCCAAACGTCGGGATTAGCTGCGATCGCATCGATCTTGCTTGCGACAAACGCCGCGCCATCCGCCGGCATGTAATCCGGGTGTTCCGATTGATAGCTGGTGGGAATAATCCAGGAGACAGCGGGTAGCCGGTCGTTTTTGGCGTCGTCTTCAAACTGGCCTTCATCGCCGCGTTCCATCCCTTTCGCATACAGCGGCGAGCCTTTCGCGGCTTCGCGAAAGACCTTGAAAGTCTCCAGTAGATTGCAACCGTAGTTGTCCTTTTGCTGATAGACCTTCCAGCTGATGCCGGCTTGCTCAAGCCGCTCTGCATACGTAGTCCAGGTGTATCCGCCCTTGGGCGCCGTATTGTTCAGAATCGGTCCGCCGTGTAGTCCTTCTGGGTCAATCGTGCCCGTCATCCAATACATGCGGTTTGGCCAGGTCGGCCCCATCACCGAACAGTGGTAGGTGTCACAGATTGTGAACGCCTCCGCCAGGGCGAACTGGAAGGGAATATCTTTCCGGTTGTAATACCCCATGCAATACGGGCCATGCGCTCCATCCGCTTTGCGGTGAGCCGGGAGCCATTGGTCCATCTTGCCCCCGTTCCACGCCTCGTGTTGTACCGCCCAGGCGTGGCTGGTGGAGGGAATCTTTTGCGCACTGCTCTTGCGGGTGTCAAGATGAAAGGGGAGCACGTAGCCTGCAGGATTGACCGCATCCGGCTGGTAGAAGACAGATTTTCCGTCCGCGAGTTTTAGGGCGGATGGATCCGCGAATCCGCGGACGCCGGCGAGCGTCCCAAAATAGTGGTCGAAGGAGCGGTTTTCCTGCATCAGCAGGACCACATGTTTGATGTCCTTGAGCGAGCCGCTTCTTGAAGAACCCTGCGCCAGCAAGCGCTGCACATTCGGTGGCATCAGAGCTGAAGCGGCAGCAGCCGCCGCAACCCGCGCCGCGCCGGTCAACAAGCGGCGGCGGGTGAGTTTGGCAACAGAAGGGTATGACGAGTCCATCACACGGGCGCCCCATCACTGCAAATCGTAGCGGTTTCAAAATGATAACGCGAAACATTATCTTCAAGTGCGACGGCGTCCGGCACACTTACGCAGCGAATTGGCATCCACGTGGACCTTCGTTGTGTCGTCTATAGCCCCGATGATGCCCGCAGCGCTGAAGGCGGCTACCTCATCGCGGCCCATCAGTCCCTTTGGCGCTACATAGACTCTCCGGGACGCAGGAACTTTCCCTGCGCTTCAACATGTTTTCCGGCGCACCCAAGTCCGGCGCGCTTTCTGGGTTACCGATCCTCCACAACTCGATCTCCTGGATGCCAGGATGGCAGCCGACAATGGGAACGCTGTTAGACACCGAACTGTCGTAGATGATGGTCGACGTGTTTGTACATGGGAATGGCCCACTGCTGCGGTTCGAGCGGACCAAAGAACGGATGTGGGTGCTGGGAGCAGCAAGCTGCCCCTTGTTGACGAATCTGTCGATAGCTGTGATGAGCTGGGCGCGTTCGCGTTCGAAGTCGCACTGTGTCGGGTGCACCGAGAAGAGTTCCGGCGAGGAGGGTGAGTTGCTGCGCATAGGCTTGTCGTCGCCGAAGACCAGCGGCTTTATAAGCGGGCCGATGACGCTGGCAGGAAAGGATGCACGTTTGGGGTTGATGACGCCCGTCGCCATCTGCATGCCACAAGTACAGTGCGCGAGGGTATGAGCAAGGGTCATGTGGCCCCATCGCAGCTCACTCTCAGGATGGAGGCGCATGATGCGTTGCTTTATGTCTTCTGCCAGAGTGGGGCAAAGAGATTAAAGGGGAAACTCCACCAAGGGATTGAGTAAGCTCTCGATCGACAGGTGCAGGACAATCTTTAACTTAACCATTACTGTTCATGCATGCAGACGGCAGAGCGCTTTCTTGCCTTGAGTGTGAACGGACCCCTGCTTGCTGTCGTTCCCGTCGGAATTCTGTAATTTACGGAGCCTTACGCTATGACACGTTCTCTGGCGCACATGTCACAGCGATCCATTTCAACATGGTGTCGCGCGAAGTACCGGCCACTCTGTGTCGTGCCAAATCTTTCGGGGGATTAGAAAACAAAATGAACATTGTTCGCAATGTGCTGGCATTCGTAGTGCTTGGTTGCCTCAATTCCTCTGCGCAGCAAATCACGGGGGACTTTCGCGGAACAGTGAAAGACCCAAGCGGCGCTGTCATTGTGGGCGCCGAGGTGACAGCACAGCAGGCGGAAACGGGCCTGTCGCGCACAACGACCACCGATCGTAACGGTAACTACGTTCTTCTGGAACTTCCGGTCGGACACTACCGCCTGGATGTCGCAGCGAAAGGCTTTGAGGAATACGTGCAGGATGGCATCAGGCTCAACGTGAACGAGACGGCTTCGGTCTCGGCACATCTGGCCGTCGGCTCGGAAAAGCAACAGGTGCTGGTGCGCGCCGATGCCGAACTGATTGAGCCAACCGTGTCCAGTATGGGCATGGTCGTACAACAGCAAGAATTGGAGGACCTGCCGCTGAACGGACGCAACTTCTCGCAACTTGGCTTGTTGCAGCCTGGGGTCGTTCCCTTGACGCCCGGGATAGCCGAAGCAGGCGGAGGGCTGCGCAATGGACAGGCTTATGCGGTCAATGGCCAGCGCCCCGAATCCAACAACTTTCTCATCGACGGCGCGAACAACGTTAACGGGGTTGACGGTGGGTTCGTCCTCAAGCCGCCGGTGGACGCGATCAGCGAGTTCCGCATCATCACGCTGAACGCGAATGCCGAGTTCGGAGACGCGCTGGGATCGACGACGAACATCATCACGCGCTCGGGAACGAACCAGCTCCACGGGACGTTGTGGGAGTTCCTGCGCAACGACTACCTGGATGCCAACAATTATTTTGCGCAGACCAAGGAGCCGTTGAAGCAAAACCAGTTTGGCGCCGCGGCCGGTGGGCCGATCAGGAAAGATAAGACGTTCGTATTCGGCTTCTATGAAGGTTTCCGCAACCGCCAGGGGGAGACAGCTCTCACCACAGTGCCGTCGCTAAAGCAACGTAACGGCGACTTCTCTGAACTGTGCCCGGAGGGCTTCACGGACGGTTTCTGCAACAATCCGCAGAACCAGCTTTTCAACATCTTTGCCAATGCACCGTACCCGAATAACCTGGTGCCGCAGGCTCAGTTCAACGCAGTCTCGGAAAACCTGCTGACGTTCTTCCCGCTTCCTAATGCCGGGACGAACCTGTTCTCGACAACGCAAACGTTTAGCAACAATACCGATCAGTTCGGCATAAAGGTCGACCACTACCTCAATCCACGCGACACCCTAAACTTCCGTTACGTGTTCAACCAGCTTTCCCAACTCGACCCGCTATCGCCGGGCGGGGCCAGTGTACCCGGCTTCCCGGTAGGCGAAAACCAGCGCGCACAAAACTTTGTTGCGGAGGCGACACACACTTTTTCGCCAAACTTGGTCGCTGTAGGGCGGTTCTCGTTTCTGCGCAACAAGCTCCTCTTCGGCGAGCGCGAGAACCATACGTTGCCTTCAAGCCTTGGATTTAAATACACGCCGAGCCTCGAGGTTGCTGCCGGACCGCCGTTTATTCAGGTAAATGGCTATACCGAGGTGGGTGATCCGATCACGGGCCCGCGCAATACGTATGAAAATGTCTACGACATTTCGGGATCATTGAGCTGGGTGCATGGCAAGCACGCGCTGAAATTCGGTGGCGGATACCAGCGGCAGCAGATCAACGTGCTGCAAGGGATCGCGACCAACGGCTTCTTTGTATTCTCGCCGTTTCCGATTACAGACGCATTCGCCAGCTTCCTCACGGGGCAGCCGGTGGTCTTCCTGCAAGGGATCGGCGATTTCTCGCGCGGTATTCGCGGCAACAATGGGTATGGGTTCGCGCAGGATACATATAAGGTCACGGCGCATTTAACTATTAATGCTGGACTGCGTTACGAGTTGCCCGTACCCTATACCGAAATTCATCAGCGGCTATCGTTGTTTGAGCCGGGAAAGCAGTCGCTTGTTTTACCGAATGCGCCGGCGGGATTGCTGTATCCGGGCGATCCCGGAGTACCCGCGGGGCTGATTTCTACCGATAAGACGGCGTTTGCCCCACGCTTTGGCGTAGCGTGGGATCCGACGGGGAGTGGGAAGCTGCTGATAAGTTCAGCGTACGGCGTCTTCTATGAGCCTTACTACACCGGCCAAGGTGGGCCTTTGCAAGCGCCGATCAGTGCGCCTCCCTTCCTGGGAACGCCGCAAGTGAGCCTGCCGGACTTCGCCGATCCGTTCAACGGCAACCCTCCAGCCCCGGGGACGTTCTCCAAACCGCTCACGAACCTGACGCTGTCGCCGTCGTTGAAACTGCCTTACACGCAGGATTGGGCCTTGAATTTGCAACAGTCGTTCGGGTCCAATTGGTTGTTTGAGATCGGATACGTCGGCACCAAGGGCACGCGGCTGCCGCGCTTTATTGAAGCGAACCCAGCGGTATTTGTTCCCGGGTATGAGGACGGCCAGCCGATTTCGAATTCGAGCAATGCCGATCAACGGCGGCTCTATTCCGGCTGCACGCTCGCCGATTCGCCGAGTGATTGCCAGTTTTCCTCGACCGGCGAGATCGCAGGCATCGCGAACTCGTCGTACAACGCGCTGGAAGCCTCGATGCGCA
The DNA here is from genome assembly GCA_963788515.1 of uncultured Acidobacteriaceae bacterium. Taxonomy (GTDB): domain Bacteria; phylum Acidobacteriota; class Terriglobia; order Terriglobales; family Acidobacteriaceae; genus PALSA-350. The sequence continues at coordinate 137,574 of CAWBGZ010000017.1, forward strand.
AACGGATGAGCCACGGACTGTCATTCCTATTGTCGTATACATGGTCGAAGACGATCGACGACGTTTCGTCGTTCAACATCACCGGATCGGCGGCGAAGCCAGTCGCAGGCGAAAATGATCTCGCCCAGGATCCGTTCAACCTGGGAGCAGAGCGTGGTCTCTCGTTGTTCGACGCGCGCAACCGATTCGTCGGAAGCTATGTATGGTCGCTCCCCTTCTGGACGCAGGGGCATAACTGGTACCAGTGGGTGCTGGGTGGATGGCAGTTGAATGGCATCGCCACGCTGATGAGCGGCACGCCATTCACCGTTTTCGACTCGAACGACGTTGCGGCGCAAGGCAGCGCGCCGGAGATCACCGGATTCTCCGCACAGCGGCCCAATATTATCGGCAACCCCAACAACGGGCCGCGCTCGGTTGGCGCCTGGCTCAATTCCAACGCTTTCCAGCGGCTCGACCCCACGGCCAACGCGGGTCAGTTTGGCACGGAGGGCCGCAACGTGAATCTCGGACCTGCTTATGCCGACTGGGACTTCGCGGCGCTTAAGAACTTCAAGGTGACCGAATCGACACAGTTGCAGTTCCGTGCCGAGCTGTTTGACATCCTGAACCGTACGAATTTCCGGTTACCGGACAGCGACATCAGTTCGCCGACGTTCAACCATATCCTTGAAGCGGAGTCTCCGCGCCAGGTGCAGTTTGCGTTGAAGTTTCTGTTTTAGCAGGCGTTGAGCCGTAGCCTATCACTAATTGCTGGCGGGCATACCCAGATGACTGCGTCAACTCCGCGTCGTTGGATGGTCCGACGGTCGAGGTCTTCCCAAGAGAGTGGCTGAGTCATGTTGGATTCCCATGCATATGGATGTAGTTTCGGTTGTCTGGTTGCACGAGAGCAGCGCTTCCCAAGATTAGCCTCGACAGGTCGAAATATTACATCAGGCGAGAACTCCTTGATACTGGCACTTCTGACAGCCGGGGCCGGTTCGGTTGGATCAGGTTTCCGCGTCGTGCTGGCGATCTCAGGTGCTGGTCGACTGCAGAGAGCAACTGCCCCGAAAGTAGTTATCGGTAATCTGGCCGTGCCGCCCCGAAGCCACTTCTCGCCTCTTCCCTGCGAAGGGGGGCAGTTTTGGAGGCTTCTGTCTCCTATCCCTCTATTCATTTGACCTCTCCATTTTGCGGACATACACTTGTGAGCTCAAGGCAAAAGCAATATCCGTAATTCACGTGGAACATTGCCGGTTGCGTTCCAAGGGGCTAAGTTCGTGTCCCGCGCTGCAACTCATTGGGATGAATTTAGAGAAGGTGGAGACAAGATTCCGTCATGACTGGAAAACAAAAGGCTCACCTAACGATTCACTTGGCCGCTATCGTTTTGCTGGCTCAGCTTGCCGGCGCGAGCGCTGGAGCGCAAACGCAAACCTGGTTCCTCGACCCTAACCATTCGGCGGCGCAGTTTGCAGTGCGCCACATGGGCATCTCCACCGTCCGAGGAGCTTTTACCAAAATAAGCGGTACGGTCGTAGATTCCCCAGACCTTAGCAAAGCTTCTGTCAATGTGACCATCGACGCGAGTTCCGTGGATACCCGCGTGGAAATGCGGGACAAGGACCTGCGCAGCGACCACTTCTTCGATGTCGCCAAGTATCCGACGATCACCTTCCAATCCAAAAAAGTGGAGTCAGCTGGTGCAGGCAAGTTGAAGGTCACCGGCGATCTGACCATCCACGGCGTTACCAAGGAAGCCGTTCTGGATGTCGATGGCCCGACGCCTCCAGTGAAAGATCCGAGAGGAAACTCGCATCGCGGCGTTTCTGCTACGACCACGATCAGCCGGGCGGACTATGGAATGACTTTTGATGCGCCCATGGTCGGGGATCAGATTGCCATCCAACTGGATGTGGAACTGGTCGATAAGGCGCCGGGTGCGCCGCGACCCGGACCAGGTGGCCCGCCGCCACCGCCTCCGCCGGCAATGTAGCACTACGTGGATTGACTAGGTCGTGAGTTGATCGGGCTTGAGGTATTTGATCAGCACGACTTCGTTGCCCATTTCGCCGTAAATCAACTCGTCGATAATGTGCTTGGTCAACAGTATCCCAAAGCCCCCGGGTCGAAGCCCCCGCTTTTCGCGGATCGCCGTGTGGCGGATCGGATCGGAGGGCGGGTTCGCGATCGCTGCATGGCGAGCCTCCTGCAACGAAAAGCCCTCCCCGGGGTCCTTCACGCGGCATAAGACCATGTGCTTGGCTCGGATATAAGAGATCGACACATGCTGCGTGGCATTGAAATGGGCTCCATGCTCGATGGCGTTCATGAGCATCTCGCGGAAGGCGAGAGCGACGGCGTCTTTCTCTTTTGGAGGAAGATCCGCGACCTCGTGAATGAACTGAATCAGCCGATCGGCCGTCTTACGGTCACAGCGCGCAACCAATTGCATAAGTTCTGGCGTGGCGGAAAGGATCTCGATCCCTTCATCCCAAACGGGACTGGTTGTAGCCAGCAGAAGCATTTGTTCGAAGGTAGCCATCGAATACGGCTCGGAGAAGTAGCTGAACGCGCGCTCGCGCATGGCGGCAATTACGTCCGCGGGCGTGCTTTTCCTGGTGATGATGATGAGCCGGACGTGGGGCCGGACAATGCGGATCTTTCGCAGAAGCTCCACATCTTGTTTACCCGATGTTTCCTCGCCGGTCAGAACGAGATCATAAGGCCGAGCCTTGAGCATTTCGAGCGCAGTGTTATTGTGGGCCGCGCGTGCGATCTTCCAACCAGGCAGCACTTTGCGCACCGCCGGGGCGACTTTGGTGTCAGAACCGACCACCAAGGCTGTTTTTCTCGGCTTGGCCGGCTCCTCTGAAGTGGTCACGCTGTCGATGGATCACCGCCTGCGCTCCATGATAAGCCAACTCCTCCAGCAGGTTCGCAATTCCACCGCGCAACGGTTTTTCCCTTTCGCTGTTAGTTCATCTTCATCCCCGGCATAGCGGAGTGATCCATATTGTCGTGCCCCTGGTCGTCGTCATTCGTGGCCCAAATCTTCCCCGGATCAGTTTCATAGGGATAAACATGCACCATCCATCCAAACACATGCGGATGGAACTGCCCACCTGCGGCCTCACAAGCTTCTTTGGTGGTGATTGAGCCGAGCAGCCCGAACTTTGCATCGGGGCCAAAGTAGGCTGCCTTTTGTCCGATGGGCGCCCGGCAAAAATTTGTGTGCTGATGCCAGCGCGCTATGCTCAGAGGAATCCGATCGTTTAGCTCGTCCTCGGTCGCATCGACCCGGTCGGTGTACATCACACCTACCAGCTTGTACCCTCCATCCGCTGTCTTCTTGTAAAGCAGAGAAGTAGGTTTGAGAGGATCGAAATGCGATCGGGCCTCGAAACCGTATTCGTATTTTGTAAAGTGATACTGGGCCTGTGGGACATTGGGAAGAAAGATCTCATAACCGTCGGCCAGCGCCTTGTGGTAGTCCTGATAGGGTGCCATCGCCGATTTTGCGGCTGCGACAATTGCGTCCGCCTTCTGCTGATCGCCGTCCTTTGGCGATCGAAGCACCGTCATGTACATGTGCCCCGCCATAGGAGCCATCCCAGCTTGCTGAGCGCCCGCCAGTGCGATGGCTGCCAACCCGATCGCCACGCAAAACAAAGTCCGAGTAACCTTTGACATCACCATGTACCTCGAAGAGTCATTCATAAAGACGGATGATTTGAGAGCCGAGTTGCGCTGTTCAGCCACGAATCCCCCGACGGTTACTGTAGATTTGCCGAGGTTCATTCGGGTCAGCGCTTAGCCTATAGGCATTTCGACTCCCGAAAGACGTCTGCAGGCGTCGAGCAGCGCGTCCTGTCGCCCGGCATCGTGGGCGGCGGGATTCGGTGTGCGCTGCCGCATGTGAAAAAAGTACTTGCCCGAGACCGTCGCCGCCCGGTCCTGGCTGACCGCAAGCCACACCTGGGTCCGGTGTGCAGCGTCCATATCGTCGGGCGCCCCTGGGCCGCCCATCTTGGTCGGCACCCAGCCAGGTTCAAGCGCGTTGGAGAGAACACCGGGCCACCGGCATGCGATCGCGAAGGCCAGCAGAACGTCATGTAGCTTGGTATCGGAGTAAGCCTGCTGCCCTCGCCACGGACGGCGCTCCCAGGCCAGGTCCTTCAGGCTGGCATCCCCGCTCTGGTGCAATCCTGAACTCAGATAAACGAGGCGTTTCGGCCTTTCAATCAGGACCGTCAGGATGTACGGCGCGAGCGTGTTGACGGCGAATACATGAGGGAGACCATCTTCGGTCGCAATGCGCCGCGGCTCCCGATAGCCGACGCCTGCATTGTGAATGACCGCGTCGAACGAGCCACGTCGGTTGACCTGTTCGGCCACTTTGCGGGTTTGTGCAATGCTGCTCAGATCGCCGATGACAACGCTCTCCGCTCCAGGCACGGCGGCAAGGGCTTCTTTGCCGCGCTGCTCGTTACGGGCGTGCAAGACCACTCCGTGCCCTTGTTCGATAAGGAGCTGAGCCGCCATTTGGCCGAGGCCATCGGAGGAACCTGTTATAAAAACGCGTGCCATGATCGTGTACCCTCCGTATTGCTACAGATGCATACCAGACCGGTCCATATACGAATCTTAAACGGGATCAAACGACGAAGGGGAGCCTAAGAAATCCATGAAAAGGACGAGTCTCTTCAAACAGTACTTGCTGGCGAAGGAGATCCTGATGATCCCCGTCGCCCATGATCCGCTCGGTGCCACCATCATCCAGAGAGCGGGATTTAAGGTGTTGGGTTGCGGCGGCTACGCCAACTCTGCAGCCCTGCTCGGCGCGCCAGACATCGAGTTGTTGACCCTCACAGAGATGACAGACGCGGTGTGGCGGTTTGCCGATGCAGTGGACCTGCCGTTGTTTGCGGACGGTGACAATGGTCACGGAAATACCACCAACGTCCAGCGAACCATCAAGCAGTTTGAAAAGGCAGGTGCGGCGTCCGTGATGCTGGAAGACCAGGTCTCGCCCAAGCGCTGCGGCCACATGTCGAGCAAGCATGTGGTGCCGGTGGATGAGTTCGTCGCAAAAATCCGGGCCGCCGTCGATGCCCGCACAGATCAGGACCTCACCATCCTCGCTCGCACCGACGCCATCGCAGTCAGGGGCCTACCCGAAGCGGTCGATCGCGCACACCGGTGCATGGAGGCCGGCGCCGATTGGGTTTTCTTTGAAGCACCCGAAACTATCGAGCAGATGAAGCAGATCCCTCACCTGGTGTCCGCGCCTACGCTGGCTAACATGATTCCCGGCGGCAAGACGCCAATCCTGCCCGCCTCCGAACTACAGTCGATGGGTTTCGCGGCGGTGATCTTTCCCAATGTGTTCACCTACGCTTACGCCAAGCTGGCCACGGACATCGCCACGGAACTACTCCGTACTGGCAACCCGGCACTCTTCCACGACCAAATGATCGAATTCGAAGAATTCAATAACCTGGTTGGCTTACCGAAGATCAGGAAAGCAGAGCAGCGATACTATTCCCATCTTGAAGACGCAGACTTGCGGGGCTCTTAAGGTTGCGTCATTTGTTTTCAAAAAATAAACGACAGACCTTTGGTGGACTGCCAACTTTCGCTTGCCGGTCCCGCCTGAATTCACTACTATGCGTCACGTATGTTTGAGAACCTTGCTCCGTGCTGACCAAGATCGAACGCCCTAAACTCGGAATCGCATCCTGGACTTTACCGTGGGCGATCGGAGTCCACGGCTACCCCGCACCGCAGCGGCCACTCGGCTGCATAGGGCTGCTCGATAGAGCCGTCGAAGCAAAAGTCTCCGTAGTGCAGATCGCCGATAATCTCCCCCTTCACGAATTGCCGGATCAGGAACTGGATCAGTTGCGCGAAGCAGCCACTGCGCGTGGACTGGTGCTCGAAGCGGGTACGCGAAGCCTCGATCCGGAGCACCTCGCGCGGTACATCGCGATCACTCACAGGATTGGCGCGCGGATCTTGCGTACGGTCCTGTCCGGGAGCTTGTTCGGGCCGAAACAATTGGCCGTGGCCGAAGCCGGAATCCTGAAGGTTCTGCCGGCTCTCGAGCGGCAGGGTGTGACGCTTGCTCTGGAGAACAACGAAGCCTTCAGCGCGGTGGAGTTCGCCGGGATCATCACCAGAATTGCGAGTCCTCATGTAGGGATTTGCCTGGACACCGCCAACTCGCTAGGCCGCCCGGAAACATTGCAGACGGTGGTCGAGAACCTGGCCGATCACGCCGTCGTGCTTCACGCCAAGGATTACGACATTCGGCGCATTGATACGCGCATGGGATTTTCCGTAGTGGGAACGGCAGCGGGCGACGGCCGGGTTGATTTCAATTGGGTGCTGGCTGAACTACGCAGGCGCGGGCGCAGCGGAATCAGCGTCATCGTGGAGCACTGGCCGCCGTTTGCCGGCACCATCGAGGAATCGGTTCGCATCGAAGAGGAGTGGCTCTCGAGAAGTGTGCGCTTCCTGCGTTCCAAAGTATCAGCCATTGTTTAGCTGGAGCCGGCCGGCTGCAGAGCGAACGCTAATGGTGTATCTCACGCAGATGATCGTTTATTTGTTTTGAAGGGTACGGGCTTCAGAGTCTGCGTGAGAACTCGCCAGTTCAGGATGATAGCTTTTGCTACCGCACAACAAATGCTGGGTGGCCCATTCAAGCCTTCTTTTGGCTTGAGTGGGATAATGGCTCTCGATGTCCACTTCCGTTTGCCACCCCGCCCAAGGCGAAATGAACAAATTCATCAGAAAATGGCTCCGAGCGCGGTACCCAATCCCGGTTCTCACACATGCTCTAAAGCCCGTGAGGGAGTACCGGCTGGTTGGCGTCATCCTTTGCGGGGCCCTGAAAATGGATTCAATCATTGAGACACTACACTACGTTGAGGAAGACGTATTCCATGGATGCAATCGCGAAAGCGGAGATCGGCCACACTGGTCTCAGGGTTTCACGCCTGGGATTCGGCGGCGTTCCCCTGGGTGGGTTGTACAAAGACGTAGCGGAGGATGAGGCCGGCGCTACCGTGCGCAGGGCACTCGATCTAGGCATCAATTATTTCGACACCGCGCCCATCTACGGATTTGGAAAAAGCGAGCTTCGGTTGGGAAGGGAATTGGCCCATTGCGATCGCGACTCGATCGTCGTCGCCACCAAGGTTGGATACACTCTCGTTCCTGAAGACGGGGGACGCGACGAGAAGGTATTTCATCGCTTCGATAACGTGCCCCCGATGCGTCCTGTTTTTGACTTTAGCTACGACGGCGTCATGACAACCTTCGAGGGCAGCCTGAAGCGCTTGAACCTCGCCCACGTAGACATCCTGAACATCCATGATCCGGACGACCACTGGGAGCAGGCGATCGACATCGCCTACCCGGCACTGCACCAGCTCCGCAGCGAGGGCGTCGTACGTGCCATCGGCGTGGGCATGAACCAGGCGGAGATGCTAGCCAGGTTTGCCCGCGACGGCGATTTCGACTGCCTGCTGTTGGCCGGCAGGTACACGCTTATCGATCACACGGGCTTGCGTGAGTTGCTGCCCATCTGCCAGCGCAAGGGCATCAGCGTAATCATCGGCGGCCCATACAACAGCGGAATCCTGGCCACGGGCGCACGGCCTGGAGCGACTTACAACTACGTCGATGCTTCACCGGCGGTGATGGAGAAAGTCGCGGCGATCGAAGCGGTTTGTGGACGCTACCATATCCCCCTGCAGGCGGCGGCGCTGCAGTTTCCCATGGCGCACCCCGCGGTAGCCGCGATGATTCCCGGCGCCCGGTCTGAGGCTGAGGTGGAGGAGAACGTCCGGTTCATGAGCCTGCTCATCCCCAACGACTTCTGGGAGGAACTGCGGCGCTTAAACTTGTTGCCCCCGGAGGCTCCGCTGCCGCTTCGATAGCATTTGTCCTACGGCCCCCGCTGGCTCAAGACGGTAGAAGCGCGCCGCGTTGCCGCCGAAAACCGCTTCTTCAGCGGAGCTCCCAAGCTTGTCGAGGACGAGGGCACGCGTCGTCGCAAGCACTTCCTTATAGCTGGCGGCGAGCAGGCATACCGGCCAGTCGCTGCCGAACATTACCCGATCGGCGCCGAATTGCTCCATGACGTAATCCGCATAGGGACGCAACTGCTCGCGACTCCAGTGAAGTGGATCGGCCTCAGTCATCATGCCGGAGAGCTTGCAGTAAACGTTGGGATGAAGCGCAACTTCGCCCATAAGATCCTGCCACGGCTGCATTTTGCCGGTCATGATTTCAGGTTTGGACAAGTGGTCCATGACCGCGCACAGCTGCGGTATCCGCTCCAGAGCCTGCAGAACATAAGGCAAGTGGCGGGTGAAAGTCAGAAAGTCGAACGCCGTGCCCGTCTGAGCGATCAGCGAGAGAGACTCCATCACCCGCGGGCGCAGAATCCAGTCGTCCTCCGGCAAGCTCTGTAGCATGGGACGAACCGCAACAAAGTGCCGATTCCGGCGATACTTCTCCAGTTGGCTGGGGAAATCCGGGGACTCCAAGTCGAGCCAGCCCACAACCCCGCCGACGAAGGGGGATGTCCTTGCGAGTTCAAGCAGGAAGTCAGTTTCCGCCACCGTCGGCGACGTCTGCACCACGATGGTCTTGTGAATGTTTTGCGCTTTCAGGATGGGTTCCAGCGTCTCGGGCAGGTAATCGAGTGACAAAACAGCTTCAGGACGGGAGAACCAGCCCTTGCTCCATTGCCAGAAATGATGATGAGCGTCTACTCGCACACGAATGCCGCCTCCAATTATACGAAGGTGTCCTCGGACCGTGCCCAGCGTCCAAGGGTAGACTGAAGTTCGAGAGTGAGTGGAAGAAGATTCGATCATGACCGCCGCAGGATCATTCACGACCGCGCAGCCGGAGGAAAATCAGGCTCGATTTCCGGCGCGCGACCTGGTCGAGTTTGGCGTGGCCTACGGCCTGATCCTGGCGGCTATATGGACCCTGAATCCCTGGCAGAGATGTTTCTATTGGGTTGCCATCGCGTGGATTGTTGTCACTACCTGGATGCGGCGCACGACATGGAAGGCGCTGGGGCTCGGGCTGACCGGCTTGGCCCGGTCGCTCTGGATCGCAGGAGCTGCGGCGATACTCGCAGGCCTGGCGGTCTACCTGGCCGGCCAGGAACACACGCTGCACCGGCTCCATGGTCCCACGCCGCTGCTCTCACATGTTTGGGGATATCTGATATGGGCGCTGATGCAACAGTTCTTGCTGCAGATCTATTTCCTGCTTCGGTTGCAGCGCATGCTGCCCGGTAAGGTGGCGCCGGTAGTGGCTGCGGCTGGACTGTTCGCGCTCGCTCATCTGCCCAATCCGGTGCTGACGCCGGTCACGCTGGTGTGGGGCATTGCCGCCTGCGTGTTGTTTTTGCGCTACAGGAATATCTATGCCCTGGGGATTGCTCACGGAATCCTGGGGCTTTGTGTCGCAGTAATTGTTCCAGAACCGCTACAACACCATATGCGGGTTGGGATCGGCTACTACCGATACCGTGTGCGTGAACACCGTCAGCCCGCGGTCGATCATCGCAACCATACGGACCAGATCGTATCGACCGACGCGTGGGTGATGGACGAAGCTCCCACCCGCCGATCCTGAAGCCACGCGCGGCCATAGAAAATGCCCGCGAGCGATGCCAGCAGTACATAGCGCCAATTGAAGTGGACAGCGCGCTTGTTAAAGTGCGAAAGCCCAAACAAGGTTGCAGTGATGAGCAGTGAGCGTGTCGGCCCAACGCGTCGCTCGAGAAGATTTTGCATCCATCCACGGAAGAAAAGCTCTTCCGGCACGGCAACAAAGAGGAAGGTGAAGATCCAACCGAATAAAACATGCCAGACCGAAGGCATGTGGGGATGGAAGTGGAGGAAGCCGAGTAACGGTCCAAGGACGACGGCAATGGGAGCGTACGCGGCCAGGCAGAGCAAGCCAATGCGGAAGTCGCACAGGCGAAGGCGTAGATCGAAGCCAACCTGGCGCAGCTGCCGGATCGCGAGAAAGCCATAGATGCCTGCGTCGAGCAGCAGAACTTTATTGAAGATGGCGAGACCCGGTCCCCACGCCGGCTCAAACCAGCGCAAGTCCACAGCGAGGCCGAGGAGGCCGAGGATAAGGAAGTCGCGCCACTCTCCTTTCTGTTCCGGATCTGCCAGGCTTGCGCGGTAGAGCAGCAGGCTGATGAGCACGGGCAGCAGCGTGTAGAGGGCAAGCCATGTCCAACGGAAAAGGCCGTTGGAAAGGGAGACCAGGGCGTAGGGGAGACCGAGCAAAGCGGGCGCCAGGATGCGCAGCCCAAAGGGCAATTGTTGCGTCAGCCGGAGAGTGCGGGGACAGAAAGCTGCCGAGAAGAATGGGACAAGCGTGAGCAGCGCGGCGACGGCAACCGCTGGATGGAAGAGCAGGCTCGGCATCAGCTTCGAGCTTAACGCCTGGGACGACCGCGATGGCGCCGGGCTATAGATTTCCCAGGTTATACACGACCGGATCTTCCTCCATCTTCGGAGCTTCCCCGAGGGCTTGCCGGATGACCGCCAGGAGTTTGGCCTGATTCACCGGCTTCTGCAGAAAGGCCTTGGCGCCTGCCTCAATCACGCGTTTCAGGTTGCCGCGAACCTCACGGCCGGTGACCACGATGACCGGTACCGCGGCCAGGGCGGGTACATTCTTGAACCTGTCCATCAGGAGGAAGCCGTCTCCCGCGGGTAGACCCAGATCGAGGATGATGAGATCTGGCTCATTCTTACGTGCCTCAGCCATACACGAGATCGCATCCGATGCGGAGTAGGTGTCGTAGTTGTGGGCACGGAGACGTACATGCATGCTTTTGAGTACATCCGGGTCGTCCTCGACGATGAGAATCTTCTTATTGACCATTGCTCACAATCCTCTGTAGCTCTATCGGCTTCGAAGATGCATATCGTGAGAGCAACCCATCCCGTTTGCGGCATTTCCTCAAGAAAGCCGCACTTCGCTACACTCCCGGTGCAGAGTGGAAATCAAAATGCCTCGACGGGTCGACTTACACAGAGAAGTGCCGATAAACCAGCCAGAGCAGCCGGCGTGGGCCGTAACGCACAGCGCCATCGTTCACGCAAGAAACGCCACTCGAAAGAGAGTGGCGTTTTTCTTTGCACCACTCATCGGCCAAACTGTCGCAGGTGGTGATCGGCATGCAAATATCCCCAGCGCATCCAATCCTCCGCTGTCATTTTCCCGAAGATCGGATGGGGCAGGCATGGGCGTGGCAAGCCATCGCAAAACCGGGCCACGGTGGCGAGCAATGAAGCAAGATCCTGACGGAAATCGACCGGAGCCGAACCCCCTCCCCCTTGTTCCATCTCCGGCCGCGTGGGAACTCCATGGGGCCACTGCATCGGCGCCTTCAGCGCGGCCCACTTCACCACCGTTCTTTGTAGGAAGCCCGTAGCCGGACTTGCGGTCTTTTGTCCTAATGCAACTTTGTAGGAGTCATTCAAATGGCACACCATCTGGTGGACAGACATGGAGCCCCAACGCGCCTTATCCTCCGGCGACAACTCCGCCAGTCGACGCGCTATGGCCTGCCGTTCGCTCAGGTTCTGCAACGTCTTCATAATCCAGCGTCACTGAGCATTCACGCGATGACACTCGGACCGCATCTTGCCGGAGATCGAATCCGACGAAAAGCTTGTTGACCGGCCGGCCGCGTCCCACCAGATGTAATCGGATGCCGCATACCGTGCCCCAGAACCCGAACTGACATTGGCAAAGATGAGTGAGGCGCCATGGACGGGAAGGATCGCAAGGCTGTTTCCCGCACCGTTCACGTATTCCACTGGAAACGCGGTTGCAGGAAGGCCCATGGCCACGCCCTGAGCGTCGCATTGGTACTGGACCGTCTGTCGCGTGATGGGTTGTGAGCTGTTCAGATGAATAGTTAACTCGGTTGCCTGCGAAAGCGTGCTGAATCCCAGCGCAGCAATTCCGCCCATGATGTGCTTCCACGTTACCTGCATCGCACCGTCTCCCTCGCGCCCCGGTTCAAACCCCGGTAGCCACCACAAAGTATTGCGCATTTTCGGTTCCCGGGTTGTGCACGCCGTGCAATTCGTTGGAATGCACGAACGCCGCGCCTCCGGGCCCGATCACCGCAGTCTTTCCCGCAATGGTCACTGCAAGCGTGCCCTTCATCATCAGGAAGAGCTCTTCGTGCTCATGCTGGTGTGGGGGATGTGGCTCACTTCCCGGGCCCAGTGTCGTCTCGTGCACCTCCAGGTGGTCACCGGCATGGGTTATGCCGTCCAGGATTGGCCTGGATTCGTTCTGCCCATTTTTCTTTACGGGTAGTTCGCTATAAGGCTTGATGAAGGAGCTTAAGGTCGGGCTATCCGATGCAAATGCTGAGGAGGCGGCCAGCATGGGAATAGCCTGCAGAACAGAGCGCCGGGTTGTATTCATAGAAGTCTCCCGTTGTGACCTTCGTCGGCCAGCGTTTGTTATAGGCCTTCTCGAAGCATCGAATCAAACCAGTCTCCGGCCTGCCCGTTTACCCGAAAAGCATCTGTCCGCTCTGCCTCGCGCCGCACCGCGCAGTTCACTGATAAGATCATCGGGAACAAATTCGCGGGAGCACCATGTCCTTTAATCGCCGTAGCTTCCTCATCGCAAGCGGACTCACTGCCTTGGCCTCAACCAAAGTCCTGGGTGCAAACGACACCCTTCGCGTCGGAGTCATAGGAGCCGGCGGCCGGATGCGAACCATTCTCGATTGCGCCGACAAGACCGGCGTCCCCTACGAGATTGTGGCCGTGAGTGACGTGTATGGGCCACGTCGCGATGAGGTGAAGGCGCGGACTGCTTCCACCGCTGCCACTACCACCCATCTCGATTATCACGAAGTGCTGACCAAGGATATCGACGCTGTGCTCATCGCCTCTCCCGACCACTGGCACGTGCGCATGGCAGTCGACGCGCTCGCTGCAGGCAAAGACGTTTACCTGGAGAAGCCGGTTACCCACACCATCGAAGAGGGCGCCACCCTCTCCCATGCAGTTCGTTCGAGCAAGCAAATTCTGCAGTGCGGCATGCAGCAGCGCAGCTGGACTCACTTTCGTAACGCCGTCGATCTAATCCAGGGAGGCAGTCTGGGCCGAGTCACCCAGGTAAGAACCTACTGGTGGCAAAACTATAACCAGGCGGGTTGGAAGCCCAAGCCGGTCGACACCCAGGCGCTCGATTGGAAGCTTTGGCTCGGCGGCGCTCCCGACCAGCCATTCAGCGAAGAAAAGTTTTACCGCTGGCGTTGGTACTGGAACTTTGGCGGCGGCGCCATGACCGATTTATTCACGCACTGGATCGATGTGGCTCACTGGGCGATGAAGTCTGACACGCCGCGTGAAGCCCAAATGCTCGCCGATAAATATATCTTTTTGGAATGGGACTGCCCCGACACCGTTCAGGCGGCGCTCCGCTACCCAGGGTGGGATGTGGTGTACGAGGGCATGATGAGTTCCTCGATTGACGACGGCGGTCTTGAATTCCGCGGCACCGAGGCTACCTTGCAGATCAACCGCAACACCTTCGGCATTTTTCGCGAGGGCCTGCAGGTCGGACAAAATCCCATCCTCAGTGAAGATAGCTTCCGCGACGGGACCA
>CAWBGZ010000018.1:0-21447 GCA_963788515.1 uncultured Acidobacteriaceae bacterium
CCGGTGCAATCATTGTTCAGCAAGGGATAGTCCCGCCATTGTCATGCTGGACCAGAGCAAACCGAAGCCGAATCGCCTCCCATACAATTTGATCTTCGCACTGCCTGCACAGTCCCATTTCCGGTAAATTGACTGAGCCGGGGTTGCTCAAAACGGCGCTTTTTGGAAGCTTCGCGTCAACTTATGGAAAGCCTTGTTATCTTGAGTGCTAGCTCGAGGCTTACTAGTCCTCCGCTGTGGTCAATGCCGCAACTACATGCGTCCAGTCATTCAAGTCTCCGGAGTTCGCAAGACCTACGGCCGCACCGTGGCGGTCGATGAGGTGTCGTTGGAGGTCAACAAGGGCGAAATTTTTGGTTTGATCGGCCCCAACGGTGCTGGAAAGACCACCACAATGGAGTGCATCGAAGGGCTGCGCAGGCCTGATCGGGGCACCATCTCGGTTCTGGGTCTTGATCCCCATCGTCAAGTCCACAAGCTGCAGGATCGCATCGGGGTTCAGCTCCAGCAAGCGCAACTGCAGAAGCGTATCAAAGTTTGGGAGGCGGTAGACCTGTGGGCCTCATTGTACCGGAAGAAGGCGATTGATGCCGAACACTTACTCCAACAGCTCGGACTCACCGATAAGCGAGACACCTGGTTCATGAACCTCTCCGGAGGCCAGAAGCAGCGGCTGTTTATTGCCCTTGCGCTGATCAACGATCCGGAGGTGGTGTTTCTCGACGAGCTGACCACTGGGCTGGACCCGCAGTCGCGACGGGCGATCTGGGATCTGGTGCGCGGCATCCGTGACCGCGGCAAGACCGTCTTCCTCACCACCCATCTGATGGAGGAGGCCGAGCGGCTGTGCGACCGCGTAGCTATCATTGAGCACGGACGGATCATCGACATGGACAGTCCGGGTCTGCTTGTCGACCGGCATTGCCCTGAGCGAACTGTCATTCTCACTACGGAGGACCCGATCGTGGCCGAGCGCCTTCGGGCCATCCCAGGAGTAGACGCCGTGATCTGCAACGAGAAACGAATCACCATTCGCGGTCGCGGCGACGACCTGGTGACCGGGGTGATTGATTGCCTTTCCGAGAACCGGATCCGGGTCACCGATTTCCGGACGATTCTCCCCAACCTTGAGGATGTCTTTCTCAAGCTGACTGGTCACTCGATTCGCGAATAGGCGCAATGATGATGCTGCGTGGACTTTGGAAGCTGACTTGGGTCGAGATCAAAATCTTTCTGCGCGAGCCGCTTGGCGCATTCGGCACCATTGCGTTCCCCGTTCTCATTTTCCTCGCGTGGGGCCGAGTAGCCAGCCGCAGACTCGCACCGTCGTCATTAGCCGCCAACAGCTTTATCCGGGTGGATCTTCCGGTCTTCGCGTCGCTCCTGATCGCCGTCAGCGCTGTGCTTTCCCTGGTCACGATTATCTCGATCTACCGCGAAGGCGGCATCCTCAAGCGACTCCGCGCCACGCCGCTGCGGCCGCAGACGATCCTCACTGCCCACGTGCTCGTCAAGCTGATGCTCACTGCAGCTACGCTGGCCTTGATGGTCCTGGCGGGTAAGCGCTACTACCCGGTCGGCGTTCATGTTCCCTTGTTCTCGTTCACGATTGCGCTGCTGATCAGCACCTGGAGCATCTTGTCGATCGGTTTTCTCATCGCCAGTATCGTTCCGACGGCGCGCTTTGCGCAGCCGGTCGGCGCTATCATTCTTTACCCGATGATCGCTCTCTCGGGACTCTTCGTGCCGGTTGAATCGCTGCCGCCAGTGCTTCACGCGGTGGCGCGGGTGCTTCCGCTAACCTACGCTGTGCCTCTGCTCCAGGGAATCTGGAACGGTGACGCATGGTTGGCCCACCTGGGCGACCTGGCGGCATTAGCCGTAGTCTTTGTCGTTTGCACGGCGATTTCGGCAAAGGTTTTTCGTTGGGAGTAGCCGGCGGGAGTTCGTGGTCCCTCACGCACGACCCTGAAACACCGGCCCTTATACTTCGCCGTCGTCCTCTGCCGCGCGACTGAACACCAATGATCCGGTCTGATGGTGAGTCGCGCGGGTATTTGTAGTCGTTTCACGGGGGCTATCCGGGACTAATTTTTGTCGTACCATGGTGCGCATGAGCAAGGCATCGTCAGTCAATCGCATGGCAGCCCACAGGGCCTCGAGCGACGCCGTCGAGGCCTACATTGCCGCCGTCCCCGAGCCCACTCGAACCACTCTTCGTCAGCTTCGTGAGATCATCCGCTCCGCCGTCCCCAACGGGTCCTTCGAGGTCATCTCCTACGGCATTCCAGCTTTTGCGTTGCCCAAGCCATTTTTTGGCTATGCCGCCTTCAAGAATCATTTGAGCGTCCTTCCATTTAGTGGCTCACTGTTCAGCAGCTTCGCCGAGGAACTGAAACCGTACACTCGAACGAAGAGCAGCCTTCATTTGCCCTTCGACAAACCACTGCCCGCCTCGCTGATCAGCAAGCTAGTCCGCGCTCGGGTGGCCTCTATACCCAGTTCGACACGTCGGAGTTCCTAGAAGCTCGAGCAGTCATTGCAGTTGTGCTTACTTGGGCCACGTCTTCACCATCGCAGGTGATCTATGATGACCGGTATGTTGAAAAATAATTGTCCCAGTTTTTCGCGGCGGGAGTTCCTGACCATCGCGATGGGTGCCGGCGGCGCCATGCTGCTCGGGCCGGCATGGCTGAATGCAGCCGCAGATGGGATGGATCCGCGCGTTGCGCAGGTCATGTCTCGGACCATAAGCATCGACATGCACAACCATGTTTATCCGGCGGGCACGGAACCGCATCCGCAGAATGGTCAGCCGCAACGGCAGGGGGAGCAACCGCAGGCTCCCGGCCTATCGCTGGCGGAAGAGATAAGACGCTCAGGGCTTACCGCCGTCTGTGCAAGCTTCGTGCTGGATTTCGCGCCAAATGGCAAGCCAGGTGATGCGCGAGACAACTTCCTCCGCTGGCTGACTGCGATCGACGTGCAGTTGGAAAAAGGACACATTCACCGCGCACTGAACCTGAAAGACCTGCAGGCCGCGCATAACCATGGTCAACCAACGATCGTCCAGACGGTCGAAGGATCACAGTTCATTGAGGGTCACCTGGACCGGGTGGAAGAGGTGTACAAACGCGGTGTGCGTGACCTTCAACTGCTTCACGAGCGAGACGACCTGGTGTCCCCGTTAGGCGACGTGATCACCTCACCCGCGCACCTTGGTGGTTTGACGGCTTTTGGTGCAGAAGTAGTGAAGGAGTGCAACCGATTGGGGATCGTGGTGGACCTGGCTCACGCCAGCCCCGAAACAGTGCTGGGCGCGTTGAAGGTGGCCACGCAGCCGGTCCTCGTGTCGCACACCGGCCTCGACAGTCGACTAGGTAACGACCCCAGGATGGCGGAAATCATGAAGCCACACTTGATCAGCAAGGAACACGCGAAGGTCGTCGCCGACGCCGGCGGCGTGATCGGCGTGTGGACGAAACTGGCCGGCTCGCCGAAAGACTTTGTGGAGAACATCAAGGCGATGGTGGACGCAGTGGGCATCGACCACGTTGGTGTGGGCACCGACACGGATCTGCTTTCCTCGCGTGTTGGCCAAGGCACCAACAAGGCATGGCCGGGCCTGACTGGAGGATTTTTCCCTGCGGTTGTCGGCGAGATGCTACTGCAGGGCTTTACCGCAGATGATATCGGAAAAGTGGGTGGCGGAAACTTCGGCCGCATCTTTGGCAAGGTTACGGCTGGCCACGCCTAAGCTGCAGTATTGCGAAATTGCCTTAAGCTACCGGCCGGTCATCTTCTCCAGGTGTTCCGGATACCGATCACCCTGTACCGGCACCTTCGTAGTGGCGCTCTCGATCTCGCGCAGGTCGTCCGGCGTCAGTTCGATCGAGGCGGCTCCGATATTTTCCTCCAGACGAGAGAGCTTCGTCGTGCCCGGAATCGGAACAATCCACGGCTTCTGCGCCAGCAGCCACGCAAGAGCAATCTGGGCAGGCGTCGCGTTCTTGTTATTTGCAATGCCGCCCAGCACATCGACAAAGACCTGGTTAGCCTTCATGGCTTCCGGCGCAAAGCGTGGCAGCTTACTGCGAAAATCGCTGCTGCCCAGCCGGGTGTTCTCGTTCATCTTACCCGTCAGGAAACCCCGCCCCAGCGGGCTATACGGAACCAGGCCGATACCAAGCTCCTCCAGCGTTGCGATCACTTCCGCTTCAGGCTTCCGCCACCACAGCGAGTACTCGCTTTGCAGCGCCGTCACCGGCTGGACGGCATGCGCGCGCCGAATCGTCTGTACTCCTGCCTCAGAAAGGCCGAAGTGCTTCACCTTGCCTTCTTGAATAAGTTCCTTCACCGCTCCCGCAACCTCTTCGATCGGCACCTCGGGATCTGCGCGGTGTTGGTAAAAGAGGTCGATGGAATCGATGTTCAGGCGCTTCAGCGAGGCCTCAGCTACCGCTTTGATGTGTTCTGGCCGGCTATTCAAACCCTGCCACACCGAGCTTCCATCCGGATTGAGCTGGAAGCCGAACTTAGTCGCAATCACCACTTTGTCGCGAATGGACGAGAGAGCTTTACCTACAAGCACCTCATTCGTGAACGGGCCATACGCCTCGGCCGTGTCGAAGAACGTGATCCCGCGATCCACGGCCGCATGCATGAGCGAGACCATCTCCCGTTCGTCCTGAACCACTCCATAGGAAAAGTTCATGCCCATACAGCCCAAGCCAAGAGCCGAGACTTCCAGGTTGCTGTTTCCCAGTTTCCGCTTCTGCATTTCCAATCTCCTCACGTTGTGGCGGGCCAGACGAACTCTCAGTGAGCGACTCGTCTTGTTCGACAGCAGAAGCCCCGATCTAGTCGGCACGCAACATCGTACTTGGATCGACGTGTATTGCTCGAAGGAGTGCTGGCACCGCCGCAATGCATGCTACGGCCAGGATGATCGAACACGGAAGCGCTAGCATAACGATATCCGTAGCTTTTACTTGATAAAGTAGCGACTGGATATAACGTGTCAACCCCAGCCCACACACCAACCCCGCAAAAACACCCATCATGACCGCGAACGAAATTCCAGCAGTCACGTGTCGTACAACATGCGCGAGCTGCGCCCCCAGTGCCATGCGAATGCCGATTTCGCGCTCCCGCTGCTGCACCAAATAGTTAAGCACTCCATATAACCCTACCCCGGCAAGCAGCAGTGCAACCGCTCCGAAAAAGAAAGCCAACGTAGCCAACAACCGTTCGCGTATCGTCTGTGCCTGATTGATTTCTACCTGTGTCTCGACATTCGAGACGTGAAAGCCAGAGCGCGCCCGCGACACCTGCTGCCGCAGTGTTGAGGCCAGAGCTATCGGATTGGACGAAGCTGTGCGCACGATAAAAGTCCCGTAGCCCTCTGGAAGCATTTCTCCCTTAGCGCCCACCTCGTGAAATGGAACATAGGCCACCGGCAATATCGGGCCGTGCAGGCTGCTGTAATAAGCATCCCGTACCACTCCGATCACCTGCATGGGTTGACGCCTTCCATTATCGGAGGCCTTCTCAAAAATCCTCCCAACCGGATGGTCGTCTTTAAGAAACATCCGGGCGAACGTCTCATTGATAACGGCGGCGTTAGGATACGTATCGCTCTCGCGAAAATCTCTTCCGCCAATGAGTGGAATCTTCATCGTCTCGAGCCACCCCGGCGAGACATTCAGAAAGTAAGCAAGATTGACGCTCGGCGGCCCTCCATGGATGGAGATCGAGTCATTCCAGTTCGAACCCTTCAACAAAGGAAATGCGGCTTGTGACACGCGCTCGACACCTGGCACATCCCGTAGATACTCCGCCACCTGATCCCAGTACAGCGATGACTGCGCGGGCCGGCTCGTCGTCTCCAATAAAAGAATTCGGTCCGTCGAAAAACCTGTAGGCTTGTTGGAAAGCCGCTGGAAGGTAGCCACAAATAGTCCGGCAACAAACAGCACCAGAAAACAGAAAGCCACCTGGAGCGCAATCATCCCGTGCATCAGGCGCTGCCGCGAATGCGGATCGTCGCCACCCTTCAGCACGCTTACCGGCCTCACGGAGGAAGCCCGCAGCGCAGGCAGAAGCCCGAAAAGCAGGACGACTACCAGGGTGAGGCCCACGCCAAACCCAAGCACGCGCCAGTCCGCCGGCAGAATGAGCCGCGCCGGATTATCCGGCGGATTGATCATGCTCACCGCAAACGGAGCGGACCACCACGCAAACAACGCTCCACCCGCGGCTGCCAGAAAAGCAAGCAGCGCGCTCTCCATCAACACCATCTGCACCAGCCGCCACCGCCCCGCGCCAATCGAGACCCGCAAGGCCATTTCACGTGCCCGCGCCGAAGCCTGAGCCGTCATCAGGTTCGCCACATTCGCGCAGGCAATCATCAGCACCAACAGCACCAACCCACCGAGAGCGGCGAGAGCATCGCCATACTCCCTCTGCATTGCGGATGCGCCCGTAGGCGCGGGCTCCATCAGCATCCGATTGTTCAGTACATTCTTCAATGTTTCCTGCGACAAGCCAGTCTCGCCGCTTAGTCGATTCACTTCGAATGCATGGCTCACCGCTGCCAGCTTTTCCCTGAAAGGCTCAACCGCAACATCAGGGTTTAGCACTACCAGTGTTCGGAACGGAGTTGAGTCGGGGCGGGTGACGCTGCGATGCATCATGACGGGGATGAAGATGTCGAGGATCGTGCCTCGTTCCGTCCCCGTGAACTTCTTCTCGCTAACGCCGATAATCTCGTAAACGCCGTCGCCTATATGTAAGGTTCGTCCGATCACATGAGGATCGCGTCCGAAGCGCCGGCTCCAATAGTCGTAGGAGAGCACGGCGAAAGGAGCCGCTCCGGGCTTGCGATCGTCATTCTCACTAAACAATCGGCCCAGCACCGGCTCAATTCCAAACGTAGAGAACATCCCCCCGGAAACGTATTGTAGATTGGCCTTCTCCATCTCTTCATCTGTCTTGTATGTCACGTCAGAGCGCTCCGCATAAGAAAGCGCAATCAGTTCAGCCTCTCCCTTTGCAGCGGCACGCATCAGTTGAAAATCCGGATAGGCCCAGGAATCCCAGGCTCCGGGCTTGTTGTCAAAACCCATCCCCTGGCGCGACAAAACATAAAGCCGCTCCGGATGCGCCACCGGTAAGGGGCGCAGCAGCAGCGCATCAATCAGCCGGAACGCCGCGGTGCAGGCTCCAATCGCCAAAGCCAGCGAGAGGATGGCCGCAGCGGAAGTCACCTTGTTGCGCCTGAGCTGACGCCATCCAAAGAACGCGTCGGCGCGCAGCGAATCGAGCCATCCAACTACCCGGACGTCGTGACTCTGTTGCCTTTGTCGCACCACTGCCCCAAGCGCCCGCCGCGCTTCTTCCGGATCCCGGCCTTGCTCAATCGCCTCAGCCATATGGGCTTCGAACTCCTCCTCGATCTCGCGGTTCAAACAATCCTCTCGAAACACATTCGCGATGCGCGACCACAGAGACATTTCACACCGTCCTCAAAACGCGATTCACCGCCGAAGTCACTGCCTGCCAGCGAGACTCCTCGGCAACTAGTTGCTTACTACCCGCCGCTGTCAGTTCATAGATACGCGCACGGCGTCCGCTATCTTTTGTGATCCACTTCGCGCGAATCCACCCCGCCTCTTCCATCCTATGCAGTGCCGGATAGAGCGAGCCTTCCTCGGCGCGGAGGACATCGCCCGACAATTCACCGACCGCCGACATAATGGCATAGCCATGCGACCATGGCCTACGTGAGAGAATTTTCAACACCAACAGATCAAGAGAACCTTGAAGAGAATCCACCTTCGCCATATTAAGACATCTATATATAGCTGTCTTAATATAAATGTCAAGTCAGATGTTTCAATGCGGCGCCCCGCGCGTGAGTTTAGTATGTCCTGCCTTGCCGTACTCTTGAGAGGAGCGGCGCGTGAAGAGAGGAGGCTACGGGTGCCGGGCTACCCAGGAAACCATCAGGTAAAACCCCAGACCGAAGGCAACCGAAAGCAACACAACAACCCACGGCAATTGGGCGAGATATTGCCAACCTCCAGCGACGGCTACGGGTCCCTCATATCCCAGCTTTCTGACGTTCCTGCTCGTCTGCCAGTTGTCGTAGAAAATGACTAACATCCACATAACGGTTGCAGCAATGAGTCCGCCAAGAAGTCCCTTTGGAAAGATGAGTAATCCTTTGAGGATCCGCCAGAGCATAGCCACTCCAGGCCTATTGGGCATAAGCCACCTCGATTCTGTGAGCCATTCTACTTCCGGGCGCTGTGCCGGTACCCAACGACGGATCAGTAGTCCATTCCGCATAATCCCGCGGTATCAGCGGAATGCAATCCCAAGGTCATTACCGTGGTCTTTCAGGCCCCACAATAGGCGCACGCTGTGGCGAAGCCGCGGTCGAATTCCGAAAAATCCTGGATCGCCGCGGCCTCGCAGGTAGCGAGCCAATGTCCTCAACCCTTCAGGAAGGCCAACAGGTCCGCATTGATCGTCTCCGCTTGCGTCGTCGGCATGCCGTGCGGGAAGTCCTTGTAGGTTTTCAGGGTTCCGTTCTTCAACAACTTCGCAGAGAGCGGTCCGGCGGCGACGTAAGGAACGATCTGGTCGTCTTCGCTATGCATAACCAATACCGGAACCGTGATCTTCTTGAGGTCTTCTGTGAAATCAGTCTGGGAAAAGGCCACAATACCGTCATAATGCGCCTTGGCGCCACCCATCATGCCCTGGCGCCACCAATTTTGGATAACGGCCTCCGAAGCTTTCGCGCCCGGTCGGTTGTAGCCATAGAAAGGGCCGACTGGCAGGTCGCGATAGAATTGCGAACGATTCGCCGCGAGTTGCGCCTGCAGATCATCAAACACTCCCTTGGGCAGGCCGAGCGGATTGGCTGCGGTCTTCAGCATGAGCGGAGGCACCGCACTGATCAGCGCGGCCTTAGCCACTCGGCTCTCACCATGCCTGCCTAAATAGCGCGTCACCTCGCCGCCGCCGGTTGAATGGCCCACATGGATGGCGTCCTTCAGGTTGAGATGAGCCGTAAGCGCGGCAAGGTCATCGGCGTAATGGTCCATATCGTGGCCGTCGGCGGTCTGGGTGGAGCGTCCATGGCCACGGCGATCATGGGCGATCACCCGATATCCACGAGCCAGGAAGAACAGCATCTGGTTATCCCAATCATCGGCCGATAGCGGCCAGCCGTGGCTGAACACAATTGGCTGGCCTGAACCCCAGTCCTTGTAGAAAATCTCTGTGCCGTCTTTGGTTGTGATGGTGGGCATATGAGCTCCTTTGAAATAGCAGTTAACGGAACCCATTAAACCACACTCGCGTTTACAGCTTCATGAGCGCCGTTGCCCAAGCACATCGTCTACGTGAAACCCGGCAAGGGCTATGAGCAGAAGGAAATCAAAATCGAGGACGAAGCGGAAGGCCGCGCTGTTATCGCGGGGCTGAGCGATGGTATTTCGGTGGCTATGCTCCCAAGGAAAACCGCGATACTTAGCAGTCCACAGTAATTGCGAAACTGCATTAATTCTCCGATGGTTTCTCTATGTGGTCGATGATGTAGTACTCCACCGGTCCCTTTTGCGGCTGCAATTTGAGACCAAGCTGTTCTTGCAAAGCGTCGAGGAGCGATGGACGATCCAGGAGGCCCGGGGGTAGATTCTCCCTCGGAATGTTGGGCGGGAGGTCCGGCATAAAGGAAAGCGTGAAATCGTAGTTCTTGTCCAGGCCGGTTTTGTTGATCACCGGCCATTCCTCCGGCAGGTGCTGCTGCCCCAGGAAAAAGCAGAAGTACTGCATGGGAACCCTCGTCCCCACAAAGACGTTATCCGGGCCGGGGAGAATGGGAATCTTGAAATCCTGTGGGCTCTCGTTGATCTTCATCTTCGACCCTGATTTACCCAAAACCAGTGCATACACCGGACCTTCCTTGACTTCCTTGTGGAATTTCAGATTGAACCGATCCGCGAGCAGGTTCTGAAACATCACATGAAGGTCGTCAAGGCTGTAAGCGTGATCCGCCTTGGCCTCAATATCATAGCCTTGACTATTGAGCCAGTCCGGACCACCCGTGATTTGTCGGCCTGGCACTTTGTACATCAGGCTGATCATGCCCTTCACCGGAAAGTTCTGCACTAAGTACCCATTGCCTCCAGGCAACGGTTTGATACCGCCCCCGCGTCCTCCCGGCTGAGACGGCCGAATCACCTCTACATCGAAAGTCAGCCGGGCCGGTTTGTCCTGTCCCTGAGCAGGCAGCAGAGATATCAACCCAAGGAACGCGGTGAAGACGGATAACGTAAGCCCACTTACAGAAAACGTTGCTACGCGGTGCTTCATGGGTTGCCTCGATAAGATCGCCCTTCCAACCGGCGTTCCGCGGAGCGATCTGCAGTCCTTTGCTCAACACCTATCATTTCTTCGGCTCTTCGACATCGCCCCGCCCAATCCTCGCATCAGAGTGGATGAGGATTAAAGTTATGGACCCTAAAATCCTGGTTCCTGTGGTTGTTGCCGTAGTCATCATTATCGTCGTCGCAGCACTGTTCGCGGTGCGTAAACGGAAGAGCGTCCAATTAAAACAACGATTCGGACCAGAATACGACCGCCTCGTCCAGCAAAACGGCGGCTCGGCCCATGCAGAAGATGTGTTGGCTGAGAGAGAGAAGCGAGTGGAGAAGTTTTCCATCCGTCCCTTGTCTCCGGGTGACCGCGAGCGATACGCGCAAGAGTGGGAGCTGGTGCAGCGACGGTTCGTCGACGATCCTTCCATGGCGGTCACGGAAGCAGACAACCTGGTGACAGCCGTCATGAGTGCAAGAGGCTACCCGATGGTTGACTTTGAGCAGCGGGCTGCGGATATCTCGGTGAATCACCCCGCCGTGGTACAGAACTATCGATCCGCCCGGGAGATCGTCCTCCGTCATGGTAAGGGGCGATCGACCACTGAAGATCTGCGACAAGCCATGGTCTACTTCCGCTCGCTGTTCGAAGAACTGCTCGGTTCCCCCAAACCCGAAAAAATAGGAGTCTCCAATGAGCGAATTGCTTCTTAACGACGAGAAACTAACCACCGCGGATATTGCCCATCCTGAGATAGCCAGGGAAGCTCAGCTACCCGCAATGGAAGGTCGCAATCTGCAGCCCGTCCCGTCCCTCACAGCGACCAAGGCAGCGCCTTTGTTTCCCGAGGATGAACTACATAATTTTCGGGCAAGCTGGGATCAGGTTCAAACCTCATTCGTAGATGAGCCGAGGCAGGCGGTAGAACAGGCTGATAGTCTGGTGGCGAATGTAGTCAAGCGCATCGCCGAGCAATTCTCAGCCGAACGTGCGCAACTGGAAAAACAGTGGGACAGTGGTGACAATGTTTCCACGGAAGATCTGCGGCAAGCGTTCAGGCGTTATCGGTCCTTTTTCGACCGCCTCCTCACCTTCTAACTCGAAGTGGACCCACCCTTCGCGCTTTTTGCGAAGGGTGGCAGCCACGTCACAGAGCTTTCCGGTAATGCACGCACCGGTCAACGACCTCAAAGGCGAGCGCTTCGTGAGCGAGCTGCGACGTGTCATGGTCGAGCCAGGTGTCCGATGCCATCTCAATGCATCCGTGACTGCGCGCCCAGTCTTCCGCCGCGGCCAGGAGTTTTGCGCCGACACCCTTCCTGCGGTGGCGCTCCAAGACGAACCAACCCTCGACGAACCCGACCGGAATTCTGGCATCGCAGCCGTCTGCGTGCGAGCGCAAGCCAACCTCCAGAAACCCAACTAAGTCCCCATTGCCTATTTCCGCTACCAGAATGGAAAGCGGCATCGTCGAGTCCGGCTTCCCAGAGAGGGTTGCTGCCAGTTCCTGCTTATCTTCCTCGGCGGTAAGTTTCGGCCACAGGGCTCGCCGCATAAGCGAGAGCTGCTCCCGGTCCGATGGCGTAGCTGGCCTGACGCGAATTTCCATTCCGCTAGAATAGTCCCAGATGCTTACCTGGTCGTGTAGCCGCCGTCAAAGACCCAGTTTGCCCCGGTAACAGAAGCCGCAGCCGGGCTGAACAGGAACGAGACCAGCTCCCCTATCTCTTCGACGGTGATAAAGCGCTTGACCAGAAGTAAGTCGAGCGCCGTCTCAGGATCGATTCGGCCAGACTCAATGAGCTGGTTGGTCACATGGGTCTTCACACTCGCCGGAGAGATGGCCACCACGCGAACACGGGGCGCGAGTTCCACGGCCAGGGCACGGGTCATGGCTACCAACGCGCCCTTCGTACCAGCGTAAGCAGCAAGATTAAGATTCCCGATCAGCGCATTTACCGAGGCGATGTTCACGATACAGGGATCCTGGTCGTCGGCCTTCAGCTGGGAGAAAAAACGGCAAGCGAGAAAATAGGGAGTCCTTTGATTAATGGCGACCACCCGATCGAATTCTTCGACCGTCGTCTGCAACGCCGGCTTATGGAAGCTCCAGGCTCCGCAATTGACTAATCCATTCAGCGAACCAACTGCGCGCACGCTCTCATCTATCAGGTAGCCGGCGGCATCAGGCTCAGCCAGATCATGCACGAGGGCAATCGCGCGGCCGGCGAATTCCGGCTCTTCTGCCCGCACTCGCACTTTGACGTCGACGTCGGTCAGCACCAATTGGGCCCCTGAGGTAGCCAGAGTCTTCGCGATGCCAAGACCAAGTCCGTTGGCTGCGCCGGTAACCAGGATTCGGCGGTGGGAATGGTTGAAGCTCATAGGGTCAACGAAATCGACCTTCTTCGATCACAAATTTTGAAGATTGCCGCGTGCACTCACTTGCACATGATCTATCTGCTGCTCTTCATCGATCTTGACAGCGCCAGCCGCGGCGGATATGGTTCTTCCCGCCCTGACACGGATCATTTACTGGAAAGAAGATCAAGCCGCTTTGTCCTTGTCCCTTACCCCGCTCGACCTTATCATCTGCTGTCTTGCAGTGACCGCGAGCATTGTAACCGGCCTAACGATCGCGATCCGGAAGGGGGCCGGCGAGACAAGCTCGCAGTTCTTCTTAGCTGGGCGCCGGCTCGGTTGGCCCTTGGTCGGCGCGTCACTCTTTGCCACCAATATTGGCGCGGAGCATCTGGTCGGTCTCTCCGGAGACGCGTATCGATACGGCCTGTCCGCGGGCACAGTCGAGCTCACCACGTGCATCTGCCTGGGAGTTGCTTGCGCATTTCTGTTTCCTTATTACATTCGGGCCAAAGTGTATACCATTCCGGAATTCCTGGAACTCCGCTACAACCGGATAGCCCGCATATTCTTTTCCGGCCTGATGCTCGTCATCTGCATCATGACCAAACTCGCCTTCCACCTTTATGCCGGAGCTCTCGTACTCCATGGTTTGCTCGGATGGAATGTCATGTCCATGGTGTGGCTGATGGGATCCGCGGTCGCCATCATCACCATAGTGGGCGGGTTCACCGCGGTGGCTTACACCGATACGATTCAAACCGCCATCATGATTGCGGGTTGCAGTCTGGTCCTCTTTATTGGCCTGGGCAAAGTGGGTGGCTGGCACGCTCTGCTTAGCAAAATGCCGATGGCCATGCACGTGGCGAGGGGATACGCTGACCCCAACTATCCCTTTTGGGGAGTGGTGCTGACCGCTCTTTATGGCGGCGTCTTCTATTGGGGAATGGACCAGGTCAACGTGCAGCGCGTCCTTGGCGCCACCAACCTTCGCGAAGCCCGTCACGGCGCGATGTTCGCGACCCTGCTCAAGCTCAGCCCGATCTTTATCTTTGCCCTGCCAGGAGTCATTGCCGCGGCTCTCTATCCCGGACGCGATCCAAAGACAACATTCATTACTCTGCTGAACGATCTGGTTCCCACCGGCGTACGAGGCCTGGTTCTGGCAGCTCTTATTTGCGCGCTCATTGGGTCGTCGCTCTCGGTAATGAATTCTGTATCGACGCTCATCGTTCGTGATTTTCTCCTGCACTTCAAGAAGAACGCCACGGATCGAACGCAGGTCATGATGGGGCGGGCTGCCATTTTGGTAAGTACTCCACTTGCGGTCGCGGCCGCCTATCTCATCTACACCACTCCGGAAGGGCTCTATAAGTACCTTCAGGCGATGTCGATCTATCTCGTCATGCCTATCACCCCCGCGATCTTTTTCGGAATTGTCAGCAAGCGAATGACAGTTCAGGGTGCTATTGCGTCGACGGTTGCCGGCACCTTGCTGGGCACTCTGTTCGTCACCGATCAACTCATCGGCGCCATGGGTGCACGCCTATTCCCCTGGCTGCATTGGACGTTGACGCTGAACTACACTTATCGTGGGCTGTGGGGAACCATGGCAACAATCGCTGTTCTGTTTATCGTGTCCCACCTAACCAAGGCGCCGGAACTCGCCAAAGTGAAGGGCCTTACCGTGGATTGGCACGCGCGTAGCAGTCCATTCGAAGGTCTATCCGATTGGCGGCTGCACTGGAGCGCGCTCGCCCTCGCCACCATCGCTATTTACGCATGGCTGGCATAGCCTCTTCCCGAAAACGCAATTTTTGCCTGGGAACAGATTTAGCGCGACCCTGATGGTCACGCCAGCGGGAAAGAATGTACACTCCGGACTTGCGGTCAGTCGCTCTTCCGGAGCTCGACGTTGCTGAAACTCTTTCCAAGTCTACGGCCATTCAAGCCTGCAGCCGCCTTGCGCGATGCTCTTGCCGGGTTCACGCTCGCCGCCATGAATATCCCGCAAGCCTTGGGCTACACCAAGATTGCCGGCATGCCGGTGGTGACTGGTCTCTACACCTTGTTGCTGCCCCTTATGGGTTTTGCGGCTTTTGGCTCTTCCCGTTACCTGGTGGTTTCCGCTGACTCCGCCACCGCCGCTATCTTTGCCAGTGGAGTTTCCGGCATGGCGCCCGCAGCCGGCGCTCGCTATGTAGCGCTGGCGGGTGGGGTTGCCTTGCTTACCGCCGCGTTCCTGTTATTGGCGCGATTACTGAAGCTCGGCTTCATCGCCGACTTTCTCTCTCAAACGGTGCTCGACGGCTTTCTTACCGGGGTGGGCTTCCAGGTCGGTATCGCAGTGCTCGGAGAGATGTTGGGAATGGAGATCTCCGCGAGCCGAACGCTCCTGCAATTGGCCCAGGTCTTCAGAAGACTGCCCGAGGTCCATTCGCCGACCTTGGCCGTTTCCGCCGTTGTGGTCGGCGCTCTTCTTCTATTTCGCCGCTTTGCGCCCAGGATGCCGGGTTCGTTCATCGCGGTTGCTGGCGCCATCGCGGCGAGCGCACTTTGGAATTTCAGCGGGCGTGGCATTACCGTCATCGGCCCGGTGGCAGGCGGTCTTCCTCATCTTGGGTTCCCGGCCGTAAGTTGGAGAGATCTTACGCCGCTGACGCGCATCGCCGCGTCGTGCTGCATCATGATCATCACCCAGAGCGCCGCAACCGCCCGAGTCTATGCGGCGCGCCATCGGCAGCAGTTGGATGCGAATGCCGACCTGGCCGGTCTTTCTGCAGCCAACGCTATGGCCGGTTTGAGCGGAGCCTTCGTCGTCAACGGAAGTCCCACGCAGACCGCCATGGTCGAAAGCGCGGGCGCCCAAAGCCAGGTGGCGCAGCTTGCCACCGCGGCGATGGTGGCGCTGGTTCTGCTCTTCCTCACCCGGCCGCTTGAATACCTGCCGCGTTGCGTGCTCGGCGCCCTGGTCTTTATGATCGCCATCCGGCTCATCAAGTTACGGACCCTCCTGGCGATTCGCCGCGAGAGTCCGGGCGAGTTTGCCTTGGCTCTCACCACCGCGGGGGTGGTCGTTGCTGCGGGCGTCGAGCAGGGGATCTTGCTGGCGATGATCCTCTCGCTATTCCGCATCGTCCGGCATAGCTATCACCCTCACACCGGCGTCCTGGTTCCGAACCAGGACGGCACCTGGAATCTGAATCCCGTGGCGCCAGGCATGGTGACGGAAACCGGGCTGGTGATGTATCGCTTCGGAGCGACCCTGTTCTATGCAAATGCCAACCGGTTTGCGGAAGAGGTGACTTGCCTGGTAGGGCAACCTCCATCGCAGGTCCGATGGCTGATTGTCGACGCGGAAGCCATCACGCATTTGGATTACTCCGCAGCGCGCGTTGTTCAAGAGCTGCAACAGAACCTGTCGAGCGGCGGAACTCAATTAGGCTTTGCCCGGATTCCCTGGGACTTAAGGGCCGATCTCGCTCGCCATCACGTCACCGAATCTATCAACCCTTCGTTGATCTTTAACCGGCTTCATGACGCACTCGCGGCTTTCGCGAAACTGGAGCGCCCTTGAAGACTCATTTTGCCGCAAGTTTCATCCACGCTTCATGCAGGGAAACCCGCGTCCATCCACTTCTTGAACAGTGAAATATGGTCCGACGGCCATGGTGCGTCTGGAGGCATCAAGCCGGACGACACCTGATCGTAGACGCTTTGCGCGTTAGCCGGGACGGACATCCAGGCGGGATCGTCAAGACGAACCCCTGCTCTACCCATGCACTTGATGTCCCCGTCCCGGAAAAGAGGGCGGATATCTGTCGCAAAACTGAGAGCCATTTAGCCTCCTTGTAGTTCAGGAAAGAAAAACTCGACTGCCGGAGTCTACACCTGGGTCGAAAGCGTTTCTACTGCAGGCACACGAGAAAGGTCCCGTCGCTGAGAACGAGGGCCACCGCAGCTATCCACACCTCAGTAGACAAGATCAGTTTGCGGCGATCGACGAGTCGCCCTGAGCTGTTTGCCCTGGGGTTTTGGCTGACCGTGCTCAGCCGTTTTCTCTTGCAACAGAATAGAGCAGGGTGGCAGCATACCGGTTGCAGCAACTTCGGCGCCGATAGCAAGTTTCTATTGGGGTTCCGCGGCGGGGGGAGTAACATCCCGGCAAACCGCTAATGCTGGTTCGCAATGAGTGTAGACCGGAGCGGCAGGCCTTTTCGTGGTCCCGGCGTGCCGGGACCACACCTCGCGATCTTTATCAGTTCACAGTAATTGCGAAACGGCCTTCATGCTAGTTCCCGTGACTTCACGGAGGTTTTCATGCCCGATACGGTGGCCAGCCCCGAAGCATCCACCCCGCTCAGCCAGGTGGAGCGAGTCATCGATACTTTTGTCGCCCCCTCCAAGACCTTCCACGATATTCTGCGCAGCTCCAGCTGGTGGTTGCCTTGGCTGTTGGGTGTACTCGTGACGCTGGGGTATAGTGCGGCAATCCAGCAGAAGATTGGCTGGGACAAGACATACGCCAACATTTTGCAACACAGCTCGGAGGCGCAGCAGGAGAGGTTTGCGCAGCTTCCGCCTGATCAGCAGGTGAGACAGAAAGCGATCGCGGCTTCTTTCACCAAATACATTGTTTGGGCTTCACCGGTTCTGGGGCTGCTCATTGCGGCCATCGCGGCGGGAGTGCTGCTGATGACGCTGAATTTCGGGCTGGGTGGTCATGCCAAATTCGGCCAGATCTTCGCGGTGTGGATGTACGCGACTCTGCCCTGGCTGGTTCAGGGAATCCTCGCCATCATTGTGCTCTTTGCCGGGCTGGATGCCGATGCATTCAATCTCAAGAACCCGGTAGGCACGAATCTCGGATATTACCTGCCCTCGGATTGGCCCCAGTGGCTCATCGCTTTCGGGACCGCGATGGACGTTTTGACAATCTGGGCCATCATTCTGCTGACCATCGGTTGCGCCATCGTGGCAAGAACAAAGCTGGCCGCAACCGCAACGGCGGTGGGGGTCTGGTGGATTCTAATCACGCTGGTCAAGGTGGGTGCGGCGGCGATATCGTAGGTTCCTAACAGTTGCAGGCTTGCATATTCTGACTACCTGCCACGAAGGGTCATAAGCGCCACCGCTAAGAGCTGCCTGGCAATCGAGTCGCGGGCCGAGATTTTTTGGCTATCGAGCAAACGAGCATAGTGAGTACGGCAAATCACCGGCGTGACTTCATCATTGCCGTGTACCAGGTATTTGGTGCGGCACATCTCCCCCGGCGTCGCGAAACAAGTAGAGCAGTAGACATCAATTTCATCCACCATAGGGTGTCTCTCTATACCAAGGACGGCGCGTACGAGAATTAAAGAACCCGGGCATTTTTCGCATTCTTCAAGGTAATTTCGACCGCCAGCAGGACCGCCCGGTCGGCATCCGTAAGCGGCTTCTTCGCCTTCCGCTCGTACGAATCACGCAACCGCTCCAAGGCGGTCGTCAGATCGTGGTTGCTCTGGATAACGCCCCGAAACCACTTCTCGAGCTTACCTTCGATGGCAGCCACGGGCGCAACGAACGGCAGAACCTTGCAAGGCGGATTGTTCGATTTGATCATTGTTTCGTTCTGATATTTCATGAAGACCTCTGGACCACTGCAGACGCAACAACGGCGATCCTCCCTGTTCCACTATCGAGTCCCTCCCCCGAAAGAATCGATCACAGAGCCCTGGAGAATCGCCGCTTGTTGAAGAGCATAGCGCTTCCACCAGGATTTGCTACAGTTCTTGCGTAACGCAGGAGAAGATTGTAGTAATCGCTGATGGTAATGGTGCTCTGCGGCATGATGTGCTTTCGCTGTGTGCATCCGGGCTTGAAGTGTAAAGGGAGATATGAGGGAGAGCAAGCACGAAAAGAACTACGATCTGGCAATCGCCGGTGAACTGAACATGGATCTGATCATGTACGGCCTGCCGCTCGCTATGCCAACCGAACGCGAGCTGCTCGGAACGGAATTTATCTCCACGCTGGGCAGCTCATCGGCGATCCTCGCGCACAATGCCGCGACCCTGGGGATGCGCGTGCGCTTTTCCACGTTGGTCGGGAAGGACGATTTCGGCCGAATGGCACTCGGCCGTCTTGCCGAGGCAGGGGTAGACACCTCCGGTTCCCTGGTCGACGCTTCGCTATCGACGGGCGTATCCATTGTGCTGCCGCATGGCGCGGAACGCCATATCCTGACCTACCTGGGAAGCATTGTGGCGCTTACTGTCGATCACCTCGATTTTGATAGCTTGGCCCAGGCCCGCCACTTTCATCTTTCGTCGCTCTATTTGCAGACCGGCCTCCACCGCGGCCTGGTTGACCTGCTGCAATTCCTCAAGTCCGCGGGGCTCAGCATCTCGCTGGATACCAACGACGACCCAGAGAACAGGTGGGGCCCGCCGTTGCAGGAGATACTGCCCTACGTCGACCTCCTGATGCCCAGTGAGGGGGAAATCTGCCGCATGGCTGGGGGGTGCGACCTCGATGAGGCTATGCAGCGCCTGGGAGATAAGGTGCCGACGATCGTTGTCAAGCGAGGGCCGCGGGGCTGCCGCGTCAAGCACCAGGAACAGCTCTTTGACGTTCCCGGCGTGAGCGTCGTTCCCGTCGACACCATCGGGGCCGGAGACAGCTTTGACGCGGGCTTTCTTTCCGCTTATCTGAAAGGGATGGATCTCGCGACTTGTGCCCGGGCCGGCAATATTACGGGTGCGCTGTCGACCTTGTCCACGGGAGGGACGGAAGCCTTTCGTGACGCCTCCGTGCGGGAGTCATTTCTGCAAAAGCAAGGCTATCCCGGAAGGTGAAAAGTGGAGTGGATTAGGCATCGCCGTCTTCCTCGTGGATGCGGAACGACCGCACTACACGCGTGATGGCGCCGCCAGGACTTGGGTCATCGGGGTTCACCTGGGCGTGGATGCTAAGGTGATAGGCCAGCAACTGGGCGAAGGGAATTTCGAACGGAGTACGCAGGCGATCGGGCAGGGCGGATGCGCTGGCCTGCACAAACCAGTCGTGTTGCCATGGCGAGCAGGCGACATCTCCAATCACCGCAAGCTTCCCCAGTCCACGTTGGCTGAGGTCCTCGACCAGTTCCTCCTCGTAACGCCGTTTGCTTGCGTCTGACGATGCGAAACAGACGATCGGCGTGTCTTCCCGCACGAACGACAAAGGCCCGTGCCGCAAACCGAGAAACGTCTCTGGCATAGCCATCACCCGGCCGGCAGTCAGTTCGATCACCTTGAGCGATGCCTCCCAGGTCAGAGCACGCATCCCCGAGGCGAGCACAACAATACGGTCACCGGAAGAGCGGGCGATCTTCTCCGCGGTCGCATTCCATTCCGGAAGATGGCTGGACACCGAGCTGCAAATGGCCGGAAGATGTTCCGCAATCTGAGGCCCGTGAATCAGAGCCAGGCCGCCCAATACCAGGTTCGAGAAGGAGCTGGTCATGGCCAGGCTGCGATCGTTGGTTCCAGGGTCAAGACAGATCGCCTGGACGCCAGGGGTGTGCGCCAGCCGCCCCTTCGCATTGCAGACGATGGCCAGGTGTTTGACTGCGGGAAAGAGCTTCTTAATCCTTTCCACTACCGCTGCGCTTTCCGGGCTGTCTCCCGAACGCGCGAGCGAGAGGAGCAGTCCGCCCTCAGCGAACTGGGGCACGGCGAGCGCGACCTCTGACGCCGATTGCAGCAGGAGATCGGTAGTCGGGATGGCCCGTGCGCCCGGCCAGGCATCGGCGATGGCCAGGGCAGCATAAGCCGATGTCCCGGCGCCGGTCAGGATGACCGGCAAGCCGTCAAATTGCTGTGCCGCTCCAGCAGACAGCACACGCTCAAGAGTGGTGGGCCATAAAGCCGGCTGTTGGGCTATTTCAGAAGCAACCAGGCTATCGGTTGGATAGGGGACTGCGATTTGCTTTGGCACTGGATTCGTTCCTTTGTATGCTACTGCTCTGTGTCGCACAGCGAAGCACCTCGCCGCCCTCATGAAGATACCGGAAAATGGGCGGTATATGATGGTTAACCAGCCTTTCGTTAGAGCTTTTCGCCCCGTCAAAGGGGCCGGTGTAACTTAGAGAGGAACGGCCGGGAGCGCCTGTTCTCTTCAACTCCTGAACGATCGGCAGCGACGATGAGCACCAGTACCGTCCTTACACCTCCAATCACCCTCGACTACAGCCTCACCGGGGTCAACTCCACCATGGCTGTGGAGAAGGGGCTCGCCGAGGCGGAGTGGTATCAATCTCCCGTGCCCCGTGAGATCATGCGGGGGCTGCTTCAGCGTCGTGACGGGCCCGCGATCCGGGACACGATTCTTTGGTTTGCTCTGATCCTCGGTGCCGGCTTCCTGACCTATGCCCTTTGGGGGTCATGGTGGGCCATCCTCCCTTACATGGTGTACAGCGTTCTTTACGCCTCGACCTCCGACTCCCGTTGGCACGAGACCGGCCACGGTACCGCGTTCAAGACCGACTGGATGAATAACGCTCTCTATGAAATCGCATCGTTTATGGTCATGCGGGAGTCCACGGTCTGGCGTTGGAGTCACACCCGCCACCACAGCGACACAATCATCGTCGGCCGCGACCCGGAGATCGCCGTCCCGCGCCCTCCAGACTTGAAGGGCATGGTCATGTCGTTCTTCAACCTGCGGGTTTAT
>CAWBGZ010000019.1:0-428047 GCA_963788515.1 uncultured Acidobacteriaceae bacterium
GCTTGGTAGCGTCATCGGGGATCGAACCCGAACTCTCCGCCTTGAGAGGGCGGCGTGTTAACCAATTACACCATGACGCCACGGTGGGTTGAGGCAGGGGGTTGATCTGCACTGCAGTCAACAAACGCTAGTATACCAAAGCTGGGGCGAGAGACCGATCGCTGCTTACAAGCCCAGTTTTCTTACCTCATCGTTGTAATACTTGCGGTAAAGAATGTCCCACTCCTGGCTTCCCTCGACGATGATCTTGCGTTGCGAGGCAATCTTCAGACGCGCAGCCTGATCAATTTTCATTTCTTCAGTCAATACCTTCTCCAGCGCCTTGCGCGCCTCCTGACGGATGGTATTCCGGTCATCCAGGAACTCACATTCGTCGGTCTCCGCAAGCGTATCGGCAACGACATGCGCAAGCTTGTTGAGTTTGTCTCGGGAGAGTCTCACAAGACCGCCTTGTATTTTTTCGCCAGCTCCTGCTTCACCTTCTTGAACATCTCCGCGTAGCTGGCGCCCGTGCGGCGCATATCTTCCTGGTAGGCGTCAAGGATGACGCGCACTTCTTCGTTGATGCGGTCTTCGAGCGACAGCTCTTCCAGGATGGCCGCATTCACCCGCTCTGCGACCACAGCAACCTTCCCTGCCCGGATCATCTTGGCTTCGATCAATTGATTGACCGTTTGACGCGCCAGATAATTCACGTACTCCCGCGAAAAAATCATGTGATCTGACTCGGACTATAGCATATTTGAGTCGGCCGGCCGGTGCGTGCCGAGGGCCGCGACTGCACGAAATCCGGTGACCTCCGCCCGTCTCACGGCGGGCGGAAGTCCTGCCTTTTCAAAAACGACCTCTGGCCCAGAGATGTCCAGGGAAACGTGCATGAACCTGGTTGACCCATCGATGCCTACAGCAAATCCGGGGACATCTGCGACAATAGAGGCGCGAATATGCACCCCGACGATCTGATATCTCTGAAAGACGACATGGTGGCCTTTATTGAAGGGCATTCGATGCGCCGCCTGCCCGGGTTTATCACCGAAGATCTACCAACCGTCTTGTGGGAAGACGATGACAATCCCGATAGCTGGAAAGACTTCGTTGAGATGGCCAAGACCGCCTCCGCACCGTTTGTCACCATGAGCGAAGTCATGCTGGAGAAGGAAGACATCGCCATGCTGCTGGAGCAGATCCGCGACGACAATTTTCCCGATGAAGCGGCGGCCGAAGTGCACGAAGCTCAATACCTGGTCAACTACGTGGGCAAGATCGGCTATATCCAGCTCGGCTTCGCCCATCAAGGGATCGTCTTTGTGCACGAGAATGCGACCCCCTGGTACGAACGCTACCAACAGCTTCTGGAGTTCGTGGAAGACTTCGGAGACGTCGTTTTCGGAGACGATGAGGACGAAGAAGAACGGTGAATGCTGCCGGCTCCCCTGCAGTAAGCCCCCGGGTGGCGCCTGCGCGACAGGACCCGGGCGTTCCCAGCACCGGCTGGATCCTGCCGCAGGCGAACTCTACCGCAACAGCCCTGGCGCAACGCGCCGGACTTCCCCTCATCGTGGCCGAGTTGCTGGCAGAACGCGGCGTGCGCACCGCAGCCGAGGCTGATTTCTTTCTTCATCCCCGCATCGAACATCTCCTCGATCCTTACGCCATGCAAGGCATGGCCGCCGCCGTCACCCGGGTCCAGGCGGCCATCACCAACCGGGAGGCCATCCTCATCTACGGCGATTATGACGTGGATGGCACCACGGCCATCGTGCTGCTCAAGACGGCCATCGAGATGCTCGGCGGCAAGGTAGATTTCCACGTGCCGCACCGGCTTCGCGAAGGCTATGGCATGCAGGCGGAGGTACTCGCCGCTGCCGCAGGGCAAGGGGTGAGCCTGGTCATTAGCGTCGACACCGGCATACGCGATTTCGCCGCCGCCGAAGCAGCGGCCCGCCTGGGACTCGATCTCATCGTTACCGATCATCATCTGCCGCAGGATTTGCCCCATCTTCCCGCCTGTCCCGGCCTGCCGCGAAACCTGCCCACCGCACTCGCTATCCTCAACCCTAACCAACCGGGCTGCGGCTACACCTGCAAGCACCTGTGCGGCGCCGGGGTAGCCTTTAAACTCTCGCAGGCTTTGCTCGAGGCGTGGGATTTACAGCGGACGCGGAGCAAGATTCTCCCCTCTTTTCTGAAGATGCTGGCCATCGCCACGGTAGCCGATGCGGTTCCGCTCCTGGGAGAAAACCGCGTGATCGCCAGCGTCGGGATCGAGCAGTTAAAACGCCCCGCCAGCCCCGGCCTGCGCTCGCTGATGCGGGTAGCCAAGCTCGACCCCGGACAGCGGACGCTCACCTCGACCGACCTGGCATTCCGCATAGCGCCCCGGATCAACGCCGCCGGCCGTATGGATGTTGCCTCCGACGTGGTCGAACTCTTCACTACTCGCGATGCGGTGAGGGCGGGGGAGTTAGCCGACAAGCTCGACCGCCTGAACAGCGAGCGTCAACAGACCGAAGCCGCTATGCTCGACCAAATCGACCGCCGGCTGCGGGAGGAACCAGGCTTCCAGTCGAGCCGCTGCATCGTGGTGGAAGGAGAAGGGTGGCATCGCGGCATCATTGGCATCCTTGCCTCGCGCGTCGTCGACCGTATGCACCGCCCGGCAATGGTCATTGCGCTCGAAGGCGGAGAGGCCTACGGCTCCGGCCGCTCGGTCCCCGGCTTTCATCTGCTGAACGCGATCGAAAGCTGCAAGCATCTGTTCACCCGCTTCGGCGGCCATTCCCACGCTGTCGGTTTTTCTCTCCCTGCGGCGCGTCTGCCGGAGCTGAAGAGCCACCTCGAAACCTGGGCCGCGCTGCATGTGGAGGAGACGGCGCCCAGCCTGCGCTGCCATGCGATCTTGCCCCTCGATCAGATTACCCAGGCCCTCTTCACCTGGTTGCGCCGCCTGGAGCCTCTGGGCAATGGCAACGAGGAGCCAATCTTCGTTGCCTACAACGTCCGCCTCACGGCTCCGGTGCGGCCCATCAAGGATCGACACATCTGCCTGCAGCTGGCCCAGGGGGCGCGTGGCGCGAGTTGGTCTGCCCTGGGTTGGGATTGGGCGGCGCGCGTTCAGGCGCTCGGCCTGGAGCAAGGCTCAGTCGTCCACCTCGCTTACAAGCTGCGGGAGAATGTTCATCCCGAATACGGGGGACTGGAACTCGAGATCGCGGACCTGATCCCGGCCGGCTAGGAGGGCATCGGCCAAGGCGGTATAAACTCCGTGCATGCCACGAGGATTCTTCATCACCTTCGAAGGCCTGGACGGGTCGGGCAAAAGCACCCAGCTTCGCCGCCTGAAGGAGTGGCTGCAAAGCAATGGATTGGCGGTGACGGCGACCCGTCAGCCTGGGGGCACGCGCGTAGGCGATCGCATTCGAGCCCTGCTGCTTGACTCGCGTACCGACCACCTTTCCTCCTTCACAGAGTTAGGGCTGATGTTCTCTGATCGGGCGCAATCCATCGCCGAAGTCATCGAACCCGCACTGGAAGCCGGAGACATCGTGCTCTGCGACCGATTCACCGATTCCAGCGAAGCCTACCAGGGCGGCGGCCGGCAACTGGGAAGCCAGATCGTGCGCGACCTTCATACCAGCTTGTGCGGCGGCCTGCCGCCTGATCTGACCCTGCTTCTGCTGCCGGATTTTGATCGCTCGCTGGCCCGCGCGCGCCGGCGCAATGAGCGTGCGGTTGCGGCCACAGGAAGCGACGAAAACCGCTTTGAAACGGAAAGCTCCACCTTCTACCGCCGCGTCTTCGACAAATACCAGGAGATTGCCGCCCGCGAGCCTTTGCGTGTGGTCGTAATCGACAGCGATGGCTCCATTGATGAAGTCCACCAGCTCATCGTACAAGTGGTACGAGGGCGTTTATTGGCGGCGGGCATGTTGGGCTGAGCTGCGGCGATTTTATGGGCACAACCTATTCACCGGCGTCGCGCGAGAAGCGGCAGTGGATCGTCCTGGAGCGCGATGGCTATCGCTTTCCCCCGGGCTTGCAGCTGAATCTGCCGTTTTATCTGCTGCGCCGCTTCTTCAAGCCGGCCAATCCGATCGCGCTCTTCGAGCATCTGGTGAAAACCTATGGGCGCATGGCCCATTACCGCCTGGGCCTCTCCCACATTGTCTTTATCAACGAACCCGAATTTATCCACGAGATCCTCATCAACCAGCCGCAACACTTCATCAAGGAGCGGACGCAACGGCGCATGAAAATTTTGCTGGGCGAGGGGCTGATCACCAGCGATGGGGAGGTACACCGGCGCCAACGGCGCATCGCTGCTCCCGCCTTCCACCGCCAGCGCATCCAGGCCTACGGCGTCATCATGGTGGATCGCGCGGCCCACATGCGCGCCCGGTGGCAACCGGGCAAGTCCATCGACATTGCCTCGCAAATGATGCAACTAGCGCTGCAGGTCGTGGCCCGAACGCTCTTCAACACCGACGTCACCGAGGATGTGCTGCAGATCAACGACGAGGTCAACGTCATCATGCAGCTCTACAACTTCCTCATTGCGCTGCCTCGCGCCGAAGCGTATTTGCACTGGCCTATTCCTGGGCTGGTCCGCTTCCGCCGCGCCCGCAGCCGTCTGGACAAAGTGGTGCAGCGCATGATCGCAGACCACCGCGCGGATGGAGTGGACCGGGGGGACCTGCTCTCCATGTTGCTGGCCTCGCGCGACGAGGAATCCGACCACTCCGGTATGACCGACGAACAACTGCGCGATGAGGTGCTCACCATTTTTCTTGCAGGGTACGAGACGGTGGCCAATGCGCTCACCTGGACCTGGTACCTGCTCTCGCAAAATCCTCAAGCGGAGGCTAGTCTGCATGCGGAAATCGACGCCGTGCTGGGCAGCGGACGCCTGCCCACTCTCGAGGATCTGCCTCGGCTTCGATATACGGAGATGGTGTTTGCCGAGTCCATGCGTCTGTATCCGCCGGCGTGGGCCATGGGCCGTCAGTCTACCGCGGATGTAGAATTTGGCCCCTATCGCTTTCCTTCGGGCACTTATTTTTTCTTCAGCCAATACATCATTCAACGCAGTCCGGAATATTTTCCCGACCCTTTGCGTTTCGACCCCAACCGCTTTCTGCCGGAACAAAAGGCCGGCCGCCCGCGCTTCGCCTATTTTCCCTTCGGCGCCGGCAACCGGCAGTGTATCGGGGAGGCATTTGCCTGGATGGAAGGGGTTCTGATGGTGGCCACGATCGCACAGCAATGGCGGCTGCGGTTTGTTCCCGGACAGACCGTCGACGTGCAGCCCAAGATCACGCTGCGGCCCAAGTATCCCATGATGTTTGTTCCCGAGTTGCGGTAGAGGAAATGCTGGACATGCACCTGAGAGAGGGCCGGGGCGCACAGCAGGTCCCTCCGCTCGGCTGCGCTACGGTTGACAATTCTGTTTGGGTACGAGATTCCACCACCCAAACGAAAGAAGCTTTGGGTGCCCCATTTGCCCCGATTTCCAGCGGAGGCTTGTGGCGTTGATACACCCCGTGCGCCTTTCCGTAATGAAAGGCGCACACGCGGACCTCTCCAGCACAGCGTGGCGGACATCGGGGTCAAGCCGTACGCCGCCCCGGCGTGCCGTGGGGCTTGAGTGCGCTACCATGCCTCCCCCACTCGTTTGTCATTAGGACCGGAGTGACCTGCTGTCCGGTCTTGGTTTCCTTTTTGCTAGTCTCTTGATATGGGCTTCGATCAATTTGCTGGAAATGTGGCCACGGTCCGCCATCTAAGGGAGGCGATCGCAGCGGAACGCATGCCCCCTGCGCTTATTCTTGCCGGCCCGCGCGGCGCCGGCAAATATACCCTGGCCATTATGCTGGCGCAGACCATGGCCTGCCTGCAGCACCCGGTCAGCGACGGCCTGCCCGACTTCTGCGGAGTTTGCAGCAACTGCACCCGCATCGCGCTCTCATTGCCGCTGGCTGAGCGCGTAAGCGAAGCCATCACTGCCCGGGAAGAATTGCGTGAGGTGGACAAGAAAGAAACCCGCATCCTCATCCAAACCCATCCCGATGTAGTGGTCGTTCCTCCCGACCCACCCCAGTTGCTGATCAAGCTGGGCCAGGTACGCAGTGTGCTACAACGCATCTATCGTCTCCCCGCCGATGCACCACGCGCGATGTATATCTTTACCAGCACAGCCTTCATGAAGGAGGCTGCTAATTCCCTGCTCAAAATTCTCGAGGAGCCGCCAGCGTACGCTCACATTTTTTTGCTGGCAGAAAATCCCGGCGAGCTTCTACCCACTATTCGTTCCCGCTCGAGCATCTTTCGCCTGGGCGCATTGCCCCCGGAACAGATTGAAGCGGTGCTTGCCGAGCGTCGTAAGGATTGGAAACCGAAGCAGCGCGCACTGGTCGCACGCCTCGCCGAAGGCGCCATCGGTCAAGCCATCGGCTTCGATCTTGAAAGCTATCTGTTGAGCCGCCAGGACGCGTTGGTGATCTTGTACAACGCCACTGGGGACGGTGCCGGTGAGGCCGACTATGGAACTCTCTTCCGGGTAACCGAGACCTACCGCGCGGGCGCCGAGGGCCAGCAAAAAACCAGCGCACTGTTGCACGCCTTCGCCAGCCTGCTGGAAGACCTCTTGCTGTTGCATGCGGGAACCGGCCATTTGATTCGCAACATCGACCTGACAGCCGAACTGACACGGCTATCGCAAACCATCACTGTAGCCTGGATTGAGGCGGCTGTGCGGGGCCTGGATCAAGTGGAACAAGGGATGCGGAGAAATCTGCTGCGGTCTTTGTCCCTCGACGCCTTCGCTGTCGGCTTATCCGCGCCATGATTCCGTAATGCGCCATTTTCTGCCGATTTTTGACATTTAAACCCTATCGGCTACATCCTGCATCCTACCCACTAGATTTCACATTGAGACTATGCCTGATTCCTCTGCCATTCCGGTTCGCCGCGTCTACGATGCGCGCCCTGCCAAGGCGAAAACGAAAGTCAATGGACATGATCCATCGTCGGTGCCTTCCGTTAGCCCTGCGGGACCGCGCAAGCTCATTCGTCCACACCTCCCGGCACGTGCCTCGACGAGCCGCTATCCCGCCCTCCTCTCCGCAATTGCTCCTATTCATCCGGCCCACCATCGATCGGATTCGACCGCGGAGAGTTCTCACGCGGAAGCGTTCTACTTTCAAAAGCAGATCCAGAGCCAGACTTTGATGATGTTTGTGCTCGAGGATGGGGAGCAGATCGAGGGCACGATCGAATGGTACGACCGCTATGCGATCAAAGTGCGGCAGGGCAGAGTCCGCACGCTTATCTATAAAGCCGGTATCAAATACCTATACAAAGCAGCAGATCATAACAGCGCGTAGCCATCAACGGGCGGCTCTGAGCAGGCGGTCGCGAATGGCAACACCAAGCCCTTCGTCGTCCGGCAATGGACAAATGATAACGGTGGCCCCCGCCGCATCCAATTCCCGCAGTCCTGCAAAGAGCCTGCGGGCGAGCTGCTCCTTATTGGTTAGATCTCCCCAGCGATAGATCAGATATGGACGTGCGACGTTCACATCGCTGGGCAGCATAAGGCCGACCACTTCACCCGCAGTTTGGAGCTTTTCAGCGAGGGGCAGAAGTTCGTTCACTCCCGACTCCAGGAGAATCAGCCGTGCGCGGGGCGAGTAGTGCTTGAGGCCTATGCCTGGGGAGGGCTGCGCTGCGAAACCAGGCTCCCGGTGCTCATGATAGGCAACCAGCGATGGGCACAACGCCTGCAGCTGCGCAAAAGTCACCATACCCGGACGATAGAGGATGGGCGGATCCTCACAGACATCGACCACTGTCGATTCGAGCCCCAGGGCTGTCTCCCCCGAGTCGATGACCGCGTCGATGCGCCCATCCAGGTCCTCAAGAACAAATTCCGCGCGCGTGGGGCTGGTTCGACCAAAGGAATTCGCGCTGGGCGCCGCCACCGGCAATCCAGCGAGTTCGATCAATCTTCGGGCAACCGGATGACGGGGCATCCTCACCCCTACTCGCGGCCGTCCCGCAGTGACAATGGCCGGTACGCGTGGGCCTTTCGGCAGCAACAAGGTCAAAGGACCAGGCCAGAAGGCTTCCATCAACAAGCGGCCGGTGCGCGGAATTTCGCTGGCCACCATGTTCAGCTTTTCCTCGCTGACTACGTGCACAATGAGCGGATCCCATGACGGCCTCTGCTTAGCCTCGAAGATGGCTTGGACCGCCCTCTCATCCAGCGCATTTGCGCCCAATCCATAAACGGTCTCGGTCGGGAATGCCACTGTGCCGCCGCCCTGCAGCAGTTCGGCGCCCTGCAACAACGACGCCAGCGATGCCGGCGAATCCATGGCATTGGCATCAACGGCTAGTCGCAGTGTTTTTCTTGGGGTCACCTGTGCCATTTTGCCACGGCGCCCTGGCTGGTAGAGCACTTTGCGCGCCCGGCCTTGGTTGCTCTGTATACACAGGAAGTGAAAGTGCTTTAGACTCCGGCCTATGCAGGCTATGGAAACGGAAGTAAAGATACGGGTACTGGACCGCGATGCCTTCGAGAGCAAGCTGCCGGCACTTGGTTTCGCGCGGGTCACCGCCCGCACCCTGGAGCGGAACACACTTTATGACACGCCCGACCGCAACCTGCGCAACTCGCGGCAGATCCTGCGCATTCGGCAATATGGCAACAAGTGGGTGGTCACCCACAAAAGCGTTCCCAGTGGCCTTACCGAAGCGGGCCGGCACAAGAATCGGGTAGAAACTGAGACGGTGGTCGAGGATGGCCCGGTGCTGGGGAAGGTCTTCGAAGCGCTTGGCTTCAGTCCCGTATTCGTCTATGAAAAATGGCGCACGGAATGGGCCGATCGAGCAGGGCCATTGCGTGCTGGACGAAACGCCCCTGGGTATCTACGCCGAACTGGAAGGCCCGAGCGACTGGATCGACGCAACGGCGCAACAGCTCGGCATCCGCGACAGCGAATTCATTACGCTCAGTTACGGTCGCATTTTCGAGTGCTGGCGGGATGAGACCGGATCCCGGGCGGAGAACTTCACCTTTGATGAGATTCCCGAGAG
Source organism: uncultured Acidobacteriaceae bacterium (assembly GCA_963788515.1). Classification (GTDB taxonomy): domain Bacteria; phylum Acidobacteriota; class Terriglobia; order Terriglobales; family Acidobacteriaceae; genus PALSA-350. The sequence continues at coordinate 9,097 of CAWBGZ010000019.1, forward strand.
CTTCCGCTCGTAGACGTTCAGCAATCTAAGGCTCGACAACTATAGCCTTGCGATCCATACCCACCATGGGTATACTCACCGTCAGGATTCGTCAGGTAAATTGCAGAATCCCTATAAATCGAAGATATTCCAATTCGTTGAAGCACCTGCCTTCAGCCGGCATCGGGAGGATTATCTCGATGATGAGGGCTTCAGAGAGCTCCAGGAGAGCCTAGCCGCCAATCCCGAAGCCGGAGACCTGATACCTGCCACAGGTGGGATTCGCAAAGTTCGATGGAAGGACTCTCGAAGAGGCAAAGGAAAACGGGGCGGCCTGCGTATTGTCTACTACTGCTTTCTGACCGATGAAGAAATATGGTTGTTGACGTTATACGACAAGGATCAGGCGATCGACCTGACCAAAGACGAGAAAGAGCAACTGCGGCGGGCCCTGGAAGCGGAACGTGCTGTTCGAAAAGGCAGGAGCCGAAAATGAGCAAGCAAAAAACGGTCAAACGGAAAATATTTTCCGAACTCATGGAAGGCTTGGACGCGATGAAAGAGCATCGTGAAGGTAAAGTGACTCTTCGTACCCATAAACTCCCCGTTGCAGCGATTGAAGAGTCGCCCGGGGCCGAGTTCTTCGTTGCCGTACGTAAAGAATTCAATGTTTCACGCTCTGTCTGGGCGAATCTGTTGAGAGTCAGCCCTCGGACCGTAGAGAAATGGGAACAAGGGGGCCAGGTAAGTCCTTTAGCCGCAACCTTCGTTGAACTGGTCTCGCATTACCCAGATACTATTGAACGCTTGCAAACCCTGCCTAAACATGTTTCCCATTCCGAGGGCAAAACGAGACCTCCCTCTAAACGCCAGAGCCGGCCGCGAGCGGTACAAACGGTGAATCGTGCATCGAATGCCAAAAAACTTCGAGCGCGTTACCGTCCTTCAAGAATCAAGGTGCTGTTCGTCGGCGAAGCACCGCCGACAGGTGGAACATTCTTCTATGCTGGCAACAGTCAGATGTATCGCCATCTCAGAGAAACTCTGCAACCGCGGTTAGGAGACCCGCACGACTTTCTGCAGGCATTTAAGGATCGCGGATATTTTTTGGATGATCTAGTGCCGGAACCTTTCGACCAAATTCCTGCCGAAGAACGTGCCCCGATCTTTAAGAAAAACGTACCACTTTTAGCCCGGCGATTGACTCGTTATCAGCCGGAGATCGTTGTCACGCTTCTAAAGCGCATAGGCCCTTTTGTTCAAGACGCGATATCTCAGGCGGGCGCTGACGTGAAGCACTATTGCGTTCCATTCCCGGGAAATGGCCAGCAAGGCAATTTCCGCCGGGAAATGGCGGAAATCGCTCCACTTCTACCTTGATAGCTCCGAAGTCATTCAGGGAGCTGCCCGCAAAAGCGCCTGGCGGCGCCGCTAGATATAGCCAGGACCCAGCGCTAGGCGTCGACGCCGTGGCACTTCTTGTATTTCTTGCCTGAGCCGCAAGGACAAAGATCGTTCCGGCCTACCTTTTCTCCGGTTCGCCGCTGATGCGTGGGAGCATCGGAACTTCCGTTGGCGCCGGCCATCCGGGCTTGTTCGAGCTCGCGCTTCTTCTTGCGTTGAAACTCCTGCTCCAGGGCATCGATCGTCGTCGAGGGCGCCCGCACGGGGACCGGGACAGGTACGGACGGGGGCCGCGGCGGCGTGGAAGCGGGAATAGCTCGAGTTCCATTGCCTTCTACCGTAACCGGTTGGCCAACCGGAGAACTGACCGGAGGAACGAATTCACTCGAGATCTCAGGCGCCTGCCGGCGGGGTAGCTGGGTAATTGGCTGGCCATCGGGCCCGACGATCTGCATCAGGAACAGGAAACGGACCGTGTCCTCCTGAAAGCGTCCCATCATGGCTTCAAACATGTCGAAGGACTCTTTCTTGTAGGCAACCAGCGGATCCTGCTGGCCGTACCCGCGCAGACCGATGCCTTCCTTAAGGTGGTCCATGCTGAGCAGATGGTCTTTCCACAAACCGTCGAGAACGCTGAGCATGACCATGCGCTCGTGATAGCGCATGGTGGTACTGCCGAGGAGGGCTTCCTTCATCTCATACTTCTCTTTCAAACGGTCGAACAGCGTCTCGCCCAACTCGTGGCGGTTCAGGCTGTTCAGATCGATGCCTTCCTTTTCCAGATCGATGCCGAACTGAGAGGCTAGCTGGCTCTTTAACCCGTTGATATCCCACTGGTCGGGATGCATTGCCTCCGGAGCGTGCTGTTCCATCGCCGCGCTTAGCAGATTGGCAACATAGTCCTCGAGGATCAGCTCCTTTTGATCGAGCCCTTCGAGCAGCTGCTGGCGCGTTCCATACACCGCCGTACGCTGCTTGTTCATCACGTCGTCGTATTCAAGCAGGTGTTTGCGGGCTTCGAAGTTCTGCCCTTCCACTGCCTTCTGCGCGGCCTCGATGCGGCTGCTGATCATGCGCGACTCAATGGGCACACCTTCTTCCATGCCCAGCCGTTGCAGCAGGTTTGATACCCACTCCTTGGCGAAGATGCGCATCAGGTCATCTTCGAGCGAGAGATAAAACCGCGAAGCACCGGGATCGCCCTGGCGGCCGGCGCGGCCTCGCAGCTGGTTGTCAATGCGCCGTGACTCATGCCGTTCCGTGCCTACGATGTGCAGTCCACCGGCAGCAATCACCTCTTCGTGCTCGCGCTCAGCGGTGGCTGCATACTGGGCGTAAGCCTTATCCCATATCTCCTGGCTGGTCTCGAATTCCTGCCCCTGGTAGTAGAAGCGCATCATGCCCGGGCCAGCCATGGGATTGATGGCTCCCTGAGCCGCGTTGACCGCTTGCGCCATGCCCTTCTTCAACAGCTCCTGCTTGGCGGCGAATTCCGCGTTGCCCCCGAGCACAATGTCGGTACCGCGGCCGGCCATGTTGGTGGCAATGGTTACCATACCAAGGCGCCCGGCCTGGGCTACGATCTCCGCCTCGCGCTCGTGAAACTTGGCGTTGAGCACTACATGCTTCACGCCCTTGCGTTGCAGGATCGACGACAGCAGCTCCGACTTCTCGATCGAAGTGGTACCCACCAGCACCGGTTGCTTCTCTTCGTGGAGCCGCGAAATCTCATCGGCCACAGCAAAATATTTTTCTTTGGCGGTGCGAAAGACCACGTCCGGATTTTCCAGGCGGCGCATCGGCTTGTTGGTGGGAATGACCACGATCTCGAGCTTGTAGATATTCTCGAATTCCGTGGCCTCTGTTTCCGCCGTGCCGGTCATGCCAGAGAGCTTCTTGTACAGGCGAAAGTAATTCTGGAACGTGATGGTGGCCAGCGTCTGATCTTCGCGGCGAATGTTCACCTGCTCCTTGGCCTCGATCGCCTGATGCAGTCCATCGCTCCAACGGCGCCCGGGCATCAATCGGCCGGTAAATTCGTCGACGATGATGACTTCGCCGTCCTTCACCACGTAGGCCACATCACGGCGGTACAGTGAATGCGCCTTGATCGCAACCTCGACGTGATGCTTTAAATCCCAGTTCTCCGGATCGGCGATGTTGCCGATGCCCAGTAACTGCTCGATCTTCTCCCAACCTTCGTCGGTCACGCTGATGGTCTTATGCTTTTCATCGACTACGAAATCGCCGGTCAGGATCTTTTCTTCGCCCCGTTCGATCTCTTCCCCTTGTTCGAGCGATGGCAGGATGCGGTTCACGCGGGCATACTTGTCCGTGGTCTGATCCGTGGGGCCGCTGATGATCAAGGGAGTGCGGGCTTCATCGATTAGGATCGAGTCAACTTCATCGACGATCGCGAAGTAGTGTCCACGCTGCACACAATCAGCATGGTCAAACTTCATATTGTCGCGCAGGTAGTCAAAACCGAATTCGTTGTTGGTGCCGTAGGTGATGTCGGACCCATAGGCGGCGCGGCGCTGGGAGTCATCGAGATCGTGCACAATCACGCCGACGGTCAGGCCCAGGAACTCGTAAATCTTGCCCATCCACTCGGCATCGCGTTTGGCCAGGTAATCATTCACCGTCACCACGTGCACGCCATGGCCCGCCAGCGCATTCAGGTAGCAAGGCAGGGTCGCTACCAGGGTCTTGCCTTCGCCCGTCTTCATCTCGGCGATCTTGCCCTGGTGCAGCACCATGCCGCCTATCAATTGGACATCAAAGTGACGCATCTGCAGCACCCGCCGGCCAGCCTCGCGGACCACCGCAAAGGCCTCGGGTAGAATCTCGTTCAGCACCACTTTTTCTTCCGCTACGCGCTCTTCGGCGTCGTCAATGCCGTCCAGCCGCGCGGCGATGCGGGCGCGGAACTCCAGCGTCTTGGCGCGGAGTTCATCGTCCGACAGAGCCTTCATGGCAGGCTCGAGAGACCCGGTCTGTTCGACCATGGGCATCATCCGCTTGATCACGCGTTCGTTACTGGTTCCGAAAATCTTAGTTAAAGTGCTTGCGATCAATGGATAATTCCTTTGCTGCCCCGGGGGCCACGGTTACCACTCTAGTTTAGTTCACCCCGGGTATTTGGTGCAGAATACCCTGCTGGCGGAGGGCCAGAAGATACCCCATGGCTAAACGATTTTTTCTGATGGTGTTGATTTTGCTGCAAGCCGGAGCATCTCTCGGCCAGATGAGGATGGCGATGCCCGATACCGGAGATCCGGTACCTCCGGAGCAACTGCCCGCGCCGCAACGCATTGAGGGTGTTGGCAATGTGCGCTTTCCGATTTCTGCGAATGCCCAGGCCCAGGTGTGGTTTGAGCAGGGCTACAACCTGCTTTACGATTTTTGGGATTATGAGGCCGATCGGGCTTTTGAAGAATCCATCCGTTCCGACGCCAATTGCGCCATGTGCTATTGGGGGCTTTACCAGGCGGAGAGCTTCAACCACAGCCTGACAAAGAGCTACGCGCAAGCGTCGCTCGAAAAGGCGGTTGCCCTTGAAGGGCACGCAACAGCGCGCGAGAAGCTCTATATCCAAGCCGCCGAAGCCCACGAAGCAGCGGTACGCGAAGCCGGCTCCGAGGACAAGGCAAAATTCGACCACGAAATCGAAATTCTGCGCACCCTGGTGAAAGAGAACCCGAGCGATACGAATGCCCGCATCGCTCTCTCTGAGGCTGTCGACGATGGCTATGACGACAATGGAGAGGCGCGCAAGGGCAAGAAGGAGGAGCTTGCTCTCTTGCAAGGTGTGCTCAAGGATGAGCCTCAGAACTCGGCCGCGAACCACCTCTGGATCCACGCTGTCGAAGCCGGTCCACACCCGGAACAGGCTTTGCACAGCGCGGAGATTCTGGGCTCGCTTGCACCAGCTTCGGGGCACATGGTGCACATGCCGGGACACATCTTTTACCGCACTGGAGCTTACTCCCGGGCCCAGATCGCATTCGACGCTTCAGCCCGGGCCGATGAAAGCTACATGCGCCAACAGCACATCGCGCCGGACAATGACTGGAACTACATCCACAACCTGATGTATTCCATCGCCAATCTACTGGAGGCCGGGCAGTTGCAGGAGGCGGCACAGGTTTCGGTCAAATTGGGGAAGGCACGCGGTCATCTGGAAGACACTCTCTACCCCTGGTCGCCCCGCGATGCCATTGCCCGTCTCAATCCCGCGCTACCGGTTGCTTTGCGCACTGCGGACTGGCCGCGCGTCGTGGACTTGGTCAACGCCGCAAATCTCTCCCAGGACATGCCGCACATGGAATTCCTAGCCGGCGGACTTTCGCAATTTGCCCTGGGCATGCAGTCTGTGGAGGCACATGAACCGGATGTAGCCGAACGCCACTCGGTGTTGCTCGATTCGAGCTTATGGCGCATGTCGGAACAGATAAAAGACCAGGAAGCGAAGGAAAAGAAAGCCGCAGTGCCCACAGGTAATCAAAGCATGTCGCCTGATCCCCTGCCCCAGCCTCTGCTCAAAATGCTCTCCATCATGTCGCTGGAACTGCGTGCTTCCATGATGGCTACGCAAAACAACGTTCCCGAAGCGGAAAAGCTCTTCGCCTCCGCGCTCCGGGAAGAGAAGGAGCTGGGCTACCGCGAGCCTCCCTTCTACATTCGGCCGGTGGCGGAAAGTGAAGCGGCGGCGATGATGGCAGCCGGTAAATGGCCTGAGGCTGAAGCTGCATTTAAGAGGGCGCTTGTGGAACGTCCCAACTCTGGTTTCGCGCTTTATGGGATTGCCCAGGTGAAGGAGAAGACGCGAGATGCCGGTGCAACCGCGGTGGCTTACAAGCAGTTCCTCAGCGCGTGGAAGACGGCGGACCCGGGATTGCCAGAGATGCAACATGCGCAGCAGTGGGTGAGCCAACACGCAGCGGCTGGCAATTCCGGCTCGCTGAGCTGTTCTGCAGGTCCCTCGGCTTCGTTCTAATCACAAACGAGTGGGGGAGGCATGGTAGCCCACTCAAGCCAAAGTACGGCTTGAATGGGGCACCCAAAGCTTTGTTGCCCGTGTAATTGCTCCCTTAACTTGCCACAGGCGAGTCGGCTCCTTGATGACAAGGGGAGGGTAGCGCTCACCTCAGCAGGCGTTATAGGGGATGGACAGAGCCGAAGGGTAAGATGATGGGGCATCTTCCAGGAGGTACTTTGGACGAAGAAATATTGCAAGCCGAGACTTCCCTCGCAACTCCGCCAGCGCCAAAGCGCGGCCTGCACTGGATATTCTTAGGCGCAGAGGGTCTCCGGGCGGGATGGGGTGTTCTGCTGTTCGTCCTGCTTTTTATCGGATTTAGCTTTCTCTCCTTCCAGGTGTTGAAGCGCCTACTTCCTCCAAGTCACCATTCAGCAGTGTTTCCCTTGAGATTGGCGTTCATTTCGGAAGGCTCGCAGCTTGTACCCCTGTTGTTGGCGACGGCGATCATGGCTCTGATCGAGCGCCGGCCTCTCCTGGCATACGGATATCAAGGCAAAGCGAGAGCGGTGCGCTTCATTTCCGGCCTGGTTTGGGGATTCGTTGCGCTTTCCGCCTTGGTGCTGGTTTTGTGGAAGGCAGGGTTGCTGGTCTTTGACGGAGTACAGTTGCACGGCCCTGCCATCTGGAAATACGCCCTGGGCTGGGGATTGCTGTTCCTGGTGGTAGGCATCTTCGAGGAATCGACCTTGCGCGGCTATCTGCAGTTCACGTTGACCCGAGGCATTGGGTTCTGGTGGGGAGCGCTGGTGCTGTCGTTTCTATTCGGATTTTCCCACGGCACCAATCCCGGCGAGACGACGGTGGGGCTATTTAACGCAGCGGCCGTAGGCCTGGTTTTCTGTCTCAGCCTTTGGTACACGGGGTCGCTATGGTGGGCGGTAGGCTGCCATGCGAGCTGGGACTGGGCAGAGTCCTATTTCTATGGGACCTCCGACAGCGGGATGGTGGCCCAGGGCCATCTACTCGGTGAACACCCCACTGGACAGATGCTGTGGAGCGGGGGCCCAACCGGCCCCGAGGGCAGCCTCCTGGCTTTTGGGCTGCTCATCCTCATGGCGTTGGCCATGTGGCTCTGGTGGGGGCGCAGAGTGCAGTCACCTTTCCGCGGCAGCGGCTGGAGACCAGCATGGAGCAGAAAAGGTCTGGAGAGGGTTGGAAATGAGTCCTTCAGCGGCTAAAGCCGATCTCATTGTGAAGCGTCTACGTACGGCCTAAAGGCCGTACCCTTCATGGCCTTGGGCCGTACCCTTCACAAACCTACTCGCGTTGTAATTACAGGTGGGCAGGATCGGCTGTTTCCGTCTCCAATCCCAATTCCGCAAAGGCCTCCTGGGCCTTCCCCTGGTCGAATTTTCCCTCGCGCGCCAAGCGGGAGAGCGTTGCCGCCACGATCGATTCCGCGTTCACCTCGAAGTGGCGACGCAGATATTCACGATTGTCGCTGCGGCCAAAGCCATCCGTGCCCAGCGACACCAGCCGGGTCGAGAGCCAGGGTGAAAGCTGATCGGGCACGACCTTCATGTAATCGCTGGCCGCGATAATGGGGCCCTCGGTTCCCTTGAGGGTTTCAAGAATGTAGGGAACTTTTTCCGGCTGCGTTGGATGCAGGCGATTCCAGCGTTCCACGCCCAACGCTTCACGCCTTAGCTCGTTGTAGCTGGTAACGCTCCAGACGTCGGTCTGAACACCATACTTCTCGGCCAGAATGCCTTGCGCCCGAACGACCTCGTTCAGAATGGGCCCGCTGCCGAAGAGCTGCGCCGTGGCCTTGCCTCCGGAGGCAGCCTGGAAGCGATAAATGCCGCGGACGATGCCTTCGCGAGCCCCCTCGGGCATGGCGGGCATGGCATAGTCCTCGTTGTACATGGTGATGTAGTAGAAGACGGCTTCACCTTCGTGGTACATGCGGCGGATGCCGTCCTGGACGATCACGGCCAGCTCATAGACGTACGCCGGGTCGTAGCTGAGACAGGTGGGAACAGTGCTGGCCAGCACGTGACTATGCCCGTCCTGGTGCTGCAGCCCTTCTCCCAGCATGGTGGTACGGCCGGCGGTCCCTCCCATCAGGAAACCCTTGCCACGCGAATCGGCAAAGGCCCAGATCATGTCCCCAACCCGCTGAAAACCAAACATCGAGTAATACATGTAGAACGGGATCATGGGTATGCGGTAATTGGAGTAGGCGGTTCCGGCTGCGGTAAAGGAAGCCATGGAGCCGGCTTCGGTGATGCCCTCCTCCAAAATCTGGCCGTCCTGCTCTTCGCGATAGTAGAGCAGCATGTCGTTATCGTGCGGGGTGTACTTCTGTCCCTCAGGGGCGTAGATGGCCACCTGGCGAATAGCGGACTCCAGACCGAAGGTCCGGGCCTCATCAGGCACGATGGGCACGATCAGTTTGCCAATCGCCGGATCTTTCAGCAGATGGCGAAGGATGCTGACAAATCCCATGGTGGTCGAGACCGCGCGTCCTTTGGAACCGGCCGTCCACTCGCTGAACTCCTTCAGCGGGGGAGCCTTGAACGCCAGCTTCGGCGTCTCACGATGGGGCAGATAGCCACCCAGTGCTTTGCGCCGCTCCTGAAGGTAGACGATCTCCGGGCTGTCCGGCGACGGCCGATACGGTTTACCCAGCTTCGCCTGTTGCTCCGGCACCGGTATCTTAAAGCGCTTTACAAACTGGGCCAGTCCGCTGTCGGTAAGTTTCTTCTCCTGGTGGGAAGCATTGCGGGCCTGGTTAGCGCCCATGCCGTACCCTTTGACGGTTTTGGCCAGGATGACAGCGGGCGAGCCATGATGATTGATCGCCTTGCGGTAAGCGTTGTAGATCTTCACCCGGTCGTGGCCGCCGCGATGCAGATTTTCCAGCTGCTCGTCTGTCTTGTCACTCACCATTTCGAGCAGTTCGGGATATTTGCCAAAAAACTCCTGCCGCAGGTAGGCCCCGCCTTTGGCCTTGAACGCTTGATAGTCGCCATCGACGCACTCTTCCATCCTCTTGAGCAGCAGGCCGGAAGAATCGCGCTCGAATAGTTCATCCCAATCGCTGCCCCAGACGACCTTGATGACGAGCCAGCCTGCTCCGCGGAAGGTGCCTTCCAGCTCATCGATGATGCGCTTATTGCCGCGCACCGGGCCGTCCAGGCGCTGCAGGTTGCAGTTCACCACAAAGATCAGGTTGTCGAGCTTTTCACGGGAGGCGACGTTGAGCGCGCCCAGAGTATCCACCTCGTCAGTCTCGCCATCTCCAACGAATGCCCAGATTTTGCGGTCGGTTTTTTGAATAAGACTGCGGTTCTCCAGGTAGCGCATGAAGCGCGCCTGGTAGATCGCATTGAGGGGTCCAATGCCCATGGAAACAGTAGGAAAGCGCCAGAAATCCGGCATCAGCCACGGATGGGGATAGGAAGACAGCCCAGGCTTACCCCGCAGTTCGTGGCGGAAGTGCAGCAGGCGATCATCATCAAACCGTCCTTCGAGGTAAGCGCGTGCATAGACACCTGGAGAAGCGTGGCCCTGGAAGTAGATAAAGTCGCCCGGCTGGTCTCCATAGGTAGCGCGGAAGAAATGCTCGTAGCCCACTTCGAGCAAAGTGGCCAGCGAGGAGTAGGTGGAGAGATGGCCGCCAATGCCTGCATCCTTCTTATTCTGACCATGCACCATGGCCATCGCGTTCCAGCGAATCAGGGCTTCCAGCCGCTCCTCGAGCTTGCGGTCCCCGGGGTAGGGCACCTCGTCATGCTTAGGAATGGTATTCAGGTAGGGCGTGGTTAGCGCGCTGGGAGTGGAGATACCGGCCTCGCGCGCCCGCTGCCGTAATGCGGCAATCAGCTCCGCGCCTTGTACCGGACCTTCGCCGACGACCAGGTCGTCAAAGGCCTCAATCCACTCTGCTACCTCTTCGGAAAACTTCGATTGCGCGGGAAGAGCGAGTTTGGTTTCCATAATTTTGGCCTCTTCCAGTATATCGTTCCCAAACAGATCTCCGGATCCCTCTCCTTGCTGTGCCTTTCGGGGCGAGGGTGGAAGGCGACGAATCCTGATCCCAAGGTTCTCAACCCTATGCTAGATTGATGCCATCCCGATCATGTCCCTCTCTTCCTTTTCTAAAAGCCAAGCCGAAGTGATTGACCTGCAACAGCAGGTGGCCCGCCTACAGGCATTGCTCGAAGTCTCTCGCCAGGTGCATGCGGCGGTTCGGCCGGAAGAAGTGCTGCAATCAGTTCTGCGCATCGTGGTGCGCGAGCTGGAAATGGCCGGGGCCCACGTAACCGAACCCGCTCTCACTGTGGGCGATATGCCCCCCGAACCTTGGGACGGCTGCGCTCGCTACGCTCTGCTGAGCAAAGACGGAACGCAACTGACCGAGCTGATGGTAAACCCCGGGCCGGGCAAGACGCTGTCGCTCTACGAGCAGGATTTTCTGGAAGGGCTGGTATTGCAGGCCGGGGTCGCGGTCGAGAATGCACACTACCATGAGCGCGCTGTGGAATGGGCTCGAGTGCAACAGGATTTGGACGCCGCCCGCGCCATTCAGCGCAGCCTGCTGCCGCAGCAGATGTCGGAGATCTCCGGCTATTCCGTCGCCGTACGATCGAGCACCTGTTATGAGGTTGGCGGAGACTACGTAGACATTGTGAGTCTCCCCGATGGGGGCGAGATCATGGTGGTGGCGGATGTCGCCGGCAAGGGCCTGGCCTCGGCCATCGTCGCCACTTCTTTCCGCTCAGCCTTTCGCGCCATGGCGCTCGCTGGGCTCCCGCTGGCCGAACTGGCCGCGCGCATGAACCAGCATCACTATGGCGAAGGGCAGGAAGCCCGCCGGCGCTACGTAACCGCGATCTTCCTCAAACTGGACCCGCAGACGCATACCGTCGAAGTCGTCAATGCCGGCCACAACCCCGGATTTCTGATCGCCGGGGAGAGGGCAGTGCATGAGATCGAGGCCAGCGGCACCCCCATCGGGCTGGTCCCAATGATGGAATACACCTCCGAAACCCTCGACTTCCCACCCGGATCGCGGCTGCTTTTCTACACGGATGGGCTCACTGAAGTGTTTCAGGGCGATGACGAATACGGTCCAGAACGTTTGCTTGCAACATTTCGGGAGTGCAAGTCGCAGGACTGTACTGCTATCCTCAAGGTCCTGTGGCAACAATTGGCTGATTTTTCCCGGGGAGAGCCGCAGCAAGACGACATGACGGCCTTGGCATTGGTGCGAATGCAGTGCTAGTGAGGGATGAGCAAAATGGTTGAAACCAGGGGCACGGCGGTGGAAGTCAAGCTTCCATCGCGGCTGGGCTTCGAAAAAGTAGCGATGGGCACGGCTGCCAGCGTTGCCAAGCTCATGGGCTTTCCCGACGACCGCATTGAAGACCTTAAGACCGCCCTGGCCGAGGCGTGCATCAACGCCATTGAACACGGAAACCTGTTGAACGATAACCTCTGCGTGGGGGTGATTCTTTCTGCCAGCGATGAAGCGCTGGAGGTGAAAGTGATGGATACAGGTTCTGGCATCGCCAAGGCCCCTTCCAAGCCAGACATCGACCGCAAGATGCACGGTGAAGAGGATCCCCGCGGCATGGGTATGTTCCTGATCCAGTCCCTGGTGGACGAAGCGGAGTGGGTCAAAGGAAGCCCGGGAAAAGGCAGCTACGTAAGGCTGGTCATCAGGCTGGCTAAGGAGAATGAGTAAAGTGCAGACGGAGACGAAAGCAAAAGTTGATGAGGTTATCGCCGCGAATGGACGGCCGGTCACCGTTCTTCGCTTCACAGGCGATATCTCCAGCAGTTCGCGGGACACCGTACTTGGAACTTATGAGGGCGTGGTCAAGAGCCGCCCGGTATTGATCGATTTCTCCAAAGTGGAGTACATCAATTCCAGTGGAATTGCACTTGTCATCCAGATGTTGATGGAAGCCAGCAAGGCTGACCAGACGATCGCCGCATTCGGGCTTACGCCGCACTTCCAAAAGGTGTTTACGATGGTGGGGATTACCAAATACGCTGCCCTTCACCGGGATGAGGCCACGGCCATCGCCTCGCTGTAAACCCTTCTGGCAAAGCGTACCTCAGGGGCTAAACAGGTTGCGGAATAAGTCGGAGAGGCATGGAAATGTTTCCCTCAGCGGCTTCTAAAGCCGGTCCTGTTTTCAAGCATTTATGTACGGTCTGAAGCCCGTACCCTTCAAAAACCAGAACCTGTTTAGCCCGGACACCCATTCCTCAAAACCCATCGGCCTTCAGGCCCTGAGGTACGCTTTGCCCTCTATGCCTCTGCGGAAATTTAAGGAAATAAATACCTCAGGGCCTAAAGGCCAAAGAATTTGCCCGGTCGATGTCCGGGCTAAAGCCCAGACCTACCCAACAGGGCTTCTACTTGGCCCGGGGATGTGTCCGGTCGTAGACCTGCGTGACCTGCCCGACGGTGAGTTGGGTATAGCGCTGGGTGGTTGAGAGTCGTTCGTGTCCCAGCAGCTCCTGAATAGCCCGCAGGTCAGCACCCTCCTCCAGCATGTGGGTGCCGAAGGCGTGGCGTAGCGTGTGCGGGTGAATCTCTGCCGGCAGTCCTTTGGCGAGCGAGATTCGCTTGACGATCCGCCCCACACTCCTGGTCGTCAGACGCCCGCTTCCCTTCATTTGCAGGTTCAACAGCAACGCGTCGGTCGACTTGGTCTTGAGTTTGACGGCGCGCGACGGAAGATAAGCCCGAATCGCATCTGCCGCTGCATCTCCCAGGGGAACATAGCGCTGCTTGCGCCCCTTGCCCCGGACCAGGATCACTTCCCGCGCCCAATGCACGTCGGCCACGTTGAGTCCCACCAGCTCTGCGTTGCGGATGCCGCATCCATAGAGCAATTCGAAGATCATGCGATCGCGCTCCGGCCACGCAGCAACCGTCTCCGCCGAAGCCGTCTCCACCAGGTGGTTCATCTGCTCAATCGAGGGCACGCGCGGTAGATGCTTGGGCAGCTTGGGAGTAGCCACCAGGGCGGCGGGATTACTGGTCTACGTGCCCCGCCCGGGCCATCCATTGAAACCAGGACCGCACCGCTGCCAGCGACCTGGCCACGGACGCTTTCGCCAACCCCCGGCTGTAGAGTTCTCCCAGGTAGCCCCGTATCTGCAGATGATCCACGGAGTGCATTTCGACGCCCTGCCCGCTCTGCTCGATCAGATAGGCGGCAAAATTGTCGATCTCCCGCCTGTAAGCCCGCACGGTATGCGGAGACGCGGCCCGCTCATGCGCCAGCATGGCCAGGAACTCCTCCGCCAACTGCCTGGACGGCGGTTTCATTTTCCGGTCACTCGTGTGGCCCGGGGATGATGAGCGCGATGTACGGCTTTCAACCTGCCCAGCGCCAGGTGGGTGTATACCTGCGTGGTCGATATATCGGCATGCCCGAGCAGGGTCTGCACGGTCCTCAGATCAGCTCCGTTCTCCACCATATGCGTGGCGCAGCTATGGCGCAGCACGTGCGGGCTGGCACGGACATCCAGCTGTTTTACCAGGCGCCATACCCATTGCCGGGTAAGTCCGGCGCCACGTATGGAGAGAAAGAGACGACTCTCCCGCGGGCGGATCGCCAGTGCCGGCCGGCCGCGGGTCAAATACGCTTCCAAAGCCTCGACCGCTGCACGCCCCAAGGGCACAATGCGCTCTTTGTCCCCTTTGCCGCGAACCAGCATGCGGCCCTCCCCCAGGGAAAGATCTTCGACCCCCAACCCGGTGAGTTCGGAGACGCGCACTCCGCCGGCGTACAGCATCTCGACAATGGCGCGATCACGAAGGGCTACCGCATCCGCCTGGGGATGCTCTGCCGCCGTCCCTGCCTGTTCCATCATGCGCTCCACTTCCGACTGGGCCAGCGCCTTGGGTAGAACCTTCCACGAGGAAGGGGACTCCAGATTCACTGTCGGATCGTGCCCGATTCGCTTATCCAGCAGCAGCCATTTGTAAAAGCCGCGCAGGCAGGAGAGCTTGCGAGCGATCGAGCGCGACTGCACCCCATGCTTCTGCAGGTGCTCAAGGAACCCGGCTACTTGCCCCTGCCCGGCGGTCATGGGCAACGCATGGGTACCCTCGAGGTATTCAGCGAAGAGGCACAGGTCCCGCTGATAGGCCTCGCAGGTCAGCGGCCGTAGACCCTTCTCCACGCGCAGATAGGCAAGGTACTGACGCAGGATGCCGGGATGGTTGGGGGCGAGCACCACCTCGATTATCTGCTTCCGGGGCGCTCGACCGTCGCAGCCCGGCCGGCGCAGGAACCAAGAGAGACAGCCGTGCGACCATTCACCAACCGTTCACGCCGGAAGTGCAAAATTGCGTCAGATCGCGGACAATAGAAGAGGGCATATGCCTCGCCAGGAGCGACCTTCCGCTTTGACCAGTAGCAAGTCCGGCACCCATATCTCTCTTTCCCCCCAAGAATTTGTCGACGCGGTTCTCTCGCGGGAGCCAGCCATCGCCGTCTTTGACTGCGATGGAACACTGTGGAGTGGAGACTCCGGCTACGACTTCATGGTCTGGTCGATCGAAGAAGGCCTCGTCTCACGCAACGCGAGCGACTGGATCGACTCGCGCTACCGCCTATACCTGGCAGGCAAGGTCTCGGAACTCGCCATGTGCGGAGAGATGGTCCAGATCTATGACGGCCTGAGTGAAGCGGAAATCCGCCGTGCAGCGGCCGCCTTCTTCCAGTCGCGCTTTCTGGACAAGATCTTCCCCGAAATGAATGCCCTGGTTTCGTCGTTGAATGATCGCGGAACCGAGATCTGGGTGGTCAGTTCAACCAACAACTGGGTCATTGAAGAAGGCGTTCGCGGCTTTAACATTCCGCCTTCCCGGGTGATTTCCGCGCGTGCCCATGTGGCTGGCGGGGTCATTACCAGCAAGCTGCTCGATGTACCCACCGGCGAAGGTAAGGCCGAATCGCTGATAAAGGCAGGCGTCGCGGCCCCCGACGCGGTATTCGGCAACTCCATTCACGATGCGGCGATGCTCGAGATCGCGCGCCAGGCCTTTCCCGTCAACCCGACGCCGGCACTGCTGCAGATCGCGGCCCGGCAGGGGTGGCCCGTCTTTTACCCGGATGGCACTGTGCCCGAACCCGCATAATGCCTCAACATCGCAGCCTGTATTGGGCCCCGCGGAGAACGTTCGTTCCCTATATCCAGACGGTCTGGCGCGGGCTACGTCTAAAATCATATGACCGTGCAGAAAGACTCCAGCCGATCGAGAACGGACGCGAAGGTGGTTCGGCTGGTTGTTGCCGCGCTGATCCTGCGCGAACAAAAGGTTCTGATCTGCCAGAGGCGGCCGGATCAACCGATGGCGCTGAAATGGGAATTTCCCGGTGGCAAGGTGGAGGACGGCGAGAGCGCGGAGCAAGCTCTACGGCGCGAACTCGATGAGGAGTTGGGGATCGCCGCCGATATCGGCAACCGCGTGGCGCACACCCGCCATACCTACCGCAGCGGCAGTGCGATTGACCTGCAGTTTTTTGCCGTTTACCAGTTCACCGGCGAAATGACGAACCGCATCTTTCATGACCTGCGCTGGTGCCCGCTGCGCGAGCTGACCCGCTATGACTTTCTCGCCGCCGACAGGATTCTCATCCGCGAGCTGGCAGCGGGCAAGCTGCTCTAACGATTCTCTCAAAACTGAAAATAGATAAAGTCGCGATGGCCAAAAAAGCCGAAGAAGGCGATTGCGTACACACATGCGTTGTAAGCCAGGGCGCGAAACGCCGGCCGGGCCCAGAGGCGCGGGACCCGCTCAGGGTGGGCGATCCACCACTCGATGACAAACATGGCAACGATCGATAAGACCAGGTAGGGCGCCGTGGCCCGGCTGAAGCCACCAACCTTCAGCAAGAGAGGATCCATTCGCCCCAAGGGCAATAGATGGGTGGAGACAAACCAGGCGTCTCGCAGATTGTTGGCACGAAAAAAAATCCAGGCGAAGGTCACCAGGCTGAAGGTGAAAACAGTCCTGACCACCGTCAGCCGGCCGAACCGCGCGGTGAAAGGGGCCGTGGCCTGGGCCACGATCAAGTAGACCCCGTGCAAAAACCCCCAGGCAACAAAGGTCCAGTTGGCGCCGTGCCAAAGCCCGCTGATCACAAAGGTGATCATCAGGTTGGCGTAATGCCGGGATAACTTCACCCGGTTCCCGCCCAACGGAATATAGAGGTAATCGCGAAACCAGGTGGACAACGAGATATGCCATCGCCTCCAGAATTCGCCCACTGAACGGCTGAAGTACGGCTGCATGAAATTGATACGCAGCTCGTAGCCCATCATCCGCGCCAGGCCCAACGCAATGTCGGTGTAGCCAGAAAAATCGCAATAAATCTGAATGGAAAATAGCAGCGTGGCCAGCGACAGCGCTGCCCCGTTGTAATGCCGCGGCGTGTCATAAATGAGCTTTACAAAATCAGCGACATTGTCAGCCAGCACCATTTTCTTGAACAGACCCCAAAGGGCCTGCACCAGGCCAGCCCGCACGCCGGCAAAGCTGACCTCCGGCTCGCGATGAAACTGGGGCAGAAGTTCGTAAGGCCTTTCGATCGGACCGGCCACCATCTGCGGAAAAAAGGCAACGTAGAGTGCGTACTCCAGCAGATTCTTTTCCGCCGGTACTCTCCGCCGGTAAACCTCGATGGTGTAACTCATCGCCTGAAAGGTATGGAAGGAAAGGCCGACAGGCAAAATGATCGCCAACAGCGGCGGATCAAACCGCAGACCAAAGAGGTGTGACGCGCTGCGAAACGAGCCGGTCAGAAAATTGAAGTACTTGAACACGGCCAATAGTCCGAGATTGCAAAACAGGCTTATTCCCAGGTACAGACGGCGCAGTGCCAGCTGCTCCGCCTTTTCGATCTGCAGGCCGGCCACGTAGTCGATCACGGTGATGGCCCAGATCACAAAGATGTAACGCGTGCTCCAGCACATGTAGAAGTAGTAGCTGGCGACAAGCAGGATGATTTTGCGGGGAGTGCCGCGGGTGACCAGGAAAAGCAGCCACACGAGGATAAAAAATAACAGGAACTGAAAGCTATTGAAGAGCATGGGAGCTCTCCTTCAGCAGCTGAAACAACGCCTCCGTATAGACCCGCGCGCCAGCTTCATTCAGGTGCGTCTGATCGGCAAAAAGCCGATTGGGATAAAGAAAGTAGTCCGGACCGAGCAGCTTGCACGAAGTGGTCTGCTGGAGCAGCCTGGCAAACCGTTCGTCATACCCTGCCGCAGGCGCGGCCTCTCCCTGACGCAGATAAAAGGGTACGTAGTAACAATCCATGTGATACTGCCGCACTAATTGATTCAGTTCATCGATCTGCGCGCCGTGCGCGGGAGCAACCCGGCTGAAGACCTGCGCTGGCTGGTCGGATCCAAGATGAAAGTCTTCCGGCAGGCGTCCGCCTGGAAAATGGCTCTGCTCGGTGATCAGATGGTAGCCTCGCTCGGCGATCACCGCGCGCTCGTTCTCTTCCGACTCGCGGTAGTAAGCCACCACTCCGCCGTGGCTGGGCGCTGCAAGCAGGAAGGCGGTCAGGTCTCTGAGAAAATTACGAAAGGGAAAGAGCGCATCGATCACGGCGTGGTCGTCGGGAATGAGATGAAAGATGCTGCGCCGAGGCGGGTCTGGATTCCAGGGGAGGGTGAGCAACAGGACGTTAGGCGCCTGGCCTCGCGCACACATCGCCTGAAGCGGCGGCAAGAATAAGTCGCTACCCGGAAAACCAGAGTTGAAGGAGGAGACACGCAGATGGTTCGCCGAACTCATCTGGTCAAACCATGCGGGAACAAAACCGGCCAGGATCTTGCTATTGCCGAAGATCAAGACCCGGGTGACTGCAGAGCCGGCAGGAAAGACCTGTCCCTTTTCCTCCCATCGCAGCTTGGCGCTGAAGACTATATCGGAGCCATTCTTTAGATAGGGTAGAGCGCGGGACAGTGCGTAAAACGCCGCCCAGAATATCGCGAAGAACAAAATCGTCCAGCCAAAAGCCGACGGGGTCCTCCGCTTCGCCGGGGACTCATGCTTGGCGGCGTCAGAGAGAGAGTTGGGGGCTGCTTCGACGTCCAAGATAGACCTTGAACTCTCATCGTATTACATGCGGTTGGAGCATTTTCACGTCTGCTGTGTACTAGTGAGGGTAGCGAAGCGAAGCACTCTGCAGGTTGCGCATTTACGTACGGGCCTGAAGACGCTGCGTGAGAACCGGCCAATCCAGGAGCAAGTCCAATGTGCGCACTATAGTTTTTTTGCCGCACCGGCGACAAATGCTGGGTGCCCCATTCAAGCCGTCCTTTGGCTCGAGTGGGATAATGGCTCTCGATGTGCCAATTCCCGTTCGCCACTGCCGCAGGGGAGATGAAGAGTCCGCAGAAGCGGTACCGGTTCTCGGACCACTGTCGGGACTGGGAGGCAGGTACCCTTCTACGGAATCATTTTCCTTGCGCGGGCGTGGCAAATGGGAAGCGGCACATCGAGAGCCATTATCCCACTCAAGCCAAAGGACGGCTTGAATGGGGCACCCAGCACTTGTCGCCGGTGTGGCAAAAAAAACTACTCCCGGATCGGCGGGTTTTCACGCAGCACTCTAGCCCGCGCTGCTGGTAAACATCATCACCAGCGACAGCAGGATGACCACAGCCGCGGTGAGCCAGGCGACGACGTTGAACCAGCCGGAGTTTACAAAATCGCCCATCAGGTCTTTGCGATTGATGAGCAGGAGCATGAAGACGATCACCAGGGGCAGCAAGACGCCGTTCAACACCTGCGACAGGATGACCATGCTGATCAGTTTGGCGTTGGGAACGAACAGGACGGCCAGCGCCCCGCCGGCCACCAGGAGGGTATAGAGCCAGTAGAAGACAGGGGCATCTTTGAAGCCGCCATCGAGGCCCGACTGCAGACCCAGCCCCTCGCATACCGTGTAAGCAGTGGAAAGGGGCAGAATCGAGGCAGCAAAGAGCGACGCATTGAACAGCCCGAAGGCGAACAACAGGAAAGCGTAACGCCCGGCCAGGGGCTTCATCGCCTGGGCCGCGTCCGCCGCTTCCTTGATCGCTCCCATGCCATGGGCAAACAGCGTGGCGGCACAGGCGACCACGATGAACCAGGCCACGATGTCGGTGAAGAGCGACCCGATGATGACGTCGAGACGTGAAGCTGCATAGCTCTTCGCCGTAACCCCCTTCTCCACAATCGAAGACTGGAGGTAGAACTGCATCCAGGGAGAAATGGTGGTGCCGATAACCGCCACGATCATGTAAATGTAACTTTTTGAGTGCCATATAGGGCCTTTGGGCAACTCGACCGTAGCCACCATGGCTTCATGCCAGCTGGGCTGGGAAAGAACGCCGGTGACGATATAGGCAATATAGAAAACCGACGCCGCCAGAAAGACCTTTTCGACGCTCTTGAAGTCTCCCTTAACCACCAGAAGCCAGATCAACAGGGCGCTGCCGGGCACGGAAATAAATTTGCTGACGTGGAAGAGCTGCATACTTCCGGCAATGCCGACGAACTCCGTCATGACGTTACCGAAATTGACCACTACCAGCAGCAACATCAAGATGAAAGTCATGCGCAACCCGAATTCTTCGCGGATCAGGTCGCTCAGGCCCTTGCCGGTAACCGCGCCCATGCGCGCGCACATTTCCTGCACCACCAGCAAAGCCACGGTGATGGGGATCATGGTCCACAGCAGGGTGTAGCCGAATTGAGCTCCGGCGTTGGAGTAGGTGAGGATGCCGCCCGAATCGTTATCGATATTGGCGGTGATAAATCCCGGCCCCAGCACGGCGAGGAAGAGCAGTATGCGGATTCGCCAGCGCTTGAGCATGCGGTCGAGGTGAAGATTTCAATTTTGAATTTCAGGCTATTGCGGTTTCACTGCTTGGCCCGCAGAAACGCGATGACATGGTCCGCTTGCACTACACCCACCAACCGGTTGGCACCATCCAGCACCGGCAGCGCATGCAAATTGTACTTGTCGAAAAGTTCTGCGACTTCATCCTGGTGAGCTTCGGCCGGACAAGAGATAATGCGCGGTTCTGCCAGAACCGCCACCCGCGTCTCGGGCAAGGCCAGTATCAGGCGCGACAGCGGAACGACTCCCTGGAGCACATCGTTATGGCCGGTGAGATAAATCTCGGTTACTCCCTCCGGGTCGCCATCGAACTCCCGCAGCGCGCGCACCGCGTCCGCGACTGTGGCACCTGAGCCCACCTTCACGCAGTCGGTGGTCATTCGACCGGCAGCGGAATCTTCCCGGAATTCGAGCAGCTCCTCCACCTCATGTCGCTCTTCGGGCTCCATCTCCTCGAGAATCGCCTCGGAACGCTCATCGGAGAGCTCGGCCAGCAGATCGGCGGCCGCGCCGGGATCCATCTCTTCCACGATGTCGGCAACGCGGCCGGAATCGAGCGATTCGAGCAGGGACTTCTGCAGGCGAGGCTCTACTTCCTCCAGCGCTTCTGCTGCAACCTCCTCATCGAGGGAGCCGAAGACCGCTTCCCGCTCAGGAGGCGGCAGGTCTTCCAGGATGTCCGCGAGATCGGAGGGGTGCATATGAGCCAGCCGCTCATGCTCGATCTTCAGCTTGACCCGGCGTGCCGGATCCACTTCGATGAGATCCACGAACTCCCAGGGAATGATGCTGGCGCGGAAGCGCATGGCGAAGTTGGCCAGCGTGTGCCTGGGCATCGTACCTTTGAGCAGCCTGCGAACCGCGCCCCGAAGGCCGATCGCAACCTCAGCGACCCGCAGCCCCTCACGGCCATTCTGTGGAAACCACTGCAGATCGATGTCGTTGACCCGCACCACCTTCCGGCCATGGACGTCGATAATCTGCCGATCCAGCACGTCCTGCTGGAGGAGCAGAAGGTTTTCATCCCCGCGAAGGGGCTGAAGCAGGGCGTCCTCGCGTAATTCGAGGGTTCCGGCAGGCGTCTGCAGTACATCTTTCACCGCAACCAGCCTGGTTCCCTCCCGTGTCTTCAGCAGCAGTCCGGCCACGTTGCCCGCGGCGGGTCCAGTGGCCACCGCGACGTCTTTCAGCCGGCCCTGCACGCGACCCTGCCGATCCGTGATCAGCGTACCGAGCAGGAGGGTAAGGCTGGCGTGCGTAGTGTGCTTTTCGTGCATCGAAGGCCGGTTGCAGTCTAACAGCCGTTGAGGGGAAGGTTGGAGCAGGTTAGTAAGAGAGACGCGGCAGGGTCAATTTAGTAACCCTGGGAGGTGGCTGACACTCTCGCTTCGTCTTGGGGATCGAATCGAGCTCCCTCAAGATTGGATGCTAGTAGGGAGAACTGCAGATCCAACCATTAAGGTCCTAAGGTCAAGCGGGCTGGTATCCCACTCAAGCCAAAACCGGGCTTGAATGGGGCACCCATCCTTTGTTGCCGGTGAATGACACTGAGTTAGGGCTGGAAGGCTGGCTTAGTTTGGTCTTTCGGGGCGGCTCTTCGGATGAAAACGCTCATCGAGGGGCTGTCTGCCCTGGAAGCCAGCGTCTACGGTGTGCCAGTAGTCAATCTTTGCTTCACCCAACTGCCAGCAGAGTAGAACGATCTGGTCGCCGATCTGGCATGGGAAGTCGAGCAGTCCCTTGTCAAGATCCTTTACCTGGACGCCAATCGAGTCAATTTCCTGGATCGCATCCTGGGCTTGCTGGACTGAGGCGCGCTGGGCCATGCGCTTACGCGCAACTGCCGCGACATCCACCAGCATCCCTCCCGAGAGAAAGATATTCTGACTGAGCATCTGCAATTCCGCTTCGACCAGCCCAGCACTTGCCTTGCCCTCGATCGCCCGCCGCAGAAGGGATTCGAGAATCGGCAAAAGTGACTGCGCCTCATCCAGCGAGAATGTCTTCATCACTACGACCTTCGTCCACAGCCATGATAAACCACCTTGATTTGTGGGCCCTTGGCGAGGCAGGTATCATGACAGAGCGATGAGTTTGCCCGATACCATCTTCATTTTCGGACTGGCGCTGGTAATTTTTGGGCCCAAGAAGCTGCCGGAGATCGGCCGTCAGTTAGGCAAACTGGTGCTCGAATTCCGCCGCGCCAGCAACGAATTCAAGATGCAGATTGAGGAAGAGTTACGCGCAGCCGAATTGGCGGATCGGCAGAAGCAAATTGCCGCCCCGCCAGTGACTCCGTCACCGTCCCCGGAACCCACGTCAGAGGCCCTGACTATAAGGCCGCCAAGCAACGGAACCACTGTAAGCACAGAGAGCCCATCGTCGAGGGTCATTCCGGTGCACGAAGAAGTCGCGGAACTGGAAGCAGTCGCGGGGGACCACCCGGAACTGGCCGCCAACGGCCTCAAACACGAGCCGGAGCAGGCAACCACGCATCATGACTGACATCGTGGATCGGGCCCGCACAGCAGTGACGGAAAGAGCGGAATTGCCGGGCATGAGCCTCCTGGAACACCTGGAGGAACTGCGCAAGCGCATTATTCATTCCGGACTCTACCTGGTCGCCGCCTTCTTCATCGCTTACTTTTTCCGCCAGAAGCTGTTTGCGTTCATGGAGCAGCCCATTGTTTCGGCCCTCAAGGCGCACCATCTGGACCCTCACCTGGTCTATCTGAACCCGGTAGATCCCTTTAATTTCTTCATCAAAATCAGCCTGGTCGGGGGGGCCATCCTGGCTTCGCCCTTCATTCTGTTCCAGGTCTGGCTGTTCATCGCCCCCGGGCTTTACCGGCAGGAGAAGCGATACATCCTGCCATTCATGACGGCGACCGTCGGACTATTTCTAACCGGCGCTTTTTTCGGCTACCACTACGTTTACCCCGGCGCCCTCAACTTCCTTATTGGGTACGGCGATCAGTTCCGGCCGATGGTCACCGTGGGCGAGTACACGGAGCTCTTCATGACCGTGATCCTGGGCCTGGGGATCACCTTCGAGCTGCCGATCCTGGTCTTCTTTCTGGCCCTCTTCGGCATCGTGAACGCGAGTTTTCTGTGGAAGAATATCCGCTACGCTATCCTGGTTATTTTCATCATCGCCGCGATCATCACCCCAACTCCGGATGTGTTGACGATGTGTGTCTTTGCCGCTCCGATGCTCGCGCTTTACCTGGTCAGTATTGGCGTCGCTTACATGGTCCACCCCAGCCGCAGGAACCGCCAAAAACAGGCGTCATGAACCGCTACTTCTTTGTGTCCCGGCCGCTTGGCGCCGCGCTGCTCTATTGCTTATTGAGTGGAATGGCCAAGGCGCAGACGGCATCGCCGCTCCCACGCTTTGACGGCGAACGCGCACTGACGTACACCAGGGAATTCGTCGCTACGGGTCCCCGTTGGGTGGGCAGCCCGGGACATGCGAAGGCCCAGGCCTTCCTCGAACGACAGTTCGCTAAAGACGAGTTGGTGAAAGACAGCTTTACCGCATCCACGCCCGCCGGGCCTCTGGCCATGACGAACTACATTGTCAAATTTCCCGGCAGCAAGGACGGCATCATCGTACTGGCTACCCACTACGACACCAACTACCCGCTGAAAGATACCGGCTACGCGGGCGCGAATGATGGTGGCTCGAGCACCGGCCTGCTGTTGCAGTTGGCCAATAGCTTCCGGGGGAAGAAGTTGGATGGATACAGTGTGTGGCTGGTTTTCTTTGACGGAGAAGAGGCGATCAAGGGCTGGACAGACGCCGACTCAACCTATGGCAGCCGGCACCTCGCGGCCAAGTGGCAGGCCGATGGGACCCTCAAACACATCAAAGCCTTTCTGCTAGCCGATATGATCGGTGACCGCGATCTCGCAGTGGAGCGGGACTTGAGCTCCACCCAGTGGCTGCTCGACCTGGTAGGACGGGCAGCTGCCAAGTTCGGCGACCAGTCTTATTTTTTCCAACGAGAGAATACGGTGGGCGACGATCACACTCCATTTGTGCAACGCGGCGTGCCCTCTGCCGACATCATCGATTTCGATTATGGATATCAAAACGCGTTTTGGCACACCCCCCAGGACACCATGGATAAGCTGAGCGCCAAGAGCCTGACCATCGTGGGCGACGTCTTCCTGGAAACGGTGCAGCTGTTGAATCAGCGGTGAAGTTTCTCCCAAAAACAAATGGGGGGGTGAGGGCGTCCCCGCAGGTTTGAAAATCCGCTCCCCCGGACTCAAAGCCCGGCGTATTGTCAACGATTTACGGCAAATCGTAAACGTAGATGTCGCGTGCCCGTCTGGGGAATTTTTTCCCTTGGGCGGGCGTGGTAAACGGGAAATAGCACATCGAGAGCCACTTTCCCACTCAAGCCAAAAGACGGCTTGAATGGGCCACCCAGCCACGGACTCAAAGCCCGGCGCATTGTCAACGATTTACGGCAAGTCGAAAACGTAGATGTCGCGTTCCCCTCTGCGGAGTTTTTCCCTTGGGCGGGGTTGGCAAACGGGAAATGGCACATCGAGAGCCGCTATCCCACTCAAGCCAAAGGACGGCTTGAATGGGCCACCCAGCGTTTGTGAGCTGCAAAGCGGCCTGTTCAGTTATTTTTAAAATTCGATATTTTTGGGTCCTTTTTAAGGATTAGCAGCTCAGCGGGGGTGGACAAAGGGGTTTAAGGGGGTCTTTTTGGTGGGAAAGGGAACTCCCAGGTCTGGAACAGAACCGAACAGGGCCGGTGGCGGTGCTTGCGAGGGGGCAAAGCGTTGGGCGAAGACGGACTGGCTGGGGTCATTCGTTGGGGCACACGCCACGGCGGCATTGATTTGCGGGTTGGGTGCAGGGGCGGATTTCTTCTCTGCAGAGAGGGCGCGACGGTCGGGGATGAAGTTTTGCATGGCCACGATCATGGAAATGGCCTTGATCTGCCCGGTAATGCTGTTTCGGGTCATTTCGGGGCTGAGGTAGGCGAGTTCCCAGAGGCGTGCCAGTACTTGCTCGCGGTCCGGGCCCACGGGGCGCATTTCCTCCACGGCGCACCCCACGGCTCGCCGGGGCAGGTCGGCGTCCTGCTGGACAAGCTGTTGCTGGACGGCGGCGCGATGCTCGTGCATGAAGGCGCAGACACTGGGTTTGGCTTTGGTGTCGGCGGCGGAGTCGGGGTTGAGGCCGACCGCTTCGGCGGCACGACGGTCGGTCATGGCGCCAGCAAGGACCAGAAGGGCAAAGGCTATTTCTTGATCGGTGATGGGATCGCTGACTTCATTTTTGGGCATAGGTGGCTCCTTTGGCTGCAAGAGTGCGGGTGTTGACCGCAAAGTGCATGGTGTGAATGGAGATTTAGAGGGAAAGAGCTGTGGTATCCCACATCTCGCGAAAAACGAGCGAGATATGGGGCCCACCCATCCTCTGTGAGGGAACGAGAGGATGTTGAATTTTCCTGGTTGCGGGATGCTTGGATTGCTTATTTTGGGACAGGGATCGGGTGTGACACCGGACAGCGGTAAAACTGCCCTTCGCTCGCCTTAGGCCGAAACTACCGGCAACTGCCGACCAACGGGTGGGTGACGAGAGGCCGCCCGCTGTGCCGAAATCATCTGCGGAGAGGATATCGCGCTTGTGGAAACGGAGTTAGCCGCCGAGACTCTTTTCCTGAATCGCCGGTTATCGTTTCGGAGGTTACTTTGGGTTGACTGGTTATCTGCCTCTACTGCGCGACGCGAAGGCTGATGGTCATGCCGGGTTCAATGCGATGGCCTGCAAGCGGACTCTGGCTCAACACTGTGCCGGCGGGATCGACGGTGTCCGCAGGCGCCATTTCTCCCGCCGCGGCGTCGGTGTCTGCCGCAGCGGGCTCGCTCGAGTAGCTATTCTCCACCGGCCCGACTTTCAACCCCGCGTGCACCACCAAAGCTGTCGCCGACGCCAGCGGCAAGCCGACCAACTGGGGCATAACGAATGCGGGGGGCGGCGTAATCAAAGGGCTGCTCACCAGGAGGCTGACGCTGGGGCGCTCCACGCCGGCTGCCCCCTGTTGGGGATTCTGCGCGATCACCGTTCCTGGCTGAACACCGCCATAGGGCATCTGCGCGGTCTCTTCGAGGTCCAACCCCAGCCGACGCACTTCGATAGCCGCCACTCGTTCCTGCTGGCCCACAACCTTGGGGATCGCCACCCGCTGCGGACCCAGGCTCTCGGTCACCCGCATGCGCCATTCGCGGCGCACGATGGCACCCGGCAAAGGAGATTGCGCCAGCACCCGGCCTGCCGGCACATCGACGCTGTAGTACTTGTTGTCGATGCCCAGGTTCAATCCCATATTGGCCGTCCGGTGCACGGCTTCAGCTACCGTGAGCCCCTGCAGATCCGGAACCTTCACCTCGGCTCCATGGATGGCAAAATGCATCGTCATCACTGCCGAAACCAGCCCCGCCATGGCAAGCGTCATCCCAGCAAGGACCAGGCGGAAGAAATTGATCATGCTCCCTCGTAGGTGATCTCGTAATCGATGGCTGCTGCTTTTTCCAGCATCCTGGAAACAGAGCAGTACTTGTTCTTGGACAGTGCAACCGCATCTTCGGCAGCCTTGGCTGAGACCTTTCCGCCCAGGTGGTAAATGAGATGGATGTGGCTGAAGGTGCGGGGCGGCGCCGGCACCTGTTCGGCGACCGCAGAAACCGTCAGCGAGGTGAACGGTTCCCGCTTCTTGTGCAAAATCGAGACCACGTCGACCGCCGTGCAGCTGCACAAGGCCATTAGCACCAGCTCCATGGGACTGGGGCCGCCCAGGTGTGCGGCGTCCGCGTCCAGGACGACGTGATGGCCGCTGTGGGACTCGGCATCGTACTGCTGGTCTTGCTTCCAGGTGACAGTCGCACGCATGCCCTAAGTCTATCCAGTTGGCCACCGCTGGGGCATTGGACGATAGTGGGCCGACCTCACCTGGTTAACCCGCAGGATTTGGCTTGACGGCGCGATACAGGCCAGCGATGCCGAAACTGTAGGGGGTCCAGGAAGCCTCCCTAAAGCCTATCGATTGCATGGTTTGCAGCAGTTGGGGAGGAGTGGGGAAGTGGTGGACGGAGTGGGGAAGATAGCGATACGGTCCGGAGACTCCTGAGAGCAGCGAACCTACCGCGGGAAGAACCCGGCGGAAGTAGAAGGCATAGAGCTTGCCCATCACGCCGCCCGGCTCGCTGAAGTCGAGAATACCCAGCTGCCCGCCCGGCTTCAACGTACGGTAGAACTCCTCCAGGCCCGCCTGGTAGTTGGCCAGGTTACGAAAGCCGAAGGCGGTGATGAGTAGATCGAGAGAACCTGTGGGCAGGGGAAGGTGAAGGGCGTCGGCCTCAAAGGCGATCCCTCCCTGGGGGGCGAATTTCGCCGCACCGCGCAGCAACATCTGGTGGGCGAAGTCAGCGGCCAGCACCGGCCGTCCACCCTTTGGCCTGCGGCGCAGCAATGCCAGCGTCATATCGCCGGTTCCGCAGCAGAGGTCGAGAATTTGTGCGTCCGGACGAGCGAGCACCTGGCGAAAGCTGCGAGCTGCCCGGCGCCACCAAATGCGGTCAATGTTGCAGGAGAGGACGTGGTTCAGCAGATCGTAGCGCGGGGCGATCTGATCGAACATCGAACGGACAGCGGCCGCGGCACTTGCTTCATCCCCGGTTCCTTCGGGTTGAGCGCCAGGCGCGGCCACGGCTATTCGCCGTCCGCGGAGAGGCGGCGGATCGCAGCGATGGCCGCGACCACCTCGGCGTCGGTGACGTCCTCGGCCACTGTTGCATTGCCCAGGCCCTGTAGGAGCACGAAGCGGCGCACTCCGGCCCGATTCTTCTTGTCCCCGGATGCAGCCTGTAACAGGCGTTTGGTGCTGACAGAGGGTAATGCCGGGGGCTCGAAGTAGCGGATCAGACCCTCGATGCGGCGCGCGGCTTCCGCGGATACCAGGTTTCGCTGGCGGCTAATGTACAACGCCGCGATCATACCCCAGGCGACGGCTTCGCCATGCAGCAGGGCACGATAACCGCTGACCGCCTCAATGGCATGGCCGAGGGTGTGGCCGAAATTGAGAAGCATGCGCACACCGAACTCCCGCTCATCCAGAGTGACCACCTCGGCCTTAATCCTGATGGAGGCCGCGACCATCTTCTCCAGTGAAGCAGGATCGCCCTGGTCCAGGAGCTCGCGATGGCTCTCGATGAAGCGGAAGAGCGCCGCGTCCCGGATGAGCCCAGCCTTGATGCTTTCGTAAATCCCGGCGCGTAGTTCCCGGTGAGGAAGGGTGTGGAGCAGGCTGATGTCGGCCACCACTTCCAGCGGGGGGTAGAAACAGCCCACCAGGTTCTTGCCGGTTTGCAAATTCGCCCCGGTCTTGCCCCCCACCGAGGAATCCACCTGCGACAACAGGGTCGTTGGCATCTGGATGTAATCAATTCCGCGCATGTAGATGGAGCTGAGAAACCCGCCCATGTCGCCGATCACACCGCCACCGAAGGCAATCAGCAGGGAGGAGCGATCTGCTCCAGCCCTAGCCATCTCCGTGGCCAGCCGTTCCACCTGGGCCATGCGTTTGTGGCGCTCGCCTGGGGGTAGAAAGAGAACGACCGGTTCCTGGGGAAGCGATGCCTGCAGGCGGTGGCCCCAAAGGGCCCAGATCTCAGGTGAGGTTAAGAGAAAGATGAGCTTGCGCTTCTTGCCGGTGAGCGCCGGCATGCGTTTGGCTAGGGAATCGAGGATGCCGCTTCCCACAGAAACGGTGTATTGCCCCGACTTGGTCTTGACCGAGATCTTGCGCACGCTTGGTCCATCGTATCGCAACCCTCAGGAGGTGCTTGCGCTGTGTGCTTTGGTGGAGAGCAGAGAAGCGGCTGCAGCCGCGATCACCACCAGGACAATAAAGCCGAGCGAGACGCCGACCGGTACATGGACCCATTTCGCCAGCATCATCTTCGCGCCCACAAAGCCCAGAATCGTAGCCAGCCCGACGTGGAGATAGCGCAACCGGTCCAGCAAGCCGGCCAACAGGAAGTACAGCGACCGCAATCCGAGAATGGCGAAGATGTTTGAGGTGTAGACCACAAACGGGTGGTGGGAGATGGCGAGCACAGCCGGCACGGAATCTACCGCGAAGACGAGATCGACCAGTTCGATGGCGATCACCGCAAGCACAAAGGTAGATTTGGGGCCGGTGCCCCAGCGTTTTGTCCATTGTGCAACCCACTTGGCCGGAGCGGGAGCGGCCCCGGCCTTTTTTCCCCGCAGAAGCCGCAGCGCGGCTACCAACAGGATGGCCCCGAAAACGTACTGAATCCAGGCAAAGCGCAGCAGCAATTCGATCCCGGTAAAGATGAATAACCCGCGCATAACGATGGCGCCCAGGACGCCCAACAGGAGCGCCTTTCTTTGCGCTTCTGCGCTCAGGCCGAAGGCGCGGAAGAGCAGCAGGAAGACGAAGAGATTATCGATGCTGAGGGAGAGCTCGATCAGGTAGCCGGAGGTGAATTCGAGCGCTGTCTGATGCTCCTCAACGTGTCCGATCCATATGCCGAAACAGGCGGCGAGGGAAAAGACAAACAAGACGAAAATAATGCTGTCGCGGGTTCGGGCAGAGGCCTTACCGAGGCTGAGAACGGCCAGGTCAGCCACGATCAGGAACAGCACCACAACGTGGAAACCTATCCAGTATGCGATCGGAGCGCCATCCAGCATGATGCAATCCTAGCCTACGGTGGCTGGTGAGGAAGGAACAGCCTGAGGTGCTTCCCAAGAACAAATGTGGGCGGCGGCCAAGGCGCACTGCAGATCCCGGTTCGGCTACGCTCGGAGGCTGTGACTTTCTTGATTTCTTTCAGGTATTGGTGGCCGGAAAGCTCTGAAGATCGTCGGCCAACAAGCATCCTCGGGGTTCCCTCGGCTATGCTCGGGACAGGCTCTTCGACTGCGCGCCAAAAGCCCTTTGTTAAGCGATAGATCTGCGAGGCGCTTCGCTCAGAGGTTGTGACTTTATTGATTTTTGCGCTGTTTGGCAGCACCTAACCTTTTTGTTTTCAGCGTCGGCTTTTGTGTGCAACCAATAAAGTCACAAACTCTCAGGATGACGGCCTTGTGGGAGTTTTGAAAAACCTTCCGGTTGAGTGTGCCAAAACGCGTTTTGATATCCGTGATCGAAATCGATGATGTCGGCATGACGCACGACACTAGTTGCGCGTAAGGCAGGCGGCGAAAAAGCCGTCTCCATGGTAAGCGCCGGGAAGCAATCGCACGAAGTCATCCGGCAAGGCGCCCGGGAAGAGCCGGTCTGCTGTGCCCGGGCGGAGCACGCCTTCACCCTCCAGCGCCCGGACTTGCGGACGCCAGGGGAGCAGGCGGAAGCCCCTCTGCCGCTGCAACGCCTCGGCCACCACCTGCTCGTTCTCTTCGGCTTCGAGGGAGCAGGTGGAGTAGACAAGCCTCCCACCCTGGCGCAAGGAACGCATCGCCGAGCAGAGAAGACGTACCTGGCGTTCATGCTGGCGCGCAAAATCATCCACCATGATCCGATGCCTTATCTCCGGATTGCGGGCCAGGGTTCCCGTTCCGCTGCAGGGGGCGTCGCAGAGCACCAGGTCGAATGCATCCTGGAACGGCAACTCAGTGGCATCGAGAACGCGGTAGCGAATCTGTCCCGGCTGCCCGGCAAGGAGGACCTGCATGGCTTTGAGCCGCGAAGGGCTGATATCGCAGGCGGTAATCGTGGCGGTCGGATTGCGCTCGGCCAGGATGGCGGTCTTCCCTCCCGGAGCTGCACAGCAATCCAGGATGGCAGTGCCCTGCCCCGCTAACTCCGCAACCAGCTGCGATCCCTCATCCTGCATGCGCGCTACCCGCGCGCCTGTCACCTCTCCGGCAACCGCCCTCCAGGCGCGGGCTACGAAGCTTCCCGGCTCCAGTTGTAAAGCCGGTTCTGCATCCGACGAGGGGAGGCGAATCGTGGTGGGGGGAGGAAGCTGGTCGTAACGGCAGATGGCGTCAGCCGCCTGGCTGCCATACGCCGCCACCCATCGTTCCACCATCCACGGCGGATGCGCAGCGGAGGCATCCGCCTCCTGCAGCTTTGGCGCCTGCGTCAGTTTGCGCAGGACGGCGTTGGCCAGCCCCACGGCGTAGGGATTTCCCGATTGGCGGACAAGTTCCACGCTCTCAAAAATAGCGGCGTGTGCCGGGATGCGATCAAGCAACAGTAACTGTAACGCTCCCAACTCGAGCGCAACCTGCACCGGATCGGCCAGGTGACCTTTGCTCCGGGTGAGCGCCTCACGGATACGCTGCTGCAATACCAGTTGCCAGCGCAGCACCCCCATCACCAGAGTGGTTGCCAGATTTCGGTCGAGAGGCGATAACGCCTCCACACGCCTGGAATGGAGCAGCACGTCACTGTGCGACTCCGGCTTGCGCTTGAGGTCCAGCAGCAGATCGAAAGCGGCTTTCCGGGCGGGCGCGATCATGACATGGCGAGGCTCTCATGCGGACGGGGAGCCGTGCCGCGCAGAAAATCCGCTACCGGCATTCGTTTCTTTCCTTCCACTTGAACCTCCAACAGCTCGAGCCGCGTCCCCGAACCGGCAGCCACGAACAGGCGATCTCCATCTACCGTCAGTTCTCCGGCCGGGATGTCGGTAGCTCCAGCGGGCTGCATGCGATGGAGGGTGAGTTTTTTCCCACGGAAGAAGGTGTATGCGCCGGGCCAGGGCTGAAAGCCGCGCCAGCGGTTGTAAATCTCGGGAGCGGACCGCGTGAAATCGACGAGAGCATCTTCGCGCTGGAGGATCGGCGCCAGCGAGGCCTTGGCATCATCCTGCGGAATCGGGTGAATCGTGCCCGCCTCGAGACCTTCGAGCGTCTCGAGCATAAGACTGGCTCCGCTCTGGGCGAGCACCCGGAAAAGCTGCTCGGCTGTCTGGTCAGGTCCGATGGCCAGGGTACGTTGCAAGAGAATGTCACCTGTATCCAGACCCTGATCGATACGCATGGTGGTGGCGCCGGTCACGGTTTCGCCGTTAGCGACTGCCCACTGGATGGGAGCGGCGCCGCGGTACTTAGGCAGCAGCGAGGCATGAAGGTTGAGGTTGCCCCATCGCGGCAGGTGCAGCATCCACTCCGGGATGATGCGGCCGTAAGCCACTACGATGATGGCGTCCGGCTGGATCGCCTCCAGGCGAGATCGCAACTCCAGATTGTTCTTGATCTTTTCCGGCTGGACTACCGGAAGGCCGGCCGCGCTTGCCAGCATCTTGACCGGGGGCGGGGAAGGATCCTGATCGCGGCCCCTTACCCTATCCGGCTGGGTTACCACCAGCTCGATACTGTGGCCGGCCGCAATGAGTTGCTCAAGGGTGGGGATGGCGAACTGCGGAGTGCCGCAAAAGACGAGCCTCACCTACCATTCCCCGGCTCGCTGCAACTTGCGTATCTTGCGCAACACAAAGTCGCGCTTGAGGGCACTGATGCGGAAGATAAAGAGAATCCCGTCCAGGTGATCGATCTCATGCTGAAAGGCGCGCGCCAGGAGGTCATCGGCTTCGCGTTCAAACCAATTGCCCTGCACATCCTGGGCGCGTATTTTGACCTTCGCGGCGCGCGCGACTTTCTCGCGAATATCAGGCAGGCTGAGACAGCCCTCCTCCTCGAAGATTTTTCCTTCTTTGGTGACCACCTCGGGATTGATCAGGGCGATCTTGTCTTCAGGAGTTTTCTGAAAGCTGAGATCGATCACGGTCAAACGTTTGGGAATCCCAATTTGCGGGGCGGCGAGGCCGATGCCATGAGCGATGTACATGGACTCGAACATATCGTCGACCAGCTTTTTCAAACCCTCGTCAAACACGGTGACGGGCTCGGACGGCCGCTGCAGGATGGGGTCGGGAAACTTAACAATGGGATAGACCATGCGACCGGATATCTTCCTTAAAATCTGCGAATCTGCTCCAGGTATCCCTGGTAGTTCCTGCTGAGTTCTCCGGCCGAGTCGCCACCAAACTTTTCCAGCGCGAGCTTTGCCACGATGAAGGCAACCATCGCTTCGGCTGCCACTCCAGCGGCAGGCACGACGCAGACATCGGAACGCTCGTACGCAGCCTTGGTCGCCTCCCGCGTAGCATAGGAAACGGAGCCGAGCGGGCGGCGTAGGGTGGAGATCGGCTTTAAATAGCCGCGCACCACGACATCTTCACCGTTTGAGACGCCACCCTCGATGCCACCAGCATTGTTGTGTTCTCGAGTGAACCTGGTGGGTGCGGCGCCATTCTCCTCCGGGCTATAGCCGATGGCATCATGCACCGCGGAACCAAAAGACTCGGCAGCCGTGACCCCCTGGCCAACTTCCACTGCCTTCACTGCCTGCAGCGACATCACCGCCCAGGCGAGTAATCCATCCAACCGCTCATCCCAATTGGCATACGTGCCGAGACCTGGCGGGACGCCGTGGACGACCACTTCGAAAACTCCACCGATGGAATCGCCGGTGCGCAAGACATGATCCACTTCCGCCTTCATCCGCTCTTCCGTTTCCGGATCAACGCAGTTCAATAGGATCGCATCGCGTTGGTTCAGCGCCTTGATCTCTTCCCAGGAGGCAATGCGCGGCAGTTCTACGCGGCCAACGCGCACCACATGGCTGGCGATCTCGATGCCCAGCGGTTTTAGCAGCAACTTGGCCAAGGCGCCCGCCGCCACACGAGCGGTGGATTCGCGCGCGGAGGCCCGCTCGAGCACATAGCGAGCATCGGGAAAATCGTACTTCAGCGAACCGGCGAGATCGGCGTGGCCTGGCCGCGGCGAAGCCACGGCTTTGTGCTTTGCCGGATCGCCCGCTCCCACAGGCAGAACATCAGTCCAGTTCTTCCAGTCGCGATTTTCGATTTGGATGGAAACCGGCGAACCGATGGTCTTGCCATGGCGCACCCCGGAGAGGATGTGCGCGCGGTCCTGCTCGATGTGCATACGGCCGCCACGGCCGAAGCCCTGCTGGCGCCGCCACAACTCCCGGTCGATGAATGGAAGATCGACGTCGAGGCCCGAGGGCAGTCCGGAAATGAGGGCGATGAGGCACTCGCCGTGTGATTCACCAGCCGTTGAGAAACGTAGCATGTTATGAGGCGAGCAGACCTAACGTTTGATTGTAGACGATTTCACCCTGGACGATCTGCTTACGCCACGGATCAGTTGTGGACGATCCAGTCGTACTGCGTCTCCTCCAGGGGAACGACAGAGAGCCGTGCCTGACGGACCAGGGGCGAAGCTTGAAAGAGCTGTTGCTGCTTGATGTCCGCAAGGGTTTTTGGGCGCTTGATCGCCGGGCCGGCGGCAATGCGAACCAAGGGAACTTTGGGATCGGATAAATCGACGGACGTGACGTGGGCCAGGCCCACCGCCGCCTTTTCGTCGCCGGTGTGATAGATGACGAGCTTATCGCCCTTCTTCATTGCGCGGAGATTCTTAACCGCTTGCGGATTGGTCACGCCTGTCCAGTCGGTTTCTTTTTCCCGCACCAGGTCGGCAAAAGAATAGGCGGTGGGCTCGGTCTTCAGCAGATAGTTCATGGTCTACTCCTCGGACGGGGGCTTGGGCTTGAGGAAGGTTGCCGTGTTGAGCAGCGGCCTGTCCATGGAACGCACCCAGTCGGTCATCTCGCCTGCCTCTCCCCCTTGCGCTTCGTGGCGCTCAAATTCACTGCGCATGGTGTGCATCTTGGCGTCGATATCGTCGAGGTAGTTGAGCAGCACTGCTTCTGGAATCATGGGCAGTTTGGGCGAACCGAACTCCAGTTTGCCATGATGGCTCAGGACCATGTGCTCGACCAGAATGCGCAGCGCTGGAGGAAAATCCGGCAGTGTCGCCAGCTTCTTCTCAATCATTGAGATGCCGATGGTGATGTGCCCTACGAGTTGTCCCTCCAGGGTGTAGTCGAAGCTGGTGCCCCAACGCAACTCCTCCAGCTTGCCGACGTCATGCAGAATGGCGCCGGTCAGGAGCAGGTCACGGTTAATCTCAGGATAATGCTGCGCAGCCAGGTCACAGATGCCCACGAGCGAGACTACATGCTCCAACAGGCCGCCGAGCCAGGCATGGTGGAGGGTTTTGGCGGCCGGGGCTTCACGGAAAGCTACGGCAAAGACTGGATCGTTGAGAAAAGAACGTACCAGCGCCTGCAGAGAAAGATCAGAGAAACTGTCGACGGACCGAACCAGCGCCTGCCATAACGCCTCCACGTCTTTGCGGGTGTGGGGAACGTAGTCTGCCAGTTCGAACTCGTCCCCGGTAGCGAGGCGGAGCTTTTCCAGGTTCAGCTGGAGGCGGCCGTTGTAGCGGCAGACTTCCCCGCGAACCTTAACCACGTCTCCCTGCTCAAAGACGGCAACGGCGTCGGCGAAATTGTCCCACATGCGGGATTCAATCTGGCCAGTACGGTCGCCCAGGGTCAGCGCCATATACTGGCCGCCGTCCTTTCGGCTGCGCAATTGCCTGGAGGTGACGGCGAAGAAAGAGACTACTGGCTGGTTTTCGAATTTGCCTAGATCCGCGACGTAAATCTCTTTCATTTCTGCTAAGGTTGCGCGCCGGGAGGCGTTGCCGGACTGGGTGGGGCGGTAGCGGGCGCCGGCTGGCTTGTCTCGGGGGCGGCGGCCGGCTGGCTGGCGCCTGAAGCGGGCGGCTGGGTGCTTGCAGGCGCCGGTTTGCCCAGATAGGGTGCGGGGGTTTGGTCCGGCTCCTTGGGCTTGGCGGAGTAGCGGGTCTTTTCGCCCTTCTGCTTGGCCTTTTTCTGCGCTGCCGTCTGGTCGGCCAGCCCCAGTGGCGCGTCCTGTACCTTCTGTGACGCCAGGTCTTCGGGGGTCGGCGGTGGGGGGGCATCCGCCGTCCCAGACTTGTCTTTCTTCACCTTCTTGACGGGAGGGCGGTTGCTCAGGCGGGTCTTCTTTTCATTTACCGGAGCCGGTGCGCCGGTTATCGTACCGTCCGGGTTTACGTAACGCGTTTCCGGAGTGGTAACGGTTGGATTGGTGTCTGGACCGACCGAGGGGACGCTGGACGTAGCGACCTGCGAGGCAGGAAGAGATTCGCGCGGGGCCTGCCCGAAACGGATCTTCTCTTTCTTACCAGGCTTCTCCACGTTCTGGGCGTTATTGCTCGCCTGTTGCGTGGTCGCTGTTTTGGCGCCAGTCGCTGTGCCGGCGGCAGAGGCCTGGGTTGCGCCAGCGGCCGGGGCCGCCGTGCTCGCACCAGTTGCCGGCGCCGCTGGGGTTTGAGCAGACGCCGCCTGGGCCGCAGACGCCGCGGTTGACCTGTCCCGGCCACGGAAGCGAGCACGGGCAAATTTCTTCTTCTTTTTAGGCGGGGGCGGCGTGTAGGCGCTATAGGTCAGGCGCATTTCATTGCCACTGGCCCCGGTGTCCACTACTCCCGGCTTGAGCTCTACGTAGGCCTCTTCGCGCAGCTTGGTCAGGTACACCCTCAGTGCCGGCTGCATACGCTCCATGAAGAGGGCTTCTTCCACTTGCGGCTCCACCTGCTTGTAGCTGGCATCACCGCCCAGCGTATGCTGGGTGACCTGCAGGATGATGAAGCCCTGCTTGGTGCGAATCGGTTGCGTGTGCTGGCCGGCATTCAAGGCGAAGACCTTGTCTTCAAATTCCTTCCCCAACATTCCGCGGCGATACTCGCCCAACACGACGCTCTTCGGCGCGGTGGGGTCCGTGGGGGCCGGCTTGGCTAAATCTTCGAACTTTGCACCCGCGGCCAGTTTGGCTTCTATGGCCTCGGCTTGCGCCTGCGCCGCCGCGACCTGGGCCGGATCTGCCCCCTCTGTCCCCGCCTGCGCAGGGGTGGGAATCAAAATCTCGTTCAGGGTCACCGACTCCGGCTGGGCAAACTCACTTTCGTGCTCCTTGAAGTATCTCTGTGCTTCCGCCGGCGACATGGTAATGTGCCGCCCGACCTCGTCCCGCACCACCTGCTCGGTAATGATGCGGTTGCGGATGTTCGCTTTGAAGTCTTCATACGATACGCCCTGTTGCTGCGCAGCCTTCTCCAGGTCTTCGAGCGAATCCAGATGATTCTGCTTTCTGATATTGTCCAGCTGCTTGATCAACTCGGTTTCGCCGGTGATTCCCAGTTCCTTGCCTTTGGAGAGCAGGAGCTGCTGATCAATCAGATCGCGCAGCAGATCGGCTTGCTTCTGCTGTAGCTCGCGGGCCGGAATGGCCTGCTGTTTGGCCTCGCCATCGAGTTGTTCCGCGGCTCGATCGTAGTCCGACTGGGTGATGATCTGGTCATTCACCCGGGCGACAATATCCTCGACCACCTTGCCGTTGACCGGCGCCAGCGCGGCCGGGTTCTGCGGGGTTTGGGCATTCGCGGTTTGGGTGTTGGTGGCCTGGGCCAGGGATGGGACAGCGCCAAGACTCGCGCTCAGGATCAAAATCGCCGTGGATTGCCGAAATTTAGGTGACGTCATGGGTTCTGGACATCTCGTATCGCTGGTACGCTGCTGAGCATTTCACTTCTACGCTGCAGTGGAGAGGAAGCGATGTGCGGCTTTTCCTGGGAAAACCCGCGGCCGAATTCGTTGCCCTCTATACACCAGAAGTAAAGTGCTCTAGCTCTTACGTGGTAGTTTGCCTGGTTTCGCCCGAGCACCGTTGTGCGGCTAGTGAAACAGACCGGATTTCCTAAGGTTTTGCGCACTCGAGTACGTATCAGATCAGCTTACGTCCAATGATATACTTCGAGTCAAGAACACTCCGGGCCGCGCAGCAGGGCTGCCTTCCTTCGCGCCCCTCCGGACCCAGAGGAAACCCGCAATTATGGCCTCGCGCACACGACGGTTTTTGTTCTCCCTTCTCCTCTTCTTTGTGATTTGTGGCTGCCTTGGCACGGTGGTGAGCCAGAGGCTGGGCGCGCAATCCAGTACCGATGAGTCCGCGCTGCGCGACGATTTGCGTTCCTTCACCAGTGTTTATGACCTGGTGGAACAGAACTACGCCGAGCCGCTGACCGGCGACAAAGCGGAAAAGGCTGTCTACGATGGCGCCATTCCCGGCATGCTGCGGGTGCTCGACCCCCATTCCAGCTTTTACGATCCAAAAGCTTACGCCAAGATGCGCGAAGATCAGCACGGCAAGTACTACGGCGTAGGCATGCTGATTCAGCCCCAGAACAACAAGATTGTCGTGGTCAGTCCTTTTGAGGGCACACCTTCCTTCAAGGCCGGCATACGGCCCGGAGACGTGATTGTCGCGGTAGACGGCAAGTCCACGGACAACATGAATTCGGAAGATGTCGCCAACGTGCTCAAAGGGCCCAAGGGTACCCATGTGCAGATTACGATCGCACGCGAGGGCGCGGCCAAGCCGCTGGTATTCGACCTGATCCGCGATGAGATCCCACACAACAGCATCGACCTTACGTACATGATCCGACCCACTGTCGGCTATGTGCACATCACCAACTTCCAGGAGACGACCGGCCGTGAGCTCTCGGATGCGCTGGATCACTTCGGCAGTATCGATGGGCTGATTCTCGATCTGCGGGGAAATCCTGGTGGCTTATTAAGTGAAGCGGTGGCGGTATGCGACAAGTTCCTGGAGAAGGGCCAGGTGATTGTCTCCCAACGTGGGCGGGCCTTCCCTGAACAAACCTACCGCGCTACCCATGGCAACGGCGGCCACGAATATCCCATCGTGGTGCTGGTCAATCACGGCACTGCCTCGGCTGCTGAAATTGTTTCCGGTGCACTGCAGGATCACGATCGCGCGATCATCGCCGGCGAAACCACCTTCGGCAAGGGACTGGTGCAAACCGTCTACCCCTTGTCTGAAAACACGGGACTCGCGCTAACGACCTATCACTATTACACGCCCAGCGGCCGGCTCATTCAGCGCAATTACAACGGAGTCTCGCTCTACGACTACTACTACAACCATGACCAACCGCAGGATACGAAGAGTCGCGAGGTGAAAGCCACCGACTCCGGAAGAACGGTCTTTGGCGGAGGCGGGATCACACCTGACGACAAGATCGACACTCCGAAGTCCGTCCCCGTTCAGGACGTGTTGCTGGAACATTACGCGTTCTTTAATTTCGCCAAGCACTACATGGCCAACCGAACCGTGGGCAAAGATTTCCAGGTGGACGACGCGGTGATGGACTCCTTTAAGCAATTCCTGACCAGCCAGCAGATTCCCTACACCGATGCTGATCTGACCCCGGTCATGGATTGGGTGAAGGCCAACATCAAGGCTGAGATCTTCACCACCCAGTTTGGCCAGGAAGAGGGTTTGAAGGTGCGGGCAAATTGGGATCCCATGATCAACAAGGCGCTCGATTACCTGCCCCAGGCAAAGGCGCTGGAAACTGCAGCCAAGCACGCGGAAACACAACGCGCCAGCGTACGGGGAAACCAGTAGTAGCGGCCCATCGCCTGGCTACACCCGTGCGTTGCCCTCCGGGGCTTAAAGAGGGTGCTTGGGGAACCGGAAGAGAAACCGCGGTCTCCACTACGGTCC
The DNA here is from genome assembly GCA_963788515.1 of uncultured Acidobacteriaceae bacterium. GTDB lineage: Bacteria > Acidobacteriota > Terriglobia > Terriglobales > Acidobacteriaceae > PALSA-350. The sequence continues at coordinate 48,982 of CAWBGZ010000019.1, forward strand.
TAGTGAAAAACGAGTGGGGGAGGCATGGTAGCCCACTCAAGCCAAAGTACGGCTTGACCCCGATTTCCTGCCACGCTGTGCCAGAGAGGTCCGCGTGTGCGCCTTTCAATAAGGAAAGGCGCATGCGGTGTATCAATGCCACAAGCCTCCGCAGGAAATCGGGGCAAATGGGGCACCCAAAGCTTTTGTTGCCCGTGTAATTGACAGCCATTTATCCGACGGCTTTTGATGCCCTTCGTTGGGCGAGGTTTTTTGCGGCCTGTAAAGTGGCGCGCTGATACAAGGGATGAAGCTCCAGGGAAGTCCAGGGCTGCAACTACGACTGTGACGTGCTGGGTGTAGATGGAATGCAGTCGTTCTTTGAGGTCAGGGCTGTCAGCTCTACACCGGCCGGCGAAGCGCTCATGAGGGCATCCGGAAGGCTGCTGCCATAACGGATCATGAGTGAAAGCAGCTTGCGCGCATCCCAATAGCGGGGCATGTAACGCCGCGGATCTGAGAGACAGCGAAATAGCCATCCCAAATACATGCGGTCTGCCCATCTGGGAATCTGCACCTGGTCGCCACTCAGGAAGGCAATGGCTGCCCCGATGCAATGGATGGAAGGCTTGCAGTTGAGCTCGCCTCTCAGGTAAAGCCCGAGGCGCTCCTGCGTGCCGCCCCCCAAGGTCACGACGATATGGCGAGGACGCCGTTCATTGATCCGCTGCAGGAGCGCACGATCAAGAATTGTCTTGCCGTAAAGCGGCGCGATGTATCGGTCGTCGGCGGCCAGCTCAATCCCCTGCCGCCGCAGCCACGCGCAATTTCTGCGCGCGCTTTCCTCGCTAGCCATGATCCAGAAGCTCCCGCCAGGCTGGTAAAAGTCGGGCTGCTTCAACAGCGAAGACAAATACTTCAGGCCTGAAACCCTGCGAATGGAATCGCGCTTGAGACGATTCCAGATCATAACCATGAAGGCACTGTCAGTGATTACCAGGTCTGCGCCCTGGAGAGCTTCACGATATTCCGGATCGTGGGCCAGATTCTTTAGCGCTGGGGCTGCGGGAACCACCAGCAGGCCGCCCCCGCTGATGCGGGCGATCGCTTCATCTGCATCTCCGATGAAGAATCGGATTCCCAGAATCTGTCGGAATTGAGCGCTTGCCGTCGCCACTGCTGTCACTCCCACAGTTTCCCTTAGACTCAGTCTAGTCGACCGTTAGAGCTGCTGTAACCCAACTGCTCGCACCAATCACAGTAACCCTGATTACGCTCTAGATACCGCCATCATTTCGCTCTCGATCCATGCGTAGGTTTTCGCCAGGCCTTCTTTCAGGCGGATCGAAGGTTCCCATCCCAGATACTGTTTAATCTTGGTGTTATCGCTGTTGCGTCCGTTTACGCCTTTGGGTGCGTCCAGGTTGTATTTGCGCTCCAGCTTCACTCCGGCGATCGATTCGGCCAGGTCTACCAATTGATTGATGGTGACCAGTTCGCTGCTGCCCAGATTGATGGGCTCATGAATTTCACTTTCGAGGATCGCCTGCGTGCCCCGGGTGCAATCGTCGATATACATGAAGCTGCGGGTCTGTTTGCCGTCACCCCATATTTCGATTTGATGCTTGCCCGATGCCTTGGCCTCGATGACCTTGCGGCAGATGGCAGCAGGCGCTTTTTCGCGTCCGCCGGTCCAGGTACCCAAAGGACCATAGACATTGTGGTAGCGGGCCACCCGGCATTGCAGCCCAAAGTCCTCCTCAAAGTGGCGGCACATGCGTTCGCTAAACAGCTTCTCCCAGCCGTAGCCGTCTTCGGGGAGCGCCGGATAGGCGTCCTCTTCCTTAAGCGCAACTACATCCGGGCTGGTTTGCTTGTCGCCGTTGTACACGCAGGCGGAGGAAGCGTAGAAAAATCGCTCGACGCCCTTTTCCCGTGCGGCCATCAACATGTGCGTATTGGTTAACACGCTCAACATGCAGAGGGCTTTGTTGTTCTCGATAAAACCCATGCCGCCCATATCCGCGGCCAGTTGGAAGACTACCTGGGCGCCCTGCGCCGCCTTCATGCAACTGTCTTTGTCTTTAAGATCCAGAGACAGATTGGACACACCGGGCAACGTCTGGTACCACTCGTCCAGCGGTTTTACGTCGACCGCGCGGATGACATTTGCTCCATTGTCCAGGAGGCTCTTGACCAGGTGTCCGCCGATGAAACCCCCGGCGCCGCACACCACTACCTTGGCGTTTTTCAGCTTCATGAAACAGGCCCCCAATGCAAATCCGCCGCCGGCCGGCCTTACGCAAAGACCTTCTTGTCACAATGCCGCGGCAACGGTTAGTCTCTCACACTCCACGCACAGCTACCTGACCCTGGAACATCATAGGTAACCATAACGGACGACTTCAGCACAGAGCACCGTGTGCTTCCTGGTCCAGTTCCCGAAGGAATGCCTGGAGGAGAGCGATCTTCGGGCGCGCCAGCCTTTTCGCCGTATCGAGGTGAAGTTTGCCCGGCAATTCCGCGAGGGCTCTGCGCAAGGTAGCTGCGGCATCGGTAAATGTTGGATAACGCGTATCGCGGCCTATCTTTGCCGCCACGCGCAAGACGCCGATCGCCCCCAGCTGCTCGAGGATGTCCGCATCACGCAGGATCGTGCCCTCGATTGCGGACGGACTCAAATGGGGTTGGTGGGTGCGTATCGCTTCCACGACCTGTGCAACTTTTGTCGTAGGGAAGCCGGCCTGGAGGAGCGCCGCCGGCGCTTGCTTCATCGCGTAGCTGACATTATCCCAACCGGAAAGTTTGACCGGATCCTCGGGACGATGACCGATAAAGACGCCCAGATCATGCAACCACGCCGCAGCATACACCACGTCGTCGTCGTAGGCGAGCCCTCGCCCAACCAATCGGGTCAACGCATAGAGCCGCGGCTGATGTCCCAGCTTATCCACAGGCAATGCCTGGCTGCGCACGTACTCAGCCAACGGGGACCGGAAGTCGTAGCCCGCGGCGGTGTCGTTTTTTGTGTCGCGCAACGTTGTGTCCATCGACGGTTTAACCTTGGGAGATGCACTTTGCCCCCAGTTGTCTGAGGAGTCAACGGGGTAATGGGTTGCTTTTCGGTGCAGCACCTTCGGCGCCACTTCATTATATTGGTTGAGGAATAGGGCGGGGGAGTCGCAAAGTGCTCGTCAGTGGTAGATGATTTTGACCATTTCGTGTCACACTTTCATTACCCATGATCAAACTGGATGCTCATGAAAGACTCCGGCGCGCAGCCTCGGTGCTGGCGCACGAAGGGACGAACGCGGGTGACCGGACACTGCTTCTGCAGGCGTGGGAATTTCTGCGCGGACTCCGCAGTGACGACTTCCCGGTGGACATGCGGCCGGCGTTCAACTTCTTACAGCACGAGATCGCGCGGGCGGAATCGGAAGACGTCAGCGCCCGTGACGTGGCTTTCCTGACCAACAAATTGCGGCAACTGGAATTGATGTGGGTCGAAAACCCCGGAGGCGGCACGAGAGGGGAGAGCCCAGACAAAAACGCGTAGTGCTACGGCGGCAGACGAGTCGAGGGGGTGCACTACGGTCGGTGGCAAGAAACTTCGACGAGTTGAGGGCGGCGGGCACACTTGCGAAGTTGCGTCAGGGAAAGGCGCACAGCAGGTCCCCGTTCGACTTCGCTCAGGGCAGGCTCTCGGCTTCGCTCCTAATGACTAACGAGTGGGGGGAGGCATGGTAGCCCACTCAAGCCAAAGTACGGCTTGAATGGGGCACCCAAAGCTTTTGTTGCCGGTGCAATTTGTCCCTTGACTTGCCACAGGCAAGTCCGCTCCTCGGGATGACAAGGGTGGGGTAGGGCTTCCATGAGGAAGTAGCTAGCGGCTGAAAGAATTGCATGTCGGTTTCCCGCCGTGCAGCAGCTCCAGAGTTTGCTGCCACGGCACGCCGGAACGGGCGGATGACAATTCCAGGGAGTCGATTGGACGTGATCTCCGCGCTTATCTGGCCTGCCTCCGAAATCCCAACGGCGATCTCCCCAGAGGAAGTCCATCTCTGGGCCTGGCTTCTCGAACCAGCTGCAGCGGATCTGCCTGCTCACATCGACATCCTGGGACCCGCGGAACTGGACCGGATGCAACGTTTTCATTTTGCTCCGGATCGCTTACGCTATGCGGTCGCCCATGCCAACCTGCGCAGGATTCTCGGCGGCTATCTCAACCAGCCTGCGAAAGAACTCAGCTTCCATGCCAATCGCTTCGGCAAACCCGAATTGGCCGGCGAGGGGTCTTCCCTTCACTTCAGCCTGAGCCATTGCCGGAGCATTGCCGTTTTGGCGGTGGCCTACGGACTACCAGTGGGCGTGGATGTGGAACAGGTAAGGCCCATCGAACCGGAAGTGGCCGCAACGAATTTCTCCAGCAGCGAGCTTTCTGAGTTGAGTGGGCTTCAGGGCGATGCCTGGCTTGGCGGCTTCTATCGCTGCTGGACGCGCAAGGAAGCAATTCTCAAGGCCGAAGGAGTGGGTCTTCATCGTGCGCTCGACAGCTTCGATGTTGGGTTGATGCCGGACGCGCCACCGGAGCTGCTACGAACGCGGGCGCGCTTTCAATATCCGTGGAAGCTTTACGATGCGTCGCCGGCAGCGGGCACAATCGGAGCCCTCGCAACCGCTCATGGCGAAGCCAGGATCGAACGTTTCAGCTTTCGTCCCTGACTCAAAGTCGGCCCTGACACAAGACAAGAGCCAAAACCGAAGCTCGATGGATCCTACCCAAGGCTCACGAAAATGTAGATGCTCCATGCCCTTCTGGGGGAATTTTTTACTTGGGCGGCCGTGGCAAAACGGAAATGGCACATCGAGAGCCGCTATCCCACTCAAGCCAAAGTACGGCTTGAATGGGCCACCCAGCCTAGAAAGAGTCATCCCTCAGTGGCTAAAGCCGGACCTGTTTGCAAACACTTATGTACGAGCTAATGCTCGCTGCGGCGAGGTAGCTCGTACCCTTCAGAAACCGGAGTTTTTCCGCAAGCTCTAAAGTCGTGCCCTGATACAAGGCATGAGTTTTTCCGCAGCCTATCAAGCCACTATGCTTCTCGAACCTGCGTTCCCATTCTTCAGCATTTTGTGGCTGATCTCTTGGGCAAGTGAAACCACCTGGGGGCGATTCAAGATCGTACGATGAGTTCCGGGGATCAGCCGCGTTTCACACTGACCCAGAACTTTTCCCGCCCACGCGCTTGCCGGCTCGGCCTTGGTACCCGGCTCGTCCTGGGCCACAAACAAAGTGATGTTCCCGGGATACGGTCTCAATTCGTAATCGCGCAGGGCGAGCGCGAGGTATCCTTCCGCTTCCACTTTGCCATGGGTCTTTCCTGCACGGCGTGACCGGGCCGCAAGCCAGGCCTTGGTCTTTATCCGCTGATAGTCGATTCTGCGACGCAGCAATTCGCGCATTCCAAATTCGCGCAGCTTGAACTCTGCGCGCGCACGAGAAAAAGAAGCCTTCAACGAATCCCAATCACGAAAGGGCTGATGCACGGCCTTGCCCGTATCGGGGTCGCAATCCAAAAGCGCCAATAGGCCCATGGTTTCGCCCTGCTCACTGAGCTGGCAGGCCATCTCAAAGACCACCAGGCCACCGGAAGAATGGCCGGCAAAATGGTAGGGGCCAGAGGGCTGAACCGCGCGGACCTGGCGCAGATAATTTTCGGCCAGGGTCCTCAGGTCCGCTTGATGCTCATCGATCGATGCCGGTAGCTGCAGGCCATATACCGGTTGCGCCGGCCCCAACTGGGCCGCCAACTCGATAAAACTCAGCAGGCTCCCCCCTATGCCATGGGCGATGAAAAGCGGGGGCTGATATGCGCCCGCCTGGAGCGTTACCAGTGCCGGCCATTTCCCTTGAGGACTCTGACGGAGGTAGGTGGCCAAACCGTGGATGGTCGGATGCTCCACCAGCACAGAAGGGGGCAGTTTGCAGCCGAACCACCCCTCGATCTGGACCAACATACGCGCTGCCAACAGGGAGTGCCCACCCAGCGAAAAGAAATCGTCATGGATACCGACCGTCTCGACCTTAAGCAGCCTTTCCCAGATTGCTTTGAGGCGTGCTTCGACCGCATTCAACGCGGATGGCGCTGGTGCGGGAGTAGGCGAAGTCGCGGTATGGAGACGCATCGCATCCAGAGCCTGACCATCCACCTTACCGCCGGCGGTGGTGGGGAAAGAGGGTACCCATAAAAACTCCGCAGGGATCATATAAGGAGGCAATTGCCGGCCCAGTGACTCCTTCCATTGGCCCACCCGGGAAGCCCGCTCGCCAACTACAAAAGCAACCAGGCGCAAATCGCCATCCTCGAGTTCGATCGCCCGCACCACTGCTGCTTGCACTCCCTCGCATTCCCTGAGTGCAAATTCAATCTCTCCCAGCTCGATGCGGAACCCTCGAATTTTGACCTGGCCATCCAGCCGCCCCAGATAGTCGAAACGGCCGTCCTCGAGCTGAACGGCAAGATCTCCGGTCTTATAGATCCAACCATTTGCTCCATCAACAGAAGGATCGTGAAGGAAGCATGCCCGAGTAAGATCGGGCCGATTGAGGTAGCCGAGACCCACACCGGCCCCACCGATATACATCTCGCCCACTTCACCCTGCGGCACCGGCTGAAGCTGGGAATCGAGAAGGTGGATGCTGACATTCGGCAAGGGAAAGCCAATGGTGATCTTCGTGACATCGGATTCGATTCTCGCCCGGGTTGCGCATATGGCCGTTTCGCTGGGCCCATATTGGTTCCAGAGCACGCGGCAGATCCTGGCTAAGCTTCGGGCAAGCGTGAGGGGCAGGACCTCACCGCCGGAGATGAGCTGCATCCTCGCATCGCCCCGCCACCCTTCCTCGAGTAACAGGCGAAACATGGTGGGAGTCGCGAACATGACCGTCGCCGCGGAAGCACGCATTTGTTCGATCCGCGAACCGCCGCCCATGATCAGGTTCTTCTCTACCAGGTACAAACTGGCGCCGAAGGCGAGAGGCAAATAAATTTCGAGACATGCGACGTCGAAGGCGATCGTGGACCAGGCAAGCACGACGTCCTCTGTCTGCAGCATCAAGTCCTGGCCGACGCCGCGGATGGTGTTGGCCAGCGCTCCATGGGTGATGCTTACCCCCTTTGGCTTGCCCGTCGAACCGGAGGTATAGATCACATAAGCGACGCTGTCACCTGAAACCGTGCTGGTCGCAGGGCGCTCCGGAGTCGGGCCCACCGGCCTTCGCTTGACCCAGAGATCATCGAGATGAATCACCTGGGCGGAAGTACTGGGGAGTGCGCCAGCCAAATCATCGAGAGTGAGCACAAAGGGAGGAGCGGAGTCTTCCAGCATAAAAGCGATCCGCTGGTGCGGCGCCGCCGGATCGAGGGGTATGTATGCGCCGCCCGCCTTCCATATACCGAGCAGCCCGGCGACCATCTCCGGCGAGCGGTCAAGGAAGACTCCTACCAAGGTGCCGCTCGTCACGCCGGCCTCTTTAAGCCCGCACGCGATTCGCTCAGCGTTCAGGTTCAATTCGCGATAAGTGACTCGCCAGCCTTCACATGCTATGGCTAAAGCCTCCGGAAACTCGGAGGCTCCACGCTCGAACAACTGCAGCACGTACATGGGCTGTCTCCGTCGCTCCAAGAATGTTGGGGCGCCATCCAATGGCTTTGGGTCTTCAGGGGGAGTCCGAGGGTCGCCTTGTCTGGCACGGTCACAATGAACTGGAATTGCCTGAGCCGGTCATAAAGGCGAGACTAACTCGGCGCATGACCATACTTGTCACGGCAATGTCCGCAGATTGTCATTTCTCGACTATCTGGCTTCGGAAGGTGAAGAGCAATGCGCTCAGCCGAATCATACACCCCGGCTACATCATTTGCTTTCGTCGCGAAGGGCCAGGCTGATGAGCGTCTTTTGTTCGAGGTCGTGCGCCTTGGCCGAGCCGGTCGCTGGACTGGCTGCCGCCGAGCGCTTGATGCTGAGCACCTTGCGTTCCGGAAAGAGCCTGCGCAACCGCGGCACCACAAACGAGAGTGCCCCCATGTTGTCCGGCTCTTCCTGCACCCAAACCACTTCGCGCGCCTCAGGATGACGGGCGATTTCCGCCGTCAGTTCCGCCTCCGGCCACGGGTATAGCTGTTCCAGAAAGACGATGCCGGTGGTGCTGTCCTTGCGCTTCGCCCGTTCGATGCGCAACTCGTGACCAATTTTTCCGGTGCAGAGCAGGAGACGCTTGACCTGCTGAACCTCTGTTTCCGGCAGGACATTCTGGAAGCGCGGCAACTCGAAGGCGGCCACCGGCGAACTCGCATCGGGATTGCGCAGCATGCTCTTGGGGGTAAATACAATCAGCGGCTTGCGCCACGCTCGCATGGCTTGCCGGCGCAACAGGTGGAAGTACTGCGCGGCCGTAGAGGGCTGGCAGATTTGTATGTTGTCGTGCGCAGCCAATTGCAGGTAGCGCTCTAACCGAGCGCTGGAATGCTCCGGTCCCTGACCTTCATAGCCATGCGGCAGGAGCATCACCACGCCGCTTAAGAGTCCCCACTTGTCTTCCCCGGAGGCAATGAACTGGTCGATGATAATCTGCGCGCCGTTGGCAAAGTCACCGAACTGCGCCTCCCATAGCACCAGCGCCTCGGGATAATCGCGGCTATAGCCGTATTCGAAGCCGAGAACAGCTGCTTCAGACAACACCGAGTTATATACCTCGAAGCGGGCCTGATCCGGAGCCAGGTTGGCCAGGGGAATATAGTGCTGTTCGTTCTCGATGTCGACCAGCACGCTATGGCGCTGGTTGAAGGTGCCACGCTGGCTATCCTGGCCGGTGAGACGCACCGGCGTTCCTTTGAGCAGCAGCGAGCCAAAGGCCAGGGCTTCAGCCATGCCGTAATCGAAGAGCCGCTCGCCGCGTCCCATCTCTCTGCGCTGTTCGAGCAGCTTTTTAATTTTGGGATGAATATGAAACTGCCGCGGATACGTGGTAAGGCTGTTGCTGATTTCCTGGATAGCGGCAGCGCTTAACCCGGTGTCGACCTCGTACTCCGGCTTGTACGGTCCGCCAGAGTAATTCGACCAATAGCCAGGAAGCTTTGCCAGCACCGCACGTTTGGCCATCCTGGTCGCTTGCTTCTGCGCTTCGGCAAGCTCCAACTGCAGTTCTTTGACCCGCGAGGAAGGATCGACGCCGATTTGCCTGGCATAGATCTCGTACAGCGGAGGATGATTCTTGATCTTTGCGTAGCGCAGTGGCTGGGTGATGGTAGGGTCATCCACCTCACTGTGGCCGTGGCGCCGATAACCAACCAGGTCGATGATGACATCGGTGTGGAATGTGTAGCGGTATTCGATGGCCAGCGAAGCCACTCGAATCGCGGCTTCGGCATCTTCCGCGTTCACGTGGAAGATGGGAATGGGCAACCGCTTGCCAATATCGGAAGAGAAGCGCGAGGGGTAGCATTCCTCGGGGTCGGCGGTAAAGCCAATCAGATTGTTCACGATGATCTGAATGGTGCCGCCCACGGTAAAGCCAGGCATGGCCCCAAGACTTAGTGTTTCTGCCCAGATGCCCTGGCCGGCAAAGGCCGCATCTCCATGGATGAGCAACGGCAGCACCTGGTCCTGACCGGCTTCTCCCAGCCGCACCTGCCGGGCACGCGCACGGCCCATGGCAACCGGATCCACCGCTTCCAGGTGACTGGGGTTGGACACCAGGTGCATGCTGATTCTCCCGCCTCTTTTGGGGAGGAATTCGCCCGTGGCGCCTACGTGATACTTCACGTCGCCGCCACCGAGGATGCTGCGCGGATTGGCGTCTTCGAATTTTGAAAAGATGTCGGCGGCGGACTTACCGAAGGTGTTCACCATTACGTTCAAGCGCCCCCGGTGGCTCATCCCTAGGACGGCCTTGATCGCGCCGTGATCAGCGGCGCGGTTAAGAATTTCGTCAAGGAAGGGAATTAACACGGTGACGCCTTCCAGCGAGAAACGCTTGGTGCCGAGATAGCGAGACTGAATCACCTGCTCGAAGAGGTCGGCCTGGATCAAGCGTTCGAGCACCCGGCGCTGGTCCGGCGCCGGCGCCGACTGCTCCATGCGCTCCTGGATCCATTCCCGCCGGGCTGCATCGGGAAGATGCATGAACTCGACCCCGATACTTCCGCAGTAATAGCCCTTGGCTTCCTCAGCAACCTCGCTATCGAAGTTCAATTCCGGGACCGGCGCCGGCAGCAGATATTGCCCCAGCGGGTCGAGGTTTGCTTGCAGATAGCCCCAGCGACGAAAGGCATCCAAGATCTGATCGGGTTGCGAATTCAACAAGTTGCCGGGGTGACTTGCCAGGGGAAGATTTTTGGTGACCATAGTCGTATGTCTACGGCTTCATTATAACTTCCGGGGAAAGAAGAGAAACCGCAGCCCTCCACCGCGCTGCGCTCCGGTCGAAAATCACTTTCTAGAAGGGGTCGTGGGTGAAAAAGAGAACTGCAGATCCCTCGGCTACGCTCGGGATGACAAAGGGGAGGGCAGCGCTCACCTCAGCACCCGTTAATGAGGGACGGACAGAGAAACAGCAGGTCCCTCCACTACGCTACCCCGGATTTCCTGTGGAACTTGGTGGCGTTGGTGGACTGCATGCGCCTTTCTCTACGGAAAGGCGCAAACGCGGATGCGTACAGTGCTGCGTGGCAGGAAATCCGGCTACGCCGGTCGGGATGACAATTCTGTTTGGGTACCGGCCCCCACCACCCAAAACAAAATTGTCAACCCGAGCAGTCAACTCGCGGTGGCGAGTGAAGAGAGAAATTACAACGGCAACAAAAGCATTGGGTGGCCCATTCAAGCCGTACTTTGGCTTGAGTGGGCGGCGAACCTGCTGTTTCTCCGCCTATTCCTGCAGGACGGCTTTTGTCAGGTTGCGTGGATGGTCGACGTCAATCCCGTTCTGGATCGCCAACTGGTAGGCAAGCAACTGCAGCGGAACCACCTCCAGCATAGTGGCCAACAGATCTTCGGTTTTAGGAACCTCGATGCAGTGGTTAGCCAGCTCGGCGGCCTCTTCATCTCCCTCGGTCGCGATCGCCAGGATGGTCGCGCCCTGCGCCCGCATGTCCCTCATCAACTGCAGCACCTTGCGATAGCGCAACATGGCGTCCGGATCCGATGGGTCACTAGTGGCAATCACTACCAAGGGTGCATCCGGGCTCACCAATGCGTTGGGACCGTGCTTCAACTCGCCCGCCGGATACCCTTCCGCTTGCAGATAGGCCGATTCCTTCAGCTTTAGCGCTCCTTCACGGGCAATCGCATAATGGACTCCGCGACCCAGATAGAGAAAAGCACGAGAACCCTTCAGCGACGGCGCCAGACCGGCGATCTGCTGCTGCCACCTTGGCAGAGCAGGCTCCAGCAGTGCGGGTAGACGGCGCAGATCCGCGGCGTGGCTTTCGACGGTCGGTGACGTCATTCTTCCCCGAATGCGCGCCAGGTAAAGCGCCAGCGAGTACAGGACGGCCAGCTGCGTAGTAAAACTCTTGGTCGCCGGTATGGCTTTTTCCGGCCCGGCGCAGGTGGGCAACGAAGCATCGGCCTCTTCCGCCATGCTGGAGCGAGGGTTATTGGTGATAGCCAGAGTAGGCAAGCCGCGCGACTTGGCTTCCCGCAACCCAGCCAGCGTGTCCGCCGTCTCGCCGGACTGGGAGATCACCAAAACCCCCGGATCCTGAATCGTGTGCGTCGAGCGGTAGACGTACTCGCTGGCATATTCGACATCGACGATCAAGCCGGCCAAATCTTCCAGCATGATCTCCGCGGCCAGCCCCGCGTGGCGGCTCGAGCCACTGGCGGCGATCACCAGGCGTGCCCGGCCACGCAGCGCATCCGCAACGGGCTGAAAGACGTCGGTGGCGAGCTTGCCGTTGGGCGCATAACGTTCGATGGTGTCGGCGAGCGCCCGAGGCTGCTCATAAATCTCACGCAGCATCGCGTGCTCAAAAACGTCGCCGGCTTGCATCATGAACAGTCCATCCTTTGGGTTATCTATACCACCCTTAACTCACGATACAGATAGAATCGTTGAGCGCGGTTTACGGTTTCGCTTGAGGTCGCCCTTGCTCCGGATTCTCCCCATGACTCTGCTGCTCAGCACACTTATCGCCAGCGGCCAGCCCCAGCCCCCGGCTCCCCCGCCCCCTCCCCTGCCCTTGATGCCTCTTCCCGCTCAAGTGAAGCCGGGCGTGGGCGAGTTTCCTATCAACAATGGCTTCGGCATCGCTCTCGAAGGTTACCAGGAGCCACGCCTGGAACGCGCCAAGCAGCGCTTTCTGAACATCCTCTCGCGGCAAACGGGGATTCCCCTGTGGCGCGAGGCTGTGCTCAATAAGCCCCTATTCTTCATCAAGACCACGGGGCCGAGCGCGCCCGTGCAACAGGTGGATGAAGACGAGTCTTATCATCTGCAGATTACGGCCAATGCGGTGCACCTCGAAGCGGCCAATCCGCTGGGTGTGCTGCACGGCCTGCAAACCTTTCTGCAGCTCGTCCGCATCACTCCGCGAGGCTTCATGGTTCCGGCCATGACCATCGACGATCAACCGCGCTTTCCCTGGCGTGGATTGATGCTGGACGTGGGCCGTCATTTCATGCCCCTCGACGTGGTCTATCGCACCCTGGACGGCATGGAAGCGGTCAAGCTCAACGTCTTCCATTGGCACCTCTCCGAAGATCAGGGCTTCCGGGTGGAGAGCAAGAAGTTTCCCTTGTTGCAGGAGAAGGGCTCCGATGGCCTCTTTTATACCCAGGAAGAGATTCGCAGCGTCATCGAGTACGCGCGCGATCGGGGCATCCGCGTAGTGCCGGAATTCGATATGCCTGCTCACGCGACTGCATGGTTTGTGGGTTATCCGGAGTTAGCCAGCGGGCCCGGTCCTTATCAAATCGCGCGCACTTGGGGTGTCCTCAACCCCGCGATGGACCCAACCCGCGACAGCACCTACAAATTTCTCGACACCTACATCGGCGAAATGGCCAGCCTCTTCCCCGACTCCTACTTCCACGTGGGCGGAGATGAGTGCAACGGCAAGGAATGGGACGCGAACCCGCGCATCCAGCAGTTCATGAAGGCCCATGGAATCAAAGACAACGCCGCTCTGCAGGCGTACTTCAGCGCCAAGGTGCAGAAGATTGTCGCCGAACATAAGAAGATCATGGTGGGTTGGGATGAGGTTCTGCAGCCCGGCACTCCGAAGGATGTAGTCATCCAGTCCTGGCGCGGTCCGCAGTTTGTTGGCGAGGCGGTCCGCAGGGGTAATCGAGCCCTATTGTCAGCCGGCTACTATATCGATTTGAACCAGGCCGCCTCTGAACACTACGCGGCCGACCCCGAGGGAGACGGGCCATCCACCCTGAACAGCGAAGAGAGCAAGCGCATTCTCGGCGGTGAAGCCACGATGTGGTCGGAATTTGTCACCCCGGAAAATGTCGATAGCCGCATCTGGCCGCGCACCGCCGCTATCGCGGAACGCTTTTGGTCGCCCCGAGATACCCGTGATGTCGCATCGATGTATACCCGGCTGGCAATCATTTCCCAGCAGCTGAACCACTACGGGCTGGAGCATAATTCCAGCTATCCCGCCATGCTGAGCCGCATGACCGGCGAGCCCGATCCGTTGCCACTGCGCGTCTTCGGCGACGTCATGCAGCCTCCCCGTCTTTACGCACGCGAAGAGCAGCGCAAGTACGATGCCTTCACACCCCTGAACCGGCTGGTCGATGCCATTCCTCCGGAGAGCGACACCGCACGCCAGTTCCTCGATATAGTCAACCGTATCGTCACCGGAAGGGCCTCTCCCGAAGACTGGGACCAGGCACAGGAGTGGCTGCTGCTTTGGCGCGACAACGATGCGCAACTGCAGCCGCTGCTCGCCAAGTCCGAACTTACTCAAGAGCTGGCGCCGGTCTCCACCAGCCTGCAGCATGTCTCGCAGGCCGGCCTGGACGCGATTGGCTACCTACGCGAACATAAGAGCGCGCCGGCCGACTGGAGGAACCGTCAGCTTGCCCTTCTCAAAAGCGCGGAGAAGCCGCAGGCCGTGCTGGTAGACATGATTGCGCCATCGGTTACCAAGCTGGTGGAAGCCACCACAGGCTCCTCATTGGCTTCACGATAGCTTGATAGCTTCCTCACCAAGGATTGAAACATGCGCGTAACAATGTTCGTCGAGACTCCAAGCTATGAGTGATGGCCGTTGGGTGCTGTTGATTGCCAGTGAACTGGGTGGGACTAACTCCGTGTCAGACCGCGCCATGGAGCGGCTGTGCAACGCGATTGGAGAAGAGGGCTACGAGGTAGTCAGGACGTCGACACCGGAGGACGGGCTTTCGCTAGTGAAATCGGATCCATCGCACAGCGCCATCCTGCTCGACTGGGATCTCGAAGAAGAACATCAGTTCGACGAACGCGCGGCGCTGAAAATCATCCGCGCCGTCCGCCGCAGAAATAAGAAGGTTCCCATCTTCCTGATCGCCGACCGGACGCTGGTCAGTGAATTGCCACTGGAAGTGGTGAAGCAGGTACACGAGTACATCCACCTCTTCGGAGATACACCGGCTTTCATCGCCAACCGGGTGGACTTCGCGGTCGATCGCTACAACGAACAGCTGCTGCCTCCTTACTTTCGCGAGCTCAAAAAATATACCGATCAAGGCGCTTACTCCTGGGACGCCCCTGGCCATATGGGCGGCGTGGCCTTCCTGAAGCATCCGGTGGGCATGCAGTTTCACCGCTTCTTCGGTGAAAATCTGCTGCGCGCCGACCTGGGTATCTCCACCTCATCGCTCGGTTCCTGGCTTGACCACATCGGACCTCCGGCGGAATCGGAGCGCAATGCCGCGCGCATCTTCGGAGCGGATTGGACCTTTTACGTGCTGAGCGGTTCTTCCACTTCGAACCAGATCGTTGGCCACGGCGTCATCGGGAACAACGATATCGTTCTAGTGGACGCAAACTGCCACAAGTCGATATGCCACTCCCTCACGGTGACCGGGGCTCGCCCGGTGTACTTCAAGCCCACCCGCAACGGCTACGGGATGATCGGGCTGGTGCCCCTGCGGCGCTTCTCCCCGGAGCACATCCAGCAATTAATCAAAGAGAGCCCATTCAGCGCCGACGCGCCGTCGCAGGAACCCACCTATGCGGTGGTGACCAATTCGACCTACGACGGATTTTGCTATGACGTCCAACGGGTGACCACCGAGCTGGCGCGCAGCGTGCCCCGCCTACACTTCGACGAGGCATGGTATGCCTACGCCAAATTCCATTCCATTTATCGCGGCCGCTTTGCCATGGATGTACCCGACGATATGCCGAACCGGCCGGTGCTCTTCGCCGTGCAATCGACGCACAAGATGTTGGCGGCGTTTTCCATGGCGTCGATGATCCACGTCAAGCTGAGCGACCGCGCGCCGCTGGACTTCGATCTGTTCAATGAAGCCTTCATGATGCACGGCACGACTTCGCCCTTCTATCCCATGATCGCGTCGCTCGATGTGGCCACGTCGATGATGGACGAACCGGCCGGTCCAACGCTGATGTACGAGACCATTCAGGACGCGATCAGCTTCAGAAAGGCCATGTCTTCCATTGCTCATCGGCTGCGCTCGGCCAACGGGGAGGAATGGTTCTTCCGCGTCTA
Source organism: uncultured Acidobacteriaceae bacterium (assembly GCA_963788515.1). Classification (GTDB taxonomy): domain Bacteria; phylum Acidobacteriota; class Terriglobia; order Terriglobales; family Acidobacteriaceae; genus PALSA-350. The sequence continues at coordinate 64,695 of CAWBGZ010000019.1, forward strand.
CCAGCCGGATACAGTGACTGATCCAATGACTGGGCAGACTTCTCTTTTTGAGGAGACCCCCGACTCGCTGCTCATCCAATCGCCAGAATGCTGGACACTCAAGCAGGAAGAAGACTGGCATGGTTTCAGGGATGAAGACATTGCTGAAGACCATTGCATGCTCGACCCCACCAAGGTCACGATCCTCATGCCTGGCATCAATTCCCGGGGAGAACTGGCAGAATGGGGCATCCCAGCAGCCATCCTCACCGAGTTTCTGGATGCCCGGCTAGTAGAGATTGCCCGCACCGGCGACTACACTGCGTTGATCCTCTTCTCGGTCGGAACCAGCAAAGGAAAATGGGGCAGTCTGCTGGAGACGCTTTTCGAGTTCAAGCGCCTCTACGATAACGAAGGAACCTTGTATGAAGCTTTGCCGGATTTGGTTGCCGAGCATCCGCATCGCTACCGCGACATGACGTTGAAGGAACTGAGCGACGAAATGCACGCGGCCATGGGGGAATACAATCTGACCAATCTGCTTCACCAGGCATGCGATGTGGACCCTGAACCTGTGTTGACGCCCGCTCAGACGTATCAGAAGCTGATCCGGAATGGCACGGAGAAGGTTCGTATCTCTGAGATGGCGCGCCGGCTGGCGGGCGTGATGCTGGTTCCCTACCCACCGGGGATCCCGGTGCGCATGCCGGGAGAGCGCCTGGGCGACATCGACAGCCCCACCATTCGCCTCCTGCTGGCATTGGAAAAATTTGGCAAGCAGTTTCCCGGCTTTGAACGCGAGGTTCACGGGATCGAGGTGGATGCCGAGGGGGATTACTGGATGCGCAGCGTGATCGAATCTGCCGCTATCCCGCGCGGAAAAAACGGCGCCACTCCAGGACGCAACGCCAAGCGTAAGCCCAGGAAACCGGCTGCTGCCACCTAACCAACTTCAATCCCTGAAGGAGTGTCCCGTGTTCGTCCAGGATACATGGGTAACCGCAAAGTGCTAGCAAGTTCTTGGTTCTCGGCCCCGGGAAGGACCGTGGCGGGTCCGCCCGGTGCGGGCTTCGGTGGTTGAAAAGCTCCGAGCGGCATAGGTAAAATGAGCACCCTCGGGGTTCCCTCGGCTACGCTCGGGACAGGCTCTTCTGACTGCGCGCCAAAAACCCTTTGTTAAGCGATAGATCTGCGAGGCGCTTCGCTCAGGAGTGACGGTGTTGTTGAGCTGTTTGGCAAAAACCTTTCGGTTGAGTGTGCCAAGAACTGCAAAAATCAAAAAAGTCACAACCTCTCAGGATGACGGTCTTGTGGGAGTTTTGAAAAACCTTCCGGTTGGGTGTGCCAAAAACACAAAAACTTAAAAAAGTCACAACCTCTCAGGATGACGTTTTTGCGGCGAGTTGGAGACGCAAAAAAACCAGCGTCTTCTTGGATTTCTATTGTCTGACAATTGACCTTAATCTTCTTCGAAGCGAGCTCGGATGACTGATCCGAGTGAAAGCAGTCGAAAAAAACATTTTCGGCCCATGTACGCTGAGGCGAACATGGGGCACCCGTGCAGGGATCTAAATCCGTCCAGGGGTGTGCGGTTGCGGTTTACCGATGAGTTCTCTGCGTCGACAAGTAAACGCATAACGCTGCATAGGTTAGTCTAGGCAGTACCTTTTGAACCTATGCCCAAAATCCCCAGGCGCCGGTGGCGCATCGCTTTTCTGTTGGCGGTCGGAGTGCTGGTCAACTACTTCGACCGGGTCAACCTCTCAGTGGCCCACGCTGCCCTCATCACCACCTTCGCCATCTCCAATATTACTTTCGGCTATCTCTCGGCCGCCTATAACTGGACCTACGCGCTGTGCCAGCTTCCGGTGGGCGTGGTGCTGGATAGATTCGGCGTGCGCCGCGTAGGACGCATCAGCAGCCTTGTGTGGAGCGTCGCCTCGTTCGCCGCCGCCATTACTCCAAACCTGGGCGGCTTTTTCGCCGCACGCCTGCTACTGGGCATAGGAGAAGCTCCCACCTTTCCCTCGAACGCTAAAGCCATCGGCTACTGGTTTCCCGCAAAGGAGCGGAGCTCGGCGACATCCATCTTCGACGGCGCCGCCAAATTCGCATCGGCAATCGGCGTGCCGCTCATCGGAATGCTGCTATTGAAAGTCGGCTGGCGTTGGAGTTTTGCCGCCACCGGCCTGGTCAGCTTCCTCTACTTCCTGCTCTTCTACCGCGTTTATCGCGACCCCGTGGATGATCCGGGGCTCACTGACCGGGAACGGGATTACATCCTGGAGCGAGACGCAGTGGCGCCGGCTCTGCCCCTGGAAACCGCATCCTTCGGCTACCTGATACGACAGCCGAAAGTGATTGGCATAACCCTCGGCTTCGGCGCCTACAACTACGTTTTCTACCTCCTGCTCACGTGGCTGCCCAGCTATCTATCCCAAGCTCTGCACATTGACCTGTTGCACTCGTTTCTCTACACCGGTGTCCCCTGGTTGTTTGGCACGGCCTGCGAACTTGTGGTTGGAGGATGGCTGGTAGACCAGTTGCTGGAGCGGGGATGGAATGCCAGTAGCGTGCAGCGCGCAGTGCTGATCGGCGGCACCACCATGGGCCTGGGCATCCTTGGCGCGGCCTATGCCCAGACGGCTACCAGTGCGCTGATCTGGATCAGCATCTCGTTGGGAGGCCTGTCGGCTGCGGCAGCCGTCGGATGGTCTGTGCCCTCGTTGATCGGCCCTCGCGGCAGCGTGGGCACCCTGGGCGGGATCATGAATTTTTCCAGCCAGGTGTCAGGCATCGTGGCGCCTATCGTGACCGGCTACCTGGTCAGCGCCCGGCACTCATTTGGATGGGCATTTGGCGTATCCGCGATTTACCTGTGCATTGGGATCTCGGCCTACATTTTTCTGCTGGGCCGCATCGAAAAGATTCCCAGCCAGCATTACTAATGCCGCGCGTAATCCTTGGTAGCCCCGGTGCGCGAATTAAACACCGTGAAACTGCCGCTCGGGTTGACCGTCAGCTTCAGGTAGTTCGCGGCATCCGGTCCAGGAGGATTAGCGATATATTCCGCCGCCGTGTTGTGGGCTGCTGCCTCGTCGGAGAAGTGCAGTTGCCATAGCGTCTCCAGCCCAGGCGATTTCGCCAGCGTTTCAAAGGTTGGCGTGGAGCCGCCCTTCCTGGCCCCATTGTTCATTATGGCTACGCGGGGCGCGATCGCATCCACCAACGCCGGGCTCGAGCTCTGAAACAACCCGTGATGCGAAACCACCAATATGTCCACCTTGCCCAGCTTGTTCACGGGGCACATCAACAGCATTTCCTTATCCCAAGTGAGATCGCCCAGGTCAAGAATTCTGACCTTGCCAAAGGTAAACAGGGTGCCCAGGGAGCGTGCGTTGTCCGTCTGGTCTTCGGGTCTGGTCTCAGAGTCCTTGCAGAAGGCATTCGGTTGCCCAGCCCCGGGTAACGGATGGCTGAGCAGCTCACCGTTGGAGCTGACAACGACTGCCTTGATCCCCGGAATGGGCAAAACGTCGCCCGGCTTGGGCACAATGTGGCCGTAATGGCCGCTGGTTATAAGCTGTTGATAGGCCGCATAGTTTTTGTTGTTGCCCGGATCGGTGGGACTGTTGGGCCCATGGTCGATGAATGTGCCCACGGGAATCTTCGCCGCCAGCTCGGGAAGTCCGCCAAGGTGATCCGCATGATAGTGGGTCAGCAACAGGTAATCGATCTTGCTCACGCCGGCATCTTTGGCCGCGGCGACGATACGTCCGGCATCCAGGCCGTTGTTCCCTGCCCATCCGGTATCGATCAGCAGCGACTTCCCTGCCGGGGTGACAAAGAGCGTGGACTGCCCGCCGTCCACATCGATGAAGTAAACCTGGAGCGAATGGCTCTTGGCCGTCTGCGCTCCGGCGAGCATGGACCACGCTAAAACCGCAGCCAACAGGCACCACGCCTGCAGTCGCCTGCGAGTGGTCGATGAAAACTCTTCCTTACCTGTCATCACTGGTCCCTTCATGGTTTGGGGGGATGGCAATGCACGCATGGCTCGATCGAATGGCTACGCGCCCGGATCGAGCACAACTTTCATCAGATTTGGCTCGCCGGCGTGAAGCCGGGCAAACCATCGCGGGCCATCGCTCAGAGGGGCGATGGCTGTAATCAATGACTTCACCTTGATTTTCCCATTGGCCAGCAATTCCATCGCCTCAGGATATTCGCCCGACGAGGCGCACGATCCCTGCAAGCGAATCTGCCTGGAGACCACAACCTGCAGCGGGATCTTGACCTGGGGAGAAATGTTGCCGATGAGTGTCACCGTTCCGCCTTTGCGCACGCTGGCGATGGAGGCGGCGATGGTTTCCTCTCGTCCCACTGCTTCAAGGACCAGGTCCACGCCCCTGCCGCCCGTGCGGCGCAGGATCTCCTGCACCAGCTCGCTTCCTGAAAGCAGCAGCGTCGCGTCGGCACCGAGTTTTTCGGCCCGCTCCAGGCGAGAGCGATCGATATCCGCGATCAGCACCTGGGACGCCCCTGCGGCCTTCGCCGCCTGCAGGGTGAGTAAACCGATCATCCCCGCGCCGATCACCAGGGCCGTCTCACCGCCCTTCATCTCAGAAACACGCACGGCGTGCAATGCAACCGAGACGGCTTCGAGCATCGCGGCCTCCTGAAACTCGAGGGCTTCAGGCAGGTGATAGCTGATACGCTGCGGCACGACGACATACTCCGCAAAGGCGCCGGCGCGGCGAAAATCTCCGCAGGAAACCCCAATCACCTGCCGGTTATTGCATAGATTGATATCACCCTGGAGACAGAACTCGCACCGGCCGCAGTAAACGGTGGAGTCGAAGGTCACCCGATCGCCGGGCTTGAACCCGGTCACACCGCTGCCTACCGCCGCTACAACCCCGGCTGCTTCATGACCCATGACGATGGGCGGAATCCGCCTGCCGGAAGTGCCATCGTAGCCGTGGACGTCGCTGCCGCAGATGCCACAGGCAGCGACGCGCACCAGGATCTCGTCCACACCGGGAACGGGCGCGGGGAGATCCGCGATGTCGAGCTGATTGTATTCGGAGAGCAGGAGAGCTTTCATGGTGGTCTTTAGGGTACATCGTGAGCGCTCGCATCCTCAAGCAGCGGCACGATCCATGTACGATGATCCTAGCCGCCTCTTCTCGCCTTCCCCATGAGCACACGCAGTCTTCAACGCAGGCTGATAGCAGGATTCGGCGCCAACACCTTCAGCCGCCTCTCCACCACCCTGACTCAGATTTTTTCCGTTCCTGTCTTCCTAAGCCATTGGGGCGTGCACCTGTACGGCGAGTGGATTCTGCTCAATACCATTCCCAGCTACCTGGGGCTTAGCGACGTTGGTTTCGGCAGCGTTGCCGGCAACGAGATGACGATGCTGGCGGCGGCAAAGGACTTCGAGCAGGCGCTGGTGGTTTTTCAGAGTGTCTGGGTGCTTACTACGGTTATTACCAGCGTGATCGGCCTGCTGCTGGTCGCAGCCGTCTGGTTGCTCCCGTTGGGCGAATGGCTGCACATGCACGCAATCAGTGCGGCAGACACCAAGACCATCGTCTTGCTGCTTGGTCTGGCAGTTCTGTTGGGCATGCAGGAGACCTTGTTCCAGGCGGCATTTCGCTGCGTGGGCAAATATCCGCTGGGGACCATGGCCAAGAGCCTGGTGGTGCTGGCAGCCTTTTTGAGCATGATGCTTGGCGTTGGGCTCCATTTGTCTCCTGTCCCGGTCACTGTGTTGTACGTTGCCGTCAATGCGGTGGGCGTGCTTGCCTTGTGGATTTTGCTCAGGCGCGAAGTACCCTGGATTCGCTTTGGCGTGCGGCACGCGCAATGGGCGGTTATCCGCCGCCTCACTGGCCCGGCGCTGTCGTTTATGAGTTTCCCGCTGGTCAACGCTCTGAACCTGCAGGGCATCCTGGTAGTGATCGGTTACGTGATGGGTCCCATTGCGGTAGTGACCTTCAATACGGCGCGAACCATCTCCCGCAGCGCCACCCAGGGAATGAACCTGATCAATAATGCGATCTGGCCGGAGATGTCGGCGGCCTTCGGCAGGGGAGCCATGGACGTTGCCCGGATGCTTCACCGGCGTGCGTGCCAGATTTCACTGGTGTTATGCCTGGGTATCACCCTTGGGTTGGCACTGCTGGGTGATTGGATCTGGAGAGTATGGACCGTCGGCAAAGTACCGATCGACCCGGTGCTGCTCAACATCATGTTGCTGCAGATGGTGGTTTCAGCGTTTTGGTTCACCAGTTCGGTGGTGCCGATGGCCACCAATCAGCACCAGCGGATGGCGCGGGCGATGCTAACCGCCACTTGCCTGGCCTTGGTGCTCGCCTGGCTATTGATGCACGTTCCCTCGCTCGGCTTGCGCGGCGCGGCAATCGCATTGGTGGCAGGCGATGTGTTTACTGCCTTCTATGTATTGCGGGAGAGTCTGCAGCTACTGGGAGACACGCTGGGCGGTTTTGCGCGCAGCATGCTGGATCTGTCACTGCTGGAGCGCCTTTGGCGGAGACCAAGGCTGCCGCTTGCGGAAGAGAAATAATCGACGCCTAGTGTTAACGACTCACCACACTAGTGTCCTGTCCCTGAAGTTCCTGGAACAATTCGAGGAATCGAAAATGTTCCAGAAACTGCGCTCAGGGGCTGAAGCCCATCTGGTTTTGCCGTGTTTGCGGCACGACTGAAGTCGTGCCCTGATACAAAGCCGAAGAGGAGTTCTTTAACGAACTTTAGGGACGGGACACTAGTGGACCGTAACAGCTGATTTGGTAGAGCCGCAGGGGCTAAAGCCCTCGTCCTACCGGCCCTTTCGGCACGACTGAAGTCGTGCCCTGATACAAAGCACTTTTTGAAATTAGCTCGAAACGGACTGACCCGGACATTAGTTTTGCAGTCATCAATAAAGCCGTGCCCTGATACAGAACATTAGTTTTTCCGCAGCCTGTAAAGTCGGGCCTGATACAAAGCACGAGAGCCGTACCCCTTAGAAGGGGCGCGCATTTTCACAGATTTCGTTCTACTCCTGAATCAGCTGTTACAGGCCACCAGGTTCCATTCTTTTGTTCGGTAAGTGGCCGGCGCTGCGATTTTCGACATCAGATTTCCCGAGCCCCTTGAGGATCGCTCCCTCCTATACTGTGTTTGGCCAGCGGCCTGTGCTGGTTGGACTTCAACCGCAGGAAAGGTGCTTCATGGACGAAAAGAATCAGGATAAAGAATTAGGCATGCACCGCGGCATCGCCAGGAGAGACTTCCTTAACGGCGTAGCGGTCACCGCGGGGTCCTCCATGGCCAGAGGATTTGTGCCCGGCCTCGAGTGGATGGCAGAAGCTACAGGGCCGTTTGCCCAGGATCGCCCCGGTTATTATCCGCCCACGCTCACGGGCATGCGGGGAAGTCATGATGGATCCTTTGAAAGCGCGCATGCAGCCCGCGATGGCGACTTTAAGTTGGGTACTCCCGCCGAGACGGGCGAGACCTACGATCTGGTCGTAGTAGGAGCGGGGATCAGCGGCCTGGCCGCAGCCTATTTTCGGCGCAAGCAGGATCCGTCCGCACGCATCCTGATCATCGACAATCACGACGACTTCGGTGGTCATGCCAAGCGCAATGAGTTTCATGTTAACGGCCGTATGCTATTGGCCAATGGCGGCACTGTCGCTATCGAATCTCCCTTTCCGTACAGTACAGAAGCCCGGGGTTTGCTCACCGAGCTGGGGATCCAGCCTGCGGTACTGGAAAAAAGCTCTGACAACAGCAGCGTGTACAAGGGGCTGAAGTCCGCTTACTTCTTCGATAAGGAGACTTTCGGCGCAGACCAGCTTGTGGTGGGCGTACCCGCGCCTCGTGCCAGGCAAGACGGTATTTCATGGTCCGACTTTCTGGCCAAGACTCCTCTGAGGGCACAGGTGCAGAAAGATATCGCCCGGCTGCAGGAAGCGAAGGTCGACTATATGCCAGGGCTCTCGTCGGACGAAAAGAAGGATCGGCTTTCCAGAATGAGCTACAAAGACTTTCTCTTGAAGCAGGTCAAGGTCGATCCTGGGGTCATTCCCTTTTACCAGACGCGGACGCACGGACTTTTCGGTGTTGGCATCGACGCAGTTTCGGCGTTGGATTGCTGGGGCTTGAGATTTCCTGGATTCCAGGGAATGGACATCGCGCCGGGACCTTATCCCCGGATGGGTTTCACCGCCATGGGCGAGGCAACCCCGAATAAGGAGTCCTATCACTTTCATTTTCCGGACGGCAACGCGTCGATCGCCCGTCTACTGGTGCGCTCACTGGTACCAGCGGCTGTGCCAGGCAGCACAGCTGAGGACATCGTCACAGCGAAGGTCGATTACAGCAAGCTGGACCGGGCGGACTCCAAGGTCCGAATTCGATTGAGCAGCACAGCTGTTCGCGTTCGCCATGCTGGCGATCCAGCGTCGGCCAGGGAGGTGGAGATCAGCTACGCGCGCGCGGGAGCGGTCTACAACGTTCACACCAAGACTACAGTGCTGGCGTGCTGGAATATGATGATTCCGTTTATCTGCCCCGAGCTTCCCAGCGCCCAGAAGGATGCGCTGCGCTATGGCTCGAAGGTTCCACTGGTTTACAGTGTCGTGGCGGTCAAGAACTGGAAGGCGTTTGAAAAGCTGGGCATCCAGCGTGTTTCGTCTCCCGGCATGTATCACACAGGAGTTGGCCTGGACCAGGCAGTCAGCATTGGCGGCTATCAGTGCTCGCAAACGCCCGATGAGCCAATCCTGCTGCGCATGACGCGGACCCCGTGTATGCCTGGCCTTTCCGAGCGGGAACAACACAAGGCTGGACGCTACGCTCTGCTCGCTACACCCTACGAGACTTTCGAGCGGAATATTCGCGATCAACTGGCGCGGATATTGTCGCCCGGAGGTTTCGACCCTGCTGCGGATATCTCGGCTATCACCGTAAATCGGTGGTCACACGGCTACGCGTATGAATATAACCCGTTGTGGGATCCCGACTGGCCTGAAGGGCAGAAGCCCTGTGAGATCGCAAGGAAGCAGTTCGGCCGGATTGCGATTGCGAATTCCGACGCAGCGGCCGCAGCCTACACTGACCAGGCCATCAACCAGGCATACCGCGCTGTTCACGAACTGGCCTGATTCCAGATCGCGATTTTCCTTGACACGCGTGGCTTGTTTTCTTAGGTTGCTAATTTATAGTAAGGTTTTTGCACTTTGCCCTTTCCGGCCACCACGCGTGTGAAGTGATCGACCATGGCATCGCTCAGGACTCAGCGATGCTATGAGCGGGCCTCGTTGTCTTCAAGATATTTTTGGCAAATGACAATCTAGACCTTCCACGGTGTCACTGCACAGTCTCGATGTGTTATCCCTCAGGCGTTCGCTGAACCTTGTGAGCCGCGAGTTGCAAGCGATCCTCCAGCAAGGACTTCCGCACGATCGTCCTGTTAAGAATGTGGAGAGTGCTGAATGAGTTCTGGAATCCGGCTATTGGCTGACCGCAGAGCAGTGTTGTTTGTGTTGTTCGCGCTGCTTTTCTCCCGTGTCCCCGTTCGGGCACAAAACGCCACAGGAAGGATTCTTGGCACGGTCACAGATGCACAAGGCGCCGTAATCACCGGCGCCCACATCACGGTCACCAATGCGGGTACAGCTATTGCTTCAAAGACAGTGAGCAATAACCAAGGCTTTTATCAGATATTAGATCTGCCGATAGGATCGTATGCCGTCTCCGCAGAACACCCTGGCTTCGCCACGGAGGCGACTCCGGCACAACAGCTGGATATCAATCAATCGCTGAGAGTCGATCTCCACATGCAGGTGGGTTCGGTCTCAGAGACCGTGACTACGGACGCGACCGCCTCGCAGGTAGAAACCGTGAACCCGACGATCGGGGGAACCGTCACCGGCGCGCCCATTCAGAATCTGCCTTTGAACGGACGCAATACGCTGGATCTGGCGTTGACGTTGCCCGGCGTGGTCCCGATCGCAGACGATCTGGGAACTTATGGAACAAGCAACGGGGGATCCAACGGACTGGGCGGGATCAGTATTGCCGGCGGACGCGGGGACGCTGTCACCTACTTGCTCGATGGCGGAATCAACAATCGCGTAACCAGCAACCAGGTCGTCTTCAATCCAAATCCAGAGGCGGTGGAAGAGTTCCGCCTTCTGGAAAACAACTACACCGTCGAATATGGCCGCAATGGGGGCGGCACGATCTCTGAGGTCATCAAGTCGGGAACGAATTCTCTGCACGGCAGTTTGTATGACTACTTCCGAAATGACGCTCTGAATGCCAGCGACTACTTCGATAACCAGCAGGGAAATCCCCGTCCCGTGCTGAAACGCAACCAGTTTGGCGGCACCATAGGCGGACCGATCATCATCCCTGGATTGGTCCATGGAAAGGACCGGTTTTTCTTCTTTTTTGGTTACCAGGGGCAACGCCAGAAGCAAACGGTGAATGAAGGACTGGTGACAACATACACGCCGGCGGAGCTCAACGGCGACTTCTCGCAGTTCAACAACTCTGGTCCGGACCCGAGTGTCGTCTCCTTTCTTCAAACCAACCCTTACTACCAGCCGGATGCAGCCAAAGCCGCGCAGGCAATCATCGATCCGACGACGATCGATCCGGTTGCCCAGTCGTATGTCAAGGCTGGATTGATTCCAACCGCCCCGACGGGCCTGATTTTCCCTCTGGGCGGCGCGGTCGATAACTCCGACCAATACCTGGGGAAATTCGATTTCTATGTGACCCAGTCGGATCGTATTTCCTTAACCGCCGGCACCAACAAAGAGCCTATCCTCAATCCGTTCTTCGGAGCGAATGTTGCCGGATTCTCTGCCAACCAAACCACCTGGGATAACTTCGCAAACCTCGCCTACACGAAGACGATTTCCGCCACCAAGCTCAACGAGTTTCATGCGACGGCCCAGCGTTTCTACCAGACGGTTGTTCCTGCCAGCAAGCAGCCAACTCCCACGCAGTTGGGCGTCATGATCCAATCCGACGATCCGTTCGGGCCGCCGAACCTCTACTTCAACAGCGGACTTTCCATTGGCTACGACCCCAATGTCAGCCGGAAGGCCGACAACACCTACGCAATTACGGATACGTTCAGCTGGAGTCGCGGCCGGCACACCTGGAAGTTCGGGGGACGGTTTTCGATTCTCCAGGAAAATTCGGTGTACGCCTACCAGACGAACGGGAGCTTTTACTTCTATGGACCGGGCAGCGTTGGATCTGGGAATGACCTGGCCGATTTTCTGTTCGGCGCATCCGACGAGTACTACCAGGCGTCAAAGGCGCCCAGCAATGAACATCAGAGACAATTTGCCGCTTTTGGAATGGACGAATGGAAAGTAACACCACGGCTCACGTTTACAGTAGGGCTCCGCTACGAGTACACATCGCCGGAAAAAGATACGAGAGGGTACAGCTTCACCATCGTCCCTGGCCTGCAATCGCAGCGATACGTGAATGCTCCCACAGACCTGGTCTTCCCGGGAGATCCCGGGGCGCCTACGGGTTGGTATTACCCTGACTATACAAACATCGCGCCGCGGTTCGGCTTTGCCTGGGATCCGTATGGAAACGGACGCACCAGCCTTCGTGGCGGTTTTGGGATGTTCTACGACACTTTGAACGGGTGGATGTCCGATTGGGCGACCGACGAACCTCCCTTCGCCGGCAGTGCCGATCTTTTTTTCAATCCCAGTGGGAACGGACCGAACACAACGTTGGCGCAGCCTTACGAAACAGCAGGCGCACCTGACCCATTCCCCTCGCAGATTCCTCCACCCGGGGATCTGGATTTCGAGGCCGCAGGCCTGATTCCTTTCGGAAACGGAAGCAACAACTTCGTAAATGCGCACCTCAAAACGCCGTATATCTACCAATACAACCTCGACCTTCAGCAACAACTCGCGAGTACTCTGATGATGGAGCTCGGTTATGTGGGAAGCTCCTCTCACAAGTTGCTGACGTGGTTGGATGAGAATCCGTTCATACTGGGAACCACTACCCGCATCCTCAATCAATCACTGCCCGCGGACTCTCCAAATTTCGGCTACATCACTACGTTTGACGGGCTGAACGATGCGAACTATAACGGCCTGATTGCCAGCCTCACCAAGAGAATGGCGGACGTAGGCCACCTGGGGCAAATGTTCTTCACCCTGGGATATACGTGGTCTCACAATCTGGATAACGGCTCCGGGTTCAACTCGCGCAATACGCAGATTGCTTCCTACGATCACCATGCCCTTTACGGTAACTCCGACTTCGACCTCCGCCAGCGTTTGACCTTTAGTGGCGGGTGGGATCTGCCGTTTACGCGTATGTGGTCGAGCGGACCCCACTGGCTCACCGACGGCTGGAGTCTCTATCCAATTTTCTTTGCCCAGTCCGGCATTCCGCTCGATGCGCTGGCAGGCCTGCATCAGAGTCAAGACATTCCGGGTCCTTCGGGCGCAGGGGACCGCGAAGTTGTTCGAGCAAACCAGGTGACCAGTTCCATTGCAACGTTCGATCCTCATAGGGTGCAGACAATCAACGGTGTCACGGCAAACTACTACTTCGACCCCAATGATTTTGCGGTTCCGGACTGTTTCAGCAGCTCTGAAATTCCGGGTTCGGGAGCTCCCGGAGCGTGTCCCGCCCCAACCTATGGCACCTTCGGCAGGAATTCGTTCTATGGACCCAGACGCGTCAACCTCGATCTGGCATTGGAAAAATCGACGGACCTGACTGAGACCTTGAAACTTCTTTTCCGCGTTGAAGCCTTTAACATCGCAAACCACACTGAATTCCGGCCGCCTTCGTCTTCTTCGTTCGCCTCGGGAACCTTCGGGCAAATTTCAGGAACGTATGACCCCAGAATCCTTCAACTGGCTTTACGACTAAAGTTCTAGAGGACCGTAACAGCTGATTTGGTAGCCTCAGCGGCTAAAGCCCAATTCTTTCTCAGCCCTTTGCGGCCCGACTAAAGAGGTTGCGGAAAAAGTCGCTGAACATAGAAAAAGTCATCCCTCAGTGGCTAAAGCCGGACCTCTTTGCAAACACTTACGTACGAGCTGAAGCTCGTACCCTTCAAAAACCGGAGTTTTTCCGCAAGCTCTAAAGTCGGGCCCTGATACAAAGCATTTCGCAGATTTCGTTCTACTCCTGAATCAGCTGTTACAGGCCACTAGAGCTGTTTTAATGATTACTGTGTCCGGTCCGGCTTCGTTGTCATGATGGCAGGACGCCGCACGGCATGTCTCTGACCTCAGTAAGAATTGCGGTGGTATGGACGAACGAGGAAAAAAGCCAGGGGGGGGTTGCCCCATCGATCGTCGAGATTTTCTCAACGGCGTCGCGCTTACCATCGGCGCTTCGCTGTTTCCTGTCGAGAATTTATTTGGGCAGGACGCAGGCCCCGACTCCTCGGCACAAGAATACTTTCTCGCCCGGGGAATCACCCAGCAGGACGCACGTTACTATCCGCCCTCACTGAGTGGCATGCGCGGCAGCCACCCCGGTTCTTTTGAAGCTGCTCACGCGCTCCGCGACGGCCGATCTTCGACGGGCGCGAACGACACCGGAGAACGCTATGATCTCATCGTTGTGGGCGGCGGCATCAGCGGCCTGGCCGCGGCATACTTCTACCGCAAGGCCATGGGGGCGGGGGCAAAAATCCTCATCCTCGATAACCACGATGATTTTGGAGGACACGCCAAACGTAACGAATTCCATCCTGACAACCGGCTACTGCTTGGCTATGGCGGCACGCAATCGATCGAAGCACCGGGGCATTACAGCAAGGAGTCCATCGGGCTCTTGAAAGAACTGGGCATTGAGGTTCAACGCTTTTACCAATACTTCGATCAGAAGCTCTATACCTCCATGAAACTGCAGCGGGGAATCTTCTTTGATCGAGAAACGTTCGGGCAAGAGAAACTAGTCCTCGGCCCCGATAACGGCGATTACATAAACTCGTTCGTTCCAGTAGAGTCGGTCGCCCAGATGCCGATCGACGCGCAGGCTCGCAAGGATCTGGTTCGCCTACATGTGGAATCCATCGACTATCTCCCCGGCCTAACGCCCGAAGAGAAGCGCGCGAGGCTGGCAACCATAAGCTACAAAGATTTCCTTCTGCAAATTGCCAAGGTGCACCCACAAATCGTGGAGGTATATCAGACGCTGCCCCATGACCTCTACTGCGTCGGCATCGACGCTGTATCGGCCATCGCCTGCCGGCAGATGGGTTATCCCGGGTTCAAAGGGATGAAGATCGCCTCTCGACACCACCGCGAAGAGGATGAAGAAGAAGGAGAAGAGGAGCCCTATATCTTTCACTTCCCTGACGGGAATGCGTCGATTGCACGTTTAATGGTGCGGTCGCTGGTGCCGGGTTCGGCCCCCGGGAGCACGATGGAAGACATCGTCACGGCGAAGATGGATTACACCAGATTGGATCAGTCTTCCTCCCCGGTTCGCATCCGGCTGAACAGCACGGCCGTGCGGGTCAGGAACCTCAGCGAAGAGGGGGCGGTGCAGGCGGTAGAGGTGACCTACTCTCTCGCCGGAAAGCTGCACAAAGTTCGTGGGAGCTCGAGCGTTCTCGCTTGCTACAACTGCGTTGTTCCGTATCTTTGTCCCGAGATGTCCGAGCCGCAAAAGGAGGCGCTGGCCTACGCGGTCAAGCAGCCTCTCGTCTACGTGAACGTCCAGCTCCGCAATTGGAAGGCCTTTGAAAAGTTGGGCGTGAGTGGAATCTATGCCCCCAACAGCTATTTCAGCAGCACCGTGCTTGATTTTCCGGTATCCATGGGCAGCTACAAATTCCCGTCCTCTCCGGAGGAGCCTTGTTTACTGCACCTTCTTCGCACGCCGTGTAAACCGGGTTTGACAGCGAAGGAGCAATTCAAGGCCGGGCGCTACGAACTTTTCACCACGCCCTATGCAACCTTCGAACAGAAGATTCACGACCAATTGAATCGCATGCTCGCGGCCGGCGGATTTGAATCCTCCCGCGACATCCAGGCGATCACGGTAAACCGGTGGCCGCATGGTTATGCCTACGAATACAACTCCCTCTTCGAGCCTCAGAACCGTCCTTCCTCGGAACGCCCTTGCGTTTTGGGGCGGAAGCCGTTCGGAAGGATCACGATTGCCAATTCCGACTCCGATGGGCATGCCTACACGAACATCGCCATCGATCAGGCATATCGCGCCGTGCAGGAAGTCATCGCCATGAACGAGCCGGCTCATAAAGGCGCTTGAGCGGAGGGCGCTGGCAGGAAAATGTATCGCCCCATCCTTCGATGGGGCGATGTTGCAAACGGCCAGATTGGAAGAGGTTTTGGGCTATTTCATTAAGGTTCGCGGGACTCAGGGACGACCGCCGCAGCCGCCTGGAAACCGATCTTCGAATGGGTTCCGTCGCAAAATGGCTTGTTGGTCGATGCTCCACAGCGACAGAGAGAGATGGCGGGTTTGCCGGTCAGATCGATTAACGTGCCGTCGGTGTTCACCAGCTTGATAGGACCCTCGACGCGAAACGGTCCGTTTGGCCGGACCGTGATGGTTACTTCCCCTTCAGCCATGCAAGACTCCAGTTAAGAGATGTGAGTTCCAGTTGAGTCTAAGGCAGTTTCGCAATTGCGAAACTGCCCAGCATCCGTAAGAGCTAGTCGCTATCGAGGTTCTGGGTCGCTTTGGGTTCGTCCTGCGGCGGTTTGGGCTGAGGCTCCTGGATATTTCCCGGGGTGGCGGTGGTTGAGCTCGGTACCGGGCCGGCAACGTTCGAGCTTTTGCCGACTTTCTGGCCCTTCCAGCCCGTAGTACTTACATTTTGCGCGGTGCTACCGGTATCGCAGCCCATGACTATCCCACAAGACACAAGCAGCAAGAGAACGGACGCTCGAAACATGATTGCTCCTTGAGAGGGATCTTAGGCTATTGGGATGTGGAAGGGAAAGACTTAGGACGCAGAAAGACTAAACAGAACAGGCCGCGGTCTTGCAGGGCCAATATTCGCCGGGAAGCTGAAGGAAAAGACGGTGTTGAGCCGCCTCTTCCTTCACGAAGCTGACTACAGACTACAGAACCTGAACGTTCTCTGCCTGCCAACCCTTAGGGCCTTTGGTTACGTTGAACTGAACCGCCTGGCCTTCTTGAAGAGTGCGGAAGCCGTTCGCTTGAATCGCTGTGTGGTGCACAAAAACATCCTCACCATTTGCACGGCTCAAAAAGCCGAACCCCTTGGCATCGTTGAACCACTTCACTGTACCTTGTTCCATTGTTTCTTCCTTAGTAAAGAGATGACGCTGAATTCAATCGGGGTATCTGCAGGTAGTGCGGACTCCTAAAGCAGAACGAGCTGAGAACCAAAATCGTATTCGACGCTCTTTTAGGATATACCGCTGATGCAACAAGCGCAATGAAAAAATTGCCGGTATGGGCGAAAAAATGCTCGCTTTTCTACTCGTACTTCAGTGATTCTACAGGATCCATCCGTGCCGCGCGCACCGCCGGAACGGTGCCAAAGGCGACCCCCACCGCGCACGAGACCAGGATGGCGACGACCGCCGATGGCCACGAGACCTGAAGCCGGTAATTGGTAAAAAGAGCGATGGCGAGCGGCAAAGCCATGGCCAGAATCGTCCCCACCACCCCCCCGCTGAGCGAGATGAGGACCGCCTCGGCAAGAAACTGCAGTTGAATCTCCCGAAAAGTCGCTCCCAACGCCTTGCGAATGCCGATCTCCCGGATCCTCGAACGCACCGTGGCCAGCATGATATTCATGATGCCCACCCCGCTGACCAGCAGGGTCACCAGGGAAAACATGAGCAGGATAATGCTGAACGCAGTGGCTGTTTTCCCTGCCATGGAAAGCACCTCGGAGAGATCGCCCACATCGTATACAGATTCTGAGCGATGCCTCCCCTTGATGGTCTTCAAAATAGCCTTGGTGGCCCAAGGAACACTCCCCGAGTCGGTCATGGAGAAGTAGATCTGGTTGACGGCGTCGGTGCCGGTGAAATAACGCGCGACGGTGTACGGGATAAGAACCGTTTCATCGACAATTTCCGACTGCCCAAAGGTTGCCACTCTCTCCCGAAATACGCCGATGATGACGAAGGGCACGCTGGAGATAGCCAGCGTCTTGCCTACGGCTTCCTGGGCGCTGCCAAACTGGGTCAACGCAAACCGCTCCGTGACCAGGGCCGCGTGACTATGGGTGATCGAGTCCTGCTGATCGAAAAAGCGTCCTGCGATCAGGTACAGCCGGCGTATGTCGGTGTACTCAGGGTTCACGCCAAGAATCAGAACATCGCGTTCCTTGCCCCCACCGCTGGTGAAGGATTGGTGCAGATTGAGCACCGGCGACGCGGCCTGGATGCCGGGGACCTGCTGCTCCACGGCGCGCATATCGTCCACCGTCAGGTAATCGCGCACCGAAGCAATGCTGGCATCCGACAGCCCGGCGTACTCTGCCCAGATCAGGTTGGTGCCGATGTTTTGAATGGAGGTGAGTACGTACCGGCGGCCGGAAAGGCCGATGGTCACCACCAGGATCAACGAGGCGGTCCCAATGACCATACCCAGGGCGGTGAGAGCGAAACGAATCTGGTTGAGACGAAAAGAGTCGATGGCCAGCAACACGATCTCGCGGAACGCAATGCTCTGCGTGCGGCGCATGGATCGCGTGTCACTCATCGCTTCCCCAGGAACACCAGGGTGACCCCTAGTGAGACCAGAAAAACGCCGGCCCAACGCCGGGGGCCGACCCGTTCACGCAGAAAGAAGACCGCCCCGAGCGCTCCAGCCACATAGCTCAGGGCGGTTACCGGTACAACGAAGCTTACATTCAGAAAGGATAGGGCGCCGAGCAGGGAGAAGAACGCCAGCGCCATCATACTCACTCCTGCCCACATCCACCCCACCCGCAGGGCGCGAAGAATCACGCGGGCAATCGCAGCCGGTCGAAAATCCTTTACCTCGCCGACCGCCTTCATGGCGCGGGAGACACACAGTTCGCCCCCGGTGCCGGCTACCACGATGAACGTAAAGAGAATTACCTCAGTCACACTAGCTGTGCTCCATGCCTGTCGGGCTGCGCTCTAGGCTGCGCGGGTTGGTCTGCCCGACTATCAGCACACCCAGGCAGATAATAGCGATCCCCAGCCAGCGCAAAGGCGAAACCGGCTCGCTCAACATGAAATATCCGAGCAGTGCCGAAACGCCGTAGCCTACCGAGGATGCCGGCAGTACATAGCTGTAATCCGCCCAGGTCAAAACCAGCACATTGGCCAGGAAAAAGGTAAGCAGAGAGGCGACCCCAAGCCAAATGGAGCCGGTGCCGAAGACGCGCAAGGCGGTGTGCAGCGCTTCCGTGGGAGGCCAAATGGCAAGCCTGCCTGCCTGCTTCATGCCCTTGGCCAGCAAGACATTTCCCAGAGGCCCCGCGATGACCATCACCAGGATAAGCAAGAAGGTTTTCAGATGCAGTGGTTTTTGAGAATTCATTCCATCCGGCCCGCAAACTCTGATTGTACTAGGGCATGGAGCGGCCCCGGCCTCGACCACAAAGTTTGCTTTTCTCCCGGCGTGCGGCAGAAACTATCGTTATAACTATAGTTTAGTGAAGAATGCAGGCTTTGCATTCCGAGAGGTGTTCTCACTTTGTGTGGCATTGCCGGCTTTACCCAGAAAGGCTGGACTTCCGATCCTGATCGGATTCGTGCGGCGACCGCGTCCCTGACCCATCGCGGACCAGACCAGCAGGGGGTTTTCTCCTCCCGATTATGCTCCCTGGGCGCGACCCGATTGAAGATTCTCGATTTGGCTGCGGGCGATCAGCCAATGACCTCGAGCGATGGCGACACGGTCATCGTATTCAACGGCGAAATTTACAATCACCTCGAGTTGCGCCCCGAGCTCGAGGCACTTGGCTACCAGTTTCATACTCATTGCGATACCGAGACCGTTCTTTACGCCTTCCTCGCCTGGGACACCGCTTGTTTTGCCCGCATGCGGGGCATGTTCGCCGTCGCGCTGTGGCGCAAGTCGACCAGGCGGCTCATTCTGGCTCGAGACCGCATGGGCATCAAGCCTCTCTACCTGGCGAAGTACGGAGAGGACCTGCTCTTTGGCTCGGAACTCAAGGCCATCCTCATCCATCCTGAAGTGGAACGCCGCTTAAGTATGGAAGGGCTGGACTGCTATCTGTCTCTCAATTACGTTCCCTGCCCCTGGACCCTGGTGAATGGGGTGGAGAAGCTGCCCCCGGGCTGTTGGTATGAGTGGCACGACGGCCAGGTGCGCACTGAATCCTACTGGCGCCTGCCCGCTCCCGCGCCCCGTGCGCGCGACCTCGAAAGCGCGAAGCAAGAACTGGATTTTCTGCTGCAGCAGTCGGTTCAGGAGCACCTGCTCTCCGACGTGCCTCTGGGTGTCTGGCTCAGCGGCGGAATCGACTCTTCCACCATCCTGCACTACGCGGCCGGCACTAACCACAGCCGGTTAAAGACCTTTTCCATCTCTTTCCGCGGCCGCAGCTTTGATGAGACGGAGCATATTCAGCAGGTGGTATCGCACTATGGAACCGATCACGAACAGCTCGACCTGAACCCGCAAGAGGATTTGCAGGGCGCCATTGAGCAGTTCGCTTACTACTCGGATGAACCCAGCGCCGATGCAGGAGCGCTGCCGGTCTGGTTTCTCTCCCGCATGTGCAAGACCCATGCCACCGTGGCCTTGAGCGGAGAAGGCGCGGATGAGATCTTTGCCGGGTACCTTACCTATCGCGCCAACCAGCTTGCCCGGACCGCCCGAACCTTGCCTGCCCCCGCGATCAAGATGGCGCTTGATGGGCTGCGTTTCTGGCCCGTCTCCGATGAGAAGATCAGCCTGGAATACAAACTCAAACGCTTTCTTGAGGGCTGCCTGCTCTCCCCGGAACGGGCTCATGTGCACTGGAATGGAACCTTCTCCGAGCCGGCCAAGGCGGCCTTATTGCGCCGTCCATTGCCGCCCGCCATGGGCAACATCCTGGGCCGCCTGGCAAACTCTCTGGCCGCCCACGACGGCTTATACCCGTATCTCGCGTTCGATCAACATTACTATCTGGCCGATGACATTCTGGTGAAGTCAGATCGCATGAGCATGGCCCATTCCATCGAAGTGCGGCCTCCCTTCCTGGACCATCGCATCGTCGAATTTGCCGCCACCTTGCCCGACACGCTGAAAATGCGCGGCTCGCGCCAGAAGCTTCTCCTGAAGGAATTGATGAAGGATAAACTGCCGCCATCCATTCTCAATCGCAAGAAAGTCGGCTTCGATATTCCCGCGCACGAGTGGCTCCGCGGATCTCTTCGCCCACTTCTGCTGGACACTTTGAAAGAAGGCCTTTCTGAACACGCTGACCTCTTCCGCGCCGACACCATCGAAGAGCTATTTGCGGCTTCACCTGGACAGGCGAGCCAACCTGGGATACCACCTATGGGGTTTAATGATCCTGTTTCTCTGGATGAAACAATGGCGCATTCAGTCGACGCCGGCGTCGACACAAAAACTACCAGTCCTGGTAGCCGAAGGGGCTGGCACACCTACGTAGCCATCTTGCTTTTGTTTGCCGCTGCAGTCTACCTGGGTTGCATCGTATCCCCGCCCTCACTGATGGATGATGTCGATGCTGTGCAGGGCCAGATCGCGCGCAATATGCTCGACTCCGGCGATTGGGTCACGGCGCGTTTGGACGGTGTGCCTTACCTGGAAAAAGCCCCCCTCCTCTACTGGACGATCGTGGCCTCCATGAAGGTTTTCGGCGCATATGATTGGGCTACGCGTATTCCAATTGCTCTCGGCGACATTGGCCTTTGCTGGGTCACTGCAGCCTTCGGGGCGTGGGCATTTGGCAGGCGGCCTGGATTCCTGGCCGGCCTTTGCATGTCGACTTGCGTCGGGCTCTGGCTCTTCACCCGCATCCTTTTGCCGGACGCGATGCTCACTCTCACCATCGCCCTGGCTCTTTGGGCGTTTCTTCGGGTGCTGGATGAAGACGAACGCCATCCCAAGGCATGGGCAGCAATCCTCGCCGTGTCCCTCGGCCTCGGCTTGCTCCTGAAAAGCCTGATTGGTGTGGTCTTCCCTATCGGAGCCATCGCCGTCTATCTGCTGCTCACGCGTCAGTTCTTCTCCTTACGCGTCTGGAGGCGGCTTAGGCCCTTCAGCGGATTCGCGATTATGCTCCTCGTCGCCGCTCCCTGGCATATTCTTGCCACTCTGCGTAACCCGCCTTATTTCAGCCTTTCCATGCGGAGCGTTCCCGGGGAGTATCACGGTTTCCTGTGGTTTTACGTTATTAACGAGCAGCTATTGCGGTTCCTGAACCTGCGCTATCCGCGGGATTACGACACCGTGCCCCCCGTCTATTTCTGGCTCTTCAACCTGGCCTGGCTTTTCCCCTGGAGTGTTTATCTGCCCGCTGCCTTCAGGCTCTCTTACCGGCCCCACGACCGCGCGGGAAAGACCCGGCTACTGGCCTTGTGCTGGATCGGCTTTGTCATGGTGTTTTTCACCTTCTCCACCACCCAGGAGTATTACTCCATGCCCATCTACCCGGCCATGGCGCTGCTGATTGGCTCGGCGATGGCGACGGAGGGAAAACTTGTGAGGGGAGGGACACGGCTGCTGACCGTGATCTTCACCGTTGCCGCAGTGGCGGCGATTGCCATCCTGATAGCGGATCGCCACATCCCCACCCCCGGAGACATATCTCAGGCGTTGACATCCAATCCGGGCGCCTACAAGCTATCGCTCGGCCACATGGAAGACCTTACCCTCAAGTCGTTTGCCTACCTTCGGCTGCCGCTGGGCCTGGCCGCGGTTGCCTTTGTCATTGCGGCTGTAGGCACCCTCCTGAGGGCCAGCAAGAGGGTCTACCTGGCGATTGCCCTTGCCATGGTGGTCTTCTTTCATGCCGCCCGCCTGGCGATGGTCAGCTTCGACCCATACCTGTCATCCAAGCCCTTGATCGACGCACTGGAGAGATCTCCGCAGGGCGAGTTAATCGTGGATCACCACTACTACTGGTTTTCTTCCGTCTTCTTCTATACCAACAGGACTGCGCTACTGTTGAACGGAAGGTTCTTCAATATGGTCTATGGATCGTATGCTCCCGGTTCAGCAAACGTATTTATCGACGACAGCCAATTCCAGGAGCTCTGGGGGCGGCCTGAGCGATATTACATCTTCGCCCGGGACAACCAGGTTGATCATCTAAAGTCGCTCGTAACCCAGAACCAGCTCAATCCCGTCCTTAAGAGTGGCGGCAAAGTGCTGCTCACCAATCATCCAATTGCAGAAACCCATACAATGTAAATACTTGATAAACGATCTGGAGAAACTATGAAAATTGCCGTACTTGGAGGCGATGGCTATTGTGGTTGGGCTACCGCTCTCTACCTATCCAACCGGGGCCATTCCGTTGCCATTATCGACAACTTCGTGCGTCGTCTTTGGGACTACGAACTGGGAGTGCAGTCGCTCACTCCGATTCGCCCGCTGGCCGATCGCCTGCGCGTATGGCACGAGCTTACCGGCAAGTCGATCGAGCTCTTCGTTGGCGATGTAACGGACTACGAGTTTCTGGCTTCGACTATCAAGACCTTTGAACCTGAAGCCGTGATCCACTTCGCCGAGCAGCGCTCCGCGCCCTATTCGATGATTGATCGCAACCACGCTGTCGGCACCCAGGTGAACAATGTCGTGGGCACACTGAATCTGCTCTTCGCCCTGCGCGAATTCCAGCCCGACTGCCACCTGGTCAAGCTCGGCACCATGGGTGAATACGGCACGCCCAATATCGATATTGAAGAGGGATACATCACCATCGAGCACAATGGACGCAAAGACGTGCTCCCATATCCCAAGCAGCCGGGGTCGTTCTATCACCTCTCCAAGGTCCACGACAGCCACAACATGATGTTCGCCTGCAGGATCTGGGGAACACGCGCCACCGATCTCAACCAGGGCGTGGTGTACGGAACCATGACCGACGAAGTCGCCCTGGATGAAGCGTTGATCAACCGCTTTGACTATGACGAGGTCTTCGGCACGGTGCTCAATCGCTTCTGCGCCCAGGCGGCCCTTGGCCACCCCCTCACGGTCTACGGCAAAGGCGGCCAGACGCGCGGCTTCCTGGATATTCGCGACACCGTGCGCTGCGTGGAGCTGGCCTGTCTGAATCCCGCGGCCAAGGGAGAGTTCCGCGTTTTCAATCAATTCACCGAGCAGTTTTCTGTGCTCGATCTAGCTCACCTGGTGCAGAACGCCGGCAAGCAAATGGGGCTAAAAGTCGAGATCGACTATTTGCCCGATCCTCGCGTGGAAGCGGAGCAGCATTACTACAACGCGAAGCATTCCAAGCTGATTGATCTTGGCCTTGCACCGCACTTTCTCTCCGATTCTCTGCTGGATTCACTCATCGATATTGCGGTTCGCTACCGCGATCGCATCGACACGGCACTCTTTCTGCCGCGAGTGAACTGGCGCCATACCAGAAACGATAGGCGTATAGAAAAGCCCGTCTTGGCCAAGACAGCACTGTAGAGGAGTGTCAATTACGAAAAAGTCGCTCCACTGCGCTACCACGGCACGCCGGGACAGGCCGCTTTCGGTCCATGACAAACGAGTGGGGGAGGCATGGTAGCCCACTCAAGCCAAAGAACGGCTTGACCCCGATTTCCTACCACGCTGTGCTAGAGAGGTCGGCGTGTGCGCCTTTCATTAAGGAAAGGCGCATGGCGTGTATCAACGCCACAAGCCTCCGCAGGAAATCGGGGCAAATGGGCCACCCAAAGCTTTTGTTGCGGTTGTAATTTCTCTCTTCACTCGCCACCGCAAGTCTACTGCTGGATGGATCTGCTGTTTTTCTTCTACCTTAGATCCGTTCGGGGGCTTTCTCAGCCGCTCGGATAGCGGCAGCTGGGTCGACTGGGACTAACTCGCCATTGCGAATGTAGTAGTAACCGTCTCTCCAGCGAATGCTGTTACGGGTAAAGCTGGTTAGCCATATACAAGCGGCAAGCATATCCCAGACAGGCAGCAGCCACAGCTTCTTGTATATGCCTGGCTGCTTCAAACCCCACCTGCCAATCACTTCCATCATGGCGATACGGAAGGCGAAATATGCGCTCAAATATGCAAACGCTACTTCCGGCAAGGGCTGGACAAAGATCGCAGCCAGGGCCCAGGGTAAGCCAAGGGTAAAAATCAAGCCCAGATGCCCCCACGGACGCATGATGCGCATCACCACCGTCCAGCGCAGGCGCTTCAGGAAAAGGTCGCGCAGCGACTGAAAATCTGACACCGTGTGAATCGAATAGTTCAGAAGTTCTACTTCATAGCCTTGCTCTGCGATCAAGCGCCCCACCAGCAAATCGTCCGCTGGACGGTTTTCAATGGCCGCATAGCCGCCAAAGCCGGCTAGATGCTTACGCGTAGTGGCGATGGTTGGACCCAGGGCAAACTTGACTCCATCCAATTGCCTGGCAACCAGAATCCCGGCATAAAAGTCAGAGAGCATTCCCACGGATTGAACGCGCTGCACAAAGGTTTTTTCTTCGCTGGGAACGGGCACGTAAAAGCATGTGACTGCTCCTACTTTCGGATCCGCCAGTGGAGCAACAATGGTGCGCAGATAATCTGGTTGCACACGCACATCGCTGTCACTCATCACCACAGTTTCGTACTTTGCTTCCGCAGTCAGTCGCGCCAGCTTGGCGACTTTATCGTTGGTAGCTACCCGGCCGGAGCCGATCAGAACGCGGATCTGACATTCGGGAAAATCGCGAATGAGCCTCTGAATCGTCGGTAATGCAGGCTCAGACGCATCCCCTACGCAAAAGACAATTTCGTATTCCGGATAATCCTGACGGCAGAAGCTGGCGAGATTTTCATAGGCATCGGGATCGAGTCCCCGAATGGGCTTGAGATTACTTACCGGAGGGGTGTAGCTGCTGGAAGCGGGTATCCGCGAACATCGAAAAAACCGCCAGGCGCTAAACAGCGCTAGCGAGTAATAGATCAAAGGGATTGCAGCCATCCCCAATATCGCGAAATGAAAAAAACTCAGGATCATGCAGCCCCTAATTCCTATCTGGATTGATTATCTCCCAAGCCTGCGATATAGCATTTAAGACGCCAGCGGGCGGTTGCCGTACAAGAGACGGATTAGTTGCCGGGCTGTTTCATCCGCCCTCCACGAAGAGCCAAGCCAGGTACCTCATCCCTATCTACAACACTTCTTGTTGATCAGCCGGAAACTATTCACCCAGCCAACCGAAATTATATAAGCGTCTTACTTTCAAGCGCTTGAAGAGCAGAGTCCGGACTTTTCCCACAACCCCCTGGTTGACACTGAAGGCCCGCAATAGGCGAAAATAAGGCGAAGATAAGCCCCATGCCAACCGCCAGCCATCTGCGCGCACAAATAGAAGCAACCCTGGCGGAAAGAATTCCTTCGGCGCTCACGCCGATGGCGCGTGTTCCCTACCCGGTTGCGCCTACAGGGATTGCTGAGATCGACCTCTTGCTGCATGGCGGATTCCCTGTCGGCGCCCTCAGCGAGGTGGTTGGACCGGAATGCTCCGGACGCACTTCGCTGGCGCTCACCTTTGTCGCCGGCATGACCCAGGCAGGCAAGGTGTGCGCGTGGGTAGATGTTTCCGATACCTTGCATGCTGAATCGGCAGCAGCTATGGGAGTGGACCTCTCGCGGCTGCTCTGGGTACGTTGTGGTGCGTCTCCCGCTACTCCTCCTCAAGCCTCAGTGCGTGGATTGCGCATGGCAGAAAAACCTTCCAAGGTAAAGCCGGGGTTGCGAGCAGCGGGTGGCGGACATCCCCGAATGGAGGCCAAAGGCCTTTCTGCCGCAGTCAGCGATTTGCTCAGTCCTGCTCAAATCGCTCCTCGCTGCGCGGAAGCGCTCCAAAAACCTCGCCCGCAAGGCAAGAAACAGAATCACGGTCCGCCGCCTGCAGCGCTTCCGGCTACTGGCATCAAACCGACCTCCAGGGGCAAGTCCTGGGCGCGGCTGGAACAGGCACTACGGGTTACAGATCTACTACTCCAGGCAGGAGGCTTCAGCTGCATCGTGCTGGATATGGGTAGCCTGAACGCGGAGTATGCCTTGCGTGTGCCCCTGGCGACATGGTTTCGCTTCCGTGCTGCAGCCGAGCGATTGCAATCGAACGTGTTGCTGTTGACCCAACATGCCTGCTCCAGGAACAGCGCCGGCCTGGTGCTTCGTCTGGAGCCGGGCAGCGTACTTGCTCCTGACTCGACTATTTTTACCGGTCTCGAACATCGGGCCGAGTTAGCCCGCCAGCGTTTTCCTCAGTCTCCTGGGAATGTATACCCCATGCGGAAGCAGCCACAAAGCGTGCCAACAGCGCAGTGGCAGGGCAGAACCCTTTGGGCAGGCCGCTCATGACGGAACGATATGCCTGCGTCGATGTAAAGGAATTTCCTCTGCAGGCTCTCCTACGCCTACGGCCGGAGCTGCTGAGCAAGCCTGTAGCCGTAATCGATGGCGAGCCGCCATTCGAGCAGGTGTGCTCGCTCAACAGTGCAGCGCTAAACCTGGGGATAACCCTGGGCATGACACGGTTGGAAATGGAGATGTTTCCTACCGCCCTGGTCTTGCCACGCTCACGCGCCGAGGAGGCCGCGGCCCGAACAGCTTTGCTGGAGTGTGCCGGCGGCTTCTCCCCCCGGGTGGAAGATCAGAGTAGTGACAGTTACTTTACCTGTGTAATCGACATCGCCGGCACGGAGACTCTCTTCGGCTCCCCGGATACTCTGGGCGAGAATTTGCTCAAAAAGATACAAGCACTGTGCGTACAAGCATCGATCGCTATCAGCAGCAACTTTCATGCCTCCAGATGCCTGGCGCGAGGGCACTCTTCCGGCAAACGAATACGGGTGGTGCCGCGAGGCATGGAATGCGCTGCGCTCGCGCCCTTGCCACTCAGGGTTCTCGATCTATCCCCGGAACATGCGGAAACATTCGCCATGTGGGGCATCACGACACTCGGAGCACTGGCGAATCTAAAGGAAACCGAATTGATTACCCGGCTTGGACAACCGGGCAAAGAAATGCGCCTGCTGGCCCGGGGAGAATCGGCGCATTTATTCAGGGCAATCGAAACCAGCCTGGCTCTCGAAGAGCGAATAGAACTGGACTCGCCAGTGGAACTGCTCGATTCGCTACTTTTTATCCTGGGCGTGATGCTCGATCAACTGATTGTGCGCACCCAATCCCGCATACTGGCACTGGCCTCCATCACGCTGCACCTGGATCTTGAAGGGAGCGACCTTGAAACCGGCAACAGGCATACCCGTACGGTGCGGCCCGCACTGCCCAACAATGATCGAAAACTATGGTTGAAGCTCATCCACCTGGATCTGCAAGCGCATCCTCCGCAGGCAGCCATCGTTGGGCTTACCTTGAGCGCACAGCCGGGAAGCACCAGCAAGGTGCAGCTTGGACTTTTTTCTCCGCAAGTGCCAGAGCCTATGCGACTGGATGTTACTCTGGCGCGCATTCGCAGCATTGTAGGCGAAGGCTGCGCGGGTCATGTGGTGCTCAAAGACACACATCGCCCGGAAGCCTTTCGCGTCGAACCTTTTACCGTGCCCTCTTCGACTGCGCTTGACGCGAAACTTGGAACGCAGCGCGTAGCCATGCGGCAATTACGGCCGGCAGAAGCCGTGACTGTCACCCTGCACGATCGGCAACCGGGCTCCTTCATCTTTCGCGAGAAGCGATACACTGTCGAGCGTGCTTACGGACCCTGGTCTTCCGGCGGAGACTGGTGGAGACCTACTCTCTGGTCGCTCGAGCAATGGGACCTGGTGGCCAGGGCTGATGACGCTGCCGATCAGGCAACCTGGCTCTGTTGCTGTCTGACCCGTGATCTTACCCAGCAACGTTGGCAGGTCGAGGCACTCTATGACTGAGCGCTATGTCGAACTGCATGCAGCCAGCGCATTCAGTTTTCTTGAAGGCGCATCGCTGCCAGAGGACCTTATCCAGCGCGCTGCCGAGCTCAATATGCCGGCCATGGCTCTTCTGGATCGGAACGGAGTTTACGGCGCGGCGCGATTTCATACCCTTGCGCGTAAGCACGGGGTACGAGCACATGTGGGCGCGGAGATTGCGGTATCCAGCCTGGGGAATCGACTCATGCCACCGGCATGGTTACCCCATCGCCATGTTCCCGAACCTGCGCGCCTGCCCCTGCTCTGCACTTCCCGCGCTGGGTATCAAAACCTCTGTCAACTGATTACCCGCTTCAAGATGCGCGAGACGACCAAATGCGAGGGCGCAGCTACACTCGAAGACATGGAAGAGTACTCTTCCGGACTGGTCTGCCTGACCGGCGGCGATGAAGGCCCGGTGGCGGCGGCATTGATGCACGGAGGAGAATCTGCAGCCGTAAAAGTTGCCGAACAGCTAATCCGAGTCTTCGGACGACAGAATGTCTATATCGAAGTTCAGCGCCATGACGAGCGTGAGGAGGAGTGGCGCAACCAGGCTGCCATCCGCATTGCCCAACGCCTGCGCTTGCCTTTGCTGGCTACCAACGGTGTTCGTTATGCAACGGCGTATGACAGAGAAATTCTCGATGTGTTTACCGCGGTACGTCACCATATTGACCTGGAACAGGCTGGACGCCTGCTTACTGTCAATAACCAACGACACCTGCGCGATGCGCGGGAGATGACGGGCCGATTCAGCGATCTTCCCCAGGCAATTGCGAATACTGTGTCTTTGTCTGAGCGGCTGGCATTTGAACTGCATGATCTGGGCTATGAATTTCCCCGCTATCCGGTTCCGGAAGGCGAAACCATGGACAGCTTTCTGCGCCAGCGTGTGGCGGAGGGCGTATTAAAACGCTACGGCGCCAAGCGTAATCGCAGGTTACTGGAAAAGGTGGAAAAGCAGGTTGAGCATGAGTTGGCCCTGATTCAGAAACTTGGATTTGCCGGCTATTTTCTCATCGTGTGGGACCTGGTTGATTTCTGCAAGCGGAACGACATTCTGGTGCAAGGCCGGGGGAGTGCAGCGAATTCAGCCGTCTGCTATGCGCTTGAGATTACCGCCGTCGATCCGGTTGGCATGGACTTGCTCTTTGAACGCTTCCTGAGCGAAAGCCGCGGGGAATGGCCTGACATCGATCTCGATCTGCCCTCCGGAGATAAGCGTGAGCAGGCCATTCAGTACATCTATACGCGCTACGGGGAGCTTGGCGCCGCGGTGACCGCCAATGTGATCACGTATCGCGGCAAATCAGCGGCGCGCGAAGTGGGAAAGGCGATGGGCTTCGATTCTGAAACCCTGGGGCGCCTCTCGAGCCTGGTGTCGCAGTGGGAGTGGAAGGGGAATAATGACACCCTGGAAAATTCTTTTTTCCATGCGGGCTTCGATGTGAAGCACGCGCATATCCACAAATTTCTCGAGCTTTGCATGCGGATTCAGGACCTGCCGCGGCATCTTGGCCAACATTCGGGAGGCATGGTGATATGCCAGGGCCAGTTGGATCATGTGGTGCCGCTGGAACGAACCTCCATGCCCGGCCGGACCGTGGTCCAGTGGGATAAGGAGGACTGCGCCGACCTGGGTCTCATCAAGGTGGATTTACTGGGTCTGGGCATGATGGCGGTCATCCAGGAGTCCCTTACCCTGGTCGCGCAGCATTACGATCAACCTGTTGACCTGGCACAGTTGCCCCAGGATCCGTTGGTGTACGAAACCCTGCAGCGCGCCGATACGGTGGGTATGTTTCAGGTGGAAAGCCGGGCACAGATGGCTTCGTTGCCGCGCAATCACCCCGACAAATTCTATGACCTGGTGGTGCAGGTGGCCATCATCCGCCCTGGGCCCATTGTAGGCAAGATGATGCACCCCTACATGCGCCGGCGGCAGAAAAAAGAAGCGGTTACTTATCCTCATCCATCGCTGATACCAGTGCTCAAACGGACATTGGGTGTTCCTTTATTTCAGGAACAGCTCTTGCGCATGGCTATGACCGTCGCTGATTTTTCGGGTGCGGAGGCAGAGGAATTGCGCCGTGCCGTCGGCATGCGCCGTTCGTGGCAGCGCATGGAGCAACTGGAAGTGAAGCTGCGCAGTGGCATGACGAAAAACGGCCTGGATGAAGCCACCCAGGCAACTATTATTCAAAACATTACTTCCTTCGCGCTCTATGGTTTCCCTGAATCCCACGCCGCCAGCTTCGCGTTGATTGCTTACGCATCCGCTTATTTCAAGGTGCGTTACCTGGCTGCGTTTACCTGCGCCATTCTCAACAATCAGCCCATGGGTTTTTACATGCCTGCTGTGTTGGTAAAGGATGCGCAACGTCATGGCCTGCGTATACGCCCGATCGATGTGCTGGTCTCGGAGTGGAAGTGCGCAATCGAGCAGGAAAGCAGTGGCGAGCTTTCGCTACGCATGGGGTTGATGTATGGCAAAGGATTGCGGCAAGAGGTGGGGGAAGCTATCGTCGAATCCCGCATGCAATCCGGCCCGTTTAGCTCCGCGGAAGATCTTACGCTGCGTGTCCCGCTGCTGCATCGCAAAGAGCTCACTCTGCTGGCTCGCATCGGCGCTTTGAATTCGCTCGATGGTATCGATCATCGGCGCGATGCGGTTTGGCAGGTTGAAGAATCGGTCAGGCCAGTGGGCCCGTTGCTAAAGTCAGCACATCATAGTTCCAGCTCTTCTCCACTACAGCAAATGAACACGGAAGAGAGGCTAAGTGCGGACTACTCCGGCACTGGCTTGACGGTGGGGAAGCATCCACTGCACTACCGCCGGCAGGAGCTGCGAGCGAGAAAGGTACTATCCGCATGCGAATTGCGGAATTATCAAGACGGCGCCTATGTACGCGCGGCGGGTTGTGTCATTGCGCGGCAGCGCCCAGGCACCGCCAAGGGATTCATCTTTCTCTCGATGGAAGATGAGACCGGCATCGCCAATGTCATCATCACTCCCGATCTTTATGAGCGGGAGCGGGTAGTGGTCACACGCAGCAAATTTGTTCTGGTCGAGGGGGGGCTGCAGAATCAGGACGGCGTAATCCATATCAAGGCCAGGCGCATACAGCCGCTGGCCTTCAGCAACCTGGAGGTACGCTCACACGACTTCCATTAAGCCAACCTCTTGCCTGCCGTGCTGGTAAAGGATGCGCGATGTCCCGGGGCCGGAAAAGAGGTGCCTGGGAGCCAGGCTTTGGCGACATGGGATTGACGATAGCTGGCGGCAGGGCTATAGTCGCTGTCATTTACCCTCTTAGAAAAGGTCCCATGCTCAGCTATTGCAAGGGCCCAGAAGTTCCGTTTCGCAGCGAAACCATTTACCAGGCGTTCGCATCTGCCGCTCGCACGTTTCCTGATCGCATCGGGCTTATATCGCGGCCTGATTCCGTCCGCTGGACGTACCGCCAGTTGCTTGACGAGGTGGACAAGACAGCGCGCGGCCTCACAAGTCTAGGATTGCGCGCCGGCGACCGTGTTGGAATATGGGCAGCCAGTTGTACCGAATGGGTTCTGCTACAACTCGCCTGTCCTAAAAAAGGGATCGTGGTCGTCACCGTGAATCCCGCCTATCGTGCAACGGATCTCGGCTACATCATTCACAAGTCAAACATGCTTGCAATTTTCCATCACTCGCGCGATGCCCGTGCGGACTATGACGCGATACTCGCCGAAGCGCGAGCCAGCCAGACGTCCGCCCTTGAGTTCGATATCCGGATCGGCACTGACTCCTGGTCTGCTATGGTCGGCCATGGAAACGACATCCCAAACCCGCCCGTTGATCCACATGCTGTCGCAAACATTCAATACACATCGGGCACTACCGGCAATCCGAAAGGGATTCTTCTCACACACCATAATGTTGTCAACAATGCCTGGTTTACTGCGCTAAGGCTTTACTTGACCGAACACGACCGGATTTGCCAAACTTTTCCCCTTTACCACTGTGCCGGCTACGCCAGCAGTTCCCTCACAGCCTTAATCTCAGGCGCCACCTTTGTTCTTCCATCACGCATGTTCGACCCGAGCGCCACTTTACAAACCATCGAAGAAGAGCGGGTGACTCTACTTTATGGTGTCCCATCCATGTTTATCGCAGAACTCGAGTATCCGGAATTCGATCGGTTTGACATGACTTCGCTTCGAGCGGCGATTGTCGGAGGAGCACCCTGCCCGATCGAATTGATGCGCCGTATGACAGAACGCCTGGGGGTGACTCAGATATACGACATTTATGGGCAGACGGAAGCCTCGCCTATCATCACAATGTCTACAAAAGACGATGGCTTTGAGCTACGCGCGACAACGATCGGCTGTCCAATGCCGAATACTGAAGTCAAAATTGCGGATCTCTTGACTGGGGAGACCGCCCCAATCGGACAGCAGGGCGAACTTTGCGCGCGCGGATACATGGTCATGGAGGGGTACGATGGTGACTCCGAAGCAACACGAAGAGCGATCGACGCGGACGGATGGCTGCACACTGGCGATCTCGCCATCATGCGCCGTGATGGCTACTTGAACATTACCGGCCGTGCAAAGGACATGATCCTGCGCGGCGGAGAAAACATCTATCCTCGTGAAATAGAGAATCTTCTCCACACCCACCCTAAGGTAGCTGACGCGCACGTATTCGGCATACCTGATGAAAAACTTGGCGAAATCGTAGTAGCGTGGATTCGTCACAAGCCTGGCGACGTTGCCACCGAGAACGAGATCTACGCGTTCTGCCGTGGTAAATTCGCTCACTTCAAGGTTCCTCAGCACGTCCGCTTCGTCAATGAGTTCCCTCTGACCGCCAGTGGCAAGGTGCAGAAGTTCCGTATGCGTGAAATGGAGATTGAGATGCGCGAGTTAGGGACAGTGACGAAAATCCAAACGACCTCTTCTTGAGCAATAAAAATGCCGGGAATTTGGTGGCGTTGGCAAACTTAATGCGGCTTTCCTTACAGAAAGCCGCACACGTGGATGTTGGTGAGTGCCACGTAGCAGGAAATCCGGGTCGCCCATCGTTTCGGCCCAGGTACGCTTTGGCGAACCCGGGGCACCCGTCCCAGTTACAGACACCTTCTGCGGGGAAAGATTCTGTTTAGAGGCTTTCCTGCTGGAACATTTGCTTGATGCCCCGCAAGGCTTGCCGGGTTCGTTCTTCATTCTCAATCAGGGAAAAGCGCACGTGCTCGTCCCCGTGCTCACCGAAGCCAACACCCGGACTGACCGCTACCTTGGCCTCGGTCAGGAGTTTCTTGGAAAATTCAAGCGAACCCATCGCTTTGTATCGCTCAGGGATCGAGGCCCAGACAAACATCGTGGCCTTAGGCAGCGGCACTTGCCAGTTCAGTTGATTGAGCCCCTTAACCAGCACATCGCGCCGCTTGCGGTAGTTTTCACATATCTCCTGCACACACTCCTGCGGGCCCTCCAAGGCCAGGATCGAAGCAACTTGAATAGGCGTGAAGGTGCCGTAATCGAAGTAGCTCTTGAGCCGCCCCAAGGCCGCCACTAACTCAGGGTTGCCCACCATGAAGCCCACTCGCCAGCCAGGCATGTTGTAGCTCTTGGACAAGGTGAAGAACTCGACGGCGATATCCTTCGCTCCCGGTACCTGCAGGATCGACGGTGCGCGATATCCATCGAAGACCAGATCGGCGTAAGCCAGGTCATGCACCAGGTAGATTTGAAATTCTTTGCACAGGGCGACGACGCGCTCGAAAAATGCCAAATCCACGCACTGCGTGGTGGGATTCGCCGGGAAATTCAGGATCAACATCTTGGGCCGCGGATACATCAAAGGGACGCTCTGTTCAAGCTCCGCCAGAAAATCGTCGGTGCTGTGCACCGGGATACCGCGAACGTTAGCCCCCGCAATCACCGGCCCATAGATGTGGATCGGATAACTGGGACTCGGCACCGCCACCACATCACCACGGTCAAGCGTAGCCAGGCATAGATGGGCAATGCCCTCCTTGGAACCGATGGTCACAATCGCTTCGGTCAGTGGATCCAGCTCCACGTTGTAGCGTCTGAGATACCAGTTGCAAATCGCCTTACGCAGTCGCGGAATCCCTTTAGACAAAGAGTAGCGGTGAGTGGCGGTCTTGCCTGCCGCCTCGATCATCTTGTCCACGATGTGCTTGGGCGTGGCGCCGTCGGGGTTACCCATGCCGAAATCGATAATGTCTTCCCCGCGCGCCCGCGCGGCAGCCTTGAGCTCGCCGGTGATGTTGAAGACATACGGCGGCAGGCGTTTCAACCTTAAGAACTCTTGCATTGGCCTTGTCCCTATCGTTTTACTGAATACGCTCATAGCGATAACCTTCGACTTCCAGAGCATTGGCAATGGCGGTGATATGCGCGGCGCCCCGTGTTTCAAGCGTGATGTCAATGACAGTGTCGCCCAGGTTGACTCCGTAGTACGCACGGTTGTGTAAGGTCTCGACAATGTTCGCCCGCTGATCGGCGAGGATCTTGGTCAGGTGATGCAGGGCTCCAGGACGATCGGCGAGATGGACGCGAATGCGCACCCGGCGGCCGTCCTTGACCAGACCGCGTTCGATGATCCTGGCCAGGAGACTCACATCGATGTTGCCTCCGCAGACCAGGACTGCGGTTCGTTCGCCCCTTAGCGAGGTCTTTTTTTGCAGCAGAGCCGCCAGGGCCACAGCTCCGGCTCCTTCGGCCAGGGTTTTCTCCCTTTCCAGCAGGACCAGGATCGCGTTGGCGATCTCCTCTTCATCGACGGTCACGATTTCGTCGACAAAGCGTTCCACCTGGGGCAGGGTAAGATCTCCGGCACGCCGGACAGCGATTCCGTCCGCAATCGTCGCTTCTGCCGGCAGGGTGACCGGCCCCCCATGCTCGATCGCACGCAACATGGAGGGAAGGCGCTCGGTTTGCACCCCGACGACGCGAATAGCCGGGTTGCTCTCTTTCAGGGCGCAGGCTACGCCGCTGATCAGACCCCCGCCACCGATAGGTACGACCACTGCCTCCAGGCCCTGAACCTGCTGCAGGAGTTCGAGGCCGATGGTCCCTTGACCGTTAATCACCGCATTGTCATCGAAAGGATGCAGAAACGTCATGCCTTCCAACTTGCAGAGCCGGAGCGCTTCGTCACAGGCCTCATCGTAGTTTGCGCCGTGCAGGATCACATCGGCTCCAAATCCACGGGTGGCTGAGATCTTCACCAGGGGGGTCATGAGCGGCATGACAATCCGCGCCAGAACACCACGCTGGGTGGCGTGGTAGGCCACAGCCTGGGCATGATTGCCTGCACTGGCGGCGATCACGCCGCGCCGCTTCTCGTCATCGCTCAGCAGGAGAATCCGGTTGAGCGCACCGCGCTCTTTGAAAGCTCCGGTTCGCTGCAGATTATCCAGCTTGAGAAAGACCTGTTGACCGGTCATCTCGGAGAGAGCGGCCGAGAGTTGGCAAGGGGAAAAATAGATGAAATCGCGGATTCTTTGTTCTGCTTGCTTTATTTCAACGAGGGAGACGTCCACATATGGATTAAAGCATTTCTACTACTGGCGTAAAAGTGGGACGGGAGATGCCTCCCGTCGGCGATGACAGAAGAGAGAGACGAGCTCCTTAGGCAGTTGCGTTTAGGAAGGGCGCACAGTAGGTCCCCCGGCTACTCTCTTAATGACAAACAAGTGGGGGAGGCATGGTAGCCCACTCAAGCCAAAGAACGGCTTGACCCCGATTTCCTGCCACGCTGTGCTAGTGTCCTG
Source organism: uncultured Acidobacteriaceae bacterium (assembly GCA_963788515.1). Lineage (GTDB taxonomy): Bacteria > Acidobacteriota > Terriglobia > Terriglobales > Acidobacteriaceae > PALSA-350. The sequence goes on from CAWBGZ010000019.1 coordinate 100,550, forward strand.
TCCCTGAAGTTCCTGGAACAATTCGAGGAATCGAAAATGTTCCAGAAACTGCACTCAGGGGCTGAAGCCCATTTGGTTTTGCAGTGTTTGCGGCACGACTGAAGTCGTGCCCTGATACAAAGCCGAAGAGGAGTTCTTTAACGAACTTTAGGGACGGGACACTAGAGAGGTCGGCGTGTGCGCCTTTCATTAAGGAAAGGCGCATGGGGTGTATCAACGTCACAAGCCTCCGCAGGAAATCGGGGAAATGGGGCACCCAGAGCTTTTGTTGCAGTGGAGGCCCTCCGCAGCCTTCTCGACCGGGATCGCGGTAGACTGAGAATCACGATGAAGGCAAGTGAATCCGGTACCATCGCCGTTCTGGCGGAAAAGCCTTCGGTTGCACGTGACATTGCCCGGGTCCTCGGAGCCGAGAAGCGAGGCAAGGGCTACCTGCAGGGAAACGGCTACGTGGTCACCTGGGCCATTGGACACCTGGTTTCCCTGGCCGAGCCGCATCAAATCAATCCCCAATGGCGGCAGTGGCGCTTAGAGACACTCCCTATCCTGCCTGAGCATTGGCCCCTGGTGGTCTACGAGCGCAGCAAAGAGCAGTTCGAAGTAGTGCAGCAGATACTCCTGTCTCCCCGGGTATCGCGCATCGTGTGCGCCACGGATGCCGGGCGGGAAGGAGAACTGATTTTCCGTTACATCTACGAGGCGGCCAAAAGCGAAAAGCCGTTCAGCAGATTATGGATCTCCTCACTCACCCCGGACGCCATCCGCAAAGGATTCTCGAGCCTTCGTCCGGGCAGCGATTATGACCGGCTGGCCGACGCCGCCTCGGGCCGGAGCCGGGCCGATTGGCTGGTGGGCATGAATCTCTCGCGCGCCTACTCGATCGTCTATAACGAAGAGCTTTCCGTCGGCCGCGTCCAGACCCCGACACTGGCCATGATCGTCGATCGTGAACTCGCCCTGCGACGCTTCGTGCCCGAAGATTATCTCCAGGTGGTGGCCACCTTCGAGGCCAACCAGGCGCACTATGACGGTACCTGGTTCCGTCCCCACAGCAAGTCCAGCGAAGAGAAAGATGCATCTGCCAACAACAGATTGCCCGCCGATGGCCAGGAAGCCAACCAGATCATCGAACGAGGACGGACGGGTCAAGCGGCCATCGAGAGCTTGAGTTCGGAAACAGTGCGCATGCTGCCGCCCCTGCTGTATGACCTCACGGAACTGCAGCGGCATGCCAACCGTCTTTACGGCTTCAGCGCGCAAAAGACACTCGATTTGGCCCAGGCACTCTACGAGCAGCACAAACTCATCAGCTATCCCCGGACTGACAGCCGCTATCTATCCACCGATATCGCGGAGACGGTACCCAAGATCGTGGCCGCCATCTCCGGACCCTACCGGCAGCAGCTGGCTCCGGGAACCGGGGAGCGCGCCCTGGGCAAGCGGTATGTCGACGACAACAAGGTCAGCGATCATCACGCCATTATTCCCACCACGGTTGCATTGCAGCCAAGCAGGCTCTCCGACGAAGAGAGCAAACTCTACGACCTGGTTTGCCGGCGCCTGCTCATGTTGTGGCACGACGACCATCTGCAGGAAGTAACCACGGTCATTACGGCAATCCGCAGCGGAACCATCGTGGACAGATATCGCACCACGGGGACGGTGGTGCGACAAATAGGCTGGAAGATTCTCGACGTGGGCGGCGAAGTACGAAGGGAGCCGAAGAAAGATTCCGAACAGAAGCCGATCGACCAGGCGCTGCCGGCAACACTTGCGCAAGGTCAAGCGCAGACGGTAACCAAGGTTGAGGCCCTGAAGAAGAAGACCCGGCCGCCGCAACGATTTACCGATGCCACGATCCTGACCGCGATGCAAACCGCGGGCAGAACCCTGGATGAGAAAGAGCTATCCGATGCCATGAAGGAAACCGGGCTCGGTACCCCGGCGACTCGGGCAGCCATCATTGAAGTGCTTTTGAAACGCGGCTATGTCACCAGGACAGGCAAGAGCCTGGAGGCCACCGATAAAGGGATACACCTGATAGAGGTGGTGCACCCCGAAGTGAAGAGTCCCGCAATGACGGGGCAATGGGAGGCCTTTCTCAACCGGATCCAGCAGGGTGAGGCGCAGCTCGACCCCTTTCTCGAACGCATCAGCGATTACGTTCGGTCGGTGGTGGGCCGCGTAAGCCAAACCACACCGGTAGCTCGAACAGCGCCGGCCCCTGCTCAGGCCGAAACAACCGCTCCCAAAGAAGCTCCCGTCAGAAAGACGATTGCCAGCGATGCAACCCTCAGCCAACTGCTGCAAAGCGTATTCGGCTTTTCCAGCTTCCGGCCGAACCAGGAGGCAGTGTGCCAGGCGGTGACCGCAGGAGAAGATGCGCTTCTGGTCATGCCGACAGGGTCGGGCAAGTCGCTCTGCTATCAATTGCCTGGATTGGCACGTGGTGGAACCACGCTGGTGATCAGTCCGCTCATTGCTCTGATGGATGACCAGGTGCACAAGTTGAAAGACCTTGGCTTGTCCGCCGAGTGCATCCACTCCGGCCGAGATCGTGAGAGTTCGCGGCAAGCCTGCGTCGACTACATGAAGGGCAACCTGCAGTTCCTGTTTATCGCTCCGGAGCGGCTACGCGTGCCGGGCTTTCCAGAGATGCTTGCCAAACGAAAGCCGTCGCTCATCGCCATCGATGAGGCACACTGCATCTCTCAATGGGGTCACGACTTTCGTCCCGACTACCGCATGTTGGGCCAGTACCTGCCAACTCTTCGTCCTGCACCGGCTCTGGCGCTCACCGCAACGGCGACACCGCAAGTGCAGAAAGACATCGCGGCACAGCTTGGGCTAAACACGGTCAAGCACTTCATCCATGGCTTTCGCCGGGAGAATATCGGCATCGAAATTGTGGAGGCGTTACCCTCCCAACGGCCAACGCTGGCACGGACGATCCTGCTCGAAGCCGGCAACCGCCCGGCGATTGTGTACACGCCGACCCGCAAACAGGCCGAAGCTCTGTCCGCATCCTGGGGCAGAGAGTTTCGCGTGGCCGGATACCATGCCGGGCTTGATGCCCAACGGCGGCGGCGAGTGCAGGAAGAGTTCATGGGCGGCAAACTGGACATCATGGTAGCGACCACGGCCTTCGGCATGGGCATCGATAAGGCGGATGTCCGGACCGTGATCCACACTGCATTTCCCGGTAGCCTGGAAGGTTACTACCAGGAGATCGGCCGCGCAGGACGCGATGGAAAACCAAGTCGCGCCGTGCTGATGTATTCCTACGCAGACCGCTACACACACGATTTCTTTTTCGGCCGGGACTACCCACCGGTCGCGTTGCTGGACCGCATTTTTGCCAAGCTTGGCGCCGAGCAAAAAAGCAAAGAAGCAGTGCGGAAACTGGCTGCGATGGAAGAAGACATCTTCGACAAGGCTCTGGAAAAACTTTGGATTCACAAGGGCGCAGTGCTGGACTATGCGGAGAATGTATGCCGCGGGGTGGAGAGTTGGCGGGCTTCGTACACTTTGCAAGCGGAGCAGAAGCAGGACCAGATCGAGGAGATCATCCGCTTCGCCGAGAGCCATCATTGCCGGATGACGTCACTGGTTCACCACTTCGGGGACACATCGGATAGCGGGTCCGGCTGTGGAATCTGCGATTTCTGTGCGCCTGCCGATTGCGTTGCGCAAAGATTTCGTGGAGCTACGCATGCAGAGCGAATAGCGTGTGATCGGGTTCTCAAAAAACTGCGATCGCTGCCCGCGAGATCTACGGGAAAACTCCATGCCGAGCTGTTCCCTGAAAACGAAATGAGCCGGGATGACTTCGAAGAGGTTCTGGGGGCGATGGCCCGGGCAGAACTGCTGGCGTTCGCCGATGCTGTTTTTGAGAAGCAGGGCAAGCGGATTCCCTACCGCACAGTCAGCCTTTTGCCGGCCGGGCTGAACTTCAATGACACCCAAACGGCGCCCTTCATCATGAGAGATGCGGTGGCTGCGGTGGCTTCTCCCAAACGTGGCAAGAAGGGTGCGACCGGTGCGACGCTGAGGCAAGGCAAGCTAAGCAAGCCGGCTTCGGCTGAGGCTCCGCCACCGGAACGGCAGGCTCGCCTGGAACAGGCGTTGCGGGCGTGGCGTTTGACCGAGGCGAAACGCAGAAAGCTGCCCGCCTTTCGGATCTTTGGCGACCGTACGTTGCGCAATATCGCCAGCACATGCCCCAGGAGCGACTCCGCCCTGCTTGCCGTGCCGGGCATTGGCATGGGAACCGTGGAGAAGTATGGCGCCCAAATCTACCACCTGGTTGCCAGCGCGGAGTAACTGCAGGATAAAGTAAAGTGGAGTTAACTCCATGGATGGCACTCCGATACAGCCAGAGGATGACGAGAAACGCCCGGGGATGATGGGCCTCATCCGCGAACTGCTGGGGCCTTACCGGAGCAGTCTGGCCATTATTCTTGCGGGGATGGTCGTGCAGAGCGCGATGACGCTGGCTGCTCCGTGGCCGCTCAAGATCGTGCTCGACAACGTACTCGTCGGCCGCAAGCTCGATCCCTGGATGGCCGCCCTGTTGAGGCCGTTCCTAACGCATGGCCACCGCGTACATCTTGCAATGATGGCGGCTCTTGCCGTGGTCCTCATCGCTGTCTTGAATGCCGCCGCATCGTACCTCGCCAATTACTACACCGAGAGCGTGGGCCAATGGGTGGCCAACGATCTCCGCATGCGGACCTACCATCATCTGCAATATCTTTCGCTGCGCTACTACGACACTCACCAGTCCGGCGTCCTGCTCAGCACGATTACCGCCGACGTGCTCACCATTCAAAACTTTGCCTCGTCGGCCACCCTGGGCATTGTGGTGGATATGATCACCATCCTGGGCATGCTGGTGATCATGTTCTGCATGAACTGGGACTTTACCTTGATCGCGGTCGCAGTGACACCATTGATGCTATTGCTGGCGTCCCGGTTCAAGAAAGCGGTCAAGAAATCGACCCACGAAGTACGCAAGCAGCAGAGCAACATCGTGGCCGTCGTACAGCAGGATCTCGAATCGATCCGTGTGGTCACGGCCTTCGGGCGGCAGGAACTGGAACAGGAAGCACTCCTGGCCGTCAGCCATGCAACCGTGGCCGCCGCGCTGAAGGCTCGTCAGGTCAAAGCACTGCTCTCGCCCCTCGTTTCCATCATCGTGGCATTCTGTATTGGTTTCGTGCTCTGGCGCGGCTCCCTGCTTATTCTCGCCGGACGGATGACGGCGGGGGAATTGACCGTCTTTCTCTCCTACCTGGCTTCATTTTTCAAGCCGGTCAAGGACCTCGCCAGCATGAACAACTCCATCGCCCAGACCGCGGTGGCGGTGGAGCGTATCCGGACCATCCTCGATGCGGACGCCATACTTCCCGAGAAACCGGATGCCCGTGAGCAAACGATCCGTGGGGAAATCGCCTTCGATCACGTGGCTTTTGCCTATGATGAAAGCTGTCCCGTGCTGCGCGATGTAAGTTTCTCAGTTGCGCCCGGACAGATGATCGGCGTGGTTGGGCCCACGGGGGGCGGCAAATCGACGATCATGAGCCTGATTCCCAGGTTTTACGATCCCAGCGCAGGCAAGGTTCTGATAGACGGCATGGATGTCCGCGACTATCGATTGCAGGCCTTGCGCAACCAGATTGGCTATGTGCTGCAGGAGACCGTGCTGTTCCGCGGAACGGTGCGGGATAACATCGCCTACGGCCGTGAGGGCGCGACCGACGAAGAGATCGTCGAGGCGGCAAAGCTGGCCAACGCGGACGAGTTCATCTCCCGGATGCCCAACGGCTATCAAACCTTCGTCGGGGATCGGGGCGACACCCTCTCCGGCGGCCAGCGGCAGCGGATTGGTATCGCGCGAGCCATCATACGCAATAACCCAATCCTGATTCTCGACGAACCAACGGCCGCCCTCGACACAGAATCGGAGAGACTGGTTATTGAAGCGCTGGAACGATTGATGAAAGGACGAACAGTGCTCACCATTGCCCACCGGCTGAGCACCATACGCGATGCGGATAAAATCATCGTGTTGAAAGACGGCGTGGTCGCAGAGCAGGGGACGCACGATCAGCTGCTGGCGATGGGTGGAACCTACGCCGAGTTGTATAGTGTACAGTTCGATACAACAGCGGCCAAGGCCGCCACCTGAAGGCGGCGAGACCCCTTATATGTCACGTGACTTGATCGTTCTCCCTGACGACTCTGCCCAGCCGATTCTGGATGCGATCGCGGGCGCGAAAAAATCGCTGCGCATCAAGATGTTTATCTTTACCGATCCATCGCTGCTGGATGCGGTGATCGCCGCCCATCAACGCGGTGTCAACGTACGCATCATGCTGAATCCCAGGCGCCGCAATGGGGTTTCAGAGAACGATGAGAGCCGCAGCAAGCTGGAGGCAGCCGGCATTGAGGTGCGCGACAGCAATCCGGCTTTTGATCTTACCCACGAAAAGTCCATGGTGGTCGACGATACCACTGCTTTTGTAAAGTCGCTGAACTGGCAGACTAAGAATTTAACCAGCACTCGCGACTACGCTATCATCACCAGGCACGCGCACGAAGTGGAAGAGATTATCCAAGGCTTCGAAGCCGATTGGAACCGCCAGGATTTCGCCTCCAAGCATTTGATCTGGTGCCGCGGCAATGGGCGTGAACGGATTGCGCAGTTCATCAACCAGGCCAAGCACTCGTTGTGGTTACAAAATGAACGCTACCAGGATCAGATGATCATCGAATGCCTGGTGCGGGCAAAAGAGCGCGGAGTAAAAGTTCACGTGATGGCGCGGCCAGCGCACACGCTCAAGAAGGACAAATTGATTGAGGGCGTGGGCGGGCTCCGCATTTTGAGCGACATAGGCATCAAAGTACGGAAGCTTAAGGCGTTAAAGCTGCATGCCAAGATGCTGCTTGCCGATGGTGAGCGCGCCATTATCGGGTCCATCAACCTGGCGCCCGGCAGTTTTGACAGCAGGCGGGAATTGGCGATCGAAGTGGACGATAAACACATTGTGGATCGACTGCAAGAGGTCGTGAAGCGCGACTGGAAGAAAGCTCGCCCGCTTGATCTGACGGACAAAGGACTGCTGGCCGAGCTGGCAAAGCGCGGACGCGACGGACGCGAAGAGCTCGGCCTCGAGGAAGAGGCGTCCGACACACCCTCTCCAGCGCCCGGACCTAGATCTGGGAAAAGGACGTCGGCCTAAGTATCAGGTTCGAGATGTTGCTCACGATCGCTTCGGAGCTGTATTTGGGCTGCGCCGACAGCTTTTTCCATTGCGGATCGTTGCGAAACGCGTCCCACTTCACATCTATATCGGAAATATCTGGAAAACTGACCATGTAGGTCAACTGGGGCAGACGAGGTCCAATTAGTGTGTCGCCGAAAAACACCTGCCAGAAGCCGGCACGCTGAAAGATGTCAAATTCACCGTTGTGGAACATGTCTACTTTGCGCACGTGGTCCTGCTGACTTGGGCTCTCGTAGGTGCGCAGCTGAAAGACTCGTTTGCCGTGCTGTGCAGTAACGGGAGGAACCACCAGCCTAGGCCAGCCTTCAAACGCGATCATGAGCGAGCTTTCGATCCGCTCGAAAGCAGGCGCGACAGCCGGCGCGCTCCAGAATGGGGCAGCAGCCTTCATAAATTCCTCATCCTTGGCCAACTGCAGCTCGGTCATGACCAGTGATTCCAGGGTGGTCGATGGGATAAGCAGGTAGAGGGCAGGGGTTTCGGGGCCAAGGTCAAGGTTGAAGGCGCCGATGGGCGAGAAACCCATCCTGTTCAACGCAGGAATCAGGGCATCGGCCAGGTAGCTCTGCAGCAGCTTTCCCTGCGGTCCTTGCTGGAGCTGGTACTTACGCAGTTCATAGTACTCGCGGGCCTTGCTTGCAGGCGCCTGAGCCCGGGAATCGTTCGGTGTCAAAGCAACCGCCGCTGCGGCCAGGGACGAAGTCAGGAAATGGCGTCTTTGCAAAGCTCCTCCGGACAAAGGAGAATTTTAAAGCATTTCTTCTGTTACTGTGGCGTGGCTGGAATTACGCGTGAAGAAAGGAGACGTGCATGCAAAGGCGTGAACTTCTCAAGCTTGGAGCCGCCATCGCCGGCGGATGGGCAACCGGCGGAGCAGGGCAAGCGCTCCCCCCGGCAATGCCCATCCCAATCCCGACAATCGACACCCACATTCACCTCTTCGATCCTGGGCGTCCAGGCGGCGTACCGTGGCCGGCGAAGACTGACACCGCCCTCTACAAAGCCGCCCTGCCCGAGCGGTACAAGAGCCTTGCAGGCCCGTTTGGAGTGGTTGGCGCGATCGTGATCGAAGCCAGCAACCTGGCCAGCGACAACGATTGGGTACTCAACGTAGCAGCCAACCATCCGATCATCGTGGGCATGGTCGGGGACCTGATTCCGGGTACTCCTGGGTATCAAAAGGACCTCGATCGGTTGCACGCGAACCCGCTCTTCCTCGGCATCCGGTATGGCAATCTATGGGATCGGGACCTGGCCTTCGATGCCAAGAAGCCTGAATTCCTTCCCGGGCTGAAGATGTTGGCCGAGCGTGGCCTGGTGCTCGATAGCGCGAATCCCGATCTCAGCCTCATCCGCGCAGTAGCCGGCGTCTCGGACCATATTCCCGAGTTGAGGATCGTGATCGACCATCTGCCCACTGCACGCGTGCCCACCGAGGCAGCCGCCCGCGATGAGTATTGGTCGCTGCTGCATCACCTGGCGCAAAACAAGAACGTCTTCGTCAAGCTTTCCGAAGTCATCGCTGCCCGCATCGAACAGGCGGGCGGCCCCACCTTTGACCAGGACACGCTCAGCGCCCTTTGGGACGTCTTCGGTGAAGATCACGTTCTCTATGCCAGCGACTGGCCAAATAGCGACCATCATGCAACCTACGCCGAGACCATCACGACGGTGCGGGACTTTGTTAAAACTAAGGGCCGCAAAGCCGAAGAGAAGTTTTTCTGGAAGAACTCGGTTGCTGCCTACCGCTGGCATCGGCGGCAGGCAGACCAACCCATGTCGCAGCAAAAGGCATAACCGAATACCAAAAGGCGGCAAGTAGTTATTGTTAGACCGGCGCTAAAACTCTGTCCTCTCAGGAGAGATCTTCACAGCTTCAATAGCTCACTGAGAGACAATGGGGAGAATGAGAGCCGAGGGATATTTCGGATCGTGATAGATCGTATTTGTCGCCTTGACTGATGTCTGATCGTCTGCGGAGCGTTTGCCCGTATTCAGATTTCGGTCGAAGCGAGGAAAGTTGCTGCTGCTGACCTCAAGGCGAATCCTATGCCCCTTGAGGAAGACATTGCTGGTGGACCACAAGTCGATATGGAACTGATAGACCCGGCCCGGTTCCATAGCTTGCGCCCTGGCATCCGAGTCCCGGTATGCAGCGCGGACAATGCCCTCGGTCAGATTTTGCGCATAGCCATTGGGCCATACATCGACCAGCTTTGCAGTGAAGTCGGTGTCGATGGCCGAAGAACTGGCGTAAAGTTCCAGGGTAACCGGACCTGTTACCTCGGTATCCTGCATCAGCTGAGGAGTCGAGTACGACAGTACATCGTCGCGAGCTTCGACCGGGCGTTGATCCCGAGGCCCTGCGGCGAGGTGCTCCCCGTCGCAGCATAAAGGGCCGCCCGTAGTCGGCGCCGGCTTCATCGGATCGTACACATAGCTTTCTGAGGCGTCCCCCGGAGCCAAACGAGTCGATAGCAGCCCAGCCGAGGATGGGCCCGCGGCTTTCGCGCGTGATTCCAGGAAATATTTCGTCTCCTGGGCACGGGCAAGAGGCCATGCATCTTCATCTCGCCAAACATTGGTACCCATGACGAAGATGCGCACCGGCTTGCCAGTGGCGAAGCGGTTCTTTACTCCATGGAAAAGATAGTCGTACCAAAGCAGAATGACGTCGTTTTCATCGTAGTCCGCGGCCGCTGGACCAAAATCCAAATCGCCGATCTTTCTGCCTGAACCGGCGTGGCCACCGATCACCACCAGTAGCTTCTGATTTTCTCTAGCGGAAGCGTTTCCGGCCTTGGATAGCAAACCCTCATAATTCTTCAGGGAGCCACCCTGAAATATGTCATACCACGCCGCGACTGTAAGTGCTGGGACCTGGATCGACGGGTAATTCTCCTCGATCGACCAACGCTTCCAATAGTCGTCGTAATCCGGATGAGCAAGCCAATCCAGAAAATAGGGCGCCGCTTGGTGCTTCAGATCATCCTGGCTGGGAGAGAAATTCAGGTTGAAAAGCGGGTATTTTGTCAGCGGCAGCACCTCCGCCCCTCCTCTTGCGTTGGTATCAGCCTTGAGGATACGGTTCATCGTGTCCTGTGCCAGGCCGGAGGTCCAGGATTCATTGAACCACTGTTCAAATGCGCCTCCCTGGTAGGTCCACCCATTGTGGTAGTTGCTCGCGGTTACCACCGGACAGATGCCGGCCAGGTGGGGCGGATGACTGATCGCTGTGAGCATCTGCGTCGCTCCGACATAGGAGCCGCCGAACATTCCCACTCTACCGTCGGCATGAGGAAGTGCCGCTGCCCACTCGACCGTGTCATAGCCATCATCGGACTCGTGCTTGAACGGGTACCACTCGCCTTCAGAGGTGTAGCGGCCGCGCACATCCTGAATCACAACCACGTAGCCTTTAGCTGCTGCCCTCATCCCAAAGGCGAACTCGCCGTTCTTGTCGTACGGCGTACGCTGCAACAGAACTGGAAATTTGCCCTCACTGCGGGGCCGGTAAATGTCTGCCCGTAATTTGACCCCGTCGCGCATGGCGGCGGGCACCCCGCGCTCAACCACAACCTCATACGTTTGCCGGCTTTCCTGGGCCCAGCCATGAGAGCCCGGCGAGGCAAGAATCGCCATCACGACGAGAGAAACTTTGATCCGCATGCAGCTCCTCGGCGCACGAATTGTATTGCCGTGCCATTAGAACACGGGGCATCAGCACCGACCTCCACCCATTTCTTCAGACGTTCGCGGAAAAATGGTATAACCCGCCTGTATGCCTTTCCCTTCTCCTCCTGATGCCCTCAGCCGCCGGCGGTTCCTGCGGCAAAGCTTTGCCTTTAGTGCGCTAGCCAGCCTTGGATCGTTCTCAGGCGTGGCCGGCCCCGTGCCATCAGACCCTGCCGCCGCGCCGCTGCTGGTGCTGGGCGATTGGGGATACGAAGATCCGACGGCCCAATCCCGGGTGGCTGCAGGCTTGCGCGCATATGCCAAACAGCATTCGGTTCGCGCACAGGCGCTGTTTCTGTTGGGAGACAACTGGTATGGCGAGTTGGCGGGAGGCGCCACCTCCACACGCTGGCAAACACACTTCGAAGAGATGTACCCGGCCGGCGACTTCCCTTGCCCCGCGTTTGCCGTGCTGGGAAACCACGATTATCAGCGATGGCCCGAAAGCAAAGTGGATGCGGAGCTGGAGTACGCACGCAGCGGACGCAATGGTGACGCCCCTACCCGCTGGACAATGCCCTCGCGCTGGTATCGCTTTGAGTTTCCCGCCAAGGAGCCACTGGCTACGTTTCTGGCGCTCGATAGTAATATGCCGGCTGCGGACGGCAAGGAGAGTCACGGGCGGGATTTCACCCTGACTCCGCAGCAACAGGCAGAGCAACTGACATGGCTCGAAGCCGAGCTAAAGCGTCCCCGCACCACTCCTTTTCTGGGGGTCATCGCGCATCATCCCGTCTACTCCGATGGACCCCACGGAGACCACCCGGTGCTGGTTCGCGATTGGGACCCCTTATTCCGCAAATATCGTGTGGACCTCTACATGGCGGGCCACGACCACGACTTGCAGCACCTGGAGTTCGATGGACATCCGACCAGCCATTTCCTTTCCGGCGGTGGCGGCGCAGACTTGTACACGCTCAAGGTCGATCCTGCGAAGCGCGGGCCCTATGCGCAGAAGGTTTACGGCTTTAGCCATATCTCGGTAACGAGGAGGCTGATGACCCTGCGGCACCTGGATCAGAATGGCAACACACTGCACGCTTTCACCAGGACGCCGGAGGGTAAGGTCGCGATCGTAAGTTAGCGACGTTCGACGTTTGCTACCCCACCGCATCTGGGATATATTTCCGCACACGCAGCACAGCGGAGCGGCGCTCCATCATGATCCCAGAACCATTGCCAAAGACGAGCGCGTCCCCCGTAAAGAAGATTTTGTGGATTGTCATCGGGGCGGCAGTCGTTATCTGGTTCATCCTGCAGCGGAACCCTTCGAGGCCTGCTCCGGATGGTTACCAGCAATCCAGTGTCGGCTCCGCGTCCCGGTCCAATAGTTCCCTCGCCAACGACATGTCGGCCGGCACGCCCGCTAACCCCAGCGCAGGTTCCTCCCAGGTTCCACAGGAGCAGAATGAACGGGTTGAGAGATACCCCATGCTGGATGCTCCGGATGAGGTGGCCCCAGAGCAGGATTTCCTCATTCAGGTTTCGCTGACGGAACAGCAGATCACACCCGACGTTCAAATCCTCAACGGAGGAGCCAACGGCAAGCTGGCTTTCTCGCTTCCACGTACGCCAGATAACTCGTGGCCGATCGAGGTCGTTCTCATGGCGCCCGGCCTGGAATTTACTCGCGGAACAACGCAGGTGAGCAGCATCGTTTTACCGCTACATGGGAACGCCACCTCTGCCACCTTCTGGGCCAAAGCCGGACCAAAAGCTGTGAAACTCGGCGTGGTTCATCTCTTGGCCACATTTAACTATCACAGTGAGTTTCTGGCTCGCATCCAACGGGATATCCAGATAAAGGGCTCCACGCCCGCAGTTACCGCGGAGGCTCCCCCAACGAGGCGGACGGTCAAATCCTCCGGAGCGGTTCTGGATACATCCGCCGAATTCAACGCTCCCCCCGTGCCACCGGACCTTACGCTCATCATCAAGGGTGACGGGATCGAGGTTTTTTCCCCTTATTTCAACCGTCCGGTCACCGGCACGATGCCCAGCCTGAAAGGCTTTCCAGAATGGCTGGCACAGCACGCCCCGGTCAATGCCGGGCGCGGCTCAGAGCTCCTAAAAGACCCGAATGAGAGTCGCGAAAACGCTGATGGGTTTGGACAAGAGCTCTATGACAACTACGCTCCCGACCTGTTCAAGAAAGCCTTTTGGATGTTGTTCGATGCCCACGGCCAAAACTTCCGCACCATTCAGATCTATTCCGATAATCCGGATATTCCCTGGGAGTATATGAAGCCGGTTCGCGAAAACGGACGGGATCGCCAGCCCTTTCTTGGCCTTGACTACTCCATAGCGCGTTGGCACATGACTGACGGGCTTAGGGAACATCCTCCCTTTACGGAAAGAATCGCAAAGACGTTTGTGATTGCACCCCACTACACCGGCACGCGCACACTGGACGCCGAAGCTAAAGAGACGCAGGCGCTGGCCCAGTTGGACGGCTACACCCCGGTGAATGGAAATATGAATGCAATGGAAGAATTCTTCCACAACTCGCCGCAAGGGATCGTCCACTTCGCGGGGCATGGGGAGTTAAATTCGACCCGTGGCGATTACGAAATCCTGCTGGAAGATGGCGCGTTGGGTACCCAAAGGTGGCGCAGCATGGCAAAGGATGATCCAGCGAGTCAGACTTTCTTCTTCTTCAACGCCTGCGATGTTGGACAGGTAAAGCTCGCGGGGAATTTTGTCGATGGCTGGGGGCCGGCGGTGCTAGGCAAAGGCGCCAGCGGATATATCGGCGCTTTGTTTCCAGTCGATGACGAGGTCGCTGCCAGTTTCTCCATCTACTTTTATAAGTTACTGCACGACCAGATGAAAACCGGGCCGGCGGATGTAAGCGCCATCCTCGAGCAAACGCGGCGCGATGTCTACAAAGACACCCACAACAATCCCACCGCACTGGCCTACGTACTTTACGGCGATACAAACCTGAAGTTTATCAAGTAGCCGTCGACTTATAAGTCGTTTGTGCCGGAATGCATGTTCAGGTATTCTTCGCCGAACGCCTGCGGCTCCTTCGCTTACACCATCTGTGAAAATGACTTACGGATGGTTTGCCTCGGCGCTGTCCGGGGCTTTTTTCGGCTGGCTGTGCATCTGCAAATATTCAACTCCCCAGTCCGTGGGCATTTCTACTGCACCTCCCCGGGTTCCGGCGCTGGTAGAACCGAGCAGCGTCTCGAGCGGAGAAGAGGCTCCGCGGTCCCCGCCCCGAACCACGCCTGAGAAGTTCAGCACATCCGGGTTAGCTAACGGGGTGGAGGTCGACAATAGAACGTAAGTGTCTGTTCCATACGGCGGACCAATCCGAAACCTTCCCCCGGGCAACGGGATCTGGTCAAGCCGGCCATCCTCCTGCGGATAGCGATTGCCGCCGCCCTGTAGCGGATAAAACAGTTTTCCCGTTCCCTGGCAATCGATCGCCAACACATAAACCCAGCGCGAACCGGTGCGTGTGTCTCCGCGGGCTTGCAGCAGCATCTGGTAGCGGTCGCCCGGGTAACTCCGGCTTTTGTCCTCCGCGAGGACACCATCACTTTCCCGCTTTAGGGCCAAATGGTAAGGATAATCGGACTGGCCTGCCGTACGGGGTAGCAACAGCCATCCATTGAGCTTTGCGAGCTGGGCAGCAGACCGCTTCAACGTGGCGGCCGTATCATCTCCCGGCGCCGCAATCGAGGGGACCCAGTCAGTGCGAATCGGGTATGCCGAATCCGGCGAGCAGCCATTGCCATAGCCCGCAGGAGTCTGCCGGCCCGCGATCAACTCGCCTCGGTTGTACCAGGCATACGCCGGGCCGGCCTCCGCTACTATGCCCACCAGAAGATACATCGCCTGGTCTTCCCTGGTTGTACTTTGCGCAGCGCTCTTAGGATCATTCACTGATAGCCTGCTGGCTAACTCCGCAGACGGAGGCACGTTGAGCCAAACCAGCGCGTCCTTTGCGATCTTTCGCTGCAAGAGTTCCGCTGTAAGCTTGCTGCCCAAGGGGAGAGCACCGCGAACGCCGGCCTTTTGCAAGGTCCATTGCGAGCCATCCCAGCCAATAAGCGAAGTCCAGGCCTCGCGGGACGGGTCATTCACGAAACGCCGCCCCGACGATCGAGCTTCGCTCACCGCAGAGTCGATCTGCGCCTGGGTCAGGTTCGAAGGCGGCACCCAGAAGGACAAACTCGGCTGTTCCGCGGGAACCCATTTCGCCAGTTCGAAAACGTCTTTGGCAGCTACCTTCGCGCCGGCCGGGGAAACAACGGCCACGGAGCGGTTGATTCCCGCGGTTGCTGTGATGCGCAGGGTCGCCTTCTCGCCAGGTCCCTGCGCGAGCGCAACAAACTCGCTCCCGATCCCGATGTCTGCAACCGAGCCAATGTCGAGGATGACTCCATCGTCGTCGACACTGAGGACAGCCGCACGCACCTTGTCGCTTCCCCCTTCACCGCCGAAGAGGGGTTGCTCCTTCCGCTGTTTGGTTCCATCGAGCACCGGCTGCTGATCAGAAAAGCCCTGGACTTCCAGATCGACCTGCACCCGCTTCCAAAGATCACTCGCCGGGATATTGGCCGGCAGCGCCTGCAGCGCATCGATCAATGCCATGGTGAAGACACCATGCGGCGGTGAAGCATCGGGAAGCTCCTTCGCTTTCTGATCAACCTGTGTCGCCGCCAGTACCAACGCCGCATTATCTTTGCGTTCCTCCGGCGCGATCACAGGCGTGCCGTCGGAGTTCAGGTCCGGTGCTTCGGCAATATCCCGGGGATCGTAGGCCAGCATGCGCGCCACCGTCCTGGGGCCCACCTCAGCGCCACGCGCGGTGCCTCCGGAGTGACAGGTATCGAAGATGGCAGTTAAGTGGATTCCCTTATCGAGAGCTTTGTTGAAGATGCGTGCCATCTCCCGGTCCCGAATATCTTCCGTGCCCAGATAGGCATCCGCGGGCACAATCGTGTTGTCCAGAGGAGTCGGCTTTCCCGCAAGATCGAAGGTCTGCTTATTCGATTTTGAATTGACTCGCAGCGAACCATGTCCAGCTATGTAAAGTACGACCGTATCTCCCTTCTTTGGTTGCTCTACCAGGTACTTATTCATGGCTGCCAGGATGCCTGCTCGAGTCGCCGCGCCATTTTCGAGCACATGGATATGCTGGTCATCGTCTGGAAAGCCGAACTTACTGCTGGTTAGCACGGTGCGCATAGAAGCAACGTCGTGAGTGGGGCCAGAAAGGTTGTAAAAGAGCGGCGCCCCAGGGGCGAAGCGGCCCGTGTTTACCCCTTCTGGATGTCTTACAGTCGTGTTTGCCGGCTGATAGGTATCAATACCAATGAGCAACGCATACTTCTCCTGGCCCGACGCGTGGAGCATAGGCGCAAGAAGGCAGAAAACGATAAGAAGAGCCCGGGCGGCTGGCATGGATCGGGACTCCGGGTGAGCAAAATCGCCAAATTGTAGCATGGAATTTCAGACGCGTTCGACGTTCTTTAGAGTATGCTGCTATGTGTTTCCTCCCCTCTGCATCGGCCCATTTCAGCGGTTTCAGGAGTTCATCATGTCGATCTCCCGCCGGACATTCTCGGGCAATGCGCTTGCTCTTGCCTTCGCCTCGGCGTTTTTCAACGCAGACACCGCTCTTGCCTTGCATGAATCCGGGGTGTCCAGCGAAGAAGCGCCGCACGATGCTTACGAATTTTGGAGCGGCTTCTTCGATAGCGTCCATGGCAGCCCTAACTTTCAGCAAGGCGCACGCGCTGGGACCGCGGGACTGGCGGATCCAGCAGCGGAAACGCAATATTTGCACTATAAGGCCGATGCGAAACAGCTTCGCTATGCGACCGATATTACTCACGACGAGTTGCTCGACCATGATGGAGATGTGGCGGTCAGTATTCAACTCTCGAAGTTCCGTAACGGAGCAGGCACGGACAACACAAAAAACCAGCAGTTGCGTATTGACGCTACCCAGACCCACGCTTACATGAACCTGCTTGCGCCTCTTGCCTGGACCGCCATCGCTTCTCTTAAGCCGGGTATCGGAGGCAAGATGCCCAGCCTCGACCAACTCGGATTCAAGTCCGACCAGGCGACGAGCGCGACCAGTAATATTCTGCTCACCAAGGGAACGGGCAAGCTTGCCGTGAACGTCAGCCAACCTCCCAACGATACGCAGTTCGTCAAAATACTGAAGGTGATGATCACGGGAGCCAAGCTGGTGGCTCCGATGGTGGTGTTGCCGGCGATCAGTGTACCCGCGCTCAGCGCCTTCAGTGAGGCTTTCGGCTACTGGGAGGATCGCACCCGTTTTGTGATGAACGGCAATCTCACCACGGCGATTGCTACCCAACAGGCGATGAGCGACCCGACGCGCGATGACTCCTATATCGGCTTACTCAATGGCGATTACGTCATGGTGGCGAAGAAGGATACTGCCCAGCTTGCCAAGGAGTTGCCGAATCTCGATCTCACGCAGGGTTGGCTCGTCCGTAA
The DNA here is from genome assembly GCA_963788515.1 of uncultured Acidobacteriaceae bacterium. Taxonomy (GTDB): domain Bacteria; phylum Acidobacteriota; class Terriglobia; order Terriglobales; family Acidobacteriaceae; genus PALSA-350. Next base: position 118,066 of record CAWBGZ010000019.1, read on the forward strand.
GGACGCCGACACCAGCAAGCCGCTGGATTCTCGCAAGGACGATGCCGTACCGGGGATGACTTATACAACGATGCGCCTCGCCGTCAAACCCATTGACGGATCCTGCCCCACCAGTAAAGCTGCAGCATCGGATGACAGCTTGGCTACCGAGCCGAGCAAAAAGCCAAAGAAGAAACCCTAACGTGAGCTTTCGTATGCCGGTCAGGACGGCGATTCCAGATCACACGTTCCGTGCTGAAGCGCGACGCCGGTCTGGGAGTGGGTTACCAAGCAGACGCAAGCGTTCGCTCTCGCGCTCCATCGATCGCGTACGACCGCGAAGCAGATCATTGAGCGAAATCGTTCCGCAAATCTGCTGGCTCTTACGGTCGACAACGTGAAGCGTAGCCAAGCCCTCGGTAGCCATGATCTCCGCCGCCCCGCGCGCTGTTCCGTCGGCGTATGTGTAGAACGCGGGTAACGCTTCCGGTTTCCCCGGGACCGGAGTCATCAATTCCCGCACGATCACAAGTTCGAGTGGATCCACGCCGTATTCCCGGCTAAGGTGGTAGCCCCTACGGCTTAGCTTCTCAGTAAGAATGGATCGGGGCATCAGCAACGATGTCACTAAGTAGGACGCGATGCACGCCATCGTCAGCGGCAGCAACGCTGGAAGATAGTGCGTCACCTCCAGGCTGAACAGGATCGCCGTCAGTGGAACACCAAGCGAGCCAGCAAGCATCGATCCCATTCCTATGAGAGCCCAGAAGGCCTGCGCCTCGGCAGAGGCATGCGCCAGATGACCAGCCAACGCACCCACCGCACCACCAATCATCAGTAACGGGGCCAGCACACCGCCTGAGGTTCCCGAGCCCAGTGAGAATGCCCACATCAGCGACTTGGCAATGAGCAATCCAGCGATCAGGCCGACCGTGGCCTGGCCACGCAATAGCTGTGCGATGTTGTCGTAACCAACACCCAGTCCGCGGGGGAAGAACAGGCCTCCCACGCCGACGCCGATTCCTCCGAGCGCAGGCCACCACATCCAGTGAAGATGAAGGTGCTCGAATATATCTTCAAAGGCATACATCATGCGGCTCATCCCAGCAGACGCCACACCCATCACCGCGCCCAGCAGCAAAGCACCTACGACAACACTGACACTTGGAGTCACGACTATGGGCGGCATGGGGAACAACGGACCGGCGCCCAGCCAATACACGCGCAAGACGGCGGCGGTTACGCTCGCGATCGCTACGGGAACCAGGCTCCGGGGCCGCCACTCAAACAGCAGCAACTCGACCGCCAAGAGGATTGCCGCCACCGGCGTAGCAAACGTCGCGGACATGCCCGCCGCCGCTCCGGCTACCAGGAGCGTGGTTCGTTCTGCATCAGTAACACGCATCCATTGGGCGATCAGTGATCCGACCGCTCCGCCCGTCATAATGATCGGACCCTCAGCCCCGAACGGTCCGCCCGATCCGATCGCGATCGCAGCGGAGATAGGCTTTAATACAGCGATTTTTGGATCCACTTTTGCACGATGAAGCAGAATCGCCTCGATCGCTTCGGGAATTCCGTGTCCACGAATCTTGTCTGAACCAAACCGTGCCATCAATCCCACCAGGAGACCGCCTAGCACGGGTACGACAACCATCCAATAACCCAGCGGACTACCCGCCGGCGAGACTCCTACGATGCTGAGCCGGTGATAGTAAAACAGATTCGTAAAGAGCGCGATGCAGCGCAACAGTAATACCGCCAACACCGTCGCACAGCCACCGATCCCAATGGCAACCCCGGAAAGTAGCCACACCCTCCGGTCGACGGTGAAATCTCTCAGAACAGAGGGTTCAGACCTCATCTCGTCACCCTTTGCTCTCTCGCTTCCACACGCGACCCGCGGTTTTTTTTCCCCGGAGAAAGTTCGGATCTTCGTAAGGGCCGTGATCAGCCGCGGCGCCAGCTCATACAACTCATGCGCATGGTCGTCAGAAAGCGAGTGCAGAAGTTTTCGACCCTGCGGAGTGACTTGCAGTTCCACGTATCGCCGATCGTGCGTATTTTGCGTTCGCCGAATCAAGCCCTGCTCCTCACAGCGCTTGCTCAGCTCGACAACCGTGTGATGGCGCAATCCGAGCCTTTCAGCTGCGTACGAGATAGTGGGCGCCACCCCGTCGGAAATGCCGGCGATCTGGAGTAAGAGTTGGTGCTGTTGAGGGTGAAGGCCTGCTTTTGCTGCAGCTTCTTCGCTGAAATGCAGGAACTGACGGAGCGCATAGCGAAATTCCGCCAATGTTTGGAGATTTTGCTGCGCTGCTTTTTTCGCAAGATGATTCACGTCAAAATTATATCGCCTCACGATACATTTTTCCAGGCCGAGGTAGTGGCTGCGCACAATCGAAGTCGTCAGGTTAGGGAGACAGAGACCGTGACGGGGCCATCGAAGGTGGGCTATTTTTCGCTGCTGGGCGGTACAAGTCCCTTCAATCGGAGATATAACGCCAGGGTCGCGTATTGCTCGTTGTCATGGGAGACGTTCCCCCACAACATGGTCAAGCGCGACCGTTTCGCCGGCCCTGCCTGGAGCATTTCTGTCATGTTGGCGTCGGTCAGGCCGGCATAGGCTTTGTCACACTCGGCAAACGAAGCGTTGAGTGCCGCCAGGATGGTCGCTTTATCCGCGGTTTCCGGCGGCACTTTCTGCGCGTCACTCGGAGCTGTGTTGTTCGATGCAGCGCAAATATGAAACTGCGCCTCGGTCACATGGTTTACTACCCGTGCGAAGGTCCGAATATCCGGCGTGGGCTTGTAGCTATAATCCTCCGGCGGCATCTTCTCCGCGGCTTTGACGATGTTCGGCTTGACTCGCGCGTAGGCCGCCTGCACCTCACTCGCCAGTGGACTTCCCTGCCCCAAAGCCGTTCCCGAAATCATTAACCCGGCCATTGCACATGCAATCCCTATCCGCTGCATCTTCACCTTCCTCCCAGTGCCAACCAGCCTACCTAGGCCGGGATCACTACACAAGTGCGAAACTTATAGGGAGCGGGCCCCCTATTGCGGCTAACGATTTGTCTGCTGTGGGCAGCGATGCTCGCCACGCCCTCCGGTGCGGCCGTTGCTCAGGAACCCTTCCGCACTACCTGGGCTGGGGGTGGCATTCCTATAATGACGCATTTGGTACAACTACGGTTACATATATCGCTTACTGGCCAGCGTTCGTCGCCGGCGGCAGAGCCCAGGCGAAGACAACCCCGCCACTGCTGTTCACTAGATATTGCCGCCCATCGAGCAAGTAGCTGATAGGTGAGGTCCCAATACTCCCACCTGAACCGGCATGCCAGAGGGTTTTGCCCGTGCTAGTGTCAAGAGCAAGAAAATTGCCGTGGACATCGCCGGTGAAGGTGAGCCCGGTGACCGTAGTCATGACGCCCGCGCCGGGAGATCCGCGTCCCAACTCATGCGTCCACCGAATCTTGCCCGTCTGGTAATCGATCGCCTCAATGACGCCTTTACCCCAGAGATCATAATCGGCCCCGGCCCAACCGTAGGTGCCATCGGCTGGTTTGGCGAAATAGAGGGCGTAGCTGGGATGGGCGGAGACAATGAACAGGCCGGTCTTTGGGTCAAAACTGGGAGATCGATAGTTGGCCATGCCACCCTCGTCAGGCGCTATCAAACGGCCATCGGGCGCCGGTTCCTTAGCCGGGTTGGGAATGGGACGTCCCTGCTTGTCGACCCCAAGCGTCCAGTCGACCGGCCCAAAAGGAACGGTGAGCAGGCTCTTACCGTCGGTTCGATCGAGCACAAAAAAATAGCCATTGCGAGAACTCTGCAGCAACATCTTGCGCGGTTTGCCGTGAAACGTGCCGTCCACGAGCACCGGGGTCTCCGCAGCGTCCCAGTCATGGGTATCGTGGGGGGAGGGCTGAAAAGCCCACACCAGCTTTCCTGTGTCGGGGTTGAGGGCCACAATGCTGCAGGTATAGAGATCTTCTCCCGGGCGGGTTGAGGCGGTGAGTACCGGCGTGGGGTTGCCGGTTCCCCAGTACACGAGGTTCAGTTCGGGATCATAGGTGCCGGTCATCCATGAATTGCCGCCGGTGGTTGCAGCCGGTGTGCCCAGCGGTGGCGTGGCATCCCATTGCCACTGAGTCGTCCCCGTGTCTGGATCGACGGATCGAACGTATCCCACCAGATTATCGAAATCTCCTGAGGTACCCACGAGTACGTGATTGCCCACCACCAGCGGGGCCATGCTGGTCCAATATCCCTTGGTGGAGTCGGCCACCTCTACCATCCAGCGCACGCTGCCGTCTTTGGCGTTGAGCGATACCAGGCGCCCATCGGGGGCAAGAAAATACAGCCAATCCCTGTACATGGCGACGCCGCGGTTGCCAATATGCAAACCATGATTGGGCGGGTAGGTGTAGTGCCAGATCTGATGACCGGAGAGTGCATCGACTGCCCACACGTTGTCGGGCACGCTAAAGTACAGCACCCCATCGACCAGCAGCGGGGAGGCTTTGATCTCCGCTTTCTGGCGGGTCTGAAAGGCCCATGCGAGCGCCAGGGTGCCGACATTCTGCGGAGTGATTTGTTCCAGTTTACTGTGACGTTGTGCATCATACGAGCCGTGGTACATGGGCCAACTGTCAGGCGGCGGATTGAGTAGGATGGAGTTGTCTACGCCTTGCGCCCACAGCGGACCGGAGAGAGAAAGTAGAAGAGCACTTATCAGCAGCTTCATTCGTCTTTGAGCCTTTCAGGCCAGCGTGACTTTCAAGGTGATGCCCATGTCAGACAGGTTGGCTGCCGGGATCCGCACCTTCATACCATGATTGTCCTGCTTCCAATGCAGCTTGTCCTGATATCCAAGCAATTGCACGTTGAGGATTTTCCCGGGCTGCTGCGGACTGTTGGCTGCCAGTGGCTTGATAACTAATTCACCAGCCGGTATGCCCATCACGTAGGCATATAGGAATTTCCCCTTGGTGGTGAAGCGCACATCCTGCGCCGTTAAACCGGGCTGCGCGCTCTCGTTGAAGCCCGTTTGCGAAACCGTAACCGCGGTCGATGGTCCGTCGCCATAGATCTTCCACGGACGTGAACTGTAAATTCCTTCGCTATTGACGGCCATCCAGGCGGTTATCCCCTCTAGCACTTTCATCTCCTCGGGGTCCAGTTCACCGCTGTTCGGCAAGGGAAAATTCAACAACAGATTGCCATTCTTGCTGACGATGTCCACCAGCAGATCAATCACCTTCTTCGGGGTCTTGTAAGTTTGTCCGCGCTTGTAATGCCAAACGCCAATGCAGGTGTCAGTCTGCCACGGATCGGTGGAGATGGCGTCGGAAACTCCACGCTCATGGTCGACCACACAAGTGCCCACCGCGCAGTCGCCGGCCAGCTTGCTGCAGTAGACGGCTTCCACTTTGCCGCCATGCAGACGGGCGCTCACGTTGTAAACCTCAGCCACGGTGGCCAATCCGTATTCGTCAAACGGAATGCCGCCATCGGTATAAAGCAGATCGGGCTGATGCTGGTCGATCAGGTCTTTAATGCGGTTGAAGTACTCAAGCTTCCAATCGTCGGGTGCGACGCGTCCCATCGCCTTCGCAGTCCTGGCGAAGTCGGGAGGCATCAGCGTATAGCTGTGATAAAGGTCAGCGAACAACGGGTTGGTGCCCTCGTAGGATATTCCGGCCAATGGGCCAGTGGTGTCACTGGTGTGCGCCGGCGCGAGCCAGTCAAAGCTGTTCGAGAGGTGTTCACTTACTCCAAAACGTAGTCCACGCTTGCGCGCCGCCTGCTTATAAAGGCCGACGATGTCTCGCATGGGCCCGGTGGCGGTCGCGTTCCAGCGGGGTTGATACTTCGAATTCCACATATCGAAGTTGTCGTGATGGACCCCCATGCTGACAAAGTACTTGGCGCCCGCCTTCACATACAGGTCCATCAAATGCTCTGGATCCCACTTGTCGCCCTTGAACAACGGGATCAGGTCTTTGTAGCCCACTTTGGAAGGATGTCCGTAGGTTTTGAGGTGATACTCATATTGCGGGCTGCCCTGGATATACATGTTGCGTGCGAACCAGTCTCCATCTTCGACCCCGGACTGCGGTCCCCAATGGGACCAGATACCGAATTTTGCATCGCGGAACCACTCAGGGACACGGTAAGCGTCGAGCGAACCGCGCGTCGCCTGGAAAGGTCCCGGAGTGAGAGGGAGCGTGGTCGCCTGACCCAACGCGCTTCTTGTCCCCGCCCAAGCGGCCGAGTAGCCCAGCAATTTAAGTGTGTCGCGCCGCGTAAACCGCATTCGAGAGACCGCCTTCGTGCTCCGCCCTTGGTTATATCTACGCCAGGCGGCTTTATCAACCCTGGCGGACCGGCATTGGGAGTCGCCTGAGCACGAAAAAAGTGCGATAGACTAAACTCTCGACTCCGTCCAATAGCTATTGTTTCTCGCCTGGGGCGTGATCGCCCTTCGCATCATCGGGACCTTTCACCCTAACGAATCGACGCTGCGGCCCATGCAACGGTACACCGAATTCTTTTCCGGAAAGGGAAACAAATACGATGGCGGTGAGCAGACGGGAATTCTTGAATCGCGTGGGTCAGGCGGGCGGATACAGCGCCGCGTTCCTCATGATGCAGGGCATGGGCCTCATGCCGGCGATTCCTGCACGGGCCGAGCCCACGGCGCCAGGGTCGGGCAAAGGAGTGAAGGTAGTGATCCTGGGCGGAGGCATCGCAGGGCTGGTGGCGGCCTACGAACTCTGCGCCCTGGGATACGAATGTACTGTCCTGGAAAGCCGCCATAGACCAGGGGGACGCAACTGGACGGTTCGCGGGGGAGACAAAGTAACCTTCCTGGACGGAACGACGCAGACCTGCTCATGGGACGAGGGACACTATCAGAATTTCGGCCCAGCCCGGCTGCCCTCCGTCCATCACACCATGCTGGGTTACTGTCAAAAGCTGGGTGTCCCGCTCGAGGTGGAAGTGAACATGTCACGCTCCGCCTTCCTGCAAAACGATAACGCGAACGATGGCAAACCGATGGTCTTGCGCCAGGTGGAAAACGATACCCGGGGACACGTAAGCGAGTTGCTGGCAAAAACCATCAACCAGGGAGCGCTCGATCAGGACCTGTCCAAGGAAGATCGGGACCGGATGCTGAGTTTTCTGAGAACCTACGGCCCGCTGGACGACGCGGGCAAGTATGGCGGCAGCGATCGCGCAGGATACGCCGAGATGGCTGGCGCAGGCGACCAGACAGGCGTGCTGAGCAAGCCCATCGACATGCACACGCTGTTAGACGAGGACTTCTGGCAGAGCATGCTGTTCGATGAGCAGTTCGATATGCAGGCGACCATGTTCCAGCCGGTGGGTGGCATGGATCGAATTCCCTATGCCTTTGCCAAGTCGCTGGGCGACGTGGTGAAGTACGATGCGCCGGTCACAGAAATTCGCAAAACGGCGAAGGGTGTCAAGATCGGATATACGGATCATGGATCAGCTCGAGTGATGGAGGCGGACTACTGCATCTGCACCATGCCGCTCACCATTTTGAAAAAGACGCCCAACGACTTCAGCGCGCCGTACAAGAAAGTGGTCAACGAGTGTACCTATGCAAGTGCCTACAAGATCGCATGGGAAAGCCGCAGATTCTGGGAGCAGGACTACAACATCTACGGTGGCCTGGAATTCGTCAACGTAGGATGTAGTCCGATCTGGTTTCCTTCGGCAGGGTTGTTTACCCCACGGGGCGTGCTGGTGAGCGGATACACCGAGGAGTCGCGCTCCTCATTGGAAGGACTCACCATAGAGCAGAAGTTTGCGGAGAGCCGCAAGTCTATCGAGCGGCTGCATCCCGGCCACGGCAAGGAGCTGGAAAAGCCGATGTACGTGAGCTGGGGAAAGATACCGCACAACGAAGGCTCGTGGATCCGGGCGTATGGGCCCGGACAGGAGAGGTGGCGACCATTTGGCTTAACACGACAAACTGGCGACGCGCAACATCCTGCCACGGCACGGACGCAGGTCAATCCGGGCTACGAGACGCTCATCGAGCCTGACGGGCCCATCCTCTTCGCCGGCGATCACGTGAGCCACATCGTCGCCTGGCAAGAGGGAGCGGCGCTGAGCGCACTGCGAGCCGTGGGGCAGGTGAACGACAGGGTGAAAGCGGCCAGGCTGGCGGGCGGGTTTTCTCAGCCGAGTTGACGGAGTCCAAATCTCCCCGGACCCCGGGCTGCGGACTCAAAAATGCGGAGGCGCCTTCCGTCCCGCTCCAGCGATAGCGCCACTGAATTCGCTTTATCGGTTTTTCTTCATGATTGCAGAGCGAAAGTAACGATCAGGGCCCTCGCAGGCTTATCTTCATGGCAGCGGTACATGCGCCTGGTGCTGCCATCGATCCAGGCACTATCCTCAGCGTGCAGCAGTTCCGTCCTATCTTCTGTCGCTAGCGTCAGTGGACCACTGATCACATAAACCAACTCGAGTCCTGGGAAAATATTGGGATGGAAAGCCGCACCCTCGATGCCCGGGACAAAATCTGCGATGCAGGGGACGATATGGCGATCCGGAACCAACACACTCATGCTGTCCGATATCAGGAACTCCCCTACCACTAAGCGGATACGGTCTTTTGCCCGGGAAATACGAAAGAGCTTTTCCTTCTCGTCGTGGAAGAAGTAGGAAAGTTCTTTCTTAAACACCAGTGCGATCCGTGCCAGATTTTTCAGCGTCGGGATCACCCGCCCATTCTCCAATTGGGAGAGAAAGCTCGCGGAAAGCCCGACCTCTCGTCCAAGCTCAACCAGACCCATGGAACGCTTCAAACGGAGCCGCCGTATTTTCTGCCCTATCCCCTTGGCTTCGATCAAAGCGTCGACGATTGCCTCGTTGACCGTATCGAGGGAGAGACTTGACTTGACACGTTTGGCCATGGTCTCCACCCGGACAGTATTGGACAAGGCTGCGGAAGCAGAATTGCCGTCACAACGTCCCTGCGCGGCATCTCGATCCCATCTTTTCTTCACCACCAGTTTAGCCCCTAGTCTGCTCTCGACTCAGGGGATACGATGGAGTGCGCCAACGTGGTTATCTGCGACGGCGAGGCAGTAGCCGAGGGCAGAGAAAGGATCGAATGACTACTAATAACCCGAACACGATAAAGGTGCTCATCACGGGCGGAGGGGGCTTTCTAGGAACCAGGCTAGCGCGCACGATCCTGCAACGCGGGCATCTTTCAGGCCGCCCAATCGCCGAGTTGGTGCTGGCTGATCTGGTTCCACCCCCGCCCGACGTGGCGCGCGATCAACGTGTCCGCGTCTCTACAGGCGCTTTGATAGACCTGGCTAAGACCCTGGGGCAGGAGAACTTCGACCTGGTTTTTCATCTCGCCGCGGCGGTCTCGGCGGAGTGCGAGGCAGACCTCGATCTCGGTCTCCGCTCAAACCTGGATACCACCCGCGCTCTGCTGGATGCCTTGCGCGCGGAAGGCGCGCCGCGTTTCGTCTTTTCCAGTTCGGTGGCAGTCTTCGGCGGCGATGTCGACCTGCCCATGCCGCGCGTCATCCACGACGACACCTTGCCTGTGCCGCAGTCGTCGTATGGAGTGCAGAAATTTATGTGCGAACAGCTGGTGGCTGACTACACCCGGCGCGGGTTGATCGACGGCCGTAGTGTGCGGCTCATGACGGTAACCGTACGCCCGGGGCGCCCAAATGCCGCCGCATCCGGCTTTCTGTCCTCCATTGTGCGTGAGCCACTGAACGGACAGCAGGCAGTGTGCCCTGTACCACTGGAGACGCCAGTAGCGGTCGCTTCTCCACAACGCGCGATCGAAGGTCTGCTCACGGCCGCCGAGGCTGTACCCGATGCCTGGGGCGGAGGAACAGCCGTGAATCTGCCCGGGCTGACGCTTCGCGTCGGCGAGATGCTGGATGCGTTGGAAGTTGTGGCAGGCCGCGCGGCACGCGAAAGGGTGCGCTTCGAAAAAAATGAAACCATAGCCACGATGGTGGGGGGATGGGCTTACGCCTTCGAGAGCGCCAGGGCGCGCCGGCTAGGCCTGGCGGCCGATCCTGATTTCATCTCGATTATTCGCCAGTTTCAGAGGGAGCAAGGGCTTTCCAAGTGAGCAAATCCATTGCTGCGTCGGAGAGGCCACCGGGCAGCCCTGTTTTAGGATGCATCGCCGATGACTTCACCGGCGCTACCGATCTGGCGAACAACCTGGTGCGCGCCGGCATGCGGGTCGTCTTAACTGTGGATGTCCCCCCGGAAAATGAGCGGATTGACGCCGATGCAGTGGTGGTCGCTCTGAAGTCGCGGACGGTGGCTGCTTCCCTGGCGGTTGAGCAATCTCTGCAAGCCTGCCGCTGGCTGCGGAAACAAGGTGCGCGGCAGATTTACTTCAAAGTCTGCTCAACCTTTGACTCCACGGCAGCGGGCAACATTGGTCCGGTCATCGAGGCGCTGATGGAGGAACTGGATTGCCGCTTCAGCATCGCCATGCCGGCATTTCCTGAGAACGGGCGAACCGTCGTCCACGGACATTTGTTTGTCGGAGACACGCTACTTTCCGACAGTGGCATGCGCCATCATCCCCTCACCCCGATGACCGATGCCAACCTGGTGCGCGTGCTGCAAGCACAGCTGAATCCTGACCAGGGACGCAAGGTGGGACTGATAGACTACCGGGCGGTAGCGCAATCAGCGGAGGTGATCCGCAAGCGCATGGACGAACTGCAAGCCGAGGGCATCGCGATCGCTATCGTCGATGCTTTGAGCGACCAGGACCTGGACAGGATTGGCGAGGCCCTGCGGGACTCTTTATTTCTCACCGCCGGCTCCGGACTCGGGGACAGCCTGCCGCGAAATTGGGGTTTTACTCCATCCACCCGCGTGAGCTTGCCACCGGCGCGCGGGCAAAAGGCGATCCTCGCGGGTAGTTGCTCGGTGGCCACCCAAGCGCAGGTGCAGCGCTTTATTCGTGACGGGGGCGAGGCCTACGCCTTGAACCCGCTCCGGCTTGCGGCGGATATCGAGTTCGAAATCGCCCAGGCGCTGGCGTGGGCCGATGCGTGCTGGCGCAGTCAAAGCGCGCTGCCGCTGCTGGTCTACTCGACTGCCCAGCCTGCCGAGGTTGCGGCGGCGCACGCCCACCTGGGAGTCGCCCGGTCCGGCGCAGTGGTCGAGCAAGCCATGTCGGCCCTGGCGGGCGCGTTCGTCGCACGCGGGGTTGGAAGCCTGGTGGTCGCGGGAGGAGAAACAGCGGGCATTTGCGTACAAGCTTTGCAGATCCGTCAAATGCGGATTGGGCCCCAGATCGATCCCGGAGTGCCCTGGTGCTACGCCGCATCTTCCACTGTCGCGGGCGGCGGGCTCCACCTCGCTCTAAAATCGGGTAACTTTGGATCGCCTGACTTTTTCAATAAAGCCTTTGCCTTTGTGTTGTGACTTATGAACGAAATGGAACTGAGGCAAGAGATCTGTCGCGTGGGCCGATCTCTCTTTGAGCGCGGCTACGTTCATTCCACAGCAGGAAACATCAGCGTTCGCCTGCCCGAAGGTTTTCTCATCACGCCTTCTGAGGCATGCCTGGGTTTCCTTAAGCCGGATGCTCTCGCCAGGGTCGGGGCGGACGGTGTGCAGCTGAGCGGGGAGCGCGCCAGCAAGACGCTGATGCTGCACCGGCGCATCTATGCCGCGGACGCGGATGCCGCCTGCGTGATTCATACCCACTCCACCCACCTGGTTGCGCTGACATTGACCGGGGTTTGGAAGCGGGGAGATATCCTGCCGCCCATCACGCCGTACTACGTGATGAAGGTAGGCCATGTGCCGCTGATCGAGTATTACCGTCCTGGAGACCCGACGGTGGGCGAGTTGGTGGCCCAGGCTATCCAGCGGATGCGAGCGCAGGGCACACCGATTCGCGCGATCATGCTGGATCGGCTTGGCCCCAATGTCTGGCACAGCACGCCTGCATCCGCGATGGCCACTCTGGAGGAGCTGGAGGAAACCGCGCGGCTCTGGCTCCTTGCCGATCGTAAGCCGGAACCGCTTTCGCCCGAGCAGATCGATCAACTGCGTCAGCAATTCGGCGCTTCGTGGTAGTTTCTGATTCTAGGACTGAGCCTGATGCCGCGTTTCGCAGCAAACCTTACCATGATGTATGGGGAGTATCCCTTCCCTGATCGCTTCGCCGCCGCTGCCAAGGATGGGTTTACTGCGGTGGAGTTTCTGTTCCCCTACGAGTATCCGGCGAACGATCTGGCCAGATGGCTGCATCAGCACGGCCTGATCCAGGTGCTCTTCAACGCCCCGCCTGGGAATTGGGCGGCGGGCGAGCGAGGCCTGGGTGCGCTGCCAGGCAGAGAAGACGAGTTTCGTGCCGGAATACACAAGGCTCTTAAATATGCGCAGACCTTGAGCTGCCCGCGGTTGCATGTGATGGCCGGCATACAGCCACCAGGAGTGGAACGCGCCGCCATGCGCCGCACCTTTAAAGCCAACCTGGAGTGGGCCGCAACACTGGCGGCAACTACAGGGACTGCATTGCTGATCGAGCCAATCAATACGCGCGACATGCCCGGATACTTTCTGAACCGCCAGGATGAGGCGCATGCACTTGTCGAAGAGATTGACAGCCCCGCGCTCAAGGCGCAGATGGATCTTTATCACTGCCAGATTGTTGAAGGCGATGTCAGCATGAAGCTGCGCAAGTATTTGGACAGCTCAGGGCAGAAGAACGTGGGGCATATCCAGATCGCGAGTGTGCCCGACCGCAATGAGCCCGACCGCGGCGAACTCAACTACGACTATCTGCTCGACCTGATCGACGAACTTGGTTACGACGGCTGGATCGGGTGCGAGTACCGGCCGAAGGCTGGGACTTCTGAAGGGTTAGCCTGGCTTCGCAAGCGTCGTCCCGAACGATAGAACACCTGAAAGAGAACCGCGAAAGGAAACAGCAGCTCCCTCCACTTCGCTACGCTCCGGCCGGAGGCTGTGACTTTTTTGATTTCTTTCAGGTTTTGGTGGCCGGAAAGCTCTGAAGAGCGTCGGCCAACAAGCATCCTCGGGGTTCCCTCGGCTATGCTCGGGACAGGCTCTTCGACTGCGCGCCAAAAACCCTTTGTTAAGCGGTAGATCTGCGAGGCGCTTCGCTCAGGATGACGGTGTTTTGGGAGTTTTGAAAAACCTTCCGGTTGAGTGTGCCAAAAACTCAAAAATCAAAAAGTCACAACCTCTCGGGATGACAATCCTGTTTGACAACATCAGACTCTAACCTCCAAACAGAGTTGTCATCCCGACCGGAGCGTAGCGAAGTGGAGGGACCTGCTGTTTCTTTTCGGGCCTTGTTGGTCTTAAGGCTAGACGCCTGGCACCGGCGGACACCCCGGAAATTCGGCCAGATAGCCATTTCCGATGTAACCCAAATACTGGATGCCAATTTTGCTGGTAAAGAATCCGTCCGCGGTCAGGTTGCGTAGAAAGGAAAAGAACGCGACTCCCTGGCTCACGCCTGGATCCTGCGCGATGCTCTTGCGATAGGCGATCAGATCGAGCATCTCGGTCTTCTGCTGCGCTGTGCAACCGAGATAAGCATTGCCGTATCGATCCACACAGGTGGAGTCGAGCCACATCAGACCGCCGCCGAGCTTCAACTGATATTCCGGGTTTTCGCTGGTCAGCAGGTCAATAAACTCTGGAGCACCCGCCTCCACAGCTCCCCCGCAATCGGTGTCCGCGGGGAAAATCGACTCGCAGAGCGCCTGCAGAGTCTTGTACTGCTGCGGCGAAAAATATTTGGGCGTGTATACGCCTGCTTTGCTCGTGGCTTTTTCCGAATCGATCATGTGGTGGGCATACTCCGCTGCCTGCAGCGGAATGACGCGCAACACAGAAGTGGCCGCCGCACCCATACTGAGCGATTTCAATACATCACGCCGGGAAACAGACATGCTATATCTCCCCTTTTTTCGACTGATCGAGCAGGTACTCTGAAGTTCTCCACGAAAGTGCCGTGATGGTGAGCGTCGGGTTCTTGTCAGGACCCGTGACAAAAGGCGCACCATCGGCCACGAACAGGTTCTTGACGTCGTGCGCCTGGCAATTCTTATTCAGGACGGACGTTTTAGGATCGTCGCCCATGCGTACGGTTCCTAGCTCATGAATAATCTCTCCGCCTTCGGAGATTCCGTAGTTGTTCTTAGGGTTGGGTTTGGCTGGGCCCACCACGGTACCTCCTCCGGCTTCAATGATGGCGCGAAAGGTTTCCTGCATATCTTTCGACATCTTGATCTCGTTATCGCTCCAGGCAAAGTGGAAGCGCAGCACCGGGATACCCCATTTGTCGACCACGTTGGGATCGATCTCGCAGTAGGTGTCGGGATTGGGGATCATCTCGCCGCGCCCCGAAAACCCGATAAAGTTTCCGTATTTGCTGCGGACGTTCTGCTTTAACGATGCTCCGTAGCCCTCATGCTCCCGGCATAGGCCATCGAAGCTGCCCACACTGGGCATGTGGCGTCCTCCACCGAACTCGATGTGGTAACCACGCGGAAAATCGTTCTTACGGTCAGCCCTCCACCACGGCATGTACATGTGCATACCGCCGACCCCGTCGTGGTTGTGCGGCGCTACCCCGGCCAGTTGGGGAAAATATCCGGTCACGCTGCTGCCCACGCTGTCGGTCAGATAGCGGCCGACGACGCCGGATGAGTTGGCCAGACCATCGGGAAAGAGCGTGGATTTCGAATTAAGCAACAAGCGTGCAGATTCGCAGGCGCTCGCTGCCAACACAAAGGCTTTAGCGTGGACGCGCATTTCCTGGTGAGTCGTCTTGTCGATGTAGGAGACGGCCTGCGCCTTGCCGTCTTTGCCAACGACGATCTCGCGGGCCATGGCGTTAGGAATCAGGGTGAAGCGGCCGGTCGCCTGGGCAGGCGGAATCATCACCTGGCTGGAACTGAAGTTGGAAGCGCTGATACAGCCTCGTCCACATTGCGCGCAATAGTGGCAAGGTGGGCGTCCGTTTACCGGCTTCGTGATGATGGCCATGCGCGAGGGAATACACGTGATATTCAGCTGATCGCAAGCCTTCTTGACCAGGGTCTCGGTGCAGCGGGGCTTGGGCGGAGGTAGAAAGACTCCGTCGGGCGCGTCGGCAAGATTCTCCTTCGTTCCAAAAACGCCAATAAACGTTTCAACCTTGTCGTAATAGGGCGCGATCTCTTCATAAGAGATCGGCCAGTCGTCTCCCAGACCATCCCTCGAGCGGGCTTTCATATCCGCGGGAGAGATGCGGAGTGAGATGCGTCCGTAATGGTTGGTGCGGCCGCCTTCGATACGCGAACGGAACCAGCGAAAGGTCGTGCCTGGAGCAGTAGTGTAGGGCTCGCCATCGATCTCCCAAAATCCGTTGGGAGCCAGGAATTCACCGTTCAACTCGTGGCGCGCCTCGCCGCCGATGCCGGCTCCGCGGTGAGGCAGCGCGTACGGCCACACATGCTCTTTGTAATCCTTTTGAGGATTCAGCAGGGGCCCTGCCTCGAGCATCACAACATTCAATCCACCCTCGGTAAGTACCTTGGCGGCGGTCCCGCCTCCGGCGCCAGAGCCTATGATGCATACGTCGTAAACCTTGGGCGAGCGAACCACTTGGGGCATTAAGAATCTCCGAACGGCCGTATTTCTCCAGCCACTCATTTTAGCGGAACAGCCGCCCCAATGCCGAACCAGCCAACCCGGTTATGGCAGATGCCGCTGTTCCGAACCCTAATACCGGCATCGGGACATCCTTTAACAGGACGGACACCGCGATGCCGACCAGTGCACAAGCGCCACCGGAGACAGCGCCGCCGGCAAGGCTGTCACTCCACCCGGTCGCTGTGAGCTTCGCGTACAGAAAGCCCGCTAGAAGTGAAATCGCCATACCACCGACAGCGAATCCGCTGTTCTTCACCACTGGCACGAAGTGACCAATAATGACCATGGCAAGTTGGAGCCCCAGTCCGACGCCAAACGCGATCCAGAGCGCACGAGCTTTCATCTCATCCCTCTTTTTCGAGGGTCTGACCGTTGGTGTGACTGACTCAGGCTGCCAAAACCGGGCGAGTTATCTACTCAATTGGCGGCCACAACGCACTCCCGCAAAACGATGGGTTGCGGGACGAATTTACGTCCCTGGCAAATATAGTCTAAACGGGTCGCGTATGCACCAGGACACACCTTCCTTCCCCGAAGATGGGAGGGTCCGAACACCGCCCTGGTTACCTGATCGAGCGTAGCTCCGGGTGAGTCCAAGCGTGCCAGGAGTAGCTGCCAGTCTCCCGAGAAGTCCGACGGTGAATACCGGAGGGAGGTTGGATGCGCGCTCCAGAATAGTACGCCACATTTACAGTTACATAGCACTCATTCGCATATCGAAAGATAGGCAAACTCCATTTTATTTCTTCCGTCTATATGGATAGAAAGGAGCACGTTCAAGTGAGCCAGCCAAGCTAAATTAAACCACGGGAGAACCCTTATGAGCAGTTTAGGAAAACTAGTTACAAGGATAGGATTGATAGCCCTATGTTCTGCAATGCCCCTCGCCGCACAGGTCACCTACGGCTTGAGATTTACGACTCCGTTCCCGTTTAACGTGGGCAACACCCGGATGCCAATCGGTTCCTATGTACTTACTCAACCCGAAGATCTCAATAATGCGGTAGCCGTCGTCAGGAGCACGGATGGCTTGCACAACGCGTCCATTGACGTCGATCAGACCCAATCTCTTATCCCCCCGCTTCAATCCAAGATCGTGTTTGAGAAATATGGGGATACTCTGTACTTCAATCGAGTGCTCCTTGAAGGCGATTCCTACGGAATCGTCGCGACTTCGACTAAGGCCGAAAAGAAAGCGGAGCAGGTGGCTAGTAACGCCGAAGAGCGGTCAGTGACGGCCGCCGGCCAATAGCCTCGCAGGTTTTCTAGAATTCACTAGAGTTCTACATAAGCCTTTGCATCGTGGCAGTCGACGGGTGGTGGTGTCTATTTACATCGCCACCGGCTGCCAGGCAGCCACTTAATCCCTTGCAGGCTCCGCTATATTCTTCTTAAGAAACTTGACGCCGTCGAAAGCAATCGATTCCGGCGTGCGTTCGATGTCTCGCCAAATGGCCGCCGCCGCGCTCAGATCCTTGAGCGCGAAACCAAAACCCTCGATAGTCAGCCAGCCGTCATACTTCAAATCGCGTAGTGCCTGGAATACCTCCTTCCATTCCACGTGTCCTGATCCAGGTATGCCGCGATCGTTTTCGCAAGTATGAACGTGCTTGAGATAGGGACCGACAGTGCGATAGCCCGCGGCAATATTCTTCTCTTCGATATTGGCGTGGAAGGTGTCGAACAGAATGCCGATATTCGGATGGCCAATCTCATGGGCAAGCGCGGCGGCATCGGCGGCGGTGTTTAGAAAGTAGGTTTCGAACCGGTTGAGCGGCTCAATGGCGAAGGTCACACCATTGGCGGCCAGCGTGTCACCCACTGATTGAAATCCTTCGACAGCCCATTTCCACTCGTCGCTGGTTCGCCGCCGGCCTGGCAGGTATCCGACCGGGCTGAAGAGAGGTCCGGCAACAATCTTGATTCCGGCGTCCGCGGCGACCTTTGCTACGTCTTCCAGGTGCAGGCGGGTGCGGCGCCGTATGTCGGCACTTTCGCTGATCAGGCTGAGGCCGTCCACCAGCACCGTGCAGGCATTGCATTCCAGGCCGTGAGCCTCGGTGGCCTGGCGAATGCTGGACGCGGCAAACGCCTCCGGCCGCAAAAGCGGAACCTCGACTCCGTCGAAACCCGCCTCTTTGATGAGTGGAAGTAAGCCAAAATTGGAGGAATCGAAGGATGCAGACCAGATGAATGTGTTGACCCCAAATTTCATTTCTACCCTCAGTGTCTTTCGCTATCGAGTATGCCAAATGGTAACCGCAAGCCGCCGCGGTTGATGGCAGCTAGAGATTATGCTTTGAAAACACTGCTTTCCGCAAATTAGGGAATCGATTCCGAAGTGTAATGACGAGGAGCTATTCATGAACCGGCGTGAATTTATTGAGGTATCAGGAGCCTCGCTGGTCGTCGCATCGACCGGAAGACTCGCAGCCCTGGCACCTGATGCCGGCAAGCCCTGGTATGAGACGATGCTGCGCTGCGGCCAGGTCAACTTCAATGAGCAGGATCCCGTCTCGATGAAAGCCGATGAGTGGATGGACTACTTCGCCTCCCTGAAGGTGAATGCCGTGTTGCTCAATGGAGGCGGAATCATGGCCTTCTACCCGACCCAGGTTCCCTATCAGCACCGTAGTGAGTTTCTGGGCTCGAGGGATCTCTTTGGTGAGATGCTGGCGGCCGGGCGTAAGCGGAATATGCGTGTGGTTGCTCGCATGGATTGTAACTACGCCTACGAAGAGGCCTTTCAGTCGCATCCGGAGTGGTTTCAGTTTGGCGCAGATGGGTCTCCGACGCGCCATCCGGAGTGTCACTGGCTCTACAAAACTTGCATGTTTGGAACCTACTTTACCGAGCAAATGCCGGCTATTTACCGGGAGATTAACCAGCGCTACGCACCGGATGGTTTCTATACCAACGGATGGCCAGGCACAGAGGCGCTTGAGGTGTGCCACTGTTCCAACTGCCAGAAGATCTACCGCGAGCAAACGGGAGGCGTTCCGCCCCAGACCACTGACGTACAGAGTCCGGTGTATCGCAAATATTACGAAGTCTATATGGATCGCATCGCGCTGGTGTGGCAGATGTGGCAGAACACCGTAAAAGAAAAGAGTGCGGAGTCTGTGTATGTCGGCAACCTCGGTGGAGGTATCCGGACGGTGAAGGACTTGAACCGGCTGAGCAGTGTTGCTGCCTGGTTCAATGCAGATAATCAGGGACGGGCGGGCAATACCCCGATCTGGATGTGTGCGCAACAGGGACGAGTGGCTCGCTCGGTCATGCATGGCCGTACGGTGACGAACGTGATCGGGGCCTACAGCAATGGACAGATCAACTGGAGACACTCCAGTAAGACGCCAGCCGAAACAACCCTGTGGATGGCGCAGGCCACGGCGAGCGGGATGGTCCCCTGGTTTCACTGGCTAGGCGGCCATCCGGAGGATACCCGCTGGCGGGAGACAGGAAAGATATTCTTCGATTGGCTGGCCGCTAACGAACAGCATTTCCGTAACCGGCGCTCGCTCGCCAACCTGGCGGTGCTCTACCCACAGAGCACGATTGCCTTCTACGGCTCTAACGGAACAAGCACAAGAACGCTGAACGGCGCGACCATCGACTCGGCGGAGTACCTGGAGGGAATGTATGCTGCTTTGCTCGAGGGCCGGTTCCTATTCGATTTTGTTCATCAGGAGAATCTGACCGCTGAGTCGCTGAAGCCATATCGGGCATTGGTCATCCCGAACGCTGCGTTTTTGCGGGATACCGAATGTGAGGCAATCCGCAATTATGTGCAGGCCGGCGGTTCCGTGCTCGCTACTTTTGAAACCTCGCGATACAACGAGTGGGGCGTTGCACGAGAGGATTTTGGTCTGCAAACGTTATTCGGCGTGAGTATTACTGGCGGCCCCGTTGGGCCCTTCAACAACAGCTACATGCGCATGGAAAAAGCGCACCCGGCATTCGAAGGGTTCACCGGGACCAGCATATTACCCGGTCCCGAGTTTCGCGTGCCCGTGAGCCATGTGCCATCGGATGCCCTTTACCTCAGCGTCGTGCCCCACTATCCGCCCTTCCCTCCTGAGATGGTCTATCCGCGCATCCGGCAAACGGAAGAGCCCGCGGCAATCTTCCGCGAGCAGGGTGGTTCCCGCATCGCTTATTTCCCCGGAGATGTTGGCCGGTCTTATTGGCGCTCCGGCAATCCGGATCTTAGCCGGCTGCTCATCAACGCTGTGCGCTGGATTCTGAAACAACAAGCCGCGCCTGCGTCCGTACAAGGTAATGGCTTGCTCGAAACATTCGCATGGGAGACAGAGCCCGGCTTCGCGCTGCACATCCTGAACTATTCCAATCCGAATGCCTTGCGGCCGTTTGTGTCGCAACTCTATCCGGTGGGTCCGCTTCAGGCCGAGGTTCAGGTTCCGCCTGATCGAAAGATCACGTCCGTGCGCGCTCTACGTGGGGGAAAGAATCTCCCCTTTCGAAATGTGGAAGGAACGGTGAGATTTGAAGTCCCTTCCGTCGCGGACTATGAGGTCGTTGCGCTTACTTAGTTTTAGGCTGTAGCGACGAAAGATGAACCCGCTGATCCCTGCTGCCGGGCACGATTTGAAGGCAATATGGAATCCCGTGGTGGATGAGTAATCGCGCGCATGATAGAGCAGCTCAATCCAGTCCTCTTTGAACTTGACACGAAAGCTGCTGAGTTCTCCACCTTCAGAGGGAGCGACCGCGCGCTCCGGCAAGTATCGCGTAAGACGACAACCCGGGGAGAGCCGGCAGCAGCCTCATCCTCGTCGGAAACGGTATAGCGCTGCTGACCGACCGAAGTTGGCGGCCAAGCACAATGCGAAAACAACGAGGCACCTCTTCTCAGCGCTGCCCGATTAAGCTCCGCACGCAAAACGCACAGAGGCCGAGGGTGACCACGCCGAAGACCAACGGACGAAAGTCAAGGAGGTTGCCTATCAACAAACCGAAGCGCAGAGAGGCGGCAATCCAGCAGAGGCCGGCCAGCAGGCAGACCCATGCCAAGGCGCTATCCTGCGGTCGGCCAGCCCGAATAAAGCTGAGGGCGCCAAACATGAAGATGAAGAGGCTGGCACACAGCGACCAGAGCAGAGTCATCTGGTCACTTTTGTAGAAATGGAGTGACCCCAGCGTATGGCCGATGCCACCGAGTATCAGTAGACAACTGAGAATGCGGTCCAGAATTTTCAAGCAGGCTCCTGCAGGTGCGGATGCTGTGCCCTTTTTTAACATCTTCGAGGCCCCGCCAGGATTTCATTTTTTCCGCTTGCATTTTCCCTGGTACGACGATTTAATATGCGTCGTACACGATACGTCGCCTACGACGCATCTGGAGAAACCGCTATGCACTTCGATTTCTACAAAGTTGCCTGCGATCTCTTTATTCTCCTCGGCGCGGTCTGGCTTTTCGGTTTGCTTACCACTAAACCTGATGCCCGAATCCAGTCCTCCGGCTCCCGGTTGCTCGAGCTGAGCCTTAGCCTTCTCGCCTTTTGTCTTGTTTTCACCCATTACTTCCAGTCCGGCTGGCGCGCCCGGTCTTTTGTTCCGAACTCTGATCTTGCCGGCGCAACCGGGCTCCTGCTGGTATTGCTGGGCGTCGCTTTCTCAATTTGGGCCCGGCTGGTGCTGGGCGGCAACTGGAGCTCCGCGGTTACCGTAAAGCAGGGGCACACATTCATTTGCCGTGGACCCTACACCATCGTTCGCCACCCCATCTACACCGGGCTTCTGCTTGCTTTGTCAGCGGCAGCGATCATTGTGGGCGAGGTCCGCGGCCTTTTGGGAGTGGGGGTCTTAGCTCTCTCTTATTGGCTTAAGTTAAGGATAGAGGAGCGGTTTATGCTGGAACAGTTCGGCACAGACTATCGCCGATATCAGGAGAGGGTCAAAGCATTGATCCCTTATGTCTTCTAAACCAACGACCAAGCACGAACCTTTGCACAAGTTGGCGCAAGAGATCGACCAGCACCTCAGCATCATCCGGCAAAGATTGCGCGAGCCATTGGAGACGGAGTTTGCGCGCGACGGCCTTACGGGTCCCCAGCGAATGGTGATGCAGGTTTTGGTTCAGTCAGAGGGGTTAAGCCTCAAAGAGCTCAGTGCTCGGCTGAGCCTGGCACACAGCACCGTCTCCGGTATCGTTGACCGCCTGCAGGCGCGCGGAATGGTGGTCCGCCGCAGGGATGAAGCAGATGGTCGTGCAACCGTCATTGCCCCGTCCGCCGCGGTCCGCGACTTTCTGTCCAACCGCATGCCCGAACTCGCGATCAGTCCCCTCACCAAGGCACTGCGTGGCGCAAGCAGCAGCGAACAGGCCACCGTGCTTCGCGGGGTGAGAAAGCTGCGCGCTTTGATCGAACAAAGTCGCACGAAAGATTGACGGCTAAGTTAACAGACGCGGGGACTATCCCGGCGATAGACACCCCTTCTTGTCTGCACCGTGCAAGGCGCTCGCCACGGCATGGGCCAGTGGGAGGAAAACGCCGGTCAGCTCGAATACAAGGAAAAGGTCGTCGGCTGGCTGAAGCATACCCTGCACTAGAGGGGAATCTTCAACACGTTCTGAAGGTAGTTCGCCGTGATCCTGGCGCTTTCCTGCGGTGGACGCCACGGAGATGTATCCAACTCGACGTTCAAGAAGCCTCTCCACTGAATGCTGTCCAGATAGGCCTTGAGGCCGGGAAAATCCACCCCGCCTTCGCCCATGGGGAAGAAATAGGGAGTCTTCATCTGGTCGACTTGCGGGCCGGGTACGTTTTTGGTCCCACCGCGGTCTTCCGGCTTGGTGTCCTTCAGGTGGTATTCCAGAACGCGCGTGCCGTACTTCCTACCCATAGCCAGAGGATCCATTCCCGCCATGGTGAAGTGTCCGGTGTCGAGAATCAGCCCGACATACTTCGGGTCGGTGTTAGCCATGATGAAATCGAGCTCGTGCTGGGTCTGGAGCTGGCTGTTCAGGTGCGGATGAACTCCAAGCTGCATGTCCAGCTCTTCGCTTACCCGCTTGCCCAGGGCATTGATCGTGCCCGCCATCACCTTGAGGTCATCATCCGTCGTGCCGCCGGGGCGCCGGCGTCCGGTATTCGTTTTTTGCACCTGGCAGCCGAACCGCCGGCTGAAGCGAGCCATGGCGAAATGGTTCTCGAGCACGGCTTCACGCGAGTCAAGATCCTCGAAGCGAGTGTTGCCCGAGGCTGAGCCACCGGTGATGCTCACGAAGTTGACGCCGATTTCGAAGATGCGGCGCATCAGGCCCTCTGCGTTATGGGGGTAATACAGACTGTCGGGACGACAGAAGGAGGCGCCGAAGATCTCCATGTAGCGGAAGCCCACCTCCCGGCCCTCTCTCATTCCTTTGAAGGGGTCGCCCTCCCAGCCGCCACGGGTATTGGTGGTATAGCCGATGCGATATTGCTGCTGCTGCTTGTACACCGGCTCGTGGCGCGGAGGCTGCTCTGCACACGCCGGAGCTTGAGCGGCGGCCGGAAGGGTGCCCGATGCCAACAGCATTGCGGAACTGCTTAGAAACTGTCTGCGATCCATGGACATTTCCTTTCAATGGTTTACGCGTTTCAAGAGCGGTAAATGACACCCACCGTAGGTTATAGAAAACAAAGCCCGGGACAACGGGCTCCTTCTTACAGCCATGGTAATATCTACGATAGATCATCGTGTGATCCTGCTTTGTCGGGGAGAGAAAATGAAGATCAATCCTGATAAATGTGTAGCTTGTGGGAACTGCACCTACGTTTGCCCTATGGGGGCCATCTACATCGACCCCGTGCTGAAGCGGGCGACGATCAATCGCGACGAATGCGTAGAGTGCTACGCCTGCTACAACGGCTTGAGCCAGGAGCACCTGAACCCTACCTTGGTGCGTACCATTCGTCGCGTCTTCGCGGCGTTGCGGATTCGCTTTGAGCCCGAACCGGATGTTTGCCCTACCGCCGCTTTTGAACCTGACGAGCTCACTTGGCCGCGCGTCGTGCGCCGGGCATTCTCCGACCCGAGCGTGCCCCACGAGTCAACTGGCGTCGAAGGTCGCGGCACCGAAGAAGTGAAGACCAACGACGTAACCGGACGAGTGAAGGTGGGCGACGTCGGCTTCACCATCGAATTCGGCAGGCCCGGGGTGGGGGTCCGTTTCCACCAAATCCAGGAAATGTGCTGGGCCCTGGCGCAAGCGAATGTCAGCTTCGAGAAGAAAAACCCGATTACATCCTTGATGTCCGATGTAGCCACCGGCACACTGCGCCCGGACATTCTGGATGAGAAGGTCATGTCGGCGATTGTTGAGATCAAGGTTCCGGTCGCACGCACGGAAGAGATTATTCGCCTGGTCTGGGAGGTTGAAAAACGCCTGGACACAGTGGTTGCCATCGGTGTCGCCACCCGTTGCGGGGAGCACGGGGAAGAGGTGATCGTTGCCCCCATCCTTGAACGGCTGGGATATAAGCTCCAGCGAGCGAAGACGAATATAGGTTTGGGGCAGATTGTTCAGCCCGCAGGTGAGCCTGCCAGGGAGACTGCCAGCGTATGACCAATACTCTTCATCGGTTCGGCGATGCCGAGAGCTTCTACGACGACTACATTGTCTTCGCGATTCCCAGCAAGACCAACAAAGACCCGAACGCGCTGCCGAAATTGCACCGCTTCCTGGAAATCGCGATGGAGTATAAGCCGGTAAATCTGGGTGACGCGCGGCACGGGGGAGCATTGCGGTCCTCAAAGAACCTTGGGCCCTGGGCGCATTGGAAGCGGGATATGAAGCCGGATTTTCAGGCTGTAATCAAAGGCCTCACCGTACCGACCACCTGCGCCGCGGTCTTCGACAATCCGACCGCCGCGGAGCAGTTCGTCAAGCGCGTCAAAGAAGAGAATTTTGGCATGAGCGTCAACATATCGACCTCCATCGAGGGCGCGGAGCGGTGCTGTAACTATGCCTGTATCGACAGGCACAGTATCGGCTACTCGCTGGGCTTTGAGGGGAAAACGGAAAAGATTCCCAATTCACAAGTCGCAACACTCTCCACCATGTGCGGACATGGGATGATTAGCCACTCGCTGGCCAAGAAAATGATCGACTTCGTAAAGGAGAATCGCCGGAGCCCGGAGCAGGCTGCCACCTACCTGTCCCGTTTCTGCTCCTGTGGTATCTTCAATCCGGCCCGCGCGAAGAGGGTTCTCGAAGATGCCCGGACGAATGCGAAATAGTCTGCTTAGCTGCCTGGTGTTGCTGTTTGCAACTTCTCTGGTTGCAGAAGTGAAGGTACTCAAGAACTTCACTTTGATCGACGGCACGGGCCACGCCCCATTGGCCCATGCGGCCATGATTGTCGACAATGGGCGCATCCAATGGATCGGCCCAGTGGCGAAGCTCAAGGCGCCCTCTGCGGCACAGGTCATCGATTTGCAGGGCAAGTACGTGATGCCCGGCATCATCAATCTGCACGTCCATCTCGGCGCTACTATCGGCCTGAGTCAAAACGAAAAGTTCTTCACCCCGGAAAATGTAGAGAAGGACCTGAAGACCTACGCTTCCTACGGCGTCACCACGGTTCTCAGCATGGGCACGGATAAAGACTCCATCTTCAAGATGCGAGATGAACAGCGCGCCGGGCGCCCAGGGGAAACTCGCATTTACACCGCGGGACAAGGCTTCGTCTTCAAAGGCGGCTACGGCGGTCTTGAAGGGGTAAACCAGGGGATTGCCACGGTCGCGGAGGTAGAGCCCGCGGTCGCCGCCCAAGCCGCAAAGCACGTCGACATTATCAAGCTATGGATGGACGACCACCTGGGCACCAAGAAGAAGATGCCTTACGACATGGCCCAGGCCATCATCGAGAGCGCGCACCGCCATCATCTGCGCGTGGTGGCGCACATCTTCTACCTGCAGGATGCGAGGCAGCTGGTCGATTACGGTGTCGACGGTCTGGCCCACAGCGTCCGTGACAAGCCCGTCGACCAGGCGTTCATCGACGATATGAAGCGGCATGGCACCTGGCAGATGGCGGCTACGCTCTCCCGTGAAGGCTCCATGTTCGTCTACGGGCAGACGCCTCCTTTTGCTAACGATCCATTCTTCACC
Organism: uncultured Acidobacteriaceae bacterium; assembly: GCA_963788515.1. Classification (GTDB taxonomy): domain Bacteria; phylum Acidobacteriota; class Terriglobia; order Terriglobales; family Acidobacteriaceae; genus PALSA-350. The sequence continues at coordinate 143,903 of CAWBGZ010000019.1, forward strand.
CGCAGTGTCTCGGCCGACGTGGTCGCCAAACTGAAGAGTCCTGCGTATCAGCAGACGATTCGGTCGGATCCTGATTTCAGTCAGTACCCCGCATTTTTGCGTACGGCGGAACACAACCTCAAAGCCCTTGCGGATGCGGGCGTGCCTTATGGATTTGGCACCGACAGCGGCCCCCCGGGGCGCTTTCCCGGCTACTTCGCTCATTGGGAAATGGAGCTCATGGTGCAGGCGGGTCTAACTCCCATGCAGGTGATTACCGCAGCCACCGGACATGCCGCTGCGTTTTTGCATGCCAGGGACCTGGGCACCCTCGAGGCAACCAAGTGGGCCGATCTGATCGTGCTTAACAGCAACCCGCTGGACGATATCAAGAACACCCGCTCCATTGACGCGGTCTATATCGCTGGAAATCGTGTGGCCGGCGCCGCACCGCGATGAAACCACCCTCAAAACGTCAAGAGCCGCTGGCTGGCGTTGATTCGCAAGTAGAGCACCGTGCCCACCACGGAAAGGCCGGCCATCACCAGGAACGGCGTGCTCCATCCATACAACATGACAAGATAGGCCGACAACGCTGAGCCGATGGCTCCCCCAAAGTTGCCGCAGGTATTCATTACTGACGAAACCGAGCCCGCGGAATCACCGCCGATGTCGAGCGTGATGGCCCAGGAAACACCCACCGTCGATTCCAACGCAAAGATCGCCACGCACGAGAGCCACACGCACGTCATCGGGTTCCTGGTGAGACATGCCGGTACTATGCTCAAGGCAGAGACCAGGAAACCTGTCGCTCCCACCATGCGGCGAGCTGTCTTGAGATCGCTGGACCTCTTGGCCCAGAAATCGGAGATGCAACCTCCAAAAATGTCTCCCGCCGTGCCGGCTAACAAAAGCAGACTTGCGTACAAGCCCATTTGCTTAAGATTGAACCCGCGATGGTCATTGAGATATTTTGGAAACCAAACGAGATAGACCGACAGGTTATAGGCGTAGCAGAAATACATCCCGGAAAGAATCCACATCTGCGGGCTACGCACAATGCGCTTCCAGGGAACGCTCTGCATGCTCTTGCTGCCGCGGGCGAGCTCGAGCGACGAGCGAATCAGTTCTCGTTCCTCGGGATTGACTGACCGGTGCTCATCCGGAGTGTCGCGATAGTACCAAAACCAGACAGAAGCCCAGATCAATCCCAGAGAACCGCAACAGATAAAAGCAGTGCGCCATCCATAGTGCGCGATGATGAGCACCACCAGTGCAGGGGTAATGGCGCCTCCCAGTCTGGAACCGGCATGGGTGGCGCCCTGGGCCAGGCCACGCTCCGTGGGCAACATCCAACGGGAAAGCGAGCGGGTGGCGATGGGAAAAGCACCCGCCTCGCCCATACCAAAAAGAAAGCGAATCAACGCCATCGATCCCGCGCTCCACGCCAGCACGGTGGCACAGGTGAAAAGGGACCACCAGCTCACGATCAACGTCAGCGCGCGCCGAGGGCCGATACGATCGCCCAACCAGCCGCCAGGTATCTGAAAAAGAGCGTAGGCCCACTGGAACGAGCTTAGAATCCACCCCATGGTCACGATGGAGAAGCCGAACTCCTTCTGGATGGATGGAACTGCGGAGGAAATAACGACCCGATCGATATACGTGATCATGTAGGCGCCGATCGTCAGGCCTAAAACGATGTAGCGAACGTGGGTTGGACCCACCCGTTTGGGGCGAGAAGCATGCGGCAGCACGGTCGACGCCGGATCGTTACTCAACGGCATTTTTCCCTTTTTCTATTCGACCCTTTGATAGTTGATCTATCATCCTATTCGGCGGCGACGGGAGAAGTGTACACACAAGCGGTGAGGCAACGCTAGCAGACTGGACGGTCCGAAGCGGGCCCCACAAGGCGCTGAGGTTGCGAGCACCCGCAGGTGCTGCGATGATAAATGAACGAGCAGCAGCCCATCCTGAATCCGCCCGGTACGCTTTGAGGGTATATGCCCACCTTTGCCGAAATTGAACCACTTTCCCTGAGTGACCGCGTTATCAACGCGCTGAAAGACGCCTTCTTTGCCGGCGAGCTTAAGCCGGGCGACGCCATCGTAGAGCGGGAGCTCGCCCGCCAGATGAAGGTGGGAACTCCAGTGGTGCGCGAGGCGCTGATTTCTCTGCAGGGCCAAGGGTTCGTCCGCCGGGTAACAAACACCGGCACATTTGTGACTCAGTTTACGACCGCGGAAGTCCGTCAGCTTTATACCCTCCGGGTTGAGCTGGAGCTGTTGGCATTACAGTGGGCGAAGCCGCGAGTTACAGAAAACGATCTCAAGGAGCTTAGCCGGCAGATCGCAAAGGTGGTGGAAGCAGGCGAGCGAGGTGATCGGCGCCAATTCCTGGAGCTGGATTACGCATTTCACCGGCAATGCTGGGCTCTGTCCGGGAACGCTTATCTTGCCGAGACCCTGGACAGGCTGATGGCGCCGCTCTTCATCTTCGTGGTCCTGGCCAGCGGTGCTCCGTTAACCGGGTCTATGGGTAGAGAACACTATGAACTCATCAACGCGCTCCAGAATACGGAAGAGCCCGAATTCACCGCCGTTGTCCGCAAGCGGCTCTCCGGCATTGCCTCCCGCTGGCTAATGGCTTTCAGCAAGGCTGACGATCCCGCCAAACAACCTAGCTGACCTCGATTCCAATCTGCGCCGGCGCGAGTGTGGGAGACGACGCAGACAGTGTCATCGTGCCTGGAACTCCGGTTGGCTGCAGAACCACGAGAGCCAGCCCATGAAAAGCCTTCCGGCTGTGTTCCTGGTAGCTTTCGTGACTGTCGGGTCGTCCATTATCGACCCCCAGTATGCGGCCCGCTGCTCCTTGAATGGCAAAGGTGATTTCGTCGTCGGCTGTGGGCACGACTCGGCCTTTTGCGTCCAGCACCTGGGCGGTAACGTGCGCAACATCGCTGGGGCGGTTGGTGATGCGCGGTCGATCGACCACCAGCGCCAGTTTCGCCGGGCTGTCCGTCGTTTGCATCTCGACCGTCCGAACGACCTTGCCGCCGTTTACTCCGTGGGCCGTAAGCGTCCAGCGGTATAGGGCACATCCCAAGACAGATGAAGATCCGCCGTCGTCTGCAATGCTTTTGCCCGCGGAGGATAGTTTCCGTATGTGCCGACCATGCCGGGACGAGGAAAGGCATATCCTTTGACTCCCAGGCTCTTGCCATTGAGGAATAGTTCCACCGTTTCGCAGTTGGTAAAGCAGCTTACCGTGATATTTTCTCCTTCTCTTCCCGCCCAGTTCCAATGAGGAAAGAGGTGGAGCACGGTTTCGGTAGTCCACCTGCTTTGATAGAAGTAGTAAGCATCCTTGGGAAATCCGCAGGTATCCAGGGCGCCGCTCGAGCCGAGCTTTACAGGCCATCGGGATTCTCCCAGGTAATCGATCCCCGTCCAGATAAAGTCGCCGCTTACGTAGTCGTAGGTCTTGATAAACTTTTGTAGCTGTTCCACCTCGATGAGATTGTTCGCGGCTCTGCCAAAGAAGAAATCGTCTGGCTCCTCGACCGCATAGCCCCCACGGGCGCCGAAGATCGCGCTCGTCTCTGTGCCGACGAATCGGCGATCGGGGTAAGCATGACGATCGATGCTGTAGAACTTTTCCCGGCGGTCTCGCCAGCGATCCACGTAGTTATATCCGACGACATCGAGTTTTTCTAGAAACTCGGGCAGAGCCGCCTTGGGTTCCGCAGCGATCTGGTCGCAAGCCACAGTCACTAACCGCGTCGGGTCTTTACTGCGAATAACGTCCAACATTCCCTGTAATGTTTGCGGTCCCAGGGGATCGCTCTGATCAGGGACTTCGTTGCCGGCGCTCCAGATCACGATCGACGGATGATTCCGGTCTCGCTCCACCATGGCGGCCATATCGCGCGCCGCCCATTCATCAAAGTACTTGTGGTAGCCGTACAATGGCGTCTGCAACTTCGGCTGTTTCCATTCGTCGAACGCCTCGTCCATGACCAGAAAACCCATCGCTGTCGAGTAGATCCAGAAGCTCTGGCGCGGGAGGATTGTGGCTCAGCCGGATGGCATTGCAGCCCATCTTCTTCAGCAGCTCCAGTCGCCGCTCCCACATCCGTTCCGGTACAGCCGTGCCGACCGGTCCACAATCACCGTGGATGCAGACGCCACTCATCTTGACGTGCTCTCCGTTGAGCAGCAGGCCCCTGTTCACATCAAATTTCACGTCTCGTATGCCGAAGGTCGTCGTCTCCTGATCGAGTTGCTCCCCGCGAGATCGCAAGGTAGAGCGCAGGCGGTAGAGATTTGGCGTGGAAACCGACCACAACGACGGCGAGGCGACGCTCAAACGCTGAGCAAAGGTTACCTCGCTGCCCTGTGGAATCGGCATAGTGCTACTGCCCTGCTGCACTGTGTTTCCGTTTGCGTCAATTATTTCTGTTGTCAATTCACAGGCTGCGTCACGATCGCTCTCATTGATGGCGCGCGTCTTGATTTCCACCGCGGCGCTCTGTGGCGCGACCGATGGCGTGGTCACGAATGTGCCCCATTGGGCGATGTGAATTGGATCGGTGACGATGAGCCACGCGTGCCGGTAAATACCGGAACCGGAATACCAGCGGCAGTTGGGTTGCAGAGAGTTGTCTACGCGGACCGCTACCTGATTGGGCCTTCCGGGAGCATTAAGGTGCGGCGTCAGATCGTAAGAAAAGGTAGTGAACCCATACGGCCGCATTCCCAGGGAGGTTCCATTGATCCAGACCTCGCTGCGCTGGTAAACCCCGTCGAACTGCAACCCAACGCGTTTGCCCCGCGTTCTGGCCGGGAGTGTGAATTGCTTCCTGTACCAACCGATGCCGGTGGGCAAGTACGCCCCGTTGCCCCCAGCTGGGGCGTCTTCGCTGAAAGGGCCTTCGATGCTCCAGTCGTGGGGAAGGTCCAGTGTCCTCCAGTTGCCGTCTTGAAAGCCCACCGATTGCGCACTCTCCGTGTCCCCTTTGAAGAGTCGCCATTGGCTGTCGAAATTTGACCTTCGTTCCGGGGGAACAGGGGTACCAGAGTTGGGAAGTGGCGAGAGGTCAAGCTTCAATGCCGAGGCCACGCCGGCCTTGGCTGCATCCCCCAGAAAGTCACGACGGGTGGGACTATAAGACATGAACAAGCCTTTCACTATGCGGTACAGAAGCGTATAGGCTCGGCCAGGTTTGCGATACCTACTTTAGTCGGATTCGCGGCAACCCACGGACGTGTAGGCTCATGGCGCGCGAAGGGCCGGTGGTCAGACTCACGACCACTGCGATGTGGTATCAAATCCATATCGCAGGTGAAACAGGTGATTCGAGTAGGGGATTGAGAACTTCAGGAGGGCTCGCGTGTCCATCGCCAGACGCTGGGTTGTATTTCTGTTCATTTGTTGTTCCTTGGGCTTTGCGAGCGCACAACAGGAGCCCATCAAGTTGTGGCCGAAGGGCGCACCAGAAGCGGAGGCGAACGTTACTCCGGAGACCGTCCGGCTGAATCCGGACGGTGAACACGTCCTCTCGAATATTCAGGAGCCATCGATCATTCCATACCTTCCCGGCAAGGCCGAGGCCACCGGGGCGGCGGTCATCGTCGCACCGGGCGGGGGTCACAGCGAACTGTGGATGGATCACGAAGGCTATGCAGTAGCCGAATGGCTCAGCGACCATGGCGTTGCGGCCTTTGTGTTGAAGTACCGGCTGGCCAAGCAGAAGGACTCAACCTATACCGTGGAAGAGACCGAGTTAGGCGATATGCAACGCGCGATCCGCACTGTGCGCAGCCGCAGCACGGAGTGGGGAATCGATCCCGAGCGCATCGGGGTGATGGGGTTCTCGGCCGGGGGTGAGTTGGCCGCGCTCGCCAGTACGCGCTATGACGAGGGTTCGCCGTCCTCAGACGATCCAGTGGAGCGCGCCGCCTCCAAACCGAACTTCCAGGCGCTTCTGTATCCGGCGATTCCCCATGATCGCCGGCTCACTGCCGACACACCACGAGCCTTCCTGGCCTGCGGGGGCAACGACCGGCCGGATATTTCGCAAGGCTTGGCGGAACTCTATCTCGCTCTCGCCCGTCTGCATGTATCAGCCGAACTCCACATCTACGCGGGCGTGGGCCATGGCTTTGGCGTTCGCAAGACGAATCCAGCCCCGGTCTCTGGCTGGACCTCGCTTTTTCTCGAGTGGCTCAATGCCCAGGGGCTGCTAAAACACTAGGAGCGGTTGAAGGTTGATCATGCGGTCTTTCCTTTTGGAAAATAGGCCGGACCCGGATTTCCTGCTACGTTGCACTGGACAGGGCCGCGTGTGCGCCTTTCCGTAAAGAAAGGCGCATGAAGTGCAACAACGTCACCAGGTTCTACAGGAAATCCGGGAAGCAAAACCAGAAGGGAACTCCGTAGAAAAATGATCCGTGGACTAAAGGGTAGGCCGCAATCGGTCAAGCAAGTGTTCTACGCTCGCATTTATCTTGGGGTTACGGCGGTGGGTTTGAGCGTTGGGGTGGTGATCGCGCAGCGCGCAGATACGCCCGATACGGTAAAGAATCCGTTTGCCGGTGATCCTGCTGCAGTGGCAGCCGGCCGGGATCTGTATGCGCAAACCTGCCAATCGTGTCACGGAGGAGAGGCACGAGGAGATCGTGGTCCCGCGCTGGCTACGGGAAATTTCAGACATGGGGGCGAAGACAGCGACCTCTTCCAGACCATTCGGACGGGGGTTCCGGGTACGCAAATGCCTGCCTTTTCGACGCTGCCGACAGACACCATCTGGCGAATCATTACCTATCTCAGGAGCCTCAATGCCAACGCCGCCGCGGCCAATGAAGTCGTAACGGGCGATGCAGTCGCGGGCGAACAGACATTCCGGGGCAAAGGCGGATGCGCCTCGTGCCACGAGGTGAACGGCCGGGGCGCCTATGTCGGGCCCGATCTGTCGGCTGCCGGAACAAACTCCGCGCCATACTTGCGCAGTGTGATCCTGAACCCCAACAACCCGCAACTCAGAAGAAGGCGCTACTTTGGTCCGAGCGTTGTGAGCGTGAAGACCAAAAGCGGGCAGCAGATTCGCGGCATCACACGAGCCGAAGACAGTTACAACCTGATTTTGACCGACACAAGTGGCAAACTCTATCGACTGGATAAACGCGATCTGATCGAGGAACAAACCGATCACGAATCGCTGATGCCGGCTAATTACGGTCAGCTTCTCTCCGAAGCCGAAATTCAGAACGTGGTCGCTTACTTGAAGAGCCTGAAGGCCCGTGATCTGAGCAAGACTATTCAGGTGGAACTACCCGGCGGCTTAAGCTTTGAGCGGTTGAGGAATGCTCAGGCCGAGCCACAAAACTGGTTAACCTACTGGGGCAACTACCAGGGGCATCACTTCTCTGCTCTGCATCAGATCACCCCGGCCAATATCAGCCGGCTGCAGGCACGATGGTCGGTCCAAATGCCAGGCAGTTCCGTACTCGAGTCGACGCCGCTGGTAGTAGACGGCATTATGTATACGTCCGGACCGCCGGGACAGATGTTTGCCATCGACGCGCGGACGGGACTTCAGATTTGGAAATTTGAGCGACGGCAGAAGGTGGTGAGTCCATACCAGATAAACCCCTTTAACCGTGGGCCGGCGGTGTTGGGCAATCGAGTGTTCTTCGGTACGCTGGACGCCGCCCTGGTCGCGCTGGATGCTCGCACGGGACGTGTGCTTTGGGAAACCCAGGTGGCCGACACGCTCCAGGGCTATTCGATTACTGGAGCACCCCTGGCAATCAAAGACAAGATCATCGTCGGGATCGCCGGAGGGGAATTCGGCATTCGCGGCTTCATCGATGCGTACGATGCGGCCACCGGTAAGCGGCTGTGGCGCTTTAACACCATCCCGGGTCCGGGCGAGTTTGGCAACGAGACCTGGAGCGGGGACAGCTGGAAACACGGCAGCGGCGGCGCATGGCTCACGGGCAGCTATGATCCGGATCTAGACGTGCTCTACTGGGCGGTCGGCAACCCGGGCCCCAGTTTGAATGGAGCCGTTCGCGAGGGCGACAACCTATTTACCTGTTCTGTGGTCGCTCTTGATCCAACAACCGGCACGCGGAAGTGGCACTACCAGTTCACGCCCGGCGACACGCATGACTGGGACGCCAACGAAGATCTGATACTGGCTAACCAAAGCATCGCGGGCAAGAAACGCGATGTCCTTATGCAGGCGGATCGTAACGGGATGTTCTATGTTCTCGATCGAACCAACGGGAAGTTTATTTTTGCCAAGCCGTACGTAAAGGAAACGTGGAATCTGGGTTTCGACAAAGATGGCCACCCCATCCTGGCGCCGAAATGGAAATCCTCGCCCGAGGGCAACATTGTTTTCCCGACCTTGGTCGGTGGTTCCAATTGGCAAAGCCCGTCGTATGATCCCGTTCGTTCTCTAGTCTACGTGGCCGCGCGCGATGGCGGAATGGGTTACCGTAGTGGACCGGTGAAGTTTGAAGCGGGACGGCAGTACATGGGCGGCGTACCTTTCCCGGCCAACGAACAAGGCCAGAACGGGGTGATGGCCATCGATACAAAGACCGGGACGGTAAAGTGGAAATTTCCACTTTCTAATATGTCGGCTGCGGCGGGAGTCCTGGCCACTGCCAGTGGGTTGGTGTTTGTGAGCACCGCAGAAGGAAACCTGATTGCCCTGGATAGCGAGTCAGGAAAGTCCCTCTGGCATTTCCCAACGGGAGCTGCCATTGCCTCATCACCCATGAGCTACTCGGTAGGCGGGACGCAGTTCGTCGCGATTTCCGCCGGGAATGTGCTTTACAGCTTTGCTCTGCCGGACTAACGGGTTCAGTCTCTTCAGAGTCTGCGTGAGAACCTGCGGGTGCAGAACTCGCGTCCTTCACAAAGGACGGGTGAAGCGCGTTTCGAAGGAGAGATCCGCACCTATACGGAGAAGGCGGCCTTCTCCAACTGCTTCAACCTGTTCGCCAGCAATTCCTGTTCCCGCAGGTTCTTCGTCATTGCGATGGCGCGTTGGATTTCTTCACGTGCCTCAGAGAGCCTGCCCATCTTCATCAGCAGGTCTCCGCGAACGCTGGGAAAGAGATGGTAGCCGGATAGCGCAGAGTCGCGCGCGAGGGCGGCGGCTGCGTCGAGTGCGTCGAGTCCTGCGGCTGGGCCTTGGACCATGCCGAGGGCAACTGCGCGATTGAGTGCCACGATTGGAGATGGATTGATTTCGAGCAAGGCGTCGTAGAGAAGAACGATGCGGTCCCAGTCTGTCTCTTCGGCGGTGCGGGCGCGCATGTGACATGCGGCAATGGCTGCCTGCAACGCGTAGGGTTTCGCGCCACCGCCTAGTCTTTGCGCTTGTTCGAGAGCGGACATTCCTCGCTGGATCTGCGCATAGTCCCACAAGGAGCGGTCCTGATCCGGCAATAAGACGGCCTCGCCGTTTTTGCCCCGGCGCGCTGCGTTACGCGATGCCTGCAACTCCATCAATGCCACAAGTGCATGAACTTCCGATTCGCCGGGGAGAAGTTGCCCCAGCATGCGCCCCAGGCGCAGCGCCTCTTCAGAGAGAGCCGCCCGCATCCATTCGTCGCCCGAGGTCGCGGTGTAGCCCTCATTGAAAATCAGGTAGACCACCATGACCACGGAATCAACCCTGCAACGCAACTCGTCCCCACTCGGCGTGTCAAACGGAACGTGTGCCTCCGAGAGGGTCTTCTTGGCGCGAGAGATCCGCTGGCCCAGCGTCTTTTCCGGTACAAGAAACGCACGCGCGATCTCCGTCGTGGTAAGGCCGCCGATCAGGCGCAACGTGAGCGCGATGCGTCCTTCCACCGCAAGCACGGGATGGCACGCGGTGAAGATGAGCCGCAGCACGTCATCATCGATCACCTGATCCAGCGAGTGCTCCAAAGCGTCTCCAAGCCGCTGCTGTTGCCACTCCAGCTCGCGGCCAATCTCCTCATGCTTTTGTACGAGCATGCGGCCGCGCCGCAACGAATCGATCGCGCGCCGCTTCGCCGCCTTCATCAGCCACGCCCCGGGATTGTCAGGGATGCCTTCCTCGGGCCAAACTTCGAGGGCAGTCACCAGCGCATCCTGCGCCAGCTCCTCGGCAATACCGATATCGTGGGTGACGCGAGCAATCGCGGCGATGAGGCGCGCGGACTCAATCTTCCACACGGCCTCAATCGTCTTATGGACATCGCTCATACGTATGAGGTTACCGGGTCAGCTGCTTGAACCCTTCCGCTGCTTTCCGGACGTCTTCGGGAAAGTCAGACATCTCGTGAATCTGGCGGACTTCGATCCTCTCGTTGTTGGACATGGGTGCCCGCTTTGCCCATTCGATGGCCTCTTCGCGTGAGCGCACCTGGATGATCCAGTAGCCGCCGATTGCTTCTTTAGCCTCCGCAAACGGCCCGTCGGTCACCGTCGCCTTGCCGTCCATGTAAGAGATACGTGCTCCCGTGGAAGGAGGAAACAGTCCATCCAGTGCGAGCAGGACCCCCGCCTTTTGCAACGACTTGTTGTACTCCATCATCTTCCCTACGGCTTCCGCGCTGGGTGCTACATCCGGCGCAGCCGATCCATATCCTTCGGGGATCACCATCATCATGAAACGCATTGAGTTGCTCCTATGCTTGGTTCTTCAAAGGCCCAGCGAACTGGTAGGCATTGATAACGATGCCTGAGGACAAAGCTTTCGTGCGTTTTCGGCCGAGCCGCGAACCTCGATCACGCCGTCCAGCGAGATGTGTTCGAAGATTTTGAGTTTTCTCATTGCGAGTCTCCGTAGCTAAGTGATTTTCTATTCGGCCGGATTTTGAGGAACGCTCGCACCTCGACAGGAACCCGGCAGGCAACGACAGCTTTGCGTCCCCAGGCCAGCGCTTCGTCCATGTCGGCGCACTCGAGGATCCAGAAGCCGCCGATGTGTTCCTTGGCTTCGAGGTAGGGGCCGTCGGTGATGGAGACCTTGCCGTCGGGCTGCTTGCGCAGCGATTTAGCGTGGCCTACCCCTTCCAGACCGCCTGCGAAGAAGCGGGCGCCTGCGGCATCCATCTCTTGGTTGAGTGCGCCGATGTCGCGAATCATCGCTTCACCTTCCAGCGACGGGTCGTAGTTTTCGGGGTGTTGAATAGCAACTAGATATTGCGGCATGTCTTCTCCTGTAATAGCCCTTCAGGCGGGGTTCTCTGCCCGCCCTTCACTAAAAACGACGAACGGCCAGACCGGAATTCTACAAGCCGTCGGGAAAATCTTATTTCTGGGAGATTTTTTAGTTCTGGCCCCTGCTTCAGGCAGTTCGTAGGATGCACCCTGGCAGATTTTCTCTACTTCCAAAGAAAAAGATGCTCTCCTCGCCTGCCTCGAGCCATTTCGAGAATTCCGCCATCATCTGGAGCGCACCCCTGATGAGAGTATCCAAATTCGCTTCAAGATGGCGGCAGATGCTCCAGGTTCGCCCGCGCCTGCGCATGATCAGGAGCGAGGCGAAGGGCGTGACGGAAATCCTCACGCGCTTCGCCGATCCTACCGGCCCTGGCTTCAAGAACGCCCAGGTTATTCCAGTCATCAGGGTCGTTTGCCTGCAGATGGAGTGCCGCTTTTCGCTCAGCAATTGCCTCTTGCAGTTGCCCGGTGCTGGCCAGCGCCTGCGAGAGCAGCGAGTGGAGGTCAGCATTGTCTGGTGACAGCGCAATGGCCTCGCGCAGTTGGATCACCGCATCGCCAACGCGTCCGGATCGAGCATAAGCATCCGCCAGTTGCTCGCGAGCGTCCACGTCCTTTGGCCGTTGTTTTACGGCGGCCTCAAGAAGCTGCGCTGCTTCCTGAGGCTTATTGGCTTGAAGCGCCAGATTTCCCAGGTTGTAAAGCGCCGTGAAATCGTGCGGATCGATCTCGAGCGCGGCTCGCAGCTCGGCCTCCGCGCCGCTGGAGTTGCCTTCGCTCGCCAGAGCAACGCCAAGCCCACTGTGCATCCCTGCGTCGGAGGGACATTGCGCGAGCATGGTACGGAACTGCTGCTCGGCTGCGCTCGCCTGATCATGCTTCAACTCAAAGCGAGCCAGGTTGAAGCGTGCGTTACAGGTCTCAGGATGCGCCGCAATGTCCTGCAGAAAGGTCTTCTCTGCCTGCTGCCAATCTCCGGAATTCTCGAGTGCCGCACCGAGTTCATTCAGCGTACGTTCGTCGCCGGGATGCAGGGCAAGCGCATGCCGATAGGCGGCAATCGCCTCCTGGTACTTTCGCTCGCCGGCCAAAGCGGACGCAAGGTTATAGAGCGGGATGATGTCGTGTGGATCCTTGGTCAGCCAGTTGCGCATCCAGGCCTCTTCCAGCAAGAGTCTCGGATCGGGACCGTTGCTGGGCGTATTTACCGGCAATACCTGCAGCCACAAATGCGCCATCTCGTCTTCGGATCGATTCCCTGCTTTCACACGCACCGGCGGATTATGGGGATTGTGCTCATTGCCGGAAGAGTTGTCGTAGATATAGCGCATGTGCACGACCGAACCTTTGGGCAGAAACACCGGGTTGCGATAGCGGTAGACCGATTGCCGGTCAATATCCCAAATGGGGATCAGGATCAGCCATTTCTTCTGTTGATCGGGCAGTATCGCCCACGCCTCCATGCGCTTGCCCAGATAATGCGCGTGGGGATAAATGCCCAGAACTTCGACATCCACGGGAAGCTGCAGAGCGTCCTCGACCACGAAGTTACGCTCGCCGGCCGGAATATCCAGTGCACTGTCGTGCTCCAGCTGGAGCAGCATTGGCTGTTTCGATGGAGGTTGATCGGTGAAGTAAAGGCCGATCTGCGCCGAAGCTATCTCCGGCTTGCCCTAGGCTTCAGATGCATGTTGAGGATGAGGTCGTTGCCGGGATCGAGCCTCCAGGGCATGCCTTCCGGTTCCACGAGCACTGGCGTGTCAGGTTTCCAAAACAGAAAGTTACTATCCGGATCAAAGTCGTTTCCCGTATCCACCTCCAATTCCATTCCGGGAACACCCTCCTTCCATTCCGCCGGATGCGCACGGCGAACCGAGGCCGTCCGATCGATGAGGATGTTGGCGTGATGAACGATCCGCGGCGCGCCCGGGCGGATCTCCATGGCGCGGATGTAATGGGTTTGCTTGAGGGGATACGGCAGCACGAAATTGCGAAAGACATCGGTTCCGGAAGCAGCCAACGCGAACGGGTGTTCGACCGTAAGAATCAAATCAGGCGTGCCGTACTGCCAGGTTTCGCTGTACGCGGGCGGCTGCGGAGCCGTGGATGCATCTCCTTCCGGCATGCCGGCAACCCATTTTGCAATCAGTGCGATCTGTTCGCGGCTAAGTCTTCGCTCATCCGCAAAGTCGCCATAACCGGGTTCCGGCAGCCATGGCGGCATATAGCGAGATGACGTGACGGCAGCCATTTGTGGCCCCCACCGTCGCCCGTCCGGATAGGTTAGTAGGCTGAACGGGCCGGCCCCGCCGGGATGATGACAGGTGGTGCAGTTGCCATATACCAGCGGCGCGATCTGGCCTGACCAGGTGACTGCCGTGTTTTGGTGTGGGACTGGGCCCTGCGCGGCAACAACGTGGTCTTTCATCATCGCGACAGCTATGGTCAACGCCACTGTCACGATTACCATAAGCGACACCCGAACCCGGCGCGTGTTCTTCATGGTTACAGGGCTCAAGCCCACCTACGCTACAATCCTGGGCTGCTTTGCATCATGCCCCCGTCAGTAATGATGGTGGTGGCAGTTATATAGCTGGCGCCATCTCCGGCTAAGAAGGCGACCACGCTGGCGATCTCTTCCGGCTTGGCCATCCGGCCCAGTGGGATCGCAGCATTCAATTTCTGCATGAGCGCCGGATCCGTCATGGTGGAAAGATTGATAGGCGTCGCGACCGCGCCTGGCGCTACACCAACGACCAGGATGTTATGGGGAGCGAGTTCCACGGCGGCCGTGCGCGTCAACATACGCATACCGCCTTTGGAAAGACAATACGCTGTGTTGCCGGGCATCGGCCAGTCTTCATGGATGGACGTGATGTTAATGATACGTCCACCCCCGCCCTGCTTAATCATCTGTTTGGCCGCGAGCTGGGTGCCAAAAAACGCGCTCTTGAGGTTGATTTCCAATACCTTCTCGTATTGCGCTTCGGTGGTGTCGAGAATGGAAGTGCGAGTTTCTACCCCGGCATTGTTCACCATGACATCGACACGCCCCCATTTGGCGACCGCCGCGGAGACAAGGCGCTGCAGGTCATCCAGCTTGCTGACGTCCGCCTGGACGCCGATAACGCATTCTCCCAAGGCGGCGATCTGCTTTTCAAGGGCGTCGGTCGCGTCGGGATGAGCGACGTAGTCGATAACAACGCATGCGCTCTGCCGGGCGAGCTCAAGCACGATTGCTTTGCCGATACCGCTATTGCCGCCAGTGACGATGGCAACCTTCTTCGCGAGTGACATGTAAATTCCTTTCAACTATGTTTTTTGTCTCTAGTGGCCTGGATAAACTGCTCGAGGCTGCAACAGCTTGGCGATGATCCCAGTCCAGCCGGTCTGGTGGGAAGCGCCTGCCCCTCTCGCGGTGTCTCCATCAAAGTATTCGTAGAAGGGCACGTAATCACGAAAATTCTCATCTTTCTGGAAACGGGGATAGAGCGCATTGACCTGGCGAAGTCCTTCACTGTTCTTGAGGAAGATCTTTACCAGACGATTGGTGAGCTCCGTGGCTACTTCCTGGATGGTGATAAATGTTCCTGAACCGGTTGGGCACTCGATCTTGAAGTCGTCACCGTAGTAGTAGTGGAACTTCTGCAGCGACTCGATGATAAGGAAATTCGCCGGAAACCATATCGGGCCTCTCCAGTTCGAATTGCCACCAAACAGCCGCGATCGAGACTCGGACGGTTCATAGTCCACGCTCAATGGATGGCCGTTCTCCGTCCAATAAACGTATGGATGTTCGAGATGGTAACGCGAGACAGAACGGACGCCGTAATCGGAGAGAAACTCGTTGGGGTCCAGCATTCTACGTAAGATTGCCTTCATGCGATGTCCCCGTAGCAGCGAGAGCAGCTTGCGCTCGCCCTCCCCGGGAACGAACCAGCGCGATACCAGCATGGCAAGATCGGGCCTGTAGGTAAGAAACCACTCCATGCGCCGGTTGAACGCGGGGACTTTTTCCAGCAGTTCGGGATCCAGCGTCTCGACGGCAAAGAGAGGGATCAAGCCCACCATGGAGCGGATGCGCATGCACTCGGTCTGGCCGTTCGGCAGATTGAGTACGTCGTAGTAGAAGCTGTCTTCTTCGTTCCAAAGTCCCACGCCGCGGCCGCCCATATCCTCCATGGCCCCGGCAATGTAGAGGAAGTGCTCGAAGAACTTGGTCGCCATATCATCGTAGTCAATGTTGTGCTGCGCAAGTTCAAGAGCGATTCTCATCAAGGAAAGCGTGTACATCGCCATCCAGCTGGTTCCGTCCGATTGGCATAGGTAGCCACCGTTGGGAAGAGCCTGGTCCCGATTGAAGACCCCGATGTTATCCAGGCCGAGGAAGCCTCCTTGAAAGAGGTCGCGTCCATGGAGATCCTTTTGATTGACCCACCAGGTGAAGTTGAGCAGCAGCTTCTGGAAGACGCGTTCGAGGAAGGAGAGATCTCCAGGGTCATCCGGATTTTGATCGCGGCGAAGCTTCCGATCCATCTCGAAGACCCGCCAGCAGGCCCATCCGTGGACCGGGGGATTAGCATCACTGAAGTTCCACTCGTATGCGGGCAGCTGTCCGTTGGGATGCAGATACCAGACATGCAAGAGTTCTACCAGTTGCTTCTTGGCAAATTCCGGATCGATCAAGGCGAAGGTGACCGCATGAAACGCCAGGTCCCATGACGCGAACCAGGGGTACTCCCACTTGTCCGGCATGGAAAGAACAGCCCCGCTATTGAGATGTGGCCACTCGTAGTTACGGCCCGACTGACGCTGGGCAGGCGGAGGCGCGGAATCAGAGTCGCCCGCCAGCCAGCGGCGCACGTCATATTCGTAATATTGTTTGTTCCATATCATTCCAGCAAAAGCCTGCCGTTGGACGAGGCGAGCGTCTTCGTGTTCCATGCCGGCTTGAATCCCGAAGTAGAAATCATCGCAGTCGCCTTTTCGCGCGCCAGCGACCTGATCGAAATCAGCAAAAGGTGCTGGATTCTCAGCGTGAGAGAGGCGCAGGCGGAACCTCGCGGAGGCGCCGGCGCCCACCCGCGCGCTGAGGTGGATGCAGGCCTTCGAACCGCGCAGCAGCGGGTTCACCGCCGACCGATTCCCATGCACCAGGTACTCGTGAAAAGCGTCCTTGTAATAGCCCTGGGATGCCACCCCGTAGAGACGGCCGACGTTGGTCTCGTTCTCGCAAAACAACAGCTCGGCGTGATCTTCCGGGTGGAGATAGTAGGTGCCTAACTGGGGATGGCTGGCGATGAGAACCTGGCCCTGGGCACTGATCTCCGGCTTCGCCATCGGGGGGTTCCACGACCAGGTATTGCGGAACCACAATTGGGGGAGAACGTGCAGCAGGGCAGCTTCAGGGCCGCGATTATAAATCGTTATCTGCGCCAGGATATCTTCAGGAGCAGCCTTGAAGTATTCGACGAACACATCCCAGTAGCGGTTTTCATCGAATATGCCCGTGTCGATCAGTTCGAATTCGTTGTCCTTCAGGCCGTGCTTACGATTTTCCTCCACCAGCCGGTCGTATGGGTAGGCAGCCTGCGGGTACTTATAAAGCATTTTCAGGTAGGAATGGTCGGGCGCAGCGTCAAGGTAATAGTAGTACTCCTTGACGTCCTCACCGTGATTGCCCTCACCGTTGGTCAGCCCAAACAGCCGCTCCTTCAAGATGGGGTCGTGTCCGTTCCACAGCGCCAACGCGAAACACAACCTCTGCTCCTCATCGCTGATGCCGGCCAAACCATCCTCGCCCCAGCGATACGCGCGGCTGCGTGCATGGTCATGGGGAAAGTAATTCCAGGCGTCTCCATTGTCGGAATAGTCCTCCCGGACCGTGCCCCACTGGCGTTCGCTAAGGTACGGCCCCCATAGGGAATCATTGGGACTGGACGGCGGAGATTTGGTGGTTCCGGACATGAGCCTTCCGAGCCTGGATTACTGGAGAGCGCCCGCGAAGGCAGGCTTTCAGGCCAAATGCCGATTGTACCGGAGCAGGAGTAAACGAGAAATGCAGACCGCTCTAAAGATGGGCCAAACCACGCTGCAAGGCGACCACCACGGCCTGGGTACGAAATCATCGGCGGCTTAGCGCTTAATGGAAATCTCGACTGGGCGGGTGGGCTCCCTTACAGTCCCTCCTACGGAGAGTGCGGATCGGATGAAGACAACGGCCCTTGCAGGCCGAACCTGGTGCACAGCATCTCGCAGAGCGCCGGCAGCTTGAATCCCGTGACTCACTCCGCCACTTACTTTGTTCCCGTTGCCCCCTTGACCGCCAATGGGCAAATCAACGGTCCTTACCAGCGGCCCCAGGTCGAACAGTTCGGGAACATCCCCTATAACGGTTTCTGGGGACCTGGATACTTCACCACGGACCTTGCACTCAGTAAAAACTTTAACCTTTACGAGAGCTTAGCGATGAAGCATGAGGTACAGGCACGGAACGTGTTCAACCATGCCAACCTGGCTAACCCAACCAACACGTGCGTTGATTGCGCTGGCAATGGACAGATAACCGATATCCTCGGGGGAACCTTTGCCGGCATGCGTCAACTGCAGTTCGTGGCGAGATTCTCTTTCTAGCTGCAAACATCTGACTGAGGGTGGAGGAAAACTGCAGATCCCTCGGCTTCCTCCAGATTTCCTGTCAGGCATCGTGGTTTCGCTAAACCTCATGCGGCTTTCCTTAAAGAAAGCCGCATACGTGGCCGTTGATTAGTGCAGCGTAGTAGGAAATCCGGAGCCCGCTCGGGATGACAAAGTGGAGGGCGGTGACTTTTATTAGGAGCAGTCAGATTGGATGGGCAGAAAAGAACAGCAGGTCCCTTCGCTCGGCTAGCCCGGAAAAAGGCGTAGAGGCGTTTGCCCCTACTCCGCGTCGTCTTCGACTCCCTTGACCGGGTGGCGAAGGATTTGTTCCAGACTCATGGGAGCCGGCCTGTAGGTTTGGCCGAAGTGTTTGTCGATCTGATCCCGATAATTCATCCGCGGCCCGGGAAAGCCGATTAACTTCCAGCCAACCATCCCAATGTTGCCACCATGCAGTGGATCGCAAAACATGCCTTCCACCGTATGCTGGCGCAATAGCTGAAAAAAGCGAGTCTCCTCGATCTTTTCGAGACGCAGATCCTGTTGTTCAGGTGATGCTCCGGCAAAGTCGGCCCCCAGCAACGGGATACCGCCGCGATAGGACTGCCGAGGTGTGTCTTTACCCTGGTAGCCGTGTTCTGGAATTGATTCTATCCACGGCCCCTTGGTATAGCGACGTTTGTCCTGGCCGTAAGGGCTCGCGAGTTGACGATCGATGTAAATGACTACGCCCGCTTCCCTTGCACCGGGCCCGCTGTCGTCGCTGGGAAAGATACGCTCAGAAGCCGCCTGAATCACCTGCGCTTCTGCCGCGGTAAAAAAACGTAACGGCACTTTCACCGCATCTTGCGCCGGAGCCGGGATCAACTCTCCTACCAGCGAGTACAGCACCAGGCCGCCCAGCGCCTTTGCCGGAACGAGTATAAATTCGCGCCGTTTCACGATCGCTCCTCTAAGCTAATGGACCTGGTTTTTTCAGGTAATGATCGATTAATCCATCCGCCGCGCGATGACTCACTGCAACAATCGTAAGCGTCGGGTTGGCAGAGGAATTTTGCGGGAAGGACGACGAGCCTACGACAAAAAGATTGGGCATCTTCCAATGTTGCAGCCAGGGGTTCACCACACTTTGGTCCGGAGAGCTTCCCATGATCGCTCCTCCCTGTATGTGCGTGGTGATGTACTGGGCGGCGTTGTAGTGATGAAATGCGGCGCTTCCGCTATTGCCAGTCTCGGTTTTGATTAACGTAGCCCCGGACGTACGTGCGATAACCTCCAGAAGCTGGTTGCCCAGCCGCCTTCCAAAGGCCATCTGGCGCATCTCGTAATCTGTCCAGTCCAACGTCATTCTCAACAAAGGATCACCCCACTTGTCGGTGTAGGTAGGGTCTAAGTCCATAAAATTTTGCTTGTAAGCAAAATGGTCTCCTCTCATTTCAACGCCTGGACCGATTCTGTCCCAGTGACTAATCGAAGCCTTCTTCCAGGCCGACCCCCAGTTACGTGGGGTTTCTCCCCTGGGGATACGCCCAAACGTGGCCACTGGCCCTTGACTGGCAGCCGCGCCGCGCAGAAATAGTCCTCCACGCAAAATCTTCTCTGGCGGCTCCTCTTTGAGATCTCCATCAAAGTCCGCGATGCCGTACCCTACGGCGCCCGATCCCATGAAGAGATTCAGACGCTCTTTGAACACCAGCATCCCTGCCCCTCCACTGGTGACCTGATGGGTCAGGTTCTTCCCCAGCGTTCCCTTAGCGGTAACCGGATTGTAGGGCTCGCCAATCTCCGATAAGAAGAGGAGGCGAACGCTATTGGGGGTCCAGGCCGAAAGCACGACCACCTCGGCGGGTTGCATGGTTTCCTCGCCGTTTTCGTCCATGTACACAACGCCTTCGGCGTGTCCGTCGTGGTGAACGATCTTTCGTACCCAGCAGTTGTTGCGCAATAAGAAGTTATTCCGGCTGGTGAGGACCGGCATGACGGTGTTCGTCGGTTGCGCCTTGGCCCCGATCATGCAGCCATAGTTCGGACAGTAGCCGCAAAAGACGCAGCCTGGCCGGGATACGTTGTCGGGATTGGTGTATCCCTGACTCAGGTTGGCGGCAGGCAGCGGATAAGGGTGATAACCCATCTCAATCGCCGCTTTGTGGAAGAAACCCATGGTGTAGGTCGCGGTGAGAGGTGGTGTAGGGTACTCATGCTGGCGAGGGCCTTCAAAGATATTGCCCCCTTCGATCAGTTGACCGCGTAAGTTACCGGCTTTGCCGCTGATACCCATCAACTGTTCCGCGCGCCAGTAGTAATTCTCAAATTCGTCGTAAGTGATGCCCCAATCCTGAATGGACCAGTCCGGCGACATGCGGGCCGCGCCAAATTTCTCGCGGAGATGCGTGGCCAACACAAAGAAGTCGGGGAGATAGCGGTCGGAAATGCCACCCCAATGTTCGGAGGTGCCCCCGGTTCCGGTTCCAGGAGTAAACGAGCCATACTGGCGTATCGGAACTGCCGGATCTCTCAGAGAATGTCGATGCGTGATGGTCTGCTCGGCTGGGTTTTGCACCAGACCGACACGCCGCATGTTGATTTCGTCCATGCCGCTGGCATATTGGGAGATATTGCGTGCAGGGCCCCGCTCGAGGACAGTCACCTGTAGCGCAGTTCGGGTGGCTATCTCTTTGGCCATGACCAGGCCGCTCCACCCACTGCCAATGACGACCACATCCGTGGATTTAAGGCGCTTCAAGGCGATGTCATCCTCTCCGCTGCGCTATCTCCAGCGAAAGATGCGTAACGAGATTGCAAAGGGCACTACCAGCCAAGCGAGAAGTATACCCATCTGAGGAGTAAGTTGCCCCAGGTTCGTTCCCTGCAACATATTTCCTCGCAGTGCATCAATGGCCGCAGTAAGCGGAAGCGCGCGCACCACTGGTTGAATCACGGCCGGGAAACGCGTCGCTGAAAAGAAGACCCCGGATAAGATCCACATGGGGAGCATGACCAGGTTCATCAGCCCTGAGGCCGCTTCCATCGTGGTTGCGCGCGAGGCCACCAGGAGCCCCAGCGCGGAGAATGCGAGAGACGTAAGCACACAGAGCAATCCCAACTGCCACATCGACCCGCGAAACGGCACTCCAAAGACCAGCCGCGCAAAACCCAGAAAGCCTACCACTTCGATCACCAGCATCGACAGCCGTGACAACAAGTATGAGGCCAGGTACTGCCAGCGCGGCATGGGCGAGGCGACGAGCCGCTTGAGCAGTTTCTTTTGCCTGGATTCGACAATCGAGAAGCCCATCCCCCAGATTGCGGAGCCCATCAAATTCATGCCCAGCAGCCCCGGCACCACAAAGTCGATGTAACGCGAGCCCGTCTCGTGTACCAGCTGATTCTCGACGTGAACGGCCTCACGCCGCCCCGCGGCTATCTGGATTGCGCGATCGGCCACCATGCGCGCGTTCCGCGCATCGGGGTTGGTCTCGTCGTACTTGTAGGACACGCCGTCCGGCGTCTTAATAACGAGCAACAGAATGCTTCCCGTCGCCAGGGCTCGAGTGCCGTCTGCCTCGCTCATGGTGGCCGCCTTTAGACCCCTGTCGGCGGCCAGTGCCTGGGTAAGCTGCGCCGTTGTGGCGCCTACCTGGAAGACATCCGCCGGCCGATTACGGAAGGCGATGCCCAGCCCCACAGCCAGCAGAATCGGAAAACCGAAGATCCAGAAGATCGCCTCCGGCTCGCGCAGGAAGAGGCGAAAGCGAATCATCGTCAATTGATACAGGCTGCTCTGCTGGAGCTTACTCATCGCGCAAATTCCTTCCCGTCAGCCCGACAAACACATCTTCGAGGGTCGCCGAGTGAGTACGAAACTCGCTCAGATGCAGCCCCTGGCCGGTCAAGGTGGCAAATATGCGCGGCACCGCCGTATGCAGCTCGCGAACCGAGAGCTGGTGCAACCCCGCATCCACACGGTGCGACTGGACTCCAGCGATCGCCGTGAGCAGGGCTGGGTCGACCACCCCATCGCCGTTCTCATGGCCGATGAGGGCGAACTCCACGATATGCTCCCCACCGACGGAGGCGATCAACTGCTGCGGACTGCCGAGCGCGATGATTCGTCCATGATCCATAATTGCCACCCGATCGCACAGCCGCTCCGCCTCATCCATGTAGTGCGTAGTGAGGATGATGGTCCGGCCTGCCTGCTTCAGCCCGTCCACCAGGTCCCATAGGTGCCGGCGCGCCTGCGGGTCGAGTCCGGTTGTCGGCTCATCCAGAAACAACAACTCGGGATCACCTACCAGCGCACAGGCCATCGCGAGCCGTTGTTTTTGGCCACCAGAGAGCGTGCCCACGCGCGCGTGGCGCTTCTCCTCCAGCTGCGCCGTCCGGATCGACTCCTCCACCGGAATGCCGCGACGGAAGAAGCTGCGAAAGAGCCGCAGTGTTTCGTCCACGGTCAACTTTTCGGGAAACTGCGTCTCCTGCAATTGAATGCCGATACGCTGGCGCAGCTCGTCTTCCGCGCTGGCCCAATTCAAGCCCAGCAGCTGAACCGTCCCGCTATCGGCTACGGTCAGCCCCTCACAAATCTCAATGGTGGTCGTTTTCCCGGCGCCATTTGGCCCCAGCAGCCCGAAACATTCTCCCCGCGTCACCTCGAGGTCAAGACCATCCACTGCCACCACATCGGCAAAGGACTTGCGCAGACCGCGTAGCAGTAGCGATGGGCCGTTCCCCTGGGTTGGTAGTCCGTTGGGCGGCACGGCAGCAGCTCCTGAATGAGTCATAGCATCTGTTGTCGTTATCCCAGACCGCCGTCAGGATCAGCGCTCACGCACCGGCAAGTCCTCAACCCAATCCATGAATTCCTCCGAGGCCACAGGACCCGAGGTCAGATAAGCAGACCAGTCCTCAGGGCGAGCGGAAAGAATGACGTCGTCCCCTTGTTTGCGGATAAACACCTCAGAGGTCGTGAACTGGAACTCTTTCGGAAGCCGGACTGCCTGGCTCCGGTTATTCATAAATATTTTGGCCGTACGCTGCATCCCGTTCTCCTACGATAAACAGCATATACAAGAGTATATTGCCACCGTGCCAAGGCTTCCCAATAGGAGACTGGATCACTTATGATTCGCCGCTGCGACGACCGTGACTTCGAATCGATTTGGACCATCATCAATGATGGCGCCCAAGCCTATCGTGGAACCATCCCTGAAGATCGCTGGACAGAGCCATACATGTCCAGGGAAAAACTTCAGCAGGAACTCGATGAGGGTGTCGTGTTCTGGGGCTACGAGGATGCCGGAAATCTATTGGGGGTGATGGGCCTGCAACCAGTCAGAGATGTGACGCTGATTCGCCATGCCTATGTTCGCACCAGCAGCCAAAAACGTGGGGTCGGAGCACACTTGCTGTCTTATTTGCGCTTGCTGACCGAAAGGCCGGTGCTGATAGGAACCTGGGCCGATGCCGTTTGGGCAATTCGCTTTTATGAGAAACATGGCTTCCAAATGGTTTCCACCACAGATAAAGACCGGCTTCTCAACCAATATTGGAAAATCCCAGAACGCCAGATTGAAACCTCAGTGGTTCTGGCAGATGCGAAATGGCGGCAGCTAAAGGTCGGGGCGTGATGCAGCCTGGAGAATGGGAAGATAGTAGGCGGCGTCCGGAACCTCCAGACCAGGCACCTTCGCCTCGTCGTCCCAATGACGGAGCGCAATGGCGGCGTTTGCAAACGGGTTGCGCAGGAAGTCCGCAGCTTGCTCATCGTTCATCGGTCCCCCTTGCAAGGCGAGGCTTTCGATCGATGAGGGGGAGAGCTGCTGCAGGTAGGCGTGGTCTTGCCAACAGAGGAATCGTTTGGCTGGGACGTGAAGAAGAATGGGCATCGTCACCTCGTCTCCAAACCAACGGGAGAGATACCTGGCCGCAACCTCTTCATGCATGCCGTCGTGGCCGCGGTGGGCGATTTCCTCGTCGAGCCCGTGCAGCATGTGGCCGATGTCGTGCAGCAGCGCGGCAGAAATTGCAGCCGGGCCGGCGGCGGCCAGTTCGGCGGAATGAGCCGCCTGGAGGCTGTGTTCCAGAATGGAAACAGGCTCTCCGAAATAGGCGCTCCCTCCCTTTTCATTGAGCAAATCGATCAGATTATTGATCTTTGCGGTCGGCATGGTACGAACTCCTTTTTCGTGAGAGTACCGCGAGCGAGCTATAAAGCCCGTCTGCATCCAGGTAGCAGCCCTGCAGGTGGGCAAGGCCGCCTTCTCCCTCATTCCGGCCATGCAGTATGCGGGTGTTATCGAAGAGAACGAGATCGCCTGGCTGCAGCCGGTAGACTACGGATCGCGCTGGATCGCTGAGCAGGCCGGCAAGCTGACGGTAGGCCGCATAATACTTTTTGAGCAAAGGGCCCTTGAGTGGCAGCGGTGCGATCGAGCCGTCGTTGTAATAGATGGCTCGGAACTGCTCGCGTGTGTCTATCTCGAGCATGGTTCGCTCGGCTGCTAAGTCCACGTTGGCATCCTGAAAGCGATAGAGGATGGGCGTCTGACAGAGCGTCGAAAAAGCATTTTCATCGCGGGCGCGTAAGCGCTCCGCCACGGCCATTCCATCCACAAAGATACTTCCGCCACCGTGACCGGCGGCAGAGAGACAATGCAGCAGTTGGAAGCCAGGCACCGGATCACGATAGGGACTGCCTGTGCCGACCTGTAAGCCAGCGGCACTCCGCTCGTTGAAGATGCGGCCATGGTTGGTCTCGCGAACGAAACCGATCTGCGCGGCAACATGCAGCACCGCCACGTCTTCTATGGACACGTCGCTGAGGAAGGCCAACCCATCGCGTCCCAGATAGTAGAGCCATTCTTCACGGATGCATGGATCTGCCACCCATTCTGGATAGACAGACCAGGCAAAGTGCGTGGCCGGTTGTCCCATCCAGGGAAGGCGCGTGGGTCGTGCGCTCAAGTGCAAGGAGCGGTTATAGGCACGCAGCCAGGCAAGAGAAAGGACGCTGGTTTCGCCGTCATCCCAACGCAGGGTGAGGTGGTCCGGCGGCCAATTCTCAGCAGAGCGAAGCTGTGGTTCCTGGGGAAGATCGACCAGGCTTATCAGGCGCTGACCGCTACTGGGATCGCGATGGGCGGGAGCGTTGTCTCGCAGCCACAGCGAACTGTAGACACTGTAGGAGAAATTCTGCCAGGTGATGGTCAGCTCGGCCGGCGTGCATTTCACCGCAGCGACATCGATGTCTGCTGGTTTGGCAGTCATTGTCCCTCCGCGGGGCGCAGCAAACCAATCGCGATGGCGCGCCGGTGCTGCTGCCAAAGGGCGAGGCCGCCGACAACACTGGTAAGGCCTGCAACGCCAGCCAGTACAAGAAACATTGTCTGCCAGCCGTACGCAACTGCCAGATGTGCCATGCCGTTGCCGGAGAGAACGCCAGCAAGATAGCCGAAGCCGTCGATCATTCCGGAGGCGGTTGCGCTCCCTTCCTTTCCGCCGAAATCGAGAGCCATCGCGCCCGCAAGATAGGAGTAGGGCCCGAGCAAGCAGAAGGCGACCGTGGCCACCAGAGCGAGGGGGACAAAGCGCGGAGCATGCATGGTTACCCCCGCCAGACCCAATAGCGCCAGAACAGAAAAGCAGAGGCCGCCAAAGAGAATGCGGCTGCGGCCCTCGGGGCCAAGGTAATCGCTGAGGAAGCCGGCAAACAATACAGAGAGGCCGCCGAATAAGGGAAAGAGAGCGCTGCCGCTGGCAGCCTGTGCGCCCGTCATGCCGGCCATCTGGGTGAAGTACGTGGGTATCCAGAGATTGAAGGTTTCGCGTAACAGCGTAGTGCCGAGAGAAAGGGCGCAGACCAACCAGAAAGCATACGAGCTAAGCAGGGTGCGAAAGATTACAGCCATACCCGGCCGCGTTGCGGTTGCTCTTACAGCAGAAAACAGGTTGAGCGGATTCTCCTCGGGAGGAGGCAAGTGGTAGGACTGAGGAGACTCCCGCAGAAAGATGAGATTAGCTAAAAAAAGCACGCTGAGCAGAGCAGCACCCGCGCCAAAGACTCCTCTCCAACCGAAACCATGGGCGAGCAGCAACGACATGATCGCGCGGGAAATCGCATCTCCGAAAAGGTAACTGAGACTGAGCACTGCCATGACGCTGCCGTAGGTGGTGTAGGAGAACCAGCGTGACGCAACCTTAACCAACCCAGCCCATCCCAGCGACTGCACCAAACGATTCCCCAACCAGGCCAGGGTGAAAACGGGGAAGCCACCCCCGAGCATAAAGAGCACGGTGAACAGAATGGACCCGAACATGCCGCCCAGAAAGTTGCGGCGGCCTCCAAAACGATCAGCGAGGCCACCGCTGGGAAACTTGCCGATGGCGTAGGCCAGCACTCCGAGCGAAGCAATTGAGCCAAGCCTGATCTGGGCCACATTCGCGGGTGTGCCCTTGCGCACTTCTTCGGCGATGATGAGGGGCAAGGCAACGGAATAGTCGGAACGGCAGAAGTAATAGCCGCCATAACCGAGGAACAGCAAAGAGACGGTGAGCACATGCCAGCGGGTGAGGCGCCGCGGCGGTGGGGTGTTCGTCCGGGGATCTCCGGCTACGTCCACCGGTTTCATTTTGGGCGCTCTCCGTTGGCGATTCTGCGCTCGATCTCATCCAGTAGCGGCAGCGTGTGAGCAACTGTTTCCGCGGTATAGTGTGCTCCTGCCGAGCGCAGCTCCTGGTCAGCGCAAGCAAGAAGCCTTTTCTGCTCTCCATGATCGAGCTGCAACCAATCGACCTCCGATAATCCGACAGTGTTGCCGCTGCGGGTCACGCCAATGGTCCACATGCCGGCATTCAGGCCTTCTTCCATATCTGACTCGGTATCGCCAATCTTCACACAGGCGGACAGAGGGTAGATGCGCAGATCCATGGCCAGCCGGTAGCACATCCAGGGAAAGGGCCGGCCTCCCCCGGCATCTTCAGGCGCCAGGGAGCGGTCTGTGCGATACCCCTGCTTCGCTGCGAGCGCTTCCAGCCGATCGAGCATGGGGCGGGTGTAGCCGGTAGTGCCTGCGATCTTCATGCCCCGCGTCCGCATGGCGTCTACTGTGCCCGCCACGCCCGAAATGACAGTTGCGTAGCCGGCCAGCACTTCCATCATTTGCGGCTCGAAGTTGGCATAGATTGCGTCGACGTCACGCTCTTGCGGCGGAGCGTGGTGAAGCGCTATCCATTGTTCTCTCACTTCCGGCTCTTCAAGCACCTTGCGCACGTGGTCTTTCTTCGCCAAACCCATGTACCGGCGAACCAGCGGACGAGGGACGGCTATGCCAAATTGGTGGAAGATGCTTTCCAGCGCATGCACGGGCGCGATGCTTCCGTGATCCACGGCGGTTCCCGCCCAGTCGAGAAAGACCGCGGGGATTTTGGAACTAGGCATGGATGAATCCTAAGTCGCGCATCGACTGCTCCGCCACCCCAAAGGACAAAGTCATGCCGGAACCTCCCGGCGAAGCCACAATCCGGACGCCGTCTTCCGGCTGCATCACGACCAGTGGCTTTTCAGGATGCTTGGCATAGACCCCGTACCAGCGCTCGGCAATCGTCAGATCCGGGGCGCGAAGGAACTGCCGCGTATAGCGCAGGATGATCTCGTCGATCTCCTCTTTGTTGAAGATGTCGACGGCCAGCGAGTACTCATGGGAGTCACCGAGTGTGAGCGCTCCATCCGCAGTTTGCGAGACCAGCGCGTGGATTCCCCAGCGGTCGTACTCGGGTGTCTCGTCGGCGATGCGCCGGCTGAGCGCCGGGAGCGTGGTGCAAACCTGAAACGCAGGGTAGAAGCGCAGGGTGAGCCCGGCCGCGAGCGAAGGGCCGAGCTGCCAGCCATCGGGTTGCGGGACGGTGCGCATCATCTGCAGTTTGCAGCGAGTGAGACCACTGGTTGCATAGTGCTGCGGGTAGAGCGTCTCAAAGTCGTCGCCGCTGCAAACAATCACAGTTGCCGCTTGCCATCGGCCGCTGCCGGTATGCAAGATAGGAGGTTCGATGGCGGTCACAGCGGTTCCGAAGAAGAACTGGACGTTGTATTGCTCCTTGAGAAAGCCCGGCAATGATTGGATAATCTGGCGGGGATCGATGGTGAGTTCAGTGCTGCTCCATAGGCCACCCGCAAGCCCATCGGGCTGGACGGCTTGCGAACGCTCGAGCACCTCGCAGGGTTTCAGCCAGGAGCATTGGTAGCCCAACTTTGGGCCGAGCTCGGCAAACTCCTGCGCCACGGCCGCCTCATCCGCACGGTAGGTTACATGAAGCGATCCGGTTTCTCGACGCGGCAGTTTGGCGTGGCCGAGAATTTCCAGCCACAATTCGCGACTGCGCAAGGAGAGCGAAAGCATTGTCCCGGCCGCCTGGCCGATGGGCCAGACCATGCCGAAATTGCGAACGGAGGCGCCGGCCGCGCGCGGGCTCCTCTCGAGGACGACCACGGATTTACCAGCTTTCGCTGCTACATAGGCGTGGGCCAGTCCCAGGATACCCGCACCTACGATCGCAACATCCGCCCTGGGATGCGACATCGAGAATCAAGCTCCTGAGATTCGAGAAATGCCGGGTTTGAGGATAGCAGGTTCCGGATGTTGAGCAGCTTGCATCACTGGCCTCGACCCGAAGCGTTCCTGGTGAGTGATGCGCTTCGTAGCTGCAGCCTAACCTGCACTTGTTAAGCGGAAATCAATTATCGCGAGCGTCAGCCTAAGGCTAACGCAGCCACACCGCCGGCAATAAGAACCGAGCCTATAATGCGACGAACGATTTGGCCTTCATTCAAGAATCTGGCTCCAAAATACATGCCGATCAGCATGGACATTTCTCGCATCGGAGCCACATGGCTGATTGGGGCCAACTTCATCGCGAAGAGTACCAGAATGTATCCGAGCGGAGTCAGGATAGCGATCCCGGATGCTTCTTTCCAGCACTGGGCATATTCGGGCAAGAGTGATGCACGACGGCGGTAGGCACCGCTGGAAAGGAAAACGGTGCGAAACAGGTTGCCGGCATATTCCACCAGGAAGGGCGAGAGCAGAAGCGTCTTGACCGAATAACCATCGACCAGTGTGTAGCACGCGATCATACAACCGGTCGCGACGCCCCAGAACAATCCTTTGTGGTTATGCGCGTGGCGAAGAGCGGCAAGGCCACCGGAGGAAAGCAAGATTCCAACTGTGATCAGGATTGCGCCAGCTCCGGCCAGCAGAGATGGACGCTCATGCAACAGCAGAACGGCACCGCAGAACGACAGGAGAGGACCCGTTCCTCGTGCCAACGGATACACGACGGTAAGATCGCCGGCCCTGTAGCCGCGGAGAAGGCTCTCCGTGTAAAGCAGGTGGAGAACACCGGTTGCCAGCAGAAAGAGGGCAGAAAACAGACCGAGCTTCGACCATGCCCGGGTCAAGACCCAGACGGCTAAGGGCGCAAAGAACAACGCTTCGGTGGCCGAAGAAAACCAGATGAGGTGCTTGCTGTGGGCTGCCCGCTTGGCCAGGAAATTCCACGTAGCGTGGGCAAGTGAAGCAACCGTAACGAGAAGGAATGCTGTAAGTGACAAGATCCGCTCCCAGAGACACAAAGTCGCTTTCGACTTTTCCCTCTGGGATTTTGGCCCTTGGGTGCGGACCGTCCGGTCCTTTGTGGCGCTTGGACCGATCCAGGAATTGGAACCGGAACCCTAGCCACCTCGTTCCATCGAACGAATCCAGTGTAAGCAACTACCTGACGGGCGCGCAACCGGCTCGGCGGCCCGGGATAGACGTTCTTGCGCGTGGTTGCCGTAAAATGAGTAGTAGAGCGGTTTTTGTAAGGAGAGTGCAACGTGGCGCAACTGATGAGGACGTCGAATCCAGTTTTGAACGGGAAGCGTTTTGAGAGCGTCGCCGAACTGGGCGGCGGGATGACCCTCGAGGGTACGGTCAACAAGACCGGCCTGCTTCTGCTTTTGGCGATCGCCTCCGCAGCCTGGACGTGGCATCTCTTTAACCAGGCACATTCGGCTGCCGCTGTCCTGCCCTGGCTGTGGATCGGGAGCATCGGCGGATTCGTTTGCGCGATGGTCACGGTCTTCAAGAAGGAATGGTCTCCGGTAACGGCGCCCGCTTACGCGCTACTAGAAGGGCTGGCACTGGGCGGAATTTCGGCCGTTCTCGAGCTGCGCTTCCCTGGGATTGCCATCCAATCGGTCAGCCTGACATTCGGAACGTTGCTGGTGCTCTTGCTGGCCTATCGCTCCGGACTGATCCCGGTGACACAGAATTTTCGGCTGGGCATCGTGGCTGCAACGGGCGCGGTCATGCTGTTTTATCTGCTGCAATTTGTGCTGGGCTTCTTCGGAGTTCACTTTACTTCGATCAACGGCTCGGGTCCGATAGGGATCGGCTTCAGCCTGATTGTTGTGGGTATCGCTGCGCTCAACCTGGTCCTTGATTTCGACCTCATCGAGAGTGGCGTGCGGATGGGCGCTCCAAAGTATATGGAGTGGTACGGCGCCTTCGGGCTGATGGTCACGCTGGTTTGGCTTTACCTGGAGATCCTCAGGCTGCTTACCAAGCTTCGCGGACGTGACTAAGGCAGTTTTGCAATTACTGTGGCCTGATAAGGATCGCGAGGTGTGGTTTTCCTTGGAAGAAAACCACCAAGAGGCTTGTCGCTTCGGTCTATACCAATTGCGAAACTGCCCTAGGTACGGTCGAGGTTGGTATAGATCTCGGCAATGTTTACGTTGACATCGGTTTGCAATGGGGATGGCTTGCTGAACGGTGAGTGACTTTGCCGGCTCATGCGCGCCAGGTACTCCTCATACCCATTGGAGTGGAGAGACCTAAGTGAGGCTACGGTGATGCGCTGTTGCATCTCGGTCACAGGCAGGCCGGCCTTCCTGGCTTGCTCAACCTTCCCGGTCAGTTCCTCGATATAGTTTCGGAAGTTGATCATCGTCGTGCGGCCGGTTTGGAG
Organism: uncultured Acidobacteriaceae bacterium; assembly: GCA_963788515.1. Lineage (GTDB taxonomy): Bacteria > Acidobacteriota > Terriglobia > Terriglobales > Acidobacteriaceae > PALSA-350. The sequence goes on from CAWBGZ010000019.1 coordinate 174,752, forward strand.
CGCGGCATGTCCGGGCATGATGGTGTTGAAGTCGGCGGCGCCGATGGAATCAATCGTCGCCGGCCAGATGCGAGGGAAGCCGTCGGCGATGAAGGGCAGAAAGCCATGAATCACGTCTCCGGTCGCGATCGCACGCTCTTGCGGGCAATAGACGACGACATCTCCTGCGGTATGCGCATGCCCGTGAAACTCGACGTGTAGATCGTGGTCCGGATCCTGGAGCAGATACGTTTTTTCGAAGGTGATCGTCGGCAGTTCCAACGTGTAATCCTTGAGTTCGGCCTGATATGCCTGAAGTTGCCGAATCTGTTCTGCACAGAAGGCTTTTTCTCCAGCAGAGGTTGAGCGCGCGGCCTGATTGCGCAGTGCGTCGATTTGTTGCGGCACTGCGCCCACCGAAGCCTTCATCCTGGCGACTGCCAAGCTTTCCATGAGCTGCCTGGTGGCAGCGCTCGCAATAAAGTCGACCTTTTCGCCAGTTAAGCGATAGGCGTGGCTACCTTGCGTGTGGTCCCAATGAAAGTGGGTGTTGATGACGTAGCGAACAGGCTTGGTGGTCACTTCCCTCTTCATTTGGTTAAGGAGAGACGCAGCCGCCGAGGGCTTGGAGTGCGTGTCCACCACGACCACATCCTTCGACCGGACGAAGATGGCGGCGTTGCAGTTGATCATGGCCTGGGGACGGGCCTGGGCGAAGTAAATGCCTTTTGCAACCTTCTGAATATCGAACAGGTTGGCATCGGAGCTGGGAGCCGCGGCGCGGGCCCAAGCCGCTCGATGCCAGGCGAGTTCCAGGACTGAGGCCCCAGCCAGAGCGCCTCCCATCAGGACGCGAAGGAAATCGCGGCGTGTGGTGTACCCGTTGCCGGCGACGACATGGTTGTGTGGGTGAGCATGATGGTGGTGGCTGTGGTGGCCCGAGTGCTTCTCCATGCCTTGTCTCCATGCAGCGAATGAGATAGCTCATCTATTTATAGTCGTCGCGCCGGAAGCCTGTATTTCTCACTGGAAATGTGCCCCTCAGCGGCTGAAGCCGAGTGCATTCTTTATTACGTTCGTACGGCCTGAAGGCCGTACCCTTCAGAAGAAATGGCTCGAAGTCCAATATTGACAATGCTCTAAGCATTATGAAAGTATCCCGGACGTCACATAGTCAAGTGATTGAGGGACCCCGAATATCGGGCACAAGGAGACTGCTTCCATGAAAAAACTAGCGATCAGTGCAGGTTGTCTGTTGGCATCGCTGAGCATTTTTGCCCAAGGCCCGCAGACTTATAAGGGCGAGATCATTGACAGCCAGTGCGCCGCTTTGGGCGGCCACCAGATTATGGAGCAGAAGGGCGAAAGCCCGAAGGACTGCACCATTCGCTGCGTAAACATGGGCGGCAAGTACACCCTGTTCGATCCCGCGACCAAGACCGCGTATCAACTCGACGACCAGAAAAAGAGCGCCGCCTTCGCCGGGGCGAAGGTGTCGGTGACCGGCACGCTGAACCCGGCAACCAAGACCATCCACGTGACCAGCATCAAGGCCGGTTCCTAGCTGGCTGCGGAAAAACTCTGCAGCGGGCAGGAAAGCAACACCTCAGGGGCTAAAGCCCGACCTATTCTCAACCATGTGCGGCACGACTAAAGTCGTGCCCTGATACAAGGCATGAGTTTTTCCGCAGCCTGCTAGGACATCATCGGGGCCGGGTGCTGAGTCGTTTGTTCCGCCAAGATGCTCAAACTTCAAATCCATTTGATCATCTTGCTTCTTTTCCCAACGTTCGTGGCCAATCCTTCATTGCTTTTGCAGTTATAGATGCAATTCCGCAGCGTTTCGGTTAGGCCTTAACGATTTTTTTTGGAGATTGCTTCACTTGCGAAGCGCCTGCCTGGAGCAGACGCTTCTCCAATTCGGGTTGGGAATTTTCCGGCGCGTCCACCACCCCTACCAGTATCTTCCCATTCCAAATCTCAGGATCCGAAATCACGCCTTTGAAATTTGGCAGTCCTGCGCCGATCAGGAGAACCACGAGCGTGGTGAGGATGGCTCCAAGCATGATCATCTCGTAGACGATGATGCCGTTGGTCCACGCGGGCGTAAGAGACATGCCGCCAGTAAGTATCGGATAGGACTTCTGCGAGAGCGTGGTGAGCAAGAGGCCACAGGTGCCACCGACCGCCGCGCCCAACACCGCCCATCGATAGGGGATGCCGGTGGCGTGCTCGTCGGTAAATTCGTAGCCCTCGTAAGGCTCACCCGAGATCACGACGATCTGCCGCGGGTCTAATTTGAGTTGGGTCCTGGCGGCGCGCAAAGAGTCCAGGGCGCGCTGAGCGGCCTCTGGTTCAGAGTAGAGCGCATAGAGGGCCTTCATTCCGCCACGTCCGTGGGCAGTGGCCCGGGCATTGCCAAACCATGATGTTTCGCTTCGACCTTGGGGGATGTGCGGACCCTGAAGTGAGGTTGCAGTCCGACCTTCAACTCCCATATGGAAATCATGGGCACGAATTTTGAAAACAGCAGGTAGAGCAGCAGCATGAAGCCAAAGCTCGAAGCCATCAGCGTGTCTTCCACCCAGGTGGGCCTGTAGGTACCCCAGGAGTAAGGCAAGAACTTGCGCTCGAGCGAGGGCACGACGATGAGGAAGCGCTCGAGCCACATGCCCACGACGACAGTGCAGGACGCGATCGCAGTTCCGGTGATGGTGCGCAGGCGCTTGATGGCCAGGATAGGTACCGGGATGATGAAGTTGCAAAACACCATGATCCAGAAGAGCGGCGCGAACTGCTTACGAATGCTCTCCCAGAAGACAGCCATTTCTGGAGGGGAGTTTCCGTACCAGGCGGTGAGCCGTTCAGCGAAGGTGAAATAAAACCAGAGCAGGCTCATGGTGAGCAGCAGTTTGCCGAGGTTTTCAAAGTGGATCGGCTCCAGATAGTCCTCCAGGTGCAGGAGCTTGCGCAGCAACGCCATGGCCAGGATCAAGGCGGCGATACCGCTAAAGATCGCACCGGCGACAAAGTAGGGACCGAAGATGGAGGAGTGCCACATGGGCACCGGGGTCATGGCGAAATCCCAGGAGACGATGGTGTGCACAGAGACAGCGACCGGGATGATAACGATGGCCATGATGTGCATAGCGATTTCAAGCCGCTGCCATTGACGCTGCGTGCCCTGCCACCCAAGCGCTAACACGCGGTAGATCTTCTTGCGTAAGCCGGTGGAGGCGTCGCGGACAGCAGCGAAGTCCGGGATGGTGGGCAAATAAAGGAAGGTAGTGCTGCCGGTGAGGTAGGTGGAGATGGCGAAGAAGTCCCAAGCGAGCGGGGAGCGGAAATTGGGCCAGATATGGCGCTGGTTGGGGTAAGGGATCATCCAGAATGCGAGCCAGGGGCGACCAATGTGGCAGAGCGGAATGATGGCGCCGATTAGAACCGAAAAGACGGTGATGGCCTCGGCGCAGCGAGTGACAGGGCGACGCCAGGTGGCATTGGTGAGACGTAGGATGGCGGAGATCAGCGTGCCCGCGTGGCTGATGCCGATCCAGAAGACGAAATTAGTGATGTCGAAGGCCCAGAAGACCGGGGAGTTGATACCCCAAACGCCAATCCCGGCATAGAGCTGATAGCCAAATGCAGCCACACCCGCGAGCAGCAGGCTGGTGGCGAGCGCCACGGCGACCCAGTACTTGCCGCTACTGTGAAAGAGCGGCCGCAGCAGGTCGTGCTCGATTTGTTCAGCCGTTTTTTGCATCTTGCCAGGTGCCTCGTTGGAGATAGGTGACGTTGGGCTGGGTGCCCAGTTCGCCCAGCAGCTTGGTGCCACGATTAGAGCTCGACAACCGCGCGACTTGGCTGTTGGGATCGTTCAGGTCGCCGAAGACCAGGGCGCTGGAGGCGCACGACTGCGCGCAGGCCGTGGTGAATTCGCCATCCTTCAGCTCGCGCTTTTCTGCTTCTGCCTGAATCTCGGCTGCCTTGATGCGCTGCACGCAGAAGGTGCACTTCTCCATGATGCCCACGCTGCGCACGGAGACGTCGGGATTCAGTTGCAGCTGCAGTGGCATATCCCACTCGGGATTATAGAAATTGAAGAAGCGTACGTTGTACGGGCAGGCGTTGGCGCAAAAGCGGGTGCCGATGCAGCGGTTGTAAACCTGTGAGTTGAGCCCCTCGGGCGTGTGATAGCTGGCGTAGGTGGGGCAGACCGGCTCGCAGGGCGCCTCGTCGCATTGCTGGCAGAGGACGGGCTGAAAGCGGATTTTCGGATTGGGAAAATCGCCTTCCCAGTAACGCTCCACGCGGATCCAGTGCTTGGCACGGCCGCGTGCGGCCTGATCTGCGCCCGCAGTGGGGATGTTGTTTTCCGCATGACAAGCGACCACGCAGGCTTCGCATCCGGTACAGCGATCAAGGTCGACGACCAATCCCCACTTGTGTGACATTTGCCTGCCCTTCTCAACTCACTTCGAGCGGTGCTGTTAATTCAATAGCTTGCCCACTCAAGCCCAAACGCGGCTTGAATGGGCCACCCACCATCTGTCTTACAACACGCACTCGTACCACTTCTTCTCTAAGCAACAATCAGCGGTGTTGCTCTTCGTGGGGGAAGCCGCTCATTCCACCGGCGAACAATATCAGCTTGGCCTGCTCGGGTCCGCCTGCGCGCGTGAGTTTCACGCGCGTCGCGGCCCAGGCGAGTGATCCGGTTTCGTGTTCCGCGAGCGGCGCGAGAATGGAGAGCGGGTTCGCGCCCCGGCCGCTGGCGAAGCGAGTGAAATTTTCGTGGCCCTGGCCCACCGGCATGGCCACCATGTCGGGTGCGATCCCGGGGGAAAGTACCGCGGCGGCATGCACGCTTCCTTGCGGCGATGCGATTTCCACCAGGTCGCCATCACTAATGCCCAAACGCTGGCCAGTCTTCGGGTGGATCTCGACCCAGCTCGACCACATGGCCGAGGTGAGCACGTCGGGCAACTCCTGCAGCCAGGGCAGATGGGCGAGCGAACCATCGCCCAACGACTGCGAGGGATAGGGCAGAAAATAGAACGGAAAGTCGCCCGCTGCGCCAGCAAATTCCGGCGCGGCCATCGCCATAGGCACCTGCTTGGGCGCTGCCAACGGAGGCGATGGGGCGGCAGTGTGAGCGGCGGACGGCACGCTCCACCAGCCACCCTGGGTCTGCGCAGCATCCCAGAAATCATCGTCTGTCTTGGCGTCGATGGAGCCGCCACGGGTGCGGAGGGGAACGAAGGCTGCGCGCAGCATGGCGTCGTAGGTCGCAAAGGGAAGAGCCTTGGCGACGTCGCCGCCAAGTTGATGCGCCAAACCAAGCAGCACATCAGGCATAGGACGGGTGTCGTGGAGGGGCAGAACAGCGGGCGGCGCGAGGCTGGCCACGGCCTGCAACGAGCCGGACTCGGGCATGCTGTCGAGCCAGGACTCGAGCGGCGCGTGGTCGGGCAGGATCAGGTCTGCCTGGGCGCTAGTTTCGTCGATGAAGTTCCCGAAGCTGACGATGTACGGAATTTTGGCGAGGGCCTCACGTATGCGTAGAGCGGGCGGCGCGGAGAAAATCGGATTGGCCTCGTAGAGCAACAGCATCTGCGGCGCGTGCGGCTTGCCAGAGACAGCAGATTGCGCAAACGCGTTTAGGCCGGCCAGGCTGGCCTGCATCTGCGGCACGGACTGGGCGAGATCGGGGGTGAAGCCCAATATCGGCGCACGGTCCACTAAGGATTCCAGTGCATTCACGGCCAGCGCGTTGAACAGGCCATTGGTGTGGGCGAGCGGCGGACCGCCGACGATGGCAGCGGCTGATCCGCTTTGCGTGATCTCATGCGCGAGCCGCTTGATTACAGCGGCAGACACGCCGGTCTGCTTCTCTACCGCTTCGGGCGAGTAGTCGGGTAGGCCCGAGGACCAGCCGGCGATGAGCGAGCCGGCACGTGATGCGGCGCCTTGCGGCGCGAGCTTCTCACTCAGGATGACATGCGCGATGCCCAGCGCCAGCGCGCCTTCCATTCCCGGCCGGCAGGCAATCCACTCATCGGTGTTGGCCGCCGGTCTGCGACATACGCGATTCTACCTGCACGAATTTTGCGCGGCGGCCGGGGCGGCCCTGGCGCATCTCGCCGTAACCGATCGATTGCGCCACGGAGGAGTTCCAGGCGCCGAGGAAATCAGCACCGAAGGAAATTACATAATCCGCGCGAGCAAGGTCGAACGTCGGCAACGCAGCATGACCGAAGCTGAGCAGATTTGCCTGGCGCAATACGGTTTCATCGAAGGGTTGATACCAGATTGCCGGTGGAGCGCCGTAGGCTTTCAGGAAACGCTCGATGAGTTCGTGGCGCTGTCCGCTCAAAGGCCGCGCCAAAAAGGCAAGAGCGTCGGTGGACTTGGATGATTGCAACGCGGACAGATGCGCGAACAATTCCTTCAGCGCATCGTCCCAGGTGATTTGCTGAAACTCGCCGGAGCCGCGCGGACCGGTGCGCTTGATAGGGTGAGTGATGCGATCGGGATGGTAGAGCACTTGCAAGCCTGCCTGGCCGCGCGCGCATAGCTTTCCTTGATTGATGGGGTGCTGCGGATTGCCTTCCAGCTTTTTCGCCAGGCCCATTTTAATCAGCCCCTGCTGGCCATGACGCACGACTTCCGCCTCCCCTTGCATTACGCGCACCAGCAGGCCGCACCCCGCAGAGCAGAGAGTGCATACGCTAGGCTTCCAGGTGGCGATACCAGGGATCAGCTCTTCCTCGGGAACGAAACGGATCAGCTGCTTCTCGGGCGCACGACAGGCTTCAAGCGTTGCCATCACGCTGGAGAGAGCCGATATCTTGATGAAATCTCGTCGTTCCATATAGGTCTAGAGTCAGTAGTGACAGGTCTCGCAATCGATGGATACTTTTTTCCGGGTGTGGCAGTTGAGACAAAAGCCCATGTTCAAATCAATTTTGCGCTCGGCAGTGGTTTGCCTGGTCAGGTCGCCGTGGCAGGAGGCGCAATCGACCCCAGCGCGAATGTGGGGGGCGTGGTTAAAGCGCACGTGCGCGGACTCGCTGTAGTTGTAGACGCGCACCCAGGGAATCTCTTCGCCACGCGCCTTGTAGGCGGCGATCTTCTTGATCTCGGGCCGATCGGTGGCGATCGACGAGTGACAGCTCATGCAGACATTCACACCGGGAATGCGTGCTTCGGGTCCTTGATCCACGCCTACGTGACAAAACGTGCACGGCAGCCCCTTGGCGAGGTGGACGGTATGAGTGTAGGCAATCGGCTGCACCGGATGTTCGGGATGGATATCGAGGAAATCCTTTACGGCGTCCATGGCGGTGGGATGGGCAGCGGTGAAGACACCCGTGGTCACGTATTCGGGTGGCCCCGACGCGCGTGTCTCGCGCCCGGGGAGCACGACTTCCACCAGCGCCCAGGCGAAGAGGCCGGCCACAATCATCAACAAGCAAATTCGCCAACCCATCGGGATCCGCATAGAGGGACAAGTCTTAAAGCGTTTTCACTTCTACTCTGCACAGGCAAGTGTGGCGTAGGTCTCTTCTTGAGGAAAAGGAACGCCGACTTTCGTACTTCTGTATACACCAAAAGTGAGGCGCTTTTGTGGAACTGTGGATCGGTCGTGAAATTGCAGATGCTACACGAGAGCGAAACGGTTGTAAATAATGAAGAGTAGAATGGGCGGCATTGCAGTTTCAGGCAGTTTCGCAATTCCGTAGCCTGATAAGGATCGTGAGGTGTGGTTTTCCTTGGGAGAAAACCACGAAAAGGCCGCTCGCTTCGGTCTACACCAATTGCGAAACTGCCCCACCGGGCGGGGCTCCATGCCGCGCCCGCACCCCCGAAGACGGACGGCCCTTTTTTGGGTGCCTGGAGTCCGTCCAAACTCCGGACCATTTACGCGTCCGGAAGGAGTTGGTATGAGCAACGCCCCAAAGAATCCTGGCCTGGACGGCCGTGCCCGCGAGAAGAGCGGACAGATCGATCACAAGCATCCGACCACCAAAATCAAACACCTGCGCGAACATTACGGCCAGCACTTTGCCCCCGATTGGGATGGCGAGCGCACTCTCGGTGAGCTACTCAAGGAAACCAAGTTCGAGTCGCTTAGCCAATACATCAAACACCACGGTCACCATCCTGTGAGCACGAACTAACCGATTCGTCTTAACCGAGGGAAGACACCGGCGCGGCACAACTGCCGCGCCGAGCCATCAGAGTACTCGAGTGGAGCAGCGACGGACCCTATGAAGAGTTACATTCCGCGCGGAATTAGCTGCTTGCTCCTGCTTTCGATGATGGGTTGCAACAACGCGGCGCAACCACCTATCGCTCCGCATCGCGATACCGAGGCGCATCCAAACACTCCTGAGTATCAGCCACGAGAAAGCTCAAATTACGCCGGGAACGATGAGCATAGACGCCGGTCACGGCGCGGACGTCCGGAGGAGCAGGCGGCGCCGGGACAATTCGACTTCTATCTGCTGAACCTTTCGTGGTCGCCGGAGTTCTGCGCGACTCACGGGGACAGCCCGGAATGCGGGCGCAACCTGGGATTTGTGGTGCACGGATTGTGGCCGCAGGATACGAACGGCGACTATCCGCAGCATTGCAGTGATGCGCGTAGGCCCACCCAACCCGCAGGCCGATACAGATATCATGCCGACAGCGAGCCTGGTGGAGCACGAGTGGGAGACCCACGGCACATGCTCGGGACTGGGAGCCGACGATTATTTTGGCGCCATTCACAAGGCATTTGCGGCGGTAAAGATACCGGCCAACATTGGCTTGGGGAGGGATGCCGATGGCGTCACTCCGGACGATTTGCTATCGCGCTTTGCGGCGGCAAATCCTGGTTATCCCGCGGGGAGCTTCGCGCTCAGCTGCGGCAACAACCGGTTGACTGCAGTGGAGATCTGCCTAAGCAAAGACCTGCGTCCCGAGGCCTGCCAAGGGGTGCGGTCGTGCCGCGCAAATGTGGTGAAGGTAACGCCACGATAAGCGGGAAGCCCGGGTAAAAACCGTCCACTGGATAACCCTGCCTTTACATCTTTCATGGGAGCGGACTGGGCGCCAGTTCGCTGCAGCATTAGGGTTTGGCACCCGAGCCGCCAAAGCCGTTACATTCATGGGTCAATCAACCGGCAGTTGGCAAGTGCGGTAGATATTGAGAGGTAGACTTCAGGCATGGCTCAAGTTGTCGTGATCGGCGCCGGTCCGATGGGGCTCGCAGCAGCCTACGAAGCAATCAAGGGCGGCCACCACGTAGACGTTCTGGAGGCGGGCCCCCTAGCCGGCGGAATGTCCGCGCACTTTGACTTCGGGGGGATCAGCCTGGAGCGCTTTTATCACTTTGTTTGCCGAGACGATCAGCCAACTTTCGATCTCATGAAGGAACTGGGCATCGAGGGCAAGATGCGCTGGGTTCCCACTTCCATGGGATTTTTTTGGGAAGGCAGCCTTCATCCGTGGGGAAATCCGCTGGCCCTGCTGCGATTTCCCGGGATCAGCCCACTGGCGAAATTGCGCTATGGCCTGTTCGGTTTTGTTTGTATGCGCCGCGCTGCGTGGCCCGATCTTGAGAATCGGTCAGCCAAGGAATGGATCATCCAGTGGTGTGGGCAGAAAGGTTATGATCAGCTCTGGCGGCCCCTGTTCGACTGGAAGTTCTACGAATATTCAGACCGCGTCTCGGCTGCGTGGATGTGGACGAGGATGCGACGCATGTGGCGTTCGCGAAAGAGCCTGCTGCAGGAGGAACTGGGCTACATCGAAGGCGGTTCGGAGACGCTGGTGGATGCTCTGGTCGAGGCCATCAAGAACGGAGGAGGGTCGGTCCACCTAAGCTCCCCGGCGCAGAAGGTGACGGTGGAGGATGGGCACGTCACCGGAGTCAGGACCTCCGCGAGCTTCTTTCCCGCCGATCACGTGATCTCCACCATACCGATGCCAAACGTCCCAGCCATGATTACAGATCTGCCTGGTGAGCTGGAGAAGTGGTATAAGTCGATCAAAACGATTGGAATTTGCTGCGTCATTCTGAAACTACGGCGGGCCGTCAGCCCTCACTTCTGGGTTAATCTCAACGGAGTACCGCACGCACTGCCGGGCATAATCGAATTCTCAAATTTGCGCCCAGTGGGTCCGCATGTTATTTACGCGCCTTACTACATGCCGACTACGAATGAGAAATTCTCCTGGCCAGACGAAAAATTGATCGACGACACATTCATTTGCCTCCAGCTGCTCAATCCGTCGCTTATCAGAGCCGATCTGCTGGAAGCAAAAGTTTCCCGGCTGCGATATGCGCAGGCGATATGCCCTCCAGGATTCGCCGCCGAGTTGCCGCCCGTACACACGCCGATCATCGGTTTGCAGGTGGCAGATACGTCCTCTTATTATCCTGAAGACAGGAGCATCGCGGAAAGCGTCCAGCTGGGACGAAAGATGGGTCGAATGCTCGACGAAAGATCAGTGGGATCGCCGAGAGCCTCGGAGCCACAGGCTACCGTTGAACAATAACATCGAGCGTAAATCAGCTATGAGGCTGTGTACGCATCCCCGGGGCGCACTCTTTCCGCCGTCATGGGGGCCGAACGCGTCGCGAAGAGACTGGTTAAGGAGCGGGTTTTGTCCATAGGTCTTGCAGGCGCGGAGGTTCCAAGGGGCGACCTTTTGGCTCGTCCGGAAAGCAGCCCGCGAAACGACCGCGAGTTTTGGCTGACTCTTGGCGCGCTTACGGTCATCTATGTGACGGCATTGTACTTTGCGGGGCAGCGGTTTGTGTGGTTCGACGAACTCTGCACTTTCGATATCGCCAGAGCCCCTTCTCTGCACACGCTCTGGCGGTGGGTGTTAAAGTTCGACAACAATCCTCCCACTGTCTATCTGCTGAGCCGCTTCTCCATGCGGATCTTTGGGCCGACACCCCTGGGCCTGCGTCTGCCTTCCATGGTTGAGTTTTACCTGGGCAGCGTGGCCATGCTGGTCTATCTGCGCCGTAAAGTTGCTACTCCCGTTGCCGCTTTCGCGGTTCTCATTTTGTGGTCCAGCAGCAGCTTCTACTACGCGACCGAAGCCAGGGTTTACGCCCTGGTGTTTCTGAGCTTCTCGTGCCTGCTGCTCTCCTGGGACTCTGCGACGAGAAGGGCCCAACGCACCGTTGCCCTGTGGTGCGTAGCCATTTCGACCGTGGTTCTTCTGATGTCACATGTGTTTGCTTCCTTATGCCTGGCGGCGTTTGTGGTTGCGGAGTTGGCACGATATCTGCGGCGACGCAGGCCGGATTACCCACTCTACGCGGCTCTGGTACTGCCCATGGCAGCGATGTTGTTATACATTCCGCTGATCAGGGTTTATCACGGGTTGATCTTGTGGCCGCAGTTCCATGCTTCTCCCCGGATGGCGGCCAGGTTCTATTACGATGCGGTGGATTGCGTCGCACGGGCATTGTTCGCCGTCAGCCTATCGGCCATGCTGCTCCAGCAAAGATCGGCGACGGCAGACACAGTAAAGAGCAAACTCGCGGTGGAAGACTGGACGCTCTTCGCCTGTATGTTGCTGAACCCTTTGCTGCTCAATCTGCTGTTGATGCAGAGGAAGGGAGATTTTTTTGGCCGCTATACGCTGACGACGAACGTGGTGATCTATGGGCTTATAGCGGTACTATTCGCCGTCCGGCTGCGGTTCAACAAGCTCTCCGCGTATGTGGCAACCCTGCTGATGCTGGTCATGATGGTGCATAGTGTTCATCGTGAATGGGTGAAGCGGCCGCGGGAGGCGAATCAGACAACGCTGATGTCCCTGAGGCCTGACCTGCCCATCGTGGTCAGTAACGGCGCCACGTGGGTTGAAATGAATCAGCACGAGTCGCCGCAGGTAGTGGCACGCCTCTACTACATCAAAGATCGAGCCGCGGCCGTCAAGTATGACGGCACCAACTACTATTACGACTTTGAGGCGCTAGACGATATGCAGCGCGAAGGCTTTCCCTTCAAAGGGAGCGTAGAGGCTTACTCCGCCTTTATCGCCAGCCATCGGCAGTTCCTCATTTTCGCTGATCCGTTTGAGTGGCTCCCGCTCAAGCTACGGGAGGATGGAGCCCAATTCACTTTGCTGTTGGCGTATTCAGGGGCCAGACCCAACAATACGGGTGGGCCGATCCTGGCTTCAGATCCAATCTCCGACGACTTAGGGGACCACCCCCGAGTTTCCTTTCCAACTCCGTATATTGTGGGGTCTTCTCCATACATCGCCAAGCATGTGTTTTTGGTGACCATGCCTTTGGGTCGTTAGCTACAGTCATGGTTACCGCCGGGGAATTGTCGCGATAACTACTCTGCACTTGCAAGTTTTAGCGATGTGGGGTTTTCCTTGGGGAAAAGCCACGTCGAGGGTTGTTGCTCTGTATTTACCAGAACATGCTTCAGGCCCCCCGGGATTGGTTGCCGGGGATGGAATGGCCGATCGATAGCCGCGGTATCCCACATCTGCCCCACGGCACGCCGGGCAGGCAAAACCGGACGGATATGGGACATCCGGGGTTCCGTTCCACATGGAGAGGTTGCGCCCGAGCTCTCTCGAGTTTGAGAGGTGCGTTCAGTTTTCTGGGGTGGGAGGAGGGGGTACGGAGGGGGATTGAGGAGCAGGGTGCGAGGTGCTCTTCCCGCCTCCCTGCCGAGCCAGCTTCTCGGCTTGTTTTCGCTGATGATGGCGCACGATGTCGGGCCAGAATTCAATGACTTCTGAGCCGATAATTGCCTGGGCGGTCACGGTGAATCCACGTTCGAAGGTGCCGCTGGCAGTGCGATCTTGTTCCGGGTAGTAGAAGTTGGAAACGGCAGCGCCCATGAGATTGCCCATTACATTGGCATAATTCGGTCCCCAGGTGGCGTTATCGCGTTTGCACCAGACGGTGCTGGTTGCGGCCCAGAGAAAACGCTTCGTGAAGCTGCCTTTGCCTTTCTGAAAATAACGCGGATCTTCTTTCAGGATGCTTGCCAGCACAGCATTTCCCAGCAGATTGCCGGTGAAGTAATCAGTATAGGCAGCGCCGAACCGCTTGGCGTAGCCTTGCATCCCCTGCCCGTATTCGGGAAAGCTGTCTTCGGCTTGATCGATGCCGGCGCCAAAACCCGCAAGCAGGAAGGGCCACGGATCGGTCGCGCTCTTGAAGAAGAGCTGGTACTTCTGGCCGACACTCAGAGGAAGAGCGTCCTGATTGGTCGTGGTGTTGAAGGTTGCCATGACCCCGAAGACCCGCTGTTTCTCCTGCTGCTTAAGCTGCTCTTCGGCCTTCTTACGCTCTGCTTCTTCGGAATTTTGGGTAACCGCACTTTGAGCGACAGGGGCCTGGGAACTCGACTGGCGCGTCAACGGCGGAATGCTCGGGGATGCTTGCTGCGGGTTGGCCAGCGGAGTGTCGGGCAAATTCAACGCGGCCGCGTCGCCTTGTGACCTCGCCGAAGGGCCGGTAAAGATTAAGACCAAGGCTACGAGTGCAGCCAGAAACCATCGATTTAAAGCCAACCGGCTACCTCAATCCTGCGCGTAGACCAATCGCCCAAACCGGCCAACATGGGCTGTCGCTTGTTACGAAGTTGCAATTCGTAGCTGCCGGGCCCATCTGGAGTCAAGTCTCAACCAATGAAACAGACGAGATAAAGCACGAAAAAGCTTACATTCCGACAAGACTCGAGAGATGTCCGAGTCGCTCTCTGAACGTGCGCTAGGACTCGAATCGTGTGCTTGTGATCCAACGCGCTGCGAGCGGGAGGGTGGGATCCACAACGGTCCTGGCACATTTCTCCGATTGCCGGGAATTGTCCACCTCCATTCTATGGCAAAAACACTGACCTGGACCCGGAATAGAAACACGCAGCGATAGGAACGATCCACTGAAAGTGCCTTGAAATGGCATAAGAGGATGACCTGGGAGGGCCAATATCAGTAACTAATTGATTCTAATTGTCCCTGAATTAGCCCCCCGGATCAGAATCGCTTCCAGTCCGTGGACCATTCTGAGCAGGTCGGGGATAGGTCGGTGATATTGATTGCGCCCGAGCGGCGAATGGCGTCTGGCATGATCAGGGAAACTGCTGACGCCGCCCGGGAAAGGGTCTGCTCAGTTTTCGAGACGGAGGTTATCGGAATATTCATCAGGTCTTCGATACCTTTTAGTGGTGAGATCCGGCTTTTCTCGGGGCCACGCTGTGAGTTCTAAGAATACAAAAAGAAACAGGATTGCGGCTCGCACGATGCAATGGCGAATGACATCTGGTGGTTCGTTCTTTCCCGTCATAGTTTCATGACCCGCAAACGCAGATGTTACCAGGCCGATCGTGGCGCGGTATTTCAGCAAAATAGGACTCTCAGCAACGTGGCTGAGAGTCCAAACAGGGTACTGATTTGCTTATCGGCCAGGAGACAATCTTCGGGAGGTGGCCTGCCGGGAGGTTTTAGGGAATGCCAAGCAAACAGGTGTGGGATTGTTCGTTGATGTGCAATCGCAAGCCTACGCGAGGGGCATTTCTGCGTTAAGCCCGGTCGGCTTCAGCAGGCTATCTGCTTGATTTATTGACTCCTGAGGCAGGACTTGCAGCGACGACCCTTTGATTTAAGGCAGTTGCATTGTTCGGCATTATTCTTGTGGTTTGAAACTAGAAGCTGGTGGTCAAACAGGGCCCAGCTGCGTCCGGGCGCGATCGCATTGCCGGAGAAGAGGCCTCCAAAATCGATTACGTTCAATCGGTTATTCAGGTTGTCACCGTCGAGCTGAAGACGAGTGTTGATCTTCTCGCCCTGGTACAGATCCAGGCCCAGGGATGCGGAGACGGCAAAGAGAGGCTTGATACGTCCGCGATCGAAGTTGATTCGGCTGATAACGGCCGGGCCGTACTGGGCCAGAGCGTCTGCCTCAGTGCCTTCGTATTCGAAGGGCAGCCCCGATCCGTAGGAAGCGCCGGCGGCCAGCCAGATACGGCGCGCCGGCTGATATTGAAACCGTGTCCGAATCGTGTTTCGTTGGTCCTGGGAGTCGGGGAAATGCCCGGTGGTCTCGGTCAGTGCGTCGTCTGCGTCGCCGCCGAGAAACAGTCCCCCTGTCACCGGGAACCACACATTGCCGACCATGTAGGAGTAGCTGACATACCCTGAAAGCTGGCCCAGGCGCACAACCTCCAACTTGCCCTCTGCACCGTAAATGACCGCTCTGTCGAACGCTATCGGATAACTGACGCCGGTATTGAGCAACTGGTCGTCGTCGGCGTAATTGTTCACCTCGCGGCGATAGACGTTGACGTCGAGCCGCATCCGGTCGGCAAACGCCTTCGTCGCGCCGCCTTCGTAATAGTTGCCTCTCGACGGCTGCACCGGCAGGCGAAGGAAGTCCTCGCTCAAGGCATCGATCTGAGGCGAACTGGAGATCAGGATGTTCTCAAACGACGGCGTCTGGAAAACGCGGTCATACGACGCATGCAGGACCATCTTCCACGACGGAATATAGTAACCAACCGAAACCCTTGGGCTGAATGCATTCTCGTTCAGGATCAGTTGATAGTGATCCCACCGCAGTCCCGCGCTGACCGTCCATTTCCCCAGTCGGATCAGGTCTTCGACGAACGCAGATTGCTCCAGGTCCGGACGGCTGTCGGCGAAAGTCAGCGTAGGCGGGGTGTCCGGGTCGAACTGATCGGGATCAGTAATGATGTAGTTGAACTTCTCGTGCAAAAAAGTGTTGTCGGATTCGACCCCGGCTTTGAACTCCTGATTGCGATAGTGCTTGGAGTATGTCCCCTTAAAGTAACCTTCATTGAAATAATTTTTTTGGAAGGCGATGACGGGGGTAGAGAAGATGTTGGAGTCCAGGTCATTGGCATTATTCCGAACGAATCCCTCAAGCATTCCCAGGCTGTCCGGCGAAAATATGTGCTGATAGCTGAGCGATCCTATGGTTTCAAAGTTGTCGCCGGTTTGCAGTTGGCCCGCTGCTTGCTGCAGCTGTTCATTGGGGATCTCAAATCGCGAAAGCTCATGCCGGGCGCTGAGAATCAACCGGTCCTTCTCGTTGAAATCGCGTTCATACTTCCCCGAGAAGTCGCCGGTTGTTCCGTTGTTAGTAAAGTTTTCCGGGACAACAGGATTCAGATAGTGCGCAGACATCCCACCGGACGCCGTCGCCGAAATTGTGTTCTTGCCCCAGGTATCCTGTACTTTTCCGTACGAACCTAAGGTGTCGTAGGTCCCGCCCGTGAGTATCCACTCGCCGTGCAGGCCCGCGTCGGGGTTGCGCGTGGTGTTGAGTTCCACTACGCCGCCCATCTTTCGGCCATATTCCGCGGGAAAACCAGCAGTGTAGATGCTCATCGACTGCAGGTCGTCGGCCTCGATCTCCGGGCCGAAGCTAGGCGAACGATTGTCGGTGAGGGGAAGTCCATCGATCACGAACTGGGTTTGGTATTCAGAACCCCTCGGATGGAGTACGGCATTTCCTTCATAGAGCCAGCCCGGCTGCGTGACCACCAGGTCCTGCACCGATCGACCGGGTAGAGACTGCACCCGGTCCTCGATTTGCTTCGAACCGATCTGCATGATGGACGAGGGCCGGTCCGGATCGATCAACGTCTCCTCGGTATTTACGGTCACAACCGTCTTCACCGGCGCGACCTCGAGTTTGACGACGTACTCGATGGGGATCGCCGACCCAACTTGCAATGCCTTCGAGACGGTGGTAAATCCCTGCCTTCGGACTGTGATCAGGTAGAGGCCATAAGGCACACGGTGTATATCGGCCGTTCCCTGTTCACTCGTGGACACACTTAGGTTGTATTGGTTTCCCTGGCTCACGACGGTTATCGAAGCCTCGACACCAGCGCCTGTTGAGTCCGTCACTTTCAAACGCAGCTCTCCAGTGTTCACCTGGCCCAAGGCTGGCCCAACGCAAAATGACAGACAAGCCAACAAGATGAAAATCCGCCGCATAGTGAGATATTCCTTCCGGCCCGGTTTTGTTCAGTCTTTTTTCCCAAGGGATTGGCGGGGGACGTGCCGGAAACGACAGTGGTAGCATTTGGTCAGCTGGCCAATACTATGGAAACCACCCGAGAGCTACAGGCCCTGCCCCCCGAAGACGCGAACAAGGCGCACTCCGTGGGGCGAGGTGCGGCCGCGTTTCCGTCGAAAACGCAGGCTGAACTCGAGTCCGTTGTTGTTTGCCTTTTCAATCAATTTCAGGAGCGGGTATTCAAGTATGTACTTACCTGCGGCTTGCCGTTCCATGATGCCGAAGACGTGGTGCAGGAGACGTTTCTCTCCCTGTTCCGTCATTTAGAACTTGGCCGCCCCCGCTCGAACCTTATCGGGTGGATCTTCCGGGTCGCTCATAACCTCGCGTTGAAAAGACGGAGATCGAGCCAGGTGCTTGGCGCAGACCGCGAACACCGTCAAATTCTTGCTCAACACACGGCACCTGACTCAAACCCTGAGGCGCAGGTCGCGTTCAGCCAGATGCACCAGCGGCTGCGCGCAGTGTTTGATGCGCTTCCCGACCAGGAACAACGTTGTCTGCACCTCCGGGCGGAGGGTCTGAAATATAGGGATATAGCGCGAGTACTGGATATTTCGCTGGGCGCTGTTTCTGCTTCATTGTCTCGGGCACTGGCGCGTATGACACGCGCGACGAGGAGTGAATGATTTATGCGAACCAAGCGTTCACATCTCTCGGATGAAGAAATTCTTCTCTTCATCGACCGGGAATTGCCCTCACGACGCCGGTTGCATGCTCGTGACCATCTCGCCGAATGCCAAGCGTGTGGCAGCCGAAGGGCCGAGCTTGAGGGCACGTTAGCCGAATTTTCTTCTCTTCACGAGGAGACAATCGGCTCACAAGATTCCTCTTCGTTCCGTCTCCGGTCTTTGTTGAAAGCGCGCATTGCAGAAAGCGCTTCGCAAAGTAAGCGTGGATGGCGCTCTCGGCTTTTCCTGGACGTGATGTCGCGGCAGTTGGTAAGCGCCGGTATCGCCCTCATGATTGTTGGGGCCGGCTACTGGGCGGTACACGAAGGCGCACTGAAGCATATACGCCGGAACTCGATCGAGTATCAGGCGTTGGCCTTGCCGCAAAAGACACTCACTCCGGGAGCCATCCGCGCAGTTGGCTTTGACGAGCTGTGCAGTAACCGTGACGTGGACAACGATCCGCCAGTGAATGCGACGTTGCAGCAGGCCGTCTTCAAGGAATATGGCTTGCCGAATTCCTCCCAGAATGCCTACGAGCTGGATTATCTGATTACGCCAGCATTGGGCGGTTCCGACGACATCAAGAACCTTTGGCCCCAACCCTATTCGTCCACCTGGAACGCCCGGGTGAAGGACCAACTGGAAGACCATCTTCATGAGTTAGTTTGCCAGCGCAAGGTCCAACTGGCAACGGCGCAGGACGAGATCGCCTCCGACTGGATTTCAGCGTACAAGAGATATTTTGATACCGACAGGCCTCGTCCAAGCCCGACAATTCTCGCTGCGGCCGACCCAGATGAGAGGGCCCAGCACGGGACAGGGCGTTCGGTCATCGGTGGTTTGGCGTTGGGCGTTTCGGTTTGGCGGCTTCCTAGCCATTAGCCCACATTTCTCACCAAGAGCTTTCGGTCGAAGCTTCCTACCGCGTAATGGAATCTCCGGATGCGCGTGGAGAGGTTGCGACCGAGCCCTCTGTGGCACGAGAAACACGAGCTAACTGCAGCTCGACTCATCCTATAAGACGGTCGATTCGATCGATGGGAGTCACAGGTTGATGTTACGGGCTTGATAGCGGTAGCCAGCATCGGTTGCGGTAAAGGAAATCTCCAACCGCTCAGCGCACCGCGGATGGTAAACCAAGGCCGGCCGGAAGCACACCAGGCACGAATGATTGGGCCGCCGCACACTGGGATAGACGAGTCCATTCGACTGATGATCAAGGAGCATCCTCGCCATCTGTTGCGAGGGTGCATAGCACTGCGGCACAGGCTCAGCCTGAAGACATGCCGCATACTCGCCAGGGGGCTCGAGTGCATGAAACTTCGACCGGAAATCGGCGAGCCAGTCATCGTAGGTTGAGACGTCGCTCTCGGGCCGATTGCGGGGAAGCTCGGGTACAACGATCTCAGCCAACCGCTTTGCCTTGTGATAGGTCACTTCGGCGAGGGACGTCTCGAGTTCATCTGCGGCGTACCAAGCTCCGCGTGTGTGGTCATTAAAACGCGCCCCCTGCTCATTGGTATGAGTGAATGCCGCATTTACGATGTGAGCGCCGGGAACGCCGTACAAGAGTTCGTGAAGGCCGATTCCGATCAGTCCGGCTTGTTCACCAAGTAAGCGATCGTTGGTTGCGCCATCGAGCAAGACGAGGTCTTCCAGCATGGCGGAGTTTTCGGCAACACCGGCAAGCACCGTGCCGCTCTCGCTGAATCGCGAAGGAATTAGACGATGCATTCCGTCGCGACTTAACTCAAGCAAAGGAGGTATCAACGTCCACCGCGCCACGTATCAAGCAGGCGGCGCACCTGAATCATTCCTGGTTGCCCGTGCCGAACCATGTACTCGATCGGGGCCTGGCCGGCAAAGAGCGGGCCGCGATTCTCAAGGGTCACCCACCGGTCAGCCCATGGTTCACCGAAGTAGATGTTCAGTGCCTTGTAGATTCCGATCACCAGCGAAATTCTCATCAACGTGTCTTGACCGAGTTTCCGGCCATCGGGCGCCTTTTTCCAGGAGTGGAAGGTAGAGGAGGCAGGACCGCCCAGTAAATCCCTTGCCTGCGCCTCACTCAATCCCCATTTCTCTGCGATGTTCACGAAGCCCCTGATGGCGCTTGCGCTCAGGCGCTCCCGTTCCGCGGGATCTGCCAAATCGGGAGTGCGGTCAAAGACATATCCTGGCACTGCTGGTGGGGCGACAGCCATAGGAAACCTCGATATCAATCATTATTTTCCTCGATTTCGAGGCGGACGGCAAGAAGAGACACGCAGTACTGAACGAAAAATTGCGGGCAGCCTCAGTAGATGAATCGCGAAATACTCGATTCCAACTCTAATTTGCAGTAAAATAGGAGTGTAGATTCGATTGAGGCTTCAAATGGCACGCATGGTCAAAAACAAAACGAAGGAAGCTCCGCCCCGCAAGCAAATTCGGAAGTCGAAGTTTCAGGCCGACCTTGCACCCTCTGAAGACAGCATGGTGCGCGCCCTCAAGACCGAGCTGCAACTGACGAGCAATACCGATTTTCTTTCCGATGCTCTAGCGCTATTTCACTGGGCGGTCTCTGAACGGAAGCGTGGACACCGCATCGTCAGCGAAAGCGCTATAGGAGAACGGAAAATTCTGGTCTTCCCCCACCTGGAACGAGTTGCCCCTGAACTGGCGTTGCCGCGGGTCGATATTCACTGGACCGAGGCTGAATTGGAAAATCTGGCGGAACTTGCTTCAAAGCGACCTGCTGAACCCACAGATGCCCTCGTCCGGGCCATGAAGCACTGAGTTGGCCGTTGCGATCCGTCATCTCGACGAGTTCGACGATGTAGAGAGCTTTGATTGCGGTGATGAACCTCTCAACAATTATCTGCGGCGCCACGCCTGGACGAATCAGCAGAAGGTCTCGATTGGAGTCACCTATGTTGCCGTTGATGAAGCGGCGTCCCATACTGTGCTCGGCTATTTCACGCTGGCCACCTCCAGCATTCCGCGCGACAAACTTCCAAAGAAATATGTACGCGGCTTGCCGCCCTACGATCTGCCTCTGATTCTGCTGGCCCGGCTGGCCGTTGATAAACGTTTCAGCGGCAGAGGTCTCGGCCATGCATTGATCTCCGAAGCATTCAAGACCGTTCTGCGGGTTGCGGATGATGTCGGCTGTCGCTGCGTCGTCACGGATGCGTACCGCGACAAAGCCGGATGGTACGCACGTTACGGGTTCATTCCTCTTGAAGGAGGCGAACAGGACGGCCCGCAAAAGATGTTTTTGGATATAAGGACCATTCGCGCTGCATTGAAGCAAGGAAAACAGTGAGGTAATCGCATGAGTCTCTTCAGACGTAGTGATTCTGGTGGGAGGTCCCTACGGTGCAATGATTTGGGGGTCATCGGGGAGTAGTGAGGGGTGTTAAGTCTATGAAAATAATTGGCTCCTCAGGTAGGACTCGAACCTACAACCCTTCGGTTAACAGCCGAATGCTCTGCCATTGAGCTACTGAGGAGTGACCAGGCGGGCAACTTCGCAACTGTAGTTGATTTTACCGCAAACTGAATCCCTCGCGTCAAAGGGAGTTCCTTCCGCTGCTAAATCCGGCGCAGATCTTTGATCACGGCCTCCGCGGCACGCCTCCCGGAGGCCAGCGCGCCCTGGATAGAGGCCGTTTCGCGGTAGTCCCCGCACATATAGACGCCTCCCGTGCCCCCCACCCGCACCGGAGATTGCTCCCACTCGGCATGCCGCTGCTGGGGCAGCGCGCGCACCAGCGTGTAGGCCCCGAGCATCTTCCACGGATCCACCACAGAGCCAAACCACTTCCGCAGATGTAGACGGACGGCCTGGTCCAGGCGCAGGAGCGCTGCATCTTCTGCCGGCGATTCGCCCACCACACTGGCGACCACCAGATGCGCTCCCGGGGGCGCGTACTGCGACGAGACCGCACTCATCACTGCGACATGATTCACGGGTCCTGCTGCGCGCCCTTCCCCGTTGAGCAGGATGATGGGCTCCGTCACCGGCACCTGTTGCGCGGCATAACAGAACTCTGTGGTCTTGTTCCAGGCGCGGACTTCGGGGACGCTCCAACCGCCCACTCCACTGAGGAGGCGGTTGGCGTCGTTGCCCGCGACCGCAAGCACCACGGCGCGTGCCTCCTGTTTATCCTTGGCACCAATTTCCACTTCAAACGATTGCGTGCCTCGCGTCACTTTGGTCACCCGCGCACCAGTCACGAGCGTGCCCGCACGCAGCTTCGACGCCAACTGCAACGGTATCTGTTGCATACCCGCTGCTGGTACGGCCGTATCCCCGACCGAGAACATGCGAAAGAGAAATTCAAAGAAGCGGCTCGAGGTCACCAGTTCACGCTCCAGAAAGACACCGGCAAAGAACGGCTCAAAGAACCGATCGATGATGGTTGGGCTGAATGGAACCGCCTGTAGATAGTCGCGTGTGGTTTTCTCCGTACGGGCAAAGATCTGTTCCCACGTGCCCCGCCGCACCCGGGCGCGCAGCTTTGCCACTTGCAGTTTGTCTGCCAAGGGCACAACGGAGTCAAAGAGGAACCTGGCTGCTCCGATGGGGTTGCGGAAGGGATCGGCAAAGCGATGGAACTTGCCGCTGTGCCATACCAGCGCGCCCGGTTCGAACTTCTTCAATTTTAAGGCGTCGTAATCCAGCAACCGCCTGGCTTCCGGATAGGCTGTCAGCAGTACCTGGAATCCGCGATCGAGGCGAAAGCCTTCCAGCACGTCGGTGCGTACCCGGCCTCCCGGCGCGTCACTCGCCTCCAGCAGGATTACGGAAAGGCCAGCGGCTTTGAGCGACACTGCGCAGCTGAGACCCGCCAAGCCCGCTCCGATGATCACCACGTCGGTCATCGATTTTCTGCTCTCGATGTTGCGCTTTCCGAAGGCATAGGCGCGGTTTAGCTTACCAGCTCGAGAAATAGGGCCATTTGGGCGAGGTTAAAACGGTTTCGGCTTTGGCACCACACCGCTGTGGAATGGTGTTGACAGGGATGAAAGAAAAACCAGCCAGAAGAACACAGGGCATGCGGAAAGCCCATGGCAGAGGGCCTGAACGGGCCACCCAGCATTTTTCATCCCATTGGCCGGGGTTGTCAGTTTGGCGCAAGGAGGGACAGCCTGGGAAAGTAGGTACGATAGCGAGCCGCATCGCGCGTCAACAAGGTGTATCCGGCAATGGATGCATGAGCACCAATGAAGAAGTCCGGCAATGTTGACTGCTTTGTTCCCCCGCGCTGCCGGTAAACGCGAAATGCCTTCCCCGCGAGGAAGGCGGCCTCGTAAGGTATTGGTTCCCGGTCAATCATCGCCGTGGGAAGCGCCGCGTTCAGATGTTCGATTCTTGTGTAACGGATCGAGACCTCTGCATAGATGATCGGGTTGATTACCAAACGGTAGGTTTCAGCCGCGCCGGTAAGGGCTTGAGCGGACCACGAGAACCACCGGGGATCCTCTGTCATAAGGTCAAGCAGGACGTTGCTGTCAATCAGGATCGCAGCCACTTATTTATCACGAGTCAGAGCCATGATCGCATCGGTGCTCATCGCGACGTCTCCGCGTCCTCGCAAGTGCGCAATAAGCCGAGAACCGCGGCCATCCTTGGTACGGCTTTTGGCACGGACAATTCGTACAGCCTTGCCATCGAATTCAAAGTTCACCTCGGTATGGGGAAGCAGACCGGCCTGCTCTCGGATTTCAGCGGGGATGGTCACCTGGCCCTTTGACGTGATGCGCATAGCCAACTCCTTACTCTTACATGTAAGAGTAAGACTAAACGAAGTGACAAAGCAATAGCCGCGCGCAAGCCGCCCTAGTAGAGCATCACCGCGATTTTGTAGGTGGTGAAGCCCTGCTTTGGGTTGCTGGAGTCGCAGGCGCCGACCGCGGCTTTGTGATACTTCCCGGTCGAGATTTTCTGCTCCAGCACTTCCGGCAAACGGCTTAAGTCCGTTCCCTCCCAGCGCATGATGAACCAGGGCTTTGTATCACCGGCCGAGCCGCTTTCCATCGCGCAGGTCTGGCGAGCTTCCTGGGTAAGTCCCGCCGGCTGCAGCCCCCGCTGCTGCAGCAATTGCGCGATCTTCTGCTCAACTTGCTGGGGTCCAAGCTGCGCTACCGTGGAGGCGAAGTCCTCCACGGCGTAGTAGTTCCCTCCCCGCTTTACCAGGCCCACACCAATCGTATCCATGCGCGGATCGAGAATATTGGCGCGATGAGGAGGCGAGTGCATCCACTCCTGGTCCAGCGCCTGGGGACTCGGCGCCAAGGCGATGTTCTCTGCGATCGCACGAAAATGCGCGCCTGCTGCGCCGGCACGGACGTCTAGGTCCGGCTCCCCGGGATATTGATGGGAAAGCTCAGCAGGCTGCTGCGCCATGAGCCGCGCGTGTTGGGTTGCGGCCTGGGCCAGCGCGGGGTCCCACTTCAAGGGAGGTAAACCTTGTTGGGCCCGATCCGCATTGGCCAAGTCCATTACCTGCTGCTCGGCCGGTTGCTGCGCCAGCGCTGGTACCGCAGCCATGGTTCCGGCCAGCACTATCGTCGAAAGCCAGGGTCGTTTGCGCATCGCGTTCTCCTCCATCGTATCAACCCACCGGAGCGGAATCGTACGCACGATGATTGGACTATCGTTACCCGCCCGATATGCGATCATGACCAACGATGGCCTTTGCTCGCACCCTCCGCCACCAGCCGCTGGGAGTTATTGGCATCTTCCTGCTGGTGCTCTTCGTCGCCATTGCGGTGCTGGCGCCCGTGATCACGCCCTACGATCCTGCTGCCATCGACCTTTATCACCGCCTGACCCCGCCATCGCATGGCCACTGGTTTGGCACCGACGAGCTGGGCCGCGACATTTTCTCCCGCATTCTCTCTGGTGCGCGGCTCTCGCTGATGGTTGCCGTCAGTGTCGTCGGCCTCTCGCTTTCGCTGGGATTAGTACTTGGCGGCCTGGCCGGCTTTTACGGCGGCCGGGTGGATACGCTGCTCAATGTGTTTGTCATGAATGCCTTTCTTTCCTTCCCGGGCATTCTGCTGGCCATCGCCTTCGTCGCGTTTCTGGGCCCTGGCTTGCTTAACCTCGTTCTCGCCCTGGCCATTGGCGGATGGGTGGGCTACGCGCGCCTGGTGCGAGCCCAGGTCCTCGCGGTCAAAGAGCGGGAGTTTGTCGAGGCGGCGCGAGCGCTGGGGGCGTCTGACCTGCGCATCTTTACCCGCCACATCCTGCCCAACATCCTTCAACCCATCATCGTACAGGCAGCGATCGGCATGGCAGGAGCTGTGCTGGCGGAAGCTACGCTCAGCTTTCTGGGCCTGGGACTGCCGCCACCAGCGGCCAGCTGGGGCGGGATGCTGAACGACGCGCGCTCGCACCTTTTCGATTCGCCACACATGGTCGTCTTCCCGGCCATCGCGGTCATGCTGTGCGTACTGTCGTTCAACTTCATTGGCGACGCCCTGCGCGATTACCTCGACCCACGTACACGGCTATTGATCGGGCTATGATCGGGGTTATTTCAGATACGCACGGACTGCTGCGCCCGGAGGCCATCGCGGCTCTGCGCGGCGTCGAGCACATCTTGCACGCCGGAGACGTGGGCGACCCGCGGATCCTGGATACGCTGCGCGAACTTGCTCCGATAACGGCCATCGGCGGCAATATCGATGTGCACGGGCCTTGCTCCTACCTGCCCGCGACGGAAGTAGTCACACTGCATGGCCACACTTTCTATATGCTGCACGACCGGCACGCGCTCGATCTCGATCCAGCGACCGCGGGGTTCTCGGCGGTGATCAGCGGGCACTCGCACCGGCCGCTGATCGAGTGGCGCAAGGGCGTTCTCTACCTGAACCCCGGGAGCGCAGGACCTCGCCGTTTCTCACTG
Source organism: uncultured Acidobacteriaceae bacterium (assembly GCA_963788515.1). Lineage (GTDB taxonomy): Bacteria > Acidobacteriota > Terriglobia > Terriglobales > Acidobacteriaceae > PALSA-350. The sequence continues at coordinate 200,392 of CAWBGZ010000019.1, forward strand.
CCTATTTCGCTGGCACTGGTGACGATTGGTGCAGATTCGCTGCAGGCGCAACTGGTGAATCTTCCCTAGAAGCCGGGTCGAGCATAGGAAGAACGAGTTGCAGGAGCTGGGGCACAAAGGTCTCGGCCGACGGACGATCTGGCATCGCGAGCCACTGTTTCACCCCGCCGGCGATCGCCCAACTGGCTGCCGACGCAACCAAGTCAGGGGGTAAGGCCGATGGACGTTTCTCTCGCTCGAGGCCGTCCATTAGCAGGCGCTGGATAGCGGCCACAATGGCAGCGTCCATGAGTGGTGCAAAGGCTGTCTGGCGATCACAAGCTCCCCCGGAGTGAGCCTGGGTAAGGAAATCGCAGGTGGCCTGAATAATGGCGCTTAGCGCAGCGGGACAACCAGCCTCGTAGCGCAGGTGACGCTCATAGAGCAATTCGTGAAAACCGCCTGCGACCAGCGCATCCAGGAGCGCGTACTTATCCGTGTAGTGGTCGTAGAAGGTGGCCCGGTTGACCGTAGCTGCTTCCGTAATGTCCTGCACCGAGATCTCGTCGAAGCTCTTGGCCTGCATGAGAGTGCCCAGGGCCCCCTGGAGGAGCTTACGGGTGCGGCGTATCCGCGGGTCGCGAACTTGACAGTCGGAAATCGGCATTGTCATTCCATTAAAGCCTATCCCGCATTTAAAAGAATCGGTTAAACGACGACTGTCGTCTTATGCTTAACGACAGGCGCAGTGTAGACAACGCATGTCGTTAAGGAGATTCGTTATGGGAACTTTATTACATGTGGATACAAGCCCCCTGGCAAGCTCTGTCAGCCGCGAATTGACGAGGGAGTTCGTTAGCAACTGGAAGGCCAGCCACCCTACAGGCCAGGTGATCGATCGCGACCTGGCCGCAAACCCTCCTCGACCCGTGGACCAAGCATGGATTTACTCGATCTTCACTCCTGACGAGGCACGACAGCCAGAGCAGAAGGCCCTCATTGCCTATTCGGAGGAGGCAATCGCCGAACTGGAGAGGGCAGACGAATATGTGATTGGCGTAGCGATGCACAACTTCAGCATTCCCTCGGTGCTCAAGCTGTGGATCGACCAGGTGGTCCGCAGGGGACGCACATTTGCTTATGGAGCGGACGGACCGAAGGGATTACTTTCGGGCAAAAAGGCCACCGTTCTGGTAGCGACAGGCGGAGTGTATGACGCGGGGAGTCCCTACGCGGCTCTTAACTTTATCGATCCTTATCTTCGAACCATCCTTGGATTTATGGGGATTTCGGACGTAAAATTCGTTACTGCCGGCGGCACAGCGCAGTTGATGTCTGGAAGCGTCGACCGCGGCCAGTTCCTCCAGCCCCACCTGGAACAGATAAGAAGCATAGCCGTCTAAAGCCTCTTTACAGTTGCCCATTTCAAGGAGAAAAGTAATGAAAATCGCGGTTCTTGTCGCGCGTATCCTGCTGGGCCTGATTTTCCTGTTCTTTGGACTGAACGGGTTTTTCAATTTCCTGCACGCCCCCATTCCCCCTGGCCCTGTCGGCCAATTCATGGCCTTGCTCGGCCCCACCATTCACATGCACTTCGTCTTCCTGGTGCAGGTTGTCGGAGGTTTGCTGCTGCTTTCCGGCCAGTTCATCCCGCTAGCGCTGATCCTGCTCGGGCCGGTCATCGTCAACATCCTCCTCTTCCACCTCGCCCTGCAGCCTGCCGGGTTGCCGCCTGGACTCCTCACCGCCGTTTTATGGTTCGTCATCTTTTTCGGGGTGCGACGGGCGTTCGCTGGTGTTTTCGCGCGGAAAGTGGACATCTAAGGGAGTTTCGCAATTACTGTGGCCCGATAAAGATCGCGAGGTGTGGTTTTCCTTGGAAGAAAACCTCGAAGAGATTTTTTGCTTCGGCCGACACCAATTGCGAATCTGCCCTAGCTGCGGATTCTGGGGTTGGCGACGGTGTAGAGCATATCGGTCAGCAGGTTGACCAGCACATACGTCAGCCCTACGGCCAGAATGCAGCCCTGCACCAGGGCGTAATCGCGGTTGGAGATCGCCGAGACGGTGAGCCGGCCGATGCCAGGCCAGGAAAAAATAGTCTCAGTAACGATTGCGCCTGCGAGCAGGGCGCCAAATTGCAGGCCCACCAGCGTCATCACGGGGATGATGGCGTTGCGCAGCGCGTGGCGGTAGACCACCACGTGCTCGGGCAAGCCTTTGGCGCGCGCGGTACGAATGTAGTCCTGGCTTAACTCCTCCAACATGGCGGTGCGCACCATGCGGGTAAGAATGGCGGCCAGGCTACCGCCCATGGTAATGGCGGGCAGCACCAGGTGAGCAAACGAACCTGCGCCTGAAACCGGAAGCCATCCCAGCTTGATCGAGAACAGCAAGATCAGGATGGGGCCCAGGGCGAAGCTGGGAAAGGAAAGCCCCAGCAGGCTCACCACGCCGACGGCACTGTCTTGCCAGCGGGCCCGGCGCAGCGCGGCCAGCACGCCGGCAGGAATGGCAAGGGCCAAGGCCAGCAACAGCGCAGCCACTGTCAGCTCCAGGGTGTAGGGGTAACGGGTTAAGACCAAGTGGGAGACGGAATCGTTGAGGCGCAGCGACCGGCCCAGGTCGCCATGGAGCACACCGCGCCAGTAGTGCAGATATTGCATTCCCAGGGGCGCGTCCAGTCCATACTGATGACGCAGCGCGGAGAGATCCGACGCGGTCGCGCCCTCGCCCAGCATCTGCTGCACCGGGTCGCCGGGCACCAAGTGGATGAGCAGGAAAACCATCGACACTACCAGCCAGATGACCGGCAGGATATAGAGCAATCGCTTGAGCAGCGCTACCAATGCAACCTGCCTAACATTTTCACCTCCGGTGCACACGAGGCAAGTTCAGAGTAGAAGTGCAAATGATCTAACCTTCTTTCTTTCCGGCATCGCGGTGACTCTGAACTCGCGCCGCCACACCCGTCTTCACCGAGTCCGTGATTCTTGTGCTGCCCTGTTCCGCATCGTTCGCCTGGTTCTCCAGCCGTTCCACGCGCACCTGGCTGATGCGATGATCGCTCATTTCCAACACGGTAAACCTTCGCCCTTCAAAATCGACGGTCTCCTCCCCGGTCGGAATCTTTCCCAGCCGGGTAAGCAGAAACCCGGCGAGGGTTTCCACTCCGCCGCTGCGGGGTAGATGCCAGTTCATCTGGGTCTCCAGGTCACGCAGGTTCACGCCGCCATCGAGCACCACAGCGCCCGCGGTGGTTTGCAGAGCGGCCCGGGGGCCAATGTCAAATTCGTCCTCTACTTCTCCGATAATCTGCTCGATAGCATCTTCTACCGTTACCAGACCCACGGTCGACCCATACTCATCGACCACGATCGCAATATGCCGTCTGCGCTGTTGAAATTCGCTCAGCAGGTCGAGCACGGGCTTGGTTTCCGGCACTACCAGCACATCATGCATGACCTGCCCGAGACGCAATTCAGTGAAAGGCGCGCGGGCAAAGCGGGTTTGCGCGGTCATGCGGAAGTGCATCAGGCGGGATAGGTCTTTGGAGTAGACCACGCCGATAATATGCTCGGGGCCATGCGCGGGGTCGTACACCGGCACGCGAGAGTGCTGCTCCTCGACCACGCGCGCGTTCGCGTCCTCAATGAGCATGTCCTTAGGCAAAGAGAAGATGCGCTGGCGGGGGGTCATGATTTCCCGCGTGGGCACGCTGTTGAGCTCGACCGCGCGGTGAATCAGCGACTCCTGAAAGGCGGGAAGCATGCCCATTCTGCGCGCCGCAGTGGCGATCAGCTTGAGCTCCTCCGGCGAATGCACTTCACCACCCTGCATCATTTCCATGCCAAATAAGCGCATGACTACGCGCGCCGACCACTTCATCAGCCGCACTGCAGGACGGGTGACGCGGATAAAGACATCCATAGGCCCGGCCACCGCAACCGCGAGGACCTCGGCCTTGCGCAAGGCGAGGGATTTTGGCACCAGTTCGCCGAGCAAGACGTGGAGGTAGGTAATCAGCGCAAAAGCGATGGGGACGGCCATTACGTGGGCGTAGACCCTGGCGTGGGGCATGCCTGTGAACCAGTGCTCGAAGAGGGTCGCCACCGCGGGCTCGCCGATCCAGCCCAGGGCCAGGCTGCACAGGGTCACGCCCAGCTGCACCGCGGGCAGGAAGTCTTCCATATTTTCCTGCAGGCGGCGTACAGCCCGCGCTCCGGGCCGCCCCAGGGCGATCAGGCGCTCGATACGGGTCTCGCGCACGCTCACCAGGGCGAACTCCGCCGCCACGAAGAAGCCGTTCGCCAGGATGAGCAAGGCGACGGAAACCGTCCGAAAGAGCATCAGTTCAACCATTGCGCGCAGGAACCAGGGACCCGGCCGCACATGGGGAAAGAATCGGAGCTCATTCCGTCATGATACCGGTGAGGCTGACGCCCAGGTACATCGCCGGAAACTGTTGATTCGGGGACTGTGGAATCCAGGATTCCTGGTCAGAATAGAGTTTGGTAGAGGGGAACCATCCCCAATCGCTCTACGTATCAAACAACACAGGGCTGAACCCCGGGTTCGAAAGGGTTGTGGCGGCGCAGCACCTACTTCAACCGCAGCCAGCGGCCTGGACAAGGTTACCCGTGGGGAGATCGATCAGAGTGTAATGAACACTTCCTGGCCTTAAAAAAGGCCAGACTGTTTATTTGCGACCTTAGTGCGACGTCTCCAGAGCCCAAGGAGGGCAATGATGCAAACCCGATGGAACCCATCCCGCAAAGCGGCAGCCGGCTTATTGGTTGCCATGTCCATGTATCTCCCGGCGGTTGCGGTGGCCGCGGAAAAGTCCTTCGACCGTACACTTACCGTTAACGGACCGGTGACGCTCCGTGTGTCGACCGGCGCGGGGTACATCCACGTCTCGCCTGGCTCGGACAACCAGGTGCACATTGTTGGCCACGTGAAGAGCAGCAATAGCTGGTGGGGTGGCTCATCGGACGATGCGGTCTCGAGAGTGGCCAGCAGTCCCCCCATTAACCAGGCGGGCAATATCATTCGCGTGGGCGAGGGCAGCGATGACTCCATGCACCATGTCGCCATCGATTACGAGATCACAACTCCGGCGAATACCATGCTTACGGCTGAGAGCGGCTCGGGCGACCTGCAACTCTCTAATCTGATTGGAACGGTGCGGGCACACACCGGCTCCGGCTCGATCCACGCGGACAAGCTGGGCGCCGGCTCCAGGCTGGAAACCGGCTCGGGCAGCATCGAAGCGACGAACCTGATGGGTTCCACCACGCTGCAGACCGGCTCGGGCGAAGTGCGCGCCCAGCTGGCGTCGGCGGGCGACGTGGTCGCCGGCACCGGCTCCGGCTCGATCGCGCTGAACAACGTACAGGGTGCAATCAAGGCGGAAACGGGTTCCGGCAGCCTGGAGATCAGCGGCCAGCCTACCTCCCCATGGAAGCTGGAAACGGGTTCGGGCAATATCACACTGCAGGTGGGCGGCAACGCTCATTTCACGCTGGATGCGGAGACCGGCTCGGGCTCGATTAAAACGGACCTTCCGCTCACCATGCGGGGGTCCATGGACAAGCATCACGTGACCGGAACGGTCAACGGAGGCGGCCCTACGATCAAGGCGGAAACGGGCTCGGGAGATATCCGGATTCAGTAGGCGCTACGCTCTAGCCTTGCAGACCGTAGTAGGTGCGCATGGTGTATTCGAGGATGCTGTAGGGCAACAGACGCTTCAGCCATACGGCGGCGCGCTGGGGAGCGGGTCCGATGGTGTAGCGCAGGCGAGGATGGCGTTGGTTCACGATGCGAGAGAGCAGACGAGCCACCTGCTCCGGACCGGGACCACTCTGCTCGTCGTGGGCCGTCTTCGCCAACGCCGCCTCAAACGACGGACCATAGGCCTCTGTAGCGCCTGAAATTTCGGTGTAGCGGCGATTTTCGGTGAGGGCTGTCTTGTGGTCGCCGGGCTCGATGATCACCACCCGAATGCCAAACGGCCTTACCTCCATGCGCAGCGCTTCGCTTAGCCCTTCCAGGGCAAACTTGGAAGCACTGTACATCGACTGGTAAGGGATGGCGAGGATACCGCCGATGGAACCGATGTTGATGATGTAGCCGCTGCGCTGCTTGCGCATGGCCGGCAATGCCGCTCGGCAGACCCGGAGAGCTCCGAAAAAATTAACCTCAAATTGCCCCCTGGCTTGCTCGATCGAAGTGATTTCGACCGGTCCGGCAATCCCCATCCCGGCATTATTTACCACGATATCCAGCCGGCCTTCGCGGTCGAGCACGGTCGCGACTGCCTGCTCCACCGAACGATCGTCGGTGACGTCGGCGGTTAACATGGTTACTTTGCCGGGGTCTATGCTACCGGCGGCTGCCCGCCGCGAAGTGCCGTAGACCCGAAAACCACGTTCAGCCAAATGATTGGCGCAAGCCAGGCCGATGCCGGAAGAGGCGCCGGTGACCAGAACAACCCGCGGATTTTCTTTTTCCATATCGCCCTTCACCCTATCATTAAGCATCAAATAGGCTTACGTTTAGCGTTTAACACTGCGAGGGCACTACATGGCAAGACAGAGATGGATCTACCGGGCCGGGACCGCGCTTGCGCTGGGGCTTGTACTGGCAGGATGCAACGGGTTTAAGGCAGCGACCGCGAAGAACTTTACCCGAACGCTGAACGTCTACTATGGTAACAATGACGATTGCCTTTTTCCGAGTGCGATCCGTTTTCCTTACGAGGCCAGCACCACCGGCGGTGACAGCGATCCCAGGAAGAAAGGCCTCGATGCGCTGGCGGATGCGGGCTTACTCAAGTCCCTCGAAGACAGAGATATCCATGTCAAGCGCTACGAACTCACCACCTATGGCAAACGCGTACCGCCGCGCTTCTGCTACGGACATAGGGTAGTCACCAGCATCGATGGCTTTACCCCACCTGCCGCCGTCAACGGGCAGCAGACCACCCAGGTGGATTACCACTACAAGATGATGGACGTTCCGGGCTGGGCTGACTCCGACGAGATACGGAAGGCCTTTCCCGCCTTTGCAAAGGCGACCTCGGGAAATGCGCAGGACCGGGCTACGTTGGTGCTGACCATGAACGGCTGGCGCGTTCCGGAGTAGGGCCGGCGGGTGCATCGACTAAAGTAGAAAGATGTTCAGGACATATCGACCCATTCCGGCCGGAGCTCTCCGTCTGCTTGTGTTTGACCTCGATGGCACACTGATCGACTCCGGAGCCGATCTTTGTGCCTCGGTCAATGCGATGCTGCAGCACTTCGACCGGCCGCCGCTACCCGAGGCAGTGATCTCCACCTACATCGGAGATGGCGCGGCACGGCTGGTAAGCCGCTCCCTGGGCGAGCCGGCGGATCCCAATTTTCTTGATTCTGCTCTCGCCTTCTTTCTGGATTACTATCGCGAACACAAGCTGGACCAAACCTACGTTTACCCCGGAGTGTTTGCATCGCTCGACAGCCTGCGGTTCGAGCCGGGGGGCGCACCACGATCCATGGCAGTCCTGACCAACAAGCCGATCGGACCGTCGCAGGCCATCTGCGACGCTCTTGGCCTGAGCCCCTATTTTTTCCGCGTCTACGGCGGCAACAGCTTTGCCACCAAGAAACCCGATCCGGAAGGGCTGCTTGCCTTGATGCAGGAGGCGGGTGTGAGCGCGCAGGAGACGCTGATGATCGGAGATTCCGACGTGGACATCCGAACCGCGCGGAGCGCCGGGGTATGGAGCATGGGCTGCTCCTATGGACTAGCGCCGCATACGCTGGTCTCGGACCCTCCGGATAGCGTGGTCGACTCGCCCGCCGACTGGCCTCTGGCCCTGGCAGGCGAAGGCGAGGAGCTGGCCTACCAAGGCTGAGCCGCTGCGCACTACTAAAAGATTAGTTGACAAAACCCTGCCGCTTCGTATTAACCTACTAAAAGTTTAGGAAGAGAGTGAACTTCCCGATGCCAGCCAAGAATCAGACATTGACGCCGTTGGAGCTGGAAATCATGCAGGTGCTTTGGGAAGCGGGACCCTGCACGGTAGCCGAGGTGCAACCGAAGCTCAAGGCGGACCTTGCTTATACGACGGTGCAGACCATGCTCAACGTATTGCTGCGCAAGAACAAGGTGAAACGGGTGCAGGAGGGCCGCGCCTTTCGTTACCGGCCTACGGTCAGCCGTGAGCGTGCCTCGGGAAGCGCCTTGAGTGACCTGGTGAAGCGGATGTTTGGCGGATCGAGCGAGGCATTGCTCATGGCGATGGTGGATACGAGGCAGATCAGCGCGGAGGAATTGGCACGGGTGGCGCGGAAGTTGGCCGCAGCCGAAGCACAGGCCCCGAAGGAGGAGCAATGATGGAGCGCGCGCTCATCGAGTACGTGGTTAATGCGCTGTGGCAAGTTCCGCTGCTTGCGGGAAGCGCATGGCTGCTGTTGCGGATGGTCAGGCCGGCGCCAGTCACCCAGCATCGCGTATGGCTGGCCGTTCTTGGGCTGGCGCTGCTGTTGCCGCTACATGGCATGGGCAGGACGGGTGTATCCGCGGCCGGGCACACCATAGCAGGCATACCGAGCATGCAGGAGCCGGTAGTCAGCCGCGAGGAGGCGCTTAGCCCACTGGCGCAGAACGAGCTGCCGCCAACACGCGGGCAACGGTTTGCGCCTCTCTTCTTCGCGCGAGTGAGTAGCATCCGCCTGGCACCGGCCACCACACATTGGCTGTTGAGGTTGTATGTGGCCACGATTGTGATCGGCCTGCTGCGCATTGCGCGGGCGTGGCGCGCGGCGCGCAAGCTGGTGGAAACTTCGCAGTTGACCTCCCTTTGCCTTCGAGATAGGACAGCCTTAGCTGACTACAGTCTTCGGCTGGGAATAACACCGCCACGGCTACGCGAGTCCAGAGAGGTGTCGAGCCCTATGATCGTGGGCGTGCGGGCGCCGGTCTTGCTGCTGCCTGAGGGCTTCGCCCGGTATACGGAGAATGAAATTCGAGCCGCTCTCTGCCACGAGCTAGCGCACATCCAGCGACGCGACTACCTGATGAATGTGGCCTGCCAGGTGGCAGCGCTGCCACTGGTCTGGCATCCGGCTGCGGATTGGGTACAGCAGCGGATACGTATGACGCGTGAAATGGTCTGCGATGCAATGGCGGCCCAGGAAATGAAGTCTCAGCTGGGATACGCGAAGTGCCTGCTGGCCCTGGCGCACAGCATGCTGGGAGGACGCGGCATGGCTGCACAAACGCAATTTACCGGGTTATTCGGTAACAACACACTGGAAGAACGAGTGATGCGACTGATGGACACAACCACGATCAGTGTGCGGGCGAAGGCTGCGCGCGCAGTCAGTGGCGCGGCGATGATGATCGCCACGGGCGTGATCGCGGGGATGTTTCATGTCACGCCGACGATGGCGCAGGCAAATCTTCCCCCGCAAGTAGCGCAGAACCCGCCAGCAGTGGCGCAGACTCAGACTTCTGTGGCGCCGGGGCCTACGCCTTCCTCTGCGAATGAAACCGTGACACACGGCGCCACGTCGCACGCTACCGTGAACAAGCGTAACCACCCCCGTCGGGATGTAGGGAATGGGGAGTGCCGCGCACTTACCCCGGCGGAGCAGCGGCGTATCGACAAGGAAGTCCAGCAGCGGATGGATGAGGCGCAACGGCAAGTGGCCGAAGCCATGGCGAAGGTGAACGGCCCCGAGTTCCAGAAGCGCATGGGCGATGCCCAGCGGCAAATGGCAGAGGCGATGGCAAGACTGAATGATTCCAAGTTCAAGCAGCAGATGGACGACGCGCAGCGCCAGATGGCAGAAGCAACGGCAAGACTAAACAGTCCCGAATTCAAGCAGCGGATGGACGACGCGCAGCGGCGAATGGCAGGGGCGATGCAAAAGGCAAACAGTCCTGAATTCAAGCACCGGATGGACGATATGCAGCGGCAAATGGCAGAGGCAACGGCACAACTAAACGGTCCCGAGTTCAAGCAGCGAATGGAAGATGCGCAGCGGCAAATGGCAGAAGCAATGGCAAAGGTGAACAGTCCAGAGTTCAAAGAGCGGATGGATGATCTACAGAAGCAGCTGCAGCAGCAAATGGAGGAGTTCAGCCGGAAATATCCGCATTCGCCCAATCCTTAGGTGAAACAGTCCAGCTAAGAGAGTTCCCCGAGGCAATGCCCGAAGTCCTGTCGCAGTTTGCTCTTCAAGAGCTTGCCCGTTGAAGTGTGGGCAAGCTCGTTCACGAAAACAAAACCGTCAGGCACGTGCCAACGAGGAAAGCGTCGCTCCAGGAATGTTCGCAGCTCGGAAGCATCCACCACGAAACCATCTTTCAATATGACGAGGGCCAGTGGACGCTCTTGCCATTTGCTGTGGGGCACGGCGATGACCGCGGCTTCCCTAACCGCCTCGTGTGCCACCAGGGCATTTTCCAGATCGACGGAGCTGATCCACTCGCCGCCTGACTTGATCAAGTCCTTCAGGCGATCGGTGATTTTCAAGTAGCCTTCGGAGTCAATCGTGCCTACGTCTCCGGTACGGAACCAGCCATCGCCAGTCCACTTGTCCGCCTGATCAAGATTGTAGTAACTGCCCGCTATCCATGGCCCGCGGACCTGCAGCTCGCCCGCGGCGATTCCATCTCTGGCAGACTCGCCCTGGTCGTCGACGGTGCGGGTGTCGATAAAGGGCAGTGGCAATCCCTGCTTGGCGCGCTGGGCGTACCTTTGATCTTCTGTCCAACTGTGCATGTGAGGCTTGAGCGTGGCGGCCGTACCAACGGGGGTGGTTTCGGTCATGCCCCATGCTTGCACCAGGTGTACACCGAGCTTGTCGAAACGGCGGAACAGAGATTCGGACGCCGCCGAGCCGCCGGTGATGAGTCGTAATCCGGGGGCCAATTTCCAACGGCCAGGATCGCTTTCCAGCTCATTCAGCACGGCCATCCAAATGGTAGGAACACCGCCGGCCATCGTCACCTGTTCGTTCTGCAACAAGTTGAGTAGAGCCGCCGGCTTGAGGTTGCATCCGGGCAAGACCTGTTTGCTTCCATTCATAGCTGCGGCATACGGGAAGCCCCAGGAATTCACGTGGAACATGGGCACGATGGGGAGAACGGTGTCGCTGCGGCTGAAGTTCAGCTGGTCGGGAAGAGAGATGGCAAGGGAATGCAAGGCGATCGCACGGTGAGAATAGAGGACGCCTTTGGGACAGCCCGTAGTTCCCGAGGTGTAGCAAAGCGCCACTGCGTCTTCTTCTGCAAGATCAGCAGCACTCGGCTCATCGCTTGCTTCCGCCAGGAACTCCTCATATGGTTCGGTTCCGTCCGGAAGTCTGCCGCTGCCGTGATCGACTACGAAGACGCGCTCGAAGCGGACGCGAGGCCGGATCTGCTCAAAGAGGTCCAGCAGCACATCCTCGACAATCAGAAAGCGGTCCTGGGCGTGATTGACGATGTAGGCGAGTTCGTCCGGATGCAGCCGCAGGTTGAGGGTGTGGGACACGGCTCCAGTGATGGGGACGCCGAAGTAGGCTTCCAGATGGGCATGCCCGTTCCACATCAGTGTAGCGACACGATCTCCTTTGACAACACCCGCGCCCTCAAGAGCCGCCGCTAATTGTCTCGAGCGTCTGCGCAGATCCTGATAGGTGTAGCTGTGGCGAGAACCGTCGGGCTGCATGGAGACGATTGCGACATCGGGAAAAAGGGCGGCCGCCCGCTCCAGGATGCTGTTGACCAGTAGCGGCGATGACATCATGGTGGACTTCATGAAACCTCCATGAACCGTAACTACGTTTGAGGAAGGGCCTGCCAAAGCTGCCGATTATCAAATCACAGGAAAGGTGAGAACGCCAGTGTATCCATCGCCATTCGTAGTTCCAGGGGTTTGAGCACAAACACGCGTGGCGGCAGATGGAGGAACGAGCGGTCTGCAGTGTTAGGTATGAGACGAGAAACAGCAGGTCCCTCCACTACGCTACGCTCCGGTTGATGGGATGACAATTCTTTTGCAAGGAAATGGTCTCAAAAGCGGTCGGACAAATGGATGTTAATGACCCGACAGAATTGTCATCCCGACCGGAGCGTAGCGTAGTGGAGGGACCTGCTGTTTCTCGTCTCACGCACCTCTTTAGCCCCGGCGAGATGCTCCAATCTCTCCACTCAATCCGTAGGTTCTTCGAGGCAGTCAGGGGCTCGCGGATTTGATAGGCTGCTGCCGCACGGCCGTCGCCTTCTTAAGGATGGCCGCTGTGATCACTTCGGGCTCGTCAATGAGAACCATGTGAGTGCTGTTCCAAGCAATGATATGTTTGCTGTTTCGTGACAACGCCAATAGTTTTGCTTGTAATTTCGGATAGCCCGGGGTTTCGTTTGGAGTGCTAATCACGATGAGCGGCATGTCACCAAGCGGAGACGTGGAATTGCCTGTAACCGTTGCAAGATCCGCGAAGCAGTCCTCGGCCATTTCGTAATCCGGCTGAATGGGATTTTCAGAGAGGGCCCAGGTGTGCAGTTCCTGATCATGCTTCGGCAACTTGCTGAAATTCACATCGTCCTGAAAGTCGAGAACGATTGGCGCTCCAGAAACAAGCGTGGGCGGACTGTAGCTCTGTGGCGAGCTATGCGAGCGTGTAGCTCGACGCGGGGTGGTCTGACCGGGAATAAACGCGTGGTCGATAATGACCATGCCAACTATATTGTCGGGATATCTGGCGGCGTAGAGCCGCGCCCACTGAGCTCCCACTGAGTATCCGGCGAGAATATAAGGACCATCGACTGGTGCTTTCATGATCAGTTGATGGATCTCATGGACTCGTTGATCGCAAGTCGGTACCGTCCCCGTCTTCAAAGGATCGCTCCACGCGGTTCCAGATGGATCGAAGGTACAAACGCGGGTGAATTTCGCCACCTCCGGTTGCACCAGCGCCCAGTCGAATGAAAAAGCTGCGCCCACGATCATGACGGTTGGGCTTCCCTGGCCAAGGCAGTAGAGATGCACGCGATAGCCGCCCACGTCCACGAGAGTGCCTAGGGGCAGCGGTCTTGATTTGATGGGAGTTTGACTTTTGCCTGTCACGCTCGACGACAAAATCAACGCGATGGATAGGACTGCAGAATGGAGTTTGCCATCTCGACAGGGAAGCATGCACTTATTTGTGATGATCGGAGCCCTGGTGGACGAAGGGCCGGCCGGACAGAGTGCTAAGAAGCATGCGCTCCGCACCCTGGCTCGACAAGACACCATTCCAGGCTACGGTTCCTTCGCGAATCACAATGCCGGCAGGAAAGGAATCGACATGGAAGACACTTAGCTCTGCTTTGGGAACTATGACCATGTGAACGTTGGCCGGCAAATTCCGCTGCCACTCCCGTAAAGCCGTTGAAATTTGACTGGACGGGACATCGTCCCGGCCGGTGTTGGCACTCCAGCTGGTAATCGCGTAAATAGTCTGTTGCGGTGCGAGCCTGGCCAAGCGCCCTGCCTCATCTGAAGCGCTCGGTGACCAGAGAACAAAGGGAAGCAAGAACACTATGCCCCGTCTCAGTGAGATCAGGCGCGGCACCAGTTTCCCAGTGGTGAGCGTAAACCCGTGCAAGGAGCTCAGGGCGACTTGCGTCCCGACCATTTGCTGGCGTTTCAACGACGCCTGCATGAGCGAATAGTCTGCTGTGGCCTGCCAGCTCTGCATCTGTGTGATCGCTGCCAATTGATGCATCACTTCTTGCCCAGAAGATTCATCTCGTCCTTTTGCCAGGGAAACACAGCGCACGGCATCGCCGAACAAAACGCTTGCAGATGCGGTTGCTTCTTTGCCCTCAAGTGCCTTTCCACCGGTAAGCAGCGGCAGAGTGACGGCATTCTGCGTCGTGCAGAGGTTAAGAGCCATTCTATTGGACCCCTCACTGATCCCCTCGGATGCATCGATGACCTGGTCGATGGCGAAGTGGATTTCCGCATCGTAGGGAAAATCCCGTAGCAGTGAACGCACAACCAACTCTGCGGAGCCCGGGTCGTTCAGCCCGAGAAGAGCCCGGACCAGTAAGACCGTAGCCAGCTTTCTCTCAGGCGGTTGAGGAAGGGCAAGATACTTCGTGATTGCGGCGCGGGCAGGCCCATACTCCTGACCGAACAGGCACAACTCGCCTAGAGCGATGAGCTCTTTCTCATCCGCACCGAGTGACGACGCATTCGGTGAGAGTGCCCGGCAGTCGCGGGAGGCGCGGGCGATGCCAATTTGCAGGGCAAACCTGTCAGCATCCGTTAGATCGTCAGGCTGCGTCCGCGCCGCCTGGAAGGGCGCAAGCGCTGCCTTATATGCTTCAGAAGGAGAAAGAGGCTTTGCATTCTCTTGCCCCAGGCTTCGACCACATATCAGTGCGAGGAGAAGGTGCACGAAAACCGACTTACGATTCCGGGCCGACTCCCCGAGCCTATGGCGAAGTGGTGTGCTTCGGTTGCGGTCACATATCCTGGTTCCCAGCACGTTCACCGGTCTCTGGCCCTTCCTGGGAACTACACTCCGTGCTTTCCCTTGACGATAACAAACACGTGTAGTAAACAATAGTACACCTGTAGGAGCAACGGTGGCAGAACCCAAGTTATCCAAACTCGAGTTTCAGATCATGGAGGCCCTCTGGACGCAAGGCGAGGCCTCCATCCGCGAGATCCAAGAGACATTTCCCGCTAAGCGCAGGCCCGCTTATACGACCATTCAAACCACCGTATATCGCCTGGAAGCGAAAAATATCGTGCGCCGGGTGAGGAAGGTTGGAAACTTCCACATCTTCGCAGCCGCGGTTTCGCGCAGCGCCGCACAAAGGAGGTTGGTCGACGACCTGCTGGCATTGTTCGGCGGCCGCACACAGCCTGTGATGGCGCACCTGATTGAATCAGGCAAGCTGACACTGGAGGACGTAAAAGAAGCAGAAAAGACACTGCGCCAGATGGAAAGGAAGGATAAGCCATGATTGCGAAATACTTCTCCGAAGTTCCGGCCGCGATCGCACCGGCGGTGGCTAACCACCTCTGGCAGTCGACGCTGTTCGCAGGGTTGGCCGCGATCCTGACGTTGGCATTCAGGAAAAACCAGGCGCGGGTTCGCCACAGTCTCTGGCTGGCAGCGTCGCTGAAGTTTCTTGTTCCTTTCTCACTATTGATGAGCCTCGGCCGTCGTCTGGCCAGTCCGCGGTTTTCACTGAGCGGGCGGAGCGGATTGTTTTCCGCAGTGGAAGGCTTTAGCCAGCCCTTCACCTTTGTCGTGATCGCGCCGGTTAACCATGCGACCTCCGCTGCTTATCTGCTTGCCCTGCTGCCTGGGTTGATTGCGGCAGTCTGGCTGTGCGGTTTTGTCACAGTGGTTACTCTCTGGTCGGTGCGCTGGCGTCGGGTTGCCGCGGCGGTACACCGCTCGGTACCCAT
Organism: uncultured Acidobacteriaceae bacterium; assembly: GCA_963788515.1. Lineage (GTDB taxonomy): Bacteria > Acidobacteriota > Terriglobia > Terriglobales > Acidobacteriaceae > PALSA-350. The sequence goes on from CAWBGZ010000019.1 coordinate 215,819, forward strand.
GTACACGGGTCGCGAAGTGGATGCGCTACGGCAGCTGGAGAAGATTGGAGGAGTGCGCAGGCCGATGACGCTCTTGTTGTCGCGGGGCTCTGCTATGGAGCCCGGGATCTTCGGCATTTTTCGGCCGGTCTTGTTGTGGCCGGCGACGATTTCCGAACATCTTCAAGATTCGCACCTCAGAGCTATCCTTGCGCACGAAGTGTCGCACGCGCGACGCCGCGACAACCTGGCTGCCGCGTTGCACATGGCGGTGGAGGGTCTCTTCTGGTTTCACCCTATGGTTTGGTGGCTGGGAGCGCGCCTGGTGGAGGAGCGCGAACTCGCCTGCGACGAAGCGGTTTTGCAGCTGGGCAATCCACCGTCGATCTATGCGGAGAGCATTTTGAAGACCTGCGAATTCTGCGTGGGAGCGCCGCTGGCTTGCGTCTCCGGCGTTACGGGCGCCGAGCTGAAGAAACGCATTGTGCGCATCATGACTCCGGGTCCGGCGGAGAAGCTTGGCCAGGGCAGAAGGCTCCTGTTGGCTTCAGTGGGAGTTGCGGCCGTTGTTGGACCTGTCCTCTTCGGTCTATGGAACACCCCTCGTGTCCGTGCGCAATCGCCCCAGGCGAGCAACCGGCAAGCGGGGACGATCGATTCCGCGTCGCAACTCCTGGACGCCCCGATCCAAAGCTCCTCCACGAACGTCACCTTCCCGCGAATCTACCATGTAGGAGGAGATGTTTCCGCACCCGAACTCATCTTCGCACCTGACCCGGAATTTTCTGAGGAGGCCAAACGCGCAAAGTATCAGGGTCTCTGCGTGATCGCCACGATTGTGGACGCGCAAGGAAATCCTCAGCGAGTACAGGTGGTTCGTCATCTAGGAAAGGGTTTGGACCAGAAAGCGGTTGAGGCGGTGAAGCAGTATCGATTCAAGCCGGGGATGCTCCGCGGCAAACCGGTTGCGGTGGAAGTGAACATCGAGGTGAACTTCAGACTGTATTGAAAGTATTCGCACGTTACGGAGAGAGGGCAAGTCATGGAGTACTTGTCTGAAGTATGGGCAACGATCGCACCAGCTGTGGGCAACCACCTTTGGCAGTCGACGCTGTTCGCTGCCGTTGCCGCAATGATGACGTTGGCCTTGCGAAAGAATCAAGCGCGGATTCGGTATCGTCTGTGGCTGGCGGCATCGCTCAAGTTTCTCATTCCTTTTTCGCTGTTGATCAGCCTCGGCAGCCATCTGGCCAGCCCGCGTAATTCGCTAAGCATGGGGAACGGTTTGTATTCCGTAGCGGAGGAGCTGAGCCAGCCCTTTGCCCGGACGGCCGCTCCCATTGTTGTGCCGGTTGCACGCGCTGCGCGTCCTGATCTTCTTCCCCTGTTACGCGGGGTTCTCCTCACCGTTTGGCTGTGTGGTTTTGTCGCGGCGCTCGGTCTATGGTGGCGGCGCTGGAGGCGATTCTCTGCAGCGATGCAGGGCGCGGTACCCGTATCGCAAGGGCGCGAAGTGGATGCACTGCGGCGTCTGGAGCAGATCGCAGGAGTGCGAACGCCGATCGCACTCCTGTTTTCACAGGATACCTTGGAACCAGGCGTTTTTGGCATCCTGCGTCCTAGCCTGCTATGGCCGTGTGGAATTTCTCAGCACCTTGGGAGTGCCCACCTGGAGTCGATCATCGCGCACGAGGTATGGCACGTGCGCCGCCGCGACAATTTTGCTGCGGCTGTACACATGGTCGTGGAGGCCGTCTTCTGGTTTCACCCACTGGTTTGGTGGTTGGGGGCGCGGCTGGTTGAGGAGCGCGAACGGGCCTGCGATGAAGAGGTATTGCAGCTGGGTAATCCACCGCGGGTGTACGCCGAGAGCATTCTGAAGACCTGCGAATTCTGCGTGGGATCGCCGCTGGCTTGCATCTCCGGCGTCACCGGCGCTGATCTCAAAAGCCGGATCGTTCGCATCATGAGCGAGCCGGTTGCGCTCAAACTGGACCTCAGCAAGAAACTATTGCTCGCTGCCGCGGGCATGATTGCAGCTACCGGGCCAGTCGTATTTGGTTTGATTCGAGAACCGCAAAACTTCGTTCGGTTGCAGGTCGCGGCCGCTGCTGCCAAATTGCCTGCGTACGAGGTGGCTTCGATCAAGCGCGACAAGTCTGGTACAGACAATATGATGCTTCACACCACGCCGGTCGGGCTCAGTGCAATAAATATCCCTTTGAAGGAGCTTATCCGGCAAGCTTATCGAGTCGAAGACAAGCAGATCTTAGGAGCACCCAGCTGGCTCGGCTCTGAGCGATACGATATCGAGGCAAAAGTAAGCAGCTCCGATACCGATGCGTTGCGCGATCTTAGCCCTGATCAGCGTAGCCTCATGCTTCTACCTCTTCTAGCAGACCGCTTTCAATTGAAAGTTCACACAGAGATAAGAGACCTTCCGGTTTTGGCGCTGGTGGTCGCAAAAGGTGGTCCAAAACTTCACGAAGCAAAACCCGGAGACACGTACCCAAATGGAATTAAGGGCTTCGAAGGCCAGACAGGGCCAGGCATGATGCATATGGGACCCGGTCAGCTAACAGCTCAAGGGCTTCCCATATCGTCCGTAGCCCGGCTTCTATCGGAGCAACTGGGGCTCATGGTTCAGGACGAGACCGGCCTTACGGGCAAATACGACTTCACTTTGCAATGGACACCAGATCGAGGTGCAACCGACGCCGGCCACGCAGGGCCTGACAACACCGCTTCAACAGAATCTGCCGGGCCTTCGGTTTTCACGGCAATTCAGGAACAGCTTGGACTCAAGCTGGAATCACGAAAGGCCCCGGTGGAAGTCCTGGTCATCGATCACGTTGAGAGGCCCTCGGAAAATTAATCGGACGGATCCGATCTTGCGAAAGGATTACCCGCATCGTGGCTAAAGGTGTTGCGCTCGAACTGGACCTCGGCAAGAAGCTATCGCTCCTATTGGCAGGAGCGATGGCCCTAGGTATGCCAGTCGTGTTTGGCCAGGTAAACGCAGCGCCCGCTGTCGATCTGCCTGGGTTCGAGGTTGCTTCGGTGAAGCCGCACAAATCCGGCGAGGGATCTACGCTATTGCTCACGGCCGATGGATTGACTGCGACGGGGCTCACCGTGAAATTCCTCATTAAACAGGCCTATAGCGTCGAAGACGATGAGATCACAGGCGCACCTGGCTGGCTCGACTCTGAAACGTACGACGTCGTGGCAAAGGTAGGCAGCTCTGATTTAGCTGCCCTGGACAAGCTTGATGAAAAGCAACGTCTGCGCATGCTTCAGCCGGTCCTGGCGGAACGCTTCCAGCTGAAGCTGCACCGAGCACCTAAGCAAATTCCGGTGTATGCACTGGTCATCGCCAAGAATGGTCCCAAACTACATGTGGCGAAGCCAGGCGATACGTACGCCGACGGCATCAAGGGTCCCGACGGTAAACCCGGGGGACGTGCCGGCATGATGATGTGGAGCAGAGGCCGTCTGGTTGCGCAAGGGATTCCGATTGCCAACCTGCTGCCGCCGTTAACGCAGCTATTGGAACGCACGGTTCTGGACAAAACCGGGCTGAAGGGAACGTACGACATCACACTCCTATGGACGCCCGAGGACAACCAGGCTGCGATGGTCAACGGAGCGGATGGCGGCCGCCAAGAGAGCGGACCTGCAGCTGATTCTTCAGGGGCTTCGATCTTCACCGCAATCCAGGAACAGCTTGGGCTGAAGCTGGAATCACAAAAGGGTATGGTCGAGGGCCTGGTCATCGATCATGTCGAGAGGCCGTCGGAGAACTAATAGGGATCGAAGGAACACTTCGTCACACATGAAGAAAGCTTCAAAAGGTTTTGACAAATCGGATGGAAGCGGATTACAGTCGTTTATCGATATACCGATCATCGAGCGATTATGCCAAAACGGAAACTTGATCCTTTACCGGCGGCCGCGTTCCAAATCATGCTTTCTCTCGCCGAGGGCGACCTTCACGGATACGCCATTATGCGGCAGGTGGAAGAGCAGACCGGCGGACGCCTGCGCCTTGGGCCTGGAACTTTGTACAGTTCGATCCAGGCGCTCCTTGAGGGAAAGCTGATCGAGGAGGTTTACCGGTCTGAGGAAACCGAAGACCGACAGGAACGGCGCCGCTATTACCGACTGACCGTTGCCGGACGCAAAGTGGCTCGATCTGAAGCGGAGAAGATGGCCGACGTTTTGCGTGTTGCTCGAGCCCGCAAAATCTTGAGGGGGGATTATGTCTGAAAAGATATACACTCGCCTGCTTCGCTTATATCCTTCGAGTTTCCGCAAGAAATACGAGGGCGAGGCCCTGCAACTCATCCGAGACCGCCTGCGCGACGAGACAGGTTTCTTCAAGAGAGCGCGTCTTTGGTGGGACCTGGTGGCCGATGTTTTGGCTGGACTCCCGTCCGCATACCGGAATTCCTACGCCGTTACAGAAGCAGCGTCGCTTTCGCTCCATGCCGCGGGCACTCCTTCCTTCAAAATCCTGGACAAGGAACCCCTGGGGCTCGGTTCGATTCTGGCCGGCGGCACGATATCACTGATCGCGCTGGCCGCCTTTGCATTTCTGCTAAGCCTGCCGATTGCGTCCCAGCCAATCCCGGGTTCGCATGGCCGGATGTCTCCGATCGAATCTGTCATGCAGCGCCTGAATGCAACCCCTGCGCCTGATTCGGGCAGGAGCAGTCTTCAGGACGCCGCCCCGTCCGCATCCACGCAAATGAGCGGACCGCAGGCCCAGCCATCGACGCCAGGCGCGTCCACTCCGAACACGTCAGCGTCACCAACGGCGACCGGGGTTCTGCCGATGGCCGTGAATGCCGGGCCCAGATCTGAAGTTGCCACGATCAAGCCGGGCAAACCGGACACACCGCCAAAAATGTCGATCGACGTTGCTTCTATCCGGCAGAGCAAGGCAGGTGCAGCCGCGCCTATGCCTAACTTCGCCCTGCATCATGGAGGGCTGGCTCAGACTACTACGCAGAGTACAGCCCAGAACATCGCCGACACGTGGCAGGGGACGCTGCACGTCGGTAGAGACCTGCGCGTAGTCTTCAAGATCGCAAAGGCGGATGGCGGCGGGTACAAAGCGGTCTTCTACAGCACCGATCAAAGTGGCGACGGCCTGCCCGTGCACGAAATCACGCTGCAAGGCACCACGGTGAAGATGTCGTTCACGACCCAGGCCGCCACTTACGATGGCAAGCTGAGTGCGGATGGCAAGTCGATCACAGGCACCTGGACTCAGGGGTCCACGGTAGTCCCTCTTACCCTTACGCGGGCGACACCCGAGATAGCATGGACGATTCCTCCGCCTACCAAGCTGGCACCGATGGACGCGAGCGCTCATCCCAGCTTCGAGGTAGCGACCATCAAGCCGAACAAGGCGGACCAGCCGGGCAGATTTTTTCGCTTCAGGGGTCGCCATTTTACAACGACGAACACTACCCTCAATGACCTTATCTCCTACTCCTACAGGATTCATAACGATCAGATCATCGACGCCCCCGGTTGGGCAGGGACGGAGAAATACGATATAGACGCGCAGCCGGACGGCGAAGGCATGCCCACCGACCAACAATGGAAAGAAATGATGCAGAAGCTGCTGGCTGAGCGCTTCGCGCTCACCTCTCATCACGACAAGAAGGAGCTTCCGGTTTATGTGCTCTCGGTCGCCGGGAGCGGGCCAAAACTTAATAAGAGTGATGCCGATCCGAAAGGACATTTTGGGTGGAGCTTCCAAGGGAGGATCGGCGGCGATATGACTTTTTCCAACGCAAGTATGACCGACTTCGCCACCCTGATGCAGAGGAACGTGCTCGACCGCCCGGTCGTCGATCAAACCGGGCTCGCGGGACGGTACGACTTCAACCTCAACTGGACGCCCGATGAGTCGCAGTTCCAAGGCATGGGGGCCAAGCCTTCTCCGCCAACAGATAGCACGAACGCGCCACCCGATTTGTATACCGCGATCCAGGAGCAGATCGGGCTTAAGCTGGACGCCACCAGGGCACTCGCTGAGGTCCTGGTCATCGATCATGTCGAGAGACCGTCGGAGAACTAATCAGGGTTTGTTTTCGTATCAAATGTTGCAGTTTTCGATTTTGAATCTGGCGTTGCATAAGACCGCTTCGCAGGAAAGGTGGGCGCTCAAGGGAGTCATGTGTTCGTAATCGGACACATGGAAGCGGACTTGACTGAACCAGCAGTCCAGCTAAGGGACCAAGCCGATAAAGCAGCAATATAATCGCGCCCCGGTGAACAAAACACCTAGGTTGGTACGTCTTATGTACAACATTTCGCTTCATTCGCGCTGTCTTGTGTCTCGATTTACCGGGCCCCATCTCAACCGAGGTTTCCCGAATCATGACTGACCGCGTTGTGTGCAAACTGGAATTAATCAGGAAGCTTTTCCGTGCCGGATGGTTAGCCCTGGCCAGCGCGCTCGTCTTCGGCGCGGCGAATATCACCGGGCTCCAGGCACAAGTGGCGGCGACGGCTCAAGCCCCCGCGGCAAACCCGACACAAAACATTGCCGACACCTGGCAAGGTACACTGCACGCCGGCCGGGACCTGCGCACGGTAGTCAAGATCTCCAAGGCAGATGACGGCGGCTACAAGGCGGTGTTCTACAGCATCGACCAGGGCGGCGACGGCCTTCCAGTGACCAAGATCACGCTGGACGGGACCACGGTAAAGATGTCACTCACGATGATCGGTGGGACCTATGAGGGCAAGCTAAGTTCGGATGGCAAGACGATCACAGGCACCTGGACCCAAGGGCCCAATCCCCTGCCCCTGAACCTGACGCGTGCTACACCAGAGACGGAGTGGACCATTCCCCCGCCCGAACCCAAGCTACCGCCAATGGCCGCGAACGCTAATCCCAGTTTCGAAGTCGCCACCATCAAGCCGAGCGCTCCCAACAAGCCGGGCAAGGCATTTGGATTCAGAGGCGGTCATTTTGTAACCCTGAATACCAATGTGAATGATCTGATCGCGTTTGCGTATGGGCTTCACGCCAAACAGATTATCGATGCACCACCGTGGTTCGGCACCGATCTGTACGACATAGAAGGCAAGCCGGACACGGAAGGGCGGCCCAACATCAAGCAGATGGGGATCATGGTGCAAAAGCTGCTGGCGGACCGCTTCAAGCTGACCTTTCATCACGACAAGAGAGAGCTTTCGGTGTATGTAATCACGGTTGCCAGCGGTGGACCCAAAATGACCAAGAGCACGACCGGACCAGATGAGCCCTCGGCCTTCTTTTTCAGGGGGCTTGGGGACCTGGTGGTGAGAAACCAAACCATGACGGATTTTGCCACCTGGATGCAGTCTGGTGTGATGGACAAGCCGGTGGTGGATGAAACCGAGCTCAAAGACAGATACGATTTCCAATTGAAATGGACGCCGGACGATTCCCAATTCGCGCAATTCCGAGGGACCGGCGCGAAGCCGCCGCCGCCGAGCGATGACCCCAATGCTCCGCCGAGCCTTTACACCGCAATTCAAGAGCAACTCGGGCTGAAGATGGGACCGGCCAAGGCTCCCGATGACGTGATCGTTATCGATCATGTCGAGAAGCCGTCCGAGAACTGACGCCGCACAGACTTCGGGATATGTCGACAGCGACGGTATGGCGGCGAACGCGGAGGATCCTCTACTTGATTTGCGCTCTTGCCGCGCTGGCCTTCCCGGGTCTGGCTGCAGCCTCGGCGTACCACGGCCAAGTCACCTTTGGCGGCTTGCCGGTGCCGGGTGCAACCGTTACGGTGACACAAGGAACGAAGAAGCTCACCACTGTAACTGATCAGGGTGGGCTGTATAGCTTCGCGGACCTTGCTGACGGAGTATGGCAGATCGAGATTGACATGCAGTGCTTCTCGACCATGCACAACGAAATCACTGTTTCCACTAACACAGCAGCGGCGAAGTGGGAACTGACGCTGCTGCCCCCCGACGAGATTACGAAGCTGGCAAATCTTCCCCCAGCTCCGCTGCCCACCCTCAATGCACCTGCGCTGGTTAAGAAGCCGGCCGGACCGGCCCCTGGCGACAACGCGGTCGAAATACCGAAGCCGGCGGAGGACGCGAGCCAGCAGTCATCGGACGGCTTCCTGGTGAACGGCAGCGTCAACAACGCGGCGACTTCACGGTTCTCGCTCGACCAGGCGTTCGGCAACCGAAGGTACAACAGCAAGAGCCTCTACAATGGCGGCCTGGCGGCTATCCTCGATAACTCGGCGACCGATGCCCGCCCCTACTCGCTCAGCGGACTGAACTTACCTAAGGCTTCTTACAATCGCATCACGGGGGTGCTCACGCTCGGCGGACCCCTCAAGATTCCGCACTTGTTGCCGCGCGGGCCGACTTTCTTCGTCGCGTATGTGTGGACGCGTAACCACAACGCTGAGGCTGAGGCTGGACTTGTTCCCACGGATGCGGAGCGGACAGGGAACCTCTCGGATTTACTTAACCCGCTCGGCCAACCGGTTATCGTTTTCGATCCCAAAACCGGGTTGCCGTTTCCCGGCAACGTTGTCCCGGTCAGCCCGCAGGCACAGGCGTTGTTGAATCTGTATCCGTCACGAAACATTTACGGCAACTCGCTCTACAACTATCAAGTGCCCATTCTCAACAGCACCCACCAGGACGCACTGCAGTCGCACCTGGAGAAGACGATCGGGCGCAAGGACGAGGTTTACGGGAGCTTTAATTTTCAGAGCACGCGGGCCAGTAATGCCAATCTCTTCGCCTTCACTGACAAGACCGACATCCTCGGCATCAACTTCAACATCAATTGGTCACACCGATTCAGCCAGCGGCTCTTCGTCAATAGCGGCTATCATTTCAGCCGGCTCAGGACCAACATCGTTCCCTATTTTGAAAACCGCCAGAACATCTCAGGGGAAGCGGGGATCACCGGCAACAATCAGGATCCATCCAACTGGGGTCCGCCCACGCTCACTTTTTCCAGCGGCATCACGATGCTCACCGACGAGGACAGCTCTTACAATCGCAACCGCACCGATGCCTTTTCAGGATCTGTCGCGATTTATCACGGCCGCCACAACATCACGATGGGCGGCGATCTGCGCAAACAGGAATACAACGATTTTTTCCAGGCAAACCCGCGGGGCATCTTCACCTTTACCGGGGCCGCTACGCAGGGCAAAGCAAACGGGGCAACGATCGGCGGCTCTGACCTGGCGGACTTTCTTATCGGTGTGCCCGATACCAGTTCCGTGGCTTTCGGCAACGCGGATAAGTATCTGCGTCAGCCCGCTTACGATCTGTACGGCACGGATGATTGGCGCATTCTGCCCAACCTCACCATCAACGCCGGAATGCGCTGGGAATACGGCGCGCCGATCACCGAACTGTACGGGCGACTGGTGAATCTTGACATCGCTTCGGGATTTAGCGCAGTTGCGCCGGTCGTGGCCAGCGATCCTGTCGGGCCGCTGACCAAGATTCACTATCCCAGTTCGCTTATTTGGCCGGACCGGCGCGGTTTTGAGCCGCGCGTGGGTATCTCGTGGCGACCCATTCCTGCTTCGACCGTCGTGGTTCGCGGAGGCTACGGCATCTATGATGACACCTCGGTGTACCAGACCACTGCGCTACAGATGGCGCAGCAGTCCCCGTTGTCTACCAGCCTGAGCGTTCAAAACAGCGCGGCCTGCCCGCTCACGCTGGCAAATGGCTTTATCGCCTGCTCGTCGATTACTACCAACACCTTCGCGGTGGATCCTAACTTCAGGGTCGGCTACGCCCAGACCTGGCAGTTATCTGTGCAACGCGATCTACCGGGAGCGCTGCAGCTCACAGCGACTTACCTGGGAGTCAAAGGCACGCGCGGGGTGCAGCAGTTTCTTCCCAACACCTACCCCATCGGGGCGAGCAATCCATGTACTGACTGTCCGTCGGGCTTCCTTTATCAGGCTTCGGGCGGTGATTCCACGCGACAAGCCGGGCGGATCCAAGTGCGGCGCAGGCTACGCAGTGGCTTCACCGCGTCACTGCTCTATACGTATTCGAAGTCGATTGACGATGACGCGTTCCTGGGGGGCCAGGGTCATGTGGTCGCCAGCAGCCAAACTGCGGCGCCCTCGGGAGGGCAAGGCCAGGGTTCGGGTCAAGGATCGGGTCAAGGCTCGTCGGGAACCACCGCCACCAGCACGCAAGGCGCATCGACATCGGCCATCGCACAGAACTGGCTGAACCTGCACGCCGAGCGTTCGCTTTCCGCCTTCGATCAACGTCACCTGCTGAACCTGCAGGCCCAATACACTACTGGCGAAGGCCTCGGCGGGGGAACGCTGCTGGGCGGCTGGCGCGGTAGGCTGCTCAAGGAGTGGACGATCGTTGGCACGGCAGTGGTCGGCACCGGCCTGCCAGAGACGCCGGTCTACTTAGCGGCTGTCCCCGGAACAGGCTACACCGGCACCATTCGACCCGACCCTACCGGCATGCCGGTTTCGATGCCAAGCGGTGGTCAGCATCTCAACCCAGCCGCGTACAGTGCGCCTTTGCTGGGTCAATGGGGAACCGCGGGCAGGAATTCGATTACCGGTCCTGGCCAGTTCAGCCTCGACAGCTCAGTCGCCCGAACCTTCCGCCCTAGCGGGCGGTTGTTTCTCGACTTGAAAGTGTCCGCGACCAATATGTTGAATCATCCTGTTTTTACCGGTTGGAACACGACCGTGAACAGCACGCAATTCGGTCTCCCGGTTAGCCCCAATCCTATGCGCAGCCTGGAAACTCAGCTGCGTCTGAGGTTCTGAGATGAGAAGCGCGTTTCATTTTTATTTGTGGAGGGGAGTGTCGGCTGGCTGGTGGGTAGGTCCGGGCTTTAGCCCGGACACCCATCTCTCAAAACCCATCGGCCTTCAGGCCCTGAGGTACGGTTTTCTCTCCATGCAGCTGCGGAGACTCATGGAAATCCATGCCTCAGGGCCTAAAGGCCTAAGAATAGGCCCGGTAGATGTCCGGGCTAAAGCCCGGACCTACCCAACAGCGAGTTTCACCGTAGCCTGTAAAGCCCTGCTCTTCGTTTGCATTTTCGTGCTCTTAGGTGGGTTGAACCACTATGAACAATCCTGCCCCAAGCCAGGCCGGGGCGGGTGGGATGACGATTCTTTTTGGAGATCAATGGCTTTGTTCCTGATCGTCCTGCTTCTCCTGAGCACCACTGCGCTCGCGACGGCGCAGCAGATTGGCCAGAACAAGACCTCCAACGATTCGCAACCATACACCGTCTCGGTCAAATCGCAACTGGTAGTCGAGACCGTCGTAGTCAAGGATAAGCAGGGAAAGTTCATCCCGGGACTCACGGCCAAGGACTTCGCCCTTACCGAAGACGGCGTCGCCCAAACCATCCGCTTCTGCGAGCACCAGGCGCTGAGCGCCAACGCGTCGCCCGTGCCTGCCGCCGCGCCCGGCAGCGAACAGATCAAACTCTACAAGCAACTTACGCGCACACAGGTTAAGCCGGAAACGATGGAGAACGATCGCTACAAAAATCGCCGGCTGCTCGCGCTCTACTTCGATATGACTGCAATGCGGCCGGGCGACCAGCTGCGCGCGCTGTCTGCTGCAGAGAAATTCATTCGCACGCAATTGACCACCGTGGACCTGGTTTCCATCCTGCGCTACCAGGGTGGATCGGTCGACATCCTGCAGGACTTCACGGCCGATCGCAATAAGCTGCTCAGCATCCTGGAAACCCTCATCGTTGGCGAAGGCCAGGGATCCGCCGAGACCATCGACGATGCCAGCAGCGCCGACACGGGCGCCGCATTCGGCCAGGATGACAGCGAATTTAACGTCTTCAACACCGATCGCCAGCTCTCCGCCCTGCAGACCGCAGCCAAGATGCTGGGCCAGTTGAACGAGAAGAAGTCTCTCATCTACTTCGCCAGCGGCCTCCGACTCAATGGCATTGATAACCAGGCGCAGCTTCATGCCACGGTCGACGCGGCCATTCGAGCCGGTGTCTCTTTCTGGCCCATCGATGCGCGCGGCCTGGTCGCCGAGGCTCCACTAGGAGATGCTACCCAGGGTTCGCCAGGCAATGCCGGCATGTACTCCGGCACGGCCGCCCTGGCCACTACCAACAACTTCCAGCAATCACAGGACACTCTTTTTGCCCTCGCCGGCGACACCGGAGGCAAGGCGCTGTTCGATTCCAATGACCTGACGCGCGGCATCGTTCAGGCGCAGGAAGCCATCTCTGACTACTATGTCGTTGGCTACTACACGACGAACACGGCGAGGAACGGGCATTTCCGCCGGGTGAAGATCTCGCTTACGCAAGACGTTGGGGCAAACCTCAATTATCGCCAGGGCTATTACGCGGATAAGGAGTTCAGCCACTTCAACGCAGTGGATAAAGAGCGCCAGCTGGAAGACGCGCTCATGCTCGAGGATCCCATCACCGAGCTTTCGATCGCGATGGAGATTGATCACTTCCAGCTCAACCGGGCAGAATATTTCGTGCCTATCATTGTTAAGATCCCCGGCCGCGAACTCGCCCTGGCCAAGCGCGGCGGCGCGGAGCATACCCTGATCGACTTTGTCGGTGAGATTAAAGACCTGGTCGGCGGCACTACGGTGACCAATGTCCGCGACAACGTCAACATCAAGCTCTCTGACGCTACCGCTGCCGAGCTGGCGCGGCGGCCTATCGAATATGACACCGGCTTCACGCTTCTGCCGGGTAAGTATCAGATCAAGTTTCTTGCGCGCGACGATGAGACGGGTAGGATCGGCACCTATCAAACCACCTTCGTCATCCCGAATTTAAACAAGGAGGTGGCGCACGTCCCTATCAGCTCTGTGGTACTCAGCAGCCAGCGGGTGGAGCTCAAAGATGCTCTCTACAACGCACAAAAAGAAAAGGATCGGGGGAAAGAGGAAGCAGTCAACCCGCTGGTGCAAAATGGACAAAAACTGATTCCCAGCGTGACCCGGGTATTCCGCCAGAGCCAGGACATGTATGTTTACCTGCAAGCCTATGAGCAAGGAGTGACCGGGCCGCAGCCCTTAGTCGCGTTTGTGAGCTTCTACAGCGGAGAGACGAAGGCTTTTGAAACGCGGCCGATGCAAATGACACAAGGGCTGAATAACCGGTTGCAAACGATGCCGTTCAGCTTCAGCATTCCTCTCCGTCAGCTTCCGCCGGGGGAGTATGCGTGCCAGATATCTGTGCTGGACCCAACGGGAAAAAAGGCTTCGTTCTGGCAGGCCCAGGTCATGGTCGTGCCCTGACACCACGAGTATTTTGCTCAACCTGAACCGCGTCTGGCCGGTATAGTAGGTTGGATTGACTTTGCAGGAGATCGGCATGACGCTGGTTGTCTTTCGTCTAATCTTTTGGCTGTTGCAACCATCGCTACCACGGCGGATCGGCCGCGGTGGTCTTACGGTCGCTGGAATGATCGCGGCTGCGTTGCTCTTCTCTGCCGGTTCCCCGGCCGGCGCGCAGGAAATCAACTGCACTTTCAGCGCGACGAATATTTCGTTCGGGTCCATCGACGTTTCCACCGGTAAGCCTTTTGACGCAACGGGCAACTTTACTTACGCCTGCACCGGCAATTCCCGGGAGATGGTGCGTATATGCCCGAGTTGGGATGTTGGCAATGTAGGTCAACTGGATGACGGCGCGGGTCATAGGCTGCAATACAACCTGTACTCGGACGATAGCCATTCCACTATCTGGAGCACCTGGTTCGGCAAGACCAAGGGTCCGACCATCGACGTGCCCATAGGCCGATCTGAGAGGGCGACCGGCGATGCGACAGTGTACGCCGAGGTTGCCGCATCGCAGCAAAGCGTCCCACCGGGTACTTACAAGGCAACGATAGGAGGAGGTCACGTTTCCATTGCCTACGATTCTGCAAACCAGGGTTCCTGTGACTCGATCAAACACTCACAAAAGATTCAGCGGGTGTCATTCACCGTCACAGCCAAAGTAGTTGGGGCTGCAGGCGGCTCTGGAGCAGCTTCCGGAGGAGACTCTGCAGGTTCTTCCACCGAACAATTGAAACGCGGTATGAAGATAGAGGACGTCACGCATTTACTCGGCCCGGGAAAACAGTTGTCGGAGTCGGTTGGTGACGCTGGATTGAAGACTCAAGTTTACGAATATTTGTCCGCCGACCAGCGCTACAACGTGACCTACGTGGACGGACTGGTAGTGCGCTACTCGATCAGCTCGAAGTAGCGTGCAACATGCGCAGCTTGTCGCGGCCAGGTGCATGGTTAGTTCTGCTGATGGTTGCAGGGGCGCTGTTGTGGGTGGGGATCGCTTCGCTGCGCCACGCAAAGTCGGGCACTACTCCGGTCACCGATCTGGGAGCAACCATGCCGTTGAACCAGCCGGGCGGCGGTGTTGTTCCCATGGAGTCGTACGCGGTCTACTCCGCGCTCTACCAGGCTCCGATGCTGGAGCCGCTGGTCTTCTCTGAGGATTCGCTGACCGATATTCCGCAAGTGAACGGTAGCTGCCTGAGGCCCTCGACGCCGCAGGAGCACAACATGACCGACGCCTTCGTCGCGGCCAACCAGCAGAGCCATCGCTGGGAGCAGAAATTCTCCATCCCTCAGGGCTACCGGCTGCTGCGGCACAGTGACGTTGTACAGGCGCAGATGTGCATGGCGATACACAAGCGCGATGCCGCCGCGTGCGAGAGCTACAAGCAAGTCAGATATGTGCGGCTGCTGGGAGTACCAGGGTTTGATCACGCACACACCCGGGCATTGGTGTCGGTGATCAAGAGCTGCGGTCATCTTTGCGGGAGCGGCGGAGTTTTCGCAGTCGAGAAAACGGGCGGGACGTGGCAGAGATCCGTCACAACCGATTTCACTCGCGACTGCAGCTGGATGTACTAGGGAAGACTTGTTTAGCATGTTTTCGTCAAAACTTCACTAACCGTCACCCTGAGAGCCTGTGACTTTATAGACCTTTCGCGTGAAGTCCTCGACTTCAAACAAAACCGTCATCCTGAGCGAAGCGCCTCACAGATTTATCGCGTGACACAGCGCTCATAGCGCGGAGTCGAAGGACCCCGGCGGAGCTTATCTTACCCGTGCTGCTCGGAGCTTTTCGACCACCGAAGCCCGAGAACAGGATCTCCCACGGTACGCACTTGATAGTCACGGGTACATCTTTTCATGCCCTGTAATCATCTTCCATCCCCACGTCTGTGCAAGGTCTTTGAACTCGGGATAAATCGTGCGAATGAGATTGAGCTTCTTTTCACGCCGCCAGCCTTTGAGTTGTTTTTCCCGAGCGATGGCTGTGCGAATATCTTCGTAGCCTTCAAAGTAGAGCAGACGCTTGCAGCCATAGGACGCGGTGAAACCTTCCAACGTGCCCTCCTTATGTTGCATGACGCGGAAATACAGGCTGCTGGTGACGCCAATGTAAAGTGTGCCTGTATGGCTGCCGAGAATGTAGATGTAGCTGCCAGACATAGCAAGATGCTAGCAAGTTCTTGGTTCTCGGCTCCAGGGAAGACCGGTGCGAGTCCGCCCGGTGCGGCTTCGGTGGTTAAAAGCTCCGAGCAGCACGGGTAAGATAAGCACCGCCGGGGTCCTTCGACTCCGCGCCAGAAACCCTCTGTTAAGCAATAGATCTGCGAGGCGCTTCGCTCAGGATGACGGTTTTGTTTAAAGTCCAGGACTGACCACAGCATCGACTTCCGACTTCGCCGACCCACGGATTACTCGGAGAGAATTGGTTCCCGAACGTCCTCCGCCTTCGGCCCGAGCTTCTTGTGGCGATCGAGATAACGAACGCAGGCGTTCCAACGCAGGATTGCGTCATCGTTGCCGACGGGCCGGACGCGTTCCGCTTCCTCGAATAGATGTAGCGCCCTGACGAGCCAATCGTAAACGTAACCACTGGAGCCGGGTTTGCCGGCGTCGTGATATGCCTTCGCCCGGCGTTCCCAGGCGATTCCGGAATAGTAAGCGCGATCGTACGCCGTTTCGAGACCGGCTATCGCCTCCATCGCGCTCGAGAACGCCCCCTGATCATGTACCATCTCATCGGTCAAGGCCAGGATCATGCTGACATGCGCCTCACGGTTCGACGGGTCCACTTCGAGGATGTCACGGCAGATGCTTACGGCTTCGTTGGGCTCGTTGAGCAAGCGGTAACGTTCAGCCTTGGCCAGTGCGCCGCTTACGCTGTCACGAGAAATAGGTTTGAGTGTGAACATGTTACCCCCTTCGCTTAGAGGATGTTGAACAACTGCTTTAAAGGATCGAAAAAACGATCGACTACCCGCTCCTTGAGCGGAATAATTGCATTTTCGGTAATCGTGATCGACTCCGGACATACCTTTCGGCAGCAGGTTGTGATGTTACAGTAACCAATACTGTGTTTTTTTCTTAGGTCGTCGACGCGATCTTCACTATCGAGAGGATGCATTTCAAGCGCCGCGGCATAGACGAACAAACGGGGACCGATGAACTCGTCTTCTTTATGGTGTTCGCGGAGGACATGACATACATCCTGGCAGAGGAAACATTCGATGCACTTGCGAAACTCCTGCACCCGTTCGACGTCTGCCTGCTGCATGCGCCAGGTTCCGTCCGGCAGGTCCGGAGAACGGGGTCTGAATGGCTTGACCGTCATCTTCGCGCGGAAGTTCCAGGAGACGTCGGTGACCAGATCGCGGATCAACGGAAAGGTGTGCATCGGTTCGAGGATGACCGGCAGCTCCAGGTTCAGATTGCTAAGCCGGGTCATGCACATGAGCTTCGGCATCCCGTTAATCTCGGCAGAGCAGGAGCCGCACTTGCCGGCCTTGCAGTTCCACCGCAGGGCAAGGTCGGGCGCCTGATAAGCCTGGATGCGGTGCACGGCATCCAAAACCACCATGCCCTCCTCCACCGGCGTGAGGTAATCCTGGAACTGGCCGCCTGCCGGGTCCCCGCGCCAGATGCGAAACATTGCCTGCTTGGCCATTGATTTCGTCTCCTATTTCATTGCGCTACTTCGTCTCCCTATTTCATTTCCTGAATCACGGCTTTCAACTCATCGGGCATGGGCGGCAGAGCGCGCGTCTCCACCAGCATTTCGCCATCCGCTCCGCGCTTGACGATGATGTTGTGCTTACCCCACTCAGCGTCTTTGTTGGGAAAGTCTTCGCGAAACTGCGCGCCCCGGCTTTCTTTTCGCAGCAGCGCGGCACGGGTAATCGCTTCCGATACAACCAGCATGCTGGAGAGGTCGAGTGCGGTGTGCCATCCGTTGTTGTACTGGCGGTGGCCTGCGACACCCACGCGGCCGGATCGCAACTGGAGTTGCGCAATTTTATCCAGTGCCTGTTGCATTTCATTTTCCAGGCGCACGATGCCAACCAGGTCCTGCATCGCTTCCTGAAGGTCGTATTGAATCTGATAAGGATTCTCACCGGAAGCACCGCGTTCGAAGGGCTTGAGGGCTTCGGTTGCCGTTGCCTGGAGCTGCTCGTCATTAATCGTGGCAGCCCCATTGGTTTTGGCGAATTCCGCCGCATAATGGCCGGCACGGCGCCCGAATACCACCAGATCCGAGAGCGAATTGCCGCCCAAGCGATTGGCGCCGTGCAGTCCAGCCGCCGCTTCTCCCGCCGCAAACAACCCAGGTACGTTGGACATCTGCGAATCGCCATCCACGCGGATGCCGCCCATCATGTAATGCGTGGTGGGACCCACTTCCATCGGCTCTTTGGTGATATCAAGATCTGCCAGCTGTTTGAACTGGTGATACATGCTGGGCAGCTTGCGTTTGATGTGCTCCTCTGCTTTGGGAAGGTGCTGCTTAATCCAGGCGATATCGAGAAAGACGCCACCGTGGGGTGTTCCTCGTCCGGCTTTGACTTCGCGATTGATGCAGCGAGCCACGTGGTCGCGGGTAAGGAGTTCGGGGGGCCGGCGGGCATTTCTGTCGCCCTGGGTGTAGCGCCATCCTTCCTCTTCTGTATCGGCGGTCTGGTTCTTGTAGAGATCGGGGATTTCGTCGAACATGAACCTGCGGCCTTCGCTGTTGCGGAGGACGCCACCCTCCCCGCGCACACCTTCGGTCACCAGGATGCCGCGCACACTGATGGGCCAGACCATGCCCGTGGGATGGAACTGAACGAACTCCATTTCCTGCAGTTCAGCCCCGGCATTATACGCCAGGGCAAGGCCATCCCCGGTGTATTCCCAACTGTTGCTGGTGACCTTGAAGGCGCGTCCGATTCCGCCCGTGGCCAGCACCACCGCCTTCGCCTGCCACAGTTGGAAGAGGCCCTTCTCGCGGTCGTATCCACAGGCGCCGGCGACTCGGCCCGAGTCCATCAGGAGACTAAGCACAGTGCACTCCATGTGGACCTGCATTCCGCAATGAATGCCATGATCCTGGAGGGTGCGGATCATCTCCAGGCCGGTGCGATCACCGACGTGAGCCAGGCGTGGATACTGATGGCCGCCGAAGTTCCTTTGCAGAATCCGTCCGTCCTTGGTGCGGTCAAAAAGCGCGCCCCACGCTTCGAGTTCGCGCACGCACTCCGGCGCTTCCTTAGCGTGCAGCTCGGCCATGCGCCAGTTGTTGAGGTACTGGCCGCCACGCATGGTATCGGCGAAATGCACGCGCCAGTTGTCGCGATCGTCGACGTTGGCCAGCGCAGCGGCAATGCCGCCCTCGGCCATAACCGTGTGGGCTTTGCCGAGCAGCGATTTGCAGACCACGCCCACCTTGACGCCGCCGGCCGCGGCTTCGATCGCGGCGCGCAGTCCTGCCCCACCCGCACCGATGACCAGAACATCGTAGGAGAACCGCTGGAACTCCGGCATCTACAGGATTCTCCAGTCGTGCCAGATGCCCATGGAGCAGAGGCGGACGTAGATGTCGGAGAACCCCACCCAGAAGAGGCTGGCCCACGCCCACTTCTGGTGTCCCCGGTTCAGACAGCTCACGCAGTCGTAGAGCTTGTGCCGTACCGGGTATTCAGAGATGCGGTCGAACGTCCCTCCGACCAAGTGCCGGAAGGCATGGCAACCGAATATATACCCGCCGAGAAGGACAACATTCAACACCAGGACGAGGGTTCCAACGCCGATCCCGATGCCGTTAGGGAAACGAAAAGAGACGATTGCGTCATAGACCAGAAATGCCCACACCAGGTAGGAGAGACGCAGAAAGTAGCGATGGAAATTCTGCATGATCAGGGGAAAGCTTCGTTCGCCGAGATAGCTCTTGCGCGGTTCGCTTACCGCGCACGCCGGAGGATCGGCCCAAAACGACTTGTAGTAGGCGCCGCGGTAGTAGTAACAGGTCAGGCGAAAAAGACCCGGTATCCACAAGATAAGAAGCGCCGGAGAGAAGTGCACAAAATTCGGATACCACGACGGTTTGGGGCCGAAGAGGGCGTGGGGCGAGGAGCCGAAGAGCTCCGGAGAATAGAAAGGTGAAATGTAGGGGCCAAAGGTGTAGTGGCTGTTCTGCCATGCGGCCCAGGTGGAGTAAACCAGGAACGCGCTTAAACCCAGAAAAATGGCTGTGGGAGAAAGCCACCAGGGATCCCGCCGAGATGTCTGGCCGAACCTGCCGTCTTTCCAGACGACATCGGGAGCTGCCATCTTCCCTCCACGGCAGAGGGTCAGTTGGAGCCCCTTCCCGCCGATGGCAGGGGATTATATACAGCGGAGAACTGAGTCGCCAAGTGTGGCCTGGATCAGGTGGGGCTTTTGTCAGGATCGATTGCTGATGGAGAGAATCACAGATCTCACTGCAGGCCCCCGGCACGCCCACGGCTTGCCGGTGCAGGCGGGGCTAGGCGGGATGACAGAGGTTAGGGCGATCCGTGCCGAGGAGGGATCCCGAGGATGGCTTTCTTTCCTTGCACTTTAGGGAGACGTAGCTGGCTTTCCGCTATTCTGCGGAGCATTGATTGGGTTGCGACCGGGCGCGGTTGTGACTTCAACGCGAGTGTTCTTTACGAAAACCACGTCGTGGCCGCGCGCCAGCCACAGGTCGTAGATGGAAAGCGCCGCCCCGTAAATACCTATACCGGCCGCGACATTCCGTGAGCTCGCCACAATGCCGACAACCCGGCCCACGATGCCGAAGCCGTTCGATGCGACCGCGCTGTGGAAGGCCTGGCTGCCGTCATCATCAAATGCACGCCCGGCGAGCAGGGTGAGTATGAGTGGCACGATCACACGGTTTTGGGATTTTTGCTGGATGCCGCCTTCGGAGTCGATCTGTAAATTTGCTGCCTTACTTGAGTCGATGCCGGCGAGAGTACCTTCGACAGGTTGCGAGAACCCACTTGGCAGCTTCAACTCTCGAAACCTGAACCGAAGCTTGCCCTGGCGCCCAAAAGAACGTGCCCGTTTCGTTTGCGTGATCTCCCCAACCAAGACCGACCCTTCGGGAACCATAAGAATATGATCAGAGTTGAAGACTGGTTCCGCAACAGAAGCCTGAAAAATGTCCCCGGGCTTTTCATTGGCGGAGCTGATCGTTCGCTGCAAGTAAGCGCGCAGTCGCCATTCGCCGGCCTGACCCGCGGGCCGCCCTGCGGCATCTGGCTTTTGCCCGGCTGCTTGTTCGCCTTTTCCTGCCTCAGCTTTTCCTGTAATGCCCGGAGGGTTATCGTTCTCTGGCAGAGGTTCCGTGAGGTTGAGAGGCTGCGCCAATTCAACCGTCCATGTGGTTCCAGCGTCGATCCTTTGCGGGTGATAGGGCAGCTGCGTATAAACAAATTGAACGAGCCGGTCGCCTCGACCAGGCGCGGTGAATAGAGCGCCGACTTCTTTCAGTCTCTGTTTTGCCTGGGCTATTTGCCGGGTGATGAAAGAGCCCTTGTCGTGGCCGGGCGGAGGCGACAAACGCAAGACCGGGACTCCATCTTTCGCGTTATTACTCGCAATAGGCTGGAGGGTTCCGTCAGGAAGAACTAACTGATCAAATTGCACAACAGGAATGCGAAATGGGGTGAAATCTCCTCTGAGGCGCGAGTGGATGCGGTGGCTTCGATCTGCATCGAGCCGGATCACATTGCCGCGGAGAGCCGTGCCCGCCGGTATCGCGATACGGTTCTCGACGTAGATGGGATAGAGCAGGCGACCCTGCAACGGCTCCCCAGTCTTCATGGGAACATGCTGAAGCAATTCAACTGACAGTGGAGTCGTGGAGGGGATCTGAATCGATGTCGCCTGACCGTTTAGCAAGCTGGGGAGGAAAATACCCAAGGTCACGCAAGCAAAAGAACGGCCAACGGAACGCGTCCGCAAAAACGAGAAAAACCAGGCCGGCCGCCTGGAGCGCTTGCTATGATTCATTTTGCGTTTAAACATGCCATTACCGGGTGCTACTAAGACAGCCCACATGTAAAATTAAGTCTTTATTCCTTAAGAAATATTCAATTACAATCTTAAGCTACTAAGATGTTTGGGCGAGGCACCCTATGAAAAACAAACTGTTACGGGCTGCGACAGGAAAGCGAAGACTTTCTGTGCCAACTCCGGCGGAGCTGCGCCTGCTGCAGATTCTATGGGACCGGGAGGAGGGCACGGTCGAGGATGTGCTGAATGCTCATGGTGAGAAAGAGCGGCCCAACTACAAGACCACCCAAACCTTGCTGCGCATTATGGAGCAAAAGGGCCTGATCACTCATGAGACGCGAGGCCGAGTGTTCGTTTTCAGGCCATTGGTGTCCCGCAAGACGATCGATCATCTTTCGGTACAGACCCTGGTATCGCGCAATTTTCGCGGATCGGTGGCCGGATTGCTCATTAATCTTCTGGAATCAAGTCCAATCAAAAAGAAAGAGCTGGACGCGCTCGAGGCGTACATCAAGGAGTATCGTCAAAGGCAGGAGTAAAGTGCTCGCTGACCGCGAATGATGCAGGGAGCTATGAACCAAGACCTTTTGCTTAGTGTAGCGGCTGCATTTGCGGGCTTTCTTCTGAAGACAACGCTTGCTTTCGGGCTGTGCCTGGCCCTGAATCGGCTGGTCGATTCGGCGAACCGAAGATTCATCCTTTGGCTGGTGTTCCTCTGCGGGGTAGCAGCCTATTGGCTTTTTCTGGCGAACGGCATTCTGGCAGGCCCGGGGGAGCTGGCAAGTACTCCACCCGTGTCATTCCAGGCAGTCAGTTCCACCGCCGGCGCCTGGCAGATTCCAGGCACATGGGCCTTACCGCTCGGTTTCGTGCTCCGCGCGATCGGGATCATTTACCTTTTGATCTTGTTCTACATGACTGTTACCCACATCAGGAAGCGGCGACATCTCAAGTGGGTGCTCGGTTTCACCAGTGAGCCACCGGTTGAGCTCGCGGAAACATTTCGGTCGCTTGCGCAAAGCCTCCATGTAAGCCGTTCAAGATTGCTGGTCCTTTCGGGTGCAACATCGCCAGCAACGTTCGGCTGGATTCGGCCGAAGATCCTGCTGCCGACGCTCTGTCTCGAACAGGATCGCTCCGAGCTCGAGGATATTCTGCGTCATGAACTCCACCATGTACGCCGCTGGGATTCGGTCTGGAATGGAATTGCTATCGCATGCCGCGCGCTTCTCTTCTTCCATCCCGCAGCCTGGTATGCCGTCCGGAAAATACAATTCGATCGGGAGCTCGCATGTGATTTTGCCGTTATCTCCCATTCCCCGACGAGAAGGGGAAAATATGCCGAATGTCTCATTCGCTTTGCGCGCTTGAACCTGGCACAGGATTCCAAAGCCTGGGGTCTGGACTTTGCGGCATCCGCGGAACATTTGACGGTTCGTGTTCATTCGATATTGGCGGTATCAAAGAAGGCTCCCGGTTGGTTGCTTTGTCTGCGCACGGCCTCCGCATTGACTCTCTCTGCCCTGTTTCTCAGTGTGGTTCCATCGTTGGCAATCCTCCTTACTTACGCGCACCGGCCAACCACGGAACCGTCGGCGGCAATGATTCGGCCCTCCCCCACCGGTACGCCGAGCGAAGCAAAAGTAAAGGGAAAGCTTCGCTCGGCGTCATTCCCTGCCCAGAGAGTCAAGGACGCTTGGCCCACCAGTTCGAACCAGAGCGTGGCTCCCCAACCCGCTATGGACTTGCCGACAGACCGAAAGACGGAAGATCCTTCTACCCGGCAAAGCAACACAGGCCCGCAGCTGCTTCGTCGTTCGGCGGCGTCTGGTCTCTCTTCTGGCCCCAACGGCAACGACGCGAAATCGCAGACCGTGGCGTTGGTCGACCCGGATGCTTCGGCACAGGTGGGTAAAGACGGAAGTCGAAATGCCAAGCAGGTTCTGCAGCAATCTGCTACCGCGGCCATCGCGATCTATAAGAGAGCGGCTGCACTCGATCGTCATTAGAGGTCTTGCGCCTAGGTAGCAAACCAAAGAAAAGGCCTGTTTCCACCACTGCCAGGGCGCACCAGAAGCTACGATGCTCTAGCGGATCAGGATGACGAAGGCCCCGATTGCGACGGCCGCAATAGCAACCATAGCCGCGACTGCAAAGAACAAGTACCCACGCGGAAAGTCCTCTTCGTCTGCCACCATCTTGGTCCCTCTACCAGCCCGAACTCAGCTGCTAACTCTTTAGTCTTAGCGCATTAAGACTCAATGTCAAGTATAATCTTAATTGATTAAGACTGATCTGTTCATAGGACGAAGGAACTGGATTTGGCTTGCCCAAGCTTTTGTTGAGCGGCCTCGAAGTCACGCAAGGCGCGGCTGCACTTGGGATCGATTTGCGCCGCAAGTAATCCTATATGGCCTTTCCGCGATCCAGGCTTAACGTATTAGGATTTACTCTTGTCAAGAAGTCTTAAACGTTTAAGATATAGAAAGAGAGGGCATGGAGATCGCAGAAATTCAGGCGTACTCCATCCGCTATCGAGCGAAAAGCTAATGAGGACAGCGTTTGAACAGGAAGACGATGAGAAAGCGTTTTGGAATTCTGGTGCTTGGGTTTCTATATTCCGGGCGTCACCCTCGCTGGCCAGCTTTCGGGCAGCAAGGTGGAATGAACCTGGCCGTTTTTCACTGTTGATAACGCCACCACGACAAAGCTGGGCCCCATGAAGATCATGACCATTCGCCGATTAGCTCGCCTGCCGGTTGTATCGTTTTTATGCCTGATGTTTTGTTGGAGCTACGTTCGGTGCGCAAGTTTGCCTGCTCAAATCCCGGCGCGGGCGATAGAGGTCGTCGATCGGATGGTAGAGGTCGAAACGGCCGCAATGAGAAATCGCCAACGCTTCGAATACACAAGGAACGTGCGGTCCACTCGCACCAATGGCCATCTTTGGAACGAATTGGTGGTGGAAACCCCGGAGGGGCGCATGCACCGTCTTCTCTCTGAGGACGGTAAGCCGTTATCCGCCGAGCAATCCAAGGCCGAGGATAACCGCATCGCAAATCTGGTAAATCACCCGGATGAATTCCGCCGCGAAGGCCAGGGGCGTAGAGACGATGAGGGCCGTCTGGGAAGTTTACTGCGCGATCTCCCTGAAGCTTTTCTGTTCAGGTTCGATGGCTCCCAGGGCAACTGTACCCGCATCGCGTTTCAGCCCAATCCCTCGTTTGAGGAGCAGAGCTATCAGGATCGCGTGATTCACGCCATGTCTGGGGTATTGTTCATTCGTACCCCCGAAATGCGGCTGTGCGGGATCGACGCACATCTCGACCACAAAGTGGAGTTTGGCTTTGGTCTTCTCGGCGAGGTGAGCGACGGGAGCAGTTTTTCAATCACTCGCGAGGAAGTCTTTCCCGGCCAATGGAAGACGGTAAAACTTCGCATACATGTGAATGGAAGCATGCTTTTGCTGAAGAGCTTTTCCCGCGATGAAGACTCATCCCATTACGGCTTCAAACAAGTGGCTAACAACCTGTCGGTGGCTCAGGCGGCAGCTATCGCGTGCTCGAACGCCTCGAGCCGGGTCGTCTCCTCGGACGGTTTTCTGGCAAAGCCAACTCCTGGGCGTGTCGCCGGATGATCATCTGTTCGTCGTCCAACTCGCGCACCCAGGACACACACGCAACGTCTAATCCCTATAGTCCCGGCTGCGAACTCCGATCATGACCACGGCTTATCTCAACCGTATCGCTACTGCCGTACCCGAGCACGATGTGCATGACGCCTTCGTCGTCTTCGCCGAGGAGATGCTTGCCGACCCGCGTTTACGCCCAGTCTTTCGCCGCATGGTAAGCCGCGCCGGGATCGCGCATCGCTATTCGTCCCTCGATCCGCAGAGAGATTTGGGCCAATCCTGGTCGCACGACGCGCATGAGTTCTATCGGCCACGCAACTTTCCGGACACGGCGCGGCGGATGGAGCTGTTTGAGCAGAACGCTCCGGTGCTGATGCGGAAGGCCGTGGACCGGCTTATGCTTAATGAAAAGGAACGCTCCGGTATTACGCACGTGCTGGTGACCTGCTGCACGGGGCTCTATGCGCCGGGGCTGGACTTTGAGATCGTCGACCACCTCGGGCTTCACGCCGGCGTGGAGCGTACGATGGTTGGCTTCATGGGCTGCTATGCGGCGATCAATGCGCTGAAGCTGGCGCGACACATTGTGCGCTCAGACCCCAAGGCTCGTGTGCTTATGGTCAACCTGGAGCTGTGCACGCTGCACTTCCAGGAAACGCAGGAGCTGGAGCAGGTGCTCTCATTCCTGGTCTTTGCCGATGGCGCGGCGGCGAGCCTTATTACCGCCTGCGAGCAGGGTTTTGCACTGGACAGCTTTAAGGCGGTGATGGTGCCCGAGACGAGGGGTCTGATTACATGGAAGATCCGCGGGCTGGGATTCGACATGCAACTCTCCGGGCAGGTGCCGGCAGAGTTGGGCCGCGCGCTACATGAGTGCGAGCTGATGGTGGAGCGCGATGACATCGACCTATGGGCCGTGCATCCCGGCGGACGGTCTGTTCTGGATGCGGTGGAGAATGGACTGGAGCTGCCGGTCGATGCGTTGGCGGCGTCGCGCGAGGTGCTGTCGTGCTTTGGCAACATGTCGTCAGTAACGGTGATGTTTGTGCTGCAGCGAATCATGCAGCAGGCGCGTCTGGGGCAGCGCGGGTGCGCGATGTCATTTGGCCCGGGGCTGGCGGCGGAGACAATGCGTTTTCATGCGGTCTAGTGCGGAGATCGAATTCAGACTGCGTGTCTCTCCGCGCGAGCTGCCGGAGCTGATGGATGGTGACTGTAGCTATGAGGATTTTCGTAGCTGCCTGCGCAGCCTGGAGCAGGTCAACCGCTGGCTGCTCGGATATCGACCGACGATGGCGTGGCTGAAGAGGCTACAGCATGGATTGCTTGATCCGGTACACATCGTCGATGTGGGCAGTGGCGGCGGCGATCTGCTGCGGCAGATTGCAGGCTGGGCAAGGAGACACGGCATTGCGGTGCAGTTAACGGGAATCGATTTGAACCCCTATGCGGCGCGTGCCGCGGCGGAGTGCACGCCGAAGGAGCTCGGAATCGCCTGGGTGACCGGCGATGCTCTGCTGTTTCGGCCGGAGAAGCCTGTGGACATCATCGTGAGTTCGCTGATGGCACATCATCTGCAGGATGAGGAGATCATCGCGCTGCTGCGATGGATGGAAGCAACTGCGCAGGTAGGTTGGTTTATCAATGATCTGGAGCGGTCGGAGTGGAGTTGTCGCATGTTTGGTTGGATGGCGATGATGGTGGAGTGGCACCAGTTTGTGCGGCATGATGGGCCGGTGTCCTTCCGGCGGGCCTTCCGCAAGGAGGACTGGGTGCATTTGCTGGCGTCCGCCGAGGTCCCGCGGGAGGCAGTGACTGTGGAGCATTGGCGGCCGGGACGGCTGTGTGTGGGGCGATGGAAGTGAGGCGGCCAATGGTGCTTTCTGGATACAGCATTCTGAAGCTTCGCGTTAAAGGGAGAACCATGATGGCTTTCGCACCCCTCATCACGTCTAACCATCCCAGGGGGGAATGATGGCAACTTACACGCAGCTCCCACCTAGCCCCAGCCGTTCCAGATCGAAAAGCCGCTCCAGATTCAAAACCGTTCTCTGGATCTCCCTTGGCCTCACCGCGCTCTTCGTCTTCGTCACCTCAGAAGTACTCCTGATCACCGACTATCCGATGTACCACGCCTACCGTCTGCAGGTCATCGCCGACCGCCAGCTCCTCATCCCGCATACGCTCTGCGGCATGATGGCTCTCCTCATCGGCCCAATCCAGTTCTCATCACGGTTTCGCCAGCGTCACCTCGAGATCCATCGCGTACTCGGCCGCATCTACGTCATCTCTGTCTTCATCGGCGCCGCAACCGGGGTCGCCCTCGCCAGCGGCCGTCCCGGCTTCCCCGGAACCTCGATGCAGGCTGCCGCCTGGGTCGTCTGCACCACCGCCGCCCTCATCACCGCGCGCAACCGCCAGATCATCCAGCACCGCCAATGGATGATCCGCTCCTACGCCGTCACCTTTACCTTCGTCTCCAGCCGTGTGCTGAACCTCTGGCCCCGTTACTGGAGCCACCTTGGGGATTCCCTCGCCGCAGTTGGCGTGATCGCCTTTACTCTTGCCTCGCTGCTGATCGTGGACCTCGGCCTTAACTGGCGCGAGCTCACCACTCACCGTGACTGATTTCACCTATCGCATTCGAAAAGGAGATTCCCGTTACAATATCCAATCTGAATCAGATTCCTTTACAAGATAAAGTGCTCGTCCTGGGTGGTGGAGTGGCGGGCTGTGCAGCTTCGATCGCGCTGGCCCGCAAGGGACGAATCGTCACTCTGATTGAGCGCGAGCCGAAACCGCGCCATAAGGTGTGCGGAGAGTTCCTGAGCGGTGAGGCCCTTGAGGACCTGCATGCGCTCGGCATCGATGTGGCTTCGCTTGGCGCCGTGCCCATCGATTACGTTCGCCTCGCTGCTGCCAGGCGCGCCGCGGAGGCTCCCTTGCCTTTCCCCGCAGCCTCGCTCACGCGCAAGACTCTAGATACAGCGCTCATCGCCGATGCCATCGCTGCAGGAGTCCGGGTAGAGCGCGGCCGCTCTGTGCAGGCGCTGAGTCGCACGAAATTAAACGTCTGGCAAGCTACGCTCGACGACGGCACCACTCGTGAGGCCCCAGCGGTCTTTCTGGCCACGGGCAAGCACGATATCCGCGGCCACTTGCGTCCCAAGGACCCACAACGATGGGTCGCTTTCAAGATGTATTTTCGCTTATCGTCCGCGCAGGCCTCTGAGCTAGCGGGCGCCTCTGAGCTGATGCTCTATCCTGGAGGCTATGGCGGTATTCAGCCGGTGGAAGGCGGCATTGCAAACCTTTGCTGCGTGGTGCAACAGCGGTATCTTGCACGTGCGGGTCACCGCTGGGAGAACTTCCTTGCCAAGATGCAGCAGGACTGTCCACACCTCGCTATGAGGCTTGCCGGTGCGGAGCCGGTGCTCGCCAAGCCGATCGCCATTACCCATATCCCGTATGGTTACGTCCGCCGCACAACGGAGAATGGGCTCTACTGCGTCGGCGATCAGGCAGCCGTCATCCCCTCGTTCACCGGCGATGGCATATCCATCGCTCTGCATACGGCACGTTGTGCCGTCGCTGCGTATCTTGCAGAAGAGCCGGCAGCGCTCTTTCAGGCGAAACTGCGCTCCGCACTGCTGGCCCAGATACGCCTTGCCGAGGTCGCCGCCGCTGGCTTGAACAACCCGCTCGCGCGTGCTGTATTGCCGTTTTGCCTCAGCGTCTGGCCCGGGGTGATGCGCGTGACAGCAAGGCTGACACGCGTTGCCCAGCCCGCCGCTGTTCCTACCCATGCAGTCGCCGGATGAAATCGAGCCACGCGAAAGCAACTCTCAGTCTTCAAAACACCATTGGGGAGATGCAATGAAATGCTTTACGGTACTTGCCCTCGCTGTCCTACTCGCTCCGGTCGCGCTCGCCCAGCGGCAGACCTTCGTCGCCGACCCCAATGCCAGCGAGGTCAAGATGACACTGAAAACGACCCACGAGGTGGTCAACGGCACCTTTCACATCCAATCCGGATCGCTTGCGTTTGACCCCAGCGCTGCCAAGATGTCGGGGTCGGTGGTCGTCCTCGCCGGCAGCGGCAAGACCGGCAATGGCAGTCGCGACAAGAAGATGAACAAGGACATCCTCGAGGTCGAACAGCACGCAACTGTCTCGTTTGAGCCCAAGTCGTACGCCGGCGCCATCGCTCCATCAGGAGACTCGACCATTCAGGTAACTGGTATCTTCACACTCCTCGGCACGCCTCATGACATCACCATCCCCATCCTTGTCCATCTTGAAGGTACGACCGCAACCGCCAAGGCTCATTTTGTCGTCCCGTACATCCAATGGGGACTGAAGGATCCAAGCTTTTTGTTCTGGAAAGCGGACAAAGACGTCGCGATAGACCTCTTTCTTACTGGCCGGCTTTCAAACTAGAGGATCGCCTTCTTTACCCGCAACGATCTAGGCCATCCCCTCGCGCGCATCCTTCCAAATGTCAATCTCCCCGTCTTGCGCGTAGCGATCAATTTCCTTCAACTCATCGGCTGTGAAGCGAAGCTTCTTCACTGCGTCGAGGGAGTCGTCTAGCTGCTCCACATTACGCGCTCCGATCAAGGCCGAGGTAACCCGCGGGTCACGCAGCACCCAGGCAATCGCCATCTGTGCCAGCGTCTGCCCGCGTCCATGCGCAATTTCGTTCAACGCCCGCACACGCTTGAGGTTTTCTTCGCTCAGGTGTTCCTTCTGCAGCGAACCCTCCGCCTTGGCACGCGAGTTCTCCGGCACCCCCTTTAGATATTTGCTCGTCAGCAGTCCCTGGGCCAGCGGAGAGAAACCAATACAACCTATGCCCAGCTCTTCCAGAGTGCTGAGCAATTCTTTCTCTACCCAGCGGTTCAGCATTGAGTACGAGGGCTGGTGAATCAGTAGCGGCACGCCTTCACTCGCCAAAATCTTTGCCGCCTGGCGGGTCCGCTCCGCGCTGTAGGACGAGATGCCTACATACAACGTCTTGCCCTGGCGTATCGCCTGCACCAGCGCTCCCATGGTTTCTTCCAGGGGCACGTCCATGGTGGGCCGGTGTGAGTAGAAGATATCCACATATTCGAGGCCCATACGCTGCAGGCTTTCGTCGAGAGAGGCCAGCATATACTTGCGCGAACCACCCAGACCGTAGGGTCCCGGCCACATATCCCACCCGGCCTTGGACGAGATCAGCAGCTCGTTGCGGTGATCGCGAAAATCCTTGCGCAGAATTTCGCCAAAGTTTTCTTCGGCCGAGCCATAGGGTGGTCCGTAGTTATTGGCCAAGTCAAAGTGGGTCACTCCCCGATCGAAGGCTCGGCGAACGATTGCCCGGCCAGTCTCGAACACATCGGCTCCGCCGAAGTTCTGCCATAGACCTAGAGAGACCGGCGGCAATACAATCCCCGATCGCCCGCACCGGCGAAATTGCGCTCCGTCGTACCGCTTCTCGTTGGGTACATAACTCATTCGCAGTTGATCTCCTTCTCCTTCAGATGCCACGTGGGACGTAATGACGTCGCAGGGCTTTGGCAAAGTATTTCACAGGAATCTGTTCGCGATCGGGTAGTGGCCGCCGGTCCTGCGGGTCCCTACGCTACTCTCCCAAATCGGTGCCTGCGAAAGAGGCTGTGTGAGTATCAGGGGGAAAGAGACAGCAGGTCCCTCCACTGCGCTTCGCTCCGGTCGGGATGACAATTCTGTTGTGTCCGCAAGAGCTTCAGGGAGAGATGCTCGACCCTGCAACAGAATTGTCATCCCATCAACCGGAGCGAAGCGCAGTGGAGGGATCTGCTGTCTCTTTCCCCCTGGTACTCACACCTTCTTCAGCCCTCATCCGTCGATGGGGGACCGCCAGGGCTCGCATACCGTGGTACATTGGTACATATGCCAGAGGCTAAGAGAACGGTAGAGGTGGAACGGATGCAAACTGGCGTCCGAATGGAAAAGCGGCTGCTCAAGGTATTGAAGGCGGTCGCCGAACTGAAAGACATGACTCTGGGCGATTTGCTCGAAGGGATTGTGCTCCATGCCTTTGAAGGCAAATCTGCGTTCTCTGCACAGACACTGAAAGAGATCGAGCAGTTCAGAAATATTTACGGCCTGACTCTGCACGCCTCAGATAGCCATCGATTGAAGGAGCGCAAATGAAAGGCGGTGAACACGCAGCGGCCTTTCCGGCCCACGTCTGCAATAGCTTCCAATTTGTTATCAAGGCGCCTTTGAGCCACGCTGCACATCTCTTCGGTCCAGAAGGAGAACGATGCTGGGCCGGGGAGCACTGGAATCCTGAGTTTCTTTATCCACAACCCGCTAAGGACGTGCAAGGAGCGGTCTTCACTATTCAGCAAGGATCCCACAAGAGCGTATGGGTCAACACGCTCTTCGATCCGACAGAAGGCCGCATGCAATATGTGTCCTTCGTGTCCGGCACGCTCGTATCCTCGGTTGACGTTCGACTGACCGCGCTCGATCGGTCAAGCACAAGCGTCGAGGTAACGTACACTCGCACAGCCCTGGATGTGGCGGCCAACGACGAGGTGCAAGCTATGGGGAGGAGCGATCGCGAGAGCGGTCCTCATTGGCAGCAAGCGATTGAGAGCTGTCTCACAGCACAACGCTAGTCAACGGCGAGCCGGCTTCGCAGCAGGGTGAGAGACGACTTTGATTTCAAAGACCTTCGGCCACTGCTTTCCGGTGACGAAAAGGCGGTCACGCCTGGCGTCATAGGCAATCCCGTTCAGTACGGATTCTGCGTTGATCTTCTGATCGTCCGGCAGTAAGCCGGTGAGATCGATCCAGTCAATCACGCGCCCGTTCTGCGGATTGATGCGCGCGATAAGATCCGAGTGCCAGACATTTGCGTAAATCTCACCCTTGATGAATTCCAGCTCATTGAGTTCATCGATGGTTCTCTCTCCATCCTTCACCAGGATGTGGTGCGTTTCTTTGAAGGTATTTGGGTCGCGAAAGCGAAGCGTCGCGGTGCCATCGCTGGTGATGAGCTCTCTGGCGGTGCGGGTCATGCCCCAGCCTTCACCGGTATAACTAAGCTGCTTCAGCATCCGAAGCGTGAAGCGGTCATAAACAAAGCAGATATGCGACTGCCACGTCCACTGGTAGATGTTCGGTCCCCAATCGACGATTCCCTCTCCAAAATACTGCGGCGCGAGCGCGCGCTTCTGCACCGGTTTGCCGGTTTCCGGCTGGATGGCAAGGAGAGCTGAGCGCCCTGCAATCCCTGTTCCCTCGTAGAACAGGCCATCGAGATAGAGGAATCCCTCGGTGTAACTTTCGGTGGAGTGGGGGTACTCCGCGACTACCTTATAACTCAGGATCGGGGCAGCAGCGACCGCGCGGTCGACAGGAAGCAGGCAGGCGACGAGCGCAAGGCCGGCAGCGAGACGCCTTGCGAGAAGGATGGCGGAGAACATCGTATTTCACATTACCGCATCGATCGACCGAGGAGCGGAGCTAAACTAGAAGGCATCGTGATTTCTGGCGCACACGTTATCGTTTACAGCAAGGATGCGGAGGCGGACCGCGTCTTCTTTCGCGATGTGCTGGGGTTTGCGTCCGTCGATGCAGGCCACGGATGGTTGATCTTCGCGTTGCCTCCGGCTGAAGCGGCGTTCCATCCCGCTGAAGAGAACGACCGGCAGGAACTCTACTTCCTGTGCGAAGATCTCGAGGCAGAGATGATGACCCTGAAGAAAAAGAACGTCGCGTGCTCGACCGTTCAGCAAGCCAGGTGGGGATCGATCACCCGGATCGCTCTTCCCGGAGGAGGCAAGGTGGGTTTGTACCAACCGAAGCATCCCACCGCCATGAACCTTCGCTAGAGCCGTCAGCATTCACGACGGAAACTGCCTTGTCACTTCTCATACACGAACCTTTAATGATCGAATAGCTTCAGTTCCCCCGAGGAAACCGCGCGCATGCTTCCACGGTGCTTCTTTGTTTGTACTTTGCTCCTGGCGCCATGGTTGGCGGGTATTGCGCAGACTTTGCCGAGCCTACTCCATGTCGGCCGGAATATTCTCCTCGCGCCAGACAAAGAGTTCCATAATGCCGGCTGCATTCTCTGCTCCGCCGACGTTGAGGGCCGCGCTACGGGCAGCGTGCGCGTTTTCGCCGGGAATGTCTTCCTCAACGGTTCGGTGGGCGGCGACGTCCTGGTCTTTGGCGGCAACGTTACACTCACCAGCAACGCCAGGGTCGACGGGCGCGTGGTGGTGTTTGGTGGACACCTCCATCAGGACCCAGCTGCGGTCAGCCACGCGCACACAGTCTTCTCGCCGATCATCTTCCTACCGATTATTCTTCTCATCTGCGCTGTCATCGGCATCTTGATTGTGTTGACGCGCCGTATGGTGCGCGGCCCGGTCTCCTACCCTCCTCTGCCGCGTTTATAAAGCGTTTATAATTGTGAGAACCCCGCGCTTCCTGGGACCTTGTACCGCTCACGGCGGGTCCCTGCGCCGCACCCTCAAACACAGGTATCCATGGACTTCCAGCTGGTTAGCGATTACCGTCCCCGTGGCGATCAGGGCCACGCCATCCAGGAGCTCGTCTCCGGATTGGCCGCCGGGGAGCAGCATCAGACCCTGCTCGGCGTCACCGGCTCGGGCAAAACCTTCACCATGGCCAAAATCATCGAGCAATCCAACCGCCCGGCATTGATTCTGGCCCACAACAAGACGCTGGCGGCTCAGCTCTTTCACGAGTTCAAGCAGTTTTTCCCAGGCAACGCAGTCGAGTACTTCGTCTCCTACTACGACTACTACCAGCCCGAGGCCTATATCCCTTCCGGTGACCTGTACATCGAGAAGGAAGCCACCATCAACGAAGAACTGGACAAGCTCCGCCTCTCGGCCACACGTTCCCTGTTCGAGCGGCGCGACGCCATCATCGTCTCCTCGGTTAGCTGCATCTATGGCCTGGGCTCGCCGGAGGCCTATTACGGCATGCTACTGCTGCTGGAAAAAGGGCAGAAGATCCGGCGTGAAGACATTACCCGGCGGCTGGTAGAGATTCTCTACGAGCGCAACGACAGCGATTTCCGGCGTGGAACCTTCCGTGTGCGCGGCGACGTGATCGAGGTGTATCCCACCTACGATGAAATGGCCTATCGCATTGAGCTCTTCGGCAACGAGATCGAAGAACTCTCGCAGATCGATCCTCTTTTCGGCACCGTGCGCCAGAAGTATGCACGCCTGCCGATTTACCCCAAGTCGCACTACGTGGTCCAGCCGGAGCGCAAGAAGACCGCGGTTGCTTCCATTCTCGAAGAACTCGCCGTGTGGGAGAAGCAACTGGAGTCCGAGGGGCGGCTGGTCGAGTCGCAGCGTATCCATCAGCGCACCCGCTTCGATCTGGAGATGATCAAGTCCATGGGCTACTGCCATGGCATTGAGAACTACTCGCGGCACTTCTCCGGCCGGTTGCCAGGCGAACCGCCCCCCACCCTGCTGGACTATTTTCCGCGGGATTACCTGGTTTTTATCGACGAGTCGCACGTGACCGTCCCCCAACTCCATGGCATGTGGCATGGGGACCGCTCGCGCAAGCAGAACCTGGTCGACTACGGCTTCCGCCTTCCCTCGGCTATGGACAATCGCCCACTCAAGTTCGAGGAGTTCGAGACCCGCACCCACCAGACGATTTATGTCTCCGCGACGCCGGGTCCCTATGAGCTCACCAAGTCTGCCGGAGTGGTGGTGGAGCAGATCATCCGGCCTACCGGTTTGGTGGATCCTGAGGTGGAGATCCGTCCCATCCGGGGCCAGATCGATGATTTGTTGGCAGAGATTCGCGCCCGGGTGGAGAAAAACCAGCGGGTTCTGGTGACCGTGCTGACCAAGAGAATGGCCGAGGACTTGTCCGGATACTACTCAGAGGTTGGGGTGAAATGCCGCTACATGCACTCGGAGATCGAAACCTTGGAACGCGTGCGCCTGCTGCGGGACCTGCGCCGCGGTGAATATGACGTGCTGATCGGCATCAACCTGTTGCGCGAAGGGCTCGATCTGCCGGAGGTTTCACTGGTCGCGATCCTCGATGCGGACAAGGAAGGATTCCTGCGCTCCTCCGGCTCGCTGATCCAGACCATCGGGCGCGCCGCCCGGCACCTGAGCGGCCGCGCCATTCTCTACGCGGATGTCATGACCGATTCCATCCGTCGCGCCCTGGATGAGACGGAGCGCCGGCGCACGGTGCAGCGGGCCCATAACGAAGAGCATGGCATCACGCCGACTTCCATCAATCGCTCGCTGGATATGTCCCTGGTTCACATTCTCAAGGCAGAGTACGCGGATCTGACCAGCCAGGATGATTCGTTGCCGGAGTTCGAAACCCAGCAAGAGCTGGACACGTATATCGGCAAACTGGAGTCGGACATGCGCGAAGCGGCCAAGAAGTTCGAGTTTGAAAAGGCGGCCAAGCTGCGCGATACCATCAAAGACCTGCGAACCAAGGAATTCCTTTTCTCCTGAGATGCGCCCGGGTGTCGTCCGATAGGCTGTAAAGCCCGCA
This sequence comes from uncultured Acidobacteriaceae bacterium, assembly GCA_963788515.1. Lineage (GTDB taxonomy): Bacteria > Acidobacteriota > Terriglobia > Terriglobales > Acidobacteriaceae > PALSA-350. Next base: position 251,355 of record CAWBGZ010000019.1, read on the forward strand.
TCGTGGGAAAGAAATAGCCTCTTTCACTGTAGCGATATTGATCGTTCTGAACCGCAGAGGTAGCCTAACTCGGTTACCTCTGCGGTTCAGAGCGATCAATACGCTTGCATCCATACTCGTGCTTCTAGTATGCAAAATGTAGTGTATTGTCTGGCCCTTCAATGAGACCGTCCTGCACTTGAATTCAAAGAATCAACCAAAGGAAGTGCTAATGGCATCCCACAACCCAGTCCCCGCGCCCGAAAAATACTTCGTGGCCTTCGTCATCCAGGGCGAAGACGTTTTCAAAATAACCTGCGACAGCATTCTGCACACCTGCGGAAATTCCGGCGAGGCCGCTTTCCAGGGAGTGGCCAAGCTACGTGCCGCCGCCGCACTCGAGCAGCTCACGGCAATCCACAACGAGCGTCCAGACGAATTGCGTAAAATGGCTCGGGAAATGGCCCGTGAGGGCATGGCCCTGCTGGCGCGCACCAGCAACACGACAAAGACCAATATTGAAAGAATCGCGTAAGCTGGTTACATGAAGCCGCGGTCGCCTTTCTGGGAAACAGCGGTGAGTTTGACCATCGGCGGTAGCGCGCAAGACGAGCAGCCCGGGAACGAATCTGGGCTGCAGCTATCTGCGCAGTAGGACAATTATCCACATTTCGAGGGCAAGAGCCGCTTCTGACCTAGAGACCGCACAACACCCCTTGCATTAAGGTTGGTTAGTGGCAGGATGGTCAGTTGCAGTCGGTCCGGACGCGATTGGTAATCAACAGTCCTCCGGGCCCAACCCGTAGGCTTTGCTCCATTACCCTCACTTTTCGGGGAAACAAGGACACTATGCAGTTCTGGAATGAATTGGAAGGACAAACAATCGATGGGCTTTATCCGTTGCGCCGCCTGGTGCGATCCGAAGGCCGAAGCGCTTGGTTTGAGACCGAGACCGGTGAGACGCCAGACAGCCACGCGACCATCAGCCTGACCGAGGCCCTGACGGATGCGGATGAAGTGACCGCGCGCTTAAAAGCAGCGCAAAGCCTGAAACATCCTAACCTGGTGACCATTACCAAGGTCGGCCAGGTCAAACTCGACAACACCCTGATTGTTTATGCCGTCATGGAGCACATTGAGCAAAGTCTCTCCGATGTGCTGCAGAATCAGGCCCTCACCCCCGAGGAAGGCCGCGAAGTGGCCGAAGCCCTGGTGGGAGCGCTCACTGCGATTCATCAGAAAGGCATGTCGCACGGTCACGTGGAAGCGGCCAGCGTGCTGGCGACGGAAGAGACGGTCAAGCTGCGCAGCGACTGCCTGCAAACCAACGCGGCTGGCCAGGCCGAGGATGTGGCGGGGATTGGCACAACCCTGTTCCACGCCTTCACGCAGAGAAAAGCGCTCACTGCAACCGACGCGCAAATCAATCGCATCCCGGCGCCGTTCGCGGAGATTATCCGCAACTCCTTTGCCCGCCGCTGGACGTTGGCCCAAATTGCCAACGCCTTGAAGCCCGTGGTGCCGGGCGCCCCAGCCATTCCGCCGGCTGCGGCTCCGGTTCGCCCCCCGGCTCCAGCTCCAGCTCCCGCTCCGGCTCCGGCTGCGGCCAAGCCTGCATCCGAGCCCATCGCGGTCAAAATACCGGAGAAAGCGCCGCCGATCGCCTACCGCCCTGCCCCTCCACCGGCTGTCGCAGAGAAACCGCTCCCGTTGCCGGCTGAAGACGACGAGCCGACCGCCCAGCGGAAGCCTTTTTTGCTCTACGGAGCGCTGGCTGTGGTGGTGTTGGCGATTCTCAGCTGGCTCTTCTGGCCCAAGTCTGCGCAGGCTCCCACGAACGGAACCAATGCACAGACCGCCACTCAGCCGGCTACGCCTCCGCCAGCTCCCGCCCCCGTGACCAGGCCCACCGTCCCTGCAGCCGCTCCAGCTGCAAAGGGGCGCCCCATCTGGCGGGTCGTGGTCTATACCTACAAGAGCCAGAAACTGGCGGATGACAGGGTGGCCCTGATCAGCGGCAAGTATCCCGACCTCAAGGCCTCGGTTTTCAGCCCCGCCGGGAAGAGTGACGTTTACCTGGTTGTGCTGGGCGGCACTATGGATCGTCAGCAAGCGTTCGAGATGCGCGCGAAAGCACTCCGTGATGGTATGCCGGCGGATACCTTTGCCCGGAATTTCTCCCAGTAGGGGCTCTACCGGGCGAAGCCGGGTCAGTCAGATCTACGGGACAACCGGACCCAACACCTTCAAGTTTCGCTGGGAGAGGTTCCCGTTCCAGCACCGTCGCGTCGGTGGGGAAGAAGCCGTAAGGCCCCAATTCATTACCGATGTAGCCGGCGAAGACCATCTCATCCAACATCGCCTGGTACCTGGATAGTCCCCCAACTATCGGGAGCGGAAGCAAACTTGAAACGTGCTGGCATTGCGGTCATGGGTGGAACCCCTTGCAGGCACTTGAATGCCTTCCGCTAAGCGCTTATATTGCCTATGACGCCGGGGCGATTCGTCTCGTCAAGCCGAGGTCCACACAAAAGACTTTTCACCATGGGGGCCGACAGGATGCGTAAGTTGGGTATGGGAGTGCTGGGCGTTGGGGAGATGGGCAAGCGGCATGCGGAGAATTTACGTCGCCTGGTTCCTCACGCTCAACTGGTGGCAGTAGCCGATGTGGATGGCGCCCGCGCCGGCAAGGTGGCCGACGAGCTTGAGATTGAGCACTCCTATGCCAGCCTGGAAGCGATGCTCGAACACAAAGACATTCAAGCTGTTCTGATCGCGACGCCCGACAAGTTCCATGCCGATGCGGTCCAGACGGCAGCGCGGGCCGGCAAAGACATTCTTTGTGAGAAGCCGCTGGGCCTTAGCCGCGAGAGCGCGGAGGAGGCATTGCGGGTGGTTGCGGACGCTGGGGTCCGGCTGCAAGTGGGCTTCATGCGCCGCTATGACCCGGCTCATGTGGCCGCCCTCAAGCGAATCGAAGCGGGAGAGATTGGCGAGCCCGTGGTCTTCAAATCCATTGGACGCGATAAAGACATGCCTCCCCTCAGGGCTTACCAGTCGAGGATCAACGGCATGCTCTTTTACAACAGCACGATTCACGACTTCGATCTGGCGCGCTGGCTCACCCATGACGAAGTGGTCGAGGTGCACTCCTTCGCCACGGTCGCGATCCGGCCTGAGATTGCGGAATTCGGGGATGTGGTGGCCGGCTCGGTGAACCTTCGCTTCAGCCATGGCGCGATTGGAAATATCGAGTCCTATGTGCAGTGCTTGTACGGCTACGATATCCGTACAGAGATCGTAGGTTCCAAGGGGTCCATCCTGATCGGGAGCCTGCGGCAAAACTCTGCGACATTCTTAAAGCCGAATGAGGGCAGCTACGAGCTAGAGGATCATTTCCTGTCGCGTTTTCGAGAAGCTTATGTGACTGAAGTGATCGACTTTGTCGACACCATTCTGAGCGACCGCGCCCCTCACGTGACGGGGGAAGATGGCTTGCGTGCGGTTGAGATAGCAGTTGCCGCGGAGAAATCACTGCGCACCGCAGCCCCTTGTTTGGTCGGCAAGGGCGACTAGGACAGTAAAAGGTATACTCGGGCGGCCTTTGGCGAGGATGGATTTTTCTTGATGAAAAATCCAGTCTGGCAGTGTGGCTGCCGAGTACAGTGTTCTGATACTGCCTTTAACTTACTGGCTAGAGTGATGAGGGTTAGCGCCCCGAAGGGGGCATTTTCCGTCGACAGCCTGGTTGCGGGGTGATAAAGTGTAGGCCAATCAAGGCCCCCGCTCTGCCCCTTTTCCCCCTGTCTATTTTTCTGTCGATGGTGAACTATGGAGAACTCCGGGCCGGCTTCGATCCAACTGCGGTTTTACTGCCTCCGCTGGGCCTTCCTACGCGCAAAATCTCCCCAAGACATGAGCCCCAAGAACGGGGCCCGCTGAGGACACCAGCCTGGCGGTGAGGAGAAGAATTTATGGCAAAGCGACCCGGCGGAGCGATGGTGCAAGGTACCGAGGCCACGCGCTCCCAGCTTATCCCGGTGATAACCAAATGGACTGAGCTGGGAAAGACAGCTCAGCTGGGACCGGTGCTCTTCTGCATCGCGGTCTTCTTCTCCATGGTCACGTTCGGCTCCACAACTACCATCGCCTATGCCATCACGTCCGCAGACGGAAAGCTTTGGTTGGATCCCCGGGACTGGATTTACACCTCGAACTTTCTCATTATCCTGGCTGTCTTCCTAACCATGGTGAGCCTGTACTTCATCTATCGGATGATCGGCAAGAGTAAGTCCTGGTACATCCTGTTAGGCTCCGCCGGTTTTACCGCCTATTATCTTTGGCTCTTCCATGTCGATCATTACTTCGGTTGGATGTACGAATTCTTCCACCTTCACCTGGCAGGCGGAGAGCCGGACAGCAGTGCGCCGTTCATTCAGTTGTTCATCCAGCACTTTCTGGGGACCGGGTTTTTCGAGGAGATCGTCAAAGCCCTGCCCATCTTTGCCCTGGTGATCGCCGGCAACTATATGACGCCGGAGATGAAGTTGAAGTTTGGGGTTGAGGAGCCGCTCGACGGCATCCTGATCGGAGCGGCGTCCGGGGGCGGCTTCGCGGTGATGGAGACGCTGTTACAGTACGTTCCGCAGGACCTCGTGAATGCATGGACCACCATTGCGTTGAGATTCCAGGGCATTAGCGGAAGACAAAATATCCAAGCCGCCCTGGCGGCGATGAATTTCGATCAGCTGAGGGCTCTCATTCAACTCGGCAGCAACATTTTAGGAACCGCTCCGGGGATCAAGTCGCTCATCATCCGCTCCATCGATGAATCCTTTGGCCACATGGCCTACGCAGGTTACTTCGGATACTTCATTGGGCTGTCCGTAATCAAGCCTGAACAGCGCTGGAAGATTCTAATGATTGGCCTGGTTTCGGCCTCCATTCCGCACGCGCTATGGGACACCGTGCTCAGCATGGATACGGTGCCACTGGAAGCAGCCATCGCGTTGCTGTCCTATGCGGTGCTCGCGGCGGCTGTGCTCAAGGCACGCGAGATTTCGCCCAATCGTAGTCTTCTGCAACCGAGTGTGATCTTTGGAGGAAGCAGGGCTTACGCTCCTGCGTTGGCAGGTGCTGCCGCGGCGGCTTACGCTCCTGCGGTAGCAACGGCTCCGCCGGTGGCTTACACTCCGGCGGCAGCGAGCGGTCCTGGACCGGCGCGGATTGGGTTGACCACGGATGCCACTCCCCCTCCGCCACCACCTCCCCCGGCCGTTGGCCCGGTGGGGAGCAATGGGAACCGGTTGCGGGTAGGGGCAAAATTCCTGGTCATTGTGCCTGGGCTGCGCCTGCTGGAGCACCAGGTGCCGGGTCTGTTGGCCCAGTCGCCCGGAGGCGCGGTGGCAGAAGTTACTCGTAATCCCAACGATCCATCGGTCCTGGGACTTACAAACCTGTCGAATTCCGCGTGGGAGGTGATCTCCAACGGCACACGACGGCAAGTGGGTCCGGGTCAGACGATCAAACTCGCCCCCGGCGCCAAGATCGACTTCGGCTCTACCGATGGTGAAGTGGGCTGACTTATATAAAGTGTGGCTTCCCATCTTTGCCGAAAGCTTGTCAAGGCCGGGACACCAGAACAGGTTTGGAGGGGAGTAGGCAAAATGGAAACCGCAGTGCCTCGCGAAAAGCTGAAAGAACTGATGGAGAAGAATGGAGAGGGTCTTCTCCAGGATCGTGACCGCTGCGAAGGCTTGTTGAAAGATTATTGTGGGGGACATCGACGGGAGATCTCTGCGATTGTTGGCGCTTTGGAAGAAAGAATTCCTCTGGATCTGAAGTCATCGTGGCAAACAGCGATGACTCCAGAGGCAATGCGCGCTCGGTTGGTGCAACGACTGGAAGATAACCGGGGGCTCGCTCCGGAGATTGCAAACTACGCTGTGGACACCTGGTCGTATGCGCTCGGGGTGGGCCTGGGACGCAGCTCCGATCGGGTGCAGGACGTGCCGGTCGCCAGTTCGAACGGTTTTGCGGCCACGCCGCTAACGGCTGCCGAGAGAGCGGCCGCGGATCGACCAGCGGGTTCCATCCCAGGTGCAGCCGCGATGCCACCAGTTGCCGCCAAGGGCGTTGGTACCGCATCCATCGGAGCACTGAGCAATCAAAATAAGGCGGTAGTGGGGGGCGCGGGGCTATTGGCGGCGGCAGCGGTCGCATTTGCGCTCTTGCATCATCCCCAGCCAACCACTCCGCCGAACAATCATCCACCTTCTCAAAATGGACAGAATGGGCAGAACCCCACGCCACCTGTGCCTGGGCCAAATGGACAGAATGGGCAGAATGGGCAGAATGGGCAGAACGGACAGAACGGACAGAACCCGGCGCCACCGGGACAAGTCGGACAGAACAAGGCGCCGGCGCAGAACGGAGTCGCAGGCAATGACGGTGGCACCAGCCATGGGACTGGCGCCGCCAACCAGCAGACAAATTCCTCTTCGGTCATGCCTGCCGGCACCTCGGTGGTGCTACGTCTGGATAGCGATTTCAATTCGGATGACGCGACGGTGGGCGAACTGCTTCCGGCTACCGTGGTCTCTCCGCTGACCAGCGATGGGAATGTGGTGGTGCAGCGGGGGGCGAGCGCGCAATTGAAGGTGGTCCAGATCGACAAGAGTGGCAAGATCTCCGGCAAGTCACGCGTGCAGTTTGCCCTGGTAGGGCTCACTGCCCATGGCAAAATGATGCGCATCTCCGGCTCCTCCAAAGAGGTGGACGGACCGTCACAAGGGGTAAGAACCGCAGAAAGAACGGGCATTGGTGGCGCCGCGGGTGCGGCCATCGGTGCGCTGGCCGGTCATCTCTTTCATCATGCCGGCGCCGGGGCAGCGGCCGGCGCGGGCGCCGGTGGTGCGGCCGGCGCCCTCACCTCGCACCCTGCGCCGGTAAAGGTCAGCGCGGAGACCGTACTTCAATTCCGCTTAACCAAGGGCATTCCGATGGGCTCGTAGCGAAAGATTCTAACGATGGGCACGGGCGTTACAGGCTGCGGAAAAAGGCTCTCGACGAAGGGCACGGCTTCAGCCGTGCCGTAAATATCATGTGCGCAACTCGGCTTTAGCCGCCGGGGTGCGCTTTTTTCAAGGCATGTGGGTCGACATGAATCATTAGAAAAACGTACCTCAGGGGCTAAAGCCCTCATCTACCCCAGCTCAATATGGCACGGCTGAAGCCTTGCCCTTCGTCCAGAAACGTTTTTCCGCAGGCTGTTGAGCCGGTATATATGAGAAGCAAAAAACAACGGGCTCTAGCCATTTGAGGACAGGCTGTGCTGAAAGGCATTGCCTCAGGGCTAGCGCCTGGATCCTTCACTGATACAGTTTTTCGGCAGCCTGTCTGGCCGCCAGGGTACGTTGGTCACGAAGTATTTTGGAGTAGACGTACCTCAGGGACTAGAGCCCTCTGTAGTTGCGGCGGCTAAGGCCGAACTCTTGGTTCAGTTTTCTGTTTGTGCACGGGCTGCATGCCCGTACGGGAGATAAAACAATATGGCGGTGCGACCCGGTGGAGAGTACGTAGGCAGACCCCTCCACGTCATCTGGCTGCTGGACTGTTCCGGATCGATGGCGATCAGTGGCAAGATCGAGGCGCTGAACAATGCGATCCGGGAGGTGGTCCCCGCGATGCGCAAGGCAGCCGAGGGCAATCCCGAGGTTCAGTTTTATGTTCGCGTGATTCGCTTTTCTACTGGAGCGACTTGGCACATCGGGCAACCTACGCTGTTGAGTGACTTCAAGTGGGTCGATCTGGACGCAGAAGGAGAGACCGACCTGGGCCAGGCATTTGCCCTGCTCACCGAGGAAATGAACAACATGCCGGCGGACGCCCGCATGCTGCCGCCGCAGATCGTGCTCATCTCCGACGGCAAGCCCACCGATGACTGGAAGGGAGCACTGCAGGCATTGCTCAACGTGCCCTGGGGGCGGCGCGCAGTACGGCAAGCGATTGCCATCGGACAGGATGCCGATCAGGAGACGTTGCGCAAGTTTGTCGATAATCCGGAGAAGCCGGTGCTGCGGGTGGACAATGCCGAGCAACTGGTGCGCTATTTTCGCTATGTCTCCACTTCGGTAACGGCAACGCCACCGGGCAAAGAGCCGGCGGCAGCTCCAGGCGTCACGCTGCCGGACGATGACGACGCGATGTGGTAGGGAATCTTGCCAAGTAGGGGCCAGCCGTGAGAACAAAGAGGGGTTATCGTAGCTGAGGTGAAACGATGAGCTGGAAGGTAGCGCATGCCTGCGTACGGGGCAGTTCCCATCAGCGCTCGGGACTTCCCAACCAGGATGCAGCGCAGTGCACGGTCACTCCAGGCGCACAAGGAACAGTCGCGGTGGCAGTCGTCTCGGACGGGCATGGAAGCCCGCGCCACTTTCGCAGCCAGATAGGTTCTTCGCTCGCCGTGAGCACGGTAGCCGGCACGCTGCAAAGCTTCCTGCGCGAGTCCGTGGCCAGCAATGGTCACGTGCCCTTCGTTCCCGAACAGGTACATGAGTTGGAACGCAAGATTGTGAGCGGATGGCTGGCCGCCGTCCACTCTGACCTGGAACACAACCCGTTTACCGAAGGGGAGCTGGCCACCCTGGAAAAAGAAGATGGAATGGAAGGCCGAGCGGCGGTGGAAAGCTCGCCGGAGCTGGCCTACGGCGCCACGCTGCTGGCGGCCGGGGCCACTGAGAAAGTACTGCTCTATCTGCAGCTCGGCGATGGCGAGATCCTGAGCGTCAGCGCCACTGGAGCAACTACGCGGCCGCTGCCGCCCGACGACCGGTTGATCGCCAACCAGACAACGTCCTTGTGCCAGCCGGAGGCATGGAGAGACTTTCGCTCCTCATGGGTGACGGATGCGGCGCTGCCGTCGCTGGTTTTGCTCTCGACGGATGGTTATGCCAACTCGTTCCGCTCCGATGAGGATTTTCTTAAGATCGGTCAGGATTATCTGGAGATTATCCGCCAGCAGGGGATCGCGTCTCTGGCCGAAGAACTGCCGGCCATTCTGACGGAAGCTACGCAGCAGGGCAGCGGCGACGACATCACCCTGGCGATTCTGCAAGACGATCCAGGATCCGCAACAGGAGCAACGAAAGTTCCCCGCCCCTTGATGACCGCTGCCTCTAAATCCGCATTGATTGAACAACTCAAGGCACGGCACAGCAGCCAGCAGCAGAAGCTCCAGGAACTCGCCATGCGTGTAGAACAAACGCGCAAGGATAACCGGCGGCTGCGCAATACTCTTCTGCTGCTGGTCGCCGCTGCCATTGCCATCCCGGTGGCCATTTTTCACAATCGGATTTTTCCCCACACGCCGGCTCCCACCCCCGTTGCTCCCACGATGGGCACCGCCCCCTCGACCAGGAAGGCGGGGCCTGCTCCTATCCGTGACTCGGATCATAAAACTTCGGGGGCACAATGGACGTTACAGTTGATTGGCGGCAAACCGATCTCGCTGTACAAGGGAGCGACGATCCCTCCTCGCTTCATTCACGCGAAAGTAACTCCCGAGGATTATCCCAACGGGGATTATGCCCGGGTGGCAAGTAAAGAGGTGAATGGGCCCCTGTTCCTGTTCAACGATTCAAAGACGGACATTTGGGTCGTGAACACGGGGCAGAAGATTGGATACGGACACGATTGGAAGCTGGGCGCGGAGCCCGTAAACATTACTTTTGCGCCGAAAATTACGGGGACTCTGACGCCCGTTCCCGAGGCATCCCCGGCAGCGGCCGATCAGTGAAAGTGCTCACATGAGGCGCCACGCATGATGGAAGGGATGCTGAAGCGGGGACAGGTGCTGATCGCGCGCAATATGCAATCCGCGGCCGTGATCGAAGATACCCTGGGCGAGGGCGCGCAGGCAGAAGTGTATCGCGTGCGCATCGGGGACGCGCACTATGCCCTGAAGTGGTACCGGCCGGAGTATCTGGCCGGAGACCAGAGATTGTGGGAGCGTCTCAAGGTGGCCATCAACAGCGGGACACCCACGGAGCAATTTCTATGGCCGTTCGATCTGGTTTCGTATCCCCGCACTCATACGTACGGCGGGTACCTGATGCCGATCAAGACCCCCGACTTTGTCAGCATGGTCGATCTGATGCGGCGCCAGGCCGAGCCCTCTTTCCGGGCGCTGACCATCGTGGGATTCCGGCTGGCGCACAGCTTCCTTAAGCTGCACGCCGCCGGGTTGTGCTATCGCGATATCAACTTTGGCAATGTTTTCTTCAATCCCGACACGGGCGATATTCGCATCGCAGATACAGACAATGTGGACGTGAACCTGAAGCCGGGCAGCATCAAGGGCACGCCCGGTTTCATGGCGCCCGAGGTAGCGAATGATCTGGTCGAGCCCAACGCCGCCAGTGACCGCTTCTCGCTCGCCGTTCTGCTCTTCTTCATCTTCGTGATCGGCCATCCCTTGAAAGGCAAGCGAGAACTGACCTTGCCCTACGATGCCTCCGATCCCGATCAATCGCACCGCCTCTGTGCGCTGGACCCGGTCTTCATCTTCGATCCCAACAACGATTCCAATCGCCCCCAACCGGGGGTGCATGATAATCCGCTGAGCTTCTGGCCTATCTACCCCGGCTCTCTGCGTAAGCTTTTCATTCGCGCCTTCACGGTGGGATTGCGGGACCCGGATGCCCGGGTGATGGAAAATGAGTGGCGCAAGGAGATGTGTGCGCTGCGCGATGCAATCTTCCATTGCCCCCACTGCGGGGCGGAGAACTTCTTCGATCTGGAGCTGTTACGGCAAAGGAAAACGCTCGAACCTTGCTGGGGTTGCCTTTCCGTTCTGGGGAACCCTCCGCGTATGCGAGTAGGCGCCGCTTACGGCTCGCAGCTGGTCATGCTGAGTCCGGGCGCACAACTCTTTGCCCATCACCTGGAAGGGGATAGCTACAACTTCGGGAGCCCCCTGGCGGAGGTAATCGGCAGCCCGTTGGGGCTGAAAAACCTGTCTGGCGGCAAGTGGACAAGCCGAAACCAGAATGGCTCGATGACCGAGGTTAGGGTCAACGAGGTGCTGCCCCTGACAAGCGATTGCCGCATCCACTTTGGGAAGACAGAGGCCGAGGTGCGTATCAGTTAGGGACCCGATGCGCCATATTGCGCCACAATTAAATACACAAAGCCCATGATTGAGAATAGTCTTAGCACGTTGCCAAACGTGATCTCTTCTGCTCCTTTCTAGAAGCTCTAGCGACCCCTTGTCATCGTAACTTTTGCGTTTTGTGCGAGATGTCTTATTTCGGACGGAGACGTAAGAGTTAGTTGCGGAGTGCTTTCGTCTTAGAAAGGGCGTACATGTATGGCAGTTTTCCTGATTAATCCCAGCGACCACTCTTTTGGCACCGCGGTCATCACGCCACGCTGGCTTTATGTGCTGGCGGCGGCTACCCCTGGCTCGTTCGGCGATCCGGTCATCGTGGACGAGACGCTGGAAGCGCTGGTTCCCTCAAGTGTTCGGGCGGGAGACCTGGTCGGTATTGGGATTCACACCGGAAACGCCTTGCGAGGCTATGAGGTCGGCCGCTTGGCGCGAGGGCGCGGCGCCTGGGTGATCTATGGCGGCATTCACGCCACGCTTTACCCCGAGGAAGCCCTGGAGCGTGGCCACGCGCATTGCGTGGTCAAGGGCGATGGCGATGTCATCTGGGCCAAGGTGCTGGACGATTGCGTCCGCGACAAGCCAAAACAGATCTACGAGGGGGGCAAGATCGACGCGGACCAGTTCGTTGCTGCCCGCTGGGACCTGCTACCGCCGGACAAATACATGTGGGCTTCGGTGCAGACGGTTCGTGGCTGCCCCAAGCATTGCTCATTCTGTTCCGTCTGGCGCACCGACGGGCAAAAGCCGAGGCAGCGAAGTTTTGAGAGCGTGATTGAGGAAATAGTCCAGTTGCGGCGCAAAGGCTTCCGCTATATCGCGCTGGCGGACGACAACTTCTATCCCGTCACCCTGACCGATCTGCGTCTCGCCCGGGAGCAGAAAAACTACGCCAAGCTGGCCGAACTGGAGCAGATCCGAAGCGACAAGTTTGCGCTTATGGCAGAAATGGCGAAGCTGCCGAAAAACATGGTCTTTTTCACCCAGATCACCATGGAATCAGCCGAAGACCCGGAATATCTCGACGCCATGCGTAACGCGAACATCAAGGGAGCGTTGGTTGGAGTCGAGGCGGTGACTCCGGAAGGTTTGAAGTCGGTGTTCAAGGAGTTTAATTTTTCGGGAGAGGGCCTGGTGAAGCAACTGCAGACTTTCCGACAGCATGGGCTGCATATGCTGGGCTCCTTCATTTTCGGCCTGCCCTCCGATAAGCCCGACACCTTCAAAGCCACCGCCGATCTTGCCTCCAGAGCTGGACTCGCTTTCGCCCAATTTGTCATGTTGACCCCCTTTCCGGGTACAGTCGACTTTCTGCGTTGGGAAAAGGAGCAGGAGAAGACTCCGGTATATGTCGAGGGCATCCCGGTCACGCGGTACTGGCTGATTCCGGCCGCGATCCGGCCTAAGATGTTCATGCCCCACGCGCTGATGAGCTCGCAGGAAATCAGCAACCGGACCCAGGGGGTATGGGACCGCTTCTACAGCTTTTCTTCCATCTGGAAGCGTTCTGATTGCACACCGACGCTGCGCTCCCGGGTCGCCTTCGTCTTCCTATCCAAGCTTTACCGCAAGATGTACGCCGGCACCGGAATCAGCACCGACAGCGCACGCCGCAAGAAAGCAAACTCTGGCGCGCGGTGGCTTTCCCGATACACGCGAAAGTTCTTCATCTCCAAACCCATGCCGGAACTTGCCATGCCAGTATGGGCAACCGCAGCGCCAGCCCGTTCCACGGCACCTGAGCTGGGCCCGTTCTCGGTGTTGTCGTAGATTCGACCCCTCCAGGACGGCAATCCTGAGTAGGTCTAGAATGGACGTATGCGGCGTCGGCCTTCTTGTTTTCTTCAAGTCGCGCTCGGTCTGGTGTCAACGAGTCTTGTACTCCAAGGGGGCCTGCTGGCCCAGCATGGCGGGCTTGCGGCCCCAATGTCGTCGGCCCATTTGGGTGGCGCAGTCCACTCCGCCCCATCTCCCTCGGGATCTTCCCGCACCTTTGTTCCCCCTTCGGGACCTTTGTTTCACGGCCAACCCGCACACCACCCATCCTTCCCTACGGGCCGAACAGGACACTGGCCGTCGTGGGACTACGGTCAACATCCGGACAACCGCCGGCATGGAGTGGGATATCGTGGACCTTATTTCTTTGCGGGCTACCCGGCCCTAATCCCCTTCGGCTATGGTCTGCCGAACGGCCTTGCCTATGGCGACGACCAGGATGAGGGAGGCGCCGCCCAAGTGACGCCGCAGCAGGCTGATTATAGTAACCAGGGTAACCAGCCCGAAGGGGATTATCCCCAGCAGGCGCCTGAAGTGGCCGCGAACGCTCCCTCACCCTTCCGGCCCGCATACCAAGGGCAAATTGAAGTTGCCCCGGTCCACGTTCAGCCTGCTACTACCTTGATCTTCAAGGATGGCCGCTCGCCGGTAGAGGTGCATAACTACGCGCTCACTGCCAAGACCCTATACGCTCTCGACGGCGATTCACGCCAAGAAATACCACTCTCCCTGCTCGACGTTCCGGCCACAGTGGAAGCCAACCGCAAAGCCGGGGTGGACTTCGCTCTTCCCGTTAGCCGCTGATTCCATTCTATATATGTATCTGTAGCTGTATCTGTGGCCTTCCTCTTGTGCAACTGACTCTGTGTCTTTCTACAACTTTGGTAAGCTACCGTACGGCCCGCAAGATGTTTAATCTGCAACCTTTGTGCGATCAAATGGCGCCAAATGCCGTGCTAGCCTTGCTCTGCCATGAAGTACCAAATTCGCATTCTCGCATGCTCGTTGCTCCTCCTCAGCCCGGCCGTAAGCCTGGCTGGCAAGAAGCCTGCCCCCCGCCCGCAGAACAGTCCTACGGCGATCACGCCGGACGCGGCGGCCTTCCTGGACAACGCCATCGATATCATGCGGCAACACGCCTTGCATGGTCAGGGCGTTGACTGGGCGGCGCTCCGGACGGAGGCCTTCAAACGCGCAGGCGGCGCGTTCAATCCCATCGACACCTATCCGGCGATCTACTGGTCCCTGGTACAGCTGGGCGATCCTGGAAGCCATCTTAGGCTGCCTCCCGGTCTGTATCCCGATCAAATCGCCCTGCTGCAACAGGCGGAGAAAGAGGCTGCGAACACCGCCCCGGCCAGCGCCCGGATAGAGACAACGGTCCCGACCGGCTTCAGCAGTCGCCGTCTGCCTGAAGGGCATATCGTGACCTCGCAGGGCAAGAATTTCGGCTACGTAGTGCTACCCCGTTGCTCCGCCAAGGATAACGACGGGCTGCTTCTTTATGCGGCCGACGTACGCCGCATTCTGGCCGACCTTTCGGCGCAAAACCCCAAGGGATGGATCGTTGACCTGCGGGGCAACACCGGCGGAAATATGTGGCCCATGTTGACTGGCATTGGGCCGATTCTGGGTGATGGCGTCGTAGGCTCATTCGTTGCCGCCGATGGCAACATACCTTGGTTCTACCAGGATGGAAAGACGGGAACCCGCAGTCCAGCCGGTCTGGAAACGGTCTCGCTGACCCTGGAGGAAGCGCCTGCCCTGCAGATGCCTTCATCCGCTCCCGTCGCCGTTCTGGTCGACAGCAGTACGGCAAGCTCAGCAGAAGCCATTACCATCGCGTTCCACGGACGGCCCGACACCCGCTTCTTCGGTAGCCGCACGGCCGGAAAATCCACCGCCGTGCAGCCCTTCAAGCTGGATGACGGCGCCGAACTCTACCTCACTACTGCCATCGACGCCGACCGTACCGGCAAACAGTTCCCCGATGGCTTCACGCCCGACCAGGTATTCCCTTCCACCACCGTGATGCCGCCGGAGAGCAGCGACCCCGTCGTGCTCGCTGCGCAAACGTGGCTGGTGGCAAGCACCACACCTGTGGCGGCAGTGGCGCCACCCCCACCGACCAAGCCCAAAGCCAGGCATAAGAAGGTTGTGGTGGTGCATCAAGGCAGCTAACCAATTCAACGAACGAAATAGACGTTCTCCCCATTGGGGAAAGGTGCTGGAACGTGCACCTGAACGAAGGCGCATCCGTCTGGGATGCGCTTTCTTATTTTCGGCATAGAGCAGAACCCGCAATCCTGTCTCCAGTGAAGGGATCGTCAGACTGGATTTTTCCTCAAGAAAAATCCAACCTCGCCGATGTCGGATTGGGTTTACGTATGCGGGTTCTGCTCTAGAATGCCAGCATCGCCGTGAAGGACACATTCCTCTGGCTGTTCAGCTCCCGGCAGGGCGCGGTGGACCGGTTGATCCCGCGATGGATTGTGCTGCGCGCGCTGGGCCTGATCTACTGCTCTGCGTTTGTTTCCCTCCTCTTTCAAATCCGCGGCCTGATCGGACCCGCCGGCATTCTCCCCGCAGATAGGTACCTGGGGGCTGTGGCGCAGTCGTTTGGGCCTTGGACGCGCTACTGGTTCGCGCCCACTCTCCTCTGGGCCAGTAGCGGCTCGCACGCACTCATGGCGATGTGTTGGGTGGGCTTAGCCGCCTCGCTATTGCTGACCATCAACGTTTGGCCTCGAGCCATGCTTCTGATTTGTTTCGTCTGCTTTCTTTCCTTCGTAGGGGCGGCGCAGGATTTTTCCGGATACCAATCCGACGGCATGCTTCTGGAAGCGGGGTTCGTCGCGCTTTTCTTCGCCCCGCCCGGCTGGCGGCCCCGGTTGGGCGCTAGCCATCCGCCTTCACGCGCCAGCCTGTTTCTGCTGCAGTGGGAGTGGTTCCGCATTTACTTCGAATCGGGCCTAGTGAAGCTGCTCAGCGGGGACGAGGAATGGCGACATCTGACAGCCATGGATGAGTACTACCAGAACGGTCCCCTGCCGACCTGGATCGGTTGGTACATTCAACACCTACCGCACTGGTTCCATCTGGCCACCGCCTTCTCCACGCTGGCCCTGGAGCTGGCTATCGTCTGGATGCTCTTTCTTCCCCGCCGCTGGCGGATTCTGTGCTTTCTGATCGTCACCCCTTGGGAGGTTGGCGTGATTTTCACCGCCAATTACACCTTTCTCAATTACCTCGTTCTGACGCTTGGCTTCCTGTTGTTGGACGACCGCTTCTTTCATAGGTGGGTAAAGGGAAAAGCTGAGCCACAGGACCATGCAGAAGAGGGCACCGGGGGAACTCCGGTGGCGGGTCGCCTGCTGAGTGGTTTTGGTCTCGGGTGCAGTGCCCTGCTGCTCTCGCTGGTGGGTTACGTAACGACGGTGGAACTTATTTCCATGGTCTTCGGACGATTGCCGTTGCCCATGCAGCCGGTAACCATGCTGGAGCCTTTTCGCATTGCCAACCAATATGGCCTCTTCGCCGTGATGACGAGGGGCCGCTACGAGATTGAGTTTCAGGGTTCGCGCGACGGACAGGACTGGGTCGCGTATCCCTTCCGCTTCAAGCCGCAGGCGCTGAACCGGGCGCCCGGAATCTACGCACCCTATCAGCCGCGCTTCGAGTGGAATCTCTGGTTCGCCTCGCTCGGTTCGTGGCAGCAGAACCCCCTGGTTCCGCGAACCGAAGCGCGTCTGCTGGCCAACGACCCGGATGTGCTGGCGCTCTTTGCCGGCAATCCCTTCGCCAGTGAGCCTCCCCGCCAGGTGCGTGCCGTTCTGTGGCAATACTGGTTCACTTCTATGGCACAGAAGCGCAAGACCGGCGATTGGTGGACCCGCCAGCTCATCGGCCTCTACGCTCCGGTCCTGGAACGGGACGCCGAGGGCAGAGTAGGTGTCGTCACCATGCCAGACGCGCTGCCGCCCCGCCACGATTGATCAGGCTGACCCATACATGTGCGGAAAATGAAGGAAATCCGTGCCTCAGGCCCAACGAACTTGCCCGGTGGATGGTTGGACTCAACAGGTTTCGGAAAAGTCCGAATAGGGAGGAAAATGTGTCCCATCTGAAGCTGTTTACAACCATTTATGTACGGCCTGAAGCCCGTACCCTTCTATGGCGACTTTTCGTGCCCCTGGGTTCCGTTATCCCACTCAAGCCAAAAGAAGGCTTGAATGGGCCACCCAGCCCTCCATCCCAATAACCAGCGCCAAGGGCCGCCAACAAACCTTGTCATCCCGAGCACCTTAACTTGCCTGTGGCAAGTCAAGGGAGCAATTACAACGGCAACAAAAGCTTTGGGTGGCCCATTGCCCCGATTTCCTGCGGAGGCTTGTGGCGTTGATACACCCCATGCGCCTTTCCTTAATGAAAGGCGCACACGCGGACCTCTCTAGTGTCCCGTCCCTGAAGTTCCTGAAACAATTCGAGGAATCGAAAATGTTCCAGGAACTTCAGGGACAGGACACTAGCACAGCGTGGCAGGAAATCGGGGTCAAGCCGTACTTTGGCTTGAGTGGGCTACGATGCCTCCCCCACCCGTTTTGTCATTAGGACAGCAAAGCCGGGGCGCAGCCTGATCTTGCCGATGGCCGGGCCGGCACCGGCAAGGCGAAGCCGGCCGGAAGAATTGAATTGAGTTGAGAAAGATCGATCGCTCCGCCCCCTTGGGGCGTGCCAGGGGCGGCGGCCCTGGTTTGCGGTTTGGTTTCAGGAATGCAAGATTCCCGTCTTTGGTTTGCGTCGAATTGGCGGCTAAGTCCTTTGTTTTACGAAGGGGCTCAAATTTTATTTTTTCCCGCCCCCATAGCTATCTAGGAGAGCGGCATTTTGATAAGCAAAATCATCGCAGTCTTGGTTGGGACACTATTACAGCTCGGGTTTACCGTCCAGAGTTCTGGAAAAAAAAGATGTGGAAGAAGGGTAGTGGAACTACGTGATGGAGGAAGGGCACGACTTCACAGCTTGCGTGAAAAACGCGATACCCGTCGAAAACCAGAGTTTTTCCCCAGCCTGTAAAGTCGGCTCTGGGTTCCGTTATCCCACTCAAGCCAAAAGAAGGCTTGAATGGGCCACCCAGCATTTGTTGGCGGCAAACTGGGCCGACAGCCAGGGAGGAGACACGATGGTTGGTTATCGAGATTCATGGTCTCCCACTGGTTGGCTGGAAACAACTAGAATAGAGCTTCCAGGCGCATGTTTTCTCCACTCCCAACCCGGCGCATTCTCCTTAGCTCAACTTGGCTGTCTGTGGCCGCGCACGCTGTGGTCGCGGCCCTGTTTTTCTTCTCCATGCGGCTGCATCCAGTGCATGTTTTCAGTCTGCCCGGTACCGCGCTGGGTACCCGTGTGGAGATCGCGTACCTGCCGGGCCGGGCGCCCACCCCGGCGCTTCATCCGCAAACCCGGATCAAACCACGGGCGGCCGCCACGCCCGAAATTACCCCCTCTCCAGCGCTAGTGGCGTCCACGCCACAAGCCGCCGCCCTCCATCCACCGCCCCTTCCGCACCTTACCGTCACCGAGGCGGCACCCTCGTCAAATATGTCCGCGCCCGCGTCCGCTACGCCGGACTCGAGTACCGGCTCCGATTCCTGGGGTTCGGGCGCGATCCAGATTGCTCTCACAACCTACTCCCCCAGCCCGGCGCCCGATCTCTCGGTGTTGCCTCATGGGGTACAGGGCGACGTGGTGGTCGATGTGACCATCGACCCCAGCGGCAAGGTCGCTGACCTTGCCGTTTTGCGTACCCTTGGGTACGGCATTGAATCCAGTGTGATAGGTATCCTCAAGACCTGGACCTTTCGCCCCGCGACCAAGGATGGTACCCCGATCGCCAGCGTCCAGGAGCTCCACTTTCACTTTGGACCGGTTTAAACCGGCCGGCAGGGTGCAAAAACAGGTTTTCAAGATTTTTGTGACCCGGGCAACCGTTTTTAGCAGGCGTTCATCCATGATCGAGAGGTTAACTGGGCTCCTTGGGAATCACTTCGCGCATACTGCTGGTGGATGACAATCAAATACAATCGGCCAGCCGCAGGGCTATCCTGGAGGTGTCCGGCCGAGAAGTTTGCCTCGCGCTCGAAGGCAAGCAAGCTCTCGAAGTCCTCAACCAAGCAGAAACCATCGGTTTGATCATCACCGACCATCTGATGCCGGTTATGAGCGGACCGGAGTTTGTGGCTGAAGTGCGCCAACGCGGTTTCACCCTTCCGGTGGTGGTGCTTAGCGGCCTTCCCGATGCTGAAAGCGCATATGAAGGGCTGAATGTAGTCTTCCGGCTCAAACCTTGCGATCCCGACAGCCTCATCTTGTTGGTTCAGCAACTGCTCGGCGAAGATATGCGCCGCTCCGCATAACCCCACTGATATTCAAGGCGATACCCCGTCAGATTTCAGGCTGTTCCGTGACACCATTGCCGTTCCCTGTCTGCCTCTGCGACAATCTGGAAGGGCTTGTGACCTTCTCATGCCGGAATTTGGAAGTTTTTCTCTCCTCCTTGCTCTTGTTCTAAGCGGCTACACGCTGTTGGCCGGCGGAATCGCCCTGCGACAACTGGCCACGGGCGCCCGCGGCCGGATAGCCCCCGACCGGCTGGCGGAAACTGCCCGGCGGGCCGGCATTGGCAGCTTCTTTGCCGTCACCTGCGCGGCCGTCGCCCTGGTCTATACCGCCTTTGCCAACGACTTTTCTGTTTCCTACATCCTCCATCATTCGAATCGCGCCCTGCCTGGACCCTACAAGTTTGCCGCGCTATGGTCGGGCCAGGAAGGATCATTGCTGCTTTGGGCCTGGTTGCTGACCGCCTACGGTTTGGTTCTCCGGCTACGCCATAAAGTCGACGTCACCCTTACCGCTTACGCCTCCACCATCCTGGCCGCCATCCAGATCTTCTTCCTGTTGTTGCTGAATTTTGCCGCACCCCCATTTGCCCTGGTACAGGGCCAGACGCCAGCAGATGGATTCGGACTGAATCCTCTGCTGCAGTACCCGGAGATGGTCATCCATCCGCCGATGCTTTACTTGGGGTACGTGGGTTTCAGCGTGCCGTTTGCATTTGCTCTGGGCGCACTGATGATGCGCTACCCGGGAGAGAAATGGATTCACATCACGCGCCGCTGGACCATGGTCACCTGGCTGTTTCTCACCTGCGGCATCTTCCTGGGCGCGCACTGGGCCTACTCTGTGCTCGGGTGGGGCGGCTACTGGGGATGGGACCCGGTGGAGAATGCCTCGCTCATGCCCTGGCTCACCGGCACCGCCTTCCTGCACTCGGTGATGATGCAGGAGAAGCGCGGCATGATGAAGAACTGGAATGTATGGCTGATTTTCAGCACCTTCCTGCTATGCATCCTGGGGACCGACCTGACACGTTCCGGCCTGGTCAGCTCGGTGCACGCGTTCGCACAGTCTTCGATCGGCAGCTGGTTTACGGCCTTTCTAATCATTGTCCTCTCTGTCTGCCTTTTCACCTTTTTGCGGCAGCGGGATCACCTGAAGTCTGAGCACAAACTGGAATCTCTGGTGTCGCGGGAGTCGAGCTTCCTGTTCAATAACCTGGTTTTGCTTGCGGCCTGCTTTACGATCTTGTGGGGCACATTGTTTCCCATCATCTCGGAGTACGTGCAAGGCAACAAGGTCACAGTCGGCGCGCCTTTCTTTAACCGCGTGGCGCTGCCCATCGGCCTCTTCCTTCTCTTTCTCACCGGCATTGGCCCACTGCTGGCTTGGCGCAGCGCATCCTTCAAGAGCATCCGGCGCAACTTTATTCTGCCCAGTGCGGCGATTGTGATCACTGCGATCGTGCTTATGGCGGTTGGACTGCGTCCCTGGAACGATCAGGCCACCTTCTATTCCCTGGTTGCCTTTTCTTTGGGCGCGGGCGTCGTCACCGCGATCTCTTCGGAGTTTCTGCGCGGCGCCAACGTTATCCGCAAGCACACAGGGCAAAACGTCTTTGCCTCGATGGTCCAGCTCACACGGCGCAATACACGCCGCTATGGCGGCTACCTGGTGCACTTCGGCGTGGTCATCATCTTTATTGGCATTGCCGGAGGAGCCTTCAAGCAAAGCCACGAGCAGGAGATGAACACGGGCCAAAGCATGACTATTGGGCCGTATCGCATCGTGTGCGAAAGTTTCACGCAGGACTCGAATTTGAATTACGACACTGAGTTCGCGCTGCTGGACGTTTACCGCGGCGACAAGAAGATCACCCAGCTGGCGCCGGAAAAGCGTTTCTACGCCGCTTCGCAACAACCCGAAACCAGGGTCGCCAACCACTCCACATTGGCCTGGGACTTATATGTCATTTATGCCGGGAAGAACCCCGACAGCGGCTTGCCCATCATCAAAGTCTTCTTGAACCCACTCATGGCCTGGATCTGGATCGGTGTTGTGGTGGTGGCGATTGGCACGCTGGTGGCGCTAGCACCCAACCTTAGCGCGGCGCTGGCTGCGGGCCGCACCCGCGGTGGCCTTAGCGAGGGCGTGAAGCCGCCGACACCGCGACTGGTGGATGAGCCTGAAGTAGCGGTCGCCGGCAGAGGTCACGATTGAAATCCCGTAGTGTTCTCGTCCGTGTCTCGCAGCTCGCCTTGCTCTGTATCCTGATTGCGGTTACGGCAGGCGCGACCGATTCCTCTGCCCGGTTCAACAAGGATAGCCACGAACTGATGTGCGGCTGCGGCTGCAATCAGCTGCTGGGCGAATGTAACCATGTGGGCTGTCCATCTTCCGGCCCCATGCTCGCAGA
Organism: uncultured Acidobacteriaceae bacterium; assembly: GCA_963788515.1. Lineage (GTDB taxonomy): Bacteria > Acidobacteriota > Terriglobia > Terriglobales > Acidobacteriaceae > PALSA-350. The sequence continues at coordinate 273,089 of CAWBGZ010000019.1, forward strand.
ATTGTCGGCAGCTATCGCCAGGGGTGATAGCGATAACGCCATCTTGCATCAGTTCCAGGCTGAATACGGGCCGGTAATCATCGCCTCGCCCAGGTTCACACGGTTTAACCATCTCGCCTGGATCATGCCGCCTCTGGTGCTGTTTCTGGGCATCGCCGCTGTTTTGCTCATCGTGCGCAAATGGAAGCTGCATACCGTACCCACTCCTCCGGAGCCGGATACGCCCGGCTTTGCCGCAACCCGCGACCGCATACGCCGGGAGACACAGATATGAGCACCATCGCCTGTGGCGTCCTCCTGCTCGCGATCTTCGCCTTCGTCTTTTATCCCCAGCGGCATACCGCGCGGCAGATTCCCAAAACGCGTCTCGACTTCTTGCGGGAACAGAAGGACGTGCTCTACGAGAATCTTCGCGACCTGAACTTTGAGTACAGCGCGGGGAAATACACGGCTGAAGATTACGCAGCGCAGCGCGCTGCTTTGGAGAACGAAACCGCCGCGGTGCTTGCGGAAATCGACCAGTTGGAGCTGCAGGTCGCACTACATTCCTGAAGTGATTTCTGCGCTGCTACAGAAAGATGAGTATGAGACCGAACCCTATGCCGCGCAGAACTCTTGCGCTCTGCGCAATGCTTGTATTCGCCGCTGGAGCTTCCGCGGCCACCATTACCGGTACCGTCACCAACGGTACGACACACACGCCGGCGGCCGGGGACGCAGTGGTGCTGATCGCGCTCGATCAACGCATGCAGGAGATAGCGCATACCAAGACCGACGGCCAAGGCCATTTTTCGATTGATGCGCCGGATCCGGGGATGCATCTCATCCGCGTCGATCACGAGGGCGCGGCATATTTCCAGCCCGCACCGCCCAACACGCCTAATGTGAATGTGCAGGTCTACGATGTCGCGGCCGTGGTCGCCGGCATGAGCACCGTCGCCAATGTGATGCGGGTCGAGACCGACGCGCAGGGGCTTCGTGTAACGCAGAGTTTCTTTATCAAGAACGACTCCAACCCTCCGCGTACGCAGTTCAGCAGTCACTCCTACGATTTCTATCTACCGCCCGATGCGCAGATCGAAGGCTCAGCAGCTATGGCACCTGGCGGAATGCCGGTGCAGTCCTCGCCTGTGCCTTTGGGCGACAAGGGGCACTATGCCTTTCTCTTTCCCTTGCGCCCGGGTGTGACTCAATTTCAGCTCAGCTATCACCTGCCCTACTCCGGAAGTCTCGCCTTCGACCAGCGTTTCGCCACTACGACTGATAGCTTCGTGGTGATGATGCCCAAGAGCATGAGCTTCAAACCAGGGGCGGGAGCATCCTTCCAGTCGCTCAACGAGACTCCAGGAGCGCTCACCATGCTGGCGCGGGGCGGCTCCCCCTCACGCCCGTTTGCCTTCACTGTCTCCGGCTCGGGCGCCATGCCACGGGATACGCAGGCGGAAAACCAGACCAGTGACGGCGCAGGCGCGACGGATGCGGGCGGTAGTGCGGCGGCCAATGACACTCGTCCCGGGGGAGGCCTGGGGGTGCCCATCGATACCCCTGATCCTCTCAACAAGTACAAGTGGTGGATCCTGGGGGGAATCACATTGGTATTCGCAGTCGGTGCGGGGTTTCTGCTACGTCGTCCGGGGGACGCATCTGGGATAGAGATGACGTCGGGTACTATTCCGGGCTCCGGGGTTCAGCCGCCGGGCGGACTGCTGGGCGCGCTCAAGGACGAGCTCTTCTCGCTGGAGACGGACCATCTCCAGGGCAAATTATCCGACTCGGAGTACGAACAGCAGAAGCAGGCCCTCGAACTTGTATTGCGACGTGCTTTGAGCCGCAAGCCTGCTTAACCGCTCCGGTGACGACCGATGTTCGTAGCTCCAGCTTCGGAGCCAAGACCTTTCCTTATTTGGTTCGTTAACGGAAACCTGTTGATATCAACCGGACTCGAGAATGAGGTTTGAGTAGATTACGGTGTCACCCGTGCGGATGAGCCCGATGGCTTGCGGCACTCGCTTCTTGAAGACCACATGCGGCTCGTAGAGAGTTGGCACACCTTTCAGCGCCGTCGCGAAAGCATCCCGCGTCTCGGGCTGGTTTGCGGTGAGGAATTCTTCAGCCATGAAGACGTGGCCCACGACGAAATTCCTCCTGATCGCCTGCAGCACGTCGAGGACCCGCGGGATATCGTCGATCAACGAAATGTCTACGGTTTCGATTTGTGGCCAAAATGGAAATCCACGATCGGCGATGACCAGGGTATTGGTGTGCCGGATACGGCTGAGAAGGGAGTTTAAGGCGGGATTGAGAATGCCTGTTTTAAGCATGCAACTCCTTCTCTCTGTCAGCAGAGATTTCCCAACTATATCCTGGCGTGCGTGTGATCTTATATGAGGGTGCCGCAATTTGAAGCGATTGCCGATTACCAAGACCTGTGCGGAGAGGGCCCGCTGTGGGACGGCACGCGCAATTCGCTCTTCTGGACCGATCTCGGCGGTCGCCGTTTCTACTGCTATGAGTGGGCGCAGAAACGCTCCAGGATTGTTAGCGAAGGACTGGAGATTTGCGGATTCGCGTTGAATGAGCCGGTTGGATTCGTCATCGTCAATGGCAGCGGCATATGGACATGGGACGGTGAGAAGGAACCTGTGCTGCTAGCCAGCGAAGTGGACGGATATGCCTGCCGGATGAACGATTGCATCGCTGACCCGCAAGGCCGCTTGCTCGCCGGATCGTGTCTCTATGAGGCGGCGGGGGATTATCCGCTGGGTCAACTCATGCGCGTGGATCACGACGGGACCGCCCATGTTCTAGATGACGGCATCCGCCTGGCCAATGGCCTCGGCTTCTCTCCCGATCACCGTACGCTGTACTTCAGCGATTCGGCGGAGCGGGTTATCTATGCGTACGACTACGACGCAGTGCGCGGTGGCATTCACGGGAAGCGGCCTTTCGTGCGGGTTCCGTTGGAAGAAGGGATTCCCGACGGCCTCACGGTGGATGCGGAAGGGTTCGTCTGGTCGGCCCAGTGGTTCGGCTCAGGCGTGGTACGTTACGACCCCGACGGGCGCGTGGAACGCAGAGTGCCGGTAGCGGCGAAACAGACATCGTCGCTCGCGTTTGGCGGCCCTGATCTAACCGATATATTTGTGACCTCTGCCAATTTCAGCGATGCGCTGCCGCTGGCGCCCCCAGGGTACGATCCGCAGCAGGGTTACATCGGCGGCAGGCTATTCTTGGGAAATCTCGGGATCGCGGGCAAGCCTGAGTTCCGTTGCCGGATTGGCTAGAGTATTTTTGCTAATACTGTGGTCCGGTGGGATCAGCTATGTGCGGCCCTTCTTGGGCGGAATGGCCGCGTTGAGTTCAGCTTCCTCGTCTGCACGATTAGCAAAAATGCTCTAGAGCAAAATCGGACTGGGCGTCAGGCTTTTTCCCCAGGAAGAAGCCTGCCTAACGATCGCCGAACCCCTCACAGTAACTCTGATTTCTAGAGAGATACGCCGCGCTTCCAGGGAATGAAGTCGTTCTGATTGAGCTGCTCGGCCTTGGTTCGTACCTTTCCGCTGGCCACTTCAATGATCAGATCCAGAATTCTCTCGCCGACTTGCTCGATCGTGGTCTCGCCGCGAATCACGGCTCCAGTGTCAATATCGATGATGTCTGCCATGCGTTCGGCGAGGCTCGTATTGGTGGAAACCTTGATCACCGGCGCGACGGGATTGCCGGTGGGCGTACCCAAGCCGGTGGTAAAGAGAACGATGCTCGCGCCCGCGCCTACTTGTGCGGTTACACACTCGACGTCGTTGCCTGGAGTACAAAGCAGGGCCAAACCCGGCGTGTTGTCATATTCCGGATAGTCCAAGACCTGGCAGACGGGAGAGGTGCCACCCTTCCTGGCCGCGCCTGCCGATTTCATCGCGTCGGTGATCAGTCCGTCCTTGATGTTTCCGGGAGAAGGATTCATTTCGAAGCCGGAGTGAACTGCCTTTGCCCGGGCGGCATAGTCACGCATCAGTTGGATGAAACGGTCGGCGTGGCTGGCCTCCACGCAGCGGTTGATCAGACTCTGCTCCATCCCACAGAGCTCGGGAAACTCTGACAGGATCGATTTAGCGCCTAATGCCGCCAACAGGTCGGAGACATGCCCGAGCGCAGGATTGGCCGAGATGCCGGAAAATCCATCGGAGCCTCCACACTTCAAGGCCACGGTGAGCTTGCTGAGAGGAGCGGGTTTTCGGGTAACACGATTGGCTTCCACCAGGCCTTCGAATGTGGCGCGAATGGCATCGGAAAGCATGGTTGATTCAAGACCGGACTGCTGCTGCTCAAACATGAGAACCGGCTTGTGCAGGGCAGGGTCCCGCTCGCGCAGCGCGTCCATCAGGATGGACGGCTGGGCGTTCTGGCAACCGAGACTCAGCACGGTTGCGCCGGCAACATTGGGATGATGGATGTAACCGGCGAGCAGGCCGCAGAGCGCTTTGGAGTCCTGGCGGGTGCCGCCACAGCCGCCTTCATGCACCAGGAACCTTACTCCATCGACATTGGGAAAGACCTGCTCCTGTCGACCCGGAGCGAGATCGTCGCGCTCCGTCGCTCGCGACGCCTGGTTATGTTGTTCGATCAATTGCCGCACCTGCTGGCGGTAGAGTTTCGGCCGCCCGTAACCAAGCTCTTCTTCGAAGGCCTCGCGCAGGGCTTCTACATTGCGGTTCTCGCAAAAGACCAGGGGAATTACCAGCCAGTAATTCCGGGTGCCAACCTGGCCGTCTGCACGGTGGTAACCAGCGAAGGTGCGCGCTGACCAATGCGACACGCGAGGCGGAGACCAGACATACTCGCCCACCCTGGGCCCAAAGCCGGAAGCATCATGCTGCACGTTTCGCGTGCTCAGCAGACCCCCGCGGGGGATCGCGTGGCGGACGAGCCCGACGACTCCGCCATACATGATGACGACATCCCCTGGAGCGAGATCGCGCATGGCAAATTTTTGCTTGGCCGGAATCTCGGATTGAGGAACATACTGCTCCCCGGCGAAAGTGATGGCTTCCCCCGCGGGAAGTGAGGTTAGCGCTACGAGGACATTGTCTTTGGGGTCGATCCTGAGTATTTTTTCGGCAGCCATTTCTTCTCTTGTGGACTGTGGATGACGCTGAGCCAGCGTTCTCCAGGTTAAGGCGCTCTGATATAGACTCAATGTAGCGCTTACTGTATCGACGGTCAAACCAGCAAGAGCCTACCTCGTCGGAGAAAAACAGTCCCTTCATGAGTGCTTCCATCTTTGATTTGCAGGGCAAGACCGCCGTAGTTGTGGGCGGCACCACGGGCATTGGCCATGCGCTTTCTCTGGGGCTGGCGGATGCCGGCGCGAATGTGGTCGCCTCTTCAAGACGTGCCGAACAGGTGGAGCAAACTGCCGCCGAGATCGAGGCCAGGGGGCGAAAGACATTGCGCCGGACCTCGGACGTTCACGATCGGGCTACGCTTGAAACACTGCGCGATGACGTCCTGAAAGCGTTTGGCCAGGTGGACATTCTGATCAACTGCGCTGGTATCACCAAGCGCGCGCCCACGCTCGACTTTCCGGAAGAGGATTGGGAACGGATTATGGACACCAATCTGACGGGCACGCTACGCGGTTGCCAGGTCTTCGGAAAGCACATGCTCAGCCGCGGCTACGGACGCATCATCAATATCGGATCGCTCTCCACCTACGTGGGGCTGTTCGAAGTTGCCGCTTACTGCGCCAGCAAGGCAGCGGTGGGAGCCCTGACCAAAGTACTGGCCGTGGAATGGTCCCGTCACGGAGTGCTGGTGAACGCCATTGCACCCGGTGTGTTCCGCACAGATCTAAATGCGAACCTGCTGGACAGTACTGAGCGAGGACGAGAATTCAAGGCGCGCACTCCGATCGGCCGCTTTGGCAAGACGGAAGAACTGGTAGGCGCTGCCGTCTATTTGGCTTCCGACGCCGCGTCGTATGTATCCGGCGAGATCCTGGTGGTGGACGGCGGCTTTCTGGCGAGCGGAGTGAACCAATAGCGCGAGATCGCAATCAACCTGCATACCGGGGCCGATACGATGGACTACAGAAGACTTGGGAAGACGGACCTTAACCTGTCATTGATTGGCTTTGGAGGCGCCGCGCTGGGCGGCGTTTTCGGTGAGATCGACCCCGGCGAAGGAATGAGGGCTGTACACCTGGCGGTGGACAGCGGCATCAACTTCTTTGATTCTTCACCCTACTACGGGATTACGCTGGCTGAGACGAGACTCGGCGAGGCGCTGGCGGGCAGACGCGAACGCGTGGTTCTGGCCACCAAGTGTGGGCGCTATGGAATGGACGAGTTCGATTTTTCCGCGAAGCGCGTGATCGCCAGCATGGATGAGTCACTGCGACGGTTGCAGACTGACTATATCGATCTTTTTCAAATACATGATCTCGAGTTCGGCGACGCTCAACAAATTATCGACGAGACGCTCCCCGCCTTGCGCCAATTGCAGCAACAAGGCAAGGCTCGTTACATCGGCATCACGGGATATCCGCCAAAACTACTGCGGCGCATTGCCGAAGCTGTGCCGGTCGATAGCATTCTTACGTACTGCCACTACAACCTAATGAACACCGATATGGATGAGGTTCTGACTCCCTTCGCCCGGGAGCGTGGTATCGGGCTTATCAATGCAGCTGTTTTGCACATGGGTATCTTGACCGAGCATGGCCCGTCCGATTGGCACCCCGCACCGCAGACGGTGCGCGACGCGGGAAAGAAGGCTGCCGAATTCTGCCGCAGTCATGGAGCGGATATCGCTGACGTGGCCATGCGCTTCTCCCTGGCCCACCCCTACGTCTCGAGCACACTGGTTGGTATGGCAGATACTCACCAGGTGGAAGCCAGCCTTAAGCTGCTGCAGACATCCACTGATCCAGAACTTCTGCGTCAGGTCAAAGCCATCCTGGCGCCGGTCTTCAATTATGTGTGGCCTTCGGGGCGCCCCGAAAATCAAGATTGAGGGTGTGTGAGTACCGGAAAGAAACCGCAGGTCCCTTGCGTGGAGTGGCGTGGTAACCCACTCAAGCCAAAACCGGGCTTGAATGGGGCACCCATCCTTGTTAGAAGATGACAACTTTGTTGTATGGGGCAAACACGCCTAGACAGGTAAGGTGCAAAGCATGAAAGCATTCGTGATGAAAGAGCCCGGCGATGTCGCAATTGAAACAGTTGCGGATGCGGTTGCGACCAATGATGATGTGTTGCTCAAGGTTCGTATGATCGGTCTTTGTGGAACTGACCTTAATTCCTATCGGGGCAAGAATCCGATGGTGAGTTTTCCCCGCATTCCGGGCCACGAGGTGGCGGCCACCATCGCCGAACCAAGCAAAGCGCATCCGGAACTCGCCGCGGGAATGGACGTTACTCTTTCGCCCTACTTTGGGTGCGGCCGGTGCCCCGCCTGCCTGCGGAGCCGCCCGAATGCCTGCCAGTTCAATGAAACGCTGGGCGTGCAACGCAACGGGGCAATGACGGAATATATCGCCGTGCCGGCTGAGAAGCTCTATCCTGCCCGCCTGACCATCAAGGAGCTTTGCCTGGTTGAGCCTTTGACGGTTGGCCTCCATGCAGTGGGCCGGGGACGCGTTACCGCGCAGGATACGGTTGCCGTCTTCGGTTGCGGCGGAGTAGGGCTCGGAGCCGTGGCCGCTTCTGGTTTCCGCGGAGCTAAGACGATCGCTGTCGATCTCGATGATGCAAAACTGGCCCTGGCTCTGCGCGCCGGCGCAACCCATGCAATCAACACCGCAAAAGAACCTCTGCACGAACGGCTGCTTGCGCTTACCGGCGGGCGCGGACCGGACGTGATTATTGAAGCGATTGGATTGCCGCAAACCTTTCGCAGCGCGGTCGACGAGGTGGCGTTTACCGGCCGCGTCGTTTACATCGGCTACGCCAAAGAGCCAGTGGCTTACGAAACCAAGTGGTTCGTCCAGAAGGAGATCGACATTCTGGGCTCACGCAATGCCCTGCCTGAGGACTTTCGTGAGGTGATACGCATGCTCGAAGAACATCGCTTTCCAGTAGACGACGCCGTAAGCGCGATTGTCCCACTAGAACAGGCGCCGGCCATAATCAAGGCCTGGAGCGATCATCCAAGCGGGTTTTCCAAGATCATGGTGCGTCTGGACTGATCGCCTTTAAAGCATTTTTGCTAATACTGTGGTCCGGTGGGATCAGCTATGTGCGGCCATTCTTTCCACCCCGGGGCACGCAAAGAACGCGCACCCCGGGAGCCCCGGTTTTGGCGGAATGGCCGCGTTCAGTTCAGTTTCCTGCTCTACACCATTAGCAAAAATGCTTTAGCCGAAACGCCTGAGGTAGGCGGAACAAAGACCCACGGTCTGATCCGTGTAGGTGACGCCGAGGGAACGGGCAAGATCGGTTTCCGCGTGGGAGCTGACCCAGGCCACCAGCAGCAGGCGGCGCAGCATGACAAAGGTTGGAATTTCTTCTTCTTCATCCCTGGCCACGGCTCTTATCTCCCGATAGCCTTCCAACCAGTGTTCGATCAGGCCTGTTGCGCCCGGCAGATGCTCGTAAAACGACATAAGCGTAGCGGCATCGTACATATACCAACTGAATCCACAGTCATCAAAGTCAATCACTTTGACTTCGCTTCCCTGCACCAGCAGATTGGCCAGCCGCAAGTCACAGTGCGCCAGGCCAAAGCGATCTGGACCGCTGCCGTAACGCGCCAGGCGATCCCGAATCAAGTCCACTGTCCGGCCAAACAGGTCTAGCCTCTTGCCGTCCATACCCAACCCATCGCGCCAACGGCCCCATCGCGGAGACTCTCCCAGGGCTGCTTCAAAGTCCCAGGTAAATCGCTCAAAACCTTCCGGCCGCCGCCATGTGCGGCTATGCGCATGCATCTTCGCGGTGATGGCGCCCAGGCTCTTAAAGCATTGGCGCAAGTCCATTTCAATGCCGGGTTGACGGCCGTCTTCCCAGGCAAAGAGAACTACGTTGCGCGCTTCAGTGGCGCCGAGGATCCGCGCAGACTGGACCCATTCCCCATTGAGCCCGGCGATGGGAACCGGCGTAGCGACCACCCCGTCCTGGCGCAATGCGACCAGCCATGCAATCTCCGAAGCGAGCGCATTTTTCGACTGATACCCCGGCCGCTGAACGCGCAAAGCCCATCGCCTGCCGGACGGAGCTTCGACCTGGTAAGTCTCATTTTCAGAACGGCTGACCAGGCGGACGGTCGCGTTTGGGGGGAGATCGTAGAGGCTGAGCGCCTGCTCGAACCCGGATTTCCTGTGAAGCTTGTTAGGTTCAGCGGGCCTCATCCGGCTTTCCGTGAAGAAAGACGCATACGCAGATCTTTCTAGAGCAACGTACGGGAAATCCGGGGGCGGGCTGCGTTGCCATATGCTCACTCTACACCGTCAATAAAATCCTTTGACTTCCCGTACAACTTCCCAGCAAACTCATCTCAGGCCTTCCTCTCGGATTTGCTGTCTGGATTGTTTGGTTCAACGCATTTCGTGAGTTCCTGGCCGGCCCCACGGCTCGCTGGGGCAAGTGGGGCCGCACGCGCAACCATGGATGGGCCCGCGCAGTCGTAAATCCGGGACCTTCACCGTCGATCGCAAACTCAGACTTTTTGAACCAGTTTTCTGGAGACGCACCGCTGCCGCCCGAGACCACAGCTATCTCTGCAACCGGCTCCGAGATCGAATATGGCCTGCGCCATAATATTCTGACGCCCTGGGAAACCCTGGCTCAGTCCGTTGCCGCGATCGCGCCGGTACTTTCGCCGATCCTGACCATCCCCTTGGTCTTTGCCTTGGCCGGCAATGGAACCTGGGCCGCGTATGCTCTCGGCACCGTGCAGGTCACGCTGATTGCCCTGCTCATCGGCGCGCTCGCACGACGGTCAGCCTCGCCCGGCTCGCTTTACAGCTATGCCACCGATTCCCTACCGCCCATGGTTGCCGCTATCGCCGCCTGGGCCCTCGTCCTGGGATATGTAGCCACCGGTTCGTCGATCGTGGGGGGCTTCGTTCAGTACTCGAATATCTTGCTGAAAACCTTCACCGGCCATACGATCGCGCCCGATCTGTTGGTGCTGATCTCCGTCGTTGGGGCCGCTACCATGGCATACCGCGATGTGAAGCTCTCCGCACGAGCCATGCTGTGGCTACAAGGCGCGTCCACGGTTTGTATCCTGGCGGTGCTGGTGTTGGTTTTATGGATGAACGGGCTGCACCTCGATTGGCCACAACTGCGGCTGCAGGGCAGTTCGATCTCGAGCATCCGGCTGGGGTTAGTGCTGGCAATTTTCAGCTTTGTCGGTTTTGAGAGTGCAACTGCGCTGGGTCACGAGGCCAAAGAACCGCTACGCACCATACCGCGCGCAGTTTTGCAGTGCGCACTGGGCGCGGGGGCTTTCTTCATCCTGGCCGCGTATGCCGAAGTGCTTGGTTTTCGCAATGCAGGCCTCGCCCTCGACAAAACCGATGCACCCATGCACGTCCTGGCAAACCAAGTGTCGTTGCCTGTACTTGGCCTGATTATCGACGCCGGCGCCATGATCAGCATGTTTGCCTGCCTCCTGGCCTGCATTACGGCGGCCGCCCGCATCCTGTTGCTCATGGCCCATAACCAACTGGTTCCGATGCGGCTGTGCAGAACCCATCAGCGCAACGAAACCCCACATGTAGCCGTAGTGATAACCGCAGCCGTGGTGGGCATCCCGGTCGTGATTCTTATCACTCTCGGCTTCTCAGGTACGGAAATTTACGGTTGGCTTGGGTCCTTCGCGGTTTACGGATTCGTCACCATCTATGGACTCACCTGCATCGCGCTGCCGCTCAAGCTAAAAAGGCAGGGCGCGCTGTCGACAACTCTTCTGGTCGTCGCTGTCCTGGGGGGAATTTCCATGATCATGGCCCTCGCGGGAACTCTTTATCCGGTGCCTGCTGCGCCCTATTCCTGGCTGCCCTATCTCTATTTTGTCTACCTGCTCATCGCCGTGGTCTTCTTTTTCCGCACCCGGCAAAAGCGCAGCGCCCCGGTGAGCGCGCTGGAAGAGTTCTCCTGACGGTGGGCATGACATCATTGCGGGACGATGTAACCCAAAAGTAACTTCAGACCGGGTTAGCGCTCTGCCGCTGGTGACACGACCGTTGCGAGCCACCTGAGAACGGCTGCTGAAAGAGTGCCGCGCTGATCGGAGTAGACGTGATCGGTGGGCAGGTGGAGTGTGGCCACCCGGGTATTGCCCGCCATGCGTAACGCAGTCGCGAACGCTTCGTCTCCCCGGGCATACGCATCGTTTGAGGTGACGATGAGGGCTGGCCGGCCCTTCAGAGAGCCGACCTTGGCCATGAAGCTCCACTGCGCTGCATTAGCGAGCGTGTCATGCGCAAGCTCTTCGGGCGTGCAGCCACTGATTGGGTCCATTCCCTCACGATCGTATGCGGCGGTCAGGGCCCTGATCGCTACTTTTTCGTGCTCTTTTGGCAAGGGCTGCGGAATTCGGCCTCCGAGATCGGCAGCAGAAATAAGAGCTATTCCCAGGATGCTGCGGTCAGCGGCCGCGTCTTGCACTGCCATGAATCCGCCCATGCTGTGTCCTATAAGAACAATGCGCAACGGATCAAGCCGCAGTATCTTCGCCATCGTCGGCGAACGCAGGTAATCCACTGCGGCGGCGGTATCTTCGATGCCATGAGAGAACAAAAAGTCTCCGGGCGAACCCCAGGAACCCCTGTAGTCGAAATAGAGAACATCCCATCCGGCACGGCGAATATCCTGGGCCAGGTCGAGATTGCGCTCGTTACCGGGAAAGCCATGCAGCAGCACCACCGCCGGATGCGGTCCGGCGCCTGCGGCAACGTAGACGAACGCGTTGAGTAGCGCTCCATGGCTGGGAATTTGAAAACTCTGCATGGAAGCAGGATCAGATCGCCTGGCCAGCTGCTGTGCGTTGAGAGGCGACAATATGCACAGAACACCCAATGTGGCGACGAGCAAACGGTTGCGCAGAACTCCCTCCCGAGGATTCTGGTTATTTTTGTCACTATGGTGTTCCTATCGTACCGGAACAGCCACGCTGAACACCCGCTAAAGAGGGCAAGCGCAGTTACGTATGAGCTTATTGTTCTGTGTTCTTGGGGATAGCGCCTGGCGCCAGAGATTCGGCATTTTAACCCGCTGTAGGGTCCTGGGGCAGTTCCAAGCAAGATTCTCCCCGCCTGGATCCTGCGGCCCACCTTTGGCTGTCCCCGCAAAACTTTCGTGTGATTGAAGAATTATCGTACCGCACTTACCTTGGGAACCAAGTCCATGGTGATTTTGGTAATCGGAGTGTCGGGTCGAATGAATGCATTGATCGCCTAGGCTTCACCACTTTACCGAGTCAAGACAGAGCACAGATCCATGAAGAAGGAGACGATATCGCCAAACTCAGAGAGAAGCCTGGCTTGGGTTGGTCTTTCGTCGCCTAGGTCATCCTCCATCGCTATCGGCGAATCACTGCGCCTCGGCGCAAGTGGACGATAATGGCCAGACTTCGTAACTCGCATGCGCTATCAGCAGCCATCGATAGTCTAATCGCGCTCGGGCTCGCAGTGGGCGCCGTGGTGTGGGTGAACCAGCGGTACATGCCGCGTGGTGGCTTCGCAGAGTTCCTGATGATTCGCATCACTCTGCTGAATGCGTCCTTCTCCGTCGTATTCGTAATCCTCTGGAAGCAATGCCTGACGTATCTAGGCCTTTACCGCCGCGATCTTGACCGCCTGCGCAGCCTGGTGTTGCGGTCCGCCGCGGCCTGCGCGATCATGACTGCGCTTTTGGACTTGTACCTGCAAGCCCGCCATGCTCGGGGACCGATAGGGCAAATCCTGGTGACCTTCCTGCTGGTTGCGTTCGTATACGAGACCGGCCGGGTGCTGGTGTGCAATCACCATCGACCTTGGCATGTCGTCGAACCCGAGCGCGTAATTATCCTGGGCAGCGGCAGGCGTGCAAGCAAGGCGTGGCGAGAATTGCGTATCCAGCATCAACGCACGAAGCGCCTTCTGGGCTTTGTGGATGATCGCCCTCCACATTCGATGCCGCCAGACATTGCCAGCCGCCTTATTGGCAAAGTCGACGATTTGCCCGGTTATCTGCTGCGAAATATTGTTGACGAACTGATCGTAGCTACTCCCATGCGTTCATGCTACGACCTGGCCCAGCGTGCCGTATCGATAGCCGAGGCTGCGGGCGTCCGTGTGGTTTGCCTAAACGATGTATTTACGCTGGCCCAGGAAAAAGATCTCCGCCGGCGAGCGGCATTGTTCGTTGAGCTCGTGCCCAAGGATCACAGGCGCGAAACCGCCGAGACTGCGAAGCGCATTCTCGATGTTCTGGGCGCGGCCGCGGGAATTGTACTGCTAGCGCCGGTCTTCCTGGTCATCGGGCTGGCCATCAAGCTCACCAGCCCGGGTTCGATCTTCTTTGTGCAGGAGCGGCATGGTTATGGGCGCCGCCAGTTCCGCATGTTCAAATTTCGCAGCATGGCGCGCAACGTCCCTGACAGGAGGGTAGATGCTGAGCCGCACAACGATCCGCGTATAACTCCGCTGGGCCGATTTCTACGCCGCACTTTGCTCGACGAGTTACCCGTGCTGTGGAACGTGTTGTTAGGTGATATGTCCCTGGTGGGCCCGCAGCCCATGAGCGTGCACGATGTTTCGCGCTTCGACCAGGCACAGCTCATGCGGCGCTTCAGCGTTCGCCCGGGGATGACTGGAAACTGGCAGGTAACCGAAGATCCTTCGCTGAGCTTCGAACAGCGGGTGGCACTCGACTTCTCCTACATAGACGAATGGTCGCTGGTATTGGATTTGAAGATTCTTGCCCGAACCGTTCCAGCCATGCTCAAGCGGTCCAGCGCAGTTTCATAGCACTCTGAGGGATAAATGCAGATTGCCGTAGTCCATGATTACTTTACGCAGATGGGCGGCGCGGAAAGAGTCGCCGAGGAACTCGCGCGCATGCTGCCCAGCGCACCCCTCTACACCACGGTAGCGATGCCGGATCTGTTGCCTCCCGGACTGTCCAGCAGGCGAATTGAAACCTCGTGGATGCAGCATCTGCCAAGTATGAAGCGGTACTATCGCCTCTACTTCCTCCTGTACCCCCTCGCCGTGCGTTCACTCGACTTGTCGCGCTATGACCTGGTGATTTCGAGCTCCTCCGGCTATGCCAAGGGTGTGCGCACGAGCCGGGACGCCATTCACGTCTGCTATTGCCACACTCCCATGCGCTGGGCCTGGAGCTTTGCCAGCTACTCCGCACAGGAGACCGCCAGTATTGCGCGACGCCTGCTTTTGCCGCCCATGATGCGCGCCCTTCGCAAGTGGGACGAGCGTGCCTCGCACTACCCTGATCACTTTGTTGCCAATTCGAAGACAGTAGCGGCGCGTATCCGGCGTGCTTATGGCCGCACAGCCGAAGTAATTCACCCGCCTATTGATGTCAACCGGTTCCGTCCCTCCCCGGAGCAGGAGGACTACTACCTGGTGCTTGCTCGATTGATTTCCTACAAGCGCATCGATCTTGCCATCGAAGCCTGTTCGACTCTCGGACGGCGCCTTCTGATAATCGGGGATGGGCCGGACCGTGACCGCCTGATGGCCAAGGCTGGACCAACCGTTCAGTTCCTGAGCCGGCTTTCCGACGCCGAGGTGGAGCATTACGCGGCTCGCTGCCGCGCCCTCCTCTTTCCTGGAGAGGAGGACTTTGGGATGGCGCCGCTCGAACTGGCTGCCGCCGGTCGACCCACGATCGCCTACCGCGCCGGAGGTGCAGCAGAGACGATACTCGACGGCGTCACCGGCATCTTCTTCGACCGCCAGGAGGTGAGCGATCTGGCCGAAGCGATCGTGCGCTTTGAGCGCCACGAGTGGTCGGCCGATCTCCTGCGCAGCCACGCCGAGGGCTTCAGTGTCGAGGTCTTCCAGGCGCGCTTCCGGCAGTTCTTAGCCCGAGTGGGCGCACCGCTCGACCAGGACGCTTCGCAGCCGTTCCCTGCAGCCGCGCCCACCCAAACCTTTGAACCTAAGCTCGCTGGGATGCCGAATAGAGTGCCTGCATAGGGCAGGCCTTTAGCGGCACAGCGTATTTCCGGAGTTCGAGACACGATCATCCATCCGGAGCCAAGATGAAGACAGACTATCGCGCCTTGACCAGTTTGCGCTTCTTCGCCGCCATCGCGATTGTGGTCTACCACTATGCCCGCGAGGTCAAAGGCATCGACGTGCTCCCGCAAAGCGCGAAGGCTTTGATCGATTGCGGCCCCCTCGCTTTGAGTTTTTTCTTTGCTCTCTCTGGCTTTGTGCTGTCGATTAGTTACGGGGAGAGGATCATTACGTACTCGAAAGCGCAGGCGTTTTGGTTGGCACGCTTTGCTCGCCTGTATCCAGCCTATCTCCTCTCCTATCTTTTGTTCCTCCCAATGGCCCTCCAGAAATACATACTGCGTCCAGCGCCCGAAGCGTCAGCTTCGGCACACAAGACTTTTTTGGCCGGGGCAATTCTCTCTCCCCTACTTCTCCAATCCTGGACAAGCTTCTCGCAAGCGTGGAACGGCCCTAGCTGGTCTCTGTCGGTCGAAGCGTTTTTCTATCTTCTGTTTCCTTACATTGCATTTCGGCTAATGAGGCAGGGCACCGCAGTCTCGATGACCATAAGTTTTGCCGTGTGGGGCGCCTCTTTAGTGGTTGTCTATGCACATATTACCGGCCGCTTGAGCAGCCAGCACTATCACAGCTATATTCAGTACAATCCTCTCTTCTGGGTGCCCTGCTTTGTAGTTGGTATTGGGGCGACGCGATTTGTCGCAGCGTGGCAAAAAGTGCCAGGTGCGTATGCGAGTGCAACGACCCTGTTAACGCTGGCGACGATTATCGCAATATGTGTTATCACTCCGCCCAGCTACAGAGGCTTTGTCATCACGACCGGCCTGCTACCTCTCCTAGCCTTGCTGATCGTTTGTTGCTCGCACGAATCATCTCGCGTGGTAAATACGATCGGCTCATCCCCAGTTTATGAGCTTGGTTCTGTTAGTTACGTGATCTATATTATCCAGGCGCCAATTTGGCACCTCGTCAGTGTAGCCACAAATAAGCTCGCTGGGCGCTCCCTCTCTGACCAAGTGGCAGCATGGCGGTTCATTGCCTTCCTGCCACTTCTAATCATCGTGTCATTTCTTGTTAGCCGCTATGTGGAGGGACCGGCGCGGACATGGATTACACAAAAATGGGCCACGTCCAACCGACCGACTATTCGGACCCGGGAAGCCTCTATGGGCGAGACATCTGTAGAAGGCGTAGCCGGTATTCTTAGTCCACACACGCAATGAACGACGGGCGGGCGGGACTTTGTTGCTCTTTCAGGAACGCAGTCCTACGCCGTAATTATTCGTCCCATTTGACCCTGGAAAAAGCTTGTCGGAGGCTTGTATCTTCTTTTTTTCTGCGGGGATCGCATTGCTCTATTGACTTAAGATTATTTTTCCAGTTTGTGCTGATCCGGCTGAAGTGACGGTAAGAGGTTTCGTCAAATTTCATTTTGTGGGTACGCATGCCGACGATCTCATGGATGCTCCAGTGTGCGTCCGCTGGACAGTGTTCCGGAGCAACCACCCACTTCGCCGGACATAACTTGATGTCCCTTAGACGAAAGCCCTGCCAGCGCCACTGCGGCAGCTGCTGCTCTGTGCTCTCCCGGTGACGCGGGATCATTGCTTTTGCATTGACATTCCTTGTCGTGACCCATCTGCCGCAGAACTTCACGTAACCATCGCTGGATGCGGTGGCCTTATCAAATACGCTGCCTTCGGTAGAGAGAGCTAACTCATCTATATCGCAGTTCAGCACGGCATAGGCATCAGCAAGGTACCGCCAGCGAGCATCTTCCAGTGCGCCGTACTGGCTGAACGAGGAGTCCCACGTGCCGCGACCGACTCCCTGGGGGCCGTACTTGTACGGCCAGCTGACAACGTGTATGACCGGGAAACCGGAGACCTGCTTCATCTTCTCGAGAAGCATCCCCGCGGTGTAGTCTGTAGAGTCGTTGTCGTAGAGAAGAACAGCGTCCGCCCCGTGCAGGTCGCGATGAAAACGCATCCAGTCGCAAACCCACGTGGGCTGATTATTCTTGCTCAGAGTGAAAAGCACGCGTCGGCCCCGGAAGACTTCACAAGCGCTTGGCTTGACATCGAGGACCTTGGCGCCGGCCTGGGTTTGTAGTTGTAAGCTTGCGGCCCCCTCCGGCACTTCGACCAGTATCCGGCAAAGGTTATCGGTGCGTCGATTGGCCAAGGAAGTCGTGAACTTGTGATGCACCTGGTAGGGACATTCCTCCCCTGTGGGTAAAGCCTGGATCTTGAGCGAACCAAGAATGCCGTCAAATCTACGCAGAGGTGGGCCGATCAGCATCACCCGCGTTTTTTCCACGCGAAAGCAGTCATAAATGACTGTCTGCCAGTCGAACTGGCCATCGAAGTTTGCTTGACGTAGCTCGACGGGACGTGCGGGCTCGCGGTGATATCCCGAAGTTTCCGGAAGTATCCATGAGCTCACAGTCTCGACCATATTCACACTTTTACCATGAAGCGCGGCCTCGATCTCTTCGATTTGAAGCACTTGTAACGCGTAGAGTAAACACTTTTACTGCTGACTATCCACCCTATTACTTTCGTGTGATTGCCCTATGCGGCTTGTCCTCTTAGCGTGAAATAAGTGCGTATTCGCAGTACCACCCTCCATTCTGCATGAAACAAGAACGGGTCTTATTTATCGATCTCGGTTCCGATTATGGTGGTGTTGAGACCTATTTAAGGGGTCTTGGGGCCATGCTAAGTCCCTATCTCCAGGGCTACGCCGTTCTTTCGCTGCCTAAACTTGCCTTCCAGCTGCGTTCCCAGGGAATGACAGTGATTTGCTTGCCGATACTTGGCTCAAAGTGGTTCAAGGGGCTAAGGCTCCTGCTTGCCTGCTTTGTTGTCCCCTACATGCTTCTGCGGTTCAGAATCCGGACGGTGCAAGTGAACGGATTTTTTGAATCGCTGCTGCTGGGGCCTCTTAGCCTCTTTGGCTATAAAACGATTTACACGATGCATATCCCCTTTGAAACAGAACTTTATTCCTGGTTTCGCAATCCCGAGCGTTTCTTTCCCAGGTTGCTCTCCAAGCACTCTCTGCGGTTCGCCTCACAGGTAGTCTGCGTATCGGAAACAATCGGCGAGATCGCTCGTAGCGTTCTGCCGCCAGAAAAGGTCAAGGTCATTGCAAATTGGGTTGAGGCTCCCCCAGCCTTGAGCTGCTCATGGTCTACTCCCAAGCGTCCCCAGCTTCTCTTCGTTGGCCGGCTGGAGGAATACAAGGGAGTGCAGTTTATTTTGCAAGCCATGCGGGAAATCCCCGAGGTGTCGCTCCTGGTGGTTGGCGACGGCTCATATCGGCGCCAGTTGGAGGGTTTGGCAGGCCGACTGGATGTTCACTTCGCCGGCTTTCAGCCGGACCCATCCCGCTTCTATAAGGATTCGACCATATTTATTAACCCATCACTGGGCCCCGAAGGTTTACCACTGGTTTCGCTCGAGGCGATGGCCCACGGCCTCCCTTGCATCTTCAGTGACCTCGCAGTTCACCGCGAAATCACCGCCGGCGGTACGGCGGCCGCACTGTTCGAACTGGGTGACAGCGATAGTCTGGCTCAGCAGCTTAGGCGGCTACTCGATAACGAACACAGGCGCCAGAGTTACGCCCTCGCAGCCCGGCTACTGGTTGAGCAGCGCTACAGTCGCGGTGTTGCGGCGCAGCAGTACGTCGAGGCATTTGGGCTTTGAACAATCCACGCCTCGGAGCGGCTGTGCCGGCTTGATCGAGGACAGTGAGATTATAGCGAGATTGGGGGGGTGCGGACTGCCTGTCCCGTCTCCTGGCCCTTTCTTCGCGCCCTCCGCTGCAGGCTTCTTGTATATGCACTGGCAAGGCTCCTACCCCGGGACACAGCAGGCCGTTCCAGAACCACATAAATAACAGATGCTACCCCGAGGCTTAACAAGTAGGTAAGGATCACCACGCCGAGATATCTCGCGCCTGTAGTGGGATGAATCACTTTGTCTTCGAGAAGCGTCAGGCAAAATGCATGGAAGAGGTACATAGAGTAGGTACGTTTACCCACATGACTGCAAATCCTCGATCCGAGGATTCGGGAAAACAGGGATTCCCTTAATAGCAAGACGGGCAGAAGAGCCGCCGTGGTGAGAATGAAGCTCACACGAAATGTTCCGCCCAGAGATACCAGGTATGACAGAATCCAAACGATGATAGCTACCGTCGTCGGGACCCGGCTGATAAAAGAGAGTACCTCGTCCTGCTTTCCTCTCAGAGCGTGCAATGCAATGGCTACGCAGCAGCCCAATAGAAGAGAAAAATAGGCCACTGGAATCGAGCGGGTGGGAGAAACGAGAAGCGGGATGATCGTGATCGGCACGATTGCCCAACGCCCCTTGATTCTGGGAAGCATAATAAAGAACAGCAAGGGCCAGAAGAAGTAGAACTTCTCTTCCACTGAAAGTGACCAGGAGTAGGTAAAAGCCACCGCCAGCCCCTTAGGCACATATTCGTTGCGCAATGTCAGAAAATAGGGAAGGCCGTTGAGAAACTTGACTCGCAATTCACTTTGCGATGGTATTGATGCGACGAGCAGATATACGCCAACGGTCAAGAAATATGGGGGGAGAATGCGGAAGGCTCGGCGGATATAAAAGGCTCCAAGGGAGATCCTGGTCGCCGCAATCTCTTCGCGGAGCAAGAGGACAGTGATTAAGAAGCCACTCAGAACAAAGAAAATGCCGACCCCGAGGCCACCGCTAAAGTAGCGCTTGATCGCTATCTCGGCTCGCACATGTCCACCAATCACGAGCAAGAGGGACAGTGCTCTCAGTCCGTCTAATGCGGGAAAGTAAGGAGCGTCCCAGAAATTCTTTCGCGCCTGCGAATACCCACTTGCAGGCGAGGATGTGTCATCGTGCATCAAAGCATGTCTCCAAACGCCGCCCTACTGGGGCTCTAACGGGTGCGCCTAGCCAGCACGCCGAACGAGGCTTCTTACCTGGTACAGCATGCTCGCCCGCTTGCGGGGGAAAAGCGCCTTGCTAACCCATGGGTAGACACCAACGTATAGAAGGCAAAGTGTAATGAGCTTCGGTGTAATCTTGCCGAAAGACCAGGTTTCCTTAAGCAAACGCCTCAACTGCGGCCAGGCAGCTCCCTGTTGTGCGGCTGGATTGAGGCAGTAAATAACCAGGAAGAAACCAAATGCCTTTTTGGTAAAGAGATGTCGATTGGCCATTGCCCATTGGCGAGAATACTGCCAGTCAATGCGCTTGGTCACCCGATGCCTGGTTTGCTCATTATGGAAAATTGTCAGGGGCTCGGCGATGAACACGATCCGCATGCGAGGATGGCCGTATCCGCGTAACAGCCAGTCCAGATCCTGTAAAACCTTCAACCCCTTGGTGAACGGAACGTCAAGCAGGAAATCGCGCCGGAGAAGCCATGTAGACGTCTGCGGAAAGCCGGCGATCCCTCCCAGGTAAGAAACTTCACACCACAAGAATTCGCTGATGGCTTGACCCTCGCGGGGAAAGATATGCGGCCGTAGCAAATCTCCATCGCCTTCTCCGCGGTCCAGGAACTGGCTCACTACCATGGTGACGGGCTCCGGAGAGTTGGCCGTCGCCGCAAGCTGCTTTTCGAGCCTGAAAGGCAGCCACTCGTCGTCATCGTCCAGTAGAGCCACCCATTCCGCCCGCGATGCCCTAGCACCGAGGTTGCGTGCCTCACAACCCCCTACGCCGTCCGCCAGAGCTATCACTCTGAGCCGTGGGTCATCGACCTCCTCTAAAGAATGAAGGGTCGCCGCATCGGGTCCATCGATAACGACGATGCATTCTATCTCTCGAATAGTTTGCGTCAACACGCTACGCACGGCCCGGCACACCAGCTCAGGTCGATTGCGCGTCGGTATCACAGCACTCACTAATGGGGGATGATTGTTCATAAGCTCACCTAGAGTGTGACCGTTTTTCCCATCCGCCCGAGCATGCCGTCGCGAAATCCAAGGAAAACCATCTTTACCTTGGCCCATCGGAAATCTTCGGCGATCGCAAGCTTGCATAGATCGATAAAGGATGATCGAAACGCGCCACGGACCCATCGAGGGTATCGGGCTCCATACATCAACGCCATCCAAACCCGGTTTCGGCTGATGTAATAGCGCACACCTGGCCGATAGTTGGTGGTCTGAAAGAGTTGTCTGCCACAAATGCTGTAGTAAGAAGGAACACCCGACGTGTGCAGCAAAACGGCGTGCGGACTCAACGCAATGGAATAGCCGTGCGAACGAAGGCGTAGACTGAATTCGTCATCGACTGTATAGATGAAGAGCTCTTCCTTGAAATAGCCGCATTTCTCGAAGGCGCTGGTAGGGAGCAGGCTCCCGGATGTGATGGTTACAAAGGGTCCCCCATCCTTATCCATTGGGCAGACGCGCTCTACGCCGGACCCAGGGTCCCTATATCTGGGAACGAGCAGCAGAATATTGCGCTGGCGGGCGAAGTGGTCAAAATCAGCAAGCATGTGCACGATGAAACCATCGGTTACAGCACTGTCTTGATCAAAGAGCGCGACCCAGCCGGAGCCATTCGCCTGTGCCCACTTCACGCCAACATTCAACGCAGCGGCAATACCCAGATTCTGCCCGTTCTCGATCAACGCAAATTCCAACTCATGACTTGCGGCACGCAGTAAGTGAAGTTGCTCTTCCGGAGAACCATTGTCCACAACGACAAGATGCTCGACTTGCGGGCGCACTCTGGCCAGATTACCAAGGTCCTCAACCCGCGGACGGAAGGTTACGATCACCGCGCAGACGCTGTTATTTGGGGCTTTGTTCACCATCAACCTCATGCGCGATCAAGAGCCAGTTACATCCCGGCCATAGCTCAGCAACCCCTTCGAGAATCTGAAGTACTCCGGCAACGCCAGGGTCGCACCGATAACACGATCGACTACACTTCGCTTCCGCAACGCCGATCGGGTTTGCAGAAACGTCAACCTCTCCTGGGCGAGCCGCGCGACCACGGGATCCGCCGGCAAGGTACTGAGTTTCGCAGTCATCGAAGCCCAACGTTTCACCAACAGCTCATGAGCCTCCATGGATTTCTCGCGCTGAACATGTAGTCCGGAATGCCAACGCCTGGGCGTGAGACCAACCTGTTGGGCTGGATGGAGGCGATAACGCATCAATGGCTCGGGCAACGAGCACAACCGCGCCTGGGTAGCGATCAGCAACGCCACCCAGCCGTCATGCACCCACTCGGAAGGAATCGGTGTTATCAGCGGAACGAAGTGCGAGCGGAAAACAAAGGTCGCCCCAGTGACGGCACTCCTCTCAAGTAGCAGCAGCGCCGCCCTTTTCCCATTCAGGTCTGCGCGCATGCGTGGTGTTACTTTGAGTCGCTCCCACAGTGTCCCCGATATCGGCAGCGAGTTTTCATCGATCAACAGGGCATCGGAAAAGACTCCACCCACATCCGGCTCAGACTCCAATACCTGTGCCATCCGCTTGAGCTTGTCCTCTTGCCACACGTCATCCTGATCGCAGAGAGCTATCGCGTCACCACTGCAACGAAGTACCGCCTTTTCAAAGTTTTTTGTGGAGCCAAGCTTAACCTCATTGCGGATGAACCGCACCGGGAAAGGTGCTCCATCACCAAAACCTCTTACGATTTCCGCCGTGGAATCGGTCGACCCATCGTCGCAGACGATCACCTCGAACGGACCCTGTGTCTGCCGCCTAATACTCTCCAGCTGTCCAGCCAGAAATCGGCTTCCGTTGTACGTACACAGTGCGACAGAAACATTCATGGCCGGTACCCTCACGCTTCGTTAACTGCTACTACGGAGGCCTTATCAACAGGTATCCAGGTTTGTGACTCCATGTCATAGACTTTGATTGGTCGCGCAGGAGTTCCAGCAGCTATGCAGTATCGGGGAATTGCGCCATTGACGATGGAATTGGCGCCGATGATGCTGCCCATGCCAATATGTGCGCCAGGTAAGATCACGACGCCATCGCCAAGCCATACATTGTCTTCAACAACGGTTTCTTCGTCGGAAGTCAGCAGTCGTTCGGCCGGTCGCTCCAAAGGGCTACTCTGGCCGACTCCCTTATAGGTTCCATGATTGTGGTCCGTGATGATCACGTGGCTGCCAACAAGCACATCATCCCCAATGTGAACTCGGTTAGTTGCGGCCACATGTACGTCGTAACCAAAGACCACGTCGTTGCCGATTATCAGCGAAGGGCTATAAAGGTGCCCGGCCCTGTCGCGTTCCACCGCTTCGAGCCATAGATGATCCAGCGCTTTAAAAGCCCGGCCTATATGAAGGCTGCTGAGCCCCCTGATCCTGCATCCCGAACCGAGACTTATCTTTTCCACCCCCATCAATCGCGAATAAAGAAAGTTCCGCGGAAGTGCGCGGTACCTCTCCCACCGAGGTACCCATTTACGGTGAAAATAACGACAAAGTTGATCCACAAAGCTCCGGGCCTTGGAATCGCTAGCCGACCTGTGCTGGCGCGAGATCACCTCTCGTGTCGCCACGCATCCTCCGGGGCCATTACTCGAGCCGCCCATTTGTTCGTCATTTGACTCCCTAAGAAAAGCTCATCTTCTGGCTCATCACCCCTGCGATGAAAGACCGATCCTCACGGCTCATACTCACGAACCACGCAAGAAGCAGCGTCGACAGGAGCCACCCGCAATATAGATACCCGGTCATGGAGCGTCCTTCGACAGGCCACCAGCGCCAAAGTAGCAAAACTGAGGGGACCGCTATTGCTGACGACCGGAGCATTCCATTAAAAAGATCCAGCCGTGCGATGGCTAGATTAGATTGGGTGTAGCGCATACTTACCGCAAAATGCATCGCCACGCCTGCGACGGCCCCGAGCAAAGTACCCAGGGCTACGCCGAAGGCGCCCATGTGCCGGGCAAGTACGATACTCGTGAGGAGATTCACCGTCCCTTCAGTCACCGCGGCAGCCGTTGCAACTCCCTGTTTCCCAGTTGCGACGACCATCGTGGCGTATGGCGCGCAGACATTCCGCAGAATGTTAGCTATGACGAGAATGCGCAGAAAGACGACACTATGTGCAGCATATGCCGGCCCGACCCACACCGATAAAATCGGATGGCCCGCAACCACAAGGGGCAGCCCTGTCAGTAGGAGCATGATAGTGGAGTACCGGGTGGAGCGGAGTAATATGCTCCCCATTTGTCCCGAACTGCGGTGCGCACTAAGGGCGGAGGTCGCGGGCAACAATGGACCTATCAATGCCCCAATGATCAATAATATAAGGCTGGTGGGTGACGCAGCGATGGCATAGTAGGCGGTTTCGCTGAACGAGTAATGGCCGACGATCGTGACGTCAAGCCCGCTTACAAAAAGCATGCATACAGAAAAAACCATCAGAACGATGCAATAACGCAGCATCTTTTTCAACGTGATCAGATCGACCAATCGCAGCGAGACACGAATGTGCGCGCCCAACCGTCGCCAAGCGGCAAACTGCAGTAGCGCCGAAAAGAGGTTTACGCACGCTACCGTCGCTCCCATCCGGGCAAGACTGCTGTGGGAAGCTACGGCAATACAAATCGCGATCCCAGAGAGAAGGCGGCTGACAATTGTAAGTACCATCGGAACCTGGTAGCGTTGCAGACCCAGGAAGATCGCCACAAAGACAGAGCTAGCCAAGCTCGCCGAAAGGGAGATACCGACAAACAACACACTCAGACGAACATCGTGATAGAGAGATTGAGGCATCGCATGAAAGAGAAATGGTACGCGCCATGCCAGGATGAGGGTCAACAGCACCCCAAGGATGCTCGCAGCAAGCATCATCGCCAGGCCGACGCTCGCATACCGTGCGCATTCGGCGTAATCCTGTTTGGCCTCATGTTCGGCTATGTACTTGGAAACGGCGGTCTGAACACCGAAGTCGAGGTATCCCACGTAGGCGCTCAACTGCAGGATAAGCACCCATGCGCCATAGGTTTTTACGGGGAGACGATGGGTCAAGTAAGCGGGTAGGAAAATAGATACCAGTGACGTCACGGCCAGACGTACAAGGTTGGCCGCCGAATTATTCGCCACCGTTCGGGCGAAGGTACGAGGTTCGGGCGAGCGCGCATTGGTCGACAAAGTGGCCATTGTTCTACACAAGCTCTAAGTGTCTTTCCTGTAAAACTGCGGGAGGGGACACGAATACCGGCTCACTTCCGTGACGCAGTGAAAGCGCAAGCAACAGAAGCAATATCGTCTGGAGGGGCAGATCGTTGACCAGGCTGAAGAAGGGGATAGTCGCGAAGATACCAGCTATCCCCTGAAGAAGGTGGTCTTCGCCTGATAGTGCACGTTTTCGAAGGAACGTCCAGAAGCACCAATAGGAAACGCCAGAGATGGCTAATCCAAGAACACCGCTGCCCAGTAAAATAAGCAGATATGCGTTGTCCACAGCGATAGGAGCCGCATTCTCCAAGCGATCAGGCGCACTAAACGGAGTATAGGGTCCCTGTCCTATACCGAATAGCATGTCGATAGGCGTGCCGGCCAGAAACTTCCCTCCGTACATCTCCCAGGCAACGATTCGTTGATTCAGTGAAGAGATGTTGGCCAAATCATTTCGGCCGGCGCCACCCACGGTTCGCAGGGCTTGCACGACGATCAAGACTCCGCAGCACAATGAGAATATGGGGAGCAGCAAACTGAACCTCATCAGCCCCTTTTTGCATATGACGACCACAGCGAAAGAGGTCACGACGAAGCCGACCATTGCCAAGCGAGTGTAGGTTGCATAGCAGCCGAACGCACACAGCAGAAAAAGACCAAGGCCGAACTTTCTTGTCTTTCGCCGCAAACAATAGCTGGAGGCGATTCCGCCCATGAAGGAATAGAAGACCCCTGCATCAAGCCCGTTCGCAAATAGGCTGAAGGCACGGGTCTCGCCGATAAACTGGTATGACTGAACGTGAAAGGTAAGATCACTGCTGTCCGTGCGCACCACCGTTGAATTGGTGAGGAATTGCGCGGCCGAGATGATTAGGCATGCGATCGTTAGCACGTAAAGAGATGTCAGGATTTGCCTCGACTTTAGCTCAATAGGTATAAGCGAAGCTGTGCCCGCCACGACTAGAAAAGCAAAGCAGTCCAAAGAACTTCGTATCGCTGCGATGCTGAGGCCTTGATAAAAGTGCAAAAAGAGTGCCTCAAGGGGAAGATACCCGGCCAGGAACAAGGTGATCGGCAGCAAGGGGCTGGACTGCAATCTTCCTTTAAGCAGCAAGATGGCTAAAAAGCTCAGAGCAAAAATAGTAAGTTGCCGTGGTTTGAATAATATGTCACCACCGGTAGCCACCATCTCTAACTGTGGCAAGGCTCCATTGACTACCAGGGTGAGGGCGGCAAAAATTACCAGAAGCTTGGGCACGAGTCCAATGAATGAAGTTGCTGCGGCGTTGTAGCCAGCGCCCGGCCGACTCAATGGATTTGCGAACTCGCCAGTCATCCAGGGCCTCTATTGTTCTATGAACTCTAATCCGATCAATGGTCTAGAGTGACCGGACTGACTAAAAGTGGTAGATGGCGGCTGAGGATGTCGCGCCTACTAAGCTACTGGCACCCACTGCCATGTTTCGCGTATAGCTGAAGGGAACGTAGAGGATGTCATCCGCCTGCAGCTGTATATCCGGCTGCTTTCCCTTCTCCATGGCACTCAGCTGCAGTGGAATCTCAACGTGACTTCCATCAGCCTGCTTGCGAATCAGCCGGGTGTGGGAAGGAACGGCATTGGGCGGCGTTCCTCCGGCAAGAGAAATCGCCTGAACCGCGGATAGCTTTTGGTCGTTGGTGACCATCGCGAAGCCACCCGGTCGATTCACATCGCCCAGGATGTACACGACATCCGCCTTGGAAACAAGCACAGTGTCCCCAGGAAAGACGGAGACACTTCCATCCAACGCGGCGTTGGCAGAGTTTGAGACAACGAATGTGACCCGATCCTTGCTGGCGTGCCGCTGGATAGTCACTTTTCGATCCGCGAGATCGGTTAACCCACCGGCTAATGCGAGCACGTCAAGAATGGGTCGAGGCGTGCCAATCGGGTAAGTTCCCGGCGAATGCACTTGACCCATAATGGTGACGTTCTCCGTAGCGGTCTGCTCCGTCACCACGCTGACATGGGGTGTCAGCAAGTAGTGGCCTTCTACCAGAACCCGCTCGATGGCGAGCGCTGCCTCGGGAGGAGTGAGCCCGGCGACGTGCACAGTTCCGCCAAGCATCAGGGTGAAGGTTCCTGCGTCGGTCACTCGACCGCTTTGCTCTAGCTCTACTGCTTCCAGAACCTTTACGTGCAGCAGGTCGCCCGGGCCGATGGTCAGGCTCTCCGTTTGTGCCCCGCAGCAGGCTGCGCAACAGAATAGGAACAACAACGACTTGGCCGCTCTTATCATGCCATCCTCACCCTTGCTGGTACTCATACTTCTTGCCGCCGTAATAGCCGTAATAGCCGTAGTACGCGGAAGAGCGGCGGGTCACAAAGTTGAGCAGAACTCCAATGGCCGGTCTGGCCGGATCCTTGCGATGCGTAAGCAAGAGGTTATAAGCCCGGCCCAGGGCAGCTCTGCTGGTAAACCCTACGCGAGCCAGTAAGACAGTAGCGTCTGCCATCTCCTCCAGTAACTGCGCATCCGTCACAGGCAGCACTGGCGGAGAGTCCACCACGATGAAATCAAATTCCGCTCGCCATTCCTCCATGAGCGAATGCATCCGGGGCGAGCCCAGCAGGTCAGCCGGGTAGGGGGGCGTTGGTCCCGCGGGCAAAAAGTAGAGATTGGGATTGTTGGGCGCGGGAACAATGCCCGAGGCCGCTTCCCGGTCTGACAACAAAACACTCAACCCGTCCATTCCTTCCAGGCCCAGGCGCCGGCGCAGCACGGGACGGCGCATATCCGCTTCCACCAGCAGAACCTTTTTTTCGTACTGGGAGAGAGAGATCGCGAGATTCAGCGAAAGCGTTGATTTTCCCTCCCCCGGGCTGGGGCTCGACATCAGGAGAACCTGCGGAGGCATGCCACTGCGCGAGATGAGAAGTCCTGAGCGAAGACGGCGCACCGATTCGCCGAAAGCCAAGTCCGCGTGTCGTGGGTCAAGCATGATGGCACGAGCGCTGGTCTTGTTGGCTTCAATCTGAGGAGAGATGCCGAGAAGCGGAATCTGCAGCGCCTCGATTTCCTCAGCCCCCTGTATCTTGTTGTCGACCGCCTCTACCAGCAGGGCCACGCAACAACCGAGGAATATTCCCAACCCGACCCCTAATGCCAGGTATAGAGGTACCTGGGGCTTGCTTGGCCTGGCAGGCGCGCTGGCCTGATCCACTACAGTTACATTTGAGGAGTGGAGGCCTTCGAGAATACCGGCTTCCTTCAATCGCTTGAGCAGGTCCTGATATAACTCCTGGCTTTGGTCTGCCTCCTTCGACAGGATGGCGTACTCAATGCTCTTGTCGTTCAGCTTCTCCGCTGCAACGCGGTCGCTATCGTAGGCCGCGCGGGCGCCTTGCTCTGCTTTTGACGCGACCTTAAAGTCGTTCTCGGAGCGATCCGCAGTACGTTTAATCTCTTCCTGCAAAGATTGCTGCACTCCCTTCAGGGAGGCCCGCTCCTGGATCAGCTTCGGGTACGCAGCCCCAAACTGCGACGCATCCTGGTCGATCTGGGCCTGGAGCGTTGCTTCCTGGAGGCGCAAGTTCTGGATTAAGGCCAGAGAGTTCATAACCCCCTGACCGCTGCCACTCGCGATCGAAGTACCGCTTAGCTGCGAGATCAACTCCGCATTCCCTGTTTTTACTACTTCTGCCACCGATGCTTTGAGGACGCGGTTCATCTGCGCCTGCGAGAGCTGAGCCGTGGACTGCTGCAGGCGATCGAGAATTGGACTGTAGATGACTGGCTTGCCCTGCGGGTCAGTTCCGCCGACTCCAAAGATCCCACTGCCCTGCTGCAAGGCGACGACCCTGGATTGAAGCTGCTCGCTCTGCTTACGCAGATCACCGAGTTGACCTTCGAGCCATTGAGAGACCTGGTTGGTCGCCGTGAACTTGGTCTGGAAGGTGTAATCGATAAGCGCCTGTACCAGATGATTGACCACTGCAGCCGCCACTTTCGGATCGCGGTTGGTGAAATCTACTTCCAGCAGACGCGTTCCGGCAGTGACCTTTACCTTCAGGTTTCTAGCAAAGGCTTTGGCAACCCTGGCGCGCCGCGCAGGCGAATCCTCCAGGCTGGCGTGGGGTGGATCGGCTGGGCCCCGCGGACTCACTAGCCCCATCGCCCAGCCGATAGGGCTGAAGTGTGGCTTAAAATCCTCGTTCTGCTCCAGGTTGAGGTCCTTCACTACCTTGAGCGCAAGGGCTTCCGACTCCAGGATACTTGCCTGTGTCTGAAGATCGATATTTACAGAAAGCGCATCGGATGCCCCACCCGATGCTGCACCCATCAGACTATCCAGGCCCAGGCTGTCGGAAGAAGACTTCTCCAGCTGAATGACACTGCTCGCTGTGTATCTCCGCGTCATGAACACGCAGGCACAAACGGACAGCAGGAAGACCACCGAAGCGGTTACAAATACTGCGCGCTTTCTACGGTGGAAGATCCTCAGGAGATCGCGCAACGTCGGATCTTTTTCGGGTAATGTACTCAATTGGTCCCCACTCCCAACGGTGAAGTGCGTATTACGTGGCCCGGGCAACGCCTTTCCCTGTTCAAAATCATTTCAGAGGCCCTTTCGCTACTACAAGATGCCTCCTACACAACCGTCTCCGCACCTTCCGTGGAAGAGCAGCAGTGTACTTCCAAGTGCAGTGGGAGCAACCCGGACATCTCTCCGGCAAGACCCAAAGTAACAGTACCGTTTCATTATGGAGATACAACTTCGGTGTTGTCGTATCTGTCAGAGGACGCAATGGGTTCGGAGCCGGCGAGCCTTATTGCCGCACCTCATCATTGACGGGCTGCCTAGTTGAGCCGATAGACCAGGCCGGCAGTGAAGTTGAGCGACGTAAGATTCCAATTCTTGAGGTAATTCTTCGAATAGGAGAGCTCTCCCAAGCGGAGACGCAAACGGTGAGTCACGTGAAAGTCGACGCCACTGGCGACCGTCCATTGACCACCGAGACCTTCGATGGGTTGTGGATTTTTTTTCCCCACAATGGGCGGCTCTAAGTAGCGCCACCCGTTTCCGCCGCCCCCAAGAACGGATACGTAGGGAGCAAAGGGCCCGTAACGCAGCGCGAATCGAGGGCCGCCGAGGGCGGACTCTTGATGCTGGCTATTAAGCCGCCTCTGGATAGTGCCCCTGATCTCAAGGCCAATCAGGTGCCGCGTTTGCAGGAATCCTCCCAATTGGTATCCGAAGACTACGGGGGCGTAGTAGCCGAAATCTGGCGTGACATTGACGGGGAGGGTTCCAAATATCGAAATATCCGGCTTCCCACCGAATGCTGGGACCACTTGGGCCGAGGCCCCGCATACCGCGGCCAAAAACAGGAGCGCGATGGCGGCCCGCCGGAGAGATTGCCGGCAACAAGAGCGGTTGGTCATATGGCCCAGATCCGCCCCGGCACGCCCGCGAGCAGAAGGTAGATAGGATGGGCCCCTGCCTGGAGCACGCCCCGGCCAAGCCGGCGGGAGCGTCCGGTCAACCGACGTCTTGCGCGATACGAGATCGTTCCTGGTTGCATGGGGGATGGAAATGAAACGTCGTGTATTGCTTGTAGTGGATTACCTTTGTCATGAGATAGTCCACTTCAGTTGTATGTACGAAATGGGCGCAGGCTAACTACACATGGCCCCCGCTAAAGCGGGCCCCCGTGGTGCTGGGATCACGGAAACGGTACAACTTTCTGGTCACACTCCGCGAACGAAACGGTAAAGGCGGGGGCGTCCCCCGTAAAAGTTACTGGGCGTTGCTTTGCGCGTGTAACGAAACATAAGTTGTTTTCTTTACAGGTTCTTTTCCCAGAAGGCGAGCATGGCGTTGTAGCGCTGGAGCAGGGCGGGTATATCGACAAATCCATGTTTACGCATGGGGAAGAGTTCGACCTGGTAAGGCTTGCCGGCAGCGATCAAGGCGTTCATAAACGCCTCCTCATTCTGAGGATGAACGTTATCGTCATAGGTGCCGTACATCAGCATGAGATAACCATGCAGATCACGGGCGCGGGGGATGAGAGAGGCACTGTCATAGGCCGCAGGGTTATCCTGTGGCAGCTTCATGAAAGATTCGCCCCACTTCGAATCGTAGAAGCGCCAGTCTGTCACGGGCGCACCAGCGATGCCGGCTTTGAATTCCTGTGACCTCGTCATCAGATTGAGAGTAACGGTACCGCCACCGCTCCAGCCCCAAACCCCAACCCTTCCACCGTCGATCCATGGCTGTGCCTTCAGCCAGCGAATGCCGGCAACCAGGTCTGCCGTTTCTCCGGCGCCCGGGCTTGCCGCCAGGGTATTCTCGAGCGTCTTGCTGATCGCGGTGGCGGCGCGGTTATCGATCGCCACTGCGATATACCCCTTGCTGGCCAGGACATTGTCGAACAAAGTTTCCTTCTGCCATGAGTCGCTCACCATCGGCGCAGAGGGACCACCGTAGACATGAAGGATCATTGGATACCGGCGCGCAGGATCGAAGTCCTTGGGCTTAAGGATCTGCGCAGGCATGGGAAAGCCGTCTGCCGCCGGGATCGTCATCAGCTGCGGATACTGCATGCCGGGGGGCAGCAGCTCTGGGCGAGGAAGTGCGATGGTTGCTTTCAGCTCTCCATCCGCGGCGTGCAGTCGCAATGCGGGAAGGGCACGGATATTCGAGTACTCGTCGAAGTAGTATTTGGCATCGGTCGACATGCCGATGGCATGCGTACCCGGTTCTGCGGATATCCTGGTCAGGCCGCTGCCATCGCTGTGGATTCGGTATAACTGACGCTCGACGGACCCATCCTTGAGGGCGGTGAAGTAGATCCAGTTCTTCTCTTCATCAATGCCGACAACTCCCCGGTGCACCCAGAATGCTCCGCCTTGCGAAGAGACAATCGCCCAATTGCCCCTGGTCACCTGGTTCACCAGTGTGCCATCCGCAGCATAGCGATAGAGATGCATGAAGCCATCACGCTCCGAGGCCCAGAGGAAGTGACCATCGCGTAGAAAGTAGAGGTCGTCGTTTACGTTGACCCATGCGGGGTCGGTCTCCGTGAGCAAACGTTTCACTTCGCCTCCCTGACGATCGGAGAGATACAGTCGCAGTTCTCTTTGGCTATGATCCAGAGTCTTGAGGCTAAGGTGTTTTCCGTCGGGCAACCAGTTCACTCGCAGCAGCCACTCATAGGGTTTGTCAGTAATCGGAATCCAATGGGTCGAAGGGTCATCCAGAACGATGACGCCGGCGCGCACAACAGGATTGTGCTCCCCTGGCTTGGGATAAACCTGATGGATCAACCGCGGGTCTACGGGAGAAAAATCCACGAACGTGCTTACGGGCACGCCCGCTTCGTCGGTTTGCAGAAAAGCGATGGACTCCGAATCGGGTGACCACCAATAGGCAGTGTCATGGCGGCCGAAGACCTCTTCCCAATAAACCCAGGAGAGGGTGCCGTTCAATGTTGTCTGAGAACCATCGTGCGTGAGCTGTCTCTCCTTCATGGCCGCGATATCCCACACGTAGAGATTGTTATCGCGCACAAAAGAGACGAGGCGCCCATTGGGCGAGAACTGAGGGTTCTTCTCTTCGGCGGTCGTCCGGGTGATCCGAGAGAAGGTGGAGGAATTCAGGTCCAACCGGAAGATGTCTCCATCGAAGATGTAAAGCGCCTGCGTACCGGCGCCATCGAATGTAATCGGCCAGGGGAGCGCATCGTGAATCGTTGCGCCGGGTTCGATTGCCTTGAGCGAATCGACCGCCCGCTTCATATCCAGCAATGGACGCCGCTTTCCTGTGGCTGGGTCGAGACTCTCGAAAGTCTGTTGTGATGGGGGCAGCCGCACGTCATCCACAATGGCCGTGCCGTTCTCAAGCCAGACAAACGAGGGCACCTCATCCACCTTGCTGCCTGAACCGGCTACCCACTCGGTGGTGAGGGCAGGCGTCTGGGCGTGCAGCCAGGAACCTACTAGGAGAATGAGGACATACGGGATGCCCCGCAAGGCGCAGTTTTTCAGAGCAGACATATCACCCATCCTATTTGTCTGTTGTGGAAATTGCCGAACCGCAGGTCTCGCCGCTATGTTCCTCAACGGCGAAATCGCGCGGCATGAGGAGCTTATCGTGGATTCGACTGATTTGTTCCGCGGATCCGAATTTTCAGGGTCTCAGGAGGCGACCTGATTGCGGCCGCCAGTTTTTGCCCTGTACAACGCGGTGTCTGCGGCCGCCAGCGCTTCTTTCTCTGTATTCAGCCGGGGCGCCAGGACGGCGGTGCCCGCACTCACAGTAACCGCAATCCTTGAGCCAAGGGCGAGCACTGGCTGCTCTGCCATCGCCGATCGAATTCTCTCCGCGCAGATTTGAATCTGCGCTTGATCGCAGTCGGGTGATACAACCAGGAATTCCTCTCCACCGTAGCGTGCCACCAGATCATAGGATCGTACCGCCTCTTGCATGCGTCTCGCCGTCTCAATGAGTACCTGATCTCCGGCCAGGTGCCCATACGTGTCATTCACATTCTTGAAGTGATCCACGTCAAGCATAATGACGCCGATGGTGCTTCCGGAGCGGCCCGCGAGTTCATACTCGCGATGCAGTAAATCCAGAATCGCGGTCCGATTCCAGGTTCCAGTAAGGCCATCATGGGTTGCCTGCAAGCGAAGCTCTTCCCTGGCCTTCAATTGTTCGTCCTGGAGCGTCAGGATTCGCCTTCCCGTCCGCAGCCGGGCGCGCAATTCGTCCCGGTTAAAGGGCTTGGAGAGATAATCGTCCGCGCCAGCCTCCAATCCTCGGACCAGATCCTGTTTGTCGTCCTTGGCGGTTACCAGCAAGATGTACTGGTAAGGAGAGCTTGCCCGTTCCCGAACCAGGCGACACAGGTCGATGCCATTCAATCCGGGCATGATCCAATCCAGAATCAGTAGATGGGGCGCACTTATCTCCTGCAGGATTTGCCATGCTTTCGCACCATCCTCCGCTACGGTGACCTGATAGCCCCAACTTTCCAACCAACTCTGCAGGATCTTGCGGAACATCACATCGTCTTCTGCGATCAGAACTCGATCACATGCAGGCCCCGGCTTCTCTAATCCCAGGGATTGGGATTCCGCAGCGCTGATCATGGGCTCACACCGGGCGATCCAGCGGCAGCTTGCTCTTCCGAACTAATTTTCTTTGTGACGCCCATAGAGCTGAGCAATCGGGCCATAGCCGCTTCAAATGGCGGGAGCAAGCTTAAGGCACCCTGAAAATCGGAGGTCCGCCCCTTTTCTTCAAGCGCACGCGCCCCCTGCGAAAGCTCAGCATTGCTCAGGTAGCCTAATTCTCCCTGGAGACTGTGGGCAATCCGCTCGGTGGTCTCCGCATTCTGCTGTGTAATCGAGTCCCGCAGTCCCGCCAGATGCTTCGGAACTTCTTCCAGAAAAATCTCCATCACCTCGTGCAGAAGCTTCTCGTCTCCCCCGAGTCTCTCGAGCATCCGGCTCGGGTTCCAAGGCACCGCGCCGGCCGAAGGGGTTTCCGGTGGGCTAACATTCAGATTCTCGTGGGCGGCGCCGTCGCGTTCCCGGAAGGTTGCTGTGTCGATAGCGGGCGGCTTGCCGGGTTCTAAAGCAGGGTTAGGCATTTGCCCTCAAGGGCCAAACAACGATCAATGTGGAGACGAAAAACAGCACCGCGCGATTTCCTGGCGCTTTGGAATACCAAGAGCATCCTGGAGAGCACTTACAGGGAAGTCTTCGGCTAACGCGGGCATAAACTTGAGGGGCGGCAACGGAATCCCCGAGGGACCCTCGAGACCCGTAGCAGAGCATAAAGGGGGGCTTCGCTGGGCAGCCGATCGACATCGCTGCACCCGGAATCAAGCCCAGCAAATACTTTATTTTGAGTAATTTATGGCGGGTGCTCTAAGAATTCGGATCTGCGACGGTCACCGTGGGAAAGAAATCCGAACCCGTAATGTGTTGATTCCAGGAGGATTGGCGACATCGTAGCACCCCCGGACTTCTCGATCCCAACCTGATTGCCCATCCAGGCGCTTCCACGGATCCCCTAGCTTGCCCTACCGAAGCAATGGGTGGTAACCCCGACCCTTGGGTGTCCAGTGGAGCCGGTTGTGCTATGGTAAACACTTTCCTATTGGGCTCCAGCCAATTCGACTTCAAATTCCGGAGTGGCCGATAAATCCCTGCCGGTTACTCAAAACGGCGATCACGTCGGATTTTGACGAGATGGCTCAATAATGATGACTAGTTTCCACCCCCTGGGGATTTTTCATCCGTTTCCCGTAATGGAGCACACCCACGCTTCACGATACGGTCGAGCAATATTCGGATAAATGAGGTTGTGAATAGGGCCCCAATTTACCTGGAGAAAATTGAGAATGTCACGCTTAAGGGTGCTCACTATTCTGTTACCACTGGCTCTGTCCGCGGCGGCTTTGGCTCAGAGCCCCTGTCCAACCCAGGAAATCCTGGGGTCCGCGGCCACGCGATCTTCCGACCTGGTCTGCATTGTGCCGCAGGTTTATGGTCCCGGCGGGCTTGTGGGCATCGATAACGGTGGGCCGTTGGCTGCCACGAAGTTTCATGAAGTTCACTTCCAGGCTTCGAGCATCAACAGCTTCGGCCCCATTAACGCAGAGATTGGCGTGCAACTCAGCCAGGTACCGCTCGCGTCTCCCGTTTCCGGGTTCATCTTTGCAAACGGAGTCATGCAGGAAGCTACCAGCTTTGGACCCGTGCTGACAGATCGCGCCGAAACGATCGGCAAGCGACGGATCTTTGTTGGCGCGAGTTATGAATATTTTGACTTCGATCAGGCGGATGGTGTCAATCTGAAATCGTTTGGGGCTGTTTTCACTCATGAGCCGGAGCCAACCATCTGCGCCATCATACCTTCGACCCCCTGCATCAACGGTGAGCCAATCTATACCAACGACATAGTTGCCACGCAAAACCGAATCGACGTCAAAGTTAACCAGGGCACCCTGGTTGGAACGTATGGCTTATCGGATAGGCTGGACGTCTCGATTGCTTTGCCGATCGTCAACGTTCGGGTGGCAATGCGCTCCAATGCCATGATCTACAACTTCGAGCCGCCACCGGTGAACCACATGTTTGCGCCGATAACGAATAATCCGCGAGAAACATACATTAGCCCGTTCAATGCAATCTTGACGAATAGCGATTCAGCGACGGGCGTCGGCGACCTCAGGCTGCGGGGCAAGTATGTTGCATGGCGCGATGCAAAAGAAAAAGCCGCGGTGGCGGTAGGTTTAGACCTTCGTCTTCCCACCGGCGACGCGTATAAGTTTCTAGGTTCCGGAACGTGGGGTATGCGGCCCTTTATTATTTATTCGTATCCAGCAAGAGTTTCTCCACACGTGAGTGCAGGGTTTGAAGCCAATGGCAACTCGGTCCTGGCCGGCACCGTGACTACCCAACCAGTAACAAAGGCTCCCATGCCGAATGTGTTCTCCTATACCGGGGGTGCGGACGCCTCGGTAACCAGGTGGTTGGGTCTATCCGCTGCCTACATTGGTACTTCTTTGTTGAATGCAGCTCGCATTCAAACCTCCACTTTTACAGACTACGATGGGAAAGCTCACCAGAACGTCACCACCTTCACTTCTACGGTGAATCAGTCAAACATTTCCCTTGGAGGAAAAATCCGGCCGGTCTCAAGGCTCTTGATCACCGGAAATGTCCTGTTCCGTGTAAACGACGCCGGGCTTCACTTCAAGCCCTCGCCTTTGATCGGAGTGTCGTACACGTTCTGAGTGGAACTTATCTGATAGAAGTGATGTGCCAGACTCCATGTGTGCTGTCTTTGCTCAAGGCCATGGTCACCTTGGATTTCGCCGCCGCATTGGTCATGATCTGTTGCTCAATGCTGACCACTGCTACATTTCCTGCCACCTCTGGACCTTTGGTTATGGTGTAAGTCAATTTGACTCTACCCGCATCGCGAAAGGCAGTGCGTAGCTCGTTTACCTGTTTTGGGCTCATATCCGGCCAGAGCTCCTGAAGTTTCTCCACGTTCTTGGTGTCATAGGCGGACTTGTAGCTTTCCAGGACGCTGTGAATTGCATTCAAATCGTCAGTATCGTCTGCAATTTTCGGCGTAACCGGCGGAGCCGGAGGGATAGGCGCGGGCGTTGTGGGCACGACCGGCGCCGGAGTAAGGCGAGCGATTTGCGTGACCGCTTCCTCCTTGTGCCTCCCTGAGGGATAGGCGCTCAGATACCCCTTGAGGCTGGCGCTGTCTCCCTTGCGGTTAGCCTGTGCCCAGGTTAGATCGTCAAGAAGGTTCTCTGCGCGGTCGTGATACTCACCTCTTGGATTCTGATCGAGAAACTTCTTGAGTTGCTGAGGATCGGTTGTGTTTTGGATGGATTCCCATTCCAAGCGCGCGATTCCCGCCAGCGCAGCCTGGAGATGAGGACCTGGGGGTGAAGCGTATTTCGCGGCATAATCCTGAAATGCCCGGAGGCTCCCACTGCTGGTAGCCCTGGACCAATAAAGATCCTCAAGCTTCGACTCCGCCTGCGACCGGAAAGAGGAATCGGGATAACGATGGAGAAATTCCTCCAGTGCCGCTACGTCTGTCGTGTTGTCGAGCCGCTTCCAATCGACCTGCTCCTGGGATGTCGCGGGAGCAGGTTGCCTGAAGTCGGCGCGGTTAAGCGTCAGAGTCGCATTCGCTTTGAATTGACGTGGATCGGTAACCAACTCTTGTGTTCCGGCCATGAGCCGCAGGCGATGGGGGCCGGGTGGCAGATCCCAAGTGCCTGGTGCCTCGCCGACAGGAAGCCGAACATCGTCCACAAAGAGCTGATCACCGGAGCGCACTCCCTTGAGAACCAGCCGAGCCATCGCCGGGGTTTGGGTGCGGACCGGAGGAATGGGTGATGGCGGTGACGGCGGCGCTTCCCGAGCCAGCTCAAACGAAATCGCCTGGTCATTGGTGACCGTGACGGATTGATTGAGGGGAACGTACCCTTTGAGATTGGCCGTCACGTTATAGACTGCTCCCGGCGAAAGCTTAAAGCTGCAATGCGGGGTGATGCACTTGCGACCGTCAACCTCTATCTCAGCGCCAGAGGGAAGGCTTTCAACGGTCAGAACGGATAGGTGCGGGCGAGCTACAAACTTAATAAGTGCTAGTACTCCGAGCACCAACAACAACGATGCAACCACGGCGGAGATGAGCAACAGCCTGCGCGGTTTACTGCCCCGGGCAATCTCAAGCTGCGCCTGCTTGCGCTTTTGTTGCTCTCGTTTTTGTTGCTCTAGCGTCTGCCGGTCAATCGATTTTCGTGCGGAGGACAGCAGTTTCTCAAGTTGTTTTTCTTCTGGCCATTGTTGGCAGGCGGCTTCAAGAAGAGCTCCAGCCTCATCGTAGCGACGGCTCTTGAGAAGAGCGTTTCCCTTATCGATTGCAGCCTTGATCGCGGCCCGGTGCGCAATCGCCTGAAGGCGGGCCTCCTGCTCGACCGCGATCTGCTCTCTGCATTTCAAGAGCAGGGACTGCAGTTGGTCGCTTTCCGGATACTTTGCTGCAGACTCCTCGAGGGCGGCTAGGGCCTTTGCGGACTGTCCCGTTTCCAGCAGTTTGGAAGAAGCCTTGATTTCGAGATCAATTGCGGAAGCGCGTGCCGCCGCCTCATATCGTGCCCGCTCCGCACGTTCCAGGCTGTCTTCAGCCCTGAGCAACATTCCGCGGAGCTCGACACTTTCGGGAAAGGTCTTAACCAGATCCTGCAGCTTCTTCACCAAGGACGCTATCTCGGTCGTTCTGAGCTGCGATATCGAGGTTTCGGCGTGCTGATCGTGAGACAAGCGCTCGAGCTCCACCTGCAGCAGCTTCGCCCGCGCCAACCGAACGTCGGCCTCGATTTGCTCACAGAGCCCTGCGATCGAGGGATCCGCGGCGTGGGTGTCCCTTATCTGAATCGTCCGTTGCCTGATAAGGTCCAGCTCCGCCGGCACCAGAGCCTGACTGATGGAACTGCTCAGCGAACCTAATTCCTGGCAAACCAGGTCATGTTCGACGCGGCGACCACGAACCTGCGCGGAAGCGCGAACGATTATTTCCTGAAGGTCGTCAAGTTCAGGGTAGGCGGAGGCGCTGTGTTGAGCATCGGCAAGTAATTGCTCCGCCTGCCCAATGCTCTGGGCCATCAGCGCGCGGTCTGCTACTTGATCGACCTCAGCCAACAAGCGGGTGATGGCTTGACGGCGAGCCTCTATCGCGGCTTTCACCCGGTCGAGGGCGGCAGTAACTTCCTGATCTCCGGCTGAGGAGGAGGCGACAGAATGAGCGTTATTGGTGAGCTGTGATAACCCTGCGAGTGACCGGGCCCGGGAGGCGGCAGTACCCAGCTGCTCAATTTCCGCAATCAGTGCCCGCCGTTGAGCCAACCGGCGATTCACTTCGGACTCGATCTGTTGAATCAGAGCGCCAATCTGCGGCTCCATGGAAAAGTTGGAGGAGATGTGCGTTGCACGCCGCAACAGATCTGTCGACTCGCTGAGTTGGACTTGTTTTACCGATTCAGTAATCTTTGTGAGCTCAGCAACGATTCGTTCGTGTTCTTCTCCGCGCGCCGCAAGAGTCTTGGCAATCTCTTCGCAGACTTCCTGAATCATTTTTTCCCGAGGGAATTCTGCTTTCACCTCAAGCAAGCGCGTCCTGGCTCGGGCCCATGAGCCGGGGTCAAAAGAATCTTCGACACTCTTCTTAAGGTCTTGCAGTTCAGCAAAGGCTTGTTCCCTGGCCAGCTGCCGGGCCCGAACTTCTTCGAGGACGGGCAGGAAAGACCTGCGCGTCGGATCATCGAACTCGGTGATCATGAGCATCTGCCTGAGCAGCGAGGCAAGATCTTCCAGATGGTCCACCGCATCCCGGTCGTCCAGCGCCTGTCGCAGAGTTGCTGCCTGGCGCTGCGTCTCCTGGGTCTGTAAGATTGCGCGCTCAGAAGCTTCTTTGGCAGCCAGAGACTGCTGATCCTCGGATTGCCGCTCGGATTCGGTTCGAGCCAGGGCGAGCAGCGCTTCGAGATTTGGCTCCGCAGGCAGCTTAGTCAAGGCTGCTTCGAGCATTTTGATCGCCGCGCCGAATTCGCTCCGATCTAACAACTCTTTCGCTGCCAGACTCTGGTCCTGAACAAATCGGCGCCTCTCGGCGACATCCCTCTGCTTCTCTGCAATCGATTTGAGTCGCAGCAGGGTCGGCTCGTTGGAAAAGCTCCCCAGGCCCACTTCACTGATGGTGTAGGCGGAGGAGAAATCCCCCGCGCGCAGCGCTCCATGAATCTGGTCGGTCAAATCAAGCAGATCCTTGCGACGCTGTTCCTGCTCCTGGCCGCGATTGGCCCACTGTAGTAACTCCCGCACGTTCGAATCGGACGGATCTAACTTCTCTGCCTCGCGCAAGGACTCGATCGC
The DNA here is from genome assembly GCA_963788515.1 of uncultured Acidobacteriaceae bacterium. Taxonomy (GTDB): domain Bacteria; phylum Acidobacteriota; class Terriglobia; order Terriglobales; family Acidobacteriaceae; genus PALSA-350. Next base: position 313,916 of record CAWBGZ010000019.1, read on the forward strand.
ATTACCGAACTGGCGCTGCGCAATTCCCTGGCGGGCACTATCCACCAGCCCTTGCACCTGCAGCCTTCGCGATCGCTCGGACGACTCTTTGCCGATAATCTCTGCCAGCGCTCTTGCTTCGGCGCCATTGTTATCAAGACGAAGAGCCTCTTCGACTGCCTCTCTTGCCTCATCGAAGTCGCCGGCATAGAGAGCTGATTCGGCGCGGCGGAGCGACTCGCGAACCGCCTTACCCAGCGACATTGCGTTTTGTATTTCTTCGCGGAGTGCAATCGAAGCCTGGTCGGCAGGGTCCAATTGCAGGGCTTGTTCCGCGCAGGCAAGCGCCTCTTCATATTGCTGACCGGCGAGGGCCACCTGGGATTGGGAACGCATTTGAACGATTTGTGAGGCGCGTTGTTGTTCTTGAATCGCCTTACGTACTTCGGCCAACAGGCGGTTGGCCTGGTCGTGGTGGCGATCGAGACGAAGGATTTCCTGCAGGTGAAGCTTGACTCTTTCGAGGTCGCCCCGATGCATGGCCGCTTCGGCCCTCTGCATGAAATCTGCGGCCATGCCCTGCTTGATTCTCTTTTGTATCTGCAGCAGGTCGAAGCCAAGTTCCTCCGCTGACTGATAGCGGTCGTGCGTCTTTTTGGCGAGCGCCTTGCTCACGCTTGCCTGGAGCTCAGCGGGAACGTCGTTCAAGTACTGCGATAGGGGCGCGGGCTCCTCGCGAAGGATTTTGACAAACACCGCGGCTGGATCGTTTCCCCGGAAGGGCAGGGTATAAGTGAGGAGCTCGTAGAGAGTTACGCCCGCAGAAAAAATGTCGGTGCGGGAATCTATCGGCATGGAATTGATTTGCTCGGGCGAGAGGTAGGATAAGCTGCCCAGAAGTTGCCCAGTCTGCAGAGTTGAGGTTTCGACGCCTACGACCCGGGCGATGCCAAAATCGACGATCTTCGCGGTGCCGTCCTTTGCGAGGATGACGTTGGCCGGCTTTATGTCGCGATGGATGACCTGGGGCTTTCGATCGTGAGCATGTTGCAGCCCATCGCACACCTGCACCAGTAACTCCAGCTTGTCCACGAGTGGCATGGGGCGGCGCTCGGCAATGATCCGCGAGACAGGCTCGCCATCCAGGCATTCCATGACGAGGTAGGGATTCCCATCCTGCTCGCCGCTCTCAAAAACAGTAACAATATTCTTGTGTTGCAGGCTTGCGGTGGCACGCAATTCGCGGTTGAAGAATTGCTCCAGGAGATGACCCTTACCATCACCGGCATCCGCCCGCTTGAGCATCTTGATCGCGACGGTTCGATTCAATGCACCGTCGTGGGCGCGATAGACGATGCCCATCCCTCCCGACCCGATGACGTCGATCACGACGTACTTGCCGATCTTCTGTATCAGAGGATCAGAACTTTTATTCAAACCGCTCTTGGCTACCTCCGCTTGACCCTTGCTGAAGCTCAGGACGGCGTTTGGTTCCCCGGGGCTAAATTCATCGGTTCGGCAGTGGATTTGTCGAAAATCACACGGTAATGGATCGGGATTTTACAAGGTACCATCCTAACTCAAGCTTGAAACTCCACCTAACCTGTTCTGCCAGCTTAGTAACGCGGAGTACCTTCTCGGAAACGCGACTTGGTGAAGCGATCGCAGCGATACTCATGGCAATACAGAGAAGTGCATGCTCGACCATGACCGTTACACGCAGGACGCAACGCTCAGGCTGGGACGGCCACCCTGAAGGAGACGCCCGGGCTCCATTACCGGCCCGTCCAGGCTTCCAGGCGGGGGCGGGAGGCACCTGCGGGCGCATTCAGCGCAGCCCGATAGGGGATATAGCAAATCGATGGAATTCGACGAGGGCGACGGAAGTCAGCCCCCGGAGCGGGAGGAGGACTACGCTGGAGCCATTAACCGTTTATTTTCATGTGACTTATGGTGGGCGCTGCAGGATTCGAACCTGCGACTTCCACCGTGTGAAGGTGGCACTCTACCGCTGAGTTAAGCGCCCCCGGGGCAAGACGTAGTTTACACGAACCTTAGGAACCGGCCCAAGCGACGCGGGCGGCCGCGGAGGCGCACAAATCCCCCAAAACTGGGCGAGACCACGGCTCCCGGCAACGGATACAATCCTCTCACCCTATGGCCTTTACTCCCCCAGAGCAGCCCGATTCTCCCACCCCCGGGGGACCCTCGCCAGGCTTGGCTGGAGACGGAGAGGCGCCCGAAAACTCTCCCGGTTCCGCGCAACCTAGTCAGGAGGGTGGGGTTACAAAGGGTATGGGTACCGTAGCCATTGCGCAAAACGGGTTCCAGGGCGCGCAGCAGGGTGTGCCGCTGCAGGCGCCTGGAGTGGACTGGACTCAGCTCTCCGACGCCGAGATCATGGTGCGCGTTGGTGAAGGTGACGACTCGGGGTTCAGCATCCTGATCGAGAAATACCGAAAGCAGATTGTCCATTTCATGTTTCGGATGTCTCGCAACCAGGCAGTCGCCGAAGAGTTGGCCCAGGAGGTGTTTCTCCGCGTATATCGTTCGCGGCAGACCTATCGGGCCGAAGCAAAGTTCAGCACCTGGCTCTACCGGATCGCGACCAACCTGGGAGTGAACCACGCGCGCGATACCAAGTATGAGCGGACGGCCCAGAACGTCTATCTTGACCAGGCGGACCCGGAGACGGGCACCACACCCGACGTCGCGGATAGTACGCTTAGCGTGGAACAGGCACTGGTTCGAGAAGAGCGGATGAACGCGATTCGCAAGCATGTAATGGCACTGCCCGAGCGGCAACGCAATGCGGTGTTGATGCATAAGTACCAGGAAATGGATTACAAGGAGATTGGTGACGTTCTCAAGCTGAGCGAATCGGCTACCAAATCCCTGCTGTTCCGTGCGTACCAGACCTTGCGTGAAAACCTGAAGGATTTTGCTTAGCAGAAATTGAGGAAGGTTATGACTTGCCCTGAGGTGAAAAAGCATTTGGCGGAACGGGTCTTCGAGTCCCGGCCGCTTGCGGACGAGGCCCGCAAGCATGTAGCGGAGTGTGCCGGGTGCGCAGCCGAACTGGCGAGCATGGAATCTACCTGGAAGCTGCTTGACGAATGGCAGGCTCCGGAGCCCAGCGCCTTCTTTGACGCCAAGCTGTATGCCCGGCTGCGGGTAGAACAGACAACCGCCCCCGCCAGTTTTTTTGAACGCGCCAAGGCGTGGCTGCTTTACAGCAGCAACCTGCAGATGCGTCCACTGGCGGCGGGCGCCCTGGTTACGATACTGGCGATTGGCGGGGGAACCTTTGCCCTGCTGGACTACCGGGCGGTGCCCGCGGCGCCCACCTCGGCCACGGTGCGCGATTTGCAGTCGTATGACGGCAACGCGCAGCTGTTTCAGCAATTGAATGCCCTGGATGGGGACGAGGATACCGCCGCCAATTAAGGCGATTGGTTGGAAAAAACTGGAAAGGGAGGCGCCCCAGAAGCGCTGTAGCGGCTTCAGAGGGCACCATCATGGCGAGGCACAACGAGCTCGAGACGACATCCCCCAAGGGGAAACTGGCTCGACGTGTCTTTGCGGCGCTGTTGCTGGTATTGGCGCTGGCGGCGGTTCCCTGCTTCGCTCGCCCCGCGCAGCAGGCTGTGCATCCCGGCTTTCAAAGTAACCAGCAGCCCCACCTGGGCACGTGGTTGCAACGGCATCAGAACCTGTCTCCCGAACAGCAGGAAAGGGCCCTGCAAAGTGAACCGGGCTTCAATCAGCTTTCCCCGGAGATGCAGCAAAAGCTGCTGACTCGCCTGTGGCAGATCAACAGAATGCCGCCGGGACAGCGCCAGCGGACGTTGGATCACATCGAGGCCATGGAGCGCCTTACGCCGCAGATGCGGCAGCAGGTGCGCGCCTCCTTCCTGGAATTTCGCAGCCTCCCGCCGGACCGCCAGCGAATGGTAAAGAAGGCCTTTCGCGATCTGCGCGAATACCCGCCCGAACAGCGTGAAGCGATGATGCACTCGGGCCAGTTTCAGGCTCAGTTCACGCCCCAGGAACGCAACATCCTGGGCAACATCCTGGCGGTCGAGCCCTACCATGCGGTACACGGGCCTGGGGTGGACAACGGGCTGCAAGACGGGCGATAGCGCGCAAGCAGGCTGTCTCTTCAAGCGATCACCTTATAGATGAGAGGCTGCGGAGCAGGCGGCTCGGCGCTCAGCGTAAAGCACCCGGTCAGGGTTGCCGCGACAGATTCCAGACGCGCTTCCTGCTCGACATACACAGTAAATAAGGTGTCTCCGGCAGCGACCGGGTCGCCAAGCTTCTTGTGGGTTTCGACGCCGGCGTGTGCAGACACGGCTTCCCCGGGCACCGTTCTACCTGCTCCGGAGCGTTGCACAGCCCACCCTACCTGATCGCAATCGACGTCTGAAAGAAAGCCTGCCGACGGGGACTTTATTTGGCATTGGTAGGCCGGCTGATGCAGCCATTGGGGGCTCTCAAACCATGCCAGGTCCCCGCCCTGGGCGGCAATCATGCAACCGAACTTTGTCAGCGGAAGGCCGCTGCACAAAAGCTCCTCCGCCAGCTGCACTCCGTCTTCCGGGCTCGCCACTTTCGCTCCCAGGTAAAGCATCCATCCCGCGAGTTGCAGGGAAAGTTGCCGCAGATCCTCGGTAAGCGGGTGGCGGTGGTTGCGCAGCAGTTCCACTGCTTCGACAATCTCCGCTGCATTGCCGGCCATGCGCCCGAGCGGTTGACTCATATTGGTGATGAGGGCGGCGGTCCGTGTGCCGGCGCGGTTCCCCGTGGCCACCATCAACTCGGCCAGGTGGAGGGCCTCCGCCTCCTGCTTGAGGAAAGCTCCGGAGCCGGTTTTTACGTCGAGCACCAGGGCGTCAAGACCCGCGGCAAGCTTCTTGCTCATGATGGATGCGCAAATGAGGAATGGATTCTCGACGGTTGCGGTGCGGTCGCGCAGCGAGTAGAGCGTGCGATCTGCCGGCACCAGCCATTCCGTCTGGCTTACGATCGAGAGACCGCACGCTTCGAGGACGGCCCAGATTTCTTCTTCTTGCAGGTGGGTTTTGTAGCCCGGGATGCTCTCCAGCTTGTCCAGCGTGCCGCCGGTGTGGCCCAGGGCCCGGCCGGAGATCATGGGAACGCAGAGCCCGGCGGCGGCAGCGATGGGGGCCACCAGGAATGAGGTTTTGTCACCCACTCCGCCGGTGGAGTGCTTATCCACCTTGGCCCCGGGCAGGCTGCGAAAGTTGAGGACCTTGCCCGAATCGCGCATGTGGGTGGTGAGGCTATGCAGTTCCTGGGCATTGAGGCCGCGCCAGCAGACGGCCATGAGCCAGGCGGCAAGCTGATACTCAGGAATGGAATTTTTTGCCGCCCCGGCAACCAGGGCCGCCATCTCGGCGTCGGTCAGAACCCCGCCGTCGCGCTTCTTTCGAATCAGATCCACTACGTGCATGCAGCAGCCTCTCCTGTTGCCATTAACGCATATTCAGAGGGACTGCGCGGTATACGGCCGCAGGTATAGCCGCTGGGTCTCATGGCGATCGGATAAGGAACCATGGCGCTTTCATTTGCAACGAGATGCGGGTGGCGGCAGGTGTCATTACTACATGCAGTTACTACAATACCGGCTTTTATTACCCAAGAACTCTGGCGGTTTCCGGTGGAAGAAGTATGCTCATTTCAAGCGGCGATTCTCTAAGAACACTTTCATTGATTCTTTCGGGGGAGGGACTCAATGAAAGGGAACAAAGAGAATCGCCGTTTAACATTTGTGCCCTGGTCTTCGGCGATGGCGGCCTATTGGCCAAGAAAAATGAACGCGAAAAGCGCCGTTAGCGCTAGAAGTCCTGCGAGCCACTTCCCGTTCGGTACTTGCGACGATGCTCAAACCTTCACGAAGGTGCTCAAAGTTGGGCGGCTAAGTCCTTTGTTTCACGAAGGGGCTCAAATATTTATTTTCCCGCCCCTCGACCTTTGGGTGGTTAAACCGACCTTGTAAAATTTAGTAAACGTGGGAAAAGAGCGATCAACACGATAAGTCTGTTGCATGGCTCCCACGCGATCACCCGCGCCTTCACTCCGTACTCCTTTTCGAATTCCTGTACCCAACAGCCAAGCGTCCTACGGCCGCACACCAACGCGCGCGCGGTAAGAGGCCGGCGTGCGAGAGAGTTGTTAACAACTTAGATTCCAAATGAACTGAAAAAGTGCCAGGCCTTTCCTAATAAATCAACATACTTCCGCGACGAGACCTGGCTCCTGTTCGCCCTGGAGTTGAATCGGGGCATGTACCAGAGAAGGTGAAAAATTTACGTAGCCGCTGGAAGAGTTGGACGCCTTCCGGGAGCAGTCCTTGTCTGCGGCCAAGAGGGCTGAACGAGGCTTGCGCAGTGTACTTCATTTTCCGGCCGATCTCAATAACATAACCTTCGAATTCGAGCTCGAAAGTCTTGCTATTGAGATTGGCAAATCTCTCCAATATTCAGGCGCTATGCCAAGCCGATAAGCTTGAACTGGTCGAAGCGTGGGCGTTCCTGCATTTGGGCAAAGCCAAAATGCTCGCGAATGCCGGCTACGACCCAATACGCTGACAGCGGGTTGCTAAGTCAGATAGGCGAAGCCTTGCCTGAAGTTGACGACTAACCCTACTGCGAGGCGGCATTGGATGAGGATCAGGGCCCTATGACCGAAGTAACTTCTACACAGTTGTCTTGCGATGAGCGCAACCCTCGCAGGTGGTTCGCTGTGGTCACCACGCCACAGCACGAGAAAGCCGCCTTCCGGCACCTGGACTTCGGCGGCATCGAGACCTTCCTGCCGACCTATGAATCTTCCCGCGTCTGGAAAAACAGGCAAAAGGTCAAAGTGGAATTGCCACTGTTTCCCACTTATCTTTTTGTACGCATCGATGAGGGGGATCGCACCAGGGTGCTACGCACTCCCGGAGTTCGGCAGCTGGTGGGCAACAGCCGCGAGCCGCTCTCCCTGCCGGATCACGAAATAGAGTTTCTTCGCACGAGTCTTCTGGATCGCAAGGCCGAGCCGTATGCCGGCCTGATGGAAGGTCAGCGAGTTCGTATCAAGAGCGGCTCGATGCGCGGCGTGGAAGGTTGGCTGGTCAGAAAGAGCAGCGAGTTACGTTTCGTCCTTACGGTGCAGCTTATCCACCAACATGTCGCGCTGGAGGTGGATGCATCCACGCTGGAGCCAGTCGTCCACTGAAGGTCCTCTGATTGAGCCGACACCGGCTTTCTCTCGCGTTCGTGTTGCGTATTGGGAAAACAAGGCGCAAGCACGACAGATATCCAGAGTATTTGGGCTCGCACTCGCCCTCCTGAGAGCAGACACATGAATGTCACTACACACTGGTTTGCGGCATCTGCTTCCCCGCGCACTTCGCTGCGAGGGACGGATGTAGCTCGAATCGGCGTCGGCCATGCTTTGATTGACAACTGTTCCTTCGAGCAAGTCTGCGCATCGATCATCGCCCACGCACAAAACGGGGGCAAGCCGGCGTATGTCATTACGTCCAACGCCCAACACATTGTTCAGCTGGAAAAGGAGCGAAGCCTCCAGGAGATTTATGATCACGCCGACCTGGTGATCCCCGATGGCATCTCGTTGCTGATTGCCGCGCGTCTTTATGGCCGTTCGCTGCAACAGCGTGTGGCCGGCGTCGATATCTTCAAGGAGCTGTGCGGGCTGGCGGCGAAGTCTGGTCTGCATGTCTTTCTGCTGGGCGGCCGACCGGGATCCGCGGAGCTGGCGGCGGCGGTCATGAGGAACGACTACCAGGGTTTCAAGTGCACGACCTACTGTCCTCCGCTCGGCTTCGAACAGAGCCCAGCCGGCCTGCAGCAGACTGCAGATGCGATCACGGCCGCGCGGCCCGACATCCTATTTGTCGCCTTCGGCGCGCCCAAGCAGGAGTATTGGATTTATGAGCACGGCCTGCAGCTCTCGGTGCCGGTGTGTATCGGTGTGGGCGGCTCATTCGAGATCGTGGGCGGAGTGGTTCCCCGCGCTCCCCAGTGGGCACAGAATATCGGTTGCGAGTGGCTCCATCGGCTGTGCCTCGAGCCACGCAGGATGTGGCGCCGCTACCTGATCGGCAACGTGGAGTTTGCAGCCATCGTTCTTCGCCAGCGTATCCGGCGCGCTCTTCTCGACGCGTTTGTGCACTTCGTCAACGAGGACCGCTTTGCCGCGGAGCTCAGTGAGCTGGCCCTGCTGCAGCGCAATCGGCCCTTCGCCGCCCGAGGCATCGCCACTCACGATGTGGATGTTCTTAGAACTCCCACCCGATGAGTAGGCTCCTACACTCGCTGTATTACGAACAGGACTGTAGTTCCGAGGTTGAATGATGCCAGTTAAGAATGACCTTGTCATGACTCCCGCGGTCATCACCGGTACACCGGCGCCGATGATGCCTGTGCGCAAGGAAATGACCATCCAGGACCTTTGGGGAATCCTGTCCCGGCGCCGGGGGATCGTTCTTGGCGTTCTCCTGTTCACCATCGCAGTCGCCGCAGTCCTGTTCGCGACGGCCACTCGGCTCTACAAGGGCACGGCCGAGATCCAGGTACAAAAGGAAGCGGCTGACACGCTCGAGCATGGACACCATGATGGGCCCTGAGTCTGCAATCCGATGCGGTGGACTCGAACATCACCCTGCAGACGCAGGCGCAGATCCTGCAGTCGGATTCGCTGGCGCTGCAAGTGATCAAAGAGCTGAACCTGGAGAAGAGCCCGGACTTTCGCTCCCACTTCAATCCGATCGGGTGGGTGATGGGGCTGTTTGCGCCCGCCGGCATGCCGGACCCGGTCAATGTGCCCCTGGAGGATGCGCCGGGACGCCGCGCGCAGGTGATCAAGATCTTTGAATCCCATCTCAAGGTAAAGCCGGTCTCCGGCACTCGCCTGATCGACGTCGAATATCTCAGTACCGATCCACGGACGGCCGCCGCGGTGGTCAATCAACTGGTGCAGGACCTGAGTCGAATACAACTTTCAGACCCGCCACAACGCGACCCGCGAGGCGAGTGTGTGGCTGGGAAACCAGCTCGCCGACTTGCGCAAGCAGAGCGACGATCTGCAGGCCAAGGTTGTCGACCTGCAGCGCGACTCGGGGGTGTTTTCGTTTGGACAAACCGACACCCAGGGGCACGAGCAGGTCTTCACCCCGGCGCTGGACCGGCTGCAGCAGGCGACCGCGCAGTTGGAGCAGGCACAGTCGGCGCGCATCATGAAGGGCGCGCTGTACCAGGTGGTGAAGGACGGTGACCCGGAGCTTATCTCAGGGCTCGCTGGGAATGGCATGCTCAGCGGAGCATCCGCGAGCGTAGCCGGCTCGCTCGCATTGCTGCAGAACCTGCGCAGCGAAGAGGCGCAGACGCAGGCCAAGTTGAATGAACTCTCCGCCAAGTTCGGCCCTGGCTTATCCGAAGCTGGCGGAGTTGCAATCCAGCCTGGATAGCACGCAGAAATCCATCCGCGATGAGGCGGCTCGTGTCGCTGCGCGTGTTCAGAACGATTACGTGGTAGCGCAGCAGATCGAAGACAAGGATCGGGCCGTCTTCCTTGACGAAAAAGATCAGGCCGAAGCCCAGAACGACAAAGCCGTCCAGTATCAGATTGCGCGGCAGGAAGCGACGCAAAGCCGGACCCTTTATGAAAACCTGGTGGGCCGCATGAAGGAAGCCGACCTGGTTGCCGGCATGCGTTCCAGCAACATCACGCTGGTGGACCCGGCTCGCGTGCCGGCCCGGCCGGCAAAGCCAAATGCCCTCATCTACGCCGCGGCTTCAATTGCCGGCGGACTTCTTTTCGGGATCTGCGGGGCGCTCTTCCGCGACGCGACCGACAACACGCATCCAGGAACTCGGGCGAAATGGAGCTGCTGTTTGCCGAAGCTTCCATCGGGTTGCTTCCCTACCACGATGCAAAATCTGAACGGAAGCGCATGGCGGACACGAAATCGCCCTCGTGGGGATCCACGGGTACCGTCCATTCCGCCGCGTCCAGCCTGATGGCTGCTAACGCGGTGATTGCGGCCACTGAGCCGCGGGCTGCCTATACGGAAGCGCTGCGCGTGCTCTGCACGTCGCTCATGCAGGGCAACAATGGCGGACCGTGCGGCCAGGTCCTCCTGGTCACGAGCCCGGTCTCTGGAGAAGGCAAGAGCATGCTTAGCACCAACCTTGCGATCGTCTACGCGCAACGGGGCAAGACGGTATTGTTGATAGACGGCGATCTGCGGACGCCTGTGCTGCACCAGAGGCTTGAATCTGGAATCGGGTTTCGGGCTCAGTTCGCTGCTCTTCGACGGCAATATTGCCGACGCGGAGTCCGCGGTGCAGGTTCCCTTTCCTGGCATCCCGGGTCTCGACGTTCTGCCGGCTGGCCCTGTGCCCGCCTACCCTGCTGAGCTGCTTGCCTCCGATAGCATGGCCGAGCTGGTGCGCATCTGCCGGCGGCACTATGACTACATCATCATTGACGGCGCACCCATCCTGCCGGTCACCGACTCCGCTCTGCTCAGCCGCTATGCGGACTTCACGCTGGTGGTGGCTCGACACAATGTCACCGATCGCAGATCGCTGGAGCGCACCTGCCAGATCCTGCGCTCGCAAGGGGTTCGCCAGATCGGCATGGTGCTCAACGGGGTGAAGGCCTCCGGGGGAGCCCAGTTCAGATATTACGGCTACAAGCAGTTTTCTTACACCGGGAGCGACCTGCATGCTTAGACACAAATCCTTCGCCGCCTTCTTCCTTCTCGTGGCGCTTAGCACCCCGTGCTTTGCGCAGCAGGAGAGCCTGTTGATCGGACCGGGGGACCTCATCCAGGTGGATGTGATGGATACCCCCGAGATGGAGCAGCAGGTGCGTGTCACGGATGACGGCAATGTACCGCTGGCCTACATTGGCAGCGTCCATGTAGCCGGTCAGACGCCGGCCACCGCCGCTACCATGATTGAAGGCGCGCTGATCGCGAAGCACGTGATGCATAAGCCGCAGGTGACGGTCCGGATGATCGAGCTAGCCACGCAGGATGTTTCGGTACTCGGCCAGGTGCGCACACCCGGTACTTACTCCATCACCACTCCGCAGACGATCCTGAAAGTTCTGTCTTTAGCAGGTGGCCTGACCGACACGGCCGATCGTAACGTGACCGTGAAACGAAACAAATCAGGGGAACAGCTTCGGTACTACGTCTCGAATGACGCAGAGCAGGCCCTGTCCGATGTCGTCATGGTTTATCCTGGCGACGTAGTTCTGGTAGCCAGGGCGCCCATGGTCTACGTAATGGGGGACGTGAGCCGCCCGGGCGGCTACACCATCGCTACCAACGACGAGCGCTTGAGCGTACTGCAGGTGATCGCGATGGCCGGGTCTGCTAATAAGACCTCCAAGCAGTCGCGTGTTCGCCTGATCCGGACGACAGATCACGGCCAGGTCGAGATACCCGTTCGCCTGGATCAAATGGAAAACGGCAAGCAGCCACCTCTCATGCTCCAGGCGAACGACATCGTCTACGTACCCTTTAGCTGGATGAAGAATGTTGCCATGAACAGCGCATCCATTGCAGCGTCTACCGCAGGAGCTGCGGTCTACGTGGTGCATTGATGCGGGGACCGTATCGAGCCTCGCGTGGCGAGTGGAGGACGACGGGATGCCGAGTGCCCCGGCAATCCCGTCCGCCAAGAGCGTGTGGTACCCTCACCTACTGCTTTTCGGAGGAATCTTAGCCTTAGCGTTGCCTTGCCAAGCGAGAGCGATGCGGCCCGCGGTCCTCGGCAGTTCCGCTAGGCCTTACCTGCAGGAGAGCGGGGCGGGAGCGCCCCTCGGAAAGCTCTACGTTGCGCCAGAGGTGATGGGAAAGCAGTGCATCTTGATGGTGAGCCCGGCCTACCCCCTGACCAATGGGGATTCGATCTAAGCGGTCAACCGTCCTGGTGCGGGTTGTCATCTGGAAATCGGGCAGTGTATACCCCATGCGTGTCGTTTCCGGAGATACCTCGTTGGAAATTCAAGCGACTGGACGTTTTGCGGCTCTGGCGAGACAAACCGTTTGTGCGCGACGGGGAACCAATCGACGTAACCACGGATGTACGCGTTGATTTCGACCCCCAAAAGCCGGGGGGCGTTGTAACCCATCCCAGCCAATGATGGGTGATCGACACGTGGCAAGAACAACCTACTGAAAGCTAACTTTCAAAATTCCGGTTAGTCGGGTCGTCAAAAATACTTGGAAAGACTTTGCGGGGGTCAGCTTAATGCCTGAAAGTCATGTGCCGTCATACCGTCACGGAACCGCCCACAGATTGTACGTCGAGCCGTTCAGAGTGCCCTTTCGCAGACTTTTACCGACTTGGAGGTCGTTGTAGTCATCGATGGTCCCGATGCGGTAACTGTTAAGGTGTTGGAGCAGATGAACGATCGGCGCCTGCGCGCGTATAATCGAGCTTGAGGAGAGCGTCGGTGCCTCTGAGGCGAGGAATATCGGCGCCGCACAGGCTCTCGGCGACTGGATTGCGCTTCTGGATGATGACGACGAGTGGTTACCGACCAAAATTGAAAAGCAACTCATAGCTGCGCAAGCAGCGACATCCCGGTTGATTCTGGTGGTATGCAGTTTCGTCCTGAAGACAGAAGCCATGGAAGCATTGGCTCCGAGGCGGCTACCCAGATCCGCTGAACCGATCAGTGAGTATCTGTTTGGTTCGCCTCGTAACGGATTCCAGACATCCGGTTTCTTCTGTTCCCGCGAGCTGATGCTTCAGGAACCGTGGCGGCGGCTGAAAGGTTTGCAGGACATCGACTGGTTTCTAAGAGCAACCTGCCATCCGGACGTTCAATTGGCAATTGTCCCTGATCCCCTCTGCGTGTACTGGACAGAAAGCGTCAATACCATCACCAGCAAGCTAGGGTGGCAGACTTGTCTTGAATGGGACAGGCAAATAGATCTTTAATGACACGGCGCGCTTATTCCAGCTTTATTGCAAAGGTGTGTGTCCCCAGGGCTGCAAGCCAGCAGGCGGGAGGTCTAGTCACCCTTCAATTGCTCCGAAATCCTGCGGGAGGGATCCCCCAGCTTGTCGTCTTCGATGTTCGCCGCGTATAGCGTCTTGCCATATAAAACGAGGCGTAGCTTAGCAAATTTGGTTGCTGCCTTGAAGAAGCGAATGGATTCGCTGGAGCCGCGGACTTCTTATCGTAGTCTTGAAACCCGGGAGTCAGGGTGCAAATAGCACGCACAGGTTCCGGCACCCCCTTTGCTGCGGCATCAGGTAATCACGTGGCTCGTACAGTTACCACTACTCTTCTATGCCGTTCACGGTTCTTGGTCGTTTTTTTTCTCCCAACGGGGCATCGTCCGTAGGAGGAAGCACCGTCTTTGATGCAGACGCCGGATCTGGCCCTGTCCGCCTCATCGCGTGGGTATGCACTCTGGTCGCCGCACTGGTGATGTTCCTCTATTGCAAACAGCGCCTTCTCCATATTCATTCGAAACCGGTACGTAGCTGCTCTGGTGGTGCTTGCCGCGGCCTCGATATTGTGGTCGCAGGATCCGGCGGTAAGCCTGCAAAGAGTCTTCTACCTGCTCGTAACCACGTGCTTCGGACTTTACCTAGTAGAACGATTTTCACCCCGACAGCTGATGCAGGTTGTGATGATTACGGGCTCAATTGCGATCATCGGCAGCCTTTTTCTTGCCGTCGCCCTTCCCCGCTACGGCATTCTCACCGGCCGCGCCGAGGAGTCATCGGGATGGCAAGGCATTCATTCGCATAAAAACACGCTCGGCCTCATCACCGTGTATTTTCTCGCTCCAGCGCTTTTTCTGCCAGTGAAGGGGAATAAGGGAAAAAGTTGGGCGCCTTCTCTATATCGGCCCGTCTCTCTTTCTCATCGCTATGAGCCGTTCGCGCGGCGCGTGGATCATGTGCGCATCACTTTTGGCTTTCGCCTTGGTCATCACCGTGGAGTCCGGCCCAAGCCTAGAAGAGTGGCCGCCTATTGGGCGCTGGGTGTCATACTGGCTGTCGCCGCAGGAATCATCTGGACCCTTCTCGCTGGTGTCGCTGGCAATCCTGCACAAAGATATTGCACCTTTACTGGGCGGACGACCATCTGGGCTGTTCTGGATGGTTTCGCCGAAAGCGGCCGTGGCTAGGCTATGGCTTATTCCGCTTTCTGGGTCGGCACCAGGGAGAATCGGCGAATGTCATTGATGCCCTACACTGGCCACGGCTTAGCTATGCCAAAACGGTGTCCTCGAGTTAGCACTCGGAACTGGGGGTCGTGGGCGTCGGTCTCTACTTTCTGGTGTATCACAATAGCTTATCGTCACCTGAAGTGCCTGCTCTCATGGTCGAACGGCACGGCGGAGCTTTATTGGTATGGAAGCACCCTGTTCTTGGCAGCCATCACCAACATCGAGGCGGGCGACATCGCCACCCCCAATAGTATGGAGTGGCTCGTATTTGTGATCATGGCGGCAGGTATTCAGAAGGAGTACCAAGAAATGCGTCAACAGCAAGAGGGTCGAGATCGTTTAAGTATGAATCTATGTTGATCTGATCCAGGGCAGTTTAAAGGGGATACGGGAGGTCTAGTGAGGTCATGGTTCGATAAGACAAAGTTGCAGTTGGGTGGCAGGCTCGCACAAAATGCCGGCTGGTCTTTTCTCGGCCAAACGGTTTCTACCATCCTGCAGGCTGGTTACTTTGTCATCATTGCGCGTCTTCTAGGAAGCACAAACTATGGGATCTACACAGCGGCCTTTGTGTTGGTCTCGATCGTCAGCCAATATAGCGCACTGGGATCCGGAATAATATTTCTGCGACGCGTAGGCGCGGATCCGAATTCCTTCGCCGAATATGGGGAAATATCCTCATGAGCACGATTGCTTTTGGCAGCATTCTGGTGGGGGCCCTTGTGCTCATTGGGCACTTTGTTCTCGATAGCGCGCACGCTTCTCTTGTGCTTTTCATTGCAATTGGCGATACCGTATGCCAGCAACTCGTCAGTGCGGTCGGCCAGGTCTTTCAGGCTTTTGAGAACCTGCGCGTTATGGCCGCATTGACGTTGGCTATGAACATTCTTCGTTTTGCTTTAGCTTTGGGCCTATTCATAGCCATCCGGCATGCGACAGCCTATCAGTGGGCGTTCGCTTCCATGTTCATTTCGATCCTTGCCGCAGTTTGTGCCGTTATCGCCGTTTCGATGGCCTTTGGCCGTCCGTCCTTTAGGTTGAGAAGTGTCTTTGCAAACTTCTCTGAGGGATTCGTGTTCTCGGTATCGGGATCGACCTCCTATATCTACAACGATCTGGACAAGGTCATGTTGGGGCACTACGGGATGAATGCGGCTAACGGCATTTACACGACGGCGTATCGGATCCTAAATATCTGACGACACCGATTACTTCCATTCACAACGCCGCGTATCCGCGTTTCTTTCAACTTGGGGTTGGGGGAGCGAGGGCAACGGAGCCGTTTGCGAGGAAAGTATTGCGGGAAACCACTATCTTCGGAGTTGCCGGTGCGATCGGAATGTTTGTTGCCGCTCCGGTCATTCCTCATCTGGTGGGCAAGAGCTTTGCGAAGTCGATTCTCGCCCTCACTGGCTTTGTCCAATCCCTTTCTTTCGTTGCTTTCATCTTAGCGCCGGCGACGCCATGGCAGGCGCGGGTTACCAGAACTACAGGCTTGCAACCAGACTCTGTGCGGCTCTGCTGAATTTCGTCCTAAATTTGATTCTCATTCCGAGGTACTCATGGCTCGGGTGCCGCCTGGGCTAGCCTGGCAACCGACGGCGGTCTGGGGGTTTTGGATTGGGTCGTGATCCGGTGGCTCATTTCAAGAGAGAGGAGTAGATCTGCTCAAGTTCTTGAGTTTGCTTAACAATATCAAATCGCTCTTCAATCCACCGGCTAGCGCGATCGCTACACGCCTGCCAAAACACTTCGTCCTCCAGGTACCGGAGCACGTGCACCGCAAGAGTCTTTGAATCGCGCTCGGGTGCGAGCAATCCTGTCTGTCCGTCGAGAACGACCTCAGGGATACCCCCATGAACGCAACTTACGACAGGCAGACCAGTCGCCTGCGCTTCGGCAAAGACAGTTCCGAGCGCTTCAGGCTCCCCGTCAGACGCCATCATGCTGGGACCCGCAAAGACCCTCGCGCGGGACAGCCATTCCCGCACCTCGAAGTCGCTCAGCGCGCCGAGAAACTCAGCGTTGACATCTAAATTCTGAGACAGACGCTCCAACGCTTCTCTTTCGGGGCCTTTACCGATTATGACGACATGAGCATCTGGCACCCGCTTTTTGACCTCGGCCATAGCCTCAATCAAATAGCGAACCCCCTTCCTCTCCACCAAACGCCCGACGAACAAGACTAGTCGTGGATCACGAGCCGTGACTGGAGGCTTAAAAAGACGACGATCAATACCGGTGTAGTGCACGCGGAGCTTCGCACTCGGGTAGCCGATCTCTAGGGCGCGCTCCCGGATGTAGTCGGAAACACAGATGAAAATGGCGGCGCGCTTCCAGAGCGTTCGGAGTCTTAGTGAATAAATGATGTGCTCGAAAGAAGTCCGACGAAGAGCCTTCCCAAAGCTGGTCGGAAGGGGTGCATGAATTGTGACCACTAGCGGGAGGCCGAGGCTGGTAGCAATTCTAAGAGCATGAATACCATCCATGACAAAGTGTGCGTGGAGGAGCCTCGGTTTGAAGGCCGCTATTTCACGGTGGAAGCTTGGCGCGATCCCTGTCATTTTATAAGCAGCCTTGTGAAGGCGAGACTTAAGCGTAGGGCATTCGACAAGAACTATCGAGCTAGTCTCTAGCGGACGTCCATTGGCGACCCTATCCAGTCCGACATATAGAGGTCTGAATCTCCGCAGGGCGTTGACTTGGTCGGGGATAAATGTCTGGGTGAAGGGCAGCAATCCGATTTTAAATATCGCTATCGTGCTACTCATTGGCGCACCGATCTTTCTCTGATAACGGTCTCGTAAATCGCCTCCAGCTTCATCGTCTGACGGTGAACATCAAACCTCTCGGGAACCCATGCGATCGCCTGGCGGCTGAATCGATTCCAAAGATCATCGTCCGCAAGTAACCGGGTAATTCGTTCTGCTAAGCCCTCGCAATCGCGCTCTGGCGCTAACAAGCCGGTCTCGCCGTCACGAACCACTTCAGGAATACCCCCGTGCTCCGAACTGACGACAGGAACTCCCATCGCCTGGGCTTCTGCAAAGACCATCCCAAGACCCTCGCTGTCGCCATTGGATGCCTTGACGCTCGGGGCGCAAAACACACGTGCTGAAGCGAGCGCGGCACGGATCACCGGAGCAGGTTGTGAACCTCGAAAATCGGTCATAACCCCAAGCTCTTTTGCCTGCTTTTCAAGAGCATCCCGCTCTGGTCCGTCGCCTATCAAGATCAGTTTCACGAGAGGAAAGGCAGCTTGTACCTTCTGCATCGCGCTTATAAGGTACCGGCATCCCTTCTTCTCAACCAAGCGACCGACGAATAACACGTCGCGACGTTCTTGATTGCTCTCTGGAGGACGAAACAGCTTCAGGTCTATGCCGATATAGTGTGTCTTAAGTTTATGTTCCGGAAAGCCTATCAGTAGAGCCTTCTGGCGAAGATACTCAGAGTCACAAAGAAATAGTTCGGCGTCGTTCCACAACTGACGCCTACGTGCAAGATAGATTTTTCCGGTCACTGAACGACGGTATGACTCGTCTGTTCTAGTCACATCAATGCCGTGAAGATTTGCAATCATCGGCTTTCCGATTGCAGAGGCTAGAGACAACGCATTAGCGCCGTCGATAGCAAAGTGAGCGTGTAGCAGTCCGGCGTCGAGCTGTTTGGCCTTGCGGTGAAACGAAGGATCCACGCCTGTCGCTTTATAAAGTAGGCCGCGGATTCTAGCAAGGGTCGACGAGCTACGGCTGAGCAGAATTGGTTCCCCGGCGAGGGCCAAACTTGGGGTTTGTCGCCGAAGACCGATATAGACAGGTTGAAATTTCGTCAGAGCAGCCGCCTGCGCCTGAATGAACGTCTCGCTGACGGGCAGCAGCTCATTGCGATAGATCAGAATTGTAGGCATTGGTTTCACGGAGGTTCTCTGTGGAATTTTACCACAGTATGGTCCAGGAATGATGCCATCATCCCGATAGTAAGTAATGCGATTCGGGACCGAACGAAATGTCGCGGAGAGACGAGCATGCGAGGACCGGGCGGCTTTGATTATCTTTTTGTTGTTGAACTTTAGCTGTGTTATGGGCGCGTCTTAATAAGGAGTTACCCTATGCGTACTGCGATCGTCCATCCCTGGCTTATAGGGAACGGGGGCGGAGAGCGCGTCATCTCGACGATTGCCGAGATCTGTCCGACGGCGGACCTTTTTACACTCATTCTCGATCGCGACACGCTGTCCCCAGCCTTGCGCCACCGAAACATACATGCATCCTTTCTTAGCAGGGTCCCACAAGCTGGACGCTTCTATCAGCATCTGATGCCGCTCTATCATATGGCGACCACTATGTTTGATCTCAGCGAATACGATCTGGTTATAAGTTCCGGAGGCCCAGCCACGAAAGGTGTGATCGTTGATCAAGGTGCGCGCCACCTTCATTATTGTCACAGTCCGGTACGTTTTCTGTGGGATCAGTTTCCTATGTGGCAGAAGAGATTGCCCCCGGCATTGACGACCGGTCTTTACGCTAGCAGCCCACCACGGCCGCGAGTGGGATTTCAATTCCGCACAACGTGTGGATGAATTCATTGCGAACTCACAGTTTTGTTGCGCAACGCATTCACACCTATTACCGGCGGCCGAGCACAGTCATCTATCCTCCCGTAGATACCAGCCACGGATTCATCGCGAAGGAACGTGGGGATTACTTTATTTGCGTTGCGCGCCTTGTTGCCTAATAAGCGCATCGACCTGCTTATAAG
Organism: uncultured Acidobacteriaceae bacterium; assembly: GCA_963788515.1. Classification (GTDB taxonomy): domain Bacteria; phylum Acidobacteriota; class Terriglobia; order Terriglobales; family Acidobacteriaceae; genus PALSA-350. The sequence goes on from CAWBGZ010000019.1 coordinate 332,898, forward strand.
AGCCTGCAACAAACTGCATGTAAATTGGTTATCGTAGGTACTGGGCCGGAACGTAAGGCACTAGAAGCAATGGCTGGCGATACGATTCGCTTTCTGGGACGCGTTGATGACGCACCGCTTTCGGAGTCTGTACTCGCAGGCACGAGCGTTTTTGTTTGCGGCCGAGGAGGATTTGGAATTGCCCTTGTCGAGGCCCAGGCTTACGTATACCGGTCATTTCTTACGGAAAGGAGGGGCTCTCGAGACAGTCGTCGACTCCGGCATTCACCCTCGCGCGACTCCCACCGGAGTACTTTATCACGATCAGACCGTGGAGAGCATCTGCGACGCGATTTCCATCGCTTCCTTCCCATCGAGAAGTATTTTGATCGGCGAGCCATTCAACATCATGCGAAGAGATTTGATACGAATATCTTTGTCAGGAAGATGAAGGCCGCCATCGACGATGTCATGCAATGTGAAAGTTTGTCGCCCTGCGCGAATGAAACCACAGAGATGGATGCTTTGCCGTTGCGGAGGTGTTGCGGAGGTAATCCTGAGAGCTTTACTGAAATCCTGGAGAGCTTACTTCAAAATTTCGTTTGAGCTTTTGAGAGGAGGTTTATGTATGCAACCACGATGCGAAAGCGTCTGGAGACGCTGACTATCATCAAAAAGAGCGATACCTCAGGGAATTACTTTCCGACGCGAGATACGATAGCAATAGACGTCTCGAGCGATATGGCTTCAAAGTCTATTCACAATATGATGAGGACGGAATCATTCGGGAGATCTTCCATCGTATTGGCTTGAATTCGAGGAAGTTCGTCGAATTTGGTGTCGGAAATGGCTTGGAAAACAACACCATTAAGCTATTGCTAGAGGGTTGGAGCGGATTGTGGATGGAAAAGGTAGCGAGAAGCTAGCCTCACAGATAACTCACAAGTTTCAGGACGTTATATCCCAGGGCAGGCTGCAAGTGAAACAGGCATTTATAGACCGAGACAACATTAACGGCCTCATCAGTTCACATATCTCGGATGAAATCGACTTTCTCTCGATCGATATTGACGGGAACGACATTTACATTCTAGAGGCAATCAATGTTGTGAACCCTCGAGTCATTGCCATCGAGTACAACGGCAAGTTCCCCCCTCCCATGAGTCTCGCACAGCGATATAATCCAGATCACAGATGGGATATGAGCGACTACGGCGGGGCGTCATTAGAAGCCATTACCAAGGTGGCAGACCGCAAGGGATACTGCTTGGTCGGTTGTGGCATGGTGGGTCTTAATGCATTCTTTGTAAGAAGGGACCTGACGGAGGACAAATTCGAGGCACCGTTCACGGCCGAGAACCACTATCAGCCAGCCCGCTATTTTCTTGCGGGCACCTATGTTTCCGGCCACCCTGCCAACTTCGGCCATTATGAGTTGATATAAAACAGGAGGTGAGACTCTAGACCGTCAACTCCTCTGAACAAAGCCTACGAAGACAAATGCGTTTCGGGGCTTCAGGGAAACCTGCTCGACGGATGCCACACAACCTCTTTACCTGATCGTTGATGCTCTAATCTCCATCCGAGGTCCTAGGCAGATCGATTTGTGCAGGGTATATCCCTGAATTAACCCTGACGAGGTACGGTAATATTTCCACGAAGCTCACCATCCCTTCCGGCCCATCGCACAAGGCTACCTTGTGCGATGGATGCTTTCTACGATACCCCTAACCGAGCCCATCTTTCCAGCCTGCGTTACAGGCTGCTGTTTTCGAACAACAGTGAATTGGGCCGAGTGAAGTTTCCGTTCCCCACACGCTTTTGTCGTCATTCGTGTACGCGCGTGAAGTAACTGTTCTAACAACGTCGGAATTTTTATCAGGTGTCCATGCTTGTTCAAGCTGCGGTAGACGAATCGACGGAAGTGCGCACCACGCAAGCCCCCATCGGTCAGCGGGCTACTATCCGTGGTTCGACTGGCTACGTCTTCTACTTGCCTGCGTCGTGCTCTTCGGACACGAGGGCATTATCGAGTGGCGCAATGCCGGGAACTTTGCCGTCCAGGTCTTTTTTGCGTTAAGCGGGTGGCTTATTGGCGGTCAGTTGCTCGTTCTACCGCGGAGAGACCTGCCGCGATTTTACTTCAATCGTGCTTTGCGGATATGGGGGCCCTACTTCCTGGCGCTCTCCATTTTGATTGCCGCGAGTGCAGCACGTGATCATATTACGAAAAAGTGGGTAGAGATCGTCTTCTACGACTTCACCTCCGTCTTCAATCTGTTGGGCAGGCACAGACACCGCAATACCACCAGGCCATGCCTCTCGACGGCACAGGTGGGCACTTTTGGAGCGTCAATGCTGAGGAGCAGTTCTACCTTCTAGCTCCTCTAATCCTGGTGCTCTTACCAGCGCGCTATGGCCGGCGGGTGATTACGTGGGTATGCATCGCCATAGCAGCATGGATCAGTAAATCCTATGCAAGCATTGCCTTCGGCGTGCTCGCCGCTGTGCTCGCAAATCGCTATGGCGACTTCTACACCCACCGCATCAGCCGAATCGCCAGTGGGCTCATTGTAGCTATATCGATCGTAGCTCTCATCAAACACGCGGACTACGACTTGATAGCCCCAGCCTGTGCGATCTCGCTAGTCCTGCTGCTCGCCATCCGCGGCAAGCGACATCCCGGTGGAGAGCTAGCTGGAGGAGTCTCTTACCCTCTCTACCTGAATGCCTGGATCGCCGTTTTCGCGGTGAACGCCTTGTTTAAGCGTTTCAGTTTCAAGAACGTCGCCGTACATGAGACGCTGGTGTTGATACTGAGCATTGCCTTGGGGGCTTTTCTGTATTGGTTCTTCGACCGCCAGTTGCTCGCGCGTAGAAACCAGCTCTATTCCCCAAGGGTTGCCCGAGCGACAATGTTTGTGGCGTATGGGGCAGTGGCGCTCGGTGTCGTTGGCGGGTTGCTCTGCTGGTTCGCAAATGACGAGCCGGCGCTGAAATACGATGCGCACCTAATTTATTATCCCGACAGGAGCAGGCCCACTTGGCTGCTCGTTAACTTCTTGGTTGAGGTCACATGATTTCCAAGCTCCGTATTGCCGGTTCGGCGCTTCTTTTTATGTTGGTGTGCCTGGGATCGGCCCGCATTTGCAAAGCGGATGGAGCACTCACACATTGAAGACGAAGCACCCTCGTCTGTTGTTCACTGACAACGATCTGCCGGCGATCAGGCGGGCTATCAAGTCGGATCCATTTGCAAAGCAGCAGTACCAGGAACTTCTGGTCAGAGGCGAAGCCCTGCTGGAGGCGCCGCCAGACAAATACCTGATTGGCGGACCCGAGCACACCCTGCTTACCGTCGCCCGCGACCTCGAGGACCGCATCATCACGCTGGCTGCCCTCTATCGGATTAGCGGTGATCGGCGCTTCGCTACCCGCGCCACGCAGGAGATGCTCGCAGCAGCCGGCTTCCCAAACTGGTTTCCCTGGCATTTTCTCGACACCGCTGAAGCCACTACAGCACTCGGAATCGGTTACGACTGGCTCTACGACACGCTATCTCCACAGGATCGCAAGACTATCCACGACGCCCTGGTTACAAAAGGCATCGACCCGTGGCTAGCCCTCATTGCGGCTAATAAAGCTCATTACGCCAACAACTGGTCGCAGGTATGCAATGGAGGGGAGACAATCGGCGCCCTGGCAATTGCGGATGAGGAGCCTGCACGAGCAGAGCAAGTGATTGCACACGCCCGGCCGGCTATTGCGAGATCATGCAGCTCTTCGCGCCGGATGGGGGATTCGAAGAAGGACCCGCCTACTGGACCTACGCCACCATCTATAACGTGCTCTACATCAATTCCCTGGACACTGCACTCGGGACGGATTTCGGAGCCGCTGAACGTCCAGGATTCTCGCTGACTCCGGAGTATCGCATCCAGGCGATCGGCCCTACCAACCTGTATGCCAACTTTGGCGATGCAAATACCGCGGTCTCCCCTGCCCCCCAGATGTTCTGGTTTGCGCAGCATTTCCATCATCCTGCCTACGCCGTGATCGAACGCGAACTCGCAACTGCGCTCGATGGGCACATGGACTCCTACACCCTGAACGATAGTGAGCGCTTCGCTGCTCTCGGCCTCTTCTGGTCGGCCCTGGTCACAGAGCCCGATAAGACTTCTGAGCCCGCACTTGTGCAGAGTTTCTCCCGCGTCAATCAGGCCTACATGCGCAGCGCCTGGCACGATCACCTCGCCTGGTATATCGGCTTCAAGGGTGGAGATACGCGTGCCTCCCATGCGCATCTCGACCTCGGTACCTTTCTGTTTGACGCTCTCGGCCAGCGTTGGGGTGTCGACCTTGGACCCGATAACTACGGACTGCCGGGCTACTTCGGCAATCAACGGTGGAGCTACTATCGATTGGGCACAGAAGGCCACAACACGATTACGATCAACGGACAAAATGAGGGGCTCGACGCGAAAGCTCCACTGTCCACCGTCGGAGCTGACTTTGCGGTCGTCAACCTTGATCAGGCATACAAGGGCAAGCTTCAATCATGGACGCGCGGCATCCGGCTCGTCGACGGTCAGCGGATTCTCGTGGAGGACGAGCTAACGCCTCGCCCCGGTCGACGTAGTCTGGAATTTTCACACCGCGGCCAATGTGCAGATTGCACCGGATGGCCGCTCCGCAAGCCTTACCCAGAATGGGGCGACCATCAGCGCCCGCATCCTTTCTCCACCCAACGGCCGCTTCGCAATCGCCAACACCGCGATGCCGCCACCCCAGGCCCCCAACAAGGGCATCACCAATCTTGTGGTCCGTTTGCCCCAGCAGACCGTCTCCCAGACGATCGCTGTTCTTTTTGCTCGCCCTGAGGACCGCACGACCCCTCCTCTCAAACCACTCCATACGTGGCGCTAGCCACGATCTCCGCACTTCAATCCAATACATCGCTGCCCCGCTGATCTTAATGCCGGTGTTATTTGCAGCACTGCGTTCTGCCGGTAGGGGGAAAGTTGAGTGTTAATGCTCCCTCAGGTTCCTGTTGATCGCGATTTGTCCCGGCTTTCACCACATACTCCCCCACACGCAGACGAGGTAGGCGGCGGTTACCGTGCCGACATTGATGGTCTGCGAGCCATCGCCGTTCTTTCGGTGCTCTTCTTCCATGCCGGATTTGCCGGATTTTCAGGCGGCTTCACCGGGGTCGATATTTTCTTTGCCATCTCCGGATTTCTAATTGGCGGGCATATCTATGCGGAAGAACAAGCCGGCCGGTTCACCTTTGCCGGCTTCTATCGCAGGCGAGCCAAGCGCATTCTTCCCGCTCTCTACGTAGTAATTTGCGCCACCCTGGTCCTGGGCTCAGCATTGCTTTCCCCACCGAATTACGGCGGGCCGCCACCGAGTCCATAGCCACGCTGCTGTCGGGATCAAACTTCTTCTTCTGGAAGGTCACCGACTACTTCGCCGTCGCCTCGGAACAACGCACTCTGCTCATGACCTGGTCCCTCGGTGTTGAGGAACAGTTCTACCTTGTGGTGCCTCTGCTAATGGTTTGGCTGCTACGATCGAAGGTTCGCCTGGTACCGGCTGCTCGCGGTGTTAAGCGGGCTCTCGTTCTGCATTGCCTGCTACCAGGTGGCTCACACGCCCGTGTCAGCCTTCTATCTGCTTCCGGCACGCGCCTGGGAACTGTTTGGCGGTGTTCTGCTCGCAGTGATGATCGCCCAGAAGAAACCGGGGACGCCTGTTTCTGAACGCACGGAGCACGTGTTGGGGGTGCTGGGTCTGCTGCTGTTGCTGTTGCCTATCTTCTTCCTCACCCAAGCTGTACCCTTTCCTGGACTTGGCGCACTGCCGTCCATAGTCGGGGCAGCGCTGGTGCTGTCGTTCCCCGCGCGCTTTCACGAACCGAACCGTTCTATCCGCCAGCGCAATGCGTTTTGTAGGCCGCATCTCCTACTCGCTGTATTTGTGGCATTGGCCGTTACTGACGTTCACCAGGATGGTTCTCGGCGCAAATCCGTCGCGGTTACAGGCTACGGCAGTGCTCGCTGTTTCATTCGTTCTTGCCACGGCCACCTACTACTGGATCGAGCAGCCATTCCGTAGCTCACACACCCCAGCGCCCTGCCTGCTCTTGCGGTACGCTTCGGTAACCGCCATTTTGATACTTGTCAGTCTAGGGATGAGGACGTCACCTACGGCCTGCGCATTCAGGGCTCCTGAGCTTGCCGCGGTAGAGAAGAAGCTGGAGGCGGCGCCTGACGATCCTTGTCTCGTCCGTGACTCGGTGGTCGGGTCCTAACACGACCACGGCATGCATTGAAAATACGGGCCGGCCCGCAATGGCCGTATGGGGCGACAGTCACGCCGGATCCATTGCTCCGGCGCTTCGCGAAAGAGCGCAGAAGGCAGGGTACGACTTCATCGAGACTTCAAAGAGTGCCTGCCCTCCATTGGCCAATACCGGCCGCTACTTCAACGAAATCCCAGCACGTGCCCTGGAATGTATCGCTTTCAACAACTCCGTGTCTGCATCGCCTGCAGGCCGATCCGTATATACAGGTAGTGATTCTTGCTGCCCGCTGGAAGTATTCACTGGTTGAGCCGTATGCGGACCATACCGGGTGGCTGGTCGACGGAGGCGCACCTCACGCTCCCATCCCGAGTCTCCAGGCTTCCCAGCAGAAGCTCCTTGCCAGCCTAACGCGTACAATCTCCGGCTTACAGAAAGCCGGCAAACGGGTGCTTGTGTTGCAGGACGTCGCTGAATTCTCTGAAGAACCTCTCTGGCATGTCCGTACGGTCGATCTGAGACCCAGAAGGTGGCTCATCAGCTCGGCTTCGCCCTGGCCAGCCGATCGATCCCGGGACGGACGTGGAGAACAATCAGGCGGCGGACGGAATGGCGCGGGCAATCATTTCCAGTGCCAGCCGCTCCACCGGCGCGGTATTAATCGATCTTGAGCATGCGCTCTGCACGTCGGCTGTCGCCTGCCGCTATCGCGACGCCACTCACATTTTTTATCGGGATAACCAGCACCTCACCCTGGCGGGAGCACAGGCGGCGCTGGACGGATTGAGGCTTCCGGTTCGAGGAAACTAATCATGGCGTGTCGCCACGCAACGGTGCTTTGTGATTTTAGAGCAGCTCCTGACGATTCGTATGGCGCTATCGGGCGCAGCGTGACCTTAGGTGTCGCGCCCAGCGCAAACTGGCCTTGGAACGCAAGCGACATTGGTGGGTTCCGGGAACTGGGGGCCTCGAACGAAGTTCCTTGTAAGGAATCAGCACAACCTGATCGGAGGGTAAAGTGAATCGATCTATCAACTCTATGGTGCGTGCGCTTTTTGTTATCTGCTTTCTTTTGGCCACCTGGCATTTCCTTCGCGTCGTCACGGCACCGCTGGTTTTGATCGTCCAGTATCTACCTGACGACGCGTTTTACTACTTGGGGATCTCCCGCAACCTTGGGCTGCTCGGAAAGTCCAGCTTCGACGGGGGTCAGACCTTGACCACCGGCTATCATCCGCTGTGGGCTTGGGCGTCCGAGTTTTTGGGATGGCTCGGCGGTTACCAACCAATGCGCATGCTGCGGGAAATGATAATAGTATCCGGCGTGCTTTCGCTGGGAGCGGCTGCCGTGGCCGGTCGACTTGCATGGCGCAATGCGACGACAACGCTCCCGGTGATCATGGTGCTGCTCACGTCCTTCTCGTACCTCAATAATTCCGTCTCAGCCATGGAGTGGTGCTTGGTCATCGTGATCAGCGCTGCCGCCCTTTGGCTGCTGCTGCGCGTTCCCTCCGGGAGAGAGGGTCTCATGGTCACGGGGCTCGCTTCGCTGGGCGTTCTGGGTTACTCGCGCGCAGCGATTTCGGCGGGCAGGCCGCCGGCTACCTCGCCGCGGCCATTTTCCTTTGGCTTCTCCGCCGCGATCGGCGATATCTTTTACCATCCCTCGCCCTGGCTTTGGGAGCCGGGTTCGGGCTTGGCCTAGCCACGTGGCGTGACTACGCCATAAGCGGCGAATGGCTACAAAGTTCGGCCCACATGAAGCAACTTTGGGGCCATGCCTGGGGATCTAGCCCGCTGCCTTTCTTTTGGGTATTGTTGCGAACTGTCCTTTATCTTCCTTCTCTGCACAGGTCGATCGTCAATGACCTGGCACACAACTTCAGTGGCTATGCAAGCCCCGTAAGGTATTTGGCGTTATTCCTGCTACTTGCGTTGCTCGCCGCTTTCGTGCACATTTGCTGGCGATTCGGTCCTAGCGTTCTCGGGAGGGCTCGCACCGAAGTCAACCCACGTGATCTCTTCCTCGGCACGAGTGGATTACTCATCCTGCTGCTCTATACTGCGGTGTACTCCCTCAACAGCCTCGCTATGCAGGCCTGGTACAGCGCCGAAGTTACCGTCGCATTGGGCGTTTTGCTTAACCTCCTTATGGGGAAGGCTTGGCAAGCACGAAGAGGAACCGCCGCTTGCACTGCGTTCTCCATCCTCGCCATTGCCAATCTGGCGATCTTTTTATTTACCAGTCCCGCCTACAGTAATCAGAAAGATTTTATTGATAAGGCGGAAGCCGCGAAGCGGGCCTTTGGTGACGCTTCCCTTGGCATCTCCGATGCTGGTATTTTCAGCTTTGTGTACGGTGGGCGCATCATCAACCTCGACGGCCTCGTCAATGACGAGATCGTCAACTATGCGCCTAATCGACTTCCTTGCTATCTGGCCGACAAGCACATCCAATACGCGAGCGGTTTCGGCCATTCTTCAACCGTAGCGTTTCATCTGGCACCACTCGCTGACTATTCCACCCCCGTCCGCATTCCACTCGGGCCCGGGGGCAGACGCCGAGTTCTTTCGTATTGATCCAGATCGAGTCCGAGCCCTGCCGGAATGTGCTGCTCCGTGCCTCCCTTCGATAGGCCCCTAATGGAAAGGATCCTATACCTTACCGGGGCGATCAGTGCATCGCCTGTTGCATGCTGACTGGTCCAAGGGTCCAAGGCCCAAACTTAGGCCAGGGGGAGGTTGAGGATTCACGAGCCGACGTGTTTTCTGAAGCGGAGATTAGAACCGATGATGGGCTCGCCCCTTAGGCTTCCCGAAGGTACGAGCCAAAATTGCGGGGGTCAAAATGGGCTGGCACCGAAACGCCTGGCGCGATTCGCAGAGCGATGAGGTCGTGGAAACGACGCATCTCGGCGGAACTATCTATCCGGCTGATTCGCAAACGCAGTAGATCGCGATCGAGCCCGAACAAAGTTGTGCCGGAGGCCCGGATTTGATCGTAGAGCGTGATTTGGTTGTGCGCCGCTTCGAAGATTAGGAAGCGGAGGTTCGGCTGGGCGAGCAGCCAGGGCATCACCTGGGGTTCTGCCCCTTCAACGTCGAGCTTTGCGCCGAAGCTACGGCCCGCGACAAGTGGACCCGCATACGAGGCGATATCACGCACCTTGCATTCCTCGATTACCTCAAAGTTTGAAACCTGGTCATGCGTGACAAATGTCGCACGCCCGGAATGATGGGATGGCGCCTTGATAGGGAAGGTGCCATCTTGATCCATCAGACCTAGGCGATGAAGGCGCACATTCTCGTACCCGCCATCGCGGATAGCCGCTTCAACACGATCGGCGATCCGCGTCTGTGGCTCAAAAAGATGGACGGTCCCTGTAGGTCCTACTATGGGCGACGCAGCTAGCCCTATTGTGGCGTAGTTAGCCCCGATATCCAGAAATACGTCGCCTTTGTGGAGGAACGCCTGCGCGTTCATCGACACCTTTATGTCATTCGTACCGAAAAGATATAAGATCCTGCCGTGGTAGTCCGACGGATCCACGGCAATCCGATTGCCGTCCTTCATCTTCGCCACCATAGGATCGTGACAATCCTCCATCAATCGGTTCATCACGGGATTGAACGAGAGGCCGGTGACGCCGCTCTTGATAGGTAGGCGTCGATACGCGGCGGCAATGATTGGTACCAGCATAAGCGGCTCCGTGCGAGTTCGGGTCGAAAAGGTTTTTATAGTCAACGTTTGCTGCGGATCACGCAATGTTAAGATGCCGCTCTCAAGGTCGAGATACCGTTGTGGTGAGCGTACAGCAGCAGCTCTGTGCGATCCGCAAGACCTAACTTGCGGTAGATGGAGGTTAGATGGTGAGCCACCGTGGCGTCGCTGATGTACAGCTTGCTGGCAATTTCCTTGTTGCGCATGCCTTCGCAGATCCGGCTGATGATCTGCGTCTCCCGTCCGGTGAGCGAGGAAATTCTGGCCTTCTCCGGCGGCGGCTCGGCCGGTTTACGCTGCACGAAGGAACTCAACATGCGATCGGTCAACGCGCGGTCAAAGCACAGGCCTCCCTGGGAAACCTTCCTAATGGTCTTGGCGATGAGCTCGGGCGGACACTGCTTCGACAGAACGCCCTTGGCGCCGCTGCGCAGGGCCGCCTCCTGGAAATTCAAGTCTCCATTTCCGGTAAAGACCACCACCCTGGCGTCCCAATGACGCTCGGCAATGCTATGCAATTGCTGGGCGAGGTTGTCCATCGTCAGCTCGCAGCCGAGGAGGATGACGTCGGGCTTCTTCAACGCCACCTGCGGGAGCAGATCGGCGATTCGGGTACACTCGGCCACCACAGATATGTCGTCGCAAGGGGCAAGCGATTGCCGCATCCCGGCCAGCAGCACGGGATAGTCATCGGCAAGAGCAATATGGATGGTGGCTTCTCGCGCACTAGCTTCAAATATTTTGGAATCGTAGCTAGTTGAGTACATGCGTTGGCTCCCTAAGGGCAAGTCATCGTATACGGCCACGTTTATCCTTCCATCTATCCAGACCCGCCGGCATCGGCCAGGGGTCAAGAGGTAAACAGCATTGCGTTTTCTCGGGCGATCCATTCGAACTGGACGAATCTTTTGTATCGAGGCGCCTGTAAGCCGGCGTCCCCAAAGAACCTTCATCCGTAGTAAAGCCGGCACCGGACACGCGCGAGTTACAGCTAGAAAATCACCGGCTTACTATCTCGTTATGATCTAAAGGGTCAACTACCGTCCCGTAGCGGCGCCACGTGAATGGCGGGCGGCCAGGATCTTCCCTGGAGATCATTATGTTTTGTGGAGGCGAAAACCCAATCGAACAGGGCCGCAGTTTTGAACTGGATACCACCGCTAAGCTTCCTGGGCGAACACTTCACCATTCCATTAGAATGGCGGTAATGAACTAAGCAAAGCTTAGCGCAGAGCACTACTGGCTATCAAACTAAAATACCCATATTGTGTGCACTTTTGTAATGGGTATCTATTCCTGCAACAGGCTGCTGGGGTTTTCATTTATTTTCTTTCATCATCTGACTGGGGCCGCCCGTAAGCAGAAACCTTGGAACCGATCACTGACATCAAGGCCGCGCACGGCGTGGTTGCCTCACCCATCGCGTTTCGCAAAGCTTTAGCTTCAGACAGGAAAATTCTCTGCAAGGGTCGTCTCCGCACAAAACCGGTCAGTTACAACATCAGCCAACATCCAGGTTCTTGGCAGTAAATCCGGATAGTAACTGTCCTTCGTGTTGTACCAATACTTCGGTGCGATGACCATCTTGTCCGTTCGGGGATTCAGCCAAGCTCCCCACCAGGAGAACGTGCTATTGGCGATGATGTGATGGTGGCAGGACGACATAAGGCGCAGATCCTCATGGGCGCTGAAATCGTCATTGTGCTCGACAAACACCATCGGGATATCTTTTCGGTAAGTATTTTTTGACGAACGGGATGCTGTCGGAGAACACAAAAAAAGTAGGATCTCGGAAGCGGTCTTTGAAAGTGGAGATGGCGTTCAAGTAATACTCTAGCGGCAGATCAACCCTGTTCGTCGCGGCGACCGTGCAGTCCCCGCGACGGACGTGGAGCGAGATCGGGTTCCTGCTCTGGTTGATCTGTTCCAAGACCTCCAGATTCTTTCCCCGTGGTGGATTTCTAAGGGTTAATTCAGACCGCAGTTCATCGGCGACTTGCTCGACGATAATGCAAGTGTGCCAGTAACCAACAAGATGCAATCTCCTGACGCCGCGCTCCAATGGAAGGTCCTTAACGAAAGTGTGGCAGCACGAGAAATCCTGGGTGAACACCTGTGTGCGAAGAGCGCTCTTCACTCGAGCAACCGGTCCTTTCAGCCATTTTTTTCCTGAGAGGAGAAGACGCTCACCGAAGGAACGTTCCTGCATTGGCACCGTGATCGCGAAGTGTGACAGGAGGAAAGGTCGCGGGTATCCGTAGGACTGAGCATACTGAGCAGGCTCGACTGATATTCTCATTTCTGCGCCGTATCGCTTGGCAAAGTAACGTAGGGCGGCATAGCGAAACAACTGATTTCCTAACCCGCTGCACTCGCTGAGAACGATCTCCACCGCGATACCCTCGGACAACAACGTTCACGCAACCCCTGGTCAAGCGGCCACTCCATTCCGCTTTCGTCAGACGCCTTCACGCTTAGTGGAGTAAGTTTGGTAGATGTTAGCGATTGAGTCAACAGTCCATTCTGGGTATGTACATCAGGCAGCAAGGTTGTGAGCTGCGCTGATGGCCTTATCTATATCGAAGAGCGTGCCTCAGCGGCTAAAGCCGTCAAGCGCGCCGGCGTGTGCGGCACGGCTGAAGCCGTGCCCTGACACAAAGCATCGGCGCAGCGACTACAGATAACGCAGCGGTTGGGTGGATGTCCGGGCTACCTCGCCGCAGCGAGCATTAGCCCGGACATCAACGGGCAAGTTCCCCTGGCCTTTAGACCCTGAGGTATGGATTTCCTTGAATGGATGTAGATGGATGGACAGAAAAGCTTACCGCAGAGCCTGAAGGCCGATGGGTCTTGAGGATGGATGTCCGGGCTAATGCTCGCTGCGGCGAGGTAGCCCGGACCTACCCAAGCGCTGAGTCCTCACGCAGTGGCTAAAGCCGTCGCGGCTTTAGCCGTGCCCTTCGTCGCCGTAGTTCCCCTACCCTTCATCCACATCTTTTTTTTCCAGAACTCTGGACGGGAAACCCGAGCTGTAATACTGTCCTAACCAAGACTGCGATGATTCTGCTCATCAAACGCCGCTTCCCTAGATAGCTATGGGGGCGGGGAAAAATAAAATTTGGCCATCTTCGTAAAACAAAGGACTTAGCCGCCGCCCCTGGCACGCCCCAAGGGGCGGACCGATCGATCTTTCTCAACTGAATTCCATTGCGGCAAGGAGCCTGGGAAAGAAAAACTGTCAGGCAATCAGCTTGAGGTAGTCTGGCTCATCCGCGATCGTCTTATAGCGGAAGGCGCGGACGATGGCACGCTGGCGCAGGTAGAAGATGCCGGGCATCTGATCCGCATCTTCTTTCACCATGCCAATGCCATGCTTGCGACCGGCCTTCAGCAGCCAGGCCTTCCAGACGGCAGGAACCAGGAACTGAGATAAAACGTTCTTTCGCACCAAGCGAAAGACCGGGCAGGCATAGAGAGAAGCCTCGGGATCACTGACCCGCTCGACATCGGAAAGATGGTAGTAGTCAAAGTAGGGCTTCGCCCGCTCCGGCGAGCCGAGATGCACAAAGACCGGGCGGATACCGCGCGCCTCAATCTCCCCGCGGATCCTGGACACATCGTCCAAAGTCTGGCGGCAAAAGGAACATCCAAAATGACGGAGGAAGATCAGCAGTATTGGCGACTCATCCAGCAGCTCCAGCAGGGTTCGGCCAGCCTCGGTCCGGTACCCCCGGAGCACCGCGGCCATTTCCGTCTGTTGCGCGTGCGGATCGGTAGTGGGCAGCGGCATGCAGACCTCAGAGCGCTGGGGCCGAGGTAACTCTTTAGATACCGTTTCAGGGTTACATCCCCGGAGGCGCCCAGACAGCCATCCTTAAACAATATGCTACAAAGCGACGCGGTGATTTTCTGCCATCGATTTCATCGATTTCTTCGGGGGAGGGATTCGATGAGATCAGGACGCAAGAAAATCACCGCGTCGTTTTTTCTACTTCGAGCAGGCCGGTTATTCGCCGACGTTCTGTTCGACCATCAGCTGGTGAAACTCCGGTGTGGCGCGGAGCGAGGCGAACTCCTTGTCCTTCATCAACTGCTTACGGTCATGGAAACCGGCTTCGAGCGCCCTGCGCAGGTAGGTAAGCGCCTCGTCCATCTTTCCTTCCGTGGCGTAGGTTTTGGCCAGGTAGTAGTTGACGGCGACCAGCTGGCGGCGAGTACTGGTCTCTTGCACGATCTGGGTCTGGCCCGCGTCGAAGATGTGCGGGTCCAACGCCAGAGCCTTGTGGTACGCGGCCATCCCCGGCTTGTATTTCTCCTGCGCGAAGTAGGCGGTGCCCAGGTTGCAGTAGGTGATGGCTGACGAGGGCGCATACTTGAGCGCCTTCTTGTAGGTGCGCTCCGCCTGCTTGTACTCATGTTGACCGTGGTAGACAGCAGCCAGGTTGTTGAGCGCGTCGGCATAGTTCGGATTCATGGACAGCGCCAACTGATAGTACTTGCGGGCCTGCTCAAGGGCGAACAGGTGATGGTAGGCGACACCGATTTTGTTCCAAAGCACGGCGGACGGCACGGGATCGCGCTGATAGGCTTCGAGCGCTGCTGCATAGCTTCGATGAACCATGAGCAGATCGCCTTCAATTTGTGGTGGGAGGGGGGTGGTGAGGGGAGCAACCACTTCTGAGGCAGAAGGAGATGGGTTGGGCGTTGCGGCGAAGGTGGTGTGAACGCACACCACAATAGGTAGCACGAATAACAGAGAGAGGCCGGAGGACCTGCGACGATGAAGGTCACTCATAATTGCCTCCTTTCCTGACGACAGGGTCAGATGGACGCGGAACCCATACTACTCCCGAAATTTTGTGAGCATAGATGACACTTTCGCGTGAGAACCCGTAACGCTATCCCTTCTATTGATCGGCTCAAAATGCCGGCCGCATCAGGAACCCGTGATCGGAGCACCGGCAGTGGGATCTTGGCTGCTGGCGGAATTTGGCGTCTCCCTGCCCACACGGGACTTTCCGGCCGGGGAAACCTTGGGAATTGCACGGAAAACAGGCCGATGAGGTTTGTTGGCCCTCCCCTTGCCAGCGGATGACGGTTGGACTAATACTGGGGGCTATGGGTTTTCGCCACGTCAGACTGCCGGCCCAAGGACGCTGTTGCTGTATGCGCATCGATGCGGGCGTTTTGGGAGACTGGCCACGGGGCTGAAACCTTACAAGACCATGTTTCCCATAGGCCTGCGGTCCACCCAGACTGCAGGCCTTTCGCTTGCCAAGGGCGTGGTCAGGCAAAACCGCTCTCATTCTCGAGGTTCACAGGAGTCAGCAGATGTCAGAAAGCAAGAAGCAGCATCTCGCAACACTTTCCGTGCATGGCGGGCAAGAACCCGACCCCACGACCGGATCGCGCGCCGTCCCCATTTACCAGACCACGTCTTACGTATTTAAGGACGCCGATCACGCCGCCCGGCTCTTCGGCCTGCAGGAATTCGGCAACATCTATACCCGCATCATGAACCCGACGACCGACGTCTTTGAGAAGCGGCTCGCCGCGCTCGAAGGGGGAGCGGCCGCGCTTGCGACCGCCTCCGGCCAGGCGGCCGAAACGCTGGCCATTTTGACGTTGGCCGGCGCCGGAGACGAGATCGTCTCGACCACTTCGCTCTATGGGGGCACCTACAACCTCTTCCACTACACCCTGCCGCGCCTGGGCATCCACGTGCGCTTTGTCGATGCGGATGACTTTGACGGCCTGCGAGCCGCCATCAACGGGAAAACGAGGGCCGTTTATACCGAGACCCTGGGGAATCCCAAGCTGGACATTGCCGACGTGGAGAGACTGGCCAGCATCGCCCACCAGAAGGGTGTGCCGCTGATGATCGACAACACCGCGGCTACTCCGATTCTTTGCCGTCCCATCGAGTGGGGGGCCGACATTGTGGTCGAGTCGGCAACGAAATATATCGGTGGCCATGGAACGTCGATCGGCGGCGTCATCGTCGACGGCGGCAAGTTCGACTGGAAAGCCTCCGGGCGATTCAAGGACTTTGTCGAGCCCGACCCTTCTTATCACGGCCTGTCGTACGTGGAAGCGTTCGGCCCCCTGGCCTTCATTCTCAAAGCCCGGGTGCAGGGTTTGCGGGACACGGGCGGATCTATGGCGCCGTTCAACGCTTTTCTGTTTCTGCAGGGGCTGGAGACGCTGCACCTGCGCATGGAAAGACACTCGCAAAATGCGCTTGCGGTGGCGAAGCACCTGGCCAATCACCCGGGAATCGAGTGGGTCAACTATCCAGGGCTTTCTTCCAGCAAGTACGCTGCGCGGGCGAAGAAATATATGCCGGACGGCCAAAGCTCCCTGGTCACCTTCGGCATCAAGGGCGGCTTCGAGGCAGGCAAGAAGCTGATCAATTCGCTGAAGCTGTTCTCTTTGCTGGCGAACATCGGCGACGCCAAATCGCTCGTGATCCACCCTGCTTCCACCACCCATTCCCAGCTTACGGTCGAGGAGCAGCGCGACACTGGGGTCACTCCCGAGCTAGTGAGGCTGTCGGTCGGTATCGAAGACATACGCGACATTCTCGCCGACCTCAACGATGCGATCGAAGTGGCCAACGGGCATTCGGCCAAGCCGGTGGAAGCTCTCAGCGCACGATGAGCTCCAGCCCCAGCGCGGCCCTGGTCGCACCCAGTTTCGAGGGAGACTTCTCGCCAGGCGAGGCTTTCTCCCTCGAAGCCGGCGGGGTGCTGCAATCGCCGACGCTGCGCTACGCGATCTATGGCGAGCCCAATGCGGCGGCCGACAACGTCATCTTCGTTGCCCATGCGCTTTCCGGCTCAGCCCGGGTGGCGGATTGGTGGCCGCGGTTGTTCTCCGATGGAGGCTTGTTCCAGGCGGGGGACCAGTGCGTCATCGGCATCAATATGCTCGGCTCCTGCTACGGCTCGACCGGGCCGGCCTCCATCGATCCGCTCACCGGCCGCCCCTACGGACCCAACTTCCCGCTGGTAAGTATCCGCGATAACGTCATGCTGCAGGCGCGCCTGCTGGAAAAGCTCAAGATCGGTCGCCTTAAGCTGGTGATGGGCGCTTCCATCGGCGGCATGCAGGCGCTGGAGATGGCAATCCAATTTCCGGAACGGGTGGAGCGAGTCATTTCGATTGGGGCCGCGCCCCTGGGGGCGATGGGCCTGGGTTTGAACCACCTGCAGCGGCGGATGATCCAGCTCGACCCGGCGTGGAAGGGCGGAAACTACTCGCCGGATAAGCCGCCGCGGGAGGGGCTGGCACTGGCTCGCGCGCTAGCGGTCTGCACCTACAAGTCGGCCGAGCTATTTGAGCATCGGTTTGCCCGCAAGCCGGACCGCAGCGGCGAAGATCCCTGGGCCTCCGCACATGAGACAGGCCAGGGTCTCAGCGGCCAGCGATTCGACGTGGCCGGCTACCTCGACTATCAGGGAGCAAGGTTCGTCGAGCGCTTTGATGCCAACGCCTACCTGGCAATCACGCGCATGATGGACACCTTCGACCCCGCGCGCGGATATCCATCCGCCGAAGCCGCGTTCAGCCGGATCCTGGCGGAGGTGATGCTGGTGGGGATCTCATCGGACTGGCTATTTCCGCCGGATGAAGTAGCCGCCCTTGCCTCGCGCCTGGCGAAGGCCGGGGTCCGTTGCGAACATCGGGAACTTATCTCTTCCCACGGTCACGACGCTTTTCTAGCAGAACCGGATGAGCTGGCGCGGCTGCTCCACCCGTTCTTGTAGTGGGTGTTAGGGTATATGCGACAGGATGACGGCCATGAGTGAAATGACGGGCAAGCTAAGAGCGGAAAAACAGGAATTTTATGCAGAGAACGGTTATCTGTATCCGATCCGGGTTTTCAGCGACAGTGAGACCGCGGAGTTCCGGCGGCAGTTTGACGATTACACCGCTCACAATAAAGATCTGCTTGGCAAAATGATTCCGCGTGAGCGGCGCGCGGTTTACGGCCTCACCCATCTCATGCTGCCCTGGGTCTATCAGATTGCTTCCCATCCCAGGGTCTTGGATGCGGTGGAAGGCGCCATTGGCCCCAACATCCTGGTTTGGGGATCGGATTGGTTCGTGAAGTTCGCCCGGGACCCCGCGTTTATCTCCTGGCACCAGGACGGGGCGTATTGGGGATTGAACCCACCCAAAGTGACGACCGCCTGGATAGCGCTCTCTCCCAGCACGATAGAGAACGGGTGCATGCGCGTGATGCCTGGGACGCAGAAGATGCAGCTTCCACAACGGGAAACGTACGCGCTGGATAATGCCCTGTCTCGCGGCCAGGAGATTGCGCTCGAGGTGGATGAATCCAAGGCGGTCGCGATGACCCTCGACGCTGGGGAAATGTCATTGCATCACATCGGGATTGCGCACGGCTCCAAGGCAAATAGCTCGGATCAGCCGCGGATCGGCATAGCGGTCCGCTACATTGCTCCTGAGGTGGTACAGAAGGGGGCTGAGCGACAGATTGTTCAACTGGTGCGGGGCCGCGACGAGCATGGCAACTTCGAAATCGTAGGGCCGCCGGCCGATGCAGTCAGCGCAGCGGAGGTCCGGAAGGAAGCCGACCGGAGAATCACGAAGAATGTGATGCCGGCGGCCAAGGGGAGTTAGGACCAGCCTTACCCCATCAGTCCCAGGTAGGGATTGCTGCCGAAGTTGGCGAAGTTAGGAAAGACCTCGCGGACCTGGCTGTCGGAAAGGCCCATCCAGCGGCCCAACGTTCCGCCGTACTGCTCGACGGCGGTCGTTGGAATCAGCCGGCCCGCTCCCACATCATTCGCCTGGTCGGCGCCCACGACCGGGTACTCGCCGTAGATGTTCTGCCCTGCGACGCCGCCGCCGGCGACGATATGGTGGCTGCCCCAGCCATGATCAGTGCCATCGCTGTTGGCGGTGAGCGTTCGACCGAAATCGGAAGCGGTGAAGAGCGTTACCTGACCGCTTAGGCCGGCAGTGACCATAAGCTGATCGAAATATTCGAATGCCGCGCCGAGCTGGCTGAGCAAGGTAGAGTGGCGTTTTGCCTGGGTATCATGGGTGTCGAAGCCGCCCAGCTGCACAAAGAAGATCTGGCGGCTGACCCCCAATGCAGTGCGGCCTGCAATCACGCGGGCGACGGTCTGCAGCGAATTAGCCAGTTGGTTGTCGGCGAGTTTACCCGTAGCTGGATCGAGGAACTGAGTGGGGTTGGGCACGCCGGTTGGACCGGCAGGCGCCATGCCAGCGGCCAATGCAGCTTGTGCCGCGAGCGAGCGGCGAACAATGACGGCGTACTCCTTGGCAAAAAGATTCGTATCGTCAGCACTGATGATCGACTGCAGCGCAGCCGAGCCTTGCGCGGAACCGAAGAGCGGGTTGGTGAGTCCATCGGCAGCCAGAGCTCCGGCTGAGCTGACGCGCAGCTGAAACGCCGTCTGTCCGGAAAGGAAGAGAGTGGTGCCACTGGTGCTGATGCAGGTAAATGAGGTGTTGCTGTTCATGCTTTCTAATAGGTCGGCCATACGGCCTCCCCATCCCCGGTTGGCGCCATCTGCGGCAATCGCCTCCCAGGCATTGGTCTGATCAAAATGCGAGAACAGCGATCGGGGCAAGGGGGCCGAGCCCTGATTCCACTGGGTCTTGGTGACCGGCTCGATCAGGGTTCCGGTGTTCGCGACTAGAGCTGCACGGCCGGCATTGAAGAGATTCTGCACCCCAATTAGATACGGGTTCAGGGCGAAGGTGCGTCCAGACTGGGGCGTAGTGGGCGTAATGGGCAGCAGCGAATTCAAGGGATAGGCGAGCCCCTCAGCCCCGCTGCGAGCCTGCGTGAAGGCGGTGAAGGAATCAGGATCGGTGGCGATCAGGGTGCCGTGGCCGTCATTGCCGCCCTGCAGATAGACGCAGACCAGGGCACGGTAGTCAGAGGATGCGGCTGCGGTATGCGAGGTCATCGCCGCCAACGCGCGCATGCTGTGCATCAGCGGGCTTGCGGTCACCCCAGTCATTGCCGCGTAGGAGGCCGTCTTCATGAACTGCCGCCGTGAATGATCGATCTTCCGCATGGTCGATTAACTCCTCGTGGGCTACGTCGTCAGTGCTGGGCAGTGTATTCAGGCGAAGCGACGGTTAGAAAGATAGCAGTCTGGGCACGCGCCAGGAGCGCACTGTTAATCGCGGTCTGATCGCCGCCCGTAGGAACAGCGATGGCGTTCACGGCGCCTTCAATCTGGCTTCGCAATGTGGATGACATTTGTCCGCCCAATAGCAGCAGATTTACGCGATCGAGCAGTGCATCCGGCTTGTAGGCCATAGCGGCCTCCGTACTCAGCGTCATATAGAGGTCGTTGTTGTTGCCGTAGCCTGAAGACAGGGCGGCCTGCATGCTGTTCATGTAGCCGATCACCGTGGTCACATCGGTGATTTCCATCTCCGGCGCCGTCAGTCCTGCCTGCTCGATACTGGTGCCGGCCGGCACATAGCCGGGTGCGAACCAGTTGAAGATGCTGGGTGAGCGCGAAGCCATCTCTGCAAAGCCGTAGGCGGGATCTTCCGTGCTTCCGATGTCAAAGGCACCGCTGAGCGATTCGGCCGTAAAGGCGCGGGCCATGTGGGTGAAGCGAAGCAGAGGCTCCTGCACCTTGCCGTAGTTAGGGCTGGTGGTTTGAGTCAGATTGCGCGCCTCGTCATCCATCAGGATGGCGGTAATGACCGCTTTCATATCGCCACGTGTCCCCTGCCCGTTATCCTTGAAAACCGCCGCCACCCTCTGCACGTAAGCAGGACTTGGGTTGCTGGTAACCAGGTGCTGGATCAGCTGCTTGGAAACAAAGGCCGGCGTATTGGGATGGTTGAACAGCGTGTCCAAGGCGATCTTCAGATCACCGGTTGGATCGGGTCCACCTGCCGGGATGGTCACACCTAGAAAATCTTTTTCGTCGGTGGAGTGATGACTAGGATAGGCCGTTAGCGGCAGCAGGTCCTGGCCAAAGCCGGGCCCGGCGTAAGCCGCGCCGTAACCAGACCATGCTTGTTCGCTGGCGTTGCCCGCCATATTCCAGCTAAACCCGGTGAAGACCTTGGCAATACCCACCACGTCGTTAAGGCCGTAGGTAGGGATTGGATTCCCGTTGCCGTCCAGTTGGGTGGTTCCGTCGGGGTTAAGCTGATTGAGGCCGATGGTCAAGAGCTGCATCACCTCACGCGCGTAGTTCTCATCCGGATCGCGCGTGGCGTCGCCCTTGTCATTCGCGAGAATCGATAAGTAGATACCCATCATGGGGCTGAGGGTTACATCCTCCAGCAACTGGCGGTAGTTGGTAAAGGCATCGTTGCCCAGCATGTCATAGTAGTTGGCCACTCCACGCGGCATCTGGCCGACGATCGCATCCTGGCTGGAGATTACGAAGAGCTCGCTGAGCGCAAACTGCACCCGTTTACGCAAAGCATCCTTGCCCGTGAGAGCGCTGCTCCAGAAAGGCTGCTCGAAATACTGGTCGCCAGAGGTCTGCAAAAACAACTGCTGGGTGCAGACGGCGTCCGACGCCGCACACGCGGGCTGAGTATTAAGGATGATCTGGCGCTCGGCATAGGGCTCGTGCAAGGTATTTGGAATGGCAAACTGCTCGGCAAACCATGCGTCATAGCCAATCGTCGAAAGGTGGTTGATGTCGGCTTCCGAGCCCCCAAACGTTGCCTGCATCAGGAAGCGGGAAGCATCCGCCGGCTGAACCAACGGTGTGGGGGGCGTTCCTGCCACCTGCTCCACCACGTCGGCAGACACGGCGCCGCCAGGATCGGGGTTGAGAACCTGCAGATCAAAGGGCCCGGCAACGGTGGGATCGACCGTAGCCGTGAGTTGGCCGGAAGAGTTGAATTGCGTCGGTATCGGCGCGCCATTGGCCAGTGCTGTGGCGCCGTTGATAAAGTTCGCCCCGCTAAGAACTACGGTACTGGAGCCGATGTTCAGGGATGTGGGCGTGGCGCTGAGCAGCGTGGGTACGGGGTTCAGCACCTGGACGTTCACGATGGTGACAGAGTTGGGATTGTCTACGCTGGTAGCTTGCACCACAACCAGGTTTGGGTTAGGCACAACTGCCGGCGCGGTGTAAACGCCCTGGGCATTGATGGTGCCGATCTGCGCATTGCCTCCAGGTACGCCATTCACGGTCCAGGTGAGCGCCGTGTCTTGCGAACCCGTCACCGTAGGGGTGATGGTGATGGTGTTATTGACGCGGACACTGGTTTCCGACGGCTGTAACTGAATCACTACCTGGCCTGGCTGAACCAGGGCGTTGACCTTCTGAGAGGACGCCGAACCAGGATCCGGATTGACCACCGTCACCGGGTAGGTGCCCGGCGTGTTCTCCGTGATCATGGCCACCAGCTGTGTGCTTGATAAATAAGTGGTCGGAACCGGTACGCCATTCCACAGAATCTGCGCACCGTATACAAAGGCCGATCCGTTCACGACAATCTGTGCCATGCCCTCGGAAAAAGCTCCCGGCGTAATTGTGTTCACGATCGGGATTGGATTGAGGACCGCGACGTTGTAGCTACCCTTGGATGGATAGATCTCGGAGGAGCTTTCTATCGTCACCTGATTGCTCGGTAGTGGGACGATGGCCGGGGCGGTATAGAGGCCAGCGCTGGAGATGGTACCGATGTCGCTGTTGCCACCCGGAATGCCGTTTACCGACCAGATAACTGGCGCCTCGGTTTTTAACTGCATGGTTTGGGTGACGCGAAGATTATTGCCACCCGCGGAGATGGCGGATAGCTTTTCTATCTGGGCTTCGTTGAGAGTCATTCCGCAACCGGCGGTGAGGCTGCTGACCATCGCCAGGCAGAGCGCAGCTTTGCTGCTCTGCCACTTTGCTGATAAGTTGGCTGTCCACATACTGCGCTCCGCACTTGACCGAACTAAGCTGGGAAGTTTGACCGCCGGAAAGCGCGATGCTCGCCGTAAGTGACAGCCTTGAAAGTACCCAAGGTGGGCGCTCCGGGGAACAGTACTTTCGAGGTACTTGATCGAAAGACCGCCCAAAGCTACACAGTCGAATTTGGCCTGTGTGTTTAGCGCGTTCACTGCGTGTTGGCCACTGTTCTCGTGGCCAAACTGAGTTATCTCCCCTGCTACCAATGGATATGCGAAGCGTGGTAACTTCCCAGGCCGCCAGTTCACACTTGATGCATCATTGGCTTAGCAGTTATCGTCGCGAGTTACCGGGAAGAGATGCGCAGGGAGGGTTTGGAGGTTTTACGCTGGTGACACATGATGAGATCTGGAATTGTGTGGGCAGGCGATAGCGCCTGCACCGCCGGAAACCGTGGTTCCCGATGTGGCTTGCCTTCTTTTTGCACTGTAATCCTGCTTCGTTCCGCCCACGGGCAGGCGCAACCCGGCGGCTCTGTCTGGCCGGATCTTTGGCTCCGCTGAAACAATGGGTGGAGGTCAGGAAGCGAACAACTGGGTCAGGTTGCTAAGGCGAAGCAGCTCTTTTACCCGAGGGGAAAGATTGACCAGCTCCAACTTGCAGTACCCTTCCCGGATGGCTGAGACTTTAAGCCCCACCAGTGTCCCCAGGCCAGAGCTGTCCAGGTAGCTCACATCGGTGAGATCGAGGACGATGTGGCCCCCAAAAGGGATGAGCGGCTTGGCCACTTCCTTGATCTGAGCCGAGGTTTCGCTCACCAATCTGCCATGGCAGGAGATCGTTGTGATTGGACCCGTGGTGTCATCCCCCGACTTTTGCACTTCATAATGGAAGGTAGGCTCTGGTGTCGCCAGCATGCATTCTCCAAATATTGGCCCGATCTTAGCCTCAGGCTAATGATCTCCTTCATTAAAATCTTGTTACCGCCTGGGCCGTCCGAGGCAATTCCAGCACCCAGCGCATCAAAACGGGCTAGAGCCTTAATCCACCGTGTCCAGCCAACCACATGCTCACTCTTCCCTTCTGAGTACACAGGCAACGAGTTGTCGTAAAGGCAGACTTGTCGTCGTTGTCTGCTCTTGATCCCAAATAGCCGCGAGTTTCTCTTTGCCAGAAGACAACTCTACCCCCGAGCAGTTGCGAGACCGCCTCAGGATGGCCGAGGAATCTCTGCGCAGGAGTGAACGGCTCGCCATCGCCGGGCGCTTTGCAGGCGCCGTTGTTCATGAGGTGAACAACCCTCTGGAGGCGCTCGCCAATCTGGTTTACCTGACCAAGCAGGAGGCCCACCGCCCCGAGAATGTACGGAAGAATATGCTCGTGGCAGAGACGCAACTGAATCGATTGGCGGAGATTACCCGAAAGACTCTGTCGTTTTATCGGGAACAGAGCGAGGCGAAACAGTTTGACCTGGTAGAAATCGCCGAATCCGCCTTACGTATTCACGCCCATCGACTCTCAGCGAGTTCGATCGAGCTGCGTAAAGAGTTGCCAGACCAGCTCATGGTGAAAGCGCTGGGAGGTGAGCTCCTCCAGGTCTTTTCGAATTTTATTTTGAACGCTCTCGACGCGCTGCCGGAAAAGGATGCTGTACTTTGCCTGCGCATGCGCGCCGATAAGGAGCGAGCCTACATTACGATCTCCGACAACGGACATGGAATCCATCCCTCTATCCAGAAGCGGCTGTTCGAGCCGTATGTCACCAACAAGAGTTCAGGAACCGGCGTCGGCCTTTGGCTTTCCAAACGAATTTTGGAGAAGCACCGTGGAACCGTGCGCTTTCGCAGCTCTCATGAGCCGGGAAGAAGTGGAACTACCTTTCGTGTCTCGTTACCCATTGGCATAGAAAGTGAGAGCCGTGGGTGAAAACATTTTAGTGCTCGGTTGGCGCTGATCCGGGAAGAAACAGCGAGAAGACAGTTCCTGTCCGGCACCCGCTAACGGCGGAGCGCACGTTTAGACTGCCGCCATGCTTTTCAATCAGCTCGCGCGAGACCCAGAGTCCCAACCCCGTGCCTGTGTCCTTCTTGGTGGTGAAGAAAGGTTCAAAGATGCGTTCCATGTACTCGGGGCGAATGCCACAGCCGGTGTCTGCCACGGCGATGCGCACGCCGCGCGAAGCGGAATCGCGAGGGCTGACGGCGGCGCGAACGCGAACGCAAATCGAATCTCCCTCTCTACAGGCATCCAGGCTATTGGCAAGCAGGTTGGAAAGCACTTGCCGGAGTTCGCCGGGATTTCCGAAAGCCTTCTGCTCGGTTTTTATATTCACATGCAAACTGACGCGGGAGGTGGCGGCGCGAGAGGAGTAGAAGTCGAAAACTTCACGGGTCACGACATCGGGACGAAAACTACCGGCCACGGAGATTTCGCGATAAAAGCCCAGGGATTGGCGGGTGATGTGCGCGATTCTCTGCAGCTCCCGATCGGCTTCCGTGAGATGGCGCCGAATCTTTTGCATGTCCTCCTCACTGCGCGCCAGGTAGATGAGGTTGACCAGGCCTTCCAGGGGATTATTGACCTCATGCGCGATGGCAGCGGCCAACCGCCCGGCGGATGCCAGCTTCTCCGCGCGCATGAGCGCGACCTCTGAGGCATGCCGCTCGCTGATATCACGGAAGACGAGCACGATGCCGATCATGCGCGCATGCGCATCAAGGATGGGGGCAGCACTATCGTCGATATGAAACTCTGTGTGATCTTTACTGATCAGAATGGTGTGATTGGCAAGCCCTACAATCTTGCCCGAACGCCGGACCGCGTCCACGGGGTTTTCGACGGCAGCGCGAGTGCGCTGGTTAACAATGACAAAAATCTCGGAAAGCGGAAGGCCGTCGGCCTCCTTCTCTTTCCAGCCCGTGATCTGCTCCGCGATTCGGTTCATGAACACAACCTTACCGTCGGGATCTGAAGCGATCACCGCGTCCCCGATGCTACGGAGGGTGGTATTCAGCCATTGCTCGCGGGTATAGCATTCGTCTCCCCAGCGCTTCACCTCCTTGATTTGCAGATTGTAGGTACCCGCCAGTTTCTGGAAGAGCCGGCGAATCTCCCATGCAAGCAACACGGCGAGCATGGCGACCAAACCAAGGAGCCCGTAGAGGCTGAGTTTATTGACCTTCAGGGCAGTGAACGATCGGCTAGCCCTTATGCGAGTTTCGACGGTGAGAAAATCGTCAGCTAAGGCACGCAGATCGTCCATTTTGTGTTTACGTTCGAGCATGTAGGTATTCAAGTCGAACCCAGGCGTGGGCGGTGCAATGGTTTCGGCGGCATCCTGTTGCCACTTTTGAAAGCCGGCCTTCAGTCGTTGCAGGCGGGCGGTCTGTTCGGGGTCGCGTTTTATCAAATCGAAAAGAGCCGAAAATTCAGGCTCCAGCTGTTGATTTGCTTCGCGGTAGGGTTCAAGAAAGGTTGGATCGCGGGTGAGCAGAAATCCCCGAAGCCCGGTCTCTTCATCGATCATCAGCTTGACCAGTTTGTTGGCGTGTGCGATGACCTGATCCGTACGGTCTACCCGGCGCGCACTGCGTTGCATCTGCTGGATTCCATAAGCAAGGGTCAATGCAAGCAAACCCAAGGCAACCATTGGGAGTGCCAGTAGACGGAGAAGCAAACGTCGATAGGCTGCGGCTTCCAAAAGTCTCCCCGGGGGCGGCCGTCTGGGTAATCGAACCAAGACGAGAGCGCGCATGAGCGGCGTACCTTGCAATTTTGCCTGATCGCCGCCTGGCAAGCAACGGGACCAGTTGCACAGGACAACAACGAGCTACGCGATAGGGGTCGGGCTCTCCTATGCAAAACCAGTTTGAGCGAGACTCGGTGTATTCTCTGGGAGCCAGTCCCAATAGGCTCCATTTGTCCAGAGGCTTGCGACCGTCGGTTTTGCTTTTACCTATTGAGATCGGGGGATTTCCCCAGCGAGGTCAACATGAAAGATGGCCCGGTACGCGTCGGTATCATCGGCTCACAATTCCAGGCGGATTGTCACGCAGCGGCGATTTGCATGATCGAGGACGACATGTCGTTAGTGGCGGTGGCTTCTCCCACGGCTGCGCATGCGCAGGACCTGGCCGATCGGTACAAGATTCCGCATGTTTACACCGACTACAAGGATTTGGCGACTGATCCTGACGTTGAAGCGGTCACCATTACCGCTCCGAATGCACTGCATTGCGAAATGACGATTGCCATGGCGCGTGCGGGTAAGCATGTCATCTGCGAGAAGCCGCTCTGTGTCACGCCCGCCGAAGCCGATGCGATGATCGAGACGTGCCGCGCCAACGGTGTCCTGCTGCTCTATGCCGAGGAGCTTTTCTTCACCCCAAAATACCGCAAGGCGAAAGAGATGGCGGACTCCGGCGCCTTTGGCAAAGTGCACCTCATCAAGCAGAGCGAGAAGCACTTCGGTCCACATGCGGAGTGGTTCTGGGATGTGAAGCGAGCCGGGGGCGGGGCGCTGCTCGACCTCGGCTCCCACGGAATCGGGTTCGCCTGGTGGTTCCTGGGCCGCCCCAAGATGCTAAGCGCCTACGCTCACCTGGGAACGTACGTCCATGGTGACAAGACAAAACTCGATGACGAAGCGGTGACGATCATCGAGTTTGAAGGCAATGCCTTCACCATCGTCGAGAACAGCTGGGCTCGCCGCGGCGGCATGGATGATCGCATCGAGATCTACGGTGAGGGCGGTCTGACGATTGCCAATCTGCATATGGGCAACGCGCTGCAGACGTACAGTGAACATGGCTTCGCCTACGCCGTCGAAAAGGCGCCCACCACCACCGGTTGGACCTACCCCGTTTTCGAGGAGCTGTGGAATTATGGCTTCCCGCAGGAGATGCGCCACTTCGCCCGCGCCATTCGCGGGCTGGAGGTCCCGCAAGCGACTGGGGAAGACGGCAAGGCCGTGTTGGAGGCGATCTTCGCCGCCTATGCATCCGCGGGCCTGGGACGAAAAGTGAGCTTGCCTTACCAGGCGACAGCGGAGCGTCCGGTCGATGAGTGGCTGAACAGGAAGAACGCATGAGCGAGATTCCCATGCTGGATAACATCCTCGGACAGCCTGCATCTCATCGCGGTCTGCTGACACTTCACCAAGGCAACGAAGCGCTACGCGCGTGCGCGGAAAAAATCCGCAAAGCCCGAGGACAAATTATCTTCACCGGTATGGGGGGCTCGTTGTTTGCCACTTTGCCCGCAGTAAGCCGGCTGGCGCAGCGGGGTTATCCGGTGCAAGCGATGGAGAGTGCCGAGTTGCTTCACTATGGCAGCGCTACGTTGCGCTCCGAAGACATAGGCGTTGTGGTTTCGCGGTCGGGCGGATCGATCGAGCCGGTTCTGGTGGCCGAGAAAATGCGCCAGGTGGGGATGATCGTCGTCGGGGTCACGAATGTACCCGGCTCCAACCTTGAACAGATCGCCGATATCACTCTGCCGATCGGCTCCCAGGCAGACAAGCTCATCGCGGTGCAGACCTACACCGGCACCCTGCTCGCACTGTTGCTACTGGCAGAGGAAGTACTGGCCGGCGAAAGCGCAAAGCTGTGCGACGAGTGCGGCGCTGCGCTGCCCGCGCTCTCGGCGCATATCGATGAATGCCTGCGGGAAAGTGAAGGTTGGCAGGACTGGCTCATCGGCGGACCCCTTTATCTGCTGGGCCGGGGACCAGCGCTTGCTTCCGTCCACGAAGGTGCGCTGCTGCTGCATGAAACGGCCAAGACAGCAGCCGTGGGGATGTCCTCAGGGCAGTTCCGGCACGGGCCGGCTGAGATTCTGTCGTCCGATTTCAGCGCTGTGGTCTTTGGTACGCCACCGATTACGCGATCGCTCGACCGATCGCTGGCCGACGATCTTTTTTCAGCGGGAGCGCAGGTCCGCTGGATCGGACCCGCGGCCGAGGCGGGCACCAGCCACGGCCACGCACCGTCGCTGGTTCCGTGGCCGGAAATTGCACCCGTGCTTGCACCGATCTTTGAAATCGTGCCCCTGCAAGCGGCGGCATACCGGCTGGCACTGTGGCGCGGTATCACTCCCGGCGACTTTCGTTTTGTCACTGAGGTCACGGCCTCGGAGTCGGGTTTTCTGACATCAAAATAAATGACGGTCAAACTGAAAGGTCAGAGATGAAGTCATTCACACGCCGTAGTGTTGTTAAGGGAGCACTTTTTTGCTCCGCGAGTGCTGCCTTCGCGACAGCGCCTCCCCGGGCGACCTTTCCGGTTGACCCGCGAGCTCGTATCGCGGTCGCGACCTATCCTTTCCGGGCGACGATCCTCGCGCCTGGCAATCAGGACCGGGATCCCAAGAAACCTGGAATGGATCTCGCCTCCTTCGCACGTTTTGTGCGGACTGAGTTTGGCGTCTACGGGATTGAGCCGCTGGACTCCCACTTTGCTTCGACCGAATCCAGCGAGGTACGCAAGCTGCGTGCGGCCTTTGACGCTGCCGGCGTGCACACGGTGAACATCCCGGTCGATGAAAAAGTTGAGCTATGCAGCGATGATGAGACCACGCGGAATGCGGGTAATGCGCGGTACCAGCATTGGATCGATGTCGCCGTGCTGCTTGGATCCCCCAGCATTCGGGTCTGGATCCCTAAGTGCTCCGACACTTCTGATCTTCCCCGGGCTGTGCGGGCCCTCAAGCCGACACTTGATTACGCAGCCACTCGCAATATCGTTGTAAACCTGGAGAATGACAATCCGGTTTCTGCTTCTGCTGCGCGCACCCTCGCAGCCATCGAGCTCGCTGGTACTCCCTACTTGAGGGCGCTTCCTGATTTTGGCAATGGGCTCATGGGGGGCGATGAGCGCTTCAATGCGCAGAATGTGAAAGATATGTTTGCTCACGCCTGGAATATCGCCCATGTCAAAGACGCCGAGGACGTTCACGGCCGACGGAAGACGGCATCGCTGGCGGAGCTTTTCGGCATCGCCAATGCCTCGGGATATCGAGGCTATTATTCGATGGAGTCCGACTCCGACGTCGACCCGGTGGTCGACACCAGACATTTGATTGAGCAGAGTCTGCCCCTCATCTGAGGGGCTGGGGAGTTGGAACCTTTGCGAGAATGCGTGTCGAAAAGGGGGCCGGGGAAGCATTGATTGCTGGTGAAGAGAACTGCAGATCCCTCGGCTGCGCTCGGAGGTTGTGACTTTTTTGATTTCTTTCAGGTTTGGTGGCCGGAAAGCTCTGAAGAGCGTCGGCTAACAAGCATCCTCGGGGTCCTTCGACTGCGCGCCAAAACCCCTTGTTAGCGATAGATCTGCGAGGCGCTTCGCTCAGGATGACGGTGTTGTGGGAGTTTTGAAAAACCTTCCGGTTGAGTGTGCCAAAAACTCAAAAATCAAAAAAGTCACAACCTCTCGGGATGACAAAGGGGAGGGTGGTGACTTTTATCAGGAGCCGTCAGATCGGATGGCCAGGAAGAAACAGCAGGTCCCTCCGCTGCGCTACCCCGGATTTCCTGTGGAGGTTTGGTGGCGTTGGCGAGCTTCATGCGGCTTTCTTTAACGGAAAGCCGCACACGTGGACGTTGGTGATGGCCGCGTGGCAGGAAATTCGGGTTCGCTCCGGTTGACGGGATGACAATTTCGCTCAAACTCGAGAACTTCGCATAACAAAACAAAAAAAGTCACAGACTCTCCCAATGACAAACAAGTGGGGGAGGCATGGTAGCCCACTCAAGCCCAAGTACGGCTTGAATGGGCCACCCAAAGCCTTGTTTGCCGGTCCAATTTCGACTAGTCACCAAGGGTGAACGCTAATAATTCACCGGGATATCCCGGACCACCGATGGCCACAACGATGTACTGCTTGCCATTGAGCATGTAGGTCATGGGCGATCCTGTTTCGCCGGACGGCATATACACGGCGCCTGCGTCCTTGCCAGTGGCCTTGTCGTAAGCACGCAAGAGCGCTCCCTTTTGGCCTGCGGCGTTGGTGAAGACACCGGCTTCTGCGGCAATCACCAGCGTCCTGGTCGTTAACACGCCGACGATTCCCGGCCGTCCGGTTCGCGGAATATTGAGTCCCTTGAGCGCCGGGCTGTTACGAATCTCATCCGGTGTTTCGCCGTGTGGCACTTGCCATACGATCTCTCCCGTGTCGAGATCAATCGCGCTGATCCTGCCATACGGCGGCTTCACGAGCGGCAATCCTTGAATGGTCAGACGATGGAATGCACGCCCGCTCTCGTGCACTGTACCGACGAAGTACTTCACGTCCGAATCACCGGCTGCCGGTGGAACCAGCCCCAGGCTGCCCGCGACCCGCTGAGAAAAAACGTAGTAGATGTGAGTTTGCGGGTCGTAGGATCCACCCTCCCAATTCGTTCCGCCGTTCGGGTAGCCGACGATCAGCGTGCCGAGTGGCCCCCCAGGTTTGCTTACTACAGGGGGGGTAAAGACAGGTCCCATCTTATATTTCGAAGCCAGCTTGATCGCCTGCGCTCGTAACTCCGGAGTGAAGTCAATCAGGTCGTCGATCGTGGAACCGTTACGGTCGTAAAACGGCGGCCTTGTGGGAATCGGTTGTGTGGGCGAATACCATTCGCCGGGCACGTCACCCTGCGGCACCGGCCGCTCCACGAAGGGCCAGACGGGTTCGCCGGTCACGCGATTGAGCACGTAAAGAATGGATTGTTTGGTTGCTTGCGCCAGAGCTTTGACCGGTTTGCCATCCACCGTGATATTCACCAGAACCGGCGCGCAGGGGATATCAAAATCCCAAATTCCATGATGAACCAACTGATAATGCCACTTGCGTTGGCCCGTCTTGAGATCGACGGCGACCAGGCTTTCCGCAAACAGCGCACTTCCCGGCCGATCGCCGCCATAAGAATCCTGGGTCGGTGACTCGACTGGCAGGTATGCCATGCCGAGCTCCTCATCCACGCTGATCTGAGCCCAGACCCCGGTGTTTCCCGTGTACTCGGCAGAGCCTTTCTCCCAGGTGTCGTAACCGAATTCCCCCTGCCGCGGTATGGTGTGAAATATCCAAAGGCGTTTGCCGGTCTTCACATCGAAGCCGCGGACATAGCCTTTCACGTTGGTCTTGCTCCTGGGCTGCTCGCCGGAACGATGAGCGGCGCCGACAATGATCGTATTGCCGGCAACGATCGGCGTGGAATGCAGCCCGATGTCCGCAGTGACCAGATCCATCTCCTGGTCGTCATTCAGCCGAAGATCGACCACACCATCCTTGCCGAATGTGGGTATCGGCACGCCGGTCTTCGCATCCAACGCGATCAACCGGTAGCCGGGCGTGACATAGAGAATCCGCTCTGAGGCGCCGTCCGTCCAGTAGGCCACACCATGGCCAGAAAGCCGTCGAGGCGCCGCCGTGCCGCGTGCGCCTTCATGCTCCGCATGCATCCACAGCATCTCGCCGGTCGCAGCATCGAGCGCAACCACGGCACGCCGCGATCCAGCCGTGGTGTATAGGACGCCGTTTGCCATCAGCGGGGTCGCTTCGAATTTATACTCCGGCTCGGGTCCGAAGTTGTCGGTTCTCAATCTCCAGGCAATTTGAAGTTGGTTGAAATTAGAGGCATTGATCTGGTCGAGTGCCGAGTAGCGAGTGTTGCCCAGGTCGCCGCCATACGTCCGCCACTCCCCGTTCCTGGCTCCGGTCTGCGCGGATAAAGGAAGAGCTGCCAGAAGACATATGCTCAAAATCGCCCTAGCGCAATGCATGTTTCTCCCTGACTAGAAACAGATAACAACCGATGCCTACCACGAGCCAAAAGCCTATCGCGATCAGCGGCGTGTTGAAACTTCCTGTCCTTTGTACCAGGATCCCAGTCATCCAAGGGGCAACGATACCTGCCATGTTGGCTGCGGTGTTCTGTATCCCCGCTACCCGAGCGGAGGCGGAGGCCGGTGTCAACGTCTGGGTGAGCGCCCAATAATTGGCCGTGGCGAGGCCGAGCCCGCTGAGTGAAAACACAGCCAGAAAAAGAGTGATCGCAGTGGAATGTGAGAAGGCTCCGAAGACCTCACTGAATGCCAGCACGAAACCCACGATGGTGAACCCTTTTCGTATGGTGACCGCATTACGTCCGCGAGCGATGAGCCGATCGGCAGCCCAGCCTGCGAGTATCGCGACGGTTGCCATTCCCCCAAAGGACATGAAGGTGAACCAACCCGAGGCGGTCAGTGACAAGCCGAAGCGATCTTTGAAATAGGTAGGCATCCACGTCATGCAGAAATAAACAAAGTACATATAGCAGAAAGTGGCGACGCAGGTGCCCCACATCAGCGGGGCGGCGAGAATAGCGCCCCAGGAGACTGAGGCGCCCTCTTCCGGCACGGGAGAGCTCTTTCGATCATCCCTGACAAACAGGAGCCACGGAACCAGCCAGAGAACGCAGAGCGCTCCGTTCAGAACGAACATCCATCTCCATCCGAAACCCAGGATGAGATAGGTGGCAATCGGCGCTCCAATCGCCGGGCCGTACTTGGTTCCGGAGAAATAAATGCCGATAGGCAGACCCCGTTCGTGCTCGGCGAAATTCTTCCGGATATAACGTATGCTCGCCGGGGTAACGATGGACTCGCCAATACCAAGCACGATCCTCACGGCTATGAGGCCGTTGAGGGAACTCACCAGCGCTGTTGCCGCAGAAACCGCGCTCCATAGGAAAAGCCCCGCGGCATAAGGCCACTTGAGACCGAAACGGTCGACCAGCCATCCGGCCGGCGTTTGCAGCAAAGTGTAGGCCCAGAAAAAAGCCGAGAGCAGAATCCCCGACGCCTCCGCCGAGATCGGGAAACTCATTCGAATCTGGGGCAGTGCCGCTGAGAGATTGATACGGTCTGTGTAGGCAATCACGACGCCCACGGTGAGAAGAGCAACCACGAGCCAGCGGGCGTTGCGTCGGGGGACGACTGCGACGCTCGAAGTTGTCATAGTCCCTTAGTAGACCTCGTATAACAGGCGGCTGTAATTTTTGTCGGTTAAGCTGCCTTCAATGGTCGGCCAAAGCTGCTTGTGGGTCTCGGTCGCGATCCATTTCTGCCGCAACGCCTCGCTGGAAAAGGTCAGGACGAACTGGTAGTTGGTTCCCGGAGGAGCTACGCCACGCAACGTCGACCTTAATTTCAACATTCTGACGTCGATATATCCAGGCTGTCGGGCAGCTGCGGGACGGAATTTTTGCTCAAAGAACTCCAGCATCTCCTGTTCTTTCGCCGGATCCACTGCCAGGTCTGCGTGCAGTTGGATGGGCCGCTCTTCACTTGCAGGAGGATCCCCAAGCGCAACGGCGGGAAGGACAGCGCCGCCGGCCACGGCCAGCATCGCTTTCAAACAGCTTCTGCGTTTCATTGGTACAAGGAGCGATCTCTTCATCATCTTCCCGGTCGATGCGGCGCACCAAGCTCGGTGTCCAGGGCGTCCTTCACAGATGAAATACCAATAATCATGAGCTCGAGGTCGGACGATCCGTTGTTGGTAAACGAGTGCGGCTCGCGGAACAGGATCGGCACGGCATCCCCTTTCTTAATTGGCTCGGTCTCGTCATTCACCCGAACCTGGCCGCCGCCATCCATCACGTAATAGATCTCTTCAACGCCGGTGTGGTAATGCAGCCCCTCCGATGCTCCGGGCGGAATCAGGAGATGATCCACGTATGCCCAGTTGGTCTCGAACGTATCCGAGTCGAGCGCGCGCCGGTATTTCACAGTACCTTGTCCACCGCGATAGTTCGGCATCGGCTGCAGCAACGTCTTGTCCAGCCGCATCAGCATGAACTGCGGGATTTCATCTTTCGTTGTTACCTTGTCACGCGAGTCACCAAGGTTGAACGCATCATAATGACCCTTGACCATGGATACGTTGATATTCAGATAATCGACCAGCTCGTTCGTCGGGTTGTAAATCGCGTGCGAATGACCTTTGCGCTGTGGCGCTCCAGCAGGACCCTTTACGAGCGAGGTATGACTATCAACGGTGAATTCCGCCTCCCCATCGAGGATGGTGAACATTTCTTCTACCGTGTTGTGAAAGTGTTCCGCCACGCCACCGCCGGGCTGCATCTGGCAGCGAAATAGAAAGTTCAGGTTCACATCCATCGCGCTGGCGGGCACCAGCGTCTGGCACTTGCGCAAACCGACACTCCCGTGGGAATGGGCAGGCTCGACTTTGCTCAGATCCGTGTGCCCGATCCTTTGGGCGAGTGGCGGGTGGGGAGGAGTCATTTGCGAATAACCCGCCAGGGGTGACAGCATCAAACATAGGCTAACCGCTGTTGTTATTTTCATGACTCCTCGCCCGACTACCAGTTGGTAATCGAACCATCCGGCCGGAAGTAAGTTTGTGCCCGCGCAGTGACTGGTTCGGTAATTTCCGCGATCTGAGTGAGCTGCTTGTAATCCAACTCCACGCCTAAGCCTGGCCGGTCGTTGGGATAGAGCTTGCCGTCTTTGAAGTCCAGGCACACCGGCAAGTGTGGCAGAGTACGGCCCTGGTAGTTGTACTCCATAAGTAGCGGCCCGGAGAAGGTACCCAGGCAGTTGACCAGGGCAGCCGTGGCGATGGGTCCGGTGAAATGGGGAACAATGCCGACGAAGTGCGTTTCGCAGATAGCGGCCACTTTCATCATCTCTGTGATGCCCCCCACATTGGGGAGAGTGGCACGCACAAAATCGATGGAGTGTTCTTCGACCAGGCGATTGAAGTCCCAACGGTTTCCCCATTCTTCGCCGGCGGCCAGAGGAACATTCACCTTCGCACGCAGGATGGGGAGGTCTTGCATAAACGCCTCAGCCCGAACCGGATCTTCCACGAAGAATGGAGCCAGGTCTTCAATTGAGTTGCAGCCGCGAATGGCGTCGGGCAGATCGAAGCGTTGATGGAAATCGATGCACCAGTCACCATCTTTGCCCACACCCTCTCGCACCTGCATGCACTCCTCGCGCATATGGGTAATGCGCTCCCTGGTGTTATAGGTACCGTTGGCCGGGGCCTCGGAGGCGCCGAATCGAAAAGCACGATAGCCGGCGGCAATCGTTAGCCGGGCGCGATCCTGAAGACTGGTTTCGCGGGTAACACCTGGAATGACGCCGGCCGTGTTATAGCACTCGACATAGTTACGAACCATGCCCTCCAGTAACTGGTGGACGGGCAGACCCTGCACCTTGCCCTTGATGTCCCATAAAGCCAGATCGAGGGCGCCGATGGCGTCAGTCCTCTCCCGGCCCGCGGGATAGAAGAAGGCGCGATTCATGTCCTGCCACAGGCGCTCGATATACTGCGGGTCCCGGCCGATCAGTCTCCCGGCAGACTGCGACAGCGTATCCTTCATGCCACCTTCGCCTATGCCGGTGATTCCCGCGTCGGTCTCGATGGTGACCACCACATCGCTTTGGTTGAACAGCGGATTGGGATGCGGAGGCAAATAGGCTCGAACCCGCGTGATCTTCATCTTGGGGAGCGGAACGGCATAGGCGGGCAGAGCGCGCACGCCGCTCGCAACTGCGGTGGCCGCCAGGGAACGGAGGAAATCTCTTCTTTTCATTACATCTCCTTCAACCTTCGAAAACGTTGTGCAGGCGGGGGGGAACTCCCTGAAGGGTACGGGCTTCAGCCCGTACATAAACCGACAAGGATCATCGGGCTCTAGCCCCCAAGGAAATGTTCTTTCAGCACATCGCGGCTGAAGAGCTGCCCTCAGGGGCTAAAAACCCATCGTTTCTGCCTCCCTTATGTACGGGCTGAAGCCCGTACCCTTCAACAATCAGTCTTTTCCGCATTTGCGGTACGCATGCACTGCAGCCACCAGAGCATGCGCCTTCTCTTCGACAATCCGGGCATCGTCTCCGGGCTTGTAGATGGATGAGCCGACGCCCAGGCCAAGGGCCCCCGCGGCCATCCATGGTGCGACTTGATGGGCATCGATTCCGCCCACAGGTATAACAATGGCCGACTTGGGAAGTACCGCACGCAAGGCCTTGAGCATGGGCGGGCCCAGAACCTCAGCGGGAAAGAGCTTGATCGCGTCGGCGCCGGCTTGCAGCAACGCGAAAGCCTCAGTGGGATTGAAAAAGCCAGGAACGGCAAACAGACCGGCCTGCTTGGCAGTACGCACGATCGCAGTGTCCGCATGCGGAGTGACAATCAGGCGTCCGCCGGCCGCAGCCACTTGCCCAACCTGCGATGGCTCAGTCAGGGTGCCGGCCCCGATCAGCATCCGGCTGCCGAAACTTCGCGACAAGATGGAGATGCTCTCGAGCGGGCTGGGGGAATTGAGAGGAACCTCCACTATGCAGATGCCCGCCCGTTCCAATGCCGAGCAGATCGATTCTGCCTCAGCCGGCTGAACGCCCCGCAAGATGGCAACCAGGGGGCAGCGTTCGAGCCATGCTCTTACGTCCAATTGAGCCTCCTGCCGATCGCCGCGAGCCCGAGCGCCGCCGCGTCCTCATCCTCTACCTTCGCAACACCTCCGCAGGCCTCGATGGCTTGTGCATAGAGTCCACAGAGCATCGCAGTGCCGACCAGGTGAACCACCTCTCCGCCCACCGTCGCGGCGCGCACCTCGTGCCCGATCAACAAACCCGACAGATAGGAGGCGGACGATTCTTCCCTGAGCTGGCCCATCAAGGCGAGTGTGCGCACGCCAAAAAGATGGTGAAGCAATCCACCAGAGTCCGCGGAGCGAGCCACGCCGTCCAGAAAGGCACTTTTTTCGACGGCGGCATTGCTGGTCATCATGCGCCCCAGGATCGTGCATTTACGCACGGCGCCGTAGATTTCTCCAGTCATGCAGGTAGTGAATGATTTGATCTTGCGTTCGCTCAGTTGAATCCACTTGGAGTGGGTTCCAGGAAAACAAACCAGGCCGGCCCCTCCGTAAGCGTCCAGCATGCCCATAGCCGCGGTCTCTTCACCACGCATCAGCTCGGGCACACCCGCGGCGTCTGGTCCGATGACCCCGGGAACCAGCCACACTTCAGCTCCTGGGAATGGCACTTGGACGACGGCGTTCGCGAGATCCGAGATGCCAACCGGACACGGAAGATACTCCGCTTCGACCCAACCCTGCCGGCTGCCGATCATCCCGCACAGCAGGACTTTCTTCTCGCCCCCGGTCAGCCACGGGCCAATTTCGGCGCGCAGGGCTTCTTCAAAATTCCCATTGCCGACACGAAGAATCCCCTGCGGCGAGGAACGCCTCGCCAAAACAGCTCCCCCCGCATTGAGCCGAAACGCACGGAAATTGCTGGTACCCCAATCCACTGCAATCAAGGCTTATGCTCCTGGCATGTCTTTCCTGACCGGATGCAACCATTTTGTCAGATGCGATGCCACATACTGCAATGAGTGCGTCAGACACCCGTCTCACCCCTGGCGCCTTTCTCTGATAGGCCGCATGGAGCCGATCCCGGAAGAAGCCTATTTGGCCGCATAGTCCTTGGTCTTTTTGGTGCCCGAGTTGTAAACCGTGAAGCTGCCCTTGGGACTCGCGGTCAGCACGAAGTAGTTCCCCTGGTCGGGACCCTGGGGATTGGCAATATATTCCGCGGCCGTGTTGTGCTCCGCGCCTCCTTTCTCCGAGTAGTGGAGCTGCCAAAGGGTTTCAAGCCCGGGCGCCTGCAGGACGGTATCAATCACCTGCGGCGCTCCGCCCTTGGTCGCCCCGTTGTTCATGATGGCTACCCTGGGATGAATGCCATCGACCAAAGCATGACTCGAGCTGGGGTTGAGGCCATGGTGCGAAACCACCAGGATGTTGACACTTCCCAACCGATTCACCGGGCACATAAACAACATCTCCTTGTCCCAGGTGAGATCGCCCAGATCGAGGATTTTGAGTTTGCCGAAGTTGATGAGCACACCCAGCGAATGGGAATTTTCGCTGCGATCCATAGGCTTGGTTTCCGGCACGCTACAGTATTGATTTGTCTCCCCGCCCCCCGGCATAGGATGGTCGATTACGTTGCCGTCACTGCTGATCACCGTTACCTTCATACCGGTGATGGGCAGCACTTCACCAGGATGCGCGACCATGTGCTTGTACTTTCCCGTGGCCAGCACCTGCTGGTAAGCGGCGTAGATTCCCAGCGTTTTGTTCCCGGGCTTGGTGTCAATGTTTGCCCCGTGATCGATGAAGGTTCCCACAGGGACCTTGTCGACCAACTGGGGGATGCCGCCGCTATGGTCATCGTGATAGTGGGTCAACAGCACGTAGTCGATCTTGCTGATGCCCGCGCTCTTGGTTGCGGCAAGAATCCGGTCCGCGTCGCGCCCATCGTTGTCCGGCCAGCCGGTATCGATGAGCAGAGATTGTCCCGTCGGAGTGACGAAGAGTGTGGATTGGCCGCCCTCGACATCAATGAAGTAAACCCGGAGATCTCGCGTAGCCGCCCACGACGGCAGGCCTGCCAGGAGTGCGATAAAAACCGCTAGCAAGATAGCTGTCCGTTGGCGTTTATGCCGTCTGACGAGAAGAGTCATTTATGCTTCCTCAGTATGACGTTCTTGCGATCTTTTTCGCGACATCATGACCACGTCAGAATCGCTCGGTCGACTCTGCCTTGCGAGGGGAGTGTGCGCAGGTTGTGGCCGTCCAAGTCGGCCGAACGACGGGAAGAGTGCGCCGGCATTCTTCCCGTCCACGGGTGATTCCTAGAACTGGAACCGGAGCGCGGCCTGCAAGTTACGCGCGTTGCCGACAATCGATGTAATCTGGCCCACCTGCGAATTCCCGATCGACGCGTTTGGATATCCGAACTGCGGATGGTTGAAAGCGTTGAATGCCTCGAAACGGAACTGGAGAACCATTTGCTCATGAATCGCAAAATCTTTGAACAGGGACGCGTCATAGTTCGTCCTGCCCGGCCCAATCAGCGAGTTGCGACTCGCATCGCCGTAGGTGTACGGCGCAGGAGTGCTATAGGCCGACGGGCTGAACCAGTGCAAGATAGTTTTTGGATAGCTGACCGGACCAGTGACGTTAGGCCGGCTTGATGTACCGGTGTTGGTCGTGGATGTCTGCAAGACCGGTGAGAACCAGAGACCGCTCTGCGTGAATAGGATCCCGTTCATCTGCCAGCCGCCCAAAATCGCGTTCGTCACCCCGCCAGTGTTGAGATACTTCTGACCCTTGCCAAAGGGGAACGCCCACAGAAAGCTAAGTGTCAAACGGTTCCGCTGGTCGATAATTGAGTTGCTCACCTCGTGCGGGAAGCGAGGATCCTGTGGATTCGGTCCGGCGTCGCCACCACCGAACTCCAGGGGTACATCGTCGATGGCATGCGAGAAGGCGTACCCGAGCAGCGCGCTCACCCCGTG
Organism: uncultured Acidobacteriaceae bacterium; assembly: GCA_963788515.1. Taxonomy (GTDB): domain Bacteria; phylum Acidobacteriota; class Terriglobia; order Terriglobales; family Acidobacteriaceae; genus PALSA-350. The sequence continues at coordinate 373,156 of CAWBGZ010000019.1, forward strand.
GCTGAACCGTTTGTCAGCCGTGAACTGAAAGGCAAAATACTCCGCGAATCCGTCAGAGAGGTAGTAGTTCACATCGCTCTGCTTTGGATCTACGGCATAGAGCGGACGCCGAGATACCGTCGATGTCGACCCGGGGACTGCCTGGTTGGCGTTCCAGGCGTCTTGTAAGTGACGTCCCAGATTACCCACGCCGACGAACTTCAATACCATGTCCAATGGGACAATCTCCTGTTCCACGCCAAGGTTGAACTGCTCGGCGTAAGACGGACGGAAGTTTGGGGCCACTGCGGTGGCGGTTCCATTCGGAATAGGAGGAATGATGATTGGCTGCAAAGGAGGAAAGCCTTCGCTGACCGTTGGACCGACCGTAATGTCTCCGGGCGTAATTTGCAAGGTCAGGCCGAAAGGCAGATTGCGCGCAAGACGCATGTTGCCCGCCTCGCTGCCCGACGCATTGTAGAAGAGGCCGACTCCGCCGCGTATTACTGTATGAGGTAGCGCCTGGTAAGCAAATCCGAAGCGTGGGCCAAAATTCGGCCAATACTTCAATACGCCGGCGTTCTGATTGACCCCATCCACGCCTGCGACAAGGTATTGGCCGGTAACAACGTCGAAATTAGACCAGCGGTTAAACGCTTCGTCGGGCGGGCTGAAGTAATCCCAGCGCAAACCATAGTTCAGGGTTAGATTCTTGGTGGCCCGCCAGTCATCGGCAAAGTACATGCCAAATTCGTTTAGTCGAATACCGGGAAATTGATAGGTGTAGTCATGCGCGTCCAGGGTCGGAAAGCCGAGAATGAAGCTCGCCGCCGCATCGCCACCTTTGCCGGCCGGCTCCCGCGAATCAGTAAATGCGGGGGAAAAATTGAAGCGGCCATTCCCTTGGTTGGTCTGGTAAATCGTAAGCTGCCGCCGCCGGAAGTCGGCACCGATCTTGAAGGTATGTGTGCCCTTGGTCCAGGTCAGGTTGTCAAGCTCTTGAAACGTATTCTCCCGGCGATATAACGGCAGAGAGCGGGTCTGACCGACACCGAGATAACCGGACGGCGAAAAGATGGGCAGGTTCTGTTCGCGCGGAGTGACATTCGAATTCGGTACACCCAATTCGTTCCCAAGTCCCCCGTTGGGAACAAAGTTAATGGGCACGTAGTCCAGGACGTAACGGTTGAAACCAAACCGAAAGTCGTTGAGGAGCGCCGGAGTGAAGACGTGCACGTAACTTGTAGCCACATGCTGGGTGGGCTGGAATGAGGTGCCGGCAAAAGAGGCCTCATCACTGAGGCTCACCGGCGTGGAGATCCCGGGAATCGTGGATTGCGCATAGGTGCTGGGTGAAATGGTGGTTGTGTCCTGGATCGACCAACGCGCGAACATAGAATCTTTGGCCGTGATCTGTTCGTCGACCCGGACATCCCCCTGGTCGTAGTTCTGGGGCTGTATCCGAGGCAAAGCGTAATTGTTACGTAAGGAAGAGCTGGTCGGCGTGGGATAAGCATTGATCATCGTGTACGCAATGGGATCAAAGCGGTCAGAGGGAATGATGTTGTTTGGGAACGGCGTACGAGAGAAACCGCTCGGTGACGCGGGATTCGCCACGGTCGTCAGTGGATCGTAAATGAGAGTGTTCGGCAGGAGTTGACCGAAGTCTCCCTGCCGCATGCGCATGGTGGGGATGTTGCCCCGCTCGAAGATTTGCGTACTGTTGCGAAAGCCCTCGTAGTCGACGAAAAAGAACGTCTTATCCTTGCCGTTGTAGACCTTTGGTATGCTGATGGGCCCACCCAGAGAGCCGCCGAATTGATTCAAACGGAAGGTGGGGAAAGGAGTGCCCGCCGCATTGAAGTAGGTACGTGCATCCACATCCGAGTTACGGATGAACTCGAAGAGGCTGCCATGGAACTGATTTGTCCCTGATTTGGAAATGACGTCAATCACCGCACCCGAGTTCCGCCCGACATCGGCGCTGTAGAGGTTGGTCTGGATCTTGAACTCGCGCACCGCGTCGATGGCGGGTCGAAGGGCGAGGGAAAGGGTGAGGCGCTCATTGTTATCAATACCGTCATAAAGAAAGTTGTTGTCGCCTTCGCGGTTGCCGTTGGAAAAGATCTCGTTGCCGGCGCGGCGGTCGTCAGGCCGCGTGCCGCCCATGATGGTTCCGGATGCGGATTCCCCCACGCCGTTCACTCCGGGACTAAGCGTCGCCAGCTGAACAAAGTTGCGGCCATTCAGCGGCAGCTCATTCACCAACTGGCGGTTAATCACGGTTCCTACCGATGAAGACTCGGATTCCAGAAGAGGCGGATGGCCAGTGACGTTCACAGTTTCGGCAGTCTGACCTACCTTAAGGGCGAGATCGACGCGCGCCTGCTGGTTGATCTGGAGAACTATGCCGGTCTGCTCAAGCTTGCTGAAACCGGGCGCTTCCGCTGTCAGGGTGTAGTTACCCGGGGGCAGCGAAGGAATCACATAGTCGCCGCTCTTGCCGCTGGGCACGGTGTGAGCAATGGAGGTCTCGACGTTGGTGGCGGTCACGGTCGCATTGGGGACCGCCGCGCCGGAAGCATCAAGGACATTTCCGCTCAATTCCGCTGAAGCGATCTGCGCCGGGCTCCGCAAGCACGCCAACGAGATTGCCACCATAAAACAAAGGGTTCTTGCCCACAAAACCAAATTTCGCATTCTCTGTTCGTTGAGCACAGCTCCAGCCTCCTAAATTCGTGCGCTGAAACCTATATCACCCCGCATGAACGATGTGCAACATTTTTTGAATTTGGTTTCACAATACCGTTGTAATGTCGACAAGTCGGTACAGGTTCCGCTATCATCTGCCCATTGCGCGGCTACCCTGCACCAAGGCTTGCATGGCCGCGCCTCGGTTCCGCTATCATGAAGTCACTAGAGCTTCTATGTTGAAGACCAAGATCGCTCGCCCAGCGAAGGCTGGGACTTCCAACCTGGTAAAGGCCGAAACAGCTAAAGAGGCGCACGGCGGAGATCAATACTTCTCACGCGCTGTCGGCAAGGCGTTGGAGGTTCTGGAATTTCTTCAGGCTGAGCTGAAGCCTCTGTCCATGAACGAGATTGGCCAGCGAATTCAGCTATCAAAGACATCGGCGTTCCGGATTCTGCGTACCCTTGAAACCTTGGGCTGCGTAACCGTCGATGGGCGGGGCCAATACATGCTGGCCCCAGGAATCCACGCCGTTACTCCTACGCAGTGGTTGGGCAAGCTGCATCGCGTCGGGGTTCCTTACCTGGAGGCGCTCAGCCGCGAACTCGCCGAGACTTCTACCCTGGCTGCCTTGTTTGAAAACCGAGTGGAGGTGATCGCCGTGATCGAAAGCCCCCACGTGATCCGGATGAGCAATGTTGTTGGACACATCCTGCCCCCCAACGCCAGTTCTTTGGGCAAGGCGATCACCGCATTTCAACCGCAGGAGCAACGGGAAAGGCTATTGCGGAGCTTTGGGACCTATCGATTCACCAAGCACACCATCACCGATCGCAAGGAGTTAAACCGGGAGTACGACGGGATACGGCTGCAGAAATATGCAATCGATCGTGAGGAGTGTGCTTACGATGGAATCTGCTTCTCCGTGCCTATTCTGGGGCCAAACGGGCAGGTTTCCGCGGCAATCAGCTCGTCTATGCCCAAGACAAGACTCCGTGACAAGGCGCATGAAGAGTCAATCATCGCTACGGTACGCGCGACCGCCGAACAACTTGCCCTGGATCTACGGAAGGCGTGAGGCCGGAGTAGTACACCCGCAGATGCCTCCACTGCGGTTCCTGATAACACTCTAAGACTTGTCGCGCCCTTTGGATCTCCGATGGGGACAGGGAGGCTCGCACGTTCAGATAGCGATTTTCTGAAACCACTCGTAGATAAATCGGATCGCGATTCCGTATTACAGCTTGACGCTCCCATCCTCGAAATATATTCTTGGGCGGCTTAGGGTGTGCCCTGCCTGACATCCCTGCGAGGAAACGATATGATGCGACGCGTGTACCCGCTCCTGATTCTGTGTGCCTTTGCCCTTCTTAACGTGTCTGCCTTGTGGGCGCAAACCCCGTTGGCGGCCAGAATCGGCCATACTGACCCCAGCAAGTACACCCGCAGCCGTTCTCACAATAGCGCCGGCGATATGGCCTGTGAGCTCCTGGTTCCTCCTTCCGCAATGGACGTCAACCTCAATTTCATGCACCGGTGCGAAATCATGCCTGGTGGAGGAGTGGGGCATCACTTCCACAACACGACCGAAGAGATGTTCATCATTTTCGATGGCCAGGCGGAGTTCACTATCGACGGCCGAACCGCGGTGCTGCAAGGAACCGTGGGAGCGCCGTGTCGCATGGGCCATTCCCACGCGATCTACAACCCCTCGGACAAGCCGGTGGAATTTATGAACATCAACGTGGCCCAGATCAAAGGCCACTACGATGCCTTCAATCTTGATGACGCGCGCGTCGGCGCCCCGAAAGATCCCATCCCCACGTTCATGACGATGCACCTGGATAAGAAGCTACTGAAGCCCATCGCGAACTATCGCGGCGGCCAGGGGACGGTGCAATACCGGCGCGCGCTCGATGCGGATGTGTTTCTGACCAACTGGGCGTACGTGGATCATCTTCTGATTCCTCCCGGAGCCTCTGAAGGCCAGCACTACCATAAGGGCGTGGAAGAGATTTACTACGTGCTCAACGGCGATGGCCAGGTACAAGTGAATGGCGAAACCGCGGCCATCCATAAGGGGGATGGAGTGCCAATTCGCTTCAATGAAGCCCATTCCTTCGTAAACAACGGATCAGCCGACCTGGAGCTGATGATCGTCGGGATTTCCGCCCAGAAGAACAACCTCGATACCGAGTTGGGTCAGATGGTGCACGGCCATTGATGCCCTGTTGGCCACACCCGGCAAGAGAATATTGGAACGTCTATAATGGCCGCTTCGCCGGCAAACACCTGCATCCACGAGAGGATTCATGACCAAGAGGATCGATACCCATGCCCACCTGGGAGAATGTTGCGTTTTCGGCCTGCTCAGCACGGAAGAGGATATGCTGCGCCGGATGGAGGAATGCAAGGTAGACGCCACCATCGTGCAGCCATATCCGGGGGCTACGACGGCTTCAAAAACTCACGACCGTATCGCCGATCTGTGCGCCAGGCACCCGGGCCGCTTCTTCGGCATCGCCAGTGTGACTCCGCACGGAAATCGCGATGCTTATGAACGCGAAATGGAGCGCTGCATTAAAGAGCTGAAGTTCGTTGGAATCAAGCTGCACACCATCGGACATGGGGTGAATCCGCTGTCAGAGGATGGCGACCGCGTTTTTGCCACCGCCCACTCTCTCGGCGTTCCGGCGATGGTCCACACCGGGCCCGGAGTTCCCTTCGCATTGCCCGCGCTCTGTATTCCCGCAGCCCGCAAGTATCCTGACTTGAAGATCATTCTGGCTCATGCCGGTTTCGCTGTCTTCACCGCCGAGGCACAAGTTGCTGCGACTGTATGCGGCAATCTTTATCTCGAAACCTCGTGGTGCATCGGCGAAGACATCCGCTGGATGATCGACACCATAGGAGCGGACCGGGTGATGCTGGGAGCAGATTTGCCCAGTAACGTTCCGGTGGAGTTCGCGAAATACAAGGCCCTCGAGCTCGCCTCCGACGTCTATGACAAGGTCCTGGGTGGTACGGCCATCGATGTATTCAAGCTGAAATGGTGAGGTGACGATGTTCGTCCTGTTCGTTGATATGCGCATCAAGCCAGGTTCGCAGCAGGCCCTGGAAAAGACCTACACCGAAATCTTTCGCCCTGCCATTTCTAGCCAGGAAGGATTTCGTGGTGTAGAACTGCTGCGCCCCAACCAAGATAAAACTGGGGAGGGCCAATGGCGATTAAGCATCGCTTTCGAGTTGCATGCATTGCAGAAGAAGTGGGTGGCGCTTGATCTTCATCAGGAAGTGTGGGGCCAGATGGAAAGCCATTTTGCGGAATATACCGTGAAGGACTACACCTCTATTTAGTTATTTCGCCCAAGGAGCTCTATGGAACGCAACGTTCCTGAATATGTAAGCCGCTCGGTTCCTGTACCACTCGCCGGCCGGGTGCCCTGGTACAAAAGCACCTTCCCCAGCTACTTCGGCATTTTCCTGTTTGTTGGCTACTACTTAAAGCTGGCTGGACCGACGCTTGGGTATGCAAGCGTCAGCGTCTCCCTGTGGGGGCTGGTGGTGGCAGGGCTGCTTTGTTTTGGGCTCTATTACTATGTCCCGGCGATGCTCGGCATGCAGACGGGCCGCAACCTCTACGTGGTGGGCACCTCGACGTTTGGCACCACGGGTGGATTCCTGATCCCGGGAATACTGATGGGGCTGTTGCAGGTGGGCTGGGTGGCGGTGGACGGCGCGATCGCCTCGAGCTTCATCATGAAGGGCCTGGGGCAGACATCGAGGACGCTGTATAGCGTAATCGTGCTGGTGTGGCTTTACAGCCTGGGGTGGGTGGCGATCAAGGGAATCCATTACGTTGGCCAAGTGGCGAAGATCCTGAATTGGGTTCCATTCCTGATGATGTTGATCGTGTTGTGGGCTAACCGCAGCGGGATCCCGCATTACCAGCCTCCGCACAACGAACCCTGGACTGGTTTTGTGAATGCACTGATCATTACCATCGGCTTCTTTGCCACCGCGGGGGCGGCGGGCACCGATTTCGGCATGAATAACCGCGACCGGAAGGACATTGTTCTCGGAGGGCTGACGGGGATTGCTGCCGGGGCAGTGATCGCCGGTGGAATCGAGGTTCTTTCGGTGGCCGGGTACCTGGGGCGGAACGGCGGGCCGGTCAACTACGATTACACCGCCGCGATTGCGAGCGTAGGTGCGCTGGCTCCGGTGATGTTTTTTCTCTTCGCCGCGGCGTGTTTGGTGCCCACCTGCTTTTCAGCGTTCATCGCGGCGAACAGTTTCAGCACTATGCTGCCCAAGGTTTCACGGACGGTATCGACGCTGGCCGGGGTTACGTTAAGCGCCATCCTGGCTATTAGCGGGTTGGCCGATAACCTGGTGGGATTCTTCAGCATTATCGCTGCGTCGTTTGGTCCCATATGCGGCGCCATGGCGGCGGATTACCTGCTCGCTGGGAAACGATGGTCGGGGCCGCGGCTAGGCATCAATTGGGCAGGGTACATTGCGTGGATCATCGGCTTCATGGTCGGGATGCCGGAACATATTCCTGGACTTCCGGCGGGCCTGGTCAAAGCTGACAACCCAGCCGCGCTGTATGCATTTGCCACGGGCTTTGTGATCTACATCGTGCTGGCACGCCTGGGATTGCGGCCGCCGGTGGTCGAGTTAGAGATAGGAAAACGTCCATGATTAAAATTCTTGCGGCTCTCTCTGTGCTGGCGTCGATCGCGCCTGGTTTATTGCTTGGCCAAACCACGCCGTCTCGCCCGCTCGACCAACGAATCGCCCACGCCGACCCATCGAAGTATCGCAACATGAAGGCGGTGCACGATGGCCCGGGTGCGCTGGACTACAGGCCACTCTTCGATGCGGAGACGCTCGAAAGCAATCTGTTTTTCATGCATCGCGGCGTGATCGAGCCCAAGAGCGGAATCGGCGCTCACTTCCACAACCAGTGCGAAGAGATGTTCATCATCCTCGATGGCGAAGCGCAGTTTACGATCGATGAACGCACGTCTCTACTCAAAGGGCCGGCAGGCGCCCCAGCACGCCTCGGCCACTCGCACGCCATCTACAACGCCACCGATAAGCCGGTGGAGTGGATTAATTTCAACGTAGGCACGATGAAGGGCGTCTACGATGCCTTCAATCTCGAAGATGGGCGCGTGGGAGCGCCGCTTGACCCGATACCCACATTTATCACCATGCGTCTGGATCGATCCCTGCTGAAGCCGGTCGATCACATGGAGGGCGGTACCGGCACGGTGCAATATCGCCGGGCGCTCGAACCGACCGTGTTTTACACGACGTGGTCGTATGTCGACCACCTACTTATGCCCCCGGGGACCACGATTGGTCCCGTGGCCAAGCCCAGCATGACAGAGATCTACTATGTAATGGCGGGCGACGGCAGCGTGACCATCGGCTCAGAGACGGCCCAGATCCACAGCGGAGATGCCGTCCCCGTACGCCTGAACGAGAAGCAGTCCTTTGCCAACACCGGCAGCGGACCGCTCGAATTGATGATCTTCGGCATCGCGAGTGACATGGCCGCAAAACAAGCACTCATGGAAAGCAAGCGCAGATTGCCGTAGGCTTCTGCCCGCCATCAGCTTGCAGAGGTTCTTTTCTAGCGATCGCGCGCGGGTCTACGGGTTACTCTACATGTTTGGAGTTCAATCTATCCCGCGCGGTCGCCCCGATGCCAAGTTCCGCCGATCTGAGTCATACGAACACCTATAACCGCCTGCTGCTTCTGGTTGCAGGGTTGGGCGGCTTGCTTTACGGGGTGGACGTCGGCATCATCGGCGGCGCTCTGCCTTACCTTGAAGCCACCTCCGGACTGAACGCCAGCCAACTCTCGATCATCGTCGCCGCGGTGTTGCTGGGCAGCGTTATCTCCACGCTCTTTGCCGGCCTGCTCGCTGACTGGCTGGGACGCAAGCCGCTTATGGTTATCAGCGGAGCCATCTTTGTTCTAAGCATTCCAGTCATCGCGCTTTCTCACGGGTTCGCCCCGCTCTTCTTTGGGCGGCTACTGCAAGGCGTCAGCGGAGGACTAGTGGGCATCGTTGTTCCGCTGTACCTGGCGGAGTGCCTGTCAGCGCAGGATCGAGGGAAAGGCACAGGGGCGTTCCAATGGCTGTTGACCCTGGGAGTTTTCTCTGCGGCGGTCATTGGCATCTATTACAGCTATCGCGTGGCGGCGATTACCAGCTCCATATCTCCGACGGCACTCCTTGGGGTTAAAGACCAGGCATGGCGGCGCATCTTCTGGATGTCGATGCCGCCAGGCATTCTGTTTGTGGGAGGGAGTTTGTTCGTTGCGGAGTCGCCCCGGTGGCTCTTCCGGCGCGGGCGCAAACAGCTTGCCTTGAGCGCACTGCTTCGATCACGAAGTACGGAACAAGCCACGCTCGAACTGGAGGAGATGGAGCAGACGTCTCTCTCCGCCCAAAACTCGTCGTTCGCTAAAAGCGGGATTAAAGATTCGCTGCTGCGCAGAAAGTATGTCCTACCGTTCCTGCTGGCCTGCGTCATTCTTTTCTGCAATACGGCGACGGGCATCAATTCCATTATCGGATACAACACCGACATCTTGTTGCAGAGCGGTCTGTCGGACCTGTACGCCCACTGGGGGTATGTGCTGTTCACGTTTATGAACTTTCTGATGACCATCGTCGGTATGACGCTGGTCGATCGGAAGGGGCGCAAGTTTCTCTTTATTCTCGGAACATCAGGCATCATTGTGTGCCTGCTCTTTGTGGGCACGCTCTTCCTGCGCACGGAAAAGAACAGGGTGGACGTCCGCGGCGCCATCCAGTCCATGGTGGGACCGGCGCAGAATCTCACGCTGCACTTTGATCAAGCCGATGCGCAGCGCCTCTTGCCCCCAAGTGCTCTCTCCAGGAACGGCTTCGCTGTGGACCGGCTTTCCATGACGGTGATCTATTCCTATGGCGGATTTACCGCGGCCACCAGGGCCATGCGTTCCGGCGATGCAGGCGAAGCGCCGGTGGCCATCGATCGTCAGAGCAGCCTTCCTTCGAGCAAGGTGGAGGCATTTTTCCGTAACCCTTTGGTTGACCTGAATGACGCACGCACGGCTCCGCTCACCATTGAGCATGCCTATATCGGGCCGGTGCCGGACGCGGTGCATGGCTGGCTGGTGGCGCTTGGTTTATATGGTTTTGTCGCGTTCTATGCCCTGGGCCCGGGCGTCTGCGTATGGCTCGCCCTATCGGAACTGATGCCGACGCGCATCCGCTCCAATGGCATGAGTATTGCCCTGGTAATCAACCAGATGGTCTCGACCACTCTGGCTGCCATCTTCTTGCCCGTAGTCGGCAAGTATGGTTATTCCATGATGTTTTTCTTATTCTGCGGTTTCACCGTCATCTACTTGTCGACTGTGACGTTCTTTCTACCGGAAACGAAGGGCAAGACTCTGGAAGAGATTGAGGCGTATTTTGAAGCCGCGTAGATTGTTGCACCCGGAGTGCGCGGCCCAATGAATTTCTTTCTCGCTCTGGATGCCGGGGGGACGAAGACTGACTACCTGCTCGCTGACGAGACACGCGAACTGGCCAGAGTGCGCACGGGTACGATCAAGCGGATGCGCGTGGATGCAGCGACCGCCAGCCAGAATCTCGAGTCGGCTCTTGCCCAACTTTCTGCACAGGCGGGCATCTCCATGGCGTCGATCACCCGCACCTGCATCGGGACCGCGGGGGTGAATGTCCCGCTGGTCAGAAATTGGTTACAAGCGTCGTTTAGCGCAAGAGTCGGTGGCGGACTGCTCATCCTGGGTGACGTCGAGATCGCTCTCGAGGCGGCCTTTCCCGGCGGCGCTGGTGTGCTCGTGCTTGCGGGCACGGGATCGAACGTTGTCGGCCGCACGAGTGACGGGCTACTGCTCACTGCGGGAGGGTGGGGCCCAGCACTGGCGGACCAGGGTTCCGGACACAGGATTGGCCTGGAAAGCTTGCGCGCCATCTTCCTGGCGAAGGATGAGGAACGAAATACTCTGCTCCTACCGGCGGTCATGGACTACTGGCAATTGTCCTCGCTGGATGGCCTGGTGGAATATGCAAATAGTCTTCCGGCGCCCGATTTTTCCAAGCTGACCGGAGTGGTCGTGCAATGCGCGGAGCTGGGAGACGAAACAGCGTTAGGGGTCCTGCGGCAGCAAGGGGAAGAGCTTGCGTACCTGGTACGCCTGGTGATTCGCCGGCTGCGGCTGGCCTCGAACGAGCACGAGTGGACACCGGCGATTGCATTTACCGGCAGCATTCTGGAAAATGTAGCCCCGGTTCGTGATGCCCTGATCGCAGCGGTGCAGAGCGAATTTCCCAGCGCTCAAGCACCGGATCGTGTGGTCGATCCCGTAGAAGGTGCGTTGTGGCGAGCACGTACGGGCACCTTCTGCTGAGTGCGCAGATCGTAGCTGGGGACGGAGTGTCAGGAGGTGTGGCTACCTCCGCGATCTCGACTGCAAGCTGATTGAAATCAGCAACTACCTTTGATGAAGCAGGGTCAGGCACCAGCGAAAAACGTCAAGGTTTCCTGGATGCCACGCCCATTACTTCGGTTCAGCAGCCCGGTGACCAAAAGCCACCCAGCTCTAAATGCAGTGAAGGTGATAATCCTCATTCGACTAGATCGCAAAGCGCTTTTTCTTGGTAAGCTACTTGCGAACTCAACCCATTGCTTTTCGGCGACCCCCGGGCCAGTAAGATTCCCGACCATGAGCCGCTTTAGCTGCATCGCCGATCTACCGAATCAAAACAGAAGACACCACGCAAAACTCTACACTCGGGAAGTTCGCCACCTGGGCTGTGTTCCCGCGGCACTCGGATTGCCGGATGTAACGGTCGCCCCCCCTGTGACACAGTATGAGCAGACTACTTCTCGAGGAACGAACGTATTTGGGAGGCACACAATGAATATTCGCAAGGTAGCAGCCCTGGGAATCATCCTGTTGGGGAGCCGGCTTCTGTTCGCCGATGCTAGCTATCAGGAAACTACGCAGATCACGGGCGGCACCATGGTGGACTCGCTGAAATCGATCAGCTTTCTCAGTAAATCGATGCGTGATGCGTTTGCGCCCATCACGACGACGACCATGATCCATGGCAACCAGAAGGCGGTGGTAAGCAAAGATTCAACCGAGATTATCGATCTCGACAAGGAAACCGTCACCCGCATCGACAACCTGCACAAGACCTACACCGTTGTGACCTTCGCCCAAATGCGGCAGGCATTCGAGCAGATGCCCAAGCAGATGGAGCAAGCGCAGGAAAAGGCGAAACAAGAACCGCAGGCGCAAGAGCCAAAAAGCGATGTGAAGACCAGCTTTGACGTATCGGTCAAGAATACCGGCGTTACCAAACAAATCGACGGGCTTACGGCTCAGGAGCAGGTGGTCACGTTACAAATGCACGCCACGGATCCAAATGCGGCTCCGACGGACGGCGTCAACAGCGTGACCTACGTAGTCACCACCGATGCATGGATCACACCCGACCCGCCAGAGGTAAAGGAAATCGAGGATTTCGATAAACGGTACGCCCAAAAGCTGATGGAGGGGGTCGACATGTCGGCGTTCAAATCACAAATGACCCAGATGCACGACATGAACCAGAGTCCGGGGATGGCGCAAATGTTCAGCGGCAAACCGGGATCGGCAGAAGCGATGGCGCAGATGGGGAAGGAGATGGCAAAACTCCAGGGCACGCGAGTGCTGGAAGTGACGAGGATGGGTGGCAGCGGAAGTGGGCCAGGGACCACGCAGAATTCGGCTCAAACTTCGGGCCCTGCTCCGGCCACAGCACCTCCGAGTTCCAACTCCTCAATGGCAGGCATGTTGGGGTCTGCGTTGGGCGGCTCCGCACTGGGGGGCTTCCATAAGAAGAAGACGCCCCCGCCGTCGGACACGACAACGACAACAACTACGGCATCCGATGGTACCCAGACCACGAGCACGGTGTTGATGGAGATGACGTTGCAGAAGTCAAACTTCTCCCAGGCACCCGTTTCCTCGTCTGCCTTCGAGGTACCGTCAGGGTTCAAAAAAGTTGAGTCCCCTGCCTACGGAGTGGCGAAATAGTGGATCACCCACGCACACGCAGACGTTTGTGCTCACGTTAACTCAGTAGCATTTGGCGGGGCTTTCCTTCAAGCATGAAACCGAGCCTGTCTGTAGGAATGGTTTGGTCACGGCTCGAGGGCAAAGATCTCGTTAGGCGCGAGAAAAAATGGCGGCACAATGGCTGGAATGTTAGACAGCGGCAATACTTCTTCGGGCAACTCGATCCCCAACCCGTCCATCATAAAGTTTCGCCGCTTCTGACAGCGAGCGTAACAATCGGGGAAAGCTTCCTTCAACTGCTTGCGCAGATCTTTATCGGCCAGAACCACACCATCCTCGATGCGAGTCGATGCATACACCGGCGAACTGGGGATGACATCTACCTGGATGGCCATGCCCGAATGAAGCAGCACCTCCGAGTTCGGATACATCGGTGAGCTAACCCATTCATCGAGGTGGATCAAATGACCTGGGTTCAGGAAAATGCCGAAGCGCTCAAACGGCAGACGTTCACGAATCAGGCGCCACAATTGTCCGCCGGCGGTACCGGGCTTGAGCAGGGAAAACCACTCGTTCATTACCTCGAAATAGAGGCCGGCAAACGCTTCAACGTAATCGGCAGCTTTCGGCGGCAAGTCGTGCGCTGAAGATGCGATCCATCCTGAGCGGCAGGTGTTGCTGCCCCAGTAGGAGAGGTTCAGGGAGAGGGAATTTCCCCGTTTAATCTTTTCCCCCCGCGGGCCGGAAAGACCGAACGTCGCGGTAGGTCCTGTTCCAAGAGTAGTGTGGCATGCCAGGGGCTCTCCGCAGGTGCCGCCCAGTGCTACGACCTCATGATCCGTCATGCCTTCACGCATGCCAAAGATCATCTGCTTCACACCCTCAGACGCCTGTACGCTGGTGTATTCGAAATACGCGATATCTGAAGGAGAGCAGAAGCTACGCAGCCCATATCCCGGGTGCATCAGCAAATCCGTGGAGTTAACGATATTGTTCCTTCCGGCAAGTTCTCGCAATGTATCTACGAGGTAGGAAGGGAGCTCAATAGCATGCTGGGCATCCGGAAGTTCGCTGTTAGAGAAATACTTCCATCCCGCGCAACCCACCGTCGATGACGTATCGATACCTTCCCCTGCGAATATCTCCTTTATTTGTCGGCTCTGGTCTCGCGGCTGATTGAGCAAGGAGAAGGGTTGAAAACGCTCTCTTCTCAACTTTCCGTCGTTAAATAGAGGACTCACACCGACGTACGCCTCACATTCATTGCCCACTACCAGCAAGGGAATACTGTCGGGGCCAACGATGAGCACGGCTTCCTCGAAACGCGGATCAAAGCCGGTAAGGTAGGCAAGATTGGCGAAATGCTCGCGATCACCATAGACCACCAGATGAGTAAGCTTTCGTTCTTCCATCTTCATGCGGAGCTGATTGACTCTTTGCTTCAGCTCCGCACTCGACGTCCGGGGAGGGTAAGCAGCCTGGCCGAATTCAGGCCATCCAATTTGGAGGATGCGATGCGTTCGTGCTTTTCCAGTCATCCTGAGAGTACTCCCATGGTGTCGGCGCCCGTCGATTGGGATTTATGGCCTGGTTGCAAGGATAAGCGGCGAGGGGCCGGGCGCCTCCAACGTGCGCGGATCGATGAATCCAGCGGCTTTTAACCAGCTGCTGATTTCTTCAAAGGAATATGTGTCTCCACTCTCGGTATTCACCAGCATGTTGACAGCAAAGAAGAGCGCATTCAGCGGGCCGGTGCGATCCGCGTTCACCAGAAATTCAGCAATCGCAATCGTGCCCCCGGGGGCAAGTGCCTGGAATGTTTTCTTGAGCAGTTCCCGGCTGCGTTCTCTGCCTTCGCTATGCAGGATGTGGCCAAGCGTCGCCACGGTATACCCGGTGCCGAAGTCAACTTGCAGCAGGTCGCCTGCAATGAATGAATAGCGTTCCCCCAGACCGAATCTGCCAACCGTTTTGCGGGTGATCGGGATTACTTCCGGCCAGTCTACGGCGGTGACGCTCACCTGTTCCGATCCCTGCGCCAGGGCTATGCCCCAAACTCCTGAGCCTGCGGCCAGGTCAAGCACGCGAACCGGAGCACCTGCCCCATCTGCACTTAAATGCCGGCTAAGCGTCTGCGCCGCGGGATAACTCATGGGAAAAATATCATTGACGAACTGCTGAAAGAAATCGCTCCCGGGCCCTTCCTGGTTGACGGCCGTTTGGGGCCGGCCGCTCCCGACAATCTCGTTCAGGTGAAGCCATTTGGGAATCAACTGCTGGCTGCCGTGGCGAAGGAACCCGCCTTGAAAACCGGGCTTGGTACTAACCAGAAATGCCGAACTTTCAGGCGTGAGTGAAAACATACCCTGCTTATCTTTCGCCAGGAAGTTCATGCCCACCAGGGCATTCATCACCGCCGTGAGTCCACGCTCTGAAGCGCCAGTCTCCTTCTGTATCTCGGAGACGGTTTTAGGACCACCGTCCAGAAGATCAAAAATGCGGTGGCGAACGGCCGCTTCCAGAACCAGCGGCGGAACATATCCCCAGGCAAACTGCATGATGCGTTCAGGAGTTACGGGAGCAGTCACAGGTGTCGTCATAGTTTCCTCGAGGGTCGAATGGGCGAAGTTATGCGCGGGTTGGTGGAAGCTAATTCTTGCTGTCTGAAGCTGCCAACGATGAAATGAGTTTGTCCGCCTCCTGGCTGGAGGCGTCGATACTCTGGACGAGATCCGCGACATCGCTTTGCAAGCTGGCCGAGGTAGCTTTCAAAGAGCCGATGGCGCGCGCGTTCAGGTTGTGCTTGAGAAACAGGACCTGGTCGTGAAAGGCCTTCAAGACCGGGGTGATTTGATCTTCGGTGCGGCGCATGGCGCGCATATAAGTAGCCTGGCGAGATTTTGCGTTGCGTAGCATGACCGTGTCCTGCGACTTCAACTTGCCATTATCCATCGCGTTGATTTCACCCTGCCACTCTTTAAATAGGTCGCCGCTCACCTGATCGATCGACTGAATCTTGTCGTGGAGCTTGCCGGCCTGCGAGTTGGCGCTTTCGTAATCGGAGTTGAGGCGCTTGTAAGATTTTTCGAGCGAACCACCTTGAAAGCCGGTCAAGGCCTGGAACGACTCCATGGTGGTTTGCAGTTGCTGCCTGGTTTGATCCTGATCCTTCTTGGCATCCTTGATGCGTGAGACGAGAATGTCCCGCTTCTCTTTGCCCAGGGTGCGCATCGTCTTGTAGTAAGTCGATTTGCAGCCAGCCAATAATAGGGTAAGAACGATGAGAGGAATGAAGATAACTCGACGCAAGACTTCTCCCTTTTGATCTTAGAGCGCAGCGTATTCCTTTTTCGCCGCTACCAGCATCGGCAAGTCTGCGTCTGCGTCTTTCCAGATCGCGAAGGCCGTTTCGTATGCCTTCTTCGCGCTCGGCTTATCGCCGCCCATGGCGTACGCCCGGGCCATCCCCAGTTGCACCTGCGCAAGAAAGGGCGCAAACCCTATTTGCAGTGTCCCTGAGTTGGCCCGAATGGCGGTTTGAAACGCGTTCAGCGCATGCCCAGCATCGTGCAATTGCAGGTAGGCCAGTCCCTGCACATACGAAGCCGGATAATTTGCGTTATAGGGCTTGGACGGTTCGGCGGCATCCACTGCTTCCTGCGCGCGCCCTGCCGCCAGAGCCACAAACGCTTTCGACAACGGCGCGAACACATCCTGGATGAGCGTGTCCTTGGGAAATTTCTTGCTCAACTCCAGCACCAACGGCAAGGCGAGCTTGCCATTGCCGCAAACCGCCGCCGCCAACGTGGCGCTTGCTTGGGTCTGCCTGCTTTTGTCCATCGACAGGGCTTGCTGTACCACCGCCTCGTTCGACTCGCACAGCCCGGCCAATCCCAGTGCGGCCGCGCCTTCCAAAAGAAAACCTGCCTGCGCATCGGAAGCCTTGGCACGCCCCGCCTGCTCCACCGCCCGCCGCATGGTCGCCTCCGCCATGCGGTACTGGCCGGAATATTGTTGGGAGGCTGCGAACGCCTGGGTCGCAATAAACTCGTCCGGCCGTCCCGCCACCTGGGCCATAACCCTTTGCACTTGCTGCGGATCCCCCAACAGAAAATAGGTCACCATGTAACTCACCAGGTCATCCGTGCTGCTGTTCAAGCCCAATCCTTGCGTCCGCTCTAACTCCTTCTTCGCTTCGGCCATTCGGCCCAGGGCCACGTAGTCCGACAACAGATTCTCGGCGGCGATCGAATCCTGCGGATCCAGCTCGACTGCTTTCTGCGCATAGACGAGACCCTGCTCATATTGACCCAAATACTGATATGCGACGTTGATGTTGATGTAGTTATCTATCTGCCCCGGGTAGGCCTGAATGGCTTCCTGCAGCGTTTCAATTACCTTGGGTATATCTCCGGGGACGACCTCATAATAGTGGCCGGCGATGTAGAGGCGCTCCCGCTCGCTTACATTTTTCGACAGCTCATAAGCCTTGGAAAAATACTGGTTTGCCTTGGTCACCTGGCCTGAATTGATGTACACCACTCCCAGCCGCGCATACGCCATGGCAAAGTTGGGATCCAGTTCCGTGGCGCGAAGGTAATGACCCTCTGCCTCGGGAATGTCATGCGCTTTGGCGTGCGCCTTGTCACCCAGCGCATAGGCGCGAAATGCCTCCAGAGACGACGTCGTTGCCTGGCCAAACGGCGTGTCCAGTTTCTTGATGCTTTCCAGGTCCTCGCCCAGTCTGCCTCGCATGGCCGCAGCTGCCCTGCCCAGTGCATCCAAAACATGTTCTTTATCCGGGGCCTGGGCCTGCTCGCTGACGATTTCGTCTCCGGTTGCGGTGTTCTGCGCCGTCAACGTAATCACATATTCCTTACCCAGGTTGGCGATGGTCCCGGTGATGATGGCCTTGATCCCTTCTCGCTCGCCGATCTCCCGCGCAATCGCAGGGGTAACCGGCGTGCCCTCGGGCTTGCCCAGATACTTGACACTTTGCAATAGATGCTGCTGGCTCACGATATTGATCACTGGCGATTGTTCCAGCTCAATCTGGAGCGCCTGGTTCAAGGTGGTGTCAAAGACGGGGTCGCCCGTCCGGTTGACGAAGTCGGCCAGGATGATCGAGTCCTTTGTGGTCTTGGCGCCCGCACCGCTCGACTCGCCGCTGCTTTCTGCTGCGCCCGGCACCGGGGTAGCTCCAGGATGGTACTTCCACCATGCGAGTCCTCCCCCTACCAGCAGCAAACACGCCACTGCGGCGGCGATCCAGGCCCACTTGGGCTTGCTCGCGGAGGTCTTCACCGCGGGAGGTGCGGCTTGAACGCCCACACCTTCGAGATCTTCCTGCAGCGCCTCGGCGCTCGCATACCGCTGAGCAACATCCTTGGCCAACAATTTGGCAACGATGGAATCCAGCCGCTTCGGCATTGCCGGATTCACTGTGCTCACCGGCGGCGGATCTTCGCGCAACAAGGCCACGAACACGTCCGCAGTCGATCCGCCGCCGAAGGGCGTCTTCCCGGTGGCCATTTCATAGATAACTGTGCCAAGACTGAACAGATCTGTGCGTGCGTCCAAGGGCATACCGCGAGCCTGTTCCGGAGACATGTAGGAAACCGTTCCCACTGCCGACCCGGGACTGGTCAGCTCCAGAGTGGCCTCTCCCAACCCTACTGCGGTCTCGTCTGAGCTGGCGCTCCCCGGTATCTGGCTGGTCCGCGAGTCGACGACCGCTATGCCGGCCTGCTTCTTGGCCAGGCCAAAGTCGAGGATCTTGATTTGGTGCTTGCCCCGCAGGGCATCAACGACAAACAGATTGGCCGGCTTGATATCCCGGTGGATAATCCCCTTGGCGTGGGCGGCCGCGAGGGCTGCCGCTGCCTGCTGGGCAAAGGCCACCACTTCTTCGGCCCGCAGACCGTTCCCTCCGGCTTTCACGAGATAACGCTTCAGCGTTTCCCCCCGCAGCAGTTCCATCACCAGGTAGGGGCGGCCATCCTGCTCCCCGGTGTCATAAATCGCGCAAACATTGGGATGGTTCAGCGTCGCGGCCGAGCGGGCTTCACGCAGAAAGCGCTCGTGGGAGACATGGCTGCCGGAATGAGGCGTGCCTTGCGCAGGCGTGTCGTGGGGGTGCAGGGGTGACGGCGATCCGCTCCCTGCATCCGCAACCAGATAGCTATCGGAAACCAGCTTCAGCGCGACCTCGCGCTCCAGCCGCGTGTCCAGGACGCGATACACCTCGCCCATGCCGCCGGCGCCAATCTTCTCCAGCAGACGGTACGGGCCAAACTGTGTTCCTTCTGCGATCGCCATCGGTGCCAGCAGTCTATCAGTGCTGCCCTGTCAATGACTTGCCATTCGTTGTCGGCGGCTAGAGCGCAGCGTACTCCTTCTTCGCTGCCACCAGCATGGGCAGGTCGGCATCCGCGTTTTTCCAGGTGCTGAAGAAAGCTTCGTAGGCCTTCCTGGCGTTGACCTTGTCGCCGCCCATGGCATAGGCCCGCGCTAATCCCAATTGTGCTTGAGCGTAAAACGGTTGCGCGGCCAAACTGCCTGCAGGGGCCATGGTCGCGGCCTGAAAGGCGCTCACTGCACGACCGGCATCTCGCAGCTGCAAGTAGGCCAGGCCCTGGACATACGATCCCGGATAGACCGTGTCCCAGGACTTAGCGGGCTCTGCAGCATCGACCGCTGCTTGCGCCTGTCCCGCCGCCAGAGCTACAAAGGCCTTGGCCAGCGGCTGATACAAACCCCGGATGAGCGTGTCTTGCGGATACTTTTTGCTCAACTCCTGGGCCAACGGCAACGCAACCTTCCCGTCACCGCAAATTGCCGACGCCAGCACTGCGCTTGCCTGGATCTGTTTGCTCTTGTCCAGTGCCAGCGCCTGCTTGATCGTGGCCTCGTTCCCTTCACATAAACCCGCCAATCCCCGAGCCGCGGCGCTGGCCAGAAGAAAACCGGCCTGGGCATCGGGCGCCTGAGCGAGTCCGGCCTGCTCAAATGCCCGCTGACTGGTCGCTGCCGCCGCGCGGTACTGCCCGGCGTATTGCTGCGTGATGGCCAAGGCGCCCTCCAGTTGGAAGCCATCCGGGCGACCGGACTCCTTGGCCATAATTTTCTGCACTTCCTGCGGCTCGCCTAAGAGGAAATAGACCGCAACATTGGGTAACAAGTTACCGGTACTATCGTCCAAGCCCAGCTTGCGCGCCCGCTCTGCCTCCGCCTTAGCCTCGACCAGCCGGTTCAAGCCGACATAATCATTGACCAGGTTTTCTGAAGCGATCGCATCATCGGGCTGTACTTCCACGGCCTTTCTGGCATAAGGAAGAGCCTTTTCGAACTGACCCAAAAAACCGTACGCGACGTTTATGTTGACGTAGTTGTCCACCAGGCCCGGGTAGGCCTGGATCGCTTCCTGCAACGTCTCGATCACCTTGGGCATGTCGCCGGTCACAGCCTGATAGTAGTGACCGGCAATATAGAGCCGCTCCCGCTCGCTCACATGTTTCGAGAGTTCATAGGCACGGGCAAAGTAGGTGTTGGCTTTCGCCAACTGGCCTGAATTGCCATACACCACCCCCAGGCGCGCATAGGCCATGGCAAAGTTGGGATCCAGTTCAACAGCGCGCAGGTAGTGACCCTCCGCATCCGGAATGTCGAGCCCTTTATCGTGCGCCTTGTCACCCAACGCATAGGCGCGAAACGCGTCCAGGGAGGGCGTCGTAGCCTGGCCAAAAGGAGTGTCCAGTTTCTTGATGCTTTCCAGGTCCTCGCCCAGCTTGCCCCTCATCGCCTTGGCCGCGGTGCCGAGCGCGTCCAGCACATGGTCCTTGTCAACGGCCCTGGCCTGTTCGCTGACGATCTCATCCCCAGTGGCGGTGTTCTGGGCGGTCAGCGAAATCACATACTCCTTACCAATGTTCGCGATCGTCCCGGTGAGGATCGCTTTCATACCCTCGCGCTCGCCAATCTCGCGCGCAATCTCCGGGGTCACCGGCGTGCCCTCAGGCTTGCCCAAAAACTTGACGCTCTGCTCCAGATGTTGCTCGCTCACGATGTTGATCACCGGTGACTGCTCCAGCTCAATCTTCAACGCCTGGTTCAGCGTGGTGTCAAAGACCGGATCGCCGGTATGGTTGACGAAATCAGCCAGGATGATCGAGTCCTTGGCCGCCTTGGGCGCGGTCCCCGCTGCGGCTTCCCCATTGGCGCTCTCCGTCGTACTGCCCGCTGCCGGTGTCGCAGCGGGGCGGTACTTCCACCATGCCAGGCCGCCTGCAATCAGCAACAGCAATACCGCCGCGGCGACCGCCCACGGCCACTTCACGCCCGCTCCCCTTGCTGCCGGACGAGTGGCGGGAGTATCCAGACGCTCCAGATCTTCCCGCAGCTGCCCTGCAGTCCCATAGCGCTCGGCCGGCTCCTTGCGCAGCAGCTTCTCCACGATGGCATCCAGCTTCTTGGGCATAACTGGATTGACCGTGCTCACGGCCGGCGGATTTTTAGTAAGCAGCGCGGCAAAGACTTCCGCCGTCGATTCGCCGGCGAAGGCCGTCTTCCCCGTGGCCATCTCGTAGATGACCGATCCCAAACTGAAGAGATCGGTCCGTCCATCCAGGGGCACGCCCTTGGCCTGTTCCGGAGACATGTATGCTACGGTGCCCACCGCCGAACCGGGGCTGGTCAGCTCCAGGGTCGCCGTCCCTGGACCGGCCGAAGTCAGGTCGGCATCACCGCTTTGCGGTCCGCCAAACGCCCGTGAGTCAGCGAGAGCCACACCGTCCTGCTTCTTGGCGAGCCCGAAGTCGAGAATCTTGATCTGGCGCTTGCCCCGATCAGCCTCCAACACAAACAGGTTCGCGGGCTTGATGTCGCGATGGATGATGCCCTTGCTGTGCGCTGCAGCCAGTGCAGCCGCTGCCTGCTGGCTGAACGAAATCACTTCGTCCGCGGCCAAACCGTGCCCCCCGGCGTCTGCGAGATACTTCTTCAGCGTTACGCCACGCAGCAGCTCCATCACCAGGTAGGGCCTACCATCCTGTTCCCCGGTGTCGTAAATCGCGCACACATTGGGATGGTTCAGCGTGGCGGCCGAGCGCGCTTCGCGCAGGAAGCGTTCATGGGATAGATGGCTGCCGGAGCGGGGTGTCGCCTGGCCAGGGGTGTCGTGCGGTTGCGCCGGCAAGGGTGAGCCGCTGCCCGCATCCGACGAGAGATAGCTTACAGAAACCAGCTTGAGCGCAACCTCACGCTCCAGCCGGGTATCCAGCACGCGATACACTTCGCCCATGCCGCCGGCACCGATCTTCTCGATCAGACGGTACGGTCCGAACTGTGTTCCCTCTGCAATCATCGTCAGGCCCGAGCCGCGGTTGATTTTAGAAGCTTGGATACGGCGCTAGTCTATCAGCGGCGGAAGGTTACGTAGCGATTGTCCCTTTGAGAAGGCACGAGCCCTTGGAGGTAGAAGCGTTAGGTCCCGTATGAACGCAGAAATGTTTGCGCCCTCACCTGAATTTCTCACAGATTTTGCGACAACCGATCATTGCCATTGGCGAGATCTCTACCCGTAACAAAAGACGATTGCCCCGTATCTGCCCGCTTTTGCCAGATGTGGTATTCCACCGCGCTCGACCAGCCGCTTTCTCTACTGCAACGGATCCCGAGATCCATGATCATCTACACCCTGCACGGTCAGCGATCGAGGTCCGCGGAATCCCACATCTGCCAAAACCGGGCAGATATGGGGCACCCATCATTTGTTACAGGCACAGAGAGACAGGTCTATGAGAATCCAGGCTAAGCTCCCTAACAGGCTGCGGAAAAACTCTGTAGCGGACGGGAAAGCAACACCTCAGGGGCTAAAGCCCGACGTATTCTCAGTCATTTACGGCACGACTAAAGTCGTGCCCTGATACAAACATGAGTTCTTCCGCAGCCTGTAAAGCCGGTCCTGTTTTCAAGCATTTATGTACGGTCTGAAGCCCGTACCCTTCAGAAAAGCGAATTTTTCCGCAGCCTGCTAAGCGCCTTAAGTCCCGCAACGACGTGAGAGTTGGTTATCCCGACCGACGTGGGTCTCCGGTTAAAGCGCGGCGTATTCCTTTTTCGCAGCCACCAGCATGGGCAGGTCGGCATCCGCATCCTTCCAGGTAGTGAAGAACGCCTCATAGGCTTTTTTAGCGTCCGCCTTGTCGCCCCCCATGGCATAGGCCCGAGCCAAACCCAGCTGCGCCTGGGCATAGAAGGGCGCACTGGTTTGCAGATTGCCGGCCGGAGACTGGGTCGCGCCGCGAAAGGCACTCGCTGCCTGGCTGGCATCATGCAACTGCAGATATGCCAGACCCTGCAGATAGGCTACGGGATAAATCAAGTTGAACGACTTGGCCGGCTCCGCATTATCAATCGCTTCTCGCGGCTGGCCTGCCGCAAGAGCGACAAAGCCTTTTGCCAGCGGTATAAATACGCGTTGGATCAGCGTGTCGTCGGGGAACTTCTTGCTCAAGTCCTGAGCCATGGAGCCGACCAGTTTGCTATCACCGCAGATCCCCGCCGTGAACACAGCAAGCGATTGGGTCTGCCTGCTCCTATCCAGAGCCAAAGCCCTTTGCACTGATTGTTCATTGCCCTCGCACAAGCCCGCGAAACCCCGGCTGCCCGCATTGATTAAAATTGCGTTCGCCTGAACGTCCGGAGCCTTGGCCAGGCCCGCTTGCTCGAAGGCATGCTCCGTGGTCGTCGCCGCCTTGCGGTACTCGCCGGAGAAAAGCTGCGTGGCCGCCAGGGCCTGGGTCGCCAGGAATTCATCCGGCTGCCCTGCTGACAGCGTCATCATCCTCTGCACTTCATTTGGCTCGCCCAACAGGAAATACGTCTGCAACCGGGCCGTACGATCGAGCGTGGTGGTGTCGAGTCCCAGCTTGTCAGCCCGCTCCATTTCCGCGCGGGCATCGCTCATCCGGTTCAAGCCGGTGTAGGCGCTCAACAAGTTTTCGGCGGCAATGGAATCTTCCGGCTGCATTTGTACCGATTTCTCTGCGAAGGGAAGAGCCTTTGCAAAGTCGCCTAAGGCGGTATACGCCGCGGTGATGTTGATGTAGTTATCGATTTGGACGGGGTAGGCCTGGATGGACTCCTGCAGCGCTTCCACGACCTTGGGCATGTCGCCGGTCACATTCTGGTAGTAGTGGCCGGTAATGTAGAGCCGCTCCCGCTCGCTCACATTTTTCGAAAGCGCATAGGCCTTGGCAAAGTACTTGTCGGCCTTTGCCACCTGGCTGGTGTTAATGTACACAACGCCAAGCCGCGCATAGGCCATGGCAAAATTTGGATCCAGTTCGATCGCACGCAGATAATGACCCTCTGCCTCGGGTATATCGTGCGCACTCACATGCGCCTTATCTCCCAGCGCGTAGGCGCGAAACGCCTCCAGCGACGAGGTCGTCGCCTGGCCAAAGGGAGTGTCCAGTTTCTTGATGCTCTCCAGATCCTCACCCAGCTTGCCGCGAATGGCCGCGGCTGCTTTGCCCAGCGCGTCCAACACATGCTCCTTGTCGGGCGCCTGTGCCTGCTCGCTGACAATTTCGTCGCCGGTGGCGGTGTTTTGGGCGGTCAGCGTAATCACATACTCCTTGCCCAGGTTGGCGATGGTCCCGGTGAGTATCGCTTTGACTCCCTCACGCACGCCGATCTCCCGCGCTATCTCCGGTGTCACTGCAGTGCCGTCGGGTTTGCCGAGGTACTTCACACTTTGCGCCAGGTGTTGTTGGCTGACGATATTGATTACCGGGGATTGTTCGAGCTCGATCTGCAGCGCCTGGTTGAGCGTGGTGTCAAAGACCGGATCGCCGGTGCGGTTGATGAAGTCGGCCAGAATAATCGAGTCCTTGGTTGCACTGCCGGCCGTCGTTCCAGCGGTGCTTTCGCCCGAAGGGGGCGCGGTCGCGGGCCGAAATTTCCACCACGCCAAGCCGCCCGCGATCAGTGCCACCAGCACGACCAGGGCGATTATCCAGGACCTCTTCGGGCCAGCATCGGTGGCAAGCGTCGCCTTGCCGGATTGCGGATCCAGTCCGTCGAGGGCTTCCTGCAGCTGGTCCGCGGAAGCGTACCTTTGCGCGGGATCCTTGGCCAGCAGTTTGGCCACGATGGGATCCAGTTTCTTCGGCATCGCCGGGTTCACGGTGCTGACCGGAGGCGGATTTTCGCGCAGCAGCGCGGCGAAGACTTCCGCCGTGGAACCACCGGCAAAGGGCGTCTTCCCGGTCGCCATTTCGTAAATCACGGTTCCCAGGCTGAACAAGTCGGTGCGCGCATCCAGCGGCTCTCCTTTGGCTTGTTCCGGGGACATATACGCCACCGTCCCCACCGCCGAGCCGGGACTGGTCAGCTCCATGGTCGCTGTTCCCCCGCCGACGGTCTCGTCCGCGCCACTGCCTGGAAGACCGTAGGTACGCGATTCCGCCATTGCCACTCCGGGCTGCTTCTTGGCCAGCCCGAAGTCAAGAATCTTGATGAGCCGCTTGCCCCGGCCGGCGTCAACGACGAAGAGGTTAGCCGGCTTGATGTCGCGGTGGATGATTCCCTTGGCGTGGGCAGCAGCCAAAGCAGACGCCGCCTGCTGGCTGAACTGAATCACCTCGTTTGGAGGTAATCCCTTGCCGCCCGTCTTCGCCAGGTAGTGTTTCAACGTCTCGCCGCGCAGCAACTCCATCACCAGGTATGGCCGGCCATCGTGTTCCCCGGTGTCATGGATGGAGCAGACGTTGGGATGGTTGAGGGTTGCCGACGAACGCGCTTCGCGCAGGAAGCGCTCATGCGAGACATGGCTGGAATTGGGTGTCGCGTGTACGGGGGTGACCGGAGAGGGCGAGCCACTGCCGGTCGCCGTGATGAGATAGGTCTCGGAAACCATCTTGACCGCGACCTCACGCTCCAGGCGCGTATCCAGGGCACGATACACCTCGCCCATTCCGCCCGAACCAATCTTCTCGATCAGGCGGTATGGGCCAAACTGTGTTCCTTCTGCGATTGTCATTGTCCCTGGCTTACTCAGCAGATTACGCGGACTGAATAGTGTGCCTGCAGTCTACCAGCGCTGACAAGAGAATGATCCATTGTTCCCTATCCTTGCCCAAAGCAGAATCGAAAGCGTTTTTTGTTGCTCTCGAGGCCGTAGCGGAGATTTCCGTTGCGCTGTCCGGCTGTCGTTGAGGTCACGAAAAGGTACGAGTCGATGGGGCATTCTCGCCAGTCATTGCAAGATAAAGCGTTCTGGCGGGTTTAAAAACCCGCTCCCCGGACTGGGGCTGGCGCCCTTGCCAGAGTGGTAACGTCGGCTCTGGAATTTGCCTGCTTCGCAAAGAAATCGATCCAGCCCCGCAGCAATTCCAACGGAGGTCCCGCGGCTGAAGCCGGAGGAGAATCTTCCTACGCGAGCCGCTCGGCTTGAAAGCCGAGCTCCCCCGCATGAATGCGGGGGCTCCCACCAATGCTCTTTTTCCAAGCCACGGTTCCAAACAAGCTGCGACGTTCCTCCGGCCGTCGAAGAAATTTAGTCAAAAGGGGTTCTCCCGGGAACTCAACGAGTTTGATCAGATTTATTGCGGTCATCCAGGGGAAGCGACGCTTCAGCGTCGGGGAAAGTAAGCGTCCGGTTTTCGCGGTTGCGAATCGCACTTCCCTCCATTGGCCTTTACAGGCTGCGGAAAACTCTGTAGCGGACAGGAAAGCGACACCTCAGGGGCTTCTAAAGCCCGACCTACCATTTGCGGCACACAGTCGAAAACGTAGTTTCATCACCTTGGGCCACTATCCCACTCAAGCCAAAGGACGGCTTGAATGGGCCACCCTCCATTTGCGGCACGATTAGAAATATAGAAATTCCGGGGCTCGGGTTCAGCTGGGCCGCACGCGGGGCTCGGGATTTAATCCTTACTCGCATTCGTTTAGGTTTCGCTATCCTCAGGGACTACTGGAGCGCGGCGTATTCCTTCTTCGCCGAGATCAGCATGGGCAGGTCTGCGTCTGCGTCCTTCCAGGTGGCAAAGAACGCTTCGTAGGCCTTTTTCGCGTTTGCCTTGTCGCCGGCCATGGCGTAGGCCCGCGCTACCCCTAGCTGCGCCTGAGCGTAAAAGGGCGGGGATCCGGCTCCCAGGTTTCCCTGCGACTGCATCGCGGAAGCAAAGGCGCTCCTGGCGTGCGTTGCATCATGCTGCTGGAGATACGCGAGTCCCTGCACATACGATCCGGGGTAGAGCAAGTCATATGGCTTGGCCGGGCGGGCATCATCGACTGCTTCACCCGGCCGCCCCTCAGACAGAGCGACATATGCCTTGGCCAAGGGCAGAAACACATCCTGAATAAGTGTGTCCTGGGGATATTTCGCGGCCAATTCCTGCGCCAGAGTCAACGCCTGTTTACCGCCACAGACGGCGCCCGCCAACACGGCAAACTCCTGCGTCTGCTTGCTCCTGTCCAGCGCCAGCGCCCGCTGTACCACGGCGTCATTGCCCGCGCATGAATCCACGAAGCCCCGAGCCGCGGCATCGGTCAAAAGGATTGCCGCCTGCACGTCAGGCGCCCTGGCATGCCCAGCCTGTTCGAGAGCCTGTTGCACCGTTGTCGCCGCTAGCCTGAAGCGGCCGGAAAACTGCTGCGTGCCAATCAGGTCCTGGGTAACCAGGAACTCGTCGGGCCGGCCCGCTACCTGGGCGAGAAGCCTTTGCAATTCGTTCGGCTCTCCCAGGAAAAAATAGGCAATGAAACTGATCCCCGCATAGTCCGTGCTGCCATCGAGACCCAGTTTGCGCCCGCGCATCATCTCCGCCTTGGCATCGTTCAGCCTCATCAAGCCGGTGTAGTCGCCCAACAGGTTCTCTGAAGCGATCGCATCCTCCGGCGATATCGCCACAGCCTTTAGCGCGTAGGGTAGCGCCTGCTCGAGTTGGCCAAGGGTCTGGTAAGCCACGTTGATGTTGATATAGCTGTCGAGCTGGCCCGGGTAGGTCTGGATCGACTCCTGCAGTGTCTCAATCACTTTGGGTATGTCGCCAGTCACGTTCTGGTAGTAGTGGCCGGCGATATAGAGGCGCTCGCGCTCGCTTACATTCTTCGAAAGTGAGTAGGCCTTGGCGAAATACTTGTTGGCCTTCGACCACTGGCCGGAGTTGACATACACAACCCCTAAGCGCGCGTAGGCCATGGCAAAGTTTGGGTCCAGCTCCACGGCGCGGAGATAGTGACCCTCCGCCTCTGGTATGTTCAGCGCCTTCTCGTGCGCTTTGTCACCCAAAGCATAGGCTCGAAAAGCCTCCAGCGAGCCCGTCGTCGCCTGGCCGAAGGGGGTATCCAGTTTCTTGATGCTGGCCAGGTCCTCGCCCAACCTGGCTCTCATGGCGGCAGCCGCTTTGCCCAGCGCATCCAGCACATGCTCCTTGTCCGGAGCCTGGGCTTGCTCACTGACAATCTCATCGCCAGTGGCGGTGTTCTGCGCGGTCAGCGTGATGACATATTCCTTGCCCAGGTTGGCGATGGTTCCAGTAAGGATCGCCTTCATCCCTTCGCGCTCGCCTATCTCGCGGGCAATGGCGGGGGTCAAGGGCGTGTCCGCAGGCTTGCCAAGGTACTTCACACTCTGCATCAGGTGTTGCTGGCTGACGATGTTGATCACCGGAGACTGCTCCAGATCAATCTGCAGTGCCTGGTTCAGCGTGGTGTCAAAGACCGGATCGCCGGTGCGGTTAACAAAGTCCGCCAGGATAAGCGAGTCTTTCGTGGCCTTGGGCGCGACCGCTGCTGCACTCTGGTCGCCCGCTGTCGTGGCCGGGGCGGGTGCGGCGGCAGGACGGTACTTCCACCAAGCCACGCCGGCGGCAATCAGGAGCAGCAGCGCAGCGAGCGAGGGCCAGAGCCAGTACTTCCCTTTGCTGTCGGCGGGTCCTCTTGCCTGACCGGTGTGAACCGCCAACGCATCCAGATCTTCCTGCAGTTGCTCGGCACTGGCATAGCGTTGCGCGGGATCCTTAGCCAGCAGTTTGGCCACGATCGGATCCAGCCGCTTGGGCATGGCAGGATTCACCTTGCTTACCGGTGGCGGATCTTCGCGCAAGAGGGCAGCGAAGACGTCGGCCGTCGAACCTCCACCAAAGGGCGGCTTCCCGGTTGCCATTTCGTAGATCACCGAGCCCAGGCTGAACAGGTCCGTACGCGCATCCAGCGGTGTACCCCGCGCCTGTTCGGGCGACATATACGCCACCGTGCCCACGGCGGAACCGGGGCTAGTTAGTCCCATGGTCGCTGTGCCCGACCCGACGGCAGTCTCGTCGCCGGCGCCATTCGGCGGGAGGCCGTAGGTGCGCGAGTCTGCAGCCGAAAGCCCTTCCTGCTTCTTGGCCAGGCCGAAGTCGAGGATCTTGATTTGCCGCTTCCCGCGCAAGGCATCGATCACAAACAGGTTTGCCGGCTTGATATCGCGGTGGATGATGCCCTTGGCATGAGCCGCTGCCAGGGCTGCCGCTGCCTGCTGGCTAAAGGAAATCACCTCATCCGCGGGCAGGCCGTGACCTCCGGCGTCTGCCAGATACTTCTTCAGCGTGACGCCGCGCAGCAGCTCCATCACCAGGTAGGGCCGCCCATCCTGCTCGCCGGTGTCGTGAATGGAGCAGACGTTGGGATGGTTGAGGGTGGCCGCCGAACGCGCCTCGCGCAGGAAGCGTTCGTGGGATGAGTGACTCGAATGCGGCGTTGCCGGCGGGGAGGGTGAGCCGCTGCCCGCATCCGACGACAGGTAGCTGGCAGAAACCAGCTTCAACGCGACCTCGCGTTCGAGGCGCGTATCCAGCGCGCGATACACTTCGCCCATGCCGCCGGCACCGATCTTCTCGATCAGGCGGTACGGACCGAACTGTGTTCCTTCTGCGATCATGGATGCCTGGGCAGTGCCAGCAGTCTATCAGTGGCAGAGTGCTGCGGTAGAGTTCGGAAAGCTGTACCTCGGGGAGAGCGACGCGTTAAAGCGCAGCGTATTCCTTCTTGGCCGCCACCAGCATGGGCAGGTTCGCATCCGCGTCTTTCCAGGTTACAAAAAACGCCTGGTACGCCTTTCTGGCGTTGGCCTTGTCACCACCCATGGCATACGCACGCGCCAGCCCCAGTTGTGCCTGCGCATAGGATGGAACCCCCGAAGACAGGTTGCCTCCGGGAGACTGCATCGCACTATGAAATGCGCTCATTGCGTGGCTGGCATCATGTAATTGGAGGTACGCCATACCCCGCAGATAGGAGCCGGGGAAATTCGCGTCGTAGGGCTTGGTTGGCTGGGCGGCGTCCACCGCCTCTTGCCACTGGGACGCCCCCAGGGCGATGAAGCCCTTGGCTAGCGGCAGATAAAGCTCCTGAATGAGCGTGTCGTCGGGGAACCTCCTGCTCAACTCCTGGGTCAAGGACTGTACCTGCTTGCCGTTACCGCAGACTCCAGCCGCCAAAACCGCATATGCCTGAGTCAGCTTGCTCTTGTCCAGCGCCAGCGCCTGCTGTACCACGGCATCACTGCCCTCGCATAACCCCACCAGTCCGCGGGCCAGTGCGTTCAATAAAAGTGCTGCCGCCTGTACGTCCGGCGCCTTAGCCCGCCCCGCCTGCTCAAAAGCCTGCTGGGTAGTGGCTGCAGCCTTTGCATACTGGCCGTCAAATTGCTGCATGGCGGCCAGGGCCTGCGTCACCATGAACTCATCCGGACGCCCAGCTACCTCAGAGAGAACGCCTTGCACTGCCTGCGTGTCTTGCTGCAGGAAGTACACCTGCATATCAGTCATGAGGCCTTCTGAGCCGCTGTCGAGGCCCAGCTTTCGCGCCCGTTCCAGCTCTGTCCTGGCCTCTGCCATGCGGCCCAACCCCAGGTAATCGACCACCAGGTTTTCTGAGGCAATCCCGTTCTCCGGCTGCAACTCCACCGATTTCTGTGCGAAGGGGAGCGCCTTGCCGAATTGACCCAGCAGGCTATAGGCCGCGCTGACGTTGACATAGCTTTCCACTTGCGCGGGATAGGTTTGGATAGCCTCCTGCAGTGTCTCAATCACCTTAGACAGGTTGCCGGTAACGTAATTGTTGTAGTGGCCGGTGATGTAAAACCGTTCGCGCTCGCTCACATGACTGGAGAGTTCGTATGCCTTGGCAAAATATTTGTTCGCCTTCGCCATCTGGCCGGAATTGGCATACACCACTCCCAGCCGCGCATACGCCATGGCAAAGTTGGGATCGAGCTCAATGGCGCGCAGGTAATGACCCTCAGCATCGGGAATATCGAGCGCCTTGAAGTGCGCCTTGTCACCCAGAGCATAGGCGCGAAAAGCCTCCAACGACGTGGTCGTCGCTTGCCCGAAGGGAGTGTCCAGTTTCTTGATGCTCTCCAGATCCTCGCCCAGCTTGCCCCGGATCGCTCTCGCCGCGTTGCCCAGGGCGTCCAGCACATGCTCCTTGTCCGGGGCCTGGGCCTGCTCGCTGATGATTTCGTCTCCCGTGGCAGTGTTCTGCGCTGAGAGCGTAATCACATACTCCTTGCCCAGATTCGCGATCGTCCCGGTGAGGATGGCCTTCACGCCTTCGCGCTCGCTGATTTCCCGTGCGATCTCCGGGGTTACCGGCGTGCCATCCGGTTTGCCCAGATACTTCACACTTTGCGCCAGGTGCTGCTGACTCACAATGTTGATCACCGGCGACTGCTCCAGATCAATCTGCAGCGCCTGGTTCAGCGTGGTGTCGAAGACCGGATCGCCGGTGCGGTTAATGAAGTCCGCCAGAATGATCGAGTTCTTGGTTGCCATGGGTGTGGCCCCGGCTCCCCCATTGCCGGTCTCTGCGGTGCCCGCCGGCGCCGGCCCAGCGCCAGGCTTCGACTTCCACCATGCCAGCCCAGCGGCAAGCAGCAGCACCGCCACCGCGGCTGCCACCCACGCCCACTTCCAGCCCCCGGCAGCCACCGTCATTGCAGGGCGGCCGGCGCGATCATCGAGACTCTCCAGATCTTGCCGCAGCTGCCCCGCACTCGCGTAGCGCTGCGCCGGGTCCTTGCGCAGCAACTTCTCCACGATGGCATCCAGCTTCTTCGGCATAGCTGGATTGAGCGAGCTCACTGGCGGAGGATTTTCCTTGAGCAAGGAGGCAAAGACTTCGGCCGTCGATTCGCCGGCGAAGGGCGTCTTGCCGGTCGCCATCTCGTAGATGACCGTTCCCAGGCTAAAGAGATCGGTACGTGCATCCAGGGGCACGCCCTTGGCCTGTTCCGGAGACATGTAAGCTACCGTACCCACCGCCGAACCGGGGCTAGTCAGCTCCATGGTCGCCGTCCCTGGCCCTGCCGCCGCTGTCAGGTCGGCGTTGGGGTCACTTCCCGGTCCGCCATACGCCCGTGAATCCGCTACAGCCACACCACCCTGCTTCTTCGCCAAGCCGAAGTCGAGGATCTTGATTTGACGCTGGCCGAGATCTGCCTCTAATACAAAGAGGTTTGCCGGCTTGATGTCGCGATGGATAATGCCCTTGGCATGGGCCGCCGCCAAGGCTGCCGCCGCCTGCCGGCTGAACGAAATCACCTCGCCAGGGGACAAACCGTGCCCTCCAGCTTCGGCAATATACTTCTTCAACGTGACGCCGCGTAACAGCTCCATCACCAGGTAGGGCCGACCATCCTGTTCCCCGGTGTCGTAAATCGCGCACACGTTGGGATGGTTCAGCGTGGCCGCCGAACGCGCTTCGCGCAGGAAGCGTTCATGGGATAGATGGCTGCCGGAGTTGGGGGTTCCCTGACCAGGTGTGTCGTGCGGTGACAGGGGTGAGCCGCTGCCCGCATCCGACGACAGATAGCTCACAGAAACCAGCTTTAGCGCAACCTCACGCTCCAGCCGCGTGTCCAGCACGCGATACACTTCGCCCATGCCGCCGGCACCGATTTTCTCGATCAGGCGGTACGGTCCGAACTGTGTTCCTTCTGCGATCATCGTGGCTGGGCTACGCGGAAAATTGTAAGTCTAGGTGGGAGCAGTCTAACAGTGCCAAAAAACCAGAGCGGCTTGGGGCATTCTCACCAAGCCTGTTGAATGCTGCAAGAATAATGTCCTCATCGCAGGTTGTGCTGCCGAACGCTGGCCGAAGTCGAACTGAGAGGGAATAAAGGCCTCGTCCTACCGGCCCTTTTTGGCACAGTCGAAAACCTAGATGTCCCGTGCCCTTCTGGGGAATTTTTCCCTTGGGCGGCCGTTGCAAACCGGAAGTGGCACATCGAGAGCCACTATCCCACTCAAGCCAAAGGACGGCTTGAATGGGCCACCCAGCCGAAGCCTGTGAAGAGTTTCCGCGACCTGCTAAAGCGCGGCGTATTCCTTCTTCGCCGCTAGCAGCATGGGTAAATCGGCATCCGCGTCTTTCCAGGTTTCAAATAGCGCTTCATACGCCTTCTTCGCGTCGGCCTTGTCTCCCGCCATCACATACGCTCGCGCCAGCCCCAGTTGCGCCATGGGATAGCCGGCTCCTATTCCCGATACCAGCATGGCTGCCCCGTACTGCGTCGCCGCCTGGAACACTTTGACCGCGTTGCCGGCATCATGCATCTGGAGATAAGCCAGCCCCTGTAACCACAATGCCGGGTATGCTGCGGAATACGGCTTCGCTGGCTCGGCATCTGCCAACGCCTGTTGCGGCTGGCCAGCTGCCAACGCCACATAAGCCTGGGACAACGGAAGGTAGACATCCTGGATCAGCGTGTCTTCCGGATATTTCCTGCTCAACTCCTCCAACATCGGCAGCGCTAGCTTGCCGTTGCCGCACACCGCCGCCGCTAGCCCCGCCGCAGCCTGAGTCTGCTTGCTCTTATCCAGCACCAGCGCCTGTTCGACCGCGGCGTCATTGCCATCGCACAACCCTACCATGCCACGGTCAAGAGCATCGGCCAGCAAATTTGCTGCCTGTGCGTCCGGAGCCTTGGCGTGCCCCGCCTGCTCAATTGCATGCTGGAAAGTCGCCGTCGCTTTCCGGTACTGTCCCGCATACTGCTGGGTGATCGCCAGAGTTTGCGTGGTCACAAATTCATCGGGATGCCCGGCCATCTCCGCCAGCACCCGCTGCACCTGCGGCACGTCTCCCAGGAGGAAATAGGCGATCAGATGCTGCGACGCGACATCCGTGCTGCTGTCCATCCCCAGCTTGTGCTGGCGCGCCAACTCCCGCTTCACGTCGTCCATCCGGCCCAGTGCAATCAGCGCAACGAGCAGATTCTCCGCCGCGATCGCATCCTCGGGCTGCAGCTCCACCGATTTTTGCGCATAGGGCAGCGCCTTCTCATATTGACCAAGCGTCTGGTAGGCCACGTTGATATTGATATAGCCAGACAACTGCGCCGGATAGGTCTGGATCGCCTCCTGCAGCGTCTCGATTACCCTCGGCAGGTTGCCGGTCACGAACAGGTCGTTGTGGGATGAGATGTAGAGGCGTTCGCTCTCGCTAACGTGGGCGGAGAGCTCGTTGGCCTTCGAAAAATACGGCTTGGCCTTTGCCAGCTCGCCCGCGTTGGAGTACACCACTCCCAGACGTGCATAGGCCATGGCAAAATTCGGGTCGAGCTCGATAGCCCGTTTGTAGTGGCCCTCCGCCTCGGGAATGTCCAACGCTTTCTCATGCGCCTCATCGCCCAAGGCAAAGGCGCGGAACGCCTCCAGCGAAGGCGTCGTAGCCTGGCCAAAGGGCGTGTTCAGCTTCTTGATGCTGGCCAGGTCCTCGCCCAGCTTGGCCCGCATGGCCGCCGCTGCCGTCCCCAAGGCGCCGAGCACATTCTCCTTGTCGGAAGCCGTCGCCTGCTCGCTCGCAATCTCATCGCCCGTCGCCGTGTTCTGCGCTGTGAGAGTAATCACGTATTGTTTGCCCAGGCTGCCGATGGTTCCCGTCAGGATCGCTTTCATCCCCTCGCGCTCGCCGATCTCGCGTGCGATCGCGGGAGTCACCACCGTGTCCTCCGGCTTGCCCAGAAATTTCACGCTCTGCCGCAGATGCTCCTGGCTCACGATGTTGATCACCGGCGACTGCTCCAAATCGATGCGCAGCGCCTGGTTTAGTGTGGTGTCAAACACCGGGTCGCCCGTCTGGTTCACAAAATTCGCCAGGATAATCGAGTCTTTCAGCTCCTTGGGCGCGGTTGCGGCCGCGCCCGTCGCCGTGGATGCACCGCCACTTGCGGTCGTTCGCCCTGGCTTCCACTTCCACCACGCCAGCCCCGCTGCGATCAGCAGCAGCACGACCGCAGCCGCCGCCCATTGCCACGTTCGTCCCGTTGTCTTTTCCGCCGGGCGGGTGGCGGGAGCGTCGAGGGTCTCCAAATCTTCTCGCAGCTGCTCCGCAGTCGCATAGCGCTGCGCCGGGTCCTTGCGCAGCAGCTTCTCCACAACGGCATCCAGCTTCTTCGGCATAGCTGGATTGAGCGAGCTCACTGGCGGAGGATTTTCCTTGAGCAAGGAGGCAAAGACTTCCGCCGTCGAGTCGCCGGCAAAGGGCGTCTTGCCCGTCGCCATTTCGTAGATGACTGTTCCCAGGCTGAAGAGATCGGTGCGTGCATCCAGGGGGATGCCTTTCGCTTGCTCGGGAGACATGTAGGCTACGGTGCCCACCGCAGAACCAGGGCTGGTCAGCTCCATGGTCGCCGTTCCTGGACCGGCCGCGGTCAGGTCTGCGCTGGGATCGCTTCCAAATCCGCCATACGCCCTCGAGTCCGCCGCCGCGACGCCCTCCTGTTTCTTGGCCAAGCCGAAGTCGAGGATCTTGATTTGACGCTTGCCGCGGTCAGCCTCCAGCACAAAGATATTTGCCGGCTTGATATCGCGATGGATAATGCCCTTGGCGTGGGCCGCTGCCAGGGCAGCCGCCGCCTGCTGGCTGAAGGAGATCACTTCGGCGGGCGCCAGACCCTTGCCGCCGGCACGCGCCATATATTGCTTCAGCGTCACGCCGCGCAGCAATTCCATCACCAGGTACGGCCGCCCGTCGTGCTCCCCGGTGTCATGGATCGCGCATACGTTGGGATGGTTCAGCGTGGCTGACGAACGCGCCTCGCGCAGAAAACGTTCATGGGTGAGGTGGGAGCCCGAATGGGGCGTAGCGTACCCGGGTGTGTCGTGGGCGCGCGGTGTGCCGGCAGGCGAAGCGGATCCGCTGCCCACGCCGAGGTAGGTTTCTGAGACCAGTTTCAGGGCCACCTCGCGCTCTAACCGCGTATCCAGTGCGCGATACACCTCTCCCATGCCGCCTGCCCCGATTCTCTCGAGTAGGCGGTAGGGCCCAAACTGTGTTCCCTCGGCAATGGTCATCGTTCCCGGCAGCAGGACAGAATTTGAAGGCTCAACCCAGTGCCAGCAGTCTAACAGCGCATTCGCCTAACTGCCTTGGCAGTTTTGTTTGGCCAGCGGGCGGAGAGACACCGTATTCTCAGAAGCACCACAACCGGTTTCATAAATGAGGTTTTCTCATGGTGCGCGCGATCCGCGAGGTTCGGCCTTTGCTCAAACTGCCGCTGCTGTTCACCCTGCTCTGTCTTGTCTTCGCCGGAGCCTGGGGGCAGGATGCGACGACCTTCAAGACGCCGGATCCAGGGAAAGGCTTCGTCGAAGTCGGCGGGGATTGGCGCTTCCACACCGGCGACGACCTACAGTGGGCACAACCGGGATATGACGATTCGGGATGGGAGCTGCTACGCGGGGACAAGACGTGGGGAGCACAGACGCATCCGTCGTACGTGGGCTTCGCCTGGTATCGCAAGCGGATTGAAGTAGATCCTGCCACTGGGCGGATAGCGCTCCTGGTGCGGCCCGTCGACGATGCATACGAGCTTTACTGGAACGGGAAAAAGATCGGCAGCGACGGCCAGATGCCGCCGCATGCCCACTGGAACGCAGTTCCCCACGGAGTAACCTTCTCGTTGCCGAGCACCTCTGGAGTACTGGCGGTACGCGTATGGAAGGCGACATTGGCGTCGACCGACCCCACGTCGCTGGGAGGTTTTGAGTTTGCTCCGCGCATCGGTGATGCGGATTACCTGGCACTGCAGCCGAAGGCCCTCCACATGGCGGCGCAACGACATGCGCTTCCAACGCTCATCACCTCTTCGCTCATGGCGGTGACGGGATTGCTCTCATTGCTGGTCTTTTTGCGCGAGCGAAAGAAATGGCTGTACCTGTGGCTCGCCATCTATCTGGTCGCGATCGGCGTGGAGGGAGTCGATAGCATTCTGCGCACTGCCGCCGATTTTTTCCAATATCAGTTACTAATCCAGAGTTTCTCTTGTGCAGCCGACCTTTCGCTCTGGGCAGTGCTGCTATCGCTCTTTGGCCTGGACCAGGAAAAACGGTGGAGGCGGGTAACCTTGATCCTCGCAGGGTTCTACCTTGCCGCGCAGGTGGTAGACATGACCGCACTCTTCTTCTGGGAGCACGCGGGCAGGGGCTTGGTGTGGGTGGACGCCATCACCACCGCCGTCTATACCATTTTGCCGCTGTACATTGTCGCTATCCTGATCGCGGGCCTGCGGCGACGCAGGCAGCTCGACCTATGGCCCCTCGCCTTCATCGTCTTTATCGCGGGCATGTGGGTTTTTGTGCGCAACATAACCAGCCAGGGACTACAGATTACCCAATGGAACGGCCTGCAGAGTTGGATGAATGGTATCGGGTTCTCGCTGGGAGACTACCGCTTCGACATGCGTCCGATCCTGGAAACGCTGGTGTTCGTGGCCATGGTGTTCACCGTGGCGCGGGAGCAATTTCTCGAACGGAAGCGGCAAGCGCGCATGGAGATGGAGGTGCGCTCGGCGCGCGAGGTGCAGCAGGTGCTGGTGCCTGACGCTGTACCGGTGGTGCCGGGATTCGCCATCGACAGCGTCTACAAACCGGCAGCGGAACTGGGTGGGGACTTCTTCCAGGTGATATCCCTTCCCGATGCCAGCACCCTGATCGTAATCGGCGATGTGAGCGGCAAGGGGCTGAAGGCGGCCATGACCGTTTCCTTGATCGTGGGGACGCTACGTACGCTGGTCGATTACACGCAAGAGCCGACGGAGATACTGCAGGGAATGAACCGTAGATTATTCGGGCGCGTGCAAGATGGCTTCGCCACCTGCGTTGTGCTGCGGGTAAAGCCGAATGGCGATGCAACGATTGCCAACGCCGGCCACCTGGCGCCGTTCCGCGACGGCGAGGAGTTGCCGCTACGCGGATCGCTACCGCTGGGATTGTCGCCCGATGCCGCATACGAGGAGCTTGTGTTCCGGCTGCACGAAGGAGAAACCCTGACCCTCTATACCGATGGGATCGTGGAGGCACGGAGTGCGACGGGCGAATTGTACGGCTTTGAGCGGGTACAGATATTGGCCCAGGAAAGGCAGTCTGCGGAGCAGATCGTCGCCGCGGCCTGCGCCTTCGGGCAGGAGGACGACATCACCGTTTTGTCGATTCGGCGACTGGCTGCAGCGGATGAGCCTGACCAAGCCCGCATAAGTCTCACCGCGCAGATTGCTACCGTTTAACCTGCTCGCACAGGAGACCCGAAAAGGTGGGCTATCGCAGATCCACCAACCCGTATTCCTCCAGCCGAGGAAGCAAAAAGTGTACGTAACCGTTATTGTTATTTATTGCGATGGCTTGCGCGGACCGGACGGCGCGGGCTGACGGGAAAGAGCCAAGGTGAGGTTTTCACTCAAGGTATGTTATGAAGATGCGACCCCGTCCGTGGTATCTGCTCCTGTTGCTCATTCTATTGGTAGAGGGCCGGATGAATGCGCAAGCCAGGCCTCCATCCGCTAGTAACGACGCCGCACAAGCTGCGATGAATCGCGACCTGCTCGAAGTGACCATCCCCCAGCTGGAGCAGATGTACCGCAGCCATAAATACACCGTCACCGAGGTGGTGCAGTGGTATTTGGCACGCATCGCAAAATACAACGGGATCTATCGTGCCGTACAAACGGTGGATAGAGGGGGAGTCCTGGCTACGGCTGCTCGTGAGGACGCTGAAGCTGCGGCAGGTGGCAGCCATTACCAGCGCGGCCCGATGTGGGGCGTACCTATCGTCACTAAAGCGAATACATCCATCAAGGGGCTGGTCACCACCGATGGTTGGAAAGGGTACATGATTCCCGGGCACGAGCTGATCGCGCCCAAGGATGCGACCATCGTCGCCAAGCTGCGGGCCGCGGGGGCAGTCATCCTGGGGCAAACCAACATGCCGGATTTTGCCGCCAGCGATACCAATCGCAGTACCGCCTACGGGCGCACGGGGAATGCCTACGATGTCCGCTTCAGCCCCGGAGGCTCTTCAGGAGGCACGGTTACTTCGGTCACCGCAAACCTGGCTGCTCTCGGTAATGGAACCGACACGGGCAATTCGATCCGGATGCCGGCCGCCACCAGTTCTGTGGTAGGCGTGTTCCCGACGCGTGGCCTGGTGAGTATCGCCGGCATCGCCCCACTGGACTGGCTGCTCGATAACACCGGGCCTATTGCCCGCGACGTGACCGATGCAGCGATCGCGCTGGGCGTGATGGCGGGAGCAGATTCCCTGGATCCCGTTACCGCCGAGTCCACGGCCATGGCTGAGCGTGGCCCCTACACTGCCTACCTGAAAAAAGATGCGCTCCAAGGGAAACGCTTCGGCGTACCGGCGTTCATTCTGCACGGAGCAGGCATTCCATTCCAGGGGATACCGGCGACAGAAACGGCAAAGGCGGCCGGGGCCGATAGGGCGGCCGCGCGCATCCCGCTACAGCCCGCGACGCGAGAGGCCTTTATGAAGGCCCTGGACGGGCTGCGCGCCGCGGGTGCGACGGTCGTCATCGACGATTCCATTCTTCCTGATAGTTTTGCGGAGACGGCATCCCGTGTATACACGCTGCCCTACGTCCGGGAAGGAACGGAAAAATTTCTTGCCGGGTATGGGCCCTCGCAGTACCACTCGCCCGAGGAGTACCAGCACGCCACCGGATTTCCATTGCCGGCTACGATCATCGGCGGCGCGGACACCGATGCCCCAAAAGGGCGGCCTCCGGTGACGCAGGCAAGGATCGAAACGGATCCGCAAG
Organism: uncultured Acidobacteriaceae bacterium; assembly: GCA_963788515.1. GTDB lineage: Bacteria > Acidobacteriota > Terriglobia > Terriglobales > Acidobacteriaceae > PALSA-350. Next base: position 413,050 of record CAWBGZ010000019.1, read on the forward strand.
CGGAGGCCAACTACCTGGTTCCGCGGCGTAGGACGCTTGCGACGTACAACGATGCCCTGGATCGGCTGCATCTCGATGGTTTTGTCTATCCAGCAATTCAGATGCCGCCGCCCGACGAGACCATGCCGCAGGACGGGCAAATCAGTACCGGCCCACACAGCGATACCAGTTGGGTGAACATGATCGGTGTTCCGGCAGTGGTGGTTCCGGGCGGCTTTTACCCGGATGGTCTGCCTTTCGGCCTGGAAATTTCAGCGCGACGGTGGAAAGACGGTGACCTGCTCGGTTGGGCTTACGCCTACGAGCAGGCCACCAGGCAGCGCAGGGCTCCAGTGCTGGTGGAGAAGGGTCTGCTACTCAGTGGATCGTTTTGACCAATTCCCACAAGGCGATGACGATAAGAATCGAACACTTGCAAGAGGAGACGAGAGTGCTTACCGCGCTGCGCTTCAGGTTCTTGATAGCCTCAGGGACGGTGCGCTCGTCGGCTGTTTTTCTGCTGTACCGCGCGTGCAGCTGACGATAAGCGACCAGGAAGCTTCTCTGCATGTCGAGCCCGAAGAACCAGACTCCGTATTGAAGAGCCTGAATTTTATGGGCAATGGTGGCATAGAGAATCAGAAGCAGGCTAACGACAATGGTTTGAAAGCCCGGTTCGACGACACCAAGGATTCGCACCGCGATCATGACTTCAACCACCGCCGCAATGCCAGGGAGAGCGTAGGCCCACAGCGCCTTCCGCCCTCCGTGTTCGCGCTTACTTTGCGCTGCAGGCAGCCCGACCGTCCTCACATCTTCGAGAAACTCATGTAACTCTTCCAGCCGATCGGTGGCAGCATAGCGGTTGATCTCGCGGGTCAGAGTTTCCTTCTGCGCTTCAGAGGCCGTGGCAAAACTCTCGGCAATCAGCGCCTGGACGTGTGCATCGCGGCGCTCTCGCTCAATGCTGTCTAATGTATCGGCAAGAGTTCGCTCTTTATTTTGGGCCGCGATGGCGAGCCGCGCTTCCTCCCATTGCTTGTCACTGAGCCGGTCGCAACAGAGGCCGGGACCGCCTGGCTCACGGCGCTTCGCTTTTGCCTCGGTCAGACCCATGAGATATTCGCCGCGTCTCAGGGCATCCCAATCTGTGACAGAGATACAATGCGCGCGAACGGCTCGGAGCCGGTCAATGAACTTCTCTATTTCGCCAGCCGAGTTACCAAGCTTTGGAACTGGGCTCTTCATGGGGCGAGGTAAGTCTTGACCCTGCATTCTTGCCACGGGTGCGGTGTGTGCATCGCCTGGCTGGCATCGCGCGTCCGAAAGGGGGTTGTCTGTCTGCACCCGAACTTCTGGATGAAAGGTAATGACGCGGCACACGTCGCCAGATGGTTTCGCGTGCGATTCTTCGGTATTAGTAAGCTCGGTAGGCGACATTTGCTTGGGGTTGCAACAACCACCCTTTCCAGTGGCCGGTGACGGTTCCAGGGCAAGGCACAAGAAGCGCTATCACTTGCGCAAATGAGAATCGAAGCTCGGGGGATGTGGCGCAGAATTAAGCCTGCCTGCCCCGGCATCCGGGTACAGTCAGGGAGAGTTTAGAGGCTGTATCCGAGGTTGGGACACTATCTTTCGGACGTGCAGGCTATCTATCGGGTAATTTGCAGCACCTCCGTCAACAAGCAGAAAACGGGTCAAGTGAAAAGCCGGAAATGAGGTGAGCAGCCGGTGGGGAACCGCCTCGCTCTATCGTTCTTTCCCGGAGTCTGAAGAAATGTACTTAGAGCGGTTTCACTTCCAGATTGCATCGATAGTGGAGCGAGCCGTGGCCTTTTGGGGAAAAGAGCCAATGTAGAGACAGATGCATGGTAACCAACAGCGGAAAAAAATACTAGCTGTTGAAATCAAGCCGAATTCTTTGGCGGCCAAACGATCTGCCCTGTGTGCTTGTAGGCGAGGTTAGCGATGTGACCGGCGCGTGCGGCGGCGATTCCGGTTTCGACGGGTGCATTGGGTTCCTTGCGTGACTTGACGCAGGCGAAAAAATTCGCCACGTGGTCGGCCGGCCGGCCCGGCGACGATGGCCCCGGCCGGCCCGGAGACCAGCGGGGCACCGAGCAGCAGGCCGGCCTTGAGCGCCCGGCCCGGGCGCAGGTCGAGCAGGTTGACCAGGTTCGCGGTACCGGCGATGACCCCGGCGCCGAGCAGCACGTCCACGGCCCGGACGGCTGCCGCGGCGCGGTCCGGCGGCCCGGCGGTGCCGAGCAGCGCGGCGGCGGCCAGCCCGGCCGCGCCGACGCCCGGCGATCTTGACCAGCCCGGTGGTGACCCGGCCGTGCCGCAGCGCGCTGAGGTGCCCCCGGAAGCCCTTGGCCTGCGTGGCCGGGCCGGCCGCCGACCACGTCGTCGTAGAGTCCGACGGCACCGGAGCCGAGCCCGGCGGCCAGGGCGGCGGCGGCGGCCGGCAGGCCGGCACCGCGCGGTGACGGCCGCGCCCAGGGCGGCGGTGGCCGAGGCGGCGACGGCCAGCGCCGGACCGCCGGCCAGGGTGACCGGCGCGGCCCCGGAAGTTGGTGCGGTCCAGCGCCGCGGCCCGCGGCGATCGGCCCGGATCCGGCGCAGCGCGGCCCGCGCGGCGACGCCGCCGGCCACGGCCAGGACCCCGCGCAGCACCAGTCCGCGCGCCCGCAGCCGGTGCGGCGCCGGATGGTCACGGGGCGAGCTTCGGCAGCATCGCGCTGGCGCCGCCGGCCAGGCCGTAGTGGCCGGCCCGGTTGAGCACCAGCTGCTCGTTGACCGCCAGCACCACGGCCACCCGGCCCTGCGGGGTGGCCAGGTTGTCCACAGTGGACATCGACTTCTGCAGCGTCGGGTCGCCGCGTACCGCGGAGATCACGTTGCTGCTGCCGGCCGCGCCGTTGGCCGCGACCACCTCCGGGCCGGATCCGGTCGAACTGGTCGACCATGGTGACCACGTTCTTGTTGCGGGCGTCCGCCTTCGGGTCGGTGTACGGCGGCGCGGCCAGCAGGATCACCGCCTCGGCGGTACCGGTCGGCTGCCCGGTGACCGCGATGAACCCGGCCTCCTTGTAGGCGGCCACGACCGTGCGCAGGCTGTCGGCCGGCAGCGCCGGGTTGGCGTCCAGCAGCACCGAGGCGAGCACGTAGCTGGCCGTCTCGACGCCGTCGCTGTTGGTCGGCACGTTGGTCAGCCCGGCCGGAACCGTGGTGCCCGCCAGGTCGAGCAGGTTCTCGTTGTAGGTCGGGTCGGTGAACCGGTCCTCGATCTCGATCTTCCCGGTCAGCTTCGCACCGGACAGCGCGAGCATCTTCACCGTGTCGTCGACGTACTGGCTGGCCCCGGCCATCGACACCACCAGCACCCGCCGGCCGGCCAGCTTGTCCTGCAACAGGATCGGCGCCGAGGCGTTGGCGAACTGCTCCTGCTTGCCCGCGTCGGCCTCCAGCTGGTTGACCTGGTCGCGGTACTGCTGGTTGGTACTGGTCAGCGAGTTGACCCGGTCCTTGAGCGTGTCGACCGCGGGTCCGTTGAGCGCCGCGGTACCGACGACGAGCCCGATGGCCAGGGCGAGGAAGACCGCGGTCATCGACACCACGTGGTACCTGAAATTGATCACTAGAACAGCCTCTGCACCGAGTAGACGAAGTTGTCCCACCACTCGGCGGCCAGTCCGAGGTAGGCCTTGCCCACGGTGGACACGGCCAGCGCGGAGGCCATCGCGGCGATCGCGGACAGCACCAGCAGCAGCAGGGAGGAGGCCGAGATGTTCTGCCGGTACAGCCGGCTGACGCCCTTGGCGTCGACCAGCTTGCCGCCCGACCTTGAGCCGGGTCAGGAAGGTGGAGGCCATCCCGCCGCGGCCCTTGTCGAGGAACTCGACCAGGGTCGCGTGGGTACCGACGGCGACGATCAGCGAGGCGCCCTTCTCGTCGGCCAGCAGCATCGCGATGTCCTCGCTGGTGGCCGCCGCCGGGAAGGTCATGCGCGGCGACCCCGAGCTGGTGCACCCGGGCCAGGCCCGGCGCGCGGCCGTCCGGGTAGGCGTGCACGATCACCTCGGCGCCGCAGCGCAGCACGTCGTCGGACACCGAGTCCATGTCGCCGATGATCAGGTCGGGCGTTGTAGCCGGCCTCGATCAGCGCGTCCGCCCCGCCGTCGACGCCGATCGAGCACCGGCTTGAACTCGCGGATGTAGGGCCGCAACACGTCCAGGTCGGCCTTGTAGTCGTAGCCGCGGACCACGATCAGCACGTGCCGCCCGGTCGATCGCGGGTCGCGACGTCGGGCACGCCGACGCCGTCGAGCAGCAGGTCCCGCTCCTGCTTCAGGTATTCCATGGTGTTGGCGGCGAACGCCTCGAGCTGGACCGACAGCCCCTCCCGGGCCTCGGCCATGGACCGGCCGACCGACTCGGCGTCCTGCCGCCGCCCCTGCCCGAGGATGTCATTGCGAAAGAAGGCAGCGCACTGCCCGATGCGCTGATCGACGGCGAGATCGTCGCGCTCGATCATAATGGCGCGCCGGATTTTTCCACGCTGCAGGCCGCGATCTCCGACGGCAAGACCGACGAGCTGATCTTCTACGTGTTCGATCTGTTGTTCGCCGGCGGCGAAGACCTCCGCCGCCTGCCGCTCGGCGAGCGAAAGGCGCGGCTGAAAAAATTGCTGGAGGCGCGGCGGAACGGAAAAGGCAAGATCGATCCGCTTTGTCGAGCACTTCGAAACCGGCGGCGACGCCGTCCTGCACTCCGCCTGCCGGCTGTCGCTGGAAGGCATCGTCTCGAAGCAGTCGGTGCTGCCTATCGGTCCGGCCGATCGGAAAGCTGGACCAAGGCCAAATGCCGCGCCGGGCAGGAGGTCGTGCTGGGGGATGGATAGACCACGGACGGCGAGTTCCGCTCGCTGCTGGCGGGGTGCTATCGCGGCGACCGTTTCGTCTTGTCGGAGGGTCGGTACCGGCTTGGGGCAGCCAAACGGTGCAAGCGGATGCATGCCCGGCTGGAGGGTTGGCGCCTCGGCGTCGTCCGTTCACCGGCATAGGACGCACCGCGCGCGACGCGCGACGTGCACTGGCTGAAGCCCGAGCTGGTCGCCGAGATCGAGTTCGCGGGCTTTACTGACGGCGGCAACATCCGGCAGGCTGCGTTCAAGGGGCTGCGCCAGGACAAGCCGGCCGACGAAATCGTCGCGGAGAGTCCGGCCATGACCAAACTCGCAAAACCCGCTTCCGGCAAGGCCGCGGCCAAGCTGGCAAGGTGCCGGCGAGGCGCAGCGACAAATCCGCCGAGGTGATGGGTGTCGTCATCTCGAAACCGGACAAGGCGCTGTGGCCGGATGCCGGCGATGACGAGCCCGTGACCAAGCTCGATCTCGCCCGTTATTACGAGGCGGTCGGCGACTGGCTGCTCGGCCATATCAAGGGTCGGCCGTGCTCCGTGGTTCGCGCACCCGACGGCATCGGTGGTGAAAAGTTCTTTCAGCGCCACGCCATGCCCGGCACTTCGAGTTTTCTCGAACTCGTAAAAGTGTCCGGCGACGCAAGCCTTACTTGCAGATCGATCGCATCGAGGGACTGGCTGCGGTGGCACAGATCGGCGGGCTCGAACTGCATCCCTGGAACTGTGCGCCCAATGCCTATGATACGCCGGGGCGGCTGGTGTTCGATCTCGATCCCGCGCCGGAGGTCGAATTCGCCGATGTCGTCGAGGCCGCCAGGGACATGCGCCAGCATCTCGCCGATATCGGCATGGAAAGCTTCTGCAAGACCACCGGCGGCAAGGGACTTCACGTCGTGGTGCCGCTGACTTTTGGCGCCAGGGACAAGGTGACGTGGAAGGAAGCGAAAGCCTTCGCGCAAGGTGTCTGCCAGTGGATGGCCGATGAAGATCCCGAGCGCTATCTGCTCAACATGTCGAAAAAGCTGCGCAAGGGAAAGATCTTCCTCGACTATCTCCGCAACGACCGCATGGCGACCGCGGTCGCGGTGCTGTCGCCGCGGGCGCGCGAGGGCGCCACCGTCTCGATGCCGCTGACCTGGGCGCAGGTGCGCGGCGATCTCGACCCCAAGCGCTACACGGTTCGCACCGTGCCGGCGCTGCTCGCCAAGACCAGGGCATGGGACGGCTATGACAAGGCGGCGTCGCCGATCAAGGCGGCGATCAAAAAGCTCGCCGGAAAGACCTGATCACCGCTATTTCCCGAGCATTCCAGCGTGCCGAGCGATCGCGTTTGCGCAAGATTTGGCCGAAATTGATGCACCGCAATACAGGGGTCCACGCTTCAGCCCATTATTGAGCGACATCGTCCACATCCCGGAGTTTTGCATGGAAAGCCGTCATCATCAGGACCTCGTCGCGAAAGCGAAGGGCCTGAAACCGATCCGGACGGCTGTGGTGCATCCCGTCGATACCGTGTCGCTGCTGGGCGCGATCAAGGCCGCCGAGGCGGGACTGATCGTGCCGGTTCTGGTCGGGCCCCAGGCCAGGATTGCCGAGGTGGCGGCGCAGGCCCGGCTCGATCTGTCCCCGTATGAGATGGTCGCGACCGAGCACAGCCACGGCTCGGCCGTGCAGGCGGTCGCGCTGGCACGGGACGCGCAAGGTCGAGGCGCTGATGAAGGGCAGCCTGCACACCGACGAGTTCATGAGCGCGATTGTTGCCGAGGAAAAGCTGCGCACCGCCCGGCGCATGAGCCATGTCTTCGTGATCGACGTGCCCGGCATATCCGCGGCCGCTTTTCGTCACCGATGCCGCGATCATCATCTATCCCACGCTCGAGGATAAGGTCGATATCGTCCAGAACGCGATCGATCTGGCCCACGTCTCGGGTTGACGCATCCCAAGGTCGCCATCCTCTCCGCCGTGGAGACGGTGTCATCCGAAGATAAAATCCACGCATCGATGCCGCCGCGCTCTGCAAGATGGCCGATCGCGGGCAGATCACCGGCGGCATTCTCGACGGGCCGCTCGCCTTCGACAATGCGGTGTCGGCGGAGGCCGCCAAGACCAAGGGCATCGTCTCGAAGGTCGCCGGTTACGCCGACATTCTCGTGGTCCCCGATGTCGAAGCCGGCAATATGCTGGCGAAGCAACTCGAATATCTGGCCAAGGCTGAAGTCGCCGGCATCGTGCTGGGCGCGCGGGTTCCGATCATTCTCACCAGCCGCGCCGACAAGACGCTGGCGAGGCTCTCCTCCTGCGCGATCGCGCTGCTGTTGGCGCGCCACACCGTGGAAATCCTGCCGTGAGCGACGTCCTTCTGATCCTCAACGCCGGTTCATCGAGCATCAAATTCGCGCTGTTTCCTGCGGACCAGCAGCCGACCAGGAGCGATCTCGTTTGCGAGGGCGCCTACGAGGGACTGGGACATCGGGTTCATTTCACCGCGAAGGATGGCGATGGAAATCGGTTGACCGACGAGGAGCTGCCGGAGACCACGACGCATGAAGAGGTGGTGGCGGCGCTCTTGCGCTGGCTCGATGGGCGCTTTCCCGACCGGGAACTGGTCGCAGCCGGGCACCGCGTCGTGCATGGCGGTATGCGCTATGCGGGTCCGGTCCGCATCGATGCGGAAGTGATCGCGGAGTTGACCCGTCTCGTTCCACTTGCGCCGCTGCATCAGCCGCATCACCTCAACGCCATCGCGGCGCTGGCGAAACTTCATCCCACGCTGCCGCAGGTCGCGTGTTTCGACACCTCCTTCCACCGCTCGCAGCCGGAGCTCGCCACCAAATATGCGTTGCCGAGGAAACTGACCGACGAGGGAATCCGGCGCTACGGTTTTCACGGCCTTTCCTATGAATATATCACGAGCGTATTGCCCGAGGTGATCGGCGAGGCGGGCGCCCGGCAACGCGTGGTGGTGGCTCATCTCGGCAGCGGGGCCAGCATGTGCGCGATCAAGGACGGCAAAAGCATCGCGACCACGATGGGATTTACCGCGCTGGACGGGCTGCCGATGAGCCGTCGCTGCGGCGATCTCGATCCGGGCGTCGTGCTTTATTTGATGCAGCAGAAAGGCATGAGCGCGGACGCCGTCAGCGAGCTGCTCTATCAATCCTCCGGCCTGCTCGGCGTCTCCGGCGTGAGCGACGACATGAAGGCGCTGCTGGCGAGCGACCAGCCGCATGCGGCCGAGGCGGTCAGCCTGTTCATCTATCGGATCGGGCGTGAACTGGGATCGCTGGTCGCCGCTCTCGGCGGACTGGATGCGCTGGTTTTCACCGCCGGGATCGGCGAGCACGCGCCCGAAATCCGCATGAGGGTATGCAGGGACGCGTCCTGGCTCGGGATCGTACTCGATGAGGCCGCCAACGTTGCGGGCGGTCCGCGGATCACCACGGCCGCCAGCAAAACGTCTGCATGGGTAATTCCGACCGACGAAGACCTGATGATCGCTCGTCACACCTGGAGCCTGACGAGCCCAGGGGGCCAGAGGTCCTGATGCCGCCGAATAAGAATATGCGAGGCCGGGATGCCCGCGCCTCGCAACATTCCGGACGCCTGATGGTTAGAGTCTGCCCATCAGCAGCAGGATCAGGAGAATCACAACCACGAGGCCGAGGCCGCCGCCGCCGTAATATCCGGTGCCGTAGAACGGTCCGCCTCCGATGCCGCTGAAACCGCCGAGCAAGGCGATCACCAGGATGATCAGGATAATGGTTCCGATAGACATTTAGAAATCTCCTCCAGCCCGGCAGTCGGCACCTGTTGCTCTGCCATTCAGGCCGGAAAAACCGATGGGAACTTGGAAAGTTCCGCGATCTTGCGACGCTCCGCCGCGCTCTTTTTTTATGGAGACGTGGAACTACATGCAGTCTCGTTCGTCGAGGAACCGATGATGTCTCAACCGCTGATCGTTTCGATCCCGCACCAGCTCGGCCGCGAGGAGGCGATGCGACGCCTCAAGACAGGCTTGGCGCGCGCGGCCTCCAGCATTCCCGTGCTGAAAGTGGATGAGGAGAGCTGGCAGGACAATCGCATGACCTTCCGCGTTCGCGCGATGGGGCAGGCGGCATCGGGCCATCTCGATGTTGCCGACGATCATGTCCGCCTGGAAGTCACGCTGCCGTGGCTGCTGCAGCGCTTTGCCGAAGTCGCGCAAGCCGCGATACGGCATCGCGGCAATCTGCTTCCTGACCAAGCGCAGTTGATGTTGCGCAGCAGCAAAAAGCTGCGATGAACCTTGGCACTTGTGGGCGTCAACTTGCCGGTAACGAATTTGGTCGACGATTTGGTTTGCGCGGGGAAGGGAACCGAACTTCGTGAGTCGGCACGACATCCGCCAAAGCCGTCCGGCCGTCGATCCCGGGCGGCTTTCGCGCGTCAGAGCGTTTTTGAGCGAAGTGGATACCGGTTCGCGTGAAGAAAACGCGTCAAGACAAGAATCCAGAGCTTCGGTTCTGATTCAATCAGAACCGACATGCTCTAGACGTTCGACAGCTGAGTTCGCTTTCGCGCTGGCTTCGTGCTGACGACCCTGGCCTTCAACACCGCCGCTGGTAGATGCCTGAAGATATCGGAGAGGCGAAGCTGACTCGCATCGGCATCCGCAAAGCCTTGCACCGCGTAGCCGTCGATATCGAGCAAGCTGTCGTAATTCTCCGGCCGGGGCCACACGCGGCCGCCTTGCGAGAACGCGGCGAGTGATTTTGCGACTGCCACGATCGCGGCATCGCCGCCGCGGCGCCGCGCAAACGCGATGATATGATCGCGATGCGGCCCGCTCACCCGCAGCGGCTCGTAGTCGCCGGTCGTGAATACGTCCGCAAGTTCCGTACGCAGCTTCAACAGATGCCTCGTCCAGGCCAGCTTCACGCGACCATCGGGCCAGTTTTGCGCGAGGCGTTGCCAGTCGGGGGTTTCCAGCGACGCCAGCACGTGGGCCCGCTCGGAAAAGTCCACCGGCCGCCGGTTGTCGGGATCGACCAGGGACAGGTCCCAGAATTCCGTTCCCTGATAGAAATCGGGCACGCCGGGCATCGTCGCCTTCAACGTGACCTGGCTCAGGGAATTCAATGCGCCCAAGAGCGCAAGCCGCCGCGCCAGCGTTTCCATTGAATTGAGAAATTCGGCCGAGACCGCCGGATCCAGGATCCGTTCGATGAAAAGCCGAAGGCCCGCTTCATGGGCTTCGTTGGGATTGAGCCAGCTGGTTTCCTGCTTGCCCTCGCGCGAGGCCTTCAATGCGTAAGCCTGGATCCGCTCCGCAAACGACGCGTCGTGCTCATCCAAAGGCCATGCACCGAGCAGCGCCTGATACAGCATGTATTCCGAAGTCGCCGACGGTGCGCGCGCCTCGCCTTTGATGGCCAGATGCGGCGCGTTCATGACCTTCCATCGCGCAACCGCACTGGCCCATTCGCCGGGAAATTCGGCCAAACGCGATCAGGCGCATGCGTGCATCCTCGCCGCGCTTGGTGTCATGGGTTGCGGTTGCCGTCATGCCGTGCGGCCACTCCGCGGCGCGGAGCTTCATGGCGTCGTGAAAGGCGTCGACCGGAAGCGCTGCCGCCGCGGGGTCGCCGCCGACTTCATTGAGCGCGAGCAGGCGATGATAGCGGTAGAACGTGGTGTCCTCCAGCGACTTCGCCATCATCGGACCGGTGAATTGCTGCAGCTTCAGCGCAAAGCGGCGCACCCGCGGCGCGCTGTGCGATGCGCGGCCCGGCTTGATCAGGTCCATGGTCAGGGTGTCGCGGAGAAAGTCGAAGATACCCTCGTCTGCCGCGAACCACTCGCTTCGCGCCTTCTCGATCGTCTCCGCGATCAGCGCGCGGTCGTGAGCGGTCGGGCCGGCAGGCGTCAGATAGGTGCGATAGACCGGAAAATGCAGGATGTAGAGCTCGAGCGCCTGCCGCAGGCTGTCGGCGGAAAAGTCGCGGGTGGAGTAATGGCCGCCGGCGATGCGCGCCAGCAGCCGCGACAGCACCGTGAATTCGCTGGTCAGCAAGGTCTCGAGCACGCGCCGCTTGGCCTCCTTCAGGAACGGCGCCAGCCGTGGCGGCTGGTTGCTGATCTGTCGCCATATTTCGTCGAGCGGCTCGAGGCCGTTGCCGTCGAGCAGCACCTGCGTGATGGCGTTGAGCCATTCGTAGCCGGTGGTGCCGTGTACGCCGGAAAAAGCCAGCAGCTCTTCGTGCTCGCCGAGAATCTTCTCAATCACCATGTAGAACGGACTGGCATCACGGCCTTGGGCATCGCGGACGAGACGACGCAGACGCTGGAAATATTGCGCGGGATCGCGCAGGCCGTCGATGTGGTCGAGCCGCAGGCCCTGCAGCTTTCCTTCCGCGATCAGTTTCCTGACCAGCCGATGGATGGCCGCGAATGTGCCGGCATCCTCGACCCGCAGTCCCGCCAGCGTATTGATGTCGAAAAACCGCCGGTAGTTGATGTCGCTCGAGGCAAGCCGCCAGTGTCCGAGCCGGTAATGCTGGCGCTCCAGCAGGTGATGCAGCGCGATCGTCTGCGACGGCCTGTCGGCTCCGGGCCGGAATGCTTCCAGCCCGCGCGCGATGATCTCGTGCGCTGCCGGTTATGCCGCGCAGCTCGGCCTTGAAGGCCGGCGCTTCCTTGGCGTTGGGATGGCGCAAGCCCTTGTAGCGCGACGTCAGATCGAGAATGCGTTTTCCCGCGTCGCTGCCTTCCGCTCCGGCTTCCCTGACGATGTTGCGCAGGATCTCGCCGTAGCGCTCCGGCGCGATCGGCAGGCGATGCTCGAAGTACCAGGCCGAAAAGCCGCCTTCGCCGGCATCGTAGCGCAGCTCGATCTCGCCCTCTTCCAGCGCCTCGCCGTAGGATGAGCCGATGATCGGCAGCAGCACGCCGGGCCGCGCCCGGTACGGCAGGATGTCCCAGTCGATGTCGAAGGAGGCGGCATGCGGCGAGGCCGGGCCCCATTCCAGCACGTCGAGCCACCACGGATTATCGGCGAAATGCACGCCGACATGATTGGGAACGAAATCGAGGATCAGGCCGAGGTCGTGCGCCTTCAGCGCCTGGCTCAAGCGCTCAAAACCCTGTTCGCCGCCGAGTTCGGGATTGAGCTCGGTGTGGTCGACGATGTCGTAGCCGTGGGTCGAGCCCTGGCGCGCCTTCATGAAGGGCGATGCGTAGACATGGCTGATGCCGAGCGCCTTCAGATAGGGCACGACGGCAGCGGCTGCGTCGAAATCGAAATTCGCCGTCAGTTGCAGCCGGTAGGTCGCGATCGGAATGGCCGGAGGCATCAGCCGCGCTCCGAGATGCCAGAGCACCGACAGCGGCGGCATGGTCGCGCCGGTGTCGTTGCCCCAGATGCGGGTGCCGGTTGGCTGACCTGGTGCGCGGACTATTTGGCTTTCCGTCAGGTTGGCGGTCAGCTGCAGCGTTGCGCCGTCGCCCATGCGCCAGTGCGCCGTCAGCATACCGTTGTCCGCCGCATGGGCATCGCCAAAAGCGGCGCCTGCGAGCCGGGGGACGATCTCTCGCTGGCGGATCGCGAGCAAATCGCGCACCAGCGCCAGCCGGGATTTTGCACCCGTTTCGCCCAGTGCATCCCAATCGAGCACGGCGGATCGAAACGTCGATGCGTCCAGCGGATCCGGCATCCGGTCGCGATGCTTCGGATGGGCGCCCGCGAATTCCTTTTGCCGGCCCTCGCGGACGGCGTCGGCGAGATCGCCGTGAAAATCGCAGAAGAACGGGAACGGCCGCGTCGATCCCCATTCTTCGCCCATGAACAGCATGGGGATCATCGGCGCCAGCAGCGTGATCGCCAGCGCGGTCTCGATCGCCCTGGGATCGGCCATGCTCTCGAGCCGGTCGCCGAGCGGGCGGTTGCCGATCTGGTCATGGTTCTGCAGGAAATTGACGAAGGCGGTCGGAGAAAGCGCGCCGCTCGGCTCGCCGCGCAATCGTCCGCCGCGATGCGCCGACGCCTCTGCCTGATAGACAAAGCCCGAGCCCAGCGCGCGGGCGATGTCTCTTCGCGGCGAGCGCTGATAGTCGCGGTAGTAACCGTGGGATTCGGCGGTCAGCAGCACGTGCCAGGCGTGATGATAGTCGTCGTTCCACTGCGCGCGGTATTTGCCATGCGGCGGATATTCGTCCGCATCCAGAAGGCTCGCGGCATTGTCGTCGTTCTCGAGCACCAGATGGATGTGGCGACCGGTTTCCGCGGCGAGTTGGCCGACGCCGACGCTGAGATCGTGCAGCATCGAGGTTTCGCCGAGTTCGGCGATCGAATGCACCGCATCCAGCCGCAGCCCGTCGAAACGGTAGTCGCGCAGCCAGTACAGCGCGTTCTCGATCGCGAAGGCGCGCACCTCCGCCACCCGGTAATCGATCGCGCTGCCCCACGGGGTCTGCGCCTCCGTGAAGAAGCCGGGCGCATAGCGGCCGAGGTAATTTCCCTCGGGCCCGAAGTGGTTATAGACCACGTCGAGGAACACCATCAGCCCGCGCAGATGGGCGGCATCGATCAGCGCCTTGAGATCTTCCGGGCGGCCATAGGCGCTGTCCGGCGCGTACCACAAGACGCCGTCATAGCCCCAGTTGCGCGTACCGGCGAAATCCGCCAGCGGCATCAGTTCCAGCGCGGTGATGTGGGAGGCCACCAGATGGTCGAGCTTGCCGATCATGGCGCGGTAGGTACCTTCCGGCGTGAAGGTGCCGACATGGGTTTCGATCAGGACGGTTTCCGGCCAAGGCCGGCCGCGCCAGTCTGCCGCGCGCCAGCGATAGCTCGCCTGATCGATCACCTCGCTCGGCCCGACACGTCGTCGGGCTGAAAGGCGGAAGCAGGATCCGGCACGTCGATGTCGTCGTCGATGCGGAATTTGTAGCGCGCGCCGGCTTTGACGCCCGGGACTTCGGCGACAAACCAGCCAGCCTCGCCGCGCCGCATGGCATGGGATTTTTCCAGCAGGAGATCGACCCGCTTCGCCGCCGGCGCCCAAAGCCGGAACGAGGCGCCGTCTACAGTCAGTCGTGGGCCGAATTGCCGTTCATTCATGCCGAACCCGCAAACGCCAGGACCGAACGGGGAGGCGCCTTTGCCTCGCTTGCCGCTGCTAAATCCCTGGCCTCTTGCTTAACGTCCGCGGTGTTCAATAGTTGCCGCCATGTCCTGTATTCCGGCAGCTTCGGCAGCGTGAACGCGATCTCCTCGGGTGCGGCGTTCAGCACGATGAAGATCGGTTCGCGGCCGTGTTCGGCGGGGCCGAGCACGTAGGAGAGAAAGCGGCCTTCCGGGAATTTCCAGTCCTCTTCCGTCATGTCTTCGGCCGCCGGCGTCAGCCACAATACGCCGTAGGAGCCGTCCGCACGCCGGCCGTCGAGCCAGCGCTGCGAGCGTATCTGGGGAAAGCGCCGGCGCAGTTCGGTCATGTAGCCGATGAAATCGGTGAGGTCGTCGCCTTCGCGGCCGAGGCCTTCCCAGCCGACCCAGCCGATCTCGTTGTCCTGGCAATAGGCGTTGTTGTTGCCGTTCTGGCTGTTGCCGGCCTCGTCGCCGGCAAGGATCAGCGGCAGGCCCTGCGCGAGCATGAGGCAGGCGAGCTGGTTCTTCCGCAACTGCCTGCGGAGCGCGATAATGGCGGAATCGTCGGTCGGGCCTTCATGGCCGCAATTGTTGCTGAGGTTGTCGTTGGAGCCGTCGCGATTGCCCTCGCCGTTGGCCTCGTTGTGCTTTTCGTTGTAGCTGAACAGGTCGGCGAGCGTGAAGCCGTCATGGACGGTGATGTGATTGATTCCGGCGCGCGGCTTGCGGCCGTCGTGATTGTAGAGGTCGGATGAGCCGGTCATGCGGCTCGATACTTCGCCGATCAGGCTGCCTTCGCCGCTCCAGTAGCGCCGCATCGCGCTGCGATAGCGGTCATTCCATTCCGACCACTGCGAGGGAAACGCGCCGACCTGATAGCCGCCGAGCCCGAGATCCCAGGGTTCGGCGACGAGCTTGACCGAGGCCAGCACCGGGTCCTGTCGGATCGCGGTGAGGAAGGCGGTGTTGCG
>CAWBGZ010000020.1:0-13918 GCA_963788515.1 uncultured Acidobacteriaceae bacterium
CACAGCCGTCGATTCACGTCATCGCGACTAACGGGAAAGCAAGCTTGTTTAGATTAATTCAGATTTTCCTGGTCCAGCAGATGCTGAAACTCCGGCGTGGTTCGCAGGGTGGCGAAATCCTTGTCTTCACTCAGACGCTTACGGTCGCTGAAGCCCTCATCCATTGCCTTGCGAAGATAGATGAGCGCCTGTTCTTGTTTTCCCACCCTGGCGTAGGTTGCTGCGACAAAGTAGTTCATGGCGATCCGTTGTTCACGGAAATCCGCCAGCTTCGATCATGGCGGACGACTGGGGGGCAAAGACCTTCTCATCGATTTCGAAGGCCTTGCGATACGCCTTCATGCCTTGCTTGTATTTTGCTTCGGCGAAGTAGGCGGTGCCCAGGTTGCAGAAGATGACCGCGCTTTCCGAAGTATGTTTCAGCGCTCGCTTGTAAAAACGCTCAGCATCATGGAAATCGTGTTGGCCGTAGTACACGGCGGCAAGGTTGTTAGAAGCAGGGGCGAAGCGAGGATTGATCGCAAGTGCCGTCTGGTAAGCCTTACGCGCTTCCTCCAGGGCGAAAAGATGGTGATAGGCCATGCCTATGCTGTTCCAGGTAATAGCCGATTTTAGGTTGCCTTGCTGATACGCGGCGATCGCTGCGGCGTACTCTCCGCGGGCCATTAAAATGTCTGCCTTCATTTCAGTTGGAAGCGGTTCAAGAGATAGAGTCTTGCGCTGTGGAGCGGAAGCGGACACTTGCTGCGGAGGGCCAGCCGCGGTTTGGGCGGAAGGTGTCTGGGACACCTCTCCGAACAGGGGAACACTGGCTGAGGTCAGAATCGCAACCGCGAGCCAGAGTTTCACGCCGTAGAACGGTAGATTGGGAATCTCACCCATCGCTCGCCTCCTGTAAGCAATACTTCTCCGATTGCGGCGATGCAATCAGACACTTGCGTGTTTTATTGTCCTCCCAATCACGACCGAGAGCAATATCCACTCGTGGAGAAATGCCCATAGCCAGTCGCCCGAAGACCCGCCTACAAAGGGCAAAAGGTGATATCTCGCTCGCGCGGTAGATGGAGGTAAAGCATGACTAATGTGAGGGATAGGATCGTCTTATGCCACCTGCGATCCTCCCCGTTCCACTTTATCGAATCCTCCCCCCGAAAGAGTCGATAAAGAAGTTCGTGGAGAATCGCGGCCGGCAGGATGGAAGTGAAGCACCAGACAAGCGTGGCAGGCATTTCCTGACCCGTCTGGTACCCGCCCCATCTATCAAACATCGACATAGTGGCGGCTATCCGCCGAACGTTACAAAGTTCTGCTTGAAAATCGGTAAGAACCGTCATCACGAAAGGTGGGTACTGGGCGAGCCGTGCCTAGAGGCTAGGGTTCGCGGGTAACAAGAATATTCGTTGCCTCGAAGCTGCCCTGGTTCCCGAATCCTTTCCACAGCCGAATCGCACCAAACTGCGGCGAAAGGATCTGAAACGGCTCAGGCATGGTGTAGATACTGTCGCCCGATGCCCCGCCTCCCGAAACCACCACGTGCGCGGTCGATTGAGTCGTAGAAATATTCAGAGTCACCTGCACCAGGAACACCTGGTCGTACACAAAGGAGCCGATGTTGACCGTGTCGTCGATGCGCACCGTGTTTTGCGGTGTGAAATCGATGTGCATGAACTCCTGTTCGTTCGCTGTCTCGAAACTGAGCGATGCCACAGAAGTGCTGGCCGTCTCAGGAGTAGGGGTCGGCATAAACACCGCCGCAGAAAAGTTGTAGACGCCTTCCCCGTCAACTTCCGTAAGCAGACCCAAGAAACTGACGATTCCCTCGCTGGTGGGTGGCAGTCCAATGATCTCCACCCATTTATCGGTATGGGGAAAGGGAGGATCAATGACCATCACGTTCTTGACCGACCCTTCGACCTTCGCTGTGCCCACCGCCTGCACGGTGGAGGGCGAAGCGCCATCTTGTGTGGCATTGAAGTTCGAAAGGAACAACGTTTTTGGAGTAGTCACAAACACGATCTTTCCCAGGAGCGTGACGTTGTACCCAACCCGGTAAATCCAGGCGTCGGTGTCACTCACAGCCACGTCGACATTGATCCCCGTAAACAGGTTGCCCACCGGCGAATGGGTGAGGGCATCGGTCCCGGTGGCAAAATGGTTGGGCCGCCAAACGTCGACTGCAAACCCGGCGTTGATCGACTGGTCCTGATCGTAGATCGAACTGAGCGAGGCGAACGGCGCCCATTCTTCCAGCGAGAATTGAATGCTGTAGTTCTGGCCGGGCGGCTTGGGAATGGAAAATCGGCTAATCGCCCAGTTCAGCGGCCCCGAATTCTGCGGTCCCGCCATGTCTGGAAGGAACGATAGTGTTTCGTGGAGCCACTGCGAGGTACTGTTTCCTTCGAGGTTCGCTATTACCACGCCCGACAGCACGAGCAGAAATTTCTGGTCGTGGATGCTCGCCGGAGGAACTTCCCCGACAGCGAGAGCCGCCGGCGTAATGAGCCAATTCTGGCCTGCGAAATCCGTGAGTACTTTCATCGCAACCTCCTCCGTCATCTTGCACCGGTTAGTGACGGAGCCTCGAAGATCGTTTCAAACCGGGATGATGTCCTGCACTTACGGAAGGTGTATGTGCGCCCGCAAGGTTACGATGATGGTAGGTGCGTCCTTCAATGAACACGAACAGTCATTGCGAGATCCAGGCGGGCGACGGTCGTTGGGAAGAGGCTACTGTCGAAGAAGCCAAGGCGCTAGCTGGGTGCTGATCAGAACCGCTGGAGTTACAAATACCTGGTCGAGGCTCACCGAAGAACGCAGGGATGGACCGTCGCGGACGCGCCTTCAGTAGATGCGGCTGGCTATGATCTGCGTGTTGGCGGCATTGGACTCCAGGCTGGTGGACTGAAGCAGGACCTCGAAAGAGCGAAGCGTTCCACCCGGCAACAGAGCCTTCTTGAGCACCGGCGCGATAGCGTCGCCGCGAAAAAGGGTTTCCGCCGCCGCCTGTGTGCCGGCCACGTCAAGTCCCTGGATCACCAACAGGTGGCCGGTGCCGGCGAGATTGGGCCGGAAGGTGATCAAGGCATACGTCTCGTGAGCAGGTTCGTTCCAGTGGCTGGCGTAGGAGGAGGCTTCCCCCGGCTGTGGATTCGAATTCGAGATCCAGGCTTCTTGCATGTGGTCGCGATAAAGCACGCGGAAGTTGACGTTCTTCTGCAGCACTTCCGTCCAGGGATTACTGCCGATTGAACCAATGAGGATGACGTTGGAATGTTTCAGGTCCGCCAATCGCAGGTCGCGGGGGAAACGAAGGATCAGATGTTGCGGGTCGACCTCGGGAAGACGAGAGAGCGAGGACACGACTTCAAGGTCGACGAAGCTGGTGAATTCCTGTGTACGCAAGTCACTGGAACTGTGGGCATCCATCGCCGGCAAGGGAACCGTCAGGTAATCGCTTCTCAGATAGTCCGAGAGGCTTAGGTTTCGCTGCGCCAGGTCTTCCACCATATTGAAGCCGCAGTCTGCGGGCACGATATAGGTGTCCAACGGAGAATGAAAAAGCGCCGCCCATAATGGACGCGCTGGCTCGATCAGGGACGGCTTCCTGGTCAGCCAAAGAGTCGCCGCTAAGGTAACGCCGACCAGGGCGACGCTGTACAAAGCGAGCCATCTGAACTGCGGCCGTCGCGGCTTCGGATGGCCCGCCTCAGAAACAATGGCCGGCGGCCCCGACTCCGGCGCGATCGTCGGAAGGTTGTTCGGACCGTTGATAGGGACGCGTACCGGGACGGCCATGAGGGGTGTAATCCCGGGCAGTACCTCCCGTGGGACAAAGACCGGAACGTAACCCCCTAGGGGGATCTCGATCCGCACCGGCTCGGTTAACCCTTCCGCGGCGAAGTACTCAACGAGACGCTTGCGAAGCTGGCGAGCGTAGTTGCGCACGATATTGTCTTCGACCGTTCGATAGTCCGGCGGCCGGTCGAAGACCCGGACGCCGATTTGGTATCCAGTGATTTCGGCCTGGCGACCGCTCAGCAACTCCTCACAAATGTGCAGAAGGAACTTGGAGAGCAGCGGCGCTTTGTTCAAGTGCCGGCTGGCGACGATCCTTTCTACCAGCAGCCAGTGGGGATCCTCCTCGTGGTTGGAGGAGTGAACGCTCTCGGAAGAAGGGGACGTATTCTTCACGTCGTGCTCCTTGGGTTCATCAGTCCCGCCAACGCCTGTCATCCCGCCGCAGCGTGGTGGCGCTTGCAGTGGTTGCTCAAATTTGAGGCTATCTTCGGTCAGTGAATGTTCGATGAATTTGGCCTCCCGCAGCGCAGGGAAGAGGCCTCTTCACGGAGAATTTACAACTCGCCTAAGTGATTTGGCGGCCCATAGTTAGCGCATGTTGCCACAGGGGTATACCCCGCTTGAACGGAGGGTAAACACTTTCTGCGCCCATTCGGCGCACCTAGCCTGACGCCAGTGAAGCATTGGCAAGAACGACATTTACAGGAGCGCCTAACCAATGAAACACCACCCGATTCAGAAACGCACCCCCTCTCTGTACGACGTCCGCAGAGGCGTCTCCAGAATCTTCGCTGTTACGATTCTGCCGGTTTTGCTGCTGCTCTTGATGCCCTCTGTTTCATGCCGGGCACAGGTCACCACCGGCAACCTCAGCGGACAGGTGATGGATGCCTCCGAGGCGGTCGTCAGTGGAGCGACCGTTACCGCAAACGGAGTCGCCACCGGCTACCAGCGTTCGACCAAAAGTGGGTCTGACGGCAGCTATCTTCTCGCCGACCTGCCGATCGGGGACTACATCGTAACCGTCAGCAATCCGGGTTTCACCACGCTCAAGCAGGGAGTATCGGTCGGCGTTGGTGAGCGGGTGCGGCTGGACTTGCATCTCACCGTTGGGGCCGACAACCAGACCGTCCAGGTAAGCGCGCAGGCGGTCAATCTGTCGCGCGACGACGCGTCGATCAGCACGCTGGTAACTCAGGATACGATCGCCAACACCCCACTCTACCTGCGCAACTGGGACGATCTGCTGCGCACCGTGCCCGGGGTGCAGATCAATCGCTACACCAACCAGAGCGGCGCAACTTCATCCGGCCGTACAGGCAGCTTTAACGTCAATGGGGTTCACTCGCTGCAGAATTAACTTTCTTCTGGATGGCATCGACAACAACACCTTTTCCGAAAATGTACAGGAACTGAGCACCGAGTCGGCACATCCTTCGGTCGACGTGATCTCGGAATTCAACGTGATCACCAACCCTTACTCGGCGGAGTATGGCCGCGGACCGGGGGCCGTGGTTTCTGTGAATACGCGTAGCGGGTCAAACCAGCTGCACGGAACAGCCTATGAGTTTGTGCGTAACCAGTACTTTGACGCCTTCGACTACTTCACCAAGCGCAGCACCACGCGGAAGGCCGAAGACAACCAGAACCAGTTCGGTGCCAGCCTGGGTGGCCCCATCAAGCGCGACCGGCTCTTTTTCTTCTTTAACTACGAGGGCACGCGGATCAAGCAGGGACTTTCCCGCATCTCGACCGTGCCGTTGGACAACGAACGGGTGGGTGACTTCAGCAATGCGGCTGCGGCCGTGGCGGGGGTCGCGAATTATCCCACCGTCATCGACCCAACCACATGCCCCAAGCCCTACACCATCAGTGCGGGCTGCCAGGCATTCCCCAACAACCAGATCCCGGCAGACAGGATAGACTCGTCGGTGGCAGCCCTGATCGCTCTCTTCCCCGAGCCGAATTACAAGCCCGGCTCGGCGACCTTTCCCGAGCTGAACAATTACAGCCGAACCGGATCGGCCATCGACAACAACGACAGCTACGACGGCCGGGTTGACTGGACGCCTTATTCCTCGGATACAGTCTTTGCCCGATACAACTACTTCAACCGCACGCGGATGATTCCGGGTTATTTTGGCGGTCTTGCCGACGGCACCTCCACCTCCGCCTGGGGCAACCAGGCGCTGAGCGGCAATAGCGTGGTATTGGGATGGACGCGCGTCGTTAACCCGCGCATCGTAAATGAGTTCCGCTTTGGCTGGGTGCGCGACTATTCCTATGCCGCCCAGCAGCCCTTCGGGCTGCCACAGATGGCCGGGAGCTTTGTGCCCGGTATCCCCGACAACCCAGCTATCGGGGGAGGCGTGCCGCTGACCACGTTTACCAACAAAACCTTTTTGGGCTCTCCCGACTTTCTGCCCAAGCGCCAAATTCCCATGCTCTACCAATACAACGACACGCTCAACTGGACGTTGGGCAGGCACAGCCTCAAATTCGGCGGAACTGTCTTCGCGCCCATGCGCAATATCTTCCAGGATGAGCCAGGCACGCGCGGCGATCTGACCTTTACCGGCGTGTTTACTGGCCTGTCCTATGCAGACGGTTTGCTTGGGGCCACCCAGTACACACAATTGACGAATGTGTTTTTCGTCGACCAACGTATTTGGATGGCTTCAGGCTTCGTAGAAGATGACTGGAAGGTGACGCCCCGCCTGACGCTGAATCTGGGCCTGCGTTACGACTTCTCGACGCCTGCCCTGGAAGGCCAGAACCGGATGGCCAATTTTGATCCGGCAGGCAGTGGCTCGCTGGTTTTCGCCAAGAGCGGGTCGCTGAGTAATCGGGCATTGGTCAACCCCACCACCAAGAACTTCGGTCCCCGTTTCGGTGTTTCCTACGCGCTCGATTCCAAGACCGTGGTGCGCGGGGGCTACGGACTCTATTACACGCTCTTCGAGCGCTTCGGCAGCGAAGATCAGCTGGCATTGAACCCCCCCAACCTGGTGAATAAGACGGAGGCCAGTAACAGCTTTCCCGTGATAACCCCGTCGGTCGGCTTCCCGGCGAACTTTCTCGATCCCACGACCATCAATCTCAACGCGCTGCAGGCGTTTCACATCCGCGCTCTTAATCCCACAGCCCACGCGCCGAGCGTGCAGCAGTGGAGTTTCGGCTTCCAGAGAGAGCTCTCCAACAACTGGCTGGCGGAAGCAGATTATGTAGGTACCAAATCAACTCATCTGGATGTTATCTACGACTACAACCAGCCGATCATCTCCGGTGGGGTCAGCACCAAGGTTCAGCCGTACTCCAATTTCGGACAAATCGAATACACCACACCGATCGGCTATGGCAACTACAACGGGTTGCAAGCTAGTCTCACTCACCCGAAGGCGAAGGGATTGAGTGTGCGTGTGGCCTATACCTACTCCCGCAGTCTCGACGACACGCCGGAAGAACTGGAAACCAACTCCGGCGATCCGCCCAACGGCCGCAATTACAGCGCGTGGTATGGTCCCAGCGACTTTAATATCCCACAGCGCATCTCGGGCACATATGTTTACGATCTTCCGTTTGGCCACGGTAAGCAGATGCTGAATTCTGGATGGCTGGCCTGGGTCCTGGGCAACTGGAGTACTTCCGGGGTTTACACGTTCTACAGCGGGCACCCTTTCACCGCGAATTGGGGGAGCGAAAGCAGCTTGCTCGATGCCTACGGATACGCGACCGCCGTTCCCAACGTGGTTGGACCCGTGCATTACCCCAGGGCGCAAGCCTGCTTCTTCTACACCAGCGCAAATAGCGCCTGCTCCGCTTACGGCTCCGGATTGACCAACCCATTTGTCGACCCCGGCAAGTACGTGGTTGGCAATGGAAGCCGGAATACCCTGAATGGGCCAAATACGCAGGTCTTCGATGCGGCGCTCATTAAGAACATACCCATCCACGAGAGCTTGAATGCGGAAGCACGTTGGGAGGTATTCAACGTTGCCAACCACGCATTGTTTGGCCAGCCGAATGGGAATGTGAGCAGCGGGAGCGCGGCCTCAATTACCTCGCTCTCTGGCGATCCTCGAGTGATGCAATTTGCCATCCGCATAAGCTGGTGAGTGAAAACAGAAGAGAAGCCGGGGGGCAGAAGTTCGCCTCCCCGGTTCTGGCTCTTCCCAGTTTCGTGTCCCACCTCTACGTCCATTAGTTCGACAATTGCCCATCGAAAGATTGACGGAGCGCAGCCTAACTAATTGATTCTATATTTGGTGGGCGAGGCGGCTACCGAATACTAGGCGTAACCCTATGATTTTAGAGGGGAACAGTCAGACAGTATTTGCGAGTTGCCCCCAGACCTGCCCCCAGGTGTGTAATGTGTGTCGCGGTAGATCCGTTCCCGACGATTTCAGAAAGAAACAGTTGCTGAGATCTTTCAGTTGATCTGCCGATAACAATAGCGCGTCCTGCGGATGTGACTAGCACCCACAGGACGCTAACCGAAGTCGCCCTCTAGGAGTAGGGCAAACAATGGCTACCACCCAAAGTAGCAGTCCGTCCGATTCCGCTCAATTCTTTACCAAGCCTCTGCCGGCACCCGCGCAGACCACCAGCCTCGTAGAGCAGCAGCTGCGCTTGTCAGTTGAATCGCCACAGCTTCTCGCAGCGATCGAAATCCTTCTTCCCCTGGCCAAAGAGCAGTGCCGGCAGCTGAGCGGTCCCCGATCCAGCAGCTGCGATCCACGAACCGCCGAGCTGATCAAAAACGAGGCAGACGCCTGGGCCATTGGCATTGCTCTGGCCGAGGACGCATTGCAACGGATCAAGCCATGCCCTCATCTGTTCGCCAAGTACTTTCACCAGCTTGAGAAAGCGCTGACGAAGGCGGTGCAGCCATGAGCCAACGCATCGCGATCTACGCTCGTGTTTCTACCCTCCACAGCCAGAACCCCGAAATGCAGCTTGCCGAGCTTCGCGAATACGCTGCCCGCCGCGGCTGGGAAGTCACTGCGGAATATGTCGACCTCGGCGTAAGCGGGTCCAGGGAATCCCGCCCCGAGCTCAACCGGATGCTCGCCGCCGCCCATTCTCGGGCTTTTGACGCCGTCGTCTGCTGGAAGCTCGACCGGCTTGGTCGCAGCCTCAAGCATCTGGTCACGACGATCGAGGACCTGAGCGCCTATGGGGTGGCCTTTATCTCCCTGCGCGACAACCTCGACCTGAGCACGCCGTCCGGCCGACTCATGATGCACATCATCGGCGCCATGGCTCAGTTTGAGCGAGAACTGATCAAGGAGCGGGTTTCTGCCGGAATGCACGCTGCCCGTAAACGGGGAAGCAGGATCGGCCGACCGCGGGCGTATGCCAATGGCGATAAGATACGTGAGCTACGGGCTCAGGACGTGCCCTGGCGAGCGATCGCGAAGCAGCTGAGGATCGGTACCGGTACCGCAATCCGAGCCATTTCAGAATGGAGGTGCAGCATGACGAGCTGTGTCCAGTCTAGACCGCTGGCGGCTTTGGCACTGTGCATATCTTCTTCTTTTCTTCGCCTATACTGGCCGTCATGAGTCGCTACGACCGCCCAAGCCATCGCGTCTTCATGACGTTCTTCTATCGCAAGGGTTGGCAGGTTCAATTCGTGGAAGCCGACCTCAAGACGCCCTTACCGCGTCAGTTCACCTTTACCGATCCCGAGAAGATCCGCGAGTTGGCGAGGCGAGGCGAGGCATGGGGCGATTCAGAGAGCCGGCAGGTCTTGGAGCACGCGATTGAGACCGGCAGAGGTGGCTGCTACCTGCGGTTGACACCAGAGCAGTATCGATCGCTGAGGCGCTGACAGTTGGCAAACGAACCTGAGTCACTCATACATCTGAAGCTCTTGGACGGGAGCACGATGCCCAGCACCTACGCTTTCCCCGGTAGCGTTCCTACTTCAGCAACCACAGGCGACAAATAAAAGTCAGGAAAGCATTGGCTGGTATCGCGGTTAGTGGAAAGCTGATCTGAAGGGGGCTATATGCTGCTAAACGAATCTCAGGCGATTGAAGTGCGCGAGCGGTGCGACATCACAAGGGATCTGGCTGCCCGCGACGTCACTGGGTCGCCGGTCTTGATTCCCGCTGGTCACGTTGTTTTCGCGATTCTGGATCCCGCGATTGGAGAGTCGGATCGAATCCGATTTACATGGGGAAGCGTCGGTCACATCTGGCACCAGGCCCCAAGAGAGATCTTTTTGCGCTCAATACGCCGCTGACCGGCTCGGGGCGCGCGCCGTAACTCCGCGCTGGCAGGCTGCGAGCTCAAGCAGCAGCCTGAGGAGTATCGGACGCTTGAGATGGATAGCCATGAAACCGTGAAGGGTCTCCTCCGCACTGAGATCCTACCAGTCGCCCCAAGGAAGGTCATTTCCGCTTTGCCTTTGCCCATCTCTTCCTTTGCGCTGCGGCGATCCTTGCTCGTCCTTCCGCGCTTATCTGCCTGCGCTTCGGAGCCGGGGCAATTCCGCGCTTTAAAGGGGCTACATGACCGGTCAACAGTGCCCGTGCTTGCTCCAGGCGGCTAATCTCTCTGTCAATGCTTTGCACGATCGCGTCGAGGTCCATTTCCAACATTAGAACGTGATTCATGCTCCAGACGACTGGCAAAACTACCAGTCCGCGCGGCGCCATGGGCGGATCAGTTCCTGCCCTTCGTGTCGCAGACCACTGGAGATGTTCAGAGCACTTATGGACTGCAAAGGCTTCTTTGGCGTCTGCTTCAGCGATTTGCCCGGCGGGATTTCAAGTGGTGTCGGTCGAATCCATCCACAGGAACTGCATCGATGCCCCGTAAAGAACTCTTTGTCCACAGGGATCATTCGTCTCGCTGGCATGCGCCACAGTATAGGGACGAGCTGACGACCGCACTATTAATAGCTGATGTCGGATCGACCTCAGGTGCAATTCACGGCTTCATGGTAAGTACACCAAGAGGCCCCTAAGCACATCGTGACTCAAGGTCCCCTCTAGCTAATTAACGATCTACCCGTTCGAAGATCGGTCCTAGCAAATACGCCACGAAATCCAGTCACTTCCTCTCCCGTTCTGAAACGAGTTGACGTCGAAGCTCTTGATTTTCTGATCGGAGCGCTTTCAGTGCCCCTAGCAGCGCGGTTCGCTCCGATTCAGAGAACCCTCCCCGCCCATTTGGACACTGCTGCGCTCGCACCCATGCGTCTATTTCTCCAGGGATGGCCAACACGATGGACCTCGTCCCAGGTGGAGTTCTTCGCACCGGGAATCCCAACTCGCGTTCCCATCTCTGGACGGTGCGAGCGCCTTTTCCAACGTAGTCAGCGATTTCTTTCCAGGATGTCAGGACGGACGTCGCGATCGGCCGTTTTCGCGCCACTCGACCTGCAGACAAAATCAAGAGTTGATCCCTTTCAGTTCTCTCAGTTTCGGAAATGGGATCGTTCTTTCCCGCGAACAAGGACATCCTTCAAAAGCTCTGAGACTCGTTGTTTTCATCCTTCGGGATTTGCCAAGGCCCGCAGGCTACCGAAAAAGCTAAGGGGGACCTGCGACTCGGGAAACTGTCACTTGCGACAGGGCTTGTTTGGACCTCTGACAGGGCCATCGTCTCGCTGAATAGAACGAACAAGAGCACACTGTTAAAAGCGACGAGGCTCCATAGAGTGCGCTCCCTATCAGATGTTTCTTAGTTCCTTGCGAGTGCCCCCGCCGTACGGGAGGTACAACGCGAACACCGTTCCGCATTTCCCCGGCTTTACGCTGCTGCGAGCACGCAAAGTCCCGCCGTGCTTCTCGACAATCCCCGCGCTTACCCAGAGTCCCAGCCCGGTGCCAAACGCCTCTTTGGTGGTGAAGAATGGCTCGTACAGCCTCTTCATTGTCTGCGCGCTCATGCCATGGCCCGTATCTGCCACCGTAATGCGAACTCCGCTCCCAGCGCCACGCCAGTCCGTACTCGCACGTACTCTGAGCCTTAATGTTCCCCGTTT
The DNA here is from genome assembly GCA_963788515.1 of uncultured Acidobacteriaceae bacterium. Lineage (GTDB taxonomy): Bacteria > Acidobacteriota > Terriglobia > Terriglobales > Acidobacteriaceae > PALSA-350. The sequence continues at coordinate 11,798 of CAWBGZ010000020.1, forward strand.
GCCCATGGCATCGATTGCGTTCCCCACCAGGTTAGCTAAGACCTGGCGAATTTCTCCCGCGTAACAAACCAGCGGCGGGCAGTCCTTTGTCTCCATCTTCAGTTCCGCTCCCAGGTCCGACAACCTGGTTCTATAGAGGGGTATCAGGGAATTTAACAGCTCCGCAAAATCAGTCGGCGTAGGTGCAGTCAGCTGCTTATGGAAGCGTAGCGTCTGGCTCGTGATCTGCGCCATCCGCCCCAGTTCGGCCTCCGCCGACTCCAGATACGCCTTCGCCTCATCTTTGACCGCCGCGCCTTTGGCCAGGTAAATCAGGTTGGTCACCGCCTCCAGCGGATTGTTGATTTCATGAGCAATCGAGGAAGCCAGGCGCCCCACGGCTGCCAGCTTCTCCGACTGGCGCATCGCCTCTTCGGTCCTTCGCTGCGCTTCCATATCGGTATTGGTGCCAAACCAGCGAATAATCTTTCCCGACGCATCCCGAACCGGCAGTGCCAGGGTGAGAAAGCTGCGAAAGTTACCATCCGCTCCGCGCAGCGGAAACGTCATATCGAATGGTTGGCCTGATGAGAGCGACTGCTTGTACCGCGCGATAATGTCCGGCAGCAATGCAGGATCGTGCACTGCTTGCCATCCCCATCCACGCATTTCATCAATCGTCGTGCCTGTGTACTCGTACCAGCGCCGGTTGTACCAGAACAAGTCGCCGTCGGCGTTTGCCATCCAGGCCATTTGTGGAATCGAATCGGCCAGCACGCGAAACTGCTCCTCCCGCGACTCCACCTCTTGCCGTGCCGTCACCTGTTCCGTCACCTCTACGGCGTGAATCAAGATCCCGTCCACCCCTCCGCTCAGATCCCGGGTCGGTTGATAGACAAAATTGAAGTACCCCTCTGCGTTCTGGCCTGACTCTTCTCGTTGCAGCCTTGCCTTCATCTCGTTACCCAGAAAAGGCCTGCCGGATTGGTAGACCTCGTCCAGAAGTTTGAAGAATCCCTGGCCGGCGAGTTCCGGCAACGCTTCGGCCAGCGCCTTCCCCACCAGGTCGCTCTCCGATTTCCGTCCCACCAACCGCACGTAAATCTGGTTCACCAAAACGATCTTGTGCTCCGGTCCCTGCAACATCATGATCGCCGCAGGAGCCTGCATGAAGAGCTCCGGATCTTCGTTCTCTCTGCCTCGGCTTGCCCCTGAAGCTCAATCTCTCTCTCCACCATGCGCGCTTCGCGAATGGCCTCGCCAAATTCGACCGCGATCTGCGTGTAGAACGCGCGGTAGCGATCGTCTAACCGCTTATGGGCGCTTACCCCCGCCAGCAGAAACCCGGTGGGCCTGGAACGCAGGCCGCCTCGAATCGCCACCGCGAATGCCTCCTCAACCCTTGTTCCCCACGCTCCGGCCGGCGGCGGCAGCAAACCGAGATCTGCCACCGGCAGCACACAGGAGCCGCCGTTCACCAGCTGGCGGCAGGGAAGCCAGGAGTCCAGACGCAAATCAATGGTCGCCGGAAACTCAATTTTCTCTTCTGTGCCGGTGGCGCTGGCGGACAGGCTGGCGCTTGATCCGTCTTCGTCCAGCAGGTAGATGGCGGCAAAGGGCAGATCGTGCGGGATTCGATGCCAGCCCGCGCGCCGCGTTGACGCATGCCTCGTTGGCATCGCGCGAGCGGTTGTTGCGCGCCGTCGCGAGCTTCTCGGAGCGTACGCAGTCTGCGTTCTCCAATGACCTTCTCCGTCGTCTCCACTACGGGAGTAAATACCCCCCCCCGATGCCGCTAGACTCGTCTCGAATGGGACTGTAGGAAAAGGTAAAGTAGCATTCCTCGGGGTAGCCGTTCCTGCGTAGCATGAGCAGCAGATCGTCAGCCCAGGTGGCCTCCCCCCGCTCCATCACCCCCGACAGCATGGGGCCGATGGTCTCCCATATTTCCGGCCACACCAGCCGGCCAGGGCGCCCCAACGCGTTCGGATGCTTGCTCCCAATCAACTCCACGTAGGCGTCGTTATAGATCTTCACCAACTCTGTCCCCCACCAGATCAGTACTGGGAAGCGGGAGTTGAGGCAGATACTCACCGAAGTCTTTAGGCTTTGGGGCCAGGTCCTGACGGGCCCAAGCGGGGT